>NZ_JACCKD010000001.1 GCF_013450155.1 Haloechinothrix aidingensis
ACTGCACGTGATACCGCCGCTCCGCGAACCGCTCCACCAGCTTCGCCGCCCCCTTCGCCACCGGCCGCAACGGCCGCGGCAACCACGGCTTCAACGTCATCGCCGCCGCCGTGTCCTCATGCACATCCCACACCACCGGCGGCAAACCCCGCAGCCCGGCCACCCCCACCACCAGCTCCGGATCATGCAACAACACGATATCCGCCCCCGGAGCATGCCGCGCCACAGCCGCACGCACCCCCCGCAACGCACCCAACCGCCGACGCCCCACCGCACGCGGCACCGACACCCCCGACAACCCCGCAACCCCCGACGGCAACGACACCCCGAAATGCTCGAACGGAGCAATATACGTGACCTCGTGGCCCGCCTCCAACAACGCAGGAATCTGCCGATACCGAATCCGCGCATCCCGCGGGTTGTGGACGACCGTGACCACCACGACGTGCACCGGAAGGCCTCCTAGGAGTTCTCGTCGAGATAGGCCTGGACGACGGTCTCCGCATCGCCATCCATGCGGATCACCCCTTCGTCCACCCAGATCGCCCGGTTACACGTCCGCGCGATCTGCTTCATGCTGTGGCTGACGAGGAACACGGTTCCGGCCTCCTTGCGCAGCTCCTGGATGCGCTGCTCGCTCTTCTGCCGGAAGTCCCTGTCGCCGGTGGCCAGGGCCTCGTCGACGATCAGCACGTCGTGGCTCTTGGCTGCGGCGATCGCGAATCGCAGGCGTGCGCCCATACCGGTGGAGTAGGTGCGCATCGGCATCTTGATGGACTCTTCCAGCCCCGAGAACTCCACGATGTCGTCGTGGCGTTCCCTGGCCTCCTCGCGGCTCATCCCCATCGCAAGGCATCCCAGCTCGACGTTGCGCTCCCCGGAAAGCCCGCTCATCAGCGCGGCATTGACGCCGAGGAAGGACGGCTGCCCAAGGGCGTACACGGCGCCCTGGCTGGCCGGAAGCAGTCCCGCGATGGCCCGCATCAGAGTGCTCTTGCCGGAGCCGTTCCGGCCGACCACGCCGATCGCGTCGCCCTCGTAGGCCGTGAACGAGATCCCGCGGATGGCGTGCACTTCCTTGACCGAGGGGCGCTGCTGGCGGAGCAGGAGGCGTTTGAGCGCGGTCGCCGAGGTGCCCTTGTCCTTGCCGTTGGCCGCCCCGATGACCCGGTAGACGACGTGCAGGTCGTCTACGATGACGGTGGGCTGGCCGGCCGCGGCGCCCGCAGCGGCCTCGTTGAGCTCAGCCACGTCCGTACACCTCCTCCTTGCGCCAGAAGAAGAGGAACCCACCAACCAGGAACAGCACGGCCCACCCCGTCGCAGCCTCCCACACGTTCAGGCCGAGCGGCAGGTTCAGCGGTTCGTGGCTCTCGATCAGCACCGTGCGGTACAGGTCGAGGAAAACGGCTCCCGGGTTGAGCTTGATGATCGGGAACAGGATCGCTTGCAACCAGTCCGGCTCGATCCGCTCGCCGAAGTACTTGATGTTGTAGAACACCCCGGAGCTGTAGAACCAGATCCGGGTCAGCACCGGCAGCAGCTGGTTGATGTCCTGGCTCACCGCCCCGATGCGCGCCATGACCAGGCTGATCCCGATGTTGAACAGCATGTGCAGCCCGACGACCGGGACGATGAGGAGCCAGCTCCACATGATCGTGTCGCCGGTCCCCTTGATGATCCCGGTCAGCGGGATGATCAGGAACAGCGCGCACATCGAGATCATGATCTGGCGCAGCTCGACGAACACCGAGGACAGCGGCAGCATCGCGCGGGGAAAGTGCAGCGCCCGCACCAGCGCCAGGTTGTCGCCGATGGCCTTCGCGCCGTTGTTCAGCGAGCGCTGCATGAACGTGAACGCGAACACCCCGGTGACCAGGTATGCCGGGAAGTTCGCGATCCCGCGGTCGAGCTGCAGCAGGACACCGAACAGGATGAAGTACACACCAGCGTTCAGCAGCGGGGTGACGATCTGCCATAGCTGGCCGAGCCGGGACGCGGAGTACTGCGCCGTGGCTCGCGCCGAGGAGTAGGCACGGATGAAGTCCCGCCGCTGCCACAGCTGCTGGAGGTAGCCGAGCAGGCTGGGCCGCGCCGTGGTGCGGGCGAGCCCGTACCGCGCGGCGAGCTCGGCCGGGTCCGGCTCACCCGGCTGCTCACCTGTTGTCGAACTGGGCATACCTGCTCCACGAGAACCGTTCACTCGCGATGTCACCGGCTCGGCCCGGCCTCTCGCCCGGCTTGCTCATAGTCCGCACCTTACGGGGTGGATTGACAAGGTGTGTGCCCGCCCGATGCTCGTCATGTCACGTCACACACCTCGTAGTAGCGGCGCGCGATGCGCACCCGTTCATCCCGGTACCCGGCACTGGCGCCGCTGATCATGTGCTCGACGGGGTCACCCGCACGGAGCAATTCACCGTCCAGCCTGTCGGACAGCACCAGCGGCGGTGGCATGCCACCGGCCCGATCGGGATCCACGTCACTCTGCTCGACCAGTCGCACCGGCATGGGTCGCGCCGGACCGGAGCCCGGCCCGCGCCGCAGCACGGTGCGTGCCAGGGCCGTACCGCGCGGCCCGAGACCGCGCATCGCTGCCGTCCGCGCCCGGACCTCCCACTCGCGAGCCCGCGAGCGCGGGTTCGCGTGGCCCCCGATCGGCTCACCACCGAGCAGCTCGTCGAGATGCCCGGCAGCCGCGGCACCCCCGCCGGGCCTGCCGAGCCCGGCACACGCCGCGGCGAGGTCGGCGCGCACCGTGCCGTCCCGCAGCCGCCGCACCTGCGCGCGCACCCCGTCGAGGTCGCCCTCCTCGGCGTGCAGCGCCATCCCGGCGCCGGCCAGCCACCGCGCGCGTGCTGCCTGGTCGTCGGTCCGCGCGGACCGGTTGGGCACGAGCAGGGTCGGCACCCCGGCATAGAGCAGCTCGTGCACCGAGTTGTAGCCGGCGGCCGACACGGCCACATCCACGGCGCCGAGGTACTTCGCCAGCGGGTACACCCCGGACAGCTCGACACACCGCGAGCTGTCGCCCAGCGCGAGGCCCTCCCCGCTGAGCGCGCTCCTGGTGACGACGACCTGCCACTCGGGGTCCTCCAGCACCGCGCGCACCGCGGCGGATCCGGGGGCGACCACGTCGTTGATCACCCCGCCTGCCAGCGTCACCAGCGCGGTCGGCCGCTCGGGGTCGACACCGAGGCGGCGGGCTGCTTCCTCCCGCGGCACCGGGTCGACATGCTCCAGCAGCGACACCGGCGGCAGCCGGACGGCGTCGCCCGCGGTCGCGGTCGGCCCGGTATCCCCGGCCGAGGCGATGTCGCCCGGCTCCAGCACCCGGTCGAACAGCGCGGCCGAGCGCAACGGGGCGGTGCGCACCCCCTGCCGCCAGAACCCCCTGCGCATCCAGACGAACGCCACATCGGGCAGGTCGAGGCGCGCGCGCAGCAACCCGAGGTACGGCACGACACCATCGAAGACCACAGCCGACGCCCCGGTCTCGGCCACGAACGCGCGTAGCCGGTCGGCGAGGTAGTCGTGCCACCGCACCTCGGGCATCCAGCCGCGTTCCCTGCTCGGGCAGTACTCACCGCGGAAGTCGTAACGGCCGAGCACGCCCGCCGCGGCGGACAGCGAGAAGAACACCGGCGCGCTCTCGGTGCGCATCGCCAGCGCGACACACAGCTGCCTGGTCAGGTGCCCCATCCCGGTGCCGTTGCTGGTGGCCAGCACGACCCGGTCGCTCGGGCGCTCAGCACCCACCGCGAACTCGCTCCTCCGCGCTACAGACGGGCGACGTCACCGTGCTCAACCTTGCCCCTCGTATCGAAAAGCAGCCTCGCCTTCCCCGCGATATCGGCGAGGTCGTACTCGCTGTGCGGCTGCAGCAGCACCGAGATGTCCGCGAAGGCGAGCTCCGCGTCGACATCCTCGGCCCTGCGCACCGTCGTACCGTTCACCGACCACTCCGGCACGTACGGGTCGTGGAACACGACGTCGGCGCCCCACTCCACGAGATGCCGGGCCACGTGCACGGCAGGCGACTCGCGCTGGTCGTGCACGTCGGGCTTGTAGGTCACGCCGAGCAGCAGCACCGTTGAGCCGCGCAGCGGCTTGCTGTGCTCGTTGAGCAGGTCCTGGATACGCCGCACGACATAACCGGGCATGCTCTGGTTGATCTCCTGGGCGAGCTCGACGAACCGGAACGAGTAGCCGAGCGTGCGCACCTTGTACGACAGGTAGTTCGGGTCGATCGGGATGCAGTGCCCGCCGACCCCGGGGCCGGGGTAGAAGGCCTGGAACCCGAACGGCTTCGTCGCCGCGCACCGGATGACGTCCCAGATATCCACCCCGAGCTCCTGGCAGAACTTCGCCATCTCGTTGACCAGGGCGATGTTGATGTGCCGGTAGGTGTTCTCCAGCAGCTTCGCCATCTCGGCCTCGCGGGTGCCGCGCGCGGTCACGACCGTGTCCACGAACTCGCGGTAGAAGCCGGCGCAGCGCTCGGCGCAGGCCCCGGTGTGCCCGCCGACGACCTTCGGGGTGTTCTTCAGCCCGTAGGTGGGGTTGCCCGGGTCGATCCGCTCCGGGGAGAAGGCGAGGTTGAAGTCGCTGCCCGCGCGCAGCCCGCGCCGTTCGAGGATCGGGCGCACGACCTCGTCGGTGGTGCCCGGGTAGGTGGTCGACTCCAGCACGACCAGCGTGCCGGGTCGCAGATGCTCGGCCATGGACCGCATCGCGGACTCGACCGCGCCGAGGTCGGGCCCGCCGTCGTCGGCCAGCGGCGTGGGCACGCACACCACGACCGTGCCGGCCTCGCCCAGTACGGCCGGCTCGGTCGTGGCCCGGAAGCCCTTGGCGACCGCGCTCGCGATGTCGGCGTCCGTGATGCCGTCGATGTGCGAGCGGCCCGCATTGAGCGCGTCGACCGTACCGGCGTCGGAGTCCAGGCCGGTGACGGTGTAGCCGGCGTCGACAGCGCCCATCACCAACGGCAGGCCGACATAGCCGAGACCGATGACGACAACGTCTGTGGATGGCGTGGAAGGCACGGCCGGATACTACCGGTGCCCCGGCGAGCGACGTAGGCGCCAGGGGATGTCTCGCACCGCGCCGTTACTCTGGCGTGTCGTGACCGACCCGGACCGACCCCGCGTGATCCTCGCGACCAGCAACGGCACCGGCATGGGACACCTGGCCCGTGCCGCGGCGACCGCGCTGGCCTGCGAAGAGGTGGAACCGATCGTCTTCTCGCTGTCCCAGGCCCTGCCGCTGGTCGGGCGCTTCGGGATCCGGGGCGAATACTGCCCCGGCCGCTGGCGTACCGGGATGGCCGACTCCCCGTGGCAGCACTACCTCGCCGCGCGGATCCAGGCGCTGGTGACCGAGACCGGCGCCCGCGCGTTCGCCTTCGACGGCGCATGGCCGTACGCGGGCGTGCAGGTCGCGCGGGCGCGCCTGCCGCACGTGGCGTTCACCTGGATGCGCCGGGGGATGTGGCAACCGGGCGTCAACCGCGCAGCGCTGGACCAGCGTTCCCTCTTCGACCACGTGCTGGAGCCGGGCGAGCTGGCGCACCCGGCGGACAGGGGGGCGACGAGGGACCTCGGCGACGCGACCCGCGTGAGCCCGATAACGCTGCTGGAACAGGTCGACAGGCTGCCGAGGGAGGACGCCGCCCGCCGGCTCGGGCTCGACCCGGACATGCCGACCGCGCTGGTCACGCTGCGATCCACCGACCCGGGATCGCCCGGAGCGCGGGCCGAGGCCGACGCCGCAGGCGCGGCCGTGCGCGCGGTACTGGCCGATCCCGGCTGGCAGGTCGCGGTGACCAGCACCACCATCTCGCCAGGGGAACTCGGCGTGCGCAGCGACAGGCTGACCACGCTGCGCGGGGTGTTCCCGCTGGCCCGCTACCTCGCGGCCTTCGATGCCGCCGTGGTCGAGGCGGGCTACAACTCCTTCCACGAGGTGCTGCTCGCGGGGCTGCCCGCGGTGATCGTGCCGACCCGCGCCGCCGTCACCGACGACCAGACGGGCCGGGCACGCTGGGCCGCCGAGGAGGGGTTCGCGCTGCACGCCCGCGAGGACGATCCCGGCCAGGTCTCGGCACGGACCGGGGAGCTGCTGCGGCCCGGCACCCGCGAGCGGCTGGCCGCGCGGTGCGCCGAGCTGCCCGCGCCGCGCGGGGCCGCGGAGACCGCGGCGGCCGTCGCCGGGCTCGCGGGCGCGTTCACCCGGCACCGGCCCGGCTTCGGTGAGCGGGCGCGCACCGCGCGCCTGCACCTGCGGCCCGCGGTGACGCGCGCGGCCTCGGTGCTGCCGGGACGGCTCGGTACCCGGCTGGCAGGAACCCGGCCGGAGGCGCCTGCGCTCACCGAGGACCTCGACCGGATCGACACGGATATCGAGCACGTCCTGCCCGGCACCTCCGCCAGGTACCGCAGCGCCCGCCGGCGCATCGTGGCTCGCTTCTACCGCGACGGCGCCTGAGCCACCCCGCTGTGTGGTGGGAGCCCAAGGTGACATCCGGCTCCTTCTAAGAACCCGATGTCACCTTGGGCTCCCACCCGGGTTGGGTCCGTGGCCGGGCGCGGCGGGGCGGGCGGCAGAATGGCGGCGTGGACAGTGACCCGGCGCAGCTCCACCCGGCGCGGGTGGAGCAAGCACAGCGGGATCCGGTTGAGCGGGATCCGTCGCCGCACGACCAGGCGCGGGTGCGGGTGTGCGGCAGCATCGGGCACGCCGCCGACGACCGGGTCGCGGCCATGTCGGCGCTGCTCGGCGACCCGCCTACGGTGCTTGACCGCGCGACCGCAGCTCTGCGCGGTACGGCCACCGCCCGCTGGACGTCGACCGGGGCCGAGGCGGCCTCGTGGTCGCCCACTCCGCTGCCGGAGAAGCTGCCTGCCGACGCGCGGCACATCGCCGAGCAGCACGACGCGTTCTCCCTGGTCGTCCCCGACTCCGGTGACCCGTACCTGCACGCCGGTATCTCCGGGGCCGCACCGGTGTACGTGGACACGGCGGGCGAGACCACCGGTGGTGCACCCGGCACCTACCTGTGCTCGCACGTCGAACCGCTCGCCCGCACGCGACGCGGGCCGCTGCGCCCCGACTGGGACGCCTGGGCCCAGGTCCTCGCCATGGGAGGCCCGCTCGAGGGGCGCACACCGTTCGCCGGGATACGGCGCCTGCCGCCCTACGCTCGGCTGACGGCCACCGCAGGCGGCGCGTGCGAGATCACCACTACCGGCTGGCCGTGGCCCGAGGTCACCAGCAGCTCCGCGGCCTCCCTCGACACCGTCCGGGACGCCCTGACCGCCTCGGTCGGCGCGCTCGGTGAACGCGCGCGGTTCGCACCGCTGCTCAGCGGCGGCTGGGACTCGCGGATCCTGACGGCGCTGGCCGCGCGAACCGAAGGCACGGGCCTGACGGCGTGGACGACGTCCTCCGACACCGGCACGGTGCTCGAGGAGCTGGTCTCCGCCAAGGTCGCAGGGACGCTGGGCATCGAGCACGCCATCGTGCCCGCGCGCCGCGACCGCTTCTCGCACGACCTCGCGTACTTCACCGGGGCAGTGGAGCACCAGACCTCCTTCCACGTGTGGCTCGTCCCGCTGGCCACCGCCCTCGCGGGCAACGGCGCCACGGTTCTCGACGGGCTGGGCGGTGGCGTGTTCGTCGGCGGGGCCTTCCCCGACTCCGGAAGCGACCTGCCGGTGCTCGACAGGCGGTTCACCCGGATGGCCAAGTACCTGGACGCGGTCGGCGACGTGTTGCACCCGAACGTCGCCGGGCAGGTCGCCGAACGCACCAGGGCGAGCTTCGACACCGTCGCCGAGCCGCTCGCCGAGCACCCCTACGGCAACACGTTCACCGCCTACCTGACCCGCACCCTGCCCGGTATCAGCCTCTCGCCGTTCGGGCTGCTCTCCCGGGGCAACCCGGTCGCCACCCCGTTCCTGGACGACTCGGTGGTGCGTGCCGCGCTCGCGATACCGCACGCCGAGCACGCGGAAGGCGCCCTCTACGCGCCGCTGCTCCGCCCGCTGGCACCGGAGCTGGCCGAGCTGCCGACCGCCGCGGAGATCCCGCAGGCCCGCCGGCACCACCGCAGGCGTGTGGCCTCACCGGAAGCCGCCGAACGGTTCCGTGAGCTGCTGACCCGCGAGCCGGTGCGTGGCCTGCTCGCCCCCGGCTTCGCCGCGGCGGGCACCGAGACGTGGCGCCGCATGCTCGGCCGCACCAACCAGCAGCACCTGATCAGGAGCCTGGCCACGATGTCGTTGTGGTTCGAGCGGCACGAGGACCTGCTCGGCGACCTTTCGCCCGACGAGCTGCGCGAGCCGGTGACATGACGATGCAGCTGTGGCTACGCCCCGCCCACCACTACACCCGGCTGCGGATCGGCGCGCTCGGTCCGGTCCCCGGTCCGGTCGGCGAGCTGGTCGACCGCGACCTGCTCGCCGAGCACGGGCAGGCAGGCTGCGAGGCAGACGACCCCGGAGTGGACCTGGTCCTGGTCCCCGGCGCGGGCGGAGGGGGACCGGCACGGCTGTCCGGCGCCGTGCTTGACGCGCTGATCCGCTGCGAGCGGCACACGGTACCGACGGTGCTGGTCGCCACCGCGCACACGGACCTGGACACGCCCGTCGCCGCGGTGTGCCGCGACGTCGCGGGCACGGACACCGAGGTGCTCGGTGACGCGCGGCGCCGGTTCGGGTACGACAGGGTGCATCACCTGCCGGAGCCTGCCGGGCAGGGGCGCGCGCGGCACCGGCGCAGGTACCTCCCGCTGCTGAAGACGCTGGCGCGCGGTGTCGGCCTGTTCACGCCACGCTCCCCGCTGACGTCCCTGCGCACCAGGCTCGGGCTGTCTGGCAGGATGCGCCACCGTTGCGGCACCGCCCGGTAGCGGCCCCACACACGCTCCCACGACGCAGGAAGGTTTCGATGGCACGCACGTCCGCGGCGTTCGACATCCTCATGGTCACCGACTGCCGCTTCCCGGGCGGCAACTCCTCGAGCGTCGTCGAGGAGATCCACGCCCAGCACCGCGCGGGCTACCGCACCGGCATCCTGCACGTACCCTCGCCGATCCTGCGCGCCGCGCGGCCGTTCGCCGACAAGATCCGCGACGTCCTCGACGGTGGCCTCGCCGAGCTGGTGGTCGGCGTCGATGAGGTGCACGCGAAGCTGCTGCTCGCGCGCCATCCGAGCGTGTTCACCGAGCTTCCGGACGGGCTGCCCGAGGTGCACGCCGACGAGGTCGTGCTCGCGGTGAACCAGGTGCCCGCGGACGAGCGTGGCCTGCAGCCCTACTACGACGTCCCGCACGTGCAACACCAGATCGAGCGGCTGGTCGGCAAGGGAGCGACCTGGGCACCGATCGGCCCCCGCACCCGCGACGCGCTCGCCGAGCACCGCGACGCCGTCCCGATGCTGCCCTGGGACTGGGAGAATGTCATCGACGTCGACCAGTGGCGGGTGCCCCGGCACGGGTTCGTCTCCGACCGTCCCGTACTCGGCAGGCACAGCAGGGGGCACTGGTCGAAGTGGCCCGAGGAGCCCGCTGAGATCCTCGCGGCCTACCCGGAGGATCCACACTACGACGTGCGCATCCTCGGTGGGGTGGACATCCCGGTCGAGCGGGTCGGGTACCTGCCGGACAACTGGGTCGACTACCCGTTCAACTCGATGCCCGCGCACGAGTTCCTCGCCTCCGTCGACTTCTTCGTCTACTTCCACCACAGCGGCCTTGTCGAGGCGTTCGGCAGGGTGGTGCTCGAGGCGCTGTCCGCGGGCGCCGTGGCGATCGTGCCGCCGTACCTGGAGCCGCTGTTCGGCGACACGTGCCTGTACGGCTCGCCGCACGACGTGCGGGGCTACGTCGACCAGCTCTACGGCGACTGGGAGTCCTTCGCCGAACGCTCCCGCGCAGGGGTCGAGCTCGCCCAACGGCGGTTCAGCTACGACACGCACGTCCGGCGCGTGGCCGAGCTGATCGGGCAGCCCGAGGCGTCGCGAGCCGGGCAGACCGGCGAACCCGCGTCCCCGTCCGAGTCCGCCACCGGGCCGGCCACCGAGCACGCCGCCGGGCCGGCCGCCGGGTCGGCCGCCGGGCGCCCGCTCGTGGTGGACCTGACCCGGCACGGCGGTCCCGAAGGGCTCCTGACCGGTGTCCTCCGGGCCGCGGCGGGGCCGTCGGGGACGTGCGTGGCTGCCGTGCCGGGAGCGCGCTCACACGACGTCGGCCAGGCAGCTGTGGAGACGTTCCCGAGGGTGCTCGACGAGCTGGACGACCGGGAGCGCTCGCGCTACCTCACCGCCCGGGTAACCGGCCTGGTGCACGCACACCGGCCGACCAGCATCGTGCTGCTCACCGACGGCAACCTCGGCGTGCGGGACGTGCTCACCGCGACCGGCAGGCCGAACCTCGACGCGGTACACGTGCACCCAGGCGACCGGGACGGGACCCCGGAGGGCGAACTGGCCTCCGCTATCGCCGCCGGGCTCCCGGGCGGCTGGGTGGCCACCCCGCCGCCCGGGCGGCCGTCCGGCGGCGGCTCACCCGCACCGCGGCCGGTGACCCAGCGGCTGCTCGACCGGCTGCCCGTGTCGTGGCACCTGCACACCCGCGCGCGGCGCAAGATGCGCACGCTGCGCCGGGAACACCTCGACCGGCTCATGGACACCGCCGAGGACGTCGGGGTGGTGCTGTTCGAGGCCGAGGACGCCGAGCTGAGCCTGCCGGTACCGGCACGGGTCACCCACCCGGTACCGCAACGGCTGCCCGTGGCACTGGTCGTCGTGCCGGGCGCGGACCTCGACCCCGAGCCCAACATCCGTGCCCTGCTGGCGCGCCAGCAGATCACCAGCGGTTTCCGGCTCGCCCTACTGGCGCCACCCCGCTGGGAAGCCGAGGCCGCCAGGCACGGTCTCGCCATCGAGACACTGGTGGACGAACGGAGCTGGACCGCGCTGCACGGCACGGGGTGGCCCGCCTACCTGCGGCAGCGGGTGCACGAGGCGAGCCTGGCGTTCCAGCCGCACACGGTGGCGTTCGCGGAGTCGCCGATCGGTGGGCCGGGTGGCTCGGAAAGCGTGCTCGAGGTGCTGGAGGCCGCGCGCGTACGCAGGCGCATGGAAACCCGCCAGCGCCGGCCTCGATAGGCTGGCACCAGGCGGCGGGACGCGCGCGAGGTGCGCCGCGGACGGTATCGGCCCGCCGAGCACGAGGCGGTCCCACCGGCGAGCGAGGCGATGAGGGAAGGAGACGACGATGACGGGGGTTCGGGCGCGGCTCGCGTGGTCGCGGGCCAAGGCGGGCGCCGTCCTCCGGCGGGTCCGCAGGCTGCCGAGGCGCGCGCGGCACAAGGTCCGTGACGCGCGCCTGAAGTGGTCGGCGATTCGTAAGCTCGCCAAGCGGGAGCGCGAGTGGGAGGTTCCGCTGCGCATGCGGCGGCCGCGCTGGTGGCTACGCGGCTTCCTGTCCCGCAGCGTCGTCCTCTACGACCTTGACCGGCGCGGCGCCGGGGAGTACATCTCCGACCTGCAGCGCGTGTTCCGGCTGAAGCGGATGGTGCACCCGCTGCTGCAGGACGTGATCAACAACAAGCTCACCACTCACCTGCTGCTCGGCACCCTCGACGTGCGCTCGGCCAAGCTGCTCGGGGTGTTCTGGCGCGGCGCCGTACACGCCTTCCCGACCGAGGGCCGCGAGCCCATCGACCAGTACCTCAGCGGCCTCGAGGTGGGGCAACCGGTGTTCTTCAAGGTGCTGGCAGGCGCCGAGGGCAAGAACCTGTTCAAGGTGCAGCGCAGCGAGCCGGACGGCTGGGCGGTCAACGGGGAGGTGCTCGACCTGGACGCCGCCTCCCGCGTGCTGAAGGCGCAGGGGCACCCGATGGTCGTCGAGGAGGGCCTCGAGCAACACCCCAAGATCAACGAGTTGTTCCCCGACTCGGTCAACACCATCCGCGTGCTCACCATGCTGGACGTGCGGACCCAGCAGCCGTTCATCGTGATGGCGGTGCAGCGTATCGGCACGCGGCGGTCACGCCATGTGGACAACTGGAGCAGGGGTGGGCTCAGCGCGCGCATCGACGTCGCCACGGGACAGCTCGGGCAGGCCTCCCGGCTGCCGGGGGGCACCGAGCTCGAGTGGTTCGACACCCACCCCGACACGGGCGCGCCGATCCGTGGCGCCGAGGTGCCGTACTGGCCCGAGATCCGGGACATGGTCCTGCACTCGGCCCGCATCCTGTCGTTCATGGAGTACGTCGGGTGGGACATCGTCGTCACACCGGACGGGCCGGTGGTCCTGGAAGCCAACATCAACACCGGTATGAACGTGCTGCAGGTTCACCAGCCGCTGCTCTCCGACGCCCGGGCACGTGCCTACTACGTCGAGCGCGGTGTGGCGCCCGAGGCGTCCGATACCGTCCAGCCCGTCACCGATGAACCGGTGTAGCCGGTTACCCGGCGAGCGCGTGACCGAAGCGCGCGGCCGTCGTTGACACGAATGGTGTCGGATGGGGCCCGTGCCTGTTCGCGGCCCGGCGGGGCCGAGTGACCACGGTGAATAGCCCGACCGATGCATACGGCCAGCGCATCGGCGGGTGACCCGGGCGGCACCTGGGTCACACGAGCTAGCCTGGACACCAGTGGCAGTACGGACAAGCGATTGGAGCGCCGCGTGGTGATGTCGCCGTTGCTCGGCGTGCTGGGCGGTATGGGGCCCGCGGCGGCCAACAGCTTCCTGGCCTCCCTTGTGGAGCACACGCCTGCCGGTCGCGACCAGGATCACATCGCCACGATCGTCTACTCCGACCCCGAGACGCCGGACCGCTCGGACGCCATCCTCGCGGGCGGGCCGAGCCCGGTCCCCGCGATGCGGCGCGGCATCGAGTTCCTCGACCGCTCCGGATGCGACCTGATCGCCATTCCCTGCAACACCGCACACCAGTGGTTCGACGAGCTCGCCGCCGCGGGCTCCACGCCGATCCTGCACATCGTCGACGCCGTGCTCACCCGCATCACGCACGACGCGCCGCAGGCCGGTGCGGTCGGGATCCTCGCGACCGACGGGACCATCCACTCCGGCATCTACCAGCGGCGCCTGGCAGCGAGCGGGCACTCCGTACTGGACCTGACCGACCTCGGAGCGGACAACCCGGTCATGGCCGGCATCCGGGCGGTGAAGGCAGGCGAGCTCGATCACGCGCGCGCGTACCTGACCAAGGCGGCGGAGATGTTGGTCACACGGGGTGCTCAGGGGCTGGTGTTCGGGTGCACCGACGTCGCCGCGGCATTAGGGGCCACTGTGGACGGTGTCGATGTGCCCGTTTGGGACTCTTCTGAGGCATTGGCGATCGCCTGCATTGACCGAATTCGCCCCGACCGCCCTGATCAGGCCCTTACAGCTGGTGAGGAGGCCCGCGAGAACCGGTAACGGGGTCTCTAGAATGTGCTGCCGCGTGCACCCGCGACCGGAGGTGAACGGCCCGGACCCGGGCCGCTCGACATCGCGAGCGTGGCTGAGCACGCACAGTACCCGGAGAGAGGAACCGCATGGAGGACCCAGGGCGAGCGCTCACCGTGACTCGCGTACAGGCGACCGCCTTCCAGGCGCGAGCCGGCGGTAAGAAGTCAAACGCGCTCAACCACCTGGTGAAGCTCACCGCGACGACAGGCGACGGCAGGCAGGTCACCGGGGTCGGCGAGGGCCAGCTGCGTACCGCTGCCACCGGCGACCGCAGCGAGGCCTCCTGGGAGTTCCTCGAGGAGTGCCTGCGCCGCCTGCACGGCCGCGGGATCAGCGCCGCTGACCCCGCCACCGCGGCGGACGCCGTGCGCAGGCAGATGAGCGAGTTCCACACGCTCGCCGAGGAGCACCGCACGGAAGGCAAGATCGACCTGGCCGTGCCGTACCGCGGCACCCTGCTCGGCCTCGAGGTGGCACTGCTGGACCTCACAGCCCGTGCGCTGGAGATCCCGCTCGCCGAGCTGCTCGGCACCCGCCGCTCCTCGATAGCCGCACACCCGACAGGCGTACCCGCGCAGGAGAGCACCAAGGCGCTGCGCGGGCGCCTGCAGGAGCAGGACACCGCCTTCCCGGTGACTCACCTCAGCGGCCTCGGCACGGTGCAGGAGAACCTCGACCTGCTCACCACGGCCGCCGAGACGAACCGCTCCGACGAGGTCGGCGCGGCGGGCCAGGCGTTGTGGATCAACCTCCAGGGGGCCCTCGACACCAAGGACGCGTCCGCGTTCGTCAAGGCGGTCGCACGGTTGTCGAAGGCCGGCACGCTGCCACGGGAGATCTTCATCGAGCAGCCGGTCGCCATCCGGGACCGCTACTACCTACCGCTGCTGCAGCGCACGGCCGACAAGGCCGCAGGGATACTCCCCAGGTCCGGAAGCGACATCCACATCGTGTCCGACCAGGGAGCCTGGAACGTGCGCACGGCAGGGCGCCGCGCGCGGCTGGTCGCCCGGCTCGGCCGGTTCGGCGGGCTGCGCCCCCCACGGGCCGCGCACATCAAACCCGCGCAGGCAGGCGGGCTCGTCGCCAGCATCGAGATGTCCGAGCGGGTACACAAGTCCTCGCCGCAGGCCCGGATCTACCTGGGCGCCTTCGGCGCCGCCACCGACGTCACCGCTGCCACACTGCGCCACCTCGGGATGGCCATGCCCCATGTGGACGCCCTGGTCGATGCGACGCTGGCATCCGAGCCCACCCTCGAGGCGCCGACCGAGCCGGGCCTCGGAGTGAACGTCCCGTACAGCGATCTCGTCGGCGACGCGCTGAACACCTTCAGCATCCCGGAACCGACCGTGGCCACGCACGAGGGCAAGTCACCGAACGTCTACCCCGAGGTCACCTACCTCCAGCCACTCGGTTCGAACGGCACGAAGGGGCACCTGCTGGAGCGGGAAGCCCTGATGCTGGGGCTGTCCACCGTGCGTTACAACAAGGGAGCCTTCGTCGCCAGCGACGGGACGCGGGAACCGTTGAGCTTCAAGTGGAGCCGGTCGCCGCTGTCCAGTGCGGTCTCGCTGGCGCTGTGTACCCACAAGGAAGCGACGCGGCTGCGGCTGCGGCGCGCCGGGGTGCCGGTGCCGAAGGGCAACACGTTCGCCGAGGGCGACTTCGACGGCGCGCGGGAGTTCGTGCGGCGCATCGGTTACCCGGTAGTGGTCAAACCCGCCATGGGCGTGCGGGGCATCGGTGTCGTCGCCGACATCCGCGACGACGAGGCACTCGAGCAGGCCTTCCACCAGCTCTCCGCGAGCACGCTCGGCAACAGCGACTTCATCGTCGAGCAGCACGTCCCCGGCCGCGACTACCGCATCGTGGTGATCGGGGACGAGGTGATCGGCGCGATCCTGCGCGAGCCCGGCTCGGTAACCGGGGACGGGGAGAGCACCGTGGCCGAGCTGATGATCGCGAAGAATGTCGCGCGGCGCGGCAACCCGCACCTGTGGGGGCGCCCCATCAAGTACGACGAAACCGCACGTTTCCTGCTGGACCGCGCCGGGATGAGCCTGCACTCCGTGCCGGAGAAGGACCAGAAGGTCCTGCTGTCCGGCTCGTGCAGCCTGTCCCAGGGTGGCGACTCGATCGACGTACTCGACGAGATGCACCCGTCGATCAAGGAAGCGTGCGTCCGCGCCGTCAAAGCCGTACCCGGGCTCGCGTTCTGCGGTGTCGACTTCCTCCTGGAGGACCACACCAAGCCTCTCGAGGAGCAGCACTCCGGTATCTGCGAGCTCAACGCGCACGCGGCGATCGGGAACTGCGAGTATCCGCTGTACGGCGAGGGGCGCGAGGTGGCGCGCACCCTGATCAACGAGTGCGTCTCCCGGTACGACCTCGCCACGACCCAGCGACAGGACTCGTTGGCGTTACGGATGCTCGTCCGCGGGCGTGTCACCAACGTCGGGTACCGGGCCTGGCTGCAACGCCACGCGCAGCAGTTCGGCCTGACCGGCTGGGTCCGCAACGTTCACGAGCGCATGGTCGAGATCGTCGCCGAGGGCGACGCGGAGCCCGTCACGGCCCTTGCCGCGCTCGCGGTGCTGGGGCCGCGAGCGGCCGTGCCCACCGACGTGACCACCACGCATATCGAACCGCCCCGCCTCGAGGGCTTCGAGAGCGTCTCCGAGGCCCCGAAGGAGATCACTCATGTCCGCTGACATCGCGACGACCGGGCCCGCCGCGGTGGCTCCCGAGCTACGAGACGGGTACGAAGTCCACCAGGCGGCGCTGCGCCGCGGCCTGAACGTGATCCAGTTCCCCCGCCAGGTCATGATGGCCGGCCTGCCGGACGGCGCCGGGACCGCCGGTGGAGCACAGCCGCAGGAGCTGTCCTTCGCGCACGGGGTCCCGCAGACCTCGACACTGTCCGCGGTGACCTACGCCCAGGACAAGCGGATGCGGCGCGCGCTGCTGACGAACGCGGGGCTGCCGATCCCGAAAGGCGGCGCCTACTCGGTCGGCAAGGGCATGGAGTTCGCCAAGCGGCTGATCGAGCGGATCGGCTACCCCGTGGTGGTCAAGCCCGCGATCGGCGACAACACCATCGAGACCCGCACCGGCCTGCGCGACGAGGACGAGCTGGCGAGCGCCATCGACTACCTGCGGATCCCCACCACATCCCGCCCCACCTACACCCGTGCCGCGTTCGCGCTCACGTTGCTCAGTGAGCCGGAGGAGCTGGACGGGCGAGTGATGATGCCGTCCAGCTACCGGTTCCTGCTCGAGAAGCACGTCTCAGGGGAGTACCTGCGCTTCCTCGTGCTCGGTGACGAGGTGTGCTCGGTGGTGCACTGCCCGGGCGGGCCGTGGGCAGGCGCGGAACGGCAGCATCGCGACGTGACCGGCGAGACCCACACCGGCCTGACCGAGCTCGCCCGGCAGGCCGTGCGCGCCGTCCCCGGCCTGGCCGTGGCTGCGGTCGATATCGTCACCGAGGATCACACCGCCGATGCCGAGGCGCAGGACCCGCGGATCGTCGAGGTCTCCGAACGGCCATGGCTGGCGACCCAGGCAGGAGTCTCCGCGCGGCTGAGCCAGGACCTCGGGGACGCCATCCTGCGCTCCCACGCCGCCGAGCTGGATCTCGGCCTCGGCGAGCAGCACGACGAGGTCGCCGTGGACCTGCACTTGGAGGGCGTCACGGAGCCCGCCAAGGCGATCGCCGTCGTCGCCGAGACAGGCAGGAACAGCGGGCTGACCGGCCACGTGAGCGTGACCGACCCCGTCGAGGGCATCGCCGACGGCGTCGTGCAGGGCAGGCCGGACGCGATCGCCTGGCTCACCGAGAACCTGCTCGACGCCCGCATCGAAGGCGGCTACCGCGCCGCGCTCGTCGAGGAGCGCTCCCGCCCCGTCGAGCGGATGGACCCGCTGGCGGTACGCGACTGAGATGGTGAGCGGCTCCGGCCGCTCGGCAGGCTCGATCACCGCCTCGGCGAGCCCGGCCGTGGCACGCTCCGACCGGTGAGAGCCACCGGCGCGTCGAGACCCGATTGCCTGTTCGCGCTCCGCTCCCTTCGCACGTCGCGTAGTCTCTGGTTGCCGTCGCGCACGAGAGACGGTGCCGGTCGGCCGGCCGAATCGTTAACGGTCCGGCGCGGTCAAGGGTGGACCGGCCGGAGAACACGGCGCCCTCAACGGCACGGGCACGGCCGTCGTGGCGGCTGACGCGCTCTCCCACGGCATCCCCGGTCTCCACCGCGCCGGAGTCGACCTGCTCCTTCCTCGCGGGCCCGGCGAGCGGGACATCACGGTCCTGGAAGTCAACGCCGCACCCATGGTGACCATGCAACACTGGCCGTGGTCGGGCAGGCCGCGGAACGTCGCCGGGGCACTCGTCGGCGCGATTCTTCCCGACAACACCGACGCCTGATCACACGTGATGCCGCGTACGGCCACGCCGGACGGCACGTAGTCCACGCCATCCGATCCGGGACATCCACACCGCCGAACGACCGCCGAGCACGCTCCTCAGCTCGGGCTGGTCCGGCCCGCCGCCGCGACCGTTCCCGGCGCTACCCGAGCCCTCAGCATCCGCCCCATCGGCGGGACGGAGTCGCAACCATGATCGTTATTCCGACGACTCTACCTTTTCTCAACGAAATCGTGATATCCGAAATACCGATATTCAGTGAATACTTCGGACATTTGTCGGATACGCTGCCCGGATAGAACCGACCGGATATCCGGACGACCAACTGGGGCACCGATCAGGCAGCAGCCTGCCGCAGCCGAACCACCGACACGGCACGGAACACACATGAATCAGTTCACCGTCGTCTTCACAGGCGACACCAGTCTCGGCGACTGGTACGTGCAGCGCGCCGAACCAGACATCCAGCGACGGCTGCGCGAGCAGCCCTTGTCCTTCTTCGCCGAGGTCGAACCGCTCGTGACGGGCAAGGACCTGTTCATCACCAACTTCGAGAGCGTGCTGGCCGACGACCCGACGAGCCCGCTGGAGGGCCAGAAGAACTACCTGGGGTGGGACTCACCCGACCGCTCCGTCGACGTCCTCCAGCGAATCGGGGTCGATGCGGTAAGCCTCGCGAACAACCACACCATGGACTTCGGCCGTGAGATCCTCGCCGACACCGCGACCAAGCTGACCGACGCGGGCATTCACGCGTTCGGCGCGGGTAAGGGCACGAGCAAGGCGGCGGAACCGCTGGTGCGCCGCGTACGGATCGGCGACCACGAAAAGAACCTGTACGTGCTGGGGGCTCTGAAGAACTCTGCGGTGATGCGCGAGCAGTACAAGTTCTTCGCCACCGAGACCGAGTGGGGCCTGCACCCACTCGCCACCCGCGCCATCGCCCGCCAGATCGCCGAGCTACGCGCCGACGATCCCGACGCACTGATCATCCTGTACCCGCACTGGGGCCAGAACTACCAGTGGGCCTCCGACCTGATGTGGCGCACGTCCGAACGGTTCCGGAAGGCGGGCGCGGATCTGATCATCGGGCACGGCGCGCACATGCTCCAGGAGCTCAGCCTGAGCAAGCACGGCTCGACCGTGTTCTCCCTCGGCAACTTCGTCTTCAACTCGCGCGGCCGGTACACCTCCCTGAACGCGCCGCCGTACAGCCTGGTCAGCAGGCTCGGTCTCGGCGTAAGTGCCGGGCGCTGGCATGCGGCGTTGCGGCTCTACCCGATCGTGACCGACAACGTCGACACCGCGTACCGTTCCCGCCCTGTCACCCGGGACGAGGCTCATGCCGTTTTCCGCACACTCGCGGCACGTTCGGCAGAACCCTCGACCTTCGGGCGTTCCTACTCGCTGGAGAAGGACGGCCGCGGCTGGCACATCCTGCAGACACGACCGATCAGTGCTCGTTACGACTCCGCGGCCCGACCGAGCCGTCGAGGGCAGTGGCGTGGCAAGAGGCTGCTGGCGACACCGCTCGACCACTACCCGGACGCGGGCGCGGATCAGGCGACGCAGGGCGACGCCGCGACCGCTACATCCGATTCCAGGGCCGAGCCCGCGCAGTTTCCGCCCGGATCGAAGCGCTACGGCCCGGGGAGCACGCATGAGTGCCTGGCCAACGCACTCGAAGCCCGCGGAGTGCCCTACAGCGCAGGTAAGGCGACGATCCGCGACAGGTCACAGCCCGCCCTACGGTTCACGATCAACGACATTCCCTATGTCAGCAGCGGCGCCGTCATCTTTCACACCCGCGACGACGGCACCGTGGTGTCCATCGACCAGGGCTCGGCTCGCGTGGTCAAGCGCAAGGACCTCCTCGCGAGCATCCTTGATGCCCGATCGTTCTCGGTGCCGCGCGGTTCGACGTTCGGTTCCACACGCGACCGCGACGCCATGCTCTACTTCGATGCACTGAGCACAACGTTCCGGCACGGCTTCTGCGTCAAGCCCGTGGACGGCAACCTCGGGCGCGAGGTATACACCGGTATCACGACGCGCGCGGCGTTCGAGCATGCGTTCGGCGCGGTCGCCGCGGAACACGACGAGGTCCTCGTACAGGAAGAGCTACCAGGCGAGGTCTACCGCTTCCTCTGCGTCGGCGGGCATGTAACGGCGATCCGTACCGGCCTTCCCATGAACGTGCGGGGCGACGGTGAGCGGACCATCACGCAGCTGGTCGAGGACAAGAACAACGCGCGCCGCGAGAACCCCATTCACCAGTACTACCCCCTCGAGATCGGCCGGCCCCAGCGCGAGGAACTCGACCGGCAGGGCAGGACACCGGAATCGATCCCCGCCGCGGGCGAGACGGTGTACCTGGCACAGACGTCGAACCTGCACCGGGGAGCGGACATGGTGGACCGCACCGACGATGTCCACCCGAGTTACAAGGACGAAGTCGCGCGGGCGGTCTCGTCCATACCCGGCATGCACATCTGCGGGGCCGACGTGATCATCCAGGATCACCGCGTGCCCGCCGAACCCGGCAATCACGGCATCATCGAGCTGAACACCGGGCCAGGCGTCGGCGGCCATCACTACCCGTGGTCCGGGCAGCCGCGTGACGCGGCGGGAGATATCGTCGACTACCTGCTCACGCTGAAACCCGCCGACCTCGACCGTTGAACACGGACGCCGTCCCACGCGACCCGAGTCTGCGACACGCCGGGGAAACAACGGGGCGACATCGAACGTGTGTTCTATAGTGGGGGTGTGTCGGAGCGCGTGGCGATCGAGCCTGGGCCTGCCGCCGGGTGGTGGCAGGCCGATCGTGCCGCGCTGATGAGCGCGTTGGTCCAGCGGGAGCGGGCGATCCGGCGGTCGCGGGCCGAGCAGGACGCGATCCTGGCCGAGATCACCTCGCGGGGGGTGTCGGCCGAGTTCGGTTATCCCACCGGTGAGGCGTTGCTGCGCGACACCGTCCGCGTGGATCGGGGTGAGGCGCGCAAGCGGCTGGCGCGGGCTGTGGCGTGTTATCCCACCCGGGCAGGCACCGTGGATGTGCCCGCGACGGCCCCGGCCGCGGGGCGGGCGCACCGGGCTGGGGAGATCGACGGGGAGCATGTCGAGGCGATCGCGGGGGCGTTGGGTGAGCTGCCGGGGGAGGTGCCGGTCGTCGAGCGTGAGGAGGGGGAGCGGATCCTGGTGGAGCTGGCGCAGCGTTCCACCCCGGCGGTGGTGCGGCGGGCGGGGCGGCACCTGGTGGCGCGGCTGGACCCGGACGGGCAGCGGCCCCGGGATGACGAGCCGGCCCGCCCACGGCGCGAGTTGCTGCTGGGGTGGCGTCGCGACGGGCGGCTCGGCTTCTCCGGGGTGCTGGACCGCGAGACCGGCCAGCAGCTGCAGACTGCGTTGAGCCCGCTGGCCAAACCCCAACCGGCCGCCGACGGCCAGCGCGACCAGCGCAGCACCGGCCAGCGCCACGGGGACGCGTTCGCCGAGATGATCGACCTGGTACTCGACGAGGGGAAACTGCCCATCGAGGGCGGCGAGAAACCCCGCGTGATCCTCACCCTCCCGCTGGCCGAGCTACGCGACGCGACCACCACGACCACGGAGGCCAATGCCGGCACGACCGGGGCGTTGCTCAACCACGACATGCCGGTCACCGGCGAGCAAGCCCGCCGGATCGCCTGCGACGCCGGGATACTCCCGGCCGTACTCGGCACCCGCGGCGAAGTGCTCGACCTCGGACGCGAACAACGACTCGTCTCCACCGCCCAACGCCGCGCCCTGACCCTGCGCGACGGCGGGTGTGTTTTTCCGGGATGTGATCGGCCGCACCGCTGGTGCCACGCCCACCACATCCAGCACTGGGCCGACGGCGGCACGACCGACCTCGCCAACCTCGCTCTGCTCTGCGGCGAACACCACCGGCTCATCCACCACAGCGACTGGCAGATCCACCCCGGACCCCACGGCAGGCCCTACTGCACCCCACCCGCCTGGCTCGCACGAGCATCCCACCACGACCTACCCCCACCCCCAACACACGCAGTAGCCTGAACCAGCTGTGCGACGATAACCGCACAGCTGAAAGTACCCCGGTTCCGTGCCTGTCGCCGGCCTCGCGGATACGACGCGTCCATGCACTGGCGTGGGTCAGCGGTGCTGAGCAGCGCGGAGGAACGCAACGATGAGCGAGCTGGACAGCTTCGAAACACTGATCTCCGCCGCGCTTTCGCGGCTGCCTGCCCTGGATGCCGGCACGTACCGTTTCAAGCGATCCGGCAAAGGGCGCCGGTCCTTGGACGCCGCGCTGCTCGCCGATGCCGCGCGGGAGCGTGGGCTTCCGGTGCTCGCGCTGACCGAGGAACTACAGGTCATCGGCAACAGCACGGCCGCGCTCGGTTTCTTTCAGAACATGTGCCAGACACTCACCTCACTGGACCGCAAGGTCAGCAACGACAAGGAACTGACCAAGCGGCTCCTGCGGAGCGCAGGGCTCCCGGTTGCCAGGGGCGAGGTCGTGAGCTCGCGTGACGGTGCGATCGAGGCGATGCGCCGCATCGGTCAGCCGGTGGTGATCAAGCCATTGACCGGGTCCGGCGGTAAGGGCATCACGGTCGGTGTGCGCGAGGAGGACGAGGTGTCCATAGCGATGCGCAGCGCACCCGTACGGACCCGGCGATTCCTCGTCGAGGAGAGCATCCCCTCCATCGACCTGCGGATCATGGTCGTCGCGGGCCGAACCGTCGCAGCGATGTTGCGCGTACCCGCACATGTGACCGGCGACGGGCAGTCCAGCATCGGCGAGCTGGTGGACCGGAAGAACGAGCTGCGCCACGCGAACCCCTACCTGCGGCGTTCGCCCGTGGTCATCGATGAGGCCGCTACCCGCAGGCTCGCCGCCCTCGGGCTCACCCCGGACAGCGTGCCCGAGCACGGCAGGCGCGTGCTCCTGCACTACAAGGCCAACCTCTCCGCAGGAGGGGACAGCGTCGCCGTCACCGACCAGGTGCACCCCGGCATCACCGACCTCGCCGAACGCGCCGCGGCCTGCTTCCCCAGCGCGCATCACAGCGGCGTCGACATCCTCGCGCAACGCTTCGACGCGCCACCCGAGGAACAGAACTGCATCATCTGTGAGGTCAACTGCAACAACGACATGCCCATGCACGAGTTCCCGCTGTTCGGTACGCCGGTGCCTACCGGGGAGCTGGAGATCGACGGCTACTTCGGTGCCGGCCGCACTCACCTCCCGCTGGGGCGAACCGGCCCGGCCGGAGACAACCGGACCCCGCCCGATAGCCGCGTGCTGCGCGGCTGGCGGAAGCTGCGCCGTGCCGCGCCCGCGCGGATGCCGAATGCCGGTCGACTGGCTACCGAGCTCGCTACCAACCGTCTCCCGACGGAGGGCACCTGCGACGCGGAATCGCCAAGGGCACTCGATCGCCGGTACCTGGCGGACGCGCTCAGCGTGCACGGAGCAGACGGGGTCCGGTTCCACACGACCTTGGTGCACGCCGAGCTCGAAGGCCGGGACGTCGTGCTCGAACGCAGCGGGCGGTCCGTGTACACCGCACGCCTGTCCAGGCAGCGGGACGCGCTGGAGCGGTTACTCGAGCACGCGGCCGTTCCGTTCTGCCGCCGCACGACCGTCAACGCCGGCGCCGCGTCGGCTGCCCGCGACTTCGTCGAGAAGCACGCAGGGCCGTGGAACATCTACGCAGCCGAACCAGGGTGCTCGCTCCGTGGAGCCTTCCGGCTCGGCCGGGCGAGCAGCGTCGAGCGGGCGCGGCGCCGACTCACCGACACGGCAACCGACCTGGTCATCGAGCAAGCTTCCGAATCACACGCCTGGCGCCTGCTGGTGGTGAACGGCCGCGTCCGCTCCTGCCTCGCGCTGTACCCGGCCACCGTCACCGGCGACGGGGTCATGACAGTCTCCGAGCTGGTCGAGCAGGCCGCTGCCGTGCGCCGCGCGCACCCCTACCTGCGCCACCGCCCGCTGCCCGAGGACGTACCCGGCGACGCCTGCCTCGCGCGGCACGGCCTCGACGGCGACTCGGTCGTGCCGCACGGTGAACGGCTCACCCTCAACCACGGCACCCTCATCCGTGCCGGTGCCGACACCGTCGGGTACACCGGGCAGGTCGAGTCCGAGCTCGAGCGGCGGGCCCGCGAGGTCGTCTCGCTCATCGGCGACCCACCACTGAGCACCGTGACGTTCGCGCGGCGCACGCTGCACGGCGACCGCGCGTGGGCGGTGACCGACATCGACACCGACCCGATCCTCGTGCAGTTCACCCAACCCGCTGCCGGAGACGTTCCCACCGTGTTCGACGAGGTGGCCGAGATGCTGCTTACCGGACCGCGCCGCGTACTGGATTCCCGGCCCGCGGACGGGGACACCGGGCAGGACAGCCGGACCGGACACGCCCGGGAGTCACACGGTAGTCCGATCGCGTAACTCCCGCGCTCCGGTGAGCGACGGCTGACCCGCCGGGCACGCCAGCCGGTCGACGCTACCGGTCACTGGGCCGTGCCGGTGGCCTTCGCGAACGCCGAGAAGTCCTTTCCGGTCAGCACATCCTCGATGATGCGTCCCTCGGCACGCACCCAGCCTTCCGCGAAGGCACGATCCCACTCGGCGTTGAGCTGCTCGAAACCGCCCGGGCGGGGAGTGAACTCCCCGAATACCAGCTCATCCTCCCCGCGCAGCATGTCGATGCGCATGAACGGCACCGGAATGCGGCGGCTGATCTCGCGCACCAACTCACACTGCTCGGGGGTGGCCCCGCGCGCCTCCGGGAGGGGCTCGTCCGGTATACCGACGTCCGTCCGCTCGCCGGCGCCTGTCCAGAACTGGACGGCCTGCGTGCCTCCCGGCAGGCGCCGGGACTCCCGGACCAGCAGGACCTCGCCGTAGCAGGCATAGAACTTCACGTCGGTGGCCAGCCGGTGGCTGGCGCCGTCCTCGAGGACCAGCTCCTCGACCATCCACCGGTCCGGGAGCCTGCGCCTGGCCCCCGGAGCCATCAACTTGCCTGCGTGCGCCGCCATCTCCGCCCAGGAAGACAGCTCCTTGCCGTCGAAAAGGTGACGGATGCGGTCGGGCGCGAACACCGCGTAGGCCCCCCGGGAACCGGTTCCCCGCACCGGCTTGATCACCACCGGGTGCGCCTGTTCGATCTCGGCGAACCGGTAGGTCTTCCTGTCGGATGCCGGTCGGCGTACGCCGAGCTCATCCACGAAAGCGTAGGCGTTGGTCTTGTTGTCCAGCAGCCATGCCGGCCGGAACGCACCGAGCCGCCGCGCCTCGGACTGCTCGAACATCAGCGCCGTGAACGACAGGCTCGAGCGCAACGACAGGTCGTTGTTCTCCAGCTCGCGCGCCATCAGATGCGTCATGTGGCGCGGCTCGGCGATGTCGAGCAGCTCCTGCACCTTCTTGCGATAGGCGGCATCGGCCTCCCGCATCGCGTTCCGGTGCAGCGTCCGCTTCAGGGTCGCGTGGATCGAGGCATCGACCGACTCCTTGTCGGCCCGCAAGGACTCGATATCGACCTCGTCCCACACCGCGCCCCATCCTTCGGCGGCACGCTCGGTCGCGGAGTCGAAGCTCCGCACCCGGTAGGGCCGGACGCTCTCGGGCAGCAGTCGCGCACCGAGCCCCGGTGCGGACTGCCCGGCGATGACGTTGCTGCCCCGCTCCCGGTACATCACCACCGGGTCGGTGATGCGCGCTTCTGCCCGCACCGGCGGGGACGCGGTCAGGTAGTCCAGCCTCGGCAGTGCCCTGGCGAGGTTGTGCAGCGCCCACACCGTGACGTCGCTCGCGCCGAGCAGGCCGCCCATGGCGAGCCGCACGTCACGATCGGCCTCCACCGCCATACGAGCGAGCTCGAGCCCCGCAAGCAGGCCGCCAACCTTCGCGGGCATGATGTTCAGCGCGCGGCAGCCGCCAAGCTCGTTCAGCCGCCGCAGGTCGGCGGGGCAGCGGATACCTTCGTCCGGCATGATCCGGAGGTCGAGCCCACTGCCACGACATGCCTCGTCCGCTTGCCGCTGCAGTCGCGGCAGCACCGTGACCTGGTCCGGCGGCACCATCCCTTCCAGCACCACCGAGGCCGGAACGGTACCGGCCCGCATGCGTGTCACCACACCGTCGACGAACGAGGCGGCCTCGTCGACGCCGAAGGCCGTAGTGAAGTCCATCCAGATGGGTTTGTCGTCGCCCACCGACCGGTTGGCCCGTGCCGCGGTCTCCAGCCGGTCCCAGTCCGCACCGGCCGAGCCCGCTCCGTTCACCCGCGTCGTGGGGTACTTGTCCTGCTTGGCCACCCTCTTGGCGATCTCGTCGAGCGTCACGTTCGACGAGATCGCCGAGGCGCTGACACCGAGCTCGTCCCGCTGTTTCCCGAGCAGCTCCGCGATCTGCAGTCCCAATGCCCGGGACACCGCGTCCAACAGCGCGACCTCGATCCCCAGCAGAGTGCCACGGAACGGCAGCTCGCCGTTGTCGACAGTGCCGTACTCAGCGGCAAGGACGGCGAGCTCGGCCATCACCTCGCGCACAGCGGAGACCGCGGACTCCCGGTCGTGAAAGGACAGCGCTCGCGAGTGCACGCGTGCACCTGCCGAGCGCAGGAAGCTCCACGCGGCGTTGCCTTGCCTGTCGCCATCGCCGGTCAGCGCGTGCCGCGGTTGGCACTCACCGATACCGGTGAACTCCCGCGCACCCTGGCCCAGCGTGACCGTGACCAGGAAGTTGTTACCCGAGCTCGTTGAGCGCCCGCCGGTGCTCGACGGGCGCTGGAACGGCATGCGGTAGTGCTGCGCCTCGACACGTACCAGGCGGAGCTCATGCGGCTCACCGCCCACCGCTACGCCGTTCCGTCGACTCTGCAACACGCGAAGGAGGCCCATTTCTGAAATGATAGTAGAGTCGCGTGAAATCATGGTTGCCCACTCGGGGAAGTGGCGCATTCATTACCTGTTGTTTAACCATTCTCTGCACGCAATTTAATTCCCCGCAGCGTCGCCTCGATGTTCGACTGGTTGCTGGCGGCCCTGTCCTCTACACCGTTGATCACATCCAGCACACGGCCCAGCCACCGCGGGCGCCGGTCCCACGTGCTCTCCACCAGCTTGCACCCCTGACCACTCGGTTCGATGTCGTACTGCCACCGCGCCGCCTTCACCGGCCCGGCCGTCACCTCGAACGCGAACCGCTTACCACGATCCGCGTCGGTGATACGCGCGACCGTCATCCAACGCTGCCAACCTTTCCGGTTTCGCCCGACAAATCGGGCGCCGACCTCGGAACGGGTCATGCCACCCAGCCAGCGATAGCCTTCGTACTCCGCGGCACATTCGGCGAGCACGCCGGGGTCGCTGATTATCTCGTACACGCGTTCGGCGGGAGCGTCGATCTGGGTCTCCGCGGTCGCGTCGGGCCGTACGTCCGTCATCCTCGTCCTCCACCTCGTCGGTCACCGGCGTCGTTGCGCACGTCCCGGGGACGGTCCCCGATACCCGGAGACCATCGGTACGCGAATTCCGCGTTCAGGCTAGCCGGTCCCTACCGGCCGGTCACAACTCGCCGGGCGGCTTCTCACTGGCGGCGCAGGGCGCGCGTGATGCCGGCGGCCACCGTGGTGGCCAGCACCCATCCGGACGCGGTGAAGCCGGTAGCCACCCACTTGTCGACGCCACCCATGTGCCAGCGACCCTTGTTGCCGAAGTCGACGATCGGAACGAGCAGATCCACCGTGTGCAGCACCGGGTTCCACTCCAGCCCCGTGTCGTCGACGTTGACCACGCACCGCGGGCCGTTGACCTGGAAGCGTTCCGGGTGGTTCACACAGTCGTCCGTGCCGAGGCCGAACCAGAGGCTGCCGGCCACCAGCAACGCGAGCAGCCACCCCAGCGCCCGCATCGGGCGGTAGCCGTAGCCGACCATCGCCCGTTGCATCCAGCTCCACAACCGGACCCCTGGGCCGAGCATGCGGGACCCCCTGGCCAGTGCCTCGTACCGGTACTGCTCCTTGCGTATCGAGACGGTCGTGGCATGTTCCTCGTTACCGCTGGTCCGCAACATGTTCGCCAGCTGGTCGTACGGTCCGGGGCGATATCCCTGCATCGCGTCGCGCAGCCACCGGATCCGCCGCTCGACCTCGGCGTCGTCTTCCAGATCGATCGGGTTGCGCAGCGCGTCGTAGCGGAACTCCTCGAGCTCGACCCCGCGCGTGGCTTGCCACAGTTGCGAGTTGTCGTCCAGCGTCCCGCAGCCGGTCCTGCGCAGCACCACGCGGCCGTCCGGCGGTTCGTGCGGTGCCATCAGCAGCTCTTCGGCCACGAGGTCGGAGGCGTCCAGCGCGGTCCCGCCCGCGCGAGGTCCACGCCCGTCGCCGCGACTGTGCCTCTCGGGAAGCGAGCGCAGCCGTGCGCCGTCGATGCTGACGCGACGGGTCACGACCGCCCCGTCCAGGTTGACACCCCCCTCTGCGAGGACGTTCGCCGACTCCGACCGGGACAGCACCAGGTCCCGCCCGACGCGGGCGGTTCGCATATCCAGCGAGTAGCTGCGGAACGTCCGCTGGGCAGGCTGGGTGAGCTGGGTGCCGGCCAGCTCCACGTTGTCCCCCACCTGCACGGCCTGCAGCTGGACCGTGCCGGCGATCACGCTATCGCTGAGGTTGATGTTGCCCGATACCTGGGTACGCGGGGCCGCAAGGACGTCCCTTCCGGGATGATGCAGGCCCACATTCGTGGCCAGCACGTTCCCGCCGACGCGAAGGTCACCGAGCCGCAGCTGCCCTTCCGCGATCAGCCCGCCGGCCTGGATGTCCCCGCTGATATCGCTGCCGTCCAGGTGGAGAGCGCGGTCGTAGTACGGCGGTGCCTCGCCACGCCGCACCGCGATCCTGCCGCGGGCGAGGTGCAGCGAGCCGCCCACAACGGCATTGACCATGCGCACCGTGCCGTTGCTGACGAACCCGTCGCCGCACTCGATGTTGCCGTCCACCCGCAAGCGATCGGCGGCGATCGCCGGTCGCGGGTCGATCTCGGGATCACCCGAGCTCATCGCACCGGACCAGCTGTCCACCGCGACCGGGCTCTCCGGGTTGATCGTGATCCACGCGCCCCGCAGCAGGACGTCCCCGTGCACGTGGGCGTGCGACAGGAAGACCGAGCCGCGCGCGGTGAACGCGCGCGACGGTGCACTGCGCGCGGAATGGGGGAGGGACTCACACACCAGCAACCCGCCGACGACGGCGCCGCTGGCGTTGAGCGCGACGCCCCGGCCGTTGTCCAGCCGCGCCTCGGCGAGGTTGACGTTGCCGCCTGTGCGCAGTCCCGGTGCCCATACCTCGCCCGTTGTCGTCATGCGGTATGCCAGCAGCGCCCCGTTGATCCGGATGCGGTCGGCGTGCAGCGCGTACCCCGCGGCGTCCTCGATGACGCTGCCTGCCAGCACGACGGAGCCGTCGACGACCGCATCGGTGAGGTTGACCGCCGCCCTGCGACCACGGCCCCCATCGAGCACCGCGGTGGATGTCCCGGTACCCGCGCTGTCGGTGCTGCCCCGCTCGGACCGCACCGTGCTGTTGATCAGCCGCACATCGTTCTTGCTGTGCAGGTTCCGCGCACGCAGGCCCGGCAGCCAGCAACTGTTGAACATCAGCCCCAGCAGCCCGGCCTCCCGCACGTCGGGGGGATTCTCGAAGCGGCAGTTGGTGAACCGCAGCAAGTAGTCCAGCTCCGCGCCCCGCAGGTCGAGCGTGCCGGTGATGTAGCAACCCTCGCGCTGGAAGATCGGCGCGTTGGCACGCTGCCCCTTCCTGCGCAGGATCCCGCCGGTCTTCGGGTCGATCAGTGCTTCGACGAGCTCGGCCGCGTCGACCTCGAAGCGCGGGTCGGGACCCGCGAAGGGGTCGTAGCTGTCGGGACCGCCCCCGGTTTCGTCCGCCGGATCACCGGCGACGTCGTCACTCGACATGCCTGCTCGCCTCCCCATCGCGGCCGTCGACTCCTCGCGGCCTGCCACGGCGTACCACCGTCACCGACCGCTGTCACGAGTAACCGACGATCCCACCGGCACGCCGGTTCCACGTCAACCGCATGTTCCACCGATCGGCGCAGCCCCCAGCCGGAGCGGGTGGAGCCGAATGTCACGTTCGGCTCCTTAGAAGGAACCGAGGTCACCTTCGGCTCCCATGCCGGTGGCGTGTGCCCGGCTACTCGCCGGAATGGGTCGGGTTCAGCACCCTGGCGAGGAAGGTGCGGGTGCGCTCGTGGTGCGGATCGGCGATCACCTGGCTCGGCGGGCCTTGCTCGACGAGCACCCCCTCGTCCATGAACAGCACACGGTCGGCGACCTCACGGGCGAACTGCATCTCGTGAGTGACCACGAGCATGGTCATACCTTCCTCGGCCAGCTGCCGCATCGCGCCGAGCACATCCCCGACCAGCTCCGGGTCCAGCGCCGACGTGGGCTCGTCGAACAGCATCACCTCGGGGTTCATCGACAGTGCCCTGGCGATCGCGACCCGCTGCTGCTGCCCGCCGGACAGCTGCGGTGGGTAGGAGCTCGCCTTCTCCGCTACCCCGACCTTGGCAAGGTTCTCCCTGGCGACACGCTCGGCCTCACTCTTGGATCTGCGCAGCACGCGGCGCTGAGCGATCGTCACATTGTCCATTACGGACAGATGACCGAACAGGTTGAACTGCTGGAACACCATCCCGATCATGCGGCGTGCCGCGTCGATGTCCACGTCCCTGTGGGTCAGCTCCACACCGGAGACGTGCACGCTGCCCGCCGTCGGCACCTCCAGCATGTTCACACAACGCAACAAAGTGGACTTGCCGGAACCGGACGGCCCGATCACACAGACGACCTCGCCTGCCTCGACCGTGACGTCGATACCGGAAAGCACCTCGAGCTCACCGAACGATTTGGACAGTCCCCGGATCTCGACTATCCGGCCCGATCCGTCGCCTGCGGCACTCACCGGCGCTCCTTTGCCTGTCGAGCTTCGAGACGGCGCACTGCGTAGCCGAGCGGCACAGTGATCACCAGGTACGTTGCCCCCGCCAGCAGCAGCGGCGTCGACGTGGCGAACTCGATCGACACGTCGCGTCCGAGCTTGGTCAGCTCGGTCGTGGCCGCCGTCAGCCCCAGCGCGAAGACCAGTGACGAGTCCTTGAACAGCAGGATCAGCTCGTTGGTCAGCGGCGGGATCACGATGCGGATGGCCTGCGGGACGACGATCGTGACCATCGCGCGGGAGTAGGACATGCCGAGCGACCGTGCGGCCTCCATCTGCCCGCGCGGCACAGCCTGGATACCCGCGCGGAACGTCTCGGCGAGGTACGCGGCGGCCACCAGGCCGAGCGCGAGAGCCACGGTTCCGTAGATCCCGAACGGCAACGAGAAGCCAGGGAAGGCGATGGGCAGGCCGAAGCCGATCAGGATGAACACGAGCAGCGCGGGCAGGCCACGGAACACCTCGATGAACACCAGTGCCACGATTCGGTTCGGAACCGCCGACGACAGCCGCATCAGCGCGACGACAAGCCCCAGCGCGAAACCGAAAACGTAGCCGGTGATCGTGAAGATCACCGTGTTCTTCATCGCCACGGTGATCAGCTCGGGGAACATCGACGCTGCCGAGGTACCGTCGAAGAAGCCGCGCTGCACCCGCTCCCAGTCCGCGACAAGGACCAGTGTGAGCGCCACCGCGACGAACAGCGTGTACTGCACGGCCTGGCTGATCTGGCGACGACGGCGCGGGCTGAAGCGCGCACTCCCGGGAAGTCCGGTGCCACGCGGCTCGGTCACGGTGGCGGGATCGTTCATACCGACCATGCCGGAACCGTCCTCATGAGTGGGGCCATTCACGTCAACCAATCACCTTCGTCACGCCCGTCCACCTGGCAGCGGTCAGCGAGCACGGACCGCCGATCCGACCACGGGACGTTACACGCCACCGGGTGCGTCCCGGACGGCCCTTCGTCCGCAGCGGAGGCGGGTAACCCACCGTGTCGCCGTCATCTCGGGCTGTTCACCGGGCATGCCGCACGCGCGGCGCGTGCGGCATGCTCACCGGCGGTCCCCGGACGGCTCGTGATCGGCTCTCCGGGACCTTACTCCGTGGGCGGCGCGCCGAACCACTTCTCGAAGATCTCGGCGTAGGTACCGTCCTCGCGCGCTTCAGCAAGCACCTCGTTGATCACCGAGACCAGCTCCGGGTTGCCGTCCTTCTGGACACCGAAGCCGTACTGGGCTTCCAGGTCGATGACCTCGGCCAGTTCGTACTCCTCGGCGACGTCCGGGTTCTCCAACCAGGTGTTCTCCACGACCGGCAGGTCCTGCAGCGCCACGTCGATCGTGCCCGCCTGCAGTGCCTGCAGCTGGGCGCCGGAGTTGGGGAACTCGGCAGGCTCGAAGCCCTCCTCCTCGGCGTGGTTCAGGCTCGTCGTACCGGCCTGCACACCCAGTGACAGGTCCTGCTCGCGCACGTCGTCGAGGCTCTCCACCCCGGAGCCCTGCTCGACCATGAGCCCGAGGATCTCGTCGAAGTAGGGGTCGGAGAAGTCCAGGTTCTCCTCGCGCTCGGGCAGGATCGTCATGGCGGCGGCACCGACGTCGCACTGGCCCGCGTTGAGCGCCGTGCCACTCTGGATCACATCGAACTCGATGTCGACGATCTCCTGCTCGACGCCGAGTTCCTCGGCCACGAGGTCCATCAGGTCGACGTCGAAGCCGACGACTTCACCGTCCTCGGTGAACTGGAACGGCTCGTAGGGCAGGTTGGTGCACACCGTCAGCTTTCCGGGGTTGACGAGGTCGACCTCCTCGGCGGCCGCGTCGGCGTCATCGGCCTCGTCCGTGTCCGATCCGTTGTCCCCGCACGCGGCCACGGTGAGGGTCAGCGCGAACGCGGGAACGAAAGCAAGCTTTCTGAGCTTGGGGTGACGTGCCACGGCAGTACTCCTCAACGATGTCTGTCAGGTTCGGTAGTCAGGATCTTTTCACCCGCACCCGCCGCGGAGAAGGATCGTTTCCCAGTCGCAATGTCAGGGGTGCTCCAGAGGTCGAGGCCCCCGGATGACCTCGATTCCTGGGCGGGAGCCGGGTGTTGCACCGGGCTTTTCACCCCTGGGCGTGCGCGTGCAGCAGGTGGGCGACGGCCAGGGTGACGCGCTCGGCCTGCTCGAGGTGCAGCCACTCGTCGGGCACGTGCGCGTTCGAGTCCGGCCCGAGTGCCCCGGTAACCAGGAACTGTGCTCGCGGGTAGCGCTTGCCCAGCATCCCCATGAACGGGATCGACCCACCGAGCCCGACACCCAGCCACGGCGCGCCGAAGATCGACTCGCTGACCCGGTCCAGCCCCTTGTCGAGCCACCCTGCCGGTGCGGGGGAGTCCCAGCCGTCCGCGTGCTCGGCTCCGGACACCTCGACCGGTGCCGAGTACGGCACGTCCGTGGTCACCGCCCGCTCGATCGCGGCGAGCGCGGCACCGGAGTCCACCGTGGGCGGCAGCCGGAAGCTCAGCGCGAGGGTGGTCGCCGCGCGCAGGACATTGCCCGCATCGGCGGGGGCGGGCAGACCGTCGGCGCCGATCACCGACAGCGTGGGACGCCATGTGGTGTTCAGCAGCCGCTCGACCTCGTCGTCCGCGACCAGCCGCGTGCCGGGCGCGAGCGGGAACCCGCCACCCCCGCCGCCGGGAGCTGTCTCGACGACCCGTTCGGCCTCCCTCCTGCGATGCTCCGGGATCTCGGCGTTGAGCTCCGGAACCACGATCTCGCCCGTACTCGCCTGCTCGACACGCTCCAGCAGCGCACGGGCCACCCGGAACGAGTCGGGCACGGCCCCGCTTGCCAACCCGGAATGCTGCCCGGACTCCAGCACCCGGACGGTCATCGTGAGCTGGGCGAGGCCGCGCAGGCTCGTGGTCAGCCACAGCCGTTCGTAGTCACTGCCCCCCGCGTCGAGGCAGACCACGAACCGCACATCGCCGAGCCTGTCGCCGAGATGGTCCAGGTAAGCGGGCAGGTCAGGACTGCCGGACTCCTCGCCGGTCTCCAGCAGCACCACCGCCCGGCCGTGTTCGCCCCCGGCGTGCCGTACTGCCTCCAGCGCGGTCAGCGCCGCGTAGCCGGCGTAGCCGTCGTCCGCGGCGCCTCTCCCGTAGAGACGGCCGTCGCGCAACACCGGAGTCCACGGGTCGAGCCCTTCGGACCACTGCCCGCCGGGTGGCTGCTTGTCCAGGTGCCCGTACAGCAGCACCGTGCCGGCGCGTTCCGCCTCGGCGCTTGTCGCGGGAACGTCCAGCAGCAGGAGCGGGGTCCGGCCGGGCAGCTCGACGATGTCCGCGGTGGCGCCTGGCAGGTCGCGTGTGGCGAACCACTCGCGCACGTGCTCGACGGCGACCCGCAGGTGACCGTTGCGCGCCCACTCGCCGTCGAAGGCCGGCGACAGCGCGGGGATCCGGATCAGGTCGGACAGGCTGGCGACGATGTTGCCGTCCCACACCTGACGTACATGTGATGCGAGTTCGTCGTGTTTCACGGAGCCGATCCTGCCACGAACAGTGCGTGTGAGTCAGATCACAGACTTCACCACCTTGTATCCGGGCCCGGTCCCGCCCCGGCGGGTCCGGGCCACCTGCCCGCGCGAGTGTGGACCGTCCCGCGCCGACCGTGAACAGGGATGTTCGCTCCGTACGGAACTCGATGGGCCGAAGGTGCAAGGGCCGACCCTCGGCACACCCACCATCGGCACTCCGAATAGTTTGCGCAGCTCAGCACGGCTTGCCGGCAACGAATCCATGTCAAGTACTGCCCGCGCGGCGGCGCCTCGTGCCAGGATGTGAGCACAACAACCGAATACCGCCTCGCCGGCCACTTCGCGGTGACCGGCACGGCGGCACGTCAGCGTCGACGACCCGTCGACAACCTCCCTGTCACGCTCCAGACCCGGAGCCGGGGGAGGCTCGAGACACAGTCACAACACCCGCCACAAGTGGGTGTGCGACCGGTGGCAAAGGAGATCATGCATGTCGTCCCCCGAGACGTGGACGCACCCGGAGCCAGGGGCGGTCCCTGCCGCCACAGCGGCTCAACCGACCCCCGAACAGGTGATCGCGGGCTTGCGTGCAACCACAGAAGGTGGCACCGAACTCACACAGCTACTCACGCCGGAAGGTGAACGAGTAGCCTCACCCATTTTCGATGGCTTCGTATCCGACATCGGTGCGGAGCAACTCCGCGGCCTGTACCGCGACATGGTTCTGGTGCGCAGAGCCGACAGGGAAGGCAACGCGCTGCAACGTCAGGGGCAGCTCGGCATCTGGGTACCGCTGCTCGGCCAGGAAGCCGCCCAGATCGGGTCGGGACGCGCACTGCGGCCCACCGACATGGCGTTCCCCAGCTACCGGGAGCACGGCGTCGCATGGGCGCGCGGCGTCGACCTGAAGGACATCCTCGGCATCTTCCGCTGCACGGACCAGGGCAGCTGGGACTTCCAGGGCAGCAGGCTGCACCCGTACACCATCGTCATCGGCAACCAGGTCGTCAACGCCGTCGGCTATGCCATGGGGCAGAAGTTCGACGGCAAGGTCGGCAACGCCTCCGACGAGGGCAAGGCAGCCGACTCCGACGAGGCGACCATCACCTACTTCGGGGACGGCGCCACGAGCCAGGGCGACGTGCACGAAGGCTTCGTCTGGTCATCCGTGTACGACGCCCCCGTCGTGTTCTTCTGCCAGAACAACCAGTGGGCCATCTCCGAGCCGACCGAGCGGCAGTCGCGCTTGCCGCTCTACCAGCGCGCACGCGGTTACGGGTTCCCCGGTGTGCGCGTGGACGGCAACGACGTGCTCGCCTGCCTCGCGGTGACGCGGTGGGCACTGCACACCTGTCGCAACGGCAACGGTCCCGTACTCATCGAGGCGTTCACCTACCGTATGGGCGCGCACACCACCTCGGACGACCCGACGCGCTACCGGTTGTCCGAGGAGCTGGAGGTCTGGCGGCTGAAGGACCCGATCGAGCGGGTGCGCGCGCATCTGACCCGCACCGACGGCGCTGATCAGGAGTTCTTCGACGCCGTCGACGCCGAGGCCGACGAGTTCGCGGCCGAGCTGCGGGACTTCTGCGTGAACATGCCGGACCCGCCACCGGAGAGGATCTTCTCCAACGTCTACGCCGACCCGTCGCCCGCGCTGGACGCGCAACGCGACAGCTACCTCTCCTACCTGGCCGGTTTCGAGAGCACGGCAGGTGAAGGGTGATGACGGCAACCATGTCACGCAACGCTGAGCAAACGAGTCAGGGCACGCAGACCCTGACGATCGCCAAGGGCCTCAACCTCGGGCTGCGCGCCGCGATGGAGGCCGACAACAAGGTCATCCTGCTCGGAGAGGACATCGGACGGCTGGGCGGGGTCTTCCGCATCACCGACAGCCTGCAGAAGGACTTCGGCGAGGAACGGGTGCTGGACACCCCGCTGTCCGAGTCCGGGATCATCGGCGCGGCCATCGGGCTGGCCGTCCGGGGCTACCGGCCGGTGTGCGAGATCCAGTTCGACGGTTTCATCTTCCCCGGCTTCGACCAGATCATCAGCCAGCTGGCCAAGCTGCACTACCGTTCCGAGGGCCGGATCCCGGTCCCGGTCGTCGTGCGCGTGCCGTACGGGGGCGGTATCGGTGCGGTCGAGCATCACTCGGAGTCGCCCGAGTCGCTGTTCTGCCATATCGCCGGACTGAAGGTCGTGTCCTGCTCGAACGCCACCGATGCCTACTGGATGATGCAGCAGGCGATCGCCTCGGACGACCCGGTGCTGTTCTTCGAGCCGAAGCGGCGGTACTGGGAGAAGGCGGACGTGGACATGACCGCCGAGCCCGCGCCGTTGATGGCCTCCCGGCTCGTCCGTCGCGGGGACCAGGACACGGCGAACAGGGCCACGCTGGTCAGCTACGGGCCACAGATGCGCACCTGCCTGGACGCGGCGACGGCGGCCGCGGAGGACGGCGTCTCGCTGGACGTCATCGACCTGCGTAGCCTGTCGCCGCTGAACCTCGAGCCGGTGTTCGAGTCGGTGCGCCGCACCGGCAGGCTGGTCATGGTCACCGAAGCGCCGTCCGAGTCCTCGATCAGTTCCGAGGTCGCTGCGCGCGTGCAGCAGGAGTGCTTCTACTCGCTGGAGGCGCCCGTACACCGCGTCACCGGCTTCGACACGCCCTACCCACCGGCCAAGCTCGAGGAGTATTACCTCCCCGATCTCGACCGTGTGCTGTACGCCGTTGATCAGACGCTCGCGTATTGAGGGAGTAGGGAATGTCCGAACTGAAGAGCTTCCCCCTTCCCGACGCGGGCGAGGGGCTGACCGAAGCGGAAATCCTCAACTGGCATGTCGGGCCGGGCGACGAGGTAGACGTCAACCAGATCATCGTGGAGATCGAGACGGCCAAGGCCGCTGTGGAGCTGCCGTGCCCGTGGGCGGGGGTGGTGACCGAGCTGCTGGCCGAACCGGGCCAGACCGTCGAGGTCGGCACCCCGATCCTGACCATCGATGTGGACCCGAACGGGGCCGCACCACCGTCGGGCGAGCAGGCCGCCGCCGAGGCGGCCCAGCCCACGCCCGCGGGAGGCACCGCGGCGAGCACGAACGGCCGCTCGTCCACCGGTTCCGGCGGGTCCGGCGGTGACGAGTCGGTCGCCACGCTCGTGGGGTACGGCCCGTCCAAACCCTCCGAGGTCAAACGTCGCCGCCGCACGGACTCCCCGGGCGCGCTGAATGACGCTGTCAGTCCCTCCAGTGGAGGGAACGCGTCGTTCAGCTCAACCACGGAGTACGTGCCGCTGGCGAAACCGCCGGTGCGCAAGCTCGCCAAGGAGCTCGGGGTGGACCTGCGGGCCGTCACCGGCCACGGGACCGGTGGGGTGATCACCCGCGAGGACGTGCACCGGGCAGCAGCCGCACCCGTCAACGGCACGACACCGGCGACGGCTCCTGCCGCCGGGGACGAGTCCACCGCGGCCGCCGGGCCAGCCCCGGCACCCTCCGACGCGCGTGAGCACCGGGTTCCGGTACGCGGCGTGCGCAAGGCGACGGCGCAGGCGATGGTGTCCTCGGCGTTCACGGCACCGCACGTCACCGAGTTCCTGACGGTGGACGTCACGCCGATGATGGAGCTACGGGACCGGCTCAAGAACCAGCCCGCCTACTCGGGCGTGCGGCTGACACCGCTCGCCTTCGCCGCCAAGGCCATGTGCATGGCAGCCAAGCGCACACCGGAGGCGAACGCGTCCTGGGACGAGGAGAACGAGGAGATCGTCTACAAGGACTACATCCACCTCGGGGTGGCCGCCGCGACCCAGCGAGGGTTGGTCGTGCCGAAGGTGCGCGACGCCGACGCGATGAACCTCGCCGAGCTCGCCGCGGCCATCGACGACCTCACCAACGCGGCACGCGCGGGTACGACACCGCCTGCGGACATGGTCAACGGGACGATCACGCTCACCAACGTCGGAGTGTTCGGAGTGGACACCGGGACGCCGATCATCAACCCCGGGGAGTCGGCGATCCTGGCGTTCGGGGCGATCCGCGACACCCCGTGGGTGGTGGACGGTCAGGTCGTGCCGCGCAAGGTATGCCAGCTCGCGCTGAGTTTCGACCACCGGCTGGTGGACGGCCAGCAGGGCTCGCGGTTCCTCGCCGACGTCGGTGCGCTGCTGTCCGACCCGGCGGTCGCGATGACGTTCTGACACCCCGTGCCGCGGGTCCGTGCGGTGCGGTTTCACGGCCGCACGGACCCGCGGCATCGCAAGATCAACTCTTGACCCCTTGCCCGGCCCTTCCTATGATCTTCTGGGTATAACTGGGAGGGTCCGTGTCCGGATACGAAGCCGAGACCGAGTCGATCCGCGCGTCCGCCGAGGCCGCGCACGCTGCCGCCGACCGAGTTGCCGACGAGGATGCCGCCGACACCGTAGCCGAGCTCGGTTCCGCCATGCCGGGTTCGGCCTCCGCCGAGGCCGCGTCGTCGCTGGCGGAACAGTGGCGCACCGAGTTCTCCGCATGGGTCGGGCACATGCGGACCTACGGTGACAACCTGCGGGACAGCGCGGAAACCTACGAGTCGAGCGAGGAAGCCGCCGCGCGCGCGTTCGGCGATGTTCCGCTCGGCGACGCGAGGCCGATCTGATGGTCTCCTGGGCCGATGTCAAGAAGTGGGATCCCACCGCGGTCGGCAGGGTGGCCGACAGGCTGAAGAGGCATCGCGACGCGCTCGTGGGGCTGGAGCAGGAGGCCGAAGACGCCGCCCCTCCCGGCGACTGGGTCGGTCAGGCGTCGCGAGCCGCCCGGAACGAGCTGAGCGAGCACGTCACGCGCCTAGAGGAGATCGTCGCCGAGCTGTCCGCTGCCTTCACCGGCACCGCCGACGCGGAGGCGGCCCTCGAGGACACCAAGCGCGCGATCGGCGATGCGGAAGGACTCGCGGAGCGGCACGAGTTCGGCATCAGCGACACCGGCGAGGTGGTGTCGCTCCGCGAGTCATCGGCAAGCGACTCCTTCGCCGTACTCGAGCACCGCAGCATGATCCAGGCCGATCTCGTCGAGCAGGTCAGCCGGATCCTGAGCTCCGCGACGGAGCTCGACAACAGCCTGGCTGACACCCTGCACAGGGCCGCTGCCGACGGGATCGAGGCCGAGGGTGGCTCGCTGTCCGAGATCGCCGAGTCCGGAGCGGAACAAGCGGGCCCAGGGCCACACGAGGAGCTGCTCGAGCAGTACAACGTGGCGCCCGACCCGGATGGCATGACCATGTTCCCTCCTGAATGGATGGACTGGATTCCCGGTGTCAGCTCGATGGAGATGACGGCCACCGAAGCGGAGATCCTCGATAACCTGATGGTTCATGAAGGTGCGTACGGTGTCTACGAGGCATACGAGATCTACCAGGAGGCCTTGCACCAGGGAGAGCAGGTCTTCGACGGCGAGGGGATAACGGATGGGCACAGCGACGCGTTCCGGCACGCCTACTGGAACGCGCAGCTGACCCAACGCTTCGGCGAGGAGTGGACCGCGGAGTACACCATCGCTCACGAAGGGGTGCCTGACGGGCACCCGACCCCCGTGGCCATGGACCTGCACAACAACGAGGTCGGCAGGCGCATCGCCGTGGAGAATCCCGACGCGAGCCAGGAGGAGTTGCGGGAGCTGCTGGAGCAGGCCGTGCGGGACGGCGAGATGGTCGTCATCGACAGCAACGATCGCCTGCAATACAGCGATCAGGTCGAGATGGGGAACACGCGGCCAACCAACCCGGACAACGACTGGCCGACGGACAACCCCCAGCGGGACGAGCACACCCGGCCTCCCGAGCCGGAGGCATACCCGGAGCACCGATACTGATGACCCTTCGAGCCGTGCTCTCCGCCTGCGTGCTCGCACTGACCGTCGCCTTAGGAGGCTGTGGAGTGTCCGGAAGCGTGTCCGTGGAACACGACAAGGGGCTCCGCGAGGAGCTCACCACCCTGCGCGACCGCGGTGAGTCGAAGCCCTTCAACGAGGTCGTGCCCGGGGACTGGGACCAGGCACACCTGGTGATCGGCCCGAAGTCCGGGGAACGGATCCGCGAGATGACCGACCTCGACGTCGAGCTGCGCGGGGACGGCACGTTCCAGGGCAGCTTCACGCAGGACGGCAACCTCATCATCCTCACCAGAGACGGCGAGGTCGTCCGCATGATCAGCACAGGCCAGTCCCGCGTCTTCGGCGAGGGCACCGTCTCCTCCTCGGCGATCCTGCACGGCAACCCCGACTCCCCGCAGATCAGGGTCGCCAACCGGTAGGCCCGGTCACGAGCAGCGACCCGCACCACAGCCGGGCCACGAGCGTTCCTGGTGACGTACGCGTTCCGGACATACCCGGGTAGCGGGGAACGCAGCGCGCCGGAAGTACGTTGGTCACAATATGGCTGTCGTACTGCTGCTCTACCTCATCGCCGAGATCGCCGCGATCTGGGCTGTCGCCTCCACTGTCGGCGCGCTCTGGACCGTCCTGCTGCTGCTCGGCGGCGCCTTCGTTGGCTCCTGGCTGGCCCGCAGGGAGGGAGGCAAGGTAGCCAGGGAGCTGTTCACCGCGACCCGGGAGGGCCGGTCGGGTCACCGCGAGATCACCGACGGGATGCTCGTGGCCCTCGGCGGACTGCTCATCCTGCTGCCCGGCTTCCTCACCGACATCGCGGGCTTCCTGGTCATGCTGCCGCCCGCCCGCGGCTACCTGCGGAAACAGTGGCTGCGCAAGATGGAGCGCGCAGGTTCCGCGTCGACGTTCCGGTACCGGCACCGCACCGTCGTCGACGGGGAGGTGGTCGACGAGAGCTGGGACGACAACGAGGGCCCCGGCCCCGACGGCCCCAGGACCATCAACCCCTAGCGCCTGCCGGCTTGGGGATATCGAAGTAACCGCTGAACATCGCCGCCAGCGAGTAGTCGCCCTTGACCTTGACGCGGCCGGTGATGAACATCGGTGCCACGGCAGCACTTCCGGTAGCCATGCGGATGAAGTCGAACGCGGACAGGGTCAGCGTCGTATCCGGTAGCCGCCCGAGGTCCTCCCCTGAGACACAGACACCGTCCTCGATCACGGTCTGGTACCGGGCGAACTCCTCGTCGTCGGTGCCATCGGTGAACCGCCACGAGACGACGAGGCTGACGTTCCTCGCCTTGTGCTCGATCAGATGGTCCGACATCCGGCTGAGTATCTCCTCGATGAAGAACGTCCGCAGCACGGGATCGTCGACGATCACCTTGAGCTGATCCTTGGACGCATCGGCCACGAGCGTGACGAACGTGTCCGTGTTGATCGAGCTCAGCTCCACACCCGAGCCGGTCTCCCCGAGCATGTACAGGGTCCGGATCAGCTGCCCGAACTGCTCCGCGCTCAGCTTGTTCAGGTCGATGGCGCCGGCGAGCGAGTCCAACGCCCCGCCCTCGGCAACCCGCGCCCGGGGACCACGTTGTGCGAACGCCGGCACGCGCATTCGGCGGAGCCACGCCATCCGCGAGAACCTGGAAGCCACGGCAACCGATGCTAGCAAAGAACCTACCGATGAGTAGGGTTGTGACGCCATCGGCTTCCGGGCGGGGACGAGGTCGGTACCGGCGGCCGCTCGATGACTACCCTGTGGCGCGCCGCCACCGCGGCCGCGCTACCTACTGGCGCGTAAACTTACTGGCAAGTAGATTCTGCCGTGGAACCATGCACGGTGTCCCACCAGGAGGTGTGCGTGAGCCGGAGTACCCAGCAGCCGAGAGCACGGCGGCTTCCTCGCGACGTCCGGGAGCGTCAGATCCTGGACGCCGCTGTCCAGGTCTTCTCCCAGCACGGCTTCCACGCGGCGTCGATGGACGAGGTCGCGGACGTCGCAGGGGTCTCGAAGCCGATGGTCTACACCTACCTCGGCTCGAAGGAGGACCTGTTCTCCGAGTGCATCCGGCGGGAGGCCAAACGGCTTATCGACGCGGTCACCGAGGGAGTCTCCACCGACGACGAGCTGGCTCCCGACATGCTGCTGTGGCTGGGGCTGCGGTCGTTCTTCCGGTACGTCGGGGGCAACCGCGACTCCTGGACGGTGCTGCACCGGCAGGCACTGTCCGTCGGCGGCACGTTCGCCGACGAGATCTCCGAGATGCGCACCCGCTCGATCGACCTGGTGGCCTCCGTGGTCGTGTCCACGGGAACCAAGCAGGGGATCGGCGAGCAGGCGGAGAAGTCGGGGGCGGGCCTGGCAGCCGCACTCGTCGGCGCCGCCGAGTCACTGGCCGACTGGTGGATCGATCACCCCGACGTCGAGGAAGGCACCCTCGCGTCGTGGCTGATGAACCTGGTCTGGCTCGGGTTCGGCGACCTCGTGCAGGGCGCCGTGTGGCGCCCCCGGTGAGCGGTGGCCGGGCCACCCGCCGGTGACCCGACCGTCACGCTCAGGACAGTGTGCTGATCGTGCCGTCCATATGCGGCTTGGGCTTGCGGGAGTTCCACAACTCGAACGCGTAGCCGTCCTCGGTCGTCCACGTGGTGAACGCGGCCTTGCCCGGCAGGAGCAGCGGTTGCTTGAAGCCGACCGACACCGTGTAGGCGGCGGGCAGCTTGCCCTCGAACGCGGAGAGGGCGTGCGCCTTGGTCCACATGCCGTGCGCGATGGCCTTCGGGAAGCCGAAGAGCTTGGCCGTTGCCGCGTACAGGTGGATCGGGTTGTGGTCGCCGGAGACCTCCGCGTAGCGCCGCCCGATGTCGCCGGGGACACGCCACACCGCGGTCGGCGTCGGTGCGGCGAGCTGCTCCCGCTTGCCGCCCGAACCGCTGCCGCCACCCCTGCGCAGGTAGGTACTGATGTCGGTCCAGACCGGCTCGTCCTGCCCCTCGACCACGGCCTCACTGATCACGTCGAACTGCTTGCCCTTCTCGTGCGGGCGCAGGCCGCTGACCCGCACCCGCACCGAGAACCGTTCGGTGACCAGCAGCGGTCGACGCTGCGTGATGGTGTTCGCGACGTGCACCAGCCCCGGCAACGGGAACGGGAAGCTCGGTTCGGCCATGAGCTTGACCTGCAACGGGAACGCCAGCACATGCAGGTATGTCGCGGGAAGCTCGTCGGACAGCCGGAACCCGCACACCTCGTTGTAGGCCGCGAGATGATCCGGGTCGACCTGCACACCGGAGCGCACCAGCTGCTCGTCGGGCAGCTCCGTTGCGCGCTGCCCCCCGGGCAGCAACCCGGACACCAGCGCCTTCGGGTACAGCGCGGCGAGGTTCGGCGTGGAGTCGAGTTCGGTGACAGCCATCGTTCTCCCCTCACGCACCGATCATGGCCTGGCCGCACACGCGGACCACGTTGCCGTTGACGGCGGCCGAGGCCGGGTTGGCGTACCAGGCGATCGTCTCGGCCACGTCGACCGGCAGGCCACCCTGCGCGAGGGTGGACAGCCTGCGCGCGGGCTCGCGGATCGTGACCGGGATCGCCGCGGTCATCCGCGTCTCGATGAAGCCGGGGGCCACCGCGTTGAACGTCGCTCCCCGCTCGGCGACCGCGGGCGCGGTGCCCTCCACCATGCCGATCACGGCGGCCTTGCTCGTCCCGTAGTTCGTCTGGCCGAGGTTGCCCGCGATCCCCGCGATCGAGGACACGCCGATGAAGCGGGCATTGTCCCGCAGCACGCTGGACTCCAGAAGGGCGTCGTTGATCGCCAGCTGCGAGTCGATGTTCACCGAGATCACCGAGTCCCAGCGCGCGGAGTCCATGTTGGCGAGCTTCTTGTCCCTGGTGATCCCCGCGTTGTGGACGACGATGTCCAGGCCGTCGTGCCGCTCGGCGAAGTACTCGACCAGCTTGGCCGGGGTGTCCTCGGCGGTGACGTCGAGCTGCAGCGCCGAGCCACCCACCGCGTTCGCCACGGCCGACAGGTCCGCGCCCTGCGCCGGGACGTCCACGGCGACCACGTGCGCACCGTCCCTCGCGAGCACCTCGGCGATCGACGCGCCGATCCCGCGCGAGGCTCCCGTCACCAGCGCGACCTTGCCGTCCAGGGGCTTGTCCCAGTCGGCGGGCGTAGTGCCCGTGGCACCGCCTGCTCCCGCGGTTCCGACCCGGATGACCTGGCCGTCCACGAACGCCGACTTCGCAGACAGCACGAACCGCAAGGTCGACTCGGTGGCCCCCTCACTGCCGGGTGCCACATAGACCAGCTGTGCGGTAGCCCCGTTGCGAAGCTCCTTGGCAACCGAACGGGTGAAACCTTCCAGGCCCCGCTGCGCGACGCGCTCCCGCGTGGACTTCGCCTGCTCGGGCGGCGTACCCAGCACCACGACCCGGCCACAGGTCCCGACCTGCTTGATCGTGGACTGGAAGAACGAGTGCAGCTCACGGAGCTGTTTCGGGTCGCTGATCCCGGTCGCGTCGAAGACGAGCGCGCTGTAGGAGGAACCGGCCGTCGCCGACGTGGCGATCTCGACCCCTGCGCCGCGCAGCTGCTCGGTCACCGTCTTCTCCAGCCGCCCACCGGGCGCGGCACCGACCAGCGCGGGGCCCTCCAGCAGCGGCTGGCCCGGCTGGTACCTGCGCAGCGGGGTCGGGCTAGGCAGGCCGAGCTTTCCGACGACGAACTTCCCTACCGGGGAGTTGGTGAACTGCTGATACCTGTCGGCCATACCTGCTTCCTCCTGGGATCTCGAGTACGTTCGGTGCCCTACTGCACGACGAAGTGGGACTCACCGCACAGCCTAACCTACTCGCGGGTAGGTTAGTATCGCACCAGGAGATGCACCAGATACTAGGTCGTTCGTCACGGCCACGCCCTCCGCACGGCCGGAACGATCACCAGGTGAGCGTACGGGAGGACACGATGGCCACATCCAACAAGTCAGCAGCGAGCTCGTCCGGCACGAGCGGCCGGAAGGCGGCACAGCGACCCACGGTCCGCCGCGTCGCCATCATCGGCGGGAACCGCATCCCCTTCGCGCGTTCCAACGGCCCCTACGCGCGGGCATCGAACCAGGACATGCTGACCAGCGCACTGGACGGCCTCGTCAGCCGGTTCAGCCTCCAGGGTGAGCGCATCGGCGAGTTCGCCGCGGGTGCCGTGCTCAAGCACTCGCGGGACTTCAACCTCGCAAGGGAGGTCGTGCTCGGCAGCAAGCTCGCCCCCGAGAGCCCGGCCTCCGACGTGCAGATGGCCTGCGGAACCGGCCTGCAGTCGATCATCAACGTCGCGAACAAGATCGCCCTCGGCCAGATGGACTCCGCCATCGCCGGTGGTGTGGACACCACCAGCGACGCCCCGCTCGCGCTCAACGACGACCTGCGCAAGATCCTGGTGCAGCTCAACGCCGCGAAGTCCAACGCGGAGCGGCTCAAGCTCGTCGGCAAGCTGCGCCCCGGCCAGATCGTGCCCGAGATGCCGCGCAACGCCGAGCCCCGGACCGGGCTGTCCATGGGCGAACACGCCGCGCGCACCGCCGAAGCCTGGGGACTGACGAGGGAGGAGCAGGACGAGCTCGCCGCGACCAGCCATCAGCGCCTGGCCGCCGCGTACGACCGTGGCTTCTACGACGACCTGGTGACGCCGTTCCAGCGGCTGACCCGTGACCAGAACCTGCGCGCCGACTCGACCGCGGAGAAGCTGGCCAAGCTCAAGCCCGTGTTCGGCGGCGAGAACGGCACGATGACCGCGGCGAACTCCACCCCGCTGTCCGACGGGGCGTCGGTCGTGCTGCTGGCCACCGAGGAGTGGGCCAAGGCGCGCAAGCTTCCCGTGCTCGGCTACCTGACCTTCACCCAGACCGCGGCCGTCGACTACGTGCACGGGGACGAGGGTCTGCTCATGGCACCCGCCTACGCCGTCCCCCGCATGCTCGAGCGTGCGGAGCTGAGCCTGCAGGACTTCGACTACTACGAGGTCCACGAGGCGTTCGCCTCGCAGGTGCTGTGCACGCTCAAGGCTTGGGAGGACGCCGGGTTCGCCAAGGAACGGCTCGGCCTCGACGCGCCGCTCGGCTCGATCGACAGGGACAAGCTCAACGTCAACGGTGGCTCGCTCGCCGCAGGGCACCCGTTTGCCGCGACCGGTGCGCGCATCGTGGCCACGCTCGCCAAGCAGCTTGCCGAGAAGGGCTCCGGCCGGGGACTGATCTCGATCTGCGCCGCGGGCGGGCAGGGCGTCACCGCCATCGTCGAGAAGTAATCCTCACCACACCACAACCGGCCGCCGCGGCCCGGATCCACGCCTGTTCCAGGCGATGGATGGCCGTGGCGGCCGGTTCGCCGTCGGGAAAACCGCACGACAGTGTCGGTGCTTGTCCCTAGCATGAACATGAGTGAAGTGGCGCTGGAACCGCGCCGCTCGATCTGGAGGGACAATGACACCGCCACACAATCCTGTTGCGGTGCGCGCTGAACAACTCACGAAGTCGTTCGGGGGGACGCGCGCGCTGGACGGTATCGACCTGGAAATTCCCGCGGGACAGGTGCTCGGCCTGCTCGGCCCGAACGGGGCAGGCAAGACGACCACGGTCCGCATCCTGACCACGCTGCTCAAGCCGGACTCCGGGTACGCAGAGGTCGCTGGGCACGACGTACGGGAAAACCCCCAAGGCGTGCGGCAGTCGATCGGGGTGTCCGGCCAGTACGCCGCGGTGGACGAGAACCTCACCGGTTTCGAGAACCTGTACATGGTCGGCCGGCTGTACGGAATGGGCCGCAAGGCCGCGCGGGAACGCGCGAGGGAGCTGCTGGCACGCTTCCATCTCACCGAGGACGGCGACCGGCCGTCCAAGGGATATTCCGGTGGTATGCGGCGCAGGCTCGACCTCGCTGGCGCACTGGTCGCCCGCCCGTCGGTGGTGGTCCTGGACGAGCCGACAACCGGTCTCGACCCGCGTGGCCGGATGGAGACCTGGGATGTGGTCTCCGGCCTGGTCGCAGACGGCACGACCGTCCTGCTGACCACCCAGTACCTGGAGGAGGCCGACTACCTCGCGGACACCATCGTGGTGATCGACAAGGGCAAGGTGATCGCGCGCGGCACGGCCGACGAGCTCAAGGCGCGGGTCGGCGGCGTGCGACTCGAGCTGGTGGTCACCGACACCGCAGAGCTGTCCGCGGCCGCGGACGTGCTGCGCGAGGTGGGTGCGGGCGAGCCGAGTACCGACCCGCGGACGTGCAAGGTGGACGTGCTCGTCGACACCGGCCCCAAGGCACTGATCGAGTCGCTGCGCAGGCTGGACGCCCAGAGCATCACCCCGGTCGACGTGGGGCTGCACCGGCCGACGCTCGATGACGTGTTCCTCGCCCTTACCGGGCACGCGGCCGAGGAGGTGCAGGCATGAACGCCGCTGTGAAGGTGCTTTCCGACGGGGGCGTGGTCACGTGGCGCAACCTCATGAACGTCCGGCGCAACCCGGAGTGGCTCATGGGGGCCACGCTGATGCCGATCATGTTCGTGCTGATGTTCGCGTACGTCTTCGGCGAGTCGATCGGGACGGCGCTCGCCGGTCCCGGCGAGGCCGACGCCGGGGCCGCCTACCGCGAGTTCCTGATCGCCGGGATCTTCGCCCAGACCGTGGCGTTCAACTCCTCGTACACGGTGATCGGGTTCGCGAGCGACCTGCAGAAGGGCATCATCGACCGGTTCCGGTCCCTGCCGATGTCCCGGCTGTCGGTGATCCTCGGCCGCACCACGGCCGACCAGGCGTTGAGCCTGATCGTGCTGGTGGTGATGACGGCTGCAGGGTTGCTGGTCGGGTGGCGGATCAACAGCTCGTTCGGCGAGGCGGCCCTCGCGTACCTGGTGATCCTGTTCTTCGCGTTCGCGATGTCGTGGATCGGCGCCTACATCGGGCTGATCGCGCGCAGTGTGGAGGTCGCCAACAGCGCGGGTCTGATGTGGATGTTCCCGCTGACGTTCGTGTCCTCTGCCTTCGTCCCGCAGCAGACGCTGCCGGGGGTGCTGGGCACGATCGCGGACTGGAACCCCTTCACGGCCGTGGTCAACACCGCGCGCGAGCTGTTCGGCAACACCCACGGCCCTGCGCTGACGGGCTGGCCCGCGGAGAACGCCGCGCTGTACGCGGTGCTCAGCTGCCTCGCGATCATCGTGATCTTCGCGCCGCTGTCCGCGGCGCAGTACCGGAAGGTCGCCGCGCGGTAGCGGAATCGTAGTCCCGCGGTCGAGCACCGACCGTGCCATCCGACCTCGACTCGGGAACGCACGTCACGGCCGGTGCCGCACCGCTGCCCGAGCGGGGCGAGGCGGCATTCCCCTCGCCCCGCTCTTCCACTGTCTTGCCGCGTATATAACTATCTCTAGACAGAACTAGAAATCACTAGCGCCTGCAGCGCTCGATGCGGGTGCTCGCGCACCGCTTCTTCATGGACGCGTCATGCACCGGAACGCGCCGCGCCGCGGGCGAACGGCGAGTCTCGAACTCTCTCACGCTGTATAGATTCGACACTATACAGCTGCATATTTCGCTCGACGGCGCGCTCCGCGGGGGAGCCGAAGGTGGCCTCGGTTCCATAGAAGGAGCCAAGTGTCACCTTCGGCTCCGACGGGCGCGAGGAAGACGATTGACCTTGACGTAACGTCAAGATCTAACCTCGTTGGTACCGGCATGACCAGGGGGTCCGGATGAACGGCACGGCACCGAGCGAATGGTCCATCCAGGAAGTGGCACGGCTCGCGGGCACCACGAGCCGCACGCTGCGGCACTACGACGCGGTCGGACTGCTCGCACCGAGCCGCATCGGCGCGAACGGGTACCGCTACTACGACCAGGACCGCATCGTGCGACTGCAGCGCATCCTGCTGCTGCGCGAGTTGGGTCTCGGTCTGCCCGCCATCGCCGAGGTCCTGGACGGCCAGCAGGACACGGTGAGTGCGCTGCGTGCCCACCTGCACTGGCTGGAGCAGGAACGTGACCGGATCGGCCGCCAGATCGAGTCGGTACGGACCACTCTTCGGAAGACGGAACGAGGTGAACGAGTAATGGCAGCCGAAGCACTCGACGGGTTCGACCACACGCATTACCGCGACGAGGTGATCGGCCGGTGGGGTCGCCAGGCTTGGGACCGGGGCGACCAGTGGTGGCGCTCGCTGAGCGAGTCCGACAAGCAGGACTTCCAGCAGCGGCAGCAGGACATCGCGGCGGACTTCGCGGCCGCCAACCAGGCAGGCGAGGACCCGGCGGGGGAGCGGGCGCAGGCCATCGCCCGGCGCCACTACGAATGGGTCCGCCAGGGCTGGCAGGGCACCGACCCCACGGCGGAGCAATTCACCGGGCTCGGCGAGATGTACGTGGCCGACTCCCGGTTCGCCGAACACTACGACCGGCACGGCACGGGCACCGCGACGTTCATCCGCGATGCCATGGCGGTCTACGCCGAGCGACACCTGCGCTAGCGGGGGAGCCGAAGGTGACCTCGGTGCCATAGAAGGAGCCAGGTGTCACCTTCGGCTCCAAACCCCCGCGCGCCATCGCGGTGAAATATTGGGTTCAGGCTAGAAACGCCGATACGGTTCCAGACATGGATCCTGTGCGGAACCCGTTCGCTCCCGGTGCCGGTCAGCGCCCGCCCGAGCTGGCAGGCAGGCAGCGGGAGCTCAAGGCCTTCGAGGTCGTTCTCGAGCGGGTGGCCAAGGGGCGCCCGGAACGCAGCCTGGTCCTGATCGGGCTACGCGGGGTCGGCAAGACCGTCCTACTCAGCGAGTTGCGCTCGATGGCCATGCGGCGCGGGTGGGGGACGGGCAAGGTCGAGGCGCGCCCCGACGCCGACCTGCGCAGGCCGCTGTCCGCCGCCCTGCACCGGGCGATCCGCGACCTGGCCGTACGGCACCGCGCGCCGGAACGTATCGACGAGGTACTCGGCGTGCTCAAGGCGTTCGCCCTGCGCGCCAACCGGTCGGACGCGCGCATGCGCGACCGCTGGCAACCCGGCATCGACGTTCCCCCTGCCCAGGGGCGGGCCGACTCCGGCGACATCGAGATCGACCTCGTGGAGCTGCTCAGCGACGTCGCGGAGCTGGGCGCCGATGTCGGCACGGGGGTGGCCGTGCTCGTCGACGAGATGCAGGACCTGGCCCCGGGGGACGTTTCCGCGCTGTGCGCGGCCTGCCACGAGCTCTCCCAGTCCGGCGCGCCGCTTGTCGTGGTCGGCGCGGGGCTGCCGCACGTACCGACCGTGCTGTCGGCGTCGAAGTCCTACTCCGAACGGCTGTTCCGGTACACCCGCATCGACCGCCTCGACAGGGACGACGCCGACCTCGCCGTGCTCGCGCCCATCGAACGGGAGGAAGCAGGCATCCGGGAGGACGCCCTGGACACCCTGTTCGACATGTCGGGCGGGTACCCGTACTTCGTGCAGGCCTACGGTAAGGCCGCGTGGGACGCCGCACCGGCCGACCCGATCACCGTGGAGGACGTCCGGGTAGCGGCCCCGGAGGCCGAGGCGGAGCTGGCCGTGGGGTTCTTCGGCTCCCGCTACGAGCGCGCCACGCCCGCCGAGCGTGAGTACCTCCGCGCGATGGCCGAGCTGACCGAGGGGCGGGACGAGCCGGCCAGCAGCGCCGACGTGGCCATCTACCTGGGGCGCAAGCCGTCCTCACTCTCCCCGGCGAGGGACAGCCTGATGAAGAAGGGGCTGGTCTACTCCGCCGAGCGCGGCCATATCGCCTTCACGGTGCCGCACTTCGGCCATTACCTGCGCACCCGGGCCGAGGAGTAGCGGCACGGCGATCACCACGATACTGTGATATACCGAATATTATCCGGATCACATCGATATCGACCGACGATTCATCAGTCCGTGCCCAATATCACCGGACAAAGGGTGGAACCTCTGCGTTGAAGGCCGGATAATAGTGGGTGTCGGAACACAACACAACTGCATACAAGGGGGCAGTAGCCGATGAATCTCGCAGCCCAGCTACGCGCGCGTCGCGCACGCAAGCGCACCCAGCGGGCCGCCGACCGGTCGATCAACTTCGCCGCGACAGCCACGGTGCGCCAGGAGCTCCTCGCGGCCGCCGAGTCACGACCCCGGCACAGGCAGCACAATAGAGTGATCTAGATCACATAATCCGCACCGTGTAACGCGGGAGCGACCGGTGTCGATATTCAGGATAACCCCGTGGTGCTGGCGGACCCCCGACCTGGCAGCGTCACGGGGTTTCCCATGTCTCGGGGAGGCTTCGGACAGCCCGCCCCGAACAACACGGCGACCCGAGTTGCCCGCCGGGGCCGTGCCGATGCGTAAAGTGACCACCTGACCGCGCGCAGTTGATCACCTTCGCATCGAGGAACCCATGCCCCGACGCAGCCCTGCCGTCCTGATCTCGCTCGGCGCCGCGGGCGCCCTCCTCGCGGGCACATTCCCCGCCGTGGCCACGCCCGCCGGCTCGGACACCGGCGGGCCGCCGGTCCCGCAGCGCTACACGGCCCAGGCACTCGACTGGCGCCCCTGCTCCGAGGAGGACCTGCCGGAAGCGCGCCAGGAGACGAGGGACCTGCTGGAGTGCGCCGAGTACACCGCGCCACGGGACTGGACGTCACCCGCCGATGGTGACGACGTCACCATCGCCGTCAGCAGGCTCCCGTCCCCCGGCGGCGGCGCGGAGCGGTCGGTGCTGACCAACCCGGGTGGCCCTGGCGGGCCGGGTCGCGCGTTCCCGGCACGTTTCGCCGACCGGGACACGCTGCGCGCCGAGTACGACGTGATCGGGTTCGACCCGCGGGGTACCGGCATGAGCACGAACATCACCTGTGACGGCGCCACGTCCGAGCTGGACCCGCTCGACCCGAGGGACCGCAGCCCGGCCAACATCGACCGGATCCTGCAGGCGACCGAGGACGCGGCCGAGGCGTGCCAGCGGCACTCCGGCGAGCTCGGCCCGCTGGTCAACACCGAGCAGACGGTCCACGACATCGACCTCCTCCGCGAGCTGCTGCGGCGGGACCGGATCAGCTGGATCGGGTACTCCGCGGGCACCTGGCTCGGGGCCCACTACACCGAAGCGTTCCCGGAACGCGCCGACCGGTTCGTCCTGGACTCCAGCGTGGAGTTCACCGCAGGCTGGCAGGAGTCCTTCCAGCGGCAGCCGCGCGGCTTCGAGCGGCGCTGGCGGCAGGACTTCCTGCCGTGGATCGCCGAACACCACGACGTGTACGGTTACGGCCGCTCCGCGGAGGAGGCAAGGACGATCTACGAGCGCGTACGCGCCCGGCTCCAGGACGAACCCGTCGAGATCGACGGCACCACGGTGGGACCGGCCAAGTTCGACGAGCGCATCATCGGGTCGATGTACGGCAAGAGCGCCTTCCCCGGGCTCGCCGAGTTCCTCACCGCGACACGCACGCTGACCGGAGAGCAGGCAGGGCCCGGCGAACGCGCGGAGGCGCGCCGCACGCTCGCCTCCGTACGCATCCCCAACCCGCCACGCGGCCCGCGCCCGCTCACGGTGCACCCAGAGACCTCGCCGGACGGAGACAACGCGGCGAACCCTGGAGAGTACGACGACGCCGCCACCGCGAGTTTCTGGAGCATCCCGTGCAACGAGACGGACTGGGAAGGCGACCCCGACAGCGTGCGGCAGGAGTCCGCGCGGCTCGGTGAGCAGTACCCGCTACTCGGCTGGGGATGGCTGAGCCAGCCATGCATCTACTGGGACGGCGAGCCCGTTGACCTGCCCACCCCGACCGGCGAGGGAGTCCCACCGGTGTTGATGGTGCAGTCCACAACCGACCCGGCCACCCCGATCGAGGGCGCGCGCCGCGCGCACCGCGCCTTCGAGGGTTCCGCCATGCTCACCGTGGTCGACGAGGGTGACCACGGGCTCTACGCGAGCGGCAACCGGTGTGTGGACCGCATTGTGGAGGACTACCTCGTCCACGACGCCACCCCGCAGGACTCGGTCTGCAAGGGGACCCCGCTACCGGAACCCGGCGCGGCACGGTAACCACCCGGCACCACGCCACGACCTGCGAGGGAAGGGAACATGACGCACGTCACCGGACGCGCGTCACTCATCATCCCAACAGAGTAGTGACTCCACACCTTGTGCACAGAATTATCCACAAGGAGTGGACAACTCGGTCCGCGTTACCCACAGCACCCCGTACCACCGCTCGCCGGGCCCGGTGCGCGGTGCACGGGGTCAGGCACACGTGTGGGCCCGAGGAAGTATCCCCGGGCCCACACGTGCATCGGACGGCTCAGCCGAGGCGCTGCTTCAGCGCCTCCAGCTCGTCCCGCAACGACGTCGGCAGCCGGTCGCCGATCTTGTCGAACCATTCCTCGATCAGCGGGATCTCCGCGCGCCACTCGTCCCGGTCGACCTCGAGGCAGGCCTCGATATCCTCGATCGGGTCGTCCAGGCCGGAGAGGTCGAGCTGATCGGCGCTGGGCACCCAACCGATCGGCGTCTCGGTCGCGGCCGCCTTACCCTCGATCCGCTCGATGATCCACTTCAGCACGCGGGAGTTCTCGCCGAAGCCCGGCCACAGGATCCGCCGGTCCGAACCGCGACGGAACCAGTTGACGTAGAAGATCTTCGGCAGCTTCGTCGCGTCGGCACTCTTGCCGGTGTCGATCCAGTGCTGGAAGTAGTCCCCGGCGTTGTACCCGATGAACGGCAGCATGGCCATCGGGTCACGCCGCACCTCACCGACCTTGCCGGCAGCGGCCGCGGTCTTCTCGCTGGACAGCGTGGCACCGAGGAACGTGCCGTGCTGCCAGTCCCGCGCCTCGTTGACCAGCGGCACCGTGGTGGCGCGGCGACCACCGAACAGGATCGCCGAGATCGGCACACCGTTGGGGTCGTCCCACTCGGGAGCCAGGATGGGGCACTGCGACATCGGCGTGCAGTACCGCGAGTTCGGGTGGGCGGCAGGCTCCTCGGAGTCCGGGGTCCAGTCCTGCTTCTTCCACGAGGTGGCGTGGGAGGGCGTGTTCTCCATCTCCTCCCACCACACGTCGCCGTCGTCGGTCAGCGCGACGTTGGTGAAGACCGAGTTGCCCTTCTCGATCGTGCGCATCGCGTTCGGGTTGGTCTTCCAGTTGGTACCCGGCGCGACACCGAAGAAACCCGCCTCCGGGTTGACGGCGTACAGGCGGCCGTCCGAGCCGAACCGCATCCACGCGATGTCGTCGCCGAGCGTCTCCACCCGCCAGCCCGGGATAGTGGACTCGAGCATCGCCAGGTTCGTCTTGCCACACGCCGAGGGGAACGCCGCGGCGACGTAGTAGACCTTGTCCTCCGGCGAGATCAGCTTGAGGATCAGCATGTGCTCGGCGAGCCAGCCCTCGTCGCGCCCGATCACCGAAGCGATACGCAGCGAGAAGCACTTCTTGCCGAGCAGCGCGTTACCACCGTAGCCGGAGCCGAAGCTCCAGATCAGGCGCTCCTCGGGGAAGTGCGTGATGTACTTCGTGTCGTTGCACGGCCATGGCACGTCGGCCTGCCCTGGCTCGAGCGGCGCACCAAGGGAGTGCAACGCGCGGACGAAGCCACGCTCGCTGCCGTCGTCGGCATAGAACTTCTCCAGGGCCGCCGACCCCATGCGCGTCATGATGCGCATCGACGCGACCACGTACTCCGAGTCGGTGAGCTCGATGCCGAGCTTGGGGTTGTCGTCGCTGAGCGGGCCCATGCAGAACGGGATCACGTACATGGTCCGGCCGCGCATCGAGCCCCTGTAGAGCTCGGTCATCGTCGCCTTCATCTGATCCGGGTGCATCCAGTTGTTCGTCGGCCCGGCATCAGCCTCGGACTGCGAACAGATGAAGGTGCGCTCCTCGACACGCGCCACATCGCTTGGGTCGGACGCGGCCCAGTAGGAGTTCGGCTTGCCCTCCAGCGGGACGAACGTGCCGGCGTCGACAAGCTTCTTGTTGATTCGCTCCGACTCCTCGTCCGAGCCGTCGATCCACACCACGCGATCAGGCGTGGTGAGCTCCGCGACCTCACGCACCCACTCCAGCACCTGGCTGTGTGTCGTGGGAGCGCTGTCCAGTCCCGGGATGGCTACAGCAGTCATCTCGTTCAATCTCCTGACTCCGACGCGATAAGCCCGCCCCAGAACGTCACTGTCCTGGCGCGGGCTTCCTTGCCGGCGACCGAATAACTTCGCACCCCCGTCGAAGGTCGGGTAACCGCGACGGGGTGCTCGATTGCGGGATCCTTCGAGACTAGCCGGATTAAGCGCCGATGGCTGGGGGGTGTCCTGTCGGTTCTCTCACAAGAACGATAAGGGAATCGATTCAGATTGCTCCAACCCGCTGAACGGGCGACGCCGCACAGGGCGGTGAGTTGTGCGCAATCACACCCTTGCGGGCGCGGTGAGAATCGCTACCGGGTGATCCACTGCCCGGTTGCGGGGTCGACGGTCGTCATGCCGCTCGCCCCGGAGCCTGCCGCCTCGCCGGCGGCGGGCGAGGCGGCAGGCTCGGCTGAGCCGCTCGCCGTGCCGGGAGCCTGCGACTCGCCGACCTCGATCCACTGGCCGTCGCCGGTGTGCTCGAGCACCGTCGACGACCCGTCCGGCGCCACGACCACCGCCACATCGGCCTGCCCGTCGCCGGTCGAGTCGGTGAAGTAGTACGCCGTGCCGTCCGCTTCCTCCACAACAGCGGTGTCCGGCTCGCCGTCGTGGTCGGTGTCCACCGTCGCAGGCCCGACCTCGATCCGGCCGTCCGGAAACTCCGCGGTCATCGGGCCGTCCGTCCCGGTCTGCGTCTCGTCCGCGGCGGGTCCCTGCGTGCCGGGATCCACCGCGACCCACTCCCCGGAGGACTCGTCGTAGGCCGCGACCGAGACGGTGCGGCCCTGGCTGTCGAGCTCCACGTACTCGTCGGCCGAACCGGAGCCGTCGGTGTCGACGAACGCCCGGGCACCGTCCTCCTCACGGACGAGCACCGTGTCGTACTCCCCGTCCCCGCTGGAGTCGAGGTTCATCTCGGCGGTGTATTCCTCACCGTCCACGGTGACCGTCATGTCCTCCGAGGTCGCGACCTCGTCGGTGCCGCCGGACTCGTCGATGTACATCGCCTGGTCCCCCTTCGCAGATACTCGTCGGAATGTAGCCGGCGCCGGTGGGCGCGGTCCGATCCTTGGACTCACCGTAAGCCGCCACGGTTCCCCGGCCAAGACCGCGTTCGTGCGTTCCGCACCGGCCCTGACCTGCTCCTTCCCGGCCCGCTCACGAGACCGAGCCGAGCAGTTTCCTCGCCCGCTGCTGCCCGTCGGTCACCGCCTTGAGCTGCCTGGACACCTCGCCGAGACGCCTGGAACGCTCCTGCGCGCTGAGTTTCAACGCCTTGTCCACCTCGACCAGCTCCGCGTCGATGGCCTCGATACGCTTGCCGAGAGCGTCGTCCAGCGCCAGCGACAGCTGCTGCTCGGCGTCGATGATCTGCTCGGAGACCAGCTGGTCGAGCATCGCCCGCGCTTCCGCGATCGACTCGGTCAGCCACTGCTTCATGTGCTGCTTGTCCGCGGCGTGCCTGCGCGTGCGAGCCATCCACCATCCGGCGCCGAGGCCGACCGCGATGGTCGCGGGCAGCACGACGGGGTTGAACAGCGCCATCCCGGCCAGCGGCGCCGCGGCGATCTTGCCGGCGCCGAAACCGCCCGACACCCCCATGAACACCAGCAGCTTGTCCTCCGCGGTCGGCGGGCGCTTGTCCGGGGGACGGACGACCACCTGTGGCTGGGTGCCCTTGGCGAACTGGGACCGCACGACGCGCAGCTCGTCCTGCGCGAACAGGTCCGCGAGGACCGTCTCGGTGACCTCGTTCAGCCGCCGCCCCAGCAGCTCGGAGAGCTTGCCGGACAGCACCTGGAGGGCGGCGTCCACCTCCTGCGGCAGGGCTGCCAGCGCGTCCCGGTCGGAGGCGTCGACCTGCTGGCGGAACCAGGACTGCACGTCGCGGGTCTGGCGGCTGACCTCGTGGCTGCACTCCAGCCTGGCGCGCTGGATCTCACTACGCAGCGTGACCTGCCAGCCCTTCGTCGACGACCGACGCTGGGCGCCCAGCTCATCGCGACGCTCCCGCAACGACTGCGCCTCGTCCTCCCCGGAGGACAGCGAGCGATGCGTCCCCTCGAGCACGCTTTCCTGCTCGTCCAGCGCCGTCAACGCCGCCCGCAACGCGTTGGCCTCGGCCAGCACGTCCGCGCGGCCGACCACCAGGCGCTGCACGGCCTCCTGCAGTCCCGCGATGCCGGACTGCTCCCGCAGCACCCGCGCGGCCTTCTCGTTCGGTGCCGACGCGGCCCTGGCGAACATCAGCGCCGACACCGCGTGGAACTCGGCCCCGGCGAACCGGGGCGCGTGCCTGCGCAGCAGCTCCCTGTTGTCCTCGAGTACCTGCCGCCAGCCGCGGAAGGAGTCGGTCTTCGACAGCACGAACAGGACCGTCTCGACGTTGTCGGCCATACGCGTCAGGAAGTCGAGCTCGGTCGAGGTGAACGGGGCGGAAGCGTCCACGACGTACAGCAGGGCCGTCGCCGCGGACGCGGCACGCATCGCGCGCTCGCCGTGCATGGAGTTCAGCCCGCCCACACCGGGCGTGTCCACCAGCGTCAACCGCTCCAGCAGCGGGCACGGCCCCGCGACCTCGACGTATTCGGGGGGAAGTTGCCCTGCCGGCAGCTCGTGCGCGGCGGACGTCCAGCTGACCAGCTCGTCGAGCTCGATGGGCACCTCCGGATGGCTGCCGGGGTAGCACGCCCGCGCCTGCCAGGACTCGGCGTGGTCGAAGCGCAGGTACGTCGCCGTGGCCGGCTCGGCGTCGACCGGCGACAGGTCCGGCTCTGCCAGCAGGGCGTTCACCAGGGAGCTCTTCCCGCGCTTGGTCTCTCCGACCACGACGACCGAGGGCTTTCCCGCGGCGTTCCTCGCGGTGTCGGCCACCCAGCGGGCCGCGTCGGTGTCGAGCTCCGTGAGCACCTCGAGCAGACCGTCCCTGGCCTGCGCGAGCCGGCTCGACAGGTCCGGCTCGGTGAAGAACGGGGCCGTCACCGCGCCGCGCTCCCATCGACGGTGTACACCGTCACGACCGGGACGCGCAGCACCGTCTCCCCGTCCACGAAGCCCGCGACCTCCGTCTCCGCGATCACCCCGTCGAGCGTGCCATCCACCGTAGACACGGTGCCGCCCGCCTCGTGGACGCTGGGGTCGAACCGCGCACCGTCCGGCCGCACCGCGGTGACCCCCACCTCGGCCAGCCCCTCCTCGAGCCGCCCGGCCACGCCGCCACTGCGGGCCCGGTCGATCGCGTAGAGACACAGCTCGATCAGCGCACGCCGATCATCCTCGAGTTGCCGCATGTCCCTCTCCGACGGAGCGGCCGCCCGGTCGGTTCCGCCTGCTCGCCCGACCGGCTCGGCATGCCCTGTGGACGCGGGCACCCGCGTCCGCCTCCGGAACGACGGCGCCATCCCGGCCATCACCCGCCCTGCGTACCGCTGCCACGCAGCTGCTGCCAGATCAGAAAGTACGTCCGGTGCACGACGTGCGCGACCCGGCTCTGCGCGGGCGTGGCACCGAACGAGGCGAAGGACCGCCACCAACCGGCGCGTTCGAGGGCGTGCTCGGTCAGGTCCGCGGCCCCCGCGCCCGGCATGCCCAGCCGCTCGCCGGTGTCGGCGTTGCTACCGACCCGCAGGATCTCGTCGGTGAGGTCCTGCGGCATCTCCACGGCACCCGATACGACCAGTGTCAACGCCTCCAGCATGCGCAGCTGGTGTGCCTCCGGCCTGGCGAGCAGCACCTCGATGGCGTCGTGCACCCTGGACCGCTCGACAGGGTCGTTCGAGGAGTCGGCAAGCGCGGTCACCGAGGCCAGCGCGGCGGCGGCCTTGATGCCGTCCGCGCGCGCCGCGAACACCGTGTCCAGCCGGGACCGCACCGGCTCCAGCCCGGAGGCGTCCAGGACGATCCTGCGCAACGCGCCCGCGGTGATGTCCGGCTGCCCGCGGATGGCGTCCACGCACCGCCGGATGCCGTAAAGGTCCAGCCGCTCGAGCAGCCGGGCGCGCGTGCCTGCGGGAACGTCGCACTCCCAGGTGGTGAAGATGTCGGCCGACATCATCATCGTCTCGAGGTCCTCATCGGCCAGGGCGGCCAGCCGGCGCAGCGACTCGGCGTCGGCCGAGGTGAAGCCGCCCGACTCGGCCGACTCGGCGAGCAGCCCGACCACCGGCAGCACGTCGGCCACCCGCGGGCGTAGCGCGGTCGCCTGCCGCTCGGCAAGCAACGAGGCGGCCTTCCACACGTCGCCACCCGCGCCGTCCACCGAGTCGGGCACGACGGTGTCGGCCTTGTTCAGCACCGCGATCGCGTTCACCGGACCGGCTTCGGCGCTCGCGGTCGCCGCGGTGAACGCGGCCAGCGCCTCGTGGTCGTCGGCGCGCACGTGCTGCGTGACCACGTAGAGCACCGCCTCCGCGCCCGCCACGGCGTTACGCGAGGTCTCGTCGAGCTCGCCCATGCCCGAACCGGCGCCGTCCTCGCCAGCACCGTCGCTGCCCGCATTGCCACCCAGGTCGCCGCCCCCGAGCAGCTCCTCGGTGCGCCGCGCCGAGGCGGCGTCCAGCGACCCCAGCCCCGGCGTATCGATGACCGTCATGCCCTGCAAGACCGCATTGGTGAGGTAGACCTCCACATGCGAGACCGTGTCGAGCTCCACGCCGAGTGACTCCGGGATCATCCCGTCCGGGGAGAACGGCAGGACCTGCGTGGAGCCGTCGGTACGGACCACCTCGACGCGGTCCACGGTGCCGTACCGGAAACGGGTCACCAGGCGTGTGCACTCACCGACTGCCGTCGGCGCGACCCTGCGCCCGATCAACGCGTTCACCAGCGTCGACTTCCCGGACTTGATCCGGCCAGCCACCGCGACCTGCAAGGGCGAGGCCAGCCTGCGCGACACCTCGTCGAAACCAGCCGCGGTGCGTGCACCGACCTGCGGCCGCAACCGCCTGCAGAGGTCGGAAACCGACGCCGACAACGGCCCGGCCAGACGTGCCTGCTCGGTCACGGCCGTCAACGCCCCCATTCCCAACGCTTCGTACCCGTGCCCGCGCCCGCGAGCTCGCCGGCACGCGCTCGCTCATCCGGAGAGCATCCTGCCACGCACGCGCACGACACGCCGGATCCTCCCCTTGGCCAGTCACATGCCGGGCTCGTCACCCCACACACGTGACCGGACACCGGACGTCACCGGCAGCAGGCGGTCACGGGTCGCCGTGGTCCCACGGGGTGACGCGGCGGACGGGGCACCCGGCCTAGTGTTCGGGTCATGCGTCGGTTCAGTCTGTGGATGCGCGCGCATCCGATGGCCGGGGACAGCGCCGTGGCACTGCTGATCGCCGTGCTCGACATCGGCATCTACCTCAACAACCCGGAACGCGCCACGTGGTACGTGACGCTGCCCGTGGTGCTCGCCACGGTGCTGCCGATCGTGTTCCGCCGTCGCTACCCCGTCGCCGTCGCCTACGTCGTGCTCGTCACCGGGGCGGTGCACGCCGCGCTGGAGCTACCTCTCGCGGCGTTCGTCACCTCCGGCATCGCGGTCTACACGCTGGTGGTCTACGTCGGAAGGCGGCACGCGGCGTTCTACACAGCCGTCCTCTCGGCAGCGACCGTCGTGCAGATCCTCGTGCAGGTCGAGCGCGACCGGTGGATGCTCAGTATCGGGTTCTCCATCGGGGTGTACGTATTCAGCTGGCTGCTCGGGGAGTTCCTCGGTGCGCGCCGGGCCTACCAGGCGGAGCTGGAGGCGCGCCTGGAGCTGCTCGAGTCGGAGCGCGAGCACCTCGCCAGGCTCGCGGTAGCCGACGAACGGGGCCGGATCGCTCGCGAGCTGCACGACATCGTCGCGCACTCGGTCAGCGTGATCGTGGTGCACGCGGACGGAGCGCGTTGCACGATCGACTCCGATCCGGCGGCTGCCTGCCGCGCGATGGACACGATCTCCGAGACCGGCCGATCGGCGCTGACCGAGCTGCGCAGGCTCGTCGATGTGCTGCGCAACCCCGACTCCGAAACCGAGCCGTTGCAACCGCAGCTCGGGGTGGACGCGCTGACGGACCTGGTCGACCGGGTACGCGCCTCCGGCCTGGACGTGCGCGTGGAACGTGCCGACGACCTGGACGACCTGGATGCCGGCCTCGCGCTCGGGGTGCACCGGGTGGTGCAGGAGGCACTGACCAATGTGCTCAAGCACGCCCGCACGAGCGCTCGCACGTACGTGTCGGTCGAACGCGACACCGCCGCCGTGCATGTCACCGTTACCGACGACGGCGCGGGCAAGGCCAACCCTGTGGGGGCCGCCCAGCCCGCACCGGCAGGTGGGAACGGGATCATCGGCATGCGCGAGCGCGTGCACGTGTTCGGTGGCACCCTCTCCGTAGGGCCGCGGCTCGGCGGCGGGTGGTGCGTCCACGCGACGTTCCCCACGGCACGGGCCGGGACCGGCACCGGCGGCCCGCAACCGGACAGCTCGACCCCGACCGGGAAGGTCCGTTCATGAGGAAGGACGCGCGCCCCGACCACCCCTCCCATGGGCGCCCGATCCCGCGGACGGGCCTCACCCGAGCTGGGGATATCACTCCGGACGGAGACAGGGGGACTCGTGATTCGCGTACTGCTCGTCGATGACCAGGAACTGATGCGTGCCGGGTTCCACATGGTGCTCGGGGCCGCCGAGGACATCGAGGTGGCAGGCGAGGCGGGCGACGGGGACACCGCGGTACGGCTCACGACCGAGCTCGACCCGGATGTCGTGCTGATGGACATCCGGATGCCCGGGCTGAACGGGGTGGAGGCCACCCGGCGGATCGTGGCGTCACACCCGGCGCGGGTGCTCGTGATGACCACCTTCGACCTCGACGAGTACGTCTACTCCGCACTCAAGGCCGGGGCGAGCGGGTTCCTCCTCAAAGACACCGCCCCCGGCGACCTGATCTCCGCGTTGCGCTCGGTGGCCACCGGCGATGCGGTGGTGTCACCGAGCATCACCCGCAGGTTGCTGGACCGGTTCGCGGACTCGGCCGACCAGCCTCAGGACGACTCGGCGCTGGACGTGCTCACCGACCGCGAACGCGAGGTGCTCGCGCTGGTGGCGCGGGGCCTGTCCAACACCGAGATCGCCGGGCAGCTGTACCTGTCCGAGGCCACCGTCAAGACGCATGTCGGCAGGCTGCTTGCCAAACTGGATCTCCGCGACAGGGTGCAGGCCGTCGTGTTGGCCTACGACACCGGTCTTGCACGGCCCGGCGGGGCTCCCAGCAGGCCGTCCTGATCCCACCCGCCGCCCTGGCTGCCCACGCTGGCCCCGTCCCGTAGCCACCCCTGGACGCGAATCAGGGTCGGAATCAGGGCGATCACGGATCGTCTACGCCGCACGAAGCGACGAGACTACGACCTGGGTCGGCCACGAAATCAACCTCGGGACCGACGCGCGCGACCCCGGTGACGGGGCATGCTCGAAGAGACAACGGGGGACCGGCCGCCACCAGCACGGGGCCGGGCCGGGAATCGACCGGCACTACGGAGAGGGAGATACCACCATGATCGAGGCGAGAGGCCTCACCAAGCGTTACGGCGAGACCACAGCCGTCGACGACTTGTCGTTCGCCGCGGAGCCGGGGGTGGTGACAGGGTTCCTCGGCCCCAACGGTGCGGGCAAGTCGACCACCATGCGGATGATCCTCGGGCTCGACCGGCCCACGAGCGGTTCGGTCACCGTGAGCGGGAAGCGCTACCACGAGCTGCGCCACCCGCTGCGCACCGTGGGCGCCCTGATCGACGCTCGCTGGGTCCACCCCAACCGCTCCGCCCGATCACACCTGCGGTGGATGGCCAAGTCCAACGACATCCCGCAGCGGCGTGTCGACGAGGTGCTGGAGACCGTCGGGTTGACCTCGGTGGCGAACAAGAAGGCCGGGGGATTCTCGCTCGGCATGTCGCAGCGGCTGGGTATCGCGGGGGCGCTGCTCGGCGACCCGGAGATCCTGATGTTCGACGAGCCGGTCAACGGCCTGGACCCGGAGGGCATCCTCTGGATCCGCCGGTTCATGCACCGGCTCGCCGACGAAGGCCGCACGGTGTTCGTCTCCAGCCACCTGCTCTCCGAGATGGCGCTGACCGCCCAGGATCTCGTCGTCATCGGCAAGGGGGAGCTGATCGCGCAATGCAGCACGGCAGATTTCGTCTCCCGTGCCACCGAGGACGCGGTGAAGGTGCGCAGCCCGCAACTCGCCGAGTTCCGGCCGGTGCTGGCCGACGCGGGCGCGTCGGTACGCGGCGAGGACGGCGCGGTCCTTGTCTCCGGACTGGACAGCGACGCCATCGGTGACCTCGCCGCGCGGCACCAGGTCGTACTGCATGAGCTCAGTCCCCAGCAGGGCTCGCTGGAGCAGGCCTTCATGCAGATCACCGGCGACTCCGTGGAGTACGCCAGCGACTTCGACGACCGTGCCCCCGCGACAACCGAGCTGGCAGGCACCGCTTCCTGAGCACCCGACGGATAGAGACGAAGGCACAACGATGACTCTGCTCGCAGTTGAACGCATCAAGCTGTTCACCACCCGGTCACCGTGGTGGGGCACCCTGATCGCCCTGGCGATCGCGATCGGGTTCGCCGCGCTGACCACGGCCACCGCCGACGAAGGGTTCGTCAGCGTCGGCTCCACCCAGTTCGGCCAGTTCTTCGCCCTGACGGTCGTGATGGTGCTGGCCGCGCTGGCCATCACCACCGAGTACCGCTTCGGCACCATCCGGACCACGTTCCAGGCGATCCCGAACCGCGTGTCGGCGTTACTGGCCAAGACGACCGTGGTGTCCTCGCTGGCACTGGCGATCGGGCTGCTCGCCGCGTTCGGCGCCCTCGGTATCTCCGCCCTGATCGCCCCGGACGCCAACCTCGCGCTGACAAGCGCCGCCGACTGGCGGCAGGTCGCGGGCAACGGCCTCGTCTACGCACTCGCCGCGGTGCTCGCGCTCGCCGTGGGTATCCTGCTCCGGCACAGCGCCGCAGCGATCGCGATCCTGCTCATCTACACCGCGGTGATCGAGTCGCTGACCCCGATCATTCCCGAGATCGGGTCGACCATCCACGAGTGGATGCCGTTCAACGTCGTGGAGAAGTTCCTCAGCGGTGACGGGGGCACGCGGGCGGTCGCCGAGGCGGGGCCACCGCTGTCCACGTCGACGCTGAGCCCGTGGCTCGCGCTCGCCTACTTCGCGGCGATCGCTTTCGGCATGCTCGCCGTCGCGCTCGTGGTCGCGCATCGGCGCGACGCCTGAGCCACACGAGCCGGGTCGTGCGTCGCTCGGGGAACGCACGACCCGTCGGGGGAAAGGGCCGGACCGGTCAGGGAGATCCGGGGCGCGAAGCGCCGCGGTACGGGGTAGCTTCCCTGCCGGTCCGGCCCTCTTCGTTCCCCGGGTGCGGTCGTCACCGGTAGCTCCCCGTCACCTCGCGTGCCACACGTCCCGCCCGGGGTGATCGCCACCACCTGGGTAAAGTCGAAGTCGCCAGCCGAGCACCCAGCCCTACCGGAGACCCGACTCATCGTGAGCAGCCAACACCCCACCTCACCCGACGAGTGGTCCGGTGCGCAGCGACCCCGCCGAAACGTGGTCAGCTACGTGCACAGGGGCGGCCGCATGACCGTCGGCCAGCAGAAGGCCTGGGAACGCGGCTGGGGCCGGTACGGCCGCGACATCGCCGGACTACCGCCCGGGCAGCTGGACATCGGCGCGTGGTTCGGCAGGCAGGCCCCCGTCGTGCTGGAGATCGGTTCCGGGATGGGCGAGACCACGGCCGAGCTCGCCTACAACGCTCCCGACCTCAACCACCTCGCCGTGGAGGTCTACGCGGCTGGTCTCGGTCAGTTGCTGCTGCGCGCCGAGAAGCTGGAGCTGGACAACCTGCGGCTGCTGCGCGGCGACGCCGTCGTGCTGTTGCGCGAGCACCTCGCGCCGGAGTCGTTGCACCAGGTCCGCATCTTCTACCCCGACCCGTGGCCGAAGAAGCGGCACCACAAGCGCAGGCTCATCCAACCGGAGTTCGTGTCCTTGCTGGCCTCCAGGATCGAGAAGGGCGGCACCCTGCACCTGGCCACCGACTGGCAGGACTACGCCGAGCAGATGCGCGAGGTGTGCGCGGCCGAGCCGCTGCTGTACAACCCGCATGCGCGGCAGCCGGGTGGCTGGGCGCCGCGGCCGGTGTGGCGACCGGTCACGAAGTTCGAGTCGCGCGCGGAGAGCGAGGGACGCGTCTCCCGTGACCTCATCCTGGAGCGCGTGTGAACGTGGCACGATCGGGCCCATGTCACGTCGAATCCACGCGCCGATCGTCCTGCCGTGCGGCGACCCTTTCACCGTGCTACGTGACGCCACGGTGGATGTGGACGCCACCGGCACCATCACCTACTGCGGACCGCGGGCCGGCGCGCCGGAGCGGCACGACGCGGCCGTCTCCGAGCTCACCGGGATCCTGCTGCCCGGGCTGATCAACGCGCACGCGCACAGCCCGATGACCCTGCTGCGCGGCATGGGGGGCGACCTGCCCCTGATGCGCTGGCTGCACGAGGTGGTCTTCCCGGCCGAGGCCGCGCTCACCCCGGACGACGTACACGCGGGCATGCTGCTCGGTTCCGTCGAGATGCTCCGCCACGGCGTGACCACCAGTACCGAGATGTACTACCAGGGCGAGCGGGTCGCCGATGCCGTGCTGCGTACCGGAGGCCGGCTGGTGCTGACCGGACCCGTGATCGACCTGCCCGGGCTGAGCTGGCGCGCAGCCGTCAAGCACATCGACGACTGGATCGACACCGACGGCCGGATCTTCGGTCCCGGGCAGCGCATCGAACTCGGTTACGGGCCGCACTCGGCGTACATGCTGCCCGCCGACGCGCTGGAGGTGATCGCGGAGTCCGCACGCGCCCGCGAAGCGCTCGTGCACATCCACGCCGCCGAGACCGCGGGCGAGGACACCGAGCTGCGCGAGCGGTACGGCTCGGTACCGCGGTTGCTCGACGAGGTCGGCGTGCTGTCCGGGCGGGCGCTGCTGGCGCACGCGGTGCATGTCGACGCCACCGATATCGCGCTGCTGGCGCGCAGCGGCGCCAGCGTGGCGCACTGTCCCGGCTCGAACGCCAAGCTCGCCTCCGGAATCGCCCCGCTGAACGAGCTGCTCGCCGCGGGTGTTCCCGTCGGCCTTGGCACAGACGGCCCGGCCAGTAACGACGACCTGGACCTGTTGCACGAGGTGCAGCTGACCGCGATGCTGGCGCGGCTGAGCACCGGCGACTCCACCGCCGTGTCCGCGGAGCAGGCCCTGCTGCTGGCCACCCGCGACGGGGCAGCCGCCCTCGGCCGCACCGACATCGGCACGATCGAGCCGGGGCGGTGGGGCGACCTGGTGCACATCGACCTGGATGATCCCGCGTTCGTCGCGGGCGCGGACGCCCCGGACGAGCAGCTGGTCGCGAACCTGGTGTGGGGTGCGGGCTCCCGGCGCGTCACCGACGTCTGGGTCGCCGGGGAACACGTCGTCACCGAGGGCGAGTCGACACGTGTCGACCGTGGCCAGGCGCAGGCGGACGTGCGCGCGACCGCGGGGCGCCTGCGCGGGTGAGGAGGATCAGCCCGGGCGGACGGTGATCTCCGTGACATGCGCGTCCGCGGTCGCCGTGACCGCGTGGCGCACCGCACCGGCCACCGACTCCGGGCGGAGGAACTGCTCGGGCTCGTAGCGGCGGCCCTCGCCCGCGACGATGGCTTCCTGCATCGGCGTGGCGGTACGTCCCGGGTACACCGACGTGACCCGCAGCCCGGCAGGCTCTTCCTCGCCGCGCAACGAGTCGGCGAACCCGCGCAAGGCGAACTTGCTCGCCGCGTACGGACCCCAGCCCGGTCGCGCGTTGTGTCCGGCGCCCGAGTTGATCAGCACGACGTGCCCGCGCGCCTCGCGTAGCGCAGGCAGTAGCTGCCTGGTCAGCTCCGCGACCGCGGCGACGTTGACCTCGAAGTTGGCACGCCAGTCGGCCATGCTCGCCTGCTCCACCGTGCCCAGCGTGGCGATGCCCGCGGAGTGCACCAGCACGTCCAGTTCGGTGACGCCGTGCACAGCCTCGGCGATCCTGTCCGGGTCGGTCAGGTCGACCTGCCAGGGTGTCGCCGCGGGCAACGAGGAGGCCAGGGCGTCGAGGGAACGCTTGTTCCGCCCGCCGAGCAGCAGGTGGTGGGTAGGTGCCAGCGCGTGCGCCACGGCGGTTCCGATGCCACTGGATGCCCCGGTCACCAGGGCCAAGGGTGATCGCGTCATAACCGCCACCGTAGCGTCGCAGGGCGCGGCGGCGGGGAGCCCGAGGTGACCTTGGTTCCGTAGAAGGAGCCGCATGTCACCTTGGGCTCCCCGCCCCGGGCGGTTTAGTCCTCGCCGTTGATGAAGCGCTCCACGGCGTCGTGCGCGACGGAGTCGTGGTACTGCTCCGGCGGCGACTTCATGAAGTAGGACGAGGCGCCGAGCACGGGACCGGCGACGCCCCGGTCCTTGGCGATCTTGGCCGCGCGTACCGCGTCGATGATGATTCCCGCCGAGTTCGGCGAGTCCCACACCTCCAGCTTGTACTCCATGTTCAGCGGAACGTCGCCGAAGGCACGGCCCTCCAGGCGGACATACGCCCACTTGCGGTCGTCCAGCCAGGCCACGTAGTCGGACGGGCCGATGTGCACGTTGTCCTTACCGAGATCACGATCGACCTGCGACGTCACCGACTGGGTCTTGGAGACGCGCTTGGACTCGAGCCGCTCCATCTCCTTCATGTTCATGAAGTCCATGTTGCCGCCGACGTTGAGCTGCATCGTGCGATCCAGCTGCACGCCGCGATCCTCGAACAGCTTCGCAAGCACTCGGTGCGTGATCGTCGCGCCGACCTGCGACTTGATGTCGTCGCCGACGATCGGCACGCCGGCGTCGGTGAACTTCTGCGCCCACTCCGGGTCCGAGGCGATGAACACGGGGAGCGCGTTGACGAAGGCGACACCGGCATCGACGGCGCACTGCGCGTAGAACTTGTCCGCATCCTCTGAGCCGACCGGAAGGTACGAGACCAGCACGTCGACCTCGGCCTCACGCAAAGCCGCGACGACGTCGACGGGCGTGTCATCGGACTCGGAGATCGTCTCCCTGTAGAAACGGCCCAGCCCGTCATGGGTGTGCCCCCGCTGCACGGTGACGCCGAGCGGCGGCACATCCGCGATCTTGATGGTGTTGTTCTCGCTCGCCACGATCGCCTCGGACAGATCGCGGCCGACCTTCTTCGCATCCACGTCGAACGCCGCGACGAACTGCACGTCACCAATGTGGTAGTCACCGAACTGCACGTGCATCAGTCCAGGCACACGCGAGTCGACATCGGCGTCACGGTAGTACTCGACGCCCTGCACAAGAGACGCCGCGCAATTGCCGACGCCAACGATGGCCACCCTGACAGCGTTATCGGCTCGAGCGCTCGAGCTGCTCGCGCTGCGGCGGTTCTCGCCCATGCCGGTTCTCCTTCACTTGAGACTTGTCACTGCTGTGGCTACAAGACAGCGACTCATTCCATCTGCTTGCGCTGCTCCGCTTGCTCGTGCGCGATCAGCTCGTTGAGCCAGCGCACTTCGCGTTCGCTGCTCTCCAGGCCGAGCCTGTGCAGCTCGCGGGTATAGCGATCGATCCGTTCCTCGGCGCGGGACAGCGCGGCACGCAACCCTTCCCGCCGTTCCTCCACGCGGCGCCTGCGCCCTTCCAGGATCCGCATCCGCACATCGGCGGGCGTGCGGGAGAAAAAGGCCAGGTGCACTCCGAAACCCTCGTCGTCCCAGGTCTGCGGCCCCGCGTCGCCGACGAGCTCGGCGAACCGCTCCTTGCCGTCGGCCGTGAGCTTGTACACGCGTCGCGCCTTACGGCCCCAGGTGCGGTTCTGGCCGCGCTGGGTACCGGATGTGGACTCACCCTCGCCGAGTTCAGCAGGCTCCTCCGCGATCAGGCCCGCACGCTGCAACCTGCGCAAGGTGGGGTAGACCGACCCGTACGAGAACGTCCGGAACATCCCCAGCGTGTCGTGCAGGCGTTTCCGCAGCACATAGCCGTGCATCGGCGCCTCGTGCAGCAGCCCGAGGATCGCGAACTCCAGCATCCTGCACCTCCTCGCCGTGCTTATCGGCCATGCCTGCCCGCGAGACCCACCGGCGGGCCCGTGCCCGGCTCGCGCACACGGGAACCGTCCGACGAACCCGCGATATGTCATACCACTATATCGCACCGATACATCGGCGTCTCCTCATCGCGCCTGTCCCCGAGTCGGGTAGCTCACACCGATGCCGGATAGACAACCGGAGGGCCGGTGTCCGCATCCCGTCCCGGCACCGGTCCTGACCTGGCCCGCAGCTGTGGTGCCAGGTGCGTCCGCGGGAGGGGCACCGCGCGATCGTTGGGGACATCCGCCCGGGACACGTACGCTGTGCCTGTGCGGAACCAGCGACACATCGTGGACTACGCGTTACGCAAACGCGCGCTGCTCAGGCAGTACCGCGCGGGCACAGTGAGCCGCGCGGAAGTCTGTGACGCCGGTCCGTACCTGCTGCGCGCCGCCGAGTATCACGGTGAACACATCGAGCACCCGTGCCCCGTCTGCACCAGGCGAAACATGAGCCTGGTGGCGTGGGTGTTCGGTTCCGAGTTGGGGCAAGCGTCCGGATCCGCCCGCCGGCCGGATGAGCTTGATCGAATGACCCAGCTATTCTCGGAGTTCACCGTCTTTGTGGTGGAGGTGTGCCGCATGTGCCGTTGGAACCATGTCGCGATCTCCTACGTTCTCGGTACCGGCGGAACCGGCCCCGGCCGTTCACGCGCGCAGCAGGCAGCAGCCCCTTGAGTGAGGCGTATTCGTGAGCGACGAACGCAGACCAGGACGACACTCCTTCGGCGGAGGAAACCAGCCGCAGTGGCCGTCCGGCGAGGAGCCGCGCTGGCCTACCGGCGAGGAGACCCAGTGGGAACGCCCACCGGCGGGTCCGGCCCGTCCCGAGGGACCCCAGTGGCCCGGCGGTCAACACGGCAACCCACCCGGCGGGCAGCAGCCCGGTCGGCAGCCCGGGGCGGACGGCCCCGCGGGGGGTCGGCACAGCTTCAGTGAGCCCGGAGGCCCTCCACAGCAGGGTGGCGGTGGCGCACCCGGCCGTCCGCAGGGCTCGTTCGACGACGACTACGTCACGGAAATGCTCCCGCCGATCGACAGGGACGACTACCAGCCGTTCCCCGGCGCCGAGCCCCAGCTGCTCACCCACCGCGAGGACGGTACGGCCGCACCTACCGACCCCGCTGCCGAGCAACGCATCAACGCCTACCTCTCCGGCACGGCGATCACCGGCGCGGCGGGCTCCGGTGCCACGGCCGCGCATGCCGAGCCGGGAGCCGAGCCCGGCGGTGGTGGCGGCGGCGACCGCACGAAGCCCCGCCGCAGGCGCGGTGTGTGGCTGCGGCGTGCCATCTATGCCTTCGTCGCACTGTTCGTGGTGCTGCCGATGGCCGCGTTCGGCATCGCCTACCTGGTCGTGGACGTGCCGACCCCGCACGAGGTGGCCGAGGCGCAGGGCGGCGTCGTGCCCTACTTCTACTCCGACGGTGAGGAGATGGGGCGGGACGCCCCGGACGGCAACCGGGTGATCCTCAGCGCCAGCGAGATCCCGGACGAGATGAAACACGCGGCGTACGCGGCCGAGGACGCGACGTTCGAGACCAACAGGGGCTTCGACCTCACGGCTATCGCGCGCGCCGCCTACCTCCAGCTCACCGGCGGGTCCGGCGGCGGATCCACCATCACCCAGCAGTACATCAAGGTCGCGACCGACTCCGACGAGCACACGCTGCAGCGCAAGGCAACGGAGATCGTCCGCGCCTTCAAGATGAACAACCAGCAGACCAAGAGCGAGATCATCACCGCGTACCTGAACACGATCTACCTCGGTCGCGGGGCCTACGGTGTGCAGGCGGCCTCCCAGGCCTACTACGGCAAGGACGTCGAGGATCTGGACAAGCACGAGGCGGCGTTCATCGCCGGGATCATCCAGGCGCCGAGCAGGTCGGACAACCGCGACTACGCCGAGCGGCGCTGGAATTACGTGATGGACCAGATGGTCGCCAACGACTGGATGTCCGACGCCGAGCGGTCCCGGTCCGGGTTCCCCGAGCCGCTTCCCCACGAGGCCACCCAGATGACCACGATGGGCGGGCCGAAGCACTACATCAAGGAACGGATCAACGAGGAGCTCGAGGAGATCGGCTACTCGGAGTCCGAGGTCCGGGCGAACGGGTACCAGGTTCACACCACGATCGAGCAGCGCGCCCAGGACGCCGCCCAGGAGTCCGTACGCGAAGTCATGGACGGCCAGCCGGAGAACCTGCGGGACGCGCTCGTCGCCGTGGACCCCAACTCGGGGGCGGTCCGCGCCTACTACGGCGGTGAGGTCTCCGAGAAGAACCAGCGCGACTGGGCGAATACCGCGCGCAACCCCGGCTCGACCATGAAGGCGTTCGACTTCGTCGCGCTGCTCCAGCAGGGCAAGGGACCGGGGGAGACGTACGACGGATCCTCGCCTCGCACGTTCGGTGCGGGCGACGAACCGGTGACCATCAACAACGTCAACGGCGAGTCGTGCGGCAACTGCACGGTGGCCGAGGCGATGAAGCGCTCCCTGAACACCGTCTTCTACGACATGGTGGTCAACGACACCGGCCCGGCAGCGGTGGCCGAGGCGGCGCGCTCGGCCGGGATGAGCGAACGCTCCGAGCTCAGCACCGCCGACGCGGGTATCGCGATCGGCGGCGGCGCCACCACCGTCACCCCGCGCGACATGGCATCCGCCTTCGCCACCTTCGCCGCGGACGGAATTCAGCGGGACTCGCACCTGATCTCGAAGCTGACCACCGACGACGGGGAGACCATCTACCAGCACCGCCCGGAGGGCGAGCCGGCCTTCGCCAGCGACGAGGAGGAGAGCGAGCAGATCGCCGGTAACGTGACCCAGACTCTCGAGCCGGTCCTGCCCTACTCCAACCTGTCCTGCGCGGGCGGGCGGCCCTGCGCGGGCAAGACGGGAACCCACCAGTCCCACGTGGACGGGGAGAACTCGCAGGCCTGGATGGTCGGCTACACGCCGTCGATCTCCACCGCGGTGTGGGTCGGTGACTCAGGCTCGGACCCCATCCGCGACGCGAACGACGCCAAGATCTACGGCTCGGGCCTGCCGGGGCAGATCTGGAAGACGTTCACCGACACCTACCTGGAGGGTACCCCGCACGAGGACTTCACCGAGGTGAAGACGATCGGTAAGCCCTCGGAGCCACCCGAACCGACCGAACGGGAGCGGGGTGGCGGCCCGGACGACGCGCCCCCGCCCCGGGACGAGAACGGCCGCGAGGACGAGGGCCGCGAGGACGGCGGCAACGGCAACGGTGGCGACGGCGGCCAGGACGACGGTGATGGCGGCAACGGTGGCGACGGGGGCCAGGACGACGGCACCGGCGGCGAGGACGGCGGCGACGGCGGCCAGGACGACGGCACCGGCGACGACGGGGGCGACGGGGGCGACGACGGTCCCGGGAACGGCCCCGGCGGCCAGGACGGCGGTGACGAGGACGGCGGCAACGGCTTCATGCCGTAGCCGCTGACCGGGGGATCCGTGGTAACTCCACGGCGCGGGCGCACCGTGGACCGTTCGGCCTAATACCATCCGACTCGTGCCCAGCGATCCGCGCAGTGAGTCCCCCGGCGAGTTCCCCGGGGAATCCACCGGCGAGTGCCCCAGGGAGTCCCGGCGCAGTGCCCCGCTGCACGCCAGCGCCGAGCACCATGAGCGGGTCGTCCCGACCTGGACGGAGCCTCTCGCCGCACAGGCGAGCCACCCGTTCGGCGGCCCCCTCGGTACCCACGCCGCGGTCGGTAGGCACTGGTTCTGGACCCCGCTGCGGGTAACGCTGCTGCTGGCGATCGCGGCGCTGACGCTGGGCTGGTTCGGCAAGGCCGGGTGCGTCCAGCAGTACGAGACCGGGGAGGGGACCCTCGCACTCGACTGGCGTTCCGATCGCCAGTACGTGGCCATGTGCTACTCCGATGTCGTCCCATTGTTCGGCGCGCAGCGCCTCGACGATCCCGGCACGTTCCCCTACCGGGACGGCTGGGTCGATGGCGAGGGAACCGAGCACGAACAGCAGCGGTACATGGAGTACCCGGTGCTCACCGGGCTGTTCCAGTGGGCCAACGCGCAGATCGCGCACGCCTGGACCGACGGTGCCGATACGGCGCTGCTCCCCACCGCGCTACCCGTGGTGGTGTACTTCAACATCACGGCGCTGTGGCTGGCCGCCGCCTGGCTGGTGGTGGTCTGGGCGGTGTCGACGACCGCGCGAGGCAGACCGTGGGACGCGGCACTGGTCGCCGTCTCCCCGCTGGCGATCGTGCACGCGTTCACCAACTGGGACACCCTCGCGGTCGCGTTCGCCGCCGCCGCGATACTCGCCTGGTCCCGGCGCAAGCCCACGCTCGCCGGTGTGCTGCTCGGGCTCGGCGGGGCGGCCAAGCTCTACCCGCTGTTCCTTCTCGTGCCGCTGCTCCTGCTGTGCCTGCGCGCACGCAAGCTCCGCACCTGGCTGCGCACAGCGGTGTTCACCGTCCTAGCCTGGACCGCGGTGAACCTGCCCATCGCCCTGCTCTATCCACAGGGCTGGCGGGAGTTCCTCCGGCTCAACTCCGAGCGCGGGATGGACCCGGACTCCCTCTACAACGTCATCTCGTACTTCAGCGGATGGCCGGGTTTCGACGGCGAACTCGCCCCCGGTGAGACCCCGGTGATACTCAACGCCGTCAGCGCGGGGCTGTTCGTCGCCTGCTGTGCCGGCATCGCGTGGGTCGCGCTGTCGGCCCCGGTACGTCCCCGGCTGGCACAGCTGTGTTTCCTCCTTGTCGCCGCGTTCCTGATCACCAACAAGGTGTGGAGCCCGCAGTTCTCCCTGTGGCTGGTGCCACTGGCCGTGCTCGCGCTCCCGCACTGGCGGCTACTGCTCGGCTGGATGGTGCTGGACGCGCTGGTATGGGTCCCCCGCATGTACTACTTCCTGGGGACGGACAACATGGGCCTGCCCGAGGGGTGGTTCCTCACCGCGGTCGTCCTGCGCGACCTCGCGGTGCTCGGGCTGAGCGCGCTGATCATCTACCAGATCTACCGGCCGAGCACGGATCTCGTGCGGCAGCACGGCGCGGACGACCCGGCCGGCGGGGTACTCGACCGTGCCCGCGACTCCGTCACGCTCGGCGCGAAGGCGAAGAAGGCCCGTACCCCAGCCGCGTCCCTGGTCGCCGAGCACGGAAGCACACGCTGAACACTGTTTCGCGTCACGAACGTCGCCTAGCATCGTTATCAGGGTAGGAGCACGAAAGCGCGTTACCGGCGAGTGACGAGTCAGGGGAACGAGATGGGCAAGCTCAAACGGGATGTGGCCAGCTTGGGAGCGGCATCTGTGCTGCTCGCGGGCGTGTCCGCGATAGCGGTCCCCGGAACAGCGGTGGGGTCCTCGCCGCTCATCGCGGGCAGCTGTGGCGCCACCCTCGAGGGGGAGCCGGGCCAGCCGATCTCGCTGGACCTCGAATCGGCACTCGGAATCTCCGGAGCCCCGACGATCTCCCTCGGCACGGCGCAGGAAGGCACCAGCACGTTCGCCGTGCCGGAGTCGGAGCTGCTCGGCTACCTCGGCGACCTGTCACTGCTCGGCATCTCGCTCCCGTCCGTGTGCGAGGTCACGGTCACGGCCGTGAACACCGTGAGCGAGCCCGTCCAGGAGGCGACCGAACCCGTCACGGAGGCGGTCGAAGATACCACCGAGCAGCTCGGCGATACCGTGGACGACGTCGTCGGCGGCGGAGGAGGCGGGAACGACCCCGCGCCGGCACCCGGAACCGGTGGCGGCTCCGACGGGTCCGGCACGGGCGGGAAGTCCGGCGGGTCCGGAGACGCGAAGAACGACCCCGAGCCGAAGCCGAGTATGCGCTCACCGAACAGCGCCGCCTACGACAGCCGCACCGTGCCGGGGTGGAGCAACGTTCCCACCAGCATGGCAGGCGGCATGCTGCCGATGGACAGCTTCGCGTCGGTCCCGTACGCGAACAGCTCGATGGTGACCTCGCCCGGCGTGCGCTACGGCTCGGACGTTCCCGGCTACAGCCCCGAGTTCGGCCTCCTCGGCCAGGGCGAGTCCGGGGCCGAGCAGCGCGAGCTGACCAACGCGGGGAGTGCGGACGCCCTCCCGAGCCAGGGCAGCGGTACTGTAGGCGCACCGATGCTGATCGCGGTACTCGCGCTGTCGATGGCCAGCGCCGGACTCGTACGTTCGTGGGTGCTGCGCAAGGCCCTCGCGTCTGCGTGATACATATCACACACGAACGAGTGGTATCACGAACGAGAACACGTTATAACCAAGGTCAGCTCCTTTAGCCCTATTCACGGAGGACATCACCGTGCGGTTTCCCGCCTGTCTCGAGGGCCAGCCTGCCCGCAGAACCACCACCGCGCTCGGGCTGGCCGGGTTCCTCACCGGCGCGACCCTGCTGGGCACCACGGGCACCGCGGCGGCCGCGGTCAGTGCCGAGGGCTGCTCCGCGGAGATCAGCGGCTCGGTTGGTGAGTCGATCGAGCTGAGCTCCGACGCGGTACGGGACAACGTCGTCGAGTCGGTCCGTGACGGGCTGGACGCACCGCTGCTCGGCATCAAGAGTGAGCGCACACGCATGGAAGAAGCGTTCGATGCCGGCAAGTTCGACCCCATCCCGCTGGGCACCGTGCCCGACAAGGGCAGCTCGGTGCGCAGTGGCGAGACGATCGCCGAGGCCGTGCTCGACAAGATCGACAGTGTTCCCGACGTCGAGGACATCGCGGAGCGGGAGAAGAACAGGGAGCGGATCACCGACAGCGTCTCGAACGCCTGCGCGATAGCCGTGGCGGCCACCGACCACGACTCCGGCAGCGACGGCAACGACGGAGCGCGGTCCGGCGGCGACTCCCAGGGCGGTTCCGGCAGGCAGCAGGACAACGGCAGCCAGAACGGCTCGGCGCAGAACGGGCAGCGGTCCGAATCCGCCGCGGGCCACGAGCAGGACCTGCGCGAGCGCTACGAACAGTTCCAGTCCCGCAGCGGCAGTGACGCCCGCGCACCGCGCAGGGACTACGGCGACATCCCGGAGGCGCAGGCGGGTGCCGCGGAGTACGGCACGGCGCCGAGCGAGCTGTACGGCACCGACGGATCCGCGGGCTCGGCCCCGGAGTTCGGCATGCTCGGTGCCGACGAGCCGGAGGGGGATGCCGCGCAGCACCCCGGCGAGGCTGAGGCGCTCGCGGCGAGCGAGCAGCAGCCCACCATGCAGCTTCCGGTCCTGCTCGCGGTGATCGCGCTGGCCGGCACCGGTGCCGCACTGTTCCGCACCTGGGTGTTGCGCCACGTCTGAGACGCCCCTGCGACAGGGTTGCCGCGGGCGACAACTACACTGACCAGTTGGCTAAACCCTCCTGCCACGGAAGGCCCGTGGCCGTAAGCCCAGAGGAGGTGAGTGGTTGTGTCACGCCATTACGAGGTAATGGTCATTCTCGAGCCGAGCATCGACGAGCGGAAAGTCGAGTCCACGCTCGAGGAGTTCCTCAAGGTGATCCGCACCGCAGGCGGCAGCGTCGACAACATCGACATCTGGGGCCGCCGCAGGCTCGCCTATGAGATCAACAAGCACAGCGAAGGTATCTACGCGGTCGTCGACATCACCGCGGAGGCGCAGGCCGTGAAGGAGCTCGAACGGCAACTGTCGCTGCAGGAGTTCATCCTGCGCACCAAGACGGTGCGGCGCGAGACCGTCCCGCACGCGGCGAAGGCCTGAGGTGATACGCCATGGCCGGTGACACCATCATCACGGTTGTCGGCAACCTCACAGCCGATCCCGAGCTCCGCTTCACACCGTCGGGCACCGCGGTCGCGAACTTCACCGTGGCGTCCACGCCGCGGCAGTTCGACCGGCAGAGCGGTGAGTGGAAGGACGGTGAGGCGCTCTTCCTGCGCTGCAACATCTGGCGCCAGGCCGCCGAGAACGCGGCCGAGTCCCTGGCCAGGGGCATGCGCGTCGTCGTGCAGGGCAGGCTCAAGCAGCGCTCCTTCGAGACGAAGGAAGGCGAGAAGCGCACCGTCGTCGAGCTCGAAGTCGACGAGGTCGGACCGTCCCTGCGGTACGCCACCGCGAAGGTGAACAAGGTCAGCCGGGGATCCGGCAGCGGCGGGTTCGGCGGCGCGGGCGGCGGCGCGGGCGCCAGCGAGACCCCAGCCGACGACCCGTGGAGCTCCGCTCCCGCCGCGAGCGGCGGTGGCGGTTTCTCCGACGAACCACCCTTCTAAGTAGACGACCACGCTGAGATCAGGAGGGCTACTCCCCGGCGGCGAGGGTCGCCCGGACGGCGGCTCACGACGAACCGTCCCGGCTGTGACGCCGGCGAGCGGCGAGCCACCCACGACGAGTAGCCCGACTTGCTGAACAGAGACACAGGAGTACAACCGTGGCCAAGCCACCCATTCGCAAGCCGAAGAAGAAGGTCTGCATCTTCTGCGCGGCCGAGAAGCACGGCCGCTCGGAGCCGATCGACTACAAGGACACGACCCTGCTGCGCAAGTTCATCTCGGATCGCGGCAAGATCCGCGCTCGCCGGGTCACCGGCAACTGCAGCCAGCACCAGCGCAGGGTCGCCTCGGCGGTGAAGAACTCCCGCGAGATGGCCCTGCTGCCGTACACCTCGACGGCCAAGTAAGGAGGCACGTCATGGCCAAGATCATTCTGACCACGGACGTGGCCCACCTCGGCGAGCCCGGGGACATCGTCGAGGTCAAGGACGGCTACGCGCGCAACTACCTGTTGCCGCGCGGCTACGCGATCCGGTCCACCAAGGGGGCGGAGCGTACCGTCGCCGAGATCCGCCGCGCGCAGGAAGCCCGGCGTATCAGGGACCTGGATCACGCCAAGGAAATCAAGCAGACCCTCGAGGGCCTCGGCGAGGTCCCGGTGCAGGCGAAGGCGGCGAAGAACTCGAACAAGCTGTTCGGCTCGATCACGCCCGCCGACGTGGCCACCGCGGTGAAGCAAGCAGGCGGTCCCCAGCTGGACAAGCGAACGATCCAGCTGGACGGGCACATCAAGAGCGTCGGGCCCCACCCGGTCTCGGTCCGGCTGCATCCCGACGTGACGGCGTCCTTCCAGGTCGCCATCCACCCAGCGGGGTAACGCCGCGCCCCGGGCGTGTGCACACCAGTGACGGGCGGGTCCTTCCGGCACGTGAAGGGCCCGCCCGCTACTGTGCGCGGTGCCCTCGCGGTCGTATGACGACACGCCCGATGGCGATGTCGCCACGACACGCCGGGCGAATTTCCACGAAGTTATCCACAGCATGCCCACAGGGCCTGACCTGGGGTAGCTCTCTAATGGGTCACGTTTATCCCCAGGTTGTACACAGGTATCAACAAGCCTGTGGTTGAACAGGCCCACTACTCCCCAGGCAGTGCACAGCAAGCTCCACAAGCGGCTTTGCACCGGGCCAGCACAACGCCGTAACGTGCTTGCGGAACGACCCGACGATCGCCTGGGGATCCCGAGAGTTCTCCGCATCTCGACCGGCAGGACGCCCCGCGACGGGCCCGATCGGCCGGCAGCGGTGAAGGGTCCGGCATACGAACTGGAGACTGTGGAGTCCGTCGTGTGTCTACGCTGGCCGCGACTCAGGCGAGCTGGAACAATCGAACTTCCGTTCGATAGCACAGGAGGTGCCTGTACCCGTGGCGCTCACCGATGACCGCAGCGCGGACTTCGCCACTTCCGACAGCGGCCCGGGCGGGCCGTCCGGCCATTCCGGGGGCAACGGCTTCGACCGGCAACCGCCGCAGGACGTGACCGCCGAGCAGTCGGTGCTCGGCGGGATGCTGCTGTCCAAGGACGCGATCGCCGATGTCGTCGAGGTCCTCCGGCCCGAGGACTTCTACCGGCCGGCGCACCAGGCTGTCTACGAGTGCGTGCTCGACCTGTACGGGCGTGGCGAGCCTGCCGACCCGATCACGGTGTCCGCCGAGCTCGAACGCAGGGGCGAGCTGGGGCGCGCGGGCGGCGCCCCGTACCTGCACACCCTGATCGCCACGGTGCCGACCGCGGCCAACGCCGCCTACTACGCCGAGATCGTGTCCAACAAGGCCGTGCTGCGCAGGCTGGTCGAGGCGGGCACGCGGATCGTGCAGTTCGGCTACGGGGCATCGGAGACCGCTGGTGACGACGTCAGCGAGATCGTCGACCGCGCGCAGGCAGCCATCTACGAGGTCACCGAGCGCCGCACGAGCGAGGACTACGTGGCGCTGGAGGAGCTGCTCCAGCCCACCATGGACGAGATCGACGCGATCGCATCGCGCGGCGGCCAGGCGGAGGGCATAGCGACGGGCTTCGCCGATCTCGACCACGTCACCAACGGGCTGCACGCCGGGCAGATGGTCATCATCGCGGCGCGCCCGGGTGTCGGCAAGGCTCTCGCGCTCTCCACTCCGCTACCGACACCGGACGGTTGGACGACCATGGGTGAGGTCGCCGTCGGTGACCAGTTGATCGGCGCCGACGGGCGGCCGACACGGGTTGTCGACGCGACCGACGTGCTGCGCGAGCGGCCGTGTTACGAAGTGGAGTTCTCGGACGGCTCGGTTCTCGTGGCCGACGCACAGCATCAATGGCTCACTGAGACACGCGCGTCCCGACGCAGCGCTCAGCAGGCGCGTACGGGGTACAACCGCTACAAGAACCAGCGAACGTTCGCCGAGGTCCGGACGACCAGCGAGATCGCGTCAACCCTTCGCTGTGTGACCGCCGATCGCCGCCTCAACCATTCGGTCATCAACTGCCGACCGATGCAACTACCTCAGCGAGACGTCCCCATCCCCCCCTATGTACTCGGGGTGTGGCTCGGTGACGGTCATGCAGCGAGTGCGCGGTTCACAACGGCGGATCCGGAGATTACCTGTCACGTAGAAGCCGAGGGCATCGATGTCGTGCCGTGCGGCGATTTGCTGTACCGCCTCTGCTTCCCGGCGCCTGAGCCCGTCACCAACACCCGGGAGTGCGTCGTCTGCGGTACGGAGTTCATTCCGCGAACGAGCCAGGTCCGAACCTGCGGTCGCTCGTGCGGAGGCCGGGCCCGATTCATCTCGCCACCAGTTCCTCCACCAACGTGTCCCGATTGCGGCCGCCCGTCCTCGGGGGGTCGACTGTGCCAGCAATGCCGTCATGAACACGGCACAGTGCAGGCTGTATTGCGCTCCATGAACGTGTTGGGGAACAAGCACGTCCCGGCTGACTACCTGCGGGGTTCCGAGCAACAGCGTCGTGCCCTCCTGGCCGGCCTCCTGGACACGGACGGAACGGTGAGCGGCGGTGGTGCTGTTCAGTTCACGACAACCAACCACCGCCTCGCCGAGCAGGCCCGTGAGCTCATCGTCAGCCTCGGCTACCGTTGCGGCACGGCGACGAAACGCGTGCGCGGCCGGGATGAGAGTTCCTCGATCGCTTATCAGCTCACCTTCAGCACTGAGGACGACGTCTTCCGCCTGGAACGCAAGCGAATCACACACAAGGAACGTCGCAGGGCCGCCGACACAGCTCGCTCGGACTCACGGTTCATCGTGGATGTTCGACCTATCGCCAGCGAACCAGTGCGGTGCGTAGAGGTGGCAGCCGAGGACCACATGTACCTGGCCGGGCGGTCGATGATTCCGACACACAACTCGACGCTGGGGCTGGATTTCGCGCGGTCGTGCTCGATCAAGCAAGGGATGAGCAGCGTGATCTTCTCGCTCGAGATGGGGCGCACCGAGATCGTCATGCGCATGCTCTCCGCCGAGGCGAAGATCCGCCTGCAGGACATGCGCGGTGGCCGGATGAGCGACGACGACTGGACCCGGCTGGCCAGGCGGATGAGCGAGATCAGCGAGGCTCCGCTGTTCATCGACGACTCGCCGAACATGACCATGATGGAGATCCGGGCCAAGGCGCGCAGGCTACGGCAGCGGCACGACCTGCAACTGATCGTCGTGGACTACATGCAGCTGATGACCTCCGGCAAGCGCGTCGAGTCCCGGCAGCAGGAAGTCTCCGAGTTCTCCAGGCAGCTCAAGCTGCTCGCCAAGGAGCTCGAGGTACCGCTGGTGGCGATCAGCCAGCTCAACCGTGGTCCGGAACAGCGGACCGACAAGCGCCCCATGCTCGCCGACCTGCGCGAGTCCGGCTGCCTCACGCGCGGTACCCGGATACTGCGCGCCGATACGGGGACGGAAACGACGATCGGTGAGCTACTGGACTCCGGCGAACGCCCGGTGGTCTGGTCGCTCGACGAACGGATGCGTCTTGTGCCGCGGGCTATGCCGAAGGTGTTTCCCAGCGGCACCAAGGAGGTCTTCCGATTACGGACAACGTCCGGGCGCGAGGTCGAGGCGAGCGCGAATCACCCGTTCCTCACCGTGGACGGATGGTTGCCCCTCGGGGAGCTCACGGAACGAGATCGGATCGCTGTGCCCCGGAGCGTGCCGGAACCGCTGGAGCAACGGGAACTCCCGCATCCCGAGATAGTCATGTTGGCGCACCTGATCGGTGACGGGTCCTTCGTTCGCCGACAGCCGATCCGCTATGCCAGCGTCGACGAAGCGAACCTCAATGCGGTCAGCGACGCCGCGCAACACTTCGGGGTAACGGCGGTCCGGGACGAGCACGCGAAGGCGCGATGCGTCTCGCTGCGCCTGCCGTCACCGCACCGGCTCACACACGGTAAGAGGAACCCGATCGCGTCCTGGCTCGACCAACTCGGCCTGTTCGGCCTGCGTAGTCACGAGAAGTTCGTGCCAGACGTTGTCTTCCAACTGCCCCGTGAACAGATCGCGTTGTTCCTGCACCACCTGTGGGCCACCGACGGATCGGCGCGCTGGGACGACACCGCAGGGCAGGCACGTATCTACTACGCCTCGACCAGTAGGAGACTTGTCGACAACGTCTCTCAGCTCCTGCTCCGTGTGGGCGTGCTCAGCCGCATCAAGCGGGTCCACAAGCCGGGCTACCGCGACGGCTGGCACCTGTACGTCTACGGTGCCGACAACCAGCTGCGGTTCCTGGAGGAGGTTGGTGTGCACGGCGCGCGCGGCTTGGTCGCGCACGAGATCGTCCGGAAGCTGCGGTCAATCGTGGGTAACACCAACTCCGATACCGTCCCGCGCGAGGTGTGGGAGAGGGTTCGCACCCTGCTTGCCGCGAGGCAGATGACGCACCGAGAGTTCGCCGAGGCCATGAGCTCGCGGTTCTGTGGCTCCACGATGTGGAAGCACGCTCCCAGCCGGTCGCGGCTTGCCCGGGCGGCTGCCGTGCTCGATGACGCGGAGCTGGATCTGCTCGCGACGAACGACGTGTTCTGGGACGAGATAGCCGAGATCACCAGTCTTGGCCAGCAAGAGGTGTATGACGCCACGGTCCCCGGAACGAACAACTTCGTCGCCAACGGCGTCGCCGTGCACAACTCGCTGGAGCAGGACGCCGACATCGTGCTGCTGATCAACCGGCCGGACGCCAGCGAGCAGGACGACCCTCGTGCGGGCGAGGCCGACCTGATCCTGGCCAAGCACCGCGCGGGACCGACGAGCACGGTGACGGTCGCTCACCAGCTGCACTACAGCCGCTTCGCCGACCTCGCCCAGGGCTTCTGACCACGTTTCCCCTCTCGCACACACGGTGCAGCGGCGGGCGGTCACGATGCCCCCGGACTTCGTTGCGAAAAGCGGTCCCATTCCGGACGTTCTTGGCATAGGCTCGCGTTGACACGTTGCGTTTCGGCGTGAAGGGGAGCGAACGCCATGACAGCTGTAGCGGAGAAGGACGAGTTCCTGTCCCAGGCCGACTCGTACCGGCACGAGTTGCTCGCGCACTGCTACCGGATGCTCGGGTCGGTCTACGACGCCGAGGATCTCGTGCAGGACACGTACCTGCGGGCGTGGCGGTCGTACGGGTCGTTCGAGGGGCGTTCGTCCGTGCGCACCTGGCTCTACCGGATCGCGACGAACACCTGCCTGACCGCGTTGGAGTCGCGTAACCGCCGTCCCCTGCCGACCGGCCTCGGCGGCCCCAGTCCGGAGCCGGAAACCGAGCTGTCCGAACGCACGGAAGTGCCGTGGCTGGAGCCGCTGCCGGACGATGCCATCGACTCCGACGGAGCCGATCCCGCCGCGGTGGCCGTCTCCAGGGAAAGCGTGCGCCTGGCGCTCGTCGCCGCCCTGCAGCACCTGCCACCACGCCAGCGGGCCGTGCTGATCCTGCGGGATGTGCTGAAGTGGCGCGCCGCCGAGGTCGCCGACCTGCTGGACATCTCCACAGCCGCGGTGAACAGTTCCCTGCAACGTGCCCGTGCGCAGCTGGCCAAGGTCGCTCCCGATCTGGACAGCAAGCCGGAGCCACTCAGCCCCGAACAGCGCGACCTACTCGACCGGTACGTCACCGCGTTCGAGATGAAGGACATCAACGAGATCGTCTCGCTGTTCACCTCGGAGGCGGTATGGGAGATGCCGCCGTACCCCGAGTGGTTCGTCGGCGCCGAGAACATCGGCAGGGTGATCGACTCCCAGTGCCCGGCCGGGCCCGACGACATGCGGCTGATCCGCACCAACTCGAACGGCCGGCCGGCGTTCGGCGTGTACATGCGCGACGCCACGGACGGGGCTTTCCACCCCTTCCAGATCCAGGTGCTCGAGTTCTCCGGGGAGGCCGTCGGGCACGTGGTGACGTTCTTCGACCTGAGGCTGTTCGAGACGTTCGGGCTGCCCGAGGTGTACCCGGCCGACGGTTCGGCCGGAGGGTGATCCCGCGCGACCCGCGCACCACTGACCGGCCCTCCGGGCCGCCGGACCGATAACGATTCGCCTGAACCGTTGCGTTTCGAACCGTTCGGCCGATAAGCCCGGTTCACGAACCGTCCCGCGCGCCCGTCGAAGCCGACCGGGTGCGCCACGAGCACGGAAGGTCCGGGCATGGCCGAACGCGCATCCACCGACAGCGACAACGACGGCACCGAGCGGCCGAAGCCCCGCAAGCGCCTTCGCCGGACCCGCAGGGTCGCGCTCGTCCTGGTCGCCATCCTGCTGGTGCTCGGCGGTGGTGCCGCCGGTGGGCTATACCTGATCAGCGAGAACCTTGCCGGAAACGTGGAACGGGTGCCCTCGGTGTTCGACGAGCTCGACCCGGACGAACGGCCCGAGCCTGCCGAAGGGTCCGACGACGGGGCCCGCACGTTCCTGCTGGCCGGGATCGACTCCCGGTCCACAGAGCCCACGACGGGGGGAGAAGCCACCGGCTCGTCGGCCCTCGACGGGGGTGCGCGCAGCGACGCCATCGTGGTGGTGCGCCTCGAGGCGGACGGCGAGAGCGCGACGGTGGTCTCGATCCCGCGGGACTCCTGGGTTCCCGTTCCGGGACACGGGCACACGAAGATCAACGCGGCCTTCGCCCACGGTGGTCCCGGCCTGCTCGTGCACGCCCTGGAGGAGCTGACCGAGGTGCGCATCGACCATTTCGCGGTCATCGACTTCGCGGGGTTCGAAGGCATGACCGACGCGGTGGGCGGTATCGAGGTGGAGGTCGAGTCGGCGACGAGCTACGAGGGAGTGGAGTTCGAGGCCGGTGTCAACCATCTCGGCGGGGAGGAAGCCCTCGCCTACGTTCGCCAGCGAAAGGACCTTCCACACGGGGACCTGGACCGGGTACGGCGGCACCAGAGGGCGCTGCGCGCGCTGCTCGGCGAGGCCATGTCCGGCGAGACGATGCGCAGCCCCACGCGCGCCTACGAGCTGCTGGACACGGTGTCCCGGTGGGTCAGTGTCGACGACACCCTGACCAACAGCAGGCTGCGCTCGCTCGTGCTGGAGCTGCGATCGTTGCGCTCGCACAACGTGACCTTCTTGACCGCCCCGGTGGCCGGTACCGGCAGGGAGGGAGAGCAGTCGGTCGTCTACCTCGACCAGCAACGTGGTTCCCGGTTGTGGAGCGCGCTGCGCGAGGGCCGTATCGACGCCTATGCCAGCGCCAACCCGGACGACGTGCTCGGCGGCGTCCCCTGATCGCCTGCGAGCCGCTCACCCGGACGCGCGAGACCGGCTCGCTGCCGCGGCCCGCACCGGCCACCATCGGCGTAACCAGCCGGCCCGCTGGGTACCCCGGCAGTAGCCGGATCCGAATCGACGAGGAGGTGCGACGGTCGTGACTCCGAAGGAACGCATCACCGGCGCGTTGAACGGCGCTGACCGCGATGCCACCGGGAAGGCCCTGCAGGACACGCTGGTCGAGCTGGTCGACCTGCACCTGTCGGCCAAGCAGGCACACTGGAACGTGGTCGGGCGGTTCTTCCGCGATGTCCATCTCCAGCTCGACGAGCTCGTGACCACCGCGCGGGACTACGCGGACAGTGTCGCCGAGCGCAGCGCCGCCCTCGGTGTGCCGCCGGACGGGCGGTCCGGCACCGTGGCCGGGGAGTCGAACCTGCCGAAGCTCGACGCGGGTTGGCATGCCGACCGGGACGTCGTCGAGTACATCGTGCGGTGCCTGGAGACGACCATTCACCGGCTGCGCGCGCGGATCGACGAGACCGACAAGACCGACCAGGTCACCCAGGACCTGCTGATCGCGCTCGCCGCCAAGCTGGAGGAGTCGCACTGGATGTGGCAGGCCCAGCTGGCGGATAGCTGACGAGTCCCTCCGGGTGAGCCCGAGCACGGTGTATAGTTGTAGTTGAATCTTCAACTAAGGAGCTGGTGATGGTTCCGCACCGCATGCCCGTGCTCTACCTCAGCCACGGAGCACCCCCGCTCGCCGAGGACGCCACCTGGAAGGCCGAGCTGGCCGCCTGGTCCGCGCGGCTACCCCGGCCGCGCGCGATCCTGATGATCTCCGCGCACTGGGAGGAGGCACCGCTGACGATCGGTACGACCACGACCCGGCCGCTGGTGTACGACTTCTGGGGCTTCCCGGAACGCTTCTACCGGGTGACCTACCCGGCCCCCGGTGCGCCCGAGCTCGCCGACCGCGTCCGCGAGCTGGTCGGGGGTGCGCACGCGGTGCGTGACGCGCCCGACAGGGGACTCGATCATGGCGCGTACGTGCCGCTGGTGGAGATGTTCCCGGACGCCGACGTGCCCGTGCTGCAGGTGTCCATGCCCACGCTCGACCCGAGCGCGCTGCACGCGGTGGGCGAGCGCCTGGCACCGCTGCGCGAGGAGGGCGTGCTGATCGTCGGCAGTGGCTTCTTCACCCACAACCTCAGCCGCATCGACATGGGCGGCAGCAGCGACGTCGCCCCGCCGAGCTGGTCTGCCGAGTTCGACGAGTGGGGAGCCGAGGCGCTGCACGCCGGTGACGTGGACAGTCTGCTGGATTTCCTGCACACCGCCCCGGCGCCGGGGCTGGCGCATCCGAGCACCGAACACTTCGCCCCGCTGTTCGTCTCGCTCGGAGCAGCCTCGGACAGCGCGTCGGCGACGACCACCGTGGACGGCTACTGGTACGGGCTGGCCAAACGCTCCGTGCAGTTCAGCTGAGCGGCCGTCCGGCCGGTCGGTCAACGCGATCCGGTTCAGCAGGCGCTAGGTCGCTTAGCTCCCTTTGTCATCGAGGCCCTTCGCCGCCAGCGCCTCGCCGAGGATGGCGATCGCCTTGGGGCCAACGCCGTGGATGGCCAGCAGCTCCTTCTTCGAATGGTCGGCCACCCGCTGCAGGCTGGTGATGCCATTGAGGGAGAGTTCGCGGGCGGCCGTCTTGCCGATCTCGTCCGGGAGATCCCCGACCGGACGCACGTCGGGTGTGGCGGCCATACCGTGTCCTTCCGGTCAGTCGAGCGTGAACGCCAGACTAGCGACGGCGGGTGGTCCGAGCAACCGGACGAAACACGACAAGCCGAGCAGCACCACTCACGAGTGATCGCCGCCGTCGCTGGACTCGTCCACTGCGTTGGGCGACGACGTCTCATCAGGAACCGTGTGCTTGTTGACTTCCGGAAACTTCTGGCGAACCAGTTCGATCGATGAGTCAGGGCTCAGGTCGAATGTTTCCAGTAGCCAGCGCATTCGTTGGTCACGCATGACGCCGCGTACCTGCTCGTCGCTCAGCGTCGCTGTCGGGATGAGCTTCTCCAGCGGCGAGTCTCCCCGCTCCTCGGCCTCCTGCCGCTTCTCCGCCAGCAACTCCTGTGCCTCGGTGCGCCGGGCACGCCGGTCGGGTTCGAGGAACTGCTGCACCGTCCCTTCTCGCGTGCTCAGCCCGTCGACCTGATCCAGCTCCAGCTCTCGCCAGGCATTCCGGTTCACCCGCGCCCCACCAGCGACCGAATGCAGGATTCCGTTATACACCAGATCCCACATACGCCGATCCATCTGGAAATCCATCAGGGGAGCCCGCACCGTCGACAACACATCCGACAACACCAGGATCCGCGTACCCCCAGTCCGATACCCCACATCGATACGCGTCAACTCATACAGGTTCACGAACTCCTTCTGCCGCACAAGGCGAAACCACACCTTCTCCCGCTGAAACCAATCGGCCCCAGCAGCATCCACCTCATACGTCCCCGGCCGAGCACCGATCAACGCAGCAACCACGACCAGCAACCACGTAAACCAGAACGTCCAGATCCCCAAACCATCCCCCTGCGCAAGCGACACCAACGACAACCCAGCGGCCGTCATCCCAGCCAGCACAGCCCCAGCGAGCACCTTCCGCCGAGCATTCCCCCGATGCCACGCCAACACCGGCCCCAACCCCGACGGCGGATCCGGCTTGGCCGACACCCGAAGATCCCGATAACGATCCTCCTCCGGCAACACATCCGGACCCCGAAACGCCCTCCCCGCAGGCGGAAACGGCTCACCCGACTGCGGATCAGGTCTCGACGGCAGATTCGGAAACTCCATCGGGACGCCCTCTGCGGTCATGGATCAGCCTCGTCGCTTCTTGGTGTGCCTAGCGTGTGTCGTAACACCGAAGATCCGGGTACAGCTCTTCCTCCTCCGGGTGCGGTGTGAAGAAGTCGACAACAGCACCGCGACCAATACTTCCGAGGGTCGACCCGCCTACGGCCCCGACCCAAGCGCTGGTCGGAGCCCTCCCGCTCACGGCAGCAACAGTTGCCGTACCCGTGCGGCTTCGCGGGTCAAGTGGTCGCGCTCCGGCACGCTGGTCGCGGCGCGGGAAGCCTCGGCATACAGCTCGGCGGCGCGCTCGAGGTCACCGGCACGTTCGTGCAGGTATGCCGTCACCGCGGCGTAACGGGGCAGGTTGGGGTCCACGTCAGCCAGCGCCGCCAGGCCGGCTTGCGGCCCGTCGGCCTCGCCGACGGCCACCGCGCGGTTGAGCCGCACCACCGGGCTGTCGGTGCAAAGCAGCAGTTCGTCGTACCACTCCACGATCTGTACCCAGTCCGTCTCGGAGGTGCTCCTGGCGTCCGCGTGCAGGGCGGCGATCGCGGCCTGCGCCTGGTACTCGCCCAGCCGGTCACGGGCCAGCGCCGCCTGCAGGATCATCACCCCCTCGGCGATCAGGCCGGTGTCCCAGCGCGAGCGGTCCTGCTCGGCGAGCGGCACCAGGCGACCTCCCGGGCCGGTGCGCGACGCGCGCCGCGCGTGATGCAGCAGCATGAGCGCGAGCAGCCCCGCGACCTCGGGCTCGTCGGTCAGGGCGGCGAGATGACGGGCGAGGCGGATCGCCTCGGCCGCCAGGTCGACGTCCCCGCCATACCCCTCGTTGAACACGAGATAGAGCACCCGGAGCACCGTCGGCAGGTCGCCGGGCTGGTCGAGCCGCAGCCCCGCGATCCGCCGCTTGGCCCGGCTGATCCGCTGCGCCATGGTCGACTCGGGAACGAGGTACGCCGTCGCGATCTGGCGCGTCGTCAGGCCACCGACCGCCCGCAGTGTGAGGGCGACGGCCGAGGCCGGGGGCAGTGTGGGGTGCGCACACAGGAAGTAGAGCCGCAGCGTGTCGTCCGTGGCCGGCACCGGGCCCGGCGGGGGCTCGACCTCCACGTCAAGCTCCCGTCCCCGCCGGGACGCCACGGCGCGGGCGGCGTCGACGTACTTGCGCCACGCGACCGTGACCAGCCATCCCTTCGGATCGCGCGGTGGATCGTCCGGCCATGTCTCCAGCGCACGGATCAAAGCTTCCTGCACGGCATCCTCGGCCGACGCGAAGTCGGCTCCACGCCGGACGAGGACACCGATCACCGCAGGCACCAGCTCCCGCAGCAGCGACTCGTTCACTCGGTCACCGTGGGCTGCTCGGACAGGAACGGGCGCACCTCGAGCCACTCGTGGATCGGCTCGCCGCCTGCCCCTGGAGCGGCCGACAGCTCCCCGGCCAGCGTGACAGCACGGTCCCAGGACTCCACGTCGATGACCATCCAGCCGGCGATGAGGTCCTTGGTCTCGGCGAACGGGCCATCGGTCACCGGTGGCCGCCCCTCGCCGTCATACCGCACGAACGCGCCCTCGGGCGCCAGCGCTTGCCCGTCGACGAACTCACCCGTCTCTTCCAACCGAGCGGCGAAGTCGTTCATGTACTGCACGTGCGCGTCGACCTCCTCCGGCGTCCATTGGTCCATCGGCACAAAGTCACCAACGGGGGCCGGGCCACCTCGGTAGTGCTTCAGCAGCAGGTACTTCATGACAGTTCTCCTTCTTCGTCGCGCGGCCCGTCGTGGCCACTCTCGCCCCTGGGACGGAGCCGACGCCACATTCTCGACACCCGGAGGCGTGCCGATTTCCACGGGACACGGGCGGCGACCGGCTACTGAACGTCGTCCTCGTGGAGTGGGACGACCCAGGCACGCCGCTCACAGATGAGTCCGTCACGCATCACGAAGACTTCGGCCGTCGAAATGCGCTGCACGGATCCGTCTTGTTGCGGCACGCGCCCCACGAGTTCGGCCATGACCGTGTCATCCTCCTCGACCAGGCGCACGACCTCCAGGTCGGGACTCCCAGCGAATCCCGGACCTTCGATGGCCGCGTCGTAAGCGGCCTTCCCCTCGATACGGAACGCGCCGAAAACCGTCCACCTGATGTCGTCGGTCAAACAGCCGAGGATCTGCGCATGGTCAGTGCGACGGAAACCGTCGAGGTAGCGCTCAACGGTCTCGTTGTTCCGGCTGTGCATCGTCACGCTCCTTCGTCGAAGAGATCGGTCACCGAGGTTGACCGATCTCTTCTCGGAAAGTCACCGGCCAGCCGGTATCGCGGTCGTCACGTCGAGACAGCCCGCATCCCCGCCCGCACGTGCGGTCCAACGACCGGGGACGAGCCGGTCCCATGACGTCCGGTCAGGGCAGGTGTGCGAGCACGTTGACGACCGTGCCGCTGGGGTCCTCCACGAAGAAGCGGCGCACGCCCCAGGGCTCGTCGGTGAGCGGGTAGACCACACGCGAGCCACGGCGCACGACCTCGGCGTGGGCCGCGTCGACCGCTGCCGGATCACCCACGTCGATCCCGAAGCGGGGCTGCGGATCCTCCATCCCGCGTGGCAGCACGACGACCTGTCCCGTGGGGCCGGTGGGCGCTCGCAAGCCCAGCACCGGGTCTTCCATCGCTACCTCGAGCCCGAACACCTCGACGTAGAAGTCGCGGGACGCGGCAATATCATCTCCGTCTGCGTAAGAAACGAGTCTGCTAATCACCGCCGCATCATCGCAGCCACGCTCCCCATCCGGCTTGGTCGAATCGGAAGTCCCAGTCACCGGGCCTGCCGAGCCGTGATGTGCGCAGACAGGACGGGACTTGCGCACCGACCTCGGCGCGTCGCGCAGGCTTGCGAGGGCGTGACGCCTCGCAGGAACGCACGCCAGGTGGGGGAGGGGACGGCCAGGTAACCGGCGTCGCGGTCCTTCGAGTCGCGCACACCGAGTCCGCTGAACGCTGATTCGCAATTGAATCCCGTAATGGGTACCATAGCGGTATGACAAAGCAGATTGCGATACGGCTTCCTGACGAGTTGGTGGAATTCATCGACGAGGCCGTAGCGCACGGCGAGGCCGCAAGCAGGGCCGAGCTTGTGGGCCAGGCAGTAGAACGGGAACGACGTCGGGAGATCGCCGCTCGGGACGCCGCCATCCTGGCGCGAACAGGCCCGGATGCCGACTTGGACGATCTCGCGCGGTTCGCTGCCCAGACCCCCCTGGATGACCTGGGCTGATGCGGCCTATCCACATCGCGCAGTTGGACAAATCCCGCCCCGTGCTGGTGCTCACTCGCGAACTGGTGCGCCCGCACCTCACGCGGGTGACCGTCGCCCCGATCACCACGACTACCCGCGGGCTGTCGACCGAGGTGCCGGTGGGGCGAGACAACGGGCTCGACCACGACTGCGTGGTCAGCTGCGACAACATCGTCACGGTTCCCGCCACGACGCTCGGACGCCAAGTCGGCTACTTCCTGCCGCGGCAAGAACCCGGCCTGGCCGAGGCGATCCGCAGCGCCTTCGATCTCACCTGACCACGACGCGCCCCCAGTACGCGCGCTCACCACACCTACTCACCTGGTCACGGCCCGGCGATAGCTATGAGCCGCACAGCAGGGATACCGGAGAAGGCGTTCGCATGCCCGCCAACCCGCACGGCGCAGCGGTCCCGCCGACTCAGCGGGCGCGGGTCACGCAGGCTTACGAGGGCGTGACGCCGCGCAGGAACGCACGCCAGGCGGGGGAGGGGACGGCCAGGTAACCGGCGTCGCGGTCCTTCGAGTCGCGCACACCGACGGAAGGCACCCGCGCGGTCAGCGCGACCTCGACGCAGTTCCCACCGTTGCCGCCACTGTAGCTGCTCGCACGCCAGTCGGCCGGTACGAACGCGACCTCGACGCAGTCACCGCCATTACCGCCGCTGTAGCTGCTCGTGATCCAGGTGGCCTTGGTGAAGTCCGGGGCAGTCATCACACACCCCTTCCGGTGGCGCGTTAGGAGTACGACTCCACCATCCTATCGAGCAGCGCGCGGGAGGCGTCAGGGTCCAGCGAGTCGGCCCGCAGCCGCCCGAACACCACGCTGTACTGGGTGAACTCCTCGGGCTCCTTGAGGTAGGTGGCGCCGAACAGGTCCTCCAGGTACACGGTCGAAAGCCTTTGTTCATCGAGCCGGAACAGCTGGAACGGTGTCGGCATCGGGATGCGATCCGGTGCGTCTAACGGCACTACGCGAATGGTGATATTGGGCCGCCTCGATGCCGCGACCAGGTACCGCAACTGCTCGCGCATGATCTCCCGACTGCCCTGCACCCGGCGTAGCGCGGCCTCGGACAGCACCACCTCGAACCGCAACGAGGGACGGCCGTTGCGCTTCAGCGCCGACTGCCGGTTCATCCGGGTCTCCACCTGCTGCTCGATCAGGCGCGGATCGGCCTCCGGCTCCCAGGTCGTGATGGTGGAGCGGGCGTAGTCCTCGGTCTGCAGCAGGCCGGGCACCAGGTCGATCTCGTACGTCCGGATCTCCGTGGCGTCCCACTCCAGGGCGAGGAAGCGACGGAACCAGTCGGGCACGGCATCCCGCTGTCCGGAGCGCTTACGGCGGCGGCGCTTGGGCTGTGCCTCGGCCAGCCGGACGAGGTAGTCGCGCTGCTCCCCGGTCGCCTCGTAGAACTCGGCCAGCCTGCGGATGTCGTCCGGGTCGGCCGTCTGATTGCCGTTCTCCAGCTTGGACAGCTTCGGGGTCTGGGCACCGATGGCCTTGCATGCCTCCGCCGCCGGGTAACCCGCCTCCTCGCGGAGCCTGCGCAGCTCGATACCCAGCTGCGTCTTCAGCAGCTCCGGATCCGAGGGAATATCCATAAGATGTACTCTAACACTTGCTTACCGAGAAACTTTCTCCGTATTATATCGAGTAATCGGCAACCAAGGAGTCTCCATGACCAGCTCCGATGACCACCCCAGTTCCAACGGCCACGGTCACGCACCGGCCACCCCCGATCCCGAGCTCATCAACGAGCTCGCCGCGATCGCGCACGAGGACCGCCCGCGCCTGTTCGCGATCTACGGCACCTACCGCACCAACCCCGAGGCGCCCGTCCTCGGCTGGGGACTCGAGTTCCCCACCGGCGGCACGCTCTACCGCTCCGCCTACGACCGCACCATCCACTCCGCGGACTCCGCCGAGCGTGTCCTGGAGGTGCACTCGCTCATCGGCAACGTCCAGCTCGCCTGGCTGGATACCTAGCGACGAGAAAGGCCGGGCCGAGCGGCACTGTCACCGCTCGGCCCGGCCCGAAGACACCCCGAGAGAACTAGCTTCCTATTCGGTTATCGAACGAGCACGCAGGGCGATCAGCCCTCCATGTGGATCGGGTGCTGCTGGCTGGAGCCCAGGACGTCCTGGAAGATCGTGTCCAGCTCACCGAAGTTGCCCTCGTCGACGTCGAGGTCGAACAGCTCGGCGTCACTCGGAAGGGCCGGGGCGGCCGGGGCCGCCGGAACGTCCGAGCGCTCCTGCGCGGGCACCGCGGGCGACTCGGTCACCATGGCGGGGCCGCTGTCGGTCATGACCTCGAGCCCGGACAGGTCACCCTGGCTCGGCGCGAGGAAGTCGACCTGGTCGGCCTCGAGGCCGCTTGCCACGTCCTCGGCTGCCACCGCGTCCGCGGACGGCACGGCGGTCAGGTCCTGCCCGGCCGTGGCGGGAGCGGCGTCCAGGTCACGCGCACGCGACGTGGGCAGGCCGTCGATCGCCTGGGGCTGCAGCATCGGGCTCAGCTGGCCCGGCCCGAAGCCGGGAACCTCCAGCGGCATCGGAACGGCGGCGCCGGCGGGCCCACCCGAACGGCCCATCTCGGCTCCGTCCATACGCGGCAGCTCGGCGGCGCCCATCTCGGCCCCGTCGAACACGAGGTCGATCTGCGGGACGTCACCGGCGAGGTTGATGTCCGTGGTGTTGGTGCCAACACCCACGGCCTCACCGAAGGCGGGCAGCGAGAAGTTGAACACCTGCACCAGGGCACCCAGCGGCAGCTGGTTGTCCGTGCCGGACAGCGACCCCTGGTCACCGGCGGTCGTGTTGGTGCCGCCGACCGTGCCGATGGTGGTGTTGTCGCCGGTGCCGTGCGAGACGCCACCCAGCGTGGCGGCGTTGCCGAACACCTGCGCGACAGCAGCGGCGGGCACGTCGAAGATGTTGCCGGACAGCGACCCCTCCTCGCCGGAGGTGGTGATGTCGCCACCGGAGGAGGACTCCGTGTAGTTGAAGCCGGTGCCGGTGGCCGTGGCCGTCAGCGAGCCGGCGTTGCCGAAGCCCTGCGCGATGGGCAGGCCCTGCGCGCTCAGCACGTTGCCTGCCACCGAGCCACTGTCACCAGCGGTGTCGGTGTCGCCACCGGCATTGCTGATGACGTCGTTCATCCCGTCGCCCTCGGCGGTGCCGATCCAGGACGCGGCGTTGCCGAACAGGGCGCCGGAGCCACCGAACGGGGCGGAGATCACGTTGCCGCCGAACGAGCTGTCGGTGCCGTCCGTCGCGGAGCTGCCGCCCGCGTCGGAGGTGGTCACGCTGTCCGAGGTGCCGGAGGCGTTGCCGATCCAGGACGCACCGTTGCCGTGGCCCTGCAGCGGCAGCGCGAGTGCGCCGTTGGCGATGTTCCCGGAGCCGTTGCTGTTCGCGCCGGTCGTCGAGGTGTCGCCACCGGCAGCGGTCTCGCTGACGTTCGTGGCGTCACCGCTGGCGTTGCCGCCCCAGACACCGCCGATGCCGAAGGCCTGCACCGGGCCCGAGACAGCGGCCTGCACGATGTTCGCCGACAGCGTGGAGCCGTCACCGGAGGCCTCGTAGTTGCCGCCCGCGGTCGTCGTGGTGTCGCCCTCGGCTTCGCCGTGGCCGTTGCCGATCCACGCACCGCCGAGGCCGAAGCCCTGCGCGGGCAGCGCGACGGGGGCCGCGATGATGTTGGAGCCAGCGACCGCGTCGTCGTCGATCGTGCTGCCGTCGCCACCCGAGGAGACGACCTTGGTCTCCTCCGCGGAGCCTTCGCCGGAGCCGATCCAGGAGCCGCCGACGCCGAAGGTCTCGACCGGCGCCGCGACCGGGGTCTGCACGACGTTGCCGCCACCGACCGAGTCCTCGCCGCGGGTGCCGTTGTAGCCACCGGCCTCGACGTTCTTGTCCTCGGTCGCGGTGCCCTCACCGGAGCCGATCCAGCTGCCGCCGATGCCGAACGCCTCGATGGCGCCCGCGAGCGGGGCGTGCGCGCTGTTGCCGCCGAGGAACGAGTCGACACCGCTGGTGTAGGTGCCGCTGCCGGCGTCGGCGGAGTTGGAGTTCTCCGCGTCCGCCTCCGCGTCACCGATCCAGGAGCCGCCGACGCCGAAGGCCTCCACCGGAAGCGCGACCGGAGCGTCGACCATGTTGCCGCCACCGACCGACTCGTCACCCGAGGTGTTCGAGAACGCACCGGCCTTGGTGTCGGTCTCGTTGCTGTTGGTGCCCTCGGTGCCCGCTGCCGCGGTACCGATCCAGGTCCCGGCGATGCCGTGGCCCGTGCCGTTGCCCGCACCCTCCGGCTCGACGATGTTGCCCGAGAGCACGCTGTCGTCGCCGTTGGTCTGGGTGTAGGTGTCGATGTCGTTCATGCCGGGACGGGTGCCCCCGCCGGTGGCCGACACCGAGTTCTCCTGGTTGTGGCTGTCGGCCTTGCCGATCCACGAGCCCGCGCTGTTGTTCAGCGCGAGCGGTGTGGCCAGCGGCCCCGCCCCGACGTTGCCGGAGCCGACGCCGTCCGCACCGTCGGTCGCGATGGAGCCGCCGCTCTGGGTCTGCGAGTCGCTGCTGCTGCCGTCCGCCTCGGCCGAGCCACCCCCGGCTGCGGCGTTGTTGTTGAACTGCAGCGGCGTCGCCCAGTGCCCGGCGAGCACGTTGCCGGACAGCACCCCGTCGGAGCCGTCCGTGGTGACGTCGCCGCCGGTGGTGGTGTCCTGGTCCGCGTTGTTGTTCGTCGAGCTCGCGTCCCCGCCGATGGCCCCGGCGTTGTTCGCGACCTGGATCGGAGCGGCCCAGTCGAGGTCGATCACGTTTCCGGCAAGAGTGTCACCCGTGCCGCTCGTGTGGATCTCGTGGGAGTTGTCGGTGGACTGCGACGAGTCGCCGCCCTCGACGTGCGCGTCGCCGAGAATGCCGATCGCGTTGTTGCTGAATTGGATCGGAACGACGAGGTCCGCGGCGATCTGGTTGCCGGTGAGCGGCCCGTCGGACCCCCCGTCGTCGCAGCCCTGCCTGCCGGAGGCATCGCAACGCGGCGCCGCCGCGCCTGCCTGGCCGGTGACCGGTGCCGTGGCCTCCTCGACATGCTTGGTGGCTTCGGTCAGCGGCTTCGCGATCTCCGCGGGTGCGCCATCGGTTACCTGGCCCGTCGGCACGGGTGCCGAGCCGACCCCGGACTCCTCGGAACGCGAGGTGGCGCCGGCGTCACTGAGCCCGTCCGTCACCGGCTCGGTGACGTCCTTGGTGCTGATCTCCTCGTTGAATTCCGGGAGATCCTGCTGGTCCTGCCCGAGCACGCCGACGGCGTTGTTCTCGGACTGGATCGGAACCGAGATCGACCCGTCCAGCGGGCTCGCCGGTGACTTGTCCGGGTCGACATTCTCATCAGCGGATGCGATGCCGGTACCGAGCATCAGCAGACCACCGGTGACCAGCGCGGTCTGGAATCCACGCTTCGCCCAGTTCTGCATGAGTATATTTCTCCTTCGTTAGTTCTTTCGAGATTCCCGTTGAGGGTGGGGATCGGGTACTGGAATGAGCAGGGCAGCACCCGGCGAACTGCGGACGCAGAATTGTCCGCGGGGGATGAACGCGAGACGGAGAGGCCGGCCGACGGTGCGGTCACTGGATGCGCAGCGCGAGGCATGCGCTCGGACCGGCGGTCTCGCGGTGAATAACCTCAGTCAGGTGTGACGCCGGGCTGCTGACCCGGCTCGAACGGCACCCGGCTGGCGCCGTCCGTCGCGCCGTGCGTCTCAACGACGTCCGCGGCTTTACTGAAACCCAGGATAGAGGTCAGCGGTGTGTGATCCACGGTGTGCGCAGACCCGATACTTCCTGTGGCCGGGACGGACGAGGGCGCGGAACCACTCTCGGAAGAGTGCGCCATCACCTCGTGCAGCGCGGAGCTGGCTCCGGCGCCGACGGAGTCGTCGTCCCGCGGGACGGAGTCCGCCCCGCTCTCGATCACCGAGGTTGCGTCGTCACGCACGGCGCCTGATTCTTCGTCGACGACCTCGGCCGCGTCGCCATCCGTGTCCCGGACGGCAGCGGCATCCTCGGACTGTTCGGCTTGATCGCTCGTTCCACCCGGAAGGTCGGCGATGTCGTCGACACCGGGGCTGAACCAGTCACGGAACCGCTCAGGCAAGTCAGAACTTCCGTCGAGCCGGTCGAACCGCTCGGCGGCATCGTCTTGCCACAGCAGCAGGCGCTCGATCGAGTCCGCCGTCATCGACAGCGATTCCTCGAGCCGGTCCTGCGTCCGTTCACCGCGCTTACGCAGTGTCACCCGGTCCGACCCGATGGACTCGGCCGACCCGGCCACGGTGCTGTCACCGCGGTCGGCTCCGTGCTCGTCCGTTTCCGAAGCGTCTTCCGACTCGGCGTCGGAGGACTCCTCGTGCGGTTCGCCGCCCGTGCGCAACGAGTCGGCGACCCGGTCGAGGTTGGAACGGGTCCAGGAGGATGCTTTCTCACCGACGTCGCGGAGGTCGCCGTCCGATTCGACGGCGTCGTCCTCGACAGTCCATACCGTGGAATGACCCGACTGCTCGAGACTCGCGGACTCGGCACTCGCGGTCGAGATCGTCCAAGCCGCTGCGGTGCCCGCCACCGTGCCACCAAGCACGATCAGCGCACGGGTGCACCAACGTCGCACGCGCATACCGCGCTTCGCGATCGCTGAAGCCACCTCGGTCACCGCAACTTCCTTGCTCTCGACTCGAACTCTGGACGTGTGCGACCCCGACAGCCACTCGAAACCTCAGGCTGGCCGGCGAGTGACCCCCGCCGGCAGGCGATCGCACAGAGTGTCCACACACGCACCTGTCGTGGTGCGTGATGTCGAGAGTGGCAAACGGCGCACCGGTCTCGCACGCAACACGCGAACAGTGACCCTGATCGTGTGACAAACACGGAGTGCCATCGCGTACTACCGCGCGTGATCGAACGACTGCCCGCACGCACCGCAGCCACAGTCACCCGCACGCCGCATGGTCCGCGAAAATTCGAGAATCACCACGCCAACGCACCGCAAGCTCGATACGGTGGCACTGTGACCAAGAACCTTCCCGCCGCGGACGACGAGGTGCAGGACCCGCAGGCAGCCGGGACCGGAACCAGGCAGGCCACCGGCAACGAGTCCGCACCCGGCGCGGCTACCGAACGGGGCGACCTCGCCGAGTCCACCGACGGCAGGGGCACGCCCGAACAGGACCCCGCAGGCGACTCACTGAGCAACGCGGCCGTCACCGAGCTCGTCCCCAAAGGCTTCCGGGTCGCCGCCGCGTTCTCGTGGCGCTTCCTCGTCGTCGCGGCGGCGGTGGCGGTGCTCGGCTGGCTCGTGGCCGAGCTGTCCATCGTCGTGATCACACTGAGCATCGCGCTGCTGCTCGCCGCGCTGATGAACCCGGCCGTCGATGCCCTCGAACGCGCACGGATGCCGCGCGAGCTGGCAGGAAGCATCGTCCTCGTCGGCGGGCTCGGACTGCTCGGCGGGGTGATCGCCTTCGTGGTCACGCAGTTCACGCGCAACCTGCCCGAGATGCAGGACCACATCAACGAAAGCCTCGACCAGTTCCGGCAGTGGATGACGACCGGGCCGCTCGGGCTGGACACCGCGGATATCCAGGGCTTCGTCGACCAGGCGGTCAGCTTCGTCCAGGAGAACCAGGCGTCGCTGACCAACCAGGCGCTGTCCACGGCAGGCGTGGTGGGGCAGATCGTCACCGGCATCCTGCTCGTCCTGGTCATCCTGCTGTTCTTCCTGCTGCACGGCGAGCGCATCTGGGCGTTCCTGACGCGCGGCGCCCCGTCCTACGCGCGCGCCCGCGTCCACCTGGCAGGCAGGCGCGGCTTCGAAACTCTCGGTAAGTTCATGCGCGCCACCGTCATCGTCGCCGTCGTCGACGCGCTCGGTATCGGTGTCGGCCTGGCGATCGTGGGGGTGCCCCTGGTCATCCCGCTGGCGACGCTCGTGTTCCTCGGCGCGTTCGTCCCCATCGTCGGCGCCGTCGTCACGGGGGCGGTCGCCGTACTGGTCGCGCTGGTCACCGTCGGCTGGATCGGCGCGCTTGTCGTCCTCGGCGTCGTGATCGCCGTCCAGCAGCTGGAAAGCAACATCCTGCAACCGTTGCTGCTCGGCAGGGCCGTGCGGTTGCACCCGCTGGCGGTCGTACTGGCGATCACGGCAGGCGTGTTCATCGCGGGCATCATCGGTGCGCTGCTTGCCGTGCCGCTGCTCGCGGTGATCACTGCCGCGGTGAAGTCCCTGACGCAGGAGACGCCGGAGGAACCCCGGCAACCGCACCTCCCGAAGTTCGCCCGCAAGCTCGCCCCGAACCTGGTGCGGAAGCAGCACGGCAGCGAGCACCCCGAGCCGGAACAGGCCGCCGACCGGCCCGAAGAACCCCCGGACCCCGAACCACGCCAGTGACCAGCCCGACCACCTACCTGAAGGCCCTGACCCGCGACCCGACCACCGCACTGTGGTGGGGCGCGGTGGCGTTACGTGCCATCCTGCTCTCGTTCGCCATCGGCGCAGTCAGCGTGCACAGCGACGACTACCAGCGACCGTGGCTGGCCTGGACGGTCCTCGGCACCATGTGCGTGTGGACCCTGCTGACCAGCATCGCCTACATCCGCGGGCGCTGGCGGCGCGCCTGGCTCGTCGTCCTCGACGTCGTCCTGGCCAGCGCCCTGATGCTGACCTCCCCGCTGCTGCTCACCGAGCAGATGTACGCGGAGCAGGCACCGCTGATCACCACTGTGTGGGTCGGGGCGATGCCGGTCATCGCGGGCATCCGGTTCGGCCCGGCCGGTGGCGTCCTCGCAGGCGGCTACCTCGCGGTGGGTACGGGCTTCGCGCAGATGCGGGTGGATCTCGACGTCGTCCGGGACGGGGTACTGCTCGTGGCCAGCGGGCTGGTCGTCGGGCTGGCGGCGGAGGCCCTTCGGCGCGCCGCGGTCGCCCTCGCGGAGGCGGAACGCGCCGAGGCGGCGCGCGCCGAACGGGAACGGATCGCCCGCTCGATCCACGACAGCGTTCTCCAGGTACTCGCCCGCGTCCGCAAGCGTGGCGCCGAGGTCGGCGGTGAGGCTGCCGAGCTCGGCGAGCTGGCAGGCGAGCAGGAGATCGCGCTGCGCTCGCTGATCGGCACGAGCACCGACCTCGGTCAGGGCCGGGGTGAGCGGGACGCGGGCGACCTGGGGGCGCGGCTGCGCATGCTGGCGACCTCCACTGTGCGTATCTCGGCGCCTGCCTGCGAGGTAACGCTGCCCGACCACGTGGTGGCTGAGCTCGAGGCCGCGGTGCGGGAAGCCCTGACCAACACCGCCAAGCACGCAGGCAGCGACACCGGTTCCTGGGTGCTCGTCGAGGACCTCGGTTCCGAGGTCGTCGTCAGCGTGCGCGACAACGGCCCGGGCATCGAGGCCGGCAGGCTCGAACGTGCCGAGGAAGAGGGCAGGCTCGGCGTCGCACGCTCGATCAAGAGCCGGGTGCACGAGCTCGGTGGCACCGTCACGCTCGACACGGCCCCCGGAACCGGTACCGAGTGGGAACTGCGTGTCCCGCGTGACCGTCCATCCCGTCAGGAGCGAGCGGAGCCGAACCGATCAGGCAAAGGGGCACGGGTATGAGCGATATGTCCCTCTCGGTCATGGTCGTCGACGACCATCCGATGTGGCGCGGCGGTGTCGCACGCGACCTCGAGGAGCGCGGGTTCACGGTGCCCGCGACGGCCTCCGACGCACCGGGCGCGGTGCGGGCGGCCTGCGCGATGCGCCCGGACGTGGTGCTGATGGACCTCACCCTCGGTGAGACCTCCGGCGTGGATGCGACCAGGGAGATAACCGGGACATTGCCGGACACGAAGGTGCTCGTGCTCTCGGCGAGCGGGGAACACGCGGACGTACTCGAAGCGGTCAAGGCAGGCGCGTCCGGGTACCTGGTGAAGTCCGCGTCCGCCGAGGAGCTGATCGACGCGGTGCGGCGCACGGCCGAGGGCGACCCGGTGTTCACCCCCGGCCTCGCCGGGCTGGTACTCGGCGAGTTCCGTCGCATGGCCGACACCCCGGCGAGCACGGACTCCGCACCACAGGTGACCGACCGCGAGACCGAGGTGCTTCGCCTGGTTGCCAAGGGGCTCAGCTCCCGGCAGATCGCCACGAAGCTGAGCATCTCACCGCGCACCGTGGAGAATCACGTGCAGTCCACGCTGCGCAAGCTGCAGCTGCACAACCGCGTGGAGCTGGCCCGGTACGCCATCGAGCACGGTTTCGACCAGGACGAGGACTGACAGCACGCGGCTCGGCAGCACGGCGCACGCTCAGGGACGGGATCCGGGTCTTCCCCGATTCGCCCGAGCGGCAGGCGCCCTAGTATCGGCACCGTGAACGGCACCGACACACCCAGCACGGACGGCTCCGTCCCTGCCCGCGAGCTGCGCGTCAGCGACGCCGAGCGGGACTACGTCGTCGGGCTGCTGCAGAAGGCCACCGGTAAGGGACTCATCAACCTCGACGACTTCAGCGAACGCGCGGACAACGCCTACGCGGCGCGGACAAGGGCGGAGCTGAACACGGTGCTGATCGACCTGCCCGGCCTGATGCACAGGGAGTCGCCGCCTGCGGGGGTGTCCGGCACACCGGCAGGCACCGCCGTACCGGACCGTCGGCTCGAGCTCACCGCGCACTACTCGAGCCTGACCCGCAACGGGCGCTGGTACGTGCCCGAGCGGCTGCTGGTGCGCAACCGGTACGGCAGCACCAAGCTGGACTTCACCGAGGCACGGATCGACGGCTCGGTCGTGCAGGTCGAGCTGGACATCAAGTGGGGCTCGGTACTGATCATCATCCCGACCGAGGCCGCCGCGGACGTCGACGCGATCACCGAGATCAAGTACGGCTCGCTGGAGGACAAGACGCGCTCGACCGGCACGGCGGGAACGCCGCGGATCATGCTGTCCGGCCGGGTACACGGCGGCTCGCTCGCGATCCGCCACCCCAAGCGCGGCTGGTGGCGCTAGCGGTTCGTACCGCACGCGGCTCAGGGGACGTCCGCGGATGTGGGGTAGGAGTCCTGGGTGCCGCGCACGGTCACGGAGATCGCGGCGACCCGTGCCGCATGCTCGGCGGCAACGACCAGCTCGGCACCCGCCGCGAGCCGTGCCGCGAGCGCCCCGGAGAACGCGTCGCCCGCACCGGTGGTGTCCACCACGGTGACCGGCTCGGCACGCACCCAGGTGATCTCGCCGGAGCCGTCGGCGACCACGGCGCCCCGCGCGCCGCAGGTCACCACCACCGAGCGCGGGCCGGCCTCGCGCAGCTCCCGTGCCGACCCTGCCGGATCGACTGCCGCATCATCCTGCCTGCCGAGCAACCAGCGGGCCTCGTGGGTGTTGACGATCAGCGGGTCCGCCGCCGCCATCGTCGCGGCATCCAGCGTCACCACGGGCGAGGCGTTCAGCACCACCCGAACCCCGGAGGCGACCGCGACACACACCGCCGCGCGCACCGCCTCGAGCGGCACCTCGAGTACCGTGCACAGCACATCGGCCCCGGCCAGCATCTCCCGCGCGGCGTGTACGTCCTCGGCGCCCAGCGCCGCGTTCGCCCCGGGGGAGACGATGATCGAGTTCTCCCCGTCCGGGGTCACCGTGATGTACGCGGCGCCACTCGGGCGCTCGCCCCTGCGCATCAGCCCGGTGCCCACACCGGCCTCCCGCAGCGAGGCGAGCAGCTCGTCACCGGCGACATCCTTACCGACGGAGCCCACCATCGCCACCGTGGCGCCCAGTCTCGCGGCCGCGACCGCGACGTTGGCTCCCTTCCCGCCCGTACCCGTCCTGGTGTCCCCGCCGAACACGGTCTCGCCGGGCCCGGGACGGCGCCGCACCTCGACCGTGACATCCCGGTTCGCCGAGCCGACCACGACAAGCGCGGCGTCCCGCGACGGGTCACCGGACGTGTCGACAGCACACATGACCGCCAGCGTCGCACTACCGCAGCGGGCGCGCTACGGCCGCTCCGGTAGCCGGCGCGGTCCGTGCAGCGCAGCCCGCCGGTGAAACGGCCAACAGCTCGGGCGAGCAGGCCCAACGACATTTACATCTTCAGTAGAATCACTCAATGGCCGTATCGGCCACGGGAGTCGCTCGTTGTCCGTGACGTCGGTATGTATACGGCCGCATTCGGCTGGTGACGCCTCCGGCGCGCCGGTCGGACCGAGTCGCCGGCGTCGACCACGTTGCCCCCCGAGTGGTCGACGTCGGCGGCGCCTGTCTACGTCGATCACGAACGACCACCGAGGGCTGAGCAGAACAATGCGACAGACACCGCCACGCCCCGCCTGGTCGGACATGAGCACCGAGATCCGGCAGACCGCCCGCGCTCTGCTCTCCGGGTACGGAGCCGACGGTGTCACGCTCCGCGCGATCGCGCGCGAACTGGGGATCACCGCGCCTGCCCTCTACCGCTACTACCGCTCCCACTCCGACCTCCTCGAACACCTGCGCAGGGATATCTGCACGGAGCTGGCCGCCGAGCTGACCGCACATATCGCCGCCGCAGGGGAGGAGAACGGCCTCGATCAGTTCTTCGCCGCGCTGCGCGGGTTCCGCGCATGGTCACTGAAGCATCCCCAGGAGTTCGCCCTGGTCTTCGCCTCCCGCCGCACGGACGTGGCTGGGTCCGCGACGCCGCTGGACGAGGCGACCGAACCGTTCGGCAGGGTGTTCATCACCAGCGTGTGGCAGGTGCTGAGCGTCCACCACGTCATCGTCCCGCCGGACGAGCGGGTGCCCCACGCGCTGCGCCCCGATGTCGCCGCCTTCCGCGCCGCGCTGCTGGAGCTGCTGGCGAGCACGACGGAGGAAGGGCTCGACGACACCAAGCTCACCATGGGCATCGCGTACCTGATGGTGCAGTACTGGACCCGGATCTTCGGGCACGTGACCCTCGAGGTGTTCGGCAACGTGCCGATGCCGACCGCCGACCCGGACGCGTGGTTCGACGCGATGCTCACCGACATCGCCCACGAGCTCGGTCTCGCGGACGGCGTGTGAACGCCGCGTCGCACCACGGTGGGGGCGGTTCCCGGCCGGGCCGTGCTCCCCGCCGGGCTACGATGCTCGCCCGAACGCCATCTCGCTAGACCACGACGTTGACCAGCCGGCCCGGAACCACGATCACCTTGCGTGGCTCGCCGCCGTCGAGCGCTGCCGCGACCTTCTCCTCGGCCAGCGCAGCGGCCTGCACCGCGTCCTGATCGGCGTCGGCAGGCACCGTCACCCGCGAGCGCACCTTGCCGTTGACCTGGATCGGGTACTCGACCGTCTCGTCGACCAGGTACCGCTCATCGGCCTCCGGGAAGGGGCCGTACGCCAGGGACCCCTCGTTCCCGAGCCGGTGCCACAACTCCTCGGCGACGTGCGGGCACATCGGGGCGATCATCAGCACCAGTGCCTCGGCCAGCTCCCGCGGCGTGGCCTCTGCCGCGGCGTAGGTCTTGGTGACGTAGTTGTTCAGCTCGATCAGCTTCGCGCCTGCCGTGTTGAAGCGCAGCCCGGCGTAGTCCTCCCGGACCCCCGCGATCGCGCGGTGCAGCTGCTTGCGGTCCTCCGCGCTGGTCTCGACGTCGGCGACGCGCAGCCGGCCGGTGTTCTCGTCGACGATCAGCCGCCACAGGCGCTGCAGGAACCGGTGCGCGCCGACGACGTCCTTGGTCGCCCACGGGCGGGAGTCCTCGAGCGGCCCCATGGACATCTCGTAGAACCGGAACGTGTCGACCCCGTACTCCTCGGCCATCTGGTCCGGGGTGACCACGTTCTTCAGGCTCTTGCCCATCTTGCCGTACTCCTGCGTGACCTCCTCGCCGTCGTAGAAGAACCGCCCGTTCTCCTCGACTACCTCCTCCGCGGGCACGTACACACCGCGCGAGTCGGTGTAGGCGTAGGCCTGGATGTAGCCCTGGTTGAACAGCGTGCGGTACGGCTCCTCGGAGGAGACATGCCCCAGGTCGTAGAGCACTTTGTGCCAGAACCGGGAGTACAGCAGGTGCAGCACGGCGTGCTCGACCCCGCCGACGTAGAGGTCCACACCACCGGGGTCGTCCGGGCCGTGCTCCCCGGGCCGCGGACCCATCCAGTAGCGCTCGTTCTCCGGGTCGCACATCCGCTCGGAGTTGGTGGGGTCGATGTAGCGCAGCTGGTACCAGCACGAACCCGCCCAGTTCGGCATCGTGTTCGTCTCCCTGCGGTACGGCCGCTTGCCGTCCCCCAGGTCCAGCTCCACCTCGACCCAGTCGGTGGCCTTCTCCAACGGCGGCACCGGCTTGGTCTCCGCGGCCTCCGGGTCGTAGGTCGCCGGGGAGTACTCCTCCACCTCGGGCAGCTCCACAGGCAGCATGTGCTCGGGAAGGGCGTGCGCGATGCCCTCGACGTCGTAGACGATCGGGAACGGCTCGCCCCAGTACCGCTGCCGGGAGAACAACCAGTCACGCAGCTTGTACTGCACGTCGGCACCGCCGTACCCGTGTTCGGACAGCCACGTGACAACGGCGTCCTTGGCCTCGGTGATGTCCAGCCCGTCGAGGGAGAAGCCCTCGTCGTTGGCGGAGTTGATCACCACGCCGTCACCCAGGTACGCCTCGCCGTCGAAGTCGTCGCCCGGCTGGACCGTCCGGATGATCTCCAACCCGTACGCCGTGGCGAAGTCCCAGTCACGCTGGTCCTGCCCCGGCACGGCCATGATCGCCCCCGTGCCGTAGCCCATCAGCACGTAGTCGGCGACGAACACCGGGATCCGGGCCCCGTTGACCGGGTTCACCGCGTAGGAACCGGTGAACACACCGGTCTTGTCCCGGTTCTCCTGGCGGTCCATCTCGGTCTTCAGCGAGGCGGCGTGCCGGTAGGCCGCCACGGCCTCGGCCGGGCTCGCGGCGCCACCCGTCCAGCGCTCGTCCACGCCCTCCGGCCACTGCTCCGGCGTCAGCGCGTCCACCATCGGATGTTCCGGGGCCAGCACCATGTACGTCGCGCCGAACAGCGTGTCCGGCCGGGTGGTGAACACCTCGATCGAGCTCGCGGCGCCCTCGTCGTCGGCTTCGACGGCCACGGCGTCTACCGGGAAGTGCACCGTCGCGCCACGCGACCGGCCGATCCAGTTGCGCTGCATCGCCTTGACCTTCTCCGGCCAGTCCAGCCGGTCGAGGTCGTCGATGAGCCGGTCGGCGTAGGCCGTGATCCGCATCATCCACTGTTTCAGGTTGCGCTGGAACACGGGGAAGTTGCCGCGCTCACTGCGCCCCTCCGAGGTGACCTCCTCGTTGGACAGCACCGTGCCCAACCCGGGGCACCAGTTCACCGGCGACTCGTCGACATACGCCAGGCGATGCGTGTCCAGGATCGCGCTGCGCTCGATGCGGGTGAGCTCGCTCCAGTCCCGCCCGTCAGGCGTGGCGCGCTCACCCCGCTCGTACTGCTCCTCCAGCTCGGCGATCGGACGTGCCCTGCCCTGCTCGGCGTCGTACCAGGAGTTGTAGATCTGCAGGAAGATCCACTGCGTCCACCGGTAGTACTCCGGGTCGATCGTCGAGATGCGCCGCCGCGTGTCGTGACCGAACCCCAGCTGGCGCAGCTGGGCAAGGTACCGCTCGATGTTGTTCTCGGTGGTCGTGCGCGGGTGCTGGCCGGTCTGCACCGCGTACTGTTCCGCGGGCAGCCCGAACGCGTCGAAGCCCATGGTGTGCAGCACGTTGCGGCCGGTCATCCGGCTGTAGCGGGCGAAGACATCGGTGCCGATGAACCCGAGCGGGTGCCCGACGTGCAGTCCCTGCCCGGACGGATACGGGAACATGTCCTGCACGAACAGCTTGTCCTCGGGGACCCCGGCGTCCTCGGCGAGCGGACCGGTCGGGTTCGGCGCGTGGAACGTGCCGTGCTCGTCCCAGTACTGCTGCCAGCGGCGCTCGACGTCACCGGCGACCGCGGCCGTGTACCGGTGTGGCGGCGCGCCCTCGGTCGACTCGTTCATCGCAGAAACCTTTCCCTGTTCCTACCGCACCTCACCGATGGACGGACCCGGTTCGTCGGTCACCTGTCCCGGCGGGGTACGGGTAGCGCGTTACTCGTCGTGGTGTCCCCGATACGACAGAGCCCCCCAGCCCGGCGGGCATGAGGGGCCGCCGCGCTGAACGTCGCGGTCAGCGCGGCCCGCTCGGAAGGAGACCGGTCCTCGCCATAACACTCATCCTAGCTACCGGTACAGCGGGCGCCGTGCCCGGCTCGCGTGTGACGTACGCGGCTACCCGTGTACCCGCGCCCCGGCAGCCGGCGCGGTCGCGCTTATCCTCGGCTCGTGGTATTCCTCGCACTCATCCCCATCCTCGGGGGCGTTCTCACCGGCTGGGGCGGTTACCTCGGTTGGCGCGGCCGTATCCCCCGCGATCGGGGGACAGGTGTGCGCACATGGGCCACCCTGCGCAGCGACGAGGCGTTCCGCGTGGGAAACAGGGTGGCGGGCCTGCCGACGATGACCGCGGGAGGTGTCGGTGTGGTCGCGGGGGGCGCGGCGTTTCTCATGCCGGACACGCTCGGCATCCTGCTCGCCGTCGGCCTCGGCGTACTCGGCATGATCGCGCTGACCGGCGCGGGCGGCGTGCTCGGGCACCGTGCCGCCACCGCCGTCAGTGACCCCGCACCCGCCGGAGGATGCGGCGGGTGCGCCTGCGGTACGGGCGGCTGCGGCGCGGGGTGAGGCCGCCGGGGCCGCCACCCGCCACGGTCAGTTGAGCTGCAGATCACCCGGGTGTGTCGCGAGCAACGCGGTCGGTACCCCCTGCCTGCGCAGCACATGCCCCCACAGGTCCGTATCCGGGCTGGCCAGCACATCTCCCGGTAGCGCGGGAACCGTCAGCCAGTCACCCCTGTCGATCTCACCGGCCAGCTGACCGGCGTCCCAGCCCGCGTAGCCCGCGAACACCCGCAACCCGCGCAGCCGGGGGACCAACGCGTCCGGGTCCGAGTCGAGCACCACCAGCGCCACCGGCCCGCGCACACCGATCGTCCCCGGGACGACGCCCGCCGACTCCCCGGCCCGCAGCGCGGCCAGGCACAACGGGGTGTCCTGCTCAACGGGACCGCCAACGAACACCGAGGCCGGCTCGACCACGTGCCCGGACCAGGACGGCAGGACCTCGTCGACCGGTACCTCGCTCGGCCGGTTCAGTACGACCCCCAACGTGCCCTCCTGGCTGTGGTGGAGCACGTATACGACCGTCCGGCGAAAGTTCGGGTCCGACATGCTCGGGTCGGCGACCAACAGGGACCCCTGCTCAACATCGGAGATCGCTCGCACGCCGGTCATGATCTCACTCGGTTCGCACGGCTGCGGAGCGACCTCCGCACACGCCGCACGACCTACCCGACGGTGCCGATCATCGGCTTCCCCTGCGAAGCCCGCGTGGAAATGTCCCGCATCGCCGAGTACGACACCGCACGCACCGTCGACGGCGGAACGGTAGGTTTGCACCGATCGACTGGGAAGGGAGGGGATCCCGGCGTGCGTCGCCAGGTTCGGGCCACGACCCACCCGGACGGTGCCTACGCGAGCTGGAACGGCCGGGTTCTCAGCGCGAGGACATCCGCACCGGACGGCGCCGTACACCTCGTGGCTGCCGAGCACGACCCGGTCCCGGAAGGGTTCGACACCGAGGTCGACGGTCTTCCGGCGAAGGCGGTCGAACGCGACCGGCTGCCGTGCCTGTTCCACCTCACGACGCACTGCGTGCTGGCGGACGAACAGTTCGCGGTCGCGGAGTGGCCCGATGACCATCGTCCGGATCGTCTCCGGCTGCGCTGGACGGGGACCGACCGCGCCACGGCGACCCGGCTCGGACTCGACCCACTCGGCGAGTCCGGGTCGTTCGGCACGGAGGCAGGCGTCGAGGAGCTGACGGCGCTGTGGCAGGTACGGCGCGACCTGCACCGCGCCGGGCCACCGCACGGGGACGCCACCGGGACGGACGGGAGCGCTACGCAGCGGCTACTGCACCGCATCGGGCGGGAGCTCAAGCGCATGCGCAGCGCGGATGCGCGCGGGATCGCCGCACGGTTCCGGCAGGTGGGTGACTACGCCGAACTCGAAGTGCGGGAGGCGGTCGGCGACGTCTCCTACTGCCTGGCCGCGCCCCCACGGCTCGGGAACTGGTTCGACCGGCTGCGGGCCGCGATGTACGAACCGGAGAAGGGGACATGGTTCCAGGCGACCTTCTCACTGACCGCCGACGACCGTTTCGACCTGCACTACGACTCCACCTCGCGCCCCACATGGCGGTGCGACCCCGAGCGGGCATGCCTGCCGGACGCCACGCCGTTCGCCGCCGAGCTCGAGCGATACCCGCGCGACCGCGACCAGGTACCTCCGTGGCTGGCCGCGCTCGCGGGGCTGCCGCTGGGGGTGGAGTTCCGGCGCGCGCGTGTGATCGACGCGCACACTCCTGGCGAGCCGCCGGTCGTCAACCGCACCCGGATCCCGCGGCACGAGATCCAACCCGTGCTCGGCTACCTCTACCGCGCACCGGTCGTGCTGGTCGGCGAGGGGCCGCAGCCCGACCTGTTCTCCCCGCACGACCCGCCGGACGTACCGCACGCCTTCCACACCGACGGGACCTGGATCTGGCCTGCCGCCGTTCCGCACTACCTGCGCAAGCACGGCGTTCCCCCCGAGCACGGGCTGCTCGACCACATCAGGACCAGGCACTACCGGCCGCCGTACGTCAGCCAGCTACTGCGCAGGACCGCACGCGCCGAGCTGGACGGCGAGCCGTTCCCCGCCCAGTCGGCAGCCGACCTCGACGAGCGCGATCCCGTCACCGAGGTGGAACGCGACGACAGCAGCGGGCAGGCGCTGCGCGCATCCGAGGTGCTGACGGTCCTCCGGCGCAGGCTCGCCGAGCAGGGCGTCTCCCCGGAGGCCTACCGGATCGGGGAAACCGCACCGGACGCGTGGTGCCTGCTCCGCGCCGGCGCTCGATGGGAGGTGGTCCGGTTCTCCGCGGGCGAGGTCGGCGAGCGCGAGACGTTCGACTCCGCCACCGCGGCGGCGGCGCACCTGCTCGGCGCACTGACCCTGTTCCCCACCCGCACGCTGGCCGAGCACGCCGCCGAGGAGGACCCAAGCGACTGGCCGATCGCACCGCTGCCCGGAGAGCCGCCGCTGGCCATGCTGCGCAGCCGCCGGATGGTGGTGCTGCCGACCGGTGCCATTCTCATCCGGTTCGGCGCGGACACGGGCAACCTCGTGCACGCGCCGTCCACACGGTTCCCGGAGACGTCGCTGCTGCCCGAACGCGAGCACCAGCGAACCGAGTACCGGGTGCTGCGGCCCCTACGGGCACTGGCCGGGGTGTCCCTGCCCTGGTCGGGAATGCCCGGCGGGGCGCTGTCCTACCTGCTCCCGCACACCGTCGGCCACCACCTCGCCACCGGAGCCCTTGCCGTGGCTGGATGACGCTGTCAGTCCCGCTCGTGGAGTGACAGCGTCATTCAGCGCAACCCCTGGTCGGCGGCCCAGCGGTAGAGTTCGGCGATGGCCTCGTCCCGGTCGAGGGGACCGCGGTCGAGCCGCACGTCCTTGAGGTGCTTCCAGGCCTTACCCACCATCGGGCCCGGCTCGATCCCCAGGAGCTCGATGATCTCGTTGCCGTCCAGGTCGGGCCGGACCTTCGCGAGGTCCTCCTCCGCGCGGATACGCGCGATCCGTTCCTCGAGGTCGTCATAGCTGCGCTGCAGCGCGGCGGCCTTGCGCTTGTTCCGCGTCGTGCAGTCGGCACGGACGAGCTTGTGCAGCCGCGGCAGCAGCTCTCCGGCGTCGGTGACGTACCGGCGCACCGCGGAGTCGGTCCATTCACCCTTGCCGTAGCCGTGGAACCGCAGGTGCAGGAACACCAGCTGGGAAACGTCGGAAATGATCTCCTTGGAGTAGCGCAGCTTGCGCAGTCGCTTGCGGGCCATCCGCGCGCCGACGACCTCGTGGTGGTGAAAGCTCACCCCACCGCCCGGTTCGAACTTGCGGGTGGCCGGTTTGCCGATGTCGTGCAACAGCGCGGCCAGCCGCAACACCAGGTCCGGCTCGCTGACGGGCTCGTGCTTGCGCTCCAGCTCGACCGCTTGGTCGAGCACGGTCAGCGAATGCTGGTAGACGTCCTTGTGCTGGTGGTGCTCGTCGATCGCCAGCCGCATCCCGGGTACCTCCGGCAGCACGTACTCGGCGATGCCGGTATCCACCATCAGCTCGACACCCCGGCGGGGATGCTCGCCCGTCATCAGCTTGGACAGCTCCGCCTGCACGCGCTCGGCGCTGATCCGGTCGATCTGTCCGGCCATCTCCGTCATGGCATCCACGACGCGCTGCTGGGCGGTGAACCCCAGCTGGGCGGTGAACCGCGCGGCACGCAGCATCCGCAGCGGGTCGTCCGCGAACGACTCGTCGGGCGCCGCCGGAGTCTCCAGCACCCCCGTCGACAGGGCGCGCAGCCCACCGTGCGGGTCCACGAACGACTTGCTCACCAGGTCGATCGCCATCGCGTTCACGGTGAAGTCCCTGCGCAGCAGGTCGTCAGAGATGCTGTCGCCGAACACCACCTCCGGGTGTCGCCCGATCCTGTCGTAGCGGTCGGCACGGAACGTGGTGATCTCCATCTGGGTTCCACGCCTGGTCAACGCCACGGTGCCGAACTCGACTCCGGTCTCCCAGATGGCATCGGCCCACCCCCGAACCAGCCGCAGCACCTGCTCCGGGCGAGCGTCCGTGGTGAAGTCCAGGTCGCCTGCCTCGTCGGAGAGCCTGCCCAGCATCGCGTCCCGGACGCTGCCACCGACCAGGTACAAACGGTGGCCCGCCTCGCTGAACATCCTGGCGAGCTCGTCGGCGACCGGCGAGATCCGCAGTAACTCGATCACCGCGTTGCGCTTGGCGGAAGATTCGGACACAACTCATCAGAGTACCGGCGCGCTGCGCGTGGACGAGCGGTGGCCTGATCCGTGAGCCAGGCCATACACCGCCGTCTGAGCGGCCGGAATGCAGCGTGACCTGCGATCATACCGACGGGGGCCGGAGCGGCACCGCGCCGGGGAGCTTCCGCGGACGTCGCCGATACCGGACTTCTTCACGAGACGAGCACGGTACGTGCACTAACATCGCATCATGCCTTCGTCTGCCGGTCACTCCGGCGCCGCCAGTCCCGGGCGCCGTCCCCGACGTCACCGGCGCCGTCGTATGACCACGGTGAACGAGACTTCGGCCGGTGGCCTCGTGGTGAACGGCGCGCGCACGCACGCCGTGCTGATCGGCAGACTGGACCGTAACGGCTCGCTGCTGTGGTCGCTACCGAAAGGCCACATCGAGGAAGGCGAGTCGCGGGAACAAACCGCCGTGCGCGAGGTGAAGGAGGAGACCGGTATTTCGGCACGCGTGCTGGATTCGCTCGGTACGATCGATTACTGGTTCGTCGCCGACGGCAGACGCGTGCACAAGACGGTGCACCACTTCCTCCTCGAGGCCACCGGCGGTGAGTTGTCCACAGCCGATACCGAGGTGACCGAGGTCGCCTGGGTAGCGTTTGCCGAACTCGCCGATGTTCTGGCCTATGCCGACGAGCGCAAGCTCGCGGCCAAAGCCCGGGAGGCATTGGCGGGCAGAGACTAGAGGTACCCGCCCGGAGGGCTACGCACGCCTCGGCGCGCGGGGTTCGCCTGCGGGCGGCTCGCGAGCGGCAAGGAACAGGTGACAGGCTACGTCCGGTGACCTGACTGAGGTGAATGGCCCGACTGATGAACAAGCCCGCAGGCAACGAGGTCTACTCCGTGCGTTCAACCGGCCGGCACCGTGCGGCAGCGCTACTGCTGGCGGCAGGATTCCTGCTCGCCCAGGCCCTGTTCGGCCCGGCGGCGTCCACGGCTCAGCCGCTGCACGTCGAGCAGGAACGCCTCGCGCTGGACGTCGAGCATGTCGCTCCTCGTGTCGTCACCGCCGACAGCGAGACGCTGACGATCACCGCAACGCTGACCAATATCGGGGACCGGATGATCAACGACCTGCGGGTGCGCGTCCAGCTGGGCGTCCAGCAGCGCGAGGTCGAGGACGTGCGCACGGCGATCAAGGGCGGGGCCCGAACCGACGCGCAGGCCAGCCCGTTCGAGGAGGTCGCCGCGCGGCTCGAGCCGGGGGAGAGCACACCGGTGACGGTGTCCGTGCCGATCGGCCCGGAGGGCACGGCCGAGCCGGGCGCGCTCGACCTCGGCGAGGAAGGCGTCTACCCGCTGCTGGTCAACGTCAACGGGCAACCGGAATACGGCGGGCCTGCCCGACTGGCGGCCTTCAGCATGGTGCTTCCGGTGCTGGACCCCCCTGGTGGCGAGACGACCGAACGCGCGGGCCGGGCACGGCCGGTGTCCATGCTGTGGCCGATCGCGGCCCCCACCTCGGTCGTTGACCAGTCGCTGGACAACGAGCTGGTGCTGGCCGACGACGGGCTCGCGGAATCCGTCAGCTCCGGGGGACGGTTGCACGACCTGGTCAGCGCCGCTCCCGGCGCCGGAGGCGATCCCGACCTCTCCCGCTCGGTGTGCTTCGCCATCGACCCCGAACTCGTGGCCGTGGCCGACGCGATGACGGAGGGCTACCGGGTCGGTGACGACCCGGGCGACACCGTCGCCGGGAGGGGCGCCGAGGATGCCGAGCAGTGGCTGGAGGACCTGCGCGACCTGGTCGAGGACCGCTGTGTGGTTCCCATGCCGTACGGCAATTCCGATCCCACCGTGCTCGCGGGCCCGCTACCCGAGCTGGCGCAGGCGGCGCTGGACAACTCCGACATCCTCGAGGAGCATCTCGGCACCCCCGTCCGGGCGGAAGCCTTCTGGCCGGACGGCGCGGTCACCGGGGACACGCTCCGCGCCCTCGACGAAGCCGGCACCACGACCGTCTTCGCGGGCCGATCGGACGTGAACGCCTCGGGCGAGTTCGACGGCCCCACCACGCTGAGCGCCTCCGAGGGCGTGGACCCCGAGTTGCGTGCCATCCCCACCGACGACCTGACCGCGCTCGGCTTCACCGAGCAGGAGCCGACCCACCAGGGACCGTTCACGATCAGGACCGCTCAGGGGCGGCCCGAGACAGCCGCGCAGAACGCCCTGGCCGCGCTGGTGTTCCGCACCCTCCCCGGCGAACGCGGTGGCGCCGAGCCGCTCGTTCTCGCCCCTCCCCGGACCTGGCAGCCGAGTGCCGCCGAGCTGGGCAGGTTGAGGGACGCGCTCGACCTCCTCGTCGAGCGGGGGATGGTCTCCCCGGAACCGATGTCGGACGTGCTGGAGGCGGACGCCAGCGGGCACGCCCGTCCCGCGGCCGCCACGTCGGGCCTGGCCACCTACCTGCCGGTCGGGCTCGTGCAAGAGATCAACAACCTCGCGTCGGTGATCAACGACCTGGACGCGGCCATGTCCGTGGACACCCCGACGCAGGTGGCACCCAGCGAGCTGCTCCGGCCGCTACGCAGCGGCCTGCTCCGCGCCACGTCGGCTCGCGCGCAGGAGGACCCGGCCCAGGCCGAGCGTGCCGTCGCGAAGGTCTCCACCGAGCTCGACCGCCTCCGCGACATGGTCCGGGTGGAGAACCCCGGGCGGACGATCTCCATGGCTTCGGAGACCTCGCCGCTGCCGGTGGTGGTGCGCAACGAGCTACCGGTCGAGGTGACTGTGCGTATCGGTCTGCACAACACCATCGGGGTGCGACCGGAGCCGGTGTCCGACCTCACCATGCCCGCCAACACGTCCTACACCCAGCAGATTCCCGCGACGGCGCTGCGGGCCGGACGGTTCAGCGTGGATGTCACGCTGAGCACACCCGGCGGCACTGACCTGGGTGAACCCGCGCGACTGGAGCTGGCGTCCACTCAGTACGGCGCGATCACCGTTATCGTGACTGCAACCGCGGCCGGTGCACTGCTGCTGCTGGCCGGGCATCGCATCTACCGCAGGGTGCGGTCCGGCGACACCAACAGCGACTGAGCCGAGACACCGGCCCGCGCGACGACGTTGCACGGTATGGCAGGGGATTGGGCACGCGTTGAGCAACCAGACGCCGGAGCGAGGTAGCGGGCACCGTGGCCCGGGACGACCACGGTCCGATCGAGGCGGCGGGCGAGCTCCGTACGCGCATCCCGGCCAGGCTCCCCTGTGGCCGACGGCCGACCCGGATGCCCTGCGGCCCTACGACGAGCTCACCCGGATGCTGCCGCGGGTCGCCCCACCCGGCCCGCCGGGCCGGGGCGATGCCGCTGCCGAACAGCCATCCCCGGGCGCGGGCGAAGCGCCCGGCGACGCGGACCGCTGGGAGACCCCCGACCAGGCCGAGCCACCGTCCCTCGCGCGCTCCGCGGGCACCATCGCGATCGCTTCGCTGATCAGCAGGATCACCGGGTTCGCGTGGAAGGTCATGCTGGTCTGGGTACTCGGCATCGGCGTGGCCAACGACTCCTTCAACGTCGCGAACACGCTGCCCAATATCGTCTACGAGCTGCTGCTGGGTGGGGTGCTGGCCAGCATCGTGGTCCCGCTGCTCGTGCGCTCCCAGGACGACCCGGATGGCGGCCTGGCCTACACGCAGCGGCTGCTCACCGTGGCGCTGACCACGCTCGCCGCCGCCACGGTGATCGCAGTGGTCACCGCACCGGCGTTCACCGCCATCTACGTCGACTCCTCCACGGATCGGGCCAACTCCGAACTGACCACCGCGTTCGCCTACCTGCTGCTGCCGCAGGTCTTCTTCTACGGTGTCTTCGCCCTGCTGATGGCGATCCTCAACGCGCGGAACGTCTTCGGCCCACCCGCGTGGGCACCGGTGGTCAACAACCTCGTCATCATGACCACGATCGGGGTGTACGCCCTGGTCCCGGGCCAGATCTCGCTGGATCCCGTGAGCATGGGCGACGCCAAGATCCTCACCCTCGGTGTCGGTGTCACGATCGGCATCGTGGCCCAGGCCGCGATGCTGCTGCCCCCGCTGCTGCGCAGCGGCTTCCGGTTCCGCTGGCGGTGGGGCATCGACGAGCGGATGAAGGAGTTCGGCACGCTCGCCGCCTGGATCGTCGGCTACGTGCTGGTCAGCCAGCTCGGCTACATCGTGACCACCCGTGTGCTCACCGCGGGTGCGCCCGGCGGGATGACGGCGTACTACAACGCCTGGCTGCTGTTCCAGTTGCCGTACGGCGTGCTCGGCGTCTCGCTGCTGACCGCGATCATGCCGCGGATGAGCCGGGCCGCGGCCGACGGGGACGACCACGGCCTGATCGGGCACCTCTCGTACGCCTCCCGCATCTCCACCGTCACGCTGCTGCCCATCGCCGCGGTCATGACCGTGGTCGGGTCCTCGGCGGGGATCGCGCTGTACTCGATCGGCCAGGGCGCGGAGGGCGCGGGCGCCGAGCGGCTCGGCCAGGCCTTGGCGATCTCGGCGTTCGGACTGCTGCCCTACGCCCTTGTGATGCTGCAGCTCCGGGTGTTCTACGCGCTCAAGGACGCACGCACCCCCACGCTGATCATGCTGGTGATGACGGCTGTGAAGGTCCCGCTGCTGTACCTGTGCCCCGTGCTGCTGGCGCCGCACCAGATCGTGCTCGGTGCGATGCTGGTCAACTCGCTGACCTTCGTGGTCGGCGCGTTCCTCGGCCAGGTGTGGCTGTGGGCCAGGCTGGGTAACCTGCGCAGCCGACGAGTACTCGGAGTGATCATCTTCACGGTGGCCGCCTGCGCACTCGGAGTCGTCGCGGCGGTGGGAGCCGGCATGCTCGTGCCGGGCACGTTGCCGGAGATCGTCGAAGCGTGGATCAGCTTGTTGGTCCAGTCGATCGTCGGTCTCGGGGTGTCCTTCGGCGCGCTGGCCGCTCTCGGCCTCGAGGAGCTCAAACCGGTCACGTCCCGAGTCAGCGCCCTCGTCCGGCGCGGATGACCGCCACACGGAACGTGACCTCGAACTCGGGTGTCGCGTTGAGCCGGAACTCACGGTATGACTGACGTACGCTCGGAAGGGGACAGCGTTGGAGGTCGCGAGATTGCGGTGAACGACGGGCGAAGCGAGCACGGTGGCGTGCCGAGAACAAGTATCAGGGCGAGCAGAGGCGCCCTCGCACCGGGCGGTGTCGTCGGTGACGGTCGTTATCGCCTGCTCGCGCAGCTGGGTGTGGACGAGCGCGTGGGTGCGCACCTGTGGAGGGCCCGGGACGGTCAGCTCCGCAGGGACGTCGCACTCACCGTTCTCGTCGGTGACCCGGCCGATGTCACGGCCGCGCGCGGGGCACAGCGCACCCTCGAACGCGCCGCGCACGCCTCGCAGTTCGGCCACAGGAACGTGGCACGCGTCCTCGACGTGCTCAGCCTCGGCGACGGGATCGCCTCCACCGAAGGTCTGCTGGGGATCGTGGTCGCCGAGTGGACCAAGGGAACCGATCTTGTCGATATGATCGGTGACGGTCCGGTCGCGCCCGCCACGGCCTGCCGCATGCTCGAACCGCTCGCCGAGGCCGTGGACCGCGCGCACAACCAGGGACTCGTCCTGGGGATAGACCACCCGCAGCGAGTCAGGCGGTCGCCGGACGGCACCGTCCGGCTGGTGTTTCCCGGACCGCTGCCGAACGGGACGCTGCGCGACGACGTCAAGGCACTCGGCGCTTACCTCTACCTGCTGCTGACCGGGTACTGGCCGCTCGAACACGGTCCCGCGGCCATACCGGCCGCACCGACCGGCAAGGACGGTGCGCTGCAGCCCCCGCAGAGCCTCCGGCCGGAGGTTCCGAAGGAGCTGTCCGCACTCGCGGCCCGCACCGTCGAGGACAGCGGTGGCGGGGGCGTGCGCACCAGCGCGGCCTTCCTGCGCGTGCTCAGCCAGATCGCGCAGGATGAGGAACACAAGGCATACCTGCGGCGTACAGGAGCCGAGACGGAGCAACCCGGCTACACCGAGGCCGACGGCACCGTCTGGACCACCCGCCGCCCCGTGACCGACGCGGGCCAGCGCAAGAAGCTGGCTTTCGGCGCGACGGTGCTCGTGGTCGCCGCGGTCGGGATCATCGCATGGATCGGCCTGTCGTTGATCAGCTTCTTCAGCGACGAGGACGCGGCCATCGGCCCGGACTTCAACGTGGCCGAGACGACGCAACAGGACGACGAGGACGAGGACTCCGACGAGACGGGGGAGGGAAACGCGGGCAGTGGTCAGGAACCGCCCGAGCCCTCGCTCGTGGAGATCGACCCCGGACACGTCCAGGGATACAACCCGAAGGGGACGGGAGACCACCCGGACCGCGCACCGAACGCCATCGACGGAAACCCGGACACGTCCTGGGTGACATCGCAGTACAAGCAGCAGCTGCCGGCGTTGAAACCGGGAACCGGGCTGTCACTGACCTTCGAGGAGCCGGTCGAGCTGCACAAGGTCGACGTGCTCAGCGAGAGCACCGGTACCGAGATCGAGGTCCGTACCGCGGATCACCCGAACTCGTACCTGGACAGCACAGAGGTCCTCGGGTCGGGAGAGGTCACCGAACGCGAGACGGGGATCGAGCTCGACGAGCCCACCACGGTGACCTACGTGATGATCTGGATCACCAAGCTCGGCGGTCCCGACGGCGCGTTCGAGTCCGAGATCAACGAGCTCACCTTCTACACCTCCGAGTAGGCCGCGAACCGCTGGCACGGCCATGCCGGCTGGCACGGCGCTAGTAAGCTCCGTCGGGTGACCGTCGCAGCTACTGACGCAGATCTGATCGCTGCCCACGCGCGGGGAGACCCGAACGCATTCGGCGAGATCGTCCTCAGGCACCGGGACCGGATGTGGGCGGTGGCGCTGCGCACGATGCGCAACCACGAAGAGGCCGCGGACGCGCTGCAGGATGCCTTCGTCTCCGCGTACAGGGCAGCGGCCAACTTCCGCGCGGAGTCGCAGGTCAGCACCTGGCTGCACCGGATCGTGGTGAACGCGTGCCTGGACCGCATCCGCAAGCAGCAGGCGCGCCCGACCGTTCCGCTTCCCGAGACCGACGAGTACCGCGAGCCCGCCGCTCCCGGCGACTCCATGGCGCAGCGCGAGACCAACCTGATCATCGCCGACGCGCTTCGCGAACTCCCCGAGGATCAGCGCGTGCCGATCGTGCTCGTGGATGTCGAGGGCTACTCGGTCGCCGAGACGGCCGAGATGCTCGGCATCGCCGATGGCACGGTGAAGAGCCGGTGTGCGCGGGGCCGGGCGAAGCTGGCGCACCTTCTCGGGCATCTACGGAACCCGGATGCGAATGCAAACGTCCCAGCTTCAGGCGGCACGGCGGATGCCGAACGACCTTCGCACCCGAGCGAGCAGGTGCACCCGACGCCGCCACGCCGAACGGAGGGACGATGAGTGACACGCGGAGGGGGGCGGACAGTGCGTGGGGAGGGCCGTGGTCCGTCGACCTGCTCGCCGATCTGCATGCCGGCGTACTCGACGAGGGCGAGGCCGCCGGGTTGTGGGAGCGGGTACGTCATGACAGCGAGGCGATGGACGTCCTCCGGTCGCTGGAGGCCACCACGGACGACCTCGCGCATTTCGGAGCCCAGCGCCCCAAGTCGGTACCGCCCGAGGTCGCCGCACGCATCGACGCCGCACTCGCGCACGAGGGCGCGGTGGCTCCCCCGGCTCCCGTCGTGGATCTGTCCGCTGCCCGCGCCAAGCGAAACAAGCTACTCGGGTGGGCAGGCGGACTGGCCACGACAGCGGCGGCGGCGATCGCCGCGCTGGCCATCCTCATGCCGGAGCAGACCACGACCGGCACCCCCATCGCCTCCGACACCGTGCAGGGCACGGACCGTCCCCCGGTCACGCTGCACGCGGAACGGCCGGAACTCGCCCTGGACAACACCTTCGGTATGTGGGATTACGGGCCGCTGGAGGATCGCGTCACGCTCGACGCGTGCCTCGAGGAGAACGGCATCGACCCCGATGTCCGACCGGCAGGGGTACGGCAAGGCACGGTCGACGGCGAGCAGGCCGTTCTCGTGGTCCTGACCACCGGGAACGTCGCGGAGTACCGGCTGCTGGCGCTCGCGCCGACCTGCGGTCAGAACGGCACAGGGCTGCTCTACGACGAGGTGATCGGCGGCACCGGCTGAATCGGTACGGTCGCGGAAGCCGGGCATGACGCACGCCACGGAACAACGCGTGTGTGTGTTCGTGTTGACGACAGTAGCGGCGATGGCAGAGTGAATCTCGGGCCACACCCGGTCGGGCCACCGGTCCGGCCGGTGCTCTGTGACACTGGAGTGCCTGGCCGTCGAGAACGAGACAGTCATTGCCCATACGCGAGGGGAACGTTAGCGGAGGTACCGGGTGTCAGCGGAAGGCATACGTAACCTGATCATCGTGGGCTCCGGGCCCGCCGGCTATACCGCGGCCGTGTACGCGGCCCGTGCGGACCTGCAACCACTGGTGTTCGAGGGTGCGCAGTTCGGCGGCGCGCTCATGACCACGACCGAGGTGGAGAACTACCCCGGTTTCCAGGACGGTATCCAGGGCCCCGAGCTGATGGACGAGATGCGCAAGCAGGCCGAACGTTTCGGCGCCGAGCTGCGCGCGGAGGATGTGGAGGAAGCCGACCTCACCGGCGATATCAAGTACGTCACCGCCAACGGCACGCGCTACGCGGCACACGCGGTGGTACTGGCGATGGGCGCCGCCCCGCGCTACCTCAACGTTCCCGGCGAGCAGGAGTTGCTGGGCAGGGGAGTTTCCTCCTGCGCGACCTGCGACGGCTTCTTCTTCCGCGACCACGACATCGCCATCGTCGGCGGGGGTGACTCCGCGATGGAGGAAGCCACCTTCCTGACCAAGTTCGCGCGCAGTGTCACGATCATCCACCGCCGCGAGGAGTTCCGCGCATCCAAGATCATGCTCGACCGCGCCAAGGCGAACGAGAAGATCCACTGGAAGCTCAACTCGCAGGTCACCGAGGTGAACGGCGAGGGGACCGTGAAGGGGCTCACGCTCACCGACACCGTGACCGGCGAGCGGTCCGAGCTCGCCGTGACCGGGTTCTTCGTCGCCATCGGCCACGACCCGCACAGCGCGCTGGTCCGGGGCCAGGTGGACACCGACGAGGAGGGCTACGTACTCGTCAAGGGTCGCAGCTCATACACCAATCTCGATGGGGTTTTCGCGTGCGGGGACCTCGTCGACAGCACCTACCGGCAGGCCGTCACCGCTGCCGGTACCGGCTGCACGGCCGCCATCGACGCGGAACGGTGGCTTGCCACCCGCGGCGAGTCCGAGGCCGCGCACCAGGCCGCCGATCTGGTCGGCGGCGGTTACGGCGCACCAGTCACGGCTGGCGCCGGTGGCACCAACCAGGGGTCGGGCGCCTGACGTACGACCCGTCCACCGTACGTACCCGGTGACAGACCCGACCTTCGAACACGATGCAGGGAGACAAGATGGCCGATACGCCAGTCAACGTGACCGACGCCAGCTTCGGCGACGACGTACTCAAGCACGACAAGCCCGTGCTCGTCGACTTCTGGGCAACCTGGTGCGGACCGTGCAAGATGGTGGCGCCGGTGCTGGAAGAGATCGCGGCCGAGCACGGTGACAAGATCACCATCGCCAAGCTCGATATCGACCAGAACCCGGGGACGGCGCGCGACTACCAGGTGATGTCGATCCCTACCCTGATCCTGTTCTCCGGTGGCGAGCCCGTGAAGCAGATCGTCGGCGCCAAGCCCAAGGCTTCGCTGCTGTCCGAGCTCTCCGACGTCATCGGCTGACGCACCCGAGGGCAGCGCTCGCCCGTGCCCGGCCGCGTACCGTGGCCATAGTGGGCGAGCGCTGCCGTACGTTCCTACACCCACCGGGTGAGCCGGATAGCGTACCCTGACCCCGCATCTCGGCACACCCGGACTCCCGGCGCAACCACCGCCCGCTCACAAGGCACAATAGGACTCCCCGGACCCCTCCCGGGGTCGCCCGTCGAGACCGGGTGAAATGTGGTCGGCGAGGAAGAGCGAGGAGTGCATGCGGGTACTCCGCCGCGGTGACGTCGGCGCTGATGTCGCCGAGATCAGATCACTACTCACCGCTGTGAACATGCTGCCCCCAGCGAGCGACTCGACACACACGCCAGGGGACCAGCAGTTCGATGCCGTCGTCGAGGAAGCCGTGCGCACCTTCCAGCAGCACCGTGGACTGATGACCGACGGCGTGGTGGGGCCTGCGACCTATCGCGCGCTGCGTGGCGCCAGCTTCCACCTGGGCAGCAGGCCGCTGGCATACATGATGTCCGCGCAGGTGCACGGCGACGACGTGTTCACCCTCCAGGAGCGGTTGACCGAGCTCGGTTACGACGCGGGCCGTCCCGACGGCGTCTTCGGCCCCCGCACCGAGGCGGCGTTGCGGAACTTCCAGCGGGACTACGGCCTGGTGATCGACGGGATCTGCGGCCCGGGCACGGTCCGCGCGCTCCGCCAGCTCTCCCCGCGCGCGAGCGGCGGTCGCCCCGTGCTGCTCAGGGAGCAGGAAGAGGTCCGCAAGGCAGGACCCCGGTTGCGCGGCAAGCGGATCGTCATCGACCCGGGGCACGGCGGTGAGGACCCCGGCATCGAAGTCCACGGTGTCCGCGAGGCCGATATCGCATGGGACCTCGCGCGCAGGCTCGAAGGTCGCATGGCGGCCACCGGGATGGATGCGTTGATCTCCCGCGGTCCCGACCAGACACCGTCCGAGGCGGACCGGGCCGCGTTCGCCAACGAGGCGAGCGCCGACATGCTGCTGTCCCTGCACTGCGACTACAACACCTCACCACGCGCGCAGGGCGTCGCCAGCTTCCACTTCGGTACCGGCAACGGGACCACGTCCACGGTCGGGGAGCTGCTCGCGGGTTTCATCCAGCGGGAGCTCGTCGCACGGACCGGTCTGCTCGACTGCCGCACCCACCCGCGCACCTGGGAGCTCCTACGCCTGACCAGGTGCCCGGCCGTGCGAGTGGAGATCGGCTACCTCTCCAACCAGGAGAACCGCAGCCGCATGGCGGACCCGCACTTCCGGGATGTGGTAGCGGAGGGTTTGCTTGTCGCGGTCAAGCGCCTGTACCTGCTCGGCGAGAACGACCAGCCGACCGGCACCTTCACCTTCGCCGACGTGCTCCGTCACGAGCTGACCAAGCAGTAGGCCCGCCCGGCCCCACACGGCTCACACCCTGCCGAGGCTGCGCTCCGCGCTTCCCACGGTGGACACCGAGACCTGACCGAGCAGCTGCTCGAGTGCGGCCTCCACATCCTCCTTCCACGACATGCCGGCACGCAGCTCCAGGCGCATCCGTGGCCACCGGGCATCCGCGGCTACGGTCTTGAAGCCCACACTGCGCAGGAAGTCCGCAGGAACGACACAGTTGTGGTCGAGCGCGTTCTGCGCGGCATCGGCGGCCTCCTCGTCACCGAACGCCTCGACGGCCTTCACGCCTCGCCGGGTCAGATCCTGCACCGCGGCCTGCACCAGCATCCTGCCCAGCCCGCAGGAACGGAACTCGGGCAGCACGAAGAAGCTGGTCAGCATGATCGCGTCCGCGCTGACCGGGGCCGTGGGGAACGCCGAAGCACGCGGCACGGCATTCGGCGGCGCGTACAGCACGAACCCGACAGGGAGGTCCTCGCTGTAGGCGATGCGACCGCAGGATCCCCACTCCAGCAGCACAGCCGAGATCCAGGCTTCCTTCTCCACCTCGGTCTCGCCGTACTCCTCCACCTGCTCGCGCATGTGCGGGGCGAGCTCCCAGTAGACACACCGGCGGCAGCGCAGCGGCAGGTGCTCGAGGTTGTCCAGCGTGACACCGACGACGTGTCGTGACACGGGACCTCCCAGGGGTCGGCGCATCGGACTGTTCGCGGCGCGCTGTCGCCGCGCCGTGATCAAGCAGCTCACCACCGAGGATATGTCCTCGGCACAGGGGACGTAAGCGGGTGCCCCGTTGCGGGATCGGATGAGGTGTGACCCACGTCCGCGCGCTGGCCGTGTCCGTACCCCACCTGGTTACACTCAGATGACGTGCCGCACACGGCGGTAGCCCTTGAAGCCATCTCTTGCGAAAAGTGCCACATGAACCCCTCCGGACCCACGCAGCCCAGTGACGAGCACGACCCGAGCCGTCACAACCTCGATCCTCACCTGGACCGCTACGCCGCGCGGACAGCGGGGATGACCGCATCGGAGATCCGTGCCCTCTTCGCCGTCGCGAGCAGGCCCGAGGTCGTCTCGCTGGCCGGAGGCATGCCGAACCTCACGGCGCTGCCGCTGGAGTCGCTCGCCGCGCAGATGTCCGACCTCATCCGCGAGGAGGGGCTCACCGGGTTGCAGTACGGCTCGGCGCAGGGTGTCCCGACGCTACGCGAGCAGATCTGCGAGATCATGGCGCTCGAGGGGATCTCCGCGCACCCCGATGACGTCGTGGTCACCGTCGGCTCCCAGATGGGCCTGGACATGGTCACGCGGCTGTTCTGTGACCCGGGAGACGTGGTGCTCGCCGAAGGGCCTTCCTACGTCGGCGCCATCGGCTCGTTCACCGCGTACCAGGCCGAGATCGAGCATGTCGCGATGGATGACGACGGGCTCGTCCCGGAGAATCTCCGCGAGGCCCTCGCCCGCACCGAGCGCGAGGGCAAACGGGTCAAGTTCCTCTACACGATCCCGAACTTCCACAACCCCGCCGGCGTGACACTGGCCGTGAACCGGCGCAGCGAGATCCTGGAGATCTGCCGCCAGCACGGCGTTCTGGTGATCGAGGACAACCCGTACGGGTTGCTCGACTTCAACGGCAACATCTACCCGGCGCTACGGGCATCCGACCCGGACAACGTGATCTACCTGGGGTCGTTCTCCAAGACCTTCGCCTCCGGCCTGCGGGTCGGCTGGGTGCTGGCCCCGCACGCCGTGCGGGAGAAGCTCGTGCTGGCCGCCGAGTCCGCGACACTGTGCCCGCCGACCCTCAACCAGCTCGTGGTGTCCCGCTACCTCTCGAGCCACGACTGGATGGGGCAGATCAAGACGTTCCGGGAGAACTACCGGGAACGCAGGGACGCGATCCTCGGCGCACTCGAGCAGCACATGCCGCCCGGCTGCAGCTGGACACATCCCTCCGGCGGTTTCTACGTGTGGCTCACCGTCCCGGAAGGCGTGGACGCCAAGGCGATGCTCCCCCGTGCGGTGACGGCACGGGTCGCCTACGCTTCCGGAACGGGCTTCTACGCCAATGCCGAGGGCAGCAGCCAGATGCGGCTGTCGTACTGCTACCCGACACCGGAGCGCCTCCGGGAAGGGGTCCGCAGGTTGGCGGGCGTGCTCGAGTCCGAAATAGAGCTCGTGCACACCTTCGGTACGGTGCATGCACGCACGAGCTCCGGACCCGAGACGCCGTCGCCGGACACCGCGTGACCGGTGCCGGGACGGCGAACGTTCGCCCGGGACGGCGAAGCTCCGATGCACTGTCCACTACCGATACCGAGGAGGGACTGTTGCAGAATCACGCGGCAGCTCACCCGGTGACAGCAGAGCAACCGATACAGGAGTAGTCCCGTGGGAGACAGCACCAAGGCCGAACGAACCGTAGCCGTGCTCGCCGGCGGGCTCTCCCACGAGCGCGACATCTCGTTGCGTTCCGGACGCAGGCTCTCCGCCGCGCTGCGCCCGGAAGGGTTGCACGTCGAGGAATGGGACACCGACGCCTCGTTGATCACCAGGCTGCGCGATCAGCGGCCGCATGCGGCGATCGTGGCGCTGCACGGGGGAGAGGGGGAGAACGGGTCCATCCAGGCCGTGCTCGAGATGCTCGACGTACCGTATGTCGGTACGAGCGCACACGCGTGCCGGCGTGCCTGGGACAAGCCCACGGCCAAGGCGGAGATCGCCGAGGCCGGGTATCCCACGCCCGGCTGGGTCGTGCTCCCGCACAGCACGTTCCGGGAGCTGGGCGCACCGGCCATGCTCGAAGCCATGGTGGACTGCCTGGGTCTGCCGCTGATCCTCAAGCCTGACCAGGGAGGGTCCGCACTCGGCACGCAGGTCGTACGCGACAAGGCCGAGTTGTCCACAGCCATGGTCGGCTGCTTCGCCTACGCCGACGCCGTGCTCGCCGAGCGGTTCATCGAAGGGGTCGAGGTCGCGGTCACCGTCGTCGAGCGGGACGGTGAGCTGGAGGCGCTGCCACCGGTGGAGATCGTTCCGGAAAGCGGTGTATACGACTACACCAGCCGGTACACGGCGGGACTGACCGATTTCTTCGCCCCTGCCCGGTTGACCGACGAGGTCGCCGCCGGAGTCGCCGAACTCGGGATCTCGGCGCACAAGCTGCTCGGCCTGCGCGACATCTCCCGCACCGACGCCATGATCGACGGCGACGGAACGGTGCACTTCCTCGAGGTCAACATCTCGCCGGGACTCACCGAGACCTCCACCGTCCCGATGGCCATCGAGGCATCCGGACGCACACTCGGCATGATCTACTCTGACCTTGTCGACCAAGCGACAAAGCGCTCCAGGTAACGATTGTGGCGAGCCGAGGGACTCCTTCGACACCACATATGTACCGAGGGGGTCCTTGGGCTCGCCACCATCACCGTGACGAAAAGGGCTAGTCCGATGGGCCGTGGATGTTACGTGCCTGGCGGGCGCTTTCCGGGTCCATGATCCCCACGATCCGCTCCAGGTCGTCCACCGAGCCGAACTCCACGACTATGCGTCCCTTGCGGCGACCCAGATCCACCTTCACCTTCGTGTCGAAGGTGTCCGACAGGCGATCGGTCAGGTCCTTCAGGCCGGGAGCCTGCATCGGCTTGCGCGCCGGGGTCTGGTCCTTCGACTCCTGCTCCGGCTCGGACCGGGTGAGCGTGACAGCCTCCTCGGTAGCCCGCACCGACAGGCCCTCGGCCACGATCCGAGCAGCGAGCTCCTCCTGACGTTCCGGGTCCTCGAGTGCCATCAACGCCCGGGCATGTCCAGCGGACAGGACGCCGGCCGCGACCCGGCGCTGCACGGGGAGGGGCAGGCGCAGCAACCGGATGGTATTGGTGATCACCGGCCTGCTACGGCCGATACGGCTCGCGAGCTCCTCGTGCGTCACCTCGAACTCCTCGAGGAGCTGCTCGTAGGCCGCGGCCTCCTCGAGCGGGTTGAGCTGCACGCGGTGAATGTTCTCCAGCAGCGCGTCACGCAGCATCGCGTCGTCGGTCGTCTGCCGGACGATGGCGGGCAAGGTAGTCAGCTCGGCGCGTTGTGCCGCGCGGAGCCTCCGCTCACCCATGACGAGCTCGAACTCGTCATCGGGTAGTTGCCGCACCACGATGGGTTGCATCAGGCCGAACTCGCGGATCGAGTGCTCTAGCTCGCCCAGCGCCTCCTCGTCGAAGACCTGGCGCGGCTGACGCGGGTTGGACCTGATGGACGCGACCGGGATCTCCCGGTAGACGGCCCCGGCGACTTCCTTTCCCGGCGCACCTCCCGCCGGGGCATCACCGGCCGGCACATCGATGGACCCGTTCGCTGCGAACCAGTCAGTGCCGATCGAGCCGGTACCGGGTACTGGATCCCGGCCGTCCTGCGCTTCCTCCTCGACGGGTCCGGTGGGAATCAACGCGGCAAGCCCTCGTCCGAGTCCGCCCTTGCGATCTGTCATGCCGTCTCCTTCAGTATCCCAAACTGCCCTTCAGCGCCCCGTGGTTCACGTGTCTCATCGCCGGCACTCGCTGTGCCCCGAGAACGGCCGCCCGGTTCGACCGCGCTCATCAAGCCGCCACACCCGCACCTCGTTCAGCCAGCTCCCGCGCGGCATCCACGTAGCTCATCGACCCACGGGAGCCGGGGTCATAGGCGAGGACGGTCTGGCCGTACCCCGGCGCCTCGGAGACCTTCACGCTTCTCGGGATGACCGTACGAAGCACGATCTCGCCGAAGTGCTGCCGGACCTCGTCGGCGACCTGATCCGCCAGCTTGGTTCGCCCGTCGTACATCGTGAGCACGATGGTGGAGATCTCCAGCTGCGGGTTGAGATGGGACTGCACCAGCTCGATATTGCTGAGCAGCTGGCCCAGCCCTTCGAGCGCGTAGTACTCGCACTGGATCGGGATCAGTACCTCGTGCGCGGCGACCAGTGCGTTCACGGTCAGCAGGCCGAGCGACGGCGGGCAGTCGATAAAGACGTAGTCGACATCGACCTCGTCCAGCGCCTCATTCGTCAGCGCCTCCTTCAACCGCGCCTCCCGGGACGCCATCGACACGAGCTCGATCTCGGAGCCGGCCAGGTCGATGGTCGCGGGAACGCAGAGCAGGTTGGGGGACTGGTGGCTCGCGACCACGGCGTCCGCCAGGGCGACCTCACCGATCAGCAGCTCGTAGACCGACGGAGTACCGGAACGGTGGTCGACGGTCAGCGCGGTACTGGCGTTTCCCTGCGGGTCCAGATCGATCACGAGAACCCGGAGGCCGTGCAGCGCCAGCCCGGCGGCGAGGTTGACGGCACTGGTCGTCTTGCCGACGCCGCCTTTCTGGTTCGCCACCGTCACCACACGGCGTCGCCGAGGCCTCGGGAAGCTGTACTCCTCGGGATGCAGCACCCGCGCCGCGCGCTCGGCCTCTTCACCGATCGGCGTCCAGTCCGGCCTGTTCTCGGAGTCGTCCGAAAGCGTTGACGGATTCACTTCGGTATCGCACCTTCCCGACGTCCCAAGACGTCGCTCTCTCACGAGTTCGCGCTGTTTCACGTGGAACATGCCAGTGCCCCGCCGGCACTGCGCGCTCCATACCCTGGTCGGATCATCTGCGTCGGCCCACCGTCGCTCGCGGCACCGGCGCAGTGCACCCATGCCTGATTGGTCGCCCACTCGTCGTTGCCGCCCCAGCGGTCCCCCGTCCACTGGATTGCCAACAACCTGCCACGCCTCACGTACCTACCGCCCGCTCGCGCCCGGTACGTCCCTCTCGCTCACTCGCGACCACGGACGGCCCCGGCACGAACGTACGTGTCTTATCATTCCATGCCTGCCCGCGTCCGCGTCGACACCTGTGCTCTTCCTCCCACGGCGTGTCATGAGGCCCGGCCACGTCGAGTCGACCGCGACCGAGCGGAGGTGCGCTTCTTCGAGCTACTCGGAGTGCTCACCTTCGGCACCACGACCACCGTTGCCGGATCGTCAAGGAGACCGGAACCGCACGCCACGATCGCGGGCTCGCCCCCTCCCAGCCGGTACAACTCCGCACGGTCCCGCTCGACCTCCTCCGCGGCGCTGGCTCCCTTCATCGCGAGCAACCGCCCCTCGAGCCGTAGTAGCGGCAGGCACCAACCACCCAGCTTCGCCATCGGGGCCACGGCTCGCGCGATCACCACGTCCGCGCCGCCGACGCCACACGCCTCCGCGCGCGCACGCACGATCTCGACATTGCCGAGCCCCAACGCGGCTGCGACCTCCTCCAGCCACTGCACCCGGCGCGCCATGGACTCCACCAGAACGACCCGCAGGTCCGGGCGCGCCAGCGCCAGGGGGATACCGGGTAGTCCCGCTCCGGAGCCCACGTCCACGACCGTCGACCCGTGCTCGACGAGCTCGGCAACTACCGCCGAGTTGAGCACGTGACGATCCCACAGCCGCTCAACTTCGCGCGGCCCGATCAACCCGCGGGCAACCCCGTGCTCGGCGAGCAGCTCGACGAAGCGGCTCGCTCCATCCACACCCGGTCCCAGTATCGTGGTCGCGACTTCCGGTGCCTCTCGCACGGTCCGCACTCTCCTGACTCCATCGGTGCCCGCATCGCGCCCCTGGCGACGTAACGGGGTAGGGGCGGGGTCAGTATCTCGCGCGGAAAGGACCCCGGAGACGGCGCATCCGTTTCACGTGAAACCGGGCACCCGAATCACCGCTCGACAGACGGTCGCCGGGTTTCACGTGAAACCGGCACGAGCTCTGGAGGAATGCCGGACCCGACCCGGTTTCACGTGAAACGCGACAAGTAACCCGGTGCGCTGTCTCCCGACCGCCGCTCCGCCGCAACATCGATGCCGCTCGCGGCCCAGCGGTGCGCTGTCTCCCGACCGCCGCTCCGCCGCAACATCGATGCCGCTCGCGGCCCAGCGGTGCGCCGCTCGACCGGCCGCCGTGCCCGCACCACCGCGCACGCCGCGCGAGCGGCACATCACCGTCCCCGGACCCGGCGCGCACATCTCGCCGCATTCGGTAACCAATCGCCCGGTGGTGTCCGGTGGCAACCCGCCGGACACCGTCCCCGCGATACCGGCCAACGAGCCCCGCCAGCGAGCCCCGCCAACCAGCCACCGGGCCCGACGCGGCCCGGGCGCACCCGGTCCCGTACACGGTGGCGGTGGCGTGGTGCCGACGCGCGGAGAACCCCCGGGGGGCGTGACGCATCGCTTGTCGATGGCAGCAGCATCACGCGGCGGCCGCCGTGTCCCGGCGTCATGCCGGGACCGGGTTCGAGGTGCACCGGCTGATCGTGCACAGGCACCGTGCCCGGCCACCGGAGGCGCACATCGTTACGGCGATCGGACTCTCTCGGAGGTGCGTGGACACCCGGCTCGCCGGTCATCACGCACACGGCGATGCCGGTCCGGCGATCGCTCGTCGCGACCGCGAACGCCGGAGCCGATGACCGGGACCGTGGTCCGGCGCCAACCGCCGGCAGCGTGTCGGCCTACCGGCTGGTCCGCACCAGCGGCGCCGGACGAGCGGCTGCCCGCGCGCCCCGGCTGGGGCAGGACGACACCCACCAACCGCAGGCGACCGGCCTTCCGGCCAAGTACATCCGGGGCGACACGTTGGACAGCGGGACCGGCGCGATCCGGCTACGGGTGCCGGTGGCTGACGTCCCCGGTTTCACATGAAACACGTCGCCGAGCCCCACCGGTCGCACCCCGTCTCCCGCTGCCAAACAAAAGGCGGCCCGCCCCTGATGGGGGTGGGCCGCCTCAGGCTCCTACGGGCTCCGTCAACCATCTCCGGCCGGGACCACGACCACCCGGCGCTTGGGTTCCTCGCCCTCGCTCTCACTCGTCACGCCGTCCATCTCCGCAACCGCGTCATGCACGACCTTGCGCTCGAAGGGGCTCATCGGGTGAAGTCGTTCCCGATCGCCGCTTTCCAGTGCCTTGCGCCCCGCGGACCTGCCCAGCTCCATCAGCTCCGCACGCCGGTCCGCGCGCCAGCCCGCGATATCGAGCATCAGCCTGCTCCGCACACCGGTCTGCTGCTGCACCGCCAGCCGCGTCAGCTCTTGCAGCGCCTCGAGCACCGACCCCCGGGAACCGACGAGCTTCTCCAGATCATCGCCGCCATCGATGCTGACCATCGCTCGCCCGCGCTCGACGTCCAAGTCGATGTCGCCGTCGAAGTCGAGCAGGTCAAGTAACCGTTCCAGGTAGTCTCCCGCGATATCGCCTTCCCGGACCAGCGCGTCCTCGTTCGTCGCCGGAGGCCCCACGTCGCTCTCCTCCGCGGACGCGTCGGGTTCCTCGGCCTCTGCATCAACCGGCTGGATGGTCTCGGACATCATCTCTCCTTCCACAGCGTGCGGAACGCATCGCCGCTCGATGCTTCAGCCGCGTTTGCGGCCCGACTTCTTCTTGGCCGCACCCGTCCCGGCTCGGCCGGTCCCGCTCGCCTTCGCTCCGTTCTTCTTGGCTTGCCCACCCGTCGACTTCGCGCCGCTCGCGGACTGGCCGGTTCCGGAGGAGCCCGTCTTGGACCCGGATGACTTCGCCTTGCCGTTCGTCGACGGGGCTCCGCCCTTGCTCGCCTTGGCACCGCCTGCCGACGACCCCCCAGAGGTCTTACCCGAGCCGGACGCGCCCTGCTTCCCGGTCGACGACTTGGCCTGCTTTCCGGGTTGCTTCCCGGACTGGTTCCGCTGCTTGCTTCCTTGGCCGGACCCCGATCGGTTCTGCTTCGCTCCCGATGTGCCTGCCTTCTTCGGGGCCTGCTTCTGGGGCGCCTGCTGCTCGGTCGTTTCCTGTGCGCCGTCGGCCTCGCCCTGGCTCTCGTGCACGCCGTCATCCGACTCGGAGTCGCCGTCCTCGCTCGTCTGGCCCGCGGTGCCCTTCTTCTTGTCCGGCCGCTGACCCGGCTTCGGCGCCAGATCGGTGCGTTTCTGCGAGGCCTGTTCCTTCTTCTGCTCCTCTTCCCGGTCGATCCAGCGGTAGACCAGACGCTGCTGCATCAGCGTCCACGTGTTGTTCGCCAGGAAGTAGATCAGCAGCCCGAGCGGCATGAACGCACCGAACACCAGCAGACCGATCGGGAAGATGTACTGGGTCAGCTTGTTCATGATCGCGGTCTGCTGCGTGGCCGTAGCGGGATTCTGCCGCTGTACGGAGTGCCGCGCCGTCAGGTGCGTCAGGATGGAAGCCAGGATCATCATGGGCACGCCGACCGGCAGCGCCGCACTGTGGAAACCGGCGTTCACCGCCTCGGCACCGGTACCGACGGTGGCCATCTGGGTGTTGTAGATCGCCTGACCGAGGTTCGAACCGAAGATGTCCGCCTCGATGTACTGGCTGACGCCTTCCGGGCTGAAGAAGTAGTTGCCCGATCCCTCTTCATTGCTGCTCGCGAAGAGGCGGAGCACGTGTACCAGACCGATGAAGACCGGGATCTGCAGCAGGATCGGCAGGCACCCGCCGACCGGGTTGACGCCGTGCTCACGTTGGAGCTTCTGCATCTCCTGCGCCTGGCGCTGGCGGTCGTTCGCGTACCGCTTCTGGATCTTCTTGATCTCCGGCGCGAAGTCCTGCATCTTGCGCATCGAGCGCACTTGGCTCACGAACGGCTTGAACAGGATCGCCCTGACCGTGAAGGTGAGGAAGACGATACCCAGTATCCACGACACCGCCTGTGTCTCGCCCAGCACGAACCCGAAAGCCTTGTGCCAGAACCACAAGATGAACGAGACGGGGTAATAGATGAAGTCGAGCACTGAGCTACTCCTCGATTGAGCTACCTGATCTCTGGGCGCGCACCGAGAACCGGTCCGGAACAGGGTCCAGACCTCCAGGGTGCCAGGGTCCGCACCGTCCGAGCCTGCACAGGGTCATGACCGACCCCTTCACCGCACCGTGCCGTGCCAGCGCCTCCAAAGCGTAAGCGCTACAGGTCGGGTAGAAGCGACAACTCGGGGGAAGCAGCGGTCCGATAAGCAGCCGGTACAGCCGTACCGGCAACTGGACGAGCCAGGCGAGCGGGCCCGGGCGCGCCCACGACGCCGAGGATGTACTGCGCTGCGCGTCGCAGGCATCGTCCTCGGACTCGTGGCGCTGCTCCGACTTGCCCGTCGGCTTCTGGCTCTCGTTCACACGGGTCATCCGTCGTCGTTATCGCTGCGCCGGCTCGGAGTCAGTCCCAGCCGGCGCAGCGCGCTGTCAACATCGTTCGCGAGTTCTCGGCTCGTGGCGGAAGCAGCCGCGGGTAAGGCTCGTATCACCAACGAACTCCCCGGCGGCAATGTTCCAAGTCGCGCTCGCGTCACGTGACGCAATTTTCGCGTCACCCGATGCCGCACAACCGAGTTCCCCACCGCCTTGCTGACGACGAACCCCGCCTTCGACGGAGTCGACTCAGCCATGTCCTGTCCGGGTATGGCGTGGACCACAAGGCGCCGTCGACCCGCTTTGACGCCCCGCCGCATGATGTGCCGGAACTCCTCGCTCCGCCGTACCCGAGCTTCCTTCGGTAACACGACGCGCTATCCAACATTCCTGGTCAGGACACCGAAGCAGCCGAACGGCACGGAGAGCACCCTCTCCGTTGCGGTGCGATCCACAACGAACACGGCGTGGTCGGCCGTGGCACGGCTCAGGCGGACAGCCTCGCGCGACCCTTGTGGCGACGAGCGGCGACCACGGCGCGCCCCGCACGAGTGTGCATACGCTGGCGGAACCCGTGCTTACGCGCCCGCCGACGCTTGTTCGGCTGAAATGTGTGCTTACCCTTGCTCACGGCTGCCCGCTCCTCAACTCACGGTTGTTGAACTGCCTACTCGGTGTCCTACTCACGGATCGGGTCCTTCACCCGTCCGCCCTGACGCTGTCCTCCGCTGCACTTCGCAGTCGTCCGCAGTCGCGCGCCACCGTTCCATACGGTTGCCGCTCAACCCTGACCCGGCGACCACGTTGTGCAGGGCCGGACTCGGGCACAACAAAGGCGCCCGTTGTCGACGGGGGACCTTACGAGCGTACGCACTCCTTACCCGGTCGTGTGCACTGCCCCCCGGATGTCGCCCGGGTGGACGCACCTCGCGTCATCCACCTGGCCGAGTGAATACCCGGCCGTTCCGGCTGGCGACACGCCGTATGCCGTGAAATCCTTGCCGTCATGCAACTCTTGTGGCAGGTCCTGGGCCTTGTTACCGTGCTCCTTCTCGGGCGGACCAATCAAGCAGCGCCACACTGAGCGCGCTGAAGAAGTGTGCGAAGCTTTTCGGCGCAGCCTTGAGCCGATGGCGATCCGAACTGCGCGTGACCGTACATTAGTGCACAGTTGTGGATAACTATGTGGACACCTCCCGTGTGAGTGACCGCATGCCGCGCTTGATCAGTCGTCGGCTGCGCGAGTCGACCGTGACGTAGAGGGTCTCTTGGAGGGGAGGGGAGCGGTACACGTGTCCGAGAACCAGATCAACCTTGCTGAGGTGTGGGAACAGGTCGTTCGGGAGCTGTCCACCGGAACGTTGTCCCCACAGCAGCGTGCGTGGATGCGTGTGACGCGCCCGATCGGGCTGCTGGACGGTACGGCTTTGCTGGCCGCGCCGAGCGACTTCGCGAAAGACGCCATCGAGCGGGCCCTGCGTGACCCGATCACCGACGCGCTTTCCCGGCATGTCGGCCAGAACGTGTCGCTGGCCGTCAAGGTCGACACCGTGGACGAAGCCGACGGGGTCGGCTCCGAACCGGTTCCGCCTGCGTACGGCGCTACCGTACCCGCCCCCGCGAACGCCGCGAGTCCCAGCAGCGCACCCAGCAGCACACCCGGTGGGGGTCCCGGTGGGGGCGCGGGTGCGAGTGTCGGCGGGGGCGCCGGCACCAGCGGGGGAACCACCGGCCGCACCGAAGCGTCCGGCACGCTCACCGCGCCGCCGTCACCGGCGTCGACCGCCGTCGCCGCCACCGGGGACAGCCCCGGTGCCGAGAACGACAACGGTGAGGACGAGGTCGATGAAGAGGGCGAGGCGCTCGCGGCCGTCCACGAGATCTGGCCGACGTTCTCCGGCCGGCCGGTAGCAGGGCAGCCCTATACCGCCCCAGCCCAACCACAGACCTCCAAGACGCGGCTCAACGAGAAGTACACCTTCGACACCTTCGTGATCGGTGCCTCCAACCGCTTCGCGCACGCCGCCGCGGTCGCCGTCGCCGAAGCCCCGTCGCGGGCGTACAACCCGCTGTTCGTGTGGGGAGAGTCCGGACTCGGCAAGACCCACCTGCTCCACGCCGTAGGCCACTACGCGCAACGGCTGTTCCCCGGTATGCGCGTGCGCTACGTGTCGACGGAGGAGTTCACCAACGACTTCATCAACTCGCTGCGTGACGACCGCAAGGTCGCGTTCCAGCGGCGTTACCGGGACATCGACATCCTGCTCGTCGACGACATCCAGTTCCTCGAAGGCAAGGAAGGGACACAGGAGGAGTTCTTCCACACTTTCAACACGCTGCACAACGCCAACAAGCAGATCGTGGTGTCCTCCGACCGCCCACCGAAGCACCTGGAGACGCTGGAGGACCGGCTGCGAACCCGGTTCGAGTGGGGACTGATCACCGATATCCAGCCCCCCGAGCTCGAGACGCGCATCGCGATCCTGCGCAAGAAGGCGGCCCAGGACAGGTTGGCCGTACCCGGTGACGTCCTCGAGTTCATCGCCGCCCGCATCGAGGCGAACATCCGCGAGCTGGAGGGCGCGCTGATCCGCGTCACCGCGTTCGCCTCGCTCAACCAGCAGGCGGTCGACCTCGGTCTGGCCGAGATCGTGTTACGCGACCTGATCCCCGACTCGCAGCCGCCCGAGATCAGCTCCTCCACGATCATGGGTGTGACCGCCGAGTTCTTCGGCGTATCCATCGAAGACATCTGCGGGCCGGGTAAGACCAAGGCGCTGGCCACCGCCCGGCAGATCTCCATGTACCTGTGCCGCGAACTCACGGACATGTCGCTGCCGCGCATCGGGCAGACCTTCGGCGGCCGTGATCACACCACGGTGATGCACGCCGACAAGAAGATCCGCAAGGAGATGGCCGAGCGTCGCCGCATCTACGACCAGGTACAGGAGCTCACCTCGCGCATCAAGCAGCGCGCCAAGCAGTAGGGCGGGCACCGGGCAGCGCGGGCTGCCCGGTGGTGCACGGCGCCGTGTGCCCGCCTCGCTGTCATCCACACGTATCGATCGGCCCGGCCCCGCACACCACCGGCGTGTGCGGGGCTTGCGGCGCCGTGTGGCGCCGTCCGTCCACCGCCGGGAACCCGCGGATTCCGAGACTCCCTCCCGCGGCGACTGTCGGCGCGCGGCCGCCGTCGGTTCGACACAGGGTCGTTGCCTGGTCGCTGCCTGCGGGCTCGGCACCGTTACGCGCCGCCATCTGGTTCCCCTGAGCGAGTGATCTGCGTTACCCGTTCAGCTCGCAGCCAACTTGGGTACGAATCGGCACACAACTGGGGAGAGAACTGTGGATAACTGTGGACTACCGGTGGACCGTCTTGTGCGGTTTCGAGTTCTCCACCGATCGCACGATCCGTCCACCGGAACCACCCCCAAGGAGTCCACACCATCGCGCCTCTGGCGAACTGCGACGAAGCCGCTTGTCCACACAACCCACAACCCTTACTGCTGTTACGGGTTTATCTCTTTTCCTCAAGAACTCTTGAACACCAACATCCGTCCCTGTTGGGGACAACCCGCTTCGACACGGCTCGTACCGCTCGCCGTGTCTGGTGAACCCGGATGACGCGACCGCACGCAACGTTCTAACGTGGGTGCTCACACGGATGGTTCGCACCAAGTTGCGTCTCGCACCTCGCTGGCATGCGCCTGGTACGGATACCACCGGTGCATCATGAGCACGTTGTCGCAGCGCAGCGCGCTCTCCTAGAGCTGCATGGCTTCCGAGAACCGAAGTCTCGGCTGTCGAAAGGATGGGGCATGAAGATCCGCGTGGAGCGTGATGCTCTCGCCGATGCCGTCGCCTGGGTCGCGCGCAGCCTGCCGTCACGACCGCCCGTTCCCGTACTCGGCGGAGTGTTGCTCGACGCCGGTGGGGAATCCGGTGGTGACGCGGACGCGCTGACCATCTCGGGGTTCGACTACGAGGTCTCGGCCACCGCCGGTATCGCGGCCACGATCGCCGACGGCGGACGTGCGCTGGTGTCCGGCAGGTTGCTGGCCGACATCACGAAGGCGTTGCCCGCACAGCCGGTCGACCTGTCCGTCGAGGGCTCCCGTGCGACCATCAGCTGCGGGTCCGCCAAGTTCAGCCTGCCGACGATGCCTGTGGAGGACTATCCCCAGCTGCCGAGCCAGCCGACGTTCGCTGGCGAGCTCGCGGGCGACGCGTTCAGCAGCGCCGTGGCGCAGGTGGCTGTCGCGGCGGGCAAGGACGACACGCTCCCGATGCTCACCGGGCTACGGATCGAGATCTCCGGTGACACGCTGACCATGGTCGCCACCGACCGCTTCCGGCTGGCGATGCGGGAGTTCACCTGGCAGCCTGCCGAGGAGGTCACCGACGCGGCGGTGCTCGTCCCGGCACGGACCCTCGCAGAGGCAGCCAAGTCGCTCGGTTCGAGCGGGGCGACGTTGCGCCTCGCGCTGGCAAGCGGGGACGGCATGCTGGGGTTGTCCGGTTCGGGGCGCTACACCACGACCCGGTTGCTGGACGCCGAGTTCCCCCCGTACCGGCAGCTGCTTCCGGACCAGCACACGTCCCGGGCCGTTCTCGACGTCTCCACGCTCGCCGACGCGATCAAGCGCGTCTCGCTCGTCGCCGAGCGCGGTGCGCAGGTGCGGATGGAGTTCGGCGACGAGACGCTGCGGCTGTCGGCGGGCGGCGACGACGAGGGAAGCGCCGAGGAAGAGCTCGCCGTGGAGTACGAGGGCGAGCCGGTCACGATCGCGTTCAACCCCGGGTACCTCACCGACGGGCTGGCGGCGTTGAGCTCCGACCGTGTCGAGCTGACATTCACCACGCCCAACCGGCCCGCCCTGATCAAACCCGCCGACTCGGATGGCACGGTGATTCCCGGGTATCTGTACCTGTTGATGCCGGTACGGCTGCCCGGTTAGTGGCAGTCGAGCAAGGAGGCGGCATGACGCAGCTCGGGCTGATTGGCCTCGGCAAGATGGGCTCCTCGATGCGGGATCGGTTGCGTGCGGCCGGTCACGAGGTGGTCGGATACGACAGGGACGCCGACCTGTCCGACACCGGTTCGCCGGCCGAACTGGTGGCGCGTTTGGACAGTCCGCGAACGGTGTGGGTGATGGTGCCGCACGGTGAACCCACCAAGCAGACCGTCGCCGAGCTCGCGGAGCTGCTCGATGAGGGCGATCTCGTCATCGAGGGGGGAAACTCGCACTTCGACGAGGACAAGGTGAACGCGGACCTGCTGGGTGCGCGCGGGATCGGGTACCTCGACGTCGGGGTGTCCGGTGGTGTCTGGGGCCGCGACTACGGGTACGCGCTGATGGTCGGTGGCCAGGCGGACGACGTCCGGCGCGCGATGCCGCTGTTCGACGCGTTGCGTCCCGAAGGTCCGCGGGAGGAGAGCGTTGTGCACGCGGGTTCCGTCGGTGCGGGCCACTTCGCGAAGATGGTGCACAACGGCGTCGAGTACGGGCTCATGCAGGCCTACGCCGAGGGGTTCGAACTGCTTGCCGCGTCCGAGGAAATATCCGATGTGGCCGGTGTGCTCACCGCCTGGTCGCGCGGCACGGTGGTGCGTTCCTGGTTGCTCGACCTGCTCGTGCGTGCTGTCTCCGACGACCCCGATATGGGGGATATCCAGGGCTATGTGGAGGACTCCGGAGAGGGGCGCTGGTCGGTGGAGCAAGCGGTCCGGCATGCGGTTCCCGCCCCTGTCATCACGGCAGCCCTGTACGCACGGTTCGGCTCACGTCAGGATGACTCGCCCGCGATGAAGGCCGTGGCCGCGCTGCGCAACCAGTTCGGTGGGCATGCGGTCGCACGCAGCTCGCACGAAGTAACGTCCGATGCATCTACGCCACCTTCAGCTGACTGACTTCCGCTCGTGGGAGCACGCGGACCTGGAGCTCGGCCAGGGGCCGATCGTGCTGATCGGGCGCAACGGCAAGGGAAAGACGAACGTTCTCGAGGCCGTCGGCTACCTGGCGACGCTCGGCTCGCACCGGGTGTCCACCGACACCCCGCTCGTGCGGCACGAGCGCGAGCGGGCACTCATCAGGGCAGCCGTGGTCAACGGCGATCGCGAGCTGGTCGTCGAGCTGGAGATCAGCCCGGGCAAGAGCAACAGGGCGCGTATCAACCGGGGAGCGGTGGGACGGCCGCGTGACGTGCTCGGAATCGTCCATACTGTACTGTTCGCTCCCGAGGATCTGTCCTTGGTGAAGGGGGATCCCGCGGAACGGCGCCGCTTCCTCGACGATTTGCTCGTGCAGCGTTCGCCCCGGTACGCGGGTATCCGGTCGGAGTACGACCGGGTACTTCGCCAGCGCAACGCGCTGCTGAAGTCGACGGGCAAGCGGGGGGCGCGTGCCGCGGCGGAGGATCCGTACGCGCTGAGCACCCTGGCTGTCTGGGACTCCCAGCTCGCCGAGCTGGGAGCGCAGCTGCTCGCCGCGCGGTTGGATCTGGTCGCCGACCTCGCGCCGCACACCGCGGCGGCTTACGCTGGCATCGCGGGGAGCCCGGAAGGGGACGGGGAGCCCGGCAAGAGCGCCGGGATCACCTACCGGTCGAGCCTGGGTGCGGCGTTGCCTGCCGACTACGGCACCCCGGAAGGACAACGTGCCGATGTCGACATATTGACCAAGGCATTGGGAGACGCGGTGGTCGAGTCCCGGGAGAGCGAGCTGGAGCGCGGGGTGAGCTTGATCGGCCCACATCGCGACGACCTCGAGATCACCCTCGGGGGCTCGCAGGCGAAGGGCTACGCCAGCCACGGCGAGTCCTGGTCGCTCGCGCTGGCGCTGCGGTTGGCCTCCTACGAGCTGCTGCGCGACGAGGCAGGCGAGCCGATCCTGCTGCTCGACGACGTGTTCGCCGAGCTGGACCGGCACCGGAGGGCGCGCTTGGCCGAGGTCGCCTCCCGCGCGGAGCAGGTGTTCGTCACCGCGGCTGTGGATGCGGACGTGCCCGGTGAGCTGGCCGGTGTTCGCTATACCGTCGACGAGGGGAGGCTGGTTCGTGAGTGACGGGCGAGAGGACCGGCCCCGAGCCCGGGGAGAGGGGCAGCATCCCCGGGGTGACGCGGTCGGAAGCGATCATCACCCACCTGGGGATAAACCTGTGGATAGTGTGGATAACATTGCGTCCACGTCATCACTGAGAGCAACGTCACACGGTGAGACCGTTGCCCGTTCTGCTGATGACCGTCGCCGATCCGGCGAAGAACGCGGCGCCGAGCAACCTGTTGCCGGCGCGGGTGACGAGCCGTCCGGGGACGAGGAACAGCAGGTCAGCGGGCGGGATCTGGCACACGCGGCACTGCGCTCGGCGCAGGAGAAGGCGCGTGCCCGAGGCACCCGGCCCGGGCAGCGCCGCGGTGACCGGTCGGGTGGCGGGGGGCGCTCGCGTTCCAACCGGCGCCGGTGGTCGTCCTCGGGGGTGGACGACCGCGATCCACAACCCTTGGGACGGGTGGTCTCCCAGCTGGCCAAGCAACGCGGCTGGCAGGAACAGCTCGCTACCGGTCAGGTCTTCGGCCAGTGGGCAGCGCTGGTCGGGTCCGACGTCGCCGAGCACGCTCACCCGGTGTCGCTGTCCGAGGGTGAGCTCACCGTGCAGGCCAGCTCCACGGCGTGGGCGACCCAGCTGCGCCTGCTGCAGGCCCAGCTGCTCGGTAAGATCGCTGCCGGCGTGGGAAACGGCGTGGTCAAACGCCTGCGGATCCAGGGGCCGACCAGGCCGAGCTGGCGCTACGGACCACGGCACGTTCCGGGCAGGGGACCGCGTGACACGTACGGTTAAAGATCCGGTACAGCGGGTTGTTGACCAGCGACGACACGGGTGTCCTTACGGCGGTGCCGTGATGCCCCAAGCGTAGACTGGACCTTCGAGGTGGGTGTGGGTCTTGGGGAGGATCCGCCCGTGCAAGCGTTCGCTGATGCAAGACAGGAGACGCCAAAACGGTGGCAGCCAAGAAGAACGAGTACAGCGCGTCGTCGATCACCGTCCTGGAAGGGCTCGAGGCGGTTCGCAAGCGCCCCGGGATGTACATCGGATCCACCGGTGAGCGCGGTCTGCACCACCTGATCTGGGAAGTTGTGGACAACGCCGTCGACGAGGCGATGGCGGGATACGCCAGCAAGGTCGAGGTGAGCCTGCTGCCGGACGGCGGGGTCCGTGTCACCGACGACGGTCGCGGTATCCCGGTCGAGGAGCACCCGGTCGAGAAGCGCCCCACGGTGGAAGTCGTGCTGACCATGCTGCACGCGGGCGGCAAGTTCGACGGCAAGTCGTACGCGGTCTCCGGTGGGTTGCACGGCGTGGGTGTCTCCGTGGTCAACGCGCTGTCCTCGGCACTCGAGGTGGAGATCCACAGGGACGGGACCGTCTGGACGCAGCAGTACAAGACGTCCGCTCCGGTAGGGGCGCCGCAGAAGCACGGTTCCACCAAGCGCACCGGCACCACCGTGACCTTCTGGGCGGATGACTCGATCTTCGAGACCACCAACTACAACCTGGAGACGGTCGCCCGCAGGCTGCAGGAAATGGCGTTCCTGAACAAGGGGCTGACCATCACGCTGCGCGACGAGCGGGAGCCGGACGAGAACGGTGAGGACGCCTCGGGGGAGAAGGCGCGGCTGACCGAGCAGACCTACCACTACCCGGGTGGGCTGTCGGACTTCGTCAAGCACATCAACAGCACGCGCGACCCGATCCACCGCAACGTGGTCTCCTTCGAGGCCGACGGGGACGGGGTCCAGGTCGAGGTCGCCATGCAGTGGAACAGCGGCTTCACCCCGTCCGTGTACACCTTCGCCAACACCATCAACACCCACGAGGGCGGCACGCACGAGGAGGGGTTCCGGGCGGCGCTGACCCGGGTGGTGAACAATTATGCGCGGGACAAGAAGCTGCTCAAGGAGAAGGACGCGAACCTGACCGGCGACGACGTCCGGGAGGGGCTCGCGGCGATCGTGTCGATCAAGCTGGCCGAACCGCAGTTCGAGGGTCAGACCAAGACCAAGCTGGGCAACAGCGACGCCAAGACATTCGTGCAGGCCACCACGCACGAGTGGCTGTCGGACTGGTTCGAGCGCAACCCCAGCGACGCGAAGGCGATCATCTCCAAGGCGGTGTCCTCGGCGCAGGCCCGGCTGGCCGCGCGCAAGGCGCGTGAGCTGGTGCGCCGCAAGGGTGCTCTGGACGTGGGTGGGCTGCCCGGCAAGCTCAAGGACTGCCGGTCGACCAAGCCCGACGAGTGCGAGCTCTACGTCGTCGAGGGCGACTCGGCAGGCGGCTCCGCCAAGGAAGGCCGCGACTCGATGTACCAGGCGATCCTGCCGATCCGTGGCAAGATCATCAACGTCGAGAAGGCCCGCATCGACAAGGTGCTGAAGAACAACGAGGTGCAGAGCCTGATCACCGCCCTCGGCACCGGCATCCACGACGAGTTCGACCTCAGCAAGCTGCGCTATCACAAGGTCGTGTTGATGTCCGACGCGGACGTGGACGGCCAGCACATCCAGACGCTGCTGCTGACGCTGCTGTTCCGGTTCATGCGGCCGCTCGTCGAGCACGGGTACGTCTACCTCGCCAAGCCCCCGCTCTACAAGATCAAGTGGCCGCGCGGCGAGCCGGATTACGTCTACAACGAGCGGGAGAAGGAAGGGATACTGCAGGCGGGCGCCGAGGCGGGCAAGAAGCTGCCCAAGGACGACGCCATCCAGCGTTACAAGGGGCTCGGCGAGATGAACGCCGACGAGCTGTGGGAAACCACGATGGATCCGGCGAACCGGCTGTTGCGCCAGGTGACGCTGGATGACGCGGCCACGGCCGACGAGCTGTTCTCGGTGCTGATGGGCGAGGACGTCGAGGCACGCCGGTCGTTCATCACCCGTAACGCCAAGGACGTGCGGTTCCTGGACGTGTAACGGAGATCAGGGGATCGCAATAAAGTGGTCAGAACTCTGACCACTTTATTGCGATCCGGTCTCGATGTCGCCCAGCCGCCTGGTGCGCGACTGGGCTGCGGGCTACTTTCCCGCCATGACGAGGACATACAGATTCGGCACCGTGTTTGCCGCTGCCGCGATGTTGCTCGGCCCGGGCGGCGCCGTGCCTGCCATGGCCGAACAGGATCCCGGTCCGCCGCTCGAGCAGTCGCCCGAGGAGCTGGACGCGACGCTGCACTGCGACAGCGCCATAGACGACCCTGACAAGCAGCCCGTGCTGTTCGTTCCCGGTACCACGGCAGAGGGCTACGAGAACTTCTCGTTCAACTACATCCACGCGCTGCGCGCCGAGGGGTACTCGGTGTGCTGGATGGACTATCCGCACCGTGGCTGGCGGGACATGCAGACGTCGACCGAGAACGCCGTGCACGCGATCCGCACCATGTACGAGCGCAGCGGTGGTCAACCGGTGTCCACGCTCGGGCACAGCCAGGGTGGCCTGCACCCGGCGTGGGCGGCGCGGTTCTGGCCGGACATGGCCGACAAGCTGGACGACGCCATCAGCCTCGGTTCGCCGTTCCAGGGGTCGGTGGTGGCCAACGCTTACTGCGAAGGGCTCGGCCTCTTCGGCAGCGGGTGCCAGGAGTCCTTCTGGCAGTTCACCAAGGGGTCGAGCTGGACGGAAGCGCTCAACGCCGAGCCGCTGCCCGACGGCCCGTCGTTCACCTCGATCTACACGGAGTTCGACGAGGCCGCCGCGCCCGGTGCCGAGGCGAGTGCCCTTGCCGGTTCGTCGCACGTGGCGGTGCAGGACGTCTGCACGGCGCGGGCCGTCGAGCACTTCGGCCTGGTTGTGGATGCCGCGGTCTATGCGCTGGTGCTCGACGCCCTGGAGAACCCCGGCGGGGCGGACCCGGAACGGGTGGACGGCTCGGTCTGCACCGAGGTGTTCATGCCGCTGGACTACGGCGAGCTCGCCACACAGCTCCCCGAGCTGCTGGCGATGCCTGCCCGCGCGTGGCTGGAGAGCCCGTCGTGGACGTGGGAGCGGGAGGAACCGCCACTGCGGGCCTACGCCCGGTGAGACTCCCTGTCAGCGGCCTTCCCGCGTGCCGGGTCCGTCCCAGCTGACCAGCACCGATAAACTGGATGGGATACCCGCGCCCGCCGCAGCGCGAGCACAGGTTCCCGAGGGGTATGCACGATCCGGCCGGTGTGGCCGCCTGCGGGTGGTCGCACCGGCCGGCGCGACGAGCACGTGGGATGCTTGTCGCACCAGCCACCGTGAATAACCCGGCTCTCACAGGAGACTCGGACTCTGGGTCGGAAGGATACCGCGCACCGTGACTGAAACCCTGCCTCCGGAGGAAGACCGGATCGAGCCGGTCGACATCCAGCAGGAGATGCAGCGCTCGTACATCGACTACGCGATGAGCGTGATCGTCTCCCGCGCTCTACCCGATGTGCGTGACGGCCTCAAGCCCGTCCACCGCCGGGTGCTGTACTCCATGTACGACAACGGCCTGCGTCCGGACCGTTCGTACGTGAAGTGCTCCCGCGTCGTCGGCGACGTGATGGGTAACTACCACCCGCACGGTGACTCGGCGATCTACGACGCCCTCGTGCGGCTGGCCCAGCCCTGGTCGATGCGGTACCCGCTGGTCGACGGCCAGGGCAACTTCGGTTCGCCTGGTAACGACCCAGCGGCCGCGATGCGGTACACCGAGGCCCGGCTCGCGCAGCCCGCGATGGAGATGCTGCGCGACATCGACGAGGACACCGTCGACTTCTCGGACAATTACGACGGCAAGACCCAGGAACCGGATGTCGTCCCGTCCCGGATACCGAACCTGCTCGTCAACGGCAGCGGCGGGATCGCCGTGGGGATGGCGACCAACATCCCGCCGCACAACCTGCGCGAGGTCGCCGACGGCGTCATGTGGGCGCTGGACAACTGGGAGGCGTCGGAGGACGAGACCCTCGCCGCGATGATGCAGCGGATCAAGGGTCCCGACTTCCCGACCAGCGGGCTGATCCTGGGGAACCAGGGCATCGAGGACGCCTACCGCACGGGCCGGGGCTCGGTGAAGATGCGGGCGGTCGTCGAGATCGAGGAGGACGCCAAGGGGCGGCCGATCCTGGTGATCTCGGAGCTGCCGTACCAGGTCAACCCGGACAACCTGATCGAGACCATGGCGACGCTGGTCCGGGACGGCAAGGTCGGTGGCATCTCGGAGATCGCCGACGAGACCAACAGCCGCCGCGGGATGCGGATCGTGGTCACGCTCAAGCGTGACGCGGTGCCCAAGGTCGTGCTGAACAACCTCTACAAGCACACCCAGCTGCAGCAGAGCTTCGGTGTGAACATGCTGGCCATCGTCGACGGCGTCCCCCGGACGTTGCGGCTGGACCAGCTGGTGCGGCACTACGTCAAGCACCAGGTCGAGGTCATCGTGCGCCGCACGCGGTACCGGCTGCGCAAGAAGGAGGAGCGCGCTCACATCCTGCGTGGTCTGGTCAAGGCACTGGACATGCTGGATGAGGTCATCGCGCTGATCCGGCGTTCCCCGACGGCCGACGAGGCACGGACCGGGCTGATGGAGCTGCTCGAGGTGGACGAGGTCCAGGCCACGGCGATCCTGGACATGCAGCTGCGCAAGCTCGCGGCGCTGGAGCGCCAGAAGATCACCGACGAGCTCGCGGAGATCGAGCGGGCCATCGCCGACCTCAAGGACATCCTGGACCGGCCCGAGCGCCAGCGCCAGATCGTCAAGGACGAGCTCGCCGAGGTCGTCGAGAAGTTCGGCGACGAGCGCAAGACCAAGATCATCCCCTATGACGGGGAGGTCTCGGTCGAGGACCTCATCGCGGTCGAGGACGTGGTCGTCACGATCACCCGCACCGGATACGCGAAGCGGACGAAGACCGACCTCTACCGCACGCAGAAGCGTGGTGGGAAGGGTGTCCAGGGGGCCACGCTCAAGCAGGACGACATCGTGCAGCACTTCTTCGTGTGCTCCACGCACGACTGGATGCTGTTCTTCACCAACAAGGGCAGGGTGTACCGGGCGAAGGCCTACGAGCTGCCCGAAGCCAACCGCAGCGCGCGCGGCCAGCACGTGGCGAACCTGCTCGCCTTCCAGCCGGATGAGGAGATCGCCCAGGTCATCCAGATCTCCAACTACGACGAGGCGCCGTACCTGGTGCTGGCGACCAAGAAGGGGTTGGTCAAGAAGAGCAAGCTGACCGACTTCGACTCGAACCGTTCCGGTGGTCTGATCGGCATCAACCTGCGGGATGGCGACGAGCTGGTCGGCGCGGTGCTCGCCGCCGCGGAGGACGACCTCCTGCTGGTCTCCTCCGACGGCCAGTCGATCCGGTTCCATGCCACCGACGAGGCGCTGCGGCCGATGGGCAGGGCCACGTCCGGAGTGCTCGGGATGCGCTTCAACGAGGGCGACGAGCTGCTCAGCATGGGCGTCGTGCAGGAAGGCACCTACCTGCTCGTGGCTACCGACGGCGGGTACGCCAAGCGCACGTCGATCGAGGACTACCCCGTTCAGGGCCGCGGTGGCAAGGGTGTGCTCACCCTGCAGTACGACCGCAAGCGCGGGCAGCTGATCGGCGCGCTCATCGTCAACGACGAGGACGAGCTCTATGCGATCACGTCGACCGGCGGGGTCATCAGGACTCCTGCCAAGCAGGTTCGCAAGGCCGGAAGGCAGACCAAGGGTGTTCGCCTGATCAACCTGGAGTCCGGCACGTCGCTGCGCGCGATCGCGCGTAATGCGGACGAGCCAACGGAATCGGCATAGTGGGGAGTACGTAGGCAGGGGACTCGTTCGGCACTGTGGGCGCACACGGCGATCGCGCTCGCGACGGAGGTGAACGATACGCGGTGACATCACACGACGACGCCGACCCGGACGGTGAGGGGTCCGATGCTCGGCACGATCCCTCCGAACCGGCGCCCGGTCAGGACCGGACCGGTGCGCTCGACGACGCCGACGAGGAATGGCACTTCCCTCGTGCTGCGGGGAGTTCCTCGTCCGGCGAGCTGTACGCCTCGACCGAGTACACGGCCGGGGCGTGGCCGGACGAGCCGATGGGGATGTTCGGTCACCGGTTCGACGACTCGTCGGCGCGAGGGGCCGGCGGCGCCGAGAGACCAGTGAAGGAGACAGCGAGGGTGAACGTTCCTGGCACGGAGTCGCTTGGTAGGGCTGAGCCGTCCGCGCTGCGCAGGCCGGGGCGTGGCCCGAGGCGTGCGAGCCTGCAGCTCAAGCGGTTCGACCCGTGGTCGGTTCTGAAGCTTTCGATGGTGCTCGGCGCGGCGATGTTCTTCGTCTGGCTGGTCGCTGTCGGGCTGTTGTACACCGTGTTGGACGGTATGGGCGTGTGGGACAGGCTGAACGGCACGTACGCGTCCCTGGTCGCAGGGGAGCCTGCCGACGCGCCGGTGGAACCGCTGATCACCGCGGGGCGGGTGTTCGGATTCTCCGCCGTCATCGGGATGATCAACGTCGTCCTGCTGTCCGCGCTGGCGACGGTGGGCGCGTTCATCTACAACGTCTCCGCGGATATGGCTGGTGGCCTGGAACTCACGCTCTCTGAGCGGGAGTAGGCCCCTGCCGGCCCGGCCCCGGTGTCACGGTCGCCCCGACCGTGAGGTAACCTTTACAGGTGCTGAGGGCCTATAGCTCAGACGGTCAGAGCGCTTCGCTGATAACGAAGAGGTCCCTGGTTCAAGTCCAGGTAGGCCCACCAGGACAGCGGCCCGGCTCGTCGAACTGCGAGCCGGGCCGTTCTGTATCTCGGTGACTTGCTGCGAGCCCTCGCCCATGCGCGAGTCGGTGTACGGGCCGCCGCGGGGGTCCGTGATCGGGGCGGAACTGTCGTAGCTCGCGGCTAGTATCCGGCCATGCTCGATCACGTCGGTGTTCAGGTAGCGGATGTCCCGGCTTCGCTCGACTTCTACCTCCGTGTCTTCGCGCCCGTCGGCATGCGGGAGGTGATGCGCTTCGGGGATGCCGACGGGCTCGTGGTCGGCCTTTCCGGGCCCGATGGGGTACCCGACTTCTGGCTCAGTCCGGCCGGTGGTGGCGAGACCAGGGAGCTGCACGTGGCCTTCCGTGCCGCCGATCGGCATGCGGTCGACGCGGTGCACGAATCGGCCGTGTCGGCAGGCGCGGACGTGTTGCACGCCCCGCGTGAATGGCCGGAGTACCACCCCGGCTACTACGGAGTGTTCTTACGTGACCTCGACGGACACAATGTGGAGGCGGTGTACCACGGCGACTGACTCCCCGCACGGGGTTCCGGACGGCTGGGTTCCGGCTGATCGCCCGCGCCGTCAGTCGCCACTCCTTCCCCTCTCGCACCCGCCGAGCTCTTCGGCGACCGCGCGGTACGCGGCTCCCCACTCGCCGTTTCCGCTGGTGACATCGAATCCGTCGCTGCCGGGATCGTCGTCGTTCGAGCGGGCACGCACACCGAGGTTGTGTGCGAAGCGAACCCCGGTGAGGCAGTCGTCCGGTGATACCTCGATGCGCTGTCCCTGGAATCCGGACGCGGCATACCCGCCCGGGGCGACGCCGCGCCACCACTGGTAGCCGTACTGACCGTCGGACGTGTCGGTCATCGTCGTGGCTTCCCGCACCCACTTCCTGGACACCACGCGGGGCCCGCCGGCGACCCTGCCGTCGTTGCGGAACAGCTCACCGAGGCGGGCAAGGTCGGCCGTCGTCGCGTACAGGCTCTGCGATGCGATCGCGTCGCCGACGCGATCGGTGAGTATCTCCGCGTCGGCGGCCATCCCGGCCGGTTTCCACAGCTCGTCGGTGAGCAGCTCGCTGAACGGTTGGTCGTACACGGTCTCCACCAGCCACGCGAGGACCTGGGTGTTGCCGCTGTTGTAGGAGAACTCGGTGCCCGGCTCGGCCGTGCGCGGCAAGGACATCAGGAACTCGTTGCGGGTCTTGCCGAGCGTGCCATCGGTGTACAGGTCGAGAGCCAGCTCGATCCACTGCTGTACCTGGGTGTTCTCGGCCAGTACGGGGGTGCTCTCGTCCCAGTGCACCCCGCTTTCCATCTCGAGCAGGTTCTCGATGGTGACGCCTTCCCAAGCGGTGCCGTGCAGCTCGTCGATGTAGGCCTCGATCGGGTCGTCGACGGAGCGCACGAGCCTGTCGTCGACCGCCTTGCCGACCAGCGTCGACGTGAACGACTTGGTGACCGACCATGCCTGGTGACGCTGGTCCGCTGACCACCCGTTGGTGTAGTAGTCGGCGACGAGGCGGCCATCGTGCACGAACGCGACGGCGTCCGTCTCGGTGTCCCGCAAGAAGTCCTCGACGGTCTTCGTCTTGCCGCGCCACTCGTAGTCCACACCGAGCAGGTCCCGCTCGCGGCGCGGCAGCTCCCAGACGTCATCGCCAGTGGAGACGGGGTCGGTCGGCAGGTACATCTCGGGCTTCACCACATCGATCGGTACCGGTAGGACGAGGGTGCCGCCGACGAGAAGCTCGTGTACGTAGTTGAACCAGTACCCGGGGTCGAGCACGATCTCCGCACGGTCCCGGACAAGATCCTCCGGCGACTCCTGCGCGATCGCCTGCCCCGGTAGCTGCACGGCGGCGAGGAGGGTGACGAGTGCGAACAGTGTGGTGAACCGTCGTGCCGGCGACATCCTGCTCCCTAGCGAACAACGAACCGGAAAGTGAACGATATTCTGATTCGCTCGCGGGCTCAAGACGTAATGCGGCGTAGGCAGGCCGGACGGGCGCCGCGAGTCGTCACGTACCGGGCGTCGATCCGTCCCCGGCGAGGCTGCGCTGCATGAGCACGGTATCCAGCCACTGCCCGTGCTTGTAGCCGACCCCGGTGAGCCTGCCTGCCTCGGTGAAGCCGCATCGCCGGTGCAGGCGGAGGGAGGCATCCATGGTGCTGGTGATCACCGCGATCAGCTCGCGAACGTCGGCCCGGCCCGCCTCCGTGACCAACGCTTCGAGCAGCGTCCGGCCGATCCCCTTACCTGTCGCGGACGGTGCCAGGTACACGGAGTTCTCCGCCGTGCGCCGGTAGGCCGGTCGCGCTTTCCACGGAGCGCAGTAGGCGTATCCGACGATGCCGGCCGTGTCCGATCCCGTCTGCGGGAGGTCGGCGACGAGGAACGGAAGCCCGTGCTCGCGGATGGTCTCGTACCGCTGGCGCCACTCGTCGGGTTCCGGGACGTCCTGCTCGAACGTCGCCACGCTGTCGCGTACGTAGTCGGCATAGATCTCGCGTGCCGGTTCGAGGTCGGCCGGGGTCGCCGAGCGCACCACGATATCGATCATGCGGTGATTGTCGCCGGTTGCCGGGTACCGGCCGTCGTTACCCCATCCGGAGGTCAGTTCCCGGTGTCCAGCCTGTCACCTGGCACGAGGTGGGGCGGGGGAGCAGAATCAGGGGCGCAGGGACGCTCAGTGAGGTGGTAGCGATGAAGCCGCCTGAGGTTTCAGCGGCCATCGACGCGCCGCAACGAACGGTCTGGTCCGCACTAACGCGGCTGTCCGACAGGTCGCGAGTGCTTGACGACGTCCGGAGCGTCGAGTTCCACACCGACGACTCGTTCCAGGTCGGGGCGCAGTGGCGTGAATGGCGACGGGCCACCGGCAGGGGAAGGACCGAGACACTCACGGTGATCGCGGTGCACGAGCCCGTCGCCTACAGCGTGCGCGCGGAACGGCACGGTCTGGAGCTCACCAGAACGACCGAGCTCGTCGCCCTTTCGCCATGGCGAACACAGGTGACCACCAGGCTGATGCTGCAGCCGTCCCGATCGCAGGGCCGCTTCAGGCGCATGCTGATGCGCCTGTTCGGTTTCGTCGAGGCGAGACGGCTGGTGAAACGCGCCCGGGTCGATCTGGATGACCTTGCCCGGCATATCGGTGGTGACCAGCGTGAGCGGTAGCGGGCTCGTGTGATCTCGCTCCCTCTGCGAAGCGGCAGGTGGCGTGCAGTAGGATGGCCTAGGTCATTGGCGCGGGTTGCGAGGAGGCTTGCCAGATGAAGAAGGTCGTGCTCTTGGCCGCCGTGGTCGCCGGGGTACTGTTCGCTGTCAAGCGCAGCAAGAGCGCCAGGGACGAGGCCGAGCTGTGGCGTCAGGCGACCGCTCCGTCCAGCGGCCCGGCCGCGGGACCGAGTGCGAACGGTACGGCACCCACCGCGGGGAGCAAGCCGGACATCGCACGGAACAACTGACGGTGCGGGCCCGCAAGGGCCCGGCACACGCGGGGCTGTAGCTCAATCGGTAGAGCGCTGCTTTTGCAAGGCAGAGGTCAGGGGTTCGATTCCCCTCAGCTCCACAGGGTTTGACCTGGGGTTTCCCTACGCTAGCGCTTCGTGATCTAGCTACGATGGGAATCATTGTGGGTGCGGGTGTCCTGGTAGGCGTGGCCAGGCGAGCGAACGGACGGTCCAGCAGTCGGGGAACCATCGAGCGCCGAGGCAACTCGCTGCGCGTGAAAGTGTATGCCGGTGTCGATCCACTGACCGGTCGGCGGCTGTATCTCTCGGAGCCGACGACCGACGAGAAAGAGGCCGAGCGGATCCTCAACCGGTTCCGCGCTCAGGTCGACGAGCAGTGCAGTGCGCAGACTCGCGCCGACGTTCGTGTGGCGATCGGGGAGTGGCTCAAGGTCCACGAGCTGGACGACTCCACTCGCGAGGCTTATCGGATCTACGCCCGGAAGTACATCTACCCGGCGCTTGGCAGAACCGGTCAGCACGGTCTCGGTGCGCGTCCTCGAGCAGTTCTACTCCGAGCTTCGCCGCTGCCGCGCTCGCTGTGACGGCTGCCCCTACATCGAGCACCGCACCAACGAGCCGCACGGGTGCCGCACTGTGCGGCACGAGCGGCCATATCGCTGAGTCACGTCTTGCGGTTGTACAGCTTTTTCGCCCATACGTAGCCGAGCAGCGCAATGCCCGCACACCAGGTCAGCGCGATCCACAGGTCGTCGCCGACCGGGTTGTCCATCAGCAGTGCCCGGATGGACTCCATGATCGGGGTGAACGGCTGGTACTCGGCGAACCAGCGCAACCCCCCGGGCATCGAGTCGGTCGGAACGAACCCGCTGCCGAGGAACGGCAGGAACATCAGCGGCATCGGCAGGCTGCTGGCCGCCTCGACGCTCTGCGAAGTCTGGCCGATCGCCACGGTGAGCCAGACCAGCGCGAACGCCACGGCGGCGAGCACACCGACGAGGGCGAGCCAGCCACCGAAGCTTGCACGCGGCTCGAAACCGATCAGCAGCGCCACACCGATCACCACCGCCATGCTCAGGAATGCCTGGATGAGACTGCCGATCACGTGCCCGGTCAGCACAGACACCCTGGCGATGTTCATGGTGCGGAACCGGGCGATGATTCCATCGGTCATGTCCATGGCCACGGACACCGCGGTTCCCTGGACGGTGGTCGCGATGGTTATCAGCAGGATCGCGGGCACCATGTAGTTGATGTACTCGGCTCGACCACCGGAGGGCCCGCCGACCCCAGCTCCGAGCGTGCCGCCGAACACGTACACGAACAGCAGTAGCAAGAGGATCGGCATTGCGATCAGTTGCACGGTCATCGACGGGTATCGCACCATCCGCTTCAGGTTGCGACGCACCATCGTCGTCGAATCGCGTAACGGGTGGGTCGTGGCCGCGGCGTTCATCGGTCGATCACCTTCTCGTTGTCGGAATCGCCCGTGAGGGCGAGGAAGACGTCGTCGAGGTCGGGGGTGTGCACGGAAAGGGTGTCCACGTCGATCGACTCATGGTCGAGCCGGTCCAGTAGTGCCTTCAGCGAGTGCAGGCTGCCGTCGTTCGGTACCCGAAGGGCCAGCGCGTCGCCGTCTGAGTGTGCGTCCTGGCCGAGAACCCGTTGCGCGGTCTGGAAACCGCTGGGTTCGGAAAACTGGAGTAGGACGTGGCCGCCGGGAATTCGGCGTTTCAATTGCTCGGCGGTGCCCTCGGCGACCAGCCTGCCGTCCTCCAGCACGGCGATCCGGTCGGCCAGTTCGTCGGCCTCCTCCAGGTACTGGGTGGTCAGGAAGATGGTCACGCCGTCGGCCACCAGTTCCCGCACGATCTGCCACACCCCGCGCCTGCTACGCGGATCCAGCCCGGTGGTCGGCTCGTCCAGGAAGATGACGCGGGGATTCCCGACCAGCGTCATCGCCAGATCCAGCCGCCGCCGCATACCACCGGAATACGTGGACGCCGGTTTCCGCGCCGCCTCGGTCAGATCGAACCGCTCAAGCAGATCGGCCGTCCTCCGCTTACGATCCTTCTTGGATAGATGGTTCAGGTCCGCCATCATCCGCAGGTTCTCCTCACCGGTGAGCAGGTTGTCCACGGCGGAGAACTGGCCGGTGACACCGATCGCAGCCCGCACCGAATCCGGATCGGACGCCACATCATGCCCCGCGACCTCGGCCCGGCCGCCATTGGCGGCTATCAGCGTGGACAGGATCTTGACCGTCGTCGTCTTGCCAGCGCCGTTCGCACCGAGCAGGGAGAAGATCGTTCCCTGCGGCACGTTCAGGTCGATTCCGTCCAGCACTGTCTTGTCGCCGAACGACTTCCGCAACCCGCTCACGGATATCGCGAGTTGTGCGGCGTTATTCATCATTGCCAATTCCCTTCACCGTAAGATCCGGGTTCAGGCCCGGTGGATCGTGATGTCGCCGAATCCGGTGCGTGCGCGCACTTCGACCGTCTCGCCGGTCTTTTCCGGCGGCTCCGTCGTCTCGTCGAGCGCATTGCGCACCTGTCCGAAGTTGGTCTTCGCGTCCAGCCAGGCCGACGTGCCGGCACCGATGCCGATGTCCAGGTCGCCGGTCGAGGTTTCCAGCACAACGGAACCGCGAGCGACCTCACCGACCCGGATCGACCCGTTGGCGGTCTTCGCGTCCACATCGCCGCCTGCCCAGTCCAGCGCAATGTCCCCGTTCGCCGAACGCACTCGCGCTTCGCCGTCGATCGTGCCAAGCTCGGTGTTGCCGTTGGAGTTCTTGATCGTGGCGCCGCCGGTGACCTCACCGATCCGAACCCGGCCGGTCCCTGTGGTCACCTCTGCGTCACCCGCGACGCCCTCGACCGAGATGTGCCCGGCGGACGTGTTCAGCCGCAGCGGCCCGGTCCGGTCCAGCCGCGCGTGCCCCGCGGAGGACTTGAACCGGCACTCGCCGAGCCGGCCGGTCGACTGGAAATCGCCGACCGTGTCCGCCTGCACCTGCGAACCCTCGGGCAGTTCGACGGTCACGTCGATGGACCAACTCTTGGCGGAGAAGTCGAATGGCCGTGGCTTCTTGCCCTTGATCAGTAGTGTGCCGCTGGAGTACTCGACGCGGACCTGCTCGGCCGCCTTCACGTCCGAAGGCTCATTCTCGTCGGACGGGCGCACCTCGACCACGGTGTCGGTGCGCTGGCTCGCGAGGAACCGTACGTTGGCCACGCTGACATCGAGGGTCACGATGATCGGCTCCGGCGTATCGAAAGTAGGCATGGTTGTCCCCTTCTGATCGGTGAAATCGGCGTTCTCGCTGATGAGAACGGTGAGGTATTCGGGCGCTTCCAGCGCGGCTAGCCGATCCAGCCGGTGTAGCGCTGCTTACCCCGGCCGCCGCGCTGATCCGGGGCCTGCTCCTTGGCGGGTTGCCGCAACGTGGCCGAGACGACCTGGCCAAGCCACGCGTTGACCGAGCGGCCTTCCTTCGCGGCCGCCTCCTCGATCGCGGCCTTGAGGTGTTCCGGGAGTCGGAAGTTGATCCGCGCGGTGGCGGCGTCGTCGGTGCCCGCGGGATCGACATCCGGTACCGGCTCGGGTTCCGGTGCAGCCGCGGCGTATGCGGCCTCGGATGGTGGCGGCGTCACCACGAAGTTCGGGTCGCGGCCCCGCAGCCGGACCTCGACCGAACCAGGCGCGAGGTCACGGGTGATTTCGTCGGCGGCAGCCGACAGCGCCTCCAGCAGCGTGAGGCGTACCGCCGACTCGACCGGCCCGGCCAGCCGCTCAGCCAACGCACGAGCCTCCTCGCCCCCGGCCTCGGCGGCGGTTGCCAGCTCCCTGCTGAGGAAATCCACATACGGTGTCAAGTCCATGGCGCCACTATGGCACATATATGGCGCCACTACAAGCAATAGTGGCGCCGTTTGTCGCCATCGTGGCGCTTCAGATGGTCAGAGCGGACCAGTACTCGCCGTAGTCGCGGTGTGCCCGACTGACTTATGATCGAACATAAGTGCGAACACAGCGGGTCGCAGTGCGAGTTCGGGCGGATCGTGCCGTTGTACCTGTTCCCGACGCGGCGTCGATGCCCGCGCGGTCACCGACTCGAGGTGGGGGTCGGTGCTGGTTGTCGGTGATGACGAACTGGTCGATCAGGGCCTGTAGCTCGGCCACGGTGGTTGTTGTGCGTGCTTGTCGTAGGTGTGCGGGGATCGTGTACCGCTCAGAGATGATCGTTTTGGCCTGGGAACGGTAACGGGGCGAGGAGTTCATAGACCCACGAGCGGGAGAGGCCGTCGTCGGCCACAATGTCGGCGACTGACTGGTTCTCCACAACAACGGCAGTGATGACCAGGCGTGCCTTCGACGTGCCCGAGCATCCAGCACCACTCCGGCATGTCCTGAGACACGCGTCCGGGATGTCCTGAGACTGGACACCCTCAGCTCCACTTTCGTGATGCCCCGGGGACGCCGGCCAACGGTGCCCCCGGGGCATCGTCTTGTGTGCGGGCTTGTACGGACGATTCTGTACTCAGCCACACGACGTATCCGGAGGAAGCGTTCCGAGGTTGGCTTTGCCTTCGCCGCGCAGGATGCCCCGATCCGGCGCTTGACCGAACGTGCCGGATGGGGTCACGCTGAGTTTCTGCCCGGTAGCGCCCCGAGTCAGCACGACCAGGGGGTTTATGCCATATGTCCGCCGCACGCCAGCGTCTGGAACACAATCCACCGGCAGATGCAGCCGAGCGGACCGGCCGCGTCGACTGGGGTGACGACGCGCGCGGGCGGCCCGTCGAGCCGGTGCAGGCGGAAGGGAAACGGGCGAGGGAGAACGTCGAGGTCACGATCGAGCTCGCGGGGTTCGATGACGTCGCAACGGATGATGCCGAGCTGACGATGCTCGAAACGCATCGGCCCCGTAACGCTTCAGCACGCCATATCGAGCGCCGATGGAAACCGGCCGGCTCGGTGCAACAAGTGGAGGTACCGCCGGGGGACCATGTGATCGTCGTGGCCAGAACGGGGTATCGACCGTACGCGACGATGGTCTCGGTTCGCAGGGCGCAGCAACGGATCCGGATCGCACCACCGCGACTACCGCTCGGTGCGGGTGAACGGGCCGACGAGCTGCTGCGCCCCGGGGAACGCCACTCGTTCGTCGATTCCGTCCGCACGTTCCTCCATCACTTCGGGTACCTGGAAACGCGGTGTGAATGCCGTCCAGACCAGATCTGCCAGCACGTCGAGGTGGCGTTGCGGCGCTTCCAGCGTGCCTTCGGCATGGCGGCAACCGGTGGGTTGACCATCGGCGTGCTGCGGTCCATGCACCTGCCGCGCTGTGCGGTCCCGGACGTGTCCACGTCCGGGACCGGCGAAGGGTCCCGGACCGCGGCCGCAGGCGCGGGCGAGGCGGTCTCGGGGCCAGGTGGCACGACGGAAGAGGATCCGATCGTGTTCAGCGCGAACCACTGGGACGACCACGAGTTGACGTACCGGAAACTCGGCGGGACAGCCGATGTGACCAACGAGTGGTCGATGATCCGTGCCGCCATGCAGTCCTGGGCCGATGTCAGCCCGTTGAACTTCACAGGAACCACGGTCGCACCGTCGCATCTCGAGTTCGACTTCCGGGATCCCAGCGAGGACGACTACCCGTTCGATAAGGGTGGTTCGAAGGACTACAACACCTACGCACGGGGGTTCTACCCCGGCAGTGGCCTTGTCGAGTTCGACGACCACGAGGACTGGGGCGATCTCAGCCTGGAAGCCACCGCGGCCCACGAGATCGGCCATGCGATCGGCCTGCGGCACTCGTCGGTCGAGGACTCGACGATGTACCCGTATTACCACGAGGGATGGAAGGACCCCAAGGAGGTCGACATCCGGGGCGTGAAGAGCCTGTACGCGCCGGTGGTGCGTCGCGACGGGCCCTTCATTTCCTATCCCATGTGGGCGGTGACGGCGACCGGCGGAACCGACACGGTCACGATCGATCTGGGGCGGCCACGGAACTTCCTCGCCTGGGGCGTGATCACCCTTGTCGACGCGCAGATCGACCTGGACAGAGACAACATGTGCTTCATGGACATCTTCGAGGTCGACGGTGTGCGTACCGATTGGCGTGCCGCACAGGGTGACCACTTCGGATCGCCGAGCTCGCCGGCCAACCCGCACCAGCCGGCCTACTCGGGGCGCGGGCGCAACGTCATGTTCCGGCTCGTCGCCGGGCACGTCGCCGACCTGGAGATCGGCGGCTACGCACTGGTACTCGTTCTCGACGAAGGGGTCGACTGATGCCTGTCTACATGCTTTACGACACCGGCAGCGGTGAGGTGGTCGGTGTCCACAGCGAGGTGCACGCCGGTGAGGGCGAGCAGACAGTCGCGCTCACGGATGCCCAGGTGCTCGCCGACGCGATGCCTGAGGGCTCCGGCCGGGATATCGGCGTCCTGGAGGTCGCCGAGCGGCCGCGGCCCCGGCGCGGATACCGGCTCGTCGTCGATCCCGCCCTCGGTGAGGTTGCCGAGGTCGAGACACCGGCCGCGACCTGATCGGAGGTCAGCATGCAGGCGTTCACCGTCAACCTCGCGTCGGTCGACAGCGCGGGCGGGGAGACCGTCACGGTCGATCTCGGTACCAGGCGGACCTTTTACGCGTGGTGCCAGATCACGGTGATCGACTCGCTGGCCGACTTCGACAGGGACAACGCGGCCGCGATCGATATCGTGCGGGTCGACGGCACCCTGACTCCGTGGCGTGCCGCGGGAGGGGACCACTTCGGTCCACCCGGTGCCGTGTCCAACGTTCGCGAAAGTGCGATGTCCGGAGCCGGGCAGCGCATCACGTTCCGGCTCCGGGCGTTCCACAAGGCCGACCTCGCGGTGCTCGGTGTCGGCATGGTCCTGGTGCCGTGAGTGACGTCCGGTGGCAGCCGTGCCGGGGTGCGGTCTCGCGGGGCCGGACAACCGGCCGCCCGGCGGCATACCCCTCGAGAAGCCGCCGGGCAGCCGCCCGGGTATCCGCGGTCCCCGTGCCTACTGGGTTGCCGGCGCCCGCTCGGTAGCGGGTTTGCGGTCGAGGAGCAGACCCAGGATGGCGCCGTAGATCAGGTGCAGCAGCAGTGTCGCTGCCGCGATCTTGACCGTGATCGCGGTGCCGAACGCACCCCAGCCCACATAGGGCAGCCATGCCAGGCCCATCAGCGCCCACAGCCCGGCACCGTAGCCGAGTGCCTTGCCCAGGGTGACCCGCCGCAACAACCCGGCGAGGATCGCGCCCGCGATCGCGCCGTAGGCGAGGTGTGTCAGGGCCGCAAGCGCCATCAATGCCGGTTCGGGCAGTGGCCCCAGCGTGTGCGCGACCAGCGCCGCCGGAACCGGCTTGGGCATCGGTGACGCCCCGGTGAGCACGGTGGTGAGCATCACGGCACTCATCGCCAGCGTGGCCACCGCGCCCGCCCCGGCGCCCGCGGCCAGCCGCCGCGCACCCGGAAGGGCTGGTGCCGAGCTGTCCTGCCCGTCCGTCATCACAACCTCCAGTAATATTCGGACTAACGAATGAGTGCGTGATATTATTCGGAGAAACGAATGGATGCAAACCGAGGAGGCGTGCCGCGATGAGCGTGGATACCGTCGGCGAGGCGGGTGACTCCGCGACACAGCTCGATGACCTGGACGACGACCTGCGGGTGCAGGTGGTGACCAAGGCCGCGGCGGCGCTCGCCGATCCGGTCCGGCTGCGGATCCTGTGGCTGCTCCGCGAGAAGGGCGAGCTGACCGTGGGCTCGTTGACCGAGGCGGTGCCGGTGAGCCAGCCCCGCGTCTCGGTGCACCTGCGCTGCCTGACCGACTGCGGCTACACCGAGGTTCGCCGCGAGGGCCGCCGCTCGTTCTACCGGCTGGCGACGCCGGAGATCGGTGGCTTGCTCGACCGGCTGACGGCGCATGCCGCGGGTTCGGTCGACGGGCTGCTGGCGTGCCTGTCCTGCACTCCCGACGGAGAGCCCACGACCGACGCGGCAGGCTGCTGCTGACCGCTCCGTCCTCCACGACCGCCACGCACCAAACAACCGTGTCAGGGAAGTGATCACTGTGCCCGATCCCGAGACGCCTACCAGCTCCGCTGACACCGGTCACCGGCAACCCGGATCCTCCGGGTCGAGCGGTGGCTGGTGGGCCGGGGCGATCGCCCTGCTGGCGGTAGCCTGCTGCGCGGTTCCGGTGCTGCTGTCCGGCGGTGTGCTCGCCGGGATCGCCGGGATCGGCATGGGTGGCGTAGCGGGGACAGTGGCGCTCGTCGCCGCCGTGGCGATCCTCTCCGCCGCCGTGGTCATGTTCGCCCGCGGCCGACGGGCCTGCTCGCGTGGTGATGGGCAGGCCGATCGCACCGACGACCACCGGGCCTGAGGGGTCCGGTACCGAGCGCGGACCGCGATGCGGCGACTCCGAACCTCGACGTCGCTTCGCCTGCCTGCCGCGACGATGCCCGAAAGGCACAAGGAAGGGATGGTGAGCGTGAACGAGGTAGAGATCGAGTACTGCGAGCCGTGCGGCCTGTTGCCCGCGGCGGAGAAGACCGGGCACGCGCTGCTGACGACGCATGCCGGCCGCATCCACGGCCTGCGGTTTACCCCGGGGCATGGTGGGGTGTTCCGCGTCGACGTTGACGGTGAAACGGTCTTCGACAAGGCCTCCGAGGAGGACTTCGATGTGGACGTCATCGTGGCGCGCGTCGGTGCGCGGCTGACACCACCGACCATCCAACTGTGACGCGTGTCGTTGCGACGCTTCACCGTGTCATTAGGTCGCGTGCCGTACGCTACCGCACAATGACTACAGATAGCGCGACGAACGCGACCTCTCCCGGGAACGACTCCGAGGGCGAGCCGGAAGACGCTCCGGCCACCGACCAGGTCCAGGAGTCGTCCTCCGAGGCGAGTACGGGTGAATCGGCAGCCGCAGGCACGGGTTCCGCGGGCGGTTTCGCGGCCGGGGCCGGCGCCGTCATCAGCGCGGGGCTCGGCGTTGCCTCGCTCACCGGAACCTCGCTCGGCGAGATGCTGAAAACGCGCAAGGAGATCATCGGCCAGATCGAGTCGGGTACCGGCGGCGGTGGCGGCGACCAGATCGAGGCGTTCTACGGTGCGCCGTGGGACGTCGCGGCGCTCGTCAACGGGGTCATCGGCCTGGTCGCCGTCGTTCTCGGCGGCGTGCTGCTGGCCGCGCTGGCCCGCCGTGCCGAGGCGCACACGTGGGTGAAGGCGGTGGCACTGGGCGGTGCGGTCCTCGGTGTGCTCGGACTGCTCGTCGCAGGCGGCATGTACTTTGATCTCTTCGCCAGCGCGCCGGAGCTTCCCCAGCAACCCGCTCCCGGTATGGGCGGCTGAGGCACGTGCGTTAACCGCGCGGCCGCCTTCGATCCCGAAGCGGCCGCGCGGCACGGGCAGGCCCGGGCAGTACAACCCGGTGGCGGCACGGCCCGCCTCCGGCCGTTCCGGCTGCCCGCGGCTCCACACCGGATGCTCGACCTGGGTTATACAAGCGTCTAGTGTGGTGCCATGAGTGAGCTGGAGCACGTGGACGTCCTGGTTGTCGGTGCCGGACTATCGGGAGTCGGCGCCGCCTGTCACCTGCGGAGCACCTTCGGCGACAAGACTGTCGCGATTCTCGAGGCTCGCGACGACATCGGCGGTACATGGGATCTCTTCCGGTACCCCGGTATCCGGTCCGACTCCGACATGTTCACCCTCGGCTATCGCTTCAGGCCGTGGCGCGAGCGGGAAGCGATAGCCGACGGGCCCGCGATCCTGAGCTACGTCCGGGAAACCGCGCACGAGTACGGGGTGTACGACGCGATCCGGTTCAACCACCGCGTCGTGCGCGCCGAGTGGTCGAGTGCGGACGCCGTCTGGACGGTCACCGCCGAGCGCACCGACACGGCGGAAACAGTCCGGCTCACCTGCGGTTTCCTGTTCTCGTGCAGCGGCTACTACCGCTACGACGAGGGGTACACGCCCGAGTTCCCCGGCACCGAACGCTTCGCGGGGCGCATCGTGCACCCGCAGCACTGGCCCGAGGACCTCGACTACGCGGGCAAGCGCGTTGTGGTGATCGGCAGCGGCGCTACCGCTGTGACGCTGGTACCGGCGATGGCCCCGGACGCGGCGCACGTGACGATGCTGCAGCGGTCGCCGAGCTACATCATCACGATTCCCGGGCAGGACGCCATCGCCACCGGCCTGCGCAAGGTGCTTCCGGACCGGGCAGCGTACATGCTCACGCGATGGAAGAACGTGCTCCTCCAGGTCGCGATATTCCAGCTCAGCCGCAGGCGCCCGGCCATGGTCAAGGCCTTGCTGAAGAAGCTGGTCCGGATGCAGCTTCCGAAGGGCTACGACGTCGAGACCCACTTCAACCCGGACTACAACCCGTGGGACCAGCGCCTGTGCCTGGTACCGGACGGGGATCTGTTCAAGACGATCAGCGAGGGCGCGGCCTCCGTGGTCACCGACCACATCGACACCGTCACCGAGTCGGGTATCCGGCTCACCTCGGGTCAGCATGTGGCTGCCGACGTCATCGTCACCGCCACCGGCCTGAACCTGCTCGCCTTCGGTGGCATGGAGCTGGTCGTGGACGGGCGTGAGATCAGCCTGCCGGAGACCATGGCGTACAAGGGCATCATGCTCACGGGCGTACCGAACTTCGCGTACGTTATCGGCTACACGAACGCGTCGTGGACACTCAAGGCCGATCTGGCGTGCGAGTACCTGTGCCGGCTACTGGCGCATATGGACACCCACGGCTACGACAGCTGTGTCGTGGAACGCGACCCCACCGTGGCTGAGGAGCTGTTCCTCGACCTGTCCTCCGGGTACGTGCGACGCGCCCTCGACAGGCTGCCTGCGCAGGGTGACCGCCTGCCGTGGAAGCTGCGCCAGAACTATCTCCGGGATGTCGTGGACCTGCGGCACGGGAAGTTGTACGACGACGCGATGACGTTCTCCACCGTGAGCGCGGGTTCCGCGGCCACCGGAGCCGCGGGCCGTCGCCGGTGAGTCGGCTGCCGCCCGGGCCCGGGGACCCGGGTCACGTTTCACGTTGAACACGCTCCCGGCGGACGATCGGATATGCGTTCGGGCGATCCGGCCATGGCACGTCCCCGCCTCACCGGGATTGACTGGACTCACCTCGACGGCGAGAGGGGTGGGCGGCCATGAAGATCGTGGTGTTCGGAGCGACCGGAAGTGTGGGTCGGCATGTGGTGCGGCAGGCGCTGTCGCGTGGCTACTCGGTGACCGCGTTCACCCGCGACGCGGACAGGGTCACCGGCCACGGTGACAGCCTGCGGGTCGTGCAGGGCGACGTCACCGATCCGGCCGCGGTACGACCGGCAGTGGCCGGTCACGACGCGGTGATCGTCACGCTCGGGGCGGGCAGGAAGGGCGGCGTCCGGGAGGCCGGAACGCGGACGATCGTCCAGGCGATGGAGCGCGAGAGCGTGCGGCGTCTGGTCTGCCAGTCGACCCTCGGCGTGGGCGAGAGCCGCGGCAACCTGAACTTCCTGTGGAAGTACGTCATGTTCGGGCTACTGCTACGGCCCGCCTTCCAGGATCACGTGCGGCAAGAAGAACTCGTTCGGCACAGCAGGCTGGACTGGACCATCGTGCGGCCGAGCGCCTTCACCGACGGCCCGCGCACGGGCCGGTACCGGCACGGCTTCGACGGCGCGACCGCGACCTCCCTGCGGATCGCCCGTGCCGATGTCGCGGACTTCCTGCTCGAGCAGCTCGGAGACGAGAGCTATCTACGTGGCACCCCCGCGGTCTCGTACTGACGAGCCGTGTCCCGTCCGGCGAGCCGGTCGACCGGGCCGGCGGTACGCCCGCGCGACCCTATGATGGCGGGCATGGACGTGCTTGCGGGGTTGCTCGACGGCCCGCGAGCTCGCGGGGCGTTCCTGCTGCGTTCCGTGCTGGATCCGCCGTGGGCGTTGCGAGTACAGGACCGGGCACCGCTCACCCTCGTCGCCCTCGTCCGGGGGTGGGCGTGGATCCTGCCCGAGCGGGACGAGGCGGTCCGGCTGGACGCGGGCGACGTCGCCGTTGTCCGGGGACCGGATCCGTACACGATCGCCGACGACCCCGCTACCGCACCCACGGTAGTGATACACCCGGGTCAACTCTGCACGAGTGCTTCCGACGGCAGGAGCCTGCGCGAGGAATGGGATCTCGGCGTACGCACCTGGGGGACGGGCCGCGACGGCGCCACGACGATGCTCACCGGCACCTACGAGCGAGCAGGCGAGATCAGCCGGTCGCTGCTGGCGGCGTTGCCTCCGGTACTGGCGATGCGGCGCGCTGACTGGGACTCACCCCTCGTCACGCTGCTTGCTCACGAGATCGTCACCGACACGGTCGGGCAACGTGCGGTACTGGACAGGCTGCTCGACGCGCTGCTCATCGCGGTACTCCGCACCTGGCTGGCCGGGCAGGAGGAGAGCGCTCCCGGGTGGTACCGGGCGCAACGCGACCCGGCGGTGCGCAAGGCGCTGCAACTGGTGCACAGCGCGCCGGAACACCCGTGGACCGTCGCTGGGCTGGCGACGGAGTGCGGGGTGTCGCGCACCGTTCTCGCCCGGCGGTTCACCGAACTGGTCGGGCAACCGCCGATGTCCTACCTCACCAGCTGGCGGCTCACGCTTGCCGCGGACCTGCTGTGCCGGCCCGGCAGCACCGTCGCCGGGGTCGCGAGGCGGGTCGGCTACGGCACCGCCTTCGCGCTCAGCGCTGCCTTCAAACGCGAGCGCGGTATCAGCCCCCGGGAGTATCGCGCCCTGGCCGACCGCTCTTCGTAGGTCCGGGCTGGCGTTGGTGGCGCGGCTGACGAGACCGTCGGGGGATGCGTAACCTGGAACGGTGCCTGAACAGCCGAGTAGCAGTGCGGCGAGGGACGGCCGGGTAGCCCGCTGGGCCGGCCAGCGCTGCAGGCGGCGCGCCGAGATCGTGGACGCGGCCGTCGACGCGATCGGCGCGTACGGACCCGGGGTGTCCATCGACCAGATCGCGGCCCAGGCCGGGATCGCACGCCCTCGCCTGTACCGGCACTTCGACGATGTCGAGGATCTCCGCCGCGCGGTCGCGCGGCGCGCGGGCAGGGAGCTTTTCGGCGCCGTGACACCCGTGTTGAGTAACCCGGTTGGTACACCGTGGAGCCTCATCGAGTGCTCGGTCGAGATGTTCGTCACATGGCTGGATGGGAACGCCGACCTGTATCGCTACGTGAAACGGAGCACAGGATCGAGTAAGAGCGAAGCCGACGACGTGGTCACCGACATCCGCGGGAAACTCGCCCGGTGGATCGGGAGAATCCTCGCGGACTACTTCGCGGTGTTCGAATTGGACACGCGAACGGCCGACTCGATAGCGTTCGGCCTGGTCGGCCTGGTCGAGTCGGCGACGAACCGGTGGATGAGCGAGCCGGCCGAGTTGACGCGGGACGAGTTCGTCGCGACTGTCGCGCGATGTGTCTGGGGGGTCATCGAGCACACCCTGCAGGGCGGCGGAGTCCGGTTGGCCCCGCACGAGTCCCTTCCGCCGCTACCTCTGAATGAACCTGATGGGGTGAATGGTATGTGATCCAGGACACACTGCTGTAGCGATGTGTGGTACACTGATGTACCCGTTACTCTGAAGTAGCGACAGTGACGAGGGGTTGCGCAGGGGAGTCGGATCGGTCGTTGGAGTGGATGCCCCATCGTCCGATCGTCATGCGACCCTGGAGGTGCTTGTCGCGTGAGGAAGAAGGGCACGGGTAACCATTGCCTGAGACAACCGAGTACCGCGAGTGGCTGGACGAGACCGAGCAGGAGGCCTACGAGCTGATCGCTCGCCGTTACGACGAGGGGCGTGCGGCCTTGGACACGCGGACTACAGAGGGCCTGGCCGAGCAGATCGAGGCCGAGTCCGAGAACGGCTCCGCGGAAGAAGCGGAGCAGGAGACAGACGGCGGCACAGCCTAGCGTGCCGCCGAACCGGTGAGCAGGGACGAGGACGCCGCTGAGCGGCCGGGCGGCACCAGGCGGTCTGGCAGGTGAGTGCGGCGCGCACAGCGCTGTGATGTGCTGGCGCCGGACTCACACGAACGTGGGTAAAGCGGTACCGTTCGGCGCGTGCGCGGGTCGACGGTTCTTGGCGGGCGCGTTACGAGCCGGGTCGACGTGGATGAGGCCCTCGGCATCACCCGCGCGGTACGCGCCGCGCTTGCCGCCGCACACCAGCAGGGCTTCGTGCACCGGGACGTGAAGCCCTCCAACATCCTGCTTCCCGACTCCGGCGGTGTGAAGCTGGCCGACTTCGGCATCGCCACGGCGCTCGGGGCTGTGGCGACCCGGCTGACCGGGACCGGGTTGATGGTGGACACGCCGCGCTATGTCGCTCCGGAGCAGGCGGCCAGGAACCCCCACGCCGGCCTGTGACGTCTACTCGCTCGGTGTCGTGCTATTCGAATGCCTGGCAGGGCGGGCACCGTTCGAGGCGGGGTCCCCGCTGGCCGAGGCACTCGCGCACCAGAGGGACCGTGTCCCGTCGCCGACGGGGCTGGCACCGCACGTGCCTGCGGGGATCGCCGCGGTGGTCCAGCGCGCCCTCGACAAGGATCCCGGTAGGCACTACCCGGACGCCGCGTGGAGGACGCCGACGAACTCGTGGATGAGCTCGAGGAATGGGTCGAGGACGCGGAGATCGATGCCGAGCGCGGCCGGCGTGCGATGTCGGTGTTGCGCCCCCTCGGCGAGGATGACTGACCGCCTCCGGTGAGGGCTACGCTGGATGGTGATGAACGGACCGATCATCTGCTCCGCGAAGGGCTGCACCAGTAGCGGCGCCTACGCGGTGATCTGGAACAACCCCAAGATCCACGATCCCGAGCGGGAGAAGACGTGGATCGCCTGCGAGGAGCACCGCGAGTGGCTCGCGCACTTCCTGGACAAGCGCGGGTTCCTACGCCGGGTCGACAACCTGGCCGACACGGCCGGCAACGAGTAGAGCCGAAGGGATCCTCGGGAGTCGCACAGGTACCCGAGGATCCCTTCGGCTCGCCCGCGCTAGACGAGCGCGAGCTGTCGCGACTGCGCCACGAGCACGCCTCGCGAGTCCCAGATCTCGAAGTCCTCCTCGTGGAATCCGTTCAGCAGGTTGCGGGTACTGGCTCGGCATGCCAGCCAACCGGGTTCCGGACGCTCGCGCACGTGCAGCGTCAGCTCGACCGTGGAGGACTGCAGCTCGCCCAGCTCCCAGACAACCGGCGGCGCGGCATCGACAAGCAGGGGTAGGGTGAGTACGTCGGCAGGGGTCCCGTCGGCGAGGCGCATCCAGAACTCCGCCGAGGGCGTGCCGTCCGCGCGTCCCTGCCGCCATCCGGGTTGATCCGCGAACCGCACCTCGACCCGTTCGGCGATCGTCGCCCCGTTGAGGTCCATCCCGCGCGTCGGGGACACACAGCGTTCCGGCGCGGGTAGCGCGGGCGGCTCGGTGAGCATCTCCGTGCGCCCGGTTGCCCGTTCCAGGTCGGTGAAGGTGGCGACGGCGTGCACGATGTCCCGTCCCTGCTGACGTAACGTGCTCTCGCCGGTGCTCATGCGTGTGCCTTCCCTCAGCATCTCGGTTTCCACTTCGGCGTCGGCCACCTGGCCGGGGCGCAGGAAGAATCCGGACACGGCAAGCGGATCCGGGTGCGGCGCCACGTCCGCGAGCGCCCGCACGCAGATCGCGAGCAGGTAACCGCCGTTCGGCGTTCCGGGGCGGATGCACCACCGGTCCGACAGCCACGCGCTGCGTCGCGTACCCCCCACCGGTTCGCTGCGCGTGTCGATGTCGAACACGCTCTCCTCCCGGGCGGCTGTGGTGTCCGGGTAGCCGAGGTCGGTCATGATGCTGTCCTCCACAGGTGTGCGGTTGTCACTGCTGCGAGCATCGTCCCCGGAACGTCGCCTGTCCATTACCTCCGAGGTAATGGACCGCGGGAGGTCGCGTTACGTAGCGTCTTGTCATGGCCGTTGGTGAAGCTCACGGGGGACTACCGGTGCCGTCGGGCGCGGGGGAAGCGATCCGCGCGTGGCGGGCACGAAGAAGAGTCAGTCAGCTCGACCTGGCACTGCGGACCGGAGTGTCCACAAAGCATATTAGTTTCATCGAGACCGGCCGATCGACTCCCACCCGCGACATGATCACAAGGTTGGCCGAACAGCTCGACATCCCGCTGAGAGATCGCAACAAGCTGTTGCTCCTCAACGGCTACGCACCGGCGTACCCGGAGCGCGACCTCGACGATCCCGAACTCGAGTCCGTTCGCGGCGCGCTCCACCAGGTACTGCGTGGCCACGAACCGTACCCGGCTGCACTGGTCGATCGAGTGTGGAACCTCGTGGATGCCAACGAAAGCCTCGCGCTGTTCACAGTGGACGTATCAGCTGAGCTGCTGGAAGGGCCGGTGAACGTGTTGCGGCTGAGTTTACATCCGGACGGTATGGCTCCCCGGATCGACAATCTGCCCGAGTGGCGCGCGCACGTTCTCGATCGGCTGCGCCGCCAGATCGATGCCACAGACGACCCGGAACTACGCGACCTGCACAGCGAGCTGCGGACCTACCCCTGCGTGACGAGCGGCCACGATATGTCCGCAATGGACCGCCGATCTATCGCTGTTCCGTTGCGCTACCGGTCCGAACGGGGCCGGCTGACTTTCGTGAGTACGACGGCGGTGTTCGGCACGCCACTGGACGTCACGGTCTCGGAACTAGCCGTGGAAGCGTTCTTCCCGGCCGATGCGGCGACCATGCGCGCGCTCGCCGGAGGCGTTACCGGCGCGGGCGAGCCGGCGTTCGGCGATCCCGTGTAGGCCGCGTGCCGCGAGGGTATAAGGTTCCGGCGTACTTCGTTCGCCGCGGTAATCCCCGCTGCGGCCACGGTCGTGACGGCAGGGGTCCGCACGGACGGGAACGCGACTTTCGAATCACGAAGACACGTAGCGGAAAGGACTCGGTACACGTGGCAGCAACACTGAAGGAGATCCTGCTCGACGACAGCAAGCGTCCGGGCGTCGTCGCGGACATGCGGCAGGTTGTCGATGACGAGGTCGCTTCCAAGAGCGGAATGTCCGGAACGGCCATCAAGAGCGGCTACGGGCTGGTGAACAAGATCAAGCCGGACATCATCGGCGAGGCTGTGGACAGCTTGCTCGATGACTTCACCGCGCGGCTGGAGCCCTTCTACGCCGACTACCGCGAGAAAGGGGCCGGCTCGCTGGCCGAGTACTTCGACGGGCGTTCGGACGAGGTCGCCGACGCGCTGCTGGGCGTTACCGACGCCCGTGCCGAAAGCTCGCAGCGGGAGTCCATCAAGAAGGTCTACGACAAGCTGCGGCCGCAAGGGAAGAAGAACGTGGAGGAGGCCCTCCCGCGCGTCGCCGAGGTGCTGACCAAGCACGGTGCCCAGTAGAGGCACCCGGTAGAGGCGTCACGTGACGCCGCCCGGCTGAACGTGACGGGGGGCCGGCGTCAACGGGGCCGGGGACCCGCGTGCGGATCCCCGGCCCCGTCGTCACCGTCCGGTGGTGCGGCTCAGCTCTTCTTGTTCGTGCTGGACTGCTGATCCTGGTCGGCGCTGCGCTGCTGCGGCGTCTTGCTGCCCGAGCCACCTCCCGAGGAGGATGCGCTCGGGGTCGAGGATCCTGTGGATCCGGCCGAGCCGGTCGACGTGGCGTCGGTGCGCGCCTCGGTGGCCGCTGCCGATCCGTCGCCGGAGGCCGCCGATGTGGGCTGCGCCGAACCAGCCGCGGAGGTCCCGGAGCCACCGGCCGACGCGGTTCCCTGCTCGTCGGCGCGCGGCGGGACAGGAGCGAGTGGCGGTTCCGGCTTGGGGCGCATCGCGTATGCGGTTCCGGCGGCGACAACGCCGAGGCCGACGACCCATGGCCAACGGCGCTTCGATCCGCCCTTGGCCTGCGCCACGACGGCCTTGGCTTCCTTCTTGGCGAGCTTGGCCTGCTTCTTGCTGTCCTTGAAGTCCTTCTTGGCCTGCTTCTTCGAAGTACCTGCCTTCTTGGCGGATTTGATCGCGGACTTCTTGTCCTTGCGCGTGGGCTTTGCCGCGTCGGCCTTCATGGCCTCGGCTTCCTGCATTGCGGCTTCCTTTCGTGCCTTCTCCGCACTGCGTGCGAGGTCCTTGCGCATCTGCTCGGACTTGCGTTCGAGCTTCTTACGGGCACGCCGACTGGATTTCTTGACCTCGCCACGCGCCGATTCCGCCCCTTCAGCGACTGACTCAGCCACCTGTGCAGGGCTCATACCGTGCTCGGCAAGCTTTCGCTCAGCGACGACGGCCGCGTTGGACGTCACCTCTGCGCCGGCCTTGCTGGCTTCGGAGGCCCGCTTGCGGACCGTGTCGAATCCGCTCTTGACCGACTCACCCATCGAATCTGGGCCCCGAGTCATGGTCTTCACCTCGTCAATCGAATTACAGTGGTGTTGTTCGTCACCATACTGCCCCGTTCGTACGTACATCGCCCGCCAGGGGTTGCACGTCGGGTCGGCGGCGAAACGTGCCGGGCGTGCCGTCGGTAGCCCGACTATGAGGCCACGATACAAGGTGGCACGATGTTCGGGTGACTGAAAGCAATGAATCCCCCGTCGGATCGTCCCTTCAGGCGACACTGCACACCAGCCAAGGCGACATTCGGCTGTGGTTGTTCAGTGATCACGCCCCGAAGACGGTCGCGAACTTCGTGGAACTGGCCGAGGGCACCAAGGAGTACACACAGCCCAACGCCCGGGGCGAGATGACCGGGCCGTTCTATGACGGCAGCGTCTTCCACCGGGTCATCGACGGCTTCATGATCCAGGGCGGTGACCCCACCGGCACCGGTCGTGGCGGCCCCGGCTACAAGTTCGGCGACGAGTTCCACCCGGAGTTGCAGTTCAACCGGCCGTACCTGCTCGCCATGGCCAATGCCGGTCCGAACAGCAACGGCTCGCAGTTCTTCATCACGGTCGGCCCCGCGACGCACCTGAACTTCAAGCACTCCATCTTCGGCGAAGTCGCCGACGAGGAGTCGCGCCGGGTGGTCGACTCGATCGCTACCAGCCCCACCGGTCCCGCCGACCGGCCGCTGGAGGACATCGTGATCGAGCGGGTGTCGATCGAGCGCGAGTGAGCGCGAAGCCCGCGATGGCGACGAGGGTGGCTGCGTCGTGAGCGAACCCCCACAGAAATCCGATCAGCCGGAGGAACGCGCACCGCGTACCTGCTGGTGGCATCCGGACCGGCGGACCGGCCTGCGCTGCGCGCGGTGTGAGCGGTCCGCCTGCCCGGACTGCCTGCGCGAGGCCACGGTCGGCTACCAGTGTGTCGACTGCGTCGCAGCCGCGCGCAAGCAGCATCAGGCCCAGCGCGCGCGGTACCGCAAGTCCGGCTTCGGCTACCGCACCATCGCGGGCGCGCGCGTACCGAGCCAGCCGCTGGTGACCTACACGCTGATCGCGCTCAACGTGATCGTCTTCGCTGTCACCGCGGCGCAGGCACAGGATGTGATGCGCAACTTCCAGTCCGAGGTGATGAATCTCGGGGTGCTGGTCCCGCTGGTCGCCGCCGCGGGCGAGTGGTGGCGAGTGATCACGTCCGGGTTCCTGCACATCGGCCTGTTGCATCTCGCGGTGAACATGTTCGCCCTGTGGATCCTTGGTAAGGAACTGGAGCGCGTGCTCGGCACCGCCCGCTACCTCGTGCTGTACCTGCTGTCCCTGCTCGGCGGCAGCGTGGCGGTCTTCGCGTTCTCCAGCCCGGACACTCCCGTGGCCGGGGCGTCCGGGGCCGTGTACGGCGTCCTCGGCGGCATCCTCATCGCGGTGCTGCGGCTGCGGCTCAACCTCACGCCGATCATCGCCATCATCGTGCTCAACCTGGCGATCAGTATCGGCGTCAAGCAGATCTCGCTGTTCGGCCACCTCGGTGGGCTGGTGGTCGGAGTCCTGGTGTGCGCTGCGATGGTCTACGCCCCGTCCCGGCACCGTACCGGGTGGCAGGCAGGCGCGGTGGCGATCATCCTTGCCGCGCTCATCGGGGCATACGCGATCCGGTACGCGCAGCTGAGCGCGCTCATCTGGTACTGATCAGCGGCAACCCGCGTCAGTCCAGGTCGTCATCCTCGTGTCCTGCTGCGTCCGGGTTGTACCAGACCAGCCGCGAGCTGATCGCCCCGCGCTTGCCCTGCGGCGGCGTTGTCCGCACCTGAGTAGTTCTGCTCACCTCGCTTCGCATCTGGCGCGTTGGCGCGCCTCCTGTGGCATCCTGGGCCTGTTCGGCCCGTGCTGGGGAGGCTGCGGTGAGTGACATCGAGGTGTATACCGAGGAGCTGCGCGCGGCGGGCCACGCCACACGCGAGGCCGCGGAGTCCGTGGCAGGGATCGAGCTGGGTGCCGCGCTGACGGGTGTGAAGTCCGGGTTGCCCGGCTCGCGTGCCGCGTCGGAGTCGAGCGCGCTGGCGGAGCACTGGGACGGAATCTCGGCAAGGTGCGCCGAACGGCTGGCCGAGCGGGCGGAGAAGCTGGCCGATGCGGCGGACGACTACGACTCCCGTGAGCGGTCGGCGGCCGAGGATTTCGAGGGGTTGTTGCCGCGCGGCCCGGAGGGCCCGATCTGATGGGGGCCTGGTCGGATGTGCTGCGGTGGGATTCCGCCGCTCTGGAAGGCGTCGGCGACGCGTTGAGTTCCGAACGCAAGGTGCTCGACGGTGTGCTCGGGGACATCGAGGACGGTTCGGTGCCCCGGCAGTGGCGTGGCGAGGCCGCCGAAGCCGCCCGGAGCTCGCTGCGCGACCGGATCGAGGAACTGGAAGCGCTCAAGACCGACGTCGCCGCGATGATCGCCGAGGTGGACGGGGCGAGCGAGGCGGTCGCCGCGACGCTCCGCGCCGTCGAGGAGGCCGAGAGCCTGGCCGCATATCACGGCTTCCGGATCACCGAAGCGGGCAACGTGGTCGATGAGCGGGTCCAGCTGGAGACCACGCCACAGGATGTGATCGAGACCCGCGCAGCGGTGCAGCAGGAGCTGGTGGATCGGATCGAGCAGATCCTGCGCAGGGCCGCCGAGATCGACGAGAGTCTCGTCGGCATGATGACGCGGCTGACGTCCGGGGCGACGCTGCCGGGCGCGTACATCGATGAGATGAACGCGGAGGTGTGGGGCGGTGCCCCGCCGCCGCCGACGAACGGCTCGCCGACGGAGATCGCGGGCTGGTGGGCGACACTCAGCGACGACGAGCGTGAGTGGCTGGTGAACAACCGTCCCGAGCGGATCGGCACGATGGACGGCCTGCCCGTCGCGGAGCGCAGTGAGGCGAACATGCTGCGTTTGCCCGCCGAGCGGGAACGGCTGGAGGCCGAACTCGAAGAGCTGCGCGCGGACGGGCGGGAAAGTGAGATCCACCAGGTGCAGGCCCAGCTCGACTCCATCGAGTCGATCGAGGACATGATGGACGGCGGCGACCGGAGCCTGATCACGCTGGACCTGGACGGGGAGCGTGCGCGGGCGGCGATCGGCACCGGCGATGTGGACAACGCGGAGAAGGTGTCGGTGTTCACCCCCGGTATGAACTCCACCGTGAGCGGGAACATGGAGGACTACGTCCGCGAGATGGAGCAGGTGCAGCGTGAGGCACAGGAGATGCTTCGGGACGACGAGTTGACTTCCGACCAGGAGGTCGCTTCGGTGGTGTACCTGGACTACGAGCCGCCGAAGACCGTATTCCCGGAGGTGCGGGAAGGGCTCCATCCGGACCGCTACGAGGAGGGCGCTCGGCGGTTGGCGCCGTTCCTCGACGGGCTGGCGGCGAACCGGACCGGGGACATCCCGATGCACCTGACCGCGACGGGTCATTCCTACGGCAGCCCGACGACAGGGCTCGCCCTGCGGGAGAGTTCGGCGGCGGACGCGGTGGTGTTCCACGGGGCGCCCGGTGTCGGTTCAGCAGCACCGGACGACGAGGGCAGGCTCGCCCCCGACACCGGCGAGGAGGTCTGGACGGACAGCGACGAGATGCGGGTCCCGGAGGGCAGTATGTACAACCTGTCCAACGAGGAGGACATCATCGCCAACACCGGGTGGCACGGGGTGAACCCGAGCCTGGACAAGCACATCACCGAGCTGTCCACGGACGACGCCGTCGCCGCCGACGGCAGGGAACTGCACGCCACCTACGGCCACACCAGCTACGTCGAGGAGCGGGAGCCCACCAGCGAGGAGCTGTCCACCAGTGAGTACAACACCGCCGCCGTCATAGCCGACAAGACCGACGTTCTCATCGAGCAGCCGCGATGACGAACTCTCTGAGGATACGAACCATCAGATCGCTGGTGGTGTTGGCTGCTGTCGTGGTGTTGGGGGTGGGGTGTAGTGATGCGTCGGACTATATCGGTGGTCCTGGTGAGCGTGAGGAGCACGACAACATGAGCGCTGAGGAGCAGTTCGAGGAGCTTGCCCAGCGCCCGGACATCGAGCAGGCCGTGCGGCGTTATGAGGAGGTGCTGTCCGAGATCAGTACCGAGCTTCGGGGATTGACCGATCTTCCGGAGTGGGAGCGCCTGGAGGGGATGGGCTCTCAACCCGGCTGTAATGCGTTCCCGGATGTCGGTAACTGGGATGCCGAGCGCCGCTTCATGGATACGTGGCATTCTCCGGGGCATTTCGCTGAGGAGGAGTGGCCGGTGGTGCGTGATGCGTTGCATCGCATCGCGGGTGAGTATGGTTTCGACACGGTGGTGCAGGACATCTTCCAGGCGGGTCGCCGGTCGTACAAGCTGGTTGACGATTACGGGGCGCAGTTATCGCTTTCGTATCGGGACAACACGAATCTGAGCGTCATGACGGGGTGTCATTTGCTTGCGGAGGCGGTTGAGCATGGTGGGCCGCGTCCGCGTCCGACGGAGCGTACTCCTCGGTGACGATGCTGGCGGTGCGTCGGCGTGCGCTGCGCCTACTGGCGGTGTTGGCTGCTGTCGTGGTGGTGGGGTGTGGTGATGCGTCGGACTATATCGGTGGTCCGGGTGAGCGGGAGGATCGTGACGAGTTGAGTGTTGCGGAGCAGTTCGACGAGCTTGCGCAGCGCCCGGACATCGAGCAGGCCACCGAGCGCTACGAGGAGATGCTGTCCGAGATCAGTACCGAGCTTCGGGGATTGACCGATCTTCCGGAGTGGCAGCGCCTGGAGGGGATGGGCTCTCAACCCGGTTGTAATGCTTTCCCGGATGTCGGCAACTGGGATGCCGAGCGCCGATTCATGGACGATTGGTTCTCGCCAGGGCATATCGCTGAGGAGGAGTGGCCGGTGGTGCGTGATGCATTGCATCGCATCGCGGGTGAGTATGGTTTCGACACGGTCGTGCAGGACATCTTCCAGGCGGATGCACGGTCGTACAAGCTGGTTGACGGTTACGGGGCGCAGTTGTCCTTCGGATACAGAGACAACACCACACTTGACGTCATGACGGGGTGTCATCTTCTTCCGGAGGCGCTCGAGCATGGGGGGCCGCGTCCTCGTCCGACGGAGATGACTCCCCGGTGACGGGGCGTCCCGAGTAGCGACCGAGGCCGCGACGGCAGGACGAGTGCGGGCGGCAGCCAGCGGTGCGTGCGCGTCTCCGGTGCCTCGGCTACTCCGTCTGCTGCCGTAGCCGTTCCAAGACCTCGTGCGGGTCCGCTCCCAGCTCCAACTCGCCGAGGGCGATGAGCTCGGGGTCGGATCCGGGGTGCTCGTCGGCGATGTCCAGTTCGAGCGTGTCGACGTCCCGCCCGAGCCTGCGAGTGGTGGCCACGCGGCAGTGCACGCGGTTCCACGGTGTGTAGCGGTGCCCGCTGAGCGTGCGCACGGTGATACCGGAGGCATCGGCGGCCAGGCGGGGGCGAACGAGCGCGCCGTACAGGGTGGTCGCGGCGAAGAACACCGTGATCACGCTGAGTAGGAGAGCGCCTGGGGGGTCACCGGTCGTGCCGAACCAGGCCGCCCCGCCTCCCGCTGCCAGCGTCACTACGCCACACAGGGCGACGAGTCCGGGCTTGGGTCCCCAACGTACTGGCCAGTTATCCACACGAACAGGCGACTCGGCCGAGTTATCCACAGGGTTATCCACACTGGGGAGGGTTACATGGGTGTCATTCACGCCAGCGCATGGTCATCAGCAGCCCGGTGATCATCAGAGCGAAGCCGATGGCGAAGTTCCAGTTACCGAGGTCGGCCATGAACGGGATCTCGGTACCGGCCAGGTAGTTCACGACCAACCAGATCAGCCCGAGCAGCATCAGGCCGAACATCACGGCCTTGTACACCGGATGCGTCGGCCCCTGCGCGTGAGCCGTGGCCGACGACCTCCTGTCGGCCGGAGGGGTGTACGCGGTCTTCTTGCGTACCTTGGACTTGGGCATAGCGCTCCTCGTAGTCCTGCTCGTTCACCGGCCGGGCCGCTCACCGCGCTCGGGTCACCGGGCACTGCCGGTCACCCGGGTTCGCCGGTCGCCTACCACCCGTACTCGGTCGGCGCAGTCAGCTGTGTCGATCGTTCACGGTTACCCGTGTACCCACCGTAGGAGGGCACATCTCCACGTTAACGCAATGGTGGATGCACAGGCAGTGGGGTGAGGGCGGGCAACTACTATGTACGCCCAGCAGGCGGCGGCTCCACTCGGTGGCCGTTGCCTGTGGACGAGTTCGCGGTGACGGGGCAGAAGCCCCAGGGTCACCGGGTCGCGGGTGAGAGGAGTCTGGCGTGTCCCAGCGCCCAGAACGGGGCAACGGTGGTCGGCAGGCGACCGGGCACCGCGCCGGGTACCTCGTGATCCGGACAGCCGGGGAGCTGCTGATCACCGCGGGTATCGTGCTGCTGCTGTTCGTGTTCTACACGCTGTACGTCACCAACTGGACCTCGGCGCAGCTGCAGCGCGAGTCCGAGGAGCGGCTCGAGCAGGCATGGGACGAGCAGGACGGGATGGATGTCTCGGCCGAAGCGGGCACCGACAGCACCGATGCCGGCACCGACAGCGCGTTCGCGCGAATCCGGATCCCGGCGTTCGGTCCTGATTACCGGTACACGGTCCAGTCCGGCGTCGATGCGGACCATCTGGAGATCGGCCCTGGTCACTACCCGCAGAGCGCGTTGCCCGGCGAGCCGGGCAACTTCGGAGTCGCCGGTCACCGGATCGGCCGAGGGGCGCCGTTCACCGACCTCGACGAGCTGAGCTCCTGCGATGCGCTGGTGGTGGAGACGGCCACGAACTTCTTCGTCTACCGCGTGCTGCCGTTCGACGAGGAGATCGACGGCTGGGAGTCGATCCGCCAGCGGCGACCGGAATGCGCCAACGTGCCGACGCTGCGCGAGGCGGGGGACGGCGCGAACGAGCCGTACGGGGATACGGTGGGTCGGCGCATCGTGACCCCGGACCGCTCCGACGCCGTGGCCCCCGTGCCGTACCGGGAGGTGGATGCGCTGCCCAGGCTGGAGCAGGCCGCGCTCATCACGCTGACCACGTGCCATCCCCAGTACTCCGACCGGGAGCGGCTCATCGTGCACGGCGTGCTGACCCAGCAGGTTCCGAAGAGTCAGGTACAGGACGACTACGGGCAGTTGCTCGAACAGCTCGGGGAGGTGTGATGTACGCGTGGCTGTGGCGGCACCTGCCTGGTCCGCGTCCGGTGCGCGCGTTGATCGCCCTGGCACTGATCGTGGGCGTGATCGCGCTGTTGATGCTGGTGGTGTTCCCCTGGGCAGAGCCCCTGCTGCCGTTCAACAACGTCTCCGTGTGACGCATGCGCACGCCGCCGCGTCGCTGATCGGCGGCGTGCGCATGGCAGTTGCTGGCTCTGGCTGACTGTGGCTGGTTGTGGCGTGCCGAACGTGGTTACCGGCGCGGGCCGGGCGGATGGGCGGGCTGCCCGTCCAGCACGTTGAACGAGATCCCGGCATCCCGCAGGCGTGCGATGAGGGGCTCGGCCATGGCGGTCGCCGTGGTTACCTGGCCGGCCGTCTCCGGCAGGTCGTCGAAAGCCAGGCACAGTGCGGACTCCGCCAGCATCTTCGATGTCTCGCCGTAGCCCGGATCGCCCCCGGATACCTCCGTCACCACCTCCCGGTCGCCAGCGACGCCGTGGAAACGCACGGTGAACCAGCTCTTGGCGCGCTGGCTCTCGCTGGGCCCCTCGCCCGGCTTGCGCAACGCCGCGAGGCGGGTGCGCACCGGTGGGATCTGGGCGAGCGCGGCCAGCGCGCCGGCTCCCAGCACACCACCCACCGCGACCGGGAGCCGCTTGACGGCGGCGTAGTGGCTGTAGCGGAAGTCCGGTCCGTACCGTTCGACGGCCCGCGCCGAGCGGGCGACCACAAGCGGGTCGATGGTGGGCATGGGCAGTACCCAGGACCGGGCGATCTTGTTGTGGCGCGGCTTGCCGGGTACCGACCGGGCGATGCGGTCGCCGGGCCGGCCTTCCCGGTCACGGCGCTGCCGCGACACCGCGTTCATCTGCCTGGCACGTGACATGGCCTCCAGCGCCGAGGCGAACGTGCCGCCCGAGAAGTTCCCGCTGCCCCGGAGGAAGCCCTCCATCCGGATCGGGCGGTCGCTGGGCAGCTGGGACACCGTGTAGTAGACGCCGAGGTCGTGCGGAACGGAGTCGAAGCCGCAGGCGTGTACCAGGCGCGCGCCGGTGGACACGGCCTGGTCGTGGTACGCGAGGTACATCCGGTCGACGAACTCCGGCTCCCCGGTCAGGTCGACGTAGTCGGTTCCCGTCTCGGCGCACGCGGCGACCAGTGGTTCGCCGTAGCGCAGGTACGGGCCGACCGTGGTGATGACGACCTTGGTGCTCCTGGCGAGCTCGCGCAACGAGTCCGGGTCGCCGATGTCTGCGTGAAGCAACGGGAGTCGCGCGCAGGACGGGTCGATTTCGGCCAGCCGTGCCCGCACGGTCTCCAGCTTGCCCTGGTCTCGCCCGGCCAGCGCCCAACGGCAGTCGGCTGGGGCGTGGGCGGCGAGGTACTCGGCAGTGAGCCCGCCGGTGAAGCCGGTGGCGCCGACGACGACGAGATCGTAGGTGCGGTCGTGGGCCATTCGGAACGCTCCTTCGTTGATGCGACGCACGAGCAGTACGCGCCAGTAGCGTACTCGCGGTTACGCTGGAGGCATGCGCGTGCTGGTGGTCGACAACTACGACAGCTTCGTCTACAACCTTGTTCAGTATCTCGCCCAACTCGGCGCCGACTGTGTCGTGCAGCGTAACGACGTGGTCGAGATGGACCACCTGGGCAGTTTCGACGGGGTGCTCGTGTCTCCGGGGCCGGGGACTCCCGAACGAGCGGGGCAGAGTATGGCCGTGGTCCGGGAGTGTGCCCGGCGGGAGATCCCCGTGCTCGGTGTCTGTCTCGGTCATCAGGCGATGGCCGCCGTGTGGGGCGCCACCGTGGACCGCGCGTCCGAGCTGCTGCACGGCAAGACGAGCGAGGTGCACCATGACGGTGTCGGTGTGCTCGCGAGCGTGCCCTCGCCGTTCACCGCGACCCGGTACCACTCGTTGACCGTGCTCGCCGACACCGTCCCCGAGGAGTTCGAGGTCACCGCCCGGACTTCGTCGGGCATCGTGATGGGGGCCCGTCACAGGGAGCTGCCGCTGGAAGGTGTGCAGTTCCATCCGGAGTCGGTGCTGACCCAGTACGGGCACCGCATGCTGGCCAACTGGATGTCCGGCACCGGCCACCCGGTGGAGACCTCACTGGTGAACGGCCTGGAGGAGTCCACCCACGCCCTGCAGCGAGCCGCCGCAGTCTGAGCGCGGGTGGGAGCCCAACGGGTTGGAGCCCAATGTGACATCCGGCTCCATCTAGGGAACCAAGGTCACCTTGGGCTCCGCACCCGTCGGCGGAGTCCCGGCCAAGCGGTTACCAGTCCCCACCGCCGTCCCTGCCGGGCGGGCTGTTGTTGCCGTCGCCACCACCGATACCGAAGCCGCCGTCGTCGTCACCGCCGTCACCACCACCGTCGTCGCCCCCGCCGGGCTCGAACTCGCCGATGAGGAGGGTGACCGAGGTGGAGCGGGTCATGGTGTCCCCGGGGCTCGGGGAGCTCTCCAGCACCCGTTCGTGCTCCTCGGGGTTGTCCACCGACGTGGTCTCGACCGAGACGTTGCCGGTATGGCCCGCGTCCTCCAGCGCCGACCGGGCCTCGTCCTCGGTCATGTCGATGACGTCCGGCATCTCGATCTCCTCGTCGGCGCCCGTGGAGACCTGCAGGGTCACCTCGGAGCCCTCGACGGCCTCGCCGTCCCTCGGGGACTGGCCGACCACGGTGCCCTCGGGCTCGCTCGAGTCGACGTCCTCCCGCACGACCTCGAACCCGGCGCCGTCCAGGCCGGCTCGCGCGATCTCGAAGGTCTCACCGACGTAGTCGGTGACCTCGACCATCTCCGCCTCCTCGTACACCTTCAGCTTCACGACCTCGCCCTCCTCGGTGGACGAGCCCGCTTCGGGGGTGTGCTCGGCGACCTTCCCTGCGAGGTCGGGGTCGTTGTTCTCGACTTCCTCCTGGGTGGGATCCAGCAGGAGGTTGTGGTCCTCGATGGTCTGCTCGGCCTCGGAGACGGACTTGTCGGTCAGGTCGGGCATGTCGAACACCTCTGGCGGTGCCCCGACGTGCACGACGACCTCGGTGGAGACCTGGTGGTTGGTTCCCTGCTCGGGGTCGGTACTGATCACCTTGCCGACCTCGTCGCTGCTACAGGGCGGTTCCTCCCCGTACTCCTGCGGCCAGCACGGTACGGACTGGCGATCCAGGTTGTTGAAGCCTGCCTCTCGCAAGCTGCGTTCGGCGGAGCTGTACTCCTGGCCGACCACCATGGGGATATCGGCGGATCGCTCGCCGGAGTCGAACACGCCCATCAGCCACATGATGAACGCGAGTGCGGCGACCGCCACCGCGGCGAGCACCATGAACATCCGGTTCCGCCGCTTGCGCCGATCCTCCTCGTCGTCCTCGAAGTCCTCGCCGAACTCGTCGGTGTCGGCGTCGTCGCCGCCCGCCGCCATCACCTGCGTGCGGTCCTCGTCGGTCATGACCGCGGGAGCGGTGGGGCGCTCGTTGGCGAGCACGCGAACGAGATCGGCACGCATCTCCGAGGCCGACTGGTACCTGTTGGCAGGCCCCTTGGTGAGCGCCTTGAGCACCACGGCGTCCAGCGCGGGACTCACGTCCGGATTGATCGCGGACGGCGGCGTCGGATCCTCCCTGACGTGCTGGTAAGCCACCGAGACGGGGGAGTCGCCCGTGAAGGGAGGTTCCCCGGCGAGGAGCTCGTAGAGCACGCATCCGGCCGCGTAGACGTCGCTGCGGGCGTCGACCGACTCCCCGCGGGCCTGCTCGGGGGAGAGGTACTGGGCTGTGCCGATCACCGCGGCCGTCTGGGTCATGGCGGCTTGGCCGTCGTGGATGGCCCTGGCGATACCGAAGTCCATCACCTTGACGGCGCCACTCGTGGTGATCATGACGTTGGCCGGCTTGACGTCGCGGTGCACGATTCCGGCGCGGTGCGAGAAGTCGAGCGCGGCACACACGTCCGCCATGACCTCCATGGCGCGCTCCTGCCGGAGCGGGCCCTCGGTCTTGACGATGTCGCGCAGCGTCCTGCCGTCGACGTACTCCATCACGATGTACGGCAGGGTTCCGGAGTCGCTGTCCGTCTCGCCGGTGTCGTAGACGGCGACGATCGCGGGATGGTTCAGGGCAGCCGCGTTCTGTGCCTCACGCCGGAAGCGTTCCTGGAAGATGGGGTCACGGGCAAGGTCCGCGCGCAGGATCTTGACGGCGACCTCGCGGCCGAGTCGAACGTCGTGCCCGTGGTACACCTCGGACATGCCGCCGTAGCCGAGCGTGTCGCCGATCTGGTAACGGTCGGACAGCAGGTTGGCTGTGCTCATCTGGTTAGGCCCGTTCTCACTCTCGCAGCAAGGTCGTCATGCTCATCTACCTAACCCCATAGGGTTAACGTACGTCGACGGCGTCGGGGTTCGCGCGTGACCCCGGCTGATTATGGGCGTACACGGCGGTCCCGTCGCGCCAACTATCACTCGAATCACGTCCTCCGCCGGGTGCTCCTCTGTCCAGGGGTTCGGACCGCGCGTCCTGCTGACGCGATTCCGTGGTGTTCTCGGTGACGCTCGATGGTCCGCTGTCGCCGCGTAGTGCCAGTGGGACGATCACAGCCACGGCGATGAGCAGGACCGTGACGAGGGCAACGATCACCCACGGCCATACCCGCCCGCTCTCTCCTGAAGACGACGCGGCCCCGTGGGGCATTACGCCGCCCGATGGCGGAGTCCGCGCGTACTGGTCCGCGACCGGTACGTGTCCAGCCTGCTGATACGGCACCGGTACCGGCTGCAGGCCGGGCCGGGAGCCCGGCGGGACGGCGGGTGAACCGGCAGGGCGTGCGAGCCCGGACGGTAACGGCGGGGGCCCGCCTGCCCGCACCGCCGCTGCCGCCCCGGCGAACTCGCTACCGTCGCGGTAACGCTGGGAGGGATCCTTCACCAGCGTCGACTCGATCAGCGCGCGCACCGTCGGAGGTACGTCCTGCGGTAGCGGCGGCGGCGTGTCGCGGATGTGCATCATCGCGACCGTGACCGCGTTCTCGGACAGGAACGGGCGGTATCCGGTCAGGCACTCGTAGCCGCATACACCGAGCGAGTAGACATCGCTCGCGGGCTCGGCCTCGTGCCCGATCGCTTGTTCGGGAGCTATGTAGTGCGCGGTTCCCATGACCATGCCGTTCCGGGTGACCGGGGCGGCGTCCGCGGCCTTGGCGACGCCGAAGTCGGTGATCTTAACCGTCTCGGTGCCGTCCGCGCCACGCATGACGAGAATGTTGCCTGGTTTGACGTCGCGATGCACCAGCCCGCGCGCGTGCGCCGCGTGCAGCGCACGACCGGCCTGCTCCAGGATCGGCAGCAGGCGGTCCGCCCGGATGCGGCCGTTCCTGGCGAGGATCCCGGCGAGCGGCTCACCGTCCACATACTCCATCACCAGGTAGGCGATGTTGTCGTCGCCGCCGTCCAGCGCGCTCGCCTCACCGTAGTCGTGCACCGCCGCGATCCCCGCGTGGTTCAGCGCGGCCGTGGTGCGCGCCTCGGTGCGGAACCGGTGGAGGAACTCGGCGTCCCCGGACAGTTCGGCCTTGAGGATCTTGACAGCCACGACCCGATCCAGCCGGGTGTCGTTGGCCTGCCACACCTCGCCCATACCGCCGACCGCTATCCGGCTCGTCAGCAGGTATCGCTCCGCGAGGAGCCGTCCGGACGTGATCATTCGGACTGCCCCCTGAGCGCGGAGTCGATCGTCATCCTGCCGATCTCGGCGGCTACCGAACCTCCCGTGGCAGCCAGACCGCGGTCCCCGCCGTTTTCCACCAGCACGGCGACCGCGACCTCCGGGTCATCGGCCGGTGCGAAAGCGGTGTACCAGGCGTGCGGCGGGGTGTTCTTCGGGTCCGATCCGTGCTCGGCCGTCCCGGTCTTGGAGGCGATCGTGAGGTCGTCGCGCTTGCCCCCGCCTGCCGTGTTCTCCTCGGACTCGATCATCATGTCGCGAAGGATCTCGGCGTTCTCCTCGGACAATGCCGGTTCGCCGGTCAGCTCGTCCTCGCTGTAGTCCGAGATCGTCGACAGGTCGGGGGCCAGTAGCGACTTGACCAGCTGTGGGCGCATCGCGGTGCCGTCGTTGGCCACCGCCGCGGCGAGCTGGGCGACCTGCAACGGTGTCAGGCGCACGTCGCGCTGGCCGATCCCGCTCTGGTACAGCGAGGCCTCGTCCGGGAGCTGGCCGACGCTGGACATCGCCACGCGCATCGGAATGTCCAGGTCGGATTTCCCGATGCCGAAGTTCTCGGCGGTGTTGCGCAGCGTGCTCGCGCCGAGCTCGCCGGCGAGCTCGGCGAAGGCGGTGTTGCACGAGTACGCCAGTGCGTCCTCCAGGGTGGACCCCGGGCAGGTCTGGCCCCCGAAGTTCTGCAGCTGGGTCTGGGTGTTCGGCAAGGTGATACTGGACGCGCTGTTCACCTCGGTGTCGGGGGTTGCCCCGTTCTGCAGCGCGGCGGCTGTGGTGACGAGCTTGAACGTGGATCCGGGCGCGTAGGTCTCCCGGATCGCTCGGTTGCTCATCGGTCTGGAGGGATCCTCGGACATCGCGGTCCAGGCTTCCTCCTGTGCCTCTCCGTCATGGGTGGCCAGCGAGTTCGGGTCGTACGACGGGGTGGAGACCATGCCGAGGATCTCGCCGGTGTCCGGCTTGATCGCAACCACGGCTCCGGTGAAGCCGCGGTCAGTCATGGTCTCGTAGGCGGTGCGCTGCACCTCCGGGTTGATGGTCACCTGGACGTGCCCGCCCCGCGGGTCCCTGCCGGTGATCATGTCGGAGAGCCTGCGCACGAACAGTCGCGCGTCGTTGCCGCTGAGGATGTCGTTGCGCGCGCGCTCGAGCCCGGCCGAGCCGTACCGCCACGAGTAGTACCCGGTCACCGGCGCGTACATGGGCCCTTCGGTGTAGCGGCGCAGGTACTGCAGGCGCCCCGAGGTCGGCTCGCCGTGCGCGAGGACCCGACCATCGAACTGCGAGACGATCTGGCCGCGCTCGCGCGAGTACTCGTCCAGCAGGACTCGCTGGTTGCGCTGGTCGGCACGGTACTCGTCGGCCTTGAACACCTGGATGTATGTGGCGTGTGCGAGTACGAGCACGATCATGGTGAGCATGGCGATGCCGACGCGACGCAGTGGTGTGTTCATGACGGCCGCTCCACCATGACGGTGCCCGTGTCGGACAGCGGTGTCCGCTGCTGCTCGGCGCGCGGCCGCGCACCCTGCTGCGGCCTGCGTGCGGCATCGGATATCCGGAGAAGCAGCGCGACCAGGATGTAGTTGGCCAGCAGGGAGGAACCACCGTAAGACAGGAACGGCGCGGTCATACCCGTCATCGGGATGAGGCTGGTGACCCCGCCGACGACGACGAATACCTGCATGGTGATGGCGAACGCGAGGCCCCCGCCGAGCAGCTTGCCGAAGGTGTCCCGCACGGCGAGCGCTCCCCGCATCCCGCGCATCGCCAGGATCAGGTACACCATGAGGACGCTGGCCAGCCCGATGAAGCCGATCTCCTCACCGATCGCCGCGGCGATGAAGTCGGTCTTCGACAGCGGCACCATCTCCGGCCTGCCCGCGCCGAGACCGGTGCCGGCCACGCCGCCGGTGCCGAGGCCGAACAGTGCCTGAGCGTTCTGGTAACCCCCGCCCGCCTCGTCGTAGGTGGCCAGCGGGTCCAGCCAGTTCCTCGTTCGCTGCTGCACGTGCGTGAACAGGTTGTAGGCGATGACACAGCCTGCGGCGAACGGCACCAGGCCGACGAAGATCCAGATCGCGCGCTCGGTGGCGACGTAGATCAGCATCAGCACCATGCCGAACAGCAGTAGCGCCTGTCCCAGGTCTTTGAGCAGGACGAAGATCGCCAGCGCCGCACCCGTCGCCAGCACGATCGGACCGAGGTCGCGGGGCCGCGGCCACTCTATCCCGAGCACCCGCTTGCCGGCGGACATGAACAGGTCCCGTTTCGAGACCAGGAACGCCGCGAAGAAGATCAGCAGCAGGATCTTGGCGAACTCGCCGGGCTGGAGGCCGAGCGGGCCGATACGGACCCACACCTTCGCGCCGTTGACCTCCGAGACGGATGCCGGCAGCAGGCCGGGCAACGCGAGCGCGAAGAACCCGATAAGGCCGCAGGTGTAGGCGTAACGGGTGAGAGTGCGGTGGTCCTTGATGAGGACCAGTACGGCGAGGAAGAGCGCCAGCGCGATCACGGTCCACAGGACCTGGCGTGGCGCGTCCGGAGTGAACGCGATGTCCTGCTGGGCCGCGCGCTCGGCGCTCGCCAGGTCGATGCGGTAGATCATCACCAGGCCGATGCCGTTGAGCAGGGCCACACACGGCAGGATCAACGGGTCGGCGTACGGGGCGAAGTACCGGACAGCTACGTGCGCGACGGTGAACACACCGAGATAGGACAGGCCGTACCAGACGATGGACAGCGTGAGCTCCTGTCCCTGGTTGGCGTCCACGAGCATGAGGGCGAACGTGATGATCACCGTGGCGAAGGCCAGCATCAGCAGCTCGGTGCCGCGGCGGGTGGGGAGCTTGCGGGTCGGTCCGCTACCCGTGCCCGGAGAGGTGTCCACCGGTGAGGACATCAGCGATCGCCACCGCTAGCCTCGTCAGCGGTGCAGCTGACCTCCTCGCGCGTGCCGGCATCGGGCTTGTCATCCAGCACGAACTCCGCGCGCAGGGTCGCGATGAAGTCGCGGGCGTCGTCCAGATCGTCCTGCTGCACACCCCGGCACACGTCGCCACGCGCACCGTACTGCAGTTCCGCGAGGAACAGCGGGTCACACAGCGCGTCGCTCGGCGCACACGAGCCTTCCGACCGGGAGCTGAGCTCGAGCCCGAAGATGCTGCCCGTGACGCCCTGGTAGATCGTCACCTCGTTGTTGTCGCCCACCCCGACGTAGTACTGCTGCATCACGAAGTACCGGGTGGCCAGCGCGATGGCTGCCAGCAGCACGAGACCGAGCCCGAGCAGGGCCGTGAACGTGATCCCCTTGCGCCACCCGCTCGTCCCCGCCTCGGGCTGGTCCGCGCCGGACTCGGTGGAGTCGGGGGGTTCTGTGGACGGTGCGGGTGCCGTCAGGGCCTGCGCACGGGCTGCGGGTGAGTCACCCTGCGGCCCCTCATCACTGCCGTCCCCGGCGGCGCCGCCGACGATCGGGGCGTCCTCCCCGAAGTCGACATCGACGACATCGGCGACGATGACAGTGATGTTGTCCGTACCACCCCCCTTCAGCGCGAGCTCGATCATGCGGTCCGCACAGTCCTGCGGGTCGCCGATCGTGATCGCGTCGGTGAGTGTCTCGTGCGAGACCATCCCGGACAGCCCGTCCGAGCACAGCAGGTAACGGTCGCCTGCCCTGGCCTCCCGGACGGTCAGGTTGGGCTCCGCTTCCTGGCCGGTCAGTGCCTTGAGGAGCAGCGCGCGCTGCGGGTGGTTCTCCGCCTCCTCCTCGGTGATCCGGCCTTCGTCCTGCAGCTGCTGGACGAAGGTGTCGTCGTGGGTGATCTGCGAGAACTGGCCGGAACGGTAGAGATAGGCGCGGGAGTCGCCGATGTGCACCAGTCCGAGCCTGCTCCCGGAGAACAGGATCGCGGTCAGGGTGGTGCCCATGCCCTCGAGCTCGGGGTCGCTCTCCACCAGCTCGGCGATGGCCCTGTTGCCGCTGAGCACGCTGTCACGGAGCTGGGTGAGCAGGTCGTCTCCCGGCTCGTCGTCGTCCAGCGGCGCGAGCGCGGCGATGACGACCTTGCTGGCGACCTCACCCGCGGCATGGCCACCCATGCCATCGGCGAGTGCGAGGAGGCGAGGCCCGGCGTAGACGGAGTCCTGGTTGTTCGAGCGAACCAGGCCGCGGTCACTGCGGGCGGCGTAGCGAAGCACAAGGGTCATGGGCGCAGCTCGATCACCGTCTTGCCGATCCGTATGGGGACACCGAGTGGCACTCGGAGGGGTGCTGTGACTTTAGCCCGATCCAAGTATGTTCCGTTCGTTGATCCCAGATCTTCGACATACCAGTCCGACCCTCGCATGGACAGGCGGGCATGCCGGGTGGAAGCGTAATCGTCGTCGAGTACGAGCGTGGAGTCGTCCGCCCTTCCGATCAGGATCGGCCGATCGTCCAGCGCGATACGGGTGCCGGCCAGTGCCCCGTGCGTCACGATCAATTGCCGCGGCTGCTTGCCGCCACCGCCGCCGCGGGACTTGGGCTGCTTCTTATCGCGCTTCGAGGGCGGGAGCTCGGTGCGCACACCGGACGCCGCGTACAGATCCGAGCGCACGACCCGCAGGGCCGCTAGCACGAACAACCAGAGCAGGGCGAGGAACCCTGCTCTGGTGAGTTGAACCACTAGCTCCGGCACCGCCTACGCCCACTCCCGCTTCGTAGTGCCCATGGTTTGCGCTTGTTCCCCTGCGATTTCCGGTACGGCCCTGTCGGTCGGTGCTAGCCCTGCGTGCGGAACGTGAGTGAGGAATGTCCCACCCTGATCACATCGCCGTCGGCCAGCTGCCAGGTCTGTACCGGGGTTCCGTTGACGGTTGTGCCGTTCGTCGAACCGATGTCGGCCAGCGTGGCACTCTGCCCGTCCCACGTGATCTCCAGGTGCCTGCGGGACACGCCCGTGTCGGGCAGCCGGAAGTCGGCGTCCTGCCCGCGACCGATGACGTTACCGCCCTGCTTGAGGGAGTAGTTGCGGTTCGATCCGTCGTCGAGCTGGAGCGAGGCGGACAGCTGCCGGGGTGCGCCGCCCTGGCCTCCCGGAGGCGGGAAGCCGGGCTGACCGTAACCACCCATGCCTGGTGCGCCACCGGGTGCTCCGGGCGGAGGGCCGGCAGGACCGCCGTAGCCGGGGTCGTAACCGGGGGCGCCTCCTGGTGCGCCGTAGCCGGGGTCGTAGCCGGGTGCGCCGCCCGGCGGGCCGTAGCCCGGTGGGCCGTAACCGGGGTCGTAGCCGGGGTCGTAACCGGGTGCCCCGGCTGGGGCGCCTCCTGGTGCGCCGTAGCCGGGGTCGTAGCCGGGTGCGCCGCCCGGCGGGCCGTAGCCCGGTGCGCCGCCCGGTGCGCCGCCCGGTGCGCCGTAACCGGGGTCATAGCCGGGGTCGTAACCCGGCTGGCCGTAGCCGTACGGGTTCTGTTGACCGTACGGGTCGCCCTGGTCGTAGCCGGGCTGACCGTAGCCGGGGTCATAGCCTGCCTGACCGTAGCCGGGGTCGTACCCCGGCTGACCGTAGCCGGGGTCATAGCCGGGCTGGCCGTAGCCGTACGGGTTCTGTTGACCGTACGGGTCGCCCTGGTCGTAGTGGCCGTAGCCGGGTGGCTGACTCATTGCTCGGTCTCCTGCGTCACGGGGTGGTGTTTGTTGTCCTGCGCTTCCCACGCTGTGCACTGCGGCGTCTGGGTCGACAGTAGAGCGGACCCTGAACTGCCCAGTATGCAGCGCCTCAGTGCGCTCAAGCGAGACTACGACGTCACCATATGTGTCCCATCCATGTTCTGCGAGATGTTCGGCGACTGCGTTCGCGAGGATGTGGGTGATGCGGGACTTGCCGTCCGCCATGTGGTCATAGTCCCTCTGTCCCAGCAGCACGACGTAATGGTTCGGTGCGAGTAGCCGGCCACCGGCGAGTTCACGGAGGTTGTCCTCGCTTTCTCGTTCGAGTGCCTGCGCAACTTCCTGTGTGACGACCTTGCCGCCGAACATGCGTGCAAAGGTGTTACCCACGATGCCCTCGAGGCGCCGATCAAAGCGCTGTACGCGGCCCATCGTTCCCGGCCTCCTTTGCACGACCTCTCACCTTTAGATCGTATCTGCGTGCGGTAGGGCCGGCACTGGCCCTGTCGAAACGTGCGTTCGAGGCCCTGCTAGAGTGGTCCCGCTTGCGATTCAGCACTCGGGCGAGTGGCGGAATGGCAGACGCGCACGGTTCAGGTCCGTGTGTCCGAAAGGACGTGAGGGTTCAACTCCCTCCTCGCCCACCCTTCCCGGTGTCCTCTGGGGCTTCCCCCAGGAGACGCCGCTTCGCGGAGGAGCCGAAGGTGACACTCGGCTCCTTCTACGGAACCGAGGTCACCTTCGGCTCTGTCCTTCACTCCCGCCCGGGCCTGGTCAGGCCGTGTGCCGCGGCACCGTCCCCGAGTACGGCGCCGTCCGTACGCTCCAGTGCCTCCTCGCGCCGCGGCGTGGGATCAGCGGTGGTCAGGTCGACGAGCCGGATCGGCTCGTCGAGGTCGACCAGGGTGGGGATGTACTCGGCGGTCTCGGCTACCCACCCGTCATCGGTGTGGGTGAACTCGAAGCGTGCCGCGATGCCCTCCTCGGTCGTGCCGCGCGGCTCGGCGTGCCGCGCGACATGGTTACCGAGGCCGTAGGCCACCCACCGCTCGCCGACGCGGTCGATGGACTGCACCACGTGCGCGTGGTGACCCAGGATCAGGTCGACCGCCCCCGCCTCCAGCAGCCGCTCGGCGAGCTCGCGCTGCGCAGGGGACGGGACGTGCTCGTACTCCCGTCCCCAGTGCAGGCTGGCGACGACGATCTCGGCGCCGTTCTCACGCGCCAGCGCGGCTTCCTCGACGATCGCCTCGTGGTCGAGCTTGTCGGCGAGCCACTCCTTGCCCTGCGGGAGCTGTAGACCGTTGAAGCCGAACGTGTAAGACAGGTGCGCGACACCGACCCCATCCACGTCGATCACGGTCGGGGAAGCGGCCTCCTGCTCGGTACGCGCCGAGCCGGCGTGCTCGATGCCGTTGCCGTCCAACGCGTCGAGCGTGCGCACGACGCCGTCCTCACCCTGGTCCAGCGTGTGATTGGAGGCTGTGGAACACGTGTCGTAGCCGGTGGCGGCCAGCGCGTCGGCGATCTCCGGCGGGGCGTTGAAGCTCGGCCACCCGCTGAACGGGCCGCCCTGCTCGGCCAGCGGTACCTCCAGGTGGCAGATCGCCAGATCGGCGTCCGACACCAGCGGCTCCACGCCGGCCAGCAAGGGCCGGAAGTCGCGCTCGCCGCGTCCGGTCGTGCTGGCATCCCGGGCGGCCTGCTCGGTCAGGTCCGGGTGCAGGAGTATGTCCCCGGTGCCGAGCACGGTGATCGAGTCGGGACGGCCCGTGCGATCGTCCGGGGCCTGCTGGCTGCCTTCCCGGTCCGGCTCCGCGGGTTCGGGCGCAGCGTCGCCCAGTGTCGTCGTGCACGCACCGAGCAGCACGGCGCAGGACAGCGCGAGTGCTGGACGAACCCTACGCCGCATACTCGCTCTCCTTGATTCCCCAGGTAGGTGGGAGCCGAACGTGACATTGGGCTCCCAAGAAGGAACCCGCTGTCACGTTCGGCTCCCACCTACTGCCGAGTGGTGATGGCTTCGGACAGCGCGAGGATGCGCCTGGCGTTGTCCACGTGCAGGTTCTCGATCATGCGGCCATCCACCGTCACGACCCCGCGCCCTTCCGCGCGGGCCTCCTCGAACGCATCGATGATCTTGCGCGCCTGCGCCACCTCGTCCTCGGAAGGCGCGAACACCCGGTTGCACGGTTCGAGCTGGCCGGGATGGATGAGCGTCTTGCCGTCGAAGCCCATCTGCCGCCCCTGCAGGCACTCGGCCTCGAATCCTTCCGCGTCGGAGACGTCGTTGTAGACGCCGTCCAGGATCGTCTTGCCCGTCGCTCGGGCGGCCAGCAGTGCCAGCGACAACCCCCCGAGCAGTGGAGTACGACCCGGCACGAACTCGGCGTGCAGTTCCTTGGCGAGATCGTTGGTCCCCATGACGAGGACGTCGAGTCGCGCGCTCGCCGCGGCGATCTCCTCCGCGTGCAGCATCGCCACCGGTGTCTCGATCATCGCCCAGATCGTGGTGTGCTCCGGAGCGCCGGTGAACTCCAGGGCCCGCTCGATCGTGTGCACCTCCGCCGCGGAGTTCACCTTCGGGACGACGATGCCGTCCGGCCCGGCCTCGGCCGCCGCACGCAGGTCCGCCTCGTGCCACTCGGTGTCGAGCCCGTTCACCCGGATCGTCACCTCGCGCGAGCCGTACCCGCCGGAGGACGCCGCCGAGCACACCCGTTCCCGGGCCTCCTCCTTGGAGTCCGGTGCCACGGCATCCTCGAGATCGAGGATCAGGGCGTCGGCGTCGAGTGTCTTGGCCTTCTCCAGTGCCCGCTCGTTGGCTCCGGGCATGTACAGCACGGAGCGGCGGGGTCGCAGGGTCTCGTCAGTCATCGGCCATCGCTTCCTTGGTCGCCTCGTCGTAGGCCTGACCCAGCTCCGGGTCACGGGAGGCCAGCTGTTCGGCCAGTTCGGCGACCACCCGGCACTGCTTGACGGTCGCGTCGTCCTGCATCTTGCCGTCGATCATCACCGTGCCGGTGCCGTCGCCCATCGCGGCGATCACCTTGCGCGCCCAAGCCACCTCGGAAGGCTCGGGGGAGAAGACCTTCTTCGCGATCGCGATCTGCTTGGGGTGCAGGCTCCAGGCACCCACGCAGCCGAGTAGGTAGGCGTTGCGGAACTGGTCCTCGCAGCCGACGACGTCGCGGATGTCTCCGAACGGTCCGTAGTACGGCAGGATCCCGTGCATGGCGCAGGCGTCGACCATCCGCGCGACCGTGTAGTGCCACAGGTCCTGCTGGTAGCTCGTGCGCCCCTCGGTGACGTCCTCACCGGTCGGGTCGGTGCGCACGAGGTAGCCGGGATGCCCGCCACCGACGCGGGTGGTCTTCATCCTCCTGCTCGCGGCGAGGTCGGCCGGCCCGAGCGAGATGCCCTGCATGCGGGGGCTCGCCGCGGCGATCTCCTCCACGTTGGCCACCCCGCTGGCCGTTTCCAGGATCGCGTGCACCAGCAGGGGGTGGCGCAGCCCGGCACGGGCCTCCAGCTGGGCGAGCAGGCGGTCGACGTAGTGAATGTCCTCGGCGCCCTCGACCTTCGGCACCATGATCACGTCGAGCTGCTCACCGACCTCGGTCACCAGCGTGATCAGGTCGTCCAGCACCCAGGGAGAGTCCAGGCTGTTCACCCGCGTCCACAGCTGCGTGTCCCCGAAGTCCGTCGACTTCGCGACCTCGACCAGCCCGTTGCGCGCCGCTTCCTTGTGGTCGGCAGGCACGGCGTCCTCGAGGTTGCCGAGCAGCACGTCGACGTCGCGAGCCATATCGCCGGCCTTGGCGCGCATCTTCTCGTTGCTCGGGTCGAAGAAGTGAATCATCCGGGACGGGCGCAACGGGATCTCCCGGACGGGGTCAGGAGCACCCAGGGCCAGGGGTGCGAAGAAGTCCTTCGGTGAGCGCATGGAACCTCCGTGTTCCGGGTTCTAACTCCTCAGGCGGACCGTTCACCGTGCTCGGGTCACCGGAGACCGACCGGTGCGTGCCGCCGGTGGTCGTGAGCCACCCGGTGGGCAGCCCCGCCAGCCGGCTGGTGAACAGCCCTCCTGGGGTTTCCTCTTCACTCGTCGGCAGCGTGTGGTTACCGCTCACCTTAGATCCCGCCGGCGCGTTCGCGCGGGGGCGTCGGCAGCGGTGTTAGTCACCTCCCATTCGTGACGGCAGGTCGCGGAGAGGGCCGTGCCCTCCCGCCACAGGGTCAGCCGGCTGTTGCTCTCCGTGGCCATATGGGCGGAAATGCTCGGCGACCACCGGTATGGCATCACCCGTCTGGTCGTACGGTCGGACTGAACTGGGTGTACCGCTCGTCGACCGGTCACCGACCGCTCACTGCCGTCGGTCGCATGTCGATCGCGAGAAGCAGACGCAGGCGATCACGCCCTGATAGCTAGTAGGGAGAAGCGCTCGCACGCCCAGTTGCACGGGCAGTACGCGTGCGCCGAGCGGCAAGATTACGAGGAGGCTGAACTTCGTGGCGGTGACACCTGGACACACAGGATCGACGTCGGTCACTGGTGGTTCGCAGGGTGCGGGTGCGTGCCCGAACCGAGTCGTCCCGCCGGGTCCCCTCCCGGACGACACCCGGCGTGTGGCGCAGAAGGCCGCCGCCGAGCTCGGTTGGGGCGGCGAGGTTCTGCCGGAGATGCGCGTGCTCGGCAGGAAGGTGCACCTGGTGGCGCGGCTGCGCCCCGATGCGCATGCCGAGCGCATCGCGACCGGGTACGAGCCGGTGATCGACCGTACGACGGTCGCGACGTGGACCTGGCCGGAAATGGCGGATGTGGCGCCCGCCCCCGCCGTGGAGATCAGCGGTGTGCTCACCGTGACGCGGCACTGGCGTACGGCGCTGGCTTGGGCCGTGCCGTTCGCGCGCTACTTCGACGCCGCGATGTTGCTGCCGGGCGAGGCTGCCCTCACCCACGATTACGTGACCAACTGCCTTCCCCGGGCGCGGGCCTACGGCCTGTCGATCCTCACCCTCGACGGCGAGGACGGGGTGAGTCGCGATCTCGCGGGCAGCGTGGACCGGGTGATGATGGGCGTCGACCCGATTTCGCGGTGGATCAACGAGCTCGCCTACGAGCAGGTCCTGGAGTCCGCGGACGTGCCGGCAGGAGCCGAGTGACGGCACGCCCGGCCGACACGCACGCATGATCATCTCGCTAGAGTGAGATCATGCGTGTAGTGATCGCGGGCGGGCACGGCTTGATCGGTCTCCGCCTCGCGCGGCTGCTGTGCGAGCGCGGCGACGAGGTATGCGGCATCGTCCGCAACTCGGCGCACCGGGACGACCTGTCCGCGGTCGGTGCATCCAGCGAGGTCTGCGACCTCGAGGAGGCAGGCGCGGACGAGGTCGCCGCGATCCTGACCGGCGCCGACGCGGCGGTGTTCGCCGCGGGCGCAGGCCCGGGCAGCGGGGCGGCACGGAAGGAGACGGTCGACCGCGACGCGTCCGTCCTGCTCGCCGATGCCGCCGAGCGTGCGGGTGTGCGCCGGCTCGTGCAGATCAGCGCGATGGCGCTGGATCGTGCCGATGATCCCGCTGTGGGTGAGGTGTTCGCGGCGTACCTGCGCGCGAAAGCCGCGGCCGAACAGGACCTGCGTGCTCGCGACCTCGACTGGACCATCCTGCGTCCCGGTCGGCTCGATGACGCGCAGGGCACCGGCCGCGTGTGGCTCGCCGAGCAGGTCGACCGCGGGGAGGTCTCCCGGGACGATGTCGCCGACGTGCTGCGCGCCTTGCTGGACGCGCCGGAGACGGCACGGATGACGCTGGAACTGATCGGGGGCGAGACCCCGGTCGCGGAGGCTGTTCGCGCGGTGGCGAGGAGCCGAAGGTGACAGCCGGCTCCATAGATGGAGCCCGCTGTCACCTTCGGCTCCCGACCGGGCCGAGGACTCGGTCGGTATAGGCGTTGCTGAACACGCCGTCCGGGTCGAGTTGCCGGCGCAGGTCGCGGAAGTCGTCGAAACGCGGGTAGCGCTCCCGCAGCGCATCGGCGTCCAGGGAATGCAGCTTGCCCCAGTGCGGCCTGCCGCCCGCAGCCGAGACGATCGCTTCGAATGCCGCGAAGTACTCCCGGTAGGGCATCCCTGCGTACTGGTGCACGGCGATGTAGGCGGAGTCGCGCTGGTAGGCGGTGGACAGCCAGATGTCGTCGGCCGCGGCCACCCGGACCTCGACGGGGAACGCGATCGGGTCGCGCAGCAGCGGCACCACGGCACGGAGCTCGGCGAGCACGTCGCCGAGCGCGGCACGCGGGATCGCGTACTCGGACTCGACGAAGGGCACCGTGCGCCTGGTCACGAAAACGCGGTGCGACCGGTCGCTGTACCGGCGTGTGGACAGCATCCGATCGGTGACCGCACCGATCGGCCGCACCAGCGTGGGTACCGCCCGGCCGAGCCTGCACAGCGCGCCGAAGGCACGGTTCTCCACCAGCTCGTACTCCACGAACTCGCGTACCGGCCCGAGTGGGCGGGGTCGCTGCGAGTCCGGGATCCGGTTGTTGCGCTTGACGACCGCGTTGCGCCCGTACGGGAACCAGTAGAACTCGAAGTGGTCGTTGCCGCTGATGCCCTCGTCGAGGCCGTCCAGTACGTCCTCGAGCGGCTCGGGGCGCTCGCTCGCTTCGAGGGCGAACGCCGGGACGCAGCGCAGCGTGACCGTGCTGATCACGCCGAGCGCGCCGAGCCCGACCCGTGCGGCCTGGAACAGGTCCGGGCGCTCGGTGGGCGAGCAGCCGACGATCGAGCCGTCGGAGAGCACCAACTCGAGCGCGGCGACCTGTGTGGCCAGCCCGCCGAGCGATGCCCCCGTGCCGTGCGTGCCCGTGGAGATGGCACCCGCGATGGTCTGGGCGTCGATGTCGCCGAGGTTGACCATGGCGAGCCCGAGGGCATCCAGGATCGTGGTGAGCTCGCGCAATGTCGTGCCCGCGCGCACCGTCACCAGCCCGGCGTGCATGTCCACGTCGGTGACGCCGGTGTACCCGGTCAGGTCGATGGCGTGCTCGTCGGTGGCCGCGGCCGCGGTGAACGAGTGCCCGCTGCCCCAGGCACGGATGCGCTCACCACCCCGGGCGGCGTCGGTGACCGCGTCGGCTATCTCCTCGGTCGAGCGCGGCCGGTGCACCGCTCGGGGGCGCGCGTGTACCGTGCCGGCCCAGTTTTTCCACGTCACCTCGTGCACAGGGGTTTCCTACCTCATCGGGCGCTCGTTGACCAGTCGGTCATGGCGCGCTGTCGGGAACGAATACGTGAAAGATGTTCGCATTAATTCCGGCGGTATCGTACGGTGCGGGTGTGAGGATCATGCGTGGAGACGGCGATCGCGGCGCGGCAGCGCGCACGCGATACGAGGCAGCGACGTGCCACCTGGAGGCCCCGCTGGCGGTCGTGGACCGGGACGCCTTCGACGCCAACCTCGATGACCTGGCCGCAAGGGCAGCCGGGCTCCCGATCAGGGTGGCCAGCAAGTCCGTGCGTTGCCGGCACCTGCTGGAGCGCGCCCTCGCGGCGCCGCACACCGCGGGCGTACTGTCCTACTCCCTCGCCGAGGCACTGTGGTTGCACGGGCACGGGGTCAGTGACGACCTTCTCGTGGGCTACCCCACGGCGGATGCGCGGGCGCTGGACCGGTTCGCCGCCGATCCGGCCGCGCGGCGGCACGTCACGCTGATGATCGACGCACCGGCGCAGCTCGATCTCGTCGATGCTGCGGTGCGCAGGATGGGGACGGCGGGCCAGGAGGTCCGGGTGTGCATCGAGCTCGACGTCTCGTGGCGCCCGTTGCCAGGGGTACATATCGGCAGCCGCCGCTCCCCGGTAGTCACCCCGCGGCAGGCGGCGGAGCTGGCCGGGATAGTCGCCGCGCGTCCGGGCTTTCGCCTGGTCGGGTTGATGGGCTACGAGGGGCAGATCGCCGGGGTCGGCGACGCGAGCGGTAACCCGCTGCGGGCGGCGGTCATCCGGCGGATGCAGGAGCGCTCCGCACGGGAGCTCGCTGCCCGCCGTGCGGCCGCGGTACGCGCGGTGCGCGAGGTGTGCCCGCTGGAGTTCGTCAACGGGGGCGGCACGGGCAGCTTCGAGACGACAAGGGCCGATGAGTCGGTCACCGAGCTCGCCGCGGGATCGGGCCTGCTCGGTCCGGCACTGTTCGACGGGTACTCCCGGTTCCGGCCGCGCCCGGCCGCGCTGTTCGCGCTGCCGGTGGTACGCAAGCCCGCGAGACGGGTCGCGACACTGTTCTCCGGCGGCTATGTCGCCTCCGGCGAGGCAGGGCCGTCCCGGCTGCCGACACCGCACCTTCCGGCGGGCTTGCGGCTCCGTGACGTCGAGGGAGCAGGGGAGGTGCAGACCCCGGTCACGGGACGTGCCGCCGGCCGGTTGGCCGTCGGCGACCGGGTGTGGCTGCGCCACGCCAAGGCCGGCGAGCTGGCCGAACGGTTCAACGAGTACCACGTGATCGCCGGCGACGATCCGGTGCGCACCGTGCCGACCTACCGCGGGGAGGGTATGAACTTCGGCTGACCCCGTGTCGGGCGAGCCGAGGGGCTCCTTCGGTGCACATGATGTACCCGAGGAGGCCTTCGGCTCGCCCCTGGCGGACAGCTAGTAGTCGCGCCAGGACAGCGGTGGTACCTCCGGCGCGACCTCGGCGATGCGGCGCGCGGTGCCGGTGGACAGCGCCTTGCGGGCGGTGGCGATCCACTCGTCTACCTGGCTGACTCCGCTGTTGGCGTACTCCACGGCCTGCAGGAGCATCTCGAGCTTGTCCGCGTCGCGCGCACAGCGGGCTTCCGGCGTGCTCGCCGACTCGTACTCGTCGACCGCGGCCCGCACCGTGTTCGCCGCGGCGGCGGAGAGCGCCTTGGTCTGGTCGTCGGTGATCCGGCGAGCGTCGGGTTTGGTCACGTAGGGCAGTGCGGCGCGCGGGAGGTCTCCCGTGCGCGCTTCCTGGGTGTCGTGCCACAGCGCGAGGTAGGCGGCCTTGGCCGGATCGGCCCCTTCTTCAGCTGCGAGGAGCGCGGCGAGCTGGGAGGCGCGCAGGCTGTGTTCGGCGACCGACTCCGGATCCCGCACCCCGGCGTGCCACCAACCGGCCCGGCTCATGCGTTTGAGTACGCCGAGCTCGTAGCCGAATGCGGCAAGCGCGGCATCGGAGTCGGCCATGTGGTTCTCCCCGGAGGTAGCTACTTCTCGCCGAAGCGACTGGCCAGATACTCCTTGATCATATGCTTGGTCTCGTCGACGATCTGCTGGTCGCCTTCGGCGTTGCGGCGAAAGGCGTACTTCAACAGTGTGTCACCCGCTTCCACGGCCACGCTGATCGGTAGCGTGACGCGCTCGGGTGGTAGGTCGAGCAGCTCATCGAGCAGCGCCACGATGGAGTCGGCGACGACGGCGTTGTTGTCCCGCTGCTCGTCGAGCAGGTGCACGTCCACGACATCGCCGAAATGCACCTGGGCGAAGCCAGGAACCTCCCGGTGCATGGCCACGTAGACGTCCAGCAGCGAGTCGACCACGTCCCACCAGTGCGTGTGGTCGACGGAGTTGAGACGCTCGCGCACCACCTGGAGGAACCGTTCGAAGTTGCGTTGGGTGAGTGCCTGGACGACCGCGCGCTTGTCGGGGAAGAACTGGTAGAGCGAGCCGACAGCCACACCGGCCCTGCGCGCGATCATCGTGGTGGACAGCGTCTCGTAGCCGACCTCGTCGAGCAGCTCCGCGCAGGAGTCCAGCATCAGCGTCACGCGCTTGGCGCTGCGCTGCTGGACGGGCTGCCTGCGAAACGGCGTGGGTTCACCGGGCACCGGGGCGGACCGTCCGGCTGGGGCCGATTGCACCTGAGACACGAACCACTCCTCGCTGGTACCCGATACAACACTTGCTTGCGATCGAGTGTTTCATGTTACCCAGAAGTAAGCGTTACGCAAAGTCATACTTATAACGCGCGTAAAACCTCGCACCGTCCTGCAGGTGACTGCACGGATTCGTACAGATGGAGTGGAAGACCGCGGGCCGGTACCGGTCGGGGGAGGGGGTGCGCAGTACCGGCCCGCGGAGTCTGGGGGCCTTCGTCAGGCGGGGATCAGCGGCTAGTGTGCTCCCGCACCGGTCGCATGCGGGGTCGCCGTGTGGAGTGCGTGTCGCCCCGTCCCGCTCGCCGGTGCCGGGCTCCTGCGGGTCTGTTCGGGGGCGAGCCCGCCTGCGACCAGGTGCTCGTGCGCGGCCTGCCAGACCGTGCACGGTGCCTTGCTGCGATGCCAGCGGGTGGAGCAGGTGGGGCAGTCTCCGCGCTCATCGGGTTCGTGGGCGCGCAGGATGGACCGCCATCCCTCAGCCAGACGTGGAAGCTCGGATTGAGCCGCTGAGGCCAGTGAGGCGGTGTCCGCGCGTTCGGCCAGCTCGGAGAGCATGTCCAGCCGTTCCCACACGGCTTCGCGGAGAATCTGCCCAAGGATCTGATCCACGGCGTACTCACCGGTACCTTTCTGCCAGCCTCGTCGCTTCACCGAGTGCCACCTGCAGGCGGCTGACCTGCTCGGCGGACATCCGTGCGGTCTCCCCCGGGGGGCAGGCCACGACGACTTCGCCCGCGTCGACGTAGACCGTGACGCAGCGGCCACGGTTGATCAGGTCACCACACTGCACGCGCCACACGGTGTGGTCGCCTTCGTTGCTGCGGAGCATTCCGTTGCCGTCATGGACCAGCCCGTCGGGTACGCCTGCCGGTGGGATGGTCCCGGTGGGCGCGGACCCGCCCTGGCCGCCGACGGGCCCGGCGTATCCGGTGGCGATCGAATCAATGAGCTCCATCGGCCAAACTCCGCCCTTCTTCGTCGAATGCTTGTGGTCCGCACCGTCGGTGTGGCGTGACCATTCGCTCCGCGACTGCACAGCTGTCCTGCGTGTGAAGTTGTCAAACTGCCCGTTCCCGTCCGCGGTCCGCCCGGTGGATCCCGGCGACCCTGGTGCTGACGGAGGGCTACTTTCTACATTGATGGGTAGCGGGCTTGATCGGGAGTCATGAGCGCCGACCGGCAGAAGTTCACCGGTAAGCGGTCGATTGAATTCGTTTCGACCGATCAGGCTCCACATTTGCCGCCTCGCGCGGTTCAATGGGGATGCTTACGCTGCAACACCGAAGCCCGATGGAGTAGTGAGGCCGCATATGGGCGACAGCGATACCGATCTGGGGCATCCCATCAAGGCTGAAGTCTGGGAGTCCAGCGAGATGCGTGAGGCACTCGCGAGCAGGGACGTCAGCGTGGTGTACCGGCTGCTCAGGAAGGAAGGCGTGTCCCAGCGTCAGATCGCGGCGCTGACCGGCCAGTCACAGTCCGAGGTCTCGGAGATCCTCAAGGGCAGGCATGTCATCGCCTATGACGTGCTCGCACGGATCGCGGACGGCCTCGGGGTTCCACGCGGGTACATGGGCCTCGCGTACGACGAGGCGACAGCAGTGAGTGTCGTCGGAGCTGGCGCCGAAAGCTCCGACGAGCAGCCCGAGGAGGACGAGTCGGTGAAACGACGCAGGTTCCTCGCGCACGCAGCGCAGGTCACCATGGGCGCCGCTGTGCTGGGAACGGAATCCGGGCCCGTTGCGGCGGCGAGCCCGGCCACGACACCCGCACCGGGCCGGATCGGCATGGCCGACGTGCGCCAGGTCGAGGCAGCCACACGGGCGTTGCGTGCGCTGGACTACCAGTACGGTGGCGGCTTCTGCCGGGATGCCGTTGTCGCGCAGCTGTCCTGGGGGCAGCAGCTCCTTACCGCGGGAGGCGCCGAAGGCGTGCGCTCCCGCTTGTTCGTCGCGCTCGCGGACCTGCACAGTGTCGCGGGGTGGACCTCGTTCGACACCGGGTTGGTCGACGCGGCGCGCGGGCACTTCTCCAGCGCCCTGGAGCTGGCGAAGCAGGGCGGCAGCGACCCGCTCGTGGCCAACGTGCTGTACCGGATGGGTCGGGTCTACCTGCACCAGGAGTCGGCCAACGACGCGCTGAAGCTGTTCCAGCTCGGCCAGATCGCGGCGCAGGAGTCCGGTTCCGAACTGGCCGTGGCCGTGCTGTGCGCGAACGAGGCGTGGGCCTACGCGTTGCTCGGCAATGCCGAGCAGGCGTCGAAGTTGCTAGGGAGGACGCGGGACGAGTTCGCCCGCGCGGACCTGGCCAGCGCCGAGTCCTGGGTGCAGTTCTTCAACGAGACCGACGTGCACGCGATGGTTGGGACGGTGCACACCGTGCTCGCGCAGACCGTGGACCGTACCCACACCAAGTACGCGATCCCGGCGCTGAGCAGGGCGGTGGAGAACTACGGTGACGACATGGCGCGGAGCAAGGTCTTCAACCTGAGCTCGCTGGCCACCAACCACCTGCTGGAGGGTGACGTCGATCATGGCTCACGGGTGGGGCGAGCCGCGCTGGACGCGGCCGAGGGCCTGAAGTCGAAGCGGGTGCGCGACCGGATGCAGCCGATGAAGAAGGAAGCCGAGCGCAGGGTGAACAACGTCGACGCTCGTGACCTTGTGGAGCGCATCAACGATTTCTACGCAGCCTAGCCGGAGCGGCGTGCGGCGAGCCCGCTTCACCAGGGAGAAGCTGGACGAGGCACTCGCGGCGGTATGTGCACGGCTCGGCCTGGACCACCGGGGAGCCCGGCTGGTCCGGTTCACCAACAACGCGGTGTACGCGCTGGAAAGCGCCCCTGCAGTGGTGCGCATCGTCGGCTCGCACGGGTTACGCCATCGCGTGTACAAGGTGGTTGCCGTGGCGCGCCACCTGGCCGCGCACGGGGTCCCCGCGGTACGCCTGTATCCGGGGTTCGAGCAGCCGATCGTCGTGGGGCAGTACCTCGCCACGGTATGGCGCAAGGTCGAGGAGTCGGAACGCACGGCGACCGCCGGCGAGCTGGGGAAGCTGCTGAGCGGCATGCATTCGCTGCCGGTGCCGCCGCATATCCCGCAATGGAACCCGCTTGATGACGTGCAGGCCAGAATCGCCGACGCGGAGGAGCTCGACGACAGGGATCGCCGGTTCCTTCAGGATCACTGTGCCTCGGTGCGTGACGCGTTGGGCAGGCTCGAGTTCCCGCTCGCGACAGCCCTGGTGCACGGGGACGCCCATGCGGGGAACGTACTCGTCGGTGCGGACGGTCCCGTGCTGTGTGACTTCGACTCCGCCAGTGTCGGCCCGCCGGAATGGGATCTGGTGCCGCTCGCGGTCGGAGTGCTGCGCTTCGGGGACAGCATGGCGGACTACCGCGCGCTGGCCGACGCGTTCGGGTTCGACGTCATGGCCTGGGAGGGGTTCGACGTGCTCCGCGCCGCGCGGGAGCTCAAGTTGACCACCAGCGTGCTGCCAATCCTGCGGAGCAAACCCGACGTCCGTGCCGAGCTACACAGGAGGTTGGCGGATCTGCGGGACGGACGGTCGGGAACGCGGTGGGAGCGGTACCGCTGACCATGCCGGTCACAGACGGGTGACTGCCGTTCGGCGTCTTTCTGATTTGTTCCGTATGTCCCGATTTCACGGCGCGATCGGTAGAACCGAAGTGTTCACTGACAGTGACGAGATCGCGCCGGGAGTGCGCTGACAGCCCGCTCAGCCTACCGCTGTCCGGCTGAGCACGACAGCGAAACCGAACGCCAGCCCCATCAGTGCCAGCTCCAGACCGGCCCAGCTCGCGAACGCGGTCGGGACGTGTCGTGCGATGCGCGGGACGAGCCGGAAGCGCAGGCGGGCGCCGAGCAGGCCGATCGCGGCCAGGCACACAACCTTGGCGATCACCAGCTGCCCGTAGCCGGTGCCGAGCGCGGCCGTGAAGCCGAGCGTGCCCTGTTGATCGAACGCGGCGAACGCGCTCGCGAGCCCGGTCACGGCGGTGAGCAGCAGGCAGATCGTCGCGAGCACGGAGAACCGCGGGACCGCTGTCGCGAGCAGCCTGCGGTTGCCTGCCAGGAGGAGCAGCGCGGCGAGGCCGCCCGCCCATGCGGAGGCGCCGAGCACGTGGAGCTCGACGGCCATCGACAGGTACTCGTGCCGGTCCCAGGTCGACGCGTGCCCGGTGACCGGGAGGGGAAGCAGCGCGAACAGGGCCAGCCCGGTCCGCGCTTCGGCGGGTACCTTCTCGCCTGCGCGAACGGCCACGGCTCCGAGCGCGACGTGCGCCAGGGCGAGCGCGGCCACGATCACCAGCGCGCGGCCTCCCGCGACCTGCGTCGCGTACTCCCGCAGGTCGCCGACGCCGATGGCGGTGGTCGTACCGTGCAGCTCGGCGACCTGGAGGACCAGCACGACCATCGCGCACGTCGCCCACAGCAACGCCGTGACCGTCGCCGCCCGGCGCGCGACGGCGAGTACCGGCTCGGTCACCGGTACCCGCTCGTCGCGGACCAGGATGGGTAGCAGCGAGAGGCCGACCGTGGCCACGGCGGCCACGGCCAGTAGCGCACGAGCCACCGGTATGCCGACCAGCACCGCTGTCGGTGGGTCGACGATGCCGTTCGCGGCACCCGCGCCGGTGACGGCGATACCGATCAGGGCCCCGCCCAATGTGGCAGGGACCGCGTAGACCGGTATCGCCGCACGGATCCGGGGTGCGGTCCGTCCCGTGGGCACGTTCAGCCGGTTGCCCTGCCCAGACGCAGGGCGAGGGCTACGCCGATCACCAGGAGACCCCCGGCGCCCACGAGCCATACCCAGATGCCGACCCCGGAGTCGCCGTCCTCGGCTGCCCCTTCGGGGTCCTCCCCGGGAGCGTTCTCCCGCTCGTCCGCGCCGTCGTCTCCCGCATCTTCGGCTGCCGGGTCACCCGCGGCCGGAGTGCCGGCTTCCCCGGCGGTCAGCGTGAACGGGATCTCGTCCCCGACAGGATGGCCATCGGCGGACAGGACGTAGTACCCGATGACGTACTCGCCTGCCGGGCCGAGCTCGCCGAGCGGGACGCTCACCTCGTTGCCGTCCACATCCGGCGGCGCATCGACCCACTGCTCGCCGTCCGGCCCGGTCACCGCGATCTGGTTGATATCGCTGTCCTGGACGGCCTGGTCGAACGTGAGCGTGACCGCCTCAGGGCTGCTGTCCAGGCTGACCCCGTCCTCGGGCTCGGAGGAGACCAGCACGTTGTGCGCCGCGGCCGGGGTGGCCAGGCCGAGCACCGCACACGCGGCGACAAGCGCGGCGAGCGTGCCAGTACGCACCGCACTCATCGTGCCGCACCACTTCCCTCGTTCGCCGCCCCGCCGGTGGAGGCGTCTCCTGCGCGGCGCGCACGCACGGTGGCGCCGATGCCGACACCGAGGCCGAGCGCGCCGAGTCCGAACCCGGCACCGCCGAGCCAGCGGGCCGTGTTGTCGGTGCCCTGTTCGCTCAGGGCTCCGTCCGTACCGCCTGCGTTGCCGTTCTCCGTGTCCGGCTCGTCGTCGTGGCCGTGCCCGGATGCCCCCTGTTCGGCAAGCGGGACGACGGGGGCGGGGTACTCGGGCTCGTCCGCACCCTCGGCAGGTGGAGGGGCATCCCACTCGACGACTTCGCCGCCCTCGTAGGTCTGCGCGGTGGGTAGGACGAGCTCCTCGACATCCGAGGGCAGCGTTCCCACGGTGAACGCGAACTCCTGGTACTCGGAGGTGCCCGCGGCGATCTCGTTGCCGGGCTCGGCCTGCCAGACGATCCCGGTGACCACCTCGTCGACCTCGCCGCCGTGCGGGCCATCGATCGGCTCGGCCAGCTCGTCGGTGCGTATCTCGGCGGACCAACCAGGCACGGGTTTGGTGCGCGCCGACGTGATCGCGTACTCCTCGGGGATGGTCACCGCCACCTCGGTCGTGCCGCGATCGGCTTCCTCGTTGGGCACCCGGAGCGTGATCGCTCCGTAGCCCTCCTGCTCCGGTCGATCACCGTAGCTGTGTGCCGTGACGTGGGCCGCGGCCGTTCCGGTCGCCAGCAACCCGGTGATCGAGACGGCAGCGGTGAGCACTGCGGTGCGGAACGTTGCATGTTTTATCGACATAGCGATACTCCTGACTGGATGCGTTGGGCTGCCCGGGTGATCGCTCCGGCTCGCGGGCGGTATATCCGCCCGGGACAGCGGGATGGTGTCGCGTGCGTCAGGAGTGCACTGGTGGGCCGCGCCGGGTACACACCTTGCGGAAGTGCACCTCGACGACCGGGCGTGGGCCCGCGGGGGTGACCACGGCCGGCAGCACCCGGCCGGGAGGTAGTGGCGGGACCGGTGGGTTCGCGATGGGCAGCAGGCCGCGCAGCCCGGCAAGGGCGACGGCCAGCCCGTGCGCGGCGCCGGGAACCAGCAGGGCGGTCAGGACCGTCGCCACGACGTGCGCGGCGAGCATGGCCCGTGGGTCGAAGGCGGTCACGTGGCCGGAATGGCCTGCAAGAAGGGTGAGCCCGAAATGCATCGCCAGCTGCGCCGCGCCCAGGATCACGAGCGTGCCGGACACGCCGCGCCCCCGGTCCGCGAGCGAGGCCGCCACCCAGGCGATGAGGCCGAGGAGCACCACGGTGATCGAGGCGTCCGGGAGTCCGCCGCCCCCCGCCGCGTGGGCCGAGGCCGCTAGCGTCGCGGCACTCGTGACGAGCAGCGGCCGCCGGCAACGTCCCGACGTGTTCTCGGCCTGCTCTCGTCCCACGCGGCCAGCATATGCGCCCCGCGTCGGGCAGCGTGGCTCGGGACGTGCCGTTTGCCGGTCAGCTCACGCCGAGGTGGTGCAGCAGGTCGTTCTCCATGGCGTCGAGCTCGTGAGCCACCGCGGCGTGCGCCGCCTTCCGCCGCGCGGCTGGCATCCGTTCGGCGGCGCGTACGGCAGCGGTGAGCTGCCGCAGGGTCGCCTCGGACTCCTCGGCGAACGTGACACGGTCCGGGTCGCCTGCCGCGCTCTCCCGCAGCCCGGTGAGCTCCCTGGCGATACCGCTGATGCGGGCGTGCAGGCGAGCGCCGCGCCCGGAGAACTCCCCGATCGAGTCGATGCTGACCCCGAGCCTGCGGGCGCGGAACCGGTCGTAGGCCTCACGCAGTGCGGACGCCGCGCGTACCGCGAGCGGAGCGAGGACCGGGATCACGGCAGGTGCGATGACCTTGATCACACCGATGGCGTTGCGCGCCTTCGCCGGTGTGATGCGTGGTTCGGGTTCTTCGGGCTTGTGCTTGTGCCCCATCGACGTGCCACCTCGTGTGCGATACCTGTACGGTCCGGCCGGCTTCCGCGTGACCCTCCGGGCAGGGCCCGGTGTCGTCCCTACCGGACGGCTGATCAAGCCTGCTGGAGTGCCCAACGTACTCGGTACCGGCGCGGCCGACACGGGTGCGGTGCGACCCGCGCGTGTCATTCGCGTCGTCCCCGACGCCTAAGCTGGGTATATGTGTTCGGATAGTGCGCGAGGGGCGGCGGGGCGGGTGCCCGTGCTGCTCGATGCCGTCGCGGTCACGCGATGCCGCAGGCGGGTACACCTCGAGCACGACCCGCACGCGCCGAAGGACGAGCGCCTGCCGACGGACGCGGGTACCCGGCAGCGCATCGTCGACGCCGCCGAGCACAGGAGGGACGTCGCGGAGCGGCTGCGGGGCGTGCACCGCGGTGCGCACTGGGTGACCGTGCCGGAGGGCGTCCCCGCGGCGGAGCGCGTGGCGGCCACGGTGGCCGCGCTGGAGGCAGGCGCGGCGTACGTGTGCGGGGCCGTGCTGCCACCGGACACCGAAGGGGGACGGCGAGGAGGCGCCGAGCTGCTGGTCCGTACCGATGCGGGGTACGTACCGGTGATCGTGGTGCGGCACAAGATCAGTGATCCCGGGACGGCGCCGAACCCCGTGTACACCACGCCGTTCGGTGACCTCGACCCGGACAATGCCCGGCCCGACCCGGAACGCAAGCTGCGCTCACAGCCGCGTGACCAGCTGCGGTTGGCGCACCTGTGGGAGTTGCTGCGGGTGGCGGGCCACGCCGAGCCGGACCGTTCACGGGGTGGGGTGATCGGGATGGAGGCGGATGTCACGGTCTGGCACGACCTCGACGCCGCCACGTTCCCCGGCGGCCTCAGCGCGCGCGAGGAGTACGGCAGGCGCTTCACCGACCGGTTCGCCGTGGCGAGCGCGGCCGCGCACGAGGAGGAACCCCTCGCGCAACCCTCGCGGATCCTGGAATGCCGTAGCTGTCCCTGGTGGTCGCTGTGCGAGCGGGAGCTGCTCGCCGCGCGGGACGTGAGCCTCGTGGTGCGCGGGGACGACGCGGTCGAACTGCGCAGGGCGGGGATCACGACGGTGGACGAGCTCGCGGCGCTCGACCCGGGCGGAGCGCAGCCTGCCCCGCTGAACGGTAACGACCCCGCGCACCTCGTCGCACTCGCACAGGCATGGCTCGGTGGTCACAGCGTGGTCCGCAAGGTGGACGCGCTGCGCGTCCAGCGCGCCGATGTCGAGGTCGACGTCGATATGGAGAGCTACTCCGACCGCGGCGCGTACCTGTGGGGAGCGCTACTGGGTGGCGCGGACATCGGCCTCCGCCACGGGTACTACGCCTTCTCCACCTGGGACCCGCTACCGACCGGGGACGAGGCTCGCTCGTTCGCCGAGTTCTGGGCGTGGTTCTCGGACGTGCGCGCCCGAGCGGCCCGGCGGGGCCTGAGCTTCCGCGCCTACTGCTACAACGCGCGCGCCGAGAACCGGTGGCTGCTGTCCTCGGCGGAACGCTTCGCGGGCCTGCCGGGGGTGCCGGAGATCGCCGAGGTCAAGTCGTTCGTGGAGTCCGAGCAGTGGGTGGACCTGTTCCGCACGGTTTCGGACAGCTTCCTGTGCGTGCGCGGCAAGGGGCTGAAGGTGGTCGCCCCGCTGGCGGGTTTCTCGTGGCGCGATCCGGACGCCAGCGGGGAGGCGTCGATGCAGTGGTACCGGGAAGCGGTCGGGATGACGGGCGAGACGCCGGACGTCGCGCAGCGCGACCGGTTGATGCGCTACAACGAGGATGATGTGCGCGCCACCGCCGCGCTGCGCGAGTGGATGTCCGGCTCCGCCATGACCGAGATCCCGCACATGCGCGACCTGTAGTCCCGCCACCGTGTCGGGATTGCCGGCACCCCGTGTCGGGCACGCGGGAACCCCGTGTCGGGCCCGTCGGCAGGCCGTGTCGGGTGTGGGCAGTGCCGATCAGCGCGGCGCCATCCGCAGCGAGCCGTCCAGGCGGATCACCTCGCCGTTGAGGTAGTCGTGGCCGACGAGGTCGAGGACCAGCTGGGCGTACTCGTCGGGACGGCCGAGACGCTTCGGGAACGGCACGCCGGCGGCGAGTCCGGCCCGGACGTCCTCGCCCACCGTGGCCAGCATCGGCGTGTCGATGATGCCGGGCGCGATGGTGAGCACCCTGATACCCACCGAAGCCAGGTCCCGGGCCGCGGGCAGGTTCAACCCGACCACGCCGCCCTTGGAGGCCGCGTAGGCGACCTGGCCGATCTGGCCGTCGTAGGCGGCGATGGACGCGGTGTTGATCACGACGCCGCGCTGATCGTCCGCCAGCGGCTCGGTCTTGGCGATGGCCTCGGCTGCGAGCGTGGTGACGTTGAAGGTCCCGATCAGGTTCACCTCGACGACCTTGCGGAAGAGGTCGAGATCGTGCGTGCCCTTCTTGGAGAGAATGCGCGCCGAGGGGCCGATGCCCGCGCAGTTGACCACGGTGCGCAGCGGTACGCCCGCGCCCGCTGCCGTGTCGACGGCGGCCCGCACCTGGTCCGGATCGGTGATGTCGGTTTCCACGTAGGTGATGCCGTCGATCCGCTCGGCGGCGGCGATGGGTTCGGCGAGGTCGAGCGCGAACACGCGCGCTCCGTTGCCAGCGAGTGCCGTGGCCGTCGCACCACCGAGACCCGATGCGCCGCCGGTGACGATCGCCGCTGTCTGGCTGAGTTCCATGCTGCTGGCCTTCCCTTCGTGTGACGTTCCTTCGTTGTCGACGCCCGACACGGCGACCCGATGGTCGAGAGGTTAACGAACGCTTACGCTTCCCGCATCAGGTGGTGCTGAATGACGCTTTCCTCCGTTCGGTGGACTGAAAGCGTCATTCGGCATTCCGCCGTACCGGGAGGGTGCGTTAGGTTGTTAGCAGTATGCCAATAACCTGCGATCGAGGTGGCGATGTCCGTGCAGTCGCAGCAGAGCGTTCACCGGCACACCTGCACGCTGTGTGAGGCGGGATGCGGGATCACGGTCTCGGTCGAGGGCGACCGCGTCCTCGAGGTGCGCGGGGACCCCGACGATCCCGCCTCACGCGGATACATCTGCCCGAAGGCCACCGCGCTCGCGGACCTGCATCACGACCCGGACCGGCTGCGCCACCCGATGGTGCGCGACGGCGACCGGTGGACCGAGGTGGGCTGGGAGGAGGCATTCGACCTGGTCGGTCGCAGGCTACGGGAGATCCGGGAACGGCACGGCCGCGACTCCCTCGGCGTGTACCAGGGCAACCCCACCGCGCACAATCTCGGCCTGCTCACCTACGGGCAGGCACTCTTCCGCGGCCTCGGCACCCGCAACGTCTACTCGGCGACCTCGGTCGACCAGCTCCCGCACATGCTGGCCGCCTACCTGATGTTCGGGCACCAGTTGCTGATGCCGGTACCGGATATCGATCGGACCGAGCTGTTCGTGTGCCTCGGCGGTAACCCGGTCGTGTCCAACGGCAGCATCATGACCGCACCCGACATGCGTACGCGGCTCAAGGCACTGGCCCGGCGCGGTGGGCGGGCGGTCGTGCTGGACCCGCGCCGCACGGAGACCGCCGAGCTCACCGGCGAGCACCACTTCATCCGGCCGGGAACCGACGCGCTGCTGTTGATGTCGCTGGTGCACGTGCTGTTCACGGAGCAGCTGGTGCGCACGGGGCATCTGGGCGCGTACCTGACCGGCCTGGACAGGCTACGGGAGGCGGCAGCGGACTTCCCGCCGGAACGCACGAGCGACGTGACCGGGGTCGACCCGGCAGTAGCGCGGCAGCTGGCGCGCGACCTTGCCGAGACACAGCGCGCCGTACTGTACGGCAGGGTGGGCACCTGCACGCAGGAGTTCGGCGGGCTCAACGGCTGGCTGCTCGTGGCCGTCAACGCGCTCGCGGGCAATCTCGACACCCCTGGTGGGGCGATGTTCAGCACGCCGGCCGTCGACGCGGTACCGGTGGCGAGATGGGCGGGTCACGCTGGCAGCTTCGCGCGGTACGGGAGCAGGGTCCGTGGGCTTCCCGAGTTCGGTGGAGAGCTGCCGGTGTCGGTGCTGGCCGAGGAGATCGATACCCCGGGGGACGGCCGGATCCGGGCGCTGGTCACATCGGCGGGCAACCCGGTGCTGTCCACGCCGAACGGCGCGCGCCTCGAACGCGCCCTCGACCGGCTCGACTTCATGGTTTCCGTCGACCCGTACCTCAACGAGACCACAAGGCACGCGGACGTGATCCTGCCGCCGACCAGCCAGCTGGAGCGTTCGCACTACCCGCTGGCACTGGCCAACTACGCGGTACGCAACACGGCCCGGTACTCGCAGGCGGTGTTCCGGCGTGCCGCCGACCAGCGGCACGACTGGGAGATCTGCATCGGCCTGGCCGCGCAGCTGTTCCGCCCCGGCAACGCGCTGCTCCGGCGGGCCGCCGGGCTCGGTTGGCGGGCGCTGCGCGCGCTCGGTCCGGAGCGCATCGTCGCGATCGGGCTGCGGCTCGGCCCACACGGCCTGCGCAGGGGGCGCCACGGCGTGTCCCTTCGCAAGCTGCGGGAGCGCAGGCAGGGCATCGACCTCGGACCGCTGGAGTCCCGGCTACCGGACCGGTTGCCCGGCAGGTCGTCGACGATCGCACTCGCGCCTGCGGAGTACCTCGCCGATGTGGCCAGGCTGCGGGAGCGGCTGGCAAGCGCGCCTCCGGACGGGCTCGTCCTGATCGGCAGGCGGCAGCTGCGCAGCAACAACTCCTGGATGCACAACAGCCCGCGGCTGGTGAAGGGCAGAGCGCGCTGCACGCTGCTGATGCATCCGGATGATGCCGCCGAACGGGGACTGGCCGATGGCGAGTTCGCCACGCTGTCCTCCCGCGCCGGACGTATCGACGTCGGGGTGGAGGTCAGCGACGCGATGATGCCCGGAGTGGTGAGCCTTCCGCACGGCTGGGGCCACCATCGCCCCGGAGCCCGGCTGTCGGTGGCAGGCGCGAACCCCGGGGCGAGCATCAACGACGTCACCGACGAGTACCTCGTCGACGAGCTGACCGGGACGGGCGCGGTCACCGGTGTTCCGGTCGCGGTACACGCGCGGGAGGCGGTAGCCGGGTAGCGCAGCGCGTCACCCCTGCGTGACCGGAGGGACGCGGCCGGCGGACGGCGGGCTAGGTGTCCGTGGGCATCGCGTCGAGCTGCGACATGATCGCGTTCTCGAAGTCCGCCGTAGCCACCGTGGGTTCGCTCGTGTTGTGGATCTCGAGCCGCACGATCACGTCCTCGCTGCCGTAGTGCCCGCGGATCTGCTCGTGGCCGTTGTTGAGGAACTCCGTGACGTGCACACCCGGCGGTGCCTCCGGCACCTCGTCGGCGTCGTTGCTGAGGTGAATGTCCCGCAACTCCTCGGCGGCCGTGTCGGCGTCGGAAGGGCTGGAGGCCGTCACGAGCAGCACGATCGCGCGGCTGCCGCTGGGGAGGCGTTGCACGCGGAAGTCCGCGTCGCCCTCGCCGTATTCCCGGTAGACCTCGATCTCCCGGGAGATGAGGTAGTTGAGCTCGGGGAGGTCGTCGACCGAGTCGATGCCGCTGTCGTTCTCCGCCGAACCCGGCAGGTCCGGCATGACGAGCTTGTTCTGCTCCTCCTGCGCTGCCCCGCCGGAAGACGGCATGGGCTCGTCGCGGCTCGTGGCCGTTTCCCAGAGGATGTACGCGCCAAGCGCGCCCCCCGCGAGGAGTACGACGGCGAACACGCCGCCGAGGAACCGCCTGAGGAACGTTCCGCCACCGGCGCCGTCCGGGACGATGTCGCCGGATTCGGGGGCATGCGGCGTGGCGTCCTCGCCCGCCGCGGGATCGTCGAGCTTGTTCTGCTCCTCCCGCCAGGTCACGCCTGGCACCCCCTTTCGGGATACATCCTCGGCCGCGCAGTTCCGCGTGGTATTGGCTTCCGCCGGCGCGACCGCGTTGTCGGCCGTGGGCTCGCGGGAGGTCGCTGGTAGTTCTTCTCCGCGCACAGGGTTATGGAAAGCCTCATCCATTGTGCAATGTGCGCGCAGGTGCGCTGCCGCGGCGTAACCGGCAGCCGTCCGGGTGAGAATCATTCACGTTGTCGCGAGAATATCCCGATTGAGCACTGACGATGTAGTTGTCGGTTCGGTATCCGGCGCGCCCGGACCCGCCCGGTGCTCCCCGGTCTCGACCTGCGATGAACGCGTAACGTAGGTATAACTATCCGGTGTGGCTCCGTAACATGCCCGTGCAGCGGAGCGCTCGGATGGGACGCCGGCCGCTGTTCTGGCAGAGTGAACGCATGTCGTTCTCCGGTGACAAGACGCAGTTCGTGGATGCTTCGGAGGCATTGCCAGGACGCGCCGAGCCGATACAGGTCCAGCCAACCCACGCCGTCTATCCGGACGCGCGGATCGTGCCGCCGTTCCCGGACGGTACGCGCCGGGCGGTGTTCGGGCTCGGTTGTTTCTGGGGCGCGGAGCGGGTGTTCTGGCAGCTGCCCGGTGTGTACTCGACCGCGGTGGGGTACGCGGGCGGGTACACCGTCAACCCGACCTACGAGCAGGTGTGCACCGGTCTGACCGGGCACGCGGAGGTCGTACTCGTGGTCTACGACCCGGACCGTGCCGCGTACGGCGAGCTGCTGAAGGCGTTCTGGGAGAACCACGACCCGACGCAAGGCATGCGCCAGGGCAACGACGTGGGTACGCAGTACCGCTCGGCGATCTACTGGACCGGCGAGACGCAGCGGGCCGAGGCGGAGGCCTCCTACGAGCAGTACGCCGCCGCGTTGCGCGCGGCCGGCTACGGGGACATCACGACGGAGCTGGCCGCGCTGGACGCGTTCTACTATGCCGAGGACTACCACCAGCAGTACCTGCACAAGGTTCCTGGCGGCTATTGCGGCATCGCCGGCACCGGGGTGACCTGCCGCGTGCCGTGAGCAAGCCGGGGCACGCGCGGCGTGCCGGGCTCACTCGGCCCTGTCGGGCTCCTCGGTCGACGAGGGCTCGTCCGTGCCGCCGGTGCCGGGCTGCGGGGACAGGTCGGGCAAGCCGGACGGGATGATGGTCCGCCCGGCGCCCCACAACGTGCTGTAGACGCTGTTGGCTACGGCGCCGTGCGCGTCGCGCAGCAGCCGGACGGTCCCTTTCGGCATGGGAGTGGCTTCCAGCAGGGCGAACGGAACCCCGGAGATGATGTCGTAGGAGCGCCTGACCACGTCGCTGTCCGCGCTGTCCGGCGAGCCGATCACCTCGTCGCGGGCATGCTGGACACGTTCGATCTCGGCGACGGCCGCGCGGGTGCGCCGCAGCGTCCGCTGCGTGGCGACGGCCTGCCTGCGCAGCCGCAGCGACTCGCGGAGCAGCGGCAGCGACGCGAGAAGCAGGACGAGACCACCGAGCAACGCGGTACCGCTCGCGAGGTCACCGACCACGGTGCACCTGCACGTCCGCCTCGATGTTCAGCTGCGAGAGCTGCTTGTCCACCTGCGTGACGGCCTGCTTGTAGACCAGCTCACGCAACAGGTTCGGGGTGATCGCCGACATGGGCTTGGCGACCCACGTCTTCTCGGCGGCCAGCTCCACCGGGTTGAGCAGCTCGGCGGTGAGTACGAGCCGGTCACCCTCCCCCAGGTAGTCCACAAGGTCCGGGGGCAGCGCGTGCACGCGGTCAGCCACCTCGTCGGCATCGGCGGCCAGCTCGGCCAGCCGTGCGCGGAGCGAGCGGAGGGTGAGCGTGGCGAGTACGACGGCCACAAGCCCGGCGAGGAGTACGCAGTACCCGATGATCTCCATATGACAACCCGCCTTCCATGGAAGGCCATCCACCACCCTGCGGGTGGGTCGCGCCGGACGGCGCTGACACGAACACCCTCGCGGGCCGGATCCGGCCCGCGAGGGTGGTAACGGAGCGGACGACGGGATTCGAACCCGCGACCCTCACCTTGGCAAGGTGATGCGCTACCAGCTGCGCTACGTCCGCCTGTGCGGCGCTCACGGTGCGTCCGCATCGCGTGCGATTACCAGTCTATACGGCACGCTCAGTGATCAGTAACCCACCCTAATGGGGGTAGCGACAACGAGTTGAGCGATGGCCTGGTGACGTAACCATGATCACTCCGTATTGTGTTCGCGCGGCCAACTCATTCGGGAGTGTAAGCCACCGGTACCGCGGGGAGGTGCTCGACGGGATGACATCCACGTCCTCGGCTTCTCGGTCCGACGATGCCGAGCTGCTGCGCCGGTTGCGGCGGGACGATGACGCCGCGTTCTCCGAGCTGTTCGAGCTGCACGCCGCTGCCGTGCGGCGGCTGGCGCGCGGGCTGACCAGGCACGCCAGCGAGGCCGAGGACATCACATCGGAGACGTTCTTCCGCGTCCTGCAGGCTGTCCGGCGGGGCTCCGGACCGACGGACTCGGTACGCGGCTACCTCCTCACGGTGGCGCGCCGTGTGGCGATGGAACACCAGGCGGCGTCACGGGACGTCCCGGTCACCGACGAGGAGCTCAGCAGCCGCGCCGGGAGTTACGAGCACGGCATCGCACGATCCGCCGAACGCTCCTTGATCACCCGCGCTTTCTCGAGCCTGCCCGCGCGCTGGCGCGCGGTGTTGTGGCAGACCGAGGTCGAGGGTGAGCAGCCCGCGGTGATCGCACCGAACTTCGGGTTGAATGCCAACGCGACGGCCGCCCTGGCACGGCGGGCGCGCCAGGGCTTACGGGCCGCCTACCTCCAGGCGCACCTGAGTGAGAACGAGCGGGGTCAGCTGTCCGCGGGTTGCGGGGATGTGCTCGACAAGCTCGGGGGGTACACCGCGGGCAGCGTGACCGGCGCGGAAGCTCGCCGGGTCCGGATGCACCTCGCCGAGTGCGCCTTCTGTGCGACCCGGCACGACGAGCTGCGCGACGTATCCTTCTCGCTGCGCGAGCACGCCGCCGCGCTTGCCGCCGTGACGACGGCGTCCAGTGCCCCGGCAGCGGCCGCCGCAGGCGATACGGCCGCGGCCGCTGCCGCCTCCTGGTTCGGGCGACAGGTGGTGCGGGTGTGCGGCGCTGTGCAGAACGCCGTGGGCGGGGTGCAGGTCAAAGTGGCGATCGCCGTGACATCGACCGCAGCCGCAGGGGTGTTCGGGTTCACCGCGGCCGCGCAGCTGTCCGACGCCCCTCCGGAGATCATCGGATTGCCTGGCCAGCAAGGAGTTCCCGAGCTGACCGCCGAGAGAACCAGCGAGCGGGACGGCCCGCACGGGGTCGTCCCCCCGAGGCCGGAGGAGCTCAACGAACCGGACGGTTCCTGGGGAGTCGACGCTGGAGAAGGAGAAGACACCGAGGAGGGCACGCACCACGGGGGCCAGCACGAGCCGGGCGAGCCGGCCGCGCCGGGCGAGGACGGGGCGGCCGGTGACGTGCCTGGCGCGAACGAGGAGGTCCGCGACGCAGGCGACACGGCCGGGGAGCTGACCGAGCGCGGCGACGAGGCCGATCCGGCGGGCAACGGCGCGCGTTCCGATGACGTGTCGCGGCCGAGCGCGGCCGAGGAAGCCCGTAGCGCCGCGCGGGACGAGCAGGGCGCTACGGCGAACGCCGAGGGTGCCGCGGGCGGCGAGCAGGGCGCTACGGCGAGCGCCGACGGTACCGCGGGCGGCGTGCGCGTGATGGAGGACACGGACGGCTCGGTGGCCGGGGAACAGAGCAGGGGAGAGGATCAGGCCGCCGGAGTGGACGCGGACCCCGGGGAAACCACCGAGGTGCGTCCCACCGGCGAGCAGGACCCGGGGGCCACGGGCGCCGCCGCCGACCGCACGTCGCCGGAGTGCTCCTGCGAGGAACAGAGCTCCTACGAGGTCTATTACTACGAGGAGGAGTACTACTACGAGTACTACTATGTCGAGTACGGGTCCGGTTACTACTATTTCGGCTACTGATCGTGATCACACGAGTGGAGTATTCCGACTACTTGCCTGGTCACGATGCGGATCGGGCCTCGCCACGATGTCCCGCGGCGCGGTACTTTGCGTGAGGTGCTGACAACCGAGTGCGAACGGAGCTGGATACGCGATGGACCGGGTGGTTACGGGCGCCGACGGCCGCGAGTGGTCGGTACGCTGCCAGATGGAGTGGCGTCCTCCGGTCACGGCTGAGGACTTCGAGCACGACGTCTCCGGTGGGGCGCGGCCCGGGTACGTGATGCTGGCGATTCTCGCGGTGCTGGTCGCGGCACTGGTGATCTGGATGCCGGAGGGCGTGCACGTCCCCGGCTGGTTCCTGCTGACGCTCGCCCTCGTGATGCTGTTCTTCCCGCTGCGTTGGGCCCTGCGGCGCCCGTGGACCGTGGTCGCCGAGACCGGTGGCCTCGAGCCCGAACCGGTCCCACACGGCCGGCGCGATACGCGGGAGGACGACGGCGAGCAGGACGGTGACGCGGAGCGGACCGAGGCGGTCGTCGAGGACGCCGAGCCGGAGAACGACCCGTATCCGGCCGAACGCTGGGTGGGTACGGTGCGCGGCATGTTCGCCGTCCGGCAGCAGATGGCGCGGGCGGCCAAGGACATCGCACGCGGGTCGGCTCCCGACCCGACCGGCCCGCTGCGGCCGGTGGACTGAGCCCGTGCGGGAGACCCGTTCCGGGCTGGGCGGAGCCACGCACAGGGAGCGAACTGGCACGCAAAGTGAGCCAGGCTCTTGTCATCTGTGCCGAATCCGCCCAGCATTGACGTCGTGACCAGCGTACCGGCCTCGCTCGTGCTCCCGTGGGGCGTCGCCACGCTCGCTGTCCTGGTGCTGCTCTGGGTACTGATGCGTTCCCGGCGTCCGGGCAAGGCGACCGAGGACGCCGTGCTCGACGCGGTGCACCGGCTCTCCCTCGCGGCTCCCGGCCTGCGGGAAGGGTTGGACCAGTCGGCGGCCGACCGGATCACCATGCACCTGTTGCTGCTACTGAAGTGCGTGGCAGTGGGGATCACCGATCGGCACGGCATCCTGCAGAGCTGGGACGGCGAGGCCAACGACCACTACGTCGATCTCGAGCCTGCCATCACCGCAGCACGTGTCCGGCATCGCAGGGAGATCGTCGCGCACGAGAACCTGTTCTGCTCGGCGCGGGGCGAGTGCCGCATGCGCACGGCGGTGGTCATCCCCCTGATCGTGGAGGGCAGCACGCAGGCGGTGCTGATCGTCGTGGGGCGCAGCAGGGGGCAGCGGCTGATGCAGATGGCCGACGCCGTCGCGCAGTTCGTCCGCACCCAGTTCGAGCTGGCCAGCCTGGAGGAGTCCAGACGCGCGCTGAACGAGGCCGAGATCAAGGCGCTGCGCGCACAGATCTCGCCGCACTTCATCTACAACGCGCTGAACACGATCTCGTCGATGATCGAGAAGGATCCGGAGCAGGCCAATGACCTGCTGCACGAGTTCGCCGACTTCACCAGGTACTCGTTCCGGCAGTCGAGCATGTTCACCACGCTCGCCGAGGAGCTGCGCAATATCGAGCGGTACCTCGCCATCGAGTCGGCGCGGTTCGACGACCGGCTGGACGTGCGCATCAAGATCGCCCGCGAGGTGCTCACCGTCGTCGTGCCGTTCCTGCTCATCCAGCCCCTCGTGGAGAACGCCGTCAAGCACGGGCTCGCCCAGAAGCCGAGTGGCGGCACCGTCAGCGTGGTCGCCGAGGACGCCGGCAACGAGGCCGTGATCAGCGTCGAGGACGACGGCGTCGGGATGGACCCGGCCAAGTTGACCGAGCTGCAGAACGCGCACGCCCGCTCGAGCGGCCACCACGTGGGCCTCGGCAGCCTCAACAAGCGGATGAGGCAGCTGTTCGGCGACGAGTACGCGCTGGTCGTGGAGACGGCGGTGAACGCGGGGATGAAGGTCACCCTGCGGGTGCCGAAGTTCACGCCAGGGGTGCGTCCCGACCTGCCGGACTACGGGGCAGGCAAGAACGGTGAACCGGACGAGACGCCGGAGTTGCCTGGCCAGCGTGACGGCTCGGCGGGCGGCAGGGGCAGCACCAAGCCGTCGATGTCGCCCGTGGACGGTGTGTGAGCGGCGGCATCGCCTGCGCGGCGTGAGGGCGGCGAGGGAGGTCACGCCCGTGAACAGGCTTACCGGCGGGGCGGTGCGGCGGTCCTGACGGGTGGGACACCCTCCGCTACGGTGGCCCGTATGAGCGTGGCGGAGATGGTGACGTCGAGGATTCCCGGGATCGGTGACCGCGGTGACCGTACGGACGTGGTTTCGGTGCTGAAGCTGCACGGGGTGATCACGCCGACGCCGAGCCCGCTGTCCAGGGGAGCTCTCAACATCAACTCTCTCGAGTCAGCGATCGTGCGGGCGTTCGCGCCCGACCGGCTCCGTGCGGTGGCCTTGTTGATCAACTCGCCGGGAGGGGCTCCCACCCAGTCCGGCCTCATCGCCGAACGTATCCGGCAGCTGGCCGACGAGAAGAACGTGCCGGTGCTGGCATTCGCCGAGGATGTCGCCGCGTCCGGCGGGTACTGGCTGGCCTGCGCCGCCGACGAGATCTTCGCGCACCGCACCTCGCTCGTGGGGTCGATCGGTGTGGTGTCCGGGGGTTTCGGGTTTCCGGAGCTGCTCTCCCGGTTCGGCGTGGAACGCAGGCTCTACACCGCGGGTGAGAACAAGCGCAGGCTGGACCCGTTCAGCCCGGAGCGCTCCGAGGACGTGGAGTGGCTGAACCAGCTCATCGTGCAGCTGCACGACGAGTTCGCCGACTGGGTCCGGAGGCGGCGCGGCTCGCGGATCGCCGAGCACGACGACCTGTTCAACGGCGACGTGTGGCTGGGGACGAGGGCAGCGGAGCTCGGCCTTGTCGACGGGCTCGGCACGATGCGCGAGATCGTGTCCCAGCGCTACCCCGAAGCCGAGGTCACCGTCGCCGAGCCGAAGAAGCCACTGCTGGCCAGGCTCGGGTTGGGCGCTCCTGTCGGCAGCGGTATGTCGGCGTTGCTCGACGTGCTCGAGCGGCGGTCGCACTGGTCGCGGTTCGGGTTGTGAGGCATCGACGGCCTGGACATCGCGGAGGTGACGAGGCAAGATGCGGGTCACTGTGAGTGCTCGAGGGGACACGGGAAGGCTCGGCGTTCTCGTTGTGGACGCTTCGGACGCACCGCGGGTACTCACCGCGCTCGAGCTGTACGACCGGGCTCGGCCGGACCGGTCGAGCCGGGCGCCGCAGGCGGGTGCCGCGTCGACGCGGCCGCGCGCGGGCCGGGGTGGCTGCCGGGGCGTCGTCGGGGACCGCGAGCGGGTACTGCAGGCGCGTCGAGGGCACATGCCGGAGCTGGCGCGTCGTTCGACGGTCAGCGCCCGGCGCAACCGGGTACCGTACGTCGGTGAGTAGGACACGTCGTGAACCAGCACCGGTCGAACCAGCCGAGACGGGGAGGGCAGCACCGCCAGCCCCGGCACGGCTCCTCCGAGGCGGGGACGCGTATGTGGCGGGCGAAGCCGGCCTCGCTCACCGACGGCGCCCAGTCCGGGAAGCTCCCGTCCGCCGAGCAGGCCGACTCGCCGACGAAACCGAAGCGGCAGCGCGTGGTGCTCGCCGACAGCAGGCAGCAGAAGACCGGCATCCGACCCCGCGTGGAGCTGGCCCAGCAGACCAGCTGGGGGGAGATGCTGATCAAGGACCTGATCGGCGCGCAGCTCAGGCTGGGACTGGCGATCGGGCTCGTGGTGCTGGTGCTGCTCGGGTCGTTGCCGGTGGCGTTCGTCGCCGCGCCGGGCTTCGCCGAGTTGACCGTGGTCGGGATTCCACTGGCGTGGCTGTTGCTCGGCGTCGTGCCGTTCCCGCTGCTGTTCGGGGCGGGGCTGCTCTACAACCGCATTGCCGAGCGCCATGAGCGCGCCTTCGTCGACATGATCGAGAACTAGTGGATGGTCGCGCGGGGCAGGTGAGGTACTGGTGGAGCTGAACGCCTGGGCACTCGTGGCTGTCGGGGTCGTCGGTGCCGCGACGTTCTACCTGGGGCAGCACTCCTCGCGAATGGCGAACTCGACGCACGACTTCTTGCTGGCCAGGCGCGCGGTGCGCTCGCAGCGTAATGCCGCGGCGATCTCCGGCGAGTACTTGTCCGCGGCGTCCTTCCTCGGCATCGCCGGTGTGGTGCTCAAGGACGGCGCGGACGCGCTGTGGTACCCGATCGGGTTCGCCGCGGGTTTCCTGGCGCTCATGCTCTTCGTCGCCGCCCCGCTGCGCCGCTCGGGCGCCTACACGCTGCCCGACTTCATGGAGGGCAGGCTGGCCGCGTCCCGGCGGATCCGGGGGTTCGCGAGTTTCGTTGTCGTGCTCATCGGCGTTCTGTACCTGGTCCCGCAGCTCCAGGGCGCGGGGTTGGCGTTCGCGACCGTGCTGCCAGCACCGGTGTGGGTCGGTGCCACGGTCGTCGCGCTCGTGGTGATGGTCAACGTCGTCGCGGGCGGGATGCGGTCGATCACGGTGGTGCAGGCATTCCAGTACTGGCTGAAGCTGTTCGCGATCAGCCTGCCCGCGTTCGTGCTCGGCGCGGTGTTCGTCAGCGGCTCGGCCGGGCCGCACTCCGGTGGGCTCGATGCTCAGGCTCCGCCGGTGTTTCCCGAACGGACCACGGTGGAGATCGAGACACCGGTGATGTTGCAGGTCGACGAAGCGACCTTGCTGCACGCCGACGGTACGGTGAACGGGGCGCCCGCCGAGGGTGAGGTGTTCTGGTCGTCCGAGGTCTCCCACGAGGTCGATGCCGGAACCACGCTGCGTTTCGATGCCGGTACGCCGGTGCCTTCCGTGGAGGGCTCCGTGCCGGACAACGCGAGCTGGCTGGTGCCGGGCAGCGACGGTGCGGGTGGCCTGGTCGGGACGTACTCCCTGATGATCGCGCTGTTCCTCGGCACCATGGGCCTGCCGCACATCCTGGTGCGCTTCTACACCAACCCGGACGGCAAGGCGGCTCGCCGCACCACGGTGCACGTCCTGCTGTTGCTGGGGTTGTTCTACCTGTTCCCGACCATGCTGGGCGCGCTGTCCCGGCTGTACGTCCCGGAGCTGCTGGTTACCGGCGAGACCGATGCCGCGGTGCTGCTGCTGCCCTCGGCGATGCTGCCCGGGGTGGCGGGTCAGGTGCTGGCTGCCGTGATCTTCGCGGGCGCGTTCGCCGCGTTCCTCGCGGCGTGCTCGGGGCTGGTGTTCAGCGTGGCGGGAGTCGTCGCGACGGATCTGCTACCCGGCAGCGTGCGGGACTTCCGGGTGGCGTCGGTGATCACGGCGGTGATCCCGCTGGTGCTGGCGGTCGTTCTGCGGCCGACGGACCTGTCGTTGAGTATCGGGCTGGCGTTCGCGCTCGCCGCGTCGACGTTCTGCCCGCTCCTCGTGCTCGGCATCTGGTGGCGCGGGCTCACGGCGCGGGGTGCGTTGCTTGGCATGCTCGCCGGCGGGGGCCTCGTGCTGATCGCGTTCGGGCTGACACTGGCTGCCGGGTATACCGGCGGGTCGGTTCCGGTGCTCGTCCAGCGGCCTGCCCTGGTCTCGGTGCCGGTCGCGTTCCTGGTGATGATCATCGCGAGCAAGGCGACCCAGCGCGCGGTCCCGCCCGGCGTCGGCGCGCTCATGCTGGGCATGCACGCCCCGGACCCGCTCGGTTTCGTGCAGGACAGGGAGATCCCCAGGTTCGGTCGCGCCGAGGAGCGCCTGCGCTTCAGCAAGCGCCGCCACGAGGAACGCTGAATGACACTTTCAGTCCGTCAGGTACTGAAAGCGTCATTCGGCACACCCTTACGTGAGTCAAACGTGTGTACTGGCACCATCGACATCGTGGTGTTCCCGGAAGATGTACCCACGGCTTCGGTGTCGGACCTGCCTTCGGACGGCTACCTCCTGCTCGACGTGCGGGAGAGCGACGAGTGGCGGGCCGGGCACGCACCCGAGGCCGTCCACATCCCGCTGCGCGACGTGCCGGTGCGGATGGATGAGCTCGCCGACCAGGTCGACGAGCGCCCGGTGTACGTGGTGTGCCGGACCGGCGGGCGGTCCGCGCAGGCGACGGCCTACCTCAACGCGCACGGCTACGAGGCGGTCAACATCGCGGGCGGCATGAAGTCCTGGCACACGGAGGGCAGGCCGATGGTCGCGGACGAGCCGGGTGCCGACCCCGAGGTGCTCTAGCCGGATGCCGGACACGCGGCAGCGGCCGACGTCGACGGGGCGCGGGTGGGTCGCCGTCCCGCCGGTATCGCCGCCTCGCGGCCGGCCCGAGCCGCCCGAGAGGCCCTACACCGGCCCCCCGAGCTACCCCGCCCCGCCGCGCTGGGGCTTTCCGAGCGTGACGTGGCGATGGCCGACCAGCGTGCCCGGCACGGTGACCGAGCACGACGATCCGGTGCGACGGCAGTGGGTACTCGGTGGCAGGCTGCTCGTCCTGCTGATCATCACGGCCACCCTGGCGGCGATCGCGACGGGGGCCGAGGTGTGGCGTTACGTCCTGCTGGTGCGCAGCCGGGACAGCGCGCTCAACTCGTCCATGGTGCTGTCCTCGGACGCGCTCGTGGTCTCGGCCTCCGTGTTGCTGTTCATCGTCGCGGTGGTCACGATCGCTGCCTCCTACCTCTGGATCCTGCGCGTACGGGCGGCGATCGCCGAGCAGCGGGGCATGGACCCGCCCCGCTCGGCGTGGCGAATCGCCGCGGGGCTGTTCGTCCCCGGTGTGAACTGGGTGCTCGCCGGGCCGATCGTGGCGGAGCTGGAGCATCTCGCCAGCGGGTACTCCGCCACCGCGCGCCCGCGACCGTCGAGGCTGGTGTTCGCCTGGTGGGCCGCGTGGGTGGCGAACGGAGTGCTGGTGACCGTGACGCTGCTGTGGCGTACGCGCGACGGTGTACAGGCCCAGGCGGACAGCGTGTTACTCACCGCGATAACCGACCTGGCCGCGTTGCTGCTGGCCGCGTTGACCGTGCTGCTGGTGCGGCATGTGATGAGCCTGCTCGCACCGATGGCCGCGGAGAAGCTGCGCGGCAGCTGGGTGGCGGCCGTGCGCGACGCCCCGCGGCCCGAACTGCGCCCGCGGCGGACTCCGTGGGCGCGCCGGTGACCGAGGGCGTACGCAGCCGCGGCCGGCGGGTAGCGTCGCTTCCCGCCAGGACACCGATACACGAACGGAGGTACGCGACGTGGGCAAAGGGGCGCGCAAGGCGCGGGAGGCGCGGAACGGTAAGCGTCGCAGCAGCGGTGCGGCGTTCGTCGCCCGGTCCTTCGAAGGGCTGGCCGCGGAACCGGAGTTGATCGCGCTGCGCGAGTTCGTGCCGTCGGCCACGGCACGGTTGCCGGTGGCCGGTGCGGAGCGCGAGATCCATGTGGCGAGCGTGCTGCCCGGCGCGGCCGCCGCGATGGTCCGCTCGGACGGCACGGCGTTCCTCGGCTTGCAGGTGCAGGCAAAATCGTCCGATGTGAGCCGGGACTTGGGGCGCGCCCTGCGGTGGCTGCGCGACGCCGACACCGGGGACACGCTGGCGGTCCCGGACACCACGAGTGAGCCCGTCGATGGCGAGCGCCTGCAGGACCAGCTGGACCCGGACGTCGCGCTGGAACCCGAGCTGCATCCCGACTTCTCCTGGTGGTTGCCACCCGGCGAGCGGGACTCGGCCGGCACGGATCCGGCGGTCCAACGCGCGAACGAGGCGATCATGCCCACGGAGCGGTTGCTGAGCGCTCCGGCGGAAACCGGTCAGGCGACCGCGGCGTACTGGGTGGACGCCGGGGAGAAGGCACACCTGCGGTGGGTACGCCCGGAGCCGGAGAGCGAGTTGCTCGCCGCGCTCGCACGGTTGTCCGCGCGCGGTGAGCTCGGGCTCGGCGACGGGTCCCGCTACGCCGGTTCGTTCCGCGCGCACGGACTGCTCGTCCCGGTGTGGGACCTCGATCGCGAGGCGCATCCGCGGGAGTGGGTCGGGCCGGCCGGTGAGCTCGGTGACCGGCTCTCGGCGACCCTCGCGGGACTCGCCGACCAGCCGCTTGATGCCGCGGAGCGGCGTGCGCGGGACGGCTTGCTCGGGCGGCAGATCACCATTCGGTGAGTGTGACCGGGGCGTGACCGGTTACGGTTTGGCGAGGGGTTGACACCCGTTCGAGTAGCGCACACAGGGGGCTGCACGTGGCGAGCGAGCGCACGGACTTCGCGGAGTTCGTGGAAGCCGCCTTGCCCGGGCTCCTGCGGTACGGCCATGCCCTGACCGGCAACCCGCACGATGCCGCCGACCTCGTGCAGACCGTGCTGGAGAAGGTGGGCTCGCGCTGGTCGGACCTGCAGCGCAGGACCCAGGATCCGACCGCGTACATCCGCCGGTCCATGGCCAACGCGCATATCAGCAAGTGGCGTCGCACGCGCAGGGAGAACCTGGTCGCGGAGCTGCCCGAGCGGAAGGGCAACCCGCAGGCGGACCCGTTCGAGCACGAACCGCTGTGGCTGGCGCTACGGGAACTGCCTCCCAGGCAACGTGCGGTCATCGTGTTGCGTTATTACGAGGGACTCTCCGAACAGGAGATCGCCGAGTCGCTCGGCGTGAGCCAGGGCACGGTGAAGAGCCAGGCGAGCAAGGCGATTACGTCGCTACGGACGAAGCTGACCGCGGTGACCGAGGAGTGGTGAACGCGGACCGGCAGGTGGGAAAGGAGGTGCACCCGTCGTGAGCAACCCGCACGAGCCCGATGAGCTCGGCGAGGATCTGCGCAGGCTGTTCGCGGACGATCGGCTCGCCGTGCCGCACACGTCGGGTGCGCGCGACGCGATCGTGGCGGGTGCGCAGCGCAGGCGGCGCCGCAGGCGCGCGGCGTCGAGCTCGGCGGCGATGGCGGGTGTGCTGATGCTTGTCGGCGGCGTGTTCGCGATCCCGGCGCCGTCCGACGCGCCTCCACCGGTCGCCTCGTCGGACGGGATCGAGCGGGTTCCTTCGACGCAGCCCCCTGGTGCGGCGCCCGATCCGGAGAGCGCGGACGCGCCCGACCGTCGCCTGCCCGAACCGCGGACGTTCGCGGATCCGGGACCGGGAGCGGGGAACGCCGAACCCGCTCCGCGGACCGGGCCGGAGACGTATGCGGAACGTGGCGAGGACGGCACGATGTTCAGCGCGGGCCCGGTCCTGGGGCCGGACGGGTACGGCCGGCTGCGGCTGGGCATGACGTTCGAGGAGGCGCGGGACGCGGAGCTGCTCGCCGACCCGGACGCCGACCCCCCGGAGGGCTGCGAACCGTACGCGCTCGCGGAGGGCATCGAGTCCGTCTGGCACGTGCGCATCTCCGAGGACCTCGGGGTGGCCGTGATCAGCGCTTCGGGGGCGCACACCCCGGAAGGCATCACGACGGGTTCCTCGCGTGCGGAAGTCGAGTCGGCCTACTCGCGGCTGCGGGCCGAGTCGGGTGGCTACCATGCCGTCGCGGGGGAGGACTCGCACTACCGTTTCGTCTTCGACAGTCACCACGATGTCCAGCAACTGTTCCTGCGTGGCGACCGTCTCGGGCAGTGCGCCTGGGACTGAACGCCCCGGGGCCGGGCGGCTCCGGCGGGTGAGCCGCCCGGCACGGGGCGCATTCGGATCGCGGTCGCAATGCCCCGGTGCGCTCCAGGGCCGGTTACAGCGGGACCGGCGCCACCGGGACCGGCTACAGCGCGCCGCCCGCGACCGGGGGCATCGTCGGGTCGGGCCCCTGGCCACCGGCCTCGCGTTCCAGGAAGCGTTCGATCTCGAAGACGTTGCCCCCGGCGCGCTTCGCGACGTTGAGCAGTGTGGACATCGTCGAGATCTCCTCGACCTGCTCCTTGAGGAACCACTGCACGAACTGCTCACCGGTGTAGTCGTCCTCGGCGCGCGCCGTCTTGGCCAGTGACTCGATGTCCGCGGCGACTTGCTTCTCCTGCCGGAGAGCCAGCTCGATCAGCTCGACCGGGTCGCTGAAGTCGTTCCGGACGGCATCGGTACCGCCGATGCCCACCGGGTGATCGGTGTCGAGCAGGTACTGCACGATCGCCATCGCGTGGTTGCGTTCCTCGACGGCCTGCCGGTAGAAGTGCCTGGCGAGCAGGGGCAGGTCTTCCGCGTCGAACCATACGGCGAGCGCGATGTACTGGCGCTCCGCGTTGAACTCGTTGTGCACTTGCTCCTGTAGGAGCTCGTAGAACTTGGACCGCGGTTCACTGTCAGTGGTGTTCATATTTTCAATTCTACTTGCGAGCGGGGCCGATTCACCACGGAATGGCGCGGTAAGTGATTCGATTCAATTCCGGTTAGGATAGCCCAATCAAAATGTGGTTAGGTTTCCTTCAATCTCCCGGCAGTGATATCCCGGTCACGGTGTGCCGCTCACGTGCCGGGGTGCGGGGAAAGCGGGGCCGGGTTCACGGTAGCCACGAGAGGTGGTCACGCAGCATCGCGTAACCGACGAAAGCGACGACATCGAGCAACGTGTGCGCGATGACGAGGGGCCAGAGCCGGTTGGTCCGTTGCCAGATCCGCCCGAAAATCAACCCCATGACCAGGTTGCCGACGAATCCGCCGACTCCCTGATACAAGTGATATACCCCGCGCAGCACCGCCGATACGAGTAACGCGGAGTTCTCGCCGGAACCGAGTTGCCGGAGCCGGGTCAGCAGGTAGCCGACGACGAGGATCTCCTCCGCGGCGGCGTTGCCGAACGCGGACAGCGTCAACGTGATCGGGCGCCACCATGTCTCGTCCAGTGCCGAGGGTATGACCGCCACGTTGAGTCCGGCGGACCACGCGCCGAGGTACAGCGCCAGCCCCGGGATGCCGATCAGTGCGGTCAGGCCGAGGCCGAGCAGCAGGTCCCTGCCCCGCCTGCGCAGGTCGATGCCCACGGCCGATGCCGTAAAGCCCGCGCGCCACAGCAGGTAGAGCCCCAGGCAGGCCCAGCCGAGGAGCTGCACCGCGCCGAGCACCTGCTGCAGCATGTCCACCAGCGCGATGCTCGCCTGCGGCGAGTGCAGCGCGACCTCCTGCTCGGCGAGCGGTTCCGGGCGCAGCAGGGAATCGAGAAACGAGAGCAGGCTGCGCGCACCGGACAGTCCCAGGGTGATCGCGAACACGACGACGAGCTCGATGACGATCGCCCGGCGCTCGCGGCGGTCCGTGACGACCTGTGGCGACTGTGGGCGCGGTGACATACACCAACGACGAAGTGTCCGCAACACGTACTCACGTTAACCTGATCATCCGTGAGTTATTGGTGTGGCAGGCTCGACGCCTGTGGAGTACTTGAACCGGACTGGGGGTAACGCGCATACTCGATCAACTCCACTGCCCGTGATAGGGCTGTGAACTGGAAGTTTGTGAGCTGAACAACGACTCATGCCCCCGGGTCGCCTACCCGGCCTTGCGTCGATATCCGGATCAGTCGTTAGCGGATGGCGCTGCTGCGCTCAATCGGACTGTTATCCGGCTCGTATAACGTGCCAGCGGACGCATTGCGGGCTACCCGCTGTCACGAGGTTTCAGGGGGCACTCGTACGCGAACACGACGTTCGTACTTTCGCGAAGAAAGGAACCGTAAGGTGGCGACAACGTCAGATACGTCGCCGGATCCTGCGCAGAGCAGCGGTCCGGCCAATCAGGGTGCTTGGTATCACTCCGTCAAACCAGGGGTGTTCTGGCCGTCGGTGGTCATCATCGTCGCCTTCGCGCTCTGGGCGGTCTTCGCGCCCGAAACCGCCAACGAGTGGCTGGGTGAGGTGAGCGGCGGGATCACCCAGTACTTCAGCTGGTACTACAACTTCCTCGTCACCGCCTTCGTGGTCTTCGCCATCTGGGTCGGTGTCGGGCATTTCGGCGATATCAAGCTGTCCCCGCAGGACGAGGAACCCGAGTTCAGTGTCGGGTCCTGGCTGGCGATGCTGTTCGCGGCGGGCATGGGGATCGGCCTGGTCTTCTTCGGCGTCGCCGAGCCCCTCATGCATTTCAACAGCCCGAAGCCCGGGGTCGAGGGCTCGCCGAGCGAGCTGGCCGAGTTCTCGATGATCCAGACCTTCTTGCACTGGGGCCTGCATCCCTGGGCGATCTACGTGGTCGTCGGCCTGGCGATCGCGTACATGGTGCACCGCAAGGGCAAGCCGATCTCGATCCGGTGGGTGCTTCAGCCGCTGCTCGGCAACCGGGTCAAGGGAGTGGTCGGCGACGTCATCGACGTCGCGGCCGTGATCGGCACGGTGTTCGGTGTGGCCACCTCGCTCGGTCTCGGCGTCCTGCAGATCGCGGCGGGGCTGGAATGGATCAACATCGTCCAGGACCCGGGTGACCTCGTCTACGCGGTGCTCATCGGGATCATCACCCTGATCGCCATCGTCTCGGTGGTCACCGGGGTGAAGAGGGGCATCAAGTGGCTGTCGAACTTCAACATCAGCCTGGCCGCGCTGATCATGTTGTTCGTCCTCATCGCGGGGCCGACGATGTTCATTCTGCGCGAGTTCGTCCAGTCCATCGGTCTGTACCTGCAGAACCTGCTGCAGATGAGCTTCGACACCACCGCCATGCAGGGCGATGCCGGTATCGAGTGGCAGGGCTTCTGGCAGGCCTTCTACTGGGGCTGGTGGATCTCCTGGGCACCCTTCGTCGGCGTGTTCATCGCGCGCATCTCCAGGGGCCGTACGGTCCGTGAGTTCGTCGGTGGCGTGCTGCTGGTGCCCACGATCGTCACGTTCTTCTGGTTCAGCGTCCTCGGTGGCTCCGGCCTCTACCGGGAGATCTTCGGTGACGGTGGCATCATCGACGCGGAAGACGGCGTGACGCAGGAAGGTGCGCTGTTCGGTCTGCTGGAGACCCTTCCAGCCGGGACGATCCTCGTCGGGCTCGCGGTGCTGTTGATCGCGACGTTCTTCATCACCTCCTCCGACTCCGGGTCGCTCGTGGTGGACATGCTCTCCTCGGGCGGGCACACCGAACCTCCGAAGTGGAGCCGCATCTTCTGGGCGGCCGCCGAGGGGATCGTGGCGATCGCGCTGCTGCTTGCCGGAGGCCAGGCCGGTCTCGAAGGCTTGAGGTCCGCCGCGATCATCATCGCGTTGCCGTTCAGTGTGGTGATGATCCTGATGTGTATCTCCACGTGGCGGGCGTTCACGCTGGAGCGGCGGGCGTTCCTGCGCATGCAGCGACGGCAGCAACGCGAGGAGCTCACCGAGCACGTCTCGCAGAGCCTCATCGACGAGGGTCTCGTGGAGCCGAACGACGCGAATGGCAGTACCCCGGGTTCGGGATCCGGATCGGGTTCCGGGACCGAACGGACATAGCGTCGGCCGTTCGGCCGGAACGCGAGAAGGGGCTGTGTGCGACGTTCGCACACAGCCCCTTCGTCGTGCGGCTCCCGGCGAGCTCCGCCGGGGCCGGTCCGGAAGACCGTGGAGCGGTCCCTGTCACTGCGAGCGCCGGTACCAGCTCCTGTCGGGGTAGGGCAGGAGGATGCGGGCGATGATCGTGGTGACCAGCCAGCCGATGACGAGCCACAGTATGGCGGCGATCCCCTGGTTCAGGGCGATCTGTGCCTTCTCGTTGGGGGGAAGGAACAGGTTGCCCAGCCCGAGGGAGACCATCCGTGCCCAGTCGGACACGAACGCGGCGAACGGGTTGCCGAAGTTGGCCTCGAAGACGAACAGGAAGATGTGCACCGCGAGTACGGCAGCGAACAGTCCACATACGAGACTGATGATCCCGTTGATGCGCCGTATTACGGTGAATCGACTGGTCGACGGCTCGGAACGGTCCTCGTACGCTTCGCGACTTCGTGAGTGTTCGTATCCCTCACGGCCTCGCGAGTAGTCATATCCTTCGCGGCCTTGTGTGTAGTCGTATCCTTCACGACCCCACTGGCCTTCGTTCTCGTAGCGAGCCATTGCCGTAGTGTGCCACGCCACATGTCGGAATGGTGTGCTTCGTCCCTCACAAGGGTGTACTCCCGCGCGACCAGGTCCAGGCGTAACCGGGGTCCTCGCAGGCCTCCGCGGCCTCGCCGAGGTCGAGCGGGGCGAAGGTGTCGATCATGACGGCTGTCTCGTCGAAGTGTTCCGTGCCGATGGAGGCCTCCGCGGCGCCCGGCTGAGGCCCGTGCGTGAATCCGGACGGGTGTAGCGACATCGACCCGATCCCGATGCCGGATCCGGCGCGCGCCTCGTAGTTGCCCCGCACGTAGAACATCAGCTCGTCGGAATCCACATTGGCGTGGTTGTACGGGACAGGTATCGCGTCCGGGTGGTAGTCGACCTTACGCGGGCAGAACGAGCACACGACGAAGTTGGGGCCCTCGAAGGTCTGGTGCACCGGTGGCGGTTGGTGCACCCGCCCGGTGATGGGTTCGAAGTCGTCGATGTTGAACACCCACGGGTACAGGCAGCCGTCCCAGCCAACCACGTCGAACGGGTGGTGCGTGTAGGTGTAGCGGGTGAGGCCCGCCCGGTGCCGCACCAGGACATCGGTAGGGGCATCGCCTTCGGCGCCGTCGACGATCAGCGGCTCCACCGGTCCGCGGATGTCGCGTTCGCAGTACGGGGCATGCTCGAGGAACTGTCCCTTGGTGGAGAGGTAGCGCTTGGGCGGGGCGATGTGCCCGCGCGCCTCGACACACAGCGCGGTGAGCGGTTCGTGCGGCACGACCCGGTAGGTCGTCGACGTGGGTAGCACGACGTAGTCGCCGTCGCCGACCTCCAGCGCTCCGTACACCGTCTCCACCGTGCCCGCGCCGCCGTGGATGTAGAGCAGCTCGTCCCCGGTGGCGTTGCGGTAGAGGGGACTGGGCGCGTCCGCCACGGTGAAACCGATGGTGACGTCGTTGTTGCCGAACAGCCTGCGTCGCCCGGTGACGGCGTCGGTGCCGTCCGGGTACTTCAGCTCCGGGGTGCGGTAGGAGCGCGGCTTGAGCGGGTGGTTCGGGGCGATCGGTCCGCGGTCGTCGGACACGGCGACCGCGTCGGTGATGGCCGTGGGCAGGTTGCGGTGGTAGAGCAGCGCCGAGTCCGAGGAGAAGCCTTCCACGCCCATCAGCTCCTCGGCGTAGAGGCTCCCGCGGGACGAGCGGAACTGGGTGTGCCGCTTCGGCGGAACCTGCCCGACTTGGCGGTAGTACGGCATCGCTGACTCCCGAGATGTGTTCGATAGTCGAACCAGTTTGCGCGATTATAGTACGCTACTAGCGTGTCAGTCGTGTCAAGCGCAGTGGAACTCCCGCCGCCCAGCCCTGGTGGCATACCGCCCCTGTTCACCCGCCTCGTCGATGACTCGGCCCTCTTCCCGCCCGGTACGGCGAGCATGCCGGAGGCGTTGCGGGCATACCTCGACGCGCGTGCCGGGGACTACGCCGGACTGCTCGGCGTCTTCCTCTGCCCGGCGTCCCGGCTGCCAGAGATGATCACCGAGCTGGTCAAGATCCAGCCGAGCGAGCCGCTTCCGCTTTCGCTGATCATCGACACCGGCCTCGGCGGGGTGCCGAAGGCGATCTCGATCGTGGAGTCGCGTTCCGAGCTGCTCACCTTGCGCATGGTCGAGATGCCCGCGCCGTCGGACGTCGACGAGGTGTGGCTGGAGCGGGTCTCCGAGTTCGTACCGGAGGACGTGGTGCGTGTGGTCGAGCCGCGCCGCGGTGTCGGCTGGCTCGATGGCGTGCGCAAGGTCGTCGAGCACGGCAGCTGGCCCAAGGTCCGGTGTGGTGGCCAGTCCAGCGAGAACTTCCCGGGTGTCGACGAGCTCGCTGACTTCTTCTCGGTGGTCAGCACGGTCTCCGGGGCGTCGTTCAAGGCCACCAACAGCCTGCACCGGGCTGTCCGGCACACCGACGAGACCACCGGCTTTACCCACCACGGCTTCCTGAACCTGCTCGTGGCCTCGGCGCGCTGCCTGGCAGGCAAGGATGTGCACGAGGCGCTCGCCAGTACCGACGCCGAGGCTCTCGCGTCCGACGCGGCGGCACTGTCCGGGCCGGCGGCCAAGGCGGTGCGGCAGCTGTTCGCCTCGTACGGTTCGGCCACCTTCGACGACGCGGCACGGGAGCTGACCGAGCTCGGGCTGTTGTGAGCACGCGATGAGCAGTGAAGGGTCGCTGACCCTGGACAGGGGCCTCGCGCTGTTGCAGGCGGTCGCCGACGCGGAGGGCGAGGCCTGTACGGTCTCCGAGCTCGCCACCCGCATCGATGTCAGCCGCGCTGCGGTGTACCGGCTGCTCGGTCCGCTGACCGAGCGTGGCCTGGTCTGGCGGGACGGCTCGAAGGTGCGGCTGGGGATCGGGCTGCTGCGCCTGGCGGGGCGGGTCCTTCCCCAGCTGCGGGACGCCGCCGCACCCGTACTGCGGGACCTGGCCGAGGACACCGGCGCGACGGCACACCTGTCCCTCGCCGATGCCGACACCGTGCAGGCCGTCGCGGTGATCGAACCGTCGTGGACGAGCTTTCACGTGGCCTACCGGGTCGGTACGCGACATCCGGTCAGCCGTGGTGCGGCCGGTAAGGCGATCACGCTGCGGCAGGACGAGGGGGAGTGGGTTTCCACCGTGGGCGAGCTACAGCAGGGCGCGCAGGGTGTGGCCGCACCGGTGCGCGGCGTACCGGGCTTTCGCGCGAGCATCGGCGTGGTCTCCCTCGACACGCTGGACGCCGAGACCGTCGGGCCGCGCGTGGTGGCGGCCGCAGCGCACCTGGCGCGCATCCTGAGCTGACGTTCCCGGGACCGCGCCGGTGCGCTATGCGCCGAGCGCGCTTGCCAGGGCCAGCACGGCCAGGCAGGCGTAGGCCACTCCGGTGACGCGGTGCAGCAAGCGATGGTTGATGCGGGCCTGCAGCTTGCGTCCGAGCAGCGCCGCCACAGCGGCGACGAGCACCAGGGCGGCGAACGAGCCCAGGCCGACGGCCAGCGGAGCGCTGTAGCGGGCTGTGAGGCCCGCTGTGGCCAACTGTGATGCGTCGCCGAGCTCGGCGAGGAACAGGACCGCGCAGGACGTCAGCGCGGCCCGGGTGAAGGCCACCGGCCGCGGTCCCTGCATGCTCGCGTCCTGCGGCGCGGCGTCCTGTCGCCGGAGCCCTTCGCGCAGCAGCAGGAACGCGCCGGTACCGAAAACCGCGGCCACGGCCAGCGCCACGAGCTCGCTCGGCAGCAACGTCAGCGCGCTGCCGAAGGCCACGGCCAGCGCGGTGTGCACGGCGAACGCCACGGTGACGCCCGCCAGCACCGGTGCGGCCCTGTACCGCGTGGTGAGCACCAGCACCGCCGCCGACGTCTTGTCCGGCAGCTCGACGGCCAGCACGAGCGCGAGCGCGCTCGCGAACGCGACGGATCCGGCGGACATGAATACCCCATCCCCTTTTTCTCTCCGCACCGACGTTAATGGCGAAAACGGGGACTGTCGATATTCTTGGAATTGCGAATTACAATTTTCGGCTCGCCGCACGAATACTTTTCGTCGTGGCTGAATGACGATTTCAGTCCGCCATGCGGAGTGAAAGCGTCATTCAGCTTGCGGCCGAGGCGCGGGTCAGGTGGGTTTGACCATCGGGAACAGGATCGTCTCCCGGATGCCCTTTCCGGTGAAGCCCATGAGCAGCCGGTCGATGCCGATGCCCACGCCTGCCGACGGCGGCATCCCGTACTCGAGGGCGCGCAGGAAATCCTCGTCGAGCTGCATGGCCTCCGGGTCGCCACCGGCGGCAAGCAGGGACTGCTCGGTCAACCGGTTGCGCTGTTCCACCGGGTCGACCAGCTCCGAGTAGCCGGTGCCGAGCTCCATGCCGAAGCCGATCAGGTCCCACTTCTCGGTCAGCAGCGGGTCGTCGCGGTGCTGCCTGGTCAGCGGGCTGGTCTCCTTCGGGAAGTCGCGCACGAACGTCGGCTGGTGGAGGTCGCGTTCCACCAGCTCCTCGAAGAGTTGCTCGGTGAGCTTGCCCTGGCCCCACGCGGGATCCCACGAGATGTCCCGCGAGTCGGCGTGCTTGCGTAGCAGCTCCACCGGGCTGCGCGGGGTGATCTCCTCGCCGAGTGCCTCGGACACCGAGCCGTAGAGGGTTACCCAGGGCCACTCGCCACCGAGGTCCATCTCGCCGTGACTGGTGGGAACCACGGTGTCACCGAACACGGCCCGGGTGGCTTCCTGAATGAGCTCCCTGGTCAGCCTCGCACCGGTCGCGTAGTCCCCGTAGGCCTGGTAGAACTCCAGCATCGTGAACTCGGGGTTGTGCGTGGAGTCCGCCCCCTCGTTGCGGAAGTTCCGGTTGATCTCGAAGACCCGCTCGATCCCGCCGACCACGAGCCGCTTCAGGAACAGCTCCGGTGCGATGCGCAGGTACAGGTCCAGATCGTAGGCGTTGATGTGGGTGGTGAACGGCCGCGCGGCCGCGCCGCCGTGGATCTGCTGCAGCATCGGGGTCTCGACCTCCACGAACCCCCGCTGCACCAGCCCGTTCCGCAGTGCCTGCACCGCGTGGGAGCGGTGCGTGACCATCTGCCGTGCCTCGGGGTTGACGATCAGGTCGACATAGCGCTGCCGCACCCTGGCCTCGGGGTCGGTGAGCCCCTTGTGCTTCTCCGGCAGCGGCCGCAGGCACTTGGCGGTGAGCGTCCAGCTGTCGGCCAGCACCGACAGCTCGCCTCGCTTGGACGTGATGACCTCGCCCTCGACCCCCACGTGGTCGCCGAGATCGATGTCGGCCTTCCAGGACTCCAGTGACTCGGCACCGATCTTGTCCAGCGAGAGCATGATCTGGATGGACCCGGAAGCGTCCCGGATGGTGGCGAAGCAGAGCTTCCCGCTGGTGCGGTAGAGCATGATCCGCCCGGCTACGGCGACGCGCTGCCCGGTGCCCTTGTCGGGCTCGAGGTGCTCGTGGCCCTCGCGGACCTCGGCGATCGAGGTCGTGCGGTCGTAGCCCACCGGGTAGGGGTCGACACCCGCCTGGCGCAGCCGGTCCAGCTTCTCCCGCCGGATCCGCATCTGTTCGGGCAGGTCGTCGGCGAAGTCCTCATGCGCCTCAGTCACGTGCCGAGTGTATCGACCCGGCCCAGTACCGGATCCGGGTACCGCCTGCGACCAGCACCGAGCACGGTGCGTCCCCGGTGCCGGTCGCGGTGTCCGGCGTCCCGCCGGGGCAGGCCGTGTCGTCGCTGGTGCGCCTGCCCTCCCTGGTCAGCGGCGGTCCGGCAGGCTCGACCCGCGCGCGGCAGGCGGGGCGCTCAGTACCCCTCGCTCGCCAGCGTGTCGCTGATCCGTTCGGCGAGCGGGCGGAGCGCCTCGACCGCCTCGTCGATTCGGCCATCGGTGTGGGCGTCGTAGCCCAGCTCGAACACCACCGGGCCGAGGCGCACGATGAGATCGACACCACCCATCGCCGCGGACGACCTACCGGCGAACGCCTGGTCCCCGGGACCGTCCAGGGTGACGCTCTCCTGGTAGGTGCCGCCCGGGGCGGTGACCTCGCCGAAGAAGGCTTCGGCGCCGGCACCGGTCTCGAAGGTACGTGTGGACAGGTTGAACACGACCGAGTCGAAGATCGAGTCGATGTCGTCGGCGACGTCCTCCCCTGGCGGGACGACATCCGTGCGGCGGCAACCGTTGAACACGTAGTCGTGCCCTCCGGCGTCGGGACCCGATGCGGTCGTCGCCGAGGTGACCGGGATGGTCTCGGTGGCGAACGGGGCCGCGTCGTTGCCAGTGACCTCCCGGATGCCGGTGTTGTCCAGCAGCGGGCATGCCCGGACGACATCCCCGTCCCACGGGCCGTCCTGGTAGGTAGGCACGGCCGGGCCCTCCGGGTCGGCGAGCAGGTCGGCGAGGTTGGTGGACACGGTCTCTAGCACCGCGTCACGATCCGACTCCGTCAGGTCGAACGTGCGCAGCAGCACCATCGCCTTGTCGGTGACGAGTACATGGGTCAGGAAGTCGATGTCGTCGGATGCGTGTTCGTACAGGTCGGCCCCGTTGACCGGCCCGGCGGGCTCGTAACGGCGCTCGAGTTCTTCCTCGACCCTGTCCCGGCTCACGAGGAACGGTTGCAGCACCACGATGTCCAGCCCGGGAGACGTTCCTTCCCCCTCGGACGCGAAGCCGTACTCGCACGTGCCCGTGACCGAGCCCGCGGACGTCAGCCCGCGATCGGACTCGACGTCGGCCTCGCCCACGTAGTCGAACACGGTGCGACGGATGCCCTCCTCGCCTTCGCCGATCGTGTTCGCGTAGTCGTGCAACCGGTGCCCGATGGCGTGCACGTCGCCCGGTGGGAGTAAGCGGCATGCCGGGATGTGCGGTGTCCCGTCGGGTGCCTCGACGGCGTCCCGGTCCGGTTCCATGGACAGCGGGGCCAGGTGGCGCGTGCTCGCGTCGCCGGACCCGGCGACGTGCGGGGTCCCGGGTATCGATCCGCCACCCGGGGCGAGCACGAGCGTGACAGCGATGCCCGCCGCGAGCAGTACGCCGCCGATGGCGAGCGCTGCCGAGCGGCCACTCCCGGGTCGGGCGGGCTGGTGCGGTCCGTACGCCCCGGACATGGACGGTCCCCCTGTGTCGTGCGCGATGCCGTGTCCGGCGCGGTGTGGACGGCCGGACGAACGCATCCCAAAGTACCGCGCGGGCAGCCCACCCGGATCTCCCGGCGCGGCCCAGTACCCGTCACCGCGGGGCCGTGCAGCGCATCGGTGCGCAGGCCCTATTCGGCCGTCAGCCGGAGTCGCCTGTCCGGTTCCTCACCGGTCAGCGTCAACCGGTCGCCGTCGATCTCGTAGGAGGGCTCCCCGGAAAGCACATCCAGTACGGTGCGTTCGAACCGGTCGACGTGCTGCCCGCAGGACATGTTGGTCGTCACGACCTGCTCGATGTCCAGCCGCGAGCCGGTCGCGCTGTAGCGCGCGTCGAGGGAGTTGCAACCGGCGTTTCCCCGCACCTCGCCGCCTGCGGCGAAGGTCAGGTGTGCCTCGGCGTCGCGCGGTACCGAGGACGCGACGTCCCCGTCGAGCACCGTGTCCACGACCCATCGGGTCCCCTCGAGCGCGCGGTCCGGCTCGGCCGCGTCGCTGTCGGCGAGCACCATGGTGGTCTCGCCGCCGGTCAGGACGAGCGTCTCGTCGTCGAGCTCGACGGTGGGCCCGTCCGCGAGGAAGCCGGAGAGCCATTCGTCCTGTTCGGCCAGCTCCGGCGAACAGCCGATCTCGGTGCCGCCGAGCCTGTTCACGTCCAGCCGGCCGTCCTGCAGGCGGACGTTCCCGTGCAGGTGGTTGCAGCCTGCGTGCGCCCGGAGCTGGCCGTCGTCGAACGTCAACCGCACCCCGGTGTCGCCGGCCAGCGGGCGCGGCTCGCCTCCCTCGCTCACGGAGGTGGACACGAACGTCCGGTCCTCGGGCAGCTCGGCCGCCTGCTCGCCCGCGCCGTCCGTGCCGCAACCGGCGAGTGCCAGTATCGCCAGGGACGTGCCGATCGTTGCCGGTCTCATCATCCCTACCACGCGCGAGCCCCCGGTCATGGTTGCCCTGGCCACGGACCTCCCGGGACACGTCTCGGTCCGGCGGGCATGGGGAGAATCGGGTATGCACGCGGTGTCGTCCCGGACAAGCCCTGGCGCACTGCCGGACCGCCTGGCCGTCTACGGCACGCTCATGCGCGGCGCCGCCGCGTGGCACTTTCTCGCGCCGCTGGTCGCGGCGCATGAGGGCGAGTGCACGCTTCCCGGTGCGCTGTACGACACCGGGCGCGGCTATCCCGCCTATCGACCGGGCGACAGTCGGCCCGGCTGCGCGCCAGGCGTACCTGCCCAGTGCGTGCGGCTCCGTGACCCGGACTCGGCCTGGCCGGAGCTGGATCGTTACGAGGGGCCCGGCTACGAGCGCACCCGGACCACCCTGCACGGCGGCGTCGAGTGCTGGGTGTACGTCTGGATCCGCCCGGTCGACGGTATGCCTGCCCTGCCGCACGGCTGGCTCGCGCACGCGCACGGCTAGGGGGTCGCGGGTGGGATTGGGGGATCCTCCAAGATGCCCGGTTGCCCGTTCGGCCGTTCTTGTGGTCTCCACCGATGGATCCACCCCACGAATAGTGATCCAATTCACACCACGACACGTGCGGGCGCCGACCCGTGTGACTCGTTGAACCACTGGTCACCGACTTTTCCAGTGGGATCGACCGGCTGGCAAGCTAAATGATCAGCTGGTGCCACGCGCAAGGAGGCGAACGATGGCGACGGACAGGGCGGACACGACGGAGCAGCCGGACTCACCGGAGCAGGACGGGACGGAGCGAGGCCCCATAGACCGGTTCTTCCGGCTCACGAAGCTGGGCACGAACGTGCGGCGGGAGACGATCGCGGGGGTGACCACATTCCTGGCGATGGCGTACATCCTGTTCGTCAACCCCTCCGTGCTCGGCGAGACCGGGATGAACACCGACGCGGTATTCGTCGCGACAGCGCTCGCCGCCGCACTCGGTACGTTCATCATGGGGGTGTGGGCGCGTTACCCGATCGCGCTGGCACCGGGGATGGGGTTGAACGCGTTCTTCGCGTTCACCGTGGTGCTCGTGATGGGCATAGACTGGCAGGTCGCGCTCGTCGGGACGTTCGCGTCCGGTCTCCTGTTCTTCGTGCTCGCGATGACCGGGGTCCGCGAAGCGATCATCAACGCGATCCCGTTGCAGCTCAAGCTCGCGGTGGGAGCCGGGATCGGCATGTTCATCGCGTTCATCGGGCTGCAGAACGCCGAGATCGTGGTGCCGTCCGAGTCGACGTATGTGACCCTTGGAGACCTCACCCGGCCGCTTACGCTGCTGGCGATCTTCGGCATTGTCGTCACGGCGGCGCTCCTGCTGCGCGGGTTCAAGGGTGCGGTCTTTTACGGGATGATCCTCACCGGCGTTCTCGGGGTCGTCACCACCCTGATCGACCCGCCTGCCAGCGCGGTGTCCTCGGTGCCCAGCCTCGCGCCGACGTTCGGGGAGGCGCTCGTCAACCTGCCCGAGCTGCTGAGCTCGCAGATGATCATCGTGGTGTTCACGATGCTGTTCGTGGACTTCTTCGACACCTCGGGAACCCTGATCGCGATCGCCAGCCAGGCCGGGTTCCTGAAGGACGGCAAGCTTCCGAGGGCGAAGCGGGCACTGGGTGCCGACTCGATCGCGACGATGGGCGGCGCGATCCTGGGTACGTCGACGACCACCTCCTACATCGAGTCCTCGGCCGGTGTGGCCGCGGGCGGACGCACCGGGCTGGCGTCGGTGGTGACCTCGCTGCTCTTCCTGCTGTCCCTGTTCTTCTCGCCGCTGCTGGCCGTGGTGACTCCGGAGGTCACAGCGCCCGCCCTGATCATCGTCGGGGTGCTCATGGCCAAGGGCCTCGGCGACATCGAGTGGCACAAGCTGGAGTTCGCGATCCCGGCGTTCGTGACCGTGATCGCGATGCCGCTGACCTTCTCGATCGCCAACGGCATCGCGATGGGGCTGCTGCTCTTCCCGCTGCTGATGGTGGTCAAGGGCCGGTGGCGCGACGTGCACCCGATCGGCTACGTGCTGTTCGTGATCATCCTCGCCTACTTCATCTGGCTGGTCTAGCCCGGCGATTCACTCCGTCCAGGCGTCCACCTCGGCCAGCAGCGCGGACTTGCGCTCACGGTCCAGGAAGGATGCCTGGACGGAGTTCGCGGCGACCTGCCGGAGCTGTTCCCGCGTGAGGCCGAGGTGCTCGCGGACGGCGGAGAAGTTCTCCCCGGCGTAGCCACCGAAGTACGCGGGATCGTCGGAGTTGATCGTGACCATGAGCCCTTCGGCCATCAGCCGTGGCAGGGTGTGCTGGGAGAGGTGGCTGAACGAGCCGAGACGCACGTTGGACAACGGGCACACGGTGAGCGGGACCTGCTCGCGGCGCAGCCGGTCGACGAGCTCGGGGTCGTCCAGCGCCCGGATACCGTGGTCGACACGTTCCACGCGGAGCAGGTCGAGTGCCTCCCGCACGTACTCGGCGGGCCCCTCCTCGCCCGCGTGCGCGACCGCGCGCAGGCCCAGCTCGCGTGCCCGGTCGAAGACCTCGGTGAACTTCGACGGCGGGTGACCCACCTCCGCGGAGTCCAGGCCCACACCGATGATGCGGTCCAGGAACGGTTCGGCGAGGCGCAGGGTGTCCATGGCCGACTCGGCGCTCTGGTCACGCAGGAAACACAGGATGAGCTCGGCCGTGACGCCGCTGCCTGCCCCCTCCGTGATCCCCTCCGTGATCCCCTCCGAGAGCCCGTCCACGATGGCCGGCATCTCCACGCCCCGTGCGAGGTGCGCCTGCGGGTCGAAGAAGATCTCCGCGTGCCGTACGCCCTGCCGGGCGGACTCCCGCAGATACGCGGCGGTCAGCTCCCGGAAGTCCCGGCGCGTGCGCAGCACGGCCATGTTGGCGTAGTAGATGTCCAGGAAGGACTGGAGGTCGGAGAACTCGTACCGGGACCGGAGCTCGGCGACCGAGCTGTAGGGAAGCTCGACGTCGTTGCGGCGGGCCAGCTCGAAGACCATCTCGGGCTCCATGGTGCCCTCGATGTGTACGTGCAGTTCGGCTTTCGGGATGTCCAGCATGACCATCAGCCTGCCACCGGTAGCGGGGAGCAGGCCATGGGAGGGGCGATCGGGCGCACGTTGCCGGGCGTGCCGGAGCCGGTCACGTGCGCAGCAGCTCGTCAAGGCGGTCGAGGACGGCACGCTGGCCTTTGATGATCTTGTCGCGTGCTCGGTCGAGGTCGAACCACGCGACCCGGTCGAGCTCCGGGAACTCGCGGACCCGTCCGGAGCCGCGTGGCCATTCCAGTTCGAACATCCCGGGTACGACGGCGTTCGGGTCGATGTCGCCCTCGACGGCCCAGACCGTCACCACCTTGCCGCCGGACTGCCGCACGTCTCCCAGCGCCACCCGCGTGCCGTGGGGCGCGTCGAGACCGAGCTCCTCGCGGAACTCGCGCCGCGCCGCCGCCCAGGGATCCTCGTCCGGCCCGTACTCGCCTTTCGGCACGGTCCACGCACCCGCGTCGCGCCGGGCCCAGAACGGTCCCCCCATGTGCCCGAGCAGCACCTCCGTCCCGGCCGCGGCCCGCCGGAACAGGATGAGCCCCGCGCTGCGCTTGCCGGCCATGCCTGCCATGCCCGCCATTCTGCCGTCCAGGGAGGTTCCCGGAGCGGGCGCGTGTCCGCCAGCATGGAGGGATGGCGTCACCGGAGAGCCTGCGACGGGCCCGCGAGCTGGTCGATTCGGCCGACCGCGTCGTCGCGCTTACCGGAGCCGGGATCTCCACGGAGTCGGGAATCCCCGACTTCCGGGGCCCCAACGGGTTGTGGAGCACCGACCCCGGAACGCAGCGACTGTCGAACCTGCGGGCCTATGTCGACAGCGCGGAGGTGCGCGAGCGAAGCTGGCGGGCCCGCCTGCACCATCCGGCCTGGGATGCCCGGCCGAACGCGGCACACCGCGCGATCGTCGATCTGGAGCGCGCAGGCACCCTGGCCGCCGTCCTCACGCAGAACGTCGACGGGCTGCACCAGGAGGCGGGCAGCGCCGCGGAACTGGTGGTCGAGCTGCACGGCACGATGTTCGTCACCGTCTGCCTGAGCTGCTCCGACCGGCGCGACATGCGAGCTGTCCTCGACCGGGTGGTGGCAGGTGAGGCCGACCCGGGGTGCGAGGAGTGCGGCGGCATCCTCAAGTCGGCAACCATCTCGTTCGGGCAGAGCCTGGATCCGGGTGTGTTGCATCGGGCGCGGGTGGAGGCGCGGTCGTGCGACGTCATGCTGGCGGTCGGGAGCTCGCTGACCGTGCAGCCCGCAGCCGGGCTGGTCTCGACCGCTGCGCACGCCGGCGCCGCCGTGCTGGTGTGCAACGCTGCGGAAACCCCGTACGACGGCCTCGCCGACGTGGTCCTGCGTGGCGCGCTCAGCGAGGTGGTACCAGCCGTGGTGGGGAGCCGAAGGTGACATTCGGCTCCTTCTACTGCAACCGGCGCCACCTTCGGCTCGCCCTTCCGGGCTCCGGCCGCAGGGGTCAGGAGAAGTCCGACAGGGCGCGCGCGAGTTCGGCCGGTATCTCGGTGGGCACCACACCGTCGTCGGAGCGGCGCATGCAGGCGACCGTCTGCGTTCCCTGGGCGGTGAGCAGGGATGCGCGGTGGAAGTCGAAGTCCATCACGATCCGGTTCCCGCTCGCGGCTCGCAGGGCCATGGAGACCTCCACCTCGTCCAGCGCGAAACACTCCGCGTAGTAGTTCATCGAGCAGGACACGGTGACCATGACGAGCTCTCCAGCGCACAGGCTGCGCAGCACGCCCGGGGCGTGATCGGCGAGAAAGCGTTCCCTGCAGTGGCCCTGCCAGTGCAGGTAGTGCGCGAAGTAGACGTTGCCGACCATGTTGGTCTCGTCCAGGGTCACCACATGCCGGTACGCGTAGCGGCGCATGCTCACCCCCCGCTGGGAAGCGCGACGGCGATGACCGCGAGCGAGCCCGCCTCGCGCACCCGCACCTTCGCGGTCGCGACCTGCACGCCCCCTGCGCGAAGCACGGCGATTCCGTCCTCTGTGACCTGATCGACCCGCAACGCCTCGTCCTGCTCGACACCGAGCTTGCCGAGCGCCTCGCGGGCGGTCGACACCCTGGTCATCGTCAGTGCGGGCTCCTCGCCGAGCTTCTCGCACAATGCTTCGGCGGTGCGCAGGTCACCGGTATCGGGAAGCGGGGGACGGTTCGCGGGGAGCGTGTCCGCGAGCGCCTCCCAGCCCACACCGACCGGTCCCGGAGCCAGCGCGAGCAGCAGCCGCCCGGACGCGTGGCTCGTGCTGGCGTGGTACCCGGTCACGTGCAGCTCGCCTGTGGGGTCGTGGCATGCCCGCGCGCCGGTGATGCGTTCGGCCACGGTGGCTGCCGCGCCGTCCTGCGGCGTTCCGGGAACGGTCACGAGCTCGACCCCGTCCGCGATGTCGCACTCGATGAGCCTGCGGGTCAGCCACGGGCCGAGGAGTTGCCCGGGCAGCTCCTCCTGGTACTCCGGTGCCGTGACGGCACGCAGCCGCAGGCCCTGCCAGCGCGCGACCACGGCCCCGTCCGGATCGGCGAGGTCGGCGTCGAACACGTAGTCCGCTGCCGAGTGCGAGCGTTCGACGGCAGCCACCCGCAACGGCCCTTCCGGGACGCGCCAGATCGTGACCCGGTCCACGCCGACAGGGAGTGCGCGCCGGTGCGGGACGCACGCCAGCAACGCATGGAGCGTCGCGTCGTGCGTAGCGGGGTCACCGAGCAGTAGCTCGTTACCGTGGAACTCGGAGAACCACCGTTCCCGCTGCCCGGCACGGATCCACGCACTGACGCGGAACGCGGAGAGGGCGTCGTAGCGCAGCAACCGGCGGAACCTCCCGCCGTGGAACAAGACGCCCCCGTAGAGGTCGTGTTCCTGCCGTTCGGGGTCTTCCGGTGGGTCCGCCCGGGCGACGTGCGCGGGCTGGTCGGGGGCATCGGCCACCGAGCCGGTGAACCGGTCGGTGCCGAACCCGTCGGAGTCGTCCCGCACGGCCGTGTCGATTCCGTGCCGCTCGGCCAACGCGGCTACCTGGACGGCGCGACGGCCGGAGTCGTTCAGCGTGAGGGGGGAGTGGAACTCGAGACCGGTCATCGACCACGCCGTCCGGGGACCCGAGACGAGCACAGCGGTCTGTGCCATCGCTTCCATCGCGATGACCGCGGGCAGCACCGGAACGCCGTCGATGCGGTGGTCGTCGAGGTACGGGTCGGTGCCGGGGGAGAGCTCCGACTCGGTGATCGCCTCGATGCCGGGAACGTGGGCGCGCGCGTACTCCGCGAAACGCAGCGCGGGCGGGGCCGGACCTTCCACGCGCAGGGTCGCTGTGGCCGGGAACCGCGAGGTGACCAGCACCGTGGTCGGTGCGGCCCGGTCCGCGAGCAGGTCCAGCAGCACCCGCACTCCCTGCCGGGGTTCGATGGGCTCGACGCCCTGCCCGCGCAGGTTGTCCAGGACGCCCAGCCGCACACCCATCCCCATACCGGACCACACCGACCATTCCACGTGGTGCGCCCGGCAGCCGGGATGTGCTCGTGCCCAGTCCTCGATCTCGTTGCGCATCCAGTCGTTGGCGATGCAGTACTCGGCCTGCCCGGCGAGCCCTTGCCTGCCGATGATGGACCCGAAGCCGACAAGCAGCCGAAGCTCGTCGCCGAGGGCGTCGAGCAGTACCCGCAGTCCGTCGACCTTCGGCCGGAGCGTGCGCGCGAACGACTCCGGCGTGACGCCGCCGAGCGTGCGCGGCTCGTTGAGACCGGCGCCGTGTACGAGCCCGCGGATCGCCCCGTACTCGCGGGCCGCGGCCACCATCGCGGCGACCGAGGACTCGTCGGTCACGTCGCAGCTGATGTAGTGCGCGGGCACGCGCCCGCGGAGGTCGCGCAGGGCGTCGGTGACCTCGGGGTCGTCCTGCGGCGACCGGCCGAGGAACACCGGCGTGCAGCCGGTGTGCTCGGCGAGCCCCGCGGCGGCGTATGCGGTGATGCCCCGCACCCCTCCGGTCACCAGGCACACGCCGTCGAGCTCCACCGTGCTCGGCTCGACCTCGCCAACGGGCCGTGCCACGGCGGTGCGGCGCTCGATCGGCCCGTCGTCGCGCGCGCGCAGTTCCAGGTACCGGTCACCGTGGATCCCGGCGAGCTCGCCGGGCGGTATGCGGCGGGACAGGTCGGGCACGGCGAGGACGGTGACCCGGCACCGGTCCAGCTCGCTCGCGACACTACGCGCGAGTCCCGCTGCCGCGGGGTGCCCGTCATGCAGCACGAGCAGGTGCGCCGGATCGCGGCCGCTGATCTCGCCGAGCAGCTCGGCGATCTCCGTGCGCGTGGTCCGCGCAGGCAGGGCGACGGCGAACCCGTCGGCCTGCGCGTCGCCCTCGCCCGCGAGCTCGTGCGACCAGTGCCCGGCAGGTGCGTGCACGTGCCAGCGGACGGCGGGCGACTCCGTGCGCTCGTGCTGCGGCGCGGTGAACGGAACCCAGGGCGAGGCGAGCTGCCGGACCCACCCGCGTACGCCTGGCACGCCCGGCACGCCTTCCTCCCCGGCCGGGTGGGTCTCGGGCAGGTCGTCGATGACCGCGGCGGCCTCGGCGAGGGTGGCGTCGCTGAGCGACAGCGGTGCGCCCGGAGGTTGCTTGCCCTGCGCGCGCGCCACCGTGGCGACCGCTTCGACGACCTGGAGGGAGGTCATGTGCAGGTCCCTGAGCAACGAGCTCGACGGGGAGAGGGCGTGGGTGGGGAGCTCGAGCAGGGTCGCAAGGTGGCTGGTGAGCGCCGCGCGCGCGTCCTCGCCGGTAGCGGCGGGCTCCTCCTCCGTCAGCCGTTCCGTGGCCCGCGTGTCCGGCTCGGCTCCCCGTACCTCCCCTGCGTCGGCCCAGCCTTCCCTGTTCTCGCAGGGGCTGGCGACGAACTCGGGTACGGCGTCGACGTCCAGCGGGCGGTAGGGCCGGTCGGCGAACCACGGTTCGAGGTCGGCTCCCGCGCACGCCGCGAGCAGGGCTGTGACGAAGGCGTGCCGTCCGGTGGCGCCGCCGCAGTCCATGCTGACCGCGGGAACCGCGGTGTTCGACTCGGCCAACCCGGCGAGTGCGGTTCCGGGGCCGGCCTCGACGAGCAGGTCACAACGCCCGGCAAGGTTCGTGACCGCGTCCGCGAACAGTACGGGGCTGGTCAGCTGCGCGACGAGCCGCTCGCGGAGCTCGTCCGGCCACGCCTCGCACGGCCGGCCGGTGATCGTGGACACGACCGGCGCGCCGGGGCGGTGCAGCGGGACTTCGGCGAGCGCGTCCCGCATGGACCGTGTCACCGGGAGCATCGCCGCGCTGTGGAACCCGTGTGACACGGCGAGCTTGCTCGCCGGGACACCGGCGCCGGCTGCGCGCTCGACGATGCGGTCGATCTCGGTGACCGTGCCGGAGACGACGATCCGGTCCGGCGCGTTGTAGGCGGCGATCACCGCGCCGGTGTCCCGGATCAGCTCCTCGACGCGATCGGCCGTGGCGGCGACGCCGGCCATGGTCGTGTCGCCCGCGCCGAGCCTGGCCATCAGCCGCCCCCGTACGCGCGCCAGCTCGAGTGCCTGTGTGGCGGTGCACGACCCGGCCCAGTGCAGCGCGGTGATCTCGCCGAGGCTGTGCCCGGCGGCGGCTACTCCGGTGCATCCCAGCTCGCCGAGCCAGGCAAGGGCCGCGAGGGACTGGCGCAGGATGGCGGGCTGAGCGATCTCGGTGTCCGCCGATACCTGCCGTTCGACCAGGTCGGCGGGCGGATCCGGAACGTCGAGGTGGCGCGCCCACCACGGCAGCGCCCACCGGACCGGGGCAGCCTGCCCGGGAAAGAGCAGTCCGACCCGGGCGGGACCGGCCGAGCCGAGCGCGTAACCGACATTCCGGTCGAACCGGGGGCTGCCGTCCCATCCGTCGGTAGCGGCAGCTGCGGTGTGGGCCGCGGCCGCCAGCTCGTCCGGGGTGCGCGCCACCAGCGCCGCGCGCCACGGGCGGGACCCCCGGCGCTCGTGCCAGGCTGTCGCGGCGATGTCGGTGACCTCTGCGGTGCTGAGGTCCGTCGCGGAGCGGGCCAGCCGCGTGAGCTGGTCGGCGAGCTCTCCGGGGCCGTCGGCTCCGAGGTAGACGATCTCGTGTGGCCCGGCGCGGTCCGACCAGCGCCGGGTCGCGGAGGGAAGCACCCGCGGCGCGGGTCCGGTGCCTTCGAGGACGATGTGCACGTTGATGCCACCGAACCCCATGGACGAGACCCCGGCGCGGGGCGTTTCCTCGCGCCACGGCTCGGGGGCGTCGAGGACGCGCAGGGGAACGTCGTTCCCGCTGCCGTCTCGAAGCAGATCCACCGGCTGCTCGCAGCCGGTGATCGGTGGAAGCACCCGGTTGTGCGTGGCCATCGCCGCCTTGATCAGGCCCGCGACGCCCGCGGCGGCCTTGGTGTGGCCGATGTTGGCCTTGATCGACCCCACTGCCGCGGGCGATGCCGTGTGGCCGCGCGCCGAGATCAGCGCCTCCAGCTCGACCGCGTCGCCGATCGCCGTTCCGGTTCCGTGCCCCTCGATCAACTGGGCCTGACAGGGTTGCAGCCCTGCCGAGCGGTAGGCGCGGCGCAGGGCGAGTACCTGACCGCGCTGTTCCGGACGGGTCAGGCCTCCTGCACCGTCCGACGAGGACGCCCAGCCGACGATGTGCGCGTAGCTGCGCAGGCCGCGCCGTTCGGCGTCCTCGGCGCGCATGAGAGCGATCACGCCGCAGCCCTCGCCCGGCAGGAACCCGGTCGGCTGGGCGTCGTAGACCCGCATGTCGGCCCCGGCGAGCGCGCCGAGCCGGGAGAAGCCCACCAGTTCGAGCGGGTCGAGTGACATGTCGACGCCGCCCGCGAGTACGAAGTCGCACTCCCCCGAGACGAGAGCACGCGATGCCGTCATCACCGCGAGCAGGCTCGACGAGCAGGCACCGTCCACGGTGTAGCCGGTGCCGTTGAAGTCGAAGTAGTTGCAGATGCGGCCCGCGATGGTGTTGGCGAGGGACCCGGCGAGCGTCTCGTCCCCCGGTTCGGGGAAGGGCTGCTTGACCAGGCCTTCGAGCCTGCTCAACACATCATGGGACAGCTCCGTGGACGCTCCCGCTTCCTGCAACGCGGTCGCTGCCGCATCGGCGAGGAACGGCCAGCGCAGCCGGAGCATGCTCGCGCGGCTGAACTCGCCTGCGAGCGAGTTGCCGAGGACCACGCCTGCCGTACTCCGGTCGATGCCGTCGCCGCCCGCGAACCCGGCGTCGGCGAGGGCCGCGGCCGCCGTCTCCAGGGCGAGCCAGTGTGTCTGGTCGGCGGCCCGATACAGCGGACCGGGCACGCCGAACCGTGCCCGGTCGAAGGTCCAGTCGCGCAGCACGGCCGCGTGGGTCGCGTAGCTGTGGTCCGGCTCGCCGGGCCCGGCGCGGTAGGCGGCAGGCAACCGGCGTTCCGGGATGCGGCGGAATGCCCGCCGCTTTCCCAGCACCGTCTGCCAGAGCTCGTCCGGCGTCGTCGCGTCGGGATACCGGCATGCCATGCCCACGATGGCGATCCGGTTCGCGCTCACAGCCTGCCTCCCCGCGATCCCGGTGCTGCGGGGGCCGTGGCGCGCGCCGTAGCAGGGGTGAGGTGATGGGTCAGGCGCTCGCGGAACCCGGCGCCCAGCCGTCCCGACCTGGCTTCGGCGACGAGGACGACTCCGCGCAGCGCGCAGGTGATCACGAGAGCGAAGAACAGGCCGAAGACCACCCCGTAGACGACCAGGATGCCGTAGATCGCGGCTGTGACGAGGCCGAAGACGACCTGGTTGCGCGTCTTTACCGGAGTCGTCCCCGGATCGGTGATCATGTAGTTCGTGTACAGGATGAACGCCACACCGGTCACCGGTAGTAGCGCGGCCGCCAGCGAGTGGTCGAGGATCAGCCAGCGCAGCACGGCCTGCGCGACGAACCCACCGGCCCAGGCCAGGATCAGGGGCAGCTTGCCGGTGAGCTTCGCGTTCAGCATCGTCCCCAGCATCAGGATGCCCAGCGGGACCAGCCAGTCGATCGCGCCGGTCACGTCGTTGGTGAAGTGGTAGGGCGGGGCGATCCCTACCCAGGGGAACAGCACGAGCGTGATCGCGATCCCCGCGTTGGAGGGGTTGAGCACGTGTCGAAGCTTGCCGCGCAGCCTGACACGCACGGCGTACTTGGTGGTGTTGGCCACCACGACGGCGAAGATGTACGGCCACATCGACGAGTTGCCGTAGAGCAGCATCGCGCACGCCAGGGCGGTGATGTGCGGGGGCAGCAGGAACACCATCAGGGCACCGCGCCCTCCCGCGTACTCCGGAGTCGCCTCCCGCGCCCAGCTGTCCAGCCATTCGAACAGCAACGCGGTGGCGTAGCTGACCAGGAGGGCGACGATCGGCGTGATGGGGGACTGCTCGAAGCCGAGTACCAGGTGTCCCACGACCGTGAACGCGGTGATGGACAGGGCGAAGCGGCGCAGCGCCTTGACCCTGGTGTCCACAGCGGGCTTGCGGCGCTGCTGTCCGTCCTGTCCGGAACCGCTCCCGTGCGAGACTCCGGAGGCGTCGGTGTTCGGGGGTGTGGTCGTGGTGGTCATCGCATGTCCGCCGTTCCGTCGGTGCCGAGTACCACTGTGTGGTGACCGGGGTCGACGTCCACGGAGTCCGTGTGGACGCCGTCGCCATCGCGCCACGTGATCGTGGCCCGGCTCGATTCGCCTCCGGGCAGGGCGAGGTGCGCCTCGCTCGCGGATACCCCTGCGTGCCCGTTGGACGGGTAGAGCTGGGTTCGCTTGCGCTGCCCGTTCACTTCGTGCTCGATCTGGGCGCCGATGGCGTCACGAAGCCCGCCCGCCGAGCCCGGTCGCAGGATCCGGAGGAACGCCGCTTGCCCGTCGGGCTCGGTGCGGTTGCGCAGCAACACGGAGTCCTCCCACTGGTTGGCGACGAGCACGTCGAGTGAGCCGTCGCCGTCGACGTCGCCGAACGCGAACCCGCGCGACACGTGTGGGCTGCCGAGCCCGGCCTGCTCCGCGACGTCGAAGTAGCGTCCCTGCTCACCCCGTGCCCACAGCCGGTTGTGCTCGTGACCCGACACGTCGTCCCCCGGGCCGAAGTTGGGCCAGGCCTCGGGGTGGTGCAGCAGATCGTCGTTGCCCATCGCCAGCTCGTGCAGTTCCGGCCACCGGTTGCGCTCACCCTTGATGAAGCCCGTGGCCTGGAGGAACTCATCGGTTCCCGAGTTGTCGAAGTCGCCTGCCTTCACATCCCAGGACCACCCGCTGCGCGCGAGCCCGAGCTGTTCCGCCCGCTGCGTGTACGGCACATCCCCGTCGAGCAACCGGGAGCCGTCCCCGTCCGGCGCGAAGGCGAAGTTGCTCTCGTGCAACGCGAACGGGCTGGTGATGTTACTGACCATGATCATGGGAAGCTGCTCGCCCGGCTGGTAGCTGTAGGTGACTCCCATCCCCTTGAACGATCCGTGCCCGAGTACCTGCGAAGTGGGTGTTGTCAGATCCCGCTGGCCCTCGACCCGGGTGAACGCCGCCGCGCCCGGACTCGAGGTGTTCACCAGCATGCTGTCCGGGCCGAAGTCGTTGGCGGTGTACAGGTCCGGGAGGTTGTTGCCGGTCAGGTCCTGCCACCCGAACGCCAGGGTCCAGGCCTCGGCGGAGTCGGCAGGTAGTGCGGTGCTCGCGTCGGTGAACTCCGGCTTCTCGTTCGGCTCACCGGTCGGCGTGCTGAGGAACAGCCGGTTGGTTCCGGCGTTGCGCGCCTTGCCCATCGAGTGCTGCATCCCCATGCGGTCGTCCTCGGAGGCCTCGGGGTCGAGGACCTTCGCCCCGTCGGGGAAGTAGTTGCCTGCGATGATGTCGAGGTGGCCGCTGCCGTCCACATCGGCCACGGACAGCGCGGAGGTGTTCCATACCTCCATGGGCTCGACTACCTCGTGGGCACGGAAGTCATCGGCACCGGGCGTCGCGCCGGCTTCACCCTCGTTGAGGAACAGCACCGGCGAGCGGCCCCAGTAGTAGACGAGGAAGTCTTCGGTCCCGTCCTCGTCGAAATCGGCGGGCACGCACCCCATCGGCGCCATGGTGGAGTCGTACGGGAGACCGTCCGGCTCAAGGGTGAAGCGCTCGTAGTCCGGCCCCTCCCCGCCGGGAACCCCGAACACCGATACCGAGTCGTCGCGCGGGTCGACCAGGCAGGCGTCCGCGGGCCGGCCGAGGCCGCGCAGGTCGGTCAGGGCCGCCGCGGCGCCGACGGCGGAGATCCAGGCCTCGATGTGCTCGAGTGCGGGTTGCACGTCGCGCAGCTCGCGCGCGTCCGGTGGTGCGGAGTTGACCTGGATGGTGTCGAACGCGTACTCCCTCGAAAGGCCGGCGGACTCGGCCTCACCGAGGCTCGGCCGGATCGTGAAGACACCTGCTACGACGCACATCAGCAGGGCGACCGTCAACGGCACGGCACGACGTAACGCAGGGGGCATCGGAGGTTTCCTTCAGTGGTCGACGTTCTGTCACGGTGGTGCGGTGACCATGTCGCGCAATCGGGACTTCCACTCGCTGTAGGCCGATATGTCGGGCGAGCCGGTCAACCCCTCGGCGGCGATGTCCGTCCATTCGCGGGCGTTCTCGGGGGATATTCCGAACAGGTGCCGGCAGGCCGCAGCTGTGTGCTCGGGTACGAGCCCCGCTCGTGCCCGAGCCGATATCGCGAAGAGCGCGCCCTGGCCGAAGTGCGGCCAGTACGGACCGCACGACCGCACCAGCCGATCAAGCCGCGGGATATCGGCGCCCCCCGCGTAGCAGCAGGCGAGCGCGATTCCGGACCACAGATGCGGGCGCGCCTGGGGAGGGGCCTGGTCGATGACCCTCGTGACGCCGTCCACACTGGCCGACTCGACGAACCACAGCGCGCGGCCGAAACCGGCGGCCCTCGCCTGCCAACGCCGGGTCGGTTCGCGGTCCCATCGCCTGCGTAGCGCGCGCAGACCGCCGAAGTAGACCTCGGCGAACCCGGCCCCGTCCAGAGCCAGCCAGCGCAGCAGCGGTGTGGTCGGGATCGTGTCGGGGATGGGCATGCGCGGTACCGCCCCTGCCCAGCCGTACCCGACGTGTATCAGGTGTATGTAGTCGTCCCCCGTTCCCTCGCACAGTCGCCGCATGGCCTCGCCGCCGCGCGGGGATACGACATCGCGCAACGCCGCGTACATCGCCGCGCCCTCGTAGGCGAAACCGCGCTCGGACGGCTCGATACACGACAGCGCGGGATGCGGGTCGCGCCAGTGCTTCGCGGCCAGATTGAAGCCGGTCAGGAAGCTTTTCGCATGCGTCTCGAGCAGCACCCGCTCGTCCGGTCGGTCGAGCCGGAAGCCGCGTCGCTCGAAGTCGGCCAACGTCAGCGGCAGCCGCAGCAACCGGGCCCGGCTGGGAACCGGCGCCCCGTGTACCCGTGTCGCGCCCGCTGTGCCCATCTCCACCTCAGATCTCCGGAGGTTCGTCGAGTGTCACGCTCGGTACCGCCTTCGGCGATCGTTCGTGCACCCGGCCGGTCGCTGGAACAACCATCAATGCACTCTATGCGTGTTACGTCAGCGCTGCTGAACGACTGGGAACTGTGCCGGAAATGTTCACCGGATCGTGCGAGGTTCGCCATGGGGATCGGTGCGGGCGAGGTCGGATATCGGAGTGTGTGCTGGTTGGGAGCGGGTGCGTGAGTTCCCGGGGAGCGATTCCGGAATGTACTGTCGGGTAACGTGAGTGCGCGTTATCCGGGGGCGTATCCGGTGTTCCCGGATACCTTCCGTGGAAAGCCGCTACCCCGTCGGATCGGGTGCCCTTCCGGCGGTTCGGCCTGATGAGGGTGTAGACATGTGCGCAGGTCGTTCCCGGTCCGCTCGGCTGTGACGAGATCTGTCGCGGGATCCGTATTCGAGTCGAATAGTTCCAGAAAATTCTGGCGCTCCCCCTCGGGGGGGATTTATTTGTGTCGAACCGGTGACAATGGTGCCCCTGATCGGGTGTCGATGTGTGTTCTGGCTGGCGAGCCGACCGGATGCGACTAATGGTGAAGTGGTCCGATCCGCGACTTCATGTCCGGTTTAGACACCAAATCCAGAGTCTATAGGCCTTGGGAGTGTCAAAGTGTCCAGAACGATTCGTCGGGGAGCAATGCTTGCCCTGGCGGCGGGTCTAGCGATGGGGACTGCTCCGGCGTATGCGGTCGGTGATCACCCTGACGTGTTGTCGGGGTCGGTGGCCACGCTCGCCAGTAGCAGTGAGCGGTCCGATGCGGACGGCTCGGAGTGCGACGCCCGTCTCGCCCGTCAGGGAGAGTGCCTGATCGGTGGTGAGATGGACCCGGTCGAGGAACCGGATCCGTCGTCCGACTGTGCGGTGAATGGCGACGATTCCGACGGCGCCGGCTCACCCGAGTCGGGCAACTTGCTCGGTGGCGTGGGTGACCTCCTGGAGGGGATCCTCGGGTCGGCCAGCGTGGACGGGCTGCTCGGCTCGTCTGACTCCGGTTCAGCGGACTGCCCCGAGTCGGCGCCTGAGGAGGAACCGGCCCCTGAGGAGGAACCGGCACCGGAGCCCGCGCCTGAGCCCGCGCCGGAACCGGCACCGGAGCCGGAGGAGGAACCGGCACCGGAGCCCGAGCCTGAGCCCGCGCCGGAACCGGCACCGGAGCCGGAGGAGGAACCCGCGCCGGAGCCCGCGCCTGAGCCCGCGCCGGAACCGGCACCGGAGCCGGAGGAGGAACCCGCGCCGGAGCCCGCGCCTGAGCCCGCGCCCGAGCCGGCACCGGAGCCGGAGGAGGAACCGGCACCGGAGCCCGCGCCTGAGCCCGCGCCGGAACCGGCACCGGAGCCGGAGGAGGAACCGGCACCGGAGCCCGAGCCTGAGCCCGCGCCCGAGCCGGCACCCGAGCCGGCACCGGCACCGGAACCGGCACCCGAATCGCCGTCCGAGCCCGCGCCGGAATCCGACGAGGACTGCAATTGCTCGTCGCCATTGCTGTCCTCCCTGGGCATCGACCTCGGTCTGCGCATCTGAGCAAAGAAGGAGTGAACAAATGCCTGAGCTGAATGACGATACGTCAGGTACCGAAGGCTTCGACGAAGGTCGGCGCAGGTTCCTGAAACGTGCCGGGTTCACGGCTGCCGCGGCCGCTGCGGCAGCGGCGGGAGGTCAGTTCATCAACTCGGCCACCGCCGCTGCACAGGTACCGGGACCGAGTGGCCCGAGCCTGGACGGGATGCGTGTCGTGTGCCCGTGCTTCGGTGACCTCATCAACCTGGTCACCTCGGAGGGAACGTTCCCGTTCTCCGGGGCGGGTAATGTCGGCGTGCTCGTGAAGGGCGGCCCTGACCCGAACAAGTGGGGCCTTGTCGTCGAGCAACACGAGGTCACAGCGGAGGACACGCCGTTCGGAACGATCAGCATCAAGATGGCAGGCGACATCGAGATCAATCCGGAGAGCCTGCTGGAGTTCGACCCCGTCAACGGTGGTTTCACGCAGACGATGTTCCTGCCGATCATCGTGGAGCTGGAGCACTGCGGTGCCAACGGTGACCCCGTGACGCTGGGAACCCTTCCGGACCAACCGGTGTGTATGAAGGGATCCCAGTCCGAGTTCCCGCCGAAGTCCGCGCCGTACCAGTCCCTCAGGGATATCGGCCTGTACGCGCTGGGTTCGGACGGCCAGCCGGTCGGCAGCAGCCCGATCGCGACCCTGCCGTCATTCGACTGGACGGTGGGAACGGACGCCGTCCCGTCCTGAGGCTCGACGGCCGAAGGATTCCACAGTGGTCCGGTCCGCGCTCCCCGGAGCGCGGGCCGGACCACGTTCATGACCTCGCGCTGCGTTCCGTGGCCCGGGATGCCGACAGGGTTCGGGAGATCATCGCCCGTGCGAGGAACGGCAGTGCCTCGTCCTGGAAATCGATACGCGGCGCGAAGTCCCTGACCGCACCTTCCAGTACGAGTAGCGACAGGATCGGGAAGACGAACTGCGGGTCAGCGTACAGCCCGTAACGCCGCTGGATGTCGAACAGCTGGGTGGCGAAACGCACCAGGTCGAACTCCGCTGCCGACACCCCTGTGTTGGCGGCGACCAGCGCGCTGATGTCCCGGCGGAAGCCTTCGGTATCGGTATCCGGGCTCGACGTGGCTGTGGACAGCACGACGTCGGCGCAGGCGGTGCCCTTCCCGACACTCATGTAATAGAAGAACGAGCTGAACTTGTCCTGCGCGTCCTGGCTCAGCCGCACGGTGAACCCCGCGTCCACGATCACTGCGGAGCCGGGCCCCAGGTACAGGTTTCCCGGGTGCAGGTCGCAGTGGACCAGGCCGTCCAGGAACAGCATCTGGTACACGGCGTGCAGGGTGCGCATGACGGCCTGCGTTCGCTCGTCCTCCGGCATGTCCGCGGGACTGCGGCGACGGAGATCGTCGATGAACTCCATCACCAGCACTTCGTCGCCGCACAGCTCGTCTCGCACTCGGGGGATCCGCACGCTGTCGTGGTCGGCGAGGTTGGCGCGCAGCAAGGCCAGGTTGTGCCGTTCCTGCACGAAGTCGAGCTGCGCGTATACCGCGCCGGTGAGCTGGGCGATGATCTGGCCGACAGGGACCCCACGGAACGGCGGCAGGTGCGCGAGCAGGCGTGCCGCGTGGCGCATGATCGCCATGTCGACGCGGAGGGTGTCCTCGATCCCCGGCCTGCGCACCTTGACCGCTACGTCCGCGCCGTCCGGCAAAGTGGTCCGGTACACGCAGGCGATACTTCCCGAGGCCACCGGTTCTGCGGCCCGCGCCATGAGCTCGCGCGCGATCGGTGGATCGAACGCGCGCGCGAGAACCGGCTCCAGCTCCTCGGCGGGTATCGGGGGGCCACTGTCGTACAGTGTGGCCAGCGCGCGGCACCAGTGGGGCGGCAGGAGGTCGGCGCGAGTGCTGAGCATCTGGGCGACCTTGATGAACGCCGGGCCGAGCTCGATGATCGTGCCGACCAACCAGGAACGGGCACCGGCAGTCCTGCCCCGCCGTACCCGGGCACGGCAAGCCGACGACAGGCCGCTCGCGGTCCGCCGCGCCAGTACGCCTGCGATCTGGAGCAGCCGGCGGAGGACGACGAGGGTGGCTGCTCTCGGAGGGGGCGTGCCGCCTGCCGTCGCCGTTGTGCCCGTGGCTCCGGCATTCTCCCTGGGTTCGGCCATCTGCTGCCTCGCATCATCGCGGTCGGTGACGGGACCAGCGGTCCCGTGAGCTTTGTCGCGACAGAATACGGTCAGGGCGCGGCGCCCGCGCGGCGCGCGAGCCGGTGGTGGCCGGGCATTCACCGTGTCGGGCTACGGCTCCGGTTCCGGGCCGGATCAGGGAGGTCCGTACTGGACGCCCCTACTCGTGATCCTGCTGCCCGGACTCCTCGTCCGATACCCGTATGGTGCGGACGAACTGCTGGAAGTCACCGACCACGGTGTCGAACTGGGTGGTCCGCGCGGTCAGCGTCAGCTGAAGGACGGCGCGTTTGTGGGGCTCCTCTGCGTCGGCGACGGACAGGAATACCTGGGACAGGACGAGGTCCAGTTGGGACCCGTCGACGGTGGTGGACAGGATCAGCACCTGTGTGAGACCCGGCGCGTCGGAGGTGCCGACCTCCGTGCGGTTCTGGAGCTCGACCGAGCCCCCCTGCTCGAGGTGCGCGACTGCTTCGTCAGCGATGCTGGTCAGCAGTGCGTCGTCGGTCCGGATCTCCCCGCTGACCGTGATGTTGGCGGTGAACTCGTCCCGGGACTCCGGGTGCAGCGCGATGAACGCCACGCCGGGCGCTCCGACCTCATCGGGAGTCGCCGACTGCCACCCTTCGGGCAAGGTGAACTCGATCGGCACCGGCAATGTGGTCGCCATGATGGATGCTCCAAGTCTCGTCTGCGGTGCTGGAAGAGCGTGCCGGCGGTGTCCGTCCGGGCGGAACCGGCAGCGGTCCCTGCTGTCTCGGCGAGCGTGCCCGGATCGATGGTGCTCTCGCCGCCCACCGGCACGGTACCGAGCCGGTGGGCGATCCCTTCCAGGAGGCGTTCCCGCTCGCGGGGACGCCGTGCGGTGCGGGCCTTGCCTGTTTCATGGCCCGGTGCGGGTCCGAACGCCGACCATACGTGATCACTCTCAGTACCGATCCATTGTGGCTATCACACGTAAGATCCAATAGCCGGTGTGGTGGTGCCGGATTCCTTGGCCGGAATCGTTTCATTCCGTATGCTCTGGCGGGTTGATCCAGGGGTATGTCACTCGGTCGAGTGTTTAACGCTAGGCTTCCTCTAGCCTTGCCTGGGGTGCAGGAAACTCCGTATGCCGCATGACACGACCGACTCGAGGGAGTTTGTGCAGATGAGATGGGGACCGCTGGTGGCGTCCGGTCTGGCCGCGTGGACGCTCGCGAGCTGTGCCGCGATGGTGGGTCAGGGTGAGCTCGAGGAGGGCGTGGCGTCGGACCTGCAGGACTCCGGCGAGCCGGTCCAGTCCGTGTCCTGCGAGGATGGCCTGACTCGGGACGTCGGGTCCTCGACTGATTGCGCGGTGGACTACGGGGAACACGAGCGAGCGATAACGGTGTCGGTGACCGAGGTGGACGGCGGCGAAGTGCTCTACGAGCTCGTGTGGAACGACTGATCGGATCGTGATGCACCGACTCCGCAGGGGCGGCTGCTTGGCGCTCGGAGTGCTCGCGCTGGCCGGGTGTTCCGGGCTGGGCGAGGATACCGTTACCGCCGAGCACCTGGAGGCCAGCATCGTGGAGGCATTGGAACCGGTCGAGGACGACGCGGTCCGCGGTGCCGACTGCCCGGAGGGTCTCCGCGCGAGGTTCGCCGAGATGACCCGCTGCACGGCCCGGATCGGCGACGAGCGCTACGACGTGCGGGTACTGATCACCTCCGTCGAGGACGGCGAGGCCGAGTTCGACATCGACCGCGCCCGCACCCCGACGCCCTGACCCCGCCGGGATAGGAGCCGAATGTTGCACCCGGCTCCTTCTAAGGAACCGAGGTCACCTTCGGCTCCCGCGCAGCGTTCCGGGTGGAGTCGTAGAGCTCTACGCGGACGGGGTGCAGCCGGCGGCCGGCGAGCCGGTACGTGAGCCCCGGTACGTGAGCCACTGCAACGCCCGACCCCGAGTGTGGCATGCTGTGCCGCCACGTGGAGGTGACACGATGGATCACGACATCGAGCAGGCTTGTCACGATCTGTTACTGCGATTGGCGGGACGCCTGCCAGACGGGCTGCTGTGGCGTTACCGGGACTGGCTCGGTTCGGGTGCCGTGATCGCCATCGCCCGAATCTTGCCGAAATCCCTGCTCAAACAGGGTATCGATGTCGACAAGACGGAGTACGATCTGATGATGGCGGGCCTGGCACCCTACGGTGCCGACCACCATGCGGTGAGTTCGGCGCTCGGGGTGGACGGCGCTCGGCCAAGCAGGTACACCTTTTCAGGGAGTGCACCTGAAAGGATGAATAATGTCGACCCGGTGTCGGACGTGATACACGCTGCGTTGCGCGGTCGCCCGGACGTGGGCGAGGTGCGACAGAGCTGGCGGTACGGCGGCACAGGTGAGGATCCCGAGGCGAAGCGGGTCTTGCTCATCACGGCCTTGACGGGCTTGCCGAGGCTGGGCGCGGAGCTACAGCGCGTGCTGCGGGCACTGGGAGACGAGGAGCCCGGTGTCGAGGTGATCGCACCCGAGTCCGAGGTCGGTGAGTACCACCGTGCGGCGTTGGCGAACTCGACGCTGCTGTGTGCCGGAGCGGTGGAGGCACGGCACCGGGTCGTTGCCGCGTAGCGAATGCTCGCTCCACCAGCGGGCTGGAGGGAGAAGCGCACAGTGGAGGTCCGTGAGGGGCAACGTCGGGGCAGCACGGACATGGCGTTGCGACTGCACAACATGCTGCACACGTTCGCGGGGCGGCTCGACGACAGCGCGCTGTGCCACGCGCGTGAGCTGGTCGCCCGCTTCCGGCATGACGAAGCCGTGGAGCTGGTGGCCGGTGTACTGATCGCCGGGAAGCTGCCGGTTCGCGCGGCCGAACGGGACGAGCTGGCGTCCGTGCTGGAGCTGTGCTGTTCCGATAGCACGCTGGCCGACCTGGTCACCGTCGCGGATACCGCGGTCGAGGCCGCGTCGGTACACCACTTCACCGGTGACCAGCATCCCGGTCAGGGCGTTGCCTACGCGCTGGATGGCGTGCTGCGGGTGCTTCCCGACATCCGCGCGGTGCATGCCGTGTGGCGGACCACCCGGGCGGGTGCGGCGGCCGGGCCACTGCCGCAGCGGGTGGTGCTCGTCGAGGTCGGCCAGCACGGCAGCGCGCCCGCCACCGCTTACCGGGTGGATGACCAGCTGAGACGGGCGGGTATCCGTGCGGTCGTCGAGGTCGGAGGGGCGGCCGCGGGGTGGACCGCCTACCACCGCCAGGCGCTGGATGCTGCCGTGCCCGTGTGGCACGCGGCGCACGCGGCAGCGGGGACGCCGCCCCAGCAGCGTGCGGTGCCACCACCGGAACCCGCGCACGTACCCGTGACGGAGCCACCCGCCGAACCATCGCCGGTGGCCGAGGCTCCGAGCGAACAGCCGGAGCGTCCGCGGGAGCTCGCGGCGCGCCATGCCGCCGTCGAGCCACGGCAGGAGCGGGACTCCGCGGAGGAGGACAGTAGCGTCCCCCCGGACAACCTGCTGATGTTCAACTCTGAACGCACGCAGCGCAGGGAAGCCGTGGCGGCGCGACCCACCGAACCGATGGTGCCCCCCGAACCGTCCGAAGCGGTCGGGTACGGCGACGAGGAGACCCCCGCCGAACGCACCAACGAGTTGAGCTCGGCCGATGTGCGGCAGTTGCGGGCGGCGCTTGCCGGCGACGAGGCGGCGACGCCGGACGGCTGGCCGGCGGGTATCGACCCCGATGCCGTCGACGATCCGAGGCTCAACGAGCGTGACAGGGGCCTGCTGCGGCAGCTGCACGCGGAGCTGGCCAAACGTGAAGGACCTGGGCCCACCGATCCCGGTGGCAACCAGACGGCCGGCTAGTACGGGTGGCGCTGCCGCCGCAGACAGACTCGACGTTAAGTCGACTTATCGACTTGTGATGGCGGCGCGGTACCCGTTCGTTGCTGGACGAGCAGTCCGTGGATGTCCTCCAGGCGCTGTTCCAGGTCGGCGACCTTCTCCTCCAGCTGCGCCGAGGACTCTCGCTGGGCGCTGCCCTGCTCCTCCAGCGCCGAGCGGTTGTGGCCGAGGAACCAGGACGCCACCATGGCGGTAACGACACCGAGCAGGGAGATGCCGACCAGCATGAGCCCGGCCGCCACGACGCGGCCCATTCCTGTCACGGGCACGACGTCGCCGTAGCCCACCGTGGTGACGGTGACCAGGCTCCACCACAGCGCGTCGCCGAGATTCTCGACCGTGCTGCCGGGCGCGCCGCGCTCGGCGTCCAGGAGCGCGAGCGCTCCGATGAACACGAGCAACGACGTGGCCAGCGCGATCGCCTGCGTCGTACGCAGCAGCGACAGCTGGCCGCTGCGGGTGATCAGTACCTGGGCGGCCGTGAACGCACGCAGCACGCGAAGCATGCGCAATGCCGGCACCAGCACCACGAGCACGTCGACGGGGTGTTGGGCCAGGTACAGCAGGCGGTTGTCGGACAGGCTGGTGCGGATGATCAGATCGAGCGCGAAGGCGGCCCAGATGGCCCAGTTGGCGACCGCGAACGCGGTGCGCAGTGCCTCCGGGAGATCCGGCCGGATCACCGGGACGCCATAGACGACGATGAAGGCCAGCGCCAGGGCGAGCAGGACCGAGGTCGTGCGGGCTTCGTATCTGCTGAGCCGATCCGTCATGGGCGCGCTTCCTCCATGTGCCGTACGCGGGCGCACCCAAGGTATCGAACGGGCAGCTTACGTCCCCCGGCACGGCGACGCCCGGCATGCCGGGGGACGAGTGCGCGATACGGGCGAGGCGGGCGCCGGTTACTGCACCGCGCCGGTCCTCGCCAGGTACTCAGCCGACGGTCAGCACGACCTTGCCGCGGACGTGGCCGTCCTCCACCAGCCGGTGCGCATCGGCCGCCTGCTTGAGCGGGTAGCTTCGCTGGACCTCGACGGCGAGCTTGCCTTCGTCCATGAGCCGGCTCAACCAGGCGAGACCCGCGGAGTCCGGTCGCACGAAGACGTACTGGCCGCCCTGCTCACCGGCGGTCCGTGCGTCCACGACCGTGCCGTGCCGTGCGGTGTCCCGGACGAGGCCGGGGGAGTCCGCGAGTGCCTGCCCGCCGATGAAGTCCAGCGCCGCGTCGACCTTGCCGTCACCGCCGACGAGCTCGGCGACCCGGTCGGCCAACCCGTCCCCGTACGTGACCGGCTCGGCGCCGAGCTGCCGAAGGAAATCGTGGTTGCCCGGTGAGGCCGTGCCGATGACTCGGGACGCTCCGAGTGCGTGCGCGAGCTGAACGGCGAGATGCCCGACGCCACCGGCCGCGGCATGCACCAGGACGACGTCGCCCTCGCCGACCCGGACGGCACGGAGCAGCTGCAGCGCCGTGAGACCGGCCAGCGGGAGCCCCGCGGCCTCGGCGAACCCTCGGGTGGCCGGTTTGTGCGCCAGCGTGCGATCCGGGGCAGCCACCAGCTCGGCGTAGGTGCCGTTCTGCACGTGGTCCTTGCGGACGTACCCGACGACCTCGTCACCTTCCCGGTAGCCGGTCACGGCGGGTCCTGCCGCGCGTACGATCCCGGCGACATCCCACCCGGGGATGAGCGGGAAGTGATGCGGTAGCGCGCCCTGCAGGTAACCGCGGCGGATCTTCCAGTCCACCGGGTTCACCCCGGCGGCCCGCACCTCGACCAGCACCGCGTCCGGTCCCACCACGGGATCCTCGACCGTCTGTGGGGACAGTACGTCTGCTTCTCCGAACTCGTTGATCACGACAGCTTCCATGGCCGGTACAACGGTGTCGCGCCGGACGCCTATTCCCGTCAGCCGCACCGGTGCGTTGTGAGCCCCGGCACGAGAACCATGCCTGCCGCACCGGACGACGTGGTTAAACGTCCTGAATGGATTGTTCTCCTCGAGGGCTGGCCACTCAGGCGGTCGCCCGCGCGTGCTGTTCCCGCAGCGGTGCGCCCATCTCGTGCAGGTGCTCCAGGACGTGGCGGTAGGAGCGCAGCATTGTCGTCTGGCTGTAGGGGATCCCGTGCGCATCGCAGAAGCGCTGCACGATGGGTTGAGCGTGCCGCAGGTTCGGGCGCGGCATCCTGGGGAACAGGTGGTGCTCGATCTGGTAGTTGAGCCCGCCGAGCACGAAGTCGACGACCTTCCCGCCACGGATGTTGCGTGACGTCAGGACCTGCTTGCGCAGGAAGTCGACCTTGCCTTCGCCGTTCATGGTGGGCATGCCCTTGTGGTTGGGCGCGAAGGCGCAGCCCATATAGATACCCCACAGTCCCTGGTGGACGACGATGAACACGACCGCGATACCCGGGGACAGTACGAGGAAGACAGCGGCAAGGTAGAGAACCGTGTGGGTGAGCAGTAACGCCCCCTCCAGGCGGCGGGCCTTGACGTCGCCGCGGATCACGGCGCGGGCGCCGCCGGCATGCAGGTTGATCCCCTCGAGAACGAGCATCGGGAAGAAGAGCCATGCCTGGTTCCGGGCGACCCACCGGAGGATCCCGTTCTTCAGCCCGGCTTGCTTCTGGGTGAAGGCAAGTGCCGCGCTGTTGATGTCGGGATCGTGGTCCTCGTGGTTGGGATTGGCGTGATGGCGGTTGTGCGAGCTCATCCATGTCTCGTAGCTCATGCCGATCAGTCCGCCATGGACTGTCCCGAGGATGTCATTGGAACGACGCCCCTGGAGGATCTGCTTGTGTCCCGCGTCGTGGCCGACGAACGCGAGCTGTGCGAACGTGACCGCCAGCAGGGCGGCGATGAACAGCTGCCACCAGCTGTCGCCGACGAACGCGAACGCGACCCATGCGCCCGCGAACGCGAGCAGGTTTCCGATGATCTTGATGGTGTAGTACCCGTACCGGCGGCGGAGCAGTCCGGCTGCGCGGATTTCACGAGCCAGGGCCGCGAAGCCGCCACCGGTCGTGCCGCCGGTCTCGGGCGCGTGCATGGTAACGATATTGACCTACCCCTGATGTGTGAGTCGGTTCCGATGTGCTCGACGGGGCACCCCGCCGGCTCCCCCGCGCACCAGGCTCAGGGACGGTATGGAGACGATGCTCAGCGCGCGGGTGCCGCAAGCGGCGCGATGAACTGTGGTGAACGCAGTGCGCGGACGCTGGCCGCACCTGCTGGGAATCCGGCCTCTTCGCCGCTGATCAGGTGACTGAACTCTACGGGCTGTACACGGCTCGCGTAGCGCGTGTGGGCACGGGATTGATACGTCGGCAATGAAGAACCTTAGTGGTGGATGGCAAAGTGCGATGTATACCGCGAGGGAGGCGTGAGCCGCCTTCAGCGGCTGGTCGGTGGCCGTGCGGCCCCGTACGAGTTCCGCACCGGCTGAATCAGGTGCGGTAGCGATAGGGTCGATCTGCCCCGACATCACCCACGTTACTCCCAAGGCGCGGCTTCCGCTACCGGGCCCCGTCGGCAGGTCCCGGCGGGCGGGTCCGTTCGCCGGGTCGCTGTGGCCGGCCCGCGTGGCCGGCTTGACGGCGGGGGTGCTGGTGTGCTCCGCTGTAGGTGGTTCGATCGTTTTTGTGTTCGTGTTCATGCGCGCCCGCAAGAATGTGAGCGGGCGTAGTAGGAGTTCTCTCCGAGATTCCAAACCGCGCGCGGGACCCGAGGTAGTAAATGTCGTTACCTCGTCAGTTTTTTATATATTTTGGAGAGATTCTCATGACTCAGGGCACCGTGAAATGGTTCAACTCCGACAAGGGGTTCGGTTTCATCGCCCCCGATGACGGCGGCAGCGACGTCTTCGTGCACTACTCGGAAATTCAAGGCAGTGGCTTCCGTAGCTTGGACGACGACGCGCGCGTCGAGTTCGAGATCGGTCAGACCAGCAGGGGCCCGCAGGCTACCGGCGTGGCCGTCATCTGACGACCTCTAGCCCGGTCCGAGGGGCGCTCACCGCATGCGGTGAGCGCCCCTCGGCGTATTTGTAACCCTCGGCGTATTTCAACTTTCAGCCCGGTCGCACGTCCGGCTCACGAATAGGAGTTCCGGCCGGTGATGTATCGGGACGATCGCGCGGCGAGCTCGTGGCGATTGTCGACGGTACTGAACGCCGGTCGCGAGCCGCCCCAGTCACGCCCCTCGACGATCGCTCGTACGAAGGCGAGGACCTGTTCGGGTTCGGGGAGCGGTTCGTCGCCGAAGTAGGCGATGACTTCCGTCACGACGCCGGGCTCGGTCTCCACGGCGGCTTCCCAGCCGTGTTGCTCGCTCCACACCAGCATCAGGTCGTGTTCGGGGTAGCTCGCCAGCCGCGTCGCCAGGGCCAGGTATGCCGTCGCCGTATCGCTGACTTCGCAGGTCGTGCCCTCGACGGGGACGTCGAGTGCTGTGGCGACCGCGTGTACGTAGGCGGCGAGCCCGCGACTCAGATCATCGGTGGTGTCGGCGTCGGCATCCATACGTCTCACGATAAGCCACGTCTCCAGCCCGGCACGGCGGCGTTGGATCACCGCCCTCGCCGGTGACGAACCCGTACCCGGTTCACGGTGCGTTCCGGGCCAGCAGCATCACCAGCAGCGCGACGACGAACGCGGCGGTGACCGTGGCTACCCACGGCAGCACGCGCGCGGTGACCTTCCTCGTCGCCGGCATCGGCTCCGAGAGCGGCGCCTCGGTCCCCGCTACACGGTCGGTCGGCCATTCCATCCCGCTGAGCGTGCGCAAGTACGAACCGTTGTTCACAAGCACAGCGAGGTTGACGAACACCGCGAGTACCCCCCACCAGCCCAGGGTGAGCGTCTGCGCCTGCACATCGCGCCACAGCGCGGTCCCGCAGCCGCGGCACAGCACACCGGCGTACCGCTCGGACCGGTGGATGAGGAGCAGCCCGGTGAGGGAGCGGATGTCGATGCGGTTCGCCGGGATGTGGCCGCAGATCTCGCATCCGCGAGGTCGCGGTGGCTCCGCCCGGTCCGGTTCACGTGCCGGTTCATGATCGACCCTTGGCCGCGCGGGTGGCCCGAGCCGGATCGTGCGCCAGGCCTCGTTCAGCTCGGCCATGGCCCGCTGCGCCTCGCGCTGGGCCGGAGGCTCGGCGTGCGCGTACCGATCGGGGTGCACCATCTTGGCACGCTGCATGTAGGCCTTGCGCGCCTGCCGGAGCGAGGCGTGCGGGCCCACCCCGAGGATGCGGCGTGCGGTGCTGTCATCCATGATCGTCGTTTCACTCCCCACGCCGGGTGCCGGATCCCGGTGCCTTCCGGACCGGTGTAGCCGAACCGGCACGTGATGTCGAGGCTCACCCGGTGCCGTGTGCGGTCATGGCGCGATGGCCAGCAGCGCGTCGACCTTCCCCGGCGGGTCGCCGCGTTCCGCGGCGTTCGCCGCGAGGATCCCTGCGAATGCGGCGCACCACTGCCATAGCCGGTGACGATCCACCTGCAGAGCCGCGGCCAGCTCCCGGCACCGCGCGGGCCAGTCCTCCGGGGCAGCCTGCCACAGCACCCAGTCGACCGCGTCGAACGCGCGGTCACCCGCGCACGGACGCGGGTCGATCGCGACGGCACCGCGCGCGGCACCCCCGGGCAGGACGTTGCCGGGCTGCAGGTCCCCGTGCAGCAGGGCCGGGGGCTCGCTGCCCGCGGCCAGGTCCCGTGCCAGCTCCGCGCCGCGTTCCAGGCGCCCCGTGGGAACGGCATGCGCGCCCGCGGTACCGGGCCGGTGCCGCTCGATCCCCCGGTTGACGATGAACTCGACACGCTGGGCGAGCGGTACGACGCCGGACCCGACGATCGGGCGACCGGTGCTGTGCAGGGCCGTGATGAGGCAGGCGATCTCGCGAAGCGGCACGGCGTCCGCTGCCTCTGCCACCGGGGTCTCGGTCGGGATGGCCTCCAGGAGCAACGCGCCGTTCGCGGCGTCGTACTCCCAGACCTTCGGGACCCGGCCCGATGCCTGCCAGCTCCGCAGGGCGAACGCCTCGGCCCCGACGATGCCTACGTCCGGGGTCAGCTTGAGTATCGCCCGCCGGACGCCACCCCGCGAGCAGCGCACGACAAGCGACGTGTTCCCGCGTGCCACGGCACCGTCCAGCACCAGGTCCCAGCGCGTGGCCAGCTCGCCAAGCGTGCCGGGTAGCTGCCGCCACCACGGCAGTACCCGCTCGCCGAAGCGTGCGTACAGGCGCGAGCGTGTGGCGTCGAGCGCGTCCGAGGAGAAGTCCACGCGGTCACGATGCCACCCCGGGGACGTCCCGGGCGTCCCGCGCGACACCGCGTGCCGCGCGGGACGCTGGTAGGCTGCCGCCTCGCCATGACAGACGCCGCGTTGCCAGCTGCCGCTTTCGTCGTGGGCGCGGCGTTGCTGGTGGCTACGGTGCTCAGCGTGCTGTGGACGCTGGTCGTGCCGCGCGCGACCCCGTCGAGGCTGGCCGAGGGCGTGATCGCCGCCGTGCGTCTGCTGTTCGTCGCCGCGGCCTGGCCGTGGCGGACGTTCCGCGCCAAGGACCGCATCCTGGCCATGCAACCGCCGGTGAGCCTGCTGGCATTGCTCGTGGTGTGGCTGGCGCTGCTCGCGCTGGCGCACGCGCTGCTCGCCCAGCCGTGGACCGACGTCGCGGTGCCGGAGATGCTGTCCGCCATGACCGCGTCGGTACTCGGGCTGGACACCGCGGGGGACGGCGGCGCTGTCCGCCTCGCGTCGATGTCGGCCGTGCTGGCAGGCCTGATCGTCGTCGCGCTGCTCATCGGCTACCTCCCCACCCTCTACAGCGCCTTCAACCAGCGTGAGCAACTGGTCAGCCTGCTGGAAACCCGGGCGAGCAGCCCTGCCTGGGGTGTGGAGCTGCTGGCCAGGGCCGCGCGCGACGGAACGCTCGCGGACATGCCGGAGCTGTACGCGGCGTGGGAGTCCTGGGCCGCCGACGTCGGTGAGACGCACACCAGCTACCCGATCCTGGCCGCGTTCCGCTCCCCGCACCCGGACCGGTCGTGGCTGACGTCGCTGCTGGCCGTGCTGGACGCTGCCGCGCTCGAGCACGCGCTGCGCCCCGGCACCGCACCGGTATCGGCCCGGCTGACCCTGCGCACCGGTTTCATGGCGTTGCGTGCCGTCGCCGATGTGCTCGGGATCGACCACGACCCGGACCCCGACCCCGACGACGACATCCGGCTTACCCGCGCGGAGTTCGGCGAGGCGGTGCGGCGGTTGCGCGCCGTGGGGTTCCCGGCCGAACGCACCGCCGAGGAGGCGTGGCCGCACTTCCGTGGCTGGCGGGTCAACTACGAGGAGGTCGTCCACGGGCTCGCCGCGTGGTTGCACGCACCACCCGCCCCGTGGTCGGGACCGCGCCCACGGGTGCTGACCGGCTCCGTGCTGCCCGACCGGCCGGAGGATCGTAAGCCGCGCGGCCGTGACTGATCGCGCGCCGTTGTCCACACTGGTTGCATGACCGACGAGAGCGATACCTGCGCGGTGGCGCACGGAGAACGGGCGGCGCCGGGCACGGACCGGGCGCTGGTGGCGGTGTTCGCCTCACCCGTCGCGCGCTACCTGCTGCGTTACGCGCGCGACGTGGGTTTCCGGGTGGCGCTCCTGGAACCGGACGCGGAACGGGCCCGCGAGACGGACGGTGCCGCGCCGCCGGTCACGTCCACGGCCAGCGGCCTGGACGAGAACACCGACGTGGTGGTCACCGACCACCACCGTGGTGAGCTCGGCACGGTCCTGCGGGACGTGCTCGCGCAGCCCGTGCGGTGGGTCGGCGTACTGGGCAATCCCCGGCATGAGGGGCCGCACGTCGCTGCCCTGCGCGAGCTCGATGTGCCGCAGGCCGAGATCGACCGGGTACACCGGCCGATCGGGTTGAACATCGGTTCCCGGACCCCGCCGGAGATCGCTGTCGCCACGATCGCCGGGTTGCTGGCCGACCGCAACGGCACGGATGCGGGTTTTCTCGGGCGCCGGGAGGCTCACGCGTAGGTCGGTGTGTATCCCGTGCCCGTCCCCGGACGTCGCTGGTGACCTGCGGCGGGTGGCGGCGAACCCCTCAGGGGCAGGAGGCGCGCCGCGCGGGCGTGTGAACAACTCCACCGGCAATCAGCGCCCGGGTGTGACGTAGGTCGCAGCGTATGCGAGCGGAGTCGGAGACGCTGGACGGGCTATGACCGTACCCAGCCTGCGTCCGGCCGCGCCGTCCCTGGCTCCGTTCCCCGACTCCGACTACCCCGAGCACCCCTACCCGGGTGCCCGCCCCGACTGCTCGTTCGTGCATCTCGGGCGGACCGGGTACCCGCTGCGCCCGGACAGCACCGCGCCGTCCGGTTGGCGAGTGGGCACCGGGACCGCCGGGGAGCCCTGCCTGAACACGTGGTTGGCCGAGCGCGGGTCCGATCCGCTGGGCGCGCGCTACCCCGTGCTGGCGTACGGGTCGAACGTGTGTCCCGAGAAGATCACCTGGTTGCGTTCCCGGCTCGGGCTGACCGGACCGGCCGTTGTGCTGCGCGCGGAGTGCACAGGTGTGGCGGCGGCGTGGTCGGCGGGCCACCGCCCCCGGGACGGGCAGCGGCCTGCCGTGCTCATGGCCGCGCCGGGTGTGGTCGAGCAGCACGCCGTCTGGTTCGCCACGGCCGAGCAGCGCCGCGTGCTGGATCAGTGCGAGGGACGCGGTAACCGCTACCGCCTGGTACGCCTGAACGACGACGCCGCGCGTATCCGCCTGGATGACGGCACGGAACCGGGGCCGGTGCTCGCCTACACGGCCGCGACAGCCGGGATGACCCCGTTGCTCGTGGACGGTAGACCGGTGCGGTGCACCGAGCTGGACCAGCACGGGGCGGTGAACCTCGCCGGAACGCCCGCGGCAGCGGACGGGCTCTCCTGCACGGAGATCACGGGCGAGCCGTAGCCGCACCCGGAGTGTCCCCGACGGTGTGACCGATCCCGCGCGCGATAAGCGTTCGTGTCCCTTACTGTTAGCGTAGGCTAGCCTTATCTGATAGAAGTTAGGTTAGGCTCACCTGACTGAATGGGAACGACGTAGTGACACACGCGATCGAACAGCAACGCACCCGGCAGGTGCCGCGCTACCGGCTCTACCCGGTGGAGGTGGCGGCCCGAGCATCCGTCGGCCCCAGCTTCGTGCGCGTGACGCTGGCCGGGGACAGCTTGCGGAGCTTCGGCGCGACCGGTGCCGATCAGCGGGTGAAGCTGGTACTGCCGCGGCCCGGTCGCGAGCTTCCCGAGGTCCCCGAGGGCGTGGACTGGTACACGGCGTGGCGGGAGCTCGCCGAAGACGTCCGCCCCGTGCTGCGGACCTATACGGTGCGGGCCTTCCGCCCGGAGCGCGGCGAGCTGGATATCGACTTCGTGTTGCACGACTCCGGCCCGCGGCACGGCGGTCCGGCCTCGGCCTGGGCGGCAAGCGCGGGGGTCGGCGAACGCGTGGGCATACTGGGGCCGGACCGCCCGGGGTCCGGACGTATGTGGGGACGTGAGTGGGACCCGCCGGAGTGTGCGTGCCGGTTCATGCTCGCCGGTGACGAGACGGCGGTGCCCGCGATCGGCGCGATCGTCGAAGGTCTACCGGCGGACGCGCGCGGCATCGTGTGCCTCGAGGTCCCGACCGAGCGTGACCGGCAGTCCTGGCACGCGCCTGCCGGGATCCAGCTGCGATGGCTGGCTCGCAGGCGTGCGGCCGGTCCGGTCCCCCGCGGTTCGCTGCTCGCTCCCGAGGTGGCACGGGCCCTCGGGGAGATACGCGGGGCGGCGGGGTGCCCCGGCGCGTGCGAGCCCGCGCCGACGCGGGGCGAGGCAGCGGTGCTGTGGGACGTGCCGGAGCACGGCGACACCGAGGTGCCGGGCGAGGAGTTCTACGGCTGGTTCGCGGGGGAGGCCGGGCTGGTCAAACGGCTGCGCAGGCTCGTGCTCGCCGAGCACGGCGTGCCGAGGAAGTCGGTGGCGTTCATGGGGTACTGGAAGGACGAGCACCCGAGCGGGCAGCCCGCGTAACCGGCACGGATATCCGGAGCGGTGCCTGCTACGCGCCGTCCTCACTCGACCCGCGATCGCAGCAGGCAGCAGTCCTCGTACCTCGAGGCGGAGCCGCACCAGCAGTCGTCGTCGCGCTCCGGTGGCCATCTCGTGCCGCCTTCCTGCTCGGCGAGTAGCTCGCCGTACTCGTCGACCAGCTCCAGGTCGTCGGCCGCATCGCGCTCGGCGACGAACGCGAGCACGTCCGCGGCCGAACCGGCGACGAGATGGAGGTGCCGAACGCCCTGCTCCGCGTAGGCAGTCAGGGCGCGTTCGGTCCACATCCGGTGATCGTCCCAGCTCGGCCCCGTCACGGTCGCCAGCTCGGGCCACTCCTCGGTGAGCCGGTCGAACTCCGCCCTCGGCCAGTAGACGAGGGTGAACTCGTCGCTGTCCAGGGAGTCCAGCCCGTACAACTCCGGCTCCTCCACCTCGCCGGAGTCATCGGCATCGTCGGCGTCATCGGCGAGTTCCTCCGCCACCTCGTCGAGCTCGTCCGGTTCCAGGTCGAGCTCGCGCCGCAGGGCGTGGCGATGCCGGGCCAGCGCGGCGAGCACCGCGGCGTCCGCGGACTCCTCGCCCGCCTCGTCCGTGCCGTCGCCGTCCTGGCATCGTGCGAGCACGACCCACATCGCCTCGGTCAGCCACTGCTCGGCCAGCTCCGCGCGGTCGCAGGCCTCGAGGGTGTCGCTGAGGTAGTCGACCGCTGACGGGTCGGTGACCAGCAGTGGCCGCAGCGCGTCGAGTTCGGACATGCCCTCGTCCTCGCGGCCGAGCTGAACCAGGATCTCGGCGCGCAGCGCGCGGGGGTACCCCTGCTGCTCGCCGGAGGCCCGGGCGCCGGACAGCGCGCGCTCGACGAGCTCGAGCGCGGTGTCCAGGTCACCTTGCCACTGGCTGATCTCCGCCGCGAGCTCCAGCGCGTAGCCCTCGCTCGCGGGGTCGGCGAGCCGACCCCGCTCGATGATGTCCAGCAGCTCCGTCAGGATCGGTCCCGGGTCGTCCGCCCGGAGTGCCTCGGCACCCAGCGCGTCGAGTTCGTCCTCGCTGACGAGGTTCGTGGAAGGCATGCCGAGCATTATCGCGCGTGCTGACGAATGTTCGGGTGGCGGCTTCCCCGGAGGAGCTTCCTGCCTCATGATGGCCGGATGCGGAGATCGCTGAGCGCCGTCTCGCTGGTTCCCGCCGCCGTCGCCGGTCTCGTGCTGACGTCGCCGGCGGCACCGGCGGCCGCCGATGACTACAGCGACCCCGCCTACGCCGAGTTCGACGCGGACAACGTGGCTCGATCCAGCGTGCGGGGGACGCAACGGGCACAGCTGACCGACCCGGAGTACCACGCCGCGCTGGCGCCGCTCGCGGCGCGGACATGGCTGGAGAACCTGGGAGGGCAGGTCGAGGGCCTGCGGCACGGGCGCGTCTACACCGGGCTCGGGCGGCTCGTCCCCGGTGGGACGGTGGGCGACCCGCAGGACTATCACGACGTGCGGCCGGTCGACGTCAGCTTCGTGTCCCGGACCGGGGCCGAGCTGCACGGGCACCTGTTCTGGGACGGCGAGCAGGGGCCACATCCCGGCGTGGTGATCACGCCCGGTTCCATCCAGGGTATGCAGCAGAGTTACTGGTGGGCGGCGCGTACGCTCGCGCGCAACGGCTACCTGGTACTCACCTGGGACGCGCAGGGGCAGGGCGACAGCGAGGGGTTCGGGCACGACCCCGGATCCCCCGTCCCGGCTCCGGACGGCTTCCCGTCGCAGCAAGAGGCGAACTTCGACGAGGGAACGATCGACGCGTTGCGTTTCCTGCTGTCCGGGGAGGATGACCCCTACGTGCCGGGTGGCTGGGAGGACGACGACGCGGACGCGGTCCGCGCCCAGGGCCAGGGCACGCTCCACTGGTCGAACCCGCTCGCGGAGGTCCTCGACGCGACCGAGGTGGGGCTGGCCGGGCACTCGCTCGGTGCCCGGGCGGTGTCGAAGGTGCAGCAGTGCTCCGGCTCCGGTCAACGGTGGCGCAGTGTCGAGCTGTGTGGCGGGCGGCCGTACCCGATCCGTGCGGTGGTGGCGTGGGACGGGCTGGCCGCGAACGTCACGCCGGTCGTGCCTGCGATGAACCAGCAGGCGGACGGGTACTTCCTCACCCCGCGGCCCGCGCCACGAGCCCCGGACCCCGCCGGGCATCTCGACGCGTTCGACCGGTGGCGCCATGCGGGGGTGGACGTCTACGACATCACCGTGCGGGGTGGCACCCACGTGGAGTGGAACGAGATCCCGTACATCCTGCCCACCACCACCTACGGCACCCGGCAGGCCGACTACTACACGCTCGCCTGGTTCGAGCGTCACTTGCACCCCGACCCCGAACGTCGCGAGCCGGGGACCGAAGCGCTGCTGGACGGGCCGGTACCGGACGGCCGCAGCGGCGGTGCGGACGAGTACCCGTGGCGCGCGAACTTCTTCTCCGCGCGGTACCCGGGAGCGTTCGACTTCACCGGGCCGGACGGGAACCGGCACGCGGCCGAGGACCTGCGCGCCTACGCGGGGCTCTCCCCGGTGGGGGACTGGGCGGGCGCCAACGCCGACCGGCCCGACGAGCGAGCGCCGGGCTGACCTCCCCTGGCAGTGGAGGGTCCGTCCGGGCCGGAGCCGGGGCCGGCCGTGGTGGGGGCGCGCCCCCGGCTGCCGTCATTCGCCGGGTTTGACGGCAACCAGGGAGACGCTCTTGACCCCGAAGGTCTCCATGGCATTGCGGGCGCTGTCGGACAGGAACCGGTACGGGTTCCTGCGCTGTACCTCGACGCGCAGGTCCGCGCTCTCGATCGCGTCGCGGTAGGTGTCCTGCTGTGCCGCGCCGCCGATGCAGGAAGCCCACAGGTCCGCGTTACCCACGATCGTCTCGGTCAGCTGCCGCTCGGTGACGATATCGGCGATGGCCAGCTTCCCGCCCGGCCGCAGCACCCGGGCGCCCTCGGCGAACACGGCCGCCTTGTCCGGGCACAGGTTGATGACGCCGTTGGATATGACCCGGTCCACGGACTCGTCCTTGGCAGGGAGCCGCTCGATGCGCTCGTGCCGGAACTGGACGTGATCGATGCCCGCGGCCGTGGCCAGCCGGCGTGCCTTGGTCAGCTGCTGCGGGGTGAAGTCCACACCGAGCACCATGCCGGCCGTTCCGGTGAGCTCCGCGGCGAGGAAAGAGTCCATTCCGGACCCACTTCCGAGGTCGATCACCCGCTGTCCCGGCCGGATGTCGGCGAGGTCGAGAAAGTGGCCGACCCCGGCGAAGGACTCGACCGCCTCGGGCGGGATCCGGTCCAGCAACGCGGGTTCGTACCCCAGGTGTTCGGCGAGCCCGCGACCTGTCTCGAAGTGGTACGTACCGCGTGGTTCCTCGGCCACCAACCGGTACATCTCCTTGACCTTCGTTTCGAGCTCGTGCGTGTTGACTGTCGACGTCATCGTGACTCCTCGGGCCGGATGCGGTGGTCGTCGATGGTGCTGACGCCGTGTGTCCCTGCCGTATTGCACCGGCGCATCGCAATACGGCGGCCGTGCCGGGCGTCCAACCGGTATCGGTACTCACCAGGGAAGGACCCGAGGACATGACTGAGACAGTGACGACGCGCAATGGCATCGATGTCGACCAGCTGCTGGGGACGATCGGAGCCGTCAAGGCCGATCCGGCCGTTGCCGGGTTCACGTTCCGCGCATCCAGCCAGTGGCAAGGCGGCACGTGCAACACCGGTGCGATTGGACGGTTCACGCATGCCGGGAACGAGGACGGGTCCCGTGCGGAACCCTTCCACCTCACCGGCGACGAGCCCCCGGTGCTGCTCGGTGAGAACCGGGGACCGAACGCCGTGGAGCTGCTGCTGCAAGCGCTCGGCTTCTGCTACGCCGTCGGCTACGTAGCCAACGCGGCCGCGCGGGGCATCGAGATCGACTCGATGGAGTACGAGGTGGAAGGGGATATCGATCTCCGGTCGTTCCTCGGGCTCGAGGGGACTCGGGCAGGGTTCACCGAGATCCGTGCCAGGGCCAGGGTCTCCAGCCCCAACGCGACTCGGGACCAGCTGACCGAGCTGTGCCAGTACGTGCAGGACACCTCGCCGGTGCGGGACTGCCTTGCCAACGCGGTGCCGGTTACCACGACACTCGCCGTGGACTGAGCCGGCATAGAAATGAGGAACCGGACAAATCGTTATAATGATCTCCGGATCCGGGTGCAACAATCGGGCGTCACCTATCCGTCTCAAGGATGTGACTCAGGTGGGCGTGCTGTATACGGAAGCCGAGCAGGCGGAACGATTCCGCCTGCTCGCCCGCGAGCAGCTACCCCGCCTGTACGGCATCGCGCGCAAGCTGGTCGGCAGTGACGCCGAGGATGCCGTGCAGGACTGCCTGCTCAAGGCGTTCCGGAACCTGGGGCAGCTCAACGACGAGTCGGCGGCGCCTGCCTGGCTGGCCAGCATCCTGGTCAACTGCTGTCGCGATCGCGGGCGGACGAAGGGCAGGCGCCCGGAGGAGGTCAACTTCGAGGACGTCGAGGAGTTCTCGCTGTATCGCAAGATCGCCTACGAGGACCCGTTCCCGTACTCGGACTCGCTGCACCTGGACTTCCTCGAGGAGTTCACCGCCGAGGACGTGCGGTCGGTTCTGATGCGGCTCTCCGAGCTGTATCGTGTCCCGCTCGTCCTCGTCTACATGGAGGGATTCCTCGTCAGGGAGGTGGCCGAGATCCTCGAGGCGCCCACCGGCACGATCCTGGCCCGCCTGCATCGCGGACGCAAGCTCTTCGAGAAGCACATGTGGTCCTACGCCACGGACCACGGCCTGCTGAAGGAGGCCGCGCGATGATCAGTTGCTCGGAAGCGGTCAGGCAGCTCTGGGAGTACCTCGACGGCCTTGTCGGTGACCGGGAGCTCGAATCGATCGAGGCTCACCTGGCGCGCTGCCGCCGTTGCTGCGGCGAGCTCGAGTTCGCCAGGGAACTGCGCGGCACGCTCGAGCGCGCGAGCGAGGTGGATGTCCCGGACGCCGTGCTGCGACGGCTGACGCAGACGTTGGAGGACCTGGAGCCATGACACGTGACCTGATGAACTCCGCGGAGGTGAAGGAGCTCGTTCGCGAGGCATACCGGAACGTGCCGCCGACCACGGAGGCCGTGGCGCGCAAGCTGTACAGCGCGGAGGAGCTCGCCCGGATACCGCGGATCGCCGTGCAGCGCGCGCTCGGCGTGGCCAACCACATGCGGCACGCCGGTATCCGGTCCGGTGAGACCGTACTCGACCTCGGCAGCGGGGGTGGCATCGACACCGTCCTCGCCGCGCAGCACACCGGTCCGACCGGCGACGTCATCGCGCTGGACTTTCTGCCCGAGATGCTGGAACGCACGTCCGCTGCGGCGGCCGAGGCGGGCCTGCGCAACGTGCGCACCCTGGATGGTGAGCTGGAAGCGATCCCGCTGCCCGGGGACAGCGTCGACGTGATCATCTCCAACGGTGTGGTGAACCTTGCGTCGCGCAAGGCGCGGGTGATGGCCGAGTGCGCACGCGTGCTGCGCCCTGGCGGGCGGCTGTGTGTCTCCGACCTCACGGTGGCCCAGGATGAGCTTCCGGCGGAGATCCTCACCCAACCCGCCGCATGGGCCGGGTGCGTCGCGGGCGCGCTCGAGGAGGGCGACTTCGTGACCAAGCTCGAGCGGGCAGGCTTCTCCGGCATCGAGGTGCTGAGCAGGGAACCGATGGGCATCGACGACTGCGCGCTGTACCCGCTGTTCTCCGACGAGGTGATCCGCCTGATGCGCGAGCTGATTCCCGCCGAGCGGCACTCCTCGGTCGCCACCTCGATCGTGCTCACCGCAGGCTTGCCCGCGGACCGCTGACCGGTCGGCCCCACCCACCCCGGAGGTGGGAGCCCAATGTGCCACTGGGCTCCTTCTACAGCTCCAAGGTCACATTGGGCTCCTTCAACGGGTACGGGTGACCCAGTTCGGACAGCCACCGGCGGAACAAGCGGTGCAGCGCCACGGCGCCGACCGGCTCGCCGTGTTCACCGAACTCCTTGGGGTACAGCAGGAAACCGTGGTTCTGCTGCCCGCCGAGGCCGCCGTGCGATCCCACGTGCGGTTCGAACGGCGATGCGTTGTCGGTCTCCGGGTCGTATCGACTGTTGACCATGATGTCGGCGCAGTGCGGGAAGGTGTCCACGCGGCTCACCAGCTCGGCAGCGTGTGGGCCGTAGTCCGCCAGCGGGTCCGTACCGATGACCACACCGCTGGCCAGGCGGTGGACACCGTCCCTGCCGAGCACGACGGGGCCGAGCTCCGAGCTGTGCACCAGCAGGAACCCGATGCCCGGATGATCGACGAGGGTGGGAAGCAGCCGGGGGTAGTGTCGCTCGATGGTCTCCAGGTCCACACGCCCGTCGCGCCCGGTGAACGAGACGAGGGCAAGGTGCCCGGAAGCGAGGGTCAGCACGTCGTACGACCCCGTTGCCGCACCTTCGACGTCCACTCCGGACTCCAAGCGATCGACCCGGGAGCGCAGGCGGCGCGCGACGAAACCGTCGTGGCTCGCCGCCTCGGCGACAGCGGCACCGACCTGCCATCCCTCCGCACTGTCGCGCGAGTCCAGCTCCTGACCGCGTCCGCGGTCCTCGCTGTCGCACAGCCTCGCGACCAACGCGGCGATCGATTCGCCGAAGCGATCGGAGAAAGCCCAGCCCTGGGTCTGCCCGTGATCGGACAGCAGCACGATGCGGTAGTCCCGGGGCGCGAGCTCGGCCGCACGCCACAGCCTGCCGATCTGCTGGTCGATCGCGCGCAACGTGGCCAGGGTGTCGAAACGCTCGATCCCGGAATGGTGGGCGACCTCGTCGTAACCGACGAAGTCGGCGTACACGACCGACCTACCGGCGAGGATGTCCTCCAGAACCGCGAAGGCGACCACATCGCGCGAGAGCACGGTGACACCGGCGCGCTTGAACGGGTACAGCCCGCCCCTGTCCACCCGGGGCCGCACGTTCGCCCTGCGCTGCCCTGCCGCGGCCATGACCTCGCGGCAGACCTCGGCGGCGGCGGAAGCCACGGTACGTACCGCGTTGAGGGGATTGGCGAAGTAGGCGTAGTAGCCGGCACCGATCCGGTCGGTGCCCGCGCGGCGCAGACCTTTCGGCAGTAGCAGCGCCACCGAGCTGATCGTGAGGCTGGCGCGGGAGGCGTCACCGGTGAACATGTTTCCCCGGCTGGCGCCGTCCACGGACAGCAGGCCGCTGCCGTCGGAGTTGCGGCGTTCGATCTCGGTGGCGGCGCGGGGGCTCGAACAGGTCATCACCCGGCCGCGCTCCTTCTCGTACCAGCGGTAACCGGGAATGTCGTGATTGGACCCGTGCAGGATCCCGCACATGCTCGCGCCGGTCTGGGCGCTCCAGTCGGTGTGCCAGGAGGTCAACGTGTGGGTGCCCTCGTCCAGCCACTGCGCGAGAGTGGGCATGTTGCCGTCCCGGATGGCTCGCCGTGCCACCTGGTAGCTCAGCCCGTCGACCTGCAGGAACAGTATGCCGGGCGGCTCGTCGTCGCCGACGGGACGGGACCGCTTGCTGCGCCACGCCGCGCGGCGGAAGAAGATCTCGTCCTCGTCGATCGCCAGCAGGCTGCTGACCGCCCCTCCCACCGCGGATATGGCGATGACCACGATCATCGCGGTGTGCAGGTCGGCGATGTGCACGCCGGGCACGGCGTAGAAGGCGACGAGTGTCGCCGCGCCGAGCAGCAGGAAGCTGGCCAACCCGAGGGTATGGAACACCACGGGAAGCGCCACCCGCATCACGGCGGGCCACACCCCGGCCACGAGCACGCCGAGCAGCAATGCGCTCACCGTCGGCTGCCACCACTGGTCCATCGCGAACCCCGGCAGCAGTGCCTGGAGCACGTACAGCGCGCCGGTGACGGCCAGCCAGACAAGCAGCGCGCGGGTCAGCGAACGCCCGCCGCGGATGAGCCTGCCCCGTGCCCCGCGCGTGTTCATCCAGTACTTCCCGCCCCTCTCAGGAAACCGGTCGCGATACCGGCTGTGCCAGGTCGGCGACTCCGGTCGCGGCCGGCACCGGCCGCACGGCGGTGCGCGTGACCCGAGCCGTGCCAGAGACCCTCGCGCGCCCGGCTCATTCCTCGACGCCGGGAAGGTAGGAGTTCATCCGCCGTACCAGGTGTGCCAGCTCGGGCACCTCGATCACCTCGCGTCCCGCAGCGGCAAGCAGCTCGGCGCCCTCGCAGTCGACGAACACGTCCGGCTCCCGCCAGGCGAACACGACGCGGGGGATCCCGGCGTCGAGTATGAGCCGTGTGCAGCTGGCCGGGCGGGACGCTCGGGTGCTGCAGGGTTCGAGCGAGCTGTAGATGGTCGCCCCGCTCAGCCGGCTGTCGGTCGCCGGGACCTTGGCCAGCGCTGCCTCCTCCGCGTGATCGTGCGCGTCCCCTTCACGGGAATGGCCGGTGGCGAGTACCTCGCCTCCGGCGTCCGCGATGACGCTGCCCACCGAGAACGTCGTTCCGGGTGGGCAGTGCCGCGCCAGGTCGATGGCGCGGCGCAGTAGCACGAGGTCGGACTCGGTAGCGGTACGCGCGGTGTGCTCAGTCATCATCTCGCCCGATCACATAACGCAGGAGTACTGCGTCTCCCATTGTCCTCGTCTCGGCCAGCCGTAGCAGGCCCGTGGCCGTGGGGCCGGGTTCCGGCAGGCGCGGCGCTCCGGGATCGCCGAGGAACATCGGCGCGTACACCAGGTGCAGCTCGTCGGCGGCTCCGGTGTCGAGGAACTGGGTGAGTATCCGCGTGCCGCCCTCCACGAGTAGCCGCTCGATCCCCCGCGCGGACAGATCCGCGAGGACCAGGGACAGGTCGACGGGCTCACCGGCCTCGACAACGGTGGCCAGCCCACCGAGCGTGTCGCGCAGGCGGTCGGCCTCCGGTCCCGCGGCGGTGTAGACGAGCTTGTCGCAGGCGCCGGTGGTGAAGAACCGGGCTGTGGGGTCGAGGTCGCCGCTGCTGGTGACGGTCACCTTGGTGGGGTTCTCCTGGCGTCCCGCCTCGAGCCGCCGCTGCCTGCGCTGCGGGGAGCGCACCAGTAGCCGCGGGTCGTCGCTGCGGACGGTGTGCGCACCCACCAGGATCGCGTCGGCTTCCGCGCGGACGCCGTCGACCCGGTCGAGGTCCTCCTCATTGGACAGTACGAGGCGTGTGTCGCCGGTGTCGTCGATGTAGCCGTCCAGCGAGGATGCGGCCGAGAGCACGACGTACGGGCGGGGGCTCATGAGGCGTGGATTCTCCTTCCGGGGCAACCGCGAGCCCGAGCCTACGCCCCTTGGCCGTACGAGCCCGGCCACTGTTCCCGCGACCAGGCCATTTCCCAGAAGGCCAGCTCGTACCGGCTGCTGCTGAGGAAAACGTCCCGGACCCGGCTACGGCCGGACTCCGGCAGCTCAGCGCCGATGCCGTCGGTCAGTGTACGCAGCCAGTCCACCAGCTCGGTGAACTCGGAGGACGCGTACATCTCGATCCAGCGAGCGTAGTCGCCGTCGTCGGGAGCGCCCCGCTCGGCAAGGCCCCTGCCGATCTCGCTGAACCCCCACATGCACGGCAACAGTGCGGCCAGCAGCTCGGCGAAGTCGCCGATGGCTGCGGTACGCAGCATGAAGTCGGTGTAACCGCGCGTGGTGGGGGCCATCCGCTCGCGCTCAAGGTCGGCCGGGTCGATACCGATGTCGGTGCAGTACGAGCGGTGCAGCGACATCTCCTGGTGCAGCGTTTCGTGGACGAGGTTGGAGAACTGGCCCATCGTCTCCAGGTCAGGTGCGCGGGCTGTGGCCAGCGCGAGCACGCGGGAGAACTCGATGAGGAAGAGGTAGTCCTGGCGGATCCAGAAGCGGAACCGCTCCTTGTCGAGGGTCCCGTCGCCGATGCCTCGCACGAAGGGGTGGTTGTGCTGGGCCTGCCAGATCTCGTCGGCGCTCGCGCGTAGCTCCTCGCTCAGCCCAGTCATTGGCCGTCTCCCTTCGGTCGGTCGTTACAGGCGTCCCAGAACATCAGCTCGTAGGCCTGCAGCAGGCGGGCAGCCCTGCGTGCGCGCAGCGGGGAGTCGCCGCAGGCGAGGCCCTCATCGACAACGGCGAGCGCCTGTGACTCGAAGTCTGGCGGCGGGGTTGCGAAGAACTCGAAGAACCCGACGACGTCCTCGGGCGCGCTGTACGCGGAGCGCAGCGCGGCAGCGACCTGAGCGCAGTTCGCGCCCCAGGCGGCGAGGTTGGTGAGGAACGCGAGAGCGACTTCGGCCCGGCTCCCGTTCAACGCCAGCCACGAGACGTACGACGGGTATGCCTGTGCCTCGGGACGCGGTTCGTGCATGCGGAAGTCACCGCTGCTCATCCCGAGCCAGTCCGCGAACGTCCCGAGCTTGCCGAGCGCCGCGCCTTCCCCTTCTGCCATGGTCAGGAAGAACTCGCCTGCGAGCCCGCTGGAGAACCGGGTGGCCAGCTGCGCGAAGCTCCTGCGATCGCTGGAGACGATCACATGCTGTTCCCCGGCGAGGGCCCGGAGCTGGTGCCGGGAGATCTCCCCGGCGCGCAAGCGATCGAGGAAGGGGTGCTCGCGGATGGCGGCGTCGGACTCGGCGAGCTCACGTCGCGCCTCGTCGAACAGCTCGCGGGCAGTCGTACCAGACGGTTCGCTCATCGCTGCTCCATTCCTTCCGGTGCCTGTGTTCTGTCTACGCGACACAACGCGCCCCTCGCGACCCACCCATCGGCCCAGGGTGGGAGCCGAATGTCACGTTTGGCTCCTTCTATGGAACCAATGTCACCTTCGGCTCCCTCATTGCTTGGCCGTGACGGCGGCAGGGACCGGCTCAGGCCCCCGACCGTGCCCTCCCGGTGAACCGGCCCGATAGCCTCGAGGCGTGAACGCAGACCCTCCCGGTGCCACGCGAACCCCGGATCGGCAGGTCCTGCGACCGAGGCGGTACTGGTACATCGTCGCCGCAGGCCTCCTCGTCATAGGGCTCGTCGCCGGTGGCGCGCTCGGTTGGCGTGCCAACGCTACCTACCCGTCGATCGAGGGACAGGTCGCATCCGGCGAGACCGAGCCGGTGGAACTCGACCGCGCGGGCATGACGATCTACACCGATAAGGCGTTCCTGGATGGTGGTTGCGAGGTCGAGGACCCGGACGGCCAGGAAGTCCCGCTTGATCCTGTCGCCAGTACCGAGACGGTGACGTTCGACGACACGGCGTGGCAGGTCGTCCTGCGCAGCAGCACGAGCGTCCCGGCAGGGGAGTATGCGGTCTCGTGCTCCTCCGACAGCGATGCCGTGTTCGGTGTCGGGCCGGACGCCTCGGTGTTCACCGCCGAGGCGCTGGTGTTCGGGGCCGTCGGCTCGGCGGGCCTCGGTGCGTTCCTGGCGGGGATGACCACGTTGCTGGTGTTCCTCCGGCGACGGGCCGCTCGCAGGGCTTCGGAGGCGGACACCGCGAACGGGTCCGGCGGCGAACCGGACGGCGACGACGGCGCCGGGCTGGGGCAGTACGGATCGCCACCCGACCCCTGAGGCGGGATCGCTACGACCCCCGGCGGTAGAGCTCGTCGAGCTCGCGATGTGCTGCGAAGAAATGTCCGAGTTCGGCATGGCGATGCCGGACGATGGCCACGATCTTGATCACGGACAGGCCGCAGACGAGGAACACGATCACGGTCACCCCGAGCAGCAGCGCGAAGTCGTCGCCGTCCACGGGGCGCTCACCGACCACGCCGACGAGGTGATGCGCGAGGAGGAGGATGGTGACCGCGCCGGACAGCACGGCGAGTGCTACCTGGCGGGAGAGCAGCTTCGCCCACTGCCGCTTGCGCTCCCGTGCCCGTTCGATGACTTCGGGGTCCAGCGGGTCGTAGCCGAGCTTGCGCTTCAGCTTGGCCGCTCGTTTCACCACGGTGGCGCTGCCCCGTAGCTCGGGCGGGGGCGTGCCTTCCGGGATGGGGAACGAGTCGTTGTCCGGCACTGTCGGTGCTCCTGCGCCCGTGGGTGTCGTGGAGTTCCGATCCTAGCCGCGTTGATCGTCATGGCGTGCGTCCTGACGTCCTGCCACGGCAGAGGTAGCGAGGACACGAGCGCGATCGCCACCGTGCGCGCTGCCGCGGCGGAAAGCATGCCCTCGATCGTGCCTGGAAGTCTCCGTACGCCGTGTCGAGCCGCTCGGTGCCGATCGTCCCGGTGGGGTGTGGCGGGATCGGTGAGGATCAGGCCGAGGGGGTGGTGGAGTTCTTCCGGCGCCGGATGCCCTTGCGCGGCTTACGCAAGGCATCGAAGTCGATGGCGACTGCGCCGACCGCCATGGCTATCAGGATGGCGATACCGAGTAGAGCCCCCACCCACGTCGCGACAGTGGTGAACATTCATGTGCTCCCTGCGCTTGGGGTATGTCAGTCCCAGGCTGACCGCGACGGGTTCGCGGTGCCATAGGCCAACTGGTTGGAACTGCCGCGCTCGCGTCACTCGAATGGAACAATGACACGGAGGTAATCTAGTCAAACCGTACATTCCACTACGAGGTTGCGCTTTGCGCGAGTTCACGCACAGTCTGGACGACCGCGGTTCCGTGGAGCAACACGCGGTCGTTGTGGTCGGCGCCGCCGACCACGACCGGTTCGGTACCGGCAGCCTCGGCGACCGCGCGGCTCTGCTCGGGAGGGATGATCGAGTCGGCGTCTCCGTACACGACGCGCACAGGTGTAGCGGACAGCGCACGAACGTTGTCCACCACCGGGTAGCGATCCTTGAGCAGCGTTCGCACCGGCAGGAACGGGTAGTGGTGCGCGGCAGTCTCGGCCAGCTCGCTGAACGGGGAGCGCAGCACCATCCCCGCCGGCGGGTGTTCGGTGGCCAGCTCGCTGACCACACCACAGCCCAGGCTCTCACCGAAGTACAGCAGCCGGTCCTGGCGCACTCGCGCCTGCTCGACCAGGTACCCGCGCGCCGCCCGTACGTCCCGCGCCAGGCCGTCCTCGCTCGGTTTGCCCTCGTTGGCCGCGTAGCCGCGGTAGTCCATCAGCAACACCGACATACCGCGCCGGGTCAGCTGCTCGGCGAGTGGGACGCGCATCGACCGGTTACCGCCGTTGCCGGGAGCGACCAGGACGGCGGGAGCTTGCGGATCGTGGTCCTGCCTGCCACCCGCCGGGAAGAACCACGCCGACAGCTCCAACCCGTCGGCGGTGTGCAGCGTGACATCCTGCCCGCCGGGGAGCACGTCGGACGCGGCAGGCAGGGGACCGGGAGTGGGGAGGTAGATGAGGTTGCGTTGAAACACGTAGCCGGCTCCCACGGCGAGTCCGAGCACGGTCGCGCCCACGATGGCAATGCTGAACACAGTCCGCATCCTGCCTCACCCGGTCAACGCTGAATGACGCTTTCACTCCTTACGGGTGGTTGAATGACGCTTTCGGTCCCGCTGGTGGACTGACGGCGTCATTCAGCCCGACCTTAGAGCTTGCGGAGGCGGACGCGGTTGATCGAGTGGTCCGAGTCCTTGCGTAGCACCAGGGTGGCGCGCGGCCGGGTGGGCAGGATGTTGTCCACCAGGTTGGGCTCGTTGATCGTCGACCACAGGTGCTGCGCCTCGGATCGGGCGTCCTCGTCGCTGAGCCCGGCCAGGTGATGGAAGTGCGACTCGGGATCGGCGAAGGCGGTGTCGCGCAGCGTGAGGAACCGCTCGATGTACCAGCGCCGGATGTCCTCGGTATGCGCGTCCACATAGATCGAGAAGTCGAACAGGTCCGACACCGCCAGCCGGGGATGCGGCTGCAGGACGTTCAGCCCCTCGAGGATCAGGATGTCCGGCTGGCGCACCACGTGCTCCTCGCCCTCGACGCGGTCGTAGAGCTTGTGCGAGTAGACCGGGGCACTGACCTCGTTCGCGCCGGACTTCACGTCGGTGATGAAACGCAGCAGCGCACGGCGGTCGTAGCTTTCCGGAAAGCCCTTCCGGTGCATGATCCCGCGGCGGATCAGTTCTTCCCTCGGGTAGAGGAAGCCGTCCGTGGTCACCAGGTCCACGCTCGGATGGTCCGGCCACCGCGCGAGCAGCGTGCGCAGGATCCGCGCCGTTGTCGACTTGCCAACCGCCACGCTGCCCGCGATACCGATGACGAACGGCACCTTGGTGCCGCGCGTGTACTCGCCGAGGAATGTCGTGGTCACCTCGTAGAGTTGCTGACGCGCGGCGACCTGGAGATTGATCAGCCGCGACAGCGGAAGGTACACGTCGGCGACTTCGGCGAGGTCGATCTGCTCACCGAGACCGCGGAGCCGCACGAGCTCCTCTGCGGTCAGCGGCAGTGGCGTCGACCTGCGTAGCTCCCGCCACTGCTCACGCGCGAGCTCGACATACGGGGTGAGTTCCCGGACCTTCGCCATCGCTTGACTCCTCAGGTCCAAGGTGCAGGACGGGCAATAGCCACGAAATAAGATGTAAACAGTAAGCGGCGCCGTGTGGGCATGCGCTGTGACCTAATCCACCGACATTTCTAGTTTCCGCCGGCCCCGCCCGCACCGCCAGCGGGTTCGGGCGCCGCCGATCACTGCTCCTCCCCGTTCTCGTCCCGGTCGGAGTCGTCACCGAGCGGGCCCGGCAGGTCGGTGCCCCGGTAGCGCAGCACGATCAGGGTGCCCGCTGCCAGGATCGCAGCGGCCAGCACCGTGAGCACGGTGGCGGTCACCACACCGAACCGGTCGAGGATCCACTCGGCGATCTGCCTGCTGCCCGAGGTGGGGTCGGTGAGGACGACGGCGACGAAGGCCGCGGCGAGCACGGTGACCGCCGTGAAGACGATCCTGCGTGGCCACGTGGTCAACTGGGCCTTCTCGTGCAGCACTCGGCCCGCCCGCAGGATCCGGCCGACGCGCAGGATGCGCAGCGCGCCGATGGCCAGGATCACCCGCAGGATCTGCACGGGGCCGATCACGAAGATGACGGCCGGGACGGTCAGTAACGTGATCCCCACGGTCCACTTGTGGTTACGAACCCAGTCGAGGATGTCCCCGCTGAGCAGCATCAGAATCAGTGACTCGCCGACGAGCACGCACATCGACGCCCAGTTGAGAACGGTGCCGACCTGGGCGGTGAGTCCGTCACCCATGGCCAGGAACACGGCCGGGACCGACACCACGGCTGCGAGGACCACAGGCAGCGCGAGCTGCCGTTCGACCCGTTCTGCCCGGGTCTTGCGTGCCGATCGTCCGGACGTCGTCATCGACAGCATCCTAAGCGGGCCGGACATGGTGTGCCCGCAGTGTAGGTGTGTCAGGCGGAGCGCTGCCCGAAGCAGTCACTCCAGGCCGCGGAGACGTGCCGGGCACAGTTGAGCGGCTCCACCCCGCCGACGCCGGTTCCGAGCCCCGGCATAGCGATGACGTCGATGGCTTCGCGCGCCGGGACATCGAGCTCGACGTCGCCGGTGCGCCAGAACTCGAACACGGCACGCGCTGCCAGGTACGGGTGGACCGTGTCCGTGGGCAGCTGCTCACCGGGCTCGCGCACGGTCGGTGCGCAGATCAGCCACTTGGGCATCGGTTCGCCGGTCTGCGCGGCGACAGCCTGGCCGACCGGGAGCTCACCGCCGTGATAGCTGAGGATCGCATTGCGTACGTGCTGCTCGACGCCGGGAAACGCGCGAGCGTAGACACTGTCGATGCCGCCGCGCATCCATCCGTAGGAGTTCGCGGGACTGACCACGGCGTCGGCATGCACGTCGAGCACGGAACCGTGGTGCACCCGGACGCTGTCACCTGCTGATTCGGCGACCGTGTGCCATGCCTCGGTGAGAGCATCATCCACCGAACACAGCACCACTTCCGGCGTGTGCTGCGTCGTCGGCGCCGTCGAGCCACTGCGGGCTGTACCCGATTCGGTGGTCACATCCTTAGTGTGACAAAGAAGCCAGAGTAGGTTAACCGACGCGCCCATCCGGCATCTGAGTGAAATCGATAACAGGATGCAGCCCGGCGTGCACTGGGGGTGTTCGGTAGTGACGTGGACCACGTGTGCCGCGAGCAGGGACGATTGCGTACTCTGCTGTCGTGTACAGGATTGCATACTTCGGTCCGGAAGGGACCTTCACCGAGCAGGCGGCACGTTACCTGGCCGGCGGCGACACCCACGCCGAGCTCGTACCGTACGAGACGATCGCGCAGGCCATGGCGGCAGTCCGTGACGGTGAGACGTCCGCGGCGTGTGTTCCTGTGGAGAACTCCGTCGAGGGGCCGGTAACGGCGACGCTGGACGAGCTGGCCGAGGACGAGCCCCTTGTGGCCACGGCCGAAGCCCTGCTGCCCATCCATTTCACCGTCCTCGCGGGCAGCGGTGTCCGGGCGGAGGAGATCGGTACCGTCGCCAGCCATCCCCATGCCTTGGCGCAGGTACGGCACTGGCTGGACGTGAACCTGCCGTCCGCCCGGCATGTCGCGACATCGTCGACCGCCGCGGCCGCGCTGGCGGTGCAGCAGGGCGAGTACGACGCCGCGGTGGCTGCCCCGGTAGCCGCGGAACGCTACGGCTTACCCAGCATCGCCACCGAGGTCGCCGACGTCGAGGACGCCCGCACCCGCTTCCTGCTGCTCACCCGGCCAGGTACGCTGCCGGAGCCGACCGGTTGCGACCGCACGTCGGTCGTGGCCGCGGCAGCGAACCGGACGGGAGCGCTGTCCGAGCTGCTGACCGAGCTGGCCTTCCGTGGCATCAACCTGACCAGGCTGGACGCGCGGCCGATCAAGGGTGGCTTCGGCGAGTACCGGTTCTTCATCGACTTCGAGGGCCACGTCGCCGAGCCGCGCATCGGGGACGCTCTCGCCGCCTTGCGCAGGCGATGTGCGGTCCGGTTCCTGGGGTCGCACCCGCGTGCGGACGGGGTGCGCGCGAGCATCCAGCCGTCCGCGGGGAACGAGGACTTCGTCAGCGCGGCGGACTGGGTGGAGTCGGTCCGGCGCGGCGACACGGCCTGAGCTGCGTGCCTTTCCTGCGGGAGACCGGCCGGCGCGTTCACGTAGTGAAACGGTGCGGGGCCCGGTAGCGACGTTACGGCAGAGTGGAACCAGTGGCGTATCCACGTGGCCGGTACGCGGCTGGACGCTCGGGCCTGGGGTCGTCCTGACAGAGATTGGACAGTTGACGTGAAATTGAAACTCGTTCGGCACGCGGAGAGTACCGCCAATGTGCGGAAGGCGATCAGTACGAAGCTTCCGGGCCCGCCGCTGAGTGATGTGGGCAGGCAGCAGGCCGACGAGCTCGCCGCTCGGCTGCGTGCCGACCCTGTTGTGGCCGTGTACAGCTCGTTGGCCACACGCGCCCAGCAGACCGCGACGCCGGTGGCGGCGGCACACGGGGTGGATCTTCAGGTCATCGACGGGGTGCACGAGGTGTTCGTCGGTGAGCTGGAGGACCGCACCGACCGGGAAGGGATCGAGGCCTACGCGCAGGTGTTCTTCCCGTGGATTCAGGGCGAGCTGCACCATGCGATGCCGGGTGGGGAGAGCGGCATCGAGGTTCGCGACCGGTTCGTGGCCGCGATCTCCGAGGTCAGGGCCAAGCATGAGGAGGAGGACCCGGACGGCACCGTCGTCATGGTCAGTCACGGCGGCGTGATGCGTCTCGGTGTGGAGTTGCTCGCCGACAACGTTCCACGGTCGGCCCGGCTGTCCGGGTTGATCGCCAACACCGGAGCCGTGGTGCTGGAGGCGCATCGCGACGGTCGATGGCGGTGTGTCGCCTGGGACGGTGTCGAGCTGCCCCGTCACGGTTGATCGTTGCCGGGCCGCTCGGCCTGTGCCTGGGCCTGCGGCCGCTCATGCACGGTCGGCGCTGGGGTCGGTGCCTGCCGCGTCCACCTCGGGACGGAAACGGCGCAGCATGAGCACTACGGCGGCGGCAAGGAGCAGCTGGCTGCAGCCGGAGACGACGAACGTCATGCTCGGGCTGTCCAGCAGCTTGGTGAGAACACCACCGATCATCGCGCCAGCCGGGATGGAGCCCCACACCAGCGTGCGCCATACACCGATGATCCTGCCGAGCACGCCGTCGGGTACCAGTAGTGCGCGCAGTGTGGCCAGGATGACGTTGACCGTCACCACCGCGGCCGCGAACAGGCCGAACAGCATGGCCCCCACGACGGGGTCGCTCGTGAGGCCCATGGCGGCGAAACCGGTACCGGCGGCGGCGACACCACCGACGAGCACGGGTACGCGACGGAATCGCCGGATCATCCTCGGGGCGATCGCCGCTCCGCCGAGCCCACCGAGCCCACCGATGAAGGCGAACATCCCGAATGCGGCCTCGCTGAGCTCGAGGTCTTCCAGCGCGTACAGCACGAGCTGCGCCTGGGCGAGCTCGGCGAGCAGGTTCAGTGCCGTGGCGATGAGGACGAGCCGCAGCATCAAGGGGCTGCCCAACAGCCAGCGCATACCGTTGCCGAGCTCACTGCGCAGGCGAGCGCGGGGCCCGTCTTGCCCGGATCCGTCGTGCTGGTCCGCTCCGGCCGCGCGCTGCGGGTGGTAGGAACCGAGCAGTCCGAGCAGCAGCACAGCCGCGATGCCGTAGGCGATCGAGTTGAGCAGGAACGGGAAGGCAGCGAACAGCGCGAACGTCAGGCTGCCGACGGGTCCGCCGGCGAAGGTCTGCCCGACGATCTCCACGGACTGCAGCTTGCTGTTGGCGCCTTCCAGCTTCTTGCGGGGCACGACCGCGGGGATCAGCACGTTGCTCGCGGTGTCGGCTACGGTCTCGGCGGCGCCGATCAGCAGCGCGGCCGCGTACACCGTCCAGATGGAGATGGCGTCGACGTAGACGAACCCTGCCGTGAGCCCCACGACGAGCGCGCGGGTCACGTTGGCGATGATCATCGCCTTCTTGCGGTCGACCCGGTCGAGGACCGTGCCTGCGAGTACCCCGAACAGGAGCCACGGGAGGAACTGCGTGGCCGCCAGACCCGCGATGAGCAGGGGGTCGCGAGTGAGAGTGGCTGCCAGCAGCGGGAAGGCCACCTTGCCTATGCCGTCACCCAACTGGGAGAGCGTGCTCGAAGACAGCAGCCAGTTGAGCCGGTTGTCGCGCTTACCACTCATTGCCGTGTGGCCAGCCTGAAACGACAGGTCTGCCTCCCTCTCCAACAGTCAATCTCATCATCGTGTCACGACGAGGGGTGATTGTGCACCGTCGGAACGTAGCGACGCTAAGGCTTCACTAGAGGCGCCCGCACGGCCAAACGGGGACCTATCGTTCGTAGCTTTCCGTGGGGGAGCTCTCGCCGATCACCGGAGGGACGATGGGGTTGCCGGTGTCCGGGTCGCGCTCGATGTCCCCGTCGTGCGTGGTCTCGAAGAGATGCTCGTTCTTGAGGATCTCGGCCGCCCCGCGTTCGGTGCTGTCGTCCTTGCCTGCGCCACGGCCGGCCCCGCCACCAGCCATTCCTCCGGCGCGCGACCCGCCGGCGGCCTGCTGCGCGGCCGCGGCACCACCGCGGGTGACACCGTCGCCCCGGGCCGGTGCCCCCTGGCCGCTGGCCTGTCCTGCGGCGCGGCCGGACGCGCCGCTCCCGGGGCGACCCCCCGCGGTCTGCCCCCCGGAACCCCCCGAGACCCGTTGCCCCGCATAGCCACCGCGCGGGGTCCCGGCACGTGGCCCGCCTCGGGTGCGATCCCCGTCTCCGCCGCTGGTGCCCGCACCTCCGAGCGGCATACCCCCCATGGCACCCGGGCGTGCGGCCCCCGGTGCACCCGAGCCGGTACCGGCGCCCTGACCGGTACCGGAACCGGCGAGGTGGCTCGCGGCCGACTGCGCACCCGGGGCCGGTGCCGCACCTGCGCCGCCTGCCCCCGACGCGACACCCGCACCGGGCGCCGGCACGTTCCCACCGGCCGCGGTCGGCACGCCCCCGCCCGCGGTGCCGCCCGCGAAGCTGGAGTGGGTGGCTCCGTCCGTGCCTCCCGCCAGGTCCGGTGGGGCGGTGAAGGCCGGTTGTTGCGCCGCGGCCGCCTGGTACCCGCTGTCCAGCTCGTGCATCACCCGTGCCGCCTCGGCGTGCTTCTCCTGCGCCTCTTCCTGCTTGCGCTGCAGTTCCAGGTAGCGGGTCGCCGCGCCGACGGCGTCGCCCGCGCTCGCCTGCTCCCGCACCGCGGAGAGCTCCGCGCTCTGGTCGAATCCCGTCGGCTCCGGCATCGCGTTCTTCCCGGTTGATGCCGCCTCGGCCTCCTCGGCCAGCCGGTTGGACCCCAGATGTATGCCTTGCGCGGTTGTGTCGCTCCACGTCGCCGCGGAGCGGAAGAACCCGTGCGCGGCGTCGGCGGCCTCACCCTGCCACAGGCCCTGCTCGGCGTTGGCGGCGTCACTCAATGCTTGTGCGACGTCGCTGAGCCAGTTGCCGAACTCGTTTGCCACGCGCCCCTTCTCGTGTATGTCCTCCGGGGACATGTTGTGGTGCGCGAACTGGTACAGCTGCTCGTGGGAGTAGCCCTGGTAGTCCGACCCGGCGTACGGTGCGTCGTCCCGGGTGTCCTGGCCCTGCGCCAGGGACCGTTCCTGCTCGTCGCGGTACCGAGCGGCTTCCCGCTGCGCCAGGTGCTCGGCGATGACGGGGCCGCCGAAGGAGGGGCTTTCCTCCAGGGCTTCGTCGTGGGCCTGCTCCTGCACATCCGCCTCGTACTCGCGCGGACCCGGCTCCTGCTCACCCATCAGCACTCACCCCTACCGCGTCCCTTCGGGCAGCAACGGCTCGAGCCGTTCGGCCAGCTCCTCGACGAAGCCGCAGGCGTCGTCCGTGTCACCGTGCCGCATGTTCGCCCCGACGATCGCACGGGAGTCAGGCTCGATCTCCATGGAGACGTCGCAGCTGCGGCCGGCATCTAATGCGTCCCGAATTTGCACTGCTCGACGTTGATTAACCTCACCAGGAAAAATCTTGTCCGAGTCATAGGTGAACTCGTCGTATTGGTACTCGGCTTGGAGGTTGACACTGACTGAACCGAAGCCCTGTTTTGTTGATTGGCACGCATTCTTTCCGCCCGCGGAGGATTTCTCACCCGGTGGGAAGTCCTCGTCGTCGAGGATGTCGTCGAGCAGGTCGCAGGCTGCCAGATCGGTGAACGGGTCGTTCGGTTCGCCCGCATCGGAGGGCTGGTGCTGCTGGGTCGGGTCTGGCTGTGGGGTGCCCTCGCTGTGCTGGGTGCAGGCGGCAAGGGTCGACGAGAGCACGGTTGCTGTTACCAGTGACGCCAGTCGCGTCCACGTCCTTCGCATCAGCCCAGCCCCAGGTTCCGGAAGGCCATGCTGTGCGCTTCCTCGGTCTCGTCGTAGTTGCGGCGCGCGGACATCAGCGCCTCTCGGGCGTCCTCGAAGGCCGCCCTCATCTTTCGCAAGTTCGGGATCAGTGACTTCTCGTCCCCATCGATTACCCGCAGATTGTGCTCGGCGACGGTGTGGGCGAACGGGCTCGAACCGAGCTTTGCCCTCTGCGTTAGCTCGTAAAGGTTGCGCATCTGCTCGTGGTACCCATCCAGGAACAGGTCGATGGCCTTGAGGTAGTGCCGCATGCCTTCCTCGTTGATCGCGAACTGCCCACCGGCCGCCATCTCCTTCAGCCGGGTGGCGCCCGACTCGAAGCGTTCCACCTGTTCGCTGTCGGTGACATCGGTGGTGAACCCCGAGGTCAGGAAATCGGCACCCGCGCTACTGCCGGAAGCCGCGCTCCCGCTCCCGGCAAGCGACTCGTCGGCGAAGCTCGCCCCGTCCGCCATGAACCGTCACCTTCCCGGACACAACACGAACCGTGCCCCGGCCGGGTCGCTACGCTGCGCGACCAGCCGGGCAAACTCCGTCACTACTGTAATGGCTCCGGGGTGTCCCTTGGGAGGATTCGCCGAACTCGCCCGGTCAGCCCCAGCCCAGCTCGTGCAGGCGCTCGTCGTCGATGCCGAAGTGGTGCGCGATCTCGTGCACGACGGTGACGACGACCTCGCGGACGACCTCGTCCTCGGAGTCGCACATGGCGAGGATGGGGTCCCGGTAGATCGAGATCCGGTCCGGAAGGAACCCCCCGTAGTCGTGCATACGCTCGGTGAGCGCCACACCGTGGTACAGGCCGAGGATGTCCGGCTCCTCCTCGTTGCGCTCCTCCACGAGCACCACCACGTTGTCCATCGCCTCGGCGAACTCGCGCGGCACCCGGTCTAGCGCCTCGGACACCAGCTCCTCGAAGCGGCTTCGCGGCATGTCGACCGGCATGGGTGTTACCGGGCCATCGGCACGTAGCGGGCCGGCTGGTCACTCATCGCCGGACTCACCATCCTCATCGGACTCGTCGCCCTCGCTCTCCTCGCTGCTCTCGCTGTCCTCGGCGACGCTACCGGTTACCGGCGCCAGGCCGGAGCCGTCGTCGAGGACCGCCCCCACCTTGCAGTTGACCAGGTGCGATCCTACGTCCCAGCTTTCCTCCTCGCGGGTGTCCCAGGCGACGATCAGGTCGTTGTCCTCGAGATCCTTCCCGCCCGTGTAGTCGTCGGCCCGGTCGGCGCAGACGGTGTCGAGCCATTCCATCTGCTCGTCCTCGCTCGGGTACTCGTCGAACTCCTCGGACAGATCGACGACGGCGATCATCTCGTAGGCATGCTGCTCGGAGCAGTCGATCGGGTCACCCACGGCCTTGTCGTCGAGCGCGAGGCATGTCCCTTCTTCCCACACGTCGGACTGGTCCTGTGACGCGATGGACTCCGTCAGGTCCTGCAGCTCCCCGCCCGGGGCGGGCCGCCACAGGCCGCAGTGCACCTTCCGCTGACCGGCCTTCCAGTCGGCTTCGTTCGGGAAGATCGCGCTGACCTGGAACTTGCCGAACGGGTCCAGCCCGCTTTCCATGTACTCGTCCGCGGGCCCCGTGCATCGCTCGTCGACGATGTCCTGCCACTCCTCCAGATCGGGGGGTGGGCTCGACTTCGGGTAATCGGTCGATACGTCGATCACCGCGGTAACCTGGAACTGGTGGGGTTCGTCACACTGCACGGTTTCCATATCACGCGCGTCACCGGCCGACCACGCCACGCAGCTTCCCGGATGGGCGGAGAACTCCGCCGGGACGTGTGTGCCGTCTTCGTCAGGTTCGCCGCCCGCCCCGGGGTGGGGTTGATCGGGGGCCGGGGACTCGGGTTCGAAAGGCGCGCTGAACACGAAGGTCGAGGTCAGGGCAAGCATCGCCCCGAGAGTCGCGCCGACCATCAACAGCCGGGCGTACGTCAGCCGGTTCCGCGCCTGGAACCGATCGGTCCCGGTCCACATCGCTTCCATCATGCCTCACGCCTCGGTCATGCACCTGCACATGCGCGGATCGGACTCGGATGCGCGCACGGTGTGGTAGCTCCGGCATTCCCGCTAGCCTGAGGAAATGCGCTCAGTAAGAACTCCCGCCGCGCGGTTCGCCGACCTGCCCGACTTCTCGTACGCACCACGCTACGCGGGGGTCGCCGATGGCGAGGGTGGTTCGTTGCGCATCGCATATGTCGAGGCGGGTCCCGCGGACGGTCCGCCTGTCCTGCTGCTGCACGGTGAACCAACCTGGTCGTACCTGTACCGCAAGATGATCCCGATTCTCGCCGAGGCGGGCCTGCGGGTGATCGCTCCCGACCTGGTGGGTTTCGGTCGCTCGGACAAGCCGACCGAGGTGAGCGACCACAGCTATGCCCGGCACGTCGAGTGGGTGCGAGAGCTGATCTTCGACCACCTCGATCTCCGCCAGGTCACGCTGGTCGGGCAGGACTGGGGTGGGCTGATCGGGCTGCGCCTCGTCGCGGAGCACCCGGACCGGTTCGCTCGCGTCGTTGCGGCGAACACCGGCCTGCCCACCGGGGATCACGGCATGCCCGACGTCTGGTGGGCGTTCCGGGATGCCGTGGCCGGGGCCGAGACACTCGATATCGGCACGTTCGTGCAGTCCGGCTGCCAGACGGCACTTCCGGACGACGTGCGAGCGGCGTATGACGCCCCGTTCCCCGACGAGAGCTACAAGGCAGGCCCCCGTGCGATGCCGATGCTGGTGCCGACCAGCACCGACGACCCGGCTACGCAGGCCAATCGCGCCGCGTGGCGCACCCTGTCGCGCTGGCCGGGCCCGGTGCTCTGTGCTTTCTCCGACGGGGACCCGATCACCGGCGCGATGGCCCCCATACTGCGCCGCAAGCTCTCCGGTGCGGTCGGCCGCGAGCACCCCACCATCACCGGCGCCGGACACTTCCTCCAGGAGGACGCGGGTGAGCGCCTCGCCAAGTCGGTGGTGAATTTCGTGCGCGGGCGCTGACGGGTGGCATCGCGCACCTGCCTGTGACGGGGCCGACGGCCCGGGCGTATCCGGGCGGTACCGCCCGGATACGCTGCACACCGTGATCGATCCACGGATTCTGCGCGAGGAGCCGGAGACCGTGCGCGCCTCGCAGCGCGCGCGGGGTGAGGACGAGAGCATCGTCGACCAGCTGATCGAGCTGGACGAACGCAGGAGATCGGCGATCGCGCGCGCGGACTCGCTGCGTGCCGAGCAGAAGCAGCTCGGCAAGAGCATCGGCAAGGCCGACGGTGACGAACGCGAGACGCTGCTTGCGCAGGGCAAGGATCTGGCCGCTCAGGTCAAGAGCGCGGAGTCCGAGCAGTCGGCCGCCGAGGAGTCCTTCGGTGAGCTGCACGCCAAGCTGCCGAACGTGGTGCACCCGGAGGCACCGCCGGGCGGCGAGGACGACTTCGTGACGCTCAAGCATGCCGGGACCCCCCGCGAGTTCGACTTCACACCTGCCGACCATCTCGATCTCGGCGAGCGGCTGGGCGCGCTGTCCACAGAGCGGGGCGCGAAGGTGTCCGGCGCGCGCTTCTACTTCCTCACCGGCGTCGGCGCGCAGCTGCAACTGGCCCTGCTGAACCTCGCGGCGGCGCAGGCTGTCGAGAACGGCTTCCAGCTGATGATCCCGCCGGTGCTGGTGCGTCCGGAGATCATGGCCGGTACCGGCTTTCTCGGGGAGCACGCGAGCGAGGTGTACCGGCTGGAGCAGGACGACCTGTACCTGGTGGGTACCTCCGAGGTGTCACTGGCGGGCTACCACTCCGAGGAGATCATCGACCTGTCCGCGGGTCCTGTCCGGTACGCGGGCTGGTCGACGTGCTTCCGGCGGGAAGCCGGTTCCTACGGTAAGGACACCCGCGGCATCATCCGGGTGCACCAGTTCGACAAGGTCGAGATGTTCGTGTTCTGCCGTCCCGAGGAGGCCGAGGCCGAGCACGCCCGGTTGCTCGCCTGGGAGGAGGAGATGCTCGGCAAGGTCGAGCTGCCGTACCGCGTCATCGACGTGGCCGCGGGCGACCTGGGCACCTCGGCTGCCCGCAAGTACGACTGCGAGGCATGGGTGCCGACCCAAGGTGCTTACCGGGAGATGACGTCCACGTCGAACTGCACGACGTTCCAGGCGAGGCGGTTGAACACCCGCTACCGGGACGCGGACGGCAAGCCGCAGCTCGCCGCGACGTTGAACGGGACGCTGGCGACCACCCGGTGGATCGTCGCCATCCTGGAGAACCACCAGCAGGACGACGGGTCCGTACGCGTGCCCGCGGCGCTGCGCCCCTATCTCGGGGGTAAGGAACTTCTCCAGCCCGTCTCCTGAGAGCCTGCTCCGCCACTGGCCGCCGGGCGCACAGCCGGCTCGGAGACGCGGACCGGGCTATTGCTGTCACGCAACGGAGTGATGCTTTGACACTGCGGAGTGATAGCGCGCATACCGCCCGCGTTGGCCGCCTAACCTGGGGTGACGGGGAGCACGGGTCCGACGGTCAAGGGTATGGAGGCAGCGATGCGGCGACTGTCCGGTGTCACGGCAGCGGTGCTGAGCGTGGTGGCGCTCGGCATCCTCGGTTCGACGGCTCCTGCCGCGGCGTCCCCGGTGCCTGCAGCCTCCTCGGACGGCTCGTTGACGTGCGGCTACACGGTGAACTCCAAGGCGGGCACGGTCTCGGGCAGCTGCTCGGGCACCACCAGCGCCGGCTCGGCCAGCGGCTCGTTCACCGGACACCTGCGGCCGGGTGGCCTGGCCACCGGCAGCTTCACGCTGCGTACCCCGCTCGGCGAGCTCGACGGCACGTTCCGGGGATCGCCGTTCGGGCCAGGGCACGGCCCGCCGTCGAAGGCCACGGGTGAGTGGTCCGTTTCCGGCGGTACGACGCAGCTGTCCGGCACGTTCGTCGCCACGCTGCGCTGAGCGGCAGTGCGGTAGCGCCGCGCGTCACCGCGACGTGGCGAGCGAGTCGCAGACGTGCTCGGCGATCTGCAGCGCGCACGTCGCGGCCGGTGATGGCGCGTTGAGCACGTGCACCTGGTGCCGAGCGCGTTCGATCAGGAAGTCGTCGACGAGGGAGCCGTCCGGCAACAGCGCCTGCGCGCGGACACCGGATCCGAGTGGGACGATGTCTGCCGGTCGGATGGCAGGCACCAGTCGCGCGAGGCTCGCGGCGAACCGCCTGACGGACAGCGACCGGCGCACCTCGTCGAGCCCGGTCGGTAACGCGTACTGTCGCGCGAGCCGCCACAGCCCCGGGTAGCGGGCGATCTCGGCGAGGTCCCGCATCGAGACGTCCCGCCACCGGTAGCCCTCCCTGCGCAGCGCGAGCACCGCGTTGGGCCCGGCGTGCACGCTGCCGTCGAGCATGCGTGTCAGGTGTACACCCAGGAACGGCAGGCTCGGGTCGGGAACCGGGTAGATGAGCCCGCGCACCAGGTTCCGCCGCTGCGGCCGCAGCTCGTAGTACTCGCCGCGGAACGGCACGATCCGCGCGCTCGGTGTCACGCCCGCGAGCCGCGCCACCCGGTCGGCATGCAGGCCGGCACAGTTGACCAGCCCGTCGGCGCGCAGCGTCCCGGATGCGGTCGTTACCTCCACGCCGCCGGATGCGCGGCTGTGGATACCCAGCACCCGCGTGTCGAGCCGCAGGTCGGCACCGCCATCGATCAGCTCGGCGACCATGGCCCGGCAGACGGCGGCGAAGTCGATGATCGCCGTCGACTCCACCCGCAGGGCTCGCAGGCAGGACACCTCCGGCTCGTAGTCCCGTGCGCGCTCCGGTCCGATGACACTGGCAGGCACCCCGTTGGCGTGCGCGCGCTCGGCAAGCACCCGCAGGGCGTCCAGCTCACGCTCGGAGGTCGCGACCACCAGCTTGCCGCAGACCTCGACGGGAACCCCGTGCTCGCGGGCGTAGGCGATGATCGACCGGTTTCCTGCCACCGACATGCGGGCCTTGAACGATCCGGGTCTGTAGTACAGGCCCGCGTGCACGACGTTGGAGTTGTGGCCGGTCTGATGCGCCGCCCAGTGTGGTTCCTTCTCCAGCACGGTGACGTGTGTTCCGCGCCGGGTCAGCTCGCGCGCCACGGAGAGCCCGAGAATGCCGCCACCGATCACCACAACACTCCGCACAGCCAGCAGGGTAACGAACCGTGTCGCACTGGACCCCGAGAGTGAGTTACTCCGGATGGCCGAATACGCTGTGACCGACCCACCCGCGGTGGGCCGATGCGACAGGAGGGCCATGTCGGATCCTGCTCCGCACGTCGGCGGCGAGACGCCGATCGCGCTCGGCCGGCCCACGGTCGGGGATGCCGAGCTGGCTGCGGTCGCCGAGGTGTTCCGCTCCGGATGGCTCGCGGGGGCGGGACCGGCCTGCGAGCGGTTCGAGGAGCGGTTCGCGCGTACCAGCGGTGTACGGCACGCGCTGGCCACGAGCAGCTGCGGGGCGGCGCTGCAGCTGGGCCTGCGGGTACTCGGCGTCGAACCGGGGGACGAGGTCGTCGTCGCCGACTACACGTTCCCGGCCACGGGCCACGCGGTCGTGCGAGCGGGCGCGACCCCGGTGTTCGCCGATGTACGCGCCGACACCGCCACCGTCGACCCCGCCGCGGTGGACGCGGCGCTGACCCGGCGCACGGTGGGCATCCTCGCGGTGGACGTGGCAGGCCAGCCCGCCGACTACGACGATCTCGCGGCGATCGCCCGGCGGCACGGGCTGTGGCTGTTCGAGGACGCAGCCTGCGCGGCGGGGGCGACGTACCGCTCGCGCCCCGCGGGCAGCCTCGCCGATCTCGCGGCGTTCTCCTTCCACGGGCGCAAGGGCATCACGGCGGGAGAGGGCGGGGCACTGGTGTCCGACCGGTCCGAGCTGATCGAGCACGCGCGCAAGCTGCACACCTACGGCATCAGCCCGGCGACCGTCAGGGAGGGCCGGGCCGAGCTCGCGGTGCCGTGCTTCGACGAGGTCGGCGACAACCACCGGTTGTCCGACGTGCAGGCGGCGATCATGCTCGCGCAGCTGGACAGGCTGCCGGAGCTGCTGGCGGCGCGCAGGCGGGTCGCGGAACGTTACCGCGCGGCGTTCGGCGGGCTGGACGGTGTCGCTTCCGCGGTGGAGCTGCCGGACCGTACGCACGCGTGGCAGGCCTACCACCTCACCGTTACCGGTGACCTCGATCGCGACCGCGTCGCATCCCGGTTGCGGGAACGCGGGATCGGCTGCGGGTTCGGCACGTACGCGTCCCACCTGCAACCGGCCTACGGCCGGCAACCGCACCTGCCGGTATCGGCCGAGCAGTTCGCCACCCGGCTGTCGCTGCCCATGCACGCCAACCTGACCGACCGCGAGGTGCATCGCGTGATCGACACGGTGCGCGATGCCGTGCGTGCGAGCGCCTGATCGGCGTGGAAGGAGATTGACCGAGAACATGTCCGAGAAGAGGGTCTTCTTCGCAGGTGGTGCGGGGTTCATCGCCTCGCACACGATCCCGATCCTGCTCGAGCGCGGGTACTCGATCCGGATCTTCGACAACATGCGGCGCGGTGACCGCGCGCGGACCGAGCGGTTCGTCGCCGAGTCCGGTGGCCGGGTCGAGCTGGTGGAGAAGGACGTGACCAACGGTGGACCGGTGCGGGAACACATGGCCGGATGCACCCACGTGATCCATTTCCCGACGATGTCGATCAACAAGTCGGTCGCCGACCCGCACGAGTCCGTGTACCTCAACATGATCGGAAGCAACAACGTCTTCGCCGCCGCTGCCGACGAGGGGGTGCGGCGGCTGGTGTTCGCCTCGACGGCCTCGGTGTACGGCAACCCGGCGAAACTGCCGATGCACGAGGACGACGAGCTCGCCCCGCTGACGCCCTACTGCATCAGCAAGCGGGCCTGCGAGGACCTCCTCGGGTTCTACCAGCGGGAGAAGGGCCTGTCGTGGCACGCGCTGCGGTTCTTCAACGTCTACGGGCCTGGTCAGCGGGTCGAGGCGTACTACACCTCGGTGATCAACCACTTCCTGCAGCGCCTGCGCGCGGGCGAGCCTCCGGTCATCGACGGCAAGGGCGAGCAGTCGATGGACTTCGTGCACGTGCACGACATCGCGCGGGCCGTCGTCGCCGCGTTGGAGAGCGAGCGGGGCTGCGCGCCGATCAACATCGGTACCGGAATCGACACGTCCGTCGCGACCCTTGCCACGTTGCTGATCGACGCGGTCGGTGCCGATGTCGAGCCGCGGTTCAACCCGCGTGACGTGCTGGTCGCCCGGCGAGCAGCGGACATCGGCCGGGCGCGCGAGATGCTCGGCTGGGAGCCGACGATCACGGTCGAGCGGGGCATGGCCGAGCTGGTCGCCGCTACCGAGCCCGTGGCGGTGGGCAGTGTGTGAGGCGTGTGACCCGGCCACGCGGGACGGGTTCTCCGCGGCGTTCCACGCCGCGCACGGCATCCCGCCGAACCCGTACAACGCGCACGCGCGGATCACCGGTGAACCGGTGATCGGTGAGGGCACCTGGATCGGGGCGTTCACGGTCCTCGACGGCGGTGGTGGGTTGCTGCGCATCGGGGACGGCTGCGACATCGCGGCCGGCGCGCAGATCTACACGCACAGCTCGATGAGGCGGTGCGTGTCGGGCCGGGCCTACGGCGCCGTGGACAGGGAAGCGGTCAGTATCGGGAACCACGTGTTCGTCGGGCCGCACGTCACGATCATGCCCGGGGTGTCGGTGGGGGACTCGGCCGCGATCCTCGCGGGCTCGGTGGTCACACGGGACGTGGCCGCGAGGTCGCTCGTCGCGGGTGTGCCTGCCAGGCCGATCGGGCACCTGGATATCGACGGCGCCGAGGTGCGGGTGGTCTACCACCGGGCCGAGCAGGACCCGGGCACGGCGGTGTGACGGGGATGCGGATCGCGGTCGTCAACAACTTCTACCCACCTCGCGTGGGCGGCAGCGCGCACCTGTCCGAGTCGCTGGCCAAGGGCTATGCCGCCCGCGGGCACGAGGTGCTGGTGATCACGGCGGCGCACGCCGGGGCCCCGGCGCTCGAGGATGTGGACGGCATCCGGGTGGTGCGGCTGCCTGCGGTGACCCTTCCCCGGACCAGGCTCGCGGTGAATTTCGACATCGCCTTCTGCGCGCGACCGTCGCTGCCCCGCCGGGTCGGCGAGCTACTGGACGCGTTCCGCCCGGACGTCCTGCACCAGCACGGCCAGTTCTTCGACCTGACCTGGGCCACCGGCCTGTGGGCGCGGGACAACGGGGTCCCGGCCATGCTCAGCGTGCACACCAGGCTGGAGAGCCCGAGCAGGGCCTACCAGGCGGCGTTCACCTTGCTCGACAGGTTCGTGGTCGCGCCGTTCATGCGCCGGTACAAGCCGACCTTCGTGGTGATGGACGTGCAGATGCGTGACTACATCGCCGAGAAGTACCGGGGTGGGATATCGGGAACGGTGCACACCCCGGTCGGTATCGAACCCGCACGCGTCCGGGGCGGGGACGGCCGCCTGGTGCGGGAGCGGCACGGGATCGGGGACGCGCCGATGATCCTGTCGACCGGACACGTGATCTCGCTGCGCGACCGGTTGACCCTCGTGGAGGCGATGCCTGCGGTGCTGGCGGCGCTGCCGGACGCGCGGCTCGTCGTGGTGGGCGGCATCTACTACGACGCGTTCCTGCGGCGCGCCCGCGAGCTCGGGGTGGAGCACGCGATACTCGCGACGGGGTCGGTACCGAGAACGGATATCCCGCACTACCTGGCCGCCGCCGACATCGAGTGCCACGACCTGCGTGGCTACGGGTTCGGCACGGCCAGCCTGGAGTGCATGGCCGCGGGCCTGCCGGTGGTCTCCGCCGTGCGGGAGGACAACTTCGGCGACATCAAGCTCATCGACAGGGGCAACGTGCACCTGGTGCCGGAGGAGGACCCGGTCGCGCTGGCCCGCAGGCTGGTGGATGCACTGCGTGACCCGGAGGAGGCGCGGGCCATCGCCAGGGCCGGTGCCGAGCTGGTCGACGAGAACTTCTCCATGGAGGCGGTGCTCGACAAGCACCTCGACGCGCTCCACCGGCTGACCGGCCAGAGCTAAGGTGTGTCTCCCGATCCCCGCGCAGCAGGTACGCGGGATCGGGAGACACACCCCAGGGCACCCACGGGCCATCGCGTCCCTACAGGCAGTCCTCGATGGACCCGTCCCCGTCCGGGTCGTCGGCGTCCTCGTCCATCGGTGGCAGCGGGATGTGCGAGGTACCCGCCTCCAGCGACGGCCCCGGCAGGTTCAGGTCGCCCCCGTCCAGCGCGTACAGCCCGATGGTGACGTCGGTGAACGTCAGCCACGGGAAGCTGGCCGGTGGCGGGTTCTCCGGCGAGTAGTCCACCTCGTAGGTGAGCAACCCGTCGGTGAGCTTCCCCTTCAGGCGCCGCAGGTACAGCGTGGTGCGCTCGCCCAGGTCGGTGTCGACCTCCACGAGCGGGCCCTCGATCCGCGTTGCCGGACCGTCCGGCAACGACAGCGTCACGTCATCGAGATCCACACTGCTCGCCTCGAACTTGAGCGCGGGAACGAGCCCGTCCACGGTGGGGACCTCGACGACGCCGTCGTAGCACAGCCCGGACAGCGTCAGCTCCGAGGCCAGGATCGTGGTGGGGGTCTCCGGAACCACCGGTGCCGAACTGTCCTGCGCCATGAGGCGTTGCTGCACGGCGGGCGCCTGCCCGGGCAGCAACGTGGTGAGGACCACGCCGATGAACGCTGCCGCGAGCAGGCGCCCGCCGCCTGCCCGTGCCGTGCTCACGCCGCCGGTGACATCTCGGTTTCGGTGGTCGTGCCCGCCGGAGCCGGTTCGGCGACCGCGGGCACCTCACGGTCCGCACGAGCCGCCGCCCGGCCGGGCACCCACGAGAGCGCGAGCGTGGCCGAGAGCAACCCGCAGACCAGCCCGATCCCGAAGCCACCGAAATTGGCGGTGACCAGGGACGTCAGCGAGGCGACCATGGTCAGCACACCGCACGGGATACGCAGCTGCGGCCGCACCCACAGGGCGACAGCGCAGCAGGCGATCACGGTGCTGAGCACGATCGAGGACACCCCGCCGACGGTGGCGATCGTGAGCATCACATCGCCGATGTTCACCGACAGCACCGGCGGCCCGAAGATGGCGATGGCGGCGAGGATGCCGAACACGCCCGCCCAGAACGGGCGGCTGCGCCGCCAGTCCCGGAAGCCGCGCCAGGCGCGAACAAGCCTGTGAGCCATGGTCTCCTCCTTCACTCCCCTCGAGCGGCTCAGCCGCAGGTGTTGTTGGTTCCCTGGCGCGCGGACAGGTCCAAGCCGTGTGCCGTCAGCGTGCCCGCGGTGATCGCCCAGGAGTCGCCGTCGAGGTCGGTGGCCGACAACCCCGCGGCGTCGAGCCCGGCACTGCCCGGCTGGCCGGTCGCCCCGTCCGGACCGCTGGTGACCTGGGAGGCGTCGATGCCGAGGCGAGCGTCTTCGAGCGTCAGGCTGCTCGCCTGCAGGTCGCTGACATCGATGATCAGGTTGTCACCGTCGACACCGCCCGGGATGTCCAGCTTGACCGACACGGCGTCCAGCAGCGGCAGGTCGTTGACCACGAAGGCGGTGCAGAAGCTGTCGATCTGCGTGCTGCGCAGGCCCATGGTCGCCGCGGCCTTGGCCCCGTCGCTGCTGTCGACCTCGCTGCCGTAGAGCACGAGGCCGTTGCCGCTGAGGCTGTCAGCGTTGATCTTGAAGGTTGTCCCGGCCACGGCGAACGATGCCGCCATGGCGCCCTGTGTCATGGCGGTTACCAGCAGGCCGGCCGCCACCCCACCCACGCCGAACACCGCGACGAACCGGCGCCACCTGGTGTGCCCGGAGCCACGGCGGCGCTCACGCCGGTCGCGGAGCCGGTCGCGGATGCGGGACACGGGGCCCCGAAGGAAGTGCTGCTTTGTACTCACTGACTCCACCCTCCGTGTGAATGTACACAACCGATCATGCGCGTTCCGTGACATGGATTACGCACGGCTCGCAATTCTTGCGAAACGACGCCGGGGTAAGGCCACACGATCGGATGCATTGTTACCGCAGAGTTATAGCGCACAATCTAGAACTTGTTGCTGAATGTCATTCATGTCATGAATATTCTTCGTGTGATCATGGAATACTCGAAATATTTTCCTGTCCGCTCGTGTGATCCTCAGCACCCTGCTTGGGTGAGGACGTTCGAGACCACGAGGTGTGACGGCAAAATCGAGTTACGTTCCGTGTCCGGATCTCCTGAGCCTTCGACGAGGTCCAGGAAGCGGTCGAGCTGGGAAGCCAGCGGCTCGCGGACGGTCAGTAGCTCGGGAATCTCGATCACGGTTTGCTGGCGGTAGCCGCGGCCCCCGTCCGACACTCCCTCGTGGGAGACGTGGCGGTAGATGGTGACGTCCCTGCGCAGCAGGTCGATCTCGATCAAGCGGTCCAGCTCCGACACCGTCAGGGTGCGGATCTTGCGCTGCCCGATCCGGGACGCGGACACCGACGCGAGCCCCCTGTCGAACGACAGCAGGGCCTCGAGCGTGTCCTCGGCGCCCGCCAGGGACTGCGGGTGGAAGTAGCCCGCCGCGGCCGTCGTGTCGCGCGGTGTCGTCCCGCCGAACAGCTGGATGGCCAGATCCACATCGTGCACCAGCAGATCCCAGGCGACCCCGGTCCTGATCCGCGCGGCGTACGGTCCGTGCCGCGCGCTGCGAACATGAACGGGCTCGCCGAGCAGCGCGCGAGCGGTCAGCACCGCCGGGTTGTACCGTTCGAGCAGCCCGCACATCAGCGGTACTTCCCGTGCGGCTGATACGTCGAGGATGTTCCTGACCTCCGTGAGGTCGTTCGCCACGGGCTTCTCGATGAGTAGTGGTTTGCCCTCGTGCAGCACGTCCAGTGCCAGCTCGTGGTGCATCTCCGTCGGTGCCGAGAGCACAACTGCATCCACATCGGACAACGAGTCGATCTCGGGTGTCCAGTCCACAGAGAACCGTGTCGCGACATCCCGCCCAGCTTCGGCGCGCGGGTCGATCACCCGGACCAGCTCGGCACGCTCGCTCTGCGAGATCACGCGCGCGTGCAACGCACCCATGGAGCCGGTGCCGACGAGCGCCAGCCTGTGCGTCATGCGTGGAGGGCCTCTCGTACCACGGCGACGATCGTATCCAGTTGCTCGCCGGTGAGGGCGGCGTGCACGGGCAGGGAGAGCACCTCCCGCGCCGCCCTGGCCGCGACGGGCACGTCCTCGGGTGACGTGGGGGCGACGAGCGGGTGACCGGTGTAGCAGTCGTAGTCGAAGACCACGCGCGGGTAGTACACGCCGGTGCCGATACCGCGCCCGGCCAGGGCGGCGGCCAGCTCGTCCCTGGACAGGGCCGCGCCGGGTCCGACCCGCACGGTGTACTGGTGCCAGACGTGCGTACGCCCCGGCCGCTCCTCCGGTACCGACAAACCCGGTATGCCCGCCAGCCCCTCGGACAGCCACCCCGCGTTGCGCCGCCGGGCCTCGGTCATCTCGGACAGCCGCGCGAGCTGCGGAATGCCGAGCGCGGCATGCAGGTCGGTCATCCGGTAGTTGTGCCCAGGCATCTCGTAGGAGTACCGGCTGCGCATGCCGTGGTTGCGGAGCATCCGCAACCGGTCGGCGAGCGCGTCGTCCTCGGTGGTGATCATCCCACCTTCGGCCGTGGTGACGTTCTTGGTGGCATACAGGGAGAAACAGCCGAGCCCGTACGAGCCTGCCTGCCTGCCCGCGAACGTCGCCCCGACCGCTTGGGCCGCGTCCTCCACGACGTGCAGGTCGTACTCGCGTGCGATCGCTGCCAGCTCGTCCATGCGCGCCATCTGCCCGTACAGGTGCACCGGCAGCAGCGCGCGGGTACGACCGGTGACGGCCGCGGCGGCGCGTTCCGGGTCGAGGGTGAGGTCCGCGGCGTCGACGTCGGCGAACCGTACGGTCGCCCCGGCCTGGATCGCCGCGTTGAGCGTGGCGACGAAGGTGAACGGGGATGTCACGACCTCGTCGCCGGGGCGCAGGTCGAGCGCCTGGAGGGAGGCGGCGAGCGCGGTCGTCCCGCTGTTGACGGCAACGGCGTGCCTGGTTCCCGCGATCTCCGCGAAACCCTGCTCGAGGCGCCGTACCATCGGCCCCTGTACCAGAGCCCCGGACCGGATGACCTCGGTGACCAGCGGTTCCGCGTCACTGACGTCCACGGCGGTTATCGGGATCATCCGTTCTCGCTCTCTCAAGCTGGGCGTAGGGCCGTGCGGAGAGGCCGGGTGCGGTCCGGTTCGCGATGGCAGCCGATGACACGGACGCGAGTCACGATACCGTGCCGGTACGCGCGCGCCGGGAACCCGCGTCGCGGCGCACGTCCGTCGCGGGTGGTGAGTGCCGGGTGATGCTTCCCCTGTTCCCGGCGTATGCCCCGACCGAGGAACGAGACCCCTTGTGCAGAGACGGATCCGACCGCCGTGTCCAATCACATCCATGACACCGCTGTGATCGCCGACGGCGTGGAGCTCGGCGACGGCAACGTCGTCGGCCCCTACGCCGTCCTCCTGGGTCCCGCGGTGATCGGCGATCACAACTGGATCGGCCCGCACGTGACGATCGGAGCCCCCGCCTCGGACGCGGCGGCGCCACACCCCCGGGTCTGGGAACACGGCCCGGCGGGCGATCCGGAGCTCGACGGGTACGGCGTCGCCATCGGCGACGGCAACCGGATCCGGGAGTATGCCAGCGTGCACCAGGGCACCTGGCGCACGACCCGGCTGGGCAGCGAGGGGTATTACCTGCGCGGGGTACACGTCGCGCACGACTGCGTGGTCGGGGACGGTGTGGTGCTGGGGTCGAACACCGTGCTGGGTGGTCACTGCGAGGTGTGGTCGGAAGCCAACCTGGGCCTGGGCGTGCTGGCGCACCAGCGCGCCCGTGTTGGCCCCGGTGCGATGGTGGGTATGGGCGCGGTCGTGTTGCGCGAGGTCGGGCCGTTCGCGGTAAGCGCGGGTGTACCCGCCCGCTTCACCGGCATCAATACCGTCGGGCTGACGCGGGCCGGGCTCGGTGAGGAGGAGATCGCCACGCTGCGGCCGTACCTGCTCGGCGAGCGCGCGCTACCGGACGGGGGTGTGCCCGCCGGGGTGGCGGCGCGGCTGACCGCGTGGGACTCCCGCACGGAGCGGGGGCAGCGATGAGCCCGGCCGTGCCGCGAGCAAGCTCCGCCGCGGAGATGGAGGTCGAGCGGCCCCGGCAGGGCGGCTCGCGCGGGGCGCGCGTCGTCAACGCGCTGCGCTCGCTCGCGGTGGTCGTGGTCGTCGCCTTCGCCTGCTACTACCTGACCCGTAACTGGGGCGAGTTCTGGGCGACGATCTCCGGCATCGCGTGGCAGTCCTCCGCACTCTCGCTGCTGGTGCTGTGCATGGCCATCGCGGTCACCACCTACGGCTGGCGGGTCATCGTCGACGACATCGGTCCGCCGGTCGGTTACCGGAAGGCCGCCCAGGTCTTCCTTGTCGGTCAGCTTGGCAAGTACGCGCCGGGTTCGGTGTGGCTGTACCTGCTGCAGATGGAGCTGGGCAAGAAGGCCGGTCTGTCCCGCGCCAGGGTCTTCACCGCCGCGCTGGTGCACACGGGTATCGGGCTCGTGATCGGGATGCTGGTCGGGGTGGTCGCGCTGCCGGTCATCTTCGACTCCAGCCCCGCCGCCCGGTGGGTGCTGGTGCTGCTGCCCGTAGGCCTGGTCGCGATGCACCCCGGGATCCTGACCTGGATGACCTCGCTGGTGTTACGGGTGCTGCGCAAGCGCGGGTTGGATCACCGGCTGCGGATGCCGACCATAGGCAGGATCATCGGTGCCTCGGGGGTGGCCAAGCTCCTGCAGGGGCTGCACCTGTGGCTGCTGGCGAACTCGGTCGGCACGCCCGGCTTGCTGGGGTTGCTGCTGTGCGCGGGCGCCATGTCGCTGGGCATGGCGGCGGGCACGGCCGCGCCGGTCTTCCCGGCGGGGGTGGGTGCGCGCGAGGGAGTCATCGTGGCGGTCCTCGTGGTCAGCGGTATCGGCGCGGCGCAGGCCGCGGCGTTCGCGGCGGCGTCGCGGGTGATGTTCATCCTCGCCGACCTGGTCACCGCGGCGGGCTCGGCCGCGCTCGCCCGGACCGCGTACCGGCCGGGACGGGAGCGGGCCGGTCGGCCGCGGTAGTGATCTCGTAGATCGCGGCGGCCTCGTTGCGGAACGCCCGCTCGAGGAACGGCAGCGTGTCCAGCTCGGTGAGGCCGGGTTGGCGATGATCGCCAGGTGGCAGCGCGAGGTGCCCGTGGGTGCCGACGATGACCCACCGGACACCGAGCTCGCGTACGGCCCGGCGCACGCGCGGGTCGGTCTCGTAGTCGCGGAAGTGCTCGGCGAGCAGCCGCGCCCTCGGTGGCTGCAGGGAGTCGTCGAAGTGCCCCGCGACCGTACGGACCCCGGTGAAGGCGTAGGTCCACACCGTGCCGTCATGCCGGTTGTTCAGTGCCCACTCGCCGGGCTCCGCGAGCTCACCGAGCTTGCGCATGGCCTCGACCTCGGCGGCGCTGACCGTCATGTTCACCGGGTTCTCCGGCGGCGGGTTGCCGTAACGCGGCCCGATCAGCGCGGCGTTGGAGTGCGCGTACAGGCCATGGGTGAGCACGGCGAACCCGCACAGCAGCGCGGCGCCGAGCGTGCCGGAGCGGGTGGTGCGCGTCCCGGCGAACGAGCGCGCGCTCGCGTCCCGCAGCACGGCCTGCAGCTCGGCGAGCCCGTGTGCGGCGAGCACCGTCATCGGTATCGCCGCGATGGCCATGAACCGGAAGGGGTCGTTCCACCATGGCCGGGTCAGCTCGAGAACCAGCGGATGGTCCGAGGTGGCCACCACGAGCCAGGCGAGCCCGGTCAGCAGGGCCGCACCCCCGATCCAGCGCAGGTTGTGCAGCCGGAGGAGGAACACCAGGCCTGCGAGCAGTGCGGCGGACAGCCACACCTGCGCCGTGCCGTCGGAGTGCGGGGACGGGATCAGCTGGAACGTCAGCAGCGCACCGACCGCGCCGCTGAAGTCGAACGGAGCGGGCCACCCCTCGTAGGGGAAGCCGCTCTCCGTGCGCAGGACGGCGGCCACCAGGTGCGGAGCGGTCAGTAGGCCCCCTGCGAGGGCGGCCCCGAGGATCGCGGCGCACTCCGTGCCCACCGAGCGTGCGCGCGCCCGGGCGGGGAGTGCCCCCGACCGCACGTGACTCCCGCCTGCCCGCGCGATGCGGAACCAGCGCTGCGCCAGCATCGGGGCCGCGAACAGCATCGCCGCGAGCAGCGTCCCCGGATGGATCACCAGGAGGCCGCAGGCGACCAGCGCGGTGACCAGTCCGGTGTCCCAGCGCACGCGTTCGACGAACCGGTGGAGCGCGACCACCGCGACGGGGGTGAGCGACAGGCCGAGGAGGAACGGGAGCAGCGGGCCGCGAGCCATGGACACGTACAGCAGCGTCGCCGGGGCGACCGAGATCACCGCGACCATCCCGGCCAGCGTCGCGCGGCCGTGGAACGACCGCACCAGGGTCGCCAGGGACAGCGCGAGCAGGGCGGGCAGCAGGACCGTGTTGGCGTTGAGTACCCCCGGTACGGCCACCCCGGTGATCGGATGGGCGAGCGTGTAGGCCAGCGCGCCGATCAGGTGATAGGCGTGCGGGTAGAACAGCTCGTTCGCGTCGCCGAACCGGTTGACCGTGGTCATGCCGGTCGCGCTGCCGTCATGGGTGTCGTGGATGTAGCGGATGCCGTTTGCGTGGAAGGCCGCGTCGTAGCCCTGCGAGACGGCCGTCAACGAGCCGAGCCCGTGCAGCACGGTGCAGACCCCGACCACCGCTGCCGCGACGACACACGCCAGGACGGCGAGATGGGCGGTACGGCTCCAGTCCGGGCCGCGCGCCCCGGTGAACGGGTGCCGGTTCTCTCGCCGGGCCGCCCGCCGGTCGCTCAGCCGCCGCGCCGACGCCGCGAGCGTGACGGCGACCGCGGTCGCGGCGAGGAAGCTCGCCGCGGTGAACCCAAGGCCGGCCACCGCCAGCCACGGTCCGCCGAGTCCCGCCACGGCGAAGGTCAGTAGCGGTGCCGTCCCGGCGAGGACCCAGCCGCGTAGCCCTGCGGCCCACCCGGTGGCCAGCCCGGGCGCGACCATCAGCACCAGGTAGATCGCGATGGTGCCTGCCGTTGCGGTCGCGGTCATGGTGAGCGGCACGGAGTTGCTTCCTCGGCTACGCGCTGGGTGAGGGCGCCTGCCGGATGAGCCGAACGCCAGTAGGGCTGCTCCGGTGGACGCAGTGATGCTACTCCATATCGAGCAGTGCCCGATGATCTGACTCGCGCACGCGCGGTCCGGGTGGAGTGCGCCGCCCCGCTTACCTACGGTCCCGTAACCTCACGAACCTACGCTCGCGTAACCTGGTGCCATGGCAGAACTCGTGTACCCACCGGTGGTGGCGGCGTGCAAGACGATGTTCCGGGTGCTTGACCTGAAGACACGCCTTGTGGACACCGAGCACATCCCGCGTACCGGGGGCGCGGTCATCGCGTGCAATCACGTGAGCTACCTGGACTTCATCTTCTGCGGGCTGGGCGCGCTACCCGCCGACCGGTACGTCCGGTTCATGGCCAAGCAGCAGATCTTCGAGCACCGCATCGCCGGTCCACTGATGCGCGGCATGCACCACATCCCCGTGGACCGGGAGGCGGGCCAGGCCTCCTACGACGAGGCCGTGGACCGGCTGCGCGCCGGCCAGGTGGTCGGGGTCTTCCCTGAGGCGACGATCAGTCGCTCCTTCACCGTCAAGGGCCTCAAGACCGGCGCCGTACGCATGGCAGCCGACGCCGGAGTGCCGCTCGTACCGATGGCGCTGTGGGGCACGCAGCGGCTGTGGACGAAGGGCAGGCCACGCAAGCTGGCGCAGCGGCACGTGCCGGTGGAGATACATGTCGGGGCGGCGAGCTATCCGGACCAGGGTGACGACGTGGCCAAGGACACGGCTGACCTGCGGGTTCGTATGCAATCACTACTGGACGAGGCGCAGCGCGCCTACCCGGACGCCCCCGGCGAGGGGGAGGAACCGTGGTGGCTTCCCGCGCATCTCGGCGGCGCCGCCCCACTGCCGGAGTCGGGCACGCCCTAGAACCAGCGTTCGAGTACCTGGGCGACACCGTCCTCGGTATTCGGCGCGGTGATCTCGTCGGCAACGGCATGCACGTGCGGGTGGGCGTTCGCCACGGCCACGCCGTGCCCGGCCCACTCCAGCATCGCGATGTCGTTGGGCATGTCGCCGAACGCGAGCACGCCGGCGGGGTCGATGTCGTACCAGCTCGCGACCTCGGCCAGGCCGCTTGCCTTGGTGACCGCGACGGCAGAGATCTCGATGAGCCCGGCGTTGCTCGAGTAGGTGACCGCGACGGCATCGTCGAGCACGGCTCGCGCGGCCTCGGCCATCTCGTCCGAGGTCATTCGCTCGTCACTGGCGAGTAGCTTGATCGCCGGGTGACCGAGCACCTCGCCCCGTGTCACGAACGTTCCGCCGGTGTCGTCGCCCCAGGGGTTGTGGAACTCGCTCTCGATGACCACCTGGGACACGCTGGTGTCGTAGGCGCCTGCGCCCGCTCGCTCGGCACCGAAACGGGCGCGGGGCAGGACCTGTGCGAGGGCGTCGGCGACATCGTGGAGCAGTACGGGGTCGAGGCCACGCGTGCGCAGAACCCGGTCGGCGCCGATGTCGTAGAGCACGGCGCCGTTGGCGCAGACGGCGTAGCCGGTTACCCCGCCGGGTCCGGCGATCGCGGGGATCCACCGCGGTGGGCGCCCGCTGACCAGCACGAACGGGACGTCCTCCTGGTGGACGTTGCGCAGCGCGGCCTTCGTACGGGGGGTGAACGTCTGCAGCGGCGTGATCAGGGTGCCGTCCACGTCGGAGGCGATCAGCTGGGGTCGGTGCACAGTGTGTGGCCCTCGCGGGTGACTCGTGGGACTCTCCGGATGTTCACGGTACCGCCGGTTGGGGGCCGCATCGGGTGCTGTGGCGAACGTCGCAGCTCAGAGCGTCGATCTCGGGTAACGGCGAGGCGGGGGTCACCCTGATGAGGCAGAGACGATACTGTGCCAGCCGTGCGGGCCGGCATTGTGATCTTGACTGAGGACAGGTGGTGGTCTGGCGAGCCCAAATGGCGAGCAGCCGAAGAGTTGGGTTTCGACCACGCCTGGACCTATGACCATCTCGGGTGGCGTTCGCTCGTCGACGGGCCGTGGTTCTCCGCGATCCCCACCCTGACAGCAGCGGCGATGGTCACCGAGCAGATCGAGCTCGGCACGTTCGTCGCCTCGCCCAACTTCCGGCATCCGGTCCCGTTCGCCCGGGAGCTGATGACCCTGGACGACATCTGCGACGGGCGGCTGCTGTGCGGCGTCGGCGCCGGTGGCCAGGGTTACGACCGGGCCGTGTTCGGGGAGAGCGAGATGCCACCCGCTCAGCGGGTGGACCGATTCACCGAGTTCGTTGAAGCGCTCGACGGCCTGCTGACGCGGGACGGATTCGACTACTCGGGCGAGTACTACACCGCTGTGGGGGCCAGGAACCTGCCGGGATGCGTGCGGCATCCGAGAGTTCCATTCGTGGTCGCCGCGAACAACCCGCGCTCGTTGCGCCTGGCCGCCCGGTTCGGAGGGGGGTGGGTCACCACGGGGCATCCCAGCGAAGACCTGGACGGTTGGTGGCGCGGAGTCGCCGACATCGCAGGCGAGTTCAACCGTGCCGCCGAGCAGGTCGACAGGGATCCGGGAGAGGTTCGTCGCTATCTGAGCCTTGACGCGGCTCCCGTGTATTCGCTTACCTGTGTGGATACGTTCACGGAGGCTGCAGAGAAAGCACACAAGCTGGGGTTTACCGATGTCGTCGTGCATTGGCCGCGGTCCGCCGAGCCGTACGCTGGGCGGGAAGCGGTCCTCGAGCGCGTCGCCGACGAAGTACTCGAGGAGGTCCGGGATCTGTGAATGAAGCGACAATCGCCAAGGACAGCGACATGCGTGCACCTGTATCCGGCACTGTAGATCGAGCCGACGGGGCGCAGTTGCGATGGTGGCGAGTCGGTCACGGCGAGCCGGTGGTGCTTGTGCACGGCTCGTTCGACGATCATCAGAGCTGGTCTCCGCTGGTATCGCAGCTTTCCGGGCGCGCCGACCTGACCAGCTACGACCGGCGTGGACACAGCGCCAGCAGCGAACCACGCGGCCAGGGAAGTATCCGGGCGGACGCCGAGGACCTTCTCGCCGTGCTGGATACCGTGGTCGGTGGGCCCGCGCACCTGGTGGGGCATTCGTACGGAGCATCGGTGGTCTTGCTGGCCGCGGTGTTGCGCAGGGATGCGGTACGCAGTGTGGCGGCCTACGAGCCGCCGTTGTACGGGCTGCTGGACCACAACCCGGTGGCGAAGGTGTTCGGCGCGGAGACCGGGGTGTGGATGGCACACGCCGCTGAGCTGATCCGCTCGGGCAACCCGGGCCAGGGGGCGCGGGTGTACGTGGAGAAGGTCGGTATCGGCAAGGGCAGCTGGGAAGGCCTGTTCACCAGGGAGCAGCGCATGACCATGGTGTCCAACGCCTACACCTGGCTGGACCAGTACAACGACCCCAGCGGGCGGTCGGTGGATATCGGGACGCTCTCCTGGGCGCGCTTCCCGATTACGCTGGTCGCCGGCGAGCGCAGCTGGGAGCTGAACAAGCTGGTGATCTCGGAGCTCGCGGAGCGGCTGCCGCTGGCCCGCAACGTCACGCTGCCCGGCGCGGGGCACGCGGGGCACCTCACCCATCCGGCCGAGCTCGCGGCGGCCCTCGCTCCTCAGCTCCGCGCCTGATGCCCTCGGTGGCCACCGGCAGTGGATTCCGCGGGGCCCCTGCGGGCCGTGCGGGGACCGGGTAGCGCGGGGTGCGGGCGGCCGGGTAGCTCGTTCGTGTAAGCGGTGCGCCGGTACTCTAGCGCCCTGTGACACCGCACACGAACGCTGCCCGCGTTACTGGCGCCGACCTCGCGGATGTCGATCTGGTTGTCGTCGGATCGGGCTTCTTCGGGCTCACCATCGCCGAGCGGGCCGCCCGCGAGTTGGATAGCCGCGTGCTCGTCCTGGAGCGGCGCCCGCACATCGGCGGGAACGCCTACTCGGAGCCGGACCCGGACACCGGCATCGAGGTCCACCGGTACGGTGCCCACCTGTTCCACACGTCCAACGAACGCGTGTGGGACTACGCCAACCGGTTCACCCGGTTCACCAACTACCAGCACCGGGTGTTCTGTACCCACCGCGGGCAGGCCTACAGCTTCCCGCTGAACCTCGGGCTCATCAACCAGTTCTTCGGGCGGTCACACAGTCCCGACGAGGCGCGGGCGTTGATCGCGGAGCAGGCCGCCGAGATCGACACCTCGCAGGCGCGCAACCTGGAGGAGAAGGCGATCTCCCTGATCGGGCGGCCACTGTACGAGGCGTTCGTCAAGGGGTACACGGCCAAGCAGTGGCAGACCGACCCGACCGAGCTCTCCCCGTCGATCATCACCCGCCTCCCGGTGCGTTACACCTTCGACAACCGGTACTTCACCGACACCCACGAGGGCCTGCCCGTGGACGGTTACACCGCGTGGCTCGAGCGGATGGCCGAGCACCCGAACATCGAGGTGCGGCTGTCCACCGACTACTTCGCGGTACGCGCGAGCATCCCCGCAGGCACCCCCACGGTGTACACCGGGCCGATCGATCACTACTTCGACTACTCGGCGGGCAGGCTCGGGTGGCGCACCCTCGACTTCGAGCGGGAGGTCGTGCCCACGGGCGACTTCCAGGGGACCGCGGTGATGAACTACAGCGACGAGGACGTCCCGTACACCCGGATCCACGAGTTCCGGCACTTCCACCCCGAGCGCGAGGACCGGCACCCCAGGGACAGGACCGTGATCGTGCGGGAGTACTCCCGGTTCGCCTCCGAGGACGACGAGCCGTACTACCCGATCAACACCCGGGAGGACCGGGAGAAACTGGAGAAGTACCGTGAGCTCGCCGGGCGGGAGGCCCGGGAGCGCAACGTGCTCTTCGGCGGCAGGCTGGGTACGTACCAGTACCTGGACATGCACATGGCGATCGGCTCAGCGTTGTCTACATTCGACAACAAGGTGGCGCCGCATCTGACCGCCGGCGCCCCGCTGGACGGTTCGATCGACCCATGATGGGCATCCCGGCACCCCGTGTCGGGCGACACGGCACGCCATGTTGGGCGCGAGGACACTGTGGATGACGAAAGTGGGGTATCCCCGGGGCATACTCGCCTTCTGGCTACACGAGTGAGTGACCACGACAATTACGCATGGTGACGGCGTGTTGCCAAGTGTGATGCCCGTGACTCGCGCGAATGCGCGAGATGTACGTTATCCGCATTACGGCACAGCGAACCGCCGGAGGAACAGCGTGATGCAGAAGTACATCGAGCGCGGGCAGCTGCTCGCGCAGCGTGGGCTCTACGCGGGGCCGTCCGATGTGGTGAGCAGGGACCTCTACGGCGAAGTCACATGCGGGCGGGCGCTGCGCAGGCGTGACAGCGTCACCCTCCAGCCGGGCACGTGCGTGTCCGCCAATACGTACTTCGGGCGGTTTCCCGCCACCTTCTGGCAGCGCTGGACCGGGGTTCGCGAGGTCCGGGTCGAGCTGGTGGCCAGCGGCAGCGGCCGTATCTTCGTGGACGCCTCGGACTTCGTCGCCGAGCCCCGTACCGTGGCGGCTCGCCCCGTGGAGGACGCGGTGGCCGAGACCATCACGATGTGCGTGCCGATCGACCGGTTCTACGACGGCGGGGCCATGTGGCTGCGGTTGGAGACCGAAGGGGCGCAGGAGCTCACCGTGGAGCGGGTGCGCTGGTTGGTCGACGCGCCGGAGGTCGTGCGCCCGACCGCGATCACGATCTGCACCATGAACCGGGCGGACGACTGTATGGCGACGCTGCAGACGCTGGCCGCCGAGCTGGACGAGCTCGAGACGGTCAGCACGGTCTACGTGGCGGACCAGGGCACGGACACCGTGGAGAGCCGCGACGGTTTCGAGCAGGTCGGCAAGGACCTCGGAGGCATGCTGCGCTATATCAGGCAGCCGAACCTCGGCGGGTCCGGCGGGTTCACCCGGGGCTTGTTCGAAACCGTCGGCGAGGACGACGGCGCGCGCACGGGCGTGCTGTTCATGGACGACGACGTGCTGCTGGAACCGGACATGGTGGTGCGGCTGACGGCGTTCGCCAACCGCACGCATGACCCGATCATCGTCGGTGGGCAGATGCTCAACCTCCTGCACCCGCACCAGCTGCACGTCGGCGCGGAATGGGCGAGCCTCAACACTCTCGAACCCGGTATCCCGTCGCGACACAGCCATGCCACGGCCGACCTGCTCGGTCTGCGGCCCGGGATGGACCGGCCGGACCGGCAGGATCGCAGGGTCGACTCCGGGTACAACGGCTGGTGGTCCTGCTTGATCCCCGCCGAGGTGGTCGACGAGGTCGGCTACCCGATGCCGTTCTTCTTCCAGTGGGACGACGCGGAGTACTCCTACCGCGCCGCCGCGCACGGCATCCGCACAGTCACCCTGCCGGGGGCGGGCGTGTGGCACGCCGACTTCGGCTGGAAGGACTGGGACGAGTGGCACCGGTACTTCAACCTGCGCAACTCGATGATCACCGCGGCGCTGCACAGCCCGTTCGACCGTACGGTGCTGACGCGGGTGCTGCTCGCCCAGTTCGTGCGCTACCTGCTTGGTAACCAGTACGGGTTGGCAGCCACGCTGATCAAGGCGGTCGAGGACTTCCTCGAGGGGCCCGAGACGCTGCACGACGGCGGGGTGGCCGCGATGCGGGAGGTCCGCCGGATCAGGGCGCAGTACCCGGAGACGCAGCGGCAGCAGCCGCACGAGATTCCCGGCATCGCCTCCAACGACATCGGCATCGTCAACGCGGGCCCCCGGCCGAGCAAGGAGCGGTTGGTGCTGATCAAACGGATCCTGTGGCGGGTCCTCGGTAAGCATACGTACGCGCTGGGTGCGATCCCGGCCGACGAGGCGCACTGGTGGCACGTGTCGCTGTTCCACACCGCCGTGGTTACCGACGCCTCGCAGGAAGGTGTGCGGGTGCGCACGTACGATCGTGGACGCATGATGGGGCTGGCGCGCCGCGCAGCGAGTACACTCCTGCGGCTGCGCAAGGAGGGGCCCCGGGTGCGCGAGGCGTACCGGAGCGCCCTTCCCGAGCTCACCAGCAGGCAGAACTGGGCACGTTTGTACGGCAAGTAGCCGTCGTCACGGGCGCTGGCGCAGCCCGAAACCCGCTCCCGCCGTGTGGTTGTCGTCGACGTAGGCGACGGCGACGTGCCCGAAGTTCACCAGCACGGTGGAGTGGTCGCGGGTGGCGACGCTTTCCACTCCGCCGCGTTCGAGCATCTCCGGCAGGCGCTGGGCCAGTGTCTCCGTTTGCTCGGGCTCGAGCGTGAACGTCAGCGGTGTGCTCGACGACGCCAAATGCAGGACAAGGGATACTCTCTCGTCGGCCATGGACGCAGCACACCACCGGGTGTATGTGCCGGGCAAGGTGGTTCGCTCTGGGCGATGCGTGGTGCGCTGCCATGCAGGCTGCCCACCGGCTTATGCGGAACCCTCCGGGTACCGGTGGAAACGTTCCCGGCGGCCCTGGCGCGCGAGGCGTAGCCACTGCAGGAACTCGCGCGGGCTGCGCTTGCACGCGACGAAGTACAGTCCGAAGCGGACGATCTCCAGCGCGCCGATCTTGCGCATCCCCGGCTGGGACAGCAGGTACCCGCGGTTGCGGTAGGTGTAGTAGCGCTTGGCCGCGCCCGCGGGGTCCTGGGCGTGCAGCCTGCCGCCGAGCATAGGCCTGAACTCGGCGGTCCCGTTCGGGTGCAGGTAGGCGGTGCGGGTGGTGGTGCCGAACGCCAGCCCGGACCGCACCAGCCTGCGGTGGATCTCCACCTCGTCGCCGCGCAGGAACAGGCGCAGGTCGGGAACCCCCACCACCTCGAGGGTGGTGGCACGGAACAGGGCCCCGTTGAACAGCGACGCGATGCCGGGCAGGAAGCCGTCGCCCAGCTCGGCAAGCGAACGCTTCCAGGTCAGTCCCCTGCGCAGCGGGAAAGCGAGGGTGTCGGGGTGGTCGATATCGACTACGGCGGGTGAGACCGCGTCGAGACCGCGGGAGTCGGCCTCCTGCCGGAGTACGGCGAGTACGTCCTCGTCGGCCGGGCAGCCGTCGTCGTCGGCGAGCCAGACCCAGCCCGCCCCGAGCGCGAGCGCGTGCAGCATGCCGAGCGCGAAACCGCCTGCCCCGCCCAGGTTGCGGCGCGAGTGCAGGTAGGTGTGCGGCAGCTGGCAGTCGCCGACCACGTCGCGCGCGAGCTCGGTGGGATCGTTATCTACCACGATCAGGTGATTCACGGGGTGTGACTGGGCCGCGATGGCCTTCAGCGAGTGTGCGAGGGATTCGTGCCGGTCCCGGGTGACGACGACCGCGACCACCGGGTCGGTGGCCGCTTCGGGTGTACCGGCCGCGCCGCTCGCCGTCCCCGTCACGATACTGCCTCGTTCACGATGTGTAGCCGCTTCCGACGGGTGTGGAGGATCTGATGCCGAGACGCTTCGCCGCCTCGGCGCCGATGGACTCGTACGGGTCCTTGCCCTTGTACGCGGTGAGTACCTCACGCAGCGAGCCCTGCTGGCGCACGTGCCCCTCGTCCAGCCACACGGCCGAGGTGCACAACTCCAACAGTAGCTCGTCCTGGTGCGAGGCGAACACAAGCGCGCCGGAGCGCTTGACCAGATCCACCAGCCGGTTGCGGGCCTTGTTCATGAACGCGCTGTCCACCGCGCCGATGCCTTCGTCGAGCAGCAGGATCTCCGGGTTGATCGAGGTGACCACGCCGAGGGCCAGCCGTACCCGCATCCCCGTGGAGTAGGCGCGCAGCGGCATCTGCAGGTAGTTGCCGAGCTCGGTGAACTCGGCGATGTCGTCCACTCGCTTCTGCATCTGCTTGCGCGTCATACCGAGGTAGAGACCGCGGATCATGATGTTCTCGTAGCCCGAGATCTCGTTGTCCATACCGATGCCCAGGTCGAAGACCGGCGCCACACGGCCGACGATGCGGGAGGACCCGCGGGTGGGCTCGTAGATCCCGGACAGCAGGCGAAGCAGCGTGGACTTGCCCGATCCGTTGTGGCCGACCAGCCCGACCCGGTCGCCCTCGCGTATCGACATCGTGATGTCCTGCAGCGCCTCGATGATCGGCACCTTGCTCTCGGTGCCGATCTTGCCGCCGACCTTGCCGAGCACCTTCTTCTTCAACGAACGGGTCTTGGCGTCGAAGATCGGGAAGTCGACGTAGGCGTTGCGCACGTCAATGCTGACCATAGTTCACACCCAGTAGGAGACTCGGGAACGGTAGTTGCGCATGACCACGATGGTCAGCAGCCAGCCGACGACCGTGAAGCCGCCGACCACGAACCAGTGGTGCAGGGACTGCACATTGCCGATCATCGGGGCGCGGATGATCTCGAGGAAGTGATACACGGGGTTGAACTCGTAGAGGTACTGCCGCCAACCACCACCCGTTTCGGGGAATTTCGCGGCCAGGATATCGATAGACCACACGATCGGGGTCATGAAGAACAGCAGGCTGCTTATGGCCGCGATCACCTGGGGGACGTCTCGGAACCGGGTGCTGGTTATCCCGAGGAGCAGGACGACCCAGAGCCCGTTGAGCGCCAGGGCGCCGAACGCCGGGAAGGCCATCAGGGCGGTGACGTTCAACCCGGGCTGCGGGATGCCGCCTTCCTCGATGATGGTGTAACCCGGCTGGGCGAGGGCGGGGAAGAAGATCGCCAGGATGACGGCGTAGACGATCAGGTTGTGTACGAACATGATCATCAGCCGCCAGACCGTACGCAGCGCGTACACGGTGAGCGGGGCGGGCAGGTGCTTGATCATGTCCTCGTTCTCGATGAACGCGTTGGAGCCCTCCTGCAGGCACCCGATGAGGAAATGCCAGGTGATCAGCCCGACGGTGATGTAGGGCAGGAAAGTGGCGATGTCGGCCTGGAACAGCTGGGAGTAGAGCAGGCCGAGCGCGAACGCGGTGACCGCCATGCTGATCGTGATCCACAGCGGCCCGAGAACCGACCTGCGGTAACGCTGCTTGATGTCCTGCCACCCCAGGTGACTCCACAGCTCGCGGGCGGCCACACCCGCCCGGAGGTCGTCGAAGGCGCGCCGGAAGCTGCGGCTCGCGGGTAGACGGCCGGAAGGTACCGCGCCCGGCTCCTCCGGCTGGTCCGATGTGAGCGTGCTGATGGTGTGCACGAATGAGCAGGGTACCGGCCGCCGCCCGCGCCTCGTGAGGGAGCCGAAGGTGACAGCCGGCTCCTTCTATGGAACCGCTGTCACCTTCGGCTCGTCCGGCTCAGGTCAACCGGACGACGATCTGGCGGTCCCGGTAGGTGTAGGCCTCGTAGCGGAACCCGATGCCGGTCCGGTCGACGAACTCCCGCCAAGCCCGGTACTCGTGCCGCTGCCAGCCGGGGTAGTTGAAGAACTCGTCGAACACGATGACGCTCCCCGGCCCGAGCCGCGGTTCGAGCTGCTCGAGCACCGTCGCGGCGGCGCTGTAGAGGTCGCTGTCGATGTGCACGAAGTCGACGGAGCCGGAGTGCTCGGAGAGGAACCCGGGAAGCGTGTCACCGAACAGGCCCACCACGAGTTCGGCGCCGGGGACGTCGGGCGGCTCGTCCCTGGCGAACGTCCCTTCGGCGATGCCGGGCAGCCAGGCTTCCGGCAAGCCTGCGAAGGAATCGAACCCGTACACCCTGCCGTCATCCCGTGCCTCGGCGATCTGACGCAGCGTGGTGCCGGTGGCGACCCCGAACTCCAGCGCCATCCCGCCACGCGGTGCCAGCGAGAGGCCGTGGCGGAGGGTTTCGGCCGGGTGCGCGAACGCAGGGCATCCGACGAGGTGTTCCTCGGCGAACCGGCTGCTCTCCAGCGCGGCCGCGCGGTCGCCAGCGTAGAACGTGTCCCGCCGTGCGCGCACCTCGAAGTCGCCGATGCGGTCGATCGTCCGGTTCGCTGCACCTTCGATATCGGCACCGAGCTCGGCCCGCATCTTGTCGAGGTGTTGTTCGGTCACCTCCCGCAGGTGGGTCACCTCGTCCCGCAGGCGCGTGACATCGTCCCGCAGCCGTTCGGTTTCGGCGCGCTGCGGTTCCGTCAGCCGGTCGGCGAGCCGGTGCGCCGTAGCCGCGAGCTTGGCGCGCGCCACCCGGCGCAGTCGCTGGACCATCGAAGCCTCCTACCGCTCATGAGCACGGTGCGCCCGCGAACGGGGACACGTTCGAACAGGGCGATGCCTGCCACCGTATCGGGCCGCGCCGCGCCTATCATGGTCCGATGCCCAGCAGCCCAGCCGACGTGCCAGTCGAGCACGAACCCCGCTCCCCGGTGTACTACCTGGTCGCGCCCGTGGGAACACCCAACTACGGTGATGAACTCATCGCGGCGGGCTGGCTGCGCTACCTGGCCGAGCATGCTCCCGGTGCGACAGTGTGGCTGGACACCCATTCGCCCGGTCCCGCGCAGGTGCTGTTCGCGGGAATGCACCCAGGCCTGCGGGTCACGGACACGCTGTGGCGGTTGTGCGGTGCCGCGCCGTCCGAGGAGCCGTGGCAGGTCAGCTCCTGGGTGCAGGCCGCCGTGCACAGTCCGGGCATGACCCCGCACCTGCATCACGGGATCGGGCTGCTGCACAGGGCGGACGTGCTGCACGTGCTCGGGGGCGGGTATGTCAACGCGTTGTGGCCCAGGCACATCGGCCTGCTCGCCGGGGTGCTCGCGGCAGCGCGGGTCAGCGGGGCCCGCACCGCGATGACCGGGCACGGGCTGCTGCCGCCCGCGGCCGGGGTGACGACGTTGCTGCACGCTCTGGTGGGGCGTTTCGACGTGGTGGATGCGCGGGACCGGCCGTCCGCGGAACTGCTGGGGCTCGAGCGCGGTGTGGACGACGCGTTCCTGGCGCTCGGCGCGGAGGGTCACTCTGGTGCGGACGCGTGCTGGCCGGGACAGGAGCCGCCCGAGGTACTGCTGTGCGTGCAGTCCGACATGGTGGGCGAGAGCGTGACCGAGCTGGCGGCGACGGTGCTCTCCACGCTGCGCGCGTGGCACGTGCCGCCGCATCGGGTGTGTTTCGTGGAAGGCATTCCCCGGGTCGATCGGGAGGTGTTCGAGCTGCTCGAGCACGAGCTTCCCGGGGCGCGGTTCTACCCGTTCGCCGATGTCTGGGACCGGGGGCTGCCCGCGCGGGCCGGGCAGGTGTGGATCTCCACACGCTTCCATGTGCACCTTGTCGCTTCCGCTGCGGGAGCGTCGGGGGTGGCGCTGCCGGTCAGTGAGGATTACTACGCGGTGAAGCATCGCTCGCTCGCCGAGCTCGGCTCCGGCTGGCACGTCGCCGAGGGGCCGGCGGGCCCACTACCGTGGCCGTCCGGGGGAGGGTTCGACCCGGCCGAACTGGCGCGGCTGACCCGGGAGAAGCGCGACATCGCCAAAGGGATCTATGCCCCGGAGGCGGAGCCGCACGGCGACGGGTAGCACGGGCGAGGGTGATCCGCCCGGCACGCTGTGCGGGTATGGCCTCGTCAGGAATGATGGCGGTGAGGCTCCGACCGACGAAAGGAGCACCGATGACCGCAGCACGTGATACGGCGACACAACCGTCCTCGTTCGCCAAGTCCCTGTTCGCCGGCGCGTTGCCGGACGACATGGTCTTCCCGTACCCGAGGCTGGAGAAGGAGGAGTCCCGTACGGTTCAGCGGCTGATCTCGTCGGCGCACGACTTCCTGGACGACAACTACGACTCGGACACGGTCGAGGAGCAGCGCTGGGTCGGGGACGAGATCATCAGAGGTCTCGGCGAGCGGGGGCTGCTCGGCTTGTACGTCGCGCCCGAGTACGGCGGCCAAGGGCTGTCCCAGACCGGGTACTGCCGGGTGATGGAGGAGTTCGGCGGGTACGACGCCAGCCTGTCCGTGGTGATGGGGGTGCACCAGTCGATTGGGATGAAGCCGATCCACATGTTCGGCACCGAGGACCAGAAGGCGCGATTCCTGCCCGACCTGGCCTCCGGCCGCAAGCTGGCCGGGTTCGGGTTGACCGAGCCGAGTGCGGGCTCGGACGCCTACAACGTGGCGAGCTACGCCGAGCAGCAGGCCGACGGGTCGTTCGTGCTCAACGGGGAGAAGCGCTGGATCGGCAACGGCGCCAAGGACGTGGTCGTGGTCTTCGCGCGCTGCGAGTCGGGGCATGTCGCGCTGATCGTCGAGCGCGGCATGGACGGGTTCGAAGCGCCGCACCGCTTCGACACGCTCGGCCTGCTCGGCAACGATCTCCGCAAGTTGACGTTCAACGATGTGCGCGTGCCCAAGGAGAACGTGCTCGGCGAGCCGGGAGACGGTTTCCGGATCGCGATGTCGACGCTGAACAACGGGCGGATGTCGCTCGGCACCGGCGTGGTCGGCGCGACGAAGAAGCTGATCGAGCAAGCGATCGAGTACACCACTCACCGCGAGCAGTTCGGCATGTCGCTGTCGGAGTTCGAGCTGGTCCAGGACAAGGTCGGCTGGATGGTGTCCTATCTGTATGGATTGGAGTCCATGGCGTACCTGACGACCGGCCTCGTCGACTCCGGAGTCGACGACTACTCAATCGAGTCGGCTATGTCCAAAGTGTCCTCGACCGAGTTCATCTGGTACGCCGTCAACAGGGTATTCCAGCTCATGGGCGGTACCGCGTACATGGCGGACTCGCCGATCGCAAGGACGTTGCGCGACACCCGGATCTTCCCGATCTTCGAGGGCGCCAACGACGTCCTGCGGGCGTTCATCGCGCTGTCGGGGATGAAGGTGATCGCCGACGAGTTCGAGGATCTACGCAAGGTCGAGCTCAGCGACCCGATCAGGACGATGGGCACGATCGCCGACTTCGTGCGGGGTCGCGTGTCACGCACCCTGAACCCCGCCCAGCTGGAGACCGCGCATCCGGCTCTCGACAAGCACGCCGACGCGGTGGCCGACCAGACCAAGCGGCTGCGCGGCTCGGTCGAGAAGTTGTTGCGGGCGCACGGCAAGGACGTCAAGTTCCGGCAGCGGCACCAGAAGCGGCTGGCCGATGCCAGCACCGACATCTTCGCGCAGGTCGCCACGATCTCGCGTACGACCGCGCTGTTCGCCGACCAGGGGGTGGAGGCTTCCGGCCAGGAGCACTACATCGCCGACTCGTTCTGCAACCGTGCCGCCGCTCGCGTGCGTAGCCAGCTGAACCTCGTCGAGGACAACGACGACCAGCAGATCCACTCGATCGCCAGGGCCGCCTACAACCACGGCGGCTACGGCCCCAAGCTGCACTGACCCGCCCCACCCGCCGGGCAGGTGGGAGCCGAAGGTGACAGCGGGCTCCTTCTACGGAACCGCTGTCACCTTCGGCTCCCCGTGGCGCCGCGCGCGGTGGCCGGGCGTCAGAGGTACTGGCCGGTGCCGGTGACGCCGTGCTGGGGCGGGTCGATGCCCTCGCCGGTAGCGCCGGCACCGCTGCCGGCGGGCAGCCCCTTGCGCATCTGCTCGAGCTGCACCCGTGCTGCCATCTGCTGGGCGAACAGTGCGGTCTGGATCCCGTGGAACAACCCCTCTAGCCACCCGACGAGCTGGGCCTGGGCGACCCGCAGCTCGGCATCGGAAGGTGTCGTGTCCTCCGTGAACGGGGCGACCAGACGCTCGAGCTCCTCGCGCAGCTCCGGCGCGAGCGCTTGCTCGAGTTCCTTGATGGATGTCTCGTGGATCTCGCGGAGGCGGTTCCGGCTGGCGTCGTCGAGCGGAGCGGCGCGCACCTCTTCGAGGAGCTGCTTGATCATGGTCCCGATCCGCATGACCTTGGCTGGTTCCTCGACGAGGTCGCCGACCCCTTCGCGCTGGTCCCCCTCGGCTTCGGACGGGACACGCGCCTCGCCGACCGGTGAGCCGTCCGGGCCGACCACGACGACACGCTGCGACTGCTCGCCGTTGCCGGAACCCTGGTCGGGCTGCTGGGAGGATTGCGGCTCAGTCATCTGCTTCCATCCTGTTTCCTGTCGCGACGCGAATGCTCCCTATCGAGAGTAGCCGGACCCGCGCGGGGTTATGCATCCCGTCGGTGCCGTCGGCCACCGGAGGCGGTACACCGCCTGCGCCCGGTAGACGCCGGGCCTGCGCGCGCCGCTGGGCCGCACGGGAGTCGGCGTGGTGAGCGGTCTCGCGCTAGTCGTACGAGTGCGCGGCGAGCAGGATCTTGCCGAACACCCCGCCGTCGTCGAGCGCGTTGTGCGCGTCCGCGGCATCGGGCAGCGGGTAGACCTCATGGACGACCGGTGCCACGGTCCCTTGCTCGACCAGCGGCCACAGGTGTTCGCGCACCTCGGACACGATCTCGCCCTTCTCGGCGACCGGCCGGGCACGCAGTGTCGTTGCCAGGATGGTGGCACGTTTGCCGAGCATCCTGCCGATGTCCACCTCGCCCTTGCGCCCGCCCTGCATGCCGATGATGGCGAGCCTGCCTCCGGTGCGCAGCGCGGAGATGTTCCTGTCGACGTAGGCAGCGCCCATGAGGTCGAGGATCACGTCGGCCCCGCCGGTCGCGTCCTTGATCTCGGAGACGAAGTCCTGCTCGCGGTAGTTGATGAGGATGTCCGCGCCGAGCTGCCCGCACCGTTCGAGGCGCGTGGCGTCGCCCGCGGTGACCGCGACGGTGGTGCCGAGCGCCTTGGCCACCTGGATGGCGTGCGTGCCCACACCGCCAGCGCCGCCGTGTACGAGGATCACTTCGCCGTCGGTGAGCCTGGCACCCATCACCACGTTGGACCACACGGTGCATGCCACCTCGGGCAGCGCGGCGGCGGAGAGGAGCTCCACCTCGCCGGGTACCGGGAGCAGCTGCACGGCTGGTACGGCGACCTTCTCGGCGTAGCCACCGCCGGAGAGCAGGGCGCAGACCTCGTCGCCGATTCGCCAGCCGGTGACGTCCTCGGCCATTTCGGCGATGGTGCCGGAGCATTCCAGTCCCGGGTACTCGCTCGCGCCGGCCGGTGGCGGGTAGTAGCCACGCCGCTGCAGAATGTCGGCCCGGTTCACCGCGGTAGCCGCGACGTCGACGAGTACCTCGCCGGGGCCGAGCTCGGGCTCGGGTACCTCGGACCAGTTCAGTACCTCGGGGCCGCCTGCTTCGCTGATGGTGATAGCACGCATGAAGATCCACCCTACTTGCCTCGCGGAGGTGTGGCACTACTCCGCGTGCTCCGCGTGCTCCGGGGCGAACCCGGTCGGGGAGAACCTACGAGTGGACCCTTGACCGTGCGGGCTCGGGGCGTAAGGCTGTGCGATTACCGGACGCGCAGGCCGGGACGCACTCGGTGAGCCCCGGCCGGAACGCAGCAACGAACCAGGGGAGTTCTTCGATGCCACGTTTACGGAAGGCGATCGCGGTCCCGACCGCGATCGTGGCCAGTGCGGCCCTGGCGGTTACCACCGGCCCGGCCGCGCTGGCCGGTTCGGGCAGTGATGCGGCCGAACTGCCGAACGAGCTGGCCGACTCGATCAAGCTCGGTGAGGTCAACCGGCACCTGACCGCGTTCCAGCGCATAGCTGCGACCTCGGACGGTGACCGGGCCTCTGGCACGGAAGGCTATGACCGGTCGGCCGAGTACGTGGCCGGCAAGCTGTCCGACGCCGGGTTCATCGTGTCGCGCCAGGAGTTCCCGTTCGTCTACTTCGAGACGCTCGCCGAGGAGCTGGCCAGCGGGGGCGAGGACTACGAGATCAACATCATGCGGTACAGCCCGTCCACACCGGAGGGTGGTCTGAGCGCTCCGACCGTCGCGGTGCCGGAAAGTGACGAGCCGGGGTGCGAAGTCGGTGCCTACGACGGTGTCGATGCCGATGGGAAGATCGCGCTCATCCAGCGGGGTGCGTGCACGTTCGCGGCGAAGCAGGAAGCCGCGACCGAGGCCGGGGCTGTCGCCGCGGTGGTCTACAACAACGGGGAAGGCCCGTTGCACGGCACCCTCGGCGCCCCGTCCGGCACCGGGATCCCCATCGGCGGTGTCAGTGACTCCGCGGGCGCCGAGCTGGTCGCGGCAGCCGGCGAGGAGGCCACGCTGGATCTGCGCGCGATCACCGAGGAGCGCACCACCTACAACGTGGTCGCCGAGACGAGGACGGGTGCGACGGACAACGTGGTGATGGCCGGTGCGCACCTGGACAGCGTCGTGGAGGGCGCAGGCGTCAATGACAACGGCACCGGTTCGGCGGCGCTGTTGCAGACGGCGTTGGAGATGGGTAGCCAGCCCGACGTGAACAACGCGGTTCGGTTCGCGTGGTGGGGTGCCGAGGAGGTCGGCCTGGTCGGCTCGACCCACTACGTACAGAGCCTGAGCTTCGAGGAGCAGCTCGACATCGCGATGTACCTGAACTTCGACATGGTGGGATCGCCGAACGGCGGGCACTTCGTGTACGACGGCGACGGTGACGAGTTCGAGCAGCCCGGGCCACCCGGATCGGAGGCGATCGAACGAAGCTTCGTGGATCGGCTGTCCGAGCAGGACGTGGCGAGCGAACCGTCGGAGCTGAACATGCGCTCGGACTACGCCGAGTTCATGGCCCAGGGCATCCCGGTCGGCGGGTTGTTCACCGGAGCCGAGGGCACCAAGACCGAGGAGCAGGCGGACAAGTGGGGCGGTCAGGCCGGTGAGGCCTACGACCCCTGCTACCACACCGAGTGCGACCACATCGGGAACGTGAACCGCGGGATTCTCATGGACAACGTGGCAGCGATCGCGTTCGTGGTCGGTTCGTACGGCCTGAGCACCGAGGACGTGAACGGCCTTGCCGCGGGGGAGTCCGCCTCTCACACGGAACGTGCTCAGCAGCGTGCCGTCCAGCTCCGTTCCACCAAGCAGGACCGGGCCGGCTCCGCCCACACCGAACCGGCCGTCAGCTAGCCACCGGGTTGAGCTGAATGACGCGTTCAGTCCGTCACGTGGACTGAACGCGTCATTCAGCGCGCCCTGAGGCGCCGGTCGGTTCCGTGGGTGAACCAGCTAGGCTGGGAAGCAGCGTGCGCGCTGCGGGGAGGCGTGGCAGAGCGGCCGATTGCACTCGCCTTGAAAGCGAGCGACCCGAGAGGGTCCGGGGGTTCGAATCCCCCCGCCTCCGCTCCGAGAACCGCCGACGCGACCGGCCGGTGACGTGATCACCGGGCCCCGACGTCGAGCAGCCGTGCGGTCCGGACGGCGAGGGCCAGCTCGAAGCGGTGGCGCGGGTCGGTCAGCCTGCTACCGAAGAGCTTGTCCAGCTGGCGCATGCGGTAGCGCACCGTCTGCGGGTGGATCCGTAGCTGCGCCGCGATCGAGGCGACCTGACCGCGGGAGCTCAGCCACGCGTGCAGCGTGTCGAGCATCCGGTCCCGCTGGTGCCTGGTCAGCTCACGGAGCGGGGCCAGATGCGAGTCGACGAGCATGCGGCCGAGCGAGTCGTCGGCAAGCAGCATCAGGGTGGTCTCGTGCTCGGTGCAGTCGATGACCTGCGAGTCCGGTAGTAGCTGGCGCAGGCTGAGGTCGAGCGCGCGCCGTGCGACACGCAGTGACTGGTGTGTCCCGTCCGGGCGGGCCGGTGGCCCGACGGCGGCTCGCCAACCGGGCAGTGCGCTGGTCAGCTGGCGCAACAACGGGTCGTCCGCCGCGGCGATCAGGCACGGTTCCGCGCTGTCCAGGTCGACAAGCACGCCGGTGCCGAGGTCCGCGGGAGGTGCGTGGTCGGCTTCGCGCGGCCGCTGGAGCGCGACCGCGCTGACGGTGTCGGGTAGCTCCCAGCCGGCCTCGGTGGCGGCGGTGACGAGGTCCTGCTCACCCGCGGGCGGCGTGGTGACGAGCAGCTCCAGTAGCCGCGCGCGCTCGCGCTCGCCGGTACGCGTGGCGGTCGAGCGAGCGTGTTCGTAGCCTTCGGTGGCCGCCGTGGTCAGCTTGCTGCTCTGGACGGCGATCGTGTCGGCGTACAGGCGCACGGTGTCGGCGGGCACCCCCCGGTGCTTCGCGTAGCTGGTCACGTGCCGCGCCGCGATCCGCGTGCCGATCCGGCACGCCGCCTGCATCGTCTCTACCGGGCGACCGGCGCGGAACTCCATCTCTCCGATCCCGCGGAACATCGCCGTCCAGTCGTCCCGCGAGACGTTCGGTTCGACGATGGCGTCGATGCCCCGCAGGATCACCGCGCGCACCGACGTCAGGACGATCTCCCCGTAGACCTCGTCGAGCGGACCGGCGTACGCGGGGACGTGCTGGCGCACGCCGTTGATCACGGCTCGTGCCAGCCGGCTGGCGTACGGGCGGAAGTCCTGGGCGAGCTCGCTCAGCGACGGGTTCGGCGAGGTCTCGCTGGGGTGCTCACCGGTGGTTCTCGGGCGGGGCTGGGCGCACGGCGGGCTCGGACGGTCGGTCACCGAATATGTCATGACGCTCGCTCACGGGAGGGACGGTCTGCGGTCCGGTAAGGCGTGTGGCGCCGCCTACGTCCACCATCCCGTTACTGTCGGGTACGGCACATCGTGCGAAATACGTAGCTGTCTATCGCCGCACCCGCTTCACCCGTTCGTGGTTACGCCGTGAGTGCTCACCCGTTCGCCGGTGGACGTTCCACGAGCTGGCTGAGGTAGAGCTGCTCGCCCAGCGTGTCCATCATGTCGAGCTGGGTCTGCAGGTAGTCGATGTGGTGCTCCTCGTCCCGCAGGATCGTCTCGAAGAGGTTCGCGGTGGTGATGTCGCCCTTCTCGCGACAGGTCGCGATGCCCGGGACGATGCGCTCGAGCACTTCCTCCTCGATGGCCAGGTCGGAGCGGAACTGTTCCTTGATGCTCTGGCCGACGCGCAGGTTGAACAGGCGCTGGTAGTTCGGCAACCCGCCGAGGTAGAGGATCCGGTCGGTGATCCACTCGGCGTGGTGCATCTCCTCGATGGACTCTTCCCGGGATTTCTCGGCGAGCTTGGTGAAACCCCAGTCGGCCTGCATCTTCGAGTGCAGGAAGTACTGATTGATCGCGGTGAGCTCGCTGGTCAGTTGCTCGTTCAGCAGCGAGATAACGTCTTCGTCCCCACGCATGGCTCCGCCTTTCGATTGCCGATAGGCAGGACGGTATCGCCGGTGTGGGGTGTGTTCAACTCGGGAAGGTCAGGCGCTGCGGGACAGTTCCTCGTCGGCCCGCGTATGCGGCTCGGCCTCGGCGAGCAGGCACTGGAGCCGCTCTACGCAGCTACCGCAGCCGGTTCCGGCTCCGCAGCGATCACCGATGCTGTCGACCGTGCGCGCCCCGGAGAGGATGGCGGCATGCACCTGCTGCGTGGTAGCGGCGGCACAGATGCATACGTACACGGATTCTTCCTTCCTCCGAGTGATCGTAAGGTAAGCCTAACCAAATAGGCCCAGCAGCGCAAGGCGTCGGCTCCGGTTGATAGCCCGTACCGCGGGGTGGCGTACCTCACGTGACCAGCCAGGTCGCGGTGTTCGCTGTGCCACGCCGGCGTCGCGAGTGATCACCAAGGGGCTTAGTCTGCCCGGGTGATGAGCGGATGACGTGGTGGCACGCAGTCGTGATCGTCCTGGCTGGGACCTGGGCGGGCACGATCAACACCGTGGTCGGCTCGGGAACGCTGGTCACCTTTCCGGTGCTGGTCGCGCTGGGGTACCCGCCCGTAACGGCGACGACGTCGAACGCCATCGGGCTGGCGCCGGGGGCGATCAGCGGCTCCGTCGGCTACCGCAGGGAACTCGCAGGCCAGCGCGATCGCGTGCTGCGCTTCGCGGTCTTCTCGGTGATCGGTGCCGGGGTCGGCACGGTCCTGCTGCTGTCCCTGCCGGAGAAGGCGTTCGAGACGATCGTTCCGTGGCTCATCGGGCTGGCGGTGGTGCTGGTGCTCGTCCAGCCGAAGGTGAGCGCCTGGGTCCTGCGCACCTCGAGCGGCGACGCCCCGCGCGGCGGCCTGCTGGTCTTGCCCCTGATCTTCGTGATCGGCATCTACGGCGGGTACTTCACGGCAGCACAGGGTGTGCTGCTGATGGGGGTGCTCGGCATCCTCGTGCGGGACTCCCTGCAACGGCTCAACGCGCTCAAGAACGTGCTCGCTGCCGCGGTGAACGTCGTGGCGGGCACGGTCTACGCGTTCCTCGCCCCGGTGAGCTGGCCGGTGATCGCGTTACTCGCGATCAGCTCCACGCTCGGCGGGCTGCTCGGAGCCAAGATCGGCAGGAGACTCCCGCCGAGCGTGCTGCGGGCCACCATCGTCGTGATCGGCGTGGCCGCGATCGCCAACTTCCTCCTGTCCTGACCCGGCGGGTCAGAACGTGCGGGTCGCCTCGAGCAGCGTGTCGTTCTCCTCCGGGGTGCCGATGGTGACGCGGACGCCGTCCCCGGCGAACGGGCGGACGACCACCTTGTTGGCCAGCGCGTGCTCGGCGAAGTCCGCGGCGCGGTCGCCGAGCGGCAGCCACACGAAGTTCGCCATCGACTCGGGAACGGCGTAACCCTGTTCCAGCAACGCCGCGCGCACCCGGTCCCGCTCGCGGGAGATGTCCGCGCAGCGGGAGAGAAGTTCGTCCGCCGCGTCCAGTGAGGCTACGGCGGCGGCCTGTGCCAGCGCGTTGACGCTGAACGGGATGCACGTCTTGCGTACGGCCTCGACGATCGTGGGTTGGCCGACGAGGTAGCCCACACGCAGACCCGCCAGGCCGTAGGCCTTGGAGAAGGTGCGGCACACCGCGACGTTGTCGCGCTCGGCGACAAGCCGCAAGCCGTCGGGGACATCGGGGTCGGTGACGAACTCCGCGTACGCCTCGTCGAGCACGACAAGGACGTGCGCGGGCACCGCGTCGAGGAACCGTTCGAGTGCCGCGGTGTGCACGACCGTGCCGGTCGGGTTGTTCGGGTTGCACACGAACACCACCCGGGTCTCGGGGGTGATCGCGGCGAGCATCGCGTCCAGGTCGTGCACGTGGTGCTCGTCCAGCGGGACCGTCCGCTGCCGTACCCCGACGACCTGGGCGAGGATCGGGTAGGCCTCGAAGGATCGCCAGGCGAACAGCACCTCGTCGCCGCTGTCGCACATCGCCTGCACGACCTGCTGGCACAGCGATACCGACCCGCAACCGACCGCGATCTGCTGCTGCGGGACGCCCAGGCCGGTGGACAGCCGTTCGAGCAGCGCGTGCGAACCCATGTCCGGGTACCGGTTCACCGAGTTCGTCGCTTGCGCGATCGTGTCGGCCACGCTGGGCAGCGGTGCGAGCGGTACCTCGTTGCTCGCGAGTTTGATGGCTCCCGGTACGGACTTGCCGGGGACGTACGGGGGAAGCGAGTCGAGGTCGGCGCGAGGCGACGCGGGCATGTTCGGCTCCTTGCTGTGCGCTCGGCTGTCGGGTCGGTGTGCCCTCCGACACTAGCGGCCCGCACTGAAACCGGACACACGACCGGGCGGCAGCGGGTAGCCTTCCCCCGGACCACACGTGTACGACGACGAGGGACCCATGACAGAGCCAGCCTCGAACCAGCCGCCGGAGTGGCAGCAGCCGCCGCAACCGCCGCAGCCGGGTGTCCCACCGCAGTATTACTACCCGCATCCCGCCCCGGCCCAGACCAACGGTATGGCGATCGCGTCGCTCGTGCTCGGCATCCTGTGGTTGTACTGGCTCGGTTCGGTTCTCGCCGTGATCTTCGGTCATGTGGCGCTGCGGCAGACCGCGGAGCGCGGGGACGGGGGACGTGGACTGGCGATCGCCGGCCTCGTACTCGGCTATGTGGGGCTCGGTGTTCTCGTGGCTGGGCTGGTAATCGTCACCGTGGCTGTCGGTTTCTCCGTGTAGCGGAGGGCCGGGTTCCGTGCACGGTTCGGAGTGCCGGTGACGTGTGTCGGCACCCTGGCGGAGCGCGCCCGGCGTGAGCTAGGAAGGGTGCATGACATCCCAGACCCGATCCCCCGCTGACGCTCCCGAAGTGCTGTGGCGGCCCGACCCCGCCGAGGTGGCCGACACGCGCATGGCACGTTTCCGCGAGTGGTTGCGCACGAACCGCGCCGTCGATGTGGATGACTACGACCAGCTGTGGGAGTGGTCGGTGGCCGACATCGACGAGTTCTGGTCGGCGTGCGCCGACTACCTCGGCTTGCGCTGGCACGACCGGCCGGAGCGGGTGCGCGACGGCGACCGGATGCCCGGGGTGCGCTGGTTCCCCGGCGGCACGCTGAACTACGCGGAGCACGCCCTCGCCCCGGGTGTTGGCGGGGCGGCCAAGGCCGACGACGAGCTGGCGGTGATCTTCCACCGTGAGGACGGGCTGGCCGAGCAGGTCACCTACGGGCAGCTGCGCTCCCGGGTGGCCGCGGCGCGTGCGGCCCTGCGTGAGATGGGGGTCGGCCGGGGAGATCGGGTGGTGGCGCTGGCGCCGAACTGCCCGGAGATCCTGGTGGCGTTCCTGGCCGCGGCGAGCCTCGGCGCGGTCTGGTCGTCGTGCTCGCCGGACTTCGGGGTGCGCGCGATCGCCGACCGGTTCGTGCAGATCGAGCCGAAGGTGCTGGTCACCACCAACGGCTACGCCTACAACGGCCGGACGTTCGACGTGCGGGACACGGTGGCCACGCTGACCTCGGAGATCGGCACGTTGACCGATGTCGTGGCGATCGACTACGTCGATGTCGGCCCGGTCGCCGGTGCGCACGACTGGTCCGGGCTGCTTGCGCGGCACGAGGGTGCCGAGCTGGATTTCGAGCCGGTGCCGTTCGAGCATCCGCTGTGGGTGTTGTACTCCTCGGGCACCACCGGGTTGCCCAAGGGCATCGTGCACGGCCACGGGGGCATCACCCTGGAGCACCTGAAGTCGCTGGCGCTGCACCTCGACCTCGGCCCCGGTGAGCGGTTCTTCTGGTTCACCACCACGGGCTGGATGATGTGGAACTTCGTCATCTCCGGGCTGCTGGTCGGGGCGGCGGTCGTGCTGTACGACGGCAGCCCCGGATACCCGGACCTGCGGGCACTCTGGCGGCTGGCCGAGCAGCACCGCGCCACGTACTTCGGCACCTCGGCGCCGTTCGTGCACACCTGCATGAAGCAGCACCTTGACCCCGCAGGCGAGTACGACCTGTCCGCGTTGCGGGCCGTGGGCACCACCGGCGCGCCGCTGAACTCGGAAGGGTTCCGGTGGATCGTCGACTCGCTCGGTCGCGACGCGAAGGGTCGTCCGGTGCAGATCTGCTCGGTGTCCGGCGGTACGGACATGTGCACGGCGTTCCTCGGAGCCTCTCCCGACGTGCCGGTCTGGCAGGGTGAGCTGTCCTGCCGCGCGCTCGGAGCGGCCGTGGCCGCCTACGACGAGGACGGCAACGAGGTGGTCGACGACGTGGGCGAGCTCGTGATCACCAAGCCGATGCCGTCCATGCCGGTGTTCTTCTGGAACGACGAGGACGGCTCGCGGCTGCGCGCGGCCTACTTCGAGGACTTCCCCGGGGTGTGGCGGCACGGCGACTGGGTGCGCATCACCCCGCGCGGCTCTGCGGTGATCTACGGTCGCAGCGACTCCACGCTCAACCGCGGCGGGGTGCGGATGGGCACATCCGAGTTCTACCGCGTGGTGGAAGGCGACGAGCAGGTGCTCGACTCCCTGGTGATCGACACGACACGCGCAGGCGAGGAGGAAGGCAAGCTGCTGTGCTTCGTCGTGCTGGCCGAGGGAGCCGACCTGGCGGAGGTGCAACCGAGGTTGCGCACCGAGCTGCGTTCGGAACTGTCCCCACGGCACGTGCCGGACGAGTTCATCCCCGTCGACGACGTGCCGCGCACGTTGAACGGCAAGAAGTGCGAGGTTCCTGTGAAGAAGATCCTGGCGGGCGCCGCACCGGAGAAGGCCGTCAGCGCGGACGCGCTGGCCAACCCGGACGCGCTCGGGTCGTTCATCGCCCGCGCCGGTCACGGCTGACCTCAGCCGGAGGTGGCGGGGGCGCTTTGTCGGCAGTGTGAGCTGGCCTGTAACCTGTCTGGGCAGTGGCCGTTGGTCCTGGGAGGCTTCGCCTAGTTGGTCTATGGCGCCGCACTGCTAATGCGGTTGGGGTTTACGCCCCTCGCGGGTTCGAATCCCGCAGCCTCCGCCACCCGGTTGCGGCAGCGATCGGAGCACCGGTTAGGCTGACTAGCCGGATAACAAAACAGGCGCCCGTAGCTCAACGGATAGAGCATCTGACTACGGATCAGAAGGTTTGGGGTTCGAATCCCTACGGGCGCGCCCAGGTCAGAAGCCCCGACGGATCATTCCGCCGGGGCTTTCGACGACAGTCTTGACGACAATGGTCAGCCACTTGCCGAGCCATCGTCGGTTCCGGTGTCGAACCCGAACAGGGTGTCCATGCCTGCTACGGCGTCACGCTGCACCTGCTCGATGACCTCCACATAGGTGCCGGTGGTGACGGTGATCGAGCTGTGTCGAAGGATCCGCTGCACGGTCGCGGCATCCACACCCATGGAGAACAGCAACGTCGCGCACGAGTGGCGCAGGTCATGCAGTCGGATCGGCCGTACATTGGCGCGCCGACACAGCGCGGCGAACGCCCGGTTGACGTTGCGTGGTTCCAGCGGGGTTCCGTTGCGGGTCGTGAACACGAGGCCGTGCTCGTTGGTGCTCGATTGCCGCAAGTCCGCAAGCTGCTGGCGACGATGTTGCCGGAGGATCACGACGAGCTGCTCGGGCAGCGGGACCGACGCCGCAGACGACTCCGACTTGACCTGATCGAGCTTGAGTTCCTTGCTCACCCGGTACAGGGCTTGGCCGATGTTGATGCGGCCGGCATTGAGGTCGACGTCCGACCACCGCAGCCCGAGGGCCTCACCGCGGCGTAATCCAACAGCCAGAGCTACCGCCCACAGGGCGTACAGGCGATCGTGTTTCGCTGCTTCCAGGAACTGCCGCGCTTCCTCCACCGTCCACGGTTTGACCTTGCGAAGCGCACCCGTAGGCATGCTGACCTGCCGGGCTACGTTCCGCGCGAGCAAGTCCTCGTCAATGGCGTCCTGCAGGGCAGCGCGAAGGACCCGGAGCAGCGCGCGCAACGTACCGGTACCCGGGTACTGCTCACAACACTCCGCCGGCTGCTTGGCGCAGCAGCGCGCCTTGCCCTTGTCGGCCCGCGCGGCGTCCTTGCCTTGCGCACAGCATTGGCATGTCTTGCTGACCGAGTTCAACCAGGTTCGGACGTGCGCGGCCTGAAGTGCCGTCAACTTCCGCTTACCAAGGCCAGGCACGATATACAGGCGAGTCAGCAGCTCGTACGACGAGTAGGTTGTACGCCTCACCTTGGCCTGGGCGATGTCATAGAGCCAGTACGACATGTACTCGCCGACCGTGACTGTGCTGACCGCGACCGGGATTCCGCGCCGCTGCTGATCCTGCAGCCTGATCTTCTCGCTGTGGGCCTCCTCCCACGTATCGCCGTACACGCTGACGCGCTTGCGCAAGCCGTCCGGGGTATTCACGAACACCTTCGCTTCCCAGCGACCGTCCTTGCGCTGGTAGATGCTGCCCGCGCCGTTGGCGTTGCGCTTCCCCTTGCCACGACGGGAGTTCTCACCGTCGCCGGGCTCAGGGGACGCGAGCCCAGTTTTGGTAGCCATCACGCGGCCTCCTCAATCAGCCCGGCGATGTAGTTGTCGAGTGATTGCCGAACGATTCGACGGCAGCGACCGACGTGCACCGAGCTCAGCCGCCCATCCCAGATCAGCCGGTACACGCTCCAACGACTGACCGAGAGCTGGTCGGCCGCCGCCTGGACGGTGATCAGCTCTTGTCTACCCGTACTCATGGACTCCCCTTTCGTCATGCGGCTTGGTGGGTTGTTGCCGAAAGTTCGGTTACGGCGTTGTGGTATTGCTGGCGCCATCGGCGTTTTTGGGCGATGGCGTGCAGTAGGAGTTGTGTGCGGTCGGGTGGGTTGGGCCCGTCGTGCGGTAGGGGCACCCATCGGTAGCGGCCGGGCTCGTCGTCCGGCGGGGTAGCCATCTGCGGGGTGGTTCCGACGGCGCCGAGCGTTTTGAGGACGTGCTCGCGCCGCTGGTCTTTATGTTCGGACAAGGTGTGGCCGGACCATTTGCGGGAGACGAGGCAGCGGCGGCCGCGGTAGCCGAGGTGGGCTGGCCGGTGGGCTTTGCCGGAACACGCGCCGGGGGTCATGCCCTCGTGGGGGTGGTCGGGTTGGATGCCGTAGAGCAGCCAGTTGGGGCAGGTCTCCGAGCAGGGTTGGCGCTGCAGCTCGGCCGCCAACCGGTCCAGGTGGTCGCGTTCGGGGTCGGTGGTGGGCTCGTAGCAGGCGTCGAGGTCCTTGGTGAGGTATTTGACGAGGTAGCCCAGGCATTTGCCGGCTTTGTCGCTGCCGGCGGTGACGCCCTGGGCGTCGATGCCGTTGGGCCCGAACCGGGCCACGTGGGCGGGTTGCGCGTCGGGCTCGAGGGTGGCCTCGATCGCCTCGTCCCACGGGGTCAACGCTGTGCCGGTGTTGGGGTCGCGGTAGCACTCGTCCTCGCCGTCCCAGGCCGGCGGATGCTCCGGCGAATAGACGGGGTGATCATGCTGGGGCCACCACACTTGGTGGTAGGTCGCTTGGGTGACTTGGCGCAGTAGTGTGCGGGGGATGGTGCCGCGCACCGCGGCGTGCAGGTGCATCGCCAGCCGCTGTTGGGGTTCGACGGTGGCGAAGTACTGCACGTTCCAGCCGACCGCACGGCGCAGGTTCTGCCAGAACCGGTCGATGAGTTTGCCGAAGTGGATCGCATCCCGGGCCGCCCGGCGGTAGTCGTACGACGCCGGATCGACCGGCGTACCGACGATCCCCTCATCCTGGCGGTGCACCTGCCCGCAGCGGCACGGCTTGGGGTGCTGCGGCTTGGGGCTGGCGGTGTGCACCGGCCCGTAGCTGTCCAACGTCAGGGTCAGGAACGTGGAGGGTCGGTATTGCTTGCCGTCGGGGGCGGTGAACACCCGACCCGTCGTGGTCGCCTGAACAGGCCGGCGGGGTAGGTCGGGCGTGTCTTGGCGCCGGCGGGTGGAGCGCACCCGCCGCTTGCTCGTGCTCTCACCCGGCTTGCTGGGGCTGCCCCGCAGCCCGTCAGTCTGCAGCAGTTGGTGGGCCGCGTCGATCTCCTGATCGATGTCGGCCACGGCCCGCTCGTCACCGATCGCTGCGGCGTGGGCGCGGGCTTCGGTCAAATCGGCGAGCTGGCCGAGCGCGGCCCGCTGCTGCGTGGTCGGCTCGCTCGTCTCGACCTGGGGTTCGGCGGCCAGATGCCAGCCCTGGCGGGCCTGGTGGATCCGCAACCGGCGCGCTTTGTCGGCGCAGGAGGGGCACACGCTGGATTGGGTGGCCCCGCAGGGCACCGGCACCGTGACGGCCTCGCCGGTGTGGGTATCGACCCGCTTGAGGGCGATCGGCCGCAGGCACACGCCCAGCTCTTCGGCGGTGCCTGCGGCGATGTCTTCCAGCACCGGCGCCACCTGCCGATGCGGCGCCGAACCGTCGGAATCCGACACAGAGGTGTCCACAGTGCTCATACAGACGTCTCCACAACAACGCGAAACACGGAAAAGAACGGCGGGGTGTGGGGTTATGCCGCGATGCCGCCGGCCTCCGCGGGGTGGCCGGGCTCGCCGTCGACGACCCGCAGGCTGCCGCCGACGTCGACGGGGCCGGGCCGGTAGGTCGCGGCGATCCGGCGAATGTCCTCGTCGGTCAAATAGGCGGCGCGCACGCGGGTGATCGCGGCCGCGCCGTCCTCGGTCACGTAGCCCACGCCGGGGGTGGTGGTGGCGATTGCCTCGCAGCGGGCGCCGCGGGCGTGGGCGCCGTCGCCGAGGACGAGGTCGACCTGGCCGGCCTCGACCAGCCGCAGCGCGATGCGGGTGGGGAACAGGTCGCGCCACTTGACCACGTCCTTGCGCGGATCCTGCAGCGCTCCGACCACACACATGCCCGGCGCCCGACCCTTCGTCAGCAGCCGCCCCAGGGCGGCATCGGCCCGTTGGCGACGTTTGGAATCGGAAATGAAGGCGGTCACCGACGCGAGCTCGTCGATGATGATCAGCACGAACGGCAACTCCACCGATGGGGTCAGGGTGCGGGCCCGGCCGGCCAACATGCCCGCGCGCCGGTCGGCCTCCTCGGCGAGGGTTTCGAGGAAGGCGACGGCCTCGTCCTCGGCGTCGGGCCCGTCCATGGTTACCAGGTGGCGGAACAGCTCCCGGCCGAATCCGAGTTCCATCCCACCCTTCGGGTCCAGCCCCACCACCTGGGCGGTGCCGGCCCGCACCGCTGGACCGATGCTGGCCAGCAGCGCCCACAGCACCGAGCCCTTGCCGGCGCCGGTCGCCCCGGCCAGCAGGATGTGCGTGCCCAGCAGGGAGACGAGCCACTCGGCCCCGTCGTCACGCCGCCCGACCCGCACCGCCGCGAGGTCCACGTCGCCGCCGCCGGCAAGTTGGTTGCCGGCGACGACGTGGGCCAGGGGGTCGCCGAAGGCGAGCCGCACGAACACCCGCCCCGGCGTGTGGGCACCGGGGGCGAACTCGGCCGCGGCCCGGCTCCTGAGCCAGCCGGGGGCCCACCGGGCCGGGGCGGGCACGATCCGCGCCTCCCGTGCCCGCATCGCTTGCGCCAGCGCGTCGAGGTGCTCGGCGAAGGCCTCGCGGGTGATCCCGTTCGGCAACTTCACCGTGAGCACGTCGGCGAACCGGCCCTGCCTGATGCGGGCCACCTTGGGCACGAGTTCGCGGCGCCGGCGGTCGGTGACCACCAGCCGGCCGGCCACCATCACATCCGCCCAGGCCGCGGCATAGCGGCGGCGACGCCACCACCGACGCCCCGGCGAGACCACCCACCGGTCGAAGGCCTCGGGGGCGAGCAGGAACCACGCCACCAGCCCCGCCGCCGCGAGCAGCCCGACGCCCAGCGCGGCCCACGGCAATCCGCACGTCAGAAGGGCACCGATCAGCGCGAGTAGGGCCGCTGGGATCGGGTTGTGGTAGGCGAACCCGGCGACGAGCACCGTTAGCCACCGCAGGCCGGCGACCAGCAGACGCACCACCCTCGCCGGGATGCTGCGCCGCTGGCTGGCCTTGGCCACCTGGATCTGTTGCCAACCGGCGTCGCGGTCGACGACGAGCCCGTTCATCCAGCTACCCACGCGACTCACCCCCATCCGCGTCCCGGCGGGCGGCGGCCAGCCACTGTTCGGTCACCACCGGCACCGCACCCCGATACCTGCCGTACCCGTCCCGCGCCAAGGTTTGGGCGCGGTCGCAGGCCTCCCGCTCCATCACGCACAGCGGCGCCACCGCCACCAGCCCCCGCGGCACGAGCAACAGGGACGCGAACACAACGAGCCCCACCTCATCGGTACTCACGCCACCACCCCCTCACCGGTGGTCGCGCCAGACCCGCCATGCCGGTCGCGGCGCTGTTCGTAGACCTGCTGCCGCTGTGAGGCCGACAACCCACCCCGAATCCCGGTGCGGGTGCTGGGCTGCTCCCAGGCCAGCGCATCCGCCACACACTCCGCTTGGACCGGACAACCCGCGCAGATCGCCAGCGCCCGCCGGCGATCACGGAATGCCTGCTGGCCCGAACCGGCGAAGAACAACCCGGGATCCTCACCAGCACAGGCAGCTCGCGTGTGCCACTCGGGCACACCCGCCCCGTCGAACAGCACCGCGCCGACGAGCGTGCGCACCCCAGCCGCATCGAGCGCATCCACCCGGCCGGTCGCCACGCCCCGCGCAGCGCGATCCAGGCGCGTGCGTGCGTGTCGCTGACTCATCCCGACACCCCCACCGCCCCCTCATGGAGGTTCCGGGCGCGGGCGGCCAACTTCTCGTAGTCCTGCGCGAACCTCTCGGCGCGGTTGCGGGCCTGGATCGCGGCATCAGCGAAGACCACACCGACCGCGCGGCCCTGCAGCGAGAACACCCACCGCTCCAACACCGCCCACCAGCGCGCCTCCCGCCGATACACCTCAGCAACCCGCGCCCAGTGGGCGGCGTTCTGCTCGTCACTGCCCTGCGGCATCCGCAAGGACCGCACATATTGGCGCCGAACCCGCTCCAGGCCCGCGCGCACCATCTCCGGCACCACCACCAACTCGGCACCGGCACCCATCCCGGTCGTCATCTATGCTCGACTCCTCTCCCCATCACAGGGCCCTGCCAACGGCTCACACCAAGTGGAGGGAGACCCCCGGGGGCCGGCCCGGTGCCAGCGGGCCGGCCCCCACCAGCGGGGTCACCCCTACCGATCAGGCTTGGGCGGTTTCGGAACATGGATCCGCACACCCACAGCACTCACCCCCTCCCCAACTCAGGCAGCCTCCGCCGCCGACGAAGCCTCCGACTCCGACTCGGCGCCACCAGCGCGCGAGCCACGAGCCGAGCCCTTGCCGCTGGCTGGCGAGCCCGAAGCGGCAGCCGACGCCGAACCCGTGCCACCGCCGGTCGAGCCGGCCGGCTCGGCGAACCCGGTCGCGAAGTAGGACCAGCCGAGCTTCTTGAACTCCCCCTGGCCCGTCACCTTCGGCGTGACCTGCAGCCCCTCCAACTCCACCGGCCGCATCCCACAGCCGGGCACGAACTCCTCCGCACTCGGCACCGGCTGAACCTCAGCCAGAAACGTCACCTTCACCGACGCCTCCGACTCCTTCACATGCGCCGGATCGGAGAAGACTCCCTTCCACTGCCGCAGCCCCGTGCGCTCATCCACCCGCTGCCGCGGCGCCGCGTTGCGGTTCTGCTGAAACTCGTTATCCGGCTCGATCTCGCCGACCAGCACCAACCCCTTCGGAAACGCCTCACCAAAAGCCACATCAAACCGATGAAACCGATCCATACCCATCGCCAGTGAACTCCTTGTCGCCGTCTTGGCCGGCTGTCCCGGCACCCATGTCGTTTATGCCCCTAAACACTTTGATGTTTCAAGCTCGACGAGTTGTTTAGGGCCATAAACCACAAGGTACGGTCGTCGCGACAGGCTGTCAAGGGGGTCTAAACTCGCGGCATGGTGAACGTGGATGACTTCGACAGCGTGCGGCGGGACCCGGACCCGATTCGCCGAGGCCGGCGCGCGACGGAGCTGCTGACCTTCTATCAGCAGCGCGCGACCGAGTTGGCGCGCTTGCGTAAGGCTGCCATCGAGCAGGCCCACCGTGAGCAGGATCTGAGCTATACCGAGATCGCTGAGGCCCTGGGCATCACCAAGGGGCGGATCACTCAGATTCGCAGTACCGCCCCGGGTCCGGAGCGCGCGTTCTTCGGTGTCGGTCCCGTCAGTGTCGGGGTGCCGTACCGGTACCAGAGCACCGACCGCGAGCGTCCCCTGATCGCTGCCGAGGACGCCCAAACTGCCGATGACCTCGAGCAGTTGCTTACGTCGCTGGCCCTGACTGTCGAGCGCTACCAGATCGCGCCGGACCGTACCGACCTACCGGACGCGGACGGGGTGGTGGTCTGCGGGCCGAAGTCCGCTCCGGTCGGCGCGGACCTCCTCAGCCGCGATCCCATGCTCGCCATCACCCAGGAGGCAGGGCGATGGTGGATCGAGCACCGAACGACGGGGGAGCGGCACGGCTCGCCGAGTGATGAGGCCAGCCCCGCCGACGCCGATGTTGCCTACATCGCTCGGCACCGCTGCGACGAACGCGTCATCGTCCACATCGCAGGCATCCACGCCATTGGTTCACTCGGAGCCACGCACTACCTCTCTCACGCCCTTGCCGAGCTACACCATGAGGTCGGCGACGTGTCGTACTCCCTGGCCGTACGCGCCGACTACCGCGACCTGACCATCACCAGCAGCGACCTTCTCGCCGGCCCTTACGTCTGGAGCTGACCGTGCGCATTGCCGCCGCTCAACTGCCCGCCATCGACGACAGCGACGACAAGATCGCCACGACCGACCATGCCGTGATCATGCTCGATGGCGCCTCGGCGTTTGTCCCCGTCCCGGTACCGGCGTCGGCCTATGCCGATCACCTCGCCGAGCGCCTGCGCCTCTCGCTGACCAGGGTCCCGGATGCCGACCTCACAGCCACGCTGGCCGAGGCCATCCGCGAAACGGCCGACCACTTCGACCTTGCCGCCGGCGAATCACCATCCAGCACCGTCACCATCGCGCGCGAGACCGGCGACCATCTCGACCTGCTCCTGCTCGGCGACAACCTCGCCATCCTTCCCGGCGAGATCATTACCGACGACCGCATGGACCAACTCGACCTCGCGCCCCGCACGAAGTACCGCCAACGACTCGCGGCAGGCAGCGGCTACGACGAGGAACACCGGCGACTTCTGCGTGAGCTGCAGGACCAGCAGGCCCAATGCCGGAACCGGGTCGACGGATACTGGATAGCCGAAGCCGACCCAGCCGCGGCCGCCCAAGCGATCACCGCACGACGGTCCCGGTCAGCTACACCATGGCTGGTGCTTGCCACCGACGGCGCCTACAACACCATGCACCATCTCGCCCTCGACGACTGGAGTGCGCTCGCCAACGCCGACAGCGGCCAGCTCCACGCTGTGCTGTCCCACTGCCACAGATGGGAAGCCGACGACGACCCACAGGCCCAGGCGCTCCCACGCGCGAAGCGTCACGACGACAAAAGCCTCGCCAGCATCATGCTCACCGACAGATAAGCGGACATCCACCGGTGATCGCGGTTGCGTTGCCGAATTAGCCTCTACTGGATCAAGGGGCGGCGCTGACGCGCCGCCGACGGCCGGCTCCCGCTCGGCGCCGGCTCCCGCCGAATGCTCACGCCGGCGCCGGCGTCGCCGGCCGCGCCACACGCACCAGCGCCCGTTCCCAGCCGAGGCACCCCGGCATGCGCCCGTCACCTTGGGCTGTCCCCTTCATCGCCCCCGCATGATCGAACGCCGCGCTGGCGGCATCAAGGGCGCCTTGCGGCGTCGCTACGCGATGCGCTCCGCGCACCCTTGACCCCACCAGCACGGCGCTACGCACAGGCAAGGGCGAAGGGGACAGGGAACGAATTACGCTAGCCAAACTGTGCCCAGTAGCATCAACGCGGTCGGCCTTCGTCGCCCTCAGGCGGATCCAGTTGTTGATTCGTTGTTCGGCGAACTTCATCCAAATTTCGTTCCTGAGTGACAAGGGCATCGCCATGCTCTTCGAAGAACCTCTGTTCTTTGGTCGCAGCGGCCGGACACAGCGGAGTTGCTTGCGTTTCCCAGCCGCAAGCTCCGCATATTACAAAATGCGGATAGTCCAAGCCGCTTTCTGGTCTATAGTCACTTTCGATCCTGACGCTTCCACATTTTGGACACGTGCTCCTGGTTCCTCTGTCGTGACCTATGACAATTAACGCAATAGATTGCATCGCATGGCGGACACCGTCCAATAATAGTTCAGTGGATACTTGATCGGCTGACGTATTGTGCTGCAAGGAAACAGCAAGATCCCAGGTCTTATCTGCCATGGCAGTCAAGTACGAGCGCAGCCGACCTTCTGTCAGCGAGCGACAAATGAGGCTAATCCACCCCTTAAAATCACCTGCCTTAGGGGGCGTCTCGTCTAGCATCCAAGGCTTATCAGACAAGTCTCGAACCATTGCAAGTAACGCTTCACGACTCCGAATCGCGACGGTTTGATAGTCTTCCGGCTCAACTGCAAGACTATGCGCTTCTACTGCCTGACCAAACCGGCGCCATGCGCTGGGCAGCAAATCTTCCTCATCATCACTGTCCGCCGTTCTCCTATTGTGCTCGGATAAGCGCATCATCATGCCAATGTGAAAGGATAATGTTTCATCCATACTTGGAAATCGATCCTGATTATACAAGTTTAATAAGTTGGTTATTGCCCACCAGCGACAATTGTCAGTACGCACATCCCAAACATCATACTGTTGTCCAAAAACTCCAACAGTATTTATCATCTCAGCACGTGTAACATTCTCTGAAGATTCCATCTCTACGTAGTTGACCACGTGTCGTTTCTTATGTTCAGGACTTTCGGGCATCACACACTCACCAACTCGGCATAGCAGAACACGTTACTTCTCATGTATAGCAACTGTCGGTTCGTATGTCGCAAACGCGCGACGCAACTATGCATGCCCCTTAGTGAGCCGATGCGCCGCCTCTGCACCTACCGGCACACCCGGGTGCCTCTAGAAAGAACGATCATTCAGGTGCCCAGTCGCAGCAACATCTCTTCAAGATTCCACGGCCAACGACGGCCAACCGCGGCACGCGTTGTGCACGCTCCGCCGCAGGTCAGCGATATTATCCAGTCTCCTCCGGCTGGTTCCCACCTGATGTGCATGCGTGCATGACATGACGACAGTCCTGACGACAACCGCGACGACAGCGAGGCACGTCCACTACACACAAAGCGCTCTGTGCCATGCAGGTCGCCGGACGATCAAGGTGTCGCCTAGTGCTACGGATCAGAAGGTTTGGGGTTCGAATCCCTACGGGCGCGCAGCCGGAGAACCGCCTGTGGCCAGGCGGTTCTCTTCTTCTCACGATCACGTAGCCGAGCTCAGTGTTGATCGTCATCCGCGCTCTCATCCACGACATGAACGATCGCAGCAGGATGCCTGAGCTGCGCAATGACCAGGATGCGTCCTACTGGTTCGGGCCTCGCCCAGGGATGTCAACGGAGCACTGCGTGTAGCACGCGCGCGTTGCCGTCGGCGTCCGGTGCGTCTCCGGTGATGCTTGGTGTGTGAATGAAAGACTCGACGATGCGAACGGTGACGTACGCGAGTTCTTCCGCGGAAAGCTCAACGGTGACCCGGCCGTGTTCGATGTCGTCGGCGAGCAGTTGGCGTATGCGTTCGAGGACGCGTCGTTGGAACTCGCTGGCATTGTGCGTAAGTAGGCGGAAGAACAGGTCGGTCTCTTCTTCCTGGAGGTACCGAACGCCTGGGTGATCGACGACGTCGCGGGCCCACCGGCTGAGGATCTCCGCGGTCCGGCTTCCGTGGCAGCCATGTACAGCGACCTCTCGCTCGGTCCGGTCGAGGGCGCGGTCGGTTGACACCCAAAGAACCTCGGTGAGCAGCTGCTCGCGTGTGCCGACCCAGCGATGCAGGGTCACCCTACTGACCCCGAGTTCCGCAGCGATTCCGCGCATATCGAGTCGCAGTCCCTGATGGAACCGTCGCCGGGCGATTGCCAGGGCGTCGAGTGGTGTCGCGCGCGCCTGCGGGACTGCCCCGTCGAGCTGTCGCCGAAGCGGCGTCTGCGGTTCGGCGTCGGCACTGTGGATGGGTTCCATTCCACTGGTCGCTGCTGCTCGAAGGTCGTTCCGCGCCATGATTTGCATATTACACACGTTCCATTATGATCCGCTATGTAACACAACTAGGCAGGTGTAACGGAGGTTGGCATGGCGTCACGAGTGTTGCGCCGCGGCGTGACGGCCGCGGTGATCGTCAGTGCGCTGGGAGTATTGCTGGCAGGCCAGGTCCAGGCCGCGCCGTCCGCGTCACCGCCTCCGGATAACACCCCGTATCCACCAATAGCCCCCTCTGACGAGCGCCTTCCGGAACGAACGATCCCGGACGAGCGGTTCGCCCCAGTGGACAAGCCAGGTCCCGAACTCGAAGTGCCGAAGGACAGGCTGGAGGCCGCGCTGCAATGCACCGGCAACACCGCCGATTCGTCGAGAGGGGTGGTGTTGTTTGTGCCGGGAACCACCGTCACACCCAGGGACAACTTCAGTTGGAACTGGTTTCCGGCGATGGACAAGCTCGGGCGCCCCTACTGCTCGGTGACTCTGCCCAACAACGCCATGAGCGATGCTCAGGTCTCGGCCGAGTACGTCGTGCACGCCATCCGCACCATTCACCGGATCAGCGGAAAGAAGGTCGATGTACTCGGGCACAGCCAAGGCGGCACCGAACCGCGCTTCGCCCTGCGATTCTGGCCCGACCTGCGGCCGATGGTGGACGACTACATCGCGTTCGGCGCCACCAACCACGGCAGCCTCGCCGTGAACGCCCTCTGCCCGCCAGTGGTCGGCTGCGCCCCAGCCCTCTGGCAGCAGACGCTCAACTCGCGGTACGTCCAGGCCATGAACTCGCGTCAGGAAACCTTCCCCGGCATTTCCTACACCAACATCTACACCCGCACCGACGAGTTCGTGCAGCCGAACCTCGACGATTCGGGAACGTCGTCGTTGCACGGTGGCGGTGGGGACATCACCAACGTCGCACTCCAAGACATCTGCCCGGCCGACGTCGCGAACGAACACATAGCCGTTGGCACCTACGCCCCCAGTGCTTACGCGCTCGCCATGGATGCCCTCGATCACGAGGGGCCTGCCCAGCCTGGGCGAATCGACAGAACCGTCTGCGGGCAGGTATTCATGCCGGGAGTGAATCCCCTCCAGTTCGCCAGCGACTACACCGCCACAGCCAGTACCATCGCGCAGCAGCTGGCGCTGGCGCCAAGGGTCACAACCGAACCGAAGCTCAAGCCATACACCCTGGCGGACTAACGGCGCGGCGGTCGACGACCTCAGATCGGCACCCTTGTGCCGCGCAGTCAGGCGCATGGCATCGAGCCAGGTGCGGCGTTGCCCCGGGGCCGCGGCCCCGGGGCAACGCCGCCAGCCACATCGCACCCGGCATGCTCACCCCGATCGAGCACGAACACCACCCGACCATCCAGCCCGTCGCCCAGAATCCAGAAATCCAGCTACACACAATCCAGGGAACATCATTCGCTACTTCCCCTGATCCGACGCTGGTTGCGGCTTACCGTGCCGTACCTCGTTCCACACCGAGTGGAAACGGTCGGCTGCGGCGTCTTGGCGTGGTGTAAGGAGGCTGACGACGACGAGGCTGAGCGCGCCGAGTGTGACACCCCAGAACACGGGTTGCAGCCCACCTACCACGGGATACCATTCGAGATACCCGCTGATCGCGATGGTTTGGCCGACGACCAGGCTGGCGATCGCCCCCCACTTGGTGGCGCGTCGCCAGAAGATTCCGGCGATCAGCAGCGGATAGAACACCGCGAAACCGGTGAAGGCGAACTGGGCGACATCGAAGATGCCCGGCATGTCCAGAAGTGACACGCCGTAGGTCAGCGCCAGCAGCACGAGGACGAACGCACGGGCGAATCGCACCTGCTCTGTAGGGGATGTTGTGCTCCGGTAGCGCCCGACGATGTCGCGGCTGAGCATGTTGCTGAGCGTCAGGATCTGGGCGTCCATTGACGACATAACAATCGCCAGTAGCGCCACCAGGCCGAAGGCCGCTACCCAGGTCGGGAGCAATTGGGCCGTCATCATGAAAATGATCGAGTCGGCTTCACCGCCTGCCAGTCCGGGGATAACGGCAGCTCCCCAGAGTCCGAGCAGGATCGCGGGCGCCCACGTCGCCACCAGGGCGATCGGGTAGGCGATGCCGGATATACGTAGGTCCTTGCTGCTACGGGCAGAGATCATCCGGACCCATACGAAGGGGAAGGCGAAGATGATGAACGAGAACAGGATCAGCTGGCTTACTGTCGCGCCAAGGCTGAACGGTCCTTCCCAGCTGCGCACCAACAGTTCTGGCTGTTCGCGTTGCAGCGTGCCGATGATCCGCTCGGTGCCGCCGGCTGCGGAAGGAACAAGCAGCACGATCAGCAGAAGGAACATCATGAAGAGTGCGGTCTGGGCGGTGTTCGTCCAGGCGGTCGCCTTCATCCCACCGGCCCACGTGTAGTAGGCGACGACGAGCGTGACGGCGAGCCCACCCACCCAGTACGGGACGGTCCCGTCGGTGAAGGTTTCCAGCGCGCGCCCGCCACCGATGACACCGGTCAGGATATAGGGAACCGTCCAACCGACGAAACCGAGAAACATCAGTATGGCGAGACCGTCACTCTGGAACCGTTCGCGGTAGAACTCCACCGGAGTGATGTAGCCGTACCTGCGGGCGACCAGCCAGCACCGGTATCCGAAGTAGAATGACAGCGGCATCACGAAAAGCAGCGGCGTGGCGAGCATGAGCCAGATGCTGATACCACCGTGGTACGCCACGCCTGGTAGGCCCAGCATCACGAAGGCGGTCATGTTGGTACCGAAGATCGCCGCGAAGAGCACGGTTCGACGCAGACCGCGATCGGCGAGAAAGTAACTCTCCGCGTCGTGTTTCGTTCTGGCGGCGGCCGCGCGCCCGAGCAGGGCCATGAGGACGATGAACGTGGCCGCGCCGAGCAGGATGAGGGCGGTTTCCGACATAGTTGCGTCTCTTTCAGATCCGGTGCAACGCGTGCTGTGAGTTCACTTGTGTCGGGCGGGCCACACCAGACGGAAGATCGCCCACACTGCGACGGCGGACAGTGCGGCGTAGGCGATGAAGTATGCGAACTGGATGGGCATACCGAGGATGACGGGCTCCGCGGTCGAGCCGATCCAGCCGATCCATTGCAACGCCAGCATGACGATCACGATGGCCCCCGCGATGACGAGGCGTGTGCGGTTCACGTCCGACCTCTCTTCGGTCGCATGGGTTGAGTGACTAATAGGAAACACTCATGCGACGTTCGTGTCAATATCGACACGTAAAATGGCGAGACGATCCCGCTGAGCGGGCCCGGCAGAACCTACTGGTTGATGATGGTGTCGACGTAGCCCTCGGCGGGCTCCTGAAGGAGGTCGTGTGCTTCGATAAATACGTCGTGGGCGCGCCGGCCGACCCAGCGTTGCGGGAGCAACTCGAGGGGGAGGTCCGGGTCGCGGAAGGGGAACTTGCGGTAGTCGTAGATCAACTGGGTACGTTCGACCAGTGCTTCCATCGGGGTGAGTGAGCCGCGCCGGTACTGCCCGAGGCGTGGCTCGTAGGTTGTGAGGAACTCCGTGTAGTCGGCGTTCAGCGACTCGAGGTCCCAGCAGCGTGCTGCCATCTCGCGATCTGTGTCGACTCCGCCGGATTGACAGGTCAACAGGTCCAGCCGTACCGAAGGCTCATTCGCGAAGTGTTCGGAAATCTGCCGCAGCCGGTCATGCGGGCTGATGTACGTCGAACTGGCCAGCGCTCCGAAGCCCAGCCAGGCCAGTTCCTTGCGCACCTGGTCGCGAATGCTGCGCTCGGCTTCCGGGACGGAGTAGATCACCATGTGCCACTGCCCGTCCCACGGTTCGCGAACGGGATTGAAGATGCGGTCTCGCCCTTCATTGAGCATGCGGAGGCTGTCGCTGTTGAGAGCGTAGACAGTCTCGCGCCCGCTCTTGTGCGCGTCGAACCATCCTTCCTTGCAAAGTCGCGCCATCACGACCCGTACTGTGCTGTCGCCTACGCCGAAGCAGTCGAGCAACGCGCTGATGGAGCGCAGGCGCGCGGCGCCGCCGCGGTAACGGATGTAGTCGCCGAACAGGTCGAACACGATCGACCGCGGCCGCATGCGCCCCTCCTTGCTCGGTGTCACCGTGGGGTTTCCGAGTCTCGCATGTACTCCGCGGTCACGCTGTGACGGCGGTTCCGCGCCTCCGTCACTGGTTCGGGCGACCTGTGACGTATCAAAGTTTCGTTGCCGTGACGGTCGGACCATAGTTGGCACATGATACGGCACGCTCGACAGTCCCGTGTCTCCGTACCTCTCTGTCCTGGCGCGTCCGTGTTCCGGAGTGCTTGACGCGAAGTTTATGATTCGTTTCTATACCGATCGTTCTGTATGTGACACTAATATCGGAGGTTGCTGACGATGAGGTCTACAAGGCGGCGGGGGCGGCCCGTGATCGTTCCCGTAGTGGCGGTCGCGCTACTGGCCGTGCCCCTGGCGGGTAGCGCGACAGCGGGGGATTCGGACGATTCCGAAGAAGGTGCGTGGCAGGAAGATGCCGGCCCGAGCATCCTGCACGACGAACCGCCACGCGCGCCGCAGCTGGAGAACACGGGAATCTGGCGTGCCGAGCCCACCCAGGTGTGCATGAGCAGCGCCTACCGTGCCGGGGAGTTCCTGTACCAAGGGTGTTTGTGGGACGACCATGGCGGCGGTACGTACATGGATTGGCCTGCTGAGACCGCATTGGATGCCTACACCTACCCCACCGATGATGCCTATCGCAGGAATGCGGCCGACCTCGTCGAACTCCGGGCGCAACCACACGGTGACGGGACGGCCTTCCGTATCACCTACAACACCATGACCGATCCGGACCTGGTCGCTACCACGATCGCGTTGGGCGATTCCGATGAACCCGTGGACGCGCCGCATGGGGCGAACACGGTGCTACCGGCGGAAAGCTTCGTCACCGTGCACGGCTCGCGAGCGCGGTTCGTCGATGCTGCAACCGGGGAGGAGGTCGGTGGTGGGGCGGCCACCGTCGACCTGGAACGACGACAGGTCGAGGTGCACGTACCGAACTCGGTGTTCGACCCTGGTGACGAGACCGTGCGTATCGCCGCCGCGAGCGGCCTCTGGGACACGGGCAACGATCAGTACCTGGTTCCGCGGCAGGTCGCCGACGAGGACCACCCCGGCGGGGCACAGCTGGGCGACCCGGCGCCATCAGCGTTCTTCGACGTCGCGTTCCGGTACGACGAACCGCTGGACGCGCCGTGGCGGGACCGGCAGCAGAAGGAGGCGATCGCTGACGGAGACATCAGCGACTTCTTCGCCGAGGTCGACTTCGCGAAGCTGCGGCGCCAGGTCGAAGACGACATGACAGGTCAGCGCGAGGGCGTGCCCGACACCGGCTATATCCACCGCATCTATCCGAGCCACTTCGAGAACGAGCAGGGGCGACGGATGCCCGGCGACGCTGGCGGCCCGCCCGCCGGGGCGTTCACCCAGCAAGATGGCCTGAACCTGAACAGTTCCGAGGGGTCGTCGGAGCGCCCGAGCGGCCAGTTCGGCTGGGTGTGTCGTGATGACTGCGTGCCCAGCCTGGCCGGCCAGCTTCAGCGCTACCTGATCCACATCCCGGAGGAGGGGGCGTCCGGGGGCGGGTACGCGTCGCTGACCTGGTTGCCGGGATTCGCCCAGACCCCCGGCGAGTGGGTGACCGGGGAGAACGATCTTTACCAGTCGTTGGCGCGGGATGCGGAGACGCCGACGGCCGTCGTCGCGGTCGATGGACGTGGCAGCGACAACTGGTTCTACGGGCGGTCCGGTGCCAGCGTGTTCGAGGCGATCGCCGATGCCCGACGGCATTACCCGCTCGACCCGGACCGCAGCATGCTGGGCGGGTTCTCCAGCGGCGCCTACGGTGCCAACAAACTCTCGCTGCAGTTCCCGGACGCGTTCAGCAAGGCCTTCATCTGCGACGGCCTCGACAGGGCACCGTCGTTCCCCGGGGTCAACGCGGTCGCCGACACGCTGCCCGTCGACACGGTGACCGAGCACGAAGCCGGGTCGAAGCTCACCCCGCTGCTGCCGTCGCGACACAACCAGCCGGTCATGGAGTGGGCCGGAGCCAATGATGACTTCATCCCGTACAACATCACGCGTGAGCGTGCCGAAGCGTACGCTGCCGGTGACTACGACTACGAGTTCATCACGTGGGCCGGAGTAGCCTCCGAGCACGCGTTCATGTGCGAGGCAGCGGTCCAGGGTATCTCGGTCGGCGGCACCTGGGATGTGCTGACCGACTGGGTCGGCGATGGGGCTCGCGTCGACGACCCCGCACGGGTGACCTATGTACGTAACCCGCTCATGGACGACCCGCAGTCCGGCCTCGTCGGCGACCGCGCGTACTGGCTGCCCGACATCGACACCCGGCAGGACGACGAGCTGGGCACGGTCGAGGCGTTCTCGCGCGGCTTCGGTGCCGGCGAGCGCGCGGTCGGAGGGAAACAGACCGAACTGCACAGCGTCTCCGGCAATACGGTCCCCGTCAATCCGTACCTCAGGGAGTTCCGGCACCTCCCGGATCCGCCCGAGGAACCGCGCGAGAACCGTATCGAGATCAACGTGACCAATATCGGTTCGCTGGCGGTCGACCCGGCACAGGCACAGGTCGGCTGCGACACCGAGCTGGACGTCACCACCGACGGCCCGGTCGAGGTCACGTTGCTGGGCTGTGACCGGATCGAGCAATTCGGCTGAGGTCTGGAAGCGCTGCGCGAGCGGGGCCGGAACGCGACTCGGTGCGCCGGCCCCGCTCGGTCGCACAAAAAGGTTTCGATATATCGACGACCGTGCTATTTTTGACACGTAACGTGCCGGTGGCAGCAGCGAGGTGGAGATGGTGAGACGGATCGCTTGCGTGGGCGGCGGCCCGGGCGGGCTGTTCTGTGCGACGTTGATCAAACAGGCGATGCCGGACGTCGCGGTGACGGTCTTCGAACGCAACCGTGCCGATGACACCTTCGGCTTCGGTGTCGTGTTCTCGGACGCCACATTGGACGCTATTCATCAAGCCGATCCGGTGCTGCTCGAGGGATTGCGCGACCACGGCGCGCACTGGGACGAGATCGAGGTCCGCATGAAGGGGCAGGTCCTGTGCTGCGCCGGCAACGGGATGGCGGCTATCGATCGCAAGAAGCTCCTGCAGCTCCTCCAAGACAGGGCCGCCGAGGTCGGTGTCGACCTACGATTCCAGCACGCGATCACGGAGCTCGCCGAGCTGGACGGCTACGACCTGGTCGTCGCTGCGGACGGTGCGAACTCGCGTCTCCGGGAGGAACTGGCCGATGCGGTGGCGCCGTCGGTCGAGGTCGCGGACGCGAAGTTCATCTGGTTCGGCACGCCGTACCAGTTCCGTGGGCTGACGTTCGTCCACGAGCGCAGCCAGCACGGCGTGTTCGCGGTGCACGGGTACCCGATCAGCGACACGGTCAGCACGTTCATCGTCGAAACGGACGAGCGCACGTGGCGCGCCGCCGGTCTCGACGAGTTCGACACCAGCCAGCCTCCGGGGATCAGCGACACCAAGACGAAGGAATACCTGGAGAAGCTGTTCGCGCACCAGATCGACGGCCGGCCGTTGCTCACGAACAACTCGCGGTGGGGCAACTTCCGCACGCGTCGCGCGCGCTCCTGGCACCACGGCAACGTGGTGCTGCTCGGCGACGCCGCACACACCGCGCACTTCTCCGTCGGGTCGGGAACGAAGATGGCGATGGAGGACGCGGTGGCACTGGCCGCGACACTCAGGACGACACCGGACGACGTCGCCGGGGCATTGCAGCGCTACGAGCGCGACCGCATGCCCGGGGTGGCCAAGATCCAGGACTCCGCGCGGCCCAGCCTGTCCTGGTGGGAGCGTTTCGGGCGGTATCACGAGTCGTTCGACCCCACGCGCTTCACCTTCCACTTCCTCACCCGCAGCATCGGCCGAAGCAAGCTGGCCGGTCGGGACCCGGAATTCGTCGCCGACGTCGAGCGGGCCTGGCGCGCCGACCACGACGGCCACGACGTGCTCGACACGCCACTCGAGCTAGGGGACACGCGGCTGCCTGGCCGTTTCCTCAACGACGATCCCGGCGTGCACCTGACAACCGAACCGCCACAGCCACGTGCGGCGACGGCCCCGTGGGGCCTGTGGCTGGCCGCCCCGGAGGACGAGTCCGGACTTCCTGCCGCCTACGACGAGCTCGCCGGCCGCGCGGAGCACGGTCCGGCACTCGTGGCCGTGCACGCGGGCTCAGCGTTGACGAGGACGCTGCTTTCCGAACAGGCCCGGCTTGTGCACGGCATTCCCACGCTGGTGATCGAACCGGGTGCCGACGCCGACCGCGCCGCCACGCTCGTGCTGTCCGGGCGCGCCGATGCCGTCGCAGCCGCGCAGGCGGTGGTCCGATGACCATGGCGGGTGATCTTCAGGCGATGTTCGCGCCCCGCACAGTCGCGGTGATCGGGGGCTCCCGCACCGGAGGAAAGCTCGGTGCCGTGATGGCACGCTCGCTGTCCACCTACGAACACGGATGCGCGCTGGTCAACGCGCGGCATCCGGATCCGGCGGAGGGGGTGTACGGTTCGCTGCGCGAGGCCGTCGCCGCGACCGGCCGGACCATCGACCTCGTTGTACTGTGCGTGCCCGCGAACGCGACCGCGACCGCTCTCGGCGAGGCCCACGACGCAGGAGCCCGGGCGGCGGTGATCTGCTCCGGGGGCTTCGCCGAGATCGGCCAGGAGGGTGACGAGCACCAGCGCGCCGTTCTCGAGGTCGTGGCGCGGACGGGCATCCGAGTGCTGGGACCCAACACCTCGGGTTTCGTCGCACCCCAGCGCGGCCCCGTTGCCAGCTTCGTGCCGGCTGCGGCCCAGCTGCCCGCAGGCCCTGTCGGGATAGTCGCCACCAGCGGTGGGGTGAACCATGCCCTGGCGTTCGCGCTGGCCGACGCGGGCGTTGGCATCAGTCTGGCGGCAGGGCTGGGTGCCGGTGTCGATGTGACCGCCCCGGACGTGCTGGAGTACCTCGCGACTGATCCGGCCACCGAGGTGGTCGCGCTGCACATCGAGTCGGTGGCCGACGGCAGACGGCTGCTGGAGGCCGTGCGGTCCACCGTGCGTGCCAAACCCGTCGTAGCGCTCGTCACGGGGCGCAGCGACGTGGCCGCTTTCGCGCGCTCGCACACCGGCGCGCTGGCGACCTCGTGGCGCACGACTCGCGCGGCATTGCGGCAGGCGGGTGCGGTCCTGGTCGACGACGATCGCGAGTTGGTCGACGCGCTCACCGCGCTTTCCCACTTGCGGCTCGAACCCGCAGCCGACCCCGGTATCGGCGTGATCACAGCGCAGGCCGGACCGGGCCTGCTCGTGGAGGACCGCCTGCGCACCGACGGTCTGCGGATACCGGAGCTGTCCACGACGACGCGGTCACGCATCGGCGAGGTACTACCCCCGCTGACCTACCAGCACAACCCGGTCGACACAGGCAGGCCGGGTGCCGGGTTCGGCACCGTGCTGCGCAGCGTGGCAGACGATCCCGCGATCGACCTCGTGGCCACCTACATGCTGACCGAACCGGACGCCATCGATCTCGTCAGTGCGGTGCAGGAGGCCGGGTTGCCGGAGCGCGCGCCGGCAGTCGTCACGCTCGGCGGGCCGGCCGATGACACCGTCGAGGTCCGGGACCAGCTGCACAAGATAGGCGTCCCGGCGCTGTCCAGCCCGACCGCAACGGCCAACGCGACGCGGGCGCTGGTCGCCGACGCCCGAGCTCGGTACCGCGGCGCGGGCGGGTCCGACACGACGCGTCAGGTACCCCCCGCACCCGCGGGCACGGTCGATGAAGCGGCAGCCAAGGAGTTCCTGAACACGCTGGACATTCCCGTCCCGGACAGCCACGTGTGCGACTCTCGTGAGCAGGCCTGCCAGGCGCTGGCCGAACTCGGTCCCGGAGTGGCGGTGAAGATTCTCGATGCCACCATCCTGCACAAGACCGACGTCGGCGGGGTGCACCTCGATATCCGCACCGAGTCACAGCTGGCCGACGCGCTCGACGCGCTCGAGGGCACAGGTGCCACGCGTTACCTGGTCGAGGAGATGGCGCCGTCCGGCGTGGATCTGGTTGTCGGAGCCCGGCGCGACCCGGTGTTCGGGTCGATCGTGCTGTGCGGACTCGGAGGAACCGCTACCGAGGCTCTCGCCGACGTCAGCGTCCGAGTCGCCCCGCTCGATGCTGCTGAGGCCATGACGATGCCTGACGAGCTGGCGGGTCGAGCGCTGTTGGACGGGTGGCGGGGAGGCCCTGTGCTGGACCGTGGGGAGTTCGCCCGGGTGATCACGTCGCTGGGTGGGGTTCTCCTCGCGCACCCGCACGTGAGCGAGATCGAGATCAATCCGCTCCGCGTGACCGGCTCGGGTCTGGTGGCGCTGGATGCTGTGCTCACGCCTAGGCAGGAGGAAGGATGAGCTCGGTGCGAACATCACCGACAGCCGAAGGCGTTGTGCCCTGGCCGGCCGACGCCGCCGCACGCTACCGGGCCGAAGGGTACTGGGAGGGCATCCCGCTGGCGCAGTACTTCATTGCCCGCGCCGAGGCCTCACCAGCAGCAGTGGCGGTCGTCGACGGGTCGACACGCCTGACCTACGCTGAGCTTCTCGCTCGTGCCGACGGTGCGGCTCTCCGGCTACGGGAGCTGGGGCTGCGCCCCGACGACCGGATCGTGGTGCAGCTGCCCAACTGCTGGGAGTTCATCGCGCTGGTCATCGGGTGCTTGCGGCTCGGTGTGGTGCCGGTGATGGCCCTGCCCGCACACCGCGACCACGAATTGAGCCATCTCGTCGAGCACGCCGAGGCACGGGCGATTGCCGTGCCGGACGAGCTGAAGGGCTTCGACCACGTGGCGATGGCCCACCGCATCGCCGAGCGGAGCAGCACCGTCGAGCACGTGCTGGTCACCTCCGCCGCGCCCGGTGCCGGCAGTGTCGACCTCCGGCAGGTGTGCGCGCCGGCAGGTGATCCCGCGCGGGCGCGCGAGGAGCTCGACAGCGCGCCGCCGGATCCGGGCAGCGTGGCAGTGTTCCTGCTCTCCGGCGGCACCACCGGGCTGCCCAAACTGATCCCGCGCACGCACGACGACTACGCCTACAACGCCAAGCGCTCCGCAGCAGTATGCGGCTTCGACAGCGACACCGTATACCTCGGTGTGCTACCCCTGTCACACAACTTCCCGCTGGCCTGCCCCGGCATCCTCGGCACGTTCATCGTCGGCGGGCGTGTCGTACTGACCGCGTCCCCGGACCCGGCGAAGGTGTTCGACCTGATCGAGCGGGAACGCGTGACGGCAACGGCCGTGGTGCCCGCAGCGGCGCAACGCTGGCTCGAGTTCCGCGACGCCGACACCGCCCACGATCTGAGCTCGCTCGGGTTGTTGCAGGTCGGCGGGGCACGGCTCGCGCCCGAGCTGGCACGCCGTGTCGGGCCGGTGCTCGGCTGCACCCTGCAACAGGTGTTCGGCATGGCCGAGGGGCTGCTGAACTACACCAGGCTCGACGACCCCGACGAGGTCATCGTGTACACGCAAGGCAGGCCGATGTGCGAGGCCGACGAGATCCGTGTCGTCGACGAGTCCGACACGCCTGTACCAGCCGGCGAGGCCGGCATCCTGCTCACCCGTGGTCCGTACACCCCGCGTGGCTACTACCGGGCAGCCGCGCACAACGCGAAGGCGTTCACGGGCGACGGCTGGTACCGCTCGGGCGACATCGTCCGGGTGCGACCGGACGGCAACCTTGTCGTGGAAGGCCGCGACAAGGACATGATCAATCGTGGTGGGGAGAACGTCTCCGCCGAGGAGGTCGAGAACATCGCCTACCGGCTGCCGGCAGTCAGCCAGGCCGCTGCGGTCGCCATGCCCGACCGCGACGTCGGGGAGCGTGTCTGTGTCTACGTGGTGGTCCGTCCAGGCGAACGCCTGACGCTCGAGGAGCTGCGCTCGGCCTACGAGCAAGCGCGCGTCGGGCGGTACAAGTGGCCCGAACGGCTCGTCGTGGTGGACGAGATCCCGCAGACCAAGGTCGGAAAGATCGACAAGAAGGCATTACGTGCCGACATCGCGCGCCGGCTCGAGGAGGAAGGAAGTCACCCAGGATGACCGGGACCGAAACTGAACCGGAACTCAAGCAGCTGTACAGGGAATTCGACCGAGCCGGCTTGGTTCCGCTGTGGACCGAAATCGGCAACATCATGCCGCAGACGCCGCAGTCGGCAGCACGGCCGCACGTATGGCAATGGAGCGATCTGTACCCGCTGGCCGAGCGGGCGGGCGAGCTCGTGCCCGTCGGGCGCGGCGGGGAGCGCCGCGCCATCGCGTTGGCCAACCCAGGACTCGACGGCAAGCCGTTCGCGACGCCGAACCTGTGGGCGGCCGTACAGTACCTCGGCGTCGGTGAGGTGGCGCCGGCTCACCGCCACGCTCAGGGTGCCTTCCGGTTCATCGTTGAAGGTGAGGGCGTGTGGACGGTCGTCAACGGCGATCCCGTCGCCATGCGTCCGGGCGACCTCCTGCTTACCCCGTCGATGAACTGGCACGGGCACCATCACGTCGGGGACGCCCCGATGGTCTGGCTCGACGGACTCGACATTCCGCTGGTGCACCAGCTCGACGCGGGCTTCTTCGAATTCGGCGAGGACGGCGTTTCCGAGAAGGCCACTCCGGAACGGTCCCGGTCCGAGAAGCTCTGGGGACACGCGGGCCTGCGTCCGATCTGGGCCGAGGAGACACCGAACTCTCCGCTGATGGCCTACCGCTGGTCGGACACCGACGATGCGCTGGAGCAGCAGCTGGAACTCGAGCGCGACGGTTTCGCCACCGTGATCGGCCCAGGGCACGCGGGAATCCGCTTCACCAACCCAACGAACGGGCGCGACGCCCTGACGACGCTACGCACCGAGATGCACCGGCTCGCGCCCGGAGCGACCAGCGCGACCGTCCGCACGGTGGGATCGTCCGTGTGGCAGGCATTCCGCGGATCCGGAACGGCCTATCTGGACGGACAGGCCACCGACCTCGATTCCGGAGATCTCGTTGCTGTCCCGTCCTGGTGCCCACTGCGCATAGAAGCGCACACCAGGATGGACCTCTTCACCTTCTCGGACGCCCCGGTATATGAAGCGCTCAACCTCGACCGACGCCACGTGACGCCGAACCCGAACGATCGCTAGGAGCCGCACGTTGAAACTCGCCACGATTCGCACCCCGGGCGGCTCCGTCGCTGTACGGATCGACGGGGAGCACGCCGTAGAACTCGGTGCCCCGGATGTCGGCGCGCTACTGGCGGAACCGGACTGGCTCACGACGGCCGGAGCAACAGGGGGGAGGCGATTCGCAACGGCCGACGTGGAGTACGCCCCCGTAGTTGTCAACCCGTCGAAGATCATCTGCGTGGGCCTGAACTACCGCACCCATATCCTCGAGATGGGGCGTGAACTGCCCACGTACCCCACGCTGTTCGCCAAGTTCGCCGATAGCCTGCTGGGCGCACACGACGACATCGCCCTGCCCGACGTCAGCGACGAGGTCGACTGGGAAGCCGAACTTGCCGTGATCGTCGGACGCTCCGCCCGCCACGTCACCCCTGCACAGGCAGCATCCGCGATCGCCGGCTACACCGTGCTCAACGACATCTCGATGCGCGACTGGCAGTGGCGGACCGTGGAATGGCTGCAGGGCAAGGCCTTCGAGGCCAGCACTCCCGTCGGACCGTGGCTGGTCACCCCCGACGAGGTCGACGATGCCGCTGATCTAGCCATCACGTGTGAGGTCAACGGGGAGGTCATGCAGTCGAGCCGTACGTCGGACCTGTTGTTCCGGCCGGCCGATCTGGTCTCCTATATCAGCCGGTTCACGACGTTGCGGGCCGGTGACGTGATCGCGACCGGCACACCGGGCGGTGTCGGCGCGGCGCGTGACCCGAAGACGTTCCTGGCAGACGGCGATGTGGTGCGCACGGTCATCGACGGGTTGGGCCCGTGCGTGAATCGTTGCGTGAAGGAGGGCACTTCGTGAGCGATAGCGGCGGGAGAGCGAGCGAATCCCCCCAGCACCATCAGGTTCGCGGCGACGCGTGGCCTCCCGAGGTGAGCTCAGCGCTGCGATGGGTCCAGGACGGGCAACGACTCGTCGAGCAGACCGTAGCCGCGCTGGACGACGATGTACGACTTCCCTCGGCGCTGCCGCGCTGGAGCCGGGGGCACGTGATCACGCACCTCGCGCGCAACGCTGATGCGCTGGTCAACCTGCTGGAGTGGGCGCGTACTGGAAACCCGACGCCGATGTATTCCTCCCGGCATCAGCGGGACGCCGAGATCGAGGCGGGGGCGGAGCGCCCGCTCGGAGAGCAAGCCGGTGACCTGGCCGAATCCGGACGCCGATTCGCCGAGGCAGCGGCACGGTTGACCGAACACGGGTGGTCGGCGCGGGTTACCAGCGCGCAGGGCCGTGACATACCCGCGTCCGAGGTGCCATGGATGCGCGCCCGTGAGTTGTGGCTCCACGTGTTGGACCTGGACGCAGGTGTTGCCATGGACGACCTTCCCGACGACATCGCCGAAGCGCTGGTGCGCGACGTGGCGTCGTGGATGTCCTCCCGGATCGATACCGCGATCGAACTGCGGCCGCACGGCCACCCGCCGGTGCGGTTCGGGCCGGCAGCGGAAACCCCGAGCGCAGTGCTGAGCGGTCCGGCCTGCCGCATCGCAGGCTGGCTCACCGGGCGTACGAGCGCCGACGAGCTGCACCGAGACGGCGTGGTGCCCACCCTGCCACGGTGGCTCTAGGGGCAGGTAGCGGCTCGGGTGCAGCAGCGCTGTGGCAAATACATGCTCGGCCCGAAGCTCAGGGTCGCGCCCCGGACGGTGCTCGGATTCCTGCGTCATCGCGGTGTGGCGTACCTGCGCGAGTGCGATCCGATGACCGGGAAGGTTGTCCGTGGTTGACAGGTCAGATCTTCTTGACCGTGAACCCGCCGTCCACCTTGAGGAGCTCGCCGGTGATGAACGAACTGTCCGAACCCAGCAGAAAATCGACGGCTGCGGCGATCTCGGAGGGTTCGCCGGGGCGTGCAAGCGCGTGCCACGATCGCACCACGGACTCGTCCATGACACCCTGCGCGATGAGCTCGTCGTACATGGACGTGCGCACATCGCCCGGCGCGATGGCGTTCGCTCGGATTCCGTACTCGGCCCATTCGCACGCGAGCGTCCTGGTCAGCGATCTGATTCCCGATTTGGCCGCAGCGTAGGCTGCCCGACCCGGTGCGCCGTAGTCCATCGCGACCGAGCAGAGAGTCACGATTGCGCCCCCGCCGGCACTCATCATGTACCGTCCAGCTGCTTGGCAAGCGAAAAGCGTGCCGTCCAAATGCACGCCGACGATGTGCCGCCAGAGCTCCGCTCCGATAGACACAGTCGCATCATTGCTGACGACCCCCGCCGCGGTTACCAGACCTGTCGGCGGTCCAGCCCACGCGACGGTCCGTTCTACAGCATGGCTTACAGCCATCTGATCGGAAACATCGCACGCAAACGTTCGGACACTGTGCTCGTCGTCAAACGGCTCCGGGTTGAGGTCGAGTACGCTGCAGCGCACGTTCGGGTCGCTCACAAGACGGCGGACAGTCTCTCGTCCGATGCCGTGCGATCCTCCGGTCACGATGACATGCGAGCCACGACTGTCAGCTGCCATGCTTGCTCTCCTCGACGGTATTGAACGAAGAACTCGCCCGAGCGATGGCCTCCCAGTCCAGACCCAGGCCCAACCCGGGATCGGTCGGCGGGGCGATCGTGCCGGCGGATATGTCGACGGTTCTCGTTCGGAACCGGTCGGCTGCGTCGAATCTGCCGTCGGCCGGAAAGATCTCGACGTACTCAGCGTCGACAGCGGAGTGTGCGAGATGTTGGTGGATCTCCGGGTAGATGTGACATCCGACCGGGTAGCCGCGGTCATGAGCCTTACGGATCACTGCTGCGGCACCGGTCAGACCCCCGATGGTGGTGGCATCCACCCGCACGACGTCTGTGCGGTCGAGAGCGGTCAAGTCGTACAGCAAATAGGGATCGGTGGTCTCGTCGCCGAACGCGATCTTCGTGTCGAAAGCTTCGTGGGCGATGTCACTGTTCCGTAGCATCTGACCCGGGTAAGGATCCTCGATCCACTCGACATTCAAACCACTGAGCGAACGTGCCACTGCACGCCCGTCCTCAACCGACCTAAGAGTCCAGATCATGTCCACGACGACGGACAGATCTGTGTCGCGTGCCTCCGGCGCGACGGTGTCGATCATCCTGCGCATCGTGTCGGGGTCGTCCAGGCAGGCAAACTTCACCGTACGTATCCCCGTCTCGAGCGTTGTCTCGACGCTGCGTCGGATACGAGCCGTCTCTCCCGTCGCGGGGAGGTAACCGTCCACCGACATCAACATCGGCGATGAGCCCTCGCCTGGCCCGATGAGCTCACTGACCGGGCTTTCCAAGTGCACTCCGCAGGCGTCCCACATGGCGATGTCCAGCAAGCTCAGGGCACGCCGCACGCAGCTGTCGCCGCTCAGGACTCCGAGCTGTTGGCCCACCCGGTGGTACGTATCTGCGGGGGCACCGATGTACTCGTCCAGGTACAAGGGCGCGACCATACGTTCGATTGCCGACGCGACCGGCAGTAGCCTGGTAATCCCGTAAGAGCAGCCGTGGGCCCCGGAGTCGGTGACGATCCGAACGAAGGTGTACTCCCGGTCAGTGACCGTGTGACTGCCCATGATGACCGGCTCGGTCAGCGTGAATCGAGCTTCGGCCACGTCGATCCGTTTGATCGAGGGGAAGTCCGCCGCCGTCATTCTTTCGCCACCACCCGCGCCTGCTCGACGATGCTCTGGACGTCCGGTATCAGCGCGCCCTGCAGGTTCGGTGCCGCCGGTATGCGCACATCGGGCGCGCCGAGGCGTGCCACCGTCGCCCGCTCCAGCTCGGGATGCCGCTCGGCTATCCGCGCCGCAACCTCAGCGCCGAAACCAGCCATCATGTTCGCTTCGTGGACGATCAGCACCCTACCCGCCGACGAGGTGACGGCTTCGTCGATCGCGTTGTCGTCGAGCGGCGAGAGCCACCGCAGATCGAGGATCGACGCCTCGATTCCATCGCCGGAAAGCGTCTCGGCCGCCTCGAAGCACTGACCGAGCATTGCACCCCAGGTGACGATCGCCAGGTCGGTGCCAGCGCGGCGCCAACGCGCTCCTCCGATGGTCTCGTCCGGCTGGTCCGGCCAGACAGGCCCTTCATCCTGGTACAGGACGCGCGACTCGATTAGGACGCAGGGATCGGCATCCTGCGCCGCAGCCCGCAACATGGCGTACGCGTCGTGCTGGGTAGCCGGAAGACCGACGTTGATCCCGGGAACGTGCGTGAGCAGCGCCTCCACACTTTGCGAATGCTGGGCACACGATCCGGGTGTGACACCTTGCTGGGTGCGCACGACCATCGGAGCGTGCAGCTCGCCCCGGCTCACATAGCGGACGTTGGCCGCTTGGTTGACTAGCTGATCCAGCGCAACGAGGAGGAAGTCGGCCCACATGATTTCCACGATGGGGCGGAGACCCGCCATGGAGGCGCCAACAGCGGAGCCCAGAATGGCACTCTCCGAGATCGGCGTATCGAAAACGCGCTCAGGCCCGAATTCCTTCTGCAGCTTGCGGCTCACGCCGAAGATCCCGCCGGCCTGACCGACGTCCTCACCATAGACCACGGTACCCGGACGTTCCCGCAACTCGGAGCGTAGCGCGAGGTTTACCGCACGCTGGTAGGTCAACCGCGTCGCTTCGCCGCTCGGGGTTCGGTAATGGGTCATGCCACCCGGCACCGCGGCAACATGCTCGCGGGCAGTGTCGGGATCTGGGAAGGGCATCGCTTCTACGGCCGCCAGCACACGGTCGATCTCGCGCTGTGCGTCAACGTCCAGCTGATCCAGCGCCGCGCTTGTTGCCTCGCCGGTCTCCACCAAGGAACGACGCAAACGTGCCAGCGGTTCGTCGTGTTCGGCCTGTTGGACGTCGGCTTTAGGCCGGTAATGTTGGATGTCGCGGTTGTAATGCCCGGAGAGCCGTACCGTGCGGCATTCGAGGAATACCGGACCGGCGCCGCGCACCGCGGCGGCGCGGGCCTGGCAGACTGCATCCTGTACCGCCGCCGCATCGCATCCGTCGACCACCCAAGCGTCGATCCCGTAACCCGCGACACGCTCCGTGAGCGGTGCACGGATCATGGAGTCGATCGGGGTCATCTCGGACCAGCCGTTGTTCCCGCAGATGACGACCAACGGGAGTGAGCGCGCTGCGGCGAACACCAGGCCTTCGTGCGTTGCGCCCTGGTTCATGGCGCCGTCACCAATCGATACCGCGACCACGCCATCACCTGCCCACGCCGCGTGCATCGCCAATCCACACGCGACGGGAATACCGGCGCCGACGATCGAATTCTCGCCGTAGAATCCGTACCCGGGCGCAGTCAAGTACGCGGAACCGCCACGACCACCGTTGATCCCATCCGCGCGATGACAGATCTCGCCGAGTAGTCCGTCGAGCGGAACACCGGACGATATTGCCCACCCGTGGCCGCGATACGTCGCTACAACCGGATCTGCGGAAGCGAGGGCCGCACGTGCCCCGACCGGGATGGCTTCCTGGCCGAGGCACACGTGCACCGACCCTGCGATCCTTTGCTGGACGGACAGGTCCAAGCACGTTCGTTCGAATGCTCGAACCACCGACATGCGGCTATACGCCTCGACTCCAGCGAGCCGTTCAGCACTCATGGATTTCACTCCACTCATCGATCTGCCGTCGCCTGCCGAGCGGAGCGACGGGCGGACAAAACTTTCGCCATGGCGCGTCCGAGCAGCAGACTCAGCAGTGCCAACAAGAGCAACGTCGAGACAGCCGCGATTACTGGGCTGATCTCGGTCTGTAGGAAAGAGAAGATGCGCACCGGGAGCGTCTCACCGTGCACGCCCGAGACGAAGACAGCGATCACGATCTCGTCGAACGACATGATGAACGCGAACAGTGCCGACGCCGCGAGCGCAGGACGTAACGAGGGAATGGTGATCTGCCAGAACGTTCGAAGCTTGGATGCCCCGAGCGTCCACGCTGCGCGTTCAAGTGTCTCGTCGAAGTTCTGCACGGCACCCGACATCACCAGTACCACGAACGGTAAGCCTAGCGTGGCGTGTGCCAGCACAAGCGCCCATACGGAGCCGACCATTCGCAGGTCGGAGTAGACCGCATACAGGCCGATCGACAGTACGATCAGGGGAACGGTCAATGGCAGCATGAGGGCACTTCGTATCAGCTGCTTGCCGCGGAAGCGCCCGCGCACGAGGCCGAGTGCGGCCAGCGTGCCAACCGGCGTCGCGATGGCGGCAGCAAGGAATCCGACGAGGAGGCTGCGCCACAACGAGGCCGTCCAGCCACCGCTGTCCAGGAACTCGATATACCAGCGCATCGACCATTCTGGTGGGGGGAACTCGAGGAAGCGGGTGGAGTTGAAGGAGACGGGTACGACGATCGTAACCGGTGCGATCAAGAACAGCACCACCCCGATCGCCACGATCCAGAGCAGGATCGAACTCCGCTTGCTCGATACACGCGCCGTTGCACTCATCGCCGCACCGCCCCGAACAGCTTGTCCAGCCCGACCAGTCGATCCATGCTGACGAACAGCACGATGGACACAGCGGAGAGCAGCACTGCCGACGATGTTGCCGATCCCCAATTCAGGAAGAATGTCTGCCGCTCCATGAACACCGAAAGCGTCATCTCTCCTGGCCCGCCGAGCAGCGACGGAACCACGAAGAAGCCAGTCGCGAGAATGAAGACCAGCATCGATCCGGCGAACACGGCCGGCAGGCTCTGCGGCAGGTAGACCCGGCGGAACGCCTGGAACGCGGAAGCTCCCAGCGTTTGCGCTGCTACCGTCAGCCCGCGATCTATGCCCACCATGCCGCCGTACAGCGCAAGGATCATATAAGGGAGCAGGTAATGAACCATCCCGATGATTACTGAGACTCGGTTGAATAGGAGGTCGAGTGGTTCGTCGACAAGGCCGATACTCACGAGCGCGTCGTTGACGATGCCGTTGCGGCCCAATATGACCATCCATGCGTACACGCGCACGATAAGGCTGATCCAGAACGTCGTGACCACGACCAGCAGGAAACGTCGTGTCACGCTCTCACGGAAGCTGGTGATCAGGTAAACGAACGGGTATCCGAGCAGCAAGCACATCACTGTGGACGCGACTGAGATCTCCATCGTGATGCGCAGTGTGGACCAGAATACACCACTCTGGAACAGCTCTTGGTAGTTCGCCAGCCCGTCGCCGAAGCTGATCATCACGATTCGGACGACCGGAACGACGGTGATAGACCCGACAAGGATGAGAGCTGGGAGCAGGAACCCGATCCCACGAGGTAGCCGGAATTGCCGCACCCGCGGCGCGATCACTGAGCGAGTCGCCATTTGCTGAACCGTTCCTCGGCAGACTCACCGTTCTCATACCACCATTGCTCGTCCTGGACCGTCACGACGTCCATGTTCGGTCCGTAGGTGGCAACGAAAGGACGAGCGTCCTCGTTGATCAGATCGTCCGTAGCAGTGTTCGTGTTGCCGTATCCCACCTGGTTCGCCGTCGACGCGCCGACCTCGGGCAGCTGGTAGGTCGCGAGCAGCGCGTATGCGGATTCCGGGTTGGGCGCGCCGCGCGGGATGACCCAGTAGCTACTGGCCATGATTCCCGAGTCCCAGGCCACGCCGAGATAGTCGATGTCGTCTTCGCTCTGGGCGCCGAACGGGCGACCGTTCCACACCGTGCTCATGACGCATTCACCATCGGCTACCAGTTGGATCGACTCTGCGCCCGCGTTCCAGAACGTCGCGATGTGCGGAGCGAGTTCGTCGAGCTTTCCGATTGCCCGCTCGACATCGAGTGGATACATCTCGTCGGCGCCGACGCCGTCAGCGGCCAATGCGATCTCCAGGTTGTACAGCGCTTGCTCGTGTATGCACCGTGGCCCTGGGAAGTCCTCCACGTTCCACAGGTCGGTCACAGAAGTCGGCTGTGGTTCACCCTCGGGGAACTCGCGCTCGTCGAACATCAGGATGGTGGCAAACGGCGCATGCCTGATTCCGTGCGTCGCCACCGCCTCGGGCATCATGTCGTCCCAGTCGCCGCCCAACTGCTCGAAATACTCCCGGAATCGCTCCTGGTCAAATTCAGTTAGCAACTCCTGTTCGACTGCCTCGAGGTACTGCCCTCCCGTCTCGATCTCGGTGACGTCCCACTCGACGTTGCCGGATTCCACCTGCGCACGAAGTCTGGAGAGGTCAGCCGGGGAGCTCGTTCGAACATCAACGCCGGTCTCGTCCGTGAATGGTGCCCACCAAGACTCCTGCCAGATCTCGTCCACCACGCCACCAGACGTGTTCAAGTTCACCGAACCGCTGAGGCTTTTGATGTCCACTGGGCCGCCGGACTGTTCGTCGGCTTGGTCATTGCCAGACGTGCCCGGTGATGTCGGTTCGCCGCATGCAGCAATCAGGCTCGCGATCGCCATGAACGCGAACAACGTTGTTGCTCTCTTGTTCATCAAGCTCTCCCATCCGGGTAAGTGGATCTGCGCTACTCTGACTTCTCAGCCTCAGGCTGGTCAGTAGGTCCACGCTCGAAAACTAATGTGTTCTCCACAAGGAAGTGGAACGATGCTGGTTCCCCGGTTCTGATGTCGTTGCTTTCTGGCGGCACGCACGCGACCACCCTCATCCCGTGGGTGTGGTCGACACCGTCAACGTATATGGAAGCACCGGCATATCTGATTTGTTCGACGGTGAGACCGAGCGAATTGACGGCTGTGCCATGCGGTGTGGACGCGGCCACCGACACCTTTTCGGGGCGCACTGCGACTGTTACGGGAGTATCGACCGCGAGTGAGCCCGACGACAGTCGTGCCAATTCGCGCGACACCCGAATCGGTCCGAGCCGAGTGTCGACGTACACGTTCTCGCCGTCCGATCCTGCTACTGCACCGGGGATGAAGTTCATCTTGCCGAAGAATCCGGCAACGAAGTCGTTGTGTGGAGCGCGATACAGGTCTCTCGGAGATCCCATTTGCTCGATCCGACCGTCTCGCATCACTGCGATCCGGTCGGAAAGAGCCATCGCCTCGTCCTGGTCATGCGTCACGTATACGCACGTAACGCCCAGTCGTTGCTGTAACTGACGCAGTTCCAACTGCATATGCTCGCGCAGGTTCTTGTCCAGAGCCCCCAGCGGCTCGTCCATGAGCAACACCTGGGGTTCGTACACGAGTGTGCGCGCGATCGCCACGCGCTGCTTCTGGCCACCGCTCAGCTGAGCCGGGTACCGATCGCCATGCTCGCTCAGCTGCACAGTGTTCAATACCGCGTCGACCGTCTGCCTGATCGTGCCGGCATGCACGCGCCGCACCTGCAGCGGGAAAGCACAGTTCTGGTACACGGTCATGTGCGGGAACAAGGCGTAATCCTGAAATACGACGCCCATTTCCCGACGTTGAGGAGGCACGCTGGTCACGTCCCGACCATTCAGTAGTACCTGTCCTCGGGCTGGAAACTCTAACCCAGCCAACAGGCGAAGTACGCTGGTCTTGCCGGCGCCGGAGGGGCCCAGGAAGGTTACGAATTCGCCGGGGGTTATCCGTGCTGAAACGTCGTCCAAGGCGTGAACCTTGCCGGCGTCGTAGATCTTGGTCAGGGAAATGAGATCGATCTCGGCCCCTCTGCGCTCTTTTGTCTCGCCGTCATTGTCCGGCGAGTGGCGCCTGTCGGAAACCGGTGGAGAGGGAGATGTCATTGTCGCAGGGCCTCGTTCCATGTTTTCCGTCACCTTTTCGTGCTCGGAGGTGTAGTAGCGTGGATGCGAGCGCGGAAGGGCGTGCTGATGTTACCTTGATGCGAGCGGCCAGTCGCAATTCGTTTCGGTCCCTTGTCTTGGGGATTTACTCCGTAGTGATTGCTCCTTCGACCGACACGGCAACCGACCTGGTGGCAGAGATCAGAGATTCACGTTTTTCGGCGAAACGAGAAGTTGGAGCCGATATGGAGAATGCCGCGACCGCGTATCCACCGGTCAGCACCGGTACCGAAACGCAACTGACGTCGGCATGGAATTCCTCTTCGTCTATTGCGTAACCACGCTCGCGTGTGCGTTTCAGTTCCTCGTCGAAACTGTCTTTGTCAGTGATCGTTGACTGTGTCACCGGGCGCATCGGGTTGAGTTTCAGGTACGCGTCTCGTGTTTCCGCTCGGGCAAAGGCCAGAAGAGCCTTTCCCGTTGCCCTAGCGTGAGCGTCGACGTAGGGTCCCGACGGCACCTCGACTCGAAGCGGCTGCTGACTCTCGATCGACGCGAGCATTCGAATATCGGTGCCGCGCCAGGCCGCTACATACGAAGTCTCACGCGTCTGATCGGCCAGCCTTCGCAAGGCGCCAACCATGTATTCCGGAGCGCTGTCGTCACGGTAGAACGCCTCTGCCAGGAGGAGCACCTGCGGGCCGAGTACATAACGTGACTGATCGCCACGCGCCAAGAGTCCTTCATCTACCAGAGTGCTCAATAGATGGTGGGTTGTGGGCACAGCTAGTCCAAGAGCCGTCGCAAGCCCCTTCGCAGTGCCATCGGTGCTCCCGTTGACTACCGCCATGAGGAGTCGGGAGGCGCGTTGGACGGCTTGAACTCGTGTCTCACTACCCGAATCAGCGTCGACCATAGCTACTCGATTTCATAATATGAAGTACGATTTCGATATTGTCGAGACTAAGCGGCGGCGACCGTGGGCGTCAAGCATCGCGTTGATGCGATCAGGGACCTGGACCTGTACTTCTCGCTGGCCGCAGCGGATGCTGGAGAGGTAGTTCACTTCGCGACGGCCAAGTACGTTCCTGGTGCGCAGTACGGGGTCACCAGGGTGTGGGTATCGCCCTGCAACGACGACGTTCGACGTTGTGCCCGCGGTGTGAGGCTGGTGAACAGCTCTCGGCAGGTCGGTGACTACCAGACCTCGTCGGCGAAGCTCCTCGGCCGCTCGATTGTCCAATGAGTACAGTCGCGCATGTGATGGGATTGCTCATGCTGCCCGGTGCATCGACGGTATGGGCCATTTGTCTCGGCCTGATGACGGTGCGGTAGGGATGCGCGAGCATGCACAGCGTGATGTGGCAATCCCACCCGGTCCATCGCCGTATCTGGTCGTGATCTAGGTCGTGTTCGTCTTTGGCGGTGCGCATGGCTTCTTACCCATCCATCGACGATCAGCCTCAAAGTTCCGTCAACAGCGAAGACAGACTGAGCAAGATCGAAAAAGGTGCGACTGTAGTAGCAGTGGTCCTGTGCTAAACGCCTAGACTACGAACGGATCACACGAGCGCACCCCATACATCGCGACGTCGGACGTGACCCTCACCGGAACGACTCGTGCAGCTGTGCGGCCTCGGTACGCAGCTGTTCGAGCAGCGCCGTCGCGGCCGGTGTCAGTGGCTGGTCGGCGGCCAGCGTGACTCCGACGTTGCGGCGGATCCCGCGCAGCGGGGTCGGAAGGATCTCGAGCTGGTCGTCCTCCTCGGCGATCAGTAGGGGAAGCGCGGCGATGACGTCCGTGGACACCAGCAGGTGTCGCAGCGTGAGCAATGAGGTGCACTCGACACGGTCCGCCGGCAGGTCCAGGCCCTCCTGCGTGAACGACTCCTCCAGCTCGGCACGCAACGCGGTCTGGTCGACCGGCAGGATCCACGGGTAGTCGAGCAGGTCGGCGAGTGCGGGGGAATCCAACTCGTGGGCGGCGTGCCCGCGGCGCGCGACGAGCCGTATCGGCTCCATGTACATGTGCTCGACGCTCACCCGGCTGCCATTGCTCGTGGAGGTCAGGCGCCCTACGGTCATGTCGATGTCGCCTGCGAGCAGCGCAGCGTGCAGTGCGTCCGGTGTGGCCTCCCGTACCACGACGGTGAGGTTGGGCCGCTCGGCCTTCAGCGCGGCGATCGCCCTCGGCAGCAGCAGGTTCGACCCCGCGAGGTGGGTGCCTACCGTGACCGTGCCCAGCTCCGCATTGGAGAGCTGGGTCAGCTGTCGCTCGGAGTGCCGCAGCCGTGCGAGCACGGCGCGGGCGTCGCTGATGAAGGAGTCCCCGTAAATGGTGGGGGAGACACCGCGGGAGGTGCGGTCGAAAAGGGGCACGTCGAGGATCTCCTCGACCTCGTGCAGGCCCCGGGTAACCACGGGCTGCGTGACGTGCAGGTTCTCTGCGGCGCGGATGATGCTGCCGTGCTCGGCGATGGTGGTGACGAGGACGAGATGGCGAATCTTGAGCCGCCCGTCGAGTATCCGCTCGGTCGTCATATCCGGGATTCTATGTCCGTATGGGTATGGCGGGCTACGGGAAGAGTATTAGTTGGATATGTATTTCCTATCTACCGTCGTAGTCAGCGGAGCAAACACGTCAGGAGAGGCTAGATGGAGCACGTCGTTCTCGGCAGCGGTGGCGATCCGCAGCTCAACACCGAACGAACCGCGCCGGCGACGGCGATCGTGCACGAGGGCGGGATCCACGTCGTCGACTGCGGCAACGGCGTCGCGCGCCAGCTGACGCGGGCCGGTGTTGACCTGCGTGACCTCGCCACGTTGGGGAGCACGCACCACCACAGCGAGCATGCGGCACTTCAGGCAGCCTGATACGTCCGCAGCCGAGGCCGGAGCTGTGGCAGCGGCCGCCGCGCGGGCCCGCTCGCGGTTCGACGGCGAGATCGTCGTCTCGCACGACCTGCTGCGCGTCTGAGGACCCGCACACACGCCGCCGGATCCGGCCACGACCGTACGAGGAGCAGACCATGTCAACGAGCGCCACGCCCGCCGTGCGGGACAGCGGGGAGCGGTATCGACGCACGGAGCTGTACAACGTCGTGGACGGGGACTCGATCGACGGCGTTGGCACGTTCGACAAGTACAGTCCGGTCGACGGTAGTGCGGTCGCGTCGGTGCACGAGGCGGGCGATGAGATCGTCGACGCCGCCGTCGGGTCGGCGCGCCGAGCCCTCGACGGTGAGTGGGCGCGCTGGACAGTGGCTGAGCGTGCGGGCTTGCTGCGTCGGGTCGCCGATGTCATCGAGGAGCGTGCCGAGGAGCTTGCGGCCGCGGAGGTTGCGGACACCGGTAAACCGCTGGCCACCGCCCGCGAGCTGGACGTGGCTCGGGCCGCGGCGAACTTCCGCACTTTCGCAGATGTGGTGTCGGCCTCGGGGCTGGATTCGTTCCTCACCGAGACGCCGGACGGGCGGCGCGCATTGAACTACGCCGTGCGCAGGTCGCTGGGGGTGGTGGCGGTGATCGTGCCGTGGAACCTGCCCCTGTTGCTGCTGACCTGGAAGGTGGCTCCGGCGCTGGCATGCGGCAACGCCGTCGTGGTCAAGCCGTCGGAGGAGACCCCGTCGACGGCGACGATGCTCGCCGAGGTGCTTCGCGAGGCGGGGGCACCGCGCGGTGTCTACAACGTCGTGCACGGCTTCGGGCCCGGGTCGGCAGGCGAGTGGTTGACGGCCCACCCGGACGTGGACGGGGTGACGTTCACCGGCGAGTCGTCGACAGGTGCGGCGATCATGCGCGCGGTCGCCCCGCACGTTCGGCCCGTGTCGTTCGAGCTGGGTGGGAAGAACGCCGCGGTCGTCTTCGCCGACGCCGATCCGCAGCGCGTCATCGACGGGCTGGCCCGGTCGGTGTTCACCAACACCGGCCAGGTGTGCTTGTGCACCGAACGGCTCTACATCGAGCGGCCGGTCTTCGACGAGATCGCGGCGGGCCTTGCCGAGCGCGCGCGCAAGCTGATGCTGGGCAGGCCCGAGGATCCGGTGACGACTACCGGGCCGCTGATCTCGACGGAACATCGCGAGAAGGTGCTCGGCCACTACCGGATCGCCGAGCAGGAGGGCGCCGACACGATGGTGGGCGGCGGTATACCCGAGCTCGGCGCCGAACTCGACGCGGGCGCGTGGATAGAACCGACACTGTGGACGGACCTGGACAACTCTGCGCGCACGCTGCGGGAGGAGATATTCGGTCCGGCTGCCGCCCTCGTGCCCTTCGACACCGAGGACGAGGCCGTGCGGCTGGCCAACGACACACGTTACGGGCTCGCCGCGTGTGTGTGGACACGCGACCTCGAGCGGGGCCACCGCGTCGCGCAGCGCATGCGGGTCGGGATGTCCTGGGTCAACACGTGGTACTTGCGGGACCTGCGCTCCCCGTTCGGCGGCATCGGCCTGTCCGGTATCGGCAGGGAGGGTGGCGCGCATTCGCTGGACTTCTACACCGAACCGACCAATGTGTGCGTGGCACTGTGAACGGAGGGCGTTGAGGATGACACGGACGAGCACCGATACCCGGGTGTCACACGTGGCGCGCCTGCTGGTCGAGGCGCGGCAGCTGCGCGAGCCATGTCCCCCGGTGCGCGACGAGCTCGCCGAAGGTGACCTGGACCAGGCCTACGCCGTGCAGGAAGCCGTCATCGAGAGCTTGCTGCGGCAGGGGCGGCACCGGGTGGGCCGCAAGATCGGGCTGACCTCACCGGCCGTGCAGCGGCAGTTCGGGGTCTACCAGCCCGATTTCGGGATGCTCCTGGACGACGCCGTCTACGCTGACCGGGAGGCGATCCCCTTGGCAGGGTTCCTGCAGCCCCGGGCGGAGGCGGAGGTCGCGTTCGTGCTCGGGACCGATCTGGACATCCCCTCGCCGACGGTGGCCGACGTGCTGCGGGCCACGGAGTACCTGTTGCCTGCCATCGAGATCGTCGACTCGCGCGTGGCGGGGTGGGACATCCAGATCGTCGACACGGTGGCCGACAACGCCTCCACCGGTGCGGCGGTGCTGGGCACCACCCCGGTACGGCCGGGCGCTGTGGACCTGGTGCGCGCCGGCATGGCGATGGAACGCACGGGGACGGTCGTCTCGACCGGCGCCGGGGCCGCGTGCCTCGGAAGTCCCGTCTCGGCGGTGACCTGGCTGGCCCGCACGCTCGCGCGGCGCGGTGACCCGCTGCGCGCGGGTGAGGTGGTGCTGTCCGGGGCGCTGGGTCCGATGGTTCCGGTGGTCCCGGCGCGCGCTGCTACCGGCTATCGCGCGCGGATCCACGGGCTCGGCGAGGTGCACGCCGTGTTCACACAGGAGGAAGGGGAGGTGGCATGACACGAGCGGATTCCGGCGCCGACACCGGGCCGCACGCGGCCGCCCTCGACGAGGCAGCGACGACGGCCAGCCCGGTCGATCAGATCACCGCGACGCGGGCGCTCACCCTGGACGAGGCCTACCGCGTGCAGGCCGAGCTCCTGGCGTGCCGCCACGCACGGGGTGAGCGCGAGGTGGGTCTCAAGCTCGGATTCACCAGCGAGGCCAAGATGGCTCAGATGGGGATCTCCGAAGTGATCGCCGGGCGGCTCACCGACGCCATGCGCGTCGCGGACGGCGGGACCACCGACCGGCGCCGGTTCATCCACCCCCGCGTGGAACCCGAGATCGCGTTCCGGCTGTCCGGCCGGGTCGAACAGGCCGGACCGAATGCCGATCCCGCCGAGGTGATCGACGCCGTCGCCCCCGCGCTGGAGATCATCGACTCCCGCTACCGCGACTTCCGCTTCACGCTGGAAGACGTGGTCGCAGACAACACCTCGGCCGCGGGCTACGTGACCGGCCCGTGGACCGCGTTCGACCGCGCGCACGACATCACCAACCTCGGCGTGATGCTCGAGACGGACGGTCAGCTCGCCGACACGGGGTCGACGGCGGCGATCCTCGGCGACCCGCTCCGCGCTGTGGCCGCCGCCGTCCGGCTGGCCACGCGGTACGGCATGCCACTACATGCGGGGTCGGTCGTGCTGGCCGGGGCAGCCACGGCGGCGCACTGGCTGTCCGCGGCCACCCACGTCGAGGTCACTGTCGCGGAGCTGGGCAGGGCGACCCTGCGTACGCACGGAGGTGAGCATGACGACATCGCGCGTCGTTGACGGAAAGGCGGCCCCGCGCGGGGCGTTTCCGCACGTGAAGGTTGCCGGCGAGTTCGTGTACGTATCCGGCACGAGCAGCCGCGGGCCGGACAACACCATCGCAGGGGCTGAGGCCGACGCGCTGGGCACGGTATCGCTGGACATCCGCACCCAGACCCGGGCGGTGATCGAGAACATCCGCGACCTGTTGCGAGCGGCGGGGGCCGAGCTGGACGACCTGGTACAGGTCACGACCTACCTGGTCAGCATGAACGATTTCGGCGGTTACAACGAGGTCTACGCGGAGTACTTCGACCACAGCGGACCCACGAGGACCACGGTGGCGGTACACCAGCTACCGCACCCGCACCTGCTCATCGAGATGCAGGCCGTCGCCCATCTCGATGACCGACACGGAAAGGAGCACAGGCGATGAGCGGCATTCCCCCGAGTATCAACTTCGAGCAGTGGGTCAAGGACAACGAGGACCAGCTCAAGCCGCCGGTGAACAACAAGCAGGTCTGGGAGCGTGTCGACGACTTCATCGTCCAGGTCATCGGCGGGCCCAACCAGCGTACCGACTTCCACGTCGACCCGTACGAGGAGTGGTTCTACCAGTTCAAGGGCGACATGCACGTGAACCTGATGACCGGGGACGGTCTGGAGACGGTGCACATCAACGAAGGCGACATGTGGCTGCTGCCGAGGGACATACCGCATTCGCCGCAGCGCCCTGACAGCGACTCGATCGGCCTGGTCATCGAGCGCCTCCGCGAGGAAGGCACGCTGGAGAAGTTCCAGTGGTACTGCCAGCGATGCGAGCACCTGGTCCACGAGGTGCAGCTGCAGGTGCGCGACATCGTCGCGGACCTGCCGCCGGTGTTCGAGGCGTTCTACGCGGACACCGAAGCACGGACCTGTGGTCGCTGTGGCGAGCTGCACCCGGGCAGGGGATGACCACGTGAGCGTCATCGATGTACACACCCACTACGTGCCGCGCGGGTGGCCCGACCTGAACGAGGTCGCCGGAGCGGCGCACGACTGGCCGTGGATGCGGGTCGAGACCGAGCGCGACGCGGTGATCATGGTCGGCTCCCGCGAGTTCCGCCGCGTGCGCGCCGACTGCTGGGACGCGGGGACCCGGGTGGCGGCGATGGACGCCGACGGGGTGGACATACAGGTGGTCTCCCCGACGCCGGTGTTCTTCTCGTACTCTAGGCCGGGCCCGCAGGCGGTCAAGGTCGCCAGGGTCTTCAACGACCTGGCGCTGGAGATCTGCGAGCCGGCGCCGGAGCGGCTGCTGCCGTTCTGCCAGGTTCCGCTGCAGGACACCGACGCCGCCTGCGCGGAACTCGACCGCTGCCTCGCGGCAGGGCACGTCGGCGTCGAGATCGGCAACCACGTCGGAGACAGGGACCTCGACGACGCAGGTATCGTCACCTTCCTGCAGCACTGCGCCGATGTTGGCGCCCCAGTCTTCGTGCACCCCTGGGACATGCCCAGCTCGCCCCGGCTGGATCGGTGGATGGCGCGCTGGCTCACCGGCATGCCCGCCGAGACGCACCTGTCCATCCTCGCCCTCATCCTGGGCGGGGTGTTCGACAAGGTGCCCGACACGCTACGCATCTGCTTCGCGCATGGGGGCGGATCCTTCGCGTTCTGGCTAGGACGCATGGAAAACGCCTGGTACCAGCGCGGCGACGTGATCGGCACATCGGAAAGGCCGCCATCGTACTACCTCGAACGGTTCAGTGTGGACACGGTCGTCTTCGACGAACAGGCACTGCGACTACTCGTCGACACCCTCGGCTCGGGCCAGGTGATGTTGGGAAGCGACTACCCGTACCCGCTCGGCGAGCGCCCCGTGGGGGAGGTGGTGCGACGGGCGGACCTGCAGGCGGACGGGGCCAAGGAAGCCATCCTGGGCGGCAACGCGCGCTCGTTTCTCAACGGTACGCAGGCTAGTCCAACATCATGTTGATACGGCACGCGCACCGGGAGTAGACCGTACTCCTCCGGAGCCGGCACTCGATATGGTTTTCGTCGCCGACCTTCGCACCTGTCGCCACCCGCCACCAGCTTCTTGACGAGCTAGCGGCGGGTGGCGACAGGTGCGAAGGTAGACGTGGCGATACCACGCTGTACCGGCGGCCGGTACAGGTTGCGCCGCTCCAACACGGTCGGCGAACTGCCGCCCGATGTGTAGGGGAAACCCACCGCGCTCGACATGATGTCGGTACCATCCGTCCCACTCCTGTAGGCGCCGGGCAATCAAGCGTTCGGTGAAACCGGCACCCCTAGTCGGCGTGGGTTTCACGAGGGGCCGTCCCAATATTCGGTCCGAATCGTCGTCTACGCCGACGCCCTGGGCTTTGGGTAGCAGCACCTACTCATATGCGGCAACAACTCTGACGATCAACTTGCATACCAACTCTGTCATGCATCGCAGTCGGGCGCGCCAAGCAGCCTTGTCGAGGTGGCTGGGTGCCGGTTGACGGTCGAGAAACCGTTCACACGATGCCGCGTCCCGGCTCAGACCGACTAGTAGCAACTCAGAAGCTCGGCGTCCCGCCGCCACTGGATCGTGTCGCCCATGCACTCGCGATCGTTCTCGCTGTCACCGAACGAGCCCCAGACAGGCTGCTCTCGATGACTCGAAGCAAATCAATCCCCGATCAACACTCGTGGCAGCCGAGCCGATTGCGAGAACGAGAACGAAATCCAATCGTCAACCTGGTGAAGACGGCGGGCACACGCTCACTACCAGTGAGCGCACCAGCGGCGAGGCGATAAAGATCGCCATCTACGGACGTCGTGCTGCGACGGCCAACACGCAGATGATCAGCCCATACGCACGGGATATGCCCAAACAGACATGTCCAACAACGCAATGCGCATTAGTCAGACATGGTTTGGACATCTACACTCTATTGCATAGATCACACTGGAAGTTGGCCAGTGTTAGAAACAGCAGTCCTATCCGGAGGAATCAATGCTGGACCAAGCCGACACCCGTACTTCGCCTGGGTAATCCTGATGATCAATACACATACATTATTGAGTAGCATCCGCGACCAGAGATCATCCGATACGCCAGGAATTTTGATGCGAGCGTACGGAAAATCACGTCCATGTAGGTGGTCGAAACTTCAACTGACCGTCAACCCACGATGACGCCGTGACTCGTGGTCGACCGGGAGACACAAATGCTGGAACCGCTACTATTTACACTGTTCTACGGAACTCCGCCGTTGGTCGCAGCGCTCGTCGCAATTCACGTTATGCAACGCTGCTATTCTACGACATTCGACGAGGGGGTGAATAGCAGTGTTTACAGCCATAGTACTGATTAGCTTCCTGGTATATGTCCTTATCGGGTACGTCGTAGGCCGACACGTAAAGACGAAGTCAGACTATTTTGTTGCCGGCCGAAAAGCTCCCACGCTCCTCATAACTGGATCGCTGGTCGCGTCCTATATGAGTGCCGTAGGTTTCACCGGAGACGTAGGACTTTCGTACGATGGTTACCCGATCCTACTTCTGATACTACTGGTCGTATCGTACACAGGCTATATACTCGGCCCGCTCATATTCGGTCGGTACCTTCGACGCTCTAATGTGCTCACTATTCCCGAGTTTCTCGGTAAGCGTTTCGATTCACGGCGCGTGCAGGTGTTGGCAGGAGTGACCGTAATCGCAGGAGTCGGAATCTACCTGTTGGCGATTACACAAGGGCTCGCTCTTTTGATGTCAAGCTTGCTGGATATAAACTTCGCCACAGCATTGCTAGTCCTCCTCGTCGCATACACCAGCCTTACGATAATTTCGGGATCACCCGGAGTTCTGGTAACCGACACGATAATGTTCGTTGTCTTCACCACAGCTGCGATTATGTGCATGGGATGGGTTATTTGGGATCTGGGCGGCCCTCAGGATGTCGTTGCTCGAATTGCGAACCTCGGGACCCATCCCGATAGCCTCATGCCCCACGGGCTAACTGGCTCGACCGCATACATGGGAACGCCCGGAGATGCAATCGTCTGGGCCGGAATCTACGGTGTCGTCTGGGCAATTATCATCACCGTGAGTCCCTGGCAGAGCAGTCGCTACATGATGGCAAAAAATGAACACGCAAGTGTACGTGGAGGTGCATGGGCGGCCGCAGCGATGTTGGTATTCTACATACCATTGGCCTTCGGTTCCCTGGCGCTGAATCTGTACGACTCTTCAATCCAACCGTCGGAAAACGCATTTATTCATGCAGCACAGGAGATTATGCCGATAGGGCTCGGCGCTGTTGCCTTGTGCGGAATATTTGCCGCCGGACTGTCGACTGCCTCGACGTTCCTCTCGTTGGTGGGATTCAGCGTATCGCACGACATCAACGTGAATAACCAGAAAAAGCCGTCAACATCTGATTCTGGAACGAAAGGTGCTCGACTCGCCATTCTCGGTGTCGGAGCCTCTGTTTTTGTCGTCGCCTATATCGCGCCACCCGCCATTCTTGAATTGGCTTACTTCGCAGGAGCACTCTTCGCTGCATCCTGGGGGCCGGTCTGCCTGATGGCAGTCCATAGTTCTCGCATAACAGCGCGCGGCGCCAGTGCGAGTATCGCGAGTGGTTTTACGACAGTGGTAGCCATGGAGATTGCAGAAGTAGCCACCTCTCTCGAGATTCCCATATATCTACATCCAGCCATCGTCGGATTTGCGATCAGTTTTTGTGCGGCTCTTGCCGCTAGCAGTAGTAAAGATGCCAGTCGACGTGGTACAGCCTTCAGGAAGGAATTGATGAACACGCCGAGTAGCGAAGTGGATACAGTTGAGTTGAAGAAGACAAAAGCTACGCTAGTGACGCTTTCCGTTGTATCTATCGCTTCCATCGGAGTCCTCTACTACGCATACTACCGTCCGGTACTGAGTGTTCTTGGATGATTCCGGATAAGCCGTGGTCAGGAGTAGCTATATGCAGGTCGCAATGATCACCGGAGCTGCAAACGGTATAGGTGCAGCAACTGCGCGAATTATGGTGCAGCGCGGCATGAAGGTTGTCTTGGTTGATGTGGATGACGAGACGGGACGAAACCTCGAAAGCGAACTTGGTCCATCTGCAGAGTTCCACCGACTCGATGTTTCGGATCCGGTCGGTTGGGTTCATCTCAAGGATCACGTGTTGGAGACACACGGGCGGATCGACATCTTGGTTTTGAACGCTGGAACGATGTCACGGCCTCGCGGCGCCAGGGTCGACGACGATACATTCGGTTGGTTGAATCAGGGTGCGTACGAGCGCGTACTCGCCGTAAATCAACACGGCGTAGTCAACGGAACAATGACGTTCCTACCAGTATTCCTACAGCAGGAATCGGGACGCGTCCTGGTCATTTCCTCCGTCGACGCACTCATACCGTATCCACAAGATCCGTTCTATGCGATGGCTAAGGCGTCGCAGTTGAGCTTCGTTCGAAGCATGGGTGAATTGCTGAAGGAGTTCGGTGTTTCGGTGAACGCCCTGTGCCCGTTCTCGGTATTGACGGATCTCACGCCCGAAAATTTTCGTGATCTCCCCGAGCGCAGTATAAGCCCCGAAGTGTTCGCAGAGGCTGTGACATATGTTTTGAAATCGGAAACGACTGGAGAGGTCTGGTTGAAGTATCACGATACGCCTGAGCCATGCGTTCACGAGTTCAGCGAAGTACAAGGGATTGAGAAGTTGTACTCACCTGCACCGGAACTGGTGAATGGAGAGGCAAGAGCGAGGCCGGGTTCGAAGGAAATGGAGTAGCATAAGTGTCGGAAGACGCAATTCGGAGATTCTTGCGCGAAGCAGCCGAGGAAATTGGGGAACAATGGGTTGAAACGGCCTCGGATACCGTGGAGATGTATGCCGCAAGTGAATTGCCGAGTGGGAATATATGTCCGGCAGGGATAGTGTTTCCGGGCGATGCCGATGAAGTCAGTAGCATAGTTCGACTGGCATCAAGGTGCCAGGTTCCGATTCATCCGATTAGCACGGGTAAAAATTTGGGTCTGGGAGCTGCTGTAGCACCGCGGCCGGGCGTGATTCTCCTGGATTTGGGCCGGCGGATGAATCGGATTCTCGAGTTCGATCCGGTTCTCAGGTACGTGGTCGTCGAGCCAGGGGTCACGTACGAAGCGTTACATGAATTTCTCGTAGATCAGGGCGACACGCTGATGTGTGACACGACCAGTGGTCCGCCGAGTGGGAGTCCGTTGGGAAATACCCTTGACAAGGGGGGCGGGTATACACCTGGTGCAGATCACTTCGGGAACTGCTGCGGAATCGAGGCCGTGCTGGGTGATGGGCGTATCCTGCGGACCGGGGACGGGGCGGTAAGTGGATCGAAGACATGGCACTTGTCGAGGTATGGCCTGGGACCGGTTATGGACGGACTGTTCCTGCAATCGAACTTCGGTGTCGTGACGCGGATGGGTATCTGGCTCATGCGACGCCCGGACATCATCGAATCATTCTTTTTTATGTATCCGAACGATGACGATATTGGGGATATAACTGATATTGGTCGAGAATTGCGACTGGATGGAGTGGTTCCAACCGCCATCAAGGCGACGAGTGACTTGTACGCACTCTCGTCGCAGATCCCGTATCCGGCCGGTGTCAGTACCGGGCCGATTCCCCAAGAGGTGAGGCGCGAACTTCACCGCGAACACGATCTTGGTGCTTGGGTGGTTAGTGGTGCGATTTACGGCTCTAATACGAATCATGTACGAAGTACGCTACAGCATGTAAAGAACAGATTGCAGATCAGAAGCGATGTCAAGTATGTGCCGCACGGGGAAGCGGCGGAACGACCTGAACTCAAAATACATATCGATACATATAGTGGTCGACCTACCGGTGAAGAAGTAGCGATGACGAATTGGCGGGGAGGAGGTATTGTATCGTTGACGCCCGCAACTCCTATGATTGGAGATGTCGCAAAGAGTCACGCGCGTATGTCGCGAGCGATATTGACGGAACACGGTATCGACACGTGCATCGACTACATATTCGCGGGTCGCGTCGCTCGTGGGCTGCATAGTATTCTCTTCGATCCGACAAATGGTGCGGAATGCGAACGCGTGGCGTCGGCGGCGCAGCAATTGCGGGCGGCCTACCGAGATGTTGGCTATCCGGTTGGACGAGTTCCCGTGGACGGCCAGGAGGATGAAATGTCGCATCGAGATCGCGTGTTCCGCGATGTGGCGAGCAATGTCAAGGCTGTGTTTGATCCGGGCGGCGTATTGTCACCCGGCAGATATGGAATTGACGTACCTACGTCAATGGATTGACCAGCACATTAGATTCGCGGAAGTCGGCGGGTGGATTGTACCGTATCGGTGTGAACGGTTTGAAGTGATGGGAAACCGTCCGGCTGATGGTGCGGACGCATCGTCTCGTGTGCGCGTGTGGTGGGGTGAGAGCCCGGACAGGGACAGTAGGTGGCTGCGGACCTCCACCCTTTGGGCGTCCCTCCCGGCGACGTGTGCCTGGCCTCGCGCGATCTCCAGGTCGAGGTGCGCGGCAGCCCGGGAATAGGTCCCCCTCGAGGTCTCGGTCTCGGTGAACGGACGTTCCACGACAGTTGAGGGAGGGGCGACGCCGAGCGATCCGAGCAGGAAGGCGGCGACTGCGAGCGCCGAGCCTGCGGTGAACCAGGCCGCACGCCACCTGCGGCGCGCGGTCGTGGAGGTATGTGCGGTAGCTGCGGAGTCGTTCATGCTTCGGCGTCTCTGATTCGGAGGAATCGCAGCACGGCGGGCACCCGGCAGTTGCAGTTGTCGGCCGGGGTCGTCGGATGACGCGTACCGGGGGTCATTCGTGAAGGACACGTCCGCTCCGGTGCTCCTGGTTGCTCACCGGCACGACCCCGTGACCCCGATGAGCGGGGCGCAGATGCTCAACACGTTGCTGGAAGACTCCCGCATGCTGACGCTGGACGGCTGGGGTCATGGCGCGCTGGGGGGAGAGCGCGTGCGTGGCCACGCACGTGGAGGGCTATCTGGTGTCCGGGGCCGTCCCACCGGCGGTCAGACGTGCACGCAGGACGAAGCTCCGTTCTCTCCATCGTGACGGGACGATCCGCAGCACCGACGCCCTCTCGTACCCTGCCGTCCGGTTATCGGTAGGCCGGCGTTACGACTCGGCGTTCGCAGTGTTGATGCGCTCGAGTGAGTTGGTGGCGTCTTCGGGGGCGTCGCCGAGCCCGACGAGGTGGTTGATTCCCATAGGAATGAGCACCTGATTGAGCCCATCGAGTTGGTCGAGGTGACCGGACAGCTCGAGGGCGACGTAGCCGTGCAGAACGCTCCAGAACTGCGCCGCGACACTGCCGGGGTCCTGGTCGCGCACCCGGCCGGCGCGTATGGCACGGGCCGCAGCGTCGACAAGGTGGGTATAAGCGCGTTGGGAACTACTCCTGTCGCTTTCTGCGGGCGGAGCGTGTGCTTCCGGCCGGTACCCGCCCGGTGTCGACAGGCCGAACATCAGGTCATAAAGATGCGGGTTCTCCCAGGCGACCTGCCGGTAGGCCAGCCCGAGGCGACCGATGTCGGTGACGGGGTCATCGGTGATCGCAACCTCGGAGAGACGGGCGTCGAGCCGCCGAAACCCCTCCTCACGCACGTCTGTCAGTAGCTGTGGCATGCCGCCGAAATAGTGGTAGACCGCCATGGTGGACGCGCCCACCTCGCGAGCCAGCCGACGGGCCTGGATCACACCCGGGCCCTCTCCGGCCAGTAGCGAGACCGTGGCCGCCACCAGCTGGGACCGCATGTCCGCGCCCACATCGCCAGTCGTACCCATGCCTGCCAACGTACCATAACAAGGTTATAGTACGTGCGGCAATAGTGCTATCCGTGCATGATGCGTTCCTGGCCTGGACGCCGAAGGGTTCGAGTGACCCAGTCTCGTAACGGCCCTCGCGTGTTTACGGGTCTGTTTCGGTGAGTGTGTCGATGCTGATGTAACTGACTGACGCCGGTATCGAACTTGACACGACTGTCCAGGACTTGGAAGCTTCGTTGATCCAGGCGAGTACGGGAGACCAGGCATGTCAACGGACAGGGCGAGTGCGCGCAAGCGAGGCCGGAGTAAGAACGACCCAGGCCGGCCCCGCCGGATCGTGCGCGCGGCCATCATGGTGATCGCCGAACACGGCGTCGAAGCGCTCACCCACCGCAAGGTGGCCGAAGCCGCTGACGTGCCGTTGGGCTCCACGACCTACTACTTCACAGGCCTCGACCAGCTCGTCGAGGCAGCCATGGACGAGGTCGCGCACCATAGTGTGGCCCAGTTACGGGAATGGGAGCGGAACCTTCCTCCGGATGCTGCCCTGCCCACCGCGCTAGCGGATTTCGTCGTGACCTCTGCGACCGAACAACGGGAATACACAATCGCGGAGCACAACCTCTACACCGTCTCGCTGCATCGCCCCAGTCTGCGCTCCGCCGCAGCCGAGTGGGACGACGCGTTCGCCGCACCGTTCATCGCCCGCACCGATTCGTTGACCGGTCGCATGCTCGGCACTCTGACCTGTGGGCTGCAAATGCAAGTGGTTCTCCGGGAGGAGGAACCCGACCGCGACAAACTCGAAGCCTTCGTTCGCCGCGCCCTAGTGGGATCTGTCGCGTGAACGATGTGAATGGTCGTGACACGCAAGCGTTCCTTTGTCGAACACCAGGGCGGCCTGTGCTCGTTCACGCTGTCGCCTCACTGCCGGATACCGGCCGTCACCGCATCGGCCCGCCGGTGGCTTACTCCGGGTGGCGCTGACCGAGGCTCCGGATTCCGTGCCCCGTTCCGCCGAGGAGCGCACGGGCGCCGGGGTTCGCACCGTGATCTGGAACGATCCCGAGATCCACGCCCCGGGGCCCGGGTAGATCTGGATCGCCTGTAGCGGGTGCACTTCGGGGAGTGGAACTTTCGGTCTAGACTCGGCGGCCTGTCGGGCAGGCTCGGCTTGAGTATCAGCCCGGTAGTCGGTGATGGGGGTGTGGATCCGGTGGGCGATGACAATGCCACGGTCGGAGCGGATGGTTTCGCTGCCATCGAGGCGAAATGGCGTGCGATCTGGGACGTGCTGAACCCGTACGCGGTCGCCGATGACGGTTCTCGCGAACGCAAGTACGTGCTCGATATGTTTCCGTACCCCTCTGGGGACCTGCACATGGGGCATGCCGAGGCGTTCGCCCTCGGTGACGCGGTGGCCCGCTACTGGATGCAGCGTGGCTATGACGTGCTGCACCCGGTGGGCTGGGATTCCTTCGGCCTGCCCGCCGAGAACGCAGCGATCACCCGCCAGGCGCACCCCGCCGACTGGACCTACGCCAACATCGAGACCCAGGCCGAGTCGTTTCGCCGGTACGCCGTGTCCTTCGACTGGTCGGCACGGCTGCACACGTCCGATCCCGAGTACTACCGCTGGACCCAGTGGCTGTTCCTGCGGATGCGGGAGCGGGGGCTGGTGTACCGCCAGGAGTCCGCGGTGAACTGGTGCCCGGTCGACCAGACGGTGCTTGCGAACGAGCAGGTCGTCGGCGGTGCCTGTGAGCGCTGCGGCGCCGCCGTCACCGAGCGGGAGCTGACACAGTGGTTCCTGCGGATCACCGAGTACGCCGACCGGTTGCTGGACGACATGGCGCAGCTCCGCGGCCGCTGGCCCGAGCGGGTGCTGACCATGCAGACCAACTGGATCGGACGCTCCGAGGGCGGGTATGTCGACTTCGCCCTGGAGGGTGGTAGCGAGACGATCCGAGTGTTCACCACCCGCCCCGACACGCTCTACGGCGCGACCTTCCTGGTGGTGGCGCCCGAGGCGGAGCTCGCGAACAAGCTGTGCGCGCCCGAGCGCCGGGCCGAGTTCGACGCGTACGTCGCGCGGGTGCGAGCGGGATCCGACGCCGAACGACACCCCGCGTCCACCTCGAGGACTGGTGTCGACCTCGGTGTGCGAGCGGTGCATCCGCTCACCGGGGAACTCGTTCCGGTCTGGACGAGCGACTACGTGCTCGCCGGGTACGGCAGTAGCGCGATCATGGCTGTGCCCGCGCACGACCAGCGTGACCTCGACTTCGCGCGGGAGTTCGGCCTACCGGTGCGTACCGTCGTGCAGCCGGACGACGGCGTCGATCCCGCCAGCTCCGGTATCGCCTACACCGGGGACGGTCCGCACGTCGAATCCGGCCCCGCCGACGGGATGGACATCGGTGACGCCTCGGCGAGTGTGCTGCGCGAACTGGCCGAGCTGGAGGCCGGTGAACCGGGCGTGCAGTACCGGCTCCGCGACTGGCTCGTGTCCCGGCAACGATTCTGGGGCTGCCCCATACCCGTGGTGCACTGTCCCTCGTGCGGCGAGGTCCCGGTACCCGACGAGGAGTTACCGGTTCGGCTGCCCGAGCTGCGTGGCGCCGAGCTGGCCCCTCGGGGGAAACCCCCGCTCGCCGCGGCGGAGGACTGGGTGAACGCCGCGTGCCCACGCTGCGGCGGGGATGCCCGGCGTGACACGGACACAATGGATACTTTCGTCGACTCGTCCTGGTACTTCCTTCGCTACTGCTCGCCCGGCTACGCGGAGGGGCCGTTCGACCCGGAGGCGGTACGGCGCTGGATGCCGGTGGCGCAGTATGTCGGCGGTGTGGAGCACGCGATTCTCCATCTGCTTTACGCGCGCTTCTTCACCAAGGTCCTGCGGGACATGGGGCTGGTCGACTTCGACGAGCCGTTCCAAGCATTGCTCAACCAGGGGCAGGTCATCCTGAACGGTGCCGCCATGTCGAAATCGCATGGCAATCTGGTCGATCTGGGCGAGCAGCTCGCCACCTACGGGGTGGACGCCGTGCGGCTGACCATGATCTTCGCGGGGCCGCCCGAGGACGATATCGACTGGGCCGACGTCTCGCCGGCCGGCGCGAGCCGTTTCCTGGCCAGAACCTTACGACTGGCCGATGACGTGGCATGCCCACCGGGGACGGATGCCGAGGGTGGCGATCGGCAGCTGCGGTCCCTCACGCACCGCACGGTGGCCCAGGCGGCGGAACTGGCTGAAGCACACCGTTTCAACGTGCTGGTTGCGCGGTTGATGGAACTGGTCAACGCGGCACGCAAGCGGATAGACGCGGGATCCGAGGCTGATCCGGCGGTACGGGAAGCAGTCGAAGCGGTCGCGGTGATGCTGTCGCTGTTCACCCCCTACACCGCCGAGGAGATGTGGGAGGGGCTCGGGCACGAGCCCAGTGTCGCCCGCGCCGGATGGCCCACAGTGGACGAGCAGTTGGTAGCCCGGGAAACCACCGTGTGCATCGTCCAGATCAATGGCAAGCTCCGCGGCAGGCTGGAGGTTCCGGTGGATACCGCCGAGGCGGAGCTGGTGAGCCGGGCGAGCGAGCAGGTCGCCGCCGCGCTCGGCGATCGCGAGGTGGTCCGCACCGTGGCCAAACCGCCGCGGCTGGTCAACTTCGTTGTCGGCTAACGTGAGCTTCTCACCGGGCCGCTCACCTGGGATGTCGCAGCTCCGGCCCACGATCCGTTCGGACGGACAGCAGGTGTACTCCGGCGGGGACTCGTGCGCGGGCTCCGTATGCAACGGCGCCGAGCTGTGCGCGATCGTCCAATGGGGCTACGCCCCGATGAGTTCGCAAGCTCAGCGAGGTCTACCTGAGCGAGACGGAGTACGAATGCGCCGACCCATACCTACGAGGAGGTGCCCGGATGGCGAAGTTCATCACGATCGGCTACGGCGATCGCGCAGGCTACGACCGGACCGATTCGGCCGTGCGCGAGGCAGCGCATGCACACGACGAGCGATTGCGAGCCGACGGTGCGTTGATGGGGGTCGCCGGCTCTCCGGTGCAGGTGCGCAACCACGACGGCGAAGGTGTGCGGGCGACACACGGTCCGTTCATGCAGTCGGACCTTCCGGTCGCGGGGTTCGCGGTGATCGAGGCGGCCGATATCGAGGAGGCCACACGGTTGGTCTCCGAAACACCGTGCGCGGTGGCGCACGGTGTGGTTGAGGTCTGGCCGCTCGACTCGACGCCGTGAGAACGTCGCGCCCGCCGGCCTGCCGCGGCCGTGGCGGTGTGCGACGGCCGTACCCGGGTCAGGGACCTGGGAGTTCGTTGTCGGCGGCACCGGCCACCGGGTGCGGCGGCAGGCTGCGGCGGGCGTGCGAGGTGGTTCACGACGTGCGCGAGGCCGTCGGACCTTCGCGGTCTCCGTGTGTGACCGGGGCTTGATGTGTTGCCCGGCCCGGTCGCGCGCCGGTGGACGCGTGGATCGGCCCGGGACGTCGGCGGGACGTGGTGTGCACGACGAAGCCGGTGAGCAGGCGGGCGACGGCAAGCGCGGCGAGGCCGATGGCCACGCCCGCGATGCCATCGACGACGTAGTGCCAGCCCAGGTAGATCGTGGAGGCGCTCGAGGCCACCAGGAGCGCCCACAGGGCGATCCGCACGTTCCGCGCCAGCCCGAGCAGGTGCGCGGCCACCGCGACCGTGAAGAGTATGGAGATATGCAGCGAGGGGAAGGCCGCGATCGCCTGAGCCGCGCCGTCGACCTGCGGGTTGTGCAGGAACGTGATGCGCTCGTCGAGGAGGGCGTTTTGCAGGTCCGACGCGTGGGAGCCGGGCAGGTGGGCGAAGGCGACCGGTGTCGCATAGACGGGGCCCAGCGCGGGAAGCAGGACATAGCCGGCAGCGCCCAGCGGCCAGTTGATCGACAGCGCCGTCGTGAAGAACAGCCCACCTCGCAGGTTTCGTGAGAACACCAGCGCACACGCCAGCGAGAGCGGTACGAAGACGAGGAAGAACAGGTACACGAGCGACAGGAAATGCGACTGGGGCCCGGTCCCCAGTAACGAGTGCAGCAGCGTGAAGGGATCGTGGCCTGCGAACAGGACGCGGTCGAGTTCCGCGAGCTCGTCGTCGAACAGGTCACCCGGCCGTAGCAGGGGGACCACGCTCTTGATGTTGCGATACCCCAGGTACGTCACGTAGAAGCTGACCAGGGCGACCCCCACAACCACGCTGCGGTTCCAGCTCCAGCGTTGGCGCAGCACCGCGCGCATCGCTGCGCGGGTCGGCCTTCTCGTCGCCGACCGGAGAGACGCGCGGACCACGACATCGAGCGCCACGAGCCCGAGCACCAGCCCCACGACGAACACCAGGCGCCGGCTGGCGACTCCGTCGGGATCGCGCAGCGGCACGTCCGCCACCTGCGTCGCCACCAGCGCCGCCGCCAGCGTGAGCAGCGCCACCAGCGGGCCTGCCGTCACGCTGCGCCGTCCGATGGCACCGTCCCTGGTATGCCTGCCGGGCATACGCCCACACCCCCGCAGTGTCTCGGCGGCCGGATCGACGCCGCACTCGCTGGACGCGGGACATGCCGACCGATAACATGCCATTCCCCGCCCGCGACCAGTTCGTGCGTTACCGTACATAGTTCCTCCTCCCGTGGCCCCGGAAGCCCACCCCTAGGGACATCATTCTGCGTTGCCGCCGGAGGCGCTCACACAGGGGCCGCCGCTGAGAGGGTTGGCCGGGCAACTGCCGGCGCTACCCTGACGGCGTTTCGAACCGGCCTGAGCGGAATGGGATTCGTTGTCGGGTGCGTGCTCGCCCGGCCTGCCAGGGGCCGCGAAGGCCGATGCTGTCCAAGATATCCGACATCGCAAGATCGCGGCGGCGAAGCGTGTCTATTGTGGATACGAGGGACGTTCCCGTGCTCTGCTGCGATCCCGCCTCCCGGTCTCGAACGCTCGTGTGCCACCCACCGGGTCTATCGGGATACCTCCGGGTGCCACCCGCCGGCCGTGGCGACCGTGTTCGCCGTGCCGAGGCCGGCCGGTTCACGGCGCTCGCGGCCGGTACCGGCATTCGGCATCCCGGCTGCCGGCGAGGCGCGTGGTGCCACGAAGCACACGGCTGAGCAACATGGAATTGTGCATGCTGATGCACCGGGAGTACCGTTCCCGGAATCGTGACGTGGTGAGAAGGGGTGGCTGTGTCCGCGACGACTGGAAGTCACGCCGGCGAACTGTCCTCGGGAGCGCTGTCGCCGTTCGCCGGAGCGCCCGATCGGCCGGTGTTCGTCGGAGGATGCCCGCGGTCGGGCACGACGCTGCTGCGTACGATGCTGAACAGCCACCCAGAGCTGGCGATGCCACGGGAGAGCCGGTTCCTGCTGGAGACGTGGCGGCGCCGGGAACGGTTCGGCGACCTCGGTGTCGAGCGCAACCGCGAGAAGCTCGCGCGCTGGATCTTCACCCGCAAGGCCGCCCGGCCGGGCAGGGTAGGCGTCGAATCGCAGCGCGCTATCGAGCGACTCGTCGCCGCGCCACCGACGGTGGGCTCGTTGCTCGGCACCTGCTTTTTGATGTATGCCGAACAGCAGGGCAAGGAGCGCTGGGGAGACAAGCGACCGATGTACGTCCAGTACCTCGACGCGATCTTCGCGATGTTCCCCGATGCCCAGTTCGTCAACGTCGTCCGGGACCCGCGCGCCGCGGTCGCGTCCATGCGCAGGCTGGACTGGTACGGGGGTGATGTCGTTCCCGTTGCCGAGCTGTGGGAGCGCTCGCAGCGGGCGGCGGACGCGTGGCGCAGGCGGCTGGCCCCCGACCAGTTGCTGGAGATCCGCTACGAGGACCTGGTGGCCCGGCCGGAGGAGACGCTCACGGACGTGTGTTCCTTCCTGCGGCTGTCCGGGGACGGCATCGCGGATGCGCTGTCGTACCACGAACACAACGACATACCCGAGACGAGCACGTATCACTGGAAGGTGCACCAGCCGGTCAGCGCGGATTCGAGCCGGCGCTGGGAGCACGAGCTCAGCGGGGAGGAGATCGCGCTTATCGAGTACGCCGCGGGCAAGAGGCTGCGGCGGTACGGTTACGAACCCGCTGCGGGCAGCTCGCGGCCCACCGCCGAGATGTACCGTGCGCTGCGCAGGCGACGCCTCGAACGGGCCAAGTTGGCAGGGCGGCGCCAGATGAAGGAACTCAAGCTACGCCTCACCCACCGCCAGCCCGTGGTCGCACGGCTGACCAGCGGACAACGCCGCTAACCGGCCACGGGTGGCGCACACTCCACCCGGACACGGGAACGGTCGGCTGCCGCGACTGTGACTCGCGCACACCGTTGGGTGCGTGGATGTCTTCCTTGTCGCATTCGATTGACAGCGCATCTCACTGCTACGAAGGTCAGCTTCATGCGGGTTCCAGCGCGAGTGGTGGTGGCAAGCGTGGCCTCGGCGGCGCTGCTGGCGGGCTGTGGTGCCGACGAGGTTCCGGGCAAGCCCGAGGCGGCTGAGGATGGTGCCGGCTCGCCGGGTGACGGGGTGGCCGTGCACGAGGGGGCCGTCGATGTGCTGGTGGAGATGCCGCCGGGGTGGCGGATCAGGCCCGAGGCGGCGCAGGGCGCTACCGTCATCGCCAACGCCGAAGCGTGCGGGCAGGACTTCTGCGACAACGTCAACGTGCTGCTGGACGCGGCGCACGGCGCCACGGCCGAGGAGTTCCACGACGTGTCGTTGACCGAGCTCGACGGCATCGGCGAGCTCGAGTCGGAACGCGAGGTCGACGTCGACGGGCGTACCGGCTACGAGGTAGAGTACGCGGGGGACCTCGGTATGGGGCAGGGGGATATGCGCTACCTGGTGCGCTACACGGTCGTCGATGACCAGGCGGTGATCGTCACGTACACGGCGCGCCCGGACACCTTCGACGAGTGGCGTGCGGACGCCGAGGCGATGCTGGAGTCCATCGAGATCCGGCAACCATAGGGCACGGCTCGCGCGGCCCTTCGCGGGTGATCGCCCGCGTGTCAGTACTCCACCATCACGTCTCCGTGGCGATCCGTGGCACCGAGCTGCTGCCGGGTCGCGCCATGACCGCGGTATCGACGTGCCGGCCTTGTATGACACTGCCTACCGCGTCACGGTGACCTCGATGGTGTGGTGCCCGGTGGCCCCGTCGGGGATGGTGCCGCTTCGCTCGCCGGTCTGTGTCCGGCCGGTGCCGTCGGTCGCGCGTACCTGGATGCGGTGCTGGCCGGGGGTGGCGTCCCACTCGTAGGCCCACTGGCGCCAGGTGGTGCGGGCGAGCTCGCCTGCAAGGCGCGCCTCGCGCCAGTCGCCGCCGTCGACGGCGACCTCGACGGCCTCCACACCCCGGACACCTGCCCACGCGACTCCGGCGACGGTCACAGTGCCCGCGTTCAGCTCGGCGCCTTCGCGCGGCACATCGATGCGCGACTGGGTCTTGATGGGTGCGCGCTCGGCCCATCCACGTGGGATCCAGTAGGCGTCGTAGGCCTCGAACGTGGTCAGCTCGATCTCGGCCAGCCACTTGGTGTCGGAGACATACCCGTAAAGGCCCGCGATGACGAGCCGCGCGGGGAACCCGTGCTCCTCGGGGAGAGGTTCACCGTTCATCCCGACCGCGACCAGCGCGGGCCGCCCGTCGTAGGCGGCCTCGACGGGGAATCCAGCGGTCCAGCCGTCCGTGGCGCGACCGACGATCTGGGTCGCCTCCGGGTGCACGCCGGCACGATCGAGCACGTCGGCCAGGGGAACGCCCTGCCAGCGGGCGTTGCCGACGAGACTCCCGCCGACCTCGTTGGACACGCACGCCAGCGTGACGTCCGCTTCGGTGTCGGCAGCGCGGACCAGCTCGCGGTAACCGATCTCGAGGGGCGTGTCGACCATCCCGGTGACCCGCACCGTGTGGCTGTCGGCGTCGAGGCGGGGCACGGTCACGGCCGTGTCGATGCGGTAGAAATCCTCGTTCGGGGTGACCAGGCTCGCCAGACCGTCGATGTCGAAGGAGGCGGTGCCGGGCGGCGGCGGGAGCGGCGTGGCAGGCCGGGCAAGCCTGACGTTCGTGCGGGCGCGCCGTGCCGCCGCGCGTAGTTGCAGGTACCGGCCACCGCCGGCGCTCGCCACGGCCAGTACCGCCCCCGCACCGGCCACGGCGAGGAACGAGCGGCGTGGCCGTTCCGGCTCGTCCGGGCCTGCATGATCCTCGTCGGGCTGGTCACCGGCGTGCTCGCCCGCTTCCGCGCCACCTGCCTCGCTCCGTGCGAGCAGCACGAGGAGGAGACCGGCACCGAGGCCCCAGCCGGCGGCGGGTGCGGCGACGGCGACGAGGGCAGGCACGGCAGGGGCGGCGAGTCCGGCGGCGATGCCGAGCGTGGCGATGCCCCCGAGCCCCGCTGGGCCGAGCCACCGGCGTGCTGCCGCACCGATACCGAGCAACGCCCCAGCGGCGAGCAGTCCCACCGCCATGCACAGCAGCAGCACCAGCCGGTTGGCGCCGCCGAACACGCTGATCGCCAGCTCGACGACCGGACCGGGCGTCAGTTCGATGATCCGCCCGGCGACGGCGACGAACGGTGAGGCACCTCCGGGCAGCAGACCCGCCGCGAGCTCGGTGACGCCGACGGCGAGGCCGGTCGCCACGGTCCCGGCGATCGCCGGGACCGTGCGCGCGTCGGCGTGGGAAGTCAGCACCGGGCTCACCCGCCGTCCTCCTCCATCTCGTCCTCGTCGTTCATTTCGTCGTTCATGTCGTCGCCGCTGGTGCCATCGTCCTCCATATCGTCGTCGTTCATGTCCTCGGTCATCTCGCTGTTGCCGGTGCCGTCCATCTCATCGCCGTTGCCTTCGGTGGTGTCGTCGCAGGCGGCGATGCCGGTGGCGAGCAGCCCCGCGAGCAACGACGTTACGAACTTGGCGCGAACCGTCACGGTGGACCTCCTTGATGAGTCGATCGGTGCGGGCCCGGCAGGTGCCCGCGATTGCCCACCAGCAGTCCACCCGACGAGAACAATCCGGCGCGCAAGCGATGATTAAGTCCGGCGAAAGTGGCGTGCGAACGCTGTCCCCGCCCGCGTGGCACCCATACGATGAGGTGCAGCGGCGCGCCACGCTTCGCGTTCCACCACGGATGAGCGCTCGACAGGAAGCCGATCGAGATGACCCTCGCGAGTCAGGCAGGCACGGACGTGGGAGCTGCCCACGTGCTCGTGGTCGACGACGAGCCGATGGTGCGTGAGGTGGTGAGCAGTTACCTCGAGCAGGACCGGCATACGGTGGTGGCGGTCGCGGATGGTGCCGCCGCGTTGCACGAGCTCGACCACCGGCCGTTCGATCTCGTCGTGCTCGATCTGATGCTTCCCACCGTGGACGGCCTGACCGTGCTGCGGGAGCTGCGGGCGCGCGGCGATGTCCCTGTCATCGTTCTGACGGCCCGCGGTGACGAGGCCGAGCGCGTCGACGGCCTACGGATGGGTGCCGATGACTACGTCGTCAAACCGTTCAGCCCGCGCGAGCTCGCCGCGCGGGTCAGCTCGGTGCTGCGCCGTGTCGCGACGGAGCCCCGGCCCGGGGCCGTACGGTTCGGTGAGCTCGTGGTCGACGAGGCGACACGCGAGGTGCGCGTGGCGGAGTCGCCCGTTGAGCTGACACGCAGGCAGTTCGACCTGCTCGCGTTCCTCGCGCGATCGCCGCGGCGTGTGTTCACCCGCAGGCAACTGCTCGAGCAGGTGTGGGACTCCGCCCCGGAGTGGCAGGATCCCGCGACCGTCACCGTGCACATCGGGCACCTCCGGCAGAAGATCGAACCCGACCCGAGCCGCCCGGCGCGGCTGGTCACCGTCCGAGGTGTGGGGTACCGATTCGAACCGTGAGGGCGCTGGCCGCGTTCATCGCCGTCGCCACCGGCCTCGTGCTCGGCGTCGGTGAGGTGGCGATGCGGCCCTCGACGAGCGAGCGGGTCACGCTCTACGGCGTGTTCGCCGCGGTGGCGCTGCTGGCCATACCGTTCGGCTGGTGGCTGACCAGGGTGCATCGCCGGTTGCCGTCGCTGCGCTGGACGGTCCTCGCCGTAGCGGTGGCCGCCGTGATCACGGCCGGTGTCGTGGTGGCGGCCTCGGCCAGGGCGATGCTCCTCGACCCCGCCGACATGCGTCTGGTGCTGGCCGCGCTCGCCCTGGGTACCGGGCTGGGAGTGTTGCTTGCCATCGCCGTCACGGGGTCGTTGACCAGGGATCTGCGCGAGCTGGCCGATACGGCCGGTCGCGTCGCGGGCGGGGACCTGACGGTACGTACCGGCATCGATCGCCGCGACGAGGTCGGTGAGGTCGCGGCGTCGGTCGACCGGATGGTCGACCAGCTGGCTAGCTACGAGCGGGACCGTGCCCGTGGCGAGGAGGCGCGGCGGCGGTTGCTGGCCTCGGTGGGGCATGACCTGCGCACCCCGCTGGCGAGCCTGCGGGCTGCTGTGGAGGCGATACAGGACGGTGTGGCAGGCGACCCCGACCGCTACCTCCGTGCCATGGCCGCCGACGTCGAGCTGCTGCGCAGCATGGTGGATGACCTGTTCATGCTGACGCGGCTGGAGGCGGGCGACATGCGCCTGGAGCGCATGACGCTCGATCTCCCGGAGATCGCGGAAGGGGCCGTGGAGGGGGTTGCCCCGCTCGCGGCGCGCTCCGACGTCACCGTCGAGCTGGCGGCCGTGGACCCGGTACGGACCACTGGTGACCCGCAGGCGCTCGACAGGGTGCTGCGCAACCTCCTGGACAACGCGGTACGACACAGCCCGGAGGCGGGGGTGGTCCGGGTGTCGGTGACGGCCGAGGACTCGCAGGGAGTGCTGACCGTCGCGGACAGCGGGCCCGGCTTCACTGCCGACCTCGCCGAACGGGCATTCGATATGTTCGAGCGTGGCGACTCCGCACGGGAACGAAGCTCCGGCGGCGCCGGGCTCGGCCTCGCGATCGCCCGCGAGCTGGTGGAGGCCCATGGCGGCTCGATCCGGATCGAGCCCGGCCAGGGCGCGGCCGTGGTCGTGCGGTTGCCGATGACACCGTGATGTGCCGGATCCCGGCATCTCCGGCACGGCTGCACGTACGCGTCGAACGGCGCCGGGCCACAGGCCGAGACGTCACCGGTCGGCGAACGCCAGGCGTGCGCACAGACCGACGAACACTCCCGCGAAGCTGCGGCGCATCCAGGTCATCACCCGGGGACGCGAGATGACCCACGAGCGCACTACGGCGGCCGCCAGCCCGTACGCGACGAAGACCACGAATGTGAGCAGCATGAACATGCTGCTCAGCTCCGCCATGCGCAGCAGTTCGTGCGGCTCGGTGGGGCTGATGAACTGCGGAAGGAACGCGAGGAAGAACAGCGCGAGTTTCGGGTTGAGGATGTTGATCAAGATGCCCGAGATGATCACCTTGACCGCCGAGCGGGGAGCGGTCTCCGTGTCCACCGCGAGCGTCCCTTTCGCGTTCCACATCGACCACGCCATGTACAGCAGGTAGGCCACGCCCAGGTACTTCACTACCTGGAACGCCACCGCGCTGGCATGCAGCAACGCCGCCAGGCCGGTGAGGGCAGCGGCCATGTGCGGCACGATACCCAGCGTGCAACCCACCGCCGCGATCACGCTCGTGCCACCTCCGCGCGAGAGGCCCGCAGCGAGCGTGTAGAGCACGCCTGCGCCCGGGACGGCCACCACGACAAGGGAGGTCACCAGGAACTCGACACTCATGACAAGCACCTCCCGGGTTCAGCGCCATCGGCGGCGCGTGACCGTCACGCGCCGGACCCACGGTACCGGGCGACGTCGCCGGTTGTGCCCGTACGCATGCGCGGGAACGACGTCATCGGTCCGCCGCGAGAGAGGACAGTGCGAACGTTCGTGGCACAGGCGCGCTGCTATCCGGTCATCGTGCTGGTCCGCACAGGCGTCGTGCGCAGGGGTGGCCTCAGCTGTGACCATCGCTGCGTGCCGGCCCACCGGTGGCAGTCAGCCATTCCTCGCCATCGATTCCGGCGAACAGCCCTGGCTCCAGGGTCCGGCCGTTCGGGACTTCGGTCAGAACCGAGACCTCCCCGGTGGCTTCCAGCACCACTGCGCGCACCTGTTCGACCCGTGTCACACCGGCGAGGCGCAGTTTCGAGTTCAGGTCTTCCCGGGTCATCTGGGCCTTCGCCAGGTTGTGTGCCAGCACGTCCGATCCGCACATCAGCAACAGGGGCCGGTTGTCCACCGCGTGTTCGATCGAGCGGTACCTGCGCACCCGCGCGATCAGTGCCTGCACGACGAACAGCACGCCGAGAGCGAGCAACCCCTGAACCAGGGACGTATTCGTGCTCACCGCCGTGGTCGCGGTGATCGAACCGAACGCTACCGTGGCGGCGAGGTCGAAGTTGGTCATCTGGGCGAAGGACCGCAACCCGGCCAGGCGTGAGTACATGATCAGCGCCAGGTAGATCGCGACCGAACTTACCGCGACGAGCGCGAGCGACTCGAACGAACTGCCCAGATCTTCGGGAAACATGGACTCTCCTCACCGGTTGACCCCTGAGTCCGGGACGTGCTGACCATCCCGCGACGCCTGTCGATGCCAGAGCTCGACCGTACGCACCGTTACGCGAGGAGGAACCCCGGTGCGGCGGACGCACACCCGTTCTCACCCGTGGGCGGGATGAGCCGGTCGATGGCGGTGACGAGGCGCCGAGGCGGCGTGCCGGCGCGACGTGCCGCACGGTGTCCGCGAGCCGGTCAGCTGCCGATGTAGGCCGCGAGGTGCTCGCCGGTGAGGGTGGAGCGGGAACTGACGAGTTCCTGAGGTGTTCCTTCGAAGACGACCCGGCCACCGTCGTGCCCGGCGCCGGGACCGAGGTCGATGATCCAGTCGGCGTGCGCCATGACCGCCTGGTGGTGCTCGATGACGATGACCGACTTGCCGGAGTCGACGAGCCGGTCGAGCAGGCCGAGCAGCTGCTCCACGTCGGCGAGGTGGAGGCCGGTGGTGGGCTCGTCGAGGACGTACACGCCGCCCTTGTCGCCCATGTGTGTGGCCAGCTTGATCCGCTGCCGCTCGCCGCCGGACAGCGTCGTGAGCGGCTGCCCGAGGGTGAGGTAACCGAGTCCGACATCGGCCATCCGGGTCAGGATCTTGTGGGCTGCCGGGATCTTGGCCTCGCCGGTGCCGAAGAACTCCTCGGCCTCGGTCACCGACATCGCGAGCACCTCGCTGATGTCCCTGCCGCCGAGGTGGTATTCCAGCACCGACGCCTGGAACCGCTTGCCCTCGCACTCCTCGCAGGTGGTCGCGACGCTTGCCATCATCGCGAGGTCGGTGTAGATGACACCCGCGCCGTTGCAGTTGGGGCAGGCGCCCTCGGAGTTGGCGCTGAACAGCGCCGGCTTCACGCCGTTGGCCTTCGCGAACGCCTTGCGGATCGGGTCGAGCAGTCCCGTGTACGTCGCCGGGTTGCTCCGCCGCGAGCCGCGGATCGCGCCCTGATCGATCGACACCACACCGTCCCGGCCGGACACCGAGCTTTCGATCAGCGAGCTCTTGCCGGATCCGGCGACACCGGTCATAACCACCAGGACCCCGAGCGGGATGTCGACGTCGACGCCGGTCAGGTTGTGTGCCGTCGCGCCGCGGACCTCCAGCGCGCCGGTGGGCGAGCGTACCCTCTCCTTGGGGGCGACCCGGTCGTCGAGATGACGGCCGGTGATGGTGCCGCTGCTCCGCAGCCCGCCGACGGTGCCCTCGTAGCAGACGGCGCCGCCCGCCGTGCCGGCTCCGGGGCCGAGGTCGACGACGTGGTCGGCGATGGCGATCGTCTCCGGCTCGTGCTCCACGACGAGCACCGTGTTGCCCTTGTCCCGCAGCCGCAGCAGCAGGTTGTTCATCCGCTGGATGTCGTGCGGGTGCATGCCGATGGTGGGTTCGTCGAAGACGTAGGTGACGTCGGTGAGCGAGGAACCGAGGTGGCGGATCATCTTGGTGCGCTGCGCCTCGCCGCCGGAGAGCGTGCCGGACGGCCGGTCGAGCGACAGGTAGCCGAGCCCGATCTCGACGAACGAGTCCAGGGTCTCGGTCAGCGTCGCCAGCAGCGGTGCATAAGACGGTTCGTCCAGGCCGCGTACCCAGTCGGCGAGGTCGCTGATCTGCATCGCGCAGGCGTCGGCGATGCTGACGCCGTCGATCTTCGACGACCGGGCCGCCTCGCTGAGCCGGGTACCGTCGCAGTCGGGGCAAGGGGTGAAGACGACAGCACGGTCCACGAAGGCCCGGATATGCGGCTGCATCGCGTCCCGGTCCTTGGCGAGCATCGACTTCCGGATCGTCGGGATCAGCCCGGCGTACGTCAGGTTCGTCCCGTCGACCTTGATCTTCGTCGGCTCCTTGTAGAGCAGGTCGTGCAATTCCTTCTTGGTGAACTTGCGGATCGGCTTGTCCGGGTCGAAGAAGCCGCAGCCGCGAAAGATCCGGCCGTACCAGCCGTCCATGCTGTAGCCGGGGATCGTGAGCGCGCCCTCGTTGAGTGACTTGCCGTCGTCGTACAGCTGTGACAGGTCGAAGTCGGTGACCGCGCCCCGGCCTTCGCAGCGCGGGCACATGCCGCCTGTCCGGGTGAACGTCGCCTTCTCGGCCTTGCCGTCGCCCCTCTTGATCATCCCGGACGCCTGGACCGACTCGGTGTTGAACGAGAACGCGCTGGGCGGGCCGATGTGCGGCTGCCCGAGCCTGCTGAACAGGATGCGCAGCATCGCGTTGGCGTCGGTCGCGGTGCCGACCGTGGAGCGAGCGTCGGCACCCATCCGCTCCTGGTCGACGATGATCGCCGTCGTCAGCCCGTCCAGCACGTCGACCTCGGGTCGCGCCAGCGCCAGCATGAAGCCCTGCAGGAAGGCGCTGTAGGTCTCGTTGATCAGCCGCTGCGATTCCGCTGCGATCGTGCCGAACACCAGTGAGCTCTTACCCGAGCCGGACACGCCCGTGAACACCGTCAGCCTGCGCTTCGGGATCTCGACATGGATGTCGGAGAGGTTGTTCTCGCGCGCGCCGTGCACCCGGATGAGGTCGTGGCTGTCGGCAACGTGCGGCGCAGTCGACTGGGCGCCGGCCTTCGTGGCCGTGTTCATCGTGCCTCCCTCGGTCGCGCGGGCCCCCTTCGCGGGCTCCGCTCGCGTCACCCTGGCTCGATCCCACCAGATCCTGGCAGGTCATGGCAGCGGTCGCCGGAGGGATCAGCGCAGCTCCTGGATGCGGATCATGTTGCCGGCGGGATCGCGGACGGCGCAGTCGCGAACGCCCCACGGCTGGTCGGTCGGCTCCTGCATGATCTCGGCGTCACTGGCCTGCAGCCGCGCGAAGGCGCCGTCGAGGTCGGAGGTGGCCAGGTTGACGCCGGCGTAGGTGCCCTTGGCCATCATCTCGGTGATGGTGCGGTGTTCGTCATCTGTGATGCCGCGGCCCGGCGCGACAGGCGGCTCCAGGACGATGGAGGTGTCTGGCTGGTCGGCGGGGCCGACCGTGATCCAGCGCATCTCGCCGTTGCCGACGTCGCCGCGCACCTCGAAGCCGAGGATGTCGCGGTAGAAGGCCAGGGAGGCGTCCGGGTCGTTGTGTGGAAGGAAGCTCGCGTGAATTCTGATATCCATGCCGGTCACGCTAGGTGAGGCTCGCGGCGGGCGCTTCTCGATTCCTGATCGGTCTGGTGACCTGTTTCGCCACGCACGGCGGTAGCCCCGCCGTCCCGCGCGACGCCTGGCTCCGGTACGTGCTGGGCGGCATACCGACCAGCTCGGCGAAGCGAGTGCTGAAGGTGCCCAGCGACGAGCAGCCGACCGCGAAGCAGACCTCGGTGACGCTGAGGTCGCCACGACGCAGCAGCGCCATGGCCCGTTCGATGCGCCGTGTCATCAGGTAGGAGTACGGCGACTCGCCGTAGGCGCGCCGGAACTCGCGGCTGAGGTGCCCGGACGACATGTTCACGCCCCTGGCGAGCGCCTCGACGTTCAGCGGCTGGGCGTACTCCCGGTCGATCCGGTCGCGCACGCGGCGCAGCCGCGCGAGGGCGCTCAGGCGCTGCGCCGAGGCTGATCTGGTCATATGCGGAATCGTGCCATATACGAACGACATGGAGCAGGATGAACGTGAGCGCGACCTTGTCGAACGCGCGCTGTGCTGGTCGCGGAGAGTTCCCTGCCTCGCCACGATGCGACGATCCCTCAGCGGGGTGGGACACACCGGTTACAGTGCCGGTTCCGATAACCCGAGGAGGTCGGCGATCGTGACGTTTTCCGAGTACGAGCAGCTGAGTTTCGAGCGCCGCGACAACGGGGTCCTGCTGATCACGTTGAACCGGCCGGAGAAGTACAACGCCGCCGATGAGCGGATGCACCGTGAGCTGGCCCGGGTCTGGACGGATGTCTCGTCCGATCCGGGCACCAGGGTGGCCGTGGTGACCGGTGCCGGTAAGGCATTCTCCGCCGGTGGTGATCTGGCCATGGTGGAGCGGATGACCGGTGACTACGACCGGGTCTCGCACATGCTCTCCGAGATGAGCGACCTCGTCTACAACATGGTCAGCTGCGAGAAACCGATCGTCTCGGCGATCAACGGGGCCGCCGTCGGCGCAGGCACGGTAGTGGCGTTGCTGGCCGATATCGCCATCTGTGCCACCGACGCCAGGATCGGGGACGGTCACGTCAAGCTCGGGGTCGCCGCGGGCGATCACGCCGCGATCATCTGGCCGCTGCTGGCCGGGATGGCGAAGGCTCGCTACTACCTGCTCACCGGCGAGATGCTCACCGGTGCCGAGGCGGAGCGGCTTGGCATGGTCGCCAAGGCGCTTCCGTCCGAGGAGGTACTCGACGAGGCACTGAATGTCGCGCAGACCCTCGCGACCGGCTCCCAGACCGCGATCCGCTGGACCAAGCGTGCGTTGAACAATTGGCTCAAGACCGCCGGGCCGATCTTCGACCAGTCCGCGGCCTACGAGATGCTGACGTTCATGGGCCCCGACGTCGCCGAGGGCACCGCCGCACTGCGGGAGAAACGCGAACCCCGGTTCCCCTCCGCGACCGAAGAGACCTGAGCAGCGTTGCGGATCTTCGTCGACGAACGACACGACGTCTCGCTACGCACTCGACGGGCTTCATCCGCCGGACCCTCCGCACTGGCGCATCGACTCAGGTCGTGCCGGCGGAGTGCTGGTGAGGGGTATCGGCGCTCGCGCACGATATGCACACGGTCGCGTCACGCATGCGGACGTCGTAGGCAGTCCGTCGCATGAGCCACCCGCAGGCGGTGACGGCGACGATCGTGCCCTTGTCCCAGAACGTCCGCCTCACGAAGTGGCGCTGCTGGCACACGGTCTGCCAGGTTCCGGAGGATGCCATGACTACGTGTCCGCCTCGGCGTCGAACCAAGTCGCCGGAGCATGGCGGTGCAGTGCGTCGTACGCTTCGTCGCGCTGCGTGTCGTCGCCCCCGAGGGCATCGAGGATCGCTTGCCACTCTTCGCGACCGAGTACGACGTGCCCGTCGTTCACGCTTACCTCGCTGGCATCATTTCGGTCGCTGGCCCGTTGCGACCGGGAGTGGCGACCGATGGCGTTCGGTGACATGCCTGTCACTATCGGAGATATCGACGTGGTCCGGCAGGGCAAGTTGCGGGACACCGTGGGGCAATCTGCCGCGACTGTCTGCCTGCAGCGATAGGCTGAATGCCCGTGCCGGTGATACAAGGGGGTATCCGTTGGCTACACCGAACGAGCGCCTGCGGAGCTACCGCGAAGCCACGCCTTCGCGCGCGGCACCGGGCGAGGTGATGGGCCGGGCAGAGCTGGCTGAGGCCGTCAACCGCTACATCTGGCAGACGACGGGCAAGCGTCACCAGTTGGACGCGCACACGATCGCCCGGTACGAGCGCGGCGCGGTGCGCTGGCCCAGTGCGGCATACCGGTGGGGACTCCGCGCAGTTCTCGACGCTGACAGCGATGCTGACCTGGGCTTTTACCCGACCCGGCGCGGCAACTCCCAATCGCCGACCCGCTCGGATGCCGCAGCGGGGAAGGCCTTCGACGTTCGGGCCCGTGTCGGGTTCGACGGCAGCCCGGCGGAGTTCCTGGCCAACACCACCGTCGAGTCACCTGTGCCCACACGGCTGGGATGGACCGAAGTCGAACACGTGCGAGCGACCACCCGGGCGGTGGCGATGTCGGAGAACCTGTTCGGTGGCGGACTCTCATGTGAGGCTGCGACAGCCCAGCTGCGCTGGGCGGGCCAACTCCTGGATGTCAGCGCCGCGCGGGAGGTGCATCGTGCGATTGCCGAAGCCGTGGGCAACCTCGCCGGCGTCGTCGCGTACTCCGCGTTCGATATCGCCAACTACGCAGCCGCCGATCGCTGCTTCGCCTTCGCGTTGTGGTGCGCCGACGCCAGCGGATCCTGGTCATTGCGGGCCAACACGCTGGCGGATATGGCCCGCAAGGCCGTGTACCTCGGGGATCTCGACTACGCCCTGGAGCTGATCGAGTTCGCGGAAGTGCGCTCGGATCGGCTCACCGCCACGGCACGGGCGATGCTGGCCACGATCCGGGCCCGACTGCTGGCGCTGACCGGCCGGCATGCCGAAGCTCGCGCGGATATCGACCGCGCCGACGGTCACTTCGCCGACCACGACCCTGCGGTGGACCCGCCGTGGCTGTGCTACTACGACGCCGCCGAGCATCACGGCAGCACCGGTAAAGCATTGATCCCGATCGCACAGATGCGTGAAATACCGGAGCTCGCCACCAGCCGGTTGGATGAGGCGATCCGGCGGCAAGGTACCGAGTACCCGCGCTCTCGGACCTTCTCGCGTATCCGACTGGCAACGTTACTGATGAACACCGGCTATCCGCAGGAAGCTTTACCGATCGGTCGCCAGGCTGTCGTCGACTCTGGCTCGCTTCGGTCGAAACGGCTGCTAACCGAGTTGCAGGGTCTGGCCGGTGCAGCCGAGGCCTATTCGCATCTCGGCGATGTAGCTGAGTTGCGTCACAACATCACCAGCATGTCGCACCCGGCGACCTGAGAGCATCAGGAACGTGACTACACCGCTGACGACGACCGAGGACGTACTCGCCGCTGCGGCACGCTTGGCGGGCCTGGATGCCACCGGAGCGGTGGTGATCCGTGATGGTTCCAATGTGATGTACCGGATTCCTGGTGGAATAGTCGCTCGGATCGGACCGAGCGGCTCACAGGAGAGTGCTGGACGGCAGGTCGATGTATCGCGCTGGCTCGTTGCCTCGGGCCTGCCTGTCGTCAGGGCCATTGACTACGTGCCTCAGCCGACCATGGTTGGTAATAGGCCGGTGACCTGGTGGGAGCAGCTGCCCGAGCACCGTTCGGCCACCACCGGTGAACTTGGCGCTCTGTTGCGATCTCTACACACCCTAAACCCTCCGACACAGCCTGAACTGCCGTCCTTCGACCCATTCGCCGGCCTGGGCGAGCGCATTGCCGAAGCCCGGCACGTGCCCGACCAGGAACGAACTTGGCTCGCCCGCCGCGTCGAGGATCTCCGTGAGCAGCTCCAGCAGCTGCGACTCGACGAGGCCGGGGGAGTCATTCATGGTGACGCGTGGCAAGGCAATGTCGCCGTGTCCGAAGTGACCGCGCCGGTCCTGCTCGACCTTGAACATGTCTCGCGCGGTCATCCGGACTGGGATCTGATTCCTGTCGCGGTCGACTATACGGATTTCGCACGCCTGAGTAGCGCTGATTATGAGGACTTCGTCACTGCCTACGGCGGTCATGATGTGACCGCCACCGCTGCTTTCCGTGTGCTCGCCGACATCCAACAGCTGCGTTGGGTGATATTCGTGCTTGGCAAGGCCGCCACCAGCAGTCAAGCCGCACACGAGACACACCATCGCATCGCATGCCTACGCGGGGACATTGCCCGACCATGGACGTGGAATCCGTTCTGACCCGACCCCGTGGTGACTTGGCTACTGTCGAGTGAGCTGAGTATGGGCAACCATGTGCGAGTCGCGCACGTGCGTCGCCCGGATGTTCAGCGCACCGCCCGGACGGCCGTCGTGGTGGGGAGACGGGGGTCGGCGAGTCCGGGTAGTAGGGCGAGAGCGAGCCAACCGGACAGCTAGACAGAGTCGTTGAGTCTGTCGGCCACCTGGCTGCGCGTCTGAGAACGTCATCTGCCTGGAGTTCCCGTTGTCGTCTGGTCGCGCTCTGCTGCATGGTCGTCCGCACGGGCATCGCTACGCTGGCCGTTGATTCCTCGCCTGGGTATACGGCACGGTCTCGGCGAGCCCGGCCAGGACCTGCGGCAACGGTCCCTTGTGCAGGACGCCGAGGCGTTGGGTGGTGCGGGTGAGGGCGACGTAGAGCTCGGCAGCGCCGCGTGGGCCGCCGGCGAGGATCCGTTCCGGTTCCACGACGAGGACGGCGTCGAACTCCAGGCCCTTGATCTCCGAGGGCGGCACAGGCACCGTCGTGCCCGGCACGCCCGGTGGCCCGATCACGATGCTGGTGCCTTCGCGGCCGGCTTCGTCGCGGACGAAGTCCTCGATGGCGGCGGGTAGTTCGTCTGTGGTGACCCGCCTGGACCAAGGCCGCACGCCACACGCGCGGACCGACTCCGGTGGCTGGATGTCGGGTGCGAACTCGGCGAGTAGCGCTGCGGCGACGGTCATGATCTCGGCCGGGGTGCGGTAGTTCACCGACAGCGACCGGTAGGCCCAGCGGCCGGGCGCGTACGGCTCCAGCATCTCCTGCCATGATGCCGCTCCGGCGTCCGAGCGGCGTTGGGCGAGATCGCCGACCACGGTGAAGGACCGGGCCGGGCAGCGCCGCATCAGCACCCGCCATTCCATTTCGGATAGCTCTTGAGCCTCGTCGACAACGATGTGCCGGTAGGTCCAGTCCCGGTCCGCTGCGGCACGTTCGGCAAGATCCCGGGTGTCGTGCTCGACGAAGCGGTCGGCCAGGTCCTCGGCGTAGAGCAGGTCCGTCGCGAACAGATGGTCCTCGTCGTCCATCGAGTCCTGGCGGTCCACGAGAACGTCCAGCACACCGGCGGCGTAGGACGCCTCGGCCTTCCGCCCCCGCTCGGCTGTCCGCTCGGCGGAATCCTCGGCCGCCTTGTCGCGACCGAGCAGGTCGACAAGTTCGTCGAGCAGCGGCACGTCCGACACCGTCCAGGCGTCGCCCTCGGCGCGCCACAACGCCTCGTCGGCACCGGCCGCCCGCAGCCGCTCGGGGGAGGTGTACAGCGTCGCCAGCAGCGTTTCCGGCGTCAGTACCGGCCACAGCTCGTCGAGCGCTGCGGTGAACGTGTCGTCCTCCGCGAGCTCGGTGAGCAGGTCCGCCCGTATGTCCTCCCAGGTTTGGCGGTCTTCCCGGGTCAGCCAGCCCCGTCCGATCCGGGCTATCGCCCGTTCGGTGAGTACCCACGTGAGGATCTCGGTGAATACCGTACGGGCCTCGTTGTGCGGCAGCCCGCTCGCGCGTGCCTCCTGGATGGCCCACTCCGCGCTCTCGGCGTCGATCCGCACCGTGACTTCTCCGAGCTCGATCGGCAGCGGGTGCTCCGGCAGCCGCTGGCGGTCAGCGATGGCCGCTGCCAGCACATCCAGGATCTGCAGCGAACCCTTGAGACGGGCGGCTCGCGGGGTGTCCTCTGCGGTGACGTGCAGGCCGGGCACGAGGTCTCCGGGGGTCATGAACACCACGTCGGACTCGCCGAGTGACGGCAGGACGCGGTCGATGTGGTTCAGGAACGCCGGGCTGGGCCCGACTACGAGCACACCGTGGCGTTCCATCCGCTCCCGCTGGGTGTAGAGCAGGTACGCGACGCGGTGCAACGCCACCACGGTCTTGCCTGTGCCCGGGCCGCCCTCGATCACCAGCACCCCGGGGTGGTCGATTCGGATTATCTCGTCCTGCTCGGCCTGGATCGTCGCCACGATGTCGCGCATCCCGTCACCGCGCGGCGCGTCGACCGCCGCGAGCAGGGCGGCATCCCCCCGTTCGCTTCCGTCTGGACGGCCGAGCACCTCATCGGTGAAATCGAGGACCCGGCGTCCGCGGGTGTGGAACTGGCGGCGCCGACGCACGTTCTCCGGGTTCGCTGCGGTGGCCACGTAGAACGCGCGCGACGCAGGCGCTCGCCAATCCAACAACACCGGTTCGTAGTCGTTCTCCTCGTCGAAAAGGCCGATCCTGCCGATGTAGGAATGCTCGCCCGAAGTGGTGTCCAACCGGCCGAAACACAACCCGTTGTCCGCGACGTCCAGTCGCTTCATCTCCTTGGCCAGTGCGCGCACCTCGATATCCCGCTCCATGGCGGTGCCACCGGTTCCCCGTAACGCCGCGTCGTACTCGCCTTTCACCCGGTCGCGCTCGGCATCGAGCCGCGCGTAAAGACCGGCCACATAGTCCCGCTCGGACCGCAATTCCTCGTCGTACCCCTGAGTTGACACATTCCCCTCACAGCGGCTCATTGATGCTGGGTTCTTCGGGTTCCCCGTTGGATTGCGGAGAACCGCTTCGCGGGCCCGATCAGCGATTCGACGTCCCGCGCGACCCGCTCGCCGACTGCAACACACGCACGTCGCGACCCCCGTTTTGCCAGGTTCTGGCTTCGCCGGTGATTCTGCGGCACGACCCGGGTCTTGCCGCAAGCCCCCCGGTGCGCTATATATTGAAAGTGGCAGGGGACAGGTAATCGCCATTCCTGCGTCGCGCCTTCTCCAATGATTCGTTCTTGGCCGGCTGGTCTTCCGGTGATTGTTCGCTGGAGAGAGACAAGCTCCCGGCCGGTCTGACCACGGGGCGCACGGCGATCGAGTTGCAGGAAGAGGTCTTCGCTCCGCTGGATCAGCTCGCCACCGACAGCCCAGCGACGCGCGGGGTCGAGCGCTCAGAGCATCGCTTGGAGGCTGTTGATGGCGGGGGTGATGAGGTCGGTGATGCCGGGCAGGAGGGCGATGGCGAGGATGGTCGCCGCGGGGGCGATGAGGGCGTTTTCGACGGTTTTGCCGGTGTGGAAGCGTAGCCAGGCTGGTGGGCGGAGTTCGTACCAGGTTTCGCCGCGGATGGGGATGGGCCAGAGGAAGGGGCAGCCGGACTCGGTGATGGCGTCGCCGAGGCAGTGGACCACGCACCCCAGTGCGACGGCGATGCCGAGCCATCCGGATAGTTGGGTGAGTTCGGACAGCCCGCTGGGGCTGGTGTAGGCCCACCAGGCGATGGCGGCTCCCGCGGCGGGCAGTAGCCAGTCGCCGAGGGCGTTCTCGGCCAGCAGCAGCCCGAGGATGGCCACGGCGGCGACGGCGTAGATGCCGCCTGCCTGGGTGCCGATGGTGGTGGCGGCGCCGAGGGCACCGGCGAAGGCGAGGGTGTGGGTCATGTGCCGGTGGGTGCCGGTGCTGTTGTCGTCGGCCTCGCGGCGGGTGAGGGCGTACAGTCCGGCGGAGGCGCGTCGCAGTAGCCAGGACAGGCCGCCGGTGAGCGGGCCGAGCAGGCGGGAGGCCCGCGCCCCGGGGTGGTCGAGGTCGGGCAGCAGGGCGAACCCGGCGGTGGTGGTGGCCATGGCCACCGCCTCGTGGATCTGCCCGGCCCCGACGAGCGGGGCCACGGCCAGACCCGCGCACCAGCCGGTCAACGCATGCGTACGACCCATCATGACGCGACGGTCTCCTTCCGGTAAGCGCGCGGCGGGTGGCCGCGCGGGTGCGAGGTGCTGGCCGGGATGTTGATGATCATTGTGTCGCTCGGTTCGGGTTGATCATGGACCTGCCCACCGACAGTGAGCGCGGAGTCACGTTCAGCCGACGAGCCACAGGTGCGCCGAGCATCGGGACGGTGCCTGGTGAGCGGGTCGAGCGCGAACACCGCACCGGCGACGCGCCCCGTTTCCGGGGGTGATTCGCTGATCTCGCTGCGCGCCGGAGTCGGACCTCATAAGCTGTCCGCCGATGACATTCCCGCAGGATCCACACGAGTCACCGGCACCGCAGGGGCGGCCACCGTCCGGATCGTCGATGCCGCCCCCGGACCCGTCCGTGCTGCAGTCGCTGATCCGGCCCCGCCCGGTGCAGGTGGCCTTCGTCCTCTGGATGATCTATGTGGGGATCAGCCTCGTCGTGCTCGTCCTCGGCGCGGTCATGGTGAACGACGCGACCCGTTCCGTCGGGGTCGAGGGGAGCCTGGCTGCCGAACAGATGCGGGGAGCCGCGGTCGTCACCCTCGTGTTGACGCTGATACTCATCGTGGCCACCGGTCTCGTCGCGTTGCCCATGCGCAACGGCGCGAACTGGGCGCGGATCGTGCTGACCGTGCTGGCCGCCCTCGTCATCATCGGCACATTGCTGTCGTTGCCCGGGCTCGACCAACGAGCCGAGGCCGGTGGGCTGGGCGTGGCGCACGGGACGCTGAGCATGCTCTCGGTCCTGCCGGTTGTCGCGGCGCTGGTGTCCATGTACCGCTCCGAGTCGAACTCGTTCTTCCGGAGCTGACGCCCGGGGCCACGGTCGGCCGGGGACACCACGCCGTGGCGCTACTGCTTTCTCCGCGATCGCCCGTTCGTGCGACGTAGGTCATACTTAGGCAAGGCTATATTACGTTAGTCTTACCTAATTCATGTCTCGATATGACCTGATCCCAGGAGAAAGCCCACATGGCAGCCATTACCCGGTCGTGCGGACATGCGCATGCCACAGAGCCCTGCCCTGACTCCGGTGATCGGGCAGGCGAGGCTGACGCTGCTGAGCTGGTCCTCCGCGATCTGGTGGACACGCTGCTCCAGGAGAACCGCTACCAGATCGCCGACATGGTGGCGGCCTGCGCGAGCCCGCGGGAGGAGATCGCGCCGCTGGGCCGCGCGGAGGTGTGGTGCACCGTCCCGGCCGGGCGGGGAACCCTGCTGTTCCGTGGCCGCGACGGTGGGACGTTGCAGCGCTACCGGCTCTCCCGCGGGCCCGTGTGGTACGTCGAGCCCGGCGAGCCGCCACGGGTGCTCACACCGGACGAGGTCCTCACCACGCTCGCGAACGGCCACGGTCACCTCGACGAGCCCGCCGAGCAGGTCGCCGCGGACCTCCGGGTCGCAGTCGAGCACACCGCCGCGACCGTGCCGGACCGGTTCGCCGACCTCGCGACACCCGCTCCCGGCGAGATGCTCGCGGGGGAGCGGCTCGCCGCGACCCGCTGCCGCCCCTTTCATCCGACGGCGCGCGCCATCGTCGGGTGGTCGGTCGCCGACCTCGAGCGGTACGGCCCGGGCCGCGAACACCCGGTGGCGCTGGACTGGGTCGCGGTGCGCCACGAGCGGCTCCGCTACGGCACGGGAACCGACGCCGTGCGGTTGGCCCGGCACCTTCTCGACGACGCCGACCGCGGGGCGCTCAGTGACGCCATGGTTGCAGCCGGCCTCGGCGCCGGGGACTACGCGACGATCCCGGTGCATCCGTGGCAGTTCGATCGGGTCCTGCCCGCGGTGTTCGGTACCGAGATCGCCTCGAACGACATCATCCCGCTCGCCAGGTCCGTCGGCCGGTTCCACCCGACGTCCTCGCTGCGCACGCTGGCGACGTCACCGGAGTCCGAGTGGCACCTCAAGCTTCCCCTCGGGGTCGAGACCCTGGGCATCACCCGCCTGCTGCCGCCGAAGGAGCTGGACAACGCGCAGCGCGCGCAGGCGACCATGCGGCACATCCTCGAGCGTGACCAGCTGCTCGCGTCCATGGTGGTGCTGTCCGAGGAACATCACTGGTGCACGTGGGGTGGTGACGACGAGTTCGCCGACCGACCCGGCCAGCTTGCCGTTCAGCTCCGCCGGTACCCGCGTGAGCTGCTCGACGACCCGGCGGCGGTCGTGCTGCCGATGGCGGCCCTTGCCGCGCACGAGTGGGACGCGATGGCCAAGACCCTGGCCGGTGCCGGGTTCGACCCGGGGGACCCTGCCGGGTTCTTCCGCACCCTCAGCGAGGCCTTCTGCGAGCTCGCGTTCGGGTTCCTGCGTCATGGCGTCGTCCCCGAGCTGCACGGCCAGAACGTCCTCGTCGAGCTCGTCGACGGCAACATCCGCCGGTTCGTGCTGCGCGACTACGACACGCTACGCGTCTGTCCGGAGTGGATGCGTATCGCCGGGACCCCCGACCCCGGGTACCGGACGAAGGGGGGCGGGACGCCTGCGCTCGCGTTGCCCGGCATGCGTGAGCTCGTGGGGTATCTCCAGACCCTTGGTGTACAGGTCAACCTCTACAGCATCATCGACGCCATGACCCGCTACTACGGGATGGACGAGCGCGTGCTGTGGTCGCAGCTACGCCAGGCCGTACGCGGCTGCCTGAGCCGGATCGACCTCGCGCGCTCCCTCGCGACGCTGCTGGAGACCGTGCTGCTGCGCGAGGCCACGTGGCCGTCCCGGCAAGTACTCGGTCCGCTGCTCGAGGAGGTCCGCACGCCGGGGATGGTCATGCCTGCCAGCGCCGGTCACGTACCCAACCCGCTGCTGCCCGGCCCCGCGCACCAGCGAGGGACCGGGTACCCGGCCGCTGATCATCTCGTCGGCCGCGCGCCGTGGGAGATGCGTGCCGCGTCGAGCGTGTGACCCGTCGGGCGGGTGAGTGCTCGCCGTCGGCTCCGCCTCAGCGGGTGGCCTTGGCGAACGCCGCGAAGTCCTTGCCGCCGAGCACATCGTCGATGATGCGTCCCTCGGCCAGCACCCAGGACTCGGCCATGCGCCTGTCCCACGTCTCGTCGAACAGCTCGAACGCGCCGGGGCGCGGTGTGAACTCCCCGAACACCAGCCCGTCCTCGCCGCGCAGCATGTCGATCCGCATGAACGGCACGGGGATCTCCCGGCTCAGCGACTCCACCAGCTCGAGCTGCTGCTGAGTCGCTCCCCGCGCCTCGTCCAGGTGCTCGCCTCGCGTGACCCCGGTCCGCGCCGGTTCGTTGTCCCTTGTCCAGTAGCGCACACCCTGCTTGCCGCCGGAGACGCGGCGTGACTCCCTGATCAGGAGGACGTGCCCGTAGAACGCGTAGAACTTGAGGTCGGTGGCCGTACGCAGGGTGCTGGAGTCCTCGAGGACCAGCTCCTCGGTCATCCACCTGTCCGGGACGGGTCTGCGCTCATGAGACATCAACCGGCGGGCATGCTCGGCCATGGCGTCCCATGAGGACAGTTCCATCCCGTCTCTCAGGTGGATGATGTGGTCGGGCGCGTACACGAGGTAGGTGCCCTTCGACCCGGTCGACCGCACCGGTTTGATCACGATCGGGCCGGCCGGCTCGATGGCGGCGAACGGTCTCGCGACCCGGTCACACCGGGGTCGCCGTACTCCCACCTCGTCCACGAAGGCGTAGGCTTTCGCCTTGTTGTCCAGCAACCAGCCCGGGCGGAACACTCCCAGCCTGCGCGCCTCGGACTGTTCCAGCATGAGCGACCGGAACGACAGCCCCGACGGCAACGACAGGTCGTTGCGTTCGAGGCGGCGCACCATCGCGTGGGTCAGGTGCCGGGGCTCGGTGACGCGCAGCAGCGACCGCACCCGGGCGCGGTGCTCGTCGCCCGCTGTGGCGAGCAGCCGGGGTTCCAGTTGCCGTTCCAGCTCCGCGACGGTCAGCCTGTCCAGGCGCTCCCTGGTCGCGTGCATGGCGTCGATCCGGCTGCCGCCCGTGGACGGCTGCTTGGCCACCACCATCCCGCCCTGGCTGTTCGCGTCGAAACTGCGCTCGACATACGGCTCGAGCGTGGCCAGCACGGGCGTGGCACCGAGCCCGGGAGAACGTTGCGGCGTGAGGATGTTGCTGCCCCTGGCGCGGAAACGCACCGGCGGGTCGGTGATCCGCACCTCGGCGCCGGTGCGGGGCGGGATCGTCAGGTAGTCCAGGCGCGGGAGCGAGCGCGCGAGGTTGTGCAGTGCCCACGCGGACACATCGCTGGCCCCGGGCACGCCCGCGATACCGATGTGGATCCCGGGGTCGGCCGTGATCGCCGCGTCGGCGAGCTCGGCACTCGCCAGCAGCCCACCGGCCCTGTCGGGCCTGATGGTGAGGGCGCGGCACCCGCCGTGCGCGTTGAGCCGTTCCAGGTCGCTCGCGTCCTCGACGCCCTCGCCTGCCACGACCCGCAGGTCCAGGGCAGGCCCGTGCGGTGCGTCCCGGCAGGCCTCGTCGGCTCGCCGTTGCAGGTCCGGCAGTGCGGTGAGCTGCTCCGCGGGCACGAGCCCCTGCAGCAGGACCGAGGCGGGCAGCTCGCCGGAAGCCATCCGCGCGGCCACCCCGTCAACGAACCTCGCGGCGCCGCCGGCATCCAGCGCCTCGGCCAGCTCCAGCCAGATGGGCCTGTCCAGGTCGGCCGAGCGGTTCGCGCGGGCGACCGTCTCCAGCAACGTCCAGTCGTGCTCCACGGCGCCCACCCCCTGCAGGCGCGTCACCGGGTACCGTCGCTGCCGTATGGCCCGCTCGGCGGCAGCATCCGGTGCGCCCCCGGACGGGATCCGCGAGCCGCTGATACCGACATGCTCGCGCGTGCCGCCGAGCAGCTCGGAAACCTGCAGGTCCAGCGCGCGGGCAGCGGTGTCGAGCAAGGCGACCTCGATCCCGAACAGCGTCCCGCGCAGGTGCCGGTTGCCCGGTCGCGTACCGGCATGGTCCGCGGCGAGCCCACTGAGCTCGACCATCACGCGGCGCACCGCGGTGACCGCGTCGTCACGGTCCCGGAACGCCAGCGTGCGCCGGTACAGGCGCTGGCTCGCGGCGCGGACGAAGGTCCAGGCGGCGTCGCCGCCCTCGTCGGTGTCACCGGCGAACGCATGCTCCGGCAGGGCCTCGCCGACCCCGTCGATGAGCTGACCGCCCCGGTCGGCGGTGATCATGATCAGGATGTTGTCGCCTGGCGCGGTGGCCCCGGCGGTGACCCCTGCCGCCGAGTCGCGGGAGCCCTGGTGCGGGATGTCGTAGTGCAGCGCCGCGACCCGGTTCAGGCGCAGCTCATCGGCATCGCCTGCCGACCGGGAGCCCGTGAGGCGACTCCGCAACCGCCGGAGACGGTCCCGCCCTGTGCGCGACGACGGGAACATGCCGCGTCCCCGGTCGTCAGCCCGCCCGGAGGTGCGTGACGGCTCCATCGGGCCCTCCTCAACGGAACGCGGCTCACTCGAATGTGTAGTAGACGATACCTTAGGCTAGCCTTCCTTAACTGTGAGATAGCACGCAAGTCACCGGCGTCAGGCACCGCTGCTGGCACGGGGCGGCCGGGTCTCGTACATGCGACCGGCGACGTCGAGCCCGCTGGCCGCGGTGACGGCAGCCACCACCACGATGGCGGTCGCCACGCCGAAGGCGTCGGCGAGCACGCCTGCGAGTACGGCGCCCACGGCGAAGCCGATGTCCCGCCAGAACCGGTAGACGCCCACGGCGGTGCCGCGCCAGGCGGGGTGGGCGACGTCGCCGACCGCGGCCAGCAACGTGGGGTAGGCCAGCGCGGTGCCCGCGCCGAAGAGCGCGCTGCCCGCGGCCCAGACGGCGACGCCGTCACCGAGGGCGACGGCGATCAGGCCGGCGGCTTCGGTCCACTGGCCTGCCGCGATGAGCCACTTGCGGCCGATCCGGTCGGACACGGCACCGGTGATCAGCTGGCCGACGGCCCACACGGCAGGGGCGACGGCGATCAGCAGGCCGATCCGGCCCGTGGACAGGCCGCCTGCGGCGAACAGCACCGGGAACAGCCCCCATGCCGCGCCCTCGTTCAGGTTGTTGACCAGCCCGGCCTGGCTGGCCGAGGACAGTGCCGGCTCGCGCCAGGTCGCCAGCGCGAACACGCGGCCCGCCGGCACGTCGGCGTCGAGGGACGCGTCGCGGCGCACGTGCGTGCGGTTCTCCTCGGCGACATGACCCGCCGTCTCGCGCACGACGACAGCGGACAGGCCGAGACCGAGTGCGGCGACGGCCACCCCGAGCAGGAACGGCGCCGGGCGCAGGCCGAACTCGGTGGCGGCGGCGCCGGTGACCCACGCGGCCAGCGCCACGGCCCCGTAGCCCGCGGCCTCGTTGAGGCCCATGGCCAGCCCGCGGCGGTGCGGGCCCACCAGGTCGATCTTCATGACCACGGTCAGCGACCAGGTCAGCCCCTGGTTGAGGCCCAGCATGACGTTGGCGATCACCACCCACTCCCAGGTGGGCGCCCACATCAACAGCAGCGGTACCGGGATCGCCGCCAGCCAGCCCGCCACGAGTACGGGTTTGCGGCCGAACCGGTCGGCCAGCGTGCCCGCGAAGTAGTTGACCACCGCCTTCGTGAGCCCGAAGGCGACGATGAAGGTCAGCATGGCGCTGTAGGAGCCGAGGCCGAACTCCGCCTCGGCCAGCAGCGGCACCACGGTGCGCTCCTGGCCGACCATGCCGCCGACCAGCGCGTTGACCGCGACCAGCAGCGTGAACTGCGGCAGGTTCTCCCGCAGCCCCAGGCGCGGCGTCACACGGGCGGCGGGACGCATCAGTGCTCGTGGGAACCGTTCATCATGTCGCCCATACCGTCCATCCCAGGCATCCAGGCGAATCCGAGTCCCATGAGGACGACCATCAGCACGATCCCTGCGACGCCGACCCATCCGAGCACGACGCCGGCGATGGCCATGCCGCGACCGCCCTCGGCACCTGCCGAGCGGTCGATCTGGCTCAGTGCCACGTAGCCGAACACGAGGGCGAGGATCGACCCCACACCCCAGAACCAGACGATGCCGAGGACGAGGGAAGCGACGGCGAACCCGTTCGTCGTGCTCGGTAGCGGTCGCCCCGACTGATGCTGTCCTGGCTGCTCACTCACTGTGCTCTCCTTTCACCGTGCGGTCCTGTCCGGAGCCGCCGTGGGGTCGCCGTTACTCCTCGAGCGACTGCCCGCTCGCGGCGGCAAGGTCGCCGGGTCCGCCTGCCAGTACGGCCACGTCCTCGTGGCCTGCGCGGGCGAGCAGGCTGGCTGCCGTCATGGCGCGCTCGCCGTGCCCGCACTGCGTCACCGCCGGGGAGCCACCCACCACGTCGGGGTGCCCGGCCAGCTCGGCGAGTTCGACGTGTACCGCGCCGGGAACGTGGCCACCGGCCCACTCGGCAGCCTGGCGCACGTCCACGACGTGCCTGCCCGAGCCTGCGGCACTCGCCGGATCCAGCAGGGACAGGCTCCTCTCCGGCTGACCGGCCTCCCGCCAGGCGGGGAACGGTATGTGGCCGGTGAGGTGCTCGTGGCCGATCTTCAGGCACTCCCGTGTCGCGCGATCGAGCTCGCCGGACTCGCCGCTGGTGACCAGGACGATGTCGCGGTCCAGATCGACCAGCCAGCCGAGCCACACGCCGAACTGGTCCCGCAGCGGGTTGGCCAGTGATCCGGGCACGTGCCCGGCGGCGAAGGCCTCCATGGGGCGCACGTCGACCAGTTCGGCACCGTTCGCGGCGTGTTGCCGCACCTGCTCGGGGTCCAGCCGGGGCGGCAGGGGCGGCTGGGGCCCGTGTACCGCGGGACCGGCGGCGTTGACCGGGCGCAGGCGGAGGAAGTAACCGGGGTAGCTGCCCAGCCCGGACAACAGCCGTTCGACGAAGGCATCCTCGTCACCGGCCTGCAGCAGCGGGTTGTGCTCGCGCTGCTCGCCGATGGTGGAGGTGTGCTCGCCGGGTGGGCCCGCCGAGCAAAACGACCCCGCACCGTGTGTGGGGTAGAGCGGTGTCTCGCCGGGCAGTTCGAGCAGGCGCTCGGTGATGGAGTGCCATGCCGCCCGCGCGAGTGGCTCGGTCAGCTCCGGGCTGATGAGGTCCGGGCGAGCCATGCCGCCTGCGGTCAGCGTCCCGCCGCTGAACACCGCCACCACCCGGTCCCCGTCGCGCAGCAGGTACGTCAGGTGCTCGGGTGTGTGCCCCGGCGTGGCCAGCGCCTCCAGCGTCAGCCCTCCGACGGTGCGCTCGTCGCCGTCGTCCAGCTCGTCGGCTGGGAAGCCCACCCCCGAGCCCGCCGGTAGGACCACCTTCGCTCCGTAGGTGGCCAGTTCCCGGCTGCCGGAGACGAAGTCGGCGTGCAGGTGCGTCTCGACCGTCCACCGGATCCGCCAGCCGCGCGCCCGTGCCGCCTCGAGGTAGCGGCTCGGGTCGCGCGCGGGGTCGATGACGACCGCCCCGCCGTCGCCGGTGGCGATGAGGTAGCTCTGGTTGCCCAAGCCGGGCTCCGGCAGGCTCACGATCTCCACGGTGCTCACGGGGGCTCCTCTCGGTACGCAGCCGTTCAGCGGTCCGGTACTCGATATTCAAAAGGTCTTTTGAAGACAATGGCAGCCGACGGCGCGGGAGTCAACCCTGTGAGCAGTTACTTCAAATGTTTTCTTGAATAAGTTACGGTGGGGGATATGGCACGGGAGAGCGAGAACGGCGGCGTCGGGAGCCGCGACGCCAAGAACGCACTGTTCGACGGCCTGGCCACGGTCGCGAAGGCGCTGGCGAGCGGGCGGCGTGCCGAGATCCTCGACCTGCTGACGCAGGGGGCGCGCTCCGTCGAGCAGGTTGCGGATGCGATCGACCAGTCGGTCGCCAACACCTCGCACCACCTGCAGGTGCTCGCCGGAGCGGGACTGGTCGAGTCCCAGCGCGATGGCCAGCGGGTGCGGTACCGCCTGGCTGGTGCCCGGGTGGCCGAGCTCTGGGCCGCGATGCGGGATGTGGCGGCACAGCAGGTGAGCGAGGTCGAGCGGCTGGCGAGCGCGTACCTGGGTGATCGTGGTGACCTCGAGGGCATCGGCCGTGCTGAGCTCGAACGGCGTATCAACAGTGGTGAAGCGGTCGTGCTCGACGTCCGCCCCCGCCTCGAGTACGAGTCCGGCCACATCCCCGGGGCACGCTCGGCACCGCTGTCGGAGCTCGACGAGGCGCTGGCGGCCCTACCGCGCGATATCGACGTGGTGGCCTACTGCCGTGGACCCTACTGCGTCTTCGCCGACGAGGCCGTGCGCAAGCTCCGCGCGGCCGGTTACGACGCGCGGCGGCTCGAGGACGGCTTCCCCGAATGGGAACGCGAGGGCCGCCCGGTCACACGCCCATGAGCGACGCGCGTGGCGCGGCCATTATCAGGCCCAATCTCAGTGGGAGGTGGATGCCGTGCATGCCACGATCGAGTCCAAGAGGCCCCAGATCGAGAAGCTGTGCCGTGAGCTGCGTGTTCGCCGCCTCGACGTGTTCGGATCGGCGACCGGCGAGTCTTTCGATGAGGGCTCGAGTGACGTCGACGTCCTGGTGGAGTTCGACGCCGGGCATGATTTCGATCATTTCGGATCCTACTTCGACCTGAAGGAAGGTCTTGAGGGGATTCTTGGTCGTCCGGTGGACGTTGTCACCTCATCCAGCTTGACGAACCCGTTCTTCCGCAGGCAGCTCATGCAAACGAGAGAAGAGTTGTATGCGGCCTGATCCACGGTTACGCGATGGTCGACGATGCACTCGTATGGCAAGTACTCGTCGATAAAGTGCCGGTGCTCGAGCAGGTATTGAGCGAGTTACTCACCACCTTGGGTGATCAACCGTAGCGGCGCGATCCGGTTCAAGCGCGCCCGGTTCGCGTACCGGCCGAAACGCTGCCTGTTGTCACAGGGGCACGCGAGGGTGTAGGAAAGCCCGTAGTGAGGCAGGTGGATGCGCCATGCATCATCGGATACCGGCGACACTGGTCATCACAGCGGTGCTGGCGCTGGCGTCGGCGGCCGTCAGCCCGGTGCACGGCAGCGAGCACGCAGAGGGTCGTGACTCGGCGGTGGGTGCGGGCACCAGCACGTTCCCGGTCACAGGCGGGCCGATCAGCTTCGCCTTCGCGGCACACAGCGACCCCTCAGGCGCCGCACCGGGCGGTTACTTCCGAAGCGAGACCGATGTGGACGGCGACGACCCGATCGAACCGTTCACGGTGCAGGGCGAGGTGACCTGCTTGCGAGTGGACGGCGACCGCGCGAGCTTCAAGTACCGCTTCGACCGGACCGCAGGATCGGCTGAGCCGTTCGACGGCGGCGGGATCCAGATCTTCGTTGAGGACAACGGCAAGCCACGCGGGGGCGAGCCGGTCGACGCCATGACTTTCGATCCGCCGCAGCCTGCTGGCGTGTACGACCTGCGCGCCACGCAGTGCGACGACCCGAACACCAGGGTGACCTACGAACGGATCGACTCGGGCAACATCACCGTGCGCGATGCCGAGCCGGAGTGATCCGGGGCCGGGGGCCCGTGTCCGCTGTCGGCAGGGCATCGCTGGACATCACGACTAGTCCATCGCGTGGCGGGTTCCGGTGCCGGTCATCGCAGAGCGTAGAAGGCTCGCGTGTCGTCGAAACTGAAGGAGTCCTCGACCCGGATGCTGCCACCATCCAACTGGTCGGAGGGTGCCGAGACGCAGACGTTCCCACTGACTTCGCCGTCGGGGTAGGTCTCCCCGGTCTCGTTGAGCGGATTCGGGATCACTCCGCAATGGTCGTCCATGGAAGCGCCGCCGAAGGTGTTGCCGCTGGATCCGACCACCGCCCATCCGAAGTCGACCCAGGCGGTACCCGACTCCTCGCCGTTGTACGTGGCAGTTACCTGGAACATGACGAACTGCCGCCCGTCGACGGGAGGCTCGTTGAACTCGTTCTCGGCAATGATGTCCTCGGCCGCGTCCGGATCGACCTCCGTCACCGCCAGCGACCACTCACCCATCTCGATCGTCGTACCGAGCTCCAGTGGGTCGTCCCGGCTTCCTAGCTCGGTACCGTCTGTTTCTGCTGGCTCTCCCTCGCCGCCGCTGCTGCCCTGCTCGTCCGTGTCAGCGTTGCCGGCATTGTTGAGTTCCTCGTCGATCTCGTCGACGGTGTTGAACACGATGGTCATACCCCAGATACCGAGCGCGATCGCACCGGCTCCGAGAAGCGTGCCGATCACTGACATCTTTTTGTTGGTCGCCGTGCCACGGCGCACCCGTCCCCATCCGAGTAGCCCGAAAAGGACGGCTATTGCGCCGAGTATGAGTGCGATGAAGCCGGTGAATGGTATAAGGCCGAAGACCAGACCCACGAGGGCGAGCACAAGCCCTGTGATACCGAAACCGTTACGGGGTTCCTGAACGTGTGCGGGGGCCGGCTGAGGCTCTGTCATATTGTCCCCTTCTCCGGAGAGTCGCGCGGTGTGCTTGTGCCGGACGACGTTATGCGGCCGCTACCCGTACACGATTCGTGACGGCTAAATACGGAAAGTGTTCACACGAGGCCATCACGCGTCGGACGGGATGCCGACTCAAGCCGAAGTTCCAAGCGTGGGAGAAAGTTAGTGCGGTCGTCGTGGGACGAAAGTCACTGATCCGACCGACTTAGGGTTTTTACTACGTCACAACACTTCTGTCGCGGTTGGTTCTTGCGCTCGGCCGACCTGGCGGCGCATAGAATCGGGCCATGGCCATTGCCGCACGCGCGGAGCATGTGGGGAGCCTGCTGCGGCCCGGCTACCTGCTGGATGCCAGGGCGGCACGGGCCCGTGGCGAGCTGACGGACTCGGAGTTCAAGGCGGTGGAGGACCGGGCCGTGCGGGAGGCCGTCGCGTTGCAGGCCGACGCGGGCTGCCCGGTGGTCACCGATGGTGAGCTGCGCCGGGAGTCGTTCCAGGGCGAGTTCACCGCCTCCGTCGACGGTGTGTCAGGCGCGAGCATCGACGCGTGGCTGTGGGGTGACTGGTACTCCGACGTCGTTGGCGACCAGCATGTGGAGCGTCCCGGGGACCTCGCGGTCACCGGGCGGCTGCGCAAACGCCGCAACCTGGCCGCGGAGGAGTTCACCTTCCTTCGCTCGTGCGTGGGTGAGCGGGCGAGCCCGGACGGTCCGGGTGCGATGACCAAGGTGACGTTGCCGAGCCCGAGCCTGTTCGCAGGCCTCTGGTCACCGGAGAACGCGGGCGAACCGTACGCCACGCTCGACGACTTCCTGTCGGACGTCACCCGGATCCTCTGCGACGAGGTCAGGGAGCTGGTTAGGCTGGGATGCCGCTACATCCAGCTGGACGCCCCGCACTACCCGCTGCTCGTCGACCCGTCGTGGCGGGAGTTCTACGAGCGGCGTGGCTGGGCGGCCGACCAGTGGCTCTCCTACGGGATCGAGCTGGACAACGCCGTCATCGCAGCGGGACGGCCCGCGACGTTCGGGTTCCACCTATGCCGCGGGAACCAGCGCAGCCGCTGGCTGGTCGCGGGAGGCTACGACCCGATCGCCGCTCCCGTGTTCTCCACAGTGCACGCCGACCGTCTCCTGCTTGAGTACGACGACGAGCGTTCCGGCGGGTTCGACCCGCTCCGGCTCGTGCCCGAGGACACCAGCGTGGTCTTGGGGCTGGTGACCACCAAACATCGCGAGCCGGAGCCGGTCGATGCGCTGGTCGAACGGGTCGATGTGGCGAGCGGGATCATCGGACGCGAACGCCTCGCTGTCGGTACGCAGTGCGGGTTCGCGACCTCGCTGTACGGCAACGCGCTGAGCATCGACGACCAGCACCGGAAGCTGGCGCTGGTGGTCCGCGTTGCCGAGCTGGCTTTCGGGTGACCCGCGCGGCGCGGTACCGCGATCAGATCGTCAGCCGCAGGTTGCGCACCACCTGAGCACCCAGCTCGGCATCACCCTGGACGTCCACTTCGGTCAGGTGCTCCTCCGGGGATACGCGACCGCCCGCGAGGCGGGTGAACAGATCCGAGCTCAGCCGCAGGGTCGAGGTCGCCGGTCCGGAGAGCTCGGGCACGACCGAGGCTCGCCCGTCCACGGCGACGTGCAGTGTGCGGGACACCGGGCCGGTGAGCTCGATGGTCAGGCGCGACCCGTCCGGCGCCTCGGCACGCTTGCCGACCAGGTAGCCAAGGGCGCCGACGATCTCCTCGAGGGCACCCTCCGCGCACGGCCCCTCCTGGTTGCCCGGCATCCCGACGGCGTCCCGGATGTCCTGCTCGTGCAACCAGCAGTCGAACAGCCTGATCCGCATGAACCTCCCGTAGGTCGCCTGCCCGGCCGGGGTCCACGAGGGCGCGTCGAAGTCTTCCTGGCTCATCGCGCGCAGCGCCTCGATGCGCCTGCTGACGATGTCGCGGAACCGGTCCAGCATCCGCGCAGGGGTGTGCTCGCGCAGCGCCAGCACCCAGTGCTCGTTGACCGCGGCGATGTCGTTGCGCACGTGCGGCAGCGAGGTGACGTCGACATCCGGTTCCGGCGCCTGCTCGCCCTCGAGCATCGACTCGGTTCCGATCACGTGGGAGACGATGTCCTGCACGGTCCAGCCGGGCAACGCACTCGGTGTCGACCACGCGTCCTCGGGTAGCGAGCTCAGCAGCTCGTCCATCGAGGTCCACTGCGTGACCAGGGCGCGAACGGTCGAGTCCTTGTCGGTGGTGGCGGTAGTCATCCGGCGATCTCCTCATCGGGACGGGTTCCTGGTTCGACGATCTGGCCGCGATCGATGCTCATCCAGTCGCGGCCACGCAGGTACGGTTGCAGCGCATCACTGATCGCCTGCTGGTCGTGCGCGCTCTTGGGGCGCTGCAGCTCGTACACGTGGCCGAACTCCAGCATCCCGGTGACCAGGTGCCACAGCCGTATGGCCGCGGTCCCGGCCGGCGGGTCGATCAGCACGGGACCGAACAGGCACTGCCCGTCGGGGAAGAAGAGGGTGGGCACTCCGAAGCCGCCCGCGTCGGTCACCCGCTTGTGATCAGCGTGCACGTCGTCGTGCGTGGTGGGGTCGGCGATCGCCTCGTCGACAAGCGCCGGGTCCGCCCCGATCTCGCCGACGAGCCTGCGCGCGGTCTCCGGCTCGTGCGGCTTCTCGCCGTCGATGTGCAGCGCCCTACCGACCCGCGCGTACCAGGCGTCCACGAGGGCCGCGTCCTTGCGGCGCAGCAGCGCGGCGACGCGCATCTGGGACCACCCGTAGGACCACTCGCGCTCCCACGGGTGTTTGGAGTGCTCGAACCGGTTGGTCTCCTCGAGGCTGAAGAACCGCCAGCGCACGGTCAGGTCCAGCTGGTCGCGGACCGCGCGTATCCACCGTGACGTGTGGTAGGCGAACGGACACATCGGATCGAAGTGGAAGTCCACTTCGGTTGGTGTGGTGCCCATGGTCAGTACCCCTCCCGCAGGTGCGCGTCGACGAGCTCGTGCAAGGCTCTACGGATCTCGGATGCGGACGTGACGCTGACCTTGGCCAGCAGGATCTGGCCCTGTGCCTGCGCGAGCAGCGCTTGCGCCAGCCGGTCGGGATCCACCCCCTGACGCAGCGCGCCGTCCGAAGCGGCCTGCCTGCACAGCACCGCGAACTCGGCTTCCCACCTGGCGAAGGCCGTGGCCAGGTGCTCGCGCAGCTCCTCGTCCGCGGTCGCCAGCTCGGAGGCCAGGTTGCCGAACGGGCAACCGACGATACGGCCGAACCGGTTCTCGAAACCGGCCTGGATCGCGCCGACCGCGTCGGCGAGCCCGTGCAGCCGCTCGGCCGGTGACCGCCCGGATGCCTGCTCCAGGCGGTCGAGTAGCGCGGTCGTGTGGAGATCGATGACGGCTTTGGCCAGATCGGACTTGGACGAGAAGAAGTGGTAGAAGCTGCCCTTGCGCACCTCCGCTTCCGCGCACAGCTCGTCCACGCTGACCGCGTTGTAGCTGCGGGACAGGAACAGCCGTGCCGAGCTGCGCACGATGCGCTCGCGGGACTCGAGCTTCTGGCTCATGCGCCGGAACGCTACTGGCTAGTTGACTGGTCGGTCAAGACTACGTGGCCACGCTCAGCCGTCCTTCGCGGTGAGGCGGGCGTAGGCGATCGACAGGCCGATCAGCATGTAGCACCCGGCGCGCAATGCCCCCTCGGTCAGCGTCCCCGTGGGGATCGGGTCACGCAGCACATCGGGCAGGGCGGTGGTCCACGACACGGTCAGCAGGAACGGGTGCAGCCAGTCCACGGCCGTGAGCATCAGCAACACACCGAACAGGATGTCGCCGGCGAGAATGCCGGCCACGACCACCATCGGGTGCTCGGTGAACGTCGAGATCGCGAGCGCGACAGCCCCGACCGCGAAGAGCTGCACGGCGACCCAGCTGATCGTGATACCGATCCTGCCGAGCGCCTCGGCGACGGTCAGCGACGTACCGGACAGCGTGAACAACCCGTCGGTCCCACCGAGGACGAACCCGGTCACCACGCCCGTCAAGGTCATCAGCGTTACCGCGACGAGCGCGGCGACAGCGACACCCAGCGCCTTGACGGTCAGCAGCCTGCCGCGTGTCACCGGCGCGAGCAGCCAGCCGCGCAACGTGCCGTGCGACTGCTCTCCGGCGATCGCGTCCGCGCCGACCATCGCCACCGTGAGCGGCAGGAGGAACATCAGCGTGACCGACAGCGTCCCGACCGGCAGGGCGAGGGCGCTCGACGCGAACGTCACGAAAAGGGGAGCCTCCCCGCCGGGAGGACCGCCATCGGCGGAGCCGGAAAGGTGGACGGACAGCCCGATGATCACGGGTATGGCACCGAGTATCCCCAGCACCACGAGCGTGCGCGGTCTGCGGAAGATCCACCTCAGTTCGGACCACACGAGCCGGGTGAACGGTGCGGCTGCCCGTGTGGGCCGCCACCCGGCGGCCAGGGTATCCACAGTAGTCACGATGAGACCTCCCGCATGACGACATGGTCGGGTTCGGCGTCCGGTGCGGGCCCGTCCGCGTCGGCCTGCGTGAGCCGCGCGAACACGTCCTCCAGCCCGGTCCGTTCCCTGCGCGCCTCGTCGACCGCGACCCCGTAGCGGACAAGGGTCTCGACGACCGTGGACGGTTCCGTGGCGGTCAGGTCGACGCGTACCCCGCCGGGGGCGAGGCGTGCCGGAGTCCGGTTCCGGCGAAGCGCCTCCACCGCTGACTCCGCGTCCGGTGTGGATACCAGGAGAGCGGGGCTGCCGGAGTCGAGCAGCGTGTCGAGCGAGCCCTGCGCGACGACCGTCCCCTCGTGCAGCACCACGACGTGGGTGCACGTCGCCTCCACCTCGGCGAGCAGGTGGGAGGACACGAGCACGCTGACGCCGGACTCGCGTAGCTCGCCGATGATCCCGCGGACCTCGCGGGTACCCGCGGGGTCGAGCCCGTTGGTCGGCTCGTCCAGCACGACGAGCTTGCGCGGCACGAGCAGCGCGCCCGCGAGCCCGAGGCGCTGCTTCATCCCGAGCGAGTAACCGCGGTACTTGCGGTCAGCCGCCCCCGACAGGCCGACCCGTTCGAGCGCGGCACCGACCGCGTCCCGGGTGCCGGAGGTGGCAAGCAACGGCTCGGCGGCTGCCACACGCAGCAGGTTCTCCCTGCCGGACAGGAACGGGTGGAACCCCGGCCCCTCGACCAGGGCACCGACATGCGGCAACGCCCTGCCCGCCGCATCCGGCATCGGCTGTCCGAGCAGCTCGACCTCGCCCTCCGTGGGGCGGACGAGGCCGAGCAGCATCCGGATCATCGTGGTCTTGCCCGAACCGTTCGGTCCGAGCATCCCGAGCACGGCGCCTTCGGGCACGTCCATGTCGACGCTGTCTACCGCGACAGCGCCGCGGTAGACCTTGCGCAGCCCTCGGGTACGGGCGACCAGCGCGGACGGGGCACCGTCCGCGCCTGCCCCACCCGAGGTGGGAGCCACCTCCCCCCGAGTCGAGGTGGCTCCCCGCGCGTGGATGTCTGTCGCGCTCACGACTCCTCCAGCGCCTCGGTGACGACCTGCTGTGGCACGGCACCCACGGCGAAGCGGCCGTCGTCGGTGACCAGCGCGGTGCCCGCGCGGGTCGTGATCACGTAACCCGAACCGAAGTCACCCGACACGCGCTCACCCGACTGCTCGAGCAACGCCTGCGGACCGGGACCCGCCGGGTCCTGGCCGTGCTCGGGCGGACCCTCGGCATCGGCACCCCCGCTGAGCGCCCCTTCGGGAAGGGTCCCGGTCAGCACCGTGTCCCAGCCGTCACCGACCGGGCTCGCGTCGGCGAGGTTCTCGAGCCCCGCTTCGGGATCCGGGAGGTCACCGGGCTGTGCGTGCTCGCCGGGATCCCCCTCGACGACACGGGCACCGTCCGGCGGCGTGAACGAGAACAGGTCAGCCGGCTGCTCACCGAAGTCGATGCCGGTGAAGCCTGCGCTGAGCACTGGCTCGGGCGAGCCCGCAGGCAGCACCTCGAACCGCAGCGGTAGCCGGGTCTCGGCGTCCACCGCGATCTTGACCTCGCGCAGCACGGTGCGTTCCTCGGGCTTCGGAGTGAGGATCAGCTCGTACGCCGACCGGTCCGCGACGCGCGCGGTGCCGTCCACCGTGATCGTGCTGGACTCCCGCAGCGCGTCGATGATCTCGGTGGACGCGCCCGCGGGGTCGTTCGCCCCCATCTGCGCGGGCGGCGGGCCCTGCTCGCCCCCATGGGTCTTCTCGGGAGCGGGATACCGGGTGGCGGTGTTCTCCTGCGAGTCGTACATCCACACCCCGTCGGAGTTGTGCACGATCGTCCGCTCCGCGGATTCCCGCTCGATGGCGAGCCGGGAGCCGGCGTCCCCGTCGTGCCAGACCCGCGCGGAGTCGAGGTTCGTCAGGTCGTTGCCCGGGATCTCGGGCAGGCCGATCCGCTCGTCGACGCCCACCGTCCCCGCGAACGCAGGTGGGTCGGCCGCGAGGGCGGACTCGACAAGCTCTTCCGGGCTGATCTCCGGCAACTCCGGGTCGGCGCCCGCCCCCGCGGGCACGGCCAGCACGGCCAGCCCGCTGATACCGAGTGCGGTGCCCGTCACCGCCGCGGTCAGCGCCTTGGTTCTCGGTTTCATGCTGCTCTCCCCTTGTTGTGCAACTAGTGTGCTTCATGCACACCGTTCACGTTGCTCTCCCGGTGCTGAGATAGCCCTGAGAGTGGCAAGCACCGCTGAGAGAGTGCTGAGAACGTGCGTGGTACGCGTCCGAAGGGGGGCATGCTCGCAGTCGTGAAACCTCGGGTACTTGTGGTCGACGACGAGTTGGGAGTCCGCAAGGCGCTGCAACGCGGGCTCGGTGCGGAGGGCATGGACGTCACGGTGGCCGCGGACGGGGAGAATGCGCTCCGCCTCGCGCGGACCGGCTCGTTCGACGCCGTGCTGCTCGACATCATGATCCCCGGGCTGTCCGGGTACCGGGTCCTGCAGCAGCTCCGCGCGGAAGGGGTGCGCACGCCGGTGCTTCTCGTCTCGGCGAAGGACGGTGAGATCGACCAGGCCGACGGGCTCGATCTGGGGGCGGACGGGTACCTGGTGAAGCCGTTCTCCTTCGTGGTGCTCGTCGCCCAGCTGCGCGCCGTGATGCGCAGGTCGAGCGCCACCTCGGGACGTGGTTCGCTGCGCATCGGCGGGTTGCTCGTGGACAGGGACGCACGCGAGGTTCGCTGGCACGACACGCCGGTCACGCTGAGCCCGCGCGAGTTCGCGCTGCTCGAAGTGCTCGCATGCCGGCCGGGGGCCGTGCTCACCAAGGATGAACTGCTCACCGAGGTGTGGGGCGACGAGCAGGCGGCGAGCCGCAACGTCGTGGAGGTCTACGTCGGTTACCTGCGGCGCAAGCTTGAGGCAGTGGGCGCCGCGGACGTCGTGCGGACCGTACGCGGGCACGGGTACCAGGTCGGCAACGGTGAGTTGTGACCGATGCGCAGCCTGCCCGCCCTGTGGTCGCGCCGTTCGTTGCGGTTCCGCATCACCATGCTGGCGACTGTGGTGACCCTCGCCGTCCTGCTCGTACTCGCCGGTCTCGGCGGGCGGCTGCTCGGGCCGCTGCTCACGAAGTCCGTCGACGAGGAGCTGGCCGTGGCGCGCGCGGCCGCCGTCGCCGAGGTGGAGAGCGGCGAGCCCGTCGACAACCCGCCGGGTTTGCGTGTGCGCGTGCTGGACACCGCGGGGCGGCCCACCGATGGCGGGCGGGCGGCCGCGCTCGACGCACCGGCCGTGCGCACCCTCAAGAGCGGGCTCCCCGTGAGCGTGGCCGGGGATCCGCCCGTGCGCTGGCACGGCACCGTAGCCACCGCCCCCGACGGCGCGCAGCGGCTGGTGGTGGCCGGTACGGGTCTCGTCGGGTTCGCCGCTGTCGTGCACGACGCGTCGCGCTGGCTGCTCGGCATTGCGGGGCTGGGCGCCGTGACAGCCGGCCTGACGACGTGGTTCGCGGTCGGGTCCGCGCTGCGGCCGGTGAGCCGGATGCGCCGCGCGCTGCGCAGGCTCGGTCCCGAGGAGCGGCTACCGCTGCCGCCCTCCGAGGACGAGTTGCGGGCGCTGGCCGACGAGTTCAACGGGTTGCTCGCGCGCCAGCGCGAGGCCACGGACAAGCTACGGCGGTTCACCGGGGACGCCGCGCACGAGCTGCGCTCGCCGGTGACATCCATCCGGGCGCAGGCCGAGGTCGCCGTCGCGAACCCGGATCCCGACACCAGCCACGACGTACTCACCGATGTGCTCACCGAGTCCGAGCGGCTGAGTGCGTTGCTCGACGGGCTGCTCGCGCTCGCCAGGTCCGATGCCGGGGAGCGGCCCGCGGCCACCCCCGTGGAGCTGGTGAGCGAGTCCCGGGCCGCGGTACGGCGCTGCTCGGCGGAGTCGCTGCTGGTGCGGGTCAGCGCGCCGGGCGGTGAGGTCTGGGCGGCTGCGACCCACTCCGAGGTCGAGCTGGTACTGGACAACCTGCTGCGCAACGCGTGCGGGCATGCGCACGCGCAGGTCGTGCTGTCGGTGCTCGGCGCAGGGTCGTGGGCGCGGGTGGTCGTCGACGACGACGGGCCCGGCATCCCCGCCGAGCATCGCGAGCGGGTGTTCGACAGGTTCTACCGGGTGACGGACGATCGCGCCCGCACATCGGGCGGGTCGGGGCTCGGTCTCGCGCTGGTCGCCGAGCTCGTTCGCCGCCGAGGGGGCAGGGTGGCGACCGGTGACTCCCCGGACGGTGGTGCGCGCTTCGTGGTCGTCTGGCAGGCGGCGGAGGCAGTGTGACGGGCAAGTGCTGCCCGGCCGCCTACTCGAACGGTGCCGTGTCGCCCGCCCCGGTCCGGACGATCTCGACCTCGTTGTTGGAGAAGTCGATCACCGTGGTCGGCTCGGTACCGCAGTCGCCCGAGTCGAGGACCGCGTCCACCTGGTTGTCCAGGCGTTCCTTGATCTCCCAGCCGTTGGTCATCGGCTCCTCCTCGCCTGCCAGCAGCAGGGTGCTGGACAGCAGCGGCTCACCCAGCTCCTCGACCAGCGCCTGTGCCACCAGGTGCCCCGAGATCCGCACCCCGACCGTCTTCTTCTTCGGGTGCATCAGCCTGCGCGGCACCTCCTTGGTCGCGGGCAGGATGAAGGTGTAGCTGCCGGGGGTCGTCGCCTTGATGGCGCGGAAGACCGTGTTGTCCACGTGCGCGAACTGGCCGAGCTGCGAGAAGTCCCTGCAGAGCAGCGTGAAGTGGTGCCGGTTGTCCAGCCGGCGGATGCTCCTGATCCGGTCGATCCCGTCACGGTTCCCGAGCTGCGTGCCGAGTGCGAAGCAGGAGTCGGTGGGGTAGGCGATCAGGCCGTCGTTGCGGACGGTGTCCACGGCGCGGCCGATGAAGCGCCGTTGCGGGTTCTCCGGGTGCACGGCGTAGTAGGTGGCCATGTGCCGAGGGTAGGACGACGGGGCAGGCACGGTCAGGTTGGGTGCACACGGTAACCGCGGGTGAGCGGCCGTGGTTGATCAGACCACGCAGAACTCGTTGTCCTCGGGATCAAGCATCACCACGTGGTCCAGGTGGCCCTGGATGACGTGGTGTTCGTGCACATGGGCACCTGCGGCGACCAGCTCGGTGACTTTGGCGTCGATCCGCTCTGTCCGCTCGTCGGTGTCGACGTGCCTGCCCCCGGACACCTTCAGATCGAGGTGCAGGCGGTTCTTCGCCTGCTTGCGCTCGGGAACCGTCAGAAACGAAATCGCCGGTTGTACGCCGGCCGGATCGCGGATGGCCGCTCCGTCGCTCCATTCATCCGGCGGTACGCCCTGATCGGCGAGGAAGGCCTCCCACGTCTCCCAGCCCTCGGGAGGAGGCGACCGCACATAACCCAACGCGAGGGCCCAGAATCGTGCCTGCGCGGTTGCGTCGGCGCAGTCGAACGTCATCCCGAGAGCAGTCGCAGCCGGTGCGTTGTCATTCGACGCCATGGTGCCTGCCTATCGCCTGAGCTGTGATCCTGACGAGCACGCTATCCAGAGGGCCCGACAGTGGTTTCGATAGACCATCCGCTTGCGCAACGGATCACGAAGCGGCAGCGTCGGCAGAATCCGGCCGAGCGGACGCAGCGTCAAACTCGCCCAGTGACAGGGCCAGAACAGGCGTCAGAGCCGCGGGACTCCTCCTGCCAGACTGCTTCCGTGTTGAGCTTTGGTGTGATTGCGCTGGGTGTGGAAAACGTTGATCGAGCAGCGGCATTCTGGTGCGAGGCGCTCGGCTACGAGAGCCGCATGGACGGCTTCGGCGGGTTCGGGACGGTGCTCGTCCCACCATTGGACGGTGCTCGTCCCACCATTGACAGGGAAATCCGCTAGGTGCCGCAGGGCGTCGGGCACATCCCGCAGATTCATCCGCTGATGGTGCCATTACGGCACCGAATGAGGTCTCGGGGCAATGTCAGCAAGCCGTTCCTCGTCCGGCTCGCCGGGTGACGTGTCATGTCCGGCGCAGGTGGTCCAGCGGGAGCGGGCTGGCTGGCTTGACCGCGCGCAGGGAGAAGTTGCTACGCACGTCTTCTACTCCGGGAAGGGTGAGCAAGGTGTCGAGTAGGAGCCGCTCGTAGGTCTGCAGGTCGGCGACGACCACCTCGAGTAGGAAATCTGCCACACCGGACACCAGGTGACATCCGATCACCTCGGGGATCGATGCGACCGCCTGCTCGATCTGGTCGGCGACTTCCCGGGAATGCCCGGACACCTTGATCTCGACGAACACGGTGAGCCCAAGCCCGACGGCGAACCGGTCGACCTCCGCGCGGTAGCCACTGATCACGCCGCTGCTTTCCATGCCGTGCACGCGGCGCAGGCACGGCGACGGAGACAGTCGTACGCGCTCGGCGAGGGTGGTGTTCGGCAACCGCCCCTCTCGTTGCAACTCGTCCAGAATCCGCCGATCAACACCGTCCAGTTCAGAACGTGCCATTATTGACTCCAAAGTGAGATCGTTTGTGTTGATTATTGCTCTATCAGTCTATTTGGCGGCACGATTTGCCATCGCGTGCCCGGCCTAGTTTGTCATGGTGTCGGTATGAGCAGCACGACGACCGAACATCAGTCGGCTCCCGATCGCGCGCGGTTGTCCCGGTGGCAAGCAGTACCGCTCGCGGTGGGCTCGGTGGCCGGTTCCGGCATCCTGTTCCTGCCATCCGCCGTGTACGCCGAGGTGGGGCGGAACAGCTTGCTCGTGTGGGCGCTGGCGACCGTGCTGTGCTTGCCGATGCTGCTGATGTTCCGGGACATGGTGCGCCTGTACCCGACCGGCGATGGCATTGAAGCTTTCATCAGCGCCGGCCTCGGTGTGGCGCTCGGCCGATGCGTCCCGATCCTGTTCGTGGCGCTGGTCGTCGTGGGCCTTCCCGGCGGTGCGCTTGTCGCGGGGCGGTACGCGATGCGAGCGCTCGGTGCTGGTCCCGGTGTTCAGATCGCGACCGCGGCCGGGGTGTTGCTCGCCGCGGTCGCGGTCAACGCTGCGGGCGCACGCGCGAATACGCGCGCGCAGCGCGCAAGCGCTGCGGCGCTGGTGGTGATGGCAGTGGTGCTGGTGTGCTCGGCGATACCTATCGCCGACGGCGCATCGCCGATCGCACCGCAGGTGGAGACCCTTGGACTGGTGGTGCCAGGGGTACTGCTCGCCTTCTGGGCGTTCGCAGGTTTCGAAAATCTGACCTTCCTGAGCAGGCAGTTCCGTGCACCGGACAGGGACTTCCTGCCGGTCAGTGTGATCGCGCTGAGCATCTACGGGCTGCTGACCGTGCTGCTGACCGCGGCGATCGCGGTCAGCGTTCCCGCCCCGGCGGTGGACGGCATCACCGGGTTGCTGCAGCTCGCCGAGCACCTCCGGCCAAGACAACTCGTCGTCGCCGTGGTCACCGCGATCGCGGTCGGCGCGATGGTGCTCAATGCCGTGTCCTGGATCTGGGGCGTCAGCCAGCTCGTGGTCGGCGCGAGCCGCTCGGCGATTCTGCCTGCTGCGCTGGCGACCACGACGGGGCGCGGGGTACCGCGCCGCGCGCTCGGCCTGCTCACCGTGCTGTTTCTCGTGGTGGGAACAGTGCTCGCCGTGTTCCCCGCGTTGCTTGTCGACGCCCTCGCCGCGACCAGCGCGACCTTCGTGGTGCTGTACCTGCTCAGCATCGCCTCCTACGTTCGGCTGCGCGGCCCCACCCTCCAATCAGTACTGAATCTGTTGGTCGGCGTCGTGCTCACGGCTTCCCTCACCGAGTCCGGCTGGCGGTCGCTGTACTGCATCGCCGTGCTCGCCGCCGCGCTCACCGTCTCGCTGCTCCAGGGACGGCGACACCGGTGACCACGTGCGCGCCAGGGACACCCGGGGAACGACGGCACCCACGGCACTCCTTCCATGGAGCAGCTGGGCGTCCGGTAACCGTTCCTTGAGTGGACAGCGTCAGCCTCAGGCTGGGGCACGGTACGAACCGAGCTCCTCCTCGAGTCGAATCGATCTTGATCCGCTGAGGGTTGGCACAAGACGAGTTCCCGGCGCGGCTGATCAACCACGACCCCGTCAACTTCCTGCCCGAAACGCTCGGGTACGAGAAGCGCACAGACGGCTTCGGCGGGTTCGGGATGGTGCTCGTCCCACCATCGGGCGGTACGGGAACCAAGATCGCGCTGCACAAGAGCAACACGCCACCGCAGGAACATCCGCGGTTGCACCTGGACCTGCACGTAGCCAGTGCGGCCGAGCAGAGGGCCGAGGCCGATCGTCTCGTCGCTCTCGGCGCCGCGCGAGTCGACTGGGATATGTATCCGGAGGACCCGGACTTCGTCGTGCTCGCGGACCCGGACAGCAATCGCTTCTGCATCGTCGACCTCAGCCACGACCACGGCTGAGGTCGACGATGCAGAAGCGATTGCGATACACGGTGCGCGGGTCACGATGTAGCGCGGAACGTATCGAGCCTGCGCAGTTCGTCGTCGGACAGGCTCAGGTCGGCCGCGGCGAGGTTGGAACGTAGGTGGCGGACGCTGGTGGTCCCGGGGATCGGGACGACTGGCACGCCGTGTTCCTGCTGCCGGTGGTGCACCCAGGCAAGCGCAACCTGCCCGCTCGTGGCGTCGTGTGTGCTGGCGATCTCGCCGAGCGCCGTGTTCAGGCCGCTGGCTACCCGTCCATCGGCTGTGCTCGGGGGCCGGTGGAGGAGTCCATGACCGTTCGGGGAGTGGGCCACGACGGCCACTCCGAGGTCGGCCACGGTAGGAAGCAGTTCCTGCTCGATGTCGCGCTGCACCACTGACCACTGTTCCTGAAGCGCCGCGATCGGATGAACGGCGTGTGCGCGGCGGAGGTCCTTGGCGGTCACATTGGACAGTCCGAGGGCACGCACCTTTCCCTGGTCGACCAGTTCGGCCATGGCTCCGACGGTCTCCTCGATGGGGACCGTATCGCTGCGATGGTGCAGGTAGTAGAGGTCGATCACGTCGACACCGAGCCGTCGCAAGCTCGCCTCGCTCGCCTGCCGCACGTACGACGGGTCGGCCCGTACGTCGAACCCGCCAGCGAGCTCATCCCGCCATACCAACCCGAACTTGCTGGCCAGCAGCACTTCATCACGGCGCTCTCGGATGGTCCTGCCGACCAGCTCTTCATTCTGGTAGGCATCCGCGGTGTCCACCATCGTGATGCCCGCATCAAGGGCGGCGTGGACTACGGCCACCGGGTCGCGGTCGGTGCCGTCGGCACTTCCATCGCGCAACCGCATCGCGCCGAATCCCTGACGGCCGAATGTATCCCGGCCCGCGGACAGATCTGTTCCCGTCTCAGCTGTTGGCATGATCCGCACCCTAGAGCCTCGACCGCGGTCGAGGTCCAGTCCATGGGGTGCCCGGCCTCCGCCGGCTCGAAATCGCCGAAGGACCCCGATGTGATGGCACAGATATGTGTCGATAAGGCGACAAATTGTCGCCGAGAACGGTTCGCATATCCAGCGATGCACACTGCACCCGGTTCGGATCGAATCGCGCCGCGTTCACGACCCGACCGCGAGCGATGCCACTGCTGCCATGGCTGATACGGATGCGGCCAGGGCGGAGAAGGATGCCGCCGCACCGTGGAATCCGGAGCATACGCGACGGATGAGGCTACTCCACGTCGACGCCCGGGCGGCCAGCCTGAACTTCTCCCATCTGTGCTGGCGTAGGTAGCACCCCACGAGGATCCCGTACGAGTTGTTGCGGCAGAAGTCTCCGTCGCGTGTCTTGGCGCAGCACCAGACTGGAGCCTGGAACAGCGTGTAGACGATCACTAGCGCGGAAAGGATCGCGATTACCCCAGCCCCCATCTCCGTGCCGAACCAGGCGTAGCCGACGAACGCGAGTAGTAGATATCCCCAGGTTTGCGCGAGTTTGCGCTTGGTCGACGACGTTACCGTGGTGGTATGCGCATCGTCTCGCTGCTGCCGTCGACCACCGAGATCCTGTTCGCGCTCGGGCTCGGTGACCATGTCGTCGGCGTGACGTTCGAGTGCGACCACCCGCCGGAGGCCCGTACACGCCGCGTGGTCTCCACGAGCACCCTGCAGGAGGGGCTCAGTCCTGCCGAGATCGACGCTGCCGTTACCCGGCGCAAGGAGGCGGGAGAGGACCTCTACCACCTCGATACGGACGCGCTGGCCGGGCTTGATGCCGAGCTGGTGATCACCCAGGACCTGTGCGCGGTGTGCGCGGCGAGCGTCTCGACCGTGCAGGAGGCCCTGACGTTCCTGGGTTCCTCCGCCGAGGTGCTGACGATCGATCCGCACACCCTTTCCGAGGTGCTCAAGTCGATCAACACCATCGGCGACGCCACGGGCACCTCGACCGAGGCCGGGCGGCTGGTAACCGCGCTCTCGCGGCGCCTCGACGACGTGCGCGGGAGCGTGGCTGGTCGCGGTACGGCCCGGGCGCTGGTACTGGAGTGGACCGACCCGCCGTACGCCCCCGGTCATTGGGTGCCGGACATGGTGCACGCCGCGGGTGGCGAGTGTGTGCTGGGGCGTTCGGGGGAACGCTCGTTCCGTACCGACTGGGACAGCGTCACCTCCGCTGATCCCGAGGTGGTCATCAGCGCGCCGTGCGGGTTCGCCCTGGACGAGTCCGTCGAGCATGCCGGTGACGTCGTCCGGGCAGGCGTGCTGCCGGACGGGCTCCCCGTGTGGGCCGTCGACGCGAACGCGGCCTTCGCCCGTCCCGGTCCCCGGCTGGTGGATGGTGTCGAGGCGCTGGCAGGCATCCTGCACCCGGAGGCTTACGGCGAACCCGACCCGAGCCTCGCCCGCCGCGTGCGGTGAGCCGGAGCCGTGAACGTGCCGGTCGAGGTGGATGCGCGGCGCGAACGGGTTACTGGCTGCCGCCGTACGGGCGGGTAATGATCTCCAGGCTGTGACCGTCCGGATCCTCGAAGTACACGCCGCGCCCGCCGTCCCGGGTGTTGATCGTGCCTGGCTGGTGATGTCCGGGGTCGGCCCAGTACGGCAGCCCACGTTCCTGGATACGGCCGAAGATGGTGTCGAACTCGGCTTCGCCGACGAGGAAGGCGTAGTGCTGTTTGGTGATCTCCCCGGCCTCGTCCGCGTAGTCGAGGGTGACCCCGTTATCGGTCTCGACGGTCATGAACGGTCCGAACGGCCGGGGCTCGGACAGTCCGAGCAGCTCGGCGAGGAAGCGCGCCGACGCCGCCTTGTCGCGAGCCGCGACGATGGTGTGGTTGAGCTGTACCGCCATGCTGTACCGCCTGCTGGGCCGTTCCGTGCGTGCGCGAACCGTCGCACCCGCGTCGAGGGTAGCGCGTATCGCCGTGTCACGGTTCGGTTTCACTCGCTCGCGGTGTGTTGTCACCGCGCCGGCGTCTACATCGGGGTGGACCGCAGTGGTGACCTCACCCCGCTTCGTGATGCCGCGGCCGGTGCGGCCGCCATGCACGAGTGGGCCCTGAGCCAGCGGATGGGTGCGGACCGGGCGAAGCTGATCACGGATGCGGATGGCCGCGAGGTCACCCCGAAGCTGATCTGTGACGCGGTCACGGAGCTCATCGGCGGGGCGGGAGTCGACCAGCTGGTCGTGTACTTCGCCGGTCACGGCGTCAACATCAACCGGTGCGAGCACTGGTTACTCACCCAAGCTCCCTTCCCGGATCGCCGCTCGTCGTCACGACCCCGGCTCGTCGAACGCGGCATCGTCGCTGATCGCGGAGGGATGCCTGGCCAGCGGTGTCACCTCCACGTCCATGTACGGGAACAGGGGTAGCTGGGAGATCAGCCGGTGCAGCTCGTCCGGCGAACCGACATCGAACACGCTGATGTTGGCGTACTCGCCCGCGACGCGCCACAGATGCCGCCAGCGACCGTCGCGCTGTAGTTCCTGCGCCTGCTGCCGTTCCAGCTCCTTCAGCCGGTCGGCCGTGTCCTGATCCAGGTCGTGCGGCAGGCGCACGCGCATCCGTGCGTGGAAGAGCATCCCCGCTCCTTCGCCGGTAGTGACTGTTGACACAACCCATCCTTGGCCGCATAGTGACTCGTGTCAACCGGAATGCGTATAAAAAGTACGGATACCGTACAACCAGGAGGCGTCATGCCGATCGAGCCACGCGAGCTTCGGAACTGCCTCGGACACTTCGCCAGCGGTGTGACGGTGATCAGCTGTGATGTGGACGGGAGCCCGCACGGCGCGACCGTCAACGCCTTCACGGCCGTGTCGCTGGATCCGCCACTGGTGCTCGTCTCGCTCGACCGCCGGACGAAGCTGTGCTCGTACCTGTCCGATCGCCCGTTCTCCGTGAACGTGCTCGCCGAGGCGCAGGACGACCTTGCGCTGCATTTCGCGGGCAAACCGCGGGACGAGCCGGTGGAATGGGTCCGGCCCGCGACGGGCCCGCCTCGACTGTCCGGAGTGCTCGCGCACCTCGCCTGCAGCCCGTGGCGCGCCTACGACGGCGGTGACCACGTGCTCTACCTCGGCGAGGTCGACGAGCTCGCGGTCACCGAGGGAGACCCGCTTGTCTTCTACCGGGGCAAGTTCCGCGAGCTCGGGCCCGCCTTCGAGTTCGCCCCCTGGCTGGAATCGCTGGACTGCCCGTCGAGCCAGAGCCGCCTGGTCGGCATCGCCTGAAAACAACCCCGTACGTCGAAACCCATCGAGGAGGGCTCAGTGACGTCACAGGAGCAGATCAACCCGACCGTGGCCCCCGAGGCCACGCAGCGTCCCATGACCGGCGAGGAGTACATCGACAGCTTGCGCGACGGCCGGGAGCTGTGGCTCTACGGGGAGAAGGTCAGCGATGTCACCACGCATCCGGCGTTTCGTAACCCGGTGCGCATGACCGCGCGGCTGTACGACGGGCTGCACGACCCGGACAAGAAGGATGTGCTGACCAGGCCCACCGACACCGGAAACGGGGGATTCACGCACCCGTTCTTCCGCACTCCGTACAGTGTGGACGACCTGCTTGCCGACCGTGACGCGATCGCGGAGTGGGCGCGGATGACCTACGGATGGATGGGCCGTAGCCCCGACTACAAGGCCAGCTTCCTCGGCACGCTCGGCGCGAACGCGGACTTCTACGAGCCGTTCGCCGACAACGCGCGGCGCTGGTACCGCGAGTCGCAGGAGAAGCTGCTGTACTGGAACCACGCGATCATCCATCCCCCTGTGGACCGGCACAAGAATCCCGATGACGTCAAGGACGTGTTCATCCACGTCGAGGAGGAGCGCGACGACGGCCTCATCGTGTCCGGCGCGAAGGTGGTAGCGACCGGCTCGGCCCTGACGCACTACAACTTCATCGCGCACTACGGTCTCCCGATCAAGGAGCGCCAGTTCGCGCTCGTGTGCACCGTGCCGATGAACGCACCGGGCATGAAGCTGATCTGCAGGCACTCCTACTCCATGCAGGCCGACGCCATCGGGAGCCCGTTCGACTACCCGCTGTCGTCCAGGATGGACGAGAACGACACGATCTTCATTCTCGACAAGGTGAAGATCCCCTGGGAGAACGTGTTCATCTTCGGGGACACGGAGAAGGCCAGCACGTTCTTCCCCGGCTCCGGGTTCCTGCACCGGTTCACCTTCCACGGCGTCACGCGGCTGGCGGTCAAGCTGGACTTCCTCGCGGGCCTGCTGATGAAGGGCGTCGAGGTCACCGGGACCAAGGACTTCCGGGGTATCCAGACCCGCGTCGGTGAGGTGCTCGCGTGGCGCAACATGTTCTGGGGCCTGTCCGACGCCATGGCGAGGACGCCGAACGAGTGGAAGGACGGGGCGTTGCTGCCCAACCTGGACTACGGGCTGGCGTACCGGTGGTTCATGACGCAGGGCTACCCCCAGATCAAACAGATCATCGAGAAGGACCTCGGCAGCTCGCTGATCTACCTCAACTCCAACGCACGCGACTTCAAGGAACCGGAGATCCGGCCGTACCTTGACCAGTACGTGCGTGGCTCGAACGGCTACGAGTCCGTCGACCGGGTCAAGCTGATGAAGCTGATCTGGGACTCGATCGGCAGCGAGTTCGGCAGCCGTCACGAGCTCTACGAGGTCAACTACTCGGGTAACCACGAGAACGTCCGTTTCGAGATGCTCGCCGCGCACGAGAACGCAGGCACGGCGGACGGCATGAAGGCCATGGCCGAGCAGTGCATGGCCGAGTACGACCTGGACGGCTGGACCGTTCCCGACCTGATCAACCCCGACGACGTCAGCATCCACAACCGTCGCTGACCCAGCGCGACGGCAGCCTCACCGACAAGGAGAAGCTGTGACATCGCAGCAACGTACCCACGAGGTCCTGTCCGACATCATCGACGCCGTCAACGCCCAGCTCGACAAGCACGGCGTCACCTACGACGAGTACCGGGCCGGCCTCGACTGGCTCATCCGGCTCGGACATGCCGGGGAGTGGCCGCTGTTCGCCGACGTGTTCTTCGAGCACACGGTGGAGGCGGTCAACGCGACAGGCCCGGGCAGCACCATCGAAGGTCCCTACTACGTAGCCGGAGCCCCCTGGCTGGAACGGCCCTACGTGCTTCCGCAACGGGACGACGAGGCAGGCGACGTGCTCATCCTGTCCGGCACGGTGCTCTCCGCCGGGGGCGATCCCGTCCCCGGCGCCGTGCTGGACCTGTGGCACGCCGACGCGGACTGCCTGTACTCGAACGTCCACGACGGGCCGCCTGCCTTCAACCTGCGTGGCCGCATGACCGCTGACGGCGACGGCCGGTTCGAGGTGCGCACCATCGTGCCGCCGTCGTACCACCTCCCGCGCGGCGGGCCGGTCGAGGAGCTGCTCAACGCGGCGGGCTGGCACGACTGGCGACCGGGCCACCTGCACTTCATGGTCTCCGCGGAGGGTTACGAGTCGCTGACCACGCAGCTGTACTTCGAGGGCGATCGCTACCTGGACTCGGATATCGCCAGCGCGGTCAAGCCGGAGTTGATCCTGAGCCTGCGCAAGCACGACGACCCTGCGGAGCTGTCCGAGCGCGGGCTGAGCCGGCCCTTCTACAGCACCTCGCACGAGTTCCGGCTCACCCCGGCCGGGTAGCCGATGCGGCGGGGTAGCCGGGTCCGGCCCGGCTACCCCGCCCCCGTCGCCGAACCCGAGAAGGTGCGCGTTGAAAGGAACCTGCATGCCCTCCTTGCGGATCCGCTCCGTCGAGACCGTGATCGTCGACCTCCCGACGATCCGCCCGCACAAGTTCAAGTCCACCACCATCGACCACCAGAGCTACGTCCTGAGCCGCGTGCGCACGGAGGACGGCCTGGAGGGCATCGGCGAGGCGTCGACCCCGGGCGGTCCCTGGTGGGGCGGGGAGAGCGTGGAGGCGATCAAGAGCGTCGTCGACACCTACCTCGCACCCACGCTGCTCGGGCATCCGGCCGCTCGCATCGAGGCCGCGCTCGAACGCATGGACACCGTCGCCGCCGGTAACCGGGCGGCGAAGGCGTGCCTGGAGATGGCGCTGTTCGACATCTGGGGACAGGCACTCGGCGTGCCGGTCCACGACCTGCTCGGCGGGCTGTACCGCGAGTCGATCCCGGTCACCTGGGCGCTGGGCGCGGAAGAGGCCGACGGCGTCAGTGCCGAGGCGGAGGACAAGCTCCTCTCCGAGGGGCATGTGAGCTTCAAGCTCAAGATGGGCGCGCAGGACCCGCGCGCCGACTGCGACCGCGTGCTCGCGGTAGCCAAGGCGCTTGGTGACCGCGCCAGCGTGCGGGTCGACCTCAACGCCGCGTGGGACGAGATGACCGCGACCCGGTGGCTTCCGGAGCTGGAAGACGGCGGGATCGACCTGATCGAGCAACCGATTCCCGGGTGGAACATCGAGGGCATGGGACGGCTCGCGGACCGCCTGCGCACACCGCTCATGGTCGACGAGAGCCTGCAGAGCGTGCACGACGCGCTGCGTGTCTGCCGGCACAACGCGGGGGACGTGTTCTCCCTGAAGGTGCCCAAGCTGGGTGGTCTGACCAGGACGAGGAAGACCGCGGCCGTCGCCGAGGCCGCCGGGATCCCGTGCCACGGCGGCACCAGCATCGAGTCCTCGATCGGCACGGCTGCCGCCGCACACGTCTACGGTGCCACCGCCAACGTGTCCTTCGGCAGTGAGTTGTTCGGGCCGAAGCTGCTGGCCGACGACGTCAGCACCCAGCCGTTGACCTACTCCGACGGCCACCTCCGGGTACCGAGGGAGCCGGGGCTCGGTGTCCGGGTCGACGAGCGGAAGCTGTCCACGTACCGGCGGCGGTGACGGCGGAGACCGTCAGGCGCCGACCGTATCGCCGACACCGGAGTTCTCGCCGTATCGACACAAGTGCTGTTACAAGTCGTACGCTATACGGGACGCCGATCGTTTCCCGTCCCGATGCGGTAGGGGAGAGCTCCATGGTGAAGCCGGACAATCGTGACGACTACATCCAGTCGATCGAGCGAGGGTTGTCGGTCATCCTGGCCTTCGCCAACCACCACCCGCAACTGAGCCTGTCCGCGCTGGCCGAGGCGACAGGGCTGAGCAAGCCCACGGTGCGGCGTATCGTGCTGACTCTGGAGGAGCTGGGGTACCTGCGCAGGGAAGGCAGGTTGTACTCGCTGACCCCGCACGTGCTTTCCCTCGGCAACGCCTACCTGTCGTCGATGAACCTGACCGAGGTCGCCCAGCCGTTCATGGAGGAGGTCACCAGCACGACCGGCCAGACCTGCTCGATGGCCGCGCTGGACGGCGAGGACGCGGTCTACATCGCGCGCGTCCCGGCCGGGCGCGTCATGAGCATCACCCTCACGACGGGTACCCGGCTGCCGGCGTATGCCACGTCGATGGGGCGTGTCCTGCTCGCCGGCCTGGCGGACGGGGAGATCGACAGGTATCTCGGGCAGGTCACCCTGCATCCGTTGACCCCGCGCACCGTCACCGACGTCGACCGGCTGCGCGAGATGCTGTTCGAGGTCCGCGAGCACGGCTGGGCACTGGTGGACCAGGAGCTCGAGGAGGGCGTGCGGTCGTTCTCCGCACCGGTACGGGACTCGACCAACCGGGTGGTCGCGTCGCTGAGCATGTCGTGCCACGCCGCGAACGTCAGCATGGAGACCATCCACAACGAGTACCTCCCAGTGGTCATCAAGGCCGCAGCCGAGATCAGCACGCGGCTCGGCGCGACCCGCTAGATTTGGGGAGCGAACATGGCTACGGATTTCACGGAGTCGAACGCCGCCGACGCGGTCATCGCGAGCTTCGCCGATACTCCGGACCCGCGGCTGCGGAACGTACTGACGAGCCTGGTGCGGCACCTGCACGACTTCGTCCGTGACGTCGAGCTCACCTCGGCGGAATGGGAGAAGGCCATCGAGTTCCTCACCGCGGTGGGGCACATGTGCGACGACAAGCGCCAGGAGTTCATCCTGCTCTCCGACGTTCTCGGGGTGTCCATGCTGGTGGAGACCCTCAACGCCAGGGGACCGGAGGCTGTTACCGCCTCGACCGTGCTCGGGCCGTTCCACGTCGTCGAGTCGCCCGCCCGCAGGCTCGGGGACAGCATCGACCTGCTGGGCGACGGCCCGCCGTGCGTCGTCGAGGGCCGGGTGGTCTCGCTCGACGGGACCCCGCTGCCCGGCGCCCAGCTCGACGTGTGGCAGGCCAATGACCAGGGCTTCTACGACGTGCAACAGCCCGATGTCCAGCCCCTTGGCAACGGCCGGGGACTGTTCACCGCGGACTCCGAGGGGCGGTTCCGGTTCCGCACCGTGCTACCCAGCCACTACCCGATCCCGACCGACGGGCCGGTGGGGCAGTTGCTCAACGAGACGAACCGCCACCCGTACCGGCCTGCCCACATCCACATCATCGTCAGCGCAGACGGACACGCACCGGTCGTCACCCACGTCTTCGTCGCCGACAGCCCGTACATCGAAAGCGATGCCGTCTTCGCGGTGAAACGGAGCCTGATCCACGAGTTCCGGGAGGTCAGCGACCCCGATGAGGCGGAGCGGTACGGGGTGACCGCCCCGTTCCGGCTGGCGAACGTCGATCTGGTTCTCGAACCGGAGTCCTGAGAGCAGGTGGCCGCTCATTGCCGCGCTGTTCGGCGCCGTCGGGGTGCAGCTGCCACACCGAGACACGCCTGTCGCCGCCGGTGCGCCGGGCGCGCAGGCGCCGGGTGGCAACGGTGTCGGCCAGGACGATCAGCCCGACCAGGGCCGCCGTCGCGGACAGCATCACGACCAGTGCCAGCGTCATAGCCGCACCCCTTGCGGCAGCCACAGCTGGTCGCGCGGGCGCACCGCGCGGCTCGGCGCGGCAGGGGTGCCGTGCGGCGGCAGCTCCAGCAGCCGGTCGATGACGTCGGCGACGCTGCCGGTGGCCTGCCACAGCGGGTGCGCCCCGGCACGGCCGTAGTCCTCCGCGCGGTACCGCGCTGCCAGCGCCTCGCCCGCAGCGCGCACCGTGACCGTGTCCACCGCACCGTCGCGCCAGCGCTCGGCGTGGATAGCGGCCAGCCCGCCGTGGTCGTGCAGGTGCAGGAAGCCGAACCCCGCAGCGACACTGCGCCGCAGGGCGGCAAGATGCTCAGCCTCCGGCTCGCGACCCCGGGCGCTCATCGGCCGCCGCCTGCGAGGGACCCGGCCGGTGCGGGAGTCGGGGTACCCGCACCGGCCGGGAGCTTCATCGGAATCACCGCGCACGCCTCGCACCGCGATGCGGCGCCGGTGACCAGCACACGGGTCGCACGCGTCGCCCGCTCGCAGCACGCGCGCGGGTAATGCCGCGCCACCTCCCCGGCCGGGTAGGCGTGCCACCTGCCGTCATCCATCGAGATCAACCACCGCGTGGGGACTGGGGACGCGACAATCATCGTGTCGCCGACGCACCGAATCGCTGAATGGACACCACGATGGCCATCAAGTCGTGTTCGAACATAGTAAGCGCCCCTTCATCTGGCCTATGCCACTATGCACTATAAGTGGCATAGTCCAGTTACGCAAAACCTCGTTACCGATTCACTGAGCTGGATCACTGGGCGATCGGGTACTCCTGCCGGAACGACCACCGATCTTGGGGGTACACCGCCTCATCGAACTGAATGGGTGAGTCATCTGCGTCGTACACCGACAACCAGTACACGAGCACAGCCGCAGGATCGGGCAGTCGAAGAAGACGGCGTTCCTCCGGAGAGGCCAGCCGCGCACATACTTGATCCCGCGCGTACGCAGGACTCCGTCCGGTAATCGATCCGATGTACGCTCCGGTTCCGCCATGGATCCGGCTCAACTCCAACAACCGGGGAGCCCGCTCAGCCAGGGTGGAAGGAAACCACGAAGTCGATAGTTCAATAGGTCCTGCTGAGTCGTTCTTGATCAACCGCTTCCGTTCGATCACACGGCTACCGGCGGCAATTGCGAGTGCGTCGGTCACGTGTGCCGGACCGTCGACCACCTCGGTTTTGAGGAACTCGACCGACTCGTGGTCTGAGTACATCGTTCCGTGCTGCTTGGCACGCTCCAGGCGCTCGCGCGCACGAGGGGAAGTGCGCAGTTCTCGAACGTAGGTCCCGGATCCGCGTCGTGACTCCACGAAGCCCTGCTGCCGAAGCGCGTCCAAAGCCTTGCTGGCCGTCGGGCGAGCGACGTTCCAGTCAGCTGCGATCTCGCGTTCAGAGGGCACCTCGGAACCGGGAAGGCGATCACCCCGAATGATCTCGTCACGAAGGTAGTTCGCGATCTGCAGGTACTTTGGCAGCACCTCTTGTATCTCCGGCATGACGACCCTTGCTCAACGAAGTGCCATAGTCCACTGGCCAGAGTAGCAACGCACCGAGGTCACGAGCGGTAAGACCATCGGTACGGTAGCGGCATGTCCAGGGTTCTCGTGGTCGCCGCAGGCGGTGGCGGCGACGCCATAACTGCCTCGGCGTTGGTGGCCGCGTCGCCGGAGGACGATGGGGTCGCCGTGATGTCGTACTCGTGGGATCGGCTGATGATCGATCCGACACCGGGGCCACGCACCCGGCACGACTTCACCGGCCTGACGGAGCTCGCCTCAGGTGTGATGCGGGTCCGTCCCGCGAGCCGGCTCACTACTCCCGGTATCTCCACACTCGTACAGCTCGCGGAAGACCTACCGCTCCCACTTCTGCTGCTCGACCCCGTGGACGGTGCTATCGGGATCGGGGAGCAAGTGCACGCCGCCGCCGAATATTTCGACTGCGACAGCCTCATGCTGGTGGACGTCGGGGGCGATGCGCTGGCCCGGGGAGACGAGCCAGGACTGCGTAGTCCGATCGCGGACTTTCTCGCGCTGGCCGCGTGCGCGCGGACCGGACTTCCGCTCCAGTTGTTCGTCACCGGACTCGGTCTGGACGGTGAACTGGCGACGAGCGAGATGAACAACCGTCTCGGGGAACTGTCGGGCACCGAAGTGGCCAAGCTCGACGGTGCGGCTGTAGCGGACGTTCTTCACCTGTTCGAATGGCACCCCAGCGAAGCCAACGGGCTGCTTGCCGCTGCCGCCTCGGGCACGCGTGGAGTGGTGGAAACGCGTGACGGCAGCGGAACCACTATGTTGACGTCCGCGAGTACACGGGTCTACCGCGTCGATGCCGCGAAGGCCATCGCCTCCTCTCCAGCCTCGCGTCTATTCGATACCACGAGCCTCGACGATGTAGAAGACGCGATTCGTGAGCTGCGTGGCACAAGTGAGATCGACTATGAGCGCGACAAGGCCGGTCGCTTGGCCACCGGCAATGCCGAAGCTCCTACGGTCGAATCGTTGCGTGCGATCGATGACTACGTCAGCGAGGCCGCAAACAGAGGCATCGATTACCTGACGATCAGGCGGGCGGCCGAATTGGTCAATGCCATGAATACGAGCGCATTGCAACAGCTACGCCAGCTTCTGCGCGCGGAGCGATCCGGCCAGTATGTACCTCCGCTCTATCGCACCGGCTCAGAATGACAGTACGCCAGTGTCACTGTGCGCACCGTACGGCGTAGAGGTTGGTCGTCGAACGAGGATGGCGGCGCCACAGCCTTCGCTGATTGAGGATTGGACACCCCACCCGTGAATGGCAGCCCCACGCACTCCGTCAGCGTCGCCGGTGTCGATCTCATACAGACAGAATCGGCTGGGGACTGAACCGGGTACCACAACCGGCTCGCCAACGGCCACGTCGGCCAGACGACGCTCAGCCAGTGCCGGTGCGGTGGCCTACTCGGCCTCATATCGGTGTGGCACTCATCCGTCCTTCGCGGCGAGCAAGGCTCGACGTATCGAATCAAGACCAGATCGGCTGTTCAGCAGCCGGTTCCGGTGCTTGCGTTGTTCGAACACGTGTTCTATTATGGGTGGTGATGGTTGTTTCTGGGGATGTCGCTCTTCCTGCGCCTGGCGCCGAGTGGTGGCGGGCGTCTCGGGAGGAGTTGATGGCGTCGCTGCAGTCGTTGGAGGTGCTGCAGCGGCAGGCGGCGGCGATTCAGGGGGAGATTCTGGCTGAGGTGGCCTCGCGGGGGGTGATGGCCGAGTTCGGGCACGGCACGCTGGCGGTGCTGGTGCGCAATACTCTGCGGATCGACAAGGGTGAGGCGACCCGGCGGGTGGCCCGGGCGACGGGGTGCAACCGGGTGCGGTCCGGTACGGGGGAGGTGGCGGCGCTGGCTCCGCAGTCGGGGGTGGCGTTGCGGGAGGGGGCGATCGGGACGGCGCATGCTGATGCGGTGCGGGAGACGTTGGCCGAGATGCCGGGCACGGTGGCCGAGCAGGATCGGCGGGAGAGTGAGGCCACGCTGGTGAATCTGGCGCGGGTGTCGACCCCGGCGAAGGTGCGTAAGGCCGGGCGGCGCATCCTGGCCTATGTGCAACCCGATGGGACCTCGCCCGGTGGGGATGATCCGGCCCGGCCCGCGCGGGAGCTGCGGTTGGGGTGGCGCCGGGACGGGCGGCTGGGCCTGGTCGGGGTGTTGGATGCGGAGGCGGGTCAGGCGTTGGAGGCGGCGTTGAGTCCGCTGGCCAAGCCCCGCCCCTCGAGCGAGCACGGGCTCGATGAGCGTGAGCCCGCGCAGCGCTACGGGGACGCGCTGGCCGAGCTGGCCGACCACTCCCTGCGGGCGGGCACCCTGCCCAGCGAGGGCGGCGAGCGGCCCCGCATCGTGGTCACGATCGGCCTGCGCGAGCTGTCGTCCGACGGGGCGCCGACTGCCACCGGCTTGTTGAACCAGGACGTGCCGACCAGCGCGGAACAGGCGCGTCGCCTGGCCTGTGACGCGGGGGTGATTCCCGCCGTGCTCGGATCCAAGGGCGAGGTGCTGGATCTGGGGCGCGAGCAGCGGCTGGTCTCCACAGCCCAGCGCCGCGCCCTCGCCCTCCGCGACCGCGGATGTGTGTTCCCGGGGTGTGATCGGCCCGAGGGCTGGTGCCACGCGCACCACATCGAGCACTGGGCGCACGGCGGTCCCACCGACCTCGCCAACCTCGCCCTCCTCTGCGGTGAGCACCACCGCATCATTCACCACTCCGAGTGGAACATCCACATGGGAAGCGGCGGCATCCCCGTCTGCATTCCACCACCCTGGATACACATACCCCGACAACGCGAAGGGCCGATGACTCGGGCACCCGCAGCCGCGATACCGGATGGGTGAACAGGTTCGTGTCGATGCCGACCTGTGCATATTCCATTATGGACAACCATATTCACGGGTTCCAGGTTCTCCGCTGCGCGGAGATGCTGGAGCGGCTACGCGCCTGCCTCGTTCAGCCACGGGTAGCGCTGCGTGTCCTTGCCCGCGTAGTCGGGATCGAGGTAGATGAAACAACGCTGGATCTTCCAGTCCCGTATCTCGAAGACGTCGCACCAGCGCCCCGCCGCCCACTCCGGGACGCCGGCCCGCCACGCGCCGTCCTGGTGCTCGCCGTGGCTGGTGCCCTCGGCGACGATCGTGTCACCTCCGGAGAAGATCCAGTTGAACGTCGCGTAGTCGTGTTTGATGCTGTTCAGCGTTCCACCGACGTCGCCGAAGAGCTTCCCGATCTCTTTCCGGCCGTTGGCCAAGCCCCATTTCGGGAAGAACACCTGGGCGTCCTCGGCGAACAAGTCGAGAATGCTTCCACCGGTGCTGGTCACCCCGCCGTTGTCGAACGCTTTGAGGTACTCCAACGCCACGGACTTGCGCTGCTCGTCGGTCATCGTTCCCGTTGTGATCGCCATGCTCACTCCTCCCGCATCGCAGGCTCCCGCGCGCACGGCACCAGCACCGTGCGCGGCACTGGAGCGGTCCTCGCCCCCTCGTTATGTAGCGTCCTCCGGCGAGCGGCGCGGCGCAACAGGCACGTCGCCGGTGCTCATATCTCCGGCAGCGCGGAAGGGTGCTGCGCCAGCGGCGTCACGTCGATATCGAGGTAGGGAAACAGCGGCAGGCCGGACAGGATGTCGTGCAGCTGCTCGTGTGAGTCGACATCGAAGATGCTGATGTTGGCATAGCAACCGGCCACCCGCCAGAGGTGGCGCCACGTTCCCGCCCGCTGCAGCTCCTGAGCGCGCGCCTTCTCGCGGCTCTTCAGCTCCTCCTCGACAGCCGGGTCCAGATCGTGCGGGAGGTGCACTCGCATACGCACGTGAAACAGCATCTTTCCCTCCTTGGCATTCGCGCTGAACAGGTCAGATGGGTGCGGATCGGCCGTTCTTGACACGCAAATGTGCTCTGCACCACACTAGCTGGTGACCGGATAGCGACCAATCCATACGCATTACGTACAGATTGGTGGAGAGGTGCTGTGCGGATCGATCCACGATCCCTTCGAACATGCCTTGGTCATTTCGCCACGGGCATCACGGTCGTGACGTGCGACGCGGAGGGGGCGCCGCACGGTGCCACGGTCAACGCGTTCACTGCGGTATCCCTGGAGCCGCCGCTGGTGCTGGTCTCCGTCGACCGCAACACCAGGATCTGCAAGTACCTCGACGACCGGCCGTTCACGGTCAACGTGCTGCGCGATACGCAGGATGACGCGGCGCTGCACTTCGCGGGCAAACCCATGTCCGAGGAGCCTCGGTGGGAACGACCGGACGAGGAGCTGGCCCCACAGCTCGCCGGTTCGCTCGCCACCATCGCCTGCATGCCGTGGCGAAGCTACGACGGCGGAGATCACGTGCTCTACCTGGGCGAGGTCGCCAACTTCGAGTTCAACGGCGGTGAGCCCCTCGTCTTCTACTGCGGCAAGTTCCGCCGCCTCGGCACGGCATTCAGCGAAGTCCCGTGGCTGGAATCCGGGGACTACCCGGGACTGTCGTGGTTCCCGTCGAGTTGACCACAACCGACACAGCCCAACGAAGGAGCTAGACGTGACCGCTCAGCAAGAAACACCTCCGCCCAGCACCGCGCACCGAGCAGCGCGGCCGATGACAGGCGATGAGTATCTCGAGAGCCTGCGCGACGGCCGCGAGGTATTCATCTACGGCGAGAAGGTCGATGACGTGACGACGCACCCGGCCTTCCGCAACGCCGCGCGGATGACGGCGCGGCTGTACGACTCCCTGCACGACCCGGAGAAGCAGTCGGTGTTGACGGCGCCGACCGACACCGGAAGCGGCGGCGTCACCCACCCGTTCTTCCGCACACCACGGTCCAGCGAGGACCTCTACGCGGACCGCGACGCGATCGCCGAGTGGGCGCGGTTGACCTACGGGTGGATGGGCCGTAGTCCCGACTACAAGGCGTCCTTCCTCGGCACGCTCGGCGCCAATGCCGATTTCTACGAGCCGTACGCGGAGAACGCCCGGCGCTGGTACACCGAGTCGCAGGAGCGCCTGCTGTACTGGAACCACGCCATCATCAACCCGCCGGTGGACCGCAACCGGCAGCCGGACGAGGTCAGGGACGTGTTCGTGCACGTCGAGGAGGAGCGCGACGACGGCCTGATCGTGTCCGGCGCGAAGGTGGTAGCGACCGGATCGGCGATCACGCACTACAACTTCATCGCCCACTATGGACTCCCGATCAAGACACGGGAGTTCGCCCTGGTCTGCACGGTCCCGATGAACTCGCCCGGCATGAAACTCATCTGCCGCGCCTCGTACGCGCAGACTGCCGACGTGATGGGCAGCCCGTTCGACTACCCGCTGTCCTCCCGACTGGACGAGAACGACACGATCTTCGTACTGGACAAGGTCAAGATCCCGTGGGAGAACGTGTTCATCTACGGCGACCCGGAGAAGGCCAGCACGTTCTTCCCGGGCTCCGGGTTCCTGCACCGGTTCACCTTCCACGGTGTGACCCGCCTGGCGGTCAAGCTCGACTTCATCGCGGGCCTGCTGATGAAGGGCGTCGAGGCGACGGGGACGAAGGACTTCCGCGGCATCCAGACCCGCGTCGGCGAGGTCATCGGGTGGCGCAACATGTTCTGGGCCATCTCCGATGCCATGTGCGCGCGGCCGGACGAATGGGTCGGCGGCGCCGTGCTGCCGCATCTGGACTACGGGCTGTCCTACCGGTGGTTCATGACCGTCGGCTACCCACGGATCCGCGAGATCATCCTGCAGGACCTCGGCAGTGGCCTGATCTACCTGCCTTCGCACGCCGACGACCTCAAGTCGCCGGAGATCCGCCCATACCTCGACCGGTACGTGCGCGGTACCGACGATATGGACGCGGTGGAGCGGATCAAGCTGATGAAGCTGATCTGGGACTCGATCGGCAGCGAGTTCGGCGGCAGGCACGAGCTCTACGAGCGCAACTACTCGGGCAACCACGAAGGTGTGCGTGCCGAGCTGCTCTTCGCAGCGCAGGAGTCCGGCATGGCAGACGGCATGAAGGGCTTCGCCGAGCAGTGCATGGCGGAGTACGACCTCGACGGCTGGACCGTGCCCGACCTCATCAACCCCGACGGGTCCCGGTGAGCGGCATCCGCACGCCGGACCGGGACCAGCGGTACGAGCGTCCGGAACTGTCCGGCACTCGGCCGGAAAGGAGCTGAGCATGTCGACTGAGCGCATCGCTACCGTCGTTGGTGACCTCATCAGGCGCATCAACGACGCCATCGACGAGCACGAGGTGACCTACGACGAGTACCACGCGGCGATGAACTACCTCATCCGGCTCGGTGAGGCCGGGGAGTGGCCGCTGTTCCTCGACGTCTTCTTCGAGCACACCGTGGAGCGGCTCAACCAGGGCGAGGGGGGAACGATCCGGGGTCCGTACTACGTGCCGGACGCTCCCTGGCTGGAACACCCGTACGTACTGCCGCAGCGCGACGACGAGAAGGGGGACGTCCTCATCCTGTCCGGCACGGTTCACTCCACCGGCGGCCGCCCCGTACCCGGAGCGGTGCTGGATATGTGGCAGGCGGACGCCGACACGTACTACTCCAATGTCCAGGAAGGACCCCCGCCGTTCAACCTGCGCGGCCGGATGACCGCCGATGACAACGGGGAATTCGAGGTCCGCACCATCGTGCCGCCCTCGTACCACCTCCCGCGCGGCGGGCCGATGGAGGAACTGCTCAACGCGGCAGGCTGGCACGACTTCCGGCCGGGACACCTGCACTTCGTCGTCTCCGCCGACGGGTACGAGCCGCTGATCACGCAGCTGTACTTCGAGGGTGATCGCTACCTCGACTCCGATGTCGCGAGCGCGGTCAAACCGGAGCTGGTGCTCGGGCTGCGTAAGCACGACAGCCCGGAGGAGATGGAGGCGCGGGGGTTGAAGAAGCCGTTCTTCACCACCACGCACGAGTTCCGGCTCAAGCCGCAGGACGGGTAGACGCGCGCAGGGACCGTCCGTACCCGTTCGCTGGAGGACATATGTGTCATCCCGAGGCCGTGAACGAGAGGCTTCCAGGTGTAGAGCGGCACGAGGTGGGGGTACCGCTGCCCTCTGGCGAGCGGTTACCCGGCTTGTGCTGCGTTCCGGAAGGCGGCAGTGGCCCCGGAGTGCTGCTGCTCTCGGACATCTACGGCAGGACCCCGTTCTACGAGCACCTTGCCGAGCGCCTCGCCGCGGAGGGGTATGTGGCACTGCTGCCCGATTGCTTCTTCCGGCTCGGCTCGCTGGAGGAGGTCACCCGGGACGCGGCCTTCGCCCGCTGGGAGCGGCTCGACGAGCACGGTGCGCTGTCCGAGCTGGAGGCCGCTGTGGAGTGGCTGCGGGAGAACTCCCGGCAGGGCATCTCCACGGTCGGGTTGCTGGGTTTCTGCCTCGGCGGCACGTTCGCCCTCGATCTGTGCGCGCGGGTGGAGAATCTGGTGACGGTCTGCTATTACCCCTTCCCGCGCACCCGGGGCGGACCGAACGCCGCGCCCAGACCGATCGATATCGCCGGATCGATCCGCGGCCCCATCCTGTCGTTCTGGGGCGACCAGGACTACATCGACCTGACCGAGGTCCGCGAGTTCTCCGATGCCATGGCTTCGTACAACGTCGACTATATCGGCGAGATCTACCAGGGAGCCGGGCACGGATTCCTGAGTGGACTGGTGGAAGGCGGGTCAGGTAGCGCCGCGGCAACGGACTCCTGGGCACGGACCCTCGAGTTCTATGCCACGCACCTCTCCGGGGCGCGGGACCACTGAGACGTGTGACCGGGCTCGGCCGTGTTCCCGCTCGACGACGCGCGTGAGGAGGACGTGCCGCGATGACACGCTTGACCATCGAGTCGGTGGAGACCACCATCGTCGACCTGCCGCTTCGCAGGCTCCACCGGTTCTCGGCGATCACCATCGACCACCAGAGTTACGTGCTCGTGCGGCTGCGCACGGCCGAAGGCGTCGACGGGCTCGGCGAGGGGGTCGTCCCCGGCGGGCCGTGGTGGGGTGGCGAGTCCGTCGAGGGCATCAAGGTAGTGATCGACACCTACCTCGCGCCGCTCCTCGTGGAGCGCGAGGCGACAAGGGTCGAACACCTCCGCGCCGTGATGGACACCGTGGTGGCGGGCAACCCGTTCGCCAAGGCGGCTGTGGAGATGGCGCTGTTCGACGCCTGGGGCAAGGCGCTCGGCGTGCCGGTCTACGAGCTGCTCGGTGGCCTCTACCGCGAGTCGATCCCGGTGACGTGGGCTCTCGGCGCCGATGAGGCGAAGGCCGCCATCGAGGAGATCGAGGCGAAACTGGAGTCCGGTCTGCACTCCAGTTTCAAGCTCAAGATGGGGGCGCAGGACCCGGCGAGCGACGTGGCGCGTGTGCTCGACATCGCGCGCGGCGTGGCGCCCGGCACCAGCCTGCGGGTCGATCTCAACTGCGCGTGGGACGAGCTGACCGCGACACGCTGGCTGCCGGAGCTGGAGGCGGGCGGCATCGACCTGGTGGAACAGCCCGTGCCCGGCTGGAACACCGACGCCATGGTGCGCCTTGCCGCGCTGCTGCGCATTCCCGTCATGGCGGACGAGAGCCTGTGGAGCCCGCACGATGCCCTGACCCTGGTCCGCGCGGCCGGTGCGGACATCTTCGCGATCAAGATCGCCAAGTCCGGTGGCCTCTCCACGGTCCGCAGGATCGCGAGTATCGCGGGTGCGGCCGGGATCGCGTGCCACGGCGGGACGACGATCGAGAGCACTATCGGCACGGCAGCGAGCGCGCAGCTCTACGGTGCCATCCCGGAGGTGACCGCGGGGTGTGAGCTGTTCGGCCCGCTGCTGCTCGCCGACGACATCGCAGTCGAGGAGGTCGAGTACCTGGACGGTCACCTGCGCGTACCGCAGGCGCCGGGCCTGGGGATCAGTATCGACGAGCGCAAGCTGCGCGCGTTCAGCCGCGCGTAGTGGCGCCGGTTGTCACCTCCTTCAGCGCAGCTGGCCGCGGATCTCTCCCGGCGGGTGCTGCTCGGTGTGCACGTTGACGTAGATGTTGCCGTCCGCCAGCTCCGCGGCGAGGTCGGACATCGACCGGCCCTCCATCGGGCCGACGAGGTCGTCCTCGGTGACCGTGCCGGTGGCGAGCACACCGTCGGTGCGACCCGGGATCGGCTCGGGCGGGGGCGAGTCCGGGTAGAGCCACACCACGACCGGTCCGTTGGCGCCCGCCGGTGCCTGGTGCAGGTGCGCCATCGTGACGTCCTCGATGTTGGCCACGTTCAGTCGGTAGCGCAGCTTCGTGCCGTCCTTGCTGAGCTGGAGTTTGAGCTGGCCCCGCGCGTCGGTGTCCACCGGCGGGACCTCTTCTTCGCCGGTGGCGTGCGCGGCGAAGTTGCGCTGGTCCGGCGGGCCGGCGTGGATCGCGGGCGCGGACGCGACGCTTGCCGCCGTCAGGAGAACGCCGAGCAGCAGAGCGGGAACGCGCAGCGATCTCGCCCGGCGTCGTGGTGCGAGAATGGCGGGGATTTCCGGTAAGTACCTCATATATTGAAGTCGCGTGACTGGCATGCGCCGTTACGCCGGGATGGTGCCGGTGAGGAACGCGAGTGAGGGCGGTGAGGGGAGTGCCCGACGCGGTGTCCGGGGTCGCGGGCGGGAGCGGACCGTCCGCGTGCGAGCCGGGCAGGTCACCGTGGTGGCGGCGGTGGGCTGCCGGGAAGCGCTGGGACGTCCTGGTCGCGGTCGGGCTCGGTGGTGCGGCCGGTACCGGCGCGCGGTACGCGGTCGCTGTGGGGATGCCGCACCCGGCTGGCGGTTTCCCGTTCGCCACGCTGCTGGTCAACGTAGTCGGGTGCTTCCTGATCGGGATGCTCGTTGTGGTCATCGCCGAGACGGTGGCCTCGCACCGGCTGGTACGCCCGTTCCTGGGTGTGGGCGTGCTCGGCGGCTTCACCACGTTCTCCACCTACACGGTCGACACCGCCGAGCTGGTCATGGCCGAGCGCGCCGGTACGGCACTGGTGTACCTGGCGAGCACCGTGCTGGCCGCCCTGGCGGCGGTCGTTGCCGGTGTGCTCGTGACGCGCCGGCTGGTTCGGGTAACGCGACGGTTTGCCCGGCGGGGTAGCGGAACGAAGGGACGGCAGCGATGAGCCGGGCGGGAGCCGTATGACCGTGGTGCTGATGCTGCTCGGCGGTGCGGTGGGGGCGAACCTGCGGTACCTGATCGACCGGCGGGCGCAGCGATGGCGCGACTCGCCGTTCCCGTGGGGCACGCTGACCGTCAACGTGCTTGGCTCGGTGGTCCTTGGCTTCGTCGCGGGTGGCGCGCTGTACGGCGTGGATGCCGAGGCGGTCCGGCTGGGGGTCGGTGTCGGCCTGTGCGGGTCGCTGACCACCTACTCCACGTTCGGCTACGAGACGTTCCGGCTGGCGACCGAGGGTGCTCGCGCGCTGTCACTCGTCAACGTCGCCACCAACGTCCTCGCCGGCCTGGGCGCTGCCGCGGGCGGCATCCTGCTCGCCGCCGCCATCTGGGCGTGACCGGGCGGCGAGGAAGGCTCCCGCGGCGCCCAGCAGGAGGATGGCGCCGACCCAGGCGAGGTGGGCGGTGAGGAAGTCGCCACGGTAGTCCGGCAGGACGGGGCGCAGCAGCCGGTAGACCGGTGCGTCCACCGACGCGAAGCCGCTCACCCAGGTGATCGAGCGGGCATAGCCGTCCATCAGCAGCCCCGCGTAGGTGAACGCACCCGCGGCCCCCAGCGCGATCGCGGCAAGGCGGGTCACCCGTCCCGCGTGGGCGAGCCACACGAGGATGACCAGCAGCGCGAGCGGGAGCACGACGACCACCTGCCTGCCCGGCCACCAGAACCCGTGCATGGTCAGCGCGAGGTAGGTGGCGACCAGCCACCCTGTCGCCAGCGGCAGCACGAGCCGTGCCGTGCCGTGCGGCCGGGCCACGAGGAAGAACCCGAGTGCGGGCACCACCAGCAGCCAGGCGGGCTGCCAGGCCACCAGCCCGAACTCGCGGTCGACGAGCAGGCCGACCAGCCGTAGCGACCGGCCGAGGTAGTCGGGATCGGTGCCCACGACCGTGAGCTCGCCGGACTCCTGGAAGTGGTCCCCGCTGGCATAGACCGTCAGGCCGCCCCACACGCGCAGGTGAACGGCCGCGTAGCAGGCGCCCATCACCGCAAGCACCCCGGCGAGTACCGCGACGTCGCGCCCGCGTCTCGCGCGCCACCAGCGCACCAGTCCCGTGATCGCGAGGACGGCCGCGACCGGTACGTACTTCACGGACAGCCACGGCGCCGCGGTGACGGCTGCGGCGAGCAGCAGCACGTTCGCCCTCGTCGGCGTACCGGTCAGCGCGGTCACCCCGAGCAGCACGACCAGGGCGGCCGGCAGCTCCGGGTAGAGCTGCTGGCCGTAAACCGCAAGGGGGGCCGATGCGGCAGCCAGCCCGGTGCCTGCGGCGGCGAGCGGGAGTGGCACGGCGAACCGGCGTACGGCCAGCCACAGCGTGAGCCCCGCAAGGACACCGGGCAGCAGCGCGAGCGACACCTTCGCGGCGACCCAGCCACCCAGCCCCATGGCGGGGGCGAGCAGCAGCGGCAGCAGCGGGTCGTGCGGGCTGATGCGCCTGCCGTCCGGCATCTCCGCGGATTGCTCGGGCGGCTCGACGTCGGCGAACGGGCGCCACCGCTGCCCGGCGAGCTCATCGGAGATGTCCAGGTCGCCGTCCTCGGCGATGGACAGCGCGGTGAGCAGGTACTGCGTCTCGTCCACAGCGACGTGCGCGCCGAACGTCGCGCGCACACCGATACCGAGCGCCGCGGACAGCACGGCGAGTAGGGCGACCGCACCGATCGCCGCGCGCAGCCTGGACGGCCGCACGGCTACCCGGCCGGGGCGAGAACGGGGTCCGTGGTCGCCGCCGCCTGCCTGGCGATGAGCTCCGCGAGGTCGGTGCGCGGCACCCAGCCGAGTACCTCGCGCAGGCGCCGCGTGTCGGCCAGCGTGTGCGCGACGTCGACCCGGGGCGCGGGCACGACATCGGTGACGACCTCGACGCCGAGCACCCGTCCCACGGCCGCCGCCATCCCGGCCAGCGAGTGCCCGACACCGGTACCCAGGTTCACCGTGCCGGTCGCCTCCGCCTGCGCAAGCTCGGCCAGCGCGCGGACCACCTGCATGACGTCGGTGAGGTCCCTGGTCCGTTCGGGCGAGCCGAGCAACCGCAGCGGCCGCCCGGCGCGTGCCGACTCGATCCACCGTGCCAGGCCCATCCCGGGACGTTGCCCCTCGCCCGCCACGGTGAACGGGCGCACCACAAGGACGTCCCCTCCCGCGGCGTGCCGCCGGGCGCAGCGCCGCTCGACCGCGAGCTTGCTGCTGGCGTAGGTCCCCAGCGGGCGAGGTGTGTCGTTCTCGGTGCTCGGCCGGCCCGGGCGGCTGCCGCCGTAGACCGAGGACGACGAGGTGACCAGCAGCCGGGTGCGCATCGGTACCGCGTCGAGTACGGTCTCCGTCGCGAGCACGTTGTCGCGGTGGCGGCGTTCGGCCGCGTCGGGCCGCTGGTCGCGCACGTCCGTGCTGCCCGCGAGGTGGAACACCGCGTCCGCATCGGCGAGCGCCTCGTGCACGAGGGGGTCGCCGTCCAGCAGGTCGGCCGTGACCGGTACCAGCCCGGGCCGGGGTGTCTGCGCGGCGCGGTCGATCCCGACGACGGTGCCGTGGCAGGCGAGGTGGCGGACCAGTGCCCGCCCGAGGAACCCGGCTGCACCGGTGACGACCACGCGCACGCCTGCTCTCCCCTCGTCGGTAACGGGCTACTAAGGTTAGCCTTACGCTACATTCCGGTCGAGCCGCGGGGAAGTGAGGGCGATCACTCGTGCGATGGGCACGCTTGGCGGTCGGCCTCCTGGTGCTCGTGCTCGCCATCGGCTATCTGGTGCGCGGTCTCGGTGACACCGACCCGGTCGGGCAGGTGGCCGAGCTGGTGCGCGCGATGCTGACCGACCCGGCAGGCCCGGTACTGGCGGTCGGGTGCTACGCGCTCGCCTTCGCCCTGCGTTCGTGGGCGTGGTGTGCGGTCCTGCCGGGCCTGCGGTTCGGGCATTCCTGGGCGGCGCTGCACGTCAGCCTGCTCGGCAACCACGTCCTGCCGCTGCGGCTCGGTGAGGTGCTGCGGGTGACGAGCGTGCTGCGCCGCACCGAGCTGCCCCGCGGGCCCGTGCTGGCCTCGGCCGTGACCCTGCGTTCCGGGGACCTGGCCGCGATCGTCGTCCTGGCGATGCTGGCGGCGCCCGCGCTGGTCCCGCGACTCATCGGCGGCTGGGGGTGGCTGCTCGCCGCCGCCGGGCTGTGCGTCGCCGGTGGTGGCGTGGCGTGGTCGTGGCGGCTCGTCCGGCGCGGGGCCGCGTTGCGGTTGCCCTCGCCGCATGTGATTCTCGCCGTCGTGGCGGCCTGGGGGTTGGAGTCGGTCGTGATCTGGGAGGTCGCCAGGATCGCCGGGTTCCCGCTCTCGGCGTCCGAGGCGCTCGCGGTGACGTCGGTGACGATCGTGGTCCAGACCGTCGCGGTCACGCCGGGAGGGTTCGGTTCCTACGAGGCCGCCGCCACCGCCGTGCTCGGCGCCATCGGTGTACCGGCCGCGGCGGCGTTCGGGACCGCGCTGGTGACCCACGCGGTCAAGACCGTCTACGCGCTGGCCGTGGGGGCTGTGGCGCTGTTCGTCCCCGCGCCGTCGTACTGGGGATGGCTGCGGTTGCCGCGTGGCCTGCCCGACCGGCCGGTCCGCGAACCGGTCGCCGACGACGCGCCCGTGGTGGCGTTCCTCCCGGTGCACGACGAGGCGGCCAGTATCGGTCGTGTGCTGGCCCGGCTGCCGGAGCGGGTCGCGGGCAGGCCCCTGACGGTGGTCGTCGTCGACGACGGCTCGGCGGACGACTCGGCGGAGCGGGCGGCCGGGGCGGGCGCCACCGTCGTCGCGCACCCGGTCAACCGCGGGCTCGGTGCCGCGGTGCGCACCGGGCTGGCCGAGGCGGTGGCGCAGCGGCCTGCGGCCGTGGTCTACCTGGACGCGGACGGGGAGTACTTTCCCGAGGACATCGACAGCGTCGCCGGTCCGGTGCTGGCCGGTGCGGCCGACTACGTCGTGGGCTCGCGGTTCGCCGGGGAGATCCGGCGCATGCTGCCGCACCGCAGGCTGGGCAACCGGGTGCTCACCGTGTGGGTGCGGTGGCTGACCCGCAGGCGGGACCTCACCGACGGGCAGAGCGGCTACCGGGCGTTCTCGCCGGAGGCAGCGGCGGCCGCCGAGGTGGTGCACGACTACAACTACGCGCAGGTCCTCACCCTCGACCTGCTCGCCAAGGGCTTCGCCTACGCCGAGGTGCCGATCCGCTACACGTTCCGGGACACCGGCACGTCGTTCGTCAAGCTCGGTCGCTACCTGCGCCGCGTCATCCCCGCCGTGCACCGGGAGCTCAATGCCGACCGGCCGCGCGGCGGCCTGTTGCGGGATCAGCGCCCGGCAGCGCGCTAGGGCGTGTCTCTTGATCCCGCGCAGCAGGTACGCGGGATTGAGAGACACGCGCTAGTCCTCGACCACGTGGTTCGCGAACCGCCTGCGGGCGGCGTGCCACGAGTCCGCGTCGAACGAGTCGCCGCGCGCGGCGTTCCCGCGTAGTGCCGCCACCGCGTCGTAGGCCATGGTCAGCGCGTGGTGGGTGTTGTCGTGCGCGAACAGCCCGAGCCTGCCGAAGGTCGTCACCCGGGGCAGGGTGTCCGCCCAGGCGTCCACACCTGCCAGGTGGTCCCGGTATCCCGTGCGGTAGATGGGGTAGACATGACGGAGCCGCCGCACGTGCACCCCCGCGGTCCGCAGTGGAGGGAGTCCGCAGCCGGTGACCGCGTCGTCCACCAGCGCGGCGAGCCGCTCGTCGGAGGCGTTCCACAGCGAGTCCCCTGCGTCGCAGGGGATCTCGGCGCACAGCACCGTCCTGTCGTGCGGGTCCTGCGAGCTGTCCCGGTAGTTGGCGGGCTCGGAGATGCGGGTGACCGGGGTCCCCTGCTGCGGCAGGTAGTGCGCGTCGAACTCGGTCCACGGCCGGGCACCGTCGTGGGTGAGGTAGACCAGCACCATGGAGCGGAACTCCAGTCGTGTGGTCGACTCCAGTGCCGTCTCGTCCGGTGCGGGACGGGTGATCCGGCCGAGGACCGGCAGCGGGATGGTGCTGAACAGCTGCCCGGCGCTCACCCGTTCACCGCCGGCCGTGGTCAGCTCGACCCGGTCGTCGCCGGTGTCGATGCCGGTCACCTCCGTTGCGCACCGCAGCGTGACCCCCGCCGCCACGGCCGCGTCGGCGAGCGCCTCGACGATCTGCCCGAAGCCGCGGCGCGGGTAGTAGAATATCCGCCCCTGCCCGGTACCGCGCCGCACGCGCAGCATGCGCTTGGCGATCTTGACGGGGGTGTCGGCCGTCACGCGGCGCCGTGCCTGTTCCGGGTCGATCTCCTCGCCGGGCAGCCCCCACAGCTTGACCGCGTACGGGCTGTACAGGGCCTCGTAGAGTGTCGGGCCGAGGCCCGCCCGCAGCGCGGCGGCATAGTCGCGCGGGTCGCGGTCCCGCCGCAGCGGCGCACCCGCCGCGTCGCGCGCCACCTTCGCGATCATGCCGGGCGGCAGTGACCGCGCCAGCTCGACCGGCCGCAGCGGGAATCCCACCCAGCGGCCGGCGACACGCAACCGGCCGTTGCGCTGCCGTCGCTGCAGGTCGTCACCGAGCAGCTCGTGCAGGTCGCCCAGGATCCGCTTGTCGATGCTCGGGTGGAGCCGGTGGCTGCCGTGGTCGACGCGCACGCCGTCCACGGTGAAGCTGGCGGCCATACCCCCCACGTCGCCCGCCCGTTCCAGGACGGCCACGGAGTGGCCCTGCCTGGCCGCCCGCCACGCGGCGGCCAGCCCGGCAGGGCCCGCCCCGAGGACGGCGAGATCCACGTGCACGGTCGGGCGCCTCAGCCGGACGACTCGAGCTGTACGTCGGTGAACTCGACCTCCGCGCCCTCGGTCAGCGCCGGGTCCTCGTCCTGCTCGCCGTGCCGGAGGAACCGTGGCGGTTCCAGCGTGACGCGCAGCGTGTACTCGCCTTGTTCGGGCACCGCGAAGTTGTTCCCGTAGTGGAAGGCCTCGCCGTAGAAGAAGTCCAGGTCGTTCGCGTCGACCACCTGGCCGTCCCCGTCGAGTATCTCCACCCGGATGGGCACGTCAGGGACCACCCGGCCGGAGTCGGCCTCGAACGGGACGACCTCGATGTGATGGGTCTCGTCGCCTGCGGGTTCGCGGAACCGCGTGTCGTCGCCCTCGGAGGCGTACCATCCCTCGGCGGGCTCGACGATGTAGCCGATCCGCCAGGGGCCGGACTCGGTCTGGCCGCCCTCGTCGGCGATCTCCTCGGCCAGGTGGGCGTACTGCTTGGCGACACCCTTGGGCACGCCTCCCGGCTCGGACCCGCTGGCGGAGGCCGACCCGCTGCCGGACCCGGATCCGCTGCCGGACCCTGAGCCACTGCCGGATCCCGAGTGGCTGCCCGACTCCGAACCGTCACCCCCTTCGAGTTCGCGGACCTCCGCGCCGTCGTCGGCGCACCCGGCAAGGAGGACTCCGAACGCGGCGAGGCACGGTACGAGTCGGCGGTACGAGGCTGTTCCGGTGTTCATCGGCTTCCTTCTCTGTGTGCACAAGTCCTGAAACCCGGTCGAGACGCCGGTCACACCAGCGAATCACGCGATCATCTGGGTGTTAGCTTAGCCTAAGTTATCCACAGCGGAAGAGCTTGACAACCCACCGGCGTCCTAGCATTGTTAACCTGGATTGGTTAGGTAAGCCAACCCTGCCCTCCAGGCCGACAAGCGCCCTCATCGGCGCGAGCCGGGAACCGGGTCTCGATCCCGAAGTACGGAGGAATGTGACGTGTTCGGCTGGTCAGGTGTCGGTCGGTCGCACAGGGCGAGGGCAGCGAACCGCGTGACCCTGCTCGTCTCCATCGCCGCCTTCGTGGTCCCGCTGTCCGGTTGCGGTGCCGTCACGGCAGGTGAGTCGGACACGGTACGGGTCTACACGGGCAGGCACTACGACCTCGAGCAGGCATTCGAGGAGTTCTCCGAGAAGACCGGCGTCTCGGTCGAGTTCCTCTCCGGAAGCGACGCCGAGCTGCGCGAGCGGATCGCGGCCGAGGGTGAGGACACGCAGGCCGATGTCTACATGACCGTGGACGCGGGCAACCTCTGGAAGGCCGAGCAGGACGGGCTGCTCGCCCCGCTGGACTCGGCGCGGCTCGAGGACGGGGTGCCGCAGGGGCTGCGCGATCCGGAAGGGCACTGGTTCGGGCTGTCCATGCGGGCGCGTACGGTGATGTACAACCCGGACGAGGTCGACCCCGGCGAGTTCGCCGCAGAGGACACCTACGCGCAGCTGGCCGAGCCCGAGTGGCAGGGACGGCTGTGCATGCGCAACTCCACGAACTCCTACACCCAGTCGCTGGTGGCGAGCCTGATCGACAACCACGGCGAGGAGCGCGCCCGCGAGATCGTCGGCGGCTGGGTCGACAACGACGTCGAGATCATCAACAACGACGTGCGGATCCTGGAGAACGTGGACGCGGGGACCTGTGACGTCGCCATCACCAACCACTACTACCTCGCCCGGCTGCTCGCCGACGACGAGGACCTGTCGGTCCGCCCGTTCTGGGCGAACCAGGACGGGCGCGGTACGCACGTGAACATCTCCGGCGCCGGCGTGCTCGCCGAGGCCGACCATCCCGAGCTGGGCCGCGAGCTCATCGAGTGGCTGGCCACCACCGGCCAGAACAGCTTCGTGGACGGCAACCACGAGTACCCGGTGAACCCCGAGGTCGAGCCCGAGCCCGTCATCGCGGAGTTCGGCGAGTTCGACTACGAGCCGATCGAGGCGGAGGCGTACGGCAGCCTCAACTCCCGCGCGGTGCGGCTGATGAACGAGGTCGGTTACGAGTGAGCGTCCGGGCACCCGTCACCGCACCGGCCCGGCTGCGACGCGGCAGCCGGCACGGGTGGTTCGTGGCGGTGGTCTCGGTCGCCGTGCTCGCGGTGATACCGGTCGCACTGGTGGCCGCGAGCGCTCTCACCCCGACCCCCGAGGTGTGGGCGCAACTGTGGGCCGGGCCGTTGCCGGGGATGCTCGGTTCCACGCTGGCGTTGATGGCGGCCGTTGCCGCGGGCACGCTGGTGCTCGGGGCCGGGATGGCCTGGCTGGTGAGCGTCTACCGGTTCCCCGGAAGCGCCACGTTCGGCTGGCTGCTCGTGCTGCCGCTTGCCATGCCTGCCTACGTGCTGGGGTTCATCTTCCTTGCCCTGCTTGACGCGCCGGGGCCGGTCCAGTCGGGCCTGCGCGCGCTGCTGGGGCCCGAGGTGTGGTTCCCCGACGTGCGTTCGATCCCCGGTGCCGCCGTCGTGCTCTCGCTGAGCCTGTATCCCTACGTCTACCTGCTGGCGCGCTCGGCGATACGGGAGCAGGCGCCCGCGACGTTCGAGGCGGCCCGCACCCTGGGGGCGGGCCGGGTGCGTGCCGGGGTGCGGGTCGCTCTCCCGCTGGCGCGCCCCTCGCTGGCCGCCGGGCTCGCGCTGGTGTCGATGGAGACGCTGACGGACTTCGCGACCGTGTCCTACTTCAACGTCCAGACCGTGTCCGTCGGCATCTACCAGGTGTGGAAGGGGCAGTTCGACAGGGAGGCCGCGACCGAGCTGGCCAGCCTCGTGCTCGTGTTCGCCCTGCTCGTGATCGCGGGGGAGCGGTTGCTGCGCGGCAGGGCGCGCTACCACCAGAAGGGCGGCGCAGGGCACGGCCTGCGTCCGGTCCCGTTGAGCGGGGTGCGCGCCGTGGCCGCGACCGGGACCTGTGCGGCGGTGCTCACCGCGGCGTTCGGGCTCCCGGTCGCGCAGCTGCTCTGGTGGTTCGGGGCGGACGTGCTGTCCGGCACAGCCGGTCTCGCCGACCCGCGCTACGTCGGGTACCTGCTCAACAGCGTCACCGTCGCGGCGATCGTCGCGGTCAGCTGTGTCGCCATCGCGCTGGTCGTCACGCACGGAACGCGCACGGCAGGCGGGCGGCTGACGGCGGCTGCCGCGCAGCTGACCACCGTGGGCTACGCGATCCCCGGGGTGGTCGTGGCCATCGGTGTGCTGCTCACCTTCGCCTACCTGGACACCGGTCTCGAGGCGCTCGGCGTGCCGGGCGGCACCGGCCTTGTCGCCACCGGGTCGGTGGTGGGCATCATCTACGCCTACATCGTGCGGTTCCTCGCGCTCGGCTACCACACCGTCGATGCGAGCTTCGCCAAGGTGAACCCGGCCATGACGGCATCGGCGCTGTGCCTCGGCGCCGCACCGATGCGGGTCATGCGCCGGGTGCACCTGCCGCTCGTCCGCACCGGTATGGCCACAGCAGCGGTACTTGTGGCCATCGACGCGCTCAAGGAGCTGCCGATCGTGCTGCTGCTCCGCCCGTTCGGTTTCGACACCCTCTCGGTGTGGACCTACGAGCTGGCTTCGGAGAGCCGCTGGGAGAGCGCCGCGTTGCCCGCGCTGACGATCGTCGCCGTCGCTGCCATCCCGGTCCTGCTACTCGTTGGCCGACGTCCGCAAAGCTTGGAGGGAGCGCGGTGAACCCGAACCACGACTCGACCCTCGTGATCGAGAAGGTGCGCAAGAAGTTCGGCCGGGTACCGGCGGTCGACGAGCTGAGCCTCGAGGTCGGCGACGGCGAGGTACTCGCGCTGGTCGGGCCGTCCGGTTGCGGCAAGTCCACCCTGTTGCGCCTGGTCGCCGGGCTGGAGCAGCCGGACGGGGGCACCATTCACCTCGCGGGCGAGCGGATCGCGGGCGACGGCGTGTGGTGCCCGCCCGAGCGCCGCAACGTCGGGATGGTCTTCCAGGATCACGCGCTGTTCCCGCACCTGACCGTCGCGGGCAACATCGCTTTCGGGCTGAACGGCTGGTCCGGCAGGCGGCGCCGCGAGCGGGTCGAGGCGGGCCTCGAGATGATCGCCATGCACCGGATGGGCGAGCGGTACCCGCACGAGCTCTCCGGTGGTGAGCAGCAGCGGGTCGCCCTCGCGAGGGCGCTGGCGTCCGAACCGGACCTGGTGCTGCTCGACGAGCCGTTCTCCAACCTCGACAGGCACCTGCGGGCGCAGGTTCGCGCCGACACCGTCGCGATCCTGCGGAAGACGGGGACCACGGCGGTCTTCGTCACCCACGACCAGACCGAGGCCCTGGCGATCGGGGACCGGGTGGCCGTCATGCGGTCGGGGTGTGTCGAGCAGCTCGGCGATCCCGCGTCCGTGTTCCACGCCCCGGCCAACCGGTTCGTCGCCACGTTCATGGGTGAGGCGGACTTCCTGCCCGCGGAGCTGGTCTCCGGCGGGCTGGTCACCGAACTCGGGCCGGTGAGCGCGCCGCCCGACCTCGAAGCCACAGGTGAGCTGGAGGTGATGGTACGCCCGCACGAGGTCACCCTTACTCCCTCCGACGACGGCACAGCCCGCGTGGTCGACACCGAGTTCCAGGGCGGTTTCGTGCTGCACACCGTCACGCTCGCCTCCGGGCGCAGGTTGCGCTCACTGCAGCCGCACACGGCGTGCTACCCGATCGGGACGCGGCTGCGGGCGGTGCTCGCGCACGGGCACCCGCCCGCCGTCCTCAACGGGGATGAGTCGGGGACCAGCGCCACAGGTTAGCCGACTTGACTCGCTATTTAGATGTATGTCAACTTAGATGAGTGTCTAATAATGGAAGCATGGACGGGTCCTGTTACTCGCCGCTGGTGCGCGAACCGCTGGGCGAGGAGCGGGCGCGGCAGCTCGCGGGAACGCTCAAGGCTGTCGCCGAACCCGTCCGCTTGCGTCTGCTGTCGCTGATCGCATCCCGCGCCGACGGCGAGGCCTGCGTGTGTGAGCTGACCGGCGCGTTCGAGGTCTCCGACGCGACGATCTCGCACCACCTCAAGGTGCTGCGCGAGGCCGGGCTGATCGAGCGGGAGCGGCGCGGCACGTGGCTCTACTACCGGGTGCGCCCGGAGGCGCTGCGCACCATAGCCGGGGCGCTGATGCCGGCCGAGGACGGGGCGGTGCCCGCGTGAGCGGCGTAGCCACCGAGGAGCGCGCCGAGCACGCCGTCGCTTCCGAACTGTCCACGCTGGATCGGTACCTGCCGCTGTGGATCGGTGCGGCCATGCTGGCCGGGCTGCTCGCGGGCCGGTGGGTTCCGGGCATGGCGCCTGCGCTGGACGCTTTCCAGATCGACGGGATCTCCCTGCCGATCGCGCTGGGGCTGCTGGTGATGATGTACCCGGTGCTGGCCAAGGTGCGCTACGACCGGCTGGACACGGTCACCGGCGACAGGCGGCTGCTGGTGTCCTCGCTGGTGTTGAACTGGCTGGTGGGGCCAGCGGTGATGTTCGCGCTCGCCTGGATCTTCCTGGCGGACCTGCCGGAGTTCCGTACGGGGCTGATCATCGTCGGCCTCGCGCGGTGCATCGCGATGGTCATCGTGTGGAACGACCTCGCGCGGGGGGACCGGGAGGCGGCGGCCGTGCTGGTGGCGCTGAACTCGCTGTTCCAGGTCGTGGCCTTCGCCGCGCTGGGATGGTTCTACCTCTCCGTGCTGCCCGGGTGGCTCGGGCTGCCGCGGACCGGGATCGACGCCTCCACCGGTGACATCGCCTCCTCGGTGCTTGTCTTCCTGGGGATCCCGCTGGTGGCCGGGTACCTGACGCGGCGGTTCGGCGAACGCGCCAGGGGGCGGGCCTGGTACGAGCAGCGGTTCCTGCCCCGGATCGGGCCGCTGGGCCTGTACGGCCTGCTGTTCACGATCGTGCTGCTGTTCGCCATGCAGGGCGAGGCGATCACCAGCGCACCGCTGGACGTGGCGCGCATCGCCGCGCCCCTGCTCGGCTACTTCGCCCTGATGTGGGCAGGCTCGCTTGTGCTCGGCCGGTTGCTGCTGCTGCGTTACGAGCGTGCCGTGGCGCTGGCGTTCACCGCGGCGGGCAACAACTTCGAGCTGGCCATCGCGGTGTCCATCGCGACGTTCGGCATCACATCCGGCCAGGCCCTCGCGGGTGTGGTCGGCCCGCTGATCGAGGTGCCCGTGCTCGTCGGCCTTGTCTACGTCTCGCTGTGGGCGCGCAGGTACTTCCCGGCGGCACGGCACGCGCCCGGGACGGGCGCACGAGTGGAGGAGGCGCGTTGACCGGCACACCCGAGGTCCTGTTCGTCTGCGTGCACAACGCGGGCCGTTCCCAGATGGCCGCGGCGCTGCTCGAGCACCGCGCCCGTGGCCGGGTGACGGTCCGCTCGGCCGGGACCGCCCCGGCGGACGACATCAACCCCGTCGTCGTCGACGCCATGGCCGAGCTGGGGGTCGATCTCACGCGGGCATCGCCGAAGCGGCTCACGCCGGAGTCCGTGGAGACCGCCGACGTCGTGATCACCATGGGATGCGGCGACTCCTGCCCCGTCCACCCCGGCAAGCGCTACCTCGACTGGCAGCTCGACGACCCGGCAGGCCAGCCCATCGACGTGGTGCGTGGCATCCGCGACCGCATCGACAGGCACGTCACCGACCTGCTCGACGAGCTGACCACGGCAGGTGCCTGACGGCCGCCACCCGCTCGCAGGGGCGAGCCGAAGGGGCCCTTCGGTGCACCACAGGTACCGAAGGGCCCCTTCGGCTCGCGCTCACTCCTCGTCGAGGAGGAAGTCGATCACTACTCGTTGGGGGTCCTCCAGGCGCTGGACCGTGAACGGCACCTCGCCCTCCAGCCCGACGTGGAACAGGTGCCTGCCCTCGAACACGGTGTCGTCGACGACCTCGACGATGTGCCCGCCCTCGGGTCCCTCGAGGCGTTCCGGGCCGTCCCATGGCTCGACCCCCTCGGGCACCGACTCCTCGTCGGTGGGCATGGCGACGTTGCGGATCGAGGCCGCGAGCACGGCATCGCCTGCGACCTCGACCTTCTCGCCCTTCCCCTGGGTGCGCGGGTCGTCGGTGTAGGCCAGGTCCCACCCGGCCTCGCCGTCCCCGCCGATGTCGAACACGAGGCGGTCGAACCCGTCGTGGCTGCCCATCCGGACATCGGTGACCACGATCATGGGTCCGGCCCCGGCGGCCGCCTGCTGATCGGTCCCGGAGCCGAAGGTGAAGGGGGTGATGCCCTCCTCGCTGGAGGACGTTGCCTCGCTGGACGGTGTCGTCTCGTCGGGTGGTGATGCGGGTACGGCCTGCTCACGTTCGCCCTGTGCGCACGCACCGAGCAACAACGCGATCGTCGCCGACGCGGCGAGGGTGGATCTCAGGCGCAATCGGTATCCCTCCTGAGCGGTTCGTCCGCCCCTGCCGGTGGAGCGGAGCCTCGGTGGAGCACGGGCGCGCTGCCCGCGCTCCACCGTTATCGTAGGAGGTCACGCGCGTTCCAGCAGGTTGAGCGATCGTCGAGGGAGTGCGTGCCGTCAGCTCCTGGCCCAGCCCTCGGCGATGTCGCCGATCACAGGCAGCTTGAAGTGCTGCAGCTTGTAGCCCTTGACACACAGCACCACCCACAGCGCGAACACTGCCAGACCGAGCACCGTGTAGACGAAGCTGAACAGTGCCCAACCGAACGGTCCGGCCATCATCAGCGTCGAGATGATCCCGAGCGCGATGTAGAGCGCCAGGAGTGCGATCGAGAGGAGGATGGACTGGGCGGCGTGGAAGCGCACCTCGCGGTGCTTCTGGGTGAAGAACATGATCAGCCCGCCGATCCAGCCGAACAGCAGGTAGGACAGTAGGCCGCCGACCTGCGGGTCGAGGGTGCCCTCGGAGCCGTGCTGGCCGGGTTGTTCGTGTCGCGGTTCGTTGTCGAAGGACTTCTCGGTACTCATCGGAGCACTCCTCGGCGTTCGTCGGGCTGGGGCAGGGTGAGGTCGACGGTGCTGGAGGATCCCGCGTATGGTCGGCGCCCTTTCGCGGAGTGGCTCCGTGCCTGCAAGCCTGCCGGACCGGCGGTGCGCTCGGTAGAGTCCGACGGATCCGGCGGCAGGGGACGTTGGACCCTGGTGTCCCGCGAGGATGCCGTGTCGATGACGAACTCGCCGGACACGCGGAAGGCGCGTACGGCAGGGTGGCGGCGCTGGCATACGGTGTTCCGGGCGGCAGGGTGTGTGCCGGCGATGGGCGGCATCGCCGCGCCGGGCCCTGGAACGCGCCGCCGCGCGAGGCGAAAGGACCACCGACCATGAGCGTGCTGCTTGCCGGGTGTGGCGACCTCGGGACGGAAGCCGCCCTGCGGTTCGCCGCGACCGGTCGCCGGGTGGTCGCGCTGCGCCGTTCGGCCGAGCGCCTCCCGGCGGCCGTCGAAGGCCGGTCGGTGGACCTCGCGAGGCAGGTTCCCGAGGTTCCCGGGGACACCGACATCGTGGTGATCGTCGTGACGGCGGACCGGCGTACGGCGGACGGGTACCGGTCGACCTATGTGGATGGTCTCGCGAACACGCTGGCCGGGGTGGAGCGTGCGGGCGCGCGGCCTAGTCGCGTGCTGCTGGTGTCGTCGACCTCGGTCTACGGCACCGACGACGGGAGCTGGGTCGACGAGGACACGCTGGCGGAACCGGCGTCGGCGACCGGGTCGGTGCTCGTCGAGGCCGAACGGACGCTGCACGATCGGGTTCCCGGCTCCATCGTGCTGCGGCTGGCCGGTCTGTACGGGCCCGGTCGCGGCGCCTTGCTCGAGCGCGTGCGGGACGGTGTGCCCGTGTCCAACGCGGCGAGCTACACCAACCGGATACACCGGGACGACGCCGCGGCCGCGATCGTGCACCTGACGACCCGGGTGGACGAGCCGGCAGCCGTCTATCTCGGGGCCGATCACGCGCCGGTCACGCGGGGCGAGATCGTGCGTTTCCTGGCCGGGCAGCTGGACGTGCCGGCACCGGAGCTCGAGCGAGCAGGCTCGCCACGCGGCAAGCGCTTCCGTAATGACCGGCTCGTGGCAAGCGGGTTCACCTTCGAGTACCCGACCTACCGGGAGGGCTATCGCGCTGTGCTCGCCGGGCACGGCACGCCGCACCGCTGAGGCCGCGTCGCGGGTGCGGGTGTCACGCCGCGTCGCCGTCGCCTGTCGAGCCGGGGTCCGGCCTGCCGGCGAGCAGCGCGGAGCCGCGCGCGGTCAGGACCGCGGTGACACGCGATCCCGGCTCGCCCGACGTCGCGCTGGTGATCAGGCCGGCGTGCACGAGACGGTGTGCGCTTCGCTGGTCGGCGCAGTGCAGCCCGTCGACGAACAGGTCGGGTTCGGAGCTGCAGGTCAGCTCCACGCGACCGGCGCGGACGGCTGCCAGGATGGCCCGGTCGCGGTGGGTCGGTAGGTCTCCTGTTGGCTCGGTGGCTGTCACGGTCACCACTCCTCGATGTTGCGGCGGTGCTCTTCGCCGGTGACACGTGCGTGAGACGTGCCGCGCGCGTGAGCATGACGCGACGCGCGGTGATTCCGCCGCTTTCACCCGGTCGGTCGAGTCCCGTCCGGTCGAAGTCCCTGCCGGCGCAGGTCCAGGGTGAAGATCGTTTCCTTGCTGAGCGCGCGTCCGGTCAGCGTGGCGGCGAGGACCGCGGTACCGGCGGGCAGCAGGACCGCCGGGTCGCCTGCCAGCTCCGTGGCCAGGACGATCGCGGTCGCGGGGGCGCGTGCGGCGGCCGCGAGCGCGGCCCCCATCCCGATCAGGCCGTACAGCCAGGGCGAGGTGGTGAGCTGGGGCAGTGTCATGGCCGTGGCTTCGGCTACCGCGACCCCGCCTGCCGCGCCGATGAACAGCATCGGGCCGAACACCCCGCCGTACCCGCCGATGCCGAAGCTCAGGCTGGTCGCCAGGATCTTGCCGAGCAGCAGCACGGCCAGGAAACCGAGCGCGTAGCGGCCGTCGAGCACGGTGCCCATGACGAGGTCACCGACCCCGTACAGCTCCGGAACCGCGAGCAGCAGCGCGCCGAGCAGCAGGCCGCCCGCGGCGGGACGCAGCCACTGCGGCCACCGCCACACCCAGTCGCACGCGTCCTCGACCAGGTACAGCACCCGGACGAACAGCACTCCCGCCGCCCCGACGACGATCCCGACCAGCGCGAACAGCAGGTAGTCCACCGGGCCCTGCGAGACGGGCCCTGGCGGGCCGAACAGGGCGACATCCCCGCCGATGGCGCGCGCGACCGCGTTCGCGGTGACGCCCGCCAGTGCCGAGACAGCAAGGGCGACCACGCTGAACCGGCGCAGGACCAGCTCGAGGGCGAAGACCGGCGCGGCGATGGGCGCGCCGAGCACTCCGGCGAGGCCGCCGGCGGCACCTCCGGCGAGCAGCGGCCGGAGGTTGGACCACGGCTGCCGGGTGATCCTGCACAGGGCCGCGCCGAGCGCGCTACCGAGGTGTGCGACGGGGCCGACCGAGCCGACCGAGCCGCCACCGGCGATGCACAGCGTGGACGCGAACACCTTCACCGCCGTTTCCCGCACCGACATGGCGGAGGTCCGGGTGTCCACGGAGTGCATGACCTCGGAGATCCCCTGCCCGGAGACACCCCGGCCTGCCGAGTTCGGGGCGAGCAGGGGGATCAGCGGACCGTAGAGGAGACCGGCCAGTACGGGTACCGCGAGGAGGAACCAGGGGCCGAGCCCCGGCAACAGCGGGTGGGACGCGTGACCGGCGGTTCCGTAGTCGGCCTTCCCGGTCAGACCCGTGGTGAAGATGGTGGTCAGCCACAGGAACGCGGTGCCGGCCAGACCGGCGAGAGCGCCGATCAGCAGGGTGAGCGCCAAGAGGGTGCCTGCGCGCCGCGCGGCGGGTGCGAGGGTCACCGCTCGCCGCGACCGGAGAGCTCCTCGACGAGGGTGAGTAGCGCCGAGTGGTCCAGCGCCCCGTCACCTCGCGCGACCATGGCGCCCACCAGCTGCGCCACGGTCGCTCCCGCCGGGATGGCCGCGCCGACCTCGCGGGCCGCGTCCTGGGCGATGCCGAGATCCTTGTGGTGCAGTTCGAGGCGACCACCGGGGGTGAAGTCGCGCCGGAGCATCCCGTCGGCCTTGCGGTCCAGCACGGCGTTGCCCGCCAGCCCTCCGGAGAGCACCCGGACAGCGGCCGCGGTGTCCACCCCGTGCGCGTCGAGGAAGACGATCCCCTCCGCAACCGCCTGGAGCATCCCTGCCACGACGAGCTGGTTGGCCGCCTTGACCGTCTGCCCCGTTCCTGCCGGTCCGACGTGCACGACCGTCCGGCCCATCGCGTCGAGCACCGGCCTCGCCGCGCGAAAGTCGGCCTCCCTGCCACCCACCATGATTGACAAGCTCGCCTCGGCTGCGCCCTGGTCCCCGCCGCTGACCGGGGCGTCGAGCGCACCTACCTCCCGGTCGGCCGCCCGACCGAAGATGGTTCGCGCTGTCTCCGGAGCGACGGTGCTGCAGTCGATGTACAGCGTGCCGGGCCGCGCGTTGGCGAGGATCCCGTCCGTGCCGAGCGTGACCGCCTCAACAGCCTCGGCGTCGGGCAGCATCGTGACGACGACGTCGGCGATACCGGCTACCTCCGCGACCGAGGCCGCCGCGTGGCCGCCCCGGTCGGCGAGCCGCTGCCGCGCTGGCAGGCTCCGGTTGTATCCGACCACGTCGAAACCCGCCGCGAGCAGGTTCGCGGCCATGGGCCCGCCCATGATGCCGAGCCCGATGAATCCCACGGTCGTCGCGCTCACGCACGACACCTTACCCAACCGGCGCCTGTCGTTCGGCCGGCCGCGGCTCAGTCGGGCAGACCGGAATGCTCGTCCGCCAGCAGCCGGGCCAGCGCGTCCTGCTCGGTGCGGAGGATGCCCGCGTAGGAGGTCTCGCTCTCGGCGAGCAACCGCAGGGCGTCGATCCGTAGCCCGGCTTGCCGCTGGTGCCACTCGGACATGCGCATGCGGAACGCGGCCTGCTCCTGGTGGCCCCGTTCGCGTGCCTCGTAGGCGTTGTGGAACTCGAATCCTGCGTCTCGGTAGTGGTTCGCTGCGGTGGTCACGGCGGCTCCCGGGATCGATGACGGTGGTGTGCGGGCGGCATGTGATCGCCCTGCACCGGTGATTACCACCGTGCCCGGTGCCGCGCAATCGTGGCACCGGGCGCCGGGAATTCGGAACGTACCCGTGCCCCCGGAGACGCCGGGTCGTTAGGCACGGGAAAGGCTCGGTAGCGAGGAGCACGGGAGGCTTGCGTTGCGCCCACGCACAGCACTGCTCGTCGGCGCCATGTGCTCGGTGCTGGTCGCCGCGGCTACGCCGACCGCGGCGGAGACCGGTGCGGTGACCGGCGAGGTGACCGGTGACGGGCCGACGGTCACCCACGAGGTGGTCGACTCGTTCGACGGCGAGCCCATCTTCACCACGCTGTTCATGCCGGAGGGGGCGAGCACAGCCGACCCGGCGCCGCTGGTGATGCGCAGTCACGGGTGGTCCGGCCACGGCGAGCGTGACCTCGCGGAGGCCTCATCGACCACCCGGGCGCTGCTCGAGGCGGGATACGCGGTGTTGACCTGGGACGAGCGCGGGTTCGGGTACTCGGGCGGCGAGGTCAACGTGCTCAAGCCACGCAAGGAAGGCCGGGATGCGAGCGCGCTGATCGACTGGCTGGCCACCGACCCCGATGTCGCCGCGCGGCTGGCTTGCGAGAGCGGTCGCGGCGAGGACGGGACCTGCGCCGACCCGGTGATCGGGATGACCGGGGGCTCCTACGGTGGCGGGATCCAGCTGGTGACCGCCGCCGTCGACGGCGAGTACTCGTCCACAACCGACGGCGGCGAGCCGCGGGTGGACGCGCTTGCCCCGGAGATCACCTGGAACGACCTGCGTTACTCGCTGTTCGGTAACCGGGTGCTCAACTTCGGCTGGGGCGAGTTGCTCTACGCGGTCGGGGTGCCGACGGCTCGTGGTGCGGGGCTCGACCCCCGCAATCCGGCAGGACCCCGGTCCGGTGGGCTGCACCCGCGGATCCACCAGGCGCAGGCGGAGGGCGCGGCCACCAACCAGATGTCCGGCGAGTCCGTGGACTTCTTCGGTCGCAGTAGCATCGCCCGCTACGGCGCGGAGAACCCGGTCGCCGTGCCGTCGCTGTTCATGCAGGGCAGTGTGGACACCCTGTTCGACCTCACCGAGGCGGCCCGCAACTTCGACCACGTACGTGACCGGGCACCTGCGAGACTGGTGGCCTTCTGCGGCGGGCACGTTTCCTGCCCGGACAGCTATGCCGACGCGGACGACCGCGCGTTCCTCGACGAGGCCATTCTGGACTGGTTCGCCAAGTACCTGAAGGGGAAGGACACCGACACGGGGCCGCCGGTGGCCTACCGCACCAATGAGGGAGTGTGGCGGTCGGCATCGGACTTCACCCCCGACGACGCCCGGTTGGTGACCGCGGAAGGGGACGGGTCCGTGGTGAGCAGCCCGGTACCGACCACTGCCGACCCCGGGTCGGGCCCGGCCGATGCGGCCATCACCGCCCAGCCGAGCGGGCCCGGTGACCCGCACGCCTTCTCCGTCGAGGTGACGAGCGCGGACGACGGGTCCGCGGAGCTGGTCGGGATCCCGCGCGCCCGGCTGGAGGTCTCCGGCGAGGGGCAGGCGATGCACCTGATGCTCAAGCTCGTCGACAGGGAGGCCGGTGAGGTCGTCAACCTCCAGGAGACTCCCGTGCGGGTCACCGACCTCGCCGGTGAGCCGCAGCGGTTCGACATCCCGATGTCGGGCATCGCCTACACCCTCCCGGAAGGGCACCACCTGGACCTGCAGGTATCGACGACCAGCGTCATGCACGCCCCCGCGAGGACCCCGGCGACCGGCGAGGTGTCCGTGGAGGTGGACGTGCCGGAGCGCCGCGCGGGCAGGGTGCGCTAACCCGCGTGTCTGGCGTTCCGGCACCACGTGTTGGGCGTCGCGGCCTTCCGTAGTGGGCTCAACGACCGGGTGCGCCGTGGCGGGCCCCGGGTCCCGCGTACGGGTGGCGGCGCGTTCGAGTCCTGTCCCTCCTGGCATGTGGTGCGAGAATGGTCCGGCATATGGAAGGGGCTCCGCCCTGCGTCGCCGGGTGGAGCCCCGCGCCGATCGCGCCGGGAGCGCCGCCGATGTCGAAGAACGTTTTCGTGCTGGGTATGGATGAGCACAACCGCGCGGTGCTGGAGGCGATGCCGGACGCCGCCGAGTGCACGTTCCACCCGCTGCTGACCTTCGACGAGATCTACGGCGAGGAGATCGACTTCAACGCGGTGCTCGCGGCCGCGCAGCGGCAGCTGGATGCCTTCTCCGGCCCCATCGACGCGATCATCGGGTTCTGGGACTTCCCGGTGAGCACGATGCTCCCACTGCTGCGCAGGCGCTACGGCCTGCCGACGGCGAGTATCGAGCAGGTGCTGATGTGCGAGCACAAGTACTGGAGCCGGTTGGTGCAGCAGCGCGTGATCGAGGAGTACCCGGCGTTCGCGGTGATCGACCCGGACAACGACGGGGAGCCGCCGGAGGAGCTGCGCTACCCGATGTGGATCAAGCCGGTGAAGTCGTTCGCGTCGGTGCTGGCCATCGGTGTCGCCGATCAGGATGCCTACCGCGAGGCGATCGAGACCATCCTCGCGAGGATGGACTGGGTCGCCACACCGTTCGAGGCCCTGCTCGAGCACGTCGAGCTGCCCGCCGACGTCGCGGCGGCCGGTGCGCGGGCGTGCCTTGTCGAGGAGGCGATCGTCGGCAGGCAGGTGACCGTGGAGGGTTACCGGTACCGGGGCGAGGTCGTCATCTACGGGGTCGTCGACTCGATCTCCTACGACAACAGCCCGAGCTTCCTGCGCTACCAGTACCCTTCCTCGCTCCCGGAGGAGGTCATCGCGCGACTGGAGGACATCTCGCGACGGCTGGTCACCGAGATCGGGCTGGAGCGGATGACGTTCAACATCGAGTACTTCTGGGACCCCGGTACGGACGCCATCTCGCTGTTGGAGATCAACTCCCGGCACTCGCAGTCCCACGCGGAGCTGTTCGCCGATGTGGACGGGATGGCCAACCACGCGGCCATGCTGCGCCTGGCTCTCGACCGCGACCCGCGGTTCCCCCGGCGCGAGGGGCGCTACGACGTCGCGGCGAAGTGGTTCGTGCGCCGGTTCTCCGACGGGATCGTGCGCCGCGTCCCGACCCACGAGGAGATCGAGGCGATCCAGCACATCGTGCCGGGCACCACCATCGAGCTGGCGGTGCACGAGGGTGAACGCCTGTCCGAGCTGCACCGCCAGGACAACTACTCCTACCAGCTCGCCAATGTGTACATCGGTGCCTCCAACGAGGCGGAGCTGACCGAGCGGTTCGACCAGGTCGTCGCCGCGCTGCCCATCGAGATCGACGACGTAGACTAGCGAGTACCCGGAGTCGCGAGGAGCTGTGCGTCATGTTGACGGTGCCCACGTTTCCCTATGCCGTCCGGGAAGAGGAGCACATCTGGATCCCGATGGCCGACGGCACACGACTGGCCGCACGGATCTGGCGGCCGGTGCATTCCGATCTCGAACCCGTTCCGGGGATCGTGGAGATCATCCCCTACCGGCAGCGTGATCTGACCTCCCGCAGGGACTCGATCCACCACCCCTACATCGCCGGGCACGGGTACGCCTGCATGCGCGTGGACCTGCGGGGCAGCGGGGATTCCGAGGGTGTGCTCACCGACGAGTACCTGGAGGAGGAGCTCTCGGACGCCGAGGACGTGCTGGCCTGGCTTGCCAAGCAGCCGTGGTGCACCGGGCGGATGGGGATGATGGGGATCTCCTGGGGTGGGTTCAATGCGTTGCAGGTCGCCGCACGCAGGCCGCAGGGTCTGGACGCGATCGTGACGGTCAGTTCCACCGACGACCGCTACACCGACGACGTGCACTACATGGGCGGCTGCCTGCTGTCGGACAACCTGTCCTGGGCCTCGACGATGTTCGCCTACAACTCCTGCCCGCCGGACCCGGCTGTGGTCGGGGAGCGCTGGCGGGACCTGTGGCTGCAGCGCCTGAAACGCAGCGGGCTGTGGCTCGAGGAGTGGTTGCTGCACCAGCGCAGGGACGAGTACTGGCGGCACGGCTCGATCTGTGAGGACTACTCGGCCGTGCAGTGCGCGGTGCTCGCGGTCAGCGGCTGGGCCGACGGGTACACCAACGCGGTGTTCCGCATGCTGGAGAACCTCTCGGCGCCGTGCAAGGGTCTGGTCGGCCCGTGGGGGCACAAGTACCCGCACCTGGGTGAGCCCGGTCCGGCGATCGGCTTCCTCCAGGAGATGGTGCGCTGGTGGGACCACTGGCTCAAGGACGTCGACAACGACGTGATGAACGAGCGGACGCTGTGGATATGGATGCAGGAGACCGTGCCGCCGTTCACCGCGTACGAGGAGCGGCCCGGTCGCTGGGTCGGCGAGCCGAGCTGGCCGTCCCCGAACATCCGGCAGATCGCCTACCCGCTGCAGCGGCACCGCATCGGGCACCCCGGCGAGCCGACCGAGTCCGAGGAACTCACGGTCGAGTCGCCGCTGTCGGTCGGCCAGTACGCCGGCAAGTGGTGCTCCTACAACGCGCCGCCGGACCTGCCCTACGACCAGCGCGAGGAGGACGGCGGCTCGCTGGTGTTCGACACGGAGGACCTGACCGAGCGGTGCGAGATCCTCGGCTCACCTGCCGTGGAGCTGGACTTCGCCGTGACGAGACCGGTGGCCATGGTGGCGGTGCGGCTGTCCGACGTCGCGCCGGACGGCCAGGCGACCCGGATCAGCTACGGGCTGCTCAACCTGACGCACCGTACCGGCCACGACACGCCGGAGCCGCTGGTTCCCGGCAGGCGCTACCGCGTGACCGTGCACCTCAACGCGATGGCACAGGCCTTGCCGCCCGGCCACCGGCTACGGGTGGCGATCTCGACGTCCTACTGGCCGCTGGCCTGGCCCCCTCCCGAGCCGGTGCGGCTGTCGATGTTCACCGGAACCAGCAGGCTCATCCTGCCGATCCGGCCCGCAGCGGAGTCCGGGGAGGAGCCGGAGGAGCCGTTCGGGCCGCCCGAGGGCGCGGAGCCGATCCCTGTGACCCAGATCGAGGCCGGTGACGAGCGCTGGACGGTCTCGCGGGACCTCGTGGAGTACCGCTCGGCGCTGGAGGTGGTCAAGGATCTCGGTGCGGTGCGCTTCGACGACATCGACCTCACCGTCACCCGCCGTGCCTACGAGCGCTACTCCTGGGTGGGTAACGATGTCGGCTCGGTCAGCGGCGAGACCGAGTGGCGGATCGGGTTCAAGCGGGGGGACTGGGAGATCTCCACCTACACCCGCACCGTGTTGACCTCGACGGCCGACGAGTTCCACCTGCGCGCCGAGCTCGACGCCTACGAGGGGGAGAAGCGCGTCGTCTCGTACAACTGGGACGACTCGGTGCCGCGCGACCTGGTCTGAGGTCCCGCTGCCGAACCGGTTTCCGGGCGCGTGGCCTGCCTGGCGACGCGGGCGGGCGAAACCGGGTTCCCGCTTGACACCGGACTAGAATAGTATTCTAGTCGTGAGATGGGTGCAGGCATGTCGGTCGCCGGTGGGGAACCGGAGCGCAGGCGCGCGATCCTGGACGCGGCGCTCGCGTGCTTCACGGTGAAGGGATTCTCCGCGACCACGGTCGACGACATCCGCATCCGGTCCGGGGCGAGCGTCGGGTCGATCTACCACCACTTCGGCGGTAAGGAACGGATCGCTGCTGCGCTCTACATCGCGGGGATCCGGGACTACCAGGAGGGCATCCTCGCGGTGTTGCGCGAGCACCGGGACGCCAGGGCCGGGATCACCGCGCTGGTCGGTCACCACCTGCGCTGGATCGCCGAGCACCCGGATCTGGCGCGTTTCCTGCTGCGGCGCCGCGAGACCGAGGTCGCGCTGGCCAGTGACGGTGAGCTGCGCGAGATGAACCGGGCGCTGTTCGAGGCCATCGCGGACTGGCTGCGACCGCACGTGGCGGCGGGCCGGGTCCGCTCGTTGCCGACCGACCTGTACAGCGCGCTGCTGATCGGGCCGAGCCAGGAGTTCGCGCGGCACTGGTTGGAAGGGCGTACCAAGAGCACGATCGAGCAAGCCGAACGCAGCCTGGCCGAGGCGGCCTGGGCCGCGGTGTCCGTGGAAGGAGCGTGACGATGGCGACGTCGTACCCGGAAGCCCTGGAGCAAGCCAGGCAGAGCACGCGGGAGTACGTGCGGGTCGAGCGGCACGGAGCCCGCGCGGTGGTGCGGATGGACGATCCGGACCGGCTCAACGCGCTCAGCGCACCGCTGACGGTGCAGCTGCACGACGCGCTTCGCGAGCTCGCGGCCGACCAGCAGCTGCGGTGCATCGTGCTCACCGGTACCGACCCCGCGTTCTCTGCCGGTGGGGACCTGAACCTGATGACCGACACCGCGCATCCCATGGTCGACGAGGGCGCGGGCGGAGCGACGTCGGTGTGGCGGTGGATCAGGGGCCAGTTCGGCGGCATCGCGCGCCTGCTCGCCGGTACGGACAAGACGGTCGTCGCCGCCGTCAACGGCACGGCGGCAGGCGTCGGGCTGGCGTTCGCGCTGTCCTGTGACCTGATCATCGTCTCGGAGCGGGCTCGTATCGTCCCGGCGTTCGGCCGGATCGGCCTGGTGCCGGAGGTGGGCACCAGCTGGTTGCTCACCCGCAGGCTCGGCTATCAGCGGACGTTCGAGCTGTTCGCCTCCGGCCGGGAACTGGACGGGGCGGAGGCGGCCGAGCTCGGGCTGGTCAACTCGGCGGTCCCGCACGAGGAGCTGCTGGCCACCGCGGACGGATGGTGCGATCGGGTGGAGGCGCTGCCCGAGCACGTCCCGGCGATGATGAAGCCGATGCTGCGGGCCGCCGCGGACATGAGCTGGGAGCAGGCGATGGCGATGGAGGAGTTCGCCGAGCCCATGTGCTTCACCACGAGCCCGCACCGGGGTGCGGTCTCCGCCTTGCTTGGCAGGTGAGCGACCGGCGCGTCACCGCTCGCGGTGCCGCGCGGGCAGCGGGGCGTCACACTGCGGCCGCCACGTGCCGAGGTGCAGCCATTGCCTGCCCCACGGGTAGCTGACAAGCACCGTGGGCCGGACGCAGCGGGGGCAGGGTTGCGGGGTGGAGTCGATGGCCATGCCGTGTTCGTCCCTCCGGCTCAAGCGGCCGTCGTGAGCGGGGCCAGCGCTGCCGCGCCTGCCTTGCTGAGCAACACCCGGCGATCGAACGGGCCGAGCCGGACCTCGATCGTGATCAGGCCGCGGTCGGCGAGCTGGTCGAGCACCGGTTCGTCCCAGGGCGGGACCTGGCCTGCCTCGCTCCCGTCGGGGCCCTGCCACCGGTAGCCTGCGGGCCCACCCCACGAGCCGAGGTGGAACAGCAGCTCGTCGTCGGCCGCGTACCGGAGCAGTCGGAGTTCGTGGTCGGTCATAGCGCACCTCACAGCTTTATGACATATCCCACCGTCTCCCGTGATTCGCGGCCGGGCATCGCGTGGATTGCGGAGATGCCTACCTATTCCCGGTACGTACGTATCGCCTACGGGCTCGTTGGCTGCCCGGGGCCGTTCCCGCCCCGCGCGGGCCGGCTCTAAACCGGTGCGGCTTCGCCGCCGGGGGTGACCACCAGCCACAGGCCGCCGTACTCGTCCACGTTGTGGCACTTCACCTCGCCGGGGTCCTCGTCGGCGTAGAAGTACAGCGGGCTGCCCGCGTAGGTGACCTGGACGCTGCCGTCGGCGCGCTCGGTCGTGCCGAGCAGGTCCTCCTGCGCTTCCCCGCCTGCCAGGGGAGCCCCGTCGGTGAGTACGGGCGGCCACGCGGCGGCGCACGCGTCGTAGCATTCCGGCTCGCTGCTGGTCTCCCTGTCGAACAGGTAGATGGCCTGCCCGCGGTCATCGAAGAGCATCTCGCCGAACTCGCTGCCGTCCGTCGTCACCAGGGTGCCGGTAGCGGCGTCGGGTGTCGCGGTCGTGGCGGGAGGGGCTCCGCCGGTTGCCGGGCCGGTTGCCGGGCCGGTTGCCGGGCCCGCCCCGGTCGTGCCGTCGGGCTCCGCGCCGGGCTCGCCGTCGGTGCCGCAGCCGGACAGGGTCAGCGCGAGCACCGTCGCCAGTACGGCAACGCGGCGCATCGGGTACCTCCTCACCGCCCCGCGCGGGGCGCCGCGCTCCAGCGTAGCGCCCCGCGCCGGGGTTCACAGCCCGAAGGTCTTCCCGATGATGTCCCGCTGGATCTCGCTGGTCCCGCCATACACAGTGGACACTACTGTGGAGCGGAGCAGCGCCTCCATGCCGTACTCGGTCGCGTAGCCGTAGCCACCCATCATCTGCATGCCGTCCAGAGCCATCTGCTTGGCGAACTCGGTCGCCTTGAGCTTGGCCATGGACGCCTCGCGGGGCAGCATCCGGCCGGGGTTGGCGTCGATCGTGGCGGCCACGTCGTGCACGAGCAGCCGGGTGCACTCCAGCTCGGTGGCGTGGTCGGCGATGCGGTGCCGCAGCGCCTGGAAACTGCCGACGGGCTGGCCGAACTGCTCGCGCTCGCGGACATAGGAAACGGTGTCGTCGAACGCGCGCCGTGCCGTGCCGAGCATCAGCCCCGCCAGGATCATGCGTTCCAGGTTCAGCCCGGCCATGAGCTGCTTCCAGCCCTGCCCCTCGGTGCCGACGACCGCGTCGGCCGGGAGCGTGCAGTCGGTGAGGAAGAGGTCGTTGACCTCCTTGCCACCCATGGTCTCGATCCCGCGGATCTCCAGGCCCTCCGTGTCGGTGGGTACCGAGAACATGGTCAGGCCCGCGTGCCGGTCCTGCTGCGCGTCGGTGCGGGCGACGAGCAGGATGTTGTCGGCGATGTGCGCGTTGGAGCACCAGGTCTTCTGCCCGTTGATCACCCACTGGTCGCCGCGCCGCTCGGCCTTGCACGTCACCCCCGCGACGTCGGATCCGGCCTCGGGCTCGGACATCGAGATCCCCAGTACCGAGCCGCCGACGACGGCCGGCAGTAGCTGCTTCTTCTGCTCCTCGGAGCCGAACTTCTCGTAGGCGGACGCGGCGATGATCGTGGTGGCGAAGCCGCTGATCGGTGCTCGCCAGTAGGACGTCTCCTCCAGGAAGATCAGCAGGTCAACCATGCCCTGCCCCGCCCCGCCGTACTCCTCGGCCACCGCGACACCCAGCCAGCCGAGTTCGGCCATCTTGCGGTACAGCTCCACGCTGTGCGGGTGCTCGCCGTTGCCGGTCAGCTCGTCCCGCTGCTCCTTGCTGCCCGCCTCGCGCTTGCAGAACTCGCCGATCGCCGCGGCGAAGTCGCGCTGCTCGTCAGTCGGTCGCACGATGGGTGCTCCTCTCCTCGAAGGGTGGTTCCGGTGCCCGGATTCGTCAGACCAGCCTGCGGCCGGTGCGGATCCGGCGGCGCAGGTCGGCGAGGCACAGGTTGTACGGGAACTGCCGCAGCGGGCGGGGGAGGCGCTTGACCACCGTCGCGATCACCGACATGAGGCGGTCGAAGCGCCGCTGCTGGCGTGGGGTCCAGGTCAGCCCCATCTCCTCGCGGAAGTGGTGCGGGAGGAACCCGGTGGTCACGAACCGGTGGAACGGCGCGAGGGGAACCCGCACGGCGCGCGGCAGGAACCGCAACATGACCAGGTCGTGCAGGTAGTCGCGCACCGTGTCGTCGATGGAGACCTGCTCGAGACCCCGCTGCCAGTACTCGGCGAACGCGGCGCGGTCGGCAGGCCACATCTCGGCCGGTACCTGCAGGGTCGTGCCGAGTGCCGCGGCGCGGGCGTAGATCTCGTCCTTGCTGTCCTCGTCGGGCTCGTCGAGGAGCGCGGCGCAGGTGTCCTCCACACCCTTGTACAGGCAGGCCGCCACCCAGAGCTGCAGTTCCGGGTCGAAGGCGTTGTAGGACACCGGGCTGGACTCGCCGGAGCGCACGGCCGCGTGCGAGCCGTTCACGGCACGGCGGTAGTGCGCCCGCTCGGTGTCGGTACCGAGCGTGGCGACCGCGAGGTAGGTCAGCGTGGTGCGGGTGCGCTTGACGGGGTGCCGGAACACCTGCCCGCTCTCCACGGTGCTCTCCACCACGCCGTAGCCGACACCGGGCCTGCCGAGCTGCATGATCACGTTCGCCGTTCCGGCCAGCAGGCTCGCACCGACGATGATGTCGTCCATCTCCGTCGAGCGAGCTTGGCTCGTATGTGTCATCGGGACCCCCGGACTCCGGAGAAATCTGAATACGGTTGTTATCAAATATGAGACGCCTCTACGGCCGGATCTGTCAAGATGGAACGCATGGGAAGCTCATCGCTCCGCGTGTACGGGGGAGTGGCCGGTAACGACCGCAAGGCCGAGCGTCGTGCGCAACTCATCGAAGCGGGCCTGGAACTGCTCGGAACCGGGGACGGTGAGCAGGGCGTGACGGTCCGGGGGGTGTGCAAGCGCTCCGGGCTAACCGCGCGCTACTTCTACGAGAGCTTCGCCGACCGGGACGAGCTCGCCGTGGCCGTGTTCGACCACGTGGTCTCCGGTATCGCGACAGCCACCCTGGAAGCGGTGGACTCCGCCCCCGCGGGCACCCGCGCGAAGGTGCGAGCGGGCCTGGCGACCATCGTGCGCACCGTCGCGGAGGATCCGCGCCGGGGGCGGTTGCTGTTCTCGCCCGCGCTGAGCTCGACGGTGCTCGCGCACCGCCGCGTCGAGTCGACCCGCATGTTCGCGCGCCTGCTCGGGGGGCAGGTGCGCGAGCACTACGGTATCGGCGGGTCCACCGCGCTCGACCTGATGACCGAGTTCCTGGTGGGTGGTCTGGCGCAGGCGTTGACGTCCTGGCTCAACGGCGTACTCGACCTCAGCGAGGAGGGGCTCGTGGAGCATTGCCTCGAGATGTTCCTCGCGGTGCAGGGCGGGCGGTTGGAGCCGGGCGACGGGGCAGCCGGGCTACAGGCCGGGACCGGCTGACGTTCGCGGGGACGGCCGGGGAGCGCAGGCTTACCTCCGCGTGGGGATGATCGGCCTGCGCTCCAGCAGCCATTCGACGACGCCGCCGTCCAGGCGCCGGGCCGCCTTGCCCTTGCTGCGCAGCAGCCGCACCGCCGCGTACGGCCGCGCGCAGTAGCTGCTGCGACCGTAGACGACGATCTCGACATCGTCCGGGAGGGCACTGATGTTGTCGGTGAGCCGGTCGAACGGCAGGCACAGCGCCCCGTCGATATGGCCGGCGTCGAACTCGTCCTCGCCGCGCACATCGACAACCACGATCGGGCCGGTGCGCAGGATGTCGGCGAGCTCGTCGCGCCCGAGCGGAGTCTCCTCGTCGTCGCCGAGGAGCTCGCGTGCGGCGCGTTCGGTGGCGGCCAGCTGGCTGTCCGCGACCTGCCGCACGGCCGCGAACGCGTCCAGTACCTCCGCACCGGCCAGCCGGTAGTACACCCGGTTGCCGACCTTGCGGTTGGTGACCAGCCCGCTCTGGTGCATGGTCTGCAGGTGAGCCGAGGCCGTCGTGGTCTTCAGCGCCGCGGCTTGCGCGAGCGCCTCCACTGTCCGCTCGCCTTGCGCGAGGACGTCGATCAGTTCGAGCCGCTTGGAGCTGGCAAGCGCCTTGCCGACCCGAGCGAACTGCTGGTAGATCGACTCCCGTGCGGCAGAAGCCTCAACCATATCGATACTTTCTCATGGAGTACTGGAATTCCCGACCGTTCAGGCCTCCGCTTCGCCCAACCGGGGGATCACCTGGCCGTGATGTTCACGGTCGGTACCCCTCCGCGGTGATCGCCCCGTCGGTGCTGTAGAAGCCTTCGGCATCCACCGACGCGGCGAGCTGCTGGTACCCGCAGGTCCGGCCGTGCCGCCACATCAGCATGTCCTGCAGGTCGAGATGCGGCCTGTCGACGGGGTTCGCGTAGTTCATCGACAGCAGCAGGCCGCGCAGCCGTTCGATGAGCTCGGTCGGTGCCGTCGTGCCGACGGTGAGGTTGCCGAGGTCGTACGGCGCGGTCCGGGTCAGTACCCGCGTGCTCCTCGGCGGGAGCGTGTTCTGCCTGGTGAAGATCAGGTGGTTGAGGTCGATCACGGCGGCGGCGTCGACCGAGCCCGCGAGCAACGCGGCCGCGGCCGCACGCTCCCCCGCGTCGTCGTTCCCGTGCAGGCCGACCCCTTCGTCGAAATGCCGTACCGTGACGTTCTCCCCGGGAACCAGCCCCGACTCCCGCAGGAGCGCGCGGGGAAGGAGGCTTGCCTGCGGCGAGTCGACGGCACCGAGCCCGATGGTGTGCTCGGTCAGGTCGGTGATCTTCTCGTAGGGGGAGTCCCTCCTGACCAGGATGACCGAGGTCAGGTCCTGGTCCGAGTCCCGCATGACCAGTGGCCACGTCGAGCGGCCCGCGGCGTTGGCGAGCCGCTCGGTCCTGATCCATGCCAACGGGGAGTTCCACGCGACGTGCACGTTGCCCGCGACCAGCTCCTCGACCTGGAGCTCGTAGTGCGAGTAGAGCACGAAGTCGACGGGCAGCCCGCGTTCCCTGAGCCAGGTGCGCAGCCCCGACCAGACTGTGACCACCTTGGGATCGTGCGCGACCGCGCCGAGAACCAGCGTCATGTCATCACTCCCTCAGCAGGGCGGGAGATGTACGAGAGCGGGAATCTCGTTCGCGGCACTGCACTATTCTATGGGTAATTGGATAATACACACGGTAACCGTTAACGGTGCGTATGTCCAGAACTACTGTCTGATAACCCGGTCGTGACGGTGCGGCACTGACCCGCGGTCACCGCAGGGCGGCCGGTGGCAGGTCACGCTCACTTCCGAGGGGCCATCGATGCGGTGTGCGTGCGCGGCCATCCAGGGCACGTTTCCGACACGGACAGCCCGTGGACCTCACGCGGCGTCAGGCCTGGGCGAGATCATCGAATTCACCCGCCTGGCATCCTTTGATCCAAGCCGCGATCTCTGCTCGGGTGAACAACACCGTACTCGCTTGTGGGTGGTTGCTGTTGCGTACGGCAATCCTGCCGTCGTTGAGTGCGGCGACTTCCACGCACTGGCCTTGGTCATTGCTGAAGCTGGACTTGCGCCACGTGACGTTGTCCAACTTGTCCGCCGTGATCTGCGTACGCGGTAGGTCGGTCATAGATACTCCTTCGCGACTTCACGAATCATTGTGACCGACTCGTCGGGACGAAGGGCATGGGCACATAAGTGCTCAAAGGCTACGGTGTGCGCCTTGATCTCGGCCGGCTCCTCCAGGTAGAAAGCGCCGGATCGGTGCTCGATGTAGACCACACCGGGGTCGGCCGGCCACGGAAAGTCCAAGATCGTGAACGGTCCCTGCATCCCCGGATGCGCCCCGTGGTGGAACGGAAGAACTTGCAGAGTGATCTTGGCTTGGTCGGCGGCGTCGGCGAGTTGGTTGAGCTGGTCACGCATGATGGCCCGGCTGCCCACCACTCGCCGCAAGGCTGCCTCATCGAGGACGACCCACAACCGGAGCGGATCAGGATCTCGGGTCAGCACAGCGCGGCGTGAGGTGCGGAACTCGACACGGCGGGCAATCTGTTCCTCGGTCAACTCCGCCGTTCCTCGTCGGACGATGGCGTGGGCGTAGTCTTCAGTCTGCAGGACACCGGTGATGAGTTGGGCGTCGTAGATCCGCAACTGTTCCGCGCCCTGTTCCAGACCGATGTACAGCGACAGCCACTCGGGAATTGCGTCGGCGCCGTAGCGTTCCCACCAGCCCTTTTGTCGGGAGCTTTTCGCAGCTTCCAAGTAGGACGGCCAGCGGTCCTCGGGAACTTTGTACAGCGGCAGCAGCACTTCGTCGAGGTCACGCAGCACGACCGGACGTTCCGCGTTTTCGAGGTAGGACACCTTTGTCACGGTGCAACGCAGCGCCTTGGCCACGTCCTTTTGCTCCAGACCTGCTTCCTTTCGAAGTCTGGTCAGTTCGAATGCCAACCAACGGCGCCACACAGTGGGACTCGTCGGCGTGTCCGTCATGCCTTGGCCTCCCATCGCGCGCATCCTGCCGCGTCGTACGGCAGCAGCGTGGTAATGCCCTATCAACTCAGCGTGACGCAAGAGTTCACGCCAAGATCACCCGATCAGTCTATCACGTTTTGGTAAGTAAAAATTTATACTTACCAATAACAACGACGCAATCGGCTACACCACAGCACACATGATCAACGAACCGTAACCCGTCGCAGGTCAGATCCAATGCTTGGGGATGGAGACAATCATGGCCGCAGCAAGGACGTGGATGGACAAGGCGCCGTCCGACGCTGAACACGAGACACAGCCAGCAGCACCGAACGCGGACACTTCGAACGGCCAGGACGTGAATGAGCATCCGCTGGATGCGCTCGTGCCTGACCCGTCGGACAGGCCGCCGCTGTGTGGCGAGCCACGATTCACCGAGATCCTGGAAGGGATGGTCGCCGACGCAGCGCCGCGTGTATTCGCTGTGGTGCAAGAATACGGCGATCGGGTCGACGCTCGGATCGCCGCCTGGGGGATGGCCTTCGAGAGCCACAGTGAAGTCGTCTCAGTCGAACGCGGAATGCGAATGAGCCTACAAACCCCAGAGTGCGCCCGGCGCGGCTTCGCCTGGGGCAGTCACATTCATGCGCGCCTGGTGTGGTTCAACGCCGACGCCATCACGTCCGCCGAGGAAGACGAAGCCCCTGACGTAGCTGGGCCAATGCCGGAACAGAGTTTCGACGAAGGTTGACGTCCAGCTCTAGAACGGTTGAGGCGTATCGAGATAGTCGTTGTACAGCGTGTCCGTCTCGCTTATCAGCACTTCGGGGGTGACCTCGACAAAGTGGTTGAGTCTGCGGTCGCGTACCACGTCCCACAGTGAGCAGATCGCCCCGTCGTATTTGTTCCACGAGCCGATGACCAGGCGCGGCAATCGCGCGAGCACCAGAGCGCCTGCTGACATCGTGTTCGGTTCGAGCGTGGTCACCAAGGTGCAGCCGTCGAGACGCCACGTTCCCAAGGCATTGCCTGCCGCGCGGAGCGCAAGGATCTCCGCGCATGCTGTGGCGTCGTCGGTGCGGGCACGGTCGTTATGGGCGGCGGCGATCTCGTGGCCGTCACGGTCATAGACCACAGCTCCGACCGGAGGATCGTCCGCGCGTTGGCTGGGCAATGTGCGTGCGACCTGTAGCGCGCGGCGCATCCAGGGTTCGTATTCAACGGTCGGTCTGCGTCGCACCTTGGTCATTGTGCCGATGTAGATCACGGACCATTGTTCCAGGGTGCTCGTGGTGCCACCCGTTCGGCGGGAGCGCAGCCGGTCTGCGCTGAGTAAACTTGATCATTTGTACTTGGTACGTAAACGATGGGGGTTGGTGTGGATTCTGGCCTTGGCGACGACACGGGGGCCAGCGACGCGAGTGACTTCTTCGAGGATACGGCGGGTTTTCTGCACCGAGTGATCGATCTCGGTCTACGCTTCAAGGCCCAATCGGACATCTTCAGTGACCGGATGCCGCCTGAGAAGATCCGCGATGTACTGGTGTCGGAACTTCCGGACGCGCCGAGTGGTCTGGATGCCGTTCTGTCGATGTTTGCACAGACGGTCCTACCGCTGTGTAAGAACGAAGCAAGCCCGCACTTCGTTGGGTTCGGAGACACCGGCGATGATCCGGCCGCACTCGCGGGCGGATTGCTGGCGCTGCTTACACAACAGAACCTGATCAATCAGAGCTTCGATGCACCGAGTGCGACGTTTGTCGAAATGGTCGTGTTGCGCTGGTTGCGCGACCTGTTGGGCTACCACAATGCTCCGGTATCGAACATCCAAACGGTCTGGGATGTCGGCGGTGTGATTACGCATGGTGGTACGACCAGCAATGCGGTGGCGATGATGCTCGCTCGCGAGCACAAGGCACCCGGCACTATGCACGTGGGTGTAGTGAATCCGAACCAGTTCGGGATCATCGTGCCGCGGGGGATCGGGCACTACAGCGTCAAGAGCGCACTGACCTGGATCGGGGTGGGCGACCAAGCCATCGAGGTCGATACCCACGCCTTCCGCTACGACCTCACGGCCTTGGAGCGAGCGCTGCACGAACATCGCGATCAGGTCATGTCCGTGGTCGCTTACGCAGGGGACAGCCGCACTCAGACCGTCGAGCACCTGCGTCGTGTCTATGAGATCGTTAGCACTGCCGATCCGCGAATCTGGCTTCACGTGGATGCCTGTTGGGGCCTGGTGGCGGCCTTCAGCGACAAGTTTCGCTATCTCCTTGACGGGATAACCGAATTCGACAGCGTGACTGTCGACCCCCACAAGGTCATGGCCGTGCCCTACAGCTTGAGCGCTCTGGTGGTCAGGCAACCCGCCAGCCTGCGCACGGTGTCGAGCTATTCGGACCTGATCATGCAGGAAGATTACGCCTTCGGGCAGGTTACTCCGTTCATCGGCACCAAGGGATGGTTGTCGTTGAAGCTGTGGATGATGATGCTATCCCACGGCCGCGCCGGACTTGCTGCACTGGCCGAGCATCGTGTGAGCAAGGCTCGGCGATTCGCTGCCTTACTGGACGAACATCCGCACATGCTGCGTATGCACGATCCCGACCTGTCGGCGGTCGCATTCGTGTACCTGCCAAGCAACGTGCGGCCCGAATCGACGGTGACCGAGCTGGAAATTGACTGGATCAACACTGTGAACCAGGGCATTCACGACCGGATGCTTGCAGAAGGAAGCTGGTATCTCCATCAGTTCAGCCTTCCCGACGATCACGGAAGGCTGCGGGCGGGGGCTACGCTCTATCCCTTCCGGTTCATGGCCAACAATCCGCGTACCGGAGAACATCACATGGCCGAAGTGATCGACTACGTGACCAAACTCGGCGGAAACCTCGAAGGAGAACTTCGGTGACTGATGTCAAGCAGTTTCGCTCGGTCTACGAAACCGGCGGCGTGTATGACCGTCGCTTGCTGGCCCACTACTACAACGGACGCGACGATCTCGACCTGATCAGCGCGTTGTTGACCGCCCACTACGGTCAGCCCGCGGGTGGCCTCAATGTTGTTGAATTCGGTTGCGGTACAGGACGCGCCACTGCTCGACTCGCGCCCTACGCGAGGCACTTGACCGTCTCTGACTCCAGCCCAATCATGATCGACGCCGTAGGCGAACGAAACGCGCAAGCCCGAACGATCTGTGCGAATACACGTGATGTTGTGGCGGAGTTGCTCGCCGACGGTCGCGCAGGCTCGTTTGATCTTGTCGGTGCGTTCTGGTCGCTGAGCTATCCGCTCGGCGAGTATTTCGAAACCATGACCGCAGAGGGCATTCAACCGGCCACTGACGTTGCCGCCGCGCGCCGACACGCCAGTACCTTCGTTCGCGATATGACGCGTTTGCTTGCCCCCGGAGGGCACCTGCTTGCGCTGTTCTTCGACTCCGACACCCCTGAACAGCAGTTAGTCACGCGCTTGTGGGAACGGATCGCGTCGTTTCCCGAGGAAGGCCGCAGCTACACGCGCAACGTCCTGCTGGCCGCACTTCGGGAAGCCGAGGGCGCCGGGGACGGGACTCTGGCCCACACGCGCCGTAGCGGCACCGCGTTCGCACCGGATATCGACTCCGCGATCGCTTGGTTCAACGTTGTCCACCTCAAGAGCTTTCCCGCGTTGGTCAACGACCCCACCGTGCAGGAGGAGATTCGTAGTTTTGTCCGTCGCTACGAGCACCCCTCGGGAGAAGTCACGTTGCCGAGCGGCGTCCACGTGATCGATTTCCACGCCACCCGCCACCCAGCACACCACTTGCCGAGGTAGTGCGTGGAGACCATTCAGGGCGCCGCGTTCGCCGCGGCCAGCGCGATACGCAGCAGGTTTGTCGGGGGCGCCGGGTACGGGCTGGCGTATGGATCACACCCCGCCGGTACAGGGACACAGCGATCAGATCTCGATATTGTCTTGATCGGCACAGCCTCTACCAGACGACGAGCTGTATCGACTCGTTGACGCCGTATGTTACCTCCACCGTGTATGCGGCTTCGACCTAGACACCGAAGTCGACTACGCGGTCAAGGTGCACGTGAGCTTTGCCGATGTTGACTCAGCGGTACGTCTGCAATGCTTCGACATTGACAGCCGTGGATGTATCACTGTGTCGCCGGTAATCGTCGAGCCATGGTTTCTCAACTCCCGCACCTTCGCCCACCGTCTCCTACTGAACGCGCTGACCAGTCCGCATGTGTTTCTCGGCGGCGATGCCGTCACCTATGAACGCCATCGCAAGCGTGCCGAACACGCGCTGGCAGTGCTGGCGGTGGCTCTGCTTGGCGGCGTGAACAGTTTCACGCTCGAGGAGGCCGTCGCCGCTGTCACGCACGGCCCTGAGCAGGCCAGCGGCGAAGACTTCCTGGGCTATATAGGCAGCCGGCACCTGTATACGATTCTGCTTCGTGGCCTGTCCCGGCTCGCACGCCACGGCATCCTCCGCCGCCCCGGCCGTACCCGGTTCGAGCTTGATCACGCCGCGTTCGAAGCTGTGATCCGGCTGCTTCGGCCTGCGCGCGGGCCGGGTGCTCCCGCCTGGGATAATGCTCGCCGAGAAGGAGGGTTTACTCAGTGACGAACCATGAGGTGCTGCCGCTGCTCGGCCAGGTCGCCGACAGCGTATCCCGGGCGATCGCCCACGTTCACCCCGAGTTGGCTGGAGCCGATCCGGTCGTCCGCCGATCCGAGCATGCTGACTTCCAGTCGAACGCAGCCCTCGCCCTGGCCAAACGCGCGCGCACCAAGCCACCCGAACTAGCCCAAGCTCTCACTGCGGCTTTGGCCGATGACCGCGGTCCGGCCACGCACGTCGAGGTATCCGGACCGGGCTTTGTCAACATCACGGTGCCGGATCAGCTCCTCTGGAACCAGGTCGCGGCTCGCCTGGCCAACTCGCGCCTCGGCATGGGAACGCCCAACGAGGGGCAGCGGACCGTCATCGACTACTCCGCACCCAACATCGCCAAGGAGATGCACGTCGGGCACCTACGCACCACGATCATCGGCGACAGCCTCGCCCGGGTGCTCGGTTTCCTCGGCTCCGAGGTGATCCGGCAGAACCACCTCGGCGACTGGGGCACCCAGTTCGGGATGCTCATCCAATACCTCGATGAGCATCCCGAACTCACCTGGCACCACGACGAGCTGGAACGAGGCGCTTCGGCGGTCTCAGCGCTGGACGAGCTGTACAAGACCGCCCGCGCCGCCTTCGACGACGACCTCGAGTTTGCCGACCGCTCCCGCGACCGCGTGGTCGCCCTGCAATCCGGCGACCCCGACACGATCGCGCGCTGGAAGGAGATCGTCAGCGAGTCCGAAAAGGCCTTCCGCGATATCTACGACCGACTCGGCGTGCTACTCACGCCCGAGGACTCGGTGGGCGAGTCGTTCTACAACCACCTTCTCACTGACGTGATTACTGAACTGACCGAGGCCGGGATCGCGGTCGAGAGCGAAGGCGCATTGGTGATCTTCTCCGAGGAAGTCACCGGACCGGACGGCAATCCTGCGCCCCTGATGGTGCGCAAGCGCGAGGGCGGCTATGGCTACGACACCACGGATCTGGCTACGATCCGCTACCGCATCCACGACCTCAAAGCTAACCGTCTGCTGTATGTCACCGACTCACGCCAGGCGCTGCACTTCCAGATGATCTTCGAGGCAGCACGCCGCGCTGGCTGGCTCACTGACGGCATCGAAGCAGCGCACGTGCCCTATGGCACGGTCCTCGGCCCTGACGGGCGCCCGTTCAAGACTCGCTCTGGCGGCACCGTGCGGCTGATGGACCTGCTCGATGACGCCGTATCCCGTGCCCGCGCCGTCGTCAGCGAGAAGAACCCTGATCTTGCCGCTGACGCGTTGGATCAGATCGCCGAGCAAGCGGGCATCGGCGCGGTCAAGTACGCCGACCTGTCCTCCTCACGGGTCAAGGACTACGTGTTCGACGTCGAGCGCATGGTCTCCTTTAACGGCAACACCGGGGTCTACCTCCAGTACGCTCATACCCGCATCCGCTCGATCCTGCGCAAGGCGGGAGACCCCGAGGCGTCGATCGATCCCACGATCGAACTCCAACCGGCCGAACGGGCGTTGGCCCTCGAGCTCGACGCGTACAGCACGGCACTGAGCGAGGTCAGCAGTACGTTGGAACCCCTCAAGCTGTGCGGGTACCTTTACGACCTCGCTCGCGACTTCACCACCTTCTACGAAGCCTGCCCCGTGCTCAGCGCCGATGAACCCGTTCGCAGCAACCGCCTGGCGCTGTGCCAGCTCACCGCGCGCACGCTCCAGCACGGGCTCGACCTGCTTGGCATCAGTGCCCCGGAACGCATGTAGCCCGGACGGTTCCGCTGGTGACCCGCGGTCACCGCAGGGCGGCTGGGGGCAGGTCACGCTCACTTCCGAGGGGCCACCGATGCGGGTGCAGGCCGAGCCCCGTGAGCTCGTCGACCTGCAGGCGGCACCACGGTGACACGTCCTGCCTGCCGCCGAGCACGTCGGAGACGAGGCTGGTCCAGTCGACCCAGGCGACCTCGGCGACCTCGGCCGGGTCGGGCGCGGGAACCGCGCCGGTGCGCGCGCGAAAGACGGGGCAGATCTCGTTCTCGACCAGCCCGGAGGCCATGACGGCCCGGTAGCGGAATCCGGGCAGGATCAGCTCGGGTGGTTCGATGGTCAGACCGAGCTCCTGCCACAGTCGCCGGGTGACCGCGTCGCCGAGGGACTCGCCCGGCTCCGGATGGCCACAGCAGCTGTTGGTCCACACCCCCGGCCAGGTGAGCTTGTCGTCCGCGCGCCTGGTGAGCAGGAACCGTCCGCGCGTGTCGAAGACGTAGCAGGAGAACGCCAGGTGTAGCGGGGTGTCCGTGCTGTGCACCTCGGCCTTGTCCGCGGTGCCCGCGCGGTTGCCCTGCTCGTCGAGCAGGACGACGCGTTCTTCTTCCGGCACCCGGGCTCCTCTTCACTCCGCGCAGGGCCTCGAGCCTACCGTGCCGGGTATCCGTGCCTCACGGCTTGCGCCACACCGTGGCGACCGAGATCGGGTGGTTCCGGAACCGCTTCCATTGGGGTTTGACGGCGAGCCACTGCTCGTCGATGACCCCCTCGCGCATCTCGGCCAGCCGCCAGCCCGCCTCCAGCGCGGCGGTGACGTGGTCGCTGATCAGGTGCACCGTGGTGCTGATGGCGGTCGGCTCGCCGTCCGGTGGCGTGTAGTGCGTCGGCATACCCGCGTGCATGATGAAGTGCGGGTGGTAGCCGACGAGCACGAACGCGCCACCGGACACGGCGAGCCGCCACGCCTCCCCGTACAGCGGGGCCAGGTCGGCGAGGTGCTCGTCGACAAGGGACGCGACGACAAGGTCGTAGGCCCCTCCTGCGAGGCCGGTGTCCCGGACGTCGGCCTCACCGAGGTAGTCGTGCGCGCCGCGGAGACGGGCGCGGTCGAGCATCTCCGGGGTGAGGTCCACCCCGTCCACGGCCGCGGCACCGCGTTCCCGCAGCCACGCTCCGGTACGTCCGGTGCCGCAGCCGAGGTCGGCCACGCGCCGCGCCCGCTCCCAGGACGGTTCGGTGAGCAGCTCCAGCAGCCCGATGTCCATCACGTCCTCGACGGACCGCTCGTAGGTGCGGACCCATTCGCCGTAGCCGGAGCGCACGTCGACCGTCCGGTACCCGCGCGCGTCGAAGTCACTGAACAACATCACGGCGCATTATCTGCCGTGCTGGGCGATGCGGCCAGCCATTTTCGTTCCGGGTGGGTCGCCGTCCGGGGCCGGTGGCCGCCTACCGGGCGGCCTCTGTGGTGCTGCTCTCCGGCATCTCCTCGAGCTCCTTGCCCTTCGTCTCCGAGATCGCCTTGGCGACGAACACGATGCTCAGGCCCGCGCACGTGGCGTAGATCCCGTAGGCCAGACCGAGGCCCACGTCGCTGAGCACCGGGAACGTGGTGGAGACCGCGAAGTTCGCCAACCACTGGGCCGCGGCCGCGACGGCGATGGCGGCCGCCCTGATCCGGTTGCTGAACATCTCGCCGAGCAGGATCCACACGACCGGGCCCCAGCTGGCGCCGAAGCAGACGACGAAGACGTTGGCGGCGATCAGGGCCGCGGGACCGGCCACCGGCCCGAGCTGCGGTTCGTCGTCGACGATCGGCGCGTTGCCGAACAGCAGGGCCATCACCGTCAGGGCGGCGAACATGCCGACGGAGCCGGACAGCAGCAACGGCTTGCGGCCGACCTTGTCCACCGTCGCGATCGCGATGAACGTGACGGCGATGTTGGTGATGGAGGTGATCATGGTGATCAGGAACGAGTCGGACTCGCTGAAGCCGACCGACTGCCACAGCACCGTCGAGTAGTAGAAGATCACGTTGATACCGACCAGCTGCTGGAACAGCGACAGGCCGATACCGGCCCAGACGATCGGCAGCAGGCCGAGCCGGGGGCCGAGCAGGTCGGCCAGCCGTGGCGTGCGCACCGAGCGCAGCGTCTCGCGGATCTCGTCGAGGCGTTCCTCGGTGTCGCCACCGACGAAGCGGTCCAGCACCGCACGTGCCTCGGTGAGGCGCTCCTTGAGCACCAGGTAGCGCGGGGACTCGGGGATACGCGACGCGAGGACACCGTAGGCGACGGCAGGCACGAGCTCGGCGAGGAACATCCAGCGCCAGGCGTCCGCGCCGAGCCACAACGGCTCGGTGGCACCGCCGGCGCCGGTGGCGATCAGGTAGTTGGACAGCAGGGCGACGAAGATGCCGATCACGATGGCCAGCTGCTGCAGCGAGCCGAGCCTGCCGCGGATGCCGGCCGGAGCGATCTCGGCGATGTAGGCCGGCGCGATCACCGAGGCCGCACCCACGGCGAGGCCACCGACCACGCGCCACGCGGTCAGGCTCCAGATGTCCAGCGCCGCGGCGGAGCCGATCGCGCTGACACTGAACAGCAGGCTGGCCATCAGCATCACGCGGATCCGCCCGTAGCGGTTGGCGAGCGGCCCGGCGAACCACGCGCCGGCCGCGCAACCGAGCAGTGCCGAGGCGACCGAGAAACCCAGCAGCAGGGAGCCGGGGCCGAAGGTCGTCTCGATGGCACCGACCGCACCGTTAATGACAGCGGTGTCGAAACCGAAGAGGAAGCCTCCGAGTGCGGCGACCCCGGCCACGAGGGCTGTGTGGAGGGTTCTCGGCCCGGAAGGGTGGCGTCCCTTCGCGGTGGCGTCCGTGCTCATGCCGCACACCTCCGGCCGGGTTCTCGCTCTCCGTTGACCACGTCGGCGACCTCCTTGGCTCCCGTGTTCCAGCGTGCCGTTCCGGTGCGGGCACCCCCGGGGTGAGCGCGTGTCCCGCACATTCCGAGCCGTTAACCTAGAAGGGTCATTTGATCGTGTCAATATCTAATTCCTCGGAGAGGTTCCGGATAATTAGTACACAATCAGTATTAATTGATAGGCTGGGATCATGCGAACCCGGCACGGCAGCTCCCTGGAGGACCTGCGTCGCTTCAACCGCGGCACGATCCTCGACGCGCTCGCGACCTCGGGTGCGCTGAGCCGCGCGGACCTGGCGCGGGTGACGGGCGTGTCCCGGGCCACGGTCTCCAGCCTGGTGCACGACATGCTCACCGACGGGCTCGTGGTCGAGGAACGTGGCAAGGGGACGCCGCACAAGGGGGGAAGCGGCAGGCCGCCGATCCTGCTGCGGCTGGCGACGCCTCCCGGTGTCGTCGTCGGGGTCGATCTCGGGCACCGGCACATCCGTGTCGCGGTGGCCGAGCGCACGTCGGTGATCCGGGCCGAACGCACCATCGCCTTCGACGTGGACCACGATGCCGCCGGGGCCCTGGACGCCGCCGCCCGGCTCACCGAGCAGGCGCTCGCGGAGGCGGGCCAGGACCTCGGGGGTGTGGCCGGGGTCGGGATGGGCGTACCCGGTCCGGTCGACTGGCGTTCCGGCAGGATCACGTCGGCGGTGCTGCCCAGCTGGCGGGGCCTGTCGCCCGGCGCCGAGCTGGAGCGCCGCCTCGGCCATCCCGTCTCGGTGGACAACGACGCCTACGCGGGCGCGCTCGGCGAGCTGAGCTACGGGGCCGCGCGGGGGTTCGATGACGTGATCTACGTGAAGGCGGCCGGGGGTGTGGGTGCCGGGCTGGTACTCGGTGGCAGGCTGCACAGGGGAACATCGGGTATCGCCGGTGAGGTCGGTCATGTGCAGGTGCACGCGGACGGCCCTGTGTGCCGTTGCGGGAGCCGCGGATGCCTGGAGACCCAGGTCTCGGCACCGAAGCTGATCCAGCTGCTGCAACCGGCGCACGAGGAGGAGCTGACCGTGGCGCGCATGCTGGAGCTGGGGCGGCAGGGTGACGCGGGGGCCAACCGCGTGCTCGACGACGCGGGGCGCACCATCGGCCGCGTCCTCGCGGACCTGTGCAACAGCCTCAACCCCGCGGCCGTGGTCGTCGGCGGCGACATCGGGCCCTCGCCCGCGCTGGTCAGCGGGATCCGCGACTCGGTCGACCGCTACGCCCAGCCGGATGCCGCCGCCGCGCTCCGGGTCACCGCGGGGGAGCTGGGTGACCGCGCCGAGGTCATGGGTGCGCTCGCGCTGGCCTTGAACGTCAGCGCCGCCGCGTGAGTCGCACCGGGCATGTCCTCCCCGGCGGAGGGCGCGTCGCAGGCGCGGCTAGCGTGTGGCCATGACCCGGCCGACTCGCGAGGACCTGGAAGCCGCCCGCGACAAGACCATTCCCGACGTGATCGCTGCCGATCTCGATGTGCTCTTCTGCGGGATCAACCCCGGGCTGTATTCGGGAGCGACCGGGTTCCACTTCGCGAGGCCGGGCAACCGGTTCTGGCCCGCGTTGCACCAGGCGGGTTTCACGCCACGACAGCTCCGTCCAGCTGAGCAGGACGAGCTGCTCAGCCATGGCGTCGGCATCACCAACCTCGTCGCACGCACGACCGCGCTGGCCGATGAGCTCCGCGAGGACGAGCTCCGCGACGGAGCCGAGCGCCTCGCGCGGCTGGCGGGGCAGTACCGCCCGCTGGCAGTCGCCGTCGTCGGGATCAGTGCGTATCGCGTGGCCTTCGCGCGGCCGAAGGCACGGGTCGGCAGGCAACCACACGACCTCGACGGCGCGGCGCTGTGGGCGCTGCCGAACCCGAGCGGTCTCAACGCGCACTACCAGCTGCCCGCTCTCGCCGCGGAGTTCCGCGCGATCAGGCAGGCCGGTGCCACCGGGGAACGGTCCCGGTGATCAGCCATCGCCCGCCCCGACGTCCTCGTCCCAGACACCGGGGAACCGCTCGATGAACTCCCGCATCAGGCCGGCGCACTCGGCGTCGTCGAGTACGCGCACGTCGACGCCGTTGCGGGCGAGCAGGTCCTCTGTGGCCTCGAACGTCCGGTGCTCACCGATGACCACGCGGGGAATCCGGTACAGCAGCACCGCTCCGGCACACAGGTGACACGGCGACAGCGTGGTGTACAGGGTGGACCGCCGGTACACCGGCGGGGGAAGGCGACCGGCGTTCTCCAGGCAGTCGGTCTCGCCGTGCCGGATCACGCTGCCCCACTGCACGCGCCGGTTGCGCCCCACACCGAGCACGGAACCGTCCGCGACGAGGGCAGCGCCCACCGGGACCCCGCCCTCCGACAGGCCGGTGCGCGCCTGCTCGATCGCCAGGTTCATGAACTCCTCGTGCATCTCCACACCACGACCTCCTGACCGCTCGGTTCCGCGCATCGGACCGGTTACCGGTGCGCGCGCCGGCCCGCCGCGGCCAGGATGCGCTGCAGGTGCAGGCCGCGCCGGACATCGCAGGGGTGCTCGTGCTTGCCAGCGAGCACGTGCTCGACGAACTCGCCGAGCAGTGCCGCGTACGCAGCCGCGGGATTCTCGGGCTTGCCCGAGACGGTGCGGTAACCGTGCCGGCCGTAGGCCGCGCATTCCAGCACCGTCGGCCGCATCGGCAGGGACAGCGACAGGGTCGCCGTGCTGGTGGCTCCGCAGGCGTGGGCGAGAAGCAGGTTCCACAGGTCGGGTTCGGTGTGCTCGGCGGCGAGCACCGAGGTAATCTCGCCGATGCCGGCGTCCAGCAGGTCGAGCGCGTGCGGTCCGATATCCGCGAGCGCGCCCCCCTCATGCCGCCACGGGGAGCCGTGCCCGCTCAGCAACGCGCCGGACAGCCAGCGCAGGCTCGCGCCTGCCCAGCCGTCGTGCGCGGCGAGCGAGTCCAGCCAGTCCCTGGTGCGCGACCAGTAGCGCAGCGTCAGCACCATGACGGTCGTGACCCCGGCCGCGGCGTCTGCCAGCCGCTCGGCCGCGCCGACATCGCCTGCCAGCGGCTTCTCCAGGATGAGGTGCTTGCCAGCGCGGGCGGCGCGGAGGGCCAGCTCCGCTTGCACGGAAGGGGGGACGGCGAAGGCGACCGCGTCGCACCGCGCGAGTAGCTCGTCGACGGAGTCGCAGACCCGCGCGCCGGTGCCGGCCGCGAGCGCGGACGCCGCGTCCGGCCTGCGCGACCAGACCGCGGCCAGCGAGGTCCCCGGGTGCCGGGCCAGCCCGGGGGCGTGCACCGCGCTCGCCCACGGTCCCGCTCCGATCAGCCCGACACGGACAGCCATACCCCCATCCTGCCGCACCCCGTGCGGCGAGCGTGGAGGAGCCGAAGGTGGCACCCGGCTCCCTCTATGGAACGGAGGTCACCTTCGGCGCCCGCCTGCGCCGGGGTGGGTCAGCTGTATTCGTAGAAGCCGCGGCCGGACTTCTTACCGAGCAGGCCCGCGTCGACCATGCGAAGCAGCAGCGGCGGCGCCGAGTACAGCGGCTCCTTGAACTCGTCGTACATCGACTCGGTGATCGACTTGATCGTGTCCAGCCCGACGAGGTCGGCCAGCCGCAACGGACCCATCGGGTGCGCGGTGCCCAGCTCCATGCCGTGATCGATGTCCTCCGCGGAGGCGAAGCCCGACTCGAACATCCGGATCGCCGACAGCAGGTACGGCACGAGCAGGGCGTTGACGATGAACCCTGCCCTGTCCTTCGAGCGGATCACGGTCTTGTTCAGCGTGTCGGCGACGTAGCTGCGGGTGCGCTCGACCACCTTCTCGTCGGTGAGCAAGGACGGCACTAGCTCGACGAGCGGCAGCACGGGAACCGGGTTGAAGAAGTGCACCCCGACCACGTGCTCGGCGCGGTTGGTCGCCATGCCGAGTTTCATGATCGGGATGGACGACGTGTTCGAGGCAAGGATGGCGTCGGGCTTGTCCACGACGGCGTCCAGCTGACCGAACAGGTCGACCTTGGCGGCCTCCTGCTCCACGATGGCCTCGACCACGAAGTCGGACTCGGCCAGCGCGCGCAGCTCCGTGGTGTAGCTCAGCCGGTCCTGCGCCTGACGTGCATCGTCCTCGCTGAGCTTGCCGCTGCGTACGGCACGCTGTAGGGACTTGTCGATGCGTGCCCGGCCTGCCTCCAGCGCCGACTCGTCCGTCTCCCGGACCGTGACGTGGCGACCGGCCCGTGCGTTGACCTCCGCGATCCCCGAGCCCATGAGCCCGGCACCCACGACGCCCACTCGTTCAATCTCGGACACAGCTCACTCCTTCACAGCTTGCCCTGCCTGCTTCGCGCACAACGAATACCCGAAAGGGTGCGACCCGCGTACACACCACGAGCGCGAGAGTACGCCCCGGTCATCGGGACGACTCCCGCGCTCGTGACGCGTTCAGCTACGGTGCCCGTCCTCACCCTCGTACGGGTCGTACGAGTCGTAAGGGTCGTACGGGTCGTGGTACTGATCTTCGTTGTGGCCTTGGCCAGGCGACTTACCCGCCAACTCGCGCTCAAGGGCGTTTAAGTCTGTGGGGGGAGTGCGGTACTTGAGCTCCCGGGCCACTTTCGCCTGCTTGGCCTTAGCTCGGCCGCGCCCCATGGCTCGACCCCCTCACACAGGGGCGGGGCGGCCGCGGGAAACGGCGGCCCCGCATCTCGTCTCGACAACTCTTTCCTGGCTCCTACCGTACCGTGTCCCCGCGGACGGACGCGACGCGGTTGGGGCATGAATCCGAATCGGGCGTTGCCCAGCGGTGTGGTGACCTGGATCAGTCCCGGAGTGTGATGCCGGACACGCGTGCGGGTGCCGGTTACCCGCCGAACCGGGGAACGGCCCGCCCGGCAGTCCCTCCGGCCACGGAACGTGCCACGATTGGAACGTGCTCCGTCCGTACTCCGCGTACTTGCGGGTCTACGAACCACTGTCCGCGTTCAACGGGCAGGTCGACACCGCGACCATCGCCGAATCCGCACTCGACTCCGGTGAAGCGGAGCGTTACGAGCAGGCCATGTGGTTGCGTTCGCAGGCAGCCGCCACACCGACGCTGCTGCCTGCCGAGCTCACCGACGGGCGCCCGGAACCGGGCACGGCCACCGACATGCTGGTGTGCGAGCCGGAGGACGTTCCGGGTGGAGCCGACGCGGGTGTGGGACCCGGACCGTTGGTGTGCCCGCTCGAGCTGCGCGCCCGCTCGGCTGCGGCCCTTGTGAGCTTCCTCGGCGAGGCGCATCCTGCGCTGCGCTCGGTGATCGTGAGCGGGGCCGACGGGTCCGTGGAGTCGGTCCGCGCGCGGGCGAACGCGGTGCTGTCCGAGCGGGAGAGCTCGGCGATGCACGTGCTTTCGGTGAACTGGTCCGTCCCGCTGCCCTGGTTCACGCTGATCGACCCCGCCCAGCGCAAGCTCGTGCTGGGCTCGGGGGCGCACGACCCGGAGCGGGAGCTGTCCTGGCGAACGGCCATGGCGGACGCGCGCAGGAGGGTTGCCGAGGCCAGGGAGCTGGCCGAGCGCACCCTTGGCGACGAGGGGCCGACCCAGGTGCTGATCGACACCGAGCGGTGGTTGACGGCGTTCCACCCCCACTCGGCCGTCGAGCTGGACTACGGCGGGCTCGTGCAGCTGATCGACGACGCCACGCTGGAGTCGGACACCTCGGCGGACGACGTGCACGCGATCGTGGCCGCGTTGCGTTCGGGGGATATCGAGCAGCTCACCGACCTGTTCCAGGAGCTGCGGGAGTACTGGGGCGCACTCGCCGCGCGGGAGCGCTACAACTGATCACCGCGTTCGGTGGCCAGTAGCTCGTCGACGGAGGCGTGGCCCGCGGCATAGCGGCTGGTGATCTCGGCGTTGAGCCGGTCGACAACGGCCTGGACCTGCTGCCTCCGCCCGGAGACAGAGGCTTCCTCGGTCAGGTAGGCATCCAGCCCCTCGGCGAGGGCGTCATCCGACAGCGACTCGACGTCGGTCAGTCCGGCATCGGCGATGAGCGACTCCACCTGCCGCCTGCACTCACCGGTCCTGGTCGGCTCCATCGGTTGGTGCCGGCCGGGCCGCGCCGGGGTGTGGATCGCGTTCTTGGCCAGGATGGCCGTGAGCTGGTCGACCACGCTGTGCTGCCCGCCACTGGCGCGCCGGGTCTGCTCGGCGCGCACGATATCGATGCGCGCGTGCAGCATCCGCCGCAGGAAGGACAGGTCGGTCTCCTCTTGCGCCGCCTCGTCGCGCCGATCGCGCAGCTCGGTCAGCGGCATCTGGTCGATGCCGCTGGTGTAGTCCTCGCCGAGGACGCGGTCGATGCGCCGACGGCCGCCGGGCCGAACTTCGATCACGTGGTTATCCTGCTCCCGCGGGGTGCATGTTGCCAAGCGACTTCGGTAGGTATCACGCGGATGGCGGTGTGATTGCCGTGCTCACCCCTTCAGCTTGGACACGGCCTCCCGCCCCGGCGCGGGGCCTTCGCCGGGAACCGAGTCCGGGTCGATCGAGGCCTGTACCGGGTTCTCCTCGCTGCCGACCAGCAGCTCGGCGTCGGAGCGTACGGAACGTTTCACCAGGCCGAGCGCGACAGGTCCGAGCTCGTAGTGCTGGACCACGGTGCCGAGCCTGCCGACGGTGCGTTCACCCGACCGGATCGGGTCGCCGGTCTCCGGCGTGATCTCGGGGGAACCGTCCAGATGGAGTAGCAGCAAGTTGCGGGGCGGCCTGCCCACGTTGAAGACCTTGGCGACGGTTTCCTGCCCGCGGTAGCAGCCCTTCGCGACGTGCGCGGCCGAACCGATCCAGTTCACCTCGTGCGGGATGGCGCGCTCGTCGGTGTCCACACCGTGGCGTGGCCGCACCGACTCGACTCGCAGGGCATCGAAGGCCCACGAGCCCGCCGGGCGTGCCCCGGCGTCCGTGCAGCGCCGCCACAACGCGGTCAGCTCGGACCTCGGTACGAGCAGGTCCACCCGCCCGGAATGGGGCCACGGCATCCTGCGCGCGATCACGTCGCCCGCACCCGCCACCGCGTACGGCTCGGCACCGAGCTCGATGCCGAGCGCGGACAGCACCGAACCCGCCTCAGGGCCGAGCAGGCTGAGCACGGCTCGCTCCCCGGTGGCGTCGCGGACGGTGACATCGGACCAGAAGCGCATCGCGTCCAGGTACTGCAGCAGCGGCTGCTGGCCTCCCTTGGGCAGTGCGCTGGTCGCCAGGTTGCCCTGCTCGGTGTCCATCCAGACGACGCCGTCGTGGTGCGCGAGCACCAGGTGGGCCTCGATGTGTCCCTGGCTGTCCAGCACGAGTGCCTCGGTACCGGCACCGTCCGCCAGCTCGGTCACGTGCTGGGAGATCACCAGGTGCAGCCAGGACAGGCGTTCGCTGCCCTCGACGGCGTAGACCGCGCGGTGCGAGCGGTCGACGATCGCGACCGACCGGGCCGCCACCCGCTGCTCGGTGAACGGGTCACCGAAGTGCCAGGGCACCCCTTCCTCGGGGTGGCCCTCCGGAGCGGGAATCGCGTCGTGTGTCTCGAGGATCGGGGAGGTCAACCGTGTCTCCTAGCTGGTGGGGCGCGTGCCGGCCCGCGACCGCCGGCTGGTGGACAACCCTATGGTGTAGCCTGCCCTGGTTGTTCACCACCGTGGGTCGCCGGGACGTGCTGGTCGGGTGCCGCAGGCGGGCCCGCGGCCGCGGGTGCGAGCGGTCCGGTCTCCGCCGACCGGGCCGAGTAGCGCGACGGGACTACCCTGTCCATTATGCGCGTACTCATCCACCTCGACGGATCCGTGGCCGACCCGGACACCCCGCAGGTCCGCGTGGACGACCTCGGCCTGCTCCGCGGCGACGGGGTCTTCGAGACGGTCCTGGTCTCCGGCGGGCACGCCCGCGAGCTCGACAAGCACCTGGACCGGCTGGAGCGTTCGGCGGGCATGCTCGACATGGACACGCCGGACCGGCAGGCCTGGCAGCGAGCCGTGGCGGCGGCGATCGAGCGCTGGCCGGAAGGGTCCGAGATGGCGCTCAAGCTCGTCTACACCAGGGGGCTCGACTCCGACCCCGGCGCGGACCCTACAGCGTTCGCGCTGGGCATCGAGGTCAGCGAGGGACTGTTGCGGGCGCGTGCGGAGGGCATAGCGGTGGTCACCCTCGAGCGCGGGATCGACACCGAGCTCGCCGAGCGCGCACCGTGGCTGCTGCTCGGCGCCAAGTCGCTGTCCTACGGGATCAACATGGCCGCGATGCGCGAGGCCGAACGGCGCGGGGCGGAGGACGTGATCTTCACCGCGGGCGACGGCACCGTGCTGGAAGGGCCGATCGCGAACGTCGTCGTGGCCGACGCCGGCACGCTGTACACGCCACCGCCGAGCATCGGCATCCTGCCGGGAACCACGCAGGCAGGGTTGTTCCGCGCGGCCGAGCGGGCAGGCTGGAGCACGAAGATCGAGCCGTTGCGCCTCGAGGACCTGCGTGACGCCGACGGGGTCTTCCTGACCTCGTCCATCCGCAAGGTCACCCGGATACACACGCTGGACGGCGAGCAGCTACCGGACTCCCGCGCGCTGCACGCCGAGCTCGCCGCAGCCTACGAGTCCGAGTACCCCGGCTAGGGGGCGAGCCGAATGACTCCTTCGGTACACCACAGGTACCCGAGGAGGCCTTCGGCTCGCGGTTGCCGGGAACGCGCGATCAATACGTCGTCGCACACCCCGGATCACCGTCCGGTAGACAGGTGATGCACTGGCCGGTGGTAGTGCGGCCCATGGAGTTGATCTTTCCAGCGGAGAGCTCTGGCGAGTTGTTCCGCGGTGAGCCCTGCTTGGCTGGCGAGTTGCTCAGGCGTGCGGGTGGGCACCGCCTGCGGGCAGTGGCGTGTCGCGCGACGAAGTTTGGCGTGCCAGAACTGCTCGTCATTCCATGTTCGGGTGCCGTAGTCCATGAGCCTGCTTGCGTGTTCGGTACAGCAGGCGTGCGTACGGCGCCGTCCGTCGCGAGTGAAGTCCGTAGGGTCGACGTAGCTGGAATCGGCGACCACGATCTGGTGCAGGCTGGCTTCGAGTGCGGTGTGCCCGCACCATTCACAGAAGGCTTGCGGCCCGCGCGCGGCGGTCTTCATGGCGTGCTGGTACATGGTCATGGGTATGCTCACTGTGGGTCATAGGCGGTTCAGTGGTGTTCTGGCGTAACGGGCGAGTAGCCGAGCCGGACGCTGACCGGGCTCAGGTAGCGGCGTGGCCCGTGCGGGGGAGGGCTGTCGCAGTCGAAGCTCCATACCGGTAGCACTCCTAGCGCCGGGGTGGTTGCCACGGAAGCGCGGTCAGCGCCGCGGCGGCGACACCCGTGCTGATCAACGTGAGCCCGGTGATCTGACCCGCACCGAGCATTCCCAGTCTGTCGGGACCGCTGACGATGGTGACCAGTACGCCGGGGACGCCGGTCGCTACCGCTGTCACGGCCAATGCGGTGAGGACGGGCAGACGCGTGCGGCCATGACCTACTCGGGGTTGATGCACGGTCATGGCCGGCAACCTTTCTCGTTACGGCGTTGATCCGGATGAGCCCATCTTCGTGATGGCCATCGGGTGTACCTGGCTGTTGTGTTCGGTCGCCTGTGCGCCGTTCGCGTGCAGGGACGCGGCCTCCTTGGCGATCTGTCCGCCGAGGCCGGTTACCCCGGGAAGGACCTGGGGGTCACTCAGCAGGCTGAGATGCACGGTGTCGCGGTGGATCGCCGCGGCGATCGCCAGTGCCTGCCCGGGCGCGAGGGGTGCGATGGGGTAGATCTCGTCCAGCTCGGCCTCGTCGAGCCGCAAGGTGGTACGGGGCACCGGGATGGTGCTGATCATGGTGTCGAACAGTAGGGCCGAGGCCTGCCCGAGTAGGGGCGTGGTCACGCGATGGGCGCCCGTCGGCAGCGCTTCGGCCAGCAGGGGGAATGCTCCGGGTCCGCGACCCGGCCCGCGGACCTTGTTGGCGTGCATGCTCGCCCGCACCGAGCGCAGCCGTTCGACCGGGTCCGTTTCGCGTACCGGCAGGTCACACAGGTAGCCGGAGAGCTGGTTCCCTCCGGTGCCGGTACCCCGGTGCCGGTGGCGCATGTTCACGGGGACGAATGCTCGCGGATGCCACCCGCGTGCCAGGGCCGCTGCGGCGTCGGTTTGGCGGATCCACCGGCCGATACCCCCGGCGATGCTCGATAGCACGACGTCGTTGAGCGTGCCTCCCACCCGGCGCCGTGCTTGTTGGAGGTGGTCGACAGGAAGCCGGATCAGGCTCGACCGGCGATGGGATGTACCGCCGAACAGGGTGGTGATCGGGGATTGGACGGCGCCGGGGCGCAGTGCGGACAGCGTCGCGCCGGTGATGCCGCCCAGACGGACTGCTTGTCCGGCACAACCTCCGGCGGTGCCGGCCAGCGCACCGAGTTCCCGCCGAGCCCGCTGCGGCCAGCCCAGTACCGTCCGGGCCCACGAGCCCGGCGGCGCCGTGGTGGTCTCGGCAGCCGTGCGTGGCGGCGGCACACGGTCGGTACCGTCATCGAGCAGGGCACCGGCCACGGCCCACGTCCCCGCGGCATCGGCGAGAGCGTGGTGCAGCTTGAGAAGGACCGCGAACCGTCCATCGGCAACGCCCGCGAAGACATGTGCCTGCCAGGGCGGCCTGCCCATCGGCAACGGTTGAGTCATCGCCGCGGACACCGCGGACTCGAGCTGCTCCGGCGCACCCGGACGTGGCAACACGTGCGGGTGGATGTGCTGGTCGGGCTCGAAATGCGGATCACTCACCCACTCCCGGGACCCCGGCGGCCACCACCGCTCCCGCACCGTCGTGGCAAGCTGCGGTATCTCCGATGCACGCTCGGCGAGTAGCCGCCCGATCCGTGCCGGGTGTACGCGGCACCGCGGAGCGAACGTCAACACGGCACCCAGGTGCATGGGCCGCGTGCTTCCCTCCAGACACAGGAACGACACATCCAGCCCCCCGAGTTGCTGTGACATCGTCGATCTCCTTCTGGCCGGTGACACGACAGGTGCGGCCGTCGGGGTTCAGCGCTCGCTCCGTGCACGCTGGCCGGGGATGTGGTGCGCGTTCACGGGCTCGTGATGTGCGGGCCAGCGCAACGCCCGGCTCAGTTGGTTCGGGCTGAGACCGGCCAACTGGGCGAAGCGCTCGACGGTGAGGCGTCCGCAAGGCCACAGGACAGCCGCGCGGCGTACCTTCTCGGCCCACAGTTGCTCGTCGATCCACGAGCACCGCCCCAGCTCGATCAGCTCATGGGCGTGTGCGGGAGTGCAGGCGTAAGCGAAGCGGATGCCGTCCTGGGCCGGGTCGGTGGCGTGTGCGTGACCGGAGTCGGGCACCATCACGACGTAGAGATCGTCGTGCGGCCCGGGCGGGTAGCCACACCGTTCGCAGGAGACGGCGGTCTCCGGAGTAGTGGGCGGATCGGGGTGGAGATGGCAGGCATCATCAAAGCTCGACACCGGAGGCTGCTCCTAGCCGCAGACGGAGTAAGGTCGCTGCCGCCGGGGTCTGGAGCGGAAGGATCGACCGTGATCACGAATATGCCCGTGGGAACCCGCTGGGGTTCCAGATCATTCCCGCCGGGCTTCCGGTCACTGCTGGCCGATCTTGTTCAAGGCTACATAGCATAGGTGCGCAGCGGCAACACGCGTCCGCGTGCTGGGCCGCGCCACCCGACTCGGGTTCGCTATCCGGGATGGACGGATCCGCAGCGAGATCCTGGACGTGGGCGACACCAGCGACAGGCCGTGATGCTCGTTCACGAGCCGGCTGCGTACGCTCGCTCAGCCTGCCACGCGCTGCAGGCGCGCCGAGACGTGTGGCTGCATCTCCTGGCCGGACATCGCGCGTTCCTCGACGTAGGCGAGGTCGCCGCTGCCGACGATGCCGTAGAGCCGCTTGGCGGCCGAGACGTCCTTCGCGCTGACCGTGCGAACCACCGCGTCGGTCTCCAGCTCCCAGGATGTCTGGTTGCGGGGCGCGCCGTAGAACACCTCGACGATGCCGGTCATGTGGGCCAGTAACAGCTCGATGGAGTCGTCCGGCCGCGGGCGCCACCAGCCGACCTCGCGGGCCGCGGGACGGATCACCGCGCCGTCGGCGTCCAGCAGCCAGGAACGCGCCTCGTGGTAGAGGAACGGCCGCCCGTCGTGCGCGATGGTGATCTGCTGGGCGAACCGCACCGGACCGTCGATGGTCGGGTAGTCCACCTCGCCCTCGCCGCGCCACACGCCGACCAGCGGGAGCAGCGCGAGGCAGGCGTCGTTGAGGTCAGCGCCCTCCCGCAGGTTCGCGGTGTCGCCGGGGACCGGCAACTCGTCGAACTCGGGGATGTTGCGCCCGCGGGTGTACTCGGCGCGGGCCGCCGCCGCTTCGACGGCCTCGTTACCGCTGCCGGGGGTCGGCGGGGTGGTGCTTTCCGTCATCTTCTCAGCGATTGTCCGAGTACAGCCGGTAGACGACGTAGCCGGAGAACCACGTCGTCAACACCATTACGAGCAGCATCAGTGCGGTGAAGAAGATTTCCACGCCGACCAGGATAGCTGGCGCGGCCCGCCGACGACGTGAGGGTGGCCCCCGACGTTGCGGAGGCCACCCTCACGGATGGTGCTGTGGGCCTGCCGGTGTCAGCTCACGGCGACCGGGACCTCGTACAGGCCCGGCTCACCGGTGCGGATCGAGGCCTCGCCGCTGCCGCTGGCGTGCAGCGCGCGGACCGTCCACTCGCCCGACGCCGCGTAGAACCGGAAGTCCCCGTCCGCGGAGGCCTGGACCTCACCGACGAAGTCACCGTCGCCGTTGAGCAGCCGCACGTAGGCCCCGCCGAGCGGGCCGTCGTTTCCTGTGATCTTGCCGGCGAGCACGACCTGCCCCTGGGTGTCGGTGTCCGCTGGGGTGGCCGTCTGGGCCGGCGCGCCGCAACCGTCGCTCATGCTCACTTCTCTCCCAACTCGATCGGCACGCCGACCAGCGAGCCGTACTCGGTCCACGATCCGTCGTAGTTCTTCACATCCTGCAGCCCCATCAGCTCACGCAGCGCGAACCAGGTGTGGCTGGAGCGCTCGCCGATGCGGCAGTAGGCGATGGTGGGCTTGGAGGTGTCGATGCCGGCTTCGGCGTACAGCTCGGCGAGCTCCTCGGCCGTCTTGAACGTGCCGTCCTCGTTGGCGGTCTTGGCCCACGGCACGTTCGCCGCCGAAGGGATGTGCCCGCTGCGCTGCGAGGACTCCTGCGGAAGGTGCGCGGGCGCGTTCAACTTGCCGGTGAACTCGTCGGGCGAGCGGACGTCGATGAGGTTCTTGGTGTTGATCGCGTCGACGACCTCGTCCCGGAACGCCCGGATGGACAGGTCCTGCTCGGAGGCGACGTAGTCCGTCTTCTCCCGCGTGGGGACCTCGGTGGTGAGCTCGCGGCCGTCCAGCTCCCACTTCTTGCGGCCGCCGTCGAGCAGCTTGACCGAGTCGTGGCCGTAGAGCTTGAAGTACCAGTACGCGTAGGCCGCGAACCAGTTGTTGTTCCCCCCGTAGAGGATGACCAGGTCATCATTGCTGATGCCCTTCTCGGACAGCAGCTTCTCGAAACCTGCCTTGTCGACGAAGTCGCGCCGGACAGGGTCCTGCAGCTCGTTCTTCCAGTCGATACGCACCGCGCCAGGGATGTGCCCGCCGTCGTAGGCGGTGGTGTCCTCGTCGACCTCGACGAAGACCACGCCCGGTGTGCTGAGGTTCTCCTCGGCCCACGCGGTGGTGACCAGAACGTCTTCACGGCTCATGTCAGCGGTACTCTCTTTCTCCTTCTCGTGTGCCTACTTGTCGTATCGTGCGCGGTGAGCTCACGCCGCGTTCTCCCCGGACCGCGCCACGAACCGGCGGACGAGCGGGTACATCTCGCAGCCGAGGCAGTAGCCGAACGCGGCATTGAGGAACGCGGCGAGCAGGGCCAGGCCCGTGGCGACGATGCCCAACGCGGTGAGCCCGGTGGCGTAGCCGATGGTGCCCACAACAGCGAACGCGAACCCGACCCCCTGTGCGAACCGCGGTGGCGCGGGGTCCTCCCGGTCGGCCGGCGGCCCGAGGCGGGGTGCGACCACCGCCCGGTACAGCGTCGAGTAGGGAGAGTAGCGCAGCCCGGCGAAAGCGCCTGCGGCGAACACCACGGCTTGCGCGGCCAGTAGCGGCCACCAACCGGTGATCAGGACGACCGCGAGGACCACGGTGGTGATCCCAGCTGCGAATCGCGGACCACGTGGGTCGATGTGTTGGGTGGGTGACATGACCCTCTCCCGGCAGTGGACGGACGGGTGTGCTCGTGCGGCGAACTACACGAGCACCAGACACAGGCTGCTGCGCACGCGACAGAAGTCGATCGCGCGCCGCTGTGTCAGCATTCGTCGCTGTGGGTGCATGGTCACGACACCGAGCCTACCGGCTCCGTCCTGACTCCGGGAGCGGTGTCCACACCGTGGACACCCCGGGCAGGCTGCGTGGGCACCGTCACGTCCTAGGTGGCAGGGGACAGGTGCGGCCGGAGAGCGTGCACCAGCGCGCCGGTGTCCGGGACACCGGTGACACGCAGCACCTCGGTGCCGGTGGAGTCGTAGGCGACCGTCGTCGGGGTGCGCAGCACGCCGAGGGCGGACCCGACGCCGGGCTGCTCGGTGATGTCGATCGCGGCGTGGTGCAGGTCCGGCGAGCGCTCGGCCACCGCGGACAGCCGCGCATGTGCCTGACGGCACGGGGCGCACGCGGCCGAGGAAAGCTGGACGAGCGTGATCCTGCTCTCCGGGTCGATGGCTCGCACGACAGGGGCGGGTAGGTCCGCGGCTGCCGACGACCGGGCAGAACCCGGCCGGGTTAACCGGATCGAGCCATCGCGGGCGCGCAGCACGAGGCCGATCGCGATACCGACCGCGAAGATCACCAGCGTGATCACTAGTCCGGTCATCGCCGCGAGGCCTTCCATGCTGACGGGTTACGGGGACGAACGGCTCGGGCACCGCTCCCGTGCCACACACGGTACCCCGTCCGCGAGCCAGGAGCCCGCTGCTGCTGCGCGGCGTCCCGGACGGTTGCTCGTCTCAGGCGCCCTGGCCGAACCGGACGTCGCTGGCCTCCCCCTGGACGACCAGTGCCCCGCGCCGCACGGCGACCCCGGACGGGGTGACGCCGAACGGCAGGTTTCCCGGGTCGATCGTGGTCTCGAACTGCGGCAGGAAGGCGTTTCGCACCTCGTCGGGCACCTCCACGGTGCCGCTGTCCGTGCCGAACTCGAGTCGCCTGGGGCCGACGCGCACGGATTCCCCCGTGAGCTCGATCAGGCCGTAGGCCACGACCTCCACGTTCCGCTCGCCCGCGATATCGGTGGTCGCGGCGAGGCGGACACCGGCGGTGGAGCCGTACGCATCCGAGCCGCTGCCGGCGTCGTCCGCGGTCTCCCCCTCGCCTGTCAGCTCGTCGGTCGCGTCGTCGATACGCAGCTCGGGCAGCTTGAGAGCACGGCCGACATCGTCCTGGGTGATCGTCACCGTGCCTTCGAGCTCGCTGATGACGATCGCGTCGGTGTCGCCGCGCAGCACGTCGGGCAGGGGAGCGTGCACGTCCCGCAGCTCGGCGGCGAGGTCCAGCTCGCGCAGGACGTCCGTGACGGGCACGCCCTCCGCGTCGATGGAGATCCGCTGGTAGGTGCCACCGACCGCCTGGGGCGTGAAGGGGAACCCGTGGATCGTCACGTCCGGGTCCTCGGACAGCTCGAACTGCTCCCTTGCCTCCTGTGCGAGCCGGTCCTCGGCGACGGCCGCGAGAGCGAGATCCGCGCCGACGAGCAGTGCGGCGAGGACGATGACAACGACGACGGCCTTCTTCATCACGAGTCCCCGGAGCTGCTCGGTTGTCTGGTACCGGCGCGCGTGCCGCGCGGTTGTTGCGCCCGCCATTCAATCATCGACCACGTCCGGGCATGCCCGGAGACACGAGTCCTGCGAGGCGCCGCACAGGTATCGCACGGCGTTGTGAGCGTGTGACATGGGCTGCATCGCCGATGTGCCCAGCGAGATCAGCGGTTATGCTCGTCCGGCAACGGCCGTGGTGCCGTGTGCGTAGAACGCCATGAGAACAAGGCGGTGTGTCCATGGGTATGGACCTGTTGGTGTTGACGTCGGAGAAGGAAGCGACGACGCTTCTCCCCTCACTCGAGTTGCTGCCGCATGACGTGCGCGTGCGGCCACCCGAGGTCACGGCGCTGCTGGACGCCGGACGGCGAGATGTCACGCTCGTCGACGCGCGTAGCGACCTCGCCTCGGCGAAGAGCCTGTGCCGGCTGCTCAAGGGCGCGAACGAGGACGCGGCTTCCCCGGTCATGGTGATCACCAACGAGGGTGGCCTGGTGGCCGTCAACGCCGAATGGCGTATCGACGACATCGTGTTGCCCGCCGCGGGGCCCGCCGAGCTCGATGCCAGGCTCCGGCTGGCGAGCACCCGGCAGTCCGCGGGCCCGCAGGCCGAGTCGGAACTGCGCGTCGGTGACCTGGTCATCGACGAGAACACGTACACGGCGCGGCTGCGCAAGCGCACCCTGGAGCTCACCTACAAGGAGTTCGAGCTACTCAAGTACCTCGCGCAGCACGCGGGGCGTGTGTTCACCCGCTCGCAGCTGTTGCAGGAAGTGTGGGGGTACGACTTCTTCGGTGGCACCCGCACCGTCGATGTGCACGTGCGGCGGCTGCGCGCCAAGCTCGGCCCCGAGCACGAGCAGATGATCGGCACCGTGCGCAATGTCGGCTACAAGTTCGACAGCCACCTCAAGTCGGCGGCGAGCAGGCAGCCGGAGCAGGTGGACGATGCCGAGCAGGTGGAGGCACCCGGCCCGGTGCCTGCGACGCGCACCGGATGGTCGCGCGCCGAGTAGGGCGACCGGCTCGTGTGCGGCGTCGGTGAGGGCGCGGACGCTCCGGCACGGACCAGTAGGCTGGCACGATGCCGCATGTCGTGTGGGTCGATGAGCTGAACGCCGAACATCAGCCGGAGGTTCGCGAGCTGCTGCGCGCGGTGCGCGCCAGCGACGGGCGCCCGGATCCCGGACCGGGCGGGGGCCTTCCGGAGGACCTGTCCACGGGGCCGTACGCCCTGGCGTACCGGGATGCCGAGCTGGTCGGATTCGCACAGCTGGACCAGCGGGGTGACGCGTTCGGCCGGGAGGTCGCCGAACTGTTCGTGCACCCCGAACATCGGGGGCGAGGCCACGGTGGCTCGCTGGCCGCCGCGGTGACGGAACGGGCGAGCCGGACGCTGCGCTACTGGTCGCACGGCGATCACCCGGCGGCCGCCCGCATCGCCCGCCGTGCCGGTCTGCGCAGGGTGCGCGAGCTTCTGCGCATGCGTGCCGACCTCACATCGTGCACGCTCGACGAGCCGCGGTTGCCCGCGGATGTACGGGTGCGCACCTTCGTGCCCGGGCAGGATGAGCGCGCGGTGATCGACGTCAACGCGCGCGCGTTCGCCTGGCACCCGGAGCAAGGCGCGCTGACCGTCGGCGAGCTGCGTGAGACCGAGCAGCAGGACTGGTTCGACCCCGAGGGGTTCTTCCTCGCCGAGGAGCCGGAGGGGTCGGCCGGTGGGCTGCTCGGCTTCCACTGGACGAAGGTGCACCCCCCGGACCCGGACGGGCGTGACGTCGAGGTGGGGGAGGTGTACGTGGTCGGCGTGGACCCTCGCGCGCACGGTCGCGGGCTCGGTACGGCGCTGACCCTGGCAGGGCTGCGTTACCTCGACCGGCGAGGGCTGCGTGAGGTGATCCTGTACGTGGAGGGGGACAACCCCGCGGCGATCACCGTGTACAACCGTCTCGGCTTCGGCACCGAGAGCACCGACGTGCAGTACGAGCTCGCACGTTGAGCGACGAGCCGTCACCGGGAGTGCACCGCACCACTCACGGTTGGGGTGTTGTACCGCTCACAATCGAGGTGTGTTCACCGTCCGTTTACCTCGATGGGGTGAGCCGTCTACCCCGGATGCTTAACGTGGGCGGCATCGTGGCCATGAAGGACCATGCACGAACCGCGCCTGTGGATCGGCTGTATGGAATGGCCCCCGGACATACGAGCCCGACATGGCCGCGGTCAACGCGGACGCACTTGGAGGAGTACCTGTGCTGAGCACGCGCAGTATGCGGACAGCCGGCCTGGTCGCGAGCGTCGCCCTGCTCGCAGCGGCCTGCGGCAGTGACGAGAACGTCGGCCAGACCGGCGTGGACGCCCCCGAGATCGACTGCAAGGGCGCGGAGACCCTGGCCGCCAGCGGTTCCAGCGCGCAGGCCAACGCCATGACCCGGTTCATCAACGTCTACCAGGCGGCGTGCGAGAACCACACGGTGAACTACAACTCGAGCGGTTCCGGAGCGGGCGTGAGCGACTTCCTCGCCGCGCAGACGGAGTTCGGTGGCTCGGACTCGCCGCTGGACGCCGAGGCCGGAGAGGTCGCCGACGCCAGGGAGCGCTGCGGCGGCAACGACCCGTGGCACCTGCCAGCGGTCTTCGGTCCTATCGCGATCTCCTACAACCTCGAGGGTGTCCAGGACGGCATCGCGCTGGACGGGCCCACTCTCGGCAAGATCTTCAGCGGGGAGGTCACCAGCTGGGACGACCCGGCGATCGCGGAGCTCAACGAGGGCGTGGAGCTTCCGGACCAGGACATCACGGTCATCTTCCGCAGCGACGAGTCTGGCACGACGGACAACTTCCAGCAGTACTTGCAGACCGCCGCGGGTGACGACTGGGGCCAGGGCGCCGGCAAGACCTTCAACGGCGGCGTCGGCGAGGGCGCCAAGGGCAACGAGGGCACCGCCTCGGCCGTGGCGAGCACCCCGGGAGCGGTCAGCTACAACGAGTGGTCCTTCGCGCAACAGCGGGACCTGCAGATGGCAAGCGTCATCAACTCCGGTGGTGGCGAGCCGGTCGAGCTGACGGTGGAGAGCGCGGGCGCCGCGATCGATGCCGCCGAGTTCGCGGGTGACGGCAACGACCTCAGGCTCGACCTCGACTCGATCTACGGGACGGAGACGGAGGGGGCCTACCCCCTCGTGCTGGCGACCTACGAGATCGTCTGCTCCACCTACCCCGACACCGAGGTGGCCGAGGCGGTCAAGACCTTCTTGAGTGTGGCGGTGACCGATGGCCAGCAGAATCTCGAGGAACACGGCTACATCCCGCTGCCGTCGAAGTTCGAGGAGCGGATGACAACCGCGGTCGAAGCCATCTCCTGACCGCGCTATCATCCGATCGCCACGCATGAGTGACGTCCCGACGACCGGGTCACGTCCCGGCCACCGGAGTGCTCCGGAGGCCGGGACGTGACCGACGAGAATGAGGTCATGACGAACACCTCGGCAGACTCACGGAAGGGCCAAGGGGGCGACCCCGGCGCCGAACCACCGGCGTCGTCGTGGCTCGGGCAGGGAGAGGCGGCCAAGCACCGCAGGGCCGACGCGCTCTTCCGGTGGCTCGCCACCGGATCCGGTATCGCGGTGGTGTCGGCCGTCTCGCTGATCGGGGTGTTCCTCCTCGTGCAGGCCTGGCCCTCGCTGCAGGCCAACAACGCGAACTTCCTGTTCAGCAGCGAGTTCGACACCCGGGACGCGGAGAACCTGCGATTCGGTATCCGCGACCTGCTAGTCGTGACGGTGATGTCGTCGGCATTCGCTCTGGTGATCGCGATGCCGCTGGCACTCGGCATCGCCCTGTTCCTGACCCAGTACGCCCCGCCCGCCGTGCGTCGCCCGTTCGGCTACATCATCGACACCTTGGCCGCCGTGCCGTCGATCGTGTACGGCCTGTGGGGCATCTTCGTGCTCGGGCCGTTCCTGGTCCCGGTGGCGTTGTGGATGAACCGGAACCTCGGCTGGATCCCGATCTTCGCGACCGGCAACGTCTCGATCAAGGGTGGCGGGACGATCTTCACGGCCGGGATCGTGCTCGCGGTGATGATCCTGCCGATCATCACCTCGGTGACCAGGGAAGTGTTCCGGCAGACCCCGGTCAAGCACATCGAGGGCGCTCTCGCCCTCGGGGCGACCAGGTGGGAGATGATCAGGACGACCGTGCTCCCGTTCGGCCGCAGCGGCTACATCGCAGGCTCCATGCTCGGGCTCGGCAGGGCACTCGGCGAGACCGTGGCCGTACTGGTCGTGCTGCGCATCGCCTCGTCGCCGGCTACGTTCAGCATCTTCGACGGCGGGTACACGTTCGCATCGCTCATCGCGTCCGCCGCGCACGAGTTCGTCCACCCCTTGCCGACCGGCGCGTACATCGCAGCCGGGCTCGTGCTGTTCATCCTCACGTTCGTGGTGAACGCGATCGCACGGACAATCGCCAACGGAAAGATGCAGCGGCTGTGACCATGACCACGGATACCCTGCAAAGCGCCGAGCGCGCCTCGCCGTTCCAGCACCTCAGCGGCGTGCGCAAGGCCAAGAACTACCTGGCGAGCGTGCTGGTCACCTGCTCGTTCCTCATCGCGCTGATCCCGCTCGGCTGGCTGCTGGTCACGGTCGTCACCAAGGGCTACCGAGCCCTGGTCTCGGAGCGGTGGTTCACGCACTCGCTCAGCGGCGTGATGCCCGAGCAGTTCGCGGGCGGCATTTACCACGCGCTCTACGGGAGCATCGCCCAGGGCGTGATGTGCGCGATCATCGCGATCCCGCTCGGCGTCTTCACCGGCATCTACCTCGCGGAGTACGGGCGGGGCTGGCTGGCCAGGTCGGTGACGTTCATGGTGGACATCCTCTCGGGTGTGCCGTCCATCGTGGCCGCGCTGTTCATCTTCGCGTTGTGGATCAGCGTCTTCGGCTTCCCGAAGAGCGCCTTCGCGGTCTCGCTGGCACTCGTCCTGCTGATGCTTCCGATCGTGATCCGGTCGACGGAGGAGATGCTCCGGCTCGTTCCCGACCAGCTCAGGGAAGCCAGCTACGCGCTCGGCGTTCCCCAGTGGAAGACGATCGTCAAGGTCGTGCTCCCCACGGCGTACTCCGGGATGGTGACCGGCATGATGCTCGCGATGGCGCGCGTTCTCGGGGAGACGGCGCCTGTCCTGGTGCTGGTCGGGTACAGCCGATCGATCAACTACAACGTGTTCGACGGCAATATGGCCTCGCTGCCACTGACGATCATGAATGAGTTGCTCAACCCGGAGCCCGCAGGCGTCGCCAGGATGTGGGGAGCGGCGCTGACATTGATCCTGCTCGTGATGATTTTCAACCTGATGGCGGCCGTGCTCTCACGGTTCTCCGCCGTGAAGTCCAGTTGAGGCGGTAACAGACGATGGCGAAGCGAATCGACGTCAAGGACGTCAACATCTACTACGGCAAGTTCCGTGCCGTGGACGATGTGACGCTGCACGTGCCACCGAAGCAGGTAACGGCCTTCATCGGTCCGTCGGGGTGTGGCAAGTCCACTATGCTGCGCACGCTCAACCGGATGCACGAGGTCGTACCGGGGGCCCGCGTGGAGGGCCAGGTACTGCTGGACGGCGAGAACATCTACGCCTCGTCGGTCGACCCGGTGCAGGTGCGTCGGACCGTCGGCATGGTCTTCCAGAGCCCGAACCCGTTCCCCACGATGTCGATCAGAGACAACGTGGTCGCCGGGCTGAAGCTCGCGGGAACGCGGAACAAGAAGCAGCTCGACGAGATCGCGGAGCAGGCGCTGCGGGGCGCGAACCTGTGGAACGAGGTCAAGGACCGGCTGAGCAAGCCTGGTGGGGGGCTGTCGGGTGGGCAGCAGCAGCGCCTGTGCATCGCGCGTGCGATCGCGGTGCAGCCGGACGTGCTGTTGATGGACGAGCCGTGCTCGGCGCTGGACCCGATCTCCACACTGGCGATCGAGGACCTGATCAGCGAGTTGAAGAAGGACTACACGATCGTCATCGTCACGCACAACATGCAGCAGGCAGCCCGGGTCTCGGACGAGACAGGGTTCTTCAACGTGCCCGGCGTCGGCGAGCCCGGCAGGCTCGTCGAGTTCAACGACACCGAGAAGATCTTCTCCAACCCCGACGAGCAAGCCACGGAAGACTACATATCCGGCCGCTTCGGCTGATCCCCGCGCCCAGCGCCGGGTCGGTGCCCTGCTACAGGTCCTCGTCGCTGTTGTAGCCGGGCATCTTGCCGGTGACGACGAAGATCATCCGGTTGGCGACCGATACGGCGTGGTCGGCGTAGCGCTCGTAGAAGCGGCCGAGCAGCGTGGTGTCCACGGCGGCGGCGACCCCGTGCGGCCAGTTCTTGTCCATGATGACGGTGAACAGGTGGCGGTGGATGTTGTCGACCTCGTCGTCGGCGGACTCCAGAGCGCGAGCGGCGTCCACGTCGGTCGTCTTGATGATCTCCTCGGTCTGGCGGGCCAGCCGCACCGCGACCTTGCCCATCTCCGCGAAGTACGGGGTCACCTCGGGGGGCAACACCGGGTCGGGGTGCCGGCGGCGGGCGGTGCGCGCGACGTGCAGCGCCAGGTCCCCCATGCGTTCGAGGCTCTCGGCGGCGTGGATCACCGCGAGTACCTTACGCAGCTCGGTCGCCACCGGAGCCTGCAGGGCAAGCAGCGAGTACGCCTGCTCCTCGCACTGCGCGCGAGTGTCGTCGACGTGCTCGTCGTCACTGATGACCTGTTCAGCGAGCTGCAGGTCGGTCTCCAGCAGTGACTTGGTCGCCAGCTCCATCGCATTCGCGACCATCCCGGACATGCTGGCCAGTTTGTCTGCGAGCCGGTCCAGCTCGACGTGGTAAGCCTCGCGCATGGTGACCATTTTACGGCTCTACCCGGCACACTGCCGTGCCGCCGGGTAAACAACGAGGGAATTTCTCGTCGAGGGCGCGGGAGCGCGTGGTGACGGGCACGGCGCGACGGGCCGGGTGACGGTCCGGCGGCCGCCCTCACCGGTCCCCGTGCACGGCGCCGTGCCGGTCGCCGAGCAGCGCGGGGACGGCGAAACGTTCGATCATGCGGCGTTCCTCGGCCTCGTCCCGGCCCGGGTTGCTGAGCAGCGAGATGATGATACGCAGCAACCAGTTGGCCCTGTCCTGGTTGTCCCGGTCCGTGGGGTCGCCGAAGAAGGCGGCGCACAGGGACTGGATCACCGGGGAGGACCCGGCTAGCTCGCCGGTGACGCCGCTGTCCGGGTGGGTGAACCAGGCTGCCAGCGCCGGCGTGTCGCGCACCTCCCGCAGCGCGCCACGGATCGCCTCGGCCAGGCGAAAGGCGGGGTCGGCGATCGCACCGACCTGCTCGGCGATGCGGTGCGCGAGCCGCCGTGTCTGCCGGTGCATGAAGGCGACGCGCACCTCGTGCTTGCCGTCGAAGTAGCGGTACAGCGTGGCCCGGGAGCAGCCTGCGGCCGTGGCGATGTGGCTCATCTCGGTGGCAGCCACCCCGCGCTCGGCGAAGACCCGCTCGGCGGCGTCCAGGATCCGTTCGGCCGCCAGCTCGGTGCGTTCGGTGCGCAGCCACGGTGTGCTCATGCCGTGCCCCCGAGGTAGCAGGGCAGGCTCTGGTAACGCCGCACGTAGTGGCCGCCGGCGAACACCCCGCGGGTGGCGTCGACCTCGAAGCGGGGGTGCCTGGTGAGCAGCTCCTCCAGCGCGACGCGGGCCTGCAGGCGGGCGGCGGACGCGCCGATGCAATGGTGCGGTCCGACGCTGAACGAGAGGATGTGCCGCGGCCTGCGGGTGATGTCCAGGCTCTCGGCGTCCGGGCCGTACTGGCGCGGGTCCCGGTTGGCCGAGGCATACAGCAGCAGCACCTTGCGGCCCGCGGGGACGGTTGTGCCGTGCAGCTCGACGTCCCGTGTCGTGGTGCGCGCCAGGCCTTGCACCGGGCTGGTCAGCCGCAGCAGCTCGTCGATGGCGTCCGGGATGAGCGCCGGGTCCTCGGCGAGGGTGTCACGCTGTTCCGGATGGTCGGTCAGTAGCTCGGCCCCGGGGCCGAGCAGGCCGGTCGTGGTGTCGTTCCCGCCCGCGACCATGGTGAACGCGAACCCGAGGATGCGGATCAGGCCGTGCTCCTCGTCGTCGCCGAAGACGCGGATCAGGTCGGAGATGGTGTCGTCGGCTGGTTCGGCGCGGCGGCGCCGGACGAGGTGCTGGAAGTAGTCGAACAGCTCGCCGACCGAATCGCGGGCGGTGAGCGGCCCGCCGTGGGCGTTGGCCGCCACGATGTCGTCGGTCCAGCGGTCGAACTTCGCCCGGTCGGCCGGTGGAACCCCGAGGTAGTGCGCGACGACGAAGCTCGGCATCGGCTTGAACAGCTCGGCGACGATGTCCACCTCGTCGCGCCCGGCGAGCCGCTCCAACCGCTCGATGACGAACGAACGCACCGCGGGCTCGATCGACTCCACCCGGCGCGGCGTGAACCCCTTGCTGATCAGCCTACGGAACGCGGTGTGCTCGGGCGGGTCGAGGAACACCATGGGTGTGGCGGCGTCCAGCCCGGCCGCTTCCTGGTCGCCGTAGGTGAAGGTCAGCCCCTGCGCCGAGGAGAACGTGGCGGTGTCCCGCGCGGCGGCGGACACGTCGGCGTAGCGGGACAGCACCCAGAAGTCACCCCGCTCGACGTGATGGACCGGGTCGTGTTCGCGCAGGTACGCGTACATCCCGAACGGGTCCCGCCACGGCTCACCCGATCGCGCCGCGAACCCGTGAAACGTAGCTGCTTCCATGTCTTGAGAGTGAGACATAAATGGTCTCATGTCAAACATCGGACTTCAGGCGCACTGCGCGGGCGCGCGAGCGTGGCGAGGGTGCTGGACCGGCGTGCTCGCCGCGGTTCGCGTCCGGACCCCGAGCTCAGGAGTCGGTACCGGGGAGCGGCTCGTTGCGTATCAGCGCCCCGAAGAGCTCACTGGCTTCGCCTTCGAGGAGGACCTCGTTGCCGCGTGCGTTCGAGAATCCCGTGGTGGGCACGGTGATGAAGTCGATCGATTCGACCCCGGTCGACTTCAGCGAGTGGACGAGCGTGAGCATGTCGTCCATCGCGACGTTGTCCCCGAACGTGGCGTTGGTGAACGCGGTGACGAAACGCTTCATCCTGCGCGGGTCGAGGACGACGTCCCTGGACACCGCCGAGTTCAGCAGCGCGGAGATGAACTGCTGCTGGCGCTGCATGCGCCCGTAGTCGGACGTCGGGTCGCCGTGTACGTGCCTGGCACGGACGAAGTCGAGCGCTCGTGTTCCGGAGAGGACGTGCGTGCCCGGCTCGTCGATGACGACCCCGAGCACATCGTCGATGATGGGCTCCTCCACCGTGACCGGGACCCCGCCCACGGCGTCGACCATACCGGTGAACCCGCGGAAGTCGACGCCGACGAAATGGTTCACCCGCAGTCCGGAGATGCCTTGGATGACCTTGGTGACGCAGCGCGGTCCGCCCATGGAGTACGCTTCCGCGAGCTTGACCTGCTCGGCCTCGTGCACGGTCTCGGCGGAGTACTCCCGCGTCTTGTCGTCCCACTGCTCGCAGCCGTCCAGGTCGATCTCGAGGTCACGGGGGAAGGAGACGAAAACCGCGCGGTCCTCGCCCGCGGGGACGTGCGCGAGCATGATGGTGTCCGCACGCGACCCGGCGATGTCCTCCTCGGTTCCGTGCCCGGCCTCCGCGTCGAGCCCTTCGCGGGTGTCCGAGCCGATGATCAGGTAATTCGAGTCCCCCTGCTGGGCGGCTGCGTCCTGGATCGCCGGGGAGTCGGGGTCGAGGGCGGAGACCTCGTCGAACCGGTCGTCGTAGTAGGCGATACCTCCCCACGCGCCCCCGACGGCGAGCACGACGATCATCGCGAGGATGAACACCGCCGCCCGCGTGGCGAGCAGCGTCCGGTTGCGCGTGCGCCTGCGCTTCTCCTGCAGGCGGGTGAGTACCGGCCGGTCCGGCGTCTCCGTGGCAGCCTCGCCTGCTTCGTCGTCCTCGTGCGGATCCGGGTCGTCACCGCCGCTGTGGCCGGGGTCGGGCTCCACGGCCGTAGCGGCCCGCTGGTCGGCGGCCCGCGCGCGTTCCGGGGGCATGCGGGCAGTGACGGTCGGCAGTACGTCGGTGACCTCGACGACGTCGAGCCCCGGTACCTCGCCGTCCGGCCCGTGCTCGTCGCTGTTCCCGGAATCGGTGTCGACGACCGACCTCACCAGCGCCGGAGCCAGCACGTGGCGTGTCACGCTGCTGGAGTCCTGCGCGGACAGGTGCGCGGGCGACTCCTCGTGCGAGATGTTCAGCGGCCCGAGCAGCGACCCCGCGTGACCGTGCTGCGCGGGCCGTTGCGGTGCCCTGCCGCGTGGTGCGGGCGGCCGGGACGCGGGTCCGCCGCGTTGCCGGGCCTGCGGGCCCTGCGGGGGCGGGGCATGGTGCGGGACGGCGTTTCGCTGGGGAGGCGATCTTCGGGGTGGGGGCGGGGGTGGTTCGGCCGGTGCTTGCGGGCGCCGTGCTGCCGGGGGTGGTTGCGGAGTGGTACGTGGTTCCCATCCCTGGGGCGGTTGCGGGCCCGTGGGTGGTCGGGGCCCGCCGGGAGGTCCCTGCGGGGCCGCGGGCGGCCCGTGCCGGCTGCGCTGTGTATCCCCGGCAGGTGCCTGCGGTGGCCGTGCCTGCGGGGGTGGAGGTTGCGCGGCCTGTGGAGGTTGCGTGGCCTGCGGAGGTTGCGGGGCCTGTGGAGGTTGCGGGGTAGCCGGTGGTGGGAAGTCGGGCCGCTTGCCGGTGAGCCGGTGAATGAGGTCGGCGGCGTTGACGCCGTCGCTGGTGTCCTGCGCGCGGCGACGGCCACCCCCGTCGTCGCGCGCGGGCGGGGGAGGGGAGGGCGGCGTGTTCCCGGCAGGCCGGGGTGGTTGCTGGTTCGGGTGTCGCGCGCCGGGCGGCTGGGGGCCGGTGCCCGACGTTCGCGGGTCGTCTGGCACTCAGCCTCCCTTCGCCGTATGCGTCCACGACGCGGTGCACGTCGTAGTTACGTCGCGCATGGATCGCGGTAAATAGTACTGCTGTTGAACCTTGGTGACGACACTATCGGGTGTATTCGCACACTGCGAGTTACTCAGCGTCCGGTCGGCCCGTTCGTTGGCCGGGCTGGTGGTCGCGGCCTGGCCGGGTCAGCAGGGGGCGCATTCGCCCCGGGAAACCCGCGCCGCGCCGTCAGCGGCAGTCGTCGTCGAGACCCGCGAGCCGGATCGCCCCGTCCTTACGGTAAGCCACCGTGTTACGCCCGGACCGTTTGGCCGCGTACAGCAGGTCGTCGGCGCGACGGAGCTGGCGTTCGGCGTCGTTGGTCTCCGGGCGGACGGTGCCCACGCCGCTGCGAATCGCGTGGTGCACCAGGCCCGCGCTGACGGTCACGTGCAGGCCGTCGGCGAGCGTGGGCCACGGGTGGTCGGCCACGCGTGCGCGCGTGCGCTCCAGAGTGGTCACAGCCTGGCGTGCGCTGATGTTCGGTAGTACGAGTACGAACTCCTCACCTCCGTAGCGGGCGCAGAAACCCCCGTCGGGTAACTCGGCCTGCAGCAGGGACACCACTCGCTGCAGCACCCTGTCCCCGAGCGCGTGCCCGTAGGTGTCGTTGACGTCCTTGAAATGGTCGAGGTCGATCAGTGCGATCGCGACCCCGCGTTCGATGTCGACCTGGTCGGCGAGCAGGTCGACGAGCTGCCTGTGCAGGTAGCGCCGGTTGTAGGTCGCGGTCAGCTCGTCCCGCATGCTCGCGTCGAGCGCTTGCTCATGCGCTTTGCGCAACTCGGCGACCTCACGCTGGTGCTGCTCGGGAAGCCGGAGTGCGCCGCAGTCGTGGTCACGTGCCAGCCGCAACGCGGTCTGCAGGTGCGCGTAGGCCCCCTCCCAGTTCTGCTGCGCCGCGAGCAGGTTGGCGATCGACTCGTGGAGCTCGACGAGATCGACGGGGTAAGCGGGCAGCGAGGGTCGAGCTCCGAATCCCTGTAGGTCGTTGTCGACCGCGTAGTCCACCTGCCGCGGGGGAGTCGCACGGCCGCGCGCGGCGTACTCGCGCCCCGCTTCGGTGGCTGCCTGCACCTCACCCGTCCCGATCGCGCTCAGTCGATGTGGCACCGTACCTGCCTCTCTCACGTGAACGTTCTCGTCCAGCAGGAGGCGCAGCTTGAGGTATTAGGACGCCCAACGACCCAATATCACCCGAAAGGCGGGCAACCTTTCGCAGGTCAGGTGAATATGATTACCGTAAGTGCACAACCATTCGCACATGCATTCGGATGCGCGGCGCCCCTTCACGACCTCGCGTGGGGTCGCCGAGGAGAACCAGCGGGCCCGTCGAGCACGCGCACCCCTGGCTCGAGCCGGGCTCAACCACCCGAGTGCATGACCTCCGCGGCGGTGGGCACGCACCGGTCGTCCGGGTCGTCCAGCCAACCGTGCGGCAGCACCACCCTGGAGGCCGTGCCCTGCCGCCCGCGCGGCCCTTCGGCCTCGGAGGGGAACGGGACGTCGGCGTCCAGCTTGCCGAGCAGGTCGTCCAGCTCGGCGAGCGAGGACACCCTGGCGAGCGACTGGCGCAGCTCACCCCCGACGGGGAAACCGCGGAAGTACCAGGCCATGTGCTTGCGCAGGTCGCGCATGCCCTTGTCCTCACCGTCGTGCTCGGCGAGCAGCTCGGCGTGCCTGCGAAGCACGCGCGCGACCTCACCGAGCGTGGGCCCCTCCGGTACGGGCCTGCCCGCGAACACCGCCTCGAGCTCGCCGAACAGCCACGGCCGGCCGAGGCATCCCCTGCCGACGACCACTCCGTCGCATCCGGTTTCGGACATCATGCGCGGGGCGTCGGAGGCGGCGAAGATGTCGCCGTTGCCGAGTACCGGAACGGTGGTCACCGCTTCCTTCAGCGCCGCGATCGCCGACCAGTCGGCCTGGCCCGAGTAACGCTGGGCCGCGGTGCGGGCGTGCAGTGCCACCGCGGAGGCACCCTCGGCCTCGGCGATCCGCCCCGCGTCCAGGTGCGTGTGGTGGCCGTCGTCGATGCCGATGCGGAACTTCACCGTCACAGGGATGCCCGCGGGTTCGGCGGCGCGCACAGCTGCGGCGACGACGTCTCCGAACAGCTTGCGCTTGAACGGCAGGGCCGCACCGCCGCCCTTGCGGGTGACCTTGGGTACCGGGCAGCCGAAGTTCATGTCGATGTGGTCGGCGAGGTTCTCCTCGGCCACCATGCGGGCCGCGCGGTACATGGTCTCCGGGTCGACCCCGTAGAGCTGCATCGAGCGTGGGTATTCGGCGCGATCGAAGGTGACCAGGTGCATCGTGCCGGGGTGCCGCTCGACGAGTGCCCGGTTGGTGATCATCTCGCAGACGTACAGGCCTGCCCCGTACTCGCGGCACAGCCTGCGGAAGGCGACGTTGGTGATGCCGGCCATCGGGGCGAGCACCACCGGCGGATCGACCTGGTACGGGCCGATCCGCAGGGTCGTTGGGGGAGCCGACGGAGCCACCATGCTCCTATTGTCTCCGGTCTCCGCGCAGGCGGTCGCGGTGGCCCGCGCAGCGGGGTGCCGGCAAGTACGGTCCGGGACATGGCCCTTGGAGTGTGCCTGCTGTTCGACCGCGCGACCGAACGCGCCCTTCGGGGGCTGTGGGACAGGTTGGAGGCACGTGGGATACCGACGCTGCGCTCGCACACACACGGCCTGCACGTGCCGCACATGTCCTACGTCGTGTTGCTGCGCTGGGACCTGGACGCGGTGCGCGCGGCGGTGCACGGTCTCGGTGACGGTGGCCCGTTCGAGGTCACGTTCGACGCGCTCGGCACCTTCCGCCGTGGGCGGGCCTGCCTGGTTCCGGCGGTACCTCCCGACCTGGTGACGCGCCAGCAGGCGGTGGTCGAGGCGGCACGCGCTACGGGGGCCCTGGTGCACATGCACTACGAGCGCGGCCGGTGGTTGCCGCACGCCTCGCTCGCGCCACGTGCGCAGGCCGGCTGGCTGCCCACCGTGGCAACGGCGGTCTACGAGGTTCTCCCGCTCACCGCGCGGGTCGAGCGCGCCGCCCTGATCGACAGCTCGACCGGCCGGGTGTGGCCGCTGAGCACGGTGCCGTGACCGGACCCGGGGCCCGTGCCGATCGAGCCGTGGCCGGTGAGCTTAGCCTTGGTCCGTGCCGGATCACGACGAGGACGAGACCGAGAAGCAGCGCCTCGCGCGCAACGTCAACGAACTGCTCGGCGAGCTGCGCGTCGCCCAGACCGGCGTGCAGATCCTGTTCGGGTTCTTGCTCGCCGTGGCGTTCACCCCGCTGTTCCGCAAGGCCAGTGGCTTCGAGCAGGGGCTGCACCTGGCGGCCGTGCTGCTGGCCGTGCTCGCCACGGCGATGCTGAGCGCCCCGGCGGCCTGGCACCGTGTGCTGTTCCGCTCCGGCCGCCGGCACGAGATCCTGCGGTACGGCAACCGCCTCGTACTGGTCGGCCTGGTATGCATCGCGCTCGCGGTCACAGCGACGATCGCGCTCATGGTCAAAGTGATCTTCGGCCTCGTCCCGATGATCGTGATCGCGACCCTTGTCGCGCTGGTGTTCGCCACAGCCTGGTTCTTCGCCCCGCTGCGGTTGCGTTGACTGCCGGCAGGGGCGAGCCGGTCAGCCGGGGTCTTCCAGCCGGAAGCCGACTTTCATGCAGACCTGGTAGTGCGCGACCTCGCCGTTCTCGATATGGCCTCGAATCTCGGAGACCTCGAACCAGTCGAGACCGCGGAGTGTCTGGCCCGCGCGCCGGACCCCGCCGCGGATCGCGTCGTCGATGCTCTCACCGGAGCTGCCGACGATCTCGGTGACCCGGTAGGTGTGCTCGGGCATGGGCGCCTCCTCGTACGAGTCACGTGGCTGTAGTGCCGCTGTATGCGTACAGCCGGGCTTCGGACGGCCCGGCCAGTCATTGTCGGGGCTGCGTGGCGCTGGCGCATCCGGAGTGCTCACTCCGCGGAATCGGCGGCGTCGAGCCGGGCGACGACCCGTTCGGAGATGGTGCGCAGGGTATCCAGCTCCGCCTCGGTGAGGTGGTCGAACAGCAGCAGGCGGACGGTCTCGGTGTGCTTCGGCGCGGCCCGCTCGATGACGTCCCGGCCGGTGGCGGTGAGCATGACGTAGGCGCCGCGCGCGTCGGCGCGGTCGGTGAGCTGCGCGAGGACGTCGAAGTCGGCGAGAGAGAGCCCGGAGTCGCGCTGCAGCTGCCTGTTCAGCCGCGCGGCCAACTGCCCGTGCATCGCCAGGAAGCTGCGCCAGGTGCGCTGCTCGCTCTTGGAGAGCCATCGGGTACCGGCCATATGCCGGCAGCCTACCGCAGTTGTTGACATGTCATCTACATCCGCTACCATAAAGTTGATAGTTCAACTACATTGCCCGCTCCCCGTGCGGAGTGGCCGGTTGGACGAAGGAATACGACACTGAGGTCGGCACGCGCCCGGCGCCTGCCGGAAGGATCGAGGTGATGCGATCATGGCGATCGCGACCAGCGGGCTGCACCACGTGACAGCGATCGGTGGTGACCCGCAGCGCAACGTGGACTTCTACCTGCGCACGCTCGGGCTGCGCATGGTCAAGACGACGGTCAACTTCGACGATCCCGGCACGTATCACCTGTACTACGGCGACGAGGCGGGACGACCCGGTAGCTTGCTCACCTTCTTCCCCTGGAAGGGCGTGCCCGGCGGCCGCCACGGCGCCGGCCAGGCCACCACGACGTCGTTCTCCGTGCCGGAGGACTCGATCGGCTGGTGGAAGCAGCACCTGGAGGCGGCCGGTGTGGAGACCAGCAGGGTGCGCACCGCGGACAGCGAGGAGGCGCTGACCTTCCACGACCCGGACGGGCTTGCCATCTCCCTGGTAGCACACCCGCAGGGGGACCCGCGTGAGCCGTGGGACACCCCGGCGGTGCCCGCCGAACGCGCGATCCGCGGGCTGCACTCGGTCACCCTCTCGGTACGCGACGAGGAGTCCACCGCGGGAATGTTCACCGACGGGCTGGGGCTGCGGTTCTCGCACCAGGACGGCAACAGGTTCCGCTTCGAAGCGGGCGAGGGTGGTCCGGGAACCATCGTGGACGTTCTCGTCACGCCGGACGCGCCGCAGGGCCTCGTCGCGGGCGGGACGGTGCATCACGTCGCGTGGCGGGTCCCGGACGATGCGACGCAGCGAGCCTGGCGTGCGGAGCTTGCCGGTAAGGGTGTTCAGGTGACCTCGATCCTGGACAGGCAGTACTTCCACTCGATCTACTTCCGCGAACCGGGAGGCACCCTCCTCGAGCTGGCCACCGAGGACATCGGGTTCACAGCCGACGAGCCACTGCTCGAGCTCGGACGCTCCCTCAAGCTGCCGCCGTGGCTGGAGCCGGACCGCGCGCAGATCGAGGCCGCGTTGCCCGCGCTGAACCTGCCGGACGAGAACAACCCGGAGGTGGCCGAGGCCATCGCCGCACGGGAAGGAGCCGCTGAGCGAGGATGACGACACACCAGCTGTCCCTCGAGCACCGGTTCGTCGACGGTGACCCTGCCGGTCCCGTGCTGTTGCTGCTGCACGGGACGGGGGTGGTCCCGATGACCTGCTCCCGGTGGCCGCGGAGTTGAGCCCGGAGTCGGCCGCGCTCGCCCTACTGCGTCCGGACGCGCTCCGCGAGGTCGCGGCGTTCGCGGCGATGCTGCCGCACCCGGAGCCGCCCGCGCACGACCTCACCGGCACTCGCGTGTTCCTGTCGAACGGCACGCGCGACCCGATGGCGCCGGTGGACTCGACCGACCGCCTGGTGACGCTGCTCCGGGAGCGGTCGGCCGAGGTACGCACGCACCGGCACGAGGGTGGTCACGAGCTCACGCCCGAGGGGCTGCGCGAGGCCAAGGAGTGGCTGGCAGGCTGAGGCGCCCTCGCTCCCTCCCGCTACGCGGTGGCGCCGCTCAGCGAGGTGGGCATGCGCATCCGTCGCCGGTGGTCCGCGATCGCCGAACGGTGGAACGGCCTGCGCCCGCCACCCGGCGACGGGGCGTGAGGTGTGCGTGCCGACGGTGCTGACCGGCCGATGCGTACCGGCCCGCTGTGGCGGGTAGCCGGGTCGTGTCCGAGCAGTAGCCGACGAGGGAGCCGAGTATGCGGGCAGTTGTGTACCAGGGTGCCCATGATGTGCAGGTGGAGCAGGTGCCGGACCCGGAGCTCGAACAGCCGACCGATGCGCTGGTCCGGATCACCTCCACGGCGATCTGCGGATCCGATCTGCACATGTACGAGGGGCGTACGGTCGCCGAACCGGGGATCGTGTTCGGTCACGAGAACATGGGCATCGTCGAGGACACCGGATCCGGCGTGACGAGTGTGCGGCGCGGTGACCGGGTGAGCCTGCCGTTCAACGTGGCCTGCGGATTCTGCCGCAACTGTTTCGCGGGGGACACCGCCTTCTGCCTCACCGTCAACCCGCCCGGCGCGGGCGGCGCGTACGGCTACGTAGGCATGGGGCCGTACCGCGGTGGGCAGGCAGAGTACCTGCGGGTGCCGTTCGCGGACTTCAACTGCTTGACACTGCCGCCGGGAGACGAGCACGAGGACGACTTCGCCATGCTCGCCGACATCTTCCCGACCGGGTACCACGCTACGGAGCTGGCCGATGTCTCCCCCGGTGAGACCGTCGCGGTCTACGGGGCGGGGCCGGTCGGCCTGATGGCCGTGTACTCCGCGATCCTGCGCGGTGCCTCCGAGGTTTACGCCGTGGACAAGGTCGGTGACCGGCTGCGGCTGGCCGAGCAGGTCGGTGCCGTCCCTGTCGACTTCTCCACACAGGACGCTCCTGGCGAGATCGTCGAGCGGACCAAGGGTGGTGTCGACAAGGGCGTCGACGCGGTGGGCTACCAGGCGACGGTCTCCGGTGGACAGGAGCAACCCGCGATCGTGCTCAACGACTTGATCGCCACCGTGCGCCCCACGGGTGCGATCGGCGTTGTGGGCCTGTACCTGCCCGAGGACCCGGGTGCGCCGAGTGAGGAAGCCGCGCGGGGCAGGCTGCTGATCGAGATGGGCCGCTTCTTCGAGAAGGGCCTGCGGATGGGAAGTGGCCAGGCCAACGCCAAGGCCTACAACCGGCAGCTGCGTGACCTGATCGTCGCGGGTCGTGCCCGGCCGAGCTTCGTGGCCTCGCGGCGGATGCCGCTCGCCGAGGCCCCGGAGGCCTATGCCCGCTTCGACCGGCGCGAGGAAGGCTACTCGAAGGTCGTGCTCGAGCCTCAACCGTCGAAGTAGCGCTGCACGACCGGTCCGACCAGGGCGACCAGCTCGTCGAGCGGCGTCGAGGCGAGTGGTTCGAGCTCGAGGACGTAGCGCGCCAGCGCGAGCCCGATCATGTGCGAGACGGCGGCCTCGGCGCGCAGCTCGGCATCCGGCCCCTGCACTGATGGAGTGACGCGGGGCACCATCACGCGGGTGCCGAACTGGCGAAGGAGTGCCGCGGCGGACTCGTGTGCCATCGCGGAGCGCAGCAACGCGAGCATCGGCTCCCTGTGGCTCGGCTCCTCCCATATGCCGAAGAACGTGCGCACCAACCGTTCCCCCCGGTGCTCCCGGGAGACCGTGGCCATCGCGGCGGCCACGTCGTCCGGGTCGAACGGCAGCTCCACCGCCGCGACGAACAGCTGCTCCTTGTTGCCGAAGTAGTGGTGCAGCAGGGCCGCGTTGACACCGGCCCTGGTGGCGATGCCTCGCATGGAGGCGATCTCGTAGCCGCGTTCGGCGAACTCGGTGCGAGCGGCCTCGAGGATCTGGCTGCGTGTGTCGGGACTGCCCGGACGCCTGCCCGAGCGCCCCCGCTGGTGTGGCGCGGTCACGGTGCAGCCATCCTAGCCGCGGCCGGATCCGTCATGGCTGCGCGCCCACAGCACCAGCATCCCCGGAGCGACCAGCGTGGCGGCGAGCAGCGCGAACGCGATCGCCGCGCCACCGAGCACGCCGAGGGACCGGATAGGGGGCAGGTTCGACAACGACAGCACGACCAGCGCCCCGAGGGTGGTCAGCGCCGAGCCCGCGAGCGCGCCGCCGGTGTTGCGCAGCGTCCTCGCGATCGCGTCCCCGGCGCTCGCGCAACGCCGGTCTTCGGTGAACCGGTTCACGACGTGCACCCCGTACGGGACACCGATACCGATCGCGATCGCGGTGAGCGTCGCGGTCAGCGCGTTGAAGCTGATGCCGAGCAGCCACATCGTGCCGAGGGTCCACGAAGCGCCTGCCACGGCGGGGGTCATCGCGATCACCCCGAGTACCGGCCTGCGGTACGCCGCCGTGTAGTACGCGACCAGCAGTCCCAGCACCACGGACAGGGTCAGCGCGATGGCCCGGGCCTGGAACCGGCCGAGGTCGTCGTTCATGCCGTTGACGATGATCGGCTCGCTGGTGACGGTGACGCTCGCCCCTGTATCGGAGACGGGGGCGAACGCGTTCTCGATCTCCGCGCGCAGCCGCTCGGCTCCGGAGTCGCCCGCGGTCGTGCGGATGTGCACGAGTCCGGCGCGGTCGTCCGCGGAGAGGAACTGCCCGACCTGTTGCTCGCCGACGGTTCCGCGGAGCCGCTCGTAGACCGCGGCGAGGTCTCCTTCACCGGTGACGTCCGCACCGGTACGCGCCGCGAGCGAGACAACCGACGTCGCTTGCGGCGTGCCGCCCACGGTGCGTACGCCCGGCACGTCCGCCAGGTTGCCGTGCGCCCGTCGGATGGCCGCCGTGAGCTCGCCGTCGGTGAAGTCGCCGTCGACGACCGCGTAGGTCGTCTCGGTGACGCCGGAGCCGAAGAGCTCCTTCTGGTGCGTCAGTGTCGCTTCGATGTCCGAGCCGGTGGGGACGAAGTCGTCCCTGTCGAACTCGGTATCCAGGTCCGTGGCGGCCAGCAGGGATCCGAGCGTCAGTAGGGTGGCCACCGCGAGCCCGAGCGCCGGTGCCCGGCGCGCCAGCGTGACGGGAGCGCCTGCGAGGCGCCCCAGCCCGATCTCCCGCACCCTTCCGGGCTGCCGGGCTCCACCGTGGTCTCGCAGTACACGGGCTGCGGGGACGAGCAGCGTCATGATCGCGAACGCGCACAGCACGCCGACCGCGACGAAGACCCCGAAGTCGGCGATCATGGGCAGCGGGGCGGTCGCTGTGGTCGCGAACCCGGCCGCGGTGGCCACTGTGGCCAGCATGAGTGCGATGCCGACGGTGCGAAGGGCGCCGCCGGCGGCATCGGCGGGGTTCTCACCAGCGGCGCGCTGCTCGCGGTAGCGGGCCGTGAGGTGGACGGAGTAGTCGATGCCCAGGCCGACCAGCAGTACGGGCACGATGATGGCCAGCTGGGTCAGCGGTCCGGTCCAGCCCAGATGCGCGGGACCGAGCACCGCGGCGATCCCGAACGTCCATACCACGGTGCACAGCAGCCCGGCGAACCCGACGGCCACATCGAACACCGACCGGTACATCAGCGCCAGCACGGCCAGCACCACGAGGAGCGCGATCGCGAACAGCATCGGCGCCTCGGACTGCACGGCGTCCAGCATCCCGGAGTCGAACAGCCCGAGGCTGAAGACCGTGACGCGCATGTCACCCAGCGCGGCAGGCTCGGGGTCCTCGAACGCCGCCTGTACGCGCTCGCCCGCCTCGATGCGTTCGGACTTGGCCAGCTCCTGGTCGATACCGAGCACGAGCACCATGGCGCGAGCGCTGCCATCCTCGAGATCGACATCATCGGAGACCAGGGTCGCCAGCCGCGGGTTCGAGGTGATCAGCTCGGCTGTGGACGCGGCGAGCGTGTCGTCGCCGACCGCGGTCGGATCCACCCCCTGCTCCCGTAGCGCGGCACCGAGGGAGCTCACGTGCGGCCCACCGCGATCACCGTCGCGGACATCGGCGCCGAGTGCGTCGGTGGCGATGTCCGTGGCCTGCGCCGCGGCGCCGAATCCGGCTCCGGTGAGGATGTTCGCGCCGGGGCCGGCGTCCAGGATCACCTGCACGGTGGCCGAGGGATCGACGAAGTCCTCCTGGGCCCGGTCCAGGGCTTGTGCGGCTTCCGCGTCGTCCCGCCCCAGCTGCGTGATGTCGACTTCGAACTCGTTGGTCGATGCCAGTACCGCGAAGCCGAGCGTGGCGACGACGAGCGCCGTGAGCACCGAACGGGGGTGGCGCGTGCCTGCGGCCTCGAGCCGGCTGAGAAGTATCCGCATCGGCGCTCGCTCCCGTCGGCTGGTCGGACGGCCGGGTAGCGATGCTAGTGCCGTGCCACACACAAGTCAACGCATGTTTAATTCTTTCCCGGCGGCGAGTGCCTGTGGGGCGGGATACGATCGGATCGTGGTGGTGAGCCGATGAGCAATACCGAGACCGACCCTGTGGAGCTGGCCTGCCGTACGCGGGTAGCCACGCCGGGCAGAGTGGAGGTACTCAGCGCGCGGTCGGTGCCGTTGGGCGGGCAGCGTGCGATGCGCGTGCGCCGTACGTTGCCGCAGCGTGCTCGTTCGCTGGTCGGCCCGTGGTGTTTCGCCGACCAGTTCGGACCCGATGAGATCGCCGAGACGGGCGGTGTCGACGTACCACCGCACCCGCACACCGGGCTGCAGACCGTCACCTGGCTGTTCGCGGGCGAGATCGAGCATCGGGACAGCTCGGGTGTGCACGCGCTGGTGCGTCCCGGCGAGTTGAACCTGATGACCGGTGGCCGAGGTATCTGCCATTCGGAGGTGGCTACGCGGGGCGGCCCCATCCTGCACGGGGTGCAGCTGTGGGTGGCCCTGCCCGACGAGCACCGCGACGCCCCACGGGACTTCCAGCATCATGTCCCCGAGCCGGTCCGGCTCGACGGCGCCACGGTGCGGGTGTTCCTCGGCGAGCTGGCCGGAGTCACCTCACCCGCGCGTGCCTTCTCCCCGCTACTGGGTGCGGAGCTGGTACTGGCCCCGTCGGCCGTGCTGACGCTGGATGTCGACGCCGCGTTCGAACACGGGGTCCTCGCCAGCACGGGTGGTGTCACCGTCGCGGGCACGGAGCTCGATGCCGGAGACCTCGGATATCTCGGCACCGGCACGCGTTCGGTCACGGTCGCCAACCGGTCCACGGAGCCGGCCCGGGCCATCCTGCTCGGCGGGGAGCCGTTCGGTGCGGAGATCGTCATGTGGTGGAACTTCGTAGGCCGCAGTCACGAGGAGATCGTCGGTTTCGCCGGGGAGTGGGAGCAGGAGTCCGAGCGGTTCGGCCGTGTGGAGGGGTACTCGGGCAGTACCCCGCGGCTGCCGGTGCCCCCGCTGCCCGGCACCCGGCTCAAGCCGCGCGGCAATCCGGGTTGAATGACGCTTTCAGTCCGCCTCGTGGGCTGAAAGCGTCATTCAACCACCCGTATGGAGCGAAAGCGTCATTCAGCGCGCCGGTTGTGCCGGGGTGACCGGCGCACCACCTCGAGGGGGAGTACCACCGCGACGGCGACCACGACGTGCATGACGGTGAGCGCGATGGCGGTGCCGGTGCCGGCTTCGGCCGCGAAGATGCCCGCGATCGTCGCCAGCGCGAGTGCCGCACCGATGACCTGAGCGGTCCGGAGTACCCAGGTCCACCAGCTGGCGAGGAGGACAGCAAGCGCCGTCCCGACGGCCAGCGGCACCGTGGAGAAGAGCAGGATCATCCCCGCTGTCACCTCGTCCGAGCCGGACTCGCCCGCGACGAGGAACGTGGCTCCCGCCAGCTGCCCGATGAGGTACAGCGCCAGGTTGACCAGTCCGGACAGTACGACGCCGACGGCGATCGCCTGCCACGGGTTGATCCGGTGAGCGAGGCGGGTGGGTGTGGATTCCGTGCTCTGCTGTGCTGCGTATGTCTGTGTCATGACGCCAAGCGTCCAACTTCGAGTAAGGTAGAAGTCAATACGTTGTGTGTCCCGTCTCAACCGCGTCGGCTCGGTGTCCGCCCGCCGTGCCGGTAGCGGCTCGTGTGGCGGGCTCGGACCGCTGCGTGCCGCGCATCCCGTTCGTCCGCGCGCCGACGCCGGGCATACGCTGGCACCAGCTGTGTGGCCGCGGGAGGCGATGCCGCGTGCCGCTACCCCGACAGGAAAGAGGCGCCATGACGGTCGAGTCCACCGAGTTGGCCAACCGGCTGCTCGACGCGCAGGTGGAGTTCATTCTCGGCGAGCTGACCGGCGACCGCCTGGCGGAGGTCGTTGCCAGAGACGTGGACGACCTGCTCGGTGTCGCGGCGACGACCACGCTCGCCGACCTAGTGGACCGGGAACGGGTGAAGGCCACCGCGAACACGATCCTGGACAAGCCGGCGGGCAGCGCCGTCATCGACCCCATGGTCACCGGCATCGCCGACGCGGTCTACCGGCATGCCGCCAACGACGAGCACCAGCTCGGCGAGGTCGTCGAGCGGGAACACGTGGAAGCGCTGGTGACCAAGGTTCTCGGGATGCGTTCCCTGCACGAGGAGATCCTGCGACGGCTCGGTGACAGTCCGGTGGTGGCCACCGTGGCGTCCTGGTTCGTCACCAAGCTGGTGGCCGATGTGATGCAGCAGAACCGCGAGCTCGCCGAGCGGGTGCCTGGCGTGGCCTCACTGCTGTCGGTCGGCGAGCGCGCGACCAGCAAGGTGCGCGGTGCGACCTCGCGCCACCTCGATCAGTTGCTCGGCGATATGGCGGGCAAGGGGACCCAGCTCGCGCTGCGCCGGGTGAGTGGCGCGATCCGGCACACCGTCGACGAGGCGCCGTTGCACGAGGCGGCGATGGAGGTGTGGGACCTGCACGCCGAGGACACGGTCAGCGGGTTGCGCGACTATCTCAGCCGCGAGGACCTCCTCGAGCTGGCCGGGATCGGCAGCGAGATCTGGGCGATCCTGCGCGACACCGAGTACTTCCGCACCATGATCGCGGCCGGAGTCGACGTCTTCTTCGACACCTACGGTGGTTACACCGTTACCGCGCTCCTCGGCGAGCTCGGCCTGAGCAGGGACGATCTGGTGACCGAGGTGCAGCGTTACGCCCCTGCCGTTGTCGGTGCGCTGAACGCGGACGGGCAGCTGGCCGAGCTGGTCCGGCGCAGGCTGGAGCCGTTCTTCCACTCCGAGGCCGTGCTCGGAATGCTGGCGGGCACGCGTTGAGCGAGCGGTACGGCGGCCGAGGTCGTTCCGGGGGCTCGGGCGTGTGTGGTGGAGCGTGGAACGGAGGAACGCATGAGTATGTCCGCAGCAGGCACCGGCGCGCGCGGTGACGGTACGGCACCAGGCAGTGTCGGCGTGCTCGGTGGCGGCCGCATGGGGGCCGGCATCGCGCAGGTGTTCGCCGCGCGAGGCGCGCGGGTCGCCGTGCTGGAGAGCGGAACCGGCGAGGTGGAGGCGGCCCGAGAGCGGGTGCGAACCGGGCTCGCCCGTGCCGCCGAGCGCGGCATGCTCGACGAAGAGCCGGAGGACGTGCTGGCCAGGGTCCGGTTCGTTACGTCCGTGACCGAGCTGGCCGGGGACAGCGAGCTGGTCGTGGAGGCGGTCCCCGAACGTGCCGACCTGAAGGTGCGGCTGCTCGCCGATGCCGAGCGGTCGGTACCGGCAGGGACGGTTCTTGCCAGCAACACCAGCTCACTGTCCATCGCCGAGCTGTCCACGGCGCTGGAAGATCCCTCGCGCTTTCTCGGGATGCACTTCTTCAACCCGGTACCGGTGTCCGAACTGGTCGAGCTGGTCGTCGCGCCGCACACCTCGGATGCGACACGGGACCGGGCGCGGGCCTGGGTACGCGCGTTGGGCAAGACGGAGGTGGTGATACGCGACTCGCCGGGGTTCGCGACCAGCAGGCTGGGGGTGACGCTCGGGCTCGAGGCTGTCCGCATGCTCGAGGAAGGGGTCGCCGACGCTCAGTCCATCGACACGGCGATGGAGCTGGGGTACCGGCATCCGATGGGGCCGCTGCGTTCCACCGACCTGGTCGGCCTCGATGTCCGGTTGGCGGTGGCCGAGTACCTCAGCGGCACGCTCGGTGACCGGTTCACCCCGCCCCGGCTGTTGCGGGACAAGGTCGACCGTGGCGAGCTGGGGCGCAAGTCCGGGCAGGGTTTCTATCCCTGGTCATGACGAGGGTCGTGCTGGTGGCCGCCCCGCAGGGCCCGGTGCTCGCCGGTGCGTCCGGCCCCTCGTTCCGGCCGCGCGGAGCACATCGGATAGTCGCTGGTGCGCGGGGGTAGCTGCGCACCGGCTTCGGGCGTGGCACGGGACAGCGTACCGCCGGGAGGCGGCTGCACCGCGAGTACGGGACGAGCGCCGTGTGGCCGGTCGAGCGAATCGTCCTTTTCATCGGACCGTTCGAGGTCCATCATGGGTGTATCGGCGTCGTCGCAGGTGGACGATCCGAGATGACGAGGAGGTTCGTGATGGAAGTCGTTGTCCTCATCGGTCGCATACTGTTCGCGATTCTGTTCGTCGGTTCCGGGGTCAATCACCTCATGCAGGTCAACGGTATGACCGGTTACGCTCAGTCCCGAGGAGTGCCGCTGCCGAAGGTGGCTGTGGTGGTCTCCGGCATTGTGATCATCATCGGTGGCCTGTCGGTGCTGCTCGGCATCTGGGCCGACCTGGGTGCCCTGCTGCTGCTCATCCATGTGGTGCTCTCGGCAGCGCTCATGCACACGTTCTGGACGGAGACGGACGAGCAGGCACGTCAGGGCGAGATGACCCATTTCATGAAGAACGTCGGATTGGCGGGTGCGGCGCTGATGCTGTTCGCATTCTTCGCCTACGTCGACGATCTCGGCCTGACCATAACGGGACCGCTGTTCTCCCTCAGCTAGGGATACGCTGAATGACGCTTTCAGTCCACGAGATGGATTGAAAGCGTCATTCAGCGCATGAGGCGGGAGCGGCGTCGCGCGGCGAGGGTCGTGAGTAGGACGACGGCGGCGAGCACGGCGAGCAGCGGTAGCGCGCCGATGGAATCCACAATAGATGCGAACGCCTGCTGCACGGCGGTTACCGAGCCGACGATGGGGTCGCTCACCTCGCCACCGAAGTGGAACAACCGGATCTCGTAGACGCCGTAGTACACGACGTAGCCGCCCGCGAGCACGAGCAAGGCGCCCGCGGTGCGGTGAATGGCACCCAGCGCTCCCCGGACCCGCGCGACCACCTGCGTGCCCGCGACCGCGACGGCGACGGCGAGGACCCCGACCACCAGCGCCATACCCGCCCCGTAGGCGAGGAACGCGAGTATGCCGTCGGCTACCGAGCCGGCACGGAACGTCTGCCCGGTCACCGCGAGGAACGGCCCGACGGTGCAGGACAGTGAGGCGACGGCATACGCGATGCCGTACCCGAGCATCGAGCGAAGCTGCCCGGTGGGCTTTCCCACGGTGGGTTTGGGCAGCAGCAGGGTCAGGTCCCGCCCGGTGAGCAGCCAGACACCGATGGCGACCAGCGCCGCGCCCACGACCACGGTCACGGCAGGGAGGTACCGCTGCACCTGCCCCGCGAGCGGGGAGATGACCAGGCCGAAGCTCCCGAAGACGAGCAGGAAACCGAACGCCATGGCCGAGGTCGCCGCCAGTGCCCGGTAGACCGCCCGCGTCCTGCTGGGCCGCTCGCCGTCACCGAGCACGACCAGCGCGAGGTAGGCGGGCAACATCGCGAAACCGCACGGGTTGAACGCCGCGACCAGCCCGGCCGCCAGCGCGAAGGCGAGGATCCCGCTGTCCATGATCGCGATACTCAGGACCCGGCCAGGTCACTGAGCCGTTGATCAAGCTCGTCCTCGCCGACCGTGCCACGGACCACGTCGACCTCACCGGAAGCGTCGACGAACGCGTACGCGGGCTGGCGTGTCACGCCGAACGCTGTCCACACCTCGCGGTCCGCGTCGTTGATGTGCTCGAACGTACCGAGCTCGTAGTCGGTCACGAAGTCCCGCATGGCCGAGACGTCGTCGTCGGCCGCGACGCCGACGAAGTCGACCTGCTCACCGTGCGTGGCGTGCGCCTCGGCCAGGGCAGGAGCCTCCGACTGGCAGATCGTGCACCACGGTGTCCAGAACCAGAACATCGCCGCCCCGCCTGCGAAGTCCTCGCCGCGGATGTCCTCGCCGCGGATGTCCTCGCCGTTCACCGTCTGCGCGGAGAACCGCAATGGCTCGGCGGGCGCGCCCTCCTGCGGCCCGTCCTGCTGTTGAGTACCGTCCCCGGTTCCGGTATCGGCGCCCGTGCGATCGTCCTCGGTCGAGGTCCCGCAGGAAGCGAGGACGAGCAGCCCCGCGGTGAGGAGCCCCGCCGCGCCTGCGCGATGTCGCACCTGTACCTCCCGTGATCGCGTGTGTGCACAATCCGGTTCCTGGCCCGCGCCGTTCGCCGGTCCGACAGGCCGGGACTCCCCCATTCAACCGCATAGCCGCGAGATCAGCACAGCAGTGTCGGCAGGCTGACACAACGTGGTCGCCGCGCCCCTCGCAGGAGCTTGTGGGGTCCGGTCGGCGCGGGCAGGGATCTGATCAACGGGTTCGCGACGCGTGCTCGCCGCGGGTATCTCGTATCGTGGGGCGGCGGACCGGCGCCGCGCCACGAGCCCGGTCCGGTGGGCGCGGCAGGCGTGCGATGGAAGGGGTGCGGCCATGTCACTCGCCGTGGGGCGCGGACCGTTCGGCGAGCGCCCGGCGGGCGCGTCCAACCTGCCCGGCCTGCCTGCGACAGTCCTGTACCTGGAGGACCGGCCACGGCGGGTCAGGGCCGTGCTGGGTGGGGAGACGGTCGCTGACACCGACAGGGTGAAGCTGTTGCACGAGACCGGGACCCCGGCGGTGTACTACTTCCCGGCAGGCGATGTGCGCACCGAGCTACTGCGACCGTCCGGCACACGCACGGTCAGCGAGGTGAAGGGCACCGCGGTGTACTACTCGGTGGCCGCGGGCGGGAAGGTCGCTGCCGACGCGTGCTGCGCCTACCCGGACCCGCCCCCGGAAGCGCCGCCGCTGTCCGGGTACCTGGCGTTTACCTGGGAAGCGATGGATGCCTGGTTCGAGGAGGACGAGCGGGTCCACCTGGAGCCGCGCGACCCGTACCACCGCGTCGATGTGCTGGCCGGCTCCCGCCGCGTGTGCGTCGAGGTGGCGGGCCGCGTCCTTGCCGACAGCGGGCGCCCGCTGGTCGTCTACGAGACCGGGGCGCGCCCGCGCTACTACCTACCGGCCGACGACGTCGATGCCGGCGTGCTGGTGGCCGGCCCGACCACGAGCCGTTGCCAGTACAAGGGCCTCGCCACCTACTGGACCGTCGAGTCGGCCGAAGGCCGGGTCCATGACCTCGCGTGGACCTATGCCGAGCCGAACGCCGAGGCCGCGCGCCTGGCCGGGCACATCTGTTTCCGCCAGGAACGCGCGGAGGTCACGGTGACCGTGGACGGCCGCACCGCGTGAGTACCCGCAGGGCCCGCACCGCGCTCGATCGGGCTATTGCTCGCAGTAGCGCTTCAGCCCGGTGAGTCCCTCCTCGATCGCGGGCCCGAGGGTCTCGGCGAGCGAGTCGGGCGTGATCTCGGTGCTGTAGAGGACGAGCGCTTCCTCACCGTCCTCCAGGACGTCGACGGTCCCCAGGTGGGACTCGACGGGGAGGCCGCCGGTGATGCGGTACTGGAAGCGCCTGAGCTGCGGGTCGTTGGTGACGATCTCTTCCTCGATCGGCGTGCCGTCGGCCAGCTCGCAGTGACGGCTGTCGCCCGAGGCCGATGAGGTCGCGATCGCGGGAAACCACGCCGATATGTTCCCGGCGTCACTGACGACGTCCCAGACCTCCTGGGCAGGCCGGTCGATCGTGGTCTGTGTGCGCAGCGTTGTCATTCCGTTCCTTCCGTAACGCTCGGGGTCTTCCGGTTCACAGGTCGGGCTCGCCTGCCGCCCGGATCACGTCCGGCGTGCGCCGAGGCGTGCGAGCAAGCCGCGTACGGGGCCTCGCTCCGCCGCGGGCTCACGCGTGCCGTCGATGGTGACCTGCCCGCCGAAAGCGACGTGGTTCTTGATCCGGAGGGCGAGTGGTGACGGGTGGGGGTAACGCCACGCGAGGTCCGGCCCGATGTCGTCGCCGAGGATGATGTTGTGGTACCTCGCCACGCCCTTCCAGGGGCACAGGGTCTTCGATGGACTGTCCCCGAAGTACTCGCTGTACACGGAGTCCGGCGGGAAGTAATGGTTGCCTTCGAGACGGATCGTGCGGGGCGTCTCAGCGAGCACGACACCGTTCCACACCGCGCGCATCATCGCACTCACCTCTCTCCGGACGGTACAACCAGTGCAACCACCGGGCGCGCCGCACGGCGGCAGGACTGTCATCGCGCTGACACCTATCGGCTGAATGACGCTTTCAGTCCACCCGAAGGACTGAGGGCGTCATTCAGCGTCGACCGGCCGGCCAGGTGAGCAGTGGAGCGTTGATCACGACGTCGGTCCGTTCGGCGGACAGCTCGCCCGCCTCGATCGCGTCCTCGACCTCGCCCGCCGAGGTGAGTAACCGTGGCCCGGCGCTCGTGCCGTCCTCGTTCCACGTCAGCAGCACCAGGCGCCGCAGCGGGGTGTAGCCGTCGTCCCCGGGGGCGGTGTCGAACACATCGGGCTGGAACTCCAGCGGGCCGCGAGGTCCGTCGGGCCGCACGCCGTTGGTGAACACGTAGACCGGGCCGAGCGCGGACTCCGGGGCCTCGGCCAGCTCGGGCACGGTGGTCACCGGCGAGCCCATCATGTCGGTCAGCAGCTCGGAGATCTCCGGGTCGGAGGACTCCGGGTGCGCGAAGAGGACCCGCTCCCCCTCGTAGTAAGCCGCCACGGGCGGGAAGCGCGGCGCCTCCCCTGCCATACCGTCCATACCCGCTCCGCCGTCGCTGGTCGACATATCTTCCTGACCGAGCCCGTAGACCCACCAGGTGCCGAACCCGAGTACGGCCACCGCGATGATCACCGCGACCCCGATCCATCCCTTTGTCATGTGTTCGAGCCCTGTCCTGTGCCGGTATCCCTTCCGGCGAGCACGGTAGAACCTTGACCTCGCTGGAACGTCAAACTCGGCTCCCGCGGCGAACGGCGGGAATGGACAGGGCATCACGCGATGCGCGCCGGCGGCCGGGCGGCGCGTTCGTTTCGAACGGCCGCCGTGCCGTGCGAAACTCGGATCATGGTGTATGAACCGGACCGGCACGGAACGGCGTCCACGAGGCGGCAACCGTGAGCTCGTCCCACCCGATCGAGGACTACGCGCTCATCGGCGACACCGAGACGGCAGCGCTGGTGTGCCGGTCCGGCAGCATCGACTGGCTGTGCCTGCCGCAGTTCGACGCGCGGGCCTGTTTCGCCGCCCTGCTCGGTGACGCGACCAACGGCCGGTGGCTGCTGGCACCCGCCGCGGAGGTCACCGCCGTGCGGCGCCGTTACCGGCCGGGCACGCTGGTGCTCGAGACCGAGTTCGACACGGCCGAGGGAACCGTACGGGTGGTCGACGCGATGCCGCCCCGCCCGGCCGACGGGCGGGCGCGCCACGATGTGGTGCGCCTTGTGGAAGGCGTGGCCGGGCGCGTCGCCGTGACCATGGAGCTGGTCATCCGCTTCGACTACGGCTCGCTCGTGCCCTGGGTGACCCGCCGGGACGGGCGGCTCCGGGCCGTGGCCGGTCCGGACGCGATCACCCTGGCCTCGCCGGTCGAGGTGCACGGGCGCGACCTGAGGACGGTGTGCGACTTCACGGTCGAACCCGGCGAGCAGGTGCCCTTCGAGCTGGTGTGGCATCGTTCCCACGAACCTGCCCCGCCGCAGGGGGACGTGCCGGGGGCCGTGGAAGCCACCACGCAGTGGTGGCAGCAGTGGTCGGGGCACAGCATCTACCAGGGTGACTACGCCGAGGCCGTGCAGCGCTCGTTGATCACCCTGAAGGCGCTGACGTACCGGCCCACCGGCGCGATCGTGGCCGCTCCCACGACGTCGCTGCCCGAGCAGCCCGGTGGGGAGCGTAACTGGGACTACCGCTACGCGTGGCTGCGCGACGCCACCTTCGCCCTGCAGGCGCTGATGCAGGGCGGTTACCGGGAGGAGTCCGTGGCGTGGCGGGACTGGCTGCTCCGCGCGGTGGCGGGCGACCCCAAGCGGCTGCAGATCATGTACGGCATAGCCGGGGAGCACCGGCTGCCCGAGCTGACCCTGGACTGGCTGTCCGGGTACGCGGACTCCAGGCCGGTGCGTATCGGTAACGCCGCATCCACCCAGCGCCAGCACGACGTGTACGGCGAGGTCATGGACGCCCTGCACTACGCGCGTGAGGTCGGTATCGATCCGGAACCGGAGGCATGGTCCCTGCAGCGCGCGCTGTTGAGCGATCTCGAGTCCCGGTGGAACGAGCCGGACGAGGGTATCTGGGAGATCCGCGGTACACCCCAGCACTTCACCCACTCCAAGGTCATGGCGTGGGTGGCATTCGACCGCGCGGTCACTGCCGTCGAGCGGCACGGGCTCGACGGGCCCGTGGAACACTGGCGCGAGCTCCGGTCCGCCATCCACGCCGAGGTCTGCGCCAAGGGGTACAACGCCGAACGCAACACGTTCACCCAGGTCTACGGGGGCACGGATGTCGACGCGAGCCTGCTGCTGATCCCCATCGTGGGTTTCCTGCCCGCAGACGACCCCCGGGTGGCAGGCACCGTGGACGCGGTCATCGCCGATCTCTCGGTCGACGAAACGTGCGTGCTGCGCTACCCGGAACATTCCGGTGTGGACGGCCTACCCGAGGGTGAGGGCGCCTTCCTGCTGTGCTCCTTCTGGCTGGTCGACGCGCTGGTGCTGCTCGGAAGGTACGAGGAGGCGAGGGCACGATTCGAGCGCCTGCTCGCGGTGCGCAACGACGTCGGGCTGCTGGCGGAGGAGTACGCGCCACCCTTCGGTCAGCTGGGCAACTTCCCGCAGGCGTTCAGCCACATCGGACTGATCAGCTCAGCCTGCAACCTCGCGCGTGAGCGGGGACCGGCCAGCGAGCGCGCGGGCAGGCACGCCTGACGGATTCGCGGCCCCTCAACCCGGTGTGCTGATGAAGGCGTCGAGCGGTTCGAGGTGCCACGGGTCCTCCGTGGCGCAATCGTGCGGCAGCCACTTGCGGGCGTCGCGCGCACCCATCTCGATGAGCTCGGTGAGGAACTCGGAGTCGAAGAAAAGGTAGCTCAGCAGCTCACCACGCCCGGCGCCGCCCGGTCCCAGCAGCCGGTTGAGCAGCAGGAAGTCGGGGTTGCGCAGGCCCTTGAGCCCGCCGTACCTGGACCGGAAGATCTCGACGGCGAGCTCGCCGATCGCGTTGCGCGGGGGTCCGATGAAGATGTACGGGACCTGCCGGTAGGCGGGCTTGCCCCGTGTCCGCCGGTACCTGTGCGCACCGGGAGCCTCTCCGGTGAAGAAGGTGTTGACGTTGCCGAGCATGCGCATGTCCTCGATCAGCGGGTCGACGAGGTCGCCTTGCAGCAGGTTGACGGCTCCGTCGCCCAGGCTCGGCGGGCCGCTGTCGTGGCGGCCGGGATCGTCGACGGGCGTGGTTACCGAGGAGGTCCCCAGTACGACAACCCGGTCGGCGCCGAGGTCGAGGGCGGGTTTCAGCGGGGTGTTGAGCCTGGTACTGCCGTCGATGTACCAGCCGCGTGCCTGGTCCGGGTGGTCGATGTGTACCGACGGGAACAGCATCGGGATCGCGGCGGACGCGCGGATGTGTTCGAGACCGACCTGGCAGCGCACGTAGTCCAGCACGTGCGAACGGTGATCCGGTAACGGCGCGTTCGCGTCGCAGAAGACCACGCTGCGGCCGGTCCAGACGGCGGTTCCGATCACCGCGAGGATGGTGTCGTCGCTGTTGTCGAGGTTGGACCGCAAGATGTCCCAGTCGAGCCATTCGCGCAGGTTCGCCGCGAGCGGGCTCGGGTCGAGCAGGCTGGTCATCCGGAGGGCGGGAAGGGACAGGAGCTCACCGACGGATCGCGCGGCCAGCCGGGGGATCTGCTGGAAGATCAGCGGCCGGATGACGTGACCGATGTCGAGCTGGCGCCAGTGCTCCAGCAGGCCCGCGACAGCGGCCTCGGCGCCCAGGTGCGCGGTCGCGGCCAGGTACGTAGCGTTGATCGCGCCGACGCTGCTGCCGACCAGGAGGCGAGGTCGCTGCCCGCGGCGTTCGAGTTCGGGAAGCAGCACAGACAGCGCTCCGGCCTCGTACGCGCCACGCGCGCCACCACCCGCCAGGACCAGCCCCACACGCTCGTCGCTCATGACGCATCCACGATCCGGCCGGCCGGCCACGTGATGGGGGCACGGTACTCCCGGTGCGTTCCCGCTGCGCGCGGCCGAGCCGGCACCGTCACGAGTCTGTTCAGCACAGCGGCCTCCTAACCGGCCTCCCGGCTCCGTGCCGGGGGAACACGTGCGTGACCGGGTTGTCCGGCGCGATTGTCAGGATGGCGACAGTGACATCACCACATCGGAGGTTCCTGGCCGCGCCGACCCTTGCACGCTAGCGCTGGCCGCTCGATCGTGGCCATAGCATGTGTGCCGGTAGCCCGGCTTGTTCCCCGGCACGGGTGAAGGAGGGATCGATGCGTTCCGGCCGCGTCCCGGCCGTGCTCACTGCCGTGCTCATCGCCGTCGCCGCGTGCGGTGCGAACGGCGACGACAGCGATGGGCCCGGCCCGGCCGACAGCACCGTTGCCGGCTCGGAGGAAACCGCGGGAAGCGAGCAGCGTTACCCCGACGTCATCGATGTGGCGGTCGAGCGGAACGGGGGTTCGTTCTCGTTCGAGGTCACGATCAGTTCCCCGTACGACACCGCGGAGCGCTACGCGGACGGCTGGCGGGTCAAGGACGAGGACGGGAACGTCTACGGCGAGCACACGCTGATGCACGACCATGCCGGGGAGCAGCCGTTCACCCGCACCCAGGACGGCGTGGAGATACCCGCCGACGTCCGGGAGGTGATCGTGGAGGGGCGGGACAAGCGGTACGGCTACGGAGGTGAGACCGAGACCGTCGTCGTCCGGTGACGTCCGCGCCGGTTCCCGCGGTGCACGAGGGCGATCCGCGCCCGCTTGCCGTACGACCGTTGCCTCGCCTTGACCTTCCAGTCGAGTGGAAGGATTACCGTAACCCTGTTCCCCTGCCGAGCCGGGCGGGGACGGCACGGCAGGCAGCGACGGCAGGAGGTGCGGCGATGGCTACGGACGGGGACGGGACGGCCTCGCTGCGGATGAAGATCGGGGGGATGTCCTGCTCGTTCTGCACGAGCACGATCCGTACCGCATACGAGCGCATCGACGGGGTGCGGGAGGTGGGGGTGTCGCTGGCCCATGAGGAGGGGCTGGTGAAGTACGACCCCGCCAAGGTCAGCGAGGACCACCTCAAGCGGACGCTGCACGACATCGGTTACACCTACCGGGACCCGGACAAGGTCGCCGGCTTCGAGGAGGAGGAAGCCGAGCTGGCCCAGGCCCGTAACCGGCTGATCGCGGCCGGGACGTTCACGGGCATCACCCTGGTGTTGATGTTGCTGGGGATGGAGCCGTTCGCCACGGTGCTGGCACATCCGATGCTGCCGTGGGTGATGCTGGCGCTTGCCGCGGAGACCATGTTCGTCACCGGCTGGTTCATCAAGAAGATGGCGTTCGCCTCGCTGCGGCGGCGGATCTTCAACCAGCACGTGTTGCTGGAGTTCGCGGCCTTCGCGGGACTGGTCGGTGGGTTGCTCGGCGTGTTCGTGAACCCGGAGTTCCCCGCGGGCCACTTCTTCGCGGTGGCCACCTTCGTCACCACGTACCACATCCTGTCGGACTACGTGTCCAAGGTGGTGCGGACGCGCTCCTCGCAGGCGATCCGCAAGCTGCTTGACCTGCAGCCCAACGACGCCCGGGTCATCCGCGACGGGTTCGAGCAGGATGTGCCGGTGGACGAGGTCGCCATCGGCGAGCTGGTGCGGGTGCGCCCCGGGGAGTCGATCCCGGTGGACGGTGCGGTTACCGAGGGAGCCTCGGCGGTGGACCAGTCGCTGGTCACCGGCGAGCCCATCCCCGAGGAGAAGGTGGCAGGCGACGAGGTGATCGGCGGCTCGGTGAACCGGACCGGCACCCTCGTGCTGCGCGTCTCGCGGGTCGGTCAGGAGTCGTTCCTTGCCCGGGTCGCGCGTTCCATCGAGGAGGCCCGCGCCCTGCGGCCAGGGGTCCTGCAGCTGATGGACGTGATCCTCAAGCACTTCGTGCGCGTGGTGCTCACAGCCGCCGCACTGGCGTTCGGCTTGTGGGTGGTCGGCCCGATCTTCTGGGCAGGCGGTCCCGACTGGTTCCGCGCGGTGTTCGCCACACTCGCGGTGCTGGTGATGGGCTACCCGTGCGCGCTGGGCATGGCCACACCGCTGGCGATGATCCGTGGCGGGGGCATGGCTGCCGAGCGCGGCATCCTCATGCGCTCCGGCGAGGCCTTCCAGATCATGAGCCGGCTGCGCACCGTCGTGCTGGACAAGACAGGCACGATCACGCGCGGCGAGCCGGGCGTGGAGACCGTGGTCGCCGTCGGTGACTACCGCGATGCGGATGTGCTGGGCTGGGCAGCCACGGTGGAGGCGGCCAGCGAGCATCCGCTGGCCCGCGCGATCGAGGACGCGGCCGAGGCCCGCGAACTGCCGCTCGGTGATGCCGGGGAGTTCGGCGCCCACCCCGGGCGCGGCGTCGAAGCGACGGTCGACGGGGCGCGCATCTTGGTGGGCAAGCCGGCCTTTCTGGCCGAGCAGGGCATCGACGTCGCTGCTGCCGACGAGTACCGCGAACGGCTGGAAAGCGGCGGCCGGACCGTGGTCGCCGTCGCCAGGGACGGGGTCCTGGTCGGGCTGGTCGGTGTCGCCGACACCGTCAAGGCCGACGCCGCCGAGGCCGTGTCCGGCATGCGCGAGCTCGGGCTGACTCCGGTGATGATCACGGGTGACAACGAGCGCACCGCACGTGCTGTGGCCGAGCAGGTGGGGATCGAGCGGGTGTTCGCGCAGGTGCTGCCCGAGGAGAAGGCCAACCGGGTACGCGAGCTGCAACAGCAGGGCCGGCGCGTGGCGATGGTCGGCGACGGCATCAACGACGCCCCCGCGCTGACCCAGGCCGATATCGGTTTCGCGATCGGCGCGGGCACCGATATCGCGATCGAGTCCGCCGACATCGTCGTCATGGGTGATCGGCTGGGTTCGGTGACCGATGCTCACCGGATCGGGGTGAACTCCTACGCCAAGACCAAACAGAACCTGGCGCTGGCCTTCGCGTTCAACGGCATCGGCATCCCGGTGGCCATCACGGGCCTGCTGCATCCGATCTGGGCCATGGTCGCGATGGTGGCCAGCGTGACCGCGGTGCTGACCAACTCCTTCGCGGGCAGCGCCCTGCGCCGCGTTACCGGCGCGGCGCGGGACTCGGAACGCGATGGCAGGTGGGATGCGGGCACACTGGAAACGGCGTGAGCCGTGCGGGCGGGAGGTACGATGTTGATCGGGCAGTTGGCCGAGCGTGCCGGGGTGAACCCGAAGACGATCCGGTACTACGAGGAGATCGGCATCCTGGCCGCTCCGGAACGCACGCATGCCGGGTACCGGGTGTACGACGAGTCCAACGTCGAACTCGTCACGTTCGTCAAGGCTGCCCAGCGACTGGGGCTGCGGCTGGACGAGATCAAGGAGATCCTGGCCTTCCGCGAGCGCGGCGAGCAGCCCTGCGCGTACGTGCGGGACGTCCTGCGGCGCGAGGTCGGCGAGATCGACGACCGGATCGCCGAGCTCCAGCGGCTACGGGACGAGCTGAGCGCGCTGGACCGGCTCGCCGATGCCGAACCCGGACCGGGCGACGGCGACTCCGGCCCGTGCCCGTTGATCGGGCACGCACGCGAGAGCCCGCGCACGGCACGCACCCCCTGAGGGAGCGAGTGTCCGTGTCGGGCACATATCCGGTGGGTACCCGGGGGCGATGGAGCCGCTGCGCGTAGCGGCGGCTCGCTCGAGAAGGAGGTACCGCGATGTCCGTCACCGATGAGCTGCTGACCAACAACGCGCAGTACGCGCGAGACTTCTCCGGGCCCCTCCCGTTGCCGCCGTCCAGGAACGTCGCGGTTGTCGCGTGCATGGACGCGCGTCTCAACGTGTACGGGATGCTCGGACTGCGCGAGGGCGAGGCGCACGTCATCCGGAACGCCGGCGGCGTCGTCACCGACGACGTGATCCGTTCGCTGGTGATCAGTCAGCGACTGCTGGGTACCGAGGAGATCATCCTGATTCACCACACCGACTGCGGGATGCTGACGTTCAGCGACGATGAGTTCCGCCAATCGATACAGCAGGAGGTGGGGATCAAGCCGCCCTGGGCCGCCGAGGCCTTCGCCGACCTGGAAGGCGACGTGCGGCAGTCGATCGCCCGCATCGCCAACAGCCCGTTCGTCCCGAAAGCCGATGGCGTGCGCGGGTTCGTCTTCGACGTCAGCAGCGGGGAGCTGAACGAGGTCTAGCGCTCCGGCGACGGCGGTGACCCAGGTAGCGAGATCGAGCGTTCCGGCCTCGCGCTCGGGGGATGTCGTTGCCCGAAGGAAATCGAGGAAACTCACCAGGCCGGATTCGACCTCATGGCATGCGGCGGCCCGGCGGGGAAGGTAGTCTCGCCTCCGGAACCGCGCATGTGGTCACAACCGCGGTTCGGGTGGGGTCCCTCGCCCCTGGGAGGCGCATCCGGCCTGGTGGCCGGCACGGTCTTCAAAACCGATGAACGGCAGGCACTGTCGTTGGCGGGTTCGATTCCCGTTCGCCTCCGCTCAGCCGTCGCGGGGATGATCCCGCGGTTACAGCCAGGAGCACGGTCATGGATGATCCGCGGCGGCGCATTCCGAGAACGGATGCGCTCCTCGCCGAGCCCCGGTTCGTGAAGGCCGGGCACGACCTCGGGCACGAGCTCGTCAAGTCCGTGATCGTGACGGCGCAGTCCCGCGCCCGCGCCGGGGAGATCAGCCCCGAGGAGGTCGCCGAGGAGGCACTCGCGGCGTTACCCGCGACCGCGGGGTCGCTGCGGCCCGTGCTGAACGCTACCGGCGTCGTCGTACACACCAACCTGGGCCGCGCCCCGCTCTCCTCGGCAGCCAGGGACGCGGTGCTGGCCGCGAGCGGGAACACCGACGTCGAGTTCGACCTGGCCACCGGGCAGCGGGCGCGGCGCGGGCGGGGCGCGCTCGCCGCGTTGGCCGAGAAGGTGCCCGACGCAGGCGGGGTGCACGTGGTCAACAACAACGCCGCCGCGTTGCTGCTGTGCGCGCTCGCCCTCGCCCCTGGCAGGGAGATCGTGATCAGCAGGGGAGAGCTCGTCGAGATCGGCGACGGGTTCCGTATCCCCGAACTGCTGGCCAGCACCGGCGCGGTGCTGCGCGAGGTGGGCACCACCAACCGCACCACGTCGCGCGACTATGCCGAGGCGATCGGTGCCGATACCGGCTTCGTGCTCAAGGTACACCCGTCCAACTTCCGCGTCACCGGGTTCACCGCCGAGGCGAGCGTCGCCGAGCTCGCCCGGTTGGATGTACCGGTCGTGGCCGACATCGGTTCGGGGCTGCTCCATCCTCACTCCTCGTTGCCCGAGGAACCCGATGCCACGAGCATGCTGCGTGCCGGTGCCGATCTCGTCGTCGCCAGTGGCGACAAGCTGCTCGGCGGGCCACAGGCGGGGCTGGTACTCGGCGATCGCTCGCTGGTCGAGCACCTGCGCAGGCATCCAGCCGCCCGAGGGCTGCGGGTGGACAAGCTGACCCTGGCCGCGCTGGAGGCGACACTGCGCGGGCCGGCACCACCGGTGCGCGCAGCCCTCGACGCCGAGTACGCGGGCGTGCGTGCCCGCGCCGAGCACCTCGCCGGTAGTCTGGCCGCCCGCGGCGTCGATGCCACCACTGTGGACTCCTCCGCGGCGATCGGTGGTGGGGGAGCGCCCGGCGCCGTGCTGGAAAGCGCCTCGGTGAGCCTGCCGTCCGGCTACGCCGAGCGGTTGCGTGCGGCCGATCCTCCCGTGGTCGGCAGGGTCGAGGACGGCCGTTGCCTTCTCGACCTGCGCACGATCGATCCGGGTGACGACGAGTGCCTGCGGGAGGTGGTGTCGCGGTGTACGTCGTAGCCACCGCGGGACATGTCGACCACGGCAAGTCGACCCTGGTCAGGGAGCTGACCGGGATGGAGCCGGACCGCCTCGCCGAGGAACGGCGCCGCGCGCTCACCGTCGATCTCGGTTTCGTGTGGACGGAGCTCGACGGTCGGGTGCTCGCGTTCGTGGACGTTCCCGGTCACGAGAGGTTCGTGGCGAACATGCTCACCGGTGTCGGGCCGGTGACCGCGGTACTCTTCGTGGTCTCCGCTGAGGAGGGCTGGCAGGCGCAGTCGACCGAGCACCTGGCGGCGCTGGACGCGTTCGGTGTCCGGCACGGCCTGCTCGTGGTCACCAAGTCCGACCGCGCCGAGGCGGAACCCGTGCTGCGCGACGCGCGGGAACGGATCGCGCGCACCTCGCTCGGACACGTCCCGGCGCTGGCGGTCAGCGCGCACAGCGGCGCCGGGCTCGACCGGCTACGCGAGGAGCTCGTCGGCATGGTCGGCAGGTTGCCGCCCGCGGATCGCGAGGCCGATGTGCGGTTGTGGGTCGACCGGTCGTTCACGGTGCGCGGCGCGGGCACGGTCATCACGGGCACGCTCGGCGCGGGTACGCTGCGCGTCGGGGATGAGCTGGCGCTGACGGGAAGCGAGCAGCGCGCGGCGGTCCGCGGGCTGCAGTCGCTCGGAAGGGACCGTGCCGAGGTCGCTGCCGTGGCCCGGGTCGCCGTGAACCTGCGCGGTGTCGGCCGCGAGCACATCCAGCGCGGCCATGCGCTGCTCACCCCCGGCGCGTGGCGGCATACCACCGAGGTCGACGCCCGCGTACGCGACGAGGCCGCGGCCGACCTGCACCGGGACCTGGTGCTGCACATCGGTGCCGCGGCCGTACCGTGCCGCGTACGCGCGCTGGGAACGGACACGGTGCGGCTCGCGCTGGCCGCGGAGGTTCCGCTGGCCGCGGGCGACACGGGACTGCTGCGCGACCCCGGCGAACACCGCATCCCGGCCGGAGTGGAGGTACTCGACGCGCACCCGCCGCGGCTGCGCGGTCGCGGGGCGGCAGCGGCGCGGGCGGCCGTGCTCGATGCCGGCGAGGAGGCCCGTGCCTACGTGCGCCGTCACGGGGCCGTACCAGTGCGTGAGCTGGAAATTCTCGGCTGGCAGCTGCCGGGATCCAGGGTCGGCGACTGGGCCGTGGACGACGACCTGCTCGCCGGGCTGCCGGCACGCGTGAGTGAACGGGTCACCGAGTGGGCCTCGGCCAACCCCCTGGCCGCGGGTATGCCGATCGAATCGCTGCGCAAGGCGCTCGGCGTGCCGGGCGAGGTATTGTCCGCCGTGCTGCCGGAGACCGGCCTCGACGTGCAGGACGGGCGCGTGCGCAGGCCCGGCGCGGTCGGGTCCCTGCCAGAGGCTGTCGAGCGGGCGGTACGTGACCTGGAGAGCAGCCTCGCCGAGCAGCCCTTCCGGGCCCCGGAAGCCGGCGACCTCGCCGCGCTCGGGCTCGGCGCCCGTGAACTGGCGGCCGCGGAGCGAGCGGGCAGGCTGGTGCGGATCGCCGACGGTGTGGTGCTCACCCCGGACGCCCTGCATCGGGCTGCGCGCGAACTCACCGCGCTGGATCCGCCGTTCACGGTGAGCGAGGTGCGCCGCGCGCTCGGCACCACCCGCCGCGTGGCCGTGCCACTGCTGGAGCGACTCGACGGCGAGGGCGTCACCGAACGGTTACCGGACAACACGCGGAGGCTGGCGGGTTTCCCGCGGAGGTGAGAGCGGCGGCACGGCTGCCGGGCTCACGGCCGCGGGCCACTCACGAGCCGCCGGTATCCCCGCGTGCCCACAACTCCTTGGCGTTGTCGAACTCCTGGACGGCGCGTGGGCCGTTACGCAGTAACCGTTCCTGGAAGTGCCTGTGGTCGACAGGGCGGAACTCGAGCTGCTCCGTCACGTACGGTGCCCGTCCGGTCCCTCGGGGGACCTGGGCGTACGCGTCGAGATAACGGTCCAGGAAGGACTCGACGTTCGACGCGTTCGTCCAGTTGGCCTTGTAGACGACGCGCCCGCCGCGACCGATGACCCATGTCATGTTGGGCATGCTGCCGTAGGCGCGGTGCACGGTACCGGAGATATCGTCCACAAGGATGTTCCTGCGGATCCCACCCTCGTCCCGGAGTAGCCGGGCGTGCTCGAGCTTGCGCTCGAACGTGTCGTGGTGCGGTACGCGCTCACCAGGGTGCGCCTCGCGCGTGTAGACGAACACCCACTCGACCTCGGTGCGGCGGCCGGCCGCTTTGTCAAGCAGAGGACCCTCTGCGAAACAGTACGGTCAAGTGAACGAGCCGAACTCCATGACGAGCGGTCTCGCGCGCCACAGCTCGGAAAGCTCGACCCGCGCGCCGTCCTCCAGCCGCAACAGCGTGTAGTCCTTCGCCTGCTCGCCCGCGCCCATGGCGTCCCGGAAGGCTGCCTCCGCGTGTCGCTCGCCGCCTTCGGCGATGTGCTGGTCGAAATTCGGGTAGTTGTACGGACCCGGCCCATCCGGGACGGCCTGCTCGTTCATCGTGTGCGCTCCCACCTCGCCGTCGTCGGGTGCAGGTAAGCCGTTACCACCGGCCGGACATCTCGCCGGTTCAGGCGACCTCTGTGGTGTACTCGGTGCTGATGGTGATCGCATCGCGGATGCTGCGCGCTACCGGGCACTTGTCCGCGTGGAAACCGTGCACGCGCTCGACGACCGAAGTGTCCACATCGGAATCGACGATCAACCGGTAGCGGGCGTGTATCCGTTTGATCACCAGTACCTTTCCGTCCAGCTCGATCTCGCCTTCCGCATCGACCCGGAGACGACCGCCTCCGGCGGGGATCCCGCGCGCTTCGAGCGCGCCCCCGAAAGTACCGACCAGTCAACCGGCGGCGGCCGCCACAACGTAGTCCAGTGTGGTCGCATGCGGTGTGTTCTGTTCCGGTGAAACGCCGTAGTGCTCGGCTACCTCACCGTGCACGCCGAACGCCACCGGATCCGCCTCGCCAGGGACACTTGCCCAGCGTAACGGTCCCTGGTCCCTGTCGACACTGACCTTCGACCGGTAAGCGACCTCTCCCATGCTCTGACACCCTCCTTCTCGCACGTTCCCCGGCGCAGGCCGGTCCACTGGTAACCGTGACCGTGTTCACCATAGGCGCCACATGCGGGCCGTGTCTCCTCATGACGTACCGCCTCCGACCTTCCTGGCGGTGCGGCCGCCGTGCTCGCCGAAGAACTGGGCCGCTGCCTGCTGCACGGCCATCGACCAGGTGGGGTAGGCGTGCACGGTCTGGGCGAGCCTGCCGGTGAACATCCCCGCCGTCATCGCAAGCGCGGGCTCGCCGATCAGCTCACCGGCCCGCTCGGCGACGATGCTGGCGCCGAGGAGCTTCCCTCCACCGAGGTCGCCGAGCAGGCGCCGGGGTCCGGTGATGAGCTTGATGAAGCCGGTGGTGGCCTCCGCGGCGATCGCCCGGTCCACCTCGCTCATCGGAAGGTAGGCCACGCGGGCCTTGGGGTCGTTCACCTCGTGCTCGAGCAGGCCGACCGTGGCGATCTCGGGGTCGGTGAAGATCACGCGCGGTATCGCGGCCGAGCTGAACGCGGGCCTGCGGGTGCGGCGCAGGGCCGCACCCGCGGCGACACGACCCATGGCGTAGGCCGCGTGGGTGTTGTCGAACAGCCCGGTCACATCGCCTGCGGCGAAGACACCGGCCGCGGAGGTCTCCTGGTGCCTGTCCACGATGACGGCCCCTGCCCGGTCCGTGCTCACTCCCGCTGCTTCCAGCTCGAGCGTGCCGGTGACCGGAGCACGACCGGTGGCGACCAGCAGCCGGTGTGTGTCGATCCGCGCTGTCGCGGAGCGGAGCGTGATCCGGTGACCGTCCCCGCGGATCGACTCGACGCGGGTTCCGGTGTGCACGGTGACGCCTTCCGAGGTGAGGAGGTCCGCGACGAGCGCGGAGGCCTCCGGGTCGCCGTCCGGGAGCAGCCTGCCCGCCTCCTCGACGAGGGACACCTCGACGCCGAACCGGGCGAAGGCTTGCGCCAGTTCGCAGCCGACGGCGCCGCCGCCGAGAACGGCGAGTGACGAGGGCCGCTCGTCCAGCTCGAAGACGGTGTCCGTCGTCAGCGCAGGCGTGCCGTCCAGGCCCTCGATGGGCGGTACCAGCGGGGCCGCCCCGGTCGCGATGACGATTCGCGGTGCGCGCAGCACGTGCCCGTCCACCTCGATCCGGTCACGAGCGACGAACCGGGCGCGCCCGCGCAGCACCTCGATACCGTTTTCCCGGAGTGCTGCCTCGTCCTCGGTGGCGGCGACCCGGGTCACCGCGTCGCGCACGCGAGCCATCGCCTTGCCGAACGGGAGCCCGTCCGCGGCTGCCTCGATCAGGGTCTTGGACGGCACGCATCCGGTGAAGGTGCAGTCCCCGCCGGGTGCGCCTTCGGTGACCAGCAGTGTGGTCGCGCCGTCCGCGACGGCCCTGCTCGCGGTGGCCAGGCCGGCGGCGCCGCCGCCGAGGACGATCAGGTCGTAGCCTGCCGGGACCGCTACCGCCACGGTGGCCACCAGCGTGATCGGTGCTCCTGCCGTGGTTGCTCGGGGAGGATGCCGGGCGCGTACGTCCGTACGGCCTCGAGGACCTCCCTGCTTCCGGGGTTCACCATCGCGTGACCACCGACGAACACGGTGGGGACCGTCTCGTTGCCGCCTGCGACGGCGCGGACGGTCGCCGCGGCGTCGCGGTCGTCCCAGATGTCGATCTCACGCAACGGTACCCGTTTACGCGCGAGCTGCTTGCGCAGCAACGCGCTGAACGGGCACCCCGGGCGCGTGTAGAACTCCACGGCCGTCCTGTCCGGCTCCGCCGCGGAGCCGTCCGGGCCTTCTGTACTCATGTGTACGTCCCTAACCAGGTCGCCGACCCGTAGCGAGCGCAGCCGGTGTGCTCTGCCGTCGTCCGTACCGGCTCCACCTTTCCCGCTCGGCTACTGCCGTCCAGTCCAGCATGACCGTCGATCACACCTCGGGAACAGTGTCAGCTGAGGAACAGTATCGGTGATCACCCGGCACTCGAGCGGCGTGTCCCGGGCAGCACGCGGGTAGTCTCGGGCAATGGACAGAGCGTTGCCGGACACGGTCATGGAGTGGGCGAACGGGGGACGGCTGGTCGACACCGCGCCCGGGCGGGTCTTCGTGCACCGATCCGACGGTTCGGCGCCGTACCTCGTGTTCCTGCACGGGTACCCCACCTGCGGGTACGACTTCCGGCAGGTGATCGATCGCCTGCCGCACCGGGCCACACTCGCGCCGGACTTCCTCGGTTTCGGCCTGTCGGACAAGCCGCGCCCGCACCGGTACGGCATCCTCGAGCACGCCGACGTGGTGGAGGAGGTCCTCGCGGCGCACGGCTCCGACGAGGCCGACATCGTCGCGCACGACATGGGTACGTCCGTGGCGACCGAGCTGATGGCGCGCGAACTCGCTGGCACCCTCTCGTTCCGGTTGCGGCGGGTGGTCCTGTCCAACGGCGGCGTCATCATCGAGCGGGCCAGCCTCCGGCTGATCCAGCGGGCCCTGCTGAGCCCGTTGGGGCCGCTGGTCTCCCGGCTGTCCAACCGGCGCATGTTCGCTCAGCAGCTCGGGCGGCTGTTCTCCGCGCACCACCCCCTCGACCGGCGGGAAGCCGCGGCGCAGTGGGCGCTGGTCAGCAACGCGGGCGGCCACCGCATCGCACACCTGCTGTGCCGTTACGTGCGCGAACGCTCGTACTACGCGCGGCGCTGGCACGGCGCGATCGGCTCGTGGGAGGGGACGCTCGGCTTCCTGTGGGGGCTGCGGGACCCCGTCGCGACCGGGCACGTCCTCAACGGGCTGCGCGAGCTGCGCCCGTCGGCTCCCGTGGTCGAGCTGGCCGAGCTCGGTCACTACCCCCAGCTGGAAGACCCTGAGGCATTCACCGAGGCGATGCTGCGCTTGCTGGACGACCGTTCGTCGTGATCGCCCATAGCATCGCGGTACTCCACATCGCCGGGCCGGATCGCCGTGCGCGGGAACGTGTCGTGACCGAGGACGCGCAGCCCGGATTCCGGGATCGCACACCCTCTTCGAGGAGCAGGGGGTTGTAGCGAGGTCTGCCTGGACTGAGCTGTATCAGATGCGGAAGTGTTTATCAGGCAATGTGTTATGTGTCACACTTCTGGGTGTATGTCGGGCGGTGCTGTCCGGGCCGCCCGGGTTGGAGAACGGAGGCCACTGATGACGGTCCGAACCCGGTATCGCTACCCGGCCCTGCTCAGTGCCCCGCTCCTGCTGGCGGCCGGCCTCAGCGGGCTGACGGCATCGGCCCAGGAGGCCGACACGATCACGCACACCGACAACATCCAGCTGGACGACAGGTCCCCGTTCGCCTACGGCACCGACCTCGCCTTCAACGGTGACCTGGTCGCGGCCGGGGCGGGCGCGTGGGAGGAGGACGCCCGCTCGGACAGCGGGGTGCGCATCTTCGAACGGAACAGCGATGGCAGCCTCGACGAGCTGTCCTTCCTGAACTGCTCGGCCTGGCATGCCGACGTCGACTGGGTGCAGGGGCGCTACATCGTGCAGTCCAGCGACAACGAGGCGGACAACTCGACGTGCGAACCGGGCAGGAACTCCGCGGGAATCCGCGTCATCGACGCCGAGAACCCGCGCCGCCCCTCCTCGGTCGGGTTCGCCGAGACGATTCACGGCTCGCACAACCTCACCGCTGTCGGCGACACCGGGCTGGTCTACAACTCCTCCTACAACCTGGGTGACCCCACCGACGTCGACGGGCTGTCCATCATCGACGTTGCGGCGGACCCGGAGGATCCCCCTGTCCGCTTCCTCGAGTTCCCGGACGCGGACAGCAGCTCCGCGCATCCGGAGATGACGAACAACAGCGGCACGATGCCCACCTCGCCCGGCTGCCACGACATCGGCCTCGACCTCGACCACGACAGGGCCTTCTGTGCCGGGATCACCGAGACCATGATCTGGGACATCTCCGACCCGCGTAACCCGGCGATCGAGACGATCATCCACAATCCCGACGTCTCGATCCACCACGGCGCGCAGGCCAACCAGGACGGCGACGTGCTGCTGGTGCAGGACGAGTGGCTCGGCGCGGCGGGAGCCAACTCGGGGTGCCTGGCGCCGCACCAGCCGTCCGGAACCATCTGGTTCTACGACATCAGCGACCCGGACAACCCGCAGCCGCGGTCCTACTGGTCGGCGCCCGAGCCCGACCCGACCGCCGACTTCTGCACGACACACTTCTTCGGCACCTTCGAGATGCCCATCGACGGCGAGCAGCACGACATGGTGGTCACCTCCTACTACCAGCACGGGGTGTGGGTCGCCGACTTCACCGACCCGGCTTCGGTCGAGACACACGCGTTCTACGAGCCGGACGGTGCGAACTTCTGGAGTGCCTACCCCTACAAGGGGCGCCTCTATGCGAACAGTTTCTCCCCGGCGACGTTGACCGGCTCCGATCCGGCGTCGGCCGACAAGGGCGGTATCTGGACGTTCCGGCTGGACGGCTACGGCGAGGACGTCGGCGAGCATCCCGGACGGCCCGCGCACGCGGGACCGTAGGAGGCGACACCGTCCCGCCCGGTCGCCCGGGGTCACGCGGGCCGGTGGGCCACGACCCTGCGCAGCGGCAGGGGGAGACGGTGCCCGGGGCGGGCCCGTCCCGCCAGCCTGCGCTTGGCATCGGCGATGCGCCGCTCGTCGTGACCGGGCAGGTAGAGGCCGTCGATCAGTAGCTCCACACTCTCCGGTGTGGACAACTCGAGGGTGAACACCCGTCGCTGCTCAGAGCCGACCGCGAACCCGTGCTCGCGCAGGATCGTCCCCAGGCCGTCGCGCGCCTCCGGAGTGGGCCACGGCTGGCTGCGGATACCGAGCGCGCGCATGAGCCCTGTCCAGCGGAGCCATCCGGTCGGGTGTGGAGCCAGCCGGGACGGGACGAGGGCGACGAGCGTGCCCCCGGGTCGCAGCACACGGTGGACCTCGGCCAGCACGGGCTCGATCGGTGCGAACAGCGGGAAGCACAGCGCGGCGCAGACCGCGTCGACGGAGCCGGTGCCCAGCGGCAGCGCGTCGGCTCGGGCGCGGAGTACGGGCCCGCGGCCCGCACGGGCGGCAGCGGACAGCTCCCCCGCGGAGCTGTCCACTCCCAGCCAGCGAGCGTGCGGGAGCACGTCACGGGTGGGTGCCGAACCGCACGCCAGGTCCAGTACCGGGCCGGACGTGCCGTGCAGGGGCTCGACCAGCCAGCCGTACGGTGAATGGTCGGCGCGGGCAAGCAGGCGTTCGGTGACCGCGGGGCGTTCCTCGTGGAATGCCGCGAGGTAGCGCTGCCACTCCAAGGTGTCCGGTACCCGTCGCGCGGTGACCCTCCTGCCCGCCAGGTAGCCGATACTGGCGACAAGGTAGGGAACCGCGTAGTTGACCCCCACCTTCAGCCATGTGTCGCCGGTCGCCGTGCCAGAGGCGATCACCGAGCCCTGGTTCACTGCCGACAGGATGGTGCCGACCACGGCGGCGATCGGGAGCGCCTGGCGCGCGGTGCGGCCGCGCAGGACCAGCCGCACGGCCTCGGATGGTGTGGACCACGGGTTGTCCGGAAGGGGTGGCCTCGCGGTGCGTTCGCACCGTTCCGGCCCGGAGTCACGTGCCACTGCCGCGGACGGGCCGCCCGCGCCGCCGGACAGCACCACGTCGGCGTGCCGCTCGTGGCTGCCCCGGTGGGGTGCGACGGCGGCGGCCGGTATGGAGGGACGTGCGATGGACGGCATGGTCAGCTCCCCTCCGGTTTCCCACGACAAGTCGAGTAGTCGATATGCGTCTTCCTACTGGTTACCGGCTACGGTGATCCGCTGTAATGGGTTCTGTTCGCGAGCTGACAGAGCGACCGCGGTTTGTGCGAACGGCGCCGTAACCACCGGCAGCTACCCTTGGGCTTCGCCTCGAGTCGGCGCCGTGGCCGCGGCCGGGGCCTGTACAGTCCCGCCGAGCGGTGCGGGCGGTCACCGGTCGCGAGCGCCAGGCATTGTCACTGCGCTGACACAACGACACCGCGGGAGAGTCCAACACCCCACACTGAGCGTCGTCGGTGGCCGAAGCGGCCACCGTTTCGTCGTGTGTCGGCTGACACCGACGTAGCTCGAACGGGCGATGCCACATTCCGCGGGGATTCCCGTACGTGGCACTGAGTTTGGAGGTTTCCTATATGTCGACACAGCTACAGGCCGGACCGACCGTGGGTGCCAAGGCGGGGTACGGCGCCGTCGCCGGTCTCGTCGGCGGAGCGGTATTCGGCATGCTGATGGCCATGATGGACATGCTTCCCATGGTGGGCATGCTCGTCGGTGTGGAGAACGCCGGAGTCGGCTTCCTCGTGCACCTGGCCAACTCCGCCGTGATCGGGGTGATCTTCGGCCTGCTCGCCGGTGGTTTCGCCGACCGCATCGCGCCGATACTCGGGGCGGGTCTCGTCTACGGGATGATCTGGTGGGTGATCGGCGCCCTGATCGCGATGCCGCTGTGGCTGAGCGTCACCGCCGACCCCGAGATGAGCAACATGGTCTTCGTGGTGGAGTCCGACCAGTGGATGAGCTTGATGGGCCACATGATCTTCGGCCTCGTCGCCGCGCTCGTGCTGTTCGGCTTCAGCAGGCGTATCGTTCGCGGGTAGTGCGCCATATCCCGCTGGGCTGTCGATTGTGGATATATCCCTTCTGAGAGTTACATCCCGGGACGTGTCGCGCGCGGTCAGGAATACCGCGCGTGAGTGCCCTGTTCCTCCGGGTGCCTCTGATATCGAGACGAACGCAGGGAGGACGCTGTGCCTCGAGTGCAGGTTCACGGGTTGGAGAGCGCTCCGGAGTCCAGTCGCGACAGTCTCAAGGCACTCCACGAGAAGTTCGGCGGTGTGCTCAACATCTTCGGCGAGATGGCCAACTCCCCGGCGGTGCTGAACGCCTTCACCGCGGCGGAAGGCACGATCGCCGACTACAGCTCGTTGAGCCCGGCGACGCGTGAGGCCGTCCACCTCACGGTCGCCGCGGTGAACGAGTGTGACTACTGCCAGGCCGCGTACACCCTGGCCGCGAAGTCCCAGGGATTCGACGAGGAGCAGACGAAGGCGATCCGCCGGGGTGAGGTCGGGTTCGACCCGGCGCTCGACGCTCTGTTGCGAGTCGCCCGCGAGGCGGCCGAGCACAAGGGATTCGTCGCCGACGCCACGTGGCAGCGGGCTGTGGACGCCGGTTGGTCCGAGCAGCAGCTCCTGGACACCTTCGCGGACACCGTCCGCACCATCATGACGAACTACTTCAACCACTTCGTCGGTACCGAGTCCGACTTGCCTGCAGCTCCTGACCTGGAAAGCTGAGGGTAGTAACGCGCATGCCGGGTAGCGGATCCAGCTGGATCCGCTACCCGGAAGGGAGCGCGTGCCACGGACGATCCCCAGGAAAGGAGGCATGCCATGAACGAGGCCGGCGACGCGGAGTACGACGTGATCGTGCTCGGGGGCGGTGCGGTGGGGGAGAACGCCGCCGCACGTCCCGTCGGGCACGGGCTCTCGGCCGCGGTGGTCGAGGAGCACCTGCTCGGCGGTGAGTGCTCCTACTACGCGTGCATGCCGAGCAAGGCCCTGCTACGGCCGGGGGAGGTGCTCGACGCCGTCCGGCGCGTTCCCGGCGCCAGGGAGGCGGTCACCGGCGAGATCGACACCGCGGAGGCGTTGCGACGCCGGGACAAGCTGACGTCCGGCTGGGACGACTCGGGCCAGGAGGACTGGGTGCGCGGCGAGGGCATCGCGCTCTACCGGGGTCACGGGCGGCTGGTCGGAGAGCGCGAGATCGAGGTCACCGACGAGAGTGGGGGCACGAGCAGGCTCCGTGCCACGCGGGCCGTCGTGCTGGCCACGGGAAGCCGTGCCGCCGTGCCCCCGATCGACGGGTTGCGCGAGACCCGTACCTGGGACAGCAGGGACATCACCACGGCCAAGGAGGTCCCGGAACGGCTGGTGATCCTCGGTGGCGGCGTGGTCGGCGTGGAGATGGCCCAAGCCTGGCGCTCGCTGGGCTCGCGGGAGGTCACGTTGATCGAGATGGCGGACCGGCTGCTGGGGCCCGAGGAACCGTTCGTCGGTGCCGAGCTGGCCGACGCCCTGCGGGAGAGCGGTGTGGACGTGCGGACGGGCACCCAGGCCACCGGCGTGCGCCGCCCCGCGGACGACGCGCCGGTCACGGTCACCACCAGCGACGGTGCCGAGGTGACCGCGGACGAGCTCGTGGTCGCTGTCGGCCGCGCCCCGATCACCGAGGACATCGGTTTGGAGACCGTCGGGCTGGAGCCGGGTAAGTACGTGCTCACCGACGATCAGCTGCGCGTGCTGGGGGTCGACGGGGACTGGTTGTACGCGGTCGGGGACTGCAACGGCCGCAACCTGCTGACGCACATGGGCAAGTACCAGGCACGGGTCGCCGGGGATGTCATCGCGGGCAAGTCCGCCGTGGCCCACTCCGACCACAACGCCACGCCGCGCGTGGTGTTCACGACCCCGCTGGTGGGTGCGGTCGGGCTCACCGAGGCCACGGCACGGGAGCGCGGCCACCGGGTCGTGACCGTCACGCACGACACGGGAGCCGTGGCCGGTGCGGTGACCAAGGGCGGCGGCCTGTCGGGCACGAGCAAGCTGGTCATCGACGATGACCGCCGGATCGTGCTCGGCGCGACGTTCACCGGCCCGGCCGCCGACGAGCTGGTGCACGGTGCCACGATCGCCGTGGCAGGGGAGGTACCCGTGGACAGGCTGTGGCACGCCGTGCCGTCGTTCCCCACGGTCAGCGAGGTGTGGCTGCGGCTGCTGGAGAAGTACGGGCTCTGAGTACCGCTTCCTGAACGGCAGCGAGCATCGGGTGCCCGCGCGCGTTCCGCCGTGTCAGCCCACCGCGGCGGAATGCGTGTTCTTGTGCCGCAGGTACGTCCGGGCGTTCGCGGTGATGTGGTCCCGCTCGTCCTGGCTCGTCTCGCGCCGCACCTTGCCCGGGACTCCTGCCACCAGGGAGTTGGCGGGTACCTCGGTGTTCTCTAGTACGACAGCACCGGCGGCGATGATGCTGCCGGAGCCGATCCGGGCGCCGTTGAGCACGGTCGCTCCCATCCCGACGAGCACGTCGTCCTCGATGGTGCAGCCGTGCAGCACCGCGCCGTGGCCGACCGAGACCCCTGCGCCGACGGTGACGGGCCGGTCCGGGTCGGCGTGCACCATGCACCCGTCCTGCAGGTTGCTCTCCCGCCCGAGGACGATGCGGTCGTTGTCGGCGCGTAGCACGCAGCCGTACCAGACACTCGCCTCGGCGGCGACCTCGACGGCACCGATGAGGTAAACCCCTGGGGCGACCCAGCCGCCGTCCGCCACGTGCGGGGTGGACCCGTCGAGACTGATCCGGTGCATCCGGCCTCCCTCGTACTCGCCTGCGTGCCGCGTGCCAACGTACCTATCGTCGGCGAGCGGCCGAGCGACCGCCACCGCACATCCGGCCGCCCCGTCGCGGGAGCGCCGGATCAGGAGGGTCCGGCGGCGGCGCGTGCGGGGCGCCGGGCGCGCCGCGAGGCCAGCTTGACGAAGTTCTTGGGCTTGCGGCGGGGCTCGGGCAGCCGTCCCGCGATGGCGTCGTCGAGCAGAGTCCCGACCGTCTCCTTGGCGCACGCCCTGTTCGCGCCGATGCCGCCCGAGGGGCCGCGCTTGATCCAGCCGACCACGTAGGAGTTCTGCCGCCCCTGCACGCGCCCGCCCGAGTGCGGGATGGTCCCTGCCTGTTCGTCGAACGGCAGCCCGTCCACCGGAGCGCCCCGGTAGCCGATCGCGCGGATCACCTGACCCGCGGCGATCTCGACATCGCCCGTGCCGCCGGTGGCGCGGATACCGCGAACCTGCGTGTCGCCGAGGATCTCGGCGGGCGCGGAGTTGAAACGGAACACGATGCGACGTTTCCCGTGCCCGGGTGGCGCCGAGCAGTCGACCGCCTCGCGCGTGACGCCCTGGAGCAGCCGCGCCTTGTCGCCGGTACCCGCGTCGTCGATGGCCTGGGCGACTGCCGGGTCATGCGCGTCCACCACGAGCTCGATGCCCTCGTGCTCGGTGAGCGCGAGAAGCTCCGGCCTGGTGTACGCGGCGGCGTCGGGCCCGCGCCGCCCGAGGAGCACGACCTCGCGCACCTTGCTGGACTTCAGCTGTGCCAGGGCGGTCTGCGAGATCGTCGTGCCGTCGAGCGCGCTCGGGTCGGTGGTCAGGATCCGCGCCGCGTCGAGCGCGACGTTGCCGTTGCCGACGATGACCACACGCTCGGCAGAGAGGTCGACGGCGTCCTCCGGCACGTCCGGGTGGCCGTTGTACCAGGCCACCACGGTCGTTGCCGCGATGCTGCCGGTCAGGTCCTCGCCGGGGATGCCGAGCCTGCGCGCGGACGAGGCACCGACGGCGTAGATCACGGCGTCGTGGTGGGCGGCCACCTCGTCGACCGTGACGTCCTTGCCGATCTCGACGCCCAGCCGCATCCGGAGCCGGGGGTGGTTGTGGAAGCGGGCGAAGTTCTCGCCGATCTTCTTGGTGGACTGGTGGTCGGGCGCGACGCCGTACCGGATGAGGCCGCCCGCGTGCGGCAGCCGGTCGATCAGGGTGACCCGGGCGTTGGTGTGCAGGAGCAGGTCCTCGACCGCGTACATACCCGCGGGCCCTGTGCCGACGACGGCGACGTCGAGCGGCTCGAGGTCGGCCGGGATGACCCGGTCGAACACCGGCTGGTCCCAGGAGTGGAAGTTCGGGCTCGGGTCGCTTGCTTCCGCGATGGGGTTGCGGTCCGCGTAGTAGTCGGCGTTGATGTCGGCGTAGGGCTTCAGCGACTCGGTCAGCCCCTCGACGGGGAAGATGGCGTCGACCGGGCAGGCATCCGCGCAGGCGCCGCAGTCGATGCACGCCTGCGGGTCGATGTAGAGCATCTCGGTGAGGCCGAAGTCCGGCTCGTCCGGAGTCGGATGGATGCAGTTGACCGGGCAGACCGAGATGCAGGTCGCGTCGGTGCAGCAGGTCTGTGTGATCGCGAAAGCCATGGGCTCAGATCAGGTTCGCTCGCTTGTAGAACCACATCGCCGACCTGGTGAGCAGCCCGGCCGAGTTGAGGAACTCCATCAGTCCCGCGCAGCTCGAACGCATCATCGACTTGTGGTGCTCGTTCGCCTTCGCCTCGCGGATGGCGCGCTCGGGGTCGAGTCCCGCGTTGGCGTACACGTCCTTGTTCACCATGCTGGTGACGATGAAGTACGAGGCGATCGCCACGACGAGGGCGTCGACCTGCCTGCGCAGCTTGCCGGATCCCTGCAGCCGTGCCTTGGTCTCCTCCCTGGCGAACTTCATGTGCCGGGACTCTTCGACGACGTGGATGTTGTTGATGGTGCGCACGAACGGTGCGACGCGCTCGTCCCGCATCCAGTCCCGTTGCATCACGTCGAGCACTTCCTCGGCGACCAGGATCGCGGCGTAGGCGGACTCGCCGAACGCGACGGACTTGAACAGCCTGCCGAGCTCGACGACGACGCGGTTCGGGCGGTAGGCGGGGGCGCCGAGCTTGGCCGCACCCCGCGCGAACATGATGGAGTGCCGGCACTCGTCGGCGATCTCGGTCAGCGCCCACTGGAAGGACGGGTCGGTCGGGTCCTTGGCGTAGAAGTCCCGCAGCACCATCTGCTGCAGGATCATCTCGAACCAGATGCCGGTGCTGGCTACCGAGGCGGCTTCCTGGCGGGTCAGCTCGCGCTGCTGTTCCGGCGACATCTCGTCCCAGTAGGACGTCCCGTACAGGGTGCTCCACTCGGGGCTGGCGCCGTGATAGCTCGTGTCGAGCGGCGTGTCCCAGTCGACCTCCTCGGTGGGGTCGTAGGACAGCGTCTCGGACGAGTCCAGCAACCTGCGAGCGACGTCGTCTCGGTCCTGCTGCGGGGCGACCCCGGACTCGACGGCGACCATGAGCGCCTCCCTTCGATGGTGTTACCTGAGGTAACGTTACACGAGGTAACACGGACGTCGACACCCCCGTGAATTCGATGATCATGTGGCGCGAGTCACATACGGTTGCGGCGTCAAGATCGTCTCTGAGCCGCGGTTCCCGGTCCCGGTGAGCAGCGCGGGAATGCCGCGGTCACGGTCACGGTTATCCGGACATGGTCGCTGCGTCTCGTGTTGATGTCCTCCGTTACGCCGCCTTCACCGGTGAGCCCGCCGGGGGCAATCCAGCCGGAGTGGTCCTCGATGCCGGCGAGTTGAGTGATGCCGAGATGCAGCGGATCGCGGCGGAGGTGGGCTACTCCGAAACCGCCTTCGTCGTGGACGCGACCCCTGAGCGGGGGAGCTACCGGTTGCGATATTTCAGTCCCCGCGCGGAGGTGGCTTTCTGCGGCCACGCCACCGTCGCCACCGCGATCGCGATCGCGGAGCGGTCGGGAACGGGCGAGGTGCGGTTCGAGATCGGCCCCGGCGAGATGACGCTCAACGTGACCGGGGGACAGGACGGTACCTTGTGGGCCACGTTCACCAGCGTCGCCACCCGCAGCCGCCTCGCGACCGCTGCAGAGTGGGAACCGGTCCTGAGCGCGCTCGGGTGGTCCGGCTCCGAGCTGGATCCCGCGTACCCGCCCGCGGTGGCCTACGCGGGCAACGACCACCTGGTGCTCGCTGCCGCCAGCCGGGAACGGCTGGCACGGTTGGACTACGACTTCGAGGCACTGGGTGCGCACATGCGAACCCATGGCTGGACGACGGTCCACCTCGTGTGGGCGCAGTCAGCCACCGTCTTCCACGCCCGTGACCCGTTCCCCGTCGGTGGTGTCGTGGAAGACCCCGCGACCGGAGCCGCGGCTGCCGCGTTCGGTGGTTACGTGCGTGAGCTGGGGTCGGTGGGCCTGCCTGCGCGGCTGCACATCGTTCAGGGCGAGGACATGGGCAGGCGCAGTGACCTGATGGTCGATCTGGCGGCCGATGACGACCGGGTCAGCGTCACCGGCACGGCTGTGCGGCTGCCCCGGCCGAGCTGATGCGGTCCGGGGTACGCAGGTCCGGCGAGTACGCCGTCCGGGCCTGGATACGCCGCGAGGGCCGGTGCCTCCTGGCGCGCGAATACGGCAGGACCTGGTCGTTCCAGCTCGGCAGTCACGTCGAACCCGACGAATGACAGGTCACCGCGTAGGCTGCGGCCAGGTCGGATGCACCACCTGTGCGGATGTAGCCGGCCTGGCCGCAGAGACCACACACGCGAGGACCCGTCGTCGTGCCCGACCGCCACCTCATCGATGTCCACGTTCTTCTGATCAGCGACCCCGGACTACTGCTGACCAGGCGACGCGGCGGCGGCTTCGACGGCATGTGGCACCTCCCGTCCGGCAAGCTCGACGCCGGTGAGGACGCGTTGACCGCCGCTGCGCGCGAGGCCGAGGAAGAAGTCGGCGTGCTGATCGACCCCGCCGACCTGGATCATGTGCACACGCTCCACGTCAACGGCTCCGGTCCCGAGCCCCGGCTCGGGCTGTTCTTCGCCACGGCACGCTGGATCGGTGAACCCGTCAACCGGGAACCCGACAAGTGTTCCGGCATCGGCTGGTTCGACCTCGACAGCCTGCCCACCGACCTCATCGACTACCCCGGAGCCGGGATCACCGCCTACCGTGAGGGCGTGTCCTTCTCCATCAAGGGCTGGAACCGCGAACCCGACACCGCCGTTACGGCCGGGACGTAACCCGAGCAGCGACCCCGCCGAGGACACATCGGCGGACCCGGCGACGGAGGTCACTGCGTGTCGTCGAGCCGCGCCTGCACTTGTGTGCTGATCGCGAGCAGGGTGTCGACCTGCTCGGCGGTGAGCTGGTCGAAGACCAGGTCACGGACCGTGTTCACGTGTTGGGGGGCCGCCTGTTCGATCGTGCGACGGCCCTCAGCGGTCAGCGCGATGAACGCGCCCCGCGCGTCATCGGGGCACTCCTGGCGTTCGACGAGGCCGCGGCGCTCCATGCGTGCGAGGTGATGCGACAGGCGGCTCTTCTCCCACTGCAGTGCCTGGGCCAGTTCGAGCACGCGGACGCGCTCGTCGTCTCGATCGGTGAGCTGGACCAGCACGTCGAAGTCGGACAGCGACAGCCCGGAGTCGGCCTGGAGGTCCCGGTGCAGGCGGGCGGTCAGGCGAGCGTGCATGTCGAGGTAGGCGCGCCAGGCGCGCTGCTCGTATTCGGTCAGCCAGCGAGGGTCGGTCACATCTGCCAGTGTAGCGGAGTAGTTGACACGTCACCATGTTCCCTCTATTATCTTTGGTGATACGTCAACTATCTGGGTGCGGCCGTATCGGATCCCGAGTCCGACGAGAGCGAGCGGGCGCCCGGCAGGACGAAGCAGCGCACGCATTCCGGCCGTGCCGGAATGCCACCGAAGGAGGACAGGACGACATGAACCAGCCGGTCAAGCTGAGCGTGATCTACTACTCGGCCACGGGCACGATCGCGGAAATGGCGTCGGTACTGGCCAAGACCGCCGAGGCCGAGGGGGCGGAGGTCCGCGTACGCCGGGCAGCCGAACTGGCTCCGGACGAGGCGATCGATTCCAATCCGGCTTGGCGCGAGAACGTGGAGTCGACCAGGCACATACCCGAGGCCACCCCCGATGACGTGGTGTGGGCCGATGCGGTGGTTTTCGGCTCGCCGACGCGGTACGGCAACGTGGCGGCGCAGCTGAAGCAGTTCCTCGACACGCTCGGGCCGCAGTGGCAGCAGGGCTTGCTGGCCGACAAGGTGTACAGCGGGTTCGTCTCCAGCGCCACGCGGCACGGTGGACAGGAATCCACCCTGCTCGCCCTGTACAACACCATTCATCACTTCGGCGGAATCGTCGCCAGCCCCGGCTACACCGATCCGGCGAAGTTCGTTGACGGCAACCCGTACGGCACCAGCCACGTGGATGGCAACGGTCAGCTGCCCGTCGACGAGGACACCCGGACCGCCGCGAGCGTGCAGGGCAAGCGTGTCGTGGCCATCGCGGCCGCGATGGCGAACGTTCGTGCGGCGTGACGATGCGACACGCCTGAAGCCCTGGTACGGCCGCCGGGAACTGCACCTGCGGCCGGACCAGGGTTTCGGGGAGGAGAGCAAGTATGACTCTGGCAACCAGCGGGCTGCACCACGTGACAGCCATCGCGGGTGACCCGCAACGCAACGCGGAGTTCTACCTGCGCACGCTCGGGCTTCGGCTGGTCAAGACGACGGTCAACTTCGACGCCCCGGACGTCTACCACCTCTATTACGGCGACGAGTCCGGTCGGCCGGGCACCTTGTTGACCTTCTTCCCGTTCGGCCAGGTACCGCCGGGCCGACGCGGGACGGGGCAGGCCACGACGACCGCGTTCTCGGTACCGGCATCCTCGATCGGCTGGTGGCGCAAGCATCTGCGGGACCTGGGGGTCGAGGTCAGCGATATCGCCGAACGTGACGGTGAGGCGGCGCTGACCTTCAACGACCCGGACGGGCTCGAGCTGGCGCTGGTGGCCCATCCGCAGGGAGACCAGCGCGACCCGTGGGACAACGGGGTCATCCCGCCCGAGCACGGGGTTCGCGGGCTGCACTCGGTGACGCTGTCCACGGCAAGCGAGTCCGGCACTGTCGCGATGCTGGAGGAGCTGGGGCTGCACGCAGCGGGCCAGGACGGCAACCGGCTCCGGTTCGCCGCGGGAGCCGGCGAACCGGGCGGTTTGGTGGACGTGGTGGTCTCCCCGAACGGTCCGCACGGGCTCGTGGCAGGCGGTACCGTGCACCACGTGGCATGGCGCGCGCCGGACGAGGCCACGCAGGAACGGTGGCGCGCGGAGCTCGTCGAGCGGGGAGCGCAGGTTACCTCGATCCTCGACCGGCAGTACTTCCGCTCGATCTACTTCCGCGAACCCGGCGGAACGCTGCTGGAGATCGCGACGGACCAGCCCGGGTTCAACGTCGACGAGCCCCTGCTGGAACTCGGCAGGGCGCTGAAACTGCCACCGTGGTTGGAGCCCGATCGCGAGCAGATCGAGGCAGCACTGCCGGACCTGTCGTTGCCGGCCGAGAACAACCCGGAACTCGAGGAAAGGACCACGCCATGACCGCCACATTGGACCGTCCCCACGTGTGGTTACCAGGCTCCTCGGACACGCCGGAAGCTCCGCTGTTGTTGCTGCACGGCACCGGCGGTGACGAACACGACCTGCTGCCGTTGCGCGACCACCTCGCACCCACGGCACCGGCGCTGTCCGTGCGCGGGTCGGTGCAGGAGAACGGGATGCCCCGGTTCTTCCGCCGCCTGCGCGAGGGGGTGTTCGACGAGCAGGACCTGCGTGCCCGGGTCGACGAGCTCACTGAGTTCCTCACCGCGGCGGAGCAGGTGTACGACGTCGAGCCCGGCACGTGGCGCGCGGTCGGGTTCTCCAACGGCGCCAACATCGCGTCCGCGACCCTCCTGCGCAGACCGGGGGCGCTGTCCGGAGCGGTGCTGCTTGCCGCGATGGTTCCGTTCCACACCCCGCCGCGGGCGGACCTGACCGGCAAACGGGTCGCGGTGGTCAACGGGCAGGCCGACCCGATGGCCACCCCCGAACACACCGCCACGCTCACCGAGCAGCTTCGTGCGGCGGGTGCGACGGTGAGCGTTCACACTCACCAGGGTGGACACACGATCAATCCACAGCTGCTCCCGGCTGTGGCCGAGTTTCTGGAGAGAGCGAACCACATGTGACCGGCGGAGCGGGGCCGGGCGTCAGCCGCCGGTTGACGCAGGCACCCACCGTACGGAAAGGAACGGGACATGGGTGACTACGGGCGCGAGCTGCAGTTCGGCGCATTCGTCACGCCGGATGCCGAGGCTGTGGCCCACACGCTGCACGTAGCCTCCGTGAGCGATGAACGCGAGCTTGACCTGATCGGTATCCAGGACCATCCGTACCAGAAACGATTCCTGGACACCTGGTCCCTGATGGCCACCATCCTCGCCCGCACGCACCACGTTCGCGTCTTCCCCGACGTAGCGAGCCTGCCCCTGCGCGCACCGGCGGTGCTCGCGAAAGCCGCTGCCAGCCTCGACCTGCTGTCCGGCGGGCGCGTCGAGCTGGGCCTGGGTGCCGGAGCGTTCTGGAAAGCCATCGGTGCCATGGGCGGGCCGGTACGCAGCCCCGGTCAGGCCGCGACGGCACTGACCGAGGCGGTCGCGGTGATCCGAGCCATGTGGTCCGGTGCGCCCTCCGTACGAGTCGACGGCACCTACTACCAGCTGTCCGGGGTGCACCCCGGCCCCGCACCCGCGCATCCCATCGGCCTGTGGCTCGGTGTGCTCGGCCCACGCCTGCTCGCCGAGGTCGGACGCTCAGCAGACGGCTGGGTACCGTCGTCGAGTTACGTGGCGCCGGACGGTCTTGCCGACAAGCACGCCCGTATCGACGACGCCGCGTACGACGCGGGCCGTGACCCCGCCGGGATCCAGCGCATCTACAACATCTTCGGCACGATCACCACCACCGGATCGCGCGGATTCCTGCACGGTCCGGCCGAACAGTGGATCGACCAGCTCACCGAACTCGTCCTTGAGTACGGCATGGACACCTTCGTGCTCGGAACCGACGGGGACGACCCTGACCAGATCCGCGCCTTCGCCGACGACATCGCCCCTGCGGTTCGTGCCGCCGTGGCCGACGAACGCCGCTGAGACCGGCAGCGCGAATCGAGGTCCGGGAGGCCGGTGTGGACGGCTGCTGCGACGTCCAGGGCAGCGACGATCGCACCGCCGGACACGCGGCCCCTGCTCAGAACGAGTTGGTTGCCCAGACGTGTTCCGCTCCTTGGAGTCGTTGCCGATCACCGTCAGCGAATCGGCGACATGACTGCCGCTAGGTAATCAGCCCGGCCCGGCGGCACGCCGCGATCAGCGCCAGTCGGTTGTGCACGCCGGTCTTACGCATGGCCGTCTTGAGGTAGGCCTTGATGGTTGCGGGGGCGAGCCCGAGCCGGCAGGCGACGTCGGCGTTGGACAGCCCGGCAGCGACCTGCACCACGACGTCCAGCTCGCGGCGGGTGAGCTGGTAGTCGGTCTGAGGCGGCTCGCTCGGTTGCCCGCCGCCACCGGCCCGCACGGACAACGCCTCGATGCGGGCGCGCAGTTGGGGGTCGGTGACCTCGTCGGCGAGAGCGCGCGCCTCGGCGTGGACGGCGCGTAGCTGCTCGCGCAGGTGTGCCGACTCCCGGGCACCGGCCGCGGTGTCGAGCTCGTCGAACCGGCGTGCCACCTCGTCGTCGACCCGCAGGTCGAACCGGTACTCGTTGATCAGCCGGTACGCGATGTCGATCCGCCGGTCGCTGATCGGGTTCGCGCTGCGCAGGGCGCCGTAGATCATCGCGCGCGGCACGCCGTCCAGCATCACCGGAATCGCCAGGATCGACCGTAGTCCCGACTGCGCGACCGGCTGGTCGAAGTCGTGCGTGATGCAGTCGGCGCGCTGGTAGTCGGTGACCGCCATCGGCCTGCCAAGCAGCATCGCCTTGCCGCCGATGCCGGCGCCGGCATCGACGACGACGCCGTTCAGCGGGTGCATGCGCTGCCCGGAAACCCGGTCGATCAGGTACCGGTCGCTACGGGGCGCTATCTCCGCGCCGAAGGAGCCGTCGAGTCCGGCCGAACTCCGGATCCGCTCGACAAGACCCTCTAACCGTGCTCGCGGCATCTTCCGAGTGTCGCACAGGAAATGCCTGATCAGCGACCTCCGGAGAGGATCTCGATGGCCCGCTCGCGCATGTCGACCTTGCGCACCTTGCCGGTGACGGTCATCGGGAACTCGTCGACGACGTGCACGTAGCGCGGGATCTTGTAGTGCGTGAGCCTGTCGGTGGCGAACTCCCGCAGCGACTCGGCGGTAATCGGCTCCGCGCCGTCGCGGAGGATGACCCAGGCCATCAGCTCCTCGCCGTACCGCTCATCCGGCACGCCGATGACCTGCGCATCGACGATGTCGGGGTGGGTGTGCAGGAACTCCTCGATCTCGCGGGGGTAGATGTTCTCGCCACCCCGGATGATCATGTCCTTGATGCGGCCGGTGACCTGGACGTACCCCTCGTCATCCATCACGGCGATGTCGCCGGTGTGCATCCAGCGTGCGGCGTCGATGGCCTCGGCGGTTTCGTCCGCCTGCTCCCAGTACCCGAGCATCACCGAGTAGCCGCGGGTGCAGAACTCGCCAGGGGTGCCGCGTGGCACGGTCAGTCCGGATTCCGGGTCGATGATCTTCACCTCGAGGTGCGGGTGCACCTGCCCCACCGTCGACACCCGGCGTTCGATGGTGTCGTCGGTACGGGTCTGCATCGACACCGGCGACGTCTCCGTCATGCCGTAGCAGATGGTGACCTCGCGCATGCCCAGCCGGTCGATGACCTGCTTCATGATCTCGGCCGGGCAGGGAGCGCCCGCCATGATCCCGGTGCGCAGGCTCGACACGTCGTACTGATCGAGCGACGGCTCGGACAGCTCGGCGATGAACATCGTGGGTACGCCATACAGCGAGGTGCAGCGCTCGGCGGCGACGGTCTCCAGCGTCGCCTCGGGGTCGAAACCGGGCGCGGGGATGACCATGCAGGCGCCGTGGCTCGTGGCGGCGAGATTGCCCATCACCATGCCGAAACAGTGGTAGAACGGCACCGGGATGCAGATCCGGTCGGCTTCGGTGTAGCCGCACAGCTCGCCGACGAAGAAGCCGTTGTTGAGGATGTTGTGGTGCGACAGCGTCGCGCCCTTGGGGAACCCGGTCGTGCCCGAGGTGTACTGGATGTTGATCGGGTCGTCCGGCGAGAGGGTGGCCGCGATGTCGTCGAGCCTGGCGTGGTCGGCGGCCGCACCTGTGGCGAGCAGGTCGTGCCACTCGGGGGTGCCGAGAACCAGCACGTCGCTCAGGGTGGGGCAGTCCGGCCGAGCCTCGTCGATCATGGCGACGTAGTCCGACGACTTGAAGCCGGACGCCGAGATGAGGGTGCTGATACCGGCCTGGTTGAGGACGTAGGTCAGCTCATGCGTGCGGTAGGCCGGGTTGATGTTGACCAGGATCGCGCCGAGCTTCGCCGTCGCGTACTGCACGAGTGTCCATTCCGGGCAGTTCGGGGACCAGATGCCCACCCGGTCACCCTTGCCGACACCGCGTGCGGCGAGGCCGAGCGCGACGGCGTCGACGTCGTCGGCGAACGCCCGGTACGTCCAGCGCCTGCCGCTCGGGTGGTCGACCAGCGCCTCGCGGTCACCGAACGCCGCGACGGTGCGGGTGAGGTTGTCGCCGATCGTGTCACCGAGCAGCGGGACCTCGGACGTGCCTGACGCGTAGCTCGGACGTTGCGGCGTCGCTGCTGACATGGGCCCTCCGGTCGTCGTGCTGTGCTGGGTCGCGGGGTGAAGTACGCCACCCTCGCCGCGGTGCGCTCAACCGGCTACCCACAAAAGTGGGTGCCTGACGCCCGGAGCGGTTCACCGCCCGAGGATCGACTCCTCACGGGCACCGTGCCGCCGTCGTACGGCGTCCGACGCGTGCCGACATCGCGGGACCGCCGGACGTAGGCTGGGCGTATGGCCGACAAGTCGTTCCGCCGGGACATGAACTACGTGCCGGACCGGATCACCAAGGATGCCCGCACGCCCGAGCACGGGCCGGTCGACGGCGAGTTGTGGCCCGTCGAGCCGGGCCGGTACCGGCTGATCGCAGCTCCTGCGTGCCCGTGGGCGAACCGGAGCGTCATCGTCCGCAAGCTGCTCGGGCTGGAGGATGTGATCTCGCTCGGGCAACCCGGCCCCACCCATGACGAGCGCAGCTGGACCTTCGACCTCGACCCGGGCGGCCGTGACCCGGTGCTGGGTATCGAGCGGCTGCAGGAGGCGTACTTCCGGCGGTTCCCGGACTACCGACGCGGTATCACGGTGCCCGCGATCGTCGAGGTTTCCAGCGGGAAGCTGGTCACCAACGACTTCCCGTGGATCACCCACGATTTCTGGCACGAGTGGACCGACTACATCAAGCCGGATGCACCGGACCTGTGGCCCGCCGGACTCCGCGAGGAGATGGACGCGGTCATGGAGCGAATCTTCACCGAGATCAACAACGGCGTCTACCGTTGCGGCTTCGCCGGATCCCAGGAGGCGTACGAGGAGGCCTACGACCGGCTGTGGACGAGCCTCGACTGGCTCGAGGAACGGCTGGCGGGGCGTCGGTACCTGATGGGGGACACCATCACGGAGGCAGACATCCGGCTGTTCACCACACTGGTGCGCTTCGACGCCGTCTACCACGGCCACTTCAAGTGCAACCGGCAGAAGCTGTCGGAGATGCCCGTGCTGTGGGCCTACGCCCGCGACCTCTACCAGACCCCCGGTTTCGGCGAAACGATCGACTTCGAGCAGATCAAGACCCACTACTACGTGGTACACACCAGCATCAACCCGACCCAGATCGTGCCCAAGGGCCCCGACCCGGATGCGTGGCGGACACCGCACGGGCGCGGCTGACGCGGCGAGGTCGATTCGGCGCCGTTCACCGCGGCCGACTGCCGTCCGATCGCTGACCTGGGATGATGGTGGGCCGCCTGGGACTCGAACCCAGAACCTACGGATTAAAAGTCCGCAGCTCTGCCAATTGAGCTAACGGCCCGGCGCGGTCAGTGTATCCGGACGTCTTGACGTGATCACATGGGCGGTGCCTGCTTGTATTGCCTGCACGAATGCGTCTACGCCGCTTGCGGCTACAGGGGCGTGCCTTGTGTGTCCGGCGTCGGCGCCCCGGCGCTGTGCCGGCTCATCGGCGCTCCATGATCGCCAGGTAGTCGCCGCTGCCGGTCTGGTGCACATCGGTGAGTTGCCAGGGTGAGTCGGCCAGGGGTTCTTCCAGCTCCCGCGGGGAGCAGAGCAGGTAGTCGAACCAGGGCGTGGCCAGCCGCTCGTGGCGGACCCGCATGCGCACCTGCCCCGCCATCCTGTCGTGAGCCCGGTTGTGCCGGTGGTACGCGAGGTGATCAGGATTGTCCGTGGCGTACGGGTCGTAGCCCGCTCATTCCTCGCGCACGACCAGCGACAGCAGGACCTCGGGCAGCACCTCGGTGAGCAGCCGGTCGTCCGTCGTCGCGTCCACGCCCTCGAACAGGGCCTGCTCCAGGGCCTTCTCGTATATCGCCGCCAGCACCGATACCGCGTCATGCGGTGTGACGCGCAGCGCGATGTCGAGTCGCCGGAGCATGTCGGCCAGGATGTCGCCGATCTCGTCGAAGAACCGGCGCTGCGCCCGCTCGGCCTGCTCCCGTAGCCGCGGCTGCCGTAACGCGTGCACCCGGAACTCGCTGACGAGCAGGTGCCACCGCTGGTCGGGCACGAGCGGTTCCATGAACAGCGTGCCGATCTGCCGGACGGTCTCCCGCAGCGACTGCCTTCCCGCCACGGCGTTGTCGGCCAGGACGTCGTCGATGACGGCCCGCAGCCGCTCGCGGCGCTCGTGCATCTGTTCCTCGTACATCGCCAGGAACAGGTCTTCCTTGCTGGTGAAGTTCGAGTAGAACGCACCCCGGCTGAAGCCGGCCCGGTCGCAGATCAGCTCGATCCGCGCGTCCCGGATCCCGTGCTCGGTGAGTACGTCGAACGCCGCGTCGACCAGCCTGCGCCGCGTCTCGGCGCGCCGGGGTGTCGTGCGAGGGCGCGGGACCTCCTCCACCGCCTCGGCCGTGGCACTGTCACCCGTTGCCCGCGTCATCGTGTGATTCGCCCCGCATTCCACGCCCAGCAAGCGCTTAGCGTACTTAGGGTAGGACGATACACCGTGTATCGATCGAGGTGAAAGCCCCGGGAGTGTGAATTGTCGTCGTTGCTGTACCGCCTGGGCCGGGCCACGGCCCGTGGCCGGGCCCTCGTCCTGGCAGCCTGGCTCGCCCTTCTCGCGCTCTCCGGCGGTGCCGCGCTGCTGCTGGGTCAGGGCACCGACGACACCTTCGCCATACCCGGCTCCGAGTCCCAGGAGACGTTGGACTACCTCGGGCACGTCTTCCCCGAGATGAGCGGGGCACAGGCGCAGCTGGTGGTGGTCGTACCCGAGGGTCAGCGGGTCGACACCCCGGCCAACCGGGAGGCCGTCGAGGCCGCGGTCGGCGAGATCGAGGAGGTCCCCGATGTCGCGCTGGTGGCGAACCCGTTCGACGAGGACGTGCATGATGTCGTGTCCCCGGACGGGCGCGCGGCCCTGATCGCGGTACCGCTCGACGTCGACATCGAGGACGTCTCCGAGCGGACCAGGAGCGACATCGCGGCCATCGCCGAGGACCTGCGCGCCGACATCGGTTCCGGGGCCGAGGTGCACACCGGCGGCAAGGCCTTCGAGGAGCTCGTGCCGGAGTTCAGCATCGTCGAGATCATCGGCGTCGCCGTCGCGCTCGTCGTGCTGCTCGTGCTGTTCAAGTCGATCCTCGCCGCGGGCATGCCGCTGATCACGGCGGTGATCGGCGTGGGGGTCTCCGTCGGGCTGATCATGGCCGTGACCGTGCTGACCCCGATCTCGTCGACCGCCCCGATGCTGGCCGTGATGCTCGGGCTCGCGGTCGGTATCGACTACGCCCTGTTCATCCTCTCCCGGCATCGTGACCAGCTCGCCGAGGGCGTCGAGGTGGAGGAGTCGATCGCGCGCGCCGTGGCGACCGCCGGGTCGGCGGTGCTGTTCGCGGGCGTCACCGTGATGATCGCGCTGCTGGCGCTGTTCGTGGCGGGCATCCCGTTCCTCACCACGATGGGTATCGCCGCCGCGGGTGCGGTGGCGATCGCCGTGCTCGTCGCCGTCACCCTCCTGCCCGCCCTGATGGCGTTCGCGGGCAGGCGCCTACGCCCCCGCACGCCGCGCCGCGCGCGAAACGGCCGGGGGCGTCCCGCGCGGGCCGGTCTGGCCGCGAAGTGGGTGCGCGGGGTGACGAGGGCACCGGTGATCACCATCGTTGTGCTGGTCGCCGGTCTCGGCCTGATCTCCCTGCCGGGTGGCAGCCTCCAGCTCGCCCTGCCGAACGGCGGCAGCGAGGAGGAGGGCGCCCCCGCACGGGATGCCTACGACGCGCTCACCGAGCACTTCGGCCCCGGCTACAACGGCCCGCTGCTGGTGGTCGCGGACATCATCGGCTCGCACGACCCGGTCGGCGTCGTCGACGGCATCGCCGGGGACATCGAGGAGATCGACGGTGTCCAGACGGTCCCGCTGGCCACACCCAACCGGGACGCCGACACCGGCGTCATCCAGGTGATCCCCTCGAGCGGACCCGACTCCGAGGAGACCAAGCAGCTCGTCCAGACGCTGCGCGACCACGAGGAGCACTTCGCCGACGCCTACGGCGTGAGCACCTCCGTGACCGGACTGACCGCGATCGCCATCGACGTCTCGGACCAGCTGGGTGACGCGTTGCTGCCGTTCGGGGGCATCGTCGTCGGGCTCTCGCTGTTGCTGCTTGCGATGGTGTTCCGCTCGATCTGGGTACCGATCAAGGCGAGCGTGGGCTACCTCCTGTCCGTCGGTGCCGCGTTCGGCGCCACCGCGCTGGTGTTCCAGCACGGCCACTTCGCGGAGCTGCTGAACGTCACCGAGACCGGCAGCGTGATCAGCTTCCTGCCGATCATGCTCATGGGCATCCTCTTCGGACTCGCCATGGACTACCAGGTCTTCCTGGTCTCCCGCATCCGTGAGGACTACGTGCACGGCGGCGACCCGCACCGCGCGATCGAGACCGGGTTCGTCTCCGCGTCCCGGGTGGTCGTCGCCGCCGCCGTCATCATGTTCGCGGTGTTCGCCGCGTTCGTGCCGGAAGGCATGGCGACGCTCAAGCCCATCGCGTTCAGCCTCGCGGTCGGCGTGTTCGTCGACGCCTTCCTCGTGCGGATGACGCTGGTGCCCGCGATCCTGTCGTTGCTCGGCGAGCGCGCGTGGGGGCTTCCGCCGAGGCTGGACCGCAAGCTGCCCGCTTTCGACGCCGAAGGTGGCGCCCTGGAGCACGAGCTGCAGCTGGCCGACTGGCCGTCCCCGGACTCGGCCGAGGTTGTCAGCGCGCGCGAGCTGAGCCTGACCGACGACAGGGGCCGCGTGGTGTTCTCCGGCGTGGACACCCACCTCCTGCCGGGGGGTCTGCTCGGCGTGCACGGCTCCGGACCGTCCGGCAAGACCGCGTTGCTGTACGCGATCGGCGGCCGGGTGCCCGGCATCGACGGGGACCTGAAGGTGCTCGGCAGGGTGGTCCCGCAGCACGCTCGGGCGGTGCGCACCCGCGTGGCGCTGATCGCCTGCCGTGACACAGACACGCCCGCGGACGAGGCGCGGACGGCCCTGTCCGACGGCCTGTCCTTGCTCCTGTTCGACGACCTGGACGCGGTGGTCAACACCGGCCAGCGCGACGCCCTGCGCACGCTGCTCGCGCGGCCGGTCACCCCGGACGGGACGCCCGCCGGGGTCGTGTTCACCTGCCAGGACCCGAACCTGCTGCTCGACATCCTGCCCCCGACGCGGTTGTCGACCATCGATCTGTCTCGCCGGCTCGTTGAGGTGCCCTGATGCTGAATCCACTGGCCAACACCGCTCGCGCCCACGCGCCGGGACCGCTGTCCTGGCGCACCTGGGCGGGGCTGGTCGTCATCCCCGTACTGGTGCTCGGCTTGCTCACGTGGGCGTTCGCCGCGCCGCAGGGTGAGCACAACGACGCGCGAGCCGCCGTGGTCAACAACGACGAACCCGTCGAGATCGACGGCCAGATGATGCCCATCGGGCGGGAGCTCGCCGCGAAGCTCACCCAGGACGACGACCCCGCCGGGTACTCGTGGGTGCTCACCGACGCCGAGGACGCGCGCTCCGGTGTGGACGACGGGAGCTACGTCGCGACGGTGACGATCCCGGAGAACTTCTCCGCGCACGCTACGTCGACCGCGAACGAGGACCCGATGGAGGCCACGCGGGCGTTGCTGGAGATCGAGGTCTCCGACAGCGCCGGGCTGGCCGACCCCCAGGCCAGCAAGCGATCCGCCGAGGAGCAGGTCGACGAGCTCAACCGGGAGGTCGTGCAATCGCAGCTCGAGCAGATCTACGGGGCGTTCACCGAGATGCACGACCAGCTCGGCGAGGCCGTCGACGGTGCCTTCGAGCTGGCAGGAGGTGCGGGTGAGCTCGCAGGCGGCGCCGAGGAGCTGGCTGGCGGCGTCGGTGAGCTGAACCGGGCGGCGCAGGAGCTCGCCGGGGGTGCCGAGGAGCTGGCCGACGGCACCGGCGAGCTGTCGGCGGGCGCCGGGGAGCTCGCGGACGGTCTCGGCGAGGCGCGGGACGAGACCGCGCGGTTGCCCGAGCTGACCCGCAAGCTCGCCGAGGGCGCGCGCGAGGTCGCCAAGGGCAACCGGCAGATCGCCGACACGGTGGCCCCGCTGGCGGACCGGGTGATCGACGCGGTGGACGCCCTGCCGTCGGCGACGGAGACCGCGGACAAGCTCAGCCGGATGGCCCAGCGTTGTGCCGACGAGGGCGGCGAGGCCGAGTTCTGTGAGCAGTTGACCAGCCTGTCCGAACGGGTCAGCGAGCACGCCGCGACGATCGACGGGGCGACCTCGCGCGTGCGGGACGCGGCCGTGCAGGCCAAGGAGGCGGTCACCGGGCTCGCCGACGGCGCCGAGCAGGTCGCCGATGGCAACGAGCGGCTGGCAGACGAGATGCCCGGGCTCACCGCGGGTATCGCCGAGGCCGCGGACGGCGCGGAGGAGCTGCACAGCGGGATCGTCGAGCTCGACTCCGGTGCCGCGGAGCTGGCGACAGGGGCAGGCAGGCTCGCCGACGGCACCTCCAGGTTGTCCGGCGGTGCGGCCGAGCTGGCAGGCGGCGCGGACGAGGTGCACGGCGGCACCGAACAGCTCGCTTCCGAGCTGGACGACGGGCAGGACCAGGTGCCGAACTACGACGAGGACGAGCGCGAGCACCTCAGCGAGATCGCGGCGACGCCGACCGCGGCGGACGTCCGCGGGACGCCGGACTTCGGCCACGCGGCGGTGGCGCTGTTCATGGCGCTCGCGTTGTGGGCAGGTGGACTCGCGACCTACCTGGTCACCCGGGCCGTACCGGCAGAGGTGCTGGCCTCGAGGGACCCCAGCTGGAAGATCATCCTGCGCGCCGCGGTCCCCGGCGCGACGATCGCGACGATCAGTGCCGTGGCGGTGAGCCTCATCCTGTGGCCGGTGCTGGGGCTGAGCTTCGGCGAGGTGGTGGCGTTCCTCGGTGTCTCGCTGCTGGCCGCGGCCGCGTTCATGGTGCTCAACCAGGCCCTGGTGGCGATATTCAAGCGTCCGGGCCGGTTCGTGTCCGTGGCGGTGCTGGTGCTGACGCTGGGCGTCAACGTGATCTCCACGGTCCCGGCGAGCTTCTCCGCCCTGGGAGCGTTGCTGCCGACCCAGGGGGCGGTGCGGGCGCTGAGCGCGATCACCACCGGAGCCTCCGGCGGGTACTCAGGGGTGCTCGAGCTGGTGATCTGGCTGGTCATCGGCAGCGTGGCGATGATCGCCGTCACCGACCGCCGCCGCGTGCTGCCTGCCAAGAACCTACGGGTGGGGAGCCGAACGTGACATCGGGCTCCTTCTAAGGAACCGAGGTCACCCTCGGCTCCCGCCCCGTGCCCCGCATCGCCCGGTCGGCGCGGGTCACCCGCCTGCGGCCAGCACGGTGCCGTCGAGCACCGTCACGGCCCCCCCGGTGAGGTGCACCCGCTCACCGGCGATCGCGGTGCGGGCGGTCCCGCCACGGGCGGAGGCCTGCAGGCCGACCAGCTCGGTGGAGTCGAGGCGCCGCGACCAGTAAGGGGCCAGCGCGGTGTGCGCGCTGCCGGTGAACGGGTCCTCGTCGACGTCGACGGCAGGCGCGAAGAAGCGGGAGACGTAGTCGTAGCCGGTACCCGGCTCGGCGGCGGGCGCGGTGACGATCACGCCACGGACGTTCTCCGCCCGGGTCCACTGCGCGAGCGCGGCCAGGTCCGGTTCCAGTGCCCGCACGGTCGCCTCGTCCCGCACGACCACCAGCACGTCCCCGAGGTCGCCGGTGCCGAAGGCCGCTTCCGGGCTGGCGCCGAGCGCCTCGGTCAGCGCACTCGCGACCGGCACGGTCGCGAGCCGCGCGGCGGGGAAGTCCAGGGTGATCGACCCGCCCCCGTGGGTGTGCGCCAGCAGGATCCCGCTACGGCTGCTGAACCGGATGGTTCCGGCGCGGCCGGAGTCGGCGTGCAGCGCGTGCGCGGTGGCCAGGGTGGCGTGGCCGCACAGGTCCACCTCGGCTGCCGGGGTGAACCAGCGCAGCGCCCAGTCGGCGCCGTCGCCGTCCGGAAGGGGGTAGGCGAAGGCGGTCTCCGAGTGCCGCATCTCGGCCGCGACGCGCCGCATCCAGCTCTCGTCCGGCCAGCCGCCTGCCTCCAACAGGCACACCCCTGCGGGGTTGCCGGTGAACGGCTCTCCGGTGAAGGCGTCGATGACACGGATGCGTACCCCTGGCCCCTCGATCGTCATGGGCGACACCTTACGTGTGTGAGGCGGCCCTGGGTGCGCCTGGCGCGACGCGCGGGGCGACGGGCCGTGAAATACTGGCGCCATGACCACGACGTTGTGTTTGACGCAGGATCCGGACGCCGACGCGCTGCTCGCCGAGAACCCGCTTGCCGTGCTCGTGGGGATGTTGCTCGACCAGCAGGTCGCCATGGAGGTCGCGTTCGCGGGGCCGAAGAAGATCGCGGACCGGTTCGGCAGTGTCGACGCCGAGTCGATCGCGGGTGCCGATCCCGAGGAGTTCGCGGCGCTCTGCGCCGAGAAACCGGCCGTGCACCGCTACCCGGGCTCGATGGCCAAGCGGATCCAGACGCTGTGCCAGTACCTGCTCGAGCACTACGAGGGCGACGTGACCCTGCTGTGGAAGCGTGGCGAGCCGGACGGTCGTGAGGTGCTGCGCAGGCTCAAGGACCTGCCCGGCTTCGGGGACCAGAAGGCCAGGATCTTCCTCGCGTTGCTCGGTAAGCAGCTGGGGGTTCAGCCTGCAGGCTGGCGCGAGGCCGCGGGCTACTACGGGGAGGACGGTGCCCGGCGCTCGGTTGCCGATGTCGTCGACGAGGTCACCCTGGACGAGGTGCGGGCCTTCAAGAAGGCCGCGAAGGCCGCTGGGAAGAAGTAGCCACGTCCGAGTATTGCTGACATAGAGTCAACAAGCTAGGCTCCGTGCGCGCATGCACGGGTAGGCACTGCTGTCGGCTCACCGGAGTGTGGTGGTCATGCGCTCACGACGTGTCGGGGCTCTCGCGGCCATGGTGTCGCTGGTGTTGCCGCTGATCGCGCCCGCGCCGGCGGCCGGGGTCGCTGCTCGCGGGCCGGACGAGTGCGCGGCGACCCTCGACTGCACGGCCGAAGAGATCAACCTGATGTCGATGCCGGAGCGGGCCGAGTTCGTCCGTGACATGTCCGAGGGTCCGGCCGCGGAGCTGCTGCCCGGTTACCAGCCCCGGTGGCGCAACATCGAGGGTGTCATCGCGTTCTTCGACGACTACTCGCTCGGTGAGCCGGGTTCCTGGATATCCTATGTGGACGCCGGGATCGTCGAGGGGATCGAGCGCGGGATCGCGCTCGCGCTCGGCGAAGGGACGGACGACTTCGGCAACCCGGGGTCGGTGTTGTGGGCCGAGTACCTCACCAGGCTGGCCGACGGCGAGCTCGAGGGGCGCGCCGCGCACGACGAGGCCTGGAGCGTGGCCGAGCAGGCGGCCACCGAGCACGGCGTCCACCTCGCCGAGGAGGTACACGGCGTCGAGCCGAGCGGGGCGGAGCGGCGCTACTACACCTTCTCGGAGTTCTACCGCTGGATGATGCGCAACAGGCTGGAGGCCTTCGACATCCTGGCACCACCGGTAGAGCCGGGCGAGCGCGAGAAGCAGCACTTCGTCGACTGGTTCACCGACGTGACCACACCGGACCCGAGTTACCGGGGCTCCGTGATGGCCTACGAGTACGCCACGCTCGACGTCCCGGGCGGTACGCTCGGCGCTCTGCTGCTGTTCCGCGCGTACCTGGCGGAGATGTACGAGATGTACACCGCCGAGCAGGGCGGCTGAGCACGGCCGGTGCGGTGGTCCGTCCTACCCGGCCAGAGTGCACTCCGGGAGGTCGACCCGCGAGCCGATCGGGTCACGCTCCAGGAGCGCCGCGATGGTGCCGGGGTCCTGCGTCATCGCGAACGCGCGACGGCCGTCGTCGAGCAGGCACACGAGATGGCCGATGTTCGGCTCCCCGGATCGGTCGTAGCTGACCGTGTAGGTCTCCACGACGGCCCGTCCTGTGTAGTCCTCCGCGATCTCCCGTGCGGGGAGGGCGTCCACTTCGGCCTGCACATCGTGGTGGGCGTACCGCTCCCGCGGCTCGCGTGCCGACAGCACGACCGCGGCGTGCTTGGTCAGGTACCACCCCGTCGCTGTGGCGAGCCCGCTCGCCCCGGGGTCGGCGCGGAGGCGCTCGTGCAGCGTGGCCAGCGAGTGCATCACGTAGTTGCTTCCCGGGCCTCCCGCGAAGGTGAGCCCGCCGGTCACGGTCGGTGCGGGGTGCGGCTCCTCCAGCTCGATGCCGAGCTCGGTCGCGGCAACCTGCACCGCGGAGGGGAAGCAGGAGTAGATGTCGCGGTAGGCGATGTCGTCGACGGTCATGCCCGTGTGGCCGAGCAGTGCGCGCCCGATCGCGCGAATGGCGGGCGAGCGGTGCAGCTCGGCGCGGTTGCCGACGTACCAGTGGTCGTTCGCGGCCGCCGTGCCGTGCACGAACACCCAGTTCTCCCGGGGGATCCCCGCCCGCTCGGCAGCGGCAGCCGAACACAGCACCACAGCGGACGCCTGGTTGACGTAGATGTTGGCGATGGTGAGCTTGCGGTAGGGGAAGGCGACCATGCGGTTGTTCGCCGGGTCGGCGATCTCCTCCGCACTGGTTCCCGCCGTGTTCCACGCGTGCGGGTTGGTCGTGGCCACCTCGGCGAAGCGTGCCCACAGCCGGGCGATCCAGCGCTGGTGGTCCTCGACGTCGCGCCCGGCCGCCGCCCGCAGCGCGTTCTCGAACAGCGGGTAGAAGTGCACCGGCAAGCGCAGCTCGGCGGCCTCCTCCGCGGGGTGGTTGGCGTGCTTGTCGGACCCGAGCGTGCGGGTCGGCCCCGGGCCGTCCTCGGTGACCTGCCCGTTGTCGATCTGGCCCTGCTGCAGCGCCCGGACGGCCTCGCAGCCCGCGAGCAGCGCGGTGTCGACCTCGCCGTCCCGGATCTGCTGGCAGGCGTCGGCCAGCAGGTCGAGCGGGCTGGTCCCGCTCGCGCGGGTGGTTACGGTCTCGCGCGGCTTCGCACCGAGCTCATCGGCCAGCTCGCGACCGGGATCGCTGGGCCGCCACGTCAGGCAGTCGGCGACGCCCACGAGCTGGATGTCGTCCCGCAGCCCGTCCGTGCCGGCACCGGTGTCGGCCAGCGCGTCACGGGCGGCTGAGGAGATCAGATCCGGGATGGAGATCGTCCCGGTGGCGTCGGTCGCGCCGACCTGGCCGGCTCCGACCAGTACCGGTGTCGTGGGGTCCAGCGTGCTCATCGCCGTACCGTAACAATCGTTGTCCGGATGCTAATAAGGATTGTGACGTAGATCAGAGCGCGCCGTCACCGGGCGTTCGCGCCCGCGCCCGGTCGGCAGGCGCGGTCAGGACTCGCCGTCCCTGGTCGCGCTGATCCGCAGCGAGCGCAGCCTGGCCAGCGCCGCGGCGACCTCGTAGCGGCGCGGCACGGCGAAATCGCCGAGGAAGCCGCGCTGCAGCGCGTCCGCCCCCGACTCGTCCAGGTCCCGTTCCAGCAGGTCCAGGAACTCCGCGATGGAGCGCTTGCCGTCCAGCAGCCCCTTCTCCACGCCGTAGCTCAACGCGAGGCCGATCCCCATCACCTGGCTGGTGTCGACGATCTGCTCGACCGCGCGCAGGTCGATGTCGTCGCCGCCGAGAACCAGGGTGTCGGTGCCGCGCTGCTTGATCCGCCGCTTTCCCTTGCTGTCCTTGCCGAGCGCGTCCGGCCGGCACACCCGTTGCCGGATCCGGGGGAACCGGTCGGTCTCGGTGCGCCGCTCGGGCTCGTCGGAGCGCAGCCGGAACGCCTCGGCTGTAACGTCGTATGCCTCGTAGGCGGCCATCATGATGACCCGGTCGGCGATGTCGAGGTAGTCGCCCGAACCGCCCATGGCCAGCACGGTGGACACGCCGTGCTGGCTGTACAGCGGCCGGGCGAGGTCGATGAACGGCGTCAGCGGCTCGTTGTCCTTGGCGACCAGCGCCTGCATCCGCGCGTCCCGGATCATCATGTTGGTCGCGGCGGTGTCCTCGTCGATCAGCAACACGTCCGCGCCTGCCTCGAGGGCCTCCACGGTCGTGGCCGCCTGCGAGGTCGAGCCGGAGGCGTTGGTGGTGGAGAAGTCACTGGTGTCGGCGCCGTTGGGGAGCCGCCCGACGAAGGAGCTGACATCCACGCGCTGCACGCTGCGGCCGTCCTCGGCGCGCACCTTCACCGCGCTGTCCCTGCTGACGACCAGCTCGCGCCCGTCGCCGGGGATGTGGTCGTAGACCCCGTGCTCCAGGGCCCGCAGCAGGGTGGACTTGCCGTGGAACCCGCCACCGGCGATCAGCGTGATGCCCTCGCCGACGCCCATGCCGCTGACCCGTCCCCGGTTCGGCAGGTCGACGCTCACCCGGAGCGACTCGGGTGAGTGGAACGGTATGCCGTCGGCAAGCGGCCGGTCATCGGTGCCGCTGCGCCGCGCCAGCATGGCACAGTCGGCGACGAAGCCCACCAGGCCCAGCGAGGGAAGCGCCCTGCGCAGCGCGTCGGTGTCCTCCACGGAGTAGACGAACTCCTCCAGCGCCTCGGCGTCGAGTGCCGCGTGGCGTGCGGCGGCGTTCACGGCGTCCGGCAGCTGCTCACACAGCGCCTTCCGCGCGCCCTTGCCGTCGATCCGCCTGCGCGGACCGGGCAGGTTCAGGCCCATCCGCAGGGTCAGGTCTCCGTCATGCACCCGTACCGCGCTGCGGTCGAGCACTTCCTGCCCGCCGACGTCGATGTTGAGCTCCGTGTTGCGCAGCCGCTTGCCGAGGGCGCGCAGCACGAAGTCGGCCAGCCCGCGGGCACGCACCCGGTTGGCCCAGAGGTGCTCGGGGAAGTCCGCGGTGCGCGCGGGCACCCGCACCTCGACGCGGCTGGCCGGGGCGAACGGGTCCGTCTGTGCCTTGAGCAGCTCCACGACGAAGCCGTTGGCCTCCCAGCTGCCCTCGATCGACCGGTACTGCCCGTACCCCTTGCCGTCCAGCGCATGGAGCCGGGACTCGAGCTGCTGCAGCGAGCCCCGGATCGTGCCGTGCCTGTTGCTGTGATCGCCGCTCATCAGTCCTTACCGTGCCTCATCCCGGTACCGGCCCTGTCAGCGGCCCCGAGGGGCGAGCCGAAGGCCCTCTTCGGTGCGTATGTGGTACCCGAGGAGTCCTTCGGCTCGCCCCCCGGACGGTTAGCCGGGGGCGATGACGTTCAGCGCGCCGGGCAGGATGCGCACCCGGGCGGGGAGCTCGCCGATCTCGTCGCCGTCGGCGCACAGCGGGACCGGCCGGTCGGCGTCGAGGACGATGTCGGTGACCGTCTCGTGGGTGACCTCCGCGCGGTGCACGTGGCCGCCCGTGCGGGCCTCGCGCAGGAACTTCACGATCTCCCGCCGCGGTCCGGTACCGACCACGAGCAGGTCGCTCATCCCGTCGTCCAGTACGGCCTGCGGCACGATGGACAGCCCGTGGCCGTAGGCGCCCGAGTTGGCGATCACGACGGTGTGCGCGCGCATCGACCGGGTCTGCCCGTCGCTGCTGAGGGTGTACCGGGGAGGGCGCCACGTGAGGATCGCCCGTACCGGTGCCAGCCGGTACAGCAGGCCGGCCGGCACCCATCTGCTTCCGTTGATGATCGAGGTGGCCGCGGCGTCGATGCCCGCGTAGACGTTGCCCGGCACGATCACGCTGCCCACTTCCAGGACGTCGATCTGCCGTGCCTGCCCCTCGAACAGCAACCGCGCGAGCTCGGTGGGATCCTCCGGCAGGGCGAGCGCGCGGGCGAGGTCGTTGCCCCGCCCGGACGGCACGATCCCCAGGGTCCCTCCGGTGGTGACCACGCCGCCCGCTACGTCGCGCACCAGCCCGTCCCCGCCTGCGGCCAGCACGACGTCACCCCGGGCCGCGGCTTGCTCCGCGGCCGAGATCGCGTGCTCGCGGCCGTGCGTCTCCTCGACGGTGACCGACGCGCCCCACTGCTCGAGCAGCCGGGTCACCGGCCGCAGGCGCTCGGCCGCATGGCCGCCGCCCGCGATCGGGTTGATCAGCGCCGTGTACCTGCGCATCGCGGTTCTCACCCTCTAGTGGTCTGGTCGTCAGCGGCGTTCATGCTACGGGGCGATGAGCACACCGGGATTGAGGATGCCGGCGGGGTCCAGGGCCCGCTTCGCCGCGCGCAGCGCCTCGGCGGCCTGCTCGCCGACCTCCTCGGCGTAGCTCTCCCTGTGGTCGATCCCGACCCCGTGGTGGTGGGTGATCGTCCCGCCCGTGGAGCGGATCGCCTCGTTCGCCGCGGCCTTGGCGGCCGACCACTGCGCGACCGGGTCGCCTGCCTGGGCGCAGACCACGGTGAAGTACAGCGAGGCCCCCGTCTCGTAGACGTGCGAGATGTGGCACAGCACGAGTGCGGGCGTGTCCGCGGCCTCGAGCTCGGCGCGCACGGCCTCGGTCACCGCCTGGCGCAACCGGTGCAGGTTGGACCAGAAGGTGGCGGTTTCCAGCGTTTCGACAAGGGCACCCGCGTCGAGCAGCGGGTCGCGCAGGTACGGGGCGCGGTACCGGCCCGCGCGCCACGCCTCGCCGGGCTCGGTGCCGAGCGGGCGCCCGCCCGCCGCGCGCAGCACCTCGGCCGCGGCCGCGCGGTTCGCCGCGACCTCGTCCGCGCTGCCCTCGTGGCCGACGACGGCCAGGCAGCCATCGGCCCCGCTGCCGGGGCCGCGTGCCGGGTCGGCGAGGTTGACGCTGGTCTCGGCCTCGTCGGACAGCCGCAGCACCGTCGGCAGTGGCCCGTCCTGGGCGAGGGCGCGCAGCGCGTCCGAGCCCGCCTCGAAGGAGTCGAACCGCCATCCCTCGTAGACACGCTCGGCAGGCGCGGGGCGTACCCGCACGGTCACCGAGGTGATCACGCCGAGGGTCCCTTCCGAGCCGAGCACGAGCTGGCGCAGGTCGGGCCCGGCGGCGGACATCGGGGCGCTGCCGAGCTCGATGGTGCCCTGCGGGGTGGCCAGGGTCATGCCCACGACCATCTCGTCGAACCGGCCGTACCCGGCGGAGGCCTGCCCCGCCGAACGGGTGGCGGCATACCCGCCGATGCTGGCCCCCTCGTAGGACTGCGGGAAGTGCCCGAGCGTGAACCCGTGCGCGGCGAGCAGCCGCTCGGCGTGCGGCCCGCGCACGCCCGCCTGCAGCGTGGCCGTGCGGGAGGTCTCGTCGATGGCGGTCAGCCCGTCCAACCGGCCGAGATCCAGCGTGATCACCCCGTTGAACCGGTCTCCCCGGGGCGCGAGCCCGCCGACCACGGATGTCCCGCCGCTGAACGGGACGACGGCGATCCGGTGCTCGGTGCACACCTGGAGCAGGAACAGGACCTGCTCGTGGTCGGCGGGAACGACCACGGCGTCCGGCGCGTCCGCTGCGTCGCCGGAACGCAGCTTGAGCAGGTCTGGGGTGGACCATCCGCGGGTATGCCTGACCCGCGTCGCGCTGTCGGTGTGCACGTGGTCGCGCCCCACCACGTCCTCCAGCGCCGCCCTGGCCTGGTCGGTGAGCCGGACCGGCGGTACGGCGATCTCGTCCGGCTCGACGGGCTCGCGTGCCGGCTCGCCCGCACCGAGATGGGTCAGCGCGGTGCGTACCGCTTCGGGTAGCTCGGCGGGGCGGGAGGGGTCACCCCAGCGGTAGGGGTGCATATCCACGACGGGGAGATCGGACTCGCTCACGGGGGCCTCGCGGGTGTGTCGGCTGGCAACGTGCTGATACACTTTTACATATGATGTCTCAGCATAACAGCCCGGAGCTACACCGGCCGGAGAGCGGCGGAGCCGGGCTGCGTGCGGCCAACGCGATCGATGAGGAGCACATCCTCGATGCCGCCTACGAGCTGCTGCTGGCCATCGGCCTGCGCCGGATGACCATGGCCGAGATCGGCCGTGCGGCCGGGGTGTCGCGGGCGACGCTGTACCGGCGGTGGCGCAGCGTGCGCGAGGTCGTCGCGGCGCTGATGACGCGCGAGTGGAGCGCGCTTGCAGACGGGGTGTTCGACATGCCGGCGGATTCGGCCAGGGAACGCCTCGTCGAGGGGATCGTGCGCATCGTCCGGCAGACCCGGGCCCACCCGCTGATGCGCAAGATCATCGAGCTCGACCCCGACTTCCTGCTGCCGTACATGCTGCAGCGGCGCGGTCGCAACACCGACCAGCAGCTCGAGCTGATCGAGCAGGGTCTGCGTGCCGGAGTCGCGGACGGCTCGGTCCGCGCGGCCGACGTCGAGACCCAGGCGCAGTCGTTGCTGCTGACCGCGTGGTCGTTCGCGCTGACCGGTCCCGTGTTCGCCGACAACGCGCCGACGAGCGAGAGCGCGCGGCTGGAGGCCCTTGACGGCGAGCTGCGCGAGTTGCTCGCGAGGTACCTGAAGCCATGAGCGGCACGCATTCCTCCTCGCTGAACGCCGCGCGCCGCGCGCGCGAGCTCGCCGGGCTGCCCGGTGAGTCCCCCGTCGACGTGCTCGTTATCGGCGGCGGGGTCACCGGTACCGGGGTGGCGCTGGACGCCGCGAGCCGCGGGCTGTCGGTCGTGCTCGCCGAGAAGCACGACCTGGCCTTCGGCACAAGCAGGTGGAGCTCGAAGCTCGTGCACGGCGGGCTGCGCTACCTCGCCTCCGGCAGCGTCGGCATCGCGCACGAGAGTGCTGTGGAGCGCGGCATCCTGCTGAGCAGGACGGCCCCGCACCTGGTACGCCCGTTGCCGCAGCTGGTGCCGCTGCTGCCGGGGGTGAGCGGCCCTGCTGCCGCGCTGGTACGGGCAGGCTTCGCAGCGGGAGACCTGTTGCGTCTCTCGGCACGCACCTCGCACCACTCGCTACCGCGGTCGCGCCGGGTGACACGGGCCGAGGTGCAGCGGCTGGCACCGACGGTGCGTGCCGAGGGGCTGCGCGGCGGCCTCCTCGGCTGGGACGGCCAGCTCACCGACGACGCGCGTCTGGTGGTGGCGCTCGCGCGCACCGCAGCCGCGCACGGCGCGCGGGTGCTGACGCGATGCGCGGCCGAGGACGTCACCGGTGGTGGTGCCGTGCTGCGTGACCGGCTGACGGGGCAGGCCACGCAGGTCGATGCCCGCATGGTCGTCAACGCCACCGGGGTGTGGGCAGGCGGGCTCGCGCCCGGCGTGTCGTTGCGGCCGAGCAGGGGCACGCACCTGGTGCTGCCCCGTTCGGCCTTCGGCGATCTCGCCACCGGCCTGATGACGCCCGTGCCGGGCGAGCGCAACCGGTTCGTGTTCGCCCTGCCCGCAGACGAGCGCCGCGTGTACGTCGGGCTCACCGACGAGGAGACCGGTGGTGAGATCCCGGATGTGCCACGGGCCTCGGATTCCGAGATCGGCTTCCTGCTCGAGACCATCAGTACGGCGTTGCGCGCCCCGCTGACCCGGCGGGACGTGCTCGGTACGTACGCCGGGCTGCGACCGCTGCTGGACTCGGGAAGCGGGCGCTCCGCCGACGTCTCGCGCGAGCATGCCGTGCTCACCGCGCCGGACGGGCTGGTCACCGTGGTCGGCGGGAAGCTGACCACCTACCGCAGGATGGCCGAGGACGCGCTGGATGCCGCGCTCGCCCGCAGCGGGGTCGTGGCGGGGCCCTGCCGGACGAGGCGGCTGCCGCTGGTCGGGGCAGGCAACCGCGCGGAGCTCGCCGGGGTGGCGGCGCCTGACCGGCTCGTGCGCCGGTACGGGACCGAGGCCGCTGCGGTGCTGGACGGGGCCGCCCGCGAGGAGGGCGCGACGGAGCCGATCGCCGACGGAATCCCGGTCACCCGGGCAGAGCTGCTGTTCGGGCTCCGGCACGAGGGCGCGCTGGACGAGTCCGACCTCGTGGACCGGCGCACGCGCATCGGCCTGTCCACGGCCGACAGGGAGCGAGCCCTTCCCGCTGTCACCGAGACGCTGGGACGCATCCGGGTATGAGGCGGCTCGTCACTTGCCTGATCGGAAGCGACGCCATACTGTAGAACACGTTCTCATCGTGTGGTCTCGCCCGCATCACGAGGTATCAGGAGGATCCGACATGGCTCGCCAACCCCGCTCGCTGGTAGGACGGACGATCGCGATCACCGGAGGTGCCCGGGGGATCGGAGCGGCGACGGCGAGCATGCTCGCCGGGCAGGGCGCCCGCGTGGCGATCGGTGACCTCGACGGCGACCTCGCCGAGCAGACCGCCGCGAGCCTGCGCACGCCGTCCCTCGGCGTGGCGCTGGATGTGACGGACACCGAGGCGTACACCGCGTTCCTCGATCGGGTCGAGTCCGAGCTGGGGCCGGTCGACGTGCTGATCAATAACGCGGGCATCATGCCGATCGGGCCGATCGACGAGGAGACCGACAGCACCACGACGAACCAGCTGGCCATCAACCTGCACGCGGTGATCCACGGCAGCAAGGAAGCCGTACGGCGTATGAAGCGGCGCGGTGGGGGGCACATCGTCAACATCGCGTCCGCGGCCGGTAAGAGCCCGGTGCCCAGCGCGGCCACCTACTCGGCGACGAAGTTCGGGGTGGTCGGCTTCTCCGAGTCGTTGCGACTCGAGGTGGCAGGCGACGGCATCGACGTCTCCTGCGTGATGCCCGGCATCGTGCGTACCGAACTCTCCTCCGGCTTGAAGGACACGGCCGGGTTCCCTCCTGTGCAGCCGGAGGACGTGGCCGAGGCGATCGTGGGGGCATTGCAGCGTCCCCGGTTCGACGTGTTCGTGCCCGCATCCATCGGCCCGATCAGCAGGCTGAGCTACCTGATGCCGCGCCGTTTCGGAGACTGGCTGGTGCGCAGGATCGGCGTGGACAGGTTGATGGCCGAAGCGGCGACGTCGCAGGAGCGAGCGAGCTACGAGGCACGGGTCGCGGACAGTGCCCCGGCCGCGGGCCGCGGCAAGAAGTCCAAGGCGTCCGGAAAGAGCCGGACCGGCTAGCCGCATCGGTCCGGCCGGCCCCGCGCGCGTCGAGGCGCGCTCCGCGTCCGGTTACGGTAGAGCCATGCCGTCAGACCAATCCTTCGAGCAGACCCCGGCGCGAGGCGCGGAACACGTGATCGTGTCGTCGACAACGGATTCCGAGGCGGCCGCCCAGCGGCTCGCCGCGGCAGCGATCGAGGCGAAGCTGGGTGCGTGCGCCCAGGTGGTCGGGCCGATCACCAGCGTCTTCCGCTGGGAGGGCGATGTGCAGACGGATACCGAGTGGCGTGTGGACATCAAGACAGCCTCCGACCGGGTCGAGGCCCTGACGGGCCGTCTCACCGAGCTGCACGACTACGACGTTCCGGAGATCATCGCTACCCCGATCACCGGTGGCAGCGCCGAGTACCTGTCCTGGGTGGTCTCCGAGACCCGTGCCTGAGCGCGCCCGCTGACGCGATCGTCGCGCGTCAGGAACCCCCAGAGGGTACCCTGGTCACGTTGACCGCTCGGGGAACACGGGAGCGCGGTGATGCAGGGATACACGCACGACAAGGACAGGCACATCAAGCGGCTCCACCGGATCGAAGGTCAGATCCGGGGGCTGGCGCGGATGATCGAGAACGACGAGTACTGCATCGACGTGCTGACCCAGGTCTCCGCGGCGACCAAGGCACTGCGGTCGGTGTCTCTCGAGCTGCTCGACGAGCACCTCAGGCACTGTGTCACGCAGGCAGCCGCCGAGGGCGGAACCGATGCCGACGAGAAGGTGAAGGAAGCCAGCGACGCCATCGCGCGTCTCGTACGCTCGTGACCGGAACCGGTGACGGGGCGCCGTGATCGGGGCTCGTGCGCGGGCACCGGCGGGGGTCTGGCGTACCTTGCTACGCTTCGCCGACCGCATCGCCCCCGGGGCGCGCGATGGGCGGCACCGTGGTGGGGGATGATCGCAGACGCGCCCCGACTCGACGGCGTGTACGGAGCGGGAAGGTGCGAAGGATGGGCCGATGACAACCCCCGGGGGAAGCTGGAACACCGACGCCGACGGCTCCGGGGAGTCCCCACGCACGCCGGGGTACCGGGCGTGGATCGGTGGCTTGGTCGAGCTGGCACAGCAGGCGTTCCGCCGCCTGGCCGTCTCGGCCGCGCGGACACCCGGCAGGTTGTCGATGATCGCCGTCGGACTGGTCACGCTGACCCTGCTGGTCGGGCTCGTCAGCACGGTCATGGCGCAGGGCAAGAAGGACGCCGTCGACGGGTTGCTCGAGCATCGTGAGCCGGTGACCGCCGAGGCCCAACGTGTCTACAGCGCACTGTCGGACGCCGAGGCCACCGCGGCCGGGGCCCTTCTGGCCGACGACTCCGAGACGGAACGGCTGCGCGAACGTTACGAGGACAGTATCGCCCAGGCCGGGGCGTCGCTGGCCAAGGCAGCGGCCTCCGCCCAGGAGGTTCCGGAGGCCGCCGAGCAGGTCGACATCATCGGTCAGCAACTGCCGGTCTACACCGGGCTGGTCGAGACCGCGCGCGCCAACGACCGGCAAGGGTTCCCGGTGGGGGCTTCCTACCTGCAGGAGGCGTCGGAGCTGATGCGCTCGACGATCCTGCCCGCCGCGCAGGAGCTCTACGAGCTCGAGACCGGCCGCCTCGCCGAGCAGCAGCGGGATGCGCGCTCGTTTCCCGTGTTCACCGCGTTGCTCGCGCTCGGGCTTGTCGCCGCGCTGCTCGCCACGCAGCGCTACCTGCAACGCAGGACGAACCGGGTGCTCAACCCCGGCCTGGTGGTGGCGACGGTGGCGGTACTCGTGAGTCTGCTGTGGACGTCCGTCGCGCTGGTCGTGCACGGGGTGCAGGTCGGCTCCGGGCAGCGCGACGGTACCGAGCAGGCCGACCGGCTGGTCAGTACACGGATCGTAGCGCTGCAGGCCAGGGCCGACCAGACGATGTCGCTTGTGGCGCGTGGGGCCGGGGACCAGCACGCGGAGGGATTCAGCAGGCTGTCCCGGCAACTGGGCGGTTCGGACGGCGCAGGTGGCCTGCTCGGGGAGGTGCGTGAGCAAGCCGCAGGTGGCCCGGCGGAGGAGCTCGTGAACGAGGCGATCGAGAACGCGGAGAGCTGGCGTCTCGCCGACGAGCGGATCCGCGAGCACAGCGACGAGGGTGACTACGGCGCGGCGGTGGAGCTCGCGATCAGCGCGGACGACGAGGGGGCCGCGCGGGCGTTCCACGCGCTCGACGACAACCTCAGCCAGGCCATCGACGAGGGGCGGCAGGACTTCGTGGACAGCACCACGACCGCTTCCCGTGCGCTGCACGCGCTCCCGCAGGGCCTGGCCGTTCTCAGCGTCGTGGCGGCGCTGGGCATCACGGTCGGGGTCGGGGAACGGTTGAGGGAGTATCGATGACCCCGCGGACCAGGCGGCACGCGCGGCGTCACCCGCGGCATCTGCTGGTGGCGCTGCTGCCGGCGCTCGGCCTCGCCGTGGCCGCGTGCGGCCCCGCCGGTGAGCCGCGCGACCTCAGCGGGCAGGTCGTCGCCCAGCGGCCGCAACCGGCGGGTGTCGGCGGGGCACCGCCCGAAGAGGACGGCGAGGTCGCCGACGACGACTGCGACGCCACGGCGAGCCTGGAGCCGGACGGGGCGGATATCCCGGACGGCTCGACGATGGCCGAGATCCGCGATCGCGGTCACCTGGTCGCGGGTGTGGACCAGAACACCTTCCTGTTCGGGTTCCACAACCCCGCGACCGGGCAGCTGGAGGGGTTCGACATCGATATCGCGCGCGAGGTCGCGGGCGCGATCTTCGGTGACCGTGACCGGGTACGGTTCCGCACGATCACCTCGGCGGAGCGTATCCCCGCCCTGCGCGAGGGCGATGTGGACATCGTCGTGCGCACGATGACGGTCAACTGCGCGCGCCGGGAGCACGTCGAGTTCTCCAGCGTGTACTTCGAAGCGGGCCAGCGGGTCCTCGTGCGGGCGGCCTCCGGCGTGGACAGCCTCGACGACCTCGCCGGTCAACGGGTGTGTGCCGCGGAAGGATCCACCTCGCTGCGCAACATCGCCGAGGCGGCCCCGGAGCCGGTGTCGGTGCCGAACTGGTCCGACTGCCTGGTCATGCTACAGCAGCGGCAGGTGGAGGCTGTGTCCACCGACGACACCATCCTGGCCGGCATGGCCGAGCAGGACCCGACCACCGAGGTGGTTGGTGAGCCGTTCACCGAGGAGCCCTACGCCATCGGTATCCCGCCGGGAGACGAGGACATGGTCCGGTACGTCAATGCCGTGCTGGAGGACGTGCGCGAAGACCGGTGGGACGAGCTCTACGACAGGTGGATCGAACCGGTGCTCGGCGGTGCGAGCCCACCGGATGCGAGGTATCGATGAGTGGACCGGACGAGCAGGAACTGACCAGCGCGCTGTTCACCGAGCGACCGGAGACGCGGGTGGTGCGTCCCTCCGGCGAGTCGCCGGCACGCGAACCCGCGCTGCCCGAACCCGGCCCGGACAGCGTGCTGGAGCAGCCCGGCGACAGTGACTCCGAGCCGGACTCGCGCTCGGACTCCCGGTCCGGCTCCGAGCCGGACTCCGGGTCGGGCTCCGGCTCCGGAAGGGGGTCGGGGTCGCGCTCGGATTCTCGCTCGGACTCCCGCTCGGGGTCGCAGGGCACCGGCGACGAGACGTTCCCGCGTAGCTCGCGGCGGTCGTCCTCGCGCGGGTCGCGACGTTCCCGCAGGGGCGCGCTGGGCGCGGGGCTCGTCGAGGTGCCGCCCGTGCCGTACCGGGACCCCTCGTCGGCGGTGCTGGACGATCCCGTGGTCGCCGAGCACAAGCGCTACTGCGCGCGCTGCGACGCGAAGGTCGGGCGCGGTAGCGACGGGGAGCCGGGTCCCACCGAGGGGACGTGTGCCAACTGCGGCGCCGCGTACTCCTTCACTCCCCGCCTGCGTCCGAACGAGGTGGTCGGAGGGCAGTACGAGGTGCTCGGCGCGCTCGCCTACGGCGGGCTCGGGTGGATCTACCTGGCTACCGACCGCAACGTCAACGACCGCTGGGTGGTGCTGAAAGGTCTGATCGACACCGGGGACGCGACGGCGACGGAGGCGGCGGTCAACGAGACCCGCTTCCTGGCCGAGGTCGAGCACCCGAACATCGTCAAGATCTACAACTTCGTCAAGCACGAGGACCCGCGTACCGGCCATTCGGTGGGCTACATCGTGATGGAGTACGTCGGCGGGCAGTCCCTGCGCCAGCTGGCGCTCGCCAGGCACCGCGCGGCCGGGCGGCCGGAGAGCATGCCGATCGGGCAGGTCATCGCCTACGGCCTGGAGATCCTGCCCGCGCTGGGGTACCTGCACAACAAGGGGTTGCTGTACTGCGACCTCAAGCCGGACAACGTCATCCAGACCAACGAGCAGCTCAAGCTGATCGACATGGGCGCGGTTCGGCACATGGACGACTACACCAGCCCGCTGTTCTTCACCTCGGGCTACAGCGCTCCGGAGCTGGGCACACGTGGCGCCAGCGTGCAGTCGGACCTGTTCACCGTCGGCCGCACGCTCGCGGTGCTGTCCTTCGAGTTCTCCGGGTACACCACCAAGTACAAGACCACGCTCCCACCGCAGGAGAACGTCCCGCTCTTCCAGCTGTTCGACTCCTACTACCGGTTCCTGAAGCGGGCGACACACGCGGACCCGGACAGGCGCTTCGCTTCCGCCGAGGAGATGGCCGACCAGCTCACCGGGGTGCTGCGCGAGGTCATGGCCCTGGGTACCGGTGAGGAACGTCCTGGATCGTCCACAGTGTTCGGTGCGGAGAACAGGACGTTCGGGGTGCACTCGGTGGTGCCGGACCGCACGCCCGGTCGCCGCGGGGCGGTGCGGGTGCCCGCCCCGGAGCCGCACGATGTGATCGCAGGCCTGCCCGCGCCGCTGGTGCACACCGACGATGTCGCCGCGAGCCTGCTCGCGTCGACGACGACCTCGGAGCCCCGCGAGGTGATCGAGGCGCTGGCGAGGGCGCCGCAGGACTCGATCGAGGTGCGCCTGCGGGTGGTGCGGGCGCGTATCGAGCTGGACGAGCTCGAGGAGGCACGCAGGCAGCTGCAGGCCGCGCAGTACCTGGCTGTCAAGGCCGGGATGCCGCACGACTGGCGTATCGAGTGGTACCGGGGGATGATCGAGCTGGTCGCAGGCAGGCCGAAGCTCGCCAGGACGGCCTTCGACGCGGCCTACAACGACGTGCCGGGCGAGCTCGCGCCGAAGCTGGCGCTGGCGGCCTGCGCGGAGCTGCTCGGCGACTACTTCGCCGCCGCGCGTTTCTACGAGCAGGTGTGGCGCACCGACCGTAGCTACGTGAGCGCCGCGTTCGGCCTGGCACGGGTGTACCTGGCGCAGGGCGGGCGCGACATCGCGATCGAGACGCTGGACGCCATCCCCCGGTCTTCCAGCCACCATGTCGATGCCCAGGTCAACGCGGTGCGTATCACGGCGTCGGTGCCGCCTGCCGGCCAGCAGCAGCCGGTCGTCACCGCGCACGAGCTGGTGGCGGCCTCGCGGCGGTTGGAAGGGCTGGACCTGGACGCCGAGCGCCGCGCGTGGGCTTCGGCGGACCTGCTCGAGGCGACGTACGGGTGGATGCAGGAGTGGCAGCGCGCCGATCCGGCACACGCGCACGGCACCGTGTGGGCCCCCGGCGAGGTTCTCGGTAGCGAACTGTCCGAACGCGACGTCCGCTTCGGTCTCGAGCGCTGTTACCGCTGGCTGGCCAGGTTCGCGGCAACGAGCGACGAACGCATCGACCTGGTCGACCGAGCCAACGACATCCGCCCCCGCACCCTGACCTAGCAGCCCGTGCGGTGTGGAGCCCAATGTGACATCGGGCTCCTTCTATGGAACCGCGGTCACCTTCGGCTCCCGACCCCGTGGCTCGGAGAGCCGCTGCGCCGTGCCGGCCGCGGGCCCGGTCAGGGGTTGATGTCCCAGCGATCGGTGCGTTCGGGCTCGCGGGCGCTGTCGCGCAGCTTCTTCAACGCGTCCTGGTCGCCGTGCTCGGTGAAGTGCTCCAGGTCGACCACGACGAACAGCGCGCGGGCCTCCACAGCCACCGGGCCGTCCGGAGCGCCGAGGTGGCCGCGCGCGCTCGCGTAGACCTTCCGGCCGGCCGTTCCGTCCAGCTCGGCTGTGATGTGCAGGGTGGAGCCGACGGGCACCGGCCTGCGGAAGTCGGTCTCCAGCTTGCCGGTCACCGCGGGCTTGCGGAGCAGCTGCCCGACGACGGTCCCCAGCGCCTCGTCGAAAGCGCACGACAGCAGGCCGCCGTGTGCGAGGCCGGGAGCGCCCTGGTGTTCGGCCGATACGGTGAACGACGAATGCACGACGTGCCCGGCGCCGATGGTGGATGACATGTGAAGCCCGCCCGGCTGGTCCTCACCGCAGCCGAAGCACTCGCTGTAGTGCGAGGTGAGCTCCGCGCCTTGCTCGGGTGCCTTCGGGTGCACCTGGGGAGGTTGGGTCTCGACGGGTGGCCACTGCTGAACGCTATGCACGCCGTCCACGCTAACCACGCGGACGGCGGATACGTAGCCGAGGTGGCCAACCGCACGCCTCGCAATTAGCAGGACGTGCGGCATCTCAGCAAGAGTAGCGCCATACTACAAATGAGTGTGAGGTATATCACATTCATTGTTGTGCGACCGATATCGTGGCGCGGGGTTCCCGGGACGAGGGTTCGGGGTAGGCTTGCCTTGGGCCGTCGTTTTGCGTGTTCGTGTTCGCACGCTCGCGGAACTTCTGACGCGGGCCGATTGTGTGCTGAGCGTGCACGTGCTCGACTCGTTGGAACCGTCCGGGACGGCCCGGGTGCCGTTCGCGGCACTTGAAACGGATGTGTAACGAGGAGTAAAGCGGTGGCGCAAGGCACTGTGAAGTGGTTCAACGCCGAGAAGGGTTTCGGCTTCATCGCGCAGGACGACGCCGAGGGTGACGTGTTTGTGCACTACTCGGAGATCGAGGGTCGGGGGTTCCGGACCCTCGAGGAGAATCAGCGTGTGGAGTTCGAGGTAGGCCAGAGCCAGAAGGGCCCGCAGGCCCAGAAGGTTCGCGCTCTCTGACGCGGCGCGTCGACTAGACTGCTCAGCCCCCGGTGGATCGTTCCTCCGGGGGCTGAACTTATTTCGGGGGTGTTCGTCTGGCTACCGCTGTGGCGAGCCGGTGGCTCCGTACGACTCCCAGGACAATCGGTCCAGTACCCATCCGCGGACAAGGGTCTCCGCCGACACTCCGCGCTCGCCTGCGATAGCGGCCAGCTGTGCGGTGGCCGCGGGCGCGAGCCGCAGCTGCATCGGCGGTGCGTCACGCATGTGCAGTCCCGGGTCGGTGGCCGGTTCCTCGTCGTCCCCGGAGGGCGCCGCGTCCTCGCCGGCGACCGGCTCCCCGGCGAGCGCCGCGATGTAACCCTCCAGTTCGTGGTCGGTCACTCGCTCGTTGTCGGTCGTCGGCGCTTCCTGGCGCCGCTCGTCGCTGTCCGTCGGGTTCTTGTTGCGGCCGCGGGATCGGCCGAGTGAAGGGAATGGCACCGGGACAGGATAGCCGCGCGCTGCCGATGCAGGCGGCCGTGCCGCGCCGGTAACCGCGACGTTCGGCCGCACGGACCAACCGTGACGTTTAGCCCCGCACCGCGCGGGCAAACCAGTAGGAAGCCCCCGCGCCAGGGGGAGGAACGCGGGGGCCGGAGGGGATCTCCACAGGCGCTGACCGGGGGTGTGTCAGCACCCCGATTGTTACACGAAATACGGGTTCACGGCGAGCGATCGATGGGAAAATCTGCACCAGGCGGCCACCGGGAGTTCCCTCGTTCTCCCTTGTGCGCAAGGCGGTACGGGTGTAGGGGCTTCCCGATGGCCGGCGTTGGAACAACAGAGCGTTCTTGAGAGTTCACCCTGCGGGGGACTGTGAGTGCGATGTCACAGTAGCTAGCCTCGCGGCTAGTCGTCAGGAACGCCGTGTTGAGTGGAGGAGGAACCATGAGTGGTTCTCTTGAAGTCCGCCAGTTCCTCATGCGTCAGGAAGAGACGCGATCGACGGGCTCCGGCATGGGCGTTCCTTCGCAGCGTTCGTCCGGTGCTGACTCGCTTCGGATCTCCGACGATCAGCTCAAGAGGGCGCGGCGAGCCGTCGCCGGTAGCGCGCACGACGCCGAGGACTGCGCGCTGCTGTTGGACATGCTCGGGTTGCGGCCGGACGAGGACGGCGTACCTCCCGTGCAGCGGTGACACGCTCCGGCCGTTCGATGCAGGTCAGGGCGTCACGCCGCGCTTAGTGGCACCCGCTGTGGTGCGCTGTGCGCGGGTGTCGTATGCTATTCGCGGCTCCCAGGGACGGACCGGCGGAACTCTGGGAACACGGTTGGCCGGTTAGCCGGACTAGCCGGGCTCCCATCGTCCAGCGGCCTAGGACTCCGCCCTTTCAAGGCGGCGACGCGGGTTCGAATCCCGTTGGGAGCACGGAAAACTACATGGCCCTGTGGCGCAGTTGGTTAGCGCGCCGCCCTGTCACGGCGGAGGTCGCGGGTTCGAGTCCCGTCAGGGTCGCCAACGTACTCCTCGGTGCACGGTGCGTGTCACCGTGCGAGTATCCCTTGGCCAGGTAGCTCAGTTGGTACGAGCGTCCGCCTGAAAAGCGGAAGGTCGACGGTTCGAATCCGTCCCTGGCCACCCTCTTGACCTGCGGAAATCCCTTCGATCGATCCTCCGGTCGGAGGGACTTCGTTTAGGTAGTCTCACTTGCACCCCCTTGCTGTAGCAACGGATGTAGCAACGTACCCACTCGGGATGCTTCTCCAGCTTGGCCGGTTCCGAAACTTGTTCGTGTATGCGAAGCCGCATCGTGGTGTTCGCGCCGGACGGCCACACGAATGACGCAGGTTATGGAGATGGGTCGCGGGGTGGCCGGTCGTCTACCGACGGCGTGTTGACCGTGCCCAGATGTCATCGCCAGTAGCCGAGAAACGTTGCCCACCCTTCCTCACGGTTGTGCGGACCTGTGGAGGCGTTGAGGTGCGAGGCTGGCCGGTATGGAACTGAATGGCGCCACTCCGACGCTTGACCAGATGTCGGCGCTTGCGTTGACCAACTACGGGCATTTCACGTCGATGCTTGTCGAGAACGGTCGAGTGCGGGGCTTGTCCTTGCACATGCAGCGGCTCGCGAAGGATTGCCGCTTCCTCTTCGACACCGACCTCGACACCGACCGTGTGTGCGCCTGCGTGCATCAGGCGTTGGCGGATCGGCGAGAGGCGATCGTGGTCCGGGTGACTGTCTACGATCCTGCGCTGAACCTCGGCACCGTCGGTGCCGACGCGGACCCACACATCCTGGTCACCACCCGGGACGCCGGGGCGGCCTCGCCGTCGCCACTACGGCTGCAGGCCGCCGCCTACCAGCGCGAGATCCCGGCGGTGAAGCACATCGGCCTGTTCGGTGCCCTCCAGCGGCGCCGGGCCGCACAGCGGGAGGGTTTCGACGATGTGCTGTTCCTGAACCCCGACGGCACGATCTCCGAGTTAGCGACGTCGAATATCGGGTTCATTCGTGATGGCCAGGTGGTCTGGCCTCGGTCGGAATGGCTCAGTGGTGTGACCATGACCCTGATCAACCAGGCATTGGACGAGCCGATCACGGCCAAGCCCTTGACTCTGTCGGACCTGCCGGGCATGGAAGCGGCATTCGCGACCAACGCGGCGACCGGAATTCGCCCGATCGCCTCGGTGGACGGCACGAGCTGGCCAACCGAGCACACGATCCTGCGGGAGCTGCGGGAGTTGTACGGGAACATCCCGGCCGAACCGGTATAGCCGCGCTTGAAGTGCAGCTCTCCTGCGACAAGGGTGATCGACTAGGGGAGTGGAGACGTGGCGACTGTCCAGCACTGGTCCGGCGTCGAGGTGCGCGCGCTGCGGGACGCCAAGCGCATGAGCATCCGCGAGTTCGCCGCACACCTCGGCGTCAGCGAACGCATGATCTCCAAGTGGGAAGCCGGTGGCGAGTCAATCACTCCGCGACCGGTGAACCAAGCGGCATTGGATACGTGCCTGACGTGCAACGACCCGGACACGCAAGCCCGCTTCTCGTACCTGACCGGCGACTCGCTAGTCCCCGGCAACGGTGACGCGCAGGTCGACCTCGTCGGCTCCACGGAAACGCGCCACCCGGTCGACGGCCGGCTCATGGTCAAGGTCGAGGGCAGCGTCTACCTCGCAGGACCCAGCAACGAACCGGTGTGGGTACCGGACTACTACATCGACGTCCACCCCGGCACCAACGCCGAGCACTCCCGCTTCGTCGCCGCCACCGGTCACACGCCACCACAACACTGGATAGACGGCACCTATCCGGAACGGCTCGCTGATCATCCCGTCGTCTTCGTGACCTGGAACGACGCCAGCGCCTACGCCGAATGGGCCGGCAAGGCGCTCCCCACCAGCCAGCAATGGGAGAAGACCGCGCGGGGCACCCGTGGGACGGTGTACCCGTGGGGCGATCAACCCACGCCGACCTAGTGCAACGTCCGCGAGAACGGGGTAGGGGAGACCACCGCGGTCGACTGCTACCAGAGCGGCGTCAGCCCATACGGCGTCTACGACTTCTGCGGCAACATCTGGGAATGCTGCTCCACCAAGACCAAACCAGGCCGCCACGACCTGAAGGGCGCAGCTTGGACCAGTCCCTTCGACCGCGCAACGTCGTCATCGTTCAACGACGCCGCCGCCTCAATGTGTGACGATGACACCGGCTTCCGTTGCGTCGCCATCCCCGACCAGGAAGGGTAACTGAGGTATGGAACGTGACGGAAGCAGTGAGTGAGGCTTTTTGTCCGTCGAGTGTTTGCGGCGGCTCGACGCGGCCGACATTCTAGTTGCTGCGACGCCATGAATCTTTAGGATCGAAGCATGGTAAATTATCGCTTGACAGGTTAACTGCCCCTCGGCCAGCTAGCCGCGCCACACCGACGCTTACACGAACCGCACTGATTCGCTGGCACGTGTGAGAGCCACGTAGAGTGCGCGATCGTTTGCACTACTTTCCGTAAGACCTGTGCGTATTCTGTCAGCTTGGGTAGGCTGAACTCGAACGCCGACCGTGGGCCATTCCTTGCCTTTAGCTTGATGGATGGTCATTCCAGGAATGCATCTGGCTTGGTTTAATCTTTGGGCAAGGGAATGAAGTCGAGCGCGTTGTTTTTCCTCTCCACTACCGGGGAGAGTCCGTAACTGGCGAGGACTTCCGAGTTCCTTTAGCGCACTACGTAGTTGGTTCAACGCACTGGCCATCGCTTCCGGTGTGCCGTGACTGATGGTTTCGAGGACCTGTCGAAACTGGGAGGAACCTTCAGCCTGCACTGTCTCCGGTTCAAGGCCGAGAAGGGCCATTGCTTCTGGTGCGAAGATGGCGCGTCGATCGAAACGTTCGGTAACTACTTGGTCTAACAGTAGAATGATTCCAGCCTCAGTTTGATTGTCCACTCGCCCAAAGGACAACGGGAGGACGCGTGCATCGGACTGCCACAACATCCCCCACTCAGGAGCCAATACAACATCGACTTCTCCGGCAGAACCGTCCTCTACGGCGACGCCTCGCCCAGCTCGTAATTCAATCGCAATATGCCGCATCTCGTGCGTCGCAAAGCGAAATGATTCCGTTACGGGAAGCGATAGGTATCCCTGGCTCTTCACAAGCTGCGGTACGAGGTCGGGCTGGGCGCCGCGAAACTCGTATAGAGCTTGCCATGGATCCCCAATGAGCGTGGTGCGTAACCCACTTTTCCCTGCGAGCAAGATCAGATCGACATCGAGGTCATTCGCGTCGAATACCTCGTCAACGATCAACGAGCGGGTCGTATTGCGGAGATAGTCTGCCAGCACTTGTCGAAGGTCATCGCGGGACAACGCTGCTTGGAGGACGGCGCGAATCTCCTCGTGCGTGCATAGTCCGTTCGCAAGATGAGTCTCGAAGTGCTGCTTCGTCCCGATGCCGTACCCAGGCCGGGTGATGTGGGTACCGACTGACGTCACGTCTCGACCGTGTAACGTGGCGACGCGGCGCCATCCTTGATTCGGCTGCAGGTAGCGGGCGCCACGTTGTCCGCGCCAAATGTCGAGCACCTTGAGTTCGGTGTGGCCACCAGGCCAGCGGAGCGTGCCGGTTACCAGGAGATGCCTGACAAGCTCGCAGTGCAGCGAGTCAAGAGTCTTGATATCGTGCGGCCAGCCGACGGCGCGTGTCCCCCAACGTTGTTGTACGCGAATCCGGAACTCTTGCGTGGCCGAGCGAGCAAAGCTGACTCCAATCGTGCGTCGCCCTGGGTCACGGTCTGCGAAGCGTGTGACGCCATAGCGTTCAGCGGCGATAGTAGTTTTTCCCGCACCCGGAGCAGCAATGATGAACACATGTTCGGCACGACTGGCTGCTGCTCGACGCTGCTCATCCGTTAGCGAAAAGCGAGCTGGCATCGGGTTCCTCGTTGTCGATGTAGAGAAACTTGAACATTTCCTGGAAATGCAATGGGACAGCTACCGAGTCATTGTTGTCAAGCCGTCTGGAAAGTTCTGATCCGAGCTCAAGGGCGAACTCACCTTTGCGGTTTCTACCCGAATTCTGGAATATGCTGTCAACGACTTCGTCGGTGACTTCGGACGGGGCAGAAATCCCTATAGACTTGAGAGCAGCAGTCACTGCTTCCTCATTTCCCGGAGTGATTGATGGTTCTAAAGTTGGCTTACTAAAGAATCCTCTCACGACAGCAGCATCGTAGGAATTGATCCATGCAGGAGGGGAAAAAGAATCACCGTCTCGTGTGTCGGTATCGGTTAGGATAGCGACGCGCTGCACAATCTCGTGTCCGGGTGTGGCGAGTAGGTCAAGGGGCCAACGTCCAACTCTGCTTCCCATGACAGTGATAGTCAGGGCATCAATAAATCTTTGCTTCTGGGAATCGTTTGAAGCCCATGCTCGACCGTACTGCCGTACTAGTACGGCATCAGTTACGCCCTCAACCAGCAGCATGCGTTCGGCAAAGAGGGATGCTGAACGTGTCGCATCCATATGCAGTCTTGCCATTCGAAGAGTCTTTCCTCGGTCGTGGAACGGAATTTGCGCTATGCAACGAGACGTGCTATTGCCGTCGTTCGTCCGGCGTAGAACGACCAGTTCTTCAGGTTGGCAAGCTGAAATGATTTCACCTGCATGACTGCTGATGATAACTTGAATCTCGGGTCGGAGTTTGGTCACCTGCTGCAGGTAACGAGCGAGACCGTGCTGCAATTGGGGGTGTAAGTGAGCCTCAGGTTCTTCAACTACGACTGTAACGTGGAACAAGTCAGGAAAGAAGGAGTCCTGTTCGGATTCGGCTTCCGCTTCCGCTTGATTTAGGCGTTCCTCGTCTGTAGGCGACTTGACGTCGATGTCTTTGTGGGCGGCTGCCTCTTCGGATTCGGCCCGATACGTACCGTCCGCTCCGGCGCCGGTCGATGCGGGCGTCCCGACGCTATCGGGGATCGCAGCTAGAACGACAGCAATGTGCAGTAAGTTCACGTAACCGAGCCCAGATACTTCCAGACGCTGGGCAAACGCCCTGTCGTCAATGCTACTGATCAGCAGTTCGAGTACACGTGCAAGATAAGTGTCGTCAACTTCCTGCCCACCAATGAAGGCATGTTGGCGGTTGACACCTGAGGACAGCGCGCTCATATGCTCCCTGACTCGTCGTTCCACCGACGCGATAAGCCCAGACTGTGTGAGCTGGTCCAGGAAACGTGCCGCTATAGCACGTAGCTCGGTGAGATTTCGGTGTCCGCGCCTACGCTGCTGCTCAGCCCGGAATAGCTCAACCAGAATTTGAGCCTCACGTCGCGCCAGCTCGTCAAGTGGATTGCGTTGAGCTTGCAGGTAGACGAACCGTATCTGGTCCGCATCGTCTGAATATGTGCCAATCGTGGACGAGCGGACACGGCCAAGACTTCTCTCTAGTTGTCGCGTCCAGGTCGGCGCAGGCGTTCCATGTGCCCTTAGTGATTTGCCAAGCGGACTCTCTGGCTGTCCCGAGGGGCTTAGTGAATATTCGACGTTGATCTGACGAGGAGTCTTGCCGCTTAACGTGGCAGCGCTCGGCCGGTTTAACTGCGGAAAATTATGTGGATGCCCCAGATAGAGGGCATCGGTAATTGTTGTCTTTCCAGTGCTGTTTGCGCCGATAAGGACAGAAAACCTACCCGGTAGATCGCAAACAATAGGAGCGTCAGCGGAGGCGCGAAAGCCGTGAACGGTTGCGCGACTTAGGTACACGCCGGCACCTTGGCTAAGTGCTGCATGCTGGCGGTGGTTCTTGGGCAGTCGAGGGGTGGTGTCATAAGAACATCCTTAGCTAGGCCTCCCAGGCGCCCGAATGTCACGAAGGACCATCGGGCAATAAGCGGTCGTTGTCTGTCATATAATGATCCCAGACGATATAAGTTGCGTAATCGGGCAAATAGGTGTAACTTCTCGTGGTCTTGTCGCTCGGAGGTCGCATCTTGTTACACACAGTCATTGCCATGCGGGAGTGCTATTGGGTGAGTTTCTATTGCCGATGGGGTGACGCGCTAGGTGCGTGAGTTCGACGCGTCCTGTGTGAGTATGCGACGTATGGAAGCTGAGCTCGTCCGCTGGTGGCGGGTTGATCTCGCGTTCGCGTCATCTCGGTGCCAGTCTCAGTCCGTCCGACTTCACCACCGTTACTGACGTCTCAGCAGTTTCCTGACCTCGACTGGAGCAACACCAGAGTGGGTGTGAACCCACTACCCGGGACCTGAGAAGCGTAAGGTCGACAGTTCGAATCCGTCCCTGGCCACCCCGCACAGTAGCCGCCTTGATAGAGGCCAGGGCCTTTGAGGTTCGGGCCGATAATGGCCGAGCCGCCGTTGCCCCTGATCTCCCGGTGCTAGGTCTACGTGGACCGCACGCGGTGCTAATGTTCCCTGTCCCCTCCGCCCTTGCTGCTCCTGAATCCCGACGGCGCGAGCTTCGAGCTCAGCGGCTTCGCCGTGACGGCGATCAACCATCCGTTTGTCGAGCGGAACGCACGGTCTCGAAATGGGAGGCAGCGGGAATCGGTCACGCTGCGGCCGGTGAACCAGTCAGTGCTGGATACATGCCTGACGCACAACGACCCGGGCGCGCAAGGCCGCTTCTCGTGCGTGACCGGCGACGCGCTCGTCATCGATGGTTCAACCGGTCGGCTCCACGAACGCCATGCCCGGGGCTCCCGACGCGTGCCATGATCGTCGGCAGGGCGGGAGTACGGCCCGCCTTCGGCAAACGCAGGGAGGAGCGTTCCATGACGATGTTGGGGGCACAGACGATACCGGCCAGCACCGAACTGGCCGAGAAGTACGAGGAGGTGCGCGCGCTCACGGAGCGGTTGGCCGGCCCGCTCTCGCCGGAGGACCAGACGGTCCAGTCCGCGCCCGAGGTCAGCCCGACCAAATGGCACCGCGCGCACACCTCGTGGTTCTTCGAGACGTTCCTGCTGTCGGCGACGGACCCCGGATACCGGGAGTTCCATCCGCGGTTCTCCTACCTGTTCAACTCTTACTACAACACCGTCGGCTCCCAGTACCCGCGCTCGGCGCGCGGCCTCATCTCGCGACCCGGTCTGGACGAGATATCCGAGTATCGTGCGCACGTGGACGCGGCGATGCGCCGCTTGCTCGAACGGGACCCGGACGCCGAAACGCTGCGGTTGATCGAGCTGGGGTTGAATCATGAGCAGCAGCACCAGGAGCTGCTGCTCATGGACATCAAGCATGTGCTCTCGTGTAACCCGCTGGCGCCGGTTTACGCGGCGCTGGACACACCCGGAGCGACCTCGGCGACGCGTCAGGAATGGGTCGAGCACGCAGGCGGCTTCGTGGATATCGGTCACGACGGCGGCGGATTCGCCTACGACAACGAACAACCGCGCCACCAGGCGTGGTTGCATCCGTTCGCGTTGGCTGACCGCCCGGTCACCAACGGCGAGTGGCTGGAGTTCATCGACAGCGGCGGCTACCAGCGTCCCGAGCTGTGGTTGTCCGACGGCTGGGCCACCGTGCAGTCCGAGGGTTGGCAGGCACCGCTCTACTGGTCGCGATCTGGCGGCGAGTGGGAAGTGTTCACGTTGTCCGGCCCCCGCGCGGTCGATCCGGCTGAGCCGGTCTGTCACATCAGCTACTACGAGGCCGATGCTTATGCCCGCTGGGCTGGTGCGCGGTTGCCCACCGAGTTCGAGTGGGAAGCCTTCGGTGCCCGGCAGCCGGTGGGTGGCAACCTCCTGGATCCTGCCGTGCTACACCCTCGGCCGTCCGGCCACGGGCAGGGGCCGCGGCAGATGTTCGGCGACGTGTGGGAGTGGACGGGCAGCGCGTACCTGCCGTATCCGGGCTACCAGCCGCCCGCCGGTGCGATCGGCGAATACAACGGCAAGTTCATGGTCAATCAGCACGTGCTACGCGGTGGCAGCTGCGTCACGCCGTCCGACCACATGCGTGCCAGCTACCGGAACTTCTTCCCGCCGTCCGCGCGGTGGATCTTCGGCGGCATGCGGCTCGCGCGCACGCTGTGAAGCGATCGCGACCACGGATGAGCAGGCTCGGAACCAGGAAACGAGATACGGGCAGGCTGGCATCGGACTCGTGGCGCGCGGCCGCGAACGCGCCGTCACGTGGGGCGGTTGCGCACATGGTGTTCGGTGACGGGGGAACGTTCGGGTGCCGTCGCCGGGTACCGGTTGGCGTGCTGCCCGAACGCCCGCGCCAGCGGCGCCGCGCTGATCCCGTGCGCGTACACGCTCAGCAGCACGGTGGCACTGGTGACGACCATGATCTCGTCGGCGACCGCGATCCCGGCGTGCTCGACCACGAGCAACCCGAACAGGATCGAAGCCAGCCCGCGCGGTCCGAACCAGCCGAAGAACAGCATGGTCGTCCACGTCACCTTGGTGCCTGCCATCGCGACGCAGGCGGCGACCACCCGGACCACGAGCAGGCTGAGCACGGCGTAGGCGACGACCCGCCAGTCCATGTCCGCCAGCCGGGGACCGGCGATGATCGCGCCGAACATCGCGAACGTCGCGATGGCCAGCAGCTCGCCTTCCCGCTCGGCGAACTCGTGCACCTGCGGGCACTGGCTGCGTGCGACGAATCCGAAGCTCAGCCCGGCGACGAAGCTCGCGATGAAGCCGTTTCCGGTGACCAGCTCGGCGCCGCCGTAGGCGAGGCCCGCGATGGCGAGTACCGCCAGGCGCCGGTAGGTCGCGTTGATCCAGCCCGCCCTGTCGACCCGCGTGAGAAGCCAGCCACCGAGCAAACCCGTGACCAGCCCCACCAGCACACCGAGGCCGATCTGCTCGGCGGCGAACTCCACCCACGACACGGCTGAGCCCGCACCGGACCCGGCCGTCCCAGCGACCGCCGCGAACAGCAGCACAACAGGCAGCGCGATGCCGTCGTTGAGCCCGCTCTCCACGTTCACTGTCTGCCGGATCCGCACCGGCAGCCGCTCGTCGAAGACCGCGGAAGCGCCGAGGGCGGCATCGGTCGGCACCAGCACAGCGGCCAGCAGCGCGGCCTCCCACACCCCGAAGTCGTCGAAGACGAGCAGCGCGGTACCCGCGCCGAGCGCGACGGCGGCGGGTATGCCGATCGCCAGCAGCCGCAACGGGAAGTGATACTCCCGCCGCAACACGGGCAGCTCGATACGTGCCGCATCGGTGAACAGCACGAGCACCAGCGTGACCTCGGCCAGCACCCGGACGGTGGACTCGGTCACCGGGCCACCGATGACGTCCAGCCCCGCGGGGCCGAGCGCGAGCCCGGCGGTCACGAAGACCATCGGCGCGGTCAACGACGTGCGTTGCACGCGACCGGAGACCAGCGCGTAGCCGACGATCAGTCCGGCCAGCACGACCAGATCGATCACCGGTGTTGCCTTCCTCGGCCGACGGTGGACGGGGTTGTCGTGGCCGGTGTGGCATTCGGCCGCGCGCTCGGCCCGAGCCTAACCACTCGCACCGTCCGCGGATCGCCACGCCACGCGACGACTCACCAACGGCTCGAGCCGGCTTCGACCTCGTCCCGATGAGTTCCGTCCCGGCAGCGGGTCGGAACAGTAGCGGGTCTGTCGGTGCAGCGTGCGACAGTTCGAGAACCAACCCGGCAACTCACCTATCGAGGAGCAACGATGGCGGATCAAGACGTACTTATGCCAGCGGTGACACCACACCTGGTCGTGGAGGGCGCCGCGGAGGCGATCGAGTTCTACAAGGCGGCGTTCGGCGCGGTGGAGGCCGAGCGGGTCCCGGCAGAGGACGGGTCGGGCAGGCTGATGCACGCCGCCGTCACCATCAACGGCGGCCTGGTCATGCTGATGGACGACTTCCCCGAGTACGGGGACGGCAACGGTAGCTCCCCGCGGGCACTCGGCGGGTCACCGGTGGTTATCCACCTGTATCTCCCCGATGTGGACGCCACGTGGCAGCGCGCGGTCGACGCGGGCGCCACCGTGGCGATGCCGCTCGAGGACCAGTTCTGGGGTGATCGTTACGGTCAGCTCACCGACCCCTTCGGGCACACCTGGTCGCTGGCCACCCCCAAGGCTGTCGACACCGCGGAGTAGCCCAGCACGCCGGGGCCGGGCACCCGGCGCCGTACACGCACCGTAGGCACGACGATTGATGCCGCCTTCTTCCCGGCAGTAGACTGAGTTGTTTGGCCATCCCTGCCGAGCAGCGTGTGAGCCGGTCGAGCACACCGGAGGAGTGGGCGCCGATGCCCGGAAGCGGCCTGTCGGGAAGGGGACGCGCCGGCTGGGCCGCGGTGGCCGTGGTGTTGCTCGCGGTGATCCCGGCGTCCTCGCCGAACTGGCCCGTCGTCCAGGACGGTGCCACCGGCGCGGGAGTCGAGCACGTCGACCTGCCCGAGCTGCCCTCGCTGCACGAGCGTTCTCCGGAGCTGTACGACGAGCGGGATTGCCTGCGCGTGCCTCCGGACGATGGTGGCGAGGCCGACTGCGGCGCCGAACCGCCGCCCGGCGAGGTGGACGCCGTGGCGCGGGTGACGGACCGCAACCTCGCCGGTTTCCGTGGCCCGCACTACACCACCGATGTCACCAGCGACGAGGTCGTCGTGCTCGAACCGACCGTGCGCACCGGCGGGGAGGGGAACTGGGTGGCACGGGGGCTGGTGCGCAACGAGACCTCCGAGGACGTCGGGCAGGTGACTGTCCACGCCCAGCTGGTCGACGAGCAGGGGGCGACGCTCTCGATAGCCTCGGCCGTGGTGCCGGTGGATCCGGTTCGCCCGGGTGAACCCGCGCCGTTCGTGGTGGATGCGGACGTGCCCGCGGACGAGGTGGCAGGGGTGCGCTGGGCGGTGCAGCCGGCAGGGGTATCCACGGACTCCCCGCGCGAGGCCGAGCTGCTGCTGCACTGGCTGCGCTCGCACGGCGGGTCGCGTGATGTCGCGGTGGGAAACCTGCTCGGCGACGAGGACGTCGGCGAGCGGCCGTACCTGCTGTTCGGGTCGGTGCGAAACCACGCAGACAGCTCCATCGAGCGACCGGCTGTGGTGATCGCGTGGCTGGGTCCCGATGGCCGGGTGCTGCACGTCGCCGAGACCCCGGTTGTCCAGCCCGGCTCGGGTGATCGGCTGCCCGAGCTCGAACCGGCGATGCCGCAGGAACTCGGCGACTTCCTGCACGCCGAACCCGCCGATCCCGGTGCGGACCTGAGCGGGAGGATGCCGATGCTGTGGGTGGTGGGCTCATGACGTGCTCGGCGGTGCGCGGTGCCTGCGGCGCGGTACTCGCGCTGGTGCTGGCGATGGGCGCGCTCGCGGCAGGCCCACCGGCAGCGGCGGACCACGTCTTCGGCGACGAACCGCTCGACGACGTGCTCGAGCACGCCGAGACGCACCGTGACTGCGGCCTGTCCAGGGACGAGCTCGCGGCGATGATGCTGGCGGTGGTCTGGCAGGAGACCGGAGCGCCGCGGGACACCGCCCCGTCCCCGATGACGCTCGGCCGCTGGGACGTCCAGCGCGGGTTGCACTCGTTCACGGACCCGGAGGAGTCCCCGGACGCTTTCTGGCATGCCGGCGTGGGGATGTGGCAGTTCGACTCCGCCGGGTCCGGGGCGCACCTGCCGATCTCGGCCCGGATCAACAGCTGGCAGGCCGCGAACGAGGCCGCGCGGGTGATGAGCGCGCGCTACTGCGCGGCGGGTGGCAGCGACACCGACCGTCGCCGCGCGGCGTGGCAACCCTGGGTGGGCTGCAGGGACACCGCCGATCCGTGCGGCGACTGGTACCGCGAGCACTACGACGCGGGCAGCGACACGCTACGCGGCATCTCCCGCGACCCCGAGGTGACCAGGCACGGAGGCATGCGGCACCGCACGTGCCGCTGGGCTTCGTCCCCGGTCGAGTGGGACTGCTGGTACATCGACCCGGCGCGGGCACAGGGCTACGCCGCGTGGGCGGACCCGGACTGGGGACCCACACCTGTCGCGCTGCCGTTCTACGGCCACCACCTCGCCGTGAACCGGCAGGAGTACCGGCACTGGATCCGGGACGACACCGGGTACGGCACCGGCGTCCTCGTGCGGCGCCGGCTCGGCGACGACGCCAGGCACGGCCTCGAATGGCACGGCCGCGAGCGGCTGTGTGACACCGGCGAGGAACGCGGCACCTGCTGATCGCCGCCGAGCGGGCGCCCACGGTGACGACATCCGGCCGGGAACGGATCCCGCGGCTAACGCGCGGGCCGGCGGGCGAGCTCCAGCAGCGACGGCTGGTCGGGAACCTTCACGCGGGGGCGGTTCTGGGCCTCGCCGAGCTGGGTCTCGTGGGTATCCACCCGTAGCCAGCCCGCCCAGTCGACGTAGTCGACGCCGCGCCGCTCGAGCAGCCGGGTGATGCCGGTGCGGTCGTAGCTCCGGGTGCTGGCCCGGTCCGCGAGGTCGGCAAGCAGGCTGTTGACGGTCTCAGCCGCGTCGTTCTTGTTCGTCCCGATGACGCCGCTCGGGCCGCGCTTCGCCCAGCCGGTCACGTACTCCCCGGGTTCCTGCGTGCCGTCGCTGCCGAGCACCCGGCCGGCGTCGTGCGGGACCGTGGCGGTGTCGTGGTCGAACGGCACGTCCGGCAGCGGGAGCGCCTGGTAGCCGACCGCGGCGAACACCAAGCCCGCGTCGAGCGTCTCGTACTCACCCGTGCCGCGAACCTTGCCGTCGTCGAGCAGTTCGTTGCGTTCGATGACCACACCCTCGACCTCGTTCTCGCCGAGGAGCCGTACGGGGCTGCGCAGGAACCTCATGTGCACGCGGCGGGGCTTGCCCTCCAGCGGCCGCTCGGCCCACTCGCGCAGCAGCGCGACGTTCTTGCGGAGCTGGCGATCGGCGGCAACGCGCTGCTCGTCGTCCTCGGTCAGCACGAGCTCGCCGGGGTCGATGACGATGTCGGCGTTGACCAGCTCACCCATCTCGCGCAGCTCGATGGGTGTGAACTTGGCTTGCGCGGGTCCACGGCGCGACAGCAGGTGTATGTCGGTGATCCGGTTGTCCCGGAACGTCTCGAGCACGCGGTCGGGGACGTCCGTGCCGGCGATCTCCTCGGGGCTCTTGGCGAGCATCCGCGTGACGTCGAGGGCGACGTTGCCCGCACCGACCACGGCCGCGTGCCTGCACCGCAGCGGGAAGTCGTGACCCGCGGCGTCCGGGTGGCCGCAGTACCAGCTGACGAACTCCCTCGCCCCCGAGCTTCCCGGCAGGTCCTCACCGGCGACGCCGAGCTTGCGGTCACCCTGGGTCCCGGTGGCGTAGATGACGGCGTCGTAATGCGCGCGCAGGTCGGCCCGCGTGATGTCCGTACCGAAGGTGACGTTGCCCAGGAAGCGGACGTCGTTGTCCTCGTCGAACGAGCCGTGCAGCACCCGGATGACCGACTTCATCTTCTGGTTGTCGGGCGCGACCCCGTAGCGCACCAGGCCGTACGGGGCAGGCAGCCGGTCGAACACGTCGACGCTGACCTCGACGGCCGACTCCAGGAGGGCGCGCACCGCATACAGGCCGGATGGGCCTGCGCCGACCACCGCCACCTGGAGCCGGTCACCGCCCTCGGTGACCGTCGCATCGCTGGGACACATCACCGCCACCCTACGGCCCGTCGCGGAGCACGGTCGACTTCTCGCGTGCCGCTCCGCGGAACACCACGGGCGCGGCCGGGTCCCGCCCCGGCCGTCAGATCCGCGCGCGCTCGGCGTTCAGCTCGCCGCCCGAGTCGCCGGTGTTGACGGTGCCGCTCGGCTCGAACAGCAATACCGATGTCTCACCCGCGCTGACCGGTTGGTGGTACACGCCGCGCGGTACCACGTACAGCTCGCCGGGCCCGAGCGTCACCTCGCCGTCGTCGAAACGGATGGTCAGCTCCCCGTCGATGACCAGGAACAGCTCGTCGGTGTCGTCGTGCTGGTGGCGGACGAACTCACCTTCCACCTTGACCAGCCGGACGTCGTAGTCGTTGACGGTCGCGACCGTCTTGGGTGACCAGTGCTCGTCGAACTGTGCCAGCTTCTCCGCGATGTCGATGCCCCGCATACCGGCAACCCTGCCACAGCGCGCGACGGCGTGACGCGATCGGCGCCTATGCCACGGGCGGACATCCCTGTACCTTTGGTGGGGAATGTCACTACTGGGAGGTTCGATGGACACGGTGGCGCACGAGACGGGCTCACTCGTCGTCGGGATCGACGGTTCCGAAGCTGCCTTGCAAGCGGCGCGGTGGGCGGCACGCGAAGCCGCGCACCGCGAGCTGTCGGTGCACCTGGTCTACAGCATCAACCTCGCCGAGCTCTATACCGGCGTGATCCCGCCGACGGCCGACGTGCGCGAAGCGCTGCGGGAGGAAGGGTCGGCGCAGCTGCGGGCGGCCGAGCAGGCAGTCAAGCAGGCGGCCGACGTCGAGGTCGCCACGTGTCTGGAGTCCGACGCGCCTGCGGTCGTGCTGCGTGACGCTTCCCGCTGGGCGCATATGCTCATCGTCGGTTCCTCCGGCGGGGGCGCCTTCGGGACGGCCCTCGGCTCGATCACGCTGAAGCTCGCCGGGCACGCCGAGTGTCCCGTGATAGTGGTGCGCGGCGACACCTCCGCCGGCAGGACGCGGGGCCTGCCGGTGGTCGTCGGGGTGGACGGCAGCTCGCGCTCGTGGCCCGCCCTTGCGTACGGCTTCCAGGAGGCGTCCCTGCACGGATCGCCGCTGACGGCCGTGCACGTGTGGAGTGACGCGGACGCGGAGCGCATGCTCAGGTCGACGCGGGATTTCGTGGACTGGGAACCGATCAGGGAAGCCGAGCAGCGCTCGCTCGAGCAGACGCTGACGGGCTGGACGGAACGCTACCCGGATGTCGAGGTGGAGCGTGTGGTCAAGCGGGACAACCCGAAGCGCGTGCTGTCCGACCTGAGCGAGCGGGCACAGCTCGTGGTGGTCGCGACCCGCGGCCGCGGCGGGTTCTCGGGCTTGCTGCTCGGTTCGACGAGCCACGCGCTGATCCACAGCTCCGCGTGCCCGGTGATGCTGATCGGACCGGAGTCCTATCCGGCCGGGTGATGCGCGGCGCGTCAGTTCCGCGGTAGCCGGTGTACGTGGCGGAATGCCCATTCTGGATGATTCGCGAGGATCTGCCCTTGTCGTGTCATCGGGGCGGATCGTCACGGCCGGCTCACCGGGTTCATACCAGCGGCACGGTTACGCTGTCGGTGGAATCGGGTCCGGACTGGCGAGAGGAGTCGGCGTCGTGTCAGGTACGCCTACCCGTGCCGCGCTCATCGTGAACACCCATTCACGCACCGGCGCCAGCGCGTTCACCATGGCGCGTCGCAAGCTGACCGAGCTGGGCGTCCCGCTGGAGTCGACCTACCCGCTGGAGGACCCGGCCAGGCTGGTCGAGACCGTCAACGCGGCGGTGGACGACGGCAGCGACCTCGTCATCCTCGGTGGTGGCGACGGCAGCGTCAGCTCGGTGGTCGACGTGCTCGCGCACCGCGAGGTACCGCTCGGGCTGCTGCCGCTCGGTACGGCCAACGACTTCGCGCGCACGCTGCACATCCCGACGGACCTGTCCGAGGCGTGCCGGATCATCGCCTCGGGCACGGTCGTCGACATCGACCTTGGCCTGTGCGGGAACAACTACTACGTCAACCGGGCGTCCGCGGGTATCGGCGAGAAGGTCGCGCACGCGATGTCCCCGGTGTTGAAGAAGCGTCTCGGCACGCTGGCCTACCCGGTGGCCACGGTCCGGGCGATCGCCGAGCACCGCCCGTTCTCCGCGCGACTGACGTTCCCGGACGGCGACCACCCGCCCCAGGAGTTCCCGCGCTTGCTGCAGGTCTCAGTCGCGAACGGGCGCTACTACGGCGGCGGTCAGCTTCCGGCGCACGACGCGGGGATCGACGACAACACGCTGGACGTGTCGGTGCTCGAGCACGGCCCGCTTCGTGAGCTGGTGACCGTGGCCCGCAACCTCAAGAACGGGTACCCGGACAACCACCATGCCGAGCACTACCGCACGGCCCGCGTGCGGGTCGAGACGGATCCGTCCCTGCGCATCAACGTCGATGGTGAGGTCGTCGCCACGACACCGCAGGAGTTCTCGGTGGCCCGCAACGCGTTGCACGTACTCGTGCCGTCCACATGGGTCGATGGCGTGTAGTCCCACGGCGTAGTTCGCCGGTCGCGTGCGCGGACCTGTGCTCGCGCATGCCCGCCCGTGCTCACCCGCGCTCAGCGGGCGCGCACCGCCCGCGCGGCGGTCTCCAGCACGTGCTGCCACGGGAGCCGCTGGTCGGCCGGGGCTTGTCCGGGCTCGTGCAGCGGCCAGACGCCGGCGCCCTCGACCAGCCACACGCCTGCCTCGTGCAGGGCGTCGAGATGACCGCGCCATGCGGGATGCCGGGCGTGCGCGGCGTTGATCCGGGGAAACAGCACGACCGGGACCGGCGGTGTGCCGAGCGCCTCGCACAGCTGGGTGAGTGCCTGGTTGTCCGCGATACCCAGCGCGGCCTTCGCGACCGTGTTCGCGCTGGCGGGCGCCACGACACAGCAGTCGGGGTCGGGATGCGGGCGCGGGTCGCGGGGCAGGCGCGGCCTGCTGCGGACGGGTAGTCCGGTCGCGCGTTCCAGCAGGGGAATCTCGCCGAGATCGTCCAGCCATGTCGCCGCGGTGGGGGTGAGCGTTACCGTCACCCGCCAGCCCGCTGCGAGTGCGGGCTCGACGAGCCCTGGCCGGAGTGCCTCCAGGCCGCCCGCGGCGCTCGCGGTCACCGCCAGCACGGGTGTTCCCGCCATCGCACCGTCCCTGCGTGTGTAGTCGCGTGGTCGCCGTCGAAGGTAGCCCACGCCGACTCAAAGGGCGCGAACGACCGGCTGGCCGCGTCACTCGCGGGTCGGTGCGAGTGCTGCGCGTGCGCCTGACTGTCCCGAGGGGCCGGTCCATTTCGGGCCGCCGCGCGCGAACGCGGCCGCCCGGCGCGAGCGCGGCGCGGCCGCCCATGGATCGGTAGTCTCAACGCCGAAGGCGGTTCCCGTCCGGAAGGGGTATGCATGCTGTTCGGTGACGAGCACGTCCGGCGCTACGAGGAGACCGACGGCGAGGTCGGGCACATCTGGCTGAACGACACTCCGGTGCTGGTCCTGACCACGACCGGCCGCAAGAGCGGCGCGACCAGGAAGTCGGCGCTGATCTACCAGGAGTACGGGGACAGCTACGTGGTGGTCGCCTCCAAGGGTGGTGCGGACACGCATCCGGACTGGTACCTCAACCTGCGCGCGAACCCGCGGGTCGAGGTCCAGGTCGGCGCGGAGACGTTCGCGGCCGAGGCGAGAACGGCCGGCGCGGAGGAGCGTGCGGAGCTGTGGCCGAAGATGGCCGCGGTCTGGCCCGACTACGACAAGTACCAGGCAAGCACGGACCGGGAGATCCCTGTGGTGGTGCTCGACCGGGTGTAGCGAAACACCTCGCCGGGTAGCCCCGGCCCGCGTCCGGCACCGCGCTCCGGGTGTCGCGCTCGCAGTGCACGTGGGAGCTCGGCGGGCGACACTGGGGGCCGGGCGTGGCCACACGCGGCGAGCTACCGTCCACGGTGGAGCGCGAGCGTAGACGAAGGGGGTGGCGCGTGGACTGGTTCGGTGCCGAGAGCTACTGGGTGAGCAGCATCGTCTTCCAGCGGGGGCTCGCGCTGATCTACCTGGTCGCGTTCGTCAGCGCGGCCTTGCAGTTCCGGGCGCTCATCGGCTCGCGGGGGTTGACCCCGATCCCGAGGTACCTCGAGCGCGTGTCGTTCCGGTCCTCGCCGAGCCTGTTCCACCTGCATTACTCGGATCGCTTCTTCGCGGTGGTGGCCTGGACCGGCGTCGCCGTCTCCGCCGCGCTGCTGCTCGGGCTGGGCGATGGCCTGCCGTTGTGGGCGCACATGGTCGTGTGGGCCGTGCTGTGGGCGCTGTACCTGTCGATCGTCAACGTCGGCCAGGTCTGGTACGGCTTCGGCTGGGAGACGTTGCTGTGCGAGGTCGGCTTCCTGGCGATCTTCCTCGGCCCGGCGGCGATGGAACCGCCGTTGTTGATCCTGCTGGCGCTGCGCTGGCTGCTGTTCCGGGTGGAGTTCGGCGCGGGCCTCATCAAGATCCGCGGTGACCCGTGCTGGCGGGACCTGACCTGCCTGTACTACCACCACGAGACCCAGCCCATGCCCAATCCGCTGAGCTGGTACTCCCATCACCTTCCCAAGCCGCTGCACCGGGTGGAGGTGGCCGCGAACCACGTCACGCAGCTGGCCCTGCCGGTGCTGCTGTTCCTGCCGCAACCGGTGGCGGGCATCGCCGCGATCGTCATGATCGTGACCCAGCTGTGGCTGGTGGCCAGCGGCAACTTCTCGTGGCTGAACGTGCTGACCATCGTGATCGCCGCCTCGGCGATCAGTGACGGGTTGTGGAGCACGTTGCTGCCGGTCACCCCACCGGCGGAGCTGGAGCCAGCACCGCTGTGGTTCCGGGTTGTGGTGCTGCTCGTCGCCGCGGTCGTGGTCGTGCTCAGCTACGGGCCGGTGACGAACATGGTCTCGCGGCGGCAGGTGATGAACCGCAGCTTCGACCCGCTGCGCCTGGTCAACACCTATGGCGCGTTCGGCAGCATCACGCGGCGGCGCGACGAGATCGTCATCGAGGGCACAAGCGACGCAGCGCCGGGCGCGGACACCGAATGGTTCGAGTACGAGTTCAAGGGCAAGCCCGGTGACGTCAGGCGGCGTCCCCCGCAGGTGGCGCCGTACCACCTGCGCCTGGACTGGCTGATGTGGTTCGCGGCGCTGTCGCCGAGCATGGCGGGGCCGTGGTTCCGCCCGCTGGTAGCCAAGCTGCTGGAGGGCGACCGCGACACGCTGAAGCTGCTGCGGCACAACCCGTTCCCGGAGCGGCCGCCGACGCACGTGCGGGCGCGGCTGTACCGCTACCGCTTCACCACTCCCGCCGAGCGGCGCGAGACCGGCGCGTGGTGGCACCGCGAGCTCATCGGCGAGTTCCTGCCACCGGTGTCGCTGGGCGGGCGAACCGGCTGACGCGCATCCCGGTCGGCGTGCCTCGCCGGGACGGTTCCGAGGACTGTTGACGCAACGACAGTAGTAGTTGTACTTTGTTCAACACTATTCGGCGGCTCGACAGCCGAGCACGGTGGAGGCGGCATGGCCGAGACTGAACCGCCCGGCGCACCGGAAGGTTCGCGGCTGGGACCCGATGAACGCCGTGACCAGATCCTGGCCTGCGCGCGACGCCTGTTCAGCGAGCACGGGATCGACGGGGTGTCCAATGCGGACGTCGCGAGGGCGGCGGGCGTCAGCAGGGCGCTGCTCAACCACTACTTCGGCTCCAGGCGCGAGCTGTATCGCGAGGTCGTGCGCCGCATGATGGACGTACCGCCGGTGCCGGTTCCGGAGTACGTGCCGGGGGCGAGCGTGGAGGACCGCGTCGCGCAGAGCCTGGACGGGTGGCTCGAGCTGCTGAGCCGCAACCGGAGCATCTGGCTGGACGCGATCGGCATCGCCGGATGCGGTGGCGACGAGGAACTGGAAGCGATCATCGACCAGGCCCGCGACCGGGCGGTGAACCGCGCCGTCGAGGTCACCGGGTTGGGCCCGGTGGTCCGCGCGCATCCCGAGATCCATGCCGTGCTGCGTGGCTTCAGCGGGATGGCCGAGGCCACGACGCGGGAATGGCTGCGGCACGGCCGGCTGACCCGCAAGCAGGTACACACCCTGCTCGAACACACGTTGCTGACGATCATTCGAGACGTCGTACCGGAGGTCACCGCTCTCGGCGAGTAGTGAGCCCCGTCGCGCTGGGTTCCGGCGACGTCAGTACGGGAGGACGATCATGACGGAAGCCAGCGCGGGATCGGCGCCACACTCGCGCCGACGGTTTCTCCGCACGGCGACGACCGTGGGCGCCGCCACGGCGGCGGCGCTGAGTGCGGGCCCGGGGCAGGGCTGGGCGGCGAGTGGGAGGCAGGGGCGCGACGTCGCGGTGCTCGGTGCCGGGGTGGCCGGGCTGACCGCCGCGCACGAGCTGGTCGAGCGGGGCTATTCCGTGACCGTGTACGAGCGCAAGGCGCTGGGCGGGAAGGCCCGGAGCATCCCGGTACCCGACTCCCCGGCCGGAGGCCGCGCGCTTCCCGGTGAGCACGGGTTCCGCTTCTTCCCCGGCTTCTACCACGACCTCGGGGACACGATGCGGCGCGTACCGTTCCCGGGCAATTCGCATGGGTGTTGGCAGAACCTCACCCGGGCGACGAGCTACCTCGGCGCGCGTGCCGGGCGGGCCAACCTGACCGTGCCGTTCCCGGAGCCGTTTCCCCCGCGGCCTTTCCCGTATACACCGGAGTCGTTCGCGGAGACGGTGCGCTCGGTCGCCGAGACGTCGTTTCGCCTTCCGCCACACGAGGCCGCGTTCTTCGCGCAGAAGGCGGTTGTCTACGTGACCAGCTCGGATGAGCGGCGCCTCGGGCAGTGGGACGCCCTGCCGTGGAGTGACTTCGTGCGGGCGGAACGTATGTCCGACGAGTACCGTGCCTTCCTCGCCGACGGCATGATCCGCAACCTGGCCGCCATGAAGGCTGACGAGGCCAGCACCCACTCGATCGGGCTCGTCGGCGAAGCCACCGCTTGGAGCGCCATGGGGCGGGGCAACGAGGAAGGCGGGTCGGTCGACCGGGTGCTGGACGGCGCGACGAGCGAGCGCTGGCTCGATCCGTGGGTCGAGCACCTGCGTGACCTCGGGGTGCGCTTCGAGGTCGGGTGGGCGGTCGAGGAGCTGCTTGTCGACGACGGAGCCGTGGGTGCGGCGACCCTGCGGCACACCTCCGGCAGGACCGAGCAGGTGCGCGCGGACTGGTTCGTCTCCGCTATCCCCGTGGAACGGTTCACGGCGCTGCTGACACCCGAGGTCCTCGACGCGGCGCCCGAGCTCGACCCGGTGCGCGAACTCGGTACCGACTGGATGAACGGGTTGATGTTCTACCTCACCGAGGAAGTGCCGATCACCCCGGGACACGTCAACTACGTCGACTCGGGCTGGGCGGTGACCTCGATCAGCCAGGCACAGTTCTGGAAGCGCGACTTCGCCACGTACGGCGACGGCACCGTCAAGGACTGCCTGTCGGCGATCCTGTCCGACTGGACCTCCCCCGGGATGTTCAACGGCAAGGCCGCACGGGACTGCCGGCCGGACGAGATCGCGCGCGAGACGTGGGCCGAGGTCAAGGCACACCTCAACGGCTCGGGCACCGAGGTGCTGACCGACGACATGCTGCATTCCTGGTTCCTCGATCCGGCCGTCATCGACCCGGGAACGCCGGAGGTCCGCAACGACGAACCCCTGTTCACCCAGCTTCCCGGGTCGTGGGCCGACCGTCCCGGCTCGGGGACGGGGCTTCGTAACCTGTTCCTGGCGGGTGACTGGGTCCGCAACGACATGAACGTCACCACGATGGAAGGTGCCAACAAAGGGGGAAGGCAGGCGGTGAACGCGCTGCTCGACACGGCCGGGTCGGGTGAGCCGAGATGCCAGGTCACGCCGCTGTTCCGGCCTCCGGAGTTCGAACCGTTCAAGCGAGTCGACCGGCAGCTGTACCGCGCGGGCCTGCCGAACCAGTTCGACGTCATGGACCCGCGCGCCCCGTGAGCGTGATCATTTCTTGTGCGCGGCCGCCTCGGCTCGGCCGAGGTATGGATGCCTGCCGGGACCGGTTCGACGTACAGTGCGGACGTGCATATCCGTCCGTACACCGTCGAGGACTGGCCGAGGATCTGGCCGATCTTCCGGGAGATCGTCTCCGCGGGGGACACCTACGCCTACGACCCCGAGTGGTCGTCGGATCAGGCGCAGGACGTGTGGGTGGAGCCTCCGCCAGGCACCACCGTCGTCGCCTGCGAGGACGACGAGGTGCTCGGCACGGCGAAGATCGGGCCGAACAAGGCCGGACCGGGCTCGCACGTGGCCACGGCGGCGTTCATGGTCTCCTCCGGAGCACGTGGTCGCGGGCTCGGGCGCACCCTCGGTGAGTACGCGCTGGAGTGGGCGCGTGAGCAGGGATACGCGGCGATGCAGTTCAACTCCGTCGTGGAGTCGAACCACGCGGCCGTGCGGCTGTGGAAGGAACTCGGGTTCGAGATCGTCGGCACCGTCCCCGAGGCCTTCGAGCACCCCACGCTCGGCCGCGTGGGGCTGCACATCATGCACCGGCGGCTGTGACGGGCGGCGGTGGAGTTCCGTCCTGGCTTCCGCGCGGCCCGGTCGGACGCCGTCACGGGCCAGAACCGATAGTGCCGGTGTGCGGGTAGGCGTGTCCGAGCCGCACGCGCTCCTGTTCACCGGCGACATACAGGGCGTGCGTGGTGCTGCCCGTGGCGTTGAGGTGGGCGTGCACGGCCGAGACGGTGCGGCACGGCCACTGCTCGCCGCAGTCGCAGGTGCCGGGCTGTGCCTCGGTGTGCACGCGGAAGACCTGCCGGATGGTCTCGACGAGCTCGGGGATGACGTCGCGGGCGATGTCGGCGTCGGTTCCTGTCCAGTCCGCTGTCTTCATCGCCAGGTACTCGGTCTCGTCGAGGTGCCCGTAGAGGTCCTGCCGCAGCAGGTGGAACGCGTCGGCGCGGGTGAGGGCTGTGCTGTCCATGGATGCCAGTGCACGCTGTGACGGCGGGACACCGCATTCCTCCGCTTGAGTGAAATGACGGTTTTGTCCACCGGACACAACCAGTCGCCTCGCTACGGTGCCGGTCATGGAGGATCGAGCACCCACCATCCGGAGCCGGGAGCTGGGCGAGGGGCTGCGCCAGGCGATGACCTACGCGGGGTATCACGCCAGCGAGATCGCTCGCCTGCTCGACTGGTCGCCGAGCAGGGTATCCCGTCTGCTGTCCGGCAAGCGCGGCGGCACGGGCTACGACGTCTCGGCCTTCCTCGCGGTGTGCGGGGTGAAGGGAGCGGAGCGGGACCGGCTGATGGCGCTGACCGTCGACCAGGACAAGAAGGGCTGGTTCCAGCAGCACGGCCCCGTGCTCCCCAAACAGGTCCGGACCCTGATCGACCACGAGAGCATGGCGGTGTCGATGGAACAGGTCGAATCGATCATCGTGCCGGGGCTGCTGCAAACCGGGGACTACGCGCGGGCGGTGATCAGCCGCAACGTGAATGTGCCCGCCGGTGAGGTCGACGACCGGGTAGCCGCGCGCCTGGCGCGGCAGAGCGTATTGAGCCGTCGCCAGCCCCCGACGTGCACCTTCTTCCTCCACGAGTTCGTGCTGCGCACTCCGGTCGGCAGCTCCTTGACCATGTCCGACCAGCTCCATCACTTGCTGCGCGTGGCGGTCCGGCCGCACATCACGGTGCGGGTGCTTCCAGCAGCCGTCGGCGCCCACGCCGCGATGTCGGGTCCGTTCACGTTGCTGGATGTGAAGGCGTTCAAGCCGATCGTCTACCTGGACAGCGAGACGTCGAGCCTGTTCCTGGAGCTGCCCGTCGAGATCGATGCGTACCGCAACATCCTTGCCACGCTGGAGGACACCGCGCTGGATGAGGGACAATCACGGGAGCTGATCGCCTCCGTGGCGACGGAACTCTACGCGGATGGAGAGAGCGATGATCACCCCGGTCGAGTGGGATAGCTTCAGCGATGTGACCTGGCGGACCAGCAGTTACAGCGGGAACGGCGGCAACTGCGTCGAGGTCGGCTGGCGGCGGGACGCCGAGGCGCTGGTGCGCGACTCCAAGGCACCCTCCGGCGGTGCCCTGCGGGTAGCAGTGCCCGCGTGGCGCGCCTTCCTCACCGCTCTCGACCGGCGCTGAGCCCGCTACCGGCCGCGATACCGGGCGTCGAGGGTGGATGGCACGGAGCTGGGCGAGACGCTGGGGGCGGCCCGGGACGCCTACCGGCGTCGCGACTGGCGAGCGGCCGCGGAAGGCTTCCGCTCCGCGGCCGACGAGCACTCGCTGTCCACTGACGACCTGTACGCGCTGTCCCAGTGCGCCTGGTGGCTGGGGGAGATGTCCGACTGCGCCGCCCTGCTCGAACGGGTACACCGCGCTTACCTCGACGAGGGGGATCAGGCCGCTGCCGCGATGACCGCGCTGGAACTCGGGGTGGATCACTTGCTGCGCGGGGACGAGCCGGTGGGTTCGGGCTGGCTCGGCCGCGCCGCCCGGCTGGCCGAAACCGTGCCCGAGGGGCCGGTGCACGGCTACCTGCGCTACATCCTGGAGGTCGAAGCGCAGCTCGGCGCGGCCGAACTCGACGGGGCCGTCGATGCGGCGCGCCGCGTCCGGGACCTGGGCCGTGCACACGGCGAGACGACCCTGGTGGCCTGCGGGCTCAACGGCGAGGGCCGGGCACTGATCAGGTCGGGCGAGGCAGGCCGTGGCCTCGCTCTGCTGGATGAGGCAATGACGGCGGTGCTCGCCGGGGAGGTCGACGACGCCTGGGCGGGCAACCTGTACTGCAACACCATCGCGGCTTGCCACGAGCTGGGTGATTTCCGGCGGATGGCACGGTGGACGGAGCTGACCGAACGGTGGCTGGAGACACTTCCCGCGGCGGCGCTGTTCGCGGGTATTTGCCGGGTGCACCGGGCGCAGCTGGCAGCACTCGCCGGGGACTGGGTGCGCGCCGAGCGAGAGGCTACGCGCGTGTGCGAGGAACTGGCGGGGATTTCCGTGGCCAACGTCGCCGAGGCCTGGTACGCGATCGGGGAGGTCCGCCGCAGGCGGGCCGACCTGGACGGTGCGGAGCAGGCGTTCTCCGCCGCGCATGCGCACGGGCGCGACCCGCAGCCGGGTCTCGCGCTGCTGCGGCTCGGGCAGGGGCGGATCGAGGCCGCGCACGCGGCGATCCGGACGGCGATCGCCGCGGCGGGCGGCGAGCCGTACCCGCTGGCCACGCTGCACGCGGCCCGGGTCGAGATCGCCGTCGCCGCCGGGGATACCGCAACGGCCCGCGCGGCGTGCGCGGCGTTGGAGGAAGCGGGCGCGGGCGGGACCGGCCAGGCGCCCGGCGCGATGGCAGCCGCCGCGCGCGGCACCGTCGAGCTGGCGGAGGGCAGGGCGGAGCGAGCCCTGCCGTACCTGCGGCAGGCGTGTCGTGCGTGGCGTGAGCTGGACGCGCCGTACGAGGCCGCCCGCACGTGTGTTTCGCTGTCCCGCGCGTATCGCGCGATGGGGGATGCCGAGGCGGCTGGACGCGAGGCTCAGGCTGCGGCCACCCTGTTCGCCCGCCTCGGCATCGACGCCGCGACCGGGCTCGGCGAGGCGGGTGGCGGCAATGCCGGCTCGTACGGGCTGTCCGACCGGGAACTGGAGGTGCTCGTGCTCGTCGCCGAGGGTCGCAGTAACCCGGAGATCGCAGAGGCGCTGTTCATCAGCCGCAAGACCGTCGCACGCCACCTGTCGAATATCTTCACCAAGCTCGGGGTCGGCTCACGCACCGCCGCCGCACGATACGCGTTCGCGAGGGATCTCAGCGCGGACCTCACCGAGTAGGACCGGGTGTCCGGGCCGGCCGTGCCCATCGGTACCCACCACCGCATCGGCGCGAATGGGTCATCCGCCCGATGCGTCGCTGGTCCACGTCGCGCATGCTGGCTGCCGAGGGTGGGCAGGGCAGTGATCGGCACGTCCGGCCCGCCCGGCCGATGTCCAGGAGTGAAGGAGATGACGACACGATGACCGCATCGCAGCAGCTCGACCAGGCACGGGTCGATGAGTTCACGGGAAAGATGGTCGAGGTGCTCAGCGGCGCCAGCGTCGCATTGCTCGGCAGCATCGGTCACCGGCTCGGGTTGTTCGACACCCTGGCGGAGCTGGGGGACGTGCGCAGTGAAGAACTCGCCGAGCGGGCCGGACTGCAGGAGCGCTACGTACGCGAATGGCTCGGGGGTGTGACCACGGGCGGGATCGTGGAGTACGACCCGGAAGCCGGCACCTACCGGCTTCCCGCGGAGCACGCCGCGTGCCTGACTCGCGCCGCGGGTCCGGACAACTTCGCCACGATCCTGCGGTTCATCCCGCTGCTTGCCCAGGTCGAGGGGCAGGTGGCCGACGCGTTCCGCGAGGGTGGCGGGGTCGGCTACGCGGCGTTCCACGACTTCCACGCGCTCATGGCCGAGCAGAACGGCAAGGTCTTCGACGCCTCGCTCATCGACACGATCCTCCCGCTGGTGGACGGACTGCCGGAGCGGCTCGCGCGCGGCGTCGACGTAGCCGACATCGGCTGCGGCAGCGGTCGCGCACTCAACATCATGGCGGAGGAGTACCCGCAGAGCAGGTTCGTCGGCTACGACTTCTCGGAGGAGGCGATCGCCACGGCCCGCACGGAGGCGGAGGAGCGTGGGTTGTCGAACGTGCGATTCGAGCTGTGTGACGTCACGACGCTGGATGTGCCCGGCGCGTTCGACGTGATCACCGCCTTCGACGCGATCCACGATCAGGCGCGGCCCGCCACCGTGCTCGGCGCGGTGTACCGGGCGCTGCGGCCGGGCGGCACATTCCTGGCCGCCGATATCAAGGCGTCCAGCTACCTGGAGGACAACCACGACATCCCGTGGGCGCCGTGGCTGTACACGGTGTCGACGATGCACTGCATGACCGTGTCGCTAGCACTCGGCGGGGACGGGCTCGGCACGGTGTGGGGCCGTCAACGGGCCGTGGGGATGCTCGACGACGCCGGGTTCTCCCGCGTGGACGTCCGGGAGGTGGAGACTGATCCGTTCAACCTGTACTACGTCGCGGGGAAGGACTGATGCGGCACGCCTGGAGCGGCCGCACTCCTTACCGTGCTACGTAGCACGGTAAGGAGTGCGACACTTCCTGTCGTGGAGTCGATGGGTGTCCGGGAACCGCGAGAGCACGCGACACGGCATTTCCGCTGCCCGACCCGGTTCTGCGTCCGTTGGATGTCATCCATCTGGCTACGGCATTGCTGCTGGGGTCGGAGTTGACGGCCCCTGTGACCTACGACCAACGACTCGCTGCGGCTGCCGACGCCCGGGGGCTCAGCGTCGCCAGCCCCGCCTGACGCGTGACGTGCCATGGAGCGAGGCAAGTCGATATATCGACTCGGGTCGTCATGTCCGGCGGTCGACAGGTCGATTGTCTCGCTTACTCCCGTCGCCGGCGCCTATCCCAGTCCGATCAGTACCAGCGCGGCGATCGCCACGACCAGGCCCACAGCTCGGCGCGCGGGGAGGCGTTCGGCGAGCGCGAACCGGGCGAGCAGCACGGTCACCGCGGGGGACAGGGAGGCGAGCACGGCGGTGATGCTGACCAGACCCGCGCGGGTGCCGAGCAGGAACGACACGGTGGCAAGTGTGCCGATCACCCCCGCACCGGCCAGCGGTGCCCAGGACGGCCGAGCAGGCACGAACGACTGTCCACTGACGATCAGAAGGAGCAGGAAGATCGCTGCGACCGCGCACTGGGCGGCCAGCACCGGCCAGATCCCGCTGTCGCCGCTGGTGCGGTCCAGCGCGAGGTAGAGCGTCGCGAAGCCGCCTCCCGCCGCGAGGCCGAACCCGAAGCCGGCCGCGAGACGACCGCCGAGCCTGCCTGCCCGGGCCTGCTCACCGCCCGCCGAGACGAGACCGATCGCCAGCAGCCCCAGCGCCACCCCCGCCCACGCGAGCAGTGTGGGGCGCTCACCGAGCAGTAGTGCCGCGAGGATCGGCAGGCCAGCCCCGGACAGCGAGCTGACCGGGGCCACCACGTTCATCCGCCCGATCAGCATGCCCCGCAGCAGGAACAGCGCGCCCGCACCCTTGCCGAGCCCAGCGGCCAGGCCCCACGCGAGGTCGGCGGGGTCGGGAGACGCATCGGGTGCGAACGGGAGCACGAGCAGGACGGCGAGCAGGCCGACGACTTGCGTGCCCGCCAGCACCGGCCACACACCACCGCGCCGCCCGGCCAGCCCCACCAGGAAGTCGCCCGCGCCGTACCCGAGTGCGGCACCGAGCCCGAGGAGCAGGTTCACCGTGGCCGCCGCGCGTGGTGCGTGGCCGGCACGGGCGACAGCGGGGCAGGCGATGCGGGAGCGTGGACCATGAGACCGAAGGTAGTGGGCGGGCCCGGCAGCGGCGGCAGGAGGCTTCGGCAACACGCTTCGGCGGCTACCGCGTGTCCGAGACGTCGGCGGGGCCGGTGGGCCTCCGGGTCGTTGACCGGCCTAACGCGATCGCCTGACCTGGCACCATCGTCACTATGAGGGCGCTGCACCCGGAGCTGGATCTCGGGCCGCCGCTTCGCCAGGCGGCGTGGTCCGGTGGCGTGTTCGTGCCGCATGCCCTGAGGGAGCCGTTCCGTGAGGTGCTGGTCCGCGAGGTCGGGGACGCGCCGTTCGAGGAGATGCCGGACCACGTCGGTGCCTACGGTGTGCGCCAGCAGGGCGGGCAGTTCTTCGTGTACGGCGACGACATCACCGGCTGGCCCGCGATCGACCGGCTACGCCGCGAGCTCGTCCGGGTCGTAGGCGAGCATGGCGGGGATATCGGCGGCGCCGCCGCGTGGGAGCCGAACGAGGCGGCCGCGCAGCGCTACCGGGCCGGTGCGGGCGGCATCGGGGTGCATCGTGACGGCAAGCGGTATCGCCTGCTGGTGGCGATCTTCACGGTGGAAGGTTCGGCGCCGCTCGCTCTCTGCACCGACCGGGACGGCACGGTGGCACGCGAGTGGCGCACCACACCGGGGAGCCTGACCGTGCTGCGCGGCCCCGGCCTGGGCGGCACTGCGGACGGGCGCCCGCTGCACCGCGTCAGCGGCCCGGCCGAGACACGACGGATCTCGCTGACGTTCCGCATGAGCGATCGTCACTGATCCCGGCGCGGCACGTGCAGCGGCCGAGTAGCCCTTCCCTGTGTACGGCGTGGCGGTGGCCGGGGAGGCAGACGCCGTCAGCCCAGATCGGCGCACGCGACCCGGGAACCACCGTGCCGCAGCGCGACCGAACCCGGGGCCTCGGCGCTGGAGTACACGGTCCGGTCGGCGATGGCGACCCCGTGCGCGTCCGCGGTCACCTCGGCGCCGAGCTCCTCGCCGCCGTCGAACGTCAGCGGCCGCGAATCCGCGTCGCAGGAGCGGCGCTGCACCGTCGCCGTGTACGTCTCGCCCGGGTCCAGCCCACTCGCCCGCAGGCGCAGCGTGGTCGCCCCGGTCACGGCCCGCTGCACCTCGGCGGAGCCGGTCGCCTCGCCGTGCATGCGTGCGTGCCACAACGGTGCGCCGCTGCTGCGGTCGCCACGGGCATCGCCGGGTGAAGCGCCGTAGTGGTCCTCCAGGTCCCTGGTGACACCGGAGCCGACCTGCGAGGTGTCGCCGAGGATGCGCACCTGTTCCAGGATGTCTGCGACCGTGGCACCACCCTCGGGGTGGTTCGGTGTCCCGTTCAGCCACGTTTCCGTGGGGGTGCCGCCGATACCGTCGCCTGCCAGCAACATGACACCTTCGTCCACGGCGGCTGCCGAACCGGCGGCGCCGGTCGCGGCGTCGTCCCCGCCCGCCAGCCACAGCTCGGTCGGGTCGGCACCGGCCTGGAGGGCGAACCGGGCCACGTTCAGGGAGATCTCGTAGCGGTCGGAGCCGCCGATACGCTCGACGTCGTCGAGCCGGGTCGACAGGTCGTCGACCACCCCGTCGCTGACCGCGCCGCTACCGCCGACCACGTCGACGGCCTCGATGTCGCCCCTGGCGAGCACATCGCCGGTCGGTCCGGGCAGCGAGTCCCGCCCGGACAGCAGGATCGGCCGTTCCAGCAGCGCGGCCACGGAACCGACGGTGCCGGCATCGCGCCAGTCGTCGCGCGCGACGACGAAGGCGTCGGTTGCTGTCATGCTGCTCGCGATCTCCGCGGCGGTCCCTGCGGGGCCCGACCCACCCAGGCGCTGGATGTCGTCCCCGCCGAAACCCATCCGGCGCAGGTCCGCGGCCAGTCGCGGGGACAGCGACTCCCGGTCGCCGACCAGCACGGCCGACGTCGCCCCCAGCCGTTCGATCTCCTCGGCGGTTCCGGCGTCGAGCCGGTCTCCGGAGGTGAGCAGCACCGGCCCGCCTCGCGCGTGGGCCAGTGGTGCGGCGGCCAGTGCCTCGGCCGGTTCCTCGGCAGCGGCGAGCACCACGGTCGGCGCGCCCGTCGGGTATCCCTCCTGGGACGCGAGTACCGAGTCACCCACCGGGCCGCCCTGGGCGAGCCGTTCGAGCGTGGGAGCGGCCGGTTGCCGCCCGTCCGGAGCGGGAAGCGGGTCGAACCAGTCGCATCCGGCCGGGTCGGGGTTGTCGCTCGGGTCGTACTCGATGCAGCCGGCCTCGAGCGCGTTGGTCGACACCGGCGAGTAGGTCGCCTCCCGTTCCCGGCAGCCGGGGAAGGCGGGTAGGTCTTCCTGCACGATCGTCGTGTCGATACCGGAGTAGGTGACCTCGCCCGCGGCCGAGGTGTTCGCGCGGTCACCGGACCGGGCCCAGCAGTTGCCCTGGCCTTCCAGGTCCCAGCCGAAGTCGGCCCCGTTGGGTTGCGTGGTTCCCTGCGCCACGTTGCCCGCCATCCGGTTGCCGCTGTAGGTGTTCCAGTGCGAGGTCTCCTGCGGCGGGCACGGCTGGTCGCCGTCGGGTCCGCAGACGTCGCGCAGGTGCGCGTCGGGGACGGGCTCCTGCTCGCGCAGCTCGGCAGGGACCCAGAGCTGGTAGGTGCCCTGACGCCAGTTGTCGTAGAAGTCGTTGCCGTCGACCCAGTTGAAGTTGCCGCCCGCGATGAACAGGCCGGTCCCCACGGGGAGGGGAACCGCGGGACAGACGGCGCCGTCCTCGTAGTCCCGCTCGTCCAGCGGTCCCGTGCACCGGCCCTGCTGGGCGTGCCGGGCCACGTAGTTGACGTTGTTGCTGTGGAAGAGGTTCTCCTCCCACAGCGCGTGGTTCTGCGGGGTCCCGGGATGGTCGGGGAACAGGCTGTCGGTGGCCAGTCCGGTGGAGTTGTGGTCGAACTCGTTGCGGTAGGCGTGCACCGAGTTCCCGGTCGTCCCGGAGTAGCCGAGTGCGTTGTGGTGGCTGCGGCAGTTGCGGACCTCGGTGGAGAACTCCGGTTGCTCCTGCCGGGAGATCAGTCCGGAACCGGCCAGCACGTTGGGTGAGGCGCCCGGGTAGATGGCCGAGTCGCCGTTGGCCTGGCCCCCGCAGTTCTGGTAGCGCACGAACGACACGAAGCTCAGGAAGCCGTACTCGTGGTTGAAGCTGCCCTCCACCCGGTCGACGGTGGCCCCGCTCGTCTCGATCAGGTAGATGCCGTTGAACTCGAAGTGCTGGGTAGCGAAGTTGCTGAGGTACAGCCCGCTGGTCCGGTCGGCGCGCAGGCCGTTGAGGAAGGTGTCGAACTCACCGTCGACGACCACGTCGTACGGCCGGGTTCCGGTCCCTTCGATCTGCAGGTCACACAGCCTGCTGTCGCAGCCGACCGAGTCGTCCTCGGGGGAGCTGTCGCCGAGGACGGCGACCAGGTTCTCCAGGTGCGGGCAGGTCAGCTGCTCCTCGTAGGTCAGCGCCTCGTCCCCGTGGTCGGTGTCCTCGGCGATGCGCGCGCAGGTTTCGGCGAGGTCGGGCCGGTCAAGCGGCGCACCGTGCCGCTCGGCGCGTGCCTGCCTGCTCGGCTCCTCCCGGTAGACGCCGGGCAGTACCTGGATCCGGGTGCCGGTCTCGCCCTCGTGCTCGACCCAGTTCACCGCCTGCTGGATGTGGTTGAAGCGGCAGCGCTCCAGCAGCCCCAGGTTGCGCTCGCGCACCGGTGCCGGGAGCGCGCGGATGAGGTCGGCGGAGTTCGCCTTGCACACCACGACGGATGGCCCGGTGTCGCGGTAGTCGGGGTAGCCGGTGCGCTCCGGCTCCGTGACGACGCGCTCGTCGTGTGCCGAAGCCGTCCCCGCGATCACGGTGGACAGCGCGACACCGATCGCGAGTACCACCGCCACCGCCCGAGAGTGCCTTCGTGTCGCCCGGAGCGTCGACCACATCCCGGGACCTCCGTCCTCGCTGGTTGCCCGTTGCCCGACGTGGATTCTGCTGTCTCAACGAGCCTGCGGGTGCGAGGTCACTCGCGGTATTGCTCACGTTCTTCTTCGTCCATCTCGCGTCGTTCTTCCTGGGAGATGGGTCTACCGCGTTCCTTGGCGCCAGGCGTTAGGTGGCAGCCGGTGGCGCCGCCAAGGAGCACGTTGGAACCGCGGCCAGATCGGAGGGTGATCTTAGCGCCCGTGTCGTTCATCAGCTCATAAGCCAGGTTGTCGCTTTGTGCGATGTCGATGCTCACCTTGTCGAAGCCGTGCTCTTGGCTGAAGGTTCGTAGGATGGCCTTCGCCTGGGACCAGTCCTCAAGCGAGATACTCGCTTCGGACACCCAGCTTTGTAAGCTACTGCTCTCAGCGTCCCACCCGATCAGGTCGGGAAAATCTCCGCATCCGGGCGTCCTTGTTTCCTCGTGAGTACCCTTCTCCCACGCAGGAAGGTCGAACTTTTCCCGTAGCTCGGCCTGCACCTTGTTGTGTAGTTGCTCGTAGGCTTTGATCGCCTCATCTATGTCGGGTCGTTGGGCGACTTGCTCGTACTGCTCTTCTAGGGTCATGTCGCTCCTGTCGTCGGGATCTCCGGCGGCGCAGCCGGCCAACAGCAGGGCGCAGATCGTGAGTGCGGCCGTGGTGTTCAGTGGCCGGGCGCGAGTTCGGCTGTTCATGGCGCTCCGTGCGGGAATCCGGGGTATTCGTGTTTGGGCTGGTCGATGTAGTTGCTTTCCTGCCCGATCATCGCCGCGGCGGTGTTGTACTCGCTGGTCGACATCCCGTCGTTGGCCTCGGTGTAGCCGGTGTGGCCCGTTACGCCCGGAAGTGGCTCGCCAGTGTCCGGAGTGACAGCGTCATCAGTTGACAGCTCTCGCACCGTAGGATCGTCGCTCGGATAGCCACCGTGCACCATGCCGCCGAGGTCGGCGACGGCATCCTGGTCGGCGGAGAGGTTGAAACGGTCGCCCTCGGGCACTTGCAGGCCCTCGCTGCCGTACCAGCCTGGTGAGCCCTGCGCGATGAACGCATCGGCGGCATCAGTCTGCTTCAGCGCCTCACCCATGGTCGTCGAACCGTAGGAATGGCTGATGCCTGCCAGCCGCTGCGGAGGATCATCAGTGCGGCTGGCCTGGACCCCATCCATGAACTCCGCCAATCGCTCGGCACCGGCGTCGGCCCGCTCCCGTGACAGCACGCTGCCCACGTCCTGGGGAGCGTGATAATCCATCCACACGACCGACGCAGTAGTTTCATCTCGCCGGTTCGGATCTGCACCGAGCATTTCGTCGGCGTGCCGTTGAACTTCACGCACCTCCTCGATGTAGCGACTCATGTTGTCCTCGACAGCCGAGTGCATGCCCGGGGTATACACACCGACGTTGTCGGCGCTGTCCACATTCCCCAGCCCGACAGCCGCTCGTACTCCCTCGCCAGAGGTATCGAATGCCAGCACCTGGCGCCCGCGACCCACCTGATCGTCAAGTGCATCCAGCGCGTCCAGCTTGTTCTCGACCCGTTCGATGCGTTCGTCGTACTCTCGATGCTCGGAGGTCTCGCTCCCGCGCGGTCCACGTTGCAGCTCGCTCCGCTCGGCCCGCAGCTCGTCGAGCCTGGACTGCAACCGCTCACGCTCGTCCGGAATGCGGGCGACGTTGGCCTCGTGGCTGGCGCTGTATGGCACGCCGTCGAGGTTGCCGATCGCGGCGGGTTCGGTGCGGATGAGCTCCTCTCGCTCCTCGGCAGACAGGCCGTGCCACCACTCGCTCACTTGCGCGGGAGCGGTCCCGGGTGGGGGCAATGTCAACCGGTCCTCGTCCCCGTCCTCGTCGGCGAACACGGTCGGCGAGTGCGCGCGCCGCATCGCGGCAGCCAGCTCGGCATCGATCTCCCCGGCCTTGTCCTCGACGGCGGAGATGGCATCGGACAGCTGCCGGGCGGTGTCCTGGCGTAGCTGGGCGAACTCGGGGTCGAGCTGCTCCACCCCGTCCAGGGTGCTCTCCAGCGCCCCGGCATCGGTGATCCGCCAGAAGTAGCGCCGGGCCAGCTCGTCGGCCTCGTCCTGCTCGCGATGCAGGTCGGTGATGGCATCCGCCGCGTCTTGCAGCTGCTTCCACACCGGCTCGGCGGCGTGTGTGACATCGTCGTACTCATCGACCAGCTCACCGCGCTTCGTGCGCGCGGCTCGTGAGGCCTCACCGATCCACTCGCGGGGGTGGGCGCCACCGAGGTCCTCCGCGTGCCGCCGCAGCTGGTCGAGTGCGGCCTTGATGTCGTCGGCCGCGCTCTCCAGGCCCGCGGGATCCCAGTCGCGGATGTCGCCCCAGTTCACACCGGACCACCTGGCCCGGGCGTGTGCAGGCGCAGGTTCTCCGCCGCGGCCTCGTCCTCCTCCTCGTACCGCTCGGCGGCTCGCACCATGTCGTCGCCGTACGAGGACACGCGCCGGCCGAGGTCGCGGAGCACGCCCTCCCAGTGCTCGCTCAGCCGCTCGGCTTCACCGGGGGTCTCGGCACTGCCCGGCATCGCGGCGGCGATGCCCCCTGCGGCCTCGCCCAGCTCGACCTTCGCGGTGGCCTCGCCGACGTCGATGGCCTCCTCGCCACGCCGCTTGATCTCACCGATAACCGCTTCGTAGCCGCCCATGCTGGATCTCCCGAGTCACCGACCAGGCACAGAATGCCACAGGAGTGCCGCGCTCGCTGGTGCTTTCCCGGAAATCGCGCAGCCTTCTTACCAGTGGCGATCTGTGCGCGCGGGCGAGGATCGCGGTTTGTACCAACAGTCGTGTTACCGTCGTGCGACAACCCCTGACCAAGGACCGGCCTGGCCATGAACGTCACCGTGCACGGCGACTCCCCAGTTCCGCCGTTCGAGCAAGTGCGCGCACAACTGGCGCAGCAGATCAACGACGGCACGTTGCCCGTCGGCACCAAGCTGCCCACGGTGCGGGCGCTGGCTGCGGAGCTGGGCATCGCAGCCAACACCGCCGCCCGCGCTTACCGCGAGCTGGAGTCCGCCGGAATGATCGACACGCGGGGACGGTCGGGCACGTTCGTCTCTTCCAGCGGCGACCGCAGCAGGCTCCAGGCCGCCGAGCACGCCGCGGAGTACGCCCGCGCCGTCGACGGTCTCGGTATCGACCGGGAGGAAGCCCTGGCGATCGTCCGGGCCGCGCTCGACGTGTGACGCTCAGCCGGCCTCCATCGCCGCGCGATGCTCCTCGCTGAGCTCGATGATCTGCACGTAGTTACCGTCCGGGTCGATTGCGGTGGCGAACAGGCTGCCGTCGCGATCCTCCAGCCCGGCCAGCCAGGTCGTGCCCGCGGCGTCAAGGCGCTCGACGACCGCGCGAGCGTCGGCCACCTCGAAGTTGAGCAGTACCCGGCCGGGCTCGGGATTGCTGTCGCCGATGTCCTCCCGGCTGTCGATCAGGACGTAGAAGCCACCGAACCCGAGCACGGCGTACTTGTCCTGGTCTGCGTCGACGTCGGGCTCCAGCGCCTGGACGTACCAGGCACGGAGCTTGTCGGGGTTGGTGCTGGCCAGCAGGATGCTGGTGAGCGTGTTCGCCGCCATGAAGGGCCTCCCTGGTTGAGGATTGTCACCAGTACAGACCGCTCCGGTGGCACGAACTCATCGGTGCAGCCCGGTCTGGTGCTCACCGGCCCCGAACTTCTCGGCGAGCGAGGTGATGCCGGTCGCGAACACGCCGTTCGCGAAGGTCTCGGCGAGCTCGGCCTCGTCGGCGGCATCGGCGTCGAAGTGGCACCACCACTCCACGAACGCCTCACCTGTCGCGGTGACCGGCGCGACCCGGATCGTCGCGCGGTAGCTACGGATCGGGAACGGGCTTTCCAGGATGTCGTAGGTATAGCCGCGTTCGGTGTCGTCCAGCCGCACCAGCCGCTCGCGCACGGTGTTCCCGTCGGTCAGCGCCAGCTTGCGCACCGCACCGATCTCGGCGGCTCGCGGTCCCGGCTCGATCTCGCTGCCCGCGATGGCCGGATGCCAGGAGGGCAGGCCGTCGAAGTCGCGCACGACGCCCCAGACGGCGTCGGCATCGGCGGGAACGATTCCACTGGCATAGGCTTTCGGCATCGGCACTCCTCAGTTCTCCGGCTCTGTCCGCAGCTGCTTGAACGACCGTGTCTGTTCGGTAAGGGCCTGCTCGACGGGCAGGCGTTCCATGCTGCTCGCGCCGTAGAAGCCGTGGCAGTATTTGGTACGCGCAAGCACGTAGGCGGCATCGTCCGGCATGGCGATGGGGCCGCCGTGGCACAGCACCAGCACGTCCTCACGCACCTCCCGGGCAGCGGCCGCCCACTCGTCGATGAGCGCGACGCAGTCGTCCAGACCCTTAGCGGTCTCCGCGCCGATGGTTCCGCTCGTGGTCAGTCCCATGTGGCACACCAGCATGTCGGCGCCCGCACGCGTCATCGCGCGCGCATCCTCGGCGGAGAACACGTACGGGGTGGTGAACATGCCTGCCTCGCGTGCCGCGGAGATCATGTCCACTTCGGCCTGGTAGCCCATCCCGGTCTCTTCGAGGTTGGCGCGGAACGTCCCGTCGATCAGCCCGACCGTGGGGAAGTTCTGCACACCGGAGAAGCCCAGCCGCGCCAGCTCGCCGAGGAAGCGGTCGGTGTCCAGGAAGGGGTCGGTGGCGTTGACCCCGGCCAGCACGGGCGTGTGGCGCACGACCGGCAATACCTCCGGGGCCATCTCCACGACGATGTCGTTGGCGTTACCGAATGCGAGCAACCCGGCAAGGGATCCGCGGCCCGCCATCCGGAACCGCCCGGAGTTGTAGATGACGATCAGGTCGATCCCGCCTGCTTCCTCGCACTTGGCGGACAGGCCGGTCCCCGCGCCACCGCCCACGATGGTCTCGCCCCGCGCGGCCATGGCCGAGAATCGGGATATCAGCTCGTCCCTCGGCACCCGTGGCACGTCAGCTCCCCTCTCGCGGCGCGTCGCCGATCTCGTCGAATACGGCCACCAGTTCGGCGGCGAACTCCGGGTCGTTGATGTGGTGCGGTGACCGCAGTACGCGGCGGTCGGTGGTCTGCTCGACCTCGCGCTCCAGGGTGCTGAACAGCACCTCGTCGGCGCGCGGATCGTGGAACGGCTGACCCGGACTGTCCAGAGCGGAGACCCCGCCTTCCGGGAGCAGGAAGCGCACCGGCCCGTCGCAGGCGTTGAGCTTGCCCGCGATGAACGACGCGATCCGCTCGCATTCCTCCGCCGTGGTGCGCATGAGCGTGATCTGCGGGTTGTGCGGGTACAGGTTCCGGTCGGAGTAGCGCTGGGGCACGGTGTCCGGCGCGCCGAAGTTCACCATGTCGAGGGCGCCGCAGGAACCGACGTACGGCACCCGTGTCCTGGCGATCGCGTCCAGGCGGTCCTCACCGGCACTGAGCACGCCGCCCGCGATGAGGTCGCACACCTCGGTGGTGCTGATATCCAGCACGCCGGTGACCAGCCGGTCGTCGACGAGCTTCTCCATGGCCTTGCCGCCGGTACCGGTGGCGTGGAAGACGAGGCAGTCGAACCGGTCCTCGAGCCGCTCGGTCACCGCGTTCACGCACGGCGTCGTCACCCCGAACATCGTCAGCCCGAGCGCGGGCCGGTCGTCGCTGACCGGAACCGGGTGCGCGCAGGCGCCGGCGAGGGCGTGCGCGGCGTTGCCGAGCACCCGGCGCGAGATGCGGTTCAGGCCCGCGACGTCGGTGACCGAGTGCACCATGGTGATGTCGCTGCCCTCGACGTAGCGGGACGTGTCCCCGGAAGCCACGGTGGAGACCATCACCTTCGGGACACCGACGGGCAGTGCCCGCATGGCGGGTGTGATCAGCGCGGTACCACCGGATCCGCCGAGCCCGATGACCCCGTCGACGTCCCCGCGACCGGCGAGGTACCGGCCGAACGCGACGGTCATGGCCGCGACGGCGCTGCCACGGTCGCCGGTGAACACCGCCTCTGCGCCGTCGGGGTGGCAGGCGGCGACCTCGGCAGCGGGCACGTCCGCCTCGGAACGTCCCCCGGTCGGGGCGAGGTCCACGGTGCGGGCCGCTACTCCCGCCGCGGTGATCAGCTCCGCGACGTAGGAGAGCTCGGTGCCTTTGGTGTCGAACGTCCCGACCACGTAGGCGTACCCCACATCGCCTCCTGCGCGCCGTATCTCGACCGTGCGGCGCCATCCCATCACGGAACGCCACGCGGGCGCATCCCCTTCGGTAACGAGACCGCTCGTGATTCCCGATGCCGCGCCTCGCTCACCGGGCGTGTGCGGGCCAGGTCCGCGTTTGCGAGACTGCAGGAGTCATCGCTCGTTCGGTCCGTGCACCTCGACCGGGATGGAAGGACACTGCCAGTGGGAATCATCGGTTGGATCGTTCTGGGACTGATCGCGGGAGCCATCGCGAAGATGCTCATGCCGGGCAAGGACCCTGGCGGGTGCATCATCACGATCCTGCTGGGCATCGGGGGCGCGATGCTCGGCGGATGGATCGGCCAGGCGGCGTTCGACGTCGGTCTCGGGACGTTCTTCGACATCCGTACCTGGGGGCTGGCAATCGCGGGTTCCCTGGCCATCCTGGGTGTGTACCGCTTGCTGATCGGGTCCCGCAGCCGCTACGAGTAGCCCCGGGCGAGGGGCATCACCGGCTCCGGACGGGACCTCGAGAGGCCATGCGGCCGGTGACACGCCGAACGCCCCGGCCGGAGTCGCCGGGGCGAGATCCCGCCGCAGGCGAGGGACACGGGAAGGACGGATGGGGGACGTGACGTCGGGTTCCGGTGGTGCACGCCCGGCGAGAGGGTGGCGGCCGGTCGCCGTCGCGGCGCCGCTCGGCGCGGCCTGGCCCGCACCGACCGCGCTGATCGGCATCTACGCGACGGCAGCACCCACGGGCCAGGGGAGAGCCCAATGTAACGTTCGGCTCCCTCTATGGAACCGAGGTCACCTTGGGCTCCCGGCGAGAATCACCAGCTGGCCCTCGCCGGGCACCTCGTCGTGCCGTAGCGCGTCCCGGGCGGAGGGTCGTGACGCTGGCAGGGGCGGTCGGCGTCCGGTTCTTCGGGGTCCTCGTGGCGGGATCGTAATGCTCTGTCATCGGTAGGATGCACGCGCAAGGGGCAGAATCATCTGCCGTGCGCGAAGTTTCCGCGCGAGGGGACGGTGTCGCAGTCGCGTGCCCGCTCGGGCCGCCTAGGATGCCTGCTTGTGACTGAGCCCGGCTTCGTGCGGCGCACGCGGTGGTCCTATGACACTGCCGCCGATGACTACGCTGAGTGGATCCGTGACGAATTGGCGGTCAAGCCGTTGGACCGCGCTGTGCTCGGTGGGTTCGCCGAGCTCGTGCAGACCGTGGGCGGACCGGTGGCCGACGTCGGGTGTGGCCCGGAACGTGTGACCGCACATCTGGACAGTCTTGGCCTGTCGGTGTTCGGCATGGATCTGTCGCCGGGGATGATCGCTGTGGCGCGAAGGAGATACCCGGCACTGCGCTTCGACGAAGGATCGATGCTGACTCTGGATCACGAAGACGGTGCGCTCGGTGGCATCGTGGCCTGGTACTCGATCATTCATCTCCCGGACGAGTGCCTGCCGGGCGTCTTCGCCGAGTTCCGTCGAGTCTTGGCTCCCGGCGGCTACGTCCAGCTCGCGTTCCAGGTGGGCGACGAGATCAAACATCGAACCGAGGCCGCGGGCCACGAGATCTCGCTCGACTTCTACCGACGGCGGCCGGAGCACGTCGCCGAACTTCTGAGCCGGGCCGGGTTGACCGTCCGGGCTCGACTTCTGCGCGAGCCCGATGACGACGGAGACTTCCCCGAAGAGACACCACAGGGATTCGTGCTGGCCAGGAAACCGGTCTAGACGTACTCGGGCCGTGAGGCCGGTAGCGGCGGTGTGTGTTCACGTAGGGAGAGCGTTCGTTCGGGGGCGCGGCTACCGGTGGCCGCCGACGTCCACCTGCCCCGGCTCACGAGTACCGCCCGGCTGCTGCTCAGGGACCTCGGCAGCGGGCTGATGTGCCTGCTCGGATCCCGCCGCGGGTGGCTGCTCGTCGGCGTGCACGAGCGTGCCGCAGAAGCAACGCAGCACGACGCAGGGGTCGGCTGTGCCGCCCCATGCGATGCGCACGATGCGCCGCGTTCCCAGCAGCATCCGGTTGCGGCAGGTAGGGCAGTAGGGAGCGAACATCGGTGGTGCACCTCCAAGGTCCCCCCACAGCATGACCACCATCGCTTGCCAGATCACGATCCAATCGATCATTATTGGCATGTAAATTCACATACCAATTGGAGTTCCGTGTCATGAACAGCGAGGAACTCAGCTCGGTACTGGCAGGCTGGACGGATGCCGACCACGGGACGCTGGCACAGCGACTCGCGCACGCCGTCCGGCGCCGTGTGCAGTCAGGGGTGCTGTCCGACGGCACGTTGCTGCCTGCCGAGCGGGCGATCGCGGCGGCCCTGGCGATCAGCCGCTCGACGGTGACAGCCGCGCTCGACGAGCTACGCGCCGAAGGTCTGGTGGAGTCGCGCCAGGGCAGCGGCACCAGGGTGTGCAACCGGTACGCCCCGGCCATCACCGGCACCAGGATCGCGGAGCACTTCTCCACCGCGCAGGGCATCGATCTGGCGGCGGGCAACCCGCTGGACGCGGCGCATCTACCCCCGCTGCAGGTCGATGTCGCCACCCTGCTTGCGGGCGGTGGGCCCGGTGTGCAACCGCTCGGGCTGCCGGCCCTGCGCGCCGCCCTGGCCGATCACGACAGCGAGCGGGGCAGGCCCACCACCCCGGACCAGGTTCATGTCACCGCGGGCGGCCACCAGGCCGTATCGCTGGCCTTGGGAGCGGTAGCCACCCGGAACACGCCCGTGGTCGTCGAGGACACCAGCTATCCCGGGGTCTTCGACATCATCGACTCGCTCGGAGCCCGCCCGGTCCCTGTGCGTACCGACGGCGCGGGACTGGTTCCGGAGGAACTCGACCGCGCCCTCACCGAGCACCGGCCGGTCGCGCTCTACACGCAGAACGGGCCGCACAACCCCACCGGATTCGTGCCGACGCCGGAGCGGCTGCGCGCGCTGGCGGCGGTGTGCGACCGGCACGAGACGACCGTCGTGGAGGATCGCGCGCTGGCCGAGCTCGCCTTCGCGGGGCCCATGCCCGTCGAGCTGGCCGACCTGTGTCGCCGTGCCACGGTCGTCAGCGCGGGTTCGTTCAGCAAGGTCGCCTGGGGCGGGCTGCGCGTCGGGTGGTTGCGCGCCCCGGAGCCCTTCATCGAGCGGACCATGTACCTGCGGCTGGCGAACGATCTCGGCCCGTCCGTTCCCTCGCAGCTCCTCGTCATCCAGCTGCTCCCGCAGCTCGACGAGCTCGCCGCCCGGCGGCGCGCGGGCCTGAGCGAGAGCGTCGATCGGGCCGTGGAGTACCTGCGTACCGAGCTCCCGGACTGGACCGTCACCGAGCCGGCGGGCGGGTCGGTGCTGTGGGCCGCGCTGCCGGTGGCCGACACCGGTTCCTACGTCCCGCTGGCCGCCCGCCATGGGGTGCACGTCGCCCCGGGCAGCATCGCCGTGCCCTCCCGCGCCCCGAGCTCCCGGATCCGGATCTGCGTGGATCGTCCGTGGGACACCGTGCAGGACGGCATCCGGCGGCTCCGTCTCGCCTGGCGGGAGCTCGTCAGCACCGAGCAACGGGTGCTCGGCTGAGCCGTCCGCTCGGTCCGGTCGGTGTGCGGAGCCGGGCGCGAACGGGCACGCTGTCTGGGTAGGAACGGGTGTGAGCCAGCCGGTGGTGGAGGTGACCGGACATGTCCGCTGCAACGGTCCGCGCCGTACTGCTCGATATCGAAGGGACGGTGTACTCCGGGGACGGGCTCGTGCCCGGGGCCGCCGAGGCCCTGGCATGGCTGCGGGAGCGGGACATCCCGGTGCGGTTCGTGACCAACATCGACTCGCGGTCGCCTGCGACCATCGTGGACCAGCTCGTCGACTTCGGACTCGACGTCTCGGAGAGCGAGGTCTTCACACCGATCGCCGCGGCACGGGCCGCGCTCGACGGTGACCACCGGGCGAGGGTGTACCCGCTGGTCAACGTCGCCGTGCACGGGTTGCTGGGCGGGCTGGTGACGTCCCCTCCGTATACGCACGTCCTCGTCGGCGACTGCCGGGAGGTGCTCAGCTACGAGGCACTCGACGAGGCGTTCCGCGCGGTGCGGGACGGGGCCGAGCTGGTCGCGCTGCAGCGGTCCCGGTACTACAAGCGCGCCGACGGTGACCACATCGACGCGGGCGCGATCGTCGCCGCGCTCGAGCACGCCACCGGCACGCAGGCGCGGGTGCTGGGCAAACCGTCGACCGAGTTCTTCGCTCTCGCTGCGGCCTCCGCGGGCGTCGACGTGAGCCAGTGCCTCGTCCTCGGCGACGACGCACTCAGCGATGTCGCCGGGGGCCGCGCCGCCGGTGCGCGGTCCGTGCAGGTGCGCACGGGTAAGTTCGCCGACCAGCACGCAGACGGAGTGGTCGACTCCACGGGGGAGTTCATCGACTCGATCGCCCAGCTCCCCGGTCTGATCGGCGGCCTCCACGGGTGACCCGCCGTGCCGCACCATCGTGGGCGTCATTCAGCACACGCCTACATGCCGAGGAGGCGGCGTAGTTCGCGGGCCTGGCGGCGGGAGACCTCGACCTTGCTGTGCTGGTGGTCGTTCATCACCAGCACGAGGGCGCCCTTGAAGTCGGGCACGAGCTCCTTGATGTGGTCCAGGTTGACCAGGTACGAACGGTGCGCCCGGAAGAAGTGCCCGCGGAGCCTGCGTTCGAGTTCGTTGAGCGAGAGGCTCACCAGCACGCGTTCCTGCGCGAGCTGCAGGTACGAGTAACCGCGTGCCGCGCTGGCGTAGACGATCGACGACTGGTCGATCAGTACGGTCCGGTCGCCACGCTGCACCGGGATGCGCCCCAGCGCGTCGCCCTGCCAGCCGCCACCGGTAGCGGGTTGCTGCGGCTCGCTCTCGTCCGGGGCGCCGGACAGGGCGCGTTCCAGTGCCCTGCCGAGGCGTTCCGCGTCGAAGGGTTTGACCAGGTAGTCGACAGCTTCCAGGTCGAACGCCTCGACGGCGTGGTCCGGGTAGGCGGTGGTAAAGATGATCTTCGGTCGGTGTGTCGCCTCGCGTAGCGCCGCCGCGACCTCGAGGCCGGTTCCGCCCGGCATCCGCACGTCCAGCAGCACCACGTCGTAGTGCAGCGAGCGCAGCAGCGTCAGCGCCTCCTCGGCGTTGGTTGCCTCGCCCACGACCTGGACGTGCTCGAAGGTGTCCAGCAGGTACCGCAACTCGGCCCGTGCGGGAGCCTCGTCGTCGACGATGAGACAGCGAGCGCGCATCGGCCTACCCTAAGGGGATCCGCAGGTCGACAACAGTGCCTTGCCCGGCGGTCGAGCGGACGTCGAAGCGGTATCGCTCCCCGAACAACGTGTCGAGCCGTTCGGAGATGTTGCGCAGCCCGATGCCACCTTCGGCCGTGACATCGCCCGAGACGATCTTCTCGAGCTCATCGTCCTCGATACCGACTCCGTCGTCGGACACCTGGATCGTGGTGGTCCGGGTCAGCGGGTCGACGCGCGCCTTCAACGTCACCGTCCCTCCGTCCACCTTGTTCGCCAGCCCGTGCTTGACGGCGTTCTCCACGAGCGGCTGGATGGTCAGCACCGGTACGTTGGTGGTCAGTACCTGGGGGTCGACGTCGTAGCGTACCCGCAAGCGATCCCCGTAGCGTGCCTGCTCGAGCGAGAGGTAGGTGCGGACGAAGAAGTACTCCTGGCCGAACTCGGCGAAGTGCCCGTCCTGCCGGACCGCGTAGCGGAAGAAGTCGGACAGTCGCAGCAGGAGCTGGCGGGCCTCCTCGGGATCGGTGCGGGCCTTGGACGCGATCGTGTTCAGCGTGTTGAACAGGAAGTGCGGGTTGATCTGGGCACGCAGCGCGTCGAGTTTGGCATCCACCGCGAGTTTGCGTTCCCGGTCGAGCTCGGCCAGCTCGAGGTGCAGTGACAGGATCCCCGCCATGCCTTCGACCAGCCCGCGCGGCGGTGGGGTCTCGTCCAGCCGGTACACCTTCAAGGCACCGACCACCCGCTTGCCGATCGCCAGCGGCGCGACCACTGCCGTCTGCAGCGGGCAGCTCGGCTCCGGGCAGCCGAGCTTGGCGCGGTGCCGCACCACCACCGTCTTCGCGCGGTCGAGGACCTTGGCCGATATGTCGGTGCGCGGCGGGTCCCCGACGGTGTGGTGGTCCGAACCGGGGCCGAGGAACGCGAGCACCTTGTGCCGGTCGGTTATCGCCACCGAGTCGCCGCCGAGCAGGGGGTGGAGCAGCTGGGCGGTGCGCTGCGCGGCCTCGGAGGTCAGGCCGGAACGCAGCGGGATGGACCTGCCGACGGCGGCGATGGTCTGCCCGGGCCGGGTGATCGCGCCTTGCTTGCCCTGCTGTCGCGTGGCCAGCCGCGCGCCGCGCGGCCCGCGCAGCGCCGAGGGGTACCCGATCGTCAGCAGCAGCGTCAGACCCACGCCGATCAGCAGCGTGGTGCCGACGCCGAGCGGTGGGGCGGCGATGACCTGCGTGATCAGGTAGACCAGCCCCCAGGCCAAGGCGAGCGCGGCAGCGAGCGGGAGACTGCCGTTGCGCAGGGCGCCGCCGGCCCGGCGCGCGGCGGGCGCCCGGTTCACCCCGCTCATGGTTCCTCCTTCGACCGCCCGGTCACGCCAGTGATGGTAAGCCTGGCCAGGCGCAGCGTATGCCGGTCGGCGGCGGTGCCGTGCAGCTTGAGCCACAGCCGGTCCAGCTCGGCGGGGGTGGTGGTGAAGCGGGAGACGACCACGGTGACCACCGCCGACAGCGGTGCGGCCACGATGGTCGGGGTGAGCAGCATCTCGCTGAGTCCCGCGTCGCCGTAGACGGTGCCGAGGGCGAACATGGTGATCGCTGTGACCGCACCGGTGATCATGCCGGCGATCGCGGCGGGCGCGGTGGTGCGTCGCCACCAGATGGTCAGGATGAACACCGGGGTCAGCGCGGACCCGGCGAGCGCGAATGCCCAGGTCACCATGGTGGCCACGATCGACGGCAGCAGTGCGGTCAGCGAGTCGGGCCGCAGGCCGACCGCGACAGCCGCGGAGAGCACCGCGACGAGCACGACCGCGCCACGGCCGGCCCACACTGCCTGCCGTTGCGAGGCGTGCGGGTTGATGTGCCGCTCGTAGACGTCGTGCCCCCAGGACGCGGCCGAGGCCAGCAGGAGCCCCGCGATGGTGGACATGACCGCGATCAGCGCGCCGCTTGCGATGAACCCGAGCCCGATCTCCCCGCCGTACACCCGGCCGAGGACGAGCAGCGCGTGCTCGGGCACCTTCAGCACACCGCCGACGGTCAGTTCCTCCATCCAGGCGTGCTCGGCTGCGGCATCGGGGATGAGCGAGCGTGCGGCCGTGCCGAGCAGCACGGCCAGCGCGTAGAACAGGCTGGCCAGGCCGAGCACCCATACCGTCGTCATGCGGGCGGCCAGGCCGGTGGGGCTGGTGAAGTACCGGTTCATGATGTGCGGCAGGCCCGCTGTGCCCATGATGAGGGTGATGATCAGTGCGAACTGCCCGAGGCTGCCGTAGCGGGCGCCGGGCTCACCGAAGGTGGCCGGGTCCTCGCCGTCGATGCGGTCCCGCTCGGTTTCCAGGTGCCACTGCCCCTCTTCGGTGGCCGTCGGGTTGGTCAGCGGCTGTTCGTTGAGCCGGTCGACGGCCTCGGGGTAGTGGAAGCCCGAGCCGATCGCGGCGACGGTCAGCCAGATGAACGCGCACAGCAGCACGAGGAACTGCACAGCCTGCGTCCAGGTGGTGCCGCGCATCCCGCCGAGCGCGACGAGCGCGGTGATGGCGGCGGTCGACACGGCCACCCCGGTCGCGTACGGGCTCAGCCCGGCCATGCCGTGCCCGACGAGCAGCTCCCAGGTGATCCCGCTACCGACGGCCTGTGGCACCAGGTAGGACAGGATGATCAGCTGCACGACGCAGACGGCGGTCAGCCGTACCCGGTCCGAGGTGAGCCTGCGCCCCAGGAAGTCGGGGATGGAGAACTCCCCGAACCGCCGCAACGGCGCCGCCACGAACAGCAGCACGGGGATGAAGCCCGCCGCGAACCCCGTCGCGTACCAGACGCCGTCGAGACCGGAGACGTACACGGCAGCGGCGACCCCAAGGAACGAGGCCGCCGAGAAGTAGTCGCCGCAGATGGCGCAGGCGTTGGTGACGACCCCGACGCGCCTGCCAGCCAGGTAGAAGTCCAGAGTGGACGCACCGCGCGGCTGGAGCACCAGCGCGATGCCGAGCACGACGAGTAGCAGGGCTGCCAGCCCGATGATGCTCGCCGTGATCATGGTGCGTCGCCCCGCTGTTCCGGGTGGTCCCGTTCGGGGCCGCCGAGCATGCGGTCCTCGACGGCGTTGGCGAGGGTGGCCGCGGCGACGGCCAGTACGAAGAAGAAGACGTAGAGCCCGAACGCGGCCATCACGAAGCTGGGGCTCATGCCGCCGACGAGCCGCCCCTGGGACCACCAGTCCAGCGCGAGCGTCAACCCGGGGACGGCGGCGACCACGACCACGAAGAGCGCGAAGTAGCCGAACGCGGCCCGCCGCAGCGTGCGGAACGTCGCGTCGACCTCGGCCGGCATGTCGTACTCGTCGGTGAGTTCGAATCCTGCCGGGTCACGGTCCTCGGGCGGCGGCGAGCCAGCATCGGATGGTGGCACGGCCGGAACCATACGGCAGCCCTTCGGCGCGCGGGAAGCGTGCTGGGCACGGTGCTCGGGAGCTCGCGCCCGCAGTTGATGCTAGCGCGCCGCGTGTATGCGCCGCGCGGTGCGCAGCGCGATCACCGCGCCACCGGCGACCATGACGAGCCCGATGCCGGGCAGGACCTGGCCCCAGCTGCCGGTGCTGGCGCTGATGTGGATCATCCTGCCGATCTGCCAGACCACGATCGTCGCCACGACAAGGGCCGGGATCACCGCGTGCAGCAGCGCTACCCGCGGGTACGGCAGCAGCGCGCCCGCGATCACGAGCGTTCCCGCGCACAGCGTCCACAGGCCGGGGCCAACGGTCCCGGCCAGCGAGCCGACGGGTGTGGACACCCACGGGAGGAGCGAGCCGACCAGGAGGAGAAGTCCCCCCACGAGCATGCCGGGGCTGCCGGTGTGCAGTACCCGGCTTCCGGCATGCTTCGTGGCGGGACGCGCAGGGTGTGTGACCGATGTCATGGCCGAAGCGTAGGGCCTGCGGGGCGGTATCCACAGCCGCGAGTTCGCCGGAGGTTCGCAGTGGTGCGCGAGTGGTCCGCTGCCCGTCCCGAGCGGTCGTCAGCGGGCACCGCGACCGCTCGTTCCCCGCATGCCGACCACTGACCATCATGCTGGAGCCGCCTGCGAGAACGGGCCTTGTACTGCCCCGCTCGGGTGATCAGTGTGTGAGCTCACAGGTGACCGCGCACCCCGAGGCGGTCACGTGCCGCACGTCGTCGGCGGCGCTGTCGCCGAGCACGAAGGGAGCCCGGACGTGACCCAGGCATCACCACAAAGACCACCGGACCACCTCGAGCAGTGGAGGCGCGACTACTGGCGGAGCAACCTCCGGCTGATGGTCGTGCTGCTGGCGATATGGGCGTTCGTCTCGCTCGGTTGCGGCGTGCTGTTCGTCGAGCAGCTCAACGCCATCACCATCGCCGGATTCCCCGTCGGGTTCTGGTTCGCCCAGCAAGGAGCGATCTACACGTTCCTGCTGCTGATCCTCATCTACGCGGTCCGGATGGATCGACTGGACCGCAAGTTCGGCGTCAGCGAGCGTGCTGAGGAGGGGCAGGAGCAGTGACCGACATACAACTGTGGACCACCGTATTCATCGTCCTCACCTTCGGCCTCTACATCGGGATCGCCTGGCGCAGCAGGGTGAAGGAGACATCGGGCTTCTACGTGGCAGGCCACGGGATTCCCGCCTTCGCCAACGGTGCGGCAGTCGCCGCGGACTGGATGTCGGCGGCCTCGTTCATCTCCATGGCCGGGCTGGTGGCCTTCCTCGGCTCGGACGGCTCGGTCTACCTCATGGGATGGACGGGCGGTTTCGTGCTGCTCGCCCTCCTGCTGGCCCCGTACCTGCGTAAATGGGGCAAGTTCACGGTGCCCGAGTTCGTCGGTGACCGCTACTCCGAGCTGGTGCGCACGCTGGCAGCCGTCGCGGCGGTCCTCATCTCGTTCACCTACATCGTCGGGCAGATGAACGGTGGCGGCATCGTGTTCAGCCGCTTCCTCAACCTGAATCTGACCGGCGGCGTGATGGTCGCTGCCGCGATCATCTTCGTCTACTCGGTGCTCGGCGGGATGAAGGGCATCACCTGGACGCAGGTCGCCCAGTACACGGTGCTGATCATCGCCTATCTCATCCCGGCCGTGGCGATCGCGCAGCAGTTCACCGGGCTGCCGATCCCCCAGGTGACGTTCGGTCAGATCCTGTCCGAGCTGAACGCGCTCAGCGCCGAGCTGGGGCTCAACGAGTACACGGCGGCGTTCTCCGAACGGCCGATGGTCGACGTGTTCCTGGTGACGCTGGCCCTGATGCTGGGTACGGCAGGCCTCCCGCACGTGATCATCCGCTTCTACACCACCAAGACCGTGCGCGGTGCGCGGTACTCGGCCTTCTGGGCGTTGTTCTTCATCGCGCTGCTCTACACCACGGCCCCGGCGATCGGCGCCTTCACCAAGTTCAACCTGCTCGACGGGGTGAACGGGACCGCGGTCGCCCAGCTGCCCGACTGGGTGGACAACTGGGCGGCGACCGGCCTGGTGTCGGTGGCCGACGGTGCGGAGACGATCAACTCGGTCAGCAACGACCCGGCCGCGGGCGCGGACCTGACGGTCAACAACGACATTCTGGTGCTCGCCACACCGGAGATCGCCGGACTGCCCGCGCCGATCGTCGGTCTGGTTGCCGCGGGCGGCATGGCGGCGGCGATGTCGACCGCGGCGGGGTTGCTCCTGGTGATCTCCTCGTCGGTGTCGCACGACTTCTACTTCCGGCGTATCAAGAAGACCGCATCGGACTCCGAGCGGTTGCTGGTCGGGCGGTTGGCCATGACGGCTGCGGTGATCGTGGCGATCGTCGCCGGGATCAACCCGCCCGCGTTCGTCGCGGAGGTGGTCGCGTTCGCGTTCGGTCTGGCGGCGGCGAGCTTCTTCCCGGCGCTGGTACTCGGCATCTTCTGGAAGCGCTGCAACGCCTCCGGTGCGGCGGCAGGGATCGTGGCCGGCCTGACATTGACCATCACGTACATGATCTACACGCTCGACGTGTTCGGTACCGAGGCGCACGAGCACATCCTCGGCGTCAGCCCGGAGGGCATCGGGTCCATCGGTGCGCTGGTCAACGTCCTCGTGGCCGTCGCGGTGTCCAAGGCGACGGCGCCACCACCCGCCCACCTTGCCGAGCTGGTGGAGAGCATCCGTTACCCGTCGGTCTCGCGGGAGGAGGAACCGGCAGGATCCGGTGAGCGGAGCTGAGCTCCGCACCGGCCTGCTGTAACCGACCCTCGGCACTCGCGCGCGGGACGCGAGTGCCGAGGGTTACCCATGGGCGCGGTAGCGGGCGGGTACGCGCGGCTCAGCCGGTGTCGCGCAGGGAGATCTTCATGCCGGGGTAGTTGCCCTCGCCGAAGCCCAGCGAGCGATACAGCGGCTCACCGTCCGTGGTGGCGTGCAGCTCGACCTGGACGATCCCCTCCTGCCGGTACCAGTCGAGCAGCGTCGTGAGGATCTCCCTGGCGAGTCCCTGCTTGCGCCACTCGGGTGCGGTGGCGACCCACTGGATGTAGCCGACGCGCCCGCTGAGGTTGGCGGGTCCGGGCAGGCGCGTGCAGATCGACCCCGCACCGGATGCGACCAGGCTGCCGGAGTCGCTCGGGTGTTCGGCGACGACGATCGCTACGCCGTCGCCGAGGCGCTCGGTGATCGCCGCTCGTGCCGCTTCCTGCCAGGCTCGCGTCGAGGCATCGAGGTCGATCGACTCGTACATGAGCGAGGCGAGCCGGATGATCTCGGCAGTGTCCTGAGTGGTCGCGTATCTGACCTGGGGCCGATGTGCCGTCATGTCGCGAGCATGCATGATCATCGATGCTGCTCGCATGCGATTTTCGGGGGTGTGAGCGGGCCCGGTCGCGGCCGTGTCAGCGGTAGATGAGTTTGCGCAGCAGCCATTCGGCTGGACCGCGGAGCCCGGTGCGCTCCAGGGCGAGTGCCGCGACAACGGTCACAAGCCACAGTCCCATGGCGAACGCCGCCATGCTCGCGCTGGTCAGCACCGCTCCGAGCCCGAGCCCCCATGCGGCGAGCACGGGTGCCATGACGACCGAGTGGCTGAGGTAGCCGGAAAGCGACCGTTTCCCGAGCGCGCTCACCGCGAGCACCGGGGCGCTCGACCGCGCCCGCGCGGACAGCGCGTGGGTGATGAGCCCGAACAGTGCGACGTAGCCCATGCCGCCTGCGAGCCCGGTGGTCCACTGCATGGCGAACAGCATCTCCCCGGTGAGGCCCGCCGCCGGGTGGATGTTGGCCAGCCCGACGTGCTGCAGTGCCGACGGCAGCGAGCCGGCCAGCCCGATGGCGATCCCGAGCACGGCGACCCGCCGTAGCAGCCGCAGGTGATCGTGTGGTTCCTCCAGGATGCGCCGGTGCGCTGCCCACATGCCGAGCAGCATGGCCACGGGCGGCACGACGGCGAGCGAGTTCAGGGCGAGAATCAGTGCCCAGCTGGACAGCCGGATGCCCACCGCAGCGACCCAGCTTTCCTCTCCTGCGCCTGCCAGCTCCGCTCGCGTGCTGGCGAGCTCGGCCTCGCCCGGGATGGTAAGTGTCCCGGTCGCCAGCGCGACCACGGTCCCGGCAGCCATGACGAAACCGATCGTCAGCACACCCGTGCCGACCGCGCACCAGACGAGCATCGTGCTCGTGCGCCTGCGGAGGAACAACCAGCCCAGCACGAGGCTGATCAGCCCGTAGGCCGCCAGCACCTCGGTGGCGAGCAGCAGGGCGGCGTGGACGAAGCCGAACAGCACCAGCCAGAGGCTGCGCCTGCGCAGCAGAGCCTGCGCCGCGCGCTCATCGCTTCCCGCCCGGAGCTGACGATGGTACAGCTGCACCATCCCGTACCCGAACAGGAACGCGAACAACGGGTAGACGCGGACGTCGAGCACGGCGATCATCAGGAACTGCGCCACCGAGTCGGCGAGCCACTCCGGCTCCGGGTACTCGCCCGCGCTGCTGTAGTCGGTGTCCCACAGGAAGTACGCCGTGTTGGACAGCACGATGAGCAGCAGCATCAGCCCCCGGGCGAGGTCGGGAGTGAGTGCGCGCTCATCCGCCCGGACCGGGCCGCGAGCCGCCCTGGTCTCCTGGTGTGATGGTCCGGTCGTCATGGGACCCCCAGGTCGTGATCGCCGCATCGGTACGGATGCTGTCCGATGCTATCGCTGTCGAGCCCACGATCCCAGGCTTGACGGCGGCGAGCGTCTCGTACCGGCCCGGCAGGAGCTCACGAGGCCGTGCCGGTCGTGGTGCGCTCGACGAGCGAGGGGCGCAGCAGGTGGCGAACCGGTGTGGTGCGTTCGCCCCGCACGCGTTGCAGTAACGCTTCGGTGGCCAGCCGTCCCATCTCGGCGCGCGGCTGGTCCACCGTGGTCAGGCCGATGTGGCGGAAGGCAGCCAGCGAGGTGTTGTCGTAGCCGACGACCGAGATGTCCTCCGGGACGCGAAGCCCGGCCCGGCCGAACGTGGAGATCGCTCCGATCGCGTTCACGTCGTTGGCCGCGAGCACGGCAGTAGGGAGGTGGTCGCCGCGCGCGAGCAGCTCGGCCGCTGCCTTCTCCCCGGCCACCTCGGTGTACTCGCTCGGAATCACGTCGGGTTCGAGCCCGTGCCCGCGCATCGCCGTGCGGTAACCGGTGCGCCGCGCAGCGGACTGGGCGGCCCTCCCGCCGTCGAAATGTGCGATGCGGCCGTGGCCCAGCTCGACGAGCCGGTCGACGGCCAGGGCGGAGCCGACCTTGCCGTGATCCTGCACGGTGTCCACGGAAGCCAGGCGGGAGCCGCGCGCGACAAGTACGACGGGCAGCCTCGCGGCGGCATCGGAGATCACCGACGCCGGCACGGCGGGCCCGAGGAGGAGGACGCCGGCAGGGCGGAACGACAGCAGGTTCGTCACGGCCGCACGCTCGCGGGCGGGGCTGCGCCCGCCGGTGTTGATGACGAGTTCGAACCCCTCGGCGTGTGCTGTGGCATCGATCCCGTCGATGATCTCGGCGAAGAACGGGTTGTGCAGATCGGACACCAGCACACCGAGGATCCTGGAGTTCCTGCTCGCCAGGGAACGCGCGGCCGCGTGCGGCGCGTAACCCAGCTCCTCGGCGGCGTGTAGCACGGCCTCCCTGCGGCGCGTGCTGACCTTGGGGGAGCCGCGCATCACCAGCGAGACCAGGGCACGCGAGACCCCGGCACGCGCGGCGACATCCTCCATCGTCGGTGTGATCACCAGGCGCTCCTCGCTCGCATGCCCCTTGACACCCGCCGAGATCACCATACAGGATTGGAGCGCTCTAACTGGTAGAGCGCTCCAATCGGCTCGGGATGCCGGGATGTAGTGGACGCGCGGCGAAAGGGTTACGGATGAGGATCGGAGTGGTCGGGCTGGGCCGTATCGGCCTGATGCACGCCACGAACCTGGCAACTCTCGACGCGGTCGACACCGTGCTGCTCTACGATCCCGTCGCCGGCAAGTCCGCCGAGGCCGCAGGAGCGGTGGGCACGAAGGCGCGGTCGGTCGCCGATCTGGACGCGTTGCTGTCGGCTTCCGACGGGGTGCTGGTGGCCACCCCGACCGGGAGTCATCCGGATACCGTGCGCAGGGCGATCGGCGCGGGCACGCCGGTGCTGTGCGAGAAACCGCTGGCGGGGAGCCTGGCGGAGACGGAGTCGCTGGTGGTCGACATCGAGGCAAGTGGGGTGCCGGTCGTGGTCGGTTTCCACCGCAGGTTCGACCCCGCCACCGTGGAGGTGCACCGGCGGTTGCGCTCCGGCGAGGCCGGGCGGGTGTACCTGGTACGCGCGGTGTGTAACGACGCCGATCCGCCTCCTCCGGAGTTCATCGCCTCGTCCGGCGGGCTGGTCAAGGACTGCCTGATCCACGACCTGGACGCGGTGCCGTGGCTGGTCGGTGACGAGGTCGAGGAGGTTTACGCCTCGGGGTCGGTGCTGGTGAACTCCTCGTTCGCCGAGGTCGGCGACTGGGACAACGTGGTCGCGACGCTGCGTTTCGCGGGCGGCGCGCACGCGTTGCTGTCGGCAGGGCGGCACGACCCGGTCGGCTACGACTGCCGCACCGAGGTGTTCACCAGCGTGGACTCGCTCGGTATCGGCGTGGACGCGCGAACGCCGCTGCGCTCGGCGGAGCCGGATGGGCCCCGGCTCAGCCCGAACGCCCACTCGAGTTTCCAGGAGCGCTACCGGCCCGCGTATCTCAACGAGATGCGGGTGTTCACCGACATGGTGGCGGGCACGGCGGGTAACCCGTCTCCGGCGCGGGACAGCCTGACCAGCCTGCGCCTGGCGGAGGCGTGCGAGGAGTCCGCCCGCAGCGGGAAGCCGGTACGGGTCGGGCAGTGACGGGCAGTCGCTCGGCCGGGATGCCAGCACCCACGGCACGGTTCAGAATGGCGGGTCGCCCGGTGGGTCGGTGCCGCTGGTTGTGCGGCCGGTGGGCCGGTCCAGTATGGATGGTTTCTGAACCTCGGCGGGTGGGCGCCGGTGGTGGGTGTAGCACCGTCCGGTGGGGGTGGTGACGGTGGTGGTGCCGCTGGCGGGCTCGTGGTCGAGTGACCACTGGGGATGATCCTTCAGTGCGTGGTGCCATCGGCATTTGGCGCCGCCGTTGGTCTCGGCAGTGGTGCCGTTGTGGTGCCAGCCCTGCAGGTGGTCGTAGTCGCTGTGCTGGGCGGGCCGGTGGCAGCCGGGTGCGGTGCATTCGGCGTCGCGGACGGCGATGAGGTCGCGGATGGCGGCGGTGGGGCGGTAGCGCTTGCGGCCGACGTCGAGGACGGCCCCGCTGGCGGGGTCGGTGAGGACTTTGCGCCATACGCTGTGCCGGCTGGCCAGGATCTGCCGGGCGATGGGTGCCGGCAGGGGTCCGTACCCGGAGAGTTCGCAGCCGGTATCCGACATGCCCAGCGCGGTGTCGACCGGCATGTGCAGGAACACCGTCGCGGCCGCCTGCGGGGCGGTGATGCCGGGGTCTTGGCCCAGCAGCAGGTCGGCGTGGATGTCGGCCCGTAATTGGTCCAACGTGCGCGCATCACCCCGGCTGCGCTGTGTGCGGGCCATCGCATCGATCCGCGCGTACGCGGAGGCCGCGACCTCGGCAGGCAGATCAGCGGCGAGGGTGGACATCCCGTCCTCCCCGGGCAACAGCTCCACCTTCCGCCCCGCCCGGGCCTGCCGCGCACGCTCCGCCTGCCCGTCGGGGTCGGCGTGTTCCACGAGCCTGCGGGCCGCCCGGGCCAGGTTGGCCGGATTCGTGGGACTCACCCGGCCGGAGTCGAGTTTCTCGGCCAGCTGTGTGTCCACCTGGCGGGCCTGCTGGTCGTCGAGCATGTCGGTGGTGTCGGTGATCCGCCCGGCGGCAGCACCCTCGACCTCCCCGGCTTCCATCGCGTCCAGCAGCCTCGGCATGCGTTGCGTGAGTTGGCGCGCCCGGTGCAGCCGCAGCGCCGCCGTATGCCGCGACACCCGCAGTTCGAGCGCGGCCTCATCCGCCACATAGCGATCCTGCCCCCGCAACTGGTCGAGCCGGGCCAGCGCGTGCGCCTCGATCGCATCGGTATGCGCCCGGATCCGCCGTGCGGCCGCCAACGTCTCGATCACCTGCTCAGCAGTGAGGTCAGCGACTTGCTCGCCGGTGAAGGTGCGGCACCGGATCTCGGCCTGCTCTTCGGGCGTGAACGCGACCGCAGGCGCCTGCCCGGCCGGGAGGAACATCACCCCGGCCGGACCGACCACCTGCACGAACTCCGACACACTCACAGTATATCGAACTGTTGTTCGACCATCAAGCGTGTTAGCGATCGAACTCAGCCGACGTGCGATCGCCGCCTGGTCGGTCGTCCAGCCAGACAAGGTGCGCCTCGCCGAAGCGGCGGTGCAGGTGGAGCAGCCGTTCCGCGGACTGCGAGTACCAGGTGTTCCTGCTGTCCGGGCAGTAGAAGACGGTGCCGAGGTCATCAGGGAAATCCATGCCCCAGCCGATGAGCGGTTCAAGCTCCCCGTTTCCCGGCAGTTGTGTGAGCCGGTAGAGGGCGAACAGGCGCGGCCGCTGGAAGTCGGCTCCCTCTGCCAACATCTCCAGCAAGGTCTCTCGTGATGGTTCCATGGTCACCCTTCCCGTCGGTGGTGACGAGAACGTGGCACCTTGCCACAGGTGACAGCAAGACAGCCAATGTGGTGATTGCTCGGGCGTCTTCTCCCGGTAAGGATGGCACCATGCCGCCGACACAGAACCTCAGCGCGCGATCGCGCCAGGTCTCCACCGAGCTACGCAGGCTCCGCGAGGAAGCAGGCATGTCCGGTGCACAGGTCGCCGAGATCCTCGGCATGTCCCCGAGTAAGGTCAGCCGGATCGAGACCGGCAACCGGGGACTGCACGTCGAGGACGTCGCAGCGCTGCTCGGTCTCTACCGCGTACCCGAGCAACGACGGGAGGAGTTGCTGGACCTGGTGCGCAAGGCAAGCGAGCCTGGCTGGTGGTCGGGGCCGGCGACCGGATCCCTGCCGTCGCGGTGGCGCGAGTTCCTTCGACTGGAGACAGACGCGACTAAGCTCTACAACTTCGAGCTGTCCGTAGTTCCAGGGTTGTTACAGACCGCCGAGTACGCTGCCGCCCTCATCTCGGGTTTCTCCACCACTCTCACTGAGTCCGAAGTGGATGAACTTGTGACGATGCGGATGGGTCGCCAGGTCAAGCTCAGACATCCGGGCACGTCACTGATCGCGATCATCGATGAGATGGTCTTGCGTCGTTGCGTCGGGGATCCCGGCGTTATGCGACGGCAATTGCACCATTTGGCTGACGAAGCAGGCCGCCCGAATATTACGGTGCGTGTTGTTCCCTTGCAGGCGGGGCAATACGTCGGCTGGAAAGGCCCGTTCTTCCTGATGGACTTCGCGGATCAGCCGAGCCTGGTGATACTTGAAGCACAGGGTACGGCCATGTATCTGGAGGAGCGTGCGGACGTCGAGTACGTCCGCACTGCGATATCGGGAGTCGTGGACAAGGCACTCTCCCCGGCGGACTCGGTCAAACTCATCAAGATGCTTGCCGACGAGATCTATCCAGGAGAGGTAGTCGAGTAACGATGCCGCACGGCGAGTACCAGCGTTGGCGCAAGAGCTCCTACAGCACCGACGACTACAACTGCGTCGAGGTCGCTTTCGCCGGCCCCGTTGTCGGGGTCCGCGACTCGAAGCATCCCACCGAGGGCGCGCTGACCGTGCCCGGTGAGTGCTGGCGGGAGTTCCTCCGCGCGCTGTGACGTCTTTCCGCGGGACGTCTACCGGTCCGCCTCAGCGGCCGATCTCGACCACCTGGCCCTTCTCGGCGCTGGTGCGGGCGGCGTCGAGTACTTCCAGCGTGGCCACGGAGTCCCACGGGTCGACAGGGAGAGGCCCGTAGCCGCGAACCGCGGCGGCCAGCCCCGCGTAGAAGCGGGTCCAGTCGCCCTGCTCGGACGGTACGGTCTCGCCGGTACCGGCACGGTAGAGCCGTCCCCACCGTTCCTCGGGCACCGATCCCCACGCTGCACCCTCGGACGCCGGGGTGCGGCCTCCGAGCAGCTGGTCGGCCTGACCGTCGTCGCTCTCCACAGCGAACGTTCCGCCGCTGCCGGTGACGCGGAACCGCCAGCCCGGTCCGCCCTGCAGGTCGAGGTCGCCCCACAGGTGGGACGTCACACCGTCCCTGTGGTGCAGGGACGCGAAGAACCAGGTGTCCAGCCCGTCGAGATCGGCGCGCGCGTCCTTCTCCGCGTAGACCGAGCTCACCGGCCCGAACAACCACATGGCCTGGTCGACAACGTGGCTGCCGAAGTCCCGCAGGAGGCCACCGGAAACCGGGGTCAGCCCGGCCTGTGGACGGTACTGTTCCATCCGCGACTCGAACCGGGCCACCGTTCCCAGCTCACCGGAGTCCACGAGCCGTGCCACTGTCCGGAAGTCCGCGTCCCAGCGCCGGTTCTGGTACACGGTCAGCAGCACGCCGGCCTGCTCGGCAGCCGTCACCGCCTCGCGCGCGCTCGCCGCGTCCAGGGCGAACGGCTTGTCACACACCACCGGCGTCCGCAGGGCGATGGCCTCGTGTACCAGCTCCATGTGGGTATCGACGGGCGTGGTGACGACCACCGCGTCGACGCCCGAGGCGACCAGCTCGGCCAGGCTCGCGTACGGGCGGGCCTCGGGGAAGTCCCGCGCGAGCTCGTGGCGTCGCTCCGGGGACAGGGTGACCGCGCCTGCCAGCTCGCACCCGTCCGCGCCCGCCAGCAGGGGTGCGTGGAAGTACCGGCCGCCCTTGCCGTAGCCGACCAGCCCTATCCGGATGTTCTCCGTTCCCGTCATCGGCTCCTCGCTCCCGTCTCGATCAGCACCTTCATCGTCGTCTCCGGCTCACGCAGTGCCGCGAACGCATCGGCGAACTCCTCGAGCGGGGTCAGCGTCGTCGTCAGGGTCTCGACATCGATCGCGTTCGCCGCGAGCAGGTCGATCGCCTGAGCGAACTCCTCGACGTAGATGAACCCTCCCAGGATCCGAACCTCCTTGGTGATCGCCTGCACGGCATCGAAGGACGGTGGCTTCGGGGCCATCCCCACGAGGCGGATGCTGCCACCGGCGGCCACCAGGTCCAGCGCCATCTGCACGGCGTCGACGTGGCCGGAGCACTCAAGGACGTGGTCGACGTCGGCGAGCTCGCCCGCGCCCGCCCTGGCGGTCACCTCGTCGGGCGTGAGCGTCTCGTCCGCACCCAGCCGGGCCGCGACCTCCCGCCGGAACGGGGACGGCTCGACCATCAGCACCCGCGTAGCACCCGCGCGGCGCAGGACCTGCAGCACGAGCTGGCCCACCGGCCCGCCCCCGATGACCGCCGCACTGTCCCCGACGCGCAGCGGCGACGTCCGCACCGCGCGGATCGCGACGGCGAGTGGCTCGGTCCACGCACCCCGCCGGGTGTCCACGCTGTCCGGGAGCTCGTGCAGGTACGAGGTGTGCAGGGCGACATACTCGGCCATGCCGCCGTCCCGCGCCACCCCGAGCGGGTTGTCCCGGGTGCCGACCCTGCAGAGGTTGTACCGGCCGTCGCGGCAGTACCGGCACCGGTGGCACACGTTGCCGTTCGGGTTGGCGGTGACCCGCTGGCCGACGGTCCAGTCGGTGACTCCCTGCCCGACGGCGACGATCTCGCCTGCGAACTCGTGACCGGAGATCACGTCCGAACGGAAGAGATCCTCGATCTCGGGGCCGTGCAGGTCGCTGCCGCAGATCCCGCAGTAGTGCGAGCGCACCAGCACCTCGTCATGGCCGGGTTCCGGAACGGGCATGTCGCACAGTTCATGGCGGCGCCGGGATGTGAGAACGACGGCTTTCACGGGTAGCTCCTTCGCAGAGAGGGTCAGGCAGCGAGTTCCTTGCCGACCCGCTCCAGGTTGTAGGCCAGCGACTCCCGTGCCCGCTCCTCCCAGGCGAACACGCACACGGTGGCGACACCGTCGAACCCGACCTCGCGCAGCGTCGCGAAGAACTCGCCCCAGTCCACCTCCCCCTGGCCGATGTCGAGGTGCTGGTGGATGCGGGCGGGGCTGCCGGGCGGGTTGGTGATGTAGCGCAACCCCGACGACCCCTTGTGGTTGAAGGAGTCCGAGATGTGCACGTGCCGCAGCTTCGACCCGGCGTACCGCATCATCCCCGCTACGTCGCCCGCCCCGTCGGACAGGTGGAACGTGTGCGGGGCGCAGTACAGGTAGTTCACCCACGGCTTGTTGATCGCGCGCACCAGGTCGACCCCGGCGGCGTTGCGCTCGCAGAAGTCGTCCGGGTGCGGTTCCAGGTTCAGCGCGATCCCTTCCCGCTCGAACACCGGGAGCAGCTCCTCCATCGACCGCCAGAACTGGGCCTCGCTCTCGGCAGGCCGTTCCGGGCGCCCGTTGAACTCGGAGTTCATCAGCTCGCAGCCGAGCTCGCTGGTGACCTCGATGGCGCGCTTCCAGTACCGCACAGCCGCCTGGCGCTCGTCCTCGTCCGGGCCCGACCAGCGATACAGCGGCAGCACCGAAGCCAGCTGCACGCCTGTCTCCCGCAGGGCGGTCTTGAGCTCGGCTACCCGCTCGTCGTCGGCCCTTGGGTGCACGAAGAACGGGAGGAAGTCCTCGCGTGGCGAGAGCTCGATGTAGGAGTAACCGAGGTCGGCGACGGTGCGGACCATGTCCGTGAGCGACAGGTCGCGGAGCATGAAGGGGTCGACCGCGATTTTCATGGCAGTCTCCGTTCGAAGGGTGTCGGTGAGGTGAGCTCGGGTGGCGCGCCGGGTCAGGCGTAGAACGCCGGGCGCTCCGGCAACGGGACGTCGACGACCCGGCCGGAATGCAGCGCCTGGACGGTGGCATCGGCGGTCACCGCTGCCGCGTAGCCGTCCCAGGAACTCGGACCGGCTATCTCGTCATCCAGAACGGAGCCGACCCACTCCTGGAACTCCACATCGAACGCCTCCGCGAACCGGGTCTTCCAGTGCTGGTGCACGTGCGTGCGAACCTGGGAGTCGCTGCGCAGCACCACCTGGTGCGGGTCGGGCAACGTCAGCGTTCCCCGCTCACCCACCGTCTCGCAGCGGATGTCGTAGCCGTACTGGCAGTTGACGAACACCTCCACATCCACCCGCACGCCGCCTGCCGTCTCGAACAGCAGAATCTGCGGGTCCTGCAGGTGCTCGAACCGCAGGCTGGTGGTGCGCGGCTTGAGTACCTGCGCGGAACGGATCTCCTCGTTCAGCAGCCAGCGCACGGTGTCGATCTCGTGGATCGCCGTGTCGTGCGTGGCCATCTCCGAGTGATAGGTCTCCGGGACGGTGGCGTTGCGGTGCGCGCAGTGCATCAGCAGCGCCGCGCCGATCGAGCCCGAATCGATGGCGTCCTTCATCGCCCGGTACCCGGGGTCGTACCGGCGCATGAACCCGACCTGCACCAACCTGCGGCCTCGTGCCATCTCGGCGTCCACGATGCGCCTGCAGTCCTCCGCCGTGGTGGCCAGCGGCTTCTCGCAGAAGACGTACTTGCCCGCCTCGATCGCCGCGAGCACGTACTCGGCATGGGTCGGACCCCACGAGGTGACGAGCACGGCGTCGACGGCCGGGTCGTCGATCACCTCCTGGCCGGTGTCCACCGCTCTGGCGTCCACGCCCGAGGCGACCTCCTTGGCACGTTCGGTATCCACGTCGGACACCGTGCTCACCCGCGCTCCTGCCACGGTGTCTGTCAGCCTGCGGATGTGCTCCTGCCCGATCATCCCGGTGCCGATCACACCAACTTGGACGGTCATACTCCGACGCTCCTTACCTCGACTCGCTCAGCTCGTGGACAGCACCGACGTCCGGGGGGTCCATGCTTCGGAGCTCGTGTTGCAGGGTCTCGAGCTCGGCCCCACCGGCCATGTAGTGCGTGAGCTCGTCGAGTCCGAGCTCGGAGCGAGGCGCGGAGAGATCCACCGTGCCCTGCTTCAGGATGGTGAAGTGGTCACCGACCATGTACGCGTGATGCGGGTTGTGGCTGATGAGGATGACCCCGAGGCCCGCCTCGCGTGCCGAGGAGATGTACTTCAGCACGACGCCCGCCTGCTTCACGCCGAGGGCCGCTGTGGGCTCGTCGAGGATGAGCACGCGAGCCCCGAAGTGGATCGCGCGCGCGATCGCCAGCACCTGACGCTGACCTCCCGAGAGGGTGTTCACGGGCTGGTTGATGTCCGGGACCTCGATGCCCATCGCCTTGAGTTCGGCATCGGCAGTGTCCCGCATCTCCTCGGCCCTGATCTGCCGGAACGGCCAGACACCTCTGGTCAGCTCGGAACCGAGGAAGAAGTTCCGCCAGACCGGCATCAGCGGCACCAGGGCCAGGTCCTGGTACACGGTGGCGATCCCGCGATCGAGGGCGTCGCGGGGCGAGGTGAACTTCACGGGTTCGCCGTCGACCCGGTAGCTTCCCGCGGTGTGCTGGTGCAGCCCTGAGACGATCTTGATCAGTGTGGACTTGCCCGCACCGTTGTCGCCGAGGATGCAGCTCACCTCGGCCGGCCGCACCGCGAAGCTGACGTCGCTCAGCGCGATGATGTTGCCGAAGTTCTTGCCGACGCCCGCGAGCTCGACGAGGGGGCTGGAGGGAGAGTTGTCGGACATGGCGGTTACCTCCTGGCGGTGCGCAGCCGCACCCACAGATTGAGCAGGGTGGCCAGCAGCAGCGTTGCGCCGATGAAGAACATGAACAGGTCGGCGTTCCAGCCGGCGTAGACGATGCCCATCTTGGCCATGCCGAAGATGAACGCGCCGATGGCGGCTCCAACGGCAGTGCCCCAGCCGCCCATCAGGGCGCAGCCGCCGATGACGCATGCGGCGATGTAGAGCAGCTCCATGCCGACACCCTCGCCGGACTGCACCGTGTTGAAGCGGAAGAGCTGGTGCATTCCGACGAACCAGGCCATGAACCCGACCGTCATGAACAGGCCGATCTTGGTGTAGTTGACCGGGACGCCGACCGCGCGAGCGGCGTCGGCGTTGCCGCCCGCTGCGTAGATCCAGTTACCCACCCTGGACCGCAGCAGCACCCAGGTGGCCAGGGCCACGAACACGATCCACCACAGCACGGTGATGCGCACCGAGACCGGGCCGAGGGTGAACGAGGTCGCGAACACCGACTGTGCCGAGGAGAACCCGTCCATGTTCGAGATCGACTGGGTGGAGACACTTCCGGTCACGGCTCTGGTGACGGCCAGGTTGAGACCCTGGAGCATCATGAACATCGACAGGGTGATCAGGAAGCTGGGTAGCTTGGTCTTGATCACCAGCAGTCCGTTGATGTAGCCGATCGTCAGGGAGACGGCGAGGGCGAAGGCCACCCCGACCCAGACGTTGGTGGAGAATTGGAAGGCGAACATCCCGGCAGCCAGCGCGGAGGTGATCACGCCGACACCGGCGGAGAGGTCGAACTCGCCACCGATCATCAGCAGCGAGACGCCGACGGCCATGATGCCGATCGTGGAGCTGGCATACAGCACGGTGGTGATGGCGTCCGCGCTGCGGAACGTGTCGGAGATGACGAAGAACAGCACGAACACCGCCACCGCACCCATCAGCGAGCCCACCTCGGGCCGGGACAGGAACCGTCTACCCAGCGAGCGTTGCGTGATCCGGGCCGGGGCGGCGGCAGCCGGCTCGGTAGCCGGAGCCGCCCCCTGCGGGCCGGAAGGTTCGGGGGGACTAGCGGTACGCGTCATGGACGATCACCGGGTCCCTTCCGCGGCGAACTCGGCGATCTCGTCGATGTTCTCCGAGTCGACGAACGCGGGACCGGTCAGCACCGGCTCCTCCCCGCCGCCGCTGTAGTTGCCGTTGTGCGCGTACAGCCAGAACGAGTCGATCGCCAGGTAGCCCTGCAGGTAGGGCTGCTGGTCCACGGCGAACTCGATGTCGCCTTCCTTGATCGCCTCGGCAGCTTCGGTGTTGAGGTCGAAGGTCGCCACGGTGGCATCGCTCCCGGCGCCGTCGACCGAGTCCAGCGCGGTCATGGCGTACGGCGCACCCAGCGTCACCACGTAGTCGATCTCGGAGTCCTCCTGCAGTTTGGCCTGGATACCGGACTGCACCGAGGGCATGTCGGCCCCGTCCACGTACAGCTTCTCGGTGTCACCGTCGAAGGCATCGGCCAGCGAGCCGCACCGCGTCTCCAGGGCCACGTGACCCTGCTCCTGGATCACGCACAGCGCCTTGTCGGCGTCGGTCTCCTCGCTGAGACGCTCACCGAAGGCCGTGCCAGCGAGGGCCTCGTCGGTGCCGAAGTACTGCAGCACGCCGAGCTCTTCCCAGTCCTCGATACCGGAGTTGAGACCGACGACCGGGATGCCGGCCTCGTTGGCGCGTTGCACGGCACCCTCGAGACCCTCCGGGGTCGCCAGGGTCAGGGCGATCCCGTCGACACCCTGGTCGATCGCGTTGTCCACGAGGTTGGCCTGCTCGCGGACCTCCGGGTCGCCGTGGTATTGCAGATTGATGTTGCTCTTGGCTGCCGCGTCCTCGGCTCCGGCGCGGACGATGTCCCAGAACGTGTCGCCGGGCACGGCGTGGGTGATCAGGGCGACGTCCAGCTCGGGCTTCTCCACGGCCTCGTCCTGCGCCTGCTGCCCGCCTTCGGAGCTGCACGCGGTCGCGAAGGCGAGCGCCCCGGCGAGGGTCGCGGCGAATCCTGCTCTACGGATCGTGTGTGACATGGTCGGCACCTCTCTGTGCGGTGGTACGGCCGGCGGCACCGGCCGCTGGGCGGTCAGGTGTGGTCTGTGGTTCGGGGGGTCGGTCGCGGCCGCGCGGTTCCGGACAGGCCGCAGGAGTTCAGGTACTGCCGGGTGCGGATGGCGATCGGCAGCGGGACATCGGGTGCGCAGGGGTACAGGTCCTGCTCGACGATGACGAAGCGGTCCAAGGCCTGTGTGGACAGTTCATCGATGATCCCGGCGGGGTTCGGTACGCCGGCGGGTGGCTCGACACAGACACCACGCTTGACGGCCTCGCCGAAGGACAGGCCCTCGTCCCAGACCTGCCGGAGCACGTCGCCGTCCATCTGTTTGATGTGCACGTACTCGACGCGCTCGGCATACCGGCGGATCAGGTCGATGTTGTCGCCGCCGCCGTAGGCCACGTGCCCGGTGTCCAGGCAGAGGTTCGCGTAACGGGAGTCGCTCTCGTTGAGGTAGCGCTCGATCTCCTCCTGGGTCTGGATGTGGCTGTCCGCGTGCGGGTGCAGGCACAGCCGCACGCCGTACTCCTCGAGCAGGATCTTGCCGAGCTCGCTCGCGGCGGCGCCGTACTGCGCCCACTGCTCGGCGGTCAGCGTGGGCTCCTCCGTGTATCCGCCGGTCTTCTCGTCGCGGTACATCGTGGGGATGTACACCAGGTGCTGCGCGCCGAGTGCCGCGGTCAGCTCGGCGACCGTGCGGGTGGTGGCGAGCATCTCGTCCCACTGCTCGGGCCGGTGCAGCGCACCGAAGGTCGTTCCGCCGGACACCTTCAGTCCGCGCCGGCCCACCTCCTCGGCAAGTCGGTCCGGGTCGGTCGGCAGGTAGCCGTACGGCCCGATCTCCAGCCAGGTGTAACCGGCCTCGGCCAGCTCGTCGAGGAACCGGGTGTACGGGACCTGATGCTCGTCGGAGGGGAACCACACACCCCAGGAGTCGGGGGCGGAGCCCAGGCACAGGTTGTTGATCACCGCGCGCGCGGTGGGGGGCAGGGATGCGGTACTCAACGGGTGCTCCTCGGTGGTTCAGCTGGTGGTGGGGAAGTGGAAGGCCGCACCGGATGTGCGCGAGGTATGCGGCCAGCGGCTGGTGATGACCTTGTTGCGGGTGTAGAAGCGCACGCCTTCGGGGCCGTGGATCGGGGAGTCGCCGATGAGGGAGTCCTTCCACCCGCCGAAGGAGTAGTACGACATCGGCACGGGGATCGGCACGTTGACGCCGATCATGCCGACGCTCACCTCCCGGCCGAACCGCCGCGCCGCGTGGCCGTCGCCGGTGAAGATGGCCGTGCCGTTGCCGTACGGGTTGTTGTTGATCAGTTCGATCGCCTCGTCGACCGTTCCGGCGCGCGCGACGGACAGCACGGGTCCGAAGATCTCCTGCTGGTAGGCGTCCATCTCGGGAGTAACCCTGTCCAGAAGGGACGGTCCGACGAAGAATCCCTCCTCGTGGCCGGGCACGGTCAGCTCGCGGCCGTCGACGACGACGTCGGCGCCTTGCTCCGCGCCGGAGCGCACGGCGTCGATCACGCGCCCGCGGGCCTCCGCGGTCACGACCGGTCCCATGTCGGTACCCGGGGCGTCGCCGGGGCCGACGGTGATCTCGTTCGCCTTGCGGGCGAGCACGTCGACCAGGGCGTCGCCCGCGTCGCCGACGGCCACCCCGACGGATACGGCCATGCAACGCTGCCCGGCCGATCCGTAGGCGGCCGCGGTCAGGTGGTCGGCAGCGAACTCGAGGTCGGCGTCCGGCAGCACGACCGCGTGGTTCTTCGCGCCGCCGAGCGCCTGTACGCGCTTGCCGGTCGCCGTGGCGCGTTCGTGGACGTAGCGGGCGATGGGGGTGGAGCCGACGAACGAGACGGCCGCGACGTCTGGGTGGTCCAGGACGGCGTCTACGGCGGTCTTGTCGCCGTGCACGACGTTGAACACCCCGTCGGGGAGCCCGGCCTCGGCGTAGAGCTCGGCGACGAAGTTCGACGCCGACGGGTCACGCTCGCTCGGCTTGAGTACGAAGGTGTTGCCGGTCGCGATCGCCACCGGGTGCATCCACAGCGGCACCATGATGGGGAAGTTGAACGGGGTGATGCCCGCGCAGACCCCGAGGGGCTGCCGGAGGCTGTGCACGTCCACGCCGCTGGAGACCTGGTCGGAGAAGCTGCCCTTGAGTGCCTCGGCGATGCCGCAGGCGTACTCGACGACCTCGCGGCCGCGCACGATCTCGCCCCTCGCGTCGTCGATCACCTTGCCGTGCTCGGCGGAGATCAGCCTGGCGAGCTCGTCCTCGTGGCGGACGAGCAGCTCGCGGAAGGTGAACATGACCCGCTGCCGCTGTGTCAGTGACGAGTCGCCCCACGACTCGAAAGCCTTGCCTGCCGCGGCCACCGCGGTGTCGACATCGGCGGGATCGGCGAGTACGACCTCGGCCTGCTGCCTGCCGGTAGCGGGGTTGAACACGGGCCCGGTCCGGGTCGCCACTCCCGGGGTGCCCGCCCCGTTGATCCAGTGCTGAATGCTCGTCACGGTGATGCTCTCCTAGAGGTAGTGGCGTTGGTTCTGCTTGTGTGCGGCATAGGTCTCGTAGGCCTTGGCCGTACTGTCCATCCGGGACACCTCTGCTACCGGCACGTCCCACCACCCGGATCCTGGCGGGCCGGGGCCGAACAGGTCGGTGTCGATGTGCACGACGGTCGTCGTGGAGTTCGCCCTGGCCTCGGCAAGGGCGTCGCGCAGCTCCGCGACGGAGCCCGCCCGCAGGACGGTGGCGCCGAGGCTTGCGGCATTGGCGGCCAGGTCCACCGGCAGCGCCTCCCCGTCGAGCAGGCCGGACTCGCCGGAGCGGTACCGGTAGGCGGTGCCGAACCGCTGGGACCCCAGCTCCTCGGACAGCGAGCCGATGGAGGCGAACCCGTGGTTCTGCACGAGCACGATGACGACCTTGATGCCCTCGGAGATCATGGTGACCAGCTCCGAGCTCAGCATCAGGTACGAGCCGTCGCCGACGAGTACGAACACCTCGCGGTCGGCGGCGGCCATCTTCGTGCCCAGCCCGGCGGCGACCTCGTATCCCATGCAGGAGTAGGCGTACTCGACGTTGTAGGCCTTGGGGTCGCGGGCGCGCCACAGCATCTGCAGGTCGCCTGGCATGGATCCGGCGGCGTTGATGACCACGTCGCGCTCGCCCGCTGCCTCGCTGACCGCCCCGATGACCTCGGTCTGCGCGGGTAGCGGGCCGTGGCCGCGCGAGTAGCACTCGTCGGTCACCCGGCGCCACTCGGCGGCGAGCCGCCCGGCATGGTCGCGGTAGGACGTCTCGACCCGCCACCCGTCGAGCTCGGCGAGCAGTGCCCGCAGGCCCTCCCGCGCGTCGGCTGTCACGGCCACGGCCGAGTGCTTGACCGCGTCCAACCGGGCGACGTTGAGGTTCACGAAGGTCACGTCGGGGTTGCCGAACACCGTGTGGCTGGCGGTGGTGAAGTCGGAGTAGCGGGTGCCGATCCCGAGCACGACATCGGCCTCGGCAGCCAGCGCGTTCGCGGCAGCGGTGCCGGTGGAACCGATCCCGCCGACCGCGCACGGGTGATCGGCCGGTAGCGCGCCCTTACCGGCGTGCGTGTCGGCCACCGGCACACCGGTCGCGTTCGCCAGCTCGGCCAGCTGCTCCCCGGCTCCGGAGTAGACCACCCCGCCACCAGCGACGACCAGCGGCCTGCGCGCGGTGCGCAGGACCTCGGCGGCGCGGGCGATCGCTGCCGGCTCCGGTGCCGGGCGGGGAACGTGCCACACCCGGCGGGCGAAGAACCCGGCCGGCCAGTCGAATGCCTCGGCCTGCACGTCCTGCGGCAGGCACAACGTGACCGCGCCCGTCTCGGCCGGGTCGGTCAGCACCCGCATCGCCGCCAGCGCGGCCGGGATGAGCTGTTCGGGTCGGGTGATGCGGTCGAAGTACTTCGATACCGGCCGGAACGCGTCGTTGACGGTGACGTCCCCGCCCCGGGTGTCCTCCAGCTGCTGCAGCACCGGGTCCGGGTAGCGGGTGGCGAACATGTCGCTCGGCAACAGCAGCACCGGCAGCCGGTTGGTGGTGGCCAGCGCGGCGCCGGTGATCATGTTGGTGGAGCCGGGACCGGTGGATGCGGTGCAGGCGAACGTGGCCAGCCGGTCACGCATCTTGGCGAACGCGGCGGAGGTGTGCACCATCGCCTGCTCGTTACGGGCCAGGTAATAAGGAAGTCCGCCGCTGTGCTCGTCGCTGGTGTGCGCGGCCTGCAGCAGAGCCTGACCGACCCCGGCGACGTTGCCGTGCCCGAAGATTCCCCACATGCCGGGGATCAGCCGCTGCTCGGCGCCGTCGCGCTCGCTGAACTGGGCGGCCAGGAAGCGCACGACGGCCTGGCCGGTCGTCAGCCGGACGGTCTCGCTCATCTGCGCTCACGCCTTCCCGTCGCGGTCGGTGCCGAACGGCAGCCGGGGGTCGATCTCCTGCTGTTGCCACTCCTCGCGGATCCACCCGTGCGCCGGGTCGTCGCAGATGCGCCAGGCACGCTCCTCGCCGGGGCCCGCCATGACGTTGAGGTAGTACAGGTCGTACCCGGGGACGGCCATCGACGGGCCGTGCCAGCCGTGCGGGATCAGCACCACATCGCCGGAGGCGACCTCGGCGCACACGTCGATCGGACCCGCGTCGGAGCCGTACACCCGCTGGTAGGCCATGCCCGGTCCACGCGGGCCGGACCCGACCTCGAAGTAGTAGATCTCTTCCAGCCGGCTCTCGCCTTCCCGTTGCTCGTCGTGCTTGTGCGGCGGGTAGGACGACCAGTTGCCTGACGGGGTGAGCACCTCGCAGACCAGGATGCGATCGGCGTCGAAGGTGTGCGGCAGGCAGTAGTTGTTGACCTGCCTGCTGCAGTTTCCCGCCCCGCGCAGCTCGGGCCGGGTGTTCGCGGCGGACTGGTAGCGCGGGGCGAGGGCGTGCTCGCAGCGGGAGGAGGGCAGCGCGAACCGGCCGCCGGTCTCGCTGGTGATCACGGCTGCCGCATCGCGCGGGAGGTAGGCGAAGTCGGTCGGGCCGGAGAACACGTCCGCCCGGCCGTCCAGCGCGAACGACTGCCCGGCGCACTCCACCGAGCAGCTCCCGGACAGCGGCAGCACGAGCATCTCGTCGGCTCCGGTCGTGACCCGGTGGCTGCCACCGGGAGCCAGGGTGAGGACCCGGAGGCCGGAGTATCCCCAGCCCGCGGACTCCGGGGTGACGGCCACCGGGTACGGCCCCTCCTCGGTCGATCCAGCGCGCAGGTGGTACTTCGAGTTCACAGCAAGCTCACCGCCTCGTCTACGGCTCCGGCAACGTCGTCGTCGTGCGGGTACAGCAGGGAGCGCCCCACGATCAGTCCGTACACAGTGGGCACGGCGAGTGCCCGGGACCAGCTGGCGAAGGCGGAGTCGCGGTCGGTGACCTCCCCGCCGAGCAGCAGCGCAGGCAGGGTGGACGAGGCCATGACGCGCTCCACGTCGTCCACTGCGGGCAGTTTCAGCCAGGTATGCGCCGAGGTGCGTCCGAGGCCTGCGGCGATGGTGATCGAGCGGATGACCGCTTCGGGGGAGAGGTCGTTGCGCAGCGCCCCGTCCGTCCAGTACGACACGAACGGCTCGATCATCGCCATGAGATCGCGGTCGGCCAGCTCGTCGACCGCCCGCGCGGTGCCTTCCAGCACCGACGGGGTGCTGGGGTCGTCCAGCGCGATGCGGGTGAGCACCTTCCCGCCGTCGAAGCCCGCCGCCGACAGCGACTCGGCGTCGTAGCCGGTGAACCGGTCGTCGATCTCGAAGGTGGACCCGGCGAGCCCGGAGCGGTTCATCGACCCGATCACGACCTTGCCGTCGAGCGCGCCGAGCAGTAGCAGGTCATCGATGATGTCGGCGGTGCCGAGGATGCCGGTCACGCCAGGGCGGTCCAGTGCGACGCGCAGCCTGCCGAGCAGCTCGGCCCGGTCGGCCATGGCCTGCGGGTCGGAGCCCACCGCGTTGGCGCCGCGCGCCGGATGGTCGGCCGCGATGATCATCGCTCGGTCGCCGGAGCCGACCGGGGACTTCGCGGCCGCGCGCCGGGCCGCGGCCTCGGCGATCGCGGCGGGTTCGTGCACCCGGGTACGCACGATCCGGCTGATCTGCGCGTCCGGCAGCCGGTAGGAGCCTGCGCTGTGGTGTTCAGGCACGGGACACCTCCCCGAGCTTGCGGCGCACCTCGGCCTCTGTGGGCATCGCGTCCGAACACGCGAACTGCCCGGCGACCAGCGCACCCGCCGCGTTGGCGAACGCGATCGTGCTTTCGGTGTCCCAACCGGACAGCAGCCCGTGGCACAGTGCCCCGCCGAAGGCATCGCCTGCGCCCAGCCCGTTGACGACCTCCACAGGAGCCGGCGGCACCTCCACAGGGCCGGTCCCGTCGTCGGCCAGCACCCCGCGCGGTCCCTGCTTGACCACCGCGAGCTCGATACCGCGCTCGCGTAGCGCGCGGGTGATCGCGACCGGCTCGGTCAGGCCGATCGCCGTCTCGCACTCCGCGATGTTGCCGACGGCCACGGTGACGTGCTCCAGAGCGGAATCGATCACCGCGCGGGCCTGTTCGGCGGAGTCCCAGAACATCGGCCGGTAGTCCAGGTCCAGGATCGTGATCCCCCTCCGGCCACGAGCCCGCAGCGCGGCGAGCGTGGCCGACCGGGACGGCTCGGTGCACAGCCCCGTCACCGTGGTCCAGAAGATGCCTGCCCCCGCGATCGTGTCGAAGTCCAGCTCGTCGGCGGAGATCTCCAGGTCGGGGGCCTTGGGTTCGCGGTAGAAGTACAGCGGGAAGTCGTCCGGCGGGAAGATCTCGCAGAAGGTCACCGGCGTCGGCAGGCCGGGTACCGCGGTCACGAAACGGTCGTCCACGCCGTAGCCCCGCAGGGCCTTGTGCACGAACGTGCCGAACGGGTCCTGCCCGGTGCGCGTGATGACCGCGGAGTCCTGCCCGTAACGAGCGGCGGCCACCGCGACGTTCGTCGGGCTCCCGCCCAGGTACTTCCCGAAGCTGGTCACATCCGCCAGCCCGACACCCACCTGCTGCGGGTAGATGTCCACACCCACCCGGCCCATCGTGAGTACGTCGAACCGCGCGGGGTGTGGGGTGTCGACGCCGCCCGTGCTGGCTGCCACCGACGCACCTCCTCACTCGCTGGGTTTACGATCTAGAGCGCTCTACTAGCGCGCTCTAGTACCCAGTACTATGATGGCAGTCACAGGACATGTCAAGGGAGCGTTATCCGGCCATTACCGAAGCCGTCCGCGGTGGTGTGCGAGTCTGGTGGCCGACCGGAACGGATGAGGTATGCAGGAGCAGCCAGCACAGCGAGCGGGCGATGACGGCGGCCAGCGGTCCGAGCGTCGCCCGACGATGGCCGACGTCGCGGCGAGGGCCGGAGTGTCGCGTGCCCTTGTCTCCCTGGTCTTCCGCAACGCGCCGGGGGCGAGCGAGCAGACACGGGAACGGGTGTTCCAGGTTGCCGAGGAGATCGGATACCGCCCCGACAGTGCGGCGCGTTTGCTGGCGAGCAGCAGGACGAAGGTGCTCGGCGTTACGATCACGCTGCGTCACCCGTTCCACGCCGAGATCGTGGAACGGATCTACCCGGTGGCGGAGGAGCTGGGGTACGAGATCCTGCTGTCCGCCGTGGCGCCGACGCACAGCGAGCACCGGGCGATCGATGCGTTGCTCGACCACCGGTGCGAAGGCGTGATCCTGCTTGCGGAGGTCGACGAGCACTACCTGTCCACTGTGGGGAAGAAGGTTCCCGCCGTTGCGGTCAGTACGCGCGCCACCGGGGCCGGTGTGGATCTGGTCCACTCGGCGGAGGCCAAGGGAGTGCGGCAGGCCCTGGACCATCTGATCACACTCGGCCACAAGAAGATCGTCCATATCGATGGTGGGGACGGCGCAGGGTCGACCGAGCGCCGCCGCGCCTACCGGGCAGCGATGCGCAAGCACGACCTCGCCGGGTTCGCGCGGGTGATCCCTGGAGACCACACCGAGCAAGCCGGGGTCCGGGGTGCGGAACTGATGCTGAGTGAGGGCGAGCTACCGACGGCGGTGCTGGCCAGTAACGACCGGTGCGCCCTCGGCCTGCTGGACGCGCTCAGGAGGGCCGGCGTGCGGGTCCCGGACGACGTCTCGGTCGTCGGCTACGACGACAGCCACGTGGCCACGCTGTCGTATATCGACCTCACCACAGTGCACCAGGACGTGGAAGGGATCGCGCAGCGCGCCGTGCGAGCCGTCGTCGAGCGCATCGAGGGCACCGGATCCGAGTCCAGGGAGATCGTCCTCGAACCGAGCCTGGTGGTGCGTGGCACGACCGCGCCGCCCCGCTCGGTGTGACAGGACTGCCTGGCCGAACCCGATCCTCTGTCCCGGTCGGATTGCCGGAACGTCGCGCACCGGAGGGCGACGGCTGGCAGAATGATCGCCGCTGTGAGCGATCGCGTCGAGGGGGACCGGGAGGTAGTAGCGCGTGGCGGATATGCACATCGACACCGACAGCGTCAGTTCGGTGGCCGGGCAGGTGGAGAAGATCGCCGATGCGATGCCCGAGGCGCTGTCGGGAGCCGTGGACGAGGTCGACGCGGTGATGTCGGGAAACGGCTGGAGCGACCTCGCAGGTGAGCTGAGGCGGGGACTGTCGGACTTCGTCGAGTCCTACGATCTGCTGACCAGGCAGGTGACCGGGTTCGGCGAGGACCTGCGCGCCTGCGTGGCCAGCTGGAACGAGACGGAAAGCGCGCACGCCGAGGTGTTCGCCAGGTACGGAGAGGACCTGTGACCTACTTCGAGCAGTTCTACAACGCCGATACCGGCGAGTTCCACGATGCCGCGCGTGCCTGCGGCAGGGCGGCCGAGGCCGTGCGCGACCGGGCCGACGACTTCCGGAACAAGGTCGTCGAGCATCTCTCGGATACTTCGGAGTCCGGGGTGTGGAGCGGTAAGCCCGCGGACGCGGCACAGGATCCGATGCTGGACGTGCTGGCGGCGTTGAACCGTGCGGCCGACCAGCTGGAGGAGGTGCCAGGGCTGCTGGAAGGCTACGCCGATGACGCGCAGTCCCTGCAGTCGCGGCTGCACGAGATCGTCAAGTCCGCCGAGGCGCGAGGCATCGAGGTGGACACGACCAACGGCTCGGTACACGTGCCGGCGGAGGTGGCCGAAAAGCTCGCCGCGGAAGGCGAGCAGGATCCCGCCCTAGCGGTGTCCCAGGACATCAGCCGGGTGATCAACGAGAAGAACGACCTGGACCGCCGGGTGGCACCTCAGGTGCGTGAGGCCCTGAACATGGAGCTGAACGCCCACACGGTGGGTGACGATTATCGCTCGGATGCCAACCGTGCCGCGGAGCTGGTCGAGGAGTTGAGCGAGGGCTCCCTTGCGGGGACCGACGAGGAGCGGGCAGAGCTTCTGGCGCTGCTCGCCGAGCACGGTGACGACCCGAAGTTCGCGGGGCAGGTGTTCGATGAGCTGGGTGGCAGGGGCTCGGTGGAGGCCCTGTCCGTGATGGCACGTCTCGGGTCGGCCGCTGCCATGCACGGCGAGGATGCTGCAGAACTCTCCCGGCAGACCGGAGAGCTGCAAGCACAGTTCGGGAGAGCGTTGGCGACGGCCACGGACCCGGATTCGCCGTATGCCGTTGATGTGTCCGAAGGCTCGGAGTGGATGCAGGAGTTCACCGCGGCAGGCGAAACCAAGATGGATATCGGCTTGCCGAGTTACGAACCGTACGGGTATCAGCTCATCGGTACGGCGTTGCGCTCGGGAGACTACTCGAGCGAGTTCCTGAACACGCTGGGCACGGAGATGCTGGAGTTCGAGCGGGGTGACCCCAACGACTCGGACGACTCGGGTAATCCGGACGCCTTCCGGATGAACGTGCCGACCGATCCGATGCACGAAGGCTTCCAGCTCAACCACATTGACGATTCCGGTGCCGGGTTCGATCCGTTCGACGGCCTGATGATCGCGATGGAGGGCAACCCGGAAGCGGGCCGCGAGTTCTTCGACCCTGCTGCGCACGACGGTCGGATCGAGTACATGCTCGATCGAGGCGACTGGAACGACCTACCCGCGCTGCACAATCCTGGCGCAGACTACGACAACCCCAGCCAGAGCTACGTCCTGGACACGCTGGCCTCGGCCACCGATGGCGCCGAGCGGGGATCAGTTGGTAACGATATCGCGGTCGAAACCATCAAGCATGTCGGCAGTACCGATGGTGAGGCGGTTGGATTGGTCAATGACACCGCTCGGGAAAGTATGGGGCAGCTGCTCGAGGGGCAACTCGATCACATCAATGAAGCGTATGGCCCCGGTACTTCTCGTTTTGAGGACGAAGTCGGCGTCACTCTGAACCGGGTTCTCGGTGATGTGGCCTACAGCCCGGAAGCCTACGGGAACTTGAGCAACGCCCAGAACGCTTATACGGCTCTACATATGAACGAGGCTGCAGCAGCCGGAAACGAGGCTGTACTCAAAGAGCACGCCGCGAGTATGGGGAATGTAATGGCGCAGCTTGATCAGGGCAAGGCTGCTGCGATCGAGGACAAGTGGAGCGGCGAAGAAGACGACTACAACTCACGCGTCGACGCTGTGGGGCGAGTTGGCGGGTATGCGATAGGTGTGGCTACGGAGTCGGTGCCTGTTGTCGGTGATGTAACCAGCGACGTATTGGACGATATCGTCGAGCGGAGCAAAGTCGACTACAGCGATCACGCGGAAGGCGAAGTTGCGCGATTGAACTACGACTCTTCGAAGGAGATTTCCCGGATGACCGAACAGATTATCTGGGAAAACGGACTGTACGAGACGAGCAAGGACGTTCCGGCCAACCTTATGCAAGGTGGAGATTCGGATGGGAAACCGATCCCACTGTCCGATATGACGGACGCTCAACGTGATTCTTATGATAAGTGGAAGTCAGAGAACGAGAAGTATTCCGAGACTGCTGGCGAAGCCTTAGCGGACGTTAATAATTCCTACAAGACGGGTTCCGTGTCCGCCGGGCAGAGTCAGGGTGACAGCTGATGCTGCACTTGCAATCGCGCGTCGCGCGGGCGTTCGTGATGCTCGTCTCGTGTGCCGTAGTTATCTCGGCGTGCACGACATCCGAGTCAGACGAGTCCGATCTGTTGTGTGGTGTTATTGACCCGGCCGAAGCGCGAAACGCGTTAGGTGATCAGGAGTTAGAATTCGACGGATCGGACACAGTTGAAGAGGATCCGTTATCCTGGGAATGTGTTGCTACTTTCCCTTCGGGAAGCCGATTGTCCCTGCGCCTCGAGTATGACGCGGGGATGAAGGACGCTATTACACCTCAGATCGATACGGCGTCGGCGGTGTCTTTGGGTCGCGTTCGGCCAGGAATGATGGTGCGCGACCGGACCGGCACCGAACCTTTGGTTGGTGGGTTCTTCTATATTTCGTGCCCGGAGAGCAAGGAGCATCCTCGCCTCCTTGGTCTTGTGGGAGATCCTGCCGAGAGCGACGTCGTGGATGACAAGCCAGGTTACCGGGATCTTGCGACGGTTCTCACGATCGCGGGCAATGGCGTTCGACGTTCCTTGGGGTGCGGCGGACCCGCTCCGTTACCTGACGACCAACTGGTCGTGCCATCTGATGTGCCTCCGGACGGCGTCCGGTTGCGTACTCAGTCGGACGTGTGTGGGGTTTTCGATGCTGATGAGCTTATTGATCTCCTCCCCGGCAGGGAGGACGGAAGCACCACGTGGAACGTGTGGCAATCGCCAGGTGACCATGACCCGATCTCGTGCCAGGTGTGGCCTGATCCGGTCAGCGACGAGACTCGGTCCGAGGATCGCGGCGCCGAGGATGGCCCGGTGATCGCCTTTTCCCGGGCAGGCGGGGTAACGGCTGAGGGGTATGACCTGGATGCCTCTCGTGATCGGCACGATGGTGAACCGTGGGGTCGACACCTGGACGGCGATGGCTACGAGGCTCAGGGCGAGTTCCGGTTCAAGTGCCAGTGGAGTCCGGAGGACTTCCATGTTTATGTTGCTCGCTACGACGATGAGGTAATCGATGCGCGCGACATGGAAGGGTTGTTCAATAGGTGGATGCATGATCGTGCGCCTGTCTCACGTTGCCCCGGGTCAGATGACGGATGACGACTCGTGTTCGACGCGACGGTCCTGAACTCCGTGCGCGAGGGCCTCATGGTGCCGTGCCGTGTGGCTACGGTGGCGGCGGCCGTCGTGCTGTTGGTCGCTGCGTGCACCGGTTCAGAGACTTCGGAAGCGGATCCTGATCTGTGTGGGGAGATCTTCAACAGCTCCAGTGTTACGGAGACGCTCAAGATACCGATAGCTGAGTACGAAGGTGACACAGGCATCCGATTTTCATACTCGGACTCGGAGCGCTGGTCGTGCTTCATACATATGCCGGAGGGCGGTACGATTGAGCTGACGCTGCACGATCGAGTCCGTGCTGGCACGCTGGGAACGGTAGCTGATGCGCCAGTATCGATAGGCGAGAAAATCGATGGTGTTATCAACTACCGTTGGGCGTCAGAAGTGGCGACCGGGTATGTGGCATTCGGCTGCGAGAAGGGTACCGGTGCTGGCGACGGTTCATACAGCCTTGTGGGCCGAGCGAACCGTTTGACAGTGGATAGTGTTGGCTACCGGGAGATCGGGTTGCTGTTCACTATGGCTGCCAACGGCTTGCGTGCGCGCCACGGGTGTGAAGGCGAGTCGTTCCCGTTGCCAGTCGATTTACCCGACGCCCCGGAACTCACTACGCTGGAAGACGTCGAGCACGTATGCGAAACGTTTCCCGTAGAGGAACTGTCGGCATTGTTACCGGTGGATGAGGATGGTGTGACCGAGTGGCGATCTCCTGGGAGTTCCTACCCCGCCGAGTCGTGTCAGGTCTGGCGTAAACCTACGGGTGAGCAAAGGCAGCGGTCCGAGGACCACGAACAAGATGCACCGGGGTCCGAACGTACGATGTACTTCTCACGAATCACCGGTGCCTTGGGTGATGCGTACGATCTCGATGATGACGTGGTTTTTGGGGAGGCTGCCGAACCTTGGGCGAGTGAGCTGTCCGAGGAGAGCTACGTCAATGATTCCCGGTACCGGGTGATGCGCTTCTGCGACGGGGTCAGCCATGTCTACCTGGGTAGTTTCGCCCAGGATACGGTCTCTCGCACTGACTACGAGGCGCTGTTCGAGCGGCGGATCGTGCGCAGGCGGAGCGCGACGGGTGCCCGGTGGGGGTCGGCTGACCGGCCGGTGACGTGCGGCTCACCGGTCCCGAGAGGGTGCTGCGGTGGTATGTGTGTCTGATGGGCGTGCTTGCTGCACGGGAATCGCCGTCCCGGTCGCCGTGCCACGAGCCGACTCCCGATGCCGGAACCGGCCAAGCCGTCCGCGTCCTCGTCCGGCCAGCCACGCCAGCGCGAACAGCGCGACACTGGCCAGGCCGATCGATCCGGGGATCGACGAGTCCAGGTGCTCGGCGAGCCGGTAGCCGAGCAGCGAGCTCGCCCAGCCGATGCCGATAGCCGTCAGTAGCATCGCGCTCAGCCGGGACGCCACCTGGTGCGCCGCCGCTGCGGGAACGACGAAGAACGTGATCACCAGGATCGCCCCCACGCTGTCGAACGCGACGACCGCGACCACGGTCACCGCGACCAGCAGCACGGTGCTGACGGCCCGGCCACGCAGCCCGGCCGACTGGGCGAAACCCGGGTCGAACGTGCTTGCCTTCAGCGGGCGCCACAACACCACGACCAGGATCGCGACGGCGATCGTGGCGCCGCCGGTGATCAGCAAGGACCGTGGCACGGCGTGCCCGGCGAGCTCCACGGTGCGCAGCGGCGCGAAGGTGAGGTCGCCGTAGATAGCCGAGTCGACGTCGATGTGCGCTCCCGAGGCGTACGTACCGATCCCCAGCACGCCGAGGGAGAACAGCGCGGGAAACACCAGCGCGAGTGCGGCGTCCGGCGCCACCAACCCGGTGCGGCGCAGCCACTCGAACCCCGCGACACAGATCAGGCCGAACGCTGTCGCGCCGAGCACCGTGAGCACGCTGCCACGCTGCCCGGTCAGCACGAAGATCAGCACGATCCCGGGGAGCACGGCGTGGCTGACCGCGTCCGGCAACAGGGCTTGCCTGCGGAGCACGAGGAAGCTCCCGAGTACGGCGCAGGCCGTGGACAGCAGGCCCGCGATCACGATGATCATCAGCGCGTCGGTACTCATCGCGCCCCCTCCACATCCCGCGCGGCCTGCCCGCCTGTGCGGCGCCTCGCGACGACACCCCGGCGTGGCGCGAACAGCACGGCAAGCACAGCCACGGTGGTCGCGATGAGCACGATCACCGGCCCGGCAGGCAGCTCGGCCTTGCCCGAGACCACACCACCGGCCACACCCGCGACCGCGCCGATCAACCCGGCAAGCGGAACCAGCCGCGCCAGGGTCGTCGTCAGCTGCCGTGCCGCGACGCAGGGGGCGACCAGCAGCGCGACCATCAGGATGGCCCCCACGGTGCGCACCCCGAGCACGATGGCCACAGCGAGCAGCCCCGTGCTCGCGGCGTCCACGATCCACGGTCGCGCCCCGATCACCGCGCTGAACCCGGGATCGAAGCTCGCCGAGCGCAGCAGGCGGAACCACACCAGCAGGCAGCCGAGCGCGATCGTCCCCAGGGTGAGGGTCAGCGCGATGTCCTGCTCGACCATCCCTGCGGCCTGGCCGAGCAGGTACGCGTTCAGCCCTGCCTGCTGGCTGTCGCCGGTGCTCGCGATATGGGTCAGCAGGACGAGGCCGAGCGTGAGCGAGACGGACAGCACTACCCCGATGGCGGCGTCCGGTGCGATGCGGGCCGAGCGGACCATCGCGGTCATCGCCAGCGCCGCCGCCGAGGCCGATGCCGCGGCGCCGAGCAACAGGTACTCGGGAGAGGCCGCGCCGGCCAGCAGGAACGCGATCGCCACACCGGGCAACGTGGCGTGACTCATCGCGTCACCGAACATCGCGCGCCTGCGCAGCACGAGGAGCGGTCCGAGGGCGCCCGCGACGAAACCGAGCGCTGCCGTGCCCACCACGACGACCGCGTCAGGGTAGGGCAGCGGTAACGAGTTCAGCAGCCAGTTGAGCATCCCTGTTCCTACGCCTCCACCGTCGCCGCAGGCTGAGCCAGCGGAGCGATGCCGTACGCGCGTTCGAGGTTGTCCGCCGACAGCGCATCGCCGACCGGCCCCTCCGCGACCACGGTTCCTGCCAGCAGTACCGCGTACGCGAAGCGGTCCCGCACGGTGCGCAGGTCGTGGTGCACCGCGAGCACCGTGACGCCCGTGGCGCACAGCCGCTCCAGCAGCGAGAGCAGATCGCTCTCGGTCCGCGCGTCGACGGCGGTGAACGGTTCGTCGAGGATCAGCAGGTCGGCGCGCTGTGCGAGCGCGCGGGCGAGGAAGACCCGCTGCCGCTGTCCCCCGGACAGCTCGTCGAGCGGGGTGTCCGCCAGCCCCTGCACGCCGGTGGCTTCCATGGCCTCGGCGACGGCGATGTCGTCCTCGGAGGTGAGCCTGCGGAACCACCCGCGATGCGGGTACCGGCCCATCTCGACGACCTGCACGGCGGTGATGGGAAAGTCCTCGGCCACCGCGTCCTGCTGCGGCACGTACGCGACCCGGCTACGTACCCTGGCCAGCGGGCTCCCGAAGAAACGGGCCGAACCGCGCGTGGCGGCCAGCAGTCCGAGTGAAGCTTTGACCAGTGTGGACTTGCCGGAGCCGTTCGGGCCGACCACCGCGCCGAACGTTCCGTGCGGCACGTCGAGATCGACGCCGCGGAGTACGGTGCGACCGTTGTACCCCGCGCGGAGGTCGCGCAGGCTCAGGGCGGCGGTGTCCTCGTGCTGTTCCGGGTGTGCCATGGTCTACTGTTCCGTTCCTGCCAGGCCTGCCGCGATGCGTTCCGCGTTCGCGCGGAGCATCCCGATGTAGGTTCCCTCCGGGGTGCCGTCGTCCCCCGCGGCGTCGCCGTACAGCTCCGCGCCGACAGTGACCTCGTGGCCCCGCTGCTCGGCGGCTGCGACTACGGCGTCCAGGGTGTTGCGCGGGACGCTGGACTCCATGAACACCGTCGGTACCCCGGCATCCGTGACGAGCCCGGTCACCTCGGAGATGTTGGCGGTCGTGGCTTCCTCCTCGGTGGAGATGCCCTGGATGGCTGCCACGTCCATGTCGAACGCCCTTCCGAAGTACTGGAAGGCGTCGTGCGAGGTGACGAGGGTGCGATGCCGCTCGGGGATGGCCTCGAGCTCGCGCTCTATCTCCTCGTACAGGGCCAGTATGTCCGCGCGGTAGTCCTGTGCCCTGACCCGGTACGCATCGGCGTTGTCGGGGTCGAGCTCGGCGAGCTCGTCGGCGATCACGCCGACGACGTCCGCCCACAGCCGGGGATCCAGCCAGACGTGCGGGTCGTGCTCGGTCCCCTCCGGCGCACCCACCTCGGGCTCGAGCAGCCGGTCCTCGTCGAGCTGCTCCCCCACGAGCACGACCGGTTTCGTGCGGGCGAGCTCGGTGAGCGTGGGGCGTAGCGACCCTTCCAGGAACAGCCCGACGGCGAACACCGCGTCCGCCGCGCGCATCTCGTCGAGGTCGCTCGCGCGAGCCTGGTACAGGTGCGGATCGACACCCGGCCCCATGAGGCGTGCGGTTGCCACGTCGTCGCCGCCGACACGGTCCACCGTGTCGGCAAGGAAGTTGGTCGTGGCGATGACCCGGAGCCGGTCGTCACCCTCCCCGGCGGAGGCGTCGGATCGCAGCGCATACCCGACGATCCCGGCGGCGATCAGCACCACCACGAGCGCCAGCGCCCCGATTATGACGGCCTCGCGCCGCCTCTCGCGTTGCCGCCCCCGCCGGTATTCCGCGTAGCTGCCCGCATCCACGATCGGTGAACTCCCTGTTCAGACAATAAATTTCGGCATGCCGATATCACCTGTTCGGTTGACAGTACATTGTTGTTCGGAGGAAGCCAATCCGCAATGGCGGTGCGGGACACCGCACAGTGCCGCAGGGCGATGGGGAGGTGGCACACCACGGGCGGGGCGGGCCGGTGGCATACCTCGAGCTCCGGTCCGACCGCCGGGGCCGCCCCTCGTAGGCGGCCGCGCCGGCGATCGCGATAGGTATTGGGGGCGGGGGGCTTCCTGGCACTGCCCCTCAGCGTGCCGAGAAAGCCCCCCGCCCAACAGGTGCGCGGCCGGAGGGTCGTGTATTGGCGCGGTGAAACACGACCGCTCCTCGCGCACCGGATCGGGCTCCGGCGCCGCGGGGGCATCGCGGCGCCGGAGCACCTGGCCCGAATCGGCCGGGCGCGGTCGGTCGATTCGGGTGGCCCATGGACGGGTTCGGGTGTTTCGGGGAAGTCGGAGTGAGACGCGGCAGCGCTCCCGGGTGGGTCCGGGCTCGTCTGCGGTGGGAGACCCCGGTCGGAACCGTCAGTAGGGCACAGGTGGGCCCGGGGTAGCGGCGTCAGTCAGGCGATGTGCACGGCAGGGCGGCTTCCGTGGCCGTGTCCTGCGCGGCGTCGCGCTCGGCCTGCCCGAGGGGTGCGTACCCGGTCATCGCAGGCGCGGGGTCGAGGTGGGCCTGATGGGGCTTGGCGCTGCCCCCGGCGTCGCAGGCCGCCCCCGCGCTGGTGCCGCCTGGCAGTGGCTGCGTGCTCGTCCGCAGCATGTTCGCGGTCTCGTCGCCGTGTGGGGGGCCGGACGGGCCGAGAGTGCGCCCGGGAACGTCGCCGAGCTCCCCGAGCGCGTCGCCGATGACGGCCTCCCGGGGGCGACCTTCGGTCTCCGGCGGCTCCTCGGCCGTTTCCGCGGACTCCGGCCGGTCGTGCGCGGCACGCTGAGCATCGGTGCCGGGCGAGCCTTCCGGCTGCGGCTCCGGGGCGGGCTGCGGGCTTTCGCCCGCATCGCCACCGGGTGCCGGAGGCTCGACCGGGTCCGGCTCGTCGGGGACGACCAGATCGGCTGCCTCGGTGACATCGTTCGCGGCGTCGGTGGCCGTCGAGACGGTGTCGTCGACGACATCCGTCGCCGATCCGGTCGCCGCTTGTGTCGTCTCGATCGCGTCGCCTGCCACCGAGTCGACGGCGCCGAGCAGGCCACTACCGGAGGAGTCGTCTGTGTCCGCGGAGGTGTCGGTAGTCGAGGTGTGCGAGTCGGCGCCGGTATCCGGCTCGGAGGCCCCTGCAGGTGTACCGGTCGCGAGCGCCAGCACCATCCAGCCCGCTGCCACCAGACCCGCGACGACGAGGACACGGAGGAGGGCACGCCGTACCGCGAGGGCGGCTCGACCGGGCACGGCCAGCACGGCTGTCACCTCTATCCGTCCGTCCGATGGGTCCGGGTCCGATCGGGAACGCGGCCGCATTCCCGGCACGTCATTCTCACACCGTGCTCGAGTGTTGCACCCAGCGGCGGCTCGATCCACCCCATACGGCCGATCAGCGCAACCGCCGCCGGCGGCTTACCTCGGGTGATCGTGACTACGCGTGTCCGGGATGCTACTCGGCCGGACTGAGTACATGGCCGTGTGACCCCGCGCGCGAAACTACTCCACTTGGCGCACAACGGGGTTTTCGGCGGCCGTCGAGTGGATCCGCGCAGGTCGGGACACACGTCTCAGCGGCGGTGTTGGTACGGATCGACAGCGCGGGTGGGGCGGTATGGAGTCCACGGAAGACCACGACGCGAACGTCGTGCGGCGCGGGACCGTCGGCGATGAGGCCGCTGTCGTGCGGCGCGGGACCGTCGGCGATGAGGCCGCTGTCGTGCGGCGCGCCGCCGCGGGGGATCGAACGGCGGTCGAGATACTCGTCGCGCGCTACTCGCCCGCGATGCGCTCGATCGCGTGGCGGTACCGGCTCGGCCACGCCGACGTCACGGATGTCCTGCAGGAGGTGTGGCTGCTGTTCTGGCAGCACGTGGACACCATCCGCGAGCCCGAACGGATCGCCGGCTGGCTACGCACCACGACGCAGCGGGAGGCGCTGCGGGTGGTGCGCCTGCGGCGCAGGGAAGAGCCGGACGAGCGGTGCCACGAGCTGGCTGTCCGGACGCTCGACCGCTACACGCCGGAAGCCCAGGTGCTCCGGGCCGACGAGGCGCGCGCTCTGGTTCGTGCGGCCCACCGGCTCGATCCGCGGGACCGCGAGCTCGCCTCGGCGATCGCCAACGAACCGGACCTGACCTACGCCCAGCTCGCCCGGCGACTCGGCGTGCAGGAGAGCAGCGTCGGCCCGATCCGGGCGCGGTGCCTGCGCAAGCTACGCAGGATCCTTGCCGCGGAGGGCGTCGGCGACGCGCACGGGCGAGAAGGGTGAGGCGGTCACGTTCCGGTCAGCCGGTGCAGCCGTTCGATGGCGGTGTCCAGCACCTCGTCCCGCTTGCAGAAGGCGAACCGCAGCAGGTGCGTGTTCCCCGCGCCGTTCTCGGTGAACACGCTGACCGGAACCGCGGCGACGCCGACCCGTTCCGGTAACGCCCAGGCCAGGTCGGTGGCGTCGGAGTAGCCGAGCGGGCGCACGTCGGCGCACACGAAGTAGGTGCCGGAGGACGGCAGCACGGAGAATCCGGCCTCGGCGAGCCCGGCCGAGAGCCGGTCCCGCTTGTCGCCGAGCGCGGCGCGCGACTGTCCGACCCAGTCCAGCTCGGTGCGCAGCGCGTGCGCGACGGCCGGCTGGAACGGACCTCCCGAGACGAACGTCAGGAACTGCTTGGCTGCGCGCACCGCGGCGATGAGGTCCCGGTTCCCGCAGGCCCATCCGATCTTCCATCCGGTGCAGTTGAAGATCTTGCCCGCGCTGGAGATGGTGACGGTGCGCTCGGCCATGCCGGGTAGCGTCGCCACCGGGACGTGTTCGGCGTCGTCGAAGACGAGATGCTCGTACACCTCGTCGCTGATGGCGATGAGGTCGTGCCGCACGCACAGCTCGGCAAGCGCGGCGAGCTCGGCGCGGGTGAACACGGTGCCGGTGGGGTTGTGCGGCGAGTTGACGATGATCGCGCGCGTGGAGTCGGTGATCGCGGCCTCGAGCGCGGCCACGTCCAGCTCGAAGCGCCCGGAGCTCTCGTCGAGGTGCAGCGCCACGACACGCCTGCGCGCGCCTGCCATCGCCACGGCAGCCACGTAGGAGTCGTAGTAGGGCTCGAGCACCAGCACGTCGTCGCCCTGGTCGGTCAGCGCGAGCACCGAGGCCGCGATGGCCTCGGTGGCGCCCGTGGTGACCAGCACCTCGGTATCCGGGTCGTACTCCACCCCGAAGCGTTTGCGGTGCTCGGAGACGGCCGCCCGCAGCTCTGGCCTGCCGGGGCCGGGCGGGTACTGGTTCGCGCCGTTGTCGATCGCGTCGTGGACCGCGTCCAGCATGCCTGCCGGACCGTCGGTGTCCGGGAAGCCCTGCCCGAGGTTCACCGCGGAGGTGCGGGTGGCGAGCGCGGTCATCTCGGCGAAGATCGTGGAGGCGAACGGGCGCAGGGCGGGGACGAGGGCAGGTTCACGCACAATGCGTGATCCTCGCCGACCCGCGGGGTCGAGCGCAATCCGGCCCGGCCGGCCGCGGTGCCGCAGGGCACTGACCGCCTGGTGTGCCTGCGCCGCACGCCGTGGTCGCGGGTGCGGCGCGGCACGTGGCCCACAATGGTCGCTGTGAAACGACTAACCGCCGGTGAACGAGTCCGCCCCGGCGCCGGGGCGCCTGCGACAGCGCCCGTCCCGCCCCGGGGTTCCTCGATCGGTGACGAGGCCAAGCGGCGCGACCTGAACAGGATGAAGGCGGTATCGCTGGCGTTCCTCGCCGGTGCGGCCGCCGTGTTCTTGCTGGCCAGCTGGGCGGAGTCGCGGGGTTGGCCCGGCTGGGTCAGCTACCTCCGGGCAGCAGCCGAGGCCGGCATGATCGGCGGGATCGCCGACTGGTTCGCGATCACGGTGCTGTTCCGCCATCCACTCGGGCTCAGGATCCCGCACACGGCGATCATCCCGAAGCGCAAGGACCAGTTCGGTGCGAGCCTCGGTGAGTTCATCGACACGAACTTCCTCGCCGAGGAGGTCGTGCACGACAAGCTGCGCAGGATGGACGTCGCGCGCACCATCGGCGAGTGGCTGGCACAGGAGGTCAACGCCCAGCGGGTGACCGCGGAACTGGCGTCGGTCACCCGCGGCGCGGTCACCGTGCTGCGCGATGCCGACGTGCAGGCCATGCTCGAGCGTGCCGTGACCGCGCGCGCCGTGGACACGCCATGGGCACCCGCGCTCGGCCGCGTGCTCGAGCAGGTCTGCGTGGACGGCGCGCACCACCAGCTGGTCGACCTCGTGTGCGACCGGGCGTACGAGTGGGTGCGGGACAACCACGCCACCGTGCTGCGGGTCGTGTCCGACCGGGCACCGAGCTGGTCCCCGCGGTTCGTCGACGGCCTGGTGGCCGACAAGGTGTACGGGGAGGTGCTGTCCTTCGCGTGGGCGGTCAAGGTCGACGTCAACCACCCGATGCGGATGGCCGTGGACACCTTCCTCGCCGAGTTCGCCCGCGATCTGCGTGACGACCCGGAGACGATGGCGCGCGCCGAGGAGATCAAGCAGCGTGTCGTCGAGCATCCCGAGGTCGGCAAGTTGATCGGCTCGGCATGGTCGACGGCCAAGGAGATGCTGCTCAGCGCGGCGGAGGACCCGTCGAGCGAGCTGCGGAGCAGGGTGCGCGACGGCATCCGCGGACTCGGCGTCCGGATGTCGTCCGACGAGGCGTTGCGTGACAAGGTGGACGGCTGGGTCGAGGGCGCGGCGAGCTACCTCGTCACGAACTACTCCACGCAGATCACCTCGTTGATCACCGATACCGTGGAGCGCTGGGACGCCGCGGACACCTCGCGCAGGATCGAGCTCCAGGTGGGTCGGGACCTGCAGTTCATCCGGATCAACGGCACCCTCGTCGGCGCGCTGGTCGGCATCGTCATCCACGCGGTCTCCCAGCTGCTGTTCTGAGCCGCGAGGTGGGAGCCGAAGGTGACATCGGGATCCTTCTAAGAACCCGATGTCACCTTCGGCTCCCACTGTCCGCGCACCGGTTGCGTACCGTGCGTGCGTGGCCGAATCTTGGGGCATGACCACCGAAGAGCGTGCCGGTCACCGGGTGCTGCGGTCCGCCTACGCCGGTGTGGTCGACGCGTCACGAGGCATCTCCGAGGGACAGGCATGGCTGCCGACCGGCTGCACCGGGTGGTGCGTGCGCGACGTGCTGTTCCACCTGATGCGCGACGCCGAGCGCGCGCTCGTCGCGCTGAACACCCCGGCCGAGGGTGAACCCGACACCGACGCGATCTCCTACTGGCGGGCGCATCGGCCGAGTACCGACCCCATGCAGCACAACCTGCGGATGACCAGGATCAGCGCGAGCGTGTATCCCACGTTCGAGCCGCTGCACGCCGCGTTCGACGAGACCGCGACGGCCGCCGTGAACGCCGCGCGGTCCAGCGGAGCCCGCCGGACGGTACGCACCCAAGGGTGCGTACTGCTCGTCGAGGACCTGATCACGACATTGATCGTGGAAGCAGCGATCCACCATCTCGATCTCGTCGTCGTGCTCGACCGGCCGGGTCCCTCCGAGGACACGTTACGGGTGGTGCGCGGAACGCTCGACGGTCTGCTCGGCGAGCCGCTCCCGTTCCCTGCCGGGGACGAGACCTACGCGCGTATCGGTACCGGTCGCCAGTCGCTGACCACCGAGCAGCGCCATGCCCTCGGCTGGCGGGCGCACCGCTTCCCGCTGCTGGGATGACGGTCCTCCCGGGACTGTCGGGGGTCGGCGGCATCCTGTAGGCGCAGAACGACGTCTCACCGTCAAGCGAGGTTGATCATGAGTGCCGCCGTGCGTTTCGAGTGTGTCGCACTCGACTGTCCCGACCCGTACGAGCTCGCGTCGTTCTACGCGGGCGTGCTCGGTTGGGAGATCCATTCCGACAGCGAGCCGGACGACAGCTGGGTGACGCTGAGCAATCCGGACGGAGGAGCCGATATCTGCTTCCAGCTGGATCCGGCGTACCAGGCGCCGACCTGGCCGTCGAACGAGCGCGCGCAGATGCTGCACCTGGATTTCGAGGTCGCCGACATCGCTGCCGAGCACGAGCGTGTACTGGCGCTCGGTGCGCGGCTGCTGGATGACAGGCCGGAGCGGTTCCGGGTGTACGCCGACCCTGCGGGGCACCCGTTCTGTCTCGTGTGGTGACACGCGCCGGCGAGCCGGGCGGGACCCGTCCCGCGTTGCCGGCAGCACGGCGCGTCAGTGCCGGAACCGCACGAAGATCCGGCCGTGGTTCTTCGAGTCCTTGTCCACGCGGTGGTACATCGCCTTGATGTCCTTGCGGTCGAGGAACCGCAGCACGCGCTTCTTCAGCTGCCCGGTCCCCTTGCCCGGGATGATCTCGACCAGCGGTGCCTTCTTGGCCACGGCCTCGTTGATGATGTCGTGCAGGGCCTTGTCGATGTCGGTGCCCCGGTTGTAGATGTCGTGCAGATCGAGCTTGAGCTTCATGTGGCATCCGTGGCTGTAGCTGCGTAGGTCGGATGGTCGGACGCGTGCTGGTCGCCATCATGAGCGTGGCGTCACCGGGCGGTCAATCGGCAGGCGGGCTGCCTGCCGTGGGCCACGCGCGGATCCCACGTACGGCCCGCCCCGGCGAGTGCGGGTGAGTGGCGATCCAGGTACCCGGTCGAGGCGAGTAGCCCGGCACGCGAGTAAGCCTTCCGGTGCCGCGAATCACACCCGATCGATGCAAGCAGAGTGCTTGCTATAGCTAGCATCGCAGCATACAGTAGATACTACCGCGAGGAGGTGGACCAGATATGGGCATGCAGACCGGTTCCGAAACGGATGCCGACGGTCAGGGTGTGGCCGATGGTCCGCACGGAAAGCCGATCGGCAAAGTCGCCGATATCGGTCGCGATATTGGTTCCTATATCCGGCAGCAGCGCAGCAACGCCAAAATTTCATTGCGTGAGCTCTCCAAGATGGCGGGGGTCTCTAACCCCTACCTGAGCCAGATCGAAAGGGGAGTGCGGAAACCGAGCGCGGAGATCCTGCAGCAGATCGCCAAGGGACTGCGCATCTCGGCGGAGGCGCTTTACGTGCAGGCGGGGATCTTGGATGTGCCGGAAGGCGGCGCCGTATCCGACGCGATTCGCGCGGATCAGGAGCTGTCCGAACGGCAGAAACAGGTCCTCCTCGACGTCTACGAGTCGTTCCGGCGGGAGAACTCGGCGTCACAGGTTCCATCCGAGATTTCGGAAAACGAAGCGGGATCCGGTCTCTGGGAGTCGCAAGTGGATACTCCGAATCCCGGAAGGTCGGAACTGGACGGAAGTCGCACCTCCGGGTCGGCGTACTCCGGGCAGCGCCCGGAGGACACGCCTGGCGATCGTGCTGGTTGAGCCAGGAATGTGGGCGAGGTGAGAGGGCGGCCCGCTACCCGAGCGCGGACCCGCGGATGCGCGCCTTTCGGGAGACTGTTCGCGAACCGGTGGATCGCACCGCCGGGGCGTTGGAGGCCCGAGTCGTAGGCAACGGTGCCGCGGCGACCAGCTCGACATACGAATATGGGCGCCATGCTTTTCAACAGTACATACGATATCGAGGAGTGAACGAAAATGACTCGTTCGAACGAGGAGAATGCCCGCACCGTGCGGGAGAATGTCCGCACACCGCTGCTCGCGGTACTCGGCGCCGGTAGCGTCGCCAGCCAGTCCGTCGTGGACGCCGTGCAGAAGGCGCGCGAGCGGGTCACCGAGCGTAGCGAGACTGCCCGCAAGAACTTCGAGGAACTGCCTACCGAGGTCGAGGAGCTGCGCGAGAAGCTCGACCCGGCCGAGCTGCGCAAGCTGATCGACGACTACACCGAGGCCGCTCGCAAGCTGTACGACAAGCTCGCCGAGTCCGGTGAGGAGACACTGGACCAGATCATGGCGCAGCCCCAGGTCAAGCGCGCTTTCGAGCAGCTGGAGGAGACGACCCGGCTCGCCCAGGAGCGTGTGGAGGACGTGACCGGCGAGGCCCGCGAGCGGGTCGAGGACGCGTTCGGCAAGGTCACCAAGCGCACCCGCTCGGTTGGCGAGAAGGCCGCCAACGCCGTGGAGAGTGCCAGCGAGACCGGCGCGAAGAAGGTGGAGTCGGCAGGCGAGGAGCTCGCTTCCGAGACCCGCAGCGCCTCGCGCAAGGCGGCGAACAAGACCGCCCCGCGTACCGCGAACGGCACCCGCAGTGGTGGCAGCGGCAGCGGCGGGGCCGCCAAGTCCTCCGCGAGCAAGTCCAAGTCGACCTCCTCGTCGAGCTCGACCGGTTCCTCCGCGAACTCGACGAAGAAGTCCACAACCAAGGACGAGAGCTGAGCCCCGGTTAGCTCTCCCGGTTAGCTATCCCCGGGCTGCGGGCAGGCCGCGGAAGCCGGCGGCCTGCCCGCAGCTCAGGCCGGTGACACGCGGCCTGCACGGTGGCCGGGTGTGAAAACACCGCGGGCCCGCCGTACGCTATACGTGTGCCTGGGATCGACACGCTGATCATTTACGCGATCAACCTGGCGGGGATACCGCTGGGTATCTTCGCGTTCGTGCATGCCCTGATGCAGCGAGCCGACGCGTACACCGCCGCGAACCGGATGACCAAGCCTGCCTGGCTCGGCATCACCGGAGCGGCCGGGTTCGTGCTGGTGCTGCCCGTATTCTCGTTCTACGGACCGGGCACACTCTTCTGGCTCGCCTCCCTGGTCGCCGTGCTTGTCTACATCGTGGACGTGCGTCCGAGCCTGGCCGAGGTGCAGGGTAAGGGCTGAGGCCGAGCGTTGATGACGAGCTGGACCATCGCCGGGAGCCTGACCGTCGAGCACGTCGACGAGCGTCCCGACCTCATCGCGGAGCCGGTCGCCGCCGCGCTGCGGCGGCTGCGCGGCGGTACGGACATCGGCGTCGTCGGGATCGACCCCGACCTCGCCGACACCGCGGAGTTCTGCGCGGCGTACTCCTCACCCCTTGAAGCCTCGGCGAACTGTGTCGTGGTGGCAGGCAAGCGTTCCGGAGAGATCCGGTACGCGGCCGCGCTCGTGCTCGCCACGACACGTGCCGACGTCAACACGGTCATCCGGCGCAGGCTGGACGTGCGCAAGGCTTCGTTCCTCGGCAGCGAGGAGGCGGTCGAGCTGACCGGGATGGCCTACGGCGGGATCACCCCGATCGGGCTCCCGGACGGGTGGCCCGTGCTGCTGGACAGCGCCGTCGCCGGAGCCGCCGAGCTCGTCGTCGGCAGTGGCCTGCGCGACAGCAAGCTCCTTGTCACCGGCGAGTTCCTGGCCGGGCTTCCGAACGCGGAGGTCATCGAGGGTCTCGGCAAGCCAGTCTCCTGACCGGCTACGGGCGGTGCGCGGACAACCGTTCGGCCGTGTACCGCGCCTCGGCATCCAGCAGCGTGCACACGTGCTCGGCGATCATGCGCTCGAACTTCCCGCCGACCAGGGGTATGCGCACGGTGGCTTCCCCCGTGACGCGCAGCAGGCTGCCCTCGTCACGTGCTGTGAGCTCGGTCACGGCCGTGACCTCGCCCGGCACGCCGGAAACGGTGGCGCGAGCCGAACCCCGCACGATCCCGCCCGCGGTGCGCGTGCCCCATTCCTGTTCCCGGTGCACGACGAGATCGCCAGCCAGCACGTCCCGTACCGCGCGCGGGACCTTCTCGGCAGGGACTCCCTGGCGCATGTGATAGGACACACCGGAGCCGCTCGCGGAGTGGGCGAGCAACTCGGCGTCCTTCCCGCCGATCTCCGTGAGCTGCTCACGCAGGGCGTCCTCCGAGGTGAGTCTGTCGAGGACCAGCTCGACCGGCCACCCGAAGCTCGCGGAGTGCTCGATGCGCGCGCCCATACCGGGCACACTACCGTGGCGGTCATGGACGGCGTCGCGATCCGGCTCGGCGAGTACACCACGTTGCGGCTCGGTGGTCCCGCTGCCGGCATGGTCACCGCGGACGACGAGGAAAAGCTGATCTCGGCTGTACGGGAGCGGGACGAGACAGGGGCGCCGGTTCTGGTGCTGGGCGGTGGCTCCAATCTCGTGGTCTCCGATGCGGGCTTTCCCGGCACGGTCGTGCACGTCGCCACGCGCGGCGACGCGGTCGTCGGCTCGTACCCGGAACGCTCCGAGGTGCATGTCGAGGCAGCTGCGGGGCAGGACTGGGACGAGTTCGTCGCTCGCACGGTCGAGGCGGGGTACGGGGGGTTGGAGTGCCTCTCCGGCATCCCCGGCAAGGTCGGGGCCACCCCGATCCAGAACGTGGGGGCCTACGGCTGGGAGGTCGCGCAGTTCCTGCGGTGGGTCCGGCTCTACGACCGGCGGCGCGGCGAGACGGTGACCCTGCTGCCCGACGACCTGGGGCTCGCGTACCGCACCAGCAAGCTCAAGGGCACCGACACGTCGGTCGTGCTGAGCGTGTGCTTCGGCCTGCACACCGACGGGCTCAGCCAGCCCGTCCGGTACGGGGAGCTGGCCCGCGCGCTCGGAGCGCAGCCCGGCGCCCGGGTGCCGGTCGCCGACGTGCGGGCTGCCGTACTGGAGCTGCGCCGTTCCAAGGGAATGGTGCTCGACGCGGAAGACAGGGACACCTGGAGCGCGGGATCGTTCTTCACCAACCCGATCGTCGCCGAGGCGGAGCTTCCGGCGGTGCTGGAACGGGTCGCCGAGGTTGTGGGCGCGGACGTGCCGGTCCCGCAGTTCACCGTGGACACGGGGGTGAAGCTGTCCGCGGCCTGGCTGATCGAGCGGGCCGGGTTCGGCAAGGGTTACCGAGGGCCCGGTGGGCGGGTGAGCCTGTCCGGCAAGCACACGCTCGCGCTGACCAACCGGGGGACGGCATCGACGGCGGACCTGCTCGCGCTCGCCAGGGAGGTGCGTGACGGGGTGGCGGCGCGGTTCGGTGTGCTGCTGCATCCCGAACCATTGCTGATCAACTGCTCGCTCTGAGCCCGCTGCCCGGCACAGCCGCCGCACCCGGCGCGCGTGCGGCGAGATTATGACGACTGTCACCCCAGTGGGTACCGCACGGCGATCGGGAAGACGCCGGGGTGTTGCGGTGTTGGTCGGTTGGGGAGTTCGTCGCGGACCGCCGCGGGCGTGCTCCGGTCACGACCCGGCGTCGGACATAACGCGGATGCGAGGAGTCGCAGGTTAATGAGGGCATTGGGCAGTGATCTGCCGGACGACGAGCAGGCGGAAGTGGCGTCGCCCGCACGAATCGCTGGACCAACGGAAAATGTGATACCGCACACATACGCGGGGCGGGCCGCGCGGTTGCCCCGCCGTGTCGCGGTGATGTCGATGCACACCTCCCCCCTGGAGCAGCCGGGGACCGGTGATGCCGGGGGCATGAACGTCTACATCACGCAGACGGCCGAGGCGATGGCCCGCAAGGGTGTGAACGTGGAGATCTTCACCAGGGCGACGTCGTCCGACCAGCCGCCGGTGGCCGAGCTGTCGCCGGGGGTGCTCGTCCGGCACGTGCCTGCGGGCCCCTACGAGGCTCTCGACCGCAGCGAGCTGCCGTCGCAGCTGTGCGCGTTCAGCGCCGGCGTGCTGCGCACCGAGGCGTTTCACCCGCCCGGCTACTACGACCTGGTGCACTCGCACTACTGGCTGTCCGGCCAGGTCGGGTGGCTCACAGCGGAACGGTGGGGCGTACCGCTGATCCACACGGCGCATACGCTGGCCAAGGTCAAGAACGCCGCGCTGGCAGACGGGGACACGCCGGAACCGCGCACGAGGGTCTTCGGCGAGCAGCAGATCGTCGACGAGGCCGACCGGCTCGTGGCCAACACCGAGGTGGAGGCGGAGCATCTCGTGGATCTCTACGGCGCCGATCCCGGAATGCTGAGCACGGTCGCGCCCGGCGTGGATCTGGGCAGCTTCACCCCTGGCCCTGCCGGGACCGCCCGTGCCGAGCTGGGGTTGCCTGCCGACGCGATCGTGCTGGCCTTCGCAGGCCGCATCCAGCCGTTGAAGGCGCCGGATGTGCTCCTGCACGCTGCCGCCGAGCTGGTCCGCCGCGATCCCCGGTTACGGGAGCGCCTCGTGGTACTCGTCGCGGGCGGGCCGTCGGGCTCCGGGCTCGAACAACCGGAGTCGCTGCGCGACGTGGCACGCTCGCTCGGTATCGACGACCTGATGCGGTTCCTGCCACCACAACCACGGCCTGACCTGGTTCGGGTGTTCCGCGCGGCCGATGTGGTCGCCGTGCCGAGCCACAACGAGTCGTTCGGCCTGGTCGCGCTGGAGGCGCAGGCCTGCGGAACCCCCGTCGTCGCCGCCCGGGTCGGGGGCCTGCCGGTGGCCGTCCGGCACGGGGTGTCGGGGCTGCTCGTACCGACACACCGCACCGGCGACTGGGCGGACGCGCTCGGGTCGGTGGCGCTCGACCCGGCCCGCCGCGCCGAGATGGCCGACAATGCCGCCGACTACGCGCGCCAGTTCTCCTGGCAGCGCACCACGGACGCACTATTGTCGGTGTATGCCTCCGCCGTCGGCGAGGCACGTCAGCGGCAAGCGAGGAGAGCGGAGGTTGCCGTATGAGCCCGGCCGTGGAGGACGTGGTCGTCGCCACACTGGACGGGATGGGGCTGTCCTATGCCGCGCACGGTGAGGGGCGTTACTTCGTTACCCTGCCCGGCACCAAGAAGCTCCAGACGAACTGCTGGCTCATCGTCGGCGACAACGCGTTCACGGTCGAGGCGTTCGTGTGCCGCCGCCCGGACGAGGCCCATGCCGAGGTGTACTCCTACCTGCTGCGCCGCAACACGAAGCTCTACGGGGTGCACTACGCGATCGATCCGGTCGGCGACATCTACCTGGTCGGCCGGACCGGCCTGGGCTCGGTGACGGAGACGGAGCTGGACAAGCTGCTCGGCCAGGTGCTGCAGGCCGCTGACGGCGACTTCAACACCTTGCTCGAGCTCGGGTTCGCGAGTTCGATCAGGCGTGAGTGGGAGTGGCGCGTTTCCCGCGGCGAGTCCCTGGCCAACCTGGAGCCGTTCAAGCACCTCATCGACACCGACGGGTGACGCGCCGAGTGGCGGGGCCGCAGCGGTCGTGGTGCAGTAGTGGGCGAGCGGCGCTGCGGTGTGAACGCAGTGGTGCTGTCACCGGGCCCGTCACGGAGGCGGCGGGATGCGGACACGAATAGTAGGCGCGAGGCGGCTCGAGGGAGGGGGAGTCGCGAAAACTCGAGCCACCCCGCGCGAGTATCCCGCCGTGATGACCCGGTGACGAGGGGGTGTCATCGGGATCTGGCGGGCGCAGCTCGGCAGGGGAGACGAGCTGCGTCTTTCCCGCCACGAACCGGGGAGTGCGTGGAGACCGACGTGGCGGGCTGATTGACAACTTGTCAGATGTATGCCGTATCGCACAACCCCCTACAGGCCTCCGATCGAGTGTATTCGGTGAAATTTGCCCACGCAGCGCAACTACATTCCGGCGGTCTTCGCGTCTCTAATCAGTGAACGCTCTGTTCAGGAGTGGCACGCACCGGTGGAGGAACACTCTGGGTAGAGCGACGGCAGGACGACGGCAGGACGTTGTGTCGCCCGGCCACGCGCCGCCGGATGCGCGACCCGGCGCCCGGTCCGTACGGCGTTCTGGCAAGCTGGAGTGCATGGGCGATGTCGGGACGCTGGTGCTGCTGCGGCACGGGGAGAGCACGTGGAACGCCGAGAACCTGTTCACCGGGTGGGTGGATGTCCCGCTCTCGGAACGGGGTGAGGGCGAGGCCCGCAGGGGTGGCGAGCTGCTCGCCGAGTCCGGGTTGCTGCCGGACGTGGTGCACACCTCGCTGCTACGCCGCGCGATCTCCACGGCGAACATCGCTCTCGACGTCGCTGGTCGACACTGGATCGACGTGCGCCGCGACTGGCGGCTCAACGAGCGTCATTACGGGGCGCTTCAGGGCAAGGACAAGAAGCAGACCCTCGAGGAGTTCGGCGAGGAGCAGTTCATGCTCTGGCGCCGCTCGTACGACACGCCGCCGCCGCCGATCGAGAAGGGCAGCGAGTTCAGTCAGGACACCGACCCGCGGTACGCCGGCATCGGCGATGACGCGCCGCTGACCGAGTGCCTTGCCGACGTGGTCGCCCGCTTGGTTCCGTACTGGGAGTCCGCGATCGTGCCGGACCTGCGCGCCGGTAGGACCGTGCTGGTCGCCGCGCACGGCAACTCGTTGCGTGCCTTGGTGAAGCATCTGGACGGTATCTCCGAGGCCGACATCGTGGGGTTGAACATCCCCACGGGTATCCCGCTGCGCTACGACCTGGACGAGCGGCTCACCCCCGTCACGCCGGGTGGAACCTATCTCGATCCGGATGCCGCGTCCGAGGCGGCCGCCGCGGTCGCCAGCCAGGGGCGCTGAGCGACGCTTCGTGTATACGCGGTGATGGACGTGAACTCTTTCGGGTAACGCGTGCACCGCGCGGGAGATCGCCACGGTGCGTGACCCGACATGCGAGTGAGGCGCCGGCAAGCGGAGCCTGTCGTGCAGGTGAACGGGGAGCGAACAGGTGGCGGGATAGTGTCACGGGCGTCACGGATGTGCGGATAACACTAGGCCGACACGCTACGTACGTGCTTACCATGCGCCCGTGACCCTGCTCGGAACGCTCGCACTGGCCGCAGGCGCACTGATCGCCGGACTGCTGATCGGCTACGCGGCCACACGGGCGCGCCAACGCCGGGGCGGCGGCAGCCGGACCGGACCCACGGTCGTCGACCTGCTGATGCGCCTTGTGCACAACTCGCACAACGGCATCGTGGTACTCGGCCCGAGCGGCGATACGGTGGTGCACAACCCGCGCGCGGCCGAGCTGGGGCTGGTGCGGAACAACCAGGCCGACCCCCGCGCCCGGCAGGCAGCGGGGCAGGTGGCGAGCTCCGAAGAACGGGTGGAGATCGATCTGTCCCCGCTCGAGGCACGCGGGCGGCAGCCGGAGGCCGTTGTCGGTGAGGTGGCATCGCTCGGTAACGGCTACACGGTGATCCAGGCGGTCGATCACTCCGAGGCCGTCCGGCTCGAGGCCACCCGGCGCGATTTCGTGGCCAACGTCAGCCACGAGCTCAAGACACCGGTCGGGGCGATGGCCCTGCTCGCGGAAACGCTGCTCGACGCCGCGGACGATCCCGACGAGGTGCGCCGTTTCGGTGAGAAGTTGCTGCACGAGTCCACCAGGCTGGGGGCGCTGGTAACCGAGCTAATCGCGCTGTCCCGCCTGCAGGGCGCCGAGAAGCTGCCCGAGCCGACCGCCGTGGAGGTCGACGCGGTCGTCAACGACGCGCTCAGCCGGGTGAGTCATGCCGCCGAGGCGGAGGAGAGCACCGTCAACACCGACGCCGACAGCGGTCTGGTGGTGCAGGGCGATCACATGCTGCTCGTGACCGCACTGGCGAACCTGCTGACCAACGCCATCGCGTACTCGCCTGCCGGTAGCCCGGTGTCGATCTCGCGCAGGCGCGTGGACGACACCGTGGAGATCGGCGTGACCGACCGGGGGATCGGGATCGCGGAGGAGGACAAGCAGCGGGTGTTCGAGCGGTTCTACCGGGTCGACAAGGCCCGCTCCCGGATGACCGGCGGCACCGGCCTCGGCCTGGCCATCGTCAAGCACGTCGCTGCCAACCACGGTGGCGAGGTGCGGCTGTGGAGCCGCCCGGGCACCGGTTCCACGTTCACCCTGTGCCTGCCGGCAGGCCAGCAGGGGGAGGGTGCGGGCGAACACCCGGCGGCGCAGGAGGAAGACCAGGACACGATGGTCCAGCGCCGGTCCCAGCGAGGCGTGACCGGAGGGGACGGTCGTCCGAACGATACCGGGGAGTCCGGTTCGGATAGTTGACAAGGCTTGGAGGAGCCGCGTGACAAGGGTACTGATCGTCGAAGACGAGGAGTCCTTCGCCGAACCGCTGGCGTTCATGTTGCGGAAGGAAGGTTTCACCGCGGCCGTGGCGACGGAAGGCAAGCAGGCGCTGGACGAGTTCGACCGCAACGGCGCGGATATCGTGCTGCTCGACCTGATGCTGCCCGGGATGAGCGGCACGGACGTGTGCAAGCAGCTGCGGCAGCGTGCAGCCGTACCGGTGATCATGGTGACGGCGCGGGACAGCGAGATCGACAAGGTGGTCGGGCTGGAGATCGGCGCGGACGACTACGTGACCAAGCCGTACTCCGCGCGTGAGCTGATCGCGCGTGTGCGAGCCGTGTTGCGGCGGAGGAGCGACCCGGCTCCGGAGGGCGAGGAGCAGCCGGTGCTCGCCGCGGGGCCGGTACGGATGGATGTGGAGCGGCACGTGGTCACCGTGGACGGCGCCGAAGCCACCTTGCCGCTCAAGGAGTTCGACCTGCTCGAGTACTTGCTGCGCAATGTGGGCAAGGTGCTCACCCGGGCACAGCTGATCGACAGGGTGTGGGGAGCCGACTACGTCGGCGACACCAAGACCCTTGACGTGCACATCAAGCGCCTGCGCGCGAAGATCGAGAACGACCCCGCCGCACCGCAGTATCTCGTGACGGTGCGGGGCCTCGGGTACAAGTTCGAGACGTAACGGGCACCGCGCCGGAGGCCGGGTACGCCGAGACGAACCGCGTGAGTCGTATAACCAGCGCATTTCGGCCGATCGTGCGGCGCGTGGGACCGCCCGGCGCCGCACGGACGTGTCTCGTCTCTCGATACTGCACAGCGAGACGGCAAAGCGGGTACCGTAAGCGACTGTGCGACTCGGAGTGCTTGACGTGGGATCCAACACAACGCACCTGCTTGTGGTGGACGCGTACCGCGGCGGGCACCCGACGCCGATGCACAAGGAGAAGACGTCCCTGAGGCTGGCGGAACGGCTGACCCCTTCGGGGGATCTCAGTGACGTCGGCACCGAGGATCTGATCCGTGCTGTGCAGGCGGCGAAGGACTCCGCGGCGCGGCTGCAGTGCGAGGAGATGCTCGCGTTCGCGACCTCGGCGATGCGGGAGGCCGGTAACGCGAGCGACGTGCTGCGCACCGTCGCCGAGCACACCGGGGTGGAGCTCCACGTGCTCTCCGGCGACGAGGAAGCACGGCTCACCTTCCTGGCCGCTCGCCGATGGTTCGGCTGGTCGGCGGGGCGGTTGCTGGTAATCGACATCGGCGGTGGCTCTCTCGAACTCGCCATGGGGATCGACGAGGCCCCCGACATGGCCGAGTCCTTCCCCCTCGGCGCCGGCCGTGTCACGCGGACGCGCTTCTCCCACGACCCGCCGACACGGTCCGAGGTGGTCGACACCGCGGCGTGGCTCGAGCACGAGCTGTCCGAGCTGCCAAGGGAGCTGGAGATGTTCGGCAGCCCCGATCGGGTCGTGGCCACCTCGAAGACGTTTCGCTCGCTCGCGCGGCTCACCGGCGCGGCTCCGTCCTCCGCGGGCCCGCGCGTGCGGAGGACGTTGACCGATACGGGACTGCGCCAGCTGCTGTCGTTCATCACCCGGATGACCGCGGCCGACCTCGCCGAGCTCGAGGGAGTCACGGCGAGCCGGGCTCACCAGCTGGTGGGCGGCGCACTGGTCGCGCAGGCGTCGATGCGGGCGCTGTCCTGCTCTGAGGTGGAGATTTGTCCGTGGGCGTTGCGGGAGGGAGTCATCCTGCGCCGCCTGGATCATACGAACGGCGACAATCACGTCGAGCCGCTGACACGGGCTCGGCGCGGGATTGAGATCCTGTCCTGAGGGGCAGGGCCGATGTGAACTGGACTTGGTTGGCCGAGCTCGGGCACGGTGACAGAGATGAGCCGAAATCGTGATAGTCAACAGTCTCAGCGCACGGTAGCTGAGCTGCTGGCACAGCACGGCGGTAGCGTGGAGAGTGGTTCGCGCCGCCGTCATCGCCGTCGTGCGGACGACGACGGCGATGACGGCGCGCCCGCCGAGGCCGATATCGCGACGACGGCGCCACAGGCGATCATCGAGCGGATCCGTTCCGAGACCGGTGACACCGGAGGGGAAGACCGTAACGGGCACCCGCACCCCACGCCGCGGCACGAGTCGGCGAACGGGTCGAGCGCCCCCCCTCCGCCCGCGGGCGGTACCGCACCCCCCGAAGGGGGCAGGCACGGGACGATCGACTCCCGGCCGAACCACGTCGAACCCGCCGAGCCGCGGCACGCGGGGCAACCGCAGCACCCCCCGCGACCGGCACAGGCACCGCGATCGGCGGATGCCTCGCACCCCCCTGCGACGTCACAGTTCCCGGCGGGGCCTGCGGCTCCCTCCCCGCCGCCTCCCAGGCAGGCACACCCCGGCTCGGGCTACTCGCAGTCGGTCCAGCAGCATCGCAGGCAACTGGACGGCGGAACGGCAGGCGCGGATGCCGAGCCGCGCCGCGGTCAGCACCCCGCGCAGGGCGAGGATCTCGCGCAGGCGTGGGGCGAGGACGCGTACCCGGACCCGTGGCAGGCCGCGACGACCGTGCGTACCGGGCCATCGCGCGAGGCCGATACCGACGAGTTCGCCCCGGTATCCGGCGAGGATCCCGGCAGGCAGCCGGGCGTCGGCCCGCAGGACGGCCTCGCCCCGGCAGTCTCCGGCGGCGACATCGCCGACCAGGATGCCGGTGAGCTGCCCGCGCACGAGGACGACGTGCACCAGGCGGGAATCGCAGTCGAGGAACCGGACGTCGACGTCGACGCACCCGCCTACGCCCCCGACGACGACGGAACCGGCGTGGCGAGCGACGGCTGGTTCGCGGACGCCGACCTGCGCGGTGCGGACCGTTATGCCGACGACAGCGAGTACGCCGACGCGTATCCCGACGAGTACGACGACGAGTTCGAGGAGCGCTCGCCGGTCAAGCAGTGGCTCGTCATGGCCGGTCAGCTCGTGCTCGGCGTGCTCGGCGGAGCCGTCGTGTGGTTGTCGTTCAACTGGCTGTGGATGCGGACCCCGGCCGCCGCTCTGATAGCCGCGCTCGCGGTGATCGTCGGCCTCGTGTGGCTGGTGCGTAAGATTCGTCGGGCAGAGGATATGCAGACCACCGTGCTCGCGGTGCTGGTTGGACTCATGGTGACCGTGTCCCCCGCCGCGATGCTGTTGCTTTCCCGATAGGACCGTTGGGTGAACCACGCTGAGAACGTCGGTGATAGTGCAGGTCGTGCTGGACATCACGAAGCGGGCAGGTATGCCGGTTCCGCTGCCGCCGGGGGCGGTGCCGGGCACATACCGGTAGGGCTGTCCACCGCGTCGGTGTGGCCGTCGCGCGCGAACACCGCGTTCGAACTGGCCGCCGATATCGGCTACGACGGGGTCGAGGTGATGGTCTGGCCCGACCCGATCAGCCAGGATGTCTCCGCGCTGAAGTGGCTGTCCCAGAGCACCGGCGTGCCCGTGCTGTCCGTCCATTCGCCGTCCCTGCTCATCACGCAGCGCATCTGGTCACCCGACCCGGAGGAGCGGCTGCGCAGGACGGTCGACGCCGCGCTGGAGCTCGGGGCGCGCACGGTAGTGGTGCATCCGCCCTTTCGCTGGCAGCGCCGTTACGCCGATGCCTTCCCTGAGCTGGTCGCCGAGCTCGAGGAGTCCAGCGGCGTCGAGGTCGCCGTCGAGAACATGTTCAAGGTTCGGCCTCCGGGGGGTAAGGATCGGCGGGTGTCGGCGTTCCGCCCCTCGGTCGACCCCACTGATGTGGGCCATGCGCACTACACGCTGGACCTGTCGCACACGGCCGCGGCCGGTATGGATGCTTTCGCGCTGGCCGACCGGATGGGTACCGGGTTGACCCACCTGCACCTCGCCGACGGCACCGGGCAGCCCAAGGACGAGCACTTGATGCCGGGTCGCGGGTCGCAACCGTGCGCGGAGATGCTGGAGAAGCTGGCGGCTACCGGCTTCGACGGTCAGGTGGTGATCGAGCTGAACACGCGCGCGGCCCGGAGCCAGGCGCGCCGTGTGAGCGAGCTGACCGAGGCGCTCCTGTTCGCCAGGCTGTACCTCGGCCAGTAGCCGGGCTGCCTCCGGGGCACTCGCGGCTCGGTGGTCACCGGAACTCAAGCAGGACTGACACGAACCGTGTGTTGCCATGTTCGAGCTGCCACGTAGGGTTCCCCCGTGTCCCTGCTGACCTCACGTGCCACCGCTGGTGTGGTGAACCCGCCGAGAACACCACGTGACGACGAACGGGGCTGTACCACATGACGACCGCAGATACCCCGGTAGCGTTCGCCGAGGCGTGCCACCCGCGCTCGCTGGGTGACGGCACATTCACCGCGACCCTGCGGTCCGAGTGGTCCATCGGAGGGCATCCGCACGGGGGCTTCATCATGGCCCTGCTCGCCAGGACGGCAACGTCCGTGCTGTCGGGACACACCGAGCTGGGCGGTGATCCGCTCGCCGTCAGCGCCGAGTTCCTGCGCGCAACCGAGCTCGGGCCGGTACTGCTGCGTACCGAGCTGCGCAAGGCGGGACGCCGGACCACCGTGGTGGGAGTGCGCCTCGAGCAGCGAGGGCGCAGCTGTGTCGAGGCGCACGTGCTGCTGGGGCGGTTGCCCGAGCAGCGCGCGACCTCGGCGGAGCTACCCGTCCTCGCTGCCGAGCCCCCTGCGAACGCGATCACGCTGGCCGACCACCTCGGCGATGGCGTGTTCCGGCTCGCTCAGGATTGCGAGGTGCGCATCGACGCCAGCACGGCGGGGTTCTTGACGGGCAAGAAGGGGCGCCCGGCCGGGACCGCTGACCCGAGCTCATCGCTGCGCATGCGGCTGTGGGCGCGGCCGCGCAGCGCGGACGTGGACGTGTACTTCGCGCTGCTCGCAGGCGACATCAACCCGCCGGTCCCGTTCAACCTGGGCCGCAAGGGGTGGTCACCGACCGTGCAGATGACTTCCTACCTGCGCACCACACCCGCGCCGGGATGGATGCGGATCCAGGTGGACTGCGAGGCGGTGTACGGCAACTGGTTCGACTCCAGCGCCACCGTGCTGGACTCGGCAGGGCAGCTGATCTGCCAGTCGCGGCAGCTGGCCATCACCCCCGGTCCGGCGTAGCCGCGGAACGGGCCGGGCGGGCCGTGACGTGCCCGGTGACCGCGCCGCTGTGTGCAGCCCGGCCTCGCCCACAGCCGACCGTCCTACGCGGCTGCCGTACCGGCTCTGGCAGGCTTAGGGCATGACCGACCGCGACTCCGTGCCCGAGGCCGATACATCCCCCGCACCGGCGAACCCCGTCGTCGCTGTGCTGGGAGCAGGCAAGATCGGCGAGGCGTTGATGTCCGGACTGCTGCACAGCGGGTACCGGCCCGAGGAGCTGCTGTTCACGGAACGCCACCCGGAACGGGCGGCCGAGCTGACCGAGCGGCTCGCCGCGCGGCACGTCGAGCTCGACGAGGCCGCCGCCACGGCGGACGTTCTCGTGGTCGCGGTCAAGCCGCAGGACATCGACCCGCTGCTGGAGAGGCTGGCCGGCCTCATCGACGGCCGGACACTGCTGGTGTCGCTGTGCGCGGGGTTGCCGACCGCGTTGTTCGAGCGTCGCCTGGGTGGTGCGTGCCCGGTCGTGCGGGTCATGCCGAACACCCCGATGGTCATCGGCGAGGCGATGTGCGCGATCTCGCCGGGCAGCCACGCGACGGACGCGCACGTGAAGCTCGTCGAGCAGTTACTCTCCAGCGTCGGCGAGGTGGTCTCGATCCCCGAGGAGAAGCAGGACGCGGTGACGGCCCTGTCCGGATCGGGCCCCGCCTACGTATTCTTCCTGGTCGAGGCCATGATTGACGCCGGTATCCTGCTGGGGCTGCCACGCAACGTGGCAGAGAAGCTGATCATCCAGTCCACCTACGGGGCGACGAAGATGCTCGCCGAGACCGGAGAGCACCCGGTCACCCTGCGGGAGGCTGTCACGTCACCGGGCGGTACGACGATCAACGCGATCCGGGAGCTGGAGAACCACGGAGTGCGTGCCGCGTTCCTGTCGGCGATCGAGGCCGCGCGGGACCGCTCGGTGGAACTGGGCAAAGCTCATGAAGATTCCTGAGCACGCATAACGCGCTGCCGTACCGATACGGAGTCGAGTCACCCACAGGCACCCACAACACCGCCTCGGGTAAGGCTCATTAACACGAATGGCTGCGTCTGTTCGGTACCGACACGCCTACGATGGTTGCAACTTGGTCGCAGGTGTCGCATGAGCCTCGCCTGTACCGCTAGGCTCGGGGATGAGGATGCTGGCCGTGGACGGACACGGCAGGTGTGCCCGCGGGGCGGCTGGTGGCCGGACAGGTGAGCAGGACCCGTTGAGAATGGTGTCAATGTCGTCAGCGGTGTAGCTGGCGCGAAGGGCACGGTGACGTATGCCGCCGAAGAAGGATGACTCGCCCTCGCACAAGCAGGTGCAATTCCTGACGGTGGCCGAGGTCGCGACGCTGATGCGGGTGTCGAAGATGACCGTGTACCGCCTCGTGCACTCCGGCGAGCTGCCGGCGGTCCGGGTCGGTAAGTCTTTCCGGGTGCCGGAGAAGTCCGTGCACGACTACCTCGAGGGCGCCTACTTCGACGCCGGGTGACGACGGGTGGCGCGGCTGGACGCCGTCCGCGCGCGAGGCAGCACGACGCAGGAGGCGTGGTGAGCCCGCGCGGCCGTGGGCGCCACGCGCGGACCCCGGGCACGCGAGGTGGCTGACCCGGCCCGTGCCGGTACCGGCGATCGTGAGGTGACGTCCGTGGGCTCGGTGGTCAAGAAGCGCCGTAAGCGCATGTCGAAGAAGAAGCATCGCAAGCTGTTGCGCCGCACCCGGATGCAACGACGGCAGGGGAAGTAGACGCGGGGCCGCCGGCGCACGCGCCGGAGCACGCGTCGGGGCCGCGCGGGCCCGCCGGTCGTCGAGCTTGTTACCACCAGGTGAACGCCCGTCCATATGACTATCTACCGGCGTGCCGGCCGCGATAGTATCGCCACCACGAAGCGTGTGACCGTCTTGGCCGGGACGATCGACCGCGCTGCGGTACACACGCAGATTGAATGTATCCACGAGGGGTATCGATGCCGTCGAACGTAGTGCTTGTGACCGGCGTCGGGGGCGAGCTGGGCGGGAAGCTTCTCGCGCGGCTGGGTTCCAACGAGCAGCTGGAGCGAGTGATCGGTGTCGATACCGTGCCACCGTCCCAGTGGTTGGTCGACCGTATGGGCCGGGCGGAGTTCGTGCGGGCCGATATTCGTAACCCCCTCATCGAACGGATCATCGCCGACGCAGGCGTGGACACCGTGGTGCACGCCTCGATGACGGCGCACCCGGCGGGGCCCGCGCCGCGGGTGGCGGTCAAGGACACCAACATCATCGGGACGATGCGGCTGTTCGCCGCGTGCCAGCGTTCGCCGCGGGTGCGCAAGCTCGTGGTCAAGTCGACCGCTGCGGTGTACGGAGCGGGACCACGGTCGCAGGCGGTGTTCACCGAGGACTCCCCGCTCAAACCGGCATCCTCCCGCGGTTACGTCTCCGACGCGATCGATATGGAGGGCTATATCCGGGGGTTGCGGCGCAGGCGACCGGATCTGACCGTGACGACGGCCCGTTTCGCCAACCTGATGGGGCCTGCCGTGGACACGGTGCTGACCAGGTACTTCGCGCTGCCTGTCGTGCCGACGATCTTCGGTTACGACGCGCGCATGCAGTTCGTGCACTCCGCGGACGCGCTGGCCGTGCTGGAGCAGGCCACGATGCGCGACATTCCCGGAACGTTCAACGTGGCCGCCGACGGCGTCATCATGCTGTCACAGGCGATCAGGCTCGCCGGACGCGTGGAGCTGCCGGTTCCGAGCTCGGCGCTACCGACGATCGCCCCGGTCCTGCGCGGTGCGAAGCTCGTCGACTTCTCACCCGACCAGATCCAGCTACTCACCTACGGCCGCGTGGTCGACACGACAAGGCTCGAGCAGGAGTTCGGCTACGCGCCGCGGTGGACGACTCGCGAGGCGTTCGACGACTACGTTCGAGGCAGGGCCCTTGGCCCGGTCGTGGACAGGGAGTCGTTGGCGACCCTGGCTGGGAAGGTCGCGACATCGGCCGTGTCGGGCCAGGCATCCGGACGAGCACAGCCCTGGTGACACGGCATTGCCCGCCTCCAGACACGGTGAGGACTACGGAGGGACATCACCATGACCGACAGGGATCATGTCAACGGCGCCCGTCTCTCCGGAAACGGTCGCGGACGCCGGGACGGTGTGGCCGAGGGGCCGCCGATTCCCGAGCAAGCCACGGTCCTGCGGTTGCCCCGGCCGGATCGGGGGCCGGCCGGGGAGCCGGACGGGGCCAGGGAGCCGGACGAGGCCGGCGATCCGGAAAGTCACGGCGCTTCGCGCGGGACCGGCACCGGTGCGGAGCCCGCCACGGCGGCGCAGCGGGGCGAGTCCGGCGAGCACTCCCGGAGCGGGGAGCCCCGGCGGTCGCAAGGCGCGTCGATCGTGCGCTTCCCCGGCGCCGCCACCACGGAGGAGCGCTGGGCCCATTCCGGCCAGGACGGCAGGACCGACGCCGTGCCCGAAGTGCTGCCGGAGTCGCTCGCCGAGGCCGTCGCGTTCCTGGCGAACCGGCTCACCGGTGAGTACACCGTAGACGAGTTCGGGTTCGATGCCGACCTGACCGAGCAGGTGATCGCGCCCGCGCTGCGCGTGCTGTACGACAAGTGGTTCAGGGTCGATGTGCGCGGTGCCGAACACCTCCCGGAACGGGGCGGGGCGCTTCTCGTGGCCAATCATTCGGGAACGTTGCCGCTGGACGCCGCGATGACCGCGCTCGCGGTACACGACAACCACCCAGGAGACCGGTTCCTGCGCATTCTCGGTGCCGATCTCGTTTTCCAGATTCCGGTGCTGGGTTCGCTCGCCAGGAAGACCGGGCAGACGCTGGCCTGCTCTTCCGACGCCGAGCGCCTGCTCGGCCGAGGCGAGTTCGTCGGGGTCTTCCCGGAGGGTTTCAAAGGCGTCGGAAAGCACTTCTCCGCCCGCTACAAGCTGCAGCGCTTCGGGAGGGGAGGGTTCGCCTCGGCAGCGATACGCGCCGGGGTGCCGATCGTCCCGTGCGCGATCGTCGGCGCTGAGGAGATCTACCCCAAGCTCGGGGACATCAAGCCGCTCGCGCGGCTGCTCGGCCTGCCGTACTTCCCGGTGACGCCGTTCTTCCCGCTGCTCGGCCCGCTCGGCGCCATCCCGCTGCCGACCAAGTGGACCATCGAGTTCGGCGAGCCGATCGAGGTGGACGGCTGCGCGAGCGACGGCGACCCGATGGAGGCGTTCACCCTTACCGACCAGGTGCGTGAGGCGATCCAGCAGATGCTCTACACGCGCCTGGAGCGGCGCCGCGGGGTGTTCGGCGGGTAAGGACCCCCGCCCCCGCGGGCCCCTGGCGGGACGGGCACGATCTAACGCTTGCGGAAAGCGACGCCCGCCGCCACCGCGCCTGCGAGCGCGCCCGCGCCGAGCACCGAGGGCACCCCGATCTTCGCGGCCTTGCGACCGGTACGGAAGTCGCGGATCTCCCACTGGCGCCGGCGGGCGACCTCGCGCAGGCCCGCGTCCGGGTTGATCGCCACCGCGGTTCCGGTCACCGACAGCATCGGCACGTCGTTCTGCGAGTCCGAGTACGCCGTGCACCGCTTGAGGTTCAGGCCTTCCTTCGCCGCCAGCGCGCGCACCGCGTGCGCCTTCGCCCGCCCGTGCAGCAGGTCGCCGACGAGCTTGCCGGTGTACACCCCATCATCGGTCTCGGCCACGGTCCCCAGCGCACCCGTCAGGCCCAACCGGCGTGCGATGATCGCGGCGAGCTCTACCGGGGTCGCCGTGACCAGCCAGACGCGTTGACCGGCGTCCAGGTGCATCTGGGCGAGTGCGCGTGTGCCCGACCAGATCTTGTCGGCCATCAGCTCGTCGTAGATCTCCTCGCCGACCGTGTTGAGCTCCTCGACGCTGCGCCCAGCCACGAACGACAGTGCCTGTTCCCTGCTCGAGGAGACGGTGTCCTTGGTCTCCTTGCCGCCGATCCGGAACTTCGCCTGCCGCCACGCGAACCCGGCGAGATCCGATGTGGTGAAGTACTTGCGCGCGGCCAGCCCCCTGGCGAAGTGGAAGATCGACGCGCCCATCATCATCGTGTTGTCGACATCGAAGAAGGCCGCCGCGGTGAGATCCGGCGGGGCGGGTGGCCCGGCCGTCGCGGAGCGCGCGGCGTGGCCTTCCGGCTCGTCGCCGTCGCGCTGCGCGGCGAGGTCCATCCGGCTGGCTGCCTCGGCCGAGGCCTCCCCAGCCAGCGTGGCAAGCCGTTCCAGCTCGTGGCGTTTGGCCTTCCGGCGCCACAGCGACACGCGCACCGCCTCCCGTCACGGATATGAATGGAGTGCTGGGCCACAGCGTAGCCACCATGCCGGCGCGCTCGCGTAGCGCTGTCGCTCTCGTTTCCGCCCGCGGCGTGACACGCCCTCTCCCAACCGGCTGTCCTGCCGCGCGACAGGGCCCCTGTCCGGCGGCCGTCCCGTCGCCGGGCGGGAGCGCCGGAGACCTGGGTCAGCCGGAGTCGCCCGTGAGGTCCGTCTCGAGCTCGTCGAGCTCGGAGCCGGTCAGCTCGGTATCGTCCGAGATGCCCGTCTCGGCGCTCGTCTCCGGCGAGGGGGCCTGTGGTGAGCCGGGCACGTCCACCCCGGTGTCCGGTGCCGACGGCTCGTCCGTCGCCGCCGGTGCACCGGGCATGTCGACGGGGTCCTGTACGTGTGGTGTGCCGGACTCGGCGCCGGACTCCGTGGGGTCCGCAGCGGTGCCGGTGCCGGGGCCGGACGCCGTCGGCTCACCGGGCGAGGTGGAACCCGCCTCCTGCCCGCCCTGCTGCAGGCCCGTGCTCGCTGCCGCGGAGCCCGCGCAGGAACCCGTCGCCGGGACGGCTCCGAGCTCGTCCGTGCGGCCCGTCGTGATCGGGTAACAGGTCATGCGCTCGGCAAGCGCCTTCGCGCGGTCCTCGATCGCGGTGAGTAGCTCGGCACCGGCCCGTGCCCGGGCGCGCGCCTCCGCGGGCAGGGCGGTCTCGATGTCGCGCATCCGGCCCGCGTGCTCGGCGGCCCAGTCGCCGAGGATTTCGAGACGGTCGCCTCCCGACCGCGTGGCCGTGGTGGTCACCAGCTGCGCGCCGGTGGTGGCGTGGGTCTCGAGATTGGTGAGTAGCTCCCGGTGGACGGAGTGCGCCCGTCCCACGTCGCGGTCACCGGCAAGCGACTCGAGCTCGGCGACGCGGGTCGAGGCCAGCTCAAGATGCTTGGCACCGCGCGCACTGTCGCCCACCGCTGTCTCGAGTTCCAGGGCTTCCGTGCTGCGCTTGACCTCGTAGAGCATCTCGCCCGGCAGCGCGTCCTCGGCGAGGTCGGCCCCGACGAACGCGAGCGCGAAGACGGCGGCGACCGCGGCGGCGAGCATCGTGCTCACGCGCGGGCGCCGGGGCCGGCTCGCGCCGGTGCCCGGTGAGCCTGCGGCCGCGCCTGCGACGGACCCGGCCTGCGCATCGGCCCCGAGCACACGCTCCCGCATACGCAGGCGGGCATGCTGGTCGACGCCTTCCTCGGTGCCCAGTGTGCGTAGCGCGGACACCACGGCCAGCTCCCTGGTGAACTCCTGGGGCCCGGGGTGGTCATCGTCATCGATCGCCCGGGCGAAGCGTTCGCTCCGTTCCCGGTTACGCCGGTACCACACGGGCTGGTTCACCGCTTGCTTCGCCTCCAAGTGCGTCGACCGCCCCTGACGTGCCGCGCGGAGCGGCACGTACTCGACGTCGCTGACGAGTAGGGGTTCGTTCCTGGAGTAACGACTCGTGACCTCGAGGGTTACGGCGCAGCGGGCGATACGCACAAACGTATGAAAGCGGCTACGCCGGCCGGCCGAGGCCCACACGGTCAGCGGGCACGGTGCGGTCGTGATCGGCGGCTCGTGCCTGCCGGTGCGCTCAGTGGAAGCCGGGGGGAAGGAGGTGCGCGAGCCTGCGCACCGCGCGGTGCTGGAGGGCCTTGATGGCGCCCTCGTTGCGCTGCATGATCTGCGCTGTCTCGGCGACGGACAGGCCCTGGATGAAGCGCAGCACGATGCAGTCGCGCTGGTCACCCCCGAGCGTGTCGATGCACCGGAACAGCTCGTTCTTGGTCGCAGAAGCCAGGACCTGCTGTTCGGGCCCGGAGTCGTCGGCACGGTCGGTGCCGACGAACGCGACAGGCCCCGACTCCGCCAGCTCCGAGGTCACCACCTCGCGCTTGGCCCTGCTCGACTTGACGTGATCGAGGACGAGGTTCCTGGCGATGGTGATGAACCACGCGCCGACATCGCGGCCCTGGTAACTGACCGACGAGATCCTGCGGAGGGCGCGCAGGAAGGTCTCGCTGGTCACATCCTCGGCCAGCTCCCGGTCCCCGACACGGAACAGCACGTACCGGAAGACCGTGTCGACGTAGCTGTCGTAGAGCCTGCCGAACGCGCCCGTGTCGCCTGCCTGGGCCGCGTGTACCAGCTCCCATGCCTCGGCCGTGGCCGCTGCTGCCGCGGCGTCCCCGGTGTCCTTGGCGTCCTTGGCGTCCTGGGTGTTCTTGGCGTCCTGGTCCTGCTGAGTGTCCGCACGAGCCTCGTCGTGGGCGGTGCGGGCGCCATCGCGGGCGCTCACCCGCTCGCCATCAGGGGCACGGGTGGCGGGGGCGTCCCGCTCCACCGGAGCGATCGTGCTCGACGCGCTGCCCGATGGGCGGGATCCGGCCCGTTCGGCGGGAGCGCCGGCGGGCGGAGCCGTAGCGGAGAAGGCGAGGTGCAAGGTCATCCAAGCAGCCCTCCTGGGAGCTCGCCGGTGTACGCACGCGGCGCACGGGTACCGGTGTGCCGGCGAACACCAGCGGCGATGCGGTCGCCGGATCGATCGGCGAGGCGGTGTGACACGGGGTCTCCTCGTCGTGCTGGTGTCCGTCACTCCAAGTCGCAGCGTTCTGGCCGCTATAACCCGGGCTAGGGAAGCATACGTCGTATTACCCGTCAGTAGGTAGTCTTTCCCGGGTTGCAATTCGGAGACGTCCATCCGTTCGGTCTATGACGCGAGTCACTCTAGCGTGTGAGTAGTAGCCGTATGTCAACCAACGTTCGCGGTGCATACGGGCTTGCTGCGCCCCCTGCGGGGCCCGCGGCGGGCGAACGGGGGCATTATGGGTGTTTATGGGTCATGTCACGGTTCTGAGCCGGCACGGTTGCACGTTGTGCGTCGAGGGTGAGCGCGCGGTCGAGCGGATCTGCACCGAACTGGGCGCGAGCTGGTCGGTTACCGATGTCGACAGCGATCCGGAGCTGCGTGCCGAGTACGGCGACCGGGTTCCGGTGTTCCTGGTGGACGGGCAGGAGCACGGCTACTGGGCTGTGGACGAGGCGCGGTTGCGTGGCGCGCTGCGTGGCTGAGGGCCGGCCGAGAGGCGGCTTCCTGGACGGCTCGCCCGGCCGGCGGATGCCGGACCCCGCGAGGCCGTCGTGATCGCGCGCGGGCCCGGGGCGAGCTCCTGAGCAATCGAGGATTTTGTGCACACCTTCACAAGCGGTTACCGTTAGCCGTACACCGCTCGCGGAAGACGCATCCAACACCGTGGCGGGCAGTGCGTCAAGCGTTGGTGCGTATCCCTCGTGTGAGTTGAGTTATCTGCAAGGAGAAGCAGCGTGGTCGGACGGCGGAGCCGAGACGGCGGTACCGGTAGTCGGGCCGGCAATCAGGCCACAGCCAAGTCCGCCGGATCCGCGGGCAACAACGGCGACGCCGCTGCCGCACGGCGCGCGCGGCCCAAGCGCGCACGTCGCGCGGCCGACGCGGACAGCGCGCCGACGGCGGAGATGCCTGCGGTGACCGACAACGGGTCGGGACCGGACGGTTCGGCGCCGGACGGGGACGCGGGCAAGGCGCGTGCCGTTCCCGAAGCGGCCGTGGCGCGGCTGGCTGTATACCTGCGCGTGCTGACCACCATGGCCGAGCAGGGCGCGGTGACCGTCTCCAGCGAGGAGCTCTCGGCCGCGGCGGGAGTCAACTCGGCGAAGCTACGCAAGGACCTGTCCTACCTGGGGTCCTACGGTGTCCGCGGGGTGGGCTACGAGGTCGGGGTGCTCACCGAGGAGATCGAGCGGATCCTGGGGCTTACCCGCCAGCACAAGGTGGCCGTGGCCGGGATCGGGAACCTCGGGCACGCGCTTGCCAACTACGGGGGCTTCCCCGGGCGCGGCTTCCCCGTCGCCGCCCTGTTCGACGTCGACCCCGACCTGATCGGTGTTCCGGTGGGCGGTATCGCCGTCTCGCACCTGGATGACATCCCCGCGGTGTGTGCCGAGCGGCAGGTGTCGATCGGCGTGATCGCGACCCCGCCGGGGGCGGCGCAGGTGGTGTGTGACCGGCTGGTCGCGGGCGGGGTGGAGTGCATCCTGAACTTCGCGCCGGTGGTCCTGCACGCCCCGGAGCACGTCCAGGTGCGTAAGGTCGATCTCGCCGTGGAGCTGCAGATGCTGTCGTTCCATGTGGCGTCCCGCGACGCCGGGAATCCGGCAGACGGCGGTCCGGTCTCAGTCACATCCGCTGGAACGGGCGTGCTTTCCCGGGCATCATCCAATGGTGAGGTGGTATGAGTGAGCGTGCTGGCTGTCGGGCTGTCGCACCGCACCGCTGAACTGCGCACCCTCGAGCGAGTCACGGTACCGCAGGACGAGGTACCCAAGGCCTTGCACGAGCTGCAGAACGCGCAGGACGTCAGCGAGGTCATGCTGGTGTCGACGTGTAACCGCGTGGAGATCTACGCGGTCGTGGAGAGCTTCCACGGTGGCTTGTCCGGGGTGTCATCGGTGCTCGCCCGGATGGCGGGCGTGGACGTGGCAAGCCTGTACGACAGCATGTACGTGCACTATGCCGGTGCCGCGGCCGAGCACCTGTTCAGCGTCGCGTGCGGCCTCGACTCGATGGTGGTCGGCGAGACCCAGATCCTCGGACAGGTCCGGGCGGCCTACGCGGCGGCGCGGGAGGCGGGCACGGTCGGCAGCACGCTGCACGACCTCATCCAGAGCACCCTGCGGGCCGGCAAGCGTGTGCACAGCGAGACCGAGCTCGGCGCGCTCGGTGCGTCCGTGGTCTCCGAGGCGCTCGAAGCGGCCGTGGACGGTACCGGAGCGTTGGCAGGCCGGTCCGCAGTGATCATCGGAGCGGGCTCGATGGGCGCGCTCGCCGCGGCGCAGCTACGCGAGTACGGTATCGCCGACGTCACCGTCGCCAACAGGAGCGTGGACAACGCCACGCGCCTGGTCTCCTCCTTCACCGAGCACGGCATCCCGTCCCGCGCCGTGGGGCTCGGCGAGCTTCCGGACATCCTCGCTGGCGCCGACCTCGTGGTGTGCTGCACGGGTGCGCAGGACACGGTACTCACCGCCGACGTGCTTCCGGAACGCACGCGCGAGGACGGGCTGGTGATCTGTGACCTCGGCCTGCCGCGCGACGTCGAGCCGGCCGTCGGCGACGTCGCGGGCGTGCGCCTTGTGGACCTGGAGACCGTGCGACACCAGGTCGACGAGCACAGCGTGCGGGCGCACACCGAGCATGCCGCGGAGATCGTGCGTGCCGAGGTCCGCGAGTACCTGGCCGGCCAGCGCAGCGCCGCGGTCACCCCCACGGTTACCGCGCTGCGCAGGCAGGCTTCCGAGGTCGTCGATGCCGAGTTGCTGCGGCTGGACAGACGGCTGCCCGGGATGGACGAGCAGACAAGGGACGAGGTGACGCGGACGGTGCGCCGCGTCGTGGACAAGCTGCTGCACGCGCCGACCGTGCGGGTCAAGCAACTGGCCTCGGAGGGAACCGAGAGCAGCACCGACTACGCAGGGGCGTTGCGCGAGCTGTTCGGACTCGATCCCGCGACCCCTGCCACGCTCAGCCGCCCGAGCCGGCCGCTCGGCGAGCACGACCGCGCCGAGCAGGACGGGACGGCGGACCCCGAAGGGGGGTCGGCACGGTGACAGGCACGATCAGGATCGGGACCAGGGCGAGCACGCTCGCGCTGGCGCAGGCTCGCACGATCGCCGACAAGCTCGAGAACGCGGGTCATACCGTGGAGACCGTGCGGATCTCCACCTCGGGTGACCGGTCCAGCGCACCGATCACCGAGATCGGCGTCGGCGTGTTCACGTCCGCGCTGCGCGAGGCCTTGCACGCCGGGGACATCGACGTCGCCGTGCACTCCTACAAGGACCTGCCGACGGCCGAAGAACCGGGCCTGGTCATCGCCGCCGTCCCGGAACGGGAGGATCCCAGGGACGTGCTGGTCGCCAGGGACGGGCTCACCCTCGGCGAGCTGCCCGCCGGTGCTGTCGTCGGCACCGGGTCGCCGCGCAGAGCCTGCCAGCTTCGGGCACTGGGGCTCGGTCTCGAGGTGACCGGGGTGCGCGGCAACATCGACACCCGGATGCGCAAGGTCGCCGACGGGGAGATGGACGGGGTCGTGCTCGCGCGTGCCGGACTGGCACGGGTGGGCAGGCTCGACGAGGCGACGGAGACGATCGACCCCATACAGATGCTGCCCGCCCCGGCTCAGGGGGCGCTGGCAGTCGAGTGTCGCTCGGCCGATGTCGAGCTGGAGCAGCTGCTGCGGGACAGCGCCGAGGACTCCTCGGCGCGTGCCGCGGTGGTCGCCGAGCGCGCTGTGCTGGCCACGCTCGAGGCCGGCTGTAGTGCGCCGGTCGGGGCGCTGGCCGACGTGGTGTCCGATATCGACGATACGGACGGTGTGGCGCAGACGGTGCTGCGTATCCTGCTGCGCGGCGTGGCGGCGTCCGGCGAGCCGGACGACAGCGAGGTGTTGCGGGCGTCCGCGACGGGGGACCTGGCCGAGGCCGAGTTCCTCGGCAAGAAGGTGGCCGCGGAGCTGCTCGATCTCGGCGCAGGAGCGTCGAAACCCCTGGGTATGTGACCGAATAACCGGTGTGACCGAGCGGTAGGAGGACGACGCGGGTACGCGAGCGGGACGCTCGCGCTGTGCCCGCGCGAAGCCCGGCCGCGCGCAAGCGAGAACGAGAAATCAAGGAGTAGCGCAGACGATGACCCCCGCAGAGAAGTCCCCAGGGCGTGTCGCATTCGTGGGCTCCGGGCCGGGTGACGCCGGGCTGCTGACGGTGCGCGCCAAGGAACTGCTCGGCTCGGCCGATCTGGTCGTCACGAACCCGGACGTGCCGTCGACCGCCCTCGCCTACGCGGGCGACGAGTCCGAGGTGCGACCTGCCGTGGGTGAGCCGGGCGAGGTCGCCAAGGACCTCGCCAACGAGGCGGACGCGGGAAGGCTCGTGATCCGCCTCGTGGCGGGCGACCCGCTGACACAGCAGGCCGTCGTCGGCGAGGCGCACGCCGTCGCGCGCACCGACGCGGTGTTCGACATCGTCCCCGGTGTCTCGCCCGGTGTGGCTGTGCCTGCCTACGCCGGGATCGCCCTCGGCGGCGACTACACCGAGATCGACCTGCGCAACGAGGTCGACTGGGCCTCGCTCGCGAGCGCGCCGGGCACCCTGGTGCTGCACGGGACCTCGGCCCACCTGGCCGAGGTCGCCTCCGCGCTCACCGAGCACGGGCGCAAGCCGGAGACGCCGGTCGCGGTGACCGCGAACGGGACGATCAACACGCAACGCACCATCGACACGACGCTGTCCGCGCTCGCCGCGGACGTGGGTGAGACGGTCGGCCCGCTGGTGATCACTATCGGCGAGGTCGCGGGCGAGCGTGGAAACCTGTCGTGGTGGGAGTCGCGTGCCCTGTACGGGTGGAAGGTGCTCGTCCCCCGCACCAAGGAGCAGGCGCGCGACATGACGGACCGCCTGGTCGGCCACGGGTCCACCCCGCACGAGGTGCCGACGATCTCGGTGGAGCCGCCGCGCAGCCCCGCCCAGATGGAGCGTTCCGTCAAGGGACTCGTCGATGGCCGCTACCAGTGGGTGGTGTTCACCTCGGCCAACGCCGTGCGTGCGGTGTGGGAGAAGTTCAGCGAGTTCGGGCTGGACGCCCGCGCGTTCTCCGGAGTGAAGATCGCCTGCGTCGGGGAGGCCACGGCGGCGAAGGTGCGCGCGTTCGGGATCGTGCCGGACCTCGTGCCGTCCGGCGACCAGTCCAGCGAGGGCCTGCTCGCGGAGTTCGACCCCTACGACGACGTGTTCGACCCGGTCAACAGGGTGTTGTTGCCGCGGGCCGACATCGCGACCGAGACGCTCTCGGCAGGCCTGACCGAGCGTGGCTGGGAAGTCGACGACGTCACGGCGTACCGTACGGTGCGTGCCGCGCCGCCACCGGCCGAGACCCGCGAGATGATCAAGACAGGTGGTTTCGACGCGGTGTGCTTCACCTCGGCATCGACGGTGCGCAACCTGGTGGGTATCGCGGGTAAGCCGCACCAGCGCACGCTGGTGGCCTGCATCGGGCCGAAGACCGCCGAAACCGCGGCGGAGTTCGGCCTGCGCGTCGACGTGCAGGCCTCCAAGCAGCTGGCGACCGTGCTCGTCGACGAGCTCGCCGAGCACGCGGCGAAGCTGCGTGCCGAGGGTGCCCTGCCGCCGCCGCGCAAGGCCAAGCGCACCCGCCGCAGCTCGACATCGTCCTGACGCGCTGACCCGGACGGCGGTGGGGGGCTGTGGTGCCCGCCACCGCCGTCCGAGTACCGTCAGTGGCGTGTTTCCCGAGCACCGACCACGCCGGTTGCGCGGTACGCCCGCGCTCCGCCGCCTTGTCAGTGAGACCACGTTGCGGCCACGGCACCTCGTGCTGCCGATGTTCGTCGCCGAAGGCAACACCGAGCCACACCCGATCTCGAGCATGCCCGGAGTCGTGCAGCACACGAGGGACTCGTTGCGCAAGGCAGCCGTGGCGGCTGTGCAGGCCGGTGTCGGGGGGCTGATGCTCTTCGGTGTCCCCCGCGTACACGACGCGCGCGGGTCCGGCGCGACGGATCCCGACGGCGTACTCAACTCCGCGCTGCGCGACGTGCGCGCGGAGGTCGGCGACGACACGGTCCTGATGGCCGACACCTGCCTCGACGAGTTCACCGATCACGGGCACTGCGGTGTTCTCGACGCGTCGGGCAATGTGGACAACGACGCCACGCTGAGCAGGTACGCGGAGATGGCCGTTGCCCAGGCCGACGCGGGCGCGCACGTGCTCGGCCCGAGCGGCATGATGGACGGCCAGGTGGGCGCCATCCGGCAGGCGCTGGACGAGGCGCGCCGCACCGACGTCGGCATCCTGGCCTACTCGGCCAAGTACGCGAGCGCCTTCTACGGCCCGTTCCGGGAGGCCGTCGACTCGCAGCTGTCCGGCGACCGCAAGACCTACCAGCAGGACCCGGGAAACGCGCGAGAGGCGCTGCGCGAGATCGAACTGGACATCGCCGAGGGCGCCGACGCGGTGATGATCAAGCCGGCGATGTCGTACCTCGACGTGCTCTCCGACGCGGCGGAGCAGTCCAGTGTGCCGGTCGCGGCGTACCAGGTCTCCGGTGAGTACGCGATGATCGAGGCCGCCGTGGCCAATGGCTGGCTGGAGCGTGAGCGTACCGTCCTGGAGTCGCTGACCGCGCTGCGGCGTGCGGGCGCGGACATGGTGCTGACGTACTGGGCGGCCGACGCCGCCCGCTGGCTCGACTGACCCCGGGAGCGGCGCCGTGTCGGAACAGGACGAACCCGAGAACGAGTCGGAGCGCGAGGCCGCGGGCCTGTCACCCCGTTCGGGTGCGCGACGTACCCCGGAGGGCGGCCCGCCGGTGCAGGTGCGGCTGTCGTTCTGGATCTGGGTGGTCGCCTCGGCCGGGCTGATCGTCGGTTTCCTGCTGCTGCCCGCGCGGCAGGACGCCATCGTCGCCGAGCTCGTCGAGGCCGACCCCGGCGGGGTCAGCGCGGAGGACATCGCCGCGGGGATACCCACCGTGCTGTGGATGTTCGCGATGGCAGGGGTGGCGTTCGGGGTGCTGTCGCTGCTCTTCGCGTACAAGATGCGGGAGGGGACCCGCTCGGCGCGGTCGGTGCTCATCGCGCTGACCCTGGTGATGGTCGCGTTCCACATCCTCCCCCTCGACCCGTTCGTCAACGCCGTCACCACGCTCGCGGTCGTGCTGGCCTGCGTGGCGATCGTGCTGACCTTCCTGCCGGGCGCCGGGGACTACTTCCCGAAGCTGCCGCGGACGGTCCGGCGATGGCGGGACACACCATGAGCGAGGGGGCGCCGGGGGCGGCCGACCGCAGCGGGACGGTCCTCTACGAGGAGATCGGCGCGACCTGGTGGCCGCTGGTGTGGGCGCCGGGCCTCGCGGTCGCGGGGATGGGTTTCGACCTGCTGCTCGGCCTGCGCCCCCACGTCATGGGATGGACGCTCGCAGGCGCGGTCCTGATGCTGTTCACCGCGCTGTGGGTGTACGCGCGACGCCGCTTCCTCCAGGTGCGGCTGACCGCCGCCGAGCTGTGCCAGGCGGACGAGCGCGTGCCCGTGGACCGGATCGACCGGGTCGAGGCAGGCGCCGACGCGGACAGCGGTGAGCGTCCCAGCCTCGCGCCGGCGGGTACCCGGGTACTCGGCGGTGGTATGACGCCGCCACGCAAGTACGAGGAGCTGTTGCTCCGCCTCGACGACGGCACGCTCGTGCTGGCCTGGGCAAGGGACGCCGCGCGGCTGGAGTCCGCGCTGCGTAGCGTCCTGTCCCGGTGAGCATCCCGGTTGAGTAGGGTGAGTACGTGGGCGATACGGCAACGCAGCGAGTGGATACCCGGGTGGCTCCGGGCCGGAGCGGTCCCGTCGGGGTGCACCGGCCGCGACGCGCGCTGGTCGCCGTGCTGGAGGTGCTGCTCGCCGCGGGACTGCTGTGGGCGGCGTGGGCTGCCTGGTCACAGGGCGTGGCGGTGATGGAGGCCGCACCGATCACCGGCGCGGACGGCACCGTCACCCGCTACCACGGAAACTGGAGCGGGTTCGCTGTCGCGTTGGCGACCGGGACCGCGCTGTTCGTGCTCGACGCCGTGCGGCAGGTCATGCTCGCTGTCGGCTCGCGGCGCAACTAGGTCGAGTCTGTCGATCCCGGTTACCTGCCGCGCGGGGCGGCGTGGCGGCTGACGGCGTTCTCGCGGACCTGACCCCTGCTCGTTCACGACAGGCCACGTGCCAGACTGGCTGCTGTGAGTGTGCGGATCCAGCAGTCGCAGGAATTGTTCGAGCGAGCGACCTCGGTCATCCCCGGTGGTGTCAACTCGCCGGTGCGGGCGTTCAGCTCGGTCGGTGGGACACCACGCTTCATGGTCTCCGGCGAGGGCGCGTACCTGTCCGACGAGGACGGCAACCGCTACGTCGACCTGGTCTCGTCCTGGGGGCCGATGATCCTGGGGCATTCCCATCCGGCTGTCGTCGAGGCCGTCCGGTCCGCGGCCGGCTCGGGGCTGTCCTTCGGCACGCCCGTGCGGGGCGAGGTGGACCTGGCGGCTGAGATCATCAGGCGGGTCGATCCGGTCGAGCAGGTACGGCTGGTCAACTCCGGCACCGAGGCGACGATGACCGCGATCCGGCTCGCGCGGGCGTTCACCGGCCGCGACAAGATCGTCAAGTTCGCGGGCTGCTATCACGGTCACGTGGACGCGCTGCTCGTGCAGGCGGGCTCCGGGGTGGCGACGCTCGGCCTGCCGACCTCGCCGGGGGTCAGCGACGCGCAGGCGGCCGACACCATCGTGCTGCCCTACAACGACATCGAGGCCGTGCGTGCCTGCTTCGCCGAGCATGCCGGCCGGATCGCCGCGGTGATCACCGAGGCCGCCGCTGGCAACATGGGTGCGGTCGCTCCGGTGCCCGGGTTCAACGCCGAGCTGCGTCGGCTGACGGCAGAGGACGGCGCCCTGCTGATCATGGACGAGGTCATGACCGGGTTCCGGGTGTCGGCGGCGGGCTGGTACGGCCTCGACCAGGTGGCAGGAGATCTGTACACCTTCGGCAAGGTCATGTCGGGAGGCCTGCCTGCCGCGGCGTTCGGCGGCCGGGCCGACGTGCTCGCCATGCTCGCGCCGAGCGGCTCGGTGTATCAGGCGGGCACGCTTGCCGGCAACCCGGTGGCCGCCGCGGCCGGGTTGGCGACACTGCGGGCTGCGGACGAGGCGACATACCACGTGCTGGACGCCAACGCGCAGCGGCTGGGCACGATGCTGACGGAGGCGCTGTCGGCGGCAGGGGTCGCCCACACCATCGGGCAGGCAGGGAACCTGGTGTCGGTGTTCTTCAGCGAGGAGCCGGTGCGCGACTACGAGGGAGCTCGCAAGGCCGAGTCGTTCCGCTACCGGCCGTTCTTCCATGCCCTGCTCGAACAGGGCGTGTTCGCGCCACCGAGCGCGTTCGAGGCGTGGTTCGTCAACACCGCGATGGACGACAACGCGTTCGAGGCCATCGAAGCGGCATTGCCCGCGGCGGCGCGGGCCGCGGCGGAAGCGACGGCATGAGCCGCCCCGGTTCGGCCAGCGCGCGTACCGTCGTGCATCTCGTGCGGCACGGCGAGGTGTACAACCCGGAGGGCATCCTCTACGGCAGGATGCCGGGCTACCTGCTGTCCGAGCGCGGCGTGAAGCAGGCGGTCACGGTGGCCGAGACGCTCGCGCGGCACGACATCGTGCACGTGGTCTCGTCGCCGCTGGAACGCGCGCAGCAGACGGCGGAGCCGATCGCCGACGCGCATCGCCTGGAGATCGGCACCGACGAGCGGCTGATCGAGTCGGACAACCGGTTCGAGGGGTACCGGGTGTCCGTCGGCAACGGCGTGCTGCGGGAGCCACGGCACTGGTGGAAGCTGCGCGACCCGTTCACGCCGTCCTGGGGTGAGCCCTACACCGACATCGCACGGCGCATGCTGGCCGCGGTGTACTCCGCTCGCGCGGAGGCCGAGGGAAGTGAGGCGGTGTGCGTGTCGCACCAGCTGCCGATCTGGACCCTCCGGCGGTTCCTGGAGATGCGCAGGCTGTGGCACGACCCGCGGAACCGGCAGTGCTCACTCGCGTCGGTGACGAGCCTGGTTTTCCGTGGTGAGATGCTCGGTGAGGTCGTGTACAGCGAACCGGTGGGGCGTACCGACCCGACGGTGACCGGCGCATGACCCGGTGGACGGCGTACGTGGCGCTGGCAGCGGCGGCGCTGCTGGCCGTCACCGGGTGCGAGGCAGGCGCAGGCGACGCCGCGGGCGGCGAGTTCAGCTTCGTCGCCCCGGGCGGGGACACGGACATCCGGTACCCGGTCGAGGAACGGCAGGAGATGCCGCCCGTGGCCGGGGAGGACCTGTTCGACGAGGACGAGGAGATCTCCACGGAGGACTTCGCTGGCGAGGTCGTCGTCATCAACATCTGGGGCCAGTGGTGCGGCCCGTGCCGCAGGGAGGCCCCTGTGATGCAGCGGATCCACGAGGAGTTCGCCGACGAGGGAGTTCAGGTCCTGGGTATCGACGTGCGCGATCCGTCGCGGCAGGCCGCGCAGGACTTCATGGCCGACCGCGGGCTGGACTACCCCTCGATCTACGACCCGCCGGGCAAGTCGCTACTGGCGCTGTCCGGTTACCCGCGCAACATCGTGCCGTCCACCATCATCGTGGACCGCGAGCAGCGTGTCGCGGCCGTGTTCCTGCGGGAGCTGCTGTACGAGGATCTGCGTCCCGAGGTGGAGCGCCTGGCGGCCGAGTAGTGCCCCGGGGGAGTTGAGACGCACGCCACTGCCTACGCTGGGTTGCGTGGACGGCGTGACTGAGCTGGCGATCTCGGGGCCTTTGCTGTTCGCGGCCGCCGTCGCGCTACTCGCCGGGCTCGTGTCGTTCGCATCCCCGTGCATCGTCCCCCTTGTGCCCGGTTACCTCGCGTACATGTCCGCGATGGTCGGCGCGGACGCTCCCGCCGTCTCGGAACACGAGGATCGGGGCGCGGGCCGGTACCGGGTCGTAGTCGCCTCGGTCCTGTTCGTGCTCGGGTTCACCGCGGTGTTCGCCGCCGGGATCGGCGGAGTGGTGTGGCTCGCCGATGCGCTGCTGATCAATCAGGGGCTGCTGGAACGCGTCGGCGGGGTGCTCACGATCGCGATGGCGCTGGTGTTCCTCGGCCTGGTGCCGTTCATGCAACGGGAGGTGCGGGTACACGCCGTCCCGCGCGCGGGCATGGTCTCCGCGCCGATGCTGGGTGGGGTCTTCGCGCTGGGCTGGACTCCGTGTGTCGGGCCAACGCTGGCGGGGGTCCTGGCCATCGCCAGCTCGACGGGGGAGACGGCGGCCAGGGGTTTCCTGCTCGTCGTGGTGTACTGCCTCGGCCTCGGCCTGCCGTTCGTACTGATCGCGTTCGGGACCCGCTGGGCGATGCGGGCAACGGACTGGTTGCGCAGGAACAGCCGCCGCGTGCAGGTCTTCGGCGGAGTGCTGATGCTCGGGGTGGGGATCATGCTCGTGTCCGGTCTCTGGGGATGGCTCATGGCGTGGATGCGTGACGCGTTCATCACCGACGTGGTGCTGCCCATATGACCACTGGAGGTGACGGCGGTCCCGCAGCGCGGGAGCGGACCTACCGCGACACCCCGGTGCGGCGGATGCTGGCGTTCGCGCGCAACACCTGGCGTGGCCTGACGTCGATGCGGGTCGCGCTGATCCTGCTCTTCCTGCTCGCGCTCGCCGCCTTCCCCGGCGCCGTGCTGCCGCAGCGGATGGTCGACGACTCGGCCGTGTCCCGCTACATCGATGACTACGGCTGGTGGGGCAGGCTGCTCGACCGGCTGCAGTTCTTCGACGTCTACGGCAGCGTGTGGTTCTCCGCGATCTACCTGCTGCTACTGGTGTCCCTCGTGGGGTGCCTTGTGCCGCGCAGCGCCGAGTACGTCAGGTCGATGCGCGCCAAACCCGTCCTGACGCCACGCAACCTGGCGCGGATGCCGCATCACCGCGCGGGTGAGCTGCGCGCGGACCCGGACTCGGTGATCGCCAGGGCGCACGACAGGCTGGCGAGGTGGCGCCGCGTCGAACGCACCGAGCAGGACGGCGCGCGCACCATCAGCGCGGAGCGCGGTTACCTGCGGGAGACCGGCAACCTGGTGTTCCACTTCGCGTTGCTCGGATTGATCATCGCCTTCGCCGTCGGGCACATGTACAAGTACGAGGGCCAGGTGATCGTGCACGCCGACGGCTCGGAGTTCTGCAACTCGGGGATCTACGCCTTCGACACCTTCAACGCGGGGCTGAACGTCGACGGGACCGGGTTGACGCCGTTCTGTGTGCGGGTGAACGACTTCGAGGCCGACTACCTGCCGAACGGCCAGCCGGACAACTACCGCGCCGACATCGAGTACCAGTCCGGCGACGACCTGCGGGACGGCACCTGGCGGCCGTACGACCTGCAGGTCAATCACCCGCTGCGCACCGAAGGTGACCGGGTCTACCTGCTCGGCCACGGGTTCGCGCCCGAGTTCACGGTGACCTTCCCGGACGGGCAGCAGCGCACGAAGGCCACCCAGTGGCGCCCGAACGACCAGGTCACCCTCCTGTCCGACGGGGCGACCAAGTTCGACCCGCCCGGGGTGACCGACGCGGCGGAGCGTCGCTCCAGCCAGATCGCGATCACCGGCCTGTTCGCGCCGACGGCGCACTTCAACGGCAAGATCCTCACCTCGTCCGCTCCCGATCTCGAAGATCCGGCCGTCGCCGTCGACGTGATGCGTGGTGACCTCGGCATCGACTCCGGCTACGGGCAGTCCATCTTCGAGATCGACGAGAAGATGGTCGAGCAGGACAGGCTGGAACGGGTCGCGAGGGAGAACCTCCGGGTCGGTGAGGAGATCGAGCTCGACGACGGCACCCGCATCTCGTTCGACGGGGTCCAGCGGTGGGCCTCGCTGCAGGTCTCGCACGATCCCACGCAGGGCTGGGTGCTCGCCTTCGCGATCGTGATGCTGGTCGGGCTGGCTGCCTCGCTGATCGTCAAGCGCCGCAGGTTGTGGATCCGGGTGAGCCCGTCCGGTGACGGCGGCGCGGGTAGCCTCGTGCACGTCGGTGGCCTGGCGAGAACCGACCAGGCCGGGTACGGCGAGGAGTTCACCCGGCTGGCCGCGGACCTGCTCGAGGATACGGGCGGCGAGCGGGACGCCCGGAACGGTTCGGAAAGGAATCGCAGCTGATGCCGGTCAACGCAACGCTGTCGCAGCTGTCCGACTGGTCGTACGGCTCGGCGGCGGCCATCTACCTGCTGGCCATGATCCTGTTCCTCGTCGAGCAGGCGTTCGGCAGGAAGGGGCGGGAGGCGGCCGAGCGTGCCGGAGCGGGCCGGGACGGGTCGGCCGTGGCGGCGGCCGGCGGCGGGGAGCCTCCGGAGGGCCCGGCGAGTACGACGGCGAGTACGGCTGCGACTATGGCTGCGAGCGCCGCCGAAAGCCGCCGCAGGGGGCGGGCCGAGCGGTTCGGCAGCATGGGTGTGGCGGTCATGGTGCTCGGCATGTTGCTGCACCTGGCCGCGCTGGTGTTCCGTGGCTGGTCAACGGGCCGCGCGCCGTGGGGGAACATGTACGAGTTCCTCATGGTGCTGTGCTTCGCGGCGGTCGTGACCTGGCTTGTCGTGATCAGCAGGCATGCCGTGCGGCACCTGTCGGTGTTCGTGCTGCTGCCCGTCGTCCTCCTGCTGTTCCTCGGCGGCACGCTGCTGTACAGCACGGCGGTCCCGGTCCAGCCCGCGTTGCAGTCCTACTGGCTGGTCATTCACGTCTCCACCGTCGCGGCCGCGTCCGGAGTCTTCCTGGTGCCCGGTGTGGCCAGCGTGCTGTACCTGTTCCACTCGGCGCACCAGCGCGACCCGGCCCGGTTCGCCTCCCTGGTGCGGCGGTTGCCGTCGAAGGAGCAGCTCGACCGGGTGGCCTACCGAGTCACGGTCTTCGCGTTCCCGGTGTTCACCTTCGGCGTGATCGCGGGGGCGATCTGGGCGGAGTCGGCCTGGGGCCGATTCTGGGGGTGGGACCCCAAGGAGACGGTCGCGTTCATTACCTGGGTGATCTACGCCGCGTACCTGCACGCGCGCGCGACGGCCGGCTGGCGCGGGGACCGTGCCGCGATGATCAACATAGCGGGCTTCGCGGTCGTGGTGTTCAACCTGTTCTTCATCAACCTCGTCGTGGCAGGCCTGCACTCGTACGCCCAGGTGGACTAACGGCCGGTCCGGCAGGGGCGAGCCGAAGGGCCTCTTCGGTGCATATGTGGTACCCGAGGAGTCATTCGGCTCGCGCCAGCCGTCCGGTGGGCGGGGACGGCCACTCTGCGCGGGGTGGCCTGGTGCGACTACCGTCGGGGTGGGTGCGGCGACCACGTGTCGTCGGCATCGCGGACGTTGCGCACGGGGCGGGCAAGGCCCCACAGGCGAACCCCAGCGGTGGGCCCAGCGGTGAGCCCAGCGGCAGGAACCCAGCGCGCACGGCGAATGGCCCGACCGGGGCCGGACAGGGAGGACCACACGAGTGAGCGAGCCGGACAACGAGGCAACGACTCGACAGCCCTCGCACGTCGACGGCCTGGAGTCAGCGGAGGAGCGCACGGACTCGCATCCGCACCCGCCCGTGGATGAGCAGCAACAGGCGCAGGCGGGGTGGACACCGGCGGATCCGGCGACTCAGCAGGACCTGCCGCCCGTCGTGCCTCCGGGAGACCCCGCGCACACTGCGGGAGCCGGCAACGCGCAGGGTGACCAGCGTGGCCGGTTGCCGTACGACCAGAACCAGCAGCCGTTCCCCCCACTCGGTCCGCCGCAGCCGCCCTGGCAGCAGGCCCAACAGCAGGCCCAACAGCAGGCCCAGCAACAAGCCCAGCAGCAGTACGCCGCCGGGCAGCCGCATCCAGGGGCGCAGCCGCGGTCGGCGCACCCGGTGGACGATATGCGACGCCCGCGCCGGGGTCGGCATTCCGCCGCGGGGCCGGATGAGCTGGCCTCGGCCCAGCTGATCAAACCGGTGAAGCGTCACCCGCAGAGTGGCTGGCGCAAGGCCGTCTACGTGGCGAGCGGGCATCTCATCAACCCGGGTGAGAGCCCCGCCGACCGTCGGCGCAGGGAGCTCATCGCGCGGGTCAACCAACCGCTGCGCGGCTGCTTCAAGATCGCCATGCTCAGCCTCAAGGGCGGTGTCGGTAAGACGACGACCACGACCACCCTCGGGTCGACCTTCGCGTCGCTGCGCGGGGACAGAGTGGTGGCCATCGACGCCAACCCGGACCGGGGCACGCTGTCGCAGAAGATCCCCATGGAGACGACGGCGACGGTGCGGCACCTGCTCCGGGACGCCGACCGGATCCACCGCTACAGCGACATACGTGCCTACACGTCCCAGGGCTCGAGCAGGTTGGAGATCCTGGCGAGTGAGCAGGACCCCGCGGTGTCCGAGGCGTTCTCGGAGCAGGACTACCGCCGTGCGGTCGACCTGCTCGAGCACTTCTACAACATCGTGCTCACCGACTGCGGCACCGGGCTGATGCACTCGGCGATGAAGGGCGTCCTCGATGTCGCGGACGCACTCGTGCTGGTCTCATCGGGTTCGGTCGACGGTGCGCGCAGCGCCTCGGCGACGCTGGACTGGTTGGACGCGCACGGGTACGGCGGCCTGGTGCAGCGTTCGGTCGTGGTGATCAACTCGGTGAGGCCGAAGATGAGCTCGGTCGACCTGGACAAGCTCGAGGCGCATTTCGGGGCACGTACACGCGCCGTGTGCCGGATCCCGTTCGACGCGCATCTGGAGGAAGGTGCCGAGATCGAGCTGGACCAGCTCCAGGAGGGGACGCGGCTCAAGCTGCTCGAACTCGGCGCGACGGTTGCCGACGGCTTTACCAGTCCTTGACGACCCGCACCGGGAATCAGCGCCGGGACCGGGTTGCCGGGAGCGGTCACGGGCCGCGTGGCCCGGGAAAACTCCCCGAGAAAACTCACAGCCCCCTCGGTTTCCCGAGGGGGCGTGGGGCACTTCTGTCCGGGACGGCTAGTTTTGCTCGTCGTCGCGCCGCTTCCTGCGCTGTTCCTCGCTGAGCTTGCGAAGGAAGTCCGGGTCATCGTCCGGAGCGACGGGCGCTGCCTTGCGTGTCGGCGTGGTGTCGTCGCGTTCGGAGCTCAACACCCGCCACAAGAGCACCGCGATAGTGATTACGCCGATCGCTGCGAGCAGGTAGTGCATGCTCGCTCCTTCCCGCTGTGCCGCGTTGGTGTCCTCTACCCCGAGGGTAGCCGCATTCGTGGCGGGGGAGAGCGGAACCGGGGCATTAATGCCGAAATTTACTCGACCGCCTCCGATGTCAACTTGGCGAGAAGCTCGTTGACCTCGGCTTCCCGGAAACGGCGATGCCCGCCAGGCGTGCGGATGGAGCCGATCCTGCCTGAGGCCGCCCACCTGGTCACGGTTTTCGGGTCGACGCGGAACAGTTCTGCGACTTCGCCGGGCGTGAGCAGACGGCCCCCCGACTGAGGCACGGTCGCGGTCATGGTCTGACCTCCTTATCGCGATCAGTGCGATACCCGCCGCCAATCGTGCAGGTATACCCTATCTTGGCAGCACTGGCTGCTTGATGCCACAAGCGTCGCATCTCGCCTGGCGGGTACTCGAACGGTTGGCTGAGAGTAAAGAGTAGGTAAGGGGATGAATCGGGCATCTCTACTGGCCGCCGACCCGGCGATCCGGCTGCGGAACACGCAACCGGCTCATGCGGTGACCGAGCTGAGACCGGTGCAGCCGGCCGGTCTCGCGCGGGTACGTTCGGTCCCGCGCGCCGCGCGCACCCCGAGAAGGTAACCTGCGGGCGAGACATCAGCACACCGGGAGTGCCCCACCCGCGTGTCCACCGGAGCTTCCCGGCGCGCGGCTGCGGCCCCCATCCTGTTCGATGAGGCACTGTGGACGCGATAGATCGGAAGATCATTGCCGCCCTGCGGGACAACGGCAGGGCGACGTACGCCGAGCTGGGGCGTCATATCGGTCTCTCGGCGTCGTCGGTGCACGAGCGTGTCGCCAAGCTCGAGGCCGCCGGGGTCATCACCGGGTATCACGCCGTCGTCGACCCTCGGGCCGTGGGGCTGGACGTGACCGCGCTCGTCGGCGTGCAACCGTCCGACACCGCATCCGACGACGCGGTGGCCGATGCCCTTGCCGAACTGGAAGAGGTGGAGAGCTGCTACGCGGTGGCCGGAGACGACGCCTTCGTGGTGAAGGTACGCGTGCCGACCATGGATGACCTGGAGCTCGCGCTGGGACGGTTGCGCCGCATTCCCGGTGTCTCGCGCACGCACACCACCGTCGTGCTGTCCACCCGGTTCGAGGGGCGCCCGAACAACACCGCGCTGGCGGGCGGCGGCACGAACGTCACGTGACCGTGGAGCGTAGCGTGGGCACCGTGAACGAGTGGCGTACCGGGCGACCCGGTGGCGACTTCGCCGTCGACCTGACGTTGTACCTGCTTGCCAGGCTCGGGCTCGTGGCAGCAGGCACCATCGTGCTTGTACTCGTCAACGTTCCGCTGCTCGTGGCGATCGCGATCGCCCTGGTGCTCTCGCTGCCGCTGGGCCTGTTGTTCCTGCGCGGGCTGAACGCGCGCGTCACCGCCGGTCTGGCCGAGCGTGGTGAACGGCGGAAGGCGGAGCGTGCGCGACTGCGCGCGCAGCTGCGCGGGGAGTTGCCGGAGGAGGCGGGCCCGGTCGCCGGCACGGCCGCTGCCTCCGGGGACGGCGTGACGGCCACCACCGATGCCGGGGTCGAGGGCGACGAGGCCACCGGTGCCGGTGGCGGAGATCGCGGTGCCGAGGACTCGCAGGGGGACTCGCGGGGTGACGCGCCGGGAGACTCACCGGGCGAAGCCGCTGGAGATGCCGCTGGGGACGGGTCGGGCCGGTCGCGGCCCGAGTCGGCATAATCGCCCGCCATGGGCCAGCACTCGACTCGTGACTGGGTGGCTGAGGCGATCCGCATCATCGACGCCGACGCCAACCGCAGCGCCGACACGCACCTGCACATGTTCCCGCTTCCCCAGCAATGGGGCATCGATCTCTACCTCAAGGACGAGTCGGTACACCCGACCGGGTCCCTCAAGCACCGGCTCGCGCGTTCGCTGCTGCTCTACGGGCTGGTCAGCGGGCGGATCGGCCCGCGAACGGTGTTGATCGAGGCATCGAGCGGGTCCACGGCCGTGTCGGAGGCGTACTTCGCGCGCATGCTGGGGCTCGAGTTCGTCACCGTCGTCCCTCGCTCGACGAGCAAGGAGAAGATCGAGCTCATCGAGTTCTACGGGGGACGGTGCCACTACGTGGACACCGCGCCGGAGATGTACAGCGAGGCGGAGCGGCTCGCCATGGAGTGCGGGGGCCACTACCTCGACCAGTTCACCTACGCCGAGCGGGCCACGGACTGGCGGGGTAACAACAACATCGCCGAGTCGATCTTCATGCAGATGCGTGAGGAGCGTTACCCGGTACCGAGTGCCGTGGTCGTGGGCGCGGGGACCGGTGGGACCAGCGCGACCATCGGCAGGTACGTGCGCTACCGCAGGCACCCCACGAGGATCGTCGTTGTCGACCCGGAGAACTCCGCGTTCTGCCACGCGTGGGAGACGGGGGCGATGGACTACACGACGGGGATGCCGTCCCGGATCGAGGGGATCGGGCGGCCGAGGGTTGAGCCGTCGTTCCTGCCCGAGGTGATCGACGAGATGATCCGGGTCCCGGACGCCGGGTCACTGGCTGCCATGCGGTTGCTGCTGCAGTACACCGGCCACCGGGCGGGCGGATCCACGGGCACCAACCTGTACGGCGCCTTCCAGGTGATCGCGCGCATGGTGCAGCGGGGGGAGACCGGCAGTGTGGTGACCCTGGTCTGCGACGGCGGCGAACGCTACACGCACACCTACTACGACGACAGCTGGGTGGCCGCGCAGGGCCTTGACCTGCAACCGCATCGCGCCGCGCTCGACGACTTCCTCGTCACCGGCCGCTTCGCCCCTCCGGGAGAGAGCCCGATGTGACGTCGGGCTCCCTGGATGGAACCAACGTCACCTTCGGCTCCTAGCCGAACGCCAGCGCGGTCGCGGTGACAGCCGCCCACAGCAGCATCGCCAGGCCGGTGTCGCGCAGCACGGGAACGAGCGCGTGACCGGTGTGCCTGCCGAGCACCGTCCGTAGCGGCGCGATGAGCAGCAGTGCGGACACCACGGCGAAGGTGGCTGGTGGATGCCACGTCCCGACGAGCAGGCTCGCGACGAACGGCAGCACCAGCAGAGCCACGTACAGCCTGCGCGTCCCCGCGTCGCCCAGCCGTACGGCGAGGGTCCGCTTGCCGACCGCGGAGTCGCTCCGGATGTCCCGGAGGTTGTTGGCCAGCAGCACCGCAGCCGATAACGCGCCGATAGCGACCGCGCACGCCACCGCGGTCGGGCTCACGGTGCCTGCCTGGACGTACATCGTGCCGAGCACGGCGACGAGCCCGAAGAACACGAACACGGCGGGCTCACCGAAGCCCGCGTAGCCGTACGGCTTGGCGCTGCCGGTGTAGAACCACGCACCGGCGACGCAGGCCGCCCCGACCGCGAACAGCCACAAGTGGCCGCTGAGCACGACGAGCGTGGCACCGACGATGCAGGCGACAACCAGGCTGCTCAGCGCGGTCGCGCGGACCGACGTGGGGGCCGCGAGCCCGGTGGCGACCAGCCGCACCGGCCCGACCCTGCGGTCATCGGTACCGCGGATGCCGTCGGAGTAGTCGTTGGCGAAGTTCACACCGATGATCAGGGCGAGCGCGACGATCAGGGCGAGCGCCGCGTACGCCGGGGACGCGTCCCCGGCGTACGCCGCCGCCCCGGTGCCGGCGAGCACCGGGGCGATGGCGTTCGGCAGCGTGCGGGGGCGTGCCCCTTCGATCCATTCCGCGATGGTGGCCATGGGGGCATTTTTTCCCACCGTACGCGCGCGGCCGACAGGACCCCGCCCGCCCGGGCGGCGCTCACCCGCCCAGGCCGCGCTCCAGCGCCGCGACGATCCGCGGTCGCAGCTCGTCCGGCTGGATGATCGCGTCCACCGAGCCCACGTCGACCGCCCGCCGGATGTTGTGCACGCGGTCGAACTCCGTGGCCACCTCGCCGAGCTTCTCCGCGCGCACCGAGGAACGAACCTCGTCCAGCTCGGTGGTCAGCGCGGCACGCTGCGGCCCGGACGCGTTCGCGATCCGCTGCTCCAGCTCGCGGACCCGCTCGTCGGCCGCGGTGCGAGCGTTGACGTCACCGGCGAACACCACAGCAGCGGCAGGTGCTCCCCCGATCACGGACGCGAACGAGCCGTCCACGGCGAGCACGGTCATGTTCGGGTTGAGCGCCTTGGAGAACACCACGAATGCGCCGCCGTGGTACCGCGAGACGACGCAGAACACGATCGGGCCGTCGAAGTTCACGATCGCCCGGCCGATCTCGGCGCCGTACTCCAGCTGCAGCTTGCGCAGCGACTCCGGGGAGCCGTCGAACCCGGACAGGTTCGCCAGCACCACGAGCGGCCGGTTCCCGCTAGCCGCGTTGATCGCCCGCGCGACCTTCTTCGACGAGCGGGGGAACAGCGTGCCCGCGGTGTAGGTGTCGGGGCCGTCGGTCGGCGGGAACCCGCGACGCGGAACGGACCGCGACTCCATGCCGATCAGGCACACCGGGATCCCCGCGAGGTGGGCGTCGGCGACCACGGAGGTCTCCGCGTCGGCCATGCCCGCCCAGCGCTCCAGCATCTCGTGGTCGGCGTCGGCGAGGGCGCGCATCACCGTGCGGATGTCGAACGCCTTCTTGCGGTCGGGGTTGGTCTCCGCGGAGAAGATCTCCCCGACCCGCGTGAAGTCGCTGCCCTCGCACTCGTGCGGGGAGGACGATACGTCCCTGTCGACGGGGTCCTCGGTCCGTGCCCGGCGCGGTGCGGACTCGCCCGGCGCGACGTAGCTGTGCTCGTAGTGCCGCATCAGCACCTCGCGTGCCCCCGCGAGGTCCCGGGCCCAGTACTGGGCCTGGCCGTTCGGGCCCATCACCCGGTCGTAGCCGCCGATGCCGAAGTTGTCCTCGGCCGAGACCCCTCCGGAGAAGTCCAGCGACTGCTTGCCTGTGAGCACCATCGCCGAGTCGGGCGTCATCACGAGGATTCCCTTGGTGTGCATGAGCATGGTGGCCTCGGCGTTCCAGTACGGCTGGGCGCCGACGTTGATCCCGGCCACCACGATATTGATCTCGCGACCACCCTGCGTGAACTCCACGATCCGCTTGATCACGGCCGCGATCCAGTCCATGTTCTCCGTACCGGAGTCCATGGAGATCTTCGCGCCCGCGGAGACGGCGAACCATTCCACCGGCAGCCGCATACGCTCGGCCAGATCGAGAGCCGCGATCACCCGGGAGCATTCGGGCTCGGCCAGCGCGCCGAGCGCCTTGGTCGGGTCGCCGAGCAGCGCCACCCTGCGCACGCCCTCCGGGTAACGCTCCGTCGGGGTGCTCACCACCCCGGTCACGATCGCCGAGGTGTTCTGCCCCTTGGGCCGGTCCACGGGCACCAGCTCGCCGCCCGCATCGAGGTCGTACTCGGTGAAGGTCCCCTCGGAGCCTGCGAGCGTGTCGACCAGCTCGTAGGGGTAGACGGTGCCGCGCCTGCGTGCCCGCAGCACCTTCTGGTCGTAGTCGTCCAGCGGCTTGATCGGCTCGACGTCCGGCTCGGTCACGTCCAGCCGGACCCCGGACCCGGGCTCGTACGAGACCCGTACGGCGGCGTCGTGCAGCTCGCCGGTCGTGTGGTCGCGCTGCCGTCCGAGGAACATCACTTCCTCGATGCCCGCCCCCGCGGTGCTGGGCACGGCCCGCTGCGCGATCGAGTTGATCTCCTGAGCGGTCAGCTCGCTCGGCGGCCAAGCGTAGATGAGGATCCGGTTGGTGTCGAGCCTGCCCTTGGCCGGGCGCTGCGCCTGCACCTTCCGGATCGCATCGACACAGGCAGCGAGGGTGCCCTCCACCGCAGGCAGCGCGGCCACCCGGCCGTTCGTGTCGCGCAGCGGGGTCAGGTCGCGTACCTGGGCCATCGCCACCAGCCGTTCGTCGGAGGGATTGCTCGGCGCCACGCAGGAGAACAGGTAGACGTCCTCGTCGGCCGAAGGCAGGCGGGTGACGTCGAAGTTGCGTAGCCGCTGCAGCTCGAGCCGCTGCGCGATGAGCGGGTGGATACCGCGGATCAGGCGCTCCTCGGCCAGCCCGGTCGCGGCGGGGCGGAACGTGAAGTGGTGATGCATCGCGTCGCCGCTGCGCCCGGCAACGGAGGTCGTCACCCTGCGTACCTTCGCCAGAAGCGGGATCTCGCTGAGCACCCCCCGCAGCGCGGCGGCCTTGGCGTCGGCTCCGTCCGGCTGGTCGTCCCAACGCAGGTAGATGTCGACGACCAGGCCTGCCAGGTCGGCCTGCCCGGCCAGTTCGGCTACGGCGCGAGCCGCGTCGCCCAGCTCGGCGACGTCGGCTGCCGTGCTGATCAGGCGTAGCCGGTGACCATCGAGGTCGTACTCGGCGGAAACCAGCGCGCGCCCGCCGACCCGCTCGCAGCGGACGTTCTCCAGCCCCCTTGTGCGGTAGTAGCGGCGCACGAGAACCTCCAGCAGCGGCCCCAGGTCGGTGCCCGGCCGGGTGATGCGCTGCCCGAGCAACCGCACAAGCGGCTCGGGGCTGGCGACCATCTCGGAGATCCGCTCCTCGCGGTCCGGTGCGTCCGGGTGCTCGTCGAGGTACCGCAGGTGCTTGCGCACGCCCGCGTACACCTCGGCCCGGCCGCGCCGCAGCATCGGCTGGGCGAACCACCGGAAGACGACACCGCGGGCCAGGTCGCCGACGGTCGGGAAGCGCAGCTGGGTGGCGGTGACCAGCCGCTCCAGCGCCTCGCCTGCGAGGTCGCGCAGCGAGTTGCCCGGCGGGGCCTCCTCGATCCAGCGCTGCAGCAGCGCTGTCACCACAGCCACACCCGAGGTGACCTGTTGCTGGGCGAGGAAGATGCGGAACACCGCTTCCTCGAGCGCGTCGGTACGTTCGAAGTCGGCGACCCCGTAGTGGGCCAGCGCCCTGCCCAGCTTGGCCTGGAACGCCTCGGACAACCCGGCCCGCTCGACGTCGAGGCTCTGCAGGTAGGTGTGGAAGTACTCGCGCGGGCTGTGTACCCGGGTGTCTGCCTGCTCCGCCTCCCCGGCAGGCTTGTTCCTGCTCAACTCGCACAGGTCGGTGAACACGCCGAGCAGCTCGACCTCGCCGCGCAGCGGGCGCTCGCCCGCGCGGGCCATCTCGTCCCGCGCGGTGAGGTAGTCGGCCAGGGTGCGGTGCTCGTCCACCGGGTCGACGTCGAAGCCGAGCAGCAGGCCGCGCAGCTCCTCGAGCCCGCGTGTCACCCGCTCCGCCGCGGCGACTTCGCCCGCGACCTCCGGCAAGCCGAGCTGCCCGGTGTCCTGGCCCGTCGCGGGGGTGTCGTCGGCGCCGTTCGTGTCGCCGATCGGCTCCAGACGCAGCACCGGTACGCCTGCCTCGACCTGGCTACCGACCGAGACGAGGCACTCGCGCAACCGCGCGGCGAACGGCGCGCGCAGCACCGTCTCCATCTTCATGCTCTCCAGCACGAGCACCGGCGCACCTGCTTCGACCTCGTCGCCCTCGGCGAGCGGGGTGGAGACGACCAGCGCCGGTGCGGGGGAGCGCAGCACGCCACCCTCGTCCCGGCTGATCCGGTGCGTGACGCCGTTGACCTCCACAAGATGAACCGGCCCGTGTGTGGCGGTCATGAGCCGGTAGGTGTGCCCGTTGACCGAGAACCTGGCCGCGGCGGACTCCTGCTCGCCCCGCCGCCCCGAGTCGAAACGCTCCAGCTGCGCGTCGACGGTGCGCGGGCCGGTCTCCGCGTCGTCCCGCCCGGCACCGAACGCGACACGGAAGCGGCGGGGACCGATCCGCGCGACCGTGATGCGGTGGTCGACGCCGCGTAGCCGGAGGTCGATGGCGCGCCCCACCTCGTGCTGGACCTGGGGCCTTCCGCCGTGCGCCGTGGTGAACAGCCGCTGGCGCTCGGCACGTTCCTCCTCCTGGTAGGCCTCGATCGCAGCGGCGGCCAGCGCGATCCCGGAATGGGTGTGCGTGACGAGCCGTCCCTCGGCGCGTACCCGGTCGATCCAACCGGTGTCGGCCGTGGCGCCGGTGACCTCGGGGGCGTCGAGCAGGTCGAGCAGGAAGCTCTTGTTCGTGACCCCACCTTCGATGATCACCGAGGTGCCGGACACCGCGCGGCGTAGCCTGGCCAGCGCCTCGTCCCGGGTGCGGCCGTAGGCGATGAGCTTGGCGATCATGGAGTCGAAATCGGCCGGGATGGTGTCCCCCTCGGCGACCCCGGTATCCACCCGGATACCGGGACCCGCGGGCAGGTCGAGCAGCGTGATCCTGCCAGGGGCCGGGGCGAACTCGCGGTCGGGGTCCTCGGCGTTGAGCCGGGCCTCGACGGCGTGGCCGGACTCGGCAGGCGGGTCTCCCTCGAGCCTGCCGCCCGCCGCGACGTGTAGCTGGGCCTTGACCAGGTCGACTCCCGTGGTGGCTTCCGTGATGGGGTGCTCGACCTGCAGTCGCGTGTTGACCTCGAGGAACGCGAGCTGCTTCTCGTCCGGGTCGTACAGGAACTCCACGGTGGCGGCACCGCGATAGCCCGCGGCAACGATCAGCCGTTCGGCTGCCGCCTTGAGCTCGCCGACCTGCCCGGCGTCCAGCAGCGGGGACGAGGATTCCTCGATGATCTTCTGGTTGCGCCGCTGTATCGAGCAGTCACGCACCCCGAGTGCCCAGGCTGTCCCCTGACCGTCCGCGATGACCTGCACTTCCACGTGCCGACCGCCGGTGACCAGTGACTCGAGGAAGACCACCCCACTGCCGAACGCGCGCTGTGCCTCCGCCCTGGTGTTGTCGAAGGCCGCGGTCAGCTCCTGATCCGAGCGCACGACCCGGATGCCGCGCCCGCCGCCGCCCGCGCTCGCCTTGAGCATCAACGGGTAGCCGATCTCCGCGGCCACCCGCAGCGCGGAGTCGAGGTCGGTGAGGGAGCCACGGCTCCACGGGGCCACGGGAACGCCCGACTCCTCGGCGATGAGCTTCGCGCCGATCTTGTCACCGAGCGCGCGCATGGCATCGCCGCTCGGGCCGATGAAGGTGACACCGATGCGCTCGCAGAGTTCGGCGAACGCGGGGTCCTCGGCGACGAATCCCCAGCCGACCCAGGCCGCGTCGGCTCCGGTGTCCGACAGCGCGCGTTCCAGCACGGTGTGGTCGAGGTACGGCCGGTCCGCGGCCGCGCCGATGCAGTAGCCGACATCGGCCTCCCGCACGAATGTGGACGTGCGTTCGGCGTCGGTGTAGAGCGCGATGGTCTGCAGCGGCGGGCCCTGGGCTCCGAGTTCCCGGACCGCGTGGATGAGCCGCATCGCGGCCTCCCCCCGGTTGACGATCGCGATGCGCTGGAACACGAACTCAGACCTCCTGGAAACAGGCTCGGGGATGTCGGTGGTGGACGTTTCTCGCGCCGTGCGCAGACGTCCGACTACATACCAGCATGTCCGTTACCGGGTGGTACGGCGACAGCCGGTGCGGTTACGCGATTCCGTCAAACTTTGTCGGACGGCGACCTTGACAGGCTGTGCGCAGGGCGTACCCGTTGCGCGGCCGGGCGGCTCGGCAGGGGTGCTGGTGTGGCGTCACGCACGTCGCTGCCGGTCGGAGCCAGCCGGCCGCATGAGGGTGTCGCGCAGCGCGGCGCGGTCGACCTTTCCCGGTCCCAGTACCGGGAACGAGTCGAGCACGTGTGTGCGCTTGGGGACCGCGGCGCGACCGGCGGCCGCGCGGGCGAGCTCGGCCAGCGCATCGCTCGCGGGCGGTTCGGCGGGGTCGGTCGGGACGATCGCCGCCACGACGATCTCGCCCCACTCGGCATCGGGAATCCCGACCGCGCAGGCCTGGTCCACGCCGGGATGGTCGAGCAGGGCCCGTTCCACCAGTACCGGGGGCACCTTCACACCGCCGGTGTTGATGACGTCGTCGGCACGGCCGAGCACGTCCAGACGGCCGTCGGCGCGGAAACGGCCGAGGTCGCTCGTACGGAACCGGCCTCCCGAGAACGCGTCCGAGGTGGCGGTGGGGTCGGCGCGGTAACCGTGCGCGAGGACGTCGCCGGACAGCGCGATGCGTCCCGGAACCCCTCCGGTGCCGCGGGCGATGGCGCCCGTGTCCCCGTCGCTGCCCTCGCCTGCCCCGTCACCGCCGGGCTCCAGGTGAACGCCGACCCCGTCCAGCGGCGTTCCGTCGTAGACGCACCCGCCCGCGGTCTCGCTCATGCCGTACGCGCTGACGACGGTCAGGCCGGCGTCGGCGGCACGGCGGCGCAGGGGTGCGGGTGTGGCCGCGCCGCCCACGACGATCGCGTCGAAAGCCCTCGCGGCCTCGCGGGCCGCGCCGCCCGCGTCGAGGATCCGGGTGAGTTGCGTGGGTACCAGCGAGGTGTAGCGCGGCCCCGTGCCGCGCAGCACCGGTCGTGCGGTGGCGGCGAACTCGTCCGGCCGGAACCCGGCGCTGAGGTCGAGCACCGCGGGTCGCGTGCCTGCCAGAAGCGAGCGCACCAGCACCTGAAGGCCCCCGATGTAGTGCGCCGGGGTGGCAAGCAGCCACTGCCCGGGCCCGCCGAGCCGGGCGTGCGTGGCCCGTGCCGAGCTGGTCAGAGCGTGCGCGGACAGCAGCACACCCTTCGCGGGCCCGGTCGAGCCCGAGGTGGGCACGATGACCGCGGTCGCGTCCTCGACGGGTTCGCCGGGGCGCATGGCGGCACGGACCGATCCGGCCCGCGGGTCGTGCGCGTCCAGTGGGAGTACCGTTCCCGCGCCGGCGAGCGCACCGGCCAGCGCGTCGGCCAGCTCCCGCACCGACGCCTCGCTGCCATCGACCCAGACCTCCCGCACTCCACCATTGTGCGGGTGTGCCGAATGACGCCCTGAGTCCACCCGACGGACCGACAGCGTCATTCAGCCTCCTGCCCGATTCCGGGCAGGACATTTGGTTGTGGCGAGCCGCGGGTGGCAGGGTCCTGGTGTGCGCGCTACCGAACACGCACCACCGGCGGAGCTGGTCCGGTATGTGTCCGGCTCGACGGGCCTGGCACCCGATACGGCGGCGAGGGTCGTGGCTGATGTGGTCGCCTACTTCAGCGAGACGCCCGAGCAGTACGTCCGCCGCAGGCACACCGAGCTGCGGCGGCGCGGCTGGAACAACGAGCGGATCTGGGACGCGCTGGCCACCGAACTGGCGGGTAGGCCGTTCGGGGCAGGCGAGGTCAGCAGGCGCCAGCTCAGGCGGATGGTGTACGGCTGACCGCTCGGACGCGCCACTCGACCGGACGGGGAGGTAGGAATGTGCGGAATCGTGGGCTACGTCGGCGGCGAGCAGGCGACACCGATCCTGCTCGAGGGACTGCACCGGCTCGAGTACCGCGGGTACGACTCGGCGGGTCTGGCGGTGACGGACGGCGACACGCTGCACGTCACCAAGGCAGCGGTGCGCGTGGCGGAGCTGCGGGACCGTGTCGGCGAAGGCCACGCCGCCACGACCGGTATCGCGCACACCCGGTGGGCCACCCACGGCGAGCCGACCGACACCAATGCCCACCCGCACACCGACGCCGGCAGGCGGGTCGCCGTCGTGCACAACGGGATGATCGAGAACGCCGGTGAGCTGCGCACGGAGCTTCTCGCGGCAGGTGTGGCGCTGGCCTCCGACACCGACACCGAGGTGCTCGCCCACCTGATAGCCGGGCAGCTGGAGGGTGGCGCTCCGAGCCTCGAGGAGGCGGTGCGCAGGGTACTGACGCGCGTCGACGGCGCGTACGGCATCGCCGTCGTGGACGTGACCCGGCCGCGGGAGCTCGTGGTGGCCAAGGACGGCAGCCCCATCGTGCTCGGTATCGGTGACGGGGAGATGTTCGTGGCATCGGACCTCGCCGCGCTGGTCCGGCACACCCAGCGAGTCATCTACCTGGACGACGGTGAGCTGGCCACGATCAGCGCGGGTGACTACCGGACGAGCACGCTCGGCGCGAACCGGACCGCGAAGACCGCGACCACGGTCGACCTCACCGAAGAGGACTACCAGCTGGGTGGCTTCGCGAACTACATGCACAAGGAGATCCACGAGCAGCCGGAGGCCGTGCGCCGCGCGGTGCTCGGCCGGTTGGACGAACGGTTCAGCACGGCGCGTCTCGGTGGTCTGCACCTGGATGCCCGCGAGCTGCGTTCGATCCAGTCGGTGAAGGTCCTCGGCTGCGGTTCCGCCTACTACGCGGGTGAGATCGGCGCCAACCTGATCGAGGAATGGGCCCGGATCCCCGCCGATGCCGAGCCGGCTTCGGAGTTCCGCTACCGCAACCCGGTCATCGCCCCGGACGCGCTGTACATCGCGGTCAGCCAGTCCGGCGAGACCAAGGACACGCTGGCTGCCGTGCAGGAGCTCAAGCGCAAGGGCGGGCGCGTGATCGGAGTGGTCAACGCCCCGGGAAGCGCGATCGCGCGGGAGTGCGACAGCGGGGTCTTCCTGCATGCCGGCCCGGAGGTCTCGGTCGCGTCCACGAAGGCGGTGACGAACATGGCCGTGTGCTTCGCGATGCTCGGCCTGCTGCTCGGCCGGGTGCGGGACCTCTCCGTCTCGCGTGGCGGCGGGATCGTCTCCGCGCTGGACGCGTTGCCGCAACGGATCGGAGAGGTCCTCGCGCTGGAGGACCGGATCGCCGGCGTCGCCGAGCGGTTCAGCTGGGCCGTGCGGATGTTCTTCGTCGGCAGGGTCTGGTACTGGCCGGCGGCCAGGGAGGGCGCCCAGAAGCTGAAGGAGATCTCCTATATCCACGCGGAGGCCTACCAGGCCGCCGAGCTCAAGCACGGGCCGCTCGCGCTGATCGACGGCGGCATGCCCTCTGTCGTGCTGGTCGCCGATGACGAGCTGCTCGCCAAGAACATCTCGACGCTCGAGCAGATCAAGGCGCGCGGGGGGCCGGTGATCGCGGTGACCAGCGCCGACCTCCCGGACGGGCTCGCGGACGAGGTGATCCGGCTCCCGCGCAGCCATCCCGAGCTCGACCCGATCGTGTTCACGATCGCCTTGCAACTGTTCGCGTACCACCTCGCCGTGGGTCTGGGCAAGGAGATCGACAAACCCCGCAACCTGGCCAAGAGCGTGACGGTGGAGTAGCCGCTCCCGGCGGTTGGCTGAATGACGCTTTCCGTCCCGCACACGGACGGAAAGCGTCATTCAGCGCTCAGTAGAAGTAGGGGAAATCGGTCCAGTCCGGATCGCGCTTGTCGAGGAAGGCGTCGCGGCCCTCGGCGGCCTCGTCGGTCATGTAGGCCAGGCGTGTCGTCTCACCAGCGAAGACCTGCTGGCCGGGCAGGCCGTCGTCGATCAGGTTGAACGCGTACTTGAGCATCCGCTGCGCCGTCGGGGACTTGCCGTTGATCTCCCACGCCCACTGCAGGGCTTCGGCCTCCAGCTCGGCATGCGGGACCACCTCGTTGACCGCCCCCATGTGATGCATCTGCTCGGCGGTGTAGGTCCTGCCCAGCGCGAAGATCTCCCTGGCGAACTTCTGCCCGACCTGACGCGCGAGGTAGGCCGAGCCGAAACCGGCGTCGAAGGAGCCCACATCCGCGTCGGTCTGCTTGAACCGGGCGTGCTCGGCAGAGGCGAGCGTGAGATCGCACACCACGTGCAGCGAGTGCCCGCCGCCCGCGGCCCATCCCGGCACCACGGCCAGCACCACCTTGGGCATGAACCGGATCAACCGCTGGACCTCGAGGATGTGCAGCCTGCCTGCCTGCGCCGGGTCGATGGTGTCCGATGTCTCGCCGCTGGCGTACTGATATCCGGAGCGGCCACGAATACGCTGGTCACCACCGGAGCAGAACGCCCAGCCGCCGTCGTGCGGGGACGGCCCGTTGCCGGTGAGCACGACCGCGCCGACGTCCGAGCACATCCTGGCGTGGTCGAGTGCGCGGTAGAGCTCGTCGACCGTGTGCGGGCGGAAGGCGTTGCGCACCTCGGGGCGGTTGAACGCCACCCGGAGCACACGTTTGCCGCCCCGGCTCTCGGCGGAACGGTGGTAGGTGATGTCGGTGAAGTCGAAGCCCTCGACCTCGCTCCACGCTCGCGGGTCGAAGAGCTCGGAGACGGGCGGGGTGGAGCCGGCTGCGGCTGGCGTATCGGGATCGGGCACATCTGGGAGGATAGTTGGCCAGGAGTGCCGCTGTTCCGACGGGAGATCAACGGGTGTGCTGATGCCGACAGACGCGCGACCGGGAGCACGCCCGCCGGGGGAGCGCCCATGAACCCTTCCACAGCGCAGGCACGTGTCCTCGTGGACGAGCTGGTGCGCAACACCGTCTCGCATGTCGTGGTCTGCCCCGGATCCCGCAACGCACCGCTGTCCATGGCGCTCTACGACGCGGCGGAGGCCGGACGCCTCGCCATGCATGTTCGGGTGGACGAGCGCACCGCCGCGTTCCTCGCACTGGGTATCGCCGCCCGCACCGGGCGCCCGACGGCGGTGGTGTGCACCTCCGGTACCGCAGCCGCCAACTTCCACCCCGCGGTGCTGGAAGCCGACCGGGCGGGCGTCCCGCTGATCGTGCTCACCGCGGACCGGCCCGCGGAGCTGCGCGCGGCGGGAGCCAACCAGGTGATCGAGCAGGATCGGCTGTACGGCAGCGCGGTGCGCTACTTCGACGAGCTGGCCGTAGCCGAGAAGCGCCCCGGCCAGAACGCGTACTGGCGCAGCCAGGTCTGCCGGGCATGGAACGCGGCCTACGGGGAGTGGCGGTCCGGTCCGGTGCACCTCAACGTCCCGTTCCGCGAGCCGCTGGTACCGGACTCCGGCCGGCACGACGAGCCGTGGTGCGAGCCGCTCGACGGGCGGGAGAACGGGCAGCGTTGGACGGAGCTGCCCGACTTCGGTGCGTTCCCCGCGTTCGTGGTCCCGTCCGCGCGGTGCGGGCTGGTCATCGCCTGCGACTCCGGGGTACGGGCCGCCAGCGAGTGGGCCGCCGAGCACGGGTGGCCGATCATCTCCGAGACCGGGGCGGCCGGGCTGTCCGGCGACTGCGCCATGACAAGTGGTGCCTGGTTGCTCGCCGTCCCGGAGTTCGTCGCCGCGCACAAGCCGGAGCAGGTGCTGTGCATCGGGCGGCCGACGGTGTTCCGGCAGGTGGAGTCCCTGCTCGCCGACGAGGACGTGGAAGTGCTGCTGGTACGCCCGGACACCGACTGGCCCGCTCCGGCGCACAACGTGCGCCAGGTCGGCCAGTGGTTCGCCGAGCCGACCAAGCCTGCCGATCCCGCGTGGCTGGAGCGCTGGCAGCGCGCCGACGGAGCCGCGCGGCGCGCCGTGTCGGAGAAGCTGGCCGAGGCGCCGTGGCCGACAGGTCCCGGCGTCGCGGCCGAGCTGGTCGACACGCTTCCCCCGGAGTCGTTACTCGTGATCGGTTCGTCCAACCCGACACGGGACGTCGCGCTGTCGGCCTGCTCCGCCCGGCCCGACATCGTGGTGCACCGCAACAGGGGCGTCGCCGGTATCGACGGCATGGTCTCGACAGCGCTCGGCGCGGCCACCGCGCACCGTGGGCCTTCCTACGCCCTGCTCGGCGACCTGACGTTCCTGCACGACATCAACGGCTTGTTGAGCTGTTCCGGTGAGGACCTTCCCGACCTGACGATCGTGGTGCTCAACGACGACGGGGGCGGCATCTTCTCGTTGCTCGAGCAGGGCGCCGACGAGCACTCCCGCAGTTTCGAGCGCGTGTTCGGGACGCCGCACGGCTCGGACATCGCGGCGCTGTGCGCGGGGTACCGGGTCGCGCACACGCGGGCGCACACGCGCACGGAGTTGCGGGAGGCGTTGCGGCCCCGCCGTGGCCTGCGGGTGGTCGAGGTCGTCGTGGACCGCTCGTCGCGGCGTGAGCTGCACGCCGGGCTGTACGAGGCTGTCGGCGAGGCGGTCGCCGCGGCGTTGCGTTCCTGAGCGGCAGCCCGGGGCCGGTTCCCGCCGGGAGCGGCGTGGGTCAGCAACACTTACCCGGGTGTTCGCTCGCCCGCCACGTGAGTGCGGTTCGTCCGATCATTCGCGGTTGTGATGGTTGGCATGTGCGCATCGCGATCGTGACCGAGTCATTCCTGCCCCAGGTCAACGGCGTAACCAACTCGGTGCTGCGGGTCCTCGAACAGCTGCGTTCCGCGGGGCACCGGACCCTCGTGATCGCGCCGGGCTCCGGTGTGGAGTGGTACGGGGACACCCGGGTCGTCCGGCTGCCGGCTGTGCAGTTCCCCGCGGTGAAGTCCCTGCCGATCGGGTTGCCGACCAGGGCGTTGGACGCGGCTCTCGGGGAGTTCGACCCGGACGTGGTGCACCTGGCGTCGCCGTTCGTGGTGGGGGCGCGTGGCGCGCAGGCCGCGCGCCGCCTCGGCGTGCCGAGCGTGGCCGTCTACCAGACCGATGTCGCGGGGTTCGCCGAGTCGTACGGATTGGGGTTCGCTCGCCGGGCGGCGTGGCGATGGATCAGGCGGCTGCACGGGACCGTCGACCGTACGCTCGCCCCCTCCAGCGAGTCGGCGCGGGAACTGCACGAGCACGGTGTGCCGCGGGTGCACCTGTGGCGGCGCGGGGTGGACGTCGCGCGGTTCTCCCCCGAGCTGACCGACCCCGGCTTGCGAGCGGCGCTGGCGCCGCGCGGTGAGCTGCTGGTGGGGTTCGTCGGGCGGCTGGCACCGGAGAAGGAGGTGGACCGGCTCGCCGCGCTGGAGGACGTCCCCGGCGTGCGGTTGGTCGTCGTCGGCGACGGCCCCGCGCGGGAGGCGCTGCGCGAACGCATGCCGGGTGCGACGTTCCTCGGGGCATGCTACGGCGACGAGCTCGCAGCCGTGTACGCGAGCCTGGACGTGTTCGTGCACACCGGCCCGCACGAGACGTTCTGCCAGACCGTCCAGGAGGCGATGGCCTCGGGCGTGCCCGTGCTGGCCCCCGCCGCGGGTGGCCCGATGGACCTGGTGCGGGACGGCGTGACCGGCTACCTGCTCCCTGTCGAGCGGGGCGCGTTCCGAGCCGCCCTGCTCGACAGGCTCGACCGGCTCGCCGACGACCGGTTGCGTGCCGGGATGGGTGCGCGCGGGCGAGCCACGGTGCGCGCGCGCAGCTGGCAGGCGGTCTGCGCCGAACTGCTCGCGCACTACGGCGACGTCACCGGCCTGCCGGTGAGCCCGGCCCGCGACGCCGTCGAGGACGGGTACGCGGGGCGGATGAGTGCGTAACGACACGCGCGGCGGGCCGCGGATGCCGGAGGTGGGGCGCTCGCGCTGCCCGCGCGTATCGCCGGTGGGGCAGGGTTACTAGGCTGCTCACTATGTCGCGCGCCAATCTGGACAAGGACCCCCGCGAGGTCGCGGCGATGTTCGATGACGTCGCGAAGGGGTACGACCGCGCGAACTCGGTGATGACCTTCGGGTTCGACCGGCGCTGGCGTAGCGTCGCCGCGAAGATCCTGGACGCCACCCATGGTGATCGCGTGCTCGACCTGGCAGCGGGAACCGGGGTGTCCACCGCGGAGTTCGCCAGGCACGGCGCGTGGTGCGTCGCGGCGGACTTCTCGGTGGAGATGCTGCGCAACGGCAAGCAGCGCGGGGTGCCGATGGTGGCGGCGGACGCGCTGCGGCTGCCGTTCGCCGACGAGTCGTTCGACGCCGCGACGATCCTGTTCGGCCTGCGCAACTTCGTGGACACCGCTGCCGCGCTCACCGAGGTCGCCCGGGTGGTCAAGCCGGGTGGCAGGTTGGTGATCTGCGAGGTCTCGACCCCTCCCAACGCGCTGATGCGCTTCCTGCACACCAAGTTCCTCATGCGCGTGGTGACCTGGTTCGGCAAGCGGGCCTCGTCGAACCCGGACGCGTACTCCTACCTCGCCGAGTCGATGGCCGCGTGGCCGCAGCAGCGCGAGCTCGGCGAGATCATCGCCGCTGCCGGCTGGTCCGGGGTGGAGTGGCTGAACGTCACGTTCGGGGTGGTCGCGATCCACCGCGCTGTCAAGCCGGAGCAGGAGTGACGGCACGTGTGACCTACGGGCCGGGGCGCACCGACCGTGCCCGGGCTAGGGTGGCGCCATGAGCACGGCGAGTCGGCGTCGTCCCGATGAGGACGCGGAGGTCATTGTTGTCGGCGGGGGTCCTGCGGGGGCGACCGTGGCGACCTACCTTGCCCGCGCGGGTGTCGATGTCCTTGTACTGGAGAAGACCACGTTTCCCAGGGACAAGGTGTGCGGGGACGGCTTGACCCCGCGTGGCGTCAAGCAGCTGATCGATCTCGGGATCGACACGCGCCAGGAGGCGGGTTGGGTGCACAGCAGGGGCCTGCGCATCCTCGCCGGTGAGCACACCATCGAGCTGGACTGGCCCGAGCTGAGCAACTACCCGCCCTACGGGGTCTCGCGCACCCGCCACGACTTCGACGAGTTGCTCGCCCGTACCGCCGAGCGGGCGGGGGCGAGGTTGCAGGAGCGCACGACGGTGACCGAAGCGATCACCGAGGAGCGCACCGGCAGGGTCGTCGGGGTGCGCGGCAAGTTCGGCCCGGACAAGGAGCCGGTGGCCTACCGCGCGCCGCTGGTGCTGGCATGCGACGGCGTGTCGGCCCGGCTCGCGTTGTCGGTCGGGATCGACAAGCTCGACAACCGCCCGATGGGTGTGGCGGTCCGCCGCTACTACAAGAGCCCGAAGCACGACGACCCGATGATCGAGGGTCACCTGGAGCTGTGGGACAGGCGCGACCCGGACGACCCCCGGCTGCTGCCCGGCTACGGATGGGCGTTCCCGCTCGGCGACGGCACCGTCAACGTGGGGCTGGGCATCCTGTCGACGAGCAAGGCGTTCCGGAATACCGACTACCGGGCCCTGATGCGCTCGTGGCTGGACTCCACCCCTGAGGAGTGGGGGTTCCGGGAGGAGAACGCGATCGGCCGGATCGGTGGCGCCGGGCTGCCGATGGGGTTCAACCGCACCCCGCACTACCGCAACGGTCTGCTGCTGCTCGGGGATGCCGGGGGGATGGTCAGCCCGTTCAACGGGGAGGGCATCTCGGCGGCGATGGAGTCGGCTCAGCTGGCCGCCGAATGCGTCGTGCAGGCGCTCGCCCGTCCGGAGGGGCCGTCCCGGGAGCGCGCCTTGCAGGGCTATCCGCGCGCGCTGTCCGAGGAGATGGGTGGCTACTACCGGCTGGGTAACCTGTTCGCCAAGGCGATCGGCAACCCGAAGGTGATGCGCGCGTCGACGAAGTACGGGCTGCGCATCAAGAGCCTCCTTCCGCTGATCTACAAGGGTATGTCGGGCTGCTACGAGGCGCGGGGCGGCGACGCGGTGGATCGCCTGATCACCACGGCATCCCGGTTGACACCGAGCGCGTAGGCACCGCCTGCGCGCACAGCCCATCGGCTCGCGCGGTGCGCGAGACGCGCTCGGTCACGACGGGGGTGCCGTTGGTCACGGCGGCGTCCGGCCGTAAAAGGCGTGTGATCTTTCTCGCGTCGCCGGTTCGGCGCTCGTCGTCGCTCGGTTCCGCCGGCCGGCCGTGCCGCGTGCGTCCCGGGGGTGACCTCGCCGTTCCCGCTGCGCTCGATGCCCCCGTCGCCGGTGCGGGTTGAGGATCCGGCGGGAGATGAATCGTGTTCGAAAGGGGGGCCACGTCACAACCGCCGGAATATGCGTCCTAGACTACGGCCAGATCTTGTGAACGCGTTCACAACGCTGTGCGCCTGCTTGTGAACGAATTCACAAGATGTGTGCCGGTTCGTGCCCCGCATGCGCGGGGAGCTGACCGGTAACCCGTTGGGGCCGGAGGTGATCCGGGTCTCTTAGGGTGCCCCGCAGAGACTGCGGAACAGGACAGGAACGCCCAGCCGGCAAGGGCTGTGTCCGGAGCAGGAAAGGACGACGGTGCCAATGCTCGAGGCCGAGCCAGCCGCAGCAGCCACCGATGTATGGCACTTCGCGCAGGAAGCGGGAGTCACCAGCAGCGTCGAGACCTACCTCCCGCTGGTGCTGCTTCTCGCGCTTTCCACGGGGTTCGCGCTCTTCTCTGTCGTGATCGCCCCGCTGGTCGGGCCGAAGCGTTACAACTCGGCGAAGGTCGAACCGTACGAGTGCGGCATCGAGGCGTCCCCGCAACCGGTGGTCGGTGGTGGCCGGATCCCGGTGAAGTTCTACCTGACCGGGATGCTGTTCATCCTGTTCGACATCGAGATGGTCTTCCTCTACCCGTACGCGGTCGCCGCCGACTCGATCGGCTTGTTCGGTTTCGTCGCCGTCACGATCTTCATCGTCGCGATCACCGTCCCGTACGTGTACGAGTGGGCGCGAGGGGGCTTGGAATGGGATTGATCGTGCGTCACCCGCGCTCGCGTGCATGGCTCGGTGCCCACGCGGTGTGTACGACCCGCAGTCGAGCCGACCAGGGAGGGATCCATCATGGGGCTTGAGGAGAAGCTGCCGAGCGGGATCATGCTGGCCAGCGTGGAGAAGCTGGCCAACTGGTCGCGACAGTCCTCGTTGTGGCCCGCGACGTTCGGGCTGGCTTGTTGCGCGATCGAGATGATGACCACCGGCGGTCCGCGCTACGACCTGTCCCGCTTCGGCATGGAGGTCTTCCGCGCGTCGCCACGGCAGGCCGATCTGATGATCGTGGCCGGGCGGGTCAGCCAGAAGATGGCGCCGGTCCTGCGGCAGATCTACGACCAGATGTCCGAACCCAAGTGGGTGCTGTCCATGGGCGTCTGTGCCTCGTCCGGCGGGATGTTCAACAACTACGCCATCGTGCAGGGCGTCGACCACGTCGTTCCCGTCGACATGTACCTGCCGGGCTGCCCGCCCCGCCCCGAGATGTTGATCGACGCGATCCTGAAGCTGCACGCGAAGATCAACGAGGAGCCGATGGGGCCGCGGCGGGCCGAGGAGAAGGCCGAACGCGGCGAGGAGCTCCCGCTCCCGCCGTCGTCGGTGAAGTACGCCCCCAAGTCGACCCGCGAAGCGCGGCTGGCCGAGGTCCCCGCCAACGAGGTAGAGGGGCGACGTCGTAGCACCATCCCGCTCGAGCTGCTTGAGGAGCGCTGAGGCAAGCGTGACCGAACCTGACGAACCCACCACACCCACCACCGACTCGAGCGCCGCCGGTGCGGGCTCCGACGGCGGCTCCGGCGCACAGGGGCAGGCCGCGCAGCCCGAAGAGGTGGCGGAGAGCAAGCCGCAGCCGGGCGGCACCCAGTCCAGTGCCGAGCGCGGCGGCGGCAACGGTGGCGACAGCCTCGAGCCGTACGGCGCGCGCCCGGCCGAGCCGGTTGTCGCCGGCCGTGCGCGCAGGGGAATGTTCGGTGTCGCCGGGACGGGGGACACCTCCGGCTACGGCGGGCTCCGCCTTCCTGCGTACGTCCCGCCCGCGGCAGAACGGCCCTACGGTGGCTGGTTCGACGAGTTCGTCGACGACTTCCTCGCGGCGCTGGACGAGAACGGCATCCCGCGCGATGCGATCCAGCAGATCACCGTCGACCGAGGTGAGATCACCTTTTACGTGCGGCGGGAGCACCTCGTCGGTGTCTGCCGCACGTTGCGTGACGACGGCGCACTGCGTTTCGAGTTCTGCAGCTCGGTCTCCGGTGTGGATTTCGGGGAGGATGTGCCGCAGCGGCTGCACTCCACCTACCACCTGACATCGATGACCTACCGCAGGAGGATCCGGCTCGAGGTCTGCGTCGACGTCGACGACCCGCATGTTCCGTCCATCGTGGACGTCTATCCGGCAGCGGACTGGCAGGAGCGAGAGGCCTGGGACATGTTCGGCATCATCTATGACGGGCATCCGGGCCTGACCCGCATCCTGATGCCCGATGACTGGGAAGGGCACCCGCAGCGGAAGGACTACCCGCTCGGCGGTATCCCCGTGGAGTACAAGGGCACCGAGGTTCCTCCCCCCGACCAGCGGAGGGCGTACTCATGAGCAACAACGAGAGCGCTAACGGCTCCGGCGGCGCGCGCGCACACGACGCCACGCTGCACGACAAGGGGCTGGCGGATGTGACCACGGGCGTGGACACCAGCCCGGAGGGTTCGGAAAGCGATCCCTACGCCCAGTACCGGGACACGACGGAAGGCAGGGTCTTCACCGTCACCGGTGGTGACTGGGACGAGGCCATGGCCGACGTCGGCGGTGACGAGCGGATCGTGATGAACCTCGGCCCGCAACACCCGTCCACGCACGGGGTGCTGCGGCTGGTGGTCGAGATGGAAGGCGAGACCGTCACCAACCTGCGCTCGGTCGTGGGGTACCTGCACACCGGTATCGAGAAGAACACCGAGGTCCGCAACTGGACGCAGGGTGTCACCTTCGTGACACGGATGGACTACCTGGCACCCCTGTCCAACGAGGCCGCGTACTGCATGGGTGTCGAGAAGCTGCTCGGCCTGGAGATCCCGCGCCGGGCGCAGGTGATCCGCGTGCTGCTGCTCGAGCTCAACAGGATCAGCTCGCACATGGTCGCGCTGGCCACCGGTGGCATGGAGCTGGGCGCGCTCACCGCGATGACCTCCGGGTTCCGGGAACGCGAGGAGGTCCTGCACCTGCTCGAGTACCTCACAGGGCAGCGGATGAACCACTCGTACATCCGGCCGGGCGGTCTGGCCCAGGACGTTCCGGAGGACACGCCGGAGAAGGTCGCAGAGTTCGTCAAGCTGATGAAGAAGCGGCTGCCGGACTACGACAGGATGCTCACCGGCCAGCCGATCTGGCAGAACCGGCTGAAGGGCGTTGGCTACCTGCCGGTCGACGCGTGCCTGGCACTCGGCGCGAGCGGTCCGATACTGCGCGCCGCCGGGCTCGGCTGGGACCTGCGCAAGACCGAGCCCTACCTCGGCTACGAGGAGTACGACTTCGAGGTGCCGGTCTCCAACGACGCCGACGCCTACGCGCGGTACGTGCTGCGCGTCGAGGAGATCCACCAGTCGTTGCGGATCATCGAGCAGGCCGTGCAGAAGCTGGAGCCGGGACCGGTGATGGTCTCCGACCAGAAGATCGCCTGGCCCGCTCAGCTGTCGGTGGCCTCCGACGGGATCGGCAATTCGCTGGACCACGTGCGCAACATCATGGGCCAGTCGATGGAGGCGTTGATCCACCATTTCAAGCTCGTGACCGAAGGCTTCAGCGTGCCGCCCGGCCAGGTCTACACCGCGGTCGAGTCGCCACGCGGCGAGCTCGGGTACCACATGGTTTCGGACGGCGGTACGCGACCGATGCGGGTTCACGTGCGTGACCCCAGTTTCGTGAACCTGCAGTCCATGCCGGCGATGTCGGAAGGGGGGATGGTCGCGGACGTCATCGCGGCCGTCGCCTCGCTTGATCCGGTGATGGGAGGGTGTGATCGGTGACCGAGGCGCACGAACAGGCGCGGTCGGCAGCGCGCGAACCGTCCGTGGACCCCGCGACGGACCCGTCGACGGAGGAGGTGTTCGACGCGGACATCCATGCCAAGGCGCGCGAGGTGATCGCGCGCTACCCGCACTCCCGGTCGGCCCTGCTTCCCCTGCTTCACCTGGTGCAGTCGGTGCAGGGCTATGTCAGCCGGGAGGGCATCACCTTCTGCGCGCGGCATCTCGACCTGAGTGAAGCCGAGGTCAGCGGGGTCGTCACGTTCTACACGATGTACAAGCGCAGGCCGTGTGGCCAGCACCTGGTCAGCGTGTGCACCAACACCCTGTGCGCGGCCCTCGGCGGCGACGCGGTGTACCGCAGGCTGTGCGAACACCTCGGCGAGGACGGCAGGCCGCTCGGGCACGAGGAGACCGCGGGCACCCCGGGGGAGCAGGGCTCGATCACGATCGAGCACGCCGAGTGCCTCGCGGCGTGCGACCTCGCACCCGTGCTGCAGGTGAACTACGAGTACTTCGACAACCAGTCACCGGACAGCGCGGTCGAGCTGGTCGACGCGTTGCGTGACGGGGACAGGCCCGCTCCGACGCGGGGGGCGCCGCTGACGGATTTCCGTTCGGCGGAGCTGCAGCTCGCCGGGTTCTTCCCGGAGGAGGCCGAACAGTCCCGGTCCGATGTGGATGCGCCGACCGCCGCAGAGGAGACCGTGCGCGGCGCGCGGCTGGCGCGGGATCGCGGCTGGACCGCCCCCGCCATGCCGGACGACGTCGCCCTGCCGGAGGTGGAGCAGAAGTGAGCGATCCGATCACGCCGGTGCTGACCAAGCGGTGGCTCTCGCCGAACTCGTGGCGGCTGTCCACCTACGAGCAGCTCGAGGGCTATACCGCGGCGCGCAAGGCGTTGCGCGGTACGCCGGAACAGCTCGTGTCGCTGATCAAGGAAGCGGGCCTGCGCGGACGTGGTGGTGCCGGGTTCCCCGCGGGTGTGAAGTGGGGCTTCATGCCGAAGGACGAGGAGAAGCCGCACTACCTCGTGATCAACGCGGACGAGGGAGAGCCGGGTACCTGCAAGGACATCCCGCTGATGATGGCCGACCCGCACTCGCTGATCGAGGGCTGCATCATCTCCGCCTACGCGATGCGCGCGCACCACTGCTTCATCTACGTGCGCGGTGAGGTGCTGCACTGTATGCGCAGGCTCAGCGCGGCGGTGTCCGAGGCCTACGAGGCGGGTTACCTCGGTTCCGACATCTTCGGTTCCGGCTTCGACCTGGACATCACCGTGCACGCCGGGGCGGGCGCGTACATCTGCGGCGAGGAGACCGCGCTACTCGACTCGCTGGAGGGGCGCAGGGGCGAGCCGCGGCTCAAGCCACCGTTCCCCGCCGCCTCGGGGCTGTACTCGCAGCCGACCACGGTGAACAACGTGGAGACCATCGCGACGGTCCCGTTCATCGTCAACGGGGGTGTGGACTGGTTCCGTGCGATGGGGACCGAGAAGTCGCCCGGCCCGAAGATCTTCTCGATCTCCGGGCACGTGGAGCGTCCCGGCCAGTACGAGGCGCCGCTGGGCACCACGCTGCGCGAGCTGCTGGATCTCGCGGGCGGGATGAAGGACGGTATCCCGCTGAAGTTCTGGACGCCGGGTGGCTCGTCCACCCCGCTGTTCACCGCCGAGCACCTCGATGTCCCGCTGGACTTCGAGGGTGCGGCCGAAGCGGGCTCGATGCTCGGCACCACAGCCCTGATGATCTTCAACGAGACGGTGTCGGTGCCGTGGGCGGTCATGAAGTGGACGCAGTTCTACCGGCACGAGTCCTGCGGAAAGTGCACGCCGTGCAGGGAAGGGACGTACTGGCTCGCGCAGATCCTCGAGCGGATGGTCGACGGCCGTGGCACCGAGGAGGACATCGAGACGCTGCTCGACGTATGCGACAACGTGCTCGGCCGGTCCTTCTGCGCGCTCGGTGACGGCGCGGTCAGCCCGATCACCAGCGGCATCCAGTACTTCCGATCCGAGTTCCTCGAGCTGTGCAGGCAGAACGCCACCTCGTCTGCGGCCAGTTCAGGGGGAGACGCCCAATCGGCCTTGGTGGGAGCCCAGTCATGACGATCGCACCCGAGGAACAGCAGACGCAGGTGCCGGAAGGGCATGTCAAGCTGACCATCGACGGGCAGGAGATCATCGCTCCGGAAGGGGAGCTGGTGATCCGCACGGCCGAGCGGATCGGCACCGTGATCCCGCGGTTCTGTGATCACCCCCTGCTCGATCCGGCAGGCGCGTGCCGCCAGTGCCTCGTCGAGGTCGAGGTGAACGGGCGTCCGATGCCCAAACCACAGGCCTCCTGCACGATCGCGGTCGCCGACGGGATGGTCGTGCGGACCCAGAAGTCCTCCGAGGTCGCGGACAAGGCGCAGGAGGGGGTGATGGAGCTACTGCTCATCAACCACCCGCTGGACTGCCCGATCTGCGACAAGGGTGGCGAGTGCCCGCTGCAGAACCAGGCCATGGCGCACGGCAGGGCGACCTCCCGATTTGTCGACACCAAGCGGACCTTCCCCAAGCCGCTGTCGATCTCCTCGCAGGTGCTGCTCGACCGCGAGCGGTGCGTGCAGTGCCAGCGCTGCACGCGCTTCTCCGAGCAGATCGCCGGTGACCCGTTCATCGAGATGCTGGAGCGCGGGCCGAGCCAGCAGGTCGGTACGGCCGAGACCAGCGACATCGTCGACTCCGCCTCGCATACCTCGGCAGGCGATCCGTTCCAGAGCTACTTCTCCGGCAACACCATCCAGATCTGCCCTGTCGGCGCGCTGACCTCGGCGGAGTACCGTTTCCGCTCGCGGCCCTTCGACCTGGTCTCCGCGCCGAGCGTCTGCGAGCACTGCGCCGCGGGATGTGCCCAGCGCACCGACTTCCGGCGCGGCAAGGTGATGCGCAGGCTCGCAGGGGAGGACCCGGAGGTCAACGAGGAGTGGGACTGCGACAAGGGGCGCTTCGCCTTCCGCTACGCCACCGCGCGGGACCGCATCCGTAAGCCGCTGGTGCGCGACCCCGGTGACGGCGAGCTGCGGGAGGCCTCGTGGACCGAGGCGCTCCGGGTCACCTCCGAGGCGCTGCTCGGCGCGCGTGCCGGCGCGGGGGCCGGAGTGCTCAGCGGCGGCAGGCTCACCGTCGAGGACGCCTACGCCTACGCCAAGTTCGCGCGGGTGGCACTGCGCACCAACGACATCGACTTCCGCGCTCGCGCCCACTCGGACGAGGAGCTGGAGTTCCTGACCAGTAGCGTGCTCGGGACCTCACCGGGCACGGCGGTCAGCTACGCCGACATCGAGAAGGCTCCCGCCGTACTGTGCGTGGCCTTCGAGCCGGAAGAGGAGTCGCCGATCGTGTTCCTGCGGCTGCGCAAGTCCGCGCGGGACCGCGGGACCAAGGTCTTCCACATCGGGCAGTGGGCGACGCCTGCCGTGCGCAAGACGTTCGGTGAGCTGCTCACCTGCGCGCCCGGTGCGGAGGCGGCCGTGCTCGACGGGATCGCCGAGCACGCACGTGACCTCGACGAGGCCCTGCGCACGGACGGCGCGCTCGTGCTGGTCGGCGAGCGGGCCGCGGAGGTCCCGGGGCTGTTCGCCGCCGTGGACAGCCTGGTGCGGCGTACCGGGGCCAGGGCGGCGTGGGTACCCCGGCGTGCCGGGGAGCGCGGCTCGCTCGACGCGGGGGCCGCACCCACGTTGCTGCCGGGTGGCATCCCGTACGACGACGAGCGCGCCAGGAACGAGCTCGAGTCACTGTGGGGGATCGAAGGCGGCACGCTGCCCGCGCGGCGGGGTCGTGACACCGCGGGGATACTCGCGGCGGCTGCCCGAGGCGAGCTGGACGCGCTCGTCGTTGCTGGGGTGGACCCCGACGACCTGCCGGATCCCGAGGGCGCGCGGGAGGCTCTCCGGGCCGCCGGGTTCGTGCTCAGCATCGAGATGCGGCCGAGCCCGGTCACCGAGCTCGCCGACGTGGTCCTGCCGATCGCCCCTGCCGACGAGAAGTCCGGCAGTTACCTCAACTGGGAGGGACGTTCCCGCGGTTTCGAGGTCACCGTCTCCGGTACGGGCGCGCTCCCGGACTGCCGGCTGCTGGACACGCTGGCCGTCGAGATGGACGTCGACCTGTTCACCCAGACGCCCGCGGCGGCCGCCGCGGATCTCGCGAAGGTCTCCGAACTGCGCGCGGGCGGGACGGCGGCCGGGCGACCGGTGGAGGCGGGTTCGTCCGCACGGCGCGAGCTCGGTACGGGGCAGGTGTGGCTGGCGACCTGGCGTGAGCTGATCGACAACGCCTCCCTTCAGGTGGACGAGCCCTACCTGGCCGGAACCGCGCGGCGCGCCGTGCTACGCCTGTCGCCTGCCACGGCGCAGCGTTTCGGTATCGAGCGGGGGAAGCCGGCGAGCGTGCGCACCGCGCTCGGTGAGGTGACCCTGCCCGCCGAGCTCACGGACATGCCCGATGACGTCGTCTGGGTGCCCGCACGGTCCCCGGTCTCGGTGCGCAGCGCTCTGGGGGCCGGGCATGGTGCCGCTGTCGGGCTCGCGGCGGCGAGTACAGAGGGAGACCGAGGATGAACGCGCTTCTCGCCCAGGCCCCCGAGGAGATGCCCCGGGGTGAGGTGCTTGCCAACGACCCGTTGTGGCTTGTGCTGCTGAAAGTCGTCCTGCTGTTCGGTTTCGGCGTGCTCATGACCCTGTTCATGATCGTCTGGGAACGCAAGGTCGTGGCGCGGATGCAGCACCGTAGCGGGCCGAACCGGGTGGGCCCCGGTGGCTGGCTGCAGTCGCTGGCCGACGGCATCAAGCTCGCGTTCGCCGAGGAGATCATCCCGGCCAACGCCGACAAGAAGGTGTACTTCATCGCGCCGGTGATCTCCACGGCCACGGCATTCGCCACGTTCTCGGTGATCCCCTTCGCGCCGCAGGTCGAGATCTTCGGGCACACCACCTACCTGCAACTGATCGACATCCCGGTCGGCGTGCTGGTGGTCCTGGCAGCCTCGGCCATCGGGGTGTACGGCATCGTGCTCGGCGGCTGGGCCTCGGGCTCGCCGTACCCGCTGCTCGGGTCGTTGCGGTCGGCGGCACAGGTGATCTCCTACGAGATCGCGATGGGCCTGTCGCTGGTCGCCGTGATCCTGTACGCCCAGTCGCTGTCCACAGGCGACATCGTCGACGCGCAGGTGGACGGCTGGTTCGCGTTCCTGCTGCTGCCGAGCTTCGTGATCTTCTTGATCTCGATCGTCGGCGAGACCAACCGGGCGCCGTTCGACCTGCCCGAGGCCGAGTCGGAGCTGGTCGGTGGGTTCCACACCGAGTACAGCTCGTTGAAGTTCGCGCTGTTCTTCCTCGCCGAGTATGTGATGATCGTGTCGCTTTCGGCGTTCACCGTGACCCTGTTCCTCGGCGGCTACATGGCGCCGTGGCCGCTGTCGATGATCGGTGACGGGATGCTGAACGAGGGCTGGTGGCCGTTCCTGTGGTTCGTGCTCAAGTGCCTGGTCATCATGTTCCTGTTCATCTGGCTGCGCGGCACCCTGCCGCGGTTCCGCTACGACCAGTTCATGCGGCTCGGCTGGAAGGTGCTCATCCCCGTGAACCTGGCGTGGATCGTGCTGATCGCAGGCATCCGGGCGATCCGGACCGACGCCGAGGTGACGACGAACCAGATCCTGATCTTCGGTGGCGCGGTGATCGCCGTCATCGTGTTGCTGAGCCTGCTGATCCCGGAGAAGCCGGCCCCTGCCGATGACGACCGGGTGCCGGTGACCGGTGGCGACTACCCGGTGCCGCCGCTTGATCTCGAGGTGCCGAAGAAGCCCAAGCGGCGCGCCGTGACCGGCTCGGGTGAGCGCCGTACCACCCCCGAGATCGGCACCGAAGGCCGGAAGGAGGCCGACGACAATGGGAATGTTTGATCCGATCAAGGGCTTCGGGGTCACCTTCTCGACCATGTTCAAGAAGGTGGTTACCGAGCAGTACCCGGAGGAGTTCCACGCCACGGCCCCGCGTTACCGCGCTCGGCACCAGCTCAACCGTCACCCCGACGGGTTGGAGAAATGCGTCGGTTGCGAGCTCTGCGCGTGGGCCTGCCCCGCGGACGCGATCTTCGTGGAGGGTGGCGACAACACCGAGGAGGAGCGCTACTCGCCAGGGGAGCGTTACGGCAAGGACTACCAGATCAACTACCTGCGGTGCATCGGCTGCGGGCTGTGCGTCGAGGCATGCCCGACACGCTCGCTGACGATGATCAACTTCTACGAGCTCGCCGATGACGACCGGCGGAAACTCATCTACACCAAGGAAGACCTGATGGCGCCGCTGTTGCCGGGTATGGAGGAGCCGCCACACCCCATGCGGCTCGGGGACGACGAGCAGGACTACTACACCTTCGGTCCGGAGCTCGAGCGTGACCGGTCCGGCAAGGATGAGGAGGCACTGCAGTGACGTCGTTCGTCGACGCGGGTCTCGTGCTGGCCCAGACCCCTGGCCAGGAAGCGGTGACGACCGGCGAGGCCGCGGCGTTCTGGATACTCGGCCCGTTGGCCGTCGCCGGCGCGCTCGGCATGGTTTTCGTGCGCAACGCGGTGCACTCCGCCCTGTGGCTCGTGGTCACCATGCTGACGCTCGGCGTGTTCTACCTGATCCAGAACGCCTCGTTCCTCGGCTTCACCCAGATCATCGTCTACACCGGCGCGGTCATGATGCTGTTCCTGTTCGTGCTGATGATGGCGGGAAAGGACAGTTCGGACGCGCTGGTCGAGGCATTGCGTGGTCAGCGGCTGGCCGCCGCGGTGTTCGGTGTCGGCTTCGCGGCCCTGCTCTCGGCCGCACTGGTCCGGTCGCTGCGCGACACGCGGTTCGCCCCGCCGCTGGACCCCACGAGCCCCGAAGGCGGCGGCGCAGGCGGGCTCGGTGAGCTGATCTTCACCGACTACCTGTTCCCGTTCGAGCTCACCGCCGCCCTGCTGATCGTCGCCGGCCTCGCAGGCATCGTGCTCGCCCAGCGTGACAAGCGTGACGAGGGTGCGAAGCGCTCGCAGCGCGAGCTGGTCGAGGCACGCTTCCGCGGCGAGTACGAGCGGCCTTCCGGTAGGCCCGGCCCCGGCGTGTTCGCCACCGGCAACTCGGTGGCCACGCCCGCGCTACTGCCGGACGGCAGCATCGCGGAGGACTCGCTGTCCGACCTGATCGAGTCGACGCCGACGGCGCGCCGCGTCTCGCCACCCGGATGGATGCGTGCGCTGGAGGGCGGCGAGCAGGCCGAGGGCGTCCACGGCGGTGAGGACGGCGGCGCGGGGCCGAGCACGACCGACGATGAGGGGAGCGAGCGGTGACCCCGGAGTACTACCTGCTGCTGTCGGCGCTGCTGTTCTCGATCGGGGCCGTCGGTGTCCTGGTGCGGCGCAACGCGATCGTGGTGTTCATGTGCATCGAGCTGATGCTGAACTCGGTCAATCTCAGCCTGGTTACCTTCGCCCGGATCGAAGGCACCCTCGACGGTCAGGTCATGGCTTTCTTCGTCATGGTGGTCGCGGCCGCGGAAGTGGTCGTCGGGCTCGCCATCATCATGTCCATCTTCCGTACTCGCAGGTCGGCGTCCATCGACGACACCAACCTGCTGAAGTATTGACCCCGGGGAGTGGGAGTGCTGCCGCAAACGAACGGGAAGACTGTAGGGGTTAGACAGTGATCGCATCATCGTGGCTGCTGGTGGCCTTGCCCGCCCTCGGCGCACTCGTCCTGCTCGCCGGTGGCAAGCGGACGGACGGGTGGGGGCACCTGCTGGGGTGCGCGACGGTCCTCGCGTCCTTCGCCTACGCGCTGGCACTGTTCGCCACACTGCTCGGTAGGCAGGCCGCGGATCGCTCGGCCGAGGCACGCCTGTTCTCCTGGATCCCCGTCGGCGAGCTCCAGGTCGACATCGCGCTGCTGATCGATCCGCTGTCGGTGACGTTCGCCCTGCTGATCACCGGCGTGGGCTCGGTGATCCACGTGTACTCGCTGGGCTACATGGGAGAAGACCCGGAGCGCAGGAAGTTCTTCGCCTACATGAACCTGTTCGTGGCGGCGATGCTGGTGCTCGTGCTCGGCAACGGGTTCGTCAGCCTGTACCTCGGCTGGGAAGGCGTCGGCCTGGCGTCCTACCTCCTCATCGGTTTCTGGCAGTACAAGCCGAGCGCGGCGACCGCGGCGAAGAAGGCATTCGTCATGAACCGGGTCGGCGACGTCGGCCTCGCCGTGGCCATCTTCCTGATGTGGAAGCACATCGGCGGGACATCCTACGCGGAGGTCTTCGCCGGGATCGGTGACGTACCCACCGGAGTCGCGGTGGTGATCGCGCTGCTGTTGCTGCTCGGTGCCTGCGGCAAGTCCGGTCAGGTCCCGCTGCAGGCGTGGCTGCCGGACGCGATGGAAGGTCCCACGCCGGTCTCCGCGCTGATCCACGCGGCGACGATGGTGACCGCGGGTGTCTACCTCATCGCACGGGCCAACCCGATCTACAACGTCACCCCGACCGGGCAGCTGGTCGTGACCATCATCGGTGCGGTGACCCTGCTGGTCGGGGCGATCATCGGCTGCGCGTACGACGACATCAAGAAGGTGCTCGCCTACTCCACCGTGAGCCAGATCGGGTACATGATGCTCGCTGTCGGGCTCGGCCCGTTCGGCTACGCACTGGCGATCATGCACCTGCTGACGCACGGCTTCTTCAAGGCAGGACTGTTCCTCGGCGCGGGCTCGGTCATGCACGGCATGAACGACGAGGTCGACATGCGCAAGTTCGGTGGTCTGTACCGGAAGATGCCGATCACCTTCGTCACCTTCGGACTCGGGTACCTGGCTCTGATCGGGTTCCCGTTCCTGTCCGGCTATTACTCCAAGGACGCGATCATCAACGCGGCCTTCGGCCAGGGTGGTTGGCAAGGCTGGGTCTTCGGGGGCGCCGCGCTGCTGGGCGCGGGCATCACCGCCTTCTACATGACCCGCTTGATGGTGTTGACGTTCTTCGGCAAGCAGCGCTGGGCGGAGCTGACCGACAGCGATGGACGCGAGTTCCACCCCCACGAGTCGGGCCCGGTCATGACGGTGCCGATGATGCTGCTTGCGGTCGGTTCCGTGGGCGCGGGGTACTTCTTCGCCACGGGGGAGCGCCTCGCGCACTGGCTGAGTCCGTCGCTCGGCGAACTGGAGCACGGAGCGGAGCCGGTGCTCGGCCACGGCACGGTGGTCGCGGCCACGATGACCGCTGTGGCCCTCGGCGTGGTGCTGGCCGTGTTGCTTGTTGCCAGGCCCGAGACCCCGGTCGAACGCCCCGCGCGGGTGAGCGCCGTGGTGCGGGCCGCCCGCGCGGATCTCTACGGGAACGCGCTCAATGAGGCGCTGGTCGCGCGTCCGGGTATCTGGCTGTCCAGGGCGCTGGTCTACGTGGACAACAGGGGCGTCGACGGGGTCGTCAACGGCCTCGCGGCCGGGCTCGGCGGTGGTTCCGGGCGGCTGCGCAGGTTGCAAACCGGATTCGCCCGCTCCTACGCGCTGTCCATGCTTGCCGGAGCCGGTGTGCTCCTCGGTCTGTTGTTGATGGTGAGGTTCGTATGACCTGGCTACTCGCGCTGATCCTGCTACCACTGGTCGGCGCCGCCGCCGTCGCGGGACTACGCGGTAATGACCGGCTCGCTACGCTGACCGCGTTCGGCTTCTCGCTGGCCACGCTGCTACTGGTGGTGCCCCTGTGGGCGGGTTACGAACCGGCGGGCGACCGGATGCAACAGACCAGCTCTGTCGAGTGGATCCCGCAGTTCGGCATCCACTTCGCGTTCGGTATCGACGGGATCGCGCTGGTGATGATCGCGGTCATCGCGCTGCTGGTACCGCTGGTGATCGGCGTCCTCGGTGTCACGGACAAGCTCCCGGAAGGCCGCAGCGCGGGCGGCTACCTGTCGCTGCTGCTTGTTCAGCAGTCGCTGACCATCGGGGTGTTCGCGGCGACCGACGTGTTCCTGTTCTACGTACTGTTCGAGGTCATGCTGATCCCGATGTACTTCCTCATCGGGGCCTACGGCGGCCCGAACAGGCAGTACGCTGCGGTGAAGTTCTTCCTCTACTCGTTCCTCGGCGGCCTGATCATGCTGGCCTCGGTGATCGGCTCGTACGTACTCGCCGCCGACGAGCTCGGCGAGGGGACCTTCGACTGGGCCACGCTGGTATCGGTCGTCTCCGACGCACCGCTGGGTACGCAGGTGTGGCTGTTCCTCGGGTTCTTCCTGGCGTTCGCGGTGAAGGCTCCGCTCGTGCCGCTGCACACGTGGCTGCCGGACGCAGCCGGGCAGGCCCCGATCGGGGTGGCCGTCGTGCTCGTCGGCGTGCTCGACAAGGTCGGCACGTTCGGTTTCCTGCGCTACTGCCTGCCGATGTTCCCCGCCGCGAGCGTCGAGCTGGCCCCCCTGGTACTCACGCTGGCCGTGGCTGGCGTGCTGTACGGCTCGGTGCTGGCCGCAGGGCAGCAGGACATGAAGCGGTTCATCGCCTACGTCTCGATCGCGCACTTCGGCTTCATCGCGCTCGGCATCTTCGCCTTCACCACGCAGGCCCAGGTCGGCTCGGTGACCTACATGGTCAACCACAGCCTGGCCACCGGGATGTTGATCCTGGTCGTGGGGATGGTGATCGCGCGGGGCGGCTCGAGCACGATCTCCGACTACGGCGGTATGGCCAAGCTGACGCCGTTGCTCGGCGGGATGATGCTGCTGGCTGGGCTCGCGACCCTGGCACTGCCCGGGACCAATGCCTTCGTCAGCGAGTTCCTCGTGCTGCTCGGTGCCTTCGAGTCCAGGCCGGTATTCGCCGTGCTCGCCGTGCTGGGCATGGTGCTCGCGGCGGTGTACGTGCTGTGGCTGTACCAGCGGGTGATGCAGGGCCCCGTGCGTGGCGACGCGCTGGTCGGGGCCGGTGGTGGACCGGGCGCCGTGCAGGCACCGGAAACCGGGGCGCGCAAGGCCATCCGGGACACGTCCCCCAGGGAGCTGGCCGTGCTGGCGCCGCTGATCGTGCTGATCATCGGCTTGGGCCTGTACCCCAAGCCGGTCGTGGACGTGGTCACTCCGTCGGTCGAGGCGACGCTGAGTGCCGTGCAGGAAGGTGACGAGAGGTGAGGCTCGAGATGTTCGGAGCGCAGGTGACGGCCCTTTCTCCTCCGTCCGTCGACTACACGGCGATACTGCCGGTACTGATCGTGCTCGGCGCGGCCGCCGTCGGTGTGCTGCTCGAGGCGTTCGTACCGCGGAATCTGCGCTGGTCGGTACAGGTCACCGTGAGCCTGGTCGCCCTCGCCGGAGCGGGCATCGCGCTCGGCGCCTACGTGCCGGGGGCTCCGGCACAGGGAGTCACGACGATGGTCGATACCCTGGCCATCGACGCGCCCGCGCTGTTCCTCTGGGGAACGTTGCTGGCCCTGGCCTTCGCGGCGCTGCTGTTCATCGCCGAACGCACGGTGGAGCCGGGTGGTGCGTTCGTGTCCCAGGCCGCGCTGCGTGGCGCGGCAGGCGGCGGGGGCTCGGTGACCACCGGCGTACCGGGGACGGCAGGCGGGCGTGCGGGCGCCGCGCCCGCCGACGGCACGCGCGGGATGCAGACGGAGGTCTTCCCGCTGACCCTGTTCGCGCTCGGCGGGATGATGACGTTCGTCGCGGCCAACGACCTGCTGACGATGTTCATCGCGCTGGAGGTGCTGAGCCTGCCGCTGTACCTGATGTGCGGGCTCGCCCGCAGGCGCAGGCTGCTGTCCCAGGAGTCCGCCGTTAAGTACTTCCTGCTCGGCGCGTTCGCGAGCGCCTTCTTCCTCTACGGCGTCGCCCTGCTGTACGGCTACGCGGGTTCGGTCCGGCTGGGCGATATCGCCACAGCAGCCGCCGGTAGCGACCGCTCGGACACCCTGCTGTTCGCCGGCTTCGGCCTGCTGGTGGTGGGCTTGCTGTTCAAGGGCTCCGTCGGGCCGTTCCACGCCTGGACGCCGGACGTCTACCAGGGCGCTCCGACCTCGGTGACCGGGTTCATGGCCGCGTGCACCAAGGTCGCCGCGTTCGGTGCGATGCTGCGGGTGCTGTACGTGGGCTTCGAAGGCACCAGCTGGGAATGGCGCGGCGTCCTGTGGGCCGTGGCGATCGTGTCCATGGCGGTCGGGGCGGTCCTCGGGCTGACGCAGCGTGACGTGAAGCGCATGATCGCCTACTCTTCGATCGCGCACGCCGGGTTCCTCGTGATCGGGGTGATGACGCTCAGCGACAGCGGGCTCGCCGCGACGATGTTCTACCTGCTCGCCTACGGTTTCACCACCCTCGCCGCCTTCGCGGTTGTCAGCCTGGTCCGGGACGCCGACGGAGAGGCGACCGACCTGTCGTCCTGGGCCGGGCTGGCGAAGCGTTCGCCCCTGATCGCCGGGGTGTTCACGTTCCTGCTGTTCGCGCTCGCCGGGATCCCCCTCACCAGCGGGTTCGTCGGCAAGTTCGTGGTGTTCTCGGCAGCGCTCGGCGAGGGTCTGGCTCCGCTGGTCGTGCTCGCCCTGGTGTTCAGTGCGGTGGCCGCGTTCTTCTACCTGCGGGTCGTGGTGGTGATGTACTTGACCGAGCCGGCAGCGGGCGGGGCGAGCGTCACCGTGCCAGGGGCCTTCACGACCATCACCATCGCTGCCGGCACCATCGTGACGTTACTGCTGGGCATCTACCCTGGGTTCGCGCTCGAGTGGGCTGGGGCAGGCGGATTCGCCTTCTGACCTCGCGGCCGTCCCGTCCGGGTAGCCGGGGTGGGGCCCGGTCGTCAACGTGTGATCCGGCGACGACGCCGCCGAGGCGCCCGACTAGGCTTGGCGGCGATCGTGGTCCGCTGCTGGAGAGGGCTTAGCCGACGTGTCCGAGTTCGAAGACGCCGCGCGCGAGATGTCCGATCCGTCACTGGGCAGCGGCGCTGTCGCGGAGCTGAAGGCCGCTATCGGTCTACAGGTCGACGATGAGGGCCTGCTCACCGACCTGGCCAAGGGCCTCGGCGCGGTCGAGTCACGCCTGCGCGACGTGGTGCGCAGCGACGTGCGTTTCGTGCACGACGCGGCGCTACACCTCGTCGAGGCGGGCGGCAAGCGGTTCCGCCCGATGTTCACGTTGCTGGCCAGCCAGTTCGGTAGCGACGGCCGCGACGACGTGGTGACGGCAGGCGCGGCTGTGGAGCTGGTCCACCTGGCCACACTGCACCACGACGACGTGATGGACGAGGCGGTCATCCGGCGTGGGGCCCCGAGCGCGAACGCGCGCTGGGACAACACTGTGGCCATTCTCACCGGGGACTTCCTGTTCGCCCACGCGTCACGCCTCGTCGCCGGACTCGGCTCGGAGGCCTCCCGGATCATCGCCGAGACGTTCGGTGAGCTCGTCACCGGGCAGATGCGGGAGACGGTGGGAGCCAGGGACGGTGAGGATCCGATCGACCACTACCTGGCGGCGATCGGGCAGAAGACGGGCTCGTTGATCGCGACCGCGGGACGGTTCGGCGCGATGCTGTCCGGCGCCCCGCCCGAACAGGTCGCGGCGTTGCGTCGGTTCGGGGAGCTGATCGGCGCGGCGTTCCAGATCTCCGATGACATCATCGACATCGCCTCCCCGTCGGACGAGCTCGGTAAGGCACAGGGGACCGACCTGCGCGAGGGCGTACGGACGTTGCCGATGCTGTACGCGCTCAGCGACGACAGGGAGAACGCACGGCTCGTCGAGCTGCTGTCGGCGCCGCTGGCCGAGGACGCGTTGATCGGCGAGGCCGTGGAGCTGTTGCGCAGCTCCCGTGGCCTCGAGCATGCACGGGCCACGCTGTCCGGTTACGCTCAGCGAGCACGGTCCGAGCTGGAAGTACTTCCGGACTCGGCGGCGCGGGCGGCTTGCGAGTCCATAGCCGACTACCTTGTCGCGCGTACCCACTAGTCGGAGCGTGATGCGTATGCCGGGTTGTTCATACAAGGGGCAGGGTACGAGCCGACCGTTGGCCCCGATCCACCCATCGCGAGCCACCCTTAGGGTGTCTACATCAGCATGTCAACTCCGGTGGCGTGCCAGCGGCCCCCGTCCGCTGGATGGTGCGTAACCCGCCGGGAAGGGAGACTGTCGAGAGCATGTCCGTCTTTGCGCAAGTCTGGTTGTGGGCACTCGTCGCCTTCCTCATCGGTGTCCTGCTCACCTGGATACTGCTCGTCCGTCCCGCGCATCAGCGGGTGCGGCAGCTCGAGCGTCATCTGGCTGAGGAACACGAACGGCACCGGTCACAGGGGCAGAGTGCGCCTGCCGCCACGGGGGGCCGCGGTGAGCGCGACGACCCGGTCGACGCCGCGTCCGGTGCGGAGTGGCCGCAGCGGGAACCGGGGCAGGACCATCCTCCACCGCCGGGGGTGGACCAGAGTGTCCGGCGCGGCCGTACGTCATGGATGGAGTCGGACAGCTTCTCGGCGGCACCACCCCGGCGGGTGGACCCCGGCCAGGCGCATCGCGAGCAGCACGCGCGCTTCACGGAGCCCGTGACGCCCCCGCAGCAGCCCCCGCAGCCCCCGCAGCCCCCGCAGCCTCCGCAGCAGCCCTCGCAGTCCCCTCCTCAGCAACCGGGCACACCGGCAGGTGGCACTCCGGCGCACCGGGAACGCCAGGATGCCGAACGGACTCGCTTCATCCAGCCCGCCGGATACGGCGACTACGGCGCCACCGCGCCTGCCCCCGCCGGCGAGAGCGCGCAGCCCGCGGAGGTGACGGATTACCAGGACACCGCGCCCCGGGGAACCGACTACATCTCGGCCGGCGAGCAGCAGCACGGCGCGGCCGAACCCGCCGGTGCCGAGCGCTTCCCGGCAGGCGAGCAGGTGTACGAGGGCGGTGGCGCCGACTACCCGGCAGGCACGTCGTGGCAGCAGCAGGAGGATGTCGCGTACGCGGGTAGCGAGACGGTGCCGGAGCCGCAAGAGGCGACCGGGAGCGAGCTCTTCTCCCCGGACGAGCCCCAGCCGGACTACATGGGCACCACGTTCGAGCCCGAAGCCGAGCCGGAGCAGCGGTTCTCCGCGCCCGGCCAGGCTGCCGAGTGGCAGTGGTCCGCGCCAGAGCAGGAAGCCGAGCGGTGGAGCACCTCGGCCGAGCACCAGCGGACGTCGCCCGCCGATACCGGCGTCGACGAGCGGTTGGCTTCGCCCGCCGATACCGGCGTCGAGCAGTCGTGGGCCTCGCACACCGATGCCGGTGTCGAGCACGGGTTCGAACGGAGCGCGGAGGACGCGGCCGGCTACGGCGCAGCGGAACGGCCGGGCGATGCCACCGGGAACCGGGCGGATGTGGACACGGCGGCCGGTACGGAGGACTCGACCGCGCTGTCGGATCCCTTCTCCGAGCCGTTGGAGACCGATGTGGCGCCGGACGGCCCGCCGCTGCCGAAGCGCACGCGGGGCGCGAACCACAGCATCCGGGGTGGCTTCGAACCGCCGAAGCCGATCCAGCCGTCGATGCGCCCGGTGGCCAGGAGGGCGCCGCACCCGGAGTCGGCCCAGGCGACCAGCGGGTCGCTGTTCGAGCCCGCCGAGGAAGGCCGCGGGCCGGAGCGGCAGGACGCCACGCCGGGCGGTAACGACCTGCCCGGCTCCGGGGGGCAGGACACGGCGGGCGCTGCGGCGACCGAGCAGCCTCCGGGGCAGGTCGGGCAGGACGGTTCGAGCTCGTCGGGGCCCTTCGGCCCCGGGTCGGCTATGCCGCTGCCCGGCGGGGGACAACCATCCCCGGAGTATCCCGTCAAGGCGAGTGTGACGGCCCTGCGCTACTGCACGGAGGACTCACCGCAGTACCCGCGGATGGTGGCCGAAGTGTGGTTCGCCAGCGCGGCGGACGCAGAACGGGTCGGCTTCCGGCCCCTGGCGTGACCGGGGCCGGAAGCCGCAGGTAAGCCGTCCCGCTCCGGTCGGAGCCGGCCCCGGCACGGATGTGCGCCGCTGGGGTATACCGGCCGGGATCTGCCCACGGCAGGCCCCAACGGTCCGGGCAGGCTGCGTCGACCTGGCTATGTCGACGCAGTGTCGGCTACGACACGGTCCAGGTGTCGTTGCCGGTGAGTACGGCTTGCAGGTCGGCGGGTTTGTTGTGGCGTGCTTTGCTGACCTGCTCGCGTGCGGCGTCGTCGTAGGTGGGGCGCTGCACCTGACGGAAGATGCCGGTGGGCGTGTGGGTCAGGGTCTGGTCGTCCAGGCGGGACAGCGCGAAGGCGTAGGCCGGGTCGTCGATGGTGGGGTCGTGGGTGACGATGTCGGCGGTGGAGACCTCGCTGGTTGCGGCGACCTTGAGGCCGCCGAACCCGGAGCGGACCACGGCGTGCTCGCCTTCGGGGCCGAAGGTGACCGGCTCGCCGGTGCGCAGCGGGATCAACCGGCTGGCCGCTTCGTCGGAGTCCTTGAGGACGTCGAAGGCGCCGTCGTTGAAGATGGGGCAGTTCTGGTAGATCTCCACCAGTGCCGAGCCGCGGTGGGCGGCAGCGGCGCCCAGTACCTCGGACAGGCCCTTCTTGTCGGAGTCCAGGGCGCGTCCCACGAACGTGGCCTCGGCGCCAAGGGCCAGTGAGATCGGGTTGAACGGCGTGTCGACCGAGCCCATCGGGGTGGACTTGGTGACCATGCCCTGGTCGCTGGTGGGGGAGTACTGGCCCTTGGTCAGCCCGTAGATGCGGTTGTTGAACAGCAGGATGGTCAGGTTGACGTTGCGGCGCAGGGTGTGGATCAGGTGGTTGCCGCCGATGGACAGGGCGTCGCCGTCCCCGGTGACCACCCACACCGACAGGTCCGGCCTGCTGGTGGCCAGTCCGGTGGCGATCGCGGGGGCGCGGCCGTGAATGGAGTGCATGCCGTAGGTGTTCATGTAGTACGGGAAGCGGCTCGAGCAGCCGATCCCGGAGACGAACACGATGTTCTCCCGCTTGAGCCCCAGGCTCGGCAAGAACGACTGCACGGTGTTGAGCACGATGTAGTCACCGCAACCGGGGCACCAGCGCACTTCCTGGTCGGACTTGTAGTCCTTGGCCTTGCCCGGCTCCTCGGTCGTGGGCACGTCGTCCAAGCCGCCCAGGGCGGGCAGCCCGAGGTCGATCGCGGTCACAGGTGACCCTCCTTGCCGTTGGAGCTGGTGATGACGTCGGTGAAGGTGTCTGCGAGTTCTTCTGCCTTGAAGGGCAGGCCGGCGACCTTGGTGTGGCTGATGATGTCGACCAGGTAGCGGGCGCGCAGCAGCTGGGCGAGCTGGCCGAGGTTCATCTCGGGAAGGATCACACGGTCGTAGGCGGCCAGGATCTCGCCGAGGTTGGCCGGTAGGGGGTTGAGGTGGCGCAGGTGGACCTGGGCGATCGGCAGGCCTGCGGCTCGTACGCGGCGGCAGGCCGCGCCGATCGGGCCGTAGGTCGAGCCCCACCCGAGGGCGAGCACGCTGGCGTCGCCGGTCGGGTCGTCGACGGTGGCCTCGGGCACGGTGATGCCGTCGATCTTGGCTTGCCGTAGCCGCACCATGCGCTCGTGGTTGTCCGGGTCGTAGGAGATGTTGCCCGCGCCGTCCTGCTTCTCCAGGCCGCCGATGCGGTGTTGCAGGTCCGGGGTGCCGGGCAGGGCCCACTCGCGAGCCAGTGTCTCGGTGTCGCGGACGTAGGGCCAGAACTCGCCGGAGCCGTCGGTGGCGTTGGGCTCGGTGGCGAATTTCACGCGCAGGTCGGGCAGGGTCTCGACGTCCGGGACCAGCCAGGGTTCGGAGCCGTTGGCGATCGCCCCGTCGGAGAGCAGGAACACCGGGGTGCGGTAGACCAGCGCGATGCGGGCGGCTTCCAGCGCGGCGTCGAAGCAGTCCCCCGGTGACTGCGGCGCCACGATCGGCACGGGTGACTCGCCGTTGCGCCCGTGCATCGCCTGCAGCAGGTCGGCCTGCTCGGTCTTGGTCGGCAAGCCCGTGGAGGGGCCTCCGCGCTGCACGTCGATGACGATCAGCGGCAGCTCGGTCATCACGCCGAACCCGACCGTCTCGGACTTCAGCGCCACCCCGGGCCCGGAGGTCGAGGTCACGCCCAGTGCGCCGCCGTAGGAGGCGCCGAGTGCGGCACCGATGCTGGCGATCTCGTCCTCGGCCTGGAAGGTGGTCACATTGAAGTTCTTGTGCTTGCTGATCTCGTGCAGCACATCCGAGGCCGGGGTGATCGGGTAGGAGCCGAACATCACCGGAAGCTCGGACTGTTGCCCGGCGGCGAGGATGCCGTAGGCCAGCGCGAGGTTGCCGGTGATCTGCCGGTACGTGCCGGACGGCAGCGACGCCGGGGCGACCTCGTAGGTCGTGGCGAACGACTCGGTGGTCTCGCCGTAGTTCCACCCGGCCCGGAATGCCAGCACGTTGGCCTCGGCCAGTACCGGCTTACCCGCGAACTTCTCGCGCAGGAACCGCTCGGTGCCCTCGGTCGGGCGGTGGTACATCCACGACAGCAACCCCAGGGCGAACATGTTCTTGGCGCGCTCGGCGTCCTTCTTGCCCAGGCCGGTCTCCTCCAGGGCACCCTTGGTCAGCGTGGACATCGCCACGTGATGCACGGTGTAGGGCTCGAGCGAGTCATCGGCCAGCGGGTCGCTCTCGTAGCCCACCTTCGTCAGGTTCCGGGAGGTGAACTCGTCGGTGTTGACGATCACCGTCCCGCCGCGCGGCACATCACCGATGTTGGACTTCAACGCGGCCGGGTTCATCGCCACCAGCACATCCGGCCGGTCGCCGGGTGTGAGGATGTCGTAGTCGGCGAAATGCAGCTGGAACGACGACACACCGGGCAACGTGCCCTGCGGCGCCCGGATCTCCGCCGGGAAGTTCGGCAACGTCGCCAGGTCATTACCGAACGCGGCGGCCTCCGAGGTGAACCGATCGCCCGTCAACTGCATACCGTCGCCGGAGTCGCCGGCAAACCGCACCACAACCCGCTCCAGGCGAGTCACCTCAGTGGAACGGCTTGCACGCAGTGCCGTGGATTCATCGGTGGTCATGAGTGAAGAGCTCTCGCTTTCCCGATAGGTGCGGCCTCGCTGCCTCGCGTGTCCCTATCCGCAGTCGTGTCGAGTCCATGGGCGATCGCGATGCGTCACCGGTGTCTGGCCACCGGGCGTATGCGTGTCCGTCCACGATTTGAGGCTAGCTCGCACGGCATTGTTCTGACGAACCGAAGTCCTGCCATTCCACTGCGTGGACGGAACAACTTCGGAGCAGGTCATACCCCACAAGGTTACCTATGGTAACGGCGCTGCCGAGTAAGTCGTGAGTGAGCGCACAGAATCGATAAACAGTGCTTACTCGCGAGTTGGTTATTCACCCGAGCCACGCCATCCGACGTGGTCCCGCACCCTCGCGCCGCGCTTACTCGCCGCTGATACGCCCCTTGCTCGCGGTGAGCCGTTCGGTGAATTCGGGGGAGGTGATCGACTCGATCTGCGGGGCGATCTCGGTGTCCACGGCCTCCTGGTGCTCGCCGAGCGACCTGGTCGTGCGCATGGTCCGCTTGGTGGTGGTGAGCAGGTCCCGAGGTGCGTCCGCCGCGCCGGAGGCGAGCGAGCAGGCGGCGGCCACGAGCTCCTCGTGCTCGCCGTCCACGGTGCGCAGCACCAACCCGGCATCGTGTGCCGCAGGTGCGTCCAGCACCTCGCCGAGCAGCGTCATCGCGGTCGCTTGCTGGGGGCCGACGGCACGTTGCAGCATCCAGGTCATTCCGCCACCCGGGTGAATACCCAGGCGCAGGAACCGTGCGTCGAACCGCGCACGCGGGCCCGCGACGCGGATATCGGCGGCGAGCGCGAGGTTGAGCCCGGCACCCACGGCTGCCCCGCCCACCGCGGCGATGGTCGGAAGCGAACAGCGCGCCACGGCGAGGAATCCCGCGTAGATCGCCCGCAGCCCCTCCTCGCGTGCCTCACCGAGCGCCGAGAGGTCGGCGCCTGCGCAGAACGCGGGCGGTGTCCCGGTGACCACGACCGCGTGCACGTTCTCGTCCTGTTCCGCGGCGGCGACGGCCGACTCCAGCTGCGCCGACAGGTCCAGGGTGAGGGCATTGCGCCGGTCGGGGGCATCCACGGTGATGACGGCGACCGCTTCGCGGTGTTCGGTGGTGACCTGTCCGCTCATGCGTGCCCCTGTTCGTGCGGGTTCGATGTCCGTGCCGACGGTACCGGTGCTCGTTCCAGCAAGGTGGACAGCACCACGGTGGAGACCGTCGATTCCACGATCTCCAGCGCGCGGAGACGCTCCAGCGCCGACTCCATGTGATGGATGCTCGCCGCGCGCAGGTGCACGATCGCGTCCGCCGCCCCGGAGACGGTGTAGGCCGCGGCGACCTCGGGCAGGCCTTCCACCGCACCGCGGATGCGTGCGGGGGAGACATTGCCCGCGCAGCGCATCTCGACGAAGGCCTCGGTCCCCCAGCCGAGCGCTTCCGGGTCGACCACGGCGGTGAAACCGCGCAGCACTCCCTCGTCGAGCAGCCGGTCGACACGACGTTTGACGGCGGGCGCGGACAACCCGACATCGTGGCCGATCTCGGCATAGCTGGCGCGCGCGTCGCGAACCAGGTACGAAACGATTCGCTGATCCAGCTCGTTCATACGCAATATTTTGACTGTATCAACGCAATACTTGTCAATTGATCGCCGAAAAATACCCCACTAGATTGGGATGTATGACGGCTGCCCCGATGCCTGTGAGCTACGCGCGCGAACCCGTACCCACGACGCGCCACTTCCTGATGTGCCCGCCGCGGTACTTCGCGGTGCGTTACGTCATCAACCCGTGGATGAACCCGGACCGTCCGGTGGACGCCGGCCGCGCGATGGAGCAGTGGTCGCGGATACGCGCGCACTACATCGCGCTCGGGCACAAGGTCGAGGAGATCGAACCGCAACCGGGGCTGCCCGACATGGTGTTCGCGGCGAACGCGGCGACCGTCCTGGGCGGGACCGTGCTCGGTGCCCGGTTCCGCAACGCCGAGCGCGCCCCGGAGGCCGAGCACTACCGGCGGTGGTTCCTCGCCAACGGCTACCGGGACATCGTCATGCCCACCGCGATCAACGAAGCCGAAGGCGACTTCGTCTGGACGGGCCGGGAGCTGCTCGCCGGTACCGGATTCCGCACCGAACCGCGGGCCCACACCGAGGCCCAGGAGATCCTCGGCGCGCCGGTGGTGTCGCTACAGCTCGTCGATCCGCACTACTACCACCTCGACACGGCCCTGTTCGTGCTCTCGCCTGCCGACGAGTCGAGACAGGCCGTGATCGCCTACTACCCGGACGCGTTCTCCGCGGAGTCGCGCGGGACGCTCGAGCGGATGTTCCCGGACGCTGTCCTCGCCGGGCGCGCCGATGCCGAGGCGTTCGGCCTGAACGCGATGTCGGACGGCCGCACCGTGATCCTGCCCAGCGAGGCCGAGGGACTGGCGGCCTCCGTCGCGGCGCGCGGCTACGAACCGGTCGGCGTCGACATCTCCGAGTTGCGCAAGGCCGGTGGCGGCCCGAAATGCTGCACGCTGGAGCTGCGCGAGGGGTGATCATCCGGCTGCCGGGTAGCCGCGTGGTGTGACCGGCATCGCTCCGGCGGCCTCGACGCGGAACTTCTGCACCACACTCGGTCGTTGGCTGGGCGAAACGCATTCGTCGAGTGCAACAGGCTGAGTGGGAGGCGCGTAGGTGCACACGCATCGGAACGGGCTCAAGACCGCGCTGCTGCTCGGTCTGATGAGTGCGTTGATCATCGGCGTCAGCTGGCTGATCGGTGGTCAGGGAGCGCTGTTCATCGGCATGGTGCTCGCGCTGGCGATGAACGGCTACGCTTACTTCAACTCCGACAAGCTCGCCCTGCGGGCGATGCGCGCGCGTCCGGTGTCCGAGGCCGAGCAGCCCGCGATGTATCGCATCGTGCGCGAGCTCTCCAGCGCGGCCAGGCAGCCGATGCCGCGGCTGTATGTCAGCCCCACGAGGGCGCCGAACGCGTTCGCCACCGGCCGCAACCCGCGGAACTCGGCCGTGTGCTGCACGCAGGGGATCCTGGAGATACTCGACGAGCGGGAGCTGCGCGCCGTTCTCGGGCACGAGCTCTGTCACGTGTACAACAGGGACATCTTGATCTCCAGTGTCGCCGGGGCGCTGGCCAGCGTCGTGACGGTGCTCTCCTACATCGCGATGTTCGCGGGAGGACGCAATGGCGGCAACCCGCTGCTGGGACTCCTGCTCGTCTTCATCGGGCCGCTGGCCGCCGGCATCGTGAAGATGGCAGTCAGCAGGTCACGGGAGTACCAGGCGGATGCGTCGGGTGCCGAGCTGACCGGTGACCCGCTCGCGCTTGCCTCGGCACTGCGCAAGCTGGAACGTGGCACGCGGGCCGCGCCGTTGAGCCCGGACCCCGGGGTGGTGTCCCAGTCACACCTGATGATCGCCAACCCGTTCCGCACGGGTGAGTCGTTCTCCCGGCTGTTCGCCTCGCACCCGCCGATGGCGGACCGGGTGCGGCGGCTGGAGGGAATGGCCGGGCGCCGTTCGCGCTGAGCCGCTCCGCCGTGCGGGCCGGCGGGATCGGCTGACCGCGCGCCCCGGCCGCGCGGTCAGCCGGACACAGCGAACTGCCGCGCGATGCTCATCACGTAGTCACCGTATCCGGAGGTGGCGAGCCCGCGGCCGAGCTCGAGGCACTGGTCGGCGTCGATGAAGCCCATGCGCAGCGCGATCTCCTCGATGCAGGCGATGCGCACCCCGGTGCGGTGCTCGAGCACCTGGACGAACTGGGCGGCGTCGAGCAGGGAGTCGTGCGTCCCGGTGTCCAGCCAGGCGAACCCGCGTCCCAGATCGACCAGCCGTGCCGTGCCCAGCTCGAGGTAGGTGCGGTTGACATCGGTGATCTCCAGCTCGCCCCGGCGGGACGGCTCGAGGGACCGCGCGATGTCCACAACGGAGTTGTCGTAGAAGTACAGGCCGGTGATGGCTTTGTTCGAGCGAGGACGCTCGGGCTTTTCCTCGATGGAGACAAGGCGGCCGGCATCGTCGAGCTCGCCGACGCCGTACCGGCCAGGATCGTTGACCGGGTAACCGAACAGGGTGCAGCCCGTGACGGTGGTGACCTCCTCCTGCAGGCGGCGGGAGAATCCCTGCCCGTAGAAGATGTTGTCGCCCAGCACAAGGGCCACCGGGTCGTCACCGATGAAGTCCGCCCCGATGAGGATTGCCTCGGCGAGACCGTTCGGGGCCGGTTGCTCGGCATAGCTGAAGCTGAGCCCCAGGTGGCTGCCGTCGCCGAGCAGCTTGCGGAAGTTCGGCAGGTCCGGCGGGCTCGAGATGATCAGGATGTCCCGGATGCCGGCCAGCATCAGCACCGAGAGCGGGTAGTACACCATCGGTTTGTCGTAGACCGGTAGGAGCTGTTTGGACACGGCCTGCGTGATCGGGTACAGGCGCGACCCGTTCCCCCCGGCGAGAACGATGCCCTTCAACGGGGCCTCCCCAGCGCGATCGGCCGCCTACCGGTAGTTGACGAACTGGAGAGCGATATCGAGGTCCTTGCCCTTGAGCAGCGATATCACATCCTGCAGGTGGTCCTTCTTCTTCCCCGTGACGCGGAGCTGGTCCCCCTGGATCTGGGCCTGCACGCCCTTGGGGCCCTCGTCGCGGACGATCTTGGCGATCTGCTTCGCCTTCTCCGACGAGATTCCCTGCACGATCTTGCCCGCGATCTTGTACTGCTTTCCCGATGCCGCAGGCTCGCCCGGGTCGAACGCCTTGAGCGAGACGCCGCGCTTGACCAGCTTCTCCTTGAAGACGTCGAGGGCGGCGCGGACACGTTCCTCGGTCTCGGCTTCGATGGCGACCGCCTCCTCACCCGTCCAGCTCACGCCGGCACCGGTGCCCCGGAAATCGAAGCGGGTGGAAAGCTCCTTGTTCGCCTGGTTCAGTGCATTGTCGACCTCTTGCCGGTCGACCTTGCTCACGATGTCGAAAGACGGGTCAGCCACGGGATCTCCATACGTCGCGAATCGTCGGCCGCTGCTTGGCTGCTACGTGGCAGCACTGTAGCGCGAGTGCCGGGACCTCGGTCACGCCAGTGCCGCACGGTGCGCCGCGCTCCCGGCCGCACCGTGGCGCGGGGAGGTCAGGAGGACGTCGCGGTCCGGCGCAGCACGCCGCGCGGGAGGTCCGACCCCGTGACAGGATCCGTGTTGCCGGTTTGTATGCTGTTGCAGGTCGGCATGGTTCCGGCCCTGGCGGGTTACCCAAGCGGCCAAAGGGATCTGACTGTAAATCAGCCGGCTTAGCCTTCGGGGGTTCGAATCCCTCACCCGCCACCCAGCGAGAAAGCCCCGCTGACCTGCGAGCGAGCAGGCAGCGGGGCTTTCTCGTGTGTCCGGCTATTCACGGGCGGGGGCGGCTTTGTACGGCTGGTTGTGCCCATGGCGTGCCCACGGTTCACCAGCCCCGGAGCGCTCGGGCAACGTTGTCGCGGGCGGCTTGCTCCCCGCCATCGAGACACTTGGCGTAGACACGCAGTAACACCGCCAGGCTATGGCCGGCCCAGGCGGCCACCCGCGGCGCTTCGACGCCGCTCGAGAGCCACATCGACACAGCAGCGTGGCGTAGATCATAGGGCCGCTTGCCCAGAGGACTAGCCACCACTTCATCGGTGAACACGGCTTTCCGTGCATCCCTCCATACACGCCCGTATGTGGTTCCGCTCACGCGCCCGCCATTGCGGGCACCTCGAAACAGCCGCCCGTCAGAGGCAGTGCCGAACGTCTCCATGTGGGCGTGCAACATCTCGGTCAGCTCGGGCGGGCAAGGGACGCTGCGCCCAGCGCCGTCGTCGCGGTGCTTGAGCGAACGTTCCTCGCTGGCTTCGCCGGTGTCGGTCCACGCGTCGTCTACCTCGGGGCGCGCATTCTCAAGATGGATCGTGCCCCACCCACTGGCGGGCAGCGAGAGATCTTGCTTCTTCAAGCTGCATGCTTCTTCCGGTCGGAGTGCGGCGTAGTACAGGCAGCCGAAGAATGCGGTGAGTCGCCGTCCTGGTTTGCCCGTTTGCGTTCTTACCGCATCCAGGAGCATCCGTGCCTGCATAGGGTTTACGACTGAGCGCGGGTCGACCTGTCCCACAGTTTGCTTACGGCTTTTCACCTTAAGGTCCGACATAGGATTTTCATCGAAGACTCCCTTTTCCACGGCGAGATCGATCGCACCGCTCAGCGCCACGCGCCTAAGCCGCACGGTATTCGCGGACGCTCGCTGGCCGTCGAAGTTGAAGTCAAGTGAGCGGAGCACGTTACGCAGCACCTCAGGGTCGCCGAGAACCTCTGAGTTTGGACTACTGCGCCTCACCCAGCGGAGAACGGTGTCGTCCATGTCGTCGCGGTCGCGTGTGCTGCGGTTGAGCGCTCGTATGATGAACTTGCGCAGCGCCTCATCACGGGGCCGACCTTGCCCTTCGGGTAGAAGTGCCAATGTCACGTTCATCAGTGAACGTGCGGTCGTCTTACGATGCTTCGGCGACCAGTCGGACCACTTGGTGCCCATGTAGTCGCATGCCAGCTCAAACCACGTCATCGTTTTCTGGGCCCGCAACATTGATACGGGGTAGCCCTTTGTCGTATGGAATGCTTCGCCGCTTCGAGCGGAAGCGAGCAGCCTTCCACGGAAACTGTCAGCGAGCGCGTACGTCGTGAAGGGTTCTGTGAAGCGTTTGTCCCCAACTTGCCATCGAACGCGGTAGCTGGTGACTTTGCCTCCGCCATTCTTCCGAGATTCCAGTGCCCAGATGCGCACCTTGTATGTGGTGTCCATCACGCGGCCTCCTCCAGGTTGTCTTCCCAGCGTTCGAGGTCGGTGCGGCGGATGCGGAGTTGCCCGTTGGGCAGCTTGATGCAGCGGGGCGCGCGGCCTTTGGCACGCCAGTCGTTCCAGGTGGATCGGGAGACGCCGTACTCGGTCAGGAATTCGGCGATGGTGAGGTAGCGGCGGTGGGTTGCCATGTGTGCTGGTACTCCTCGGTGTCGCGCCGGTCGGTGCGGGTGGGATGTGGCATGGTTCTGTCCTCCTGGTCGTGTCGTTGGGCTGCGAAGGTGGCGAACTTTCGAACTTTGGGGCTGACCTGGGGTTCCGAGATGACCTAAGTTCGCGGCCGCGAACTTAGGGTTTCGCGTTTTCCCTGGTCACGAGCTAGGTTCGTAAGTTCGCTATGTTCGCGTGGTCGGTTCGTGGGCGGTGTAGATCTCGGCGCTGCGGCCGGGTTTGCCGTCGGCGCGGGGGCGGGTGGTGCGGGTGATGTGGCCGGCTTCGATGAGCTGGTCGAGCATCGCGGTGATGTCCTCAGCGGGGGTCTTGCCCTTGAAAAATCCGGTGGTGATGTCTTTGCGGGTGCGGCCGGTCTGGCCGGCTTCGGCGATCCAGGCGGCCAGCCGGGCCGGTGTGTGGGTGTCGGTGAACACCGTGCGGGCGCTGGCGATGCTGTAGCGCACGAGCGCGGCCGCGGCTTGCAGGTGGCCGGGTTCGATGGTGCTGGTGGTATCGAGGGCGGCGTGGATGGCGGCGATGCGCAGGCAGGTGGGGGCGGCGCGGGAGATGAACTGTTCGACGGGGCCGGTGTCGCCGTGGTCGCTGCCGAACTCGACGTAGAGGGCGCGCCAGAGGTCGGCGGCCGGGCCGGTCATGCCCATGCTGCGCAGCCGCGCGCCGGCGGCGAGTCGTTCGGAGAAGGAGAAAGCGAGGCTGCTGATCAGCTCGCTGGGCGCGCCCTGGGTGAAGGGCAGGAACTTGGACCGAGCCACCGCCAGCGGCAGGAACCGGTTGTAGGTACCGCCGGCCATGTCGCTCGCGGAGACTTTGCTGCGGAACTCGCCGGGGGTGATGTGGGCGAGGATGCCCACGTGGCTGCTGGGGGCGATGCGGGCGGTGACGGTGAGGGTGGAGAGGTCGCCGCCTTCCCACGCGGCCCGCAGGATCGCGGAGAGGCTGTTGCCCTCGCGTTTCATCTTGGCCATCACCCCGGCCCATTCGGGTTCCATGACCAGCAGCCGCAGGTCGCGCGGCCCGTCGTGCCGGATCGGCGGCGCGTCCGGGTCCGGCTCCGGGGTGCTGGTGTCGGCGGTTTCGCTGCTGTCGGTGGTGTCGCTGGTGGTGAACATGGCGGCCAGCCCTTCGCCGGAGGTCAGCCCGGAGCGGATGTTGTCGTGGCAGAAGTCCGTATCGACCGTGTCCAGGAGTCGCTTGGCTGTGCTCCACGAGGTTCCCTTGCGGCCCGCGCTGGTGCGGCCGACCAGTAGCGGCCACACCAGCAGCGGGTGGGCATCGTCGCCGGCCTGCACGTGGGGGGCTTGCCCGAGGTGCACCCCGGCCGCGCACAGCAGGGACGCGAGCACGGCCACCGGGTCGGCCTCGGTGGTCGGTTCCAGCTCGCGGGCCAGGCTGCCGAGGTAACAGTCGAACACCGCCGGGTCCAGCGCGGGCAGCGCCGCCCGCGCGCGGGCGACTTCGGCCGCGGCCCGGTCTTCGGCGGCGGCCTCCTCGGGCACGGCCCGCAGCGGGCGGGCAGCATCGGTCATCGCGAGGGCTCCTCGAACAGCGGGTACATGGTGGCGGCGAGGAAGGCGCTGTGGGTGCGGGCGCGGGTGGTGGCGTGGTGCTCGCGGTCGTAGTGCAGGTGACACCCCTGGCACAGGGCGGCCAGGTTCGCGTCGCGGCAGTCTTCGGGCTGGTGGTTGAGGTGGGCCACGGTCAGCACCACCCGCGACCCGGTGGCCCACGCGGGCCTGCCGTGGTGGTTGTGGCACCGCTGATCGCCGGCGAGGTGGACGGCCGGGCGGCCGCAGTAGCCGGTGCACTCGCAGCGACCGGCAGCACGGTCGAACCGGATGCGTCGTGAGATCGCCGGCCACTCGGGTGGGTAGCGGTGCCGGTTCTCCGGGCGGATCGGCATCAGGCGGCCTCCGTGCTGGGGCGGGCGGTGCGGGGCCGGTGGGTGCCGGCGTCGAGGCCGGCGTGGATGACGCGGGTGATCTCGCGGGTGGTGCAGTCGCAGTCGCTGCGGGCCATGTGGCCGGCCGCCTCGGTGAGGTCGCGGGCGGCGGCGTCCCGGTCGATCAGGCCAGCGCCAACGAGCTGGCCCAGGGCGTAGGCGGCGCGCGACAGGATTGCGTTGTGCTGCCCGCGAGCGGCGCGCTGTACCCGGTCGAGTTCGTTGCGTAGGGCGGCGGTGGTGTAGGAGTCGCGCCGCTCAGGCGGGATCTCAGCCCTGGCTGAGGTGGCCTGTGCCGGCTTTTCGAGCAGGGCTTGGACCAACCAGGCGGGCAACTCGACCGGGTCACGATCGTCGTGAAGCTCGTAGCCACCCTCGGGCAGGAGCGAGCCGGGCGCGACAACGTAGCCGCCGTGTGCGCGGGTGTCGATGTGTTGCGCGAGGCTGCCGCTGGTGTTGCGCAGGACCACCCCGGGCGGGGCGGTGAAGTACCGGTGTGTGCCGCCGTGGGGGGTGGTGACGGTGTATGTCTGGGGCAGCTCCACCCCGCGTGCGCGGCACAGCGCGGCCAGGGTGTCGGTGCCGTCGGGGGCGTCGCGGCCGGTTTTGGCGGCGGTGTCGAGGTCGAGCACGACCAGATTGGAGGGTCCGGCGGCGATGCCGATGTTGTAGGGCGTGTGGGCCCAGGCTTGCTGGATGCGGTCGGGGTCGACGGTGGCGCGCTGCTCCCAGCCCTGGTGGCCCTCGACGCAAGGCCCGGTGCCGGGGCAGCGGCGTCGGCCGTGCAGCGCGGGGGCGCGCTCACCGGGGCGTAGGGGGAAGACGGGCCAGCCCATGGCGGCGAGGTAGAGCGCCCATTCCCGCAGGGCGGTGGTGGTGGCGTCCATCGTGGGTTCCTTCCGTCGGTGTTGGGTACGCGTGTGTCCACGCGGCTGGGTGTGGGGTGTGGGGAGGGAGGCGCGGGCTGGGGTGTGGTGCCGGCGCCTGTGGCCGGGTCAGCGCTGGGTGGCTGGTGGGGTCTCTGGCCTCCCTGGTGGGGTGTTGTTGCTGGTCACCGGTGGGGAGTCGGGTGTGGGGAGGTGGGTGGGGAAGACTCCCCTGCTCCCCGGCTGCGGCTTAGCTGGTTCCCTGACTGTCGCCCTCCTCGTGCTCGTGCTCGTCGTCGGTGGTGGTGTGCTCGTCGCGGTGGGCGAGGGCGGTGTGGACTCGTTCGGCGGAGACCTGCATGGCGCCGCCGGTTTTGTAGGGGGCGGCGTCGTAGCCATCGAGGTAGTCGGTCAGGTGTTGGAAGGTCCAGTCGCGGTAGGTGGCGCGGTCGCGCTCGGCCAGCCGGTGCAGGACTTCCATGGTGCGCATGCGTTTGTGGCCGGTGAGGATGTCGGCGATATCGGCCAGCGGGTCGGCCCGCTCCTCCTTGGGGGTGGCGGTGGCGGTGCTGGTGATGCCGGCCTCCTCCCGCAGGGCGAGGGCGCGGTCGACGACGGGGGTGATCTCGTCGATGCCTTTTTCTTTGCGGACGTAGTTGCAGCGGATCAGCCCGGGCTGTGGGGCGAAGCCGGCGGCCATGGCGGTGCCCACGTCGTCACCGGCCACCAGGGTGGTGGCGCTGTAGCCGCGCTTGTGCATGCCGGTGCCGAGGATGGCGTCGTTGCCCTGGTGGTCGTTGATGGCGAAGGCGACCCGGTGGGAGGCGGTTTTGCTGATGCCGCGGGGCAGCGAGTTGGCATCGGCATCCGGGGTGGCCCAGATCAGGGTGATGCCGGTCTTGCGGGCCTTCTTGGTGACCTTCAGGGCGAGTTCCTTGGCCTCGGTGCCGTAGGTTTTGTGCGTGAACAGCTCGTGCACCTCGTCGAACACGACCACCCGGGGGCGCATGCGCGGGTCGCGGGCGGCGATATCGCGGGTGTTTTTCGGGTCGTCGCCGCCGAGCTCGTCGAGGATCTGGCCGCGGCGGGTGACCTCGCCGGCCAGCTCCCGTAGCGCGGTGATGGCCTGCTCGATGTGCTCGTCCTCGTCGCCTTTGACGAGGGTGCGCAGCCGGGGCCGCATGGGGTCGTAGTCGACGTTGTAGGCCAGGACGTAGACGTCGATGTCGACCAGCGGGTCGAGCATCGCCCCCAACACCAGGCAGATGACCAGGGAGGATTTGCCCGAGCCCATGATCCCGGCGATGAGGTAGTTCGCCGCCATCAGCCGGGCGGTGATGCGCTCGCCGCGCACGTTCACCCCCACGGGCACGCCCTTCCAGTAATCGCTGCTGCCCTCGGTCAGCAGGGGCCACGGGTCGATGGGGCCGGAGAGGATGCCCTGGTCGGCCGCCCACAGATCCAGCACCCCGGGCTGGTTCTTCGGCTCGGTGGGCCACACCTCGATGGGTTTGCGCATCAGGTTGTGCGCCAGCACCGCTTTGCGTTTGGCGATCTCCTCGACCGGCACGCCCTGCGGCAGCAGCAGTTGCGCGTGCCAGCCCTTGCCCATGCGGGTGGCACCGGTGATCCAGCGGGGCTGCCACCCGTCCTTGAGCGCCCGGTTCAGCGCATCGATGTTGAGGTTGCCCAGCGCGGAGAGGATCGCGCCCTCATCCGGCACCACCTCCCGCTGCTCCCCCTCACCAGCCGCCGGGGGCTGGGCCCAGCGGGGTGTGTGCCCGTCCTGCCGCCCGAGGTGCCACAGGATCGCCACCACCAGCGCACCCGCCGCCAGCGACAGCAGGAGGCCGAAGGCGGAGACGAACCACACCGCCCAGCGCACGAACTCGACCACGCCGACGATCGGGTCGATCACCCGGCCGGCCTGCCCATCGGCCACGGCCAGGATCAGCCCCAACCCGAGCAGGAGGCCGACGAACGCGGCGACGCCGATGGCGGCGGCCTTGACCAGCTGGATCGGCGCTCGTAGCCAGTCCATCGCCCGCTGGTGGCGCTCCCGCTTGGCGAGGCGTTCGCGTTCCTCCCAGTCGGCGACCCGGTCGTAGTCGCCGGCAGCCTCCGCGGCCCGCATCATCCGCTCATACCGCGAGCTGGTGTGGGCCTCCCACAGCCGGCGGGCGGCCACCCCCGCCCCCGTGGCGACGTAGGCGCTGTGCCGGGTCACCGCCCGGCCGGTGGTGCGGGTCCGCGGGTGCGTCGCCGCGGTACGCAACACCCGGCCGGTGGCCACGACGTCGTGGCGGTAGCCGCGCCACCGCAGGGCGGCCTTGTGCCGCTCCGGCAACCGCGGATAGTCGCCCTCATCGACGATCTCGCCCTCGATCACCTCCCCCGCCTCGCGCGGCTCCACCTGCCGGCCAGGGGCGGTGTTGGGCAGGTAACGCACATTGCCGTGCTCGCGCTGCTCTCCGTCGTCTCGACGGTCCCTGTCGTGGTCCACTGGTCGCTGCCCCTCCTGGTTGCTGGTGTGGGGTGGGTGGTGCCGGGCGGCGGCCGGGGCACGTGGGGCCCGGCCGGCCGCCGCCCGGTGCCCTATTTCTTCTTCCGGTCCCAGCCGGCCTTGCGGGCGCACGTCTCGCAGTAGGGCGCGTTCTTGCTCGCCCCGTTCGTGCGGATCCGCGCGCCGCACAGAGCGCGGGCATTCGGCGCCAGGCCGGCGTCGAACAGGTCCGCCTTGGCGGTGTCGGCGATGTGCATCGGGCGCGCCATCGATCTCTCCTCGCTCTCGGTGGGGTTAGTGGCTGGTGCCGATCGGGGCCAGCGATCGGGTCTCGATCGGGCTCGGCGGGTCGGGCTCGACTGCCGTGGTGGTGTGTTCGTCGCGTAGCTGCCGCGCCCGCTGCGGACCACAGCGCAGCGCCCGCCGGATCGACTCCGCCGAGGACGGATCGACCTCGACCGCCGGCGAGGCGATCGCCGCCGCCAGCTCGGCCCGCAGGTCCTCGATCGAGCGGTACCCCGGCCCAGCCGACGCGGGGGCCGGCTCTGCCTCGGTCGGGCTCGATTCCCGCCGGTCACCACCGCGACCGACCCCAGCCACAGCGGGCACGGACACGGCCCGATCGGTGGTGTCGGTCGGCTGTCTCTCCGCGGGGGCCGTCGAGGCCGCCGCGCCAGTCGACGTCGGTGCGATCGAGGGCGACTCGACCTCCCCCGCGTCGACCGGCTCGGGCTCGATCGGGTCCGGCTCGATCGACGCAGCCGCCTCGGGCCTCGTGCGGTCGGCTTCGCGGTGGTCGGCGTCGGCGGCCAACAAGACGGCGAGGTGGACCGCGGCGGCCAGGGCGGCCGGCGGGATCGCCGCCACGGAGACGACCACCGGCCAGGGGGTGTCGACCGCGTACAGGGCCATCGACTTGTGCCCGGCGTTACCGGCGATCGCTAAGCACACGGCGACCAGGCACAACCCCCGGGCGTAGCCACGGCACCGGCGCGCGGCTACCGGGGCGAGCCAGGCCAGGGCGGCCACTGCGGCCATCACATCCAGCGCGACTGGCAGGCTCGCCGCCGTCCACGTCCCATAGCCGGTACGCCGCGCCAGGCTGTACAGGGCTTCGGCACTGGCCGCGATCGCCGAGGCCGCGATCACGGCGATACCGATACGCAGCCAGACGTGATACCAGCCGCGCGTCCTGCTCCGCTCGGTCACGCCGGCACCTCCCCACACCCCTCACCGGACCCATCCGCGTCCGCGTCGGTGTGGGCCTCGTCGGGCTCGGTGGCTTCGGGTGCGGCGTTAGTGGTGGGGCGGGCGCGGGCCCGCAGGCGTGCCGAGCGGGCCACCCACAGCGCCACACCCAGCACACTGGCCACGGCCCACCACGGGGAAACCAGCACAGCCAGCGCCGTCGGCACGGCCAGTACCGCCAGCTCGGGCAGGTGCCAGCCCAGCCACGTCACCGTGCGATCCATCCGCGTCGCCTCCCGTGTGAGTGCCCGCTGCTCGGCGGCGAGCAGGTCCTGCCACGGCACCGCCTCATCCCGCCGCGGGGCAGGGATGCCGGCCGGCGTCGCCGCCCGGGCGGTCACGTGTGTCTGCTCCTGCGTGTCGCTGGTGGTGCGCTTACTCATCACTCGGGCTCCTTCCGGGCTCACGCGGCCGCCGCAGCGGGCCGGGCACTGGGTTGGTGGGGATGCCGCCGCGCGGCCGTGACACCGGCGGTGAGGTGGCCATCGATGCGCTGCATCGCCACCTCCAACGCCCGGGCAGTCAGTACAAGCGGCATCCGGGCCAGGTGCAGCAGCGCGAAGGCCAGCGCCAGGCCCAGAAACCGCAACAGCGCGGCCGTGCCGTAGCGCTCCAGCACGTCGAAGCCGGACATGTCAGATCACCTCGCAGCCGCAGGGCGCCGCGAACACCGGCGGTGGCGGGGGCTGGAAGATGGCCGACCAGCACGGCATGCAGTAGCCGTCCTTCTCAGCGGGTCGTGTGCATCCCGACGTGCTACACATGGGCATTCACCTCGCGTGGGGTGGTCGATAGGCGTACAGAGTCAGCGCGGGCGTGGGCAGCCGCGGCTAGCGCCCGCTCGGTCACGGCTTCCTCGGATTCGTGGGTTTCGGTGGCCAGGCGTTCGTGCGCGTGGGCCATTGCGTCGAGGTAGTCGGCCACCTCGTTCGCGTCGGCTTGTGGGTGTGGCCGGCGTAGCCCTAGGCAGGTCAGCTCGGATAGCGCGGTCATGCCGCCACCCCCACCTGCGGCGCCGCGATCGGGTCGCCGTCCAGGTAGTCGTGCAGGTAGTCATTGGCGTCCAGCTCGCCCAGCTGGTAGCGGCACGGTTCGCACACCGGCCGCTGCCGCGGTAGGTACGTTTCGGTGTCGGTGTCGCACTGGCCGCACGTGCGGCGGGCCGCCAGTGCGGTGTGCACCGCCCGCCACCGGGCCGGGGTCATGGCCCGTACCGGACGTGCCCGCTCGATCAGGAATAGCTCGGCAATCACCTGCGTATGCGCTGCTCGGTGCCGGAACATCAGCAGCGCCACCGGGTCTTGCCCGCCCGGGCGCAGCCCCATCGCGCGTAGCTGGCGTCGGGTGGCCAGCTTGTCGCGGGGAGCGAGCCCCCACGACAGCAGCGGCAACCCCTCGTAGGTGCCGCGCGTGAACTCCGGGCGGTCCGACCACGGCACCGGCCGCAGATCCCACGGGTACTGGCGCACCATCACGACTCACCCCCGGCCGCATCCACGCCGGGCAGGTGCCGCTCTCGCTCGATCCGCTCCAGCGTCTCGCGGGCGTGCCGCACCCAGATCGCCTCGGACGCGGTCAATGTGTGCGCCCGCGGTTCAAGCACCGTCAGCAGCGCGCACACCGCCCAGCGCAATCGCCCGAGCTGCTCATACACCCGGGTGTCTCCTACCATGGGTGTCCTCCTCGGATCGTCAGCTGAATGGTTGGGGAGCCCGGCCGGCGGACGTTCTTGGCGGGACCACCCGCCGGCCGGGACACCGCAACGGTCAATACATCGGCGCATGCGGCGCTCCCTGCTACTTCTTGCGGTTGCGCTTGTCGGTGCCTTCGAGCTTGCGAATGTCCTTGCTGGACTGCGGCGCGGTTTCGCGCCAGTCCCGCTGGGCGTTCTTCGCGTACTCCTTAGCCGCGGCTGCGGCGTCCTTGGCCTTACCCATTGATTGCTCTCCTTGTCCTCGGTGCGTGCTTGCTCGTGTGGTCAATCCAGCGCCGCGACACAGCGGCGTCAGGTCTCGGCTTCGACGGCGGCCAGCACCACGGCCCACAGCAGCAGCGCGGCCACCACAACACCGGTCGTCATCGCCTCACCCCAGCCCGGAAATGGTCTCGGTGATCACCCGCGCCACACCCTGGGTGAGCTGGGTGAACGGACCGGAGACCGCCGGGACACCGGCCAACAACGACAGCGCCACCGCACCCGCGATCACCCAGGCGATCGCGCCCTTCTTCAGCGCAGCGATGACTACGACGGCAGCGATCGCCAGGCACACGACTAGATACAGACTCATCACGCGGCCTCCCCATCGATCTCGCCGACCGGGGCGCGCTCCAGCCGCACCGGAAACGACCGCACCACTTGGCGGTCGGCACGCCGGCGAGCACGCCGCGCCCGCACCTGACCCCGCACCTCGCGGTGCACCCGCTCGGTCTCCACGCGCGCCTCCGCCGCGAACTCCCGATCGGCCTCCTCGATCAGCGCGTCAATCTCCGCGCGCTCTCTTGCCATGTCCTCCTCCTGCTGAACAGCCAAAACGTCCGGGTCCAGAACCGTGCCCAGGCGCAGCCGCGCCTCCCGGTCCGCGATCCGCGTGAACTCCATGCGGCTCCAATTCGTTGGTGATGCAGGACGTAAGTCCCAACGTAAGACCTAATATTAGGTCATATATTGGGAGTGTCAAGCCCGGCTGGTTGGGCTCGAAGTTTTCGCAGATCAGGGCTAGTGTTAGACCTGATACCGGGAGCAGTGGAGGTGCGGTGAGCAAGGACTGGCAAGCGGTCTCGGCAGCGATCAAGTCTCGGCTCGACGAACTCGACATGACCCAAGCCGAGCTGTCCCATCGGGCGGGCGTGGCCCTAGAAACCGTCCGCGAGCTGCAGCACAACTTGCGGCCGCGGCGACGCAGTCCCCGCACACTTGGTGCTGTCTCCGAAGCACTCGGGTGGCCGTCGAGCCACCTTGCGGCCATCGCCGACGGCCAGAGCCCGGACGATCCCGATGTCGGCGATCCAGTGCTAAGCGAGCTGGACCGGATCAACGAGACGCTCACGTACATCACCGCCCGCCTTGACGCCATCGAGCGTCAGCTAGCTGACGACGACGGGCGATCCTGATGTTCTCGACACGTAACCGCAGGGCACAGACGTGCGCCCGCAGTGCCGCTGTCGTACAAGCTGGTTGGCTGCTCATAGCTGACGTGCCCTTTCAGCTCGCCGTTTCTGCTCCGTCGCCAACCACTGTCATGGCGCAGGCGGCGAACCAGGCGCACTCACGTACGGCCGCTCAGAAGTACGGGCACCACCCGCACAAAAGTGCGGGTCACCGTCAGCCACTTGGGGTGAAATGGGGTCATGGTTACTGAGGGACCGATTGGCGAGCGCGTTCGCATCTACCGACGGCGACGCGGACTGGGGCAGAAGGAACTGGCGCACATGGTGGGCCGCTCGGAGTCGTGGCTGTCCCAGGTCGAGCGGGGTATCCGCAGCGTGGACCGGCTGTCGGTGCTGATCGATATCGCGCGCGTGCTCAAGACCGACGTGGAGACGCTGTCGGGCCACAAGATGGCCTACGCGCCCAACGGGCAGCCCGAGGTGGAAAGCCTCGATGAGATTCGCGACGCGCTCAGCGCCTATCCCGGGTTGGGGTTGAGCGAGGTGCGTACCAGTCCGCTGCCGGAGATCGAGCAGCTCACCACCGAGGTGCACCGCCGGTACCAGGCAGCCGACTACGGCGCGGCGGCCAGCATCCTGCCCCGGCTGATCACCTCGACGGAAGCCGTTGTCGAAGACAGCGCCTCGCGAGACTTACCGACGGCGCTCGGGGTGCAAGCCCAGGCGTATGTGGCAGCGGCCAAGCTGGTCACGAAGGTCGGCGACGGGCAGTTGGCCTGGATCGCTGCCGACCGGGCGGCGAATGCCGCGATGCGGGCGGAGTCACCCGTACTCAAGGCGATGGCCGCGTACCAGGTGGCGTGCGCGTTTTTGAAGATGGACCGCATCGAGCAAGCCGAGCACGTCGCCGTGACCACCGCGGAGAACTTCCTCGACGACTCCCCGGCAGGCATCTCGGTACAAGGCGCGCTCTTTCTGATCAGCTCGGTCATCGCCGGCCGCCGGAGTGACCGCGCCGAATCCACCGAGCGGCTGCGCAGGGCCGAGTACCTGGCCGATGCGCTCGGCGCCGATGGCAACTACGGCTGGACCGCCTTCGGCCCCACCAACGTCGCCATCCATCAAGTATCAGCAGCCGCCGAGCTGGGAGACGCACAGCAGGCCATCAGCAAGGCCGAAGCACTCGACACCGATGGATTACCGGATGGGCTCAAGAGCCGCCGGGCGCAAGTCCACATCGACACCGCGTGGGCTTACTCCCAGCACCGCGAGGATGCGGCGGTCGTCATCAACCTGATGGAAGCCGAACGGGTCGCCCCGCAGGCGTTGCGCTATAACGTGATCGTGCGCGAGATGCTTCGGGAGCTGCTCAAGCGCGAGCGGCGGTCAGCCACGCCAGGCTTGCGGCAACTCGCCAAACGGGCTGGGGTGCTGCATTGAGCGCGAGCCGGGTCGTCTACGTCATCGGCACCGCCGCACCGCCGGTCTTCGACTGGCCAACCCTGTTTCGGCTGCTCCGCGAGCGCGGATGGAAGCCACACCCCGTGCTGTCTCCGATCGCGGCCACCTGGTGTGACCTCGACGAACTCTCAACAGCAGCTGGCGTCGATGTTCGGGTGGAGCTGCGCAGCCCCACAGACTCGGACCCATGGCCGAAGGCCGATGCGGTGCTGGCCGCGCCACTCACATTCAACACGATCAACAAGTGGGCTGGGGGTCACAACGACACACTCGTCCTCGGAGTGTTGAACGAGCTGATGGGGGAGGGGGTGCCGATCGTTGCAGCGCCTTGCGCTAAGGCAGCGCTACAAAGCCACCCGGCCTATCCAAGCAATATCCAAGTGCTCGCTGGATCCGGTGTAACCATCCTTGAACAGCACGACACTGTGTTCAGGGACGAGTTCGACCGTGCGAACTTCGATTGGCTAAGGATCGTCGAGGCGCTTGACCGCACGTCTAAGGGGTTGCCAGAGAGTTGAAGCTCATGGCACTTGGGCTCGTTCAAGCGACGACTGAGGTACATGTTCTGGACACGTCATCTTTAAGGCCAGAACGAGCAGGACCACGGGGGCTGTGGATCAGTGAGGTGCGCTCAAACCGCGTGGGTGGGGCGTGGGGCGGGTCTGTGGGCCTCTCTGTGTGAGCTGGGGTGATGGGCGTGTCCAGGCGAATCCGAGGCTGCCGCCGATGAGGCTGAGAAGCATGCCGATGAGGAAGCCGCCGAGGTTGGAGTAGACGAACGAGGCCAGGGCGAGCAGGACGGTCGCGACGCCGAGCAGGGCACGTTGTTCGGGTAGGAACCAGAGGAACGCGCCACAGGCGGCGATGAGTCCGCCGAAGAGGAAGCCGGTGAGCCCGGCGACGCCGGGAAGGGCGAACACGGTGTATTGGTTGGCGGGCAAGATCAGGATGGTGGTGCCGCCGGCGAGGGTGAACAGTCCGGCCCAGAATGGTCGGTCGCGCCGCCACTGGTTCGCCCGCTTCAGCCACCGACTCCAGGTGGACATCAGAAACATTCCTCCACGTTGGTGCCGGCGGTGAGATCGACCCCGGACAGCCGGAGGCCGCTGGTGGTTAACCAGCGGACGTCGGCATGCACATCGAGCAGGACTGATCGCGCCGTGATCGGCAGTGTTCCCTCAGGGCCGGAGTCAACCGGCGTGCCGTCAGGCGCGGTCTCGTGGCGATTGAGGGAGAGCGTTTCGCCGCCGAGGTTGGCTCCGTCGATGTTCTCGATCGCCAGTTTGACGTCGCTGGCTTGCACCGGCTGGCCGTCCTCGTCCTGACTCTCTGCGCGTAGCACGTAGTCGCCGATGGGTGTTTCGACCTTGCCTGAGCCGCACATCCCTGTCGCGCGCATGTCCGAGAATCCGACCACGACTACGGGGTGCCGCTGGCCATCTTGGGATTCGAAGAACTGTGGGAAGGCGCCGTACCCGGTGGCGGTCATCTCCTCGATTTCGACCTTGATGCGCTGCTGTCCTTCCGCAGCGACCGCGATCGGCAATACACCGTGCAACACCCCGAACACCATCACGACCGCGATCAGCAGGGCCGGCACCAACAGTCCCGCGAACCGGCGCCAGCGCGTGCGCCCGCCGTGACGCGGCTCGGCCGATTCGTCGGCGTGTGGCGAGGCGTGTGTCACGACGACCATCCACCTTCCTCGGTGCCTGGCTGTGGGTGCTCCGGCAGCTCTGCGGCTGTGCGCAAAGCCTCGTCGGCGTTGCCGTCGGTGAGCCGGTCGAGCAGGCGCCAAACCCCGTCGGGGTCGCCGTGTCGCAGGAAGTGCTGCAACGAGACGACGATGAACACGGCCTCAGCGGTGAACCGCACTGTGCCGTCGGGACCGGCGCCGGTGGCGGCTATGTTCAGCCGTCGGGCGTCTTGCGCTTGGATCCGTGCGGTGATCCGGTGGGTTTCGTGCAGCGGCACCGGGGCCAGGTACTCGATGCTCAGCGAGCGAGTCACCGCTGCGGTCTCGGCGACGAACAACGCGAACCCGAGCAGGTCGTCGCAGGCCGCCGCGACCGCCCCACCGTGGGCCAGTCCCGGTGCGCCCACGTGGTGCTCGTCGAACACCACATCCGCGTTGACTTCGTCCCCATCGCGGAAGGCCCGCATCCTCAGTCCGGCGGGATTGTCCGGCCCGCACCCCATGCACCGAGGGCTGTGCAGCGGAAGACGCGCCGGGGCGCTGCCCCGGGGGTAATCGGGTTGCTGCGCCGTCATCGCGCCACCTTAATGAACTGCTAGTCTCGCTACGATACTGTTAGTCTCACACGGAGACGGGCCGTTCACAATCCCTGATGCGGCAGAGGCGACGTGGCATCGTAGGGCGGCAAGGAGTACAGAGTATGCATAACATCACGTCTACTGGGGCGAGCGCCGCTCGCGATGGGCCGTCGTGGTCGGAGGCGGCTGAGCGTGATCCGCGGGTGGCCCGTTCCCGTGCACTGCTGATTGACGCCGCCGCAGGCCTGCTGGCTGAAGGTGGTGTCGAGGCCGTCACCATCGATGCGGTCACCAGCGCGTCCGGGGTCTCCCGCGCCACCCTTTACCGGCATTTCGCCACCGGAGCCGAACTCGTGGCCGCCGCCTTCGAACGCCTCATCCCGCCGGTGACTCCGGCACCCGAATCGGGCACGTTGCGGGATCGCCTGTTGAGCCTGATGACCCGACAGGCCGAGTTGATACAGCATGCGCCGCTGCACGCGACCTTGCTGTCCTGGCTCGGCCTAGGGGCACACCCAGAGCATGAGCAACACCACAGCGACCGGCCAAGGCTACGGCAACTTCGCGACCGCATCATCGAGCACTACCGGAAGCCCTTCGATACCGTCCTCGCCGACGCCGCAGACCAGAACGAACTCGACGACATCGACCCCGACATCGCCATCGCGCAACTGGCCGGACCACTCATCTTTAACCGTCTCGTCACCCAACAACCCAGCGACCAGCACTTCTGCTCCCGCATCGTCGACGACTTCCTCGCTGCCCACCGCCCCAATTCCGCTGATCATCAGCCTTGCGGCCCGCCGGGCACGCCCCGCTCGTCGAAGGCTCACCGTGCACGGTAGGCGTCGCGCCGGTGCGCGACGGCGATGACCGTCACGATCTTCTCGGCCTCGTCGATCGTGTAGAGCGCGCGGTAGTCGCCGCGGCGGGTGCTCCACACTCCGTCGTAGGGAGCATCGAGCTGTTTACCCAGGCGGTAGGGATTGTCAGCGACCGGGCCGGTGAGCAGCTCGTGCAGCGCTTGGGCCACGGTAAGCGGAAGCTTGTGCAGGCTCCGTCGCGCGGCGCGCGTGAACGCGACCTCGTAGCGAGCCGGCCGGGTCATTCATCCGCGACGCGGTTGCGAAGATCCTCTGCGACCTGCTCAGCCGAGACCACGCGCCCCGCGTTCAGATCGGCCAGACCATCACGCAGGTCGCGGACGAGATCGGTATCCGAGAGTATCTCGACGGTCTCGCGGAGGCGATCGAGTTCCTGCGAGGGCACCACATCCGCGACATGTTCGCCGCCAGCGATCACCGCGACGGTCTCGCCTTGCTCGGTCTGCCGCACGACCTCAGCCCACGAGGGTTGATCCTCGGTGCGGATGGTGGTCTCGTTCTCACTCACGCCTTCAGGATAAGGCTTACTTACCGCTCCGACAGGGGGTGAAACGGGTTAGTGTGCCTGATGCCTGCCCATGGCAGGGTCACAGGCAACATTATTGCAGGTCACAACCGCTACGTTCGTCTCTCTGTAAATCAGCTGGCCTAGCCTTCGGGGGTTCGAATCCCTCACCCGCCACCCAGCACAGGCGCCCCGCTGGCCTGCGAGAGAGCAGGCAGCGGGGCGCTTTCGTGTGTCCGGCCGTGTCCGGCTGGGTGCGGCTCCCTAGGGTTTCCGTCCCCAGTGGGCCCCACGTCGTGGGATATCGGGTCGCGCGCGGCGCCGGGACGGCGTGCCCGGCGGCTACTGCCGTCCTGCGGTGAGCCACCCGCGGATCCAGCCACGTGTGCCGCCGTAGTCGATCCGGTACCAGCCGTTCCTGCTGCCGGTCACGGTCACCCAGGCACGAATCCCGAGCGAGCCGAGCGTGACGTCGTAGTCCGGGCGGCTCAGGCCGTCGACGACGACGTCGCCGTAGACGGTCACCCCGCTGACGCGCGTGCGGGTCGGGAAGTAGGAAGTGGGGTAGCTGACACCGCCGCTGATCCAGCCGTACTTCATGGACTGCGTCGAGGACAGGTCCGGGCACCCGCCGGTCTCGCGGGTGCGGTCGGCTGTCACGTCGCTGCGGTTCGTCGCCGGGGTGCATCGCCACTGCACGCGGTTCCATGTTCCGGACTCGTCGGTACCGAACCCGGTCAGGCGCGTACCGCCCCGCACGACACCGATCACGGGCCCGCCGGGCGAGCGTCGTACGTTGACCGTCGCGTACCGGGTCGTGACCCGGACTCCCGTAGCGGTGGAACCGGCCGGTCTGGTTCCGGAGTGCGCGACCCAGCCCGTACGGCCGTCGTGCCGCACCCGGTACTGCCCGCGTTCACTGCCGGTGACGGTGACGACGGTGCCTTGCGGGATCGCTCCGAGGTAGTCGTCGCCCCGCCGCCGGGTCGAGGCGTACATGCCGAGCCCGTGACGCTCGGTGACCCGTACGTCGAAGGGGCGTGCTGGCTCCACCGGTATCGGTGTCAGGCCGCTGTAGGAGCCGGGTATGTGGTCGCCGCTGTCGACCCAGCTTCCGATGGTGAGCCCGGGGATGCTCAGCTGTTCGACCCTGCCGGTTACCTTGTCCACTCGTCTGATGCTGAAGTGGGTGTGCGGGCCACTCATGTTGGCGTTGCCGGTACGGCTGCCGTAGCCGAGGACGGTTCCACCCCCGGCAACGGCCGAGACGACGTCCCCTTCACGTACGCGCGGCCTCTCGAGCAGGTGCGTATAGCTGGTCAAGTAGTAGTAGGAGCCGGCAGCGGTGTGCTCGATCCGTACGTACCAGCCGCTGACGTCGCTCCACCCGGTGGACACCACGCGACCGGCACGGGCCGCTCGTACCGGTGTGTGGTGCGGGGCGGCGATGTCGGCCGCGCCCGGGTGGTGCACGCCGCCGACATACGTGTCGTTCGCGGCGACCCATCCGGTGGTCGGCCAGACGAACGCGCGACCGGTGCCTTCGGACGCGGACGTGTGGTTGGCCGGTCTTATCGCGTCGCCCGCCGCTCCGGTTCCCGCGAGGTTCGCCATACCGGCGAGGAACATGAACGCGGCGAGAACGATCGCGGAAACGGTCCGTCGGAGGTCAGTCGGCATCGCCGTCACACGCGACTCCATGGGTTGCTTTCGCAGCCGCATCCGCACGGCCGCCGTGCGGGTCTGGTCACTCCCCGCCGGGCGGAGTTTCCCGGAGGAAGGCGTGCGTCCGGTTGCCCCGGTCGACGGGCGATGGCCGGTGACCCGGTTGTGGCAATTCGCCCGGTATGTAGACAAAGTTCCTTACAGCGCTGATTTTCCTGCATGTCACGCGGGAAGGGAATGGATACGCAGCGGGTTTATCGAGTTGATAACCTCGCCCGGCGGTGACGCCCCGGAGGCACCGTTGTCGATGCGGGTTCACCACGTTCCCGCGGATCTCGGAAAGGATGCCGTGACGTTCGTCATCGCATGTGACCTGGACGGAACGTTGCTCGACACGCCAGGTCTGATCGTTGAGACCTGCACGGCGGCGCTGACCTCCATCGACGTCGCCGTCCCCGACGCCGCGGAGATTCGCGCGTCCATCGGTCTTCCCCTGGAACAGGCGTTCTCGACGATGCTGGGACTGCCGGCGGACGACCCGACGGTGACCAGGGGGACGCGACAGTACCGGGCGTTGTTCGACGAGATCGCCCTGCCGAAGGCGAGAAGCCTCCCGTTCCCGGGGGTGCCGCGAGGGCTGGCGACCTTGTGTGACGCCGGGTTCACCCTGGCGGTGGCCACCAGCAAGTCCCACGCGGGCGCCGACGCTCTGTTGGCGGCCGCGGGGCTTCGGGACCGATTCGCGATGGTCGTTGGTGCCGACCAGGTGTCGCGTCCCAAGCCGGACCCCGAGATGGGGCGCCTGATCATGCGCCGCTGCGGCGTCTCGGGGGACCGCGCCGTCATGGTCGGGGATACGACCCACGACCTGGCGATGGCGAAGGCCGCGGGGATGCGGTCCATCGCGGTCACGTCCGGTGTACACGGAAGGGAGCAACTGGCCACCGCGGGAGCGGACCGGGTGGCAGGCGGCTTCGACGAGGTCGTCACGACCATCCTGGCAGCTCACGAGGACCCTGCCGGGTGACGTCGTACGCGGCGGCACCGAGCGGTGGCAGCCGGGCACGGCGGCCAGGGTTACCCGTGCTTGGACGCGGTCCGGGCCCGGCCCGTACCCGGCGCTTGGTCACGCTCGGCTGCGACCGCAACCCGTAAGTCGGGTCGTATTCCCCTGGCGGAGGTAGAGTGTCTGCTCGAATGTGTCTTGGCGTAGCGGCCCGGAACAAGGCAAGCTACGTACGCCGGGTCATGCCGATCGACGAGCCTATCGATCGATCGATGTACTCGGTCGCTGCGGATGGCCGGGAGGAGGGTTCATGGCGGACGACGTAGGCGCCGAGGACGGTCGCGCTGCGACGGGTTCGGATCGGTCGGCCGAACAGCGCGCTCACCAGCGGGGCCGGCCGGTCGACGAGCGTAGGTTCTACCACTACACGCTCATCGTGGTCGCGATCGCGGTGTCCGGCGCCGTCGCAGTGGGAGTCTGGCTGCCGTTCGACTACTCGGCTGATCTGCTGTGGATCGGGCTCGCGCTGGCCGCAGGGTTCGTCATCGCCGAGCAGCTCGCCATCAACGTCGACGTGCGCAGCGGCATCTCGTGGACGATCTCGTTCACCGAGATCCCGCTGGTGATCGGTCTGATGGTCGGCCCGTTCGAGGTGGTGCTCGCCGCGCACCTCGTGGCGGGTGTCGGGACCCTGATCGCACGCAAGGTCTCCGGTCGTGTGCTCTACAACACCGGTGTGATGACCATCGAGATCACCGTGGCGTTCGCGATGGCCGGGCTGGTCGCCGCGCTGACCGGCCCCGTAGGGACGCAGTGGCTCGCCGCCTTCGTCGGGACCGTGAGCGCGCCGGTGGCCAGCACCATCCTGGCGCTCTGCGCCGTGTGGGTGTTGCGGCGGCGGATGCGTGCGGGCACGGGTCTGCGCCTGATGGGGCGCGTGCTCGTGGTGGGTTTCATCAATGCCGCCGTCGGGCTCAGTGCCTATCTCATCGTCACCGACGTGCAGTATGCCTGGCCGTTGGTGTTCGCGGTCGCTCTCGGCCTCGCCGCGCTGTACTGGGCGTACTCCGGCCTGCTGCGGGAGCAGCGTGACCTCGAGGCGCTCACCGACGTCAGCCTCATGGTCGCGCGCTCGGGCCGGCACGCCGCGGCCAAGCCCGCAGGCGACCGTGACGACCTCGCCCACGAGTTCGCCGCGAGTGAATGGTTCACCCTCGCGGAGCGCATCAAGGATCAGCTCTCCGCGCGCCGCATCGTGCTACGGCTGCGGCTGGACGGTCCAGAGGGCACGCATACCGTGGTCGCTGGCGACCCGGTGCCTCCGGCAGGCAAGGGGCATCTCGACGACTCGATCGTGCGCCTGCCGGGCACGCACGCCCGGCTGTTCCGCGGTTCCGACGCGACGGAGGACGTCGGCGCGGCCCTGCGGGCACGTGGTGCCGACGAGGTGCTCGTGGTGCCGCTGCGCAGTGCCAACCAGCTTCTCGGTGTGCTGGAGGCGCACGACCGGCTGTCCCGGTGGCGCGGGTTCGGTTCCGCGGACATCCAGCTCATCGGCACTATGGCGGCGCACCTGGCTACCGCGCTCGACAACCGGCGGCTGATGGCCACCCTGCGGCACGACGCCTACCACGACCCGCTGACCGGGCTGCTCAACCGGCCGGGCTTCTGCCAGGTCGCGCGAGGCACCTTGGAGGAGCAGGCCGGGACCGTTGTCGTGCGCGTCGATCTCGACGTGTTCTCCACCGTCTCCGATGCGCTCGGCTACGCCTGGGCCGACCGGATGCTGGTCGTCGCAGGCCGCCGCATGCGCGACGTGCTCGGCTCGCTGGTCCCGGTGGCGCGGCTGGAGGGCGCGTCGTTCGCCGCACTGCTCACCGAGTGCGAGCAAACCGAGGCCCGCACGATCGCCGAACGGCTCCGGGCCGAGCTGTCGGCACCATACGCCGTGGACAAGCTCACGGTGGAAGCTAACGCGTCGGTGGGTTACGCCAGCATCGACGTGGAGGAGAGCCCGAGCCAGGTCGATATCAACGGTCTGTTGCAGCGCGCCGACGTCGCGGTGCGGGCCACCCGCAGCGGTGAGGAGGTGCGCGGGTACGTCCCCAGCATGGGCCAGATCTTCATGCGGCGGTTCCAGCTGGTCACGCAGCTGAGGCAGGCACTGGAGAACGGGGAGGTCTCGGTCCACTACCAGCCGAAGGTCTCCCTGCCCAGCAGGCACGTACGCGGTGTCGAGGCCCTGGTGCGCTGGGAACACCCCGAGTTCGGCAAGCTCCACCCTGACGAGTTCGTTCCGGCGATCGAGGCCGCCGGGCTGATCGGCGCGCTGACCTCGTTCGTGCTCGATGAGGCATTGGCACGTGTGCGGAGGTGGCTGGACGAGGGGCTGCGCATCTCCGTTGCGGTGAACCTGTCGGTGCGCACCCTGCTGGACGCCGAGTTCCCCGAACAGGTCGCCGCGGCGCTCGAACGTTTCGCGGTGCCTCCGGAGCTGCTGACGCTGGAACTGACCGAGTCGGGTGTGATGTCCAACCCGCAACGCGCGCTGCCGGTGCTGCGCGAACTGCACGCCCTCGGGGTCGTGTTGGCCGTTGACGACTTCGGCACCGGCTACTCCTCGCTGGCGTACCTGCGCCAGCTACCCGTGGACGAGGTCAAGATCGACAAGAGCTTCGTCCTGGGGATGGGGACGGACCTTGGTGATCTTGCCGTGGTGCGCTCCATCGTGGAGCTCGGGCACTCGCTCGGGCTGACGGTGGTCGCGGAGGGCGTCGAGGAGGACGTGGCGCGGGATCAGCTCGAGTCGATGGGGTGTGATGTCGCACAGGGCTACCTGATCTCGCGGCCGCTGTCCGAGAGGCGGTTGGAAGCCTGGTTGCACGCCCGCACCACCCGCGCGGTGGACCGCCAGTCGGAGGACGTGCTCACGCTGCTCAACTGAGCGCCGGTGCCGCCCGCGCCCGGACCCCGGGGGGCGGGCGCGGGGCGTGAACCGACCCCGCTTGCCTCCCGTGCTCGGGCACTGTGTACAGTTTTTCTTGCGCTCGCGATGATGAGCGCGCTGCCCCAATAGCTCAGTGGCAGAGCATCTCCATGGTAAGGAGAAGGTCTACGGTTCGAATCCGTATTGGGGCTCGGCTGCGTGCGCTGCTCACCGCCTCCTGGCGTGCCCGGGTACAGGCACGTCGTTGCGCGGAAGGCAGCCCGCCGCACCGGAGGTACCCTGGTGGCGGCGTGGACGGCAACGGCGGGATAGCTCAGGTGGTTAGAGCACACGGCTCATAATCGTGGTGTCGCGGGTTCGAGTCCCGCTCCCGCTACCGCAGACCGTGTGGAGTGCGCCTGCGAGACGAGGATCCTGGTGCGTTCCACGCGAGTTTGCCGAGGTCTGATGGCCTCTGATGAGTCAGGGCGTGGCAGCAGCCCTGGTCACCCCGGCAGGGCAGCGTTTCGGCAAGCCCCGGCATGCCTGCAGGGTGGATCGACGAGTAAGCAGAGAAAGGTGCCTGCCGTGGCGACAACCGACGTACGACCGAAGATCACGCTGGCGTGCGAGGAGTGCAAGCACCGCAACTACATCACCAAGAAGAACCGGCGCAACGACCCGGACCGCTTGGAGATGAAGAAGTTCTGCATGAACTGCGGCACGCACCGGATGCACAAGGAGACCCGCTAGGCCGGCTGTCCGGTCCGGGCGCCCCGTGGTGGTGTGGTCGGTGTCCCGAAGCGGTCGTGGCCGCAGGGTCGGCACCGTCCATCGCGCGGTGGCCGGGCCGGTAGGCTGATCGCGTGGGATTGGATCAGTCGCTCATCGGCCGCTCGTACCCGCCAAGCGAGGTCTACGAGGTGAGCCGGGCCAAAATCACGGAGTTCGCCGACGCTGTCGGAGACACCAGCCCTCTCAGCCGGGATGCCGGAGCCGCGCGAGCCGCGGGCTACCCGGATTTGATCGCCCCGCCGACGTTTCTGACCATCGTGAACCTGGGCGCGATCGACGAGTTGGTCTCGGACCCGGACCTGGGGCTCGACTACGACCGGATGGTGCACGGTGACCAGAGTTTCGTCCACGAACGTCCCGTGCATGCCGGAGACCGGCTCGAGGTCACCACGCATGTGGACAGTATTTTCGCGCGCGCGGGCAACGACTTCCTGACGCTGCGCGCCGAGATACACACCGACAGCGGCGAGCTGGTCTGTACCGGACGTGCCCAGCTGGTCGTCCGGGGGGAACAATGACGACACGGGTCGGGGACGAGCTTCCGCAGCTGAGTGTCCGCGTTACACGCGGCGACTTGGTGCGCTACGCGGGGGCCTCGCTGGACTTCAACCCCATCCACTACAGCGACCGGGTGGCATCCGAGGTCGGCCTGCCCGGCGTGATCGCGCACGGCATGTTGACGATGGGAATCGCTGGCAGGGTCGTCACCGAGTGGGTTGGCGACCCGGGAAGGGTGCTGTCCTACGCCACCCGCTTCACCCGCCCCGTGGTGGTTCCGGACGACGAGGACGGTGCGCTCGTGGAGTGTTCGGGCACCGTGACCGCGGTAGAGGACGACGTCGCCACGGTATCGATCACCGCCAAGTTCGAGGGCAGGCCGGTACTGGGCAAGGCAACCGCGACCGTGCGCCTGACCTGACGGCGCGCCCGGCCGGCCCACCAGCGTGTGGGAGCCGAAGGTGACATCCGGCTCCTTCTAAGAACCCGATGTCACCTTCGGCTCCATCCCGTCCGCTCAGTTGATCTCGCTGAGGAGCTCGCCCACCCGGCGAACGCCTTCAACGAGGTCCTCCTCTGCAAGGGCGTAGGAGAACCGGAAGTAGCCGGGCGTGCCGAACGCCTCGCCGGGGACCACGGCCACCTCCGCGTGCTCGAGGAGCAGGTCGGCCAGCTCGACGGTGTTCGTCGGCGTCGAGCCACGCAACGGCTTGCCGAGCAGCGCCTTGACCGAGGGGTACGCGTAGAACGCGCCCTGCGGTGTCGGGCAGTCGACGCCGGGGATCCGGTCGAGCAGCTCGACGATCTTCCTGCGCCGGGAGTCGAAGGCCGCGCGCATCTCGGCGACGGCGTCCAGTGGGCCCGCGACCGCGGCGAGCGCGGCACACTGCGAGACGTTGGCCACGTTGCCGCACAGGTGCGACTGGTAGGACGCGGCTGCCTTGATGACGTCCTGCGGGCCCGCTATCCAGCCGACGCGCCAGCCCGTCATGGAGTAGGTCTTGGCGACCCCGTTGAGCACCAGGGTGGTCTCGGCGAGCTCCGGGACGACGGCCGGGATCGAGTGCGCCCGCGCGCCGTCGTAGACCAGGTGCTCGTAGATCTCGTCGGTGATCACCCAGATCCCGTGCTCCAGCGCCCACCTCCCGATGGCCTCGACCTCCTCCCGCGGGTAGACAGCACCGGTCGGGTTCGACGGGGAGTTGAACAGCAGCGCCTTGGTGCGCTCGGTCCGTGCGGCCTCGAGCTGCTCGACCGTGACCCGGTAACCGGTGGACTCGTCCGCGGTGACCTGCACGGGAACACCGCCGGCTAGCTTGATCGACTCGGGATACGTCGTCCAGTACGGGGCCGGGAGCAGGACCTCGTCACCCGGGTCGCAGAGCGTGGCCATCGCCGAGTACACCGCCTGCTTGCCGCCGTTGGTGACCAGGACCTGGGACGGCTCGATCGCGACGCCGGAGTCGCGTTCGGTCTTGGTGGCGATCGCTTCCCGCAGCTCGGGAAGGCCTGCGGCTGCCGTGTAGCCGTGATTCACTCGCTGGTGTACCGCTTCCTCCGCAGCCGAGAGAATGTACTCGGGCGTGGGAAAGTCGGGCTGGCCCGCACCGAACCCGATGACCGGGCGTCCCTTCGCCTTGAGCTCGCCGGCCTTCGCGTCGACCGCCAGCGTTGCCGAGGGTGTGATCGCGGCGATCCGTGTGGAGACACGCCGGGGCGACGTCGTGGGTGTTGTTGTGCGAGCACCGTCGGGTGTGACCATGGCCCCATGGTTTCACGGCCGCGGTGCGCCGCGGAAATCGCGTCGCCGGTCGGGGCGGGGTATCATCGCCGGAAGTGCCGTCAGAGGGACGCGGTTGCAGCCCGTGCTGCGCGTTGCCGTACACTTCCGGAGTTGGAACCTCCACTTCATCGACCCCGCGAGGGAATCCGGGGTGAGGTCGTGGTGTCCAGCATATGTGCGGTCGGCTCGTGCGGCGGCCGGCCGGACGAAGGGGTGTAGCTCAACTGGCAGAGCAGCGGTCTCCAAAACCGCAGGTTGCGGGTTCAAGTCCTGTCACCCCTGCAAGATGAACCATCAGGCGCAGCGGAGGAGTGGCTCGTGAGCGAGGACGGCGACAAGGACAAGGAAGACGACGCGCAGCGTCCTTCTCGTCCGGACAACGCCGCGTCTCGGCGTGGGCGGCGTGGCTCCGCGCGGAAAGGAAACGGGCGGAACAACCGCGACCAGGCGAACCCGCAGGGTAAGCCGTCTGGTCCCGGTCCAGGTGCTGGTTCCTCGAGTGGTCGAGAGGGGTCCGCAGCCAAGGCGGGCACCATCGAGGAAAAGCAGCCGCTGCACCAGCGGATCGTGCGGTACATCCGCGAGGTGTTGGGCGAACTCCGCAAGGTGGTTTGGCCGACACGGAAACAGATGAGCACCTACACGGTCGTGGTACTGGCCTTCATGCTCTTCATGATCGGGCTCGTCTGGGCGCTGGACCTGCTGTTCGCCAGAGTGGTGTTCGCCATATTCGGCTGAGTACCTCGCCAGCGGGAGGCGCCGGATACCTTGCACACGAGACAGAGAAAGGACTTCACAGTGACGTCCGAGAACGGCGCGGCAGGGGCCGAGGAGTACACCGAGGTGGCTACTGCCGATGCCTCGACCGCTGCCGACGGTGAGCAGGGTGAGGACTTCACGGCGGATGCTTCGGAGGGCGGTGACGTGCCTGCGGCGCTTCCGGGGGAGGACGAGCGCGAGGGCACCGAGGCCGCCGAGACGGCCGAGGCCGGCCGGGCCGATGGCGCGGACGACCAGCCGGAGGACGAGGTTTCCGGTGATGCGGGCGGCGTCCGGGAAGGCGGCTCGGAGGAGAGCCGGGCCGAACCGGTGGACGAGGCCGCCGCGCTGCGCGCCGAGCTGCGTAGCAAGCCGGGACGGTGGTACGTCGTGCACTCCTATGCCGGCTACGAGAGCAGGGTCAAGACCAACCTGGAAACTCGACGGCAAACCTTGGATGTCGAGGACTACATCTTCCAGATCGAGGTGCCGACCGAGGAGGTCACCGAGATCAAGAACGGCCAGCGTAAGCAGGTCAAGCGTAAGGTCCTGCCGGGCTACGTCCTGGTCCGGATGGACCTCAACGACGCCTCCTGGAGCGCGGTCCGGAACACTCCCGGAGTAACCGGATTCGTCGGCGCGACCTCGCACCCGTCCCCGTTGAGCGTGGACGAGGTCATGAAGTTCCTCCTGCCCAAGGAGGAGCAGGCTCCCGCTGCCAAGGAGAGCAAGGGCGCAGAGGCCGAGGCTCAGGAAAAGGGGGCCGAGGTTGTCGAGGTCGATTTCGAGGTCGGCGAGTCGGTGACGGTCATGGACGGCCCGTTCGCCACGCTTCCGGCCACGATCTCCGAGGTCGACGCGGGCGCTCAGAAGCTGAAGGTGCTGGTGTCGATCTTCGGCAGGGAGACTCCCGTCGAGCTGTCGTTCAACCAGGTCTCCAAGATCTGACAGCACCGACCAGGCTTCCACCCGATACACAGGCAGGATCGGGTCGGGAACAGGCGCGGCGCCGTTCCGGTGTCGCGGACAGGTCAAGGAAATTAGGAAACACAGGATGCCACCCAAGAAGAAGAAAAAGCTCGCAGCAATTATCAAGCTGCAGATCGAGGCCGGGCAGGCGAACCCGGCCCCGCCGGTTGGTCCAGCCTTGGGTCAGCACGGTGTGAACATCATGGAGTTCTGCAAGGCCTACAACGCCGCCACCGAGTCGCAGCGCGGCAACGTGGTGCCGGTCGAGATCTCCGTGTTCGAGGACCGCTCGTTCGACTTCAAGCTCAAGACCCCGCCGGCGGCTAAGCTGCTGCTGAAGGCCGCGGGTGTGGACAAGGGCAGCAGCGAGCCACACCGGAACAAGGTCGCCAAGGTCACCTGGGACCAGGTCAAGGAGATCGCGGAGACGAAGAAGCCCGATCTCAACGTGGAGGACGAGGAGCAGGCCGCCAAGATCGTGGCTGGCACCGCCAGGTCCATGGGGTTGACGATCGAGTAGCGTTTCGCGCGCTCGCCTGCCAGGCGGGCGGCACCGTGGGAGGCCGGGCGCTGGCCTGTACCACAACTGATCCACGAGAGCAGAAGGACAGCACATGACTAAGCGCAGCAAAGCCTATCGCCAGGCATCCGAGCTGATCGACCGCGACCGGCTGTACACGCCGTTGGAGGCCGTGAAGCTCGCCCAGCAGACTTCGAAGACGAAGATGGACGCCACCGTCGAGGTCGCCATGCGGCTCGGCGTGGATCCACGCAAGGCCGACCAGATGGTCCGCGGCACCGTGAACCTGCCGCACGGCACAGGAAAGACCGCCCGCGTCATCGCGTTCGCCACCGGCGACAAGGCTGCCGAGGCCGAGGCAGCGGGCGCCGACGTGGTCGGATCGGACGAACTCATCGAGCGTATCCAGGGTGGCTGGCTCGAGTTCGATGCCGCGATCGCGACGCCGGACCAGATGGCCAAGGTCGGAAAGATCGCCCGCGTGCTCGGTCCGCGCGGGCTGATGCCGAACCCGAAGACCGGCACCGTGACTACGGACGTGACGAAGGCGATCGCCGACATCAAGGGCGGGAAGGTCAGCTTCCGCGTGGACAAGCAGGCGAACCTGCACCTGATCATCGGCAAGACCTCGTTCACGCCAGAGCAGCTCGTGGAGAACTACGCCGCGGCGCTGGACGAAGTCCTGCGGTCCAAGCCGTCGGCGGCGAAGGGCCGGTTCCTGAAGAGGGTCACATTCACCACGACGATGGGGCCGGGTATACCTGTCGACCACACGCGCACTCGCCACATGCTCGGCGACGAAGCCGCGTAGCTCGACGACGAGCACGATCACCGAGGGGAGGTCCCGGAGCGGGCCTCCCCTCGAAGCATTCCGGCACCGGCTCAGCCGCCACTCCCGGCTCCGGGGCAGGGATCGGGTTCGGGGTCGTGATCGGTGATCAACCACTGCCCTTGCTCGACCCGGCTGACCGTGAACAGACCGAGCTCGGGACCGTCGCGGACCTGCATCTCGCAGGAGCTGACCCGCACGGTGTCCGCTTCCGGGGCCGGTTCCATATCCTGCGGGAAGGTCGGCTCTGCGTAGTTGTTCCGGCTGGTGACCTCCTGGTGGAGTGACTCGACGGCCGCCCGGCAGTCGGCAGCGCCCATGTTGCGCGCGAACCGCGGCTGGATGTCGTCGGCGAAGCTCGCGCAAGCCAGGTCGGCCCGTCCCTGCGCGATGGTCTGGTACACCATCCGGACGGACTCCTGCGGCGATGTCGAGAGGATCTGGTTCGTCTCGTAGGTCCCGCCGCCGGTTTCCTCGGCGGGGCGGTCGCCGTCGTCGGAGGAACCGAAGAGGTAGTCGAAGGCTAGGTTGGCGGCGATGATCAGCCCGACGATCGCGACGGCCACGTAGACCAGCCGCCGTACGAACTTGTTCAGCAGTCGGCGCCATAGCGGTGGCCGCGGTGGGTAGGGATAGTACCCGTAGGGGACCGGTGGCGGGGGCACGTCCGTGCCGTGCTGGGGCGCTTCGGCGCCCTTCTGACGCTGCAGCTCCTGGAATCGTTGGAACTGCTGGAATTGCTGGAACTGCTGGAACTGGCGAAGCTGCTCGGGGTCCAGCGCAGCACCGGGATCGGTCCCGTCCTGCCACCCGGTGCCCGGCGGAGCCGGTCCGGCAGGTGCGGCGTCCGCGGGTGTGAACGGCTGCAGTGAGTCCCCGGACAGTGAGTCCTCGGACCGGGTAACGCCGGACTGGCGATCCCCGGGTCGGGTATCGTCGGGCTCGTGCCGGGCGTGGTCACCGGCAGGCCGCTCGCCCGGTCCGCGCGGCGGATCGGCCTCCCGTGGGTCCTCACCCGGCTGACTCGGCTGCTGCACCACGTCACCCATGATGCCGGATATGCGACTGTCCGTGGTGACGTGGGCGTGCCCGACGTCTCCGTGTTCCGGGCCGAGCGACCCCACCGCGGCGACCGTTCGGGCGTAGGCGTATCCTTGTTTCTTGGTTCTACCGAAGACCGTTGGTCTTGAGTCGCACTCCGGTGCGTCTCAACGAAGGATCCGCAGGCGAGCGGGCGGCCGGCGTAGGAGGAACGAGGCTTCTCGGCGGGTGCTCCCGCCATGAGTGTCACGCCCCGCGCCGTCCTGTGCCGGGGCGTTTCGTCGTCTCCGGGCCTTCTGGGCCGCTCTCGGTCTGCTGATCAACTAACGCCACGAGAGGAGGCGACCATGGCGACTCGGGAGAAGGTGGAGGCCGTCGCCGAGATCGCGGATCGATTCCGCAACAGCTCGGCAGCAGTCATCACCGAATACACGGGTCTGTCCGTGGCTCAGCTCAATCAGCTGCGTCGCACCCTCGGCTCGGGCACCAAGTACCGGATCGCGAAGAACACCCTTGTCCGGCGCGCCGTACAGGATGCGGGCGTCGAAGGGCTCGACGATCTCTTCATCGGGCCGACGGCCATCGCGTTCGTCGAGGACGAGCCGGTCGAGGCCGCCAAGGCCCTGAAGAACTTCGCGAAGGACAACAAGGCTCTTGTGATCAAGGGCGGATACATGGACGGCCGTCCGCTTTCCGTCAACGAGATCGACGAGCTCGCCGAGCTGGACAGCCGCGAGGTGCTGTTGAGCAAGGCAGCTGGTGCGTTCAAGGCCAAGATGTCCCAGGCCGCGACCATGTTCGCGGAACCTGCCTCGCAGGTTGCCCGGCTCGCCGCCGTGCTCGAGGACAAGCGTTCCGGGTCCGGCGACGAGTCGGCTGCCGCATGAGCCACGGGCTGTACACGACCCCATCACCCGCGTAGGAACAGAGAGGAAGGGCCACCATGGCCAAGATGAGCACCGAGGAGCTCCTTGACGTATTCAAGGAGATGACGCTGCTTGAGCTGTCCGACTTCGTCAAGCAGTTCGAGGAGACCTTCGACGTTACCGCCGCCGCGCCGGTGGCGGCCGCGCCGGCGGCGGCAGCCGGGGGCGGCGAAGCCGAGGCCGTTGAGGAGCAGGACGAGTTCGACGTCGTGCTCGAGGGCGCCGGGGACAAGAAGATCCAGGTCATCAAGGTGATCCGCGAGGTCATCACGGGCCTGGGTCTCAAGGAGGCCAAGGAGCTGGTCGAGGAGACCCCGAAGCCGATCATGGAGAAGGTCGACAAGGAGGCCGCCGAGGCCGCCAAGGCCAAGCTCGAGGAAGCAGGCGCGAGCATCACGATCAAGTAGTTCGTGCGAGCGAGTTCAGGGGGCGGGCATCCGGCTGGGTGCCCGCCCCGCTCTTTCTGGGCTACGGTCACCCCGGACGAGCAGGAGGCGCGAGCACGTGGCGCCCAGCCGGGTTGCATGTGCTGGTGACGTGCGGTCGACCCGTTCTCCCGCGGGTGAGTGACGACGTCACCGGCCAACGGAACCGTAACGCTGTTTATGACGCGAGGCACAATCGAGGTATGTTCCGTGCCTACGGCGGTGACAAGCCGGGGTACGTAGCCTGTGAGAAAGAAATGACCGACGAGTAACCTATTCGCGAATCGCTCGTTGCACAGGGTGGACGGGGAAGCATGTTCATTCGCGTGTGCGCACGAACCGGTCGATTCGGTTGGTTGGTCGGCGAATGAGATCCGGGAGGTCCGATGGGTGCCGAGGTTGTCATAGAGGGGCTGTCCAAATCGTTTGGGAGTCAGCCCATCTGGCGGGATGTGTCGCTGTCGCTTCCGCCGGGTGAGGTCTCGGTGATGCTCGGGCCGTCCGGTACGGGTAAGTCGGTCTTTCTGAAGTCGATGATCGGGCTGCTCAAGCCGGACACCGGCACGTGTGTGGTCAACGGCACCGACATCGTGCGGTGCTCGGAGCACAAGCTGTACGAGACGCGCAAGCTCTTCGGGGTGCTGTTCCAGGACGGCGCGCTGTTCGGGTCGATGAACCTGTACGACAACGTGGCCTTCCCGCTGCGTGAGCACACCAAGAAGAGCGAGTCCGAGATCAAGCGGATCGTCATGGAGAAGCTGGCGATGACCGGGCTGTCCGGCGCGGAGGACAAGCTTCCCGGCGAGATCTCCGGCGGGATGCGCAAGCGCGCCGGGTTGGCGCGTGCCCTCGTGCTGGACCCGGAGATCATCCTGTGTGACGAGCCGGACTCCGGGCTCGACCCGGTACGCACGGCGTACCTGTCCCAGCTGCTGATCGACCTCAACGCGCAGATCGACGCGACGATCCTGATCGTGACGCACAACATCAACGTCGCGCGCACGGTTCCGGACAACCTGGGCATGCTCTTCCGTAAGGAGCTGGTCATGTTCGGCCCGCGCGAGGTACTGCTGACCAGTCACGAGCCCGTGGTCGAGCAGTTCCTCAACGGGCGCAGGCTCGGCCCGATCGGGATGTCCGAGGAGAAGGACAGCGCGACCATGGCCGCCGAGCAGGCCAACGTCGAGGCCGGTCACCACGACGGTGGGACCGAGGACGTGCGCGGCGTGGTACCGCAGATCCAGCCGACCCCGGGACTGCCCGTGCGTCAGGGTGAGCGGCGCCGCAAGGACCGGGTCATGCAGATCCTGCACACCCTGCCGCCGGAGGCGCAGGAAGGCATCATCGAGTCGCTCTCGCCCGAGGAGCAGCAGCACTACGGGGTGCGCCCGCACCAGCTCGTCGGCGCGGGACAGCACGCGGCGGGTGGCTCGGGCGGCAGCACCGTGCCGTTGCCGACCGAGCACCACGGCGAGCTGCCCGCGGAGGAGGTCGCGAACCGTCCGGGCGACCGCGCCTCCCATGGTGAGAGTGGCCAGCACACCGACGCACAGTGGTGGAGCAACCAGTAGTGACCACAGCAGCACCCCCTCGTAAGATCCCCGGTCTGGGGATGTTGCGCGAGACCGGGAAGCTATTCGCGCTGGGTCTCGACGTCGCGCGTGGCTTCTTCCAGCGGCCGTTCCAGCTGAGGGAGTTCATCCAGCAGGCCTGGTTCATCGCCAACGTCAGCATCCTGCCGACGATCCTGGTCTCGGTGCCGTTCGGCGCGGTGATCGCGCTGCACCTGGGAACGTTGACCCGGCAGCTGGGGGCCGAGTCGTTCACCGGTGCGGTCAGCGTGCTCGCCGTTGTGCAGCAGGCTGCCCCTGTGGTCACCGCGCTGATCGTGGCAGGCGCGGGTGGTTCGGCGATCTGTGCCGATATCGGCTCACGGACCATCCGCGACGAGATCGACGCGATGGAGGTACTCGGCGTCTCCGCCGTGCAGCGTCTGATCGTGCCGAGGGTGCTCGCGGCCATGCTGGTCGCGGTGCTGCTCAATGGTGTGGTCAGTGTCGTCGGCGTGCTCGGCGGCTATTTCTTCAACATCATCCTGGGTGGCGGAACGCCAGGGGCGTACCTGGCGAGCTTCACGCTGCTCGCGCAGCTGCCCGACCTGTGGATCAGCACGATCAAGGCACTGATCTTCGGATTCATCGCCGGGGTGGTCGCGTCCTACCGGGGGCTGAATCCGACCGGTGGTCCGAAGGGAGTGGGCGACGCTGTCAACCAGTCGGTGGTCATCACCTTCCTGCTGCTGTTCTTCGTCAACTTCATCTTGACGGCGGTGTACCTGCAGGTCGTCCCGCCACCGGGGAGTTGATCGCCGATGACGATGCGAACCACCCTGACCAAGACGGCCCGCAGCGCCGTCGACGGTCCGCTCTCGGTCCTCGACGACCTTGGCGACCAGCTCTCCTTCTACGTGCGCGCGCTGGCATGGGTGCCGCGCACGCTACGCAGGTACGTTAAGGAGGTCCTGCGCATCCTCGCCGAGGTCAGCTTCGGCAGCGGTGCGCTCGCGATGATCGCCGGCACGGTCGGCGTGATGCTCGGTATGACGCTGTTCGTGGGCACGGTCGTGGGGCTGCAGGCCTACGCCGGGCTGGATCAGCTGGGAACGGCTGCGCTGTCCGGTTTCGCCTCCGCCTACGTCAACACCCGTGAGGTGGCCCCGCTGGTGGCCGGGCTCGCGTTGACCGCGACCGTCGGCGCGGGGTTCACCGCGCAGCTGGGCGCGATGCGGATCTCCGAGGAGATCGACGCCGTCGAGGTCATGGGCGTGCCGAGCCTGCCGTTCCTGGTCACGACCCGGGTTATCGCCGGTTTCGTCGCGATCATCCCGCTGTACATCATCGGGTTGCTGGCCTCGTACGCGGGCTCCCGGGCGATCGTGGTGTACTTCTACGGGCAGTCGCCGGGTACGTATGACCACTATTTCGAGCTGTTCCTGCCGCCCGAGGACGTGTTCATCTCCTTCTTCAAGGTGCTCGTCTTCGCGGTGATCATCATCATGTCGCACTGCTACTACGGCTACACCGCCTCGGGCGGCCCGGCAGGCGTCGGCGTCGCGGTGGGGCGGTCGGTGCGGCTGACGATCGTGGTCGTCGCGATCGTGAACTTCTTCCTCGGGTTCGCTATCTGGGGCCTGGAGACGACGGTGAGGATCGCGGGATGAGTGCGCCGGGAGCTTTTACGACGTTGCGACGCAGGCTGCTCGGGGTGGCCTTCATCGGGCTGGTCGTGGGAGCCGTCTCGCTGAGCGTGGCGGACTTCCAGGGTGCGTTCACCCCGGTCGCCACCGTGAAGCTGGAGACCGACAAGGTCGGTAACCAGCTCGGGGAGCGGTCGGACGTCAAGGCGCGTGGCGTGATCGTCGGTCAGGTCGACCGGGTGGTACCGCGCGAGGACGGTGCCACGCTGGAGCTGGCGCTGGACCCGGAAAAGATCGATATAGTGCCTGCCGACGCCACGGCCCTGCTGACACAGAAGACGCTGTTCGGCGAGCGGTTCGTCTCGCTGCAGTTCGAGGGCGAGGGCGAGGACACCGGCCGGAGCCTGTCCGATGGCGACGTCATCACGCAGGACCGCACCAGTACGGCGCTGGAGCTGTACGCGGCGTTCGAGAACCTGCTCCCGACGCTGCAGGCGGTACAGCCGCAGAAGCTCAACAGCACGTTGACGGTGATGGCCAACGCGCTGGAGGGGCGTGGTGGCGAGCTCGGCGAGACGTTGACGCAGATGAGCGAGCACTTCGCCGAGCTGGAGCCGCACCTGCCCGAACTGCAGGAGAACTTCGCCAACCTCGCCGAGTACTCCCACAACCTTTCCGACGCGGTGCCGGACGTCGCGCAGATGCTGGACAACTTCGCGGCGAACGCGCGGACCGTCGTGGAGAAGCAGCAGGACCTGTTCGAGCTGTACGGCAGCGTGACGATCTCGGCGCGGGACTTCGACACGTTCCTCGAGGCCAACCGCGACAACATCATCGCGCTGAACGAGACCTCCCGTCCCGCGATGGAGACGATCGCCTTGTACTCGCCGGAGTTTCCTTGCGTGATCGGCCAGATGGCCGGCACCGTGGATCGGCTCGACGAGGCATTCGGCAAGGGCACAGAGGATCCGGGCCTGCGCGCCGACGTGGTGATCACCCCGAACAGGGGCAAGTACGAACCGGGCCAGGACGAGCCGGAGTACAACCAGTGGTCGGACGAGCTCGGCTACCGCGGACCGTACTGCGTCGACCCGGACAAGCTGCCGGAACCGCTGCCGTACCCGTACCCGCCGTTCGCGCTGGACGACGGAAGTGAGCACCCGCCACCGGCGCGGTCGGAGCTGGACGGGCAGCCGTTCCCGTGCGATGCGATCGAGACGTTCGGGCATCCGATTCCCGAGGGGCTGGACTGCGCCCCGGGGACGCGCCCCGAGGAACAGGGCGGTGGCGGATCGTCCGCGGGGACGAACCCCGCGAACTCTCCGGCCAACACGCCTGCCGAGCACATGGTGCTGTCCGAGCTGGTCGGCCTGCAACTCGATAAGGACGCCGACGACATGCCTGGCTGGACCGGGCTGCTGGTCGGCCCGCTGTACCGCGGGGCGGAGGTGAGTTTCGAGTGAGCAACGCGCTGGCCATGACCTCCTCCCTGGTCAAGCTGATCATTTTCGTGGTGGTGACGGCAGTGACCACCGCGGTGCTGGGCATCAGCATCGCCAACATCAACCTGACCTCGACCGAGACCTACTCGGCGCGGTTCTCGGACGCGACCTTGCTGCTGGAGAACGACGACGTGCGCATCGCGGGGGTGCGTGTGGGTCAAGTGGAGAGCGTGCAGGTCGTGGACCGGCGCCTGGCCGAGGTGGAGTTCTCGGTGGACTCCTCGGTCGAGCTGCCCGCTGCGACCACCGCGACCATCAAGTACCGCAACATCGCCGGTCAGCGCTACGTCGCACTGAACCCGGGTGCTGGTTCCTCGGACGAGTTGCTGCCTGTCGGTGGCAATATCCCGCTGGAACGGACCCAGCCTGCCCTGAACCTCACGGAGCTGTTCAACGGGTTCAAGCCGCTGTTCGAAGCCCTCACACCCGAGGACGTGAACAAGCTCTCGCACCAGATCATCCAGGTCATGCAGGGGGAGGCAGGCACCGTGGAGAGCCTGCTGGCACACACCGCGTCGCTGACCGAGTCGATAGCGAACAAGGACCAGGTCATCGGCGAGGTGATCGGCAACCTGAACGAGGTCCTCGCCGCGTTGAACGAGCGCACCCCGGAGTTCAACGAGACGCTCATCCGGATGCAGGAGCTGGTCTCGGGACTGTCCGAGGACCGCGAGCACATCGGTGAGGCCGTGGAGGCCGTCGGGGAGCTGTCGTCGACGACGTCAGGGTTCCTCGAGGAGGTCCGCGGTCCGCTGCGCAACGACATCGAGCAACTGGGCGAGCTGACCGAGAACCTCAACGAGCACGAGGGCACGGTGGAGCACTTCATCCAGTTCATGCCGGAGAAGCTCCGACAGATCAGCCGGACAGGCAGCTACGGCTCGTGGTTCAACTTCTTCGAGTGCATGGCTGAGGCCGATGTCCGGCTGACCCCGGACTCCGAGCCGGTCACGATCCCGCTGGGCGAGTCGGACGCTGAAAGGTGCGGACCAGCATGAAGTCCTTCCAGCAGTTCAACCCGATCCCGATCGCACTGGTCGGCATCGTCGCGCTGGTCCTCGGGGTGGTGGCCGCGATGAACTCGGAGAAGCTACCGGTGATCGGTGCCGGAACGCTGCACTCCGCGGAGTTCGAGGAGGCAGCCGGGCTGCAGAGCGGCAACGAGGTCCGGGTGGCAGGCATCAAGGTCGGCGAGGTCGACGACGTCAACCTCGACGGCGACAGGGTCGTGGTCGACTTCCGGGTCAAGGACACGTGGCTCGGCGACGACACGCGGGCCGGTATCGAGCTCAAGGACATGCTCGGCCAGAAGTACATGTCGCTGGACCCGGCAGGGGAGGAGGTCCTCGACCCGAGTGAGCCCATCCCGCTGGAGCGGACCAGCTCCCCGTTCGACGTCCTCGAGGCCTTCCGGGAGCTCTCCGAGACCACCGACGCCATCGACACCGAGCAGCTGGCCGAGAGCTTCGACGTGATGTCCGAGACCTTCTCCGATACCCCTGAACACGTCGAAGGCGCGCTGACCGGGCTGTCGAAGCTGTCCGACACGATCTCCGAACGGGACAGCGAGCTCAAGGAGCTGCTCACCAACACCGAACAGATCAGCCGGACGTTGAGCGAGCGCGACGAGGAGCTGGTCAAGCTCATGCGGGACGGTAACCGGCTGCTCGACGAGCTCCGCCAGCGCAAGGAAGCGATCAGCGCCCTGCTGCGCGGGACGCAGGAACTCGCCGAGCAATTGCAGGGGTTGGTCGAGGACAACCAGGAACAGCTCAACCCGGTGTTGCAGGAGCTCGACCAGTTCACGTCGATGCTGCACCGCAACAGGGAGGCGCTCAGCCAGGGCCTGAAGGAGTACGCACCGTTCATCAGGAAGTTCGCCAACGTCGTGGGTAGCGGCCGCTGGTTCGACAACTACATCTGCGGGCTGCTCCCGCCGTCGGAAGGCCCCTACAACGAGGAGGGGTGTGATCCGCGATGAGCCTGCGGACGCTCGGAAGCTACCTCTCCCACGGCCTCACGCGCTGGATCGCGATCGCCTGCGTGCTCGCGCTCGTCGTCGCCGGAGGCGTGTGGTGGCTGCAACAGGACGGCGAGAAGACGGCTACCGCGTTCTTCCCCGCCGCGATCGGCTTGTACGAGGGCAACACCGTGCGGGTGCTCGGTGTCGACATGGGGACCGTGGAGGCGGTCGAACCGGTGGGCGACCGCGTCAAGGTCACCATGAGCTACGACAGCGAGGTGGACATCCCCGCCGATGCCAAGGCCGTGATCGTGGCACCCTCACTGGTCAGTGACCGGTACGTGCAGTTCACCCCGGCCTATACCGGTGGTCCGGTTCTGGAGGACGGGGCGATGGTCCCGCAGGAACGCACTGCCGTGCCGCTGGAGATCGACGATCTCTACGAGAGCACGAACCGGCTCGCCGACGCGCTCGGACCGGAGGGCGCCAACGAGGACGGCTCGCTGTCGAACCTGATCAGCACGCTGGCCGAGAACATGGACGGCCAGGGCGAGAACTTCAACGAGACGATCACGAAGATGGGGCAGCTGTCCGAGACCCTGTCGGGCAGCTCCGAGGAGCTGTTCGGCACGGTACGTAACCTCGCGGAGTTCACGTCCACGCTGGCCGACAGCGACGAGGAGGTCCGGCGGTTCGAGGAACAACTGGCCGACATCAGCGGGTTCCTGGCCGGCGAGCGGGAGAACCTCGGTGCCATGGTCGAGCAGCTCGGCGTGACGCTGGACATGGTGCAGCGGTTCATCGAGGACAACCACGAGGAGATCCGGTCCAACGTCGACAAGCTGGCCGATGTCACCCAGGTACTGGTCGAGCAGCGTGCCGCGCTTGCCGAGTTCATGGATGTCGCGCCGACGGCGCTGAACAATGTCATCAACTCCTACAACGCCACCGGCGGTACGCTCGACGCCCGGGGTAACTTCAACGAGCTGACGATGTCGCCGCTCACGCTGGCCTGCTACCTGGTGGATCGTGGGCCGGAGGAGCTGGCGGCCGCGGGCACGGCCTGCGACGAGCTCACCGGCCCGTTGCAGGGGAAGCTTCCCTCGCCCGCGGAGACGATCGAGACGTTGCAGCAGGGTGAGCTTCCGCTGCCTTCCGTCGACGAGTTCTCCGGACCCACCCCGCAGGGAGGTGGTCAGTGATGGCACGTCCGTACGGAGGCAGGCGCCGGCGCAGGACCCTGACGGCGATGCTCGCCGCGGTGGCGATGGCACTGACGGCTTGCGGGGAGTTCAGTGGTATCTACGACCTGCCGCTCCCGGGAGGGGCAGAGCTCGGCCCGGACCCGGTGGAGATGACCATCGAGTTCACCGACGTGCTCGACCTCGTCCCCCAGTCCACGGTGAAGTTCAACGAGGTCGATGTGGGCCGGGTCGAGGAGATCGATCTCGCCGAGGACGGCTGGCACGCCGAGGTGACGATCCTCGTCAACCGGGAGGTCGAGCTGCCCGCCAACCCCGATGCCAACATCAAGCAGACCAGCCTCTTCGGTGAGAAGTACGTCGAGCTGGCGGCCCCGCCGGCGGACTCGGCGGAAGGTTCGTTGGAGGACGGCGCGCACGTCCCGCTTTCCCGTACGAGCCGCAACGTGGAGGTCGAGGAGCTGCTCGGGGCGCTGTCCATGCTGCTCAACGCCGGCGGCGTCGAGCAGATCAACACCATCACGCGGGAGCTCAACGAGCTGGCCTTCGGCAACGAGACCGAGATCAAGGGCTTTCTGCGTAACGCCGAGAGCCTCGCGGCGGGGCTGGACGCGCAGACCGACGAGATCTCGGACGCTCTCGACGGGCTGAACCGGCTCTCGGCCGAGCTGAACGAGCAGAAGGGCCTGATCACCGAGTCCCTCGACGATCTCGGCCCGGGCCTGGAGTCCCTCGAGCAGCAGCGCGGCGACCTGGTGGAGATGCTCCGCGCGCTGGACGACTTCTCCGAGGTGGCGGTCGACACCGTGCGGAGAAGCCAGGAGGACCTGGTGGCCAACCTCGAGGCACTGGAACCGATCCTGCGTAATCTCGCCGAGACCGGTGCCGACCTGCCAAACGCGCTGGAGATCCTGACGACCTTCCCGTTCACCGACAGCTCGACCGAGGGCATGGTCGGCGACTATGCCAACCTGTTCATCACGTTCGACCTCGAGGTGCAACAGATCCTGGAGAACTTCGGCAGGCATCGGGGTAACCCGTTCGACGGGCTGCCGATCCTGAGCGAGCTGCCGATCGGGGAGGATGAGCTCGTGGACCCGAGCCTCGTCCTTCCGTTACCGGAGTCCGAGTCCTCGGCCCCGGCGCCGGACGGGTCCACGGGTGACTCCGATGCCGGCGGAGGCTCCGCGGAGGAGCCTGGCCTGGTCGATGACCTGCTGTCCGGGGGTGGTAGCTGATGCTCGGCCGATCGATACGCATCAAGCTGGTGGCCTTCGTGGTCGTGGCCTCGGTATCGGTGGTGTACGCACTGGTGCGGTTCACCGACTTCGGGGAGTACTTCGGCCAGGAGGGCTACACGGTCACCGCCGAGCTGACGGCTTCGGGTGGGATCTTCAGCCACGCCGAGGTGACCTACCGCGGCGTCAATGTCGGCCGGGTGGGCGAGCTGCGGCTGGACGGGGACGGTCTCGAGGTCGACCTGCACATCGAACACGACGCCCCGGACATCCCGCGCGACCTCGATGCCATCGTCGCGAACCGGTCGGCGATCGGTGAGCAGTACGTCGACCTGCGCCCCCGGACCGACTCAGCGCCCTACCTCGAGGAGGGCACGACGATCCCGCAGGAACGCACCTCGATCCCGCTCGGCGTGGAGGACGTGATCACCGACCTGGACAAGCTCGCCAGATCGATCCCACACGAGGATGCGCGCACCCTGGTCGACGAGTCCTACCTGGCTTTCCGGGGCACCGGCGACGACCTGGAACGATTGATGGACACCACGCAGGAGTTCGTCGCCGCATCCAGCGAGAACCTCCCGCACACCGTCCAGTTGCTGCGGTCCGGCAACACGGTCCTGGAGACGCAGAACGAGCAGGCAGGCAATTTCAAATCCTTCTCGAGGGACCTCAACCTGCTGTCCGAGCAGCTCGTCGAGTCGGATGAGGACATCCGTAACCTCATCGACGCGACGACGCCTGCCGCGCAGCAGTTCAGCGAGGTCGTCCAGGAGATCGGCCCCGGGCTGAGCTCGTTGATCGCCAACCTGCTTACGGTGTCCAACGTCCAGGCCCCACGGCTCGACGGCCTCGAGCAGGTTCTGGTCAGCTACCCCATCCTCGCCGTCGGTGCCGATGCCGTGCTGACCGACGACGGCAAGGCGCGGCTGGGCTTCGTGCTCAACCTGTTCGACCCGCCGCCGTGCACCCGTGGTTACGAGGGGACCGAACGCCGGGCGGGCACGGACGACTCGCCCGTCGAGCCGAACAGGGAGGCGTACTGCGCCGAACCGCCCGGTAGCCCGATCGCGGTGCGGGGGGCGCAGAACGCGCCTTTCGCGGGCGTGCCGTCGCTGCCATCGGAGGACGAGGTCGAGGCCAACAGCGACCGTAGCCAGGAGTCCCTTGAGGAGGAACGTCGGCGGCAGGCAGCCTCGGCGAACACCCCGGGGCTGGCAGGCGGTTCGGGCTCGACGAACAACAGCCTCGCCGAGCTGCTGGGGTTGCCCGGCTAGCCGGGCAACCCCAGCAGCCGGAGCGACGGCGACGCCGGGCACGGCGGCCGCGACGCGCCGTGGCGATACCGTTGACGGAAATATCACATCGATTGCCTACCCTGGAGTAGGAATGACCCCTTCAGCCGAATCACACCGTGCGCGATACGCGCGTGCGTCCCGGGTCGTTCACGCGCCGGGGGAACTATCCACCCGTACCGATCCGCAGCCGCGGCCGAGCCGATACACGATGAGGGCTGGACAGTGACGAAGTCGGGAAAGACTGGCCTGCTGACGGCCAGGAACGCGCTTATCGCCGCGCTGACGTTCTTCGCGGTGGCCTTCGTCGCCGCGGCCGTGCTCGGCGTGCTGTGGTGGACGTCAGCCGCGGGGGAGGACGCCACCATCGCGGAGCAGCGGGACGAGGTCATCGAGGCCGCGGACCGGGCGGCGCGCGCCTACACGGAGTTCGACCACGAGAACCCGGACGAGTTCCGGGACAACCAGATCGCCGTTTCCACAGAGGAGATGCGCGAGCAGATCGAGTTGAGCTGGGAGAACCTGCGGGACTTCGTCGCCGAGAGCGAGCAGTCGGCAAGCACCACGGTGTACGACATCGCCGTGGACGAGATGGACGTCCAGGAAGGAAGTGCCGGGGTACTGGCCGCGCTCGGCGTCGATGTGACCCAGGGCGAGGAGAACGTGGCCAAGAGGATCCGCGTGCAGCTGCAAATGGAGCGGGTCGAAACGGACGACGGGCAGCAGGCGTGGAAGCTGGCCGGTATCGACCAGGTTCCCGTCGTCCCGCCCGGTGAAAGTGAATGACCACTCCCCGAAAGACGTGAGGATTCGGAGTTCGCGTGCCAACACCCAATCGACGGCGCCCGGGTTCATCGGGCCAGCCGAACCGCCGCCGGCGAGTCGCCGGGCATGCGCGGCCGGGCACGGAGAAGGAGCAGCGGCCGTCACCCAGCCCGCGTCCGCGAGCCACGGACGAGGACGGCACCCCGGTCGAGCAGCCACAGGACGCCGAGTCGGCTGCCGATTCAGCCGCCGATTCAGCCACTGAATCCACCACCGGCGAGGCAGGCGGACCGGCCGAGCAGGCGGGGGCGGCCGTGCCGGAGACCGGTTCGACCGAACCCGAGCAGGCGGGAGCCGGCACCGAAGAGCTCGACGAAGGCTCGATCGCCGATCGGCCCGAGGCTGGTGCGCAGCCGAGTGCGCACGCGAGCACCGAGGCAGGGGACGCGGCCGTCACCGGTGCGGTCGAACGGACCGGGGACGGCGGGGACTCGGACGGCGGGGACTCGGACGCATCCGGACACGCCGGCGCCCCGGCGGACGAGGACGTCCCCGGGTGGTCGGTCGGCGACGGCGGAGGCGACGGGGACGGATCCGGAGAAGCCGCGCGGCGTGGCGTGTCTCCCAAGGTGTTGGCAGCGGTGCTGACGGTCGCCGGGGTCGTACTGGCCGGCCTGGCCGGCTTCTTCGGCTACCAGTACAGCCAGGTCAGCGGCGCTACGTCCAACAAGGCGCTGGTCGACGCCTCCGCCACGGCGAAGGTGAAGGAGGACATCGGCTCGGCCGTCGAGCGGGTGCTCTCCTACGATCACTCGGCCATCGAGGAGACCGAGAAGGCCGCTGACGAGCTGCTGATCACCGAGGATGTGCGGGAGACGTACAACGACCTCTACAGCGAGGTCAAACGCATCGCACCCGAACAGAAGATGGTGCTCAAGACCCGGGTGAGCCGGTCGGCGGTGATCGAGCTCGACGACGACCGGGCACGCCTGCTCGTGTTCGTCGACCAGTCCGCCAACCGGGAGGGCCAGGAGGACGGCAACGTGGGCGGCAGCCAGCTCGCCGTCACCGCCCAGCGCCAGGATGGCCAGTGGAAGATCGCGCAGCTCGATACCTACACCGATGGGGACGGGAACATCGGCCAGCCGGGCGCGGGGGAAGAATCCGGCGACGGCGAGGACACCGATGGTGAGCAGGGCAGCGACGAGGGCCAGGACACCGAGGGCGAGCAGGGCTCGCAGGACGAGCAGGGTAACTGAGTCGTGTGCCGAGCGGTGCGGCGAGGAGGAACACGTACGCCGCACCGCCCCGCCACACTTGACTCCGAGGCCCGCGCGCGTCACGCTTGGTGGAGCACGGTCGGACGGGCCGTCGACGATCGGGTGTGCCGGTCGTGACGAGCAGCTGAGCGGCTGCGGTGTGAGTTGGGACCCCGCTGGGTGGAGCTGGGCGCGTCCCCTCGACAGCCGCGCTGTGGACGGCTAGACTGACCTTTTGCGCTGCCCGCTTTCATGCTGCGCTGAGCCGGGCGTTACGATGGTGGGCACCACCGCACCCTTGGCAGTTCGCGTAACGGGGTTGCCGTGACCCTATGGCACCGTGACGTGGCTGTTCAACCGCTCATTTGTCCCCGGAAGGACGCATCTTGGCAGTCTCTCCCGCGAACCAGGCTACAACTGCGAGCACATCTGCTGTCACTTCATCGGGAATCCCAGGAGCGCCCCCTCGGGTCTCCTTCGCGAAGATTCGTGAACCTCTGGCGACTCCTGACCTGCTCGACCTGCAGCTCAGATCGTTCGAATGGTTCACGGGTGACGAGGCGTGGTTCGAGCGCGCCGTCAACGAGGGCGAGGACAACCCGGTCGGCGGCCTCGAGGAGGTCCTGAGCGAGATCTCTCCGATCGAGGACTTCTCCGGCGCCATGTCGCTGTCCTTCTCCGACCCCCGCTTCGACGAGGTCAAGGCCTCCGTCGAGGAGTGCAAGGACAAGGACATGACGTACGCGGCTCCGCTGTTCGTCACCGCCGAGTTCGTCAACAACAACACCGGTGAGATCAAGTCCCAGACGGTCTTCATGGGTGACTTCCCCGTGATGACCGACAAGGGCGCGTTCATCATCAACGGCACCGAGCGGGTCGTGGTCTCGCAGCTCGTGCGCTCGCCGGGCGTGTACTTCGACCAGTCGATCGACAAGGCCTCGGACAAGGACGTCTACAGCGTCAAGGTGATCCCGAGCCGGGGCGCGTGGCTCGAGTTCGACGTCGACAAGCGGGACACGGTCGGCGTGCGCATCGACAGGAAGCGCAGGCAGCCGGTGACCGTGCTGCTGAAGGCGCTGGGGTGGAGCGCGGAGGCCATTCGTGAGCGCTTCTCCTTCTCCGAGACGTTGCTGACGACCCTGGAGAAGGATCACACGGCAGGCACCGATGAGGCGCTGCTGGACATCTACCGCAAGCTGCGTCCCGGTGAGCCGCCGACCAAGGAGAGCGCCCAGACGCTGCTGGAGAACCTGTTCTTCAAGAACAAGCGTTACGACCTGGCACGCGTCGGTCGCTACAAGATGAACAAGAAGCTCGGCCTGTCGTTGCCGTACGAGGGTGGCACGCTGACCGAGGACGACATCATCACCACCATCGAGTACCTGGTGCGCCTGCACGCGGGCGAGACCGAGATGCCTGCGGGTGGCGCTCCGGGGCCCGAGGACGGCAGGACCGTCCCGGTGGAGACCGACGACATCGACCACTTCGGTAACCGGCGACTCCGTACCGTCGGGGAGCTGGTGCAGAACCAGATCCGGGTGGGGCTCTCCCGGATGGAGCGGGTGGTCCGGGAACGGATGACCACCCAGGACGTCGAGGCGATCACCCCGCAGACCCTGATCAACATCCGCCCGGTCGTGGCGGCGATCAAGGAGTTCTTCGGGACCTCCCAGCTGTCCCAGTTCATGGACCAGGGCAACCCCATCGCCGGGCTGACGCACAAGCGCCGCCTCTCCGCGCTCGGACCCGGGGGGCTCTCCCGGGAGCGGGCCGGCATGGAAGTCCGCGACGTGCACCCCTCGCACTACGGGCGGATGTGCCCGATCGAGACGCCGGAAGGGCCGAACATCGGCCTGATCGGCTCGCTGTGCTCCTATGCGCGGGTCAACCCGTTCGGTTTCATCGAGACCCCGTACCGGAAGGTCGTCGACGGCCAGGTCACCGACCAGGTCGACTACCTGACCGCGGACGAGGAAGACCGCTTCGTCAAGGCCCAGGCCAACGCGCCGATCGACGAGAACGGCTACTTCACCGACGAGTCCGTCCTCGTGCGTAAGAAGGGCGGCGAGGTCGAGCTGGTCGAGCCGTCGGGCGTCGACTACATGGACGTCTCGCCGCGGCAGATGGTCTCGGTCGCGACCGGCATGATCCCCTTCCTCGAGCACGATGACGCCAACCGCGCACTGATGGGCGCGAACATGCAGCGGCAGGCGGTGCCGCTGCTGCGGAACACGTCGCCGCTCGTGGGTACCGGTGTGGAGCTCCGCGCCGCGGTCGACGCCGGCGACGTGCTGCTCGCCGAGCAGGCCGGCGTCGTGGAGGAGGTCTCGGCCGACCTGATCACCGTCATGCACGACGACGGGAGCCGCAAGTCCTACGGCCTGTACAAGTACCGCAGGTCCAACCAGGGCACCTGCATCAACCACAAGCCGATCGCGCACGAGGGGCAGCGTGTGGAGGTCGGCCAGGTCATCGCCGACGGCTCCTCGACGGAGAACGGCGAGATGGCCCTCGGTAAGAACCTGCTGTGCGCGGTCATGCCGTGGGAGGGGCACAACTACGAGGACGCCATCGTCATCTCCCAGCGGCTCGTGCAGGACGACGTGATGACCTCGATTCACATCGAGGAGCACGAGGTCGACGCCAGGGACACCAAGCTCGGCGCCGAGGAGATCACGCGGGACATCCCGAACGTCTCCGAGGACGTCCTCGCCGACCTCGACGAGCGCGGCATCGTCCGGATCGGTGCGGAGGTGCGTGACGGCGACATCCTTGTCGGGAAGGTCACGCCCAAGGGTGAGACCGAGCTGACCCCGGAGGAGCGCCTGCTCCGGGCCATCTTCGGGGAGAAGGCGCGCGAGGTGCGGGACACCTCGCTGAAGGTCCCGCACGGGGAGACCGGCAAGGTCATCGGCATCCGCATGTTCTCCCGTGACGAGGACGACGAGCTACCCGCGGGGGTCAACGAGCTCGTCCGGGTCTACGTCGCGAAGAAGAGCAAGATCCAGGACGGTGACAAGCTCGCGGGCCGGCACGGCAACAAGGGTGTGATCGGCAAGATCCTGCCCGAGGAGGACATGCCGTTCCTGGAGGACGGCACGCCGGTGGACATGGTGCTCAACACGCACGGTGTGCCACGACGTATGAACATCGGGCAGGTCCTCGAGATGCACCTCGGATGGCTGGCCTCGCAGGGCTGGAAGGTCGAGGGGACCCCGGAGTGGGCGAAGGACCTCCCTGAGGACCTCTACGAGGTCGAGCCCGGCACGAACACCGCGACGCCGGTCTTCGACGGTGCCAAGGAGCACGAGATCACCGGCCTGCTGGAGAGCACGAACCCGAACCGGGACGGCGAGCGCCTCGTCGGTGGAGACGGCAAGGCGACGCTGTTCGACGGCCGGTCGGGGGAGCCGTACCCGTACAAGGTCGCGGTCGGGTACATGTACACGCTCAAGCTCTCCCACATGATCGACGACAAGATCCACGCACGGTCGACCGGGCCGTACTCGATGATCACCCAGCAGCCGCTCGGCGGTAAGGCACAGTTCGGTGGTCAGCGGTTCGGTGAGATGGAGTGCTGGGCGATGCAGGCCTACGGCGCGGCCTACACGCTGCAGGAGCTGCTCACGATCAAGTCGGACGACGTGGTCGGCCGCGTCAAGGTGTACGAGGCGGTCGTCAAGGGGGACAACATCCCCGAGCCGGGGATCCCCGAGTCGTTCAAGGTGTTGCTCAAGGAGCTGCAGTCGCTGTGTCTCAACGTCGAGGTGCTGTCCACGGACGGCGGCGCGATCGAGATGCGCGACTCGGATGACGAGGATCTGGAACGCGCCGCGGCCAATCTCGGCATCAACCTGTCCCGCAACGAGTCGCCCTCCGTGGACGACGTCGTGCACTGACCTCGCCCGCTCGGGCGGTTCGCGTAGAACCGCCCGAGCGAGCCGATCGGCCCCACTACTCAGCCGAACGACCAAAAGGGGAGAAGAACCGACGTGCTGGACGTCAATTTCTTCGATGAGCTCCGCATCGGCCTGGCCACAGCTGACGACATCCGCCAGTGGTCCTTTGGCGAGGTGAAGAAGCCGGAGACGATCAACTACCGCACACTCAAGCCGGAGAAGGACGGGCTCTTCTGCGAGAAGATCTTCGGTCCGACGAGGGACTGGGAGTGCTACTGCGGTAAGTACAAGCGGGTGCGCTTCAAGGGCATCATCTGCGAGCGGTGCGGTGTGGAGGTCACCCGTGCCAAGGTCCGTCGTGAGCGGATGGGCCACATCGAGCTCGCCGCGCCCGTGACGCATATCTGGTACTTCAAGGGTGTTCCGTCCCGGCTCGGGTACCTTCTCGACCTCGCGCCGAAGGACCTCGAGAAGATCATTTACTTCGCCGCGTACGTGGTCACCAGCGTCAACGAGGAGCTGCGGCACAACGACCTCCCGACGCTGGAAAACGAGATCGCCGCCGAGCGCAAGTCGATCGAGTCCAAGCGCGACGCCGACATCGAGGCGCGTGCCCAGAAGCTCGAGTCGGACCTCGCCGAGCTGGAGTCGGAAGGCGCCAAGTCGGATACGCGCCGGAAGGTCAAGGAAGGCGGAGAGCGCGAGATGCGCCAGATCCGCGAACAGGCCACGCGCGATCTGGACCGCCTCGAAGAGGTGTGGAACACCTTCACCAAGCTCGAGCCGCGGCAGATGATCTCGGACGAGACCCTCTACCGCGAGCTCTACGATCGCTACGGCGAGTACTTCACCGGCGGCATGGGCGCCGAGGCGATCCAGAAGCTCGCCGCGGAGTTTGACGTCGATGCCGAGGCCGAATCGCTGCGTGAGGTCATCCGCAACGGCAAGGGGCAGCGCAAGCTCCGTGCGCTCAAGCGCCTGAAGGTCGTCTCGGCGTTCCAGGCCACCAACAACGACCCGCGTGGCATGGTGCTCGACGCGGTTCCGGTGATCCCGCCGGACCTGCGCCCGATGGTGCAGCTCGACGGTGGCCGGTTCGCCACCTCCGACCTCAACGACCTGTACCGGCGAGTGATCAACAGGAACAACCGCCTCAAGCGTCTGATGGACCTCGGTGCGCCCGAGATCATCGTCAACAACGAGAAGCGGATGCTCCAGGAGGCCGTCGACGCGCTGTTCGACAACGGGCGCCGCGGCCGGCCGGTCACCGGACCGGGTAACCGGCCCCTGAAGTCCCTGTCCGACCTGTTGAAGGGCAAGCAAGGCCGGTTCAGGCAGAACCTGCTCGGCAAGCGTGTCGACTACTCGGGCCGGTCCGTCATCATCGTCGGTCCGCAGCTGAAGCTGCACCAGTGCGGGCTACCCAAGCAGATGGCGCTTGAGCTGTTCAAGCCGTTCGTGATGAAGCGCCTCGTGGATCTCAACCACGCGCAGAACATCAAGTCCGCCAAGCGGATGGTCGAGCGATCCCGCGCTCAGGTCTGGGACGTCCTGGAAGAGGTCATCACCGAGCACCCCGTGCTGCTCAACCGGGCGCCCACCCTGCACAGGCTGGGCATTCAGGCGTTCGAGCCGCAGCTGGTCGAGGGCAAGGCCATCCAGCTGCACCCGCTGGTGTGCGAGGCGTTCAACGCCGACTTCGACGGTGACCAGATGGCGGTGCACCTGCCGCTGTCCGCGGAGGCACAGGCCGAGGCGCGGGTGCTGATGCTCTCGGCGAACAACATCCTGTCGCCTGCCTCCGGGCGGCCGCTGGCCATGCCCCGGCTGGACATGGTCACGGGCCTGTATCACCTGACACGGCAGGACGACAATGCCGAGGGTGGCGGTCTGACCTTCTCCTCGACAGCCGAGGCGATCATGGCCTTCGACAGGGGCATGATCGGTCTGCAGGCGCCGGTCAAGATCCGGATCTATGACCGTGAGCCGCCGAAGGGCGAAGAGGACGCCTACCGCGAACAGGGTCGCGAGCCGGGCGAGCCGTGGCTGGCGGAGACGACACTGGGCAGGGTCCTGTTCAACGAGCTGCTCCCGCCCGACTACGCGTTCGTCAACGAGGCGCTGCCGAAGAAGAGCCAGGCATCGATCGTCAACGATCTCGCCGAGCGCTACCCGATGACCTACGTGGCGCAGATCCTCGACAAGCTCAAGGACGCCGGGTTCTACTGGGCGACCCGTTCCGGTGTGACGGTGGCCATCTCCGATGTCATCGTGCCGGAGGAGAAGTCGCGTCTCCTGGAGGAGTACGAGGAGACTGCGGCCAAGGTGGAGAAGCGCTACCAGCGCGGTCAGCTCTCCTATGCCGAGCGCAACGCCGAGCTCGTCAAGGTGTGGGCCAGGGCAACCGAGGATGTGGCCGAGGCCATGGAGGCCAGCTTCCCGGACGACAACTCGATCGCGATGATCGTGCGTTCCGGTGCGGGCGGGAACATGACCCAGGTTCGCTCGCTGGCGGGTATGCGTGGTCTGGTGTCCAACCCGACGGGTGAGTACATCCCGCGTCCGATCAAGGCGAACTTCCGTGAGGGCCTGTCGGTGGCGGAGTACTTCATCTCCACGCACGGTGCGCGCAAGGGTCTCGCCGACACGGCGCTGCGGACGGCCGACTCGGGTTACCTGACGCGGCGCCTGGTGGACGTCTCCCAGGACGTCATCGTGCGCGAGCGCGACTGTGGCACCAGCCGCGGCATCCTCATGACCATCGGGGAGAAGACCGCAGACGGCTCGTTGCAGCGACCGGAGCACGTCGAGACCAGCGTGTACGCCAGGACGCTTGCCGAGGACGCCACCGATGCCGACGGCAACGTCGCCGTCAACCGCGGTGACGATCTCGGCGACCCGGCTATCGAGAAGTTGACCTCGCTGGGGGTCACCAAGGTGCGGGTGCGTAGCGTCCTGACCTGCGAGTCGGGCACCGGCGTCTGCGCGATGTGTTACGGGCGTTCGATGGCTACCGGCAAGCTCGTCGACGTCGGTGAAGCCGTCGGTATCGTCGCGGCGCAGTCCATCGGTGAGCCCGGTACGCAGCTGACCATGCGTACCTTCCACCAGGGTGGTGTCGCCGGTGACGACATCACTACGGGTCTGCCGCGTGTGCAGGAGCTGTTCGAGGCCCGGATGCCGAAGGGCAGGGCGCCGATCGCGGATGTCGACGGGCGTATCCGGGTGGAAGAGAGCGAACGGTACTGGAAGATCACGCTGATCCCGGACGACGGCAGCGACGAGATCGTGATGGACAAGCTGTCCAAGCGCCAGCGACTGGCCATCACGCCGGACGGGCCGCTCGGCGACGGCGATCACGTCGCGGTCGGTCAGCAGCTGCTGGAGGGTACGCCCGACCCGCACGAGGTGCTGCGCGTCATGGGCCCGCGGCAGGCGCAGATCCACCTCGTCGACGAGGTGCAGAAGGTGTACCGCGCGCAGGGTGTGTCTATCCACGACAAGCACATCGAGGTCGTGGTCCGGCAGATGCTGCGCCGTGTCACGGTCATCGACTCCGGCGCGACCGACTTCCTGCCGGGCGAGCTGCCCGAACGGACCAAGTTCGAGGCGGTCAACCGCCAGGCTGTGGCCGAGGGCGGTGACCCGGCCTCGGGTCGGCCGGTGCTGATGGGCATCACGAAGGCGTCGTTGACGACGGACTCGTGGTTGTCGGCGGCCTCCTTCCAGGAGACCACCCGAGTGCTCACCGATGCCGCGATCAACGGCAGGTCCGACTCGCTGGTCGGGCTGAAGGAGAACGTGATCATCGGTAAGTTGATCCCGGCCGGTACCGGCATCAACCGGTACCGCAACATCCAGGTGCAGCCGACGGAGGAGGCCAGGGTCGCGGCATACGCGATCCCGTCCTACGACGACGGCTACTACACCCCGGACGTGTTCGGTACGGGTACCGGTGTGGCCGTGCCGCTCGACGACTACGACTTCGGGCGAGACTTCCGGTAGGCACGCCTACCGGCAGGCATCGGCCGAAGCCGGAAGACACGAGGGCCCGGGGACGCGGGAGGTGTCCCCGGGCCCTCTCATGTCGTGCCGGGCGTATCCGAAGCCGTGTACCCGGCTTCAGACGTCGGCGATCTCCTCGATCAGTTTGTCGACATCGAAGTACTGCTCTTCGCTCCCTGCCGGAACCTCCTCGAGAGTGACCTCGAGGAACTCCTCCGCTTCCCGCCGGTCCAGGAACCAGGACGCGCGTCCTTGGTCGGACTCGATCTGCAGCAGCAGGAGACGCTCGTCACCGTCGTCGAAGGGGATGAAACGGACGTCACCGATGCCGGCCGGGCCGACGACGCCTGCCATCAACAGGTCCCGTGCGAAGACCCACTCGACCCACTGATCCACGCCCGTCTGGAACGCCACGGTGATGGAGAACGGTTCCTCCGGGTGGTACGACCAGCGGGAGAGCACCGGCGTGTGCTCGCTGTGCAGGTTGATGAATCGGTCGTTGCGCGCTGCGTTGGCGTACATGTCGCCCTCCTCCTGGTCATCGTGAGCCGGTGTGGGGGCCGGCGCCGATGGGCTTGACACCGGGGAGATGGCGACGGTCGCGACTCATGACGCGAAGCCCCGCATCGTCAGCCGATGCGGTGTATCGGCCATCACACCCGTAACGGCGCAGCGCAACGCGCGATAGAGGCGAGCGGCGCGACTACTGTGTCAGGCGGTGCCTGTTCCACACGTCCTGCGGGATCATCTGCCCGAAGCGGATGAGGCGGTCGATGGTGTCGCGGATGTCGGTGTCGTACATGTGTGCCTTGTCCTGGGTCCACAGCGCGCCGCCCTCGAAGACGACCATGCGCTTGTGGAACCACTTGTCGCTGGTCATGGCGTGAACGACGGGTTGCGACAGTACAGCGCTCGCGAATGCCGGTTCGGCGGTGAGTACCTGGAACAGCTCGTCGAACCGGGCGTCTCCTACGGTGTACTCCTCGAGGTCCTCGTCACTCACAAAGTGCATACTCGTCGGGTAGTTTCGGCGGAAATTGCGCATCCGGCGCTGGATGCACAGCGTCGGTACCGATGGTGTCCGGACCTGCACCATGTGCCGTTCATGGGTGATTCCCCGCGAGGTATCTCCGCGACTGATTTGGGGAACCTGCATGGTCTCCCCGCGTTTCGTGTTCTCGACGCCGACATGCCCGGGGTCGTAGATGTTCCATCGGTCGATTGTTTCGCCGGTCCGCGAGTCCGTGAAGTTCCAGTTGAGCGTGTAGTCGATCACGAGGACGGTGTGGCCGTGGTAGCTGGCCTCGATCGCGCGGTCGAAATCGCCGTGAATGCGCGGGACGCCACCGACCCCGGTGATGGTTCTGGGGCGCACGCCGAAGCTCGGGGGGTTGCTGAGGTCGTTGGATCGTTCGACGGCCGAGAGTTGCCGTGCCAGGTCGGCGACCTTCCGGTCGCGCTTTTTCTTCGCGAAGGGAATCGCGACCAGGGAAAGTACGACGAGTAATCCGAAACCGGCCAGGAGGATATTGCCGAGGGTGTCCGGATGCATGATTTCCCTTCGAATAGGTACCGCCGCGGACGGACGATGTCGATGGGGCGGGACGGCGGTTAAGACTCGCTAGAAGTCCAGATTCTGACGGGTCTCGGTGTGCGACGGTTGCTCTTCGGGAATGTCCGGGGAACCGCCCTGGGCTTGCGCGATGTGGTGATCGGCGAACGACGGGGCCATCTCGAGCGGGGCGGCTCCCGGGTCGAAGCCTGTCCGCTGCTGGACGTACGCGCTTCCACCCGCGAAAACGGCCTCACCCGCGGACGAGCCGACGGAACGTCCTGCGTTCCCGCCGAGTGCCTTGCCGAGCATGCCGCCACCGGTGCCCAGCAGCCTCTTGATCTTGTCGAAGAACGCGGAGACCTTCCGCAACAGGTCGACGAGACGCTGTACGGTGCGCCCCACTCGTGAGGAGGTGATCGCCGCCCTGGTCGCGGTGACGGCCTGCGCCGCAGCGATGGAAGAGCCAAGGCTGGCCACGCTCGAAGCCAGCGCGGGAACCCACGTCATGATCAACCATCCGACGAAGTCGGAGATCAGTGACTTGACGGCTTCCTCGACGGCCTCCATGACCATTGCGGATGCTTCGAGCATCTCGGCGACGTGGCCCGAGTGTGCCGCGATCCCGCTGATTCCGTCGGCGAAATCGGCCAGCTGGTTGCGCGCCGCGTCCGCAGCCTCGCCATCCCATCCGGCCAGCGACGTGTCTGCGACCGCGACGAAGTTCTCGCTCACCTGTTGCAGGCCCTCGCCGATACTCACGAAGTTCCCTGCCGCGGTCTCGAGGGCGGGCGCGTCCCCGGTCACCGTGTCCAGGGCGTCCTGCAACGGCGTGATGAGCCCGAGCAAGAAATCGAGCCCGTTGCCGGCCAGCCAGCCCGCCGGATTGGTGGCCATGCTCGTGACCGTGTCGGAGCATTCGGCTACGAAGCTGCCCGCGTCGGTCAGGACATCGCCGGCCTCGAGGGCAACCTCGCCGACACCCGGCTCGTTCTCACCCCCGTTCAGAAGGCCCGCCACACTCTGGCCGGCACCGAACGTGTCCCCGGCGAGGCCGGCGGCACTGCCTGCTACGGGTACCTCGCCGATACCACCGGCCACGTCGATGGCCGGGCTGTCATCCGACTGGATCTCGATGTCCGAGGCAACGTCCTCGACGTCAGCCATGTTTCCTCCCTCCGTGACGATCTGGACGGTCAGGCTCTCCGGATGCCGGGCGGAGGTGGGCACGTGTCGAGGGCGTCGAGTGCGTCCTGCATGACTCGCACGGCCTCGTCCTCGCGTTCCTGGTAAGCCTCGGCAGTGGCCGCGAACTTCTCGGCCGCCGTCTGTGCCCCGTCCATCAACGCCTGCATCTGCTCCTGGAGCTGTCGCAGTGCCTGCGTGTACGAGTCCTTCGTGAAGATGCCGACCACGCCCCATGACTCATCCCCGACGTCGGCCTGCGCGACCAGGTCCTTGATCTGGGCCGCCTGGTCCGAGTATGTGCCGACGTCCTCCGAGTACTTCTTGATGACGTCCGGGTCCACCTGGAATCCCGCTGCGCTCATCGCCGATCCTCCTCGTCGTTCAACAGGCTGCGCAGGAACGTGTCCCCGGCGGACCCGCCCCGCTCGGACTCCGGCACTGCGCTCTCGGCGCTACCGGCGAACGACCTCCGGCCGACGTCCTCGTCGTCATCCTCGTCGGGTTCCGGCTGCCGTACAGCACTGTCGCGACAGTCCGGTGTCGGGCTGTCCCCCATCTGGGACCGTAGATCCTCCTTGCTGGTTCCGAGTGCCTGCGACTGGGCGTCGAGCAGCTGGTCCGCGGACCCGAACGGGGAACTCGAGCCCATGTGCGCGGCAACGATCCCGGCTTCCTTGCGCGCGGACTCGGCTACCGCCTGCTGCAAGGTGGACATGATGGTGGCGGCGAGCGAGGCAGGCTGCTGCCGCATCGCCTCGTTGCTGAGCTTCAGATCCGTGACCGAGCCCCCCGGACCCGCGGTGACGGTCACGGAACGATCCGGAGCGGTCGCGCTCACCTCCAGCGAACGGATCTCCTCCTGCATCTCGTCGACGGTCGAGAACGTGCTGTCCAGCTGCTGGATCTTGGACTTGAAGTTGTCGAACTCCGCTACGAGCCGGTCGAACTCTGCTGACACGAAAGCCCCCACGTGGTGTGCCGATGTACCTGTGCTGGAGGCGCCCCCCAGTCACTCCCGAACGCACCTCATGGTGCCGCATCGTCGCCGACCGTGGGGTAGGGTTCGGCTACTTTTGGTGGTCACCGCGAGGTTGGTAGGATCGTGACGCGCGGTGCGTGGTACGAAGTGCCCCCCGATGTGACCCCCTCATATGAGGGTAGGTATCTTTGACGTCTGTGCCCGGCGCTGTCGGGCCACTCCGTATGCCCGCTGGGCGCGTTCAGCCGTTCACAGGTGAGCGATGAGCGTCCGGCGCGACACGGAGACCCCCTCGGATACCTCGAGCAAGTCGTATTCGGCGTTCGGTCTACGAGCGGCCGACACGCCCGACCTCGGGGACCGAGGCCAAGGCGAGAAGTAATGACGTGAACGAAAGAGAAAGCTGGTCCATTGCCCACCATCCAGCAGCTGGTCCGCAAGGGCCGCAAGGACAAGGCTGCGAAGCTGAAGACCGCAGCGCTCAAGGGAAGCCCACAGCGTCGGGGTGTATGCACTCGCGTCTACACCACGACCCCCAAGAAGCCGAACTCGGCGCTGCGGAAGGTCGCACGTGTGAGGTTGACCAGTGGCATCGAGGTCACGGCTTACATCCCTGGCGAGGGCCACAACCTGCAGGAGCACTCCATGGTGCTCGTGCGTGGTGGCCGAGTGAAGGATCTTCCCGGCGTTCGCTACAAGATCGTCCGCGGTTCACTGGATACCCAGGGTGTGAAGAACCGCAAGCAGGCGCGCAGCCGGTACGGCGCAAAGAAGGAGAAGAGCTGATGCCCCGCAAGGGTCCGGCCCCGAAGCGGCCGGTGATCTCCGATCCCGTCTACAGTTCTCCGCTGGTGAGCCAGTTGGTCAACAAGGTGTTGCGAGACGGCAAGCGTTCACTCGCAGAGCGCATCGTGTACGGGGCGCTCGAGGGCGCCCGGGAGAAGACCGGAACCGACCCGGTCATCACGCTCAAGCGCGCGCTGGACAACGTGAAGCCCACCCTCGAGGTGCGCAGCCGCCGGGTCGGTGGCGCCACCTACCAGGTTCCGGTGGAGGTTCGCGCCGGGCGTTCGACCACGCTCGCGCTCCGTTGGATCGTGCGCTACTCCAAGCAGCGCAGGGAGAAGACGATGAGCGAGCGCCTGCAGAACGAGCTGCTCGACGCGAGCAACGGCCTCGGGGCCAGCGTGAAGCGCCGCGAGGACACACACAAGATGGCCGAATCGAACAAGGCATTCGCCCACTACCGTTGGTGACCGCCGTTCCCGGCCGGGCACACGCCGGTCGGGATTCACGCTGAAGACAGGGGAAACTCTCGTGGCACGCGACGTGCTGACCGACCTCAACAAGGTCCGGAACATCGGCATCATGGCGCATATCGATGCCGGCAAGACCACAACCACCGAGCGGATCCTGTTCTACACCGGGATCAACTACAAGATCGGCGAGGTGCACGACGGCGCCGCGACGATGGACTGGATGGAAGAGGAGCAGAGCAGGGGCATCACCATCACCTCTGCGGCTACCACGACCTTCTGGGGTGACTACCAGGTCAACATCATCGATACGCCGGGGCACGTCGACTTCACCGTCGAGGTGGAGCGCTCGCTGCGGGTGTTGGACGGCGCCGTCGCGGTGTTCGACGGTAAGGAAGGCGTGGAGCCCCAGTCCGAGCAGGTCTGGCGCCAGGCGGACAAGTACGAGGTACCGCGGGTTTGCTTCATCAACAAGATGGACAAGCTGGGGGCGGACTTCTACTTCACGGTCGGCACGATCTCCGACCGTCTCGGCGCGCGCCCGCTGGTCATCCAGCTCCCCATCGGCTCAGAGTCCGACTTCGAGGGTGTCGTCGACCTGGTGTCGATGAAGTCCTTCACCTGGCGCGGTGACGTGCAGAAGGGCGAGAAGTACGAGATCGAGGACATCCCCTCCGATCTCGTCGAGACGGCGAACAAGTACCGCGAGCAGCTCGTCGAGGCTGTCGCGGAGACCGACGAGGCCCTGCTGGACAAGTACTTCAGCGGGGGGGAGCTCACCGAGGACGAGATCAAGGCGGGTATCCGCTCGTTGACCGTCAACCGGGAAGCGTTCCCGGTGCTGTGCGGCTCGGCGTTCAAGAACAAGGGTGTGCAGCCCATGCTCGACGCGGTGGTCGACTACCTGCCGTCCCCGCTCGATGTGCCGGCGGTGGAGGGCAAGCTGCCGGACAGCGACACATCGGTGACGCGCAGTGCCGACACCACCGAGCCGTTCTCGGCGCTGGCGTTCAAGGTCGCCGCGCACCCGTTCTTCGGCAAGCTCACCTACATGCGGGTGTACTCCGGCAAGATCAGCTCCGGCACGCAGGTGTTCAACGCCAGCAGGGGGCGTAAGGAGCGCATCGGCAAGCTCTTCCAGATGCACTCCAACAAGGAGAATCCGGTGGAAGAGGCTCAGGCCGGGCACATCTACGCCGTGCAGGGCCTCAAGGAGACCACCACCGGTGACACGCTGTCGGAGATCGGCAACCCGGTGGTACTCGAGTCCATGACCTTCCCCGAGCCGGTCATCTCGGTCGCGATCGAACCGAAGACTCGCTCGGACCAGGAGAAGCTGTCCACCGCCATCCAGAAGTTGGCGGAAGAGGACCCGACGTTCCGGGTCCACCTGGACGAGGAGACCGGTCAGACGATCGTCTCCGGCATGGGCGAGCTCCACCTCGACGTGCTTGTGCACAGGATGAAGTCCGACTTCAAGGTCGAGGCCAACATCGGTAAGCCGCAGGTTGCTTACCGGGAGACCATCCGGAAGCCGGTCGAAGGGCACGAGTACACGCACAAGAAGCAGACGGGTGGTTCGGGCCAGTTCGCCCGGGTGATCATCAACCTGGACCCGCTCGAGACCTCTGCGGACGGTGCGCTCTACGAGTTCGACAACAAGATCACCGGTGGCCGGGTACCGAAGGAGTTCATCCCTTCGGTCGACGAGGGTGCTCAGGACGCCATGCAGTACGGCGTGCTGGCCGGCTACCCGCTCGTCGGGGTCAAGGTGACCTTGGTGGACGGTGCGTACCACGAGGTCGACTCTTCTGAGATGGCATTCAAGGTCGCTGGTTCGATGGCGCTGAAGGAAGCCGTTCAGAAGGCCAAACCGGTACTGCTGGAACCGCTGATGGCGGTCGAGGTGACGACGCCCGAGGAATACATGGGCGAAGTCATCGGCGATCTGAACTCTCGCCGTGGTCATGTTCAGGCCATGGAGGAGCGTTCGGGAACTCGTGTCGTGAAGGCACTGGCTCCGCTGTCGGAGATGTTCGGGTACGTCGGCGACCTGCGGTCCAAGACTCAGGGTCGGGCGAACTACTCGATGCACTTCGATTCCTATGGCGAGGTTCCCAGCAACGTGGCGAAGGAAATCATCGCCAAGGCGACGGGGGAGTAGAACCCCAGAGCCCCGCGGGCGGAGGGGTCCTCCCTAAGGTCCGCACAACACCGACCAGACAGATAGCGCCGGCCGATGTCACGAGTCGACGGCGCGAGCACGAGTACAAGTCCAGGAGGACATTCCAGTGGCGAAGGCGAAGTTCGAGCGGGACAAGCCGCACGTCAACATCGGCACGATCGGTCACGTCGACCACGGCAAGACCACGCTCACCGCGGCGATCACCAAGGTGCTGCACGAGAAGCACCCTGAGCTGAACAAGGTGTCGGCGTTCGAGATGATCGACAACGCGCCTGAGGAGAAGCAGCGCGGTATCACGATCAACATCGCACACGTCGAGTACCAGACGGAGACGCGCCACTACGCGCACGTCGACGCGCCCGGTCACGCCGACTACATCAAGAACATGATCACCGGCGCGGCGCAGATGGACGGGGCGATCCTGGTGGTCGCTGCTTCCGACGGCCCGATGCCGCAGACCAAGGAGCACGTGCTGCTCGCTCGCCAGGTCGGCGTGCCCTACATCGTGGTCGCGCTGAACAAGGCGGACATGGTGGATGACGCCGAGATTCTCGAGCTGGTCGAGCTCGAGGTTCGGGAGCTGCTCAACGAGTACGAGTTCCCGGGCGATGAGGCCCCGGTCATCCAGGTCTCGGCGCTCAAGGCGCTCGAGGGCGAGGAAGAGTGGGCCCAGAAGATCATGGACCTCATGAACGCCGTGGACGAGAAGATCCCGGACCCGGTGCGTGCCACGGACAAGCCGTTCCTGATGCCCATCGAGGACGTGTTCACCATCACCGGTCGCGGCACCGTGGTCACGGGCCGCGTCGAGCGTGGCAAGATCAACGTCAACGAAGAGGTCGAGATCGTCGGTATCCGCGACAAGTCGACCAAGACGACGGTCACCGGTGTCGAGATGTTCCGTAAGATCCTCGACTACGGTGAGGCCGGCGACAACGTCGGGCTTCTGCTGCGCGGTATCAAGCGTGAGGACGTCGAGCGTGGGCAGGTCGTCACGAAGACCGGCGCGGTTACGCCGCACACCAACTTCGAGGCCTCGGCCTACATCCTGTCCAAGGACGAGGGTGGCCGGCACACGCCGTTCTTCAACAACTACCGCCCGCAGTTCTACTTCCGTACCACCGACGTCACCGGCGTCGTATCCCTCCCCGAGGGCACCGAGATGGTCATGCCCGGTGACAACACCGAGATCAGTGTCGAGCTGATCCAGCCGGTCGCCATGGAGGAAGGGCTGCGGTTCGCCATCCGTGAGGGTGGCAGGACCGTCGGCGCGGGCCAGGTCACCAAGATCACCAAGTGACTCTCGGGCTGAGGCGGTCCGTACCGCCTCAGCCCGATCCCGGAACCGGGGGTGGTGACCCCCGGTTCCGGGTGGCAACACTCGATATGCGAAACTATGAGGGTTGCTCGGTACGGGGCGGCCGGTTCGCTGAACGCGGCCGCCTGTATGTGAGTAGCCATGGGGTCGTCGGCCGCCGTCTTGTGCGAGGCCGCGATCCAGGAGTGCTTTCGGATCGAAACACTCCTCACTGACACGACTTACCTGGCACGCCGACGAGTTGTCGCGGTTTCGCGTGTGCGTCAGGCGCGACACGCCCGACCGCGTGGACCGGAGGTCCTCTCGTTGACGTGCGGAAACCAGGCCCCGCGTGCGGCAATAGCGTGCGCGGGTTCCTGGGGACAGTTAGCGGCACGAGACTGATAAGGAATGAGCTGCCACCATGGCGGGACAGAAGATCCGCATCCGGCTCAAGGCCTATGACCACGAAGCGATCGATACGAGCGCGCGCAAGATCGTCGAGACGGTGACGCGTACCGGTGCGAACGTGGTCGGGCCGGTGCCGCTGCCGACCGAGAAGAACGTCTACTGCGTCATCCGCTCGCCGCACAAGTACAAGGACTCGCGCGAGCACTTCGAGATGCGCACGCACAAGCGTCTGATCGACATCGTCGATCCGACCCCGAAGACGGTCGATGCGCTCATGCGGATCGACCTTCCGGCAAGCGTCGACGTCAACATCCAATAAGCGCAGCGCAGCGGCGGAGATTTGAGACTCATGTCTGACAGGCAAGTGAAGGGCATTCTGGGCACCAAGCTCGGTATGACCCAGCTCTTCGACGAGCGGAACCGGGTCGTCCCGGTGACCGTCGTGAAGGCTGGTCCGAACGTGGTGACCCAGGTGCGGAACAAGGACAACGACGGTTACTCGGCCGTGCAGCTGGCCTTCGGCACCATTGATCCGCGCAAGGTCAACAAGCCGAAGTCCGGTCATTTCGAGAAGGCCGGCGTGACACCTCGGCGCCACATCGTGGAGCTGCGTACCTCGGACGCGGACAGCTACGAGGTCGGCCAGGAGATCACCGCCGAGCTGTTCGAGGCAGGCTCGACCGTCGACATCACGGGAACCAGCAAGGGCAAAGGGTTCGCGGGCACCATCAAGCGGCACGGTTTCGCGCGCCAGGGAGCCAGCCACGGTACGCAGGCCGTGCACCGCAAGCCGGGCGCCATCGGCGGGGCCGCGACACCTGGTCGCGTGTTCAAGGGCAAGAAGATGCCCGGTCGTATGGGCAACAGCAAGGTCACCACGCAGGGCCTGACCGTGCACGACGTGCGTGCGGACGACGGATTGCTGCTGATCAAGGGTGCGGTTCCGGGCCCGAAGGGTGGACTCGTGTTGGTCAAGTCCGCCGCGAAGGGTGGTGTGCAGGCATGAGCACGATCGAGGTGAAGAGCCCCGCCGGTAAACCCGACGGCACCGTCGAGCTACCCGACGAGGTCTTCGACGCGCAGGCGAACATCCCGTTGATGCACCAGGTGGTCACAGCTCAGCTGGCGGCCGCGCGGCAGGGCACGCACGACACCAAGACGCGCGGCGAGACCCGGGGCGGCGGCAAGAAGCCGTACCGGCAGAAGGGCACCGGGCGCGCGCGGCAGGGCTCCACACGGGCCCCGCAGTTCGTCGGGGGTGGCACCGTGCACGGGCCCACTCCGCGTGACTACAGCCAGCGGACGCCGAAGAAGATGAAGGCGGCGGCGCTCCGTGGCGCGCTGTCCGACCGGGCGAGGGCAGGCCAGGTACACGTGATCAGCGAGCTGGTCGGTGGTGAGCAGCCGTCGACCAAGACCGCGAAGGCGGTCATCGCGGCGGTCTCCGAGGCCAAGCGTGTGCTGGTGGTACTCGACCGCGCCGACAAGTCGGCCTGGCTGTCGGCGCGGAACCTGCCGTATGTCCACCTGATCACACCGGACCAGCTCAACACGTACGACGTGCTGGTCAACGACGACGTGATCTTCACAAAGCCCGCGCTCGAGGCCTTCCTGTCGGGTTCCGCCACGGGCAAGACCCGCACGAGCGACGCCGAAGGGAGTGACGAGCAGTGAGCAGCGTGGCGATCCCGGATCATCGCGACGTACTGATCGCGCCGGTCATCTCCGAGAAGTCCTACGGGCTGCTCGAGGAGAACAAGTACACGTTCCTTGTCCGCCCGGACGCCAACAAGACGCAGATCAAGATCGCGGTCGAGAAGGTCTTCGACGTCAAGGTCGTCGGCGTGAACACGCTCAACCGGCAGGGCAAGCGTAAGCGGACCAGGTTGGGATACGGCAAGCGGAAGGACACCAAGCAAGCCGTGGTGACCCTGTCCGCGGACAGCAAGCCGATCGAGATATTCGGCTCAGCCGTCTAGAGGGTGAGGACTGCGTAGAAATGGGCATCCGCAAGCATAAGCCTACGAGCGCCGGCCGGCGTGGCTCGAGCGGTTCGGACTTTACAGGGGTCACCCGGTCGACACCGGAGAAGTCGCTGGTCCGTCCGCTGCCGAAGCAAGGTGGGCGAAACTCGTCCGGCAAGATCACCACCCGGCACAAGGGTGGCGGGCACAAGCGCGCGTACCGCGTGGTCGACTTCCGGCGATACGACAAGGATGGTGTGCCTGCCAAGGTGGCACACATCGAGTACGACCCGAACCGCACGGCCCGTATCGCGCTGCTGCACTACGCCGACGGGGAGAAGCGCTACATCATCGCCCCGGACAAGGTGAAGCAGGGCGACACGATCGAGAACGGCGCCGGTGCCGACATCAAGCCGGGCAACAACCTGCCGCTGCGCAACATCCCGACGGGTACGGTCGTCCACGCCATCGAACTCCGTCCCGGTGGCGGAGCCAAGATCGCGCGCTCGGCCGGTTCGAGGGTGCAGCTGGTGGCCAAGGAGGGCCGCAACGCCCAGCTGCGGATGCCCTCCGGCGAGATCCGCAACGTGGACGTACGCAACCGCGCCACGGTCGGTGAGGTCGGCAACTCCGAGCACTCGAACATCAACTGGGGCAAGGCAGGCCGCAGCCGCTGGCGCGGCAAGCGCCCCACGGTGCGCGGTGTCGTGATGAACCCGATCGACCACCCGCACGGTGGTGGTGAGGGCAGGACCTCCGGTGGCCGTCACCCGGTGAACCCGAACGGGCGTCCGGAGGGCCGCACGCGCAAGCGCAAGCCGAGTGACCAGATGATCGTACGTCGCCGCCGTACCGGCAAGAGGCGCTGAGCAGGGAGGTAATCGCATATGCCACGCAGCCTCAAGAAGGGCCCGTTCGTGGACGGCCACCTGCTCAAGAAGGTGGACGCGCTGAACGAGTCCGGCAAGAAGACCGTGATCAAGACGTGGTCGCGCCGGTCGACCGTTACGCCCGACTTCCTCGGGCACACGATCGCCGTGCACGACGGGCGCAAGCATGTCCCGGTGTTCATCACCGAGGCCATGGTCGGTCACAAGCTCGGGGAGTTCGCGCCGACGCGGACGTTCAAGGGCCACGTCAAGGACGACCGGAAGTCGCGCCGCCGCTGAGCGGGCACGAAGGCAGTGTGCGGGCCAGTTCCGCACCCGAGAGCAGAAGGAAGCAGCGATGAACGCCCAAGTGAACGCTACGGACACGGCAGTGTCGGAATCAGAGCTGCCTACCGCCGTGGCGCGGGCTCGCTTCGTCCGTGACTCGCCGATGAAGGTGCGCCGGGTGATCGAGCTGATCAAGGGTCGCAGCGCCAACGAGGCTTTGGCCGTGCTCCGGTTCGCCCCCCAGACGGCCAGCAACCAGCTGGCCAAGGTGGTCGCCAGTGCCGTCGCGAACGCGGAGAACAACCTCGGTCTCGACCCGGACACGCTGTGGATCCGTAACGCCACCGCGGACGAAGGGCCGACGCTCAAGCGGATCCGGCCGCGCGCGCAGGGACGTGCGTACCGGATCAGGCGGCGCACGAGCCACATCACCGTCGTTGTCGAGTCCCGCCCCAAGGGCGAGTCGACCAAGAGGAAGAACAAGAAGAAGCAGTCCGGCGCGAAGGCCGATGACAGCGTGAAGGCAGGTGGCCAGTAGTGGGCCAGAAGATCAACCCGCACGGCTTCCGGCTGGGCATCACCACCGACTGGAAGTCCCGCTGGTACGCCGACAAGCAGTACGCGGACTACGTCGCCGAGGACGTCAAGATCCGCAAGCTGCTCTCGACAGGCATGGAGCGCGCGGGTATCTCGAAGGTCGAGATCGAGCGGACCCGGGACAGGGTGCGTGTGGACATCCACACCGCGCGGCCGGGCATCGTGATCGGCCGTCGAGGCGCCGAGGCGGACCGTATCAGGGGATCGTTGGAGAAGCTCACCGGTAAGCAGGTGCAGCTCAACATCCTCGAGGTGAAGAACCCCGAGGCGGACGCCCAGCTGGTCGCCCAGGGAATCGCCGAGCAGCTGTCGAACCGTGTCGCTTTCCGCCGTGCGATGCGCAAGGCCATCCAGACGACGATGCGGTCACCGCAGGTCAAGGGCATCCGCGTGCAGTGCAGCGGTCGCCTCGGCGGCGCGGAGATGTCGCGCTCCGAGCACTACCGTGATGGTCGCGTGCCGCTGCACACCCTGCGTGCCGACATCGACTACGGCTTCTTCGAGGCTCGTACGACGTTCGGCCGTATCGGCGTGAAGGTCTGGATCTACAAGGGCGATCTGGTCGGTGGCTTGAAGGCGCGCGAGGCGCGTGACTCGGCGGCTGCCTCGGAGCAGCGGGCGCCGCGCAAGGAGCGGGGTGAGCGTTCCGGCCGTGGCCGCCGCTCGGGAGCCGCGGGCACCACCGCTTCCGGTACCGAGTCCAGCCGTTCGGCTGCCGAGGAGGCCAAGCAGACACGGACGAGCCAGGACGCCGCCATCGACGCCGCGCCCGAGGTCGCCGAGAAGGCGGGCGAGGCCGGCTCCACAGACGAGAACGGGGAGGGCTGAGTAGTGCTCATCCCACGCAAGGTCAGGTACCGCAAGCAGCATGCTCCGAAGCGGAGCGGGCGTGCCAAGGGCGGCACCAGCGTGAGCTTCGGCGAGTACGGTATTCAGGCGCTCGAGCACGGTTACGTGACGAACAGGCAGATCGAGTCGGCACGTATCGCCATGACGCGGCACGTCAAACGTGGCGGGAAGATCTGGATCAACATCTTCCCCGACCGGCCGCTGACGAAGAAGCCTGCGGAGACTCGCATGGGTTCGGGTAAGGGCTCGCCGGAGTGGTGGGTCGCGAACGTCAAGCCAGGGCGCGTGATGTTCGAGATGAGCTTCCCCAACGAGCCGATGGCCAAGGAAGCACTGCGTCGCGCGATTCACAAGCTGCCGATGAAGTGCCGGATCGTGACCCGTGAAGGTGGTGAGTTCCAGTGAGCAAGACGGGCGGAGGAGTTGCCGCTTCGGAACTGCGTGAGCTCACTTCCGAGGAGCTTGTACTGCGGTTGAAGGAGTCCAAAGAGGAGCTGTTCAACCTCCGGTTCCAGATGGCTACGGGCCAGCTGGACAACAACCGGCGGCTGCGGACGGTCCGTACGGACATCGCGCGGATCTACACGGTCATGCGCGAACGTGAGCTCGGACTTTCCCTTTCCCCTGACGAGGTAGACACCGAAGAGGACGCCACCGTATGAGCGAGCAGCAGATCGAGAAGAAGCCTGCGCAGAAGGTCGATTCCGGCCGTAACTACCGGAAGGTCCGGCAGGGTCTCGTCGTCTCGGACAAGATGAACAAGACGATCACCGTCGAGCTCGAGGACCGCAAGAAGCACTCGCTGTACGGCAAGATCATGCGCTCGACCAAGCGAGTCAAGGCGCACGACGAGGTGAACACGGCCGGCCCGGGCGACAGGGTGCTCATCATGGAGACCCGCCCGATGTCGGCGACGAAGCGTTGGCGGCTCGTACGAGTCGTCGAGCAGGCCAAGTAATAAGCAGGGGGCAGTAAGCCCCGCAAGTTCCGCAAGGCTCGGACGAGAACCGAGAACCGGCGAGACACACAGGAGTTGACGTGATCCAGCAGGAGTCGCGACTACGCGTCGCCGACAACACGGGTGCGAAGGAGATCCTGACCATCCGTGTGCTCGGTGGCTCCGGACGACGCTACGCGAGTATCGGCGATGTCATCGTCGCCACCGTGAAAGACGCCATGCCTGGGGCCAACGTAAAGCGGGGCGATGTGGTCAAGGCCGTCATCGTCCGCACGGTGAAGGAGAAGCGTCGCCAGGACGGCTCCTACATCCGGTTCGACGAGAACGCCGCGGTGCTCATCAAGAACGACAACGACCCACGCGGTACTCGTATCTTCGGACCTGTTGGCCGCGAGCTGCGCGATCGCAAGTTCATGAAGATCATTTCGCTCGCACCGGAGGTGTTGTAGGTGAAGGTGCGTAAGGGCGACACGGTCCAGGTCATCGCCGGTAAGGACAAGGGCGCCAAGGGCAAGGTGATCCATTCCTACCCCGAGGACAACAAGGTTCTCGTCGAGGGCGTCAACCGGATCAAGAAGCACACCCGCATCAGCCAGACGCAGCGCGGCGGCCAGTCGGGCGGGATCGTGACGCAGGAAGCGCCGATCCACGTGTCCAACGTGCAGGTTGTCGATGCGGACGGTAAGCCGACGAAGGTTGGCTACCGCTTCGATGAGGAAGGCAAGAAGGTTCGCGTCTCGCGTAGGACGGGTGAGGACATCTGATGACTGCTCCTACAACCAACGACGAGCAGACCGCCGCTCCTGCCGCGGGCGGCGAGAGGCCGGTTCCGCGGCTCAAGACTCGGTACAGGGACGAGATCGCGAGCGAGCTTCATGAGCAGTTCGGCTACTCGAACGTGCACCTGATCCCGCGAGTCACCAAGGTCGTGGTGAACATGGGGATCGGCGAGGCAGCGCGAGACGGCAAGCTGATCGAGGGGGCCGTGCGCGACCTCGCTGCCATCACGGGGCAGAAGCCGGAGGTGCGCAAGGCTCGTAAGTCGATTGCGCAGTTCAAGGTCCGTGAGGGCATGCCCATCGGTGTTCGCGCGACGCTGCGCGGGGACAGGATGTGGGAGTTCCTCGACCGGCTGCTGACGATCGCGCTGCCGCGCATCAGGGATTTCCGGGGGCTGTCCGGCGAGCAGTTCGACGGGCACGGCAACTACACGTTCGGCCTGAGCGAGCAGTCGATGTTCCACGAACTGAACCCGGATGACATCGATCGTGCTCGCGGCATGAACATCACGGTTGTCACCACGGCGAGCGCCGACGACGAGGGTCGTGCGCTGCTGACCAAGCTCGGATTCCCGTTCAAGGAGAGCTGAACGACATGGCCAAGAAGTCGCTGATCGCCAAGGCCGCGCGCAAGCCCAAGTTCTCGGTCCGCGGTTACACGCGGTGCCAGAAGTGCGGCAGGCCCAAGTCGGTCTACCGCAAGTTCGGGCTGTGCCGTGTGTGCTTCCGCCAGATGGCGCACGCCGGCGAGCTGCCTGGCGTGCACAAATCAAGCTGGTAACGACTCCACGTTCGCCACAGGCCTCGGCCGCACCGGGTGTGACCCGGGGAACCAGGGCGAGAAAGGTTGACAGGTCACCATGACGATGACCGACCCGATCGCAGACTTCCTGACACGTCTGCGAAACGCGAGTTCGGCGTTCCACGACGAGGTCGTGCTGCCGCACTCCAAACTGAAGGCCAACATCGCCGAGATCCTCAAACGTGAGGGCTACATCTCCGACTACCGCGACGAAGCAGGCGAGAAGCACAAGAACCTGGTCGTGACGTTGAAGTACGGCCCCAACCGCGAACGCGGCATCGCGGGACTGCGTCGCGTGTCCAAGCCCGGACTGCGGGTCTACGCGAAGTCGACGGAGATGCCGAAGGTGCTCGGCGGGCTCGGCGTCGCGATTATCTCGACCTCGTCGGGGTTGCAGACCGACCGGCAGGCAATGCGCAACGGTGTGGGCGGGGAAGTCCTCGCCTACGTGTGGTGAGAGAGGGGAGTCAGGTATGTCCCGTATCGGAAAGCATCCGATCACCGTCCCCTCCGGGGTCGAAGTGTCCATCGACGGCCAGCACGTCACGGTCGAGGGGCCGAAGGGCACGCTCGAGCACACCGTTCCCGAGCCGATCAGGGTGTCCCGTGCCGAGGACGGCAGTATCGAGGTGACCCGCCCGGACGACGAGCGCTACTCACGTTCACTGCACGGTCTGACCCGGACACTGGTCAACAACCTGGTTGTCGGTGTCACCGAGGGTTTCGAGAAGAAGCTCGAGATCCACGGTGTGGGGTACCGCGTGCAGGCGAAGGGGTCGGACCTCGAGTTCTCGCTGGGCTTCTCGCACCCGGTGACGGTCCCCGCCCCGGAGGGAATCACCTTCTCGGTGGAGAACCCGACGAAGTTCTCGGTGTCCGGTATCGACAAGCAGAAGGTCGGCCAGACGGCTGCCGTCATTCGTAAGCTGCGCCGTCCGGATCCGTACAAGGGCAAGGGTGTGCGCTACGAGGGCGAGCGCATCCGTCGCAAGGTCGGAAAGACGGGTAAGTGATCATGAGCGAGACGACGAACAAGAAGCCCGTCGGCAAGGACGTGTCCACCCGGCGGCGAGCTGCCAAGGCCCGCAGGCACTTCCGGCTCCGCAAGAAGATCAACGGAACGCCCCAGCGGCCGCGCCTTGCGGTGCATCGCTCCTCTCGGCACATCACCGTGCAGGTGATCGACGACATGGCCGGTCACACGATGGCCTCGGCGTCGAGCCTGGAAGGCGACGTACGCGAGCTGGCGGGCGACAAGAAGGCCAAGGCGGCCAAGGTCGGCGAGTTGGTCGCCGACCGTGCCAAGGGCGCAGGCGTCAACGCTGTCGTGCTCGACCGGGGCGGAAACGCTTACCACGGTCGGATCGCCGCGTTGGCCGACGCCGCTCGCGAGGCGGGCTTGGAGTTCTAGATGTTGTTCAGCAGTATCGATGACGGAAGGAAAGTTTGATGCCGGGACGTACCCGAGCTTCCGGCGGCCAGGGCGGCCCAGGCAACGACCGCGAGCGCGGTGGTGGCAAGGACCGCAGGGACCGTCGTGACGGCGGCCGCGGCGGGGCGGCCCAAGAGAAGTCCACGTACCTGGAGCGCGTTGTCGCGATCAATCGCGTAGCCAAGGTGGTCCAGGGAGGTCGGCGTTTCAGCTTCACCGCCCTGGTCGTCGTGGGTGACGGTGACGGGCACGTCGGCGTCGGCTACGGCAAGGCCAAGGAGGTGCCTTCGGCGATCGCCAAGGGCGTCGAGGAGGCGAAGAAGAACTTCTTCCGTGTGCCGCGTATCGCTGGCAGCATTCCGCACCCGGCTCAGGGCGAAGCGTCGGCCGGCGTCGTGCTGCTGCGTCCGGCGAGCCCCGGTACCGGAGTCATCGCCGGTGGACCGGTCCGTGCCGTGCTCGAGTGCGCAGGCGTACACGACGTGTTGACCAAGTCGCTCGGTAGCGACAATGCGCTCAACATCGTGCACGCCACCGTGGACGCGCTCAAGCAGCTGCAGCTTCCGGAGCAGGTGGCCGCCCGTCGGGGCCTGCCGCTCGAGGACGTCGCGCCTGCGCGCATGCTGCGGCAGCGTGCCGGACAGGAGGTGTGACGGCATGGCACAACTCAAGATCACACAGGTGAAGAGCAAGATCGGTGCCAGGCAGAACCATCGCGACACACTACGTACGCTCGGTCTGCGCAAGATCAGGCAGTCCGTGGTGCGCGATGACACTCCCGAGGTGCGTGGACTGGTGCACACCGTCAAGCACCTGGTGAAGGTCGAGGAGGTCGCGTAATGGCGATTAAGATTCACCACCTCCGGCCCGCCCCGGGCGCCAAGACCGACAAGACACGCGTCGGGCGCGGTGAGGCTTCCAAGGGCAAGACGGCCGGTCGTGGCATGAAGGGAACCAAGGCGCGTAAGAACGTGCCTGCCGGGTTCGAGGGTGGGCAGATGCCCCTCCAGATGCGGCTGCCGAAGCTGCGCGGCTTCAAGAACCAGTTCCGCACCGAGTACCAGCCGGTCAACGTCGGCGAGATCGCGCGTGCGTTCCCGCAGGGAGGTACGGTCGCTGCGGCCGACCTCGCGGCGAAGGGCCTCGTGCGCAAGGGCAAGCTGGTCAAGGTCCTCGGGGACGGTGACATCGCTGGCGTGAAGCTGGACGTCACCGCGGACAAGTTCTCCGCCTCGGCGCAGTCCAAGCTCGAAGCCGCTGGCGGTTCTGCCACGACGGCTCCGACCCGGACCCGCTGACCCGCGGGTACCCGGCCGCGAAACCCGAGCTCGGGACGACCCCCTGCTGTGCCCTCCCGCCACAGCAGGGGGTCGCTTCATGCGTACCCTTCCCGCCGTCGCGCGTCCCGTGCGCTGCCCGCCGTGCACGTTTAGCGGGCTAACCGTGCATCCGGGTTACCGACGAAGGGACCGGTGACGGCATTCGTGCCCGGTCTATAGAGTCGTCGCGGTGCGTACTGAGCCAGCGGTAGGTACGGGCGCCGATGTGCAGGCTAGCTGCACGACGCCCATGTTCGGCTGTTAGAGTCACGAGAGCTCACCTGGTCCCCGTGCCGGGTGTGCCGCTGGCCAGGCTGCCAGTGAGTATTGACGTTTCCAGCCGGTTGTCAAGCCGGCAGAGCCAATCGCCGGTGTCCCTACCGGCGATGCCGAGGAGGTCTCCCGGGTGCTTAGCGCAATCCGCTCGGCCATCGCCACGCCGGACCTGCGCAGGAAGATCCTGTTCGTCCTCATGATCGTGGCGGCTTATCGGCTCGGTGCGATCATACCGGCGCCGGGGGTCTCTTACACTGCTGTGCAGGCTGCCAGGGAGGAGCAGGGCGACGACGTCCTGTTCTCGCTCATGGACCTGTTCAGCGGCGGTGCGCTGACCCAGCTGTCCGTCTTCGCGACCGGCATCATGCCGTACATCACGGCGAGCATCATCGTCCAGCTGCTGACCGTGGTGATTCCGCACTTCGAGCAGCTGAAGAAGGAGGGTCAGTCCGGTCAGGCCAAGCTGACGCAGTACACCCGGTACCTTGCGCTCGCGCTCGCCTGCTTGCAGGCCACCGGCCTCGTCGCGCTCGCGTCGAGCGGCCAGCTGTTCGGTGGCGTCGAGGATCCCGTCATCCCGGACGACAGCGTCGCGACCACAGCGATGATGGTTCTCGCGATGACCGCGGGCACCGCGACGATGATGTGGTTCGGTGAGCTCATCACCGAACGCGGGATCGGCAACGGTATGTCGCTGCTGATCTTCCTGAACATCGCCTCGCAGATTCCCATCGAGGGCGGCAACATCCTGCAGAGCCGCGGGGAGGCCGTGTTCGTCGTCGTCTGTGTGCTGGCGCTCGCGGTGATCACCAGCGTGATCTTCGTCGAGCAGGGACAACGCCGAATCCCGGTGCAGTACGCCAAGCGCATGGTCGGCCGCAGGATGTATGGCGGGACGTCGACATATCTGCCGATCAAGGTGAACCAGGCAGGCGTCATCCCGGTCATCTTCGCGTCCTCCCTGCTGTACCTGCCCAACTTGCTGCAGCGATTGGCCGCCGAGCAGACGGATGTCACCTGGCTCCAGACATTCATTCAAGATCACGTGGTCGATCAGTCGAGTCCGGTGCACATCGCCGGCTATTTCGCGCTGATCATGTTCTTCACGTACTTCTACATCTCGATCACGTTCAACGTGGACGACCGTGCGGAGGAGATGAAGAAGTTCGGCGGGTTCGTTCCGGGCATCCGGCCGGGCCGTCCGACTGCCGAGTACCTGCGATTTGTGCTCGGGCGAATCACGCTGCCCGGATCGATCTACCTCGGTACTGTGGCCATCCTTCCGAACTTCTTCCTCGCCGTGACGGATCCGGGTCAGAACATCAACTTCCCGTTCGGCGGCACGGCGGTGCTGATCATGGTGGGCGTCGGGCTCGACACGGTGAAGCAGATCGAAAGCCAGCTGATGCAGCGCAACTATGAAGGGTTCCTCCGATGACGCGTCTTGTTCTGGTCGGTCCCCCGGGAGCGGGTAAGGGCACGCAGGCCGTTGCTCTCTCCCGCAAGCTCGGGATTCCGCACATCTCGACAGGCGACCTGTTCCGGGTGCACGTGGGGGAGGAAACCGAGCTCGGTCGTGAAGCCAAGAGCTACATGGACGCAGGCGAGCTGGTGCCGGACAGCGTGACGAACGGCATGGTGCGGCAGCGGCTCGGCGAGTCCGATGCCCAGCACGGCTTCCTGCTGGACGGGTTCCCGCGCAACACCGCGCAGGCCGCCGAGCTGGAAGACATGCTCGCCGAACAGGGTGTGAAGTTGGACGCAGTCCTCGAGCTCAAGGTCGACACCGAGGAGGTCGTCCAGCGCTTGCTGGAGCGTGGCCGCACGGACGACACCGAGGAGGTCATCCGCAACCGGCAGAACGTCTACCACACCGAGACCGCTCCGCTGCTCGAGTACTACGCCGATCGGCTTGTCACGATCGACGGCTCCGGCGACATCGACGAGATCTCCGCGCGGGCATTGGACGCGCTCAACGCGTTCACCGGCGGTTCATGATCTCCCGCTTTCTGCGCCTTCTTCGTGCTCGGCGACGCGGGCCGAGCGTCGAGATCAAGACGCCGGACGAGCTGGAGGCGATGCGCGCTGCCGGGCTGATCGTGGCGAGAACGCTCAGTGCGGTGCAAGGGACCGCCCGGCCCGGTGTGAATACCGCGGAGCTCGACGAGCTGGCCGAGCAGAGCATTCGTGATGCCGGAGCCGTGCCGGCGTTCAAGGGTTACCACGGATTCCCCGGCTCGATCTGCGCTTCGGTCAACGAGCAGGTCGTGCACGGTATACCGGATACGGATGCCGTTCTTCGCGACGGCGACCTCCTGTCGGTCGATTGTGGTGCCGTGCTGGACGGTTGGTACGGCGACGCGGCGGTCACGATCGCGGTCGGCGAGACGCCCGATGCCGACCGGACGCTGTCGGAGCGCACGCGGCAAGCCATGCTCGCCGGGGTCGAGGCCGCCCGGGCGGGCTCTCGTCTGACCGATATCTCTCATGCCGTACAGCGTTCGGTCGAACAGGCGCGTACCGCTGATGCTGCGGCGTACGGCCTGGTCACCGAGTACGGCGGCCATGGAATCGGCCGTGCGATGCACATGGATCCGTTCCTGCCCAACGCGGGCCGTCCGGGAAAAGGGCCGAGACTGGAACCGGGGATGGCACTGGCCATCGAACCGATGTTGACCGGCGCGTCTGCCGATACGGTAGAGCTCGATGACGGCTGGACGGTCGTTACCTCGGACAACTCCCGCGCTGCTCACTGGGAGCACACGGTCGCGATCACGGCGGACGGCCCCTGGGTGCTCACCACGCTCGAGGATGCGCGGTTAGCCCGCTAAACGTGCGGGCCCGGAGCGGTAGCTGGTAGAATTACCCTGCTCAGCGAGCCAGCGGACGGCATGGGTTACCTGAACGTGCCCCGGATGCCCCGTCCGCGGCACGGCTGCGTACACTTGGTATTTGGCGTGCCGATCACGCCGGTTCCGACCTGCTCGTGAATTCCCTCGCGAACATGGCTCACAGGAGCCGGGGTGGTGTGCGTGCCACATGATGACAATAGCAACCACATACTGCTCAACTAATCACGAAACGCGGAGGACATGGGCAAGAAGGACGGGGCCATCGAGGTCGAAGGCCGCGTGATCGAACCGCTCCCCAACGCGATGTTCCGCGTCGAGTTGGAGAACGGCCATCAGGTCCTTGCACACATCAGCGGCAAGATGCGGCAGCACTACATCCGTATCCTGCCCGAGGACAAGGTAGTCGTAGAGCTTTCGCCTTACGACTTGTCGCGCGGTCGAATTGTCTACCGCTACAAGTGATCACGGCGAGCTTGATGAGGGGACGGCTCCATCACGGGGCTGACACGGACACCACAAGCAGGAGAGCAGCAGACGTGAAGGTAAGGCCGAGCGTCAAGCGGATCTGCGCCAAGTGCCAGATCGTCCGGCGACACGGGCGCATCATGGTGATTTGCGACAACCTGCGGCACAAGCAGCGGCAGGGCTGATCACCGGGCACTGGTGGAGAACGGCGACGACAACTCCATGACGCCTCCCCGCACCTGCTGTGACGACGTCACAGCGCACCCCCGGGCACTTCAGGCCGGGGCCGGGACACCGCAGGCGAGAGCAGGCGGTGGGACACGCGAGTCGGTCCCGGAACGGGCGGGGAGAAGACCTGAAGTACAAGATAATGAGGAGCGGAAAGGCCAATGGCACGACTCGCAGGCGTTGACCTCCCCCGCGAAAAGCGGTTGGAGATCGCGCTCACGTATATCTACGGGATCGGCCGTACCCGCGCCAAGGACGTGGTCTCGGCGACGGGCGTCAACCCCGACACTCGGGTGAAGGACGTCACCGACGAAGACCTGGTCAAGCTGCGGGACTACATCGAAGACAACTTCAGGGTTGAAGGCGACCTCCGTCGCGAGGTAAACGCGGATATCCGCCGGAAGATCGAGATCGGTTGCTACGAAGGCCTCCGTTGGCGGCGCGGTCTGCCGGTGCGCGGTCAGCGCACGAAGACCAATGCGCGCACGCGTAAGGGCCCGAAGAAGACCGTCGCAGGTAAGAAGAAGGCCAGGTAACCGTGAGCGGGCAAGGCAGGAAAGTCGTGCGAATGGCTCGTGGCCAGCAACGCCACGGATCATGCATGTCCGCGAAGGCGCTCTACGCGCGCCCGTTGGCCTTGCGCCAGCTTTATACCGATGCCGGCACCGTGATCCGGCGCGGCCAGCGCGAAGCCGCGGCCGCCCACCAGGAGAACTCGCGCTAAGAGGAGTCGCAGTAATGCCACCGAAGTCTCGCGCGTCGGGCGCCAAGAAGGTCCGGCGCAAGGAGAAAAAGAATGTAGCGCATGGTCATGCGCACATCAAGAGCACTTTCAATAACACCATTGTGTCCATCACCGACCCGGGCGGTGCGGTGATCTCGTGGGCCTCGTCCGGGCATGTCGGGTTCAAGGGTTCGCGGAAGTCGACGCCGTTCGCTGCGCAGATGGCGGCGGAGAACGCCGCGCGTAAGGCAGCAGAGCACGGGATGAAGAAGGTGGATGTGTTCGTCAAGGGACCTGGTTCCGGCCGGGAGACCGCGATTCGTTCGCTTCAGGCCGCCGGTCTCGAGGTCGGCACCATCCAGGACGTGACCCCGCAGCCGCACAACGGCTGCCGCCCGCCGAAGCGGCGCAGGGTCTGACGAGGTCGGGGAGGAGTAAAAGTCATGGCTCGATACACCGGACCCGCGACCAGGAAGTCCCGTCGCCTCAAGGTTGATCTCGTCGGTGGTGACCAAGCGTTCGAGCGTCGTCCCTACCCGCCGGGGCAGCATGGCCGGGGCAGGATCAAGGAGAGCGAGTACCTGCTGCAGCTGCAGGAGAAGCAGAAGGCTCGCTTCACGTACGGCGTGCTGGAGCGCCAGTTCCGTCGCTACTACGAAGAGGCGGTGCGCCGGCAGGGCAAGACCGGTGAGAACCTGCTGCAGATCCTCGAATCGCGGCTGGACAACGTTGTGTACCGCGCGGGTATCGCGCGCACGCGTCGCCAGGCGCGGCAGCTGGTCAGCCACGGTCACTTCCTTGTCAACGGCGAGAAGGTGAACATCCCCAGCTACCGGGTGACGAAGTTCGACATCATCGACGTGCGCCCGAAGTCGCTGTCGATGTTGCCGTTCGTAGCCGCGAAGGAATCCTTCGGTGACCGGCCCATCCCGGGTTGGTTGCAGGTCGTTCCGTCGAACCTGCGGGTGCTCGTGCACCAGTTGCCCGAGCGCGCTCAGATCGACGTTCCCGTGCAGGAACAGCTGATCGTTGAGCTTTACTCGAAGTGATCGGGCCTCTCGGCCCGGACCTCGAGTTGCGTCAATAAAGGAATCCGGCGTCATATAGCGGTCGCCGGCAGGAAAGGAAGATCGACAGTGCTGATTTCCCAGCGCCCGGGGCTGTCCGAGGAGACAGTCACCGAGACCCGTTCCCGGTTCACGCTCGAGCCGCTCGAGCCCGGATTCGGCTACACGCTCGGCAACTCGATTCGTCGTACGTTGCTGTCGTCGATTCCCGGCGCGGCGGTGACCAGCATCCGTATCGACGGTGTGCTGCACGAGTTCTCCACGGTTCCTGGTGTGAAGGAAGATGTGACCGACATCATCCTCAACATCAAGGAGCTCGTCGTGTCCTCGGAAGAGGACGAGCCCGTGACGATGTACCTGCGCAAGCAAGGGCCGGGTGAAGTGACCGCGGCGGACATCGTGCCGTCGGCCGGTGTCACCGTGCACAACCCGGACCTGCACATCGCCTCGCTGAACGCGAAGGGCAAGCTCGAGGTCGAGCTCGTCGTGGAGCGTGGCCGTGGCTACGTACCGGCCATGCAGAACAAGCAGGCAGGCGCGGAGATCGGCAGGATTCCGGTGGATTCGATCTACTCACCGGTGCTGAAGGTGACCTACAAGGTCGAGGCCACGCGTGTGGAGCAGCGCACCGACTTCGACAAGCTGATCCTGGATGTGGAAACCAAGCCGTCCATCACGCCGCGCGACGCTGTGGCGTCGGCCGGCAGGACGCTGGTGGAGCTGTTCGGGTTGGCGCGCGAGCTCAATGTCGATGCCGAAGGCATCGAGATCGGTCCTTCCCCGCAGGAGGCGGACACGATCGCCGCGTACGCGATGCCGATCGAGGACCTCGACCTCACGGTCCGGTCCTACAACTGCCTCAAGCGGGAAGGGATCCACACCGTCGGTGAGCTGGTCTCCCGTAGCGAGGCCGACCTTCTCGACATCCGGAACTTCGGCGCCAAGTCGATCGACGAGGTCAAGATGAAGCTTGTCGGTCTGGGACTCGCTCTCAAGGACAGCCCCCCCGGGTTCGACCCCAGCGCGGCGGCTGCGAACTACGAGAGCGAGGGCTGGTCCGAGGAGAGCTTCGAGGGGATCTCGGACGTCGACGAGATTTCTGAAAACGGCCACGATGACGGCCAGGACTACGCAGAGACGGAGCAGCTGTAAATGCCTACTCCAACCAAGGGCCGCCGTCTCGGCGGGTCACCGTCCCACGAGAAGTTGATGATGGCGAACTTGGCGACCTCCCTGTTCGAGCACGGTCGGATCACCACGACCGAGGCCAAGGCGAAGCGGGTTCGTCCCCTGGCGGAGAAGCTGATCACCAAGGCGAAGAACGGTGATCTGCACAATCGCCGCCAGATCCAGAAGGTGATCCGCAACAAGTCGGTTGTGCACAAGCTGATGGCTGAGATCGGCCCGTTCTACGAGGACCGTAACGGCGGGTACACCCGGATTACGCGGACGCCGCCTCGGCAAGGTGACAACGCCCCGATGGCTGTCATCGAGCTGGTGTCCGAGAAGACGGTGACGTCGGAGGCCGAGAAGGCCCGCGGCACGAAGTTCGCCAAGGATCAGCCTGCTGACGAGGCGAAGGCGGCCGGACACGCTGCCGCGGACGCGGCTCTCGCCGAGCCGGCCGAGGACGCCGGTTCGGCGGAGGAGTCGGACGGTGACGGTGCGCCTGAGGCGGACGCGTCCGAGTCCGATGCGACCGTGGCGGAAGACGCCTCCCCGGGAGAGTCCGAGGAGGGCGAGAACAAGAAGGACGAGTCCTGACGACTGACGGACTTGCCCCGGACGAGCCCGCCGCCCCGGATGGGGGCGGCGGGCTCGTCCGTTTGCGGTTGGATATTCGTTATGACGGCACAGCGTTCTCGGGTTGGGCCAAGCAGCCGGGGCTACGCACGGTGCAGGGGGACCTGGAGGACGCGCTGACCAAGCACCCTCCTGGCGCTTCGGTCCCCGGGTCGATCGTCGTCGCCGGCCGTACCGATGCCGGCGTGCACGCGACCGGCCAGGTCGCACACGTCGACGTCGTCTCCCTGACCCCGGGATCGACGTTTCGCGGGCTAAACGTGGACACGCGGGGCGTACCGGAGCTCGAGCGCGTGCGTCACCGGTGGAACCGGTATCTGGCGGCGGATATCCGCGTGACAGCGATCACGGCCGCTCCGAGCGGATTCGATGCGCGATTCTCAGCCGTTCGACGGCACTATCGTTACCGGGTTTCGGACGCCCCCTGGGGTGTCGATCCGCTATGTCGAATCGACACGCTGACGTGGCCGAAACGACTGGACGTGGATCGGATGAACCGGGCAGCCGACGGGCTTGTCGGGCTCAACGACTTCGCCGCCTTCTGCAAGCAGCGTGAAGGCGCGACGACGATCCGTGAGCTGCAGAGGTTCTCATGGCAGCGTGTAGGAGATCATGTCGTCGAGGCGACCGTCACTGCGGACGCGTTCTGCCACTCCATGGTGCGCAGTCTCGTCGGCGCGTCGCTGCTCGTCGGTGATGGCCGGCGCGCTGTGAGTTGGCCGGCCGAGCTGCTTCAAGAAGGGGAGCGCAGTAGCGCTGTTGCCCCGGCCCATGGTCTGACGATGACTGGGGTTGATTACCCGGACAACGATTCGCTCGCCGCTCAGGCCGAAGCTAGCCGCCGGATGCGCTCGCTCGACGACGGGCGGTAAGCCTATCCTGCTGGTCGCGTGGCCTGCATACGTCGAATCTCGTCGAGTAGGCCCGGTACGTCGGTGGCCAGGCGTTCGGCGGTCACGACGACGGTCCGCCACCCCGCCAGCCTCAACCGCGCGCGGCGACGTCGATCCTGCCGCTGCTGCGCAGGATGATCGTGCCATCGACCGTCGTATTCGACCGCGACTCTGTCCGAGACCAGCGCGAGATCGAGTCGCGCTACGAAACGTCCGTTGAACCGCACTGTATATTGTGGACGCGGATTGAGCCCGCCGTAGTACAAGACGACGCGAAGATCCGACTCAGGTGGCGATTCCGCCCGCGTGTCGGTGAGCTCGAGTGCGGCGCGGGCGAGCCTGATCCCGCGGTTGCGGCGGCAGCGGAAGTACCGGAACAGTGCGCTGCGGCGCACGTTACCGGAACGCAGGAAAGCGTCGAGGTCCGGAACTGCGAATCGCATTCTGCGTACCCAACCGTGCCGTCGCGGTGAAAGTCGAAGGACGAGGTCCAGAGCGATTCGCCGTGCGCGAGCCAGTCTGATTCCGTGCCATGGCTTGGAATCCTTGCGAGTAGTTTCCGTTCTACGAACATGAATTCCCTGTACGGGGCCGAAGCGATGTTTCTCGGGAACGATGAGCTCGACCGGATCGTGCGGCTTGGCGAGTGGTACACCACGTACAGTCGCTGCCGAACGGCCGGTGAGGATCGCTTGCTGAGGTGCGATGAGAGCAGCGCCGCGGCATCGGAGCTCATGCGTAACCGGCAGGTCGGCGGGAGCGTATACGTCTTGGAAAAGGCGGCGGTACTTGCTGCTGCGCAGTTGAGACTCAGTGATCATCCCGGCGCGCCGTGCCGCTGAACCACGGAAGACGTCATGGAGATTCGGTGTGCGGGAGAAGTTCGACACGAAACCAACGTGCAGCTCCAGCTCGATACCTGCAAGTAATCATTTGCACCAACGCTCCGTTCGTGCAAGGAATTTCCTAATCGCACCCGCCCGGGCGAAGATTCGTCACCTCACCGTCACCGGGGGTGGCTTGGCACCTTTCGCGGGCGAAACGCGCCAAGCCGGGTACGGGGGTACTCGTTGTGGCGGTCTCGTTGGTGGTGTGATCTGACAGCGGTCGCGATCAATCGCCGCGGCGGACGGGTCCCAGTATCTGCTGCTCCTGCTGTGTAGTTACCAACCGGATGGGGCGCCAGATGTTGCGTCCCAGGGTGATTACCTGATCGTCCTTGAGGGTGGTCAGCTGATGCACCATTTGTGGCGGCAACGACCACATGCGCGCGGCCAGTTCAGCCTGCCCGGAAGGAAGCCGTTGCATCAGAACCAGATCCGATGCGTTGGCCGTCGAGCTGGCCTGTGGATGTAGGTAGGGCAGCACGTAGACAGTGGTCTGCCACGGAGACCTGGGCGGAAACAGTTCCTGCGGGGTCGGGCCGCCGTCATGCATCACAAGGAGGGGGGCGTTCTCCGACGGGCGCGGTAGCTCTACCGGCGACAGCCTCCTGATCTGCACGTGTGGCGATGGTCGTCCGTCCGCTTGGGTGCCGGCAGCCTGCTTCACCACCTGCCACGCTGCCGGCCGACCCGTCGCGATGACGATCCACGCTCCGACCGCCATTGCCCGCATCGCCACCTGCCTGGCCAGGTAGAGCCCACCGACCAGCACGATTCGTGTCGGTGTCGCGCGCAGGGCCGACACCGTCAGCGGCTCGCCATCCATTCCCGATCCGAGAACGATTCCGCCGCGATCCCCGGACGGGCTGATCGCGTCGAGGAGCTCGGGGTCGACAACGAACTCGGGCGCGACCTCGGACGTCTTGGTTGTGTCACGTACGCGGGTGCTCACGCCGTACCTCCCATCGGCAGGGTCGCTGCGAACCCGGCGACCTGGAGTCCGTGCAGCGGCGTCAACGAGAATCCGAGCCGCCCGGATACGCTGGTCAACCGTTGATCCGCTGCTTCGAGCTCGCGCGGATTGCGAGCGCTGACCCTGATCAACCCGCGCAGACCGACCTGCCCGTCGTCCGGCGCGGGCGAGATCGAGAGTGTCACCGTCGATGACAATGCGCGCACGCTGGTAAGCGCGTTGAGGGTGTTTGTGATCTTGCCCTTCGGCCACCCGGTGATCGCGTAGCTCGCATGCCCGACGCCGGCCGCTGTGACGCCGTCCCAGCGCTCGTGCAGCTTCACCGGATCATCGGACGCGGCGGCGGCGCTGAGCTCGGCGCCGGACACTCCGGAGCGCAGCAGCTCGTCGGGGTCGAGCGGACGGGTTGGTATGTCGCGAGCGTCGAGAGCATTGCGGACACGGGAGAGCGCACCGATCAGGGCGCGGTGGGCACCGACGACACCGCCGCCGCGCTCGCGAATGGCTGCGGGGCAGCGACGCGGGTCGAGCCGCACAGCGATCCACGTGGTGCGGCGAGCAGCTGCGGGCAGCGGTCCGAGTACCTCCATGTAGGCGGCGAGGGCCGGCGAGTCGGAAGGCAGTGCGTTGCTACCGGGGTAGCAGTGCCAGAGCACCTTGATGGAGTCCAACACCACCCCTCGGTCCTCGAGGCAAGGGGCCAGTGACGACAGGGGCAGGCTCGGCGCGTCTCCGGCGGTGGAGACGAGGGCGGGAGTGGGTTCGACCAGCAGAACGGCCGTCCACACACCGTCATGCCAGGCGAAACCAACCGGCCGGCCGTCGTGGTCGGTGCCCTGGGCGACGAACAGGTCGGGAATGGCCAAGCGCAGGAGGTTGACCCGTGGGTCGTTACCGCCGAGGACCGAATCATCCTCTTCGGCTTCCTCGGCGATGTCTTCCAGGCTTGCTTGCGCTACCGGCGTGGTCGTCCGTTCGTGTGGCCGGAACCGGAACCGAGTCGTGCGCCCGAGCCAATGCGTGAACCATTGGCCTTTGACACGTAGGAACGTGATGACGAGTGCCACCAGCAGCGCTGCGAGCGCCACGTACAACAGCGACTCGTCGATGGCGATGAGGACGAGAGCGATGGCCAGGCCGACCTCGAGAACGATGAGGTTGATCACAGGAAGGCCGAGGAGGCTCCTGCTGGTGTTGCGGCGACGTGCGCTAGAGCTGACGTACGCAGCTCCCGTGTTCTGTGCGGCAGGTTCGTCCCCGCCGGGCTGCGGAGTCGGACCTCCCGGACCCCCCGGACCACCCGGGCCGCCCGGACCGCCAGGGCCGCGGGGTGGTCCACCGGTACCGCCGGGGCCCGCCGGAGGCGGCGGTACCGGTCTGTTGTGCGGATGCGCCCCGCCACCGGGTGGTTGTGCCCCACCGGGAGCGACCGGGCGACCCGGCGCGGCCGGATGGGGCGGCATGCCGCTCGGTGCACCCTCCCTGCCCGGCGGGGGGCCGGGAGGGCGGCCACCGGGCTGCTGCGGTCCCGGATTTGGCCCGGTCGGGCGTGGAGGAGTGCTGACGGACATCCGTTCGATCTCTTCCCCTCATGTGTGCTGCCGAAGCTTGCTGGCCCCGCGAGTGTGCAGACTATCGCTCATTGGTAGAAAACCAACATGGACGGTCTGCGTACGGCTATCGTGCGGAACCGTACCGCGACTGGGAGGGCTGTAGGTCCGTAATGCCATCGAATCCGACAACCAAGTCTCAGGTCCAGGCGTACCGCTTCGTGCTGCGTCGGATGCAGTCGGCGCTCGTCCGCAAGGACGCGGTGATGCTGCACGACCCGCTCCGTACACACAATCGTGCGACGGGCGTCGGAGTGGTCATCGCAGCCCTCGGCCTCCTCGGATTCTTGATCTTCGGAATTCTTCGACCGTCACCACAGCCCCCGAACGAGGGCATCGTCATTGGTGAGGGGTCCGGCCAGGTCTATGTCAAGACCGCCGCGACCGATGAGGCGCCGGAGATGCTGATTCCCACGTTCAACGTTTCCTCGGCTCGGTTGCTGTTGATGGCTCGCCAGGACGGCGACGGTTCGCAGGGCGGGGGCGACGGTTCCGTGGAAGCCGTCGAGCCCGAGGTCGTACCGGACGACAGGTTGGAGGGCATCGAGCGCGGGAGGTTGCACGGCATTCCGGACGGGCCCCCACTGATCCCGGAGGAAGACCAGTACGTCTCCGACGACTGGGCCGTGTGCGACAACATCGACTTCCGCAACGATCTCACGCCGTCGGAGGCGAGGGCACAGGCCGAGCGGGAGACCGCGGTGCTGGCCGGCGTATCCGACCTCGGTAGGGAGCTCGGCGGGGACGAGGCGATCCTGGCGTCGGGGGACGACGGCAATGACTACCTCATCTACCGCCCCCGGGAGGACCCGAACAGGCCCTCTGACATGGTGCGCGCGCGGGTCGATCTCGACGAGCCGTCGGTCGAGACGGCGCTGAAGCTCGATGACCATGAGCCGCGCAGCATGTCCATGGGCGTGCTCAACGCCATTCCCGAGGTGAATCCCCTGGAAGCGCCTCGTATTCCGGACCATGGCGAGCCAAGCGAGCTCGACCTTGCTGGGCTCCGGGTCGGCGATGTGTTCGTTGTGCATCGTGCGGATGGCGAAGAGTTCTTCGTCTTGCTCAGGGAAGGGCCCCAGCGGGTCTCCAAAGCGGTCGCCGACATGATCCGGTTCGAGGAGTCGCTGGACGCCGACCCGATCGAGCCGGTCAAGGCCTCGCAGGTTGCTGAGGTGGATCAAGTTCACGAGCTCGACGTGGATGATTACCCGGCTGAAGTGCCGACGGTGCTGGATCCGTTCCAGGGCCACGCGACCATGTGCCTCGGTTGGACCGTCCGGGGCGAAGGCGAGGACAAGGACGAACGCACAGCGGTGTTCGTCGGTAACGAGATGCCGCTACCGGAGGACGAGGACGGTACGCCGTTCCGGATGCTGGACGTGGGCCAGGCGAGCCCGGATGGCGTGCGTCTCGACGGGTTCTTCATGCCTCCGGGGCACGCGGCACCTGTCCGTGCCGCTACGTCGAAGGACTCCTTCGATTCCGGGCCGATCTATCTCATCTCCGATCACGGCCTCCGCTACGGTATTCCCGACCAGGAGACGGCAGCGCATCTGGGGGTTCCCGAACAGCGGCCCGCACCGGATGCGATCGTGCGGCTGCTGCCGACCGGCTCGTCGCTGAACCAGCAGGACGCGATGCGGACGTTCGACTCCGTCCCGGTGGACCCGGACGCCGGCTCCTACGAGGAGGACGGGGAAGCCGGCTGACGGGGGCATGTCCTGGTGATCCCAGCCTTGCCGACGACCGCTCCCGTTCCGTGACGCTCAGGTCATGCGCGCGCGTAGCCACCCTGTCCGGCACGTAGCCGGTGTGCACGTTTAGCCCGCGAAACGTGCACACCGGGGCGGGCCCGTCGCCGGGCAGGGGGCTGGTGCCGGGGTGATCCTGGCGTGATCGTGGTTCAGGCGCTCTCCCGGCGGAGGTCTCCCGTGGAGGCGTGACGGCTTCGGCGCGCCGCGTGAATGACGAACAGCGTCACCCCGAGAGCACTCGCCCCGCCGGCAGCTCCTGCCAGCGCGACTGTCACCGCCAGGGGATCGGGTCCCCCGGGCCCCGGCATGTCGGAGGGAAGGGCGATGTCCGAGGCAGGTTCGATACCTACTTCCTCAGGGACGGTCGCCGTCAGCGCGGCCATCGGGTTGATCACCCCGTGCCCGGTGAACTGGTCGTGCCCGTCTCGCGATCCCGGGTGCTGGGCCGTGCTCGTGATGCGGTGCATGACCTCGCGGGCATCCAGATCCGGGTGCATCTGGCGTACCAGCACCGCAAGGCCGGACACGTAGGGTGCCGCGAAGCTCGTCCCCTGGAGCGGCACCTCGTTACCGCCCTCGATGGTCAAGTTGGCCAGCTGGGACGATCCCTCCGCGGGGTCGAGCGACGTGATCTCGGTGCCCGGCGCGGCGACGCTGATCCACGGCCCGTTCATACTGAACGGCGCGACCCCGCCTGTCCGGTCGATCGCGGCCACGGCCAGCAGGTCCTCGGAGAACCACGATGGGGACACGATCGTCCGTGGCTCGTTCGGGTTCGGCTGGTCGTTCTGCTGGCACGCATCGTTGACGTTGCCCGCGGCAGCGACAACCACGATGTCCTTCTCGTCGACGGCGTACCGCACCGCGGACTGCAGCTCCCGTTCCTTCGCCGTTATCGGTGCGTCCCCGGCGCGGCGGCAGTTGTCCACCGACATGTTGATGACCTCGACCCCGTCGGTGTCCGCGGCGAGCCGCACGGCCTGCGCGAGCGTGGTCAGATCTCCCGCGCTCTCCGCGCCGCCCTGCACACGCGGGCTGCCGTCGTCCTGCCCTGGATAGGTGAGCGGGCTCGCCGACTCCGGATCGGTGTCACCGTCGTCCTCGTCCTCGGCTTCCTCGGCTTCTTCGAGGAGCTCGCGTCGCTCCCGCTCGTCCTCACTCTCCGGCGAGAAGTTCTGGCTCGATTGCCGGATGGACAGGATCCGCGCGTCCGGGGCGACCCCGGTGAACCCGATGTCGGAGCTGTCGGAGTCGGCGGCGATGATGCCCGCCACCTGCGTCCCGTGGCCGTCGCAGTCCTCCAGGCCGTCGTCCCCCTGGACGTAGTCGCCGCCACCCTCGAGCCGGCCGTCCAGGAAGGGGTGCGGGGTGACGCCGGTGTCGATGACGGCCACGGTCATCCCGTCGCCGACCGAGCCGGCGTGCTGGTTCATGTACTCGTGGACGTCATCGATACGCAGGTGCATCTGACCCCACGGGATGTTCTTGAGCTGGATCCCCTCGTCGAGGTCGCCTGCCCGCTGGACACACTCCTGGTCCTGGGTATAGCGCTGGTCGGGCTCCCCGTCGTTGGCGCTGGGAGGTGGCCCGCTCGGTGGGGGTGGCGCCCACGCCGGACGCTCGTCCCCCTCCGCCCAGCCGGCGTGCGTATCGGTGAGAGGTGCGAAAGCCCCGCCCGCGAGCAGCCCGAAAACTGCCGTGGACAGCACCACGCCCGCTCGTTTCGTGCGCCTGCCTAGCGCGTGCATGAGAGCCCCCACGCTATCCGAGAATGCCCGATCCGACCACGCGTAGGTGCTCGTACAGGCCCATGACGCCGAGCGCCAGGGGGAGCACCGTGGCAATGCAGATCGCCTCGAAGATCTCCACACTACGCCGCATCGGCGGCGAGAAGCGTTGCTTGGGGAAGATGACGCCAACCACGAGTGAGCACGCGGCGATGAGGAACAGGGCCCCGAATACCCACATGAGGCGCGCACCGGGCCCTGCCGTCCACAACCAGCCGAGCAACAGACCGCCGGCAGCGAGCATGCCCGTGGTCAGCAACGCGACCGCCTGCGTACCGTTCGCGTAGGTTCGTGAGCGCAGCAGCAGCGCGAGGGTGGCGGTGATCGCCAGAAGGATGCCGAACACGCTCCCGTCCGAGGCGGCGACGACCGCGCCGATGGCGACGGCGGCCCCGCAGCCGATCAGCAGGCCGGTCATGTACTCGTGCGCGATGCTGGTGCGTTGTTCGATAGCACCGTAGTCGGAGAAACCGGCGTCCTGCTTGAGCTCCTCCGCCGAGCTGGGAACGTTCGGTAGTGGCAGTTTCGCCAGCCAGATCGTCGTTCTCGGTAGCGTCGAGATCAGACCGAGCGCGACCGCGGCGGTGCCCGCCCCGATGCCGTCGGCGGGGTGCGCGATGAACACGGCGAACGTGAAGGCTACGGCTCCGATACCGGAGGTCGTGGCCGCCGCTACGAACACGTCGAGTCCCGCGCCGATGAGCATGATCGCCGCCGCCGCGACGATGACAACGAGCACGCTGGCCAGCAGGAGGTTCGGGCGTCCGGTGACGCCGGGCACGGCGTAGAAGCCGGATACGAACGCCATCGGTAGCGCACCTGCCGCGGCGACGATGACACCGGTGGACACGGCTTCGTAGGCCTTGGCAAGAACCGCACCCACAGCCAGGCATGCCACCGCCGCGACACCGCCGACGATGGCTGGCACGAGATGGCCGCCTCCGAACAGCCCGCCCCCGGTGAACAGTGCCAGCGCTGCGATGATCAGCGCGGCCGCGCCCGCGAGATGGCCGGCGCGCTGCGCGGTCTCCTGCGTCCACGGCCGGAAGTTGTCCGGGTCGGTCTCGGCGATCGCGTCCACGACGTCGTCGAACAGCGGCGGGGGCGGGTTCTCGTTGCGCTTGCGCAGCTGAAGCAGCTCCCCGTCGACGACGCCGAGGGACGCGAGCGTGCGGCTCGGGTCCAGAGGTGCGTCCCCCAGCTTGGCGAGTACCCATCCGCCGTGCCTCGAGCCGCCGTCGGCCGTGCGCTCATTGGCCATGTCGACCACAAGCGGCACGAGGTCGGCGACCGCGACGTCGGACGGGAGCGCGACGTCGATGCGGGTGCCCGGTGCCACTACTGTCACGCGGCTGAAGACCGTTGTGCCGGTAGCCACTGGTTATCTGCCCCCTGAGCGCGTGTGAGTGCTGCGTCTTCACTTGTCGACGTGCCGGCCCGCGGGTGCTCGCCGCGCGCGTGCACCCACGGTCGTGCGTAACACGGACCAGCGTGTGTGCCGCACCCGCTGGCCCCGACACCCGAACAACCTATTCGGCGTACCTGCAGGCGCCGACACCGGCCACCCCGCCGTGGCGCGACGCGGTTTCGTGTGCCGTCGGGTTACTTATATCGAACCCGGGTGGGTGCTCGCTGGCCGGCCGGGAAATTCACGGTGCTGATTGCCTGATTCAGGGTGTGTGGTGTCGGTGTGCCGTGCTTGACTACCGTAGTCGCGGTTCGTGATGAAGTGCGGTCCGTTAGTGTGGCTGTCCGAGCGCGCTCCTGGGGCCGATGAGTCGGGTACGGGTTGGGTCGGTCGTCCTCGCGGAGGGTGCGGGCCGGCCCGGCTGTCCGCTGCCGTCGGCCGCGAGTCACCTTCTGGGTGTGGGTGGCCCGCTGGGCGCTGTCGTTGAGGTGAAGAGGGGTTCATTCGGTGAGCACGCTGAAGTTCAAGCGATCGCCACGGCTGCCTGCGCCACGTATGCCGGGTGGCGAGGTTCACCTCGAGCCGCCGCCGGAGATCCCGCGCCAGATCCCGGGCAACATCCTGACGAAGCTCATGCCTGTGGTGATGATCGTCGCCATGCTGGGGATGGTGGCGTTCATGTTCACGAGCATGCGGGAGTCCGGTGGGGGATTGCGCAGCCCGCTGTTCCTGATGATGCCGCTGATGATGATGCTGTCTATGGCGGGCATGTTCCTGGGTGGTGGCCGCGGCGGCAATCAGAGCAAGGCCGAGATGAACGAGGACCGGAAGGACTACCTCCGGTATCTCGGTCAGATGCGGGAGCGGACCCGGAACGTGATGCTCGAGCAGCGGGCAGCGCTCGAGTGGGCCCATCCCGATCCGGAAACCCTGCTGTCCATCGCCACCAGCCGCAGAATGTGGGAACGCCGGGCCGGGGACAAGGACTTCATGCACCTGCGGGTCGGCCGTGGCTCCCAGCGACTGGCCACCCGGCTGGTTCCACCGCAGACCGGCCCCGTCGACGAGCTCGAACCCATCTCGACGCTGGCGTTGCGGCGGTTCACCCGGTCGAACTCGATGGTCCGGGACTTACCCACTCAGGTGAACTTCCGTGGCTTCGCGTCGGTGACCGTGCAGGGCGAGCGTGACAACGCTCGAGCGTTCGTCCGGGCGGTGCTGGGCCAGGTGGTGACGTTGCACAGCCCGGAGGACGTGCTCGTAGCGGTCGCCAGCGCCGGAAGGGCCAAGGAGCACTGGGAGTGGGCGAAGTGGTTGCCGCATGCGCAACATCCGACGCTCACCGACGGCATCGGCCAGGTACGGCTGATGTCCAATTCGCTGGCCCAGATCGAGGAGTTGCTGGCCGAGGAGCTGCAGCCACGCCCACGCTTCTCCAGGAAGACCCCGTACGCCGACGGCCCGCACATCGTCATCGTCGTCGACGAGGCCGACCTCACCAAGGAGGAGCGGATCGTCCTCGAGGAGGGCATCTCGGGTGTCACCGTACTCGACGTCGCAGGCCAGCTGGACAGGCTCTCGGCCAGGCGGGGCATGCGGTTCATCGCCGAGGAGGACAACCTCGGTGCCGAGAACGCCGGTGGCGTCGAGTGGTTCGGCAGTATCGACCTGCTCAGCCTGGTGGAGATGGAGTCGCTGGCGCGCAGGTTGTCGCCGTACCGGATATCGGTCAGCCAGGCCGGTGACGAGGAGGAGGACTCGCCGCTGGCGTCCAACCCCGGTTTCCTGGAACTCCTCGGCATACCGGGTGACCCGATGACGTTCGACATCCAGCAGGCGTGGCGGCCCCGCCCCGTTCGTGATCGGTACCGCGTGCCGTTCGGGGTCGGCGAGCAGGGGCAGCCGGTCGAGCTGGACATCAAGGAGGCCGCCCTCGAGGGAATGGGGCCGCACGGGTTGTGTGTCGGCGCTACGGGGTCGGGTAAGTCCGAGTTCCTGCGCACACTGGTGCTCGGCATGCTCGCCACGCATTCGTCGACGACGTTGAACTTCGTGCTCGTCGACTTCAAGGGTGGCGCGACGTTCCTGGGGCTGGACTCGGCGCCGCACGTGTCCGCGGTGATCACCAACCTGGCCGACGAGGTCACGCTGGTCGACCGTATGAAGGACGCGCTGGCTGGTGAGATGAACCGTCGTCAGGAGGCGCTGAAGAACGGCGGCAACTTCAAGAACGCGTGGGAGTACCAGAAGGCGTGGGAGAACGGTGCCGATCTGGATCCCATGCCGGCGCTGTTCATCGTGGTGGACGAGTTCTCCGAGTTGCTGTCCGCCAAGCCGGACTTCATCGACCTGTTCGTGGCGATCGGGAGGTTGGGCCGGTCGCTGCAGATGCACATGTTGCTGGCCTCGCAGCGCCTCGAGGAAGGCAAGCTGCGTGGCCTGGACTCCCACCTGTCCTACCGGATCGGGTTGAAGACCTTCTCCGCTGCCGAGTCGCGTGCGGCGATCGGCGTGCCCGACGCGTTCGAGCTTCCCTCGCGGCCGGGTGGCGGGTACCTCAAGTACGACACCGAGTCGATGGTGCGGTTCCAGGCCGCGTACGTCTCCGGGCCCTACCGGCCGGCGGGCATGAAGGTATCCGGCCCTTCCGCCGACGGTGTGCGTGCGGACAAGCGCCCGAAGCTGTTCGTGCCCGACTACATCGAACCGCCGGAGGAATCCGAACCGGAACCGGAGGTCGAGGAGGAGCCGCAACAAGAGGAGTCCGACGATTCGAACGAGCCGAGCGAGCTGGATGTGATCGTCAGCAGGCTCGTCGGCCAGGGTCCGCCTGCGCACGAGGTGTGGCTGCCGCCGTTGAACGAGCCGAACTCCCTGGACACGATGCTGCCCAACCTCAATCCCACCGAGGAGCGCGGACTGTCCCCTGTCGATTTCTTCGGCAACAGCAGGCTGCAGGTGCCGCTCGGCGTGGTGGACCGCCCGTACGAGCAGCGGCGTGACTTGCTGTGGGCGGACGTTTCCGGTGGCGCCGGGCATGTCGCGATCGTCGGCGGTCCGCAGTCGGGTAAGTCGATGATGCTGCGTACGTTCATCATGTCCACCGCGCTGACGCACACCCCGACCGAGGCCCAGTTCTTCGGCATCGATCTCGGCGGCGGCACCCTCGCGTCGCTGTCCGGCCTGCCGCACTCCGGCGGGGTGGCCGTCGCCAGGCGCGAGCCGGACAAGGCCCGGCGGATCGTCGCGGAGATGACCACGCTGATGAACGAGCGGGAAGGCCGTTTCGGCGAGCTGGGCATCGACTCGATGAGCGACTTCCGCACCATGAAGCGGCAGGGACGCGTCACGCCCGAGCAGGACCCGTTCGGCGATGCCTTCCTGGTCATCGATGGCTGGAAGGCCCTGCGCGACGAGTTCGAGGAGCTGGAGCCCCAGATCACCAAGCTCGCCACGCAGGGCCTGGCGTTCGGCGTGCACGTGGTCATCGCGACGAACCGCTGGGGTGACTTCCGGCCGGCGATCAAGGACATGCTCGGTACGCGCTTCGAGCTGCGTCTCGGTGACCCCGGTGAGTCCGACATCAGCCGGAAGAACGCGGCCAATGTGCCCCCGAACCGTCCCGGCCGCGGGATGACGCACGACGAGCTGCATTTCCTCGCCGGTTTGCCGCGTATCGACGGGTCCAGTGACGACGAGACGGTGGGTGACGGCGTCGCCGACGCGGTCGCCAAGATCAAGGGTGCGTGGCGCGGGCGTCCGGCGCCGTCGGTGCGGCTGCTGCCGGATCTCGTGCGCTACGAGGACGTGCTCGCCAACGACGCGCGCCGGGATTCCCGGCTCATCCCGATCGGCATCAACGAGGACGAGCTGGCGCCCGTCTACCTCGACTTCGATGCCGAACCACACTTCATCGCGTTCGCCGACGGGGAGTCCGGGAAGACGAACTTGCTGCGCCAGATCGTGCGTGGTGTCAGCGAGCGCTACACGGCGAAGGAGGCCGTGGTGATCCTCGTCGACTACCGGCGCACCTTGCTGGGCTTCCTCGAGGGTGACCAGCTACTCGGGTACGCGGCGTCGGGGAACCAGCTGGAAGGCATTGTCAACGATGTAGCGAGCTCGATGAACAAGCGACTGCCGGGCCCGGACGTCACGCAGGAGCAGTTGAAAAACCGTTCCTGGTGGAAGGGGCCGGAGCTGTTCGTGGTCGTCGACGACTACGACCTGGTGGCCTCGCAGGCCAAGAATCCGTTGGAACCGCTGGCGCCGTTCCTGCCCCAGGCCAAGGATGTCGGCCTGCACCTCGTTGCGGCTCGCCGCACCGGTGGAGCCAGTAGGTCGATGTTCGACAAGGTGCTCGGCAAGCTCAAGGAGCTGGCCGTACCAGGGTTGATCATGAACGGTTCGAAGGACGAGGGGCAGCTGCTGGGCAACGTCAAACCGTCCCCGATGCCGCCCGGCCGGGGGACGTTCATCAGCCGGAAGGTCGGCAAGCAGCTCATGCAGGTTTCCTGGATCGACCCGGAATGAGACGTGGCTGGCTCCCCGGCCTGGCTCGGCAGGCAACGGGTTGCCGGCACGCGCATAAGGTGTGGACATGAGCCTGCGGGTGGCTGTGGATTTCGGTACGTCCAGCACGTGTGTCGTAGCGTCCCTGGACGGGCGTGAACCACAGGTCGTGGTGATCGACGGGCATCCACTGTTGCCGTCCGCGGTGTACGCGGCACAGGACGGGACGCTGTTCGTCGGCAGGGAGGCCGAGCGGCATGCCGCCGTGGACCCGTCGCGTTACGAACCGCACCCGAAACGCCGGATCGACGAAGGCGAGCTGCTGCTGGGCTCCGCGGTGATACCGGTACGGGACGCTGTCGGGGCCGTGCTGCGCAGGGCAGTCGCCGAAGCGCGCCGGTTCGCGGGGGACGCCGCCGTCGACGTGCTCGTGCTGACCCACCCCGCGGACTGGGGGATGATGCGTACCCGCGTGCTGCGCCAGTCCGCCGGCCATCTGGCCCGCGAGGTCGCTCTCGTACCCGAACCCGTCGCCGCGGCCGTGTTCCACGCCGCCACCCACGCCCCTTCCCACGCTGGTCCCGCCGGCTACCCGCGCGGCGACGAGCGAACCGTCACGTTTCGCGGGCGAACCGTCGACGCGCTGGCCGTGCTCGACGTCGGCGGAGGGACGGTCGATGTCAGTGTGGTGCAGCAGGACGGCTCGGTAGGCGCGGCACGGTCGGCCGGTGAGTCGTACGGTGGTTTCCGGGTGCTTGCGACGCGGGGAGATCCGGGGTTCGGAGGGGCCGACATCGACCAGGCCCTTCTCGAGCATGTGGGGCGGAGCGTCTCGGGATCGGGCCCGGAATCGTGGCGCGAGCTGCTGGAAGGCCGCGAGCTCGCAACCCGTCGTCGCAGGCGGGTTCTGCGCCAGGACGTCCGGGATGCGAAGGAGACGCTGTCCCGGCACACCTATACGGATGTACCCCTTCCGGAACCGTTCCCGGACGCGCACGTCACGCGCGTGGATCTGGAGAGACTGATCACGGCACCGCTGGGACGGGCGATCGAGATGACGTCGTCGGCGATCGCGGACGCTCGCTTTCGCGTCGGCGATTTGACCGGCCTGTTCCTCGTCGGCGGGTCGAGCCGGATACCGCTGATCGCTCGATTGGTGCACGAGCGCATCGGCATCATGCCAACGATCCTTGATCAACCGGAAACGGTGGTCGCTCGTGGGGCCTTGCGCGCCGTGCTGGTCGAGCCCGGCCGGAGAGGGTCGCAGGGGGGCACGCCCTCCCCACCGGCAGGTACGGCCGTTCCTCCGGACCAGCAGCGAACGACGGTCGTCGGGCGTGAGGATGTCCCTTCGCGCGGCCGGCGCCCGCAGGCGCCGCCACAGGTTCCGCCAAGTGTTCCCGCCCCGGCGGCTCGACAAGCGATGCCCGCTGCCGCGCCGGTACCGCAACGCGGACCTGAACCTCCGCCGCCAGCTTCAGATGCCCGGCCGGGGCCTTCTCCGCCGGCTCGCCCCAGCAGGATCCGAAGAGCCCTGCCGTGGTTGCTGGGTGGTGGTCTGGCTGTCGCCACGGCCGCCGTGGCCGGTGCGGTCTTGCTGCTGCGCAACGCTGACCCGGACGGCACGACGATCGCGCGGTACGACTACCGCATCACCGCGCCTGCCGAGTGGACACAGGCAGGTGGCGACCAGGAACGAAAACAGATCATCCTGCGGCCCGAGGGAGCCGAGGGCAGTGACGATTTGATCGTGGTGCAGCAGTTCGACCTGCGCCGCGACGTGGGTGACGGTCTCGATCGCGTCGCCGACGAGATCGAAGGGCTGCTCGAGGAGGCGGGGGACCGGTACGCCGAGTTCGATCGCGACGCCACGTACGCGGGCAGGGATGTCATCTACTACACCGAGGCCGGTGAGCAGTCCGAGACGGACTGGTTCGTCGTGGTGGACGGACGTGTGCAGGTCAGTGTCGGGTGCCAGTACACCGATCCGGGTCTCGAACGGGTCGAATCGGCGTGTGAACAGGTTGTGCGGACGTTGACCATCACCGAGTGAGGGACCCCGCGATACCCGCTCGTCCGAGTGAGATGGAACAGGTGCATCCGCGGAACCGAGCGCGCCGGGTGGAGCCTGACGCTTGTTGCTGCAGGTCACAGGGGTGCTTCGTGGGGCGCACGATGATGTTCGGTATCCGTGACGCGGATCGCTGATACGTGTCCGTGACGTTGCCGTGTTTGCGCTCGCAACGACTTGCGGAATGTTCCGGACAGTGGGGAACCGGCCATGGCAGGCTCACCGTCGTAGGCCACGTACGCGGCAATCGACGTACGAGCACAATACGATCGAAGGGGGCTCATCCCACATGGCAGGCGGTTTCGAAGGTGAGATCGCGCAATTCAGCGCGGCGCACAAGAGCGTAGAGGAAGCCAAGGGGAATCTGGACAAGATCCTCGGCGACGTTCGCGCGACGGTCCAAGAGACCAGGGCCGGTTGGCAGGGCGATGCCGAGAAGACGTTCGAGAAGCTGATGGAGCGCTTCAACGAGAACGCGGTGAAGCTCAACAACGCCCTGCAAGGGATCGGTGAGCAGTTGCAGTCTGCCGGTAGCACCTACGAGGCGCAGGAGATGGAAGTCGCAGAGCAGATCAGCAACATCAGCAAGGGCTTGGACGGCTGACGTTCGAGTCCTGTTCTCAAACTCTCTCGACGACTTCCTGGAGGAGAAACGATGCCCGCAGAAATGAAGGTCCACTACGAGACGCTGTTCAACGCTTCAAGCGAGGTGGAAATGGCCTCCAAGGCGATGACCGAGGCCAGTGACAACCTCAAGAATGACCTCAACCCGCTGGTCAGTACCTGGAGTGGTGAAGCGGAGCAGAACTATGCAAAGCTGCAGTCGGAATGGGACACGGCGCACGCTGAGTTGAATCAGGTCCTTGCTCAGATCGCTACCGCCCTCCAACGGATCGGTGAAGGTTACCGGGATATGGAAGGTCATCAGGCCAAGAAGTTCCTCGGCTGAGTCAGTTGACAGCAGCGATGTGGCCCCGGGATTGTGGTCCCCCGGGGCCACATCTTTCGAAGTCACGGGTATCTGAGTAGCCGATGCCGCGAAGCATGCGATCAAGCATAGTCCTCGGCTGGTTGTGGACACTGACGCTACTCGCGTCGTGTGCGACAACCGTGGGCGGGAACGCACAGTTCCCCGAGGACGCCGAGCCGGTACCGCAAGGGCTCGCCGCGATCGACCCGTGCTCGTTGATACCCGAGGATTGGCTCTATTCATTCGAGCTTGAAGAAGGGAAGTACAACGAAGCCGACGAGCGGGTGCGTGCGCCGCATGGCTGTGACTGGCGGCCCAGCGGTGACCAGATCGGCGGTAGGGGTGTCTCCGTAAGAGTCGCTGGTGATATGGCCCCAGCTAAATATGATGCTGACATCGATTCGCATTCGGAAATCAGGATTGGGGGTTTAGATTGGAGGGTTTCGGACAACTCTGAATTGTTGGAAGGGCACTGTTTCCTGATTCATATTGTCGACGACGAGTCATTCGTATCCGTATCGAGTATGAACCTCAGCGACGAGACCAAAGCATGTGACAAGGCCGAGGAAGTGGCGCCGGTGATTGCTGCGCAGCTGCCCGGGGGTGATCCAGCTCCGGAACCCCCACAGGTCGAGGAGAGCCCGGTCACTGACGTCGACGCATGTGAGTTGCTGGCTCATGACGATGCCGAAGAAGAGGGCCTCCAAGCCCCCGGCGAGGAGACGGATTCGGACCTATATCATCGCGGCTGCGAATGGCTCCCGAGCGAGGATTCATCCGAATTGCAGGCTGTAGTGATCATGATCGATATAGAACGTTCGATAGAGCGGAGATTTGATGCAGAGCCCGATGACACTTTTGAAGTAGCGGACCGTAGTTGGAAGATCTTCGACAGTCCGTCCGAGGGAGAAGGTTTTTGTTACGTCGGTACTGACACGTCGCCCAGATCCTATGTCGCGATATTCAGCTCGAATCACGCGGATCCTGATTCTGGATGCGACCAAGCGACGGACCTGGCGCCGCTAGTGACGGGAAACCTACCTGCAAGTTAGGTCCAGCATTCTCGTTTCCAGCTTACTCAGGAGCGCCGACCTCGAACTCGGGCTTGTCGTTCAGCACGCGGATTTCCACACTGCGTTCCTCACCTGCGACCTCCACAGTGCAGGCGAAGGTATGGCCGGGGTCGATCTGTTGATTCGCGGGGCACTGAGCTTTCGACACGTCGTGCTCACCGTAACTGTCGGTGAGCATGTCGATCACGCCGCGTTCCAGTGATGTCGTGCTGAGTACGTCGCCCTGGAACGCACCAAGCAGCCATGCTCCGAGCGCGCTACCGGCAAATACGACGGTTATAGCTCCGCCGACGAGTGCCCGTTTCTTCTTGCCGGACGGTAATGTACTTGTGGCTTGCGCGAAGACGCCGAATCCGCCGTAGGTGTCGTACTGAAAGGTGTGACCTCCGGGAGTCCCTGGTGGGTGTGTCCACTGAGGTCTTGGTTCGTTCGGGGGGAAGCTCATCGAGTACTCACCGGATCTCCACCTGGCCGATCAGTCGGCAGTGATCTCGCCCATCCTGTCGAGGAATTCGTCTGCTTCCTCTTCTGTTTCGAGTTCTGTCACATCTTCGTCATCCGGAAGTTCCGGAAAGTCGCTCTCGGTCGGCTCGCCCAGTGTCCGGTAGCTCATGCGTAGTTCGAGCTCGTGTTCCTCATGGGATTGCTCGGCCTCTAGTGCTATTTCTTCGACTTTCCTGTCGGAGTCCAGGATTACTCGTGCCGTAATCGAGTGGTCTTCGAAGGTCTCTCTGATCTGTTCCACCGCATCGTCGGGCAATACGATGACTCTGTTGTCAAAGAAGGTGTCCCACGGTACCTCGGCGGTAATCTCGACCGATCCGTCGTCGAGGCTGCGAGCGTTCGCGAGAGCGCGCCTGTCCTGTTCGACGCTCTGTTCGATCGCGCCCGTCATCTTGCACGCGTCCTGTGCGCCGTGCCATACACACTCCGACACGAGGTCGAACTCGTATCGGTCGGGCATGGATACCCACGGAGTATCCACGAGGTCGCTGTAGGCGCCGCTGAGTTGGACGAACTCCTTGTCAATGTCGGCAGGAAAGTAGTAAACGCGCTGGTCAGCCGGATTCCTATTGTTGCGCTGCGTTGATACACGTGCCGGAGGAGTGCCCATGCGGGCGGTTTCAGTCTCGGAGTCCAGCCATCGTTCATCAAGCCTGATGTAACGCTGTATCAGGGTCTTCCTGTCCTCGTAGGCGAGGATGTCGTCCGTCAGGCCCGCCATGGTGTCCTCGAACTTCGTGCCGATGTGGTTGGACACGGCTTCACCGTCGGCGATGGCGTCGCCGTCCCGTTCGGCAGCGCATCCCGCGACGAACACAGCCAGGCAGGATGCGATGGCTACGTTACGTAGTCGAGTGCGTCGCGATCGTGACGACGACGTCACACATCCCCCAATGCGGTGCTCGTGCATGCTCACTTGGCTGAGAGTCTGTCCGGTAGGCTTGCACGATAGCAGGGGAAGTACCCCGGTTCATGTGGCCTGAACGCCTACAGGTACATTGGTACCTCGTTGTGCGATGTGGCGCGTCCGCGCTCGGCCCGCACAGACATCCGGAAGCAATGTAGGACACAGAGGTAGCACCGTGCCCACGTATAGCCCGAAGCCCGGCGACATCACTCGCGCCTGGCACGTGATCGATGCTCAGGACGTCGTCCTCGGCCGCTTGGCGACCGAAGTGGCGGCACTGTTGCGCGGCAAGCACAAGGCGACATTCGCTCCGCACGTGGACACTGGTGACTTCGTCATCATCGTCAACGCCGACAAGGTCGTGTTGACCGGTAGGAAGCGTGAGCAGAAGTTCGCCTACCGCCACAGTGGCTACCCCGGTGGCCTGCGTAAGCGCAGCTTTGGCGAGATGCTGGACACCAAGCCGGAGCGGCTGGTGGAGAAGGTCGTCAAGGGGATGCTGCCGAAGAACAAGCTCGGCCGTGCCCAGGCGAAGAAGCTCAAGGTCTACGCCGGCCCCGAGCACCCGCACGAGGCGCAGAAGCCGCAGCCACACGAGATCACCAAGGTCGCCCAATGAGTGAGGAAGAACTTGTGACCAGCACTGAGACCGAGCCCGACCAGGGTGTGACGACCAGCGAGACGCCGGCGGCGTCAAAGCCCTCGCGAGCGGCCGGCGGCAGTGCGCACGCCGTGGGGCGCCGCAAGGAAGCCGTCGTCCGCGTGCGCCTCGTGCCGGGTTCCGGCGAGTTCAAGCTCAACGGCAAGCCGCTGGAAGAGTACTTCCCGAACAAGGTGCATCAGCAGCTCATCCGCGAGCCGCTGGGGACGGTGGACAAGCCGGATTCGTTCGACGTATTCGGCAACCTCACCGGGGGCGGTACGACCGGCCAGGCAGGTGCCCTGCGACTGGCGATCGCCCGGGCACTGGCGGAGATCGACGGCGATGACCGCCCTGCGCTGAAGAAGGCGGGCTTCCTCACCCGAGACTCCCGGGCCAAGGAACGCAAGAAGTACGGCCTGAAGAAGGCCCGTAAGGCTACGCAGTACAGCAAGCGCTGACCTGCGCGAAAGCACTTCCCGAAGGCGCTCACCCGTTATCCGGGTGAGCGCCTTCGTGCGTGTGCGGCTACCAGGACCACGTTTAGCCCGCGAAACGTGCACGCCGACGCGCCCGGGTGGGAAGTCGCGGTTAGCCCGCGAAACGTGCATGGAGCCCCGGCAAGACGTGTCGGTGGCCACCCGATACGTTGTTCGGCATCGGAGCTCGGAGGAGGTCGGTGAAGATGGCACGGCTGTTCGGCACGGACGGAGTGCGCGGTCTGGCGAACGGCGAGCTCACACCGGAGCTGGCGATGGCGGTCGCGGCCAGCGCCGCCCGGGTGCTCGCCGCGCACGACCGGTCGCACAGGCCGGTCGCGGTAGTCGGTAGGGACCCCCGTGCCAGCGGCGAGATGCTGGACGCTGCCGTGGTGGCCGGCCTCGCCTCGGCAGGCGCGGACGTGCGCAGGGTCGGGGTGCTTCCCACCCCGGCAGTTGCGCATCTGGTCGCCGACGTCGGCGCGGACCTGGGAGTCATGATCTCGGCGTCACACAACCCGATGCCCGACAACGGGATCAAGCTCTTCGCCGACGGTGGTCACAAGCTTCCCGACGGGATCGAGGACGAGATCGAAAAAGGCCTCCACGTCAACGGCACCCGTCCCACCGGTGCCGAGGTCGGTCGAGTCGCCGAGCTCGATGACGCGCTCGATCGATATGTCGACCACCTCCTCGGGGCAGCTCCGCAGCGGCTCGACGGGTTACGTGTCGTGGTCGACTGCGCCAACGGAGCGGCGACGTTCGCCGCTCCGGAGGCCTACCGCCGGGCCGGCGCCGACGTGGTCGCGATCAACGCTGAGCCGGACGGGGTCAACATCAACGACGCGTGTGGATCCACCCATCTCGACTCGCTGCAGGCAGCCGTCGTCGAGCACCGCGCGGACCTCGGGATCGCCCATGACGGGGACGCCGATCGGTGCCTGGCGGTGAACTCCGCGGGCGAGGCGGTCGACGGCGACGAGATCCTCGCGGTGCTCGCGCTGGCGATGGCGAAGTCCGGTGAGCTGGTCGACCAGACGGTGGTCGCCACGGTGATGAGCAATCTCGGCCTCCACCTGGCGATGCGGGAGCACGGCTTGCAGCTGCGCACTACGGCCGTCGGAGATCGCTACGTGCTCGACGAACTGCGGGCAGGCGGATACTCGCTGGGTGGCGAGCAGTCCGGCCACCTCGTCCTCCCCGCTCATGCGACGACAGGTGACGGCCTGCTGACGGCTCTGCGCTTGATGGGGGCGGTAGCGGCGTCCGGTAAGCCGCTCGCCGAGCTGGCCGGGGTGATGCGCAGGCTGCCACAGGTGCTGGTCAACGTGCGGGTAGCGGACAAGGACGCTGTGGTGGAGTCTCGTCTGGTCCGCAGCGCGGTCGACGATGTCGAAGGTGAGCTCGGTGAGCAGGGCCGAGTTCTGCTGCGCCCGTCCGGTACCGAGCAGCTCGTCCGTGTGATGGTGGAGGCTCCCGACCAGGAAACCGCCCAGGTGGCTGCGGACCGGTTGGCGGGTGTGGTGTCCTCCGCGTCGTAGGCATAGCACCGTAACCGGGCCCGTCCCCGTAGGCGAAGGTGGTGCGTCCCGGTACGGCGGACACGACGTACGCGAACGGCTGCGACGCGTAGGTCTTCCGGGTAACTTGTGGGGCCGGATCGTGGCACCGATCGGTGCCACCGTGCGTCCAAGCTGTCGACGTACGAGATGGACACCGGGGGTAGGTGGTAACAGGTGGGCAGCAGCGACGGCCAGGGCATCGATACCGAGGGTGTACGCGACATCGGGAAGGACGTAGGCACGCTCGCGGCGGCAGTCGAGGAAGCGGCGCGGCACGCAACTCCCGAGAACATATCGGCAGACGACTTCGGCAGCTTCCGGAAAGCGGAGTCGGTATCCCACTCGCTTCTGGAGAAGGTCAACGAGCTGGCGGAGGGCATGGGTGCGCTCGCCGAGTTCACCGAGCGGTTGGACCGGGCGTTGTACGAGGTCGCTGAGGAGGGCGAACAGACCGAGTTCGCGGTCCGTGACGCGCTCGTCAAGCAGCAGGAGGGGCTGTCGTAATGGGTTCGGTCGCTTCTATCGCGGACAGTATCGAGCAAATCGCGCTTTCGCGGCACAATGTCGACTCGGACGACGTGAGCGACAATCGCGTCGAGGAGGTCGCGGAGCTGTCGGATCTGCTTCTCATCGGGAATCTGGGTGAGGTGTACGCGGCCTGGAGAAAATGCTCGTGGGCGGATGGTTTCGACGTCAGCGTGGGCCTGTGGGAAGAGTGCGACGAGTACGCTCTCTTTCCCGAATTGTATAATCTGCACTGGGGGAAGATCGCTTACCTGAGGAACATCCTGAAGGATATGGGGGACATCGGGGGCGAGTTGGGGAACGCGTTCAACGCTGCTCGTACCGGCTTGGATACCGAAGGAGGCTGGCGCGGGGTCGGCGCGGACGCTGCCTACGAGCGGATCAGCCGAGTCGTCAATGATGCGGGCAAGTACCAGGACGTGAACTGCGCGCTGGCAGGGGCATTGGATGGTTACCTCGAGGTGACGAGGGAAGCGATCGGCGAGTTGGTGAATCAGTGCCCCACGGAGATGCTGGACAAGTACCGGCGTGACAGCGACGGCTACTGGGACATCAAGAATACGTATCAAGAAGTCATCGAGGAATCGCAGAAGGACTCTGATTACAAATATTTGCCCGATCCATTAGCGTGGTGGGCAGGCGGTGAGACGCGCCGCGAGGAGTATGAGGAAGAAATAGCAACCCTCAACATCTTCGCACAGCACTATGTCAATGCTGTGCAGTACCTTCGGGACATGCTTCCGGCGACCGTCGACGCGCTCGATGCGAGCGCCGGTGAGTTGCGAGAGGCGTTGAGCGAGTTCCGCCACGACGAGGTCCCGTTCACCCGGTTGGCGCAACCGGACCCGACGGCTTCTGGGAACGGTGGTTCCGTTGCGGGCGGACACGGAGCCGGAGGGGGTAACGGCGCTGGAGGTCCGGGCCTCCCTGCCGGTGGCGGCGGTGGCGCCGGGGTGGCGCCGCCGACGGGCGGGGCCGGCAGCACGGACGCTCCCGGGACGGATCGGCCAGGCGCCGACCCACCAGGTCGCACTAGCCCGAGCGCTGCCGTGCCGGACGGTGTCGAGACGGAACCCGGAGCAGGTGCCGGCTCGGGTGGGTCCGGCGGCGTCGCGAGCGAGGAATGGGGCGGGGACGACGCGCTGACGGTCACGAAAGGCAGTCACGAGCTGTCCATGACCGAAGTCGGCGAGGGCGGTCGGATGAGCATCACCGTCGACGACGGTCGCGGGAAGCCACGTGAGCATTTCCTGGACTTCGCGAACGGAGATGTCGCGACAGCCGGACCCGGCGCGCCAGGCGTCGACGGTGATGTGCTCGAAGGAGACCACGAAGTTTTTACACCGGGTGGGAACGGCGTCATCGAGTTCGAATCGGGCGAGCTGACGGTGACGGCGGAACGGCCGGATGGCGCGGGCGGCCCGGTCGAGGTAACCGTGGACGACGGTTCCGGCGAGCCCACGACGTATACGCTCGAGTCCCCGGGGGACGGCTCAGGATCCGTCCCGGATCAGGCGTGGCCGACCGAGCCTGTCACGGGGGCCGACGAGCCGATCGGCGCGGGGATCGCCGGATTGGACAAGTCCGGCGGCGGGGTCGGTGCAGGCGTAGCCGGTGGAGCCGGAGGTGGTGCGCTCGGCGGCGATCTGGGTGGTACCGCTGCCGAACCGAGTAGCGGTGCGGGGGTAGCGAATACCGCAGAGCTGGGTGCCGGAAGCCAGGCTGGGGCGGTAATGCCACCGGAGACGGGCACCCCCACCAGCGGTTCACCCGCAGCGGGAGAACCCGGCGGCGGGGCCGGGCAGGGCCAACAGTCCGGTCAGGGACGCATGACGGGCGGCGGCATGATGGGTGGCATGGGCGGCGCCGGTGGTGGCGGCGGGGGCGATCAGCAGCATGAGCGCCAGTACCAGATCGGCGGTATCGAGGGTCTCTTCGAGGATCTCGAGCTCGATGGTGGAGCGGCGCGAATCAGCGGGATCATCGGTGATGATGCCGAGCTCGACGGTGAGAGCTGACCATTGGCGTCATCGCGCGCTGTAGTGGGGAGTGGACGCACGTTGATCGACGACAGCAATCCGGACTACCGGCGTGCGCGTATGCGGTTCGAACCGGTGATGGGGCAGTTCCGTGCCCGCGCCGAGCGGGTCAAGGAGGAGACGGACGCCCGTGCAGTGGAGATCGCCGAGTACGAACGTACGGTCGAGGAACGGCGCCGTGCTCGCGAGGACGGTCCGGACGAGCAGACCGCTGATTTCCGGGGGTCAGAAGCGCGGCCGCATCCCCGTCCTACACGCGGGCGTCACGCTAAGCCGGACGAGGACGAGTTCGACGAGGACGATTTCTCGAACAACAACTTCTTGCGCTAGAGCCGGCCGTGGTCAGCGGGCCGCGTGTGCCGCTGTGGCGCGTTCAAAGTCGATCTCGGCGTGCTTGACGTCCTCGTCGACCAGCGGGAAGTACTCCTTCTCGCCGGTGAGGTGGTAGCGGAAGAAGGCGGTGAACAGCCCGCGTACGGTGCGCTGCGTGCGGTAGTGAGGTTTGCCGTGAAGCAGCAACCGGCTCCAGTGGAACCCTTCGGTCAAGCCCATGTGTGTCGACTTGGACAGGGTGCGCATCTGCACGGGACCGCCCCATGCTGTGGCGATGGCTCTGGCGTGCGCCGAGGCCGGAGCGACCAGGTCTTCTTCTGCCGCGAGGTGCAGCCCCGGTATGCGCAACGTTCTTGCCGCTTCGACGGCCGAGGGCAGGGTCTCCGCGGGCGCGAACGTGGCCACGGCACTGATGGCCGGGTCGCTTTCGGCCGCCGCGAGTACCGCCGCCCCGCCACCGGTCGAATGACCGGCCGCTCCGAGTTTCTGCGGATCGACACTGATGCCGTCGGGGCCCAGCCGTACCGACGTGACGACGTCGAGCGTGGTACGCAGGTCCGTGGCGAGTAGCCGGTGCGAGGGCAGCGGCCCGCGCTGCGTGGCCGGAGCCGCGGCCACGATTCCCCAGGACGCGAGGTGCCGGAGCAGACCTCGGTACAGCTCGGGCGGCTGCAGCCAGCCATGTCCGAACGCGACAGCGGGAAGGCCGAGGCCCTCTCGCGGGGTGTACACGACACCGGGGAGGCCGACGAGGGCCAGGTCACCGCGCAGAACCTCGTAAGGCCCCGGCATCACCAGCCGCTCGAGCAGCGCCTTGGGCTTGCTTGCCATGGTTCCCGAGGGTAGCCGGGGCACGGTTGGCCCGCGAAACGTGACCCGGCGCGTCGGGACGGGGACGGTTAGCCCGCGAAACGCGTAACCGGCGCCCGTGGTCGGGATGGGTGGGCGTCACCTCGGGTTGGTTGGGGGATGGGGGCGAATTGTCGCCGTGGCCAGGCCGTGGCTACTCGTGTGCAAGGTCGTGGTCACGCGGGTCGGCTTCACTCGGATCCGCGGCGCCGAGCGGGGTGACGTGAGGTGACTGTCCCGGAGGTGCCGGACGAACTCCGAGGTCGACAGGGGAGGGCTGCACGATTAGGCCGCGAAACGTGAAACGGAACCTGGTCCCGCTGTGTCTGGCGCTCGTCGTGGCGGTCGTGGCGGCCGGGGTGATCGTCGGTGAGGACGTCCCGGCGCGGGCGGAGACGGGCGATCTGCCGACCGATCCGCAGCGTCCGGACGAGAGCACGCTCGAGGCCGGTCCCGATCCGGGTTACCGGGCCGAGGTCGAGGTCGTCGAGGGCGCACGGCAGGACCCCGACAGGGACACCGTCACCGGCACCGTCTTTCACGACACCGAGCGCGACGGAACCTACGAACCAGACACCGACTCCGGCGTCGAAGGCGTGACTGTGTCCAACGGGCGCGACGTCGATGTGACCGACTCCGACGGCCGGTACGAGCTGCCGGCCCGCGAGGACATGACCGTGTCCGTCACCAAACCGGCCAACTACGCGGTGCCGTTCGATGACGACCTGATCCCCCAGATGTCCTACAACCACAAACCGGAGGGGTCGCCGCAGCTGCGCTTCGGCGGCCTCGAACCCACCGGGCCGGTGCCGGAGGAGGTGAACTTCCCCATGGTGCCGACCGGTGTGAGCGAGGACTTCCAGTGCGCCGTGCTCGGCGATACGCAGCCGTACTCCAACAACGAGGTCGGCTACCTCCGGGACAGCGTGCTCGACGCACTGCTCGCGCGCGACCTGTCGAGTGCCGAGTGCATGCTGGTCCTCGGCGACGTGCTGGGGGACGACCTGGGCTTGTTCCCCCGTTTCACGGACATGATGAGCGCGGCGGGCCTCCCGCAGTACTACGTACCCGGCAATCACGACATCGACTTCGACGCCACCGACCAGGATGACTCCACGGACACGTGGCGCCGCGAGTACGGGCCGGACCACTACTCCTTCGACATCGGCGAGGTGCATTTCGTGGTGCTCGACAACGTGGTCTACCCGTGTGGTGAGCAGGACGTCGAGCGTGGCGACCGGGAGTTCTGCGGCGAGGACGAACCGCCGACGTACAACGGCCGCATCGACGACACGCAGATGGAATGGCTCGCCGCCGACCTGGCCACGGTCGACGAGGACCGGCTGGTCGTCGTCAACCACCACATCCCGCTGGTGTCGTTCATCGACAACGCCTCAACGCAGCACCAGACGGACAACGCCGCGGAGCTCTACGACCTGCTCGGGGACCGCGAAGTGCTGTCGCTGTCCGGGCACACCCACACGATCGAGCAGCTCGAGCCCGGAGAGTCCTACGAAGGGTGGTCCGAGGCCGTCGGCGTGGACGAGGTGCCGTTCCACCACATCGTCGCCGGAGCGGCCTCCGGCGCGTGGTTCGGTGGCGACCTCGACATCGACGGTGTGCCGATGTCGATCTCCCGGCTCGGCGAGCCACGCGGGTACTACATGATGGACTTCGCCGGAACGGACTACACGGAGCGCTTCCACGCCACGGGCCAACCAGCGGATCGGCAGATGTGGCTGTCGTTCAACACCCCGCAGTTCCGGGACTGGTTCCAGCGGCTGCGTAGCTGGACCGGGGAGAACCCGCCGACCGCGGAGCAGGTGCCGCCGGTCAACGTCGGCGACCTGGACGACATGAAGCTGGTCACCCCGCAGGATCTGGACGACGGGGTGTACCTGACGGCGAACGTGTGGAACGGCAGCAGGGACAGCTCGGTCACGGCCACCGTCGGCGGCGGCGAACCGTTCGAGCTGGAACGCACGCAGGACGGTGCCGGCGAGGACGTCCGGTACGGCGTGGACTTCGCCGATCCGTTCGCCACGGTGCGCCAGCTGCAGGTGGCGCGCTATGCCTTCGAGAGCACCTCGGGTAACGAGCGTGCCCAGGGATGGGAGCAGTTCCGGGGCGCACGGCGCGGCCCCGCACCTCCGCAAGGCCTGAGCCCGGACCTCATCGCCGAGAAGTCCAGCCACCTGTGGCGGGCCCGGCTGCCGAGCGACCTGCCGCTCGGTACGCACGTGGTGGAGGTGACATTCGCCGACCGGTACGGCGCGGAGTTCACCGACCGGATCACGGTCGAGGTGCGCGAGGAACGGCCGGACCGGTTCTGGCGTGACGGCCCCTGGGGCGACGGCGATTGATCTGCCGAATCGGCGCAGATGCCCCGGAAGGGGACGGGCGAACCGCCCTTCCGGGGGTTGCCGGGCGCACCCGATACCCTGGCAGCCGTGTGCGGAATCGTGGGATACGTCGGACATCGGCAAGCACTCGACGTCGTGCTGAGCGGGCTGCATCGCCTGGAGTACCGGGGATACGACTCGGCGGGCGTCGCCGTGCTGGACGGGCACGGGGACCTGCACGTCGCGCGCAAGGCCGGCAGGCTCGCCAACCTGGAGGCGAGCCTGGACAGCACGGGTAGGGACGCGTTCGCCGGTACGGCGGCCGTCGGGCATACCAGGTGGGCCACGCACGGGCCGCCTGCCGACCGCAACTCCCACCCGCATACCGACACGTCCGGCCGGGTGGCCGTGGTGCACAACGGCATCATCGAGAACTTCGCTGACCTGCGTGCGGAGCTGGAGTCCGAGGGCGTCGAGCTGGCCAGCGACACCGACACCGAGTCGGTGGCACACCTGGTGGCGCGCGCCTACGCGAGCGGCGCAACGGCAGGGGACCTCGCGGCAAGCGTGCGCGCGGTGTGCCGGCGGCTGGTCGGTGCGTTCACGCTGGTCGTGACGCACGCCGACGTGCCGGATGAGATCGTCGCTGCGCGCCGTTCCTCCCCGTTGGTCGTCGGTGTCGGCGACGGTGAGCACTTCGTCGCCTCGGACGTGGCAGCGTTCATCGACCACACCCGGCAGGCCGTCGAGCTCGGCCAGGACCAGCTCGTCGTCATCGGCCGGGACGGCTACGAGGTCACCGACTTCGCCGGGGAGGACGCTGCGGCGCGCCCCTTCACCGTCGACTGGGATCTCTCGGCCGCCGAGAAGGGCGGCCACGACTACTTCATGCTCAAGGAGATCGACGAGCAGCCCGAGGCGCTGGCCAACACGCTGCGCGGGCATTTCGCCTCCGGCCGGATCAGCCTGGACGAGCAGCGCATGTCGGATCAGGATCTGCGCGACGTCGACAAGGTGTTCGTGGTGGCATGCGGCTCCGCCTACCATTCGGGGCTGGTGGCCAAGTACGCCATCGAGCACTGGTGCAGGCTCCCGGTGGAGGTGGAGCTGGCCAGCGAGTTCCGCTACCGCGATCCGGTGCTGGACCGGGACACGCTGGTCGTGGCCGTGTCGCAGTCCGGGGAGACGGCGGACACGCTGGAGGCGGTGCGGCACGCGCGCGGGCAGAAGGCCCGGGTGCTCGCGGTGTGCAACACCAACGGGGCGCAGATCCCCAGGGAGTCCGACGCGGTGCTGTACACCCATGCCGGCCCGGAGATCGGTGTGGCCTCGACGAAGGCGTTCCTCGCGCAGGTCGCCGCCAACTACCTCGTCGGTCTTGCGCTGGCCCAGGCACGCGGTACCAAGTACCCGGACGAGGTCGCGCGGGAGTTCGCCGAGCTGGAGAACGCCCCGTCCGCGGTGCAGAAGGTGCTGGCCACGACGGAGCAGGTGATGGACCTGGGGCAGCGGATCGCGGACTCCAAGGCGGTGCTGTTCCTCGGCAGGCATGTCGGGTTCCCGGTCGCCCTGGAGGGTGCGCTCAAGCTCAAGGAGCTCGCCTACATGCACGCGGAGGGCTTCGCGGCAGGGGAGCTCAAGCACGGCCCGATCGCGTTGATCGAGGAGGGCCTGCCGGTGGTGGTCGTGATGCCCTCGCCGAAGGGCCGGGCGATGCTGCACTCGAAGCTGGTGTCGAACATCAGCGAGATCCAGGCCCGTGGTGCGCGCACCATCGTGATCGCCGAGGAGGGTGACGAGGTGGTACGCCCGTACGCCGACGAGCTGATCGAGATCCCGGCCGTTCCGACGTTGCTGCAGCCCATCGTGGCCACTGTCCCGCTGCAGGTGCTGGCGGCCGAGATAGCGCGTAGCCGCGGCTACGACATCGACAAGCCCCGCAACCTCGCCAAGTCCGTCACGGTCGAGTAGGAGGCGCTCATGCGCGGCGTGTGGACGACCGAGCGGGTGCGCGCCGCCGAGGAGCGGCTGATGCGGCGCACCAGGCCGGGCGCGCTGATGCGCCGGGCAGCGTTCGGGGTGTCGGTGCAGGCCGCCCGGATGCTGACCGAGCACGCCGGTCGTGTCACTGCGCGCAGGGTCGTGCTCCTGGTCGGTGCGGGCAACAACGGTGGGGACGCGCTGTGGGCCGGGGCGTACCTGCGCAGACGGGGCGTTCGGGTGACCGCTGTGCTCCTGGCGCCCGACCGGACCCACGAAGAGGGGCTGGCCGCGCTGCGAAGGGCGGGTGGTCGCGTCGTGTCCGCCGAGGCGGGCCCGGCCGTGCTGGCCGAGGCCGACCTGGTCGTGGACGGGATCGTGGGCCTGTCGGCACGTGGCGGGCTGCGCGCCGAAGCCGCCGAGCTGGTCGCGGCCGTCGACGCGCCTGTGCTGGCCGTGGACCTGCCCAGCGGGGTCGATCCGGACACCGGCCAGGTGCACGGTGTTGCCGTACGTGCCGACGTCACGGTCACGTTCGGCGCGCACAAGCCCGTGCACGTGCTCAATCCCGCGCGGTGCGGGGATGTGCGCTTCGTCGATATCGGGCTGGCCGGCGAGCTCGGTGAACCCGACCTGCGGGTCGCCGAGGCCGCTGATGCCGCGGAGGTATGGCCGATCCCCGCCGCGCACGACAACAAGTACACCCAGGGCGTCACGGGAGTCGCTGCCGGGTCGAGTACCTACGCGGGAGCCGCGGTGCTGACCACGGGGGCTGCCGTGCGCTCGACGGCAGGCATGGTGCGGTTCGCGGGATCGGCGGCGGAGTCGGTCCGCGCGCGGTGGCCCGAAGTGATCGCGACCGGCACGGTGACCGATGCCGGCCGCGTGCAGTCCTGGGTCGTGGGGCCGGGACTCGGGACCGGGACGGATGGCCGCGAGACGGTGCGGGCTGTGCTGTCCGCCGGTGTGCCGGTGTGTGCCGACGCCGATGCCGTCAACCTGCTGGCAGGCACGCCGGAGCTACTCGACGCGCGGGATCCGGACACTCCGCTGGTGCTGACCCCGCATGCCAGGGAGTTCGAGCGCCTTGTCGGTGCGGATCCGGGTCATGACCGGGTCGCCGCAGCGCGCGCGGCGGCGCGCAGGTTCTCGGCTGTGGTGCTGCTCAAGGGGCACAACACGGTCGTCGCGGACCCGGACGGCCGGGTGCTGGTCACGGTGCCGCGCGGGTCGTGGCTGGCCACGGCCGGTTCGGGTGACGTGCTCTCCGGCATGATCGGCGCACTGCTCGCCGCGGGGACGCCACCGTGGACCGCGGCCGGTGTCGGCGCGTACGTGCACGCCGAAGCGGCGGCGCTGGCCGCTCGGGGTGCGCCGATCTCGTCGTCCGATGTGCTGGATGCGATTCCCGATGCCGTGCGGTCGGTTCGTGCGGTGCGCCCGGCCGGCGAGCGCGTGTAACCGGCGACTGTCGCGAGTGCGAGGTTGAAGCGTGTACCCACCCCGTGCCGAGGTCGAGATCGACCTGAGTGCGATCAGCCACAACGTCGCTGTGCTCGCGGACGCGGCATCGCGGTCGGGCGCGGCCACGATGGCCGTGGTCAAGGCCGACGGCTACGGGCATGGTGCGGTTCCGGTGGCACGCGCCGCCGTGCGTGGCGGCGCGACCTGGCTCGGCGTGTGCTCGGTCGAGGAGGCTCTCGAGCTGCGCGAATCCGGTATCAGTACACCCGTGCTGAGCTGGCTGAACAGCATGGACGCGGACTTCGCTCGCGCGCTGCGCGCGGGTGTGGACCTGTCGGTGAGCTCGGCTGCGGAGCTGGGCCGGATCGTCGAGGCCGCGGCCCGTACCGGCATCCGCGCACGGGTGCACCTCAAGTGCGACACGGGGCTGTGCCGTAACGGGTGCCCGGAGGCGGAGTGGCCCGCGCTGGTGAAGGCGGCAGCGGCTGCTCACGAGGTGGAGGTCGTCGCGGTCTGGTCGCATTTCGCTTGCGCCGACGAACCCGGCCACCCCTCGATCGGCGCGCAGGAAGCACGCTTCGATGCCGCCTATCAGCAGGCGCGCCGGGCCGGGTTGGCTCCATGGCGCCATCTGGCGAACTCGGCGGCCACGCTGACCCGGCCGGGATCCCATTTCGACCTGGTGCGGCCCGGTATCGCGATCTACGGGCTCAACCCGGTTCCCACCGGTGACGACCTGCGGCCAGCGATGACGTTCCGGTCACACGTCGTCCTGGTCAAGCGCCTGGCAGCGGGGGAGTCGGTGTCCTACGGCCATACCTGGACGGCGCCGAGGGACACGACGGTGGCACTGGTTCCGGCCGGTTACGGGGACGGCGTTCCGCGCAGCTTGTCGGGCCGGATGAGCGTGTGGCTGGACGGGGCGCGCCGACCCGTGGTCGGCAGGGTGTGCATGGATCAGATCGTGGTCGAGTGCGGGGACTGGGAGCCATCTCTCGGTGCGGAGGTCGTGCTGTTCGGGCAGGGTGATGTTGGGGAGCCGACGGCGCGAGAGTGGGCGGATCGGCTGGACACCATCGACTACGAGATCGTCACCGGAATGTTCCGGCCGCGTGTGCGGCGGCGTTACGTGGACACAGAGGGGTTGTGAGTGTTGTGAATCGACGCCTGCTCGGCGTTGTCGGCGGCCTCGGTGCTGTCGCCACCGGTGCCGCGGCCACCGCGTTCGCGGTGGGCAGTCGCAGGGGAACGCACGGGGACCCGTATGCCGAGGAGCCGCTTGGCCGGCTGGAGCCCGACCGCACCACGACGGTCGCCGCGGATGACGGCACACCGCTGCATGTCGAGGAGATCGAACCGCTGGATGGCGGGAAGCCGGATGTCACGCTCATCGGTGTGCACGGCTTCGCGTTGTCCGTACCGAGCTGGCACTTCCAGCGCCGCGACCTCGCCTCGCTCACCCTCCCGCGGGTGCGCCAGGTGTACTACGACCATCGCAGTCACGGCAGCTCGGGACGTGCCGATGCCGACACGAGCACGATCGAGCAGCTGGCCAGCGATGTGCATGCGGTGTTGCGCGCGGTCGCCCCCAGCGGGCCGGTGGTGCTCGCTGGGCACTCGCTCGGCGGCATGACCATCATGGAGCTTGCCCAGCAGCAGCCCGAGCTGTTCGGTGTCCCTGAGGAGCAGGCGAACGGGAGCAAGGCGGGTAAACACGGCCGGGTGCGTGGTGTGTCGCTGATCGCGACAGCCGCGGGGGAGGTCGCCTCCACCGGAGTGTCGCGCCCGTTGCTGTCCCGGTACAACCCGCTGACGCGTGGGGTGAGCGGCCTCGCGGACTGGCAGCCCGGTCTGGTGGAGTTCGTCCGCGCGGCAGGCGGGCAGCTCACCCGGCAGGCGGTGCGCAGGCTGGCCTTCGGAACCGCGGATGTGAGCCCGAGCTTGGTGGACTTCATGTTGCGGATGCTCGGCGAGACGCCGGTGCGCGACCTGGTCAACTTCATCGGCGCGTTCGGCGAGCACCACCGTTACACCGCGCTCGCCGCCCTCAGTCACACTCGAGTACAGGTCATCGGAGGTGACGCGGATATCCTCACGCCGTTCTCGCACAGTGAGCGTATCGCCGAGGAAGTGGGAAGCGCCGAGTTGATCCGGGTGCACGGCGCGGGCCATATGGTGCACCTGGAGTATCCGGAGGAGGTCAACAGCAGCTTGATCGATCTGCTGCAGCGAAGTTGTGAGGTCGGCAGCGACGAGACCGGCACGGGGCCGTCCGTGCGGGAACGGGTGAGGGGATGGTTGGGCAGGTGATCGAACTGCTCACGCCGGAGGACACGCGGGCGCTCGGCCGGTCGCTTGGTGCCGGGTTGCGTGCCGGCGACCTCGTCCTGCTGTCCGGCCGGCTCGGTGCCGGCAAGACCGTGCTGACCCAGGGCATCGCCGAAGGGCTCGAAGTGTCGGGGCGGGTGAGCTCGCCGACGTTCGTGATCGCCCGATCACACCCGGCTGGCCAGCGGGGCGTGCCGCTCGTGCACGTCGACGCCTACCGCCTCGGTGGTGACCTCGCCCAGCTCGACGACCTGGATCTCGACACGGACCTGGAGCGCGCGGCCCTGGTCGTGGAGTGGGGCGAGGGCGTGGCGGAGATGCTCGCCGACGACTACCTGATGGTCCGTCTCGAGCGGCGCGAGGACGAGACGCGCCTGGTCTCCTTCGAACCCCACGGCGCCTGGGACCGGCGCGCCCTGCCGGTGGCACGCGAGGACGCCTGACCGACGGAACCACGGTTAGCCCGCGAAACGTACGTGGGTGTGTGCCGGGGACGCGCGTGCCCGGCAGCGACGGTTAGCCCGCGAAACGTGTATGGGCGGGGCGAGAAGCGACAACAGACGTGACAGGTATTCACGTTTTGTCTAGTATCTGTTGCTCATGGAAGCCCTCATCGACAGCGGTGTGCCGCGTGGGTCGCGAGTTGCGGGCGTGGTCCTGACCCTCGTCGCGCTGGTGGCCGCCGTGCTCGGTGCCCCGCCCGGAGCGGCGGCCGAGCCGGTGCAGCCGCCCGAAACGGAGATCGACACTCCGCTGCGCACCGATGGCGAGCGCATCCGGGACGCCGCGGGCCGGGACGTGATCCTGCGCGGGATCAGCGTGATCGACAAGCGAGAGCCGTTCTATCCCGATGTGGGTCCGGAAGACTTCCGCCGGATTCGCGACCTGGGGCTCAACCACATCCGGCTGGGCATCTCGTGGGAAGGGATCATGCCGGAGCAGGGGCGGATCGATCAGGGGTACCTGGATGCCGTCCGGAACATCGTGCGGGGCGCGGGCCGGGAGGGGCTGCTCGTCATCCTGGACATGCATCAGGACCTCTTCGGCGGTCCGCGTGGCAACGGTGCCCCGGACTGGGCCTACCGGCCAGGATGGTGCCCGCATCTCGAGCTGGCCGAACCGACCGGAGCCTGGGCAGCCAACTACGCCTCACCGGAGATCAACTGTGCGGTCACCCGGTTCTGGCGGTCGGAGGAGTTGCAGGCGTACTACTCCGACGCCTGGAAGGCCATGGCTGGGGCCGTCGCGGACGAGGCGAACGTGATCGGCTACGACCTGATGAACGAGCCGTGGCAGGGCTACATCCCGCCGGTGCTCTTCGAACGCCAGTACCTGTACCCCAGCCAGGCCCGCTGGCTGGAGGCGATCAGGGAGGTCGACCCCGAGGCGATCGGGTTCGTCGAGCCGAACGTGCTCAAGTCACTGACGGTGGTGTCACCCCCGCCTGCGGGGTTGCTTCCGGACAACAGCGTGTACAGCCCGCACCTGTACGGGCCGTGGGACTTCACCAGCGAGAGCGAGCTGTTGCAGGAGACCCGCCGGCTCGCGGATGTCAACTTCGGCTACAGCGCCAAGGAAGCCTCCGGCGCAGGCGTGCCGCTGTGGCTCGGTGAGTGGGGGGTGTTCACCACCGCGCCGGGGGCGGCCGACTACGCCACCCATGTCTACGACATGGTCGACGACGCGCTGGCAGGCACCGCGATCTGGGAGTACGGCGACTCCGCGTACGGCCCGTTCGACACGTCGACGTGGGAACCCACTCCGCTGTACGAGTCGGTGCTGCGCGCCTACCCGCAGGCCGTTCCGGGCACGCTGCGCGAGATCAACTACGACCCGCGAACGCGCGGCCTCGATGTCGCCTGGTCCGGCGGGGACGGTGGTGTTGTGTCGCTGCGCGCCCCCGCCGGCCGGTACCCGGAGGGCGTCAGCCTGCGGGGCAGCTCGGACTGGCTGTGGGACGCGCAGCGTGGCGTGGTGACAGCCCGTGTGCCGCCGGGGGACGGTGAGCTCGCGCTGCGCCCCGCGGGATCATGACCGCGGGCGCAATCGCCTGCGCAGATCACGGGCGGTGAGCAGGCGAGTGAGCCGCCGGACGATCCTGCCCTTGAGCGGCGAGTAGGGGTACCACTGCGGCTCCGTGCGCGGCGTCACGCGTGCCGTGACGATGGCCTGACTGCGCGTGTACTTGCGGATGCCCTGCGCGCCACCCAACCGGGCGCCGATGCCGGACTGCTTCCACCCCGCCTGGGGGAGGGGGAGGGTGAACAGGTTGGCGAACACGTCGTTGATGTTGACCGCGCCTGCCTCCAGGCGTTCGGCCACGCGCCTGCCACGTTCGGTGTCGCGAGTCCACACGCTTGCGGACAGGCCGTAGGCGGTGTCGTTGGCCAGCCGGACGGCCTCGTCGGCACCGGTGACACGCATGATCGGGATCGTGGGCCCGAAGGTCTCCTCCCGCATGCACGCCATGTCGTGGTCGACGTCGACCAGCACGGTCGGCTCGAAGAACGTGCCGGACCCCACGCGGTTGCCGCCGGTCAGCACGCGGGCCCCGCGCTCTACGGCATCGGTGACGTGGCGAGTGACGATATCGAGCTGGTCGGAGTTGGCGAGCGCACCGACATCGGCGCGGTAGCTCTGGTCGTCCTCACCGACGCGCAGCTGGCCGACCGCGTCCACCACGCGACGCACGAACTCGTCGTGCACCCCGGCGTCGACGTACACGCGCTCCACCGATGTGCACATCTGCCCCGCGTTGCACAGGCCGCCCCAGGCGACGCCACGTGCCGCCCGGTCGAGGTCGGCGTCGGCGAGCACGATCATCGCGTCCTTACCACCCAGCTCCAGGCTGTAGGGGATGAGGCGCTCGGCCGCGCGCTTGCCGATGGCGCGCCCGGTGCGGGTCGAGCCGGTGAACTGCACGTAATCCACGGCATCGACCACGGCGGCTCCTGCCTCGCCTGCCCCGGTCACACAGGTGAACACGTCCGGTGCGCCGATCTCGGACCACCCGGAGGCGACCTCGCTTGTCACCAACGGGGTGTACTCCGAGGGTTTGACCACCACAGCCGCTCCTGCCAGCAGCGCGGGTATCGCGTCGACGAGCGCGAGTGCGAGCGGGAAGTTCCACGGGGTGATCACCCCGACCACGGGGTAAGGCCTGCGGACGAGCCGCTGCCGCTTGGTCAGCGCGAGCGGGCCGTGCGCCGGAGGTGCTTCGGGTGCCAGGAACGACCCGGCGTGCGTGCAGTAGTAGTTGATCAGGTCGGCGACGTACGGTAGCTCGATCGTCGCCTCGGCCCAGGGTTTTCCGGTCTCGGACTGCAGGACCCGCGCGAGCCGGTCCTCGTTGTCGAGTAGCCAGTCGCGGTAGCGCTCGAGCCAGGACACCCTGCCGGCCACGCCGAGCGCTTCCCAGCTGCTCTGCCGCTCGCGCAGCTCGCCGACAACGGTGTCGACATCCTCGGCGGGGCGTTCCGGTACGCGCCCGACAACGCTCCCGTTCGCGGGTGAGCGCACGTCGATGGATGGGGTGGTTGTCATGGGGTACCTCCGGTCAACCGCTGGTGATACCGATCGCGCGCGGTGGGTTCGGCTTGCAGGAACGCGCTGTCCAGCCTGGTGGCCTTCTCTGCGGCGCGCTTGGCACGCTCGGGTAGTGCGTTGACGGCGCCGAGTACGGCACCGAGCCGGGCCGGAACGGTGACCTTCGGCTTGCCCGTGCCGACCGCGCGCACCACCGCCTCGGCGACATCCTCCGGGTCGACCGTTGTCAGCCACTCCAGCCAGGACGGAAACCCCGTACCCTCGGACAGTTCGGTCCGCACCACCCCGGGCAGTACCGCGCCGACGTGCACGCCGGTGTCCCGGAACTCGCGGTGCAGTGCCTCGGTGAGCCCGACGACGGCGTGCTTGGTCGCGCAGTAGGTAGCCACGCCGGGGACGCCGAGCACCCCCGCAAGGGACGCGATATTGATGATCGAGCCGTGCCCGCGGGCGGTGAACCTGGCACCCGCCACGCGGCTACCGTCGACGACTCCGCGCAGATTGATCGACAGCATCCGCTCGGTCATGGACTCGGACTCGTCCAGGAACGCCCCTGTCGGCATGATCCCGGCGTTGTTCACCAGCACATCGGCCGCCCCGAGGTCGTCCTCGACCCTGTCCAGGAACGCCGCGACGGACGTTCGGTCGGTGACATCCAGCGACCAGCCCCGGACCTCGGCACCCTGCATGCCGGTCAGTTCACGCGCGGTGGTGCCTGCCAGTGTGGCGTCGATGTCGCCGATGGCTACCCGGGCCCCGCGCGCCAGGAACGCCTCGGCCGTTGCGCGGCCGATGCCGCGGGCGCCGCCGGTGATCGCGACGACAGCGCCCCGCATGTCGTGGCGTGCGGGACGGTTCGGCGACGGGGATGGTGTCTGCACGGGCGTGCTCCTTGCGTCTGGATTGTTCTTGCTGGCCAGCATGGTCCACGTTCCCTGCGGTCGGCTTGGGGTATGTGGCCGAGTTGCGCGCGAGATGTTGTACTGTCCGGCCAATAGCGAGCGCTGTGCAGTTCGAGGCAGTACAAGAGGCAGCCGCCGGGGAGGGACCGTGCAGCAGGCACATCGCGATCGGCACGCCGAGGCGCAGGCGTGGGTGCGGGAGCACGCCGCGCGGATGCTCACGGATGAGACCGTGGATGCGCTCGTGAGCAGGTTGAACGATCAGCTCACCGGTGAGTTGCCCGAGCTCGCCGCCGACGCCGGGGTGCGGCGCGATCTCGACGCCAGCACACGAGACGCCGTGCGCACCTACCTGGACATGATGTCCCGGGGTAGCCAGGATGTGACGGAGGCGCCGGCCGGTGCGCTCGGTCTGGCGCGCACGCTGGCGCAACGGCGTTACGACGCCGGCATGCTGCTGCGCGTGTACCGCGTCGGCCAGCGGGTCTTCTGGGTCGAGGTGATGCGGATCGTACGGACCGAGATCTCCGACGCCGACCTGCGGATAGCGGTGCTCGAGTTGCTGTGGGACCGGCTGAGCAGGGGCCTGGAGTACAACATCGACGCGCTGGTGGCGGCGCATGCCGAGGAGTCGGAGCGGCGTCTGCGCGGGTCGCTGGCCCGCAAGGTGGAGACGGTGCACGAGATCCTGCGTGGCGACTACGTCGATATCGACACAGCCAGCACCCGGTTGGGACACAACCTGCGCCGTCACCAGACCGGGTTGGTGTTGTGGGCGACGGATGCCGTAGTCGATCCCGATCCAAGCGGCAGGCTCGAGTCCCTAGCCGGTGCGGTGGCCGAGGCGCTCGGCGTCGCGCGCCCGCTGACGGTGCAGTCCAGCGCGCGCGTCGTCTGGGCCTGGCTGGCGAGCGGCCCCTCGCCGGACCTCGAGAGCATCCGCGATGCGGCGGCGGTGCGGCGCGATCCTTGCCTGCGGATCGCCGTCGGGGTGCCTGCTCCCGGGGTGGCGGGCTTCCGGGACAGCCACCGGGAGGCGGTGCGCGCGCAGTCGGTGATGGTGCGCTCGGAAGCGGATGAGCCCGTGGTGCTCTACAGGGACGTGGAGATCGTCAGCTGCCTGTCCGAGAACACCGACGCCATGCGCGCCCTGATGGGCAGGGAACTGGCGGGCCTTGCGGGTAGGGACCGGGCGTCGGCCCGGCTGCGTGCGACGGTGCACGCGTACCTGGCAGCCGGGTCGAGTGCGCGGGCCGCCGCGGGGACGCTGGGCGTGCACAAGAACACGGTCCTCTACCGCCTGCGGCAGGCCGAGAACCTGCTCGGCTACCCCGTCGACGAGCGCGGGCTGGCGCTGCGGCTGGCGCTGCTCGTCGAGGCGACCTACGGGCAGGCATGCCTGCCGGATGGAGAGGGCTGAGCGGTACGGCCCTGCCCGGCGGACGCGGGCCCGCACGGGGCAACGTCAGGTGCCCAGCGCCCGCTTGGTCACCTTGCCCAGGTCGTTCCGGGGCAGCGCGTCGAGGAACCGGACCTCGCGGGGCCGTTTGTGCGGCGCGAGGATCCCGGCCACGTGGTTGCTCAGCTCCTCGGCGCCGGGGCATTCGCCTGCCGGCACGACCCACGCGACGATCCGCTCACCCAGATCGGCATCGGGTTCGCCGGTCACCGCTACCTCCGCGACGCCGGGATGCTCGCCGAGCGCGTTCTCGATCTCGCCTGCACCGATCTTGTAGCCGCCGCTGTTGATGAGGTCGGTCGCCTTGCGCCCGACGATGCGGACGTAGCCGTCGCCGTCGACGGTCGCCATGTCGCCGGTGCGGAACCACTCCCCGTCGAAGGCCTCGGCAGTGGCGTCCGGGCGGTGCAGGTACTCGGTGAACAGGTTCGGACCACATACCTGGATCTCCCCGATGGTGCTGCCGTCGCGGGCATCGATCGGCGTCCCGGACTCGTCGACGATCCGCAGGGCGACGCCGTCCAGCGGGACGCCGACGGTTCCGGGGCGGTGCGGGCCGTCCACCCGGACGCTGGTGTTCATCAGGGTCTCGGTCATGCCGTAACGCTCGATCACGTGGTGGCCGGTCAGGCGGGTGAGGCGGTGGTGCTCGCGCTCGGGAAGCGCCGCGGACCCGGATACCAGCAGGCGAGCGGTGCCGATCGCGCGGGCGAGGCCGGGATCGGACTCGGCGGCATCGGCGAGCCTGGTGTAGTTGGTGGGGACGCCGAACACGACGACCGGCCGGTTGCCCTGCCACTCCCGCAGCGCGTCGCCGAGGGCATCGGGAGTGAACCGGCCCAGGTGATGCACGGTCCCACCGCGGCGCAGCGGCCCGAGTACACCGAGAATCAGCCCGTGCACGTGGAACAGGGGAAGGCCGTGCAGCACGACGTCCCCGGCGTCCCAGTGCCACGCGTCCGCGAGCGCATCCAGGGAGCTGCGTACCGCGGACCGGGGCAGCACGACCCCCTTGGGCGCTCCGGTGGTCCCCGAGGTGTAGACGATCAACGCGGGTGCGTCCGAACGAGGCTCGGCCGGCTCCTGCCGCACCGTTCCGGTGCCGGTGGTCGCACCGACGTCGACGCGCGCGATGTCGTTCAGCGGTTCCGGCACGGCGGTGTCGGGTGCGCACAGCAGGCGGGTCACCGCGCTGTCGCGGCGGATGTGCTCGAGCTCCCGGGTTCCGCTTGCCGGGTTGACCGGTACGGCGGGTACGCCTGCCAGCAGCGCGGCCAGTACGGCTACCGCGGTTTCCAGCCGGGCCTCGGCGAGCACGGCGACAGGGCCGCCGGTGTCACCGAGGGTGGCGGCCAGCTCGCCGGTGATCGTGTCCAGCTCGGCGTAGCTCAGCGCGCGGCTACCGAACCGGACGGCTTCGACGTCGGCACGTTCGGCCAGTCGGGGAAACAGCATGCCACCAGACTGCCGCACGCGCGTACCGACCTGTTTCGCAGGGACCGATGCCGGTCGGCCTTCGGGTGGCCGTACGCTTGTGCGGTGTGTTGGTTCTCGCGCTCGATACCTCGACCCCCGCGGTCACGGCGGGTGTGGTGGCACTCGGCAGCGACATCGATGTGCTCGCCTCCCGCGTCACGGTGGACGCCCGTGCCCACGGGGAGCTGATCACCCCGCACCTGCAGGACGCCGTCGCCGCTGCCGGGGCCACGCTGCGTGATGTGCACGCGGTGGTGTGCGGAGCGGGACCGGGACCGTACACCGGGCTGCGCGCCGGGATGGTGAGCGCGGCAGCGCTGGCGCACGGTCTTGATGTACCCGCCTACCCGGTGTGCAGCCTGGACGCGACAGCAGCCGAGGTCGGCTCGCCCGGTCCGTTCCTCGTGGTCTCGGACGCGCGAAGGCGTGAAGTGTACTGGGCGCGGTACGGCACGGACGGTCTGCGCGTGTCGGGACCACGGGTGGACGTGCCATCCGAGGTCGACGTCGCGGGTGTGTCGTACGCGGCGGGTGACGGTGCACGGCTGTACGAGGGCAGGCTCGGCGACGGCGCGGTGCGGCCGGTCGAGCCGCGTTACCCCTCCGTACGGGGATTGGTCGCGTGCGCGGCCGAGGCGCTGCGCTCCGGTGCCGCTCCTGACGCGCTGACGCCGCTGTACCTGCGCAAGCCGCACGCGAAGCAGCCGGGAGAGCGGAAGAGGGTGAGCGCATGACGGCGGCACCGGAACCGTCGTGGGCCGAGCCCACGCTCGCGCGGCTGCGCCGCGCCGACGCGGCGCGCTGTGCCGAGATCGAGCTGGAGCTGTTCCCGGCGGACTCCCCGTGGAGCGCGAGGGCCTTCCGGGCCGAGCTGGACTCCGGCGCCTATTACCTGGGTGCCTACGACACCGAGGGCGCGCTCATCGGGTACGCGGGGCTGGCGATCGTCGGGCGGCCCGGCGAGTACGAGGCCGAGGTACACACGATCGGTGTCACTGCCGAGGCGCAGGGCCGTGGGGTGGGCCGCGCCCTGCTCGACGGGCTGCTCGCCCGTGCCGACGCGTTCGACGCCGTGGTGTTCCTCGAGGTGCGTACGGACAACGTGGCGGCCATCGCGCTGTACACCGGTGCCGGCTTCCGCACGGTCGGCCTGCGCGAGCGCTACTACCAGCCGTCCGGAGCGGACGCGTACACCATGCGCCGCCCGGCCGCGAGCGAGTCGGGCGGTGCCGCGAGCCGCGGTAGCGAGGGGAGCAGCTGATGTCGCGCATCGTGATGGGTATCGAGACCTCCTGCGACGAGACCGGGGTGGGCATCGTCGAGCTCGCGGACGGGCAGGCTCCCCGGTTGCTCGCCGACGAGGTCGCCTCCAGCGTCGAGCAGCACGCGCGGTTCGGCGGCGTCGTTCCGGAAGTGGCCAGCAGGGCACATCTGGAAGCGATGGAGCCGATGGTGCGCCGGGCGTGTGCCACGGCCGGGGTGGCACTCGGCGAGCTGGACGCGATCGCCGTCACCGCCGGTCCGGGACTGGCCGGGGCGCTGTTGGTGGGCGTGGCCGCGGCCAAGGCGTACTCGGCGGCGCTGGACGTTCCGCTGTACGGGGTCAACCACCTCGCGGGCCATGTCGCCGTGGACACCCTGGAGCACGGTCCGCTCCCGCGGCCGTGCCTGAGCCTGCTCGTCTCCGGTGGTCACACTCAGCTGCTGCGCGTCGACGACGTCGCTTCGGGGATCACCGAGCTCGGCTCGACCGTCGACGATGCCGCAGGGGAGGCCTATGACAAGGTCGCCAGGGTGTTGGGTCTGCCGTACCCGGGTGGTCCTCCGATCGACAAGGCCGCGCGGGACGGTGATCCGGACGCGATCGCGTTTCCCCGCGGCATGACCGGCCCGTCCGACGCGGCGTTCGACTTCTCGTTCTCCGGGTTGAAAACGGCGGTCGCCCGGTGGGTGGAGGCCGCGGAACGGCGCGGCGAGACGATCCCGGTCGGCGATGTCTGTGCCTCGTTCCAGGAGGCGGTCGCCGACGTGCTCACCGCCAAGGCGGTCTCGGCAGCCCAGCGGACCGGTGTGCACACGCTGGTGATCTCCGGTGGGGTGGCCGCCAACTCGCGCCTGGCCGCCCTGGCACGGCAGCGGTGTGCGGAGGCGGGCGTCGAGCTGCGGGTGCCCCGCCCGAGGCTGTGCACCGACAACGGGGCGATGATCGCCGCGCTCGGTGCACATGTGGTCGCGGCGGGGGGCAAGCCATCGGGGCTGGACTTCTCACCCGACCCGGCACTGCCTGTGGATACCGTCACGGTGTGAGCCGGGTGGGCCGGTGCCGCCCGCCGGTGCCGCGGCCCCTGCCGATGAGTCCCGCAGACCCCTGGTGGTCACTGCCGGCCTGCGGTGTACCAGCCCCTGATCCAACCGCGCTGGCCCTCGTGGTCGATGCGGTACCAACCGTTCCGGCTCCCGGTGACAGTCACCCGGCTACGCATGCGCAGCCGGTCGAGGGTGGTGCCGGTGTCCGGGTAGCTCTGCCCGTCGACGAGCACGTCGCCGTGTACCGCGAGCCGTCCGGTGCGGGTGCGCGCCGCGAAGTAGGACGTGGGGTAGCTGACGTTGGCGCTGATCCACCCGTACTTCGTCGACCGGGTCGCCGCCAGGCCGGGGCAGCCACCCGTCTCCCGTGCCCTGTCGGCCGCCGTACTGCTCCGGTTCGTGTTCGCGGTGCACGGCCATTGCACCCGGTACCAGTTCCCGGAGCCGTCGGCGCCGAACGCGGTGAGCCTGCTCCCTCCGGGCAGCACCCCGATGACCTCCCCTCCGGGTGAGCGCCGGACGTTGACGGCCCGGTACTCCGGGCTGACGCGGATCCCGGATATCGCGGAGTCGGTGGGTCGGGTTCCGGTGTGGGCGAGCCAGCCGGTGCGGTCGCCGTGCTGCACCCGGTACTGCCCTTGGTGGCTGTCGAGGACGGTGAGCACGGTGCCCTCCGGGACGGTTCCGAGGCGCTCCTCGGGACCGCGCTGCGGCGTCTCGTAGAGCATGAGCCCGTCCTGCTCGGTGACCCGGACGTCGAACGGCCGGGACGGCTCGTGCGCGATGGGGGTGAGCCCGTCGAAGCGACCGGGGATGTACTGCCCGGCCGTGACCCAGCTGCCCATGGTGAGGTCGGGTATGGCGAGGTCCCGGTCCTGACCGGTGCTCTTGTCGATGCGGGTGATACCGAAGTGCACGTGTGGCCCGCTCATGTCGGCACTGCCGGTGCGGCCGACGTACCCGAGTACGCTGCCGCCGTCGTAGACGTCGGAGACCAGGTCGCCCGGGCTGACCCGCGGCTCGTCGAGAAGGTGCGCGTAGCGGGTCCGGTAGGTGTAGCCGTCGAGGCCGCCGTGATCTATGCGCACGTACCACCCGTTGGCCTGGCTCCAGCCGGTCGCCTCGACCCGGCCGGACCGCGCCGGCCGCACCGGCGTGTGGTGCGCGGCCGCGATGTCGGCAGAGCCGCTGTGATGGGCTCCGGTCGCGTACACCTGGGTCGCAGCCACCCAACCCGAGACCGGCCAGACGAACTCGTTCCCGCTGCCTTCTGGCACGGACGTATGGCTCGCCGGGAAGGTCCGAGCGGTGGATGCCTGGCCGGTGGGCGTGGTCAGTATCGCCGCGAGGACGGCGACCAACACGGCCAGTACGCTGTACGCGCTCCGGTTGATGCCCCCTCGAGCTGTCTGCACACGCGATCCGTCCGTCGGTGTCGGACACCCCTAGCGGTGTCCCTCGTTAGGCTGATTTTCTGCTACTCCGGGTGATCGTTTCAAGCAACGAGACGAGTGGTTACTCAGACGGAACCGAGCTGTTGTCCCGGTCGGCCGGCCCCTGCGACCGGTCCCGGTCAGTCCGGCAGGAGCAGGACCCACAGCCGGCCGGTACCGAGTGCGATGCGGTCGCCGTCGTCGGTGGTCAGCTCCATCGGGTCAGTGGCGCCGGATCGCTGCCATGTGCCCTCGTGCAGCCGGCCGTCGCGGAGTACCGCGGCCTCGCCTTCGCCGACCGTGCGGGCGAACGGGGACAGCCTGCCCGCGGCGTCGGTGATGCCCAGCCCGGTATCGGTGCTGACGTCGAGCACGACGACCGTCTCGGCTCCTAGCTGCCCGTGCTCGGCAGAGGTGAACGCGCTTCTGTTCCGCGATACGAGCCAGCTGCGCCGGTCGGAGGACCAGGTGAAGTCATAGGTGTCGCTGGGGTACGAGACCCGGTAGCTGCCGGTCGGCTCGCCACCGGCCGGTGGTGCGCCGGTCGGGAACGGCCGGCGGGTCCGCGGGGTTTCCGGCAATTGGTTCGGCCGCGCGTACAGGTCGTTCGCAGCGGATTGGTCGGGGTCCCTGTAGAAGGCATCCGGTACGGCGTCGGGGGTGGCCGAGACGACGTCGCCACCGGTGACGAGCGGGAGCAGCGCCGGGGCGGCCCCCGAGTACGCGAGGACCGGATCCTCGAACTGCCCGAGCAGCTCGAGGTCGGTCTGCCGCGCGCTGCTCACCGGGCCGAGGACATCGGGCCGGTCGCTCCAATGCACGGCGAGCAACATGGTCAGACCCCCCTCGACCGGCTCGACGATCATCGCGCCCGCGGAACCGAGGCCGGTGTGCCGCGTGTCCGAGTCACCGGTGTCGATCTTGGTGATCAGTGCGGGCGGGAACGGTTCCGGCTCCGGGGCCGGGTCCGGAGCGTGTTCGGCGGTGGGGGGCGGCGGTCGCCCCTGGGGCGGTCGTGGGTCGTCGTCCCCGCTCCGGGTCAGCCACACCCCGCCCGCCACGATGCCGAGCACGGCCGCGACCCCGAGCAGGGCGATCAGCGTCTCAAGGGGGCGGGGCTGCATACCACCTTCCCGTCGAGCTCGCACGGTGTCCCGTCCCGGGTCCCGTCCCGGATCCGCCGGGAGTGAACGCCGTGCAGCGGGACCTCGGAGCAGCTGTCTGTGGGATGGTTGTAGCGTCGGTGCTGGTCGATGCTAGCAGCGGCGCAGCAGTGTGCGCGCTGGAATCGCCCCCGCTTGCGCGTCTAGCACTCACATGGGTAGAGTGCTAACACGACGGCGCCAAGCACGCCCCGGCAACCCGCGACGACGGGGTGGTAGGAGTCGTACCCCTGCGAGATGACGGGCATGTGCGCGCCCAGCTTGCTGTTCTCCTGGGCTCGGTCGAGCCCGGATCCGGGCGGCGAGCAAGCCCGCACACGGTTCGGCATCGAGCATGTAACCATCGAAAACCTGCCAACGCTTTCTTTCGACCCGTGGAGGTCAAACCGGTGAGCGTGAACATCAAACCGCTCGAGGACAAGATCGTTGTCCAGGCGAGTGAGGCCGAGGAGACGACGGCCTCTGGTCTCGTCATCCCCGACACAGCCAAGGAGAAGCCCCAGGAGGGCAAGGTCCTGGCCGTAGGCCCGGGCCGCATCGACGAAAAGGGAAACCGGATCCCGCTGGACGTCAAGGAGGGTGACGTCGTCATCCACTCCAAGTACGGCGGGACCGAGGTCAAGTACAACGGTGAGGAGTACTTGATCCTCTCCGCGCGCGACGTGCTGGCTGTCGTGAACTGACGTACGCCAGGCGACAAACTACCAGCGCAGGCGCCCCGGACCCCGAGTATGACCGGGGGCCGGGGCGCCTGCTGTTGTCGTGGTCGCGGCGCTGGCAGCCGGAGCCACGACGGCATCGGGGGCAACCGCCACGCACCGGGCGTGGCACGCCCGACAGACGAATGAGTCACCGAAAGGTAAGCAGGCAAGACTTATGCCTAAGCAGATTAACTTTGACGACGAGGCCCGCAAGGCTCTCGAGCGCGGCGTCAATCAGCTCGCCGACGCGGTCAAGGTGACGCTCGGGCCGCGTGGCAGGCACGTCGTGCTGGACCGCAAGTTCGGCGGCCCGGCCATCACGCTGGACGGCGTCACTGTCGCGCGCGACATCGAGCTGGACGACCCGTTCGAGGACCTTGGCGCGCAGCTGGCCAAGAGTGTTGCGACACAGACCAACGACGTAGCCGGGGACGGCACCACCACCGCGACCGTGCTCGCGCAGGCGCTGGTCAAGCACGGCCTGCGCAACGTGGCCGCCGGCGCGAGTCCCGCGGCACTCGGCGTGGGTATCGAGGCGGCGGCCGAGAAGGTCGTCGAGTTCCTCAAGGACAAGGCGACCCCGGTCAAGGGGCGCGAGAGCATCACCCAGGTCGGGACCGTGACGTCCAGGGACGCCAACATCGGTGCCCTGCTGGGTGAGGCTGTCGAGAAGGTCGGCGAGGACGGCGTGATCACCGTCGAGGAGTCCTCCTCGATGGGCACCGAGCTGGACATCACCGAAGGTGTGCAGTTCGACAAGGGCTATGTCTCGGCGCAGTTCGCCACCAACCCCGAGGAGCAGCGTGCCGTTCTCGAGAACGCGTACGTGCTGCTGACCAGCGAGAAGATCTCGGCGCTCAACGACCTGCTCCCGCTGCTGGAGAAGGTCATCGAGACGAAGAAGCCGCTGCTGATCATCGCCGAGGACATCGAGGGCGAAGCGCTGTCGACGCTGGTGGTCAACTCGCTGCGCAAGACGCTGAGCACGGTGGCGGTCAAGGCTCCGTTCTTCGGTGACCGGCGCAAGGCGTTCCTCGAGGACCTGGCCGTGGTCACCGGGGCCGAGGTGATCTCGAGCGAGCTGGGACGCAAGCTGTCCGAGACCGGTATCGAGTCGCTCGGCACCGTGCGGCGGGCTGTGATCACCAAGGACGAGACCACGCTGGTCGACGGCGGCGGGTCCTCGGACGACCTGTCCGGCCGGATCGCGCAGATCCGCAAGGAGATCGAGACCAGCGACTCGGACTGGGACAGGGAGAAGCTGCAGGAGCGGCTGGCCAAGCTCGGTGGCGGTGTCGCGGTGATCAAGGTCGGCGCGGCGACCGAGACCGAGCTCAACGAGCGCAAGCACCGGATCGAGGACGCGGTGGCCTCGACCAAGGCCGCTGTTGAGGAGGGCATCCTGCCCGGCGGTGGCTCCTCGCTGGTGCACGCGGCCGCCTCGCTGGAGGGCAACCTCGGCTACACCGGCGATGAGGCGACCGGGGTGTCGATCGTGCGCGATGCGCTGTCGGCGCCGCTGTTCTGGATCTGCAGCAACGCGGGCCACGAAGGTGCCGTCGTGGTGTCCAAGGTGCGTGAGGAGAGCTGGGGTCGCGGTTTCGACGCGGCTTCCGGTGAGATCCTCGACCTCGCCGCGGCGGGCATCGTCGACCCGGTCAAGGTCACCCGCTCGGCGGTGTCCAACGCTGCCTCCATCGCCAAGTCCGTGCTCACCACGGAAGGCTCCGTCGTCGAGAAGCCGGAGGACGACGAGGAGGACGAAGGCCACTCGCACTGAGTGCGGGCCTCCTGGCGCCCTACTCGCGCAGTTGCTCAGGGGCGGCGTCCCGGTATCTCCGTACCGGGACGCCGCCCCTGAGCGCGTCGGGGCCCAGTTGGACGGGAGCTAGTTTCCCGCAAGCGCGGGTTCGGGGGCGCGGGAGTTGCGGTTCTTGATGATGTTCTCGCGTTCCGACTCGGACAGCCCGCCCCACACCCCGTACGGTTCGTGGGCCGCGAGGGCGTGCGCACGGCACAGCTGGAGCACCGGGCAGCCCTGACAGATCGCCTTGGCGATCGCTTCACGACGTGCTCGAGCCGGGCCACGTTCCCCGTCCGGATGGAAGAAGAAGGCGCTGTCCATCCCTCTGCATGAACCTTCGAGTTGCCAGTCCCACACGTCCGCGTTGGGGCCGGGAAGCCTCCGTGTGTCTGCCATGGTCGCCGCCTTACGAGTGAAGTAGTACGTGCGGTTGTCGTTGTTGAACTGGTCAGCCTGCTTCTGTCCGCTGTACTGCTCCATTTGGCGCAGTGGCCGTAACGTTAGAACCGCGCCAAGAGTTGTTCAAGAGACGATGGTCAATTCAGGCCGGCTTTATCCCCCGACAGCGTGATGCAGGGCCTATGATGCGGGTGGCTCCGGTTGCTCGGCTCTGCGTACGCCGGAATATTGATGGGAGTGCCCGCAGACATGCCCGCTGACAGCGCGGACCCCACGGAGTCGCCGGCCGCGGACGGGACCGCCGCCGGCGACGGTGGTGCCGGAGCGGGGTCCGTATCGGGTTCGTCCGGACCGCCGAGCTCGGGTGAGCCGACCCTGCCGGTGGCTGCGGTCGCGCGCAGGCTCGGGGTGGCTCCGGCCACCCTGCGGACCTGGGATCGCCGGTACGGTGTCGGGCCGAGCGCGCACACCGACGGCAAACATCGTCGCTACGCTCCGGGCGACGTGGCGCGGCTCGAGGTGATGCAGCGAGCGTTGCTCAGCGGTGCGTCGACGGCCGAAGCGGCGAGGTACGCGCGGGACTGCGAGGTGACGATCGACGCCGCCCGGCCGGACCCGAAACCGGGGGCCGGGGCGGGTGCCGAGCCGGGCGCCGGGACTGCCGTTCCGGATGACAGGGAGCGCACCAGCAGGCTCGCGCGTAAGCTCAGCGCGGCAGCGTTCGCGCTGGACGCGCGCGCGGTGCACCGGACCCTTGGCGAGACGCTGGACGCGGAGGGGCCGCTCGTCGGCTTCGATGAGGTCCTCGCCCCGGTCCTCGCCGCGATGCGCGGTGGCTGGGAAGGTGCCCGCGCCGGTGCCGAGGCGGAGTACGTGCTCGTCGAGTGCGCGCTGCTGGCCTTCGCCCGCGCGACGCCCGCTGTGGAGCGTCCGAGCAACCACCATCCGGTGCTGCTGGTCTCGGCCCATCAGGTGCGGCGCAACGTCGCGCTGTACGCGCTGGCGGCCGGGCTGTCCGCCCGTAGCGTCGACACGCTCGTGCTCGGTTCCGCGGTACCGCCCGAGACCCTGGTGACCATCGCACGCCGCAGCGTCCCCTCGGCGATGGTGGTGTGGGACCAGGGCTCGAGCGGGGGCGGCCGGGACCTGGTGACGAGGCTGGCACGGAGCAAGCAACGGAGCAGGGTGTTCACCTGGGGGCCGGGCTGGGACGCTGCCGAGCTGCCCGGCACGGTCGAGCACCTCGGCACCGCACAGGAGGTCACGGATCGAGTGACCTACGTGCTGACCGGGTCACCGGCAGAGCCGCTCGGAGCAGGCTCGCCCGCTCCGGCCGACGAGGGCTGATCACCTCGTGAACCCGGTGCAGCGGCGCGTGTACGAGGCCGCGTTCGGCGGCGATCCGTGCCTGGACGAGGAGATCGTCGCCGGTGCGGAGTCGGGTCCGCCGCGGATGCGCTGGCTGTCCGCGGTGCTCAACGGGGCACGCGGACGGTACGCGCGCGCGGCGGTGGTGCTGGGTGACCTCGTTCGGGACACCGACCCCGTAGTGAGCTCGCTGGCGGCGAGTACCCATGCGGCACATCGCCGGCAACTGGGTGGTCACGCGGCGGCCCGCCGGTGGGACGCGCGCGCTCTGGCGCGGATTGTCGCCGGTTACGGGACCGGCGATGCGGTCGCACCGGACGGGACGGACCGGTGCGGTGTGACCGCGCACGCCGCGCTGCTGGACGCCCGGCTCGGGCTGGCCGCTGACGCGCTGGCGCTGGGACGCGGGCGGGAGGCTCGTGTCTTGCTTGCCGGGGCGGAAGCCGCCGCGTCACACCCGGGGACCGGCTGGCGAAGCAGGGTGCGATGCCGTTGGGTGCGGGCAGAGCTGGAGCTGGCCACGGGGCGTCCCGCCGCGGCGTGCGCACCCGCGGAGCGGGCCGCGGAGCTGTCCCGCGAACACGGCGCGGTCCGGCATGCGGTCAAGTCCGACATCGTGCTCGCCTCGGCCCGGACGGCTGCCGCGCGGGGAGATCCCGGCTGTACGGCGCACGCCGGGGAGCTCGCCGAGCGCGCCGCCGACACCGCGGAAAGCTACGGGCTGTTGTCGCTGCTCTGGCCGGCCGCGCTGGTGGCAGCGGAGTGCCGTGCCGCGGACGCGGCGGACTGTAGGGATGTGGCCTGTCGTGCTGCGGACGCGGCTGAACATGGGGATGTGGCCTGTCGTGCTGCGGACGCGGCCAAACATAGACATACTGTGCTGAGTACGTTACACAGAGTGCTACGACAGACCGATCCGGAGGGTAGGGAATGTGCCATCGCCTCGCCGTGGGTCCCGGTGACGGGTGATGCTCGGTGACCGTGGTGCGTCCCGGCGGACGGCCAGAGCCGCAGCGGCGCTGCCCGGCTGCCGGTTGGCTGGGCCGCTCGCGTGGTGACGGGCGTCGGGGCGGTCCTTGGCGCGGCGTTCCGGGTCGGTGCTCGGTTGGTCGCCATGGGGGTACGTGGCCCGCGCGTGCCGGGTGTGCGGACGAGGGCACCGGCTCCTGCCGTGCCCTGCTCGCAGGGTGATGACAGGCGGGGCGGTTATACCGGACGTGGGTACCGGGGTCCCCGGAACATCTACCGATGTGAGCACGCGTGCAGACATCTGGGCGAAAGTCGCCGAAAAAAAGCCACCGGATCGTGTCAAGGTTGGGCCAAAAGTGTCCGATAGGGGAAGTGGAACGTCACCCGGCTGCAGGAAGGAATCCCCGTGACGACGGTCTTGATCTGCGATGACCGACGCAGTGTTCGCGAAGGACTGACTCGCGTGATGTCGGCTGTGCCCGGAGTCAGCCGAATCGACTGTGTTGCGCACGGAGAGGAGTTGCTGACGAGATACTCGCGGCAGCCGGTCGATGTGGTGCTCGTCGGCACCCAGCGTGCCGTACCGACCGGCGTCGAGGCGACCAGGCGGTTGGTCTCGGCCAGCCCGCAGGCGAACGTGATCGTGTTCGGGGCTCCCGACGACGCGAGCAGCATCGCCGCGGCGATCGCCGGCGGGGCACGCGGTTACCTTCGCTGGGACGCCTCGCGCCCCGAACTGGTCGCGGCCCTCGCGCACACGCTCGCCAGTACCTCGGTGCCGACCCAGCGGCAACCCTCCGACCCGGCCGTACAACTGACCGACCGGGAGCTTCAGGTGCTACGCGGCATGAGTCAAGGGAAGAGCAACGGCCAGATCGGCCGCGAGCTCTACCTGTCGGAAGACACCGTGAAGACGCACGCGCGACGCCTGTTCCGCAAGCTCGGCGTGCGCGACCGGGCGCAGGCCGTTGCCTACGGCTTCCGTCGCGGCCTCGTAGCCTAGGTCACACTCGCGGGCGCGTGGCCGTGGCCGCCGCTATGCGGCTGTCGCGGCCACGACTTCCCGATTCCACACGCTCACCGTCGACACCTTCGAGGTCAGTGGACCTCGCAGGGTACCGTAGAGTGGTCACCGGCGGCGCTGGCCGACCGAGTCCGCGCCGTAACCCCTGCTCGCCTACACGTAACGCCAGGACCCTTGTCTGCGATGTCGAATGTGGGGGATGGACTCGACGAGTCGGTAACGGCTGCGGTCGAGGGCGATCCTCAAGCGATCGAGCGGCTACTGTCCGCTATCCGTCCCCTCGTGGTGCGGTACTGCCGCGCCCGGGTCGGGATGCAGGAACGTTCGTTCGCCTCTGCGGATGACGTCGCTCAGGAGGTGTGTCTGGCAGTGCTGACCGCGTTGCCTAGCTACCAGGATCAGGGGAGGCCGTTCCTGGCCTTCGTATACGGCATCGCGCAGCACAAGGTCGCGGATGCGCATCGGGCGGCCAAGCGAAACCGGATCGACCCGGTTTCGGAGGTCCCGGATGACGTCGAGACCGGTGGCGGGCCCGAGCAACGTGCTATGCAGGGCGAGCTGAACGCGCGGATGTCGCAGCTGCTTGACGTGTTGCCCGACAAGCAGCGCGAGATCGTGTTGTTGCGGGTCGTGGTCGGGATGTCCGCGGAGGAGGCCGCCGAAGCTGTGGGGTCGACTCCTGGGGCGGTTCGGGTCGCTCAGCATCGCGCGCTCGCGCGGCTGAGGAAGGCCCTGGCCGCGGAGGAGGTGGTCTGAGTGACCGATCGAGAATGGCAGTACGGTCCTGACGGTCAGAACCCTGAGCCCGATGATCTTGCTCAGATCCAGGCCGACGACGCGTTGCTGGATGCCCTGGGGGGTGCCGACCCGAACAAGGCGGATGAGCTCGGCGAGGCGGAGCTCAACGCCCTCCTGCTGTCCTGGCGGCGTGACGTGGACGGCGAGTCGATGCCCGAGCTGGTGGACACCGGCACCGCGGTGACGACCGTTCGGACGGCCGAGATGGCCAGGAAGCACAGCTCGAGCGCGCGGAGATGGAAGTACCTGGTTCCGGTGGCGGCCGCGGCGACCGTGCTCGGCATCGCGTTCGCGGGCACCGGCATCGCCGCACGGGACGCGCAGCCGGGTGACGCGCTGTGGGGTGTTACCAAGGTGCTCTACGCGGACAAGGCGCGTTCCATCGAGGTCGCCTCGGAGGTTCGTCACGACTTCGAACTCGCCAGGTCCGCGATCTCGAAGGGGCAGCTCAACCAGGCTCGTTCGGCGCTCGACGAGGCGAAGGTCGCACTGGACTCGATCGTGCTCGAGGAGGAGCGCGCGGAGCTGAGCGAGCAGCACGAGGAGCTGATGACGCAGCTCGACGAGGACTCCGGCGGTGACAGCGGGTCGACGGATCAGGATGACGGTGACGCGGCACCCGCCGCGGACGAGACCTCGGCAACCAGCTCGAGCCCGACATCGTCGTCGGAACCGCGCTCGTCGACCTCGGCTCCGACGACCTCGTCCGAACCGACCGAGAGCAGCGAGCCGACCACGACCTCGTCCAGCCCGACCTCGAGCTCGACGCCGTCGACGAGCGAGCAGTCGCCGCGGATCGGGACGTCCGAGCCCGGCGAGGACGAGGGTGAAGGGCAGCAGAGCGAGGACAGCCAGGAGTGACGGAAGGGAGCCGTGCGGGTACGGCTCCCTTCCGTCACCGTCCGTCACGGCCGATGTGCACGGCGCGGGCCGGTGCCGGCCGGCGGTGAGCTCGGTTCAGTTGGCCGTCGTGACGCCGTCGGCGAATCCCCGGCAGTACTCCCAGCTCACGTAGTCGTGCGGGTCCGGGTCGAAAGCCGGCTCGTGAGGTCGCATGCGCTCGTCGGTCAGCAACTGCTCCAAGCTGGCCCGGAGTAGATGCCACTCGTGGAAGTGCGCTTGCTCACAATCGACGCAGTCGACCACGATTCCCTGGACGCCGCGTGGCTCGAGCAGCGCCTGGTAGATGGAGAGATCCGCGAGGTCGGCAAGAAGCTCCGCCCGCTCAGCCTCACTGATCGGTTCGCCTCGGTCGTCGTCCATGGCGTCCAAGCTCTTGGCAGGATCGTTCGGATCGTTGGCGAAGGGATCTGGGGGCAACAAGTTGTGCGGCACGCTAGCACGGTACTAAAAGGGGAAGGACGGTAGCTCGAACAGGGGGGCCGAAACGTCCGCCTGCCGTGGCCGAGCCTGGCTGGGCGGCTTGTGTGCAACCCGCTGTGGTGGTGGGTCGGGTTGTTCGTGGCTGTGGGGTGGTTCGGTGGGGTGTGTCTCGCCGGTGGTCGCCGGTCGCGAGCCGGCCGTAGCCGGCCCCCGCCCGGCGACCTGTGAACAACCCGCTGTGGTGGTGGGTCGGGTTGTTCGTGGCTGTGGGGTGGTTCGGTGGGGTGTGTCTCGCCGGTGGTCGCCGGTCGCGAGCCGGCCGTGGCCGAGCCTGGCTGGGCGGCTTGTGTGCAACCCTCCGGGACGGTGCCTGAGGTGACATGCAGATACCATGGCCGTACGAGCTTTTCCGGCCGCACTCGCGTGTTCGACCAGCACCAGCGGCCTACCGACGAGGGTGAGGAAGGTCAGCCATCCACGATGACCACTGAGACCGCAAGTGTTCTTCCCAGCAAGTTCGCCCAGCTCGGCCTGACCTTCGATGACGTACTGCTGCTGCCGGCCGAGACCGATGTCCTGCCGAGTAGCGTGGACACCAGCGCGCAGCTGGCACGCAACGTCACATTGCGGATCCCACTGGTGTCGGCGGCCATGGACACCGTCACCGAGGCTCGCATGGCGATCGCGATGGCGCGCGAGGGTGGGCTCGGCGTGCTGCAGCGCAACCTGTCCATCGACGACCAGGCGATGCAGGTCGAGATGGTGAAGCGATCCGAGGCCGGGATGGTGACCGACCCGGTGACCTGCTCCCCCGAGGACACCCTCGCGGAGGTCGACGCGCTGTGTGCCCGGTTCCGGATATCCGGTGTTCCGGTGACCGACGCGTCGGGAACGCTGGTGGGCATCATCACCAACCGGGACATGCGGTTCGAGGCCGACCACTCGCAGCCGGTCAGCGAGGTGATGACCAAGACCCCGTTGATCACGGCGCAGGTCGGCGTTTCGGCAGACGTCGCGCTCGGGCTGCTGCGCAGGCACAAGGTGGAGAAGCTGCCGATCGTCGACGGGGCAGGCAAGCTGCGCGGGCTGATCACGGTCAAGGATTTCGTCAAGACGGAGAAGTACCCCGACGCGACCAAGGACACCGACGGCCGGCTGCTGTGCGCGGCGGCTGTCGGAGTGGGCGCGCACGGGCAGCAACGGGCGCTCGCCCTGGCCGACGCCGGGGTCGACGTGCTGATGGTCGACACGGCGCACGGCCATTCACGGGACGTGCTGGACACGGTCGCAGCGGTGAAGAAGGAGCTCGGCGACACCGTCGACGTGGTCGGCGGCAACGTGGCGACGCGGGCGGGCGCGCAGGCGATGGTCGATGCCGGTGCCGATGCGGTGAAGGTGGGTGTCGGGCCCGGGTCGATCTGCACGACCAGGGTCGTCTCGGGCGTCGGTGTCCCACAGATCAGCGCGATCTACGAGGCGGACCTCGCGTGCCGCCCGGCCGGGGTGCCGGTGATCGGTGACGGCGGCATCCAGCAGTCCGGTGACATCGTCAAGGCCATCGCGGCCGGGGCGTCGACGGTGATGCTGGGCAGCCTGCTCGCAGGCACGGCCGAGTCTCCCGGTGAGGTCGTCCTTGTCGGCGGCAAGCAGTTCAAGAGCTACCGTGGCATGGGCTCGCTCGGCGCGATGCGTTCGCGCAGCCAGGACGGCGGTAGCGGCGAGTCCTACTCCCGGGACCGCTACGCCCAGGACGACGTGCTCTCCGAGGACAAGCTGATCCCCGAAGGCGTCGAGGGTCGTACCCCCTATCGCGGCCCGCTCGGCAGCGTCGTACAGCAGCTGGTCGGGGGCGTGCGCTCGGGGATGGGATACACCGGCGCCCGCACGATCGGGGAGTTGCAGGAGGCGCAGCTGGTGCGGGTCACCGCGGCCGGGCTCAAGGAAAGCCACCCGCACGACGTGACGATGACGGTGGAAGCGCCGAACTACACGACCCGGTAACGCGGACGCCCACCGAGTCGGAAGCCCCCACCCCGTCCGCTGCAGCCGGGCGGTGCGGGGAGAATGCTCGCGACGCATGTTCGCGTTCAGGCGAAGGGAATTCACGTGCGGGATCTTGTCGAGATCGGCATGGGGCGCACCGCCCGCAAGGCCTATGACCTCAATGACGTCGAGATCGTGCCGTCCAGGCGGACACGCTCGTCGAAGGTTGTCTCCACGGCGTGGCAGATCGACGCGTACCGCTTCGAGCTGCCACTGGTCACCCACCCCTCCGATGCGATCGTATCCCCGTCGAGCGCGGTAGCGATCGGTGAGCTGGGTGGTCTCGGCGTGCTCAACGCCGAGGGGCTGTGGGCGAGGCACGCCGACGCGGAGGGAGCGCTGGCCGGCCTCCTGCGTACCGCGGAGAAGGCAGACGACCCCACGATGCTGATCCGTGAGCTGCAGGACCTGCATGCCGCGCCGGTACGCGGGGAGCTGATCGCCGAAGCGATCAAGTCGGTACGCGAGTCCGGGGTCACGGTAGCGGCACGGGTCAGTCCGCAGCACGCGGCGGAGCTCGCTCCCGACCTGCTTGCGGCCGGTGTGGAGCTGCTGGTCGTGCAGGGCACGATCGTCTCGGCCGAGCACGTCTCCCAGGAGGGCGAGGAGCCGCTGAACCTCAAGGAGTTCATCGCCGATCTCGACGTCCCGGTCATCGCGGGCGGGGTCAGCGACTACCGGACCGCGATGCACCTGATGCGCACCGGCGCGGCGGGCGTCATCGTCGGTCAGGGCTACACCCCTGGAGTGACCAGCACCGATCGTGTGCTCGGCATCGGGGTGCCGATGGCGACCGCGCTGGTGGACGCGGCCGCGGCTCGGCGGGACTACCTCGACGAGACCGGCGGGCGTTACGTGCACGTCCTCGCCGATGGCGGTATCACCTGCAGTGGCGACATCGCCAAGGCGATCGCCTGCGGCGCGGACGCGGTCATGCTGGGGTCCCCGCTGGCAGCGGCAGCCGAGGCGCCGGGGCGGGGGCTGTACTGGACCTCGGCAGCGGCGCATCCCTCGCTGCCACGGTCGCGGGTCGCGTCGGCCACCGACCAGGAAGTCGACCTCAAGACGCTGTTGCTCGGCCCGGCCTCGGACGCGGACGGGACGATCAACCTGTTCGGCGCGCTGCGACGGGCGCTGGCCAAGACGGGCTACTCCGACCTGAAGGAGTTCCAGAAGGTCGAAGTGACCGCGCGGGTGTGACCGTCCGGGCGCGAACCGGGGTGACGGCAGTCGCCCGCGGGCAGCCGAACCCGCGTTGTTGTGTCGAGATCACGCTCGCCGGTCAAGGTGACTGATGGGTAACCTGGCTATGGCTCGCCGCGGTACGCGGGGTTATGCTATTTGCTGTGACTGCGCGTAACACTACGACACGTGAGGCCGACTACGACGTCATCGTGGTCGGGTCCGGATTCGGCGGGAGCGTTGCCGCGCTACGGCTGACCGAGAAGGGCTATCGGGTCGCCGTCGTCGAGGCGGGCAGGCGGTTCAGCGACGACGAGCTCGCCAAGACGTCCTGGGACCTACCCAAGTACCTGTGGGCACCTGATCTCGGCTGCTACGGGATCCAGCGCGTCCACATGCTCAAGGACGTGATGATCCTCGCCGGTTCCGGCGTCGGCGGAGGTTCGCTGGTCTACGCCAACACCCTGTACCGGCCCCTGCGTGGTTTCTACACCGACAGCCAGTGGGCCCACATCACGGACTGGGAGACCGAGCTCGCCGCGCACTACGACCAGGCGAGCCGGATGCTCGGTGTCGTCGACTACCCGGGCAGCACCCCGCACGACGACGTGATGCGCAAGGTCGCAACGGACATGGGGGTCGCGGACAGCTATCACCCGACACCGGTCGCGGTGTACTTCGGCGAGCCGGGCGAACGGGTGTCCGACCCGTACTTCGGTGGTGCCGGGCCGGACCGGACCGGCTGCACCGAGTGCGGGCAGTGCATGACCGGTTGCCGGGTCGGGGCGAAGAACTCGCTGGTAAAGAACTACCTCTACCTCGCGGAGCAGGCCGGGGCACAGGTCATCCCGATGACCACGGTTACCGCGCTGCGCCCCCGGGGGGACGGGTCCTACGAGGTGGACGTACGCAAGACGGGACGGCATACCCGTAGGTTCCGGCACACGCTGACAGCCGGGCAGGTCGTTCTCGCCGCGGGGACCTGGGGAACGCAGCGGCTGCTGCATTCGATGCGCGACACCGGCGCGATGCCGCGGATCTCCGCCAGGCTCGGTGAGCTGACCCGCACCAACTCCGAGGCCATCCTGGGCGCGGGGAGGCTGTCGGTGGATCCCGACGTCGACTTCAGCCAGGGAGTCGCGATCACCTCCTCCATCCATCCCAACGAGACCACCCATATCGAACCCGTCCGCTACGGCAAGGGCAGCAACGCCATGGGGCTGCTGCAGACCATCGCCACCGACGGGGACTCGCCGGTGCCACGCTGGAAGCAAGCGCTGCGGTACATGGCGCGCCACCCCATCGAGACAGCCAGGTTGCTGCGTACCTACCGGTGGAGCGAGCGCACGATGATCCTGCTGGTCATGCAGTGCCTGGACAACTCGATCACGACGTTCACCAAGAAGGGCTGGTTCGGTCGCAGGCGCTACACCTCCAGGCAGGGCCACGGCGTGCCCAACCCCACCTTCATCAAGGAGGGCTACGAGGCGACGAACCTGGTGGCTGAGCACATCGGTGGGGTGGCAGGTGGCACGTGGGGCGAGCTGTTCAACATCCCGCTCACCGCGCACTTCATCGGTGGCTGCGCCATCGGTTCCACCGCTGACGAAGGCGTCATCGACCCGTACCACCGGCTGTACGGTTATCCGGGCGTCTCGGTCATGGACGGTTCGGCGATCACGGCGAACCTCGGTGTCAACCCGTCGCTGACGATCACCGCGCAAGCCGAACGCGCGTGCTCGTTCTGGCCCAACCGGGGCGAGCAGGACCCGAGGCCGGCGCAGCACGAGGGTTACCGGCGGATCGAGGCCGTGGCGCCGCGGCATCCCGCCGTTCCGGACGGGGCGCCCGGCGCGCTGCGCCTGCCGATCACCGAGGCGCGCTGAGCGGGCGGCGCGCCCTACCCGACTCCCGTGCCCGCCTCGGCGAGGAACACCGTGCGGCGCTCGGCGAGCAGCGTGTCCACCATGGCGCGTACTCCCTCCACACCGGCCTCTCCAGCTGTGCCGTCGGCACATCGCTCGCCGGAGAAGGGGGACACGTCACCGATGATCACGCTGCCGGCGTCGATCCGCTCGCACGCGTGCAGCGCGCGCCGGGTGTCGCGGGTGAACACGCCGGCCGCCGAGCCGTCAGGCGTGTGGCAGGCCAGCGCGTACGCCTCGTCTGCGGTGCCTGCCACCCGTACCGCCAGCACGGGCCCGGTCACCGGCCGGTCCCACAGCGCGACCCCTGCACCGACGTCGGTGAGCACGGTGGGTTCCACGACAGCTCCGTCGCGCGTACCGCCCGCCCGGACCCGCGCGCCTGCCGAGGTGGCTTCGGCGATGGCATCGGTGACACCGGCCGCGGATTCCTCGTCCGGCAGCGGGCCGACGTCTACCGCGTCGTCGTAGGGGCTGCCGGTCCGTCGCTGCCGCACCGCCTCGCTCAGTAGCCCGACGAACTCGTCGGCGACCGGCTCCTCGACGATGACCCGCTGGGTCGTGCGTGACGAGACACCGCCCGGCGCCGTTCCCGCTGCCGCGACGCGTTCCGCGGCGCGGTGCAGGTCCGGCCAGTCGGACAGCACGATCGCCGTGCCCAGGCCACCGCTCTCGTGAGCGACCCGCTTGCGGCCCGCCGCCGAGGCGATCCGGTCACCGGTGGATCCCGCTCCACTGGACAGCACGACGGGCAGCCGGGGATCCGCGGCCAGCGCCCGGGTGGTCTCGTGCCCGGCCGGGAGCACGGAGAACCAGCCGGTGGGCAGTTCCGCGTCGGCGAGCAGCTCGCCGAGCAGCAGGGCGGACAGCGGGGCCCGCTGAGCGGGCTTGAGCACGATCGGTGCGCCTGCGGCGAGGGCCGAGGCGGCCTGCCGTACCGCCACCCACAGTGGTGCACCGCTCGAACCGATCCCCAGCACGGGGCCGCGCGGCGCCGGGCGGATGGTCACCCATGCTGCCGGGTGGTCCTGTACCGCGGCGTGGTGGTGGGCACGGCCGGTGCCGCACGGAGCCGTCTCGGCAGCCGCCTCGCAGAACGCCGCGGCCTGCGCGACCTCGGCAGGCGTGCGGGTGATCGGTGTGCCGCACTCCGCGGTGAGCAGTTCGGTGATCTCCTCCTCCCGGTCACGCAGCCGTGCCGCCAGCGTGACCAGGACGGCAGAGCGGGTACGGGCCGGTGTGCTGCGCATCGCGGCCACGGCGGCGGACGCGGCCTGCACGGCACGCTCCACCTGCTGATCGCCGGGTACGGCGGCGTCGGCGACCGGGCTGCCGTCGTACGGGTGGGTTACCGTCGCCGTCGTCTCGCCCTGCTCGGGCGTGCCCGCGATCCAGCAGGCACGGGGCTCGGGCATGATCGTGTCCATACGCTCACCGTATGTGGTCGCCTTCACCGGACCGACGGTGGACGGGTACATCCCTGACCTCCCCGCGCACGCGCACGAGCCCACCTGGGAAGATGAGGGCACGGTCTACCAGCCACCGGGAGGAACGCCGTGCCTAGCCCTATCGGGCCGGATTCGACCGGCCCCGTTCTGGTTATCGATTTCGGTGCGCAGTACGCTCAGCTGATCGCGCGCCGCGTGCGTGAGGCACAGGTGTACTCCGAAGTGGTGCCGCACACCCTGTCCGCTGCCGAGATCCTGAGCAAGCGCCCTGCCGCGGTCGTACTCTCCGGCGGCCCGGCCAGCGTGTATGCCGAACAGGCCCCGGACGTGGCCCCGGAGCTGCTCGATGCGGGCGTGCCGGTCTTCGGGATCTGCTACGGCTTCCAGCTGCTCGCCCGGGCGTTCGGCGGCACGGTGGAACGCACCGGAACGCGGGAGTACGGCAGAACCGACCTCGATGTGACGGGTACCGGCGGCAAGCTGCACGAGGACATGCCCGGCAGGCATCCGGTGTGGATGAGTCACGGGGACAGCGTGACAGCCGCACCAGAGGGTGCGACCGTGACCGCGCGAACGGATGGATCCCCGGTGGCGGCGTTCGAGGACGTCGAGCGCCGCATCGCGGGCGTGCAGTATCACCCCGAGGTCGCGCACTCGCCGCACGGACAGGAGGTGCTGCGGCGGTTCCTGCACGAGATCGCCGGACTGCGCCCGTCGTGGACCACCGCCTCGATCGTGGAGGAACAGGTCGCCGCGATCGCGGAGCGGGTCGGCGAGGGCCGCGCGATCTGCGGGCTGTCCGGCGGGGTCGACTCCGCGGTCGCGGCCGCCCTGGTCCACCGCGCTATCGGTGACCGGCTCACCTGCGTGTTCGTCGACCACGGGCTACTGAGAGCGGGGGAGCGAGCCCAGGTCGAACACGACTTCGTCGCCGCGACCGGGGTACGGCTCGTGACGATCGATGCGCGGGAGGATTTCCTCGGCGCGCTGGCCGGGGTGACCGACCCGGAAGCCAAACGCAAGATCATTGGCGGCGAGTTCATCCGGGTGTTCGAGAAGGCCGAGCGTGACCTCGCCGCGCAGGGTGACTACCGGTATCTCGTACAGGGGACGCTGTATCCGGACGTCGTCGAGTCCGGCGGCGGTACCGGAACGGCCAATATCAAGAGTCACCACAACGTCGGCGGCCTGCCGGAGGATCTCGACTTCGAGCTGGTCGAGCCGTTGCGCCTGCTGTTCAAGGACGAGGTTCGCCGGGTCGGCCTCGAGCTGGGGCTGCCGGAGACGATCGTCTACCGGCAGCCGTTCCCGGGGCCGGGCCTTGCCATCAGGGTGGTCGGTGAGGTCACCGGTGATCGGCTCGACACGCTCCGCGCCGCCGACGCGATCGCGCGCGAGGAGCTGTCCCTCGCCGGGCTGGACCGGGACATCTGGCAGTGCCCTGTGGTGCTGCTCGCCGATGTGCGCAGCGTCGGTGTGCAGGGGGACGGCCGCACCTACGGTCATCCGATCGTGCTGCGCCCCGTCTCCAGCGAGGACGCGATGACCGCTGACTGGACCAGGCTGCCCTACGAGGTGCTGGAGCGGATCTCGACGAGGGTCACCAACGAGGTGACGGGGGTGACCAGGGTGGCGCTCGACGTGACGTCGAAACCGCCGGGCACCATCGAGTGGGAGTGACCGCTGCCCCTCGAGTAGCGGGCGAGCCGAAGGACTCCTCGGGTACGAAATATGTACTGAAGGAGTCCTTCGGCTCGCCCAGCACGGCCGTCAGGAGCCGCGGCGCAGGGAGCTGATCAGCAACACGACGCCGATGGTGATCGCCCCGCCAGACAGTAGCCAGTGCGGGTCCAGGCCGGCCGGCACCATGGCGCCGTCACTGAGCACGTACCCGGCGATCGCCAGTGTCGCCAGGCCGGCGAGCAGGGTGACCGCGTCGAGACGGCGGCCGGTGTGCCGGGAGTGCTCGTCGCCCTCAGCCACGCCGGACCTCCACCGTGCCCAGCGTGCTGTGCAGGTCGAGGGTGATCAGCCGGTCGGAATCCGGATCCTCGCTCTCGATCGTGCCGGAGGTCTCGCTACCGAAGCCGTCCCGGTGATACCCGAGGCAGTCCACGGTGCCCACGGCGCTGGAGCAGCTGAACCGCACATCGGCGTTCTCCGGCACGGTCACCGTCGTGTTGCCCATGACGTTGCGTACCTCGGTCCGGACCGGATCCGTGCCGGACAGGCGCGTCAGGTCGAGCGTGACGTTACCGGCCGTGCTCTCGTAGCGCTGCTGCACCTGAGCGGCCGTGGCCGGCGTCGCGTCGATGTTGCCCCAGCTGCCCCAGTACAGGTCGTGCCCCGGTATCGCGGTCAGCGCCAGCCCGGCGACCGACAGGGGCACAGCCAGTGCGATCAGGCCCCGGCCCCCGCCGAACAGTGCCCCGGCCAGCAGTCCGAGCCCGACCACGGCGAGTGCTAGCCCTACGATGTGCTGCGCGGAGAACCACGGGTAGCCCGCCAGCCCGAGTGCGGTACCCGCACCCGCGATGAGCAGCATGGCTCCCGTGGTGACCAGCCCCACCCGCGTGCGGCCGCGGGGAGCACCGGTGGCGGGCTCGGGCTCGGCCGCGTCCTGCTCAGCGAACTCCCACCCGAACGGTGACCCCCCCAGCGGGTCCCACGACTCCGGCGACCGGGCTACGCCGGTAGCCGCGCTTTCCGAGCTGTGCGATTCCGTGCCCGCCGCGTACGGGTCGTACAGGGCATCGCCGTTCGCTCTCGCCTGACCCGCGTGCGCGCTCGTCCCGGACCCTGAGGCGGGCGTGACCGGCCGGTTCTCGTGCCCCCTGCTGCGGTGCAGCAGGTACAACCCCACGGCAAGGAGCACGAACCCGACGAACCCGCCGCCGTGCATGCCCATGCCGAGGGTGCCGCTCGCCACCGGGATGAGGGCGATGCACAGCACGATGGTCAGCGTGTGGGACGTCGAGCTGCGACCTCGTCCGAGAAGCGACTCGACGGGGGAGACCTCATCGCCCTCCTCGGGGAAGAGCAGCCATCCCAGCAGGTATGCCAGGATGCCCGCACCCCCGACGAACGCGGCCACCACGAGCGCGACTCGCACGACGACGGGATCGATCGCGTAGCGGTTGCCGATCGCAGCGGCCACTCCGGCGCACTTGCGTCCGCGGCGTGGCCGGCGTGGCCTGCTCGTCCACAAGTCCCGCAGCGTGGCCTCGATGCCATCAGCCGCCGATGACGTCGTGCCTCCTCCAGCGTTCATGCCTCGATCATCCGCGCTCCGGTGCCTTCCGGCATCAGGGGCCGTCCCTGAGATTGCTCCTGGGGGCCTTCCCTGATGCGCGGGCCGGGTGAACCGTGTGAACATGGACGCTGTGCAGGAACGGGCCCCGGCGCAGGATGCTGAGCGCGAGCGCTCGGCTGCGCCTGTCGAGGTGGCGGAGCGCGCGGGCACCGAGCCGCGCTCGATCCCGGACACCCGCAGCCCCGAGCTGACCGACGGTGGGCGTGCTCCGAAGCTGTACCGCCGCCGCAGCGGCCGCGTGATCGCGGGCGTATCGGCGGGCCTCGCGGAGCATCTCGGCGTGCGGGTGCTGTGGGTGCGGATCGCGTTCGCCCTGTTGTGCGTGCTCAGTGGCGCCGGCCTGTTCGCGTACGGCCTGCTGTGGATGTTCGTTCCGCAGGGCGCGCGGAGTGACACCGCGCGCGACGTGTCGGCGGCCGAGCGCCAGCAGGCGTTCGGGGTGCTCGCTCTCGCTGTGGGGCTCACGGTCGCGGGCGGCATGCTCTCCGGCGTGTTCAGCGGGTGGATGGCCGGGCCGCTCGCGCTTGCCGTGCTCGGTGCCGTCGTGGTGTGGCGGGAAGCCGACGAGTCGCAGCGGGACCGCTGGCGCACCGGCGCCAGGGCAGGCGTGGCGGGCATGGTGCGTGGCCGCGGTGGCTGGACGGCGACGGTACGGATCGTCGCGGGCGCGCTCCTGGTGGCATCGGGGCTCGGCCTGGTACTGCTGCGCGGCGGGAGCTTCGATCAGATGCAGTTCGCGTTGCTCGCGGTGCTCGCCACGTTGGTCGGGGTGGCCGTGCTCACGGTGCCGTTCTGGCTGCGGTTGGTGCGTGACCTCGGCGAGGAGCGGCGCGCACGGATCCGTACCCAGGAGCGCGCCGAGATCGCAGCGCACCTGCACGACTCGGTGCTGCAGACGCTCGCGTTGATCCAGAAACAGGCCGAGGCGCCCCGCGAGGTGGCCAAGCTCGCGCGCGGGCAGGAGCGGCAACTGCGCAGGTGGTTGTACGGACCGTCGGGGTACGGCAGCGGTGGACAGGACTCCGACCAGGCAGCGCGTGCGGAGCAGCACTTCGCCGCGGCGTTGCAGGCGGCGAGCGCCGAGGTGGAGGACAGTTTCGGTATCGCCGTCGACCAGGTCGTCGTCGGCGACACCGAGCAGGACGGGCAGTTGGGCGCGCTGGTGATGGCGGCGCGGGAGGCGATGATGAACGCGGCCAAGCACGCCGGCGTCGCCGAGATCAGCGTCTATGCCGAGGTGGAGCCGGAACAGGTTGCGGTGTTCGTGCGCGACCGGGGGAGCGGCTTCGACCCGGAGCGGGTTCCGGAGGATCGGCGGGGTTTGATCGAGTCCATCCACGGCAGGATGGAGCGCCATGGTGGCGACAGCACGGTGCGCGCCGCGCCGGGCGCGGGAACCGAGGTCGTGCTCACCATGCCACGGGTGGTGACCAGGGAAGGGGCATCGTGACAGGGAACGGTACTGCGGATGGTGACGCAACCGCCACCGAGGGCGGTGGCGATGCCGGGCCGGTGACGGTCTTTCTCGTGGACGATCACGCGCTGTTCCGCGCGGGCGTGCGTACCGAGCTGGAGCAGATCAGCGACCGGGTTGCGGTGGCAGGTGAGGCCGGTTCGGTACGGGAGGCGATCACCGGTATCGCGCGAACCCGGCCCCAGGTCGTGCTGCTCGACGTGCACATGCCTGACGGCGGTGGAGCCGAGGTCCTCCGGCAGCTGCGCCCGGAGCTACCGGAGGTGGTCTTCCTCGCCCTTTCGGTCTCGGACGCGGCCGAGGACGTGATCGCGGTGATACGGGGAGGTGCACGCGGCTACGTCACCAAGACGATCTCGTCCGACGAGCTGGTCGACGCCGTGCTACGCGTGGCCGAGGGGGACGCCGTGTTCTCTCCCCGGTTGGCGGGGTTCGTACTCGACGCGTTCGCGGACCGGCCGGGCGCGGCACCGGTCTCCGATCCGGAGCTGGACGTGCTCACGGTGCGGGAGCGCGAGGTGCTGCGGCTGCTCGCGCGGGGATACGCCTACAAGGAGATCGCCTCGGAGCTGTTCATCTCGGTGAAGACGGTGGAGACGCACGTGTCGAGCGTGTTGCGCAAGACGCAGCTGTCGAATCGCTACGAGCTGTCCCGCTGGGCATCGGATCGCAGGTTGGTGTAGCGCGGCGGCCACCGGGATCCTGCGCGGGTGACGGTCGCGCCGCGGCTGCGGTGACCGGTCCGTGACGAGGACCACCGGCGGTCGTGTCGCCTGCGTCATAGCAACTCCGGGCCCCAGCGCGGACAGTGGGGGAGCGGTCATTCCGTGTGGCGGATGGCGTAGGTTTGCACCAGCCGTGCGGGAGTCCGGCGAGAGGCAGGTCACGGGCGATGCTGCGTGATCTGGTGGAGTGAACAGCCCGACTTACGAACAGCCCGCAGCCCGCTCGTGTATGCGGTCCATGCTCTGCCGGGGCGTTGCCAGGAGGATCACACGCGAATGGAACAGGCACTGCTGCTCCATTTGGTAACGATACCGCTGTTCACCGGCGGTATCGGTTACGTGACCAACTGGACCGGCGTCATCATGCTCTTCCAGCCGTTGCGTTTCTACGGTGTTCGCGTTCCCGGTCTGAAGGTGCTCTTCCCGTTCTTGCCCCGGCGAATCCAGATTGTTCCGGCCATCAGCTGCGACGGCCGTTTCGGTTGGCAGGGTATCGTTCCCTCGCGCGCGTCGAAGATGGCGAGTATCGCGGTGGACAAGGGGCTCGCCAAGCTGGGAAGTATATCCGACTTCTATCGCGAGCTGGATCCGGACAGGATCGCTCAACAACTGACCCGGGTGGCCCAGTCCGAGATTCGCGATGTGGTGGAGCGGATCATGGCACGGGAAGAGCCCGAGCTGTGGGCCGAAGTTCCGCAGCAGGTCAAGAACGCTGTGCATGAGCGCGTCCGGGCGCAGCTCCCGGGTATCGTGCGCGAGCTCACGACCCGGATCGGCGAGAACATCGATCAGTGCATCGACGCCAAACTGATGGTGATGCGTCACCTGGAGCGTCACCCCGAACTGCTGAACGACATGTTCAAAAAGGTCGGCAAGAAGGAGCTGAGGTTCATGCAGAACTTCGGCTTCTACTTCGGGTTCCCGATGGGGTTCGTTCTTGTCGCGGCGGTCGAGATCTGGCCGTACTGGTGGGTTCTTCCTGTCGGTGGCGTCATCATCGGGTACGTCGTGAACTATCTCGGAATCGCGATGATATTCGAGCCCGTGTACCCGAAGAAGTGGGTTCCGTGGCGTCAGGGGTTGTTCATCAGACGCAAACCCGAGATCGCGGACGTCTACGCGAAAATAATCTCGGACAACGTGATAACCATTCAGAACGTGGGGCGTGAGCTGCTGCACGGACCCCGCTCGGACCGTACGCGGCAGCTGCTGGAGTCCGCGTTGCGTCCTGCGGTGGATCGTGCGATGGGCCCCGTTCGCCTGCCGGTCCGGCTGGCGATGGGCGCGGGGACGTACGAGCGCATCCGTAGCTCGGTGGCTGTAGAGGCCAGCGCGTTCGCGCCCACCGCCTTCGACGATGAGCGATTCAACGTGCAGCAGGCCAACCGGATCTTCCGGTTCGTCGGTGCGCAGATGCGCATGATGAGCCTTGACGACTTCAACGAGCTCATGCGTTCGGCGATCAAACAGGATGAATGGTTGCTGTTCCTGCACGGTGCCGTGCTCGGGTTCGGCGCGGGTCTTTTGCACCTGGCGATATTCGGAGTGTGAGCGTAGTGGGAGGACGCGACGGTATGCGGCGGTACGACACGGCCCGCGGGGCGCGGAACGCGGATGCGAGCCTGATCGATGCGGCGCCGGGGTTGGCGAAGCTGGCGGCGACGGGGTGCGCGCGGCTCGTGACGTGGGCTGTCGACACCACCGTGCAGACTGGCACGCGGGCAGTCGCCTCCGCGGTCAACGGCGCGGCGCCATCGCGGCTCGCCCAGGACGCCGCGAGCGAGCTGGTCGTACGTACCCGCAAGGCGCTGGAGTCGAGCGGGGAAGGACAGGTCCAGAAACTGCCGGGCAGGAGCGTGAGCGTGCACTGCTCGCCCGAGGAGCTGCGTTCCCGGGGCGCGGAGTTACTCTACCGTTCTGCGGATGTGCGTTGCACCGAAGGGATGCACCCGGCGTACGAGCGTATTCTCGACGAGATCGCGCCGGACGAGGCCAGGATCCTGCGTCTGCTGGCCGTGCGGGGGGCGCAGCCGACGGTCGACGTGCGGACGGGACGGCCGTTCGGCGTCGGTTCGGAGCTGGTGGCCGAGCGGATGTCCATGATCGGGCAGGAGTCGGGGTGCCGGTACGTCGAGCGAACCGGCGCCTACCTGAACAACCTGTTCCGGCTCGGCCTGGTGTGGTTCTCCTCGGAGAAGGTCGAGCCCGGCCGCTACCAGGTGGTGGAGGTTCAGCCCGCGGTCATCGAGGCGATGCGGCGGGCTGGCCGATCCGCGAGCACGGTGCACGGAAGCGTGCATCTCACCGCTTTCGGCCTCGACTTCTGCTCGGTTTGCCTCCCACTGGACGGTCCCGTGCGCAGCTAGGGCGTGTCTCCGGTCAGGAGCGTGCCGTACGGGACGGTGCTCGTCACCGCATCAGCAGTTCGACGACCAGGATCCCGCACAGCGCGGCCGCGCAGGAAGCGAGCACGGTGACGGACACCCGGGCGAGGACCTGGCCCCGTCGCCTGCGTGGCGGTGTGCGTGGTGGTACGGGTGCCGCATCGCGCACAACGGGTCGTGACGGGGGCGGTGATGCCGCCGGACGTTGGGTGCGCGGCGGCGCGGGCGATCGGTCGGGCGCCGACAGCGATGCGGGGTCGGGCGAGCGCCCGTGTGCCAGCGCGGTCAGGGCTCCTTCGACCCCGTACATCGTGGGGCGTGCCGCGGGGTCGCGGGTCAGCATGCGCAGCAGCACCTCGTGCAGTGTTCCCGTGGGGCAGGTCGTCCCGTCGTGTTCGGGTAGCGGGGTTCCGGTGGTCGCGCGGTGCAGTGTCGCCCCGAGCGAGTACACATCCGCTGCTGCGGTGGCGGTGAGGGTGTCGCGTACCTCGGGGGCGCGGTACGGCGAGTCCCCGTACGTCAGGCCGACGACGAAGTCGGTGATCTGCACGTCACCGTCCTCGTCGAGCAGTACGGCCGCGGGATCGACGGCACGGTGCACGAGACCGAGGTCGTGCGCGGCGCGCAGTGCGCCTGCCAGTCGCATGCCGAGGGTGCACACCTGTGCTGCGGGGAAGGGTGCGCCCGCGGTCAGTACGTCCGACATCGTCCTCGAGGGAACGTACTGGGTGATCAACCAGATGTCGTCGTGCTCGGCCACGGCCCCGTAGACGGTTGCGGCACACGGGTGGCGCAGTTCGCTGGCCAGTTCGGCGTCCCGGAGCGCCAGTACCTTTGCGCGTTGGGCGATTTGCCCTGCCTCGTCTCGGGCATGTCCGGGGCGGGCACTCAGCGGCCTGGCGGCCACGGTGCGATGCAGCTGTTCGTCGCTGGCGAGCCAGACGACGCCCCACTGCCCGCGGCCGAGTGGCTGCTCGAGCCGGTACCGGCCGCCGATCAGAGTGCCCTCGTCCGACACGTGACCCCTAAATCTGACTGCTGGTAGCGGTGTTCTGATCACCGTCGCCGGCGCCGTCGGCACCACCGTCGCCACCGTCGGTGCCGTCGTCGCCACCACCATCGGCACCACCGTCGCCACCGTCGGTGCCGTCGTCGCCACCACCATCGGTGCCGTCGTCTCCGCCGCCGGTCTCGTCACCACCGGTGTCGCCGCCATCAGCGGTGCCGTCGTCACCGCCGCCGCCGGTCTCCTCACCACCGGTGTCGGCACCACCGGTCTCGCTCGACGTGGGGTGGGTGGTCGTATCCCTGGATGTGGTGGTGCTGTCCGTTGGGTCGCCGGTGTCGGTGGTGCGCGCGGGCCGAGGGGTCGGCTCCGGCTCCGGTTCCGGCTCCGTGGTCGTCCGTGACCGCGTCGTGGTGCTCGTGCGCTCGGCACTCGTCGTCGGCTCCGTCGTGTCGTCCGTGACCGGCGGTGTCGGTGACTCGCCGTGTGACGTGTCCGGTTCGGCGAACACCCACACGGCCAGTGCGACCATGATGCTGGCCGCGAGCCCACTCGCGGCCAGCGGTTTCCAACGGCGCCCCGATCGGTCGTGCTCGGCATCGGTGTCTGCTCCCGCGCCTTCGGGGCCGGGTTCCGATCCCATCGCGGCAATCGGTGCGACGCGGGTCGCGTCCGGCCCGTCGGTGGCCAGTCCGGTGAGGGTTCCCGACGTGCTCGCCTGCTCCACGTCACCGTCGTAGAGCTTGTCGGCGGGGTCCTCGCCGGCACCGGCGGCACCGGCTCCGGCGGCACCGGCCTCTTGCGTGACGGGGCCACCCACCGGCGTCTCGCCACGTGCGACCGCGGCCAGTACCTCCTCCGCCCGCTCGGCGTCGGGCCGTTGCTCCTTCTCCGGATGTAGCAACAGGGCCAGTACGCTGGTCAACGGGCCGGACTGGACAGGGGGGTTGATCTGGCCGGCTGCTACGGCATGCAGCAGGCTGAGGGTGTTCTCGCTGAGACCGAACGGCGGTTGCCCTTCGGTCGCCGCGTACAGCGTGGAGCCCAGGGAGAAGACGTCGGACTCCGGGCCCGGCTCGTTGCCGAGCGCGACCTCGGGAGCGAGGTAGGCGGGTGTGCCCGCGATCAGTCCGGTCTTGGTGACGCTGACATCGTCCTTGGCTTTCGAGATGCCGAAGTCGGTGATCTTCACGATCCCGTCGTCGGTGAGTAGGACATTGCCCGGCTTGATGTCGCGGTGCACGATGCCGACCTGGTGGGCGCTCTTCAGGGCGGAGGCCACTTGCTCGCCGATCCGTGCGACCTCCAGCGGCGGTACCGATCCCCGGTCCTGGATCACGGTCGCGAGGCTGGTGGACTCCAGGTATTCCATGATCAGGCACGGCTGCCCGTGCTCGTCGGTGACCGCGTCGAAGACGGTGATCGCGTTAGGGTGATGCAGGCGGGCGGCGATGCGCCCCTCGCGCATCGTGCGCTGCCGCGCCTCCTCCGCTTCCGCGGCCTCGAGCCCGGGCTGCAGGAGCAACTGCTTGATGGCGACGACGCGCCCCAGCAGCTCGTCGCGACCCTGCCAGACTGCGCCCATCGCACCGGTACCGATTCGCCGGGTGATGCGGTAGCGGTCGGCGACAAGTTGCCCCTCGTCGCTCACTGCGTCGCCTCTCTCATGGTCGGTATCGGTTGTCTCCCCCGCCCGCGACACCACCAGCGGATGGCGGTGTCCGTAGCTCAGTGCCGTCCCTGCCGATGTGACCGGCTCGTGACAAGGCTATGCGTTCACTCTCCGCACATGAATCTGGCACTCAGGAACCCTGGAGAGGCACGTGTTGGGAGGAAAGCAGCCGTACCTCCGTAATACGGGGTTCGGGTTCGGTCGAGACGCGCAGGAGCTGGTCGAGCCGGAGGCGGGCGCCGGTGGGGTCGGTGAGTGTCACCAGGGCGCGAATCACGTCGTCCGACTGGACGTGCAACTCGTGTACCTCCAGGTCCGACGCGGTTCTCCAGACGTGTCCCCGGGAGGTCTCGATGGAAGCCTCCACGACCTCGTCGGTGAGCATCGCGATCGCACCCTCGGGATCTGTCGGAACGCGATCGTAGAAGGTGCGCACGACATCCTCCGCGGACTGCGGGCTGTCGGCCGTCGCGGAACCGGATTCCTGCCCGCGTCGAGGTGGCTGCGGTGCACGATCGGTTGCCGGGTTCGTCGCTGAACCGGGTGAGTCCGGTGCAGGGTCGGCGGTTCCGGGGGAGACATCGCCCGCGGTATCTCCGGGTGGCGGGGCCGCCGTTCCCAGGAGCGCCCGTATCCCGGTCGCGGTACCGGCGTCGAGCGTGGCGGTGCGCGCTGGTTCGGACGACGCGTTGACCAGCGCGGGGGAGGCCGTGACGGCGCCGCACAGCAGCGCCGTCGCGAGCACGAGCCCGGCGAGTTTGACGGCGCGGGTGATCGTGCCGTGCGGCCGGGGCCCTTCCGGTCGGTGCTGGTCCGGCCGGTGCTGGTCCGGTCCGGCCGGTGCTGGTCCGGTCGGTGCTGGTGCGGCCGGGCGTCCTCGGCAACGGCGGCGTCGTCCCGGGTCGCGGCCAGTACGGCCGGATCGCGCAGCAGTGCGTCCAGCTCGCCGTGATCGATCCACGGGTCGTCGTGCAGCTCCGGATCCAGCAGGTCGACCGCCGAGCGTGGCACGGCGGTCGCGCGGGGCTGTGTTCGCCTTCTCCAGGGCACCGTCTCGACCCCCTCGCTCGCTGCGTAGTGGCTACGTGTCGGCTCGTCCCCGACCTGGCCCGCGATCGAGCGGCTCGTCATCGGGTGCGCTGCGTTGCCGGTGGTCCTGTAGCCCAGGAAACAACATGTGCGATGCTGCTGCCAGCCGGCGTCGGCGAGGGTGCGTCTACGGTCGGCGAGCGGCGAGTGAATCGTCTGTTCGGGTGAGGATCACGCTCAATCCGAGGTGATCTTGTCACCTTCCTCGAACCGCAGGGTGCGCTGTTCCTGCGTACTCGAGCCGTCGTTGTAGACGACCTTGACCGTGTTCACGGTCATGCGCTTGCGCTGGTCGATATGGATGTGCTCGATCTCGAAGTAGGCGATGTGGGAGTACCGCTCCGCGATACCGTCCGCGCCTTCCTCGTGCAGCTCACCGCCGGTCTGTTCGTGCGCACGTTCCGGGTTCTCGGTGATCTCGTTCAGGAAGATCTCCGATCGGTCCCCCATGGTCTCGGCGTCCGGAGGGAACGAGTACAGGGGAGCGCGGCGGGTCTCGCGTGGTGCCGGGCTCGGTGATGGCTTCTGCGGGGGTTGCGTGGTCGTCGGGGGCGCCGATCCGGTGTCCTGTCCACCCTGTGACGGCCCGGATCCTCCGGTCCCGGCGGATGCGGAGTTGGTTGTTTCCGGCGTGCGTACACCGGCCAGATCGCTGATGCGCTCGGGGTCGGTGGTGGTGGGTCCGCCCTCGGTAGTGGTGGTGTCGTCCCCCGGCTCGTCGGTCGGGCCAGGCAGCCCATCGTGGTGCAGCTCGGGCTGGTCCCCGCGAAGCCCCGGCCAGCCGTCGTCGGCCAGCTGGTCGGTGGGCTGGCTCACCAGGTGCGAGCCGGCCACGAGCAGCGCGACGACGACACCCCCTGAGGACATCGTCGCGAACCAGGCGGCCTTGCGCCAGGAGCGCGGCGGGGTGACCGAAGCCGGGACGGTGCCCAGGTCGAACTTGCCGAGGCCGTCCGGGGGTGGTGCCGCGTATACCCGGGCATCGTCCTCCGGCTCGTCCTGCGGGATGAGGGTCACTCGGGTACGGGCCGGACGCTGGTCGTCCACGCCCACCCGCTCGGGGGGTGCCAGGGGCGGTACGTCCGGATCGGCGCCTGCCGTCGCGAGATCGCCACGGTCGCGCTCGGGCGGCTCGACCGGGGTATCAGCCGGCTCGACCGGTGTCCCGGGTGGATCCGGTGGGAGAGCCGCACCCCCGGACGAGGTGTCGGTGGGCAGGGTGCCCGCGATGTTCTCCCGCCCCGGCTGCTCGGGAGGTCGCCATGGGGATGTGTCGCCGGTGGGCGCCGGGAAGGCGACCGGTGGCGGCGCGAGCGAGCCGGACATCGAGGTACTCGTCCTCGCCCTGGGTACCGTGCTCGTCGCCATGCCGGCGGCGGCGGTGCTGTCCTCCGGACCGTCGGGCACCCGGTGGCGGGCCCCGCTCTTGCGCTTGGGCACGGTCGGGGTCCACGTCTTCGACCCGCCGCTACGGCGATGCCGGCCCGGCAGGGTTGGTTGGTCCTCCGGATCGTTGCTGTCGTGGGTCATGCCGTCGTGACCCTCCCTTGGCTCCCGTCTGACGGCATAACCCAGCATATGCCCTCGAATGGAGCAGTGGTACGCGGCTCGGCCGCGGCGGCGTACCGGCTACCCCGCGCGTGGTACCGCGTACCGGCGCTGTCCGGGTGCGCCGGCCGCGTACGCAACGACGGGGCCGAGGTACTCACGCGAACCAGGGTAAGCCGATCGGTGTCTCATCACAGCACCGGACCCTGAGAAAGGAGAGAGATCACTCTGACGCGCGCCGCCATATGGGTGATACCCGAGGAAACATGTGTTAGGAGAGTTCACAACGCTTGCGCACGATCGCCCGATGCGGTAGTGGGACTGGGCCCACAGCAGTGCCGAGGTCGCCACCGGCCCGCTTACCGGCCGAGCCGCCCACGGCCCAGGTTCAGCAGTGCCATCGCGAGCTGGCGCCCTTCCGGCCCGAGCTCGCCGTAGCGGGTGAGTACGTCCATCTCCCTGTTGTAGACGATCCGGGTGCCGCCCGCTGCCATCCGCGCGGCGCCGATCTGGCGGGAGACGTCCACCCTGCGCTTGATCAGCCTGAGAATCTCGTCATCGAGCCAGTCGATCTCGTCTCGGAGCTGGTCGACGTCGGCGGTATCAACGTCGGAGACTGGTTCCTCGTCGCGTTCCGCGCCGTCCGGTGCCCGTGTTGTCATGTGATCCTCCGGTCGGTCCGGATGTCGCCAGTCCCCTGAGACAACGAAAGCCCCAGGGTCTGCCGACTCCGGGGCTTGCTGTGATTGCTGGCTGTGCACTACGCGATCACGGGAGCCGGAGTCCGGATCCCGTAGAAAAATCGAGTCACGTTGTGCATACAGCTATCGTGACACACTGCGGCGCGCCGCGTCGAACGGGCCGTGTGTGCCGCGGGGTCCACGGCGGCCGGCAACGGACTGCTGCGGAGCTGTGCCGGAATCCGCATGCGGCCCTCTGCCCGCTGGGATGTCCGTGCGTACCGGTAGCGTGGTGAGACGATGAGCACCCTGTTCGACCGCCCCGGGGCGTACGCTCCGAGTACGGCTGACCACCCGGACCTGCTGGCCGACCTCAACGACGCGCAACGCGACGCGGTGACCCACACCGGTGGTCCCCTGCTCGTCGTCGCCGGAGCCGGATCCGGCAAGACCCGGGTGCTGACGAGGCGAATCGCGTACCTCCTCGCGGAGCGGGGAGTGCACCAGGGCCAGATCATGGCGATCACCTTCACCAACAAGGCAGCGGCCGAGATGCGTGATCGCGTCGGTGAGCTGGTCGGGGTGCGCTCCAACACGATGTGGGTGTCGACCTTCCATTCGATGTGCGTGCGCTTGCTGCGGCGGGAGGCGAAGACGGCCGGGCTCGGGTCGAACTTCTCCATCTACGACGCCGACGACTCGAAGCGCCTGCTCACCCTGGTGGCGCGCGATCTGGACCTCAACACCAAGAGGTACACGCCGCGCACGCTGGCCGGTCAGATATCCAACCTGAAGAACGAGCTGGTCGACCACACCGACGCGGCGTCCAAGGCGAGTAACGAGCTCGAGCGCACGGTCGCGGAGGTGTATGCCGAGTACCAGCGCAGGCTCCAGCTCGCCAACGCGCTCGACTTCGACGACCTGATCATGCGCACGGTACATCTGCTGCAGGCGTTTCCCGAGGTCACCGAGTACTACCGGCGGCGATTCCGGCACGTGCTCGTTGACGAGTACCAGGACACCAACCACGCGCAGTACACCCTGGTGCGGGAGCTGGTGGGTACCGGCACGAGCCCGTCCGGGGTCGAACCGGCCGAGCTGTGCGTCGTGGGCGACGCCGACCAGTCGATCTACGCGTTCCGCGGGGCCACGATTCGTAATATCGAGGAGTTCGAGCGGGACTTCCCCGAGGCGCGCACGATCATGCTCGAGCAGAACTACCGCTCGACCCAGACGATTCTGTCCGCGGCCAACGCGGTGATCTCCCGTAACCCCAACCGCAGGGACAAGCGACTGTGGAGCGATCTCGGTGCGGGCGACAGTATCGTCGGCTATGTCGCCGACAGCGAGCACGACGAGGCGGCCTTCGTCGCAGGCGAGATCGACGCGCTTGCCGACAGCGGCGAGGCCGGCTACTCGGATGTCGCGGTGTTCTACCGGACCAACAACCAGTCCCGCGTGTTCGAGGAGATCTTCATCCGGCTCGGGCTGCCGTACCGGGTCGTGGGGGGTGTGCGGTTCTACGAACGCAGGGAGGTGCGTGACGCGCTGGCCTACCTGCGGGTGCTCGCCAACCCGGAGGACACCGTCAGCCTGCGCCGCATCCTCAATGTCCCCAAGCGCGGCATCGGGGAACGCGCCGAGGCCGCCGTCGCCCATCACGCCGAGCGCGAGCGCCTCTCGTTCTCGGCCGCGCTGCGTGCCGCGGCCGACGGGCGTATCCCCGATCTCAACTCCCGCGCACAGCGGAACATCGCGGCTTTCGTCACGCTGCTCGACGAGCTGGGCGAACGTGTCGAGCGCGGTGACGACGTCGCCGATGTGCTCGAGGCGGTACTGGAGCGCACCGGCTACCGGGACGGCCTGGCCGAGTCGGACGATCCGCAGGACGCGACCCGGTTGGACAATCTCACCGAGCTGGTGACCGTAGCGCGGGAGTTCGCCGAGAGCGCTGTGCCCGCCGAGGCCGCGGAGGCCGCGGAGGCCGCGGAGGCCGTCGACGAACTCGACGAGGAAGGCGAGGAACAGGCCCTCCCCGCGGGGTCGCTGGCCGCGTTCCTCGAGCGGGTGTCGCTTGTCGCCGACGCCGACTCGCTTCCGGCCCCGGACGGGGGCGATGCCGAGGACACCGAGCAGTCCGACAGCGGGATGGTCACGCTGATGACGGTGCACACCGCCAAAGGGCTGGAATATCCTGTCGTCTTCGGCACCGGGATGGAGGACGGGATCTTCCCGCATATGCGCGCCCTCGGAGAAGAGGCCGAGCTGGCCGAGGAGCGCAGGCTCGCCTACGTCGCCGTCACCCGCGCCCAGCGTCGCCTCTACCTTTCCCGCGCGCTCACCAGGACGGCGTGGGGTCAGCCGATGAGCAACCCGGCCTCGCGCTTTCTCACCGAGATCCCGGGCGAGCTGGTCGAGTGGCGACGCTCGGCCCCCTCCGGTGACTCGTTCGGTGGTTCCGGTGCGCCACGGGCCGCGACCACCTGGGCGGGGTCCGGTCAGGGAAGCGGCCAGTCGGGTCCGGTGCGCGGTACCGCGAGTACGGGTTGGAAGGACGCGGTACCGATGAAGCTCGATGTCGGAGACAGGGTCAGTCACGACAAGTACGGGCTGGGCACGGTGGTGGCGACGGAGGGGACGGGTCCGCGCGCGACCGCGACGATCGACTTCGGCGCATCGGGGCAGCTCAAGCTGATGCTCATCGGCAGCGTGCCGATGAGCAAACTCTGAGCCGACACGCCCGGAAGCGCACCCTCGTGCGGTAACGCGCAGATACGTGGTACAAGTGACTCGAACGAATGTTCGATCAACAGTGCCGAGGCGGTGCCGACGTGAGGGGTGCGAGGTGGATGAGTGGTTCCCGCTGTTCGCGGCCGCAGTGTGGCGGTACCTGGACGCGGCCGCCCGCCGGGCGGATTCGGATCCCTCCGCGGCAGCGGTGGACGTGCGTACGCTCGCGGCCGCGTGGCGCACCCTGCTGCGCGTTCACCGCGGCGTGGAACACGGTGGGTCGTGCGCGCGGTGCGTGCGACGGCGCAGGCGCGGTGGCGGGCGCACCGAGGTGTGCTCGGTCTGGCAGGTGGCGATCGGTTACTTCGTGCGGAGGCCACCTGGCGACCGCTGACCGGGCGGAGCGGCCGTGGCGTGGCACGGCGCGTCAGGGGCATTCGCCGCCGGGTGGCCGGCTCGTCCGGATACGTCGCCGGCTGGTGCGCCGGCTACTGCCCGCAGGACCACCGGGATGCGGGCCAACGCCGTCAGTAGTGGATGCCGTGCTGGGCCAGCCATGTCAGCGGGTCGAGCTTGGCACCGCCGTCTCCCTGCCACACCTCGAAATGCAGGTGCGGTCCGGTCGACTGGCCGCGGTTGCCGACCTCGGCGATCTGCTGGCCGGCCTCGACCCGCTGGCCGGGTGCCACCGAGTAGCTGTTCATGTGGCCGTAGACGCTGACGTGGCCGTCGTCGTGCTGAATGCGTACCCACAGGCCGAACCCGCTGGCCGGACCTGCCTCGATCACGGTGCCGTCGGCTGCGGCATGGATCGGGGAGCCGATCGGGGCCGCGATGTCGATCCCGTTGTGGCTGCTTCCCCACCGGGCGCCGAAGGCGGAGGTGAGAGTGCCCTCGGCCGGCTTGACGACCGAGGGGCGAGCGGCTTCCTCGGCAGCCCGGCGTGCCGCCTCGCGCTCGCGCTCCAGGCGCTCCTGAGTGACCTCGTGGCTGGCCGCGAGCTGCTCCGCCTCGTTGCTGGCGTCGCTGTCGGTGTCGGCGGGCAAGACCTCGGGAGCGACCACGGGTGTGCCACCACCCATACCCAGAGATTGCTCTGCTTCCTCCGCGTCATGGGAGCTGGCAAGCGGAGTCACACCACTGTCCGTCCCGTTGGAGGTGGTGTTGTCGATGGTCTGGCCGGCGGTAGCGGCGGCGAACGCGCCCGCGGCGACGGCGGCGACGACCATGCGACCGCGCATGGCCGAGGTGGGAGCCGGTACTCGATGCGTGCCGCGCTCGCGCGTGGCGCCATCACGGACAGCCGCCGCGATGGCCGGGGAAGGTGTACGACCGCCGGGGGAGCGGTGTCTAGCCAAGACTGGGGCCTTCCGTTGCTCGGGGGCGCCGGTCCGTTCAGGACCCGGGCGGGGGACCCGGATGAGCGGCGTCGGGGGTACCGCTCAAATGACCCCGCGCGAGATCGCACGGTGCCTGTCCTGTCTGTGACCGGACTGTAATGGGGACTGGAGGACAGTAACGAAGAGGTACCAGTATCCGCAAGATCCATCACGCGTGTCTTTGCCGTATCCCGCCTTCGGCGGTTCCGTGACGCATCGCATTACCCAAGGTAGACGGAGCGCTACTCCAATAGGTGTGACTTGCGTTACGAAACAGTGTCACGTGTGGTCGAGGCGGTCGCCGCCGCGCGGCGCACGCGATGTCGCCTCAGCAGCGTCAACAGTGGGCCCATTCCGGGCGACCGTGCCGAGGCGAGTCGAGCTACTCGACGGTAGCTCGTGATCGCGGACACGCTCACGCTATCGCGGTGACCGAGTTCACCGCAGGCGGGCTGCGTGTTGACCGGCGAGGTCGCTAGGGTCGTCACATCCGATATTTCGCAGCAGCGAACTGGAGTGACCCGAACGAGCGGTAGTCACCGGTGTACAGCGAGCGCGGATGACCCGGCTCGGGAACAAGCCCCACAACAGTGGCGTGTCGTCAGGAGACTGGAGAGTGGACCTCTACGAGTACCAAGCGAAGGAGCTCTTCGCTAAGCATGGAGTGCCGGTGTTGGCCGGTGAGGTGGCTGATAGTGCGGAGTCCGCGCGTGCGGTTGCGCAGCGTCTTGGTGGCCCGGTGGTGGTCAAGGCGCAGGTCAAGACTGGGGGGCGTGGTAAGGCCGGTGGTGTGAAGCTGGCTGAGACGCCGGAGGAGGCTGCGGCTGCGGCCGAGGCGATTCTGGGTCTGGATATCAAGGGGCATGTGGCTCGGCGGGTGCTGGTGACCGAGGCGTCACAGATCGCGGCGGAGTATTACCTGTCGTTTCTGGTGGATCGGGCGAATCGCACGTTTTTGGCGATGGCTTCGGCCGAGGGGGGCGTGGAGATCGAGCAGCTGGCCGTCGAGCGGCCGGAGGCGTTGGCGAAGGTGGCGGTCGATCCGTTGGTG
>NZ_JACCKD010000010.1 GCF_013450155.1 Haloechinothrix aidingensis
CAAGCACACACTAGCTCAAAAAACTTAGAGCAAACACAAGCACACTGTTGAGTTCTCAAACAACACACCGGAGCGTGACTTCACCAGCCATTTTCCAGCATTTTTTCTGTTCACGAAGCCAGTCCGCTTTCCCGCGCTTGACCGCAACCCTTTCCGGGCTGTGTCGCTCGGGAATCGACTCAACTTCCTGAAACTGCCGAAACAGTCTATCGGTCCGTTTCGCGGTTTACCGCTCGGCCCGTTCCCTGCCTGGCTCGTTCTAGCTTAGCAGGCCGGTCAGTGGCTTCTTTCAGGGGGGTTAACCCCTGGCCGCTGGCCAACCCTGCGTCCGCTCGATCAAGCTTAGCAGCATCGCCGCCGTCCTGGCCAGGTCCGGGTCGCGTTACCGCTCTGCCACCCGGGCCTCACCGCTGTTGCGGCGATGAGGAGAACACTACACGGCTCGGAAAGGGCCGCACACAGGGGGGTCAGTTGGTCTCGTCGTTCCAGTTCACGGACCTACACGGTGCCGGGAACCGGGAACCGCGGTCACCCGCGGCGCGATCACCGGTACCGGGCCTCCATCCCGCGAGTGTCACCGCACCCCGCCCGCCTTCGGGTTGCCGTCCTTCAGCGGGTGCTCGGCAGATACCGCCGGGCGAGGTTGTCCTCGGTGGACTCTCCGGCCTGCCACGTGGTGATCCACGGCCCGGTTCCCTCACTGATATCGAGCACCCCGCCCTCCAGCCAGGTGTACTCACCGGACAGAGCGGACTTGGCGATGCGCCGATCGACGTCGTCGGTGTTGTCCCACAGCCGGTGGAACAGGCTCTCGATCCGCCCCCTGGCCTGCTCGCAGAACGCATCCGCGAGGTCGTACGCCTGCGCACCCGCGGCCGGATCCTCGTTGCGCTGCATCTCCGCGCGCACGCAGGATGCCGACATCGCGAACAGCTCCGCGCCGATATCGACCACGCGCGCCAGGAAGTTCTGGCGAACCTCCAGCGCGGCCTGCCACCGTGCCATGCCGTAGAACGTGCTCCTGGCGAGCTTGCGCGCCGACCGCTCGACGTACCGCATGTGCTTGGCCAGCGAGCCGAACTCGGTGAACGAGCTCGGTACCTGCCCCTTGCCGGTCACCAGCTGGGGCAGCCACCTGGCATAGAAGCCGCTCGCCTTGGCCGCGGCCTTGGCCTTGCTCTGCAGATCCGACTCCGGGTCCGCGAGCTCGCCCGCGGCACTGAGATGCGCGTCGACGGCCTCCCTCGCCACCAGCAGGTGCATGATCTCCGTCGACCCCTCGAAGATGCGGTTGATACGAAGATCACGGAACAGCTGCTCGACCGGAGCGGCCCGCTCGCCGCGTGCGGCGAGCGAGTCGGCGGTCTCGTATCCCCTGCCGCCGCGGATCTGTACCAGCTCGTCGGCGATCTGACATGCCATCTCGCTGGCCCACAGCTTCGCGAGTGCCGCCTCGATACGGATGTCGTTGCGGTTCTCGTCACTCATCTGCGCGGACAGGTCGAGCACGCTCTCCAGCGCGTAGGTGGTGGAGGCGATGAACGAGATCTTGCTGCCGACCGCGGAGTGCTCACCGACCGGCTTTCCCCACTGCACCCGCTCGGCCGACCACTCCCGTGCGATCTTGAGCGCCCACTTGCCCGCACCGGCGCACATCGCGGGTACGGACAGCCGACCGGTGTTCAACGTACCCAGCGCGATCTTGAGGCCGTCCCCCTCCCGGCCGACCACGTTCTCCTTCGGTACCCGCACCTTGTTGAAGCGCGTGACACCGTTCTCGATCCCCCGCAGCCCCATGAACGCGTTCCTGCGCTCGACGGTGATGCCCGGCGAGTCGGCCTCGATGACGAACGCCGTCACCCCGCCTCGACGCCCTTCGCTCTTGGGTACCCGCGCCATCACCACGAGCAGCTCGGCCACGACACCGTTCGTGGTCCAGAGCTTGACGCCGTCGATCTCGTAGGCCTCGCCGTCCTCGGTGGGCACGGCAGATGCGGCGAGGCGAGCAGGATCCGACCCCACGTCCGGCTCGGTGAGCAGGAATGCCGATACCGCACCCTTGGCGCAGCGGGGCAGGAAACGCTGCTTCTGCTCCTCGCTGCCCGCGAGCTTCAGCGGCTCAGGCACGCCGATCGACTGGTGCGCCGACAGCAGCACGCCCAGGGTCGAGTGCACCGAGCCCACCAGCATCAGCGCCTTGTTGTAGGCGACCTGGGACAGCCCGAGCCCGCCGTAGGACTCCGGAATCTTGATACCGAAGCACCCGAGCTCGGCCAGTCCCTTGACGTACTCGTCCGGGATCCGGGACTCGCGCTCGATGAGCCCGCCGTCCAGCGTCCGGCAGTAGTCGCGCAGCTGCTGGAGGAACCGTTCGGACTTCGCGGTGGCCTCCGCGGTCGGCTGCGGGTACGGGTGAATCAGGTCGGTACGGAACTTCCCGAGAAACAGCTCCTTGGCGAACGACGGCTTCGTCCAGCCGCTCTCGCGCGCCTCCTCGGCGACCTCACGTGCTTCCTGTTCGGTGACGTTCGCCTGCTGGACCACGGGTACCTCCTCGTCGACGGCTGGCAGGAGTACTGGGTAGGTGCGCGTACCGCAGAACTGTGACGTACGTTACCCATCAGTAAGGTTCCTGCAAAGCCCCCGGCCCCGAGATTCCCCGATGTGAGGCCACCGCTCAACGAGCGAGGGCGAGCCGAAGGACCCCATCGGTACACATGTGGTACGCGAGGAGTCCTTCGGCTCGCCCCGGAGTGACGGCTAGCGCAGCTGGACACCCGCGAGGTTGCGCTTGCCCCTGCGCACCACCAGCCACCGGCCGTGAAGCGCGTCGGTGGAGCCCGGCTGCCACGTATCGTCGGTGATCTTGACGTTGTTCACGTAGGCGCCGCCCTCGGCGACGGTGCGGCGCGCGGCACCCTTGCTCTGCACGAGGCCCGCGGCCAGGAGCAGCTCCACGATCGACGGCTCCTCGGTCAACCGGACCTCCCCCGTCGGCACCTCGGCCATCACCGCGTCGAGGGTCCGCGCGTCGAGGTCGGCGAAGTCGCCCTTGCCGAACAGCGCGTCGCTGGCCGCGGTGACCTTCCGGGTCTGCTCCGCCCCGTGCACGAGTGTCGTGAGCTCCTCCGCGAGCCTGCGCTGGGCGGCCCGGAGCTGCGGTTTGTCCGCGGTGAGCTGCTCGTACTCGGAGATCTCCTCGCGGGTGAGGAACGTGAGCATCTTGAGGTAGTCGATGACGTGCGAGTCGGGCGTGTTGACGAAGTACTGGTACCAGGCGTATGGCGAGGTCAGTTCAGGGTCGAGCCAGACGTTGCCACCACCGGTCGACTTGCCGAGCTTCTGCCCATCGGCATCGGTGACCAGCGGCGTGGTCAGCCCGTGCACGCCCGCGCCGTCGACCTTGCGGACGTACTCCACACCACCGACGATGTTCCCCCACTGATCCGAGCCGCCGACCTGCAGCTTCGTGCCGTACCGCCGGTACAGCTGCAGGTAGTCGTAGGACTGCAGCAGCAGGTAGCTGAACTCCGTGTAGGACATCCCGTCCGAGGCCAGCCTCCTGCGCACGGTATCCCGCGCGAGCAGGACGTTCATCGAGAAGTGCTTGCCGACGTCGCGGAGGAAGTCCAGCGAGCCCAGATCGCGGAACCAGTTGAGGTTGTTCTCCAGCACCGCACCGCTCGGCGAGTCGTCGAAGGTCACGAGCTTCTCCAGCTGGACGCTGATCGACGCCAGCCGCTCGGCGACCACGTCGGCGCTGACGAGGCTGCGCTCCCCTACCTCACGCGGATCACCGATCTGCCCGGTCGCCCCGCCCGCGAGCAGCACGGGCCGGTGCCCGGCGCGCTGGAACCGGGTGAGCGTGAGCAGCTGCACCAGGTGCCCCGCGTGCAGGCTCTCGGCGGTCGGGTCGAATCCCGCGTACAGCGTGACGGGTCCGCTCGCGAGGTCGGCGTGCAGGGCTTGCCGGTCGGTCGACTGCGTGATCAGACCACGCCAGGACAGCTCGTCAAGAATGTGCTCGCTCACGACACTCATCCTTCCAGCCTGCTCGTCGCTACCGGATCCGGGCCGTTCGCGCCGCCCCGCCCGCCGGGGCGGTACCGCGAGACCGCACGCGAGCCCGGCAGCCAGAACCGCCACGGCACGTCCCCTGCTGCCGCGACTCCCACCCGGGGGCCGCGTTCGACCTCGCCGGGCTCGACCTGCTCGCCGGCACGCAACCGCACCGGCGAGTCCGGGGCGGTGAGATCGACACCGTCGTGCTCGCGGGTCAGCCCCAGCGCCGCGGTCAGGCGTGCCGGGCCGCGCGCGAGGTCGCGTGCCGTGCGCGCCGCCGGTCGGCGTGCCGCGGCGAGGTCCTGCCCGTCGGTGATCTCCGCCGCGCGCAGCAGGACGGCTCCTGCCTGCCCGTCGCCCGCGCACACCACGTTCGCGCAGAAGTGCATGCCGTAGACGAAGTAGACGTACAGGTGTCCCGCCGGTCCCCACATCACCGCGTTGCGCGCGGTCCTGCCCCGGTACGCGTGCGAGGCGGGGTCGTCCGCACCACGGTAGGCCTCGACCTCGACGATGCGCGCCGTCACGGTCCCGTCGGTGCTCGTGGCCTCCAGCACGCCACCGAGCAGCACGGGGCACGCCGCTACGGGGTCGATACCCAGGTCCGCGCGACCGAACTGGCGCCAACCGGCCGCCTGCCCCCGCTGGTTCACGAGTCACCGCCCGCCCACGCGCGCGCCCCGGCCGACCGCCTGCGTACCCCGTCGAGCTGCTCGGCGACGCGCGTCGGGGCGGTGCCGCCGCGCGCGTCGCGGGAGGCGATCGACCCAGCCACTGTCAGCACCTCGCGTACGTCGGGTGTCAGCCGGGGATCGATCGCACCGAGCTCCTCGTCGGTGAGCTCGGCGAGCCCCACCCCGTTGCGCTCCGCGACACGCACGCACTCCCCGGAGATCTCGTGGGCCCTGCGGAACGCGACACCCTGCCGCACGAGCCACTCGGCGATGTCGGTCGCCAGCGTGAACCCCGCGGGCGCCAGCTCTGCCATCCGCTCGGTGTGGAAGGCCACGGTGTCGATCATGCCGGCGATCGCGGGCAGCAGCAGCTCCAGCTGCTCGACCGAGTCGAACAGCGGTTCCTTGTCCTCCTGCAGGTCCCGGTTGTAGGCCAGCGTCTGTGCCTTCAACGTGGCTAGCAGGCCGCTGAGGTTGCCGATGAGCCTGCCTGCCTTGCCCCTGGCGAGCTCGGCGACGTCGGGGTTCTTCTTCTGCGGCATGATGGAGCTGCCGGTCGCCCACGCGTCGTCCAGCGTGACGTACCCGAACTCGGCCGTGTTCCAGATGATCACTTCCTCGGCGATGCGTGACAGGTTCACCCCGAGCATCGCCACCGCGAAGGCGAACTCCGCTGCGAAGTCCCTGCTGGCGACACCGTCGATGGAGTTGTCCACGGCGCGCGCGAACCCGAGCTCGGCGGCCACGGCGTCCGGGTCCAGGTCGAGCGAGGAGCCGGCGAGCGCCCCGGAACCGTACGGGGACTCGTCCGTCCTGCGGTCCCAGTCGCGCAGCCGGTCCACGTCACGCAACAGTGCCTGCGCGTGCGCGAGAAGGTGATGTGCCAGCAACACCGGCTGCGCGTGCTGGAGATGCGTACGGCCGGGCAGTACCGCGTCCGGGTGCCGTTCCGCCTGGGCGGTCAGGGCGTCGACGACAGCGAGGGTGCCCCGCGCGACGCCCCGTGCGGCGTCGCGCAGCCACATGCGCATCTGCGTGGCCACCTGGTCGTTGCGTGATCGGCCCGCGCGCAGCTTGCCGCCGAGGTCGGAGCCCGCACGCTCCAGCAGGCCACGTTCCAGCGCGGTGTGCACGTCCTCGTCGGCGACCGTCGGGGTGAACGTCCCGCTGACCACATCGGACTCGAGCCGGTCCAGCGCGGCGAGCAGTCCCGCCAGCTCCTCCTCGGTCAGCAGCCCCGCCGAGCGGAGCACGCGTGCGTGCGCGCGCGAGCCCGCGATGTCGTGCCTGGCGAGCCGCCAATCGAAATGCGTTGACGCGCTCAGCGCCGCCATCGCCTCCGCAGGGCCGCTCGCGAACCGGCCGCCCCACAGCTGGACCGGACCCACCTCGCCCGACCCTGCCGAACCGGACCCTGTCACCTGCTCACTCCCGTTCTCGCGGTCGATACCTCCGGCCACAGCGCGTGACCGGGCATCACGCCTGGTCCCGCCGGGCCGCGATCTTGCTGGGCAGACCCCACAGGTGCACGAAACCCTTGGCCTGCGACTGGTCGAACGAGTCGCCCTCGTCGTAGGTCGCCAGGTTGAAGTCGTACAGCGACTGCGCGCTGCGGCGCCCGTTCACCGTGGCCGCGCCGCCGTGCAGCACCATCCGGATGTCGCCGGTCACATGCTCCTGGGTGCTCGCGATGAAGTCGTCCAGCGCGTACTTCAGCGGGGAGAACCACAGGCCGTCGTAGACGAGCTCACCCCAGCGCTGCTCGACCTGACGCTTGAAGCGTGCGAGGTCGCGCTCCACCGTGACCGCCTCCAGCTCCTGGTGCGCGGTGATCAGCGCGATCGCTCCAGGGGCCTCGTAGACTTCCCTGCTCTTGATCCCGACCAGCCGGTCCTCGACCATGTCGAGCCTGCCGACACCGTGCTCCCCTGCACGCTTGTTGAGCTGCTCGATCGCCTCCAGCACCGTCACCGGCGTGCCGTCGATCGCCACCGGAACGCCCCGCTCGAAGCTGATGACGACCTCGTCCGGCTTGCCGGCGTTCAGCGCGGGATCCGAGGTGTAGGAGTAGACGTCCTTGGTCGGCGCGTTCCAGAGGTCCTCGAGGAAGCCGGTCTCCACGGCGCGACCGAACACGTTCTGGTCGACCGAGAACGGCGAGGACTTGGTGACGTCGATCGGCAGGTCCCGCTGCTCGGCGTAGGCGATCGCCTTCTCCCGCGTCCAGGCGAAGTCCCGCACCGGAGCGATGACGTCCAGGTCCGGCGCGAGCGCGCCGATACCGACCTCGAACCGGACCTGGTCGTTGCCCTTGCCGGTGCAGCCGTGCGCCACGGTGCTGGCCCCGTGCTGCTTGGCGGCGTCCACAAGGTGTTTGACGATCAGGGGCCGGGACAGCGCGGACACCAGGGGGTAGCGATCCATGTAGAGGGCATTGGCCTGCACGGCAGGCAGGCAGTACTGCTCGGTGAACTCCTGGCGCACATCGGCGACGACCGCCTCGGCCGCCCCGCAGTCCAGCGCGCGCTTGCGGATCGTCTCCAGGTCCTCGCCACCCTGGCCGACGTCCGCGGCCACGGCGATCACCTCGGCACCGGTCTCCTCGGCGATCCATCCGATCGCGACCGAGGTGTCGAGCCCACCCGAGTAGGCGAGCACCACACGCTTCGTCATTGACTGTCCTCCTCGCGTCTCGTTGCGCTGCGCGTGTCGTGGTTGTCTCACGCGCGGTTCGCTGATTCCGCATCAGCGTCGTCCGTGTTCTGCCCGGAGCTCGCCTCGGCGCCGTCCGGGCCTGTCGCGGTCCTCGCGAGCGCCCTGAAGCGTTCGGCCAGGTCAGCTCCCCGTAGCGGCTCCCGCGCGATCACCATGACCGTGTCGTCCCCGGCGATCGTCCCGACGACCTCGTACAACGCTGCCCTATCGATCGCGCTGGCCAGGAACTGGGCCGCCCCCGGCGGCGTACGCAGCACCACGAGGTTGGCGGACCCCTCCGCCGAGACGAGCAACTCGCTGAGCAACCGGGACAGCCGCGTGGTCCCGCCTTGCACGCCCTTGACCGGGCTCCCGTCCTCGGGAATGACGTAGACCGGGGCGCCACCGTCGGCGCCACGGAGCTTCACTGCCCCGAGCTCGTCGAGGTCCCTGGACAGCGTAGCCTGCGTGGCCTCGATGCCCTCCGCGACGAGCATCCGGGCGAGCTCGGACTGGCTGCGGATACCCATGCTGGACACGAGTTCGGCGATGCGTGCCTGGCGCGCGGCACGGGTGATCGCATGTCCGGTGGCCGGGCCCGCGTGGTGATCGGGCTCATTCATCTCATGCAGCCTCCTGCTTTCCGAGCAACCACACGAGTAATGCCTTCTGCGCGTGGAGACGGTTCTCCGCCTCGTCCCACACAGCACTGGCCGGCCCGTCGATGACCTCGTCGGTGATCTCCCACCCGCGATGGGCAGGCAGGTCGTGCAGCACGATCGTGTCATCCTTGCCTGTCTTGCCCAGCAGCTGCGTACTCACCTGGAACGGCCGGAACGGTCCCACCCTGTCCTTGCCGTCGGTCTCCTGGCCCATGGACGTCCACGAGTCGGTGGCGAGTACATCGGCGCCGTCCACCGCCTCGACCGGGTCGCTGAACACACCGACCGAGCCCCCGGTCTCCGCGGCACGCCGCCGCACCAGATCGAGCACCCACGGCACCGGATGGAACCCCTCCGGCGCGGCGATCCGCACGTGCAGGCCCGCGGTCACGCCGCCGAGCAACAGCGAGTGGGCCATGTTGTTCGCGCCGTCGCCGAGGTAGGTCAGCGTCTGCCCGCTCAGCGTGCCCTTACGTTCCCGGATCGTCTGCAGGTCGGCGAGCACCTGGCAGGGGTGGAACTCGTCGGTGAGCGCGTTGACGACGGGCACCCGCGAGACGCTTGCGAAAGAGTCCATGCGCGCCTGCGCGAACGTCCGCCACACGACGGCGTCGGCGTAGCCGGACAGCACGCGCGAGGTGTCCTCGAGCGTCTCCTCCCGACCGAGCTGCATCGAGCGCCCGTCCACCACCATGGCGTGGCCGCCCAGCTGGGCGACGCCTGCCTCGAACGAGAACCGGGTGCGCGTGGAGTTCTTCTCGAAGATCACCGCTACCAGGCGGGGACCGGCGAGCGCGTCGCTGCCGAGCGGGTCGGCCTTGAGCTGGTCTGCCAGGTCGAGAACGGCCTCCTGCTCGGCGGGATCCAGGTCGTCATCCCGGAGAAAGTGTCGTGGCATCACACGTCCTTCGCAGCGTCGTCGAGAATCTGTGGCAGGTCGGACACGAACCGGTGCGCGTCGTCGGCGGCCAGCACCAGCGGCGGCGCCAGCCGCAGCGTGTCCGGTGTGACCGGGTTGACCAGGTAGCCTGCCCGCCGCGCCGCGCCTGCGACCGCGGCGGAGGACTGCTCGCGCAGGGCGATGCCGAGCAGCAGCCCCGCACCGCGCACCCCCGCGATCGACGGGTGCCGCAACGCCTCGACGCTCGCGGCGATGTCCTTACCCACGGTGCGGGCGTGCTCGGCGAGCGACTCGGACTCGATGGTGCGCAGCACGGCCAGGCCCGCCGCACAGCACACCGGGTTACCGCCGAACGTCACCCCGTGCTGGCCCGGCCGCAGCAGGTCGGCCGCGCCGCCGACGCCGATCACCGCACCCAGCGGGAGCCCCCCGCCCAGCCCCTTGGCGAGGGTGACCACGTCGGGAACGATCCCCGCCTGCTGGAACGCGAACCAGCTGCCGGTTCGGCCGATGCCGGTCTGCACCTCGTCGAGGACCAGCAGCGCACCGTGCTGTTCGGTGATCTCCCGCGCGGCCCGCAGGTACCCGTCGGGGGCGGGAATCACACCGGCCTCGCCCTGGATGGGCTCGACGAAGACCGCGGCGGTGTCACCGTCCACGGCCGCGCGCAGCGCGTCGATATCGCCGAACGGCACGTGGTGGATGCCGGGAACGAGCGGCGCGAAGGGTTCCTGCTTGGCAGGCTGCCCGGTCAGCGTCAGGGCGCCCATGGTACGGCCGTGGAACCCGGACTCGCAGGCGACGACGGAGCCGCGCCCGGTCAGCCTGCTGATCTTCAACGCGACCTCGTTGGCTTCGGAGCCGGAGTTGACGAGGAGCACCTTGCCATCGCCTGCCAGCCCGGCCACCTCGAGCAACGTCTCGGACAGTTCCAGCGCCATCGGGTTGGCGACCAGGTTCGAGGTGTGCCCGAGCGTGGCGACCTGGCGGCTCACCGCGTCGACGACAGCGGGGTGAGCGTGCCCGAGGGCGTTCACCGCGATACCGGCCAGCAGGTCGAGGTAGGTGTTGCCGTCGGCGTCCCACACCCGGGTGCCATCCCCGCGCACCACCTCGACGGGCGGGGTGCCGTAGTTGTTCATCAACGCCGACTCCCACCGGAGCCGGGCCTGCTCGTTGGACATCACGCGCCCCCCTCGGGCTCCTCGGCCAGCACCATCGTCCCGATCCCGCTGGAGGTGAACACTTCCAGCAGCACCGAGTGCGCCAGCCTGCCGTCGATCACATGCGCTCGTGGCACTCCGCCCCGGACGGCACGGACGCAGGCCTCCATCTTCGGGATCATGCCGCTGTCCAGGCCCGGGAGCATGTCCTCGAGCCGGTTCACGCTCACCTGGTCGACGAGTGAGGCGCGGTCCGGCCAGTCCGCGTACAGGCCCTCCACATCGGTCAGGACGACCAGCTTCTCCGCCCGCAACGCTGCGGCGAGCGCCCCCGCTGCGGTGTCGGCGTTGACGTTGTGCACGACGCCGTCGGCGTCCGGAGCGACCGTCGACACCACGGGTATCCGGCCGGCGTTCATGATGTCCAGCACGGCATCCGGGTCGACGTCCGACACCTCGCCGACCAGTCCGATGTCGACGGACTCACCATCCACGGTGGCGTGCTTGCGGGAGGCGGTGAACAGCCTGGCGTCCTCGCCGGAGATGCCGACGGCGTAGGGACCGTAGGCGTTGATCAGACCGACGAGCTCCCGGCTGACCTGCCCGGTCAGCACCATACGGACGACGTCCATCGTCTCCGGAGTGGTCACGCGCAGCCCACCGCGGAACTCCCCCTCCATGCCGAGCCGGGTCAGCATCGTGGTGATCTGCGGGCCACCGCCGTGCACCACGACAGGCTTGAGCCCAGCGAGCCGCAGGAAGACCATGTCCTGCGCGAATGCCTGCTTGAGGGTGTCGTCGACCATGGCGTTGCCGCCGTACTTCAACACCACGCAGGCACCGTGGAACCGCTGCAGCCAGGGCAGCGCCTCGATCAGCACGCCCGCCTTCTCCGCCGCGGTGGCCAGACGCTCGTCCGCGGAGATCTTCCGCTCGGTAGAACTCATGAGGAGTACGCGCTGTTCTCTTCGACGTAGCCGTGGGACAGGTCGGTGCTGTAGATGGTCGCCTGGTCGGTACCGGCGCCGAGATCGATGGTGATCTCGACTCGCGCTCCGGACAGGTCGGCCTCCGAGCGGTCCCGGCTCGCGAGCCCGTCCCGCATCAGCTCGACGCCGTTCACGGTGATGCCGAGCCGGTCCGGGTCGGCGGCGAACTGGCTGCGGCCCACCGCCATCGCGATACGGCCCCAGTTGGGGTCCGAGCCGAACAGGGCGGTCTTGACCAGGTTGTCCTCGGCCACCGTCCGGCCGACCTGGATCGCGTCCGTCTCGCTCGGCGCTCCCCGAACGGTGATGTCGACCAGCTTCGTCGCACCCTCCGAGTCGGCCTGAAGCTGCCGTACGAGGCTCAGTGACATGTCCGAGAGCAGGTTGGTGAACTCCTCGACGGACGGCACGATCCCGCTCGCGCCGGAGGACAGCAGGAGCACCGTGTCGTTGGTGGACGTACCCCCGTCGACATCCAGGCGGTCGAAGGTGACGCGACTCGCCGCACGCAGCACGGTGTCGAGTGCTTCGCCGCCGAGGACGGCGTCGGTCGTGATCACCGAGAGCATGGTCGCCATGTTGGGCGCGAGCATGCCGGCGCCCTTGGCGAAACCGCCGATACTCCACCCGTCGGCGTGCGTCACCGCCGCCTGCTTGGGCCTGCTGTCGGTGGTCAGCACGGCGGTGGCCGCGTCGGTCGCAGCGGAGGGGCTCGCCGACAACGACGCGGCGCACGTATCGATACCCGGCAGCACCGCCTGCATCGGAAGGCGCTCGCCGATCAGCCCCGTGGAACACACGGCGATCTCGATCGCCCCGGTCCCGAGCACCGCGGCGGCCTTCTCGGCCGTGGCGTGCGCGTCCTGGAACCCGGGTGGACCCGTGGCGGCGTTCGCGCTTCCGGAGTTGAGTACCACCGCGCGCAGCCTGCGCTCGGTCAGTACCTGTTTCGACCACAGCACGGGGGCGGCCTTGACCACGTTGCGGGTGAACACACCGGCCGCGTCCACGTTGGGGCCGTCGTTGACCACCAGCGCCAGGTCCGGTTTGCCGCCACCCTTGATCCCGGCGGGAATCCCCGCGGCACGGAACCCGCGCGCGGCGGTCACGCCCGCGGAGACGTCGACGCCGTCCACGGTCACCGGCGTGAGCCCGCTCATCGCTCCTCCTCCCGCGTTCACGGCGCCACCCCCGCCACGGGCAGTCCCACCGTCTCCTCCAGACCGAGTGCGAGGTTCATGCACTGCACCGCCCCGCCCGCGGTGCCCTTCGTGAGGTTGTCGATCGCGCCGATCACCACGAGCACCCGTGCATCAGGGTCCACTGTGACCTGCAAGTGCACGTGGTTGGACCCGAGCGTGGCCGCCGTGGCGGGCCAGGATCCCTCCGGCAGCAGCCGCACGAACGGCTCGTTCTTGTAGGTATCCTCGTACACCGACCGCGCCGTCGCCGCGTCCACCTCACCCCGCAGGGGGGCCGTCGCGGTCGTCAGGATGCCGCGCGGCATCGGTGCCAGGACGGGCGTGAACGAGACGCCGACGGTGTCACCGGCCGCCGCGCCGAGGTTCTGCACGAACTCGGGTGTGTGCCTGTGCGCACCACCCACGCCGTACGCGCTCGTCGATCCCATCACCTCGGAGCCGAGCAGGTGTGGCTTCAGGCTCTTACCCGCTCCGGAGGTGCCGGTGACCGAGGTGACCGTGACGTGGCGCTCGACGAGGCCGGCCCGCAGTGCCGGAGCCAGCGCCAGCGAACCCCCTGTGGGGTAGCAGCCGGGCACCGCCACCTGGCCGGCGTGGCGTAGCCGGTCCCGCTGCCTGGTGTCCCCGGCGAGCGGCAGCTCGGGAAGGCCGTAGGGCCACGTGCCCGGATGGGTGCCGCCGTACCACCGCTGCCACGCGTCCGGGTCGGTCAGCCGGTGATCGGCCCCCATGTCGATCACCACGGTGCTCTCGCCGAGGCTGCCTGCCAGCTCGGCCGAATGCCCGTGCGGCAGTGCCAGGAAGACCACGTCGTGGCCCGCCAGCACGTCGGCGCGCGTCTCCTCGAGACTCCGGTCGGCGAGCGGAACCAGATGCGGATGGTGCTCACCGAGAAGGGACCCCGCGTTCCCGCCTGCGGTGAGCGCACCGATCCGCACGTCCGGATGCGACAGCAGCAGGCGCAGGAGCTCACCTCCCGCGTACCCGCTGGCCCCGGCCACAGCCACATCGATCGTCATGCGAATGATTATGCACCACCCTGCAACCTCACTCAACTTGGGGGTGGGGCCCAATGTCACGTTCGGCTCCATAGAAGGAACCAAGGTCACCTTCGGCTCCCCGGCTTGGCGTCACACATCCGCACGACCGGGGAGTGACGGAAAATTTCCTGGACGAACGTGCCATGCTGATGCAATGGGTACCAGCCTTGCCGAGATCGATGTGCGACACACGGCAGTCGACAACCCCGAGGCCGCCGAGCTGCTACGCGAGTACGTCACCGACCTCGTGCGGCGATCCAACGGCAGCGAGCCAACCGCCGCCGAGGTCGACGCGGCGCAGGCGGAGCAGCCGAACGACGACCTCAGCCCGCCGGACGGCGCCTTCCTGTTGGCGTACACCGCGGGACGGGCAGCGGGCTGCGTCGGCATCCGCCGTCTCGACACGCACACCTGGGAGCTCAAGCGCATGTTCGTCCGCCCGTCGGGTCGCGGGCTCGGCATCGGCCGCGCCCTGCTCGAGGCGGCAGAGGAGCGCGCCCGCGAGTCCGGTGCCCACACGATGGTGCTGGATACGCGCAGCGACCTGATCGAGGCTCGCACGCTGTACGCCGCGCACGGCTACGCCGAGGTCAGCGACTACAACAGCAATGTCCACGCCGACCACTGGTTCGCCAAGCTCCTTACCTGACCTTCCGCACCCCGAACCGGTACCCGGGGTCGGCATGCCGCACGACTCCGCGCCCCGGGCGCGTTGCCGTCCGGTGTGGGGAGCCCGATGTCACATTCGGCTCCATAGAAGAACCCGCTGTCACCTTGGGCTCCCTCCCCGCACCGATACCGCTCACCGCCGGTCGACGTACACGTCCGGGGCCGGGCACCGGGCGGCATGTTCGTAGGCCGCTCGCAGCTCCACGATCACCGCACCCGGTTCGCTGCGCAAGCGCGCGGGAAGGGTGTGCAGCACGACGATCCCGGCACCGGTCATGGCGGCATGGCGTTCCAGCGTTCGCGCGTAGTCGGCCGGGCTGAGATGCCACTGGTACGAATCGATCTCCCACGCAAGGCCGACGTCGGCGAACCACGCGTCGGGCACGAGCGGCGTGTCACGGCCGGGCAACCGCACCCGCACGTTCCACGCCGGCTGCGGGAGGTGGGCCCGGGCGACCAGCCGAACGGCATCCGCCTCGGGAACGGAACGCGCGCCGCGCGTGATCGCGCGCAGCACGGCACGCGGCAGCGCCGAACCCCGGTCGGATCCGGCTTCGAGCTCGGTGGACAACCGCCGGGGCGTGGTCAGTCCACGCTGTACCGACTCGGCGAGCACGGCCTCGACGGCATCCTTGCCGGACATCCGGCGTGCCGCATCGAGAACGGCCCGGGTCACCTCGGCTGCGGGGATACCGTCACGGTAGACGACGCGGGGCATCCGCGTCGTTCGCTCGACCAGGACGTACCCGCAGGTGTTGGGCTGGACACCGTGCGGGACGAGCAAGTGCACCTGATCGGTCTCCGGAACCTGCCGGAGACCGTGCAACCGGGATGCGCTGGCACCGGTGACGACGGCGTCGGCTCCGCCGTAGCGCAGCGCCGCGCACAGGCGCTGCCTGCGCGTCGGTACCCCGCTGCGGAGCATGATCACCCCGGGCAGCACCCCGCGCCACGGCCCGCCGGCACGCGTGCGTGCCCAGATCATCTTTTGCGTGACGCCGAGCGAGTGCAGCTCGTGCCGCGTGAGGATGTCCTGCTCCGCGGCGGCGGCTACGGCGTCCCAGTCGACTGCTGATCGGCGAGGCATGCCTGCACGATGCCCACGCCACACCGGACCGCACCAGCACGTCCTGCGTCGCCTGTGGAACACCGGCAGGATGTGGACAAACCCGATGGGAGCCGAAGGTGACCTTGGCTCCGTCTAGGGAGCCGGACGTGACATTCGGCTCTCACCCCACGGGTGGGGTGCGGGGGTTACTGGCGCAGGGTGGCGCCGCACTGCTCGGCTGCCGCTGCGATGGCGGAGTCGCGGGCCCCGGTGGCCTCTTCAGCCGTCAGCGTCCGGTCAGGTGCGCGGAACCGCAGGCTGTAGGCCAGTGACCGGTTGCCGGCACCCACCTGCTCGCCGGTGTAGACGTCGAACAGCGCCACGTCCTCGAGCAGGTCACCACCGCCGCTGCGCAGCGCGGCAGCCACGTCAGCCGACGGGACCTCCGCGTCGACCACCAGTGCCACGTCCATCAGCACCGGCGGGTACGGGGACAGCTCCGGCGCGGGCCGCCTGCGCCGCATCGGCACCGCATCGAGGTCCAGCTCCATCGCTACCGCGCGCTTGGGCAGACCCATCGCCTCGAGAACCTTCGGGTGCAGCTCACCGGCATGCCCCACGCAGGTGCCCTCGACACGCAGCTCGGCACAGCGGCCAGGATGCCACGGCATCATCTCGGCCGAACGCACCTCGAGCTCGGCCCCGGCGGCCGCCGCGACGGTACGTGCCGCCTCAACGGCGTCGCTCCAGGTCGCGGGCTCCCCGCGACCCCACCATCCGGAACGCATGCGCTGACCGGTGAGTACCACGGCCACGTGCAGTGGCTGGTCCGGAACGGCCTGTTCCAGGGCATCGACCTCCGCGTCGCTGGGGCGCTGCCGCACACCGGGATCCGGCGCGGACGGCTCCCCGGGCGTCGGGGCGACAATCTGACCAATGTGGAACAGCGAGAGGTCCCGGAAGCCCCGCGAGATGTTGCGGTGCACGGTCTCCAGCAGCCCCGGCAGCAGCATCGTCGCGAGCTGGTCCTTCTCCGCCTCCAGCGGGTTGAGCACCCGCACCGCGTCGCGCCGCTCGTCGTCGGCTGCCAGGCCGAAGTCGTCCCACACCGAGGCCGCCGTGAACGGGAACGGCAACACCTCGACGTAGCCCGACTCGGCCAGTGCCCGCGATACCGCCCTACGCCTACGCTGCACCTCGGTCAGGCCGGTGCCCGCCGACGCCGCAGGCAGCTCGGACGGGATGCTGTCGTAGCCTTCCAGGCGGAGGACTTCCTCGACCAGATCGGCAGGCTGGTTCAGGTCCGCGCGCCAGCTGGGCGGCTCCGCGGTGACCTCGGCGGTCCCATCGGCGCCGGTACCGATGCTGACCTTGCAGCCGATCTGGGTCAGCCGGCGGGCGGTCACACCCCGTGCGTAGCGCACACCGGCCGTGCGGTCCGGCAGATCGATCGGCATGGTGACCGCCCGGGCGGGGGTGACCTCACCCTCGTCGGTACGCCCTCGCTCGACCGTGCCGCCGCCGTACTGCTGCAGCAGCGTAGCGGCCAGCTCGACCGCCACGGGGGGAAGGGCCGGGTCGGTGAAACGTTCGAACCGTTTCGCCGCCTCGGAGAACAGCCGGTGGCGCCGCGCGGTCCTGCTGATCGACGCCGGGTCCCAGTGCGCGCCTTCGAGTAGCACGTCGGCGCTGCTGTCACTGATCTCGGTGCTGGCTCCGCCCATGGTGCCCGCAAGGGACACCACACCCGTGTCGTCGGCGATGACCATGTCGTCCGGGTCGAGCTCACGCTCGACCTCGTCCAGTGTGGTGAGGGTCTCGCCGTTCTTGGCGCGGCGCACGACCAGGCCGCCGCTGACGCTTGCCGTGTCGAAGGCGTGCAGCGGCTGGCCGAGCTCCAGCATCACGTAGTTGGTGACGTCGACCGCCAGCGAGATCGGCCGCATCCCTGCCAGCATCAGCCTGCGCCGCATCCACCACGGTGCGACCGCGCGTGTGTCCACACCGGTCAGTCGCCGGAGCACGAAACGGCTGCAACCGTCGCGATCCTCGATACGCACCGGCCACGCGTCCTCGCCGACCTGTTCCAGCTCGCGCGTACCCGGGTCGCCGAACGGAGCCGCGTAGGCACAGGCGAGCTCGCGCGCCAGCCCGCGGATCGACATCGCGTGCCCCATGTCGGGCGTCGGCTCCACGTCCAGTACCGCGTCGTCCAACCCGAGGATCGTCCGCGCGTCGTCGCCCGGCAGGGCACTGCCCGGGTCCAGAACCAGGATGCCGGAGTGGTCGTCACCGAGGCCGAGCTCGCGGGCCGAGCACATCATGCCTTCGCTGACGTGGCCGTAAGTCTTGCGCTCGCTGATCGTGAACTCACCCGGCAGCACCGTGCCGGGCAGCGCGACGACGACGAGGTCGCCCTCCACGAAGTTGGTCGCGCCCGCCACGATCCCCCGGGTTCGCTGCTCCTCGTCGTAGCTGCGTTCGGTGACGGCGAAACCGAGACTCGTGTTGGTCTCGGGCTCGGACCCACCGGTGTCGACCTTGCAGTACCGGATCGGCTTGGCGAACTCGGTCAGCTCGGTGATCTCGGTGACCCTGCCGACCACCAACTCCCCACGGACGGCATCGAGCGAGTGCACATCCTCGACCTCGATACCGACCCCCAGCAAGGCGTCGGTCAGTTCCTGCGCACCGACGCCCTCACTCAGCTCGAGATGCTCGGTCAGCCAGCTGACGGGAACTCGCACTCACGCCTCCGTTCCGAAAGGCAGGGTGAACCTGATGTCACCTTCGACCATGTCGCGCATATCCGGGATGCCGTTGCGGAACTGCAGGGTGCGCTCCAACCCCATACCGAACGCGAACCCGGAGTAGACGTCGGTGTCGACCCCGCACGCGCGGAGCACATGGGGATTGACCATGCCGCAGCCACCCCACTCGACCCAGCCCGGGCCGCCCTTGCGTTCCTCGAACCAGACGTCGACCTCCGCGGACGGCTCGGTGAACGGGAAGAAGTGTGGCCGCAAGCGGGTCACGGCACTCTCGCCGAACATCGCGCGCGCGAACGCGTCCAACGTCCCCTTCAGGTGGGCCATCGTGATGCCCTTGTCCACCGCCAGTCCTTCGACCTGGTGGAACACGGGCGTGTGGGTGGCATCGAGCTCATCTGTCCGGTAGGTCCGACCTGGACAGACCACATACACCGGAGGCGCGGTATGCAGCAAGGTGCGCGCCTGCACCGGCGAGGTATGGGTACGCAGCACCAGCCCGGAGTCCTCCGGGGCGATGTAGAAGGTGTCCTGCATCAGGCGAGCCGGGTGGTCCTTGCCGAAGTTCAACGCATCGAAGTTGAACCACTCGGCTTCCAGCTCCGGGCCCTCGGCGACCTCGTACCCCATCCCGATGAACACGTCACCGATGCGCTCGGCCAGGGTCGTCATCGGGTGGCGCGCGCCGCGCGGCACCCGGCCCCACGGCAGCGTGACGTCCACGGCCTCCTCACGCAGCACGCGACGGTCACGCTCCTCCGCCAGCACCGCGTGGCGCTCGTCGTAGGCGCTCTGAACGGCGGCCCGCGCGGCGTTGACCCGCTTGCCGGCCTCGGCCTTCTGCTCGGCGGGCAGTGACCCGATCATGCGACGGGCGCGCAGCACGGGCGCCTGCTCGCCGAGATGAGCCGGCTTGACCGACGCCAGCTCATCCAGATCCGATGCCCCCGCGAACGCTGCCGTGGCCTCGGCCACCGCAGCGTCGAGGGTCTCCTCGGCAAGCACCGAATCCGGCTCGCTGCCCTGCGTCTCGTCTGCTCCTGGCATAGCCCTCGACTCACAACTCCTCGATACTGCCGCGCAACTACCCCAGATCGTGCCGTACGGCACGCACGCTAGTCGGACCGGCCCTCCTGTCGACGCGCCATCGCGCTGGAGTACAGGCATACGGTCGCCGCGCTCGCCAGGTTCAGGCTCTCCGCCCCGCCGTAGATCGGCACACGCACCGCCTCGTCCGCGGCTGCCACCGTGTGCCCGTCGAGGCCGTGCGCCTCGCTGCCGAACAGCCACGCCGTCGGGCGCCCCAGCCGGGCGCTCCGCTGGTAGCCGACAAGGTCCTGGTGCGCCTTGCCGTCCGCGGCCACCGTCGTCAGTCCGGCCGAACGGCATGCGGCTAGCACGTCATCGAGTCGCTCGGCCCGCGCGATCGGCACGTGGAACACGCTACCGGCCGAGGCCCGCACGCTCTTGCCGTTGTGCACATCGACGGAATCACCGAGGAAGACCACCGCGTCGGCGCCGGCCGCATCGGCGGTGCGGACGACCGTGCCGGCATTGCCGGGGTCGGTCACGCCGACCAGGACGGCGACGAGGTGCGCCTGTCCGGCCAGCGCGGCAGGCAACGGCACGTCCACGGAGTCGCACACGGCCACGAGCCCCTGCGGGGTGACCGTCTCGGACAGTAGCTCGCCTGCCCGTTCCGTGACGGCCGACACCGTGATGCCACGGTCACGGGCGCGCCGCACCAGCGTGCCGTGCCGCTGGGCCGCTACCGGGGTGACGAAGAGCTCCTGAACCCGGTGCGCCGAGGCCAGCGCCTCGCCAACAGCCTGGGCACCCTCTGCCAGGAAACGGCCCGCCTTACTCCGGCCGGACCGCGTGGTCAGGCGCCGGGCAGCAGCAACCCGAGGCGTCTTGTGCGTGAACACCTCAGGTTGCTGATCGGCCGGCACCGGACGCTCACGCGGGCTTCTTGGCTTCCTGAGGGTCCGCCTGCTTCTTGGCGACGTCGACGAGCGCGGCGAACGCGGCCTCGTCGTGCACCGCGAGCTCGGCGAGGTTCTTCCGGTCGACCTCGACACCCGCGGACTTGAGCCCCTGGATGAGCCTGTTGTACGTGATCCCGTTCTGCCTGGCTGCCGCGTTGATACGCGTGATCCAGAGCTGCCGGAAGTCGCCCTTACGGGCCTTGCGGTCCCGGTAGGCGTAGTTGAATGAGTGGAGCGTCTGCTCCTTTGCCCTGCGATACAGCCGCGAACGCTGTCCCCGGTACCCCTTGGCCCGTTCGAGAGTTGCGCGACGCTTCTTCTGGGCGTTCACTGCCCGCTTGACGCGTGCCACGAATCCATCCTGTCGATCGGGGGACGGTCTCCCGCCCCGGCGGTTTCGTTCCGGTCTGTGATGTTCGGCGAGGCCCTCAGCGGCGAAGCAGTCGCCGGATCATCCGGTTGTCGCTGGGGGCGACTTCGGTCGTCCCCTCGAGACGCCGCGAGACGCGGTTCGACTTCTTCTCCATGAGGTGCCTGCGGCCGGCCTTCTGGCGGCGGAGCTTGCCACTGCCGGTGACCTTGATCCGCTTCTTCGTGCCACTGTGGGTCTTCTGCTTCGGCATCTGTTCCTCTTTCCTGTCCAACACACGAACGCATACGTGTGTTGCACCCGTGTAGGAGCTGCCCCGCGCCGGCACGTGACCGCTCCGGCCACTCCGGCCCACATTCGGCGGGGCCGTGGGGAGACTGGCAGCCTCCCGGTCAGGTCGATTCCCGGCCGCGCGACGAGCCTCGCGTCTCCGCGACGTTCCCGCGGCCGTCCTCTCCCCTACGGCGTGGCTGTGCTGTTCTTGTTCGACTTACTCTTCGCCTTGGCGTTCTTGTGCGGAGCCAACACCATGATCATGTTGCGGCCGTCCTGTTTCGGGGACGACTCCACGAACGCGATGTCGGACACATCCTCGGCGAGGCGCTCGAGCAAGCGGAAACCGAGCTCCGGTCGCGATTGCTCCCTGCCCCGGAACATGATCGTGACCTTGACCTTGTGTCCCTGACCGAGGAAGCGGGACACATGGCCCTTCTTCGTCTCGTAGTCATGCGGGTCGATCTTCGGCCGGAGCTTTTGCTCCTTGATCACGGTCGCCTGCTGGTTACGGCGCGACTCACGGGCCTTCTGCGCACTCTCGTACTTGTACTTGCCGTAGTCCATGAGTTTCGCGACCGGCGGCCGCGCCTGGGGGGCGACCTCTACGAGGTCGAGGTCCGCTTCATCGGCGAGCCGTAACGCGTCTTCGATACGGACGATGCCGACCTGCTCGCCGTTGGGTCCGACGAGGCGGACTTCAGGAACGCGAATGCGCTCATTGATGCGCGCGTCAGAGCTGATGAGGCCTCCTTGGTCCGAGCATTGCCTGCGCTGTACAGACACGGATGTGTCTTGGTTGTCGTTGTCTCCCGGGCCCCAAATACTTCGGGCCCCACTACCGTCCAGCGGCATGCGGGGCCCTCATCCGATCGACATCCGTGACAACGCACGAATGCCTCCGTGAGTTCCCGCGGGAACTCACGTGACCGGACCCGGACGCCTGAGACGGCGACGCGGGTGGGAGCGGGGCTCCACTTGCTCACCCCCGATTACTCGGGAGCTGGTCGCGCATGGAAGGGTATCAGACGTGGTTGACAGCAACACCGAACAGCCCCAGTTTTCCTCCGAATGGCAGAACCCGGGCGAACGTGACCTGGCTGACATTCCCAGTGTCGAGGTGATCAGTCGCGCCGCCGTCATGCTGCTGTCCGCCTCGGCAGAACGCCTCGGTCTCGCCGACGATGACCCGGAGAACAGCCCGTACCGCGACCTCGACGAGGCGCGGCGCTTGATCACGGCACTGGCCGGGCTGGTCACGTCTTCCGCCGAGTATCTCGGTGCGCACGCCGGCCCGTTGCGGGAGGGTCTGCAGTCGCTGCAGCGCGCCTTCCGGGAAGCCTCCGTCGTGCCGGACGAGCCGGGCCAGGGTCCGGGCGAGAAGTACACCGGCCGCGTGCCGGCACGCCCCGCCAACGACAGTGGTGCCTGACACGGCGCCGCACTACCGCCCGGCGTGACCGTTGGCGAGGTAGGCGCGCAGGCCACGCCGGCCACGCCACATCATGGCGGTGTGGTTCGCGCGGTACAGCGGACCGAGAGCGCGTTCCGCACGCCGCAGCAGCGACTTGCGGATCTCGACAGCCTGGTACACCTCCACACGCGCGCCGTGCCCGTCGGGCGCCACACGGCAACGACAGAAACCCTCCAGGTCCCCGGTGAGGTCGACGCGCAGGTGCCCGGAGCGCTCGTCCTCCTCGGCGCGATGCAGCCGCAGGTCCAGCGAGTACGGCAGGAGTGCCCGGCACATCACCCGCGCGGTGTCGTCGTCGAGCCGCGCGACGGTGCGCACGTCCCGCCACCACCGCGGGTAGGACGCGAGATCGGCGAGCGCGGTGAACACCTCGGCAACAGGTGCCTCGAGTAGCCAGACATTGCGGAACCGGTACGTGCGGGAAGACACCTGCCAGCGTACCGGGTGCGGCGTGGTGGCTCGGCCTTGCCGCCCGTGGCCTGCGCGGGGCATCAGCCGAGAATCGGCGCGAGGAACTGTCCGGTGTAGCTCGCGTCGGTAGCCGCGACGTCTTCCGGCGAGCCCTCGGCCACGACCGCGCCTCCCCCGGCACCGCCCTCGGGGCCCATGTCGATGATCCAGTCCGCGGTCTTGATCACGTCCAGGTTGTGCTCGATCACGATCACCGTGTTGCCCTTGTCCACCAACCCGTTGATCACCCCGAGAAGCTTGCGGATGTCCTCGAAGTGCAGCCCGGTCGTCGGCTCGTCGAGGACGTACATGGTCTTGCCTGTGGAACGCTTCTGTAGCTCCGCTGCGAGCTTCACCCGCTGGGCCTCACCGCCGGACAGCGTCGGCGCAGGCTGGCCGAGCCGCACATAACCGAGACCGACGTCGACCAGGGTCTTCAAGTGGCGGTGCACCGCCTTGATCGGCTCGAAGAACTCCGCCGCCTCCTCGATGGGCATATCGAGAACCTCGGCGACCGTCTTGCCCTTGTAGTGCACCTCGAGGGTCTCCCGGTTGTACCGGGCGCCCTTGCACACCTCGCACGGGACGTACACGTCCGGCAGGAAGTTCATCTCGATCTTGATCGTGCCGTCGCCCGCGCACGCCTCACAGCGGCCGCCCTTGACGTTGAACGAGAACCGGCCCGGCTGGTACCCGCGCACCTTCGCTTCCGTGGTCGCGGCGAACAGCTTCCGGATGTGGTCCCACACCCCCGTGTAGGTGGCCGGGTTCGACCGTGGTGTTCGCCCGATGGGCGACTGGTCCACCTGCACCAGCTTGTCGACGTGATCGAGCCCGCGCACCCTGGTGTGCCTGCCGGGCACCTGGCGGGCTCCGTTGAGCTTGTTCTGCAGCACCCGCGCCAGGATCTCGTTGACCAATGTGGACTTGCCCGATCCGGAGACTCCGGCGACCGTGATCAGGCAACCCAGCGGGAACGACACGTCGATACCGCGAAGGTTGTGCTCACGCGCACCGACGACGGTCACCTGCCGCTTGCTGTCGCGTTTCCTGCGCGAGGCCGGAACCGGGATCTCCTTACGGTCGGCGAGGTAGTCGCCGGTCACGGAGTCGTGATTGGACAGCAGATCCGCGACGGGCCCGCTGTGCACGATCTTGCCCCCGTGCTCGCCCGCGCCCGGGCCGAAGTCGACCACCCAGTCGCTCGCGCGGATCGTGTCCTCGTCGTGCTCGACGACGATCAGCGTGTTACCGAGGCTGCGCAGCCTGCTCAGCGTATCGATGAGGCGGTGGTTGTCACGCTGGTGCAGCCCGATCGACGGCTCGTCCAGCACGTACAGCACACCCACGAGGCCCGAGCCGATCTGCGTGGCCAGCCGGATGCGCTGCGCCTCGCCCCCGGACAACGTGCCGGCTCCCCTGTCGAGCGAGAGGTAGTGCAACCCGACGTCGAGCAGGAACCGCAACCGTGCCCGGATCTCCTTGAGCACCGCGGCGGCGATCATGGCCTCTCGCTCACCGAGCACGAGATCGTTCAGGAACTCCTCCGCGTCGGCCACCGACAGCGCGCAGAGCTCCGCGATCGACAGCGCGCCCCAGCTGGCGTGGCTGAGCGTGACGGCGAGGATCTCCGGCTTCAGGCGCGCGCCCTGGCAGGCGGGGCACGGCACCTCCCGCATGTAGCCCTCGTAACGCTCCCGCATGTAGTCCGACTCGGTCTGCTCCCGTCGCCGTTCGAGGAACGGGATGACCCCCTCGAAAGTCGCGTAGTACGAACGCCTCCGCCCGTAACGGTTGCGGTAGCTGACGTGCACCTGCTCATCGACGCCGTGCAGCACGGCCTTCTGCACCTTGCCCGGCAACGAACGCCACCGGGTGTCCATCCGGAAGCCCATGGCCTCCGACAGCGACGTCAGCAGCCGCTGGAAGTACTCGGCGTTGTGCCCGGACGCCCACGGCGCCACCGCCCCCTCCGCAAGCGAGAGCTCCTCGTCCGGCACCACCAGCTCGGGGTCGACCTCCTTGCGGACGCCGATACCGGTGCACTCGGGGCAGGCCCCGTACGGGGAGTTGAACGAGAACGAACGCGGCTCGAGGTCCTCCACCGCGAGCGGGTGGCCGTTCGGGCACGCCAGATGCTCGGAAAAGCCCCTGATCCGGTGCGCGTCGTTCTCCGGAAGGTCGACGAACTCCAGCTCGACCAGGCCGTTGGCCAGCTGTAGCGCGGTCTCCACCGAATCGGTGAGTCGCTGCTTCGCGCTCGCCTTGACCGCCAGCCTGTCGACGACCACGCCGATGTCGTGCTTCTCCTGCTTCTTCAGCTTCGGCGGGTCGGTGAGGGGGTGCACCGCACCGTCGACGTGTACCCGGGAGAAGCCCTGTTGTTGCAGGTTGGAGAACAGGTCGACGTACTCGCCCTTGCGCCCGCGCACCACGGGGGCGAGCACCTGAAAGCGGGTCCCCTGCTCCATGTCGAGCACCTGGTCGACGATCTGTTGCGGGGTCTGCCTGCTGATGCGCTCACCGCAGCGAGGGCAGTGCGGCGAACCGGCCCTCGCGTAGAGCAGCCGGAGGTAGTCGTAGACCTCGGTGATGGTGCCCACCGTCGAGCGCGGGTTGCGCGAGGTGGACTTCTGGTCGATCGACACCGCGGGGGACAAGCCCTCGATGAAGTCGACGTCCGGCTTGTCCATCTGCCCGAGGAACTGGCGCGCGTAGGCCGACAGCGACTCCACGTACCTGCGCTGCCCTTCGGCGAATATGGTGTCGAAGGCAAGGCTCGACTTACCCGAGCCGGACAGCCCGGTGAACACGATCAGGCTGTCCCGTGGGAGGTCGGCGTCGACGCTGTCGAGGTTGTGCTCGCGCGCACCACGAACCACAAGATGATCGGACACACCAGGTCCTTTCGCTAGCGGAATTCGGCTGCCGGATCGCATCGATGAAGCGGCCGTCTTCCATGTTAGGCCCCCGCCCCGACAGAGTTGCGGGCCTCATCCCCACGTTCCGACCCGCCCTGTCGAGCACCTTCTGCATACTGCATCCCACGCATTACGATAGGGGCGTGAAGATCGTTGACGAGTACACCGGACACGTCACGCCCGGCGGCGACGCCACGCGACGCGTCCTGAGCGCACTGACCATCACCAAGCTGTCCGTCGGCCCGATGGACAACAACGCGTACCTGTTGACCTGCCGCGACACCGGTGAGGCCTTGTTGATCGACGCGGCGAACGACGCGGAACGCCTCACCGATCTCCTCGGCTACGACGACGACCGCGCGAACCTGCGCACGATCGTCACGACACACCGGCACGGCGACCACTGGCAAGCCCTCGGCGCGATCGCCGGTGCGCACGGCTGCTCCACCGCGGCCCACCCCGTGGACGCGCCCGAGCTGCCGGTGACACCGGACGTGCTGGTCGAGCACGGTGACACGATCCCGGTCGGCAACTGCCGGCTCGAGGTGATCCACCTCCGCGGGCACACACCGGGGTCGATCGCCCTGCTCTACCGGGACCCCGCGGGACACCCGCACCTGTTCACCGGAGACTCGCTGTTCCCGGGCGGGGTCGGCAAGACCACCTCGCCGGAGGACTTCGCCTCGCTCATCGACGACGTCGAGCAGCGCGTCTTCGCCGAGCTTCCCGACGACACCTGGTTCTACCCCGGCCACGGGGACGACTCCACGATCGGCGCCGAGCGCCCCAAGCTCGGCGAGTGGCGCGAACGCGGCTGGTAGTACCGCACAGCGCCCCGCGATCGGGTGAACCGGGCTTTCTCGACACATCGTGCCTGAGTACAGTCCTGTCCAGTCGCCGTTCAACGGCACCGGGTAGCCGGCAGGCCGCTGGCACCGGACAGCTGGGCGCGCCAGCTGTCCTACCGAGGCAACCCCTGGCCCGGAACGTGCGTGAGCACAGTACGTCGACAAGCCGGGAGGTGGCATGAAGCCCGCACGGACCGTGAGCTGCCTGATTTCCGCCGCGCTGATTCTGGCCGCTGGCGGATGCGGCACGGATGCCTCGAACGGCGGTGAGGGTGCCGCCAACACGTCGGCCGATACCGACAGGGTCGAACCAGCCGAGGAAGCTCCCGTCGACGAGACAGTCGCGGGCATCCGCTCGTTCACCGGGGCTTTCGGCGAGCTCCTCGCCGAGAGGGGTGCCGGCGAGACGGAGAACACCGTGTTCTCGCCGTTGAGTCTGGGTTATGCCTTCGCCATGCTGCGCGCCGGAGCGGACGGGGTTACGGCCGATCAGCTCGACGAGGTCTTCGGCTTCCCGCAGGGCGTGCACGCGGCGTACAACGCGCTCAGTACCGGCGTGGTCAACACGGGCGAAGCCGCGGACCAGACCGGCCCCGACGCGACGCGCGAGCCGGACGAGCAACCGCCGGACCCGGTCGTGAGCATCGCCAACGGCCTGTTCGTGCAAGACGGCATCGAGCCGGGTGAGGACTTCCTCAACACCCTGGCCCGGCAGTACGGCGCCGGCGCCGAGTACGTCGACTTCAGTACGGGGTCGGCAGCCGAAAAGATCAACGACTGGGTGTCGGACCGGACGAACGAACGCATCGACACCCTGTTCGACGAGCTCGACCCGCGGACCGTCACGGTGCTGGCCAACGCCGTGTACCTCAAGGCAGGCTGGGAGTCGCCGTTCGACGAGTCCCGCACGACCGACGAGCCGTTCCACCTGGCGGACGGCACCACCACGGAGGTGCCGATGATGAACAAGGAGGCCGCCGAGCTGAGCTACGTCGACGGGGACTCCTGGGAGGCCGTGCAGCTGCCGTACGTCGGTGGCGAGCTGGCGATGTGGGTCGTGGTGCCCGCCGGGGAGCCGGGGCAGGCACCGACGGTCACCGCCGGGATGCTCGAGGAGTTCGACCACGGCGAACCGACCGAGCTCGACATCGCGTTGCCACGCTGGGACTACGGGGCGGATGCCGAGCTGCTACCCCTGCTCGCCGAGCTCGGCCTGCGTGATCTCGACGACCTCGGCGGCATCGCCGAGGAGGTCGTGGTGGATGACGCCGTGCATCGGGCGAACATCACCGTGGACGAGTCGGGAACGGAGGCGGCTGCCGTGACCGGCATCGCCGGTGTCGTGTCGGCTCCCCTGCCCGCGGACAAGACGATCCGGGCCGACCAGCCGTTCTCCTACGCCATCACGCATGAGCCGACCGGCGCACCGCTGTTCGTCGGCTCGGTGGCCGACCCCGGCTGAGTCCCGGGACGGGGCACGTCCCGGACGCACCGCACAGCACGGCCGTTCTCCCGCACGGGTCGGCAGCCCGCCGGGCGAGGGTTGCCCGAACGCCGACTATCACGCAGGATCCCACTATGGATCATGGTCAGTTCGCCGACCTCGCGGCCGCATGCCATCGAGCCGTCGACCCGCTGCACGCGATGTTGTACTTCGCACCCGAGGCCGAGGAGGAGCTCACCGGCATCGGACTTCACCGTGGGCGGATGAGCTACTTCGCCAGCCGAGCGGCCCCGATGGGCCCGGTCGGTGCCGGGACCGTGACAGCGACCTTCTACAACTTCAACCCCCAGCTGGTCGCCAAACACATCCCGCACGCATGGACGCTCGCCTCTCCGGAACAGGTCATTGACGCGCGGTATCGCGCAGCAGGCGCCGCGCTGCGGCGCCTGCTCGGCGAGGCTGCTACCGACCCCGAGGTCGCCGAAGCAGCCGAGCTCGCCCGCGAGGCCACCCGTGGCTGCACCCCGGAAGGGCGCCCGCTGTACGCCGCCCACGCCGACCTGGACTGGCCGAGCGATCCGGTGCTCGTGCTGTGGCATGCCATCACCCTGCTGCGGGAGTTCCGCGGCGACGGGCACGTCGCGGCGCTGGTCGACTCCGGGCTCGACGGGCTGTCCGCGCTGATCACGCATACCGCGACCGGCAGGGGATTCACCGAGTCCGCCGCGCAGGCCACCCGTGGATGGTCGGCCGACGAGTGGGAAACGACGGTGCGGGCCCTGCAGGCCGAAGGTGTCCTCGACAGCGACCGAGCACTGACCGAGCAGGGCGCGGCGCAGCGTGACCGTATCGAGGTCGCCACCAACAACGCCGCTTCCGCACCATGGATCCACCTCGGTGCCGACGGGGCCAACCGTCTCCGGGAGATCTGCCGTGGCTTGAGCAAGCGAATCACGGCGGCGGGAGCGTTCCCCGCCGAACTCTTCGGGGGAAACTGAGCGGCACCGGAACACACCGGCCCGGTGGACACGCCAGGTAGCCGGACCGGCGCCGACGGTGGTGACGAATCACATCCGGCACACCCTGCCTCACCAGCACCTACGATGCGCCCGCTCGTGCTACTTTGGAAACGTGACTATGGCGCTCGAGGCTGTTCTGGCAAAGGCCGGGCTCAGGGTCGATGCCGACGAGTTCCTCCGGCTCGTCGAGGACACCGCGCGGATCGTGTCGGTGCCGCACCCCGAGCCAGCGGAGCTGTTCTCCACGGAGCAGCAGGCTGCGCTGACCGATGTCGGCTTCGATCTGGCACCCTACGCCGAGGACGAGCCGTGCCCACGCGCGAAGTCCGTCGTGGCGCACGCCGTGTTCAGCAAGTCCTCCTACTCGGTTGGCCAGGCCGCGCAGCTCCTCCAGCTCACCAGCGGCGAGGTGCGCGAGCGCCTGCGAAACGGCAGGCTGTTCGGCTGGAAGGACGGCGAGTGGCACCTACCCGCCTGGCAGTTCACCGATGCCGGCACGCTTCCTGGCCTGGAGACCGTACTGCAGGCGATCCCGGCGGATCAGCCACCGATGGTCGTGGCCGCGTTCATGAATACCCAGCAAGCGGACCTCGAGATCAACGAGCAACGAGTCACGCCACGCGACTGGTTGCTCGCCCATGGTGACCCCCAGTCCGTCGCTCGTTTGGTGACCTCACTCGGTACGGCCGCATAGCCTCGCCGGTACTGCATGTCACGACTCCCGCTGCCTCCTTCGGCCGCAGCGCTGGCTACCGGGCTGCGGCTGGATGAGGATATTGTCGCGGTGCATCCGGCAACCAGGGTCGTACGGATCTTCACCGCCGCCGGAAGGCATCCACAGAACTGGGACACGTTCCGGTACACCGGTCCACTCCCGCACGGTCGCTTCGACCCGCAGGAGCCGGACAACGGTGGGGCTCCGGTGTCCGACCCGCACAACGGGGTGCTGTACTTCGCGCTCTCCGCGCGTACCGGTATCGCCGAGGTGTACCAGTCGACGTCCACGGTCGACCGGATCACAAGGGAGCCGCACGTCGTCGTGATGCGCCCGACCCGGACGCTGCGGCTGTTGGACCTCACCGGCCTGTGGCCCACCCGGATGGGCGCTTCCCAGGAGATCGCCAGCGGGCCCAAGAAGGTGACACAGGTGTGGGCGCGGGCGATCCGGAAGGCCTACCCTGACCTGGACGGGCTCTGGTACCCGTCGTCGATGGACTCGGGGAATCCGGCGATCTGCCTGTGGGACCCTCCTGCGCGCTCGGCGCTGCCGGGCACACCCGACCTGTTGCTCCCGCTGAGCCACCCCGGCCTCGACATGCCGCTGGCACGCGTCTGCAACGAACTCAACTTCGTTATGTACGGCTGAGCCGGCGCGGGCAAGCTCAGTCATGTACGGCTGAGCCGACGCCAGCAAGCTCAGCTATGTACGGCTGAGCCGGCGCGGGCAAACTCAGTCATGTACGGCTGAGCCGACGCGGGCAAGCTCAGTCATGTACGGCTGAGCCGGCGCGGGCGTGGCCGCGCAGCAGCCGGGGTCACTGGCCGTGTGACCCGGACTCGACACGCCGACCGTCGACGCGCCGGGTCCTGATGATACTGGCCATTGTGGTGACAACGAGGATCAGCACGATGACGCCGAGCGAGACCCAGGTGTTGATGTCCATCCACGCCGGGACCATCTCGTACTCGTGGAACGCGTGCAGGAACAACTTGGCGCCGATGAAGATCAGGATGATCGCGAGCCCGTAGGTCAGGTACGTCAGCCGCTCCACGAGCCCACCGATGAGGAAGTAGAGCTGGCGCAGTCCCATCAGGGCGAACGCGTTCGCCGTGAAGACCAGGAAAGCCTCCTGCGTGATACCGAAGATGGCCGGTATGGAGTCCACTGCGAACAGCACGTCGGCGGTGCCGACCGCGATGATGACGATGAACATCGGCGTGATCAGCCGCTTGCCCGCGCGCTTGACCAGCACCTTGCCACCGACATAGTCCTCGGTTACCGGGAAGATCTTGCGCGCGCGCCGGACTACCCAGTTCTCGTGGTACTCGTCGTGCCCGTCGCCGCGTACCATGCTGATGGCAGTCCACACCAGAATCGCGCCGAACACGAAGAATATCCAGGAGAACTGCGCGATCAGTGCCGCACCGATGGCGATGAAGATCCCACGCAGCAGCAGCGCGAGCGCGACTCCGACAAGCAGCACCGTGTGACGCTGTATGGCGGGGACTCTGAACGCCGTCATGATGAGCATGAAGACGAACAGGTTGTCGACGCTCAACGACTTCTCGGTGACGTAGCCCGCGAAGAACTCGGCACCGTAGACCGGGTCGACGAGGAACCACACGCCGGTCCCGAAGGCGAAGGCGAGTAACACGTAGAACGTCGACCACCACGCCGCCTCGCGCAGGCTGGGTGTGTGGGGGCGCCGCACGGTGAACACGAGGTCCACGAGGAGCACGGCGCTGATGACGCCTACGGTCACCAGCCAGCCCCACAGCGGCACATTCATCGACGAAGCTCCTCCGGTACAGCAGTTGGCACCGCTACCGGAGGTCTCTTCCGCCCGCGTCGCCGCAAGCCGATGATGCCGGGTCCGCCACGATCGTTCCGACCGGGTAACCGTACTGACGGCATCATCGCAGAGGAATACTCCCCTCCACGTAACGTATCCATCCTGACACGGCACCGCCCGGGACGCCACCGACCGTATCGAGTATCACGATCCGCGCAAGAAACCGGCAACCCCGGCACGGATGCGTGGCCGCTCGTCGTCGTGGTCACATACGGTTCTCCTCGTGTTGCGATCCACACGGTCCCGGAAGGCTGTGCAGCGCGCCGTCGCAGTGGTCGCGGTCCTCCTCGGCGCGGCATCGGTATCGGTCCTGCTCGGCGAGGACGAACAGCCTGACGTGCACACGCAGGAAGCGATCATCGATGTGCCGCGTTCACCCGATTCGGTGGAGAACATCGCGCTCGACGTGACCCTGTACGAACCGCAGTCCACTCCGGCGCCCGCGGTGCTCGTGCCGCACGGGTTCGGCGGCAGTAAGGACAGCGTCCAGCGGGAAGCCACCGAGCTCGCCGAGCACGGTTTCGTCGCCCTCGCCTATTCCGCGCGCGGTTTCGGGGACAGCGGCGGAACGATCTCGCTCAACGACCCGGACCGCGAGGTCGCCGACGCCGCGCATCTGATCGACTTCGCGGCGCGGCAGCCGTCCGTCACCACGGACAGCGACGGCGACCCGGTGATCGCGGTAACCGGCTCGTCCTACGGCGGAGCCCTCGCCCTGCTCCTGGCAGGCACCGACGAACGGGTCGACGCGATCGCCCCCGTGATGACCTACCACGACCTCGAACACGCGCTCCTGCCCAACGCGCTGATCCGCGGGCAGCGCGGCAGCGACACGCCGGCTCACGGCGCCGAACGCGGCGACGGGGTGTTCAAACAGGCATGGGCCGGTGCCCTGTTCACCGGCGGCATGGGTGGGATCTCCACCCCCGGTCAGGAGGCACCGGAACCGGGAGACCGGCCGGACTCCGAGGTGGACCGCAACGGCTCCCCGGCAGGCGGCGACCAGGACCAGCCGCCGTCGACGCTGCCCGAGAACGCCGGGCTCGACGGGCCGTGCGGGCGGTTCGCGAAGCCCGTCTGCCGGGCGTACACCAGGCTCGCCACCACCGGAACCGCAGGCGACCAGGCACGGGAACTGCTGGAAAGGGCCTCCCCTTCCTCCGTGACCGGCGACATCACGATCCCCACCCTGCTGGTCCAGGGCACCCAGGACACGTTGTTCGGTCTCGAGCAGGCCGAGGCCAACGCGCGGCGGATCGCCGAGGCAGGCGGCGACGTGTCGATCATCTGGTACGCGGGAGGTCACGACGGCGGAGCGCCGGGTCCGCAGCTGCGCGAGAAGATCGCCGGCTGGCTGTCCCACCAGCTGACCGGCGACGGCGACCGGCTACCGGAGTTCAGCTACGACGTACGGGGCAACTTCGACGCCACCCGTGCCCCGTCGGTGCGCACGGTCGAGGTCGGCGAGTATCCGGGACTGCGCGGCGGCAGCACACCCCGCAGGGAGATCGAGCTGACCGGGCCGGAGCAGACCGTCATCAACCCGCCAGGCGGGGTGCCGGCGGCGATCAGCAGCATGCCGGCGCTGCGAGGCCCGATCCCCACCGCGCTCGGTGGCACCGACCTGCCCGGCCAGTTCGCGAGCTTCAGCTCGCACACCCTGGATGACCAGCTACTGATCACGGGATCGTCCACGGTGACGCTCGAGGTGGCCTCGGCGACCGGGGACGCCGAGCCGCCCGCGTCCGAAACGGGGATCGACGACGCCGAACGACCTGAACAACCCGGGTCCGGCCAGCGGGCCGGCTCGGACGCGGTGCTGTTCGTCAAGCTCTACGACGTCGGCCCGGACGGCACGCGGAGGCTTCCCGGCGGCGCGGTCGCACCGGTGCGCGTGCCGGACCTGCCACCCGACGGCAGTGCCGTGACCGTCACGGTGAGCCTCCCGGGAATCGTGCACCCTGTCGAGCCCGGGCACCGGCTGCAGCTGGTCGTGGCCACCACCGACCAGGCATACGACCGCTCGCCCGAGCCCGCCGCCTACCGCGTGTCGCTGAGCGGCGCCGACGGCGTGTCCGTGCCCTCGGTCCCTGGCACCGAGACCGGAACGGGGCTGCCGGTCGCGCAGCTGTTGGGCATCGCGGGGGTGCTGCTCGCGGCGGCGCTGGTGGCGGTGTTCGCGGCGCTGCGTCGCGCGGGAACCAGCGACGTGGCCGAGGACCTCGCCGAGATCCCGTTGTCCATCGACGGCCTGACCAAGACCTACCCCGGCGGGCTCACCGCTGTCTCCGAGCTGTCCTTCCGGGTCGAGCGGGGGCAGGTACTCGGGCTGCTCGGTCCGAACGGTGCGGGCAAGACAACGGCCCTGCGCATGCTGATGGGGCTGGTAACACCGACATCCGGGGAGATACGGGTGTTCGGTCACCGCGTGTATCCGGGTGCGCCCGTGCTCTCCCGCGTCGGGTCTTTCGTGGAAGGGCCGGGGTTCGTGCCGCACCTGTCCGGCCGGAAGAACCTCGATCTGTTCTGGGCGGCGACGGGGCGTCCCCGCCGCCAGGCCCATGTCGGCGAAGCACTGGAGCTCGCGGGGCTCGGCGACGCGGTCGACCGCAAGGTTCGCACCTACAGCCAGGGCATGCGCCAGCGGCTCGCGATCGCGCAAGCCATGCTCGGCCTTCCGGACGTGCTGGTGCTCGACGAACCCACCAACGGGCTCGATCCGCCCCAGATACACCAGATGCGCGAGGTGTTGCGGCGCTACGCGGACACCGGCCGCACCGTGCTGGTCTCCAGCCACCTCCTCGCCGAGGTCGAGCAAACCTCCACGCATGTCGTGGTGATGCATCACGGCACGGTCGTCGCCGACGGCGCCGTCGGCGAGATCGTAGCCGCAGGAGGCGAGGCCACCTTCACCGTCGACGACCCCGGCACGGCCGCCGAGACCCTCCGCGGGGTGGACGGCCTGACCGGTGTCGAGGTCGACGGCGAGAACGTGCATGTCAACCTGCACGGCATCCCCCGCTCGGTGGCGGTCACCGCGCTGGTGCACGCGGGTGTCTCCGTCGAACGGGCAGGGCCGAGGCGCAGGCTCGAGGACGCGTTCCTGCAACTCGTCGGTGAGGAGGGCGATACCCGATGAGCCCCGACCAACGTCCCGATCACGCCGGCCGGCCGGGCGAGCCGGACCACACCGTGCACACCGACCCGGCCGCGCTGACCGAACTCACCGAGGCGGCCCGGCGGGAACAGCCCGAACACGCCCCCTCCGGCGCGGTGCTCGGTTACCAACCCGGCCGTACCGTCCGGTTCCGGGTCGAGCTGCGCAGGCAGCTGAGCAGGCGACGTACCGTGTGGATCCTCGCGCTCGCGGTCCTGCTGCCGTTCGTTCTCGTCGGCGCCTTCGAGCTGGGCGACGAAGGCGAAGGCGGCCCATCCGGAGGGATCGTCGACCTGGCCACGACCAGTGCGCCGAACTTCGTGATATTCACGTTGTTCGTCTCGATCTCGTTCCTGCTTCCGATGATCGTGGCCCTGTTCTTCGGCGACACCATCGCAAGCGAGGCCTCGTGGTCAAGTCTGAAGTACCTGCTGGCGATCCCCGTGCCGCGGCACCGCCTGGTACGGCAGAAGGCGCTGGTGGCATCCGCGCTGTCGGTGCTCACGCTGCTGGTGCTACCCGGCACCGCGCTCGGCGCGGGACTGGCCTTCTACGGTGCGGGGCAGGCGGTTCGACCGACCGGGGACGCGATCGCGTTCGACACCAGCCTGGTGTCGCTCCTGCTGGCGATCTGCTACATCATCGTGCAGCTCAGCTGGGTGGCGGGGCTCGCGCTGCTGCTCAGCGTGCTGACCGACGCCCCGTTGGGCGCGGTAGGCGGGACGGTCCTCGCGGCGATCCTGTCCCAGATCCTCGACCAGATCACCGCGCTGGGCGACCTGCGCGCGTTCCTGCCCACCCACCACGCCACCGCGTGGCTCGATCTGATCGCGACGGACATCGCCTGGACCGACGTTGCCAGCGGGACGCTCATCTCGCTGTGCTACGCCACCGTGCTCGGCCTCATCGCCGCCCGGGTGTTCAGCACCAAGGACATCACCAGCTGAGGTTACGTCACCCCGGCCTCGTCCATACCCCTGAGCTCCTTCTTCAGCTCCGCGATCTCGTCGCGGAGCCGGGCTGCCAACTCGAACTGCAGGTCGCGCGCGGCCTGGGTCATCTGCTCGGTCATCTGGTTGATCAGATCGGCCAGCTCGGCGCGCGGCATCGTCGAGACGTCCTTGTCCGTGAGCAGACCGGAGCTGGCCGTGCCCGCTCCCTGCTCCGGCTGCTTACCGCGCGAGGTGTTGCGTCCCGACCCGCCTACCGCGACCTCCTGCTCGGAGTCCTCAGCCTCGGTGTAGACACGGTCGAGAATGTCGGCGATCTGTTTGCGCAGCGGCTGCGGGTCGATGCCGTGCTCGGTGTTGTAGGCGATCTGCTTGGCGCGCCTGCGATTCGTCTCGTCGATCGCGTACTGCATCGAGTCGGTCATCGTGTCGGCATACATATGCACCTGGCCGGAGACGTTCCGGGCGGCCCGGCCGATCGTCTGGATCAGGCTGGTACCGCTACGCAGGAACCCTTCCTTGTCGGCATCGAGAATCGACACCAGGGACACCTCGGGAAGGTCGAGCCCCTCACGGAGCAGGTTGATCCCCACCAGCACGTCGTAGTCCCCCGATCGCAGCTGCCGCAGCAGCTCCACGCGCCGCAACGTGTCCACTTCCGAATGCAGGTAGCGCACCCGGATCCCGAGCTCGAGCAGGTAGTCGGTGAGGTCCTCGGCCATCTTCTTGGTCAGCGTCGTGACCAGTACCCGCTCGTCGCGCCCGGCGCGCTCCCGGACCTCGTGCACGAGGTCGTCGATCTGCCCCTCGGTCGGCTTGACGACCACCTCGGGATCGACCAGGCCGGTCGGCCGGATGACTTGCTCGACGAACTCACCGCCGGACTGGCCCATCTCGTACGGGCCGGGAGTGGCGGAAAGGTACACGGTCTGCCCGATCCGGTCGGAGAACTCCTCCCAGGTCAACGGACGGTTGTCCAGCGCGCTCGGTAGCCGGAACCCGTGCTCGACCAGCGTGCGCTTGCGTGAGGCGTCCCCCTCGTACATCCCGCCGACCTGCGGGACCGTGACGTGCGACTCGTCGATCACGACCAGGAAGTCGTCCGGGAAGTAGTCCAGCAGCGTGGCAGGTGCGCTACCCGCGGGCCGGTCGTCGATGTGGCGGGAGTAGTTCTCGATGCCCGAGCAGAACCCGACCTGGCGCATCATCTCGATGTCGTACTGCGTCCGCATGCGCAGGCGCTGCGCCTCGAGTAGCTTGTTCTTGCCTTCGAGCTCCGTCAGGCGTTCCTCGAGCTCGCCTTCGATCGCGCGGATGGCCTTGTCCATCCGCTCCGGTCCCGCGACATAGTGGGTCGCGGGGAAGATGCGGACGCTGTCGAGCTCCTGCACGACATCGCCGGTGAGGGGATGCAGGTAGTACAACCGGTCGATCTCGTCGCCGAAGAACTCGACGCGGATCGCCAGTTCCTCGTAGGCGGGGATGATCTCCACGGTGTCCCCGCGCACCCGGAAGGTTCCGCGCGCGAAAGCCACGTCGTTGCGCGTGTACTGCACGTCCACCAGGGCGCGCAGGAACGCGTCCCGATCGAGCTCGTCGCCGACGGCCAGGCGCGACGACCGGTCCAGGTACGACTGCGGCGTACCGAGACCATAGATACACGACACACTGGAGACGACGATGACGTCCTTGCGGGAGAGCAGGTTCATCGTGGCCGAGTGCCGCAGCCGCTCGACGTCGTCGTTGACCGAGGAGTCCTTCTCGATATAGGTGTCGGTCTGCGGTACGTAGGCCTCCGGCTGGTAGTAGTCGTAGTAGCTGACGAAGTACTCGACCGCGTTGTGCGGGAAGAAGCCGCGCAGCTCGTTCGCCAGCTGGGCGGCCAACGTCTTGTTGTGCGCCATGACCAGGGTCGGACGTTGCACCCGCTCGATCAGCCAGGCCGTTGTCGCGGACTTGCCCGTCCCCGTCGCGCCGAGCAGCACGACATCGCGCTCACCGCGGGTCAGCCTGCGTTCCAGGTCGTCGATCGCCTCCGGCTGGTCACCGGACGGCGAGTAGTCGCTGACCACCGTGAACCGGTTCTCGGACCGCGGGATGTCTGACACGGGCCGGAACTCGGAATGAGCCAGGACAGGGTGCTCCGATGCGAATGCCACACGACCAGGGTAGGGGCGTACCCCGACAGAACGCCGCCCGGTCGCACCGTGCGGCAGCATGGACGTCATGTTCGGCCAGCCCCACCCGCCCAAGACCGAGACCTTCGACCTCGTCGGCATGACCAACACCGACCCGAAGGGCTTCGTGCGCCCGGTCGAGGAGTACCGGTCCCGGCCGTTCGGCCTGTACATGGCCCGGCCCGCACCGGGCCGCGCCCAGTTCCACTACCTCGAGTCATGGTTGCTACCCGAGGTGGGCCTGCGTATCACGGACTTCTGGTACAACCCTGGCCACGAGCGCGACTGGGACCTGTACCTGGACGTCGTCACCGTCGAACGGGGTGAGCGGTACTGGGTGGCGCGGGACCTGTACCTGGACATCGACCTGCGTACCGGCACGCGGGCCGCGGTCCGGGACTCCGACGAGCTGCTGTCCGCCCACCGCGCCGGGCTCGTGGATCTCACCGATGCCACGGCGGCGATCGACACGGCGGTGCACACCGTCGACGCCCTCGCCAGGCACGGCTACGACCTCGACCGCTGGCTGGCCTCCCTCGACATCACCCTCGCCTGGCGTGGACGCTGAATGACGCTGTCAGTCCACGAGACGGACTGACAGCGTCATTCAGCGCACCCAGCGGGGGGGTTACGGGGTCCAGCCGGTGTAGTGGGCCCATCGTTCGGCACGCTCGATCGCATCGGCGATCCACGGCTGCTTGTCCTCGGCATAGCCGTCGACCGAGCCGTCCGCCTGATGGGAACGGGCCAGCGAACGCTTCACCTTCGCGTACGCGTCGCGCTCGTCAGGGTGCCGGCGCAACCATTCCGGGAACAGCAGAGCGGCCCGCCAGTGCCGCGTCCCGTGCGCACGCACGTGCAGGTTCACCGGGCGTGCCGGATCGGCGCCGGTGTGCAGGCGTTTCTCTCCCGGCACCGACTCCGCTCCCCGACCCAGCGGAGCGTCCGCCCACTCCCCCTCGCTCCGCGGGAAGCCCGCCGAGGCCAGCGCCTCGGCGACCGAGTCCGCGACATCCAGGTCCGCCACCGTCAGCTGGATATCCAGCACGTCCTTGGCAGGCAGCCCGGGCACGGCGGTCGACCCGACATGGTCGACCCGGAGCGCGGCCTGCCCGACCGCTTGGCGGATCCGCGCGATCGCGCGCCCGGCCTGCTCCGGCCACGTGTCGTCATAGTCGACGATCTCCGGTGAGCGCGGCGGCCTGGTGCGTCGCAGGCGCAGGTTCGCCTCGAACGTCAGCAGCCGGTCGGCCCACAGCGCGTCCACGGCCGAGAGCAGGACATCCGGGGTGGCACTGTTGTCCAGCCACACGTCGGCTGCCGCGCGCCGCATGGGCGTATCGGCCTGCGCCGCGATACGGGCGCGGACGTCGGAGGGGTCCATACCGCGTTCCCCGGTCAGCCTGCGCACCCGAACGTCTTCCGGAGCATCCACCACGATCACCAGGTGGTAGTGCGGTTGGAGCCCGTTCTCGACAAGCAACGGCACGTCGTGCACCACGATCGCGTCCGCACCGGCGGCGTTGACCAGCTCCGCGGTCCGCTCGCCGACCCTGGGGTGCACGATGGCATTCAGCCGGGCCCTGGACTGCTCGTCGGCGAACGCCTTCCGCGCCAGTGCGGCCCTGTCCAGCCCGCCACCCGGCTCGAGTACGTCCGAGCCGAACGCGGCCACGATCTCCTCGAGCGCGGGCTCGCCCGGCTCCACGACCTGCCGGGATATCGCGTCGGCGTCGACGAGTACGGCACCGTGCTCGGCCAGGCGGTTCGCCACCGTGGACTTCCCCGAACCGATCCCCCCGGTAAGACCTACGCTGAGCATGGGGGCATTCAATCAGTACCGCGCCGGGGCATCGCCACCGGCTGCTCACGATTGGATCTCAGAGATCACGCACCGGCAACGATGTCGATGACACGCCGCACGTCCTCCCGGCCGCCTCGTTGATCATTGCGTATCTTGTCGTTCGGACTATCGCCCACATGGAGGACCGATGCGAACGCGGCATACCGGGAGGCACCGGCTTGGTACGCCTGGGCTAGTCCATTGTGTCGAGCATCGCCAAGTGTCCGACGCGCTCGCCGAACACCGGCGCAACTGGCTTACCGCGATGTTGGTTCCGGCCAAGCACAGCATCGCGGGCCTGCGCCGGCGGGCACGCGTGGCCGCGTACGAACGTGCGCTGGCGCCTGCGACGACATAGTGTGAGACAGCCAGAGGGTTATTCACCGGTCAGTGGACGCGAGCCGGCCGCACGGTCGGCTCGCGTCCACTGATCCCTGACCAGGCACCTACCGTGGCCGCCTGGAGCCCGCGACGCACGCCCGGACACCCCTCCCCCTGCGGGCGCGTCCCCTGCGGCGCATCCCCTGCCGCGTGCCACCCGCACCCGCCCAGCACGGATCGCACGAGCCCGTCGGGTTCGCTCCCATACGTAACTCGGCCCCGCTCCAGCGTCGTGGAGCGGGGCCGAGAACGTTCGTGCCGGGAAGCGGGCTCTCACTCCCCGCCGGAGAGCTTCTCCCGCAGGGCAGCCAGCTGCGCGTCGCTGGCAAGCGTGCCGCTGTTGGTGTCGGCGGCCTGCGACTGGCTCGCCCCGCCGTAGTTCTGCTGCTCACCGGAGTCAGCCTCACCTTCGGGCTCACCGGCTCCGGCCTCGGCGACAGCGGCGGCGGCATCGGCCTCACGCGCTTCCGCGACCTGCTTCATGTGCTTCTCGTAGCGAGCGTGTGCCTCGGAGTACTGCCGCTCCCACTCCTCACGCTGCTTGTCGTAGCCCTCTTCCCATTCCTGGGTCTCGGGGTTGAAGCCTTCGGGGTAGATGTAGTTGCCCTGCTCGTCGTACTCGGCAATCATCCCGTACTGGGTCGGGTCGAACTCCGCGTCCGGCGTGAAGCCCTCGTTGGCCTGCTTCAGCGACAGCGAGATACGCCTGCGGTCGAGGTCGATGTCGATGACCTTGACCATGACCTCGCCGTTGACGTCCACGACCTGCTCAGGCAGCTCGATGTGCCGCTCCGCCAGCTCCGAGATGTGCACCAGCCCCTCGATGCCGTCCTCCACGCGGACGAAGGCACCGAACGGCACGAGCTTGGTGACCCGTCCCGGCACGATCTGGCCGATCGCATGTGTGCGGGCGAAGTGACGCCACGGATCCTCCTGGGTCGCCTTCAGCGACAGCGAGACCCGCTCGCGGTCCATGTCGACGTCGAGCACCTCGACGGTGACCTCCTGGCCAACCTCGACGACCTCGCTGGGGTGGTCGATGTGCTTCCAGGAGAGCTCGGAGACGTGCACCAGGCCGTCCACCCCGCCGAGATCGACGAACGCACCGAAGTTGACGATCGACGAGACGACGCCCTTGCGAACCTGACCCTTGCCGAGCGCGTTGAGGAACTCGCTGCGCACCTCGGACTGGGTCTGCTCGAGGTAGGCACGACGGGAGAGCACGACGTTGTTGCGGTTCTTGTCCAACTCGATGATCTTCGCTTCGAGCTCGCGACCGACATACGGCTGGAGGTCGCGCACCCGGCGCATCTCGACGAGCGAAGCGGGCAGGAAGCCGCGCAGACCGATGTCCAGGATGAGACCGCCCTTGACGACCTCGATAACGGTGCCCGAAACCGGCGAGTCGGTCTCCTTGAGCTGCTCGATGGTCCCCCAGGCGCGCTCGTACTGCGCACGCTTCTTGGACAGGATCAGCCGTCCCTCTTTGTCCTCCTTCTGCAGGACCAGCGCCTCGACCTCGTCACCAACAGCGACAACCTCTGCCGGGTCGACATCGTGCTTGATGGACAGCTCACGCGAAGGGATGACCCCTTCGGTCTTGTAACCGATGTCGAGCAGGACCTCGTCCCGATCGACCTTGACGATGGTTCCCTCCACGATATCGCCGTCGTTGAAGTACTTGATCGTCTTGTCGATGGCAGCGAGGAAGTCTTCCTCCGACCCGACGTCGTTCACGGCGACCTGCTTGGCCTGCTCGGGGACTGTCGGGGCGATGGTGGTGTCGGTGGACATGAGTGTAGGGTGCTCCGGTTATGGCTGGGGTCGTTGATTCGTTCTCTTCGGTCGTGCAGCGACAGTGGGTGCCACACGGTCGATGACGGATGGCCGAGAGTAAGTTGACCGCCGAGATCACCGCGCTCGGTGCGCGGCCCGAGTCCCGGCCAGCGAGTGCCGAGAGAAAGGCAGCGCAAACCCACTGCGCCTGAAACATCCTACGCGGCAGCTGTACCGAGGTACAAACCGGGGCCGCCTATCGTGAGTGGCGCGCACCACACGGAGAAAGGAGCCGCCACGTGGCTGACTCAGCGCCGGACGAGACACCGCGATTCACCCGTGCCGAACAGGCCCTCGGGGTCGTCGGACCGGCACGGCGCACGGTGACGGCCCAGGAGGCCGTCGCCGCCAGTAGCGCCTGGTGGGACGCCGACGCCGAGGAGTACGTCGCCACGCACGGGGACTTCCTCGGGGACGCGGACTTCGTCTGGTGCCCGGAAGGCTGGCGTGAGTCCGACCTCCAGCTCCTCGGCCCGGTCACCGGACTGCGGGTCCTCGAGGTCGGCTGTGGCACGGCAGCCTGCGCGCGCTGGCTCACCGGGCAAGGCGCCCTCGCGGTCGGCGTCGACCTGTCCGCGGAGATGTTGCGGCACGCGCGCGCAGCCGACCGCCGGTCGGATCTGCCCGTGGACCTGGTACGCGCCGACGCCCAGCGGCTGCCGCTGCGCAGCGGCAGCGTCGACACCGCGTTCTCGGCGTTCGGAGCCCTACCCTTCCTGCCGTCACTGGCCACCGTGTTCACCGAGGTCAACCGGGTGCTGCGGGACGGTGGCCGCTGGGTGTTCGCGGTCACCCACCCCATGCGCTGGGTGTTCCCGGACGATCCGGGGCCTCTCGGTCTCACGGCCACGCACTCCTACTTCGACCGCGAGCCCTATGTCGAGGTGGACGCGCAGCACAACGCGACGTACGTCGAGTACCACCGCACCCTCGGCGACTACGTGCGCGCGGCGCGACAGTCCGGGTTCCGGCTCGACGACCTGGTCGAGCCCGAGTGGCCGGACGACCAAACCCGCATCTGGGGCCAGTGGAGCCCGCTACGCGGCACGCTCTTCCCCGGTACCGCGATCTTCTGCTGCCACAAGACGGACGCACCGAACACCGGGCCCGCCCGGCCCGCTACCGCATCCTGAACGACCAGACGTCACCGGAGGCCGCCGTGCGGGAGCTCGAGGCCGCCCAAGCCGAACACTTCGCCCGGACCGACCCCTTGCTACCGCGAACGGTCTCGGTCCCGGAAGGCACGAGCATCAGCGCGGGGCTGCCCGGCGGCGGCCTGGTCCGGGGTAACGCCTACCGGGCCGTGCACGGTCCCCGGTCGATGGAGAGCCTGTGGCACACCCGAGTGACATGGGAGTTCAGCCCGCTGATCGGCGACTCCGGCGCGGCAGGCATGCACGCCGTGCTTGCGGCGTTCGCCCGCTGGCTGGGGCCGATGCCCGATGACCAACCGCGTGACGAGACCGCGGTGCTACTCGGCTGGCCCAGTCGTGATGTCGCCGCGTCGGCCGTACTTCGGCGGCACGGGTTCACCGCAGGCACCGTGCTCGCCGTGCGAAGCGCCGAAGGCACCGGTGAGGTACGCGCCGGCTCGGCCGCTGCCGTCCCGGCCGGAACCGGCTCGCCGCGCGTCGCCGTGCGGCACGCATCGGTAACCGACATCGACGCGCTCACCGCTCTCGAGCTGACCGAGTTGCGCTACTCGCGGGCCGTGCTCGGCAGGCGCATGCGAGCCGAGGCGGCGGAGCTCGTCGACGCGGCACTGCGCGACGCCCTCGACGCGGGCGAGCCGATCTTCGTCGCCGAAGACGCCGGGCAGGTCATGGGGATGGCGCGAGCCGGGTGGACCTCCCCCGAACGGAACTCCTCGATCGCACACCGGCTGCCGGCAGGGACGTGGGCGCGCGTCGACACCCTGTCCGTCGCGCCGGAGGCACGCGGCCACGGGGTGGGACAGCGGCTCATGTCGGTGGCGCACGCCGAGCTCGTCACCACGGGGGTGCGAGGCAGCTACCTGTACTACGACACGGCCAACCCACTGTCCTCAGTGTTCTGGCCGAGACAAGGGTACCGTCCGCTATGGACATTATGGGCCACCTCCCCGGACATCCTGTTCTCCACTGCCGAGTGAGGTGACGCCCGGCACACGCTGCGCGGCCGATATCACGTCACGACAAGTTGCCGGTCGACCGATACCGCCCTAGCGTGCAGGAGGGAACTCGGCGCGCCAGGGAGCCTTCATGCACGTAACCGCGGACCGGGTGGTCATCGAGGGGCCGCACGCCACGCTACTACCCGCGACGTCCCTGCATGTCGCGACAGGACAGCTGGTCGTGGTTCAGGGTCCTCCCGGACGGGGACTCACCGGGCTCGGCCTCGCTCTCGCCGGCAGGATGCGTGTGACCGCGGGCTCGGTCGCCGTGTACGAGCAGCCGGGTGGTGAATCGGACGCGGACGGGCCCGACCGCGGCGGTGCGCACCGGCTGCGCGAGCGTGCCGCGGTGATCGACGCACCTGGCGTGAGCGAACCGGACGGTGCCCTGCCCTTGCGTGTCGTGGTCGGTGAGGAGCTGGCGCTGGCACGCCGGCCCGCGTCCCGGACCGATGTCGCCGAGTGGTTGTCCGCGCAGGAGCTCACGGGCCACACCGAGACCCGGTTCGAGGACGTGCCCGCCGACGTACGGACGTTCGTCCTGACCACGCTCGCGGCCACCCGACCGGGGGTGCGGCTACTGGTGCTGGACACTCCGGACAGGCACGGTTGGGACGCCACGCAGTGGTCGGAGACCGCCCGCCGCTGCGCCGAACGCGGCTTCGCCGTCGTCGCGCTGGTCGCCACCACTCACCCGTCCGTGTTGCCGGTCCCGCCTGCCCGTGTCGGGGCGGACGACCAACCTCCACCACTGACCCTGCGCGAGGGCACCGATACCGGCAGCGGCGAGTACGACGGCAACGGCACGGACGAACACACCGGCTCCTCGACGAGCACGACCGGCGGCACCGGGGAAGGAGATCGTTGATGCGCTCGATGAGCTCGGTGCGGGTCGCCGCGGGAGAGCTGCGCCGGATCAGCAGCGGGACCCTGCCCAAACTGGCCATCCTGGCGCTGATCCTCGTTCCCCTGCTCTACGCCTCGCTGTACCTGTTCGCGAACGAGGACCCGTACAACCGGCTCGGCGAGCTACCCGCGGCGGTGGTCAGCGAGGACGCCGGAGCCAGCGACCCCGACGGCGCGCATCGCGTGCTCGGCGACGAGGTCGCCGAGGAGATCGTCGGCTCCGACACGTTCGACTGGCATGAGGTCTCCCGGCAAGAAGCCGAGGACGGCGTCCGCGACGGCACCTACGCCTTCGCCATCACCGTTCCCCGGGACTTCTCGGCGGCGCTGCTGGCCACCGCCGAGTTCGACCCCCGGCGCGCGACGATCACGCTGACCACCGACGACGCCAACAACTACATCGCGGGCACCATCGCGAACAAGGTCGCCGAGCAGGTGCGTGCCGCGATCACCGAACGGGTCGGTGAGGAGGCGGCGGACCGCTTCCTGCTCGGCCTCTCCACCATCCACGGGGCGGTGTCCGACGCAGCGGACGGCGCTCGCGAGCTGGCAGGCGGTACCGACGAGCTGCTCGAGGGGCAGCAGCAGCTCGAACAGGGTGCGGGTGAGCTGGCGCGCGGCAGCGACGAGCTGGCGGCCGGGCTGGACACCCTGCGCACACGCTCGACGGCGCTTCCGGAGAAGGCAGGCGAGCTCGCCGACGGCGCGAATGAGGTGGCCGAGGGCAACGAGCAGCTCGCCGAGCGCGGTAACGAGCTCGCGCGCCATTCCACGGCGCTGCAGGACGCTCTCGACGACGCCGGCGAGGAGCTGTCCGAGCAGTTGCGTGCCGACGGTTTCGACGAGCAGGAGATCGACCGGATCCTCACCGTGCTTGCCGAGCTTCGCTAGCCGATCGACAGGGCGGATCAGGAGGTTCAGAGCGCGTCCGAGAAGCTCGACACCCTCGCCGCCGGGTCCCGAGCGGTCGCCGACGGGTCCGGGGAGCTGGCCGACGCGGCCCCGGAGCTGGTCGACGGCATCGAAGAAGCCGCGAGCGGCGCCGCGGAACTCGCGCAGGGCGCGGACGAGCTCGCGCAGGGGCAGGCCGAGGCCACCAACGGTGTCAGCGCGCTGCGCGACGGTGCCTACGACCTCGATGACGGCCTGCACGACGGGCTCGGCCGCATTCCCGACCCGGACGACGACGAGCGCGCGGCCACGGCCAGCACCATCGCCAACCCTGTCGGGATCGACTCGCACAGTCTGGCCTCGGCCGGCAGTTACGGTGCCGGGCTGGCCCCGTACTTCATGGCCCTGTCTGCATGGGTGGGTGCGTTCGTGCTGTTCCTCCTGCTGCGCCCGCTGTCGGTGCGGGCGCTGGCCGCAGGGGCCTCGTCGCTGCGGGTCGCGCTCGGTGGCTGGTTACCGGCCGCCGCGCTCGGTATCGCACAGATGATCGTGCTGCTCGGCGCCGTCAGCCTGCTGGTCGGTATCGACGTCGCGCATCCGGTCGGTGCCGTTGGCTTCCTGATCGTCACGACCCTCGCCTTCACAGCGGTGGTTCATGCGCTGAACGCCTACTTCGGCGCCGTCGGGAAGTTCCTGGCGCTGGTGGTCCTCGTACTCCAGCTGGTCACCGCGGGCGGCACGTTCCCGTGGCAGACGATCCCCGAGGTGCTGCAACCACTGCACCACATCCTGCCGATGACCTATGTGGTCGATGGCCTGCGGGAGCTACTCTACACCGGAGCCTCGGCGAGCGTGGCCACCGACGTGGCCGTACTGGCGGCCTACACCGCCGGAGGGCTGCTGCTGTCTACACTCGCCGCACGCAAACGGCGAGTGTGGACAGCATCCGCACTCAAACCGGAACTGGCGCTGTAGCCCCGCCCGCCCACCAACGCTGAATGACGCTTTCGGTCCACGTGGCGGACTGAGGGCGTCATTCAGCGCATCCCTTGCCGTCAGTGGGCAGCGGCGTTCCAGGACTGCCCGACGCCTACGGAGACCTCGAGGGGAACCGACAGCTCGTATGCCGAGCCCATCTGCTCGCGGACCAGGGCTTCGACGCTCTCGCGTTCGCCCTCGGCTACCTCGAGCACCAGCTCGTCGTGCACCTGCAGCAGCACCCTGCTGCGCAGCCCACGCTCGCCGAGTGCGCGGTGCACGCCGAGCATGGCAACCTTGATGATGTCCGCGGCGCTGCCCTGGATCGGCGCGTTGAGCGCCATGCGCTCGGCCATCTCCCTGCGCTGCCGGTTGTCGCTGCCGAGGTCGGGTAGGTAGCGGCGCCTGCCGAAGATGGTCTCGGTATAGCCGACCTTGCCCGCTTCGGCAACCACCGTGTGCAGGTAGTCGCGCACGCCCGCGAACCGCGCGAAGTAGGTGTCCATCTGCTGCTTGGCCTCCTCGGCCGAGATCTGCAGCTGCTGAGCCAGACCGTAGGCGGACAACCCGTAAGCCAGCCCGTAGGACATCGCCTTCACCCGGTACCGCAGCTCCGGGGTGATCTCGGCCGGCTCCATCCCGAACGCCTTCGACGCCACGTACGTGTGCAGGTCCTCGCCCGAGTTGAACGCCTCGATCAGCCCCTCGTCCCCGGACAGGTGCGCCATGATGCGCATCTCGATCTGGCTGTAGTCGGCGGTCATGAGCTCGGCGTAGCCGGACCCGACGACGAACGCGTCCCTGATGCGCCTGCCTTCCTCCGTGCGCACCGGGATGTTCTGCAGGTTCGGGTCCGTCGAGGACAATCGCCCGGTCGCGGCCACCGTCTGCTGCAGCGAGGTGTGGATCCTGCCGTCCTCGGCGACGGCCTTGAGCAACCCCTCGACCGTGGTCTTGAGCTTGGTCGCGTCCCTGTGCTCCAGCAGGTGCTGCAGGAACGGGTGCTCGGTCTTGGCGTACAGTGCCTGAAGCGCTTCGGCGTCGGTGGTGTATCCGGTCTTGGTGCGTTTCGTCTTGGGCATCCCCAGCTCGTCGAACAGCACCACCTGCAGCTGCTTGGGCGATCCCAGGTTGATCTGCTTGCCGATCACGCCGTAGGCCTCCTCGGCTGCCTGCTTGACGCGGTCGGCGTAGTGCGCTTCCAGCGCCGTGAGCTGCTCGGCATCCACGGCGATACCGAAACGCTCCACTTCGGAAAGCACCTGCAGCAGTGGCATCTCCATGTCGCTGAGCAGCCTGCCGGCGCCGATACTGTCGACTTCCTCGGCCAGCGCTCCGGACAGCTCCAGGGTGGCGCCGGCCCGCAGCAGCTCCACACGCACCAGCTCGTCGTCGCCGGAGCCGGAGTCGAGCAGGGACAGCTGTCCCTGCTCCGCCGCGCCGTCCGAGCGCAGCTCCCTGCCCAGGTAGCGAAGCACCAGGTCGTCGAGCGTGAACGAGCGCTGCCCGGGGCGCACCAGGTACGCCGCCAGCGCGGTGTCCACCGTCAGGCCCGCCACAGGCCAGCCACGACCGTGCAGCGCATGCAGCGTGGTCTTGCACGCGTGGCCGACCTTGCTGGCCTCGGGATCGGCCAGCCACGCCACCAGCGCGGACTCGTCCGCGGCGTCGAGCTCCGTGACGTCCAGGTAGCACCCCTCGCCGTCCTCGCAGGCCAAGCTCAGCGACAGCAGGTCGGCGGCCAGCACCTCCCCGGAGGTCCGCGCGGCCAGCCCCGTGGTGCTGCCGGGGGCGGCGTGCGCACGCAGCCACTCCCCCAGCGTCCCCGGTTCGAGCTTGCCACCCCGCACCTCGAACCCTTCCTCGGCCTCCGGCTCCGAGCTGGACAGCGTCGCGAACAGCCGGTCACGCAGGACACGGAACTCGAGCTCGTCGAACAGCCGGTGTACCGCGTCGCGGTCCCAGGTCTGCACGTGCAGGTCCGTCGGGCGGAGTTCGAGGTCGAGGTCGCGCACGAGCTCGGTGAGCTGCCGATTGCGCAGCACGCTGTCCAGGTGCTCCCGCAACGCCTCACCCGCCTTGCCCTTGACCTCGTCGACCCGGTCGACCAGCTCGCCGAGGGAGCCGAACTGCTTGATCCACTTGACTGCCGTCTTCTCCCCCACCCCGGGGATGCCGGGCAGGTTGTCCGACGGGTCGCCGCGCAGCGCGGCGAAGTCCGGGTACTGGCTCGGCGAGAGCCCGTACTTGTCCTGCACCGCCTCCGGGTCGAAGCGATCCAGCTCGGAGACCCCCTTGCGCGGGTACAGCACCGTGACGCCGTCGCCGACCAGCTGCAGTGCGTCCCTGTCCCCGGTACAGATCAGGACGTCGTAGGCATCCGCGCGCGCCTGCGTGGTCAGCGTGGCGATGATGTCGTCGGCCTCGTAGTTGTCCTTGCGCAGGATCGGGATGTTCAGCGCCTCCAGCACCTCGGTGATCAGCGATACCTGCCCCTTGAAGTCCTCGGGGGTCTCCGAGCGGGTTGCCTTGTAGTCGGCATAGGTCTCGGAGCGGAACGTCTGGCGCGACACGTCGAAGGCGACCGCGAGGTGCGTCGGCTGCTCGTCACGCAGGAGGTTGATGAGCATGGAGGTGAACCCGAAGACCGCGTTGGTGACCTGCCCCGTCGTGGTGCGGAAACGGTCGGCGGGTACCGCGTAGAACGCGCGGTAGGCCATCGAGTGGCCGTCGATGAGCAGCAGCCTCGGTGTCGCGGGCTGCTCGGCTCCAGCTGTGTCGTTCGCTACCTGGGTGTTCTGCTGTGGGCTCACACCCGGGAGTCTAAGCTCCGGACCCGACACACGAACGTGCCGTCGGGAGAAGTACGAGACACGAAGCGCAAGGAGTCATTGGTGAGCGAGCCAACCGCGTCGCACGAGGCGCCCCCGTCTCTGGCCGACGTCCCCGGCGCCGACCCCGGCGCAGCCGACCAGCAGCTCAACGACAAGCTGGGCATCACCGTCACGGAGTGGGATCCGCAGCGAGTCGTCGCGACGATGCCGGTCAAGGGCAATCTCCAGCCGTACGGGCTGCTGCACGGCGGTGCCAACGCGGCGCTGGCCGAGACGCTGGGGTCGATCTGTGCCGGTGTCAACGCCGGTGCGGGCCGGGCCGCGGTCGGGCTCGAGCTGCACTGCACACATCACCGCGCGGTGCGGTCCGGCACCGTCACGGGCGTGGCCACGCCGGTGCACGTCGGCCGCGGCACGATCACCGCGGACATCGTGATCACCGACGAGCACGACCGTCGCACCTGCACGGCACGCCTCACGTGTGTGATCAGGGAAAACGCGCCGGGAGCGACATAGCACGGTCAGGTCGTGACCGTGTTGCGAAAAGATCGCGATTACTTCGAAACCCTCGTTCGTTCCCCTACGCAGCGTTAGGATCCGCACGGATCATACGGAATGGGGCACACCGGCGACCAGTGTGGCCGTCCTGTGCGGAAGGCCCCGTCCGTGCAGGTACAACCCCCGGAGGCAGATAGTGGGATTATCCAATGGTTTGCGCATGGCGGCCTTGGTGGCCGCCACCGCATTGGTAGTTACCGCGTGCGCAGATGACAACGGTGACGGTGCGGACACGGGGGAGGACTCGGCCGAACCGTTGGAGCTCGGCTACGTCCTCCCCGAGACGGGTGATTTGGCGTTCCTGGGGCCGCCCCAGATCGAGGCACTCGGCTTCGCCATGCAAACCATCAACGACGCTGGTGGTGTACTGGACCAGGAGCTGCCCTCAGTGGTCGGCCGGGACGAGTCCGATCAGGAGTCGGTGGCGTCCCAGTCGGCGGACGAGGTGCTCCGTGAAGGCGTGGACGCGCTGATCGGAGCGGCATCCTCGGCCAAGTCGCTGGCCTTCGTCGACAGGGTCATGGACGCGGGCGTCGTGCAGTGTTCGGGTTCCAACACCGCGCCGACGTTCACCGACCTGGAAAACGGCGACTTCTACTTCCGCACCGCCCCCAGCGACGTCATGCAGGGTCCGGTGCTGGCCGACACCATCGTCGGCGACGGGCACAGCCGCGTCGCGCTGGCGGCCCGTGCCGACGACTACGGGCGTGGCTTGCTGCAGGCGACAGAGAACTCCCTCGAGGAGGCGGGCGCCGAAGTCGTGAACACCACCACCTACGACCCGAAGTCGACCAACTTCGATCCGGTGGTCAGCGACCTCACCAATGGCGACCCGGACGCTGTCGTGATCGTCAGCTTCGAGGAGGGCGTGCAGGTGCTGCAGGGCCTGATCGAGGGTGGCTTCGGTCCGGATGAGATCGGCATATACGGCGCCGACGGGCTGAAGGAGGAGAACCTCGGTGAGCTGGTTTCCTCCGAGGACCCGGGCGTGCTGGAAGGCATGAAGGGCACCGCTCCGGCGGCCCCTGAGGACGAGCAGTTCCAGGAGGACCTGCAGGAGTACGCTCCGGACCTCGAGGGCTTCCAGTTCTCGCCGCAGGTGTACGACTGCGTCATCACGATCGCGCTGGCGGCCGAGGCGGCAGGCAGCACCGACCCGGCCGACATCCAGCAGGAGATGGTCGGTGTCACGCGCGACGGCACCGAGTGCACCAGCTTCGAGGAGTGCAAGGGCCTGCTGTCCGACGGTGACGACATCGACTACAACGGTGTCAGCGGTCCGCTGGACTTCACCGAGAACGGTGAGCCCAGCACATCCACCATCGGCATCTACGAGGTCGATGAGGAAGGCACCACGGCGGACGTCGACCAGGAGACGGTCACCATGGAAGAGGCCGAGTGAGAGTGACACTCGACCTCTGATACCGCACACGAATCGGGGCCCCGGCGTCACGCCGGGGCCCCGATTCTTCGCTCGTGCGAGCTCGCTCGTGCCGCGGATCCTCGTGCTGGGGTTCCTCGCGCTGGGGTTCGGCCGCACGGCCCGGTGCGGTGACCGGCAGCCCGTCCCTAGTCGACAGTGGCGAGTGTGCCGAGGTAGTACTCGATCACCTTCGGGTCATGCAGCAGGTGGTGCCCGGTGCCGGAGTAGGCGTTGCGCCCCTGGTCGAGCACGTAGCCGCGGTCGCAGATCTGCAAGCAGCGGCGGGCGTTCTGCTCGACCATGACGATGGACACGCCGGTGTCGTTGATGCGCTGGACCTGCTCGAACACCTGGTCCTGGTTCGCAGGGGACAGCCCGGCCGAGGGCTCGTCGAGGAACAGCACCTCGGGCTCAGCCATCAGCGTGCGCCCCATAGCCAGCATCTGCCGCTCACCACCGGACAGCGAGCCGGCGCGCTGCTTGCGGCGTTCGGCCAGCCTGCTGAACAGCTCGGTGACCCAGGCGAACCGCCGCTCGAACTCCCTCGGCTTCAGGAAGGTCCCCATCCGCAGGTTCTCCTCCACCGTCAGCGCGGGGAAGACATTGTCGCGCTGCGGCACGTAGCCGATGCCTTGCTGGACCAGCGTGTGGGTTTGCGCGCCGGTGATATCGGTTCCCCGGAAACGCACCGTTCCACCGCGGACGGGGACGAGGCCGAACATCGCCTTGATCAGCGTCGACTTGCCCGCCCCGTTCGGCCCGATCACACCGACCAGCTCCCCCTGGGCCAGCTCGAGGCTGCACCCGGTGAGCACGTTGACCTCGGGGACGTAGCCTGCGATCACCTCCACGGCATCCAGGATCACGTCGTTGCCGGTGGAGGGCCCCGCCGAGCCGTCGCCGTCGGGCGCGGCCGTACCCTCACCGTGCTCCTGCTGCGCCGGTTCCTCTGTGCTCATGACGTCAGTTCCTCCGCTGGTGGTGCTCCGTGCTGCTTGCCCAGGTAGGCATCGATCACTGCGGGGTTGGAACCGATGGCCTGCGGGGGCCCTTCGGCGATCACCTGGCCCTCTGCCAGGCACACCACCCAGTCACTTGTGCCCATCACCATGTCCATGTCGTGTTCGACGAAGCAGATCGTCGTACCTTCGTCGCGCAGGTCGGTGATGTGCTCGAGGAGGGACTGCGTCAACGCGGGGTTCACCCCGGCCATGGGCTCGTCGAGCATGAGCATCCTTGGACGCACCATCAAGGCGCGGGCCAGCTCCAGCAGCTTGCGTTGCCCGCCGGACAGTGTCCCGGCGAACTCGTCGCGCAGGTGGTCGAGACGGAACCGGGCGAGCAGCTCATCGGCACGCTCGATGATCTCACGTTCCTGGCGTCGCCACAGTGGTCGCACCACGGACGCGAACATCTCTTCGCCACGCTGCTCGGTGGCCCCGAGCTGAAGGTTCTCCAGCACGGTCAGCCGGGACAGGGCTTTGGTCAGCTGGAAGGTACGTACCATGCCCCGGTGCGCGACGCGGTGCGCAGGCAGGCGGGACATCTTCTTGCCCTCGAACCGCCAGTCGCCGGATCCACCGCGGTCGAACCCGGTGAGCACGTTGAACAGCGTGGTCTTTCCCGCCCCGTTCGGCCCGATCAGTGCGGTGATCGCGCCGCGTTGCATCTCGAGGTGATCCACGTCGACCGCGTGCAAGCCACCGAAGGAACGCTGCACGTTGTCGGCGACGAGAATCGGATCCGGCTTGGCCACGCCGGGTTCGGCGGCGACGTCGGCAAGGGCGGCGGTGGCGTTATTCCTATCGGACATCGAGCACCATCTCTCTCCTGTTCCCCAGGATCCCTTGCGGCCGGAACGCCATCAACAGCAGTAGTCCCAGCCCGACCAGTGCGAGCCGCAGCGCCCCGACGTCGGACGGCACGAGGATCTCCGGCGGGATGTACCCGGTGGCCATCAGCTCCCGCAGGAACGCGTCGAAGGAGAGCATCAGGAACCAGAACAGCAGCCCACCCAGTACCGGGCCGAGCACGCGGCCCGCACCACCGAGCACGAGCATGGTGTAGAGGAAGAAGGTCACGACCGGGTCGAAACCGTCCGGGTGCGCCGACTGCTGGTGGATGGTGAACACCATCCCGCCGAGCGCGCCGATCACGCCACCGAGCACCAGGCTCTGCAGCTTGTACGCGTAGACGTTCTTGCCGAGGCTGCGCGCGGCCTCCTCGTCTTCCCGGATGGCGCGGATCACCCGGCCCCACGGGCTGTGGATGAGCAGGTAGACGACGATGACGACCAGCGCCACCAAGCCCCAGCCGACGCTCATGAGCCATACGTCCCGCGCGGTGAACGCGAGCGGGCCGACCTCGTAGATGCCAGGAGGCACGGGGTTGAGGTCGAGGAGTTCGTCGCCGAACCGCTGGAGCCCGTAGACACCGCCGGTCAGCGGTTCGGCGACGCTCGATCGGTAGAACAGCCGGAGCACCTCGCCAGCGGCGATGGTGGAGATGGCCAGGTAGTCCGAACGCAGCCGAAGCGCCGGGATACCGAGGATCAGTGCGAGCACGGCCGCGGCGAGAATGCCGACCAGCACGCCCACCCACATCGACAGGCCGAACGTCGACACGGAGATCGCCACACCGTAGGCCCCGACGAGCATGAAGGCCACCTGCCCGAAGTTGAGCAGGCCCGTGTAGCCGAAGTGGATGTTCAACCCGATGGCCGCGAGCACGTACCCGATCGCGACCGGGCCGAGGGCACCGTATACGCCGCTGGTCAGGATCGACGAGTAGTCCATGTCTTCCCCCTCACCCGACCCGTTCCTTGCGGCCGAGGATGCCCTGCGGCCGCACGATCAAGACCACGATCAGCACCAGGAGCGCCCAGGCGTTCCACAGCTCCGGTGGGAACCACAGCGTCGACAGGTGCGCGACGATGCCGACGACGAAGCTGCCGACCATCGCTCCGTACGCGCTGCCGAGGCCGCCGAGGATGATCCCGGCGAACATCAGCAGCAGGAGTTTGAAGCCCATATCCCAGGACACGACCTCGGTCAGCCCGAACATGACCCCGCCGAAGGCCGACAACCCGCCTGCGAGCATCCACACGACCAGGATCACGTAGTTGACGTTGATGCCGGAGGACGCCGCGAGGTCCCTGTTGTCCGAGACCGCGCGGATGGCCGTGCCGATGCGCGTGCGCTGCAGCATGAGCGCGACCGCGAACAGCACGATCACCGACACGACCAGGATCGTCAGGTCCCGCGGGGTGATCTCCGCCCAGCCGAGCGAGATCGTGCTCTGGATCTGGTACTCGGCGTAGGAGTTGGGGCGGGACCCGTAGATGACGAGGAGGAGGTGCCGCAGGAACAGTGCGAGACCGATCGAGATGATGAACATGTTGATCCGGCCGGTCCTGCGCATGCGCAGCGGCCGCCAGAGACCTCGGTCGAGCCCGCCGCCCAGTAGCGCGCCCGCGATGACAGCGACCACGATCGCCAGGATGAGGTGCAGTCCCGGCCCCGCGGCCGCGGCGTTGACGAAGAACGCCACGATAGCGCCGAAGGTCACCAGCTCACCGTGCGCGAAGTTGATCAGGCGGGTCGTGCCGAAGACCAGGGACAGGCCGACAGCGGCGATCGCGATGATGCCACCGTACTGGAGGCCATTGAGCAGGACCTGCGCCAGCCGCTCGTGGAACGGCGCGTGCTGCGGAGGAACGGGGGTCTCGAGGTCGGTCTCGGTCTCGCCGGGCACGCCGGTATCCGAGTCGGTTTCGGCCCCTTCAGGCGGAGCTTCCTCTTCCTCGGCCGGCTCCTCCGGTTCGGTGGCCGGGTCCTCCTGCTCGTCCTCGGGGACGATCTGGAAGATGAGTGTCCGTTGCTGGCCTTCGTCGACCTCGACGCCGCTGAGTACCTCGCCGCCGACCTCGCGCGGCGCCAGCCCCTCCGGCAGCGTGTCCAGGTCGAGTTCGACGTCGTAGCTTCCCGGTTCGGGAAGCTCGATCTCCCACTCTCCCTCCTCGTCGGTGGTATCGCTGCCGACCTCCGCGCCGTCGCGGTTGGCTGTGATCGTCAGGTCGGCGAGCGGCTCACCGTCGGGGTCGGTAATGGTGCCTTGTACCGCCTCGTGTTCGTCCGCCAGCGCCGCACCGGGCGCGAGTACCGCTAGCGCGATCAGCGCTATCACGGCAAGCGCACGCACAAGAACGCTCCGTGCTTTCACAGACCGAATCCCGTCTACTTTCTCAGTCCTCGAACTCCGGCGGATCACACCGTAGTACGAAGCATCGCATGTTTCCGGCGACTGAACGTAGCGTCGATGCCCCGTGTTGCCCAGAGTTGTTCACTGTCCGTTCTCACATCGTGATTGAGTCCGATGGGACCGGAACGGACGTGCCCAGCTCAACGACCGGGACGGGTACGGTTCAGGCCAGTGCCTTGCGACGAATGGCCTACGCCGACCGGCGTGCCGCCCGCGTGAACAGCTCCACCCGTGCAGGGGACGTACTACTTCCCGATACCCTCCACCACGGCTTCCGCGACCGCCTTCATGGTGGTCCTGCGGTCCATGGCGGTGCGCTGGATCCAGCGGAACGCTTCCGGCTCGCTCAAGCTCTGCTCGCTCATCAGCAGCCCCTTCGCCCGGTCGACGACCTTGCGGGTCTCCAACTTCTCGTTGAGACCTTCGACCTCGGCTTCGAGCGCCTGCAGCTCCGCGAAGCGGCTCACCGCCAGCTCCACGGCGGGCACCAGCTCACGCTTGGCGAACGGCTTCACCAGGTAGGCCATGGTCCCGGCGTCGCGCGCCCGCGAGATCAAGTCACGCTGACTGAACGCCGTCAAGATCACGACCGGGGCGATACGATCACCGGTGATCTTCGACGCGGCTTCGATGCCATCCATCTTCGGCATCTTGACGTCCAGGATCACCAGATCCGGCCTCAGCTCGGTTGCCAGCGAGATGGCTTGCTCTCCGTCTGCAGCTTCACCGACGACGGTGTAGCCCTCTTCCCGCAGCATCTCGACAAGGTCGAGCCGGATCAGAGCCTCATCCTCCGCGACGAGCACTCGACGCTGGGCTTCGGTGGCCGATTCCGTCACCGGAGTCCTCCTGCGTACGTGGGTGGGGGGCGATGGGTGTGCGCAGCCAGCCTACCGGGAGTAGACCTGGGATGGGGAACGGTGCACGTCAACCGTGAGCCACGGCTCATGCGCAGGCCATCAGCCTCGGTCGGGGCGACCTGAATGACGAACGTGATCAAGCATCGCGTACAGTCGAAGCGCATCGCCCCCGTAGCCCAAACGGCAGAGGCGGCGGACTCAAAATCCGTGTAGTGTGCGTTCGAGTCGCACCGGGGGCACCACCAACGACCAGCACGAACGGCCTCTCACCAGGGGAGAACCCGGTGAGAGGCCGTTCGTGTCTTGCCTGGTTGTGTCCGGCTGTCACCGGCCGTCGTCGACGAGCTGTGGACTATTCGTGGACACGCTCATGGCGCATCCAGTCCGAGCGCCTGCCCGATCCGTTCGCGGGCACTGTCTACTTGGCGGTCTCACCCGTGCCAGCCGTGCCAGAACGGCGTGCGGTCGTCCCCGGCCCTAACGAGGACAGTCTTCAGAGCGCACAACCGCACCGAGGAAACCCGCGATCGTGGCTTCAGTGCCGAGCCGGTGCGCCGCCACCGCAGCGGCACGATCGTGCGCACCACCTTCGGCGGCGTCCGAGTCGGACTGCCGTGCGGACGTAAACCGCGGTCGGTCATCCCGGCAATGCCGTCGGCACTGTACCGCGCGGCCCACTTCGTGACGGTGCGTGCCGAGACCATGAAGGTCGTGGCCGCGGCCGCACAGGTCCAACCCCGGTCGGCAGTCAGCCGAGCCAGGCGCAACGCGAACCAACCTCCCTGAACATCACATCTCGGGCGTCACATCGTCGATTTCGTACACCAATGCCGCGGCGACCTGATCGAACTTGGCGGCCAGGTCCGTCTCGTCGGCCGCACCGATATAGACGCTGGCCACGTGGTAGCTGTAGCTGTCGCGATGTGGCTGCTCGGAGAGCACGTCGCCGGTGTGCGCGATGAGGTCGATGGTGACGCCGGGCACGATCCGCTCGATCGCCTGGATTTCCTCGCCCGTAGGGTGGCGACGGACATAGCCGTCGGTGAAGCGGCGCACGAAGCATTTCGCTGCCATCGGATACCGACCTTTGCGGTGCGGGAAATCGGGGTCGCGGCCGAGGGCCAGGCGCAGCATCACTTCGTGATTGGACATGCCGTCGACGTCGGCGAACAGTTCCGCGTGGGACTGGGAGTGCCGGGGGTTGATCTCGAGGAGTGTGATCGCGTCGGTGCCGGGGTCCCAGAAGTACTCGATGTTGAAGGTCATGGTGTCGAGCCCAATGGCGGTGACCAGCCTGGTGGAGATGTCCTCCAGCCGGGCGATGACCTGTTCGGGCAGCGTAGAGGGGTACTGAAACCGTAGGAAGCTGGGGCTGTTGTCGTAACGCACCGAGTCGATCACTCCGTAGAGCACGACCTCGCCGTCATAGCGGTATCCTTCCACGGTGAGCTGGCGACCGGCGATCGCTTCCTCGGCCAGACACATCTGACCACCGACCGCGGCGATCTCAGGCGGTAGCTGGAGGTGTTCGAGGAGGGCGTCGAACGGTTCGCCGATGCGGCCGATGCCCTCGCGAATCGTGCCCAGCGCCTGGCGAAACGCATCCTGGTCGGCGACGCCGAAGGCGAGCACCGAGGAAAACGACTTCACCGGTTTGATCCACAGCGGGTAGCGCAGGTGTTGCGGTGGGTTCTGGTCGTGTGCGGGATCGACCAGGCCGAAGGGCGGGTACTCGTCGAGGACCTCCCGTTGGATCAGGCGGCTCCAGTACTTGTGCTCGCACTTGATCAGTTCCTCGAGGCTGGCCGCAGGCAGGCCGTAGCGTCGGCGCAGCAGCGGCACCATCGCACTGACCGGGAAGTCCCAGAACCCGATGATCGCGTCGATCGGGCCATCGAAGGAGTCGAGCACCCGTTGGGCGGCCTGCAGCGCGCCGTTGAACGAGATCTGCGGCCCGTAGATTTCCTCGTAGGCCAGCACAGAGTGGAAGCGGTACTGTGCGGCGTCGTTCACGCCCTCGAGGATCTGCCGGTTGTGCTCGTCGAGCCCGATCACGAACACGTTCTTACGTGCGTCCATACACCGGTTTACCCAGATCGTGCGCCGCCTACACCAACGCGATAACGAATCGTGTTGGTGTAGGCGCTGCCGTCACATCACAGGCGACAAGCGTTTCGGCTGCTCCGGCCAGTCGAACTTGAACGAGCGACTGTCACGAGCAGGCCCCGTCCCGCTTCGCCAAGAGCCAACGATCCCCGTACTATGGCCGAAGATGCGACACGGGCGGTGCGAGCATCGCACGGCTCGGCCCGTTGCGGACCAGAATGCTCAGCTCTGGTGGCGGACTTCAGCCGGTGGCGGGAGCGCTTTCCCCGCGTACCGGCGCGCGTGTCCAGGTGACGGTCATCGCGACAATCCCCAGTAGCGTGCACACCGCCAGCACGATGACGCTCGTGTTGAATCCCGGGGTGCTCCCGCCACCGATCGTCCATGCCAGCGCCGCGATCGCCGGTCCGATCGTCGTGCCCAGTGTGCGGGCCAGGTTGGTCACCCCTCCCGCGGCGCCGGCCTGACCTTCCGGTGCGGCGTGCAGGATGGCGGTCATCGCGGGCGGGCTGAACAGACCTATGCCCGACCCCAGCAGCCCGAGCCGCCAGCCCAGGTCGATCACCCCCGCGTCCGCGGTCAGCGTGAGCAGCGAGAGCACGCCCAGTGCAGTCACGATTCCCCCGCTGATCGCGACCGGCGATGGCCCGTAGCGGTCGGCGAGTGTGCCGGCGAGAGGCGTGAACAGGGCTGCCGCGCCCATGAAGAACAGCATGGCCAGGCCGAGCAGGTCGGGACTCTGCCCCATGACCTCGGAGATGAAGAAGGGAAGCGAGTAGACCGGCAGCCCCACGGTCGCGGCCGTCAGCAGAAGCGCCAGGGCAGGCAACCCCAGGGCGAGCCTGCCGACCAGGGTGAGCACCGGTCGCGACGTGGACGTCCGTGCCCACAGTGCCAGCAGCGCCAACGCTGCCACACCGAGCGCTCCGGCGACCGCCCAGCGGTCGAGCTGCTCGACCTGCTCTACGGCCAGCAGTGCGGCCGTGATCGCGCTGCCCAGCAACACCACGTCGGTGAGCTGGGATCGATCCGGCCGCGGCAACGCGCGCCGACCCTCGGACCCGGAGTGGGGGATGGCGCGAAATCCGGCGAGCGCGATCGCCACCAGTAGCGGCACTTTGACCAGAAAGAGCGCCCGCCATCCCCAAGCGGCGGCGACAAAACCGCCAAGCGGAGCCAACGCGATGCTGCCCAGCATCATGATCGTGCTGATGTAGCTGATGGCCCGGCCATGGTGGTCGCTCCGCACCGCGCTGGTGACAACCGGCAGGTACGCCGCCAGATAGAGCGCCGATGCGGCCCCTTGGACCACCCGAGCGGCAAGCAGGGTCCAGAACACGGGCGCGGCGGCCGCCGCCACGCTGGCACCGCCGATGACGAGCAACGAGAAGACGAAGACGGAGCGAAGATCCGCCTGATCGATCCATCGACCGGCCGGTAGCGCGAGCGCAGCGAGCGGCAGGGAATACGCCAGCACCACCCACGTCGTGCTCGCCGGGTCGACCCCGAGCTCCGCGGCCACCAGCGGCAGCGCGAAGGCAGCCATGCTCAGCTCGCTGGTGACCAGCAGCGTCGCCACACCGAAGGTGACCACGGCCGACCAGCGCGTCCGAGCAACCGGCGCGGCAGCGTCGGTCGCCGGACAGCCCGCACTGTCGCTGCCGTCTCCATCACTGGTCACTAGCATCCTTCCGACGTCGGTGCGCCGATGATTCCCGTGACGTCTCGGACCGGTTCCCCAGTAGCGCATTCCATATTGGATGCCCTCAGGCGCCCCATGCTCCTGACCGTACGGGTTGGCCACGTCGAATCAAGCGCAAGAGTGTGGATTCAGCTGGTCGTAGCAGGACCTCGGTAATGGAGGTGCTACGGCGACCTGTCGAATCCACAACGCGACGGGAGAAGGTATCGGCGGGCCGCACCGGCCGAGGGGCTGATGCGAACGGCACCGGTACGGCATGCGTTTACCGGCGGCCATCGGCGGGTAGCCGGACGATGGGTGAGGGTCGGCACACGCGAGCCCGCCGGGTCCGTTGCTGCGCCGTTCCGACCCGGCGGAATCCTCACCTCGTGCGGGTACGGGCCGGGTCACTGCCGCGCCGGCGACCCGGCCCGATGCGCGTGCCTAGAAGCCGCCGGAGCCCCACGGGCCCCAGATCGCGCAGGTCAGTCCGCTGGAAGACTGGATGTTGACGTACAGCGTCTGCTTGTCGGGACTGAACGTGGTGCCCGCGAACTCGTCGCCGGTCTGGCCCTCGATGTTGTTCTTCGCGAAGTCGACGATCTCTCCGTCGGTGGTCAGACCGCGCAGGTACTGCGTGTCGTTCACGCCGTCCTCGCACAGCACCAGCGTGTTCCTGCGACTGGTGGTGACGTTGTCGGGCATGTCGAGGACCTCCTGCGAGGGTGACTCGTAGACGAGCCGGAGGGTGGACGTCGGTGCGTGGTATGCCCAGATCTGTCCGCGACCGTTACCGTAGCCGGGCGGCGCCGGTGCGTCCGAAGGCTGGTTTCCGCCTTGCGTGGAGCAGAAGTAGATCGTGTTCCGGTCCTCGACCGCGCCTTCGAGCCGGGCGAACAGCGCCGCCCCGGCCGCGCGCCCCTGCTCGCCGACCGCGACGACCGCCTCGTCATTGCTCGGGGTGCCCGTGAACGTGGGATCCGGGTCGTCGATGGTCACCCACTCGCAGTCGAAGACCGAGCCGACCTCGGGAGCCGGGCCGTCCACGCCACCCAGGTCGGCATTCGGCCGCCCGGTGATCGCCAGCATCTCCAGCCGGCCACCGTCGACCAGCCGTCCCGCGCTTCTCGGGTTGACCGGTGGACGGTAGCGGTAGAAGCCGGACGGGAAGCCGAAGTTGTCCTCGGTGAGGTAAACGGCACCGTCGTGCGGGCAGTAGGCAGCGGCCTCGTGGGCGAACCGGCCCGCAGCACGGACCGGCTCCGCCGCCGACCGGCCGCCGGAGGGGACATCGAATATGTAGCCGTGCTTCTCCTCCAGCTTGGTGTTGTCCCCGCCGGTGAAGTCCGGCCCCACATCGGGGCCGTTGACGGTCTCCTCGCAGGTGATCCAGCTTCCCCACGGCATGGGCCCGCCCGCGCAGTTCATCTGCGTACCGTTGAGGCTCACGAAGCTGTCCTCGACGTTGCCGAAACCGTCCACGAGCACGGTCGTCGTGCCGCCTCCGGCCATCGCGTCGTACGCGTCGCCGGTGTCCCCGAACGCGCCGACCGGGCCGTTGACCTCGTGGTTGCGGACGAGCGCGGTGCGTCCCCGCGACCCGCGGAAGGCCGCCATCCCGTCGTGAAACCCGGGAACCGTCACGCCGTCACCGAGGCTGTCCCCGCTGGGATGAAACGAGCGATAGCGGAACCCGCGCGGTAGCAACAACCGCTCCGCTCCGTCCCGCTCGTCGGGTGTGGGCTCGAGCGGACCGTATCCGAGCGGGTGGTTGCCGTGCCGCGATCGCGACCCCTGACTCGCGTGCGCGACGAACCCGTGAAACGGGCCACCGGCGAGGAGGCTGCCTGCACCGGCCACAGCCGCGCGCCTCATGAAATCGCGACGATCAATAGCCATCGAACTCACCTTCTCCTGTACGTGTAGCTCCGTATCCGTCCCCGACGACGTGGCAACGGCCCCCTCGGACACCTCAGGGCGGCCCACGGAACCCCCTCCGCGGTATGTCCAGAAACGACGTCGACGCTCCAGCCACCCCGGAAGTGGCACGTTCGCCCGCCCCGCTCCCGGCGAGCAGCGCGGAATCCCGCGCTGCTCGACCCCGGCGCGGTGATCTCGCCGAGGTCGGCTCGCGCCAGGCGCAGGCTGCTGCTCATGGCCGCAACTCTAAGCGCGCGACCGCCCTGCCGCGCCGGTGCTGCTCATGTGAGCAGCGTCGATTGTCGTGGCGGTGGCTATCGGTGACACTGTTGTGATGCCGGGCACTGCTTACGACGAATCGCTGACCATCCGGGCAGCCGAGCTGTACTACGGCAGTCATCTGACGCAGGGCCAGATCGCCGAGCGGCTGGAGGTCAGCAGGTTCAAGGTCGGCAGGCTCCTCCGGCGGGCACGCGAGATCGGGTTGGTCCGCATCGAGATCAGCCACCCGGCGGCCCGGGTCATCGACGTGGAGAACGACCTGCTCACATCGTTCGGGTTGCGTGCCGCGCACGTCGTGCACACCGAGTCGGACCCGGCGGCGACCCGCTGCCAGGTCGGCAGGACCGCGGCCGAGTTCGTCAGCTCGCTCCGGCCCCCGCCTCGACGTCTCGGTCTCTCCTGGGGAACGGCGATCGCGGCCTTCGCGCGTGCGCTTCCCGCCGACTGGTGCCGCGGGGTCGATGTGGTCCAGATCAAGGGAGGAGCCAGCCGCAGCATGACGCTCACCTGGTCGCACGAGATCCTGCTCCGCACAGCCCAGTCCACGCACGGCACGGTCCACGAGCTCTCCGTCCCGGCGATCGTCGACCAGGAAACGGTCCGGGACTCCCTGGAGCGGCTACGCCCGGTAGCGGCCACGCTCGCCGCGGGGCGCCGCGCCGACGTCAAGCTCGTGACCATCGGCGCACTCCAGCGCGAGTGTTCACTCGCCCAGGTCGGCTACCTCGGGGAGGAGGAGATCGAACGGTTGCGGGACAACGGTGCCGTCGGTGACGTCAACAGCCGCTTCATCACCGCGGACGGCCGGCTCGCCGACCCCGCGCTGGATGCACGGACGTTGGGGCTGTCCCTCGACGACCTCAGCTCCGGCGGGAACACCGTCGGCGTCGTGACGGGAACGGCCAAAGCCACGGCCATAGCCGCAGCGCTACGCAGCGGCGCTATCGACGTCCTCGTCACCGACGAGGCCACCGCAAGAGCCGTCCTCGACCAGGCACGGCAGGCGGCCGACGATCCCGCAGGCACCGCACCCCCGCGCGAGGGCGCCGTCGCGTGCGCCAGGCAGGCGACGAGCACAGTGGCAACCAGGATCGGCTAGGTCAGCAGCCCGGGAACGCGGATGCGTCAGGTGAGCGGGTCGCCGTCGAAGACACCGAGGTCTTCGCGATAGAACTCGAGGCCGACGCCGTTGGGATCACGGATGTAGAGGCTGTCCTCGACGCCCCGATCCGGACCGAGGTAGTCGACGCCCGCTTCGTCGAGCTTCGCCTTCATGGCCGCGAAGTTCTCCGCGGATGTCGATAGCGCGATGTGCTGTACCGCGCCGATCGTCTCCCGGAACTCGGGATGGTCATGTCCGGGGAAGTCGAAGAACCCGAGCAGGTTGCCGTTGCCGACGTCGAAGAAGAAGTGACTCGAGCCCGCGTAGTCCCGGTTCTCGACCAGCTCGACCAGCGGGAACCCCAGGAATTCCTGGTAGAACTCGATCGTGGTCGCCACGTCGCGGCAGATCAGCGCGACATGGTGGAACCCACCCACCGGACTCGTCCCACGCTCGCCCCTCGGGTGCAGGTACGTCGCGCGCAGCTCCTCCCTGCGGGCGCGAATGGCGTCCAGCTCGGCGCCTGCGGGTTGCGGCATGATGCGCTCCTCGATCGGCGACCTCCGCGGCTGCTACCCACGGTAGCTGTGGGACGCCCGCCCGGCACGCCGGTCGCGGTGACGGGTCAGGCGCTGCGCGGCCTCAGCCGCGAACCGCGCGGTTGATCAGGTCACCGCTGCTGTCCAGGCACTCAGCGCACAGCACCGTTCCGCTACGGGGGAACGTCACCCTGGCCAGCGAGCGCCGGCGGAAGCCGAGAAACGAGTCGCGGGAGCTGCGCTCGCACGACTCGCACGCCGTGGTGTCGTGCCTGCCGAGGCGCACGGGCAACGCGTCATCGGCCGCCCCCTCGTCCGCACCGGACGAGACCGCGTGGAGACCGGCCTCGATGCAGCTCGCGCAGATCGGTCCCGACGGGCCGGGTGCGCGGTGTTGCCGCGCGCTCTCGGCGCGTGCGCAGAGCTGGCAGAGGGCAGGGGCATCCATAAGGCCCTGACCATACCAGCAGCTACGCTTGCCGTACCCGGCCGAGCGCGGCGGGAATCGCGCACATCCATCGCCGATGACGGCCCGCGCGGCCGGGTGGCGCGACACGATCCGATCGGCGCGGAAGAGTGATGATTCCCGGGGCGCACTCGTTTACCTGGTAGGAATGCCGGGAACAGGAGGTACGTGCCCATGACAGTGCCATCGCTGGAATGGGCCCAGTGAGTCCCCGTGAGCGTCATGGACCGATTCTTCGAGCGCTACGAGCTGAGCCAGCACCTCGGCACCGGTAGCGTGACCGAGGTCTACCGCGGCCACGACATGCAGCTCGAACGCGATGTCGTGGTCAAGGCGCTGCGCTCGGATCTGGCGGGCGACCAGGACACGCGTGAGTGGTTCCTGCGGCAGGCGCGTATCGCCGCGACCCTCGACCACCCCGCGATCGTTCCGGTGCGCGGCACCGGCGAACGCGACACCCCGGAAGGGCCGCGGCCCTACCTCGTGACCGACGACATCGACGGCAGGACGCTGCGCGAGGTGATCGCCGCCAACGGTCCCGTCGCCCAGCAACAGGCCCTGAAGATCATCGCGGACGTCTGCGTCGCGCTGGACCACGCGCACCGGCACGGCGTCGTGCACGGCGCCGTCGACGACCGGTCCGTGATACTCGGCAGGGGTGGGACGGTCATGGTGACGGACTTCGGCCTGACCGGCACCGTAGCCGGCGATCACACACCGGCCCGGTCAACCGGTGAGGCGGGCGGCCCCACCGCGCACACCTCCCCCGAGCAGCTGCGGGGACGGCCGGCCGACGAACGCAGCGACGTCCACGCCGTCGGCGCGCTGCTCTTCCAGCTCCTCACCGGCACGGACCCCAGCGCGCTCGACCCGGCGAACGGACCTGCCGGGGAGCATGTCCAGCAGGATCACAGGCCGCCGTCCTCGGTCGATACCGCTGTACCGCGCACCCTCGACGCGGTGATCCTGACCGCGCTCGCCGACCACCCCGACAGGCGGTACCAGTCCGCCCTGGCGCTGCGCGCGGACCTCGTGCGGGTGCTGTCGGGGCACGGACATGCGGCGGCTCCCGGTTCGTCCTCCTCGGCCGCGGCCGAGGAGGACGAACCCGAGCGGCGCAGCCGGCTGGTCCCGGTGCTCGCGGCGGTGGCGATCGCGGCGATCGCGTTCGCCATGTGGCTGGCGGGCCTGTTCGACTCGGGAGAGCACGACGCCGAGATTCCGGTCGTGGTCGGCCAGCAGTACAGCTCGGCCGAGCGTAGCCTGCGCGAGGCCGGCTTCCATGACCTGGAACGTCAGGCCGTACCGTGCTGGCCGGAAACCTACGGGGCGGAACCGCCCTGCGATGGCGACTCCGTCGGCAGGGTGATCCGCACCGACCCCGAACACGGCACATCGCATCCGCTCAACACCCGGATCGTCGTCCACGTGGGCGCCCCGCCCGAGGTGTTCGTCATGCCCGACCTCACCGAGATGACCGTGGAGGAGGCGGAGCAGGAGATCGAGGACAACGACCTCCTGCTGGACCCTGCCAAGGAGAAGGTGGACAACTCCGACCCCGACCGCACGGGGCAGGTAGCCGAGCACACGCCCGAACCGGGTTCGGTCACCGAGCAAGGCCAGGTCGTCACGCTGTCGATCTACGACGAACCCGAGATGGTCGAGGTCACCGACTACGTCGGCAAGAGCTACCGCGTCGCCCGCACCGGGCTGGAAAGCGCGGGGTTCGACGTCGTTCGCGAGGATGTGGACTCGGCCGAGCCCGAGGACACCGTCGTGGGGCAGTCGCCACGCCGTGGCGAGGCCGTCGAGGGATCCGAGGTCACCCTGCGCGTCTCCCGCGGTGGCAACGAGCGCTTCGACATGCCCGATGTGGTGGGCCTGACCGAGGGCGCGGCCCGCTCCGCACTCGACGACGCCGGGCACAGTGGCAAGGTCAAGACTCGACGGCGGGCCGTCGGGGACTCGGCCGAGCACGGCAGGGTCACCTCCACCATCCCGTCGGCCGACCGGTCCGTGCGCGCCGACCGCACCGTCACCCTCTACATCGGCCGCTATGAACGCAGGCTCGACACCGACGCCCCCGAGGCCGGCGACACGAGTGACGACACGGACGACGGCGACCACCACACCACGAGCCCTCCGGCCGCGAGCTCCGAGCCACCGCCCGGTTCCGCTCCCGAGAATCCCGACGAGCGGTAGAGCCGGCCGGCCACGCGCACTGTCCTCGTGCTGTCCCGCACGCCTGCACAGCGACTATGCTGCCCGCAGTGGCTCGACGTGCGACGACCTTGATGCTGCTGCTCGCGCTCGCGGCGGCGCTGTCCGGGTGCGGTTCCGCCCCGGACGGCGACTCGACGCCGACCCCGACCGCGACGTCGCAACAGACCGCGACCTCACCGGCCGAATCGGACCCCTCGCCGGAGCCCCCGCGACGGATCGCACCGTTCCCCGGCCCGGACGACCTCGCTGAGGTTCTCGGCGACGCCGAGCGAGCCCTTGCCGATCCCGGCACGCCCGAAGCCGAGCGCACCCGGTGGGCGCACGCGCACCAACAGGCCTACCGTGACCTGGCGGCCAACCCGGAGTGGCGCGAGCCGGTCCGGAACGCCCTCCCGGATGCCTTCCGGGAGACGTTCGACGCCACGTTCCGCGCCGTACGGCAGCTGCGGCAGCTGCACACCCCGGAGTCCGACGTTCCGTCCGGCTGGGAGATCCATCCGCCACCGCCGCTCGACGAGCTACGTGGCTACTACGAGGAGGCCGAACAGGCCCACGGTGTTCACTGGTCCGTGCTGGCGGCCATTCACCTGGTCGAAACCCGGTTCGGACGCATTCACGGCGACAGCTACGCGGGTGCCCAAGGGCCGATGCAGTTCGTGCCCGAGACATGGCAGGCCTACGGCGACGGCGACGTGCACGACCCGCGGGACGCGATCATGGGCGCCGGACGCTACCTGTCCGCCAGCGGCGCCCCGGACAACCTCCGGCAGGCCCTGTTCGCGTACAACCGCAGCGAGCACTACGTGGCCGCGATCCTGGCGCACGCCGAGGCCATGCGGCTCGCGGACCACTACGCGGACACCTACCACCGGTGGCGCGTCTACTTCCGCACCGACGACGGAGACGTCGTCCTGGAAGAGGGCTACGGAACCTGACACGGCCGTGCCTGCCCCGACGCCGGACGGCCTGCCCGGCTCAGCCGAGGTCAGCTGTTTCGGCGAAGCGTGCGTCGACGTCCTCCCCGGTCAGCCCGAAGTCGGCGAGCGCGTAGCGGTGTGCGGGCTTGCGAGCTCCCGAGGTGCTCTCGCGCTGCATCCGCAGCATCGCGTCGCGGGCCCGCTGGCTCATCTCCAGCCCGAAGTGGGTGTAGATTCCCTCGACGGTGCCGACAGGGTCGGCGACGAAGTCCTCGTAGGCGACGTCGCAGAACTGTGCCGGGTCGTGCTTGGCACGCTCCGCGGTGAACCGCCGCAACCCCCTGCTCCACAGCTCGAGCTGGTCGCGACCGATCACGTCACCGGTGAACCGTTCCGACCATCCCTCGGTGGCGTGTGCGGCCAGGCTGCACACCGAGGCGATGGCGGTGCGCGGTGAGCGGTGTGTCTGGATCACCAGCGCGTCGGGGTAGGTCGCCATCAGCGCGTCCAGCGAGAACAGGTGGCTAGGGTTCTTCAGCACCCACCTGCGATGCGCGTCGGGCAGCCCGATCAGCTGAAGGTTCCGCCGGTGCCGCTGGTAGGCAGGCGTCCAGTCCTGCTCGGCGAGCCATGCCGAGTAGGTCGGCACGTGCGCGAGGCACTCGTAGGACAGCGAGCGCAGCGACTGGCGCAGCAGCTGCCAGCATTCCTCGACCATGTCCGCCGACACGTAGTGCAGTCCCATGAACTCGGGATGCTCGATATGGTGCTGCTCGCATCCCGCCTGGATCTGCTGGAAGATCGGATTGTCGTCCCAGGTTTCCCGCGGCGGCCGGGGTTGCGGCATCTCGGCGAGCCACAGCTCCAGTCCCTGGTTCGCCGGGTCGGCCGTGAGCAGCCGGTGCAGCGCGGTCGTTCCGGTGCGGGGCAGGCCGGTGACGAAGATCGGACGTTCGATCCGGACGTCGGCGTGTTCCGGGTACTGCTTCCACGCCTGTTCGGCCAGCAGCCTCGCCACCAGCGCCCCGCGCAGGAACGACCGCTTGATCTTGTTGCCGCGCGGGGTCAGCCGCGCGTCTCTGGCATACGAGTCGAGCAGGACCCGCAGGCCGTCCGTGTAGTCGTCCGTGCCGAAGTCGTCGAGCCCGGTGAGCCGCATCGCCGACTCGTGCAGGTCCTCGACCGTGCCGACGCTGTCTCGCACTGCTGTCATCGTTGACCGGTTCCTTTGTGGCTAGTGGTGGTACTCGCCGCCGTTGACGTCCAGGCACTGCCCCGTGACCACCCGTGCCAGGGACGAGGCCAGGAACACCACGGTGTCGGCGATCTCCTCGGGTTCCGGGAGGGCACGCAGGTCGAGCGTTTCCGCTGTCTCGTCATAGATGTCCTGCGGGGTGACCCCGCGTTTGCTGGCCAGGTAGTCGAAGTACCACTTGAGGTTGTCGCCCCAGATGTAGCCGGGCGCGACCGAGTTCACCCGGATCCCGCGTGGCCCGAGCTCGGCGGCCAGGCTCTGGGCGAGCGAGAGCAACCCGGACTTGGCCAGCTTGTAGGCACCGAACGTGCGCCGGGAGTGCCGCAGCACCGCTGAGTTGATCATGACGGCGGAACCGGATCGCTCGGCGAGCGCGGGGGCGAACATCCGCGTCAGCCGCAGCGCGGCCAGCACGTTGACATCCATCGCGCTCCGTACGTCGTCGAGGTCGATGGTGGCGAGGTCGCTCAGCGGCGGCATGGCGAAGGCGTTGTTGACGAGCGCGTCCACCCGCCCGAACTGGGTGAGGCTGGAATCCAGCAGGTTCTGGCAGGCCGCGTCGTCGGTGATGTCGGTCGGCACGCTCAGCGCACGGCGCCCGAGGTCGGCGACCTCCCCGGCCACATCCGTGAGCCGGGACTCGGTACGCGCGGCGAGCACGACGTCGGCACCGGCCCTCGCGCACTGCACCGCGATGGCGCGGCCGAGCCCGGAACCGACCCCGGAGATCACGACGACCTTGCCGTCCAGCAGCATGCCCGCTCACCCCAGCATCCGTGCCGCGACATCCTTCTGCCGTTGCGCTATGCGTTCGGCCCACTCCTCACCGGTGACCCGCTGCCGCTCGTAGTACGGCAGCCGTTCCGGCAGCTCGTCGAACGCGAGAACCTCGACCTCGGGGCCGTCGGCGGGACCGAGGTCCCTGGCAAGCCGCTGCCAGCGGATCTGCAGGTACCCGCGGCTGTGCCCGGTCCGCTCGACCCAGTTGGCGAGCCCTGGGTCGCGCTCGCTGACCACGTAGCGGATCCTGCCGTCCGGGTCCACCCTGGCCTGGTCGGCAGTGAGGCTGGTCTGGTGGTTGATGTAGTCCAGGGAGATGTACCACATGCTGCCGAGCTGGAACCCCTGGTACGGGGCGTCCTCTTTGGAGGCCGCGGGAACGGTGATCACCATGACCCGGTCGTCGTCCAGCTCGTAGTGGCCCACGGCGGAGTACTGCGTCGTGAGGCCGCCGGGTGTCGGCCGCGGTTCGGTCATGGTGTTGACCGGAAGGTGCAGGTAGTGCCATTCGGGAAAGGCGAGGAAGGTCTTGAGCCGGTTCACCAGCATCTTTCCCGCGACCTCGTAGCGCTTGGCAGTCAGCCGCGTGCTGGTCGGCTCGGGGGACGAGCCGAGGGTGTCGGCGCGGTGGATGCGGATCCGCCCGCTGCGCTCGGCGCTCCAGTCGCTGTAGGCCTCCCGCACCACCAGCATGGCCGAGCCGGCGCCGAGGGTGACGTAGTTGCTCCTTCCCCTGCTCGGCTCCGGGCCGAACCGCACTTCATAGCTGCCGTCCGCGGCGATGTCGATGTCGCGGTCGTCGAACGCGGTGACGCTGTCCGGCGACTCCGCGGGGGTGTAGTCCCCGCCCAGCACCTGGAAGCTCAGATCGGCCGTGCTGCCGCGGGTACCCGTCACCACGTACTCGGCGTCGTCGCGCAGGTAGGCATGGAAGTACAGGGTGTCCGGGTTGTCCAGGCCGAGCTTGGTGTGCGGGCCGGTCGAGGTGACGAAGAACGGGAAGTCACGCTCGTAGGCCCAGGCCATCTGTAGCGACGCCCGGATACTGCCCGCGAGATAGTCGTATCCCTCGGCCAGGTCCTGCTCGGTACGCACGTGCGGTGCGCTCTTGATGATCTCCTCGGCCTCGGCGACCGCATCCGCGAAAGGCTTGGTGACCACGGACAACTCCTCGGACCGGATGGCGTCGGACGCACTGAGACTAGAACGAGTTCTAGTGAATGGTCAATGCGCGACCTCCGCCCACCGGTTCGCCGTGAACCGCAGGCTCGGCATGTCGTCGAGCGAGTGGGTGAACTCGTAGATCCGCTCGTAGCCGGTCGCGGCGATCCGCCAGGCGCCATCGGAGCAGCGCCGGTAGCTGTCCTCGTAGTACGCGGCCCCGCGGATGACCACGCGGTACTCGGTGGCGATCACCGTGTCCTCGAACGCCCACAGGCCCGTCGCGGTGTCCCCATCCACGGTGATCTCGGGATGTTTGGCCGCGTGCACGGTGATGATGTCCGGCCCGAGGTTGTCCCGCATGAAGGCCACGATCGCGTCCCGCCCGTCGAGTTCGAGCGGCTCACCGAGCGCCTCCGTGCCGTAGCGGGCGACGGCATCCTCGGTGAACGTGTCACCGAGTTCGTCCCACCGCTTCAGGTCGATACAACGCAGGTACCTGTACTTTAAGTTGCGAATCCGTTCCAGGGTCGCTACATCCATACCCCGAGCATCCCGCACTACTTGACCCAATACAAGAACAAGTTCTAGCTTCAGTTCATCCGGGGAGCTGTGCACGGCCCGATGAAGCAGTGGCCCCGGAGGACACCCAGAGCGGCGAACGGGAGCATCGTGACCGCGACAACCTACGAGCTCAGCCATCTGCACGCCCTCGAAGCCGAGGCGGTGCACGTCTTTCGTGAGGTCGCGGCCACCTTCGAGCGTCCGGGCCTGCTGTTCTCCGGCGGCAAGGACTCCGTGGTCATGCTGCACCTCGCCACGAAGGCGTTCGCACCCGCCCCACTGCCCTTCCCCGTCGTGCATGTGGACACCGGCCACAACTTCGACGAGGTCATCTCCTTCCGCGATCGCCTGGTCTCCGAGCTCGGGCTCCGGCTGATCGTCGGTCGCGTGCAGGACGACATCGACGCCGGCCGCGCCGTCGAGGAGGCAGGCAACCCAGCGGGCCGCAACCGGCTGCAGTCCACCACCCTGCTGCGGGTGATCACCGAGAACGGCCTCGGCGCGGTGTTCGGGGGCGCGCGCCGCGACGAGGAGAAGGCGCGGGCGAAGGAACGCGTGTTCAGCTTCCGGGACGAGTTCGGCCAGTGGGATCCGCGCAACCAGCGGCCCGAGCTGTGGCGCCTCTACAACGGCAGGCACCGGCCGGGCGAGCACATCCGCGTGTTCCCGCTGTCCAACTGGACGGAGCTGGACGTCTGGTCCTACATCCTCGCCGAGGACATCGAGCTGCCGGCGCTGTACTACGCCCATCAGCGCCCTGTGGTCCAGCGCGACGGCATGCTGCTGGCCCACACCCGGCACCTGACACTCCTGCCGGGCGAGGAACCGGAAACCGCCACGGTCCGCTTCCGCACCGTCGGCGACGCCACCTGCACCGGCTGCGTCGAGTCCACCGCCACCACCGCGCGGGAAGTGGTGGCCGAGGTCGCGGCTACCCGGGTCACCGAGCGGGGCGCCACGCGAGCCGACGACCGGATCTCCGAGGCAGGTATGGAGGACCGCAAGAGGGAAGGATACTTCTGATGTCCACCCAGCTGCTCCGGTTGGCGACCGCCGGAAGCGTCGACGACGGCAAGTCCACCCTGATCGGCAGGCTGTTACACGACTCGAAAGCCGTCTTCACCGACCAGCTCGCCGCGGTGGCTCGCACCAGCGCCGAACGCGGCGCCGATCAACCCGACCTCGCGCTGCTGACCGACGGGTTGCGGGCCGAGCGCGAGCAGGGCATCACCATCGACGTCGCGTACCGCTACTTCGCTACGCCCAAGCGCAAGTTCATCATCGCCGACACGCCCGGGCACGTCCAGCACACCCGCAACATGGTCACCGGAGCGTCCACAGCGGATCTCGCGCTCGTGCTCGTCGACGCGCGCAACGGCGTGCTCGAGCAATCCAAGCGGCACGCCTCCATCGCCAGCCTGCTCGGCATACCGCACCTGGTGGTGTGCGTGAACAAGATGGACCTCGTCGGCTTCTCGGAGGAACGCTTCGCCGAGATCCGCGAGGATTTCCGCCGCTTCGCGATGAAGCTGGACATTCACGACCTGAGCTTCGTGCCGATCTCGGCACTGCACGGCGACAACATCGTGCACCGCAGCACCGAGATGCCCTGGTACGAGGGAACGTCGCTGCTGCACCAGCTGGAGGAGGTGCACACCGCCTCCGACCGCAACCTGATCGACGCGCGGCTCCCCGTCCAGTACGTGATCCGCGATGCGGACTTCCGCGGCTACGCCGGAACGATGGCAGGCGGCACGCTTCGCCCCGGCGACGAGGTCGCGGTTCTGCCGTCCGGCTTCACGTCCACGGTGCGGTCGGTCCGGGGCCCGGGCAACGTCGCACTCGACGAGGCGTTCGCCCCGCAGGCGGTCACCGTCCAGCTCGATGACGACATCGACATCAGCAGGGGTGACCTGATCTGCCGCCCGGGAAACCGACCCCACGTCGCCTCGGACGTCGACGCCATGGTCTGCTGGCTGACCGAGCAGTCCGAGCTCACGCCGGGCAGCCGGTACGCCGTCCAGCACACCACCCGGTCCACGCGGGCCACCGTAGGGCAGCTCGACTACCGCCTCGACATCGACTCGCTGCATCGCGACAAGACCGCGGAAGGGCTGGCGCTCAACGAGATCGGCCGCATCCGGATGCGCACGCAGCACCCGCTGCTGTTCGACCCGTACCGCCGCAACCGCGACACCGGCAGCTTCATCCTCGTCGACGAGGCCACAGACAACACGGTCGCGGCAGGCATGATCACCGGCCCGGCCGTGACCGGCTCCGACGTGGTGTGGCACTCGCCCGCCGTCACCCGGGAGCAACGGGCAACCACGGGCATGACCGTGTGGCTGACGGGGCTGTCCGGCTCCGGCAAGTCCGCGGTGGCGGCGGAGCTGGAACGCAGGCTGGTCGCATCAGGGCGGCCCGCCTACGTACTCGACGGGGACAACCTGCGGCACGGGCTCAACGCGGGGCTGGGCTTCACCGCCGCCGACCGGGCCGAGAACGTCCGCAGGGCGGGCGAGGTCGCCCGGCTGTTCGCCGACGCGGGCGTCGTCGCCGTGGTCTCGCTGATCAGCCCCTACCGCGAGGATCGTGACCGGGTGCGTGCCGCGCACGACGCCGACGGCCTGCCTTTCGTCGAGATCTTCGTGGACACCCCCGTGGAGACCTGTGCCGAGCGCGACCCGAAGGGGATGTACGCCAAGGCGCGCGCGGGCGAGATCACCGGTTTCACCGGGATCGACGACCCGTACGAGGCGCCCCGCACCCCGGATCTCGTGCTACGCCCCGAGGACGGCGACGCGGCCACCCAGGCCGCCATCCTGCTCGAGTACCTGGAACGATGAACTCCGACATCGGACTCGCCATCGACCTGGCCGAGCGCGCGGGTACGCTGCTCCGCGAGCTGCGCGGAAGCGGCGCCACCGAGCTCGGCGCGCGCGGCGACGCGAGCGCCGATGCCTTCCTGCTCGACCAGCTCGCACGCGCCCGTCCCGCCGACGCGGTGCTGTCCGAGGAGTCCGCAGACGACCCGGCACGCCTCGGGGCCGACAGGGTGTGGATCATCGACCCGCTCGACGGCACGAGGGAGTACGCCCAACCGCACCGCACCGACTGGGCCGTGCACGTCGCGTTGTGGGAACGCGGCAGGGAGATCACCGCTGCCGCGGTCGCCGTCCCCGCCCTCGACGTCGTGTACAGCAGCGGCGACAGCCTCCGCAGGAGCACGGCAGCATCCGAACCCGGGTCGCCGCGGATCGCGGTGAGCGAGTCCCGGCCGCCGGCCTGTGCCGGGTCCCTGGTGACCGACCTGGGCGGCACGCTCGTACCGATGGGCTCGGCAGGCGCGAAGGCCGCTGCCGTGCTGCGCGGCGACGTCGACGCGTTCGTGCACGCCGGCGGCCAGTACGAATGGGACTCGGCGGCCCCTGCGGGCGTCGCCGCGCACGCCGGGCTGCACGCCTCCCGCATCGACGGCAGCACGCTGCGCTACAACCGGCCCGACCCGTACCTGCCGGACGTACTCATCTGCCGGCCCGAGCTGGCCGGGCCGATCATGGCGAGTATCCGGCGCGGATAACCGCCCTGCCGGTGCACGACCTCGACCGGCATGGCCCTGGCCGAGCCCTCAGTAGCCGGAGTCGCTCCCGGGCATCTGATGGATGGCGTTGCCACTGGGGGCGACCACCCACCAGGCGTCGTTGACGCCCTGACCCTTCAGATCGCCGGGCCCGGCGTCCTCCGCGTAGTAGTACAGCGGCCAGTCGTTGTAGGTCGCCTGCACCGTCCCGTCCGGGCGCTCGATCGTATCGAGACGCTCGGCTTGGACGCCTTCGCCCGCCTCGGCCTCGCCCTCGAGGATCGGCCACGCCTTCAGGCAGTCGTCCTCGCACGCGCTCGTGCCCGACGAGTCCTCGGTGAACAGGTACAGCGTGTTTCCCTGGCCGTCGGTGAGGATCGTGCCGACCTCCGAGTCGGATGTGACGACGGTGGATTCCGCGGACTCCGCACCCTCCTGCTGGGTTCCCGGGTCCGTGCCGTTGCCGTCCCCACCACACGCGCCGAGCGCCGCGGTCAGTGCTGCCGCGGACAGCACGCCCACGACGCTGCTCCTCCAGCGGTTCATGATCGTCCTCCATGCGATGCGGAGCATACGGCGGCCGGTCGGCACGGACGCCGTGCGCGGGTATCGGAGGCCTTCGGCCACACCCACCCGAACTCACTCAACGACGTTAGAACCCCGCGGGGATCCGGGCAACTCGGACGAGCGCCGCGATCGGACCGGGGTCGCTCCCCGCCGTCCATCCCGGCACCGCGTGCCTCGCCGGGGATCGATCGGCACGGGCCGGCACCCGATACTGACGTGCCTCATCGGTTCCCGCAGCTGCCGTACGAACACCATGGTGGTCGGCCACGGCTCCAGGTGCCGGCCCGTACCGCGGCTTGCGCGGGCGACATCGCCCGGCGACGTCAGCGGCCCCGGCAGCACCGGGGGAACGACCCCGCGAATCACCCTGCCGAACGTCGTCACGTGCCGATGGCCGCCACCTGTCAGGGGGTCGCGGCACAATCGGGAACGCAGCCCCCGTCGACTACACAGGTGGAGCCATCAATGACCAGCGCAGACTTGCTCACCGACGCGTTCGGCCGGATCCGGGAGGCCGTGCACGAGGCCGTCGGCGGCCTCCCCGCCGAGACGCTGAACGCGCGTATCGACAGCGAGGCCAACTCGATCACCTGGCTGGTGTGGCACCTGACCCGGGTGCAGGACGACCACATCGCCGATGCCGCGGGGTTCGAGCAGGTGTGGACCGCACACGGGTGGTCGCACCGGTTCGGCTTGGCACTGCCGGACGAATCCATCGGATACGGGCACACCAGCGAGGACGTGGCCGCCGTGCGGGTGGACTCGCCGAAGCTGCTCACCGGCTATCACGACGCGGTGCACGAGCAGACCGTCGCGTTCGTCTCCGGCCTGGCCGATGCCGACCTGGCGCAGGTCATCGACGAAGGCTGGGACCCCCCGGTGACGCTCGGCGTGCGACTGGTCAGCGTGATCGGCGACGACCTGCAGCACGCGGGCCAGGCCGCCTTCCTGAGGGGTTTGCTGTCGCGGCGGTGAGCACGGCGCGCTCCGTGGGTGTCGTGAGCCGGTCGAGCGGGTAGCCCGGACGTACGGACCGGTGCGGGAGGTACCGCCATGCGTCACGACCCGAGGCTCACGGGCGGCACGGCGGTACGTATGTGCCAGGCGTTCCCGTCCGGTGCGACACCGAACGGCGGCCGCGACGCGAGCCGGTTCGGCGTGGTCGACGCAGCGAGGGGCGGAGATGAGGACATACGAGAACCCGGGAGAGCTCGATCAGGCGGAACTCGCCGAGCGGGCACACGACGTCGGCATCGACGACACAGCGCACCTCAACCCCCAGGAGCTCGTCGAGGCGGTTCGCCAGCAGGAGCCCGACGGGCAGGACGGCGCGGAGCGTCCGCTGAGCGCCACCTGACCCGGTAGCCTGCCGGAATGGTCGAGGCAACCACGGCACGTGACGGACCCGCCCGGCGACAGCCGAGGAACGCGCGATGCGCGTCGCGGTGATCGGCGCCGGAGTCGTCGGCGCGGCCGTAGCCAGGGACCTGGCGGTGCGGGGCGCGACGGTGACCGTCTTCGAGCAGCGGCATCCGGGCGACGGGACGTCCGGGACGTCGTTCGCGTGGCTCAACTCGCACGACAAACACCCTGAGATCTACCACCGGCTCAATGTCGAGGGATGCCTCGAGCACGCACGGCTCGCGGCCGGCTTCCCCGGTGGAGCCCCGTGGTACTTCCCCACCGGCAACGTCGCGTGGGCGGGTGACCCGGAAGGCCGTGCCACGCTCGAACGCCGGGTAACACGGCTCGACCGGCTCGGTTACCCGTGTCGCTGGGTCACTCACGACGAGGTCGGCCGCCTCGAACCCGATGTGCGCGTGCCGGAGGATGTCGAGCGGATCGCCTACTTCCCCGGCGAGGGGCACGTGCTACCCGCGGTGCTGCTTGCCCACCTGCTCGGCCAGGCCCGCGAGTGCGGCGCACGGTTGCTCTTCCCGGCCGTGGTCACCGCGGTGGAACCGCACCAGCGGGGAGTCGACGTGCGTCTCGACGGCGGCGAGAGCCACCGGTTCGACCGGGTCATCAGTTGCGCGGGCCGGTGGACCGAGGCGCTCGTGGCCACCGCGGATCGCACCGTGCCCATGGCCGAGGCCACCCAGCCGGGTGGCGCGAATCTGGGGCTGCTCGCCTACACGCGTCCGCTACCGGTGCGGCTGTCTCGCGTGCTGACCACACCGCGCCTCAACGTCCGCCCCGACGGGGGCGGACGTCTGGTCATGCAGGGACTCGACCTGGACGCCGGCACCGAAGCCGACCCGGCAGCCGTCGGCGACGCCGCTGCCCCACCCGCGGACACCCTGATCCAGCGGCTCGGCGAGGTCCTCGCCGGCGGGGAGTTCGCCACGATCGAAGCGCTGCGCGTGGGGCGACGGGCACTGCCCGCCGATGGGCTCACGGTCGCCGGCTTCGCCGACGGCGAGACACGGCGTTTCTACGTCATCGCCACGCACAGCGGAATCACACTGGCGCCACTGCTGGCCCGGCTGGCCGCGGGTGAGGTGCTGGACGAGCAGGCGTCGCCGCTACTCGCGAGTTTCCGGCCGGACCGCTTCCGGCACGCAGCCGGTACCGGACCGGTCACACCCGCCCGGCGACCCGGCGAGCAGTAGAGCCGTCCGGCTGCCGCACCCACTCCGACGGGCCCGGCCCGTGCTCCTCCTGGACATACCGAACGGGTGTTCTATACTCTGGCGCGGCCAACGTACCCATCCGGCGAGGAGACGACAACCACTATGACCGTGGAACCCGACACCCAGCAGCAGGGCGACACCGCGTCCGAAGCGACCGCAACCACCCCGGAATCCGGCGCCTCCGGGGAAGCATCCGGCCAGGCAGGCGGCAACGGTGAGCAGGCGGGAGCCAAGCGCGGACGCCAGAAGGGCACCACGGCGAAGAAGACCCGAACCGTCCAGCTCACGCTGACCGTCACCGGCACGGCCGACGGGACATGGCAGGCCGAGCTCAAGCACGGCAGCACGTGGGTCGCCCGGGGCGTCGACGTGTCCGCCGCGGCCGTCTCGCGCGCGGCCAACGAACTGCACGACGAGCTGTCCGGCCCGATCGACGAGGTGATCACCGCCGCCCGCGAGCAGCAGCAGGCGAAGGTGGCCGAGCTGGAGGCGGAGCTGGAGCAGGCCAAGAAGGCACTGGCCGAGCTGGACACCTGAGCCGGTCCGGCGTGCCGACCGCAGCGGCACCCGCCCGACCGGCTCACGGAGCTTCCGTACGGCACAGGCACACCCCGGCGGAGCCGCGCGGCTCCGCCGGATGCGAATCGCGCGCCCAACGCGGTGTGCCGGCGCGCCCGACGCGGTCTGCCGGCGCGCCCGACGCGCTGGTGCAAGCTCGGCTGCCACCCGGCCCGGCACCGTGCCCTCTGCTGCTCCGGGACGCGTGCTGCACAGCAGGAATGCACAACGCCCGCACGGAGTTGACGACACTGTGACGCACTACGACTTGATCATCATCGGGACCGGTTCGGCGAACTCGATCCTCGATGACCGCTTCTCCGACTGGCGAGTGGCGGTCGTGGAGAAGGGCGTGTTCGGTGGGACGTGCCTCAACGTGGGGTGCATCCCCACCAAGATGTTCGTGCACACCGCCGACGTCGCGCGCACCACCGACACCAGCGCCCGCTTCGGTGTCGACGCCGAGCTGCGCGCAGTGCACTGGGCCGATGTCCGCGACCGGATCTTCGGCCGGATCGATCCGATCGCGGCGAGTGGCAGGGACTACCGGCACACCCACCCGGACAACGCGCACGTGACCGTCTACGAGGGCGAGGCGCGCTTCGTCGGCGAGCGGACGCTGCGCGTGCGCCCGAGCGACGGGACGGACGACGAGGTGATCACAGCCGACCGTTTCGTACTCGGCGCGGGTGGCCGGCCGACCGTGCCCGATGTCCCCGGGCTGTCCACGGTCGGCTACCACACATCGGACACGGTCATGCGGATCGACAAGGTTCCGGAGCGCGTGACCATCCTCGGGGGCGGCTTCATCGCCGCCGAGTTCGCCCACGTCTTCGCCTCGTTCGGTGCGGACGTGACCGTCGTCGTACGCTCCGGAGCCATGCTGCGCGCGCAGGACGCCGATGTCAGCAGCCGGTTCACCGAACTAGCCGCGCAGCGCTGGGACCTCCGGCTGCACCGCGCGCTCCGGTCCGTGTACCGCACCGAGTCCGGCGCCGCACTCGAGCTCGACGGGCCGGACGGCAGCGAGACCGTCGACACCGACCTGGTGCTGGTCGCCACGGGCAGGCAGCCCAACTCGGACCTGCTCGACGTCGCCGCGACCGGCGTGGACACCACGGCAGGCGGCTACGTCGCGGTCGACGAGTTCCAGCGCACCTCGGTGCCGGGGATGTACGCGCTTGGCGATCTCAGCTCGCCGTACGAGCTCAAACACGTCGCCAACCACGAGGCGCGCGTCGTGCAGCACAACCTGCTGAACCCGCACCAGCCGGAGCCGGCCGACCACCGCGTCATCCCGCACGCCGTCTTCACCTCGCCGCAGATCGCCACCGTCGGAGTCACCGAGCAGCAGGCGCGCGAGCAAGGCCTGACGTACGTGGTGGCGAACCAGGACTACGCGGGCATCGCATACGGCTGGGCGATGGAGGACACAACCGGCTTCGCCAAGCTGCTCGCGGACCCGGACACCGGCCTGCTGCTCGGAGCCCACATCATCGGCCCGCAAGCGCCGACGCTGATCCAACCGCTCGTCCAGGCCATGAGCTTCGGGCTGGACGCGTCCTCGATGGCACGCGGCCAGTACTGGATCCACCCCGCCATGCCCGAGCTGATCGAGAACGCGCTGCTGAACCTGCCACTGAATCGCTGAGTGGCACCGCTGCACCCTGGGCCGGGTCCTGCCCGCGCGTCAGGGCAGCGTCAGGATCTCCGCCCCCGACTCGGTGACCAGGATCGTGTGCTCGAACTGGGCGGTCCACCTCTTGTCCTTGGTGGTGACCGTCCAGTCGTCCTCCCAGACGTCGTAGTCGATCGTGCCGAGCGTGATCATCGGTTCGATCGTGAAGGTCATGCCCTCCTCGATCACCGTGGTCACCGCGGGTTCCTCGTAGTGCAGCACGGTCGGGGCCGTGTGGAAGGCCGGTCCCACACCGTGCCCGGTGAAGTCACGGACGACGCCGTAACCGAACCGCTTCGCGTAGGACTCGATCACCCTGCCGATGACGTTGAGCTGCCTGCCGGGCCGCACCGCGTTGATCGCTCGCATCGTCGCCTCGTGCGTACGTTCCACGAGCAGCCGAACCTCCTCGGAGACATCTCCGGCAAGGAACGTGCAGTTGGTGTCGCCGTGCACACCGCCGATGAACGCGGTGACGTCGATGTTGCAGATATCCCCGTCCTGGATCACCGTCGAGTCCGGGATCCCGTGGCAGATGACCTCGTTGAGGGAGGTGCAGCACGACTTCGGGAAATGCCGGTACCCCAGGGTGGAGGGGTAGGCACCGTTGTCGATCAGGAACTCGTGCACCACTTTGTCGACGTCATCGGTGGTGTTTCCCGGCTTGACCGCCTTACCCCCTTCCTCGAGTGCCTGCGCGGCGATACGCGACGCGACGCGCATGGCCTCGATCACCTCGGGAGTACGCACGCCATTACCCGGCTCCGCGCGGGGGGCGGGCTTGTCGACGTACTCGGGACGGACGATCGACTCCGGCACCGGACGGCGCGGAGTCTGCACTCCAGGCTTCAAGGGCTCACGCATCGGCATGTCACCACCCTACGACGCCCGTACCGGCTCGGTCGTGTGGCCGTTGGTTACGCAACACCCGCACGTCACGGCACTGCCGACGGCAGCCCCTCGAGGAAGTTCCTGGTCACCTCAACCGCGGGCTGGGAACTGCCGCCTCCGACAAGCAACACCGCGAACGCGAGATCGTCCTGGTAACCGACGAACCAACCGTGTGCGTCGGAACCGTCGCCGAACTGAGCCGTCCCCGTCTTGCCGTGCACCCCGTCCAGCGCGTCCAGCTCACCGGCCGTGCCGTCGGTGACCACCGCGCGCATGAGGTCGCGCACGGCACCGTTGACCTCGGTGTCCAGTGGGTCACCGAGGCCGGAGACCTCGGTGTCCGGCCCGTCGATCACCGACGGCGTCGGGGTGCTCCCGTTCGCCACCGCCGAGGCTGCCAGCGCCATACCGAACGGGCTGGCCAGCACCGTTCCCTGGCCGAACCCGTTCTCGGCGCGCTCGGCGACGTTCTCCGGTTCCGGAACCGAGCCGGTGAACACGTCCGTTCCGGGGATATCGAACTCGGCTCCGATGCCGAGCGATGCAGCGGTGTCCGGCAACGCGTCGTCGTCCAGCTCGGCGGCCAGCTGCGCGAAGGTGGTGTTGCACGACCGCGCGAACGCCGTGGTGAGGTCCGTTGTTCCCAGGTCGAACTCGTCGTCGTTGGTCACCATCCTGCTGCCGACCGCCGTGGAGCCGGGGCAGTCGACCTCGCCGTCCGGGTGTACCTCTCCCGCGGACATCCCTGCCGCGGCTGTGACGATCTTGAAGGTGGACCCCGGGGGGTACTGTCCGGTCAGCGCGATGGGCCCGTGCTCGTCGGCGGCCGAGTTCTGCCCGACGGCCAGGAGATCACCGCTCGAGACGTCCATCGCGACCAGCGCACCCGGTGTGCTCGCCTCCTCCAGCGCCTCCTCGGCAGCCGACTGCGCAGGCAACAGCACCGTACTGTCGACTGCCTCGACCGGCTCGGGTCGTTCCGAAGCAAGCTCCCGTGCCTCGGCGCCCACCGCGTCGAGCGTGATGACCCGCCAGCCGGACCGCTCGGCCGCGCGCTCCTCGACCATCCTGCGCAGCGGCGGCAGGATGGCCCTGCCGAAGTCGCGTTCCGGCGCGAGCAATCGCTCCTGCCAGGTGAACCGGACCCCGGGGATGCCGGCGATGGTTTCCTCGACGGCCTGGAAGTCGTCCTCCCGCAACGCAGCGACAACGTAGGGCTCGCCGTCCTCGGTGTCCCCGGCACCGGACATGATCGACTCGGTGGTGATCTCCTCGTCGAACCGGGACAGCTCGCTCGCCAGGCCGCTGGCCGCCTGCTCGAGGCCACCGGAGTCATCGAGCTTGTCTACCTCCAGCAGCACCGACGTCACTCGCTGCGCGGACAGCAGCTCCCTGCCGTCCCTGTCGAGCACCGGCGCCAGCTCCGGTTGCATCTCGAGCAGGGCGATCGTGTGTTCCGGAGCCAGGTCGGGATGCAGCACGGCCGGTGTCCAGCGCACACGCCACCCGTCATCCGAGTCGACCAGCTCCGCCGATGCGCTGTAGCTCCACGTCCGCTCGTCGCCGAGGTGCCAGGTCAGCTCGTAGTCGACCGAGCTGCTCGCCGAGTCCGGGACGTCCTGCGACTCCTCGACGGACACCTCGATCGATTCCGGCTCCAAAGCCTCCAGCGCCTGGTCCAGCACCCGAGACGCGCGTTCCGGAGCGTCGGTCAGCTCGGCGGCACGGGACACGTCCCCATCCGCGACGGCGAGGAAGAACTCCTCGGCCCGGTCACCGGCAGGGTCGGAGAAGATCCCGCATCCGGCGGTCACACCGAGTACGGTCGCGACGGCCAGCACGCGTGTTGTCGATCGCACGGTGCCCCAGTATGCCCGTCGCGGTCGCTGTGCGGTGACATGTCGCGTTTTCCGGGCACGCCGCGGGCGGGTGTCAGAACAGCACCGTCGCGTACTCCCCTACCCGGCGGAACCCGATCTTGCGGTACACCGAAAGGGCCGCCGAGTTGTACTCGTTGACGTACAGGCTGGCGATGCGGTTCAGCTCGCGCACCAGGACGGCAGCGACGCCGGCGGTGCCCGCTGTGGCCAGTCCCTCTCCCCTGCGGTCCGGGGGCACCCACACACCCTGGATCTGACCGACCCGCGACGACAGCGCCCCGATCTCGGCCTTGTACACCACGCGACCGTGCTCGAACCGGGCGAACGCCCTGCCCTTCTGGATGAGCTCGGCCACTCGGGCGCGGTAGTTCATGCCGTTGTCGCCGTGCCGCGGGTCGACACCGACCTCCTCGATGAACATCGCCACCGCTGCCGGGAGGTAGCGATCCAGCTCGTGCGGCTGCACACGCCGCACGCTCGGGTCGACAGCCGTGGCCGGGGCACGGTCCAGCGCGAGAAGCGGTTGGGGCGATCGCAGATCACGCGGCGGTCCCCACTCCTCGGCCAGCTCGTCCCAGAGTCCCAGCACTTGCTCGGCCGGGCCGACCACGGACGAGCAGGTACGCGCGCGCCGGAGCGCCCGCTCGGCGAACGAGCGCAACGCGGCCGCGTTGCCGGACAGCGGGATGAGGTTCGGCCCGGAGAAGCACAGGCCCTGCAGGCGTCCGGGCCACAGCGGCCGGGAGTCGGCCGCCCAGAGCTCCCCACCCAGCCGTAACGGGTCGAGGCCCGCGGACTCGACCCGCGCGCTGACCATGCATGAGTTGACCGGGTCGGCCGACAACGCGGCATCCACAACGGAGTAGTCCCGGTCCTCGAGCAATCGTGTCCCTGCAAGCCGCAACACGGGTTAAGCCTGCCAGACAACCCGCATGCGCGGGTAGCGATCACCCCGTTACCCCGGCGCCGAATGACGCTTTCAGCCCGTCTCGTGGACCCGAAAGCGTCATTCGGCCTTCCCCTATACCCGGTTCGGCGGCTTCACGCCCCGCGGTAGGTACCGAAGGTCCAGAGGTTGCCTTCCGGGTCGCGAGCGGTGAACGTGTGCGACCCGAAGTCGGTGTCGTGCAGCTCGGTCGCGATATCGGCCCCGGAGGCCACGGCGCGCTGGTGTACCTCGTCGACGTGGTCGGTCACCACGTACACCGTGGTGACCCCCGAGCGCATCACATCGTGCGCCGTCCCCCGCTTGTGCCGGGTCGTGCCGAACATGACCGCTCCCCCTTCCGGCCAGCCCAGCTCGGCGTGGCTGATGTCCCCGTCCTCCGCGGGGACGACGAGGCGCTCGGTGAATCCGAACACGTCCACCAGGAAGCGCAGCGCGCCCGGCGCGTCGTCGTAGCGCAGGCACGGCCATACGGTGATCTGTGGTCCATTCGTCATGGTCACCAGTCTGAGTCCGGCCCCGGGATGCTTTCTTGGAGAAACGGGAGCTCTTCTGCCATCCAGGTGCCCGGTGTGCAACCGGCGAGCGCACGCCACTCGTGGGTCAGGTGTGCCTGGTCGTAGTAGCCGCACTCCGCGGCGAGATCGGCGAGCGCGGTGCGCGGCCTGCGCCGCAGCGCCGTGCTCGCCCGCTCGAACCGTACGACCCGCGCGGCTTGCTTCGGTGCCAGGCCGATCTCCCTGCGGAACCGTTCACCGAGGTGGCGGGTGCTCCAGCCAACGTCGCCTGCCAGCGCGCGCACCGGGGTACGGCCACCCGCACGCAGCAGGCGCGACCAGGCCCACTCGACCTCGGGGGCGGCCCGGACGGTCTCGACCAGCACACCGAGCAGCACCTCGTCGAGCACCGCGAAGCGCTGCCGCCAGCCGGTCGTACTCGCCAGGCGATCCGGCAGGGTTGCCAGCGCGGGGCGGGGCAGGCGGCCGAGCTCGACAACGGCACCCGAGAGGTCCTCGGCGCTGACGCCGAGCAGGCCGCGGGCTCCGAGCGGGTCGAGCTCGAGCTGCAGTCCGTACTGGTGGTCGGTCTGTCCGATGAGCGCCGGGCCGGACTGCATCCCGCCGACCAGCCCCTGCAAGGTGGCCGAGGACGAGCGGCCATCGGGCGAGGAGATGACGTGGACGGGTTCCGCGAGGCTGATGACCACGACGATGTGGCGCGACGGCAGGCCGCGATGCACAGCAGGAAGGGTCCCGTCCTGGCGGTAGCCGATGTAGCGCGACACGTACCCACGCAACCCCGGGTGCGGCCGGCCGACCACGAACTCGCCACTCACACACCCACTCTAAGCGCCACCCCAGTGCGTGTGCTGAACGACGCTTTCGGTCCGCCTCGTGGATCGAAAGCGTCGTTCAGCACATCGGCGGGTCAGGAGGTGACGGTGACGGTGGGTTCGCCGTCACCGATGGACTCGCCGGACTCCTCGGCGATGCGCATCGCTTCCTCGATCAGCGTCTCGACGATCTGGTGCTCGGGCACGGTCCGGATCACCTCGCCCTTGACGAAGATCTGTCCCTTGCCGTTGCCCGAGGCAACACCGAGGTCGGCCTCACGCGCCTCCCCCGGACCGTTGACCACGCAGCCCATCACGGCCACCCGCAACGGGATCTCCATGCCCTCCAGGCCCGCGGTGACCTCGTCGGCCAGCTTGTACACGTCGACCTGCGCACGCCCGCACGAGGGGCAGGACACGATCTCCAGCTTGCGCGGGCGCAGGTTCAGCGACTCCAGGATCTGCGTGCCGACCTTGACCTCTTCCACAGGCGGCGCCGACAGCGACACCCGGATCGTGTCGCCGATCCCCTGCCGCAGCAGCGCGCCGAAGGCCACCGAGGACTTGATCGTGCCCTGGAAAGCCGGGCCTGCCTCGGTCACACCGAGGTGCAGCGGGTAGTCGCACTGCTCGGCGAGGATCTCGTAGGCGCGCACCATCACGACCGGGTCGTTGTGCTTGACCGAGATCTTGATGTCGTGGAAGTCGTGCTCGGCGAACAGGCCCGCCTCCCACAGCGCGGACTCGGCCAGCGCTTCCGGGGTCGCCTTGCCGTGCTTCTGCAGCAGACGCTGGTCGAGCGAGCCGGCATTCACCCCGATGCGGATGGGCGTGCCGTGGTCCTTGGCGGCCTGGGCGATCTCGCCGACCCGGTCGTCGAACTTCTTGATATTGCCGGGGTTGACACGCACGCCCGCGCAACCGGCCTCGATCGCGGCGAACACGTAACGGGGCTGGAAGTGGATATCGGCGATGACGGGAATCTTGGACTTCTGCGCGATCGCCGGCAGCGCCTCGGCGTCCTCCGGGCGCGGGCAGGCTACCCGGACGATGTCGCAGCCGGCCGCGGTGAGCTCGGCGATCTGCTGCAGCGTGGCGTTGACGTCCGAGGTCTGGGTGGTCGTCATCGACTGCACCGACACGGGGTGCTCGCTGCCGACCCCCACGGGGCCGACCATCAGTTGCCTGGTCTTGCGGCGCTCCGCGAGTACGGGTGGCGGGCTGGTGGGCAAGCCAAGATCGACCGACATCGAGTCCTCTGCATTCTGCGTCGCGCGTCCTGTGGTGACGAGGTGCTACCCGAACGATACCGTGCCGCCGCCATGGCCGGTCCTGCACAGCGCCGCCGAGATGTGAGCAACGCAACCCACCGGGCCGGGTGGGAGCCGAAGGTGACCGCGGTTCCTTAGAAGGAGCCCGATGTCACATTCGGCTCCCACCCCTGGGGCGGCTACGGCTAGTCGGTGAGGCGGATCGGGTTGACGATGTCGGCGGTGACGGTGAGCAACACGAAACCGCCGCCGATGATGATCACGACCATGGTCACCGCGGAGAGCTTGGAGTAGTCCACCGGACCGCCCGCGGCCTTGCCGCGTAGCTTGCGCAACCAGTCCCGCGCTCGCTCGTACCAGGTCACCGCGATATGGCCACCGTCGAGCGGCAGCAGCGGCAGCAGGTTGAAGATCCCGACGAAGAAGTTCAGGCTTGCCAGCAGCAGGAAGAAGACCTCCCACATCCCCTGCTGCACCGTCTCGCCACCGAGCCTGCTGGCCCCGACCACGCTCACCGGCGTGTTCGGGTCGCGCTCGGCGCCGAAGATGGACTCCACGACGAGCGGGATCCGTTCCGGCAGTCGCAACAGCGCGTTCCAGGTGCGGTGGAACATGTCCCCGGTGAACATCACCGTGGCCGGGGCGGCCTCGACGGCGCTGTACTGCAGGTACTGCGCGAACCCGACACCGATCATGCCGACGGTCACCGTCTCGGGCGCCCCCTCCTCGACGGCGGCCTCGTCCAGGTTCGGCCGCTGGATGCGCTCGACATCGACCACGGTCTCGACCGTGGTCCCGTCCCGGTCGACCGTGATCGGGGTCGGCCCTTCACGCTCCTGCACCAGCGAGGTGGTCTCGCCGATGTCGGCTACGGGCTCGCCGTCGACGGCGGTGATGACGTCCCCGGACCGCAGACCGGCCTCCTTCGCGGGGGCCGGGTCACCGGGACCACACGCCTGCTCGTCGAACTCCGCGAGCTGCTCGCGGTCCTGGACGTCGCGCACGCATTCGGACACCGCCTGCACCTTGGGGTCCCCGTCGAGGTTCGGCAGGCCGAGCGAGCCCGCCATCACCAGCAGCACGAGGAAGCCGATGAGGAAGTGCATGCCGGAGCCCGCCGCGAGCACCACCGTGCGCTTCCAGACCGGGTAGCGCCACATCGCGCGCTTGGCCTCCTCCGGCTTGACCTCGTCCAGCGCGGTCATGCCCGCGATGTCGCAGAAGCCGCCGAGCGGGACGGCCTTGACGCCGTACTCGGTCTCTCCCCTGCGGAAGGAGAACAGCGTGGGGCCGAAGCCGACGAAGTACCGGCGCACCTGCATGCCGAACTTCTTCGCCGTCCACATGTGCCCGGCCTCGTGGAGTGCGATGGATACGCAGATGCCCAGCGCGAAGAGCACGACCCCGATGGTGTAGGCGAGCACTCCTAGTCCCTTCCCTGACGGTTCAGCTCGGTGGCGCGCGCACGCGCCCATTCCTCGGCGGCGAGGACGTCGTCGATGTCACGCGGTCGACCGTGCCAGCCGTCCGCCACGGAGACCACCTCGGACACAGTGTCCACGATCGAGGTGAAGCTGGTGTTCTGCCGCAGGAACGCCGCCACCATCTCCTCGTTCGCGGCGTTGAGGACCGCGGGCACACACCCACCGACCCGCGCGGCGTGCCTGGCGAGCTCGACCGCGGGGAAGGCCTCGCCGTCCAGCGGTTCGAAGGTCCATTCGGTCGCGGTGTCCCACCGGCACGCCGGCGCGGCGCCGGGCACGCGGCGCGGCCAGTTCAGCGCGAGCGCGATGGGCAGGCGCATGTCCGGAGGGCTCGCCTGCGCCAGCGTGGAACCGTCGGTGAACGTCACCATCGAGTGCACGATCGACTGCGGGTGCACCGCCACGTCGATGCGCTCGCTCGGCACGTCGAACAGCAACTGTGCCTCGATGAGCTCGAGGCTCTTGTTCATCATCGTGGCCGAGTTGACGGTCACCACCGGGCCCATCTGCCAGGTGGGATGCGCGAGCGCCTGCTCGACGGTGACCTCGGCCAGCTCGGCACGGCTGCGGCCGCGGAACGGACCGCCGGATGCGGTCAGCACCAGCCGTTCGACCTCCTCGGCACGGCCGCCGCGCAGCGCCTGCGCCAGCGCCGAATGCTCCGAGTCCACCGGAACCAGCTGCCCCGGCGCCGCCGCGTCCAGCACCAGCGGACCGCCCGCGATCAGGGACTCCTTGTTGGCCAGCGCCACCGACGCCCCGGTGCCGAGCGCGCGCAGCGTGGGCGCCAGCCCCGCGGACCCGGGCATCCCGTTGAGCACGACGTCCACGGTGATCGCGTCGATCAGCTCGAGCACCGCCCCCGCTCCCGCGAAGATACGGGGCATCCGGTACCGCCCCATGGCGTATCCACGGCGTTGCGCCTCGGTGTAGATGGCCAGCTGCACGTCCTCGACGGCAGTCGGCTTGATCACCGCGATCGCGTCGACCTGGTGGGCGATGGCCTGTGCCGCGAGGGCGGCCGGGTCGCTGCCGCTCGCGGCGATCCCGGAGACCCGGAACAGGTCGGGGTTGCGCGTGGCGACATCCAGCGCCTGGGTTCCGATCGACCCGGTGGAACCGAGCACGAGAACGGTACGCACGCCTGCGTGAGACGGGTCTGCGAGGTCGGATGACGTCATCGCGTCCTATTGTCGCCGATGCCCGTGGCGGAGCCTCAGCCAGCCACCGATGAACGGTGTGGGATCATCGACCCCGAGAAGAGTGATATCCAGGCAGGAGGAGAACGTGGTGGCGAGTACGGAGCTCGAGCACCGGCCCGGGACGGGAGTGGCCCAGGTCGACCCCCGCGACGAGCCCTCGGCGGAGTGGGGCTGGCACGGCACGTTCCCGAAGGGCAGGCAGCTCGCGGGCTGGATCGTCGCGATCATCCTGCTCGGCATGCTCAACGGCCCGCACGAGAGCAACATCGAGAACTACATCCTCGTGCTCACCGCGCTGACCATCATGGCAGGCCTGCTGTGGGACCTGCGCAGGCAGCGTTCCCCCTGGCGCCACTGAGCCTCGCCGCGAACCCTGCCGGAGAACGATGCCCCGCCGAACCACGTGAGCCCCGGCCTCAGCCTGCGGGCTCCGGGTCCGGCAGCTTGGCCAGCAGATCCTTGACCGACCGCTGCAGGTCCGCCTCGTCGTGACCGAAGTCGGCAAGGTACGACCGTAGAGCCGCGGTCAGCAGGGAGAGCTCCGCGTCGGTGACTTCAATCACATATCTGTCCATGTCTCTACGGTAGCGCGACGAACAGCGCCGTGACAGCCGGAGCACGTGCCGCCACGGCGCTGCCGCTCGGCTACTGCTCGCTGCCTGCCAGCTGCCCGCAGGCCGCCGCGATCTCCTGGCCGCGCGTGTCGCGCACGGTGCAGGTGACCCCTCCGGCGTTGACCCGGCGGACGAACTCCTGCTCGACCGGTTTCGGGCTGGCGTCCCACTTGCTGCCCGGCGTCGGGTTGAGCGGGATGACGTTGACATGGGCCAGGTGGCCGAGATGCTCGCGCAGGGTCGACGCCAGCAGGTCCGCCCGCCACGGCTGGTCGTTCATGTCCCTGATCAGCGCGTACTCCACGGAGATCCGCCTGCCGGTGCGGTCCAGGTAGTAGCGCGCCGCGGAGAGGATCTCGTCGACCGGCCAGCGGTTGTTCACCGGTACCAGCTCGTTGCGCAGCTCATCGTCGGGCGCGTGCAGGGAGAGCGCCAGGCGCACCTGCATACCCTCGTCGGCGAGCTTGCGCATGGCAGGTGCCAGTCCCACCGTCGACACGGTCACCGACCGCTGCGCGATACCCAGTCCCCGCGGCGCCGGCTCCGTGATGCGGCGCACGGCCTCCACCACGCGGTTGTAGTTGGCCAGCGGCTCGCCCATGCCCATGAACACGACGTTGGACAGCCGCCCCTCGCGCGGCTCACCCTCCGGGCCGGGCATCAAGCCGTCCCGCATGACCGCGGCGGCTGACCGTACCTGGTCGACGATCTCGGCCGTGGACATGTTCCGGTCCAGCCCCCCTTGGCCGGTCGCGCAGAACGGGCACGCCATCCCACAACCGGCCTGGCTGGAGATGCACAGCGTCACCCGGCCCGGGTAACGCATCAACACGCTCTCCAGCAACGTCCCGTCGTGCGCCCGCCACAGCGTCTTGCGCGTGGCTCCCGCGTCGCAGTCCAATGCCCGGATCTCGGTCAGCAACCGCGGCATCAGGGCCTCGACCAGCTCGGCGCGCGAGCCGGCCGGTATATCGGTCATCTCGGCGGCGTCCGTGGTCAGCCGGGAGAAGTAGTGGTGGGACAGCTGCTTCGCGCGGAACGGCTTCTCCCCCAGCTCGGCAACTGCCTCGGCACGCGCCGGCATGGCGAGGTCAGCGAGGTGGCGCGGCGGCATGCCGCGGCGGGGGGCGTCGAAGACGAGCGGAAGCGAGGTCATCACCCCCCAGCATCCCACTTCGCCCGATACGGCGTTACGCCGGTATGAACAGCCCGAGCAGCAACCAGGCCACTACGGCTGAGGGCAGCAACGAGTCGAGGCGATCCATCAACCCACCGTGCCCCGGCAGCATCGTGCCCATGTCCTTGATGCCGATATCACGCTTGATCACCGACTCGACGAGGTCGCCCAGTGTCGCCGTGAGCACGATCGCCGCGCCGAACAGCACGCCGTGCCAGATCTGGCCGTCCAGCAGGTGCGGCAGGGTCAGCGCGCCGACGGCCATCCCGGCGAGCAGCGAACCCGCGAACCCCTCCCAGCTCTTCTTCGGGCTGATCGACGGGGCCATCGGGTGCCTGCCGCTGAGCACGCCTGCCGCGTAGCCACCGACATCCGACGCGATCACGCCGAGCATGAACGCGATCACCCTGCCGACGCCGTCCGCGGGCAGCACGAGCATGGCGGCGAACGCGCCGAACAGGGGGACATAGGCAGCGACGAGTACCGATGCCGCGGAGTCCTTGACGTAGCCTTCCGCGCCCCGCGCCAGCCCCCACAGCAGGCAGATCAGCACGGTCGCCGCGAACGCGACCAGCACACCCTCTGTGCCGAACGGCCAGCTCAGCCAGATCATCGCCTGGCCACCGCCGAGCACGGGTACGAGCTGGATGCGGATGGTCGCCGCCTCGCGCAACGCGCGCGCGAGCTCGACCGTCCCGATCAGCAGCGCTGCGGAGACCACGACGATGAAGAAGTGCCGCTGCACGAGCAGGGACGCGAGGATCGCCGCCCCGAGCACGACACCGACGGCGATCGCCGCCGGCAAGTTCCGTCCAGCGCGGGACGTCTTGCGTTCCTGATCCTGCACCGTCACGACCGCCTCACCCACCGACTAGCTGCGATTGCGCAACACTCCCACCTGCTCACACCTCGAGCAGTTCGGATTCCTTGTGCTTGACCAGCTCGTCCACCTGGTGCACGTAGGTGTCGGTCAGGTTCTGCAGCTCCTTCTCGGCGCGCATCACCTCGTCCTCACCCGCTTCGCCGTCCTTGCCGATCCGGTCGAGCTCGTCCTTGGCCTTGCGGCGAACGCCCCGGATGGAGATCTTGGCGTCCTCGCCCTTGGACTTGGCGAGCTTGACCATCTCCTTACGGCGTTCCTCGGTCAGCTGCGGGATCACCACGCGAATGATGGTGCCGTCGTTGGTCGGGTTCACTCCGAGGTCGGAGTCCCTGATGGCCCGCTCGATCTCACCCAGCTGGCTGGCGTCGTACGGTTTGATCACCGCCATCCGGGCTTCCGGGATATTGATGCTGGCGAGCTGGTTCAGCGGGGTCTGCGCGCCGTAGTAGTCGATGTGGATCCGCGCGAACATGGCGGGCGTGGCACGGCCGGTGCGCACCGTGGACATGTCTTCCTTCGCGACGGACACCGCTTTTTCCATCTTTTCCTCGGCGTCGAGGAGGGTCTCGTCGATCACGGCAACTCCTTGAGGTCTGTGCCGACACGCGCTCTAACGTGATCGTGCTTGTGCCGATCCCAGCAGGTCTAGGGCACTGCCTGTGCAGCGGGGGTGGCGACGAGCGTGCCGATCGACTCCCCCCGTACAGCGCGGGCGATATTCCCGTCGACAAGCAGGTTGAACACGATGATCGGCATGTTGTTGTCCATGCACAAGCTGAACGCCGTCGTGTCGGCCACCTTGAGCCCCTTCTCGAGCGCCTCGCGGTGGCTGATGGCTCCGTAGAACTCGGCGTCCGGGTCGACCTTCGGGTCCGCCGAGTACACGCCGTCCACGGCCTTCGCCATGAGCACGACCTCGCAACCGATCTCGAGCGCGCGCTGGGCAGCGGCGGTATCGGTAGAGAAGTACGGCATCCCCACGCCCGCCGCGAAGATGACGCAACGCCCCTTGTCCAGGTGGCGTTCCGCCCGGCGCGGGACATAGGGTTCCGCGACCTGCCCCATCGTGACGGCGCTCTGCACGCGCGTCTGCACATCCAGCTTCTCGAGAAAGTCCTGCAGCGCGAGACAGTTCATGACGGTACCGAGCATCGCCATGTAGTCCGCACGGTCCCGGTCCATGCCTCGCTGGCTCAGCTCGGCGCCGCGGAAGAAGTTCCCGCCGCCGATCACGACCGCGATCTGTGTCCCGCTCCGGACCACCTCGGCGATCTGGCGCGCCACGTCGTGTACGACGTCCGGGTCGACGCCGAGCGAGCCGCCGCCGAACATCTCACCGCCGAGTTTGAGCAGCACTCGCCGGTAACCGTGCACGGGTCGGTCTGTCATCATGCCGTCTCCACTGCAGCCGGTGCGGGTGAGGTTCGGGGCCGATCGTGCTGTGCTCCGCCCCCGCGGGGGCGGAGCACAGCACGATTATCTCTCAACACGATCCGTGATCACGGCCAGCCTGGCACTGTCCGTCCCAGCCGGGTCGTCGACCGCTGTCACAGTGCCGGGCACGGTGCATCACCAGTAACCAGCCGCGGGTCAGGACTGGCCGACCTCGAAGCGCGCGAAACGTGTCAGCGTGACGCCCGCCTCGTCGAGCAGCTGCTGCACCGTCTTCTTGTTGTCGGTGACGGACGGCTGTTCGAGCAGCACGTTGTCCTTGTAGAAGGCGTTGACCTTCCCCTCGATGATCTTGGAGATGGCCTGCTCGGGCTTACCTTCCTCACGGGCATTCTGCTCGGCGATGTTGCGCTCGCCCTGCACGACATCCTCCGGCACCTCGTCCCGGGAGAGATAGTGCGGCTTGAGCGCAGCCACCTGCATCGCCGCACCGCGCGCCGCGGCGGCGGCCTCCTCACCCTCGCCGGTGTACTCGACGAGCACGCCGACCGCGGGCGGCAGATCGGCACCCCTGCGGTGCAGGTAGGTCTCGACGTTCCCGTCGAAGGAGGCGACCCGGCGCAACTGCAGCTTCTCCCCGATCTTGGCGGCGAGCGACTGCACGGCGTCGTCGACGGTGCCGCCGTCGAGGGGGGCGTCCTTCAACTGCTGCACGTCATCGCTGCGCAGGTTCTTGGCCACCTCGATGATCCGTGCGGCCAGTGCCTGGAACTCGTCGTTCTTCGCGACGAAGTCCGTCTCCGAGTTCATCTCGATCAAGGCACCGCCGTCTCCGGCGATCAGCCCCTCCGCCGTCGCGCGTTCGGCACGCTTACCGACGTCCTTGGCCCCCTTGATGCGCAGGAACTCGACAGCCTTGTCGAAGTCCCCTTCGCTGTCCTCGAGCGCCTTCTTGCAGTCCATCATGCCGGAGCCGGTCAGCTCGCGCAGGCGCTTGACGTCTGCTGCGGTGTAGTTCGTCATCGTGGGTAATCCGTTCCTTCACGAATGATGAGGTCGGGTTGTCGGAAAGGCAGCGCGCCCCGCGCGCCGCGACGGGGCGCGGGGCGCGCCGGAATCAGGAGGTGGGCTGCTCGGTCTCCTCGCCGACCTTGCCGGACTCTGCCTGCTCGGCCTGCTCACCCTCGGCCTCGGCGCCCTCGGCGGCTTCGCCGCTGAGCAGCTCCTTCTCCCACTCGGCGAGCGGCTCGTCGCCTGCCACACCGGGTTCGGGCTTGTCCTCGTCCTCACCGGCGGTGCCGTTGCGCCCTGCCGAGCGGGCGAGCAGCCCCGCGGCGGCGCCCTCTGCCACGACCTTGGTCAGCATCGCCGCGGAACGGATGGCGTCGTCGTTGCCCGGGATGGGGTAGTCGACCTCGTCCGGATCGCAGTTGGTGTCCAGGATCGCGATCACCGGAATGTTGAGCTTGCGCGCCTCACCGACGGCGATGTGCTCCTTCTTGGTGTCCACGATCCACACGGCACTCGGCACCTTGGCCATGTCGCGGATACCGCCGAGTGTCTTCTCCAGCTTGTCCTTCTCACGGGTGAGGGTGAGGATCTCGCGCTTGGTCAGCCCCTGGAAGCCGCCGGTCTGCTCCATGGCTTCGAGCTCCTTGAGCCGCTGCAGGCGCCTGTGCACCGTCTGGAAGTTCGTCAGCATGCCGCCCAGCCAGCGCTGGTTGACGAACGGCATCCCGACGCGCTGCGCCTCGCGGGCGATCGCTTCCTGGGCCTGCTTCTTCGTCCCGACGAACATGATCGTGCCGCCGTGCGCCACCGTCTCCTTGATGAAGTCGTAGGCACGATCGATGTAGTTCAGCGTCTTCTGCAGGTCGATGATGTAGATGCCGTTGCGCTCGGTGAAGATGTAGCGCTTCATCTTGGGATTCCAGCGCCGGGTCTGATGCCCGAAGTGCACGCCGGAGTCGAGCAACTGCTTCATGGTGACGACGGCCATAGCCTTGTTCGCACCTCTATCTGTCTCGGCGTGCCGCTGGCATCGCGGCACGCACGCGGTCGGTTTGCCGCGGTCGAGCGCGCTCGACCGCCCTGGTGCGCTGCCGGCTACCCAACCCCTGGCCGTACCGGAGGGGAACCGCGGGTGGCCGTCGGCGGTCATGCCCCGAGTAGCGTCGCACCAGGCGGCGGCCGCGCCCCTCGGCGCGAACTCGCCACGGTGCCGCGGCGCCCGGAGAACGCACCGCCGTGCACGCGCACGCGAAGTCAACCCACCTGTGGCGGGTTGCGGGAGTCAGTGTACGCGTCGCCGGCATCGCGCGGTGTGCGGGCTCGGTAGCGCGTTCCCGGTCACGGGGTCGCGTCCACGGGGTCGGGGAGCGAGTCGTACACAGCACCGGCAACGCTCCACGGATCCGGCGCCGAGCACGCACCGCCCCCGCCGGTTGCGCCACGATAGCCGCGTGCGTCCCGTTCTCATCCTGGTACTGGCGGCCTGTGTGGCGGCACCGCTGCTGGCGGCACCCGACGCGCGGCCGGTGACCGCCCCGGAGCCGGCTGTGCCGGAGCACGCGCCGTCCGGTACCGGAACCGGGTTCGTCTGGCCACTGCGCCCACGGCCGCGCGTGGTGCGGCCGTTCGAACGACCGGAGTGCCGCTTCTGCCCTGGTCACCGCGGGGTCGACCTGGAAGGCACGCACGGGCAGCCGGTGCGCGCCGCGCGGGACGGCACGGTCGTCTACGCGGACCGGCTCGCGGGGCGAGGGGTGATCTCGGTCGAGCACGGGCAGCTGCGTACCACGTACGAGCCGGTCACACCGCGCGTGGCCGCCGGCGACCGGGTACGCGCCGGCCAGCGGATCGCCACCGTCGTTGCCGGGCATCCCGGTTGCGTGGTGTCGAGCTGCCTGCACTGGGGCCTGCGCCGGGGCGAGGAGTACCTGGACCCGCTGGCCGCGGTCGGGGCCGGGCCGCTACGCCTGAAGCCGGTGCCGCCTGCCGCCGGGTCGTGACCCCGGGCCCGATCCCGGACACGACCGCGGCCGTGGTCGCGCACGGTCCGCCCGCGCGCGACCACGGCCGCCGGACGAGGAACGCTCAGCCGCGGTCCAGCGTGATCACCGGGGACGTCCACGTCTCCCAGTGCTCGTCGTTCCACCGGTCACCGAGTGCCTGCAGCGCCCGGACCTCGATCCGGTAGTCGCCGTCCGGTACCGGCCACGACCAGCCGAACATGCCGCTCACCGTGCCGTCCCACGGGTAGGTGAAGTAGGACGTGCTCGTCGCGTTCCGCTCCACGTGCTCGAGATCCACGACCTTGTCGGCGACCGGGTACACCGGCATGCCCGTATCGGCGTCGCGCACCACCATCTCGAGCTTCTCCACCTGATGACGGAAGTGCACGAGCATGTACGGGATGTCGGGCAAGCCGTCCACCGTCTCCATGGAGTACGTCGCACCGTCCGGCTGGTTCTCGAACTCGCCACCCTCCACGCACTCGTTCTCGATGAAGACCTCGCACTCGGTGATCCTGGTCAGCCACGGGACGTCGTGCTCGACGACCTCGCCGTCCTCGCCGACCTCCTCGAGCGGGGGCATCACCTCGATCGACTGGTACTCGCCCGCGTAGCCGGCGTAGGGCACCCTTGTGGTCTCCTCGCCGTCCTGCCCGTCAGCCGCGACCACCTCGATATAGCCGCCGTACTGCAGGTTCTCGAGCTCGTCCTCGGGAGGGGTGATGCGCAGCAGCGCGTTGACCGACCGGCCCGGCGGCACGGTAACGGTGTCCCGCCGGAACGACACCTCCGCGAAGGCGTCGTTGAACGACGGCTCGACCGTGCTGCCGTGCGTGCCCAGCGCGGGGACGTGCTCCAGCTCGTAGGTCACCGCCTCGCTGCCGTCATTGGTGATGCGCAGCTTCTGCCGCCGCGCACCGGGTTCGCTCTCGCCGAGCGCGAGCTTGCCCGGCGTCACCGTGGTCGTCGCCTGCACCGCTCCCGGCACGTCGAGCATGCCCGCGCCCTGCCGGTGCACGTTGTCCAGCAGGCCCAGATCCGGGTTGCCCCACCACGGCGCCGGGTCGGCACTGTTCTGCAGCAGGTCACGCACCTCGGAGGCATCGAGGGACGGCTCGGCCTCGAGAAGCAGCGCGACACCACCGGCCACGTGCGGCGAGGACATCGACGTGCCGCTCACCGTCGCGTACTCCCCGCGGTGCATCGGGTAGGTCGAGCGGATCAGCCCGCCCGGCGCACCGATATCCGGTTTGAGATCCAGGTCGGGGGACAACCCGTAGGAGCTGAACGAGCTGATCAGCCCGCCGTTCGGGTTGGGGACCTCGGTCTGCTCGTCGCTCCAGGTCAGCGTCACCGGCTCGGCACCGTCCAGCAGCTCGCGCAGGTGCGCGCCACCGGTGTCGGGGATACCGACCGCGAACCCGCCACGGTCGGTGATACCGCCGCCTGCGAACATCCCGCTGACGTTGTTGGAGATCACCACGCCTTCGGCGCCTGCGTCCATCGCGGCGGCGTACTTCTCGTCGAAGGTGCACGTGCCACGTTCGATCAGCGCGACCTTGCCCTCGGGGTCGCTGCCGAGCTCATCGTCTTCGGAGTCGACGCACGCGCGCCCCACGTCGGTGAGCTCCGGTGAGGTTCCCTCGGTCGGGGGCTCGGGCGCGTCGGACATCGGCATGTACGGCACCGGCTCCCCACCGGGGTTGGCATCGAACGTGTTCACCGTGATGCGCGCGTTGTCATAGGAGGCCACGCCGATGACGTCGGCGCCGAGCCCCGGCGCGCTCGCCGAGTACACGCCGTTGGCACCGCTGTTGCCGATCGAGGAGACCACCACCATGCCCTCGTCGACGAGCTCGTCAGCGGCCTTCGCCGTGGGGTACTGCGGCCAGGAGAACGCCGAACCGATACTCATGTTCAGCACGTCCATGTCGTCGTCGAGCGCGCGCTCCATCGCGGCGATCATCACGTCCGCCGTCGTGCTTCCCGAGCAGCCGAACACCTTGTAGGCGCCGAGCTCGACGTCGGGCGCCACACCGGTAACCTCGCCGTCGGCGCCGACGATGCCGGATACGTGCGTGCCGTGCCCGTGGCAGTCCATGGGGTCGGCATCGGGGTCGGGCTCCAGCGTATCCGGGTGTCCGGCGTCGAAGTCGTCGCCGACGAAGTCCCATCCGGTGACAACCCGTCCGGTCGGGAACGAGCCGGGTCCACCCAGGTCGGGGTGGGTGTAGTCGATGCCGGTATCCATCACCGCGACCCGCAGCCCGTCACCGGACAGCCCGAGCTCGGACTGCGCGATGTCGGCGCCGGTCATGCCGAGCGCGGCGGAAAGCTCCGGGTCGGCCTCGGCGGTCTCCGGGATCGCCACCCGCTCCACGGGGTAGAGCGCCTTGACACCGGGTACCTCGCGCATCTTGCCGACCTCGCCGGCATCGAGCTCCACCGATAGCCCGTTCCACAGCGAGTCGAACCGCATCCGCTCGCGGAACCGCACGTCGTGCTCGCGAGCGTTGTCGCGGAACTCCGCTCGCTCGCTGCTCAGCTGCGAACGCGCCGTCCCGGCCGCACGTGGCGGGCTTTCCAGCTCGACGAACCACAGCCCCTGCGCCTCATGCGTCATGGCGCCGTCCTCGGCAGCGGGCGCCGGGTAGACCGGCGCGATCTCCGCACTGTCACTGGCGCCTGCCGGGGCGGCGAGCACGCCGAACACCAGCGCCAGGCCAGTCAGAACCGCGAACCTTCTGCGGTGCGGTGACACCGTCACAACATCACGTCCCTTCCACCGGAGTCGCGCGCCGGGACGCGGTTGTCGACACACCTTGTCCCCCAGTAGCGGTTCTCGCACATCCGGGACGTTTCTACACCAGTGGTGTCATCCGGGTCCTCGGCGCGGGTCGTCCGAGATCTTCGATCAGTCCCGCTGGAATGGCAATACGCCGACCAGCCGAGTTTTCACTCGAATGGGGGACGACCTTAGGCGTTGGCTTGCTCGGTGAGCTTCGCGCGCAACCGCAGCACCGCGCGCGTGTGCAGCTGGCTCACGCGGGACTCGGTCACGCCGAGCACACGACCGATCTCGGCGAGGGTCAGGCTCTCGAAGTAGTACAGGCTGACGATGATGCGGTCCCGCTCGGCCAGCTGCGCGATCGCGTCGGCGAGCTGCTTGCGGTTGTCCCGGTCCACCAGCACCGACACCGGGTCGATCGCGTCGTCGTCCGCGATCGTCTCGGCGATCGGGCCGTCGCCCCTGTGCCCCCCGACCAGCCCTTCCAGTGCCACCACGCTGGTCAGCTGCAACTGCCCGTAGAGATCGCGCAACTCGGCGACCGAGATCTCCAGCTCGTGCGCCAGCTCGGCGTCGGTCGGAGTGCGATGCAGGCGGGCGCCGAGACGTTCGAGCGCGCGCTCCACCGCCCTTGCCCTGCTCCTGACCGCGCGGGGAACCCAGTCCTGCGAGCGCAGGTCGTCCAGGATCGCGCCGCGGATCCGCTGCATCGCGTATGTCTCGAACTTCAGCCCCTTGTCGGGGTCGAACTTCTCGATGGCGTCGACCAGCCCGAATATCCCCGACTGCACGAGATCACCGACATCGACATGAGTGGGCAGCCCGGTGCCTACACGCCCGGCGACGTACTTGACCAGCGGGGCGTAATGCAGCACGAGACGCTCGCGCACGCTCTGGCACGGCGCGCGGGCGAACTCGCGCCACAGCGCGTCGATGCCGTCGGGGCCGTGGTGATCGTCCCTCGCCGCCGTGCTCCGGTCCGGCTCGGTGCCGCTCGCAGGCTCGGAGTAACGGTCCGAGCTCGCGACCGAGCTCACCACACTGCCCCCGGTGTCCCTGTCAGGCTCTGGGGTGCGTTCGATCATGGATCGCCTTCAACCGCTCGACTGTGACATGAGTGTAGAGCTGTGTGGTCGCTAGCGTAGCGTGACCGAGTAACTCCTGAACGCTACGAAGGTCGGCACCGCCTTCGAGCAGGTGGGTCGCGGCGGTGTGACGCAGGCCGTGCGGTCCCATGTCCACGGCTCCCTCCACCGGCCCGACGGCCTCGTGCACGACGCGGCGTGCCGCGCGCGGGTTGAGCCTGCCGCCCCGCGCGCCGAGGAACAACGCCTGTTGCCGATCACCCTCACCCGAGGGCACCAGCTCCGGGCGCCCCCTGGACAGCCACGCGCGCAGGGCATCCGCCGCCGGCCGGCCGAACGGCACCATGCGTTCCTTGCGCCCCTTGCCGAACACCCGGACCAGCTGGTCGGTCGGGTTCACGTCACCGAGGTCGATGGCGCACAGCTCGGAGACCCGCACCCCGGTCGCGTAGAGCAGCTCGACCACGGCGCGGTCGCGCAGCGTCAGCGCGTCGGCCCCCTCGTCGGTAGCCGCGTCGCCGTGCCCACCGGCGTCGCCGCCAGGCGAGTCGCCTGCCCGCATGGCCGCGCTCGCCTGCGCCGGACTGAGCACCCCCGGAAGCGTGCGGTGCACCTGGGGGGACGCCAACCGCAGTCCCGGGTCGGTGGGGAGGTAGCCGCTGCGATACGCCCACGCGGTGAACGTGCGCGCCGCGGCGGCACGCCTGGCCAGGGTCGTCCGACCGGCCCCTGCCGCATGCTGCGACGCGAGCCAACCGCGCAGCTCGGCGATATCGAGACCGACCAGATCGGCGTCCTCGGCGGGGCCACCCTCGGGTGGAGCGGACTGATCGACGCCGTGCAGGTGCGCGATCAGCGAGATCACGTCCCCAGTGTAGGCCCGCACGGTGTGCTCGGACAGCCCGCGCTCACCGCGTAGATGGCGTTCGAAGCCGTCCACGACTCGCGCGCACGTACCCGGCAACACCGCGCGGAGCCCGCGCGTGGACACCCGGTCGGACGAAGAGGATCGCATGATGGCAAACGCTGCGCGAGCGAGAGCCGCGGGTCAAGGATCGCCACACCGTCACAACCGACTCGCGCCCGGGAGCCGCAGCTGATCGGCCCCTCCGGCACGCATGCGGACATATCACCCAGTTGGATTACGATGGGCTGCCGTCCGCCCCGGAGGGCCGTGCACGAGTGGCCGGGCGAGGGTCTGCCGGCGGGAGGCTCGCGACCGGCGGCTGCCGGTGACCGGCAACACCGGCGACCCACGCGTCGGGAACATCCCGACAGAAGAACAGGTCTCAGGTGAGGAGTTCCCGTATGGCACCCGACTGGTCGCAACATCCCAGCGCCGATCTCGCGATCCCCGAGCAGCCACGGTCCGGGCGGACGAGCGGCCGGCGACGCGGACCGTGGGTCGCGGTGATCGCCCTCGCCTGCTGCCTGCTACTGATCGGGTTTCTCACTCTCCGTGCCGGCACCGAACCGGAGCGCCTCGCGGGTGAGGCGGTCCCCGCGACGACCGTGCCGACCTCCGCTGCCGAGACGGACCCGCCCGCCTCCCCCGGCGACACCGACGAGCGCCCGGAAGAGCGCCTGGACGAGCCCGGTGAGCTGCTGTCGGACACCGTGGTGGCCAGCGACGGCTTGAGCCAGGTCCGGGTTCCCGGGTACTGGGCCGAGGTGCCGGACGAGTTGCGGGACGTGGAGGCGGTGATCGCCATGGGCGAGCCACTCGCCAGGGCCTCGGTGGAGGTGTTCACCTACCCGAAGGAGGACTACACCAGCTTCGACGACTACGTGTCGCTGACCGAGGACTGGTTGCGCAGCGACGAGTTCGGCGAGTCCACGATCGACGACGTCAGCGAGGTGACCGCCGACGGCAGGCCCGCCATGCGTTTCGAGGTCACCGCCAGCAGCGGAGGGGTCAACCAGGTCATGTGGTGGGTCCTCGTGCACGGCCAGCACGCCTACTACGACGTCGTCGGCTGGACGGTCCCCTCGGAGCGTGACCAGACCGAACCGGTGATCGCCGAGGTCATGGCATCCTTCGAGGAGATCGAGGACGAGATCTAGCGCTGCGGCTCTCAGCGCACGGACCGGCCGCGCAGCCACCCGTCCTCGCGCCGCAGGCTGAGCCCGTCCAGCTCCAGCTCGCAGAGCACCGCACGCGCCGTGCCGACCGGGAGCCCGGCCTCCGTAGCGAGCTGCTCGGCCGAGCGGCCGCTGCGGGCGTCCAGCGCGTCGTAGATCCGCACGGCCGTACGGGACAAGCCGTCGAGCTCGCGCCCCTGTTCGGCAGGGCGCTGCTCGGGGTCCACCCCTGACCCGCCGACCTCCTCGGCCACCTCGGCAGCCGAGGCGACAAGCGTGGCCCCTGCGGAACGGACCAGCTCGTGACAGCCGCGCGACATGCGCGACGTGACCGGCCCCGGTACGGCCATCACGGACTTGCCGAGCGATGTGGCCGTGCTCGCGGTGTTGCGGGCGCCGCTGCGCAGGTCGGCCTCCACCACGACGGTTCCTGCGCTCAGCGCGGCGAGCAGCCGGTTGCGCACCAGGAAGCGGTGACGCGCGGGACGGGTCCCCGGCGGGTACTCGCTGAGCACGAGACCACGCTCGGCGATCCGGCGCAGCATCGCCTCGTGACCGGCCGGGTAGCCGGCATCGACCCCGCACCCCAGCACCGCGACCGTGCCGCCCGTGCTCGCCAGTGCGCCGCGATGGGCGGCGGCGTCGACGCCGTACGCGGCGCCGGAGACGATCGTGACACCCTGCGCGGCGAGCGTGTACGCCCACTCCGCTGCGGTGTGCTCGCCGTACCCGGTGGCGGCCCGCGCACCCACGATCGTGACCGACTGCCGGACGGTGCGCTCCAGCGGGGACTGCCCGCACGCCCACAGGGCGAGCGGGCTGAGCATCCCCGCGACACCGCGGCCCGCGGCTACCTCGAGGCTCAGTAACGGCCACGCCGGCCACTCCTCGTCCTCCGGGACGATCAGCCGCATGCCCGCTTGCCGCGCCCGGTCCAGCTCGGCCGGGCTCACGGTCCGGTGCGCGCGTGCCCTGGTCAGCTCGGCGACCTCGCGAGGGACGTCGCCCCGGTGCACACGCTCCGCGGCGGCGACGGCTCCCTGCTCGGTCACGAGGCGTGTCAGTGCAGGCGCGGGAGGCTCGGCGACCCCGAGAAGGTATGCGCGCGCGGCCCGCACCCGTTCATCGGCCGCGACGTCCATCACACCGCCCTCCTGTCCCGGAACTCCAGTGCCGCGGCGACGTCCTCGGGTTCGGGGCGATCCCGCGCGGCCAGGTCGGCGAGCGTCCATGCCAGCCGCAGGCACCGGTCGGCTCCCCGCGCCGTCACCGCGCTGCGCTCCAGTGCGCGGTCGAGCACCGCGGTCACCGTCGCCGGTAGCGCGAACTCCTGCCGCAGCGCCGGTCCGGGTACCTCGGCATTGGTCCGCCAGCCGTGCTCCGACCAGCGCCGTAACGCCCGGTCGCGCGCCCGTAGCACGCGCCCGCGCACCACATCGGTACTGTCCACGGTCGGCCCCGAGTGCGCATCCATCGCCGTGACCGGCCGCATACGGACCTGGATATCCACCCGGTCGAGCAGCGGCCCGGAGAGCTTGCCGAGGTAGCTCCTGCGCACCGCGGGCGAGCACGAGCATTCCGACTCGCGTGCAGGGGCGCACGGGCACGGGTTCGTCGCCAGCACGAGCTGGAAGCGGGCCGGGTAGGTCACCGCGCCGCGTGAGCGGGCCAACCGCACCTCCCCCTCCTCCAGCGCGGTACGCAACGACTCGAGACGCTCCGCCCCGTACTCGCAAGCCTCGTCGAGCAGCAGCACCCCTCGGTGTGCCCTGCTGATGGCCCCCGGCGCCGCGATGCCGCTGCCTCCGCCGATCAGCGCGGCCACCGAGGTCGAGTGATGCGGCGCCACCAGGGGCGGCACCCGGATCAGCGGGGCTCCGGGCGGTAGCGAGCCGTCGACCGAGCGCACCGCGGTGGCCTCGAGCGCCTCGTCGTCGTCCAGCAGCGGCAGCAGCCCGGGCAAGCGGTGGGCGAGCATGCTCTTGCCGACGCCGGGCGGGCCGATCAGCAGCAGGTGATGCCCGCCGGCCGCGGCGACCTCCAGCGCGTGACGAGCCTCGGGCTGGCCGACCACGTCGGCGAGGTCCCCCGCAGCGTCGGGGACCTGCGCGGCGGCCTCGGGCGCCGTGTGAAGCTCGCGGTCCGCGCGCAGCCAGTCGAGCACCTCGGACAGCTCGGCGGCCCCGTACACCTCCATTCCGGGGACGAGCCCGCCTTCGGCGAGCGACTCCGCAGGCACGACGGCGCGGGTCATCCCGGCTTCCCGCGCCGCGAGCAGGCTCGGCAGGACCCCGCGCACATGCCGGATCCGCCCGTCGAGGGCCAGCTCGCCGAGCAGCGTGGTCCCGGACAGCCCGGAATCGGGCGCCACACCCGCGGCCACCAGCGTGGCGATGGCGATCGCCAGGTCGTAGGCCGATCCGACCTTCGGCAGGTTGGCCGGGGACAGGCCGAGGATGACCTGCTTGTCGGGCCAGCTGTTTCCGGAGTTGCGTACCGCGGCACGCACGCGGTCCTTCGCCTCGCGCAAGCCCGGGTCCGGTAGGCCGAGCAGCTTCGTCCCCGGCAGGCCCGCGCCGATGTCCGCCTCGATCTCCACGACCGTGCCGCGCAAGCCGAGCAGCGCGATGGACCAGGCGCGACCGAGGGCCATCTAGAACGCCCCCTCGATGTGCCGGATCGCCGGGCCGTCGCCCGCACGCCAGACGATCGCGAGGACATCGAACCGGACCGGCACCCACGGCACGCAGTAGATCGACAGCCAGCGGTACGCCAGCCTGCGGATACGTGCGACCTTCGCGGCGCTCACCGCCTCGGCCGGCTGGCCGTACCCGGTCCCCGACCGTGTCTTGACCTCGCAGACGATCAGGCTCTCGCCATCCGTCGCGATGATGTCCAGCTCGCCGTCACGGCACCGCCAGTTGCGTTCGAGCACGACGACGCCGCACGCCTCCAGGTACTGCTGGGCCAGCTCCTCACCGTCACGTCCCAGCCTGTTCCGGCCGCCCACCGTTGCCGCCCCCTCGAGTCCCGCACGACCAGTTACGTCCGGGACGACACTGCCGTGCGCCTCGGGTGGGGCACCAGTACGTCCGGTGGTGGCTGTGGACAACCCCCCACCGGTGGACAACTCGATACGGAACGCTGGATGACGCCGTCAGCCCGTCTCGTGGACCGAAAGCGTCATTCAGCCCGCGAAGGGGCCGTCGTCAGGCAGCTTGAGGTCGGGCTTGTCCAGCTCCTCGACGTTGACGTCCTTGAACGTGATGACCCGAACGTTCTTGACGAACCGTGCCGGCCGGTACATGTCCCATACCCACGCGTCGGACATCGCCACTTCGAAGTACACCTCGCCGCCCGCGTCACGCACCTGGACATCCACTGCGTTGGCCAGGTAGAAGCGCCGCTCGGTCTCCACGACGTAAGCGAACTGGCCGACGATGTCGCGGTACTCGCGGTACAGCGACAGCTCCATCTCCGTCTCGTACTTCTCGAGGTCTTCCGCGCTCATCCGGGTGGCGTCCCTCCTCGGCTGTCCAGCTGCGTCACGCCCGTCCGCGCAGTTCGCGTCACCGCTCACCGGCGAATGCTCGTAGGATACTCGTGACCGCCGCGTCACCAATACTCATGTCCATTCTTCACCACACCGCCACCACTCGAACAGGGCGAGGGGCGCGCGCCGGCAGGTCTCCCACCACGCGGGCGACGGACCGCGACAGTGTCCGCTACCCTGCCCCGGAGCGCGCGGCCGCCGCGACGTTGGCGTAGGACCACCTGTGCACCGCGCTCGGCCCGTACTCGGCCAGCGTTCTGGCGTGTTCGGCCGTGCTGTACCCCTTGTGGGTGGCGAACCCGTACATCGGATACCTCGTGTGCAGCTCCGCCATCATCCGGTCCCTGGTCACCTTGGCCAGTACGGATGCGGCCGCCACGCAGGCCGCTGCCTGATCACCCTTGATCACGGGCACGCTCGGCGCGGCGAGGCCGTCGACCCGGAACCCGTCGGTCAGCACGTAGCCGGGATGCGGCTCGAGACGTGCCGCCGCCCTGCGCATGCCGCTGATGTTCGCGGCGTGCACACCGTCGGCGTCGATCTCGTCGGGTCCGATTACCACCACGGCATAGGCCGCGGCCAGCGCGACGATCTCGTCGTACAGGCGTTCCCGCGTGGCCTCGCTCAGGCGCTTGGAGTCGGTCAGCTCATCCAGTCCCGGTTCCGGCCGCGCAGGCAGCGCGCACGCCGCGATGACCAGTGGACCCGCACATGCCCCGCGACCGGCTTCGTCCACGCCCGCGACAGGTCCGAAGCCGCGTCGCGCGAGCGCTCGCTGCACACCCCAGGTACCCGAGTCCCGCCGGATCGGCACGCGGCCGGGCCGGAGTGCTTCCCGGTACGGCCGGCCGCTCGATGTGGTGCCCTTCACCACAACGGGCTCCTAGTCGTGCTGCGGATTGAAGTCGCTGACACTGCCCCAACGACCGGGGGGCAGGACGATCACGCGCGCCTTGCCTACGACGTGGTCCTCCGGCACGGCACCCTGCTCACCACCGCCGCCCTGGATCCGCGAGTCGCTGGAGTTGTTGCGGTTGTCGCCCATCATCCACAGGGAGTCCTCCGGCACCTCGACCGGGCCGAAGGACCGCTGCTCACGTTCCCGGCCGGGTTCCCAGTGCAGGTACGGCTCGTCGAGCGGACTCCCGTCGACCAGCACGCGGTTCTGCTCGTCGCAGCACTCCACCGTCTGACCACCCTCGGCGATGATGCGCTTGACGAAGTCCCGTTCGTCCGGTGGGGCCATGCCCACCACGGCACCGAGCTGCCGCAGGAACCCCGCCACGGGGTTCGCGGGCTCCGCCACCGGAGCATCGGTCTCGGTCCAGGCCCGTGGCCCGTGGAACACCACCACATCACCCGGCTCCGGGTCGGTGAAGTTGTACACGAGCTTGTCGACCAGCACACGATCCGGCGTACAGCCGGGACACCCGTGCAACGTGGTCTGCATCGAACCGGACGGGATCATGTACACCCGCGCCACGAAATGCTGGATGGTGAACGTCAGGACGAGAGCGACGAGGATGAGGATGGGCAGCTCTTTCCAGAAGGAACGCTGCTTCTCCGGCTTACGTTTGCGATGCGCGCCACCACTGCGCGACGCCTCGCCGGAGGCTGACTCCTTGTCGAACCGTCCCCGGTCATCGGGACTGTCGCCGGATCCACTCGCAGGCACGGGCTTGACCACGGGGCCAGAACAGGTTCTCGACCAGGCGCGTCAGGAACGCGCGACGGCCGACTCCCGACGCTCCGGAATACGTGCCTTCTTACCGCGCAGGTTGCGCAAGTAGTAGAGCTTGGCGCGCCGGACCACACCGCGCTTGGCCACCTCGATCTTGGCGATGTTCGGTGAGTGCAGCGGGAACGTCCGCTCCACGCCGACACCGAACGAGACCTTGCGCACGGTGAACGTCTCGCGGACACCGCCGCCCTGGCGGCGGATGACCACACCCTGGAAGACCTGGTTCCGCTCCCGGGTGCCCTCAATGACGCGGACGTGAACCTTCAACGTGTCGCCTGCCCGGAAGTACGGGATGTCGGAACGCAGCGACTCGGCGTCAAGAGCGTCCAGGGTGTTCATCGTCTTGGTCCGTCCTCGTTCATCGTATGGCTTACCTACATCCAGGCACGTGGGACGCGGTGTCCAACGCGGGGCCCCGGCATGCGGTCGAGTCGTACTCGCTCGCTGCTGCCGTGGAGACCGCCACACCCCCGCTCTACGGCGCGAGTCACCGTGCGGCGTGACGCTCGGCGACTCCTGCCCGCTGGGTCGTGAACAACTCACCCGGCCTGGAGATTTACAGTGACATGTCGCGCGCACCGCGCGATCACGCCGACGGTGTCAGTATTACAGATCCCACTCCCCGCGGCGCACCCGGGGGAGGTCACCGCGCAAGCGTGCCGCGGACCGGCACCTCACCGGTCCGCCCGCAACGACTCGAGCAGTGCACGATCCCGCTCGTCGAGCGCCTCCTCCGGCAGCCGGTCCACCAGGTCCGGACGGCGGTGGAAGGTCCGGACCAACGCCTGATCCCTGCGCCACCGGTCCACGAGTGCGTGGTTACCGGACAGCAGCACGTCCGGAACGGCGAGGTCGCGCCACACCTCGGGGCGCGTATAACTCGGACCTTCGAGTAACCCGTCCAGTGCCGTGGAGAACGAGTCCTGCGCGGCCGAGCTCGGGTTGCCGAGCACCCCGGGCAGCAACCGCGCGAACGCCTCGACGATCACCAGCACGGCAGCCTCGCCGCCGACCAGCACGTAGTCCCCGATCGATACCTCGTCGACCGGCATCCTGCGCGCCGCATCGTCGATGACACGCTGATCGATGCCTTCATAGCGGCCACACGCGAAGATCAGATGTTCCTCCGCCGCGTACTCCTGGGCGCATCGCTGGGTGAACGGGCGCCCGGCCGGGGTCGGCACCACGAGACGCGGGCGGCGCCCCGTCCCGTGCTCGGTCCCGTGCTCGTCGCTCTCCGTCCGCGGTGCGACGGCATCCAGTGCCTCGCCCCACACCTGCGGCTTCATCACCATGCCCGGGCCACCGCCGTAGGGCGCGTCGTCCACGGCGCGGTGCACGTCGTGCGTCCAGTCACGCAGGTCGTGCACGTCGAGACTGATCAGACCCCGCTCGATGGCCTTCCCGAGCAGCGCAGCACGCAACGGCTGGAGGTACTCCGGGAAGATCGTGATGACGTCGATGCGCATCGTTACGGGTTACTCCAGAAGGCCTTCCGGGGGGTCGAGCGCCAGCCTGCCCCCCTCGACGTCCACCGTCGGCACGATCGCGCGTACGAACGGGACGAGCACCTCGTGACCATCCACGTCGAGCACGAGCAGGTCGCCGGCCGGACCGTGCGCCACGTCCCGAACGGGACCGACGGGCGTGCCGTCGGCGCGTTCGGCGCGCAGCCCGATCAGCTCGTGATCGTAGAACTCCTCGGGGTCCTCGGCAGGCGGCAGCTCTGCGGTGTCGACGACGAGCAGGCAGCCGCGCAGCGCCTCGGCGTCCTCCCGTGTACTGACCTGATCGAACCGGACGAGCAGCCGGTTACCGTGCCACCGGCTGCTCCGCACGGTCAGCGCGGTGGACGGTCCGTGCTTGCGTCGCGCGGTGAGCCCCGCCTCGTCCGCGAAACGTTCGTCCGGCGCGTCGGTACGCACATCGACCACGAGCTCGCCGCGAATGCCGTGTGCCTTGGCCACCCGCCCGACGACGACGTCCACGCCTCACCTTCCTGCGGCTGCGCCCGCTCCCCGCCACTACGCGAGGGGTGGGTGCGCGGACGCGGGGTCACCGATCCGTATCGATCACGTCCACGCGAACGCCACGACCACCGACCCCGCCCATCACGGTCCGCAACGCCGTAGCCGTGCGCCCGCCTCGACCGATGACCTTGCCGAGGTCATCGGGATGGACGTGCACTTCCAGCGTACGTCCGCGCCGGTTCGTGACCAGCTCGACGCGCACCTCGTCGGGATGTTCGACGATGCCACGAACGAGGTGCTCGAGGGAGTCCGCGAGAAAGCTCACGCCCCGTCCTCGGTAGCGGCGTCCTGCCCGGTCGCTCCGTCGCCCGCGTCATCGGCCGTGGCGGAAGCACCGCCACCGGACTCCTCCGACTTGGCGGACTTCTTGCCGCCCTTCTTCTTCGCCGTCCCCGCCTCCGCGGTGGACTCGCCATCGGCCTCGGCGAGAGCCTTGTTGAACAGCTCTTCCTTGCTCGGCTTGGGCTCGGCGGCCTTCAGGCGGCCTTCCGCACCGGGCAGGCCCTTGAACTTCTGCCAGTCACCGGTGACACGGAGCAGACGCTGGACCGGCTCCGTCGGCTGCGCGCCGACACCGAGCCAGTACTGCGCGCGCTCGGAGTCGACCTCGATCAGGCTCGGCTCGTCCTTCGGGTGATACTTCCCGATCGTTTCGATGGCCCTGCCATCCCTGCGAGTGCGGGCGTCGGCCACGATGACCCGGTAGTAGGGCGCACGGATCTTGCCGAGACGCTGCAGTTTGATCTTGACGGCCACGGGTGTGGAACTCCTTGTGTGTTAACCGAAGTCGAGTCGTTCACGACTGGACCGGGCGGGGACGCGTACCCGTTCCCGCTGGACTCAGCGACAGCGGGTCGGCAGCACCACCCGCCGGTTCGTGAATAACCCTCCTTGTGTCTGTCCGTTCGATCGTGGTCGGCCACGCGCCATCCGAGTGGGGGGCGGACGCCGCAGCCGGAAGGCTGTGTTCATCAGAACCTCGACACGGTGAGAGGGCCCGGTCGAGGCAGGCAAGGATTCATTGTGCCAGACGTCGTCCCCGTACTCGTCGACCACCCTCGGCATCCGGGGCCCGGCCCGCCTGCCCCTACAGCTGCAGCACGCCCAGTGCGGTCAGCAGGATCGCCAGCGCCGGAAAGAAGTTGTTGACCTGGTGCGCGATGATGCTGGCGAGCAACCGTCCGGTGACCAGCCTGGCGAGCCCGATCGGGATGGCGATCACCAGCAGCAGCGTGGTCCGCAGCGGTTCGAGGTGGCTGACGGCGAAAACCGCCGTGGAGATCACGAACGCGGCGAACCTCCCCCACAGGATCGTCTTCCACTGCAGGCGCTCGATGGCACTCCACAGCAGGCCGCGGAAGATGATCTCTTCACAGATGGGGCCGACCAGCCACAGGTAGAAGAACACGGTCAGCGCGGCATACACCGACAGCGGCCGGTCGGCCACCAGCGCACCGATCGCCGACTGCGCGTCGTCCTCGCCGACGAACCGGGTCCACACGGCGACGCCGAGCGTGGTGATCACCAGGCCGAGCGCACCGAACCGCAGGCCTGTCTTGACGTCGTCCCAGCGCGGCTGGAGAGCGAGGTCCCGGACGGGGCCGTTCCCGCGCACCACTGTGACGAGCAACGCGACGGCCACCGCGACCAGGGTCGGCGCGATGGTCCCGATCAGCACGTGCTGGGTCGGGATGCTCTCCCCGCCCGATGACGACCCCAGCAGCGCGGAGACGAAGGCCGCCGTGGTCAGCAGCACTGCCTCCACCAGCAAGAACGCGCCGAACCCCCAACGGGGGCTCGGCAGCGGCTCTGTTCGCACCTGAACGGACGCCATCAGGACACCAGGAAAAGCAGGATCGCGGGTGGGAGGTTGTTCGTACCATGCGCGACCACGCTCGCGCCGAGGCGGCCGGTGACGTAACGCGCGAGGCCGATCGCGACACCCTGCCCGAACAGCGCGAGCGTTCGCGCCGGTTCGGCGTGCAGGTACGCGAACAGCACGGCGCTGAGCACCACGATGGCCCAGGCAGGTACCCGGTAGTGCGCGAGCGCGTTCCACAGCGCGCCCCGCACGAGCAGCTCCTCGGTGAGCGGGGCCACGATCACCAGCGCGCCCGCGAACACCAGCAGCCACACCACGTCGTCTCCCAGCCCTTCGGCGAGCCCGTGCAGCGGGCTGTCCGTGAACTCGTCCGCCCCGTAGACAGTGATCGTGAGCAGGTTGATCAGGTAACCGGCGAGCAGGGCGAAGCCACCGCAGGCGACGCCGATCTGCACGTCACGCCAGTTCGGGAGCAGCGCGTAGTCGGAGCGCGGCCCCTGCCCCCAGAGCCGGGAACCGAGCACGGGCCCGACGCCGAGAAGCAGGTTCGGCACGAAGGCGAGCAGGAGCACCGGCCCGAGCTCGGGTACGGTCAGCGGCCCCACTCCCGGTTCGGCCCCGGTCACCACCAGCCCCACCAGCAGGCCCGCGAGGTGATACCCGCCCAGCCCGATGAACAGCGCCAGCAGGCCCCAGTGCGTGCCGAGCACGAGGCCGTCGCCCGTGGGCGCCCGCGGCCCGGCAGGCTCCCGCCGCCCCGGCTCGCCGTCCCCCGTAGGTGTACTCACCGGACAACCGTGCCCCGGAGTACCACGCGCGCCGGTGTGCGCACCACACCGACGTCGACGCGCGGGTCGCGATCGAACACGAGCAGGTCGGCCTCGGTCCCGTCGTCGAGCCGGTGGTACCCGAGCCACTCCCGCGCGCTCCAGGACGCGGCCCCCAGAACCCGCTCGTCGGGCATCCCGGCGTCACGTAACGCCACCATCTCGTCGGCGAGACGGCCGTGCGCGATCGTCCCGCCCGCGTCGGTCCCGGTGTAGATCGGCACACCGGCCTCAAGCGCTGCCCGGACCATCTCGCCCGCGCCCGCGTGCAGTGCCCGCATGTGGGATGCGTATGTCGGGTACTTGTGTGCCTGGTCCGCGATCGCCGGGAAAGTCTCGATGTTGATCAAGGTTGGCACGACCGCGACACCGCGCCGCGCGGCCTCGTCGACGAGCCCTGCCGACAGCAGCCCGGTGGCGTGTTCGAGGCAGTCCACCCCCGCTTCGAGCAGCCCGGGTAGCGCGTCCTCGCCGAACACGTGCGCGGTCACCCGCGCGCCAGCGCCGTGCGCCACCCGGATCGCTTCCGCAAGCACGTCATCGGGCCACAGTGGGGCGAGGTCGCCCACCGACCGGTCGATCCAGTCGCCGACGAGCTTGACCCAGCCGTCCCCCGCGGCGGCCTGCTCGGCGACTGCCTGACCGAGCAGCCCGGGATCGTCCAGCTCGATACCGAGACCGGGGATGTATCGCTTGGCCAGCGCCACGTGCCTGCCTGCACGGATGATGCGCGGCAGGTCCGGTTGGGATTGCAGGGGACTGTTGTCCATCGGCACGCCGCAGTCGCGCACCAGCAGCGTACCGCCGTCCCTGTCGGCGATGGCCTGCTCGCGTGCCTCGTCGAGCGTCGCGGCCGTCGTGTCCCCGGTACCGATACCCGGGTGGCAGTGCGCGTCGACCAACCCCGGGAGCACGTAGCCGGACTCGGCGATGGTGCGCGCCCCCGGGACCGGGGTGTGCCAGACCCTGCCGTGCTGGACCCACAGGTCACGCTCGTCACCGTCCGGCAGCACGACGCAGCGCAGGTGCAGTGCGGGCTGCGAGGGCTCCGGACCGTCCTGGCTCGACCCTTGCGGCTCCGTCATCAAGCGGGCAACACTCGCTTACTTCTTCTTCGGCAGGTTGAGCTTCGACGGATCGAACCCGGGGGGCAGCTCGTTCATGCCGCCGCCGAGCTTGGACATGTCGGGCGCGCCCTCGCCGCCACCGGCAGGAGGCATCGGCATCCCGCCCGGCATACCGCCCTTGACCTTGGGCGGCGTGGGGCCGCGGCCCTTGCCCTTCTTGCCCTTCTTGCCCTTGCGGTTCTTCTTGCTGCCGCCCGCGCCGCCTCCGAAGCCGAAGCTGCCCGCCATCTGGGCCATCATCTTGCGCGCTTCGAAGAACCGGTTGACCAGATCGTTGACATCGCGTACCGCTACGCCGGACCCGTTCGCGATACGCAACCGCCGCGAGGCGTTGATGATCTTCGGGTTCGCGCGTTCCGCGGGCGTCATGCCCCTGATGATCGCCTGGAGCCGGTCCAGGTGGGAGTCGTCGAAGTCGGCGAGCTGCTCCTTCATCTGACCGCCGCCGGGGAGCATGCCGAGCAGGTTGCCGATGGGCCCCATCTTGCGCACCGACAGCATCTGCTCGAGGAAGTCCTCCAGAGTGAGCTCGCCGGTGCCGATCTTCGCGGCGGTCTGCTCGGCCTGCTGCTGGTCGAAAGCCTGCTCAGCCTGCTCGATCAGCGTGAGCATGTCGCCCATGCCCAGGATCCGGCTGGCCATCCTGTCCGGATGGAACGCGTCGAAGTCCGCCAGCTTCTCGCCGTTCGACGCGTACAGGATCGGCTGCCCGGTCACTTCACGAACGCTCAGCGCAGCACCACCACGCGCGTCGCCGTCGAGCTTGGTGAGCACCACACCGCTGAAGCCGACGCCGTCGCGGAACGCCTCCGCGGTGGTCACGGCATCCTGACCGGTCATAGCGTCGACCACGAACAGGGTCTCGTCCGGCTGCACGGCGTCCCGGATGTCGGAGGCCTGCCGCATCATCTCCTCGTCGACACCCAGCCGCCCCGCGGTGTCGACGATCACGATGTCGTGCTGCGCGCTGCGGGCCTCATCGACACCGCGCCGCGCCACATCGACCGGGTCCCCCACCCCGTTGCCCTCTTCCGGGGCGAACACCGGCACGCCCGCACGCTCGCCGACAACCTGCAGCTGCGTCACCGCGTTCGGGCGCTGCAGGTCGCAGGCGACAAGCAGTGGCGTGTGCCCCTTGCCCTTGAGATGCATCGCCAGCTTGCCTGCCAGCGTGGTCTTACCGGACCCCTGCAGGCCGGCGAGCATGATCACGGACGGCGGGTTCTTGGCGAGGTTGAGCCTGCGGCTCTCCCCGCCGAGGATGCCGACGAGTTCGTCATTGACGATCTTGACGACCTGCTGCGCCGGGTTCAGCGCCTGCGAGACCTCGGCACCCTTGGCCCGCTCCTTGACCTGGCCGATGAAGGAGCGAACCACGGGCAGCGCCACGTCGGCTTCCAGCAGCGCCACGCGGATCTCGCGCGCTGTCGCATCGATATCGGCTTCGGTCAGTTTGCCCTTGCTGCGCAGGTTCTGCAGGACCGACGTGAGGCGGTCGGAGAGGGTGTCGAACACAGGTCGCACTCCAGCTGGTCGTGGTTGCTCTGCCGGGACCGTTCGGCCGCGAGGTACCCAGCCACCCCCACAGTATCCCGACGGCTCCCGGTTCGTGCGAGGGCCGGATCGAGCACGCCGTTCGAGTCCGCAGGCGACCGGTCGTCAGTCACCGGCCGCCGCGCCGGGTGGGCGGGAACGCCGCGCGCGGGGTCGCGTTCCGGCACGTGTCCCGTGAGCCTACCCGGCGGGAGGGCTCGGGGTGAGGTTACGAGCGTGTCAGAGGTAGACTCGCCCCCTCGAACGAGCCGACCTCTGACACGCGGTCTCGCGCGCCTCCCCGCCAGCCGGGCCTGTCGCCAAACCCCCAGTACCTGGCGTCATGTCTCCCGGCTCGCTGTCCCGCCGCGCGACGACTGCCAGAGTGCCCGACTCGCGCCGCCTCGCACAGCGGGAATCCCCCTGGGCCCCGGTGAGTAGTTCTACGCATCTCGCCCATCCCGCAGCGCCGCGTGGACCTCGCGCTCCACCCGCAGGCGCCACTGATGGTCGGGTGCGCCGTCCCGGCGCCGCAGCGCGAAGGAGTCGACGCTCCACGCCCCGTACGTCTCCGCGCGAAGCCAACCGACCTCGGCGCCCGCCGCCCGCAGTGCGCAGGCTATGCGGTGCAGCAACCCGATACGGTCGGTGGCACGCAGCTCCAGCAGCGCGGCATCCTGCCGGGGCAGGTCCTCGTCGAACCACTGCACCCGCACGTCCGGCCGGGCCCCGCTCGGCTGCGGGTAGTCGCGCTCCTTGCCTGCCAGGCGCTCGGCGATCGGCAACGTGCCGTGCAGGGCGCGTACGACCTGCTCCCTGAGGAACGTGGTGTCGGGCGGCGTACCGAACCGCGGCGACGCCGTGAACACCCCCACCGGGATTCCCGCGTGCCAGTGCACCGCTGCCGCGTGCACCTTCAGGGAGTGCACGGCCAGCGCCCCGGTGACGGGCACGAGTACCTCCGCACCGCGAGCTGCTGCCGCGACGACGGTGACGACCGCATCATCGGTGCTCACCCGCACACCGGCGTGCCCGCTGCGTGCCGCCTCCTCGGCGAGCGCCCGCTGCTCCTCGTCGAGCGGTTCGGGACGGGTGAGCCGCTTGCCTGCCATGACCTGCCTGCACCGGCTCGCAAGGTCCGCGAGCAGGCGGGCCTTCCATGTCGACCACGCACCGGCCGTGGTGGCGCGCGCGTCCGCGTGCGCCAACGCGTGCAGCAGCTCGAGGAGCTCGGGGTCGGCCCCGATCGTGCGCACCACCCGGTGCACGGTCGCGGGCTCGCTGATGTCCCTGCGCAGTGCCGTGTGCGGCAGCAGGAGGTGATGGCGCACCATCCCGGCCACCCGGTCGCTGTCGGCGGGTTCCAGCCCGATGCGGTGCGCGATACGCGCGGCGATGTCCGCGCCGAGCACCGAGTGGTCGCGCCTGCGCCCCTTGCCGATGTCGTGCAGCAGCGCGCCGAGCATCAACAGGTCGGGCCGCGAGACCGTCGTCGACAGGCTCGCGGCCGCTACGCAGGTAGCCAGCAGGTGACGATCCACCGACCAGGAGTGCACCGGCTCGGCGGGCTGCAGGTCCCGAATGGCACCCCATTCGGGAAAGAGCCTGCCCCACAGTCCCGCCCGATCCAGCGCCTCGACGGCGTCGTACAGGCCTTCTCCCGAACCGAGCAGGCTGATCAGGTCGGACCGCATCGCCGAGGGCCACGGAGCGCGCGGCTCCGGCGCGGAGTCGGCGAGAACCCGCAGGGTGCCCTGCGAGATCGGGTACGGTCCGCGCGCCGCGGCAACCCCGACGCGGAGCAACAGCCCCTCGTCGCCGCGGGGGTCGGCACCTTTCGCGAGGGCGACCTCCCCGTCGTGCAGCACGACCCCCTCCGCGAGCGGTGTGCGCCGTACGCGGAAGCCCCTGGTACGCCTCGCGGCCCGCGCGCTCGAGCGCAGCGCGACGTCAAGGGCGTAGCGTACGGCCCGGCCGCCCGCGGACAGTTCGCGTGCGAGGGCGAAACGATCCGCGAAGCCCAGCGTACGGGCGATCGTCGCGGCGTGCTCGGCGGCGAGCACGTCGCGGTCCCTGCGCAGCTCCCTGCGCAGCTCGGTACGCACGTCCAGCAGCAGCGACCTCGCCGCGTGGACCTCGTCGCCGCAGCGGTCCACCAGCTGGGCCGCGGCGAGCGCGTCCAGCAGGGCGATGTCGCGCAACCCTCCCCCGGCATGCTTGAGATCGGGCTCGGTGACCCCGCCGATCTCCCCCACGGTGTGCCAGCGGTGCCGTACCCCGTCGGCGAGCTCGGCGACCCGGGCACGCGCGGTTCGCTGCCACTGCTGCCTGGCCGATCGGGCCAGCCGCTCCGCGATCCCGGCGTCACCTGCGATCAGCCGGGTGTCCAGCAACCCCAAAGCCGTGCGCAGGTCGTTGTTCGCGACCGCGAGGGCCTCACGGGGCGTACGCACGGAATGGTCGAGTCCCAGCCCGGCGTCCCAGAGCGGGTACCACAGCTCGTCGGCGATCCCGGCGATGCTCGCCGCACCACGCCCGCCGTCGTGGACGAGCACGAGGTCGAGGTCGGAGAACGGCACGAGCTCGCGGCGCCCGAGGCCGCCGACCGCGACCAGCGCGACATCGGCGTTGCCGATGCCCACGCCGGCCGCGGTCGCGTGGTGACTCAACCAGAACTCGTAGAGGTCCACGAGCCCGGCACGCAGCGCGGCCGCGCCGGGACGGCCGTGCGGCTCGCCGCCGTGCGTGCCCTCCAGGAGCCGGTCGGTGGCGACCAGCAGTTCGGATGCGGACACGGTAAACCTCTCGAGCCCGGTCGGTTGCCAGCCGTCAGAGGGCGTCGGTGCCGCGCTCGCCCGTGCGCACGCGCACGACCGTGTCCACAGGACTAGCCCACACCTTCCCGTCACCGATCTTTCCGGTGTGGGCCGCGTTGGTGATCGCCTCGATGACGCGCTCTGCGGTGGAGTCCTCAGTGACCACCTCGATACGCATCTTGGAGACGAAGTCCACGGCGTACTCGGCACCGCGGTACACCTCGGTGTGCCCCTTCTGCCTGCCGTAGCCCTGGACCTCGGTCACGGTCATCCCGAGCACACCCAGGCGTTCCAGCGCGGAACGCACATCCTCGAGGGTGAACGGTTTGATGATGGCGGTGATGAGCTTCATGCTTTACTCCCCTCGGTCTTGGGGCCCGCGCCGGCACCGGCGGAGGTCGCGGCGGCGACGCGCCTGCTGCCCGAGGGCCCGAACTCGTAACCGACCTCGGCGTGCTCGTTCTCATCGATCCCGCCGACCTCGACATCCTCGCTGACGCGGAAGCCGATCGTCTTCTGGATCGCGAAGCCGATGATCAGTGCCAGGACGAACGAGTAGATCATGACGCCGATCGCGCCGACGAGCTGCAGGCCGAACAGCTCGATCCCGCCGCCGTAGAACAGGCCGTTGTTCTCGCCATCGATCGCCTCGGTGGCCACGAGCCCGATCATCGCCGTACCGACCAGACCACCCACCATGTGGATGCCCACGACATCGAGCGAGTCGTCGTAGCCGAGCTTGTACTTCAGGCCGACCGCCAGTGCACACAGGATGCCCGCGACGAACCCGATGGCGAGTCCGCCCCACACGTCGACGTGCGCGGCAGCAGGCGTGATCCCCACAAGGCCGGCGACGATGCCGGAAGCGGCACCGAGGCTGGTCGGATGCCCGTCACGGATCCGCTCGATGAGCAGCCAGCCGAGCATCGCTGCCGCGGTGGCACCGAAGGTGTTCACCGTCGCGATGCCTGCGACCCCGTCTGCGGCGTAGGCCGACCCGGCGTTGAAGCCGAACCAGCCGAACCACAGCAGGGCCGCGCCCAGCATGACGAGGGGCAGGTTGTGCGGCTTCATCGGTTCCTTCAGCCAGCCCTTGCGCCTGCCGAGCACGACGGCAAGGGCGAGGGCGGCGGCACCCGAGTTGATGTGCACGGCCGTACCCCCTGCGAAGTCGACCGTGCCGATCTCCTCGACCCAGCCGCCTCCCCAGACCCAGTGGGCCACGGGGAAGTAGACGAGCGTCGCCCAGACGGCCGCGAACAGCAACCATGCGCCGTACCGCGCGCGGTCGGCGATCGCGCCCGCGATCAGGGCGACCGTGATGACCGCGAACATCGCCTGGAACGCCACATCCACCGAGGCGGGAACCGTGCCCTCAAGGGCGTACTCCCCGGCGGAGTCCGGGCCCATCAGGCCGCTGAGCCCGAAGAACTCGCCAGGGTCACCCAGCAGGTAGCCGAGGCTGTCCCCGTAGGCGATCGAGTAGCCGTAGATCAGCCACAGCACACCGACCACGCCGATCGCACCGAAACACATCATCATCATGTTCAGCACGCTCTTCGAGCGGACCATGCCGCCGTAGAACAGTGCCAGCCCAGGGGTCATCAACAGCACGAGTGCTGCGCTGATGAGCAGCCAGGCAGTGTCACCGCTATCCATGCCTTCTCCAACACTGTCTCGGGTCCACAACTCCGGCCGCCGGCGGCGACAGCTACGTTCGCCCGGTCACCGGCCGCCGGTGCAATGACTCGCTTGCGGGTCTTGGGCAAGAGCATGGAAGAGTCGTATTGCGGCCGATCGCGTGCGACGTTTCTGGAACGTGAACGCCGCGCGCAGCGGCGTTACGGTTAGGTTTCGCCGTGCGGTGAGCGCGGCGGGCGACCCGGTTGAGGAGGACAATGAGCAGTCTCGAGGATGTGGCCGGTGTGTACCGCACCCTCGGTCACCGCATGGCCGGGCACGCGGGCGCGACGGCGGATGCTGGTAGCCGGCCGGTGCCCGCCGAGCAGCTCACCGATCCGGACTGGATCGCGGGCAGGGTCGAGCTGGCAGCGTCGCTGTACGGCCGGGCTTCCGACGCCGTGCTGGCGACGGTGTCGTGGTACTCGGCCTCCTCGGTGCTCCTCGCCCCTGCCATCGAGTCGCTCGTGCTGCACGGCAGCGCCCTGGACCCTTCGCTCGACGCGGTGACCCTGCACGTGCGGCCGGATGGCCGCTTCACAGGGGCGCGCTCCGCGCGGATGTGCCCGAAGCCGGGCCTGGAGGGGCTCGGGGCGCGGTTCGCCGACGCCATCGGCGCCGTCGTGGCGCAGTTCTCCGCCACGAGCGGCGCGCGGAGCAGGGCGCTGTGGGCGATCGCAGCCGATTCCATCGCCAACCGGCTGCTGTGGGCGGGACAGGCCGCCGGCGACGTCCACCGCGCTACCGCGCTCGCCGCACCGCTGGCCGAGGCGATCGGCACGGACCTGCCGCGTCCCCGGTACACCGACATCGGGCCGCACCGTGTCGTGCGGCGGGTGTCCTGCTGCCTGATCGACAGGGCGACCGGGGGCGAGAAGTGCGTCAGCTGCCCCAACCAGCATCCGGATGTCCGCGACCGTCGTATCCGCCGGGCGCTGGGCTCCTGAGGGGCGGGCGGGCGGCACGGGGTGTGCCGCCCGCCCGCGCGAGGCGGTCAGGACGTGGGGGCGGCCGCATGCGCGGTGGGGCGCATGAACAGGAAGTGCGCTGCCCCGCCGATCGCGGCTCCGAGGATCCACGCGAAGCCGGAGAGCTCTTCCAGCGCAGGCACCCATACGGTGGCCACGGAGAACACCGCGGCAATGCCGAACGCGGCGAGAGCCCTGACGTTCCAGCCCTTCGTGAAGTAGTACGTACCGGCAGGATCGGTGCTGAACAGCTCCTGCAGCTGAACGCGCTGCCGCCGGATCAGGTAGTAGTCGGCGACCAGGATGCCGTACAGCGGCGCGAGTACCGCTCCGAGGGTGTCCACGAACTGGGCGATTCCCATCTGGCTGATGACCGATACCCACAGGCCACCGATCACGAACGCGATCGTCGCCGTGATGATGCCGCCCGTGCGCGCGGTGATCCTCGCGGGGATCATGTTGGCGAGGTCGTAGGCTGGCGGGATGAAGTTCGCCACGAGGTTGATCCCGACCGTGGCGACGAAGAACGTGAGTGCGGCGATCACCGTCAGCCAGGTGTTGTCGACGCGTTCGACGATATCGGTCGGGTTGGTCAGGGCCTCGCCGTAGAGCACCCCGCTGCCCGCGGTGATCACCAGCGCCAGGAAGGAGAACACCGCGAGGCTGACCGGAAGCCCGAGCAGGTTGCCGAGCTTCATCTTGCGCTCCGTCTTGACGAAGCGCGAGAAGTCGCCGTAGTTGATGATCACCGCGGCGAAGTAGGCGATCATCGTGCCGACGACGGCGACGAACGCGGTTACCGGCCCGCCGGAGTAGTCTCCCCCTCCCGCGAAGACCGAACCGAGCCCACCCCACAGGTCGCTGCCTGCCTGGATCCAGATGGCCAGCATCAGCGCGATCATCACCCCGTAGACCAGCGGGGCGGCCCAGTCGAGGTACCTCGTGATCCACTTGATGCCGCGCAGGAACAGCCCGAGCTGGAAGACAGCGACGATGGCGTAGGAGACCCAGCCCACCGAGGTCATCCCGAGGAACGTTCGTTCACCCTCGACATCGAACACCGCCGTGATGAGCAACGCGATCGCTGTGGACGCGAAGTAGGTCTGAACGCCGTACCAGAAGATGGCGACGATGCCACGCAGCAGCGCGGGGAACTGGGCACCGTGCACGCCCATGCTCATCCGGGCCGCGACCGGGAACGGTATCCCGTACTTCACGCTCATCTTCCCGGTCAGGTTGACCAGGAACATCACGATGAAGCCTGCGAGGATGATGCCGGTGAGTACCGCCCAACCGTTCAGCCCGTAGGAGATGAACAGGGTCGCGGCAAGGGTGTAGCCGAACAGGCTCTGGATGTCGTTCGACCAGACGTTGAATATCTCGAATGCGCCCCACCGCCTGCGGCCGTGCGATAACGGGGCGAGGTCGCCGTTGTACAGGGCGGGGTCGTGCTGCTGGATGGCTAACGGGTCGTCCGCTGGCACGGGCCCGGCGTCGTCGCCGTGGAACGTGGCGGGCGGGCTCCCGCTGGTTGTCTCGTGTGACACGGGCACTCCCTGGGGGACGAGCGAGCGGTTTCCGCGATACGGATCTCGAGTTCCGATTATTGGATTGGAGCACCATGTGTGACGTACGTCAATGGTGTGAAGCTATCAAATGTGAAGTGGTTGCTGAACGGTTATTTAGTGATAGCTTCAAAAGGAAGCTCCCGCACCGCTCCGGAGGCTGAGCCCATGCGACGCCCGCAACACGACAGCGCAGCATCCTCACTCAGCGACCAGCAGCTCGGCTCGCGCATCCGGGCACTGCGCCTCGAGCGCGGGCTCTCGCTGCGCGCGCTCGCCGCGACGCTGGGGATCACCCCGAGCGCGCTCTCCCAGATCGAGCTCGGCAAGATGCGGCCGTCCGTGACCAGGCTGATCGAGATCATCTCGCAGCTCGACGTATCGCTCGCGGCGGCGTTCGAGCAGGAGCCCGACAACCAGGCACGATCAGACGCGAGCGCCCCTGGGGACGGGATCACCGTGACACGCGCAGGCGAGGCCGCCGTGCTGACGCTGGGCGACGGCGTGCGCTACCGCAGGCTGAGCCCGACAGCCATGCCGGGCTTCGAGGTCTACGAGTCGAGTTACCCACCGGGGTCGAGCTCGTCGCAGGACGGCGAGTTCCTGCGCCACAGCGGCCACGAGATGGGCAGCGTGCTGTCGGGCGCGCTCACCGTCGAGATCGGCTTCGAGCGTTACGAACTCGAGGCGGGCGACGCGATCACGTTCCCGTCGACCACGCCGCACCGTATCCGCAATCCCGGCGAGGCGACCGCCGTGGCGGTCTGGATCAACATGCCGTGACGGGTCGCGGCTCGCGGCTCACGGTCGCGCGAGGCAACCGCGGTGGCGTGGTGCGGGGCCGAACGACCCCGCACCACGCCACCGCATGATCAGCTGATCCGCTCGTACGCGGGCAGCGTGAGGAAGTCCGGGAACTCGTCGGCGAGCGCGACCTGCTCGAACAGCTCCGCGGCAGGCTCGAGCAGGTTGGTGTCGATGACCTCGGACAGTTCGGCGCGGACCTCGCCGAGCACCTCCCGGACGAGATCGCTTGTGACCTTCTCCCCTGTGTCGAGCACGATGCCGCCGTGCACCCACTGCCAGACCTGCGAACGGGAGATCTCCGCGGTCGCCGCGTCCTCCATCAGGTTGTGGATCGCGGCGGCGCCGGTGCCGCCGAGCCAGGAAGCGATGTAACGCAGGCCGACATCGATGGCGCCACGTAGCCCGTCCCTGGTACGGCTGCCCGGCGTGGACGCGACGTCCAGCAGCTGCTCGGCCGTGACGGAGACGTCCTCGCGGGTGCGGTCGAGCTGGTTCGGCTTGTCCCCGAGCACGCCATCGAAGATCTCCCGGCACACCGGGACCAGATCGGGGTGGGCGACCCACGAACCGTCGAAGCCGTCGCCTGCCTCGCGGTTCTTGTCCTCACGCACCTTCGTCAGCGCGCGCTCGGTCACCTCGGGGTCACGGCGGTTCGGGATGAACGCGGCCATGCCCCCGATGGCGAACGCGCCACGCTTGTGGCAGGTCCGCACGAGCAACTCGGTGTAGGCACGCATGAACGGCGCCGTCATGGTCACGGCGTTGCGATCCGGAAGGGTGAACGCCTCGCCGGACTCACGGAAGTACTTGATCACGCTGAACAGGTAATCCCAGCGTCCCGCGTTCAGCCCTGCCGCGTGGTCACGCAGCTCGTAGAGGATCTCCTCCATCTCGAAGGCCGCCGGGATCGTCTCGATGAGCACGGTCGCGCGCACCGTGCCGTGCGGGATGCCGAGCTCGGCCTGCGCGTGGGTGAACACGTCGTTCCACAACCGCGCTTCCAGGTGGCTTTCCATCTTGGGCAGGTAGTAGAACGGTCCGGCACCCTGCTCGGCCAGGTACTTGGCGTTGTGGAAGAAGTGCAGGCCGAAGTCCACAAGCGCCCCGACGGCCTGCTGCCCGTCGATGGTGATGTTGCGCTCGGGAAGGTGCCATCCCCGCGGCCGCACGACAACGGTGGGATGCTCGATGTCGGTGCGTACCGTGTAGCTCTTCTCGGCCGTGTGCAGCTCCACCTGCTTACGCGCGGCGTCGTAGAGGTTGACCTGACCGGAGACCACGTTGTCCCAGTGTGGGGTGTTGGCGTCCTCGAGGTCGGCGAGCCAGACCTTGGCTCCGGAGTTGAGCGCGTTGATCGTCATCTTGCGGTCCGTCGGGCCGGTGATCTCGACCCTGCGGTCGCGCAGCGCCGCCGGGGCCTCCGCGACCTGCCAATCGCCCGAGCGCACCTCGGCCGTCTCGGGAAGGAAGTCCAGCCTCCCGGCGCGCGCCGCTTCCTGCCGCCGCGTCTTGCGCGCCCGCAGCAGCTCGTCGCGTCGCGCCGCGAACGCCTCGTGCAAGCTGCCGACGAAGGCCAGCGCCTCCGGCGTGAGAATCTCGTCGCCGCGCTCCACCGGACCGCCGACCACACGAACTTCAGACATGCGAACACTCCACCCTGAGTACGACACGGACTGCACTTATCTGCTTGACGGACTATAGTTTCTGCATTATGAAAACTACAATGCGGGTGTGGCGCGTGGCATCGAGCCTACCGCGTCCGGAGAGGAGTAAGCGTGACTGAGCGCAAGCCCGGTCCCGGCGGGGGCGTGCAGTCCTTGCAGCGGGCCTTCGAGCTGCTGGAAGGCCTCGCGGACACCGGGGGCGAGGCGAGCCTGTCCGAGCTCGCCACGACGACCGGGCTGCCGATGCCGACCATTCACCGGCTGATCCGTACCCTGCTCACGCTCGGCTACGTACGGCAGAACTCCAACCGGCGCTACGCGCTGGGCTCCCGGTTGATCCGGCTGGGCGAAGGCGCCAGCAGGCAGTTCGGCACCTGGGCACGACCGTACCTGGCGGAGCTGGTCGAGCAGGTCGGTGAGACCGCGAACCTCGCCGTGCTCGAACGCGACGAGGTCGTCTACGTCGCTCAGGTGCCCTCGACACACTCCATGCGGATGTTCACCGAGGTCGGGCGCAGGCTCCTGCCGCACGGCACGGGGGTCGGCAAGGCCATGCTCTCCCAGGTTCCCCCGGAGGAGGTACGCGAGCTGCTGCACCGCACCGGCATGCCCGCCTACACCCCACACACCCACACCGAGCCCGAGGAGCTCCTGGAGCACCTGCGCGGTATCGCCGCGCAGGGTTTCGCGCTCGACGAGAGCGAGCAGGAGCTCGGGGTCCGCTGCATCGCCGTCCCGCTTGCCGACACGCCGGTGCCCGCCGCGGTGTCCGTCTCCGGCCCGGAGGGGCGCCTGACCAAGGAGGCTGTGGACCACCTCGCCCCTCTGGTCCAGCGCACCGCCGAGCAGCTGTCCGCGCACCTGGCCGAGGCCGACCTCGAGTTCGGGGCCTGAGCGCGCCGCGTCAGGTGAGGCTGTGGCGAGGTGCCGCGGAGGTGGGCAGGGCCACGTGATGCCTGCCTGCCTGGCGCAGCTGCCGGACCATCACCGCACCGGCGAGGTTGAACACGACCGCGACCAGCAGGACCACCGGGAAGCCGTACCCGCCGACCAGGTGCCCGGCAAGGGCGACACCGACCAGCCCGCCGACGGCCTTGGCCCCGTAGAATATCCCGAAGTTCGGCAGCCCGGGGCGCTCCCCGAAATACCCTTCCACGAGGTCGGGCAGCACCGCGTAGCAGGCCCCCGCGCCCGCGCCCGCCAGCACGGCGCCGAGCAGCAGCAACGCGGCGAAGCCGTACTCTCCGCCGAGCAGGATCGCGAGCTGGCCCGCGGCCCCGCCGTAGAGCGCCAGGCGCACGACGCGGTCCCGGCCCGCGTGCTCGCTCGCCCATCCCGCTGCGGTCCTCGTCACCCCGCTCGCCGCCACGAACAGGCTCAGCGCCAACACCGCGAACGCCGATCCCCGGCCCGAGCCGGTCACGAATACCGCGAGGTAGCCGATCGTGCACAAGGCCACCGCCGTCGCGCAGGTCACGGCCAGGAACAGCAGCGCGGACGTCGGGCACCTCAGGATCTCGCTCGCCGTGTAACGACGGACCGCGGGACGGTTGTTGCGCAGACCAGGGTTGACTGACTTGTCCAGCGCCCACGCGCGTGGGTCGATATGCGACGGCCACCAGTCGGCAGGCGGCTCACGCAGCGTCGCCGCGGCGATCCCGACGAGCACCACCACGGCCGCGCCGGCGAGCACGAGGAACACCTCGATGCTGGCCGGGCCTGCGAAGTACCCGGCGAGCACGATGAACGGGATGGCACCGTAGGCGAACGCGCCACTGACCGAGGCCGTGCGGCCGGTGCGCTCCGGGTACCACTTGGCCACCACACCAAGGCAGGTGCCGTAGATCAGTCCCGCCCCTGTGCCGCCGAGCACGCCGTGCCCGAGCATCGCCGCCGTGAGGCTGGTCGAGGTACCGAGCGTGACCAGACCGGTCGCGCACAGCAGAGCGCCGAGCGCGAGCGTGACTCCCGGCGCGATGTTCCACCTGCTCCGTAGCTCCGCGCCGACATACACCGTCGCGCTCTGACACAGGATCCATATCGCGAGCACCCATCCGCTCTGCGCCAGCGTCCACCCGTGGGTGACGCCGAGCTTCGGCATCATCATGCCGAAGCCGTACTGGCCGACGCTGGCCACCAGCATGGCCAGGCAGGCGGCCAGCAGCATCCAGGTTCGGGACCGGCCGGTCAGCTGGCGGTCGGTCTCGCCGACCCGGTAACGCCGACCGTAGAAGTCATGAATCTCCTGCACAGCGGGATCAGCTCGACCGGACATAGCCTTACTCCATCGTGTATACAGTATGTCGTAGCCAGTATGACACGCATAGAATGTGATGTCCATTACAGCGGATCTCGGACGCGCCGAAGGCCTCCTCGGATACGTATTCGGTACCCGAGGAGGCCTTCGGCCCGACCCGTCCACCCTCGGATCGGGCGCGCTTCCGTCGCTCAGAGTTGTTTGTAGAGTTCGCGGGCGAGTTCGGCTGCTTCGCTGGGGGTTTTGCCGACGCGTAC
>NZ_JACCKD010000011.1 GCF_013450155.1 Haloechinothrix aidingensis
GCCTGCCAGCGCCGATGGTACTGCACCCGACAGGCGTGCGGGAGAGTAGGACACCGCCGGCCACCAAACTTCGACTGTGCCGGATCCCCGTATCGGGGGTCCGGCACAGTTCTGTGTGCGGTAGACAGGTAAAGTAGCTGATGAGGCCTTCGCGGGGTGCGGGGGCGCCGGCACGCCGACCGGCGAGCCGAGAGGTTGTCCGAACGATCCGGCGCGAGGCGCGGTCGTGACGCCACGAGAGATCCTTGAGGGAGTACGCGTGCCTGGATCGAGCAGAGACAGGGAAGGCGATCGAGGCGGTCGCGGGGGCGGTCCGTCCCGGCCGCGCAAGGGCGACCGGGACGGTGACCGGCAGCGTACGCCCGCGCCTGCGCTTGACGACGAGTTCGTGCACACCGACCTGGACAAGGATGTGCGCGCGGAGCTGCGGAGCCTGCCCAAGGACGTGGCCGAGCGCGTGGGCCGGCACCTGGTAGCCACCCGGGAACTGGTGGACAGCGACCCGGTCACGGCTCTGGAGCACGCCAAGTACGCCAAGTCGATCGCGTCCCGGATCGCGGTGGTACGCGAGGCGGTCGGGCTGGCTGCTTACCACGCAGGCGAGTGGTCGCAGGCGCTGTCCGAGCTGCGGGCAGTGCGCAGGATGTCGCGGACCGACATGCATCTGCCGGTGATAGCCGATGCCGAGCGGGCGAACGGCCGACCGGAGAGGGCGCTGGAGATACTGCGCGAAACCGACCTCCGTTCACTGCCGGCCGAGGTGGCGGTCGAGCTCCGGATCGTCGCCGCCGGGGCGCGACTCGACCTGGGGCAGCCGGACGCCGCGGTGATCGCGTTGCAGGGGCCCGACCTGGATCCGCAGCGCCGCGACCCGTGGAGTGGCCGGTTGTTCTACGCCTACGCCGACAACCTGCTGGCCGCGGGGCGTTCGGATGAGGCGCTGCAGTGGTTCCTGCACGCGGCCGAAGCCGATACCGAGTCCGACACCGACGCCGCCGAGCGCGCCTCGGACCTGGCCGCGGAGCTGGCCGGGGCCGAAGGGCAGGGCACGGTCGAGGACCGCGCCTGAGCATGCGAAGCCTGCTCGACGAGTACGATGCGTTGCTGGTCGACCTGGACGGCACGGTCCATCACGGCAGGAGGGTGATCCCTGGCGCAGCCGAGGTATTCGGTACGGCGCGCCAGCGAGGCACGACCGTGCGGTTCGTGACCAACAACGCCGCACGCAGCCCCGCCGAGGTCGCCGAGCGGCTGGCCGGCATCGGGGTCGCCGCGGAGCCCGCCGAGGTGGTGACTAGCGCGCAGGCGGCGGCCGCGGCGGTCGCGGATGCCGTGCCCGAGGGCAGTACCGTACTCGTCGTCGGCACTACCGCGCTCGGCGACGAAGTCTCCGCCGCTGGCATGCGTGTCACGCGTACCTGTACGGATGATGTCGCAGCGGTGGTGCAGGGCCATTCGCCGAGCACGGGATGGGCGGACCTCGCCGAGGCATGCCAGGCGATCACCGCGGGGGCGCGGTGGGTGGCCTGCAACACCGACCCGACCTTGCCGACCGAGCGCGGCCAGCTCCCGGGGAACGGTGCGATGGTTGCGGCCCTGCGCACGGCCACAGGTCTGACGCCGACGGTGGCGGGTAAACCCGCGCCGCTGCTGCTCGATCGGGCGGCACGGACCGGGGGCGCGCGGCGGCCGCTGGTGGTCGGGGATCGTCTCGACACCGACGTCGCAGGCGCGAGCGCCGCCGGTATGGACGCGATGCTCGTACTGAGCGGGGTCAGCACGCCCCGGGACGTGCTCGCCGCAGGGCCAGGGCGACGCCCCACCTACGTGGCAGCGGACATGACGTCGCTGACCGGGCCCGGTAGGCGCCTGACCGTCGGTCCCCGCCCGGGGTGGCGGGTGGAGGTTGCCGAGGGCGCGCTGCTGGCGAGCAGCGTGGCAGGCTGTACGGATCCGTTGGAGCTGCTGCGCGCGCTGTGCGTGCCGGCCTGGCAAGCCGGCGTGGAGTCGGTGAAAGCCGCCGATGAGCACACCGCGGCCGTGCTGGCGCGGTTGCCTGGCACGTGAACCGGGTGGTGAGCGTGTCGCGTGGGCCGGTATCGACTACCGTGAACACCGTGCAGACACACGACGACCAGGATGGCGCGGCGGCCCCGGACGGCGAGCGGCACGAGGACGATGCTGCCCAGGACAGGGATCCGAAGGTCGGGATCACCGAGGCCGTCAGCCGGTTGGACGAGCTCGAGCAGCTACCGCTTGCGGAGCACGTGGAGCGTTTCGAGGCCGTACACACCGAGCTCACGGTCGCGCTGTCGGACATCGACAAGGTGTAGCTCGTGAGCACCGCAGTGCGTTCGCGGCCGTTCCACGGCCGGGCACTCCTCGGCGAGCGCCACGAGGGCTAGCGCCGTGCCTCGCAAAGCACGATTGGACGCCGAGCTCGTCCGCCGCGGGCTGGCGCGCTCGCGTGAGCACGCGGCCTCGCTGATCGCGGCCGAGCTGGTCACGGTCGGCGGTATGGTTGCCGTCAAGTCCGCCACCGGCGTCGATCAGGGAGCGCCGATCCAGGTCCGCGAGGACTCCGATCCGGGTTGGGCGTCCAGGGGAGCCGAGAAGCTACTCGGCGCGCTGGAGATGTTCGAGCCCCGGGGACTGGTCGTGACCGGCAGGCGCTGCCTGGACGCGGGGGCGTCCACGGGCGGGTTCACCGACGTCCTGCTGCGGCGCGCAGCCAGGGAGGTCGTGGCCACCGACGTCGGACGTGGTCTGCTCGACTGGCGGCTGCGTACCGACGAGCGCGTCATCGTGCTCGACAGGACCAACGCGCGGGACCTGACCCCGGAGCTGATCGGTGGCGCCGCCGATGTCGTCGTGGCCGACCTGTCGTTCATCTCGCTGCGGCTGGTCCTTCCGGCGTTCGCCCGCTGCGTCGCGGACGGCGCCGACGTGGTACCCATGATCAAGCCACAGTTCGAGGTCGGCAAGGCACGGTTGGGGCGGGGTGGAGTCGTGCGCGACCCGGCGTTACGCGAGGAGGCGGTCCTCGAGGTGCTGGATTCGGCACGGGAGCACGGACTCCACTTCCGCGGTGTGGTGGCCAGCCCGCTGCCGGGGCCGTCGGGCAACGTGGAGTACTTCGTGTGGCTGCGCCGTCCTACCGGGGGCGCGGCGAGCCGGCATGCCGGTGAGCCGGCTGGAGAGGACGTCGGCGATGTGGCGGCCGCGGTGCGCGCGGCCGTACAGGAGGGGCCGCGATGACCGAGCGCGATACGGCGAGCAGGGAAGTGCTCCTCGTGGCGAACCCCGATCGCCCGGGTAGCCGGGCGGCCGTCCGCGAGGTCGGGGAGCTGTTCGTCGCCGCCGGGTTCCGGCTGCGGGTACTCAATGCGGAGGTGGGCGCGTTCCTGGTCGGCGAGCCGGACGCCGGCGGGGGCGCCATGCCGTACACCCTTGTCGCCCCGGAGGACGATCCGGCTGCCGGGGTGGAGCTGGTGTTCGTGTTCGGCGGTGACGGCACCCTGCTGGGCGCCGCCGAGGTCGCGCGGCAGGCGCGGGTGCCGGTACTCGGGGTCAATCTCGGCCGGATGGGCTTCCTGGCGGAAGCCGACTCGGACGCGCTCGCCGAGACCGTGCAGCGCATCGTCGCGGGCAGCTACAGCATCGAGGAGCGGATGACCGTGGACGTCACGGTGGCGCTCGGCGACGAGACGCTCGCGCGCACCTGGGCGCTGAACGAGGCCAGCGTGGAGAAGAGCTCGCGCGAGCTGATCCTGGATGCGCTGATCAGCATCGACGGCAGGCCGGTTTCGTCGTTCGGCTGCGACGGCGTGCTGTGCGCGACGCCGACCGGTTCCACGGCCTACGCCTTCTCCGCGGGCGGCCCGATCATCTGGCCCGATGTCGAGGCGTTGCTCGTGGTGCCGAGCAACGCGCACGCGATGTTCTCCAGGCCCATGGTGGTCTCGCGTGACTCGGTGATCACGGTGGACACGGATCCGTCCGGTTCACCCGGGGTGCTGACCTGCGACGGTTCCCGGCATGTCGACCTGCCGAGCGGTGCGCGCATCGAGGTGGCCGCGGGCGGGATCCCCGTGTCCCTGGTGCGCTTGTGGGACGGCCCGTTCACCGACCGTCTGGTGTACAAGTTCGATCTGCCCGTGAAGAGCTGGCGGGAGCGGCACCCGCGTACGGACCGCCCCTGAGCCGGGCCCGGCCCGTTGGGGCGCCACAACTCGCGTGCGGCGCCCGTCACGTTGAGCGAGCGGCTACGGTGGGACTGTGCTGGGCGAGATGCGGATCAACGGCATCGGGGTCATCGATGATGCCCTGCTGGATCTGGACCAGGGGTTCACGGTCGTCACCGGGGAGACGGGTGCCGGTAAGACAATGGTGGTCACCGGGCTGCACCTGCTGTCAGGGGGCAGGTCCGACGCGTCGCGGGTGCGTTCGGGCGCGACCAGGGCAGCCGTCGAGGGGAGGTTCACCCCGGACGGCGCCGGTGGCGCGGCGGAGGTGATCACGCAGGCCGGCGCAGAGACCGACGAGGACGGCAGCGTCATCGCGGTGCGTACGGTCAGTACCGAAGGGCGTTCACGCGCGTATCTCGGGGGACGGTCCGTCCCGGTCGGCGTGCTGGCCCAGCTCGCGGACGAGCTGATCGCGGTACACGGCCAGAACGACCAGCTCAGGCTGATGCGGGCCGGTGAGCAGCGCGCCGTGCTGGATCGTTTCGCGGGCGACGGCGTGTCCGAGCCGCTTGGTGAGTACCAGCGTGTGCGTGCCGAGTGGCAGGCGGTCCGCGCGGAGCTCATCGACCGGACCAACCGGTCGCGGGAACTGGCCCAGCAGGCGGACATGCTGCGGCACGGACTCGAGGAGATCGAGTCGGTGGGACCGCAAGCCGGTGAGGACACCGAGATCGCCGAACGGATCAAGCGCCTCAGCGAGGTGGACGAACTGCGCACCGTCGCGGGCGCGGCACAGGAGGCGGTGTCCGGCTCGCTGGAGGGTGATCCGGACCAACCCGGTGCCCTGGGGCTGCTCGGCGACGCCCGGCGCAGGCTCGCGGGAAGCAACGATCCGGCTCTCGCCGAGCTGGAGCCGCGGTTGCAGCAGGCGAGCGTGCTGCTCGAGGACGTCGGCGCCGAGCTGTCCGGCTATCTCGATGAGCTGGAGGCCGACCCTGGCCAGCTGGACACCCTGCTGGCCAGGCAGGCGGAGCTGAAGAAGCTGACGCGCAAGTACGCCGCGGACATCGACGGGGTGCTGTCCTGGGCGGAGGACGCCCGCCAGCGACTGGCCTCGATGGATACCTCGGAGGAGGCCCTCGCGCAGCTGGCCGCCAGGCAGGACGAGCTCGCGACCGAGCTCGCCGGGCATGCGGCCCGGCTCAGCGCGGCACGCTCCTCGGCGGCCGGCCGGCTGGCCTCGGCGGTCACGGCCGAGCTCGGTGGCCTGGCCATGCCGCAGGCCGAGCTGGAGGTCGACGTGCGGCATCGCCGGGCGGAGAGCTCGGAAGGGGAGTCGGCACTGCTTGTCGACGGCACGCAGTGCCATGCCGGACCCGACGGGATCGACGAGGTCGAGATGCGCTTGCGGTCGCATGCGGACAGTTCGGCGCTGCCGCTGCACAAAGCCGCTTCCGGCGGTGAGCTGTCACGGGTGATGCTCGCGATCGAGGTGGTGCTCGCCGACGCCGACACCGTCCCCACCCTGGTCTTCGACGAGGTCGACGCCGGCGTCGGCGGGCGGGCCGCCGTGGAGATCGGTCGCAGGCTCGCGCGGCTGGCCGTCAGCCACCAGGTCGTGGTCGTGACGCACCTGCCGCAGGTGGCCGCCTACGCCGACCGGCATCTGGTCGTGGACAAGGGAACCGACGACGGAATCACCAGCAGTTGCGTGCGCACGCTCGATCCGCAGGACCGGGTATCCGAGCTCGCACGCATGCTCGCCGGGATGGACAGCACCGAGACCGGCCGCGCGCACGCCGAGGAACTACTCAACGCCGCTGAGGCGGACAAGGAACAGCGCTGACGGGGTGCGGGCCTGCCGTCGGGTGGCGTGCGGACGGCGACCGCACGGAACGGACGTCCGGGCAGCCGGGTGAGCCGAGTGGTCCGGCTCGGCTGCGGGGTCTCGTTACCACGCACTCCGGCACACGGCAAGAAGAAACCCGGAGACTCGACGGCGTGGCGTAGCCAGGTTGGTCCGGACGTTTGCCAGTATGCGGGTCATGAAGCTTAGCGGAGTGCTCTCCAGGAATACCGAGACGCTTCCCGGCGTGACAGGTGTGGCACGGGTGAACCGGCGCACCAGGGAGCTCTTCCGCCGGGTCGGCCCGGGCGACATCGTCGTGCTGGATCACGTCGATCTGGACAGGGCGACGGCGAACTCACTGGTCAAAGCCGAGGTCGGCGGTGTGGTGAACGCGTCACCGTCCATTTCGGGCCGGTTCCCCAACCTGGGACCCGAGATCCTGGTCGGGGCGGGCATTCCGCTTGTCGACGGGGCCGGTTCCGATGTGCTGCACAGCATCAAGGACGGCAGCAAGGTACGGCTGCACGAAGGTGTGCTCTACAGCGGCGAACGGGAGATCGCCAGGGGCACCGTGCAGACACCGGAAAGCGTCGCCGATCAGATGATCGAGGCGAAAGCCGGGATGACCTCGCAGCTGGAGGCGTTCTCGGCGAACACGATGGAGTTCCTCCGCCGAGAGCGCACGCTGATCCTCGACGGTGTCGGAGTTCCCGATCTCCGTGTCGCCATGCGGGACCGGCATGTTGTCGTCGTGGCCGCGGGGACCGGGCATCTGCGAGACCTCAAGCGGCTCAAGAAGTACATCGGCGAGCACCGTCCCGTGCTGGTCGGAGTGGACGTGGGAGCCGACACGCTGCGTGAGCTGGGCTACACCCCGGACGTCATCGTTGGCGATCCCACCGGGATCACCTCGGAAACGCTCAAGGGCGCAGGCGAGGTCGTGGTTCCCGCGCAGCCGGACGGCTACGCGCCGGGGGTGGAGCGCATCCAGGACCTGGGCATCGGCGCGGTCACATTCCCCTCCTCGGCCAACCCCGAGGACCTCGCGTTGCTGCTCGCCGAATCGCACGGCGCGGGCCTCGTGGTGACCGTAGGCTTCCAGGCGACCTTGCAGGAGTTCCTCGACCAGGGACGGTCGGGGTCGAACCCGTCGACGTTTCTCACCCGTCTCAAGGTCGGCACGAAGCTCGTCGACGCCAAGGCCGTGGCGACGCTGCATCACAGCAGGGTCTCGCTGGCGGCGGTGCTGCTGCTGGTGGCAGCCGCACTCATCGCGGTGATCACCGCGCTGGCCGTCTCCGATGTCGGTGGGGTCTATGTGGACTGGGCCTGGAACCAGTGGCGAGGACTCCTCGAGTGGGGTAGGGGGTGGCTCCAGTGATCACCTTGCGCTACCACATCGTGTCCATCGCGGCGGCCTTCCTGGCCCTGGCCGTCGGAGTGGTGCTCGGTTCGACGACGCTGAGCGGCACGCTGCTGTCCGGGCTCGCCGACGACAAGAGCGAGCTGGCCTCCCGGGTGTCGGAGCTGGAGACCGAACGCAACGCGTTGCAGGCACGACTGGCCGATGCGGACGGGTTCGCGAGTTCGGTCGGGCCGCGGGTCGTCTCGGAGCGTCTCGACGAGCGTTCCGTGGTGCTGTTCACGACCGAGGACGCCGACCCGACGGACCGGGACGCCATCGCCGACCTCATCGAGGATGCCGGGGCGCGCGTGACGGGCGAGGTGCGGCTGACCGGCGCGTTCGCCGACCCCGCCAAGTCGGACCGGCTCGTCGACATCGTGACGAGGTTGCAGCCTTCCGGTTCGGAGCTGCCCACCTCGGGAGGCCCTGGCAGGCTGGCCGGTTCCTTGCTGGGACAGACGCTGTTGCTGGACGCCGAATCCGCTGACGAGCAGGCGAGCTCCGACGAGCAGGCTGCCGTGTTGCGCGGGCTCGCCGACGGCGGGTTCGTCGAGGCGGACGAGGACGTCGAACCCGCGCAGCTGGCTGTTGTGCTGACGGGGGGCGAGTCAGAAGGTGACGGCGCGGGCGACCGCGCGGCCACTGTCGCGCGGTTCGCCGTGGGGATGGACAAGTCCGGTGCCGGCACGGTACTCGCGGGTGCCGCGGGGTCGGCGAGTGGCAACGGCCCGGTCGGGGTCGCCCGCGCGGACAGCTCCGCCTCGGGTGTGCTGTCAACGGTGGACAACGCGGATACCGCGGCAGGCCGTGTGGCGACGGTGCTGGCGCTGCGCGAGCAACTCGAGGGGGAGTCCGGCCAGTACGGGATCGCGGGCAACGCAGGCGCGCCCGCTCCCGGTGCCGGATCCTCCGGGTCCTGAGGGCGCGAGACACGCCCTACGCGCCGAGCATCCCGGACCACGCTTCGACGAAACCGGGGAACGTCTTGCCGACTGTTGCCGGGTTCTCGATGGCGACTCCCGGGACCCGCAGGCCGATGAGCGCGGCGGCCATCACCAGGCGGTGATCGTCGTAGGTGTGGAACGTCCCGGAGCGCATCGGGGACGGCACGATGCGGAGCCCGTCCTCGGTCTCGGTGACTCGGCCGCCCAGCCCGCTCAGCTCGGCGGCCAGGGCCGCCAGCCTGTCCGTCTCGTGCCCGCGCAGGTGCGCGACACCGCGAATGGTCGACGGTTCCGCCGCGAAGCACAGCATCGCCGCGACGACGGGCGTGAGCTCGCTGACATCGTGCAGGTCGAGCTCGACTCCGGGAAGCTCTCCCGAGCCGGTCGCCGTGACACCGCGCTCGTCGGTCGTTACCGACACACCCAGCTCGGTCAGCAGGCTACGCACCCAGTCGCCCGGCTGCGTGGTGCTGGCAGGCCAGTCCAGCACGCGCACCGAGCCGCCGGTGAGGGCGGCCGCAAGGAGGAAGGGTGCGGCGCTGGACAGGTCCGGTTCGACCGTGTAGTCGGGGCAGCCGAGCGTGGCAGGCGGCACGTGGAACTCGTTCCCGTCCCGCGAAGGGTCGGCGCCGAAGGTGCGTAGGAGGTCGAGCGTCATCGCGATGTGCGGCCCGCTCGGCGGGGACGACCCGACCAGCCGTGCGGTGATGCCTTCCGCGAACGCCGGACCGGCCAGCAGGAGTGCGGACAGGAACTGGCTCGATGCCGAGGCGTCCACGTCGACGACCCCGCCACGCACGCTCCCTGCGCCGCGCACGGTGAACGGCGGCGCCGGGTCACCCCCGTCGTCGATGTCGACGCCGAGGTCACGCAGCGCGCGAAGCACGCCGGCCATCGGACGCCTGCGCAGGGGGGGATCGCCGTCGAACCGGACCGTTGCCGGGCCGAGCGCGGCGAGCGGGGGCGTGAACCGCGCCACCGTCCCGGAGTTGCCGAGCGCGATCTCGGCGGGGTCGGGGCAACGCCGTGGCTCGAGGGGGTGGATGCGCACGCCGGTGTCGGTGTGCTCGCTGCGCGCGCCGAGCACGCCGAGCGCGTCGGTCATCAGGCGCGCGTCCCTGGAGTCCAGCGGGTGCCGTACCAGGGTCGCCGTGGATGACAGCGCGGCGAGCACGTAGGCACGGTTGGTGATGGACTTCGACCCCGGCACCCGGACCGTGGCGTCGACGGGCCGCTCGGGGGTGGGCACGACCCAGTCGGCTCCGGGAGCCGGGGAGTGGGATCCGACCGTGGAGTTGCTCACTGCTGTGCCGTTTCTGCCGTCGCGGATGTCGCGGCGCGTGCCGGGCGAGTGGCCGGGCCGGGTTGTTTCCGGGTCTCGGCCGGGCCTTGGCCGGGTTCGTGCCCGGCAGGCAGGCGCCACCGCTGCCGACGATACAACCGTGCGTACCGGCGATGCCGGGCACGTCCCGGAGGCCACCGCTGGGCGGCTCGTGACCGCCTGCCGAGCGCGTGTCGCACGGGTGGGCCCAGTGCCGCGTGACGCAGCTTACCGCGAAGAATCCCTGGTCACGCGGCTGGAACTGCCGCGGGCGGGCACGGCGAGTGACACGGAAGGCCTCCGCGCTGCGCCCGGAGACCGGCAGTGTTAGCGTAAAAGCCCGTGGGAAGTCAGCGTCGGGCGAACCGACAGGTCGCGGTAAAGTACGTATTCGTCACCGGTGGGGTCGCCTCGTCCCTCGGTAAGGGACTCACAGCGTCGAGCTTGGGGCAGCTGCTGACCGCACGTGGTCTGCGCGTCACCATGCAGAAGCTCGATCCCTACCTCAACGTCGACCCGGGCACGATGAACCCGTTCCAGCACGGGGAGGTCTTCGTGACCGAGGACGGCGCGGAGACCGATCTGGATATCGGGCATTACGAGCGGTTCCTGGACAGGGACTTGACCGGGCGGGCCAACGTGACAACCGGTCAGGTGTACTCGCAGGTCATCGCCAAGGAACGGCGTGGCGAGTACCTCGGGGACACGGTTCAGGTCATCCCGCACATCACCGACGAGATCAAGTCACGCATCCTCGCGCTCGGCGAGTCGGACGGAACCGGCCAGCGACCGGATGTGGTCATCACCGAGGTAGGCGGGACGGTCGGGGACATCGAGTCGTTGCCGTTCCTCGAGGCGTGCCGCCAGACCCGGCACGATGTGGGACGGGACAACTGTTTCTTCCTGCACGTCTCGCTGGTGCCGTATCTCGCTCCGTCCGGTGAGCTCAAGACGAAACCCACCCAGCATTCCGTCGCCGCGCTGCGCAACATCGGTATCCAGCCGGACGCGCTGGTGTGCCGTGCCGATCGCGAGCTCGCCGAGGACCTCAAGAACAAGATCGGCCTGATGTGTGACGTGGAGGACGAGGCGGTCATCGCGTGCCCGGACGCGCCGTCCATCTACGACATCCCGAAGGTCCTGCATGCCGAGGCGCTGGACGCGTATGTCGTGCGCAGGCTCGGGCTGCCGTTCCGGGACGTCGACTGGACGGTCTGGGGTGACCTGCTCAACCGGGTGCACCGTCCCCGGGAGACGGTGCGGGTGGCGCTGGTCGGCAAGTACGTCGACCTGCCGGACGCGTACCTGTCGGTGACCGAGGCCCTACGTGCCGGTGGTTTCGCCAATCACGCGAAGGTGGAGATCAAGTGGGTGCCCTCGGACGAGGTCGCGACCGAGGAGGGCGCCGCGGCGACCCTGTCGGACGTGCACGGCGTCCTCGTGCCGGGAGGTTTCGGCGTTCGCGGGATCGAAGGCAAGATCGGTGCTATCCGCTTCGCGCGGCAGCGCAACATCCCCGTTCTCGGGTTGTGCCTCGGGCTGCAGTGCATGGTCATCGACGTCGCCCGCAACCTCGCCGGGCTGACCGGCGCACACTCGGCCGAGTTCGAGGCCGGTACCCGTGATCCGGTCATCTCCACCATGACCGAGCAGAAGGACGTCGTCGCAGGGGAGCGCGACATGGGCGGGACGATGCGGCTCGGTGCCTACCCGGCGAGGCTGGTCGAGGGAACCCAGGTCGCGAAGGCGTACGGCAGGACGGACATCTCGGAGCGGCACCGGCACCGCTACGAGGTCAACAACGACTACCGGGATCGGCTCGGCAAGGCCGGGTTGCTCTTCTCCGGGTTGTCCCCGGACGGCAAGCTGGTCGAGTTCGTGGAGCTGCCGAGCGAGGTGCACCCGTTCTATGTGGGCACCCAGGCGCACCCGGAGCTCAAGAGCAGACCGACCCGGCCGCACCCCCTGTTCGATGCCTTCGTCAAGGCCGTTGTGGACTACAGCGTGGCCGATCGCCTTCCCGTCGAGCTCCCGACACCTGTCGACGTGGTCGACGATGGGTGAGCGCGCCGAGCCCGGCTCGCACGAGTTCGATGTGGTGTCCAGTGAGGACGTCTACCGGGGTCACGTGATCGGGCTGCGCATCGACGAGGTCGTGATGCCCGGTGGGGCGGTGGCGCACCGCGAGATCGTCGAGCATCTCGGCGCGGTGTCGATCGCTGCCGTCGACGAGGATCACCGGATCACCCTCATCCACCAGTACCGGCACCCGTTCGGCAGGCGGTTGTGGGAGCTGCCTGCCGGCCTGCTGGACACGGCAGGCGAGGAGCCGGTCGACACGGCCCGGCGGGAGCTGGTGGAAGAGGCGGGGCTGACCGCGCAGCGCTGGGACACGCTTGTGGACACGGCGGCATCCGCGGGTTTCACCGACGAGGTGGTCCGCGTGTTCCTCGCGAGGCAACTGTCCGTTGTCGACCGTGACGTGCTCGACGGCGAGGAGGCGGACCTCGTGGTGAGCCGGGTTCCGCTGGACGAGGCCGTGCGGATGGCGCTCGGTGGCGAGCTGGTCAACGGAGCGACGGTGAGCGGGGTGCTGGCGGCGCACGCGGTACTGACCGGCGCCGCTCACCCGCGGCCTGCCGATGCCGAGTGGCGGGATCGGCCGGTGCGGTTCGCGCGCCGGCATCGTGGCTGAGCGACACGGGCCCGCCGGTGACCTAGGCTGAAGGCCGTGGCACGCAGGCAACTCGGGCACGTCATCGACGCCTACCTGAACCACCTCGCCGTCGAGCGCGGGACCGCGCGTAACACGCTGGATAGTTACGCTCGTGACCTGCGGCGTTACCATGCCTTCCTGCGGGCTCGGCAGCGAGCCGATGTCGCCGACGTCTCCGACGGCGACGTGCGCGAGTTCGTCCTGGCGATGCGGGAGGGCACGGCCGAGCATCCGGCCCTTGCCGAGTCGTCTGTTGCGCGCACGCTCGTGGCGGTGCGCGGGTTGCATCGCTTCGCCGTCCGCGAGGGCCTCGTGGAACACGATGTGGCCAGGGACGTGCGCCCCCCGCGTAACGCGCGACGCCTTCCCAAGGCCCTTCCCGTCTCCGATGTGTTGCGCCTGCTGGACATGCCGCCCATCGAGGGGGACCGCGCGCTGCGCGACCGGGCGCTGCTGGAGCTGCTGTACTCGACGGGCGCGCGCATCTCCGAGGCCATCGGACTCGACCTCGACGACATCGACGACCAGCAGCGCACCATCGTGCTGGACGGCAAGGGCGGCAAGCAACGGATCGTACCGATCGGCAGGCCGGCACTCGACGCGCTGGACGCCTACCTGGTGCGTGCCCGGCCTGCGCTGGCGACCCGTGGCAGGGGCACCTCGGCGGTGTTCCTCAATGCCCGCGGTGGGCGCCTGTCCAGGCAGGGAGCGTGGCAGGTGCTCAAGGTGAACGCGGAACGCGCGGGGTTGTCCGAGGCGGTGTCGCCCCACACGCTCCGGCACTCCTTCGCCACCCACCTGCTCGAAGGGGGTGCGGACGTGCGTGTGGTGCAGGAATTGCTCGGTCACTCGTCAGTGGCCACAACCCAGGTCTATACCCTGGTGACGGTGAACACACTTCGTGAGGTGTACGCGACCGCGCATCCGCGGGCCCGCCAGGCCCGCTCACAAGCCGGTGAACGGGCCGATCGTCGATGACGGCACGGCTGGAACGCCTGTGAGGTGGCATCATCTCGCGTCGGCTCGGCGAGCCCAATTGCTGCCGGTCAACCTCCGCGCATAAGCTGCCGTCGAACACGCTGACCAAGGAGCTATCCCGTCATGTCGACTTCCCATTCGCAGCAGGTCTCACCTGCCACGGAGCCCGCGGGCGAGGCGGCGGTTTCGCGGCCGGCGCAGGCCGCGGACAACGGCACGCCACTGGGTCCGACAGGGAGGCCGAAGCGGGATATCCCGCCACCCCCCGAGCTCGACAAGCACGGTCCGGCTCGGGTGCTGGCCATGTGCAACCAGAAGGGCGGCGTCGGCAAGACGACGTCGACGATCAATCTCGGGGCGGCGCTTGCCGAGTACGGGCGGAAGGTGCTGCTTGTGGACTTCGATCCGCAAGGTGCGCTGTCCGTCGGGCTCGGGGTGCAGCCGCACGAGCTCGAGCAGACGGTCTACAACGCGATCATGGAACGTTCGCTGGACACCCGCGACCTGGTGCATCCCACGGTCATCGACGGGATGGACCTGCTGCCGAGCAACATCGACCTGTCGGCGGCCGAGGTCCAGCTGGTCGCCGAGGTCGGGCGGGAGCATACCCTGATGCGGGTGGTGCGGCCGGTGATCGCCGACTACGACTTCGTGCTCGTCGACTGCCAGCCCTCGCTGGGGCTGCTGACGGTGAACGCACTGACCGCGTCGCACGGCGTGATCATTCCGTTGGAGTGCGAGTTCTTCAGTCTGCGCGGTGTGGCATTGTTGATGGACACCATCGAGAAGGTCAAGGAACGGTTGAACCCGGATCTGGACATCACGGGCATCCTTGCCACAATGTTCGATCCCCGCACCTTGCATTCCAAGGAGGTTATGGCGCGCGTGGTGGAAGCATTCGGTGAAACCGTGTTCGACACCGTTATCAATCGCACGGTGCGTTTCGCGGAGACGACGGTAGCAGGCGAGCCGATCACGAAGTGGTCGCCGAAGTCCAATGGTGCGCACGCGTACCGGCAGCTCGCTCGTGAGGTGATCCGTCGGTGACGAAACGAGCATCACTGCCGGGTGCCTCGGAGCTGTTCTTCCGCAGTACCTCCGCCCCGGCGGCTCAGCCTGAGCCGAGCACGGAGCAGTCGGCACCTGAGAAGGGTGACGCCGCATCGGCGTCGTCCGGGTCCGCGTCCGGGTCCGCCTCTGGAACCCGGGACTCCGGCGAGTCCGGTTCCACTACGGGTGCCGGGGAGAACGGCAAGCGTGGCGCGGGGGTCTCGGCGGGCGGTGCGCGGCGCGGATCCCCGCGCACCAAGCACGACACCAAGATCACCGTTTATATCTCGCAGGATGAGCTGCTGGCGTTGGAGCACGCCCGGTTGGAGCTGCGCGGAAAGTACGACCTCGCGGTGGATCGCGGTAGGGTGGTACGTGAGGCGGTCGCCGTGCTCCTGTCGGATTTCGAGGAGCGGGGCGAATCGTCCGTGCTCGTCCAGCGGCTCAGTGCCGAGGACGAGTCCGAAGGTCAGTCCTGATCTCGCTGACATGGTTGTGTCATGAATGAGGTAGCCGAGGCCGCCTCGGACGACGCGAACCCGGCTGAGACGAGCTCCACCCGGTTCCAGGTACGCCTGGACAACTTCGAGGGCCCGTTCGACCTGCTACTGCAGTTGATCTCGCAGCACCAGCTGGATCTGACCGAGGTAGCGCTGCATCGGGTGACGGACGACTTCATCGCCTACACCCGCGCGCTCGAAGCCGAGTCGATGCTCGATGAGACGACCGAGTTCCTTGTCATCGCCGCGACGTTGCTGGATCTGAAGGCAGCTCGGTTGCTGCCGTCCGCGGAGGTGGAGAACGAGGACGACCTGGCCCTGCTCGAGGTGCGCGACCTGCTGTTCGCGCGCGTCCTGCAGTACCGGGCGTACAAGCAGGTCGCGGAGATGTTCCGGGAGCTGGAGGCCGGGGCGTTGCGCCGCTACCCGCGCTCCGTGGCGATGGAGGAGCGCTATGTAGGGTTGTTGCCCGAGGTGATGCTCGGCGTCGATCCGCAACGGTTCGCCGAGATCGCGGCGAGTGCGTTCCGACCGAAGCCGCCACCGACGGTGTCTCTGGACCATCTGCATACCGTCACGGTGTCGGTCCGCGAACACGCAGCGACGCTGCGGATCCGGTTGGCTGAGGCGGGCTCGGCCAGTTTCGGTCAGCTCGTCTCCGACTGCCAGCACACCATGGAGATCGTTGCCCGGTTCCTCGCGCTGCTGGACCTGTATCGCGAGGCGAGCGTGGAGTTCGCACAGGACTCCCCGCTGGGTGAGCTGACGGTGCAGTGGGCGGGCGGTTCGCTGGAGGAGGCGCAGGCCGCGGCCGAGTCGGATCGCTCGCGACCGGACGATGAATATGGCTGATAACGCGGAGGCGGCGCGGGCTGGCTCTGCTAAATGACGCGGGAGCGGCGATGACTGGCTCTGCTGATGACGCGGAGACGACGATGGCGAGTACCTCTGACGACACGCGCGCGGCGTGGACCGGCTCCGTTGATGACGCGGAGGCGGCGTGGACCGGTTCTGTTGATGACGCGGAGGCGGCGTGGGCTAACTCCGCTGATGACGCGGAGGCTGGGGTGGCCGGTTCAGCCGACGCTGCGGCGGCGATGACTGGCTCCGCTGACAACGCCGATGCGGCGCTGGCCGGCTCCACCGATGCCGAGGGCACTGACGTGGCGGTGCCCGGATCCGCTGCTGACGCGGGCGATGAGGAGTCCCGGGCGGAGCCGTCGCCGGAGAGCGACGACCCGGATCCCGCCGCGACGGCGGAGGAACGCTCGACGGTGGACGTCAGCTCCGACGAGTCACTCATCGCGGCCCTGGAGGCGATGCTGCTGGTGGTGGACTCGCCGGTCCCCGAGGAGACGTTGGCCAACTCGGTCGACCAGCCGGTGGAGCGGGTCACCGAGATGCTCCGCACCATGGCCGAGGATCTGCGGGACCGCAGCAGCGGTATCGACCTGCGGCGGGTCGCGGAGGGGTGGCGGTTCTACACCCGCGACCTGTACGCCCCGTTCGTGGAGCAGCTCCTGCTGGACGGGCAGCGGTCGAAGCTGACCCGCGCGGCCTTGGAGACCCTGGCTGTGATCGCCTACCGGCAGCCGGTGTCGCGCGCGCGGGTCGCGGCCGTACGGGGTGTCAACGTCGACGGCGTGATCCGGTCGTTGCTGGCGAGGGGGTTGATCGAGGAGTCGGGTGCCGACGAGGAAACGGGCGGCACCCTGTATGTCACGACCGAGCTGTTCCTCGAGCGGCTCGGCCTGTCCTCCCTCGGCGAGCTTCCGCCGATCGCCCCGTTGCTTCCCGAGGTGGACACGGTTGATGACTTCTGAGGACGAGCGGTCGATCCGCCTGCAGAAGGTGCTGTCCCGGGCAGGGGTGGCTTCGCGGCGGGCCGCGGAGGATCTCATCGTGCAGGGCAGGGTGCGGGTCGACGGGTCGGTGGTCCGCGAGCTGGGCACCCGTGTCGACCCGGACAGCGCGGTCATCCACGTGGACGATACGCGCGTCGTGGTGCGTGCCGACATGGTCTATCTCGCGCTCAACAAGCCGAGAGGCATGCACACGACGATGGTCGACGAGCGGGGCAGGCCGTGCGTGGGGGACCTGGTCGCCGGGCGTGCCGAGCGGCTGTTCCACGTAGGCAGGCTCGACGCCGACACCGAGGGTCTGCTGCTGCTGACCAATGACGGGGAGCTCGCCCACCGGCTGATGCACCCGTCGTACGAGGTGTTCAAGACTTACCTGGTCGAGGTCGAGGGCTCCGTGCCACGCAAGCTGTGCAACCAGCTGCTCGCGGGTGTGCAGCTCGAGGACGGGCCGGTGAAGCCGGACCGCTGCCGCGTCGTCGACACGTTGCCGGGGCGCACGCTGGTCGAGGTGGTGTTGCACGAGGGACGCAAACGCATCGTGCGCAGGATGTTCGCCGAGGTGGGTCACCCCGTGGTGCGGCTGGTGCGCACTGCGTTCGGTTCGGTGCAGCTCGGCGACACCAAACCGGGTGAGCTGCGCGAGCTGACGCGGGACGAGCAGGGAGCGCTGTTCCGGGCGGTCGAGCTGTAGGGCCGGTATCCGCGCGCGGTGCCGGGCTCACCTCAGGTGTGCCACGTCTTCTCACGCATCGCGGTGAGCGCTTCCGCGCTGATGTCCGCGAGCCTGTGCAGACCCTGCTCGGTCACGAACAGCTCGAACCCTTCCCTGCCGCCGAACCGGAACTCGACCTCGTCCCGGCACACCACGTACTCGATCGGGCAGTCACCGTCGATCGCTGCCCACGCTCCTACCGATGCCTCGGAGCCGTTCATCGGAGCCTCCCCACGACCTCGTACGGCGGCGCAACGCGTCGCCGTAGGCTGCTACTGTGCGTGCGCGATGTGGTCAATCGCACACGCACAGTGTAGGATGCGGACAATAAATTTGCACGCATCTGAAAGGGTGAATCCGTGATGGCGATCGGACAGCGCCGCACTGCCGAGCGCATCCAGGTCGGCGCGACATTGAAGCGTATGCGCATCGAAGCCGACGTCAGCAGGGAGGACGCGGCGGAGACTCTGGGGTGCACGGTGACCACCATCGGCAACATCGAGCAGGGCCGCACGAAGGTCAGCCACGGCGACCTCACCGCGTTGCTCGAGCTGTACGGCGCTCCCGAGGACCAGGTGGACGACCTGGTCCAGGTCAACCGGGAGGCTCACCGGGCTGTCACCCGCGTGCGGGGCGGTGGCGAGATCCAGCCCCACCAGCGCCGGGCCGCCGACCTCATCCGGGGTTCCCGCGCCATCAGCTTCTACAGCCCGGAGCTGTTCCACGGCCTGCTGCAGTCCGAGCCGTATGCCCGCGCCGTCCTGGCGCCCACCGGGCACCTCACCGGCGTGCAGGAGACCCGGCTGCGGTTCCGGCTGGACCAGGCCGAGGTACTCACCCGCGAACCGGACCCGCTGCAGCTGTGGGCGGTGGTCGGCGAGGCCGCGCTGCGCAAGAACATCGGCGGCGCCGAGGTGATGCGCGGGCAGCTGCGCCACGTGGTGCGGCTGTGCCGGGAGCTGCCCAACGTCACCGTGCAGGTGCTGCCGCTCGGGACCAGGGAGCACTACCTCATCGGCGCGACGGTCTCGATCTACCGGCTGGACGAGGGCATTCCCCAGATCGCCAGCGTGGACACCACGCTGGGCGACCAGTTCTTCGAGCGCGATGCTGCGGTGTCCGAGGCGCTCTCGAACTTCGACGACGTGCGCACCAAGGCGCTCGACCCGCTCACGAGCGTGGATATGATGGAGGAGCTAGCCGACTCCCTGTAGCCGCACGTGAAGCGAGCCCCGCGATGTCCCTGCAGCGCCACCAGTGGATCAAGCATTCTCACAACGGCAGCAGTTGCGTGGAGGTCATGCTGACCGACACGGAGGTGCTGGTCCGCAACTCCAACCGTCCCGAGGCGGGCACGTTGTCGTTCACCTTCGCCGAGTGGGCCTCGCACACCGAGGGGCACAAGCTCGGCGTCTTCGACCTGCCGGAGGGCACCGCCTCCTGAGCCCCGCTACGGTGTGGTCTGCGGCGCCGGGGAACGCCGCGTCTTGCGCACGAGCGGTTCGACGAACCGTGCGGCGATCGGGCCGAAACCGGCCATGAGGAGTACGTAGGTGGCCGCGAGCGCGGCGAGCTGGCTGTCACCGGCCCCGGGGGAGCTGTCCCCGACGCCTGCCGCGACGGCGAGCCCGGCGATGATGATCGAGAACTCGCCGCGCGCGATCAGCCCGGCGGCCGCACGCGCGCGTCCCATCGTGCCGATCCCGCTGCGCTTGGCGGCCCACCAGCCTGTGTAGAGCTTGGTCAGCGTGGTGACCACCGCCAGTGCCAGGGCCCAGTGCAGCACCGGCGGGATGTCGCCGGGGTTGGTGGTGAGCCCGAACAGCACGAAGAAGGCGGCGGCGAACAGGTCCCGCAGCGGTTCGAGGAGCCTCGCCGCGCTGTGCGCCGCGGGCCCGGCGATCGCGATACCGAGCAGGAACGCGCCGACCGCGGCCGAGATGTGCATGGACTCGGCGACACCTGCCACGAGCAGGGCCGCGCCGAGCAGCTTGAGCAGGAAGATCTCCTTGTTCTCGCTGTAGAGCACGGCCGAGACGTACCGGCCGTACCGCGCGGCGACCACCAGGACCAGGGCGACGACCAGCAGCGAGATCCCGATCGTCGTAGCCCCGGCGAGCAGCGCTGTGCCGCCGAGCACCGCGGTCAGGATCGGCAGGTACACCGCCATGACCAGGTCCTCGAAGACGAGCAGCGACAGGATCACCGGAGTCTCCCGGTTACCGATGCGCCCGAGGTCGTTCAGGATCTTGGCGATCACCCCGGACGAGGAGATATAGGTGACCCCGCCCATGGCAAGCGCGCCGACCCAGCCCCAGCCCATCAGCAGGGCGACGGCGGCGCCGGGGGTGGCGTTGAGCACGATATCCAGTACACCCGCGACCCAGCTCCTGCGCAGGCCGGTGAACAACTCGTTGGCGGTGTACTCCAGGCCGAGCATCAGCAGGAGCAGCACGACACCGATCTCGGCGGCGATGTCGGTGAACTCGTCGATGCCGCCGAGCTGGACGAGCCCACCGTCGCCGAAGGCGAGCCCACCGAGCAGGTAGAACGGGATGGGTGACATGCCGATCTTCTGGGCCAGCCGCGCGAGGAGCCCCAGGCCGAAGAAGACCGCGCCCAGCTCGACCAGTACGAGGGCCGTGTGCTCGGCGTTCACGCCCCTCAGCCCTTCGCGAGAATCCTGGCGGCCGTGTCCAGGCCGTCCTTGGTGCCGACTGCGACGAGCATGTCTCCCCCGGTGAGCGTGAAACCCGGCTCGGGTGCGGGCTGGATCTGCCCGGCGCGCATCACCGCGACGACCGACACTCTCGACCGGCTGCGCAGCTCGGTCTCGCCGAGCGTGCGGCCGTCGAACGGCGATCCCTCGGTGATCGGCAGCTGGCGGGTGTCGATGCCGGGAAGATCCTTGTGCTCCTCGCTGAGCTGGGCGACGAGCTGGGGGGTGCCGAGGAGGTTCCCGAGGGTGGCTGCCTCGTCGGCGGTCAGTGCCAGGCTGGCCACCGCGGTGTCGGGATCATCGGCCTCGGATACGATCAGCTCAAGGTTGCCGTCCCGGTGGCTGATGACGCCCACGCGCCGACCGCCACGGATCGCGAAATCCTTGCGTACACCGATGCCGGGTAACGGGGTCACGTCTACGTTCACGTGGCAACCGTAACGCAGGGTGCCGTCGCGGACCCGGTGGTCGTTCGATCATGCCGAGTGAGGCCGCCGTCCCGCGACGCCGCTCGGCCGGTGACGCAGCCCTCCGGGCACAATGGTTCGCCGGATCGCGTGTCACCGGGCACGTGCGCGGAGCAGGGAACACGAACCGACAGCGAGGAGAGACTGGTGCTGGGAGTGCTGCGTGGGGTCGTCGCCCTGGACGGGCCGTCGGGTACGGGTAAGACGACCGTCGCGCGTATGCTCGCCGAACGGCTCGACGCCGGCTATCTCGACACGGGTGCCATGTACCGCGCTGTCACGCTGGCCGCATTGCGCGCGGGGGTGGACCTCGGTGACCCCGATGCGGTCATAGCGGTGGCGGAGAGTGCCGACCTGGGAGTCGGCACGGATCCGGACCAGCCCGTGGTGGTGCTCGACGAGGAGGACGTGGGTGAACAGATCCGCGGTGCGGAGGTGACCTCGGCGGTTTCGGCTGTCGCCGCCGTTCCGCACGTTCGCGAGATGCTGGTGGAGGTCCAGCGCGCGATCATCGACGACGTGGTCGACGAGCTGGGCGGCATCGTGGTGGAGGGGCGCGATATCGGCACCGTCGTCGCGCCGGACGCCGCCCTGAAGGTCTACCTGACCGCGTCGGCCGAGGTGCGCGCCGGGCGGCGGAGCGCGCAGGACACCGCATCGGGCAGGCAGGCCGATGTCGAGGACGTGCGGGCCGCCGTGGAGCGCAGGGACAGCCTGGATGCCGGCAGGGCCGCGGATCCGATGCGCCCCGCGGCCGACGCCGAGGAACTCGACACCAGCGACCTCGAGCTCGAGCAGGTGATTACGGCGCTGGTCGAGCTGGCAGCGGCACGAGATATGCTGGTGGAGTCCGGGGTCGACGCGAACTCGGAGAGCGGAGCGGCGCCATGAGCACGGGGCTGCCGAGCTACTCGTGGCCACGTTTGCACGATCTGGCGCGGTTTCTGGCACGGTGGGTCTACCGTCCGGCGTTTCGGATCAGGGTCCACGGGATGTCGCGTGTGCCCCGGACCGGTCCGGTTGTGGTGATCGCCAACCACAGCTCCATGATCGAGCCCCAGCTGATCTTCGGGTTGTTGCCCCGCAGGTCGGTCTTCCTCGTCAAGCAGCAGCTCTACCACGGGCTGTTGGGGTGGTCGCTGCACCGGATCGGGCAGCTCCCGGTGCGAAGGGGCGAGCCCGACAGTGGCCCGCTGCTCGAGGCCAGGAGCGTGCTGCGCGCGGGCGGAGCGCTCGGGGTGTTCCCGGAGGGTGCGCGGGGCGACGGTGACGTGCAGAACGCGGAGCTGGGTGCCGCGTGGCTGGTGCGTACCTGCTCGGCCACTGTCGTGCCCGTCGCGGTGCGCGGCACCAGGCCTCCGGACGATGGCAGGCGGCGGCTGCTGCCCCGGGTCGACATCCTGGTCGGGGAGCCGTTCGCACCGGCGGTAGGACGTGGCAGAACCGGACTGGTCGAGGCGACCGAACAGCTGCGAGTACGCCTGGCTGACACCGTGCGCGCCCTGGATGAATGGCGCGTCGCACATGGCATGGAACGGAATGAAGGCCGATGAGCGAAGTTGACGACACGTGGACCGGTGAGGTCGACGGCACATGGTCCGACGAGTCGGAGCTCACCGAGTTCGACGTGGAGGGCGAGGAGGACCCGGAGGACGTCACGGGCGGCCAGCCTGTACTCGCGGTGGTGGGGCGCCCGAACGTGGGCAAGTCCACGCTGGTGAACCGGATCCTGCGCAGGCGCGCTGCCGTCGTGCAGGACACGCCCGGCGTCACCAGGGACCGCGTGGCCTATGACGCGGAATGGGCCGGACGGCGCTTCGCGCTGGTGGACACCGGTGGTTGGGAGCCGAACTCGTCCGGGCTGCGGGCAGCGGTCTCTGCGCAGGCCGAGATGGCGATGTCGACGGCGGATGCCGTGCTGCTCGTGGTGGATGCCACCGTCGGTGCCACGGAGACGGACGAGGCCGCGGCGCGGGTGCTGCGGCGCTCGAAGCGCCCGGTGCTGCTCGCCGCCAACAAGGTCGACGACGAGCGGCTCGTCGCCGACACCGCCGCGTTGTGGTCGCTCGGCCTGGGCGAGCCACACCCCGTCAGCGCGTTGCACGGCCGGAACTCGGGGGACCTGCTGGACGCGGTGGTGCGTACCTTGCCGGAGTCGCCGGGCGAGGCGGGCACCGTGGCAGGGCCCCGCAGGGTGGCGCTGATCGGCAAGCCGAACGTCGGCAAGTCGAGCCTGCTCAACAAGATCGCGGGGGAGGACCGCTCCGTGGTGCACGAGTCGGCAGGCACCACGGTCGATCCGGTGGACTCGCTCGTGGAGCTGGACGGGCAGACCTGGCGGTTCGTCGACACCGCGGGTATCCGGCGCCGCGTGCAGCTGGCGAGCGGGACCGAATACTACGCCTCGTTGCGCACCAAGGCAGCGATCGAGTCCTCCGAGGTGGTCATCGTGCTCGTCGACGCGAGCGAGCCGCTCAGCGAGCAGGACCTGCGGGTGCTGACGATGGTCGTGGAGTCGGGCCGGGCGTGCGTGCTGGTGCTGAACAAGTGGGACCTCGTCGACGACGAGCGCCGGTACGAGCTCGAACGCGAGCTCGACAGGGGACTGGTCCGTATCCGCTGGGCGGAGCGGGTCAACGTGTCGGCCCGCACCGGTAGGGCGGTGCGCAAGCTTGCCCCCGCGATGCGGACAGCGCTGGAGTCCTGGGACAAGCGCATCCCGACCGGCCAGCTGAACAGCTGGTTGTCGGAGGTGATCGCGGCGACCCCGCCGCCGGTGCGTGGCGGGAAGCAGCCGAAGGTGCTGTTCGCGACGCAGGCCCGTGTGCGGCCGCCGACGGTGGTGCTGTTCAGTACCGGTTTCCTTGAGGCCGGCTACCGTCGCTTCCTGGAGCGCAGGCTGCGTGAACGGTTCGGCTTCCCTGGCAGCCCGGTACGGATCAACGTGCGTGTCCGGGAGAAGAAGCAGCAGAAGAAGAAGCGCTGACCTCAGGCCGCAGGCGCTGCGGCGGTGACGCTACCCAGCGCGGCTCGGCCGGCGTCGGTGACACGGGCGGGTACGAGGTCGCCCCTGCGTCCCGGCCGGTCGGGCGCGATGAGGCCCCTCCGGACGAGCGAGTGGGCGGTGAGCTGGTCGGAGAAGGCAAGTCCGTCGAGGAAAAGGTCGGGCTCGCAGCTGCAGGTCAGCTCCGCCTGTCCGCGCGCGACAGCGCGGAGCGTCGCGCGCTCACGATGATTGAGTTCGTCGACCTCCGTAGACACCGTCAGTGTCCTTTCCTGTGAGTCGGCCCGGTGACCACCCGATCGCCATTGAAACGCAACTCGCTGATCGTCTTCATGGGTGATGTGTCGCAGAACACCTATACTGTGTCGCAGATCACGTTCATGTGGCAGGAACGTGCGACTGCAGGCGATGCTTCCGGACGGCCCGGTGGGCTGTGCCCGTGCTACGGGAACGGGAGGGAGAACACACTGGACCCGGCGAAGCAGTTGGCGGGAGTCTGATGCCGCTGATGTCACTGGCCGAGCTGCGGGACACGCTCCCGGACTACGCCAAGGACACCAAGGTCAACCTGGACAAGGTCATCGGTAGCTCGACCTTGCCGGATGGCATCGTATGGGGAACGGCGCTGGCGTGTGCCTACGCCGCACGGAACGGAACCGTGCTACGCGCCTTCGACGCGGAAGCACGGCGACGTCTGAGCGCGGAGTCGGTCAGCGCCGCCAAGGCCGCCGGATCGATCATGGCGATGAGCAACGTCTTCTACCGGGCCAAGCACATGCTGGCGGAGGCGGAGTACGATTCCCTTCCCGCGAAGCTGCGGATGCAGGTCACCGCCCGTCCCGGCGTGGACAAGGTGTTGTTCGAGCTGTGGTCGCTCGCGGTGAGCGCGATCAGCGGTTGCCAGCGGTGCCTGGAGTCGCACGAGCAGGCGCTGCGAAGGAACGGAACGTCACGGGAGACGGTGCACGAGGCGCTGCGTATCGCGTCGGTAGTGCATGCGGCCGCGGTGACCGTCGAGGCCGAGGAGGCGCTGGCGGAGGGCCAAGCCTGACAACCCGAGCGCTGAGTCCGCTGGTGCGCCGTCACGCTCCGGTCCGGCCGCCTGCGTGGTAGCAGCGATGGGCTCCGGCCGGGTGGCCGGAGCCCATCGTGCGGGCCGGTGTGCGTCAGTAGCCGATCGACTGCCAGGTCACCTCGGCGAGCAGGGCTTGCCCCTCGACGCTGGGGTGGAAGTAGTCGCGTGTCGTGACGTGCCGCTCCTCGAAGGTCGTGCCGAACACGGCGTTACCGTCGAACTCGCACCGGCTGTAGTCGGCACAGACACTTTCCAGCTCGGCGTTGTAGTCGATCACGCGCTGCCGGAAGGTCTCGCGCCGCTCGACGTCCGCGGGATCGTCCGACCGGGGGTTCTTCAGCAGGGACTGGCAGATGTCGTAGCTGTCCCAGGTGCTGACCGCGTCGTCGTTGTCGTGGAAGAGCTCCCAGAGCTGGTAGATGTCCGGGATCGACGCCACCTTGATGTCGGCACCGGGAATGCCGCTGTCCAGGCGAGACATCGCCGTTTCGAACTGGTTGCGGAAGGTATCCACATCGGTCATTTCCTCGATCGTGTCCGTGCAGGCATCGTTGCTGCCCATCAGGATCGTGACGAGCTCGACCTCGCGGCTGACCGCGTCGGCCGCCTGGTTGTCGAGGTCGGCCATGACCGCGCCGGTACTCGCGTCGTTGTCGTTGTTGCCCTCGATGCCGGAGTTGCGGGCGAGGAGCCGGGAGTAGTAGCTGTCCACGTCCGAGTTCGTCCCCGTCGACCAGGAGTTGGCGACGCAGTCGGTCCACGCGAAGAAACAGGTGTTGAAGGCACGCGTGATCGAGTCTCCGAGCGCGTCCATCGAGTCGGGCTCGCTCGCGGCACTCGCCGCCGGTGCCGTCGTCGCACCGAGCACGGCTGCCAGAACGGCGACGATCGCGACCCGGGCGCGGGTGAGTGTTCTCCGGAGTGTCATCGGCACAGTACTCCAATCGCCGGAATATCGGGTCCCCTGGCAGTGCCTCGGCCCGCCCGGGGGCGTTCATCGTGACGTGGACCGGGGGCCGGAGGGAATGTCACAGCGACCAGAAGATCTTGTTGGCGGGAACGACGGGTTGCTACGTTCTCCCGCGTGTCTCCGCCTCTCGCCATCTCGGCATCCGCCGACCTCCGCCTGGTGGCTATCGGTGGTTTCATCGCCACGCATGTCGACGAGCTCGCGGAACGTCTCGCCCCGGTTGTCCAGGCTGCCGAACCCGCCTACCGGTCCGGTGTGTACCTCTCCCAGGACGAGGTGGTCCGCGGGTGCAGGCGCAGCCTGGCTATGGTGTGCGAACGCCTGTCGGGGCGGCGTGAGGCCGCCCTCGCCAGAGCGGCTCGGGTCATCCGGGCCTCGGCCGCACGTGGCCTGCCGATGGACGCGGTCACACGTGCCCACCGGGTCGGCTGGCAGTTCGTCTGGGAACTGCTGCTGGAGGACGTGTTCAGCGGGCCGGAACGGACCAGGGCGATGATCGCCACGATGCCGCTGACCTGGTCGATCGTGTCGGAGCTGTCGGAGTCCCTTGTGGCCGGTTACCGGCAGGACGCCCGCGACGACCGGGAGCGTACCGATGCCGATACCCGGATGCTCGACAGGCTGCTCTCCGGTGTGATCACCGGCCCTGCCGAGGTACGCGCGTGCGCGCGGGGGCTCCGGATCCCCGCCAGCGGCACGTTCGTGGTGGTACACGCCGAGACCCTCGCGTCGGGTGAGTGGCCGCTGCCGCGGATCGCCGACCGGTTGCGTACCCGCGGGGTCCTGTCGGCTTGGCGGCTGCGGCCGGATGCCCAGGTGGGAATCGTCGGGCTGGGCACGCACTACGGCGTCGAGCAACTGGCCGAGGACCTCGCCGCACGGGCACGTGCACGGGTCGGCATGAGCGACGCCTACCCGGCACTGGAAGGCAGCGCGACGGCGGCGCAGCAGGCCGCGCTCGCCGCGGGTGCCGCCGCGCCGGGAACCGCGACGCTCGTGCGGCACGACTCCGCGGTGTTACCGGTGCTCATCGCCAGCGCGCCGGACGCGGCGCACCGTCTAGCCCTTCGCGTACTCGGGCCGGTGCTCGTGCTCGACACGGCCGACCGTGACTCGCTGCTGACCACGTTCCGCGCGTGGGCGGTGGCGGACGGCTCCGCCGTTCGCGCGGCTGGGGAATTGCACTGCCACCCCAATACCGTCCGGTACCGGCTCAAACGCCTCGAGCAGCTGACCGGCAGGGCGCTGAGTACTCCGCTGGACAGCATGCACTTGCTGCTCGCGGCCCGGGCGCTCGACGTGCTGCCGGGTGTCGAGGCGGTGTGAGGCTTCCATGGTGCACGGCACCACCACCTACCGGGCGGCGGTCAGCCCAGCCAGCCTGCGTTGCACCAGCGTCGTCGCCTCGGTGACGATGCGGTCGACGAGCTCGGCGACACTGGGGATGTCGTTGATGATGCCCTGCACCATGCCGGCGCTCCAGATACCGGCCTCGAGGTCACCCTCGTCGAAGACCTGACGGCCGCGCGCGCCCGCGACGAGGTCCCGCACATCGGCGAACTCGCCGCCACCTTCGAGGATCTCCACCACCTTGCGGCTGACCGAGTTGCTGGCCACGCGCGCAGTGTTGCGCAGCGGCCGGAAGATCAGCTCGGTGTCCCGCTCGGAGTTGGTGACCATCTGTTCCTTGACACGCTGGTGCACCGGTGACTCCTGGGTGGCCAGGAAACGGGTGCCCATGTTGATCCCGTCCGCGCCGAGGGCGAGCGCTGCCACCAGCCCTCGGGCGTCACCGAAGCCGCCGGAGGCGAGCATCGGAATGGTGATCGCGTCCGCGGCGGCGGGGATGAGTACGAGCCCGGGGATGTCGTCCTCGCCCGGGTGCCCCGCGCACTCGAAGCCGTCGATACTGACCGCGTCCACGCCGAGCGCCTGTGCCTTGACGGCGTGCCGGACGCTGGTGCACTTGTGTATGACCTTGATGCCGGCTTCGGTGAAGGTGGGCATGTGTTCCTGCGGGTTGAACCCCGCCGTCTCCACGATGGTCACACCGGACTCGATGATGGCGTCGCGGTACTCGTCGTACGGCGGCGGGTCGATGGCGGGCAGGATCGTCAGGTTCACGCCGAAGGGCTTGTCGGTCATCTCCCTGGTGCGTGCGATCTCCTCGGCCAGCGCCTCCGGGGTCGGCTGGGTCAGGGCGGTGAGGAAGCCGAGCGCACCGGAGTTGGCGACGGCGGCGACGAGCTCGGCGCGGCCGACCCACTGCATGCCGCCCTGGGCGATGGGGTGATCGACACCGAACAGTTCGGTAAAGCGTGTGCTGAGCATTCCTGACCGTCCTTTCCCAACCCGCGATGGCGCTGCCGGACTACTCTGGAGAACTGTTGGCATTTAGTCAACAGATGTGTGACGGGGCGCTCAGCGGGGAGCGGGACAGGTCCTGACCGGGCACGGACCCAGTAGCGCTCGGCCGGTCCTCAGATCCCCATCGTGGAGCGGGGGTAGGCGTTGTCCGGGTCGGTGATCACGTTGATCAGGTAGGGCACGCCCGCGTCGAGCGCGCGACGCAGTGCCGGGCCGATCTCGGCGGGCTCGGTCACCATCTCACCCGCGCCCCCGAGCGCGCGGACGACCTCGTCGTAGCGGGTGCTGGCCCCGAGCTCCGCGGCGGCATGGTAGCCGTACAGGAACTGCATCGGGTGCTTCTCCAACCCCCAGCCGCTGTTGTTGCCCATGATCATCACGACGGGCAGCCGGTGACGTACCAGGGTGTCGACGTCCATCAGGGAGAACCCGGCCGCGCCGTCGCCGAGCAGCAGTACGACGGGGGAGGAGGGCCGGGCGAGACGTGCTGCCATCGCGTAACCGAGCCCGGTTCCCAGGCACCCGTACGGGCCCGGGTCGAGCCAGCAGCCCGGCCTGCCCGGTTCGACGTAGCGCCCGGCGTAGGAGACGAAGTCCCCGCCGTCACCGATCACGACGGTGTCGTCGTCGGTGTGGCGCAGCAGCTCCCGGTAGATGCGTGCGGGGTGGATCGGCACGGCGTCGCTGTCCAGGACCGCGGCGTCGGCCGCGATCGCGGCATCGGCGGTCGCACGCAGCTCGGCGGTCCAGTCGGCGTGTGCGGTGTGCCCCGGCTGCCGCTGCCATGCCGAGGTGAGGCCGTCCAGGGCGAGCGTGAGGTCGCCCGACGCGGAGCCCGCGAGATCGACATGGCTCGCCAGATGCTCAGGGGAGTCGGCGATGTGGCACACCCGCGCGGCCGGGGAGCCGTCCTTGCCGCCGAACGAACCGTAGCCGAGCCGGAAGTCCAGCGGGGTGCCGACCACGACCACGAGGTCGGCGGCACCGAAGGCTCGGGAGCGGGCACGGGTGACCAGGAGTGGATGGCCGGACGGTAGGACACCGCGCGCGGTCCCGTTCGTGATCGTGGGCAGGCCGATGGTCTCGGCGGCGCGATGCGCTGCGTCCTCGGCGCCGTCGGCCCAGACATCGGAGCCCAGCACGAGGACGGGGCGCCGCGCGGTCGCGACCAGCCGCGCTATCTCGTCGAGCCGCCCCTCGTCCGGCGCGACCGGCTGCCGCTCGGCCGGTGGCGCTGCCGTGGAGGTGGCTTCGCCGAAGACCTGCTCGATCGGGATGTCGAGAAAGACCGGTCCCCGGTGCGGGGTGCACGCCACCCGGAGCGCGTCGTGCACCGCGGACGGGACCGTCTCGGTGCGCTCGATCGTGGTGGACAGCTTCGTCACCGGAGCGAGCAGGGGAGGGTGATCCAGCTCTTGCAGGCTGCCCGAGCCCCATCGCGCCTGCGGCGCGCGGCCTCCGATGGTCAGCAGGGGTGAGCCGTTGAAATGCGCCGTGGTGACCCCGCTGACGCCGTTGGTGATACCGGGCCCGGCGGTCAGCACGGCCAGGCCCGGTGTGCGGGTCAGGCGGGCGGTGCCTTCGGCGGCGAACACGGCCGTCTGCTCGTGGCGCACATCCACCAGCCGCAGCGGCGGCTCACCCTGAAGGGCGCCGTCGTACAGCGGGAACACGTGCCCACCGGACAGCGTGAACATCGTCCGGATCCCGTGTGCGCGCGCCACGTCGGTGGCGAGCCGGCCTCCGTGCCCGGTGACCTGAGTCATCCTGCCTCCCGCGATGTAGTGCTGCCGCAAGCTACTCCGGGAGTGACCGGCATGTCCATGATCACTGTCGGTGGAGGTCGGCCGGGGCAGGCGCGCGAGAAGGGGAGCCGCCTGTCGGTGGTTCGATCCGGCACGGTAGGCTTCAACCAGTCCACGGTAAGTGGGTAGGTCCGGGCTGTAGCGCAGCTTGGTAGCGCACTTGACTGGGGGTCAAGGGGTCGTGGGTTCGAATCCCGCCAGCCCGACCGGCCGCAAAATGGGGCTCTGACCTGACGAAGCAGGTCAGAGCCCCATTTTGCTTACTCGGGCGCTCTCGTCCCATGCGCACGATGCCCGGTGTTTGTCGATCACGTTCCGGCTCGTTCGGATGTAGCCATCGGCGATGGTGCGAATCGACCGTGCGCCTCGGTGAAGAGCGGGATCTCGGTGAGTCTCAGCGCGGCTCGTGGGTCCGTTACTGCTCCAGGTGGGCGGCGAGGTTTGCCAGTGATGAGGTGAGCGCGGCCGTGTGCGTCGCTGCCGATATGCCCGTGGGGACGTCCTCGGCCAGGATGTCCACCCGGGTCCCGGTACCGGAAGCGGTGACTTCCCAGGTCATCGTCATGGTACCCGCGTAGGCCGGGTCGTCGGAGACGAAGTCGACGGCCTGCACCACGCGGACGCCGGGGACGATGTCGACGAAACGAGCCTCGACGATGTCGGAGTCCGCGGTGGACTTGCCGGATGCGGTCGACGTGTCCGTGTAGGTCAGGATCATCCGGTACGAGCCACCCGGCCGGGCATCGAATCGCTCGAACCGGCCGCTCATCCCGTCAGGTGGCAGCCATGCGGCGAGCGCCTCCGGATTCACCAAGGCGGAGTAGACACGGTCCGGTGGGGCCGCGATCACTCGAGATGCTGTGTCCGTCCGTGCCATAGCGCCACCGTAGCGGACAAACGCGCGAGGAAGGGCGAGTATTGCCGGATCGACCCACGATCCGCAGGCCGGGCGCACCAACGTGCCGGAGTCCTCGCACCGGACGAACGCTTCACGTGCCCATTACCGCTTTATTGCCGGCCTGTTTTCCCGGACGCAATCCGCAGTGCCCTGGCCTGTCTCCTGCGCCTGTGATTCTTCCCGATGTGCCGTCGTAACAGGAGTGCGACCTCCGTCATGTTTGATCGAGTTGTCGGGGTCGCGCCGTGACCGCGAGGGCCGAGGAAGCCTAGGAGGTCCGAATCGTGCGTGTACTGGTCGTGACAGTGGTCCACAACCCGCGGGATGCGCGGATTCGGTATCGGCAGATTCCTGCGTTGTTGGAGGCGGGCCACGAG
>NZ_JACCKD010000012.1 GCF_013450155.1 Haloechinothrix aidingensis
CGCCGCCGTATGCCGGGACACCCGCAGTTCGAGCGCGGCCTCATCCGCCACATACCGATCCTGCCCCCGTAGCTGGTCGAGCCGGGCCAGCGCGTGCGCCTCGATCGCGTCGGTATGCGCCCGGATCCGCCGGGCCGCGGCCAGCGTCTCGATCACCTGCTCGGCACTCAGCTCGGCGACCTGCTCGCCGGTGAACGTGCGGCAGCGGATCTCGGCCTGCTCTTCGGGCGTGAACGCGACAGGATTCACCCGCCAGGCCGGGACGAACATCATCCCAGCCGGGCCGGCCACTTCCACCAGATCCGACACACCCACAGCATATCGCACACACGTTCGACTACCCGTTGCGACACGCCGGGAAAGAGCGCGCCATCCCGCCATGTCGCTCGTCGTGCTGAGCGGGGCAGCGTCGTCCTCGGACGAACGTCGGCGAAGTACACCCAGTTCAGTGACAGCGGAACGGGGTATGAGTCGATAGGGTCATCGGGCGGTCGCCATGTGCACGAGGGGGTCCGGTGCGTGTGGCCGGCCGAAGCAGGAGTGCGAATCCAGTTCGAGGAGATGTCGTGCGGGCAAGAAGCAAGCTCGTATCCAGCATGGTCGCTGCCGCAGTACTCGGAGCGATCGGCGCGTTCGGCGCGTTCGGAGGGACGACCGCGTCGGCGACGGCGGATCACGCCGGAGCGCAACCGTTCATTGTGGGCGGTGACAGGGCCAGCGTGTCTGATCACCCGTACGTGGTCTACCTCGCTGACCATCGCGGAACGCAATACTGCGGTGGAACGCTGATCGACGACCGAACGGTACTGACGGCGGCGCACTGCGTGGCGAACGTGCCGCGCCACCGGTACTCGGTGGTGGCAGGCAGGCAGGACACCCGTGGCAGCAACGGGGTGGAAAGCAGCGTGGAGCGCGCGTGGATACCGGAGGACTACCGGTCCGTGCGGGAAGGCTCCGATATCGCGGTGCTGACGCTGGAACGGCGGGTGCCGTACGAGTCGGCGCGGGTCGCGGAGTCGGGCCAGCGCGACGTCTACGCGGAAGGCACGATGGCCGACGTCTACGGCTGGGGGCGTACCACCGAGGGCGGGAGCAGCTCGACGCACCTGCGTAGCGCGGAGGTTCCGGTGCGGTCGGACAGGGCATGCGACGAGGCCTACGACGACTACGACCCGGAGACCATGGTCTGTGCGGGCTACCCCGAGGGCGGGGTGGATGCCTGCCAGGGCGACTCGGGGGGACCCCTGATCGTCGATGACACGCTGATCGGGATCGTCTCCTGGGGTGAGGGTTGCGGTCGAGCCGGAAAGCCGGGCGTGTACACCGACGTGAGCGCGTTCACCGACGCGATCGAGGGCAGTGGCCGCAACGACGACCACGAACCGGAGGGCCTGGGGATCCTCGGCGGGTGAGCGCCACTCTGCTAGGAACGTGGCATGAGCGAGCCGCAGTGCGCCGCGGGGCCGGACCTGGATGCCGCGTGCCTGTACGAGTTGCTGTCCTTGCGGGTGAACGTGTTCGTCGTCGAGCAGGAGTGTGCTTACGCCGAGCTGGATGGCAAGGATCTGCTGCCGGGCACGACACACTTCTGGGTCACAGGCGACGACGGCGTAGTCGGATACCTTCGCGTCCTCGAAGAGGGCGGGCAGTGGCGGATCGGCAGGGTGTGCACGCGCCGGGACGTCCGGGGTGAGGGCGTCGGTGCGCGGTTGACGGCCGCGGCGCTCGACCACCTCGGACCCGTCGACGTGTTGCTCTCGTCGCAGCGGTACGCCACCGGTTTCTACGCCGGGTTCGGGTTCGTTACCGAAGGTGAGCCCTACGACGAGGACGGCATCCCGCACATCACGATGCGGCGTCCTGCGGAGCGGTCATCGTGATGGCATCGACGCAGGCGTCCACGTCGGCACTGGTGAGGTCGGCACGTGCGGTCAGGCGCAGCCGGGAGACGCCGTCGGGCACGGAGGGGGGCCGGAAGCAGCCGACGCGGACACCCTTCTCGGCGCAGCGCGTGGCCCAGGCCACCGCCTGCTCGGGCGAGGGTGCGTGCACCGAGACGACTGCCGCGTCGGGGTCGCTCGTGCTCAGACCGGCGGCACGCAGGCGGGTGACGAGCTCGGCGGCGACATCCAGGACACGGGTCGCGCGCTGAGGTTCGTCGCGCAGGATTCCCAGGGCGGCCAGCGCGGCTCCGGCACTGGAGGGCGCCAGGCCGGTGTCGAAGATGAAGCTGCGCGCGGTGTCGACGAGGTGCCGGATGACACGGCGCGGCCCCAGCACCGCGCCACCTTGTGCGCCGAGCGCCTTGGACAGCGTGATCGTGGTGACGACATCCGGTTCCGCGGTCAGCCCGGCCTCGTGTGCCGCGCCTCGACCACCCTCGCCGAGCACGCCGATGCCGTGCGCGTCGTCGACGATCATGCCTGCGCCGTGCTCACGGCAGACGGCGGACAGCTCCGGCAACGGTGCCTTGTCCCCGTCCACCGAGAAAACCGAGTCGGTCACCACCAGCGCGCGGGACTGCCGCCGGGTGCGCAGCGCGTGCGCGACCGCATCGGGATCGCTGTGCGCCACGGCGGCGACGTCGGCGCGGGAGAGCCGGCAGCCCTCGATGAGCGAGGCGTGGATGTAGTTGTCGGTCACGATGGCCGACTCGCGACCGGAGAGCGTGGTGATGGCGCCGAGGTTGGCGGTGAACCCGGAGGAGAACACCAGGGCTGCCTCCGCCCCGCAGAACCGGGCCAGCTCGTGTTCCAGCTCGGCGTGCAGCTCGGTGGAACCGGTGACCAGGCGCGACCCCGTCGCGCCCGCGCCCCAGCGCAGTGCGGCGGCCGCGGCCGCGCTGGTGACCCGCTTGTCCCGCGCGAGGCCGAGGTAGTCGTTCCCGGCGAGATCGATCTCCTCCGCCGTGGCCGACCGGGGTCGTAGGCGGCGAACCAGGCCTGCCTGCGAGCGGCGCTCCGCCTCGTCGTCGAGCCAGGCGAAGACGTGCTCCGCGGGGTGCGTCGGGTCTGCGGGCTCCGGCTGGCCGGCCGGGTCGTTCACGGCAGCACACTCCTCGTCTCGGCATCTCGGCGGCAGTGTCGGTCCGGGGCCGGTCCGGGGCCGGTCCGGGGCCGTTCGGGCCGGGCGCCGGGAAGTCGTTGTCAGCCCCATGGTCCGATCGGGCGCCTGACATACTCGTCGATGTGCAGTGTCGCACCGGGAACCGGTGCCGATGTCATGGAGGTGGCCGTACGTGACCGAACTTGCCGCGATGCCGACGGACTGGAACAAGGCGCTGGCCGTCGTCGCACACCCCGACGACCTGGAGTACGGGGCCTCCGGCGCGATCGCTCGCTGGACCGAGGAGGGGCGCGAGGTCGTCTACCTGCTGGCGACGCGGGGTGAGGCCGGGATCGACAGCATGGACCCGTCCGAGGCGGGCCCGCTACGCGAGCGGGAGCAGCTGGCCAGCGCGGCCGTCGTCGGTGTCGACAAGGTCGAGTTCCTCGAACACCCGGATGGTGTGATCGAGCACTCCCTCGAGCTGCGCAAGGACATCGCCACGGCGATCAGGCGTCATCAGCCGGAGCTGGTGATCACGACCAATCACCGGGAGACCTGGCCCGGCGGGTTCCAGAACATGGCCGACCATCGCGCGGTCGGTGCCGCCACGATCGACGCGGTGCGGGACGCCGGCAACCGGTGGGTGTTTCCCGAGCTGCTCGAGCAGGAGCTCGAACCCTGGGACGGGGTGCGCTGGGTGGCGGCGAACAGTTCGCCGAACGGATCGCACGCGGTGGATATCACCGACACGTTCGACAAGGCGGTGGAGTCGCTGCAGGCGCACGAGACGTACCTCGCCGGGTTGCGCGGTGTGATGGCCGACCCGGACACGTTCCTGCGCACCATGGCCGAGAGCGTCGGCAAGATCTTCGGGTGCGAGCTCGCCTGCTCGTTCGAGCTGATCGAGATGTGATGCCGGCGCGTGCCCGGCGCCGGCATCACATCTCGCGAGATCAGCGCCGGGCGCGCTCGCCGCTACGGTTGGTGCGGCCGCGGGAGTGGCGGGTGTCCCTGCGGCCCTTGCCGCCGCCGTGCCCGCGCCCGTCGGCCCTGCGGCCCGGCTTCGGGCGCGCGCGCCCGCTCTGCTCGACCTGGGGCTCGGCAACCGCGGTACCGCTGGGCCTGCGGGCTCCGGTGACGCTGGCCAGCGTGGTGTCGCCCGGCTGGACCGAGGCCGTCTTGGGCTGCACGCCCGCACCGCTGATGATGCGCCGTGCCGCGCGCCGCTGCTGCGGTGTGACCAGGGTGGCGACGGTGCCCGACTCGCCTGCCCGCGCCGTCCTTCCCGCACGGTGCAGGTAGTCCTTGGCGTCGCCGGGCGGGTCGATGTGCAGCACGAGGCTCACGTTGTCGACGTGGATGCCACGCGCGGCGACGTCGGTGGCTACCAGGGTGGTCGCAGCGCCCGCACGGAACGCGGCCAGTACCCGGTTGCGCTGGCCCTGTGTCTTGCCGCCGTGCAGCGCCACGGCCGGGACACCGTCACTACGCAGCTTCTCGGCCACCCGGTCGGCGTGGTGCTTGGTGCGCACGAACATGATCGTGCGGCCGTCCCGCGCGGCGATCTGGGAGGTGACCGCGTGCTTGTCGCGCTGCTCCACGGTGAACACGTGGTGCTCCATGGTGGTCACGCCCGCGGTCGCGGGAGCGACCGAGTGCTCGCGCGGGTTGCTGAGATGGTCGCGCACCAGGGTGGCGACCTCGCCGTCGAGGCTCGCGGAGAACAGCATGCGCTGACCGTCCGACGGGGTCATCCGGAGGATCTCGGTGACCTGCGGGAGGAAGCCCATGTCGGCCATCTGGTCGGCCTCGTCGAGGGTGACGAACGCGACCTCGGACAGCGAGCACGTGCCCTGCCGCGTGTGGTCGGCCAGCCGGCCGGGGGTGGCGATCACCAGGTCGGCACCGCGCTCCAGCGCGAGGGACTGGCGCTGGAACGACATGCCTCCCACGATCGTCGCGCAGTGCAGGCCCGCGGCCTTACCGAGCGGCTGGAGGGCTTCGGAGACCTGCATGGCCAGCTCGCGGGTCGGCACGAGCACGAGCCCGCGCGGACTGCGCGTACCCGGCCTGCCGTCCTGCTGCCTGGCCTGGTGCAGGCGGGTGAGCAGCGCCAGCCCGAAGGCCAGGGTCTTGCCCGACCCGGTCTGTGCCCGCCCGAGCACGTCGTGCCCCGCGAGTGCGTCCGGCAGCGTCGCCGTCTGGATCGGGAACGGGCTCTCGATGCCGGTGCGCAGCAGCGCGTCGAGCAGGGGCTTGGGGAGGGTGAAGTCGGTGAACGACGAGGACGTCTCCGCGGAGTCGTACGGACGGTCGTCGGTCTCGAAGGTAGGCGCGTTCGGCGCCTCAGCAGTAATGGTCACGGATACCTTTCCGGAGTGGCGCGTCACGTGCGGCCCTGATCCGCCACGTCTCGCGTGGGCACCGTCGATGAAGTCGATCGATGAGAAAGGGCTGATGCACCGGACGAACCCGACGCGCTCTGCGTCGTCGATGGATAGTGCGCGCACGCCGGCTAGGTATGTTCGGACCGCTCTGTCCGAGGCCGTCTCAGCGTGCCTGTCCAACACTGTACGCGAGAACGCGCGGCCGGACGGCGCCGGGAGCCCGGAACGCGGCTCGGCAGGCGGCGCTGCCGGGTTGTCCGGCCCGCGCGCGGGGTCGTTTCCGTGCGTCAGTCGGTGAGTACCTCGATCGTGCTCGCACCGGTCTGCTCGATCTTGATGCCCGCCGCCGCGGCGATGCCGACCACGTCGTCGATGGTGCTCGCGTCCTGCCTCGCCCGTGCCAGTGCCCCGGCGAGGCGTCCCTTGTACGCCTTGTTGTGGTGGCTGACGGTGGTGCGCGCTCCCGTGCCGTCGTCGGTGACCACCCGCACGGTCACCGCGGACGGGACGCGGGCAAGCGCAGCGTACGGGCCCGATCGCAGGTCGACGAGCACGCCGCTGGCGAGGTCTGCGAGTACCGGTTCGAGGTTGGGACGCCACAAGCTGCGCAGCGAGCCGATGCCTGGCACGCTGGTGCCGCCGGACAGCCGGTAGGCCGGGATCGGGTCCCCGGCTCCGACGAACCCGAACAGCGCGGAGGCCACGGCGAGCCGTTCCCGGGCGCGGGCCCGCTCGGCCTTGCTGAACGTGTCGAGTCCCATAGCGTCGTAGAGCACACCGGTGTACCGGGTCAGCGCGGGCATCGTCGGGGACGACCACAGCGCCGCGTTGCGCTCGATCTCCGCGTCCTGACGCTCGGACAGTCCCAGCGTGGCGCGGCTGGCCTCGACATCACCGGCCAGGTCGACGAGGGCGTCGACGACCTGCCTGCGGGTGTCGGTGAGCTCCGGGAAGGACAGCGCCGTCAGGTCCAGTGGCGGCCCGTCGCCGCCGTGTGCCTTGGTCTCCGAAGGGGGTAACAGTACGAGCACGTCAGGCACCTTAAGGGCCCGTGTGCCCGGAGTGCGCGTGCGGGTCACGCACCGCTGAGCGGGCCGGTGGCGGCGTATCATCGCCTGCATGGATCCCGTGACCGTCGAGGTGACGCTCCAGCCGGTGGAAGGTGCCGCGTCCTCGGCCTTCGCGCCCCTCGAACTGGACGTGGCCGGTGTGTTCGGTGAGGAGCGCCCGTCGTTGCGTGTCACGGTGAACGACCACGAGTTCCGGTCGGCGGTCGTGGTCTCCGATGTGGGGCACTACATCCCGCTGAACAGGGCGAACTGTGCGAAGGCCGGGGTAGGCGCGGGAGACACCGTCGCCATGACACTCCAGCTCGTGAGCCACCGGCACGACGTCACGCCACCCGACGACCTCCTGCTGGAGTTGGGAGACGTCCGCTCCCGGTGGGACGCACTGCCCGGCGCCCGCCAGGAGAGCCTGGTCAGGTGGGTCGCCGACGCCGCCAACGACGATATCCGCAGGCGCCGCATCGCCAGGATCGTCGAGGAGGTCCGCGGCTGACGCGGCGGAAGGCGGCGACCGTGAGCGAGGCCGTGCGAGCCGGCTCACGGGCCTGCTCACATCGGGTGCGGGAGCGTGCAATACCCTTGTGCACCACCGGCTGAAGGCGCTCGTCACGAGGAGCTGAGCACGTGATTACCCGGATGTCCACGCTGTTCTTGCGCACGTTGCGCGAGGACCCCGCCGAGGCGGAGGTTCCCAGTCACAAGCTGCTGGTGCGCGCCGGGTATATCCGGCGCGTGGCGCCGGGCGGGTTCACCTGGTTGCCGCTCGGCCTCGCGGTGCTGCGCAACATCGAGAACGTGGTGCGCGAGGAGATGAACGCGATCGGCGCGCAGGAGATCCAGTTCCCCGCGTTGCTTCCCCGCGAGCCGTACGAGGCGACGGGCCGGTGGACCGAGTACGGCCCGAACGTGTTCCGGCTCAAGGACCGCAAGGGCGCGGACTTCCTGCTCGGTCCCACCCACGAGGAGCTGTTCGCGCTCACCGTGAAGGGGGAGTTCAGCTCCTACCGCGACTACCCGGTGATGCTGTACCAGGTCCAGTCCAAGTACCGGGACGAGGCGCGCCCCAGGGCGGGGCTGCTGCGCGGCCGTGAGTTCGTGATGAAGGACTCGTACTCCTTCGACCTCGACCAGGCGGGCCTCGACCGCTCGTACCGGCTGCACAGGGACGCCTACCAGCGCATCTTCGAACGGCTCGGGCTGAGCTACGTGATCGTGGCTGCCACATCGGGTGCGATGGGCGGGTCGGCCTCCGAGGAGTTCCTCGCCGACTCCGCGACGGGGGAGGACACCTACGTGCGCAGCACCACGTCGGGCTACGCCGCCAATGTCGAGGCGGTGTCCACCCCGGCCGGTGAGGAGAAGCCCGTGGACGGGCTGCCGCCCGCGCAGGTGCACTACACCCCGGACACGCCGACCATCGAGACGCTGGTCGACTTCCTCAACGCGCAGGCCGAGCTGGACAGGTCGGTCACGGCAGCCGACACGCTGAAGAACGTGATGGTCAAGGTACGCCGGCCCGGCGAGCAGGACTGGCAGTTGCTGGCCGTCGGTGTGCCCGGTGACCGGGACGTGGACATGAAGCGCCTGGAGGCGTCCCTGGAGCCCGCCGAGGTCGCCGTGCTGGAGGAAGCGGACTTCGAGCGGCACGCGTTCCTGGTCAAGGGGTATATCGGGCCGAAGGCACTGCAGGACAACGGGGTGCGGCTGCTGGTGGACCCCCGCATCGTCACGGGCACGGCCTGGGTGACCGGCGCCGACAAGCCCGATCACCACGTGGTCGACCTGGTGTGCGGCCGCGACTTCGTGCCGGACGGCACGATCGAGGCCGCCGAGGTCCGGGAAGGTGACCCCGCTCCGGACGGCTCCGGACCGCTTGTGGCGGCGCGCGGTATCGAGATCGGGCACATCTTCCAGCTCGGCACCAAGTACACCGACGCGTTCGAGGTGGACGCGCTCGGTGCGGACGGCAAGCCCGCGCGGATCACCATGGGCTCGTACGGCATCGGTATCTCTCGCCTGATCGCGGCGATCGCCGAGCAGCACCACGACGAGCTGGGACTGGTGTGGCCGCGTGAGGTCGCTCCGGCCGACGTGCACATGGTGCTCGCCGGTAAGGACGACTCGATCGCCGAGGCCGCCGAGCGCCTGGCCGCCGAGCTGGACGGCGCGGGGGTACGGGTGATCCTGGATGACCGTACGGCCAGCCCCGGCGTGAAGTTCGCCGATGCCGAGCTCGTCGGAGTTCCGTCGATCGTGGTGGTTGGAAAGGGCCTGCAGAAGGGTATGGTCGAAATCAAGGACCGCGCGACCGGTGAACGCACCGAGGTTCCCGTTGAGGAGGCCGTCGGGCACGTTCGCGCACTGACAGGTCGCTAGAGCCCGTTCGCCAGGGTCCCCGAACCGGCTCTAGCGACCCCTTCTTACCGCCGCTATCTCCCGGGTGGGGGCGAGCCGAAGGACTCCTCGGGTACCAGATATGTACCGAATGAGTCCTTCGGCTCGCCCCGCTCGCCCCGCAGGGAGCGCTCGCAGGCTAGCCGGCCAGCACGCTCAGCCGCACGCGGCGGACGGGGTTGTCGACGTTGGTGTCGACCAGGCACAGGGACTGCCACGTACCGAGCGCGAGTGCCCCGTCGAGGACCGGCACCGTCGCGTACGGCGGGAGGAACGCGGGGAGCACGTGGTCCCTGCCGTGCCCGCTCGTGCCGTGCTGGTGGCGCCAGCGGTTGTCGCGGGGGAGCAGGTCGTCGATCGCGGCCAGCAGGTCGTCATCGCTTCCCGCGCCGGTCTCGAGCACGGCAAGGCCCGCGGTCGCGTGCGGGACCCAGCCGTGCAGCAGCCCGTCGTCCACATCGCACTCGGCGAGGTACGCCGACGCTTGCTTGGTCAGGTCGTGCACCACGGCGCGGTTGCCCGTGTGGATCTCGAATTCCTTGGTGTACACACCCCCACCGTACCGCCGGGCGCGCCGGTCAGATCGTGACCGCCAGACGGGTCGCCTGGTCGATCGCGCGCTTGGCGTCCAGCTCGGCGGCGACGTCCGCGCCACCGACCAGGTGCGCGGGCACGCCCGCGCCGGCCAGCCCTTCGGTGATCTCCCGCAGCGGTTCCTGGCCCGCGCAGATCACCACCGAGTCCACGTCGAGCACCCGCTCCTCGGACTTGCCGACCGTGACGTGCAGGCCCGCGTCGTCGATCCGGCGGTAGGTCACGCCAGGGACCATCTCGACCCGCTTGTCGCGCAGGGTGGTGCGGTGCACCCAGCCCGAGGTCTTGCCGAGGTCCTTGCCCAGCTTGGACGTCTTGCGCTGCAGCAGGTAGACCGAGCGCGGGGAGGGTTCGACCGCCTTGTCCACCCCGTCGACGCCGCCGCGGGCCCGCTCGGGCTCGTCCACGCCCCACTCGGCCCGCCACTGCTTGACGTCGAGCGCGGGCCGCGAGTCGTGGGTGAGGTACTCGGAGACGTCGAAGCCGATCCCGCCCGCGCCGACCACCGCGACGGACTCGCCGACCGGCGCGCCGCGCAGGACGTCGACATAGGACAGCACCTTCGGGTGGTCGATGCCGTCGATCGCCGGTGTGCGGGGTGAGACGCCGGTGGCGACGACGACCTCGTCGAAGCCCTCGCCCGCGAGGTCGGCCGCGCGGGCGCGGGTGCTCAGCCGCACGTCCACGTCGTGCAGCTCGAGCTGCCTGCGGTAGTAGCGCAGGGTCTCGTGGAACTCCTCCTTGCCGGGGATCTGCTTGGCGAGGTTGAACTGGCCGCCGATCTCGTCGGCGGCCTCGTACAGCGTGACGTGGTGACCGCGCTGCGCGAGGGTGGTGGACGCGGCGAGCCCGGCGGGACCGGCGCCGACGACGGCGACGCGCTTGGGCGTGCCGACCATGCGGACGGCCAGCTCGGTCTCGTTGCCCGCGCGCGGGTTGACCAGGCAGGTGGCGGTCTTGAGCTGGAAGGTGTGGTCGAGGCAGGCCTGGTTGCAGGCGATGCAGGTGTTGATCTCGTCGGCGCGGCCCTGCTCGGTCTTGGCGACCCAGTCGGGGTCGGCGAGGAACGGCCGCGCCATCGAGACCATGTCGGCCTCGCCGCGTTCCAGGACGCCCTCGGCGACGTCCGGCATGTTGATGCGGTTGGACGCCACGACCGGCACGGTCACCTGTGGCCGTAGCCTGCCGGTGAGCTCGGTGAAGGCCGCGCGTGGCACGGAGGTCACGATCGTGGGCACCCGCGCCTCGTGCCAGCCGATGCCGCTGTTGATCAGCGTAGCGCCCGCCTGCTCGACGGCCTGTGCCAGCTCGACGACCTCGTCCCAGGACTGGCCATCCGGCACAAGGTCGAGCAGGGACAGCCGGTAGCTGATGATGAAGTCCGAACCCGCGGCCTCGCGGGTGCGGCGGACGATCTCGACGGCGAGCCGCATCCGGTTCGCCCAGGAGCCGCCCCAGCGGTCGCCGCGCCGGTTGGTGCGCGGGGTGAGGAACTGGTTGATGAAGTAGCCCTCGGAGCCCATGATCTCGACGCCGTCGTAGCCCGCCTCCCGCGCGAGCGTGGCGCAACGGGCGAAGTCGTCGACGGTGCCGCGCACGCCGCGGTCGCTCAGCGCACGGGGGCGGAACGGGGTGATCGGGGACTTCACGGCCGAGGCGGACACGCTGAACGGGTGGTAGGCGTACCGGCCCGCGTGCAGGACCTGCAGCAGGATCTTGCCGCCCGCCTCGTGCACCGGTTCGGTGAGCGTGCGGTGCGCGCGCGCCTGCCTGCGGTTGGTCAGCGCGGAGGCCAGCGGGAACAGCCATCCTTCCCTGTTGGGCGCGAAACCCCCTGTGACGATGAGACCGACGCCGCCGCGAGCGCGTTCGGCGTAGTACTCGGCGAGGCGGCCGAAGTTGCGGCCGCGGTCCTCGAGGCCGGTGTGCATCGAGCCCATCACGACCCGGTTGCGCAGGCTGGTGAAGCCGAGGTCGAGTGGGCTGGTCAGGTTCGGGTACGCGCTCATGGATGCTGACCTCTCGTGTTGGCGTCCAGCCAATCCTAATTTACGCGCGAGTAGGTAGCGAGGGTGTGCTATCTCGCGATCGTGCGCCGGTGCTGCGGGTCAGGAGCCGTCGACGGCGGTGGGCGAGTGGTCGCGAGCCGCCCCGTCGAGCTCCTCGGCCCTTGCGGTCAGCGCCTCGGCGAGCGCACCGAGGTGGGCGCCGAGCCTGCGCAGCGACTCGGCGGGCAGCATGCCGTCCTCCAGCTGGTTCATCAGCTCGATGGTGGCGGTGCCCATCCGGGTGTTCACCCGGGACAGGTGGGCGAGCAGCTCGCGGTCCCGCGCGATCATGCCGGTTCCCTCGGTGTCGCGCGCTGGATCCGCAGCCACTGGTCGGCCAGCAGCGTCATGATGCGGTGCCGGTGCCACTCGCCGCGTGCCGGTGCGACCAGCCAGTCGACGACCGGTTGCCGCCCGGTGAGTGGCGGGTGCTCCGGGTGCTGATCGGCCAGCACGGTGGCGCGCGAGGCGTTCGCCACCCGGCCCCGCTGCACGGCGACGTAGCTGTCCCCGAGCGTCCACGTGAACGTGTGGCCGTGGCGGAAGACCTCGCGCCTGGCGCGGGTCGTGTCGTAGGGGTGCGTCAACCCCGGCGGCAGTGTGCTCATGTCCAGCTTCCCAACACGGTGTGAGCGGGTGCTTGCGGTTGGTGACTCCATGGCTAGGTTGGTGGATGACCACGCAATAAACAGGTTTATGCACACCGTGAATATGAATTCGCCGGTGTGCGCATATGGGGAGGCGGGAATGGCGGAGCAGGCAAGGCCGACGGTCCGGTCGCGGCAGGTGTCGGGGGAGCTGCGCAGGTTGCGCAAGAAGGCGGGCCTGACCTCGGGGGAGGTGGGCGCGCGCCTCGGGGTCTCGCAGAGCAAGATCAGCCGGATCGAGACCGGCGCGGTGGGGCTGCGGGTGGAGGAGATCGCCGCGATGCTGGGGCTGTATCACGTGCCCGTCACCGAGCGTGAGGAGATCCTGGACCTCGCGCGCGAGGCGGCCAACCCCGGCTGGGTGCAGGCGCGCGGGCCGCGGCTGCCGGACCAGTGGCAGGCACTGATCGAGTTCGAGCGTACGGCCACCGCGTTGTGGAACTACGAGCCGCTGTGGGTTCCCGGGCTGCTGCAGACCTCGGACTACGCGCGGGCGATCATCGACGGTACTGCTGCGCAAGAGCGAACTGAGTCCGAACTGGACACCAAGGTCGCCGCGCGGCTGGGGCGGCAGGGGATCCTGAGCAGGGCACTGCCGCCCGAGCTGCACGTGCTGCTCTACGAGCCGGCACTGCGCGTTCCGGTGGGCGGCGCGGCCGTCATGGCCGGCCAGCTGCGGTACCTGCTCGAGGTGGCCCGCCGCCCTCGGGTGAACGTGCGGGTGGTGCCGGTGCGGGTCGGCCCGCACCCCGGCCTGGAAGGGCCGTTCATGATCATGGGGTTCGACGCGGAGGCCACGCTGGTCTACCTGGAGAACCGGGTGCAGAGCATCTTCCTGGAGGAGGAGCCGCATATCGCGAGCTATAGACTGGCATGGGACGGCATCGCGGCCCGCGCGCTGCCCCCGAACCTCTCGGCGGAGCTGATCACCCGGTTGGCCGCCGAGTGGAGCCGACTAAGCGAGGAGTGAGCGATATGAGCACCGCCGATCTCACCGGCGCGCGCTGGCGGACAAGCAGCTACAGCGGCAACTCCGGCGACTGCGTCGAGGTGGCGTTCGCGCCGCGCTGGCGGGCAAGCAGCTACAGCAGCAACTCCGGCAACTGCGTCGAGGTGGCGCGCGCCGGGCACCTGGTGGGGCTGCGGGACAGCAAGAGCCGCGCGGCGGGAACGCTGGCGGTGCCCGCCGAGTGCTGGCACGCCTTCCTCGGCACGCTCACCGGGGGCGCACCGCACGCCTGAGCCGCCACCACTGGCGCGGGGAGTATATGTGCACGTATAATTGCCGTGGAGGTGCGCATATGTCCCAGGTGACGATCTATCTCGACAGCGAGACCGAGGCACGGCTGGAACGGGCCGTCCGGGAGTCCGGGCTGTCCCGGAGCAGGTGGATCGCGAACCTGATCCGGGAGCAGGTCGACACCGCGTGGCCGGAGTCGTTCCGGCACCTGCTCGGGGGAGGGGAGGAGTTTCCCGGGCTCGACGAGATCCGCTCGGGGATGGGAGAGGACCTCCCGCGCGGGTCGCTGTGATGTACTTCCTGGACACGAACACGGTCATCGATGCCTTCAACGGCCGGGGTGGGGTGGCCGAGCGGCTGCTGGCTACGAAGCCGGCCGAGGTCGCGATACCGGCGATCGTCCTCTACGAGCTGTGGGTCGGGGTGGAGAAGGCACCACGGCCGGAACCGCACCGGCGCCGGGTGACGGAGCTGGTCGATCTGGTGACCGTCGTCCCGTTCGGCGCCGAGGCCGCAGGGGTCGCCGCGCGCGTGCGCGCTGAGCTGGAAGGGCTGGGTAACGCCATCGGCCCGCACGATGTGCTGATCGCCGCCACAGCGATCGCCGAGGGCGGGGTCCTCGTCACGCGCAACACCCGGGAGTTCTCCCGCGTACCGCAGCTACGGCTGGAATCCTGGGCCGAATGACGCTGTCCGTCCACGAGACGGACGGAACGCGTCGTTCAGCCTCTTCGCCGGACCGATGAGTTCGGGTCCGTAGGCCGGTCTGCACCGGTAACTGTCAAGCAAGGTGAGGAGGCCGGGATGGGAACCGTCGTCGTGGACATCTCGATGTCCCTGGACGGGTTTGTCGCCGCGGCGGGTGCCGATGCCGAGAACGGGCTCGGTGCCGGAGGCCAACCGATACACGCGTGGGTGCACGCCGCACACGAGTCGCCGCGAGACGCGGAGGTGCTCGACAGCGCGTTCGCGGCTACCGGTGCGGTCGTGATGGGCAGGCGGCTGTTCGACTTCGTCGACGGGCCCAACGGCTGGAAAGACGACGTCGGTTACGGGTACGTGCAGGACCAGTCCACCGCCCCACCCAACTTCGTCGTCACCCACCGGCCGCCCGCAGAAACCAGGCTCCGGTCCGGGTTCACGTTCGTGACCGGCGGCGTGGCGCGGGCCGTCGAGCAGGCGCGGGCCACGGCCGGAGACCGGGAGGTCGTCGTGATGGGCGGCGCCAGCGTATGCCGCCAGAGTATCCAGGCGGGCCTCGTCGACGAGATACGCATCCATCTCTCGCCGATTCTCGTCGGCTCCGGTACCCGGCTCTTCGACGGTGACGAGGGCCGGCTGACCGGGCTCGAGCAGTACAGGGTCATCGAGACGCCGTACGCCACGCACCTGTACTACCGGCTCGCTCGATAGCCCGGAACGACGGCGCGCGTCGGTTTACCCGATGACTTCCGCGCCGTCGCGGAGTCTGCCCATCGACAGCCGACACGAAGGAGGTGAGCGGGATGGGTCTCCCGCAGGTCGTCTCACGCGAGGAGTGGCTCGCGGCTCGCAAGGAGCTGCTGGCCAAGGAGAAGGAACTCACGCGAGCCAGGGACGCGCTCAACGCGGAGCGCCGCCGGTTGCCGATGGTCGAGATCGACAAGGACTACGTGTTCGATGGGCCGGGTGGGCGGGCCGGCTTGCTGGACCTGTTCGACGGCCGCCGCCAGCTGATCGCGCAGCACGTCATGTTCGACCCTTCCTGGGAGGACGGCTGCCCGAGCTGCTCGGCGTCCGCCGATGAGCTGTCCGACGGGCTGCTCGCGCACCTGCATACCCGGAACACGACGTTCGCGGCGGTGTCCCGGGCGCCGCTGGCCAAGCTCGAAGCCTACAAGGCCCGTAAGGGGTGGACGTTCCCCTGGTACTCCTCGTACGGCAGCAACTTCAACTACGACTTCCACGTCACGCTGGACGAGTCCGTCGCACCCGTCGAGTACAACTACCGGACCCCCGCCGAGCACGCACGGGCCGGCACGGACTACTACGTCCAGGGTGAGCAGCCGTTCGAGCTGCCCGGCTACAGCTGTTTCCTGCGCGAGGGTGATCGGGTCTTCCACACCTACTCGATGTACGCCAGGGGCGTGGAGCAGCTCGGTGGCTCCTACGCCTTCCTCGACCTCACCGCGCTGGGCAGGCAGGAGGACTGGGAAGAGCCCAAGGGCAGGGCGGACGCGGCCCGTGAGGCGATTCCCGACTTCTCCGCGTGAGGGCGGATCCTCGCCAGGAGATCGAGCGGCGAGCACGTGTGCGGCGCGGGATGCTGGCATGATCATGGGCATGGAACTGATCGACCTCAGCCACGCCATCGAGCACCAGATGACCACGTACCCGGGACTGCCGGGGCCGGAGATCGGCGTGCATCTCAGCTTCGAGGGGTCGGCGGAACACTACGATCCTGGTACGGAGTTCGCCATCGGCCGGATCAGCATGATCGCCAACACCGGTACCTACCTGGACACACCCGCGCACCGGTTCCGTGACGGTCACGACCTGGCCGGCCTGCCACTGGAACGCTGTGCCATGCTTCCGGCCGTCGTCGTGGACGCGGACGGGGCGATCGGCCCGGACGCGCTGCCCGGCGGGCGGCTCGACGGGATGGCGGTGCTGCTGCGCACGGGCTGGGACCGGCATTGGGGCACCGAGCACTACGGCGATCCCGGCCACCCGTACCTCACCGAGGCAGGTGCGCAGTCCCTCGCCGAGCGCGGTGCCGCGCTGGCCGGGATCGACTCGGTGAACATCGACGACACCACGACCGGGCAGCGGCCCGCGCACACCATCCTGCTGGCCGCGGGAATCCCGGTCGTCGAGCACCTCACGGGGCTGCACCGGCTGCCGCGCACCGGCGCTCACTTCACCGCCGTGCCCCCGTCCATCGACGGCATGGCGACCTTCCCGGTGCGCGCGTTCGCGCACGTCCCGTGACCACCCCGGCCCGATCCCCGTGTCGGGCACTCGGGCACCCCGTGTCGGGCCGTGTGGCACCCCATGTCGGGCACTCGGGCACCCCGTGTCGGGCCGTGTGGCACCCCGCTGCACGGTGCCGTTCTCGCGGCGGTCAGCCGGTGTATGCCGCGCGCACGACCTCGGCGAGCGGGGTAGCCGGGCGTCCGGTGAGACGCTCGATCGCGCCGCCTGCGCCGTCGAGCTCGCCGGCGCCGATCGCGGTGTAGGTGGAGACCCAGGCGTCGAGCTGCCAGTCCGGGGCGCCGTATCCGGCACGTGACCGGTAGGCCTCCTCGACGGTCTCTGGGTGGTAGCTGATGGTGCGCCCGGTGACCTCGGACAGGACGGTGGCGATCTCGGTAAGGCTCAGCGACTCCGGACCGGTCAGCTCGTAGGTGCTGCCGGCATGCTCGGGTGCGCTGGCCAGTACCGCGACGGCGGCGTCGGCGATGTCGTCCTGCGCGACCACGGCCGCGCGCCCGTCGCCTGCGGGTCCGCGGATGACGTCGTCGTCACCGGCTAGGTACGGCATGAAGTCGGCGTAGAAGTTGTCACGCAGGAACGTGAACTCCAGGCCGCTGGCGCGGATGTGCTGCTCGGTGTGCCAGTGGTCCCGGGCGAGCGTGAACGTGGCATCCGGTGCGGCGCGGAAGAAGGAGACATAGACCAGGTGGGAGACGCCCGCGTCCACGGCGGCGTCGACGAACGTTCGGTGCTGGTCGAGCCGGTCAGCGGTTTCCGCAGCCGACACGAGCAGGACCCGGTCGATACCCCGCAGGGCCGATCGGATCCGGTCCCGGTCGCCGTAGCTTCCACCGGCCGCGGTGGCGCCGGGCAGGTGCGGTGCCCGGCCCGGATCGCGTACCACCAGCGTCTGCGGGACTCCGGCCGCGGACAGTCGCCTGGCGATGCGCCCGCCGAGCCGGCCGGTGGCTCCGGTGACCGCGTATGTGGCGTCGTGTGTCATGTTTTCCGTTCCCCTCCGGAGTTCCCTGTGGTGCGAACACGACGTCGAGCGCGTCCGCGGTGGTGCGACCGGTACGTCCTAACACTCCTGCCGGGTCGCGGCATTCCGGAGTCAGCCGGAAGTGAGCGGGGAGCGCCGCACGGAACCTGTCGCTCGATCCCGCGCGGCGTGCCCGCGAGGGGATCCCTGCAACGCCGCGCCGGGCGTGCGGATACGGTGAGGCGCGCGACGGCAACCGGGTGGAAGGTGGGGCGTGGGCGAGCGGTTCGTAGCGGCGGTCCCCGGGTCCGCGGTCGCGACCGGCACGGCGGCGGTGCCGGCGAACGACGCGGTTCCGGACGCCGTGGTCGGTGCGGCCGGGCTCCTGGGGTGGCACGGTGTCGTGTTGCCGCGCACCGAACTGCTCGGCAAACGGGTGTTCCCCGTGGTGACGGTGGACCGCCGTGCCCACGAGCACCGGAGCGTGACCGGATCGGGTCCCGTGCTGGACCTGGATGTGCTGGAGACCTGGGAGTGGCCGGAGACCTTCCCGTTCCGGGAACCGGAGGTCGTGCGACTGCACGGCGTGATCAGCCGGGAACGTCGGTGGCCAGCGGCGCTTGCCGCCGCCTCCCGGCTACGCGGCTTCGCCAGCGACGCCGTCGTACTCGGTGACGGTGATGGGGGTGGCGACGAGGTGGCTCGGTGCCTGGCTGCGTGCCGCCGGGCGATGAGCGGTCTCGTGCGCGATACAGGCACCGCGACGGAACTGCTGCGGCACGCTCGTCCGGGCCGCTCGGCGCGGGCTCGCCGCAGCCCGCTCGACCGGTGGATCGAGGAGCGACTCTACGGTCGGGTCCTCGACCTCGGTGTGCTCACGTGACCTCGCGCGGCACGAAACGCCGGCTCACCTCGTGCCAGGAACTCAACGCCGACGGGCGTCGCCATGTGGGGTCGTGCCGGCGGATATCGGCGTGCAGGTTCAGCGCGTTGCTACAGTGCTCGTGCCAGGACCGCATCCACGCCTGGCGGGTGGTGTGCGGCCGGGCGATGCCGATGTGGAGATCGAACAGGGCGTGTAGCGAGTGCCGGAACGCGAGGGCCTCCTGACGCTCCGGATCGGAGACGGTCGCCAGCCTGCGTAGCGAGCGACCTCCGCACTCGTCGCACTCGCATTCCCAGAGCTGGCTCAGGTCCGGAGTCTGCTGTGCTATGTCGGCGATCCGCCCCACCGTGTAGTAGTCGAGCAGCATCCGCACGAAGGCGGATGGTTCGCTCGTGCTGGAGAAGCCTCCGCCGGGCGGAGCGATGTGCCGCACACTCGGCCGTGTGCCGACCGCTCCGGCGAGTGCGCCGTAGCAGAGAGCCCCTACCGCCGAGGTGTCGGATCGGATCAGTAGTACCGGTACCGGCGACTCCTGCAGCACGGTAAGCAGGCCGTGCACGGCCTTGCGCGTGGCGAGCGGGTCGCGGGAGTCCTCCACCGCGAGCGCGACGGGCACATCGTGACGCCGGACCTCGGCGACCAGGTCCTGCACCGCGGGGGTCGTCAGCCAGCTCTTGGCCAGTGGCAGCAGGGCGATCACCCGTGGTCCCAGCCGTGCCGCCTCGGTCAGGACAGTGCGCAGGCCCCCTGTGTCCGCGGTGCCGATGTAGCCGGAGTCGGTCAGAGCCGCCTCGCACATGTCTAGCTGCTGGCGCACCCACCCGCTTGTGACGCCCTCACTCGCGAGGATTCTGCGCTTGCCGCAGTACCGTTCGGCATCGCACAGCAGGGGACCGCCGAAGCCCTGCTCTCGTACGAGTCGGGCGGTCCTGGTCGCCTCGGGACCCGACACGACCAGGCCGCCGCCGCGGGTCCCTGCGACGCGCGCGGCGTCCTCGACATGCTCGGGCCGGCACTGGATCAGCAGCGTACCGGCCAGGGCATGGGCGACCGTGGCGCTCTGCGGGAGTCCCACCCCTCAGGTGGCTCCATGCCCGGTCGTGACGGTGTGCCACATACCGTTCACGGTGCGCACGAGGTCGACCTGGTGTCACGCCCTCTCACCCGTATACCCCGCAGGACAATCCTGGTGGCGCAGTGCCGCGTATGCGGACCGTGGCGCCGCTAGGCCGAACAGGCGTCTTCCGAACGCGTCGCCGGGCGCTGAATGACGCTTCCAGTCCACGAGAGGGACTGAAAGCGTCAGTCAACCACCCACACGGAGTGAAAGGGTCATTCAGCGCTGCTCGGTGTCCGGGTCGATCACCGGCTTCGGCGTGACCTCGTGGTCACCCCGGAGACGCTGCCCGGGGACCTCGTCCCCGCCGTCCTCCTTGGCGCGCTGGGATGCCTCGTACATCTCCACCGCCTCGGAGATCCCGTCGCCGATCTCGCGGGTGATGTCGCGGACCGCGCTGGTGATGATGCTGGCGATATTGCCGACGTGCGTCGCCGCCGACTCGGTGATCTCCTGCACCGTGTCCTTGTTCCGCTCGAACTGTCCCACCACGGCAACCCCTCTTCCTACGCTGCTGCGCGTTCCTTCTCCCCGTTCAGCGTAGTCGGAGCTTGCGTGTCCTTCTCGCGAGGCGGCAGCGCGAATGTCAGGATCTTCTTGGCCACCGACAGCAACTGCTTGTGCAGCGGCCCGGTGTTGTACGACAGGCCGTACTTCTCGCAGATCGCACGGACCTGCGGGGCGATCTGCGGGTAGCGCCGCGCGGGGATGTCCGGGAACAGGTGGTGCTCGATCTGGTGGGAGAGGTTCCCGCTCATGATGTGGAAGAGCTTGCCACCGGAGATGTTCGCCGACCCCAGGATCTGGCGCAGGTACCACTGGCCGCGCGTCTCGCCCTCGGTCTCGGACTCCGAGAAACTCTCCACGTCTTCCGGGAAGTGCCCGCAGAAGATGATGGCGAAGGCCCACAGGTTGCGGACCACGTTGGCGGAGGCGTTGCCCAGCAGGGTCAGCGGCGCGAGCGGTCCGGTCAGCAGGGGGAACAGCACGTAGTCCTTGCCGATCTGCCTGCCCGCCTTGGCGCGCATCTTCCTGCGCACCTCGGCCTTGTCCGCCCAGCTGATCTCGCCCTTGAGCAACCGGTCGACCTCGAGGTCGTGCAGCGACACGCCCCACTCGAAAAAGATCGCCAGCAACACCGCGTAGACGGGGTTGCCCAGGTAGTAGGGGTGCCACTCCTGGTCGGGATCGATCCGCAGGATCCCGTACCCGACGTCACGGTCCTTGTCGATGATGTTGGTGTGCGTGTGGTGCATGTAGTTGTGTGAGTGACGCCAGTTGTCCCCCGGCGCAGCGGTGTCCCACTCGAACGTCTTGGAGTTCAGCTCCGGGATGCGCGTCCAGTCGTACTGGCCGTGCATCACGTTGTGGCCGATCTCCATGTTGTCCAGGATCTTCGACACCGACAGGCAGCCGACCGCTGCGAGCCAGGCCGGTGGCAGGAAGCCGAGGTACATCAGGCCCCGACCGGCGATCTCCAGGCCGCGCTGGGTGCGGATGATCCTGTTGATGTAGTCGACGTCCTCCTGCCCCAGGTCGGCGACGAGCTGCTGGCGGATCTCATCGAGCTCGCGGCCGAACTCCTCGACCTGCTCCGGTGTCAGTCGATCTCGTAGGTCGGTCATGACGCTCCTCCCATGGTCTGTTGTCTGCGGTGTCGGTGCCCTCAGCAGTAGATGTCCACGTCCCCGACGGGCACGGAGATGCACATCTGGATCTCTTCCTCGGGTTCGGCGGACAGCTCCCCGGTCAGCGCGTTCTGCACGCACCCGCGCGACTTGACCTTGGTGCAGGAGAAGCAGATACCCATCCGGCAGCCGTGCTCCGGGCGTAGTCCGGCCTCCTCGGCCTGCTCCAGCAGGGGGCGACCCGAGTTGGCGATCTCCCGGCCACTGTGCTCGAACCGCACCTGACCGGTGGCGTTCTCGGTGTCGATCTCCAGCTCCGGCGGGGTGAACACCTCGGTGTGCAGCTGTTCACTCAGCCCTTCGGCGTCGAACAGCGCACGCACGGAGTCCATCAGCCCGTCGGGTCCGCACAGGTACGTCTGCGCCTGCCGCCAGTTCGGCGCGACCTCCTCAAGATGCGCGGGCGTGAAGAACCCGTGCAGGTCACCGCCGTGTTCGGCGTGCGTGAAGCCGAGTGCCACGCGCAGGCCAGGGTTGGCGCGGTCGAGCTCGGCGAGCTCGTCGCGGTAGAGCACGTCCTGCTCGGTGTTGGCGTAGTGCACGAACACCACACCATCGGTGTCACCGCGATCGTGCAGGGTGCGCAGCATCGACAGCGCCGGCGTGATCCCGCTGCCGCCGCTGACCAGCAGCAGCTGCTCGGGACGTGGCTCGGGCATGGTGAACTCGCCGTCCGGCTGGGACAGGCCCAGGATCATGCCAGGCGCGGCGTTGCGATACAGGTGCCCGGACACGAGCCCGTGCGGGTCGACCTTGACGGTCAGCTCGAGCGAGCCCGCGGGGTCGAGCTCGGAGTTGGCGGGGGAGTAGCAGCGCGTGCGGCGTACGCCGTCGATGTCCACCGAGACGCGCACGTACTGCCCGGCGTGAAAGCCTCGCCACCGCTTGCTCGTGTGCACCGTCAGGGTGACCGTGTCCGCGGTCTGCCTGCGCACGGCCGTGACCTTTCCCCGGATCTCGTTGCGCACCTTCATCGGGTCGACGAGCTCGAGGTACCGGTCGATGCCGTGCGGGGTGAGCAGCGTGTCCACCAGGGACGCCGTCATCGCGCCGAGCGACCGGCTGCGACGTGGGATCAGGCTGGTCACGGTAGCCCCCTTCGGTTCCGAGTGATGCCGTGATCGAACTTGATAGTGAACAAGTGTGCACTGATATGGATACGTTATCCCCCGGGGAACGTCCCCGTCAGCGCGTTGTGACGTGTGCGATACGACCAGTCCTGTGCCGCTGGCCAGGCGCGTGTGGTGCGCGCGTTGCCGCGAAGGTGAGCAGGAGCGTTCCGGGGCGCCAGTGTCGTACTGGTAAGTGGACGCGCGTACTCTTAACGTCGTGACTGCGGAGCAGACGACGAGGCAGGAGCGCAAGCAGCGCACGCGACAGGCACTGGTGGACGCGGCGCTGCGGCTGCTCATCGACCGCAACCTCGCGAGCCTGAGCCTGCGCGAGGTCACCAAGGAAGCGGGAATCGTACCGACCGCGTTCTACCGGCACTTCGCGTCCATGGACGACCTCGGTATCACGCTTGTGGACGAGTCGATGCGCACGTTGCGCGGCATGGTGCGGGAAGCGCGCAAGGACCGGAGTAGCAGCGAGGACGTGATCACCAGCTCGGTGCAGACGCTCTACTCCCAGGTCCGTGCCAACGAGGACCATTTCCGCTTCATCATGCGCGAGCGGTACGCGGGTACCGGCCGGGTGCGCGCGGCGATAGCGACCGAGCTGCGCCTGTTCGCCAGCGAGCTCGCCGTGGATCTCGGCCGATTCGACGAAATGCGCGCCTGGAGCGCGGAGGATCTTCGTATGATGGCCGACTTGATCGTCACCGCGATGCTTGGCACGGTTATGGAGCTCGTGGATGTCGACACAGCCGACCGGGAAGCGGATATGGAGATCATCAGGCAGGCTCGTAAGAGGCTCCGGCTGATTCTCATCGGAGTGGCCGGCTGGCGAAGTGAGACGTGAGCGGCGGAAGTGCTGAGTGACACCCCTCACGAAGATCGCTGAACCGGGTGCGGCGTGATAGACAACGTGGACACCAGGGCGGTCCTGGAACTGTCCTTCCCAAGTACCTCGGCGGAGGAGGTTGTGTGGTGGCTGGTGCTGGTTCGGGTGTGGAGAGTGTTGTGTCGGTGGGGGTGGTTGCTGAGGGGGTGGCCGGTGAGTGTCGGGTGGCTTTGGTGCCGGGGATGGTGGAGCGGCTGGTTCGGCGGGGTGTGGGGGTGATTGTGGCGTCGGGTGCGGGCGTGGGGGCGTTCGTGTCGGATGAGGCGTTTGTGGCGGCGGGTGCGCGTGTGGGGGATCCGTGGGAGGCGGATGTGGTGGTGTGTGTGCGTGCGCCGGGTGAGGCCGAGGTGGCGCGGGCGCGGCCGGGCACGGTGGTGGTGGGTTTCCT
>NZ_JACCKD010000013.1 GCF_013450155.1 Haloechinothrix aidingensis
CACCAACGGATCGACCGCCACCTTCGCCAACGCCTCCGGCCGCTCGACGGCCAGCTGCTCGATCTCCACACCCCCCTCGGCCGAAGCCATCGCCAAAAACGTGCGATTCGCCCGATCCACCAGAAACGACAGGTAATACTCCGCCGCGATCTGTGACGCCTCGGTCACCAGCACCCGCCGAGCCACATGCCCCTTGATATCCAGACCCAGAATCGCCTCGGCCGCAGCCGCAGCCTCCTCCGGCGTCTCAGCCAGCTTCACACCACCGGCCTTACCACGCCCCCCAGCCTTGACCTGCGCCTTGACCACCACCGGGCCACCAAGACGCTGCGCAACCGCACGCGCGGACTCCGCACTATCAGCCACCTCACCGGCCAACACCGGCACTCCATGCTTAGCGAAGAGCTCCTTCGCTTGATACTCGTAGAGGTCAGTCACATCCATGCACCTACTTCGTCGCGTCCGATGTCTCGGCCTGCTCGCTCAGCACCGCAGGGCGGGCCATCCGCATCGCTGCCCCGGCACCCGACAGCCACGCGATGACCTGCACTGCTTCGCTACACTGCATACAGTATTCTCCATACATAGCGCCTGTCCAGGGTGATACGCTTCGCGCTCAGCACCTGGGGGTACACCGGGGGTGACAGCACCCCGCGACGGAGACGAACGTCACTCGCTGTAGTGACAGCTGTCACCGCGTACATGGGGTTTGGCATTGTATGCTGTAGGCAGAAAACACACGACACGAACGGTCGGCGGTTCGCCCGCGGCCCCGAGTTTCGGAGTACGACATGCAGCCGAACGAGTTCTCGCAGCAGGCGTCCGCACATCGGATCGACCGTCCGATCCCGCTGCGCGAGCGGGTTCGCCAGTCCATGCAGGAGCTGATCATCTCGCGGCAGCTCGCCCCGGGACAGCACCTGGTGGAAAGCGAGCTGGCCGAGATGCTCGGGGTGTCGCGTCAGCCGATCCGCGAGGCCCTGCAGCTGCTGAACTCCGAAGGGTGGGTCGAGCTACACCCCGGCTACGGGGCGTTCGTGCACTCGCCGACCGTGACCGAGGTGGATGACCTGCTCGCCGTACGTTCGGCGCTCGAGGCCGAGTCCGCCCGGCTGGCCGCGAACCGCGTCGACGCCGACGGCATCGCGCATCTGCGCAAGCTGTGCGCGGACGGCCAGGCGGCCCTCGAACGCGACGACATCGACTCCATGGTCAACGCGAACGCCGAGCTACACCGCTACATCACCGAGCTGTCCGGCAACCGCGTTCTGCTGGACTTCGTCTCCCAAGTGGACAGGCGGGTGCGCTGGTACTACACGCCGATCGCACGCAATCGCGGCCAGCACTCCTGGCAGGAGCACGCCAGGCTGGTCGATGCCCTCGAGGCGGGCGACGCGGATACCGCGTCCCGCATCATGCGGGAGCACACCGAGCGCACGCGGCAGATCTACCTCGAAGAGCACGCCGAGGACGGCCAGGACGGCGAACAGGCCGAGCAGCCTGCCAAGCCCCGAACGCGCAGGCGCAGGACCGTGCGAACCACAGCGTCCTAGTCAAAGGTCCCAGGTAACACTCCCCGACCACCGGCCCGGCACGAAGCCGGGGCGGATGATCACGGGTGTCCGCAACCGACCAGGCGGGTACCCGCATACAACGAGGCCTCGGAAAGGAGGTGCGAGAGACGATGCAGAACAACAGCGCACTCGACAGGGCAGTTGCCTGGATCCGTGACCTGTTCACCGACCCGGCACACGACCCACGCCCCAACCCTGTGACGGGCGAGGCGTGGCTCGTGGCCGCGGTAGAGGACAGGCACGGGCCGGTCACCCACGTCGACAGCAGCAGCCGTGAAACCGCCAAGCAACCCGTGCACTGCTGACTCGACGTCACGTGTGTGACCGGAACCGCAGGTTATACCGTTCTGACCTCCGGATCCCTGTTCAGTTATCCGGTACCCGAACCCAATGGCGTGTTCGGGAACCGAGCTCGACCCTGCGGCTCGTGGCTCGGGACACCAACCCATCGCATGGTGCCCGACCCCGGCCGCAGTGGAAACCCTGAGCCGCCCGCGGGCGAAGCATCACCCGCGCGCGACCTCCGGTTGTGGAACCATCGCCCGGCAGGTACGGCGGTTCAGGGTTTCCCGTGCTACGAACGGCATCATCGCACTCAGAGCCCTCCCTGGGCGAACGTCACGCCCAGGTAGTACACGCTGACGGCGGCCAGCGCGGCCACGCCGAGCCACGCCCAGGTCATCATCGCCTTGTTCGGCAGGAACTCCCGCTCCTCCGGCGTCGTGAAGTTGTCCTTGATCGCCTTGATGTTGAGCCAGAAGATGATCGGCGCGAACAGCAGGGCGAGCACCGAGGCCACCTGTACGACGAAGATGGGTTCCGGCAGCCCGTAGATGATGGCAGTACCGCCCGCGAGCCAGAGCAGCTGGAACCCGCGGTAGATCAGCTTGCGTATCTTCGGGGTGTCCCAAGCTTTGCGGATCCGCACGCAGCACTCCTCGAACACCCGTGCCTGCCCGTCGAAGTAGGTGAACACGGTCGAGAACAGTGCGGCGACACCGCCTGCGATGATGATCGGGAAGATCCACAGCCCGAAGGTGTCGGTGTACATCTGGGCGATCGTCGCGCCCATCTCCTGGCCCTCGGGCACCAGCCCGATCGGATGCAGCACCACCGCACCCACGATCAGGAACGCGATACCGGTCAGCAACGCCACGACGTAGCTGATGTTCATATCGCGCTTGAACAACTTGAAGTTGTTGCGCAGGTAGTTCGGCGCGATCTCCACGTTGTAACCCTGGCGCTCCAGGTGACGCACCCGGGTCATGCCTGCCTTCTTGTCCACAGCCCAGTTGGACTGCATCGGCGAGACCTCGACGGTTGTCGGGAAGTAGCCGAACATGGCTCCGAACAGCAGGATCGCGCCTGCCGGAGCCAGGGCGGGCAGGAGGTTGCCGATGTACTCCGTCGGGGACGGCATCCGCAACGCGAACGCGACGAGCACGGCGACCGCGAAGATGATGATCGCCGCCTTCACCACCTTCTCCAAGGCGGTGTACTTGCCGGCCCAGAGGATCACGATGCAGATCACCAGGATGGCCGTACCCCATGCCGACAGCGGCATGATGGGGAACGCCGCGTAGAGCATCGCCGCGCACCCGAGCGCTCGCCCGGCGATTCCGAACGTGTTGGCCAGGGACTGGAACAGCAGGTACCACATCGGCCACTGGCCACGGCCCTGTCCGGTCCGTTCATAGGCCGCCATCACGGACTCGCCCTTGACGATCGTGTAGCGGTGCGCGAACTCGAAGGCGCAGTACTTGATCAGGTACGCGAACGGGATGATCCACAGCAGCGCGTACGCGTACTGCGCGCCCGCGGTGGGCGCGTGCATGATGTGACTGGCACCGATCCCGGTCATGGCCGCCGCGATACCTGGACCCATCGCTTTCCAGGTATCGCGGAGGCTCGTGCCGGGAGCCTCCAGTCTCACCGTGGGTTTGCCGTCGGTTTCTCCGTGCTCACCGCCGGCGTAGTTCGTTGTCGCTGCCACTGGCGGCTCCGGGGATCCGCCCGCATGATCCGGGCCGCTCGCGGCTACGGACTCATGCGAATCTTCGCTGTCACGATTCATACTAGAGCTCTCCATCGGTCTAGTAAGAGACTTCTTGGTCGTTACCTGCTGAGAGCGCACTGGCACAGCAGGGGAACTCTCGACCAACGGCCCGACTCCAGTGGCGACGGTGGCCCTGGCGGGGTGAGGCAGGACGTTAGCGAGGGAGCATCGCTCCCCCTCATGGCAGGTCCCGGGGCATCACCTCCCTCGTGCTGGTCCGTCAGTGGGGTACACGACCCGTCGACATCGCCGCGCGACCTTCGATAGACGTGGGGCTCGGTCCCGGTAGCCCGGAACCGAGCCCCAGCACGCGCGGCGCGTCAACCCCGCAGTGCACCCGCCGCGCGAGCCCAGCGGTACTTGGCGCCGAGAACCGCGACCGGACGCTCGGTCGTGTACGGGTACGCCACGACACCGTGTTCGAACAGGTACTCGCTGGCCTTCTCGACCTCGGTATCCCCTGCCAGCGACGCCACGACGGGCTTGTCGATCCCCTTCGCGCGCGCCTCCTCGACCACACGAGCGGTGAGCTCGGCGAAGACCATCGGCGGAGTCACGATCGTGTGCCAGTAGCCGAGAATGACCGAGTGAATCCGGTCGTCCTCCAAGGCGAGACGGATCGTCTTCTCGTATGTGGACGGCGGCTCCCCGCCGGTGATGTCGACAGGGTTGCCTGCCGCCCCGAACGGCGGGATGTACTGCCGGAACGCCTCGTCGAGGTCCTGCGGGATCTCCATCAGCGACAGCCCGTTCTCCACGCAGGCATCGGAGAGAAGCACGCCCGAACCTCCGGCGCCGGTAATGATCACGACGTTCTCGCCCTTCGGCGTCGGCAGCTTGGGCAGGCCCCTGGCGTAGTCCAGCATCTCGTTGAGACCCGGCGCGCGTACCACACCCGATTGCCGCAGGATGTCGTCGTAGACCTTGTCGTCACCGCCGAGCGCCCCGGTGTGCGAGCTCGCCGCCCGAGCGCCCATGTCGGTACGCCCGGCCTTGAGCACCACGACCGGCTTCTTCTTGGTGATGCTGCGAGCCGCGTCGACGAACGCCCTGCCGTCCTTGAGGTCCTCGAGATGCATCGCGACGCACTCGGTGTTGGGGTCGTCCTCGAAGAACGTCAGCAGGTCGTCCTCGTCCACGTCCGACTTGTTCCCGAGCCCCACGATCGCCGATACGCCCATCTTCGTGGTCCGGCTGTACCCGAGGATCGCCATCCCGATGCCGCCGCTCTGCGACGTCAACGCCACCCCGCCCTTGACATCGTACGGCGTGCAGAACGTCGCACACAGGTTCTGCGGGGTGTAGTAGTACCCGTAGATGTTCGGTCCGAGCATGCGGATGCCGTACCGCTTGCCGATCGAGACGATCTCGTCCTGCAGCTCGGTGTTCCCGGTCTCGGCGAATCCGGACGGGATGAGCACCGCGGCAGGCACTCCCTTCTCACCGCACTCGGTCAGCGCCCCCGGTACGAGATTGGCCGGGATGGCGAACACCGCCACGTCCACCTCACCAGGCACCTCGCTCACCGACGAGTAGGCCGTGCGGCCGAGCACCTCACCGGCCTTCGGGTGCACCGGGTAGATCTCGCCTGCGTATCCGCCGTTGATGAGGTTCTGCATGACCGAGTTGCCGATCTTGCCCTCCTGCTCGGTAGCGCCGATGACGGCGACCGAGCGCGGGTTCATCAGCCTGTCCATCACCCGGGAGATCTCCTCCCGGGACCGGCGTTCCGGCTCGGCCACCTCGTTCGGATCCACCACGATGCGGATATCGGCGGCGGAGACGGCGTCCTTGGTGGCGAATACCGGGTTGAGATCGAACTCCCTGATCTCCGGGAAGTCGGTCACCAGCCGGGAGACGCGCAGGATCGTGTCGACCAGCCCGTCCACATCGACCGGGTCGGAACCGCGTGCGCCGTGCAGCACCTCGGAGGCCTGCAGGCTGTCGATCATCGAGCGCGCCTCGGGCTCGTCGATCGGCGCGAGCCGGAACGTGGCGTCATTGACGACCTCGACCAGCACACCCCCGAGCCCGAATGCCACCACCTTGCCGAAGGTCGGGTCCGTGGTCGCGCCGATGATGACCTCCTGGCCACCGCCGAGCATCTCCTGGACCTGCACGCCGCTGATCTCCGCAGAGGAGTCGTACTTGCGCGCGTTGCTCACGATCGTCTCGTAGGCCTCGCGCGCGGCCGCACCGCCCTCCACCCCGACGATCACGCCGCCCGAGTCGGTCTTGTGCAGGATGTCCGGCGATACGATCTTGCATGCCACGGGCTTTCCGATGACCTCGGCGAGCGAAGCCGCCTCCTCGGCGCTGGTGGCAAGGCCTTCCTGCGGGGAGGGAATACCGTAGGCGTCCGCGACGCTCTTGCCTTCCGGGGCGGTGAGCGAGTCCCGCCCTTCCGCCCGTACCTTCTCCAGGACCGTACGGGCGGCAGCCTTGTCGATTCCTTCCATTCCTCAGATCACTCCATTTGCCTTGAGTTCGGCAAACTTGCCTTCGTCCAGGCCGAGTTCGCCTCGGTAAATGTCCTCGTTGCTCTCCCCGAGCAAGGGGGAACGCTCGACCGCCACCGGCGAGTCGGACAGCTTGATCGGGCACCCGACCGTCGAGAACTCGCCCCGTTCCGGGTGGTCGACCTGCACGACCATCTCGTTGGATGCGAGTGACCGGTCCTCGATCAGCTCCTTTGTGGACAATATCGGTCCACACGGGATGTTCTGCTCGTTGAGCTTGGCGAGGACGTCCCACTTGTCGTGGTTGATCGTCCATTCCTCGATCATCTGGAACGCCTTGTCCAGCTTCGGCAGCCGCGCCTCCGGGGTGTTCCACTCGGGGTCATCGGCCAGCTCCGGCCTGCCCATCAGCTTGCAGAGCGGCTCCCAGCCGACCGGCTGGATGATCACGTAGATGTAGTCGTTCGGACCGCCGGGAGCGCAGCGCACGGCCCAGCCGGGCTGGCCGCCGCCCGAGGCGTTCCCGGACCGGGGAACCGTGTCGCCGAACTCCTCGTTGGGGTACTCGCGAAGCGCCCCGTGCGCCAGCCGCTGCTGGTCCCGGAGCTTGACGCGGCAGAGGTTCAGCACTGCGTGTTGCATGGCCACGGTCACCCGCTGGCCCTGCCCGGTGTACTCCCGCTGGTACAGCGCGGCCAGAATGCCCGCGACGGTGTGCATTCCCGTACCGGAGTCACCGACCTGCGCGCCGGTCGCCAGCGGCGGTCCCTCCTCGAAGCCGGTCGTGCTCATCGAGCCGCCCATGGCCTGGGCAACCACCTCGTAGGCCTTGAAGTGCGTGTACGGGCCTTCGCCGAAGCCCTTGATGGAGGCGTAGATGAGCCTGGGGTTGATCTCCTGCAAACGCTCCCAGCTGTAGCCCATCCGGTCCACCGCACCGGGGCCGAAGTTCTCGGCAAGGATGTCGAACCGTGGCAGCATGCGGGTGAACAGGTCCTTGCCCTCGTCACTCTTCATGTTGAGGGTGATGCTGCGCTTGTTGCAGTTGAGCATCGTGAAGTACAGGCTGTCCACATCGGGAAGATCGCGGAGTTGTTGGCGCGTGATATCGCCGGTTACCGACTCCAGCTTGACCACATCAGCGCCCAACCAGGCGAGAATCTGTGTGCAAGACGGTCCTGACTGGACATGGGTCATATCCAGAACTCTGACGCCCTCGAGTGCCCTTCTCATGATTGACAACGCCTCTCACTTGTACATGGTCTGGTTCATGGTTCCCGGCGCGTAGACTTCCGGGTCGACCCATACGTTGATCAGCGAAGGCAGACCCGACTGGCGCGCACGCTCCAGCGCGGGGCGGATCTCCGCGGGATCCGTCACGTCCTCGCCGTAGCCGCCGAGCATCCTGGCGAAGTCACCGAAGGACACGTCGCCGAGCGTATTGCCGACGCGACCGCGATCCTCGCCGTAGTGCTGGATCTGCCCGTAACGGATCTGGTTCATCGAGGAGTTGTTCCCGACGATGCCGACGAACGGCAGGTCGAACCGCACGAGGGTCTCGAAGTCCCATCCCGTGAGGCTGAAGGCGCCGTCCCCGAAGAGGCAGACGACTTCCTTCTCCGGGTTGGCGTACTTGGTCGCCATGATGAACGGGACGCCGACTCCCAGCGTCCCCAGCGCGCCGGGGTCCAACCAGTGCCCGGGAGCCTTCGGCTGTACCACCTGACCCGAGAACGTCACGATGTCGCCGCCGTCGCCGACGTAGATCGAGTCCTCGGTGAGGAACTCGTTGATCTCGTGCACCAGCCGGTAGGGGTCTATCGGCTTGGCCTCCGAGAGCTGCCGGGGCAGCCGCTTCTCGTAGGCCTGGTTCTCCACGGCACGCAGCTCCTCGAGCCACGCCTGGCGAGCGGGGGACGTACTGTCGAATCGCTTGCCTGCCTGCTCCGTCACGGCCGACAGGACCCGGCCGGCGTCACCGACGATGCCCAGGTCGATATCCCGGTTCTTGCCGACCGTCCGGTAGTCGAGGTCGATCTGTACGACCGTCGCCTCTTCGGAAAGCCGCTTGCCGTAGCCCATACGGAAGTCGAACGGCGTGCCGACCACGATGATCAGGTCCGCATTGCCGAACGCGTAACGGCGCGCCAGCTGAAGGTGATGCGGGTCGTCCGGGGGAAGCGTCCCCCGCCCCGCGCCGTTCATGAATGCCGGAATGTCCAGCTCGCGCACGAACTCGACCGCGGCGTCGGTGGCACGGCAGGTCCATACCTGGCTGCCGAGCAGCACGCAGGGCTTCTCCGCCTCCGCGACCAGCTCGGCGAGGCGCTCCACCGAGTCCGGGTCGCCGATACTGCGCGTGGAGGCACGGTACTTGCCTGCCGCCGGGATACGCGCCTTCTCGGCAGGAACCCTGGCATCCAGCACGTCTCGGGGAATTTCCAGGAACGACGGTCCCGGGGCCCCGGCGTACGCCTCCCGGAAGGCCATCGACACCAGGTCAGCGGCACGTTCGGTACTGGAGACCGTGGCCGCGAACTTCGTGATCGGCGTCATGATGTCGACATGCGGCAGGTCCTGCAACGAGCCCATCTTGTGCTGGGTCAGCGCACCCTGACCGCCGATGAGCAGCATCGGGCTCTCCGCCCGCCACGCGTTGGCCACCCCGGTGATCGCATCCGTGGTCCCCGGCCCCGCCGTCACCACGGCACACCCGGGCTTGCCGGTCACGCGGGCGTAGGCGTCCGCGGCATGGGCGGCGACCTGCTCGTGGCGCACATCGATGACATCGATTCCCTCATCGACGCAGCCGTCGTAGATATCGATGATGTGCCCCCCGCACAGCGTGAAGATCACCTCGACGCCCTCAGCCTTGAGTGCCTTGGCGACCAAGTGCCCGCCGGAGATCAACTCGGGTTCGTCCTTGCTTGCCACCGGTGCACTCGGCTGGCCGGCCTTGTCCGCCACTGTCTCGGCCGTTTGCGCCATATGCGTCGTCATCTCCTTCAAACGTGCCAGTACCGCATACTGCATACGATATGTAGGTAATCATGTGCCCCGATCCGCTCTTTGTCCAGAGGTCTCTACCGGGAAATCTCGGCGAACCCGTCTAGTCACGCCAGTCGACGCGTGGCCAGCACCGGGCCCGCTCACACACTCGCCGCGCGGCCTCGCACGACGAAAAGCCGCGCCCGACAGCCATACCGAGGAGGTATGCACTGAGGGACGCGGCCGGATCGGCCACAGCACGTCCGACTTCACGCGCCACGGCATCGATCAGCTCGTAGTCGAGCTGATCCGAGTCGATACCCAGATCCGCCTCCAGAGCCGAAGTCCACATCCGCAACTCGCGCATCGGCTGCACCTCCGGCTCAACGTCGAACCCGTTGACTCGCTGATCTCATACTGTATACTCCATACACATAGCTTGCAAGACAAGCTTCCCAGGCGTCATCGCACCCACCGTCCGCGATCGCGCGTTTCCGAGTCCGAGTCGACGCACGAACGGAGTTCACGTGAGAGTTGCAGTTTTCGGTGCCGGCGCCATCGGTGCGTACGTCGGCGCGAGCCTCGACCGCGCGGGAGCCGATGTCCATCTCATCGCCCGTGGCCCGCACCTGAAGGCGATCAAGGAGAACGGTGTCCGCGTGGAGAGCCCGCGCGGCGACTTCACGGCAACACCCCTGGCGACCGATGATCCGGCCGAGGTCGGCCCCGTGGACCACATCTTCATCGGCGTGAAAGCCAACCAGTACGCGAGTACCGGCCCGCTTCTCGCTCCGATGATCAAAGACAACACCTCGCTCATCGCCGCGCAGAACGGCATTCCCTGGTGGTACTTCCACAAGCTGCCCGGCCCGCATGAGGGAAACCGCATCGAGAGCGTTGACCCAGGCGGCGCGGTCAGCGCCGTGATGCCTCCCGAGCGCGCGATCGGATGTGTGGTCTACGCGGCCACCGAGATCGCCGCGCCGGGCGTGATCCAGCACCTGGAGGGCACGCGGCTGTCCATCGGAGAGCCGGACGGCTCGCTGTCGGCACGTTGCCAGGAGTTCTCCGAGTACATGGTGGCCGGTGGCCTGAAATGCCCGGTCGAACCGGATCTACGGCACGACATCTGGGTCAAGCTCATGGGCAACATCTCGTTCAACCCCATCAGCGCGCTGTCGCGCGCAACCATGGCCGGTATCTGCCGGCATCGTGACTCGCGGCAGCTCGTGGTCCGCATGATGGAGGAGACACTGGCCGTGGCCCGGGCCCTCGGGGTCGAACCGAACGTGTCCATCGAGCGGCGGCTCGCGGGGGCCGAGCGCACCGGCGAGCACAAGACGTCCACGCTTGCCGACTTGGAGAAGGGCAGGCCGATGGAGCTGGATGCGTTGCTGGCAGCGGTGATCGAGATCGCGGATATGGCCGGGGTCGATGTCCCCACGCTCCGTGTGGTGCACGCCCTGTCCGACCTGCTCAACGAGAACGTTCAACCGGCACCCCAGCTGGCGGCATAGGGAGGCCGTTCATGAGCCTTTCCGTCAAGCCGGGAACGGAGTGGGCGGCCGTGTACGGGCGGGCGCGGGCAGCCGTCCCGGAGGCATTCGCCGACGACCGCGTACTCAACTTCTGGGGCGGGCTGTGGCGACAGGCGGGTACTCCGGTGCCCGCCGTCTCCCCCGTTGACGGCACAAGCGTCGCGGGCACGCTCTGGCTCGACGCCAAGAAGGCGGCGCACGCCATGCGTGCCAGCCTCAATGAGCACCGCACCTGGTCGGTCGCTTCCCTTCCCGAACGCACCACGCGTGTCCTCGCCGCTGTCGACGAGATCGCCGAGCACCGCGAGCTACTGTCCCTGCTGCTGATGTGGGAGTTGGGCAAGACGTGGCGAGCGGCAACGCGGGACGTGGACGAGTGCGTCCACAGTGTCCGGTGGTATGCCGACAGGCTCGACGGGATGCTGGCGGGCCGCGCGCCGCTCCGCGGGCCGGTCAGCAACTTCGGTAGCTGGAACCACCCGCTGAGTGTCCTGATGCACGCGATGCTGGTTCAAGCTCTGGCAGGCAACGCGGCGATAGCCAAGACACCGGCGGAGGGCGGGGCGATCGGCCTCAGCCTGGCTGTCGCGCTGGCATCACGGCACGGTGTACCACTGACGCTGGTCAGCGGAGGCGGTCTCGAGCTCGTACCGGCCATGGTGCACGCGGAGTACCTGGGCTGCGTCTCCTATCTGGGTGGTGCCCGTTCGGCGGACGCGACCGCTGCCTGCCAGGTGCCATCGGAGCGGCCACATGTCCTCGAGCAGTCCGGGATCAACTGCTGGGGCGTGTGGGGCTACAGCGACTGGTCACGGCTGTACGGGCAGATCCGCGACTCCTTCGTACACGCCAAGCAGCATTCGACCGCCTACACCCGGTACGTGGTGCAGCGTGAACTACTCGACGAGTTCCTGGACGCCTACGAGACCGCGCTCGACGGCGTACGGTTCGGCAACCCCCTGGCGGTCGCGACACCGGACGATCCGCTACCCGACCTGGACTTCGGCCCGTTGGTCAGCGGATCACACGCGGAGCGGCTACACCGCGCCGTCGATGACGTGCTCGATGCGGGTGCGACAGCGATCCGGCGCCACTCGGTCGACGACGGCCATCTCATCCCCGGCCAGCGGACCTCCGCCTACGTCTCCCCCGTCGCCGTGCTGAACCCGCGATCCTCGTCCGCGCTGTACAGCAGCGGCCCGGCGGGCCCGGTGGACTCCATCGTGCTCGTGGACACCGAGGACGAGTTCCTCTCCGCGATGAACGTCAGCGAGGGCGCGCTCGTCGCCTCCATCTCCTGCGACGACGAGCTCACTGCCAGGCGCCTCGCAGGCGAGTTGCGGGCCTTCAAGGTCGGCATCAATCAGCCGCGGTGTCGTGGCGCGGGCGACGAGCCGTTCGGCGGGTGTGGCGACTCGTGGCGTGGCCCGTATGTCGGCGGCGATCTGCTCGTGCGCGCCGTGACGAGCGCGACGCGTCCCGGGCGCGTCTACGGCAACTTCCCGTCGTTCAGCCGGACCGTTCCGGCACCCTGGAACGGCCGGGCGTCGGGCGCATGCCCCTAGCTTCCTCGCGCCGGTGTACTACGGCCTCGCGCCGGCGCGAGGATCCCCACCTCCCCTGGCGGTCAGCGTGACGGCCGCCAGGGGCGCCGGCTCACCCGCACCGGCATGCGCGACGGCGGTGTAGCAGCGTCATCCGGTGTTGCGCATGCCTGCAGCGATCCCGTTGATGGTCAGTAAAAGGGCACGGTCCACCTCGGGCGCCGTGTGGTCACTCTCGCGTACGCGGGCGAGCATATCCACCTGCAGGTAGGAGATGGGGTCGAGGTAGGCGTCCCGCACGGCCAACGTCCGTCGCAACGTCGGTGCGTTGTCGAGCAGACCGGTCTGGCCGGTCACCCGCAACACCTCGGACGTTGCCAGCTCACATTCGGACCGGATCCGCTCGAAGGGGCCTTGCAGGTGCGGGGGCACCAGGGTGGAGACGTAGTGCTCGGCGATGTACAGATCGGTCTTGGCAAGCGTCATCTCCACATTGGAGATGAATGTACGGAAGAAGTGCCACTGCTCGTACATCTCGTCGAGTACCGGCTGCCATCCTGCCTGCCGCACCGCGCGGAGGCCACTACCGACGCCGAACCAGCCGGGCACGATCTGCCGGGACTGGGTCCAGCCGAACACCCAGGGAATCGCACGCAGCTCCGCGATCCCGGCCTCCGTTCCGGGCCGTTTCGCCGGACGTGAGCCGATGTTGAGTGACCCGAGCTGTTCGACGGGCGTGGAGGCGAGGAAGTACCCGGGCAGGTCCGGGTCCTCGACGAGGGCCCGGTACGCGCGGTACGCCTCGGCGCTGACGCGGTCCATGCACGCGTCCCACCGCTCGAGCACGGCGGCAGGTTGACGCGACCTCCTGTGCAGCGTGCTCGCCCGCAGCACGGCGGCGACGGTGAGCTCGAGGTTCTCCCGTGCCAGCTCGGGCAGGGCATACTTGTCGCTGATGACCTCGCCCTGCTCGGTGAGCTTGATCTCGCCGTCGAGTACGCCCCACGGTTGCGCAAGGATCGAGTCGTAGGTGGGGCCACCACCGCGCCCGACAGTGCCGCCACGACCGTGGAACAACCGTAGCCGGATCCCGTGACGAACGGCGACATCCCGCAGTCTTCGTTGAGCTTTGTGGATCTCCCACTGGGACGTGGTGATGCCGGCCTCCTTGTTGGAGTCGGAGTATCCCAGCATCACCTCCTGTACGTCACCGCGCTGCCGGACCAGGAACCGGTAGGTGGGATCGCGGAGGAGATCGTCGAGCACCTCGCCGGCACACCGCAGCTCGCCTACCGTCTCCAGCAACGGGACGAAGTCCACTCGGGAGAACCCCGGGACCTCCTCGTGCTCGCCGCATGCCCCCCGGGTGTCGACCAGGCCTGCCTCCCTCGCCAGGACCACAGCGGCAAGTACGTCGTCGGCGCCGGTGGTCATCGAGACGATGTAACTGCCCACGCTCTCCGCGCCGTAGGTATCCAGCGCATCGCCGATCGCGGTGAACGCCTGGAACGTGGCTGTACCCGGGGTGTCGAGCGGTGGTGGCGTGCGTGCCGGCGGCCGACGGGCGGCGAGCTCGGAAGCCAGGTACCGGAGCCTGTCCCGCCTGCTCAGCTGCGCGTACCTGGTGTGCTGCTCGCCGGTCAGGTCCACCAGCTGCCCCACCGCGTGGTGGAGGGCTTCGGCATGGTCCCGGACGTCCATCGTGGCAAGGTGCAGGCCGAACGCCGACACGGTACGCAGTACCTGCGCCAGCATGCCGTCGGCGATCAGCTCGCCCGCGTGCTCACGCAGCGAGTCCCCGATCACCCGCAGGTCGGCGAGTAGCTCCGCGGTGCCGAGGTAGTCCCGTCCCGGTACGTGCGCGGAACCGGAGTCGACCCGCTCCGTGGTGTTCGCGAGCTTGGCCCGGACGCAGGTGAGCTTCGACCGGTACGGCTCCGTCGCGTTCGTCGCCAGCACGCGAGGATCGAGCTCGGGCAACGCGGCCACATCCGCCTCGATCAAGGCCCTGAGCTCGTCGGAGACACCGACCAGGGTGGTCGATGTGGACAGCTCCGCGATCAGGTCGTCGACGGCGCTCCCGATCGCCGCGGCGGCCACATGATGGTGCATCCGCAGCACCGACGTGGTGACCTCCGCGGTGACGTTGGGGTTGCCGTCGCGGTCACCACCGATCCACGTACCGAACGAGACCGGTGCGGCATCGTGGGGTAGCTCGACCCCGTATCGGGCCAGCAGCTCGTCGAGATCGCCGAGCAGGCCGGGCAGGGTATCGGTCATCAGGCCTTGTACGTAATACAACGCGTTCCTGGCCTCGTCGGCAGGCTCGGGACGACGGTCTCGCAGCTCGTTGGTCTGCCAGATCAGATCGATCAGCTCCGCCAGCTGCCGGTCCTGGCGGCTGCGCGCGTGGCTTCCGGGTTCCGTGCGTTCGACCAGCAGGTCGGCCACCCCGCGCAGCTTCGATGTCACCGACCGCCGACTCGCATCCGTCGGATGCGCGGTGAACACCGGCCGAACCGCGAGCTCGGCGAACGCTTCGGCCAGCTCACCCGAGCCGAGCTCCTCCCCCACTGCCTGGATCGAGCGCGCCAGCCACCCCGACTCGACCGGACGCGACCGCGCCCGGCGTACTCGGTCGACCTGCTCGGCGACGTTGGCCAGCAGGAAGTAAACGGAGAACGCCCGGACGAGTGCGGATACGGCAGGCATCGGCTGTGCTGCGAGTAGCTTGCGGGCCCGGATCCGGGCCTCGTCCCGGTCCTCACCGCCCTCCGCTTCCTTGCTGGACTTCGTCAGGCCACGAACGCGCTCCACCAGGTCCAGCAACTCTGCCCCGCCCTGCCGGACCAGCGACTCACCGAGCAGCTCGCCCATCCGCCGGACATCGTTTCGTAGTTGCTCGTCATCCTGCTCAGTCACCGGCATCACCGCGAGATCTCACCGGCGTGCCCGAAGCCGTCCACGGCGAACCTCTGGACATGTCATGAATATAGTATACAGTATGTAGAACAGATTCGCAGAGTGCGTGCGGGTTTCGCCGTGGAGGTTGTGTGGTGACTGGTGCTGGTTCGGGTGTGGAGAGTGCTGTGTCGGTGGGGGTGGTTGCTGAGGGGGTGGCCGGTGAGTGTCGGGTGGCTTTGGTGCCGGGGATGGTGGAGCGGCTGGCCCGGCGGGGTGTGGGGGTGATTGTCGCGTCGGGTGCGGGCGTGGGGGCGTTCGTGTCGGATGAGGCGTTTGTGGCGGCGGGTGCGCGTGTGGGGGATCCGTGGGAGGCCGACGTCGTGGCGTGTGTGCGTGCGCCGGGTGAGGCCGAGGTGGCGCGGGCGCGGCCGGGCACGGTGGTGGTGGGTTTCCT
>NZ_JACCKD010000014.1:0-2500 GCF_013450155.1 Haloechinothrix aidingensis
CTCACGACGTTCTAAACCCAGCTCGCGTGCCGCTTTAATGGGCGAACAGCCCAACCCTTGGGACCAACTCCGGCCCCAGGATGCGACGAGCCGACATCGAGGTGCCAAACCATGCCGTCGATATGGACTCTTGGGCAAGATAAGCCTGTTATCCCCGGGGTACCTTTTATCCGTTGAGCGACACCCCTTCCACCAGGTGGTGCCGGATCACTAGTCCCAGCTTTCGCTCCTGCTCGACCCGTCGGTCTCACAGTCAAGCTCCCTTGTGCACTTGCACTCGATACCTGATTTCCAACCAGGCTGAGGGAACCTTTGGGCGCCTCCGTTACTCTTTGGGAGGCAACCGCCCCAGTTAAACTACCCACCAGGCACTGTCCCTGAACCAGATCATGGTCCGAGGTTGAGATTCTCCATTCGACCAGAGTGGTATTTCAACGATGACTCCACCCCGACTGGCGTCGAGATATCCTAGTCTCCCACCTATCCTACACAAGCCGAACCGAAAACCAATACCAAGCTGTAGTAAAGGTCCCGGGGTCTTTCCGTCCTGCCGCGCGTAACGAGCATCTTTACTCGTAGTGCAATTTCGCCGGGCCTGTGGTTGAGACAGCCGGAGAGTCGTTACGCCATTCGTGCAGGTCGGAACTTACCCGACAAGGAATTTCGCTACCTTAGGATGGTTATAGTTACCACCGCCGTTTACTGGCGCTTAAATTCTCCGCTTCGCCCCACGAGGGAGCTAACGGGTCCTCTTAACGTTCCAGCACCGGGCAGGCGTCAGTCCATATACATCGAATTGCTTCTTCGCATGGACCTGTGTTTTTAGTAAACAGTCGCTCTCCGCTGGTCTCTGCGGCCAACCCACGCTCGGCCCGCGCGGGGCTCCACGTGTTTTGGCCCCCCTTCTCCCGAAGTTACGGGGGCATTTTGCCGAGTTCCTTAACCACAGTTCACCCGCTCGCCTTGGTATTCTCTACCTGACCACCTGTGTTGGTTTGGGGTACGGGCCGCCCGTGCGCTCGCTAGAGGCTTTTCTCGGCAGCAGAGGATCACTCACTTCGCCTCATACGGCTACGCGTCACGTCTCAGAGCTGTAACGAGGCACGGATTTGCCTATGCCTCCTCCTACACGCTTACACCAGCACTTCCATCCGCTGGCGGAGCTACCTTTCTGCGTCACCCCATCGCTTGGCTACTACAGGATCAGGTCCCACGCTCCCCCCGCATACCGGTCCGAAGACCAGCACCGAGGTTCGGGTGGTTAGTATCCCCCGCCTCACCAGGGACGCGCACACGCGGGTACGGGAATATCAACCCGTTATCCATCGACTACGCCTGTCGGCCTCGCCTTAGGTCCCGACTAACCCTGGGCGGAACAGCCTGGCCCAGGAACCCTTGGTCATCCGGCGGCAGAGATTCTCACTCTGCTTTCGCTACTCATGCCTGCATTCTCACTCCACCACCCTCCACCGCTAGCTCACGCCACGGCTTCACCAGGTGATCGACGCTCCCCTACCCACCCATACCACTGGATACCCACCCGCAGGCGGATACCGATGTTCACGCATGGGTGACACAGCTTCGGCGGTGTGCTTAGCCCCGCTACATTATCGGCGCAGGATCACTTGACCAGTGAGCTATTACGCACTCTTTCAAGGATGGCTGCTTCTAAGCCAACCTCCTGGTTGTCTGAGCAATCCCACATCCTTTTCCACTCAGCACACACTTAGGGGCCTTAGCTGGCGTTCTGGGCTGTTTCCCTCTCGACGATGAAGCTTCTCCCCCACCGTCTCACTGCCGCACTACACACACCCGTATTCGGAGTTTAGTTGACATCGGTAACCCGGTAAGGCCCCTCAGCCATCCAGTAGCTCTACCCCAGATGTGAACCATGCGACGCTGCACCTAAATGCATTTCGGGGAGAACCAGCTATCACAGGGTTTGATTGGCCTTTCACCCCTACCCACAGCTCATCCCCTCAGTTTTCAACCTAAGTGGGTTCGGGCCTCCACGCCGTCTTACCGGCGCTTCACCCTGGCCATGGGTAGATCACCCCGTTTCGGGTCTAGACCACGCGACTCACACACGCCCTCTTCAGACTCGCTTTCGCTATGGCTACCCCACACGGGTTAACCTTGCCACGCAGCACTAACTCGCAGGCTCATTCTTCAAAAGGCACGCCATCACCCGCAGGCTCTGACGGCTTGTAAGCACATGGTTTCAGGTACTCTTTCACTCCCCTCCCGGGGTACTTTTCACCATTCCCTCACGGTACTCATCCGCTATCGGTCACTGGGACGTATTTAGGCTTACCAGGTGGTCCTGGCCGATTCACAGCAAATTCCACGGGCTCGCTGCTACTCGGGACAACCTGCACAGACACACACCAATGGCTTTCACGTACGGGACTCTCACCCACTCCGGCGCGCCATCCCAAGCGCTTCCGCTAACCACCAGCACACATCCGAAGGACTGGCAGATCCCTCCAACAGGCTCCCA
>NZ_JACCKD010000015.1 GCF_013450155.1 Haloechinothrix aidingensis
GGTCTCGGCCGAGGCGGTGGCCGGGATGGCCGACGGCAGTGTGGTGGTGGATCTGGCCGGTGAGGCCGGTGGGAACTGTGAGCTGACCCGGCCGGGCGAGGTGGTGACCGCGCACGGGGTGACGATCGCCGCGCCGGGGAACCTGCCGGGCGAGATGCCGGGGCATGCCAGCGAGTTGTATGCCCGTAACATCGTCGAGTTTTTGGAGTTGGTCATCACCGACGAGGGTGGGCTCTCCCTGGATGCGGCCGACCCGATCATCGCCGGGGCCTGCGTGACCGGGCGGGACCGGCTGGCCTGGCCGACAGAGGCCACCGCCACAGACACCACGACAGAGACCACGACAGAGGCCACGACAGGGACCACGACAGGGACCACGACAGGGACCGCTGCCGGTGAGTCCGGTGCGGCGGGTGAGGAGGTGCGGTGATGGATCCGGGGTTGGTGCAGAACCTGGCTGTGCTGGTGCTGGCGGGGTTCTTGGGGTTCGTGGTGATTTCGAAGGTGCCGAATACGCTGCATACCCCGTTGATGTCGGGCACGAACGCCATTCACGGTGTGGTGGTGCTGGCCGCGCTGGTGGTGTTGGGGCTGGGTGTTGACGGCGTGTTCAACAAGGTCCTGCTGGTGATCGCGATCATCTTCGGCACGATCAACGTCGTGGGTGGGTTCTTGGTCACCGACCGGATGCTGGCGATGTTCAAGCACAAGCCCGCGGGCGGGGCAGACAAGGAGGCCGACCGGTGAGCTGGCTGCACGACATGGCGTTGATCAATAGCCTCTACATCGTCGCGTTCGCGCTGTTCATCTACGGGCTGATGCAGATGCGGGGCCCGCGCACGGCGGTGGCCGGTAACTGGGTCGCCGCCGCCGGGATGGGCCTGGCGGTGGTCGCGACCCTGCTGATCGAGGGGATGGGTAACTGGCTGCTGATCGGGCTGGGCATCGCGATCGGCACGGTGATCAGTATCCCGGCGGCCTACCGGGTCAAGATGACCGCGATGCCACAGATGGTCGCGCTGTTCAACGGGCTCGGCGGCGGAGCGATCGCGCTGATCTCGTGGGCCCAGTTCCGCGACACCGCCGGCTACGCACACGAACCCGTCCACGCCGTCATCGCGTCGTTGTTCGCCGCGCTCGTCGGCTCCATCTCGTTTTGGGGCTCACTGGTCGCCTACGCCAAACTCCAGGAACTCCTGCCCGGCAAACCGCTGACTCTGGGGCGGGCGCAACAACCGGTCAACCTCGCCCTGATCGTCGCCGCGATCGCCGCGGCCGTCGTGATCACCACCGGCGGCGCGGCCGGCTGGTGGATGATCGCCCTACTGGCCGCCGCCGCCCTCATCGGACTCATCGTGGTCCTGCCCATCGGCGGGGCCGACATGCCCGTAGTGATCTCCCTGCTCAACGCGCTGACCGGCCTGTCCGCCGCCGCCAAAGGCATCGCGCTGGACAACACCGCCCTGATCGTGGCCGGCATGATCGTCGGCGCCTCCGGCTCCATTTTGACCAGCCTCATGGCCCAAGCCATGAACCGCTCCATCCCCGCCATCATCGCCGGCGGCTTCGGCGGCACCACCACCACCAGCAGCAGCAGCGGCGGCAGCGACCGGCCCATCCGCAGCACCAGCGCCGCCGACACCGCCATCCAACTCGCCTACGCCAGCAAAGTCGTCGTCGTGCCCGGCTACGGCATGGCCGTCGCCCAAGCCCAACACGCCGTCAAAGAAATCGCCACCCTGCTCGAGACCAAGAACATCGACATCACCTTCGCCATCCACCCCGTCGCCGGCCGCATGCCCGGCCACATGAACGTCCTACTCGCCGAAGCCGACG
>NZ_JACCKD010000002.1:0-52490 GCF_013450155.1 Haloechinothrix aidingensis
TCAACGACGCCAAAACCGCCACCACCGACATCGTCGAAGAACTCAAACAACTCTAAACCCACACCCAGCCACGGCACAGCTGTCAGGACCCGCTCCTGAGCCGGGTGCCGGGGCCCACGGTCGGCCGTGCTGGCGTACCGCAGGCGACGCCACCACAGCCGACCGTCCGCTCACCTGTGACCAGCGCCGAAGCTGGAGTAGCGTGCTGAAACGCGGGTACCGTCGAAACTGTGGTCGGAGCCCGCAGGACGGTCGCCACCGCCCTGCCGACACTTCGAAGCCAAGGAGGCAAACATTGACATATCGTATACCGTCTACAGTATGAACGGAGCCGCCGGGATCGTGCTCGCAGGCGGCCGCTCCTCCCGGATGGGGACATCCAAGGCGGCCCTCGAGTGGCACGGTTCCACCCTACTACGGCAGGTCACAGGCGTACTTGATCGCGCGGTCACCGGACCGGTGATCGTTGTCCGCGCTCCGGACCAGAAACTCCCGGAACTGGACCCGAGGGTCGTCGTCCGGGAAGACCCGGAAGAAGGCCACGGCCCGATGCAGGGGCTGGCCGTCGGCCTCGACGCCGCCCACACGTACGCCGAGACCGCGTTCGTGTGCTCGACCGACCTGCCGTTCCTCCACGCGGCTTTCGTACACACCGTGCTGCGTGGCTTCCAGCTCGACCGGGAACACGGAGAGGAGGCACCGATCGACGTGGTACTCCCGCTCGTACACGGGTACCGGCAGCCGATGGCCGCAGGCTACCGCACCGGTCTGGCCCCTCTCGTGGCGCAACAGCTGCGGGCCGGCCAGCACAAGCCTGCCCAGCTCTTCGAGCACTGCCGTGTCCGCAGGCTCACCGACGAGGAGCTGCTGGCCGATCCGAACCTGGCCAGGGCCGATCCGGGGCTCGAGTCCGTCGTCAACGTCAACACCCCGGAGGACTACGAACGCGCTCGTGCTCGGCAGGCTCCGGAGGTAACGGTGGAGCGGTTCGGCGTGCTGGCCACCCGCGGCGGCACCCGGGGGTCCGTTCGCGCCCGCGCGGCCACGCTCGCCGAGGCCGCAGAGCAGGTAGGCTTGACACTGGACGGTCACATCGTGGCGGCTGTCAATGGCGACCAGATCCGCGATGACGGTCAGTGCCCGCTACTGAGCGGCGATACCGTCTCGTTCCTCTCTGCGGATGCAGGCGGGTGAGCGTGATGACGGCACCTCCAGGTGGATACTTCGGTCAGGCACTCCTCGTCGACGTTTCCGATGGGGATGTCCGGCGTGTGCCGCTACCCGAAGCGGTGTTGCGCCGGTATCTGGGCGGCGCTGGTCTCGGTACCTGGCTCTCCAGCGAGCTCGGGCCCGCGGGCATCGACCCGCTGGATCCGGCGGCACCGCTGTCCTTCGTCTTCTCCCCTCTCGTCGGCACTCCGCTGACCACCAGCGCGAAGTTCGCGGTCGTGGCCAAGTCACCGCTGACCGGCCTGCTCACCGACGCACTGGCCTCCAGTCACTTCGCCATCTCGGGCAAGTTCACCGGCCATGACGCGATCGTGATCACCGGGCGTGCGGCTACGCCACAGCATGTGCTGATCTCCGAGGACGGGGTCGAGCTGGTCGATGCCACGCCGGAGCTGGGGTTGTCGGCGAGCGAGGCCGAAGAAGCCGTCCGTGCGAAGTACGGGCGCCGGTGGCGCGCGGCGAGCATCGGTGTGGCGGGAGAACGGCAGGTTCGCTACGCCACCATGTCCCACGACGGCCGGCATGCCGGCCGTGGCGGCCTCGGGGCAGTACTCGGCGCGAAGAACGTCAAGTGCGTGGCCGTACAGGGCGGCAGGCGTGTGGAGCTCGCCGACCGTGCGGCCGTACTCGCGGCTGCCAAGGACCTGCGCAATCGTTCCTTCGGCCCCGCGACCGCGAAGTACCGCGAGCTGGGCACGCTGTCCAACTTGCTGGCGTTCAACGCGATCAACACCCTGCCGACACGGAACTTCCAGAGCGCGACCTTCGCGGAGGCGCCCGCGCTGTCGGCGGAGGACCTCGCGGAGAGCCGCTCGGTGGCCCGCTCGACGTGCGCCTCGTGCAGCATCGGCTGCGAGCACATCTACGCCTCCAAGTCAGGGAAGAAGGCGCGCGTCGAGTACGAGAACGTCTTCGCGCTCGGGCCGATGTGCGGGGTGTCCGACCCCGACCAGGTGCTCGAGGCGAGCGCGCGCTGCGACGAGCTCGGCCTGGACACCATATCCGCTGGCGGGACCATCGCGTGGGCGATGGAATGCGTCGAGCGCGGGCTGCTCGACGTGCCGTGGCTACGCTTCGGCGACGGCGCCGCCCTGCTGCGCGTGCTGGACGAGATCGGCACGCGGACCGGGATCGGGAAGCTCCTGGCCGAGGGCTCCCGGAGCGCGGCAGAGGTCGTCGGGCACGGGTCATCGGCATTCGCGCCGCACGTGAAGGGCATGGAGATGCCCGGCTACGAGCCCCGCACGATGCAGTCGATGGCACTGGGTCTCGCGGTCAATGCCCGCGGCGCCGACCACAACCGCTCCGGTGCGTACGAGGCCGACCTCGCAGGCGGCCTCGACCGGGTGCACGGCACGAGCGAGCACGTCCGGGCCGCCATCGAGACCGAGGACCGCGCGGCTGTCATGGACTCGTTGATCCTGTGCAAGTTCCTGCGCGGGGTGTTCACCGAACCGTTCGAGGAATGGGCGGGCCTGCTCGGACCGATCACCGGATGGGACATCACCGGTGCCGAGCTACGCCGGTCCGCTCAGCACATCGTGCTGGCCAAACGCGCCTTCAACATCCGGGAAGGGTGGACAGCCGCGGACGACTGGCTTCCCGAGCGGTTTCTCGACGACCCGGTCGAGCTGGAGTCCGGACGTACCGCGACGCTGCCGGCCGAGCGACTGCGCGCCATGATCGATACCTACTACGCGGAGCGTGGACTCGACCAGCACGGTCGGCCACAACTCGTGCAGACGGATTCAGGAACGGAGCCGACACTATGACCCTGACGCACCGTGCTCCGGCGGAGCCCGAACAAGCCCCCGAGCAGCGCACCGTCACGCTCACCATCGACGGCCGGAGCATCACGGTCCCCGAGGGGACCACGGTCTGGCAGGCCGCGCGTGAGCTGGGCATCGACATCCCCGCGCTGTGCCACGACGAGCGCTACGAGCCGGTGGGAGTCTGCCGGATGTGCGTCGTCGACACGGGCGGGCGGGCATTCGCGGCTTCGTGCGTGCGCCCGTGCGAGCCCGATATGGAGGTCACGACCTCCACCCCGGAGGTCGAGCAGAGCCGCCGCGTGCTCACCGAGCTGTTGGTGGTCGACCAGCCGGAGCGCGAGCAGGACCCCAAGCAGACGACGACGGCCGACAACGAGCTCATCGCGGTGGCCGACGACTACGACGTCATCGGGGTCGACGACCTGTTCTCCGGCCCGGCCAAGGGCACCGACCATTCGAACCCGGTGATCGCGGTCGACCACGACGCCTGCATCCTGTGCGACCGTTGTGTCCGGGCGTGCGACGACGTGCAGGGCAACGACGTCATCGGGCGCACGGGTAAGGGCTACGGCTCCCGGATCGCCTTCGACCTCAACGACCCTATGGGCGCGTCGTCCTGCGTGACCTGCGGCGAGTGCGTATCGGCCTGCCCGACCGGCGCGCTGACGAACAAGCCCATCAACAACATCCCGATCCAGCCGAAGGAGCAGCTCGACGCGGTCGACACGGTCTGCCCGTACTGCGGCGTGGGTTGCGCGCTGACCTACTACGTCGACCGCGAGCGCGGCGGCATCTCGTACGCCGAGGGTCGGGACCAGCCGGGAAACCAGGGCAGGCTCTGCGTCAAGGGAAGGTACGGCTGGGACTACGCCGCCTCCCCGCAACGGCTGACCACACCACTGATCCGGGTCGACTCGGCATATCCCAAGGGGCCGCTCTCGGCCGATGTGAAGGCCGACAGCGGCGAGGACGGCGACGGAAAGCGCGGGCGCAAACCGGGCGGCCTCGTCCCCTACGAGGAGGTCATGCCGCACTTCCGGGAGGCCACATGGGACGAGGCGCTCGACCTTGTGGCGCGGCGGCTCGGCGAGATCTACGCCGAGAGCGGCTCCGACGGGATCGCGGGGTTCGGCTCGGCCAAGTGCTCGAACGAGGAAGGTTACCTGTTCCAGAAGCTGATCCGCACGGCGTTCCGGTCCAACAACGTCGACCACTGCACCCGGTTGTGCCACGCGTCCAGCGTGGCGGCCCTGTTCGAGGGCGTCGGTTCCGGCTCCGTGTCGACCACCTACGGCGACATCGCCAACGCCGACGTCGCGATCATCACCGGGAGCAACGCCACGGCCAACCACCCGGTGGCCTCGTCGTTCTTCAAGCAGGCCCGGCGTGACGGCACCACGATCATCTACATCGACCCCCGGGCCGGCACGGTCGCCGACCACGCCGACATCTTCTGCCAGCTCAAGCCGGGTACCGATGTCGCGCTGTACAACGGCATCATGCACGAGATCATCCGGCTGGACCTTGTCGACCACGACTTCGTCGCCGACCGGACGGCCAACTACGAGCAGCTTGCCAAGACCGTCGAGGCGTACCCGCCGGAGCTGGCCGCGCAGATCACCGGCGTGGATGCCGAGACCATCCGCAGGATCGCCCGCATCTGGGGTGAGGCGGGCGCCGGGGTCATCTACTGGGGCATGGGTATCTCCCAGCACACCACCGGTACCGACAACGCGCGCTGCCTGATCGCGATGTGTTCCATCACCGGCAACGTCGGCAAGCCCGGTACCGGACTTCACCCGCTGCGCGGGCAGAACAACGTGCAAGGCGCCTCGGACGCGGGGCTGATCCCCATGTTTTACCCCAACTACCAGTCCGCATCGGACAGCGCGTCCCGGCAGCGGTTCGAGCAGGCGTGGGGTGTGCAGCTCAACCCGAACAACGGGCTGACCGTCACCGAGGTCATGGCCTCCGTCCTGGACGGCGGCGTACGGGGTATGTACATGCTCGGGGAGAACCCCTTCCTGTCCGACCCCAATATCAACAAGGTCCGCAAGGCACTGGCCAAGCTCGACTTCCTCGTCGTGCAGGACATCTTCCTCACCGAGACGGCCGAGTTCGCCGACGTCGTCCTGCCTGCGTCGTCGTACCTGGAGAAGGACGGCACCTACACCAACACGGACCGCCGAGTCCAGCGTGGACGTACGGTCTTCGACCCGCCCGGGCAGGCCCGCGTCGACTGGCAGATCGTGCAGGACATCGCGCAGCGACTCGGGCTCGGCTGGGACTACCGCTCCCCGCGTGAGGTGTTCGAGGAGATGGTCGAGCTGATGCCGGACTACGCGAACCTGACCTACGACAACCTCGGGTCTACCGGCAAGCTCTACCCCAACCCTGACCCGGAGCACGAGGACGGCACCGTGGTGCTGTTCGACGACCGGTTCAACACCTCGGACGGGCTCGCGCACCTGGTGCCGGCCGAGTGGCTGCCCGGCAAGGAGCTACCCGACGAGGAGTATCCCTACGTCCTCAACACCGGCCGGTTGCTCGAACACTGGCACACCGGGTCGATGACGCGACGGTCGTACGCGCTGGACTCCATCTCGCCACGTGCCGAAGCCTATGTTCATCCCGGCGACGCCGCCGAGCTCGGGCTGACCGACGGCGGCCTCGCCAGGGTGATCTCCCGGCGCGGGGAGATCGAGCTGCACGTCAAGGTCTCCCACAGGGAGGCACGCGGCAACGTGTTCATCCCGTTCCACTTCCGGGAGGCCGCCGCGAACCTGCTCACGATCGACGAGATCGACCCTACGGGCAAGATTCCCGAGTTCAAGTTCTGCGCCGTGCGGATCGTCCCCGTGGCCGACCGCGAGAGCGCCCCAGCCGGAGGGAGCACAGCGTGACTGCGGAGGCCCATCCCAAGCAGGACAAGGTTCCCGGCGTCGAGGCTCGGGCCGGGAAGTTCCCCGGCCCGAGCCTGATCCCGATGCTCAAGGAGATACAGGACCGGTGTGGCTGGCTGCCGAGGGAGGAGCTGGAGGCGCTCGCACGGCGCCAACGGCGCCCGCTGTACGAGATCGAAGGTCTGATCACCTTCTACCCGCACTTCAGGACCGAGCCGCCGACCGGGGTGACCGTTGGCGTCTGCCACGACCTCACATGCTGGTTGACGGGTGCCGATGAGCGGATCGAGCGCCTGCACGAGCAGTACGACGGCACGAGCGACGTCGAGGTCACCGAGGTCTCCTGTCCCGGCCGCTGCGACATCGCCCCCGCCGCTACGGTGGACGACCGGCCGGGCAGGGTCGACGACGTCGCCGAGTTCGTCGAGCAGCGGCGGACGGGCGGCACGGAACTGGGCGCTACCGTCGCCTACGCTCCCCCGAGCGGCTGGCCGAACGACCCGTACACGCGAAGGGACGAGCATTACGGCACGCTCAGGGCGCTGCTGTCCGGCGCGATCGCGCCCGAGACGGTCATCGCCGAGCTGAAGGACTCCGGCCTGCGCGGCATGGGAGGTGCCGGCTTTCCCACCGGTAAGAAGTGGGAGATCGTGCGTGCCCAGGACGCGGGCGTCAAGTACGCCATCTGCAACGCCGACGAGTCCGAGCCCGGCACGTTCAAGGACCGCCAGCTCCTCGCGGAGCAGCCCCATCTCGTGCTCGAGGGCATGCTCATGGGCATGGTCGTGGCAGGCGCCGAAGAGGGAACGGTCTTCATCCGGCACGAGTACGGCCCCGAGGAAGAGGTGCTGCACGCCGAGATCCGGCACCTGCACGACATCGGGCTGCTCGGCGACGACGTTCTCGGCAGCGGGTACCGGCTGAGCCTGGACATCTTCACCTCGCCCGGTGGCTACATCCTCGGCGAGGAGACCGCCCTGATCGAGTGCATGGAGGGTCACCGCGGCGAACCCCGGAACAAGCCCCCGTTCCCCGGTGTCTACGGGCTGTGGGGCAAGCCCACCCTGATGAACTCGGTCGAGACCTTCGCCGACGTTCCGATCATCGCCTCCCGCGGCGCGAGCTGGTGGGCGGAGCAAGGCACCAACGGCAGCGGCGGGCTGAAGTTCTTCGCGGTCTCCGGACACGTCGAGCACCCGGGAGTCTACTGTGTCCCGATGGGTACCACGATCCGGGAGCTGCTGGACCTCGCGGGCGGCGTCGCGGGCGGGTCCGGGCTCCACGCGGTCCAGCCGGGGGGCGCATCGTCCGACTTCCTCGGGCCGGAGCACCTCGACGTGCCGATGGACTTCGGCACCCTTGCCGAGGCGGGATCGATGCTGGGTTCCGGCGCGATGGTGGTCATCGCCGAGGGAACCGACGCGCTCGCTGCCGCGACCAACGTCCTGAGGTTCTTCCGCAACGAGTCCTGCGGAAAGTGCGTGCCGTGCAGGGCAGGTTCGACCAAGGCCCACGACCTGCTCACCGACACACTGCACAACGGCGGTGAGCTCGACGACGCGCGCAAGGCCCGGCTGCGTGAGCTCGAGATGGTCATGCGCAAGACCTCGATCTGCGGGCTGGGACAGGTCGCCATGGGGCCCGTCGTCAGCGTCCTCAACCGCGAGGAACCCGGCGCGCGATCGTGAACGGAGGAACGGGTCCACTGTGAGCGGCAGGGAGTTCTTCACCGCACTGCCGGTATCCGAGGCGCTCGCCGGGTTCCGGCCGGGCAGGCGCACCGGCACCGAGCGTGTCGGCCGCGCCGACGCGCTGGGGCGCGTACCGGCGTCCGCGGTCACGTCGCGGACCGCACTTCCCGGGTTCACCCGCTCGACCGTGGACGGGTTCGCGGTACGTGCCGCCGATACGCACGGCGCGAGCGAGGCGTTACCGGCCTACTTCGAGGTGGCCGGTTCCGTGCGGATGGGAGCTCCGGCAGCGGTCGCCGTCGGGCACGGTACGGCGGTCGCGGTACCGACGGGGGCGGCCCTTCCGGAGGGCGCCGACGCGGTGCTCATGGTGGAGCACACCCAGCAGACCATGCCGGGGATGATCGAGGCGAGCCGTCCCGTCGCGGTCGGTGACGGGACGGTTCGCGCCGACGAGGACGTCGCTGCCGACGACGTGCTCGCCCCCGCGGGCCGCCCGCTGCGCGCCCAGGACCTCGGGTTGCTGGCCGCAGCAGGCACCGGCGACGTCGTGGTGCGCGCGAAGCCAAGGGTCGGCATCGTCTCCACCGGTGACGAGGTCGTGCCGCCCGAGACCGAGCAGCTGCTCGCAGGCCAGGTCCGCGACGCCACCGCGTCCGCGCTGGCCGGCCTGGTCATCGATGCCGGGGGCATCCCGTGCCCGCGCGGCATCGTGCCGGACGACGCGGGCGTGCTGACCAGGACGCTGGAAAAGGCCGCCCAGGAGTGCGACGTGGTCGTGGTCTCGGCAGGCTCGTCGGTCGGCGCGCGTGACGAGACGGTGGCCGCGGTGGAGGCACTCGGCGAGCCGGGGGTGTTCTGCCACGGGCTGGCCATCAAACCCGGCAAGCCCACGTTGCTCGCGCAGGCAGGCGAGGTCCCGGTCATCGGGCTTCCCGGCAACCCGCTGTCGGCACTGGTGGTGTTCCGACTGGTCGGTGTCCCCATCGTGCGCCGGGTCGGAGGTGTCACCCTGCCACCGGCCGAGCCGAGCACCACCGCGGAGCTCGCGCGCCGGGTGGCCTCGGCCGCGGGCAGGCTCGACGTGGTGCAGGTACGCGTGCAGGACGGCCGGGCGGTACCGCTGTTCGGAGCTTCCGCCCTGCTGTCGTTACTGACCACAGCGGACGGCTACGTGGTGATCGACGAGTCGGCCACCGGTCTCGACGAGGGTCAGCACGTCACGGTGACGCTGTACAGGTGACCGCGATGAGAGCAGGTTCCCGCACGCGTCCGCCCGCCGCCGAGGTGCGGGCGGCGGATCGGCCGGGGTAGGTTGGCGACCGTGCAGGACAGCCCGTTCATCAGCGACGTCCCCGCGGAGTCGGCCATCCAAGCATGGCGCCGGGCCTGCCTGTCCCATGGATGCGCCGAGCGGACCGACACCGTCACGGTGGCACTGGCCGATGCGGTCGGGCGGGTGACTGCCGAGCCCGTCTGGGCCACCCGCTCCTCCCCCGTCGGCGACGTGGCGGCGATGGACGGCATCGCCGTACGCGCACAGGACACGCACGGCGCCAGCGAGACCACCCCGCTGTGGCTGGCGCCCGGCTCCTACGAGGTCGTCGACACCGGCGACCCGATGCCGGAGCGACGCGACGCAGTCATCATGCGCGAGCACGTGCACTACGTCGCCGGCGACTCCGGTCAGAGCGCCGAGATCCTGGCGGCGGTTCCGCCGTACCACAACGTCCGGTCCATCGGTGAGGACGTCAGTGCCGGCGAGCTGCTGCTACCCGAAGGACACCGGCTCCGGCCGGTCGACGTCGCCGCCGCCGCGGCCGCCGGGGCGACGGAGCTGACCGTGCGGCGCACACCGCGGGTGGCGGTCATCCCGACCGGGGACGAGATCGTTCCGATCGGGTCCCCGCCGCGGCAGGACGAGATCGTCGACACCAACTCCCTCATGCTGGCCGCGCAGGCACGTGATGCCGGCTGCGAGGCGTGGACCACAGCCGTCCAGCCCGACGACACCTGCCGCATCGGCGCGGCGGTCCGCGACGCCTCGGCCACGGCCGACCTGGTCATCGTCATCGCCGGATCGAGCGCGGGTCGTGACGACTACACCGCCAGGGTGATCTCCGAGCAGGGCACCCTCGCGGTGCACGGCGTGGCGGTCCGGCCCGGCCACCCCGTCGTGCTCGGCGCCGTCGACGCCGCACCGGTGATCGGCATCCCTGGTTACCCGGTGTCGGCTGCCCTGACCTTCGACATCTTCGCCGCACCGATGCTCGCCGAGCTCGAGGGCGCGGCGCCACCGCACCGGCCGGCGGCTCGTGCCCGGCTGGCCAGGAAACTCCCCTCGGTGGTCGGCATGGACGACTGGGTGCGGGTACGCCTCGGCTCGGTCGGCGGAACGGTGGTCGCGACCCCCCTTCCGCGTGGCGCGGGTGTACTGACCTCACTCGTCCGCGCGGACGGGCTACTGTTCGTCCCCGCTGCGGTCGAGGGGCACCACGCGGGCGAGGAGGTGCAGGTTCAGCTGCTGCGCCGGTACCCGGAGATCGAACGCACGATCGTGGCCATCGGCTCCCACGACCTCGTGCTCGACCTCGCCGCCAACGCGCTCCGGTCGACCGACCCCACGCTGACGCTGGCGTCGTCCAATGTGGGCTCCCTCGGAGGGCTCGTGGCGTTGCGGGACGGGTTGTGCCATATCGCGGGCTCACACCTGCTGCACCCGGCGACCGGCGAGTACACGCTCCCCTACCTCGACGAGATGATGCCCGACCGCGAGCTCGCCGTGGTCCGCCTCGTGCATCGCGACCAGGGCCTGCTCGTACCACCAGGCAACCCGCACGGCATCACCGACCTCGGCGACCTCGCCGAGCGGGACCTGTCCTACGTCAACAGGCAGCGCGGCGCGGGAACCAGGATGCTGCTCGACCACGAACTGCACCGCCGCGAGATCGACCCGCAGCGCATCAGCGGGTACGCGCGGGAGGAACCGACGCACCTCGCCGTAGCCGCCGCCGTCTCGGCGGGCCGCGCGGACTGCGGGCTCGGGATCCTGGCCGCAGCGCGAGCGTTCGGCCTGGACTTCGTGCCTGTCGCGCAGGAGCCCTACGACCTCGTCCTCGACGCGCACACCCTGGACGACCCGCTGCTGGCTCCCCTGTGGGAGCTGCTGGACTCCCCCGGCTTCCAGGCCTCCATCCGCGAGCTGGGCGGCTACGACACCGAGGAGACCGGCCGGGTCGTTCATCGGCCGGGCGGCCGGGACCACGCCTCCGCGCGACCCGCGACACGCGAGCCCGACCGCGACACTCCACCGGCCCAGACATCTCCGTGACGGGCGGCCCGGCACTCCAGCGACACCGCCGGATCGTTCCTCGTCCCGGCGGCGGGTGCCGCGCCGGCGCGCGGCCCGTCACGTGACGCGCTACCCCTATGCGCACCTCAGCATAAACTGTATACTGTATTCGTGACACAGTTGGTACAGGAACTGGCGAACGCTGTCGCGAGCGACGTCCTCACCGGACGGCTGCGACCGGGAGAGCCCGCACCGACGGTGCGCGCCCTCGCCTACCGGGCCGGGTGCTCTCCCGGCACCGCGGCGAAGGCCCACGCGCGGCTGCGCGACGCGGGGGTGATCGGCGGCCCACAACGCTCGACCGCTGTGGTCACCGCCACCGGCATCGAGTGTGCCCGCGCCATGCTCTCCGGTGACGTGAGCGCGCGGGTATCCGGCAGTGACGACCCGGCGCTGGACCTGCTCCTGGCCTCGCTCGGTTCGCGGGGCGAGCGCGTGGGGCACGTACGCGGCAGCGTCGCGGGGCTCGGATCGCTCGCGGCAGGCGAGAGCGACGCCGCGGCCGTACACCTGCGGGATGCGGTGACGGGGCGGGCCAACGACGCCGCAGCGCGCGGGATCCTGGGTGGCAGACCCGCCATGCTGGTACACCTGTGGCGCCGCGAACAGGGCATCGTCGTCGCGAAGGGAAACCCACCGGACGTTCGCGGGGTGGCAGACCTCGACGGGTTGGACCTCGTGTGGCGCTCGCCCGGCGCGGGCTCCCGGCTGCTGCTGAACCGGCTGCTGCGCGAGTCCGGAGCGACGCCCCGACCACAGGGCGAACTGGCAGAGTCCCATATCGGGGTCGCGGTGGCCGTCTCGAGCGGCGCGGCCGACGCGGGACTGGCCGTGCGCTCGGCTGCCACGGCGGTCGACGCCGACTTCGTACCCGTCGGCCACGAGGACTTCGAGCTCGCCGTCAGCCCGGATGCCACGGCGGCGCTGGCCCCGCTGCTCGACGTGCTGGCAACACGCTCGTTCCGGAAGCGGCTATCCATGATGGCCGGATACGACTTCGGCCGGACAGGTGAGTTCAGGGAGGCGACATGAGAATGCGGTGGGCCCGCCTCGGCCCGGCAGTCGTACTGGCCGTGGTGACCGGGTGCGCATCAGGCTCGGCCGGGGGCGAGGCCGGCGGCCCCATGGTGCTGGCGACGACCACGAGCACGCAGAACACCGGGCTGCTCGACGCGATCCTGCCCGAGTTCGAGTCGACGACCGGGTGTACGGCAAAGACGGTGGCCGTCGGGTCGGGACAGGCCATGGCGATGGGCGAGCGAGGTGAGGCCGATGCGGTGCTCGTGCACTCGCCGGAGGCGGAAGAGCGGTTCATGGAGCAGGGGCACGGTTCGCTCCGGCAGCCGGTGATGCACAACGACTTCGTCCTGGTCGGACCGCCGGGAGATCCGGTGGACCTGGACGGCGCAGGCAGCGCCGCCGAGGCGATGCGGCGGATCGCCGACGAGGGCGCGGCGTTCGCGTCCCGGGCCGACGACTCCGGAACCCATGCCAAGGAACTGTCCCTGTGGGACGAAGCAGGTGTCGAGCACTCCGGGCAGGCATACATCGAGACAGGTCAGGGCATGGGCGAGACACTGACGATCGCGAGCCAGCGGCAGGCGTACACATTGACGGATCGCGGCACGTACCTCGCCACGTCCGGGCTGGACTCCGAGGTCGCGTTCGCCGGAACCGACGACCTCCGCAACGACTATCACGTGATCGTCGTCGACGGCGAGAACGTCAACAGCGGCTGCGCCGAGGCGTTCGCCGAGTGGATCCGCGACGAACCCACCCAGGAAGCCATCGCCGAGTTCGGCATCGAGGAATACGGGGAGCCGCTGTTCTTCCCGGATGCGGGGGCCTGATGTCCGAGCCCGTCATCGAGGTTCTGTCCCGATCGGCACTGGTATCGGTCTCCGCGACGTCGATAGCGGCACTGCTCGGGATCTCCCTGGGCACCGCCCTGGCTCTGGTGCGCCTCGGCGACAACAGGGTGGTGATCGCTCTGGTCAACACAGGGATGGCACTGCCGACGGTGGTCGTCGGGCTGGTCGTGGCGATGCTGCTCTGGCGAAGCGGACCGCTCGGCGGTCTCGACCTGATCTACACCGTGCCCGGGATGATCATAGCCCAGGCGCTGATAGTCACCCCCCTTGTCACCGGGATCACGATGGCCGCGTTGCGGCAACTGCCACGCCAGCTGTCCGACCAGCTCCGCACGCTCGGCGCCAACCGGCTGCAGATGGTGCTCCGCCTGTGGATCGAGGCGCGCGTGGCGCTGCTCGCCGCCGCGATGGCTGGTTTCGGGATCGCGATCTCGGAGGTGGGTGCCGTGACGATCGTCGGGGGCAACATCCACGGCCACACCCAGGTGATGACCACCGCGATCGTGGAGAACGTCAGCAGAGGCGAGTTCGGCGTGGCGATCGTCTACGGCTCGATCCTGCTCGGACTCGCCTTCGTCATCAACGGGCTCCTCGCCTCTGTCCAGGGAAGGGCGGCCGTATGGGAGCGCAACTGAGAGTGGACGGTGTCCGGCACCACCGCGGTGGACACGAGGTCCTCCGCGTGGACTCGCTCGGCATCGACGGCGGCGAGCAGGTGTCGGTGCTCGGGCGGAACGGTGCCGGCAAGACGACGTTGCTGCGGCTGCTCGCGGCCGCCGAGACGCCGCACACCGGTCAGGTGACCGTGGACGGGACCGGCACCGGGCACGGCGGTATCGCCCTGCGGCGGCGAGCCGCGTACGCCACCCAGCGTCCCGGGCTGCTCAGTACCAGCGTGCTGCGCAACGTCGTGTTGCCGTTGAAATGGCGGAAGATCCCCCGGAAGCAGCGCCGTGACCTCGCCGACGCCGCGCTCCGGCGAATGGGTGTGGCACACCTGGCCCACCGCCATGCCGCCGGGCTGTCCGGGGGTGAGCAGCAGCGGGTCAACCTCGCACGCGCGCTGGCCATCGACCCGGACGTGCTCCTGCTCGACGAGCCGGCCGCGAGCCTGGACTCCGAGTCACGCCTGTCCTTCCTGCACGATCTCGGCCTCGCTCTCGCCGACCGTACGACCACCGTCGTGCACGTCTCGCACCGTGCGGACGACGCCCTGCGGCTGGCCGACCGGGTGATCGCTCTCGTCGGCGGGCACGTGCGCCAGGACGGCACGGCGGACGCCGTGATCCACCGGCCTGCGGACGCGAGCGTCGCCGCGCTCGTCGGATACGACAACCTGCTCGACGCCCAGGTCCGCGCGGACGGCGAGGTGGCGGTCGGCGGGGAGCGCACCGGACTGACCTGGCACGGCGCGCCGGGACCGGTCACGGTCGCGGCTTTCGCGATCGGCGTGTCCGTGTGGCCGGCCGGGGCGAGCGGCGTACCGGCACGTGTCGAGCGGGTGGTGCCGGGGCCGGGCTTGCGGACCGTCGTGCTCGACGGGGGCCAGCCGATCCTGGCCAGCATCCCGCTGCACGCTCCCGCTCCCGCTGCGGGTCAGCACGTGCGGCTCTCGATCGACCCCGGCCTCAGCAGGGTGTTGCCACGCTCGAAAGCCGCGAGCTCCGGCCCGCCGCAGTCAGCCGCGTGCTCCCGGCTGGTGCGGGTCGGCGCCGCGATCACGCCCTGAACTTGACGCGCATCACAGCATCTCGATAAGCTCATTTCACAAACCAAAACTAAGTTTTCGTATCGTGAAAGCGAGTGAGACAAGATGGCGCAGAAGGCAGGCCGCTTCGCGGTGAACTGCTCGCTGCTGTTCACCGAGCTTCCCGTGCTCGAACGCCCCGCCGCCGCCAAGGCGGCCGGCTTCGACGCCGTCGAGTTCTGGTGGCCGTTCTCCGAGGCGGTCCCGTCCGGCGCCGAGGTCGACCGGTTCGTCACCGCGCTCGGCGACGCGGGCGTGGCGCTCGTCGGGCTCAACTTCTTCGCCGGTGACATGCCGGGCGGGGACCGGGGCCTGGTGTCGTGGCCCGCCCGGGAACAGGAGTTCCGGGACAACGCCGCGCTCGTGGCGGCGATCGGCGAGCGCACAGGGTGCCGCGCGTTCAACGCGCTGTACGGCAACCGGATCGACGGCGCCGACCCGGCCGCACAGGACGAGCTGGCCATCGAGAATCTCGTGCACGCGGCCAAGACGGTCGAGTCGATCGGCGGGACCGTCCTCGTGGAGCCGGTCAGCGGCGCGCCGAAGTATCCCTTGCTGACCGCGGCCGACGCGCTGGCCGTGCTCGACAAGGTGCGTGCGCACGGCTCGAGCAATGTCGGCCTGCTCGCCGATCTCTACCACCTGAGCGTCAACGGCGACGACATCGCGCACGTCCTCGACGCCCACGCCGCGGAGATCGCGCACGTGCAGATCGCCGACGCCCCCGGCCGCAACGAACCCGGCACCGGCGAGCTGGAGTTCGAGCGCTACTTCACGCAGCTCGACGCTCGCGGATACACCGGCTGGATCGGGCTCGAGTACAAGCCGTCCGGCGCCAGCGCCGACAGCTTCGACTGGATCAACAAGTAAGACACACGACGAGGAGCTACCACCATGACCACTGTGGGATTCATCGGCCTCGGCATCATGGGCGGCCCGATGGCCGCGAACCTCGCCTCGGCCGGCTACGACGTCATCGGGTACAACCGCAGCAGGCCCGCGATCGACAAGCTCGTCGAGCAGGGCGGCCGCGCGGCCGACTCGATCGGTGCCGCCGTCCGCGACGCCGACATCGTGGTGTCGATGCTGCCGGACTCCCCCGACGTCGCCGAGGTGGCACTCGGTGAGGACGGCGTGCTGGCCAACGCCAAGGACAACCTGCTCTACATCGACTGCAGCACCATCCGGCCGGACACCTCGCGCACCGTCGCCGAGCAGGCCTCACCTCGCGGGGTGCGGGTACTCGACGCGCCGGTCAGCGGCGGCGAGCAGGGAGCCATCGACGGCGCTCTGTCGATCATGGTCGGGGGTGCGGACGCCGACTTCGCCGCCGCCGAACCGGTGCTGAACACGGTCGGCAAGACCGTGGTGCACGTCGGTCCCGCCGGGGCGGGCCAGACCGTCAAGGCAGCCAACCAGCTCATCGTCGCCGGCACGCTCGAGCTCGTCGCCGAGGCCATCGTCTTCCTGGAAGCGCACGGGGTGGACACCGAGGCCGCGGTCAAGGTCCTCTCCGGCGGGCTGGCCGGCAACGCCATCCTCGACCGCAAGGGCACGGCCATGCTGGCCCGCCAGTTCAACCCGGGCTTCCGCCTCGAACTGCACCACAAGGACCTCGGGATCGTGCAGGCGGCAGCTCGCGATGCCGGCGTGACCATCCCGCTGGGCTCCGCGGTATCCCAGCTGGTCGCAGCCCTGGTGGCGCGCGGGGACGGTGCGCTCGACCACTCCGGCCTGCTCAAGCTCGTCGAGGAGCTGTCCGGCCGAGCGGACCAGTAGGACGCCCCCGCCTGTCCCCCCATCCCTCGCTTCCCCCTGGAGAATGGCCATGCCTCGAATGACGGCCGCACGCGCGGCTGTGGAAGTCCTCAAACGCGAGGGCGTGTCGAACGCCTTCGGCATTCCCGGTGCCGCTATCAACCCCCTGTACGCGGCGATGCGCGACAGCGGAGGCATCGACCACGTGCTGGCCAGGCACGTCGAGGGTGCCTCGCACATGGCCGAGGGCTACACGCGAACGGCCGCGGGCAACATCGGCGTGTGCATCGGCACATCGGGCCCCGCGGGCACGGACATGATCACGGGCTTGTACTCGGCGTCCGCCGACTCCGTGCCGATCCTGTGCATCACCGGCCAGGCACCCCGGTCGCGGCTGCACAAGGAGGACTTCCAGGCCGTCGACATCCCGTCGATCGCCAAGCCGCTGACGAAGATGGCGCTCACGGTCCTCGAGCCGTCCCAGGTTCCGGGTGCCTTCCAGCGAGCCTTCCACGAGATGCGCTCCGGGCGGCCGGGTCCGGTTCTCATCGACCTGCCTCTCGACGTGCAGCAGTCCGAGATCGAGTTCGACCCGGACACGTACGAGCCGCTTCCGGCCTACCGGCCGTCCGCCACCCGGGCGCAGATCGAGAAGGCGCTCGAGATGCTCTGCCAGGCAGAACGCCCACTGATCGTCGCGGGCGGCGGAGTCATCAACGCCGACGCCTCGGACCTGCTCGTCTCCTTCGCCGAGACCGTCGACGTCCCGGTCGTTCCCACGCTCATGGGCTGGGGAAGCATCCCCGACGACCACGAGCTGATGGCAGGAATGGCGGGTCTGCAGACCGCGCACCGCTACGGCAACGCCACCCTGCTGGAGTCCGACTTCGTGCTGGGTATCGGCAACCGTTGGGCCAACAGGCACACAGGCGGTCTGGAGACTTACACGCGGGGTCGCACCTTCGTGCACGTCGATATCGAGCCGACCCAGATCGGCAGGGTGTTCGCGCCCGACTACGGCATCACCTCGGACGCGGGCGCCGCGCTCGAGCTGTTCTCCGGTATCGCGCGCGAGTGGGCCGACAGCGGACAGCTGCCGGACCGCCGGGCCTGGGTCCGCGACTGCGCCGAGCGCAAGGAGACGCTGCATCGCCGGACGCACTTCGACGACGTGCCGATCAAGCCGCAGCGGGTGTACGAGGAGATGAACCGGGCGTTCGGGCCGGAGACCCGCTACGTCAGCTCGATCGGGCTGTCCCAGATCGCCGCGGCGCAGTTCCTGCACGTGTACCGGCCGCGGCACTGGATCAACTGTGGCCAGGCAGGCCCGCTCGGCTGGACCGTCCCCGCCGCACTGGGCGTGTGCAAGGCCGATCCCGAGGCCACGGTCGTCGCGCTGTCCGGCGACTACGATCTCCAGTTCCTGCTCGAGGAACTCGCGGTGGGTGCCCAGTTCAACCTGCCCTACGTGCACGTCGTGGTGAACAACTCCTACCTCGGCCTCATCCGGCAGGCACAGCGCCAGTTCGACATGGACTACTGCGTCCAGCTGTCCTTCGACAACATCAACACCCCCGAGCTGGGTGCCTACGGGGTGGACCACCTCAAGGTCGCGGAAGGGCTGGGATGCAAGGCGCTCCGGGTTACCGAACCGGACCAGCTCCTCCCCGCGTTCGACGAGGCACGCAAGCTGATGCTCGAGTACCGGGTTCCGGTTCTTGTCGAGGCTATCCTCGAGCGCGTGACCAACATATCGATGGGAACCGAGATCGACGGCATCAACGAGTTCGAGGACCTGGCCACCACGCTGGAGGACGCCCCCACCAGCGTGGTGCCGCAGGCCCGCCAGGACGGCGCCGAACACGCCCGGCCTGCCCTGACGGACTGACCGGCGATGAGCACCGGTCATGTCCTCATCGCCCCGGACAAGTTCAAGGGGTCACTGACCGCGCCCGAGGTCGCCGGGCACCTGGCCGCGGGCCTGGCCCGCGCGTTGTCAGCCGGGTCGCACGGCCCGGACGTGCGCCGGGTGCCGGTGGCCGACGGCGGGGACGGCACCCTGGAGGCCGCTCTCGCAGCGGGCTTCCGGGCCGTTCCCGTGCCGTGTACCGGGCCGACGGGGCAGCCGATCGAGTCGTCCTACGCCGAACGCGACGGCGTCGCGGTGGTCGAGCTCGCCGACGCCTCCGGGCTGCGCAGGCTGCCCGGAGGCGTGCGCGCGCCGATGCGCGCGTCCTCCTACGGCACCGGTGAGCTGGTCCGCGCCGCTCTGGACGCGGGATGCCGCGAGATCGTGCTCGGTCTCGGCGGCAGTGCCTGCACCGACGGAGGGGCGGGGATGTTGCGGGCGCTGGGGCTGCGCCTGACCGACGCGCACGGAGCGGACCTGGGGCCGGGCGGGGAAGGGCTGCTCGAGCTCGCCCGCGTGGACACCTCCCGGCTCCACCCGGGCGTGCACGACGCGCGCATCGTGGTGGCGTGTGACGTCGACAATCCGCTTCTCGGGCCGCACGGGGCAGCGCAGGTGTACGGCCGCCAGAAGGGCGCCGACCGTGTCCTGGCAGGCGAGCTGGACCGGGCGCTGGCTCACTGGGCGGAGGTCCTGCACCGCGATGCCGGGATCGCCGGCGGAGCAGCCGAGATCCCCGGCGCGGGAGCGGCGGGCGGTGTCGGTTTCGCCGCGCTCGCGGTCCTCGGCGCGACGGTCCGCCCCGGTATCGAGTACCTGCTCGACCTCGTGGGCTTTCCCGCTGCGCTGGCAGGCGCGGGGTTGGTGATCACCGGCGAGGGCTCGGTCGATCGTCAGACCCTGCGCGGTAAGGCCCCGGCCGGGGTGGCCAAGGCCGCCCGCCGTGCCGGGGTGCCCGTACTGGCGGTCGCGGGCCGCTGCCTCATCACCGGCACCGAGCTCGTCGACGCGGGCTTCGCGGGCGCGTACGCGCTGACCGACCTCGAACCCGACCCGGACCGGTGTGTCGCCGAAGCGGGCGCCCTGCTCGAGCGGCTGGCAGCGGAACGGCTGGCCAGGGACCCGCTGATGCCGCAGGTCCCGGAACCGGACAGCGGATGACCCGGCGGGCCGTGGCAGGCAACGCTCGCTGACCTTCGGGCAGCGACCGGCGCGGCCCGGGAACTAGAGTCTCCGGTACGGCGGAGAATGTCAGCACCAGCAGTAAGCAGGAGGGACGGCCATGACGACCATGGACTTCGGCGCGTTACCCGATCTGGCCGGGCGCGCCCTCGGTGGCGCCGTCGTCGCGGCGAGCGACGAGTTCTTCGCCGAGAAGGAGAACCTGCTCACGCCGCAGGCGCCGGAGTTCCGGCCGCACACGTTCGGCCACAAGGGGCAGGTCTACGACGGCTGGGAGACGCGGCGCAGGCGCGATGCCGGGCACGACTGGGCGGTCATCCGGCTGGGTGCCCCCGGGGTCATCCACGGCATCACGGTGGACACCGCGTTCTTCACGGGCAACTATCCCGAACACTGTTCGGTCGAGGCGACCTCGGTGTCCGGCTACCCGTCGCCGGAAGAGCTCGGTGACGACAGCGTGGAGTGGGTCGAGATCGTACCGAAGGAGGCTCTCAAGGGGGACTCGAACAACCTGTTCGCCGTCCCCTGCGACCAGCGCTTCACCCATGTGCGGTTGAACATCTTCCCGGACGGCGGGGTGGCCCGGCTGCGCGTGCACGGCGAGGTTCTCGCCGACCCCCGTTCGTTCGCCGGTATGCCACTGGACCTGGCCGCCCAGGAGAACGGCGGCGTAGTCACCGGCTGTTCCAACCGCTTCTTCTCCTCCCCGAACAACCTGCTGATGCCCGGGTATGCCCGCGTGATGGGTGAGGGCTGGGAGACGGCGCGGCGGCGCGACGACGGCAACGACTGGGTCGAGGTGCGCCTTGCTGCGGAGGGGACCGTCCACCAGGTGGAGATCGACACCACGCACTTCAAGGGCAACGCCCCCGGGTGGTTCCGGCTCACCGGCACGGTCCGAACCGATACTCAGCCGCGCGAGGTGGAGCTCCTCGGCCGCACCCGCCTGCAGCCGGACACCCGGCACCGGTTCCCCGTCACGGCCGACGAGCCCGTGGACCACGTCCGCGTCGACGTCTACCCGGATGGCGGGTTCGCGCGGCTACGCGTCTACGGTGACCTCACCCCGGCCGGGCGCGCCCGTATCGGCCTCGCATGGTTCAACAGCCTCCAGCACGACCGCGGCTACGCGCTGCTGAGCGAGGAGGGCGGCCTGCCAGCACCAGCCACCCGGGCGATCCTCGCCGATCGCCCGTACAGCGACGTCGAGGCACTCCGTACCGCCGCACACCGCGCGGACACCGACCCGTCCCCGGTCGAGCGGCTCGTGCTCGGCACCTGACGCCGGACCCGGCGTCGAACGACAGCGAACCCCAACGAATCAGGCGACACAGCAGGAACGGCTCAGGAGGTCGATGTGGTCCACATGTTCCTCAACGGCGGCGGCATGCGCGGCGGCCCGCTGCATCCCTACCTGCGCGGCGCGCCGCTGGTGCGGACGGCGCGCACCGCGGCGAAGTACCGCTTCTACTCGGTCGATGACCGCTTCCCCGCGCTGGAGCCGACCGACTCGGCGGGCACGTCCGTGGCCGGTGAGGTCTACGAGCTCCCCCTGGACACACTGCGTGACTCCCTGCTGCCCGCCGAGCCGGCCGAGGTCGAGCTCGGTGTGATCGAGCTCGAGGACGGCGCACCCGCCCTGGCTGTGCTGCTGCGCAAGGAGTACCGGCAGGAAGCCCGTCTGATCGACATCTCGCACCTCGGCTCCTGGCGCGAGTACCAGGACAGCCGCGAGCACGAGGACGGCTGAACCCACCCCGTTTCGGGCCTGCCGGCACCCCGTGTCGGGCACACGAACACCCCGTGTCGACCGTGTCGGCACGGGGTGTTCGTCGCGCGGGGCTCACCCGCGGGGCGTGTCCTCCTCCGCGAGGCCCGGGCTCCCGTCCGGGGGCGCACCGGCACCGGTGCCATCACTGCTCGCGCGCCCGAGCACGTTGAACAGCACGTTGAGCACCAGCGCCGCCACGAATCCGCCGACGATGCCGGAGTGCATGATCATGGCGAGCCACTCCGGGAAGGCCTCGTAGAACTCCGGCGCCGCGATGGGTATGACACCGAATCCCAACGCGACCGCCACGATGACGAGGTTGAGGTTGTTGTCGAAGTCGACCTTCGCCAGCGTCCGGACCCCGGCCGCGGCGACCGAGCCGAACAGCACGAGACCCGCCCCTCCGAGGACCGGCATCGGGATGGTGGCCACGATGCGCCCGAGGATCGGGAACAGGCCGAGCGTGATCAGGATCAGGCCACCGACGGCGACGACGTACCGGCTCTTGATCCTGGTGAGCGCGATCAGCCCGACGTTCTGTGAGAAGGTACTGCCGGGGAACGAGTTGAGCACCGGCCCGAACACGGCAGCGCTGACGTCGGCTCGCAACCCGTTCGCCAACCTCCGGCTGTCCACTTCGGTCCCCACGATCTCCCCGACCGCCAAGATGTCCGCGATCCCTTCGGCGAGGATGACCACCATGACGATGCACATCGTCACGATCGCGGCGATGTGGAACTCCGGGAGTCCGAAGTAGAACGGCTGGCCGAACGAGAACACCGGCCCCTCGCCGACCTCGCTGAAGTCGACCCGTCCCGCGATCCCGGCGATCACGGTGCCGAGGATCAGGCCACCGAGCACGGCGAGCTTGCTCGCCGCCCCCGGCAGTACCCGGGCGAGCACGAGGACGATCACCAGCGTCGCGGCGGCCAGCCCCAGGTCACCCAGGGGTGGCGGGCCACCGTCGGCCCCTTCCGTGATCCAGCCGGCGGCCACGGGCAGCAGCGACAACCCGATCACCGTGATCACACTGCCGGTGACCACCGGTGGGAAGAACCGGCGCAGCCCGGCCATGAACGGGATCAGCAGCAAGCCGAACACACCGGAGGCCATGGCCGCACCGAACACCACCGCCAGGCCGCTCTCCTCGGCGATCGCGGTCATGGCACTGACGGGGACGAAGGAGATCCCGATGACCACGGGAAGCTGGGCGCCGAACCGCCAGACCCCCAGGGTCTGCAGCACCGTGGCCAGCCCGCTGACCAGCAGTGCCGCGCTGACGAGGATGCCGAGCTCGGCGGTGGTGAGGCCGATCGCACCACCGATGATCAGCGGGGGTGTCACCACGCCCGCGTACATCGTGAGGATGTGTTGCAGGCCGTAGAGCGTCAGCAGGTGCGGTGGCAGCTTCTCGTCCTCCGGCCGCGCCGAGCCGGCCCGCTGGGACGTTCTGCGTAGCGAGAACATCACGCCTCCCTTCAGCAGAAGCCCGGTACCGCGTGCCACGCGGACTCGGCCTCGGTTACGTCGTCACGGCGCACGGACACGTCGATCAACCCGTAGGGGCGGTCGGCAGCATGGAACACCTCGCCGGGGTTTTCCAGCCCGAACGGCTCGAGGTCGAACAGGAAGTGATGCTTGTTCGGAGCCGAGAACCGGATCTCTGCGATGTCGGTGTGCTGCTCGAGCACGGCCTTGCCCATCTCGTAGAGCGACTGCTGCAGTGCCTTGCTGTGCACCTCGGCGAACCGTCGCAGCAGGGTCGCTCGCACCGCCGAGTAGCTCTTACCCCAGTCCACCTCCGTGCCGAGGTAGCGCCACCTTGCGACCAGCGAGGTCGCCAGCACCCGGTCGTCGGTCTCGGCGAGCGTGGTGTAGCCGTCGGTGCGAAACCCCTGGAACTCCGATCCCGTCGTCTTCGCGAGCACGAGGTCGTTCAACCCGGAGATCACCCACGCCTGCCGGTCGGCACCGTGCCCGCGCACCGTGACCACGGTGGTGCGCGTCTCCTGCCCGGATCGTACGAAGGAATGATCGTGACCGTGACCGTCGATATCGATGCGATCCCAGCCGTGCTCGGAGACATCGATCTTGGCTTCGGTGGCCGCGGGCGTCTGCCGCACGAAGTGCTCCCCCAGCTCGAGCGCGAAGTCCTCGATCTGCCCGACGCCTCGCTCGGACGCGAAGGCGAACACCGTGTTCTTCTGCGTGTCGGTCGGCAGTACCTCACCCTGGTCACCGTCGACGTGGGCCTCGGTGAAGTCGCCGCGCAGTGCCGTGGAGACCGTGAGATCTCGGATATGGTGCCGGGCGGTGTCACGGTATACCCGGACGACGTGGCACTCGGCCTTGCCGTACTGGTTCGTTCCCAGGACAACAGCCATGGTCAGCTCCCTCGGTAGGTGGTGTAGGAGTACGGGCTGAGCAGGATCGGGACATGGAAGTGCGCGTTCGCGTCGGTGACGGTGAACGTCACGACGACCTCGGGGAAGAAGCAGGGCCGCCCCGCGTCGGCGAAGTACGTGCCGGTGTCGAAGACGAGCCGGTAGGTACCCGTGCCCGCCGCCCCGTCGAAGGATCCGACCCGACCGTCGGCATCGGTGGCGTCCGAGCCGAGCAGGCGCCCGCCGTCGGTCTCCCGGCTCTCCAGCCGTACCGGGACCCCGGCTGCCGGCAGGCCCCGCGCGGCGTCCAGGACGTGTGTGCTGATCGTGGTCATCCGTCAAGCACCCTTTCCACACGCAGTAGTGCGATCTTGCGGAGTTCCTCCGCAACGACGCGCCGCTCGGTCGCCTCGTCATGGCCGAGCCGGGCGCGCGCGGCATCGAGAATCTGCGCCGAGGTCATACCCGCGGCACAGATGAGGAACACCCGCCCGAACCGGCGTTCGTAGTCCAGGTTCACCTCCTTCAACTGCCGCAGCGATGCCTCGTCGCGTTCCACGCCGCGCTGTTCGCCCCGCGACCACGACGACTCGCGGCCGGAGTCCGCGGGGAGGTCGCCGATGCGAGGATGCGCGGCGAGCGCACGGTCCACTTCGGTGGGAGTCAACCGTCGCGCCGCCAGATCGGCATGTTCGAGTAGCCGGCGACGGTCGGCGTACGGCCGGCCGCACAGCACCGCCTCCACCCAGGCGGGGACATCGCAGCAGGCGTGCAGAAGCTCCCTCGCCTCCTCCGCCGGTAGCTCGTTGAACCGCGCTACGCCGGACTCGCCGAATTCACCGGAGGAGCCCGGTACCGGATACGCCGCAGCCATTTCCAGCCACCTTTCCCGGATTCGCACGCGGGTGACCTGCGCATTTCCCGCAACGCGAAATCGTGGTTTCGGTTAACGGAAACAGTAGGATCCAGCACTCGCTCGAGTCAACAGTTTGTTGAAAATTGACGTGACGCGGATCTCAGCGCCCTCCCGTGAGCTTCTCGGCCCGACGCGGTCCGTGCGGGCTCAGCCGAGGGCACCCCTGCCGCGATGAGTTCCGGACGGGTCGCGGGTCTGTACCGCTGACCGCCGTTGTACGACGCTGCCCGGCACGAGACACCAGGAGGACACCTTGACGACAACGCCGGACGACCCGACCACCGCGCTGCCCGGCCGCCCGCCCGTGGTCGACCTGGCCACCTGGCAGACGGCCCGTGACGAGCTTCTGGTCCGCGAGAAGGCCCATACCCGCCAGGGCGACGCCCTCGCTGCGGCCCGCCGCCGGCTGCCGATGGTGGAGCTCGACGGGACGGTCGAGGTCGCCGGACCCGGCGGCCCGGTCCCGTTCCTGGACCTGTTCCAGGGCCGCGACGAGCTCGTGGTGTACAAGCACATGTGGTACGACGGCGCACCGCACCAGGGGCAGTGCGAGGGCTGCACCACGACGGCCTGGCACATGAACGACGCCGTCTACCTCAACGCCCGGGGCGTCTCGTTCGCCATCCTGACCACGGGCCGGTGGGACGAGGTTGCCCCCTACGTCGAGTTCATGGGCTACACCCAGCCCTGGTACTCGGTGCGCGGGCTGGACGCGCCCGTTGGCGACAACATGGGCCACATCGCCTGCTTCCTGCGCGACGGCGACCGCGCGTTCCTCACCTACTCCACGACGGGCCGTGGCAACGAGCCGGTCAACGGGTCCCTGGGCCTGCTCGACATGACGCCCTACGGCCGCGGCGAGGCGTGGGAGGCCAACCCCGAGGGCTGGCCCGGGGGACACGACCCGTGCTGGTTCTGGCGCTCGGACGCGGACGGGAACGCGACCTGGGGCCCGGCCAGCCGCCCCGTGCCGCAGTGGACCCGCCCCGGCGCGACCCCCGTAGAGACCCTCGGCAGGCACGACCACGACCACTGACGTGCCGTCGCCGACGGCGACGGCACGAGCAGGCGAGCGCCGGGCGGCACGGCTCAGCCGCGATCCCGGTTGAGGTAGTTGTACACGGTGAAGCGGGTGACCCCGATCGACTCGGCGATCGTCTCCACCGCCCTGCGCCATTCGAAGGCGCCGCGCTCCTCGAGCAACCGCACGGCGCGTTGCTTCTCCGTCCGTGGCAGGGTGTGCAGCGGTCCACCGAGCTCGTCGGATACCTCACCGATAAGCCTGGTCAGGCCCGCGGCACCATCGGCGACCGGGAGCCGGACGTAGGCGACCTCGACACCTTCCCAGCACAGCGGCACATCGCCGCTACGAGCCCGTTCCGGGGGCACGATGGTGGCCCGGATCGCCTCGGCCAGCGGCCGCACCGCATCCACGAGCGGATGCTCCGGCGCACCGGCATCACTCATCGTCGGCCACCCTGTCGACGCGCACCGTCATGCGGGTGGCGCCCTGCTCCAGCGCGGCGTGTATCGCAGCGTTCAGGGCATCCAGCACCTGCTGTGACGACCCGTTCAGCGAGGTGCCCAGCGGGCCGAAGTCGCACGCCAGGCCCGCGCGTTCCACGGCGTCGCGCGCGGCCACCGCGTGCGGCGGCGGATCCGGCCGTTCCCCCTCGAACGGCTCCGTCGTGAACTCCACCTCCAGGCGCGTCATGGCGCAGACCCTACCGCCGGCAGGGTGTGGCGTGCACCCGAGCGCACGAAGGTCAGCACGCGCCGTTGCTGAGCAGCGTGCCGTGCGGCTGGTCACCGGTGACCTCGGTTCCGCGCAGCCACGTACCGCGCACGACACCCGCGAGCGGTCGCCCGTGGTAAGCGGTGACGGGATGGCGGTGCCGCAGGCTCTGCCCGTCCACGACGAACGCCTCGTCGGGCGCGAAGACGCAGAAGTCGGCATCGTATCCCAGCGCGATATGGCCCTTCCTGCGCATACCCGCCTGTGCGGCGGTGTTCTCGGCCATCCACCGCACGACGTCGGTCAGCGCGAAACCCCGCTGGCGCGCCTGCGTCCACACCGCGGGCAACCCGAGCTGCAGTCCGGAGACCCCGCCCCATGCCGTGCCGAAGTCGCCGGTATCCAGCCGCTTGAGCTCGGGGCTGCACGGGGAGTGGTCACTGACGACCGAGTCGATGGTCCCGTCGGCCAGACCGCGCCACAGCTGCTCGCGGTTGGCCGCCTCCCGGATCGGCGGGCAGCACTTGAACTGCGTGGCGCCGTCATCGATCTCCTCGGCGACGAAGTTCAGGTAGTGCGGGCACGTCTCGACGGTCAGCCGGACGCCGTCGCGCCGGGCAGAGGCGATCATCGGAAGGGCGTCCGAGGAGGACAGGTGCAGGATGTGCGCCCGCGTTCCTGTCCAGCGGGCCAGCTCGATCACCTGTGCGATCGCGACGTTCTCCGCGCCGCGCGGGCGTGACCGCAGGAAGCTCGCGTAGCGACCTCCGTACGCGCGCGGCGCGCGCTCGATCGCCTCGGAGTCCTCGGCGTGCACGATCATCTGCGCGTCGAAGCCACCGAGCTGCCGCAGCACACGCTCGAGCGCGTCGGCGTCCAGCGGCGGGAACTCGTCGACCCCGGAATGCAGCAGGAAGCACTTGAAGCCGAAGACACCGGCGTCGTGCAGGCCACGCAGCTCCGCCTCGTTCCCGGGGATCGCGCCACCCCAGAACCCCACGTCGACATGCACTCGCCCGTGCGCGGCCTTGCGCTTGACCTCGAGCGACTGGATATCGACGGTCGGCGGGAGCGAGTTCAGGGGCATGTCGACGATGGTGGTGATGCCCCCGGCGGCGGCAGCGCGGGTCGCCGTCTCGAACCCCTCCCACTCGCTGCGTCCCGGGTCGTTGACGTGGACGTGCGTGTCCACCAACCCCGGCAGGAGCACGACGTCGGAGCCGAGCTCCACCGTCCGAGCGGCATCCAGCTCGGCCTCGTACGGTTCGACGGCGACGATCTCACCGCCGCGAACACCGATGGTGCGAGCGCCTTCCCCCGCACTGGTGATGACACGCTGTGCCTTGAAAACCACATCCATGAGCCGGCCTCACGTCCCTCGTCCTCGTCGGAACGGCCATCGCCGGCGACCCGCCGCGCCTGCCGCCAGCTGCGTACCAAGATTCCGTAACTTGAAACAATCATATTGTCTTGTGGAATCGATACTGCGTCACGACGCTGCGCTCGTCAACCTGGTCGGCTAATCCAGCAACGCGTCGACGAACGACTCCGGCTCGAACGGCGCCAGATCGTCCGCCCCCTCCCCCAGGCCGACCAGCTTGACCGGGACGCCGAGCTCACGCTGCACCTGGAACACGATGCCCCCCTTGGCCGTGCCGTCGAGCTTGGTCAGCACGATCCCCGTGACATCGACGACCTCGGAGAACACCCGCGCCTGAGCGAGGCCGTTCTGCCCGGTGGTGGCATCCAGCACCAGGAGGACCTCGTCCACCTGCGCCTGCTTGTCGACCACCCTCTTGACCTTGCCGAGCTCGTCCATCAAGCCCGTCTTGGTGTGCAGCCGGCCCGCCGTGTCGACGAGCACGGCGTCGACCTGACTGGCACCGCCGCGTTCCACGGCATCGTAGGCGACCGAGGCCGGGTCAGCGCCCTCGTCCCCGCGCACCACCTCCGCGCCCACTCGCTCCGACCAGGTCTGTAGCTGGTCGGCCGCTGCGGCCCGGAACGTGTCGGCCGCCCCGAGCAGGACACGATGCCGCTGCGCCACCAGCACGCGCGCGAGCTTGCCCGTCGTCGTCGTCTTTCCCGTCCCGTTGACCCCGACGACCAGCACGACGGCGGGCTGCTTGGCTCCGTCGGACTCGTGCGGGAGTGCCCGCACCGCGCGATCGAGCTCGGGATGCAGGGCCTCGATCAGTACTTCCCGCAGCACCTGTCTGGCGTGCTCCGCGGAGCGAACCCCGCGCGCGGACAGCTCGGCGCGCAGCCTGTCCACGACCTCCGTCGTCGTGGCGGCGCCGAGGTCGGCGACAAGCAGGGTATCGGAGATCTCCTCCCAGGATTCCTCGTCGAGGTCGCCCGCCCCGAGCAGGCCGAGCAGGCTCTGCCCCAGCGCCGAGCGCGACTTCGACAACCTGCCGCGCAGCCGCTCGATCCGCCCCCCTGCCGGGGCGATCTCCTCGGCGGGCTCCCCGGCAGGCTCTGCTGTCCCGGTAGGTGCACCGGCGTCCGCGGGCTCGGCGGTCTCGTCCGTACCGGCCGCCTGTCCCTGGACCTCCGGCTCCTGCGGGAGCACGACGTCGACGATGTCCCGGCGCGGTGCGTCGCGGGGTACGGCGGCGTCGTCTCCGACGCCGGGCTCGCCGTCGACCTCCGTACGCTCCCCCGCGGGATGCGGTGGCCCGGCAGCGTCACCTGCGGCGTCAACAGTGGTGTCAGCAGCGGCGTCAGCAGGAGCGTCCGCCCCGGGGTCGGCGGGACTGCCCCCCGCAGGCCCCGTCCCGTCCCGCGTACCGCCCGGAGCCAGCGCGACGCCACCGCCGGCCTGGTAACCGCCCCCACGGGCACCGTCATCGCGCTGCGCGCGCTCGTTCTCGGCGAGACTGATCCTCCGTCGCCGGGCGAGCAGCAGCCCCGCGAGGACGGCCAGTGCCGCCACGACGACGGCCAGGACAACGATCCAGAACCAGAGACTATTCGACACGCAGCAATCCTCGCACCCGGCTCGCGGTAAGCACCGGGGGGCGGTCCGCTGCCGGTGCCCCTCCGGTGGGCACTAGGCAGTGTCCGGCTGGACGTCCGGCTGGACGTCCGGCCGGCCCTCCGGTTGAGCGTCGGGCTGGACGTCACGTTCGACGCCGGGTTCGCCGGAGCGGAGCCGCTGGGAGATCACCTGCGTGATGCCGTCGCCCGCCATGCTCACCCCGTACAGCGCGTCGGCGATCTCCATGGTCGGCTTCTGGTGTGTGATCACGATCAGCTGCGAGCTCTCCTTGAGCTGTTCGAGCAGGTTGAGCAGCCGCCGCATGTTGGTCTCGTCCAGCGCGGCCTCCACCTCGTCGAGCACGTAGAAGGGCGACGGGCGGGCCCGGAAGATCGCGATCAGCATCGCCACCGCGACCAGCGACTTCTCCCCACCGGACAGCAGCGAGAGCCGCTTGACCTTCTTGCCGGGTGGCCTGGCCTCGACGTCCACACCGGTCGTCAGCGGGTCGTCGGGGTCGGTAAGCACCAACCTGCCTTCCCCGCCGGGGAACAGGGCCGAGAACACCGCCTCGAACTCGCGCGCCACGTCCGCGTAGGCCGTGTTGAACAGCTCGAGGATCTTCTCGTCGACCTCGGATATCACCGAGAGCAGATCCTTGCGGGTGTCCTTGAGGTCCTCGAGCTGGGTGGACAGGAACTTGTAACGCTCCTCGAGCGCGGCGTACTCCTCGAGCGCGAGCGGGTTGACCTTGCCGAGCGACGCGAGGTCCTTCTCCGCCCGCTTGGCCCGGCGTTCCTGGGTCGGCCGGTGGTACGGGATCGGCTGCGGCTCGCTCACGTCCTCACCGCGCTCCTTGGCCGCGGAGTACTCGGCCATCTCCTCCGCGCTCGGTGGCACGGGCTGGTCGGGGCCGTACTCGGCGACCAGGTCGTCCGGCCCGATGCCGTACTCCTCAGCGAGCTTGCCTTCCAGCTGCTCCAGCCGGGTGCGTTGCTCCGCACGCGCCAGTTCGTCACGATGCACGGCGTCGGTCAGTTTCTCCAGCTCACCGTTGAGCTCGCGGACCCTGGTGCGAACCTGGGCGAGCGCGTCCTCCCTGTGCTGCCGGGCCTGCTGGGCGGCATCGCGCTCGGCCGTCGCGCGCTGCAACGAGACCTCGATGCGCTCCAGGGCGCTCTCCCCGCCCTCCACGACGACAGCAGCGATGTCGGCTGCCCGCTTGCGCGCGATCCGTGCCTTCTCGGCGCGCTCGCGCGCCTGCCGCTCGGCCTCCGCCGCCTGGCGCAGGGACTCGGCCTTGCCCGAGATGCCCTGCACGCGTTCCTCCGCCGTACGCAACGCCAGGCGCGCGTCCACCTCGGCCTGCCGCATCTCGGACAGCGACGCCGCCGCGGCGTCCCGTTCGGAGGTGTCCGGCTCCTCGTCCGCGGGCTCGTCCGAGACCGCTGCCAGCCGCTCCTCCAGCTCGGCCAGCTTGGTCAGCGCGTCCTCCCTGGACTGGTACACATCGGCACGCTGCTTGCGGAGTCGCTCCACGTCGGCCTCCGCCGAGCGCGCCGCCTGCTCCAGCCGCTCGATCCGCTCCGTGGTACGCGCCTTACGCACCTTCGACTCGGAAAGGGCCTCCTTCGCCGAGACGAGGTCCTCCTCCCTGGCGCGCTGCTCCGCCCGCGCTCCCTCGAGCGTGGCCTGCGTCTCGCTCAGCCGTTGCTCGGCCGCGCGCAACCGTTCCTGGGCGTCGTCCACGGCAGCTTGCACCTCGATCGCGCTTTCGCCACCGACCGAACCACCCGATGCCCAGTGCGAGCCCAGCACATCGCCGTCGAGGGTGACCCCGCGTACCTCGGGGTACGCGCGCACGAGACCCTCGGCCGCGGGCAGGTCCTCCACGATGGCAACCCGATCGAGCGCACGCTCCACGGCGCCACGCAACGTCTCCGGTGGGGTCACCACATCCCTGGCCCATACCGCACCGTCTGGCAACGCCGGCCACGTGGCGGCCTCGGCACCCGGCCCGCCACCGAGCAGCATCCCCACCCGACCGGCCTGCTGGGTCTTGAGGTGGTCCAGCGCCACGACCGCTTCCGAGGTGCCCCGCATCGCGACAGCCTCCGAGGCCGGGCCGAGCGCCGCGGCGACCGCTACCTCGTAACCCTGCGCCACGTCCAGCAACTCGGCGACGACGCCGAGCAACCCGCCCACGTCCTCGCCTGCTTCCAGCAGCACAGCCGAGCCGTCCTTGCGTTCGCGTCCCATCGACAGCGCGTCCAGTCGCGCCTTCTCCGAGGCGATGTCCCGTTCCGCGGACCGCTCGGCCTCGACCAGCTCCTCGACACGCGCGGTCGCCGCATCCCTTGCCTGCACGGCCTGCTCGTAGCGGCTGTCGAGATCGGCATCGCCCTCGTCGGAGATGCCCCCCTCGGAACGCGCCTGTTCGAGCTCCTCGGCCGCCTGCTCGGCACGCCGGGCTGCCTCGTCGATGCCCGAGGTGAGCCGCTCGATCTCCTCCTCGGTAGCGGTGTCCTTGCTCCGCAGCGCGTCGACCTCACCACGCAGCTTGGCTGCTCCCTCACGACGGTCGGCGATGGCCCGTACGGCGGCCATATGCCGTTCCTCGGCCGCCTGCACGACACGCTCCACCTCCTCGCGCTTGGCGATCGTGTCGTTCAGCGTCTGCCGCGCCTGCTCCATCGCCTCGGTGAGCTCGGCTTCCTGCTCGGCGACCTCCGCTGCCTCGGCGAGCATGTCCTCCGGGTCGCGTTCACCGGTGTGCTCGTGCACATCGGCGGACAGGTGCCGCTGGCGCTCCACGGCCAGCCGGACGGTGCCGCGCAGCCGTTCGGCCAGCGCGGAGAGCTTGTACCAGGTGTCCTGCGCAGCCGCGAGCTTCGGGGCGTCGGCGGCGAGTGACTCCTCCAGCTCGGTCTGCTCGGCCGTCGCCGACTCCAGTGCCTGCTCGACCTCGTTGCGACGCGCACGAGCCGCCTGCTCATCGGCCTCTTCCTTGGCCAGGGTGGTCCGTTGGGTCACGAGGTCGTCGGCATACAGGCGCAGCCGCGCGTCGCGGAGCTCGGACTGCACGGTCTGTGCCTTCCTCGCCAGCTCGGCCTGCTTGCCGAGCGGCTTGAGCTGCCTGCGCAACTCGCTGGTGAGGTCGTTGAGCCGGTCCAGGTTGGCCTGCATACCGTTCAGCTTGCGCAGGGCCTTTTCCTTGCGCTTGCGGTGTTTGAGCACACCGGCGGCCTCCTCGATGAAGGCCCTGCGGTCCTCCGGCTTGGCATGCAGTACCTCGGAGAGCTGCCCCTGGCCGACGATGACGTGCATCTCGCGTCCGATACCCGAGTCGGAAAGCAGCTCCTGTACGTCCATCAGGCGGCACGTACTGCCGTTGATCTCGTACTCGCTGGCACCGTCGCGGAACATGCGCCGGGTGATCGATACCTCGGTGTACTCGATGGGCAGCGCCCCGTCGGAGTTGTCGATCGTCAGCGACACCTCGGCACGGCCGAGCGGCGACCGACCGGACGTTCCGGCGAAGATGACGTCCTCCATCTTGCCACCGCGCAGGTCCTTGGCCCCCTGCGTACCCATGACCCAGCGCAGCGCGTCGAGGACGTTCGACTTGCCGGAACCGTTCGGGCCCACGACGCAGGTGATACCCGGTTCGAAACGCAGCGTCGTGGCGGATGCGAAGGACTTGAACCCCTTCATCGTGAGGCTCTTCAGATGCACGAAGCTGTGTCCCTACTGATCGGCGCCTTGTTCATCGATCCGGCCGTTCGCTGCCTGCCACCCTCGCGTGCGGGAGGTCGACAGCCGCCGGGTGGAGTGCTTACCCAACCACCGACCGAGGATACCCGCGCGACCGGCGCGTTCCTTGCTGGCACGGCGGGTGCGCCGGACACCGGCGTGCACGGTGACACGACACGGGAGGTGCAGCGCAGTGCCGATCCGGGCGCGGGACCACCCGGGGCCGCCCGGCGCCCGATCCTACAGCTGCACGTCAGCGTTCCACGAAACCCACAGCGTCACCACGCGGCTCTGACCAGCGCTCGACGACCATCTCCACTCGACCGGGTGACGTACCCGATCGCAGTAGATCGAGGAGTTGCTCGCAGTGCTCACGCCGCCCCTCCGCAACGACCTCGACCCGGCCGTCGGACAGGTTGCTCGCGCTTCCGACCAGGCCGAGCTCGAGCGCTCTGCTTCGGGTCCACCAGCGAAATCCGACGCCCTGCACGCGGCCGTGCACCCATGCCGTCATCCGGGCCGCACCGTCTCCCATGCTCACGCTTCTATGGTGCCTGATATTCAGCAGCGCCAAAGAAACACCGAAGCGTGTGACGTGACCGCTGTAACGTCACAGTTCGTAGTTGAGCCGGGACTACATGCGGTACCTGACGTGCCACACGCCCCCTGACGGGTGATAGAGTGCGCTCGCTGTCGAGATCGGGAGCGGCAGCCAGCCGCGTCCAGGATCGGCCTGTGACCCAGCCCACGTAGATAGTCCCGGCAAGGCAAGGAGTGAGTATGCCGCCGAGTGATGGGGCGCACGACGAGTTACGTATCGCGGTCGCACCGCCTGATGCCGTAACCGGCAAGTCCCGTAGACGCGGTTACCTCGCACTGGCGGCAAGCGGCCTGCTCACGGCGACCGCCTTCGCCGGCGTCGCGGATCTCGCCTCTGACGGCTTCCACGGCGCCGAGGCTCCCCAGAGTATCCAGGAGTACGAGCGTGACAAGGGTGACTCCGGCGGCGGCAGGGACCGGGTCGCCGGCGATGCCAGCGCCGAGCACACCGCCGATCCGATCGACGACACGGTCGCCAGCGAGACACTGCGCAGGCAGCGCTCCACCGAGAGCTCGGTGATCATCACCCGGCCGGATGGGACCACGACGATCAGCTCGAGCCTTCCCGGGACCACCGGTGCCAGCACGTCCGCGCGTTCGGGCGGAGTCCCCACGACCGAGGAGTCGACGACGAGCTCGAGCACCGAGACCACGAGCTCGACGAGTGAGACAACCAGCTCGAGCACCGAGACCACGACCACGACCACCGAGACCACGACCTCGGAGTCGGAGACCACGACCACCGAGACCACGACCTCGGAGTCCGAGACCGGAACCGAGGACGAGGGCTCCGGGGGCGGCGACAGCGGCGAGGGTGACGCGTCGACGTCAGCCGAGTGACACCGGCCGGGTAGCACCTACCGCCGAGCCCGCGGGGCCGACCGTCAGCGTCGTGCCGTACCCGGCGGGCCCGTCCGCCCTCGTCGACCGCTCCGCGGGCGCGGCTGGCAGCCGGGGCAGAAGTAGGACGAGCGGTTCATGAAGTCCTCACGCCGGATCAGCGCCGCGCACCGCTCGCACGGCTCGCCATCCCTGCCGTACACCGCGAGCGCGCGCGAGAAGTAGCCGGACTGGCCATTCACGTTCACATACAGCGCATCGAAGGACGTCCCGCCCGCAGTGAGTGCCTCGTCCAGCACCTCCGCGACGGCGCGGAACAGCTCCCGCCCCTGCTTGCGTGTCAGCCGCCACGTCGGGCATGCGCCGTGCAGCCTCGCACGCCACAACGCCTCATCGGCATAGATGTTGCCGATCCCGGACACCAGCGACTGGTCGAGCAAGCCGCGTTTGACCTCGGAACGCCTCGCACGGAGCACGCGCACCACGTCGTCGGCCCGGAAGTCCGGATCCACCGGATCACGCGCGATATGGACGATCTCCGCGGGTACCTGCCCACCCTGGGTCGTCCGCAGGTCGGTGACCTGCAACCCTCCGAAGGTACGCTGATCGACGAAGCGGAGCTCGTCGCCACCGTCCGCGAAGCGCATCCGCACGCGGAGATGCTTCTCGTCGGGCGCCCCCACCGGCTGCACGCGCAGCTGCCCACTCATACCCAGGTGCCCGAGTACAGCGATGCCCGAGGCCAGCTCCAACCACAAGTACTTGCCCCTGCGCCGGACCGCCTCGACCCGCTCGCCGAGCAGGCGAGCGCGGAAGTCGTCCGGGCCGGGGACGTACCGTCGAACCGCCCGCGGATGGAGTACCTCGACATCACTGAGGGTTCGATCGACGATGTGCTCGGCCAGGCCCGCTCGGATGACCTCGACCTCGGGAAGCTCAGGCACGCTCTGGAGAGGCGTCGTCCCGTTCGGCCGAGAGCACCCGCCACGCCGTCTCAGCCGCCTTCTGCTCGGCTTCCTTCTTGGTCCCACCTTCGCCGTGCCCCAGCTCACGGCCACCGACAAGGACCGTGGCACTGAAGACCTTCTGGTGATCGGGTCCGGTGTCGACGACCCGGTACTCGGGCACGCCCAGGGCCGTGGCCGCGGTCAGCTCCTGCAGGCTGGTCTTCCAGTCCAGGCCGGCCCCCCGCAGCGGGGCCTCGGAGAGCAGCCCGGCGAACAACCGGTGCACCAGCCGGCGGGACTGCTCGATGCCGTGCTCGAGATAGACGGCACCGATCATCGCCTCCAGCGTGTCGGCGAGGATGCTCGCCTTGTCCCGGCCCCCCGTCATTTCCTCGCCCTTGCCGAGCAGCACGTGTGCCCCGAGGCCACCCTCGCCGAGCTCACGCGCCACCCCGGCCAGGGCTTGCATGTTCACCACGCTCGCGCGCAGCTTGGCGAGCTGCCCCTCGGGCAGATCGGGGTGCTCCGAGTACAGGTGATCGGTGATGATCAGACCGAGCACGGCATCACCGAGGAACTCGAGCCGCTCGTTCGGCGTCAGTCCACCGTTCTCGTAGGCGTAGGAACGATGCGTCAGCGCGAGTGTCAGCAGTTCCGGGTCGAGGTCGACGCCGAGCGCCTCGACCAGTGGCGTGGTATCGGCCGCTGGACCTGTGTCCGAGTTAGCCGCCATGATGTACCAGCCACTCAGGCGGGTTCAACGACCTGACGCCCTGCGTACTGACCGCAGCTCGGGCACGCCACGTGTTGCGGCTTGGGCTCCTTGCACGCCCGGTTCGAGCACGGCACCAGGTGAACCGGGCTCGCCTTCCACTGCGAGCGCCGGGTGCGCGTGTTCGACCGCGACTTCTTCCGCTTGGGGACGGCCACCGTTAACTCTCCTCACCGTCACGTACCGATGCGGCGCAGGGCTTCGACCGGTCCGTACCGGTCATTCCTGGCCGACATCACCTTCACGAGTCTTCACGAGGGCTCTCGTCGGATAGTTCTTCGAAGCGTTCGACGAGCGCTGCCCACCGGGGATCTATACTCTCATGCTCGTGTCCGGGCTCGAGCTCGGCCCACTTGACGCCGCAACCATCGCACAGCCCCTGGCACCCGTCGTCGCACAACGGTACCAGCGGAAGTGCGAGCACCACGGCGTCCCGAACGACCGGCTCGAGGTCGATCCGATCCTCGACGACGTGGCTGACCTCGTCTTCCTCGGTGGTCTCCTCGGTGGTCGAGTCCGGGTAGGCGAACAGCTCGGTGAGGCTGACCGCGATGTCCTCGGTCACTGGATCGAGGCACCGCGCGCACTGGCCGTGTGCGCGCACCGAGACGTCGCCCGTGGCGAGGACGCCTTCGACCACCGACTCGAGCAGCAGGTCGAGCGTGAACGGAGTACCTCCGGTGACCTCGATCACACCCGAGACACCGATCGTGTAATCCACGGACACACGTGCCTGCACGGCCCGGCTGAGTCCGGGCTGGCGCCCGAACTCGCGCGTGTCGATCACCCACGCACCCTGGTCCACATGGGCCGTGGACGACTGCCCGGTCGGGGCGGCACGAGCGCCAGGGTTGTCGTGCTCGATCGGCTCAGACATCGGGAGAACTCTCAGACTCGCAGGAGGAAGGTACGTGCGCACAGCCGGGTCGAGGACGGCCACCTCGGCGCGGCACGTACGAGTATGCCAATTGTCCATGGTAACCGCGTGCCGTCCAGCGGATGGTAAGCAGGCGGAGGCGGCTACGCGAGACCGGTCGCCCTATCGTCGAGGCTACCGGTGATAGTCGTACGAGCCGCGGCCGTTGGAGCCGACCCCCGAGCCGCGCAGGTGGTTCCTCCCCTGGTCCACGGTACGCAACGTCTGCGACAGCAGGTCGGAGAACTCGGCGAGCTTGCCGTCCACGTAGGCGTCGCACTCCTCGCGCTGCCGGTCCGCCTCCGCGTTCGCCTCGTCGACGATGCGGGCCGCCTCGTTGTGTGACGCCTGCACGACCTCGGTCTGCGCCACCAACCGCTGCTGCTCGGTCATGCCCTCCTGCACGGAACGCTCGTAGGCGTCCTTGCCTGCCTGGACCATTCGGTCGGACTCGGCACGCGCGCGCTCGGTCAGGTTCTCGTACTCGGTGCGCCCGGCGGCGACAGCCCGGTCCGCTTCGGCACGCGCGTCGGCCAGGATCTGGTCCGCCTGCTCGCGCGCCTCGCTGACCAGGCGCTCGGCTTCGGACTTGGCGTCGGCGACGGTGCTCTCGGCGTTGCTGTTGGCCGCACTGACCGTCTCGTCGGCCTGCTGGCGCGCCGAGTTCAACACCTCGTCGCGCTTGTCCAGCACGTCCTGCGCGTCGTCGACCTCCCTGGGCAGCGCGTCACGCACGTCGTCGAGCAACTCGAGGACGTCCCCGCGGGGCACCACGCAGCTCGACGTCATGGGAACCCCACGCGCCTCTTCCACGATCGTGACGAGTTCGTCGAGTGCCTCGAAAACCCGGTACACGGCACTTCTCCCTTGCTCAAGGTGCACTACGCACTTACCGGAGCAAGTCTGCCTCACCACGACCGCCAGCGCGTGCAGGTCACCCGATACCGGGCGTGTCCCCGCACGACCTCCGCGCGTTGTGCGGGTACGCCCGCCCTCAGGCGAGCTCGTCCACGCGGGCGGTGAGCCTGCGGCCGATGCTCCGGGGAACCAGGTGTGACACGTCCCCGTGGTACGTGGCGATCTCCTTGACCAGCGAACTGGACAGGAAGCTGTACTCGGGGTTGGTCGAGATGAACAGCGTCTCGACCCCGGACAGCCGCTGGTTCATCTGCGACATCTGCAGCTCGTAGTCGAAGTCGCTGACCGCACGCAGCCCCTTGGCGATCGCCGGGATGCCGTTGGCCCGGCAGTAGTCGACGAGCAGGCCGTGCCAGGAGTCCACGCGCACGTTCGGCAGGTGCTCGCACACCTCGCTGATCATCTCCATCCGCTCCTCGATGGAGAACAGCCCCTTCTTGCTCTTGTTGATCAGCACCGAGACGACGACCTCGTCGAACAACCGCGAGCACCGCTCGATGATGTCGAGATGCCCGTTCGTCACGGGGTCATAGGAACCGGGGCACACCACACTGATCATGCGCCGGACGGTAGCAGGCGAGTCCTCCCGCCGACGACGCGCCGCCGGCTACCCGGCGGACCTCACCCGGCGACGTGATCGTCCGGCCGGTACTCGGCCCAGTAGACAGTGGTGTCGCTGTACCGCTGTACCCGCGCCAGGTGAAACCCCTCCGGCCAGCACTGCTCGCCGTCCGGTGGCGCGCGCTCGATGATGACGAGGGCCCCGTCGGCAACCCATCCGTTGTCGGCCATCGCCTGCATCTCCACGCGGAGCTGCGCGTCGGTGACCGCGTACGGCGGGTCGACCAGGACGAGGTCGACCGCCTTGTCCGCGGGCTGCGACAGCGTCGCCTCGACGGTGCCGTGCCGGATCGTGCCCCCGAGCCCCACCTCGTCGACGTTGCGGCGCAGGATGCCCGCGGCCGCACGATTGCTCTCCACGAAACACGCGTCGACAGCCCCGCGGGAAAGCGCCTCCAACCCGAGCGCCCCCGAGCCCGCGTACAGGTCCAGCACCCGGGTGCCGACGACCTCGTCGGCGGCGTCCAGGGCATTGAACAGCGCTTCCCGAACGCGTTCGGTCGTCGGTCGGGTGCCGCGCTGCGGCACACGCAGCCTCCGGCCACCGGCTGTTCCTGCCACGATCCGTGTCACAGGGGTATCTTCTCGCACCGCCGGACGGCACGCGCACGCACCGGTGAAACGGCGTAGTCTCGGTGGACGGCGCTCGCCTTCCGGATCGTGCCCGGGCCGTACGGAGTATTCTCGGGCATTCCCGGTGCAGGCGCGTCGCTACTGATGCGGGTCGTTCCCGATCCGGCGGGCGGGGGTGCTTCCGGCGCGGGGAATCGCTCGGTTCACCCATTGACCGTGGTGGATGGCGGGTGAGTGAATGACCCGGCTTGTGCGGCAATCCGCCCAAGCCCCGAGGTGAGTCGTTGAGGAGAGCCGCGTGTCGGAGTCTGTGGTTCTGCGGGCCGAGATCGCCACCGAGCAAGCCCACGTCGACCGGGTGTACCTGCGGCTCGACGAGCTCCGTAGCCAGGCCGAGTCGATGCGCGACCGCGGTTACGAGCTCGGCCACGGTGCCCGGCACGAAGCGGTCTTCGAGCAGGCATCGATGCTGTTCGAGCGGGACGTGATGGTGCATCACGCCAACCAGACCCTGCACGTACTCGACGCCGAGCACGAGGGCCTGGTCTTCGGCAGGCTCGACACGCACGAGCGCGAGACGGTCTACGTCGGCAGGCTCGGCATCCGGGACGGCGAGTTCGACAACCTGGTCACCGACTGGCGCGCGGACGCGGCCGCGCCGTTCTACCAGGCCACGGCCGAGCAGCCGATGGGCGTGATCCGGCGCAGGGTCATCCAGAGTTCCGGGCGCTCGGTCACCGGCATCGAGGACGACGTCCTCATGCCGCACGCCCTCCCCGAGCAGATGCGCGTCGTCGGCGACGGCGCGCTGATGGCCGCGCTCGCCAGGGCACGCGGCGAGCGGATGCGCGACATCGTCGCCACCATCCAGCGCGAGCAGGACGAGGTGATCCGCGCACCGTGGCGCGGCGTCACCGAGATCACCGGTGGCCCCGGCACCGGGAAGACGGCCGTGGCCCTGCACAGGGCCGCCTACCTGCTCTACCGTTACCGCAAGCAGATCGGCGGTGGCGGGGTCCTCGTGGTCGGACCGTCCGAGGCGTTCACCACCTACATCTCCCGCGTCCTGCCCTCCATGGGGGAAACCAGCGTGGAACTGCGTGCCGTCGGCGAGCTGCTCGACGGTTTCGAGGCCACGCACACCGACCCCGCCCCGGTCGCCACGATCAAGGGGGCGGCGCGAATGCGCGGCGTGCTGCGGCGAGCGGTGCGCGGCACACCCCCGGGTGTGCCGTCCGAGCTGCGCATCACCTATCGCGGCGAGGTGCTGCGGTTGGCAGGCGACCAGCTCGAACGCGTGCGCAGGCGCGTACACGGGCGCGGGGGTCAGCCCAACCGCTGCCGGGTGCACGCCGCCGAGGCGCTCCTGGAAGCGCTCGCGGACGTCGCGCAACGCCACGCCGAGAGCGGCGGCCCCGAGGTCGACCGCACCCAGCTGGTCACCGAGCTCGGCGAGCGCATCGAGTTCCACCGCTTCCTCGTCGACTGGTGGCCGGTACTGCATCCCGAGGACGTGCTGAGCTGGCTCGGGGACGAACAACGCCTCCGCACGGCCGCGCGCTCGCAGCTGGCGCCGGACGAGATCAGCAGCCTGGCCGCCTCGTTCGCCGACGGCGGCGCGGGCTACTCCGTAGCCGATATCGCACTGCTCGACGAGCTGCGGGCACTCGTGGGAAAGCCGAGGCGCAGGCGCGTGGCGGCGGATGATCCCCAGCAGGACCACCAGCGGCCCCCGTCACCGGGAGCGGCACGCTCCTCACTACCGGAGCATTACGACGAGTTCGGCCACGTGATCGTGGACGAGGCGCAGGACCTCTCGCCGATGCAGTGGCGCATGATCGGCAGGCGCGGGCGGCACGCCAGCTGGACCGTCGTCGGCGACCCCGTGCAGAGCTCCTGGTACAGCGCCGCGGACGGCGCCGATGCCGATGCGGCGGAGGCCGACAACGTGCTGGGGTCCCCCTCGGCACGCAGGCGCTTCACCCTCCGGACCAACTACAGGAACTCCGCGGAGATCTTCTCCCTCGCCGCACGTGTCGTGTCCGGGCACGCAGGCGCGGACCAGCTGCCCACCGCGGTCCGTGCCACGGGTATCGACCCCACGGTCCGCTCGGTCGACGCCGCCTCGCTGGAGTACGAGGTCCAGCAGGCCGCTCTGGACGTTCTGGCGCGGGTCGAGGGGACGGTCGCCGTCATCGGTGCCATGAACCGCGTGGCCGACCTCGAGAAGTTCCTGTCCCCGGTGTCCGACAAGCGCCTCACGGTCGCAGGCAGCCTCGACTGCAAGGGACTGGAGTACGACGCGGTGGTGCTCGTCGAACCGGCCGAGTTCCTCGCCGAGTCGATGGCGGGCAGGCGCGGACTCTACGTGGCGATGACCCGGGCGACGCAGCGGCTCACGGTGCTGACGTCGGATCCGGACTGGCTACCGGAGTGAGCTCCCCGGACGGGGGCGGACCGGATCTCGGCACGGCCACCCGCGTGCGGGTTGCCCGCCCGCGAAGCGCGACCACATCGTGCTCGCGCCAGTGGCGCCGCTCCCGCTCGGAAGCCCGCTCGACCACCGACATGGCGGCAGCGACGTTGACGGGAAGCCCCTTGGCCAGCTCGGTGAGCCGGGCCGCCATATTCACCGGGTCCCCGATCACCGTGTACTCGAGCCTGCTCTCCGCCCCGACGTTACCCGCGACCGCCTGACCGCCCGCGACGCCGATACCGACGGCGAACTCCGGAACCTCGGCTGCCAGCCGCTCGATGGTCGCCCGCGCTGCCGCGAGCGCCTTGCTCGACGCGCAGTCCACCGGTGACGGCGCCCCGAAGATCGCCAGTGCCGCGTCGCCCTGGAACTTGTTGACGAAACCGTCGTGCGCGTGAACCTCGTCGACGACGACGGTGAAGAACCGGTTCAGCACCTCGACCACCTCGGTCGGCGGCCGCGTCTGGGCGATCTGCGTCGAACCGGTCACGTCCACGAACAGCACCACGACATCCCTGACCTCACCTCCCAGCTCGAGCTGCCGGGACAGCGCCGCCCTCGCGACCTCCTCACCGACGTGCTTGCCGAACAGGTCCCTGATGCGTTCCCGTTCGCGCAACCCCGCGACCATGCGGTTCACGCTGGACTGCAGCTCACCGAGCTCGGTCCCGTCGAAGACGACTACCTCGGTGTCCAGGTCACCGCGTTCGACCCTGGCGAGGGCGGCACGGACCGTCCGGATCGGTGCGGTCGTGGCACGGGTACTGAGCACCGTGAGCATGAACCCGGACACCAGCGACACCAGGCCCAGAGCCAGCACGGTGACCACGAGCTGGAGCTGCGTCACACCCGGCTGGAACAGGGTGAGCAGGGCAACGACCATGAGGCCGACGACAGGCACTCCGGAGCCGACGCCCCAGAACACCAGCGTGCGCACGGTCACCCCGAGAGCGAGCCTGCGCGGTGTCGGGCCGTGGGCGAGCACCCGCGCCGCGATGGGGCGGAGCGAGAACTCGCTGAGCAGGTACGCGTTCGCGCACGTGACGGTGCCACTGAGCATGATGCTCAACGCGACCTTGGGTACCACCTCCGGCTGCACGAACGCGTACAGCACGGTGAACAGCACCAGCCCACCCAGCCAGGCCAGCGCCTGCATGAGGGTCAGCTCGGCTGGCAGCCGGAGGGTGGCGCGCCGCTGGTACTCGTCGAGCTCGGCACCCTCCGTCGCCCACCGCAGCACGCGCAAGCCACGTACGATGCCCCAGGTCGTGCCGCCGATCAAGGCCGTGAAGATATACACGGGCACGGCAACGAAGTTCACGAGCAGCAGGTCCCTGACGAACACGTTCGGACCAGGGATCACCACTGTCACCAGGGCGATCGCCACGGCAGCGCCCACGGCGTTGGCCGCGAGCAGCGATCCGGTCAGCAGGAACCGGACGCGCAGCCGCACCCGGCGACCGTGCTCCTCGCCGGAGCCGAGCAACCACGAACCCAGCGGCCGCTCACGCAGCACCCTGTCGTCTCGTGCGACCCACCCCAGCACGTCACTGCCTCTGGTTCCGCACGCTCACTCCACGACTACGAGGAGGTCGCCACCTTCGACCTGCTGCACCGAGTTGATCGCCAGGCGTGCGACACGGCCGCCCTTCGACGCGGTGATCGCGGCCTCCATCTTCATCGCTTCGATCGTGGCCACGGTCGCGCCTGCCTCCACGGTGTCGCCTTCGGTGACCGAGAGCGTGACCACCCCGGCGAACGGGGCGGCCACGTGGCGGTCGTTGGACTTGTCGGCCTTCTCCGCAGCGGGGAGCTCGGAGACCACCGACTGGTCGCGTACCTGGATGGGGCGCAGCTGCCCGTTGAGGGTCGCCATGACCGTGCGCATACCGCGTTCGTCTGCCTCCGAGATGGCTTCCAACTCGATGAGCAGGCGAACCCCGGGTTCCAGGTCGACGGCGTACTCCTCGCCGGGCCGCAGCCCGTAGAAGAAGTCGGTGCTGTTGAGCACGCTGGTGTCGCCGTAGGCCTGCCGGTGGTCGGAGAACTCCTTGGCGGGACCGGGGAAGAGCAGCCGGTTGAGCGTGGCGCGCCGGTCCTCGGTCAGGCCGCGGCTGTCGGCCTCGGACAGCTCGGCGAGACCGCCCGCGGTGCCGCGTCCCTCGAGCGCCCGCGAGCGGAACGGCTCCGGCCAGCCACCCGGCGGGTCGCCCAGCTCGCCGCGCAGGAACCCGATCACCGAGTCCGGGATGTCGTACTTGTTCGGCTCGGCCTCGAAGGCCTCCGGCGACACCCCGGCGCCCACGAGGTGCAGCGCGAGGTCCCCGACGACCTTGGACGAGGGCGTGACCTTGATCAGCCGCCCCAGCATCCGGTCGGCTGCGGCGTACATCGCCTCGATGTCTTCGAACCGGTCACCCAACCCCAAGGCCTTGGCCTGCGTACGCAGGTTGGACAGCTGCCCACCGGGGATCTCGTGGTGATACACCCGCCCGGTCGGCGAGGACAGCCCGGCCTCGAAGGGGGCGTAGACCTTGCGCACGCTCTCCCAGTACGGCTCGAGATCGCCGACAGCCTGCAGGTCCACCCCGGTCGGGCGGGCGGAATGGTCGGTGGCCGCCACGATCGCCGACAGCGAGGGCTGCGACGTCGTCCCCGCCATCGATGCCACCGCGCCGTCGACCGCGTCGGCACCGGCCCGCATCGCCGCGAGATACGTCGCCAGCTGCCCGCCTGCGGTGTCGTGGGTATGGATGTGCACGGGGAGGTCGAACTCGCTACGCAACGCCGAGACCAGCCGCTCCGCCGCGGGCGCCCGCAGCAACCCGGCCATATCCTTGATCGCCAGCACGTGGGCACCGGCCTCGACGATCTGTTCGGCCAGCTTCAAGTAGTAGTCCAGTGTGTACAGCGACTCACCGGGGTCGGTCAGGTCGGAGGTGTAGCACAGCGCCACCTCCGCGACCGCCGAGCCGGTCGCGCGCACCGCATCGATCGCGGGCCGCATCTGCGCGACGTCGTTGAGCGCGTCGAAGATGCGGAAGATGTCGATCCCCGTCTCGGCGGCCTCCGCGACGAAAGCGTCGGTCACCTCGGTCGGGTACGGGGTATACCCGACGGTGTTGCGGCCACGCAACAGCATCTGCAGGCAGATGTTGGGCACCGCCTCGCGCAGCGCGGCCAGCCGCTCCCAGGGATCCTCGGCCAGAAACCGCAGCGCGACGTCGTAGGTCGCCCCGCCCCAGCACTCCAGCGACAGCAGCTGCGGCACCGTGCGGGCCACAGCGGGTGCCACAGCGACGAGATCCTTGGTCCGCACCCGGGTGGCCAGCAGCGACTGGTGGGCATCCCGGAAGGTCGTGTCGGTCAGGCCCACCGTCGACGACTCCCGCAGCCACCGCGCGAACCCCTCCGGGCCCAGCTGGTCAAGGGTCTGCTTCGACCCCGACGGCGGGTCGCCCTCCGGCAGGCGAGGCAGCTTGCTCGCCGGATCCGGCAGGCTCGGGCGCTGGCCGTTCGGCTTGTTCACCGTGACGTCGGCCAGGTACGTCAGCAGCTTCGTGCCACGGTCCGCCGAGCGCCGCGCGGTCAGCAGGTGCGGCCGATCCTCGATGAACGAGGTCGTCACCCGGCCCGCCCGGAAGTCCGGGTCGTCCAGCACCGCGCGCAGGAACGGGATGTTGGTGGCCACCCCCCGGATGCGGAACTCCGCCACCGCACGCCGCGCGCGGGCCACGGCCGTGTCGAAATCCCTTCCCCGGCAGGTGAGCTTGACCAGCATCGAGTCGAAGTGCGCGCTGATCTCCGTCCCCGCGAACGCGGTACCACCGTCCAGCCGGATCCCCGAGCCTCCCGGCGAGCGGTACGCGCTGATCATCCCCACGTCCGGCCGGAACTCGTTGGCCGGATCCTCGGTCGTGATGCGGCACTGCAGCGCCGCCCCCCGTAGATAGACGACGTCCTGCGTCAGCCCCAGATCGGCCAACGACTCCCCTGCCGCGATGCGCAGCTGAGCGGCCACCAGGTCGACGTCGGTGACCTCCTCGGTGACCGTGTGCTCGACCTGGATGCGCGGGTTCATCTCGATGAAGACGTGCTCGCCGCTCTCGTCGACGAGGAACTCGACGGTACCGGCGTTGCGGTAGCCGATCCGCTGGGCCAGCCGCGCCGCGTCCGCGCAGATGCGCTCCCGCAGCGCGGGGTCGAGGTTCGGCGCCGGAGCCAGCTCGATCACCTTCTGGTGCCTGCGTTGCACCGAGCAGTCCCGCTCGTACAGGTGCACGACCTCGCCCGTCCCGTCGGCCAGGATCTGCACCTCGATGTGTCGCGGGTTGACCACGGCCCGCTCGACGAACACCGACGGATCCCCGAAGGCCGACTCCGCCTCACGCGAGGCCGCCTCGATCGCCTCGCGCAGCTGGGACGGCTCGGTGACCTTGCGCATCCCTCGACCGCCGCCACCGGCGATGGCCTTGACGAACACCGGGAAACCGATCTCGTCGGCCGCGGCCACCAGCTCGTCGACGTCATCGGAGGGCTGGGAGGAACCCAGCACCGGAATGCCTGCCTCCCGCGCGGCCTGCACGGCCCGCGACTTGTTCCCCGTCAGCTCCAGGATCTCGGCGGGCGGGCCGACGAACGTGATGCCGGCCTCCTCGCACGCCCGCGCCAGGTCCGGGTTCTCCGACAGGAACCCGTAGCCGGGATAGACCGCGTCCGCGCCCGCGCTGAGCGCGGCCCGCACCACCTCGTCGACCGACAGGTACGCGCGAACCGGATGCCCCGGCTCGCCGATCTGATGGGACTCGTCCGCCTTGAGCCTGTGCAGCGAGTTCCGATCCTCGTGGGGAAATACCGCGACGGTACCCGCCCCTAACTCGTAGCCCGCCCGGAACGCCCGGATCGCGATCTCACCCCGGTTGGCCACGAGCACCTTACGGAACATGCCGGTCCTTCCTGTCCTGCTACACCTGACGACGCGACGACGAGCTCGACGACGCACGGCACACTGAATCGGTTCTGCACGGTACAGTGTGCCACCCCCGCGAGGGGAGGGTGAGCCACGCCATTCCGCTCCTCGGACGACCGGTGCGCGCGCCGGCTCGACGCCACCGTACGCGGCCGGTCATGCCTTCTCCAGGAACTCGGCGCGCTCCGGACCGACCAGGTCGGTCACCAGATGCGCCAGCTCCAGGTTGTGCCCCAGGGACGGATCCCGCGCGATGATTCCCTGGGCGAGGTCGCGTGCGGCGGCGATGATCTCCTCGTCCTGCAACAGCGACAGCAGTTTGAGCGCGGAGCGGCTCCCGGACTGCGCGGCACCCAGGATGTCCCCTTCCTTACGCAGCTCCAGGTCCAGCCGGGAGAGCTCGAATCCGTCACTCGTCGACTCGACGGAGCCGAGCCGTTGCCTGGTCTTCGTCCCCTCGACCGCTTCGGTGACCAGCAGGCACAGCCCCGGCACCGATCCCCGGCCGACACGGCCACGCAGCTGGTGCAGCTGGCTCACCCCGAACCGGTCGGCATCCATGATCAGCATCACGGTCGCTGCCGGAACGTCGACGCCGACCTCGACCACCGTCGTCGCGATGAGCACGTCCAGCTGGCCGTCGGCGAACCGGCGCATCGCGGCGTCCTTGTCGTCCGGGGGCATCCGGCCGTGCAACACGCCGAGCCGCAGGCCGGCGAGCTGGTCGTTCGCCAGCTCCTCGGCCAGCTCGAGAACCGCGACGGGGGGTCGCTTGGAGCCGGTGTCCGCGGGCGGCTCGTCGCCGATGCGCGGGCACACCACATATACCTGGTTGCCGCTCGAGACCTCCTCGCGCACTCGCTGCCAGGCCCGTTCCAGCCAGGACGGCTTCTCCGCGACCGGCACGACCGTCGTCGTGATCGGCGACCGCCCAGCCGGTAGCTCGTCGAGCACGGAGACCTCCAGGTCGCCGTACACGCTCATCGCCACCGTCCGCGGGATCGGTGTCGCGGTCATGACCATCACGTGCGGGCTGGTGAACTCGGCCCCCCTGCTGCGCAGCGCGTCGCGCTGCTCGACACCGAAGCGATGCTGCTCATCGACGACGACCAGGCCCAGCTCGGCGAACGAGACGTGCTCCTGGATCAGCGCGTGCGTGCCGACGACGATGCCCGCCTCGCCGCTGGCGGCGTCCAGCAACGCCTGCTTGCGCCGCTTGGCAGGCAACGATCCCGTCAGCAGGGTCACCTTGGTCGCGTTCTCCGCCGCACCCAGCTCCCCGGCATTACCGAGGTCACCGAGCAGCTCACCCAGCGACCGCGCGTGCTGTGCGGCGAGCACCTCGGTCGGCGCGAGCAACGCCGCCTGCTTGCCCGCGTCGACGGCCTGCAGCATCGCGCGCAGCGCGACGACCGTCTTGCCACTACCCACCTCGCCCTGCAGCAACCGGTTCATCGGCCGTTCCGTGGCGATATCGGAGGCGATCGCCTTACCGAGCGAGCGCTGGCCCGCTGTGAGGGTGAACGGCAGCCGCGCGTCGAACTCGTCGGCCAGCCCTCCCGTCACCGGCTCGCATACGGGCGCGGTGCGCGCGACGGCCGACATGCGGCGCTCGGCGAACACCAGCTGGACCGCGAGGGCCTCGTCCCATTTCAGCCGCAGCCGGGCATGCCGCAGCGCCTCCCAGTCCGGTGGCCGGTGGATGGTGCGCAGTGCCGTCTCGAGGTCGACGAGCCCGTGCTCGGCGCGCACCTCGGCAGGTAACGGGTCCTCGCCGATCTCGAGGGTCGTGAGTACCTGCTGCACGCAGCGGTCGATGGTCCACGACGGCAGGCCCTCGGCCGAAGGGTAGACCGGGATGATCTCCGCGACGAACTCGTCGACGGCCACGTCGCTCGTGTGCTCGTCGAGCAGCTCGAACTCCGGGTGAGCCAGCTGCAGCCGGTTACGGAACGCGGTTACCTTACCCGCGAACAGGCCCTGCCTGCCCGGTTGCAGCTGTTTGGCCAACCATCCGGTCTTGTTGAAGAAGGCGCACGTCAGCTCGCGGGACCCGTCGGTGATACGGACCTCGAGGATGTGGCCCGAGCGGGACCGCATCTGGCGTCGTGACGCGTGCGTGATCCGGGCCAGCACGGTGACGTGCTCGCCGGTCTCGAGCCCGGCGATCTCGGTCAGCTCCCCCCGCTCGGCGTATCGGCGCGGGTAATGCCGCAGCAAGTCGCCGACGGTGGCGATGTCCAGCGCCGTGGCGAGCGGCTTGGCCGACTTCGACCCGATGAGGGGCGTCAGCTCGTCACGCAACGTAGTCACTTGCTCTACTCCACACCGATCGTCAGGACGCTGTCGGTCTGGCCGCCGTGATAGGCGACGAACTCCACCTCGGGATGCGCGGTACGCAGCCGCCGTCCGAGCTCGGCGTCGACCCCTTCCGGGGCCTGCGCGCCGAGCAGCACCGTGACCAGCTCACCTCGTACGCCGAGCAAGCGCTCCAGTACCTCCATCGCCACATCGGCCAGTACATCGTCCCGCTGCTCGCCGGCCTGCTGGATCCGCACGACCTCATCATCGACGAAACCCACGACATCGCCTGCCGCGACACGACCGACCCAGGTGATCGCGTCCTGGCTCGCCACGCTCACCTCCCCCCGGTGGGTCGCAGCGGCGGCCTCGGCCATGGCAACCACATCGTCGTGCGCGCGCCTGCTGCTGTCATGCACGGCGAGCGCGGCGAGCACCTGCACGGGCGAGGAGCACGGGACAACGACGACGTCGCGGTCCACGCGGTCGAACGCCGCGACGGTCGACTCCGCGACCCTGGTCAGCTCGGGTCCCGCCGGCAGCACGGCGGTGTGCGCGGCCGCCAACTGCGTGATCAATCGCTGCACTCGCTCCGTACCGGGAAGCTGGCCGCCGTGCGCGGCCAGCACCCGTGCCCCGGCCTGGCTGCACAGCTTCGCCAGGTCCTCACCATCCACCAATGCCAGCACGGCGCGCGGCCGGCGCACCTGACCACTGTCGATCATCGGTTCCTGCGGGGCCAGCGACTCCACACGCACCTGATGCGGATGTCCCGCGCGCAACCCGGCCTCGAGCGCGGCACCGATATCGGCGCAGTGCACATGTACCGCGTGGCTTCCCGCCCCGTCGCCTGCGACGGTCACGCAGTCCCCGATCGCGCTGAGCTCGTCACGAAGTGCCGGCAGGGCGGCCTCACTCGCGCCGTTGAGCAGGTACATCACCTCCCACGGCTGCGCGCTCGCCGTGCCCGGGGACGACACGGCCGACGACGCGCGCTGCGCGGGGCCGCGCGAGGCATCCACAGCGAACTCCGGCCGGGCGCACGCGGAGTGGCCGGTCACCACGGCGACGAGCTCGTCGAGTACCGCAAGCACCCCGCGCCCACCTGCGTCGAACACGCCTGCCTCGGCCAGCACCGCCAGCTGGCTGGGCGTGCGCCCCAGTGCCTCCGCGGCCGAGGTCGCCGCGGCCGTCACGGTCCGCTCCAGTGCACCGGTGCGGTCGTACTCCGCTTCGGCGCCCCGCCGGGCGGCGTGCAGCACGGTGAGCATGGTGCCGTCGACCGGGCGCGCCACGGCTTCCGTCGCCAGCCGGTCGGCGTGGATCAGCCCGCTGATCAGCGTCTCCGCATCCACCGAGTCCCTGGACCGGCACGCCTCGGCCATGCCACGCAACGCCTGCGACAGGATCACACCGGAGTTACCCCGCGCCGCGGCGATCGCGCCACGGGCCAGCGTGTCCAGCGCACGACCCGCTGCGTCCGGGGTCGAACGCACAAGCGCCTCGTGGGCACCGGTGACGGTGTGCACCAGGTTCGACCCGGTGTCCGAGTCGGCCACCGGGTAGACGTTGATGCTGTCGATATCGGCCCGCAGCCCTTCCAGGCTGCGGACACAGGCCGCGGCCCACGCCGATACCTCGGCCACGCGCAACGCCTGCATCCCTACCCTCGACTCGTCGTGTCGATCACGGTGTGTTCACCTCGGGCCCAGCCCGCTCCGTGAGCTTATCGACCCCGTTGCCGGCGCTGGATCCGCACCGGCTACGCTGTCCAAGGTGCCTGATACGCCATGAGGCGTATTCGATTTCCCTAGTCTGAAGGAGTGTTCGACGTGGCTGCCGTGTGCGACGTCTGTGGCAAGGGGCCGGGCTTCGGCAAGCAGGTCTCTCACTCGCACCGGCGTACCAACCGCCGGTGGAACCCGAACATCCAGACCGTGCATGTGAAGTCGGATGGTTCGAACAAGAAGAGGATCAACGCGTGCACCTCCTGCATCAAGGGAGGCAAGGTCGCGCACGGCTGACGCCGCGATCTCCAAGTCGGTTCAGCGGCCCGGGCACGGATCACGTGCCCGGGCCGACTCATGCCGGTTGTAGGGGGTCGCTCAGCCGTCCAGGTACTCGTCGATCCGCTGGACCTTGGCTTGGAGCTGGCCCTCGTATCCGGGCCTGATATCTGCCTTGAGTACCAGACCCACACGGGGCGAGCGGGCTGAGACCACCTCGACGGCCCGCTTGATCACCGCCATCACCTCGTCCCACTCCCCTTCCAGGTTCGTGAACATGGCGTTGGTCTCGTAAGGCAAACCCGACTCACGGACCACGCGCACGGCCTCCGCCACTGCCTCACCGGCGCTACCATGCTCGTCGGCCACGCCCGGGCTGATGCTGAACGCTACGATCATGCGTTCACTCTGCCAGGTTTCTCGGCGTTCGCCGCCACCTTGACGCGCATTGTGGATCGGCTGGGTTGTTGTGCATGTCCGGCGTGTCGTTGCGGGGTGGTCGAACGTGTGTGCGATATGCTGTGGGTGTGTCGGAGTTCGTGCAGGTTGTTGGTCCGGCCGGGGTGATGTTCGTCCCGGCCGGGCAGGCGCCTGCGGTCGCGTTCACACCCGAAGAGCAGGCCGAGATCCGCTGCCGCACCTTCACCGGGCAGCAGGTCGGCGAGTTGAGTGCCGAGCAGGTGATCGAGACGCTGGCCGCGGCCCGGCGGATCCGGGCGCACACCGACGCGATCGAGGCGCACGCCCTGGCCCGGCTCGACCAGCTACGCGGTGGTGACCGGTATGTGGCCGACGAGGCCGCGCTCGAACTACGGGTGTCGCGGCATACGGCGGCGCTGCGGCTGCACCGGGCGCGCCAGCTCACGCAGCGGATGCCGCGGGTGCTGGCGGCCATGGAGGCCGGGCAGATCGAAGCGACTGCCGCCGGGCGGATCACCGAGGCGACCGACACGGTGGACGACCAGCAGGCCCGCCAGGTAGACGACCAGCTGGCCGAGAAACTCGAATCCCGGCGGGTCAGTCCCACCAGCCCCGCCAACCTGGCCCGGGCGGCGCGCCGGCTCGTGGAGCAGGCCGACCCGGAGGGGCACGCCACCCGTGCGCGGCAGGCCCGGGCCGGGCGGAAGGTGGAACTCCTACCCGGGGAGGACGGGTTATCGACCCTGGCGGCGGAGTTGCCCGCCGAGGTCGCCGCCTCAGCGTATGCCCGCATCGATGCGATGGCCCACCGGGCCCGCCACCGGGGCGATGAGCGCACCCTGGACCAGCTGCGGGCCGACATCCACGCCACCCTCCTGCTGGGGCAGGATCCCGACGTGGCCGCCCCGGAGACGGCGGCGACGGTGTACCTGCACATGCCCGTCGACACCGCCCTCGGCATCAGCGACACCGGGTGCGAACTCTCCGGCTACGGACCCCTACCCGCACCCATCGCCCGGCACATCATGGCCAGCCAGCAGAGTGTGTGGCGCAAAGTCCTCACCGACCCCGCCAGCAGCGCCGTCCTCGACGTCGGCCGCAAGCGCTACCGGCCCACCACCGCCATCCGCGACCTCATCGCCGTGCGCGACGCCGAATGCACCACACCCGGCTG
>NZ_JACCKD010000002.1:52530-865789 GCF_013450155.1 Haloechinothrix aidingensis
GGCACCACCGACTCAAAGACCACCCCCACTGGACCCTCCACCACAACCCCACCAGCGACACCAGCACCATCACCACCCCCACCGGACGCCGCTACACCACACAACAACACCCACCAACCGCACCACCCGAACCCAGCGGCACCGACCCACCGTTCTGACGGCTGGGCGGGGTCAGCGCCCCTCGTCGCCGTCGAGCCAGGCGAGAATCTCCGCGGTGTGCTCCCCGAGGTGGGGTGGGCGCGCCCGGTATCCGGGCGGCGTCGCCGACAGCGAGATCGGGTTGGCCACGAACTCGGTAGCGTCATCCCCGGCCTCACCCGCGGGACCGATCGTCGCGCGCGAGCGCAGGCCGAGATCGTCCGCGAGCGCGAAGGCGCCCGCCACGTCGTTCACCGGCCCGCACGGCACTCCCAGCGGGGTCAGCAGGTCGAACCACTCCTTCGCGGTGCGTTGCCGCAGGCGCCTGGTCAGCAGCTCCCCGAGATCCTCGACGTGCGCGACCCGGTCGGCGTTCGTGGTGAACCGGTGATCGCGGGCGAGGTCCGGCATGTCGATACCGTCGCACAGCGTCGCGAACTGCCGGTCGTTCCCGACGGCCAGCACCATCGGGACATCCGCCGTGGCGAACACCTCGTACGGTGCGATGGACGGGTGCCGGTTACCCATGATCCCGGGTACGGCCCCCGCGAGGGTGTATCCCGCGCTCTGGTTGACCAGCCCGGACAGCAACGAGGTCAGCAGGTTCACCTCGACCAGCTGCCCCTGGCCGGTGGCGTCACGATGACGGAGCGCGGCGAGGATCCCGGTCATCGCGTGCAGGCCGGTGAGCACGTCCACGACTGCGACGCCCGTTTTCACGGGCTGACCCGGCTCCTGCCCGGTCACGCTCATCAGCCCGCCGACGGCCTGCACGAGGAGGTCGTAGCCGGGCAGGTCGGCCCCCTCGGCCGAACCGAATCCGGTGATCGAGCAGTACACCACACCCGGGTTGCTCTCGCTGACCTGCTCGTAGTCCAGGTCGTACTTGGCCATGGTGCCGGGCCTGAAGTTCTCCACCACCACATCCGCCCTGCGCACGAGCTCGTGAGCGCGCCGGTTGTCCATCGGGTCCGCGAGGTCGAGTCCGAGGGAGCGCTTGTTGCGGTTGACCGAGAGGAAGTAGGTGGCTTCCTGCCCGGCGAACGGAGGCCCCCAGCCGCGTGTCTCGTCCCCTCTGTCCGGATGCTCGACCTTGATCACATCGGCGCCCATATCGGCGAGCAGCATCGTCGCGTACGGGGCAGCGAGCACGCGGGAGAAATCGGCGATCACGAGATCGGACAACGCATTCATCGCGCAAGCCAATCAGACGACCCGGCGGCGTGTACCAGCGGTTGGTCCGGCCGCGTCCGGCAGACGGGGCCTCCCCGAGGAGGTCGCGACTGCCGGAACACCCCTCCAGCGGCCGGACCAGAGCTGGAAACACAACAGCGGTTGGTCCGGCCGCGTCCGGCAGACGGGGCCTCCCCGAGGAGGTCGCGACTGCCGGAACACCCCTCCAGCGGCCGGACCAGAGCTGGAAACACACCAGCGGTTGGTCCGGCCGCCGTCCGGCAGACGGGGCCGCGCACGGCGGTCGGACCAGAGACCCTGGATGCAGTAACGGCTCGCGGCTCAGGAGCCGTTCGGGCTCGGCTCCCAGTAGTCGAGCATCTCCGCGAAGGTCTCGAAGGCCGGCTTGGAGTAGCCGTACGGCGCCTCGAGATGCACGCTGAGCGGGAAGCCGAGGTCGTAGACCCCGTCGATGATGCGCTTGTACAGGTCCACAAGGAACTGCTTGCGCTCGTCGAAGGAGCGCTCGGCGATCTGCGCGACGAGCTTCTGTTCCTGCTCGACGGCGCTGTTGCCCGGGTCCTGGATAAGCCAGTCGATCAGCTTCATGCGGCTCTCCACGGACGGCACGAAGCCGAAGGACAGCAGGATCTCGGGCCGATGCGGTGTCTCCTTGGCGAAGTCGCTGAGGAAGTCGACGATGGCGTCCGAGTACAGCAGCTGCGTCATCGCGTAGGTGGCGCCGCGCTCGCACTTGAAGTTGAAACGACCCTGCTCGCCTTCCCGGGTCGGGATCAGGATCACGCCGCGGTTGTCGACGATGTCCTGGAACTCGCTCAACGCGTCCGTCGGGGCCACCCCCGGACCCTGGCCATCGGCGAGCGTGCGGGGCACACCGACGAAGGTGATGCCGTCCATACCGGCGTCAACCAGGTTCTGCAACCGGTCGGTGAGCTGGGGCTTGTCGTGGAAGGCGGTCACCTGAGTACACAGGCCCTGCACATCGCCGATCTCCGGCCGCACCGTGTTCCAGAAGTCGAGCGTGTCCATCTTCGGCCTGATCTCGACCGGGCGGTCGTCGTCCTCGGCGATGATGCCCGGGATCATCAGGTGCTTGATGCGCTCGGTCATCCCGGTGGCGCGGGCGTTCTCCGCCACCTTGCGACCTTCCTCGACAGCCTTGTCCACACCGCCGTCGAGGTCAGGCGGCACGAGTTCGAGTGCGATGGTGTTCATGTCGTACTTGGGTTTCCCTCCTGTCGACAATTGTGTCCTGTCGACGTCGATCACGGCAGTTCACCAAACGCTCCAGGGAGCCTATCGCAAGCTCACCCACGACCGCGCTGTCGAGATGAGTGGACGGGACCCACGTGGAGAAAATAGTAACTCTCGCGGTCAGGGGAAACTACTCTGAACGAGCCAATTCCGGCCCGGTTGGCCGCGCACATCACTCACCGCGCACCCCGGCTCCGCCGCCGCGACCTCCCTCTCCGACCCCACTCAACTGGGGTTTTTCCGGGCACGACGTCGCGTCGAGTAATATGTCACGGTGATCCTGGTCACCCTGCCCGCCCCTGCCGGCAGATTACTCGGCCGCCGTGCCGAACGGAGTGAAATCGTCAGGCCGCGGCGGTGACCGTTCTCACCGCGAAATGATCTCTCGACTCGCGAAGCACAATCGTACGGTGATAAATACGCAACCGTTGCCCATTACGCACTATCCCGAATCGAAAATTGTATTCGCGCCGCTCACAGCCCCTTCCGGGGCGCGGGACCGCCCCGGAAGCTACGGGGTCCGACTCCCTTCCATCGCCGGAAGGCCTGCGAGAAGCTGGTCACCTCGACATAGCCCAACCTCCTGGCGACCTCGGCCACCGGAAGTCCCGCCGTCAGCAGCAGGTCCTCGGCCAGCTCCGCGCGAGCGTCGTTCAGCACATCCCGATAGGACGTGCCTTCCTCGGCGAGTCGCCGGTGTAGCGTCCGCTCGCTGATGTGCAGCGCAGCGGCCACCTCGGCACGACCCGGCGGGCTGCTCATCCGGGTGAGCACGTGCTCGCGGACGCGTCCGGCCAGACCCGCCCGTTGCTGCCTCCGCTCGAGCAGCTCACGGCACTGCTGCCGCATCAGCGCGGCGGTGTGCTCGTCGGCCTGCGGTAGCGGTGCGTCCAGCAGATCGGGGTCGATCTCGACGACGTTCTCCGCGACGCCGAACTCGGGGCGTACGCCGCACAGCTCCGTGTAGCGGTCCACCGCGCCCGCCGGTGGCGGGAACGCGAACCGTACGCCGTGCAGCGCTACCGGCTCGGCCAGCAGGTCGGACTGCAGCGTCCGGATGGCGGCCACGTCCCGCTCCACCGCGAACCGTCGCAGGTCGCCGGGGACATCCGGCGCCGCGAGCACCAGCAGCAGTCCCCGCTCCCCTTCGCGCACCTCGATCCGGCAGTACGAGTAGGTCAGGTCGAGGAAACGCAGGCCCACATCGATGGCGCTGCGCAACGTCGGGCTGCTGATCAGCGCGAACCCCCAGATGCCGTGGGTGGTGAGGTGATAGCGCGCGCCCGCACGCAACCCCAGCCCCTCCGGGTGCCCGAGCGCGTCCAGCAGGTTACGGGTAATGGCCAGCTCCTGCGCCGCGGTGAGCTCGGTCGACGGATCCTCCAGCTGCTCGGCGGTGACGCCGCTGCCGCGCAGGCAGGTCCGCGTGGCAACGCCGTACTCCGCGCCGAGCTTGGTGAGCAGCAGCGCGCTCGCGGCCGGTCGCCGCACATCCCACCGCACCATCGGCCACTCTCCGCTCGCGGGAACCGTCTCCTGGCCGGACATAGTAACTCTCTGGCGCGTTCGCACCTGTGACCAGCCGCTACCCGGCGCCTACCGTGACCCACATCGACGACGCGATCGGCGGGAGCATGAGCGACAACGGCTACGACTACGACGTCCTGATCATCGGTTCCGGCTTCGGCGGCTCGGTCAGCGCGCTTCGACTGACCGAGAAGGGCTACCGGGTCGGCGTGCTGGAAGCCGGCAGGCGCTTCGACGAGACCACCTACCCGAAGACCTCGTGGAACCTGCGGCGCTTTCTGTGGGCACCGCGGCTCGGCTGCTACGGGCTGCAACGGATCCATCTGCTACAGGATGCGGTGATCATGGCAGCCGCCGGCGTCGGCGGAGGTTCGCTGGTATACGCGAACACGCTGTACAAGCCGCTGCCGCCGTTCTACGACGATCCGCAATGGCGGCACATCACCGACTGGCGCGACGAGCTCGCCCCCTTCTTCGACCAGGCCGAGCGCATGCTGGGCGTCGTGGAGAACCCGCTGCACACCGACGCGGACCGGGTCCTCGGCGAGGTCGCCGAGGACATGGGGGCAGGTGAGACGTTCCACCACACCCCGGTAGGCGTGTACTTCGGCGGGCCGGGAACGCGACCGGGGACCGAGGTCGCCGACCCGTTCTTCGGCGGTGCCGGACCGCCGCGGTCGAGCTGTGTCTCCTGCGGTTCATGCATGACCGGATGCCGGCACAACGCGAAGAACACGCTGGACAAGAACTACCTGTACCTGGCAGAGCAGAACGGGGCGCAGGTTCACCCGCTGACCACCGTCACCGAGGTGCGCCCGCGCCGCGACGAAGGATACGTGGTGGAGACGGTGGTCACCGGGCGTTCCGGTAAGCGATCGCGGGACCGCCGCAACTTCACGGCCGAACAGGTCGTCTTCGCGGCCGGAACCTACAACACCCAGAAGCTGCTGCACCGCATGCGCGACAGCGGATCCCTGCCAGGCATCTCGGCGAAGCTGGGCACACTGACCCGGACCAACTCCGAGGCCATCATGGGGGCCCGTGCCCGGGGCTCCGATGTCGACTACAGCACCGGTATCGCGATCACGTCGTCCTTCCATCCCGACGAGCACACCCATGTCGAACCGGTGCGTTACGGCAAGGGCAGCAACGCCATGGGCCTGCTGCAGACGGCGCTCACCGACGGCGGTAAGCGCCACCCCCGCTGGGTCACCTGGCTCAAGGAGATGCTCGGCAACCCCCGGCAGCTCCGCTGGCTGTCCGTCCGGCGCTGGTCGGAGAAGACGATCATCGTGCTGGTGATGCAGTCGCTGGACAACTCGATCACCGTCTCCGGAAGGCGGACCCGGTTCGGTCGCTACCGGCTCACCTCGAAGCAGGGGCACGGACAGCCCAACCCGACCTGGATCCCCGTCGGCAACGAGGCCACCCGGCGGATCGCCGAGAAGATCGGGGGCACCCCTGGCGGACAGCTCGGCGACATCGCCAACGTCCCGATGACCGCCCACTTCATCGGCGGATGCGCCATCGGTGACTCCCCGGAAACCGGTGTGATCGACCCGTGGCACCGGGTGTACGGGCATCCGGGGCTGCACGTGGTGGACGGCTCGACCATCTCGGCGAACCTCGGGGTCAACCCGTCGCTGACCATCACAGCCCAGGCCGAGCGCGCGATGGCGTTCTGGCCGAACCGGTCCGGGCCGGACCCGCGGCCGCGCCTCGGATCGGCCTACCGGCGCCTCCACCCGGTGCCGCCTGCCCGGCCTGCCGTACCGACGCACGCCCCGGCCGCGCTCCGGTTGCCCATCGTGGACGTCCGGGCAGGCGGGACACCGGAAGGGTAGGCACAGCCGGGCGGTGTGGCCGCCGCGGCGCCCGGTACCCGGCATGCCGCACAGGCACGCTAGACCGGAACGTGCGCTCCGTTGACGACCGTGGAGTCTCCCGCGCACAGGAACGCGATCACCGAGGCGATATCCTCCGGCGCGGTCCAGTTACTGCGGTCGGCGTCCGGCTGCCCCGCGCGGTTCGCCGGAGTGTCGATCATGCCCGGCAGCACGGCGTTGCTCCGGATGCCCTTTCCCTTGTACTCCACGGCGAGCGTGTCGACGAAGGCCAGCAGGGCCGCCTTCGACGTCACGTAACCCACGCCCCCCGGAAAGGGCTTGAGGGCGGCCTTGCTCGACACACACACGACCGCGCCGCCCCCACTGTCGATCAGGTACGGGAGCGCGGCCTGCGAGGCAAGGTACGTCGGGCGCAGGTTCAGGCGCAGCTGTTGTTCGAAGTCGGCGACCGGAGCCTCGTGCACCCTGCCTCCCATGGCGAAGCCGCCTACCAGGTTGACCACCGCGCGCAACGGGGCGTCCGCATCAGCCGCGGCGCGCTCGGCCACCGTCGCAGCGTCGCCTTCCTCGAACAGGTCGGCCTCGATCAGCTCGAGGTTCGTGTGTTCGTCCAGGCGCTCCGCGGACCCGGGTGAGTTCCACGGCACCACGACCCTCCAGCCCTGGCGCAGCAACTCCCCCGTCACCGCGGCGCCCAGACCGCCCGTTCCGCCGGTGACCAGTGCCGTCCCGCCCATGACTCACCTCCTCGCGTACCGGTGTCCTGATCGTTCGGAGCACCGATCGTCCCACCCGGACCGGGTGCACGGCCGCCCGCCGTGCCGCGAGTGCCACACGGGCGGCCTGCGGCACAGGCGCGCCGGCGGTAACCTGACGTCCGTGTTACTCGCCGAAGAACTGCTACTTCTCGCCTACGACGGTGAGAGTGGACGGCAACGAGGGTTCATGAACCTGGAGTACCTGCTCGCGGGAGCCGTGCTGGTCGATCTGGCGCGGCACGGCTGTGTCGACATCACCGAGAAGGGCACGAAGAAGCGATCGACGCGGTTGCGGGTGCACGCCGATGCGGCGCCGACCGGTGACGCCGTGCTGGACACGGCACATCGTAAGGCCGTGAAGTACGACGGCCGTGTGCCACGCGACGCGGTCGCCGGGCTGCACAGGAAGCTGGCGCGCACGGTGCGGGCCGCCCTCACCGAACGGGGCGTGCTACGCGAGGAGAAGCGCGCCGTCGCCGGGATCATCCCGGTGCGGCGCTGGCCCGCCGAGGAACCCCACCACGAGCACGCCATCCGGCAACGCCTCCACGAGGTGCTCGTCACCGGAGCCGACCCCGACGAGCGCACCGCGGCCCTGATCGCGCTGCTGTCCGCGGGCGGCATGATATCCCGGGTGGTGGACAAGCAGCACCGCAAGGCCGCCAAGCGACGGGCCGGCGAGATCGCCGAGGGGGACTGGGCTTCCGAAGCCGTCCGTGCCGCGCTCGCCGCGATCACGACGGCGGTCGCCGCCGGCGCAGCGGGAGGCGCGGCCGCGGGCGGCTGAAGCGTTCGTCGTGATCGCCGCGAGCGCGGATCGCAGGGCCTGGGAGCGCGGACCACCGCGATACGCCCTGTGGCGGTGCGCGCTCCCGCGCCGTCGGCTACCGCGCAGGAGCCTTCCCTGTCGAGCCACGGATCACCAGGTGTGACGGCAGGACGATCTGCTCCGCGCGCCGGGCTTCGCGCGACTTCTCCCGCATCCCCAGCAACGAGTCCACAGCCAGCCGCCCGACCTCTTCGAACGGCCCGCCGAGCGTGGTCAGCGCTGGCGAGGAGAAGTCGGATCCGAATATGTCGTCGAACCCGACGACGCTGAGGTCGTCCGGCACGCGCATGCCGCGTTCCGCGACCCGGCGCAACATCCCGATCGCCATCAGGTCGTTGTGCGCGACCGCCGCCGTCGCCCCGGAGCCCAGCGCGACGTCGGCCGCGTTCGCACCTGCCCGCATGGTCGGCTGGAACGGGCCGAGCCGTCTCGCCGACATCCCCACCTGCCGCGCGGCCTGCGCGAGGCCGCGCCAGCGCTGGTCGGTCAGCCATGCCCTGCGCGGGCCCGCGAGATAGACGAGCGACTCGTGCCCGAGCGCGGAGAGATGTTCGACGATCTCCCGGGTACCGTCCACATGGTCCACGATGACGCTCGGCAGGCCTGCCAGCTGCCTGCTGATGAGGGCGACGCTGTGCTTGCCGGCGAGCTCTTCGATGTCCTCGTCGGTCATCCGGCTCGCCGCGACCACGAAGCCGTCCACCGAGCCGCCGAGCCGTTCGATGTTCCTGGCTTCCACCTCCGGTGACTCCTCGGTGTCTCCGAGGATGAGCGTGCACCCGGCCGCCCGCGCCTGGTGCTCCGCGCCCCGGATGATCCCGAAGAAGTGCGGGTTGGTGATGTCCGATACGAACAGCGCGACCGTGTGCGTCCGACCGGACGGCAACGCACTCGCCAGCGAGTTGACCTGGTACCCGAGCCGGTCCGCTACCGCGAGCACGTGTTCGCGTGTCCGTGAGCTCACCCGGCCCGGGTTGGACAGCGCCCGCGAGACCGTCGACGGGGCCAGCTCCGCTTCCCGCGCGACGTCGTAGATCGTCGGTCGCTTCCGCTCATCCCGTGCCATAACCGGCCTCCGACCCGCACATGATCCGCAGGATAGTTCCCCGGTTCTTTCTACTCGCCGTGGCAACTTTTGGCAACCGCTTGCCGTAGTTGCGACAACAGCTTACCGTCTGAATGAACCACGCAGTTGTGTCAGCGATCACCCCGCTGACCACGGACGAAGCGTTGCGAGGTAGCAGGCGAATGCGCGCCATCGTGTTGACCGAGCCCCAGGCAGTGGCTCTCGTGGACGACTGGCCGGATCCCGAACCGGGCCCGGACGAGGTGGTCGTCGCGATCCGGGCCGTCGGGTTGTGCGGTTCGGACCTCAGCGTCTACGACGGCGACCGGGCCGTACCGTCGCTGCCCTGGGTGATGGGACACGAGGGCGGCGGAGAGATCGTCGCGACCGGATCCGCGGTCGTCGACCGGCACGTCGGGCAGCGCGTGGTCATCGAGCCGAACTACTGCTGCTTCGACTGTCCAGCCTGCCGCAACGGCCGGACCTCGGCGTGCGGCAACCGGCGCGTCGTCGGGATGAACCACCCGGGCCTGCTCGCCGAACGGGTCGCCGTACCGGCGCGCTTCGCCTGGCCCGTCCCGGCCGCCGTTGCCGATGGGGCGCTGGGCTGCACCGAGCCGCTGGCCGTCGCCCGCACGGCCGTGCGCCGCTCCGGAGTAACCCCCGGTGACCGGTGCCTGGTCGTCGGGGCGGGTTCGCAAGGGCTGTTCACCTGCCAGACCCTGCTCGCAGCGGGAGCACAGGTGTCGGTCACCGAACCGCACGAGGGCAGGCTGGAGCTGGCCGAACGTCTCGGAGCCAAGCGCGCCGAGGCCGCGGACGTGGAGCCGTTCCCGATGGTGTTCGACACCGCGGGGGTGCCTGCCGCCTGGGAGACCTCGCTGCGAGCGGTCGCGGGCGGCGGGACGGTGGTGATGATCGGCATGAGCCGGACCCCCGTGTCGGTGTCCACCCGCGAGCTGGTGCAGCGGCAGGTGACCATCGTGGGCTCGCTCATCTACGACCACCCCACCGATTTCTCCGCCACGGTCGCGGCCGTCGCCGACGGGTCGGTGGCCCCGGAGCAGGTTCTCCAGGCCGGTGCACACCCCGAGCACGCAGGCACGGCGTTCGCCCAGGCCCGCGAGGCACCCGGCAAGTCCTGGATCGACCTGTCGTCCTGGCAAGAGGAGGCCGCATGAAGCACGAACCGGACGGTCCCGCAGGGCGCCCCGGCCGGCACTTCGCGGTCTTGCGCTGGGTCGCGCTCGGCGAGCAGATCCTCGGCAGCGCACTGGTCGTGCTCGTCTTCGCGCTCATGCTGGTCCAGGCGCTTCAGCGCTACCTTCCCATGGACAGCTGGATCTGGGCAGGCGAGCTGGCCCGGTTCAGCCTGGTGTGGCTGACCTTCGCGGTGGCCGGCTACCTGATGGGCCACGACAGCCACATCACCTTGAAGTTGATCGACCATTCCGTGCCCGCAGGCGCGCTGCGGTTCGTGACGATCGTCGCGAACCTGGTCATCGCCGCGGTGTGCGCCGGGTTCGCCTACGAGGCATTCGAACTGCTGCGGCTACCCCCGCTGCAGACGTCACCGGGCCTGGGCATGCCGGTCAAGTGGCTCTACCTGATCCCGCTGATCGGGCTCGTGCTCACGGCAGTCCGCGCGCTGGTCGCGATCGTCGCCCCCGGCGCCGGTAACGGCGAACAGGCAGGCGGCTGGGAAGGAGGGCAAGCGAGATGAGCATGATACTGCTCGCGCTGGGCATCGCCTCGCTGCTGGTGCTGCGAGTTCCGGCCGCTTTCGCCATCCTCGGTCCCTGCCTCGCCTACATGATCGCCGGGGGCCAGTCGACCGGGTTGAGCCTGCGCATGGTGACCGAGGCGGTGGACAGCTTCCCGTTGCTGGCGGTACCGCTGTTCATCCTCGTCGGTGTCATCGCCAACCACACGGGCATCGCCGAGCGGCTGTTCGAGTTCGCCCTGGCCACCGTCGGCAGGGTCCGGGCCAGTCTCGGCTACGTCAACATCGGCGTCAGCCTCGGCTTCTCCTGGATGAGCGGGTCGGCACTGGCCGACGCGGCGGGCCTCGGCAAGGTCGAGGTTCCCGCGATGGTGCGCAACAACTACCCGCGGAAGTTCGCGGTTGGCCTGACAGCCGCGTCCAGCGTGATCGGCCCGGTCATGCCTCCCAGCATCCCGGCGATCATCTATGCCTCCGTCGCCGCGGTGTCCACCGGCGCGCTGTTCGCCGCATCGATCGTGCCCGCGGCGCTGATGGCTACCGGCCTGGCGATGGCCGTGTTCATCTGGTCGCGCCACCAGACCGGGCTGCACGGGGAGCCCTTCGCCTGGCGGCGGTTCCGCAGGGCTGCCCTGCACGTACTCGGCCCGCTCGGCGCGCCCGTCATCATTCTCGGCGGGATCCTCGGCGGGCTGTTCACCCCCACCGAGGCGGCCGCCGTCGCCGCCGCCTACGTCCTGGTGCTCGGGCTGGCCTACCGCAAGCTGAGCCTGCGCGACCTCGGCTCGATCGTGCGCGACACCGCCACCACCACGGCGTCCATCACGCTGATCATCGCCGCGTCCGGGCTGCTCGGCTGGATCCTTGCCCGCGAGCAAGTCCCGCAGGCGATCGCCGAGGCGATGCTGGGCATCACCGACAACCAGATCGTCTTCCTGCTCATCGTGAACGTCCTGCTGATCCTGATCGGATCGGTCCTGGAAGGTACCTCGGCTCTGGTGATCACGGTACCGATCCTGTTGCCGATCGCCGTCCAGTTCGGCGTCGATCCACTGCATTTCGGCGTCATCGTGATCCTGAACCTGATGATCGGACTGCTGACCCCGCCGATCGGAATGGTTCTCTACGTGATGAGCCCGGTGACCGACACCCCGGTACACGAGGTCTTCCGCGGCACGGCGCCGTTCCTGATCCCCCTGGTGGCCGTGCTGCTGCTCGTCACGTTCGTCCCATCCGTCGTATTGGGCCTACCTCACGCACTCGGCTTGTGACGGTCCAACGAGAGGGCGGCCGACCCGGTACCGCCCGTCACCGTAAGGAGACAACGATGCTACACAGCACCAAAGGCAAGCAGCTCCGGCTCCTGGCCGTCCTGCCCGCCACAGCCCTGCTGGCCGCCGCCTGCAACTCGGCGGGTGGTGACGGCACCGGCGGCACGGACGGGTCCGTGACCCTGTCGTTCGCCAACAGCTATACCAGCAACCATCCCCACACGCGCTGCGGGATCGAGCGGGTCGCCGAGAAGGTCGCCGAGAAGGACGTCGGCGTGGAGATCGAGACCTTCCCGGACAGCCAACTCGGCGCCGACGACGAGCGGTTCAGCTCGGTGATGTCCGGCGATGTCGACATGGACGTGCAGGGATCGTCCGCGCTCGCCTCCACATACGCTCCGATCGGCGTGTTCGACATGGCCTACGCCATAGACGGGCCGGATCACCTGTTCGACGTCGTCGACGGCGGGGCGGCCGACGAGGTCTTCGAGAGCTTCCAGCGGGAGACCGGCGCCCGGGTGCTGGACACATGGTACTTCGGGATGCGGCACTTCAGCGCCAACGCGCCGATCCGCACGCCCGACGACCTCGAGGGGCTGCGGCTGCGGTTCCCCGACTCGCCCATCTACCTGTCCAACGCCGAGGCGATGGGCGCCGATGCCACGCCGGTGGCCTTCGAGGAGGTCTACGTCAGCCTGCAGCAAGGCGTCATCGACGGGCAGGAGAACCCGATCCCGACGATCGCCGAGAAGAGCTTCGACGAGGTGCAGAGCCACGTCAGCATGAGTGGCCACCAGACCGGCTCGCAGATGATCGTGATCTCGGAGGACCGCTGGCAGGAGCTCTCGGGCGAGCAGCAGGACGCCCTCGCCACGGCCGTGCACGAGACACGGCAGGAGAACCGGCAGTGCATCGAGGAGGACGAGGACGAGATCGTCCAGGAATGGGAGCAGGGCGGTGACGTCGAGATCGTCGACGATGTCGACCGTGAAGCGTTCCGGGAGAAGACCGAGGAGTACTTCCTGGACAACCTCGACGGCGAGCAGCTCGAGTTCTACAAGAAGACACGCGAGGCCACGTCCTGATCCTCCGCCGGCCCGGCCGTGGGGAGCTCGAACGGCTTCCGGGCTCCCCACGGCCATCCGGTTCGCCTCAGCACGGACGCCGTGCAGTACTACCCGAGACGTTCGTCCACATGCCAGCGAGGCGGTATCGGAAATGACCACAATGGATAGCGTTGCCATAGCCGTTGTCGGCGCCGGGCTGATCGGCCGCACGCACATCGAGCTCGTGCGGGAGCACCCGGCGTGCAGGCTCGCGGCGATCATCGATCCCGACCCGGCCGCAGGCTACCTCGCCGAGCAGGCAGGTGTACCGCGGTACGCATCACTGGTCGAGGCGTTCTCCGTATCCCGTCCGGACGGTGCCGTCGTCGCCACACCGAACACCACGCACGTCGACTGCGCCATGGAGTGTGTCACAGCCGGCGTGCCGGTGCTGGTGGAAAAACCCATCGCCGACAACGTCGCCGACGCCGAGAGGCTGGTCACGGTCGCGTCCGCAGCGGGCGTCCCGCTACTGGTGGGCCACCACCGGCGGCACAGCCCCGTCCTGGCCACCGCGCGGGAGATCGTGGCGCACGGAACGCTCGGTGACCCCGTAACCCTCATGGGCAGCGCGATGTTCTACAAACCGGACGGCTACTTCGAAGCCGCGCCGTGGCGTCGCGAACCCGGTGGTGGCCCCATCCTGATCAACATGATTCACGAGGTCGACGCTCTGCGCGCGCTGTACGGGGAGATCGCCGAGGTACAGGCCACCGCCTCGACGAGCACCCGAGGCTTCGCGGTCGAGGACACCGTCGCGATCAGTCTCCGCTTCGCCAGCGGCGCGCTCGGGACGTTCCTGCTGTCCGACACCGCCGCGTCGGTACGAAGCTGGGAGCAGACCTCCGGGGAGAACCCCGGCTACGCGCACGCAGGCGACGAGGACTGCTACATCCTCACCGGAACCCGTGGATCGCTCGCCATCCCCACCATGCGGCTGACGACCTACCAGCGGCGACCCGGCTGGACCGAGCCGTTCCACACGACGGCGGTCGAGGTACCACGCCGCGACCCGCTGCGAGCCCAGCTCGACCATTTCCACGCCGTACTCCGCGCCGGTACACCGCCCCTTGTCACCGGCAGGGACGGCGTGCGCACCCTGCGAGCGACCCAGGCGATCGCGGAGGCAGCCCGCACCGGCGCCCCTGTGCCGATCCCCGGGACCGCGGAGCAGGCGGACCACTCGCAGCAAGGAGCGCAGGAGGAACCGGCATGGCCATGACACGCGCCCACCCGCACCGTGGTGCCATACGCACGAGCATCGCCACCGTATGTTTGTCCGGCACGCTGGAGGACAAGCTGGCCGCCGCGGCCGCGGCGGGATTCGACGGGGTGGAGATCTTCGAGAACGACCTCATCGCCTCCCCCGCCTCACCGGAGGAAGTAGGCAGGCTGTGCGCGGACCTCGGCCTGTCGATCGAGCTGTACCAGCCGTTCCGGGACTTCGAGGCCGTCGACGAGGACCGGTTGCACGGCGGTCTCCGGCGGGCCGAGCGCAAGTTCGACGTCATGGAGCGGCTCGGTACCTCGACCATGCTGGTGTGCTCGACCGTATCGCCGCACGCTGTCGATGACGACGAGCTGGCCGCCACACAGCTACGCACCCTGGCCGAGCGCGCCGCGCGGCGCGGGATCCGGATCGCCTACGAGGCGCTGGCGTGGGGGCGCTTCGTCGACACATGGGCACGTTCCTGGGATGTCGTCCGGCGCGGCGACCATCCCGCGCTCGGGTTGTGCCTGGACAGCTTCCACGTGCTGTCCCGCGAGCCCTCCCCGGCAGGCATCGCCGGGATCCCCGGCGAGAAGCTGTTCTTCCTGCAGCTGGCCGACGCGCCGCAGCTGTCCATGGACGTGCTGCAGTGGAGCAGGCACCACCGGCTGTTCCCCGGCCAGGGGGCTTTCGACCTGGCCACCTTCCTGCGGGACGTGCTGGACACCGGCTACTCCGGTCCGCTGTCGCTCGAGGTGTTCAACGACGTCTTCCGCCAGTCCGACCCCAACCGCACGGCCGTGGACGCGATGCGCTCGCTGCGCACCCTCGACGAGGCGGTCGAACACCGTCATCGCGCTGCAACGACCGAGCGGGCCGCGGCACGACCGGCGGAAGCGACCGCGACCGGGCCCGCTGCCGGGCAGGCTGCCGGGCAGGCTGCCGGGGCGCTGCCCGTCGCGCCGGAGCTGACCGGCCACGCCTTCACCGAGCTGGGCGTGGACGCACACTCTGCGGCACGGGTGGAGCGGACGCTGGCCACGATGGGCTTCGCGCACAGGGGCCAGCACCGGTCCAAGCCGGTGCAGCTCTGGCAGCAGGGCACCGCGCGGGTGCTGCTCAATACCGTCGGCGCGGGCGACGAGCCGGGCGGAATCGCCGAGGTACGCGCGTTGGCCGTGGACAGCGTCGACCCGGCGAGCTCCGCCCGCAGGGCGGAGGCGTTGCTCGCCCCGGTGCTGCCGCGCACGCGAGGGACCGCGGAGGCCGACCTGTCGTCGGTGGCCGCGCCGGACGGCACGGCCGTGTTCTTCTGCCGCTCCGGCGCGGAGGACCACACCGGCTGGCTGTCCGACTTCATCCTCACCGGCACCGAGCCCGCAGGCGGAACGGGCCTGACCCGCACCGACCATGTCGCGCTGACCCAGCCGTTCGACTGGTTCGACGAGGCAAGCCTGTTCTACCGGTCGGTGCTCGGTCTCGAGCCGCACCACGACACCGAGTACGCGGCGCCGTTCGGGCTGATGCGCAGCAGAGCCATGACCGACGACGAGCGCAGCGTCCGGATCGCGCTGAACAGCACGCTGCTGCGCCGGGGCGAGTGGGCACCGGGCGTTCCCGACCCGCAGCACATCGCGTTCGCCACCGACGACATCTTCGGCACCGCCCTGGCGATGCGCGAGCGCGGTGGCGAGATCCTTCCGGTCCCGGACAACTACTACGACGACCTCGACGCCCGGCTGGCGCTCGACCCCGACCTGATCGCGCGGATGCGCGCCTGCGACGTGCTCTACGACCAGGACGAGCACGGTGCGTTCTTCCATCTCTACACCGAGATGCTCGGCTCGCGGGTGTTCTTCGAGGTCGTCCAGCGCGTCGGCGGTTACGCGGGCTACGGCTCGGTCAACGCCCCTGTCCGGATGGCCGCCCACCGCCGGTCGCGCCTCGCCCGGCGATAGGGCCGGGCGCGACCGTTCCCGCGCGGCCTACTGCCCCATCACGCTCGGGTCCATGTACATGACTTCCCAGTTGTGCCCGTCGACGTCCTGGAAGCTGCGCCCGTACATGCCTTCCATGTCCATCGGCTCGTTCGACGGACTCCCGCCCGCGCTCAGCGCGCGGTCGACCAGGCTGTCCACCTCGTCCCTGCTGCCCGCGGACAGCGCGATGATCGCCTCGGCGTGCGTGCCGGTGTCGCAGGGCTTCTTGCTGGTGAAGTTGCCGAAGAACTCCTCGACCAGCAGCATCACCGCGACACCGTCGTTGACGATCATGCAGGTGGCGTTGTCGTCGGTGAACTTCGGATCGAACTCGAAACCCAGCTCGGTGAAGAACGCGACCGACTTCGTCAGGTCCTTGACCGGCAGGTTCACGAAGGCTTTCGTAGGCATGGTAACCCTCCATCATCGGTGTGCTGGATCGTCGCGGCCGGCTGTCGCGGCCCGTCACAGATACAGACACGGGCAAGGAGGAAAACTCATCGCTCCGGCGCGGCCGGGCTACGATCGACAGGCACCCGACGTCCAGGGCCAGTCAAGGAGGCTACTGTGATCACCGCGATCGTGCTCGTGCACGCCGCGCCCGACAAGCTGCCCGCGACAGCACAAGCGATCGCCGAGATCGACGGTGTGTCGGAGGCGTACTCGTGCGCGGGCGAGATCGACATCGTCGCCATCGTCCGGGTGCCCGACCACCAGGATCTCGCGACGGTCATTCCCGAGCGGATCAACAAGGTTCCTGGCGTTCTCAAGACCGACACGCACATAGCATTCCGGTCGTATTCCCGGGCCGACACGGAGTCGACGTTCTCTCTCGGCGAAAACTAGTCCGATACAACGCTCGGCCATTCCATTTTGTTCCCACTCAGCTCCATGAGCTGGACTGAAGTGACGCACATAACGCCGCGAGCCGCACCGGAAACAATCGGGCGTCCACCGACGTTCTGTCGGGTGCACATCACTCGATAACCTCCCGAAGGGGGTAGGAATGGCCAACGAATTCGGCCCCGACGGCGAACCGTTCGACGACTTCTTCGCCCGGTTCTTCGGGGGTGACCGTTCCGTGCGCCGCATCGACATCGGCAAGCTGATGACACAGCAGGCCCACGAGGTGGTCGGCACGGCGGCGCGCGAGGCTGTCGAGCGGGGCCACGGCGAGGTCGACGCGCTGCACATCCTGCTCGCAGCCACGCGGACCGAGCCGACGAGGAACTTGCTGAGCGGCGCGGGCGCCGACCCGGACGAGCTCGCCGAGCGGGCCGCCAAGCGCCTACCGCCTGCCGGCTCGGCCAACGCGGGCAGTGACGAACCGGACCGGCCTCCGCTGACCTCGGCCGCCCGGTCCGTCCTGCTGGGTGCCCACCAGATCTCCCGGGCCGTCGGCTCGGCCTACATCGACGCCGACCACCTGCTCCTGGCGCTGACAGCCAACCACGGGTCCACACCGGGCAACATCCTGCTCAACGCCGATGTCACGCCGGAGTCGCTGCAGTCGGCCGCGACGGGTACACGCGCCGATGGCGAGCGGGACAGCAGCGCGACGCCCACGCTGGACCAGTACGGCGTCGACCTGACCGCACGTGCCAGGGACGGTGAGATCGACCCGGTCATCGGCAGGGACAGCGAGATCGAGCAGACCATCGAGATACTGACGCGCCGGACCAAGAACAACGCCGTGCTCATCGGCGAACCCGGCGTGGGCAAGACCGCGATCGTGGAAGGCCTCGCCAGGCGCGTCGCCGAGGGCGACATCCCGGCCATGCTCTCCGGCAAGCGGATCGTGCAACTGGATATCTCCGGGATGCTCGCCGGCACGCGTTACCGGGGTGACTTCGAGGAGCGCATGACCAAGGTGATCGACGAGATCGCCGCGCACAGCTCCGAGATCATCGTGTTCGTCGACGAGCTGCACACCGTGGTGGGTGCCGGCGGCGCCGAGGGCGCCGTGGACGCGGGGAACATGCTCAAGCCGCGGCTGGCCCGCGGTGAGCTACACATGGTCGGCGCCACGACGCTCGACGAGTACCGCTCCACCATCGAGTCCGATTCGGCACTGGAGCGCCGGTTCCAGCCGGTCCTCGTCGACGAGCCCGATGCGGACGAAGCCGTCGCCGTTGTCGACGGGCTGCGCGGGCAGTACGAGCAGCACCACGGGGTGCGGTTCACCGATGACGCGATCACCGCGGCCGTGACGTTGTCGGATCGCTACATCACCGACCGGCACCTGCCGGACAAGGCCATCGATGTACTCGACCAGGCAGGCGCACGCAAGCGGCTGAGCATCGGCCCCGGGGCGGACGAGCGCCGCGAGCTGCGCGAGAAGGCCGAGCGGCTGGAGCGGCAGAAGGAGCAGGCCATCGCCGAGGAGGACTACGAGCGGGCTTCCGCGCTGCGTGACGAGATCAACGCGCTGCAGGACGGTCTCGCCAGGGTCGCCTCGAACGCGGACGAGCACGCTGTCGAGATCACCACCGAGGACATCGCCGGTGTCGTCTCACGCGCCACCGGCGTGCCCGTGCAGCGTCTCACCGAGCAGGAGAAGACGCGCCTGCAGCGGCTCGAGGACGAGCTGCACGAACGGGTCGTGGGGCAGCAGGACGCGGTACACGCCATCGCGCGCTCCGTGCGACGTTCCCGCGCCGGGCTGGGCGACCCCCAGCGGCCGATCGGGAGCTTCCTGTTCCTCGGACCGACCGGTGTCGGCAAGACCGAGCTGGCCAAGGCACTGGCGGCCGCGCTGTTCGGTGACACGGACAACATGGTGCGGCTGGACATGAGCGAGTACCAGGAACGCCACACGGAGAGCAGGCTGATCGGCGCGCCGCCCGGCTACGTCGGCTACGGGCAGTCCGGCGAGCTGACCGAGGCCGTGCGGCGCCGCCCGTACTCGGTGATCCTGCTCGACGAGGTCGAGAAGGCCCATCCGGACGTGTTCAACATCCTGCTCCAGGTGCTCGACGACGGGCGGCTCACCGACGGGCAGGGTCGCACCGTCGACTTCCGGAACACGGTGCTGATCATGACGAGCAACCTGGGCTCGGACGTCATCTCCAGCGGCTCCGGCTCGCTCGGCTTCACCTCCCCCGGCCAGGACGCCAGCGAGAGGCCCGTACGCGAGCGGCTGATGGGCAGGCTCAAGGAGTCGTTCCGGCCGGAGTTCCTCAACCGCATCGACGAGGTCGTGATCTTCCGCAAGCTCAGCGCAACGGAGCTGCACTCGATCGCCGACCTGTTGCTCGAGGACAGCCGGAAGCGGCTGCGGGCGCAGGGTGTCGATGTGGAGTTCACCGGCGCGGCCATCGACTGGCTCGCCGAGCGAGGACACCAGCCCGAGTTCGGTGCGCGGCCGCTGCGTCGCACGATCCAGCGGGAGGTCGACGACCGGCTCGCGGACCTGCTGCTCGTCGAGCAGCTGGACAGCGGCCAGCGGGTCGCCGTCGACGTGGTCGACGGCGAGTTGCGCTTCGAGGTGAGCGCGAGCGACCGGCAGGCGGCGTGACGCCTGCCGGCCCCGGCCCGGCGCGGGCATCGCCCGCGCCGGGCCGGGGTGTGCTGCCCGCCTGAGTACCGCAGGGCTGTCCGCACGTTTCCGGACGAGGGCCGGCGCGTGACCGACTCGCGGGCGGGAACCAGCGGGTGAGGCGTGACGTTCGGGGACGTCGACGTGGTGGACAGCCCGACTATGAACAAGGACGCAGGCGTGACGGCTTTCCCTGTGCCCCCTCGTCAGAGATCATCATGGGCGACCGTCCATCAGCTCACTGCGAGGTGACCATGCCGCCAGCAACCGTCGAGATCCGGCACACGCCCGAACAGGCGGCCGAGGCGCTGCGCGCCGACGCCCTCACCGGACTCACCTCGATGCCGAAGTGGCTGCCCCCGAAGTGGTTCTACGACGCCAGGGGAAGTGAGCTGTTCGAGGACATCACGCGGCTCCCGGAGTACTACCCGGCCCGTGCCGAACGCGAGATCCTCGCCGAACGCGCACCCGAGCTCGCCACCATCACCCGGCCGTCGGCACTGGTCGAGCTCGGGTCCGGATCGTCCGTCAAGACGCGGCTGCTGCTGGACGCGTTCAGCGCGAACGGGGCACCGGACGGTACCGCCGAGGGGACCCCTTCTGGGATCCTGCGCGAGTTCTTCCCGCTCGATGTCTCCGAGCAGGCCCTTCGCGAGGCCGCGCACGCCATCGCCGAGACCTATCCGGCGCTTCGGGTACACGGTGTCGTCGACGACTTCACCAGCTCCCTCGCGGTTCCGGACGGATCGCGTCCCCGCCTGGTCGCGTTCCTCGGCGGCACCATCGGGAACCTGCTGCCCGACGAGCGCGCCAAGTTCCTGACCTCGCTGCGCGACGCGCTCGACGGTGGCGAATGGCTGCTGCTCGGCACGGATCTGGTCAAGGACCCCGACACCCTGGTTCGTGCCTACGCCGACTCCCAGGGGGTGACCGGGGAGTTCAACCGCAACGTCCTGCACGTCCTCAACGCCGAGCTGGACGCCGACTTCGTCCCCGAGGCGTTCACACACCGCGCGGTGTGGGACGAGCGCCAGGAATGGATCGAGATGCGGCTGCGTGCCGAGCGGGACATGCGCGTCACGCTCCCCGGGATCGACCTCGAGATCAACTTCACAGAGGGCGAGGAGATGCGTACCGAGGTCTCCACGAAGTTCCGCCGCGAGCACGTGGCATCCGAGCTGGTCACGGCCGGATTCGAGCTGCACAGCTGGTGGACGGACGCGGCGGGACGGTTCGCGCTCAGCCTCGCCCGCGCGACTCCCTGAGTCACAGCCGACGCCCACGACTGTCAGCGCACTGACACAGAATCGCCGGGGTGCGGCAGAGATCAACTCTGATGGACGCTGACAGCCGACGCGTACTGTGTTTTCATCGCTGGCGACGCTCATCGTCCCCCGGACCGGGGGAACGTAACGGCACCGCCCGGGGGTCACCAGAAGGCCCAGGCGGACGAGTAGGGAGGCGATGTGAATCACCGCGAGGTGACCGCGGAAGAACTGGCCGGCTGGATATCCGACGCGGCGCACCGCGCCGAGGAGCTCGTCGCTGACCTCACGGACGACCAGCTGATCGGTCCACTGCTGCCCACCGTCAACCCGCTGCTCTGGGAGCTGGGGCACATCGCCTGGTTCCAGGAGCTCTTCGTGCTCAGGCGGGCCTGCGGCAGGGACCCGATCCTGCCGTATGCCGACGCCCTGTACGACTCGGGCGCCATCCCGCACGACACACGCTGGTACCTGGCGCTGCCGTCCCGTGAGGACACACTGTCGTACCTGCGCACCGTGGCCGAGCGGGTCGCCCAGGAGGTGACTGCGGGCGACGCCACCGATGTCGTCCGGCACTTCGCCCGCTACACCGTGCACCACCACGACACGCACACCGAGGCGTTCACCTACACCAGGCAGCTCCTCGGCCACCCTGCCCCGCACATGGCCGGGCTCACCGACACCGGTGCGTCGTTCGACGCCTCCGGCGAGGACTTCGGCGGGGACGTCAAGTTCGCGGGCGGCCGCTTCCTGCTCGGCGCGCAGCGCCGTGACCCGTTCGTCTACGACAACGAGAAGTGGGCGCATCCGGTCGACGTGGCGCCGTTCGCGATGACGGCCACCGCGGTGACCCAGCGGGAGTTCGCGCAGTTCGTCGAGGACGGCGGCTACCGTACACCAGGGCTGTGGTCCGATGGTGGCGCCTGGCTCGCGGCAAGCGGAGCCACGCATCCGGTGTACTGGCGGCCCGGTCCGGACGGCGGCTGGCAACGGCGCCACTTCGACGCGTGGGTGAATCTGGAACCGGACCTACCGGTCAGCCATATCACCTGGTGGGAGGCCGACGCCTTCTGCCGTTGGGCGGGCAGGCGGCTGCCGACCGAAGCCGAGTGGGAGTTCGCCGCCACAGCGGGCAGGCAGGACAAGAGTGCCTACCCGTGGGGCTCGCGGCTGCCCGGGCCGGCAGAGGCAGCGACCGATTGGCGATCCGGGGGGCCGGTCCCCGTCAGCGCGTGCGGCCAGGGCGACTCCCCTGACGGGTGCAGGCAGATGATCGGCAACGTGTGGGAGTGGACGGCCAGCGACTTCGACGCGTACCCGAACTTCGAGCGCGACGCCTACGGGGACAACTCGGAGCAGTTCTTCGGGCAGCGCAAGGTGCTGCGCGGCGGAGGGTGGCCCACAAGGGGCCGGTACGCCCGGTCCACATTGCGCAACTACTTCACACCGGACCGCGCGGACGTTCTCGCCGGGTTCCGGACCTGTGCGGTTCACTGACATGATCCTGCTGGTCAGCCCCGCGGCCCCGAACACCGTCCACGGGAACGGGGTCACCGCCCAGCGCTGGGCCGGCATCCTGCGCGAGCTCGGCCACGAGGTACGGACCGCGCAGGAGTATCCGGGAGGTCGCTACGCGGCGCTGATCGCGCTGCACGCGCGTAAGAGCGCGGACGCGATCCGCGCGTTCCGCGCCGAGAACCCGCGGGCACCCATCGTGCTCGCGCTGACCGGCACGGACCTCTACCCGGACCTGCGCAGCACCGGTGTCGAGCCGGAGGTGCTCGACCTGGCGTCCCGGATCGTCGTGCTGCAGGAGCACGGACGTGACCAGCTCGACAGCGCGCGGCGCGAGCGGTGCCGCGTGATCCTGCAGTCGGTGCCACCCATCGAGCGACGCCGGCCCGCGGACGGCATCGTCGAGGTCGCCCAGCTCGCGCACATCCGCGCCGTGAAGGACCCGCTTCGCGCGGCCGCGGCCGTACGGCTGCTGCCACCGGACTCGCGCGTCCACGTGACCCATGTCGGCTCGGTGCTCGACAGCGACCTCGCGGCCGCGGCGCGCGAGGAGTCGGCGACGAACCCGCGGTACAGCTGGCTCGGTGAGCGCACCCGGGCACAGGCGCTCGACGTGCTGGCACGCAGCAGGTTACTCGTGCTCGCCTCGCAACACGAGGGTGGCGCGAACGTCATCTCCGAGGCGATCGCCGCGGGCGTCCCGGTGATCTCCTCTGCCATCCCGGGGTCGATCGGCCTGCTCGGCCATGACTACCCAGGCTACTTCCCCGCAGGCGACACCGAGTCCCTCGCTGATCTGCTCGCCGCAGCCGAGTCGGACCGCGACGGCTTCTACACCCAGTTGGCACGCCGGTGCCGGAACCTGCGACACCTCGTCGACCCGCGACGCGAGCACGCGGCCTGGGCCGACCTGCTTGCCGAGCTGTCGCTGACGTAACCAGAGTGAAAGGAGCCACCATGCGCGACGCGCCCCTCCGGATCCTGGCCCTCGCGGCCGTGACCCTCGGTGCCGCGGCTTGCGGGAGCGCTCCGGGCGACCCGAGTGGCCAGGGCGGCGGCAGCGGTGACACGCTCAGCATCGGCGCGATCCCCGACCAGGACCCCGAGCAGCTGCAACGCACCTACGGCACGCTGGCCGACTACCTCAGCGAGGAGCTCGACGTCGAGGTCGAATACGTACCCGTCACCGACTACACCGCGGCTGTCACCGCGTTCCAGCGCGGCGACCTGCAGCTGGCGTTCTTCGGCGGGGTCACGGGCGTGCAGGCACGCGACCAGGTCGAGGGGGCCGAACCGATCGCGCAGCGCACCATCGACGCGGAGTTCGAGAGCGTGTTCGTCGCCAACACCGACACCGGCCTGGAGCCGTTCGACGATCCGGCCGGGCTGGCCGAGCTGGCCGGGCACTCGTTCACCTTCGGCAGCGAGTCGTCCACCTCCGGACGCGTCATGCCCCAGCACTTCCTGTCCGAGGCAGGAGTCTCGGTGGACGAGTTCGCGGGCGAGGTCGGCTTCTCCGGCTCGCACGACACCACGGCCAAGCTCGTCGAGGAAGGCACCTACGAGGTCGGCGCACTCAACGCGGCGCTGTGGGACGACCGCGTCGAGGAGGGTGCCGTGGACACCGACCGGGTTCGCGAGGTGTACCGCACGCCCACGTACCACGACTATCACTGGCTGGCCCGGCCGGAGCTGGACGGGACGTTCGGCGCAGGCTTCACCGACAACCTGACCGAGGCGCTGCTCGACCTCGACGGCAGCGACGAACGCGAGCGGGAGATCCTCCAGCTGTTCCAGGCGGAGGGCTTCATCGCAACGGAGGCCGAGAACTACGAGCAGATCGAGAAGGTCGCTCGCGACGTCGGGTTGTTGTGATCGCCATGGCGCGGGACGCGGAGCACGACAGGCAGCGCGATCGTAGGGCCGAGCAGGCCACGGCACGCGAGGGATCCCGGCCGCGGGTCGGCGATCGGGACGACGACGTCGTTTTCGAGCTCCGGGATGTCAGCGTCCGGCTCGGCCAGGTCGAAGCCTTGTCCGGTGTGGACCTCGTGGTGCGTTCCGGGGAACGGGTGGCGATCATCGGGCCGAGCGGCGCGGGCAAGACCACGCTGATCAGCCTGCTGAACGGCACCACGACGGCCACGCGCGGTGAGGTGCGGGCGCTCGGCTGCCCCTACGCGCGCGCCTCGGCCAGGAACATCCGCGCTACCCAGCGACGCATCGGTACGATCCACCAGCGGTTCGATGTCGTGGCCCAGCTGCGCACGGTGCACAACGTGAACGCGGGCAGGCTCGGTACGTGGCCGTTCTGGAAGGCGGCGCTGTCTCTCGTCTTGCCGAGGGATGTGCCGCGCGTGCGTGAGGCGCTCGCGCAGGTCGGTATCCGGGACAAACTGCACGAGCGCACCGGTGACCTCTCCGGCGGGGAGCAGCAGCGTGTCGCCATCGCCAGGGTCCTCGTGCAACAGCCCGACGCCATCCTCGCCGACGAGCCGGTCGCCAGCCTCGACCCGACCCGGGGGTTGGAGATCATGAAGCTGCTCCTGGACATCAGCGCCGAGTCGGAGACCGCGCTGCTGGCCAGCCTGCACGACGTGGACATGGCGCTGGACAAGTTCGAGCGCGTGGTCGGCCTGCGGGACGGCAGGATCGTGTTCGACAAGCGCAGGGAGAACCTGCACGACGACGAGGTCCGTGCGCTCTACACCATCGACCAGGCACCGGGGTCGCCATGACAGTGTCGCTGCGCGCGCTCGACGGGGTCGAGGAGACGTCGACTCCCGCTCCGGCCGGGCGGAGCGGCGGCACCCGGCGCTCGCGCCAGCGGTGGTTGTGGGCACTGGCGGCCGTGGCCGTGACCGGCGCCTCGCTTGTGGCCGCCGGGATCGGCGAGCGGGACGTGCTCCGTGCCGAGGGGATCCCCGCGTTCCTCGAGTTCTTCCGCGCGGCGGGTGCCCCCCGGCTCGACGGTGAGTTCCTGGCACTGACCGGGACGGCCGCGCTGACCACCCTGGCGTACGCGGTACTCGGCACCGCACTCAGCCTGGTGATCGGCATCGTCGGTGGCGTGCTGACCTCGCAGACATGGTGGTCACTCGGCCGCCGTGCACGCGGCAGGCGCGGCACGGCCTCCTGGATGCTGGCACGGACGGTGCTCGTGGTGCCCCGCGGTATCCACGAGGTGGTCTGGGGCCTGATCTTCCTGATCGTGTTCGGGCTCGACCCGATCGTGGCGGTACTGGCCATCGGTATCCCGTTCGGAGCTGTCACGGCCAAGGTGTTCTCCGAGCTGCTGGACGAGACCGCGCGGCAGCCGTACTCGGCCCTGCTGGCAGGCGGCGCGAGCCGGAGCGCGGCGATGATCTACGGCCTGCTGCCACCCGCGCTGTCCGACCTGCTCTCCTACGGCTTCTACCGTTTCGAGTGCGCCATCCGCAGCGCAGCCGTGCTCGGCCTGGTGGGCGCCGGTGGCCTGGGTTTCCAGCTCTCGTTGAGCTTCCAGAGCCTGCACTACGACGAGATATGGACGCTGCTCTACGCACTGATCGCACTCAGCGTCGCAGCGGACTTCTGGAGCTCGCGGGTACGGGCCAGGCGGAGCGCCCGCGCCGACGGCACGCAGCGGACCAGGCGCGGAGCCGACCCGGTTCTCATGGGCTCAGGGCTACTCGGCATCGCCCTGATCGTCCTGTCCGTGTGGTGGATCGGGCTGGATGTCGCCGTGCTGTGGAGCGGCGAGACCTGGGAACACACCCGGCGGCTGCTCGGCGACGCATGGCCGCCCTCCCTGGCGGGCGACGGCCTGTCCGGGCTGGTGTGGCTCAGCGCGGTCACGCTCGCCATCTCGATCCTGGCCATGGTGATCGGCTTCTGCGGGGCAGCGCTGTTCGCCTTCCCCGCGGCGAACCTTCCTCGCGGCAGCTACCACACGCGGCGTCATGTCCTCTCGCGCGCAGCACGCCTGGTGCTGTTCGCGGTGAGCAGGTTGATCCTCGTGGTGCTGCGGGCCATCCCGCCACCGGTGTGGGCACTGCTGTTCCTGTTCGTCCTCTATCCAGGGATCCTGCCGGGCGCGCTGGCACTCGGCGTCTACACCGTCGGCGTGCTCGGCCGCCTGATGGCCGAGTCGGCGGAGAACCTCGACGTCCGGCCGCTGCGCGCGCTGCGCGCCCACGGAGCGTCTGCGGCGCAGGTCTTCTGCTACGGCGTGGTACCAGCCGCGACGCCTCGCTTCGCCGCCTACGGTCTCTACCGGTGGGAGGTCACCATCCGGGAGACCGTGGTCGTCGGCGTCGTCGGGGCCGGCGGGCTCGGTTACGCGCTGGCGCAACAGCTGAGCGGTTTCGACTACGGCGCCGCGCTGACCACGCTCGTCACGCTGATCCTGCTGACCCTGGCCGTGGACTTCATCAGCGCAGCCGTCCGCCGTACCGTGCGCTGACGCTGACGGACGCTTTCAGTCCGGCTCGTGGACCGAAAGCGTCCGTCAACCACCCGTATGGAGTGAAAGCGTCATTCAGCGCACAACGGTGACGTGGCCGGGAGTGCCTGCCGCCGCCCGGCCGATCACGGCAGCGGGGAGGTTCTTGCCACGCAGCTCGGCGACGACGGCCGCGCTGTCCGTCCCGGAGGGAACCGCGATCAGCATGCCGCCGGAGGTCTGGGCGTCGTGCAACAACACCGCCATCTCCTTGTCGACGTCGTCGGCGACGCTGACCACGGAGCTGAGGTGGTCGGTGTTGGCCTTGGTGCCGCCCGGAACGAAGCCCGCGCGGATCGCGTCGACCGCGCCCGGCAGGACGGGGACGGCAGCGGAGTCGATCTCGGCGGCGACGCCGCTGGCACGCGCCATCCGGTGCAGGTGGCCGAGCAGGCCGAAGCCGGTCACGTCGGTGGCCGCGCGCGCCCCCGCGCTCGAGGCGATCGCGCCGGCGTCGGCGTTGAGCGTGGTCATCGAGTCGACGGCGCCGTCGATCCACTCCTGGCTGGCGCCTCCCGCCTTGATCGACGTGGCGATAACCCCGGTGCCCAGCGCCTTGGTGAGCACAAGCTCATCACCGGCCCGCAGCTGGTCGATCTGGAAGAGCTGGTCCGGATGGGCCATGCCGACGACGGCCATCCCGTACTTGGGAACGGCATCGTCGATGGTATGCCCGCCGCCGATGAAGCAGCCCGCCTCACGCGCCACGTCGGCACCCCCGCGCAGCACGTCGGACAGCATCTCCATGGGCACATCGTTGCCCGGCCACGCGGTGAGGTTGACCGCGATGATCGGCCGCCCGCCCATCGCGTACACATCGGACAGGGCGTTGGCCGCCGCGATCCGGCCCCAGTCGTAGGCATCGTCCACGATCGGGGTGAAGAAGTCGGTGGTCAGGATCAGGGCGCGGTCGTCGTCGAGGCGATAGACCGCGGCGTCGTCGCCCTCTGAGGCCCCGACCAGCATCTCGCCGGTGGCCGACTCGAGGTTCGCACCGAGCGAGGAGAACATGCTCTCCAGCTTGGCCAACGGAAGCTTGCACGCGCAGCCGGCCCCCTGGGACAGCGAGGTCAGCTTCATGGCCGGCTCAGTGGAGGAGTTCATGCTGGCATTCTCCCGACGTACTCGGCGAACTGGATGGCTGCACAGCGACGCTAGCAGTGCGATCACCGATCATGTAAGGGTGCGGGCGGGCGATCAACATCATCATCACCACCGGCAGCAGGGTCCACTGGCGCTCCGGTACGTCTCGTGCTGCTCACCGCGACATCGGGGTCGCAGCGGCCCGGACGGCGTGGCGGCAACGAGCAGCGGGCTCGTGAGCGGCTGCGGGTGGGAGGCGGCTAGGGCGTGTCTCCAAAGCTGGTGCTGGTGGTTGGGTGATGCTGGCGGGATGAGTCGTCAGAAGGTTTTGTCCGATGTGCAGTGGGGTGCGGTCGAGGCGTTACTGCCGCGGCAGCGGCCGGTGACGGGGCGTCCTCGTCGTGATCATCGACAAGTAGTCGAAGGCATCATCTACCGGTACCGGTGCGGCATCGCCTGGAGAGATCTGCCCGACGAGTTCGGCCCGTGGCAGACGGTGTGGAAGCGTCACCGTGCCTGGGCTGCCGACGGCACCTGGGACAGGGTCCTGGATGCCCTGCTGGTGCGTGCCGATGCGCAGGGGCAGCTGGACTGGTCGGTGGCGGTCGATTCCACGATCTGCCGCGCTCATCAGCACGGCGCCACCCTGCCGCGGGGCACAGGGGGCCCGGTCGAATCACACGCATCCGCGTGCCGAGCCGGCTGATCACGCCCTGGGTCGCTCGCGGGGCGGCCTGTCCACCAAGATCCATCAACTGGTCGACGGGCACGGGCTGCCGCTGGTGATCCTGTGCGGGCCGGGCCAGGGCGGCGACTCACCGATGCTGGCCCCGTTGCTCGCGGCACTACGCATCGCCCGTGACGGCCCCGGCAGGGCACGCACCCGGCCGGAGAGGCTGCTCGGCGACAAGGCCTATTCCTCCCGCGCCACCCGGGCCGAACTACGGCGCCGGGGCATCCCGGCAGTGATCCCCGAGCCGCGTGACCAGCAGCAGCACCGCCGCAACCGCGGATCACGCGGAGGACGACCCGTGACCCTGCAGGTCGCTGCCTACCGCGGCCGCAACGTCATCGAGCGCGGCTACAGCGACCTCAAGCAGTGGCGCGGCCTGGCGACGCGCTACGACAAACTCGCCCTCACCTACCGGGCCGGAGCCGTCCTACGCGCCATCACCCAGTGGCTCAAACACATCCTTTAGAGACACGCCCTAGCTCCCCGCAACCGGTGAGCCGGCCACCTCCGTCCGCTCGATCTCCTCCAACGACTCGACGGGGAACGGCGGGACCCCCGTACCGCTGATGCGCACGTGCCCCCAGGGATCCACCTCGACAAGCCGGGCGTGCACGGCCTCACGCCCCGGCAGGCTGAGCGTGACCCGCCTGTTGGCCCGTTTCCATGCGATCACCGCATCGTCGGCCGCGACCCGGCCGTACCAGTGGAACGCCCCGTCGATCGGTTCGAGATGCCCGGACAGCGTGACCGTCACGGGCAGCTCCTCGGTACCGGCGGTCAGCGTGGCGGGTCCGTGATAAGCATGCTCCGGTTCGCGGTCGGCGGCCGCGGTCCACTCGAAGTGCTCCGGGTTGACCTGCCGCATCCGGCGCCAGTACGACACGCTCGAGCCCGGCCAGGCCGCACGGTTGGCCCCCGTGTCGTCCAGGTACCAGCTGTCGCAGCCACCGGAGTTCCACACGCTGCCCGCCAGCTTGCCGTGCACCCACTGATTGAACCGGCGCTGCACCGCCGGGCGCACCTCGATCCGGGTGACGTCCCGCTGCTCCATCTGCCGCAGGCATTGGACGATGTAGCCCGCCTGCGCCTCGATCATGAACACGATGGACTGGTTGCCACCGCCGGAGTTCGGCCCCAGCATCAGGAAGAAGTTCGGGAACCCGGCTACCGCGATCCCCTGGAATGCCTCCATGCCGTCCCGCCAGGCTTGCTGGATCGTCAGGCCACCCTTGCCGACGATGCGCTCGGCGGCGAACCGGTCGGTCACGGCGAAACCCGTGGCGTAGACGATGGCGTCGAACTCCCGCTCGGAGCCGTCGCGCGTACGGATCCCGTCCGGGGTTATCTCGGCGATCCCTCCGGTGACCAGCTCGACATTCTCGCGTTGCAGCGCGGGATAGTAGTCGCTGGAGATCAGGATCCGCTTACAGCCGATCGTGTAATCCGGGGTCAGGTCGCGCCGGAGCTCCGGATCGGCGACCTGGCGTCGCAGCTGGCCCCTGGCGATCGCCTCGATCCGCCTCATCAGGCGCGGGTGCAGGAACCCCAGGATGAGCGCCTCGTGGATCCAGTAGATCGCGTAGCGGTACAGCCTGCGCAGCCCGGGAACCACGCGGAAGGCGACCCGCTCGGTACGGGTCAGGCGTCTGTCCCATTTGGGTAGCACCCAGTGCGGTGTGCGCTGGAACACCGACATCCGCTGCGCGTCCCTCGCCAGCCGGGGGATGAACTGCACGGCGCTGGCGCCGGTACCGATCACCGCCACTCGCTTGCCCGCCGTGTCGTAGGAGTGGTCCCACTCCGCCGAGTGAAAGCTCGTCCCACGGAAGCGTTCCCGGCCGGGCAGCTCGGGAATCTTCGGCTCGTGCAGCGGTCCGGGAGCGGCCACCACGATACGCGGGTGGTAGGTCCGTCCCCCCGCCGTCCGTACCCACCACCGGTCCGCCTCCTCGTCGAACTCGTAGGAGGTCACCTCCGTGCCGAACTCGATGTACCTGCCGAGGTCGTAGCGCCGCACCACGCGGCGAAGGTAGTCGAGTATCTCCGGCTGCCGCGCGTACATGCGCGACCAGTGCGGGTTCGGCGCGAAGGAGTACGAGTACATCAGTGACGGGACGTCACAGCCGCACCCCGGGTAGGTGTTCTCCCGCCAGGTGCCGCCGAGCTCGTCGGCCTTCTCCAGGATGCGGAAGTCCTCGATGCCTGCCTCGGCGAGCTTGATGGCGGTGCACAACCCGGCGAATCCGGCTCCGACGATGATCACCTGCGGGTGCGTGCCGGCGGTCATGCGATGAACCCCCAGCGCTTCCACATGTACCGGGCAGCGGGCCGCATCATGCCGACGCTCTCCAGGAAGTTCCCGAGATCGGCGAACCCGTACCGGCGGGCCTCGGCGAAGTGCGGGTTGTTCAGTGCCTGGTTCTTTGCCTCCTTACCGTCCAGACCGGCGCGCGCGTACATGTGCCGGTTGGTGAACAAGGCCGCGAACAGCGGGGCACCGATGCCCATCAGGTTGCCGGTGTACTCCCGTTCCCACCGGCTCATCAGCGGGGCTGTCCTGGCCAGCGCCTCACGGGCGAACCGGATGTGCCTGGCTTCCTCGGTCACGTGGATCCGCATCATCCGCGACACCAGCGGCTCCAGCTCGGGCGCGTCCACCATCCGCCGCTGCAGGGCGTCGAAGATCTCCTCCCCGATCAGCGCGGCCACCCACACGAACGAGCGCCGGATGGCGGCGGGTAACGCCGTGACCCCCAGCAGGCCGAGCCCGCGCAACCGGTAGGGCCGCACCCCTATCCGGTCGATGAGCCGCCCGAACATGACCATGTGCCGGCATTCGTCGCCCATCTCGGTCAGGGCGTAGTGGGCGTGGCGGCCCGTGGGGTCCTCGGCGAGCAGCTCGCGCAACAGCATCCGGTTGAGCACGTTCTCGAACCAGATCCCCGCGCTCAGTACGTTCGCCAGCTCCTGACGGGAGAGCTCCCTGCGCTGCGCGTGGCTCATGCGTTCCCAGAGTGGCGTGCCGTACAGCGAGATGACCTGCTCGGGCAGGAACAGCTTGTTCTCGTCCAGCGGCGCGTCCCAGTCGATATCCACGGCGGGCTCGTAGGACCGTTTGACCGACCCGCTGAGCAACCTCTCGGCGACCTTCTCCCGCGTCGCCACGTTCCCGTTCTCGGTCATCGCAGCTCCCTTGCTCGCACGACCACTGCTGGCCTGTTACCAACCGTCACACATAGATTAGTGTGACAGGTTGTCACAGTCAATGACCATCCAGCCGAGCGAGCGATGTAGAGTGGCAGCCGTGCTGGATACGGCGAACGAGACCAAGGACGTACGCGTCGACGGGCGCACGACGCGCTGGCAGGAGCACAAGGAACAGCGCCGCACGGAGGTCGTCGACGCGGCGCTGCGCGCCATCGAGGAGGAGGGCACCGGCGTCAGCGTGCGGCGCATCGCGCAGCGGCTGGAGCTGCCCCGCCAGGTCGTCTACCGGCATTTCGACGGCCGCGAGGATCTCGACGAGCACGTTCGTCGCCGCATCGTGGACATGCTCCTCGACGAGCTGACGCCGGTTCTGTCCCCGAACGGAACGCTGATCGAGACCGTCCGGCACGCGGTGGGTACGTATGTGAGCTGGATCGAGCGGCACCCCCACCTGCACCACTTCCTCGTCGCGGGATCCAGCGACCAGCAGGTTCTCGCCTCGCACGCGATCAGCGGTGCGCGTACGGCTGTAGCCGCGCGCATGGAGGACGCCGTCGGCCGTGCACTGGCACGCTACGAGGGTGACCCCCGCCTCGCACGGCCGACGGCGTTCGGCATGCTCGGGTTCGTGGACGCGACGGTCAACAGCTGGCGCACCGACCCGAACGAGAAGTCGTTGAGCGCGGGCCAGCTCACGACCTACCTGACGACGTCGCTCTGCTCGATGCTGTCCGGGACAGCCCGCGCACTCGGGGTCGAGCTGGACCCGGACACCTCGCTCGCCTCGCTACTCGGCGGCTGAGACCGTTTCCGCGCGGGCACCGGGCATCCCGCACCCGCCCGGCCGGATATAAAATTCATGTCAAACGTATTCGGCGAGCATAGATTTCCGGACAAATATGGCCGTGTGATTCGCACAAATCGGAAATCTGCTGGTTTTCTTGCGCCGAATTGCTTCACCCGGTTTCGAACCCCGCGCGTACGCCTGGCACTATCGCGAGCAGTACCGTGATCGAGCGATGACGACGGCGTTGCACAGCCCTGCACGGTGGGGGCGCGAACGCCTCCGTTGGAGTGGGTGACGGATCGAGAAACAGCCTGACGCACGAATAGGGACCCCGCACGCAGGAGAATGATATGCGCAAATCACTCGTGACAGCCGGAACCCTCGCTTTTGCCCTGGCGGTGAGCGGTTGCGGCGGCGACGGCGGTGAGGATTCGGACGACAAGTCCGCCGAGGAGGATCCGAACAGCGCCGCGGACATCGCTCTCGCCGCGGGCGAGCAGGCCAAGGAGCAGGAGACCGCCAGCTTCGATTTCAAGATGGATATCGGCGGTCAGACCGCTACCGGGCAGGGTACGTACCGGCACGGCGACGACGGCTCCGCTGTCGACGTCGCACTGGATGCCGGAGGGCAGAAGACCGAGCTGCGCCAGGTCGACGATGCCGTCTACATGAAGCTTCCCGAGCAGATGCAGGCCGCCGTGGGAACCGACGCACCGTGGCTCGACCTCACCGAGAGCCCCCAGGTGGCCCAGATGTTCGGCGGGATGGACCAGCTGCCCCGCCAGGCCGACCCCGCGGGTGTGCTCGGCCAGCTCGAGGAGGCCGGCACGATCCTGGGCACCGAGGAGACCGAGGTGGCGGGCGAGCCGGCTACCCGGTACAAGACGGAGGTCCAGCTCGGCAAGCTCAAGGAGAACCTCCCGATGGGCATCACGCAGCAGGCTCTGCAGTCCCTGCAGCAGTCCGGCATCGAGTCGTACCGGGTCAACCTCGATGTGAACGAGGATGACCTCCCCATGCAGGTCACGATGAACCTGACGGAGCTGTACAAGGCTGCCGCGGAGTCGATGGGGCAGCAGGGGCAGCAGCAGCAAGCACCGGAAGGCAAGTCCGTCATCACGGTGAACTACTCCGACTGGGGCGAGTCGGTCGAGATCGAGGCTCCCCCGAAGGAGGAGATCGGCGAGATGCCCGAGATGCCCCAGCAGCAGCCGGGGCAGCAGCCGGGGCAGGAGGGCCAGCAACCCCAGCCAGAGGGCGAGTCCAACTGACCCGCAGTGGATCACCGCTCACGCCGGCTGTGCCCGAAGGCGGACGCAGGACGCCGGACGCCCCGCCCCGCGCTTCGCGCACAGCCGGCGCTAAGCTCTACGGCATGGACGCTTCTCCGAAGCCGGATGCGCCCGATGCCTTCCCCGCAGTCGATATGCGGGTCGGCCGCGTCACCGAGGTGCGGCCCTTCCCCGAGGCGCGCTCCCCCGCATGGAAGATCGCCGTGGACTTCGGCATCCTCGGCCACCGGTGGACCAGCGCCCAGGTCACCCACTATTCCGCCGAGGAGCTGATCGGGCGGACGGTCGTCGGCGCGATCAACCTCGGGCGCAAGAGGATCGCGGGGTTCACCAGCGAGTTCCTGCTACTCGGCGCGGTGGGGACCGGCGGCGAGGTCCGGCTGCTGCGACCCGACGACGGCGCCGACCCCGGTGACCCGATCGCCTGATCCCGGCGCTCACCGGGCGCCTGGGCGAGCGCGCCGGTAACTAGTGAGCTATGCTAACGGCAGTGCACGCGGCAAGGTTCACCCCGGCAGCCGCGCACGGGTCGCCCGGCGCGGCGCCGATCCGTAGTCGGGTCGAGTTCGCGTGAACCGCACGTTCCACTCCCTGCGCCATCGCGACTACCGCCTGTACTGGTCCGGGATGTTCGTATCGAACATCGGCACATGGATGCAGCGGGTCGCCCAGGACTGGCTCGTCCTCGTCGTCCTCGGCGGCGGAGCCCAGGCAGTCGGGATCACCACCGGCCTGCAGTTCCTCCCGTTCCTGCTGGTCGCACCCTTCGGCGGCCTGCTTGCCGACCGGCTGCCCAAGCGGAGGCTGCTGCTGGCCACGAACGGCTTCCTCGGCGGGCTCGCCCTCGTACTGGGGACGCTCGTACTCGCGGGCGCTGCCGAGATCTGGCACGTCTACGTCCTCGCGTTCCTGGTCGGTGTCGGCAACGCGCTGGACAACCCCGCCCGGCAGGCGTTCGTCTCCGAGCTGGTCGGTCAGGCCGACGTCACCAACGCGGTCGCGCTCAACAGTGCCTCGTTCAACGGGGCCCGCCTGATCGGGCCCGCAGCCGCCGGGGGCCTGATCGCGCTGATCGGGACGGGATGGCTGTTCGTCATCAACGGGCTCTCGTTCGCCGCACCGATCACGATGTTGCTGCTGTTGCGCGTGCCGTCCACCCGCGCCAGCTCGGCCGACGGCGACGCCACGGGCCCGCTCGGGCGGCTGCGCGCCGGAGTCGCGTACGTCCGCTCGCGTCCCGACCTGGTCATGGTGCTGACCATCGTGTTCGGTCTCGGAACGTTCGGGATGAACTTCCAGATGACCATGGCGCTGATGGCCACGGAGATCTACGACCGCGGGCCGGAGGAGTACGGGCTGCTCGGCTCGATCCTGGCCATCGGCACGCTGTCCGGCGCACTGGTCGCGGCGCGCAGGCGGCTACCCCGGTTGCGCCTGATCGTCGGGGGGACGGTGCTCTTCGGCGTGCTCGCCGTGGCCGCGGGCTCGATGCCGACGTACGCGACGTTCGCGCTCACGCTCGCACCGATCGGCGTACTCGTGATGACGGTGCTCACCGCGGCCAACGGGTACATCCAGACCACGGTCGACCACCACATCCGCGGGCGCGTGCTCTCGCTGTACATCACCATCCTGATGGGCGGCACACCGGCAGGCGCGCCGGTGATCGGCTGGCTCGCCGGAGCGCTCGGCGCCCGGTGGTCCCTGCTCGCCGGTGGCACGCTGACCGCACTGTGCACGGCACTCGCTGTGGCCGTCTTCGCGCGGCACGCCACCTTCCGGGTACGTCCCCGGCTGCGGCCACTCCCCCACGTCGCCGTCACACACACGCGGCGCGAGGCCGGCTCCCGGACGCGGGATCCCGCCTGAGGGATCAGGGTGAACCCTGGACCCGGTCGGCGAAGGGACTGCGTGCGGCTGCCCGGCGTTCCGGGACCGCGCGGTGCGCCGGGGTGGTCAGCGCGAGCCGGTCGAGGCTGTCCACCCTCCCGTCCGCGTACAACGCACGCACCAACCCGTAGCACATCAGCAGCATGATCACGCTGAACGGCAGCGCCGTGGTGATCGCCGCGGTCTGCAGCGCATCCAGCCCTCCGGAACCGGCCAGCAGCAGCACCGCGGCCACACCGCCCTGCAGCACGGCCCAGAAGACCCGCTGTGCCTTCGGCGCATCCGGGTCGCCACCCGAGGTGAGCATGGCGATCACCAGCGACGCCGAGTCCGACGACGTCACGAAGTATGCCGCCACCAGCAGGATCGCGAGGGCGCTCAGCACCGTTGTCAGGGGGAGCTGGCCGAGCATGCCGAACAACGCCACGGCAGGATCGTCGACCGCCTGGCCGGAGAGCTCCCCACCGGTCTCGGAGTTCACCGAGAACGCGGTGTTGCCGAAGACGGCCATCCACACGACAGTGAACAGCGTCGGCATCAGCAGAACCCCGAACACGAACTCGCGGATCGTCCGGCCTCTGGACACCCGGGCGATGAACATGCCGACGAACGGGGACCAGCTGATCCACCACCCCCAGTAGAAGATGGTCCAGTCGACCTGCCACCCCGTCTGCTCCTGCGAGTCGGTCCACAACGTGGTCTCGGGCAACGTCTGTACGTAGTGGCCGAGCTGCTGCACGAGGCTACCCAGCACGTCCGTGGTCGGCCCCGTCACCAGCACGAAGAGCATCAGCGCGACTCCGATGCCGAGGTTGGTCACCGACAGCCGCAGGATCCCCTTGTCGAGTCCCGCCAGCAGCGAGCACACGGCGGCGAAGGTGATCGCGGCGATCAGCACCAGCTGCACACCGGTGGACTGCGGCACCAGATTCAAACTGGACAATCCGGCATTGACCTGCAGGATACCGAAACCCAACGAGGTAGCGACCCCGAACATCGTGCCGAACACCGCGAAGATGTCGACGACGTCTCCGAGACGACCGTGGATCCGCTCCCCCAGGATCGGGTACAGCGCGCTCCGGATCGCCAGCGGCAGGTTGTGCCGGTAGGAGAAGTAGGCGAGGCAGACCCCGACCACGATGTAGATCGCCCACGCGTGCAGGCCCCAGTGGAAGAAGGTGAACCGCATCGACTCGGTCTCCGCGCGCGCCGTACCCGGCTCGGCCATCGGCGGGTCGGCCAGGTGCGACAGCGGCTCGGCCACCGCCCAGAAGACGAGCCCGATCCCCATACCGGCGGTGAACAGCATCGCGAACCAGGTCATGTACCGGTACTCCGGCTCGCTGTCCTGCTCGCCGAGCCGGATCCTGCCGAACCTGCTCGCGCCCAGCCAGATCACGAAGACGAGGAACCCGCCGACCGTGAGTATGTAGTACCAGTCGAACCACGCGGCGATCCCGGCCTGCGCACTGTCGAACATCCGCCGCATCGCCGAGGTCGCGGTGAGTCCCACGACCAGGAAAGCGAGGATGACCAGCACCGATATACCGAACACGAGCGGACTGGCCGGCAGACGGCGCCGGATCCGCAACCCCACCTGCATCACAACGAGAGTCTGCCAGACGCGCGGGACGAGCGTCCGGCAGTGTCGGCTACTGCCCGCGATCGCGCGGAGCCTCCTGCCCGGCCCAACCCGCCGCGCTGTGCAGTGCCCGGCGAACGTGGCCTGCGCAGGCATCCAGACGCCGTGCGGCGCTTTCCGGGTCCGTACCCGCCAGCAGTGCGACGATGGCGGTCTTGGCGTGCCCTGCCGACCGCAGCAGGGTGTCCTCGGCGGTCGCGGAGTCGACTCCGGTCGCCTCGATGACGATCCGGCGAGCGCGGTCACGTAGCTTCTCGTTCGTCGCCCGCAGGTCCACCATGAGATTGCCGTAGGTCTTACCCAGCTTGATCATCGTCGCCGTGGACAGCGTGTTGAGGACGAGTTTCTGTGCGGTACCCGCCTTCATGCGGGTCGAGCCCGCGAGCACCTCTGCCCCTGTGCGCACCTCGATGGCGATGTCCGCCAGCGTGCCGACGCGACTGTCCGGGTTGTTGGCCATCCCGATCGTCGTTGCTCCGGCAGCCCGAGCCGCCTCCACGGCTCCCAGCACGTAGGGCGTACGGCCCGATGCGGTGACACCGACGACGGCGTCCGCGGCGGACACCCCTGCCGCGCGCAGGTCGACGGCGCCTGCCGCGGCATCGTCCTCCGCTCCCTCGGCCGTCGCCGTGCTCGCGCCCGTCCCGCCCGCGAGCACGGCGAGAACCTGCCCGGGATCACTACCGAACGTCGGTACGCACTCCGCGGCATCCATGACTGCCAACCGGCCCGGTGTGCCAGCACCGACGTAGCACAGCCGTCCCCCGGCGCGCAGTCGCTCCGTGACGGCCTCGACCGCTGCGGTGATCGCACCGTGTTCGGCGGCCACGGCGGCGGCGACGGTGCCGTCGTCGGCGAAGATCTGCGCGACCAGCGCGGCGGTGTCGCGGGTGTCGAGGTCGGCAAGGTCCCGCCGGGGCCGCTCGGTTTCCAGCCGGCCGAGATCGTCGGCGAACTCGTTCATACGAGTCCGACAGCGAACACACGGTGCGCGACAGCGCGGGACCGCCCGCGGGCCGAGCGATCCGTCATCGGCCACCTGCCGTTCCATCCGCGACCGCCGCCGGTGCCTGCCGGTCGGCATGGATCTCGGCGACGATGCGGTAGCGATCGCCACGGTAGATCGACCGCACGAACTCGACCACCGTCCCGTGCTCGTCCCGGGACGTCCGCTCGAACAGGAACGCGGGCGTGTGCACCGGCACACCGAGCAACTCCGACTCGCCCGGGTCGGTCACCGTGGGTTCCAGAGCTTGCGTTCCGGTAGCGACACGCACCCCGAAACGCTGTTCCAGGAACGCGTAGAACGAGTGATCGGCCAGATCCGTGCCGCGCAGACCCGGAACGAGCGCGGTCGGCACGTGCAGGTCCTCGATGGCCATGGGAGCCCCGTCCGCCAGGCGTAACCGCCGCACGCGCAGCACATCGGCCTCCGGGGAGACCTCGAGCCGCCGCCCGAGGACCGCGCCTGCCGAGCAGGTCGCCGTGTCGAGCGTGCGAGATCCGGGTACGTGGCCGCGAGCCAGCATGTCCTCGGTGAACGAGCTCGCGGTCAACGGTTGTGTCACCTTCGGGGCGGCGACGAACGAGCCGGCACCGTGCCTGCGCACCACGCGGCCCGCCGTCACCAGCTCGTCCACGGCCTTGCGCAGGGTCATCCGCGACACCCCGACGCGCGCGGCCAGCTCCCGCTCGGCCGGAAGGGGGTCTCCCGGCCGCATCCCGTCGACGAGGTTCGTCAGGACGTCCCGTACCTGCGCCACTCGCATATGTACCTCCGGTCTTAAATAATGTACCATTGGTACAATAGAGGTCGTTCGGCGTCAACCGACCGCGCGGTTCGCCGTATCGGGCAGCACACCGTGACACGCACACCACAACCACGAGGTCGCCGATGAGCACTCCCCCTGCCCAGCCCGGAGAGCGTCCGCCCGGTGAGCTCATGCTCGCCGAGATCCGCGAGCAACCCGGGACACTCGAGGGGATCCTGTCCGGCGGCGCGGCCGATGCGCGCTCCGTCGCCAGCACGATCGTCACCCGCCGACCCCGGTTCGTGCTGCTCGCCGCGCGCGGCACCAGTGACCACGCCGCGCTGTACGCGAAGTACCTCGTCGAGATCATGCTCGGGCTTCCGGCCGGGATGGCCTCGCCGTCCACGCTCACCACCTACGGGGCCCGACCGGATATGACCGGGGTCCTGTGGATCGCGGTCAGCCAGTCGGGTGGCTCACCCGACCTTGTCGACTCCACGGCGGCAGCCGGGCGCGCGGGCGCGACCACGCTCGCGGTAACCAACAACCCCGAGTCCGACCTCGCCGCCGTCGCTGAGCTCCACCTGGACATGCGCGCCGGCACCGAACGGGCCGTAGCGGCGACCAAGACCTACACGGCGAGCCTGTTGACGCTGTGGCTCCTGCTCACGCACGTACGGGGCGCGCCGACGGATGCCGCGCACGCGTTGCCGGAACAGGCAGCGGCGCTGCTGGAGCAGCCGGACGTCCAGTCCGTGGCGGACCGCTTCCGGTTCGCGGGCACCCTCGTCACGACAGCGCGGGGTTATGCCTATGCCACCGCGCGGGAAGCGGCGCTGAAACTGATGGAGACGGCGTACCTGTCCGCGCACGCCTTCTCCGGGGCCGACCTGCTGCACGGCCCGCTGGCCATGATCGACCAGGACCGCCCGGTCATCGCGGTGATCCCGGAAGGCGCGGGCGGGCAGGCGATGTGGCCGGTCGTCGACAAGGTCCACGAGCGCGGCGCCGAGCTGTGCGTACTCGGTGACCCGTCCGTCGCGAGACGCGGCGACTGCGTGCTCGCCCTGCCTGCTGGCACCGGGGAGCAGCTCCTGCCGATCCTGCAGATCGTTCCGCTGCAACGGCTCGCGCACAGCATGGCGCTCGCCCGCGGGTACGACCCGGACGCGCCACGCGGCCTGCGCAAGGAGACCTCGACGTGGTGAGCGAGCATGCGTCCTTACCGGACGGGCACATACTCCGCGCAGGCACCGTGGTCACGCCGGCGGAGTCGCATCAGGACGGATGGGTACACGTCGTCGGCGACCGCGTACGGCAGGTGGGCACGGGTGAACCATCCGTACCGGCGCCTGTCGTGCACCTGCCCGCCCTGACGCTCCTTCCCGGACTCGTGGACGCGCACGCGCACGGCGGTGGCGGGTTCAGCTATACCGACGGCGACCCGGATGCCGCAGCGAACGCCGCGCGCGCCCACCTGCGCCACGGCACGACGAGCACGGTGGCCAGCCTGGTATCGGCCCCCCTGGAGAGCCTCGAGCGTGCCGTGCGCGCGCTCGCCGAGCTCGTCGACGACGGCCTGCTGTCCGGTGTGCACCTCGAAGGCCCGTGGCTGAGCGAGAAGCACCGGGGGGCGCACGCTCCGGAGCACCTCCGCCCTCCCCGGCCCGAGGAAGTGGAACGCCTGCTGACCGCGGGCAGGGGAACGATCTCCATGGTGACCCTCGCCCCAGAGCTCGACGGTGGCATCGACGCCGTACGGCGCGTCGCCGGGCACGGCGCGGTGGCCGCCATCGGGCACACCGACGCCACGTACGCCACCACCCGCCGCGCCATCGACGCGGGCGCCACGGTCGGCACACACCTGTTCAACGGCATGCGCTCGACGCACCACAGGGAACCGGGCCCTGCGGTTGCCCTGACCGAGGACGGCCGCTGCCGGGTGGAGCTCATCGCCGATGGCCACCACCTGCACGACGCGATGCTGCGGCACGCGGCACTGGTCGCGGGGACCGATCGCTTCCTCCTGGTCAGTGACGCCATCGCTGCCGCGGCAGCGCCGGACGGTCAGTACCGCGTGGGCGAGCTCGACGTCGTCGTCCGGCACGGCCAGGCGCGGCTGGCCACCACCGGCTCGCTGGCAGGCAGCACGCTGACGCTCGACGCGGCGGTGCGGCGGTTCGTCGAGGCGACCGGCTGCCCGCTGGAGCAGGCCGTTCGCGCGGCGTCGTTGACGCCCGCCCGCACGCTCGGCCTCACCGGCACGGGCTCCATCGAGCCCGGCCACCGCGCGGACCTTGTCGCCGTGAACGACGCGTTGCGCATCGAGGGTGTGATGCGTGCGGGGCGATGGGTGATCCGGCCGGATTCGTGACGGGCGGCCGGCTACGCCGTCGTCAGCCCACGGTACGCAGCGTCACGGTGAAGCCGGACGCGGCCGCGTCGGCGAACATGCCCTCGAGCGAGACGCCGCCTTCCCCGACGTAGGGCAGCTCGGCGACACCGGCACCCAGCGTGTTCACCAGACCCAGCGCCTTGTTGCCGTCGGTGAGGTTGGCGACCGGCCCGCCGGAGTCTCCCGGACTGACAGCGCCGTTGACGTAGTGCTGCGTCCCGTCGTTGTATCCGAGGATGCCGACGCGCTGTTCCTGCGTGATCGGGGTCAGGTGGAAGCCGACACCGTGCCCGGAGAACTGGATCAGATCGCCGACCGCCGCCGTCTCGGTGGTGGACACTCCGGTGGGGATCTGCGGGTGCCCCTTCAGGGCCGGATCGACCAGATCGGTGTGCGCGGTGTCGATCTCGATGAACGCGTAGTCCAGCTCGTCGGCGACGAAGGCGACCTCACCGAACTCGACGGTCGCCTCTCCCAAGCTCGACGTGGCCAGGGAGATGCGTTGACCGACCCCCTCGACACAGTGTGCCGCCGTTCCGCCGTAGACACTGCCTGCCTGGTCTCCCGTACCGTCGTATATCCAGTTCAGCGTGCAGTAGCCGTCCCCTGTGGTGATCGAGGCGCCCGGCTGGATGACTTCCTGCTGCGCTACGGCCTGGCCCGGCGCGAGCACCAGCGCGACCAGGGCGGAACCAGCGGCGAGCGCTGCCGCACGCAGTAACCGTCTCGTCATGGCGACACATTCCTTGTCTGTCCGGTATACGAACCCTGCCAACTATCACACTAACGGGTGAACCACGCTGGTGAAACACGTTCCCGTATTACCGGTTGGTCACGACGCCACCGCGCCCGCGGACGGCGACGCTGGCACGGCCGTTGGCGTAAGGCACGCGGAGCGGTACCGCCTCACCAGCCATTTCCGCCGCGCAGCCCCGCGAGCAGCCGACCGGCACACGCCTCGCCGGAGCCGGCAGGCTCGGCGAACGCGTCACGCACCGGAGCCGTCGATTGTGCACTCGCAGTATGCTTAAGTCCGGTGGCCGCCGATCGGACGTCGCGGAACCACCCACTTCGACCAACCACCCTGACGCGTGAGATACCCCGGGCACAGGCTGAGATGCGCACAGTGGACCTCGTCCTACCGGTAAAGGGGCTGCCCTTTGCCAAGAGCAGGCTGCTCGCCTCGTTCGGCTCGGGCGACCGCGCGGAACACCGGCGCACCGTGCTCGCCCTGATCACCGATACCGTGTCGGCCGCACTCGCTGCCGAGGCCGTACGAGAGGTGCTGATGGTCACCCCCGACCCCGACGTGACGGCCGCGGTACGCGAGCTCGGCGCGTCGACGCTGCCGGACACCTCCACCGGCGGGCTCAACGCCGCACTCGAACTCGGCGAGCGCCACCTGCGCGAACGGTATCCCGGCACGCGGGTCGGGGCACTGCTGGCTGACCTGCCCGCACTACGTCCCGCCGAGGTCACCGCGGCCATACATGCCGCGCGCGGCGCTCGCGCGTTCTGCCCCGACAGGGAAGGTACCGGAACGACGCTGCTGCTCGGCGCCGAAGGTGGGGACCTCGAGCCGCGTTTCGGGCCGAGCTCCGCGGCGGCCCACCTGGCTAGCGGGGCCGTCCCGCTGTGGGGCCCGTGGCCGAGCCTGCGGTGTGACGTGGACACCCGCAACGACCTCCGTGCCGCCACCGAGCTGGGGCTCGGCGCGGCCACCGTCGGCCTCGCCCCCGACCTCGCGGTCCCGCCGGAGCGTCCCCGCGCGGTCAGGGCGTAACGGGCGAGTAGTAGTCGACGCCGTCCACGGAACGCACGTTCAGCCGGCCGCGCTCGGCCAGCAGGCGCAGGTGTGCTGCCGTCTCGGCCACAGCGAGGAACCGGTTGAACGCGTCGAGCTCGGTGAAGGACCGCGCACGCCGGGTCCACCCGAGCCTGCCCGCTGCCTCGTAAACCGTGCGCGCGCCATCCTCCGAGACCGCTCGTGCCGTGTCGGCCAGCCTGCGGTCATGGTGCTCGAGCAACTCCGCGACCCTCGTGTGCGCGCTCTCGGTGACCGGGCCGTGTGCCGGTAGCAGGCGCATGTCGGCATAGTCGCGCAACCCCCTCAGGGAGCGCAGGAAGTCGCCGAGGGGGGAGCTGGCCATCGCGGGCTCGAAACCGATCGACGGGGTGATGTGCGGTAGCACGTGGTCACCGCTGAACAGCAAGCCGGAACCGGTGTCGCAGAACACCACGTGCCCGCGGGTATGACCGGGGGTGGGTACCGCGCGCAGGACGCGCTTGTTCAGCTCGATGTCGACCACGTCGTCGATCCACTCGTCCGGCCAGTCATAGCTGCGGCGCACCGCATCCGGATCGTAGCTCGCGGCGAGCTCGGCGAGATGTTCCTCCGCGCCCCATCGGCGCAGCTCACCCATCCGACCGGCGGTCTCCTCGTCGAACATCGCCCGCAGCGTCTGCCGCTCCCCCTCCCCGAGCGCGATCGGCATACCGAACTCCCTGCGCAGCGCGACGCCGAGGGTGTAATGGTCACGATGCACATGGGTGGCGAGGATGCGTCGCACGTCGGCGAGCTCGTAGCCGAGCGAGTCCAGCGCCGACCGGAGCGTCTCGCGCGCCTCCGGCACGTCCCATCCCGCGTCGACGAGGACCACCCCGTCACCGTCCTCGATCGCGTACACGTTGACCGCGCGCAGGCCGTCGTTCGGCATCGGCAACGGTATCCGGTACACGCCGGGAGCCACCTCGTACGCTCCCGGTTCGGTCCACGCCGTCGAGCTCGTAGTCATCCTGCCTCCCATGACGCGACATCCACGCACGCCGGCCCTGTTCCAAGCAAGCGCTTAGTCGACAGCGTACCGAGTGCCGCCAGGGGTGACGCGGCACCGCCGGGCACGCCCCTGGCGGCCGGACCGCAACCCTGCCGCCATGCCGAGCAGGAGGAATCCGAGCACCCGCAGCACGCGGCCGAGAAGGACCATCGGTTTCGGCCCGAACCGCTCGGTGAGCAGGAATCGGCGCGAACGCACGCGGAGCAGCGTCGCGATCACACGGTCCCGGCACCCGCCGGGCGCGCGACCAGTACCGAGTTGACGATATCTGTGTAGGGGTGCACCTCGAGCTCGACACGCAACCCCGTCAGATCCTCGGCCCGCACCTGCGGGTACAGCAGCCTGCGCAGCCGCACAGCCGACCGCACGAGCACCAGTGTGCGAGCGGGCAGCAGCGCCCCGAGACGCTCGCCGATGGCGCGTTTGGCGCGCGCGTCCTGTCCGGCCAGCGCGGCAAGCACGACGACGTCGCACGTGTGCACCCCGGCCTGTACGAGCGTGTCCATACAGTCCGGATCCTCGAGGTCGGCGCGCACCGCCGTGACCGCTCCCGGCGCGTCGAGCGCGCCGGCCACGGCCTCCCCCGAAGCGAGGCTGTCACCGTCCCTGTCGACGTGCACGACGCGTGCATCGTGCTCGCCCGCGAGTAGCAGGCCCGTCAGCGGAAGCGGCCCGGAACCGAGCACGGCGACACGCGCAGGCCGCGGCTCGCCCATCGCGGCCACCATGCCGAGCTCCATCCGCACCAGGTCGCGATAGTTGTTCAGGTACGGGAAGCGGGCGAGCTCTGCCTCCGGATCCGTGGCCGCGGTGATCCGCCGCGCCCAGTACGCCTCGAGCGCGGACTCGCCGTGCGCGCACAGGTTCTGCAGCGCGCTCGCGTGCTGATCCAGCCCGGCCATGGCGGCCTCGGCGACCCGGGGCGGCGTCGAGCAGCACAGCTCGACCAGCTCGGTGAACAGCGCGTCCACCGTGTCGGACGGGTTCAAGTCGGGCACAGCCTCCAGCTGCTCGCGCAGCTGCCCCACTCGATGCGCCACCGCGCTCGGACCACGCACTCGATCATCTCCTCCCGATCTCGCACCGAGATGCTAATGGCAACGATTTTCATTACTACGGTGGGTGCCGGGTTCTGTCTCCCGAGTGTTCCCCGCTGCCGCGCACTCCCTCGACCATCTGGACCGGGGACCCGATCGGCTAGAGTGACCTGTACACCAGCGATACCCCTTGGACAGCTCTGAGTCCGGCGAGTAGGTAGTGATGAGCGACGCGCGCGACAGGCCCGACCCCGACCCGAACGAGGAACGGCAACCGGGCGAGGAGATCCGGTACTCCTCCGACTACCCGGGCGTGGCACCGTTGCCGCCGGAGAGCGCCGCACCCCGGGGTGGTGGCGGCTGGCCCGACCTGGGCAACTTCCAGCCCGGCGTGATCCCGCTGCGGCCACTCGGGCTCGGCGACATCCTCGGCGGCGCGCTGGCCACCCTTCGATCGCACGCGGCCATGCTGTTCGGCGCTGCGTTCGTGGCGATCGGCCTCAGCCAGCTGCTGGCGCTGGCGCTGGTATGGCCGCGTATTCAGGAGGTGGCCGCGACGGCCGGTGCCGACGAGCTCTCCGACGAGCAGATGGTGGGACTGATGCTCGACAGGCTGGCCGTGGACGGGGTCTCGATGGGGTTCCTGATGCTGGCGCAGTTGTTCGTGACCGGGCTCGCCACGATCGTTGTCGGAAAGGCCGTGCTCGGACGGACCATCGGTTTCGCGGAGGCATGGGAGGATCTCAGGCCCCGGCTGATTCCCCTCCTCGGCGTCACGGTCCTGGTGGGAGTCATCGTGTTCGCCGGGGTCATGCTGTTCCTCATCCCGGGTATCTGGGCTGCGGTGGTACTCGCCCTTGCCGCTCCCGCTCTGGTGCTGGAACGCACCTCCGTGCCGCACGCGATGCGCCGCTCCTGGGACCTGGTGCTCAACTCGTGGTGGCGAATCTTCGGGATCCTGGCGCTGGCCTTCGCGATCGGCACGGCCATCTACATCGTCGTGATACTGCCGTTCGAGATCATGACGGGCGGTGGCGTCGAACCGGGGTCGACGGTCACGAACGAGCAGATCATCCTGGGCACCGTCGGCGAGGTCGTCGCCACTACGGTTCTCTACCCCTTCGTCGTTACCGTGACGGCCCTTGTCTACATCGATCGCAGGATCCGCACCGAAGGTCTCGCCCTCGAGTTGGCGCGCGCTGCGGGCATGGCCCCGCCGGACGCGGGCCCGCCCGGTTCCCCGCACGCGTGGTGATCCTTCCGTACGCGGCTCGGGGCAGGTCCTGCGGCGCGAGGGGTCGCCGGCCGCGAAGTCGCTGCTCCAGTTCGGACAGTTGCGCGGCGATGCTCGGCGTGTCCCCCTGCCGCAGGGTGTACCACCCGTTCGCACCCGGCGTGCGTAGCAGCCTGCCCGGACCGGTGTCGATCCAGCACGGGACGGGGGTCCCGTGCACCCGGCGAGTGCCCAGCTGGTCGCGGACTCCGGCGAAGAGCTGGGCCGCGTTGCCGCGTTCCTCCTCCGGCATCATGAGCTGCCCAAGGGCAGCAGGCACCCGAGCGCTCGGATTCGCGACAGGGAGCACCGCCTGCGACCGGTTCGGCGGGATCGGGGCCGGGGAGGGACCCCCTGGCTACTTCCGGGGGCCGAACCGGGCCGCGGCGCCGACGATGCGCTGGTAGACGGACCCGAACAGCCGGGCCATGCCGTCGAGCGCGTAGGCGTCCGCGCCGACGAGGATCTTCGCCTCGTTCTTGCGCACGCCCCGCAGGATGCGCTCGGCAGCGCTGTCCGGTGTGGTGCGCGCCACACGATCGAACAGCGCGCTCAGCTCGTCGGTGTTGAGCCCTTCGGCCGCTCGCGAGTTCCTGGCGATGTTGGTCTTGATCCCGCCGGGGTGCACGCAGCTGACGCCTACAGGCTGCTTGTCGAGCCGCACTTCCTGGCGCAGCGCCTCGGTGAACCCGCGCACGGCGAACTTGGTCGCGTTGTACGCGCTCTGGCTGGGAACCGCGATGATCCCGAACACGCTGGAGACGTTCACCAGGTGCCCGTCGCCGGACTCGATGAGGTGCGGCAGGAATGCCTTCGTCCCGTGCACGACCCCCCAGAAGTTGATGCCGACGATCCAGTCGACGTCCTCCCAGGTCATATCCGCCACGTTCGCGGTGAGGGCGACGCCCGCGTTGTTGAACACCAGGTTCACCCGGCCGAAGTCGGCGACCACCGTCTCGGCGTGGGACTGCACCGCCGCGCGGTCGGCCACATCGAGCACGTAGTGGCGTGCCTGCGCACCCTCCTTCTCGCACAGCCCCGCCGTCTCGGCCACGCCCGCCGAGTCGACGTCCGACAGAGCCAGCCGAGCACCCTGCCTGGCCAGCGCGACGGCGAGCGCCCTGCCGATGCCTGATCCCGCCCCGGTTATGACGGCCACCTTGCCCGAGAAGTCCTTCACCGCCGCGCCTCGATTCCTGTCTCCGTTGGCTGTCACGAACGGCCTCAGCATAACTTACTATCAGTAAGTTTTCTAGTCTTCTGCCGCGTTTGAGCGCATGATGGACGTGTGAAGGCACGACACCGGTTCACCGACCGCCTGGAGGCCGGACACCTCCTCGGCAAGGAACTGGCACGCCGACAGTGGATCGACCCGGTCGTGCTGGGACTCGCGCGCGGCGGCATGCCCGTGGCCGCAGGGGTGGCCGATGCCCTGGGCGCTCCACTGGACGTGATGGTCGCGCGCAAGATCGGAGCCCCTGCCCAACCCGAACTGGCGATCGGGGCGGTCACCGCGGACGGGGCGCACCTGTACGACACGGCCTCGCTGCGCGCGTTCGATCTCGAGCCCGCGCAGCTGGAGGATCGCCGCGCGTCCGAGGCGGCCGAGGCCCTCAGACGCCAGAACACCTACCGCGACGGAGGTCCTCTCCAGGTGCGCGGGTGCGACGTCGTCCTCGTCGACGACGGTCTCGCCACCGGGCTCACCGCCATCGCGGCCGTGCGCGCGTTGCGCCACTACGACCCGTTGTCGATCACCGTCGCCGTTCCGGTCGCCTCCACGTCCGCCCGCGCGCGCGTGGAGACCGAGGCCGATGCGGTGCACACCCTCGACGAACCACCGACGTTCTACGCCGTCGGCCAGTGGTACCGCGACTTCCACCAGGTCGAGGACGACGAGGTGCACGCCATACTGCGCCGGCGTTCCGGCAGCGACGTGTGAACCGCGCTCACCGTCGGTGACTCCCGCCTGCAGCACCACCGTCCTTGGGTGTGGCGGGAATCGTGCCGAGCCTGCCCGCCTGGAAGTCCTCGACCGCCGTGATCAGCTCGTCACGGGTGTTCATCACGAACGGCCCGTACGCGGCGACCGGCTCCCGGATGGGTTGACCGCCAAGCACCAGCACATCCAGCTGCGGGCTGCGGCTCTCCTGGGTGGTCCCGGCACGCACCGTCAGCGCGTCGCCGGCCCCGAACACCGCGAGGTCGCCCGTCGATACGGGACGGCGCTCCGTTCCCACGGCACCGGAACCGGCCAGGACATACACCAGCGCGTTGAAGTCCGGGCGCCACGGCAAGCGCACCTGCGCTCCGGGAGAGACCGTGGCGTGCACCATCGTGATCGGCGTGTGCGTGACACCCGGACCCGTGTGACCACCCACCTCACCGGCGATCAGCCGCAGCACGGCACCGCCGTCCTCGGTGGTCAGCAGCTTCACCTCACCGCCACCGATGTCCTGGTAGCGGGGGTCGGTCATCTTCATCCGCGCGGGCAGGTTCACCCACAGCTGCACGCCGTGGAACAGCCCGCCGGACATCACGACGGCCTCGGGTGGAGCCTCGATGTGCAGCAGGCCGCTCCCCGCGGTCATCCACTGCGTGTCGCCACCGGAGATGAGCCCGCCACCCCCTGTGGAGTCCTGGTGCTCGATCTGCCCGTCCAGCATGTAGGTGACCGTCTCGAATCCCCGGTGCGGGTGCCATGCGGTGCCCTTGGGCTCGCCCGGCGCGTACTCGACCTCCCCCATCTGATCCATGTGAATGAACGGGTCCAGATCGCGGTGGCTGACACCCGCGAACGCCCTGCGTACCGGGAATCCTTCCCCCTCGTACCCCTGGGGAGCCGCTGTCACCGCGGACACGGTGCGCTCCACACTCGTCGCGACATCCGGGCTGACCACCCTGGGCAGCACCAGAACGTCGTCTACCGTCACAGCTGGCATGGTTTCCTCCTCGCACGACGATACCAACGGTAAAACCAATGCATATGCATCGATATTCCGAAGGGAAACCCCGCGGGCCTCGCCCCGCTCGCGCGCACCTCCCTACGTCGACGGCCGCACGCGCCCGGTCACCTCACCGAGCCCCATGCGGCTCCCGTCCGGCCCCGGAGCGGTAGCCGAGATGCTCACCTCGTCCCCGTCGTTGAGATAGCCGCGCTGCGACCCGTCGCGCAACAGGATCGGGTCGCTGCCGTCCCAGCTCAGTTCGAGCAACGACCCGCGCTGGTCGGGTTCCGGACCACTCACCGTGCCCGAAGCGAAGAGGTCCCCGGTACGCAGCGACGCGCCCGCCACCGTCAGGTGCGCCAGCTGCTGTGCGCCCGTCCAGTACATCGTCGAGAACGGTGGCTGCGCGATGGGATGGCCGTTGAGACGCACGGTCAGCCTCAGGTCCAGTCCCCACGCGCCCGTACAGCGCAGGTAGGCAAACGTCTCCTCGCGCGGCCCCTCCGGCGCCACCCAGGCATGGTCGAGCGCGTCGAGAGGCACGACCCACGGCGACAGCGACGTGGCGAAGGACTTGCCGAGGAAGGGACCAAGGGGCTTGTACTCCCAGCCCTGGAAGTCCCGCGCCGACCAGTCGTTGACCAGGCAGACCCCGATGACGTGCTCGGCGAAGTCGTCGACACCGACGGGCTTGCCCAGCTCGGACGGCACGCCGACGACGAACCCCACCTCGGCCTCGAAGTCCAGCTTGCGGGTGGAGCCGAACGCGGGGGAACCGCCTTCACCGGGCCCGCGCTGTCCGCGCGGCCGGGAAACGGGTGTGCCGGAAGGCACGATCGTGCCGGCACGGCCGTGGTAGCCGACGGGCAGATGCTTCCAGTTGGCAGGCAGCGAGTCCCCGCCGGCTCGGAACATGCGCCCCACGCTGCGCGCGTGGTGTTCGCTGGAGTAGAAGTCGACGAAGTCCGCGGGCTCGAACGGCAGGTGCAGCCGCACGTCCGCGCGCGGGATCAGGTTCGCCATCACCACGGGGCGGTAGCTCGGGTCGCGCAGCCACTCGGTGAGCCGTTCGCGCACCGAACGCCACACGGGTCGGCCCGCGGCCAGCAGCGGGTTCAGCGAGCCGGACTCGACGAGTGGTGTGAAGTCCTCACCGAGCCGCCCGGCCACCGCCGCGAGATCCAGCACGCTGTCGCCCACCGCGACACCCGTCTTCCGTGCCGCCGTATCGCCCCGCTTGGTTTGCGAGAACACCCCGTACGGCAGGACGTACGTGCCGAACTCGGCGCCGTCCGGCACGTCGAGCCAGCTCTCGCCATGCACAGGCACGCCTCCACCACAGGTCCGTCCGGCGGCGCGGTCGGCAGCCGCCCCCGTCCCAGATTGCCACGAGCGCGGCGCGTCTGGCCCGTACTCGCGACGGCCGGTCCGGCGCTCGCCTGCTCAGGCCGTCAGGCTGGGGAGCACCTCACGGCCGAACACCTCGAGCCATTCCCGCTGGTTGCGACCCACGTTGTGCAGGTAGATGCGGGTGAACCCGGCGTCGATGAACTTCTGCAACGATGCCCGGTGCTCGTCGGGGTCCGACGAGATCACCATGCGTCCCGCGAAGTCGTCCCTGCGCACCAGCTTGGCCATCTGCTCGAAGTCGAACGGCGAGCGCACGTCCGCCTTGGGGAACTTCATCCCGCCGTTGGGCCACTGCTCGATCGCCTGCGACCAGGCTTGCTCGTCGGTGTCCGCCCAGGACAGGTGGACCTGCAGCAGCTTCGGGATGTCGTCCGGATCCCGGCCTGCCTTCCGCGCCCCCTGCGCGAGGTTGTCCAGGATTCCCCCGAGCTTGTCCATCGATGCGCCTGGCGTGATCAACCCGTCACCGAGCTCGCCGGTCTTACGCGAGGTGTACGGGCCTGCCGCGGCGATGTAGACGGGCGGGGGCGCCTCGGGCATCGTCCATAGTCGCGTGGTGTGCATCTTGAAGAACTCCCCGGCATGCTTGACGTCCTTGCCGGTGAACAGCTTCCTGATCACCTCGAGTGCCTCGAACATCCTCCGCACCCGCTCCGGGGCCTCCGGCCAGTACCCGGCGAGCATGTGCTCGTTGAGCGCCTCACCCGAACCGATGCCGAGCCAGCTCCTGCCCGGGTACATCGCCTCGTTCGTCGCAGCCGCCTGCGCGACCAGCGCCGGGTGGAACCGAAACGACGGGCAGGTCACCCCGGGGCCGAAGTCCCCGTCGGTACGCTCGGCGATCGCGCTGAGCACGCTCCACACGAACGACGCCTCCCCCTGCGCGGGAACCCACGGCTGGAAGTGGTCGGCCGCCATCTGCCCCCGGAAGCCGTGCCGCTCGGCCAGCGCGGCCAGCTCCACCGACTCCCTCGGAGGGAACTGTTCCAGAGCTGCGGCGATCCCGACCTGTACACCATCCACGAACTGATCCACTCCTCATCTCGGCGATCCGTCCGTTCCGCAACCTAACGTGAACACCATTCACCCGCCGGTGCCCGCACCGCACTCGGGCCGCCCGTGTCGCCACCGCAGGGACCGCGACCGCGCTCACCCGGCTCGGTCACCGGAACCGTGCCGCGATCTCGGCGAGCCCGTCGAGCTCGGTGAGGGTCTCGCCCTCCTGGCGGGTACGCAGGAGGAAAGCGACCCGGTCCACGCCGGCCTCGGCCCATCGCGCGAGCAGCTCCTCGTCCGTCCCGGCCCCGAAGATCGTGACGGGCAGCTCACGGCCCTGCGCGGAGAAGGACGCTCGTACCCGGGCGATCTCCTCCGGCGCGATGTCCGGACGGGGCAACCAGCCGTTGCCGTGCTCGTCGAGCCGCCGCAACGCCGCAGCGCTCTCGCCTCCTATGTAGATCGGCGGGTGCGGGCGCTGAACCGGCTTCGGCCGCGCATGGACTCGCTCGAAGTCGACGAACTTGCCGTGGAACTCGGCTTCTTCCTCCGTCCACAGTCGTGTCACCGCGGCGAGCTGCTCGTTCAGCAGCGCCCCGCGCGTGCTCGGGTCCGTCCCGTGGTTACGCATCTCCTCGCGGTTCCACCCGGCACCGACCCCGAACACCGCCCGACCCTCCGAGACCAGGTCCAGGCTGGCGACCTCCTTGGCGGTATGCAGCGGGTCCCGTTGGGCCAGCAGTGCGATCCCGGTACCGACCAGCAGGTTCCTGGTGGTCGACGCGGCAGCGCTCAGCGCGACGAACGGGTCCAACGTGCGGTAGTACATCCACGGCATCTCACCCCCACCCGGGTAAGGGGACTCCCTGCTCGCCGGTATGTAGGAATGCTCGGCCAGGAACAACGAGTCGAAGCCGCGGTCCTCGAGCGCGCGGCCCAGCGAGCCCGGGCGGATACCGTTGTCCGTCACGAATGTAGCGACACCGAACTTCATGTCGCTGTAGAACCGTTCCGCATTCCCGATTGTTCCGTGCGTGCTCGCTGTCCCGGCACGGATCGCCGTCCGGTGGAACCGGCACCGGTGGCCCTGCGGGATCCGCGAGGCCGGGACCGCCGGTTAGACTTCTCGCCACACGAACCACTCAGCGTCTCCGGACCGGCCGGGGACCACGCTGCGAGGGCAGGAGCGTAGATGTCCCAGCCACCAGGATCCCAGGACCCGGACGAACCCCGGGACCCGGACGTGTCGCAGCAGCGATCGTCCGGGAACGACACCGGGAACGGGCGGTCCGGGGCAGCCGGTGACGACCTCCCTGCAGGCGAGCAGCCGGTTCCCCGTCCGCGGGGAGGGCGCCTGGCCTGGGTTCTGGGTGGGGCAACCGCGCTCGTCGTCCTCGCAGGCGTCGCGGTGCTGCTCGTCGTACTGCTCGGTGACGGACCCGGGGACCCGGAAACCACCGCACAGCAAGCGGTCACCGCGATGAACGAGCAGGACACCGACGGGATGATCGCCGTACTGTGCGAGGAGGCGCGGGACAAGGCCCGCGAGTTCGTCGGCGAGGTCGACGACGGCCAGGAGCCGGAGTTCCAGGTCACGGTCAGCCTCGACGCGGTGACCGAGAACGAGGACACGGCGACGGCCGACGTGACAGCCAGCTTCGACGAGATCCCCGCGGAGTGGGAGGGAATCATGCCCGAGGAGCAGGCCCTGCGACTGGAGATGATCGTCGAGGACGACGAGTGGAAGGTCTGCGACCTGACGGTCGGCTCGTAGACCGCCCCGTGCCGGGGACACCGGCGCAGGCCTCCTCCGCACCGAACGTCGCGTGACCCGGTCGGGTGGCCGCGCCACGTTTCGGGCAGCCGCGCGACGGGTATCAATACACAGGTAACGGAGTACCCGAGAGTCCATGGGGGCCCGCGCGGACCGGCAGCCCGCGACGCCGGGACAGGCGAACGCGGGCTCACCGCGGCCGGGACCCATCGAGCGTGGGTGACCGGGCCGTCCGCGGCCGTGTGGTCCCGGTGGCTCGCGATGCGGTTGGTAGGAGCGTGTTCCGATGAGCACGAGCTTGTCCGGCACGAAGGTGGCCTTCCTCGTCGCGCACGAAGGCGTGGAGCAGGTCGAGCTGACCAGCCCGTGGGACGCTGTCCGGCGAGCGGGCGGCACACCGGAGCTGATCTCCACCCGGCGTGGCACCGTGCAGGCGTTTCATCACCTCGACAAGGCCGGCACGTTCGATGCCGACCGGCTCGTCGACCAGGCTCGGCCGGAAGACTACGGCGGACTCGTGTTGCCGGGAGGTGTAGCCAACCCGGACGCACTCCGGCTGAACCCGCACGCGGTCCGGCTCGCGCACGACTTCGTGGCCCACCACAAGCCGGTCGCGGCCATCTGCCACGCCCCGTGGCTGCTCATCGAGGCCGGCGTGGTCGCCGATCGCAGGCTGACCTCTTACCCGAGCCTGGCGACGGACCTACGCAACGCGGGCGCCCGGTGGTCCGACGACGAGATCGTCGTGGACTCCGGGTTGGTCACCAGCCGCAAGCCCGATGACCTGCCCGCGTTCTGCGCCAAGCTGGTCGAGGAAGTGGCGGAGGGCGCCCACGGGAAGCAGGCACGGAGTGCATGAGCCCGCACGACCGCCTCGCCAGGATCGGAGGTCACAGTCATGAAGCTCGCGTTCCTCCAGGATGTCTACCGCCACGACGGCCCGTTCGCCACGGTCTACCTGGACACCTCGGCCGGCTCGGAGGACGCCGCGAAGGCGATGGAACTGCGATGGCGCTCGGCACGGGAGCGGCTGAGCAGGCAAGGCGCGGACGAGCGGACCCTCGACGCGCTCGAGTCGAACATCGCGCTGCACGGGACTCGCCCCGGCTGCCGCGGCCGGGTGCTGGTCGCCAGCGGGGGCGCCGTGGTGTTCCACGACGAGCTCGACGAACCACCCGAGCAGTTCGCCGACGACGCCGGGGTCGCCTTCGAGCAAGTTCCCCAGCTCATGCCTTACCTGCGCATGCGGCGGACCCGCATACCGCATGCTCTGGCCATGGTGGACCGGATCGGCGCCGACATCACGGTCGTCGACTCGCTCGGTCACGCCGGTCACGTCACGGTCGAGGGGGACGACGACCCGCACCACAAGAGCCACGCCGCGGGAGAGGGCGACGAGAAGCACCACCATCAGCGCGTCGAGGAGCGATGGAAGGCCAACGCGGGCAGGATCGCCGAGGAGCTCACCCGCCAGGTGCGCGAACACGCTGCCGAGGTGATCGTGCTCGGTGGCGACGTCGAACAACGCAAGCTGGTGCAGGACCGCCTCCGCAAGGGGGTGCGGGAGCTGGTGATCGAAACCGGCGCGAGCCACCGGGGCAGGCACGCCGTGGACGAGTCGCTCCACCGGGAGGTCGGCGAGGCGGTCGCGACGGCCCTGCGGTCCCGGGTCGAGGAGGCCGTCGGCGAGTTCGAGCGGGCACGCGGCAACCGCGCGCACGCAACAGAGGGCTGGAAAGGCACGGTCGACGCACTGTTGCACGACCAGGTCAGCACCCTGCTGTGGTCTCGCGACACCGGTGACTCGGGAGCGGACGGCGTCCTGGCCATCGGGCCGGAACCCAACCAGGTGGCGACGGACGAGACGACGCTGACAGCACTCGGTGCCGCATGGGTCGCGCACGTGCCCGCGCAGGAGGCCATCCTGCGTGCCGCGGCCTGCACTCGCGCCGATCTGGTGCTGGTCGAGGAGGGCACGGTCGAGCTCGACGACGGGCTCGGCGCGCTGCTGCGCTTCACGACGACGCCGGAATGAGGGAGGACGTACCGCCATGACGGACGCCGACATCAGGCGGGTACGCAAGGCCCTTCAGGGACTGGAGTACCCGGCCACCAAGGAGGACATCCTCGACTACGTCGTCGAGCGCGAGCCCGATGCGCGAACGGAACGCGCGGTGCGCGCACTTCCGGACGGCACTTACCACAGCGCCAAGCACGTCGAGGACGCCGTGCCACAACGTCCCGAGCAGACCTGACGACGACATCACCACACCGGGGGCGCACCCGACCCTTCCGCGACCTCACCACCCGGTTGTCGCGGGCACCCGAACGCGAGGCGCAAGACGGAACAGTGGAGGACTACCCGTGAACGCGACGACCGAGCACAGCACGCAGATGCACGAGTTCATCCGGAATGTACAAGATCGCGCGAAGCTCGAGAGCTACGGCGAGAGTCACCAACTCAGCCGCGCGGTCATGACCGTACTCGGGCAGTCCGTATCGGGAGGTCAGGCGAAGAAGCTCGCCGCCTGGCTTCCCCCCGAGCTGCACGCCGAGCTCGCCGGGGAACACGGCCATGCGACAGCGTTCGACAAGAGCGCGTTCCTGGACAAGGTAGCCGGGTTCATCCCGAGCGTCGATCCGTACGAGGTCGAGAAACAGGTGAGCGCCGTACTTCGTACGCTGCGCGACTCGGCACCCGAGGGCGAGCTCACCGACACGGTCGACCAGCTACCGCACGAGCTGGCTGCGCTGTTCCGCTGACGATGAAAGGAAACTTCCGTGACACGACGTGAGGACCGACTGCCCATTCCCGACTTCGACGAGCTACCGCTGACCAGCGTGCAGCACCGGATCCGGGCGCTGGAGCGCGACGAGCTGAACACGCTGCTCGCGCACGAGCACGCGCACGCCAATCGCGTCCCGGTGCTCGAGCTGCTGCGGGCTCGGCTCGAGCAGCTCGCACAGGGGGGCGAGACGTCCGGAGGTAACCCGTCGGCTCACTCCGAGCGTCCCACCGATACCCGTGCGGGCTCGGCCGTCTCGCCGGACGCGGCCGCGGAGAAGTCCGGACCGCTCCGGCACGGCAGGGTGAGCAGGACGCCGGGTCGGGACCGCCCCTGACCGCGAGTCCGCGGAGCCCGTTTCCGGCGCCGACCGGCACGCGTCCCGGGGTCGGCTGTGCGCCAGGCATCCGGTTCCGCGGACCGGCTCAGACGTTGCGCCGGTACTGGCCGCCGACCTCGAAGAAGGCTTCGGTGATCTGCTCGAGGGAGCACACCCGGGCCGCATCCATCAGCACGTCGAAGACGTTGTCCCCCCGGGTAGCGGCCTCGCGGAGTGCCCTGAGCGCTTGCTCGGCCGCGGCCGAGTTGCGCCGTTGGAACTCGGCGACGCGGTGGAGCTGGGACTGCTTCTCCTCCTCGGTCGCGCGCGCGAGCTCGACCGTCGCGGATTCCTCGTCCTCGGCATGCGGATTGAGGAACGTGTTCACCCCGACGATCGGCAACTCGCCGTCGTGTTTGAGCCGTTCGTAATGGATCGACTCGTCCTGGATCTTGCCCCGCTGGTAGCCGTTCTCCATCGCACCGAGGACACCGCCACGCTCCGAGATGCGCTCGAACTCCGCGAGTACCGCCTCCTCGACCAGGTCCGTCAGCTCGTCGATGACGAACGCACCCTGCAGGGGGTTCTCGTTCTTGGACAACCCCCATTCCTTGTTGATGATCATCTGGATGGCCATCGCGCGCCGCACCGAGCTCTCGGTCGGGGTGGTGATCGCTTCGTCGAAGGCGTTGGTGTGTAGCGAGTTCGCGTTGTCGTAGAGCGCGCACAGCGCCTGGAGTGTGGTGCGGATGTCGTTGAAGCTCATCTCCTGGGCGTGCAGCGACCTGCCCGACGTCTGCACGTGGTACTTCAACTTCTGCGAGCGCTCGTTGGCGCCGTAGCGCTCACGCATCGCCACGGCCCAGATCCGCCTGGCGACCCTGCCGATAACCGTGTACTCGGCGTCCATGCCATTGGAGAAGAAGTACGACAGGTTCGGGGCGAAGTCGTCGATATGCATACCACGCGCCAGGTAGGACTCCACATAGGTGAAACCGTTGGCCAGCGTGAACGCCAGCTGCGTGATCGGGTTGGCTCCCGCCTCGGCGATGTGGTACCCGGATATCGACACGGAGTAGAAGTTCCGCACGTCGTGCTCGATGAACCACTCCTGGATGTCGGCCATCATCCGCAGGGAGAACTCGGTGGAGAAGATGCAGGTGTTCTGGCCCTGGTCCTCCTTGAGGATGTCGGCTTGCACCGTGCCACGCACGCTGCGCAGCGCCAAGGAGCGCAGCTCGGCGGCCTCGTCCTCGTCGGGTTCGCGCCCGTGCTCCGCGCGGAACGCGTCGATCCGCTGGTCTATCGCGGTGTTGAGGTAGAACGCCAGGATGGTCGGCGCCGGACCGTTGATGGTCATCGACACCGAGGTCGACGGGCTGGTCAGGTCGAACCCGTCGTAGAGCGCCTTCATGTCGTCGAGCGTCGCGATCGACACGCCCGAGGTCCCGATCTTGCCGTACACATCCGGTGGGGTTCCCGGGTCGTGACCGTACAGCGTCACCGAGTCGAACGCGGTCGACAACCGCTTGGCCTCCGAGTCGGCGGAGAGGTACTTGAACCGGCGGTTCGTGCGGAACGGGTCGCCTTCCCCCGCGAACATCCTCGCCGGGTCCTCCCCTTCCCGTTTGAACGGGAACACTCCCGCCGTGAACGGGAAGTAGCCGGGCAGGTTCTCCCCGCGCAGGAAGGACAGCAGGTCCCCGGAGTCGCGGTAGCGGGGCAACGCCACACGCGGGATCCTGCTGCCGGACAGCGTCTCCCGCCACAGCTCGTTGCGCAGCTCGGAGTCCCTGATCTGCACAACGAGCTCGTCCTCGCGGTAGGCCGCTGCCCGCTCGGACCACTCGGCGAGCAACCGCTCCGACTCCTCGGCCACTCCTTGCCGTGCATCGTCGATGAGCCGGTCGATGGCACCGGTGTCGGCGCCGTCGGCCGCGAGCGCGTCCCGCGCAGCGGTGAGCTGGTCGACGTACCGCACGGCATCGGCCTGCGCGCGAGTGCGCTCGTGGTACCCGCGGACCGTCGCCGCGATGTCGGCGAGGTAGCTGGCGCGCGACGCCGGGATGACCGTGCTCAGCTCCGTGGAGACCTTTCCGGTGGCCTCGGGAAGGGTGCCGGCCGACACGCTCAGCCCCCACCCGGCCAACGCGTCTCGCAGGTGCTGGTACAGCGCGGTCACGCCGTCGTCGTTGAAACGCGCCGCGCTGGTACCGAACACCGGCATGTCGTCCGGGGACGCCCCGAACGCCTCACGGTTGCGTACGAGCTGGCGCGAGACGTCACGGCGCGCGTCCTCGGCGCCGCGCCGTTCGAACTTGTTGATGGCCACGGCGTCGGCGAAGTCCAGCATGTCGATCTTTTCCAGCTGCGATGCGGCGCCGAACTCCGGGGTCATCACGTACAGCGCCACATCGACATGGTCGACGATGCCCGCATCGCCCTGACCGATACCCGGGGTCTCCACGATCACCAGGTCGTAGCCTGCCGCCTTGCACGCGCGGATCGACTCGTCCAGCCCCGTCGGGATCTCACCGCTGGTCGTCCGCGTGGCCATGGAGCGGAAGAACACCGGGCTGTCGGCGCCACTCGCGCCCGGTGCCGACCACGAACCCAGCGAGTTCACGCGGATCCGGTCACCGAGCAACGCACCCCCGCCCCGCCTGCGCGAGGGATCCACCGCCAGCACCGCGATGCGTAGCTTGTCCTCCTGATCGAGCCGGAACCTGCGGAGGAGCTCATCGGTGAGCGAGGACTTGCCTGAGCCTCCCGTGCCGGTGATACCCAGCACCGGGACCGTGCGCGCGCGGGCACCGTCGTCGATGGCCGCGCGCCAGTCATCCGGCAGCGCACCACCTTCCAGGCGGCTGATCACCCGCGCCAGCGTCGGTACGTCCCCGGACAGCAACCGCTCGGCCGACCCCACCGGCGTCCCGGTCAGGTCGTGGTCGCACTCCGCGATCATGGTGTTGATCATGCCTGGCAGCCCGAGCCGCTGGCCGTCGTCCGGCGAGAAGATCCGCGCGACGCCCCGGGAATGCAGCAGCTCGATCTCCTCGTCGACGATCACACCGCCGCCCCCGCCGTATACCTTGATGTGCTCGGCTCCGCGCTCCCGGAGCGACTCCACGAGGTAGGTGAAGTACTCGACGTGGCCACCCTGGTAGGCCGAGACGGCGATGCCGTGCACGTCCTCCGAGATCGCAGTGGTCACGACCTCGTCCACCGACCGGTTGTGACCGAGGTGGACGACCTCGGCACCCTGCGACTGCAATATGCGCCGCATGATGTTGATCGACGCGTCGTGGCCGTCGAACAGGCTGGACGCGGTGACGAATCGAACGGGGTTCACCGGACGGCGCAGGTCTGCGGTCATGCTTCCAAAATACTAGGACTTCCTACTATTTTGGAAGCATCCGATACACGTGACCCACGCCTCACCCGAGGTGCTCACCGGTGCCCGCTCTCGTTCATGGCGACCCACTGCTTCATGGCGTACTCGACGAGCGTGATGAGCGACTGCTTCGTCGACTCCCGGTCACGCGCGTCACACCGGATGATCGGAACCGAGGGCTCGACCGAGAGTGCCTCGCGCACGTCGTCGACCTCGTGCCGGAGTACCCCGTCGAAGGCGTTGAGTCCGACGACGTAAGGCAGCCCGCGATCCTCGAAGAAGTCGACAGGGGCGAACGAGTCGGCCAGCCGTCGCGTATCGGCGAGCACCACCGCACCGATGGCACCGCGGACCAGGTCGTCCCACATGAACCAGAACCGTTGCTGGCCGGGTGTGCCGAACAGGTACAGGATGAGGTCCTCATCGAGGGAGACCCTGCCGAAGTCCATCGCAACGGTCGTCGCCTGCTTGTCCGGGGTGGCGGCGAGGTCGTCGATGCCCGTACTGGCATCGGTCATCATCGCCTCCGTCGTCAACGGCACGATCTCCGATACCGAACCCACGAAGGTCGTCTTGCCCGCGCCGAACCCACCGGCGACCACGATCTTGGCCGAGGTCATGGTCGAGGAGTCGGACTGCTGTTGCGCCAGCTGCCGTGCCGGGTTACTCACCGTTGCATACCCCCAATACGGCGGACGACGATCCCCGTGAGGTACTCACCATACAACGGGCGGTCGGCTCTCGGTCCTGACCGTGCGGGGAACGATCCGACCTCGGGAGAAAGCACCCGCGCACCGTATCGCGGTGCGCTCGGCTGTCCAACCACCTCGGCAAGGCGCTCAACACCTTCCTAAAGCCGACGGAGTCCACTCAACACCCTTTCCATCAACAGCAGGTGTGCCTCGGCACCATCTGTGCCGGACATCGTCCTGTGCACGGTCACGTGCCCTGCGTCAGCCGCGTCGCTGACCAACACCCGCGCCACGCCGAGCGGCATCCCGAGCTTCACCGCGATCTCGGCCACCGATCGAGGCGCGGGGCAAGCTTCCACGATCGCGCGGTGTTCGATCCGGTCACACGTGCCGTCGAACGGCACCCCCTCCTTGACCGAGACCATCGTCTCCAGCTCGAGCGGGTACTTCGCCCTCGTACGCCCACCCGTGAGCATGTACGGACGCACCATAGCCGCATCGTCGGCCGAAGCGGAATCCCTTTCGGGTAACGCGGGTATGACCTGGGTCGGCATACGTTGCGAAAGCGACTGCGCAGACATCCCCTCACCCTCCTTACGCTGAGCATGCCGCGGACGGTGCCGTGAGCGTCCGCCGCGGCGTGGGTCCGGTTTCCCCGAACCCGCCCCCTGCTGTGGTGTGGCTGTCATCACGTCATCCCGTAGATGCTCCGAGCAGGGATCCTCCGGACCCCTGCAGCTGTGCCCGAAGTTCGGGAGTCAAGATCTGACCGACCCGATCGACCAGCAAGGTCATCTCGTAAGCCACCTGGCCGATGTCGCAGGTCGGTGCCGCGAGCACGGCCAGGCACGAGCCATCGCTGATGGACATCAGCACCATGATGCCGAGCTCCATCTCCACGACGGTCTCGTTGACCGCGCCCGCCTCGAAGCACCGGGCGGCACCCTGGGTCAGGCTCACCAGCCCGGACGCTACGGCCGCGAGCTGATCCGCCCGGTCCAGCGGAAGGCGCGCCGACGAGGTCAGCAAGAGGCCGTCCGCCGAGACCACCACCGCGTGCGCGACCCCGGGCACTCGCTCCGCGAAATCGTTCACCAGCCAACCGAACTGGTTCTGCTGGGGTTGTGGCGACGTCATTCACCCTCCATCTCTTCAGGCACTGTGCTGTCGGGACACCCGCAGGCTCGCGGCCGTTCGGGCCACATCGCCGCCATCAGGTCTCCCCTCCAGCACCGATCTCCCGCATCTCGTCACTGCTGTCCTCGGCCGGCTGCGTCACGCTGCTGCGGCCCCGGCGGATGCCCTGCTGAAAGCTGCTCAGCCGGCCACGCATCGCGTTCGGGTCCCGTTCCGGCTGCTGTGCTCCCGCCGTCGCCGCCTGCTGCCCGGAGACACTGCCCGCGACGAGCTGCTCGCCCCGGCGACGACGCGGCAACCCGGTGTCGGTGTAGCCGGACGCCTCCGGCGATTCGGCTCGCTGCGCGTGCCTTCCTGCGCTCTCCGGCACGCTGCCCTCGTCCGGGCCGCCGGATCCGGCCTCCGGCTGCTTGCTCTCGGTGCGCCCCTTGCTGAGGCCGCGCTGGAAGTTGCTCAGCCTGCCCCGGACGTCCTGCGGGTCTCGCGCGGGCAGGTCCGCGCGGCCGAGCGCCGACCTGCTGGGCGTGGCCTCCGCGGGTTCGCTCGTCGCACTGCCGGGCAGCAGCTGCTCGCCACGTTGCCTGCGGGGGAGCCCGGCCTCGGTATAGGCCTCCGGAGCGGAGTTGGCCACCTTCCGGACCGTCTGCCAGTTCTTGTCGGCCGCGAAGTCCCAGGTGCTCAACGTGGCCGCGGACCGCTCGGCCGAGCTGTCCGCGCCCGAACCGAGCGAGGTACGGAACCATACCGACAGCATCTCGTCGAAGATCGGCGTCGTTTCCGGCCTGCTCCCCGACTGTGCTTGTTCCTGTTGCTCGACCGGCTCCGCGGCGGCGGAGGACCACCAGTCGGACAGCGGTGCGGTCCCCGGCGCGAACAGGGCCTCGCCCGTGGGAAGCTCACCCGTCGAGGAGGCGTCCGGTGCCTCGCGTTTCGGTAGCCCGCTGGACTGCGGCGAGCCCGGGGGCGCCCCGGACTCCCCGTTACCGCCGTCCGGAGCCTGGTTCGCCGAACCATCCGCACCGCCTGCCGGGGTGAACAGGTCGGTGCTCGAGGACTCCGAGGACTCCGAGGCCGGGCTCGCGCCGTTACCGCCCTGCTGGGCCGCCTGCTGGAGGCCCTGCTGGGCGGCAGGTGGGTGCGAGCCGTTGACGGGTTCCTGCTGCCCCGCGCCCTTGACCTGCTGAGCCTCGTCGGATGCCGTACGCACCCCGCTGGCGCCCGGCTGCCGCCGCGGCAGCTGGCCGGTTTCGGTGATCGCAGGCATCTCGGTGGTCAGCGGGCCACCGTCGGCACCGATCACCAGCTGCGCAGGCACGGTTACGCAGGCCCGCACGCCCTCGGTCTCCTTACCCCCGTAGAGCGTGACGCTGAAGCCGTGCTTGCTCGCGAGGCGCCCCACCACGAACAGGCCCATCCGGCGTGAGGACACCAGGTCCACAGGGGACGAGGCCCGCATACGGGCGTTCGCCTCGGCGACCTCCTCCTCGCTCATGCCGATCCCGCTGTCGAGGACGTCCATCGTCATCGAACTGTCCGACGCCACGCTCGTCGCGATCGTGACCTGGCTTTCCGGTGGGGAGAACGCGGTCGCGTTCTCCAGCAGCTCGGCGAGCAGCCGCATCAGATCACTCGCCGCGTGCCCCACGATCTTCGTCGTCGGCGGCGAGGGGACCACCACTCGCTGGTACTGCTCGATCTCCGAGACGGCTGCGCGCAGCACGTCGGCGGTACTGACGGGCCTGCCCGACCGGCGCGCGCTCTCCGAACCGGACAGGACCATGAGGTTCTCGTTGTTCCTGCGCATCCGCGTGGCGAGATGATCCAGGTGGAACAGGGTGGCGAGCTGGTCGGCGTCCTCCTCGTCGCGCTCCAGCTGCTCGATGAGTTGAAGCTGCCGCTGCACGAGGCTCTGGCTCCGGCGGGACAGGTTCACGAAGACGCTGTTGTAGGCGCTGCGCATCGTCGCCTGTTCGGACGCCAGCCGCAGTGCCTGGTGGTGCACGGCGTCGAACGCGCGCGCGACCTGGCCCACCTCGTCACGGGAGCTCACCGGTACAGGCGCGATGTCCACCGCACCGGACCTGTCGTCCTGGATATCCCGCACCGCTGCAGGCAGCCGCTCCTCGGCGACCTGCATCGCGCTGGACCGCAGCTCTCGCAGCGAGCGAAGCAGGTGACGTGTGATCACGAACACCACGAACAGCGCGAGGGCGAAGGCCAGCCCGAGCAGTACCGACAGGATCGTCACGCTCTTGCGCGCGTCGGCGAGCAGTGCCGCCGAGACGTCGGTGGCCTCGGTGTGCAGCTCGTCCCCGACGGTGGAGAGCTGGCTGACGATCCTGCTCGAACTACTGGTCCACTCGTCCAGTGAGAGCTGCTGGACAGCCATGTCCGTCGGCGATCCCAGCTCCCCGAATGCGGCACTGGCCATGCGCTCGCGCGTGGCGAAGCTGGGGCCACTGATCGTCGAGTCGAACAGCTGCCGCTGCTCGGGCGTGGCGGACGCCTCGAAACCGGCGAGCCTGTCCTCGATCCTGACCTCGGCGGTGCGGGTTCTGCTGAGCTCGGACGGAGCGAGAATGCCCCGTTCGATGCCATAGGCGACCAGCGACTGCTGTGCCGATGTCGCCTCCTGCGCCGCGCGCAGGTCCAACAGCGCCTGCGGCGTACCGCCGAGCGCCTCCTCGGACATCCTGGACACCGCAGCCGCGTCGAGCTCGAGCAACGCCTCGGTGATCACCGAGTACTCGTCGATCGCCGGAACCGGCTCCAACTGTCCCGAGTCGGCGTCCTCCCGCAGCTGTCCGAGCTGGCCGAGGACGTTCTCGGTCTCGCTCACCGCGTCCGCCATACCCCGGTCGGACCGCACGGCCTGCTCCGCGGCCTGCCTCGTGGTGTCGATCTGGCTGTCGACGTCCGCGCGAGCGTCATCGAGCTCGCCCCCCTCGATCCCGTCGACCAGCGAGGCCACGGTCTCGGTGCGCTCCTGCTGGACCAGATCGAGCAGCAGGCCCACCTCACCACTGAGGCCGAGCAAGCTGTCGGTGCGCTCGTGGCTGCTGACCCGGTCCAGCTGCCCGTTCAGGGTCGATACACCGAGAACGGCGGCGATGAGGATGGGCACGATCGTGACTGCCGCCAGCTTGACCGGCAGGTTCCAGTCACGCCACTGGCTGAGTGTGGCCAGCCGGTGCCTCCAGGATGCCGACCGTTGTGGTTGCCGACCGAGAAGCTTATCGACAGGAACTTGCTCTTGTCCTGTATCGGCCACGAATGTGACTCCCTGTTCAACGCGTTCGACCCTGCTTTCCGGAATCCGGGTCAGGCTCTGCCACGGACCACTACGTCTCGCACCCCGGGAGAATCTTACACCTATCAGGTGATCACCATACTGAGTCGCATTCCTCCGGTGACCTGCAATTTCTCGTCTCACCCACGCCAAAGGGTGAGCTTTTTCCATGTCTCCTCATGGACTTACCGCATTCCGTCACCAACACACGGCAAGCTCCTGGCGATGTGTCACCCGTACGGGTTAGAAATCTGGACATAATACACTGGACGTACATACTGAGCGTCGCAATTGGCGGGTGTTACGGGCAAATCTACGCACGATGATGTGGTGTTCACCCGTCACACTGGCCCGTTTTACGGAACTGCAAGTGATCAACACCTGGATAATGCAACACTTTCGGCGGTTCATTACCGGAACACTTTCCGCTTCCGATTACTTTAAGTAATCGCAGGCGAGTGTCAGTACCGACGCGGAAAGAGCGAACCCCATCGCCCGGCCGGAATAGTCACGGACCGTAGCGCATGACGGTGCGACCCGGAACATGCGGGCCACCGTTACCGCACTCGCGGTGCGGTACCTTCAGTGCTGGTCAACTGCAGACCTACCCCAGACCAGCCCCAGACCAGCCCGGCACGCGGGCGCGTCGCGACCCCCTCGAGGTGTACCGGTTCAGATCCGCAGGCCGGCCCGCACCCGCTTGGTAACGCGATGCTCGGCGACGAACGACACGATCGGGACGCACCCGGCGAGCAGCACCAGCAGGGTGCCGACGATGGACCAGCGTGCCTTGATAGCGAGATCGATGGTCAGGGCCATGTAGACCATGTAGATGACACCGTGGATCGGCGACCACACCGCGGAGGGCGTCGCGTTGCCGAAGCCGTAACGCACGATCATGACGGCGACCAGCCCGAGCAGCCCGATCCCGGTCGTGATCGCAGCGGCGCGGAACCGCCGGAGCGCGCCCCCCTCGACGGTGGGCGACGCTGAACCGTTCGATTCCGTACGCGTTGTCATCTCGGGTGAGCCGGCCTTCCTCGGTGGTTGTCCCGCGCGTTCAGCTCAGCAAGATACCGGTTGTAGGCCGCGAGCTCGTCATCGGCCCCGTCGCCGGTCCCGGCCTCGCCCCCATCGCTCTCGCCCCCATCGCTGCCGACACCGGCCCCCTGCCGGCCGGCCACGGCCGAACCTGCTGTGCGCCGGGGCACGTTCGAGGCGCCCGGCGCCACCCGATCCGCTCCATCGCCGTTGCAGGCGGCCCGCTTGCGTAACACTCGCATACGCCAGAAGACGAAAGCGGGGAAGAGTCCGAACAGGGGCCACTGCAGCACGTAGCCGAGGTTCTGCAGAGTGCCGCCCGCCGCCGCGAACTGCTCCCACTGCCACCAGGCCAGCGCGATACTCGCGGCCAGGCTGGCAACGCAGACACCGACCTCGGCGAGCCTTCGCCCGACGGAGAAGCTGTTGACCGGCACGAATCGACGCTAGCACTTCGCGCGAGCGCAACGAAGGCCACCGTCACACACCGCGCCGACCCGGCCGCCAGGAGGGGCACCGCTGACGGGTCGGGATCCGTCCCGTACTCAGCCGAGCGACTGCGCGGTGCTCGCGTACGAGTCGGCGACGGCGAAGACGCGCTGCCCGTACTCGACGGAGTCGTTGTACGACAGGACACCCTGCCACCAGCCCTGCCCGCTTGACATGTCACGGCCGCTGCGGCAGAGGTAGTGAGCCGCAGCGAGCGCGGCGTCGTCGATCTGCTGCGGGTGGGACTCACCGTTGCCGTTGCCGTCCACCGCGAACCGGCTCCAGGTGCTCGGGATGAACTGCATGGGCCCGACGGCGCGATCGAATTCCGGATCGCCGTCCCACTTGCCCCCGTCGGTGTCCTGGATCCGTTTCACGTCACCGGAACCGTCCAGCGCGATCCCGATGATCGGCTCGGACGGCAGTCCGTTGTCCTGCAGGACCGCGTCCCCGTACTGGCCGTGATAGGACTCGACCCGGCCGATCCCTGCCAACGTCGCCCAGGACAACCGGCAGCTCGGCTGGCTCTGGCGCACGGAGATCTCGGCCAACCCGTACGCGACCAGCGCTCGAGGCGGGACGTCGAGCTCGGGACCGAGCCTCTCGGCCCAGTCACGCAGCGTTTCCCGGACCGAAGCCTGCTCCGGCTCGCGCGACTCGCCCTGCTCGCCGGACTCCTCGTCGTCGCCCTCGGTGGCAGTGCCTGCCACCGTCGCGTTACCCGGCACGTTGGTACCCGGCTCCACCGACGCCGGCTCCACCGACAGCGCGGGGATCTCGTTGGTCGTCGGGCTGAACTCCGGTGCCGTGACGTGGTTCAACGCGAACACGCCGCTGCCGGCCACCAGCAGCACACCGACCACGACGCCCAGCCGCACCAGGACGCCACCGGTCTCCCGGCGCCAGCGTGCGGGATCGGTCGGCCCGTCGTCCTCCGAACCACTCTCCGCGCTACGCGCTTGTCGCACGGACACCTGCCTCCCGATCGAACGCTCCCGCACAACCGTGACCGCGCCATCGCCATGCGCCTACGGTCATGCCGTCCCGATCACACAACGATGCGCACCGCGGTCACGTTACGCGTTGTTGTACCACGATCCGATGTCACACGTCAGTGAAGAGGCGCACGGAACGCGGTGCACACGCGGCACAGGGTGTTGTGCGGGAGCTGCCGGGCGGGTTCAGGACGCGGCCGCGCGCCGGGCCTTGGCCAGCCGCGCGACGCACCAGGCGGCCGCGCTGCCGCGCCGCAGGTGTTCCAGCACGGTGTACGGGCCGAGATGCACGCTGAGGTCGCCGGGAGCCAGACCGGCCGCCCGGTACTCCAAGGCGCGCTGGTCGAGCGGGCTGATGCCCGCGTCCCACCACTCCTCTGCCTCGGCCAGGCCGCCGACCACCTGCCACCAGCGCGCCGCGGCACCGAGAAGCTCCTCGGGCACGCCCGGCAGCCTGCGCCGCATGGCCTCGACGTAGCGGGGGTCGGCAGCCTGCACCTCCGACCAGCCGGAGTCTCCCCCGTTGTCGCGCTGACCAGGGATCCCAGGTGCGCTACTCGGCGCGTCGGCCAACCACTCCGCCGTAATGCGGTTGACCTCGCTGTCCTCGGCTGTCGCATCCCGCTCAGCCGACCATTGCCGGATCAACGCGTCCACACCTGGGTCTCGGGTCATATCCGCCTCCCTCGATGAACCGTCCTGCCCGTTAACGATGCAGAACCGGTCGGTCACGTATTGTGAGCACGGTAGGACGCGACAGGGGACGTTCGCCAGACCTTCAGTTGAGAGAATTCGATGACCTGGACCTTCACCCAGGGAAACCACTCGGATGGCCTAATCACGGTCCGCACTGTGAGACACCCCACACCCGAGTGACGATTACTCGAACAGGGCACGGACAAAGGTCACCAGGGCCTCCGCGCCTTCCTGCAGCCACCCGAGTACGGCGTGTACCGCGCTGGCGGACTCCGTCGGCTGGCTGATGAGGAAGAACAGCACGAGACCGACAGCACCGACGATCAAGGCCTTCTTGAGATTCGGTGGCATAGTCGTCCTTATCCCATCCGGTCGTGACGGCCTCGCGAGTGTGACGAGGCCACTTCAGTGTGTTCACGGATAAGCATAGAGTAGGCATCCCGTCCGTGACAGAGAGGCGAGTGCCATCGTGACACCCGGCAACGTAGACGTGGAACGCGACGGGCCCGTGTTGATCGTATCCCTTCGGCGCCCGGAGGCGCGCAATGCCGTGGACGGGCCGACGGCACGGGCTCTCGCGGAAGCCTTCCGTGAGTTCGACCGCGACCCCGCGGCCCGGGTAGCCGTACTGACCGGCACCGGGGACTCGTTCTGCGCAGGGGCCGACCTCAAGGCCGTCGGTACCGAACGTGGCAACGTGCTGGATCCCGATGGAGACGGTCCGATGGGACCCACCCGGATGCGGCTCGGCAAGCCGGTGATCGCCGCGGTGCACGGGCACGCCGTGGCAGGCGGCCTCGAGCTCGCCCTGTGGTGCGATCTGCGGGTCGCGGACGAGTCGGCGGTTTTCGGCGTGTTCTGCCGCAGATGGGGCGTGCCACTGATCGACGGCGGCACCGTCCGGCTCCCCCGGCTCATCGGCGAGTCCCGCGCGATGGACCTGATCCTGACGGGCCGCCCGGTCGACGCGCACGAGGCGCACGCGATCGGGCTGGCGAACCGGGTCGTGCCTCAGGGCCAGGCCCGTGCGGCAGCCGAGGAGCTGGCCGCGCAGATCGCGGCGTTCCCGCAGCATTGCATGCGTTCCGACCGGCAGTCTGTGCTCGAGCAGCACGGCCAGAGTGTCGACGAAGCGCTGGCCAGGGAATTCACGATCGGCACAGGCGATACCACGCTCTCCGAGGAGGCGGTATCCGGTGCGGCCCGCTTCGCGGGCGGAGCCGGCCGCCACGGCACCTTCGAGTCGTGACGGGGTGGAGCCGAATGTCACGTTCGGCTCCTTCTATGGAACCAAGGCCACCTTCGGCTCCCTACCTCCCACCTGTCACACCCCGCGGGCGCCACACCGGTGTCGGTCGTGCGGGAGAACAGTGCCGTCCCGGCGAGCCGTGTCGGGCCCTCCCCCGCCACCGGTCGGACCTCGTCCTCGTTGCGCAGGTCGACGATCGTGCGCACCCCCGCGTCCAGCGCCGCCCGCCACCCCGCTTCGGTGACCAGGGTCGGCTCCGCCGATCTGACGTACGCTCCGAACCGCGTGCGGTGGCCGTCCAGGGTAGGTAGACCACCGAGGTCCCTGGCGTTGTGGAATCCTTCCCAGTCCAGCTGCCTGTGTCTGCTCGCCGGGTCGTCCGCGGCGGCATCCGGCTCTCGCATAACATGCAGTATCCCGTCCCCTGCCGGTCCGTTCCCTGCCCAGGGTGGGCAAGCGGCTGCCGTGCCGCTGTCGCGTGCGCGGCATGCGGTGAACCGGCCCTGGCACCGCCCGGAAGGCATGTCCGGCAGCGATGCGCCGAACAGATGGTCGGCTGCGGCGGGCATGATCGGCGAGCGTACGCGTACGGCAGCGCATGAGGAGGTACCGCGTGAGGCGATCCCGGGAGCAGGTCCGCGGTCGCGAGCAACCCCACCCGCGGAGCACGCCCGTGGCCCGCGTCGTCACCACGAGCCTCGTCCTCCTCGCCGTCCCGTTCTGCGCCGCGGCCGGCCTGCGGTTGGTGGTCTCCGGCCTGCTGTGGACCGACGGCAACCGCTACACGACGGCCCTGCTGGCGCTGACACCGGCTGTCACGCTGGCCGGGGGTCTGCTCGGCGTGCTGGCTCTTGTCCTGCGCCGCTGGTGGATCGGCGGCGTCGTGACGGCACTCGTCGTCGCGCTGGTGGCCGTCATGCTCCCCAGGGCGCTGCCGGCCGACGGGCCGGACACCGGCGGTGCCACGGTGCGGGTGCTGTCCGTGAACCTCTTCTTCGGCCGGGTCGACCCGGAGGCCGTTGTCGAGCTGGTGCGCGAGTACGAGGTGGACGTGCTGACCGTGCTCGAGCTGCACCCGCGGACCGCGACGGAGCTGGAAGCGGCCGGCCTCGGCGAGCTCCTGCCGCACCAGCACTTCATCCCGGAGACCGCCGCGGCAGGCTCCGGGATCGCCTCGCGGTACCCGTTGGAGGAGCTGGGCGAGGTCGGCGGCTCCTGGTTCCGGCAACCGAGCGCGCGCGTGCGGCTCGACTCCGCACTGCCCGTCGAGATCGTCGCGGTGCACACGGTGCCACCCGTGACCCGGGCCGCCGACTGGCGCGCCGAGCTGCGCGCCCTGCCGGAAGCCACGACCGACGCTCCGCTACGCATCCTGTCCGGCGACTTCAACGCCACGCTCGACCATGCCGAGTTCCGGCGGCTGCTCGGCTCCGGCTACGCCGACGCGGCCGGCCAGGTGGGCAAGGGGCTGGTGCCCACCTGGCCGCTCAGGCGGTACCTCCCCGTACCGCTGGCCACACTGGACCACATCGTGCTCGACGCACGAGCCTCGGCACGGGAAGTCGATACTCCGGACGTGTCCGGCGGGGATCACCGGGCGGTGTTCGCCGAGATCGTGCTGCCCGGCTGAGTCAGGCGATCGCTCCCGCCTCGCGCAACCGCTGGAGGTCGGCGCCGTCGAAGCCGAGCTCGCCGAGCACCTCGTCGGTATCCGAACCCCGCTCGTGCGGCGGACTCGGGTGCTCGGCAGGTGTGCGGTCGAACTTCGGCGCCGGGGCGGGCTGCCGCACGCCCCCGACGTCGACGAACGTGCCGCGCGCCACATTGTGCGGGTGCGAGGGCGCCTCCTCTGGCGAGAGCACAGGTGTGATGCACGCGTCGGTACCCTCGGCGCGCGCCACCAGCTCGTCCCGGTCGTACTTGGCGATCTCGTCGGCGAGGATCTTGCGCAGCCGTGGCCACTCGTTCTGGTCGAAATGGAACGGGAGCTCGTCGGCGTCGAGTCCGAGTACCTTCACCAGGTCGCCCCAGAAGCGCATCTCGATGGCGCCGACCGCGACGTACTTACCATCCGCCGTGGCGTAGGTGTCGTAGAACGGGGCGCCGCCGTCGAGCATGTTCTCGCCACGCTCACCCGACCAGCCACCGTTCGCGCGCAGCCCGTACAGGCTGGTCGCCAGCAGCGCCGAACCGTCCACCATGGATGCGTCTACGACCTGCCCCTCGCCCGAGTGCTGCCGTTCGTACAGCGCGGCGAGCACGCCCATCGCCAGCAGCAGGCCGCCGCCGCCGTAGTCGGCGACCAGGTTCAGCGGCGGCACCGGGCGCTGCCCGGAGCGCCCGATCCGCTCCAGCGCACCCGACAGGCCCACGTAGTTGATGTCGTGGCCGGCCGAGGAGGCCATCGGACCGTCCTGGCCCCACCCGGTGATCCTGCCGTAGACCAGCGCGGGTTTGCGCGCGTGGCACTCCTGCGGGCCCAGGCCCATCCGTTCGGCGACCCCGGGCCGGAACCCCTCGACGAGCACATCGGCACGGTCGACGAGGCGCAGCACCAGCTCCACGCCCTCAGCGGTCTTGGTGTCCACACCGATGGTGCGCCTGCTGCGCATCAGCGGATCGTTGTCGAACATGAGCACATCGGCTCCCGGCTTCGCACGGTCCACCCGGATCACCTCGGCGCCCAGGTCGGCCAGCACGGTGCACGCGAACGGCCCGGGTGCCAACCCGGCCAGCTCCACGACGCGCAGCCCGGAGAGGGGGCCTGCTGCCATATGCGATCTCATCCTCTCGATGTCGTCATCCCGAACCGGGTCCTCGGGCCCGGCGAGTCCACTACAGGAACCGCGAGATGATCTCCTTCATGATCTCGTTCGTGCCACCGAAGATCCGGTTGATCCGGACATCGGTCCAGGCGCGCGCGATCGGGTACTCCGCCATGTACCCGTAACCGCCGAACAGCTGTACGCAGTCGTCGACGACCTTGTTGACCCGCTCGGTGGTCCACAGCTTGGCCATGGCCGCACCCTGGACGTCCAGCTCGCCGCGCAGGTGCCGCTCGATGCACTGGTCCAGGAACGCCCGGCTCACCGCGGCCTCTGTCGCGGCATCGGCGAGGGTGAACTTGGTGTTCTGGAACCCGAAGATCGGGCGGCCGAACGCTTCGCGCTCCTTGGTGTACTCGAGCGTCTGGTCGACGGCGGCCTCCATACCGGCCACCGCCGTGACCGCGATGATCAGCCGTTCCTGCGGCAGCTGCTCCATGAGCTGGATGAAGCCCATGCCTTCTTGCTCCCCGAGCAGGTTGTCGGCGGGCACGCGTACGTCGTCGAAGAACAGCTCGGCGGTGTCCTGGCCCTTGAGCCCGACCTTGTCCAGCACACGTCCCCTGCGGAAGCCCTCGGCCGACGTCTCCACGGCGAACAGCGACACGCCCTGCGCGCCGGCGTCCGGGTCCGTCTTGGCCGCCACGACCACCAGATCGGCGTGCGCGCCGTTGGTGATGAAGGTCTTGGAACCACTGATGACGTAACTGTCCCCGTCCCGTACCGCGCGGGTGGTGATGCTCTGCAGGTCCGACCCGGTGCCGGGTTCGGTCATCGCGATCGCGCCGACGTACTCGCCCGAGCACAGCTTGGGCAGCCATTCCCGCTTCCTCTCCTCCGAGGCGTAGGCAAGCAGGTAGTGCGCCACGATCCCGCTGTGCACGCTGACGCCCCACGCGCCGTCGCCCGCGCGTGCCTGTTCCTCGAAGAGCACGGTCTCGTGTGCGAAGGTCCCGCCGCCACCGCCGTACTCCTCGGGAACGGACAGGCCGAGCAGGCCGACCTCCCCCGCCTTGGTCCACAGCTCGCGGTCGACCTGCTTGTTCTCGATCCACCGCTCCTGGTTCGGGGTGAGTTCCTTCTGGCAGAAGGTCCGCGCCAGCTCCCGGAACGCCTCGATATCGGAGTCACTCCACGAGCTTGACGGAAGTTGCAGCGCCATTCCTCAGGCCTCCTGTGCCTCTCGCGCGGGACACGTCCCATGCGGGTGTCGACTAGAAAACATTCCAATTGGAAGGTAAGTTCTACTCGGAATGTACAGTGCACTCGTCGGGCGATCAAGGGAGGCGTGACGTGGGCAGTGCCGAACCGTCCAAGGACACCTCGGAGCGAGGCGTCCGGGGCCATCGCACCCAGGCCGAGCGCAGCGCCCATACCCGCGCCGCGCTGCTCGACGCGACCATCGACTGCCTGATCGAGCTGGGCTACGCGCGTACGTCGGTACACGAGATCTGCGCGCGCGCCGGCGTGTCCAAGGGTGCCCAGCAACACCACTTCACGACCAAGGCCGACCTCATGGCGGCAGCCGTCGAGCACCTCACCCATCGCATCGGCGAGGAGATCGTCGACGCCGCGGGGAGCCTCCCGCCCGGTCCGCAACGGGTCGAACGAGGCGTGGAGCTGCTCTGGCAGGGGTTCTCGGGCACACTCTCGGCAGCCGTGATGGAACTGTGGGTCGCCGCACGTACCGACGCCGAGCTCAAGGCCGCGATCCGCCCGGTGGACCGCGCGCTCGGCAAGTCGACCTTGGCACTGTTCACGTCCCTGACCGGCGAGAGCCCCTCGGAACGGACCGAGACGCTGTTCTGGCTCACCGTCAACCTCATCCGCGGTCTCGCCCTCGACGCCGAGATCGGCGGGGACGCGGTGCGCCGCAAGCAGCTGCTCGAGGAATGGAAACGCATCCTGGTCGGCACGGAAGCGCGCTGAGGGACCTCGCTGACGGCCGTGACCACGCGCGTGCGGACGGGCAGCTTGGTTCAGCGCCGTACCGCCAGTATGCTCACCGGGAGAAGCTACCCACGAGTAACGGGAGGCGTCGTGACGAGCACCCTGCCGGCCAAGGCCGCATCCAGCACCAGCCAACGCGGCACCATCGGTGGCGTGCCGGGCGCGCCGTCGCGCACCCGCGCACAGGCATTGCTCGCCCGTGTCACCGGCGGTAACGACACCGGCGGGACCGAGATGCAAGCGCCGTTCACCGGCAACCCCATCGCCACCCTTCCGCAGGCGACCGACGCCGAGGCACGCGCAGCCTTCTCCGGGGCACGCCAGGCCCAACGCTCCTGGTCAGCGGTTCCCGTCGCGGAACGGCAACGAATCCTCCTGCGGCTACAGGACCTCATTCTCGACAGGCGGGACGAGGTGCTGGATCTCATCCAGGCCGAGACCGGAAAGTCCCGCATGGACGCGTTCGACGAGGTCGCGGCGGCGGCACTGTGCGCGTCGTACTACGGCAAGCACAGCGCCAAGCTGCTCGGCGCGAAACGGCGGGCCGGAGTGCTGCCGGTACTGACAAGGACGAGCGAGGTCCGGCACCCCAAGGGGGTCGTCGGCATCATCTCGCCGTGGAACTACCCGCTCGCGCTCACCGCGCTGGATGTCCTGCCCGCTCTGGCCGCGGGCAACGCCGTTGTACAGAAACCGGACAACCAGACTTGCCTGAGCGCGCTCTGGCTGCACGAGCTGGCATGCGAGGCGGGCCTACCCGAGGACGCGTGGACGATCGTGCTCGGCCGCGGTTCGGTGATCGGCGACGCGATCGTCGAGGAGTCCGACTATGTCGGCTTCACCGGGTCGACCCCAACCGGCAAGCGGCTGGCCGGCCAGATCGCCGAGCGGCTCACCAGCTTCTCCCTGGAGCTCGGCGGCAAGAACCCGATGATCGTGCTCGACGACGCGAAGGTGGATGCCGCCGCCAAGGGCGCCGTGACCGCATGCTTCTCGTCGGCAGGGCAGCTGTGCGTGTCGGTGGAGCGGATCTACGTGCACGAGTCCGTCAAGGAGGAGTTCACCCGCGCGTTCGTCGCACAGACCGAGCGGCTACGGCTCGGAGCGGAGCTGGACTTCAGTGCCGACATGGGGTCACTGACCTCGGCCGACCAGCTCGACACGATCACACGGCACGTCGAGGACGCGCGCGGCAAGGGCGCCACCGTGCTGACCGGAGGCCGGGCGAGACGCGAGCTCGGGCCCCTGTTCTACGAACCGACGGTGCTCACCGATGTCACGCCGGAAATGACCGTCTACGCCGAGGAGACCTTCGGGCCGGTCGTGTCGATCTACGGATACACCGACCTCGATGAGGCCGTCGACCGCGCGAACGCCACGGCCTACGGGCTCAACGCGAGCGTGTGGTCCCGCGACGGGGCACGCGGTCGAGCTGTCGCGGCCCGGATCCGCGCAGGGACCGTCAACGTCAACGAGGGTTTCGCGGCGAGCTTCGGATCGATCGATGCCCCGATGGGCGGCGTCGGCGACTCCGGCGTCGGGCGGCGCAACGGTGCCGACGGGATCCTGCGCTACACCGAGTCCCAAACCATCGCCGCCCAGCGCGGGATGCGCCTGCGTCCGTTCCGCGGCATGCCACCGAAGCTGTGGACCAGGCTCATGTCCCGTGGCGTCAAGGCCATGCGGCACCTACCGCGCTGAATGACGCTCTCACTCCTCGTCATGGACCGAAAGCGTCATTCAGCGTTCAGCAGGCCGCGGTCGTAGGCGAGGGCCACGGCCTCGGCGCGCCTGCTCGCGCCGAGCTTGGCCATCGTGCGGGACAGGTGCACGCTGACCGTCTTCTCGCTGATGTAGAGCTCCGCCCCCACCTGGCGGTTCGTCCGGCCGAGGGCTACCAGCTCGAGTACGGCCCTCTCCCGTTCGGTGAGCGGGCCGGTGCCCGCTGCCCGGGGGGCCTGCCGTCCCGGAAGCGTCACCCGCCCGCGCGCCGCCGTCGCGCGGACCGCATCGCGCAGCGGGACGGCACCGATCCGCTCGGCGACGGCATGTGCCTCCGCCAGCTGCTCGGCGGCCGGCTCGGCGTCGTGCGCGTCGAGCAACGCCTCCGCACAGCGCCACCGGCACACCGCCTGGTCGTACACCGGCCCGTAGCCGAAGGCCTCCACAGCCTTCGCCCACAGTCCGGCGTCCGAGCTACCCCGCAGCCTGGTCGCCTCGGCTTCGGCACGTACCTGCCAGGCCAGGGCCTCCGGACCGACCGGTCGTATCGCCGTCCCGGGCGCCGGATCCACCTCACCGGCCCGCGTATCCAGCACACTCCTGGTGTGTGCGAGCAACCGCTCACCGGCACCCACCGCGTCGTGCTCGCCTGCGCGGTCGAGACGCAGGCGGTGCTCGCCTGCCTGGGAGGCCGCCGCGGCGATGCCCAGCGCCGCCACCCGCACGCAGGCGAGCAGCCCGGGGACGTGCTCGTCGAACCACGCGATGCCCTCCTCCGCGCGACGCACCGCGACGGAGTACTCCCCCTGCCAGAAGGCAACATCCGTGCCGACCGCCGCAGCCGCGATGGCGATCAGGAGCTCGACCCGCACGTGCGGGCGCATCTCCTCCACCAGCCGCAGCGCGTCCTCGAATCGGCCCTGCCCGGCGAGCACGTGGGCGATCGGCCCTGCGAGCGACGCCGCCGTGATGCTCGACAACGCGTTCCGGTTCGGCTCGGCGGCGTCGATGCCGCCCCACTCGCCCCGCACGTATCGCAGGTGCAGCTGCCGCACCCGGGACTCCACGCCGTAGGTCGTCAACCCGGCCCCGATCGAGGCACCCCGCGCGACCGCGTCGTCGAAGACGGCGACAGCCTCGTCGAGTTCGCCACGCTCCTCGTATCCGAGGCCGAGATAGTAGCGCGCCATCATCTCCGTACCGACGGCGTGTGACTCGGCCGCCTTGTGCTGCGCCGTCCGGAGGTACTCGCGGGCCGCCGTGGAGTCGCCCCCGTGCTCGGCGAGCCTGCCTATCGTGATCAACGAATCCGCCTCGGCGCCACCGAGGTCGTAGGTGCGCGCTTCCGCGAGCGCACCCTGCGCGCTGGCCAGCGACTCCTCGAACTTTCCCCGACCGCGGAGTATCCGTGCGCGTACCGCGAGCACCCAGGTCCGGGTATGGCTCGGCTCGGCATCGGCGACGAGGTCCCAGGCACGGTCGATCACCGACGCCGCCTCGTCCAGCGAGGCCGTCATGCCGAGCAACGCCCGGCCGAGACGCAGGTGGATCTTGGCAGCCTCTTCCCCGCTGACCTGCGCGGCACTCGGCTCGCTGAGCAGGTCGACCGCGGCACGCGCGTAGGAGATGGAGCGGTCCGGCTCGCCTGCGACTCCCGCGATACGCGACGCCTTCCTGGTGAGCTCGAGCTCAGTCACGTCGTCCGGGCGCCGCTCCGGCGGCACCGCGTCCCACACCCGCAACGCTCGCTCGATGTGCTGCAGTGCCGAGCCCGGCGCGCCGAGCGCATCGGCCTCCTGTGCCGCGCGCAGTGATGCCTCCAGCGCCGTTGGCAGGTCGTTGCTCTCGAAGCTGTGATACGCCAGCTGCGCGGCAACGCCACTGCGCCGCATCCCGACCAGCCTGCGCGCGTACGCGGCGTGCATCCGGGTGCGCTCGCCGGGAAGCAGGTCCGCGTAGACGGCCTCGCGCAGCAACGCGTGGCGGAACGCGTAGTAGCCGTTGTCCACGACGAGCACGCCGTGCTGGACCGCTTCACGCAGGGCGCTTTCCAGCTCGAGCTCATCGATCCCGGCGACATCACTCAGTGCGCCGTGCGCCACCCCACCGTGAGCCACCGAGATGACCCGGATGAGCTGGCGCGCGACGGCAGGCAGGCGTTCCACCCGCGCGAGCAGCACCTCCGCGAGACCCGCCGGCACCTCGTGCTCGCTCTCCGCTCCCGAGGCGACCAGCTCCTCGAGGAAGAACGCGTTGCCCTCCGCCCGCCGCACGATGTTTGCCGCGGTGTCCCCGGCCAGCTGCCCGTCCGATATAGCCGCGATGAACGCGTGGGCATCGTCCGCGGACAGCGCGGACAACTCCATCCGGTCCACCCGTCCTGCCCTGCTGAGCTCGGCGACCAACGGGCGCAGCGGATGCCTGCGGTGCACGTCGTCGTGCCGGTAGGTCGCCAGCAACAGCAGGCGCTGCGACCGCAGCCGGGCGCACAGGAAGGCAAGCAGGTCGCGCGTCGAGCTGTCCGCCCAGTGCAGGTCCTCGACGACGAGCACGACGAGGCGCTCGTCGGCGAGCTCGGTCAGCGCGTGCACGACGGCGTCGAACAGCTGCAGCTGGCCGATATCCTGCTCGGCGTTGGGGCGGCGCATCGTCTCGTGCTCGACGGTGAACGGGGAGGAGTCCGCTGTGGCAGGGGTCGGCTGGACGAGCTGCGGGAACAGCCGCCCGAGCGCAGGCCGGGCCCGCAACACCCCGCGCAGCTCTCCACTCTCCGGAATCGCCAGCGGCGCGAGCGCGTCGGAGAACGGCAGGTACGGCAAGGAACCTTCGGACATGTCGACACAACGACCGGTCAGGACCAGCGCGCCGTACTCCGTCGCGCGCCGGCCCAGCTCGGCGACCAACCGCGACTTACCCATGCCGGCCTCGCCGGACAGCAGGATGCCGCACGCGTCACCGTTGTGGGCTCGCTCCAGCGCGTCGACGAGTAGCCGCAGCTCCGTACGCCTGCCGATCAGTGGAATTCCGGTCCCCAGTCGAGGCATACCCCGTATTGTCACCCGGACCACCGACAGCCGCGGTACGGCACACGGTCCACCCGGTGCGCCGGGCACGGGCACGCCACGGCACCCCGGGTGCGAGCCCGGCCGTCAGCAGGCCGCGCACGCGCCGGATCGCGCAACCGGCGTCCGTTCCCGGCCGGCCCCCCACTTCCGGCCGGGAGCGTCGTCGGCTCCGGACGCGCCCCGGCCCTGATCTGCTCGTCCGGTCCTGCGACGCCGCTCGGCACGATCGGCCCTCGCCCGTGCGCGAACCTCCCGCGTCCTGCGTATCGCCTCCGCGTCCGCCGCGAGCTGCTCGCGGCGGTAGGCGACCTCGGCGCTCCACCCGTCGACCGGCGTGTGCTGCTCCATGACCCCGCCTCCCTACGGCCGATCGACGGCCGCTCGACGATCACTGCGTTCGACCTGCAACGCAAGAGTCGTCCTGAGGGCGGGCCCCCGGCATCGGGAAATCACGCACCGTCGGCACGAGTGTGGCGGCGTGCTCCCTTACCCGAACACCTCAGCAGGCTCGGAGCACCCGTAAGCCCTGGTAAGGGAACACGCGCCGCCCGGATCATCACGGCGCCACGCGCTTCCGGAGGCGGCGGGGAACAGCTCCCGCCTGCCGAGTCAGGATCACACGGTCGGGTCCCACTTGAGTGCGGCGAGCAAGCTGTACCAACCCGACTCCGGGACGACCAGTACACCCTCGCGAGGGCGTTTCGAGTCGCGTATCAGGGCCGCGCCGCCGTCGTGGGCGACCTCCACGCAATCGTTCCCGCCACCGCTGTGCCGGCTCCTACGCCACCGCGCACTGTCGATCATCAACTCCCCGCTCCTCGTTCCGGCTCCTCATATCCCCTGCCGTGCCACCGCGCCCGCGTGGACGATCGGCGACCCGTCATGTCACGAGTGACCTCGCTGCGCGGACTCTCGCACACGCGCCAGCCCGACTCAATGGTCGTCACCGTCCGTTGTCGACCCGTCGCAGCACGCGTCGCGCGATCCCGCTCAACGACCGTGCGCGGCTCCGGAGAGCTTGTCCAGCAACCGCGTGGAGTCCTCGTGACCGAGTGCGTGATACCGGAGATGGTCGAACATCACCGAGTATCGCTCCACCTCGTCCGGCTCCTCGAGGCACACACCACCCGTCGTGCTGTCCACGTACACGACGTCGGGGTCGGCCCGCTCGGGGAATCCCAGGATGAGGAACGGTCCTTCCATTCCCGAGTGGGCTCCCGCGTCGAACGGCACGACGCGGAGCGTGACGTGCGGCAGCGCAGCGGCCTCGCGCAGGCGGAGCAGCTGCTCGCTCATCACGTCACGCCCGCCGACGACCCTGTGCAGGACGGCCTCGTCCATCACGGCCTCGTACGACGGGGGTGACTCGTCGGCCAGGAGGCGTTGCCGCCGCATACGCGCCGAGACGCGGCGCTTGATCTCGGCATCCGGTGCGTGCGGGCGCATCGCCCTGATCACGGCGTGTGCGTATCGCCTGGTCTGCAACAAGCCGGGTACCAGCAACGCCTGGAACGCCCGTAGCGAGCTCGCGTCCGCCTCGAGACCGACGAACGAGCCGGTGAACACCTCGCTGTAGGAGTGCCACCAGCCCCGCGTGCGGGCCTCGTGTGCCAGCTGCACCAGCTCGTCCGACTCGCGCTCCCCGACGCCGTAGAGCGTCAACATGGCCCGCACATCCTGCGGCCGCACACCGACGTGCCCGGTCTCGATCCGGCTGACCTTCGACGTCGAGCACCGCAGGCGGTCACTCACCTCACCGATCGTCAGCTCGGCTGACTCACGCAGCCTGCGCAACTCACTTGCCAGCCGGCGACGGCGCACCTCGGGCCCGTGACCTCGTGCCATAGCGGCACCTCCGCATCCCTCCTGGGGTTTCGCGACCCTCCGTAACAGTCTCCACGGGACCATCCAACCAGCCGGGCGAAGCTGCCGAGTCACGATCCACCCGACGCGCCGGGGCACCTAGTGCAAGTTGCACTCCGCGTGTGTACACTCGCATCCGCACCCTACGGTGGGCGTGAGTCACGCGCACGTCCTCCACTATCGGCGGCGACCCTCCCCAGGTCCCCCTTCGTCGCCGGAACGGGGTGCACTGGAGTCCGGGGTCGCAAATCCCCCGACCGGCCCCGGACTCCTTTATTTCCCGTTCCTCACCCGCGCCGGAAGCCACCAGCGCACGGCTCCGTTGCCTGCCCGGTCACGCCGCGGCCCGCGTCAGCGTGCTGCCGCCGGCTGCGGACCCGCTGCCTCACAGCACGCGCAACAGGCCTTCCTGCACCACCGTCGCGATCAGCCTGCCGTCGCTGTCGAAGAACCGGCCCGTTGCCAGGCCACGCGCACCGGAGGCGGTCGGTGACTCGGTGTCGTAGAGCAGCCACTCGTCGGCACGGAACGGCCGGTGGAACCACAGCGCGTGATCGAGGCTGGCGCCGAGCACCTTGTCCATCTCCCAGTACACGCCATGCCTTGCCAGCGCCGAGTCGAGCAGGGTCATATCGGAGGCATAGGTCAGCACGCACACGTGTAACAACCCGTCATCGGGCAGGCGACCGTCCGCGCGCATCCACACCTGGTTGCGCCCTTCCCTACCGCCGTTCTCGCGCGTGACCCACGGTGGGTCGTTGACGTAGCGCAGGTCGATCGGGCGTCGCCTGGCGTGGATCCCGAGCCTGTCCTCGACGCCGCTGAGCCGTTCCGGCAACGTCGGCAGCGACTCGGGGGGATCGACATCCGGCATCTGCACAGCGTGCTCGATGCCCTCCTCGGCCAGGTGGAAGGACGCCGACAGCGCGAAGATGGCCTTGCCGTGCTGGATGGCGACAACCCTGCGAGTGGTGAAGGAACGCCCGTCCCGGATGCGATCCACCTCGTACAGGATCGGCACGCTCGGGTCCCCACCCCTGATGAAGTAGGCGTGCAGCGAGTGCACGCCTCGTTCGGCGGGCACGGTACGGCCCGCGGCGACGAGTGCCTGGCCGGCCACCTGCCCCCCGAACACCCGCACCGGCGAGTGCTCGGGGGAGATGCCCCTGTAGATGTTCTCCTCGATCTTCTCCAGGTCGAGCAGGCTCACCAGCTGGTCGACAACCGTCTGGTCATCGGCACCCTCCGCATCGCGGGCACCGCTCATGCGTGGTCCTCTTCCCCGAGCCGGTGCACCCGGATCAGGTTGGTCGACCCGACAGTTCCCGGCGGCGACCCCGCCACGACCACCACAAGGTCACCGGGCTGGTATCGCGGGTTCGCCAGCATGGCCTGGTCGACCTGTCGCACCATGGCGTCCGTCGAGGCCACCGGATCCACGATCTGGGCCGAGGTACCCCAGGTGAGAGCGAGCTGGGACCGCACGCTTTCCAGCGGTGTGAAGGCCAGCAACGGCAACTTGGTGTGCAGCCGGGCGAGCCGCCGCACCGTGTCGCCGGACTGCGTGAAGGCGACCAGCGCCTTGGCGTTGAGCCGCTCGCCGATGTCCCGTGCCGCGTAGGACAGCACCCCGCGCTTGGTCCGGGGCACATGGCTCAGCGGCGGCACAACGGTCGACTCGGCTTCCACAGCCGTGACGATCCGGCTCATCGTCTCGACCGTCTCGATGGGATACCGGCCGACACTCGTCTCCCCGGAGAGCATGACCGCGTCGGTACCGTCCAGCACCGCGTTGGCCACGTCCGAGGCCTCCGCCCGTGTCGGCTGGAAGCTGTCCATCATCGAGTCGAGCATCTGGGTCGCCACGATCACCGGTTTGGCGTTCTCCCGCGCCATCTGGATCGCTCGCTTCTGTACCAGGGGAACCTGCTCGAGCGCCAGCTCCACGCCGAGGTCGCCGCGGGCGACCATGACGCCGTCGAACGCCAGGACGATGGCTTCCAGGTTGGCGACGGCCTCCGGTTTCTCCAGCTTGGCGATCACCGGCACGCGCCGCCCGCCGACCCTGTCCATCACCTGGTGGGCAAGGTCGATGTCAGCAGGCGAGCGCACGAACGACATCGCGACGAAGTCGACACCGAGCTCCAGGGCGAACTCGAGGTCGGCGATGTCCTTTTCGGGCAGCGCGGGCACCGACACATCCATGCTGGGTAGGGACACGCCCTTGTTGTCACTCGGCTCACCGCCCTCGGTGACCTCGCACACCACGTCTTGCCCCTCGACAGCGGTAACGGTCAGACCGATCCTGCCGTCGTCGACGAGTAGGCGGTCACCCGGCTTGGCATCGTTGGCCAGGCCGGCGTAGGTCGTCGACACTCGCTCCGGAGTCCCCACGACGTCCTCGACCGTGATACGCACGGTGTCCCCGGCGTGCCATTCGACGGGACCCTGGCCGAAGGTCCCCAGCCGGATCTTCGGCCCCTGCAGGTCGGCCAGGATCCCGATCGGCTCGCCCGTCTCGGCGGCCACATCCCGGATCAGGTCATAGGCTTGCTTGTGGTCACGGTGGGCGCCGTGGCTGAAGTTCAGCCGCGCCACGTTCATTCCGGCGTCGATCAGGCTCCGCACCTTCTCCCTCGTAGCGGTGGCGGGGCCGATCGTGCAAACGATCTTCGCGCGTCGAGTCACGTTCACACACCTTAGCTTCGACGCCTGGACCGATCCAGCGCCGGTCACCCGAACCCGGCGAGAACGGCCGGGCACGGAACCGTACGTACCTCAGGAACCGTCAACCGAAGAACACCTCCGCCTCGGCGTAGCGGTCCGGCGGCACGGTCTTGAGCTCGGCTGTCGCCTCGGCCAGGCCGGCACGGTGGATCTCGGTACCCCGCAACGCCACCATCGTGCCGAAGTCGCCCTCCGCGACGGCGTCGACGGCGTGCAGGCCGAAACGCGTCGCCAGCACCCGGTCGTAGGCGGTCGGGGTGCCACCACGCTGGGTGTGCCCGAGCACGACCGCGCGTGACTCCTTGCCGGTTCGTTCCCCGAGCACGTCGGCCAGCCATGTGCCCACACCACCGAGGCGGACGTGCCCGAACGCGTCGGTCTCGCCCGAGTGCAGGACCTGCTCACCGTCCTCCGGAACGGCGCCCTCGGCGACGACGATGATCGGCGCGTACATCCGCTCGAACCGGCTCTGCACCCACTCGACCACCTTGTCGACCGCGAACGGGCGCTCGGGGACGAGGATCACGTTGGCCCCTCCCGCCAGCCCGGAGTGCAGCGCGATCCACCCCGCGTGCCTGCCCATGACCTCGACGACGAGCGCCCGGTGATGCGACTCGGCCGTGGTCCGCAGCCGATCGATCGACTCGGTCGCGATGTGCACCGCGGTGTCGAACCCGAAGGTGTAGTCGGTGGCCGCGAGATCGTTGTCGATGGTCTTGGGCACACCGACGACCCCGATACCTTCCTCGGACAGCTGCTTGGCCACCCCGAGCGTGTCCTCGCCGCCGATCGCGATCAGCGCCTCGACACCCTGGTCGGCGAGCACCTTCTTGATCGCGTCGACCCCGCCGTCCTGCTTGTACGGGTTGGTTCGCGAGGAGCCGAGGATCGTGCCGCCCCTGCTCAGGATGTGGTCTACATCGGTCAGTCCGAGTGGGACGCTCCTTCCGGTAAGCGGCCCCTGCCAACCGTCCCGGAACCCGAGCACGTCCCAGCCGAGCTTCTCGGTGCCCTTACGGACGATCGCCCGAATCACCGCGTTCAGGCCGGGGCAGTCCCCGCCACCCGTGAGTACTCCGACGCGCATCGAACCTCCGCTTGTCTACCGTCGCCACGTGTCACAGCCCGGGCTTACCCGGAGCGAAACACGGTGTCCTACCCCGTGACAGAGTGAGCCGGCCGGTGAGCCAGCTCACTCGTCCCGCCCCCACCCTAGCGGGACCGGCCTCGGGCGTGATGTACACCTCGACCGGAACCGGCCACCGCTGCGGGGCCACCCGAATCCGCTGGTGAAGCGGCCAGGGCTCGCACGAAGGGCACGCACGCGGGGTCACGTGGCTCACTGCCTCGTGAATGCCCCGGCGGGAGGGTGTTAATGTGTTGGCCATGCAGCGCTATCGGTGGTTTATCGGGCCGGCCCGGACCGGGCACGGCGCTACCACCATGCGCTGATCGTTCCCTGTCCGAGCCGGAAATCCAGTCAATGGCAAGCCGGCTCGGCGATTCCCGCGAGCGCGGCTTGCGGGAAGGAACACCCCACGATGTCGTCTGCCGATACCGCACAGGATTCGACACAGCTCTCCGCGGCGCCCTCCGCGCCGGTCGACGGCGATCTCAACAACACCCGGGTAACGGGTATGAGCCCGCTGCTCTCGCCTGCCCTGCTGCGCCAGGAGATCCCGATCGACACGCCTGCCGCGAAGACGGTCCACCAGGGACGTGCCGAGACTGTCGACATCCTCGGCGGCCACGACGACCGGCTCCTCGTCGTCGTCGGTCCGTGCTCGATGCACGACCCCGAGGCCGGTCTGGATTACGCGCGCCGCCTGGCGACGCTCGCCGAGTCCGTGCGTGAGCACGTACACGTCGTGATGCGCGTCTACTTCGAGAAGCCGCGCACCACCCTGGGGTGGAAGGGCCTGATCAACGATCCCGATCTGGACGGCAGCTTCACCGTCAACAGGGGGCTGCGCATCGCGCGACAGCTCCTGCTGGACATCTCGGCGCTCGGCCTTCCTGTCGGCTGCGAGTTCCTCGACCCGATCATGCCCCAGTTCATCGCCGACACGGTGAGCTGGGGATCGATCGGCGCCCGTACCGCGGCGAGCCAGGTTCACCGCCAGCTCTGCAGCGGCCTATCCATGCCGATCGGCATCAAGAACTCCACAGAGGGCGACATCCAGGTCGCGGTGGACGCCGCCCGCGCGGCCGCGGCGAGCCATGTATTCCCCGGCATCAACGACGACGGGCTCGCCGCGCTGCTGACGACCTCGGGCAACGCGGACTGTCACGTGATCCTGCGGGGCAGCTCCTCCGGTCCGAACCACGACGAGGCGAGCGTGGCCGAGGCCGTCGCCAAGCTGCGCAAAGCCGGCCTGCCCGAGCGCGTCATCGTCGACGCCAGCCACGGCAACAGCGGCAAGGACCATCACCGCCAGGCCGAGGTCACCGGCGAGCTCGCCGACCGGATCGCCGGAGGTGACCGCGACATCGTCGGCGTAATGCTGGAGAGCTTCCTCCACGAGGGGCGGCAGGACCTCACATTGGGCCGGGCGGAGCAGCTGCACTACGGCCAGAGCATCACGGACGCGTGCATGAGCTGGCAGACCACGGAGGAGCTGATCGGCCGCCTGGCGGATGCGGTCGCCAGGCGCGGGCAGCGCGGTACAGGCCGCGCGGACGGCTAGGACATACGTCCCTGCCGGTGGCGGACACCGCGGCGTTCCCCTCGCCCTCCGGGGGCCGCGCAGCGGGTTCGCGGGTTCGACGGGGCCGCCCTACCCCGCTACCGGGAGCCCTTTCCTCCGTCGCTCCTCTTCCAGGATCTGCCATCGCCGCAGGTTGTGCCTGGCGTCGGCCAGCGCGTCGTGCGCGTCGGCAGGCGCGGGCGGGAGCTTGGGCTTGCCGAGATCCTCCCAGCGCTGGCGGAGGTCGCGGGTGAACCGCGGCAGCTGGCGCGGAAGGGCAGGCATGGCACCCCAGAGCTGCGCGAGGGCGACGTGGTCGTAGGCGGCGAACCATGCCCACAGCTGCACCCCGTCGCGCGGCTTGCCGAGGAAGTCGAGCAGGTCCGCGCGGATACTCGCGCGACTGCGCCACGCCGAGTCGCCGCGTGGTGGCAGCTTGGGCAGGACGTGGTCGGCGACCCAGGGACCGGCCTTGTCCGGGTCGAACTCCGTCGAGACGGCGTAGAACTCCCTGCCCGACTCGGACACGACACCGATCGAGACCAGGTCGATCGTCACGCCGTCTTCGATGAACTCGGTGTCATAGAAGAATCGCACCCGGCAAACCTTACTGGGTCGGTTCGTCCGCGTGTCACGGCTTCGGCACGCGGGCGGCTCAGCCGGCCTTCGACCGCGGAACCCGGTCGCCATCGGCGGACTCTCCCCGCCGCGCGGCCGGCACCCGCACGTCCTCCCCCGCGGCCAGCTCCTTCGCGCGAGCCGCGTAGATGTCGACGTACTCCTGCCCGGACAGCTCCATCAGCGCGTACATGACCTCGTCGGTGATCGCACGCTCCACGAAACGGTCACCCGCGAGGCCGGCGTACCTGGAGAAGTCGAGCGGCTCGCCGATCCGGATCTCCAGGCGGCGCGGGCGCCACATGCGTGATCCGATCGGGTTGACGCGGTCCGTGCCGATCATCGCGACCGGGATCACCGGAACGCCGGCGTCCAGGGCGATTCTGGCCAGCCCGCTCTTGCCCTTGTAGAGGCGACCGTCCGGCGAGCGGGTTCCCTCCGGGTAGATACCGAGCAGGCGCCCCTCCCTGAGCAGGCGGACGGACGTGTCCAGGGCGGCCTGCGCGGCGGAGCCACTGCCCCTGTCGATCGGGAACTGCCCGGTCCCGCTGAAGAACCACTTCTGCAGCTTGCCCTTGATGCCGGGGCCTTCGAAGTACTCGCTCTTGGCCGGGAACGTGATCCGGCGCTGGACGTGGCACGGCAGGAAGAAGGAGTCGGCGACGGCGAGATGGTTGCTGGCCAGGATCGCCGCACCGGTCCGGGGAATGTTCTCCCGCCCGGTGACCTTGGTCGGCCACAGCAGCCGCAGCAACGGCCCGAGCAACACATACTTCAAGAACCAGTACAGCACCGCGCACCCACCTTCCAGCACCGCGGTCCTCAGCCTACGAACCATGACTCCGCCCGCACAACGGCAGGCACCCGCCACGAGGCGGTAAGCGACCGATCTCACACGGGCACCGGCAGCACCGGGTACGGTACGGATGCCCGCTCACGAGCCTCGGCCCGGCGAGTCGTGCCACCATGGTAAGGACGGCCGGTATCCACCGGCCACGTAGCACCTACCGCGAGCTCGCGTACAGGACGTACAGGAAGGGGCAGCAGATGCCCGTGACGCCCGGCGCCGAGGCGTTCGAGCACTCCGGTTCGAGTGAGGTCGGCGTGCTGCTGTGCCACGGCTTCACCGGGACGCCCGCGAGCATGCGGCCCTGGGGTGAGTACCTGGCAGGGGACGGGCTCACCGTGCGGTGCCCGCGCCTGCCCGGCCACGGCACGAATTGGCGAGAGCTGAACAAGACCCGGTGGCAGGACTGGTACGCCCGGGTGCGGGACGAGACCGAACGGCTGCTCGAGGAGTGCGCATCGGTCTACATCTTCGGCCAGTCCATGGGCGGCACGCTGACGCTGCGGCTCGGCCAGGAGTTCGGCGACCGGATAGCCGGCTTGGCCCTGGTCAACCCGGCGGTGATGACCCTGAGCAGGAAAATGGCGTTGCTTCCGTTGCTGGCGCCGTTCGTGCCGTCGGTGGCCGGGCTCGGCGGGGATATCGCCAAGGAAGGCGCAGGCGAGTTCACCTACCCGCGGGTGCCGTTGCGCGCGGCGGCCAGCCTCGCCGAGCTCTGGAAGCAGGTGCTGGCCGACCTTCCCCGGATCAGCCAGCCGATACTCCTGTTCCATTCGATCGTTGACCACGTTGTGGAGCCTGCGAACTCCGCGGTCATCATGGAACGGGTGAGTAGCACCGACATCACTGACTTCGTGCTCCGCGACAGCTTTCACGTCGCAACCCTGGATCACGACGCATCGTTGATCTTCACCGAGAGCGTCGCGTTCATCTCGCGCCTACAGCAGTCCCGAGTGGAAGCAGCAGCATGAGTAAGACAGGCAGCCCGAACGGTCCCGACGGCCCGGACGACCTCGACGCGGCCTTCAGCGAGATCGTCGCGGATCTTCGCGCGGAAGGCATCGGAGCCGAGGCCGAGCCCGGCAAGCGCTCCCGCGACAAGCGCGGCGGTGACAGACGCGCCGAGGAGGAGCCGGACTCGAGCGAGCTCGACCCCGCTGCCGACGACAGGCACGACGCCGAGCACGACGGGCCGGACGAGGACGCCGACAGCGATCCCGCCGAAGGAGCCGGCTCCACCGCGACGGCGGCCAGTGACTGGCGGGCCAGCGAGACCAGCTGGGACTCCACCATGCTCGCCGAGGGCGACCTGGACGACATATCCGGGCTCGACGAGGACGAGCACTTCGTTCCGCCGGAGCCACCGCCGGTCCAGAAGCCCGCGCACGGCACGGTCGTGTCCTGGTTGTTCCTCGCCGCGGGCGTGCTCATGCTGATCGCTCCCGGGGTCATCGGGATGTCTCCGGCAGTGAGCCTGCCGTTCGGAGTCCTGTCCATATCCGCCGGTCTCGGGCTCCTGCTCATGCGCATCAAGGACGGTCCACCGCCGGGATCGGACCCGGAGAACGGCGCGCAGGTCTAGCCGGTGGCGCGCGCCAGCGCGCCGAGCTCACGCGGGTCGAGCGTGCGCGTGCCCGCACGGTGGGCCCCGGCGCGCACGCTGTCGTTCGCGGTCACCACCACAACGTGCTCGCCTGCGCGCACCGCGCGATCCGCAATGCGCAGGGTGTGCTCGGCAGCACCGGTACCGTGTCCCGCGGGTACCACCTCGATGCCCGCCCGGTCGCTCGGCGGGCCGTCACCAGGTACGGACAGCTCGACCCGTGGCCACCACCGCCAGTGCGGGCCCGGTCCGATCCCGACGTCCCGCGCACCGATGCCGTCCCGTACCAGGCGGGTCAGCTCCTGCCACGTGAGCTCCGGCCGCGGTGCGTCCGCCGGCCCGGGTGCGGTACCCGGTACCCGGGCGACCGTGTCGCCGTCGACGACGAGCACGAGGCTGCGCCGGAGCTGGCCGCGCAGTTCCGGCCAGGCCGCCGCGAAGTCACGGTGCAGGCGGTAGCCGTCGACCTCGTCCGGCGCGATCCAGCTCAGCTCCGCGCTCTCGGCGCTGCTGATGCGCTCGCTCACCCGGGTGCGCGTCGCCGCGAGCACGGTCGTGTAGCTCCACGTCCCGTGGTCGTCGATCGAGCTCGCGGTGAACCGCACGGCCTCGCGCGGCACGGCGGCCTCCTCTGTGGCCTCGCGCATCGCGGCCTGTACGGCGGACTCGGTACTGCGCAGCGCACCGCCGGGAATCGCCCACGTGCGGCCGTGATGCAACCACCACGCTCTGCGCTGCAGCAACACCCCGCGCGCCGGGTCGACGATCAGCAAACCGGCCGCACCATGTACCCCCCAGTGACGGCGCCCACACGAACACTTGACGAACCCGTCACCGTCGTCGAAAAACACCCGACCAGCTTCGCACAGTCGGACGCGCGGCCGCCAAGCCTTCCCTGGCGAGCACGCCCGCGCCGACCATCCCGGCCTCGTCGGCGAGCTGAGCCGTGCGGATCCGCGCGAGGGGCCGGTGCCCCGCACCGGTCAGCACCGTCCGGTAGTGGTCACGCGCGTCGTCCAGGAACAGCGGCGCCGACTCCGACACGCCCCCGGCGATCACGATCAGGTCGGGATCGTAGACATCGGCGACCAGGGCGAGGCCGTCACCGAGCCAGCGCGCCAGCTCGGCCATGGCCTGCTGCGCGATGGGATCCCCGTCCCGCGCGGCCGCGGCGACGCGCCTGCCGGTGACGGAACCGGGGTCGCCTGTCGCCTCGCGCGCGAGCACTGTGGACCGGCCCGGGTGGCGCGCGAGCAGTTCGATCGCCGTGGTCGCCAGGCCCGTTCCGCTGCAGTACCGTTCCCAGCAGCCCTGCTTGCCGCAGGAGCACGGGCGCCCGTGCGGGACAACCCGCAGGTGTCCCAGCTCCGGTGCGACGCCACGGGCACCCCGGAAGATCTCGCCGTCGAGCACGACGGCACCGCCGATTCCGGTACCGAGAGCGATCAACGTCATCACCCGTGCGCCCCGCCCGGCTCCGTACCGGTGCTCGGCGACGGCCGCGGCGTTGGCGTCGTGCTCCAGTACGACCGGCAACCCGGTGCGGCTGCGCACGCGCTCGACCACGGGTGCGTCCCGCCACGCCAGGTGCGGGGCATACATCACGGTACGGCGGTCCGCGGCGATGAACCCCGCGACCGCGAGCCCGACGGCGCGGATCTGGTGCCGCTGCCCGAGCTGGTCGACGACTCCGGCGATCGCGTCTTCCAGCGCGCCTTCCTCGCCGGGCGTGGCCACGCGGGCGGTGTCGATGACGGCGCCGACCTTGTCGATCACGCCTGCCTGCACGCTCGTTCCGCCGACGTCGACACCGACCGTCAGCACACTACCGCTCCCCGACGCTGCCGGAGGGCTCCGCGCCTCGCCTGCGAACCGGGATGTGCTGGACCCTCGCCTGCTCCTCCTGGCGGCGTCCGCGAAGATCACCGTCCGGCGTGGACGTGCCGAACGGCTGGTCCGGGGGGACGAAACCCGGCATGTGCACGCCGCCTTCCGGGGACCACCGGTCGGCGAGCACGGCACGCAGCAGCGCGACCAGCCGCGCCATCTGCTCGGCCAGCCGCGCCGCGAACTCGGGGCGTTCCCCGCGCACGATCGCGATGACCGCGCACAGCGGGCACCATCCGGACTCGCCGGCCCCGAACGGCCCTTCGTCACCTCCCGTGCCAGGACTCCCGGCGCCGAAGCCGGATCCGTGCCCTGCCGCGAGGATGCTGTCCAGCCACGGGGAGGCATGCTCGGCGACCATCTCGACGAGCAACCGGATCTCGTGGGTGAGGCTCGCGACCCCGTCGTAGTCGTACGACTGCTCGTGCTGGCTGGTCATCAGTGCACACTCCCTGGCTGGGCTAGGCTCACCACAAGGCCCTCCGAGTCGAACTCGGCCCCCGTGACCTCGCATGAGCGCAACAGTTCCGGTAGCGCGATCAACCTGCGGTTGCCGTCGACGGTGATCGCCAGATCGTCGTCGACCCTGGCGAGCTCGATCGCGGGATCCGTGCTGAGTGGCAACGCTACGCGCAGACGATACCCGCCGTCGTCACCGTCGGAAATCTGCAGTAGCTCCGCTTCGCCCGGCGAGTACCCGACGAGCGGGTCACCCCCGTCGTAGAGCTCGCGCGCGATCTCGGTGAGCGCTGCCGTACCGACCGGCTCCGCCGCGCAGTGCTCCACCGAGCGTAGCGCCGTCAGCCCCGCGTCCCGCATCTCGGCGAGCACGGCATCCTGCTCGTCCCTGCGTTTGCGCAGCCAGTTCGCCGCACCACCGCGCCAGAAGCCCGGCGCCGGCATCAACCGGTTCGCGACCAACCCGTCGACGCGGATACCCCGCAAGGCCAGCGCGGTCAGGGTACGGCGTGTCTCGGCGACGACCATGCGTTCCGGCGTCAGCACCAGGCGGACCGTCGTCGTGTCCCGGTCGGTGAGCAGGTCCCGCAGCGACTCCAGATGCTCGCCCAACCTGCGTATCGACGACACGGCGTCCCCGGGACCGCGCGCCGTCCTCGGCGCGCGACTCCAGCCGTAGAGCCTGCGGAGGTAGCCGGAGATCGCTTCCGGCAACGCGAGCAGGCGCAGCGTCTCCGCTGTGGGGCCACAGTCGACGACGATCACGTGCCAGTACCCGGTCTCGGCGAGACGTTGCACCTCGCTGAGCGCGAGCAGCTCGTCCACGCCGGGCAGCACCGTGAGCTCCTCGGCGTCGAGCGCGTCCACGCCTGCGCCGGTAAGCGCGCCGCGCAGCTGGCCGCGCAGCTCCTGCCACGCGGTGTCCACCAGACCCCGCGGGTCGAGCTGGACGGCCGACAGCCGCGGCCCCACCCCTGTCGGCTCACGGCCGAGCTCGGTCCCGAACGAGTCCGCGAGCGAGTGAGCGGGATCGGTGGAGACCACGAGAGTGCGCCTGCCGTGCTCGGCCAGCGTCGTCCCCGTGGCCGCGGCCAGGGTCGTCTTCCCGACCCCGCCTTTCCCGGTGAACAGCAGGAGCCTCAACTCAGCGTTCACCCTCCACCCGGCGCTTGAGCTCCTTCAACGCGGTATCCATGATCATCTTTTCCGCCTTGCGCCTGAGCAAGCCGATCATGGGCAGCATCAGCTCGACCGACAACGTGTAGGTCACCTCGGTCCGCTCCCCGCCTTCCAGTGGGCGCAGCACGTACTGGCCGTTCTGGGACCGTTGCATCTGCCCCTTGACCAGCTGCCAGCTCACCGAAAGGCCGTCGCGGGCCCAGTCGTAGCTGAGCGTGTAGACATCCTTGACGGGCCCGGCGTCGAGTGTGAACCGGACCTGCTGGGGTTTGCCGTCGTCGCCGGTCTCCAGGATCTCCGTCTGCTGGACGGCCTTGGCCCATTCCGGATAGGCCTCGAGGTCGGCGATGACAGCCATGATCCGCTCCGGCGGTGCGTCGACCACGATCGACTGAGTGGACTCCTCGGCCATGGGTCAACAGGGTAGCCGGGATACCGGCGGGCGCGCGCCTCGCCCACGGCAGATCGTTCCTGCCCCGTGCCTGCCCCGAGCCCGCACCGGCCTCGCGCGGCGTTGCCGGTAACGGGTACGCACGGGGATCCGTCGCCGCGCGCTCCGGTCGCCGGGGCTCACCAGCGCAGCACGTAGGGCTGTGCGCTGTACTTGAAGTACCCGACATTGCGGCATTCGGTCCTACCGAGGCGGTAACGGTGGGCCAGCGGCTGGTGCACGTGCCCGAACAGCGACCAGCGCGGGCCGTGCCGACGGATGTAGTCCAGCAGCCCGGCCGAGCCGCGCTCCTCCCTGCGCGCCACCACGTCATAGGTCAGGTCAGCGATGTCCGGCGGTACGTGGCTGCACAGCACGTCCACCTCTCCCAGACCCGCGACGGCCGCGTCGAACTCCTCGTCCGTGCGCAGGTACGGCCGCCACGCGGCGTCCCGCCGCGGCCATGCCCCCGCAGGGCGCAACGCGCCACCGACGAACCCGAACCGCAAGCCACCGATCTTGACGACGTCACCGTCCAGCTTCTCCACGCGGTCCCCTGCGATCTCGTCCCACAGCTCAGGCGCGTCGACGTTGCCCGGCGTGGCGTACGTCGGTGCCGTGACGGCGCCGAACAGCTCCGCGTACTGCTCGCGAATGGCGTCGTCGACGGCGGTACGGGGCTCGTCCACGCTGTTCCACAGCGACTGCGCGAACGATGCCAGTGCCTCCTTGTCGCCACGGCTGCGCAGCGTGGCGAAGGTGGCGACGTTGTCCGCGCCGAACAACCTTCCGAGGATGCCTCCGCTGTAGTCGGTGTAGTCGACGAAGTCGATCAGATCACCCAGCACGACCAGCGCATCGGCACCATCGCCTGCCCTGGCCAGCGCCTCGGCGTTGCCGTGCACATCGGAGACCACGTGAACCCGCATCACGTCCCACTCTAGAACGTTCCCGCCGCGACCCCACCGTCGCGCGCGGGAACGGGGAGGCACGGCGCGGTTTCGCCGGGCGCGCTACCCGTGCCGCGGGGGGACACCCGGCTTCCTGCCGTCCTCGAGCAGGTTCTTCAGTTCCAGCGCGACAGCCTTCGCGGCGCGCGCCCGGCGATCGTACTCGCGGGCGAGGTCACGCGGGCCGAGGCGGAGCGCCCGGCCTGCCGGGTCGACCGGGGTGACACGCAGGAAGTAGTGCAGGATCGTCCCGTCGAGCACCGGCTCGAGCCAGACCTCCATGGTCCCGACCAGCGCGCCGCGCACGGTCCAGCGCAGCCCTTCGTCCCCGCGATCGGCATAGACCACGAGCACCAGATCCGGCCAGTACCTCGCCCACGAACGCGGGTCGCGGAAGGCGGCAGCCACTGTGGCTTGCGGTACGGCGATGAACGTCTCGTCGACGACATCGATCGCAGGCTCGCCGGGAAGGTGCGTGGCGTCGGTCTCACTCACGGGTGCAGAATCTCACGCCCGCACAGCGCGCGGGCGTGAGACCCGCTCAGCGCCGGGCAGCCAGGTCACGCGCGGGACAAGGGACCCACCGTCCGGCGAACCGCCACCGGTAGAGTGACTCGCCAGTAACATGAGGCGCCCCGATCAGGCCCTCACCGGTTCCGGCCGAGACGGAGGTCACTGTTGCGTGAGTACACCGCCCCATCGCCACCCGAGGTGGCCGATGACGAGAACCTGACCGATGTCATCTGGGCGAACGCCGAGAGGTTCGGGGACAACATCAGTTTCCGGCGGCTCGTCGACGGCACGTGGCTCGACGTCACCGCCAAGGAGTTCACCGCGGAGGTGCTGGCGGTGGCCAAGGGTCTGATGGCCGCGGGGATCTCCCGGGGTGACCGCGTCGGTCTGCTCGCCAAGACCCGCTACGAGTGGACCCTGCTCGACTTCGCGATCTGGGCGGCCGGTGGCGCCACCGTCCCCATCTACGAGACGTCGGCCCCCGATCAGATCCACTGGATACTGTCCGATGCGGGCGCCAAGGCGGTCATCGTGGAGACCGACGACCATCGCATGCGCTTGGCCGAGGTACGCGGTGAGCTGACCGAGCTCGAGCATGTCTGGCAGATCGAGGCTCCCGCCGAAGGCAAGCCGGCCATCGAGGCGCTCAGCGACCTCGGCGGCGACATGGCCGACTCCGAGCTGCACGCGCGCCGCGAGGCGGTCCGCGCCGACGACACGGCCACACTGGTCTACACCTCGGGAACGACGGGCAGGCCGAAGGGTGTCGCGCTCACCCATCGCAACCTGCTGGCCGAGGTCAGGGCGTGCCTGCGCGCGATGCCGCAGGTACTGCGGGAGGGGAACTCGCTGCTGGTGTTCCTTCCGCTGGCGCACGTGTTCGCCCGCGCGATCAGCCTGATGGCCGTGCACGGTCGCGTGACCCTCGGGCACACTCCCGACCCGACGACCCTGCTCGACGACCTCGCGGCGTTCCGGCCGAGCAGCGTCGTGGCCGTACCCCGCGTGTTCGAGAAGGTTTACAACAGCTCCAAGCTCAAGGCGCACTCGGCGGGCAAGGGCAAGATCTTCGATGCCGCTGAGCGCACCGCGATCGCCTACAGCGAGGCGCTCGACGCGGGCTCGGTGCCACTTCCGCTGCGGGTCAAGCACGCACTGTTCGACAAGCTCGTGTACGGCAAGCTGCGCGATGCCCTCGGTGGCCGCTGCATCGGTGCGGTCTCCGGCGGCGCGCCGCTCGGCAGCAGGCTGGCGCACTTCTTCCGCGGAGCAGGCATCACCGTCTACGAGGGATACGGCCTGACCGAGACCTCGGCGGCCGCGTGCGTCAACACCGAGCGGGACATCAAGATAGGCACGGTCGGCAAGCCGGTGGCGGGAACCTCGGTACGGATCGCCGACGACGGGGAGGTACTGCTCGCCGGCGACGTCGTGTTCTCCGGGTACTGGAAGAACGAGGAGGCCACGTCCCGGGCTCTCGAGGCGGGATGGTTCCACACCGGAGACCTCGGCGAGCTCGACGACGAGGGGTTCCTGAAGATCACCGGCCGCAAGAAGGAGATCATCGTCACCGCGGGAGGCAAGAACGTCGCACCCGCGCGGCTGGAGGACACCATCAAGGCGACACCACTGGTCAGCCAGGCCATGGTGGTCGGCGACCAGCGGCCGTACGTCGCGGCACTCGTCACCATCGACGAGGAGTTCTTCGGCACCTGGAAGGAACAGAACGGCAAGCGGGCCGAGGCGACCGTCGCTGAGCTGGCCGACGACCCGGACCTGCGTGCCACCGTGCAACGCGCCGTCGACGAGGCGAACGGGCACGTGTCCCAGGCAGAGGCCATCCGCAAGTTCACCGTGCTTGCCGAGGACTTCACCGAGGCGGCCGGCGAGATCACGCCGAGCCTGAAGCTCAAGCGGGACGTGGTGGCCGCGCACTACGCGGATGCCGTCGAGAGCCTCTACGGTTAGGGCCGGCGGTGAGTGGTGGTCACCGCCGGCGGTGACCACCACTCACCGCCGGCGCTCGGCGATCCAGTCACCCACCACAGTAGACAGCAAGGACAGCGGCACCGGGCCGCAGTCGAGCACGGCCTCGTGGAACCGCCTGATGTCGAACGCGGGCCCCAGCCGGTGCTCTGCTTCCGCGCGCAGGCGCCGTATCTCCTGCCTGCCCACCATGTACGACAGTGCCTGGCCCGGTACCGCCGCGTAGCGGTCCACCTCGGGGCCGATCTCCGCGGGAGTCAGCGGGGTGTGTTCGGTGAGGAAGCCGACAGCCCGCTGCCGGCTCCAGCCGTACGCGTGCAAGCCCGTGTCCACCACCAGCCGCGCGGCGCGCAGTGAGTCCTGGGCGAGCATGCCCAACCTGCTCAGCGGGCCGGAGTACAGCCCCATCTCGTCGGCGAGGCGTTCGGCGTACAGCGCCCACCCCTCGGCGTAGGCGTTCACGTCGGCGATCCTGCGTATCAGGGGGAGCCGGTCCAACCCGAGCGCGGTCGTCGTCTGGAAATGATGGCCCGGGATGACCTCGTGAAACGCGATCGCCTCGGCGAGATGCCGGCACCGCGACCCCGGATCGGACGTGTTGGCGAAGTAGGTACCCGGACGCGTCCCGTCGAGCGATGGTGGGGTGTAGTACGCGGTCGCCCCGCCACCGGCCTCCGCGTCCGGAACGGGCCTGACCTCGACAGGGTCGGCAGGTAGACGATCGAACCAGCCCGGCGCGACCGCCTCGGCCCTGCGGATCGCGGCACGAGCGGCATCCAGCAGCTCGGCACCGCTCGACCAGCGAAGCGCGCGGTCATGGCGCAGGCGCTGGAAGATCTCTGTGAGATCGCTCGTCCCGAACGCGGCCACACCGATCTCCGCGTACTCCCCCGCCAGCTCGCCGAGCACCGCCATACCCGTCTCGTGTAGCTCGTCAGCGCCCCGTTCGGTTGTGGTGTGCACGCTCGCCAGCGCCGCGTACCGGTGCTCGCCACCTGGTTGCCACCACAGCCCGGCCTGCGCGTCCGGCCTCGCCCGCGGTGCGACCTCGGTGGCAAGGAACATCCGGTAGCGCGCGTACGCCGGACGCACCTTGTCGTCCACCAGCGCGTCCCGGTGTCGCGTGAAGTCCGGCACGGGGACCTGTGCCGGGACGTTCCGCAACGGGTCCGCGTCGTAGTTCGACAGGTACCGGTCGATGTAGTCGAGACCGGCACGCACCAGGAACGCGGGCGGCGCCAGCCCGCGTGCCAGACCGGCCCGCTGGCGTTCGGTGATCGTGGCCAGGTACCCGGGCAGCGCGGCGAGCCGATCCAGGTAACCGTGCGCCATCCGCGCACTGCCCAGCGAGATCATCGGCAGGGCCACCAGGGGCCACAGCGCCGGTGCCGACAGCCCGTCGCTTACCGAGAACTCCTCGGTCCGTACCTCGATATGCGCCGCCACCGCGCAGGCCTGCTGCACGACGAGCTCGCGCGTGATGCGATCGGTCGGCTCCAGCCACGCGGGATCCACTGCTGTCGCGGCACGTGCGATGGCGAACATCTGATCCCTGCAGCGCTGCCGCGCCGCCTCGTCGTAGTCGACCAACCTGTGATGAGGCCCCTCCAACCCCAGCAGGGATGCCTCGACGGGATCGGCTTCGAACCGGGCGGCGACGAGCTCGTCGGCGAGCGCGGCGATCCGCGAGGTCACCGCCTGCGTCTCGTTCATGCTTCTCCGGATGCCCAGCTGCCGATCACACGCTCCAGCACGGCGAGTGGGACCGCGCCACACCCGAGTACACGGTCGTGGAACTCGCGGATATCGAAGTCCGCGCCGAGCGAGCGCTCCGCCATGGCTCGAACCCGCTGGATCTCCAAGCGCCCCACCATATAGGACAGCGCCTGTCCCGGGTAGGCGATGTAGCGATCCACCTCGGACTCCACCTCGACCAGCGGCATCGGGGTGTTCGCCGCCAGGTAGTCGACGGCCTGTTGCCTGCTCCACCCCTTGGCGTGCAGACCCGTGTCCACCACGAGCCGTCCTGCCCGCATCGAGTCGTTCGCCAGCATGCCGAGCACGGCGACGTCATCGGAGTACAGGCCCATCTCGCGCGCCAACCGCTCGGTGTAGAGCCCCCACCCCTCGATGTAGGCCGTGAACCCGCCGAGCTTGCGCAGCAGCGGCAGGTGCGCGAGCAGCTGCGCGGTACTGAGCTGGAAATGGTGCCCGGGGATGACCTCGTGGAACGCCGTCGCCTCCGATGTGTGCTTGAAGCGCTCCGTGACCTTGTAGGTATTGGCGAAGTACGTGCCGGGACGGGACCCGTCGGTGGCGGGCTGCACGTAGTACGCGGCGGGAGCGCCGGGTGCGGCGGCCGCTGGAACCTCGTCGACGACCCAGGGCTGCGGCGGGATGCTGCCGAACCAGCGTGGCGCCTCGCGCTCGGCCCTGCCGATCGCCGCGCGTGCGTCGTCGAGCAGCGCGTCCGCACTCGGCCAGCGCAGTTCCGGGTCGGTGCGCAGCCGGTCGAATATCTCGCCGAGCTCGCGTGTACCGAAGACCCTCGACCCGACCTCGGTGTACTCGCCTGCCAGCTCGTCGATCAGCGCACGGCCGGTGTCATGCAGCTCAGCCGGGGACCGGGACGTCGTGGTGTGCACCCCGGCGAGCGTGCGGTAGGCGTCCTCACCCCCTGGCAGCCAGCACAGCCCCGGCCGGTCCGAGGTACGGGCGTGCGGGGCGATCTCGCGGGCGAGCCCGTCCCGGTAGGTCGCGAAGGCGGGACGCACGACCTCGGCGAGCAGGCTGGCGCGCACGGCGTCGAACTCCCCGGCCAGGGACTCGGGCGCCTGCGGCTGCAGCAACGGATCGGATTCGCTCTCCGACAGGTACCGGTCGAGGTGCGCGATCGCCGCCTCGACCAGGTGTTTCACCGGGGTCCTTCCGGACAGCACACCCGCGCGATGGCGGTCGAGCGCCTGCTCGAGATGGTCCGGCACCGCCGCCAGCCTGTCGAGGTAGGCCCGCATCGCGGTCTCGTCGCCCACGCTGAGCATCGGCAGCAGCGACAGCAGCTGCGCGGCAGGCGCGACGAACAGGTCGGTGACCGTCAGCTCGGCCATCCCGACGCCGAACTCGTCCAGCGCGGCCCGAGCGTGCGCGATCACCACGTCCCGCGTGGTGCGGTCCTCGGCGGCGAGCTCGGCCGGATCGAGGGCCGACGCGCGGTCGAGGATATCGCGCATCCGGTCGGCCGTGTGCCGCTCGGCCTCCTCGGTCATATCGCCGAGTCCGGGGCGCGTCATGTCCACCCCGAGCAGGGCCGGCCACAGTGGATCAGCGTCGAACTGGACCTCGAGCAGCTCATCGGCCAGCTGTGCGACTTCGGTCATGCGGCGCCCTCCCTGTCCGGCACATCCCGTACGGCAACCTCGCCTGTCCGAGCTTAGCTGGCGGACCCCACGGACCGCCGGGCCCACCGGAGCCGGGATCGCAGGTACCTCGCGGCACACCAGCGTTCACCCGGCGACCCGATCGGTCGCCGAAACGGTAGCGTTGCCGTCGTGGCCGTGACTGACCCAGCGGATGCCCGCCTACTCGCCGCCCTCGCCGAGCACGGCAAGGCACCGGTGCACGACGTCGCCGCGCGAGCCGGCATGGACCCCAGGGAAGCTGCCTACCGGCTCGTCGGGCTGTCCGGATCGGGCCTCCCACTGCTCGTCGGCGTGGAGTGCGACCCGCAGGGCGTGCGCGCCGCACTGCCGCCCCAGGGGCACGGATACACCCAGCAGGCCCCCCAGCAGACCCCCCAGCAGGGCGCACCGCCGGGCGCGTACCCGGGACCCCAGCAGGCACAGCCCCCGTCGTCACCGGCGGCACCTCCGGCGACGCCGTCGGGGCCGTACCCGGTGCACGGCGCACCGTCCGGACCGCACCCGGCGCCGCCCCCGCCTTCCGGCCCGCACGCGGCGCCCGGGCAGCCTCAGGCTAGCGGCGCCGGCGCACCGGCCGCGCCGGAGGCGCAGGCACCGGCACCCGATGCTGCGATGAGCGTCTGGGGGCCACCGCAGAGCGCCGGATGGGCACGGGGCGACCAGCAGGCACCGGGACGTTCCGGCCCGGTGGCCGGAACGGCAGCCCGGCACGGCACGGTCGGCGACACGTTGCACACCGAAGGGCTGGAGTCCGAGCAGCTGTCGATCCAGCTGCTGGAGGTCCAGGACCCGGCCGACTTCCTGTTCGGGGCAGGCGGTTACCAGCTCGCCCCCGGTGAGCGTGCCGTGGTCGTACACACCGAGGTCACCAACACCGGTACCACCGCGTTCGGGTACCTGCCGGACAACTTCCTCGAACTGGTCACCGCCGACGGTACGGCGATAGCGAAGGCCCCGGTCTCGTTGACGTCCCGCCCACCCCATCGGATCGGAGTGGGACCCGGGCAGACCGCCGGGGGGCACACCGTCTACATACTGCCCGAGTCCACCCGGTTGGCCTCGGTGCGCTGGAGCCCCCGTCCCGAGCCCGACGAACGCACTGTCACCTGGACCGTCGACGAGTGACCGTCAGTTCTGGGCACGCAGGGTCTCCACCGCGTTCGCCAGGTCCTCCGGATAGTCCGATGTGAACTCGACCCATCGGCCGTCCTCGGGGTGGGCGAACCCGAGCGACCGGGCGTGCAGCCACTGCCTCGGTACGTCGAGCGACTTGGCCAGAGCAGGGTCGGCTCCGTAGGTCAGGTCCCCGACGCACGGGTGCTTCAGCGCCGCGAAATGCACCCTGATCTGGTGGGTACGTCCCGTCTCCAAGTTGATCTGCACAAGCGATGCCGACCGGAACGCCTCGATCACCTCGTAGTGCGTCACGCTCGGCCTGCCGCTGGCTACTACCGCGAACTTGTAGTCGTGCTTGGGATGGCGGTCGATCGGCGCATCGATCGTCCCCTTGCTCGGATCGGGATGCCCCTGCACGAGTGCGTGATACCCCTTGTCGACGGTGCGTTCCTTGAACGCGCGCTTGAGCACGCTGTATGCGTGCTCGCTCTTGGCCACGACCATCACCCCGGTGGTACCCACATCCAGGCGATGCACCACACCCCTGCGCTCCTCCGCGCCCGAGGTGGATACGCGGACACCCGCGGCCGCGAGCCCTCCGATCACGGTCGGCCCCTCCCAACCGGGGCTGGGATGGGCAGCCACCCCGACCGGCTTCTCCACGACGGCGATGTGATCGTCGGAGTGCAGCACGCGCAGCCCGGGGACGGGAACCTCGTCGACCGCGGTGACGGCGGCCTGCCGATCCGCCTCAGGCAGCGTCACCTCGAGAACGCTGGCCGCCATCATGCGGTCCGACTTACCGGCCCGCTCACCGTCGAGGAGTACCTTGCCGTCCGCTGCGAGCTCCGCCACCGCGGTACGGGACATACCGAGCAGCTTCGCCAGCCCCGCGTCGACACGCATCCCGTCGAGGCCGTCCGGGACCGGCATCATCCGCTCGCTCATTCACGACCCTCCCTCGTGGCATCGTCCGGCAGGCGCCCGGCCGCGGGTCCTGCGCTGTCGTAGTCCCTGCCGAGCAGCGTGAGGACCACGATCAGCACCGCACCGACGACGATCGCCGAGTCCGCGACGTTGAACACCGGCCAGATCCGGCCGTCCGGGGCGAACACCGACACGAAATCCACGACGTGCCCCCGCAGCACGGCAGGCTCCCGGAAGATGCGGTCGACCAGATTACCGAGGGCGCCGGCCAGCACCAGGCCGAGACCGACAGCCCACGCCTTCGAACGTAGCTTGCGGGCGATCCAGATGATCGCGATCACCACGCCGATCGCGATCAGCGCCAGCAGCCAGGTCAGCCCGCTTGCCAGGGAGAACGCCGCGCCCGGGTTGCGAACCAGCTGGAGGTACACGGCGCCGCCGAGGATCCGGACCGGCTCGCGTCCCTCCAGCGTCGCCACGACGAGGACCTTGGTCAGCACATCCAGCGCGAACACCAGGACCGTCACGACCGTCACGATGGCGATACGCCGGGGCGGCAACTGCTCAGTAGTCACCCGGCCATTGTCCCGCGCCCCGTCCGGCCCGCGCGCCCAGCCCACGCACGAGGCGTCACCGGCCTGTCTCGCCCTTCCAGCGAGCCAACCGCCCGGCCCGGTCCACGGCCCTGATCCGCCGTTCCACCGCCGCGCGCACCGACTCCGTCGTGACGATCAACAGGTCGTCGTTCTCCGCGAGCCGGGTCGACTCGTTCGGGGTGAACCCGGTGTCGTTGCGCACCACCAGGCTCACCGTCGCACCCTTCGGCAGCCGCAGCTCGGCGATGTAGACGCCGTGCAGCTTCGAACCCGGCTGGATACGCACCTGCAGGAGGTTCGCGCCGAGGTGGTCCAGCGGCGCCGCGTCCACCTGCACCTCCCGTGGCTCGGCCTCACGCGCGATACCCAGTGCCTTCGCCAGCGGCGTCATCGTCAGCCCCTGCAGCAGGGTGAAGACGACGACCAGCACGAACACGATATCCAGCAACAGGTCGGCTCCCGGCCGTCCCTGTGCCAGCGGGATGGAGGCGAGCACGATCGGGACGGCCCCCCGCAGACCCGCCCAGGAGATGAAGACCTGCTCCCGCCACGGGATCTTGAACGGCAACAGCGACGGGACCACCGACAGCGGCCGCGCGATGAACAGCAGAACGGCCCCGGCGAACAGCCCCGCCAACACCGTATGCATATCCAGCAGCCGCGCGGGAGCGGCGAACAGCCCCAGCAGCACGAACAGACCGATCTGGGCCAGCCAGCCGATCCCCTCGGCGAACGACAGGGTGTCCGAACGGTGCGGCAGGCGTGAGTTGCCCAGCACCACGCCTGCGATGTACGTCGCCATCAACCCGGAGGCCTGCGCGAGCTGACCGGCGGCGAACGCGAACACGCACACCGCGACGGTGGCCAGCGGGTAGAGGCCCGTCGCAGGCAGCGCGGCCCTGCGCAGGGCCTGGGCGCCCAGCCAGCCGAGCCCGAGCCCCACCAGCGCACCGAACACGAGCTGGTAAGCCACGTCGAGCGGTACCAGCCACGTGATCGGGTCGGTCCCGGCCAGCAGGATGACCATGATGTAGACGGGGGCGTCGTTGAGTCCCGACTCCAGCTCCACGGCCCCGGACAGGCGCTTGCGGATACCCTTCCCGCGCAGCACGCTGAACACCGCGGCCGCGTCCGTCGAGGACAGCACGGCGCCCCACAACAGGGCGGTGCGCCAGTCGAAGTCCAGCACGAGGTACATCGCCGTGCCCACAACGGCGACGCTGATCGCGACCGAGACCGTTGCCAGCGCGATCCCCGGGCCCAGAGCGGGCCGGACGACGCTCCACCGCGTACCGAGGCCGCCCTCCGCGAGGATCAGTACCAGCGCGGCGATACCGAGAGACTGCGTGAGCTCGGCGTCGTCGAACTGGATACCCAGACCTTCCTCGCCGAGCACGACACCGATCGCGAGGTAGACCAGCAGGGTCGGCAGCCCGAGGCGCGTGGAGAACCGGACCGCGACGACGCCGGCGAGCAGCACGGCAGCGCCTACGCCGAGAATGACAGGGAGCTGCTCCACAACACCTCCACCTCGCCGCAGACTCCGAACTCACATTGTGACGCACCCGCGCGTCGTGGCAGGTGAACGCCTCGCACGATGGCCGGATACGTAGGGTGACGCGTACCGTTCCGGGCCACGAGCGCCGGGTGCCCCGCTCGGCGCGTGCTCAGTACAGCGCCCTGAGCCGCTCGGCGGCGTCAGCCGCGTCCGCGGCGCTCGCCGACAGCTCGATGAGCTTGTCCCTGCTGTTGGGTCCGCGTACGATCATCAGCTCCCGCGCACGCACCCCGAGCGCCCTGGCCAGGGTCCTGCGCACCGCATCGTTGGCCTTACCGTCGTTCGCGGGGGCGGACACGGACACCACGAGCGCGGTACCGAGCGCACTCTCCCGGCTGCCGTCCACGAGGTCGCGTTTCGCTCCCGGCCTGACCCGGACGGCGAAGCGCAACGTATCGGACACCGCGCGATCGTAGCGGCCGGGCTCCGCCTGCCTGCGCGGCGCGTCAGCCCGCGGTGCGCTTGGACACCGCGACCCGGACCGTGTGGCCGTCCCCGACCGTGCCCTCGTAGCCGCCGTCCACACCGGCGAAGCCGACCTCGTCGGCCAGCGTCTCGCCTGCGATGAAGTCCTGGTGCTTTCGCGCGGCCGCGACCACGTCCTCGCCCGCGTCCACCCGCAGTGAGATGCGGTCGGCCACGTAGAGTCCGGCGTCCCTGCGCGCTTGCTGGATCACCCGGACCAGGTCCCTGGCAACACCCTCGTCGGCCAGCTCACCGGTGACGTCGGTGTCGAGCAGCACGAGGCCCGAACCGGACGGGAGCTCGGCCGCGGCAGCATGGTCCTTCGCCACGAACCGGCGCTCGTACTCCCCGTCCTTCAGCTCGATGCCGGCCGCGACGACGTGGCCGTCGGGGCTGGTGTGCCACTCCCCCGACTTGACCGCCTTGATCACCTTCTGCACGTCCTTGCCCAGGCGCGGGCCGGCCGCCCGCGCGTTGACCGCCACCTGGAACCCGCCGTAGGCGGCCACATCGGTGGTGAGCTCGACGTCCTTGACGTTGACCTCGTCGCGGATGATGTCGGTGAACTCGGCGAGGAGCTCGGCGTCAGCGGCGGCGACGAGGAGCTTGGCCAGCGGCATGCGCACGCGGAGCTTGTTGGACTTGCGCAGGCCGAGTGCCGCCGAGCACACCTGGCGGACCCGGTCCATCGTCCCGACGAGGGTGGGGTCGCCACGCAGCTCGCCGGAGGACGGCCAGTCGCACAGGTGTACCGAACGCCCACCCGTCAGGCCACGCCAGACGGCCTCGGTGGTCAGCGGCAGCAGCGGCGCCGCCACCCTGCAGGTGACCTCGAGCACGGTGTGCAGGGTATCGATCGCCTCGCGGTCGCCTGCCCAGAAGCGCTCCCGTGAACGGCGCACGTACCAGTTGGTCAGCACCTCGAGGAACTCGCGGATGGCGTAGCACGCGCCCGCGAGGTCGTACTCGTCCATCTGCTCGGCGACGCCCGTGGCCAGCTCGTGCGCCTTGGCCAGGATGTAGCGGTCGAGCACGTGCTCGGAGGAGGTGCGGAACCGGCCCTCGACCCCCTCGGCGTTGGCGTACAGCGCCAGGAAGTACCAGGAGTTCCACAGCGGCAGCACGGCCTGCCGCACCGCGTCGCGGATGCCCCGCTCCGTGACGATCAGGTCGCCCCCGCGCAGGATCGGGCTGGCCATCAGGAACCAGCGCATCGCGTCGGCCCCGTCCCGCGCGAAAACCTCGTTGACGTCCGGGTAGTTGTTCCTGGACTTGGACATCTTCTGCCCGTCGTCGCCGAGCACGATGCCGTGTACCACGCAGTTACGAAACGCCGGGCGGTCGAACAGCGCGGTCGCCAGCACGTGCAAGGTGTAGAACCAGCCCCGCGTCTGCCCGCTGTACTCGACGATGAAGTCTCCGGGGAAGTGGTGCTCGAACCAGTTCGCGTTCTCGAAGGGGTAGTGCACCTGGGCGAACGGCATCGAGCCCGACTCGAACCAGCAGTCCAGCACCTCCGGGACCCGGCGCATCGTCGAAGCGCCGGTCGGATCGTCGGGGTTGGGCCTGGTCAGCTCGTCGATGTAGGGACGGTGCAGGTCCGTGGGCCGCACCCCGAAGTCGCGTTCGAGCTCGTCGAGCGAGCCGTAGACGTCGACGCGCGGGTAGGCGGGTTCGTCGGAGACCCAGACCGGGATCGGCGACCCCCAGAACCGGTTTCGGGAGATGCCCCAGTCCCGTGCGTTCTCCAGCCACCGCCCGAACTGCCCGTCCCTGATCGACTCGGGCACCCAGTTGATCTGCTGGTTGAGCTCGACCATGCGATCGCGGAACTGGGTGACCGCGACGAACCAGGAGGACACCGCACGCTGGATCAGCGGGTTGTCGCACCGCCAGCAATGCGGGTACGGGTGCTCGTAGGTGTCGTGCCGCAGCAGCAGCCCCGAGGCTTTCAGGTCACGGATGATCGGCTTGTTCGCCTCGAAGATGTTCAGCCCCTCGTACGGGGCGACCTCCGGGCCGAACTCCCCGCGCGCGTCGACAGGGGTGGCCGGCTCGATCCCGGCGGCGTCGGTGACGACCTTGTCCTCCTCACCGTAGGCGGGAGCGATGTGCACGACGCCGGTGCCGTTGTCGGTGGTGACGTAGTCGGCAGCCAGCAGCCGATGCGCGTTGCGGCGGCCCGCGAAGAAGTCGAAGGGCGGCGTGTAGCTGATGCCCAGCAGGTCGTTGCCCTTGTACCTGGCCAGCACTCGCGGGCTCTCCCCGAGCTCGGCCGCGTAGGACCCCAGTGTCGCCTCCGCCAGCAGGTACCGCTCACCGGTTGCCTCCACCACCACGTAGTCGAGGTCGGGGTGCACGGCGGCGGCCAGGTTGGACGGCAGTGTCCATGGTGTGGTCGTCCAGACCAGCGCGTAGGCGCCGTCCAGCTCGTCACCGGAGGAGTGCAGCCGCAGCCCGACGGTGACAGCGGGATCCTGCCTGCTCCGGTAGACGTCGTCCATTTTCGTCTCGGTGTTGGACAGCGGCGTCTCGCAGCGCCAGCAGTACCAGAGCACCCGGAAGCCCTCGTAGACCAGGCCCTTGTCCCAGAGGGTCTTGAACGCCCACATGACGCTTTCCATGTAGTCCAGGTCGAGCGTCTTGTAGTCGTTGTCGAAATCCACCCATCGTGCCTGGCGGGTCACGTAGTCACGCCACTCGCCGGTGTAGCGCAGCACCGACGCACGGCAGGCGTCGTTGAACTCGGCCACCCCCATGGCCTCGATCTCGTTCTTGTGCGAGATACCGAGCTGCTTCTCCGCCTCCACCTCGGCGGGCAGGCCGTGGCAGTCCCAGCCGAAACGGCGCTCGACCCGTGCGCCACGCATCGTCTTGTACCGCGGCACCACGTCCTTGACGTAGCCGGTCAGCAGGTGCCCGTAGTGCGGAAGCCCGTTCGCGAACGGCGGCCCGTCGTAGAAGACGAACTCGTTCGCCCCGTTCACGCCCGGATCGCGTGCCTCGACACTGGCCTCGAACGTACCGTCGGCGTCCCAGTACTCGAAAACCTCGCCTTCGAGTGCCGGAAACGACGGCTGGGCGGGCACCCCTTCCTCGCCCGTACCGCTGCCATGCGCTGCCTTGGGGTAGGCCATCCTGGTACTCCTCGCGGTCGCTCCGTCGCTCGCACGGGTCTGTTCGACCCACACGGGGACGACACGCCCACCCGTCGCCCGCCCCCGCCCACTCATGGGCGCGCTGGCGCGCGGCTGGTTGAACCGGTCGCCCGCCCCCGCCCGCTCACGGGCGCGCTGGCGCGCGGCTGGTCATTCGGCGTACCGCGGTACCACCCCGCTTGCCCGCCGCTACGGCGGGCCACTCGTCATCCGGCTGTGACGGGCCGGCCCCGTCCGGTTCTACTGAGGTCGGCGACGCTGCCGACCCGTTCTTCCGGAGGCTCCCCGGTGATCGCCGGATCAATGCCGTTCGAGGTTTGGTGCTGGCTCCAGGTTAACGCCTCGGGACGACGCACCGTCGACCCAGGGTCTCTCCTGGCGTGGCCGACCCCACACCGCGCGTACCGCGGGAGGTGTTCGCACGCACCCCGGGCGGTCAACCGGCAGCGGACCTCCGGCGGATCGTGCGGCACCGCCGGTAAGGCTCCCTGCGCGTGCTACGTGCTCGCGCTCCGGTGCTGCGCGGCGAGCCGCCCGTCGGGACCACACCGCGCGCACGGCGTGAAACCCAGCTCGCGCGCCTCGGCCACGGAGATCGGCAACGTGTCGCGATCCGCGAGCCACGAGCACACCTCGAGGTGGTAGCGGGGATGCTCGTCGACGACGAGCACCTCGTCCTGCAGCTCGGAGACGATCAGCAGGTCCGCCGCGTCCGTCTCCTCCTCATCGGGGTCACGGTCGAGTTCGTCGCCGTCGCTGCCCGGCGCGGCGCTCTCCCCCTCGGTGGCGGGACCTCCCGCATCCTCGCCCTGCCCGGTCGCGGTCGTGACCTCGGCGGCCTCGCCGGCAGGCTCCTGTTTGCCCCGCCTGCGCAGCCAGTCCACGACCAGCAGCAGTGCCGCCGCGGCCGAACAGCCGATCGAGATCCAGGCCCACAGGGACGAACCCGTGACCAGTGCGGCTACCAGCAGGCCAAGAGCACCGAGTACCAGGACGAGAACGATGTAGAGCACGGCGACTCAGCTCGGGCGTGAGGACGTTTCCGGCACGGCTTCGCCCGTTCCCCGCTAGCCTGCCTCGGCGCGCGGGCCGAACGAGAATCCCTGATTGCTCGCACCACCGCCCGCGGAGGACGAGTTGGACTCACCTGTCGAACCGCTGGACGACGGTGCCGAGGACGGTGCGGCCGAACCACGATCGTCGAGCTCGCGCAACTGGGACTCCAAGAAGCCCCGCAGCCTCGTACGGTACTCGCGCTCGATCGTGCGCAGCTCGTCGATCTTCTTGCTCAGGGCATCCTTCTCCGCTGTCAGCGCGTTCATCGACTCGGTGTACTTGCGCTGCGCCTCGCGCTCCATGGTCGCGGCCTTGTCCCTGGACTGCCGCTCGATCGTCTCCGCTCGCGTACGTGCGTCGTTGAGCATCGTCTCTGCCCGGGTCCGAGCCTCGTTGACCATCGAGTCGGCCTTCGAGCGAGCCTCCGAGAGCAACTGCTCCGACTTGGTACGCGCCTCGGCGAGCATGCCATCGGACTCGGCCTTGGCCTCGACCGTCAACCGGTCGGCCATCTCCTGGGCGAGCCCGAGCACCTTCGCCGCCTGCACGTTCGGCTCACCGCCGTCGCCGCCGCCCAGCCCGGCGTGCTCCTGGGTCTGCTCCAACGCCGACGGGGCCGGGACCGAGGTGAGGCGCCGCGCGGGCTCCTCCTGACGCGCAGGTTCGTGCTGCGCAGGCTCCTGACGAGCCGGCTGTGCAGCCGGAGCGCCCGAGTTCGCGCCCTGCTGAACCTCACTGCGTGCCGACTGCAGCTCGGCATCGAGCTGTTCGACCTGTTGACGCAGCTCGTTGTTTTCCTCGATCAAGCGGGCAAGTTCGGTCTCCACCAGGTCGAGGAAGGCGTCCACCTCGTCCTCGTTGTAGCCCCGTTTGCCAATCGGTGGCTTGCTGAACGCGACATTGTGCACGTCAGCGGGGGTCAAGGACATCTGATCACCTCACGCACTCCAGGCCTGCACGATACCCGGTCCCTTCACTGGGCACCGGATGACGCCAGTTGCATCAGTATGAACACAACCAACAACAGCACCATAATCGATAAGTCCAGCCCCACGTTGCCGATCCGCACAGTCGGAATGATCCGACGGAGCGCTCGGACAGGTGGGTCGGTCACTGTGTAGATGGTCTCGAGCGTTACCGCAACCCCTCCCGCTGGACGCCACTCACGGGCGAACGCCCGTACGAGCTCGGCCACCACTCGCGCCAGGAGGACGAGCCAGTAGACGAACAGCACATAGTAGACGACTTGAAAGACCAGTTCCACGAGCCTAACTCTGCCACTTCTCAGCGACGGAGGAACAACCCGCCCTCGGCAATCCGCCGACGATCCTCTGCCGAGACATCGATGTCGGGGGGTGAGAGCAGGAAGACCTTGTTCGTAACCTTGTCGATCGAGCCCTGGAGAGCGAAGGCGAGACCAGCGGCGAAGTCCACCAACCGCTTGGCGTCCGCGTTCTCCATCTCGGTGAGATTCATGATCACCGGGCTGCCGTCCCGGAAGTGCTCGCCGATCTCACGCGCCTCACTGTAGCCACTCGGATGCAGGGTGACGATCCTGCTCAGCGGGTCACGTGCGGGTGGAGCGGCGGGCTGGGCACTGTACTCGGGCACGGAACGCAGCCGGGTAACCTGCTCAGGCTGCCGGTCCATCGCCAACGCCCCGGCCACCGCCGGCTCGCCCGCTGACCCGCGGCCCCGGCCGCGGACAGGCACGTTCGGTTCGTCGAGCGGGTCGGCGCGCATGCGGTAGCCGCCACGCCCCCGGTGCGGCGGCTCCTCCGCCACGTATCCCTCATCGTCCCGGTAGTCGTCCCGGTAGTCCTCCCGATAGTCGTAGCGGTAGCCCTGGTGAGCCGGGTAGTCGTCATACCCCTCATCGTCGGCTGGGATCATCCCGAAGTAGGCTTTCAGCCTCTGCAGCGTGCTCATGCTCTCCTCCGCGATTTCGGGGTAGCGCCCCACCGTCACTCACGCGAGGCTAGCTCTCGCCCCCCGAGCAACGCGGTTCCGACACGCACACACGTGGAGCCGTGTGCCACGGCCGACTCGAGATCTCCGCTCATCCCTGCCGAGACCTCGTCGAGATCGGGATAATCCTCACGAAGCTGGCGAAAAATTCTTGCGAATCGCGCAAAAGTGGCATCGTGATTCACCCCATACGGGGCAACCGTCATCACTCCGCGAACACGCAATTCATTCATCTGAGTGATTTTACTCACTAGTTCCGGCAGTTCTTCCTGCGGGCAACCGCCACGATGCGGCGCATCATCCAGGCTCACCTGCACCAGCACATCCAGCGATCGCGTACGCGACCCGCGCTCCCGAGCGGTGGCGACCGCCCGATCGAGCGCGGTAGCCACCTTCACCGAGTCGACGGACTGCACCTCGTCGGCCCACCGTACGACCGTGCGCGCCTTGTTGCGCTGCAGCCGGCCGACCATGTGCCACCGCACGTCCGCGTCCGGTCGCAGCGACGCGAGCTCGGCGGCCTTGGCACCGGCCTCCTGGTCCTTGTTCTCCGCGAAGTCACGCACCCCCAGATCGGACAGCAGCGCGACATCCGATGCCGGGAACGTCTTGGTGACAGCCAGCAGCCGGACCTCACCGGGGTCCCTCCCCGCCGACACGCACGCCCTGTCGACCCGCGCGCGCACCGCTTCCAGCGCCGCGCGCAGCTGCGCCTCCCGCTCGCCCGCCGTGCCGGTCACGCGGAACCGACCCACGTCACCGCGGCGATCCGGCCGGTCGTGCCCTGCCTGCGGTAGCTGAACAGCGACTCGTCCTCCGCCGTACAGCGAGGGTCCACCCCGACACTTCCGATGCCCGCCTCCGCGAGCTGGTTCCAGAGCCCGGACCGCAGGTCGATACCGGTCGTCCCGTTCGCGGTGCGGCACGCGCTACCCGGAAGGTGTCGCTCGACATCGGCGGCCATCTCGCGCGGAACCTCGTAGCACTGCCCGCAGATGGCCGGCCCGAGCAGCACCTCGACGCGGGATGCCTGCGCGCCGAGCGAGTACATCGCCTCCAGCGCCGCAGGGATCACACCCACACGCGCGCCGACACGGCCGGCGTGCGCCGCGGCGGCCACGCCCGCTTCGGGGTCGGCGAGCAGGACCGGCACGCAGTCCGCGACCAGCGCAACGAGCGCGAGGTCCCGTTCGGCCGTCACCAGCACATCCGTCGCCTCCGCGGGCCCGTCGAGGGGGCCGTCGACGACGCGGACCGTCCGACCGTGTACCTGCTCCATCCACGTGACGCGATCCTCGGCGAGCCCGAGCTCGGTCGCGAGACGTTTGCGGTTGGCAGCCACCGCGGCCGGGTCATCGCCGACCTCGTCACCGAGGTTGAACGAGTCGTACGGCGGGCTCGAGTACCCACCCGCGCGCGTCGTGACCACTCGACGTATCCGCACGCCCTGCCTCCCGGTCGCGTTCCTCGTTTGCGCGGCTCGCCAGCCGGGACTCGCCAGCTGGGGCCCTCCTCGGCTGCCTCATACCTTAGTCGGCCGCGTGCCAGGCACCGATGGACAGGGCACGCGACCGGGGCACGCGGCTCGCCGCGAGCGCACCACGTGGGGGCGACAGCCGTCGCCGAGAAACCGGGTGGGCCGGCTGATCCTAACGCCGCATGAAGGGTGGGACGTCCACGTCGTCGTCCTCGGAGTCATCGGTAACCGGAACAGCCCTGTTGGGCAGGCTCCCCCGCGAGCCACCGTTGCTCACCGCACCGCCTGCCCCGGGCTGCGGCAAGCCACTGCCTTGCGCGGCAGGCCCTGCGGCCCCTGTGGATCCGGTCGAGCCCGCGGCACCGGCACCGCCGCCCGCGGCGGGCTCCTGCCGCGCGGCGGGCCTACCCTGCTCTGCCTGCCTGGCCCCGGAGGAGCGTTCCGCGCCGCCGCCAACCGTGCCGGACTCCGCCGATGCCGTGGACGTCGACGTGGAGGAGGCCACTGCCGGTGGATCCAACTTCTTGTGCGTCGGCGCGCCTGCGTCGAAGCCTGCGGCTATCACCGTCACGCGGACCTCGTCACCGAGCGAGTCGTCGATGATCGTGCCGAAGATGATGTTCGCTTCCGGGTGCGCGGACTCCTGCACGAGCGACGCCGCCTCGTTGATCTCGAACAGCCCCAGGTCCGAGCCGCCCGCGATGGACAGCAGTGCCCCGTGCGCGCCGTCCATCGAGGCCTCGAGCAGCGGGGAGTTGATCGCCTTCTCCGCGGCCTGCACGGCCCTGCCCTCGCCACGTGCGGATCCGATCCCCATCAGCGCGCTGCCCGCACCCGACATCACGCTCTTGACGTCGGCGAAGTCGAGGTTGATCAGACCCGGCGTCGTGATGAGGTCGGTGATGCCCTGCACACCCGACAGCAGGACCTCATCGGCCGACCGGAAGGCATCCATCAGCGAGACGCCGATGTCGCCGAGCTGCAGCAGCCGGTCGTTCGGGATGACGATCAGCGTGTCGCACTCGTTGCGCAGCTCCTGGATCCCGTCCTCGGCCTGCGAGCCGCGCCGCTTGCCCTCGAACGAGAACGGGCGCGTCACCACGCCGATGGTCAGCGCGCCGAGCTTGCGCGCCACCTGCGCGACCACCGGCGCTCCCCCGGTACCGGTACCGCCGCCTTCGCCCGCGGTCACGAACACCATGTCCGCGCCCTTGAGGACCTCCTCGATCTCGTCACGATGGTCCTCGGCGGCACGCTGACCGACGTCCGGGGCGGCACCGGCGCCGAGACCGCGCGTGAGCTCCCTGCCGATGTCCAGCTTCACGTCGGCGTCCGACATCAACAATGCTTGGGCGTCGGTGTTCACCGCGATGAACTCGACCCCCTTGAGGCCGACCTCGATCATGCGGTTCACAGCATTCACACCACCGCCGCCGATACCGACGACTTTGATCACCGCGAGGTAGTTGTGCGGGGGCGTCATCGGGTCCGCCTTCCTGATCGTGGCTTGAGGTCTCCGCTGCTTCGACGTCCGAAGTCGACCGCCCCGGACCTGTGACGCCCGGGAAAAACCCTCGACCTCAACATGAGGTTCAGAATTATGTCAACTTCTGACGCTGGTTCTGGACGGTAAGCATCGACTTCCGGTGAATCCAGCAGCCACGCCGGGTGTCTCGCCTGAAAGTTGTTGCTATGACGACACTCACTCGGCCACCACCCCGTCTCGCCCCGCGCCTCGCCGCGCGGCTCGCCGCCGTCCGGCGACTACGAGACGGTGGGCAGCTCGGGGCTCGAGACGTCGTAGACCTCGCCGGGCCGGGAAAGAATGGCGTCGAGAACCTTGACCTTGCGCTCCATCTGCTCCCTGTCACCCCAGCGCACCGTCTCCCCGCCGGTGAGCCCGAACTCGATGCTGCCTGGCGAGTCCGCGCCGATCACCTCGACCGACTCGCGGAGCTCCTTCGGTAAGCCCGTCAGCACGGTCATGACAGCACGCGTCGTGTCGTCGTCCGAGGACACCGAGTCCAGGTCCAGTTCGGGCAGCCCAGCAGGGGCCGAGTCGACCTCGTGGAACGGCACCCCGTGCTCGTCGACGAGGCGGGTGCCGTCGAACGCGGCGAAGAACGCCACCGGCTCCCGTTCGACGACCTCGATCGAGATGGTGGCGGGCCAGGACCGCGATACCTCGGCGAGTGCCAGCTCGTCCAGTTCGACGACCCGTTCAGCCACCTCGTCGGTGTCCACGCGCAGCATAGGACGCTGGTCCGGGATCCCAGCGAGCTCGACGACCGCCTCCTCCTCGACCCGGTCGAGCCCCGTCACCTCGACGTCGCGGACTCCGAGCAGCGAGGTGAACAGCACGACATAACCCAGGCCGCCGACCGCGAGCACGCACAGCACGGCCACGGTCCTGCGCAGGAAGATCCGGCCGCGCGACGGGCGCGCCCGAGCCTTACGTGTAGCGGTCCCACGTCGGCGCGTGCTCGCCACCGGCTACTCCTCACGGGCGTGTACGACCGCCGGAACCGTGTCGCGATCGTCCAGCTGCCTGATGATCTCCGGGCCGAGCTGGGTGACGTCCCCGGCGCCCATGGTGATCAACAGGTCACCCGGCCGTGCCAGCCCGGCCGCCAGCTCGGCCGCCCGGTCGAACGCCGGCTCGTAGTGCGCCACGGCACCGGTGATCCGGTCCGAGATCAGCGCGCCGGTCACACCCGGCACCGGCTCCTCCCTCGCCCCGTAGACGTCCAGCGTCACCACCTCGTCGGCGAGGCCGAGCGCGGCGGCGAACTCCCCGGCGAACGCCGCGGTGCGTGAGTACAGGTGTGGCTGGAACACCACGAGCACGCGCCCGCGGTCGGCGGCGTGCCGGGCCGCGCGCAGCTGGGCCGCCACCTCCGTCGGGTGGTGCGCGTAGTCGTCGTAGACCCGAACCGCTCCCGCGCGGCCCTTGAACTCGAAACGCCTGCTCACGCCCGAGAACGCGGCCAGCCCCTCCAGAAGCTCGTGCTGCGGCGCGCCGAGCTCCTCCCCCGCGAGCAACGCGGCGACGGCGTTGAACGCCATGTGCTCGCCGGCCACCGGAACGGTGAGGGAGAACTCCTCGCCACGCATCTCAAGGCGCACGCTCCCCCCTTCGTCACCGCCTGCCGTGTAGTCCAGCACGCGGGCGTCGGTGAAACCCGTGGCCGTGCGGCCGTACCGCCGCACACGTACCCCGTCGGCGAGCAGGCCCCGCGACCCGGCCTCGCGTGCCAGTCGCTCGGCCTCCGGGTCGTCCGAGCACACCACGAGCACGCCGCCGGCGCGGATACGGCTGACGAACCCCTCGAAGGTCGCCCCGTACGCCTCGGATGTTCCGTGGTGATCCAGGTGGTCGGGCTCGATGTTGGTGATCACCGCGACGGACGGCGCGTACGACAGGAACGAGCCGTCGCTCTCATCGGCCTCGGCGACGAACATGCCGCCGCTGCCGTGATGCGCGTTGGCTCCCGACTCGTTGAGGTCGCCGCCGATCGCGAAGGACGGATCGAGGCGGCAGTGCTGCAACGCCACGGTCAGCATCGACGTCGTGGACGTCTTGCCGTGCGTCCCGGTGATGCACGCGACGGTGTGGCCGTCCATCAGCAGCGCGAGCGCGTCGGCCCTGTGCAGCACCGTGATGCCACGAGCGCGGGCCGCTGCCAGCTCAGGGTTGCTCTCCTTGATGGCTGTCGAGACGATCACGGCTGTCGGCTCGTCACCTGCGCCGTCGAGGTTCCGCGCGTCCTGACCTATCGCGATCACCGCACCCTGCGCGCGCAGGGTCATGAAGGCTCGCGAGTCCTTCGCGTCCGACCCGCTGACGGTGCCGCCCCGTGCCAGCAGGATGCGGGCGATACCGCTCATTCCCGCACCACCGATGCCGATCAGGTGTGCACGTCGCAGGCGCTCGGGAACTGGCATCGTGGGGCTCCTCACATCGCGACTCGAGTCAGGCACCGCAGGCCTCCAGCACCATCGTTGCCAGCACCCGGTCGGCGCTGCGATGGCCGAGACCCGCGGCCGCCCCACTCATTGTCCCCAACCGGCTCGCATCGGCCACCATCGGCACCACGTGCTCGGCCACCCAGTCCGGACCGAGCTCGGCGTCGTCGACCGTGATCGCCGCTCCCGCGCGCACCGCGGGTCGCGCGTTGACCTCCTGCTCACGGTTCCCGTGCGGCAGCGGAACGAAGATCGCCGGAAGCCCGACGGCAGAGACCTCGGCGACCGTCATGGCCCCGGAACGGCACAGCACCGCATCGGCCGCCGCGTAGGCGAGGTCCATGCGCTCGAGATAGGGCACCGTGACGTACGCGGGCGCACCCGGTTTCGCGGGAACGGTCAGCGTGTTCTTCGGGCCGTGCGCGTGCAACACGCCGATACCGGCCTCGCCGAGCGCGGCTGCCGCGCCGGAGACGGCCTCGTTCAGGGAGCGAGCGCCCTGCGAGCCGCCGACGACGAGCAGGGTGGGAGCGTCCGGGTCGAGCCCGAAGTGCTCCCGCGCCCGCGCCCGCAGGCCTGCCCGGTCCAGCCCCGTGATGGACTCCCGCAGCGGCATCCCGACGAGCTCGGCGCCCCGCAACGGCGTGCCCGGCACGGCAATCGCTACCCGCTCGGCCAGCCGCGCTCCGACACGATTGGCCAGGCCGGGCCGCTGGTTCGCCTCGTGCACCACGATGGGGACCCGGCCCCGGGCGGCGAGGTAGGCCGGCAGCGCCACGTAGCCACCGAAACCGACGACCACGTCGGCGCCCACCCTGCTGAGCACCTCCCGGGTCGAACGCACCGACCGGCGCACCTTCGCGGGCATGCGCAGTAGCTCCGCACCGAGCTTGCGGGGCATCGGCACCGGGGGGATCAGCTCGAGCGGGTAGCCGCGGTCGGGCACCAGGGTGGTCTCCAACCCGCGCTCGGTCCCCAGGGCGACCACCCTCGCCTCGGGCCGCAGCCGCCGTACCGCGTCGGCCAGCGCGAGCGCGGGCTCGATATGACCGGCTGTTCCGCCGCCGGCCACAACCACTGTGGGCGCCGTCACGTCCGTCCTCCACGTCCTCGTCGTCGTTGCCGTACCACCATGTCCGGGCCCCGCGCGCTGCCCGCGGCTCACCCGCAGCCGTCAGGGACGTCCCCGCCTGCCCGACCGCGAGTACGCCGTGCTCCTCGCCTGCCTGCCCGTATGGCTCCCGGGACCACGGCGCCGCTGCGCAGTGGTGGGTGCCTTCTTCGCAGGGCTCCCACCACGCTGGCCACCCGTACGGCTCGTCGCCTTACGTCGTGACTGGGGGCGGTACGGCTCGGGAGCGGGCAGCCGCAGCAGCCTACCGAACTTGCCCGGTCCCTGGTTGCGCAGCGCGGCCACTGCCTCGGGTTCGTGGCGGGCACAGTTCGCGAGCACACCGAACACGAACATCGTGGTCACGAGGGAGGTACCGCCGTAGGAGATCATCGGTAGCGGGATCCCCGTAATGGGCAGCAGCCCCACGACATAGCCGATGTTGATCCCGGCCTGCCCGACGAGCCACACCGTCAGGGTTCCCGCGACGATACGGATCCACGGGTCGAGGTTGCGTGCCGCCACCCGCAGGCCGACGATCGCCACCGCGGCGTACAACCCGATGACCACAGCGGCACCGATGAGACCGAGCTCCTCACCGATGAGCGCGAAGATGAAGTCGTGATGCACGTTCGGCAGGTACTGCCACTTCGAGGCGCCCTGCCCGAGCCCCGCACCGAACAGGCCGCCGTCCGCCAGCGCGAACATCGCCTGCGTGGCCTGCCAGCCGGTGCCCTGCGGGTCCGCGTCCGGGTTCAGGAAGCTCATCACCCTGGCTAGCCGGTACGGCGCCACGACAGCGAGCACGGCGACGCCGAGCGCGGCGGCTCCTGCGACGATCGCGAACAGCCGCTTCGGCGCGCCCGCGAACCACAACAACGCCAGCAGGACGACGCCGAGGCTGACCGTGCTACCCAGGTCGGGTTGGGCGATCACCAGGGCGAACATCACCAGTGCCACCGGAACGAGCGGGACGAGCAGATGCCGCCACTGGTGCAGCAGGGTGGATTTGCTGACGAGGATGTGTGCGCCCCACAGTGCCAACGCCAGCTTGGCGACCTCGACCGGCTGCACGGACACCGGGCCGAACGCGAACGAGCGCTGTGCGCCGAACGCGACCGTGCCCATCGGGCTCAGCACGAGCGCGAGCATGCCGACGCTGAGCAGCAGCAGGACAGGAGCCATCTGCCGGATCAGGCGTAGCCGTACCCGCAGGCCGACCCAGAACACGACCGCGCCAACGGCCACGTACATCACGTGCTTGCCGAACAGCTCGTAGACGTGGCCGCCCGCCCCCGATGCCGGTGAGGAGGCGGACAGCACCATCACGATGCCGATCACGGTGAGCAGCCCGCTGAGCGCGAGCACAAGGTGGAACGAAGCCAGCGGTCGGGACAGCCATGCCGTCAGCACGGTGCGCACCGCCACCAGTCGCGTCGCGACCGGTCCGCGGGACCTCCGGTTCCGCACCGTCTTCCCCTGCGCAGTTCGTCTCTCCGCGGCCACTGGCCTTACCCGCCCAGCGCACGTACCGCCTCAGCGAACGCCTCACCGCGGTGTGCGTAGCTGTGGAACATGTCCAGTGAGGCGGCGGCGGGAGCCAGCAGCACCACGTCACCCGGTCGAGCCATCGAGCTTGCCGCACGCACCGCCGCGTTCATCGTTCCATCGTCACCCGAACGGCAACGATTCACGGGAACATCCGGCGCGTGTCGCGCGAGTGCTTCCGCGATGACCTCGGCGTCCGCACCGATGACGACCGCGCCACGCAGCCGGTGGGCGTTCGAGGCGACGAGGGCATCGACCGTGGCCACGGAGGCGCCCTTGAGCTGGCCACCCGCGATCCACACGACATGCTCGTAGGCAGCCAACGAACCGGCGGCCGCGTGCGGGTTCGTCGCCTTGGAGTCGTTGACGAAACGTACCCCGCCGATCTCCGCGACCTGCACGGACCGGTGATCACCGGGCTGGAAGGCCAGTAGGCCCGCGCGGACCGCCCCGCGGCTGACGCCGTACGAGCGTGCCAGGGCCGCCGCGGCGAGCGCGTTGAGTACGTTGTGCGGCCCCGGCGGCATCACCTCGGACACCGCGCACAGCTCACCCCCGGCAGGAGCACCTCCCCCGGAGCCACCCTCGGGCACCGGGTGCGCGTGCCCCGCGTCGTCGAACGCGCGGTCGACGAGCATCTCCTCATCGACCCCGAGCTCCCCCGCGCGTGGCACGGCGCCGGTGAACCCGACCCGGCCTGCGCCTGCGGGCGCGTACTCCCCGGCCAGTCGCCGGGAGACCGGGTCATCGGCGTTGTGGACGGCGATCGCGGTCCGCTCGTGAATCCGCCCCTTGGCCGCGGCGTAGTCGTCGAAGGACCCGTGCCAGTCCAGATGGTCCTCGGCCACGTTGAGCACGACAGAGGCGTGCGGTGCGAGGCTCCGGCTCCAATGCAGCTGGAAGCTGGACAGCTCGACGGCGAGGACCGGGTAACCGGCCCGCACGGCGTCTGTGACAGCGAAACCGACGTTTCCGCAGGCCACGGCCTGCAGCCCCGCGGCACGAAGCATCTCGGCGAGCATGCTCACCGCTGTGGACTTGCCGTTGGTCCCGGTCACCACCAGCCATGCCGGGGGTCGCTCGGCCGTGCGCCCGAGGCGCCAGGCCAGCTCGACGTCGCCGATCACGTCGATACCGGCGTCGCGCGCCGCCCGCAGCAGCGGGCTCGACGGCCGCCAGCCCGGGCTGGTCACCACGAGGTCCGTGCCCTCGGCGGGGGAAGCCAGTCGCGGCACGCACTCGGCACCGGTGCCGGTGACCGAGGCCAGCCGCTCCTCGTTCTCGTCGGTCACCGTGACAAGCGCACCGGCCTCCACCAGCGCGCGAGTCACCGACAACCCGGTCACTCCCGCCCCGGCCACCAGGACACGACGACCCGTCCAGCTGTCCACGAGCTCACCCACCCACGGCGGCGAGTTGCTCGCTGTAGAACAGGCCGAGCCCGAACATGCAACAGATGGCGGCCAGCAACCAGAACCGGATGATCACGGTCGTTTCCGCCCAGCCGGCGAGCTCGAAGTGGTGGTGGAACGGCGCCATCCGGAACAGCCGCCGTCGCGTGGTGCGAAAGACCGCGATCTGCACGACCACCGACACCATCTCGACCACGAACAGCCCGCCGATCACGATCGCGAGCAGCTCGGTCCGTGTGGTCACCGACAGGCCGGCGATCAGACCACCGAGCGCGAGGGACCCCGTGTCGCCCATGAAGATCTTCGCCGGAGCGGCGTTCCACCACAGAAAGCCGATACACCCACCGGTGGCCGCGGCGGCGACGACGGCGAGGTCGAGGGGGTCACGCACGTCGTAGCACGCGGGCTGCGGGGTCTCCGCGCAGGACAGCCGTGCCTGCCAGAACGAGATCACCACGTAGGTGCCGAGCACCATCGATGCCGCGCCACCGGCGAGCCCGTCGAGCCCGTCGGTGAAATTCACCGCGTTCGACCAGGCGGCGATCAGCAGGTAGCAGAAGAGGACGAACACCGGGATCGGGAACGCGATCACCGCGAGGTCGCGCACGTAGGACAGGTTGGTCGACGCGGGCGACAGCCCGTGCTGGTCGGCGAACTGGATCGCCAGTATGGCGAAGACCACGGCCACGACCAGCTGGCCGACCAGCTTCGACGTCTTGTTCAGCCCGAGGTTGCGCTGCCTGCGTACCTTGATGAAGTCGTCGAGGAAACCGACCAGTCCCAGGCCGCTGGCCAAGAACAGCACGAGCAGGCCCGAGGCGGAGGGGCTACCGCCGTCGGCAGAGGAGACCCACCGGAGCAGGTGCGCCACGCCGTAGCCCACCAGCGTCGCCACGATGATCGAGACCCCACCCATCGTGGGTGTCCCGCGCTTGGACTGGTGACCTTCCGGGCCTTCCTCCCTGATCTCCTGGCCGAATCCCTGCTTGGAGAACGCCCTGATCAGGTACGGGGTGAGCATGATCGAGACGAGCAGGCCCACCGAGGCTGCGATCAGGATGCTGATCACGCGTTACCACCGTCCCGCGGCGCCGACACCTCGGACGGGGAGCTCAGCAGCGCGTCGGCGACGCGCCACAGCTCGGCTACCTTGGAGGCCTTCACAAGGATCACGTCATCTCCTGTCAACTCGTCGCGGAGCAGCCCGGTCGCGGAGTCGGCGTCGGGCACGAGGATCGACTCCCGTCCCCAGGACCCTTCGTGGCAGGCTCCCTGATGCATCGCGGCCGCCTGGTCCCCGACCACGACGAGCCGGTCGATGTTCAACCGCACGGCGAGCCTGCCGATCTCGTCGTGCGCGGCGACGCTGTCGTCGCCGAGCTCGGCCATCGCGCCGAGGACCGCCCAGGAACGCCCGCCGGAGGACCGCCGCGCGGCGCTCATCGAGGCGAGTGTCTTGAGCGCCGCGCGTACCGACTCCGGGTTGGCGTTGTACGAGTCGTTGATCACGGTGAGGCCGTCCGCCCGCGTGTCGACCTGCATCCTGCGTTCGGACCGGCGCCGCACGGCCGACAGCCGCTGTGCCACCTCGTCGACGCCGCTACCCAGCTCGAGCGCGGTCGCCGCGGCCGCGAGGGCGTTGGCGACGTAGTGCTCGCCGTGCAGGGGCAGGGATACCTCCGCCCTGCCGTGTGGTGTGACCAGGTCGAAGCGCGGGCGGGCCTGCTCGTCGAGCCGGACGTGCTCGGCACGTACCTCGGCGTCCGCCGAGGTACCGACCGTGACCACCCTGGCCGCTGTCCGTTCGCTCATCGCCGCGACGAGCGGGTCGTCCGCGTTGAGTACCGCTACCCCACCGTCGCCTGCGGCAGGCAACGCCTCCACGAGCTCGCCCTTGGTCGCCGCGATGCCCTCACGGGACCCGAACTCGCCGACGTGGGCGCTGCCGACGTTGAGGACCACGCCGATCCGCGGCGGAGCGAGCTCGGCCAGCTCAGCGATGTGTCCCACGCCTCGCGCGGACAGCTCCAGGACCAGGTGCCGCGTCGTCTCGTCGGCCCGCAGCACCGTCCACGGGTGCCCGAGCTCGTTGTTGAACGATCCCGGCGGGGCGATGGTCGGCCCGAGCGGCTCGAGCAGCTGCGCGATGACGTCCTTGGTGGATGTCTTGCCGGAGGAACCGGTGATGCCGACGACGGTGAGCGAGCCGGCGGACAACCGGAGCACGGCGTACCTGGCGAGCTTGCCGAGTGCCGTGAGGACCGCCGCGCCGGAACCGTCGGTGTCGCCTGCCAGCGCGACCGACCTGCTACCCGCCGCCGCATCCGGGGCGGGCGGCACGACGACCGCGGGCGCATCCACCTCGCGCGCGGCCAGCACCCCGGCCGCTCCGGCCGCGGCCGCGGCGGCGGCGAAGGTGTGCCCGTCGACGCGCTCACCGGGCAGCGCGACGAACAACCCACCCGGCGCGATCTTCCTGGAGTCGAACTCGACCGGCGCGGTCACCGGCTCGCTGCCATCGCTGCGATGCAACCTGCCACCGGTGATCTCGGCGATCTCCGCAAGCGTCAGTGTGATCACTCGTGCCCCTCGATTCGTCTGCGCAGGGCGGCCGTGAGCTCCTCCCGATCCGAGAACGGATGCACGACCCCGCCGACCTCCTGGCCCGACTCGTGTCCCTTGCCAGCGACGAACACGACATCTCCCTGCGAGGCGATCGCGACGGCGTGACCGATCGCCTCGCGGCGGTCACCGATCTCGACCACCTCACCGCCCTGTGACGGCCCGACCATCCGCGCGCCGGTGAGCATCGCTGAACGGATCGCAGCGGCGTCCTCGCTGCGCGGGTTGTCGTCGGTGACGATCAGGACGTCACTGCGACGGACCGCCGCCTCACCCATCATCGGGCGTTTCGTGACGTCGCGGTCGCCTCCGCAGCCGAGCACCGTGATGATCCGCCCCGACGTCTGCGCGCGCAACGCGTCGAGGGACAGCGCCACGGCGGCAGGCTTGTGCGCGTAGTCGACGACCGCCGTGAAGTCCTGCCCCTCATCCACCCGTTCCATCCGGCCGGGAACCTGCGCCTCGGCCAGCCCGGTGGCGATGTGCTCCTGTGCGACCCCGACGGCGTCCAGCACGGCGGCGGCGAGCAGCGCGTTGGTCACGTTGAACTCGCCTGGCAGGTTCAGCGTCGTGCTGATCCGCTGCCCCGCGGGCCCGTACAGCACGACGGATTGCGCGCCCGTGCTGCTGGTGGCGCGCAGCTCCGCTGTCCACGCAGCACCCGTGGCCGGGTCGACGCCGACGGTGATCGTATGGGGACGGACGAGTGCCTGCCCCCACGCGCTGTCGACGACGACGATCTCGGTCGTCGAACGGCCGTCGAACAGGATGGCCTTGGCGTCGAAGTACTCCTCCATGTCCCGGTGGAAGTCGAGATGGTCCTGCGAGAGGTTGGTGAAGGCACCCACCGTGAACCGCGTACCTCGCACTCGGCCGAGCGAGAGCGCGTGGCTGGAGACCTCCATCGGGACATGCGTGACCCCGTGCTCGAGCATCACGCCGAACAGCGCCTGCAGGTCCGGCGCCTCGGGCGTGGTGAAAGCGCTGGTGAGGCGCTCACCGGCGACCCGGGTCTCCACGGTCCCGATCAGGCCCGTGCGCAGCCCGGCGGCCCGCAGTCCCGACTCCACGAGGTACACGCTCGTGGTCTTGCCCGACGTCCCCGTGATGCCCAGCACCGACAGCTGCAGGGACGGTTCACCGTAGATCCAGGCGGCCATGTCACCGAGCACGGCGCGCGGATCGTCGTGCAGCACCACAGCAAGGTCACAGTCGCGTACCGTTGCCCGGTCGGCGCCGTCCTGGTCGGTGAGGATCGCCGCGGCTCCCGCGGCGATCGCCTCAGCCGCGAAGTCGGCCCCGTGCGCGTGGGCGCCGGGCAGCGCGGCGTACAGATCTCCCGGCCGCACCTGATGGGCGCGCAGCGTCGCGCCCGTGACGGCGGTCTCGGTCCCCCCGCTGTCCGGGATCAGCCGCCCATCGGCACGCGCGACAAGCGTCGTCAGCGGCACGGGTTCGGTGTGGCTCGGGCGGACGGGCACCGGTCCCGGGCCGCCCGGACCGTCCCCGCTCGCGTCTCCCGGTTCGTTGCCCCGACCTCGTCTCGGCGCACCAGCATTGTCGACGGACACGGGCCGAAGGTTACCGGCGTGTCGTCCGCGCTCTGCAGCCCGGGATGGTTATCGCGTGTCGGGATCGCGTGCGGTATCCAGCAGTGGCTTCGCGAGGCAGACGCTGGCCGGATCCCACTTGTGCAGCCCGTACGTGGGAATACCGGCGTAGCCGACCGAGGTGTACAGCTCTACCGCCTCCGGCTGCTCGGTCCCCGTCTCGAGCACCATCCTGCGCTTGCCTGCCTCCCGCGCGGTGCGTTCCAGTACCCGCACGATCGTCCGCGCGAAACCCCGTCCACGCGCGCCGGTGGCCACGTAGAGCCGCTTCATCTCCGCGTCCGTGTCCCGTAGCTCGCCCGCGAGCTCCCCGCCGGAACGCCACCCGCCACACGCAACCGGCTCGTCGCCGAGGTACCCCACGAGGAACCGGCCGTGCGGGGGGCTGAACTGCTCAGCGCGCACCGGGGTGTGATCGGGCTGCCCGTACCGGACGAGGTACTCCTGCTGGATCTCCGAGATCAGCTTCTCGGCGTCCGGGTGCGTGAGGCTCCGGGGCTCCAGGCGCAGCTGCATGGCGTGAGACTATAGCGAGCCGTACAACTGTCCTCGATCACGCCTGCGCAGGAATGGGCCGGTATGACTGAGGGCCAGGAAGCCTTCTGGGCTGCAGTGGTGGTTTCGGCTTGGCGGACCGGTCTGCGGTGGTGGTTGGGGCGTTCCACGATCCCGCGGCGGGGTTGGACGATGAACTCGTGGGCGGGATCGGGTCCGGAGACGGTCTCGGCCTCGATGCCTGCCCGGTCGTAGGTGGCAGCAACGGTGGGGCCAGTGGGTTTGCTTATGCGGGATGCGCGGGGTGCGCGGGATGCGTAGCCACAGGCCAGTGCGGGTGAACCGGAGGACGTGTTGTGGGCGGCCGATCCGCAACCGTGCGGTGTCGGCAGTTCGGAACGATGTCGTTTCCGCTCTGTGCACGTGCTCATGGACCGTATCGTCGTCGTGCGTGCCGACACCACAGTGTCGGTGGCGTGATGCAGCATGGACGGCGATGACCCGGCACACCACGTTCCGTTACTGCCTCGACCCCACGGTCGATCAGCGGGCGGTACTCGCGCGGCACGCGGGTGCGGCCCGGTTCGCGTTCAACCAGTGCCTGCGCCTCCACCTGCAAGCCAGGAAGCAGCGACGGGATGAGTCGGTGATGGTGCCGTGGACCGGGTTTGACCTCATCAACGGCCTCAACGCCCTGGTGGTGGCGGCCACTTCCGATGGCCGTGAGGTTGCCCGCGTCAGCGCGCCGCCCAAGGCGCTCGCTGCGGGGATGAACAAGCAACGCCGCCTTGCTCGCGCCGTGACCCGCAAACAGAAGGGATCGAAGAACAGGAGGAAAGCCGCCGCCCGGCTCGGGCGTCACCACGCCCGCGTCCGCAACATCCGCCAGCACTTCTTGCACCAGGTCACAGGCGAGTTGGTCAAGACCCACGACCGCCTCGTCCTCGAAGACCTGAACGTGTCAGGAATGCTCGCCAACCCCCGCCTCGCTCGCTCCATCTCCGATGCTGGATGGACCGAACTCGCCCGGCTGTTGGCCTATAAGCAAGCGTGGCGGCAGGGCGACGTCGTGGTCGCGGACCGCTGGTTCGCCTCATCCAAGAGCTGCTCCGGCTGCGGCACCGTCCGTGCCAGCATGGGTCTCGACGAGCGGACCTACCACTGCGAGACGTGCACCCTGATCCTCGACAGGGACCTGAATGCGGCGATCAACCTCGCCATCTGGGCCGAGAAAGATCACGCCCAGGTTCGGGACCACCAAGCAGGTGGCCCGGTCACCAACGCTCACCGACAGGAACGCTCTGGCCGTCACCCCGGTGACGGTGAAACGAGCCTGGACGACGTGGGAACCGACGCTCAGCCAGCACCCGCTGCCTGAGACCGACGACGCCCGAGAAGGGCGGTGGAGACAGCCTCACCGAGGTTGCTCGACACGCTTTAGCGCCAGTGCTGCCAGCCGCCGTCACCACCGGTGTAGGGACCGCCGTCGACGGTGACCGGGGCCGGGCCGGATCCGGCGGGCACGACCGTGCCGATGCGCGTCCAGCCCTGCGGCACGCTGCCCTCCCCCGGGAACGTCGCGACGAGCGCGTGATCCTCGCCACCGGTCAGCACCCAGTGCAGCGGGTCGGCACCGAGCGCCGAGGCGACCTCGGCCAACCTGTCGTCGACGCGCAGGTTCTGCGTGGCGATGTCGAACCCGACGCCGGAGGACGTGGCGAGATGCTGCACGTCTGCCAGCAGCCCGTCCGAGACGTCGATCATCGAGGTGGCTCCCGCCTCGGCGGCCGCGGGGCCCTCGGTGTAGGGGGGCTCGGGGTAGCGGTGCGCGTTGACCACACCGACCGGGGAGCGGAAGCCGCGCCCGAGCACGGCCAGCCCGCCCGCTGCCCAGCCGAGCCTGCCGCACATCGCCAGAACGTCGCCCGCGCGAGCGCCCGAGCGCAGCACCGGTGCGCGACCCTGCAGGTCACCCAGTGCTGTCACGCTGATCACAACCTGATCCGCTGACACCGTGTCGCCACCGGCGAGGCCGATGCCTGCGCGTGCGGCCTCGGCCCACATCCCGTCGGCGAGCTCGGTGACCGTGCTGATATCGGTCGTACCGGGACAGGCCAGCCCCACGAGCACCGACGACGGGCGAGCGCCCATCGCGACGACATCGGCGAGGTTGACGGCGACCGACTTCCTCCCGACGTGTTCCGGCTGCGACCAGTCGAGCCGGAAGTGCACTCCCTGCACCAACACGTCCGTGGTCGCTACCACCCTGCCGTCCGGTGCGGTGACGACCGCCGCGTCATCGCCCGGCCCGACCACGGTCGAGTCCGGCTGGCTCCGTCCGCTGGTGACCGCATCGATCGTGCCGAACTCCCCGAGACTCGCCACGGTGCGATCCCCGGATCCTGTGTCCTTGCTCGGCTTCTGCACAGCTCACCCACCTGTCCGTCTCGACTCCCCGTGTTCCGCCGCAGGCGACGGACACGCCCGCGAGGGCCACGGTCGCACCGCCCCAGTCTCCCCGCCTGTCCCGCACGGCCTGACGCGGCGCCGCCTCCCCGCTCGGTCCCGCGCCGGACGGGCTAGCGCGGGACGGCCACCGGCCTTCCCGGCGCCCGTGCCGCCGGGCGGCGGCTGCGGCAACGACGGTCACGACGGCAGGCCGGGGGTAACCACGGCCTGACGGGCCGCCGGATCGCCTGCCCGTCGCACGACGGGCAGGCGGCCGCGAAGGGCTGTTCACACGGTGGTGGACAGTCACATGCTGGTGGACAGGGAGCTGCCGCGGCCAGCACGCGGCCGCCGGTGCCAGGCGCTACCGGGTGACCTGCGCGCGATGTGTAGCCCAGCATATGAGTAACGTCCTCGGTGTACCCGTAGCCAGCAGCGGCGAGCCGCACTTGCGGGCGGCCCGCGTCTGTTGGATGGTGAACAACCCTCCGGGGTCGTTCCTACCGTGAACCAACCCGATCCGACGAAGGGACGCGCCGTGGTCAACGCATACATCCTCATCCAGACCGAGGTCGGTAAAGCAGCATCCGTCGCCGCGGAGGTAGCCACGATTCCCGGAGTCATCAGCTCGGAGGATGTCACGGGGCCGTATGACGTCATCGTGCGCGCCGAGGCCGATTCGGTCGACGAGATGGGCCAGCTGGTGGTGGCTCGCATCCAGAACGTCGGTGGCATCACGCGTACCCTGACCTGCCCGGTCGTGCATCTGTAGGCCGTGATGTAGTGGTCCCGTGCCTGACGACACGGACCGTTCCGACGACAGCGCGCCGCCGCGCGCCCTGCTCGTCGTGGCAGCCGCCCTCGCCCTTGCGCTCGCCGCAGCGGCAGCAGTGATCGGGCTGGTCTACGGATCGGACGCCGAGGACGAGCACGCCGAGGACGACTCCGCACTCGCCGTTCCCGGCGTTCCGGCACCCGATGCCGGCGCGCGGGCGTGCGGCAGCGTGCTGGATGCCACACCCGACCGGCTCCCGATCGACGGGGACGGCGACGGTACCGCCGACCGCAGGGAGCTCGCCGAGCCGGCACCACCCGCTACCACGGCCTGGGGCCTCGACGATCCGATCGTGCTGCGGTGCGGGGTCGAACAGCCGGGAGAGCTCGCGCCCGACTCGCCGTTGCGCGCCGTCAACGGGGTGGAATGGCTCCCCGTGGAGGGTGCGGGCTCGCACACCTGGTACGCGGTCGACCGCGACGTCTACATCGCACTAACCGTTCCCGACAGCGCGGGCACGGGACCCCTCCAGGTGATGTCCGAGACGATCGCCGAGACGCTCGAGGCCCGCCCCGTCGAGGTGGAGTGAGAACGCGGGGCCGAGCCGAAGGGCCCCTCCGGTACCAGATATGTACCGAAAGGGTCCGTCGGCTCGCCGTCGCGCGACCGTCAGCGCAGCCCGGTTCCCCGTGCGAGCGCGGTCTCGATCAGGGTCGACAGCAGGGTCGAGTAGTCCAGCCCCGTCACCGACCACATCTTCGGGTACGCCGAAGTGGTGGTGAATCCGGGCATCGTGTTGATCTCGTTGATTCGCAGCTCCCCGTTCGCCTCGACGAAGAAGTCCACACGCGCCAGGCCCTGGCAGTCCAGCGCACGGAACGCGCGCACCGCTACCGCTCGTAGGCGCTCGGTGACGTCGTCGGCGAGCTTGGCGGGGATGTCCAGCTCGGCACCGTCGTCGAGGTACTTCGTCTCGAAGTCGTACCACGCGGCGTCGTCGTCGCCGAGCACCCGGATCTCCGCGGGCAGCGACGCCTCCACCCGTCCGTCCGGGAACTCGAGGACACCGCACTCGATCTCCCTGCCGGACACTCCGGACTCGACGAGCACCTTCGGGTCTGTCTGCCTCGCGAGCTCCACGGCCGCAGGCAGCTCGTCCCAGCCGGACACCTTGCTGATGCCGATGGACGATCCGGCGCGGGCCGGCTTGACGAAAGCGGGAAGGCCGAGGCGCTCGCACTCTTGCCTGTCCAGAGTGGACCGTCCGCGCGGCACCTCGGCGTAGTCAACGATCGGCAGGCCCTCGGCCACGAGAAGCTTCTTCGCGAACACCTTGTCCATGGCGGCCGCGCTGGCGAACACACCCGCCCCCACGTAGGGCAGGTCGGCCAGCTCCAGCAACCCCTGGACCGTGCCGTCCTCACCGAAGGCACCGTGCAGCAGCGGGAACACCACGTCCACCGAGGACAGCACATCGACCTCGCCGCCTGGCGGCAGGCTCACCAGGTCCCTGCGTGTCGGGTCGCCACGCAGGATCAGCTCGGTCCCGCCGTCCACGCTGGGCAACCGCTTGTTCGTGATCTGCAACGCCGCCGGGTCATCGGTGCCGAGCACCCATCCGCCTTCCGGCGTGATACCGATCGGTACGATCTCGAATCGCTCGCGGTCCAGGTTCGCCAGCACGCTACCCGCGGAGACACACGAGATCGTGTGCTCGGTACTGCGCCCGCCGAAGATCACCGCCACCCGGGTCCTGCGCTCGTTCATAGTGCGCGACCTTACGCCCACCCGTGGCGATGCTCGCCACCCCATCGGGTCAACCGCCCAGCACCACGACAAGCGTGTCCAGCGCCCCGGTCAGGGCCTGCCGGGAACACCCGGCGTAGCCGACCGCGATACCGTGCGTGCTGGCCGGGCCCGCGAAGTGCCGGGCGAGCCCATCGAGCCGCACGCCACGGTCGAGCGCGCGCTGCAGCCGGTCCCGCTCCTCCTCGGCCGACGCCAGCGGCACGAGCAGGTGGGCTCCGGCATCATCGCCGAGTACGGGGACGTCCGCAGCCCGCAACGTGGCGGTGAGCAACCTGCGCCGCTCGGCCAGCTCCCTACGCACCCGCCTGATGTGCCTGCCGAGGTCGCCGTTCCTGGCGAGCTCGCTGACCACCCGCTGCCCGGCAGGGGACGGGCGGGTGCCGGTTCGCTCGCGATGACCGAGGACGGCGGAGAACACCGGTGAGGGGGCGACCATCCACCCGGCGCCGAGCGTCGGGGTGAGGATCTTGCTCGTCGTACCGAGATGCACAACCACATCCGGGGCGAGCGCGGCGAGCAGCGGAAGCGGCGCCACGTCGTAGCGCAACTCGCCGTCGTAGTCGTCCTCCAGCACGAGGAAGCCTTCCGCACGGGCCCGCTCCACGAGCGCGACCCTGCGCGGGGCGCTCATCGTGCTTCCCAGCGGGTACTGGTGTGCCGGGGAGCAATACACGGCCTTCGCCTGGCGGGGGATCTCCTCGACACGGATCCCGTCCGCATCGACCGGTACGCGGACGACCCGCACGCCTGCCGCGCGTAGCGCCTCGACGGCACGCTGGTAGCCGGGATCCTCGACCGCAACCACCTCACCCGCGCGGAACACGCTCGCGGCCAGCTCGGCGAGCGCACTCGTCGTACCCGCGGTCGCGAGCACGCTCGCCGTGTCGGCGCGCAGTCCCCTGTGACGCAGCAGGTGCTCGGCGATCGCCGCGCGGTAGCCTGCGATGCCGGCCCGATGGGTGTACTGCGACGGCGGCGTATCCGCAGCGGCGCGCCAGGCACGGCGCCACGCCGCACGATCTATACCTTCCGCCCACGGCATTCCGGGGATCAGTTCGAGAAGTTCGTCATCCTCACCGGACTCAACACTGTGGACTGTCGGGCCCGATCCACCCTGTGATGGCGTGGTCGTCACGTAGGTTCCCGACCCGTGCCTGCCCGCGATCCACCCTTCGGCGTGCAGCTGCTCATAGGCTGCTGCCGTGACGGTGCGGCTGACCCCGAGGCGCTTGGCCAACGCCCGGGTCGACGGCAACCGGTCCCCACTGCGCAGGTGCCCGGTGGTGGCCGCGACCCGCAAACCGTCCGCGAGCTGCACGGCCAGCGGCACACCGGCCGCACGGTCGAGCGTGACCGGGAGCACGGTATCGAGCAGCGGCATCCCGACTCCTTACGTACCCGCACGGGGTACAGTCCCGCTGACCGCGAAAGTGGCATTCCCACATCGCGTGATACTGGCCATTCAATCATGCCACGTGCGTGTAGCACCGTTGGAGACATGCCAGATATGCCGCTGTCTCCGACGGAACGCAGCACGCCCAGGCGGACGGCGCACCGTGCGCGCACGGACAGGCGGACGCTGTACGAGATCCTCGACGCGGGCTTCCTGTGCCACATGAGCCTGGTACGCGACGGTGCACCGGTGACGTTGCCCACGTGCTACGGGCGGGACTCCGACACCCTCTACCTGCACGGCTCGACGGGTGCGCACTCGCTGCGCGCCGCGGCGTCCGGAGTGCAGTTGTGCGTGGCTGTGACGCACGTGGACGGGATCGTCTACGCGCGAAGCCTCGTGCATCACACGCTCAACTATCGCAGTGCGATCGTGCACGGAACCGCGCACGTCGTCGACGATCACGACGCCAAGCTGGCCGGCCTGCGCGTCATCACCGACAACGTCACGCCGGGGTCCTGGGAGTACGCGCGCGGGACGACCCGCAAGGAGCTCGCTTCGGTGTCCGTGCTCGCCGTCCCGCTGGACGAGGCCTCGGTCAAGGTGCGCGACGAGGGGCCGGGCGACGAGGAGCACGACATCGCCGACGGCAGGCGCTGGGCGGGCACACTACCCGTGCGGTGGGAGCTCGGCGCCCCGCTACCGGCCCCGGACCTTGCCGGGGACGTGCCGGTTCCCGGGCACGTTCTGCGGCGGCCCGGTTGAGCCGCCTGCCGGTGCCTGGCCGGTCCGCCGGGTCAGTCCCGCAACGAGCGGACGGTACGCGAACCGTAGCGGTAGACGTGAATACTCACGGCCGGGTCGGGGCCGTCATTGCGCATCCGGTGCGCGTAACCGGGCCCGAACACCCGGGACTGGCCGGTGTCGAGCACGTGCGTGTCCACGCCGTCCGCGTCCAGCTCGTCGGTGAGGCGCCTGCGCGCGACGACCTCGGTCAGCTGCCCGTTGACGACGGTGAACGCGCCGCTGGTGTCGCCGTGGTCATGGATGTCCGTGCCCTGACCGGGAAGCCAGCTCATCAGCCACACTTCCTGGTCCGTTCCGGACTCGACGAGCACGGCGAAGCGTTCGGACGGGTCGTAGCGGAGAAGGTCACGCCACCGCTCGCGTTCGGCGGCGAAGTCCATCGCTACGCGGACGGGGTGGCGCGGCGCCGAGCCGCTTCCGGGCTCGACGACAGTATTATCCGGGACTGCGAACACAGCAGAGATCCTCGTTCTACGGCGGGAGTCGAAGGCGGCTCCAGTGAGGCGATCACTGCGGGAGCATCACCACGACGTACGGACGTGTGTCGGCCGTGATCAAGGACAGAGACACAGAGCGCTAGCGACACGTCGCAGGAAGACGGGACCGCTGTGGTTCAGGAAACGCTCGTACACGGTTCCGGAGCATCGCAGGCCTGCCCGGAACCGTCAAGCGCGACGGCTCGCCGAGTTACCGATCCCACATCGCGGACACGTCGCACGCACCGAGCTCACCACCGCGTAGCTCAGTCCCACTCCGGCTTCTTGGCGCGACCGAGCAGCTCGGCACCGACCTGACGAGGGCTGCGCCCGTCGTGACAGAGCCGGTGCATCGCGTCGGTGAGCGGCATGTCCACCCCTTGCTCGTTGGCGAGCTCCCGGATCGACGAGCAGGACTTCACGCCTTCGGCTACCTGTCCACCGGTGGCTTCCTGTGCCTGGGCGAGCGACTCGCCCTTGCCGAGCCGCTCGCCGAACGTGCGGTTCCGCGACAGCGGGGAGGAGCAGGTCGCAACGAGGTCACCGACCCCGGCGAGGCCGGAGAACGTCAGCGGGTCCGCGCCGAGCTTGGCACCCAACCGCGCGATCTCGGCAAGGCCACGGGTGATCAGCGTGGCCATCGTGTTCGTGCCGTATCCGAGCCCCGCCGCGACGCCACAGGCCATCGCGATGACGTTCTTGCAGGACCCGCCCAGCTCACAGCCGATGACGTCGGTGTTGGTGTACGGCCGGAAGTACTCGTTGAAGCTGGCCCGCTGGATCGACACGGCCCGCTCGTGATCGGTGCAGGCCAGCACGGCTGCCGATGGCTGCTCCGTGGCGATCTCGCGAGCCAGGTTGGGACCGGCCACCACGACGACGCGCCGCTCATCGACACCGGTGACCTCGACGATCACCTCGCTCATCCGCTTGAGGGTGCCAAGCTCGACCCCCTTGGCCAGGCTGACCAGCGGTCCGCTGTCCGGCAGGAGCTCCAGCCAGCCGGACAGGTTCGCCCGCAGGGTCTGGCTCGGCATGGCAAGCACCACCGCCTGCGCGCCGTCCAGCGCCCGCGTGGCATCGCTCGTGGCACGCAGGCTCTCGGGTAAGCGCACTCCCGGGAGGTACCGCTCGTTACCGCCGCACTCGGAGATCTCCTCCGCCAGCTCCGCGCGGCGAGCCCACATGGTCACGTCGCGGCCCGCGTCGGCGAGCACCTTGGCGAAACTCGTCCCCCACGAGCCCGCGCCGAGCACCGTGATCCGTTGCGGAACCGATTCGTCCGCCGGCACCTCAGGCATCGTCCACCTGTGCTGACTCCTCCTTGGCCGGAGGCTCCTCACCACGAATCTCCGCGAGCAACGCGGTGACCTCCGACATCAGTAGATCCGTGACCTCGCGCAACGTCGCCGTACTCGCTTCCAGCTCACGATAACCGGACAGGTCCACCGGCTTACCCACGTTGTATGTCACCTTCTTACGCGGGAACGGCCGGAACCGCTTCGCGTAGCCGTCGAGCACGAGGTTGGTCCCCCATCGCGCGATCGGTATCACCGGTACGTCGTTGTGCAATGCCAGCCGCGCCACTCCCGGGAACGCGTGCTTGGGCCACCCGTCCGGATCCTTGCTGATCGTGCCCTCCGGATAGATCACGACGACCTTGCCCTCGCGCAACGTGCGATGTGCGTCACGTAGCGCATCACCTGCCCCCGTGGTTCCGCGGTATACGGGTATCCCGGCCGAACCTCGGAGGATCCTGCCGAGCACCGGGGTGCGGAACAGGCTGGCCTTCGCCATGAACCGGGGTACCCTCCGCTGCCGGTGCACGAAGACCGCGTCCGTCACGGGGTCGAAGTGCGAAACGTGGTTGAGCACCAACAGCGCGGCACCGTGTCGTGGGACACGGTCCGCTCTGCGGTACTCCCGTGCCGCCACCGCGCTCAACGGGTAGAACAGCATCGCCGTGAAGGCGACCCAGAACCCGCCCTTCTCTCGCCTGGCCAACTGACTGCCTCGTTTCTGCCTCTCGGTCCGCACCACGGACCGGACCTGCCACGGCCGCACCACTACCCGGGCAGTTGCGACCCGCTCCCGTCAAGTTTGCATTGTCCTCTCGGGCGGCTGAGCCGCGGGTGAATCGCGCGGCGGTGATCGAGGCTCGCCACCCGCCTGCCGTCCGGGGCCATCGCCCCGGCACCGTCTCGAGGCACGGGCTGTGCCCACCGCGCCCTGGTACGGAACAATTGGGGGCGTGGGTAGCAGTGAGGACCGTACGCAGGTACGCAACGGCGAGGCCGTACCCGGAGACAGCGGCACGGGCGGGCCAGCGGAACCGGCGGCCGAGCAGTGGGGTGAGCACGGTCCGGCAGGCTACGGCGGCGAGCAGGCCGATGGTCACCAGCCGGGCCCCGGGACAGCGGCGGCAGCGGAGCCGGAGTCCGATGCCGTCCCGCACACCGGTGACATCCACTCCGTCCCCTCGGCCCCACCGGCCGTGACGCCCGCGGGGGCAGGCGAGCTGCTCGACTCGTTACCGGAGGATCGCTACCTCAACCGGGAACTGTCCTGGCAGGACTTCAACGCGCGGGTACTCGCCCTCGCCGAGGACGAGTCACAGCCACTGCTGGAGCGCGCCAAGTACCTCGCCATCTTCGCTTCCAACCTGGACGAGTTCTACATGGTCCGCGTGGCGGGCCTCAAGCGCAGGCACGAGATGGGCCTGGGCGTGCGCAGCGCGGACGGTCTCTCCCCCCGCGAGCAGCTCGCCTATATCGCGAAGCGCAACCAGGACCTGGTCTCCCGCCAGACATCGGTGTTCGAGGACCACCTCCGACCCGCTCTGGAGGAGGTCGGTATCCGGATGGTCCGCTGGCACGAGCTCGACGACACGGAACGCGCCCGGCTGTCGAGCTACTTCAACGACCACATCTTCCCGGTGCTGACCCCGCTCGCGGTGGACCCGGCGCACCCGTTCCCCTACATCTCCGGCCTGTCACTCAACCTCGCTGTGACCGTGCGCGACCCCGAAGCGGGCACGGAACGTTTCGCCAGGGTCAAGATCCCGAACAACGTTCTGCGGTTGATCCGCGTCGAGGAGGGCGACGACGAGGCCGGAACGACCTACCTGCCGCTCGAGGAGCTGATCGCGGCACACCTCTCCGAGCTCTTCACCGGTATGGAGGTCATCGAGCACCACGTCTTCCGCGTCACCCGCAACGCCGACTTCGAGGTCGAGGAGGACCGGGACGAGGACCTGCTGCAAGCTCTGGAACGCGAGCTGGCCCAGCGCCGGTTCGGCCGTCCCGTCCGGCTCGAGGTCGAGAAGGACATGAGCGAGCACATGCTCGAGCTGTTGCTTCGCGAACTCGAGGTCGACCCCTACGACGTCGTCGCCGTGCCCGGCCTGATCGACATGACCTGTCTCGAACAGCTCGCCGCGCTCGACCGCAAGGAGCTGAAGTTCCCCCCGTTCGTTCCGGCCACCCACCCCGCGTTCGCCGAGCGGGAGACGCCGAAGAGTGTCTTCGCCACCCTGCGCGAGGGCGACATCCTGGTCAACCACCCCTATGACGCCTTCTCTACCAGTGTCCAACGCTTCATCGAGCAGGCCGCGAGCGACCCTGGCGTGCTGGCCATCAAGCAGACGCTGTACCGCACGTCCGGTGACTCGCCGATCGTCGACGCCCTCATCAACGCCGCCGAGGCGGGGAAGCAGGTCGTCGCCCTCGTCGAGATCAAGGCACGCTTCGACGAGCAAGCCAACATCTCGTGGGCGCGGACCCTCGAACGCGCGGGCGTTCACGTGGTGTACGGCCTGGTCGGGCTGAAGACGCACTGCAAGGTCTCCCTCGTGGTCCGCCAGGAGGGCTCCCGGATCCGCCGGTACTGCCATATCGGCACCGGAAACTACAACCCCAGGACAGCTCGGCTGTACGAGGATCTCGGTTTGCTGACCGCCGACGACGGTGTCGGAGCCGACCTCACCGACCTGTTCAACGTCCTGACCGGCTACGCGCAACAGGGCCAGTACCGCAACATCCTCACCTCGCCGCACGGCATCCGGCGCGGCATCCTCGGCTGTATCAGGGCCGAGACGGAACGCGCGAGGCAGGGCCTTTCCGCCGGTATCCGGCTCAAGGTGAACGCGCTTGTCGACGAGCAGATCATCGACGGCCTCTACGATGCTTCCCAGGCCGGTGTCGACGTCGAGGTCGTCGTACGCGGCATCTGCGCGCTCAAACCAGGAGTTCCCGGGCTGAGCGAGAACATCCACATCCGCTCGTTGCTCGGCCGGTTCCTGGAACACTCCCGGATCTTCCACTTCGCCGGCGCCGGCCAGTACTGGATCGGCAGTGCCGACATGATGCACCGGAATCTCGACCGCCGTATCGAAGTTCTCGTCAACGTGACCGACGCCAAGCTGACCGAACAGCTCGACGAGATACTCGACTCCGCACTCGACCCGGCGACTCGATGCTGGGTACTGACGTCCACCGGGGAATGGACACCCTCACCGTCATCCGGTTCGCAGGTTCGCGACCACCAGACAGAGCTGCTGAACAAGCACAAGGCGATGGGCTGAAGCGATGGTTGGGCAACCGGATGTCGAAGTACGACCCGACCGATGAACGAGTGCACGGGTCATTCGGACCGCGGGAAGGATAGAAGGTGGGTTCACCCGAGAGACAGCTCACGACTCGCGCCGCGGGTGCCGTCGTTTGGCGACGGGACCGGCACGACCGCACCGAGATCGCGATCGTGCATCGCCCGCGCTACGACGACTGGTCCCTGCCGAAAGGAAAGATCGACCGGCACGAGACGAGTCCGGAGGCAGCGGTCCGCGAGGTGGCCGAGGAGACCGGCCAGTCGTGCGTTCTCGAGCGCTTCCTGACGACGGTGGGATACACGATCCCGGCGGAAACCGGCGAGGGCACGGTACCGAAGTCGGTGAACTACTACAGCGCGAGGGCGGCAGGGGGTACCTTCGTCCCGAACTCCGAAGTAGACGAGCTGCGCTGGATGGACGTCGCCGAGGCGCGCCGCGTGCTGAGCTACTCCACCGAGATCGGCGTCCTCGACGAGTTCACCTCGATCCCGACGGACTCGAGCACTCTGCTGCTCGTCCGGCATGCCAAGGCCGGCAAGAAGGAGAACTGGGACGGCGACGACGATCTCAGACCGCTGTCCAACGCGGGTCTGCGTCAGGCCGAGGCGCTGGCGAACCTGCTACCGCTGTTCGGCCCGGACCGTGTCCATTCCGCGCCCCGCCTGCGCTGCGTACAGACAGTGCATCGTATCGCGGAAGGCATCGGGAGCGAGGTCGTCCACGAACCGCTGCTGTCCGAGGAAGGTTACACGCAGGACCCCGACAAGGGAATGCAGCGCCTGCTCGAACTGGTCAGCGGTGGTGGTACTCCAGTGGTGTGCAGCCAGGGAGGCGTCATCCCGGATTTGGTGAGCACGCTCGCAGCGCGCGACGGCCACACGCTGCGGAGCACGCCAACCAAGAAGGGATCGCTGTGGGTTCTGACGTTCACCCCACATCCGGACGGTTCGGGACCGATGCTGCGCTCCGCGCACCACCTGCCGAACCCGCTACCGACACCGGATCGCTGACCGCCACAGGCGCGAGCCGTACCTCGCTCCCGCGAACAGCCCCGCTGTGGCATCCCGACCCGCCACAGCGGGGTCTTTCCATCTCCTGCACGATCAGCTTGCCGGCGTTACCGAGGCTCATCCGGCCCCGACAACGCACGGAGCACGCGTTCCTTGCGTCGGGTACTTCGCCCCGGAGGCGGCGACGGCCACGTCCGGACCGGCACGCGCCCCGCGGGAACGCTCGCGCTACTTCTTCCGCGTAGTCGTCGTCCGCTTCGCCGTAGACTGCTTCGCCGCCGTCTTGGTCGAGCTCTTCGCGGTCGACTTCGGCGAGGCCTTCGTCGACGATGCCGTCGACTTGGACGCCGTCTTGCTCGTCGCCTTCGGAGCCGACTTCGACTGCCCCTTGGCCGCCGTCGTCGTCGAGCTCTTCTTCGCCGTCGTGCCGGACGCCTTCGCGGTCGTCGACTTCGCGGTCGTCGACTTCGCCGTACTCGCCTTGGTCGTGCTGGCCTTGGCGGTGCTCGTCTTGGCAGTACTCGACTTCGTCCCGGTCTTGGACGCGGTCTGTGTCGCACCCTTCGCCGTGCTCTTCGTCGCGGCGGCCTTCTGGCCCGACCTGGCCGTCGTCTTGGTGGCCGTGCCACCGGCAGCCGTCGCACGCTTGGCAGTCGGGCGAGTGCTTGTTCCCGGCGATGCCGGCGCACGGGTCGCCGAGGAACGAGCGGCGGCGGTCTTGGTGGTCGACGACGACCGCTGAGTGCTCGCACGCGGCAACTTGCGCTTACCGCTGACGACTTCCTTGAACGCGGTACCAGGGCGGAATGCCGGCACGTTGGTCTTCTTCACGCGAACCGTCTCGCCCGTCTGCGGATTCCTGGCCGTGCGAGCCGCGCGTGACCGCTTCTCGAAGGCACCGAATCCGGTGATGTTGACCTTCTCTCCCTTATTCACGGTACGAATGATGATGTCGACGAGGTTGTCGACGGCCTCACTCGCGACCTTCTTGTCACCGATACGCTCAGAGAGCGCTTCAACCAGATCCGTCTTGTTCGCCATTCCAGTCCTCCGAAGAACCTTGCTGTCACGGCCCTACCGGCCGACTCAAATCGCCACGGTATTAGGAACAGCCTACAAATTCCACACGACACGGCCCTAGCTCCCCTGCGACTTTGGCGAACTACCCCCCATTGGAGGGAATGGCGAACGCGCGTGGACGGGCGAACGTGGCCGGGATCAGCCGGCGTCGGCTTCGGTGGTCGTGGGTTTCCAGACCGGCCGCGTGCCTTCGAAGGTGTCGATCTCCGCCGCGTGGCGCAGGGTCAGCGCGATGTCGTCGAGCCCCTCCATGAGGCGCCAGCGGGTGTAGTCGTCGATGGTGAAGGTGGTGACGAAGTCCTTCGCTCGCACGGTCATATCGGTGAGGTCGACAGCCACCTCGGTGCCCGGCTCGTGCTCGAGGATCTTCCAGATCTGCTCTACATCGGACTGCTCGCACTCCGCGGTGAGCAGTCCCTGCTTGCCGGCGTTACCGCGGAAGATGTCGGCGAAGCGCGCGGAGATGACCACCCGGAAGCCATAGTTCATCAGTGCCCACACGGCATGCTCGCGGGAGGAGCCTGTACCGAAGTCCGGCCCGGCCACGAGGACGCTCCCGTGACGGAACGCCTCCTGGTTCAGTACGAACGTCTCGTCGTGCCGCCACGCGGCGAACAGGCCGTCCTCGAAGCCGGTCCGCGAGACGCGCTTGAGATACACGGCGGGGATGATCTGGTCCGTGTCTACGTTGGATCTACGGAGCGGGACCCCGATGCCGGTGTGCTGGGTGAATGCTTCCATGCTGTCCCCTTTTACTCGGTGAGATCTTCCGGGCTGGCCAAGGTCCCGCGTACCGCGGTGGCCGCGGCGACGAGGGGGGACACGAGGTGCGTGCGCCCACCCTTACCCTGCCTGCCCTCGAAGTTACGGTTGGAGGTCGACGCGCTGCGTTCACCCGGGCTCAGCTGATCCGGGTTCATCCCCAGGCACATGGAGCATCCAGCCTGCCGCCACTGTGCTCCTGCCTCGAGGAACACCGTGTCGAGCCCCTCGGCTTCGGCTACCTCGCGAACACGCATCGACCCCGGAACGACCAGCATCTGGACGTTGTCGGCGACCTTGTGCCCCCGTAACACGTCCGCGGCCGCACGCAGGTCCTCGATCCGGCCGTTGGTGCACGATCCGAGGAAGACCGTGTCGACGGCGATGTCCCGCAACGGGGTGCCCGGCTCCAGGTCCATGTACGACAGGGCCTTCTCCGCGGCGAAGCGCTCGGTCTCGTCGGCGATGAGCTCCGGGTCCGGCACCGACTCGGACAGCGGCAGGCCCTGGCCGGGGTTCGTGCCCCAGGTGACGAACGGCGTCAGCGTGCTGGCGTCGATGTCGACCTCGGCGTCGAACTCCGCGTCCGGATCCGTGCACAGCGCCCGCCAGCTGGCGACGGCGTCGTCCCACTGCGCGCCTGTCGGCGCGTGCGGCCGCTGGTGCAGGTAACGGAAGGTGGTCTCGTCCGGAGCGATCATTCCCGCACGGGCGCCCGCCTCGATGGACATGTTGCAGATCGTCATCCGTGCTTCCATCGACAGCGACTCGATGGCGCTGCCCCGGTACTCGAGCACGTAACCCTGGCCACCTCCGGTGCCGATCCTGGCGATGACGGCGAGAATGATGTCCTTGGCCGTGACCCCGGGGCGGAGCTCACCGTTGACGTTGACGGCCATCGTCTTGAACGGCCGCAGCGGCAAGGTCTGCGTCGCCAGCACGTGCTCCACCTCGGAGGTGCCGATACCGAACGCCATCGCACCGAACGCGCCGTGGGTCGAGGTGTGGCTGTCGCCGCACACCACGGTCATGCCCGGCTGCGTCAGGCCGAGCTGCGGGCCGATGACGTGCACGATGCCCTGCTCGGTGTCCCCCATCGGGTGCAGGCGAACGCCGAACTCCTCGCAGTTCGCACGCAGGGTGTCGACCTGTGTGCGCGAGACGGGGTCGGCGATCGGCAGGTGCGTGTCGATGGTGGGGACGTTGTGATCCTCGGTCGCGATGGTGAGGTCCGGCCGCCGTACCTTCCTACCTGCCAGCCGCAGACCTTCGAACGCCTGCGGGCTGGTGACCTCGTGCACGAGGTGCAGATCGATGTAGAGCAGGTCCGGCTCGGAACCCTCACCGTGGCGTACCACGTGCGCGTCCCAGATCTTCTCCGCGAGCGTGCGCCCCCGACCGCCGCTCGACCGCCCGTCCTGTGATGTTGTGTCTTCGGGCCCATCGGCCCGTGTTGTTGGGGTTGCCACGATGCTCAGACTCCTCGCACGGGAATGTTGTTGACGATTCGGTCGTGCCTCGACCGGCGAGCGTCCCGCGATATGGACTTCTCAATATACGAGATTGTAGTATCGCGCTGTGGGACAGGATAGCGCGTCGAACCAGTACAGCGGCATAGGTGTCTTGGACAAGGCCGTCGTGGTACTGCAAACGGTGGCGAACGAGCCGTGCGGCCTCGCCGAGCTGTGCAGCCGCACGGGCCTACCGCGGGCGACCGCCCATCGGTTGGCCGCGGGGCTGGAAGCGCACCGCCTGCTGCGTCGCACACCGGATGGCCGGTGGCGCCCGGGTGCCGCGCTGACCGAACTCGCGGGCGCGGCGACCGACCCGCTCCTGGACGCGGCGAGCATCGTGCTGCCCAAGTTGCGGGACGCCACGGGAGAGAGCGTGCAGCTCTACCGGCGCGACGGCACGCAACGTGTCTGCGTGGCTACCGCCGAGCCGTTGAGCGGGCTGCGCGACACCGTTCCCGTCGGCGCGCGGCTTCCGATGACGGCAGGCTCCGGCGCGAAGGTTCTCGCCGCGTGGGCGGACCCGCACAGCCAGCCGCCGGTCCCGCACGAGGCGGTATTCGGCGAACGAACCCTCGTCGAAGTGCGGCGCCGCGGGTGGGCGCAGAGCGTCGCCGAGCGCGAGCCCGGCGTGGCAAGCGTGTCCGCACCGGTACGCGAGTCGTCCGGGACGGTCGTCGCGGCGGTGTCCATATCGGGCCCCACGGAGCGGATCGGCCGCAAGCCGGGAGTGCGCTGGGCGAGCGACCTGCTCGCCGCTGCCGAGGATCTCACGCAGCAGCTCTAGCCGCCGGCGTGCGCGAGCCGAAGGCCTCCTCGGGTACCGCACAGGTACCGGAGGAGGCCTTCGGCTCGCCCCACCCGCCTCACCCGGCGACCTCCGCGTACAGCGCGTCGAGTCCCCGCACGAACGCGTCGAGCGCGAGCTCGAAGCTACCCGCGTCGATCTCCTCGGCGTGGCTCGCGAGGCGGTGCGCCTGGCTGAGGTTCGGGTACCGGTCGAGGTAGACGCGCACGTCCTCCTCGAAACCCCGGGAGAACGAGCCCATCGCCGCGCCGAGCACGAGGTACTTGGTGGACGCACCGATCATGGTGGCGTACCGCGGTGGCCAACCGGCCCCGACAAGGCCCCCGTGCACGGCATCGGCGCGCGCCAGCGCGGTCTCCCTGCGGGCGGGCCCGGCCGCCAGGAACGGCACCATGTTCGGGTGCTCGGCGAGCGCTGCCCGGTAGGAGCGCGCCCACGTCCGGATGCCACGGGACCAGTCGCCACCGGCGAAGTCGCTGACGTCGACCTTCTCCATGATCCCTTCGGCGATCTCGTGGAGAAGGTCGTCCTTGGTCGCGACGTGGCCGTACAGCGACGGAGCCTGCACACCCAGCTCGGTGGCGAGCTTGCGCATGGACAGCCCAGCGAGGCCGTCCCTGTCGATCAGGTCGAGAGCCGTCTCACGGATGGCGTCCCGTGTGACCCGGGAGGGGCTGGGCATGAGGCCTCCTCGAGCAGGCGGATGTGACCTACACGCGGCACGCTTGCCGAACAGCTGGCGCGCACCTTAGAGTGAGGATACCTAACAGTGTAAGTCTTCAACAGCGGGGCACGCCATGGATCTCTCCCTGACCACCGAACAGCAGGCGCTGCGCGACACGGCACGCGAGTTCGTCGACGCCGAGATCGTCCCGAACATCCAGGAGTGGGACCGGGCCGAGGCGGTGGACAGATCCATCGTCGGCAAGCTGGGCGATATCGGCTTCCTCGGCCTGACGGTTCCGGAGCACTACGGCGGATCGGGCGGGAACCATCTGGACTACTGCCTGATGATGGAGGAGATCGGTCGCGGGGACTCCTCGGTGCGTGGCATCGTGTCGGTTTCCCTGGGGCTGGTGGCCAAGACCGTGCTGAGTTTCGGCACCGAGCAGCAGAAGCGGGCGTGGCTTCCCGGCCTGTGCTCCGGGGCGTCGCTGGCCTGTTTCGGACTCACCGAACCCGACACCGGCTCCGACGCGGCCAACCTCAACAGCAAGGCGGTCCGCGACGGTGACGACTGGGTCATCAGCGGTTCGAAGATGTTCATCACCAACGGCACATGGGCCGACCTGGCGCTGATCTTCGCCCGGACCGGCGGGGCGGGCCCCAAGGGGGTCTCCGCCTTCCTGGTCCCCACCGACACACCGGGTTTCAGCCACACCGAGATCAAGGGCAAGCTCGGGCTGCGCGGGCAGTCCACCGGCGAGCTCACCCTGGACAACGTGCGCGTGCCCGCCGACGCCATGCTCGGTTCCGAGGGTGAGGGTTTCCGCATCGCGATGGCTGCCCTGGACAAGGGGCGCATGTCGGTGGCGGCAGGCTGCGTCGGTCTCGCGCGCGCGGCACTCGATGCGAGCGTGCGTTACGCGACCGAGCGGGATCAGTTCGGCAAGCCGATCGCCGGCTTCCAGCTCGTCCAGGAGATGCTCGCCGACATGGCCGTGGCCACCGACGCCGCGCGGCTGCTCGTCTGGCGTGTCGCCGACCTGATCGACAGGGAGCAGCCGTTCGGCACGGCGGCCTCGATGGCCAAGCTGCACGCGACCGAGAACGCCGTCAACGCAGCCAACCAGGCGATCCAGGTGTTCGGGGGGTACGGCTACATCGACGAGTACCCGGTGGGCAAGTATCTGCGCGACGCGCGTGTGATGACCCTGTACGAGGGCACCAGCCAGATCCAGAAGCTCCTCATCGGCCGTGCCCTGACCGGCGTCAGTGCCTTCACCTGAGGCCGGGCCGGCCGCTCCGGTCACCCGCGCGCAGGCGCCTGGACCGACTAGTCGGTAGCCTGAAGCCATGAGCCGTGCGACACCTTCCGATCCCGACGACACACAGCACACCGGCAGCGACCGGACACCGACACGCAGCGGGGACGTGCCGGTCCGGCTGGTGTCCGTGGCAACGGAGCTGTTCGCCAAGCACGGGTTCGAAAGTACCTCGGTGCAATCCATCGTGGACGCGGCCGGAGTCACCAAGGGCGCGATGTACCACTACTTCGACTCCAAGGACGACCTGCTCTACGAGATCTACGGGCGCATGCTCCGGGTCCAGACCGCCCAGCTCGAGCGTGTCGCCTCGGCGGACCTGCCCGTGACGGAGCGCATCCGCGCGGCGACGGTCGACGTCATCGAGACCAGCATCGCCAATTTCGACGACACCAAGATCTTCTGGCGCTCCATGCACCAGCTGCACCCCGACAAGCAGGCCCAGGTCCGGGCGGAACGGCGGTACTACCACGAGCGATTCCGCGCGCTGATCCAGGAGGGCCAGGACAGCGGCGAGTTCCGTGCCGACGTGCCCGCCGACCTCGTGGTGGACTACCACTTCGGTGCCGTGCACCACCTCAGCACCTGGTATCGCAAGGACGGGTGGCTCGGCGCGGGCGACGTCGGCCGGTACTTCGCCGACATGCTGCTGTCCGCGCTGCGTCCGTAACCGGAGTCGCAGCCGGGACCGTGACGCGGATACGCATTGCACGGCTCCGTCCCGCATCGTAGGCTCGGAGATACCAACTAGTCGGTTCGTGTACTCGTCTACAGGCGACGTCGCGGTCCCGTCGCGGAGGTGAGCGTTCCCGTGCCGCTTGAGCGTGTGCTCGTCGCCAATCGGGGTGAGATCGCCGCGCGAATCGTGCGTGCCGCCGGTGAGCTCGGACTCACCGCTGTGGCCGTATACGCCGCCGACGACGCCGACGCCCACCACGTCTGGCTGGCCGACGAGGCCGTCGCGCTCGCGGGCAGCGGCCCCTCGGCCTACACCGACGGCGCGGAGATCCTCCGCAGCGCCCACGAGACCGGGTGCGACGCCGTACACCCCGGGTACGGCTTCCTGTCCGAGAATGCCGAGTTCGCGCGCGACTGCGTGGCGGCAGGGCTGGTGTGGATCGGACCGGAACCGGAGACGGTGGCGATCCTCGGCGACAAGACCCGGGCCAAGGAGCTCGCCGAGCGCTCCGGGGTTCCGGTGCTGGCAGGTACGACGGCGATCACGACGCCGGAGGACGCCGGTGCTCGGCTCGAGGCGCTCCCGCGCGGCTCGGCCGCGATCGTCAAACCCCGCTCCGGAAGCGGCGGGACCGGCATGCGGATCGTGCGGGATCGCACCGAGATGGCCGACGCCGTCCGCCACTGCCAGGCAGCCGCGCGTACCGCGTTCGGCTCGACGGAAGTCTTCGTCGAGCAGTTCCTGCCCCGCGCGCGCCACATCGAGGTGCAGATCGCCGCGGATGCCTGCGGTGCGGTCGCGGTACTCGGCGACCGGGACTGCAGCCTGCAACACCGCGGGAAGAAGCTGATCGAGATCGCCCCCGCCCCCGACCTGGACGCACGCACCCGGACGGCGCTTGCGGAGTCGGCAGCCCTGCTCGCGCGTGCCGCGGGGTACCTGGGCCTCGGCACCGTCGAGTTCCTGCTGGACACCAGCGGAACCGGTACCCCGCGGCACTACTTCCTGGAAGCCAACCCGCGCCTGCAGGTCGAACACACGGTGACCGAGGAGGTCACGGGTGTGGATCTGGTTCAGGCACAGCTGCTCATCGCGGCAGGCGCCGATCTCGGCCGGCTGGGACTGCGTCCCGGCCATACTCCCGAGGCCCGCGGCTGCGCGGTGCAGGTCCGTATCAGCACCGAGGTGCCTGCCCCCTCCGGACCACCGCTTCCGCAGTCCGGCACCCTCACCGGCTACGTCCCACCCGGCGGCCCCGGGGTACGCGTGGACGGTTGCGGCTATCCCGGATACCGGGTCAGCACCCGCTACGACACCCTGCTGGCCAAGCTGATCGCGCGTGACGCCACGCACGACCCGCAGGCCGCGGTGCGCCGTGCGCGACGGGCGTTGCGCGAGTTCCGCATCGAGGGAGTCCGGACCAACCGGTCCCTTTCGGAGGCCGTGCTGGCGCTGCCGGACATCGCGACGGGACGTACCTACACGGCACTCGTCGACGAGCTGGTCGCCGAAACCGCCGAGGAGGAGCCCGCCGCGCCTGCGGAATCCCATCACGACGGTTCAACCGTGCTGAGCGCCCCGGTGGAAGGCACCGTCACCCGGCTGTACCTCGCCGAGGGCGCGCGGGTGACGGCCGGTGCCACCCTGGCCGTCCTCGAAGCCATGAAGATGGAGTATCCCGTCACAACGGACTCCGGGGGGACACTACGCGCGGTCCTGGTGCAGCCGGGTGAGGTGGTCGGCGCCGGGCAGGCCCTCGCCCACCTCGACCCCGACGGCACGTCCGAGGCCACCGTCCCGGCAGGCGACCGACCCGATCCCGAGCACGTACGGACCGACCTGGAGGCACTGTTCCGGCTCCGCGAGCGCACCACGGATGACGGCAGGCCGGAAGCCGTGGCACGCAGGCACGCGGCGGGGCGTGCGACCGCACGCGAGAATATCGAGCGGCTGTGCGACGAGGGAAGTTTCGTGGAGTACGGCGGCCTCGCGCTCGCCGCGCAACGCTCGCGCCGCTCCGAGCAGGAGCTGATGGACAAGACTCCGGCGGACGGCCTCGTGGCCGGTGTCGGCTCCGTCAACGGCGCTACCTTCGGGCCCGAGCGCTCCCGTGTGGTCGCGTTGTCCTATGACTACACCGTACTTGCCGGCACGCAGGGCGCACGTGGACATATCAAGAAGGACCGCATGTTCTCGCTGGCCGAACGTTCCGGCCTGCCCGTCGTGCTCTTCGCGGAAGGCGGCGGTGGTCGGCCGGGTGACACCGACGGCGGCTGGCTCACCGGCCTCGACTGCGAGGCCTTCGCGCGTTACGCGGCACTGAGCGGCACGGTTCCGCTGATCGGCATCGCCTCGGGCCGCTGCTTCGCCGGGAACGCCGCGCTCCTCGGCTGCTCCGATGTCGTGATCGCCACCCGTGATGCCACGATCGGCATGGGTGGGCCCGCCATGATCGAGGGAGCGGGCCTCGGTGTGTTCCGGCCGGAGGAGGTCGGCCCCGTCGACGTCCAGCGCGCCAACGGGGTCGTCGACATCCCGGTGGCCGACGACGCCGAAGCCGTCGCGTCGGCGCAGCGGTACCTGTCCTACTTCCAGGGACCCCTTCCCGACTGGGAACACACCGACCAGCGCCTGCTACGGCACTGTGTCCCGGAGAACCGCAAGCGCGTGTACGACGTCCGCGATCTGATCACGACGCTCGCCGACACCGGCTCCGTGCTGGAGCTACGCCGGGACTTCGGCGCGAGCGTGGTCACCAGCCTCGCTCGCGTGCAGGGACGGCCGATAGGGCTGCTGGCGAATGACCCCGCACACCTCGGCGGCGCCATCGACTCCGACGCCGCCGACAAGGCTGCCCGGTTCATGCAACTGTGCGACGGGTTCGGCCTGCCGGTGCTATCACTTGTAGACACTCCGGGGTTCATGGTGGGGCCGGATTCGGAACGCACGGCGGCCGTACGGCACCTGAGCCGCATGTTCGTCACAGCGGGGAGCATGTCGGTTCCGACCGGCGCGATCGTGCTGCGCAAGGGGTACGGGCTCGGGTCACAGGCGATGGCAGGAGGCGGCTTCCGCTGCCCGCGGTTCGTGGTCGCATGGCCGACCGGCGAGCTGGGCGCGATGGGGCTGGAGGGTGCGGTCCACCTTGGCTACCGCGACGAGCTCGATGCCATCACCGACCCCGCCGAGCGGAAGGCGAGCTTCGACGCCATGGTCGACTCCGCCTACGAGCACGGCCGGGCGACCCGTGTGGCCTCGGCATTCGAGATCGACGACGTCATCGATCCCGCGGAGTCCCGCGGCTGGATCACCAGCCTGCTCACCGCTGCCTGGCAGCCGGCAGGGGGGCGTAGGCCGTACATCGACACCTGGTGACACCACCACGGTGCGGCGACCGACGACAGCACACCCACAGGAGGATCCCGATGAGCCCGATCGCAGGGGCAGGAGTCGTCGTCACCGGCGGCGGAGGAGGCATCGGCAAGGCACTGGCCGAACGCCTCGCCGCAGGCGGTGCGCGCGTCGTCGTCAACGACATCGACGCCGCGGCAGCCGGCTCGGTGGCACAGCAGATCGGCGGGTACGCCGTCGCCGGGGACGCCGCAGGCGACAGCGGCGTGCGGGAGCTGATCGCCGAGGCACGCCTGCGACTCGGCGACATCGACGTGTACTGCGCCAACGCCGGCATCGCCGAGGAGGGCGGACCGGAGGCGCCCGAGGAGGCATGGGCGCGCTCCTGGGAGGTCAACGTGATGGCACACGTCCGCGCGAGCCGGCACCTGCTCCCCCGGTGGCTGGAGCGCGGCAGCGGGCGGTTCGTGTCCACGGCCTCGGCTGCCGGGCTGCTCACCATGCTCGGCTCGGCACCGTACTCGGCCAGCAAGCACGCAGCCGTGGCCTTCGCCGAATGGTTGTCGGCGACCTACGGGCACCGCGGCGTCACGGTGCAGTGCATCTGCCCGCAAGGTGTACGTACCGGGATGCTTCCCGAGGAGGGGACGCCGGGTCACGCGGTACTCGGAGGCTCGGCGATCGAGCCCGAGCGCGTCGCGGAGTGTCTCTGGGACGCGCTGCACGACGACCGGTTCCTGGTCCTGCCGCACGCCGAGGTCGCGGACTACTACGCGAGGCGTGCCGCCGACCCCGACCGCTGGCTGTCCGGCATGCGGCGCATGCAGGAGCACATCGAGAGCATCTGACCGGTAGCGCCCCGCCGTTTCACGGGACGAGTAACGACACCACCTCGGCCACGCAGGCAGGCTTGTCGCTGCCTTCCAGCTCCACAGTCACCCGGACCGTGGCCTGCGCACCGTTCTGCCCCGCGGCGACGTCCACCAGCTCGGCACCTGCCCTTACCCGGGATCCGACGGGGACAGCCGCGGGGAAGCGCACCTTGTTGCTGCCGTAGTTCACGCCCATGCTCAGCCCCTCGACGCGGTAGATCTCCTGGCTGAGCATCGGCAGCAGGGACAGGGTGAGGTAGCCGTGCGCGATCGTGCCGCCGAACGGGCCGTGCGCGGCCCGTTCGGGGTCGACGTGGATCCACTGGTGGTCGCCGGTCGCCTCGGCGAACTGGTTCACCCTCTCCTGCGAGATCGTGTGCCACTCGCTGTACCCCAGGTGCTCGCCCACTGCCTGCTTCAGCTCGTCCAGACCGTGAAACACGCGCATGTCATCTCCTTGTCGCTGGCACACACCGGCATTGGTCGACGCGCCCACGAGCGAGCGACCGCGTCGAACATACCGGCTGGTCGGATCGGCGTCCAGCATACGTCGCCCGCCGATACGTGTCCGCCGCTGCTGCCACACCACAGGGACCGACTACGTACCTGTCCTGGTCGAGCGGCCCAGCGCCGCGCGGAGGCGGAAGCGCTTCCCGTCGAGTCCCGCGTCGCGGACGCCGGGGACCTGCCGTTCGCCGATGCCTCGTTCGACCTCGTGCTCTCGGCGATCGGTGTGATGTTCACCGCGGACCATCAACCCGCGGCCTGCGAGCTCGTGCGGGTGTGCGAACCGCGCGACAGACGGCACCGGCCGCACCGACTGGAAAGTACCTCACCGCCGTTGCCACCAACGCCTGAGGACGCACCCGCCGCCCGCACCCGGGAAGGCATGCAAAAAGCCGCAAGCCGCCGGTCTCGATGACCGGCGGCTTGCGGCCGCATACTGTACGTACCCCCGATGGGATTCGAACCCACGCTACCGGCGTGAGAGGCCGGCGTCCTAGGCCGCTAGACGACGGGGGCTGACGCGCACTCGGTATAACCTAGCAGGTACGTTCCGCGGCGCCTCAGCTGGGGTACCAGGATTCGAACCTAGACTAACTGAACCAGAATCAGTCGTGCTGCCGATTACACCATACCCCAACGGCATTCCGTTGGTGCCACTGAGAAATATTAGACCACGGGTGATCACGGCATGCACCGGGGGTGGCCCTCACCGCGGAACCGGCACCCCCGCCCGTCCGAAGTCGGCGACGAGCACGCCGGGAAGCTCGTCCAGACCCGAGATTACCTGCACGTCAGTGCCTCCATCCGCCTCAGGGCGGCCTTGGCGGTCCAGCCAGACACCCCCGAGTCCGGCACGAACAGCCCCGGCCGCATCGGCATCCAGCTTGTCGCCCACGTGCACGGCCTCGACCGGTTCACAGCCCAGTGCCGCGCACGCCGAATGGAAGATCAACGGATCCGGCTTGGCCGCGCCGACTTCCCCCGCGATGGCCACGTGACCGAAGTAACGGGACAGGCCGAGCGTGTCGAGCTTCTTGCGCTGGTGGGCCCCGGAGGCGTTCGTCACAGCGGCCAGCGCGATACCGGCCGCCCGGAGCCATTCCAGGCACGGCACCACGTCGCCGTACACATCCCAGTGGCACTGCACGAGGGCGGCGCGCCTGCGCTCGAACCGTGCCGCGTCCTCGTCGGACACGGCCACGCCCAGCTCGCCGAGGAAGCTCTTCGTGCGCTGGCGGTGCATGGACGCGTAATCGAGCCGGTCGGCCACGACACGGGCCACATGCAGTTCCGTCAGATGCTCCCACACGGGCCACATGTCGTCCCTGCCGATCATCGCGGCCAGCGCGCGTCTGCCGGCCGCGGTGAAGTCGACGAGCGTGTCGTCGATATCCAGGCAGACCGCGCGCAGGCCGAGTTGGTCAGGTATCTCGACTCGGGGGACGGCTTCGTACGTTTCAGATGAAAAGGGACTCGCGAACTCCACCCGCAGAGACTAGTGGGCCCGGGCCCCTCACCGATTCGGCCAACGAGGTGACGTCGGCTACTGGTTCGGTCAAGCGTCGGCGGCGACGGTCCGCTCGCGAGCCTTGTTGACCCTGCGCAACGCGCGTTCCCGGCCCAGGATCTCCATCGACTCGAACAGCGGAGGGGAGACTGTTCGTCCGGTCACAGCGACCCGGATAGGTGTGAACGCCTTTCGCGGTTTCCAGCCGAGCTCCTCGACGAGAACACCCTTGAGCGCGTTCTCGATCGACTCGGCGTCCCACCTGTCCAACGACTCCAGTGCCGATACCGCCGCGTCGAGGGCCGGGCCCACATCCGGTTTGAGTGCCTTGGCCACCGCCGCTTCCTCCGGGGCGAAGTCCTGCTCGTCGACGAACAGGAAGTCGACGAGTGGCGCCGCCTCCGACAGGACCGCGACTCGCTCCTGGACCATCGGTGCGATGGCCCGCAGCGTCGCCAGTTGCTCGTGCGACGGTTCCTCCGGCAGCACTCCCGCCGCGATCAGGTAGGGAACGACCCGCCTGGTGAAGTCCTCGGTGTCCAGCGCACGGACGTGCGTGCCGTTGATGGACTCGGCCTTCTTGACGTCGAACCGGGCCGGGTTGGCACTGACCTGACCGATCTCGAACGCCCCGACCAGCTCCGGGACGGTGAACACGTCCCGATCATCGGCGATGGACCATCCGAGAAGGGCGAGGTAGTTGAGCAGACCCTCCGGGATGAAGCCGCGCTCACGGTGATGGAACACGTTCGACTGAGGGTCCCGTTTGGACAGCTTCTTGTTGCCCTCGCCCATCACGTACGGCAGGTGACCGAACGCGGGTACCTCCTCGATCACCCCGATCCTGCAGAGCGCCTCGTAGAGCGCGATCTGCCGCGGCGTGGACGGCAGCAGGTCCTCACCGCGCAGTACGTGGGTGATTCGCATGAGTGCGTCGTCGACGGGGTTGGTGAGTGTGTAGAGCGGGTCGCCGTTGCCGCGCACCACCACCGGGTCGGGGACCGAGCCGGCCTGGAAGGTGATCTCCCCGCGCACCAGGTCGTGCCAGGTCAGGTCCCTGTCGGGCATCCGGAGCCGCAGTACCGGGCTCCGCCCCTGCGCGCGGAGCTCGGCCTTGCGCTCCTCGGTGAGGTCACGGTCGGCGTTGTCGTAGCCGAGCTGCGGATCCTGACCGGCGGCCCGCCTGCGCTCGGCGACCTCCTCGGTGGTGGAGAACGCCTCGTAGAGCTCACCGGCCTCCAGCAGGCGTCCGGCGATGTCGGCGTAGATCTCGCCGCGCTCGCTCTGCCGGTACGGACCGTACGCGCCGCCGACGTCCGGACCCTCGTCCCAGTCGATGCCCAGCCAGTCGAGCGCGTCGAGCAGCGCCTGGTAGGACTCCTCGGAGTCCCTGGACGCGTCGGTGTCCTCGATCCGGAAGACGAGAGTACCGCCGTTGTGGCGGGCGAACGCCCAGTTGAACAGGGCCGTGCGGATCAACCCGACGTGCGGGGCGCCGGTCGGTGACGGGCAGAAACGAGCGCGTACAGTCATGGTCTCTGTCATAGCCCCTTCAGCCTAGCGGCCCCGGCGTGTCGGGCGCTGTGACACCCTGTGTCGGGCGCCAAACTCGCGTCACAGCCCAACTCGGGGTGCTCCGAAGCCCGACACGGGGTGCCTGGGCGCCCGACACAGGGTTACGCCTGCTACGCGGAATGGCTCACGCCGCCTGAACCGGGTTGGTCAGGGTGCCGATGCCGCCGACGGTGATCGAGACGGACTGGCCCTCGGTGATCGGTCCGACGCCCTCCGGTGTGCCGGTGAGGATCACGTCGCCGGGAAGCAGCGTCATCACGTGCGAGACGAACTGCACGAGCTCCGGCACGGTGTGCACCATCTTGGCCGTATGCGAGTCCTGCTTGATCTCGCCGTCCACGTCGGTCCGGATCTCCAGGTCGGCCGGGTCGGCATCGGTCTCGATCCACGGCCCGAGCGGGCAGAACGAGTCGTAGCCCTTCGCACGGGTCCACTGCCCGTCCGCGCGCTGCTGGTCGCGTGCGGTGACATCGTTGGCGATCGTGTAGCCGCGTATCGCCGCGGGAGCCTTGCTCGCCGGTACGTTGCGGATCGGTTGTCCGATCACGACGGCGAGCTCGCCTTCGAAGTCGACCCGCGTCGAGCTCGCCGGAAGCTTGATCGGAGCTCCGGGGCCGGTCACGCTGGTGTTCGGCTTCATGAAGATCACCGGCGTCTCGGGCACCTCGCTGTCGAGCTCGGCGGCGTGCTCGGCGTAGTTCTTGCCCACCGCGATGATCTTGGTGGGCAGGATCGGTGCGAGCAGCCGTACCTCGTCGTACGGCCAGCTACGGCCGGTGTGGTTGGGGGTGCCGAACGGGTGCTCGGCGATCTCGTGCACGGTGGCGCTACCCCCGTCGACGTCGCCGTCGAGCGAGGCGAACGCGACACCGTCCGGGTGGGCGATTCGAGCTAGTCGCATGGTCGCGAGCCTAATCGACGCAGGTTGTGACTGGTCATGTCCCTCGGTGTCCGTCGCTACCCGGGGACACGCCAGCGGATACACGCATGCTCTTGTGCACGAGCGCGTCACACAGCGCCATCCAGCTCGCCTCGACGATGTTCTCGTGCACGCCCACCGTGGTCCATTCCTTCGCGCCGTCCGTGCTCTCGATGAGGACCCTGGTCACGGCGTCGGTACCCGGATGTCCCTGCATCGACGGGGTCTCGGCTCCCGGGGTGAGGATCCGGACCTTGTAGTCGGTCAGGTCGACGCTGTCCAGCCACTCCAGGTACGGCGACAGCGCCTTGCGCAGTGCCGCGTCCAGCGCGTGCACGGGCCCGTTGCCCTCCGCGGTGGCGATCACCCGCTCGCCGGAGACCAGGACCTTCACGGTGGCCTCGGAGATCACTTCCCCGTCCGGGCGGTGATCCAGGACGACGCGGTAGGACTCGAGCTCGAACGGCCCCTCCGGCAGGAATCCCTCGCCGGATACCGGCTCGCCCTCGCTGTCGATCACGCGCCGCAGCATCAGCTCGAGGGAGGCATCAGCGGCCTCGAACGACCAGCCCTGCGACTCCAGCGTCTTCACCCTGTCCACTGCCGAAGTCAGAGCTTCGGGACGCTCGGTGAGGTCCACGCCGAGCTCGCGCCCCTTGAGCTCCAGGCTGGCCCTGCCTGCCATCTCCGTGACCAGCACCCGCATGTCGTTGCCGACCACCGGCGGGTCGATGTGGTTGTACAGCAGCGGGTCCACCTTGATCGCGCTCGCGTGCAGTCCCGCCTTGTGCGCGAACGCCGACGCTCCCACATAGGCCTGATGTGCGTCAGGCGCGATGTTGGCCATCTCCGCGAGCGCGTGCGAGACGCGGGTCAGCTCCGCGGCACCACCGGGCGGCAGGACGTCCATCTCCAGCTTGGTCACCAGGTTGCCCAGTACCGCGAACAGGTCCGCGTTGCCGGCCCGCTCGCCGTAGCCGTTCGCGGTGCACTGCACGTGCGTGGCGCCGGACTGCACGGCGGCGATGGTGTTGGCCACCGCACACGAGGTGTCGTCCTGGCAATGGATGCCCAGGCGCAGCCCGGTGCGCGCACCCACCTCCTCGACGGTCGCTGCCAGCTGCAAGGGGAGCTGGCCACCGTTGGTGTCACACAGCACGACGACATCGGCTCCGCCCTCGCCTGCCGCGGTGAGCACGCGCAACGCGGTGTCGGGGTCGTAGGCGTAACCGTCGAAGAAGTGCTCCGCGTCCAGAAAGACCCGTCGTCCCTCGCCCACCAGGAACGAGACGGTGTCCCGCACCATCGCGCACGCCGTGTCGACATCCACGCCCAGCGCGCGTTCGATGTGCCGCCTGTCCGACTTCGCGACCAGCGTCACCACCGGCGCGCGGGAGTCCAGCAGCGCCCGCACCTGCTTGTCCCGGTCAGCCGTGGTGTCGGCCTTCCTCGTGGAGCCGAACGCCACGAGCGCGGCATGCTTGAGGGGCAGCTCCCCGGACGTCGCGCGCTGGAAGAACTCGGTGTCCTTGGGTAGCGCGCCGGGCCAGCCACCTTCGACGAACCCCACGCCGAGCTCGTCGAGCAACCGTGCCACGGTGAGCTTGTCGGCGACCGAGTACGCTATGCCTTCGCGCTGCGCCCCGTCACGCAGCGTCGTGTCGTAGACATGGAAGTCATCGCCGAGCGGCGTATCTGCGGGTTCGGAACGGTTCACGCGTTACTCCTGTGTATGTACTCACGACTCGGGGCGGGCCCGGGGGTGGGATCAATGTGGGCATGGCGCTCGACCAATAAAAAGGACCCCTCGCGAATGCGAGAGGTCTGCGCGCCGAGGTCTCCTGCTCCGGGAGCACCTACTCGGCGCGCTGGGGAATAATAATGGCGAGCGTACGAGCCATACCGGCATCATGCCACACGGGGCCCGTGTGGCCAAACACAGCGTGGCCGAGCTCAGCTGCGCATCACACCTCGTGCCGGGTGTTGGACGAGACCAGAGCGGCCAGCCGGTCCCCGATCGCCTGCGTCACACCGGGCGAGGAATGGTCGCGAGTCGCCAGGTCGAAGGCGACCGACGCCTCGATCCGGCGCGCGGCCTCGGTGTGGCCGAGGTGGTCGAGCAGCAGTGACAACGACAGCACGGCCGCGGTCGGATCGGCCGCGCCCTGCCCCGCGATGTCCGGGGCACTGCCGTGCACCGGCTCGAACATGCTCGGGTTCGCCCGCGTCACGTCCAGGTTGCCGCTGGCTGCCAGGCCGATCCCACCGGTGACCGCCGCGGCGATATCGGTGATGATGTCGCCGAAGAGATTGTCGGTGACCACGACGTCGAACCGTGACGGGTCGGTGACCATGTGGATCGTCGCCGCATCCACGTGCAGGTAGTCCACCGTGACGTCGGGATGCCGCATCGAGGCCTCCTCGACCACCCGTGACCACAACGAACCCGCGTGTTCCAGCACGTTGGTCTTGTGCACCAGCGTGACGTGCTTGCGCGGCCGCTGCTGGGCGCGGGCGAACGCGTCGGCGACGACCCGCTTGATCCCGAACGCGGTGTTCAAGCTCACCTCTGTGGCGATCTCGTGCTCGGTGTCCTTGCGCAAGATCCCACCGTTGCCCGCGTACGGGCCCTCGGTTCCCTCCCGCACGACGACCATGTCGATCTCGCTCTGGGTAGCCAGCGGCCCCTGTACGCCCGGGTACAGGCGCGCCGGACGGAGGTTCACGTGGTGGTCCAGCTCGAAACGCAGCCGAAGGAGCAGGCCGCGCTCCAGGATGCCGCTCGGCACCGAGGGGTCGCCGACCGCACCGAGCAGGATCGCGTCGTGCTGACGGAGCTCCCCGATAACCGACTCGGGCAACAGCTCACCCGTCGAGTGCCATCGCGCGGCACCGAGATCATAGTTGGTGATCTCCGTGGCCGGTGTGACCTCGGCAAGCACCTTGAGCGCCTCTGTCACGACCTCGGGACCGATCCCGTCACCCGGGATCACCGCGAGCCGCATCCAACACCTCCGTCTAGTAAGGATTCCGCTGCGTCACAGGCCCCCAGACACAGCAGGCTACCCTGCGTAGAAAGGATACGCGTAAGCAGACCACCTTTGTGCCTGATTCGGCTCACCGTGCCTCACCCGCTCGTGGGCGCAGGTGGCTGCGAGGCCGGTGCCGTACCCGCGGTACGGCACCGGCCTCGCGCGTCTGACGTCGTTCCGACTACGCCGTGCCGGCTTTCCGGGCCGGTTTTCCGGGCAGGGTTTCCGGGCCGGTTCGCCGGTCAGTCGAACGTGACGGCGCGAACCGTGCGCGCACCGACCGCGGCACCGATCGGCTCGAGCACGCTGGCGTCCACCGGCCGGTCCACCCGCATCAGCAACACGGCACTCGTACCCTCGGTGGTCTGGCTGACCTGGGCCGTCTCGATGTTCACCCCGGCCTCGCCGAGCAGCGTGCCGATCCTGCCGAGCACGCCGGGCCGGTCCGGGTACTCCAGCAGCAGCATGTGGTCCTCGGCACGGATATCGAAGTGCCTGCCGTTGACCTCGACGAGCTTCTCCACCTCGTCGAGCCCGGTGATCGCACCCGATACCGACAGCGTGGTCCCGTCCGCGTGGACCGCGCGCACGGTGACCTCACTGCGGTAGATCTCGCTCTCGCTCTGCGTGGTGACCTCGAACTGGACACCGAGCTCCTCGGCGAGCCGGGGGGCGTTGACGAAGGTGACCTGGTCCTCGACCACGCCGTTGAACACGCCGCGCAGTGCCGCCAGCGGCAGCACGTCCACGTCCTCGCTGGACAGCTCCCCGCTGACCACGACCTGCACCGAGGTCGGCGCCTTGTCGCTGAACGCGGAGAGCACGATCCCCAGCTTCTGGGTCAGCGGCAGGTACGGCCGCACCTCCTCGCTGACGGCGCCGCCGCCCGCGACATTGACCGCGTCCGGAACGAAGTCGCCGCGTAGCGCGAGCCGCACCGAGTGCGCCACGTCGGTACCCGCCCTGTCCTGCGCCTCACTGGTCGAGGCACCCAGATGCGGGGTCACCACGACGTTCGGCAGGCCGAACAGCGGGCTCTCCGTGGTCGGTTCCGTCACGAACACGTCCACGCCGGCACCGCCGACACGGCCTTCCTTGACGGCGTCGGCGAGCGCCTGCTCGTCGACGAGCCCGCCACGGGCGGCGTTGATGACGATCGCGCCCTGCTTGACCTTGGCCAGGGCGTCGGCATCGATCAGGCCGGCTGTCTCCGGCGTCTTGGGCAGGTGGATCGAGATGATGTCCGAGCGCTGCAGCAGCTCGTCGAGGCTGACCAGCTCGACCCCGAGCTGGGCGGCACGCGCTGCCGTGGCGTAGGGGTCGTAGGCGATCAGCGTGGTACCGAACGCCGCGACCCGCTGCGCGAAGAGCTGGCCGATCTTGCCGAGGCCGACGACGCCGACGGTCTTGCCGTTCAGCTCGACGCCGGTGTAGGAGCTGCGCTTCCACTCACCACCGCGCAGGCTCTGGTCCGCGGCAGGGACCCTGCGCACCACCGACAGCAGCAGCGCAACCGCGTGCTCGGCCGCGGAGACGATGTTCGAGGTCGGCGCGTTGACGACGAGCACGCCACGCTCGGTGGCCGCGGGCACCTCGACGTTGTCGAGCCCCACGCCGGCACGGCCGACGACGGTCAGCTTCTTCCCCGCGGACAGCACCTCGGCGTCGACCTGAGTGGCCGAGCGGACAACAAGCGCGTCTGCGTCGGCAACAGCTTCCAGCAACGCGGCGCGGTCGGTTCCGTCCACGTGACGGATCTCGACCTCATCGCCGAACGCATCCATAACGGACGGTGCGAGCTTCTCGGCGAGCAGGACAACGGGACGGCTTGAAGCGGTCACAAAGTGCCTCCGGTCTGTCGGGACTAAGGAGATCGCGCGGGCGGTGTCAGCGGGCGGCAGCCCGTGCAGTGGATGACTGCGGCGCAGGCGCGCCCACCATGCCTACCGCGCGGTGTTGGGTTACGTCGACGGAACGCCAACCCGCAAGAGTCTATCGATGAGCCACGGATCCATCGAGGGCCGACACCACGATGTGGGTGAACACACCACCGGATATGACCCCGGTCACCGTGCCGGCAATTCGCTGACCAGCGATGACGAGTCGCTCGGAGCGCCGTCGCAGCGCCTGCTACCAGGGCTCGTCGAACTCCCCGTCCTTGGCACCCAGCACGAAGGCTTCCCACTCGCTCGGCGTGAACACCAGGATCGTTCCGTCCGGCTCCGAGGCCTGCCGCATCGCCACGTATGTGACGCCGTCGGTGTGCGGCACGAACGCGATCTCGACAGCGTCTTCCAGCTCGTCCGGGTCGACGCCCTCCGGAAGCGGACGCTGCCACTCGGCGTTGCTGAGGTCGATCTCGTCGCGGATGTGTGCCTTGTCGTCGAACGGCTCCGGCTCGGTGTTGTCACCGCCTGCCGCATACTGCTCCTGGCTCATGGCACCACCTTAGCGAGCCGTCCGGTGCGCGGTGCGCGCGTACCGTGACGTGCGCCTTCGCGCGCACGTACCGCAGAGCACGCACCACGCACCGGCTGCTCGGCCCGCTCAGCGCACCCAGGCCATGAGCTTGCGCAGCCTGCTGCCGACCTCCTCGATCGGGTGACTCGCGCCTTCCTGCTCCAGCTTCGTGTAGTTCGGGCGGCCCGCCTCGTCCTCGGCGACCCACTCCTCGGCGAACGAGCCGTCCTGCACCTCGGCGAGGACCTTGCGCATCTCCTCCTTGACCGCCGGGGTGATCACCCGAGGTCCGCGCGTGACGTCGCCGTAGGTAGCGGTGTCGGAGACCGAGTAGCGCTGGCCGGCGATGCCACCCTCGTACATCAGGTCCACGATCAGCTTGAGCTCGTGCAGCACCTCGAAGTAGGCGATCTCCGGGGCGTATCCCGCCTCGGTCAGCACCTCGAACGCGTTCTGGATCAGTGCGCTGGTACCGCCGCACAGCACGGCCTGCTCACCGAAGAGGTCGGTCTCGGTCTCCTCGGCGAAGGTGGTCTTGATGACCCCGGCCCGCGCACCGCCGATCCCCTTGGCGTAGGACAGCGCGAGCGCCTGGGCGCTGCCGCTGGGGTCCTGCTCGACAGCGATGAGGCAGGGCACTCCCCTGCCGTCGACGAACTGGCGCCGCACCAGGTGCCCTGGCCCCTTCGGCGCGACCATCGCCACGTCGACGTCGGCGGGCGGCTGGATCAGGCCGTACCGGATGTTGAAGCCGTGCCCGAAGTACAGCGCGTCGCCCGAACGCAGGTTGGGCGCGATGTCGTTGGCGTAGATGCTGCGCTGCGCGGTGTCCGGCGCGAGGATCATGATGAGGTCCGCTTCCTGCGCGGCCTCGGCAGGCGTGACCACCCGGAGCCCCTCGTCGGCAGCCTTGGTCCGGGACTTCGACGACTCCGGCAGCCCGACGCGTACATCGACCCCGGAGTCGCGCAGGCTCAGCGCGTGCGCGTGACCCTGGCTTCCATACCCGATGATCGCCACCTTGCGCGCCTGGATCAGGCCGAGATCGGCGTCGTCATCGTAGAACATTTCGACTGACATGAGGGCTGCCAACTTCCTTTCGTTCGTGCATTCTGTCGTCTCGTCCAGCGGTTGTGCCGGGGCCCGCCCGGAGGACGATGCCCCGAAGGGAGGTCGCGGCCGCCGGTGCATCGCTGCGTTCCCGTGGCACCCGGACCGGAGCTTCGGGTCGTTCAGCGAGTGGACGTGCCGGTGATCGAACGCGGTCCCCTGCCGACCGCGACCATCCCGGACTGCACCAGCTCGCGGATACCGTACGGCTCCAGCATGCGCAGCAGCGCGTTGATCTTGTCCACCGGCCCCGTCGCCTCGATGGTGACCGCTTCGGGGGACACGTCGACCACCTTCGCGCGGAACAGGTCCACGATCTCCAGGACCTGGCTGCGCACCGTCGCGTCGGCGCGGATCTTGGCAAGCAGCAGCTCCCGCTGCACCGAGCTCGGCTCCTCCAGCTCGACGATCTTGATGACGTTCACCAGTTTGTTGAGCTGTTTGGTGACCTGCTCAAGAGGGAGCTCCTCCACGGCGACGACGATCGTCATCCTGGAGATCTCCGGGTTCTCCGTCGGCCCGACCGCCAGCGAGTCGATGTTGAACCCACGCCGGGAGAACAGGCCCGCCACGCGTGCGAGCACACCCGGTTTGTTCTCCACCAGCACGCTGAGAGTGTGTGTACTCATGTACTCGGCTCCCGTCAGACCTCGTCGTCGTCGAACAGTGGGCGGATACCGCGCGCGGCCATGATCTCGTCGTTACCGGTTCCCGCGGCGACCATCGGCCACACCTGGGCATCCTTGCCGACGAGGAAATCGATGACGACGGGGCGGTCATTGATCTCCATCGCGCGCTGGATGGCCGTGTCGACTCCTTCCTGCGTGTCGCATCGCAGGCCCGCGCACCCCATGGACTCCGCCAGCAACGTGAAGTCGGGGATGCGGTGCATGTGCGTACCGAGATCGGTGTTGGAGTAGCGCTCGGCGTAGAAGAGGTTCTGCCACTGGCGCACCATGCCGAGGTTGCCGTTGTTGATCACGGCCACCTTGATGGGCGCTCCCTCGATGGCGCAGGTCGCCAGCTCCTGACAGGTCATCTGGAAGCACCCGTCACCGTCGATGGCCCACACCGGCCTGTCGGGGAACGCGAACTGCGCGCCCATCGCGGCCGGGACGGCGAAGCCCATCGTGCCGAGCCCACCGGAGTTGATCCACGTGTTCGGGCGCTCGTATCCGATGAACTGCGCGGCCCACATCTGGTGCTGACCGACTCCCGCCGTGTAGATCGCGTCCGGCCCGGCCAGCTTGCCCAGCCGTTCGATCACGTACTGCGGGGACAGCGTCCCGTCCGAGGGCCATTCGTAGCCGGGTGGGTACGTGTCCCGCCACGCGCCCACCTGGGTCCACCAGGCATCGAAGTCGGGGCGGCCGGACTGGTCGATCTCGGCCCGCACCTCGCTGATCAGTTCCGCGAGGATCTCGCGGCAGTCGCCGACGATCGGCACATCGGCCTTGCGGTTCTTGGAGATCTCCGCCGGGTCTATGTCGGCGTGCACAACGGTGGCGTCCTGCGCGAACGTGGACAGCTGCCCGGTGACCCGGTCGTCGAACCGCGCGCCGAGCGAGATCAGCAGGTCGGAACGCTGCATGGCGGCCACGGCCGCGACAGTGCCGTGCATCCCCGGCATACCGAGATGCTGGGGATGCGAGTCGGGGAACGCCCCGCGCGCCATCAACGTGGTGACCACCGGGATGCCTGTCAGCTCGGCGAGCTCGGTGAGCTCGGCGGAAGCCTCGGACTTGATGACGCCACCGCCGACGTAGAGAACGGGGCGGCGGGAGGTCGTCATCAGCTTGGCGGCCTCGCGGACCTGCTTGCCGTGCGGGCGCAATGTGGGCCGGTAGCCCGGCAGGTGCATCTCGGGGGGCCACGAGTAGGACGTCGTCTCCTGCAGCACGTCCTTCGGGATGTCGACAAGCACCGGTCCCGGCCTGCCCGTACGCGCGAGGTGGAACGCCTCCGCGATCGCCTGCGGGATGTCGGCCGGCTCGGTGACCAGGAAGTTGTGCTTGGTGATCGGCATCGTGATACCGCAGATGTCGGCTTCCTGGAACGCGTCCGACCCGATCAGCGCGCGGGTCTGCTGGCCGGTGATGGCCACCATCGGCACGGAGTCCATATGCGCGTCGGCGATGGGTGTGACCAGGTTGGTAGCACCGGGCCCTGACGTCGCCATGCACACGCCCACCTTGCCGGTGGCCTGCGCGTAACCGGTGGCGGCGTGACCCGCGCCCTGCTCGTGCCGGACCAGCACGTGCCGGACCTTGGTGGAGTCGAGCAACGGGTCGTAGGCGGGCAGGATCGTCCCGCCGGGAATGCCGAAGACGACCTCGGCACCGAGAGACTCGAGGGACCGTACGAGCGCCTGCGCACCTGTCACCCGGACGGGGGCGCCCGCGGGGGGTGCCGGCTTCGGACGCGAATCGAGCTTGCCGTGCGGCGCCGGATGCGTCGGCCGTGGCTGCGAGCTCGCTCTCGATGTGGCGCTTGTCATCGGTTCTGCCTCGTCGGTCGCTGGGTCGGGAACGGTCATAGTGCGCTCATTCGCGAGTCGGGGTGTACGCCGGTGTAACCCATTGTCGGTGCCGTCACGGTTCGGTGCCGCGTGTGCTCCCGGTTCGTTGCCCGCATCATGGCACCACCCCTGGAATACACTCGCTCACCGCACGAAAAAACCCCCGCCGACCGGACGGTCGAACGAGGGTTGCGCGTCAGCAGCGGATGGCTTGCAGTCGCCCTCACGTCATGCTGACGCGCAAGGAAATTACTACGAGCTCAACTAGCTGCTGCATGGCACGTACGTTAGTCGCAGCCCGGTCAGGGTGTCAACTTGGCGGGACCGACTTCCCAGATACTGGGCACGACGGGCGGGCACGGCGATGTGCCCCCGCACCGGGATCCGGGCGGGGCCACCCCGGACATGACACCCGCGATGGCACGCGAGACCATGACCACCGTGACCGACAACGACGACGCGAGCCCAGCGGCGTCCCCAGCAGCGTCCCCAGCGGCGTCGCCGGCGGCATCGTCGGCCGGCTCGGGGACGGCGGCCGCGCGGCAGCCACGCGCCCTCATCCGTGTGCCCAAGACTGCCGTTCTGGTGCCGCTGCTGGTCATCCTCTGCGTCACCCCGATGGCCCTCGCGCTGCCCGCGCTGTCGGTGCTCTACGTGGTGCCGATCGGGTTCATCGTGTGGCTGCTCCGCACCGAGACCGTCGTGGACAGCTCGGGGCTGGTCGTGCGGACCGTGTTCCGGACCCGGTCGCTGGCCTGGGACGACCTCAGCGGTCTGACCCTGACCGGCAAGTCGAAGGTCCGTGCCGTGCTCGGGGACGGTACCGAGGTAGCACTGCCCGCGGTCCGTACCCGGCACCTTCCTGTGCTGTCCGGCGTCAGCGGTGGCCGCATCGACGACCCGACGGAACGGCGCGAGCCCGGGGAGCACTGAGCTACTCCCGCCACCGGAGGCCGCCCCGTATCCGGGCGATCGCACGAGCTCGCGCACCCGTGGAATACCGGCCGGGGTTCACGTGTTGAGTGGGATCGGTGCCTGCGGTGACGTGCTGTGCGTGCCCCCAGTGCATGCCCCCAGTGCATGCCACCGGCGCACGCCACCTGCGCGTGCCCCCAGCGCATGCCACCTGCGCATGTCCCCAGTCACCGAACCGGACACGAGCGCGACGCGTCCCGGTCCCGCGTGGTTGCCGGACCGCGAGCGACGCGTCGGCTCACCGTCGTCACCAGGTGGACAGCACCCGAGCTATGCACGTGCCTGACGGAAGGAGGCGGCACGACATGGAACGAGCAACATACGACTGGCGGCAGCGTGCCGCCTGCAGGGACTCCGACCCCGAGGTGTTCTTCCCGATCACCGAGGACGTGCCGGATTCGGCGCGGGTGGCGCAGGCGAAAGCCATCTGCGCGAGCTGCCCGGTACAGTCCGAGTGTCTGGACTTCGCACTGGACAACAGGCTGGATCACGGGGTCTTCGGCGGCATGACGGCCGGCGAGCGGCGCCGGATCATGCGCAGGCGTCGGGTCGGTGACGATCACCACTCGCCGGCACGCTGAACCGTGCCCGCCTGCGCCGGTCGCGACCGGTGCCGTATTACGTGACGTTCACGCCGATACGCTTATCCTCTGCCGTTGTGCGCACCCTCACCGGCCGTCCCAGCATGCGAGCGCTGCTCACCGCGCTCACCGCGTCGGGCTCGCTGGTGCTGGCGTCCTGCGCCACGTTCGACGACTCGACGAGCGCGAGTGGCGACTGGCGACCGACGGCCGAGCTCACCCCGGAGCGCGGGCCGCAGCCGGAACTCCCGGAAGTGGGGGGCGAGCAGGAACCGGACGCTCCGGAACGCACGCAGGAATCCATTCCGCCACCCGACGGGTGCACCGACCACGACCCCGCCGTCATCGCGACCTGTCTCGATCCGATCGGAGCGGTCGCCGCGCTGCCGCCGCACGGCACGGAGATCGGCGCGCTCGCCGGCGAGCGGGAGTCTGGCACCGTGCACGTTGCCGTCGAGGGCGCCGAACCGCGCGAGTTCGCCTCCCTCGAGGTCGATGCCACCGGCGACGGCGGGCTGACGGGGCTGGCGCTGTCGCCCACCTACCACGAGGACCGGCTCGTCTACGCCTATATCAGCACCGAGGAGGACAACCGCGTCGTACGGTTCGCCGAGGACGGCGAGGCGACACCGGTGCTGACGGGCATTCCCAAGGGCGATTCCGGCAACGCGGGCGCACTCGGCCACGGTGGCGACGGGACGCTGCTCGTCGCCACAGGCGACGGAGGGGATCCGGACGCGGCAGAGGACCCCGACTCGCTGGCCGGCAAGGTACTTCGTATCGACCGGTCGGGGGACGCGGCCGAGGGCAACCCGGAACCGGGCTCGCCGGTCATCGCCGGCGGGCTGCACTCTCCCGGCGGGCTGTGCACCTCGCGGGACGGGACCCGCTCGTGGGTGACCGACCGGGGCGGCAGCGTCGACACGCTGTACCGGATCGAACCCGGTGAGGACCTGTCCGCGCCCGCGTGGACATGGCAGGATCAGCCGGGTGTGGCCGGGTGCGCCGACTGGTCGGACATGCTCATGGTGACCACATCGCACACGGGCACGATCCAGTCCATGCCGATCGACGAGGACGGCGTCATCACCGGGGAGCCGCAGGTCACTGACACTCAGCAGGACGGCAACGGGATCGGGTACGGCCGGATCGCCGACGTGGACGTGATCAGCGACGACGTCGCCGTCGCCGGGACCGTCAACAAGGCCGGTAGCGATCCCGTGTCCAGCGACGACCGGGTCGTTCTGCTGCTGCGCCCGGAGGCAGGCTCCGGCGGCGCCGACTGACCGCGCGGGGACCACCCCGGCCCCCGGGCTCTACCCCGGGGGCTACTCGGCGGGCTACTCGGCGCCGCAGCGTTGCAGGATCAGCTCGCGTACCCGCTTGGCATCGGCCTGGCCCTGGGTCGCCTTCATGACCGCGCCGACGATCGCACCCGCGGCCTGGACCTTGCCGCCCCGGATCTTCTCCACGACATCCGGTTGCGCGGCAAGCGCCTCGTCGATCGCCGCGGTCAACGCCGAGTCGTCGGAGACCACCTCGAGCCCGCGCGAGGCGATCACCTCGTCCGGGTCACCTTCGCCGGCGAGCACACCGAGGACGACCTCACGCCCCAGCTTGTTCGTCAAGGTGCCCTCGCCGATCAGGGCGATGACGCGGGCCACCTGGCCAGGGGTGACCGGAAGGTCGGCGAGGTCGACGCCACGCGAGTTGGCCTGCTCGGTGAGGAACTGCACCCACCAGCTGCGCGCGTCGTCGACCGGCGCCCCCGCGTCCACGGTCGCGGCGACCACGTCGGCGGCGCCGGTGTTGACCAGGTCCCGCAGCTCCTCGTCGGTCAGCTGCCAGTCCTGCTGGATACGCCGCCTCCGCTCCCAGGGCAACTCGGGAAGCGTGCTCCGCAGCTCCTCGATCCAGGCGCTGCTCGGCGCGATCGGCACCAGGTCGGGCTCGGGGAAGTACCGGTAGTCCTCGGATGTCTCCTTGGGCCTGCCCGCCGATGTCGTGCCGTCGGCTTCCTGGAAGTGCCTGGTCTCCTGCACCACCTGCGCACCACGGGACAGCAGGCTCGCCTGCCGGGTCATCTCGTAGCGCACCGCACGCTCCACGCTGCGCAACGAGTTCACGTTCTTGGTCTCGGAGCGGGTACCGAAAACCTCGTCTCCCTTTGGGGACAGCGAGACGTTCGCGTCGCAGCGCAACGACCCCTGATCCATCCGGACATCCGAGACCCCCATCGCACGCAGCAAGTCCCGCAGCGCCGACACGTAGGCACGCGCCACCTCGGGGGCACGCCTGCCCGCACCGGTGATCGGTTTGGTCACGATCTCGATCAGCGGCACGCCCGCCCGGTTGTAGTCCAGCAGCGAGTAGTCGGCACCGTGAATCCGGCCGGTCGCGCCACCCACGTGCAGCGACTTGCCGGTGTCCTCCTCCATGTGCGCGCGCTCGATACCGACCCGGACGGTCTCACCGTCGCCGAGCTCGACATCGAGGTACCCGTCGAAGGCGATCGGCTCGTCGTACTGTGACGTCTGGAAGTTCTTGGGCATGTCCGGGTAGAAGTAGTTCTTCCGCGCGAACCGGCACCACCCGGCGATCTCGCAGTTGAGTCCCAGGCCGATCCGGATGGCCGACTCCACCGCACTGCCGTTGACCACAGGCAACGCGCCCGGCAGCCCGAGACAGGTGGGGCACACGTGCGTGTTGGGCTCCCCGCCGAATGCGTTCGGGCAGCCGCAGAACATCTTCGTCCGCGTGGACAGCTCGACATGCACCTCGAGGCCCAGCACCGGGTCGAAACGCTCGAGAACCTCGTCGTAGTCCATCGTCTCCGTCTTCGTCGTCACGACTGCCTCACAGCTCCGGGATCCGGTCGACCAGCGCGCCGCCCGCGGCCGCGTCGCGTGCGCGCTCGTATGCCGCGCCCACCTCGTACATCCGGTCGTCGGCGAGCGCAGGTGCCATTATCTGCAGTCCAACGGGAAGCCCGTCCTCGTCGGACAGTCCGCTCGGCACGCTCATAGCGGCGGTGCCGGCGAGGTTCGTCGGAATCGTGCACAGGTCACCGCGATACATCGACATCGGATCGTCCACTCGCTCCCCGACACGGAACGCCGTCGTCGGCGCCGTCGGTGACACCAGCACGTCCACCTGCTCGTACGCGGCGTCGAAGTCCCTCGTGACGAGCGAACGAACCTTCTGGGCCGAACCGTAGTACGCGTCGTAGTAACCGGCGGACAGCGCGTACGTTCCGATGATGATGCGCCGCTTCACCTCGGCGCCGAAGCCTGCCTCCCTGCTCAACGACATCACATCGTCGGCGCCGTTGGTGCCGTCGTCGGCGACACGCAACCCGTAGCGCATCGCGTCGAAGCGGGCGAGATTGGACGAGCACTCGCTCGGCGCGATCAGGTAGTACGCCGACAGCGCGTACTCGAAGTTCGGGCAGGAGACCTCGACGACCTCCGCTCCCAGCTCGCGCAGCGTGTCGACGGCCGAGGCGAACGACCGCAGCACGCCCGGCTGGTAGCCCTCCCCGCCGAGTTCGGTGACCACACCCACGCGAACACCACTCAGGTCCCCGGAAGAACCCCGGCGAGCGGCCTCGACGACGGAAGGGACCGGAGCGTTCAACGAGGTCGAGTCCATCGGGTCGTGCCCGCCGATCACCTCGTGCAGCAGCGCGGCGTCGAGAACCGTCCGCGCGCACGGTCCCGCCTGGTCGAGGGAGGAGGAGAACGCCACGAGGCCGTACCGGGAGACCCCGCCGTACGTCGGCTTCACCCCGACCGTTCCGGTCAACGCACCCGGCTGGCGGACCGAGCCTCCCGTATCCGTACCGACCGTCACCGGCGCCTGGAACGCGGCGAGCGCGGCGGCCGAACCGCCGCTCGAGCCACCGGGCACGCGCGCGGTGTCCCAAGGGTTCCTGGTCGGACCGTAGGCCGAGTTCTCCGTGGAGGACCCCATCGCGAACTCGTCCATGTTGGTCTTGCCGAGCACCACCACATCGGCCTCGCGCAGCTTGCGCGTGACCGTAGCGTCATACGGGGGGACCCACCCCTCCAGCGTGCGTGACCCGCAGGTCGTCGGGATGCCCTTGGTGGTGAGCACGTCCTTGAGCCCGAGGGGTACCCCGGCTAGCGGGGAGACGGGCGGCCGGCCGGCCGCGATATCCGCGTCCACCTTCTCCGCGGTCGCCAGCGCGCCCTCGGTGTCGACGTGCAGGAACGCGTTGATCTCCGAGTCGACCTTGGCGATGCGTTCTAGGTGAGAGCGGGTGACCTCCACCGAGCTGAGCTCACCCGCGTGGATGCCGGCGGCCAGCTCGGCCGCCGTACGCGTGGTCGGGTCCATCACTGTTCCTCCCCGAGGATTCGCGGCACACAGAACCGCCCGTCCTCCGCTGCCGGCGCGCCGGAAAGTGCCTCCTGCTGGCTCAGGCCCGGACGGATCTCGTCGGAGCGGAAGACGTTCGTCAGGTTCGCCGCGTGCGACATCGGCGGGATATCGTCGCCGGCCACCTCGCCGACCTTGGCCACCGAGTCGAGGATCACGTCGAGCTGGCCGACGAAGGTGTCCAGCTCGGCCTCGCTCACGCCGAGCCTGGCGAGCTTGGCCAGATGGGCGAGCTCGTCACGGGAAATCTGGGACACGAGGGCAACCCCCGGGGTCTACGTACTGTCGGTCGGGTGTCGTGCTCACCGGTCGGTGCGTTCGCCAACCCGGAGCGCCTCGCAGTCTAGTGCCCGGTCATCCGGATACGTCGCGCGCATCGCGAGCGGGCCGCCCCAGCGCGCGCACGGCGCGCACCGCACACCCCGCGAGGTAACCGCAGGCGAACCGGGGCATGACTCTACGTGACGCGCACCGTCGCGCACACGACCGCATTACCGGAGATGGCGGATCCCGGCGGGAGCGCACGTCTGAGACAATGTCCTACCGGTCCATCGCCCCACGGCAATGCTGGGGTAGGCAGAGGAGAAGAGGTTCGCGTTGTCCTTCCTGATCCGGGTACAGATCCCGGATAGCCCTGGAAGCCTGGGATCGGTAGCCTCAGCGCTCGGTATGGTCGGCGCGGACATCCTCAGTGTCGACGTGGTCGAACGCTCATCCGGAATCGCCGTCGACGACATGGTCGTGGAGCTGCCTTCCGGCAGCCTTCCCGATGCCCTCATCACGGCCGCGGAGAGCGTCGACGGCGTCGAGGTCGACGCGGTGCGACCGTACGCGGGCGTGCTCGATACCCACCGGGAGCTGGAGCTGGTCGAGGAGATCGCGGCCGCGCCCCGGACCGGCCTGGAGATCCTCGCCGAGGGTGTCCCACGGATCGTCCGCTCCGGATGGGCGCTGGTCCTGCGGCAGAACGGGGGTGTCGAGCGGCTGGCCGCGTCCACAGCGGCCCCCGAGACCCCGCTACAGGGCCTGCCGTGGTTGCCGTTGGAACGGGCCACGATCCTCGACTCCGAGGAGTCGTGGATCCCCCCGACCTGGCGCGAGCTGGGTACCGAGCTGGCAGCCACCCCGCTCGGCAAACCGGACCGCGCACTCCTGGTCGGCCGGCCCGGCGGTCCCATGTTCCGTGCCGCCGAGGTCGCCCGCCTCGCACATCTCGCAGGCATCGTGGCTGTGGTACTCGAGGGTTAGCGGCCGGACCGGCGCCCGGGGTGAGTCAGCCAGTCACCTCACGCCCGAGGGCGAGCAGCTGCACGGCGGGCACAGGGGCCCAGTCGCGCTCCGGTAGCCGCCGGAACCCCATGCGCTCGTACAGCCGCAGGGCAGGCGCGTTACTGCGGTCGACACACATCACCACACGGTGACAACCAAGGTCACCAGCGCGATCGCACACGGCCTGCGTCAGCAGCTCGCCGACACCGCGCCCGCGGTGCTGCGGGTCGATCGCCAGCATGCGGAACTCCAGCTCACCCGGCACGGCCACCTGTGCGAACCAGCTGCCGTAGCGCGCGACGGTCACCGACCCGAGTACCACGTCGTCGCCGTCCACCGCGGCGAGCAACTCCGCCAGCTCGGCCCGCCTCGCGGTGTCCCGGAGCTGGTGTTCGTAGTCACTGTCGCCGTGCAGGAGACCGGAGGCGCGGTAGGCGGCCACGGTGATCTCACCGACCCGGGCGAGCTCGTCGGGCCGCACCGGGCGGACGCTGACGTCACTCATCGTCACCAGCGCCTGCCGCGGACCGCGCGGCCTCCGGTCCGCGCTCGAGCAGTACCCGGAACCCGTCCTCGTCCAGCACCGGAACTCCGAGCTGGACGGCCTTGTCGTGCTTGGACCCCGGGGCGTCCCCCGCCACGAGGAACGCGGTCTTCTTCGACACCGAGCCCGCTGCCTTGCCGCCACGGACCATGATGGCCTCCTTGGCCTCCTCCCGCGTGAACGAGTCCAGCGATCCCGTCACCACGATCGACAGCCCTTCCAGGTTGCGCTCGATCGACTCGTCGCGCTCCTCCGACATGCGTACGCCCGCTTCCCGCCACTTCCGGACGACCTCGCGGTGCCAGTCCACGGAGAACCACTCGCGCACCGCCGTGGCGATCGCCGGGCCGACACCGTCGATCTCGGAGAGGGCTTCCTCGCTCGCCTCCTCGATAGCCTCCATGGAGGAGAACTCGCGCGCGAGCGCCTGCGCCGCTGTCGGGCCGATGTGCCGGATCGACAAAGCGACGAGAACCTTCCAGAGTGGACAGTCCTTCGCCGACTCGAGATTCGCGAGCAGCTTCCTGCCGTTGGCCGACAGCTCCCCCGACTTGGTGCGGAACAGCTCTACCTCGGACAGCTTGTCCTCGTCGAGCATGAACAGGTCGCCCTCGTCGGTGACCACACCCGACTCCAGCAGAGCGGTAGCCGACTCGTATCCCAATACCTCGATGTCGAACGCCCCCCTCCCGGCGACATGGAACAGCCGCTCCCGCAGCTGTGCCGGGCACGACCTCGAGTTCGGGCACCGGATGTCCGCGTCACCCTCCTTCTCGTGGCGCAGTCTCGTGCCGCACTCCGGACACTCGGTCGGCATCACGAACTCGCGCTCGCCGCCGGTGCGCACGTCGACGATGGGGCCGAGCACCTCCGGGATCACGTCTCCCGCTTTGCGGATGACCACCCGGTCGCCGATCAGCACACCCTTGCGCCGGACCTCACCCGCGTTGTGCAGCGTCGCCATGGACACCGTCGAGCCCGCGACCGTCACCGGCTCCATCACCGCGAACGGCGTCACCCGCCCGGTCCGCCCCACGTTGACATCGATGGCGTGCAGTGTCGTCGTCGCTTCCTCCGGGGGGTACTTGTAGGCGATCGCCCACCGCGGGGCGCGTGCTGTCGTGCCCAGCCTGCGCTGCAACGACACGTCGTCCACCTTGACGACCACGCCGTCGATCTCGTGCTCGGCGTCGTGCCGGTGCTCGTCCCAGTACCGGATGTGCTCGGTGAGCTCGTCGAGCGACCGCACCACCGTGGAATGTGTCGACACCGGAAGCCCCCAAGCCGCGAGCGCCTGATATGCCTCCGACTGGTTCCGTGGCTCGAAACCGACACGCTTGCCGAGCCCGTGACAGATCATCCGCAGCGGGCGGCGGCTGGTCACCCGAGGATCCTTCTGGCGCAACGAGCCCGCGGCGGCGTTGCGCGGGTTGGCGAACGGTGCCTTGCCCTCGGCGACGAGCCCGGCGTTGAGCTCGGAGAACTCCTCGACCCGGAAGAAGACCTCGCCACGGACCTCGACCTGCTCGGGAACGTCGAACCCGTCCCGCGCGGTGAGCGAGTCCGGAACGTCGTCCAGGGTGCGGATGTTCAACGTGACGTCCTCACCGGTACGGCCGTCCCCGCGTGTCAGGGCACGCACCAGCCTGCCCCGCTCGTACAGCAGGTTCACCGCGAGCCCGTCGATCTTGAGCTCGCACAGGTAGCTCAGCGCGGAGCCCGCCTCGTCGCCCAGCTCCCGGTGCAACCGCTCCACCCAGGCCGTCAGCTCCTCGAAGTCGAACGCGTTGTCCAGACTGAGCATGCGTTCCAGGTGGTCATAGGCGGTGAACTCGGTCGAGAACGTCCCACCGACGTGCTGCGTCGGTGAGTCCGCTGTGACCAGACCGGGGTACTGCTGTTCGAGCTCCTCCAGCTCGGCGAACAACGCGTCGAACTCACCGTCGCTGATCGTCGGCGCGTCGTGCACGTAGTACCGGAACCGGTGGTGATCGATCTCCTCGGCCAGCTCCGTGTGTCGCTGCCGCACGTCGTCCGGGACCGACCCGGCCCGGCCCCGCCCATCTCGCTGCTGTTCCACGCTCACATCAACCGAGGTTAGTCCGCCACACCGACACCGTCGCCGTGCGGCCCACCCGTATCGCCGAGTCCGGTCACGAGCGTGCGGAACTCGAGCAGCGTCATGGCGTCCGCCGGCTCGGAGACGCTCACTTCCACCCTGCGTAACCACCGCGCGGCGAGACGCTCACCGAGCGTCGCCTCGAGCGGCAGGAACGTCATCGTCTCGCGCTGGTTCCCGTCGAGCTCGCCGAGCAGGGGATGGTGTACCGAGACGTCCACGGAACCGGCATCGACCCGCGCGGCGACGCGGACGTCGGCGAGCGCGACGCGGACCTCGCCGACGTTGACCGTGACCTCACTGGGGTCGGGGACGGCAGGCACCGAGTCGTGATACTCCCACATCGCGTCGGGTTCCGGGGCCGCCGCGATCCACGCGTCGGTGTAGGGCCGCACGGCCGGGTCCTCGCGGCTGGACAGCACGAGGGCGTAGACGGCACGGGCTCCGCGCTCGATGGAGAACTGCAGGTCCGGATGCAGCGCCGCGACCAGCTCACACAACGCGTGTTCGACACGCTGGACCTTGCCCTCGCCCAGCGCGGCGCTGATCTCGGGGAGCAGCTCGGCCCAGCGGCGCCAGAACTCGCTCGCGGCGACCTCCGGGTCCTCCGGCCCGTCCGGCTGCGGCCACGGGGTACGCGGGTCGACGACCTCCGTGCCGGCGGGGTCGGTGGGGTCGGTGGGGTCGGTGGGGTCGGTGGGTGTGCTTCGCTGCCTACGCCGGAACCATCGCATCATCGATGACGGTACGCGCTCGAGACCGCAACCGGGGCCGGTATGCGCAAGTCGGATCGCCGACCGGACCCGGCACTACCCGCCGCGCCGGTCACCACCCCTCGGGTGGCTCGACGAAGGCCCTACCCAGATCCCTGGTCAGCGAGAGCGCGCGACGCACCCATGACTCGTCGGCGTCGGCGAGCCCCCGCACCGGCGTGGGCACGGCGCGCTCGGCCAGGACCGAGCGGTTGAAGCCGAGGCGGTCGACCAGCCACAGCGCAGGCTCGGCCAGACCCCGCAGGTCGACCCCCTCGGCGGGGGCGGTCTCCGGCACCAGACCGAGAAGGAGCACGGTGCCCTCCTCCCACGCCTCGCCGATCTCGTCGAGCACCCGCCCCGGCGCCCCGGCGAGCTGAGTGGCGTCCAGGGCCAGCACCCGCGCGCCCGTCCCGCGCAGCACGCCCACCGGTGGCCGCGGCACGCCGCAACGCAGCACGACGGGTGAGCCGGTGGCTCGCTCCAGCTGCTCGACGACCGGCGCAAGCACGGCCTTCACCTCCGGCTCCGGCACCGACGGAACGGTCCCGTACCCCGATGGGGTGGAAAGCGACCCCGCCAGTACCTCCGGCAGCAACGGCTCGTCCAGCTGCACGACCACGCGCCGGCCGGTACGCTGCGCCAGCTCCGTGACATGCTTGCCCACACCGTCGACCAACGAACCCGTGAAGTCGCGCAGGGCGCCGTGGTCGGTCAGCACGCGGTGCCCGCGGGCGAGCTCGATACTCGCCGTCAGCGTCCACGGACCGGCCACCTGAGTCTTCAGCAGCCCGCCACGCGCACCGTCCCGCTCGGCGGCGTGCTCGAGACCGTCCATGTCCCTGTGCACCAGGTCGACGCCGCGCTTGTGGTGACGGCCGGGGCGCGCGGCGACGCGGTAGCCCGTCGGCGCCACCTCCACGGCGAGATCGGTGAGCAGTGCGGCCGTCCGGCCGATCGGGTCGGCGCCCACACCGCGCTCGGGCAGGTCGGGAACGTGCGGGAACTCGGGCAGTTCACCGAGCACGAGCTCGGCCGAGGTGATGATATCGGAGCCGGGCATGGGGCCGAGCGCGGTTGCGGCCCCGACCGGCCACGGGCAGTCCTGCATATTCGGCCGCTCCAGCCTGGGTCGTGTCTGGTTGGTCCTGCGCACCGGGATCGTCCGCGGCGCCGAGGGCACGCCACGGACGCCGGGTACTAAGCCCTGGTGTCGGCGATCTTCCCGCTGCCGAGCACCAGGTCGCCGTGCTGGTCGGGCTGGTAGAGCACCAGCGTCTGACCGGGTGCGACGCCGTGCAGCTGGGTATCGAGGCGTACCCGGATCCTGCCGGCTGCCGACTCCGCCACTGCCGGTGCCGTCCCCCCGTGCGCGCGCACCTGCACGACGCACTCCGTCGGCCCGTCCAGCTCCCGCTCGCTCGGCCACACCGCTCCGTCGGCGTCGATCTCGGTGACGCCGAGGCGGTCGGCCGAGCCCACGGTCACGGTCGCCGAGACCGGTTCGATGTCCAGAACGTACCGTGGCCTGCCGTCCGGAGCCGGTGCTTCGATACCGAGGCCCTTGCGCTGGCCGACGGTGAACTGGTGCACACCGGAGTGCTCGCCGAGCACACCACCGGTGCGATCGTCCACGAGCGTTCCGGGGTTCGCGCCGATCCGCGACTCCAGGAACGCCTGCGTGTCCCCGTTGGGAATGAAGCAGATGTCGTGACTGTCCGGCTTGGCCGCGACGACCAGCCCGCGCCGGTCCGCCTCGGCCCGCACCTCGGACTTGTGCGAGTCGCCGAGGGGGAACATCGAGTGCCGCAGCTGATCCGGGGTGAGCGATGCCAGCACGTAGGACTGATCCTTGTCGAGGTCGGCACTGCGCCGCAGTTCCGGGACGCCATCGGCGAACGACAGGCGAGCGTAGTGCCCCGTGGACACCGCGTCGAAGCCCAGCGCCATCGCCTTGTCGAGCAGCGCCGCGAACTTGATCTTCTCGTTGCAGGTGACACAGGGGTTCGGGGTCCGGCCCGCCGCGTACTCGTCGACGAACGTGTCGATCACGTCCTCGGCGAAACGCTCGGAGAAGTCCCAGACGTAGAACGGGATCCCCAGCAGGTCGGCCACCCGCCGCGCGTCGCCAGCGTCCTCGACCGTGCAGCAGCCGCGCGCACCGCTGCGCAGTGTGCCCGGCTTGGCGGAAAGGGCGAGATGCACCCCCACCACCTCGTGGCCCTGATCGACCGCACGCGCGGCCGCGACAGCGGAGTCGACACCTCCGCTCATCGCGGCGAGCACCGTCCGCCGTCGCCCTGCCGTCATGTTCGTACCCTCACGTCCTCATCCCGCTTGCGGTGTACCGGAGCGCCGCCCTGCCCAGCGTCCCCCTCAAGGGTACGGGCGCCGGCGACGCCCGCCCTGCGTGCCCGCTGCACCACGCCGGCGATCTCGGCCACCACGGCGTCGACGTCGGCACTGGTTGAGGTATGCCCGAGGGAGAACCGCAGCGATCCGCGTGCCGAGAGCGAGTCGGCGCCCATGGCGAGCAACACGTGTGAGGGCTGCGCGACCCCGGCCGTGCACGCCGACCCCGTCGAGCACTCGATACCGCGCGCGTCGAGCAGCATGAGCAGGCTGTCTCCCTCGCAACCGGGGAACGTGAGGTGCACGTTACCCGGTAGCCGTGCCGGGGCCGTCCCGTCGGAGGGGTCCACCGGAGCGCCGTTGAGCACCACATCGGGCACCCGCTCGCGCACCCCGGCGATGAGCCGGTCGCGCAACGCGCGCATCTCCCGCGCGTGCTCGTCCCTTCGCGAGGTACCGGCGTGCACAGCGGCTGCCAGCGCTGCGGCGCTCGGCACGTCCAGGGTGCCGGAGCGCACCTCCCGTTCCTGGCCACCACCGTGCAGCAACGGAACGCACGAGCTGTCCCGCGCCAGCAACAACGCCCCGATACCGAAGGGACCGCCGATCTTGTGCCCGCTCAGCGTCAACGCGGTCGCGCCGCTGGCCGCGAAGTCGATGTCGAGCTCGCCGACGGCCTGTACAGCATCGGTGTGCAACGGGATGTCGAACTCGGCGCACACCGCCGCGATCTCACCGATCGGGTTAACGGTGCCCACCTCGTTGTTCGCCCACATCACGGTGACGAACGACACGTCGTCCGGGTTCTCCTCGATAGCGTGGCGCACCGTCTCCGGGCAGACGCGCCCGTAGGCATCCACGCCGAGCCAGGTGACCTCGGCGCCGGCGTGCTCGGCGAGCCACTGCACGGAGTCCAGCACCGCGTGATGCTCCACCCCGGAGGCGAGCACCCGCACCCGAGCCGGGTCCTCCGCGTTGCGGGCCCAGTAGAAGCCCTTGACGGCGAGGTTGTCGCTCTCCGTTCCGCCACCGGTGAGAACCACCTCGGACGGTTGCGCACCGAGGCACTCCGCGATGCTCTCGCGCGACTCCTCGACGACCCGCCTGGCCCGGCGGCCGGAGGAGTGCAGCGAGGACGCGTTGCCGACGCGGGGCAGTGCCTCGGTCAGTGCCGTGACGGCTTCCGGCACCATCGGTGTGGTCGCCGCATGGTCGAGATAGGTCATCGCCTCTCCAGGATAGCCGGACGCGCCAATCGGCCGTGCCGGCTGTCCCCACCCTGGCGGTCGATACGCTCTGCCGAGCGCTGCTACACGCGCGGTGACAGCGGGCTGTCTCCCGTCATGGCCTGGTCCGCACGCGCCGCGGCGAGCGCGCCGTGTACCGCGGCCTCGGCGTGCGCGGCGAGCTCCCGGCGATCGTCCAGGCGACCGGCGGCGATCTCCTGACCGAGGCGCACCTCGACGACCAGCCCGGCGAGCCGGGCGATACGCCATGCCGAGGACACCACGGAGTCGTCCCCGACCATCGCAGGGTAGGTGGTCTCCGCGGCGCCTGCCACCCGGTAGCGCAGCGCGAGCGGGCGCACCGCGGCGCCGCTGTCGATCGCCGCCTGGAACGGCGCGGGCACGAAGCGCCCCGGCCTCCGCCCGCACCGTGTGGTTCCTTCGGCGAAGACGCTGACCGGCCAGCCGTCCCGTAGCGCCGCTGTCACCTCCGCCACGGTGCGCGGCAGGGTCGACAGCGCGGAACGGTCCACGAAGATGGTGCCCGCGCCCGCGACGAGCCTGCCGATCATCCACCAACCAGCGATCTCGGACTTGGCGACACCGCGCGTCGGCAGGACCGCGTTGACGGCGAGCACGTCGAGCCACGAGACATGATTGCTCGCCATAAGGGCGCCCCGATCCGGCGGGCCGGCCTCGCCGTGCACCTCGATCCGCACGCCGAGCGCCCTGGCCATGGCGGCGCAGAAGCGGCGGTGGAAGCCGAGCCAGGCGTTCCTGCCGAGCAGGGCCGTCGCGGGCGCGGTGAGCACTACCAGCAGCAGCACGCCGCAGGCGTGCGCGAGCCGGCCTGCCGCCACGACGGGCGCTACCCGCCGGACCCGGTGATCGACGCAGCCCGCCCCGCACGGGGAGCGCGGCATCCACGCGTGCACGGCTCACACTCCCGCGAAGTGGTTCAGGTACCGCCGGTTCATCCGCTGCAGATCGAGCAGCACGAAGAAGTCCGCCACGTCGAACCGGCGGTCGTAACTGGGCGGACCGCACACGTACGCGCCGAGCCGCAGGTAGCCGTGCAGCAACGGGGGGATCGCGGGCCGGGCCGACCGGCACGGTGCCGCGCCGGTCCACGGCCGCCGCGGCCGCACCCGCAGCCTCTCGGGCGGGTAGTGGCGGTGTCGCGCGGTCTCCCACACGCCTGCCGCCGTGCCACCGCCGTCTGCCAGCGGAACCGAGGCACAACCCGCGAGGTACCGGTGGCCGAGCGTCAGCATGTAGCGGGCGACGCCTGCCCAGGCGAGACCGATCACCGTGCCGGTGCGGTGCGCGGGATGCACGCACGAGCGGCCTGCCTCCACGAGGTACGGGCGCAGGCCGACCAGCGAGGTGAGGTCGAACTCCTCGTCGGCATAGAGCCTGCCTGCCCTGCGTGCCCCGTCCGGAGGCAGCACGCGGTAGCACCCGACGATCTGGCCGGTGGCGTCGTGCCGCACCACGACGTGATCGCAGTACCGGTCGAACTCGTCGACGTCGCGACCGGCGACGGCGCCGGGGAGCTCGGCCCCCATCTCCTCGGCGAACACGCGGTATCGCAACCGCTGCGCGGCGGCGACCTCACCGGCCGCCGCCGCGACACGCACGGTGTAGCCCGCTGTCCCCATGGGTATCTCGAGTTCCGACGCGCTACGCCCACCGGTCCCGGCCGGCCGCTCCGAGCGAACCATGCCCCAGGTGTACCGCGTGCATGGCCCGCGCCGGGAGTGCTCCCGGATGACAGCTCCGTGCACAGTGGATGAACGGTGCTCGTCGCGGGCCGGTGAGTATCCCGGGACGGAACGCACCTCGGGGCGGTGCTCCGTATGGGAACACCGCCCCGAGGCAGGAACCGGGATACCCGGCGTGCTCAGCCCTTGCGCTTGTTCACCGCTTCGGTGAGCTGGGGCGCGACGTTGAACAGGTCGCCGACGACACCGAAGTCGGCGATCTCGAAGATCGGCGCTTCGGAGTCCTTGTTGACGGCCACGATCGTCTTGGACGTCTGCATCCCCGCACGGTGCTGGATCGCACCGGAGATCCCGAGAGCGACGTAGAGCTGCGGGGAGACGGTCTTACCGGTCTGGCCGACCTGGAACTGGGCCGGGTAGTAGCCGGAGTCGACCGCGGCACGGGAAGCACCGACGGCCGCGCCGAGCGAGTCGGCCAGCTGCTCGACGACGTCGAACTTGTCCGCGCTCCCGACACCGCGACCACCGGAGACGACCACCGAGGCCTCGGTGAGCTCGGGACGGTCGCCACCGACGACCGGCTCGAAACCGGTGATCTTCGCGGACTTCGCCGGGTCGACAGCGGGCAGCTCGACGGTCTCCTCCGCGGCGGCACCGGATGCCTGCTCCGCGTCGATGCTGCCCGGGCGCACGGAGATGACCGGGGTGCCCTTCGCGGATTTCGACGTCACGTTGAAGGCGCCGCCGAAGACGGACTGCTCGACCGTCCCGTCGGCGTTGACGCCGACCGCGTCACCCAGCAGGCCGGAGCCGAGCCGGGCCGCGAGCCTGCCGGAGACCTCCTTGCCCTCGGACGTCGCGGAGACCAGCACCGCGGCAGGGGACACCCGCTCGGCGAGCGTGGCCAGCGCGTCGACCTTCGGCGTGGCCAGGTACGTGGTGGCGTCATCGGACTCGGCCACGTAGACCTTGGCAGCGCCGTAGGCGGCGAGCGACTCCGTCACCTTGCCGGCGGTGCCGGGCGCGCCCACCACGACAGCCGAGGGCTCGCCCAGTGTCCGGGCCGCGGTGAGCAGCTCGTAGGTGGATTTCTTGACCTCGCCGTCCACCTGATCGACGAGTACCAGGACTTCAGCCATGGGTTGGTTCCTCCGAAAGCGTATTGACGGTGAGCGTTTCTCAGACGAGCTTCTGGCCGACCAGGTACTCGGCGATCTTGGTGCCGCCCTCGCCGTCGTCCTCGACACGCTCACCGGCCTGGCGCGGCGGCTTCGGCGACGCACTCTGTACCGCGGACCAGGCGTTGGCCAGGCCCACCTCGCCTGCGTCGATGCCGAGGTCGGCGACCGTGTAGGTCTCGACGGGCTTCTTCTTCGCCGCCATGATGCCCTTGAAGGAGGGGTAGCGCGGCTCGTTGATCTTCTCGGTGACACTCACCAGTGCGGGCAGGTTCGCCTCGAGGTGCGTGATGCCCTCGTCGGCCGTCTCCCGGTCGACCTTCACCGTGGAGCCTTCCACCGCGAGGTGATGGGCGTGGGTCAGCTGCGGCAGCCCGAGCAGCTCGGCGACGACGGCGGGCACGGCGCCGCCGCGGCCGTCCGAGGCCTCGTTACCCGCGATGACGAGATCGACGCTGTCCAGCTTGCCGATCGCCGCCGCGATCACCCGGGATGTCGCGACCAGGTCCGATCCGTGCAAGGCCTCGTCCGAGACGTGCACGGCCTTGTCCGCCCCCATGGACAGCGCCTTGCGGATCGCGTCCGTCGCGCGGTCCGGGCCCACACACAGGACGGTGACCTCGCCCTCGCCCGCTTCCTTGATCTTCAGGGCTTCCTCGACGGCGCGCTCGTTGATCTCGTCGAGTACCGCGTCGGCGGACTCGCGATCCAGCGTGTGGTCAGTCTCGGTGAGCTTGCGCTCCGAGTAGGTGTCGGGCACCTGCTTGACCAGAACAACGATGTTGGTCATGGGTCCTCTTCGACCTCCGATACTGGTGCTCGGGCAATATTGCCGTTTGCCGTTGTGCGGGTGTCCGTCGCGAGCGGCGTCGCGAGCGGCGATCTACGACTGTTACGGGTCAGCCGGGCCGCCCGCTGCCCACCGGGACGCGGGCACGATGCGGTCCTGCACTGAACTACTGCGCAGTAGATTAAGCCCAACTCCCCCGCGAGTTCCCGTTGAGGTGACTGCATTCACCTGGAAGGTCCATCTATCTGGACCATCGTACAAATTATTGTCCCATTGCCACTCGCGGATCCCGCACCGGGCACGGTTCGGCATGCGGGGCCCGAGCGTTTCCTCACCGCTCGATCGGCACGCAGTTGCCGGTCACGAACTCGCCGTCGTTGTCAGGCACCAGCGCGTGGTCCGCGTCGGCGATACGGGCGCAGACCTTCTCACGGTCTCCGATGACCTCGGCGACCTCCGCCGCGGAGAGGACGGCGGGTCGCCCGTCCTTGATCACCCAGTCGCCGCTCCGATCCCCTGCGTGCGTACCCATGATCGAGTCGGGCGGCCGGTTGCCGTCACTACCCCAGATGTGCAGGTGGAAGCCGGTGCTGATGTCGGGAACACTGCCCGCCCACTCGGCCTCGTAGTCGATCACCAGCTCATCACCCTGGAAAGCCGCGCCGGTCAGGCACACCCACCGCTCATTGGCCATGACAGCATCCGAACATTCCTCGTCCGGGGGAACCTCGGGTTCGGTGGTGCCCGCCACGACGGCCCCACTGTCGGTGTCCTGGTCGTCTCCTCCGTCGTCCCCGCCCTGGTTGATCCCCCACCAGATGCCCCCACCGGTCAGCAACAGGATCGCGACCAGCCCCGCCAGCGCCACAGGTAGGGCTCGCCTGCGGCGCCCGCCGTCCGGCGGTGTGGGCGGTGCGGGTGGCGCGGGGGGAGGTTGCTCACGGGCCGGCACGGCTGCCTGGTCCCCGGCGCTCGGTGGCCCGGTCCCGGCCGCCGCGCCGGACCCGGTCCCCGAGGTGGGCTCCTCCTCGGGCGCCGCCCGCTGCATCGCATCCACCGGCGCCCCCTGCACCGGAGCGTCGGGGGGTTGGTCGCTGGCCAGCCATGCCGCGCCGAGCGCGACCGCGTGCTTGGGATGGGCATCCACCGCGACCGGACGACCCAACTCCGCACCAACCAGCTGGGTAACCAACGGCATCCGCGACGACCCCCCGACCAGCAGCACCGAATGCAAATCCTCGGCAGCCACCCCGGCCTTGTCCAACGCCCGGCGCAACGCCTCGACGGTACTCAACAACGTCGGCCGCACCATCGCCTCCAGCTCGGCGCGCGTCAGCCGCACCTCCGTGGAGACATTCGGCAGCAGCACCGAAATCGACGTATCCGTGTCCGACGACAACGCCTCCTTGGCCGCCACGCACTCCTCTCTCAACCGCGCCACCGCGGCCACCGCACTCGAATCCTCCTCATCCAGCTCCGCCAACTTGCCCCCCAACGCCTGACCGACGTGGTGAAACACCGCCGCATCGAAATCGATCCCACCCAGCCGCTCGATACCCTCCGGATCACCCAGAATCCCGAACCCCGACGCACCCTTACGCAACACCGTCGCGTCGAACGTGCCCCCACCCAAGTCGTAAACCGCCACCACCGCACCAGGCTCGACCCGCTGCTGCCGCGCGTAGAACACCGCGGCCGCCGCCGGCTCCGCGGCGAACGTCACCGGCACCCCCACCCCGGTCAGGCGCACCATCTGATCCAGCAACTCCCGCTTGTACGGGCCCCAATTCGCCGGATGCGAAACGCACACACGCTCCGGCCACCCTCCCTCCCGCGCCGCCACATCCTCGACCACCGAACGCAACAACTTCGCCATCAACGCCTCGACCGAATACGGCACCCCACCGAGCAGCACCGGCGTCGTATCCCCGAACCTGCGCTTGAACTCCCGAGCCACCCGCTGCGGCTCGGTCAAACCCCGCCGGTTGGCCGCCTCCCCCGTCAACACCGTCTCGTCCTCGCGCAACAACACCACAGACGGAATCACCGCGGCCCGGCTCCCCAGCGACGCCACCTCCGCGTGACCATCACGCCACGTCGCAGCCGCGGTGAACGTCGTCCCCAGATCGACACCAAGCACGTACATCAGTCACAACTCCCGAGACGGTGAAGGGGGATTTCCCCGAGGCGGAGTCCCGGAACGGCACCTACAGTGGGTGTATGGAACCGGTACGCCCACTCCGGGACGTTTTCGACGAGCTGATCGAGGCGGACCCCGCGGAACGCGATGTGGCGGCGCTGCTGCGCGAGTCCGGCTACTCCGACCTGCCGGACGACGTGCTCAGCGAGGCGATCGTCAGCTATGCCGAGACCGCGCCCGTCGAGGTGGCCGAGCACCTCGCGCCGTTCGTCACCGCGCACGCCACGCCAGGATCCGGCGACGCCGCAGGCACCCGGCCTGCCCCGGAACACGGGCTCGACCTGCTGGCCAGCATGCCGGCACCCGAGCAGATCGATGACACACCGGCGACGGATCCGGTCCCCGACATCGCGTTCGGGACAGGCAGCGACGACACCGGAATCGACGATCTCGACTTCGGTGCGGGCGACCCTGCGTCCGGGGTGACCACGAGTGCGGAGGCCACCAGCGGTGACACCGTCGAACCGGGCACGCCCGCTGGCAGTGCCACCCCCGGCGAGCCCGCCCTCGAGGACGCCGGCCCGGCCGACGACTCGGCGATCATCCCGTTCGACGACGCGCCGGGGACCGGCTCGAGCGCGGGCGAGGACGCCGGCTCGGAGGGAGACGCCGGCACCTGACCGTCCGCACCGGGCGCTCATCGGCCCCACCCCAGCTCGACGAGCATCCCCTCGCAGGACCGGACGGCGACGCGCGCCGCGACGGCGAGCTCGTGGGGGGTCATCGGGTTCTCGGCGCGACGCTGCCAGCGCTGCAGTGCCTCGGACGCGGCAGAAGCCAGCTCCTGCGTCCGCGCCTGCGGCGGGCATTCGAGACGCTGGTGGAGGGCGCCGCCTCCCCCGCCGATGATCTGCTCCAGCTCGCCGAGCACAACGTCGCGCCCGGTAACCCAACCCGCCCGCACCGCCGAGAGCACCCGGAGCTCCTGGAACGGGTGGGCCGAGGCGAGGATCCGTTCCACTTCCATGCAGACGCGGTCACTGCCCGGCCTTGGCCGCGCACGGAGCAGCGCGTCCAGGGCCAGCAACGCCGAGCGGCTCTTGAGTACGTCCCTGCGTTCGAAGAACAGCGAGGCGAGCACGTCACGAAGCTGCCCGATGCCGCTACGCTCAGCCAGCTCACCGGCGAGCTCGGTAGCGGTCGAGACCGCTTTGTGGCGCAACAGCGTGGTCGCCAGCCGCAGACCGAACAGCCCGAACCGGTCCAGCAGCCCCTCCCGCTCGATCGATGTCAGCCCGAGCTCGGGCATGCGCTGCGCGAACCGGTCGGCCGAGAGCAACAGCTCATCCGCCTCCCGCACCGGTACCTCGGCGACCCGCCGCAGCTGCGCGACCTCGGCCTCGGTCACCGTCGCCGCCGTCTCGGCGAGCAGCCCGGCGATGGGCAACACGGTCTGCACCACGCGGCGCACGTTCTGCTCGGTGGCCATCCGGCAGGCGATCGTGCGGGCCGAGTCCATCGCGTCGAGCCGTCCCACGCCCAGCTCGTCGGCACGCGAGAGGATGCCGATGGCGTTGACCGGGTTCGGTTGGCTGACCTCGGTGTCGTGGAACGCCCGGAGAAACTCCAGGTCGCTGCTGTGCAGGTGGCGCAACAGGTACAGCACCGCGTCCGCGGGTGTCTCGTCCTCGGCGGGCGCGAGCAGGTCCCAGGAGCGGCGGGCCGACTGCTCCGACAGCGAGCCGATGCCGGGCGTGTCGATCAGCGTGGCCGCGCGGAGCGCCTGGGACGGCCAGGTCACCTCCAGGCTGGCCAGCGACTCGGCAGCCAGACCGTCCAGGTGCACCTCGATCGCCCCGCCCTCGCGGTCGAAACTCAACTGCCGCGGCTCGCCCTCGGCCGGGTATGCCATCACCCGGTAGGTGTGGCCGTCGCGGTACCACGTAACGATCCGGGTGCACTCGCCTGCGTCCGTCGGCGCGAGCCGCTCCCCGGCGAGGGCGTTGAGCAATGTGGACTTACCTGCCTTGACCCGCCCCGCGACGGCTACCCGTAACGGCTCGTCCAGCCTGCGCCGGATCTCGGCCAGCCGGGCGGCATCCCCGGTACCCGCGTAGACCGGCACCGCGGCGTCCAGCACGCCCCGGGCATCGTCGAGCAGCGTCGCCGGTGCTCCCTGGCCCGACGTCTCCCCGTGCGCTGGCGCGATCACCCGACCACCTCCATGGCACGCTCGCGGAGCTGCCGCAGCCTGCCCAGCTCGGCATCGATATCCGCCAGCCGCCTGTCCCGCTCGTCCTGGGTGTGCGACGTGGCATCGGACGCACGCTGCAGGGCCTGCGCGTTGGACCGGTCGAGCTCCTCGGCGAGTGCCGTGTAGTGGTCGCGCAACTGCCGCTGGATCGTGCGCAGCGTGTCCTTCGAGTCCTTTCCCATCACGAAGCTGACCTCGTCGCAGTACCGGCGTACCGCGTTCTGCGCCTGTTTCTGCCGGTTGGCACGCTGCCGCTTCTTCTCGTCCCGCAGCCCCTTGCCCCCCATCACCAGGCCGATCCCCAGCGCGATCGGGCCGAGCGTGACACCGGTCAGGGTGCCGAGCATGACGAACATGATGGCGCCGCTGTAGGCGCTCTTGAGCGCCACCATCGCCTGCTTGCCGACCTTCATCTTCTGCAGCTCGATCTTGTGCTCCACCCGTGCGCCTGCCAGCTGCAGCTCCGGGTCCGGGACCGCGATCCGGTCGAGGACATCACAGGATGCCTCCCGGAAATGCTCGCCGACCTCCTCGCCGAGCGCCGTGGCGCGGTCACGCAGCAGGGTGTAGTTGGCCAGCAGCTCGTGCGAGACGCGGGAGCGCAACCAGGTCTCCATCTCCGTCCACGTGTCGGCGGGATCGGACTCCTCGATCACGTCGTCGGCTTCGGCGATGACGGTGCGGATGCGGCGCCGCAGGTCGTGCTCGACATCCGAGTTGAGGTCGGTGATGCCGTCGCTGAGGGTCTGGTTCCACTTCGCCGCTGTGGACTTCAGGTTCGCGATCCGCTCCTTGACCGCCGTCAGCTCGGAGACCACACGCCGGGCCTCGGCCGGGTCGGCAAGGGCCGCCCGCTCCGCCTCGAACTGCGCTTCGAGTTGCGTGCATACGGCAGCGACGTCAGCAGCGGCGTCGGCGGCCACGCGGTGTGCCGCCGACGCACCGACGTGCTCGGTCAAAAAGCTCACCAGGGCCGGATAGCCGGACTCGGTGTTCAGCTGGCTGTCGCCGGCTTCCGCCGCGGCCGAGCGCAACCGCGACGACACGGGGATGCACGGCACGTCGGCATGCTCGCGGAGGTGCTCGGCATCGAGATCCCTGATCCGGCGCCAGTGCGGATAGAAGTCGATCTTGGTGAGCACGCAGGCCACCGTGCCGCACATCTCTCGCGCCTTGTGGAGGAAATCCAGCTCGCTGCGGGTGAGCTCCTGCGAGGCATCGGTGACGAAGACCAGCGCGCTGGCCATGGAGGCCGCTGCGAGGCTCGCCGCGGCGTGCGCCGAACCCAGCCCGCCGACGCCGGGCGTGTCCACCAGCACCAGCCCGGAGGACAGGAGCGTGCGGGGCAGCCGCACCTCGGCACCCGCGAGCGCGAGCTCCTCGTCGGCACCGGAAGCGGCGCCCGCCGGGTCACGTTCGATGACACGGCTGTGCAGCTCCTCCAGAGCGACCGTCTCCCGCCGGGGCGGGCTGCCCTCGACGATGAGCTCGGCACTCGCCTGCTCGCCGTGCCGCACGTAGGTGGGTACGGCTGTGGCGACGTCGTCGTCCACCGGGCACGCGTTGGCACCCACCAGGGCGTTGACCAGGGAGCTCTTGCCCTTCTTGAACTCGCCGACCACCACGACGTGCACGGCGGGGTCGGCCAGCCCGCTCTGCACGCTCTCCAGCCGCGCGGCCAGGTCCGGCCGCCCGTAGGCCTCGCACGCGCGCAGCCCGAGATCGACCAGGGCAGCCGCCCTGGCCACCGCATCGTTGCCGGCGGTCTCGGGTGCCACGGTCATCATCGTGCCTCATCATCGGACGCAGCGGAACGATTCCCTGATTCCGTAATTTCCGCGCAACCCACGGGAATCACGGTGCCGCCGCGTCCGGCGACGGCACAGTGGCTCAGCCGTCCTGGACGTCGAAACCGGCCGGCGAGTCCCGGTCATCGACCTCCCGGAGTGCCTCCTCGAATCGATCGGCTACCACCGGGGACTCGGTCGCCGCGTGCTCGGGCTCGGTATCGAGAGTCTCCGCCACGGCGTGCTCCGGCTCGGCGTCGGCGGTGTCCGCACGCGCGGCGAGGTTGCCCTGTCCGGGCCGGGATCCGGCGGCTCCGGCGCGGGTTCCACGTGCGGGTCGTTCACCGGGTACGCGTCTTCCGCGCGCCCCACCGTGAATGCCTCGCCACCCTCCGTCACACCGGCTGCCGGTGCCACGACCTGGTCGCGGGCGCTGACGCCGGCATTCGCCTCGGCATGGGACTTCTGCCCGGGCCGTGCGCGATCGTCATCTGCCGCTTCTGCCTGCGGATGGGCCGGTCCGGACGGGTGCCTGCTGTCGTCCATCATGATCACCCTCATATGGGGGAATGTCGGGATCGTTCGGCGATGTATCCATCGCCCTCCCGGCTCCTGCCCGTCGCCATCGGGAACGTCCCCGTCCCCGTAGCACCCGGACAGGGGGACTACGGCGAGCTACCGTGCGCGGCCGCGTCGTAGTCGCCTTCGCCACCGCCGTTCTCGCCGGTGTCGCCACCACCATCGTCACCGTTGCCGGTACCGGTATCGCCGTCATGCTCCGCCGGGGCACATCCGGAGCCGCCGGTGTTCGTCACACCGGGTAATCGGGTGGAACTGCCGGAACGTTTCACTGACGCCTCCCGCTGAGCGGTGCGGAAGTTCCCGTCCACATCAGACCACTGTGCGTACGGCGCGGCGCGCCGCCAGTGCACCTGACGTGAGCCCGTGGCGGCTCCCCGGCCGTCGACCGGGGAGCCGCCACGACTCGCACTCACATGGTGGGGACCTCGTCGGCGCCCGGCTCGGCTTCTTGATCCAGATTGCCGGATCCCTGCTCGGTTGCCACGGTCGAGTCGGTCGCGTGCACGTCGGACGTCTGGACGTCGGTGGACTCGAAGCTTCCCGTGGCGTCGCCACCGGCCGACGCAGCAGAACCGTCGTAGATGTTGTTGTCCGAAACGTTCGCGGCGTCACCATCGCTCGTGAGCGCCGAATCCTCCACAGTGGAGTCTTTGACACTCGTCTGGCTGCCGCCACCGAAGTTGAGGTTCAGGTTCACGTCTCCGCCCGCGCCACCGGATGCGTCACCGCCGGTGCCGGTGCCGCCGGTGGCGTCGGCGTCGCCGCCGGTGCCGCTCGCGTTACCGCCCGCACCGCCGCCGCTGTCGATGTCGATCCCGCCGGCGAGGCCGCTGTTGTCTCCGAAGACGGCGCCGTCGGCGTCGCCGTCGACCTGGTTGACCGTGTTTCCGTCGCCGACGACCGCGTTGTCCACATCGCCGTCGGCCATGATGCCGGTGTTGACTCCGGTGTTGACCGGGGCATTGATGTCGTCGCCTGCCTGCACCGCACCGTCGCCGGTGTTGGCGTTGCCGAAATTGGTCCCGTCGATGATCTGGGAGCCTTCGCCGCCTGCGACGTTGACGTCCCCGTCACCGGCATTACCGACGTTGCCGTCACCCAGCTGGTTGAGGTTGTCGTTCTCCACGTCGACGTCGCCGTACACATCGCCATCCACGCCGACGTCCACCGAGTTGTCGATGTTGGTCGAGTTGTCGGTGTACGTCGTGGAGTGGTCCGCGTAGTAGCTCTGCGTCACGTGGGAGACCTGCTGGACCGACTGCGCGCTCGGTACGTACCCGCTCGCGCCGCCTGCACCACCGCCACCGCCGGTACCACCGCCGTATCCGGCACCGGAGCCGCCGCCCGCACCGGAGCCCCCGCCACTCGGGTAGGCGCAGCCGTGCACGAGCTGGTCCACGTCGACGCTGCCGAACACGGCAGGATCGACGTCGTGAGCGGCGAACGCTCCCTCCGGGTCGGCGAGGAAGTTCTCCGTCGCCTCCTCGCTGCCGAAGATCGTGTAGTACAGCGCCTTGATCTTCTCGATCATCTCCGGTGTGATACTCGCGTCCGTGGCCATGACATCTCCTCGTGTCGGCCCCGCGCCCTGCTGCCGGGGCATTGAGGGCAATCCTGCGCCACGGGATCACCAGCCCACATCGGGGCAATCCCCCTGCCTGCGGGGGAATCGTTGGGGGCTAGTGCTCCTCGTCGGCCAGGATCCGGCGGAGCGCGGACACCAGCTCGACCCGGCTGGTGGCACCGAGTTTGGTCCGGATCCGCGCGACGTGATGTTCGACCGTCTTCGGCGACAGGTACAACTGCGCTCCGACCTCGCGGTGCGTACGCCCGGCGAGGACCAGCCGCGCGACGTCGACCTCGCGCCCGGACAGCCCGCCGCGCTGCTCCTCGGCCGCACCCCGCGCTGCCACGGCACCCGAGTCGGCCAGCTCCCGGGCCCGTTCGAGTAGCCGGCGTGCCGCGGACGCGTCCCCCGCGCGGATCCCCGCCTGCCCAGCCAGTCTCGAGGCCTCCCACGGCAGCTGAGCCCTCGCGAGCCCCTCCGCCGTCTCCAGCACCCGCTCCGGATCGATCGCGCCGGTGAGGACCCGCACCCACTCCTCGGCAGCCGCACGCTGCGCCTGTTGCCGCGGACCCTCCGCTGCCGCCGAGCCGAGCCGGCGCGCCGCGTCCGCGACCGAGTCGGTGTCCTCGCCGGAGACGGCCACGGTCACGCGAATCCACTCGACCGCGGCCACCCACGGCCCTGGCCGAGCCAACCGGTCGAGGATGTCGTCGAGTATCCGCAGCACCGGGCCCACCCTGTGGTGTTCGCGCAGCCGGGTCGCGGCGACGAGCAGCTCCTCGAGAACCTCGGTGTGGAAGAGGTCGACGGTCATGCGGGCCAGGACCGGTTCGGCGGCGGCCCATGCCTCGCGCAGCCGCGCCATGTCGCCCGATCGGCGCGCGATGCCTGCCGACAACGCGGCTACGAGCAGCCGTTCCCTGCCGGCCAGCCGCGTTCCGGCCAGCCGGTGCAGCTCGGCGCCGGCCGTGTCGTACCGGCCGGTGCGCATGCGTACCCACGCCAGCAGGGCGCGGTGCCTGTCGACCGCGACCGGCCCGCCGACACCGGTCTCCAGTGCGCGCTCGAGGAGGTGCTCGGCGGTGGCCGCGTCACCCGCGGTGACGGCCACCAGCGCACCGAGCGCGTGCGGGGTGTCCGGCAGCACCACAGCTGGTTGCGCGTGCTCGGCCGTCTCGGCAGCTTCGATGAACGCCGGCAATGCCGCACCGGGGTCGGGCGCGGCGAGCGCTGCCTCCGCCATCCGCAGGTGACTCGACGGCGCGTGCTCCGCGGCCGCGGCCCGTGCCTGCTCGATCCGTCCGGTGGAGACCAGGGCCGGAACGGCCATCACCCGGCCGAAGGGACCCGCTTCGGCGAGCGACTCGGCTGCGCGACCGGACCGTCCACGATGCGCGGCCACCGCGCCGGTCACCAGAGCGGCCCGCTGGGTATCCTCCAGGGGCAGTGCCACCCAGTCGGTGTCCACCGGCCTGCCGAGCAGGGCGGTGGCCTCCGCCCTTCCTACGGCCACGGTCGCCGGGTCGGCTCCGGAGTCGATCGCGAGGTCGTACCAGCCGGTCGCTGCGAGCGGGTCCGCGAAGCGTGACCTGTCCGCGGCGGCAGCGTACACACCGGCTGCGACCCGACTGCGTACGCGCGCCGCGCGGAGCTGCTCGGCTGCACCCGCCGGTTCGGGGTCGGTCGCGATGAGCTCCCTGGCCACCGCGTCGTGCAACGAGCGGCGCCCGGCGGGGGGCAGTTCCGCGAGGATCGCCCGCGCGACCGCGGGGATCATCCTGTCGCTTCCGGACACGAGCAGGCCGGAGTCGCGCAGCGCCCGCATCGCCGCCACGAGTCCCGTCTTGTCGATTCCGGCCACCCGGCCGAGCACGTCGTCTGTCAGATCCACTCGCAGTGACAGGACCCTGGCGAGATACGCCTGCTGCCGCTCGAGCATCGCCAGGCGCTGCTGAACCCGGGCGACGAGCGCGGGCGCGACGGTGCCCTCGGGCGCCGATGCCACGGCCGCCACCACAGCGGGCCACCCCCCGGTCGCCTCGCGGAGCTCGGAGACGCCCTCCGGCGAGGCCGGCGTGCCGGTGACGGCCGAGACGACGGCGGCAACCCCCTCGTTGTCGAGTGGTTCCAGGGTCTGCACGGTTCCCCCGGCGGCCACCGCCTCGTCCAGGTCGGCCAGTTCGGGGGTGGCGATCGTGGGACGCCGGGAGATCACCATCGCGACGCCACGCCGGGATGCGCGGGCGAGCGCCTGCAGTACGGCGGCGGGCTGCCGGTCGGCGTCGTCGACCATCACGACCCCGCCCTCCGCGCGTACCTGGTCCAGGCGCGTCGCCAGGTCGGCCACCGACTCGGCGAGGTCCCCCGCACGGGTCACCGGCCGTGCCGTGGCCGCGGCGATCTGGCCGAGCCGGTGGGTGCGCCCGGAACCGTCGACGCCGACGACGACGGTCCCGGCCCCGTGCGGACAGTCGCTGCCCTGCTCGAACATGCGGAGGATCCTCACAGGTGCGGGAGTGGACCTGCCGGTATGCGGTGACCTCAGGCTACCCCGTCGCGGCCGTGACCGGGATACCTCCGGACCCATCGATCCGGCCGTGGTGCCGCCCTGACCTCCGGGGTTGTGCTGCCGCACCGGCACGCAGCTGCACGGCACCCGACCGGCGGGACGTCGTCGCCGACCCTGGCGGCACGGTCGCACGCGCCCGGGTCCCGCGACCGTGGCCGGGGGACCCGGGCGTCGCGCGTGGCAGCACCGAGGGTGACGTCAGCCCACCCGTGCCTGCCGGTCCCGCGAGGGTGCCGGCGCGTCCAGCCGCAGCACCAACCGGTGCTGGTCGTCGTCGTAGTACGGGGTGATGCCACCCACGGCGCTGCCGCGATCGGCGACCACCTCGCGGATGGCGTCGTTGACCGTGGCGATCGGGGCGCCGAACGACGACCCCACGTCCTCGGAGTGTCCGGTCAACCGCGAGGTCACGATCGATTCGATGCTGCGCGCCTGACCCAACGTCCGCACCCACCGGCTGACGTCGTTGATGAACGTGCCGAGCTTGTAGTCCAGGTCGCCGCTGGTGCTGACGTCGGGGTGCATCACGCGCGCCTCGGCCGACTCGAGGCGCAGCGGCTCGTCCCGCGGGCCCTCCGTGCTGAGGTTGACGACGAGCCCCAGGTCGAAGCCGACCGTGACATCCGGGTTGCTGACGTGATCCACGTCCGCCTTCGCGGTCACACGATGTCCCGGCACGAAGTAGAACAGCGAGACGGTCTTCGACGCCGGGCTGACCGTCAGGTCCAGCGAGCTCGCCACGCCCGCGGTGGCGAGGTCGATGTCCACGTCGTTGAGCTTCCCGCCCGACTGCTGCTCGACGAGGCGCGCGGCCCGCTGCTCCATATCGGCCCTTGCGGAGTTCCACGCGATCGCGAATCCGTAGATGACGTTGAACGAGTCCAGCGGCGCCGTCTCGGGCAGGTTCCCGCGGCGGGCAGCTGTGATGACCGTCTCGCCGCCGAACCCGCCCGAGTAGCTACCGGGGTCGTCGTCGCCCGCGTCCGGATCGGGCGGTGGGACGTCATCCGGCGGCTCGGGCAGGACCGTCGACGGGTCGGTGACGTCGGTCGTGTCCCGGGTCATCCCGCCGGGGGCGATATCCTCCCGGAATGCGGTGTCGCTGCCGGGATCGGTACCGCCGTCGGTTCCGCTGAGGACGGCATGCCACTGGCGGCCCTTCTGCGCGTACGCCGGATGTCCCGTCCCCCTGTCCGATGGAGATCCCTCCGCACCGTCACGGTCATCGGGTACCCGGTACGCGCTCGCCTGCGCGCCGGGAGCGACGAGGGCTGTGACGAGCAGCAGCACGACCAGCGCCACGGAGCGCGCCGCTGCCCGGCGGCGACCGGAACGCGCCGGCGGGGGGTCATCGTGCGGGCTGCTCGGCTGGTTCCTGGCATCGATGGTCATGGCGGTTCTCCTTCCGCTGGGGGACCGGTCGTTTCGGGCATGACCCAAGCCTGCGAACCCGCATCCGGCCCGCGCATCGGGACGTTCCCCGTACCGCACGGGTCCTCGTAGGGGCAGTCCACGAACAGCACCGGGCCGTCTACTCGACCCGCGGCCGGGAACGGCGTGTAGCCGAGTGGACGGTCGTGGATCCCGGCGTGCGGAAGGTACGCGCAGCACGAGGTGGTCCGGTCGCCGTCGCGACCGGACCACCTCGTGCGATCTCGGATGTCACCGCCGTGCGCTCGCCGGCCGGCATGGTGCCGGGGGCACTCGCCGCCGCGGCGCGTCAGCCATCCATGTCGAAGGCGCTCGGCGAATGCTCCTCCTCCGCCGCGTCGGGCTCGGCGGCGACGTTCTCGGATATCGCGTGAGTGAAGGCATCGGACGTCGCCGTGCTCGCGTGCTCCGGCTCGGCGTCGGTCACCTCCGCCACCGCGTGTTCCGGCTCCGCATCCCCGGTATCGTCCGGCGCCGCGACGGTCTCGCGCTCGATACCATCCGGCTCGGCGCCGGCACCGAATTCGAGACCGGTGACACCGCCGGTGTCCTCGTCCTCTTCCTTCTGCTGGTGTGCCTGGCCGGCGGAACCGGAACCGAAGTCACCAGCGAGTCCGCCGGTGGGAGCGTCGGCGATGGCGCCCTCCTCGGCCGTGTCCCGACCGGGTCCGTCCTGATCGTCCGCCGCCCGCGCCGTGCGGCCGTTCATCGTCACGACGCCGTCGATATCGGTGATCGAGTTCTCGCCGGTCGCACGTCCGGCGCCGAGCGCGGTGGACGTGCCGCCATGTGCGGTGTCGGTCGCTTCACCGTCGATGCCGTCGATCGTCAGGAAGGGGTCGGTGCTGCCCTGCTCCGGCTGCCCGGTCTGATCGGATACCGGCGGAGGAGGAGGGTCCGGTGGCGGCGGCCGGTCCGGTCCCTCCGGTACCGGTATCGGGCCGTCCGGCCGCTCGGTGTCGGGGTCGTCCGGCGGGTACGGAGTATCCCTGCCGGTCTGGGGGAACTGGTCGCGGGTCATCGTGCTCTCCTTCGCGTTGCCCGTGACGATGGTTTCTTTCCAGCGACCGTGCCGCGTGTGTTCGGCACGCACATCGGGAGAATCCCCCGGTCTCACCCGCCGCGTCGGGGGGATGCGGCCCACGACCGCAGCACCTCCGGCACGCCCGCGGCGTCACCGGCCCGCACGACCGGGCGACCGGTGGCAGCAGCGACCCGTCCGGGGCGGTGGGTGCGCCCCGGACGGGATGCACGTCACCAGCCCTGTCCCGTTAGGGTTCCTACCGTGACGTCCCAGCCAGCGGTGCCGCACGGTCGCGCCGAGGCACTGCACCTGACCGGTGAGCGCACCGTGCCCGGTGTCCTCGAGGAGAACTACTGGTTCCGCCGCCACGAGGCCGCGTACCGGGCCCTGCTGCCCTTCTGCGCGGGCGCCACGGTGCTGGAGGCCGGGTGCGGCGAAGGCTACGGCGCGGGCCTCATCGCGAGCCGTGCCCGCCGTGTCGTCGCCATGGACTACGACGCGGCCACGGTCACGCATGCCGCCCGCGGCTACCCGGACGTCGACGTGCTGCTCGGGGACCTCGCCTCCCTTCCGGTCGGCGACGCCACGATCGACGTCGTCGCCACCTTCCAGGTGATCGAGCACCTGGCCGACCAGCACGGGTTCCTCGCCGAGTGCCACCGCGTGCTCCGGCCCGGTGGCACACTGCTTGTGACAACGCCCAACCGGTTGACATTCACCCCGGACTCCGATGTGCCGCTCAACCCGTTCCACACCAGGGAGCTGGCCCCCACAGAGCTGGCCGCGCTGCTCGCCGAGGCCGGGTTCGGTATCGAGCTGCTGCACGGCCTGCACCACGGCGCGCAGGTACGCGCGCTGGACGAGCGGTACGGGGGGATCATCTCCGCGCAGCTGGACGTGGTGATGGGCACGCTACCCGGCCAGGCGCAGTGGCCGCCCGGGCTGCTGGCCGACATCGCGGCCATCACCGCGAGCGGCTTCGACATCGGTGAACACGACCTCGCCGCGAGCCTCGATCTCGTCGCGGCCGCGGTGCGCCCGTGACAGCGCGGTCCGAGGAGGGCACGTTCTGCCTCGTGCTGCACAGCCACCTGCCGTGGCTGCCCCGGCACGGGGCATGGCCGGTCGGGGAGGAATGGCTGTACCAGGCGTGGGCGCACTCGTACATGCCGGTAATGGACCTGCTGCGCAGGTTCGCCGACGAGGGCAAGCGGGACGTGCTCACCCTCGGGGTGACCCCGGTGCTCGCCGCTCAGCTGGACGACCCGTACGCGTTGCGCGGCTTCCACGACTGGCTCGGTCACTGGCAGCTGCGGGCCCAGCACGCGGCTGACCTGTGGCGGGGCAGCGACCCGTTGCTGCGCCGTCTCGCCGCCGACGAGTACACCAGTGCCACGTCCGCGGTCGCCGAGTTCGAGTCCCGCTGGCGCCACGGGTTCTCGCCGATCCTGCGCGGGCTCGCCGACTCGGGCGTGCTCGAGCTGCTCGGGGGGCCACTGACCCACCCCTTCCAGCCGCTGCTGGACCGGCGTGTGCGCTCCTTCGCCCTGCGCGAGGGGCTCACGGACGCGGCCTTGCGTACCGGGACCCGCCCGAGCGGCATCTGGGCGCCCGAATGCGGGTACACGCCGGGTATGGAACGCGACTACGCCGCGGCAGGTGTCGAGCGGTTCCTTGTGGACGGTCCAGCGCTGCGCGGCGACACGGCGAGCGCGCGGACCGTCGCGGACTCCGGCGTCGTCTGTTTCGGCAGGGACCTCGACGTCACCTACCGGGTGTGGTCGCCGAAGTCGGGCTATCCCGGGCACGCCGACTACCGGGACTTTCACACCTGGGAGCACGCTGTCGGGATCAAACCGTCCAGGGTCACGGGCAAGGACGTGCCACCGCACGGCAAGGCGCCGTACGACCCGGATCGCGCCGCCCGGCGGCTGCGCCACGACGTCGACGACTTCGTCGCCACCGTGCTCGCCCGGCTGCGCGCGCTGCGTCAGCGGGACGGCGGCCGGGCGCTGGTGGTCGCCGCCTACGACACCGAGCTCTACGGGCACTGGTGGCACGAGGGTCCACGGTGGCTGGAAGGCGTACTGCGCGCGCTCCCGGAAGCGGGCGTGCGGGTGACGTCGCTGCGTGGCGCCGCGGAGGCCGGCCACGTCGGTGGCCCGGTCGAACTTCCCGCGTCCTCCTGGGGATCCGGTAAGGACTGGCGAGTCTGGGACGGCACCCAGGTTGCCGACATGGTCGACACCAACGCGCGGCTGCAGCGTGATCTGCTGGCTACTGTGGACGACCGACGCGACGCGTACCGGGACGCGGCTCGCGACCAGCTCGTCCGGGAGGCGCTGCTCGCGCTGGCGAGCGACTGGGCGTTCATGGTCACCAAGGACTCGGCAGCGGATTACGCGCGCGAGCGCGCGCACGCGCACACCGCCCGGTTCGACGAGCTGGCCAAGCTGTTGTGCTCGGGCGACGCCGCGAGCGCCGCCGACCACGCGGCCCGCTTCCTCGCCCGCGACTACCCGTTCGGCAGGCTCGACGCGCGGGCACTGTGACGGGCCGAGCAGGCCGGCCCCGGCAGGGGCCACGCGGGGGCTTACCCCGTCCGGGTGGGAGGATCGACCTCGATGCGCGTGCTCATGGTCTCCTGGGAGTACCCGCCCGTGGTCGTCGGCGGGCTGGCACGCCATGTCCACGCTCTCGCCAGGCATCTCGCCCACGCGGGCCACGACGTCGTCGTGCTCTGCCGCCACGAGGCGGGCACCGACGCGGCGACCCACCCCACCACCGAGTACGTCAGTGAGGGAGTGCGGGTGCTCCGGGTCGCCGAGGACCCGATGCACGTCACGTTCGAGCGGGATCTGGTGAGCTGGACGCTGGCCATGGGGCACGCGATGATCCGTGCCGGCACCGAGCTGCTCCGCATGTGGCGCCCGGATGTGGTGCACGCGCACGACTGGCTGGTCACGCACCCGGCCGTCGCGCTCGCCGAGAGCGCCCGCGCCCCGCTGGTCGGCACCGTGCACGCCACCGAGGCCGGGCGGCACTCCGGGTGGCTGTCCCATCCCCTCAACCGGCAGGTGCATTCCGTCGAGTGGTGGCTGGCCAACCGTTCCGACGCGCTGATCACCTGCTCGGAGGCCATGCGCGCGGAGGTCGCGCACCTGTTCGACCTCGTCCCCTTGCGGATCCACGTGATCCACAACGGCATCGAGGAACGCGGCTGGACGGTGCCCGACACCGACGTTCGCCGCACGCGCGAGCGGTACAGCCCCGCGGGCGAGCCGCTTCTGCTGTTCTTCGGGCGCCTCGAGTGGGAGAAGGGCGTGCACGACCTGCTTGCCGCGCTGCACGGCATCCGCGCCGAGCACCCGGGGACCCGCCTCGTCGTCGCGGGCACGGGTAGGCAGCACGGCGCGCTGGTCGAGCAAGCGGGCGAGCTCGGGCTCGAGCACGTGGTCGAGTTCGCCGGGCACCTGCCCGATCGCGAGCTGCACGCGCTGCTCGCGGCAGCCGACGCCGCGGTACTCCCGAGCCGGTACGAGCCCTTCGGCATCGTGGCGCTCGAGGCGGCGGCCGCCAAGCTCCCGCTCGTCGCTTCCACCGCGGGTGGCCTCGGCGAGGTGGTGATCGACGGAGAGACGGGGCTGGCCTTCTCCCCCGGCGACATCGACGCGCTCACCGCGGGGGTGTGCGCGGTTCTCTCCGATGCCGAGGCGGGGGTGAGGCGGGCCGAGGCGGCCCGGGCACGCCTGGCAGCGGACTTCGACTGGCACCGGATCGCCGCCCAGACCGCGACGGTCTACCGGTGCACCAGCCCCGCGAGTCCCACGTCCCTGCCGCGACCGAAGATCGCCACGGGCAACGCCTTCACCCTCGACGCGGGCGCCGGCGAGGGTGAATCCTCATAGTCATGACGCCGCAGGCGGCGAGGGCCACCGCAGTGCAACCCTTCCCCTCACGCCGGCAGCGGGTGAGAACCGACGCGAGGGGAAGGAAACCTTCTCGGGCGCTGCCCCGCGGGGCACCGGCGGTCACGCCGCGGGCGCCACCGCCAGGTACCGCGCGTAGGCGCTTGTGGTGAAGAAGTTGGGCAACGTCTCGCCGAGCGCGGTATCGACGAAGATCTCCCTGGCCTCGGCCAGCCGATCCGCGTCGCCGGTACGTTCCGCCCGGATCGTCGCCAGTTCCTCGTCGAGCAGCTCGCTGACGAACGCCCTGTCGATGACCGTGCCGTCGGCGAGCTTGGTTCCGTTGTGGATCCATTGCCACACCTGGCAGCGTGCGATCTCGGCCGTCGCCGCGTCCTCCATCAGGTCGTGGATCGCCGCGGCCCCCGTGCCGCGCAACCACGAGTCGACATAGCGCAGCGCGACGTCGATGTTGGCACGCAGCCCGTCCTCCGTGACGTCACCGCCGGAGCCGGCCACGTTCAACAGGTCGTCGCGGTCGACCGAAACGTCCTGCCGCTTCCTGTCGATCTGATGTGGATTCCGGCCGAGGTACGTGTCGAAGACCTCACGGCACACCGGGACGAGCCCCGGATGCGCCACCCAGGAACCGTCGAAGCCGTCACCGGCCTCGCGCTCCTTGTCCTCGCGCACCTTCGCGAACGCGGCCTCGTTGGTCTCGGCGTCCTTGCTGGGGATGAACGCCGCCATCCCACCGATCGCGTGCGCGCCGCGCCGGTGGCACGTCCGCACGAGCAGCTCGGTGTAGGAGCGCATGAAGGGCACCGTCATGGTGACGTCGGCACGGTCGGGCAGCACGAAGTCCGCGCCCAACCTGCTGAAGTTCTTCACGACGCTGAAGATGTAGTCCCACCGGCCCGCGTTCAGCCCGGCAGCGTGTTCGCGCAGCTCGTAGAGGATCTCGTCCATCTCGAAGGCCGCGGTGATCGTCTCGATGAGCACCGTGGCACGGATCGTGCCGCGCTCGATGCCGAGCAGGTCCTGCGCGAGCAGGAAGACGTCGTTCCACAGCCGCGCTTCCCGGTGGTTCTCCAGCTTCGGCAGGTAGAAGTACGGGCCGCTCCCGGAACGCAGCAGGCGCTCGGCGTTGTGGAAGAAGTACAGCCCGAAGTCGAACAGGCTGGCCGAGATCGGGCGCCCGTCGATGCGCACGTGCTTCTCCACCAGGTGCCAGCCGCGCGGCCGCACCACGATGGTGGCGGGGTCGTCGCCGATGCGGTAGCGCTTGCCCCCGTCCGTGCTGAAGTCGATGTCGCCGCCGATCGCGTCGTACAGGTTGACCTGCCCGGAGAGCATGTTCTCCCAGGTCGGCGAGTTCGCGTCCTCGAAGTCGGCCAGCCAGACCTGCGCCCCCGAGTTCAGCGCGTTGACGGTCATCTTGCGGTCGGTCGGGCCGGTGATCTCCACCCGCCTGTCGTTCAGCCCCGGTGCCGCGCCTGCCACCCGCCAGCTGTCGTCGGCACGGATGTGTGCCGTCTCCGGCAGGAAGTCCAGCCGCTCCTCGCCCAGGTTCAGCCGCTCGCGCCTGCGCCTGCGCTCGTCCAGGAGCTCGCGGCGCCTGCCTGCGAACTCGTTGTCCAGCCGCGCTACGAACTCGAGCGCTTCCGGGGTCAGGACCTCCTCGAACCGGGACCCGGCCTCCGAGACCGGTGCCGACACCGTGGTCCGGTAGCTCAAGCTGGTAGCCATGCTCTCCTCCTGAACAGCTGGGCAACGTGCGGTGCGGGAGCGTGGGTGGGTGTGGCCGCGGTACGGACCACCGGAGACCACACCCACCCACTCGCCGCGGGGTGTTACTCGATCAGAACTGCGCTTCCTCCGTGGACCCGGTCAGCGCCGTGGTGGAGCTCTCCGGGTTCAGCACCGTGCTCACCTGGTCGAACCAGCCGGTACCGACCTCACGCTGGTGCTTGGTCGCGGTGTAGCCGCGCTCCTCGGCGGCGAACTCGCGCTCCTGCAGGTCGACGTAGGCCGTCATGTCCTCGGTGGCGTAGCCCTTGGCGAGGTCGAACATCGAGTAGTTCAGCGCGTGGAAGCCCGCCAGCGTGATGAACTGGAACTTGTAACCCATGTGGGCCAGCTCGCGCTGGAACTTCGCGATGGTCGAGTCGTCCAGGTTCTTCCGCCAGTTGAACGACGGGGAGCAGTTGTAGGCGAGCATCTGGTCCGGGTACTTGTCCTTGATCGCCTCGGCGAACCGGCGTGCGACGTCCAGGTCGGGCTCCGAGGTCTCCATCCACAGCAGGTCGGAGTACGGCGCGTAGGCCAGCCCGCGGTCGATGCACGGCTGGAGGCCGTTCTGCACCCGGTAGAAGCCCTCCGAGGTGCGCTCGCCGGTGACGTGCTTCTGGTCGCGCTCGTCGATGTCGCTGGTCAGCAGGGTCGCCGCCTGCGCATCGGTCCGCGCGATGATCAACGACGGGACGCCGGCGATGTCCGCGGCGAGCCGGGCGGCGTTGAGCGTGCGCTCGTGCTGCTTGGTCGGGATGAGCACCTTGCCACCGAGGTGACCGCACTTCTTCTCGGAGGCGAGCTGGTCCTCCCAGTGCACACCGGCGGCACCCGCGGAGATCATGCCCTTCATCAGCTCGAAGGCATTGAGCGGGCCGCCGAAGCCGGCCTCGGCGTCGGCCACGATCGGCGCGAACCAGTCGATGCTGGTGTCGCCCTCGGCCCAGGTGATCTGGTCGGCACGGGCGAGCGCGTTGTTGATCCTGCGCACCACAGCGGGGACCGAGTTCGCCGGGTACAGGCTCTGGTCCGGGTAGGTCTGGCCTGCCAGGTTGGCGTCGCCCGCGACCTGCCAACCGGACAGGTAGATCGCCTGGAGCCCGGCCCGCACCTGCTGCACCGCCTGGTTCCCGGTCAGGGCGCCGAGGGCGTGAATGTAGTCCTCGTTGTTGAGCAGGTCCCAGAGCTTCTCCGCGCCACGGCGTGCGTACGTGTTCTCCTCGACCACACTGCCGCGCAGCTTGACCACGTCAGCCGCGCTGTAGGGGCGCGTGATGCCCTTCCACCGCGGGTTGTTCTCCCAGTCGGCGGCGAGCTCCGCTGCGGCCTGCTCCGGTGTCTTGCTCTTCTCGGTCATCCGTTCTCCAGAGTCCTTGTGTCTGATCCACGAGCCGGGTCGTGCACCGTCGGACGTGCGGCGGTCCGCGCGCCCTCGGGTGCGGGACCCTCTCAGGCAGAGCCTTTGCAAACGTTGCGATTTCTCGCTGTCTGTAGAGACCTTGGCATGCCCAGCGAAAACAACGCCAGCAAGTGAATTTGCAAATTTCTGTAAAGCAGGTCTACCATCTTGCAAAGGATGCGAAGGCATTGGCTCGGCGTCCGGCTGATTCACGGCGACGCGCGGGCCGGCTCCGAACAAACCGCGGCCAGGGAGTGGGTTCATGGAGAAAACGTTCGCCGGCGCGAAGCTCCGGCATCTGCGCGAGGACCGCAGTATGAGCCAGGCGGACCTGGCCAGAGTGTTGGAGATCTCACCGAGCTACCTCAACCAGATCGAGCACAACGCGCGCCCGCTGACCGTGCCGGTGCTCCTGCGGCTGACCGAGGCCTTCGGGGTGGACGCGGAGTTCTTCGCAAGCAACGACACCGGGCGGCTCGTCGCCGACGTACGTGAGGCGCTGCTGGACGAGTCGGTCGGCGCATCGGTCTCCGACAGCGAGATCAACGACCTGGCGACCAACCTCCCGTCGGTGGCCGAGTCCCTTGTCAAGCTGCACAGGCGGTACCGCGACGCGGTGGAGAACACCGCCGCGCTCGTCACCGAAGACGGGAGGGGGCAGCACGGCAGCGCAGCGGCGCCGCTGCCGCACGAGGAAGTGCGCGACTTCTTCTACGAGCGGGAGAACTACGTCGCCGAGCTGGACGAGCGGGCCGAGCGTCTCGCCGTCGAGCTCGGGCTGGTGCGCGGCGGGGACCTGCGCAACGCGCTGCGCGACACGCTCGCCGAGTCCTACGGGGTGCACTCGACCTCCGAGGGCATCGACGAGTCCCGCGGCGAGCAGCACCGGTACGAGCCGGACACCCGCGTGCTCCGCATGGCCCCGAGCATGCGTGTCGGCCAGCAGGCATTCCGGATGGCCTCGCAGATCGCGCTGCTCGAGCACGCCGAGCTGATCAACGAGCTCGCCGACTCCTGGGCGTTCTCCGGTTCGGCCGCCCGCTCGCTCGCGCGTGTGGGCCTTGCCAATTACTTCGCGGGCGCGCTGGTCCTGCCGTATACCGAGTTCCACTCCCGCGCGGAGAGCTACCGCTACGACATCGAACGGCTGTGTGACCACTTCGGCGTCGGGTTCGAGACCGTCTGCCACCGCCTGTCCACCCTGCAGCGCCCCAAGAAACGCGGCATCCCCTTCTCGTTCGTGCGCGTCGACCGCGCGGGCAACATGTCGAAGCGGCAGTCGGCTGCCGGGTTCCACTTCTCCCGCGTCGGCGGGTCGTGCCCGCTGTGGACCGTCTACGAGGCGTTCGCCTCGCCGGGCAAGATCCTGACGCAGGTCGCCGAGATGCCGGACGGCAAGCGCTACTTCTGGATCGCGCGCACCGTCTACCGCAACATCGGCGGGTACGGCACGCCCGGCAAGATCTTCAGCGTCGGTCTCGGCTGCGAGCTGCGGCACGCGCGCAGGCTCGTCTACTCGACAGGGCTCGACCTCGACGACGGTACAGCCGCCACCCCGATCGGGATGGGCTGCAAGGTGTGCGAGCGGCAAGCCTGCCCGCAGCGCGCCTTCCCCACGATCGGCAAGCAGCTCACCGTCGATGAGAACACCAGCACCTTCGTGCCCTACCCCGCCGTACCGAAGGCCGACTGACCGGCAGGCACCGGTTCGTACCGGTACGAACCGGCTGCCAGGCGAGATGTGCGCGAACCTCCGGTACATCAGGCTTGCCGGGTTAGCCTTGAGGCGTGCTGCCGTACCTGTCGCGCGCCTTCCGGCACGTCAAACGCAAGGCGAGCTGGGCGTTGCCGCTCGAGATCTTCGCCTTCGTGTTCGTCACGGGCTGGTTGCTGATGGCCTGGGCGGAACCGGCGGGGGCACGCATCACCGACGGGGACGCCTACTGGTGGTGGTTCGCCACGACCGTCACACCGGCATCCTCCGGCCAGCAGGACTTCCACCCGTCCACACCACTCGGGCAGCTGGTGGGCGTGTACGTGATCGTCGGCGGCATCGTGACCATCACCACGCTGTTCACCAGCATCGCCGCGACGATCACGAAGGCGAGAGGGATCCGCATGCAAGGGCGGGGCGAGCTCAAGCTCTCCGGGCACATCATCCTCCTCGGCTACTCGGCGGGCCGCACCGAGAGGCTGGTGGACCGGCTCGTCGCCGACGAACCACGCGAGCTGGTGATCTGCGACTGGCCGGACCGGCTACAGCAGCACCCGCTGCCCGACCGGGAGGATGTGCACTTCATCCGGGGCGACCTCACCGACGACGAGGTACTGCGGCGCGCGGCCGTACCGGCGGCGCGCTCAGTGCTCGTCGATGCGCGTGACGACAACGAGGCGCTCAAGGTCACCGTGGCGGTCAGTCACGCCAACCCGGACGTGCACATCGTGGTGAGCCTGCGCGAGATGGACCACGCGCAGACCATCGCGCGGATCGCGGGCAACGCGTCCTGCATCCAGTGGTACGCGGTGGACGTGCTCAGCGAGGAACTGCACGACCCAGGCATGTCACAGGTCTACGGCGAGCTGATGCGGCACAGCGACCGCAACACCTACTCGGTGACCGTGCCCGACAGCCTGCCGGGCCGGACGTTCGGCGAGTACCAGCAGGCGCTCGGCCGGTGGAACGCCGCGACGGTGCTCGCCATTCGCCGCGGCACCGACCTGCAGGTCAGCCCGTCCTGGTACGAGGAGGTTCCCGCAGGCACCGTGCTGTACTACGTCGGCCGCAGGCGACTCCTGCCGCACGACCTGGAACGTTTCATCGACCGCTCGGAACAGATCCTGGTCAGTACCGAGGACGACCTACGCCGCGGGACCTGGTTCTGACGAGCCCGTCGCGGCCGGTTCCCCGGTCAGCGGTCCCGCTCGCCCAGGCTCTGCACGAGGGCCTGGTTGGCCTTGCGTGCCATGTCGGCGACCGCTTCCCGGCGAGCGCGGTCCGCCTCGTAGTCGTCGACCCGGTTGCGCACCACGCGAGCAGGCGAGCCCACGGCGATGCCGTAGTCATCGACGTCCCCCCGTACGACCGCGTGCGCGCCGAGCACGCACCCCCTGCCGACCCGGGTCTCGCGTAGCACCGAGACCTTGGTGCCGACCCACGTCTCCGGTCCGATCCGGACAGGGGCCTTGACGATTCCCTGGTCCTTGATCGGTACATGGATATCGCTGATCACATGATCGAAGTCGCAGATGTATACCCAGTCCGCGATGAGTGCGGCCTCACCGATCTCGATGTCGAGGTAGCAGTTGACCACGTTCTGCCTGCCGAAGACGACCTTGTCGCCGATCCGCAGGGAGCCCTCGTGGCACCGCACGGCGTTGCCGTCGCCGATGTGTACCCAGCGGCCGATCTCCAGCTGCCCGTAACCGGCCCGTGCGTGGATCTCCACGTCCTTGCCGAGGAAGACCATGCCGCGCAGGATCACGTGCGGGTTGGCGAGGCGGAAGCGCAGCAGCCGGACGTAGCGGACCAGGTACCAGGGCGTGTACGCGCGGTTGCGCAGCACCCACCGCACCGACTGCCGGGTCAGGAACCTCGCCTGGCGCGGGTCCTTCCGTGTACGCCGCCACGCGCGGAACCGGTCGATGGCGGGCGAGCTCCACATCGCCGTCATATCCGTGCAGCCTACGCGAGCGGCGAACCGGCACCGGTCCCCGGCGAGGGCGACCGGAACGCGACCCCGCTCGCGGAAGCGGCGCGGTTGCCGACAGACTCTGCAGGCGTGACCCGACTCATCATCGACACCGATCCCGGCGTCGACGACGCCTTCGCCATCTCGCTGGCCGCGCTCGACCCCGGCGCGGAGCTGCTCGCGGTGACCACCGTGTTCGGCAACGTGGCACTCGAGGCGACCACGGCCAACGCGCACCGCGTCCTCGCGCTGTGCGGGCGCGAGGACGTTCCCGTCGCCGCTGGCGCGGACCGCCCGCTTGTGCACCCGCAGCCGCACAGGGCGCACCACGCGCACGGTTCGGACGGGCTGTCCGGACGTTCGGCCGCGCTGCCCGGCGGCAACCGGGTGGCGCACTCCGCGGGCGCTGTCGACCTGATGGCCCGCCTGCTCGACGAGGCCGACGAGCCCGTGACGATCGTGCCCATCGGCCCGCTGACCAACATCGCGCTGCTACTGGCGTCCTACCCCGGGCTCGCCAGGAAGATCGAACGCCTCGTCGTGATGGGCGGCGCTGTGCACGGGGGCAACAGCACGGCCGCGGCCGAGTTCAACATCTGGAGCGACCCGGAAGCGGCCCGCAGGGTGCTGGTCGGCGAGTCCGTGCCGTGCGTGCTGGTTCCCCTCGATCTCACCTTCCGCTGCGCTGTCGGCACCGGCTGGCTCGACACGCTCCGCGGGTCCGGCCCACGAGGAGCGGCGCTGTGCGCGCTCGTACCCGACTACCTGGAGCACTACCGCGCCGCGCTCGGCTGGGACGGCATCGTGCTGCACGACGCCGTCGCCGTCGCCGAAGCCCTGCGCCCCGGCATCCTCGAGGGTGTCAGCTACCCCCTCGACGTGGACTGCTCGTTCGGGCCGTCCCGGGGAGCCACCATCATCGACCGCCGCCGTGACCGGCCGCATCCGGCGGATACGGCGCGGTCCCGGCCGGTGGACATCGCCCTGGACGCCGACCTGGACGAGCTGCGGGAGTTCCTCCTCACCGGCCTGTGCGGGGGCTGACCGGGAAGCGGGCACGGGCCACGCTATTCACTTCATAGTAGCTGTTCACAAATATGTGAAATATCTGTACCGTCGGGCATATGACGTTGCCACCGACACCCCGGCATCGCACGCCGCTGTCCCGGCGTGCTCGCCTGTCGACAGCCACGGGCGCGCGCACGGCCCATACAGACCCTCCAACCGCCGGCTAGCCCACCCCCGCCGCTGCCGGGCACGGCTGCTGGGACAGCCCGCTCGCGGCCCGTGCGACAGCGCCACCCGGAGCCACCCGGAGCCACCCGGAGCCACCCGGACCCCGCACTCGACCACACACCGGTCCACGCCCGGCGCGCATCGCGCCGGCACCCGCGACCGCCCACCCGAGCACACCGACCGACGAGGAACGTGCCATGCCTGAACCGACGAACACCGAGACCCCACCCGCCGTATCGGTACGCGAACTCGACAAGACCTTCGGCCAGACCAGGGCGCTCGACAAGCTCACCATGACCGTGCGCACCGGAGAGGTGCACGGCTTCCTCGGGCCCAACGGCGCCGGGAAGTCGACGACGATCCGGGTCCTGCTCGGACTGCTCAAGGCGGACGCGGGCCGGGTGTCCGTGCTCGGCGGCGATCCCTGGCGCGACGCGGTCGCACTGCACCGCAGGCTCGCCTACGTGCCCGGCGATGTGAGCCTGTGGCCGAACCTCACCGGGGGTGAGGCGATCGACCTGTTCGCACGCCTGCGGGGCGGCTTCGACCGGCGCAGGCGCGACGAGCTCTGCGAGCGTTTCGACCTCGACCCCGGCAAGAAGGGCCGCACCTACTCCAAGGGAAACAGGCAGAAGGTCGCGATCATCGCGGCCCTGGCGTCCGATGTGGAGCTGCTGGTCCTCGACGAGCCCACCGCGGGACTCGACCCGCTGATGGAGTCGGTGTTCGCCGAGCACATCCGCGAGGCGAAGGCAGCCGGCACGACAGTCCTGCTGTCCAGCCACACGCTCGCGCAGGTCGAAGCACTGTGCGAGCGCATCTCGATCATCAGGCAGGGCCGCATCGTCGAGTCCGGCACGCTGGACGAGCTGCGCCATCTGACCCGGACGACCGTCACGGCCGAGACCGCCCGGCCCGCATCCGGGGTCGACGCGCTGCCCGGGGTGCACGACCTGGTCGTGACGAACGGCAAGGTGCAGTTCGACGTGGACGGCGAGCACCTGGACACGGTGATCGGCCATCTGCACGGGCTCGGCATCCGGTCGCTGGTCAGCCAGCCCCCCACGCTCGAGCAGCTGTTCATGCGGCACTACGGCGAAGACCTCGCGACGACAGGGAACGGGGGGTCGTGATGGCCACGATCACGGCGCGGGCACCCACCGCCGAGCGCGGCGGCAGCGACCGGCGGCCCCTGGCCGGAGTCGGCGTACTCGCCCGCTTCGCACTACGCCGCGACCGCATCCGCATCCCCGCCTGGATCGCGGGCCTCACGCTGGGCAGCGTCGTCAACCTCGTCAGCTTCGACGATCTCTACCCCACCGAGGCCGACCGCCAGGCCGTCGCCGAGACGATGAACACGCCCGCGGGCCTGGCCATGACGGGACCGGCCGAGTACCTCAGGGACTACACGGCCGGTGCGATGATGGGGCACCAGCTGCTCGGGTTCACCACGCTGCTCGCCGCCCTGATGAGCGTGCTGATGCTGGTGCGGCACACCAGGGCCGAGGAGGAGAGCGGGCGCGCCGAGCTGGTGCGCGCGACCGTCGTGGGTCGCCACGCGCACATGGCGGCGGCGCTGGCCGCGGTCGTCGCCACCAACCTCGTGCTGGCCGTCGTGCTGGCAGGCGCGCTCGCCGGCACCGGTGGTACCGGTGTCACGGCGACCGGGTCGCTGCTGTACGGGCTGGCGCACGCAGCCGTCGGCATCGTCTTCGCAGGCATCGCTGCCGTGACCGTCCAGATCACCGAACACTCGCGGGGCGCGTCCGGCATGGGGCTGGCGGCCATCGCGGTCGCCTACGCGCTGCGTGCCGCGGGCGACATCGGGGAGGGCAGGCTGTCCTGGCTCTCCCCGATCGGCTGGGCGCAGGCGACCCGGGTCTACGTCGACGACCGGTGGTGGCCCCTGCTGGTCGCCGCGGCGGCGGCCGTCGCGCTGGTCGCGGCAGGGGTGCTGCTCAGCACCCGGCGCGACGTCGGTGCGGGGCTGCGCAGGCCGCGCCAGGGCCGCGGGGACGCATCGGTGGCTCTCGGGCGCCCCATCGGGCTCGCCGTACGGCTGCACAGGGGCCTGTTGATCGGGTTCGCGGCGGCGCTGGCCCTGCTGGGGACGATGTACGGATCCATCCTCAGCGAGGTCGAGGACATGCTCGCAGGCGTCGAGATGCTCGAGGAGGCGCTTGCCGAGATGGGCGGCGCGAGCATCGTCGAGTCGTTCGTCTCCATGGTCATGGTGGTGCTCGCCATCCTCGCGTCCGTCTACGTCGTGCTGGCCGCGCTGCGCCCCCGTGCCGAGGAGAGCGACGGCCGGGCCGAACCCGTCCTGGCCACAGCCGTCTCCCGGGCGAGGTGGCTGGCAAGTCACGTCGTGGTCGGCATGCTCGGCGGCGTGGTGGTCCTCGCCGCGGCCGGTCTCGGTCTCGGTCTCGCCGGGGCACTGTCGCTGCGCGACTCCACCGTGCTCACCGACGCGATGGGGGCGGCTCTGGCCTACGCTCCGGCGCTGTGGCTGACCGGAGGTCTGGCGGTAGCGCTGTTCGGGCTCGCCCCGCGGCTGGCGACCCTGACCTGGGTCGTGCCGGTGTACGGCTTCGTGGTCAGCTACCTGGGGCAGATGCTGCAGTTCCCGGAGTGGATGAACAACCTCTCCCCGTTCGGGCACGTACCCGACCTGCCGGCGGAGGAGCTCGCCGTGCTGCCCCTGCTCCTGCTGACCGCGATCGCGGCGGGCCTGACGCTGCTGGGCCTATCCGCCTTCCGCCAACGCGACCTGCGAACCGACCATTAGGAAGGCTGATTGACGCTTTCCGTCCGTCTCGTGGACGGAAAGCGTCAATCAGCAGTCACTCAGCACGGCACACGAAGGCGGTTGGGGTGGAGCCGATACGGGTGAGCACGACGCTGGCCTCGTGCGGACCGCGCAGGCGTAACCGGGGGCGCAGCCTGCTCGGGTCCACATCGAGCCCGCGCACCAGGATCTCCACCCGCCCGACCTGCCGGCTGCGCAGGGCGGCCCGCAGGGCCTTCTCGCTGTACTTGCCGTGTTCGAGCACCCGGAACGCCCGCACGCCCGGCGGCGGCGCGTCCCCTGTCAGGTAAGCGATCCGGTGATCGAGCTGGCCCAGTCCGTGCCGCGCCGCGTACTGCCGCACCAGGCCCGCCCGCACGATCGCCCCGTCCGGATCGATGATCCACTCCCCCGGCTCCCGCACCTGTGCCTCCGAGCTCTCCGCGTCGGTCACCGTCGTGACGCTCCCGTCACCGCGCAGCACAGAGGCCCTGCGACCGGCCGTGGCCAGCTCTCCCGACCACAGGCAGGACTCCCGGACCTGCCCGTCCAGCGAGACGATCTCCATCTCGTCGGCCCACGGCACGGCGTCCCTCGCGATACCGGGGGCACACTTGACCACCAGGTCCCGGCCGGCATACGTCTCCGCGAGCGCGTCCAGCGCGGGCACGAAATCCGCGGGCCGCCAGGTCCGATGTCCCCGGCTGTCCCTGCGACCCGGATCGGCGACCACCACCGCGGAACGGCTCACCGGCCGCAGCGCGTCGGCCCGCGCCAGCAAGGCGCGCACGCCGGTCCGGGCGCAGTTGTGCTCGGCCATGGCAAGCCGGACAGGATCCACATCGGATCCCACGCACCGGTCGGCGACCGCGGCGAGTGCCACGAGGTCCGCTCCGACCGAGCACGTCACGTCGTGCACATCACGGCCGGCGAGCCGCCGCGCACGGTGCCTGGCCACGGGGTAGGCACTGGCCTGCTGCAGCGCGTCGCCGGTCAGCAGCCACTGGCCGGGCTCGGCCAGCTTGCCGTGAGCCTTCCTGCGCAGCAGCACCGTCTCCAGTGCGGCCGCCGCGTGCTCCACGCCGACCCGAGCGCGCGCCCGCTCCACGTCGCCGAGCCAGCTACGCTCACTCAGCGTCAGCTCGGCGCAGCGCGCCAGCGCGTCCCGCCCGGCTGCCGAGCGCAGGAACGTCACGTCGTCGAGGCGGAACTGGTAACCCACCAGGCGATCCTATGCGCGCCCCCCGGTAACGGCTCACCCGCGCATGCCGTTCCCCTGTTACAGGCGAACCGGCCCGCGCGGCTTCGTTCCCGTGATCATCACGTTGTAGAACACCCTGCGTGGCAGCACCCGGGAGAGCACGTTCCTGTCCACCGACGACAGCGTCAGCCACGCCTTGTAGGCATACCATCGCCAGCGCGCCGTGAGCTTGGATTCCGGAACGGCCGCCTCGACCGTGCGGACCGGCCAGCCCACGATCGCGGCAGCGAACTCCTGGGTGACCGCGTGCACATCCGCTGCTCCGGCGCGCAGTGCGGTGCGCTCCAGCTCCCCGGGGTCGAAGGTGTGGATGTCCACGACCGCCTCGAGTGCCGCGGCACGGGAGGACTCGTCCAGCTCCTGCTGCGGTTTCCGCCAGTCCCGCAGCGCGGGTAGACGGGTGACCGTGGTGGTCAGCCACCACGTCAACTGCCCGAGCCTGCGCGCGTAGCGATCGCCGATGGTGGAGGGCTCGCCCGCGAAGACGAACCGCCCGCCCGGCTTGAGGACGCGCAGCACCTCCCCGAACGCCTCCTGCACGTCCGGGACGTGATGCAGCACGGCATGCCCGATCACCAGATCGAAACTGTCGTCCGGGTACGGGATGCGCTCCGCGTCGGCCACCCGGCCGTCCACGTCCAGCCCCAGATGCCGCGCGTTGCGCAGCGCGGTCTCCACCATGCCGGGCGACAGGTCGGTGACCGACCCCCGCTTGACGACGCCGCCCTGCATGAGGTTCAGCAGGAAGAACCCCGTTCCGCTGCCCAGCTCCATCGCCGTGGGGTACGGGGTGGCTTCCTCCCCTGCCACGGCGCGGAAGATGTCCACGGCATAGGAGATGCAACGCTCGTCGTAGGAGATCGACCACTTGTGGTCGTACGTCCCGGCCTCCCAGTCGTGGTAGAGCACGTTGGCGAGCTTCGGATCGTCGAAGGCCGCGTCGACCTCCTCCGCGCTGGCGTGCGGGTGCGCCGACGGTGGCACCCCGGTCGGCGTCGGATCCACGGCTACCTCACTCCCCGGTGAACGTCGCCTTACCCGGACCGTGCTCGAGGAACGAGTTCATCCCGATCGTCTGGTCCTCGGTAGCCCACAGCGCGGTGAACAGCTGCGTCTCCAACCGCAGCGCGCTGGCCAGGTCGATCTCGGCCCCGGAGTCGATGGCGGTCTTCGCGGCCCGCAGCGCGGCCGCGGGCCCGTTGACGAACTGCTCCGCCCACGTGCGCGCCGCGGAGTACACGTCGTCCGGTGCCACCACCTCATCGAGGATGCCGAGGTCGCGGGCCTCGTCGGCGGCGACGAACCGGCCGCTGAAGACCAGGTCCTTCGCCTTGCTGGGACCGATGAGCCTGGTCAGGCGCTGGGTCCCGCCCGCACCAGGAATGATGCCCAGCTGGATCTCCGGCTGGCCGACCTTGACGTTGTCTCCTGCGATCCTGCGGTCGGCGGTCAGCGCCAGCTCCAGCCCGCCGCCGAGCGCGTAGCCGGTAACCGCTGCCACGGTCGGTTTGGGGATCGCCGCCACCAGGCTCATCGTCTCCTGCAGCGCCGTCCCGAACGAGGTCATCTCGACGTAGCTCCTGGCCGCCATCTCCTTGATGTCGGCGCCGCCCGCGAAGGTCTTCTCACCCCCGTAGATGATCACCGCGCGAACGTCCTCCCGCTCGCCGGCCTGCTGCGCCACGGCCGCCAGCTCCTGTTGGATCTGCTGGTTCAGCGCGTTGACCGGGGGCCGCTCGAGGCGGATGGTTCCGACTCCTGCCTCGACCTCGAGACGTACGAACTCTCCCACGTGAACCTCCTCAACTCGCCCTGGCGACAGCGATTCCGCCTCTCGCATCCGGCAGGTTACCCCCCGGTCACATGCACCGGTCACGTCCCGTCCCGGTCGTGCGCCTGCCGGCCGCCGCCGCCCGGCGAGCACCCGGCTACCTGCGGCGCGCGAAGAACCGGTCCTTCGAACGTTCGAGGACCAGGTCCTGCCCGAATGTCTCGGACAGCGCCTCGCTGGTCAGCATGTCGTCGATCAGCCCAGCGGTGACCACACGGCCCTCCCGCAGTAGCAGCACGTGGGTGAACCCCGGGGGGATCTCCTCGACGTGATGGGTGACCAACACCATGGCCGGTGCGTCCGGGTCATCGGCAAGGACGGACAGCCGCTCGACGAGGTCCTCCCTCGCCCCCAGGTCGAGGCCAGCGGCGGGCTCGTCGAGCAGCAACATCTCCGGGTCGGTCATCAGGGACCGGGCGATCAGCGTGCGCTTGCGCTCACCCTCGGACAGCGTGCCGAACTGCCTGCCTGCCAGATGACCCACCCCGAGGGCGTCGAGCATCTCCCCGGCTCGCCGCACGTCGAGCTGGTCGTAACTCTCCCGCCAGCGCCCCACAACGGCGTAGCCCGCGCTCATCACCACATCGCGCACGGTCTCCTCGGCGGGGACCCGCCCGTTCAGCGCCGTCGAGGTGAACCCGATCCGGGGCCGCAACTCGAAAACGTCGGTCCTGCCCAGCTTCTCCCCGAGCACGTGGACCTCGCCCATGGTCGGATGCAGCTCCGCGGCGGCCAGGCGCAGCATCGTGGTCTTTCCGGCGCCGTTCGAGCCGAGTACGACCCACCGCTCATCCAGCTCCACCGACCAGGTGAGGTCGGAGAGCAGGTAGCTGTCGCCGCGCCGTACGCCGACACCTTCCATATGCACCACGAGGTCGTTGAGATCCACCAACCGGTCCCGCCTTCCGTCTCGTAACAGCGTCGGGCTGCCGTAGGCGTGCCCGCCCCACCCGTACCGCACCGGCTGGGCACGGTCACGACGCCACCACCTTGCCCAGCTCGGCCTGACTCGCCAGCAGCTCATGGTATGGCAAGACGCGCACGGCGTACCCGAGCGAGCCCGCGTGCGGCAGCGGCACCGTCGCGGTGAACCTGCCGTCCCCGGCGTGGCTCATCGAGGTGGTCACGACTTCGTGCAGGTCGTCGTTGTCGTCCACGGTGCCGAGCACGGCCTGCACGTCGACCTCGTCCGGCGCGAGGCCGGCCAGCTCGACACGTGCCGCGATGTGTACCGGCGCGCCCACGACCAGCTCGGCGGGCGGGTCCGAGCCGATCTCGGTCTCCAGCACGCGGACCCGGTCCCAGGCCGCGTGGATCCGGCTCCGGTACGCGGCGAGCGAGCGGGCCCCGGCGAACTCGTCGGCTGTCGCGGCGGCCACCGCGGTGGCCGCGGGGAAGTAGTACTGCTCGACGTACTCGGTGACCATGCGGGACGCCTGCACGCGCGGGGCCAGCGTGGCCAGCGTATGCCGCACCATCGACATCCATCCGGTCGGTACACCCTCGGTGTCACGCTCGTAGAACAGCGGCGCGATGCGCTGGCCGAGCAGATCGTAGAGGGCTGCCGCCTCGAGATCATCCCTGCGCAGGGGATCGGTGACGCCGTCGGCTGTGGGGATCGCCCAGCCGTTGCTTCCGTCGTAGCTCTCGTCCCACCAGCCATCCTTGATGGAGAGGTTCAGGCCACCGTTGAGCGCGGACTTCATGCCCGAGGTGCCGCAGGCCTCCAGGGGCCGCGTGGGGTTGTTCAGCCACAGGTCGCATCCCCAGTACAGGTACCTGGCAAGCGACATGTCGTAGTCGGGAAGGAACACGATCCGGTGCCGCACGGCCGGGTCGTCGGCGAACCGGGCGACCTGCTGGATAAGTGCCTTGCCACCCTCGTCCGCCGGATGCGACTTGCCTGCCACGACCACCTGGATCGGGCGACGGTCGTCGAGCAGGCGTTCGCGGAGCCGCTCGGGGTTGCGCAGCATCAGGGTCAGGCGCTTGTACGTCGGCACCCTGCGCGCGAACCCGACGGTGAGCACCTCCGGGTCGAAGACCTGGTCGGTCCAGCCCAGCTCGAGCGCGGAGGCGCCGCGCTGCAGCCACGACTCGCGGATCCGCCGCCTGACCTCGTCGACGAGCCGCCTGCGCAAGCTGCAGCGCAGGTCCCAGAGGTTCCGGTCGCTGACCTCCTCCAGGCTGCGCGGGCTGCCGTCCTCGTCGTCGCCGAGCAGGGCGCTCATCTCCCTGGCCAGCCAGGTCGGGCCGTGCACCCCGTTGGTCACCGAGGAGATCGGGATCTCCTCGACAGGGAATCCCGGCCACAACCCGGTGAACATGCTCCGTGACACGCGCCCGTGCAGGGCCGATACCCCGTTCGCGCGCTGCGCCAGCCGCAAACCCATATGCGCCATATTGAACATGCCGGGGTTGCGCTCCTCCCCGAGCCGCACGATCTGGTCCACATCGATACCGGGGACGAGCTTGCCGTCCCCGAAGTAGCGCTGGATCTGCTCGAGCGGGAACCGGTCGATCCCTGCGGGCACCGGGGTGTGCGTGGTGAACACGGTCCCCGCGCGGACCGCTGGGACCGCCTCGGCGAAGCTCAGGCCGGAACCGGTGATCAGCTCGTGGGCGCGCTCGAGGCCGAGGAACCCCGCGTGACCCTCGTTGGTGTGAAAGACCTCGGGGTCGGGATGGCCTGCCAGTTCGCAGTACCGGCGCACCGCCCGCACGCCTCCGATACCGGCAAGGATCTCCTGGCGGATGCGGTGCTCGGAATCCCCTCCGTACAGCCGGTCGGTCACTTCCCGGAGGTCGCTGTCATTGCTGTCCACATCGGAGTCCAATAGCAGCAACGGAACCCTGCCGACCTGCGCGACCCAGATCTGCGCGCGCAGCTCCCGCTCCCCGGGCATGGCGACGCCGACGTGTACGGTCTCGCCGTCCGGACCGGTCAGCAGCTCCAGCGGCAGCCCGTTGGGGTCGATCACCGGGTAGTGCTCGACCTGCCACCCGTCGGTGGACAGCGTTTGCCTGAAGTACCCCGACCGGTAGAGCAGCCCCACCCCGATCAACGGCACTCCCAGGTCGGAAGCCGCCTTGAGGTGGTCGGCCGCCAGCACGCCGAGCCCTCCCGAGTAGTTCGGCAACGCCTCGGTGACCCCGAACTCCATCGAGAAGTACGCCACGCACCGCGGGGCGCGGTAACTCGAGCCGCCACGCGAGTCGCCCGCCGGGCCGCCGCCCGGGGCCAGCTCCTGTGCCCGTCGCTGGTACCAGCGCGGTTCGCGCAGGTACTTCTCGAGGTCGTCGACCGCGGCGTGCGCGCGACCGAGGAAGTCGGGGTCCGCGGCGAGCTCCTCCAGCCGTGCCGGGGACAGCTCGGTGAGGATACGCAGCGGGTCCCCGCCGACGCGCTGGGCGAGCTCGCCGTCCATCGAGGCGAACAGGTCCCGGGTCTGCGGGTGCCAGGTCCATCGCAGGTTCGTCGCGAGCCTGCTCAGTCCCGCGAGTGGCTCGGGCACGCTGGCGCGCACAGTGAACCGTCGGACAGCCTTCATAACCATGCAGCGTAGTCGGGACGGGTGCCACGGGCCGCACGGCTCGCCCCGCGGCACGCAATCGACCCCGTGGCGGCACCGGCGCGGTAGAGTTCCCGGCCGGCAGGCTAGCAGCGTACGACGATCCCCTGGGGGGCTGCCAGTGAGCATGACGACACCGCATCGTCTCGGGAGGCGACGCACCGCGCTGATCGCCATGGTCGGCGCGGTCACGCTGGCCATGGCGGCGTGCGGTGACGGCCCGGCCCCGGGTCGGGCCGTCACCGAGGGCGACATCGGCGGCCTGCCCGTCTCGCACTTCGACAGCGGGCTCAAAGAGGCGGCACCCGGCCCGACCATCGACGTCGACAACGTGACCGACGGCCCGATCGACACGGTGGCATCCTCAGCGAGCCAGGACGTCGAGCGGTACTGGAGCGCGAGCCTGCCCGACCGGTTCGGCACCACGTTCGAGCCGGTCGAGCGGCTGGTCTCCTACGACTCCGGCACCGACGACTTCCTGATCTGCGGCGCGAGCGTGCAGGGCCTGGTCAACGCGTTCTACTGCCCGGAGGAGGACACCGTCGGGTGGGACCGAGGGGCCCTGTTCCCGCTGCTGGACGACCAGTTCGGACCGATCGGCGTGCTCACCGTGCTGGCACACGAGTACGGACACGTCGTACAGCACAGGCTGGGCGAGCTCGCCGGGATCTCCGCGGTAACCCCCACGATCGTCAAGGAGCTGCAGGCGGACTGCTTCACCGGCAACTACTTCCGCTGGGTGGCCGAGGACGAGAGCGAGTTCTTCGAAGTATCCACTTCGGAAGGTATCAACCAGGCGCTGAGCGCGCTGCACTTCGTGCGGGACGCCCCCGGCGACCTGCGGCACGACATCGACGCGCACGGTACGGCCTTCGACCGCACCTACGCGTTCCAGGTGGGTTTCGAGAAGGACCCCGGCGCGTGTGTCGAGATCGACGAGCAGGCGGTCGACGAGCGCACGACGCAGTACACGTTCAGCGAGCAGGACAACCGCGAAGGCGACCTGCCGCTCACCGAGGACACCGTGGAGCTGGCGCTGGACAGCCTGGACGCGGCCTTCGACGACGTCGTCGCGGAGCGTCCTGAGGTGCTCACCGACTCGGGCGGGACCTGCCCGGACGGCACGGGCACCCCGCCGCTGTCCTACTGCCCCGGTGACGGCACTGACGCCTCCGGCACGGTAGACGCTGCCATCGCCATCGACATCGACGAGCTGGCCACGCTCGCCGAGCCGATCGACCAGCGGGCCGAGTGGGAAGGCAGGGAGGTCGAGGGGTACGGCGACTTCGCCGTGTTCGCCGCGCTGGCCTCGCGTTACGCGATGGGCGTCCAGCAGGCCGCTGACGTCCCACTGGACGAGCTCGATGCCGGCCTGCGCGCGGCCTGCTACGTGGGCGCGTGGGCGAACTTCGCCAATGAGCCACGCGCGCGGGACCGGATCCTGCGGCTGTCCCCCGGCGACCTCGACGAGGCGATCCTGGAGATGCTCCGGCAGGACAGCCTGATCGCCTCCACCGTCGACGGGATCCCGGTGCCGGGCGGCTTCGCCAGGGTCGAGGCATTGCGCACCGGTTTCGTGGACGGCCGGCAGGGCTGCCGCGACACCGCGGGGTAGCTCCCCGATCCCGCCGCGGCGGTCACGCGAACCCGCAGGTCGAAGCCCAGAAAGCGGCCGCAGGCGCATCCTCGGTCGTGGGACCTCTTCCCGTTGACGCGTGGCCCTCGTATGCCGCACACTGGTTGCGTAGTGCACAACCGTTGGGGATGACGCAACATATGCCGGTCCCTATCGCAGCCGTTACGAGAGCGCAAGGAGGCGCCATGGCCGAGGTACTCGATCCGCGGATCAGCACGGCACCCATCGACGAGCCGGCCAAGCAGGTTGTCGAGAACCCCCGGGTCATGCTGTACACGCGGCTGCGAAAGTCCCCGTATTTCTGGAAGTCGCGTGCGCACGGCGTGGCGATGTACAGCGTGTACAACCACACCTACCACCCGCGGCACTACGGAGACCCGGTCGGCGAGTACTGGGCCCTGCTCAACGACGTGACCATCTGGGACGTCGGGGTCGAGCGCCAGGTCGAGATCTCCGGGCCGGACGCGTTCGACTTCACCAACATGCTCATCCCGCGCGACCTGTCCAAGTGTGCGGTCGGCCAGTGCAAGTACGTCTTCATCACCGCACCGGACGGCGGCATCATCAACGACCCCGTCCTGCTGCGCCTCGAGGAGAACAGGTTCTGGCTCTCGCTGGCCGACAGCGACGTCCGGCTGTGGGCCATGGGACTGGCGCACGCGGGCGGCTGGGACGTGCGGATCGAGGAGGTCGACGTCGCTCCCATCCAGGTGCAGGGCCCGAGGTCGCGTGAGGTCATGGTCGACCTGTTCGGCGAGTCGATCCTGGACGTGCCGTACTACTACCTGCGCCACTACACGCTGCACGGTATGGACGTGGTCGTCAGCCGCACCGGCTACACCGCCGAGCTCGGCTACGAGATCTACCTCTACAACGCGAGCAGGGACGCGGGCCGGCTGTGGGACGCCGTCTGGCAGGCGGGCGAGCCGCACGGGATGCGCCCGATCGGTCCCTGCCATATTCGCAGGATCGAAGCGGGCATGCTCTCCTACGGCTCCGACATCACCCTGGACACCAACCCCATGGAGGTCGGGTACGACTACAACTGGATGGTCGACCTCGACCAGAAGGCCGACTTCATCGGCAAGGACGCGCTGAGGCGCATCCGCGCGGAAGGCGTCTCCCGGATCATGGTCGGGGTCGAGATCGACGGTGACCCGCTCGGCACGTACAACGACGGGTCGATGATCGAACGCTTCCCCGTGCTTTCCGAGGACGGCACCGCCGTCGGCAACGTGAGCAGCGCCTGCCACTCGCCCCGGCTGGAACGCAACATCGGCCTGGCCATGGTGCCCATCGAGTTCAGCGAGCTGGGCACGAAGGTGGGAATCGAGACGCCGAACGGGTTGCGCAACGGCGAGGTGGTGGAGAAGCCCTTCGTCGACCCCCGCAAGCAGACCCCGAAGGGCTGAGGGCCGGCACCCCTATCCCGCGGGCCGATCCCACTCGACCGACCACGACCATCCACCGACCGAGGAGCCGAGCATGGCACGGACCGACTCCCGTCCCCGCAGGCGCAGGGCCGTAGCGGGGCTGCTGGAACAGCCCCGCTACGAGGTCATGCCGTTGTCGAACGTGTTCGACGAGGTCGAGTGCCTGCCGCGCGGCGCCGTGGTCACCGTGACCTCGTCTCCGCACAAGGGTGCCGACGCCACGATCGACCTGGCCGTGCGATTGGCCGAGCACGGGGTGCGGCCGGTTCCGCACCTCGCTGCCAGGCAGGTGCGCGACAGGGCCGAGCTCGCGGGATTCCTGCACCGGCTGGAAGCAGCCGGCATCGACAACGTGTTCGTGGTCGGTGGCGACGCGCGGGAACCAGCAGGCGAGTTCGACGACGGCCTGGCGCTGCTCGAGGCGATGGATTCGATCGGCCACCCGTTCGACCACATCGGAATACCGTCCTACCCGGACGGACACCACGCGATCGACGACGACCGGCTCTGGGCGGCACTCCAGGCGAAACAGCGGTACGCGACGTACACGGTCACCCAGATGTGCTTCGACGCCGCGACGATCAGCCGGTTCACCCTTGCCCTGCGGCGGCACGGCATCACGCTGCCCATCTACGCGGGGATTCCCGGCGTCGTGGACATGGCGAAGCTGCTCCGCGTCAGCCTGCGTATCGGCGTCGGTGACTCGCTGCGTTTCGCCCGCGGGAACAAGGCGGCATCCAGGCGGCTGCTGACCCCGCGCGGGTACCGGCCGGACGCGCTCGTCCGCAAGCTCGGCGCGCACGTACAGGACGGCAAGGCGGAGCTCGCCGGGCTGCACATCTACACGTTCAACCACGTCGACGCGACCGTGCGCTGGATGCAGACCGCGCGGCGCAAGGTCGCTTCCTGATTCCGAGGAGGAACCCCAATTGGCCATGCCCTCCGACCTCGAGATCTCGCGGCACACCGTGCTCAGGTCACTGGATCGGGTCGCCACCGACCTCGGCATCGGCGATCACCTCGTCGAGCCGTACGGCCGCAACGTCGCGAAAATCTCCCTGGACGCCATTCCCGAGCGCGACCACGCCGCGCGCGCCAAGTACGTCGTGGTCACGGCCATCACCCCGACCCCGCTCGGCGAGGGCAAGACCACCACGACGGTCGGTCTCGGCCAAGCGTTCCACTACCTGGACAAGCGCGCGGTGATCGCCGTCCGGCAGCCGTCCCTCGGGCCGACGTTCGGAATCAAGGGCGGGGCAGCCGGCGGCGGGTACGCCCAGGTCGCGCCGATGGAGTCGCTCAACCTCCACCTGACAGGGGACATCCACGCGGTCACCTCGGCACACAACCTGCTGGCCGCGATGCTGGACAACCACCTGCACAAGGGCAACGCACTGGGTATCGACCCGCAGTCGATCACATGGCGCCGGGTGCTGGATTCCAACGACAGGGACCTGCGCCAGATCGTGACCGGGCTCGGCGGCCGGGCCGACGGTATCCCCCGCCAGTCGGGTTTCGACATCACCGCGGCGAGCGAGGTGATGGCGATACTCGCGCTGGCCACCTCGCTGCAGGACCTGCGCGAACGGCTGGGTCGCATCGTGGTCGGCTACGACTACGACGGCCGGCCCGTCACAGCCGAGCAGCTCAAGGCTGCCGGGGCGATGTGTGTGCTGCTGCGCGAGGCTCTCAAGCCGAACCTGATGCAGACGCTCGAGCAGTCGCCCGTGCTCGTCCACTGCGGACCGTTCGGCAACATCGCGCACGGTAATTCGTCGATCGTCGCCGACCGTATCGGCATCCGGGGCTCGGACTACCTGATCACCGAAGCCGGCTTCGGCGCGGACATGGGTGCGGAACGCTTCTTCAACATCAAGTGCCGCATCTCGGGAATGGTCCCGGACGCCGCGGTGATCGTCGTGACGGTGCGGGCGCTGAAGGCTCACTCCGGAAGGCATCACGTCGCCGCGGGCAAGCCGCTGCCGGAGGAGCTCCTCGCCGAGAACCCCGATGACGTGCTCGCAGGGGCAGCGAACCTGCGCAAGCAGATCGAGAACATCCGCATGCACGGCGTGTCCCCTGTGGTGGCGATCAACGCGTTTCCCGGCGACCATGCCAGCGAGCGGCAGGCGATCGTGGACGTGGCCGCCGACGAGGGCGTGCCGGTCGCCACGAGCACGCACTTCACCGAAGGGGGCAAGGGCTCTGTCGAGCTCGCCGAAGCCGTCGAGGAGGCCTGCGCGACCAGCTCGGACTTCCGCTTCCTCTACGGCGACGACCTCCCCCTCGCCGACAAGATCGAACGTATCGCGCGGCAGGTGTACGGCGCCGACGGCGTGGATATCTCGCCGACGGCGGCCCGGCAGCTGAGCACCTACGAGAGTTGCGGCTTCGGCACGCTACCGGTGTGTATCGCCAAGACCCACCTGTCGCTGTCGGCCGACCCGGCACGCAAGGGCGCGCCGACAGGCTGGCGGCTTCCCGTCCGGGAGGTACGGGCCTCGGCCGGAGCGGGGTTCATCTACGCGATCTGCGGGGACATGCGGACCATGCCCGGCCTGTCCTCCTTCCCCGCTGCCGAACAGATCGACATCGACTCGGCGGGTCAGATCGTCGGCCTGTCCTGAAAGATCCGGGTGTTCCCTATGAAGCAACCGTTGCGTATTACGCAAGATATATCTACCATGTATCAGTGATGGACATCACACTTCGGCACCGGTCGTCAGGCGGCTACGAGCTGCCTGACCTGATCACGCTCGAGCCCGGCAGGCGTAGCGCGGGCAGTCTCAGCGAGATGGCCTACTACCTGCTCAGGGACCGATTGATCACCCTGGAGATCCCCCCGGGGGCGACCATCGACGAGCGTGCGCTGCAGGCCGACCTCGGCCTCGGGCGGACGCCGGTGCGGGAGGCCCTGCGCAGGCTCGCCGACGACCGGCTCGTCCATGTGGTCCCGCGACGGGGGATGTTCGCCCGCCATGTCGATCTCGGTGACCTCAGCGCCATCAGCGAGATCCGCATCGAGTTCGAGTCCTATGCCGCATACCTGGCGGCCAACCGGGCGACCGCCGCCGACCGGAACGCCATCGCCGACATGCTCGGCGAGCTCGACGCGGCACGGGAGGCAACGGACCACCGCGAGCTGATCCGGCTGGACCTGCGCACCCACCGCATCGTGCACCGGGCGGCCCACAACGCCTACCTGGCCGCCACTCTCGAGGAGTACTACGTGCACAGCTTGCGGATGTGGTTCCTCGTCCTGGACAGGGTCCAACGACTCGACCGGGCCGTCGAGGAGCACCGCGAGCTACTGGCCGCGGTACTCGAAGGCAACGCACACGCCGCCGAGCAGATCCTGCGAAAACACGTCGCCGCGTTCGAAGGCGAGATACGGGCAGTGCTTTGACGCCGTGTCGCCTCCACCGTCCACAAGACCACCGATTGGAGTTGCCATGAACACACTGCCTGACCGCGCCGATGTCGTCGTCATCGGCGCGGGGATCGTGGGGAACTCGCTGGCACACCACCTCGCCCAGTTCGGCTGGCGCGACATCGTGCTCCTCGACAAGGGGCCGCTGCCGGACCCGGGCGGGTCGACGGGCCACGCCTCGAACTTCGTCTTCCCCGTGGACCACTCCAAGGAGATCACCGCGTTGACGGTCGACTCCATGCAGCAGTACGAGAAGCTGGGCACGCTCACCGCGCCGGGCGGTCTCGAGCTGGCACGCAACGAGAGCCGGGTCGAGGAGCTCAACAGGCGGATGGCCTCGGCGAAGGCGTGGGGTATCCACGCCGAGCTGCTCAGCCCGTCGGCCGTGGCCGACCTCGTGCCCTACATCGACCCGAGCGTGATCCGCCTCGGGTTCTGGACACCCTCGGCCGCCGTGGTCGACCCGCTGCAGAGCGGCGTGCTCATGCGCGAGCAGGCGATCGCGCTCGGAGCCCTGACCGTCTCGGCCAACACCGCGGTGCTCGGCATCGACACCGAGCGCGGCAGGGTCTCGAAGGTACGTACCGACCGTGGCGACATCGAGACCCCGACCGTGGTCGTGGCCAGCGGCGTGTGGAGCCCGCGGATCGCGGCGATGGCGGGCGCGCGGATCCCGCTGACCCCGGCCGTGCACCAGATGATCGACGTCGGCCCCATCCCGGAGCTGGCCGAGACCCACACGGAGGTCTCCTTCCCGCTGGTGCGTGACATGGACGCGCTGATGTACGAGCGGCAGAGCGGGGCGGACCTCGAGATCGGCTCCTACGCGCACCGGCCGATCCTGCACGACACCGACGACATCCCGTCGATCGAGGCCGCGCAGCTGTCGCCGACCCAGCTGCCGTTCACCGACGACGACTTCGACCCGCAGATGGAGGACGCGCTCGAGCTGTTCCCCGGCATCCTCAACGCGCCGGGGGCCGGGGTCCGCCACGCGATCAACGGCCTGCTGTCGGTCACCCCGGACGGCAGCCCGGTACTCGGCGAGACCCCCGAGGTCGCCGGCCTCTGGTCGGCGGCGGCGGTGTGGATCAAGGAAGGGCCCGGGGTCGGCCGCGTCCTCGCGGAGTGGATGACCCACGGCACCACCGAGATCGACGTGCACGGTGCCGACATCGCCCGCTTCTACCCCCATCAACGCACCGCGAAGCACGTCAGGGCCCGCGCCATGGAGGGGTACAACAAGATCTACGGGATCGTGCACCCGAACGAGCAGTGGGAGTCCAACCGCAACCAGCGCCTGTCGCCCTTCCACCCCCGCGAGGAAGCCCTCGGGGCACGCTTCTTCGAGGTCGGTGGCTGGGAACGGCCACACTGGTACGAGTCCAACCGGCACCTGCTCGCGGAGTTCGCCGAGCACATCGACGACCGTCCACACGAGTGGGACGCGCGGTGGTGGTCGCCGATCATCGACGCCGAGCACCTCGCCATGCGGAACCGCGTCGCGGCGATCGACCTGTCCGCCTTCGCGCACTTCGACGTCCGCGGGCCGGGTGCGCTGGACTACGTGCAGCGCATGGCGATGGCGCAGGTGGACAAACCGGTCGGCAAGGTGGTGTACACGCCGGTACTCGACTACCGCGGCGGTTTCCGCAGCGACCTGACGATCGTCCGCCGGGGCGAGCAGGAGTTCCGCGTGATCACCGGTGGCGCCGACGGCGCACGGGACCGCAAGTGGTTCGGCGATCACGTACCGGACGACGGCTCCGTGGTCCTCACCGACGTCACATCCGCCGTGGCCACCCTCGGCCTGTGGGGACCGCGTGCACGGGACGTGCTGTCCGCGCTGACCGAGGAGGACATCTCCGCCGAGGCGTTCCCGTTCGGCACAGCACGCGAGCTCACCGTCGACGGTGTGCCCGTGCTGGCGCTGAAGATCTCCTATGTCGGCGATCTCGGCTGGGAGCTGCACGCACCGTTCGAACAGGGCCTGCACCTGTGGGACGCGCTGTTCGACGCGGGCGCCGAGCACGGCATCGTCCCCGCGGGCATCGGGGTCTACGGCACGACGGGACGCCTGGAGAAGGGCTACCGGCTGATGGGCGCCGAGCTGGAGAGCGAGTACAACCCGGTGGAGGCCGACCTCGCGCTTCCGAAGGTGAAGTCGGCCGACTTCATCGGCAAGGAGGCCTACCTGAAGGCTCGCGAGCAGGAGCCTGCCGCGCGGCTGTGCACCCTGACCGTCGACGACCACGCCGACTCCGGTGGGACGCGCAGGTACCCGCAGCCGCACTCCCCGGTGCTGACCACCTCCGGCGACCGCATCGTGGACAACGCAGGCCGCGGTTCCTACGTCACAAGCGCGGGATCCGCCCCCTCGCTCGGGGCGTACCTGCTGATGAGCTACCTGCCGCCGGAACACGCCGTCGAGGGTGGCGCGCTGCTGGTGGAGTACATGGGTGAGCGCTACCCGGTCACCGTCGCCCGTGCCGGGCGGACTCCGCTGTTCGACCCCGACGACCAGCGCATGAAGGCGTGAGAGGGGACCTCATGGATGTACTGGTATGTATCAAGCGCGTACCGGCGCCGGGAGGCAAGGTGCTGCTGAGTGCCGACGGCACCAGCATCGACACCCGCCACCTCGGCTTCACGATCGGTCCGCACGAGGAGTGCGCGGTGGAGGAGGCCATCCGCATGGTCGCCGAGCACGGCGGCTCGACCACCGTGCTCACCGCGGGACCACCCGAGGCGGACGAGCAGCTGCGCTACGCGCTGTCCATGGGTGCCGATCACGGCGTGCTCGTCGAGACCGGGGCTCGCGAGCTCGACCCGCAGGCCACAGCCACGGCTCTCACCGAGGCGATCCGCATGGTCGAGTCCGAGGGTAAACCGTTCGACCTGCTGCTGTTCGGCAACGAGACGGCGGATGCCGGGCACTACCAGGTGGGTGTCCGGGTGTCCCGAGCGCTGGGGCTGCCCATCGTCGGCGGCATCAAGGGCATCGAGATCGGTACCGGCCGGGTATCGCTCGAGCGCGACGTCGCCGACGGGGTGGAGGTCTACGACGCGCCGCTCCCCGCGGCGGCCGCGGTCAAGGAAGGCCTCAACCTTCCGCGCTACCCCAGTATCAAGGGTCGTCTCCGGGCGAAGAAGGCGCCGGTACGCACCATCCGTCCCGAGCCGTCACCGGGAGGCCTGCGCACCGTCCGGCTTCGCCAGCCACCGGAGAAGGAGCACGAGACCGTCGTACTCGGCTACGGAGCGGAGGCCGCCGACCCGGTCGTCGACGTGCTTGCCGAGAAGGGATTGGTGTAGATCATGTTGCTCGTCATCGTCGAGGAGGACGCGGGAGGGGTCTCCGCCGCATCGCTCGAAGCAGTGACCTGCGCCCGGCATCTCGCCGAGGGCACGGGGCTCGACCTGCACGCCGCGGCGTTCGGCGCGCACGGCGACCTCGCGGCGGGGCTGTCCAAGTACGGCGTCTCCACGCTGCACCTGGTGACCTCCGACGCGACTCAGGAGTACTCCCCCGAGCTGTGGGGAGCGGCGCTGGCCGAGCTCGTCGAGCACACCGGCGTGACCGGGGTGCTGGCCGCGAGCACCGACCGCGGCAACGAGCTCCTCGCCAACGCCGCCGCGAGCGCCGACCAGCCGTTCGCCAGCAACTGTGTCGCCATCGAGCCGGGTGACCCGTGGAACCTCACCCGGCAGCGCGGGGGCGGGATCCTGCTCGAGGACGCCGAGCTGTCCGGCCGGGTCAAGCTGGCCAGCCTGGTACCGGGATCCGTCGAGATCTCGGAGGCCACTACCACCCACGAGGTCGACGTGCTGGAGTTCGTTCCGGCACCGCGGGCCACCATGCCGCACAGTGTGATCGTCGACCGCACCAGCCGTGGCTCGGGCGTCAGCCTCGCGACCGCCCGTGTCGTGGTGTCCGGTGGCCGCGGGGTCGGTAGTGCCGAGGGGTTCGCCCCCCTCGAGGAGCTCGCCGAGCTGCTCGGCGGCGCGGTCGGGTGCTCGCGGGTGGCCACGAACAACGGGTGGCGATCGCACAGCGACCAGGTCGGCCTGACCGGCACCAAGATCGGTGCCGAGCTCTACATCGCGTGCGGCATCAGCGGGGCGACCCAGCACTGGGTCGGGTGCATGGGCGCCAAGACCATCCTCGCCATCAACACCGACCCGGAGGCGCCCCTGGTCGCCCGCGCCGACTACGCGGTGATCGGCGACGTGCAGGAGGTGCTCGGTGCGGTACTCGAACGGGTCCGTGCCCGCAGGGCAGCGGCCTGAGCACGCGGAACGTCCTGCGCGGGACAGGCAAGATGTAGACTGGCGATCCGTGGATATCAGCAACGACGACCGTGCACCAGGCCGCGTCCAGTCCGTCGAACGGGCCGTGACCATCCTGGAGTTCCTCGCGGCCAACGGCTGGTCCGGTGTCACCGATGTCGGCAACGCGCTGGGTGTCCACAAGTCGACGGCGTTTCGCCTGTTGAACACCCTGGAAGGGCGCGGCCTGGTAGAGCAACACGTGGACAGCGGCAAGTACCGGCTCGGTTTCGGACTGCTCCAGCTCGCGCACGCGGTGACCGTGGGGCCGGATATCCGGCGGCAGTCGCAACCGGGCTGCGAGTGGTTGGCGCAGCACACCGACGAGACCATCACCCTGTCGGTCTGCGAGGACTTCGAGTCGGTCACCATCGACCAGATCGTGTCGACGTCGACGGTGGCGAGCCGCAGCTGGCTCGGCAGGCGCATCCCGTTGCACGCGGCGGCCTCCGGGAAGATCTTCCTGGCATCGCTACCGGACGGGGACTTCGAGAAGATCGTCGCCGGGCCGCACGAGCGGTTCACCCCGGGCACGATCACCGACGTCGGCCTGCTGCGGGAGGAGATCGACCGGTGCAAGGCCAACGGCTACGCCACCACCTCGGAGGAGTTCGAGGAAGGACTGAGCTCGATCGCCGCGCCCATACTCTCCTTCGACAACGACGTGGTCGCCGCGATCAGTATCTCGGGTCCGACCTACCGCCTCGACGACGAGCGGCTGACCGAGCTGGCCCCGCTCGTCCGGGAAGCCGCGGCGCAAGCCTCTGCCGGGTTCACCTACGAGTGGCAGGCCGGCAGGGTCGAGGAGGCGAGCACGCAGTCCTAGCTGCCTGCCGGCCGGATGGGCGCACACCGTCCGGCCGGCAAGCCGCTGGGCTCAGAACAGCGCGCTCGCCAGGTCCCTACGCGCCTTGAGCACACGATCGTCGTTGGCGTCGAACAGCTCGAACAGCTCGACGAGGTGTGTGCGCACCCGATCACGATCGTCCCCGCTCGTGCTCCGGATGGTGTTGATCAACCGGGCGAACGCCTGCTCGACCTGCTGCTGGAGCACCGCGTAGTCCGCGGCGGACAGCTGCGCGTCGATGTCGTTCGGGTCGGCGTCCGCCCTGGCGACCACCTGGGGGTCGATATCGCTCGCGCGCGCGATGAACCGGACCTGGTTCAGCGCGGCCTTCGCCTGCTCGTTGCTCGGCTCGGCGTCGATGATCTTCTGGTACGCCGCCTCGGCCGCGGCGTAGTCGCCCCGCGCCAGCGCGTCCTCGGCCTCGGTGAAGCGCGGGTCCTCCTCGGCCGCCTCACCCTCGACCTGGCCCGCGCCCTGCTCGGCCGCGGCGATGCCGGGAAGCTTGTCCCGCAGCGCATCCAGCAACGAGTTCAGCCACGTACGGATCTCCTGCTCGGGCAGGGCCCCCGAGAAGGCGTCCACGGGCTGACCGCCGGCAACAGCGATCACGGTCGGCAACGACTGTGCGCCGAACAGCTGGGCTATCCGCTGGTTGGCGTCGACGTCGATCTTCGCGAGAACCCACGCCCCGTTGAACTCGCCGGCCAGCTTCTCGAGAACGGGACTCAGCTGCTTGCACGGCTGGCACCAGTCGGCCCACAGGTCGACCACGACCAGCGTGTTCCTCGACCTGTCGACCACCTCGGACTGGAAGTTCGACTCGGTGACGTCGACGACCACACCCCCGCCCGGCGCCGAGCCGCCTCCGCCGGAGGACTGCTGGCGTGCCGCGTCCGCACGCTCCTTGAGCCCGGACAGGTCGACGGCGCCGGAGAGCGCGGCCGATACCGCTTGCTGGTTACCTTGCCTGGATGCTCCACGTGGCTGTGTCACGGTCCCCATCCTGACACGAACGCGTGCCGGCTGTCCGTCCCGGTAGCCCTTGCGCACCGCCGCCCGCGTACCGCGCACACCTCCCGTGATACACGTGCGGCACGCGCGCCCGCGCCCCGTGGCACGTACCGTCACACGTACCGCTGCGCGACCGTCGTGCCACGGACGGACCGCTGCCGCACCTGTATCCGGCACAGCTGGTGCGCGCTGGTAATTTCACTGGCATGGACCGCCCGTTGCCGTTCGATCCCATCGCAAGGGCAGCCGAGCTGTGGGAAGAACACATCGGCCCGTCGACGACGATGGCCGCCGTTACCGGCATCATGCGTGTCCAGCAGATCATCCAGTCCGCGGTCGACACGGCGCTGAAGCCGCACGGTCTGACGTTCGCGCGTTACGAGGCGCTGGTGCTGCTGACCTTCGCCAGGCGGTCCAGCCTGCCCATGCGCGTGATGGGCGAACGCCTGCAGCTGCACCCCACGAGCGTCACCAACATCGTGGACCGGCTCGAGCGGGACGGCCTGGTCGTACGCCGCGCACACCCCACGGACCGCCGCACCACGCTCGTCGAGATCACCGAGGACGGGCGGCTGCGCCGCAAGCAGGCGACCACCGCGGTCAACGAGATCGACTTCGGGCTGCACGGCCTCACGCACCGCCAGACCGAACAGCTCATCGACCTGCTGACCCGGGTACGCAAGGCCGAGGGCGACTTCACCGAATCCTGACGACACCCTGACGACCGGGTGGTGTCAGCCCTCGGCGGCGGACGCGGCGTTGCGCAGCTCGGCTCCGGCCTTGGCCACATCGTCCCTGAGCCCGTCCACGCCCGGCAGCACGCGCGGGTCGGCAAGCAGCCCGATCTGCACATCGCCACGGTGCACGGCCACAGCGATCGACAGGGCCTGGCCGAGCGCCAGTGGGGCCACGGGCTGGACGGTGCCGAGCTCGGCACCGTCCAGCCGCATCGGGGTGTTCGGCAGCGGCACGGTGCTCACCATCGTGTCGAACAGCAGCGGGGATGCTCGCCCCAGCATCCGCGTCGCCAGCCGGTGAGCGCCTGCGGGCACCGCATCGGCCAGCAGCGGGAACGCCCCGGCGCCGCTGTCCGGCCCGTGCTCCTTGTTGCGCCGCATGGCTTCCTGTACCCGGTGCACCCGCTCGACCGGGTCGGTCGCGTCGGCGGGCAGCTCGCACAGGTACCCGGACAGCTGGTTACCGACCTGGCCCTCGGCGCTCCTCCTGCGCCGCATGCTGACCGGGATGAACGCGCGCGGGTTCGCCTCAGCGTAGAACGCGCTGCCTGCCTTGTGCTCGCGCACCCAGCGTCCGACCCCGCCTGCGATGACCGACAGCACCACGTCGTGGAGCGTGCCTCCTGTGTACTTGCGGACGCGGCTCAGCTCCGCGCCGTCCAGCCGTACACAGGTCCACTCGCGCCTCGGCGACTCGCCGAACAGTGTGGTCACCGGGGACGCGAGCGACCGGGGCCGCGCGGCCGTGGCCGTCGCGGCCGCCACGCCCGCCAGCCGCTGTGCCCGCTCGCGGAGCCGCGGGGCACCACCTGCGAGGTCGGCGGCCAGCTGCCCGCCTGCCCGGCGAGCGCCTGCCGGCCAGCTCAGCAGCTCGTCGATCAGGGTCCGCTGTCCCGCGTCCGCTGGCGTCTCGCACGGTTCGGCGCCGTCGAGCAGGGAGCCGACCACGGAGATCGCACCGGCGGCGTCCGCGAGGGCGTGGTGCATCTTGATCACCACGGCGAACCGGCCTCCGGAGAGCCCGTCGAGCACGTGCAGCTCCCATGGGGGGCGCCCCTGCTCGAGCGGCTGCGCCATCAGCGCCGAGACCGTGCGTTCGAGCTGTTCGGGCGCGCCCGGCTCGGACAGCGCGTGCGTGTGCACATGGCCGGCCACGTCCCGGTTCGGCCGGGCAGCCCAGACCTTCCCCGCGAACGGCAACCACGTGTCGCGTGCCGTCCGCGCGAGCTGCGGAACACGTGCGGCACGGTGCGCGAGTGTTCGCGCGACGCGCGCCGCGCTCGTGGGCTCCTCCGGCTCGAAGATCAGTACGGCGCCCATGTGCATCGGTCGCTCGGCACCATCGAGGCACAGGAACGACATGTCCAGGCCACTGAGTCGATCGACCACTGCCGTCTCCTTACACGTCGCGCTGCACGGCCCTCGGTACTACCGGGGACGTGTTGTTCACCTGACGCGCGAACGCACCCGCATCGCGTCCCGCCCCGACTGACACCGACAAGCACCCACAAGCACCCACAAGCACAGCACTGTCCACACACCACACAGGTCGGCGATACGGGTGCGCGAGCTCGCGAGCCTGGCTACCAGCAGGCCGCGCGTGAAGTCGAGGGGCAAAGTCGTTGTCAGCAGCGAGCGCTGGCACGGGAAGTGGACCCGGCCCCGTAACGACCGCCGGAGCGGTCCGGCCCCCGCACCGTACTCGGTTCGGGCCCACCGTGGTTCCACGCTGCGCATCCAGGATATCTGTTTACCCTGCACAGCAGTAATCCACCAATCGAGTGCCCTCGCGTCAGCGGCTCGCGCGCGCCGGATATCTCCTCGGCGGAAGGGCTGTTACGAGAGTCACGCGGTGGCGGGGCCGCGCACCGTGAACAACGCCACTCCGCCGCTGCCGACGCAGCCGGGGCTGTCCAGCCGGCCCGAGCGCAGCGCCCAGACCTCGAACCACCAGGTGAACAATGGTGGGACCCCCGCGGCCACGGCCAGAAGCAGCGTCCGCGCGTTCCAGTCGAGAGCACGGAAGACGGCGAGGGTCACCACGATGTAGGCGATGAACATGATCCCGTGAACCATGCCCGCGACCGGTACGCCGCCCTCGCCCAGCCCGACGACGTACTTGGCGAACATGGCCACGAGCAGGCCGACCCAGGACAGCGCCTCCGCTACCGCCACAAGCCGAAACACGGCCGCTGCCTTGCCGAACATCGTGCCCTCCTCGTACCTGTCGCGTGCTCATCGACGCATCGGTTCATACCCCAGTGTGAAGCGTGACCGCGCTCACCGGCCGACCGGGACACTTGCCCGGGGGCACGTACCGGTGAGAGGTTGACGTTCTCGGCGCGCGAACGGCGCGCGGCGAGAACGAGAACGACACACCGACAACACGCAGACAGCGCGTACTGCCGTAGTGCACGGGAAGCCGGTTCGAGTCCGGCGCGGTCCTCGCCACTGTGACCGGAGTACCCGTCCCACGAGCGCCACTGGGCCGACCAGGCCCGGGAAGGCGGGACGGGCTGGACACCGTCCGCCTCCGGGAGCCAGGAGACCGGCTACGGCGGTCGTACATGGCTCAAGCCACGAAGGATGGTTTGCTTGACATCTCGACACACGCGACGCACCACTCGTTCCGGTGCGTCCCGCATCACGTTGTCCGTACTCACCACGCTCGCGCTCACCGCGTCCGCCTGCGGCGTTCCGGACCCGTCCGGAGACCGGGAAGCGACGGGCACGGATCACATCCTCAACTGCGACATCGAGGTTCCCGTCTCGGAACCGCCCGAGCGGATCTTCGCCGCGTACCAACCGGCCATCGAGATGGCACACGCGCTGGGAGTCAGCGATCGGCTCGTCGGGACCGCCTACCTCGATGCCGAGGTCCTCGACGAGTACACGCAGGCCCAGCAGGGCCAGCGGTACTACGAGACGCTACCCAGCAGGGAGGAGGTGCTGTCCACCGAGCCGGACTTCGTGCTCTCCGGTTTCAACGGCGCGTTCACCGACGAGAACTTCGGCACCCGCGCGAGCCTCCGCGAGATCGGTATCGAGAGCTGGATCTTCAGCCCGCTGTGCCCCAGCGAGGACGGTGCGGGCGACGAGACGATCGATCCGTCCACGGTGACCATCGAGGCTGTCTACGAGGATCTGCGCGATCTCGGGGCGGTGTTCGGCACGGAGGACGCGGCCGAGGACGTCATCGCGGACATGCGGAAGACGATCGGCGAGGTCGCCGAGACGCTCGATGCGGCGGGTGACGACCTCCGGCGCCCGTCGGTGATGATCGGCCGCCCGGATGCCGACGGCTTCCGGATCGCGGCGGGCCCGGACTTCTCCTCCGAGATCCTCTCGCACGCCGGTGGCAGGAACGCCTTCGCCGACCTGGACAGCAAGCGGAACGTGGACATCAGCACCGAGGAGCTGATCGATCGCGACCCCGAGCACATCTTCGTGGACGTCTGCTGTGCCGCGGGGATGACCCCCGAGGACTCCGCGGACGATGTCGAGGCCATCCTGTCTAACCCCGCGCTGGCCAACGTCACCGCCGTCGCCGAGGGCAACGTGCACGAGTTCACGTTCGCGAACCGGTCGGCGGGGGTGCGCAGCGCCACCGTCATCGCCGAGATCGCCGGGACCATCCACCCCGAGCTGTTCGAGTAGAGGAGGTGCCGCGATGATCGCCATCGCATCGCGCGCGCACCTCCGTACCGGCCGGGCCGGCACACTCCCGGCACGGCGCAGCGGTACCGGGTAGGTCCGCGATGACCACCCAGTCTCCCTCCTCGGTCATCGCGGCCGCGCCTCCCGTGTGGTCACGCATCCGTAGCTGGTTCACCGCGGCCGTGCAGGGCCAGGGACTGCTGTCCGGGACGTGGTCGCGCAGCGCGGGCCTGCTCGGGACGGTGCTCGTGCTGGCGGCCGCCATGCTGATGTCCCTGTTGATCGGCCACGAGCGGCTGACCGTCGACGAGGTGCATGCGGCCTACTTCGCCTACACCGGGTCCGACACCGACCTCGTCGTGCTGCATCTGCGGGTGCCCCGCACGCTGGTCGGGCTGGCCGTCGGAGTCTCGCTCGGTGCGGCGGGCGTGCTGGTGCAGGGCGTGACGCGCAACCCGCTCGGCGGTCCCGGCATCCTCGGCATCAACGCGGGCGCCTCGCTGGCCACCGTGCTGGCGATCAGCGTGCTCGGCGTCACAGCGGTACTCGGGTACGTGTGGTTCGCCTTCGCGGGCGCCGCGCTCGCGGCGGTCGCGGTGTACGCGGTCGGCTCGACCGGCAGTGGCGGCGCGACACCGGTGAAGCTCGCGCTCGCCGGAGCCGCGGTGACCGCGCTGCTCGGCTCGGTCACCTCCGCGATCATCCTGCGGGACCGGGCATCGCTGGACGAGTACCGGTTCTGGGTGGTCGGCTCGCTGGGCGGGGCGGACGGCGCGATGCTGGCGGAGGCGTCGCCGTTCATCGCGGCCGGGCTCGTCCTGGCGTTCGCCCTGACCCGCTCGCTCAACGCGCTCGCGACGGGGGACGACCTGGCACGCTCGCTCGGGGTCCGGCTCGGCCGCGTGCGAGCGCTCGGCGGGGTGGCCGTGGTACTGCTCGCCGGAACCGCGACCGCCGCTGCCGGACCGATCGGCTTCGTCGGGCTGGCCGTGCCGCACGTCGCCCGCGCCATAGCCGGCCCGGACTACCGCTGGATCCTGCCGTGGAGCGCCGTGCTCGCCCCGGCTCTGCTACTCGTGGCCGACATCCTCGGCCGGGTCGTGGCACGGCCCGAGGAGCTGCAGGTCGGCATCGTGACGGCCCTGGTCGGGGCACCCGTGTTCATCTACCTCGTCCGCCGCAAGCGATTGGCCGGGCTATGAGCACGCTACCGGGCGAACCGCACTCGAGTCCGTCCACATCGGGCGGAACTCCGTTGCCGCGTGGCACGCACGTGCTCCGGTCACACCGGCTGGGCGTTGCCGTGCGGGTCTACCGGCCCGCGCTGGTGCTCGGCTGCGTGTTGGGCGGGCTGGCGTTCGCGGCCACCGTCGCGTCGCTGGCTCTCGGTGACTTCACCATGACCGTCACGGACGTACTTTCGGTGTTCACCGGCCGGTCCAGCCCGATGCTGGCGCACGTCGTCGTGGATATGCGGTTGCCACGCGCGCTCACGGCGGCCGGGGTCGGCGCAGCCCTGGCGATCTCGGGCATGATCCTGCAGCGCCTGGCACACAACCCGCTGGTGAGCCCGGACATCATCGGGATCAACGCGGGTGCGACCACGGCCGCGGTCTGCGCGATCGTGGCGTTGACCGGCAGCACGCGGCAGGTGACAGGCGCCGCGCTCGCGGGAGCCGTCGGCACGGCACTGCTGCTCTACCTGCTCGCCTACCGGCGCGGCGTCGCGGGCTACCGGCTGGTGCTCGTCGGTATCGGGCTGACCGCGATGCTGACGTCGGTCACCTCGTACCTGATCACGCGCACGGACCTGAACACGGCCGCGCGCGCCATGATCTGGCTGACCGGCAGCCTGGCGAACCGGTCCTGGGACCACGTCGGGATCATCTGGCTCGGCCTGGCGGTACTCGCACCGATCGCGCTCGCCCTGACCAGGCAGCTGCGCCTGCTGCAGCTCGGCGACGACACCGCTGCCGCGCTCGGCGGCCGGGTGCAGCTCGCACGTGCCGCGTTGCTGTTCACCGCCGCGGCGACCGCTGCTGGCGCGACCGCGGTCGCGGGTCCTGTGGCCTTCGTGGCGCTTGTGGCCCCGCAGATCGTGCGCAGGCTGCTGCGCGAGCGGGCCGTGGCGTTGCTGCCGGCCGCGGCCTGCGGCGCGCTCCTGGTACTCGGCGCCGACCTGCTCGCGCGCACCGCGTTCGGCGGCACCGAGCTGCCGGTCGGCGTGCTGACCGGCGTTCTCGGCGCACCGTACCTGCTGTACTTGCTCACCAGGATGAACAGGATCGGACAGGCATGAGCACTCAGCCACACACCACGGGCGGGCGGATCGCCACCAGTGACCTGACACTGGGCTACGACGGTAGCCCGATCATCTCCGAGCTGTCGCTCGAGCTCCCGCCCGCTCGGATCACGTGCATCGTCGGGGCGAACGGGTGCGGCAAGTCCACCCTGCTGCGCGGGCTCGGCCGCCTGCTGCGCCCGCGCGACGGTTCGGTCACGCTGGACGGCGAGGAGATCGCCAGGATGCCGACCGGCAAGCTCGCCACCCGGCTCGGCCTGCTACCCCAGCAGCCCCTCGCACCGGACGGCATCACGGTGTCCGATCTGGTCGGTCGCGGGAGGCATCCGCACCAGCGGTGGTTCCGGCAGTGGTCGCGGGCGGACGAGGCCGCGGTGCGCTCGGCCCTGGATGCGACGGGACTGACCGGGCTGTCGGATGCTGCCGTCGACGAGCTGTCCGGGGGCCAGCGGCAGCGCGCCTGGATCGCGCTCGCGCTGGCTCAGCAGACCGAGACCATGCTGCTCGACGAGCCGACGACGTTTCTCGATCTCGCACACCAGATCGAGGTGCTGGACCTGCTCGCCGAGCTCAACAGCGAGCACGGGCGCACCGTGGTGCTTGTCCTGCACGACCTGAACCTGGCGTGCCGTTACGCGGATCATCTCATCGCCATGCGGGACGGCGCCGTAGCGGCCACGGGCGAGCCTGCCGAGATCGTCACGGCCGACCTGGTGCGCGAGGTCTTCGGGCTGCCGTGCGAGGTGATGGACGACCCGCTGACGCATACCCCGCTCGTGCTCCCCCGTCCCGGCGCGCGCAAGCGGCGCTGAGCATCCCGGTGTCCCGTTCACCGACCGGACTCCCCACGGCGCCCAGCCCTCCGGGTTGTCACTCTATCGGGTCACATTTCGCGAATTACTCGGCGTATCACCGCTGACGCTCGATCGTGCGACACGGAATCGAGTCGTCCTCACCATGGAGCAATCACACGCCGTAACCATGCACTGTCGATCACGACCCTGCCGCGTGAAGAATACTCAACCGGCCCGGTGAAAACACGAAAGTACTACACGTTTAGACTCGGTCCATTTCGCACCCTCCGGCGGCGCGCCCCGACCGGCACCGGCTCCCGCGTTGACACCGCCCGTCCGGCCTGAAAACCTTCTCACCGCTTTCGAAAGCACGTCAGAAGGATCAACAAGTCAATCCATTAAGGAGCCCCTCAATGATCGAAACGTTCGCCATGTGCACCGGATACTGCACCGACGGCGACATCGTCTCCGGCATTCTCGCCGGCATGGCCAACGTCCTCGGCTGGCTTGTCTGAGGTCTCGTGCCATGCCGCTGGGCAGGCTCACACGTTGGCGCGGGTACGAGCCTGACCAGCACATCGCATCAGGACGGCCGGACCGGCTGTCCGCTCTCCGGGTACGTGGTCGAACGTCCTACTGGCGCGGTGCGACGTTCCTCAGCCACCACGACCCGGAAGCACGACCCTGCTCGCGAAGCAGCAGGCATATCTGACCGGTCAGGAACGGGTCGCCCGCCGAGCACGGCGGGCGACCCGTTCGCCGTATTCCGGCGGGTCGGCCCGGCACGACGCCGTGCTCACCGCGTACGGGCGGCACGCTCCCGTAACCGGGGTGAGACGGTACGGACCGTGGGCAGTCCCCTGCCGGCCTCGATGGCCACGAGTCCCAGCGACAACGCCCCCGCCGCCGCGAGCACGTGCCCGCCCGAAGCGACGAGCGCGGCGAGCACGAGCAGGCACAGCAGGCCCCCGAACGCCAGCTCCGGGCCGAGCCGCGCGCGCCACCCGGTGGCGAGCGGACCGCGGGCCAGCCAGGTGAACGCGAGGCACTGCACGACCATCGCGCCGACCAGGCCGACCGCCGTACCGACCCCGCCTGCCGACATCGCTCCCAGCGGCACGGCCACGGTCGCGAACGCGGATCCGGTCGCGACGCCCCGCAGTAGCAGCGCGCGGCGACCGGCGGCCATCAACACCTGACCGGCGAGGCTCGAGAAACACAGCGCGGGAAACAGCCACGCCAGGATGCGCAGCACGGCACCGCTGTCGGCATACCCCGCGTCGTAGAGCAGCCGGATGATGCCGGGAGCAAGCACGGTGGTCAACAGCGCGGCCGCGATCGAGGCACGTAGCGTCAGCGCAAGCGCACGGCCACTGAACTCGCCGAGCCGCCCCTCCCCGTCGGCGTGCCTGCGCACCATCTCCGGGTAGGAGGCGTTCGTGATGACCAGCGCGGCTACCGCGGCGACAAGCATCAACCGCGCGGCCGCCGCGTAGATGCCGACCTCGTAGCTGCTACGCAGCAGGCCGAGGACCACGGTGTCCATCATCTGCGAGTAGTGGATGAGCGCCAGGCTGCCAAGGATCGGCAGACCCGCTGCCAGGGTGGCGCGTACCCCTGCCGTGCTGGGTAGTTCAGCGCGGAGCCCGCCACGCCACACCAGGATGGCCAGTGCGAGCACGGCCCCGGCCAGCTGGCCCATCCACATCGTCATGATGACCCAGACCGGCTGCCGGGTCAGCAACACGACCCCGACGGCCGCGCAGGCCGCTACGGCCTGGGTCACCACCTTCACCAGCGCCGCCGCCCGCATCCACTCAAGGGCCTGCAGCGCGTAGACCGTGCTCAACGCCTGCGCGAGGGCCACGGGTGCCGCGGCCACGATCAGCACGGACGTGCCTGCGGGCAACGGAGCGACCAGCGCGATCACCGCGAGGGTCCCCATCGCGGCGACCGCGAGCGCGACCTGGGCGGCCAGGGTCTGTGCGACGATGCGGGACAGCTCGCCCGGTCGCCGGACGATCTCGCGCTGCGACCACAGGGTGATCCCACCGTCGCCGAGCGCGGTCAGGTAGAGCACGATCACCTGGGCGAACGCCACCCGACCGAAGGTTTCCGGCCCGAGGACCCGTGCGACGACCACGAGAGCCAAGAACGACAGGCCCCGCCCGATGATCTCGGCCGTGCCGAGTGACAGCAGGTAACCGCCCAGCCTGCGCGCCGTACTGCCACCGCGTTCTCCGGTGCTCTGCTCGGGCTGACCGCTACCGCGCGCCGACACCGATCACGTCCTCGATCTGATCCAGGTAGTGCGGGACGATGTCGCGCCACGACAGGTGGTTGGTGACGAACTCCCTGCCGCGCCCGGACAGCTCGGCACCCCGCTCGCTCAGCTCGATCAGCCCGGCGGCGAGCATGTCCGTATCCAGCTCCGTCACCAGCGCCGCACGTTCCGCGGAGAGCGCGGGCGCGAGGTTGATCCTGTCCGAGACGAGGCACGGCACACCGAGCGCCAGGTTCTCGGCGACCGCGATCGGGATGCAGTCCCAGCGCGACGGGTGGACGAACCCGGCACTGCCGAGGACGAAGTCACGCTTGTCCGCACCCCGGATCGGCCCGGACACCCGTACCCAGTCGCCGAGACCGAGCGCGTCGACGAGCCCTTTGGTGTACGCGAGACCTCCTTCGTAGTCCACGCCGTGCATCCGTAGCCGGGGCCTGCACGCGGCAGGGAGCGTGGACAGCGCGTACAGCAGCATGTCGATTCCCTTGTTGCGCACCGCGTAGCGTCCGTACCACGCCAGGTAGTCCCCGCCCGGCCGCCACCGCTCCGCGGGCACGTCGAATCCCGGCGGTGCGATGACGCACCGGGTGGCGGGCTCGATGCGCCGGACGTGCTCGGCCTCTGCGGGAAACCACACGTGCGCCGCGGCGGCGCCACGCAACACGGACGCCTCGAGCGCACGGCGCAGCCGCCGTGGCTGCCTCAGGTAGCCGATCCACGTGGGTTCGAACACGCCGTGCGGGACCACGACGTACGGCACTCCTGCCCGCCGTGCTGCCCGGGCGGCCACCAGGTTCGCGGTGAACCACGCCTCGTGCAGCACGAGCACGTCGACGTCGTGCAGCGCCTTGTCGAGACCGACGGGAACCCGTGTCGGCCGCCCCCGCCCGATGTCGCGGACCTGCCGTAGCTCGGCAGCACCGTACCGGGCGGGCTCGGGCGGCGCACCGTGATGCAGGACGACGACCTGCTCGGCCGCGTCGAGCATCGCGTGCGTCCACTGTGCGATGGCCGCGACCACTCCCGAGTGCTCCCCTGCGGCACCGGGGTAGTAATGCGCGAACTTCATGCGTTGCCCCTGTCGTCGGTCGTCGTCACGCCGGCTGCCGGTAGGTCACCGATGACTCCGCGGCGAGTGCCGCGGCGACCTGTTGCTCGATCCAGGGGTATGTCACGGCGAGCCCGTCCCGCAGCGTGGTGGAGGGCTCCCAGCCGAACGCCCGCTGGATGAGCGTGTTGTCGCTGCATCGCCCGCGGACACCCTGCGGGGCGTCGAGCCGGTAGTTGCGCCGCAGCTCGACACCCGCGATCTCCTGCACGACGTCGACGAGCTGGTTGATGGTCACCAGCTCGGCGCTACCCAGGTTGAGCGGGTCGGTGACATCGCCGTCCGCGATCCGGATGGTCCCGTCCACGCAGTCGTCGACGTACATGAAGCTGCGGGTCTGCTCGCCGTCTCCCCAGATCTCGAGGCGCGGGTCGCCGGTGAGCTTCGCGGTGGCGACCTTGCGGCAGATCGCCGCAGGCGCCTTCTCCCTGCCGCCGTCCCACGCGCCGTACGGACCGTAGACGTTGTGGTACCGCGCGACGCGCGTGCCCAGCTGGTAGTCCTCCCGGAAGTGCCGTGCCATCCGTTCGGAGAACAGCTTCTCCCAGCCGTAGCCGTCCTCCGGCATGGCAGGGTAGGCGTCGCTCTCCCGCAGGAAGGTCGCGTCCGGCCGGTCCTGCCTGTCCGCGGCGTAGACGCAGGCCGACGAGGAGTAGAAGAAGCGTTCCACGCCCGCGTCCTTGGCGGCGGCGAGCATGTGGATGCTGATCAGCGCGGAGAGCATGCACTCGGCCTTGTGATTCTCGATGAATCCGATACCCCCCATGTCGGCGGCGAGATTGTAGACCTGGTCCACCCCGTCCACCACTTCTCGACAATTCTGAAGATATTTCAGGTCGCGCACCGTGTTCTCGGCTTCCGTACTGCACTGCTCCCATTCTTGAACAGGCTTCACATCTACCGCACGGACGGCGTCACCGCGATTGATCAATGCTTGCACCAGATGTCCACCGATGAACCCCCCAGCCCCCGTGACCAGCACAGAGTGTCGATTTCCGCGCATGAAAACTCCTCAAATATCAGAACTGTCGGAACGTCGTTCACGTTCTTCGACGTGGCCGTCTCCTCGATCGGTAGCGCTACTGAAGGGCGTAACGACAACCCCTGTTATGTCGTTACGCATGAATGTAGAAGGTTGTGAACGCGAACCACTAATCGTTCGCACTGACCACGGGAGTGTGCTGATGGAAATGGCCGGATCCAGGGAGAATGCGCGCGAGAGCGCATCCACCACCTGCTCGCAGGCTCGGCCGGTCGAGGCGGCGCGTCCGGGCGAGGTGGCTTCTCCGGTGGAGAGTGGACACGAGAGCCTGCCTGCCGGGGTGCTGGGCAAGACGCGCGACCGGCTTCGTGCCAACGACGCGACCTGGCTGGCCTACCACCTGCTGCACAGGGCGACCGCACGGGCGGGCCGGTTCTTCGACGCACGGGCACGTGCGCGGGAACGCGCCAAGGACCTACCCGGCGTGAACACCCGGGACTACAACCGGAGGCTGTGGACCGACTACGACTGGTCGCGTTCGGGCGAGGAGTGGACCCCGTCCGCCGAGTGGCGCCAGTCGCTCGTCGACGACGTACTGGTGCCCGCACTGCCACAGGACGCGGACGCCCTGGAGATCGGGCCGGGAGCCGGGCGATGGAGCGGGGAGCTCCAGCCACGGGTGCGCTCGCTCGTTCTCGCCGACATCAGCCCCGCGGCCATCGACCTGTGCCGGGAACGGTTCGCGGCCTGCGACAACGTCTCGTTCGCCGTCAACGACGGGCAGCACTTACCTGCCGTGCCACGAGAGTCCGTCGACTTCGTGTGGGCCTTCGACGTGTTCCTGCACATCGCACCGCTCGACCAGCGTGCGTACGTGTCCGAGCTGGCCAGGGTCATGCGGCCCGGCGCCGTCGGCGTCATCCACCACCCGGGCGACGGGGGCTCGGCAGAGGGGTGGCGGTCGGCCATGACCGGCGAGCTGTTCGCCGAGCTGCTGCACGACAACGGCTTGCTCCCGGTGCGCCAGTTCCGGTCCTGGGGTCCGGGCGGCCGCTTCGAGCTCGCCAACCCGGGCGATGTCATCACCGAGTTCGTCAAACCCCGGGCGATGTGACCGGGGTTTCGGGCACCCCGGGGACGTGTGTCACGCCTGCGCGGGCTCGACCAGCTCGACGAGGACGCCGCCCGCGTCCTTGGGGTGCACGAAATTGACCCGGCTCCCGGCCGTGCCCCGCTTCGGCTCGGGGTAGAGCAGGCGCACGCCGTTCGCGCGAAGCGCGGCCGACGTCTTCTCGATGTCGGCGACCCGGTAGGCGAGCTGCTGCAGGCCCGGCCCCTTGGTGTCGAGGAACTTGCCGATGGTCGAGTCCGGCGTCAGTGGAGCAAGCAGCTGCACGGCCGTACCGGTCTCGTCACCACGAGGGTGCAGCATGGCCTCACGGACCCCCTGCTCCTCGTTGACCTCGATATGCGTTGCCTCGAGGCCGAAATTGTCCCGGTAGGAGGCGATGGCGGCATCGAGGTCGGCGACGGCGATCCCGACGTGGTCGATCGCCGTGACGTAGGGCTGGAGCGCATCGTTCATGCGCGTCAGGGTACGGGCGCGCGGGTGCCGTCGCGCGTACGAGGTCGGCTTCGTCACACCTGTGAATCGGGGACACACGCTCTGGGCCGTCCCCCGTGCCCGCTGTATGGTCGGTGAAAGGCCAGACATCGCTTGTGATTTGGAGGCGCAACCGTGTCCCGTTCCGTCATCGTCGCCGGTGCCCGCACACCGATCGGCCGGTTGTTGGGTTCGTTGAAGGACTTCTCCGGGGCACAGCTCGGGGGTGTCGCCATCGGGGCGGCGCTGGAACGCGCGGGGGTCGCTCCCGAGACGGTGCAGTACACGATCATGGGGCAGGTCCTCACCGCGGGAGCGGGCCAGATACCCGCGCGCCAGGCAGCCGTCGAGGCCGGAATCCCGATGGACGTACCGGCACTGACGGTGAACAAGGTCTGCCTGTCGGGGCTGGACTCCATCGCGCTGGCCGACCAGCTCATCCGGGCAGGCGAGTTCGAGGTGATCGTCGCGGGCGGCCAGGAGTCCATGACGCAGGCACCGCACCTGCTGCCGAAGTCACGCTCCGGGTTCAAGTACGGCGACACGGCGCTTGTGGACCACATGGCCCACGACGGCCTGCACTGCGCTTTCGACCAGGTCGCGATGGGCGCCTCCACCGAGAAGTACAACAGCCGGTACGGGCTGGGCAGGCAGGAGCAGGACGAGTTCGCGGCCGCGTCGCACCAGAAGGCCGCCAAGGCCGCGGCGGACGGCACGTTCGACGCGGAGATCGCTCCGGTGACGATCCCGCAGCGTAAGGGCGAGCCCACCGTCTTCGACACCGACGAGGGGGTCCGGGCCGACACCACCGCGGAGGGGCTCGGCTCGCTGCGGCCCGCATTCGCCAGCGACGGCACGATCACCGCGGGCACCGCCTCCCAGATCTCCGACGGGGCGGCGGCGGTCGTGGTGATGAGCAAGGACAAGGCCACCGAGCTCGGGCTGCCGTGGCTCGCCGAGATCGGCGCACACGGCGTCGTCGCCGGCCCGGACGCCAGCCTGCACGAGCAGCCGTCCAACGCGGTCAAGGCCGCACTGGCGAAGGAGGACGTGGCGACCTCGGAGCTGGACCTCGTCGAGATCAACGAAGCGTTCGCCGCCGTCGGTCTGGTCTCCACCCGGCAGCTGGGCATCAGCCCGGACATCGTCAACGTCAACGGGGGTGCGATCGCGCTGGGACACCCGATCGGTGCCTCGGGGGCGCGGCTGGTGGTGCACCTCGCCCACGAGCTGAACCGGCGTGGCGGCGGTCTCGGCGCCGCGGCGCTGTGCGGTGGCGGTGGGCAGGGCGACGCGCTCGTGCTCAAGGTCGACCGGAGCTGACCCCGCGCCGTGCCGATACCGGTTGATGTCGACGACCTGATCGCTCGCGCGCGAGAGGGCCAGCCACGAGCGGTTGCCCGGTTGCTGTCGCTCGTCGAGGACGCCAGCCCGCACCTGCGCGAGATCGCGCGCACGTTGACTCCCTACACCGGCCGGGCCCGGATCATCGGGTTGACCGGCCCACCGGGAGCGGGCAAGTCGACGTCCACGGCGATGCTGCTCTCCGCGCTGCGCGCGCAGGGCAAGCGCGTCGCCGTGCTGGCGATCGACCCGTCCTCGCCGTTCTCCGGAGGAGCGTTGCTCGGTGACCGGATCCGGATGGGCGAGCACGCGACCGACCCCGGCGTGTTCATCCGCTCGATGGCCACGCGCGGCCACCTCGGCGGGCTCGCCTGGGCCACCCCGCAGTCCGCCCGCGTGCTGGACGCGGTCGGCTTCGATGTGGTGCTGATCGAGACCGTCGGCGTGGGCCAGTCCGAGGTCGATGTCGTGCAGCTGGCGGACAGCACGGTCGTGCTGCTGGCCCCCGGTATGGGTGACGGTGTACAGGCGGCCAAGGCCGGGGTGCTGGAGATCGCGGACATCTTCGTCGTCAACAAGGCCGACAGGGACGGTGCGGACGCCACGATCCGCGAGCTCACGGACATGCTCTCGGCGAGCAGGCGGGAGATCACCGGACCGTCGTGGCGGCAACCGATCGTGCGCACCGTCGCCTCCCGGGGCGAGGGTGGCGACGACGTACTGGATGCCCTCGCGCGGCACCACAGCTGGCTGCTCGACACCGGCGAGCTGGCAGGTCGCAGGAACGAGCGTGCTCGCGCGGAGGTGGAGGCGATCGCGCTACGCCAGGTGCAGGCCGAGTTCGCCGGTCTGCACGGCGGCGAGGCCGTGCGGCTGCTCGGCAAGCGGGTGGCCGACGGTGAGCTCGACCCGTACGCGGCTGCCGATGAGCTCGTCGCCGGATTGCGACGCTGAACCCGGCGTCGGCGTGCCGGCCGGCCTCCCTTGTGCGGGAGGCCGGCCGTTTCGCCTACGGCTCCACCGTGATGACGTGCTCGGCGGAGTCGGCCTGGCCCTTGGTGTTCCACACGGTCAACGACACACGGTAGGTACCCGGCTCGGTGTAGCGCACCGTGCCGTCCGCGCTGCGCGGCACGCCGGTACCGAGGTCCCACTGCTCGTCGGATATCCCCTCGGAGTCGGTGGACCGGCTCGTGAACGTGACCGGCTCGCCGACGGTGGCCGTGGAGGGCATCGCGATGGCGGCGTCCGGCGGGTCCCACCCGTCGGTCGCCCACTCGCCGGAGGTCAGCCCGTCGCAGTCGCCGGCACAGTCGTTACCTGCCCAGCGCATGTTGCTCGGCCACGCGCCGAGTGACCAGTTGGCGGGCTCGCTGTTGCCGGAGAACGTGTTGCCGAGCACCGCGAGGTAGTCGGCCTGCACGCCCGCACCGCTGACCCCTGCTCCGGCGTTGTCGGTGATAGCCAGGTCGTCCAGGGTGACGAAGCGGGTGTCGTGCCACAGCAGTACCCCGTGACCGTCGCCTCGCTCACCGGTGCCGTCCGTTCCCGTGACCCCGCACGGCTTGGTGCCGCCCCCGCTCGCCGGGCACGTACCCCCGCGTGCGTAGACGTACTCGATGCCGCTGAGCCCGTCGTTGTCGGCCATCAACCACAGCCCGGTCTCCCTGGCGTTGCGGAAGTCGTTGCGTACGGCGGTCACTCGCCGGGTCGTGAAGCCGTTCCAGGCCAGGACGGCACCGCCGTACTGCACGCCGGAGTCGACGACGTTGTCGGCCAGCACGGCATCGCGCACGTTGCCGACCTCGAGCCCGATGAACCCGTCGGCTCCCGCTCTGGTGTCGACCACCCTGTTGCGGCGGATGCCGACGTTGTGCGAATGCACCACGCTGATGCCGTGGTCCAGCCGGTTGTCCTCGATGACGGAATCGTGACACCGGTTGTACAGCTCGATACCGAGGCTGCTGTCCTCGTCCACATCGGTCACCGTGTTGGACCGGATGGCGATGTGTCTCGCCGTACCCGCCGACTGATCCAGACCGGACGATGTGGCACACACGATACCCCTGCCGCCGACGCCGTCCACCACGTTGCCGGAGATCCTGACGTGTTCCGACCTGGCGATGTCGCTGTCGCCGTGCGTGCTGATACCGATCCCCTCACCGCTGCGCTCGGGATCGATGTCGACGACGTGGTTGCGTTCGATGACGACGTCGCACACGTTGCCCATCCGGATGCCGTGCGACCACAGCGGCTCCAGCTCGCGGACCTCCGTGTCGTGCACGTGCACGGTCGGCTGATCGCCACGGGTGCAGGTCCCCGAGTCCCAGCCGTTGTTCCACGAGCGGATCCCGAACTGGACCCAGGTGGCGTCGGTGGCTCGCAGCGCGAGGTCGGCGATCTCCACGCCGTCGACGGGGCCGGTGGTGCAGGAGTCGTGGCCGTCCGGACGGTCGTTGACGGAGATCATCGGTTTGCCTTCGATCCCGCACACCCTGCCGACGAACATGCGCATCGGGGTGGCCCGGATGACGGTGTCGTCGCTGCCCGCACCGAGCAGCGTCGTGTCAGGCTCGGTGATGTCGATGGTGTCGTTGATGTAGAAGGTACCGGCACACAGCTGGACCGTCGGCCCGTCCGCGTCCTGGATGTTCGCGTGGTCCAGCGTGCCGCTGAGATCCCCTGTCGGTGCGATGCAGTCCTGTGCCCGCGCCGTGTCGTGCGCGCTGAGCGTGCCACCGGCCAGGATCGCCACCGCGAGGGCGATGATCCCGGTACGGGTCCCGGCACGCGCGAGTGCTCCCTTGAACGTACTCACTTCCCTTCTCTTCTCGGCGAGTCATCCCGCCCGAACCTCCTCGATCGCCTCGGCGTAGGCGCCGAGCAACGCGCGGCACACCGCCGAGGGCGTGTAACCGCGTTCGAACAGCTCGCGGGCCCGAACCCCCGAGGAATCGACGGTGCCGTCGGAGGTCAGGGAAGGCAGCGCCGCCGCCCAGGCGCGCGTGTCGGAGGCCGGCACCAGCCACTCCGGACCGAGCCCGCCGACCACCTCGGCCGGTCCCGCCACGTCGGCACTGAGCACGGGAAGGCCGGCAGCCATCGCCTCGAGTGCCACGAGACCGAACGTCTCGTAGCACTCGCTCGGCACGACCAGTGCCCGTGCCGAGCACATGGCCCTGCGCACCTCGGAGGGCGAGGTCCGGCCGGCGATACGTACGCCGGCCGGGGCGCTGCGCTCCAGCCGCTCGCGCTCGGGCCCGTCACCGAGCACGAGCAGGCGTAGCTCCCCCATCGCGTCCGCGGACGCGCGCCACGCCTCGAGCAGGGCATCCACCCCTTTCTCCCGCGACAGCCTGCTGACACAGAGCACGGTCGGCGAGTCCGACGGGCGGGCCGAACGCGGCCCGGGGTCGGTGACGACGTTCGGCGCGACGGTGATGCGTCCGGCATCGAACCCGGCCTGGACATGGATGTCCTTGACGAACCGGGAGGGCGCGACGAAGCGGGTCACGCGGTCCCACGTGGCACGCTCCCTGCCCACCGAGAGCGTCGCGGCGGCCACGGCCGACTGCGCGCGGGAGTCCCGGTAACAGCCGTGCCGCACGGCGCGCCAGGTGTGGGTGCCGAGGCAGTCCGTGCACGTACCGCCATCCCGGAACAGCAACCCGTTCGCGCACAGCAACCGGTAGTTGTGCAGGGTCATCACGACCGGCACGCGCTCGGCGTGCAGCGCGTCCACAACGGATGGCGAAAGGCCGAACCACCAGTTGTGCAGGTGTGCCACGTCCGGCCGGACGCGCCGGGCGGCACGCCGAGTCCCCGCGTAGCTCGCCGGGTTCCACACCGCACCCGCGAACGCGGCAGCCGCGCCGGCCCCCGAGGAGCGGTTGCGCGTGCGGACCCTGTCCACCCGGTGCCCCGCCGCGGTCAGCAGCGAGGCCTGGGCGTCGGCAGCCGCGTCCTCCCCGCCCGGCTGCGCGTACTCGTTGTGGATCTGCAGGATCCTCATCCGTGCCTGCCCTCCACCGGTCGATGCCGGGTTCCGGGCAGCGTGAACGGCGGCGCGGCACCGCGCGCGCATGCGACGGCGCTGAGATGCCCGAGCGCCCAGTAGTAGGGAACCGCGCCGAACGGTGCCTCCATCACGACGCCGACGATCCCGACCCAGGGCATGCCGACGGCGATCATGATCGCGACCACGTCGACATCGCTGACCCTGGCAGGCGATGCCCACCCCACGAGGTAGGCCAGCCGCCAGCCGACCAGGGTCAGCGCGGCGACGATGCCGAGGCCGAGCAGCCCGAGACGCGCCCACGCGCTCAGCAGGTAGTTGTGTGGCGAGCGCACCGACTCGATGTCACCGCCGAACATCTCGACGTCGGCCTTCGAGTCGACGAGGAAGTGCGGTCCGAAGCCCACGCCGAACACGTTGCGGGCCGCATCCTCCTGGAAGTACTCCACCAACCGCTGCCACGACTGGTACCGCGCCGACATGGTTCCCTGCGCCCCGCCGACGTCCTCTGTGGGTTGCCACAGGCCCGTCACGCTGGCGGTCATGCGCTGGGTGGCCTCCCCCTGCGCACCAAGCGCGACCACCCCGGGCAACAGGATGAGCACAAGGGCGAGGGCCCACCTCCTCCCGTGCCGGTTCGCGCCGTCGGCACGGCGCCGCAACAGCGCGACGGCGAGCAGCGCCATGAGCACACCGAGAAGCGCACCCCGCGAGCCGAGGGCCAGCGACAGCGCCAGCCCCACCCCGGCCAGCGCCAGGTTCACCGGAACGGCCTTTCCGGACAGCGCCTTGTGCAGCGCGAGCCCGGCGAGCAGCCCGCAGATCATCCCGTCCACATCGCGCCGCGCGAGGAACAGCTCGACGCCGTCACCGACGGCGGGGATGGCGTGGACAACCCCGGGAGCGAGCACGAACACGGCGATCCACGCGGCGTGCAGGGCCAGGATCACCATCATGGCCCTGTCCATCCACGGCACCGCCGTTCTCGCCGGCGCGAGGACGAGGAAGATCACGACGGCGTAGGCGTAGGGAGCCGCGTCGCGCAGCGCGTCGAGGGTCCACTCGCCGAGCGGGAGCCAGGCCGCCGTCAGCACGAGCAACCCGAGAGTGGTCACCGCGAGCCATGTGTCGATCGGGGCGCGCCTGCTCCGGTGAGTTGCCACGCCGAGTACCCGATCGGCGATCACCACGGCCAGGACGATGTCCACGACGAACGGTGGCGTTCCGGTGGGTAGGTAGCTGCCCCACCGGGACGTGGCCAGCAGGAAGAGCGCGAGGACGAACGGACCGTAGCGCTGCAGCCGGTCGTGCACGGGGGGCGTTCGCCACGGCGCGTCGAGCGGCCCCGCCGGATCGCGACGTCCGGGCAGTGGCATCAGGCGTTCCTGCCGCTGTTCGAGGGAATGCCCGGGCCGGCTCGACCGGCGCCCGCCTTCCGTACGAACGGTCGCGCCGGCTCGGCGAGCACCACACCGGAGATGTCGGTGCCCGCCGCGGTCAGCTGCGCGAGGGCCTGGTCGAGCTCGCCCCGGCTGGTCCGCCCCGTCTCGAGCACGAGAACGGTCGTGTCGGTCCGGCCGGAGAGGGCGACCGAGTCGGACTGCCACGACACCACGGGGCCGTCGATGATCACGGTGTCGTAGTGCGGCGAGACCTCAGCGAGGAACTCGGTGAACCGCGCGACGTCCAGCCGAGTAGCGCCCGGCCGCGCGCCGGAGCCGACCGTGACCACGCCGAGTGTGGTCCTGTCGTGCCGCTTCTGCGGGGACATATCGATCACGATGTCGTCCAGCCCGGCCGTACCCGCCAGGAAGTCCGCCAGCCCCGGCCCGCCGTCGCGGTTGAGCTGCCCGGCGAGGCGGGGGGCGCCCGGGTCGGCTTCGACCAGCAGCGCCCGCTCGCCTTCCTCGGCGCTCAACCGCGCCAGCAGCGCGGCGACCGTCGAACTTCCGTCCTCATCGGACACACCGGATACCAGGACGGAGCGGTGGGCCGTGCCGCCCGCGCGCACGGTCGAGTGCAGGCGGCGTACCGACTCCCAGGTGCCGTCCTCCCACGGTCCGGGCGCGAGCAGCGGCTGCTTGGCGTGGTCGTGCGGTACCGCCACGCGCCCAAGTGCCTCGGCGCCGAAAGACGCGCGCAGGTCTCCGGCATCGCGGACACGCTGATCGAGGATCTCGCGAACGATCGCCAGCCCGAGCCCGGCGAGCAGGCCGACCACAGCGCCCACCGGTACATGGCGCCACCAGCCCGGTGTGACGGCTCCGGCGGGGTCGGCTTCGGTGGCGACCATCACCGTCAGGCCGGAGCCCCGCTCGGCGAACAACGTGTCGATCAGCGCGGAAGCGTGCCCGGCGGCGGAGTTGGCGATGAGCGCCGCTTGCTGGTCGTCGCTTCCGGTCGCGCTGAGGTCGATCACGTAGGTGTCCGTCGGTACGCGCGTCTCCAGCCGCTCGGCCAGCTCGAGGGCCGTGAGGTCCAGGCCGAGCTCACCGATCACCGCTGCGGCGACACGGTGCGAGCCTGCCAGCTCCGCGTAGGTCTGCATGCCGCTCGAGGAGAGCAGGGACGGCGCGAGCGGGGCCTGCCCCACGGGTTCCTCGCTCGGCGTGACGACCAGCCTGGCCGATGCGGAGTGGGTGGAGCCGGTCGCGTAGCCGGTCACGAGTCCGGCGAGCATGCAGACCAGCACGACGGCGGCCAGTGTCCGCCAGCGGCGCCGCAGCGTGTGCGCGAACTCTTCGAGCGTCATAGGGGTACCGCCTTGTCGGGATGTGTTTCCGCTGACCGGTGCGGTGGCCTCAGCGGGTCAGCAACCAGGTGCTTGACGGGAAGTGGCCGCCGGAGCGCTCCTCGTCGATGCCGGCGGTGGTGGGCAGGGGCCGGAAGTCGGGAAGCACCCGCCGCAGCTCGTCCGGCCTCGCGTGGTGCAGGGCCGACTGGCAGGCCAGGACCGCGAAGTGCTGGTTCCCGGTCAGCAGCGCGGTGAGCAGGGCGGTTTCCTGCCAGTCCCACACGTCGCCGAGCACCCAGGGCGAGTACAAGTACGGCAGATATATGTCGTGGATGTGCACGAGGACCCCGGGTGGTAGCGCGGGAAGCAGCTCCAGGTAGATGCGCTGCACCTCGGAGCCGGTCTTGAGTACGTGGGTGGAGTCGATGAACAGCAGGTCCCCGTCACCCAGCTCGGCGAAGACCGACGTATCGACCTGCTGGGCAGGTGTCTCGGCGACCTCGACGTGGTCGAGCCCGCGCAGCTCCTCCGGCATGTAGGGGTCGATCGCGAGGATCCCGGCCCCGCGCCGCCCCTCGGCGACGTTGCGGCCGACGGCATCGGACATCACGGCCGTCGATGCGCCACTGCCGATCTCGATGATCCGCCCGGGCGCCATCGTGCGCACCACGCAATGCAACACCTGGGCCTCGATCGGGCCGTACCGGAACGCGATACCCCGCCCAGCGAGCCTCGGCAGGAAGGGAAAGCCGCGTACCTCGTGGAGGTACCCCGAGCACATCGCCTCCAGCCAGCGCAGCTGCGCGTCCGTATCCCAGCCGATGGCGCGCGGCTCGATCTCCTTGCGCCAGAGCGGCTGGTTGCGGCGTAGCCACGCCCTGTCGGGCACCGGGGAGTAGTAGTGCGTCGGCAGGACATGGACCCGCGCGCGCTCGAGCGTGCCGAACACCGCGCGCGCGACCCGCCTGGCCCGTCCGGGCGGGGCGATCCGGTCGGGGCCCTGCGGTGCCGCCGAATCGCGCGGGCGGATCTCGCGCAGGCGCGGCGGCCTGCGCAGCACCGAGGCCACGAATCGGGGGTTGTTCCTCAGGTAGCGGGGAGCGAGCCTGCGCGGGGCCGTGCCCATGCGGTACAGCCATTCGAAACCGGTCGGGCGCACCCACGCGGGGGCCTCGCTGCCGACGCCGGCGTGGATGTCGAAGGCGGCGCCGAAGCCGAACATCGCGGGCGCCTCGATGCGCCCGCTGGCCCAGGACATCCACTGTTCCTGCTTGGGTGTCGACAACCCCACCATGACGATGTCCGCGCCGGAGGCGTTGATCCCGGCGACCACCTCCGCTTCCTCCTCGGCGGTGAGCGGCCGGAACGGCGGCGAGTAGGCTCCCACGATGCTGATGCCCGGGTACCGCGCCCGCAGGTTCCGCGCGAGCAGCTCAGGGGTCTGCTCGGCCCCGCCGTAGAGATATACCCGCCACCCGTCGCGCGCTGCCCGTCCGGCGACGGCAGGAAGCAGGTCGGGGCCGCGCACCCGTCCCATACCCGCAGCGCCCGCGTAGCGGCCCGCCCACAACAGCGGTGCACCGTCCGGAACGGTCAGCCCCGACTCGTTGTGGATGCGCATCAGCTCCGTGTCGTGCTGCGACTCCATCACGCCGTGCACGCCGGTGACGCACACGTAGTGCTGCTCGCGCTGTTCGACCCACCGGGTGACGGTGTCCAGCGCGTGCGGCAGTGAGGTCACGCTGACGCCGACGCCGAGCACGTCGACGCGCGTCTCGGTCCGCGTCCCGGGCCGCTCTGCCACTGAAGTCATCGATGACCACCCCCGCTCGCGATGTCGTGGCGGGGCACGAGGAACCGTGCCGCGCCGACGACACGGATGTGCATCTCGGAGACCCATCCCCTGCCGACGGCCCAGCGCGGCACGCTCTGCAGCGCGATCGTGCTGCCACCGAGCATCATCAGCAGCGTGCGCCAGAGGATCCACAGGTCCATCCGCACCGACCCGTACTGCAGGTAGCAGAAGTCGTACGCCGGGCGTTCGTGCACGAGGTGGTCACGTTCGTGACCGATCTGCCACAGACCGGTGCAACCCTGCCGCACCAGGCACCGCGCATCGCGGTACCCGGGATGTGTCGGTTCCCAGGCGTCCGGCATCTTCGGCCGGGGCCCGACAAGGCTCAGCTTGAACAGCGGCACGAGCCACAGCTGCGGCAGCTCGTCGAGATGGCGGCGCCGCAAGAAGGCGCAGAACCGGTCGACCGGAATCACCTCGCCACCATTCTTGAGCGCGTACGGAGCTGTTCGTTTGGACAACGTACGCAGCTTGGGAAACATTACCGTGCTGCCGTTGTGACCAATTCTGTAGTGCCGGAAGAACGGCCACTGCCTCATCCGGGCGCCGAGTACGGCGGCGAGGACGAGAATCGCCGGGGTGGCCAGCACGGCGAGTACCGTACCCAGCACCAGGTCCATTCCACTCTTGACGATGCGCTGCGTCCGGTTCCCGGCCGCGCCGGGACTTCCTCCTGGATACCCTCCTGGGCTTCCTCCCGAGTTCCCCGCCGGATTCCCCGCTGGGTTTCCCGCTGGTCTCCCTCCGGGCCTCCCCATGGGGCCCGCTCCGGGTGTGCGTACCGGCCCGCCAAGAGGGGCGTGCCGGGGTGCCGCGTACCGCCGCGGTTCGGTCACCGTCACTCGTGTGCCGTGAGATAGCAAATCGTGCACTCCATACAGTGAATACGGGCGAACCTTCGCGCGCAGGCCGGTCCCGTCCGGTCAGCGAGTATCCGTACGAACCCTTGTGGGGTCTGCCTCTAGCTCGCACAACGGCCCGGATTCCATCCGGTTACGGATCAGCACAAAGAATTACGCGAATACTTTTGAAGAATATCTTTCACAGTCTCGAATGATGAATTTCGTTCGGCATTCACCCGAGGGGGCCGCACGCGACCACGACCGCCCTGCTGGACGCGCAGCCGGAGCCCGGGCCCGCACACCCTCCGGGACTCACCCGTTCAGCGCCCCTCGACTACTCATCAGTAGCTTGCGGTCCCCGCGCTGTGGTTGAATCGCCGGATCAGCACGACACGGCACGAGCACGGAGGCACCATGGCAGAGCACGCGCTGAACGAGATCACGCAGGCCATCAGCACGGACAACCTGGACGCGATCGCCTCGCTCCCCGTGCCGCAGACCTTTCGTGGTGTCACGGTGCATGCCGACGACGTGGACCTGTTCGACGGCATACCGAGCCAGGAGAAGGACCCGCGCAAGTCGCTGCACGTCGACGAGGTGCCCACCCCGGAGCTCGGTCCCGGTGAGGCGCTGATCGCCGTGATGGCCAGTGCCATCAACTACAACACCGTCTGGACGTCGATCTTCGAGCCGATCCCCACCTTCAAGTTCCTGCGCAAGTACGGCAAGCTCTCCCCGCTGGCCGCGCGGCACGACCTGCCGTATCACGTTGTGGGCTCCGACCTGTCCGGTGTTGTGGTGCGTACCGGGCCAGGGGTGCACAACTGGAAGCCCGGCGACGAGGTCGTCGCGCACTGCTTGAACGTGGAGCTCGAAGGCCCGGAGGGGCACAACGACACGATGCTGGACTCCGAGCAGCGCATCTGGGGCTTCGAGACGAACTTCGGCGGGCTCGCCGAGGTCTCGCTGGTCAAGTCGAACCAGCTGATGCCCAAGCCTGCGCATCTGACCTGGGAGGAAGCGGCCTCGCCCGGTCTGGTGAACTCCACGGCCTACCGGCAGCTCGTCTCCCGTAACGGCGCCGACATGAAGCAGGGCGACGTGGTGCTGATCTGGGGCGCCTCCGGCGGCCTGGGGTCGTACGCCACCCAGTACGCCATCAACGGTGGCGCCATCCCGGTGTGTGTCGTCTCCAACGAGGCCAAGGCCGAGATCTGCCGCTCCATGGGCGCCGAACTGATCATCGACCGCAACGCGGAGGGATACCGGTTCTGGTCCGACGAGCACAACCAGGACCCGAAGGAGTGGCAGCGGTTCGGCGCGAAGATCCGGGAGCTCACCGGCGGGGAGGACCCAGACATCGTGTTCGAGCACCCCGGCAGGGAGACGTTCGGCGCCAGTGTCTACGCGGCACGCAAGGGCGGCACCATCGTCACCTGCGCCTCGACGTCGGGCTACACCCACCAGTACGACAACCGGTACCTCTGGATGAACCTCAAGCGCATCATCGGGTCGCACTTCGCGAACTACCGCGAGTCCTGGGAGGCCAACCGGTTGATCGACAAGGGTTTGATCCACCCCACGCTGTCCAGGACCTACCCGCTGGACGAGACCGGGCAGGCCGCCCTGGATGTGCACCGCAACGCCCATCAGGGCAAGGTCGGCGTGCTGTGCCTCGCCGAGGACGAGGGCCTCGGCGTCCGCGATACCGACAAGCGTGCCAGGTACGCCGAGGCGATCAACCGGTTCCGCGGTCAGTAGCCACCGAATCGAGCACCTACGGGCTGCCACGGATCGCGCACCGAACGCACCACGATCGGGGACGGCGAGGTAACGTGTCCCCATGAGTCTTGGCGAGGAACGGGAGCTAGTCCCGCTGGGAGCCGGCTTCGACGTCGCGAAGCGCGGCTACGACCGCGGACAGGTGGACGAACACCTCGAGCGCCTCGACGCCGATCTGAAGATGCTGACCTCCGATCGGGACGCCGCCATCGCGCAGGCGAGCGATCTCGCGCAGCAGCTCGAGGACAGCCGCAACGAGATCGAGGACCTACGCGGACAGGTCGAGCGGCTGTCCGTGCCGCCGACGACCATGGAGGGGCTCTCCGAGCGGCTGCAGCGGATGCTGCGGCTCGCCCAGGACGAGGCCTCCGAGACCAAGGCACGTGCCGAGGCCGAGGCCGGGCATATCCGTGCCAAGGCCGAGGCGGACGCGAGTGCCATGCGCACGCGGTACGACGAGCTGCTCGCCGAGCTCGATGCGCGCAGGCAGGAACTGGAGACCGAGCACAGGGAGGTGATGGAGCGGGCACGGGAGGAGGCCGACTCCATCATCAACCAGGCAAAGGAGGAGCGGCTCCAGCTCGACCTCGAGGCGGAGGAGCGCCGGACGAAGGTCGAGGAGGACTTCGAGGTGGCGATGGCCACCCGCCGTGCCGAGGCGATGCACGAGCTGGCCGAGCAGGAGGCGGCCAGCAAGGAGGAGGCCGACCGCAGGATCCGCGAGGCCAAGGCCGAGGCCGAGGCGACCCGCGAGCAGATCGCTCGGGAGCAGGAGGAGAGCAAGGCCGAGGCGCAGCGTCGCCACCAGGAGTCCGTCGAGGAGGCCAACCGCCGCAAGCAGGAGGCCAAGACCGAGGCCGAGGCGATACTCAACGAGGCGACGGCCGAGGCGGACCGGCGGCTGACGGAGGCCACCGACCTCGCCAACAAGCGCATCAACCGGGCGGCCGAACGGGTCGAGGCACTGCGCGAGCTACGCTCCCGCCTTGCCGAGCAGATACGTTCCGCCCGCTCGGCGATCAGTGAGGCCGACACCCTGCTCGGCGAGGCGCCCGGCCTGATCGGCAACCAGAACGGCCAGCACGAGGCGTCCGCGGAGCCGGAGGGGCACGGCTACGAGGATCTGTGGCCCCAGGACGAACCCGCGCCGGACAGCGACGAGCCTGCCTCGGACGACCCGTCATCTACTACGCACGCGCACAACGTTGACGGCAAGGGAAGCGAGTCTTCGTAACGACCGACACGAAACCGGCGCGGCGTTCGCTCGTTGCTCTGCACAGCCGGGTTCCGACCGCTAGTGTCGTGTACGCGGTCAAGCCCACTCGAGGACACGAACACCGATCTAGCAGGAGTTGCCAATGGGCGCCTACCAGACCATCGTGGTCGGAACCGACGGTTCGAAGACTTCCTTCGGAGCCGTTGATCGTGCCGCAGCCGTCGCCAAGGAAGCGGGCGCCAAGCTCGTCATCGCCTGCGCGTACTACCCGACCAGCCAGGAGGATGTCGAGCGCGCGCAGGACGTGCTGGGAGACGAGGCCTACCAGGTCGTTGGCTCCGCGCCCGCTGACGACACCCTGCAGTCCGCTCGTGACCGCGCCGTGCAGCAGGGTGCCAGCGATATCGAGATGGTTCCGGTTCGCGGTGAGCCCATCAAGTCCCTGCTGGACGTGCTCAAGCAGCACTCAGCCGACCTCCTCGTGGTCGGGAACCGGGGATTGAACACCCTCGCCGGCCGCATCCTCGGATCGGTGCCCGCCGAGGTGGCGCGCAAGTCGAGCGTCGATGTGCTCATCGTGCATACCACCTGACCGGCACGGACGGCCGCGTAGCCGAGGTGCCACCCGACGTGCCTGACGAGCCGGAACCCGGTTCCGAGCAGGCGGAGATGCGGCGCCGGGTCGAGCGTGCGCTGCTCGGCGGGGAGCGCAGGTACACCCAGCACGAGGTGGCCGCGTCCGCCGACGTGCCGCAGGAGCAGTCCCGCAGGCTGTGGAACGCGCTGGGGTTCGCCACCACGGCGGACGACGACGTCGTGTTCACCGACGGCGATGTCGAGGCACTCCGGCTCGGCGAGGGGCTCACCGAGCTGGGTGTGATCAACCGGGAGGCGCAGTCCTCTGTGGCTCGGGCGCTCGGCCACCACCTGTCGCGGCTCGCCGAGTGGCAGGTGTCCCTGTTCTGGAGCTGGTTCAACGAGCGTCCCGAGCTGTTCTCCGACGAGAACGCGATCGCCGAGACCATCGAGGCGATCGTGCCGGTGCTGGAGACGTTGCAGACCCACGTGTGGCGGCGTCACCTGGCTGCCTACGCGGGCCGCGCCCTCGCGGCCCCGGACGAGGGCCGGTGGGCGGGCAGCGAGGTGGTGGGGTTCGTCGACATGGTCGGCTACACCCGGCTGTCCAGGCGCGTCGACGACAGCGAGCTCAGCGAGGTCCTGGACCGGTTCGAGGGACTCGCGAGCGATGTGATCGCGGAACGGCAGGGCCGCATCGTGAAGATGATCGGCGACGAGGTGCTGTTCGTGGTCGACGAGCCGACCGACGGCGCGGAGATCGCGCTCCGGCTCAACGAGTACGGCAGGCGCGACTCCGCACTGCCCGAGCTGCGGACCGGCCTCGCCTACGGCCGGGTGCTGGACCGGTTCGGCGATGTCTACGGCTCTGTCGTGAACCTGGCCGCCCGGCTGACCTCGGTGGCGCGCCCCGGCAGCGTACTCGTCGACAGCGGGCTCGCCGAGGCGCTGTCCGGGGAGGCCACCTACGAGCTGCGCACCAGGCGCACCATCTCGGTGCGCGGGTACAGCAGGCTCAAACTGATCACGCTCGAACGGGCCTCCGGCACGCGGCCGTGACGGCCAGGCCCGTTCACGATCCGCGAGCGGCGCACCGGGATCCACCGCACGTTCCGCGAGCGGACGTGATTCGCTCTCAAGTTGGAGCGACACCGGGCCCGTCGAGCCAGCTACAGCAGCGTCGCAATGCCACGACCGCCCTCCTACACTGTGCGTCGTCTCGCGTCCCACCCACCGTGTAGACCGCCGAGCCCACTCTGACGTAGCACAGCACCGACGCCGTAGCCGTTCCCGTCGCGTCCCTGATCACCAGTCTCACGTCCACGGAGCCACTCGACTCGCCGCACCGCGAGAGCACGCTGCGGCTCGGCGTGACGGGTTGCGAGTCGCCAGAGTGTCGTGCTCGCCGTCCAGTCCCGGTCTCGGTGCGTTACGCCTCGTTCTACAACCACCTTCACCGTCCGCATGCGGTATCGGACAGAACGTATGTAACACCTATCAGATCATTGACGACACATATAGACCCCAAGGAGGACATAGCATGACCAATCCCTGGATCCAACCCCAGGACGCACAGCAATCCGACTCGTCCACACGGAGATTACAGCGGCGGTGGCCGTGGATCGTCGGCATCATCGGGGCGTTCCTGTTCGGCATCGCGATCGGAGCCGCAGGATCAGAGCCCGAGCCTCTCGCCGATGACGCACCTGCGGTGCAAAACCGGCTAGCAGAACTCGACGAACGTGCGGACAAGCTCGACGAGCGCGCGAATTCCCTCGACGAACTGGAGTCCGAAGTGGAATCTCGGAGCCACGACCTGGATGAGCGCGCGGAGAAGATCGAGGAGGCCGAGCTGGAGATCGAGGAGGGCACGGTCCCGGGCGACGGCGTATGGGTCGTCGGGGAGGATATAGAGGCTGGCACCTATCGCGGCAATGCCGAGGGCCGTGATTGCTACTGGGCGCGCCTGTCGGGCACATCCGGCGATTTCGGCGACTTGATCACCAACGGCAATTCAAGTGGCCCGACCGTGGTGACGATCCAAGACTCGGACGCTGCGTTCGAAACGAATCGGTGCGGCGAGTGGCGGAAGCAATGATACCTGCGCTGCGCCTCGGCATTATTGGCCGTTCCTTCTGACACCCGGGTACCGCACACTGAACGGCGCCCCCGGTCCTCGACGGCCCAGGGGCGCCGTTCAGGTAACAGGCTCGAAAGCTGATTCTGACGCTGTCAGGTTCAGGCCTGCCTGAGCTGCTCGGTGAACGCGGACCACGCGCTGAACGGCACGTCGAGGGTGCCGCCGTCGCGGTCTTTGGTGTCGCGCACCCGCGCGCGAGCAGGATCGAGGGCGAGCTCGACGCAGTTGCTCGTGTTCTGGCTCCGACTCGGCTTGCGCCACCTGCGGCCGCTGTCGGCTATCGTCATGATGTCGTCTCCATCTCATTGGCGACCTCGGTGATGAGCCCCCTGCTGCCCTCGGGGCTCATCGCCACCTGCAGTACCGTATCCACACCCTGCCGATAGATGTCGACGTCCTCGTCCTCGTGCAGAAATAGCCCCGACCTGCGGTTCTCGATCTGCACGACCGACGACTCCGACGTATCGATCAGCGTGAATGGTCCTTCCAGCCCTGGATGCCACCCGCTGGCCAACGGAATGACGCGCACATCGACATTGGGGAGCTCCGCCATCTCGCGCAGGTAATTGAGCTGCTCCACCATGATCGCGCGGTTACCGATGATCTGCCGCAGCGCTGCCTCACCGATGAGCGCCAGCACGCGAGCGGGATCCGCACGGGTGATGGCATCCCGGCGTCCGATGCGCACTGCAACACGCGTAGCGACCTCGTCCGCCGGCACACCGCCAGCCGTCATAATCGCTCGGACATAGCTACTGACCTGCAGGATGCCCGGAACCAGCAACGGCGATACGTCGGTAATCGCGGTGGCTGTGCTCTCGAGGTCGAGTAGCGCGGCGAGTTGTTGCCGTTGCTCTGGCAGGCTGACCGCCAGCCATTGCGACGCGTCCGTACCGCTAGTCATCTCGACGATCTCGTCGTACTGATCGCCGTTGACACCGAGCAACGTCAAGATCTGCGCCACGTCAGTAGGCTTCGGGATGCGCTCACCGGTCTCCCACCGCGACAACATGCCGGGGTCTTTGCCGAGCTGAACGGCAAGCCCGCGCAGGCTGATCTCGCGGCTCTCGCGGGCCTCGCGCAGGGCAGATCCGAGCGCGCGTGCCTTGGGAGTACGGGTGTTGCTGGGCATGCAACACAGCATATGGCATTACACGGCGTCACACACTATCGCCTGATAGGGGAATTGCGGACGTGTGTTGCTAATGTTGACACTATACGAACAACACAAGCAACGTCCGCAACGGCTATTCTCATCCTACCGGGGAGGGCGCCATGTTCTGGATATGGTTCGCGCTGATCGCAACCCTGCCGCCACTGCTGACACTGCCACCATGGGGTCGCCTGCAGGGATGGCTGATCCCCCGGGGATGGCAGCGCGATCCGCACGACATGCGGCCGCGCGTGGTGGCCACCCGCGACGGGTACGAGCTGGATCGGGGCGGGCTGTGAGCGCTGAACCGGTCGAGTGCGTCTGCATGGGCCACACCGATCCCGTGCACTGGACCCCCGACTGTGAGACCGCCAGGTGCCCCGAGTGCACCCGGACACGCGGTGAGTACGTCCCCCGCGCGAGCGTGCTGGTCGACTATGCGGGTCGGGAGACGATCCGCGAGGCGGACGGCACGGTGGTCGAGACCGAGCCGGACGGCACCTCCCGCGTCGTACGCCGCCCCTGATCTCCCGGGCGGTGCATGCCACCCCCGACCATGCACCGTCCGGGTTCCCACCCACACCCAAAGGTGCAACGATGAACACGAACATGGAGACGTGCCCCAAGTGCCTGGGCTCGGGGCTCGACCGCGGCAAGGACCCCTCCGGCAAGACTGCGTGTAGCAACTGTGGCGGACTTGGCGACGTACCGAAGCGACGGTGAGCCGTGCGACCTGTGCGGAGACACGGGCACAATGTCATGGCAACAGCCCTACCCCGATGGGGTGCTGCGGACCATCGAATGGCCGTGTCCGCGCGGGTGTGGCGGCCACTGGACGCACCCGGCCGCCGAGCAACACCGGGTCGTCGAGCAGCCTGACGAGCTACCCGACCGGCGTCACGAGGGCGGCAACGTCGCCGAAGCCAACCGCATGGGCGGCGACTTCATCGCCGCAGCCCTCGAACGATGGGGCATCGAGCACCCAGCACTGCGCGACGACTGCAAGAGCTAGTCACGTTCGAGCCAGGACCGCAGCCAGCTCATCTCGACCCCCACGGGCCAGCCGCGCACCTATGACGTCAGCGACATACGGATTAACGCGGCGATCGTCCCGATTTGTCGACTACTTGGAACTCGGCGTGATGGTGTTCATCACCTATTGTTAAGCGCCAGTCATAACGGCCGGGCGCAAGCTTCAAGGGGCCCACATTGACCGTGAACGCTGCCGGGATCATGGATCCGGGAGCCATACCAGGTGGGCGGCCGACTTCGACCTCGCCCTCAACCCGTATCGGATCGCTACTTCCAGTGTTAGCAGGGTTACCATCAGCGTCGATCAAGTCGAGCGTGAGTGGAATCTGCTGATTGGCGCGGTCCCACGGGACCTTCAACAGCACAGCGACACCATGGGGTTTTGTTGGAGTGCTTGTCACATCCCAACCAGCCCCTAGCATGTGAACCTTGCTGGATGAGTCGGTTACGGCATGGTCACACAGGATGAGCTTCACATCGAGAGGTGACGCCATCAGCGACTGACAAGCGGATTGTCGCTGAAGTACACGGGCTCACTGGTGGGATCGCCAATGTAACGGGTTGTCCGCTCACGGTGCTGAAGCGCGCGTGCTACGACAATGTCGCTGAGAGTCTCGTCGTGCTGTACCCACTGAGCGTACTCATCCGGTTCCAGCCCCAGGTACTCCGCCAAGCCAATTGGCTCACCATAAGGAGCGCCACCTGTGTTGTGCCAGTGGTCTACCCACTCGTCAACGTCATCGACGCGAGCGAGGCCATACAGGCAGGCATCGAGGAACGTTCCGCCGTCAGACATCGATCCTCCTCCCTGGCACAGCGTCACCGATGAGTTCACCGGTGACGGCGTCGAGTGCACCGATGTGTCTTCCTCGTTTGTTGAACACTTCGATGTGCCCATGTACATCATCCCACGTGTAGTACCGGTCATGATTGTGATTTCGCCAGCGTTTCCGCCCATCGGGTGCGCCGCATGGCTCCATCTGATCAAGGAAGCACGGAGTTGGACGTGGCACACCGCCCATCACAACCCCACGCGCTCGTACGGACACTGGCCATGACGTACCGAACCGTACAAGGGTGACGTTACGCAACCGCCGATTGGGCTACCCCAGTCACGACGGTAGCCAGCTCAGCTGACCCCAGACAGAAGTGTGGCCCCCGATCAGCGGATCCCCGAAGATCTGTCGCTGGGTAGTACAGTCACCCCTACAGCATCGCGCCGCCTGTAGTTGACATCGGAGGAACCGACCGATGGACGAAACGCATCAGTTCTTCCCGGAGCCAGCGCCCAGCGACGTGAACCCGTTTCCCGAACCGAAGACCTCGGAACGGTCCCGTGCGGTCAAGCGCAAACAAGATCGCCGTCGGCGTGAACGTATCCGGGCTAACGGACCTCAGGATGATTGCACGTTTGACGAGATCGCTGAACGTGACCACTGGACCTGCGCACTATGCGGAGAGCCGGTGGAGCGCCAGTACAACGCGCCCGACCCCCGTACGGCGAGTCTCGATCACATCAAAGACGTCGCCCTCGGCGGCACCGACACACGTGACAATGTGCGGCTTACACACTTGTTCTGCAACCAGGACAAACGACTACCTTCATCCATCGAGGGTAGGCAGAGTCTGCGTGCACTACTCGAATCTCGATACCCGGACGTCGACTTCTCTCGAATCACCGACCTTCCGGAGCGAACCACAGAAGAGACGCGAGACGATGCCCGACGAAGGTACAAGAAGAAGATTGCCAACCTGGAGCATTGATCTGGATCTGCTGTAGACATACGTCTGGCCCTCAACCCACCCATCTGGGTAGGTCCCGGGCCAGTACGATGAAACACCAGGTCACGATTTGTCGGGCAGCACCGCGTACTGGCGGACGCACAGGTCGGTGTAGGTGACCGGCCCCCGGGGTCCGGGAACCCTGTCCAGGTTGATGCCGGTCTCGGGCACCCCGAGCAGCTTGAAGCCGTCCAGCAGCCTGGTGGGTGCGTTCCAGAACACGCCGGTACCGGTGTAGGCGTCGAAGAACGTCTCGGCGGCGGCCTCGTCCTCGGTGGCGATGCCCGCGGCCAGCCCGGAGGTCTCCTCGTTGGCGACGGAAGCCGCCTCGGCGACCCCGGAGACCTCGGCCACGGTCACCGTCGCCTCCCGCTCGTCATCCAGGGCCCACTCGTACCCGAGGGGGTGCTGGTGCGGCGGCAGCGACGGGCGCACGCCGATCTCGTCGAGCGCACCCGCCACCACCGGCCACGCCTCCTCGTACACGGCCGTATCGATCAGCAGGAGGTTCAGCCGGTTGCACACGCCGAGCCGGTCCAGGCTCGTGAACATCAGGGAGCGCACCTTCTCCAGGTCGGCCTCGGCATGCACATACAGCACACCGCCCCCGTCCGCATGGGCCAGCGTCCGCACGTCGTTCGCTGCCGCGGTCCGCGCGAGCGAACGGGTCGTCTCCCCGCTGCCCCGCAGGATCACCAGCGGCACCAGGTTCGGCAGGCTGACCAGCGCTCCGGCGGCCTCCCGCTCGGCGCGGGGCACCAGCTGGATCGCGTCCCTGTCGATGCCGACCTCCGCGAGCGCCGGAGCGATCACCTGCTCGAGCAGGCGCTGCGCCGAACCGAGCGCGGCCGATCCGGTGCGGAGCACGCCTGCGTTACGGGACTTGATCAGCTGGGAGGCGATATCCACGGTGACGTTGGGGCGCGCCTCGTAGTTCGCCCCGATCACCCCGACCGGCCTGCGCCGCTCGACCAGCCGCAGCCCGCCGTCCAGGCTGGAGATCGGGACCGTGCGCTGCGGGTGAGCCGTTCCCGCTAGCAGCCGCAGCTGCTCGGCCATCCCGGACAGCCGCTCCTCGGTGATCGTGAGCCTGTCGAGCAGCCCGGCGCTCATGCCGTCCTCGCGCGCCTTAGCGACGTCGTCGGCGTTGGCTGCCAGCACGGTGTCACGTTCGCTGCCCAGCCGGTCGGCCATGACCGTCAGCGCCGTATCGATCGCTTCCTCACTCGCGGCAGCCAGCGACGGGGCCGCTCGCTTGGCGGCCGCACCGCACTCCTCGACGGCCTTGGCTACTTCGTCGACCACGTGATCCGTCCTCCGATAGTCGTTCTCTCGTGCGCCCCCATATGCCAGTGTGCCGTATTCCGCCCCGGCTCCCGATCCCAGGCGGGCGCTATCAGGAGCCGGCGTCGATCGCGCTGACGGCAGGCTCCAGCATCAGGTAACCCCCCAACGCTACGCATCCGAGCGCGAACACCAGCAGCACGCTCACCCACAGTGCCGCTGGCACTCCGGTCAACCGCGCCAGCTGGTCGGCGTCGGAGTCACGCGCCGCTCCCCTGCGCCGCTTGGCCTGCATCTCCAGGATCGGGCGCACCGACCCGAGCAGCAGGAACCACGTGATCAGGTACACGAACGACGCCTGGATCTCCGGTCCCGCGTAGAACGCGACACCGCCGAGGACCGCCGCGACGGCGAGCACGGTGAACACGCCGTAGAGGTTTCGCACCATCACCAGCACCCCGAGCGTGAGCAGGGCCGACAGGCCGAGCACCACCACCACGAGGTCAGTGATCACCAACGCACCGAAGAGCACCCCGAGCAGCGCCGGGGCCGGGTAACCGGCGAGGGTCGTGAGCACCATGCCCGTACCGGTCGCCCTGCCCCGCGAAACCGTCACCCCGGAGGTGTCCGAATGCAGGCGGATCCCTTGCAGGCGGCGACCGGCCAGCACGGCGACCAGCGCGTGCCCTGCCTCGTGCACCATCGTGACGATCCGGCGGAACAACCGCCACAGCCCGCCGGAGAACACCAGGATGAGCGCGACGGTGACGGTTACCAGTGGCACGACGATGTGCGGCTCGGGGGCAGTACCGAAGACCCGCTCCCACCACTGTTCGGCTTCGCTTGGCACGAACCCAGATCATCACACACCCGGTGCGGCACCCGGACCGGGCCCGGCTTCGGCGCGGGGACCCAGCACGACGGTGCTGCCGTCGCTGCCCGGGTTGTGGAGGGTTCGGGTGCTTGTGTGTGGTCGGCGTGTCGTTGCGGGGTGGTCGAACGTGTGTGCGATATCATTGTGGTGTGTCGGAGTTCGTGCAGGTGGTTGGTCCGGCCGGGGTGATGTTCGTCCCGGCCGGGCAGGCGCCTGCGGTCGCGTTCACACCGGAGGAGCAGGCCGAGATCCGGTGCCGCACCTTCACCGGGCAGCAGGTCGCCGAGCTGAGTGCCGAGCAGGTGATCGAGACGCTGGCCGCGGCACGGCGGATCCGGGCGCATACCGACGCGATCGAGGCGCACGCCCTGGCCCGACTGGACCAGTTGCGGGGGCAGGATCGGTATGTGGCGGATGAGGCCGCGCTCGAACTGCGGGTGTCCCGGCATACGGCGGCGTTGCGGCTGCACCGGTCCCGTCAGCTCACGCAGCGGATGCCGCGGGTGCTGGCGGCGATGGAGGCCGGGCAGATCGAGGGGGCTGCGGCCGGGCGGGTGGTCGAGGCGACCGACCTGCTCGACGACCAGCAGGCCCGCCAGGTGGACGACCAGCTGGCCGGCAAGCTTGAGGCCGGCCGGGTGAGTCCCACGAATCCGGCCAACCTGGCCCGGGCCGCGCGCAGGCTCGTCGAACAGGCCGACCCGGAGGGGCAGGCGGAGCGTGCCCGCCAGGCACGGGCGGGGCGCAAGGTGGAACTCCTACCCGGGGAGGACGGCCTGTCCACCCTGGCGGCGGACCTACCTGCCGAGGTGGCGGCCTCGGCCTACGCGCGGATCGACGCGATGGCCCGCAAGCAGCGCCACCGGGGTGATGAGCGCACCCTGGACCAGTTGCGGGCCGATGTCCACGCCACCCTGCTGCTGGGGCAGGATCCCGACGTGGCCGCCCCGGAGGCGGCGGCGACGGTGTTCCTGCACATGCCCGTCGACACCGCCCTCGGTATCAGCGACACCGGGTGCGAACTCTCCGGGTACGGGCCGCTGCCCGCACCCATCGCCCGCCAGATCATGGGTAGCCAGCAGAGTGTGTGGCGCAAGGTGCTCACCGACCCCGCCAGCGGCGCCGTCCTCGACGTCGGCCGTCGGCGCTACCGGCCCACCACCGCCATCCGCGACCTGGTGGCCGTGCGCGACGCCGAATGCACCACACCCGGCTGCCACCGGCCCGCCCAGCACAGCGACTACGACCACCTCCACGGATGGGGACGCGGCCAGAACGGCAGCACCGCCGAGGCCAACGGCGGCGCCAAATGCCGATGGCACCACCGCATGAAAGACCACCCCCACTGGACCCTCCACCACAACCCCACCAACGGCACCAGCACCATCACCACCCCCACCGGACGCCGCTACACCACACAACAACACCCACCAGCCACACAACCCGAACCCAGCGGCACCGACCCACCCGGCGACCCACCGTTCTGAGCGGTCCGACTACGACCGCTGCCCTGATGTACTACGCGTCCACGGATGCCCGTTCGAGCGTGGCGTAGGTGTAGTCGTCGAGGTCGAACGTGCGCGAGCGCAGCCACGACTCGATGGTGCTGTTGGGGCGCAACAGCGGCGTGTCACCACGTTCGTCGAAGTAGTAGCTGTTTGATCCGGCGCAGCCGTTGGTGAAGATACTGCGGCTGACGCGGTGCAGCATGCGGGAGAAGTACCGGTCATGCGCCTCTTGCCGCACGGCCATGAAGGTGGCTTCCCGACGTCTGCTTTCCTTGACGCAGCGCACGAGGTGGCTGCTGGCCGCGTCGATGAGCGTGAAGTAGGACGCGCCGGAGAATGCGTACGGGCCGAACATCAACCAGAAGTTCGGCATGTTCGGCACCGAGATCCCCTCATATGCCTGCAGCCGGTTGGTCTGCCAGAACTCGCCGAGCTCCACCCCGTCCTGCCCGTAGACCGGGAAGGTCGGGATGTTACCCCGCTCGCTGGTCCGGAAGCCGGTCGCGAGCACGAGCGTGTCGATCTCGCGATGCGTACCGTCAGCGGTGCGGATGCCGGTCGGCGTGACACGTTCGATCGGTTCGGTCACCAGCTCCACACCGGGCTTCTCGAACGTCCGCAGGTAGCTGTTGGACATCGAGGGCCGCTTGCAACCGAACCCGTAGCGCGGCTGCAGCTTGTCCCGTAGCTCGGGGTCGCGTACCTGCCTTCTCAGGTGCCGCCTCCCGGTGGCCTCGGCGATGCGCACGAGCAACGGCACGCGCTGGTAGTGCACCGCAGCGGTCACGAAGAACGTCTCGATCAACGCGTTGGTGACCATGCGTACGAGCTTCTGGGTGGCGGGCACCCTGGCGAACAGCTTGCGCACGGAGGCCGGGATGGTGAAATCCACTTTAGGCAGAACCCAGATGGGCGTTCGCTGGTAAACGTGCAGTTCCCGCACTTTCCGCGCGATCTCGGGGATGACTTGCAGGGCCGATGCCCCTGTGCCGATCACCGCGACGCGGTCCCCCGTGAGGTCGTGCTCGTGATCCCATGCTGCCGTGTGGATCGTGTGCCCACCGAACTCCTCCACACCGGCGATGCCCGGTGGACGCGGTTCGGTGAAGATACCGGTCGCGCTGACGAGGAAACGCGTCGTGATCGGCGTCTCCCCCTCGACATCGACCGTCCACTGGTGACGGGCTTCGTCGAACTCCGCCTGCCGCACATGGCGCCCGAAGCGGATGTAGTCCCGGAGTCCGTAGTGCTCGACGCACCGGTCGGCGTAGTCCTTGATCTCGCCTCCCGGCGGGAAGAAGCGTGTGGCGTGCGCGTTCTGTGCGAACGCGAAGGAGTAGATGAGCGGGATGTCGACTGCCACACCCGGGTAGGTGTTGTCCCGCCAGGTACCGCCGATGTCGTCCTCACCCTCCAGGATGATGAAATCGGTGATCCCCGCGTCGATCAACCTGATCGCGGCACCGATCCCGGAGAACCCCGCACCGACGATCACGACCTCATGGTCCGGCATAACACCCTCACGATCCGGTAGACGTGTCTACCTCGCGGTTCCCGATGTCAGATACTGTAGGTATCTGAGTTTGGATGCGCAAGAGCACGTGGCACCCACCGGAAATTCTGTTGCTCCGGTACGTACGCTGGACGCATGACCGCTTCGACCATGGGCAACTGGGCCTTCCTCCGGCCCCGCACGCTGCGCGACTGAGCGCAGCGGCACTCTCGGCACGTTCTGCTCGAGCGTCGAGCAGCCACACGACGGGGTCGCACCCGTAGCCGGCGATCGCCGGCTACTCAGGCGTGCACAACCCGTCCGTTTCGCCGCTGCGATGTGACCTGAACCGGTTCATCTCGCGTCTTCACGCGATCACATCGACGTTGGAGCGGCACATCCATGTCTTCTCGACGGTCCACATCTGTTTCAGCGCGTTCCACGAACGATTCCGGAGCGCACTTCCTCATCAACTCCGCCATCGCACGTCAGCTCGTACGCAGCTGCGCGGTCGGCTGCTCCGACACGGTCGTTGAGCTGGGCGCGGGCGCCGGTGCGATCACGACTCACCTGGCCGCCACCGGCGCCCGCGTACTGGCCGTCGAGCGCGACCCCGAGCTTCTCCGCCGACTTCGCCGTCGGTTCGGCTGCGAGCGACGCGTCAGCGTGATCGGCACGGACATCGGCCGGTATCGCCTGCCCCGCACCCCGTTCGTCGTGGTGGCCAGCATTCCGTACGGCATATCCAGCATGACGTGTCGCCTCCTGTTCGGCTCGGCACCGACGGCACTGCGATGCGCCTCCCTGCTCGTCGAGTGGGGATTCGCCAAACGCCTGACCGAGCCGGTGCCACGCTCCGCCGAACTCGCGTGGTGGAACGCCAGGTTCACCATCGAGCTCCGCCGTCGGATCCCGCCCCGGTCGTTCTCACCATCACCGGCCGTGTGGTCGGCGCAGCTGGTCGCACGGCGGAATACCGAGATCACGGGAAACCGCGCTCGCGCCCTGCGCGTGCTGCTGCTTACGGCGTACTCCGCGCCGGCCGAGCCCGCCCGCGCAGTGGTGCGTGCTGCCGCACCGGGTCTTACACCGCACCGTGTCTTGCGTGCGGCGGGGGTCGACCCGTCGAGCCCCGCACGCCGGCTCACGCCACAGCAGTGGAGTTCGGTGGCCCGCGCACTGGCGAACGATTCTCGCCTGCACTGGCCGCCGTTACCGCGCGAGCTGGGACGGCGGTGGCGATGACGCGCATCGCGCACGAGAATCGGGGCCGTGACACAGCAACCACCGAACGAACCCGCATCGCGCGCGGCCCGCCTGCTCGCCACGCGACCGACCGCGCCGGACTGGTCGGCGGGCTACCTCGACCTGCTCGGCACATCCGGGCAGGCGGAGCCGCCGAGCGGCATCGCCCAGCACCTGATGCGCAACGAGCTGGTCACCTCGATCTACGAGGACTACTGGCGTCCCGCCCTCGGCCGCGTACTGAAGGGGCCGCGCGGCCCCAGCATGTCCGGCGAGGTCGCACTCGCGATCGACCGGCTCGGGCTCGCGCCCGGAGCGACCGTGCTCGACGTCGCGTGCGGCACCGGCCGGTTCACCCGCTCGTTCGGTACGGCCGTCGGCAGCGACGGCCTCGCCGTCGGGCTGGACGCCTCACGACCGATGCTGGATCGCGCTGTCGCCCGTACCGCACCGCGCGACCCGGTGGCCTATGTCCGCGCCGACGCGATGACGCCACCCTTCGCCGAGTCGACCATGGACGGACTGTGCTGTTTCGCGGCACTGCACATGTTCGCCGATCCTCGTCGCGCGCTCGACGCGTTCACCGGCGTCCTCAAACCAGGCGGGCGCATCGTCCTGCTCACCAGCGCGTTGCGGCCGCGCCTACCTGCCCGGATACTCGACGAACTCGCCGGGAGACTGTCCGGGCTGCGCATGTTCGAACGCGGCGAGGTCGGCGACCTTCTCCTGGAGCGCGGCTTCACCGACATCGTGCAGGACTACACCGGCCTCGCGCAGTTCGTGGCAGGCACGCTCAGCCGGTGAGGTCGGCCCCCTCACCGGATGCGCTGCTGTCGTGTTCGCGCCCTCGCGCGGCCGGAGCGATCCCGTGCGTGACCGCGCTCCAGGTGTCGATCCCGTAGGCGAACTCCCGCACGGCATGCACCACGCGAGGTCCGTAGCACCGCACCGCGGCCGCGAGCCAGCCCAGCAGCGACGTGCCCGGCTGCTGTCCTCGGGTCATGCCTACATTCTGCGCCGCCCCACAGCGCGGGAACAGAGGTGTGACGGCCACCGTTCGCCGGGAACGCGCCACGTCCGCGGGATGGCACGCACCACTGCCCTGCCTACCGCGCCGTGTCCCGGCACACCCCGGACGGCGGGGTGCGGCACCGCACGAACCACCCGGCGAGCGGATAGGCTGAACGTGTGACTGATCGCCTTGTATGGATCGACTGCGAGATGACCGGACTGGATCTCGCCAAAGACGCCCTGATCGAAATCGCGGCCCTGGTCACCGACGGCGAGCTCAACGTCCTCGGGGACGGCGTGGACGTGGTGATCCACGCCGACGAGTCGGCGCTGGCGAACATGCCGGACGTGGTGCGCACGATGCACGCCGAGTCAGGCCTGACCGAGCAGGTCCGCCACTCGACCGTGACCGTCGCCGAGGCCGAGCGCCTCGTGCTCGACTACGTGCGCAGCTACGTGCCCGAGCCGGGGACGACCCCGCTGGCAGGCAACTCGGTAGCGACCGACCGCGGGTTCATCGCTCGCGACATGCCGGAGCTCGACGCGCACCTGCACTACCGGATCGTCGATGTCTCCTCGGTGAAGGAGCTGGTACGGCGCTGGTACCCGAGGGTCTACTACGCGAAGCCGGAGAAGGGGCTGGCCCATCGAGCGCTCGCCGATATCCAGGAGTCCATCAGCGAGCTCGCCTACTACCGGCGCACGGCCTTCGCCGAGCAGCCGGGCCCGACACACGAGCAGGCCCAGACGATCGCCGCCGAGCTGCTGGACCAGGACGGCGCTGGATCGGGCCGGTAACCTGGAACCGGAGGGGCCGGTGCGTGACGGCGCGCGGCCGCACGCTACGATATTCCAGCCGGTGCCGCGCGGGTGCCGGTCGCGGTGGGTGTAGCTCAGTCGGTAGAGCACCTGGTTGTGGTCCAGGGGGCCGCGGGTTCAAGTCCCGTCACTCACCCCACGACGAAGCGATGTCCCCGATGCTCACTCCGCATCGGGGACATCGTCGTGTGCACGGCATGCGCACAGGATCGCTCCCGGGGCAGGCTCCACGGGAGCCTGCCGGTCACGCGCCCTGGTCGCCGGACGTCCACTCCTCCCAGGACATCTGCCAGACGCTCCAGCCGTCGGTGGGTTCCAGCTCGCTGTCACCGGCGTTGACGACCTCGATCAGGTCGCCCGGCTTGGAGCTGTTCATCATCCACTCGGCATTCCGGGTGGACATGTTGATGCATCCGTGACTGACGTTCCTGTTTCCCTGGTCGCCGACCGACCACGGCGCCGCGTGATAGAAGATACCGCTGTACGACATCCGGGTGGCGTGACTCACGGTGATCTCGTACCCGTCGGGCGCGTCCGACGGCACGCCGTACGTGCTGGAATCCATGGTGTAGTCGTAGTGCTCGCTCATCACCGTGTAGATCCCGTTCGGGGTGGGTGACGACGGCTTGCCCAACGAGACCGGGATCGTCCGGGTAGTGTCACCGTCGACCGAGACCGTCATCTCGTGACTCGACCCGTCGACACGAGCGATGACCTTGTCACCGATGGTCATGCTGGCCGAACGGTCCCGGCTACCGAACACCCCGCCTCCGAGGTCCTTGCCGTAGATCTCGGCGTCGACGTCGACCTTGGTACCCGGCTCCCAGTAGTCCTCGGGACGCCAGACCACCCACGAGTCGTTGAACCAGCGAAACGCCCCGTCCGTCTCGGGCGTGGACGTGATGCTGATCGCATCCTCGACGGCCTCCCTGTCGGTGATGGCGGTGTCGAACTGGAACGAGATCGGCATCCCCACGCCGACGGTGGCGCCGTCGGGCACGTTCATCCGCACCGACGCCCGCCGCTGCGGCGTCGCGGTCGTGAACCGGGAGGTCTCCTCGACGGTCTCGCCGTCCGCTCCGACGCCGCTGACCTCGAACACGTAGGTCTTGCCGAACCCCAACGGCTCAGCGGTGGTCCAGGCCGTCTCGTCGTCGTTCATGGCACCGTCGACCACCGAACCGTGCGTGCCGACGAGGCTCACCTCGGTGAGGCTGCCGTGCTCGGCCTCGACCGTCATCGGCTCGGCGGGCACCACGCCCGTCGCCTCGTCCTCAGGGGTGAACGTGAGCGAGAGCGACTCGGCGACCTCGGCGTCCTTGGTACCCGCGGGTTCCGCGGGGTCCTCGTCCTGAGCGTCATCGGACGCGCCACCGCACCCGGCGACCAGCAGGGCTGTCGTGATCAGCAACGCCCCCCAACCCAGCGGGTTCCCTCTCGTTCGCACTCACGGCCCCCTTTCCGCCACGTTCGCCGCATCGACAGCGCGGGCCCTGTCGACACATCATTCCCCTATTTCACGCATCAGTGTGCCCGATGGTTCGCCCGAATGGACTGCGTCACATCAAGATGCATCGGATGGAGCAGTGCCGTAACCGAAGAGTGACTGGCACGTTCTTCCTCCTTGTCTGAGCCGGGTCCGGCAGCCGACACCGACCGGGGGCCGCCTTCCGGGCCCGGCGACGGAGCGTGCTAGAGTACTTTTCGTCGCGCTGGGCAGGGGACACAGTGAGACACATCCGCGCCATTAGCTCAAGCGGTAGAGCAGCTGGCTCTTAACCAGCGGGTTCGGGGTTCGAGTCCCTGGTGGCGCACCCTCCAACCGCAGGTCGGCATCATCGCCGGCCTGCGGTTTTTTGACGAGCGACGTGACAGACATTGTGGTGGCTATGACAGCCGGTTTGTCGCACAGCCGTGCCGTGGCGCAGAAGGGTCGGGGCGGCGACCGGATCCGCGCCGCGCGCTGGGTCCGGTCGCCGCCCCGACCACGCGGTACTAGTGATGACGCGCCCGTGTCGTCAGGAACGGCTTTCCCGGCGCGCCCTGATGAACGGAACGAACGCTGCCAGCCCGAGCAGCACCACGACGCCGCCACCGATGATGTTGCTCAGCGCCATGCTCGTGGTGAACTCGGTGCCCGTGATCGCCCATATCGAGACGATCGTCCACGCCCCGAGCAGCGGGCATACCCACGTCAGACGGTGGCTCCGCTCGTAGGCCAGCGCGAAGCACGCGCCGAGTCCTGCGATGACCAGCCCGACGACCAGGTTGCTCACCGTGAGCCCGCCGAACTGGGTGAACCCGACGATCCACGGCGACAGGGCCACGAACAGGCCCGCGAGCATCGTCAACCCGTCCGTGAGCTGTGCCGTGGGGGTCTCGGCCATGCGGTCGTAGCGCGCACCCATGGCCACGATGTCGGGGTGCTTGCCCATCTGGCCGGTCGTGCTCTGCACGGTGCTTCCAGGAGTGTTCTCGGTAGTCATAACACCACCTCCACATGAGAACCTCCCCCGCTTCCATTATCCGCGCAGGTCAGCCATACGAAAGCCATCGAGGACCTGATGTACCGAAGCGTGATGCGCCGTGCGACGCACGGTAGTGATTCGTTGACACGCGGAACACACGGGTTCGAACGTTGGTTCGACATCCGTGAGCGGATTCGGGAATCGAATCCCGGCGACGCGCTCACGTCGCGACCGGCGACACGACGGTGCGGGCGCCCCGATTGACGCCCGCACCGCCTGTCTCACTGACCGTCAGCGGTCAGCTTCCGTACCGCTCATCCCGGTGGTGGCGGAACCTCGCAGCGGACGATGTCGGACTCGTTGCCCGCGCCGTCGACCGCGTGCACCTCGGCGTCACCCTGGATGCGGATCTCGTAGTCGACGTCGCCGTTCATCTCGCGCTCCCGTGGCTCGGCTCCGGGAGCCTGCACCAGCTTGATCTTGGTGCCGTCCTCGTACGGCCCGAAGACTTCACCGCTCTCGTCGTCGGTGAGGAAGATCTGCAGGTCGGATCCGTCCTCGTCCTCGGCGCCCAGAACGTAGAAGCCGTCCTGGTTGTCCGCCGGTGGCGTGTTGCCGCCCGAGGGGTTGTTCGTCTCCTCGCAGGTGGCGACCGGTTCACAACCACTCACGTCCACGGTGGGGTTACCGAAGTCGACCGACTTGCCCTCGGCATCGGTGTAGGTCACCGTCGGGTTCACCTCGAGGGTGCCGTTGGTACCCGCGATGTCGTGGGTGGCGTCGAAGGTCAGCTCCACCGTCTCGGTACGCAGCTCGTCCATCGTCCAGGTGAGCTGGTTGCCGCTCTGCGACACGCTGCCCTTGGACACCGCCACGTTGCTGATCGAGAAGTCGCTGGAGACCGTGTCGACCACCTCGACATCGGTGGCCGCGGGCTGAACGATGGCCGCACCGATCTCGGCGAAGATCTCCTCCAGATCGTCGGAGTCCGGGGTGATGAACACGTGATCCGGCGAGCTGGCCCAGTCCTCGAGCGCGCTCTCGTCCACGTCACCCAGCCCGATGGTGAAGATCTCGGTGCCTGCCGCCTTGGCGGCATCGGCGGCGGAGTCGGGGTCACCACCGGTGGTGGTCATCCCGTCGGTGAACATGATCATGAACTTGTTGTTGCCCGGCTCGTCCGCTTCCAGCTCGGCCTGCGCGGTCTCGAACGCGGCCTTGTGGTTGGTCAACCCGCCCGCGGAAAGCCCGTCGATCGCCGTCTTGACCGGCGCGGTCAACGAGGTCAGTGTCTGGTCGACCGTGGCATCGTCCGCGAAACTGACCACGCCCGCCCTGCTGCCGTGCGCGATCTGGCCGTTCTCGTCGCCGTCGGTGGACTCGTCGAGGATGTCGACGAAGAGCTTGGACGCCGACTTGAGGTCGCTGAGCGGCTCTCCATCCATACTGCCGGAGCGGTCCAGCGTCAGCATGGAGTCCGCCGGCTCGCCGGCAATGCCGTCCTCGCCGTCCAGCGTCACCGTGACCGGCACGGTTCCGCCGCAGTCGATGGCATCCTCACCGAGTGACTTGTCGCCCGTGACGGTCCCGCCGGTGGCTGAGGCCGTCCCGGCGACGAGCGTCACCGCCGCGAAGGTGGCGAGGGCGACCACGCCTGACCTACCGGCAGTCCGTCTGTGTTGCCTGACTTCCATGAGATGGACACCTCCCTGGCGTGATCACGGGGCATCCCCGCGACTGTTCACGTCGCGATTCGGACTTTCGTGATCAAGAAGGCCTGGCCAGGCTAAAGGTATATAGCTAGCTACGATTAATTATCGCGCATCTAGCTCCGTCGTTACACAACACCCGAAGGCACACAGGACTACATTTCTCGCCCGCGGACAGGGCCCGCCCCTGCCGCCTACGGCGGGCGGCGGAGGATACTCAGCGTGCTACGACCGGCGCGTTCCGGGTACTCGGTCCGTAGCCCGGTCGGGACTTCTGGCAGCATGTGCACATCACAGCTGCCGCCCGGATCGGGGCTTTGATGACGTCCCGCACGGATGCAGCGACGAACACCGGCTACACAACCTCAACACACTCATCTACGGGAGTAGTTCGATGCGCAAGAGTGGCCTTCTGCCAGTACTCGTCCTCGCCGCTGCCGTGTCCGCCTGCGGCGGCGACTCCGCCCAGGACCAGTGGGCCGACGAGCTCGCCGAAGCCGGCATCGAAGTCAACGAAGGCCTCACCTACGAGGACATGTTCGAGCGCGCGGAAGTGTACTGCGACTTCGAGGACAAGAACACCGTCGCCCAGCTGGCCGAGCAGATGCTGTCCGACGAGAAGGAGTCCAGCCTGACCGCGCCCGGCCAGGACCCGGCTGAGGCTGCCGAGGTCTACGCGGACGCCACCTGGGAACACATCTGCCAGTCCGGCGAGTAGGCAGGGCCCGCCGACCCCGCGAGCTCGCCGGCCGCTCGAACCCGACGGTCGATCGTTGAGGCACGCATGAACGCACTGTGGGAAGCCGAGATCGACCTGGTCACCTGGATCCAGGGCTGGGGTGACTGGCTGCAGGGTCCGATGACGGCGGTCTCGGCGCTCGGGTCCGAGGTGTTGTACCTGGGGCTTGCCCCGCTGGTCTTCTGGAGCGTCAGCGCGAGCATCGGCGCGCGGCTCTACGTCCTGCTCATCGCCAGTGCCACGGTCAACATCGTGCTCAAGTCGCTCGTCGGCGGACCCCGCCCGTACTGGTTCAGCTCGCAGGTCACCCGGATGACCGCCGAGTCGAGCTTCGGCGCGCCTTCCGGGCACGCGCAGATGTCGACGACCCTGTGGGGATACCTCGCCGCGAAGATCCGCCGACGCTGGGCGTGGGTGGCCGCGATCATCCTGGTCGTCGCGGTCTCGGTCACACGGCTGTATCTCGGCGTCCACTTCCTCAGCGACATCCTCGCGGGCATGCTGATCGGGGTACTGGCCGTGTGGTGCGCGCTCCGCTACGAGGACCGGTTACTCCGCTGGTGGCACCGATGGCCGGTACCGGGCCAACTCGCCATCGCGCTCGGTATATCCCTCGTCGCGCCGCTGATCTCGGCGGTCTGGCAGGCCACCGTCCGCGCCGACTGGTCCACTCCGGACAGCTGGACCGGAGCGGTCCCCGCCGACCCGGAGGCAGGCGGGATGAGTACGGTGCTGCAGGCTTCCGGGGCACTGCTCGGCCTGCTGTGCGGGCTGTCCCTGCTGTGGGCGCGCGGCTGGTACAGCGCCGCAGGTTCGGTCCGCAGCAGGATCGCCCGCGGGGTGCTCGGCGTGCTGGGCATGGTCGCGGTCGTGGTGGTGCTGCGCGTTGCCGTGCCGGATCCGGGCGGCATACTCGGACACGCACGCGACTTCGTGCTCGCGGCACTCACCATGATCTGGGGATTCTGGCTGATCCCCGAGTTGTTCATCCGGGTCAAGCTCGCCGCGCGCCCGACCCCGGCGGGCGGCTCCGCGCGCGCTCGTTGACGCGCGTAAACAGCACCCGGCGGCTGTGCCCGGCGTACCGGCGCTCGGCTTGCGGGCCATTACGTCGCCGAGGTCATCGCGCGCGAACGCCGCACCGTCCACACCAGCACGGCGCCGAGCAGCACCAGCGTCAGCGGGTAGAAGATGGGCCGCAGCGGCACCAGTATCGGCGTCAGTGTCGCTGCGACCCCGGATCCGATGGCGAGCAGGAAGGTCGGAACGCAACACGCGAAGCCGAGCAGGAAGGCTGGGGCGGCCGCGAAGATCCCGCTGTATCCGGGGCGGCGGCAGGCGACCGCGTGCTTCGCCGTGTACGCGGCGACGGCGATGTTGCTCCCGACCAGCCCGGCGACGACCGCGCCGAGCAGGATGTTCATCGGGCTGAGGAAGACGGCGATGTGCGCACCGGGATGTAACACGAGTAGCGGCTCGAAGAGGTAGGGAGCTCGCGTGTCGAACAGGCCCGACTCCGCGAGCTGCGCGAACGGAGTGCCGGACCAGCGGCCGGACACCGAGAACGCGAGGTCGCCGTTCGCCGTCAGGTACAGCACAAGCACGGCGGAACCGACGAGCAGCGCGAGCCCGCGGTAGGCGCGGTGCGCGAGGACCGTACGCAGCGTGCCCGCCACCTGCGCCGGTGCACGCACGCTCGCGTCCACGGCGTCGCCCACCCTGCCGAGGGCACGCGTGAGCAAGCCCGCGCTGCTCACCGTCGCACCTCGGTGTTCGGGTAGAACGAGTACCACGAGAACCACATGGCGTCCATGAAGTCGGCAGGCTCCCCGCTTCCGGCACGCGACACGCGCGCCGTGTCCAGCTCCCCGTCCCACTCCGCGCGGACGCTGACACCGCCCACCTCGGCATCCACCGTGCCTTCCTCGCGTACGAGTTCCCTGGGAATGGCGAGCTGGGAGTCCCCGCCGCGGATGCCGAGAACGACCTCCTTGCTGCCGAAGGTGTCATCGGTGGGTTCCACCGGGAAGATCGTGCCCTCGTCGACGTAGTACCCGCTCTGCTCGCGGTACGAACCGTAGGGGTCGCGGTGGTAGTCCCGCAGCGCACCGGTATCGGTGGTCAGCACCCGGGAGTCCGGGTGCTCGGCGCGCCATGCGCGCCACGTGGTCCACACCAGCGGAACCGGGCGCAGCTGCTGCCCCTTGAGGGTGCCGCTGATCGCGGTACCCAGCACCTGCGGCCAGTCCGAGTCGGTATCCCTGTCGTACATCAACAGGTTCGAGTTGATGAGGTTGCCGGTCGTTCCGAAGGTCATGTCCGGCCGCTCGTCGGTTCCGGTGAACCCGACGGTCGTTCCGGTCAGCGGGCAGTACGTGACAGCGACGTGGTCGTCGCCGAACGTGTCGTTGACGATCTCGTGCCACACCAGCACCGGTTGCGGGTACGCACGGGCCTCGCCGCCGAACACCAGTCCGAACACGATGTCGTCGTCCTGCAGGAAGTCGATGTCGTCGATTCCGGCGAACCGCGGGTCATCGATCGGCGGGATGCCGTCCTTGCCGGGACCTCCCGAGACGACGGCGTTCGCGAGCTCGTCCAGCGTGCTCCGCTCCCCCGCGGTAGCGGCACCGTCGGCAGGCGGGTCACCGGATCGCAACTGCCAGGCCAGCGCCCCTCCACCACCGACGACAGCGAGTCCACCGAGCACGGCGGCACCCTTGAGCACCTGGCGCCTACCCGGCTCTCGAGGTGAGTTCTCAGTCACCGCGCATCGCCTCCACGTCCCATCTGCCCTCGTCACCGGAAGGTGCGTATACAGCTTCAACTCACGGACACGGTGGCGTGTTCATCGACTGTCCGCCTGCTGACAATCCGGGTACCGGCCCCGCCTGCCGGTGCGGGAGGGCGTGCGAGCCGGGCCCGGCGGGCAGAGCTACTCGATCTGTCCGCGACGGCCCTTCTTGATCTCGGAGCGGTGCTTCTTCGCTGCGAGCCTGCGTTCCTTGGCTCCCCTGCTCGGTTTGGTGGGCCGCCGCCTCGGCGGAGGGGGCGCTGCGGCGTCGCGAAGGAGGGCGGCGAGCCGGTTCCTGGCGGCCTCACGGTTGGCGAGCTGTGTCCGGCTGTCGCTCGCTGCCACCGTGACGACCCCGTTGACCAGCCTCCTGTCCAGGCGTTCCAGCATGCGCTGGCGCAAGCTGTCCGGCACGCTCGGCGAGCGCAGCAGGTCGAAGGACAGCTCGACGCGCGACTCCGTGGTGTTGACCCCCTGGCCGCCGGGGCCGGAGGAGCGGGAGAACCGCTCGGCCAGCTCGGCGGCCGGGATCACCAGCCGGTCGTTCACCACGAGATCGCTCATGGCCCCAGTGTGCCTGGCACCGCCTCTCCCGGCCCGTACACCCTGGCGCCGTCACGCGGTCCCGGCGCATACACCGGAGCGGCTCACCGCGCGAACGCGTGCGCGTGCGCCATGCGGCGCATGTCTTCCGGAACCGCGTGGCGCGTCCCGGGCGGCAGCGAGTCGAGGAACCGCCCGCTGCTCTCGCGGCCACGTTCGATGAGCTCGGCCGACCGCGAGAAGTCCACGGGGGACACCGAAAGCGGGCACAGCGGCGGTAGCACGAGCAGCCTGATGTCGTCGGGGACCCGCGCGATGTCGGCGATCAGCTGCTGCTGGATGAGCAGGGTGATCGCGTGCGCCGCCATCGCCACCGCGCTGCCCGGCCGGTCGTCCAGCGAGCAGGCGTACCCGCTCGGCAGCACGCAGACCGTGCGCGCGCCGAGCTCGATCGCCTGGGAAATCGGCGTGTTGTTGGTGACCCCGCCGTCGATGAACACCCCGCCGCCGTGCTCGACCGGCGGGAACACGCCGGGGATCGCCGCACTGGCCACGACAGCGCTCTCCGCAGGGCCGGTCGACAGCCGTGTCTCCTCCCCGGTGAGCACGTCCGTCGCGATCGTGGAAAGCGGGATTCGCGCCCCCTCGAGCGAGGCGAACTCCACCCACCTTCTGACCAGCTCCCGCAGCCCCCGCAGCGACGTGATGTGGTTGCGGTGGCCGAACAGCGCGAGCAGGGCGGTCACCGGGCGCGGCGGGAAGACGTCCCTGGTGCGCAGCCGCGCCCAGATACCGGCCAGCTCGTCGGCCGTGTCCACCGTCTGCGCGCGGGACGCGACGAAGGCCCCGTTCAGGGCACCCACCGACGTGGTCACCAGCAGGTCCGGGGTGATCTCGCGGTGGTACAGGGCCTGGAGCATGCCGACCTGTACCGCGCCCATGCTGCCGCCGCCGGACAGCACGAACGCGACCGGGCCATCGGCAGAACCCGGTGCCTCCTCGTCCACGAGGTCCACCTCCACGCTCGAACGGTCATTCGGGTAACGCGAGCAGCCCCCGCGCCACGGCTACGAGGTCCTCCCCCTCGACATCGGCTCGGGTGAATATCTCCGGGTAGTGCCCCTCGAGCCTGCCGGCCCAGCCGGTCGTCAGGCCGGCCCGCTTGGCACCGTGGCAGTCGAAGGCGTGCACGGCGACAAGCGCCGTGCGTGCGGGGCGCGTTCCGAGCCTGTCGAGCGCGTATCGGTACACCTGGGCAGGCGGCTTCCAGCTCCCCGCGTCGGCGACGCTGATCACCGTGTCGACGTAGCGATCCAGGCCGGTGCGCGCGAGGAACGCCGTCGTCGTCTGCTCGGTGCCGTTGGTCAGGCATGCCACCGGCACCCCGGCGTCGGCGAGCGCGCGCATGGCCGGGTCGGCGTCCGGATGTGCCCGCAGCTCACCGAAGCCTGCCAGAACGTAATCCACATCGGACTCGGCGAGCTGCCCTCCGGAGAGCGTCCGCAGGGCCGCGGCCGCCACGCGCGGGAACGGTTCGTAGTCCCCGGCAAGGGACAGTGCCATCCCGTCCCGCAGGACCCGGTCGAACCAGTGCTCCAGCGTCTCCGGAGCCAGCCCGACAGCCGAGAAGCGCTGCCGCAACGGCTCCAGCGCCATCAGCGTCTCGACGACGTCGAACACGACCCTGCCCGGCCTGGCTGCCATCGGCACACCTCGCAATCCACCCGGGGGACTACTTTCCCTGTGGCCAGGTATCCGCGTCACTACCCGGAGCGCGGATCGCGCTCAGCGCGGCCGCCACCGCCTGCCGCAACGACTTCACATCGGCGCCGTCCCTGGACCGCACGTTGATCCCCTGCATCAGCAACATCAGGTACTCGACCGTGGCTTCGGTGTCCACGTCCGACCTGAGCTGGCCGAGCTCGCCCGCCCTGCCGAGCGCGTCACGCAGCGCCTGGTCGAGATGCTTGCGGTGTGCCGCGAGGATCTCCGCGACATCCGGGTCCGCGCCCTGGGCGGACAGCTGCACGGTCGTCGCCAGGCAGCCCCACCGCGCCCGCGCTCCCCAGCAGCGGGCCTTGATCAAGCGCCCGAAGAACGCCGCGATGCTCGGCAGGCCGTCCCCGCCACCGTCCAGGGCCGTGACCACGGGGTCGACATAGTCCCTCAGGTACAGCCGCAACGCCGCGAGCGAGAGCTGGTGCTTGCTGCCGAACGTGGCGTACAGGCTGGACCTGCTCAGCCCGGTGGCATCGACGATGTCCTGTATCCCGGTTTCGGCCCATCCCTGCCGCCACAGCAGCGATACGACAGCTTCTACCGCGTCCTCGGGATCGAAGTGTTTGCTACTCGGCACCGCGCGTCCCACTCACCCGTCTGGTCGGCCACCACGCCCTGTGGGGCCCATCGGAACCCAGTCTGGAATTGACGTTCCAACGTATTCCCCGGCGGTGCCGGGTAGCAAGATCCACCCCTCGGTTGTGTGACCCGCACGCGCGCCACGCGGGTGCGGGACTGTCCGCCTGCTGACAGCATGGGTATCGGATCCGCCGGGTGTGGCGTTGTGTACCGACGTGATCAACGATCTCGACGCGGAGAGGACACCGATGGGCAGCACCACGAAGCTCACCTTCGACGGATCGCGCGGCCACCGGCTCGCCGCCGTGCTCGACATGCCCGCAGGCAGGCCACGGGCGTTCGCGCTCTTCGCGCACTGCTTCACCTGCAGCAAGGACGTACCGGCGAGCGCGCGCATCGCACGGTCGCTTGCCGAGTCCGGCATCGCCGTACTGCGCTTCGACTTCACCGGTCTCGGCCATTCGGAGGGCGAGTTCGGGAACACGGACTTCACCTCGAACGTCGAGGATCTCGTGCACGCGGCGGACCACCTGCGGGAGCACTACGCGGCGCCGACGATCCTGCTCGGGCACTCCCTCGGCGGCGCGGCCGTGCTGGCGGCCACGCACCGGATCCCGGAGGCGCGCGCGGTCGCCACGGTGGCCGCCCCGGCGGACCCGAGCCATGTGGCACGCCTGTTCGGATCGTCGCGCGCCGAGATCGAACGTGCGGGCGAGGCCGACGTCACCCTCGCCGGGCGCACGTTCCGCATCCGCTCGGAGTTCCTCACCGACATCGAGACGCAGCCCCAGACCGAGCGCGTCGCCTGCCTCGACGCCGCACTGCTTGTCCTGCACTCCCCCACCGACACCCTCGTCTCGGTCGACAACGCGCGGCAGATCTTCGACAGCGCACGGCACCCGAGGTCGTTCGTCGCGCTCGACGGCGCCGACCACCTGCTCACCCGGCCCGCGGACGCCGCATACGTGGCCACCGTGATCACGGCGTGGGCGAGCCGGTACGCCTTCGAGCCCGATGTCACCGACGCGCCGTCGAGTCAGGAAGCCCCCGGTGAGGGCGTGGTGCGGGTCGGCGAGAGCGAGTCGGGCCACTTCGCCCAGCGCATCGCGATCGGCAGGCACGTGCTTGCCGCCGACGAGCCCCCTCCCACCGGCGACGACACCGGGCCGTCCCCGTACGACCTGCTGCTGGCCGGCCTCGGCGCGTGCACGTCCATGACCGTGCGCATGTATGCCGACCGCAAGGAACTGCCGCTGGAGAACGTCACGGTCTCGCTGCGCCACTCGCGGATCCACGCCGAGGACTGCGCGAACTGCGAGACCGAGCGCGGCAAGGTCGACCGCATCGAGCGGATGATCCGGCTCGACGGTGATCTGGACGAGCAGCAGCGACAGAAGCTCATCGAGATCGCGAACAAGTGTCCCGTCCACCGCACGCTGCACTCGGAGATCGCCATCGACACCACAGATGTCACCGGATGATCCCGCCCGGACGCCGAGACACATGCCCGGGTTCACCCGGCCGGTCATCCGGGTGGTGAGGTGGTTCCATGAGTACGGTCAACGCCGGAGACATCCTGACGCCGCGCGAGCTGGCAGGCATCGACGGCAGGCCGGTCGGCGTTCCCGACCCGCGACGGATCGTGCACCTGCAGTTCCGTCGCTACGCGGGCTGTCCCATCTGCAACCTGCACCTGCGCTCGGTCAGCCTGCGCCACGACGAGATCCTCGACGCGGGCATCCGCGAGGTGGCCGTGTTCCACTCGAGCGCCGAGACGATGCGGAAGTACCAGGCGGAGCTGCCGTTCCCGGCGGTCGCGGACCCGGACCGCGCGCTCTACGCCGAGTTCGGGGTGGAGGCCTCGCCGCGAGCGGTACTCGACCCGCGCGGGTGGGCCGCTGCCGTGCGCGGGGCCGCTCGGCAGCGCGGTCTCCGCGGCGCCATCGGGGACGGGGAGTCACACCTCGGGCTGCCCGCCGACTTCCTCATCGGCCCGGACGGCACGGTGCTCGCGGCGAAGTACGGAACCCACGCCGATGACCAGTGGTCGGTCGACGAGCTCCTGGAGATCGCCGCGGCCCGCCGGAACGGGATCGGCAGGCGCGAGCACGAGTAGCGCCGTGACCACCACGGATCTCCGGTCCCGCTCCGTGACCACCGAGCGGGACAGCCGCGCGGCCACCGACATGCTGCTCGCCCTGCTACCCGCCGGGCGGTGGCGCGCGCGGGCCTGGTCGGACTTCCTGGCCATGGCCGCGCGCCGCTCCATCCGCCAGGCTGTCGCGCGCCCGCGCGCCATCGCCGAGGTCACTGCCCTGCACGGGCTCGTCATCGCGCTCGGCCGCGACCGGAGGCTCCCGGTATGGAGCCTGGTCAGTTGGGCGTTGGCGGCCGGTCATCTCGGGCTGCTCGAACACCGGCAGGCTCTCGGCGCGGCCGATATGCTCAGCCTGGCGCGCGCGAACCTGCCGGCCATGGCGCCGGCAGGCGGCGTCTGGCAGGCGGCGGCCGCGCTCGGCAGCGACCTTCTCGACGGCCGCATCGCCCGCGCGACCGGCACGGTCTCCCCGTTCGGGCGCTACGCGGACTCGTTCGCCGACGCGGCGTTCTGGATCTGGTTCACCGTCCGGAACGAACCGGCACCGCGGTTCCGTGCGGCCGCTGTCGCCGTCTGGCTGGTTCCGGTGCTCGCGGTGACCGCCACCAGCGTCGCGCACGGCCGGATGGTGGACGCGCCGCGTCCCCGTCTCGTGCGGCCCGCCGCGCTGGCACAAGCCGCCCTCACCGTGCGCGCGCTGCGGCGCGGGTAGAAGTGGGGCCGGGAGCAGGGGTCACCCGCCCACGCCGGAGCGCTCAGCGGCTGCCGCCAGTTTCGGCAGCGAAGCCAGCACACCGTCACGGCGCTCATCGACGGGCTCAGCCGCCACGTCGACCCGCACGCGCACGAGACACCCGTCGGGATGGGGTTCCAAGCTCCATGTGTAGAGGTCATCGGTGATCAGGCAGCGGATCAGTACGCGCGAACGCTCGCTCTCGGGCGCGATGCGCACCGGATACGCGTCCTCCTCGCGGTCGCCGAGGTACAGGATCGCGCCGTCCGGCGTGGTCGTGGCGTGCGCGACGCCCGAGTACCACTCGGGCACCCTGGCCGGATCGTGCAGGAGCTTCCACACCTCGAGCGGGGGTGCCCGGCAGATCACGGATTCCTCGAACGACGGCATGTCCATCCTCCGTTCTGTCACTCTGTCGTCACGACCGGCGAGCGCAGCGCGTTCACGCGCTGCCGGTAACCGTCGAACCCCAGCCTGTCGGCAAGCAGGATCGCCTCCTCCGCCGCAGCGCGGGCGTCGTCGGCACGGCCCACATCGGACAGCAGCACCGCGCGTTCGGCCAGTACCCGACCGAGCTCGACGCCCGGTTCGACCTGCCCGCCGACCGGTGGCCGGGCCAGATCGACGAACGTCACCGTACCGGGCTCACCTGCCGATGGGACTCCCAGCATCCTGCGCCACGCTGCTTCCGCCGAGGCCAGGCAGTGCAGTGCACGGTCGGACGCACCACGCGCCGCGGCGATCAGCCCCTCCACCAGCTCCAGCCTCGGCACGAGGGTCTCGGGAAGCTGCGTCTGCCCGGCCGGCTCGAACGGCACCTGCTCGAGCTCGCGATGCGCGGCGCCCAGCAGCCCGTCACGTACGAGGGCCTCGGCCAGCCGCACCCTGGCGAGCGCGCGGGAGAACTGCCCGGAGGGTTCGGCGAGTGCGGAGGCGAAGCGCGTGGCCGCTTCGCCGTACCGGCCGGTGTCGAGCGCGACCGACGCGGCATCGAACTCCGCTCTCGCCTCCTGGCTCGCGTCCCCCGTGGATGCCACGGACCGGACGTATGCCAGCGCCGCCTCCCACGCCTCCGCGCACCTGCCCGTGCGCGCGAGCGCGTAGGCGCGCGCCGCGAGGGCCTCGTCCGCCATCCCGCTGGCAGGCCGGGAACGGCGCACCCGGTCGGCCAGCTCCAGGACGCGTTCGAACTGGCCCTGCGCCGCGCATGCCCCGGCCGCGTGCACCAGTGCGGTACAGGCGAGATCCTGCCTGCCGGCACGGCGGGCGAGCCCGGCCGCGTCCTCGCTCTCCCGTTCGCTGCCCCGGGGCCGCCCCCTGCGCAGCAGCGCTGCGGCCCTGGCGAGACACACCTCGGCCGCGAGGCCGAGGTCCGTGCCCGCTTCCGGGACGACCTCGGCCTCGGCGAGCAACGCCTCGGCCCGCTCGAGGTCGCCGCTGGCCACCTCGATCCAGCCGAGACCCGCGACCACGATCGCGCGCAGCTCCGGTGCGTCGAGATGCTCGGTGTCGATGATGTGGAGTGCGCGCTCGTAGGCACGCAACGCTTCGCCCGGATGGCAGAGCGTCGTGCGCAGGCAACGACCGCGCAGCGCGTACGCTCCCGCCAGCGCCGCCGAGTCGTCCACCTCTTCCAGCACGGTGCAGGCATGCGCGAACGCGGTGTCGTGCTCGTCCTTGCGGCCACGCCACGCGTGGACGTCGGCCAGCGCGAGCCACAGCTCGGCCCGGATCGTGCGCGACCCTGCATCCAGGGATGCCGCCTCGGAGTACAGCCCCGCCGCTTCGTCGAAGGCCCCGAGCGACCGTGCCTTCTCGGCCGCGGTGATCAGATAAGCCTGCGCGCGCTCCCAGTCGCCTGCGTTGAGCAGGTGCCTGGCGATCTCGGCGACCGGCCTGCCCGGCCGCTCCTCCAGCATCTCGGCGATACGCCCGTGCAGCCACGCCCTGCGCGACGGCTCGATCTCCGCGCCGCATGCCTGCCGCACCAGAGCGTGCACGAACCGGATCCGGCGTGCCTCGATCTCCAGGAGCTCCTCATGGCCTGCCCGCTCCAGTGCCTCCGCCAGCTGCTGCGACCCGACCAGGGCGGCAGCCTCCCCGGTGTCCATCGGGCGTCCGAGCAGAGCGACCGCGTCGACGAGAAGCCTGGCGGGACCGTCGAGGCGGGCCAGCGGTGCGCGGATCCAGTCGCGCAGCTCGTCAGAGGGATCGGCGCCGTCCGAGGCTGCCAGCGCGGCACGCCGCGCGAGCAGGGGGTTGCCCTCGGCGACCTCGACGGCACGATCGCGCGCGTCCTCGCCGAGCTCGGGCGCGCACGACCACACGACGGTGTCCAACTCGGTTGCCGAGAGCCGGCCGAGGTGGATATCCGTCACGAGGGCATCCTGCCTGCGAAGCGTGTCGATGGCGATGACCAGCTTCGCGGGCGCGCTCGCGGGGCGCCGGGTCGCCACGAGCAGCACGGGCAGCTCGGTGAGCCTGCGGCCGAGAGAGGCGATCAGCGCGATACTCGCCGTGTCCGCGAGGTGGATGTCCTCGAGCACCAGTAGCAACGGGCGATCCCCCGAGCACCACGCCAGCGCCTCGGCGACGGACGCGAAGAGCCAGCGACGTTCCTGCTCGGGATCGGCGGACGAGCGCGCGGCGGGCCGCCCCCAGCGCCACTCGACCGAGCGACACAGGCGCGCGAGATCCGACGGCCATGACGCATCACGGGACGGCGCCGGGACATCGGCGACGAGCTGGTGCAGCACGTCGCCCCACGGCGCGTACGGTGGTGCCCCGTCGAGCTCGAACGCGGTCCCGACGGCGCATCGCGGTCCCTGGCCGGACACCGTGTCGATCAGCTCGGTGGTGAGCCTGCTCTTTCCGAGGCCGGCGGCGCCACTGATCAGCACGACGCCGCCGTTCCCCCGGCGCGCGCCCTCCCAGGCACGGCTCAGCGTGGTGAGCTCGCTGTCCCTGCCGACAAGCGGGCGTTGCCGGGACCGGCGCACCCGCGAGGCCGCCTGTCCCGGCAACGCACCCTGCCTGCCCGGCTCCGCCGGGCGCGCGGCGACGCGGCGTCCTTCGCCGGACCCCTGGCCGGACCGGAGCCGATCGGCCAGAACACGCGTGGACTCCGAGGGAACCGTGCCGAACTCCGCGTCGAGCATCGCGCGGCACCGCTCGAATGCGGCCAGGGCCTCACCGCGCTCGTCGAGCTTCGCCAGGCGCTGCATCAACGCGCGGTAGGACGACTCCCGCACGGGCACGTGCGCTATCGCGCGACGCGTCCAGGAGACCGCGCCCCGCAGATCGCCGTCCTGCTCGCACAGCTCGGCCAACCGCGCGGCCGCCGCGCCCGCGCGTTCGCGGAACTCCTCCCTGGCATCGAGCACCCAGTCATCGGCGAGGTCGGCAAGCAGCGGCGCGTGTGCCAGCATCAGGGCCTCTCGCAGGCTCGCGGTGTCGTCCCGCTCCGCCAGCCGGACGAACTCTTCGGTGTCGACCTCCCGTGCCAGCCCGTCCGCGATCCCCACGCTCTCCCGGTCGGATTCGAGGTAGGCCGCCCCACCCACCGTGTCGAGCGCGCGCCGTATCCCCCAGAGGGCGTTGCGCAACGAGGCCCGCGCGCTGATGTCGAGCACGTCGGGCCAGAACAACGCGGCCACGTGCGCCCGCGCGTGCGTGCCGGGGTTCGACAGCAGCCACGCCAGCACGGACCGGGGCCGCAGCCCGGCGATCTCTGGCATGGTCCGGCCGTCGATCTCGATCGTCAGCGACCCGAACAGGTACGCACGGAGCATATTCCTCATCGTCATCGCAATCGTGACGTTCGGCAAGACCACCTTGACGCTGCTGTGACGCTCCGCTGATGCGCCGTGCCTAGCGTCGTCACCCGGATTCCGGTTCATGTGGAGGTGATGACCATGAACGACGCCATTCCGGCAGCGCACGCGACGGTCGGCAGGCGCAACGTCCTCGCGGCGAGCGGGATCGGCGCGCTCGCCGCGCTCTGGCCCGCGGGTCAAGCCAGCGCGCAGGGCACCCCTCCCGGGCACACCGTCTTCGACGTCGCCTGCCTCGGCGGTACCTTCTCTGCCAACTTCGGCGAGGCGATCGATGCCGATGGAGGGGACTTCCGGGGCGTCGGGTTCTTCGTCGAGGGACTGCTCTACCCGGAGGGCACGATCCCGGACGGTGACGGGTTCGATCCCGCGTCCGCCGAGGCGACGGGCCTGTGGCTGTGCCGCGGTTGGTTCATGTTCCATCCGGACCGGCCGCTGCCCCACGTGGTCACCACACAGGAGTACCTGTTCGGTGCGGTCAGCGGGGACAATCCCAGCCCGGCCGACCAGCTCGTCTCTTCCGGCCTGGAGGGTGGCGTTTCCGAGACGGTCCGCTCGGCCATCGGCGGCACCGGCCGCTTCCGGCATCACAGCGGCGAGGTCGTCCAGCAGGTCATCGGAACGAACACGACCGTGCTACGCGACATCGGCGAGCACGCACCCAATTTCCGGTTCACGTTCCGCAAGTAGCCACAGCCACCGCCGTACCGGTGCGCTGTGCGGCCGGCAAGCGGCTGGTGGCTCCAGAGAAAGGGAGTATCGCGATCATGAGTGTTGATCACGTAGAGACCGGACCGTCCGCGCTGGACCAGAACAGGGTCGAGGAGTTCGCCGGGCAGGTCGTCGGCGATATCGCTGCGGTGCTGGCAGGCGCGACGATGTACATCGGCCATCACGCCGGGCTGTATGCCGCCATGGCCGATGGTGAGCCGCGCACGCCGGAGGGGGTCGCCGAGCGGGCCGGGGCACACCCGCGCTACGTGCGGGAGTGGCTCGGCGCGCAGACGGCGAGCGGCTACGTGCACTACGAGCCCGGCAGCGGCACCTACTGGTTGCCGCCGGAGCATGCCGCCGTGCTCGCCGATGCCACCCACCCCGCTTACCTCGGCGGGGCCAGCGACGCGATGGCCGCGATCTGGGCGGCAGCCGAGCCGGTGGCCGCGGACTTCACCGCGGGCAGGGGCGTGCCGTGGCACGCGCACGACCCGCGGATGTTCTCCGGCACCGAGGAACTCTTCCGCCCCAGCTACGAGGCGTTCCTCACCAGCGAGTGGATCCCCTCGCTCGACGGGATCGAACAGAAGCTCACCATGGGCGGTCGGGTCGCCGACGTGGGCTGCGGGCACGGCGTGTCCACCATCACGATGGCCCGGGCCTACCCGGCATCACACATCCACGGGTTCGACGGGCACGAGCCCTCGATCACCACCGCCCGCGAGCGGGCGGCCGCCGCCGGTGTCACCGCCAACACCGGCTTCGAGGTGGCCCAGGCCACCGAGCTGCCGGGCACCGGCTACGACCTCGTGTGCTTCTTCGACGCGCTGCACGACATGGGCGACCCCGTAGCGGCGCTGGTACGCGCCCGCGAGGCACTCTCGTCCGACGGCGCTGTGATGCTGATCGAGCCGCTGGCAGGCGACCGGGTCGAGGACAACCTCTCCCCCGTGAGCCGGATGTTCTACTCGGCATCGACCCTGGTGTGCACCGCCAACGGCATCGCACAGGGCAACCATCCCGTACTCGGCGCCCAAGCAGGCGAGGCCGCGCTCCGCGACGTACTCACCCAGGCCGGGTTCACCCGCGTGCGCCGCACAGCCGACGCACCCATCAACCTCATACTCGAAGCCCGCCCATGAACCGGCATCGCGGCGTGAGAGGTCCGGTCGCGCGGCGTCCGGCCGTCGAGCGGAAGCTGACCGCCGGGGCCGACGTCGCCGACCTCGGATGCGGCTGCGGGGCGTCCACGATCCTGCTTGCCGAGGCGTTTCCGAACTCGCGGTTCGTCGGCTACGACTGCCGCGAGACGTCCATCGAGACGGCCCGCCGCCGCGCCGCCGAGTCCGGTGTCCCCGATCGCGTGCGGTTCGAGGTGGCCTCGGCGGATGCCTACCCGGGTGTCTACGACGTCGTGACCTTCTTCGACTTCCCGCTGGACACCGGTGACCCGGCGAGCGTGGCACGGCACGTACTGGACTCGCTACAGCAGGACGGCACCTGGATGATCGTCGAGCCGCGCACCGCGAACCGGGCGCGGGACGGGCCCGACCCCACCGGGTGCCTGTCCGAAGCGGTGTCCACCCTGGTCCGAGCTCGCGCGTTGCCGGAGTGCAGCGGTCGGATGACCATCGGAACACCGGTGGGAAGCGCCGGGCTGGACGACGTGCTCCGCACGGCCGGGTTCACCCGCGTGCGTGCGGCCGCGCACGCCCCGTGCCATGTCGTGCTGGAAGCGCGGCCGTGACGACCACCCCGGCAGCACCCCTCGGCACCGGGCCGTCAGCCCACCCGCGTGGCGCGACCGGACAGGTGTGCCGACAGCGGGGTGTCCGGGAACGCCCGGACGCTCCGCTTGAGCTCGGCGAAGCCGGGCCAGCGGGCCAGCGTGGTGACCGAGTCCCACAGGCGCAGGGCGTCGTCCCCGGAGGGCACCTGGTCGATGACCGGGCCGAACAGCGCGGGCCCGTCCGGCGGGTCGAAACTCAGGATCGGTGTGCCGACGCCTCCTCCGGCACGTTCCACAGCCTCCTCGGTCTCCGCGCGCAGCCCCTCGTCCCAGCCGCCGTCCTCGGCTGCCGAGGCGAACTCGGCGGGCAGACCCACGCTGTCCAGGATCGCCACCAGGTCACGTGGCCGTGCCGTTTCGGCGAGCACCGCTTCGAACGTCGCGTCCGGAGGGGCGGGCGCGTTCCACACGGCCTCACCCATCGCGCGGTACAGCTCGCCGATCGCCTCGGGGCCGCGCGACTGCCGGACGGCGGCCACGACCCGGAGCATCTCCAGCCCGCGCTGGTGCGCGTCGGGGTAGCCCTCCGGCCGGGTCTCGTAGCCGATCGGTTCGTTGAGGATCCGCAGCGAGAGCGGCCGCCAGCGGACCGACAGGGGGCGCTGCCGCCCGACATCGCGCACCCACTCCGCCGTCACCCAGCAGAACGGGCATACCGGGTCGAAGAAGAACTCGAGGTCCACGTCGTGCATCACGCCCACTCCCTCTCGTCGACTGCCTGAACGGCCTCGCCACCATCAAGCCTGCCACGGGCGGGCCGCGGGCGCTGCGCGCACGGTACTCACCTGACCGGCACGCCGCTGATCGGTAGAGCGTCGCGCACGGGTCCGCGCACGGGTCACAGCGTCGCGCTGCCGGTCGCGGCGATCCCGACCGGCAGCGCGACACCAACGCTCAGCGCGTCCTGCGCGCTCAGCGTTTACCCACAGTTCCCCTGCCGAGTTCCTGGAAGATGTACAGGCCACCGTTGCGATCGGACCCGTAGACCCAGGGTTCGCCGGGTTCCTTCCACACGCCCCAGAAGTCGTGCGGCAGGCCACCGTTGGACGCGACGAACTCCTCGGACTCGTCGAAGAACCGCGCGACCTCTACCGGGTTGGAGGGGTCGGTGATGTCGAGCACCAGCATGCCGTCCCGGTACCAGGAGATGTAGGCCTGCACGCGGCCCTCGTCCGTGGTCTCCACCACGATGTTGTGCACCGAGTACGTCCCGAACGGGTCGCAGCCCGGCACCGGCTCGGCAGCCGCGCTACAGGCGGTGTCGAAGGTCGAGGCCAGCTCCGGGTTGGCCGGGTCGGAGTAGTCCCAGATCCGCACGCCGCCCCACTCCGAGCTCGGCACGTTGTTCGTGATGACCACGGCGGCGGCACCGGCGGCGTCCGCGTTGACGTTCTTCTCCCGGAACGTGCACGCCCCACGGCGCACCACGGCGATATCGCCCTCGTCGATCGCGTCCGCGTTCAGGATCTCGTCGCCGTCACAGGCCCTGCCGATCCATACCGCTTCCCCGCTCAGCGTGCCGACATCGGAGAACTTCGGCTGGTCGCCCGCCAGCTCCGCGGCGGGGAAGGTCGTCCCCTCCAGCGGCCCCGACTCGACGGTCACGCTGTCGGCGTCCACTGTGCTCTCGTTACCGGTCTGCGCCCCCTCGAACTCGTCACCGGCGAGCGTGGACAGCGCGACACCGGGCAGTGGGGCCGGCGGGTCGCCCTCGCCGAACGTGAGGTTGGTCGGCGGCCGGTTCGCCCACGCGTCGAAATCCTCCTCCGTCTCCACCACGATCGACCCGTCCTCGCTCGGCCACGCGGCGTGGCTGTTGACCTCCCCGTCCAGCGAGCCGTTCTCGGCGTCGAGCGCCACCGAGACGACCTGCGGATCCGACGGGTCCGCGATGTCGAGCAACACCAGTCCTGCGTCCCAGTTGGACAGGTACGCCCGCGTTCCGTCCGCGCTGATGGTGATGTCGTGCAGGAAACGGTTCCGCGAGTCACCGAACCCGTCGAGCAGCCACAGGGCCGCGTCCAGCACCCGGTCGGTGTCCTCGGTCTCGTCACCGACACCGGGGTCGAAGACCTCTTCCGCACCCCACGCGCTGACCATCTCGGGTTCGGTGGGATCGGTGATGTCGAAGACCCGGAAGGTGTCGAAGACCGACTCGGCGACGATCGCGGCGTAGTCCTTCGACCCCTGGCTGAACAACCAGATGTTGTGCACGCCGACGTCGTTGACGCCGCCGAACAGGTCATCCGAGATCGGGTTGATCTCGTCCGCCCTGATCGACGAGAGATGCCGCGCGTCGGTGGGGTCGTCGACGTCGTAGAGCTCGATGCCACCGGGACCATCGGCGCATGGTTCGTTGGAGTGCGCGAGGACCGTTCCCGAGTTGAGGGTGTCCACCTTGACGTCGTTGGACCGGCTGCCTTCCGGGGACGGGATGATGTCCACGTGCTCGGGCTCGTGCACGTTGTGCACGTCCCAGACCCACACGCCTGCCTCGTCCTCCCCGCCACACGGGCTGTTGAACGTGCCGGTGTAGGCGAAGCCGTCGTGCGACCAGACGTCCGTGGTCGCGTTCTCGTCGAGCCGCTCCCCACGCCCGCGCAACGCGAGGTTCTTCCGGTGCGTCTGCCCGGACCCGTCGCTGACCACCCCGGAGGCGTCCAGCTCAGCCAGCCGGCCACTGGGGTCGCTGCGCTCCAGCTCGTCCTGGCCGGCGTCCGCGTCGTCCTCCTGGACCGTGCCGCCGGGCCCGGTGTGCCCGTGCGGGCCGGAGCCCGTGGCGTGCACGGCCACGTTGCTGCCCCCGACGAGCAACAGGGCCATCGCGATCGATACGACACCTCTTCGTTTCATACGATCCTCTACCTCCTCTGCCGGGTGGGCGGGTCGCGCCCGTACCGGTCGGCCCGGTCGACCCGAACACGCCGCGCGACCGGGTGTGGCGCCGGCACCGGTCAAGCTCGATCCGGCGGTGACGTTCTCGGGCGGTGAGGCGCCTGCGACCGGTGTGCGCTGACGCCTCCGGTAACTGAATATCGCGACAAAACGGGTAGGTGTGACCTATACCACTCGAATGGAGCAGCCGGGACACGTGCCCGAGCCCGGCGCCGGGCCGGCGAGACCCGCACACCTGTCATCGAGCTGACACTGCGTCCGGGCAGTCGGCGGCCAGTGATGTAACGATGGAGACCAGGCGACGAGGAAAGGCACGGCCAGTGACGGAAACGACCGAGAATGCCCACGATGCCGAGGAGCCCGGCACGGCAGCAGCGCGGCGCGGCGGCCTGCCGGTGTGGCGAACAGGCATCGCCGGCGGCCTGGTCGGCATCCTGTGCTGCGTGGGGCCGACGGCACTCGCGTTGTTCGGCGTGGTCAGCGCCGGTACGGCGTTCGCGTGGGCGACCACGCTCTACGGTGACTACGCGTGGTGGTTCCGCCTTGCCGGGCTCGCCGTGCTGATCGCGCTGGTGTGGTTCAACCTGCGGCGCCGGAACCAGTGCAGCATCGCGGGGATACGCCGGTGGCGCTGGCGGCTGGCAGGCATGGCAGCGATCGCGGTAGCCACATACGTGTCCCTGTACGGGCTCACCACCTGGCTGGGCACGTTCGCCTGAGCAGAACGGGCACAGAGCGGGCACAGCGCGGCTCGGCCGATGCGCCACTCGCGCCTGCTACCGCTTCTCGGCGACGAGCAGCGCGTAACCGAGCAGCCCGTCGGCGACGGCCTCGCGTGCCAACGCGCAGTAGCGCAGCACCGCGTCCACGTCGACCCCGGCCTGGTGCAGCCGCGTGAACGACGTCATCCGCAGCAGCCGTACGCGCGCGTCGATCTGCTCGATCATGCGCTCGAGCGCGGCGTCGTGCCGTTCGGTACACACCGTGGTCAGTCCCGCCCCTGCGAGGATCTCGCTGTACTCCTCGAGCGACCGGGCGTCGGCGATACAGGCCACCCATGCCGCGAGCGTGCTCAGCTCCGCGGGCAGCCCTTCCCCGGTGACGGTCACGTCGGTGATACCGGCCCGGCCCCCGTCGCGCAGCACGCGCGCGAGCTCGGCCGCGGCCCGTTCCTTGTCCGGGAACGTGCAGAACGCGCATTCGCACACCACCGTGTCGAACCGGCCGTCCGGAAGCGGGATGTGCTCGGCGTCGCCGTGGTGAAACCCCACCTTCGCGGACAGGCCGGCCTCCTGGGTCTCCGCGACGGCCGATTCCAGCACGTCCTGGCCGAGCTCGACCCCGTCCACCGTGACGTCGAAGTCCGCGGCCAGCATCCGGGCCGTCGTCCCGGTACCGGCGGCGACATCGAGCACCCGGTGCCCGGCACGGACACCGAGCCGCTCGGCCAACCGCCGCGTCAGGCTCAGCCCGCCAGGGTGGTAGGAAGGACCGAGAACCATCGCCACGGCGTCCGTGCCGTAGGCGCGGGAGCAGCACGCCTTCGCGTCCTCAGCGCTCGTCATCGCGATACACCTTCGATCCGGACGGTGAGTCGATCAGCACCGGTCCCAGCTCGGTCGCGTTCGGCACCACGCCGTCGACGCGCACGCCGGACATCTGCTCGCGTACCTGCTCCCGGTAGCCGACGGAGTTGTACGCGCAGAACGGGATCATCCGCCCGTCCGGGGTGATCTCCTCGACACAGCACTTCATGAGCTGCTTGACGTTGAGCGTGTACGGGTCCTGGAAGTCCTGCACCACGATCATGAACGCGCGGTCGGTGAGGTCGGCGATCGCCCCCGGCAGGTTCACACCACACGCCTCGGCGCAGTCCAGCGCGTCGGCGGCCTGCTTGAGCCGATCCTCGGTCACCTCGGTGCCCATCGAGGCTGATGCGCTCCAGAGTTTCTCCAGCGCCTCGCGGATGGCGTAGTCCGGCACGACCCGGTTCGACACGTAGTCCAGGTAGTCCTCCACGTCGAGCAGCCTCGGGATGGGCACGACACCGAAGTCGGGCGCGCCCGGCTCGCCCTCGGTGAGCAGGTAGGTGATCGAGCGGCAGGTCGGGAAGCAGCAGGGGACGGGGAAGAAGTCGTCCTTGCCGAACCAGTCCGGGCGCTGCTCGGTGAGCAACCGGATCACATCCGGGTTGGTCAGCCTGGTCATCGGGTCGAACTCGACATGCCTGCCGGAGTGTGTCACCGGCTGGAACGACACCGACCGCACAGCAGGGTGCGCGAGGCCGAACTCGACGATGTCGCCGATCTCGTGCTCGTTGAGCCCCCGCTCGATCGCGGCGACCAGCGTGACCGTCAGGCCCGCATCCGCGCAGTTGTCCAGGGCGCGGCGCTTGCTCTCCCGCAGGTCCGCCCCCCGGATCTCCCGGTGGGTGCGCTCGTCGAACCCGTCGAACTGCAGGTAGATGTTCACCGAACGGTTCTCCACCCGGTTGCGCTCCCCCAGTGCGGCGACGAAGCGCTTGTCGCTTGCCAGCCGGATCCCGTTGGTGTTGAGGTTGACGTTGCGGATCGGCTTGGCCTGGGCGAGGTCGATGAAGTCCAGGATGTTCTTGTGAATGGTGGGCTCCCCTCCGGAGAACATCACCACTTCGGCCTCGCCTTCGGACTCGACGAAGGTGTCCAGCATCAACTCGCACTGCTCGTGGGTGATCGAGTACCCAGACGCCGTTGTGCTGTCGCCGTCGGCCGAGGTCACCGTCTCCGTGCCGTGCTGACCCGAGTCCGCGAAACAGATCGGACAGTCCAGATTGCATCCGGTATTGACCTCGATGATGCCCAGGCACGCGTGCTGCTTGTGCTCCGGGCACAGCCCGCAGTCCAGCGGGCATCCGTCGGCCACCTCGGTCTGGAACGTCAGCGGCACGGTTCCCGGCTTGTTGAACCGTGCCGAGGAGAGGTAGCTTTCCGCGTCGGAGTAGGTCAGCGCCTCGAACCAGCCGTGCTCGGCACACCGCTTGCGCAGGTACACCTTGTTGTCCCTGATGTTGACCTGGGCGTCCACCGGCGTCTTGCACACCGGGCAGATGCTCTTGGTGAACTCGACGAACACCTCGTCGCGATCACGTTTGACCCGGTCCTGCTGCTGATCATCGAGCGTCATGCGCGCCTCCGTGTCGTGTGCCGGTAGCCCCAGCCGGTAGCCCCAGCCGGTTGCTCCTGCCGGATTTCCCGGGCCAGCACACCAGAAACCACGCTGCCGCGCAGGAACACTGTCTCCCCACCGACACTGGGTGTGCTGAATGACGCTTTCACTCCGTCAGGTGGCGTGAATGACGCATTCAGCTCGCCGTGTGGAGTGAAAGCGTCATTCAGCACACGGCTCGGGTGTGGCGCCTTCGTGGTTCCGGCTTCCGACGTGGGGTGGGCGGATCACGATCGCGGCGATCGCCACGGTGACCGGCATGGCCGACGCGACGAGGAGGGCGGGTACGTAGCTGCCCGCGAGCTCGAACACCCCGGCGAAGGCCAGCGGCCCGAACGCGGTCGATCCGACCATCACAGCCGAGACGGTCCCCCGGATCGCGCCGATGTGCGCGGTACCGAAGTACCGGGTCAGTGTCGCCGCCTCCAGCGCCCGCACGCTTCCACCCGCGGCACCGATGAGCAGGCCGAGCAGCACGGCGAGCACGCCGGGCGAGACGACGGTGGCCAGCACGAGGCCGCCGAGCAGGCAGGCCATGCACGCCACCAGCAGGATCCGGTTGTGCACGCGGTCGGCCAGGTAGCCTGCCGCGAATGTCGCGAGCAGGTTCGCCACGGTCTGCGGGATGAAGTTCGCCGCGGCCTCCGTGGCACTCAGGCCCTGCTCGCCGAGCAAGCTGATCTGGTGGAAGTTGATGGCCGTGACCAGCAGGCTCACCGTGGCGATCGCCGCAGTCACGACCCAGAAGAACGGGGTGCGCAGCGCGGCGGCGCGGGTGAGCCCCCAGGCGTGGCGCTCACCGGACGATCCGTCGTCGGGCGCACCGTCGGGTCGCTGCCCCAGATCCGCCGGGCGGTCCCGCATGCCGAACCACGCCACGGGCAGCACGACAAGGGCGATCGTCACACCCTGCGCCAGCCAGGCGGACCGCCAACCCCACTGCGCGATCACAACACCTTCCAGCAGTACGGGAGCGAGCGCGATCGCCGACGCACCGATGGCACTGACCACGCCGAGCGCGGTGCCGCGTCGCTTGTCGAACCACAGAGCCACCGCGGTCGTCGCCGCCAGCCCGAGAGCACCCTGCCCCGCCATCCGGATCGCGACGAATCCCCCGGTCAGCCCGACCACCGAGCTGACGGCGGCCAGGGCGCACAGCGCGGCCGAGAACACCAGCCCGATCACGGTCATCACCCGGCGCACGCCGAACCGGTCGAGCATCCGCCCGACGAACGGCATCGCGAACGCCCCGGAGAGCGTGCCGACGAGGTAGGCGGCCGAGACGGTCGAGCGGCTGATACCGAGCTCGGCGATCATCGGGTCGATGAACACCGAGACGGCCGCGGTCTGACCCGGCGCGCTCGCCGCGACCATCAACGTGGCGAAGCCGACGATGTGCCATCCGTAGAAGCCGGCCGGGGAACGGGGGCCGCGCGTGCGCACAGGCGAAGTCAGGGTCGCTCCTCAGGGGGTCGGCGGCAGTTCGGGTTCGGCACCTCGCGGCGATCCCCGTTGAGCGCACGCGGTCGGCCTCCCCGCGGCTCGGCGACGCTTCGCGCCGCCTCCGGCCGGACCGGCTCATCCCCTCCGTGAGCCGCGAGGTCGTACGCGGCCATGCTACCTGGTCGGCGGGCTCGCTCTACCTGCTCGCCGGGCTCGCTCCGGCAGGCCCGCGGGTCCTGTCCTGCCCGGCACGAACGCTTCCACCGTTCGCGTGACAGGCACGGCTCCACCCGGCGTCCGGCGCCCTGAGGTGCTAGAACGAGGCCATCCCGCTGTGCGCGGCACTGTCGGCGCCCCGGAGCCTGCGGGAGCCACACGGGCACCGACCGAGACCGAAGGGAACGATGTGAGTACACCCGCTGGGGAGAACGCCCCCGCGCCGACCGGCACACCGCGCGCGGAACCGCTGCCGGAGCTGGATGTCACGCACCAGGAGCGGCAGCGCCGGTGGACGGTCCTGGTGCGGCTACTGCTGTTGATCCCGCAGTTCATCGTGCTGTACGTGCTCTACCTCGCCGCGGTCGTCGTCGTGTTCATCGGGTGGTTCGCTGCCCTGGTCATGGGCAGGTTGCCCGGCTGGTGCTTCCAGTACCTGAGCGGGTATCTCGGCTACGCCGCACGCGTCAACGCGTACGTCTACCTGCTCACCGACGCCTACCCGCCGTTCGCGTGGTCGGCTCCCGGACACGACGTCGGGCTGACGCTGCCCGCGCAGGACCGGCTGAACCGGCTCGCGGTGCTGTTCCGCATCATCCTGCTGATCCCCGCCTACATCGTCGCCGCCGTCGTCGCGAGCGGGTGGACGGTACTCGCGTTCTTCTTCTGGCTCATCGTGCTTGTCCTCGGTCGGATACCGGGACCGGTCTTCGCGGCCAGCGCCGCGGCGCTGCGCTACGAGCTGCGGTTCATGGCGTACACGCTGCTCGTGACCTCGGCGTACCCGAAGATGCTGTTCGGCGACGACAAGCGCGTCCAGCACGGGGACACGGCACCGGCCACGACAACCAGCGACACCCGGCCGCTGCTGCTGTCCACCGGCGGCAAGGTACTCCTGGTGGCGATGATCGTGCTGGGCGTGCTCGGTGTCGCTGGCAGCGGGGCGACGAGCGCGGCCGGGTTCGACGCCGCCGAGACCGGCACGTCCGAATTCGGCGGCTGAGGCGGCGGGAGCGCTCAGGACGCCCGGGGGGTTGTGCGCCTGGTGAACGGTGCGACCAGGCGCCGCAACCGGGGCGGCAGGCGTTTCTCCACGCCGTACGGCTCGAGGTGCGCGGCGAACACCTCGTCGAACGCTCGCCGGACCTCATCGGTATGCCATCGGGTGTTCTCCAGAACGGGCATCTTGTTGTAGGGGTGCCCGACGACGTGCAGCCGCTGCCCATCGCACCGGACGACCTGGCCGGTGACCTCCGCTGCGGCGTCCGAGAGCAGGTACGTCACGAGCGGCGCGATCCGGTCCGGCGTCCGGTCGGGCGGGCAGTTGCGCAGCGCGCGCCGGGACCGGTGCACCATCCGGGTGCGCGCGAGCGGGCACACCGCGTTGACCCGGATGCCTGCGTCCTCCATGTCCAGCGCCCACGAGGCCGTCAGTGACGCGACAGCTCCCTTGCTCGCCGCGTAGGTGCCCAACCGTCGCTGGCCGAAGAAGGCCCCGGAGGAGATGTTCACGATCGACCCGCCCCGGACCCGCATCGCCCGAGCGGCGGCGAGCCCCGCGTGGATCACGCCGAGCACGTTGACCTCGATGAGTTCCCGCGCCGTGCCGGTGTCCTCGTCCCACGGCGTGCACTCGTAGTTGAGCGCGGCATTGTTGACGAGCCCGTCGACGCCGCCGAACGCCGCCACCCCCGTATCCACGATGGCCTGCGCCTGGTCGGGCTCACGCACCGTGTGCCCGCTGACGACCGCGCGACCGCCTCGCCGCCGGATCGCGCCGGCCGTGCGTTCCGCGGTGGCGACATCCACGTCATTGACCACGACGGCGGCCCCGGCCTCCGCCGCGTGCACGGCGAACGCCGCCCCGAGCCCGCGCCCGGCTCCGGTGACCACCACGGACTTACTGTCGAGCATGCCCATGGCTCCAGTCTCGATCTCACGTTCGCGTCGCGAACCAGACTCGTCGTCGAACGGCACGTTCATTGCGCCGAGTGGGTGACGATGACCGGTGGAGTGGTACTGCCGCACTGATCAGCGAGTAGTAACCGTGCACGTGAGGTAATCATTCTAGTACACTCCGGCAACACAGCGTGAGCCGCAGCGAGGGGAGAGCACCCTGGTGCCGGCGAGAAGGAACACCACAAGCGCGGCGCGGGCACAGCCGGACAACCGCAGGCCACGGTTCATCGATGTGCTCGCCGTACGGGAGTTCCGGGCACTGTGGGGCACCGAAGCCGTCTCGCTCGCAGGGGACCAGCTCGCGAAGGTCGCGCTGGCCATCATGGTGTTCGGCCGGACCCAATCGGCGCTGTGGGCCGCGCTGGTCTATGCCATGACGTTCCTCCCCGCGCTGGCCGGCGGGCTCGGGCTCAGCCAGCTCGCCGACCGCTACCCGCGTCGCACCGTTCTGACCAGCTGCCTGCTCGCTCAGGCGCTACTGGTGGCGACGATGACCGTACCGGGCCTGCCGTTGACACTGCTGTGCGCTCTCGTGTTCTGCGTCGGGCTGTTCGGCGCCCCCGCCAACGCGGCGCACCATGCGATCACGAGGGAAGTCTTCGGCGGCGACGAGCTCTACCTGCGTAGCCAGGATCTTCGCGGGGTCACGACCAACACCGTGATGCTGCTCGGCCTCGCGGGCGGAGGCCTGCTCGTGACCGTGCTCGGTCCGCACTGGGCGCTGGCGCTCGACGCGCTGACGTTCGCCGTCGCGGCAGGCATCGTGCGCGCCCGGGTGCGGTGGCGGCCCCGCGCGGGCCGCCCGTCCGACGGGTGGTTCGACGGCATCCGTCTGGTGTTCGGTGACCCCCGGCTCCGGGCGCTCGTCTGGCTGTCGTGGCTGGTCGGGTTCGCCGCCGTGCCGCTCGGACTGGCCGCTCCCCTCGCAGCCGAGCTGTCCACGGCCGAGCACACCGTCGGGTGGATTCTCGCCGCGGACCCGCTCGGCTTCGTGCTCGGCGCGTTCCTGCTGTCCCACCTCGCGTCGCCCGCGGTACGGATGCGGGCGGTGCCCGTGCTGGCCGTGGCCTCGCTCGCCGTACTGCTGTGCTTCGCGTTCGAACCGAACCTCCCGGTCACGCTCGTGCTGCTGGCCGCAGGCGGCGCGACGGGGGCCTACCTCGTCACGGTCAACGCCACCTTCCTCACGCTCGTACCCAATGAGCACCGCGGCAGCGCCGGGGGCGCCTACCGCACCGGGCTCCGCGTGACCCAGGGGCTCGGTGTCGCGCTCGCGGGTGCGCTCGCGGAGCTGCTCGGCTCCGCGATGCACACCGTCGCCCTTACCGGGCTGCTCGGCACAGCGCTGGCGGTGCTCAGCGCGCTACGGTGGCACCGTGTTCGGTGCGACGTCACCATGGAGGGGCGGTAGCGATGGTTTCCGCCCCGATCGTTCGCCGCCGGCGGTCCATCGCCGGGCGGTATGTCCCGGCGCGCCCCAGTGGGGTCGCGCGCGCGTACCGCGCGGCACGATCCGTCGCCGCGGCCACGGTACGTGTCAGTGCGCATTCAGAAATCACGGTCGGTCATCGAGAACACCTCCCTATAGCGACACAGAACCGATTCAGCGTTTCGCAATCCCTCAGAAATCACGGTCGGCCATCGAAATCACCTCCGATAGACGTGAGTCTTACTCGAACGAGCCACTAATAACCCAGCGTTACCAGCGCAACGGATACCGTGGAATGGTACCCGTCGACGGGCCACCCCGGTGCCCGGAACCCCGTGGTGTCGCGGGCGGGAACGCGCCGAAAGGAGGAACGCCATGACGTCTCCTCCGCGCGGCCGCCGCTACACCGCCCCCGACGTCGCCTCGCCGCACGTCACCGAACACGATCAGGCGCACTCCGCGAACCGGTCACGCGACCCCCGCAGGTGGGACCTGTGGCGCAGACCGAAACCGATGATCGCCTTTCTGCTCACCATCGAGACCCTGGCACTTGCCGGTTTCGTCCTCGCTATCGCCACGTCCGCACTTCCGAGCGGGCAGGAATTGCTGCGGTTCGCGATACTGGCGGCCGGCGGGACGGTTCACATTCTCCTGACCAGTAGGCAGGAAGCGCGCAGGCGCAGCCGCATCGACGGGGTCATCATCGATCTGACCGCGGTATGGATCTTTCCCGCCGCGCTGCTGCTGCCGATACCGCTGATCCTGCTCCTGGTTCTGCTGCTACGCACCCAGCGGTGGCTGATCGCGCGACGGCCTCCGCACAACTTCGTCTTCTCCTCGATCAGCATCGCCACCGCTGCCGCCGTGGCACACCTGGCGTTCGCCGCCATCGACCGCGCCGAGCTGTCGGCCGACGGCGCCTTCTGGGGCCTTCCCGAGTTCGGCGCGATCGTGCTCGCGGGCTGTGTCTACGAGGTCGTGCAGCTGACCCTCACCGGTGGAGTCCTCGCTCTCGGCGCGGCCCGCCTGCGTTCGTGGAGCAAGGTGCTCGGCACCGTGCAGGACAACATGATCGAGGCCGTCACTATCGGGCTCGGCGCGGTGACCGCCATCCTGCTGGTCAACGTCGCCCCCGCTGTGGCGATCATGGCCCTGGTGACCGTGGTGTTCAACCGGCTCGCCGAGCTCGGTCAGCTGCAGTCGGACGTGCGGACGGACTCCAAGACCGGCCTGTTCAACATGCGGGGCTGGACCGAGTCGGCTGAGCGTGTGTTCCGCAGGGGCAGTAGGGACAGGTCCGGGCCGGCGCTGCTGATGATCGATTTCGACGACTTCAAGTGGATCAATGACACGTACGGGCACCCGGCGGGAGACGATGTGCTGCGACACGTCGGCGGGCTGCTGACCGAGGAGACGCGCCCCGGTGACATCGTCGGCCGCTTCGGAGGCGAGGAGTTCCTCGTCCTCCTGCCCGACATCGACCTGGAGTCCGCGGGACAGACGGCCGAGCGCATTCGCAACACCGTGGCGCGAGCCAAGATCGTCACGACCAACAAACGAGGAGGCTCGGCGACCATCACCGGGCGCACGACCTCGATCGGTGTCGCGGTGTACCCGCAGCACGCCGACTCACTGGAGACCCTGGTCCAGGCCGCTGACGCTGCCGTGTACGAAGCCAAGGAACAGGGAAGGGACCAAGTTCGCTACGCACGCCGCAAGTACGAAAGACCGACCGATGCGAGGTGATTGCCGTCACATTGCCATACTCCCCGGGGACGCCGGCTCTTTGGCATGGCTGAGAGTTTGCTAGGCACGTTCCGAAGGATCTCCACCTTCTGGCGGGCAACCTACGGTATGTAGCACGGCGTCATTCGGGGGCGAACGGACTCGGAAGGGAGCGCTCTGCGTGGATAACCGGCCGCGGCCGAACCGGCGGGAACGGCGACCGTCGCGACCGTGGCTCGACCAGGAGTTGGAGACCACCCCGGCGTTGCCACGGGTGAATCGTACCGAGGGTCGGGCCGCGACCGATCGGCAGCGCTCCAACCGCGGGTCCGGTACGCAGCGCGGCCGCGGTCCTGGCGCGTCCGGCGCGCGCACGTCACGACGCGCACCGCTACGCGGGGCCAAGATCGCCCTCGCGCTGGTCTCATTGCTGGTGATGAGCGCTACGGGGTACGCGTGGGGAACCCTGCAAGGTATGGGTCACGGGCTGACCGTCGCCGACGTGATCGGTGACGAGGGCGGTGGCCACGAACCGGCGGACGGCTCACGGGACATCCTGCTCATCGGTGTGGACAGCCGGACGGACGCACAGGGCAACGAGGTTCCCCTCGAGGAGCTCAACGAGATCAACGTCGGTGAGGCCGACGGGGAGCTCAACACCGACACCATCATTCACGTGCACATCCCCAATGACGGGAGCAGGGCCGTCGCGGTATCGATCCCGCGGGACTCCTACGTCGATATCCCCGGGTACGGCAAGCACAAGATCAACTCCGCCTTCGCACGCGGGAAGACCACCGAGGAACGACGCCTGCGGGAACAAGGCGTGACGGACCCGAACGAGCTCGAGGTCCGCTCCGACCAGGAAGGCGCGCGAACCCTCATCGAGAGCGTCGAGGCGCTGACCGGCCGCACCATCGACAACTACGCCTCGGTCAACTTCTTCGGCTTCCTGGAGATCACCGAGGCCATCGGGGGCGTCAAGGTGTGCCTCAAGGAGCCCGTGGACGACTACGACTCCGGTGCCGACTTCGACGCCGGGGTGCAGACCATCTCCGGAGCCGACGCGCTCGGCTTCGTCCGGCAGCGGCACGGCCTGCCACGCGGGGACCTCGACCGCGTCGTCCGCCAGCAGGCCTTCATGGCGGGGTTGGCCAACAAGGTGCTCTCCACAGGGACCCTGACGAACCCTCGCAAGCTGAACGATCTGATGGATGCCTTCAAGAAGGCGGTGGTCCTGGACCAGGACTGGGACGTCATGGGTTTCGCCGAGCAGATGAGCGGGCTGGCCGGTGGCCAGATCGAGTTCCACACGATCCCGGTGATGAGCCTGAGCATGGACACGCCCGACGGGTCGGCTGTGCAGGTCGACCCGGCACAGGTCCGCGACTTCTTCGCCGAGCTGTCCGGGGACGAGCAGGACGACGAGGACTCCGGGCACACCGAGGAACAGGACAACTCCGACATCACCGTCAACGTGATGAACACGACCACGGTGCCGGGGCTCGCGGCCGACGTCGCGGACACGCTGACCGGCAAGGGGTTCATCGAAGGGCTGGTCAGCAACGCGACCGCCAGGGAAGCCACCGTGGTGCGCTACGCGCCCGGGGAACGGGACAAGGCCGACCGTGTCGCCGAGGCGCTGGACGGCCCCGGCAGGCCGGAGGAGGATCCCGCGCTGACGCCCGGCAACATCACCGTGCTCCTGGGCAGCGACTTCCGTGGCACCGAGCTGTCCGCGGAATCCGGCAGCGGCCGCACGCCGCAAAGCGAGCAGGACGGCCCGGACGCGCCGGAGCAGGACCCCGGCGGGCCCGGGGCGAACCCCGAAGGGCCCGCGGCGGAGGACTCCGGCCAGGAACCCATCACCGCCGACGGAGTGACCTGCGTCAACTAGCTGTCGCGCGGCGCGAGCCGAAGGGGTCCTCGGGTACATCATGTGCACCGGAGGAGCCCTTCGGCTCGCGCATCGTGCGCGGGAAATCCGGCCGTTTCGCGTCATGACCGGCTATCTCATGCCTTTCACCAGTGTGGGGTCCGCGTGGGGGCCTCAGCCGGTGGTTGTCACAACCACCCCGGACCGGTCAGGTGAGGACGTGAGAGGGACGCACGGTGCGCATCGACAGTCACAGGTATCAGCGGATTCTCGGCGATGAGCTGCGCAGGGTTCGCAAACGCCAAGGGTGGACCCGCAAGGAGCTCAACAGGCACCTGGATCGGGACATCTCGGTGCAGACGCTGGCGACCTACGAGCTCGGCACGCGGCACTGCTCCGTGGTACGGCTCGCCGAGATCTGTTTGGCCATGGACGAGCTGCCGCACGACCTCCTCGCCCGTGTACACGCTCGGCTGTTCACGAGCTCACCGGGCCAGATCGATGTCGATCTGGCCAGGGTGGTGCGGGACAACCGGCCCGAGCTCCTGCCCCTGCGCAGGTGGGCCCAGGGCCGCCTGAACGGGGACAACGGTGGCCGGGGAACTGTCGTGCATCTGGACCCTGCCGCCGTGGAGCGCATGGCGGAGCTGTGCGGGCTGACCACGATCCAACTCCTCGAGCACCTGCGCAGGTTCTCCGACACCGACGCCCCCGGCGACGACGAACCCGACGACAACGGCGAGATCGACGGCGAGAGTGAGAGCCCGATGTGACATTCGGCTCCTTCTACGGAACCGAGGTCACATCGGGCTCCCCGCACCCGGGCGGGTGCCGCTCACTGGCGGCCGAGGAGCTCGTACTCGCTGGTTTCGACCTTGCGCGTGTCGAGCCAGTACTTCCAGGTGAACCCCGGCCATATCGTGCGGTTCACACCCTTGGAGTCGAGGTACCAGCTGGTGCACCCGCCCTGGGCCCACACGCCCTTCTCCAGCTTGCGCTGGATGTGCTCCTGGAACCGCTCCTGCGCGTCCCCGCGCACCCGCAGCGCGTCGGCACCCTGCCGCTCCACGATCCGCATGGCCTCCATCGTGTAGCGGACCTGGGACTCGATCATGAACACCACCGAGTTGTGCCCGAGGCCGGTGTTCGGGCCGAGCAGGAAGAACAGGTTCGGGAACCCTTCCACGGTTATGCCCCTGTGTGTCTCCATGCCCTGCGACGACCACTCGGTCGACAGGTCACGCCCGTCCTCCCCGGTGATCTCCAGGTAGTCGAAGGCGTCGGTGACGTGGAAGCCGGTTCCGTAGATGATGGCGTCCACCTCGTACTCCCGCCCTGCCGTGTCGACGACGCTGTGCTCGCGCACCTCCGCGATGCCGTTGGTGACCACGTCGACGTTGCTCCGGGTCAACGCGGGGAAGTAGTCGTTGGAGATCAACACCCGCTTGCAGCCCATCCGGTAGTCGGGGGTGAGCTTGGCGCGTAGCTGCGGGTCGGAGATCGTCCTGCGCATGTTCCACTTCGCCACCTTCTCCGCCAGCTTGAGCAGACCCGGATGGCCGTTGAAACCGATCGCGCGCGCCTCGAGCATCCAGTACAGGAAGCTGCGGTACGCGCGCTGCGTCGCGGGCAGCCTCCGGAACATCGCGCGCACCCACCGCGGGATCTCGCGGTCGGACTTGGGCATGATCCACGGCGGCGTGCGCTGGAACACCGTCATCTCGGCGACCTCGGGTGCGATCCGGGGGACGAACTGGATCGCGCTGGCCCCCGTCCCGATCACGGCGACCTTCTTGCCCCGCAGGTCGAAGTCGTGGTCCCAGTCGGCGGAGTGAAACGTCCTTCCCCGGAAGCGCTCGATCCCCTCCAGTGGGGGTATCTGCGGCAGGTGCAACGCGCCGACCCCGGAGACGAGGAACTTGGCGACATAGTGCTCGCCGTCGCTGCTGTACACATGCCAGCGGTGCTGCTGCTCGTCCCACCTTGCCGAGGTCATCTCCCTGCCGAAACGGATGTACTCGCGCAGGTTGTGCTTGTCCGCGACGCGCTTGAGGTAGTCGAAGATCTCCGCCTGCGGAGCGAACGCCCGTGACCAGTCGGGGTTCTGCTCGTGCGAGAACGAGTACATGTGCGACTGGATGTCGCACGCACAGCCCGGGTAGGAGTTGTCCCGCCAGGTTCCGCCGACCTCGTGCGCCTTCTCCAGCACGAGAAAGTCCGTACGGCCCTCCCTGAGCAGCTGGATCGCCATCCCGAGCCCGGCGAACCCCGTGCCGACGATCACCGTCGTGGCTTCCTCCACCCTCGTGTCAGTGCTGGTCATAGCGCCTCAATCCGTCGTGTTCGATGCCGTCACCAACAATATTACTATGAGTAGGTTACTTCCGGTAGAGTTACCTCCGGTAGAGTTGGGTTGTGACCGCGCTACCGAACAGCTCAGCCGCCCCTCGTAAGCGCATGCCGCGCGCCCAGCGCGAGCGTCAGATGATCGATGTCGCCGTTGCCCTGTTCGCCGAACGCGGCTACGTCGCGGCGTCCATGGACGAGATCGCCGAGCGCGTGGGCGTGTCCAAACCGATGCTCTACGAGTACTTCCATTCCAAGGAAGGCCTGCTCATCGCCGCGATCCGCAGGGCACGGGCCGACCTGCTGGCCGCGACGGAGAACGCCGCCTCCTCGGCCCGCTCGGCCGAGGAGGCGCTGTGGCAGGGCCTGCTCGCCTACTTCCAGTTCATCGACCAGCGTCACGCGGAATGGTCGCTGCTTCGTCACGAGCTGTCCCTGGTCGGCGCGTCGGCGGCCGACGAGGTCGAGGCCATCCGGCGCCAGCAGACCGAGTTCAACGCCTCCCTCATCCGGGTCTACCTACCCGGGGTGCCCGATCTCGAGGTCGAGGCGGTCGCCGAGTTCCTCGTCGGGGCCTGCGAGCGCATGGCGATCTGGGCGGAGCGCTGGGACGAGGTCACCCCGGAGCGCGCCACGGCCCTGACGATGGAGATCCTGTGGAACGGCCTGGGCAACAGGCAGGGCGGCCACTCGTGACGTGCCACACTCCGTGACGGTTACCGCTGCGCCCCCACGCTCACCTAGGCCATCATGCCCCTGCCTGTTGACGTGTCCGAAGATCGCGTCATAAACGGGTGGCGGCACGGTCTTCACAGGGGAATGATGAGCGGCGAAGGAAGGGGTGAGTCGGATGGTGGAACCGATAACGGCGAGCTACGCGGAAGAGGATGAGGAATGGACCATCACCGTGGCCGGTCTGGGCCGCGAGCTCACCGCGCGCGCACCCGGCCTCATCGCCGCCCGTGACCGTGCCGAGCAGCTGATCGACAAGCTCGTCCCCGAGCAGGAGGAACGAGCGGTGGTCCACATGCTCAACGGCAGCGCTGTCGACTTCACGGCGAAGTACATGCAGGTGCGCATCGCGGGCCCGGAGGCGGAGCAGGCAGCCGCCCCGGCTGGCGAGCACACCGGCAGCGAGGGCACCGACGACGCCGATGCGGGCGATGCCGAACCTCCCACTACCGGGGACGGGAGCCCGCAGGGCGAGCTCAGCGCCTGATCGGCGATACCGGCGTCGGCGATACCGGCGCTAGCGCAGCAGCTTGCGCAGCACCAGCGCACCGATCAACACGCCGGCGCCGATCACGGGGTACTTCACCTTCGGCTCGGACCACGTTGCGCGCACCGAGGTCTTGGCGGAGTCGGCCAGACGTTTCGGGCTCGCCCTCGTACCGAGCTGGTCCAGTGTGACAGCGAGGGCGTCGCGCGCCCTCTCGATGTCCCGCTCGATGCTCTCCTGATCGCGGACCACGTGTCCTCCTGACGTCGCTGAAGGGGGTCCAGGAACGGGCACAGATCCTGGTCGTCGCTCACAGTAGATCACCGCCCGACCGCACCGTGCAGTGGCACTCCGGAGCGTCGCCGGATCCGCGTGTTCGTTAGGCTTGTCGCGACGAGCGGGGCCCGTAGCCCAATAGGCAGAGGCACATGGTTTAGGTCCATGCCAGTGTGAGTTCGAGTCTCACCGGGCCCACGTCGAGGACACACGTCGAGCCGTTCGACGGGGACGCGGCCCGGGGTCACGGTACGGACACGGATCCGGCCGCCTGCCTCGGGCGCACGGCGAGCATCCGGAGATACCCGAGTGACAGGCACCTCAAGCCAGATCGACGTCGGCGGCGCACGCATCTACGCGATCGGGATGCGCACCCGGTTCCGGGGGATCACCGTGCGCGAGGGGATGCTGCTCGAGGGGCCGGCCGGGTGGGGTGAGTTCTGCCCGTTCACCGACTACGACGACACCGTCGCCGCCTCGTGGCTGGCCACCGCGATCGAACAGTGCACCGTCGGATGGCCCGCACCCGTGCGGGACCGCGTACCCGTCAACTGCACGGTGCCCGCCCTCGACCCGGAACGTGCCAGGGAGCTCGCCGCCCGTTCCGGCTGCGGAACCGCCAAGGTCAAGGTCGCCGACCACCCCGAGTCCCTGAACGAGGACCTCGCCCGCGTCGAGGCGGTGCGCGACGCACTCGGCCCGGACGGCGCGATCCGCGTGGACGCCAACGGAGCCTGGGACGTCGACACGGCCGCCGGCCATATCCGCCTGCTCGACAGCGCGGCCGGCGGGCTGGAGTACGTCGAGCAGCCCTGCCGCACCATCGAGGACCTCGCCGCCGTCCGGCGCCGGGTCGAGGTGCGTATCGCCGCCGACGAATCCATCCGGAGTGCCGGGGACCCGCTGCGGGTTGCCCTGGCGGGTGCCGCCGACGTCGCGGTGCTCAAGTGCACCCCGCTCGGCGGCGTCCGGCGCTCGCTGGAGGTCGCCGAGGCCGCCGGGCTGCCGTGTGTGGTCTCCTCCGCGCTGGAGACCAGCGTGGGGTTGGCCGCGCAGCTGGCTCTGGCCGGTGCCCTTCCCGAACTGGACTTCGCCTGCGGCCTCGGCACGCTCTCCCTTCTCGACGGCGACCTCGCAGCCGGCGCCGACTCCTTGCGGGTCGTCGACGGCCACCTGCCCGTTCCACGCACGCCACCCGCGCCGGACCCCGGCCTGCTCGACACGCACGCGCTCACCGACCCCGGACGGGTCGCGTGGTGGCGGGACCGCCTCGACCGCGTGCTCGCCGTGCACGGCAACGGCGGGTGAGACCCGGCCCGAAGCTCACCCTGGCTGCGCGAGGAGGTTCTCGAACAGCTCGTAACCGGTGTAGGTCACCGCGTACGAGCGCAGGCCGTAGGGGTGGAAGTTCTGCTGCGTCGGTTCGGGCAGCAGGCCACCCGCGATCCGGATCCGGCCCGCAACGGCCGACAGCTCACCGAGGGACACGCCCACCTCGGACGGGCCAGGACCCTTCCCGGTCCGCACCAGGGTCCGCGCCGCCGTGGTCCCCCTGCCTCCTCCCAGGCTTCCTGGTCCACGACCCAGTTCGGCGCGTCGCACCGGTCCGAGTCACAGTCGGAGTTGCCCGCTCCCGCAGGGCTCACGTAGTAGCCGATCGGCACCGGCTCATAGGTCTGGTGCCGGTTGGCGAACTCGTGACCGTCCACCGTGGCGTGCCCCTCGGCGGCACCCTCCTTGTCCACCCCTTCGGCCAGATGGTGCCGGTCGTACGTCGGGCCACGGCCTGCCACGCCGTCGTGGAAGTCCATCCAGCCCGCGCAGAAGAAGCCACCGGTGTCGCGGCTCCCGATGGTGCCCCTGTAACGCTCAACGTCGTGACGGCAAGCAGTACCCCCCCCCAGCGCGATCATCCGGCGCCTCATCGGCAACCTCCTCAGCACTGTGCACCCGACTCGAGCCGAACAGCGAGGATTCCTGTCACCGGGCACGAAAACTTCTCGGAAAATTCGTTCCGGTACGACGAACGCAGTAACCCCCTGCCTCCGTCGCTACCTCGGACACGTCCGGCCCGAGCAGCGCATCCGGCACCGCCGCACGGCAGGGCACGCACCATCGTGCTGCCCGTCGCCGGTATACGCGGCATACTCGGCGGCATGAACGGTCACGGCAGGTGGGACGCGTACGGTGCGCTGCAGCTGTCCGGTACGTCACTGCCCCTGCTGGACCGCGCCCGCGTGTACGCCTGCGGCATCACGCCCTACGACGTCACCCATCTCGGTCATGCCGCGACGTTCGTCTGGGTGGACGTGCTGGGCCGGGTGCTGCGCCTCGTCGGTGTCGAACCGGACGTGTGCCGCAACGTCACCGACGTCGACGACGTACTCGATGCGGCGGCCGCACGTGCGGGGACGGATGCCGACTGGTTCGCCGCCGTCGGGCAGTTCCGGTTCGAGACCGAGATGGCCAAGCTCAACCTGCGGCAGCCGCAGCACGAACCGCGCGCGCACCGCTACATCCCGCACGTCGTGCGCCTCGCACGGCACCTGGTGGACTCCGGCGCGGCTTACGTCCGGGACGGCAGTGTGTACTTCCGGGGTCACCACGTCCCCGCCCGAGCCGGTCTGGACCGGCACCGCGCGCGCGAGCTGGCCGTGGAGTTCGACGGCAGACCGGACGACCCGGCGAAGGACGACCCGTTCGACGTGGCTGTCTGGCAGGCTGCCGGCCCGGACCGGGTCGGCTGGGAGTCGCCATGGGGCACCGGCAGACCGGGCTGGCACGCCGAGTGCGTCGCGATGTCGGCTTCGGTGTTCGGTTCCGGGGTGGACATCCACGCGGGCGGCGCCGACCTGTCCTTCCCGCACCACGCCTACCACGCGGCCATGGCCGAGGCCCTCACCGGCGTGACGCCCTACACGCGCGCATGGCTGCACGTCGGCACGGTCACCGTGGCGGGACGCAAGATGGCCAAATCGGCGGACAACCTGGTCCTGGTGTCGGACCTGCTCGCCGAGCACGCGCCTGCCGTGCTGCGCATGATGATCCTGGACCGCAGGTGGCACGACTCCTGGGACTTCTCCATCGACCTGCTGGACGCGGCAGGCGGCAGGTTGGAGCAGCTCTACAGCGCGGCGAGCCGCCGGGCGACCGGCGATACCGCCCCCGAGCGGGTACGGCGCGCGCTGAGCACCGAGCTCGACGTGCCGGCGGCCCTGGACATCGCCATCGACAGCGGCGGGGACGCCGCCCGCTCGCTCGTGTCCGTACTCGGCCTGTCCTGAGCCGGGCGCCTCGCACCCCCGCGCTCCGGGGAGCCGGTGAGCGGCCCGGACACGGGGCCGCGCTCGGCACTTCCGTACCGACCGGAAAAGCGCATAATGGATACGGGGAACGAGGGGGAGCCCTTGTTCGTGGAGGTGGTGTGATGACTACCGAGAACACTCCCGGTAACACGACTCAGATGACCGACCATCCGGACATCGTGGCGATGGGCGCCCGGTACGACCGTATGGCCGAGACACCCGCTGCCCAGCTCACGGACGGCCTGACCATGCTCGCCGGGCTGTTCGTAGCGCTGTCGCCGTGGATCGTCGGGTTCACCCAGTTCAGCGGCCTCATGCTCAGCAACCTCATCGTGGGCATCACGATCGCTGCACTCGGTGCCTGTTTCGCGATGGCCTACGAGCGCAGTCACCGGCTGACGTGGGTCTGCCCGCTACTCGGTGTGTGGACGGTCGTCGCGGTGTGGACGGTGAGCGGCGCCGAGGCCACTACCGGCGTCGTGCTCAGCAACGTGCTCGGCGGCGCGGTCGTCGTGCTGCTCGGGCTCGCCGCGATGATGCCGATGTACCGGGCGAAGCGGGCCGCACGCAGCTAGCCGCGCTGCGGCGATCCTGCCGGAGCGGGCCGCGGCCTGCCCGCAGCGGGCCCTCGGCCCACCTTCGCCCATCGGGGCCGTGGGCCGAGGGTCTCGCCCGGCCCGGTCACCGCTCGGGCGTGCCCGCGCCGTGTTCGACGGCGGTGGCATCGATCGCGCGCTGCAGGGCCGGCAGCTCGCGCACCAGCTTGTCGAGGTCCGTTCCGTCGATGTGCAGCAGCTCGACGGGTTCCACCGTGGACACCGTCGCCGAGCGTAGCCGGCCCTGACGCAGCGCGACCTCGCCGACCACGTCGCCGGGGCCCAGCTCGGCCACCCGTTCCGCACCGACGAACACGGCGACCGTTCCGGACAGCAGGATGTAGCAGGCATCCCCCGGGGTCTGTTCCTGGATCAGCGACCAGTGCGCCGGGAGGGTGACCCGGCTGGCCGAGTCGACGATCCGGCGAAGCTCGCGGTCGGTGAGGTCGCCGAGCGGTCCGGAATCTCGCAGGAAGCGGGCCTCGGAGCCCGGTTTGGGTGCGTCGGACGCCATCGAACACTCCGTTCCGCCCACCCGGTGGCGGGCACTAGAACACCACCGTTCTCCCCGCATGCACAAGCACGCGGTGTTCCAGGTGCCAGCGTAGACCCCGGGCCAGCACCACCTTCTCGATATCCCGGCCGCGGCGGACCATGTCGGCGACGGTGTCACTGTGGTCCACCCGGATCACATCCTGCTCGATGATCGGGCCTGCGTCGAGCTCGGCCGTTACATAGTGGCAGGTCGCGCCGATCAGCTTGACGCCGCGGCTGTGCGCCTGATGGTACGGGCGGGCGCCGACGAACGACGGGAGGAAGCTGTGGTGGATGTTCACCGCGCGCCCCGCCCACGCCTGGCACAGCTCCGGAGGCAGGATCTGCATGAACCGCGCCAGCACGATCGCGTCCGGGTCGTGCTCGTCGACGATCGCGCGCACGCGCTCGAACGCCGCCGCCTTCCCGTCCGCGTCCTTCGGGAACGGGACGTGGTGGAAGTCAATACCGAACGCTTCGGTGATCCCGCCCAGTGACTCGTGGTTACCGATCACGGCGGGCACGTCGACGTTGAGCTCCCCGCCCGCGACCCTGCCGAGCAGGTCGTAGAGGCAGTGGCCTTCCTTGGATACCAGCAACACCATCCGGCGCCGATCGCCGGTGTCGGCGATACGCCACTGCGAGCCCTCCACGCCACCGTCGGCGTCGGAGCCCGCCCCCAGCGACGCGGCAACCGGGCTGAACAGACTGCGCAGCTCCTCGACGTCGTAGGGCAGCGAGTCCGCCCGCACCTCCTGCCGGGTGAAGAACCACCCGGTGTCGGGGTCGGTGTGGTAAGCGGCCTCCACGATCCACCCGCCGAGCTCGGCCAGGAACGACGCGATCCGCGCGACGATACCGACCCGGTCCGGGCAACCGAACGTGATGACGAAACGCCGCTCCGACGGGTCCTCTGCCTCCACGGTCTCCACCGTCCACCCTCGTGCCTGCTCCTACACCTTGCCGGGCACTGTATCGGGGTAGCGTTCCGGCCGTGCGCGCGGCGGAGCCCCGTTCATGCGCCGGGCTATCGATCACGCCAGGCTCACCGGTCATCGCGCGGCGCACGACCAGCATGAACGGGTACGGCCGCGACGCGGTATCCTGGGGTTTCGCGCGCGACCACCCGGTCCCCTGCGCGCGAGGTACGACAGGGACGAGCATGACCGAATTCCGATACAGCGCGGCCGAGCGATGCACATGGTGCTCCATGCGCGCCGTCCTCCCCTCGGAGGACGCCGCGGACCGGATCGTCGCCGCGTCCGGCGGCCGGCTGATGAAGTACCGCTGCCCCGTCGACGACGGATGGCACCTCAGCTACCCGGCTACCGAACACGCGACGTTGATCGATCCCCGCTGAGGGCTCAGCGGTTGACCATCACGCGGCTCGCCAGCCACCCGGTATAGGCCAGCAGCCCGGCGACGCCTGCCTTGCGGGTCCTGTTGCTGACCAGCGCCAGTCCCAGCGCCACTTCGGTGGCTCCGTTGCGGTACACCCACTGTCGTGTGTCCTCGGGAAACGCGGCCTCGGACAGCGGTTCGAAAGCGCTCGGCGCCGCGAAATGAGCGGCACCGGTGCCGGCGAGCAGTACCCCGAAGATGCGCGAGAGCTTGGCCATGGTCGACGATCCTTTCGACGTCAGATGGTTCGTCCACTGCGGAGCCGTGTCACGGGCCGCCCGCACGGCGGCCGCGACGGCGACGCGGACGCGCCCCAGCCTACTGACAACAGATGTAGCCAGGCACGTACCTCACGCACGCGATTCGCGATCCACGTCACACCGGCACGCGGCCACCGGAGCGCGTGCGCCGCCCGCCCACCCCATGGTCAAATAACGGGGAACCCCGAGCGCTGAATGACGCTTTCAGTCCCGCTCGTGGACCGAAGGCGTCATTCAGCACACAACCCGGCACGGCACGCGCGGCGGCGGACAGGGAGGGTCATGGCTCGACGACCACGCGTACTCGCGATCGTGCTCGCCGGCGGGGAAGGCAAACGCCTGATGCCGCTCACCACCGACCGCGCCAAGCCTGCCGTGCCGTTCGGCGGGAGCTACCGTCTGATCGACTTCGTGCTGTCCAACCTGGTGCACGCCGGGTACCTGCGGATCTGCGTGCTGACCCAGTACAAGTCGCACTCCCTCGACCGGCACATCTCGATCACCTGGCGGCAGTCGTCCCTGCTCGGCAACTACGTCACCCCGGTACCCGCCCAGCAGCGCCTCGGCAAACGCTGGTTCCAGGGCAGTGCGGACGCCATCCACCAGTCGCTGAACCTCATCCACGACGACCAACCCGACTACGTCGTCGTGTTCGGCGCGGACCACGTCTACCGTATGGACCCGTCCCAGCTGGTCGAGGCGCACATCGAGTCCGGGGCCGGAGTGACGGTCGCAGGCATCCGGGTCGCGAGGGACTCCGCGTCGTCGTTCGGCATCATCAGCACCTCGGACGGTACGACCATCGACGCCTTCCTGGAGAAGCCGGCGGACCCTCCCCCGTTGCCGGACGACGCCGGGCGGTCCTTCGCGTCGATGGGCAACTACGTCTTCTCGACCGGGGTGCTGCTCGACGCCTTGCGCACCGACGCGGCGGACGAGAACTCCGGGCACGACATGGGCGGCGACATCGTCCCGATGCTCGTCGGCTCCGGGGCAGCATGCGTCTACGACTTCGCCGACAACGATGTGCCCGGCACCACCGAGCTCGACCGCCACTACTGGCGCGATGTGGGGACGCTGGACGCCTACCATGAGGCGCACATGGACCTGGTCTCCGCGCGTCCCGTGTTCGACCTGCACGACCGCGAGTGGCCGATCCTGACCAACCACCCGCAGCTGCCAGGGGCCAAGTTCGTGGAGGGTGGCCACGCGGCGGACTCGATCATCGCCAACGGCTGCGTCATCGCCGGTGGCACCGCCGAGCGGTCGGTGCTGTCCCCCGGCGTGACCGTCCGGGACGGGGCCCACCTCCAGCGCTCGATCGTGATGGCCGACGCCCGGATCGGCGCGGGGGCGATCGTGCGGGACGCGATCCTCGACAAGGGTGTGGACGTGCCTGCCGGAGCCGTGATCGGAGCCGATCACGAGCACGACACGGCACGCGGGTTCACCGTGAGCCCGGCGGGCGTCACGGTGCTCGGCAAGGGACAGTACGTGCCGCCGCCCTGAGCCGGCCCGTCAGCCGGCGCGCGGGGAGTCCAGCGCGTCCAGCTGCTGGGCCAGCCAGCGCCGAGGCGGCATCGCGGTAGCCGCCTCGGCCAGCCCCTTGGCTCGGCCGGCACGTTCCCCTGACGGCATCAGCAACGCCCTGTGCAGCGACTCCGCCGTCTCGCCGGTGTCGAACGGGTTGACAAGCAGCGCGTCCGCCCCGAGATCGTCGGCCGCGCCGGCCTCCCGGGACAGCACGAGCACGCAATCCCGTTCCGAGCACACCGGCACTTCCTTGGCCACCAGGTTCATGCCGTCCCGGACGGGGTTGACCAGCAGCACGTCGGCGAGCCGGTATGCGGCCAGCGACCGCGCGAACGAGACGTCGGTCTCCAGGAGGACGGGACACCAGTCCTCGGTGCCGAACTCCTCGACGATCTCCCGGGCCAGCGCGTGCACATCGGCGGTGTACTCGCGGTAGGCGGCAAGGTCCTGCCTGCTCGGGTACGCGAACGCCAGGTGCACGACTTCCCCGCGCCACCGCGGGTAGGACCGCAGCAGCTCCCGGTACGCGGCGAGCCCGCCCAGGATGTTCTTCGACAGCTCCGTGCGGTCGACACGCAGCACCAGCTGCCTGCCACCGACGCGATCGGCCAGCTCAGCGTAGTCGGCGTCCACGTCGGCCGCGCGGGAACGTTCCCGCTGGGCAGCGCCATCCACCCCGAGCCCGTGCACCCCGAGTGTGGTGACACGACCCGCGTGCTCGACCCCGGCAGGGGCCCCGGCAGCCGGTCCGGCGGCCGGTCCAGCGGACGGATCTCGCGTGCGCGCGTCCGGCAATCCGGCACAGCAGTCGGCGAAGGCCCGCGCCCAGCGCGGGCTCAGGAAACCCGCGTGATCGGCGCCGAGGATGCCCCGGAGGAGTTCGCGCGCGGTGTCGTCGGGCAGCATCCTGAAGTACTCGGGCGGGGCCCACGGCGTGTGCGTGAAGTGGGCTATCCGCAGGTCGGGCCTGCGCTCCCGCAGCATGCGCGGCACGAGGGACAGGTGATAGTCCTGCACGGCGACCTTCGCACCGTGCGCGGCCTCGTCGGCGACGGCCCCGGCGAACGCGCGGTTGTACTCGCGGTAGCGATCCCACATCTCCCGCCAGCCCGCGTCGAACCGGGGTGCCCGGGGCGTGTCGAAGAGCAGGTGGTGCAGGAACCAGAGGGTGGAGTTGGCGACGGAGTTGTAGGCGGCCTCCAGCGTCGCGGGCGGCACATCCAGCATGCGTACCCCGACGTCGCCGACCTGGTGCCCGGCACGGTCGATGCGCCCGCCGGGAGCGCGCGCCGCCACCTGCCGATCGGTCTCGCCGAGCGCCGCGCACACCCACACCACGTGCCCGGCATCGCCGAGCTCGACACCGGACAGCGCCGAGACCAGCCCGCCACCGCCCCGCCGCGCAGCAGGCTCGCCGTCCTCTGTGGTGAACGAGACGGGGCCCCTGTTGGAAGCGATGAGCACGCGCGCAGCTTCGGAGGACATCCGTTCAGCGTAGTGCCACGCGCCGCGCCCCGCCGTGGGCCGAGCCGAAGGGCTCCTTCGGTACACATGCTGTACCCGAGGCCCCCTTCGGCTCGCCAACGTCACGCCGGTGCCGGTGCCCCGTGCGGAGGTCGCGCCGAATGCGGCAACGACGGTCAGGCGCTGCCTGCGATGCCCACCGCGCCGCGTACCCGCCGCAGCACGCGGCCGGCACGCTGCCGCGCCTTCTCCGCGCCCTCGGCCAGTACGGTGTCGAGCTCGCTACCCGGCTCCATCAGCTCGTCGTAGCGCGCGCGCAGCGGCGCGAGATGCTCGTCGAGCGCCTCGAAGAGCTGGTTCTTCAGCTCTCCCCAGCCGAGCCCGCCCTCCTCGAGCCGCTTGCGGGTCTCCGCGGCATCCGCGGGCGCGGCGAACTGCTCCAACAGCTGGAACACCGCGGAGCTGTCCGGGTCCTTGGGCTCGGACACCGGGGTGCTGTCCGTGGGGATCCTGCGCACCAGCTTCTTGAGCTCGGCCTCCGGAAGGAACAGCGGGATGGTGTTGTCGTAGGACTTGCTCATCTTCCTGCCGTCCAGGCCGGGCAGCGTCTGGGCGCTCGTGCCCTCCGGGACGATCGCTTCCGGGATGGTGAACGAGTACGTGTCGCCGTAGGCGTGGTTGAAGCTGCCCGCGATGTCCGCGGCGTACTCCACGTGCTGGACCTGGTCCTTACCGACGGGGACGACGTCCGACTCCATCGCGAGGATATCCACCGCCATGAGCACGGGGTAGTTGAACAGCCCCATGTTCACCCCGGCATCGGGATCCTCCCCTGCCTCGAGGTTGCGGTCGCGCGCCGCCTTGTAGGCATGCGCGCGGTTCATCAGTCCCTTACCGGTAACACAGGACAGCACCCACATGAGCTCGAAGATCTCCGGGACATCGGACTGCCGGTAGAACGTCGTCCTGCTCGGGTCGAGCCCTGCCGCGAGCCACGTCGCAGCCACCGACCGCGAGTAGTGCCGGAGCAGTTCCGGGTCCCGCTCGGTCGTCAGCGCGTGATAGTCGGCGATGAAGTAGATCGACTCGAACCGGTCGACGAGCTCGAGCGCGGGCCGGATCGCGCCGATGAGATTGCCCAGGTGTGGTTCACCTGTCGGCTTGATACCCGTCAAGGAAACCTTGGTTTCTGGCTGCGACATGGACAACATCCTACTGACCTGCGTCTCCGCCCCGAACAGCTACCGGGTGGGTGGAGGCGAACAAGGCCGCTCGCGACGCGATGGGATAGTGTTGTCGGTTCCCAGGAGGCCGGTGCCAGGAGGTCAGTCCCGGCGAGCCCCGACGTGTGAACAGGACCCGAGGGAGACGATGCGAGACTTCCGGTACGGCGAGGCCGGGCGCTGCCACGAATGCGGGATGCGTGCCATACTGCCGACAGAGGACATAGCCGATACGTTCGTCGCGCGGTCGGGCGACCGGCTCGAGAAGATGGGGTGCCCAGCGGGAAACGGATGGCATGTAGCCTACCGCCGGGTCGAGAACGCGAGTCTTTCCTAGACCCGCCGGGCTCCACCCCCAGGCCCGGCGAAGAAGGCCCCCGGCGCTTCCTCCCCCTCGGCGCCGGGGGCCGCTTCCCTACACCTCCCGTCGGTGCCCGCGTTCGAAACGGCGCAGGCGCAGCGCGTTGAGCACGACGCTGATGCTGGACAGCGCCATCGCGGCTCCCGCGACCATCGGATTCAGCAGTGCGGCGGCCGCCGCGGGGATGGCGAGGACGTTGTACCCGAAAGCCCACCCGAGGTTCTGCTGGATCGTGCGGTAAGTGCGCCGCGCCAGCCGGATCGACTGGGGAACTCCGTGCAGGTCGCTGCGCATCAGGGTGATGTCGCTGGACTCGATGGCGACGTCGGTGCCCGTCCCGATCGAGATTCCCAGGTCCGCCTGCACGAGCGCGGGGGCGTCGTTGATGCCGTCGCCGACCATCGCCACGACCTCGCCCTCCGACTGCAGCCGCTCGATCTCGGCTCTCTTGTCACCGGGGTGCACCTCGGCAAGTACGCGATCGATGCCGACGGCGCGGGCGATGGCCTCGGCCGTGCGGCTGTTGTCCCCGGTCAGCATCGCCACGGTCATCCCGATGTCGTGCAGCTCGGCGACGGTGGCTGCCGCGTTGTCCTTGACGGTGTCGGCCATCGCGACCGCACCACGTACCCGGCCCTGCCAGCCGGCGAGCACGACCGTCTTGCCGTCGCTCTCCAACCGCAGGACCGCCTCGTCGACGTCCTCCGGCACGGTCATGCCCTGCTCCGCGAGCCATGACCGCCTACCGACGAGCACGGTCGTGCCGTCCACGTCGGCACGCACGCCTTGCCCGGTCGGCGCGTCGAAACCGTGCGCCGCAGGCAGCTCGCCGAGGCGCTGCGCGGCCACCGCCGCCAGGGCGCGCCCGATGGGGTGCTCGCTGCCGGCCTCGACCGCTCCGGCGCGGCGCAGGACCTCGTCGTCGCCCCCTTCCGCGGCGACGATGTCGGTGATCGTCATCTCGCCGTGCGTGAGGGTGCCCGTCTTGTCGAAGACGACCGTCGTGATCTCCTTGGTGCGCTCCAGTGTCTCGATGCGCTTGATCAGCACACCCAGCTCGGCACCACGGCCGGTACCGACCATGATCGCGATCGGCGTGGCAAGGCCGAGCGCGCAGGGGCAGGCGATGATGAGCACGGCCACCGCGGCGACGAGGCCGCTGACCGGGTCGCCCGCAAGCACGGTCCACCCGAGGAACGCCCCGAGCGCGACCACGATCACGGCAGGGACGAACACCGCCGAGATGCGGTCCGCGAGACGCTGCATGGGTGCCTTGCCGCTCTGCGCATCCTGGACCATGCGCACGATCCTGGAGAGCGCCGTGTCGGCGCCCACGGCGGTCGCGCGCACGGTGAGTACCCCACTGGTGTTGATCGTGGCACCCGTGGCGACATCACCGGCGGTCTTTTCCACCGGGACCGACTCACCCGTGAGCATCGACTCGTCGACCGCGCTGACCCCGTCGACGACCTCCCCGTCGGTGGGGATCTTCTCGCCGGGGCGAACCAGCATGTGATCACCGATCGCCAGCGACTCGACGGGGACGGTGACCTCGGCGCCGTCCCGCAGCACGGTGGCCTCCTCGGCGCCGAGCTCGAGCAGCGCGGTGATGGCCCGGCCCGCTCGCCTGCGCGCCCGGGCCTCGAAGTACCGGCCGAGCGCCAGCGCGGCCACGATGAACGTCGCGACCTCGAAGTACAGGAAGCCGCCCGCGAACAGCGCGACGACCGAGTAGCCGAAGGCGGCCAGCGTACCCAGCCCGATCAGGGTGTCCATGTTCGCCGAGCGCTGCAGGGCACGCTGGACCATGCCCTTCAGGAAGGGCCAGCCGACCCAGAACTGCACCGGAATGGTCAGCGCGAGCTGTGTCCACCGCGCGGCGGGATGCTCGCCCAGCTCACCTGCGAACATCGCCAGCCACAGCACGATCGCCGTCAGGGGTACAGCGACGACCGCGCGGTAGAACCACATGCGTTGCTCGGCGGCTTCGGCGTCGCCGTCCGGCTCCGGGTGCTCCGTATCGACGGTGCGCAGCTCGTAACCCATGTCCGAGACCGCGCGCTGCAAGGCGGGCACGTCCAGCTCTCCGGAGTCGCCGACCAGCGTGGCCCGCTTGCTCGCGAAGTTGACCTCCGCCTCGGCCACCCCTGGTTGCTTCGCGAGCTTCTTCTGCACCCGGGCCGCGCACGAACCGCAGGTCATGCCCTCGACAGCCAGCTCGACGCCGGTGCCTGTCCCGCTGCTGCGTGCACCGTCGGTCGCCGCGTGCTGCTCGGTGTACTCGGATGTCATTCGCCTGCCTCCTTGCCGCTCAGCTCGGCCGCCGGCCCGGTCAGCGCTGGGCTGAACTTGATCGCGTCGACAAGCTCGTCGATCGCCGCCTGGCCGTTACCCCGCAGTACGGCGCTGGAGAAACACGTCTCCAGGTGGTTGTGCAGCATCACGCGGTTCGCCCTCTCCAGCGAGGACTGCGCCGCGGACAGCTGCTTCATCACGTCGACGCAGTAGGTGTCCTCCTCCAGCATGCGGATGACGCCGTCCAGGTGACCGCGCACGGTCTTGAGCCGGTTCAGCGCGTCCCGCTTGCGGCTGGTCAGTTCGGTCACTGTCGCCTCCTCGCTCGCCGTCCCGACTCCCACAGTACACCCACCCCACCCGGGGTGGGGTAATCAGGTGAGCAAGCTTACCCGCAGGGGGTATCCGCAGGGGTGTCCTGGCGAGCCGAAGGACTCCTCGGGTACCTCATGTGTATCCGAGGAGTCCTTCGGCTCGCCCGCGCAGGGGTACGCTCAGTACGGGTTGGCGCGGTCGGCGAACTCGGGGGCGAGCTCCTCGCTACGCTCCTCGGGGAACGAGATCGTCGACGGATCACCATCGGAGACGTAACGGCGCTCCGGTTCGCGTTCGAAGATTTCGAACCAGTACCCGGACTCCAGATCGCCGTCCGGGCCCGAACGGATGCGCGGGATCGCCACGGGGTCGAACTCCGTCGCGAACGGTGACGGCGCCGGGTTCGACCCCACCAGGAGTATCCCCTCATGGCGGTACTCCTGACCGTCGTGACTGCCGTACTGTGCCAGCTCGGGCTCGGCGGGACTCGCGCCGTGCGGCAGCGACATGGTCGCTACCTCGGCATCCGGTACGGCATCGTGGATGTGCGCGGCCCCTGCCGCCAGCTCGGCCTGCACCTCACTGGCACCGAGCCGGCTGAGGTTGGCGTGCGAGATCGTGTGGTTGCCGATCTCGAAACCCCACTCGTGCAGCTGGCGTAGCAGCTTCTTCCCTCGTTCGGCGGTACCGCCGAATAGGGACCCTACGACGTAAAATGAACCCGTCGGGGTGAAGTCGGAATGCTCCTCGGCGAACTCGAGAAGGATGCCAACGGCACTGTCCGAATCGACCTCATCATCGCCGGACATGCCGAACTGCTCCCGAGTTGAGTCGTCGAAGGTCAGCACTACCGGGGTCGTCCCGGCGGGCACGTCGATCTCACCGCGCACCAGATCGACCGTCCGAATCGGATGGTAGTCGTGCTCGTGGAGATAGGCGAGCTCCGCACGGAACTCGTCCGGGGTGAGGTCGTACTCGCCCCCGCCGTCAGGGAGGATGCGGTGGTACATCAGCACGGGGATCTCTCCCAGTTCATTAGCACCAACGTCCGCCGGGTTCACGTCGGGTTCGGGGGGCGTAGTTGACGCGGGGGACCTGGGGGTGGACGGTTCAGCGTGTTGTGTCGACGTCTTTCCGGGGGAAACGTCCTGAGCGGCCGGGCTACACGCCGCGAGGACGAGGACGAGCAGGGCGATCAGTGGCAGTGGACGGTTCATCCGCGGCTCCTCGCGTGCGCTATGGGGTTCTCACGGCCGTCCTCGCTGCCGCCGGCTGCACGAGCCCGGCCGCGCAGGAGACCGACCTGACCTTCGGTGGCTCCGGGAACGACCTGGTCATCGGGTCCGAAGATCGTAATGACATTCATTTTACTCTCGCTGTGAACCCGCCGGGGGAGCTCGACGACCTCCGGTTGGTACTCGACGGCATCGGCGATGTCACCGCCGAGGCCGCCGGCACGGACGGGTCGCTGCGGTACGAACCACCGGCTGACCTGTCCGACGGCGACTACACGCTGTCCGTGGTCGAGGCGAGCGATATCGCCGACGCGGAGTCCGGAGAGCTCACCGAGGACGCCACCGTGCACCATGCGTGGCGGTTCGAAGTCGACACTGCTCCTCCCCCGCTGGAAATCACCGAACCGGAGCAGTCGGGGTTACTGAGCGAAGATGCGGCGCTGGCCGGAACCACCGAGCCCGGGGCACGCGTGTTCGTCGACGAGACCGAGGTGGAGGTGTCCGAGGACGGCAGCTTCGACGCCGATCCCGGTATCGGGACCGGCGAGTCCGGCGAGGTGACGGTGCGCGCGGTCGACCCGGCCGGAAACTCCACTCGCGACACGGTCGAGCTGACCGTGATGCCCCCGGCTGTCGACGCGGAGGAGGTGCGCGGTGTGCACGTCTCGCCACATGCCTGGGCCACGCCGAGCTTCCGTGACCGCGTCCTGGACATGGCCGAGGCCGGGAAGATCAACACCGTCCAGCTCGATCTCAAGGACGAGTCGGGAGAGATCGGCTACGACAGCGAGGTACCACTCGCCCAGGACTGCGGCGCTGCCAGTGGCGTGTACGACCTCACCGACGCCATCGCCGAGCTGCACGACCGCGGCGTGCACGTCGTCGGCCGCGTGGTGGCCTTCCGGGACGCGAAGCTCGCCGAGCACGCCTGGTCGAACGGCGAGCGCGACCGGGTGATCCAGACCCCGGGCGGTGGCCGCTACGCGGGCTACGGTGGGTTCACCAGCTTCGCCGACCCCGATGTCCGCACCTACAACCTGGACATCGCCGAGGAGGCAGCGGCCGCGGGCGTCGACGCCATCCTGTGGGACTACATCCGGCGCCCCGACGGGGACGTGCGGAACCTGGTCGTGCCCGGTGTGAACGACACGGAAAGCGACGACGACACCGAGGACATCGAGGACGCCATGGCGGAAGCCGTCGTCGACTTCACCGAGCAGGCCGCCGAGCGGCTGGCGCCGTACCAGGTCGACCACGGGGTGTCGGTATACGGGATCGCCGCCACCCGGCCGCACGAGATCGCCCAGGACATCCCGGCGATGGCCGAGCACGTCGACTACGTCTCCCCCATGGTCTATCCCTCGCACTGGGGGCCCGGTGAGTACGACGTGGCCGAGCCCAACCGGCAACCCTACGAGATCGTCCACCGCTCGCTGGAGGACTTCCTCGAACAGGTCGACGGGACGGGCGCCCGGGTCGTCCCCTGGCTGGAGGACACCAACTACCGGGCATGGGACCGCGCCGAGAAGGTACGCCAGCAGATCGCGGCGACCGAGGACCACGACATCGACGAGTGGCTGATGTGGGACCCGCAGGTACGCTACACCCTGGATGCCTACCCGGAACGGGACGAGTGAGGTACGCCGACGCTCGGCGCATTCCGCACCCGCACGCGGCCCGGCGCTGCTAACGTGTCCCGCGTCAGGTCAGCGACCCGAGGGGGATGCGTGTCGGACGGTTTCGAGGTCGAGCAGCTGTCGAACCTCGCCGAGACGGGTGCCGAGTTCGTGGAGCTCGCCGACGCCGCCGCGGCGGCGCACGCCGAGTTCACCGGCAACGTCCAGCGCCACGAGGGCACCAACGCCGGGTTCGTCACTACCAGCCGGCTCGGCACGGTAGCCAGTATGTGGGGATACCAGATCGACGACCTGTCCAAACGCACCGCGGCCACCGGCGGCCTGCTGCAGGACAGTCACGACTCCTACGAGGAATTGGAGGCCGCGGTCGTGGAGTCGCTCGACCGCGTCGACGGTGGCGGGGGTGCGTGATGGTCTCGTTCAGCGACCTGCGGGACGCGGACCCGAGCGCGTACGACGACATCGCCGACCAGTGGGCACGTCTGGCAGGCGAACTCGACGCCACCGCGCGGGACATCAAGCGGGCAGCAGGCGGGTTGGACGGCTGGTCCGGTGAGGCCGCCGATATGGCGCGCGAGCACATCGCCGACGTGCGCTCGGGCTACGACACCGCCGCCGAGTACATCGACAGGATTCCCGGCGTGCTGCGGACGCTCTCCGATGCGATCTCGGACGCGCAGGAGCGGGTGAACAGGGCTGTCGACACCGCAGAGGCACGCGACATGGTGCATGTTGACCGGGTTACCGGTGCGGTCAGCACACCGCCCGGCGTCGCGCCGGGCGACATGCGCACCGATGAGCAGCTCGCCGCGGACCGGGAGCTGGTCACCGAGCTCAACGACGCCATAACGGCCGCCGTCGCCGACGCCACCGAGGCCGACCGGGTGGCCTCCCGGCAGCTCGATGACCTGATGCCCGACGACGCCGGGTTGAGTTCCGAGGCAGTCGGATCCGGCAACATCGTCACCCCGAGCGAGCTGCCACAGGACGACTGGTCGGCGGCCGAGGTCAAGGAGTGGTGGGACGAGCTGACGCCGATGCAGCAGGAGTCGGCGATCTACACCCACGGGGACAGCATCGGGACCATGGACGGCATCCCCGTCGAGGCGCGGGACCGCGCCAACCGCATCCGCTTCGCCGACGAGTACGCCGACCTCGAAGCGCGCCGCGATGCGCTGATCGCACTCGGCGACGACCGTTCCCTGACCCAGGACAACGAGCTGCGCGAGCTCAACGACGTCCACGAGGGGATGGACGCGATCAAGGAGCGCCTGGAGCGCGAGCCGACCGGGAACGCGCCGCAGGCCTACCTGCTGGACTTCGAGACCGAGGGCAACGGGCGTGGCATCGTGGCCACCGGCAACCCCGACACCGCCGACAACACGGTGACCAACGTGCCGGGGACGGGTTCGGGACTGAGCTCGATGCCCGGCGAGCTGAGCAAGGCCGACCGAATCCTGGAGGCAGCCGGGCAGTACTCGAGCGCAGAGACCGCCGCGGTGACCTGGATCGGTTACGACGCCCCGCAGGACGTACTCTTCGAAGCGCCGCGTGAGTCGTACGCCGACGAGGCAGCGCCCGATCTCGCCGGTTTCCAGAACGGGCTCGACGCCACGCATGAAGGCGGCGGCGGGCACAACACCGTGATCGGGCACAGCTACGGCTCCACGGTGGTCGGGCACACCGCCCGCGACCACGGGTTGACGGTGGACAACATGGTCTTTCTCGGCAGCCCCGGCGTCGGTGTCGACCACGCAGGCGAGCTCAACATCGACCCGGAGAACGTCTACGCAAGCACCGCGGAGAACGACATCATCCGCGCCGGTGCCGCCGTTTCACACGGACTGGGGGACTCACCGATCGACGAGGACTTCGGCGCCGTGGAGTTCCGGTCCGACCCGGGCACCGACGGCCTGGGGCCGCTCGGCTCCACGGACGCGCACTCCGAGTACTGGGACCGGCAGAACGAGTCCCTGAAGAACCTGGGCCGGATCGTGACCGGCCAGGACAACAGCACCCTGACCACTCCCACGGAATAGCCCATACTCATGCCGACGACATCCAGCAGCACAGCTCGCGCGGCCGGACTCCCGGCCGGCCCCGGCCTGGCGCTGGCCCTGCTGCTGGTGCTGGCCGCCTGCACCGGAGGATCCGCCATGGAGCCCACCCTCACCGAGGAGCAAGCCCGCGACCGCGCCGAACAGCACATCCAGGAAGCCATCGCCGCCCTCCCCGACGAGCCCACCCTGAACCTGCTCAGCGACTACTCGGACGAGTGCACCGACCCCACCGACAACGGACCCCAGGGTCGCTACCAGGTCGGCAAGACCTACTGGCTCGACGACCTCTCCCCCGAGCGCAACGACGCCTACCTCGACGCCCTCCGCGCCCACTGGGAGGCCAACAACTACCGCATCAGCAGCGACAACCGTCCCGACGACCGCACGATCACGGTCGAGCACAACGAGGACGCCTTCCGCATGTCCGTCGTGGCACGCCCCGACGACCAACGCCTCTCCCTCGGAGCGGGCTCGCCCTGCATCTGGCCCGAGGGAACCCCACCCGAGGACGACGAACCCGGCTTCTGACGCTCACCGCCGCGCCGCGGATCCGGCCGGCCAGCGCTCCTAGCCGGACCTTGGCGTCGGCACGTTCCGCCGCGGCACGTTCCGCCGCGCGATACGGGCGAACGAGACGGAACACGCATCCCCCTGTGAGCGATGCATTCCCTGCTGCATGTGCATCTGGTCGTGATGTAGAGTCGGGAATCACCGGTCGACCCCAGGGCCGGTTGCGGCCCCCGGCGCTTCTCCCCCTCGCGCTGGGGGCCCTCTACTCACCGGCCCGTACTGTGTGCGGGAAGGACAGGAGGTGACAGCGTGCGTGCGATCAACCCGTGGCGTGTTGTCACCAACCTGGCGGACTGGTTCGAGGTGCGTGGGGTATACGTCCCGCGCAAGGACACCGCACAGGTACAGCCCTGGCGTGAGTTCGGGTGGCTTCTCATCGGGTGGCTGCTCGGCCTGACCTTGTTCGTTCTCGTCTTCGCGCTCGCCACCTGAGCACGCGCGCCGCCACAGCTCGTCACGTCGAGTAGCCGACGGTTACAGTTCGGATACAGCCCGGCACCGGGTCTGCCTCAACCGCCCTGTCGGCTCGCCCGTGACGCTGGCAGTGCGGAAAGCTGTGAGGGCGCCTCTCACCCACCCCGCCCACGAGCGGAACCCCGACTCCGAAGGAGTGACCCGTGCGCGCGCCCCGCGCCCGTCACCGCACGACGATCCTGCTCTGTGCGGCCGCCCTGACCTGCGTAGCGCCGGTCGCCGTCGGCGGCTGCGCCTCCCCGGCCACAGGGGAGTCCGCGGGCGCAGGCAGCGCGTCCGAGCCGGTGCCCGGCATGCGAGCGCACAACACCGACCTCGAGTTCGGGCAGCGGAGCACGTTCGACAACGGGGTCGCGGTCCGCGTCGCCGGGCCACGCACGTTCACCCCCAGCGATGCCGCATACCCCTCCAGCGACTCCGCCGTGGCGTTCGAGATCTCGCTCCGCAACGGATCGGACACGCCGTACCAGCTCTCCCAGCTCGCTGTGTCGGCGACGATGGCAGGCGCCGAGCTGCGCGAGATCGTCGACCCCCGCCAGGGGTTCACCGGATTCGCCGGTGCCGGTGACGACCTCCCCTCCGGCAGGAGCACGCATGTGACCGTCGCGTTCGCCGCAGCCGACGGCGAAGCCGCCGTATCGCTGACCGTGCAGGTCGACCCGGACCTGCACACCGCGCGGTTCACCGGCCGCTGACACCCCGCGTGGGGCGAGCCGAAGGGCCCCTCCGGTGCATATTCGGTACCCGAGGCCCCCTTCGGCTCGAACTCGCCCGGCCGCTGGCCGCGTCGCCGGCAACGTCTATGCTCGGCGCGTGGCTGATCAACAACGACTGTCCCCCGGCGACAAGGCCCCCGACTTCACCCTTCCGGACAGTACGGGAGCCCCGGTCACGCTGTCCGGCTACCGGGGCCTGCCGGTCATCGTGTACTTCTACCCGCGCGCGGCCACTCCCGGCTGCACCACGCAGGCCTGCGACTTCCGCGACAACCTGGCGTTGCTCGGCGACTCCGGCTACCGGGTGCTCGGGATCTCTCCGGACCCCCAGGACAAGCTCGCCGCCTTCGCCGAGGCCGAGCGCCTCCCGTTCCCCCTGCTGTCCGATCCGGACAAAGAGGTGATGGCCGGGTGGGGCGCCTTCGGCGAGAAGACGAACTACGGCAAGGTCACGCAGGGCGTGATCCGGTCGACCGTCGTCGTCGACGCCGATGGCGTGATCGCGCTCGCCCGTTACAACGTCAAGGCGACCGGGCACGTCGCGCGGCTGCTCAGGGACCTGGAGATCAGCGCCTAGGGTGCGGCCCCAGAAGGACGCACACCCTACGCCGACGCCAGCTCGCGCAAGTGCGTGACCAGCGCCCGCAACGCCTGTCCGCGGTGCGACACCTCGTCCTTCTCGCTCGGTTCCAGCTCCGCCGAGGTCCGGGTGTCGCCGTCCGGCACGAAGATCGGGTCGTAACCGAACCCGTTCGTCCCCCGCGGCTCCCTGGTGAGCGTCCCGTGCCAGCGGCCGAGTACGACCGTCTCGGAGCCGTCCGGGCGTACGAGCGCGGCAGCGCACACGAACGCCGCCGTCCGCCGCTCGTCGGGAACATCGCTGAGCTGGTCGAGCACCAGCCGGAGGTTGGCCTCGTCGTCGCCGTGCCGACCGGCCCAGCGCGCCGAGAGTACACCCGGCATACCACCGAGCGCGTCCACCGCGAGCCCGGAGTCGTCCGCGACGGAGGCGAGCCCGGATGCCCGCGCGGCGTCGCGGGCCTTGATGAGCGCGTTGTCGGAGAACGTCGCCGCCGCCTCCACCGACTCCTCGAACGGCTCGACATCGGCGAGACCCACCACCGTCAGCTCGTCGATACCGGCCGAGGTGAGGATGCGCCGCAGCTCGTCGAGCTTCTTGGTGTTGCGCGTCGCCAGCAGCAGCCGCGTCATTTCCCGCCCTTGGACTTCTTGCCGTTCTTGCCCTGCTTACGCTCCGGCAACTCACCGGGATACGGCTGCTCGAGCGCCTCGGTCTGCTTACGCGCCAGCTCCGCGCACCCGGCGAGCGCGGAGTCCAGCATGCGATCCAGCGTCGATCGGGTGAACGTCGCGCCTTCAGCCGTGCCCTGGACCTCGATCAGCGTGCCGGTCTCGGTGGCCACCACGTTCATGTCCACCTCGGCGCGCGCGTCCTCCTCGTACGGCAGGTCCAGCCGGACCTTCCCGTCCACGACCCCGACGCTGATCGCCGCGATCGCGGCCGAGAGCGGCTTCGGGTCGGCGAGGCTGCCCGCGGCGTCGAGCCACGTGATCGCGTCGGCGAGCGCGACGTAGGCGCCGGTGATCGCCGCCGTACGCGTACCGCCGTCGGCCTGGATGACGTCGCAGTCGATCACGATGGTGTTCTCACCGAGCGCGGCGAGGTCGATACACGCACGCAGGGACCTGCCGATCAACCTGCTGATCTCATGGGTACGGCCGCCGATCTTGCCCTTCACCGACTCGCGGTCACCGCGGCTGCCGGTCGCAGAGGGCAGCATCGCGTACTCGGCAGTGACCCACCCGAGTCCCGAACCGACACGCCAGCGCGGCACACCCTCGGTCACGCTCGCCGCGCACAACACGCGGGTGTCGCCGAACTCGATCAGCACCGACCCGGCGGGCCACTTCTGGTACCCGCGCGTGATGGTGACGTCCCGTAGCTGGTCATCGTCTCGTCCGTCTGCTCGTACCACGGATCGAGCCTATCGACGGTCCGTATCGCGGTCGCGTCCGGCCCGCACGTGCCGCTCAGAACTGGTAGACCGCCCCCTGCTCGACCAGCTCGAGCGGGCCGGCGAACGCGGTGCGCGCCTCCGCGTAGATCTTGGCGCGGTCGGTCCAGGGGGCGATGTGGGTGAGCAGGAGCCTGCGCGCGCCCGTGCGGGTGGCGAGCGCTCCGGCAGCGGCCCCGGACAGGTGCACCCCGACGGGGCGATCGTCCGACTCGGTCCAGGTGGCCTCCGCGAGCAGGACGTCCACATCGGCGGCCAGGCTGTCGAGTTCCGGGCAGACGTCGGTGTCGCCGGTGTAGGCGATCGTCACGTCCCCGTAGGCGATACGCAGCCCGAAGGCCGGGGTCGGGTGGAACACCGGAAACGCGGTGATCTCGAATGGACCGATTCGCGCGGGCTCGACGGGCAGCGACCGGAACTCGAAGACGTCCGACAGGTCGGTCTCGGCGCGCTCCGGCTCGTTCGGGGCGTACAGGTTGGCAAGCCGCGCGGCGGCATCGTCCGGCCCGTACAGCGGCAGGCGCTGACCGCCCGCCGGCCGCTGCGGGTGGTACCTGCGCAGCACTGTCAGGGCAGCCACATCGACGCAGTGATCCGGGTGCAGGTGAGACAGCATCAGCGCGTCCAGCTCGAACGGATCCTGAATCGCCTGCAACGCGGCGAGCGTCCCGTTGCCCAACTCGAGCCCGAGAACGAAGCCGTCCGCCTCGATGAGGTACCCCGAGGCATTCGTGGTGGGGCCAGGGATACTTCCCGCGCAGCCGAGAATCGTCAGTCGCACGCTGCCTACCCTGCCACGTCACAGCACTGAGGAGAATGAGGCACGGGCAACATCACCCGTGTCACGCGAGGGCCACCCCTGCTGCGCCGGGCCCCGGGACGGCCGTGCTTCCCGCTAGCCGGTACGCGCGAGCGAGCGTACCGCGAACCCGTCCCGGATGCCGAGGAAACGCTGCGCGATCCGCGTGAACGGTTCGGCCTCGCCGGTTGCGAGGAACTCGTGCTCGGGCCCGGTGACGGGCCGCTCGGCGTCGGCGAGCAGGTCCGCCCGGATCAGCGTGCGCACCACGTCCTTAGCGGTCTCCTCCGCGCTGGAGACGAGCGTCACCTCGTGGCCCATCACGATCTGCAGGACACCGGTCAGCAACGGGTAGTGCGTGCAACCGAGCACCAGCGTGTCCACGTCCGCACGCAGCAGCGGGTCGAGGTACCCCTGGGCGAGTCCGAGCACCTGCCTCCCCGATGTGATGCCGCGCTCGACGAAGTCGACGAACCGCGGGCAGGCCACACTGGTGACGCGCACGTCGCGCACGGCGGCGAACGCGTCGTCGTAGGCCCTCGACCGGACGGTGCCCTCCGTCCCGATCACCCCGATGCGGCCGGTGTGCGTCGCGGCCACCGCGCGCCGCACAGCGGGCAGCACCACCTCGACCACCGGCACGTCGTAGCGTTCCCGCGCGTCGCGCAGGCAGGCGGCCGAGGCGGTGTTGCAGGCGATCACCAGCGCCTTGACCCCGCTGTCGACCAGCTCGTCGAGCTGGGCCAGCGCCAGCTCGCGTGCGCGGGCGATGGGAAGCGGGCCGTACGGGGAGTTGGCGGTGTCACCGACGTAGCGCACCCGCTCGGCGGGGAGCTGGTCGAGCACCGCACGCGCCACCGTCAAACCCCCGACTCCGGAGTCGAAGATCCCGATGGGCGCGCTCGCGTCGACTGGTGGCACGGTCGCGAGCCTACTCGCCTACCAGGTCCACCGGGTCGCGCGCACCTGCCCGCGTTCGGCACGCGCCACCAGCCACGCGGCGAGGATGCCGGACAGCGCACCGAAGAGGTGCCCCTGCCAGGACACGCCCTGGTAGAGCGGCAGCACACTCCACAACATGCTGCCGTACAGGAAGAACAGGATGCCCGCGATGACCAGCTGCCCGCCACTGCGGTTGAAGAACCCGCGAACCAGCAGGAAAGCCAGCCACCCGAACGCGAGGCCGGACGCACCGATCGTGACGGCCTGCGACGGCCCGGCCAGCCACACACCCAACCCGCTGAGCATCCAGATCAGGGCGGTCACGACCGCCCACTGCGCGAGCCCGCCCGCCATCGCCAGGAATGCGAACACCACGACCGGCACGGTGTTGGCCGCCAGGTGATCCCAGCCACCGTGCAGCAGCGGCGCCCACAGCAGCCCGTCGAACTCCGACCAGTCCCTGCTGCGGATCCCGCCCGCGCGCACCAGGCTCGCCGGGAAGATCCGGTCGACGAACCACACCAGGTACAGCAGCGCGACGAAGCCGAACGACACGAGCAGTGCCTTGCCCGGCTCCGCCGGGAGCGCGCGCTTCGTCGAGTCCTCCGGCAGCCTGCTCATACCCTCAGTCTCCTAGCCGGAACCACCCGTCCGCCTCCGGGTCACGCCCAGAGCTGGCCGTCGAGCCGTTCGGCGGCCTCGTCGAGCGAACCGCTGTACGCGCCGGTGGACAGGTACTTCCACCCGGCGTCGGCCACCACGAACGCCACGTCGGCCGACTCTCCCCGCGCGACAGCCTTCTCCGCCATGGCCAGCGCGGCGTGCAGCACAGCACCGGTGGAGATGCCCGCGAAGATTCCCTCGAACTCGAGCAGCTCGCGGGTACGGCGCAGCGCGTCGTAGGCGCCGACCGAGAACCGGCCGGTGAGCACGTCCGCGTCGTAGAGCTCCGGCACGAAGCCCTCGTCGAGGTTGCGCAGGCCGTAGACGAGCTCGCCGTAGCGCGGCTCGGCCGCGACCACGTGGACGCCGGGCTTGTGCTCGTGCAAGTACCGGCCCACTCCCACGAGCGTCCCCGTGGTGCCGAGGCCACCGACGAAGTGGGTGACCTCGGGCAGGTCCTTGAGCAGCTCGGGACCGGTACCCCTGTAGTGCGCGTCGGCGTTGGCCTGGTTGCCGTACTGGTAGAGCAGCACCCAGTCCGGGTTGCTCTGGGCGAGCTCCTTCGCCCTGCGCACAGCCTCGTTGGAGCCTCCGGCGGCCGGGGAGTCGACGATCCTCGCCCCGTAGGCCTGCAGCAGCTGTTTGCGCTCGGCCGAGGTGTTCTCCGGCATGACGCACACCAGCCCGTACCCCTTGACCTTGGCTGCCATGGCCAGGGCGATACCGGTGTTACCGGACGTCGGTTCCAGGATCGTCGACCCCTGCCGCAGGGTGCCGTCCCGCTCGGCCGCCTCGATCATGGCCAGGGCTGGCCTGTCCTTGATCGAACCCGTCGGGTTGCGGTCCTCGAGCTTGGCCCACAGCCGCACATCGCGCGCGGGCGACAACCGCGGCAGCCCGATCAACGGGGTGTCGCCGAGCGCGTCGAGCAGCGACTCGTATCTGCTCACGGCTTAACGTGCACCACCAGCGACTGCGGGAAGGATCGTCACGGTGTCGCCGTCGGATACCTCGGCGTCCAGCCCACCGACGAAACGCACGTCCTCGTCGTTGACGTAGACGTTGACGAACCGGTGCAGCTTGGAGTCCTTGACCAGACGCTCCTTCAAACCACTGTGCCGGGACTCGATGTCGTCGAGGACCTCGAGCACCGTGCTACCCGCCGCCTCGACCGACTTCGCGCCGTCGGTGTGGCTTCGCAAGATGGTCGGGATGGACACGGTTACAGCCATGTGTTACCTCCGCGGAAATGGGCCGGCATTACGCTTGCCTTGACGCTGACACTCGGGTGACTATTCCCGGCGCCTCAGTCTTCGTGAAGGCCGTCACTACCAGTATCGGCCTTCGACGAGGGTTCGACCACCTCGACGTCCTCCTCGGTGACGACCCCGTCCACGATGCGATACGAGCGGAACTCGTAGGTCTCCGGGTCCCTGGTCGACACCAAGACATAGTGCGCTTCAGGTTCCGAGGCGTAGGCGATGTCGGTTCGTGAGGGGTAGGCCTCCGTCGCCGTGTGCGAGTGGTAAATGACCACGGGCACCTCGTCACGCGCGTCCATCTCGCGGTAGAGCTTGAGCAGGTCGCCCGAGTCGAACTCGTAGAAGGTCGGCGAACGCGCGGCGTTGACCATCGGGATGAAACGCTCCGGCTCATCGGAGCCCTCCTTCCCGGCGATAACCCCGCACGCCTCGTCCGGGTGGTCCCGGCGAGCATGCGCGACGATCTCGTCGACAAAGTCCCTACGGATCTTCAGCACGTTGCCATCCTAAAGGTTGGACGTTCGGTGTCCGCATCATGAGAAGGGCCACGCCGCGCTCACACCCCAGCGCTTCCCGGGAGCACTCAGCACACCTCCGGCCAGACGTCCCGGTAGGCGGGCAGCCCGGCCGTGCCGTCCGCGCGCAGCAGGCCGTGCACCATCGCGCGGGAGAAGCACGTGGCGGCTGCCGCGCACAGCTGGTCGAGCGCGGCAGCGCGGGCCGCGGCCCCGAACGGCCCCGAGCCCTCCGGAAGTTCGTGGGCACCCGTGCCGAGCGCGAATACCGTATCCCCGTCGAACATCGAGTGCGCGGGACGCACGGCGCGGGCGATCCCGTCCTGTGCCGCCATGGCAAGGCGCTGGCACTCGGCCTTGGTCAGCGCCGCATCGGTGGCCACCACGCCGATCGTGGTGTTCAGCGACCGGCCGTCGTCCCCGGCGTGACCACCGTCACCGCTGGAGAGATCTCCCGCTCGGGACGGCCAGGCACCGACGCCGAACTCTCCGGCGAGCTCGCATTCGGCCGTCCACGGCCTGCCTGTGCCGGTGTCGACGGCCTCACCGAAGGCGTTGACCACGGCCAGCGCTCCCACGGTCGGCTGTGACTCGCCCGGCTGGGGGTGGCCGGGCCGGGTCTCCCCGGCCCGGCCACCGGGTTCCGGCACGATCACGCTCGCCGTGCCGACGCCGCCCTTCAGCGAGCCGACCTTGGCACCGGCGCCCGCCCCGACACACCCCTGCGCCACGGGGCCGGATGCCGCGTTCTGGCAGGCCTGGTAACCGAACTCCGCGTCCGGGCGGTTGCCCCAGTCGCTGCGGGGCAGGTCGAACACGACCGCGGCCGGCACGACCGGGACCACCTCGTGCGGCTGCGCACCGACGGCGAACCCGTGCGCGCGTTCGCCGAGCCAGCGCATCACCCCGTCGGCGGCCGCGAGGCCGTAGGCGCTCCCGCCGGACAGGCAGATGCCGTGCACCTGTTGCACGAGGTTCTGCGGGGCGAGCAGGTCCGTCTCCCGGGTCCCCGGCGCTCCGCCACGACCGTCGACGCCGCATACGGCACCGTCCGGGACCAGCACCACGGTGCTGCCGGTCGCCCATCCACGGCCCACGCGCTCGTGGTGCCCGACGGATAGCCCCGCCACATCGGTGATCGCGTTCTCCGCCCCCGTCATGCTCATCGTGCCCCGAGACGCTACCAGCATATGGCCGGCTGAATGACGCGTTCGGTCCGTCTGGCGGACCGAACGCGTCATTCAGCCGGCCGTTACGGCTTGGACCAGGCTTTCCTGGACGTAGGTGAGCCAGTGATACACGCCGAGGTGTGAGGCCTGCGGGTCGTCCTCCGGAAGCTCCTCGGGTGTCTCCTCGTTGATGTCGAGCACAGTGCCCAGCGCGAGCCGGACATCGTTGATCGCCGACAGCCACGCGTCCGCCTGCTCGAGGTCGAGCGAGACCTCGCCGCCGCCGGACGGCAGCGTCTCCAGCACCACCGAGGCCACGCCGAGCTTGGCATCGATCAGCTCCGGCTCGTGCAGCGAGCGCAACGCCGCCGCCGACTCGAGATCCTCCTCCGAAGGCTGATCCGGGTCCATGCGGTGAAAGTCGGGCAACAGCCGGGACAGCACGGGATCGTCCGGAGCCGTCGTCGGTCCGGAACGCATTCCGGTCAGCTCGGCGAGCTCGTCCTGCGGCGTCTCGTCCACCCGCGCACGCAGCACGTCGTCGATGTGCCGCAACAACCCGCGCAGCACCGCCGCTTCCTGCTGGGCGAACTCCGCGACGACGTGATCGCCCTTGCGCTTCCAGTCCTTCATGGCGCCTGCTGCATCGTCGCCCACAGGCCGGCCGCGTGCAGCTTCGCGACGTCGCCCTCGACCTTCTCCTTCGTGCCCCACGACACCACGGCCTTGCCCTTGTGGTGCACGTCGAGCATCAGCTTCGTGGCGTGGTCGCGGCTGTAGCCGAAAAGCTTCTGGAACACGTACGTGACATAGGACATCAGGTTCACTGGATCGTTCCAGACGATAGCCTGCCACGGTTTGTCCTCGGCTCCGAGCTCAGCACCGATCGGCTCGACCTGTGTCTGTTCGGCCTCGAGGGGCGTGGACATGCTTCCATGGTGGCACGGCGCGATACGCGCGCAACGCCTGCGGTCGCCCCGCCGAGCGGCCACGTCCGGATGACGATTCCCGGCAGCACGACAACCGCCGGCCCGCGTACCGTGATCCCCATGGCACAGCAGGCGGGGCTGCCCCCATCGAGCACGGCGTTGCTGACCGACCACTACGAGCTCACCATGCTCGCCAGCGCGCTGCACGACGCGAGTGCCAACCGCGACTGCGTGTTCGAGGTGTTCGCGCGCAGCTTGCCCGAAGGGCGCCGGTTCGGCGTCGTGGCGGGCACCGCTCGCGTGCTCGAGGCGATCACCGAGTTCCGGTTCACCGACGCCGACCTCGCCCACCTCGAGTCCGCGGGAGTCGTCGACCGATCCACGGTGGACTGGCTCGCCGACTTCGAGTTCACGGGCGACATCGACGGCTACCCGGAGGGCGAGCTGTACTTCCCCGGATCGCCGATCTTCACGGTGCACGCTCCGTTCGCGCAGGCCGTGCTGCTGGAAACCCTGGTGCTGTCGGTGTTCAACCACGACTGCGCGGTCGCCTCGGCCGCGGCACGGATGAGCTCGGCAGCCAAGAGCAGGCCGCTGATCGAGATGGGTGGCAGGCGCACCCACGAGTACGCCGCCGTCGCCGCGGCACGCGCCGCCTACCTCGCCGGGTTCGCGGCCACGTCCAACCTGGAGGCAGGCAGCCGGTACGGCATACCCACCCGCGGCACCGTCGCGCACGCGTTCATGATGCTGCACGACACAGAGGAGGACGCCTTCCGCGCACAGGTGGCGGCACTCGGCACCGATACGACCCTGCTGGTGGACACCTACGACATCTCGGTAGGAATCGACACCGCCATCCGGGTAGCGGGACCCGAGCTCGGCGCGATCCGCATCGACTCCGGTGACGTGGGGGTGCTGGCCCGTCAGGCCAGGGAGCAGCTGGACTCCCTCGGAGCGCGGGACACCCGCATCATCGTCTCCGGCGACCTCGACGAGCACGCGATCGCCGCACTGCGCGCCGAGCCCGTCGACGCGTTCGGCGTCGGCACCTCCGTGGTCACCGGCTCCGGTGCCCCAACGGCGAACCTGGTCTACAAGCTCGTCGAGGTGAACGGGAAGCCGGTAACCAAACGCAGCGAGCACAAGGAGTCCCGCGGCGGCCGCAAGTCGGCGGTGCGACGCCTCAAGAGCACCGGGACCGCCAGGGAGGAAATCGTGCACCCGGCGGGTAATCCACCCAACACGGGTCCACACGATCAGGTCGTGCCGACCGCGCTGATGCGTGGTGGCAGACCCGTCGATGACCTCTCTACCCTGGAAGACAGCAGGAATCGCCTTCGCAACAGGCTGGTGAGCCTGCCATGGGAGGGCCTCAAGCTCTCCAAGGGCGAACCGGCCATCGCGACGGTGTTCGGCTAGTGGTGCACCGGCCCGATACAGCCCTGGCCGGATATCCCGGGCAGGGCCTCGCCAGCCGGACCGGCGTACCACCCCGCTCCACACGGAGGTCACCGCCATGGCTCGCGCACTGATCATCGTCGACGTGCAGAACGACTTCTGCGAGGGAGGCTCGCTGGCAGTCGCCGGCGGGGCGATGCTCGCCGGGGACATCTCGACCTTCCTGGCCAACGACGCCGCCTACGACCACATCGTCGCCACCCGTGACTACCACATCGACCCGGGCGCGCATTTCAGCGACGAGCCCGATTTCGTCCGGTCATGGCCCCCGCATTGCCGGGCGGGCACCCCGGGTGCGTCGTTCCATCCCGCGCTCAACGTCGGGCCGATCACCGAGGTGTTCTCCAAGGGTCACTACAGCGACGGCTACTCCGGCTTCGAGGGCGAGTCCGAGGGCGGCGGGGAGAATCTCGCGGCCTGGCTGCGGGCACGCGACGTCGACGAGGTCGACCTCATCGGCATCGCCACCGACCACTGTGTGCGCGCGACGTCGCTGGACGCGGCACGGGAGGGGTTCGGCGCGCGCACACTGCTCGACTACACAGCAGGGGTGAGCCGGGACACCGTCGACAATGCCCTCCAGCAGCTGGACGACGCGGGCGTCGAGCTGGTCGGCCGGCCACGCGTCGGGTGAGCGCGCCCCTCAGCGCCGCACCTCGAACGCGGCTGAGGTTCCGGAGAACGGCACCGGCGCGCGCCCGGGAGCGTCGAGGCGGTCGCCGTGATGCACGATGCGGTACTGCCCGCCCGGGGTGTCCTCTGGTACGTCCCAGGTGATCGTGGCCGTGGCCGGTCCGGCGATCCCCCTGCGCCAGTGGTACCGGGTGGACCAGTCCCCGTCATCGGCGTGCCGTAGCCACCCGCCGCCGTGCCACCGCTGCACCTCGACGAACGTCCCGCCACGGCGCGGGTCGTTGCCGGGATGACCGGTCACGAAGGTGACGCGGACGCGTTCTCCGGGCGCGTACCGGACGCCTGGCCCGCTCAGTACGACGCCGAAGCCCGTGCCACGGTCACGGTCGCGGCGGGAGCGCCTGCCCGCACGGGTATGCCGTCGGGGCCGCTCCCTCGGGACCGGCCCGGTGCCGAGCTCGCCGCCGGTACGCAGCGCGGTGGCCAGCGCGGCGAACTCCTGCTGGTAGGCGGGCAGGGTGTAGCGGCCGAACAGCGTCGACCCGCCTTCGTACTGCTGGGAGTCGTACTCCTCGGGCGTGGTCACGTACTGGCTGTAGGCGTTCGCGTAGCCCTGGAGCACCACATCGTCGAGGTCGACGCCGAGCTCGCGGGCGCAGGTGCGCCGGATCCGCAGACCCGCGACGATGGTGAACTCGGCGGGAGCCGCGGCGAGGTAGAGCCCGCCGATGCGCACGAGCTGCACGGGAAGCACATCCGGAGTCCACGGGCGTGGCTTGACCCGCCCCGCCGGTAGGACGCCGAGCTTGGGGGCCTGCTCGCCGGCCAGCGACCGCACGCCCGCCCACCGCGGGCGCCCGCAGGCGTCGAAAGCGGGGTTGCGCAGCCCTTCCGGGATGCCGATGCCGGGACCGTCCTCGACGCTGCCTGCCAGCGTCGGAAGGCCGATGGCCGCGGGCACCGTCCGGTGCGTTCTGCCGTCCGGTGTGTACTCCCCCGAGACGGTCATCGCTGACATGTCGACATAACGCATCCGGTAGTCGAGCCCTCCGGCGAAGGAGGTACCGGCAGCCGCGTAGGCACGCATCGCCGCCGAACACTGCCGCTGCCCGATGATGCGGGTGTTGGCGAACTCGTCACGGGTGGGACCGGATCCGGGTCGCAGGTCCAGGTTCGGGGACATGTCCCCCGCGTTGGTCTGCGCGAAAGCCGCGACGAACCCCGGTTCGCCCGCGAGGTAGTCCACACCGGAGTGCTCGCGTTCCCAGGCGTACGCCGCGTACCCCTTGTTGTCACCGCTGATCAACCGGTTGCGGTTGGTCAGCGAGGTGCCGTGCGTGGCGAACCAGCTGATCGACCCGACGTCGGTGCCGTGCTGGGCGAGCCGCAATACCGTGACGGCGGGGTCGATGGCCCCGGGGAAGTGCGCCCTGTCCCGCGCGGGGTTGCGCAGGAACGCAGGCAGCGACCGGTTCGCGCTCGCATCGGTCAGCTCGGTCCTGCCCAGCCGGATCGAGCCCGGCCGGACATCCTCGTGCGCGACGCTGATCGCCTCGGTGATGCCGTCAACGACGGCGCGGTACGTCCGCTCCCGGAAGCCGGGGATCGCCAGGTTGTAGGTGGCGTAGTCGGAGTACCCGCCGGGGCCCGCGTGCGTGTGCGTCGCGGTGAGCAGAACGTTCCGTTCGGAGTAGAGCCCGGCGTAGCGCTCCGCGAGCGCGGCGAGCACGCCCTGGTGCACGGCCTGGAAGATCATCCCCAGGTCGGCGACGACGAAGGCGATCCGCCGGCCGGACGTGTGGTCGACCACGACGAACGCGCGGGCACGCAACCGCTGATGGATACCGGCCGTGCGCTGCTGGGGCCTGGAGTAGCCCATCATGCCGTCGCCCGCGGCCACCCCGGTCACATCGGCGATGCCCCGCCCGACCCCGAACTGCCCGGCTCCTGACGCCACCCTGACACCTCGCTATCCGCCCGTTCCACGAGCACACTGAACATGAATAGTAGTCATGCTAGCGGGGTCGCGTGGAGCTTCCGGGCGGCAACCATACGTGCTCGGGCGCCGGCAGCGCACCATCACTCGGCGGCGCCGGTGAGCCCGGCAAGCCGCTGCCGCGCTGACGTGGCGGACGCGGCGAAGCGGTGTATCCGCGCCCAGGGGTCCTGCTTGCGCGCGAGCCGCTTGGGAACGCTGCTGATGTCCCAGCCGTCGGGTCGCGCCCTGCCGAGCTCGTCCCAGTCCAGCGGCACGGCTACCGGAGCGCCCGGCCGGGAACGCAGCGAGTACGGCGTGATGAACGTCTGCCCGTAGGTGTTGCGGTTGGTGTCCAGGAAGATCCGCCCACCCCTTCGCTCCTTGCGGTGCGCGGTGGTCAACCGCTCGGGGTCGTTCGCGGCCAGCGTCTCCGCCACCGCACGGGCGAGCTCGCGCACCGTGCCGTCCCCGGCGGAAGCATCCAACGGAACCACCACGTGAAAGCCTTTACCGCCGGTGGCCTGCACGAACGGCTCCACGCCGAGATCGTTGAGCAACTGCCGGGTACGGCGCGTCACACTGCGCACCTCGCCGAGCGAGACGCCGGGTGGCGGGTCGATGTCGATGACCATCCGGTCCGGCCGCCCGAGGGCGCCGACCGTCGCCGGCCAGACATGGAACTCGATCGTGGCCTGGTCGGCGAGGTACACCAGTGTCGCGGCACCGGAGCCGACAACCGCGGTCTGCGTCCCACCCTCCCTGAGCGGGATCTCGGCGTAGTCGATCCACTCCGGAAAGTGCTCCGAGGCATCCTTCTGGAAGAACCCATCCGCATCGATGCCGTCCGGGAAGCGGCGCAGCGTCACCGGGCGCCCGCGCAGATGCGGCAGCATCGCCCCGGCGACGTTCCGGTAGTACCGCACCACGTCCCCTTTGGTGACCCCGTCCGCGCCGAAGAGGACCTTTCCGGTTCGCGAGACGCCGATCTCGCGCCCCTCGACCAGCATGATCGCTCCCTTCCCGGTGTGCACGCCGCTGTGGCGTGCCCGGAACCCGCTGGCTCGGACTTACCCGATCCGCGCCTCCCGGAAACCGGGCGAACGCACGGGCGCACTCGCCAAGGGGTCCACGAGCGCCGCCCGAGTGACGGGCGCGTTCGGTGGGAACTCCGGATACGGGAGCGATCCGTGACAGATCGCACCGCGGGATACCGCGTACCTGACTCCGGAGGTGACATCGATGATGGATGAGGCGTTGTGGAACGAGTTCCACGAGGTGGTGAACATGTCCTCGAGGGAACTCGCCGAGTGGCTGCGCACCGAGTCGGCCTCGCCCCGCAGCGAGCGGGACCCCGAGCACGCCGGCAGCGTCACCGGGCAGCAGGTGCTGCGCATCCTGCGCAAGCGCAAGGCCGACCTGACCGGCGACGATCTGGGCGTGATGCGGCACGTCGTCGACCGCGTGCGCGCAGAACGCCGTGACGATCTCGAGCCCGCTGCGGGTGACTCCGTGTGGCGGCACCGGCTCATGGACCTCGGCCACGATCCGCTCCGTACGGTGGAATGAACCGCTCGGTACCTCGCGCCACGCCCGTGATCGTCGATGCCGTGGTACGGGCTGCCCAACGAAGCGTGCCGCACTGCCCGACACGGGATGCCGCACTGCCCGACACGGGGTGTCGGTTTGCCCGACACGGCAGGGGCTCACCTCACGCGAGGCGGATGTCGTCAGCTCGCAGCGTCACGACGCCGTCCGCCGAGGCGTGGAGGTGCTCCACGCGAATTCCCCCCGCGCGTAGGGCCCGCTCGACGCAGCGGGGCCCGGTGACCAGCCGGAAACTCATGCCCTGGTGTTCCGCACGCAGCGCGGCTCGGACCAGGACATGGACTCCGGCAGCACCCAGAAAGCGCACTCGAGACAGGTCGATCACCAGGGAACGAACCTTGGATACCAGGCGCGGCGCCAGAAGTTCGTCCAGATCCGGCGCGGTAGCGGCATCGACCTCGCCCCGCACGTGAACCACGCTGGAGTCCCGGTCCGGATGGGATGTCCAGAGCCACAGTAGCCGAGCCCTGTGTGCGCGGTCCGCGTGCCGGACCCCGCTTACCCCGGCAGTGCTTTCGGGAGTGTCGAAGAGAGTACGTGACGTAGCAGCACTCGCGATTGTCGGCGCGGCCACGGGAACCTCCCTATGAATCGGGAACACTCCGAGGAAGCTCGGGGGTGACCGCGTGATCATCGATGAAGGGTCGGCCCCACCTGCACAAGCATCCCCGAAGGTGTGCCTTGGCTGTAGGGCTCAACCACTTCCCTTGATAACACGACGATAACGAGCATGTCGAGGCGTTCGCCCGTGCCTGGCACACGGGTAGGCGTGAGCAGGGCCGTCGACGACACCGAGAAGGAGCTGTGACAGAGCACGTCACTCACGAGACCGCACGTGCGCAAGGAGGCCACGGACAGCGTCAAGGAGGGCATCGAGGTGACCGAGGGAAGGGCACAGTCGTGTCAGACGCGAAACACGCTGAACGCCGTGAGTTTCCCGGCCGCTCCCACCGGGTAGGCCCGTGAACGGACCCGCTGTGAAGGAGGTCGACGATGGCTGACCAGGACGGCAGCAACGAAGGCGTGAAAGGCGCCATCGAGAACATCAAGGGCCGCGTCAAGGAGACCGCGGGGACGCTCTTGGGCCGCGACTCCACGGAACGTGAGGGCAAGGCACAGCAGGAAAAGGGCCAAGCCCAGATGGAGGTAGCGGAGAAGTCCGAAGAGGCCGAACGTGCCCGCGAGGAGGCCGCGCGTTCCGAGCGCGACGTGCGCTCCGAACAGTCGGATCATTAGCGGCCCCCGGACAACGGAACAACGCCATGAGGGATCCCTACCGGGTCCCTCATGAGTGTCCCGGTACCCGGTGCCGGCTATCGAGCTGTCCGAGCCTCGAACTCGAGTAAACAGCACGTCGGCAGCCAGGTCAGGAGGTGGCAGCCGTGCCACGGCAAACGTGGAACACCAAGCAGGAGCGCCAGTACGAACACATCAAGCAGCAGGCCGAGCAACGCGGCTCGAGCACCGAGCGCGCGGAGGAGATCGCCGCGCGCACCGTGAACAAGGAGCGCGCCCGCTCGGGGCACGCGAGCCGGCAGAGCAAAACGTCTACTGAGGACATTTCCTCGCACCGCCGCGGCGGAATCCGGTCCGGCAACCGGTTCGGCGCCGTCGGCCGCACGAAGGAGCAGCTCTACGAGGATGCTCGCCGGGCGAACGTCAAGGGTCGCTCGAAGATGACCAAGGCGCAGCTGGAGAAGACCTTACAGCGCACGTAACATAGCGCGGACCGTCCACAGTGCGGGCCCGGTGGGACCGACCCGGTGGCCGCGCGCTCGCGTCCCGATGCGACGTTCAGCGCGAGGACTGCCGGGCGGAGGTCCGTCCGCTCGCGGATTCCTCGTCCGCCACGCGCACGGCCTGCTCCTCCGCCCCGAAGTCACGCTCGGCACCCGCCGACTCAGCCGACTCCGCGCTCTGATCGCCCCAGAGGTGGCGCTCGTCCGGTCCGGTGAGCTGGCCAGCCGTTCGCGAACGGCACACCCGCGTTCACTGCTCATCCTCACCGTCCTCGGCATCATCCGGTTCGCCGTCCGGCATGATGTAGCTGAATCAGGTGAACGCGGTGGGGCCGCCATCGCGACTGGTAGGATTATCAGCAGGTCACTGACGAGGGTCGCCCGTCAGGAGCCAACCGAAGCATTCGCGCCGGGTATGCACGGACCTGCCGCGCGGCTGCCTCTCGCGAAGGAAGGCAAACCCATGGAGCCGGAGGACGGCGCTGGTCCGCGGGACGCCGGCGACCACGGCGTGCTCGACGAGGCGACGACGGCACTCGACGCCCTGTTCGCCGTGATCGACGAGGAACAGAGCCTCACCGTGACGCTGGATCGCGTCTGTCAGCAAGCCATCCGGGCGCTCCCGGACGCGACCATGGCCAGCGTGAGCATGTTCGAGGACGGCAAGCCGACGACCGCGGCGTCCACCAGCCGGTCCGCCCTGGACATCGACGCGGTGCAGTACGAGGCCGGGGCCGGTCCGTGCCTGCTCGCGGCCACCAGCGAGACCGTCGTGAGCTCACGCGACCACGATCCGGGGCGACTGTGGCCCGAGTTCCACAGGAAGGCACAGGAAGCGGACGTCACCAGTTTCCTCAGCGCCCCACTGCGAATCGACTCCGAGTACTTCGGTTCGCTGAACCTCTACAGCTGCGTCGAGAAGGGGTTCGCCGAGCTGGAGGTCGCGGTGCTCGACGTGTTCACGACGGCTCTGGAGGGCACGCTGCGCAGCATGCGCCGTTACCTGAAGGCCAAGCAGCTCACCGATCAGCTCTACGAGGCGCTGCGGTCGCGTCCGGTCATCGACCAGGCCAAGGGAATCCTGATGGCCGCCAAGAACATCACGGCCGACGAGGCGTTCGCCGAGCTCACCAGGCACTCGCAGCACGAGAACATCAAGCTGCGCGAGCTGGCCGCGCGGTTCGTGGCCGAAGCCTCCCGGCCCGATACGACCGGCTGAGGCGGGCCGGGAGGCGCATCGTCGCCGCGGGTGCGTCCTACCCGTGTCCGGCGCCCAGCTCGCCGCTGCTCGCCTCCGCGGCATCGGTGGACACGGCGAAGCCGAGCTTGCCGTTCTCGGCGCCGACCCGTACCACCGAACCCGGCGGAGCCGTGCCGTCCAGCAGCAACCGGGAGAGCTCGGTGCCGACCTCGCGCTGGATCGTCCTGCGCAGCGGCCGTGCCCCGTACTCGGGCTGGTAGCCCGCGTTCGCGAGCCAGTCCACCGCCTCCGGGTCGAACCGCAGCTCCACGTTCTGCGCGCGGGCCCGGCGCTTGGTCTCGGTCAGCATCATCTCGGTGATCTCGCGCAGCTGCGCGGTCTCCAGGCGACGGAACACCACGACCTCGTCGATCCGGTTGAGAAACTCCGGCCGGAATTCGTCCCGCAGCTTGCGCATGAGGCGATCGCGCAAGGTCTGCTCGCCCTCCTCCTCGCGGACGGCGGCGAACCCGAGCGCGCCCTGGGTACTGCTGGTCACCAGCTCCGAGCCGAGGTTGCTCGTCATGATCAGCACGGTGTTGGTGAAGTTCACCGTGCGCCCCCGGCCGTCCGTCAGCCGCCCGTCGTCGAGCACCTGGAGCAGGACGTTGAACACCTCGGGATGGGCCTTCTCGATCTCGTCGAGCAGCACAACGGAGTACGGTTTCCTGCGGACCGACTCGGTCAGCTGACCGGCGTCGTCATAGCCGACGTAACCCGGCGGCGCGCCGACGAGCCTGCTTACGGTGTGGCGTTCGCCGTACTCGCTCATGTCGATCCTGATCATGCGGTCGGAGTGACCGAAGAGTCCTTCCGCGAGCGCACGCGCGAGCTCGGTCTTGCCGACCCCGGTCGGACCGAGGAACAGGAAGCTTCCGGACGGCCGGTCCGGCTCGGCAAGCCCCGAACGGGACCTCCGCACGGCCTCGGCGACCGCGTTGACGGCCTCGTCCTGGCCGACGACCCGGCCGTGCAGCTGCTCCTCGAGGTTGAGCAGCCGCTCGCGTTCCTCCTTCGTCAGCTGGCTGACCGGGATCCCGGTCAGCCGGGAGATCACCTCGGCGACGTCCTCGGCGGTCACCTCGCCGGCGGGCGGGCCACCGTCCTGGCTCCGCGCGCTCTCGATACGGTCACGGACCTGCTTGATCTCGTCGCGCAGCGTCGAGGCCCGCTCGTAGTTCTCCTCGCTCACCGCCTGGTCGCGGTCACGGACCAGCTGGTCCCGGGTCTCCTCGAGCTCCCGAACCGAATCGGGACGCCTGCCGAGGCGAACACGGACCCTGGCGCCCGCCTGGTCGATCAGGTCGATGGCCTTGTCCGGCAGGAACCGGTCCGTGATGTAGCGGTCGGACAGGGTGGTTGCGGCATCGAGTGCCTCGTCGGTGAAGCGCACCTGGTGGTGCGCCTCGTACCGGTCCCGCAACCCGTGCACGATGGCGAGGGTGTCCTCTGTGCTCGGCTCGGGCACGAGGATCGGCTGGAAACGGCGCTCCAGCGCGGCGTCCTTCTCGATGTGGGAGCGGTACTCGTCCAGGGTCGTCGCGCCGATGACGTGCAGCTCGCCGCGGGACAGGGCCGGCTTGAGCATGTCGGCGGCGCCCAGCGTGGACGACGCGCCGTCCGTGCCCGCGCCGACCACCGTGTGCAGCTCGTCGATGAACACCACAAGCTCGTCGCGGTGGCTGCGGATCTCGTCGAGCAGGTTCGACATCCGCTCCTCGAAGTCACCGCGGTAGCGCGTTCCCGCGACCATCGCACCCAGATCGAGCTGCATCACCCTGCGCTTGGCGAGGATGTCGGGAACCTCGCCGTCGGTGATGCGCTGTGCCAGCCCCTCGACGATCGCCGTCTTACCGACACCGGCCTCGCCGATGAGCACCGGGTTGTTCTTCGTACGCCGGGACAGGACCTCGACGGCCTGCTGGATCTCGTCGTCCCTGCCGATGACGGGGTCGATCGAGCCGTCCCCGGCCAGGGCGGTGAGGTCACGTCCGAACTGGTCCAGGGTCGCGGTCTTGGAGCGCTCCGCGCGCTGCCCACCGGGGCCCGGCGCCTCGCTGGCCTGCGGTTGCTGCATCCCCTCCGGACTGACCCCGTGGCGGGCCAGTATCTGGCCGGCTGCCGACTCGGCCCCCGCGGTCATCGCGAGCAGGATGTGCTCCGGTCCGATGTAGCTCGTACCGAGCCCGCGGGAGACCTGGTGCGCGTCAAGCAGCACCCGCTTGCCGCCCGGGCTGAGGGTGACCGCCTGCTGGCTGTGCTCACCCTTGCGCACACCCTGCTCGATCTCGCGCGCGATGGCGTCCGGTTCGGCCCCGGCGCGCTCGAGCAGCTCCCTACTCCCCGGGGTCCGTGTCGCCGACCACAACATGTGCTCGGTGTCGAGTACGTCGTTACCCCACTGCGCGGCGCACTCGGCAGCGGAGGAGACCAGCGCGCGTGCCTGTTCACTCATCAGCCGGGTGACATCCACCGAGTACGCGCGCCGTCCAGGACCGCCACTGGGCCCGCCACCTCCGAAGAACTGCGCGAGGAACTGATCGAACGGGCTACCGCCTTCCTGCCCAGGACCGAAGAATCCGGTCATCATTACCTCTCAGCACGGCGAGACTGATGTTGTCCCTATCCCTCGCCGCACGGGTTCCCGGCCGGTAGCGGGCAGCAAACTTTCCGCCCGAGCACGCGAGCTCGCGGGCCTTCGGGGCGTACGAGGGCCACCGGTCCACAGTGGCGGTCGTGTCAGCGATCCGGTGGACCTCGTTTCCGTGCCGGGCGGCGCCGGAGGCACAACGCCCTACCTCCGCACAACCACCCGATATACGACCCCGCCGACTACCTGTTGAATCGGCGGGGTCTTGATTCCATGAACGCCCGGGCGCACACGGAACCCGCCAGCCGGGTACCACCGCTCACCGGACCGAAAACGCACGAGCCTTCCGCACGGCGGCGCTCGCTAGCCGAACGGGTCGCAGCTGACCGACCCGACCACGATCTCCCCGCTGTCCGGACCGCCCTCCGGGAAGAGCTCGATGCGCATCGCGTTGAGCGTCATGCTCCCGTCCGGCGGACTGGGTGTGACCATCTCGTTGACCACCACCCGCGCCAGCGGCGGCTGCGACTCGTCGGGACCGTGCACCAGCACCGCATGGTTGGACGGGATGTCCGAAGGCACGTCGATGCCGCGCACGCCGCGCAGCTCGACGCTGCCTTCGCTGCCGCTGTCCACCGTCCGGCAGCCGGCCGAGTAGGACGAGACGCGCAGGATCGGGCCGCCGTACTTCCGCAACACCCTGCTCGTGAAGGCGCGCCCGGACGTCTCGGCCTCGGCGGCACCGGTTCCCCCGGTGTCCCTGCGGCACCGGCTGCTGCCCCGACCGAAGCTGGCGACCCGGTCCACGGACACCGCACCGGACTCGGCTTCGGACTGACCGTCCACCTCGCACGGCGCGATCGGGTCCTGCCGTACCCGCTGCCCATCGATCTCCGCGTCGACACTACCGACCGATGCCGAGGACACCGGCGACGCCGATGCCTCCGGGGGCTGGGACGCGCCCTCGATCGCTTCGGTCGTCGAGGTCATGCCGGTCAACGAGGCGGTGACGAGCGCGCAGGCACCCACGACCGCGATCCGGTTCCGTATCGCTTGAGCCATGACCACACTATGGCCCACGTCCCGGAAGCGTTGTCCCGTCATGACGGGACAACACCCGGTCGGGTGCTTACCCGGGGTCGTCGGCCGCGTGGCGCGCGGCGGTAACGTTACATACCGTGCCGGAGACATCGTCCACCCTTCCCACCGTTCGCGAGCTGCTGACCACGGCGGTGGCGAGTCTCGGCGGAACCGAACGGGACGGCCAGGTCCGGATGGCCGAGGCCGTCCACCACGCCATCCGCACCGGCGAGCACCTCGCGGTGCAGGCCGGAACCGGTACCGGCAAGTCACTCGCCTACCTCGTACCGGCGATCCGGCACGCGGTCGAACGCGACAGCACGGTCGTCGTCTCCACGTCGACCATCGCGCTACAGCGCCAGCTCGTCGACCGCGACCTGCCCAAGCTCTCGGCCGCACTCACCGAGTCGCTGGGCAGGGAACCGGAGTTCGCCATCCTCAAGGGCCGCGGGAACTACCTCTGCCTGCACCGCATCGACACCGGTGCCCCGGAGGAGCCCGACGACGGCCTGTTCGACCCGTTCGCCGCCTCCCGAGTCGGCAGGGAGGTCTCGAGGCTGCACGAATGGGCAGGCCAGACGCTGGCCGGTGACCGGGACGAGCTGGTCCCCGGGGTCTCGGACAGGGCGTGGCGCCAGGTGTCGGTCAGCGCACGCGAGTGCCTCGGCGCGACCCGGTGCCCATCCGGTACCGACTGCTTCGCCGAGTACGCCCGCGCGGAGGCCGGTCGCGCGGATGTGGTGGTGACCAACCACGCGCTGCTGGCCATCGACGCGCTGCAGGAGCACCAGGTGCTGCCCGAGCACGGGCTGGTGATCATCGACGAGGCCCACGACCTGGTCGACCGGGTCACCTCCGTGGCAACCGCGGAGCTCACCAGCGCGATGATCACGACCGCCGCCAAGCGGTGCGGAAGGCTCGTCGACGCCGAGATCGCAGACCGGCTGATGGAGGCGGCCGACGGGCTGACCATGGTTCTCGACGATCTCCCGGCAGGCAGGCTGGACACCGTGCCGGAGAACCTCGCGGGCGCGGTTCCCGCCGTGCGCGACGCCGCGCACGCCTGCCTGACCGCGCTCGGCACCGAGCGCAAGGAGGAGATCGCCGAGGAGACCGCCCGCAAGCTCGCGCGCACGCTGCTCGAGGAGATCCACGACACCTGCGTGCGCATCCTCGAGTCGTTCGAGCCCCCGCTCGCCGAGCGGCGCGACGTCGTGTGGTCCAGCGGCGAGCCGGGCGGCGAAGGCCGCCGCGCCCCGACGTTGCGGGTGGCGCCCCTTTCCGTCGCAGGTACGCTCCGGGACCGCGTCTTCGGCGCCCGAACCGCGGTGCTCACCTCGGCCACCCTGGCACTCGGTGGCTCGTTCGAACCGCTCGCCCGCAGGTGGGGACTGCCCCCTTCGGACTCGAGAGAAGCCCCAGGAGCCGGCCAGGGATCCGGTTCTGGAGACGGTTCGGCAGCCGGCTCCGGCGACAGCGCACCCCGAGCGACGCGGGACAGCGGCACGGCCACCGAGGTAGCCGCACCCTCCGACAGCGACCGGATCAGCTGGAACGCGCTCGACGTCGGCTCGCCGTTCGACCACGCCCGCAACGGCATCCTGTACCTCGCCAAGCACCTGCCGCCGCCCGGACGGGACGGGCTCGGCGAGCAGTTGCTCGACGAACTGACCGCGCTGGTCGAGGCCGCCGGTGGCCGCACGCTCGGGCTGTTCTCCTCGATGCGGGCGGCCAAGCAGGCTGCGGAGGCCCTGCGGGAGCGTGTCGAGTACCCGATCCTCTGCCAGGGTGACGACGCGACCGGCCTGCTGGTCAGCTCGTTCAGCGAGGACCCTGCGAGCTGCCTGTTCGGCACGCTGTCGCTGTGGCAGGGCGTCGACGTGCCCGGCGACTCGCTGCAACTGGTGGTGGTCGACCGGATCCCGTTCCCCCGCCCGGACGACCCGGTCCAGTCCGCGCGCCAGCGCGCGGTGGAGGCCCGGGGCGGCAACGGCTTCCTCACCGTCTCGGCCACCCACGCCGCGCTGCTGCTCGCCCAGGGCACCGGACGGCTGCATCGCACGAGTACCGACAGGGGGGTGGTCGCGGTGCTCGACTCCCGGTTGGCCACTGCGCGGTACGCGGGGTTCCTGCGAGCGTCCCTCCCGCCGTTCTGGCAGACTACCGACCCCGAGGTCGTCCGGGCGGCCCTGCGCCGGCTCGACGAGCAGGCGGGCACCCGCACTGCCGGTAGCGGCACCGAGGCGGGGTGAGCCGCTGCCACGCGGGTGCCGCGCTCGCCGACGAGCGCGACGAACACGGAGGGCACCCGACGTAAACACCCTGAAGGCGCCGCGTTACGGTATGCCAGCAGTCACCGAGAAGGAGCCATCGTTGTCTCAGGATCCCCCGACAGCACAGTCCCGCGCGGTCACCGTGGACGACACGGGAGTGCGCCGTCAGCTCGCTGACGGCAGCAAGGAGGCGGTCAGCTGGGATGAGCTTTCGGCGGTCATCATCAGGGTCATGCCGGACAGCCCCTGGGACGAGGACGTGTTCCTGATGCTCGCCGGCAACGACGGCACGGGAACGGCCGTGCCGAGCAGCGACCCGGCGGCCGACGCGCTCATCGAGCGGTTGCAGACCCTGCCTGGGTTCGACAACGAGCGGTTCATCGAGGCCATGACCACCGAGGCCGACGAGGCCTACGTGGTGTGGAAGGCCGAAGGCGAGGCGTGAGCCCGGCCGCTACGGGCGGATCAGCTCGAGGCCTTCCTCGGCGTCGGCGGCTTCGATCTCGGCGCGGGTCACACCCATCATGAACAGCACGGCGTCCAGGTACGGGTAGCTCAGGCTGGTGTCGGCCACCTCCCGTAGCGCGGGCTTGGCGTTGAACGCCACCCCCATACCGGCCGCGGAGAGCATGTCGATGTCGTTGGCGCCGTCACCCACAGCGACGCTCTGGGTCAGCGGGATCTCGTACTCGTCGGCGAACCGCTCGAGGGCACGAGCCTTGCCCGCCCTGTCGATCGGCTCGCCGAGGACGCGGCCGGTGATCGTCCCGTCCACGATCTCCAGCTCGTTGGCCGCGATGAAGTCCAGCCCGAGCTCGTCGCCGAGGCCCTGGATGATCCGGGTGAACCCGCCGGATACCACCCCGCAGCGGAAACCGAGCCGCTTGAGTGTGCGGATCGTGGTGCGCGCTCCCGGGGTCAGCGTGATCGCGTCGGCGACCTCGTCGAGCGCGCCTTCCGGCAGCCCCTTGAGCAACGCGACCCTGCGTTCGAGTGACTCGGTGAAGTTCAGCTCGCCCCGCATGGCCGCCTCGGTGATGCGGGCGACCTCGTCCTCGACACCGGCATGCGCAGCCAGCATCTCGATGACCTCACCCCGGATCAGCGTGGAGTCCACGTCGAAGACCACCAGGCGCTTCGCGCGGCGTGCCAGCCCTTCCCGCTCGACGGCGATGTCCACGCTCTCCTTCGCGGAGACATCGGCCAGCACCTCCCGCAGGTCGGCGTCGGCCTGGACGCCGTTGCCCTCCGCGCCGTCCGGGACCGAGACGTGCATCTCCAGGCCGGTCACCGGGTAGTCGGCGACACCGCGGATCGAGTCGATGTTCACGTCGAGCACGGCCAGCCTGCGGGCGACCTCGCTGAACGCCCGCGCGGTCACCGGACGGCCGAGTACCACCACGACGTGGCTGGAGTCGCTCCTGCCGGGAGCGAACGGGTCGTCCCCGATCTCCGCTCCGATGCGCACATCCACGCGCATCGAGACCGTGGCCATCGCCTGCTCGACCGACTCCTGCAGCGCCTCGGGGTCGTTGTCCACGTCCACGAGCACCCCGAGCACGAGCTGCCCACGGATGACGACCTGTTCCACGTCGAGCACGTCGACGTCGTGCCGGGTCAACACCGCGAACAGTGCCGAGGACACGCCTGGCTTGTCGGGTCCGGTCGTGGTGATCAGGACAGGTGTGGTGCTCACTTGGTATCCGGGTTCGAGTCGGGTTCGGGTTCATCCGTCCCGGCCGCCGACTGCGACCCGGACGGCGCGCTCCCGTTCGGGTTCTCGAGCGCCTTACCGGTGAAGGAGATGTGCCCTTCGCTGTGCAGCCGCTCGATCATGTGCGGGTAGTGCAGCTCGAACGCGGGACGCTCGGAGCGGATCCGCGGCAGCTCGGTGAAGTTGTGCCGCGGCGGCGGCGAACTGGTCGCCCACTCCAGCGACGCCCCGTGTCCCCACGGGTCGTCCATATCGGCGACCTCGCCGAACCGGTAGCTCTTGAACACGTTCCACAGGAACGGAAGCGTGGACAGGCCGAGGATGTAGGCGCCCATCGTGGAGACCACGTTCAGCGTGGTGAAGCCATCGCTTTCCAGGTAGTCCGCGTACCGCCGCGGCATGCCCTCGTTACCCAGCCAGTGCTGCACGAGGAATGTCAGGTGGAAACCGACGAAGGTCAGCCAGAAGTGCATCTTGCCGAGCGGCTCGTCCAGCATCCGGCCGGTCATCTTCGGGAACCAGAAGTAGATCCCTGCGAAGGTGGCGAACACGATCGTGCCGTAGAGCACGTAGTGGAAGTGCGCCACCACGAAGTAGCTGTCCGAGACGTGCCAGTCGATGGAGGGCGCGGCCAGCAGGATGCCGGTCAGCCCGCCGAGCAGGAAGGTGACCATGAAGCCGACGGAGAACAGCATCGGCGTCTCGAAGGTCAGCTTGCCCTTCCACATCGTGCCGATCCAGTTGAAGAACTTCACGCCGGTCGGCACCGCGATCAGGAAGGTCATGAAGGAGAAGAACGGCAACAGCACCGCACCGGTCGCGTACATGTGGTGCGCCCACACCGCTACGGACAGCCCACCGATGGCGAGTGTGGCGAAGACCAGGCCCTTGTAGCCGAAGATCGGCTTGCGGGAGAAGACCGGGATGACCTCCGAGATGATCCCGAAGAAGGGCAGCGCCACGATGTAGACCTCGGGGTGGCCGAAGAACCAGAACAGGTGCTGCCAGAGGATGACCCCGCCGTTGGCCGGGTCGAACACGTTGGCGCCCAGCTGGCGGTCGGCGAGCAGCCCGAACAGGGCCGCGGTCAGGATCGGGAACGCGAGCAGGATGAGGATGCTGGTCACGAGGATGTTCCAGCAGAAGATGGGCATCCGCCACATCGTCATGCCCGGCGCGCGCATGCAGGCGATCGTCGTGATCATGTTGACCGCACCCAGGATGGTGCCGAGACCACTGACGACCAGCCCGGTGATCCACAGGTCGCCGCCGACCCCCGGCGAGTTGATCTCGTTGGACAGCGGGGTGTAGGCGAACCAGCCGAAGTCGGCGGCACCGCCGGGGCTGAGGAAGCCCGAGATGACGATGAGCCCGCCGAACAGGAACAGCCAGTAGGAGAAGGCGTTCAACCTGGGGAAGGCCACGTCCGGCGCGCCGATCTGCAGCGGCAGCACCATGTTGGCGAAGCCGAACACGATCGGCGTCGCGTAGAGCAGCAGCATGATCGTGCCGTGCATGGTGAACAGCTGGTTGTACTGCTCCGCCGAGAGGAACCGCAAACCGGGGTCCACCAGCTCGGTACGGATGAGCATGGCCATCGCGCCGCCCAGCATGAAGAAGGCGAACGCCGTGACCGTGTACATGATGCCGATCTGCTTGGGATCGGTTGTTTTGAACAGGGACAGAAGATACGAACCCTTCGGCCCGGGCGGCGCCGGGGCCGGCCGCGTCGCAATCGGCTGGGGGGTTACTGCCGTCACTCCTGCCTCCTGCAGTTCTGCTCTGTTCGCCACCTCGTCCACGCGCACGGCGTACCGCCGGTTCCGCGACTTGAGGCGATCCTAGCTTTCGCCGATTTCACGGGGACGCGCCGGTTGGGATTATCACGTGCCAGGGGCCGGGCAACCGGGCGCCGACGTCACCGCAGGTAGCCCTGACGAGGCCACGCGCTCGCTCGCGACTCCCGCGTGTGGCGACCGCGCGGTCAGGCGCGCCCGAGCGGCCCGCTGTGCTCCGACTCACGCTACCGGAACGGTATATAACGCACCAACCGGACACCGACCGGTGCGTGCCGGCTCGGCAGGGCCGTGCGTGTGGCTCACGGCAGCCAGTCGAGCACGGTCTTGGCCACCGACTCCGGATCCTCCAGCGGGCTCAGGTGCCCTGCCCCCTGCACCGTGGCAAGCGTGGCGTTCGGCAGCGCGTCCACCATCGCCGTGGCCTCCGCCATCGGTGTGAGCTGGTCCTCGGCACCCATGATCACCAGGGCGGGCACATCGGCCGCGCGTAGTGTCTCGGTCGAGTCGGGCCGGTCGGCCATGGCGCGCAGCGCCCACGCGATACCGGCGCTCGGCTGCGCGTCGACCAGCTCCCGCACCCTGGCGAGCACCTCGGGACGCTCGGCGTGGGTGGTGGGGCCGACGAGGACGGACATCATGTTCTCCGCCAGCCAGCCCTGGTGCCCCTCCCGCATCGCACGCTCGGCCGTTGTCAGCCGGTTGGCGCGTGCCTCGTCGGTATCGGCGCTGGCCTTGGTGTCGATGAACACCAGCCCTGAGACCCGTTCCGGGGCCTTACGCAGCACGGCCATGGTCAGGTAGCCGCCCATAGAGCAGCCCCCTACCACGGCCCGGTCGATACCGAGCCGGTCGAGCTGAGCGAGGACGTCGTCCGCCGCGTCGTCCAGGCTCGGCGGCGCCTCGGTATCGGGCAGCGTGGCCGTACCGAGCCCCCGCTGATCCGGGGTGACCAGCCGGGCGCGGCGCGAGACCCGCTCGGCTAGCCCGTCCCACATCCGCGAGTCCAGCGGAAAGGCGTGCAGCAGTACAAGGGGATCATTCATGTCGGACTCTTCACTCCAGTCTCGTCACCAAACGCCGCCCGTCACCCGCAGCCGGCGGCCGCGACCCTCCTGCCGGGAGGCCCCGTCCACCGGCTTGTGCACAGCCCTCCGGGAGTGTCGTGCTCATGAGCTCCGCTTCCTCTCGTGCGCGTCGCGGGAGCGACCCTCACCACCCGCGCGGTGGCTCCCGCCTGTCCCGTGCCCGCCAGCATCCCGTGTGCCAGTGCCTGCGCTCGGTGACGGACCCGGTCGAGTCGGCGGGCCAGGCCACGATATGCGGTGTTCCCGGCCGGATCTCATGATCACACCCCGGGCACCGGTACAGCTTGGCCGCGCCGGATCCCGGGACGTTGCGCACGATCCAGTCACCGTCGGCACCAGGCTCCGTCGTAGCCCACCCCGGCGCGATAGGCCGTTCGGCATGCGCCTTCTTGCGGGATCGGTTGGGGCGGTTACGACGCGGCATGCACTCGACGGTAACGCGCCAACGGACAGGAGAGGCGCTAGCGGTGCGCGAGCAAGAGGGGCACGAGTTGCTCGGCAGGGGTTACCGACCCGTGGTGCCCGCGCAGCGAGGACTCGATGGGCTCTTCCGACCCGCGCAGCACGCCGGACTGCCCGCGCGCGGCGACGACGACATCGCCGATGCGCTGCCGCGCCGTGTCGCCGACCCGGGGGCCGAACCAGCCTGCCTCGATCGCTGCCTCCCGTTCGAGCACCCACGCCCGCTCACCCAGCGTCTCGCGCCAGGCAGCCAGCACCTCCGCTGACGCGCCGGCCTCCGCGTAAACGTGCCGGGCCCGCACCTCCCCACCCAGCGCGCGCACGCCCGTGGCCAGCGCGGGCGTGCTGTCGGCGTCCACCGCGGTGTCGTCGACGGCGACCATGCCGTGGTCGGCGACGACGGCCAGCGTCGTCGCCGGTGGCAGCTCCTCGAGCAGCGACGCGACGAACCGGTCCACCTGGCGGAGCTGGAAGCGCCAGGCGAGCGACCCCGGGCCGTAGAGGTGCCCGATGAAATCCAGGTCCGCGTGATAGGCGTAACACAGGCCGGGTCCGGCTGCGAGCACCTCGGCCGTCGATGCCACCAGGTCCCCGACGCCGTGCACGCCGGTGTAGGGGGCGCCGCGCAGGACGGCGCGGGTCAGACCCGAGTCGGCGAACGCCGCTGCCGAGACGACGTGGACGTCGACGCCGTCCCGCCCCGCCCGTTCGAACGCGGTCGGCAGCGGCTGGATCTCCTCCGGGCTCAGCTCGGCGCGCAGGTCGCGTCCGTAGGGGTGCTGGTTCCAGCGCAGGGCGTTGACCACCCCGTACTCCCCGAGCTCGAAGGAGTAGCCGACCATGCCGTGCTCACCGGACCGCGCGCCCGTGCCCACCGCGGCGAGACCCGCCGCGGTGGTCGAGGGGAACCCGACGTGCAACGTCCCGGCGCGCAGGGCGTGCAGCGTGGGCGCGTCGGCCGCGTGCTGGTCGAGCAGCTCGGCGCCCAGCCCGTCGATGAGCAGCACGCACGCCGACGAGCACCGCGGCAGCTCCAGCGTGTTGTCGAACCCGTGCGCCCCGAGCGCGGCCAGCAGTGAGGGCACGACCTCGGCCAGGTGAGCGGTATCCGTGTCCACCCGAGGCACAGTCATGTCACGAACCTTCCTTCGCACGCGCGATACCGGCGTCGGTCCACACCCGACCGTGCCACACGCGCAGGCGGCGCCGGTCCCCGCGGCGGACATCGGCCCGGCGAAGCTGCCGGGAGTACCTCCCCGGAGCTCCTCCCGGGCTCCGGCCGTAGCGCTCAGCCGTAGTCCCAGAACCCCTTGCCGGTCTTTCGGCCCAGGCGTCCCGCGGTGACCAGCTGCTCGAGCAGCGGCGCCGGGGCGAAGCCCGCCTCCCGGAACTCGTCGTAGAGCGTGCGCTGGATGGCCAACGACACGTCCAGCCCGACGACGTCGAGCAGCTCGAACGGCCCCATCGGGAGGTTGCAGCCGACCTTCATCGCCGTGTCGATGTCGGCGGCCTCCGCGTAGTGCGCCTCGAGCATCTTCACCGCGTCGTTGAGGTAGGGGAACAGCAACGCGTTGACGATGAAGCCTGCGCGGTCGCCACAGGAGACCGGGTGCTTGCCCGCCTTGGCGCACACCTCGCGGACCGTCGCTGCCACGTCCGCCTCGGTCGCCACGGTGCTGACCACCTCGACGAGCTTCATCACCTGTGCGGGGTTGAAGAAGTGCATCCCGATCACGTCACCGGGCCGGGACGTCGCGGCCGCGCACTCGATCACCGGCAGCGAGGATGTCGTCGTCGCCAGCACCGCGCCCTGCTTGACGGCGGCGTCGAGCGAGGCGAACACCTCCCGCTTGACGTCGATGTCCTCGGCCACTGCCTCCACGACCAGATCGGCCTCGGCCAGCGCGGAGAACTCGACGACAGGGGTGATGCGGGCCAGCACGTCGGTGGCGTCGGCCTGCGCGAGCTTGCCCTTGGACACCGCCTTGTCCAGCGACTTGCGCACGGTCTCGATCGCCTCCTCGGCCTTGGGCACGGAGCGGGCCCGCAGCAGGACGTCGTAGCCGCGCTTGGCGAAGACCTCCACGATCCCGCGCGCCATGGTGCCGGTACCGACGACGGCGACCGAGCGCACCGGGCGTGCCGACCCGGCCTGGACGGCGTCGCCTGCCGAGCGCGCGTCCGGGACGACCGTCGGCGAGTCCGGCTCCTCGTAGGTGTAGAAGCCGCCAGCGCTCTTGCGGCCGAGCAGCCCCGCCGAGATCATCTGCTTGAGCAGCGGCGCGGGCGCGTGCAGGCGGTCCCGCGACTGGCGGTACATCGACTCCAGGATCTCGTAGGCGGTGTCCAGGCCGATGAGGTCGAGCAGCGCGAGCGGTCCCATCGGGTACCCGCAGCCGTAGCGCATCGCCGCGTCCAGATCCTCCCGGGTCGCATAGCGTTGCTCGTACATGCGCACGGCGTGGTTGAGGTAGCCGAACAGCAGCGCGTTGGCGATGAAGCCCGCGCGGTCCCCTGTCACGACCGGGGTCTTACCGATGCGCTCGGCGAAGGCCTCCACATCGGGGACCACCTGCGGATCGGTCACCACTGTCCGGACGACCTCCATCAGCTTCAGCACCGGCGCGGGGTTGAAGAAGTGCATGCCGATGACCTTGTCGGGACGCGTGGTGTGCACGCCGAGCTCGGTGACCGACAGCGAGGAGGTGTTCGAGGCGAGGATGACGTCCGGGCGGGTGATCGTGTCCAGCTCGGCGAGGATCCCCGCTTTGAGCTCGGGACTCTCCGGGACGGCTTCGATCACCAGATCCACATCCGCGAGGTCGGCGAGCGCGGTCGTGTACCGGATGCGTTCCAGCAACGCGTCCCGGTCCGCCCCGTCGAGCTTGCCCTTGGCCAGCGCGCGCGAGGTGGAGTGCTCGATGTGCGAGCGAGCCCTGGACACGCCCTCGTCGTCGATCTCCACCCCGACAACGGCGATCCCACTGCGGGCGATCACCTCCGCGATTCCGGCACCCATGGTGCCCAGACCGACAACGCCAACGGACTCGAACACACGACCCACGGTCGACCTCCCACACGGCTGGCTACTCGTCAGTAGTAGCCCTTGATAGTGCCATGGAACACACCGGGAAGGCCATCGCTGACGCGGAGGTCGTCAACGGGGTCGGCAAACGGGGGTCGTCGACCGGGTCGACGGCGGGGTCGGTCTCAGCGGTGCCTGCGGACCGGACCTGCCCGAACATCCGGCTCCGGCTGCCGGGGTGTGCGGTGCACGCGCACGGGCACCTCGGTCGGTTCCGGACCGGTGCGCCGAGCACGGCGGGTACCGGCGTGCCGGGCGCGGTCGTGCTCGGTACGGCGCCCGGGGTCGCGCAGCCTCTCGTAGGCGTCCACCACCTCGCCGAGCTTCCCGGAGTCGCCGTCCGGACCATCCGGATGCAGGCCCCGCACCAGGCGCCGGTAGGCGCTGGATATCTCGCGCTGCGTGGCGTCCGGGCTCACACCGAGAACGGCGTACGGGTCACGCTCGGCACCGTGCGCACTCATGGGACATCACCTGCCACATCGGGGGACACGGCCGGATACACCCTGCTGATCGCCGTGTAGTACTCCCGCGCGGCGGCCTCCGCCTGTTCGAGAGCCTTCCGGGCCGTAGCCAGCTCGCGATAGGCGCGGGCGACCGTGGGGCCAGGGTCCTCACCGGACACCTCGCTGAGCACGTTCCGTTCGCCGTACCGGCTCGCCTGCTCGCCCAGGATCGCGGCCAGCTCGGCGAGGTCCCCGCTCAGATGGGTCAGGTGCCACCCGGCGTCGCGCAGCTCGACCTGGGTGGGCACCTCCTCGATCTCGACGTGTTGGATGGCGTTGCGGATCTCGCTCGCCGCCGTGTCCAGCGACGTGCTGATTCGTGGCCGCTCGGGACCGTTCACCAGACCTCACCTCCCACGCGGACGTGCCTTCCTCGCCGGGTCACTCGTCCGCGGGCACTGCCGGGAAGTTCATCGAAACGATCTCGTCGAACTCTGAGCGCAGCCATGCCGGCTCGCCGTAGACGACCCGGCCGAACGCGTCCCTGTCCGGTGCCGGTGGCGTGTTGTCCCGCATCGCGCCTCACCCCGTTCATCGTGCCCAGCCACAGAGCTCTTCACGATCATCCGGAACGACACTTTTTCTATATCATCCAATACAAGTTTCGTCAAGTACACATATAGACTTGCATGCAATACTCGGAACAAGATCGTTCACGCCGTAGGCAGTTCGGGCGCCACCGCCTCGGCCACCTCGGTCGCGCTCTCGCACGCCGCATCGGTACTTTCGGCCTCGCTGTCGGTCACGCTCACCTCGACCAGCTCGGCGTGCTCCTCCTCGATCGAGCGATGCTCCCACTGCACAGAACACCGGTCCACCTGCGGGGAGACGAGCGCGACGGTATCCTCGCCGAGCTCTGTCTCGCGCGTGTCCTCAGTAGACACCGTCGGCCTGCCGAAGCGGTAGCTCACCGATACGTACTCGGACGAGCCGCGCCACTGGCACCTGAATATCGTGGCGAGCTCACCTTCGGCATCATCCTCGTCGAGTACACCCCTGGCCACGTCGTCGTCGACACCGTCACAGGGATCGACCGTGCGCAGCGAGCCGTGCGGAGTGTCCAGCCGCGGGGGATCATCGAGAATCGTGCGGACCGCGCCCGCCACAGCCGTGTTGCCCGCCCGGCACGGCTCGCCGCCCTGGTACTGGACGGATGCCCGGATCCCCAGCTTCGGCTCCTGCGAGGTGATGGCCGTGACGAAGCACGTGTCATCCTCCAGCGTGCTCTCGATGAGCGGCAGGCCTTCCACACCACCGGTAACCTGGTTCAGTGAGTCGTTGATCTGCTCATCGAGCCTGAGACGCACATTCGCTTCCTTGCCGCCAGGATCGGTCACGGTAACCGAGCATTCCCCGATACCGAGCTCGTCCGGAAGGCCGAGCGGACCACTCGGCTCACCGACCGAGCCCAACTCCCCCAGCTGCTCCTCACCGACCAGCTGACAGGTGTCCACCGTCCGCAGCTCGGCCGGTGCCAGCGCGGGTTCATCGGGAGGCTCCCCGGGGATCGGCTCCTGGCCGGAGTCACCCGGCTCCACGGGCACCGTCGTCCGTTCGAAGTGAGCCTTACGCAAATCCTCCCCGCCACAGCCACTCACCGCGAGAAGCAGAACGACACCGGAAACGACGAACCATGCGGAACGGATGGAGACAGCACAGCGCACGAGGCACACGTTAGCACCGGGCGCGCGGCACGGAGGGCGGTCAGCGCAATCCGGCCCGACGGGTGCCCGGCGGCAATGATGCGCTGTACCGCTACGCCCCGACCGGCTGGCTCGACGAGCCCGACTCGTGAGACGCCTTGCCGGTGGCGACGATCTAACCCAGGTCGCAACCAGACTGTGTATGAGTCGGGTGGCTGTGTGTGGTCGGCGTGTCGTTGCGGGGTGGTCGAACGTGTGTGCGATATGCTGTGGGTGTGTCGGATTTGGTGGAAGTGGCCGGCCCGGCCGGGGTGATGTTCGTCCCGGCCTGGCGGGTGAATCCTGTCGCGTTCACGCCCGAAGAGCAGGCCGAGATCCGCTGCCGCACCTTCACCGGCGAGCAGGTTGCTGAGTTGAGTGCCGAGCAGGTGATCGAGACGCTGGCGGCCGCACGGCGGATCCGGGCGCATACGGATGCGATCGAGGCGCACGCGCTGGCCCGGCTCGACCAGCTACGCGGGCAGGATCGCTATGTGGCCGACGAGGCCGCGCTCGAACTGCGGGTGTCGCGGCACACGGCGGCGTTGCGGCTGCACCGGGCGCGCCAGCTCACGCAGCGGATGCCGCGGGTGTTGGCGGCGATGGAAGCCGGGCAGATCGAGGGTGCTGCGGCCGGGCGGATCACCGAGGCGACCGACACGCTCGACGACCAGCAGGCCCGCCAGGTGGACGACCAGCTGGCCGGCAAGCTCGACTCCGGCCGGGTGAGTGCGACGAATCCGGCCAACCTGGCCCGGGCGGCCCGCAGGCTCGTCGAACAGGCTGATCCCGACGGGCAGGCGGAGCGTGCCCGCCAGGCACGGGCGGGGCGGAAGGTGGAACTCCTACCCGGCGAGGACGGCCTATCCACCCTGGCGGCCGACCTACCCGCCGAAGTGGCCGCCTCGGCCTACGCCCGGATCGACGCCATGGCCCACCGCGCCCGCCACCAAGGCGACGCGCGCACCCTGGACCAGTTGCGCGCCGACATCCACGCCACCCTCCTGCTGGGGCACGATCCCGACGTGGCCGCCCCGGAAGCGGCGGCGACGGTGTACCTGCACATGCCCATCGACACCGCCCTCGGCATGGCCGACACCGGCTGCGAACTCTCCGGCTACGGACCGCTACCCGCCCCGATCGCCCGGCACATCCTGGCCAGCCGGCACAGCGTGTGGCGCAAGGTCCTCACCGACCCCGCCAGCGGCGCCGTCCTCGACGTCGGGCGTCGGCGCTACCGGCCCACCACCGCCATTCGTGATCTCATCGCCGTGCGTGATGCCGAATGCACCACACCCGGCTGCCACCGGCCCGCCCACCACAGCGACTACGACCACCTCCACGGATGGGCACGCGGCCAGAACGGCACCACCGCCCACACCAACGGCGGCGCCAAATGCCGCTGGCACCACCGACTCAAAGACCACCCCCACTGGACCCTCCACCACAACCCCACCAACGGCACCAGCACCATCACCACCCCCACCGGACGCCGCTACACCCACCACCAGCGCCCACCGGCAGCACCACCCGAACCCAGCGGCACCGACCCACCCGGCGACCCGCCGTTCTGACGCTTCGTTCCTGCGGGAGTCGCCGGCGATCGCGACCGGGATGTTCAGAACAACCGGAACTCGTCGGGCTCGATGCCGCGCAGCGCGTCGTAGTCCAGCGTCACGCAGCGGATCCCTCGATCCTCGGCCAGGGTGCGCGCCTGCGGCTTGATCTGCTGGGCGGCGAACACCCCGTACACCGGGGAGATCAGCGGGTCACGGTTGAGCAGGTCGAGGTAGCGCGTGAGTTGCTCGACACCGTCGATCTCGCCCCTGCGCTTGATCTCCACCGCCACCGTGGAGCCACCCGCGTCCTTGGCCAGGATGTCCACCGGCCCGATCGCGGTCGGGTACTCCCTGCGTATCAGGTTGTAGCCTTCACCGAGCGTGCCGATGTGCTCGGCGAGCAGCTCCTGCAGGTGCGCTTCGACGCCGTCCTTGACCAGTCCCGGCTCGGCTCCCAGCTCGTGCTCGGAATCGTGCAGCACCTCGGCGATCGTGACCACCAGCTTCTCACCGGACTTGTTCTGTACCGTCCACACCGAGACGGCCTCGTCGTCCTGCCCGCTGTCCTCGATGAGCCAGCACGGCGGGCTCATCCAGTTCAACGGCTTGTAGGCACGGTCATCGGAATGCACCGACACCGAGCCGTCGGCCTTGACCAGCAGGAGACGGTTTGCCATCGGCAGGTGTGCAGTCACCCTGCCGGCGTAGTCCACAGTGCAACGAGCGATCACGAGGCGCACGGCACGCAGCGTAATTCACCCGGCACCGGCCGCGCGTCACGGGGCGCTCGACGTGCCCGACCTCGGTCACCGGTCGCCGCCCGATACGGCAGTATCGGGCGCTATGGAAACCGTGGGTACGCGCGAGGTCTACAGCAACAGCTGGATGAGCGTCCGGGAGGACGCGATCCGGAGGCAGGACGGCTCCGATGGCATCTACGGAGTCGTCGACAAACCCGACTACGCTCTGGTCATCCCGCTCGACGGGGACCACGTCCGGCTCGTCGAGCAGTACCGGTACCCGATCGGTTTGCGCCGCTGGGAGTTCCCCCAGGGAACCGCACCCGGCAGGAACGGGTACTCCCCGCGCGAGCTGGCTGCCCGGGAGCTGCGCGAGGAGACGGGGCTGACCGCGAGCGTGCTGAACGAGCTCGGCGTGCTCGATCTGGCGCCCGGCGTGTCGAGCCAGCGTGGCCGGGTCTTCCTTGCCACCGGCCTGCGCGCGGGTGAGCACGAGCGCGAGCACGAGGAGCAGGACATGCGCTCCGCGTGGTTCAGCAGGGCCGAGTTCGAGGGGATGATCACCCGCGCGGAGATCACCGACGCCCAGTCGATCGCGGCCTACACGCTGCTCCAGCTGCACGAGCGCCGATGAGCTGACCAGCCCGGCATGGTCAGCCGGAGACGGCACCCGATCGTGCCCTTCGAAATGGTAAGTTGGAAAATCCAACTTACTGGTGCGAGCGCGAGCTCGGGAACGTGACGGGAGAGCCTATGTCGACTTCGGTTCAGCTGGACGGCCTGGACACCACCTGGCAGTCCTGGGACGGGATGCATGGCGGGTACCTGGCCGGGCTACTGGTCAGTCACGCACGCGAGCAGCTGCCCGGCGTCGCGAGCGACGCCGCCGCACGCGCCCTGCACGTCAACCTGCTCACCGCGGTCCGGGACGGTCGCATCGACCTGCGCGGCGAGGTACTGCGCGCCACGCGCAACACCACCACCGTCCGTGTCACGCTCGGGGTGGGCGGGCAGGACGCGGTGACCGGTATCGCGATGTTCGGGCGGGCGGGCGAGAGCGCCGCGACCGACCGGCCCGGCGAGGCGGCCCCTGGCGTCCCGCCCGTGCCGGAGTGCCCCGTACTTCCCGTGGATGAGCTGGTGCCCTTCGCGCGCAACGTGGAGATCCGGCCTGCGGACGGGCGCGCCCCGCTGCTCGGCGGCCCGGAGCCCGAGCTGACCGCGTGGCTGCGGCTGCGCACCCCGCCCGCCGACCCGGCACAAGCCGCGGTGACCCTCGTGGACACCCTCGCCCCCGGGTTGTACGGCGTGCTTCGCGAGCCGGTCCCCATACCGACCGTCGAGCTGGCCGCGCACTTCACCGACAGCCTGCGCGGGTTCGAGCCGGGCGACTGGGTCCTTGGCAGGATCCGCACCGAGCACGCCGCGGCCGGGTGGTGCGTCGACGACTGCACACTGTGGAACGTCACTGGCACGATGCTGGCAACCGGTAGGCAGACCCGGCGGGTCCTCCTCCCCTGACGCGAACCCGCCGCGACCGAGGAGGTTCCCCACATGGCACACCGCCCGCGCCAGTGCTCGATCGCCGATGCCCTGAGCATCGTGGGCGAACGATGGAGCCTGCTGACGCTGCGCGAGGTCTTCCTCGGGGTTCGGCGGTTCGACCGGATCGCGCGCAACACCGGCGCCAGCAGGGACATCCTCGCCGCGCGGCTGAGCAAGCTCGTCGAATCGGGCCTGCTGGAGAAGAAGCAGTACGAGACGCACCCGCCGCGCTACGAGTACGTCCCGACGGAAACAGGTCAAGCGCTGCACGCGGTGCTGCTGTCGCTGATGGACTGGGGCGACCGCTACATCACTCGCACGGACCCGCCCACGGTCTGGGCGCATGACTGCGGAGCGACCCTGCGGCCGGTGATGGTCTGCGAGCACTGCCGTGAACCGTTGCGCCCGGCGGAGCTCACCGTGGTCCGCGTCGACCAGCCCAACCCGGAATGAGTCGCCCTGCGCACCACCCGGAGCCTCACTCCGGCCACTCCGGCCTGCGCTTGGCCAGGAACGCCGCCATGCCTTCCTTCGCGGCGGGCGACTGGGACGCTTCGGCCATCACCTCGAGCGCGATGTCGTAGGCCTCCGCCTCGGGACGGTCCAGCTGCGCGTAGAGCGTGCGCTTGCCGAGTGCCTTGCTCGCCGGGCTACCCCGCGTGGCCCGGTCGAGCAGGTCGGCGACCGCGCCGTCCAGCTCGGCGTCCGGGACCACCCGGTTGACCAGCCCCCACTGCTCGGCTGTCGCCGCGTCCACGGTCTCTCCCGTCAGGGCCATCTCCATCAACCGCTTCCTGCCGACCGCGCGGGCGACCGGCACGGCAGGGGTATGGCAGAACCAACCGCCCTTACCGCCGGGAAGGGCGAACCCCGCCGACTGCCCGGCCACGGCCAGGTCACAGGAGGCGACCAGCTGGCATCCCGCGGCCGTGGCTAGCCCGTGCACCCGGGCGATCACGACCTGCGGCACCGACTGGATCGTGCGCATCAGCCGGGTACACAGCTCGAGCAGGCTGGCAACACCCTCGTGGTCGCGCTCGGCGACATCGGCGAAGTCGTGACCCGCCGAGAACACCGGTCCGTTCGCCGCGAGTACGACTCCGCTCGCGTCCGACTCCGCCGCCTGCTCGAAGGCGTCGAGCAGCGCGGCGAGGTGTTCCTCGGACAGCGCGTTGCGGCGGGCGGGCTTGTTCATCGTGACGGTCAGGGTCGTCCCGTCCCTGGTGAGAAGGACGCTGTCCTCGTGAGCCATGCCCTCACGGTACTGCCCCAACCACGGCGGCACCACGGTCGAACGTGTGACGCGATCGCGCCACGCCGCGCGCGTCGACTCCTGCCATCGTCGGGATCCCGGCGTATGATCACAGCGGAACCGGTTCCGCCGCACGACGTCACAACCCCGTACGTAAGTGAGCGCAACGCTCGAGTGAAGGCGGATGATGGAGATGGTCAACGAGGAGGATCACCGGCAGCTGGAGCAGGCCACCGAGCTGGTGCGTGGGGTCATCGAGCGGCACAGGAGCGAGGACCTCCGAGCGATTTCCGTGCTCAACTCGGCCATCCAGGAGATCCGCGTCGGGGAGCGCTATCTCGACTCGGACACCTCGCCGACCGGTGACAGCGTCCGGTAGGTTCACACCGTGACCCGCAGCACCGAAGAACGCATCAGCAGTACCGTTACCATCCCGCGCCGCTTCACCGGACCGCCACGCTCCGCCAACGGCGGCTACGCGTGCGGCGTGACGGCGCACGCGCTGACCGAGGGGGCCGCCGAGGCCAGCCTGCGCACCCCGCCGCCGGTCGAGCGTCCGCTGCGGGCGGTGACCGACGACCAGCGGTGCGCGCTCTACGACGGTGAGCAGTTGATCTCCGAGGCACGGCACGCCAAGGTCGAGATCACCCCGCCGGAGCCGGTGACCATCGCCGAGGCCGAGGCGGCGACGCGCACCTTCGAGGTCGCCCCGTACCGCGCGTCCACGCCCTTCCCCGGGTGCGTCACCTGCGGGCCCGACCGCGCCGAAGGCGACGGCCTGCGCATCTTCCCCGGGCCGGTCGACCGGCCCGAACCGCTCGTGGCCTGGCCGTGGACTCCGGACGACTCGCTCGACTCCGGGGACGGCGGCGTCGACGTCCCTACCGTGTGGGCCGCGCTGGACTGCCCGAGTGGCTGGGCCTGGTACTACCAGCCCGGCCCCAACCCGCCGCACGTACTCGGCAGGATGGCCGCGCAGATAACGCGCAGGCCCGCCTGCGGGGAACGAACCGTCGTAGGCTCATGGGCACTCGGCGACGCCAACCGGAAACGCTTCTCCGCCTCGGCGATCTGGTCGGCCGACGGAACCCTGCTGGCCTGCGCGCGAGCCACCTGGATCGCGCTGACCGAGGAACAGATGGAGCAGTTCGCCGCGTCGGTGTCCTGAGCCCGCATCGAGCGGCCGAGCCCGGCCGCGTCACACCGCCAGCTGCGGCTGCCCCAGCCCCTTCGCCTCGCGGACGACCGTGACCACCTCATCCATGATCTCGGTGAGCTCGTAGTCCTTGGGGGTGAAGACCCGGGCGATCCCCCGGCTGGTCAGCTCCTCGGCGTCCGCTGGAGGGATGATCCCGCCGACGATCACCGGCACGTCGCCCGCGCCTGCGGCACGCAGCCCCTCGACCACGTCCGGAACGACGTCCAGGTGCGAACCGGACAGCACGGACAGGCCGACCACATGCACGTCCTCCTGCACGGCCGCCGCGACGATCTGCTCCGGCGTGAGGCGGATGCCCTGATAGATCACCTCGAACCCGGCGTCCCGCGCGCGCACGGCGACCTGCTCGGCCCCGTTGGAGTGGCCGTCCAGGCCCGGCTTGCCGACCAGCATGCGCAGCCGCTCACCCAGCTCCTCACCGGTGGCCCGCACGCGCTCGCGCACCGTGGCGAGCTCACCACCGGATCCCGGCGCGGCCGAGGACGAGACCCCGGTCGGCGCGCGGTACTCGCCGAAGACCTCGCGCAGCGCGCCCGCCCACTCGCCGGTGGTCACCCCGGCACGCGCGCATTCGAGAGTGGCCTCGAACAGGTTCTCGTCGGTGCCCGCGGCCTCCCGGAGGCGTGCCAACGCGCTGTCCACAGCCGAGGAGTCCCGCTGCGACCTCCAGGACTCCAGCGCGGCCACGGCGCTTGCCTCCACCTCCGGATCCACCGTCTCGATGGCCTCGGCCCCCTCGGCCTGCAGTGGGCTCGGCTCGGAGGTGTCGAACTTGTTCACCCCGACCAGGACCCGCTCACCCGACTCGACCTTGCGCCGGTACTCCCCGAGCGACGCCACCAGCTGGGACTTCATGTAGCCGCTCTCCACCGCGGCGACCGCCCCACCCATCTGCTGGACGTGGTCGATCTCCTTGCGCGCGTCGGCGACGATCTCGTTCACCCGCTGGGTGATCACGGTGGAGCCCTCGAAGATGTCCTCGTACTCCAGCAGGTCGGTCTCGTAGGCGAGTACCTGCTGCATGCGCAACGCCCACTGCTGGTCCCACGGGCGCGGCAGGCCCAGCGCCTCGTTCCACGCGGGCAGCTGGATCGCGCGGGCGCGGGAGTCCTTGGACATCGCCACCGCCAGCATCTCCAGCACGATGCGCTGCACGTTGTTCTCCGGCTGAGCCTCGGTGAGGCCGAGCGAGTTCACCTGCACCCCGTACCGGAACCGGCGTGCCTTGGGGTCGGTCACGCCGTACCTCTCCCTGGTGATCTCGTCCCAGAGCTGGGTGAACGCGCGCATCTTGCACATCTCCTCGACGAACCGCACTCCGGCGTTGACGAAGAAGGACATGCGCGAGACGACCCTGGCCATCTCCGTGTCGTCCACGCGCTCCCGCACGGCGTCGAGCACCGCGATCGCCGTGCACATCGCGTAGGCGACTTCCTGCGTCGGCGTGGCCCCCGCCTCCTGCAGGTGGTAACTACAGATGTTGATCGGGTTCCACTTCGGCACGTGCTGCACCGTCCAGGTGATCACGTCCGTGGTCAGCCGCAGGCTCGGTCCTGGAGGGAAGATGTAGGTACCCCGGGACAGGTACTCCTTGATGACGTCGTTCTGCGTGGTCCCCGTCAGCTGGGCGAGCACCTCATCGGTGTCGCGCCCCTGCTCGCGGGCCTGCTCCTCGGCGACGGTGACATACAGGGCCAGCAACCACATGGCGGGCGCGTTGATCGTCATCGACGTGTTCGCCTCGGCGAGCGGGATCCCGTCGAACAGCTGCCGCATGTCGCCGATGTGACTGACCGGCACACCGACCTTCCCCACCTCGCCGCGCGAGAGCGGGTGATCGGCGTCGTACCCGGTCTGGGTCGGCAGGTCGAACGCCACGGACAGGCCGGTCTGCCCCTTGGCGAGGTTCCGCCGGTACAGCGCGTTGGACGCCTCCGCCGAGGAATGGCCCGCGTAGGTCCGCATCACCCACGGGCGGTCGCGCTGATCGTCTGTCGGGTACGGCATTCGCTGACCTTCCCTACGTTCTACCCACCGTGCCGAGTGCTCGCCTCGAGGATACTGGCCGGTAATCGCGATGTCCCCAGCGCTGTGACCAACTCACCCTTCCACGACGCGCTCGATGTGTGCGCCGAGCCGGTTGAGGTTCTCCACGAAGTAGGGATAGCCGCGGTCGATATGGAACACGTCCCAGATCTGGGTGACCCCCTCCGCACAGAGGCCCGCCAGCACCAGGCCCGCCCCCGCGCGGATGTCCGAGGCCCACACCGGGGCGCTGGAGAGCTTCTCCACACCGCGCACAACGGCATGGTGGCCGTCGGTACGCGCGTCCGCACCCAGCCGGACCATCTCGTCGATGAACCGGAAGCGCGACTCGTAGACGTTCTCGGTGATCATCGATGTGCCGTCGGCGACGGCGGCCAGCACCACCGCGAACGGTTGCAGGTCGGTCGCGAACCCCGGGTACGGCAGTGTCACGAAGTCGATCGCCTTCGGCTGGTCGTGCTGCACCACCCGGAAGCCCTCCTCGCCGAGCACCGTGACCTCGGCACCCGCGTGCCGCAGCTTCTCCAGCACGAGGTCGAGGTGATGCGCGTTGACGCCGCGCACCGTGATGTCACCACGGGTCGCCGCCGCCGCGAACGCCCAGCTGGCCCCCACGATGCGATCACCGATCACGCGGTGCGTCGTCGGTCGCAACGCGTCCACCCCGTGCACCGTCAGCGTGGACGTTCCCGCGCCCTCGATCTGCGCACCCATCTCCTGCAGCATCAGGCAGATGTCGATGATCTCGGGTTCTCTGGCCGCGTTGTCGATAACCGTGGTGCCCGTGGCGAGTACAGCCGCCATGAGGATGTTCTCGGTCGCTCCCACGCTGGGGAAGTCCAGCCAGATCTGCGCGCCGTGCAGCCCCTCCGCCTCGGCCACCACGCAACCGTGATCGATGTGGCTGTTCGCGCCGAGCTTGCGCAGCCCGTTCTGGTGCATGTCCAGCGGGCGGGATCCGATCGCGTCACCGCCGGGCAGCGCGACGACCGCCCGTTTGAGCCTGCCCACGAGCGGGCCGAGCACGCACACCGAGGCACGGAGCTTGCCCATCGCCGTCGTGCTCGCCCGGTGAGCCGGTTCCGCCGGCGTGTCGATCGTGACCGTGTCGGCATCGATCTCGACCTCGCAGCCCACGCTGCGCAGCACGTCCGCCATCAGCGGGACGTCGAGGATCTCGGGGCAGTTGGTGATGGTGGTCGTGCCCTCGGCGAGCAACGCCGCGGCCATCAACTTGAGTACGCTGTTCTTGGCCCCGACGACCTGCACCTCACCCACGAGTCGAGTGCCGCCATGGACGTCGAAGTGCTCGCTCACCCAATCCTCCTCAGCAACGTATTCAGTTCTCGGTCACCGCTGCCCCGAGGGAAGGCCTACACAGTACAGCAGACAGGCGCCGCCGGACGGCCCTGTCGCCACGGCGGGTGTCGAGTCGGCAACTCCGGCGTAGCGGTCATGGTAGGCGAGCCCGCGCGCCGCTGAAGGGTTCGGGTACTCCCCGGTCCCCGGTAGCCGCAGCGTAGAGTGCCGGTATGTCCGTTCGCATCAACCGCGTCTACACCCGGGTCGGCGACAACGGCACGACCGCGCTCGGGGACAGCTCACGGATCCCGAAAACCGCGCCGCGCATCGGCGCCTACGCCGATGTCGACGAGACGAACTCCGCGATCGGTACCGCGCTGGCTCTCGGCGGGCTCGACCAGGAAATCGCGGAGCTGCTCGGCTCGGTGCAGAACGACCTCTTCGACGTCGGAGCGGACCTGTGCACCCCGGTGGTGGACGACCTGGAGTTCCCCCCGCTGCGCGTGACCGAGTCCTACATCGAGCGCCTCGAGGGCTGGTGCGACCGGTACAACGAGCAGCTGCCCAAGCTCACGTCGTTCATCCTGCCAGGCGGAACACCCGGCGCTGCCCTGCTGCACCAGGCACGCACGATCGCCAGGCGTGCCGAGCGCAGCGCCTGGATGCTCGCCGAGTCCGATCCCGAGCGCACCAACGAGCTCGCCGTGCGCTACCTCAACCGGCTGTCCGACCTGCTGTTCATTCTCGCCAGGCTCGCCAACCCGGACGGCGACGTGCTGTGGCGGCCCGGTGCGCAGAGCTGACGCGCAGGGCTGAGCCGGGACGCGCCGGGGGACTCCTCGGGTGCGGCATGCGTACCGAAGGAGTCCCTCGGCTCGCCACGCCCTAGCTGGCGCGCGGCATCTGACGGCCCGGCGGGGCCGACTCGAGCCAGGAAAGGAACCCCGTCAGCGGGCCGGGGCCCATCGCGATCTCGATGAACGACCTGGTCCGTGACTCACAGCTGAGCACGGTGGCTTCCGGGGGAAGCGCGTAGACCTCGGTTCCGCTCGGCTCGCGCCGGGCCGAGATCGCCAGATTGTTGCGGGAGAGAACCCGGTCGGGTCCGCTGCGCACACTCATCACGCGGAACCACAGGAACTCTTCACCGTGGTACCGGCCGATGCCCAGGTGCCAGCCGCCTTCACCAGCGCGGCGCCGCCAGCGCAGCGCGACGTTGACGCCACCTGCCTGCAAGATCCTGCGCCAGCGCACGACCATCCAGCACAGGGCAAGCACCGCCACACTCAGGAGCCCGATGATGAGAAGCGTGATGGCCACAGCAGGCTCCCGATCGCGGCGCGCTCAGTCTGTCTGCCCCGCGACGCGCAATCGTGCGCTCGCTCTGGCGCGCTCGTCCTCGTCCTCGTCCTCGAGTGCCCGCCGTGCGGCCTCCACGTCGATCTCCCCGGCCAGTTCGGCCGACTCCGCGAGCACGCTCACGGTGTCCCTGGTCACCGACAGGAAACCACCCTGCACCGCCGCGCTCATGTGGTCGCCGTCCGAGGTCGTCACGGTGACGACGCCACCGTCGACGAGCTGACCGAGCATCGGCTCGTGCCCGGGCATAATGCCGATCTCACCCTCGGTCGTCTGCGCGACGACGAACGACCCGGTGCCCGACCACAACCGGCGCTCCACCGCGACAAGCTCGACGGACATCTCGGCCACGTGACTCTCCTTCACACAAGCATGTCACCGGCTACGAGCGATGGCTCGCAGCAACGAACAACGACTGGCTCCGGCAGGCGCACTTCACAGTCTAATTGGTGTCCGATACCACCCGGCAACACGGCGGGGTCGACTCCCCCGAACGGGAATACGACCCCGCCGTGCCAGCAGGTCACTTGCCGGTGATCTCGGCGTACTTCTTCTCCAGGTCCTCGAGCCCACCGATGCCCAGGAAGGCCTGCTCCGGGAAGTGATCGAACTCACCCGTGCTGATCTTGTCGAAGGCCTCGATGGTCTCGTTCCGCGGCACCGTCGAGCCGGGCTGGCCGGTGAACTGCTCGGCCACCAGCATGTTCTGGGACAGGAACCGCTCGATACGCCGCGCCCGGTTCACCGTCAGCTTGTCCTCTTCGGACAGCTCGTCGATACCGAGGATGGCGATGATGTCCTGCAGCTCCTTGTACTTCTGCAGGATCCGGATGACCTCGGAGGCGACCCGGTAGTGCTCGTCACCGACGATCGCGGGGTCCAGGATCGTCGACGAGGAGGTCAGCGGGTCGACGGCCGGGAAGATACCCTTCTGGAACACCGACCGGGACAGCTCCGTGGTCGCGTCGAGGTGCGCGAAGGTCGTCGCGGGCGCCGGGTCGGTGTAGTCGTCGGCCGGCACGTAGATCGCCTGCATCGAGGTGATCGAACGGCCCTTGACCGAGGTGATCCGCTCCTGCAGGAAGCCCATCTCGTCCGCGAGCGTCGGCTGGTAACCCACCGCGGACGGCATACGGCCGAGCAGGGTGGAGACCTCCTGGCCCGCCTGGGTGAACCGGAAGATGTTGTCGATGAACAGCAGGACGTCCTGGTTCTGCACATCCCGGAAGTACTCGGCCATGGTCAGCCCGGACAGCGCGACGCGCATACGGGTCCCCGGCGGCTCGTCCATCTGGCCGAAGACCAGGGCGGTGTCGTTGATGACGCCGTCCTCGCTCATCTCCAGGAAGAGGTCGGTGCCCTCACGGGTACGCTCACCGACACCCGCGAAGACCGAGGTCCCGCCGAAGTTGCGAGCCACACGGGTGATCATCTCCTTGATCAGCACCGTCTTGCCGACACCGGCACCACCGAAAAGGCCGATCTTGCCACCCTGCACGTACGGGGTGAGCAGATCGATCACCTTCAAGCCGGTCTCGAGCACCTCGGTCCTGCCCTCGAGCTGGTCGAACGCCGGCGGGTCCCTGTGGATGGACCAGCGCTCGAGGTCGTCGCCGTAACCGGGCTCGTCGAGGCACTCACCGAGCACGTTGTAGACGTGGCCCTTGACCTTGTCCCCGACCGGCACCGTGATCGGCGAACCGGTGTCCCGCACGGGGGTACCCCGTACCAGACCGTCCTGCGGCTGCAGGGAAATCGTCCGCACCAGGTTGTCACCGAGGTGCTGGGCGACCTCCAGGGTCACCGTCTTGGCGAGCTCGGCGAACTCGACCTCGACCTTCAGGGCGTTGAACTGTTCAGGCAGCGCACCCCGCGGGAACTCGACGTCGACGACCGGGCCCCGGACCGCCACGATCCGGCCCGTCGCTGCGCCGTCCTTTCCGGCTGCGGATACCACTGTATTTGCATCGGCAGTCATAGGTCTACTCTTCACTTCCTGCTGTGGCCAGCGCGTTCGCGCCGCCGACGATTTCGCTGATCTCCTGGGTGATCTGTGCCTGGCGAGCCTGGTTCGCCTCACGGGTGAGGGTGTCCACGAGCTCGTTGGCGTTGTCCGAGGCCGCCTTCATCGCCGTGCGTCGCGCGGCGAGTTCGGACGCGGCCGATTCGAGCAACGCCGCAAAGATCCGCGTGTAGATGTACTTCGGAAGCAGGGCACCCAGCAGGGTCTCTGCGCTGGGCTCGAAGTCGTAGGACGGCAACAAGCTCGGCGCCGAGGACTCGCTGTCGCCCTCGCCCGCGTACTCGATCTCCAACGGAGCGACCCGTTTCGCCACCGGTGTCTGGGTGAGCATGGACCGGAACTCGGTGTAGACGACGTGAATCTCGTCCACGCCGGGGATCCCGTCCGGGCCGGCCCCGTGCTCGTCGTCGTCCGCACCGGCGAGGAACGAGTCGACGAGAGCCTCGCCGGCCTCGGCCGCGTTGTGATAGTGCGGCTGGTCGGAGAAGCCGGTCCAGCTGTCGGTGACCTTCCGGTCCCGGAACCGGAAGTAGTTCAGACCCTTTACGCCGATCACGTAGAGCACTGGCTCCTTGCCCTGTTCCTGGAGCAGGGACACCAGCTCTTCTGCCGTACGAAGCACGTTGGAGTTGTAGCCACCACACAGTCCCTTGTCACTGGTGACCACCAGCACCGCCGCGCGCTTGGGGTGATCCCGCTCCACGAGCAAGGGATTGTCCAAATTGGTCGACGCGGTGGCCAGTGCCTGCAGGACGTTGGTGATCTCCTCGGAGTAGGGGCGAGCCGCCTCCACCCGCGCCTGTGCCTTGGAGATACGCGAGGTGGCGATGAGCTCCATCGCCTTCGTGATCTTGCCGACCGACTTGGTCGACTTGATCCTCGCTCGTAGTTCGCGAAGTTGCGCAGCCATCTACTTACCTGGTCACTTCTTCGGTGCCGGCTTGTTGACCTTCACAGTCTCCTGCCCGACCTTCTCGGACTCCATCGCCTCGGCGTCCTGAGGCACGACCGAGCTCCCGTCGGCGGCGGTGAACTGCTTCTTGAACTCGTCGACGGCCTCATCGATGCGCTTGCCGTTCTCGTCGGACCACTCGCCGGTGTCCCGGAGCTCGGCGAGCACGCCCTCGTGCTTGCGGCGCAGGTGATCCAGGAACTCGCGGCTGAAGCGGTTCACATCGTCGATGGGGACCGTGTCGAAGTGCCCGTTGGTGCCGAGGTAGACCGTGACGATCTGCTCCTCGACCGGAACCGGCGCGTACTGCGGCTGCTTGAGCACCTCGTACAGGCGGCTACCACGATCGAGCTGCGCCTTGGACGCTGCGTCGAGGTCGGAGGCGAACGCGGCGAACGACTTGAGCTCGTCGTACTGCGAGAGGTCGATACGCAACGAACCCGCGACCTTCTTCATGGCCTTGACCTGTGCGTCACCACCCACACGCGAGACCGAGGTCGTCGGGTCGACCGCCGGGCGCTGCCCAGCGTTGAACAGGTCCGACTGGAAGAAGCACTGCCCGTCGGTGATCGAGATGACGTTGGTCGGGATGTAGGCCGAGATGTCGTTGGCCTTGGTCTCGATGATCGGCAGCCCCGTCAGCGACCCGCCGCCGAGCTCGTCGTTCAGCTTGGCGCAACGCTCGAGCAGCCTCGAGTGCAGGTAGAAGACGTCACCGGGGAATGCCTCACGGCCCGGCGGCCTGCGCAGCAGCAGCGAGATCGCACGGTACGCCTCGGCCTGCTTGGTCAGGTCGTCGAAGACGACCAGCACGTGCTTGCCCTGGTACATCCAGTGCTGACCCAGCGCCGAGCCGGTGTAGGGAGCAAGCCACTTGTAGCCTGCGGAGTCCGAGGCGGGCGCGGCGACGATGGTGGTGTAATCCATCGCCCCCGCCTGTTCGAGGGACTCGCGGACCGCGGCGATCGTGGAGCCCTTCTGGCCGATCGCGACGTAGATGCAGCGCACCTGCTGCTTCGGGTCGCCGGTTTCCCAGTTGGCCTTCTGGTTGATGATCGTGTCCACCGCGACCGCCGTCTTACCGGTCTTACGGTCACCGATCATCAGCTGGCGCTGCCCCCTGCCGATCGGGGTCATCGCGTCGATCGCCGTGATGCCTGTCTGCAGCGGCTCGTCGACCGGCTGGCGCTGCACCACCGAGGCGGCCTGCAGCTCGAGCGCCCGGCGGCTCTCGCTGGAGATCTCGCCGAGACCGTCGATGGGCTTGCCGAGCGGATCGATGACACGCCCGAGGAAGTTCTCACCGACCGGGATGGACAGGATCTGCCCCGTCCGCTTGACCTCCTGCCCCTGTTCGATGTCCTCGAAGTCACCCAGGATGGCCACACCGAGCTGTGTCGCCTCGAGGTTCAGCGCGACGCCGAACACGCCGCCGGGGAACTCCAGCAGCTCGTTGGCCATGGTCGACGGCAGCCCCTCGACGTGCGCGATACCGTCACCGGCGTCGACGACGACGCCGACCTCCTCCCGGCTCACGTCCGGGGAATAACTCGAGACATAGTTCTCGATCGCGTTGGCGACCTCTTCCGAGGAGATCGTCAGCTCCGCCATGTCGTTCCCGCTCTCACTTGTCGGTCTCTTCGTTGCAAAGTATGTCGTGTGGTCCCGCTCACGTCGTACGCAGGCCGGGCGAGCTAGCGCGCGAGCCGCCCGCGCACGGACCTGAGCCTGCCCGCCGTACTGCCGTCGATGACCTCGTCACCGACCTTGATGAGCAGGCCGCCGATCAAGTCCGGTTTGACCTGTACGTGCACCGCCATCGACCTGCCGTAGATGCGCTGCAGGCGCTCGGTCAGTGCACCACGCTGCTCCTCGGTCAGCTCCGTCGCGGTGACGACGTGCGCCACCGACCGCTCGCGCTTGTGTGCCGCCTGCGCGGCGAGCTTGTCCAGCGCGTTCGCCACGCTCCGGCCACGTGGCTGAATCGCCACCTGCTCCAGCATGGTCTGCGTCACGGAGGTGAGCTTGCCCGAGAAGAGCTCACGCACCAGCCTACGCTTCGAGTCCGCGGGAGTGGTCCGGTCGGCGAGAACGTTGTCCAGCGCGGACTCCTCGGTCAGCACCCGCGCGGCCTGGAACAACTCCGCCTCGACGGTCTCGAGGGTGCCCTCCCGCTCGGCGCCGATCAGCAAGGCGGATGCGCCGAGAACGGTGGTCCCCTCCAGCAGCTCACGCGGCGTGGACCACTTGCTGGCCACGACGGTGTCCAGGATCTGCAGGGTCGGCTCGCTGACCTTGCCCTCCAGGAGGCTACGCACCAGCCGCGTACGGGCTGCGTCCTCCGACGAGGCGTCCGCGACAGCTCTGCGCAGCGAGATCTCCGTGCTGAGCAGGTACGCGAATGCGTACAGTTCCTCCCCGACGACCGCGGGATTGGCCCCGGGGTCGTCGAGGATCTCGCCGAGGCGTCCCTCGGCGAGCTCGAGCGCCTCCCGGCTCGCCGCATGCAGTGTTGTCTCGGTTGACTCCGCCATGCGCCTGCCTTACTTCCCTGCTCCAGCCGAGTCCAGCTCCGCGAGGAAACGCTCGACGGTGCGGTTGCGCCGCTCCTCGTCCTCGAGGGACTCGCCCACGATACGACCGGCCAGCTCCACCGACTGCCGTCCCATCTCGGACCGCAGCTCAGCGATGATCTGTGCCTTCTGCGCCTGCAACTGCGACTCGCCCTGCGCCACGATCCGGGCCGCCTCGGCCTGTGCCTCGGCGCGGATCTCCTCGCGGATCTGCTCGGACTCCAGCCGCGCGTCGTCGCGGATCTTCGCGGCCTCGGTCCTGGCCTCGGCAAGCTGCTGGTTGTACTGCTCGAGGGCCTGCTGCGCTTCCGCCTGCGCCTTCTCGGCTTTCTCGATACCGCCTTCGATCTGGGATGCGCGCTCCTCGTAGAGCTTCTCGAAGCGCGGCACCGCGAACTTCCACAGCACGAAGAGCAGCACACCGAACGCGACGAGCCCCAGGATCACCTCGGACGTGTGCGGAAGGACCGGCGAGGGCTCCTCCGCAGCGAGCACGATCTGTGTAGTCAGCACAGCATCTCCCAACGTGTTGAGCAATCAACTCACGCCGCGGAGGCGATGAAGTACAGCACCAGACCGATCAGCGCCAGCACCTCGGTGAGCACGAAGGTGGTCCAGGCGATACCCATCAGCTTGCCCTGCGCCTCGGGCTGGCGAGCAGTGCCCGTGATGACGGAGGACCAGATCAGACCCACACCGATACCGGGGCCGATGGCGCTGAGGCCATAGCCGATCATGGCAAGGCCGGGGTTGATGTTCGTGGCTGCTTCTTGAGCGAGAACAATGTTGCTCACTTGCGAATCCCTTTCCAACTACGCTCCGCACCTGGCGGCCCGGAAGCCTCTCGGTCTTGTCTCTAGTGGTCCTCTGCCAACGCCATGCCAATGTAGCTGGCGGCGAGCAGGGCAAATACGTAGGCCTGAATCGTCATGATCAAGGCCTCCAAGAACGTCATCGCGATGGCGAAGGCGAACGACACCGCGGCCACCGGCTTCAACGCCGCGCTCGCCTCGACGAGCAACCACTCACCAGCCAGCGTGAAGACCAGGATGATGAGGTGGCCGGCGAACATCGCGGCGAACACACGAATCGCCAGCGTGATCGGGTTCATCACGAACTTGGAGAAGAACTCGATCGGTGTCAGCAAGATGTATATGGGGCCCGGTACGCCCGCCGGGAACAACTGGTTCTTGAGGTACCCGCCGACACCGTGGCGACGCATCCCGACATAGTGATACACCGGGTACACCACCAGAATCGACAGCGCCAGCGGGAACCCGATGTGTGACATCGTCGGGAACTGAATAATCGGGATAATACCGTAGATATTGTTCACGAATACGAACGTGAACAGCGTGAAGATCAGCGGTACGAACCGCTGGAAGTCTTTGGAACCAATGTGTTCCCGAGCAATGGTGTTACGCGTGAAGCTGTATATGGATTCGGCGACGAACTGCGTCTTGCCGGGTACGACCTTCATGTTCCGCGACGTGATCACAAAGAACGCCGCGATGATGACCACCGACATGACGACCAGCAGCATCGGCTTGGTCACTGCGCCGAAGATCGGAGGGAGATTGAAGTCGCCCGCGCCGGGCGGAACAAAACCCTCAGCCAGCACCAACGTGCCCAACTGGACTCCTTCCGGTTCTCCCGCTCGGCCTCGAACCGGCGGGGGAATCGTCACGATCGGCCGTCAACGTACCCGATACGTTTCGGGACGAAGCAGGCGGCTGGTTCGCACCACCGAGCCGCCGCTGGCCAGCTTTCTCCGGGGACCTTATCAGGCGTACCCGTTCCAGGAGTATGGGCGTACTACTTAGCCCTCGTCCCTGGTCTCGGGGATGACGGTCGGGATCTTGGCGCGCTGGAACGCGATGACTTCCGCAGCGGCCCACGCGAGCACCGTCACCAGCATCGTCACCCCGAGAGCGACCGGGTCGAACACCGCGACACCGCGCAGTGTGAGCATGACCACAAGCAGCGCACCGAGCTTCAGGATGTAGCCGCCGAGCACGAGGCCGAACAGCATCTCCGGGGGCAGCGCAGCCGTCTTGTGCATCATCCAGACGGTGACCAGCGAGGAGCCGAACGCCACGAGTGCGCCGACGGCGGCACTGGCCAGTCCCGACCACCCGAGCAGTGCCCAGGAGACGGCGATCGCGAGCAGCGCACCGGCGAGGCCGATCCGCAGGCCCATCCGCAGCATCGCCGTGGCGAGCGTGCGCACCGACGCCGCGTGCGGGTTGTCTTCCTGCCGGTCCCCCGGACCAGCACCCTGCGCTTGCTCCGCCACTGGCGACCCTTTCGTCGTTCGCGTGCTACCCACGAGCCTTCAGTCTAGGGACGTACGACGCGAGGATCGCAAGCACCAGCCCGATCAGCAGTAATCCGGCCACGACGAGAGCATCGAACACGGTCAGCGCGACCGCTCCGAAGGCGAGCAGACCGGCCCAGAAGTAGATCAGCAGGACGGCCCGGCGCTGCGAATGGCCGATCTCCAGCAGCCGGTGGTGCAGGTGCATCTTGTCCGCGCTGAACGGGCTCTCCCCGCGACGTGTGCGGCGGATCACCGCCATCAGCAGGTCCAGAACTGGGACGAACAGCACAGCGGCCACCACGATCAGCGGGGACAGCAGCGCGAGCATGTCCGCGCCGCCGTCGTTCTCGGTGATCGACACACGACCGGACGCCGAGGTACTCGCCGCGGCGAGCATCAGCCCGATGAACATCGAGCCGGAGTCGCCCATGAAGATCTTCGCGGGCTGGAAGTTGTGCGGCAGGAAGCCGAGACATGCTCCGGCCAGTGTCGCGGCGATCAGCGCAGGCGGGTAAGCGCTCACGTCGCCCCCGGAGGAGTGCAGCAGCACCAGGGAGAACGCACAGATCGCCGCCGCAGCGATCAGACCGATCCCCGCGGCGAGCCCGTCCAGCCCGTCCACGAAGTTCATCGCGTTGACCATCGTGACCACCAACAGGATGACCAGCAGCCCACCCTGGTTCTGGTCGAGGATCAGCACCGAGCCGACCGCGCTGTCCTGCCCACCCCACGGCACCCGCAGCACCGACCACTGCAGGCCGAACAGCACGAGAACGCCCGCGCAGGTGACCTGCCCGGCCAGCTTGGTCCACGCGTCCAGGTCGAACCGGTCGTCCAACGCCCCGATCAGCACGATGACCCCGCCACCGACCAGCACGGCGACCGGATCGAGCGAGAACTCGAACGCCCTGCGCAGCACCGGTAGCTGATGCGCGAGACCCATGCCGCCCAGCACGCCACCGTAGATCGCGAGGCCGCCCATGTACGGCATCGGTGTGGCGTGCACGTCCCGCGACCGCGGCATCGCCATGGCACGGATCCGGACCGCGAACCGTTTGGCGACGCCGGTCAGCAGGAACGTCAACGCGGCAGCGGTCAGCGCGACGAGCAGGTACTCCCGGATCGGTAGCCCTACACTCAGTGTTTCCGGCACGTCGGGTACTCAGTCCGCTTTCCCGACGCTCGTCCCGAGTGCTCCCGAGACCTCCTCGGTGGTGACCGCACCTTCCCGGAGCATCACCGGCTCATCGCCGGTGAGGTCCACGATCGACGACGGCACCGGGTCGCCGCACGGGCCGCCGTCGAGATAGACCGACACGCTCTCCCCCAGCTGCTCACGAGCCTCCTCGGCTGTCGCGGCCGGGGGTTTACCCGAGGTGTTGGCACTGGAGACAGCCATCGGACCCACAGCGCGCAACAGCTCGAGTGCCACCGGATGCAGCGGCATGCGCAGCATCACCGTCCCCTTCGTGGTGCCCAGATCCCACGCCAGGCTCGGCGCGTGCGGCAGCACGATCGACAGGTCACCCGGCCAGAAGGCCTCCACCAGCGTCCGTGCCTGATCGGGAACACTCTGGACCAACCCGTCGAGCGTCGACAACGAGCCGACCAGCACGCCGACGGGCATGTCCCGGCCCCGCTGCTTCGCGCGCAGCAGCGCCCGTACGCCGCCGGTGGAGAACGCCTCACAGCCGATGCCGTACACGGTGTCGGTCGGCAGCACCACGAGCTGCCCGGAGCGCGCGGCTGCCGTCGCCGCCGCCAAGCCTTTGGTGCGGGACTCCTGGTCCGCGCAGTCGTAGACCGTACTCACGCTCGTGAGCCTAGCTCCTCGGATCAGCCGGTCCGACGGGCCGTCGCGAACCGCGAGCGACCGGCCAGATCGGTATGGCCGGTGGCTTCGGACAGCACACGGCGCTGGGACAGCAGCGCGGGGACCGCCTGCCCGTGATCGTCGTCGTGCTCGATCGCGACACCGCCCCCCGACCGCAGCAGCCGTGCCGCCAGCGTGACCACGCTCTTGATCAGGGCGAGACCGCCGTCGGCGGCGTACACCGCGTGCTCGGGGTCGTGCTCGGCCACCTCGGGCGGCAGCGACTTGCCGATCGGCACGTAGGGCGGGTTACACAGCACCAGGTCGACGAGGCCGTCCAGCTCGGCGAACAACCTGCCGTCCGTCACGTCACCCGAGTAGAGGCGCACCGGGGTGTCCCCGGCTCCTGCCCGCTTGTCGGCGTTGCGGCGTGCCCACGCCAGCGCGGCCGTGTCGTTGTCGACGGCGTAGACCTGCGCGTCCGGGCGTGCGTGCGCGACCGCGAGCGCGAGCGCGCCCGATCCGGTGCACAGCTCGACCACGACGGGGTGCGAGCGGGAGGCGAGCACGTCGAGTCCCCAGGACAGCACCAGATCGGTCTCCGGCCGGGGCACAAAGACCCCCGGCCCCACATCGACGGTGATGTCCCCGATCGCGGCCCAGCCCGTGATGTGCTGCAACGGGACACGCTTGGCGCGCTGGGCGACCAGCTGCCCCAGCGCCTCCACAACGGGCGGGTCGACAAGGGGAACCAGCGGCAGCTCACCACGCTCGACCCCGAGCACATGCGCCGCGAGCAGCTCAGCATCGTTTCGCGCGGACTCGACACCCGCGTCGGAGAGCATCCGGGTGGCTTCGAGAAGGGCGAGCCGCAACGGTTGTCTACGCACAGCTCTCACCTTAGTCGCAGCAGCTCACCCGTTCCGGTAACGACCCGTCGGGCGCGCTGAATGACGCTGTCAGTCCACGAGACGGACTGACAGCGTCATTCAGCGTTCCCCGGCGCAGGGTTCGGGGTGTTCTGCTGGGCGATGCGCTCGGCGCGGTCGGCTTCCTGCAGCGCGTTGAGGACGCCGTTGAGGTCCCCGGCCAGTACCTGGTCGAGGTTGTAGGCCTTGTAGTTCACCCGGTGGTCGGAGATCCGGTTCTCCGGGAAGTTGTATGTCCGCACCCGCTCGGACCGATCCACCGTGCGCACCTGCGAGCGGCGCGTGTCCGAGGTCTTGGCCGCCTCTTCCTCCTCGGCCATCGCCTGCAGGCGGGCCTGGAGGACCTGCATCGCCCTGGACTTGTTCTGCAGCTGGGACTTCTCGTTCTGGCAGGAGACCACCACCCCGGTCGGCAGGTGGGTGATCCGCACAGCCGAGTCGGTGGTGTTCACGCTCTGCCCGCCGGGGCCCGAGGAGCGGAACGTGTCGATACGCAGGTCGTTCGGGTCGACCTCCACCTCGACCTCCTCCGGCTCGGGGTAGATCAGCACCCCTGCCGCGGACGTGTGGATCCTGCCCTGCGACTCCGTCGTGGGCACCCGCTGTACCCGGTGCACGCCACCCTCGTACTTCAGGCGGGCCCACACGCCGTCCGGGCCGTCCCCACCGCCCTTGATCGATACGGTGACGTCCTTGTAGCCACCGAGGTCCGATTCGGTGGAGTCGAGCACGACCACCTTCCAGCCGACGTGCTCGGCGTACCGCTGGTACATCTGCAGCAGGTCGGCTGCGAACAGCGCGGACTCTTCGCCGCCCGCACCCGACTTGATCTCCATGACCACGTCGGAGGCGTCGTACGGGTCGCGCGGCAGCAGTAGCTCGGTCAGCCGGGACTCGAGCTGCGGGACACGCGCGTCGAGTTGCTCGACCTCCTCGGCGAACGACGGATCCTCCCGAGCAAGCTCCCGCGCGGCAGCCAGATCCTCGCGCACCGAGTCGAGCTCATTGATCGTCTTCACGATCGGCGTCAGCTCGGAGTATCGCCGCCCCAGTTTGCGCGCGCGTTCGGCATCGGCATGCACGTCCGGATCGCCGAGCTGGCTTTCCAACTCCGCGTGCTCGGCGAGGAGGCCTTGCAGCGAGTCTCGATCCACCATGTCCTCATCTCGGCCCGTCCGCCGCCGCTGTCGTCGTCAACTCGTTACGACACATACGCCCGCCCCTGCCGACTGCGCAGGGACGGGCGCTGTCGTCGCGCTACCGCCGTCGAACCGGACGGCCGCTACTTCGCCGTGCGCTTGCCGTAACGCTGCTCGAACCGGGCGACACGACCACCGGTGTCCAGGATCTTCTGCTTACCCGTGTAGAACGGGTGGCACTTCGAGCAGATCTCGACGTAGATATTGCCCGATTCCTTCGTGCTGCGCGTGGTGAACGAGTTACCACAGGCGCAGTTCACCTGGGTCGTGATGTAGTCAGGATGAATACCGCTCTTCATGAGTGCCCTTTCGTCTCGGACGCCGGGTCCCCGCCCGCGGTGTGACGGGGTGAACCGGCGCCGCTATTCGTACTGCGCACGGCGAGTCCTGCGGCCCATTCTTCCAGACGCACGGCATCGCACCGCGCGTGCCCGTCAGATCCGCGGCGCGAACCCTAGACCTGCTGTTGCTGCGCCGCTTCCTCTTCCTGACCGGGTGCCGTCTTGGACACCTGCATCAGGAACTCGATATTGGTCTTGGACTTGCGCAGCCGGTCGAGCAGCAGGTCGATGGACTGCTGCGAGTCGAGAGCGTGCAGCACCCGGTGCAGCTTGTGCGTCACCGCCAGCTCGTCCGGGGACAGCAGCAACTCCTCCTTGCGCGTACCCGACGGGTTCACGTCCACGGCAGGGAACACCCGACGCTCGGAGATCTTGCGGTCCAGCTTGAGCTCGGCGTTACCGGTGCCCTTGAACTCCTCGAAGATCACCGTGTCCATCGTCGAGCCCGTCTCGACCATCGCGGTCGCGAAGATCGTCAGCGAGCCGCCTTCCTCGATGTTGCGCGCCGCGCCCAGGAACCGCTTCGGCGGGTACAGCGCGGTCGAGTCGACACCACCGGAGAGGATGCGCCCCGAGGCCGGGGCCGCCAGGTTGTAGGCCCTGCCGAGCCTGGTGATCGAGTCGAGCAGCACGACCACGTCGTGTCCCATCTCGACGAGCCGCTTGGCGCGCTCGATGGACAGCTCGGCCACGGTGGTGTGATCCGATGCTGGCCGGTCGAAGGTCGACGAGATGACCTCGCCCTTCACCGACCGCTGCATGTCGGTGACCTCCTCAGGACGTTCATCCACCAGCACGACCATGAGCCAGCATTCCGGGTTGTTCGTGGTGATCGCGTTGGCGACGTCCTGCAGGATCGTGGTCTTACCGGCCTTCGGCGGCGAGACGATCAGCGCACGCTGCCCCTTGCCGACCGGCATGACCAGGTCGATCACGCGGGTGGTGAGCTTGTTCGGCTCGGTCTCCAGCCGCAGCCGCTCGTTCGGGTAGAGCGGGGTGAGTTTGGTGAACTCGGGACGCTTGACGTTGTCCGGCTCGAGCCCGTTGATCGTGTCCACGCGCACAAGCGGGTTGAACTTCTGCCGCTGCTGCTCACCCTCCCGGGGCTGCCTGACCACACCGGTGATCGCATCGCCCCTGCGCAGGCCGTACTTGCGCACGAGGGAGAGCGAGACGTACACGTCGTGCGGCCCGGCGAGATAGCCGGAGGTACGCACGAACGCATAGTTGTCCAGTACGTCGAGGATCCCGGCGATCGGTAGCAGCACATCGTCCTCACGCACGTCGGTGGCGTCCGATCCGCCGCCGCCGCCGTCACCGCGGCCGCCCCGGCGCCTGCGATCCCGTGACCGCCTGCTGCGCCTGCCGCCGCCGCGCTCGTCGTCGTCGGAGTTGGACTTGGCGTTGTTGCCCTGCTGGCGGCGCTGGTCCCCGCCGTCGCGCTGGGACTGCTCACCACCGTCGTCCTGGCCGGAACGACCACCGCCCTTGGCGTCTTGGCCCTTGGCGTCGGCGCCCTTGGCGTCCTGCTCGGCTCGCTGGCTGTTGTTTCCGCCACCGGACCCCCGCGACGAACCACGCCTGCGCCGCGACCCCTCACGGCGAGCGGGCTCGTCCTGCTGCTGGCCACCGCCGGTGTCCTTGTCCCTTACGGGCTCGGCAACCTGCGTCGCGCCCTCGGCTCCGCGCGCACCGGCCGCAGTGCCCTGCCCGGCGCCGGCGTCCGTACCATTCTCCGGTCCGTTCGCCGGGCCCGCCGGGGACCTGTCGCGCCCAGCGGCTGCCTCGCCGCCCGTGTTCGAAGCCCCGGTGTCGGGCTTGTCGCCGGGCTCGTCGGCACCGGACGTGCTCGTCACTCCGTCGAGAGGCAGGGAGTTCTCGTCGTCGGACGTCGCGGCGCGCTTCTTCGTCTTCCCCTGGCGCTCACGGATCGCCGCGATGAGATCGCCCTTACGCATCCCCTTGGTGTCGGTCACGCCGAGTTCGACGGCGAGTTCGCGCAGCTCGGCAATCACCATGCCGGACAGTCCGCCGCCACGACGCTTCGGCTTGTCGGAAGTGCCGTTGCTGTCCTGCGCAGAATCTACCGTCACGTTATCGCTCCCCGAAGATGCCGACTGAGTTTCTGGCGCTTCCACGCTGCCGCTCAAAAGATCCGTGTTGCTCACGCAAGTCCTTCCTGACCGATCCCCGCCCCAGCGTGGATCAGCGACGCGTCACCCGCACCGTTACGCGGGCCGACGCCATGTCTCATTGGAAACGTGCAGCCGAACGCACGTTGACTCCCTACGGCTGTGTGCACGGATTCTGTGGCCCGGTACCCCTGAATTATTCTGCCTCCCAGAGTGTCGAGGCATCAGCTCCGCGCACGTGAGCCTGCTGCTACGCCAGTTCCTTTCGACGCGAACCTCACGTTCTCAACAGCTCTCACACCGTCCCCGCTGCGGGCGGGCCTGGCGGGGATTGGGTACACAACCACTGCAGGGCCGCACACACGGGATTCTGCATGCCTCCGAAACGTACCCGAAGGCACACGAACTCGATCACCGTGACAACCGGGAACCCACCTCGCGGCCCCCTCGGCTTGGTCAGCCGAGAGTACGCCGGAAGTGAAAGATGCGTTCCGGGAAGAGGCCCGGAAGTCGCACCAGGTGCGGAATCCGCACGGTGAACGAACACCTCCGAGCGTAGACTCCCCATCGACACCACGCAACAACCACCCCCGCTTTGTACACCCGTGTCGCCCTCGCGCTGGTCAGCAGGGCTCACTGGGCCGCTCACCAGCCGGCTGACCGGCCCCGCCGAGAGCGCGCCGAGCCCCGGCAGCCGAGCCGTCGGACGGGCAGCGCTACAGGGCAGCCACGCGCACCCCGGTACGGTCGACCGGCAACTCGACGGCGGTGAACCCGGTGAGGTCGACTCCCTCGGGCAACGCCCCATCGGTGGTCAGTGCCAGCACGGTCGGACCACCCCCGGAGACCACCGCGGCGACATCGCGCTCGCGGAGCTGCCGGACGAGGTGCACCGTCGCCGGATAGGCGGGCTCCCGGTAGTCCTGATGCAGCCTGTCCTCCGTACCCGGCAGCAACAACCCCGGGTCGGTCGTCAACGCGTGCAGGCCGAGCGCGGCCCGACCGGCGGCGAAGGCCGCGTCACCGTGCGGGACGTGCTCCGGCAACAGGCCCCTGGCCGCCGACGTGGACGATCGTTGCTCGGGTACCGCCAGCACCGGGCGGATACCGGGATGCGGATCCAGCCGTTCGGCGCGCCAGCTCGACACGCCGGCCCGGACGTCCTGCCACGCCAGCACGAGCCCGCCGAACAGGCTCGCGGCCGCGTTGTCCGCATGGCCTTCGAGCTCGGCGGCCAGCTCGAGTGCCGCGGCGTCCACCGACTTGCCGGCCAGCGCGTAGCCGGCTGCGACGCCCGCGACCACGGCCGCCGCGGAGGAGCCGAGTCCCCTGGCATGCGGGATCGTGTTGTGGCAGCGCAGGTACAGGCCGGGGCACGGGACATCGAGGTGCTCGCATGCCCGTCGCAGGGCCCGCACGACCAGGTGGCTCTCGTCGGTCGGCACGTCCGAGACGTCTCCGGCACCGGCATCGATCGGCTCGATGAGCACGCCCTCGTCGAGCACCCGTAGCTCGATGACCTCGAACAAGCCGAGGGCCATACCGAACGTGTCGAAACCGGGACCCAGATTGGCCGTCGACGCGGGCACCGTGACACGGAATCCGATCACGCCGTCTCCCTACTCGTCGGTGAGGTCGAGTGCGCTGACCACCGCCTGAGGGTCCACCGGAAGCGGCTCGACCTCGACGTTGCCCTCCAGCGCGGTCGCCGGATCCTTCAGGCCGTGCCCGGTGACCGTGCACACCACGGTCGAACCCGCCGGGATCCGCCCGTCCGCCGCCGTCTGCAGCAGCCCGGCCACACTGGCGGCCGAGGCCGGTTCCACGAAGATCCCTTCGGATGCGGCGAGCAGCCGGTACGCCGACAGGATCTGCTCGTCGCTGACCGCGTCGAACAGTCCCCCTGAGGAGTTCTTGGCCTCCACCGCAGGATCCCAGGACGCCGGGCTACCGACCCGGATCGCCGTCGCGACCGTGTCGGGGTCGCTGACCGGCTCCCCGTGCACCAGCGGCGCGGCTCCCGAAGCCTGGAAGCCGAACATCCGCGGCGCCGCCTCGATCAGCTTGTCGGCCGCGTAGTCGACGTAGCCCGACCAGTACGCTGTGATATTGCCCGCATTTCCGACCGGCAGGCAGTGCACGTCCGGAGCCACACCGAGCACGTCGCAGATCTCCCAGGCCGCCGTCTTCTGCCCGACGAGCCGGACGGGATTGACCGAGTTCACCAGGGTGACGGGGTGATCGAGCGCCGTCTTGCGGGCCAGCTCGAGGCAGTCGTCGAAGTTCCCGTCGATCTGCAGCAGGCGCGCGCCGTGCAGGGTGGCCTGCGCGAGCTTGCCCATCGCGATCTTGCCCTGCGGCACGAGCACGGCACACGTCAGGCCGGCCCGGGCGGCGTAGGCGGCGGCCGAGGCCGACGTGTTCCCCGTGGAGGCGCACAACACGGCCTTGATGCCGCTGGCGAGCGCGTGTGTGATCGCCACGGTCATCCCACGGTCCTTGAAGGAGCCGGTCGGGTTGACGCCCTCGACCTTGACGTACACCTCGCAGCCGGTCAGCTCGGACAGCCGGGGGGCGCTGATGAGCGGCGTGTTGCCCTCCCCGAGCGTGACGACGGCCGCGTCGTCCGGGATCGGGATACGTTCGCTGTAGGCATGGATGATGCCCGGCTTGACCGGCCGGGACGCCTGCACCGCATTCACGAGTCTTCGCCTTCCACCCTCATGACGCTGACCACTTCATGGACGACGTCGAGCTCGCCGATGTCGTCGACGGTCGCGCGCAGTGCCGCGTCCGGCGCCGCGTGCGTGACCACCACCAGGCTGGCCGTGGAGTGCTTGTCCCGCTGACGTACCGCGGCGATACTGACGTCGTGCTTGGCGAACACCTGGGACACCTGCGCGAGCACGCCCGGACGGTCCGCCACCTGCAGGCTGATGTGGTATCGCGTCGGCGTCTCGCCCATCGGGCGTACCCCGAGCCCGGCGTGCGCGGACTCCCGCGGTCCCCTGCCGCCGCCCGCGCGGTTGCGTGCCACGTCGACGAGGTCGCCGAGCACCGCGCTGGCCGTCGGAGCGCCGCCCGCGCCCTGGCCGAAGAACATCAGCTCACCGGCACCGTCCGCCTCGACGTAGACCGCGTTGAACGCCCCGCCGACCCCGGCGAGCTGGTGGCTGCGCGGGATCATCACCGGGTGCACGCGCACGGAGACCGACTCGGACCCGTCCGGGCCGACGACCCGCTCGCAGATGGCGAGCAGCTTGACGGTCCGGCCGATCATCTTGGCGGCGGCGACGTCGGCCGCACTGACCGAACCGATACCCTCTCTGTACACATCGGACGCGGCGATCCGGGTATGGAAAGCGAGCGACGCGAGGATCGCCGCCTTCGACGCGGCATCGTAACCGTCCACATCGGCTGTGGGGTCGGCTTCGGCGTAGCCGAGGTTGCTCGCCTCCTCCAGGGTGTCTACATAGCCCGCACCCGTGCTGTCCATCGCCGAGAGAATGTAGTTGGTCGTTCCGTTGACGATGCCCATGACGCGCGTGATGCGGTCGCCTGCCAGGGACTCGCGCAGCGGGCGCACAAGCGGGATCGCACCGGCCACCGCGGCCTCGTAGTACAGGTCAGCCCCCGAGGCGTCCGCCGCCTCGGACAGTTCACGCGAGCAGTCGGCCAGCAGCGCCTTGTTCGCCGTGACCACGGACTTGCCGGACCGCAGGGCGGTCAGCAGCCAGCTGCGCGCCGGCTCGATCCCCCCGACGAGCTCGACGACGACATCGACGTCCGAGGCGATGAGGCCCTCGACGTCCGAGGTGAGCAGGTCGGCAGGCAGCTCGGGATGCTTGTCGGGACGGCGTACGGCGATACCGGCCAGCTCGACGGGAGCGCCGGCGCGGGCGGTGAACTCCGCGGCTTCCTCGGTGAGCAGTCGCGCCACCTCGCTACCGACGGTGCCACACCCCAGCAGCGCCACCCGGACAGGTGTGGGCTCGGCCTCCGCGGGGTCGCCCGACCGCCCCAGCTCGGCGGAGAGGGCCATCACGACACCTCCAAACGCATCAGGTCGTCCGTCGTCTCCCTGCGCAGCAACTCTCGGGCACTGCCGTTACGCACGCTGACCACGGCCGGCAGCGGCTGCCGGTTGTACCCGCTGGCCATCGAGTAGCAGTACGCACCGGTGGCCGCCACGGCCACCAGGTCACCAGCGGCGAGGTTATGCGGCAGCCAGCAGTCGCGGACCACGATGTCGCCGGACTCACAGTGCCTACCGACCACCCTGCTCTGCGTCGCCTCGACGGCCACGGACCCGTCATCACTCGACCGGGAGACCAGCCTGCAGTCATAGGCAGCGTCGTACAACGCGGTGCGGATATTGTCGCTCATCCCACCGTCGACGCTGACGTAGCGGCGCACGGCGCCGTCACCGAGCGGGACATCCTTGATCGTGCCCACCTCGTAGAGCGTGATGGCTCCCGGGCCCGCGATCGCACGACCGGGCTCACCGGCGATCTTGGGCATCGGCAGCTCAGCGTAATCGCACTCCTTGCGCACCATCTCCCGGATCTGGGTCACCATCTGCGCAGGCGGGGGCGGGTTGTCCTTCTCCGTGTAGGCGATACCGAACCCACCGCCGAGGTCGACCAGCCCGAGCTGCTCGGTGATCTCCGGGCCGTGCTCCTCACGCAGCTGCGCGATCAGGCCGATGACGCGCCTTGCGGCCACCTCGAACCCGTCGGGGTCGAAGATCTGCGAACCGATATGACTGTGCAGCCCGATGAGCTGCAGCGACTCCGCGCCGACAACCCTGCGTACGGCCTCGGCTGCGTCGCCTGCCGCCAGCGAGAAGCCGAACTTCTGGTCCTCGTGCGCGGTGGCGATGAATTCATGGGTGTGCGCCTCGACGCCGACCGTCACGCGCACCAGCACCTGCTGCCGGACGCCGCGGTCGGCCGCGACCTTGGCCAGCCGCGCGATCTCCTGGAAGGAGTCGAGCACGACGGTGCCGACACCGGCGTCCACGGCTTCCTCGAGTTCGGCGACGGACTTGTTGTTGCCGTGGAAGGTGATCCGCTCGACAGGGAAGTCCGCCGCCCGGGCCACGGTCAGCTCGCCTCCACTGCACACGTCCAGGCTCAGGCCCTGGGCCGCGACCCAGCGCGCCACCTCCTTGCACAGGAAGGCCTTCGACGCGTAGTGCACGAGGCTCGGGTCCTCGAACGCCTCGGCGTACTCGGCACACCGGGACCGGAAGTCCGCCTCGTCGATGACGAACAGCGGAGTTCCGTGTGTCGCGGCGAGCTCGCGTACGTCGACACCGGCGATGCGCACCACGCCGTCCGGGGCGCGGTAGACGTTACGCGGCCATACCTTCGGGTACAGCCGGTCCAATTCGTCCGACGTGGACGGTGGATATCCTGACGTATCCACGTGCGGGTGCACCTCGGCGTGCCGAGGGCCAGCGGGGTGAGCACACATGCTTCCTACATCCGATCCGGGGCCGAGACACCGAGCAGGGCGAGTCCATTGGCGAGCGTCTGGCGAGCCGCCTCGCAAAGCGCGAGCCTGGCGAACGTCGTCGGCGTGGCCTCCTCGTCGCCCTGCGGAAGGACCCTGGCGGCGTCATAGAACTTGTGATACGCGCTCGCCAGCTCCTCGAGGTAGCGAGCGATCCGGTGGGGCTCGCGCAGCTCGGCCGCGCGCGCGACCACCTTGGGGAACTCACCGATCGTACGGACAAGGTCACCCTCCCGGGGGTGGCTGAGCAGCCCGAGATCGATCTGTGAGCCGTCCGTGCCCGCTACCGGCGGCAGCCCGAGCTCGGCGGCGTTGCGTTGCAGCGACGCCAGCCGGGCATGCGCGTACTGCACGTAGAACACCGGGTTCTCGGCGGTGTTCTTGCGCAGCAGGTCGAGATCGACGTCGACGGCCGAGTCGACCGAGTAGCGAGCCAGCTCGTAACGGGCGGCGTCCACGCCGACCGCGTCAACGAGGTCCTCCAGCGTGACCACCGTACCGGCGCGCTTGCTCATCCGCACCGGCTTGCCGTCACTGACGAGGTTGACCATCTGGCCGATGAGCACCTCCACCACATCCGGGTCGTCCCCGAGCGCGGCGGCGGTCGCCTTGAGCCTGCCGATGTACCCGTGGTGGTCCGCGCCGAGCATGTAGATGCACAGGTCGAAGCCCCGGGAACGCTTGTCGGCGAGGTAGGCGATATCGGCCGCGATGTAGGCCGGCGCACCGTCGCTCTTGACGACCACCCGGTCCTTGTCGTCACCGAACTCCGTGGAACGCATCCACCACGCGCCCTCTGCGTGGTAGAGGCGCCCGGACTGCTTCAGCTGCTCGAGCACCTCGTGCACAGCCCCGGAGGCGTGCAGGGAGTCCTCGTGGAAGAACACGTCGAAGTCGGTGCCGAACTCGTGCAGGCTCCGCTTGATCTGCTCGAACATCAGCTCGACGCCCACCCGGCGGAACACCTCGTCGCGCTGCCCGTCCGCGAGCTCGAGCACGCCCGGCTCGGCGCGCACGACCTCGGCGGCGAGCTCGTTGATATAGGCACCGCCGTAACCGTCCTCCGGCGGCTCGGTGCCCCGCGCGGCGGCGACGAGGGACGCGACGAACCTGTCGATCTGCGCGCCCGCGTCGTTGAAGTAGTACTCCCTGGTCACCACGGCGCCGCGTGCGGTGAGGATCCTGCCGAGCGCGTCTCCCACGGCGGCCCAGCGCGTGCCGCCCAGGTGGATCGGTCCCGTCGGGTTGGCCGAGACGAACTCCAGGTTGACGGCCAGACCCGCGAACTCGTCGCCGCAGCCGTACGCCGCACCCTGCACGAGAACCTGACGGACGAGCTCGCCCTGCGCGTCCGTGGCGAGTCGCAGGTTGACGAAGCCGGGGCCCGCGACCTCGGCCGAGGCGAGCCCGTCGGTTCCGGCCAGGGCGTTCGCGAGTGCCTCGGCCAGCTCCCGGGGGGTCAATCCGACCTTCTTCGCCACCTGCAGCGCGACATTGGTCGCGTAGTCACCGTGCTCGGGGTTGCGGGGGCGCTCGATAATGACGGCCTCGGGCAGCGCGCCGGTGTCCAGGCCGCGCGCGGCCAGCACCTCGGCCGCCGTCGAGCGAACCAGGTCAGCTAGTGCGGAGGGAGTCACCTGGCGAGTGTATGTTGCCGGACCTGCCGCTACGTCGTCGGGCTGCCCGCGACGCGAGCGCGCGTGCGCGTACCCTTCCTGGCTGGTGACCCACCCGACAACGCCGCTGAGGGCAGACTCGCCGATCGGTTGACAGCGGTCACACGTCGACTGCTTAGACTGGGCCGGGTCACACGCCAATCCGCCACTCCGCGCCGCTTCCCGGCGGGCGCGAGGGCACGGCACGAGACGAGGTCAGCGCAGGATCATGGCCAAAGGTGGGCGAAAGAAGGGCGCGAAGCCTTCCGGCGTCGCCGCGGTGAGGTCGAGCATGGTGAACACCCGGCAGATTCCGTGGGGAACGATCATCGCGGTGGTTGCCATCGTGGCGCTCGCCGCCGTCGTGTTCGGCTACTACCTCGTGGAGTCGGCCCCGCAGCGGGCTCAGGAGCAACGCGAGGAAGCGGCCGCCGCGGAGTTCACCCCGACCGCGGACAACCCGGACCCGTCCGAGGACATCGAAGGCATCACGATCGAGTCGTACGATCCCGGCCAGCACATCCAGCGGGACCAACGGGTGGACTACGACCACAGCCCACCGTTCGGCGGACCGCACGAAGGTACGTGGGCGGCGTGCAACGGGATCGTCTACCCCGAGGGTGTGCGTTCGGAGAACATGGTGCACTCGCTCGAGCACGGTGCGGTCTGGATCGCCTACAACCCCGATGAGCTCGACGCCGAGGAGCGTGAGCAGCTCGAGGTTCGGGTCGAGGGCCGGCCGTACACCATGATGTCGCCCTACCCGGGCCTCGACGCACCCATCTCGCTGCAGTCCTGGGGACACCAGCTCAAGGTCGAGGACGCCGACGACGAGCGGATCGACCAGTTCATCGTCGCGCTGCGCCGGAACACGAACACCTATCCGGAAGCACGCGGTACCTGTGACGCGCTCGGCCCCGGCCAGTTCGACCCGGACAACCCGCCGCCGTTCGACCCCACGCCTCCCGGCGACGACGCCGTGCCGATGAACCCGGACCAGAGCGAGCTGACCTCTGAGGACGCCATGGACGATCAGCCGCCGGAGGGCGGGCAGCCACCGGCCGAGGGCGAGCCGGACGACAGCGAGGAGTGACGTCGATGCGCCGTGCGCCTGTGGCCGGACGGAACGAGCCGTGACCGCCGAGGAGCCACCCGCGGGGAGTGAGCCGGGTAACGACCCCGACACCCGTGGTGACGCCGCCGCGACAGCCGCAGGCGGTGCCGGGACGGTCACCTGGCCGCGTGTGGTGATCTTCGCAGGCGTGGCGCTCGCCTTGCTGCTTGTCGGCGCCACGGCCGGGCTGCTCCTCGGGCGCGCGGAGCTTCTCAGCGAGCCGAGCACCCCGGAGCCCGGCGCGGTGGACGTCGGTTTCGCCCAGGACATGTCCGTGCATCACCACCAGGCCGTCACGATGGGCAACTGGGTGCGTGACCACAGCACCGATCCGCGCGTGCGGCAGCTCGGCTTCGACATCGCCAGCGCCCAGCTCGGCGAGGCGGGCACGATGGAGGGCTGGCTCACGCTCTGGGACGAGCCACTCGCCGCTCCTGGTGCGTACATGACGTGGATGGACGACGGCGAGCACGGGCACGGACAGGCGAGTTCCGGAGGGGACGACGAGACCGAGGCGCCCATGCCCGGCATGGCCACGAGCGACGAGCTCGCCCGCATGCGTTCGCTCTCCGGTACCGAGCTCGATGTGTACTTCCTGCAGCTCATGCACCGGCACCACCTCGGCGGGGTGGACATGGCCGAGTACACCGTGGACAACGCCGAGATTCCCGCCGTGCGCAGGCTCGCGCAGAGCATGCTCGACGTGCAGGGCGCCGAGGTCGAGATCATGGAGAACATGCTCGCCGACCGCGACGCCGAACCGCTCCCCTTCCCCACCCCTGAATGATGTGCTGAACGACGCTTTCAGTCCGGCACGCGGGCCGAAAGCGTCGTTCCGCACATCACCAGCTGGGGGTGTCGCAGTTCTCGGCGCTCTCGGGCGGTTCGACCTGCAGCGTGGTGTGCTGGATGTGGTACTCGACCGACAGCAGGTGACGGGCTCGTTCGAGCACATCGGCATGCTCGGCATCGGCGTCGACCGTCAGGTGCGCCGAGGCGACCTCCATACCGGAGGTCAATGTCCACACGTGCAGGTCGTGCACATCGATGACCCCGGCCAGCTCGTCGAGCCTGCCCGCGAGGTCGTCCACGTCGATGCGCTCGGGCGCGTGCTGGAACAGGATCCGCAGCGACCGCCGCGCCAGCGAGAACGCGCGCGGGAGCACGAACACCGCGATCCCCACTCCCATCAGCGGGTCGGCGTAGCGCCATCCGGTCAGCAGCGTGATGACTCCGCTGACCAGCACACCGACCGAGGCGATCAGGTCCGCCAGCACCTCCAGGTAGGCGCCTTTCAGGTTGAGGCTCTCCTTGGCCCCGGAGCGCAACAGGAAGAACGAGACGAAGTTGGCCACGATCCCGGCGCCTGCCGCGAGCATCACGGGCAGTGCAGCGACCTCCGGCGGGTCGGTGAACCGCCGGATCGCTTCCACGAGCACGTAGCCCGCGACCCCGAAGAGCAACAGCGCGTTGAACAACGCGGCGAAGACCTCGCTGCGGTACATACCGAAGGTCCGCGTCGCGGTCGGGACCGTGCGCTGCGCGACGAGGATGGCGATCAGGGCCATCCCGACGCCGAACACGTCGGTGAGCATGTGCGCCGCGTCGGACAGCAGTGCCAGCGACCCCGTCAGGAACGCCACGGTGAACTCGAAGATCATGAAGACGCCCGCGACGCAGAACGCGGCGGCGAGGCGCTTCACGTAGCGTCCGGACGCGCTGGCCGGAGGCACTTCCGGCCCGTGCACATGCCCCATCGAGATACCTCCCGTCGCGTCCGTGACCAGAATATATAGTGACATGCGCATGTATTCAACAGATGCTCGTTCAGTGTGGCAGAGATCAAACACGCTCGCCCGGCGTGGGCTCTCACGTTCCGGACGTACTCGATTCTCGATACCGAACACACGACGGGCGCTGTGCGACGCGTCGAAAGCGTACGATAGGCTGACTTCCGCACGCCGACAGAGATCGGCGCGCCCATCCGCCCCCGTAGCTCAGCGGATAGAGCACTGCCCTCCGGAGGCAGGTGTCGCAGGTTCGAGTCCTGCCGGGGGCGCCACCCCATAACTTCGTAGAACCGGCCCTGGCCAGCGGAAACGCTGCCAGGGCCGGTTTCGTGTGCTACCCGGCCAGATCCAGCCGGATGCGGCCGGCCCTGGGCGATGCGTGGACACCCTCGGCTGCGGCAGCCGAGGGCCGCGTCGACATTCCGGGAGCCTGCCGCCGCACCGAGCGTCACTCCCCTTCGGTCCCGCCCTCCTCCTCCGGCGGTTCCGCCGGGGGCGTCTCGTCTTCCGGCGGTTCGTCGTCCTCAGCAGGCGGGGGCGTCTCCTCTTGCTCGTCCTGGTCCTCGCCCTCCTCCTCTTCGGGCTCGCCCTCCTCATCGTCGTCATCGTTGCCCTGACCCGGCTGCGGTTCCGTTTCCTCCTGCGGGGTTTGTGGCGAGGGCTGAGGGTCGGGCGCGGGAGCGTCGACGTCGCGCCGCAACACGTCATCGCCGTTGATCAACAGTTCGTCTTCGGCCGCGATGAGGGTGAGCTCATGGGCCTCGGTGACCACGCTGCCGTCCGGCATCGACAACTCGACCTCGACGCGCACCGAGTCGTCGCCGGTCGCGCGCGGCGACGAGGTCACAGCGACTGCCGAGACCTCGGACCACCGCTCGAGGTAGGGCTGTTTGCCCTGCTCACGCAGTTCGGGACCGAGGCGGCTCCATGCCTGCTCGGCCCGGTCGGGTAGCAGCGCGTAGTACTCCGACACGGCCCGTTCCCGCTCCGCGGCAGCCATGGACACAGCCGACCCGGCACCGCGCTCCTCATCCGGCCCCAACAGTGCGTACAGGCCGAGGCCGGCCAGCAGCGCCAAGGCAACAGCCGCGAACAGGTACGCACGTTTGCGGAGACGGGGAGGACGTTGCTTTCCCGCCGCACCGGGAGCCAACAACGTGCGATCCGGGCCCGCTGATCCCTGTTCGCCCCCGGGCGGCATGTCCGTCGCTGTCCGCCCTCCGGACGTGCTCGGCATGGTTGCCGTGGCGCCAGGCGTGCCCGTCCGGCTGCCCCATTCCGCGGTCGCCTCGGCCACCGGCGCCGGCAGTGGCAGACCGAGAGCGACCGACCGCAACCCCTCACCGACCTGCGCAGCGGTGATCCGCTGATCAGGATCGGCGCGCAACATGGCGCCCAGTACCGGCGTCAACGAGCCCGCGTTCCGAGGCGCTGGTACGGCGCCTTCGGCGACCTTGTACAGCAACGCCAGCGCGTTGTCCTCGCTGGTACCGAACGGGGGCGCGCCTTCGACGGCCGCGTACAGCGTGGCTGCCAGGGAGAAGACGTCGGATCCGGGCGTCGGCCGCTGTCCGCGCGCTACCTCGGGCGCGAGGTAGGCGGGCGTGCCCGCCACCAGGCCGGTCTGGGTGACGACGACGTCCCCGGTGGCATGCGAGATGCCGAAGTCGGTGATCTTGGCTGTCCCGTCCTCGGCGATGAGGACGTTGGCCGGCTTGATATCGCGGTGGACGATCCCCGCTGCGTGGGCCGCGGCCAGCGCCGAAGCGACCTGGCCGCCGATCCTGGCTACCGTCGCCGGATCGAGGTGGTGCTGCTCGGCGAGGATGTCGGCGAGGCTGCGCGACCGCAGGTACTCCATGACCAGCACCGGCATGCCGTCGTCGAGAACGACGTCGAAGACGCCGATGGCGTTCGGATGGTGCAGCCGGGCTGCGACCCGCCCCTCACGCATGACCCGCTCTCGCGCTTCGTCGGCGCGCTCCGGATCCAGCGCCGCCTGCTGCAGGAGTTGCTTGACGGCCACCTGCCGTTGCAACCGCTCGTCGGTGGCCTCCCAGACGACACCCATGGCGCCGCTGCCCACCCGCTGTCGCAGGCGGTAGCGGCCGGCTAGCAGGTCACCGGAGTCGCTCAACGGCAGCACCTCTGGCACACGATGTTCACGGCACCAGGTTAGTCCTGTCCCCGCGGCAGTCTTCCGTCGGCGCGGCTCCCGTGCGTGGTCGTGTGGCTTTCCGGTCGCCGGGGCCGCCGGAATGTCTCACGATCACGCCGGTACGGGCATACGGAGGACATCCCGCTGCCGACCGAGCCGAGCGACCGGAGGTCTCACGCCGTCCGCAGGGCGTACAGCGCGATCCCGGCAGCCACGCTGACGTTGAGCGTTTCCTTCCTGCCGTAGACGGGGATCTGCAACAGCAGGTCGCAGGCATCTCGCAGGTCGTGATTGATGCCGACGACCTCGTCACCGAGAAGCAACGCGACCTTGCCTCCCGGCGAGTACTCGTCGATCGCGGCCGCGCCCGGATCGTTCTCCAGCCCGACGATGGTGTAGCCGTCGTCGCGGAGCGAGGCGAGCAGCGCGTGCACATCCTCGCGGGTCTCGAACGGCACCAGCCGTTCCGCCCCCGCGGCGACCTTGGCCAGGCGGCGCGTCTGCTGCTCCTGCAACCTGGCGTCCCGCGGGTCGCCGGGATACGCGGGATGCGGGGTGAAGCCGGTGACATACACCATGCCCACCGCGAAGACCTCGCCGGTGCGCAACAACGAGCCGACATTGTGCACTGACCGGAGGTTGTGCGCGACCACCACGATGCTGCGCTGTTCGTAGCTGCTCACAACACAGGCAGCCTACCCGGCGCTGGTTCGGGCGATGACGGGCCGCACCGGCGTTCTCCCTGAGACACCCCTCAGGGAGACCCTGAAATCCTGTCCGGCATCCACCTGAAATCGACGCGAACGGGATGCGGAGACGGCGCAGGCCGCTCTACTGTCATCTCGAACTGGGACACAGCCGCACAGGTACTGGGGATACTCCACGGAAGGGGACAATCTTGTCCACAGCAGCCACAGGCTCGCACGTACCGACACGGACAGCCGCTCGCGCCGTCGAGCTCACCAAGGTCTACGGCAGCGGCGAGACCGAGGTCCGCGCGCTGGACGCCGTGGACGTCGAGATCCCGCGCGGCCGGTTCACCGCCGTGATGGGGCCGTCTGGCTCGGGCAAGTCGACACTGATGCACTGTCTCGCCGGGCTGGACACCGTCACCAGCGGCACCGTCCTCGTCGGCGACGTCGACCTGACCGGCCTCAAGGACGCGCAGCTCACCCGGCTACGCCGTGACAAGATCGGCTTCATCTTCCAGGCGTTCAACCTGCTGCCGACGCTGACGGCACTGGAGAACATCACGTTGCCCTCCGACATCGCGGGGCGCAAGCCGGACGCCGCGTGGCTGGACACCGTGGTCGAGGCGGTCGGCCTCGGTGACCGGTTGTCGCACCGCCCCGCCGAGCTCTCCGGCGGGCAGCAGCAGCGGGTGGCGTGTGCGCGAGCGCTGGCCTCACGGCCCGAGCTCATCTTCGGCGACGAACCGACAGGCAACCTCGACTCGCGTTCGGGTGCCGAGGTGCTCGGGTTCCTGCGCCGCAGCGTCGACGAGCTCGGTCAGACCATCGTGATGGTCAGCCACGACCCGACCGCGGCCGCCTACGCAGATCACGTGCTGTTCCTGCAGGACGGCAGGATCGTCGACGAGATGCCGGAACCGACAACCGACAAGGTCATCGAGCGCATGAAGGCGTTCGACGGCAGGCAAGACGGCTGAGGGGATCGGCATGTTCAAGGCGACGCTGCGTAGCTTCCTCGCGCACAAGGGACGGCTGTTCCTCTCGGTGCTTGCCATCACACTGGCCACCGCATTCGTGGCGGGCACCTTCATGTTCACCGACACGATCACCCGCACGTTCGACCGGATCTTCGCCTCGGCCAACCCCGATGTCACCGTCTCACCGGCGGACACGGACGCCGAGGCCGACGCCATCTCGGGACGCACAGCGAGCCTCCCCGCAGAGACGGTCGGCACGCTGCGTGCACAGGTGCCGGACGCGCAGGAGGTCATGCCCGAGGTGCTGTTGCAGAGCATCACGGTCGTCGACGCGGGCAACGAGACGCTCAACCCCGAAGGACCGCCGACCGTCCTCGGCACCTGGTACGAGGCCGACTGGTCACCGCTCGAGCTGACCTCCGGGACGTCCCCGGACGGCGACGAGGTCATCGTCGACGCCGACACTGCGGAGAACAAGGACGTCGCCGTCGGCGACACGCTGCGGATCATCGCGGGCACCGGTGAGTACCGGGCCAGCGTCTCCGGAATCGCCTCGTTCTCCACCACCAACCCGGGCGCTGCGTACTTCATGGTCGACCTGCCCACGGCACAGGAGGTCATGGGGCAGGGCGACGCGCTGACCAACATCTCCCTGCAGGCCGTCGACGGCGTCAGCAACGAGGAGCTCAAGGAGCAGGTACTCGCCGCCCTCGGTGACGGTTACACCGTGGAGACGCGCGAGGAAGCAGCGGCCACGCAGTCCGAGGAGATCGGCGAGTTCCTGTCCTTCATCCGGTACGGCATGCTCGGCTTCGCCGGTATCTCGCTGCTGGTCGGCGGGTTCCTCATCGTCAACACCTTCGGCATGCTGATCGCGCAGCGCACCCGCGAGGTGGGCCTGCTGCGCGCGGTGGGGGCCACCAGCGGCCAGGTCCGCCGGTCCATCCTCATCGAGGCTGTCCTGCTCGGCGTCGTCGGCGCCACGCTCGGCCTGGGGGCCGGTGCCGGTATCGCGCTGCTGCTGATCTGGCTCATGTCGACGCTCGGGATGAACCTCAAGGGCACGGAGCTCGCGTTCACCCCGGCCACGGTCATCGCGGCCTACGCCGTCGGCATCCTCATCACGGTGGTGGCGGCGCTGGTTCCCGCACGCCGCGCGAGCCGCATCTCGCCGATGGCCGCGCTCACCGAGGCCGCCGCGCCGGCAGCCAGACCGCTGGCGCCTCGTGTGATATCCGGCGTGCTGCTCGGCGCGGCGGGTACCGCCGGCCTGGGTGCCGCGATACAGGCCGACGGCGCGGCAAGCGGCCTCCTGTTCGGCGCGGGCGTGCTGCTCACACTGCTGGCCGCGGTGCTGGTCGGTCCCGCACTCGCCAAGGCCGTCGTGCCGGTGCTGAGCTGGCCGTTCATCAAGGCGTTCGGTTCCGTGGGCAGGCTCGGCCAGCAGAACGTGCTCCGTAACCCGCGCCGCGCCAACGCCACGGCGGCGGCGCTGATGATCGGGCTGGCACTGGCGAGCGGTACGTCGATCTTCGCGTCGTCGATGAAGACCTCGTTCTTCGAGCAGATCGACAACGCGCTCGGCGCCGACTTCCAGGTCGGCGGCAGCTTCAACGCCCCGCCACAGCCGTTTCCGGGCTCGGTGGCCGAGGCGGTTCGCGACGTCGACGGCGTCGAGACCGTGACACGGCAACGTATGGTGCAGGCGACCATGTCCGGCGACCAGGACACGCAGGTGATGCTCAACGCGGTCGATACGAACTTCGGCGAGGCGATGACCATCGACTATGCCGAGGGTGACGGTGAACAGGCGCTGCGCGGCGGGGAGCTCATCGTGACCGAGGACCAGGCGACCGAGCTCGGCGTAGCACCGGGCGATGTCGTGCCGCTCGACTTCGGGTCCGGTGTGACGGCGGAGCTGACCGTCGGTGCGATCTCGCAGGGCGGTCAGGCCATGAACGCTGTCAGCATCGACACGCTCGAGGACCTGCTGCCGGGCACCCAGGACGTCGCGCTGATGGTCACCATGGCCTCCGGCGCCGACGCGACCGCCGTCGAGCAGGCACTCGGCACGGCGCTCGAACCGTACCCGCAGGTGGAGCTGCGCGACCAGACCGAGATCAAGGATGAGGTCGCCGGGCAGGTGGACTTCCTGCTGTACCTGGTCTGGGGCCTGCTGGCGCTGTCGATCATCATCGCCATTCTCGGCGTGATCAACACCCTTGCCCTGTCCGTCGTGGAGCGCACCCGCGAGGTCGGGTTGCTTCGCGCGGTGGGCACCACTCGCATCCAGATCCGCCGCATGGTGCGCCTGGAGTCGGTGATGATCGCCGTCTACGGTGCCACGCTCGGGCTCGTGCTCGGCCTGGCGTGGGGAGTCGCGGGCCAGCGGCTACTGGCAGGCGAGGGACTGACCGAGCTGACGATCCCGTGGGACACGATCGCCTACGTACTCGTCGGGGCGGCCGCCGTCGGCCTGGTCGCCGCGATCGGCCCGGCCGTCCGCGCATCGAGGATGAACGTCCTCGGCGCCATCGCGACCGAGTGAACGGTCACGGCCCGGCCCGGCGACATGGCGTCACCGGGCCGGGCCGCCGCCGGCCGCGCACGCCGCGCGTCAACCGAGCGCTCCCCCGGCACTCCCTGCCAGCCCGCTCCAGAGGAGGTCCATCGCCGCGTCGATGGCTTCGCCGCGATCGATGCCGCGACGGACGTGCCGCCATTCGACCGCCCTCGTCAGCGCACCGACCAGCATCTCGACGGTCAGCTCGGCACGCATGCTCGACGGGTCGATGCCCGCGCTCGTGAGGTCGTCGGCCAGCAACTCGACGACCGCGTGGTTGCGCTGCTCGGCGACCTGGCTCCACGCTGCGTCGATCTCGGCGTCGCCGTGCGTGGCGTTGACGAACAGCATCCGCCAGGCATTCGGGTAGCGCTCGGCGAAGGTGAACACCGTGTCGACCGTGGCGCGCATCCGCTGCTCCGGAGCGCCCTCGCCGGTGATACTCGCCCCGATGTAGCCGAGGAAGGCCGCGCTCTGTTCCTGTAACGCCGCGAGGAAGAGAGCCTTCTTGGACGGGAAGTAGTCGTAGACGACCGCGCGCGTGACGCCGGAGCGGGCGGCGACGTCGCCCATACCCGAGGCGCCGTAACCGCCGGAGGCGAACGCGTCGACCGCCGCGCTCACGATGCGCGCTCGCCGCGCGGGAGCGCTCATTCGACGCTGCACACGATCGATCCGATTCACTTTCACATTCGCAGGTTAGCAGTATTACCTCCAGTTCAGCGCATTCATATGCGCCATTGACTACCGACACATCTGTTGGTTAAGTTTTGTTGTCATCACGACAACTCCTCGGGAAGCGGGGTAAGCACTGATGACGGACACCCGGGCAAGCTCGGTCTCGCGCCGCCGATTCCTCCGCGGCACCGGTGTCGCCGCGGCTACCGCCGGGCTCACCGCAGGCTCATTGCCCACCGCAGGCGCCGGCCCGGCGTGGCGCGCCAGGCGGTCGGGCGGCAAGTCGGTCGCCGTGCTCGGGGGCGGCATGGCCGGGCTCGCCGCTGCCCACGAGCTGGTGGAGCGTGGCTTCCGGGTGACCGTGCTCGAGCCGGTCGCGCTCGGCGGCAAGGCGCGCAGCATACCCGTGCCGGGCACCGGCGAGGGCGGCAGGAAGGAACTGCCCGGCGAGCACGGCTTCCGGTTCTTCCCCGGCTTTTACCACAACGTTCCGGACACGATGCGGCGCATCCCGTTTCCCGGTAACGCCAACGGCGTGTGGGACAACCTGGTCGCGGCCACCGAGGGCAAGTACCCGCGAGCCAACGGCCGTGCGGACGCAACGATGTTCGGGATGCTGCCCGACCCGGCGGGCGCGCTCACCCCGGACGGGCTGCGGCGGATCCTGGTCGAGGAGATCGTCAAGCAGCAGGGCATCAAGCCGTGGGAGGCGGAGTTCTTCGCCAACCGGATCGTCGTGTTCCTGACCAGCAGCGACGAGCGCCGGTTCGGACAGTGGGAACACGTCTCCTGGTGGGACTACGTCCGGGCGGAGCAGTACTCCGATGAGTACCGCAATGTCGTCGCCGAAGGGCTGACCCGCCAGCTCGTCGCCGCCAAGGCCGATGTGGCCAGCACTCGCACCATCGGCAACATGGCCGAGGCGTTCATCATGAACATCATGCGCCGAGGCAACGACGGCGAGCTGGACCGCGTCCTCAACGCACCCACCAACGAAGCCTGGATCGACCCGTGGGTCCGTCTACTCCGTACCCTCGGGGCCGAGTTCCGGCTCGGTGAGGCCGTGACCGCACTGCACGTCGACAATGGCCAGATCCGTTCCGTACGGGTGCGCGACGGCGACGGAGACACCGCCGACTTCGAAGCCGACTGGTTCGTGTGCGCGATGCCGGTGGAGCGCGCGAGGAAGCTCTGGTCCCGCGACGTGCTGGCGCTCGACTCCAGCCTGGAAGGCACAACGGAGCTGACGACCGAGTGGATGACCGGGATCCAGTACTACCTGCGGGAACGGATCGACTACACGCACGGGCACATCAGCTTCGTCGACTCGCAATGGGCGATCACCGCGCTCACCCAGGACCAGTTCTGGGAGCACCGGAACTTCCGTGCCGACTACGGTGACGGCAACGTTGCCGATTGCCTCTCCGTGGACATCTCGGACTGGAACACCCCGGGGATGCTCTTCGGCAAGCCTGCAAGCCGGTGCACCGCCGACGAGATCGCGCGCGAGACCTGGGCCCAGATGAAGGCACACCTGGAGGACACCGGGGAGTCGTGGCTGCCGGACGAGATCCTGCACTCCTGGTTCCTGGACCCGGCGATCGTCTGGGATCCGGACCGGCAGCGCAACACCAACGAGACACCCTTGCTGATCAACACCACCAGCTCGTGGGACAAGCGCCCTACCGCGCACACGGGGGTGCCCAACCTCTTCCTGGCAGGCGACTTCGTACGCACCGACGTCGATCTCGCCACCATGGAATGCGCGAACGAGTCCGGGCGGGCAGCGGTCAACGCCCTGCTCGACGCGGCGGACTCCAACGCGGAGCGTGTGACGGTGTACGAGCTGTACGACCCGCCGGAGTTCGAAGCCTTCAAGGCCACGGACGCGCAGCTCTACCGCGCAGGCCTCCCGCACGCCCTCGACCGCCCCTGACCGGGCAAGCCACCGTCACCACAGCCCGTCGACGCCGTCGCGACGGGCGATCACGAACGCGTCGGACATACCGACCGTCCCGCTTCCACGGCGGCGCGCGGTATGCCGGATGCGGAGCGGACACGCGAGTCCACCGCATCGAAGTCCGCGCTCCCCGGCGGTAGGATCGGTAACCACGAAGGGCGGGCCGACCGACCCGGCCCCGGAGGAGCTCGCCCGGACAAGCCGGTACGAACCCGTACGGCGAGAACGGAGAGAGCGAGTCAGGTTCCATGCCGGACGCGTCACCTGTCGCGTGCGGGCGCGCGCCCCAGCGGATCATCGGTCACAGAGGTGCGGCCGGGTACCGGCCCGAGCAGACCATCGCCGCCTTCGAGCTCGCCGCGCGGATGGGGGTCGGCTACCTCGAGTGCGACCTGGTCAGTACCGCTGACGGCGTACTGGTCGCCGGCCACGGCGCCACCCTCAGCCAGACGACCGACGTGACCGAGCGCCCCGAGTTCGCGGACCGGCGGACCACCAGGACGATCGACGGAACGCGGATCGACGACGACTGGTTCGTCGAGGATTTCACCATCGACGAGATCAAGACGCTGCGCGTGCGCGAGCCCAGCCCGGCGATCCGCCGGTACAGCACGCTCTACGACGATCGCTACGAGATCGCGACACTGCGGGAGATCATCGACATCACCGCGACACTGTCCGCGACGCTGGGCAGACACATCGGCCTCTACCTGGAGACCAAGCACCCGAGCTACTTCCGGCAGATCGGCAAGCCACTCGAGCCCGCCCTCGTCGAAACCCTGGATCAGTACGGGCTCAACGCCCCCGGCTCCGGCGTATACATCCAGTCATTCGAAGTCACCAACCTCCTGGAGCTTCGAGAGCAGCTACACCTTCCGCTGGTCCAGCTCACCTGGGTCGCCTCGGCACCGTACGACCGGGTGTCGGCAGGCGACCCGCGCAGCTACGCGGACATGATGACCCCGGAAGGCCTCGCGGAGATCGCGACGTATGCAGAGGCGATCGGCCCGAGAAAGGACAGCATCATCCCCCGCACCGGCGACGACGCACTGGGGCAGCCGACGTCGCTCGTCGCTGACGCGCACGACGTGGGCCTCGCGGTGCACCCGTACACGTTCCGCGCGGAGAACGCCTACCTTCCCCGCGAGTTCCGGTCCTCGCTGCGGCGCACCGACCTGGGAGATATGGAAAGCGAGATCGAGGTGTTCCTCGCTGCCGGTGTCGACCGCCTGTTCGTCGACCACCCCGACATCGCCGCGGACGCGCTCGGCAAGCGGCACGCATCCATGCCGGGAGGATCGGGGGCGAACGGCACGTTCACATGATCTTCACTGCGTCAGGCGTCTAATACGGGAGTCACCGTGCCTTTCTCCCGTTGCAGGGCCGTTCCCTGCCCGGGTATCACCGCGACGGTGGCGAACCGCGCGCCGGACCGGTACAGAACTCCGTGGCAACAGCACGAAGAGGACGAATCGATGACCGCAGCCGACTTCGACGCACGCCGCTACTGGGACAAGCGCCTGAAGCGGCGCTGGAGCCTGCACGGCGTCGGGATGGTGAAGCTGTCCCATCGCTATAACAGGTGGATGTACCGGGTACGCCGTTTCGTGTTCCGCCGGACGGTGCGCACGTTGCCCGTGGACCTGCCCTCGTCGACCGTTGTCGACATCGGATCCGGCACCGGCTTCTACATCGCCCTGTGGCAACGTCTCGGTGCCCGGAGTGTCAACGGAGTCGACATCGCCGACAGCGCGGTCGCGCGGTTGCGCGAGAAGTTCCCCGATGTACGTTTCGAGCGCGTCGACGTCTCCGACGAACTTCCGTTCCAGGAAGGCGATTTCGACGTCGTCTCTGCCTTCGACGTGCTGTTCCACATCGTCGACGACAAACGCTACGAACAGGCGCTTGCCAACATCCACAAGCTACTCGGCCCCGATGGGTGGTTCGTCTTCTCCGAGCACTTCGTCTCGCGCAAGAAGCTGGGCGCCAAGCACTATGTGAGCCGCTCGCGCGAGGAGATCGACGAGCTGGTCCGGCAGGCTGGTTTCGACGTCGTCAGCAGGCGGCCCGGCTTCGTGCTCATGGCCCCGCCGTACGGCTCGAACAACCGGTGGCGGTGGCGACTCTGGAACCGCGTCCAGCTGCCCGTCATGAAGCGGGAACGCTTGGGAGGCGTGCTCGGCGCGGTCATGTTCCCGATCGAGCTACTGCTCACACGCGTGCGGAGGCGGACTCCCAGCATGGAGATAGTCGTCTGCCGCAAACGACGGGACCAGTGAGCGCCGCCCGCCCGTGCGCTGGTGACCCGTCCGTCGACGCCGGCCCGTCCGCCGGTCTCGCGCCAGGGATGGGCCGGCGAGTTCGCTCAGCCGGCCGTGCGCACGGACCGGTACGGCGCGCCGACCATCTCCGCGAGGGACACGGCGTCGGCACCGACCGCCAGGACCGTGTACCGTCGCTCGGTTTCCAGGAGCGACGCCAGCCATTCAGCCTGTGCGGTGCGTAAACTCGAGAACTCCGTGGTCGCCGGGTGGTGCCGCTGGGCACGACCGAACGACCCGTCGGGATCGATCCACACCGACATCCAGCAGCGCCCCGTGGTGTCCAGGTAACGGTGGGTCACCGCGCGGCCGGTGCCCGGGTGCAGGTCGACGGCGCGTACCAACCTGCCGCGCTCGTCGATCTCGTCGCGCCGCGACGGCATACTGCCGTGCTGGTAATGGTCGACGACCGTGGTACGACCACGTTCGGTGACGGTCATGACGGGCCTGCCTGCTCGGTAGTACCCCGTGTCCCACACCCGATCGAGCGCCCCGGGATGCGGTTCGGGCACGCCCGCTGTGTGGGGCGAGTACCGGGGCGTGGCTCCCCCGCCGTCCGGGGCGGCGTCGCGCCAGAACCGCCGGACCGCGACCCCGGCGGGGGCACCGGCCAGTGCCGCCGCCGCGGCCGGGTCGTGCGAGTAGTCCATGACGACCAGCTCGGCGGGTGCCCGCAGGCCGGAAGCGAAGTGCACGCACCGGGCGGCTGTGCGCAGTGGTGCGGTCTCTGCCCCGGCCACCAGTACGTACACCCTGCGCCGCCGCAAGCGCAGCGCCAGCACGAAGCCGCACAGGCGAGCAAGGCCCACCGTCGAGCGTGCCTGGCCGGCAGCGCGACGCACGACGGGCCGGAGCCTGCGCGCGGCGGGGCGCGCGTAGGGACGCATCCGTTCCAGCAGGCCGGGTGCGCTCATGAGGTTCCGGCCGCGTGACGGGTCGAAGGGTTCGCGTCGCGGCCGCCCCGGCCGGAGTCGGCCGGGTTCGCGGCCAGTGTGTCGAACAGCTCCAGCCACTCACGCTTCCATCGCTCGGTGGAGAACCGTTCGGTGACCTCGGTCGCGCGCTCGCCAAGCGACCGTGCGAAGTCGTCATCTCCGAGCACGCGGACCATGGCCGCGGCGAGCGCGTCGATGTCGCCCGGGGGCACGAGCAGCCCGTCCACCTCGTCCCGGATCACCTCCGACGGCCCGTAGTTGATGTCGTAGGCCACCACCGGGGTTCCGACACACATCGCCTCGTTGAGTACCAGCCCCCAGCCCTCGTACCAGGAGCTCAGCACGGCGGCGGACGCGCGGGCGAAGACCTCGAGCGGGCGGTCGGTGAACCCGCGGAAGCGAACATGGTCGGCGAGGTCGAGCTTGTCGACGAGCTCCTTGAGCTTGGCCTCGTTGCTACCGCTGCCGTAGATGTCGAACCGGGCGCCCGGCACCTTCGAGGCGACGATCGCGAAGGCGTGAATCGCGTGGCTCAGCCGTTTCTGCGGCTCCATGCGGGCAACCGTGACCAGGAGACCTGCCTCCCGGGTCGCCCGCGTCTCCGGAGGCGGCGCGGCCGCATGGTTGATCACCGTGACGTTCCCTCCGCCGCACCGCGCGGTCAGGTCGCGGCGCTGCCGCTCGGTCAACACGACGACGCTGTCGAACGCATCGAAATTGTCCACAAGGGGCTGCCATGTCGGGTTCGTCGGGTCCGTGGACCGGTACGGCTTGGTGGTGTGGCAGTTGTGCAGCGCGGCCACCGTGCGGGCGCGCGGGTGGCGCAACGCCAGCAGCAGCCGGTCGAACGGGCGCTTGTCGGAGAAGACCACCGGCGCCGGGGAGTCGGCGAGCACCGCATCGACCCACTCGGCGACGCACTCGTAGTAGCTGTCGTAGGCGACCGGTTCCGGCCGGTGCCGCACCGACCGTGTCGTCTTGCCGTCCTCGGAGATCCAGCTCGTCAGCCAGCACGCCCCGGACCGGTCGAACCACCTGCGCAGCGCCCGCGCACCGGTCTCAGGGTTGACGTCGTCCGCCCGCACCAGGCGACCGTCCGGGTCGAAGTACTCCCTGGTCACCACCCGACGGGCGATGTCGTGATGGTCGATCCGCACCACGCGCCCGTTCTTGTCGACGTGCTTGGACTTGGCCAGCACCCCGTTGTCGTAGAAGCGCACGATCCGGCCCGACCCCGACGGCTCGGCGAACGAGGTCAACCCCGGCTCCTCCTCGGCGGCAGCCAGCGGGTCGGGCTCGGTACCACCCCCGCCGGGGGCTGCCTCGCGCCAGAAGTAGCGGATCTCGACCGAGTCGGGCAACCCCCAGCTCCGCCGGATCGCCGCCTCCTCGGCATCCTCGTGCGGCGAGTGATCCGACAGCAACAACCGCACAGGAATACCGGCCTCCGCGAACAGCCGGATGCGCGTGAGGATCATACGGGTGACGCCTCCGCGCTTCGTGCCAAGCGTGCTGAAGACGAAGACGGCCTCGCCGGCTTCCGAACGGGGCGTAGTACCGGTCTCGTTCACGTCACATCCCATAACACTCGAACGGCGGCTGAAGTCGGATGCCGCTGACAAGCACTCCGCCCATTGTTCGTACTATACGACCTGTCAACAGGGCGTGAATACCGTCGTGGCGGCACGCAGACATCGGATCGGTACCGCGCTACGGCGGGTACCGGTCCGGGCAGCAACCGTTCTACCGAGGTGATCCTCTCGTGAGTTCCACGGCGCGATGGTGGCCGAGGCTCGTCAAACCGCCCCTGCGGCTGGCCCGGCGGCTCGCCGTCCGGTTGGTCCGGTACTGGGTAGCGAGGCCGGGCGTGACGCGGGCGTCGCGCCCGGCGGAGGCTCCGGTCAAGATCACCTTTCTGCTCAGCCATGTCTACGGGATGGGCGGGACGATCCGCACCGTTCTCAATGTCGCCGGCCACCTGGAATCCGAATACGATGTCGAGATCACCACCGTGGTTCGCCGCCGGGAACGTCCGTTCTTTCCCATACCGCCCGGCGCGACCGTCCGAGTCCTGCACGACAAGCGCGACATACCGGGCCGGTCACTCATCCGGAACGTCCTCACGCGACTTCCGAGCCTGCTCGTTCACGAGGAGGACTGGGTACACGGTCTGTGCTCGCTGTGGACCGACCTGCAGGTGGCCCGGATGCTCCGGGCACTTCCCCCGCAGATCCTCGTGACGACCCGGCCCGGGCTCAACTTGCTCGCGGCGCAGCTCGCTCCCCCGTGGGTCACGACGGTGGCGCAGGAACACGTCAGTTACCAGCGCCACCGGCCGGGAATCCGCAGGGCGGTCGCGCGTGACTACTCCCGGCTCGACGCTCTCGCGGTACTCACCCACGAGGACGTTCGCCACTACACCGCCGTACTCGGCGACTCGGGAACACACGTCGTCCGGATCACCAACGCGCTTCCCTCCCCCGTCCCGCCTTCCGCGGTACCCCCCGAACCGGCCGGCAGGGAGAAGGTCGTAGCGGCCGCTGGCCGGCTGGTTCCGGAAAAGAGGTTCGACCTGCTGATAGCGGCATTCGAGCTGGTAGCGGTGAAGCATCCCGACTGGCGGCTGCGCATCTACGGCTCGGGGGCGCAACGAGAGCGCTTGCAGCAGCAGATCACGCGGGCGCAGCTGGACAGCCACGTGCACCTGATGGGGCGCAGCAACCGAATGGTCGCGGAGTTCGCGAAGGCCTCGGTCTTCGCGCTGCCCTCCTACGTCGAAGGCTTCGGCCTCGTGGTCATCGAGGCGATGAGTGCCGGGCTTCCCGTCGTGAGCTTCGACGCGGGTGGTCCCGCCGAGATCATCACGCATGGGCACGACGGCCTCCTCGTCCCCGACTCGGGTGAGGAGCGCACTCACGCGTTCGCCGGCGCGCTGCTCGAAACGATCGAGCACCCCGATGACCGCGCGCGGATGGCCGCAGCCGCGGTCGAGACGGCGAGCGGGTTCGACATCGACGCCATCGGCCGTCGCTGGGACGAGCTCTTCCGGATGCTGACTAGGTGAGCGCCGCCGTCCGTGCCAGTACGCAGTCGAACTCGAGCACCCTGCCCGTACCGGTCTCGCGTGTCACCGGGAACATGCCGGTGATCTCGAAGCCGGCCTTCTCGAACGTATCGATCGCCTCCGTCAGTCGTGGCATGCCCTCATAGATCTGCAGCACGGCGACCTCGGACTGCATGCCGACCACCTCGTGCATCCGCTCACCCATGCCGGCGAACACCTCGAGGTCGTAGCCTTGCGTGTCCATCTTCAGGTACAGGCGCGGCTCGGCGAGGTCGGCCGGGATGATCTCGTCGAGCATCCTGTCGAGCCGCCGGACCGGCACCTCGACAGGTGTGATGTCACGGAACCGCTTGTAGCGCCCCGTGCCGTACTCGCTCGGCGGCAGGATGGAACTCATCGTTCCGGAAACGACGTTCATCTCGAGGGTGTCCTCGGCACTGCCCAGCGCACACCCATAAACAGTCCATTTCGGATCATTTGCCGCTTTACCTTCGAGATGCGCGTAAATCTCGGGAACGGGCTCGAACGACACTATGTGTCCGTCATATCCCGCTTGGCGGAGCTGTCGAGCGTACTGTCCCTTATGGGCACCGACATCGATGACGCAGTTCACGCCGTAAGCCTGAAGCTGGTCGGCGACATGTGCCGTGGTCATCCGCTGGAACAACGTCTTATGGATGTCGAAGACATGCCGGCGTGCCGACCGGGGACGCTCGACCATCGCTGCACCGTGCCCGAGCGGCTGAACCTTCGCCGCGTTCGGGACGTGCACCTCACCGACCCCGTCTACCAGGGACGCCACGAGGCCGGAACGCGAACTCACGGCGTCGTTCGGTAGCTGGTACTTCGTAGCCGTCTTGTCACGCGAGACGAGCACCGCGCCCGGTGCGACGCGCCGGACACGGAACCCCGCCCGCTCCAGCAGGCCGCGCACGCGCCTGCGCACGACCGGCGAGATCAGTTTCGTCAACGATGACCTCCAGTCAATACTCTCGTATGGACAGACACCGGTAGCGTAGCGCCGTGCGCACGGCTGTACCGCGCAGCGGGCACGCCCGGCAAGGCTCCCCGGCCCCTCGCACGCGAGACTGGCTTGATCGGGGCCGTACCGGCCCGGACGGCTCGTACCATCACGTCGAATATAGTGGCCGACTCATGTGATCGACGTGAGGCGGTGAAAGCCATCCGGCTTGTCCTCCTGACGCGCGTTGCCCCGTAGGTACGGATCGCCGCGCCCGTGACCGTCCCCGTGCGGAAGCGGCCCTGTGTGGTGCACGTTCGGGAGAACGGAACGGGACACCGGTCCTCACGCCCCGTTGACATCAAGTCGCGTATAACGAGGGAGTATCGTGCACACTACCGGTGAACCAACAGCTCACGATGCAGAGGTGAATGCCTGGTGACTGCGGCCGCAGTCCTTTTTGCCACGGTGGGTAGCCCGGACGGCCCCCCAGCCGCCGCCCTGAAGTGTGGCGCATCGACCTTGATCGGACGCCTGCTCGACCAACTGGCCTCCCTGGGCGTCGAGAAGGCCTGGGTGGTCACGCGGCCGGAGTGGCACGGCGATATCGAGGCCGCGACCGCGCAGGCAGGGCTGACCATCGAGCTCCGAAGCAGCGCGAGTACCGCCGAGGACATGCGTACCGTCGACGAGGTCGCATCCGCTACGCGCAAACCGCTGGTGATCGGTTCCGGAGACATCCTCACGCAGCGGGAAGTCCTCGCGGGCCTGCTCGCCGACCCGCGGGTGGTGTCCGGCATCCTGACCAGGAGCAAGCGCGTGCGCGGCTCCTGGACCTTCCGCACCCGTGCCGAGCGGGGAAGGCTGGTCAGCGCGGGCAGCCCGTACCACAGGGTCCGCAAGCCGACCGGGCACTTCCTCGGTCTGATCAAGATCGACCAGCGTGACCGCGCATCGCTGGTCTCGGCGTCACGGAAGCTCGCCGAGCTGACCGAGTCAGGGCTTCCACCTCGATGGGAGGAGGAGTTCGAGCGCAACCGCCAGACGTGGCGGCTGGGTCTCGTGCGGTCGGCGGCCGGCACCGAAGCGGACCAGCGGCCAGGCGAGCGCTCCGCGGGTGATGCGCAGGACACGCAGCAGGGCGTCGCACTGCTCAACGACGAGGAAGAGGACGACGACCCCCTCGACCTCGACAGCGTCGAGGACATCGTGCTCGATCCCGAGTCCGAGCGGAGTCTCGCGCGGCGCATCGAAGTGGCCAGGAGGGATCCCGTCCCACTGCTCCTGGTCGGCCTCGTCCGCTCGCAAGTGCACCTGACGAACAGCTACCTGCGCGAGCTGTACTGGTCACGGCCGCTGTCGGCGGAAGACGTCGAGCTCTCGATGGAGCGGATGGAGGGCTACGACGAGGACCGCGTCCTGCTCGACTCGGCTGTCAAGGGCAGCGACGGGTTCTTCACCACGTTCTTCGTCAGCCCGTACTCGAAGTACATCGCGCGCTGGGCCGCGCGCCGCGGATGGACACCCAACGGGGTCACCGTGCTGTCGATGGCGCTCGGGATCGTCGCCGCGGTACTGTTCGCCACGGGCACGCGCGAAGGCCTCATCGCAGGCGCTGTCATGCTCCAGGCCTCATTCACCCTCGACTGCGTCGACGGCCAGCTCGCCAGGTACACCCGCACCTTCTCCAAGCTCGGTTCGTGGCTCGACTCGGTCTTCGACAGGGCCAAGGAGTACGTCGCCTACGCCGGCCTCGCCATCGGGGCCGCGATCGGCTTCGGCCTCGACGTGTGGCCGCTCGCGGCCGCGGCGTTCGCGCTGCAGACGGTTCGGCACGCTGTGGACTTCTCGTTCGCCTCGGCCAGGCACCACGTTCTCTCGACACTGCCTGCTCTGCCGCTGGATCAACCGGAGGACCGCCTACTTCCCGGACGGCGAACCGAAGGTGCACTCCCCGAGGAGGACGCCCTGCCCGCGGCGCGAACCTCGTTGCTGAACAGGCTCGGCCGGAGTGGTGCGGCGGTATCGCGGGCCCTCGAGCGGCGCTCGGTGACCCGGTGGCCGAAGAAGATCATCGTGCTGCCCATCGGCGAGCGCATGGCACTGATCTCGGTAACAGCGGCGGTGTGGAACCCGCAGGTCACGTTCATCGCGCTGCTCGTATGGGGGTCGCTGGCATTGCTGTATCAACTCACCGGGCGGACCCTGAGGACGGTGGCGGCATGACGGTTCTGGTTGCCTACCGCGACGACGGTCCGCTCGCCTCGGTGATCGGGCGGACGCTCGGCAGAGGGCTGGCGTCCGTACCCGCGTCACTGCTGACGCTGGTGGGCGCGGCCCTGCTGGCTGCCGCGTTCGCAGGCACGGGTGGTCAGGTCACACCGTGGCTGGGCGTGGCAACCGTCGGCCACGTGCTGCTCGCCGGGGTGGCCGCGCGGCACGACCTCGCGGGCCAGTTCGACTGGCTCGTACCGCCCCTGCTGCGTGTCGCCGAGTACGGCACGCTGCTGGCGGTCGTCGTCATCGCCGACCCGTCCGCCGTGCCCGCGTGTTTCGCGCTGTTCGGCGTCCTGGCCTTCCACCACTACGACACGGTCTACCGGCTGCGGCACCAGGGAATGGCGCCGCCCCAGTGGATCCGCTACGCGGGCGGCGGATGGGAGCTGAGGCTCCTCGTGGCGTATGCGCTGCTGCTCACGGGCGGTCTCGCGGTCGGCATGGTGGTGGCGGCGATCGCGCTCGGCGGGATCTACATCACCGAATCCGTGGCAAGCTGGCGCCGCTTCAGCCAGGCCCAGCGCCCCGCCCAGTACGAAGAGGAAGAAGACGAAGCAGAATGATCGGACTTGTGTTGGCCGCGGGGGCGGGACGGCGGCTGCAGCCGCTGACGAACGAGCTGCCGAAGGCCCTGCTGCCCGTGTCGGGCGAGCGGACGATCCTCGACATCGCGCTCGGCAACCTCCGCGAGGTCGGCATCGACGAGGTCGTACTCGTCACGGGCTTCGCAGCGCAGCGGATCGAGGAACGGGTCGACGACTTCGAGCGCCGCTACGGCGTGAACCTGCACACCGTGTACAACGACAAGGCCGAGGAGTGGAACAACGCGTATTCGTTGTGGGTGGCACGGCAGTGGTTCGGCGAAGGCGCCTTGCTCATCAACGGGGACACGGTCCATCCGCCCGCTGTCGAGGAACGTCTGCTCGAGGCGCGTGGCGCGGACATCCTCCTCGCCGTCGACGACGGCAAACCGCTCGCCGAGGAGGAGATGAAGGTCGTCCTCGACTCCGACGGCATGCTCGCGCACATCAACAAGGCCGTCGACCCCACGGTCGCCGCCGGTGAGTACATCGGCGTCACCCTGATCGAACCGGGTGCCGCCGGAGCGCTCACCTCAGCGTTGGAGACGACCTGGTCGACCGACCCGTCGTTGTACTACGAGGACGGGTACCAGGAGTTCGTGAACCAGGGTGGGAGCATCGCCGTCACCTCGATCGGGGCGGCCGACTGGGTCGAGGTGGACGATCACACCGATCTCGTCCGTGCGCGGGAGGTCGCATGCCATTACTTGCCAGGATGATCGAATCCCCGCTCACCGTCGATATCCGGCGGGGGGCCATCGACCGGCTCGGCGAGCTGCTCGCCGACGGGAGGATCTCGTCGGGCGGGCGGGTAGCCATCGCCGTCGGTCCAGGTCTGGGGGACGAGGTCGCGAGCACGCTCGAGCCGCAACTGCGTGAGGCCACCATCGTCCGCGTGGAAGGCGGGTCGATCGACAGCGCCCGCGAGCTCGCGCATTCACTACGCGAGTCGTTCTACGACGCCATCATCGGGATCGGTGGGGGTCAGACGCTCGACGTCACGAAATACGCCGCCAGCCTCGTCGGCATCCCCATGGTGTCCGTGGCCACCAGCCTCACCCACGACGGACTCGCCTCGCCGGTCGCGTCCCTCCAGCACAACGGCCGCAAGGGATCCCATGGTGTGCACATCCCGCTCGCCGTCGTCGTCGATCTCGACTACGTCCACCGCAGCCCCGCCCGGTGGTTACGCGCGGGTATCGGGGAGGCCGTGAGCAACCTGTCGGCGTTGAGCGACTGGTGGCTCGCCCACCAGCAGCTGGACGCGACGGTCGACGGTCTCGCGACCGCGTTCGCGCGATCCGGTGCCGAGGCCGTGCTCTACCACAAGGAGTCGATCGAGTCCGATGCCTTCCTCAACACGCTGGCTCAAGCCCTCGTGCTGAGCGGGCTGGCGATGTCGGTGGCCGGGACGAGCCAGCCGTGCAGCGGTGCGTGCCACGAGATATCGCACGCGATCGACGCGCTCTACCCGGGGAATGCCAAGCACGGCGAGCAGGTCGGCGTGGGCGCACTCTTCGCGACGTTCCTGCGCGGGGACGAGGTACTCGGCACCATGGACGCGTGCATGCGCAGGCACGGCGTCGCGCGGCTGCCTGCCGACATCGGCCTCACCCGAGAACAGTTCTGTGCCGCCGTCAAGGCGGCACCGTCGACCCGCCCCGACCGGTACACCATCCTCGAGTCCCGCAAGCTGGACGAGGACCAGATCAGGAAGAATGTCGATGCATTCATTGAAACCTTCGATCGCTGACCTGCGCGCGGCCTGCCATCCGGACTCGGTGCTCGGGCGGGCGAGCGGTGAGCACTGGGCAGGGCGCCTGTACATGCGGAACCTGTCGCTGTACCTGACGCGTGCGCTGCTGCCCACGCCGATCACCCCCAACGGGGTCACATGGCTGATGATCGGTAGTGGTTTGCTCGCGGCCGGGCTACTGGGGTTTCCGTACCTGTGGGCCGCCGTCCTCGCGTTCGTGCTGATCCAGCTGCAGCTGCTGTTCGACTGCAGCGACGGGGAGATCGCCCGGTGGCGCGGCACGAGCAGCCCCGCCGGGGTCTATCTCGACCGCATCGGCCATTTCTCCACCGACGCCGCCCTTGTCGCCGCACTCGGTGTGCGGGCGGACGGTGGGTACTCCTCCATCGGCGGGTGGACGACGCTGGGCCTGGCCACGGCGTTGCTCGTGCTGATGATCAAGTCCGAGACCGAGCTCGTGCATGTCGCCCGCGCACACGCCGGGCGCGCCTTGCTGGCCGATGACGAGACGGTCATGCGCAAACGCGGCTTGCGCAACCTGCGCCAGCTCGTCAACTACGTGCCCTTCCACCGCCTGCTCCTCGCGATCGAGCTCAGCATGCTCGCCCTGATCGCCGCCGTCGCCGACGCTGTGCTCGGCTCCCTGACCGGTACCCGCATCCTGCTGGTCGCGCTGGTCCCGATCGCCATCATCGTGGTGATCGGCCACCTCGTCAGCGTCCTGACGTCGAGGAGGTTGCGCTGATGAACGCTATCAGCTGCATCGTGCTCACCCAGAACAAGCGACCGGACAACTTGCGGCGCGGGGTGGAATCGCTGCTGCAGCAGCAAGGCGTGACCACCGACATCATCGTCGTGGGTAACGGGGTCACCCCGGAGGGGCTGGACGAGAACATCCGCGTCATGACCCTGCCGGAGAACGTCGGCATTCCCGGCGGCCGCAACGCGGGAATCAGCAAGGGAGCCGGCGACCTCGTGTTCTTCCTCGACGACGACGCGTTCCTGGACGGCAAGGAGTTCCTCGAACGCGCGGCGGCGATGTTCAAGGACGACCCGTCGCTCGGCCTCGTGCAGCCCCGGGTGCGTGACCCCGATGGCATGCCGACGCCGCGGCGCTTCGTCCCCCGGCTGCTTATCGGTGACCCGGACCGGGGCGGCGACGTCGTGAACGTGTGGGAAGGGGCGTGTGTCGCCAGGCGGGACGCGCTCGAGTCCGCGGGCGCCTGGCCCGAGGAGTTCTTCTACATGCACGAGGGGATCGACCTGAGCTGGCGCGTGATGGACGCCGGCTACGCGGTTCGCTACTGCACCGAGATATGCGCCTACCACTCCGCGGTGCCCCCCGAGCGTCACCCGCAGGGGCGCTACATGAGCGCGCGCAACCGCGTCTGGCTCGCCAAGCGCAACCTCCCGGCCGTCCTGGGGGCGATCTACATCCTGGCGTGGTTCCTGATCGACACCACACGGCTGCGCAACCTGACGATCTTTCGCCAGCACCTGCGCGGCTACTACGACGGGCTGCGCCTTCCGTGCGCGAAACGGTCGCCGATCAGCTGGAACACGATCCTGCGCATGGCCAGGCTGGGCCGCCCGCCGATCATCTGACGGGCGGCCGGGCGCACGTTCAGGCGAGCGAATCCGGCGCGTCGGATCCGCTCGCGGCGGACCCGACGGTCCTCGGTGCCGGTCGCTCGCACCGGTTCTACCGCCCCGACGTCAGCTGCACGACCTGCTGGAACGTCGGCCGGTTCTGCCAGTCGATGTCCCGGACGCCCACGACGCCGGCGCGGACCGAACGGATGCTGTCGATGCTCTTGTCGTAGGTCAGCTCAGCCACGGCAGCGCCGTCCTGACGGTCCCGGACACGCTCGATGGCCCCGGCCAGCGAGTCACGCAACGTAGAGCGGCACTCCTCGAGCGAGCCGTCACCGCAGTACGAGCGGTGCCAGCGATCCTGGACCGGCTCGCCGAGCAGCTGGCGCAGGTCCTTGTTGACATAGCTGTACCAGGCTCCGGTCCACGTCGATCCCTGGCCGTGCCGGGGATGGTTGTCCAGCTCCTTGGGCAGCTCGCCGACCAGCTCTCCCAGCCCGCCGCGGAGCACGTCCTCGGCGACGCCGCCGGTGCCGGACTCCCACCATTCGTCGAAGACGGCGATCGCCGCCTGGTGCGAGTACGCGCCGTCGCGGTCCCGGTCCTCGCGGTGCGCGCCGTCCTCCAGCCACGCACGCAGCAACGTGGTCGCCTCCGCTGTACCGGGGTCGTCGCCGAGCGCGTCGAGCAGGTGCGGCAGTGTGTAGCGGGCCCGCACGTCCACGGTCGCCGCGTCCTGTACCGCCGCTGTCAGCGACTCGGGCGTGACGTCGCGCTGCTCGACCATCGGCTCGATGCGGTCGGACAGGGCCTGGCTGCGGTGCACGCTCCCGTAGCCCCACTGGTCGTCGGCCGCCGCGAAGTCGATCGCCTGCTTGTTGTTCCAGTTGATCAAGTAGCCGGACGGCGGGTTGACCTGCTGCACGTGCCGGTCGAATGGCTCGAATCCCTGCCAGCCGAACTCGTCGTCGCCCCAGCGCGGCAGGTCGAACTCGACCCCGTCGGCACGTTTCGGCAGCAGCCCGGACCCGAAGTGGGCTATGTCGCTGTCGTCGGCGTAGAACCAGTTGAACGTGTAGTCGATCCCGTGCATCGCCTCCTGGAACGACTCGGCATCGCGAACGTAGTCGGGGTCGTTCGCCCGCATGAAGCCGACTGCCGAGTCGACCTCATGGTTGTAGGTGCTGCGCTGCGAGACGATCGCCACGGGCTCGCCGTCCACCGTCGTTCTCAGCTGCACGATCCCGCGGTGGGTGCGCAGCACGAGGAACTCCAGATGCCGGGGAGCCTGCGGGGCTGTCGCGTTCGGAAGCGCCGTCTGCTCATGTGTTCGCGAGTCCATCGGCACGCACTCACCGTCGCGGACGTACGCCTCGGACTCCACCGTCGGCTCGGAGCCGTCCATCTCGCACAGTCGCTCGACGACGGTGTCGACGTTGTCGCTGTTGGAGCTCGTCGCCGACCAGGCGTAGTCCATCCCCCGGCCGATCTGCACGAACAGGTGCGTGCCTGCGAAGGCGACGCCGCGCGCCTTGATGCCCGGCCCGTTCAGCACCTGCTCGGTCCACAGCTGCGGGGCGAAGTACCCGGTCTGCGGGCCGAAGACCGCTGCGGGGTGGCCGTCACGGGTGTGATCCGCGCCGACGAGCGCGGCATTGCTCATCGCCCGGCCCGCCCGGTTCAGATCGATCGGCCCCCATGGCGTGTCCAGCTGACCGGGGAGCCCGGTCGTCTCGCCCGTCGTCAGGTCGTCGAGAGCCGGCAGCTCGCTCTCGCCGACGAGCGCGCCGGAACCGGGCGCGGTCGCGGCGGGGTCGAGGTCGGGAAGCGCCACCCCCGGCAACGACGGATCGAGCCCCTCATCGCCACCGTAGGGAAACTTCCTGTCCACAGTCACCGGAGCCTCCGCGTCCTCCTTGGCGCGCAGGTCGTCGTAGACGTCACGAGCCTCCTCCTCGCCGAGACGCTCACGCAGCTTCTGGAACCACATCGCGTTGCCGTACTCGGCACCCCCGCCCTTGCCGAAGATGCCGCCGACGAGCGAAGCGATGTAGACGACGTCGGCGCGAGTCCACTCCTCCGGCTTCTTCTGCAGCGCGGCGTACTCGACCGGGCAGTCGGGGCCGGTCGGCTGCAGTCCCGGACACATCTCCTCCTGCGCCGCGTTGATGCCATCGACGAACGCGTCGGCGGCATCCAGCAGGCGCTGCCCCTCCTCGCCGTACCGCCCCGCGACGGCGGCTAGCTGGTCCTCCGCTTCCTCCGGGGTGTACGGGGCGAGCCGGAGCTGCTGCTGATCCATCGCGATATTGCCGTCGGTCGGGCCGAGGAACTCCGCCGAGCGCGCCGCGCCCGCGTGCCTGAGCACGTCCATCAGGAACATCCGGTCCAACGTGCCGGCGTAACCGGCGCCCCAGGACACGTCCTTATCGGTGTTGCCGTCGATATGCGGCACGCCGTCGCCGTCCCAGGTGATGGTCAGGTCGTGGCGGCCGGGGAAGGTCTGCCGTGGCCGCGACCACTCGCTTTCCGGCGGGGCGGTGAACGTCGCCTGCTTGTAGAAGTCGGTGAGGTCGGAACCGCTGATCTCCTCGGGGGTGAGCGTGTTCAGCTCGTCATACGGCTCCAGCTGGTCACCGACGTTGCTCGGGGTGCTCGCATCGGCGTTGCGGTTCTCCGGGTCGTTGGCCAAGACCTCGGCCAGCTCGGCCGGGGTCGTCGTTCCCGCCTGCCCCGGCGGCATGATGTTCAACGCCGTGCCGTAGTCATCCGCCGGGTCGGGCACGGACGGCCCGGTCTGGGCGAGCGCCCCGGTGACCGGACCACTGACTGTCAGAACCGACGCCGTCAGGACGGCGAGAGACCGAGACGCGCGCACGCTACCTCCCTTGAAAGCGATTCACGTTTCCCAACGAGCCCTCCCGCCCGGGGTGACGGGATCCGAGGTCGTGATCGCGCGCGGTCGCGACCTGCCGGGCGCGACCGCGCCTCAGGGCGGTACCGGGGACAGCTCGGCGAGCACGTCGAACTGCAGACCGTCCGCCTTCGCCAGGTAGATACGTTGATCGAGGTGGTGCCCGCTCAACCGGACCTCGCCTCGCGGGCCGCCGTAGGACACGGAGTCGGCGACCGAGCAGAGCTCGCCCACCCCGAGCCCGTCGGCCTGCCGCGTGAGAGCCGACAGCAACCGCACACCCTCGTAGCAGGACTCGCCCATGCTGTTGAGCAGCGGGGCCTCGGGGCCGAAGTGCGCGGTATAGCGCCCCACGAAGTCCAGCGTCTCCGGGGTGGCCGCGGCGGGGAAGAAGCCGGAGGCGGTATAGATTCCCCTCGTGGCGCCGGCACCGCTGGCCACCAGCATGTTCTCCTCCATGAGAGGACTCAGCCGTACCAGCGACGAGTCGAGCCCGGCGCGGGCGAACGCGCGGTTGAACCGCACCGCGTCGTTGCCGACGAGGAACATGAGTACCCCCTGCGCGCCACTGCGCTCGATGCGGCGTAGCGGCTCGGCGAAGTCGTCCGTGCCCAGCCCGACGTAGATCTCGTCGCAGATCCGCACCCCGCACCTGCGCGCGTAGCGGTGAGCCGCTGCCGCGGACCCTCTGGGCCATACGTAGTCGTCGCCGACGACGCACCAGCGGCGCACCCCCAGCTCCTCGGCCATCCACCGGAGGGAGGGCAGCAGCTGACGCCCCGGCGTCTCACCGGTCAGGAACACGCCGGGTGTACGCTCCCCGCCCTCGTAGAGCGGTGTGTACACGTACGGGATCCGGCTCGCGATCCGCGGCGCGACGACCTCGCGCACCGCCGAGATATGCCAGCCGGTCACGGCATCGATGGCACCGGCGGACGTGAGGACGTCGAGCTCGTCGGCGACGCGTTCCGGCGCCGCACCCCCGTCGACCACGACGAGACGCAGTTCCCGCCCCAGCACACCGGCACCGGCGTTGATCTCCTCGACCGCCAGCTCGGCACACGCCTCGCACGAGGGGCCGAATATCCCCTCCGGCCCCTGGAGCGGAATGACCAGCGCGACCTGCATGGTCTCCAGCTCAGAAGCGGGTGACCTGGATGCTCGCTCGAGCGAGGGTGAAGTCGGCTCCATGGATGGACTCCCATCCTCCGGCGCACGGTCGGGTGTCACTACTTCCGCCAGCAATCATTTATAGTGACTCAGACAGTAGTCACAGCCGGACATGAGGCGCAATGATCGCACGCGTAGGTTGGCAGCTCGCCGAGCTGCTCAGCCGTGCCGAGCACGAGGTGTCCCAGCGCCTGGCCACTGCGCTGGACGCGGAAGGGCTGACGCTGAACCAGTGGCGCGTCCTGTCGCACCTGGCCGACGGCGCAGGGCACACGATGAGCGACATCGCCGACCACGCGATGCTGCCTCCGGCTACCCTCACGCGCGTCATCGACCGCCTCGTCGAGGTGAACCTGATCTACCGCAGGGGTGACATCGGCGATCGCAGGCGCGTACTCGTCTACCTCTCCACACGGGGACGCAACCTGCATCGCACTCTCGCCGCGACACTCGAGCGGGAGGAAGAAGCGCTGACCGCCGCCCTCGGCGATCAGGAGAAGGAACTGCTCGGCGAGCTCCTGGAGCGCCTCACCGCACGCGGGCGCTGACCTCGCTCCTTTCCCGGGCGACCGCACGCCCCCTCCCCGGACCCCACCGGTTCCACCGGCACGTACACGAGCACGATGCTTGACTATTAGTTCCTATCGGATTAGTTTCATATGAAATCATTGCAATCTGAAGGGACTGAGCGGATGCCGAGCTACGAGTTCCACTGCCCGGACTGCGGGATCGTGCAACGTTTCCATCGCATGGGTGCGGCACCGGCGACGGAGACCTGCCCGCACTGCGGCACCGGGGCACCACGCGTCTTCAGCGCCCCCTTGCTGTCCCGGACCTCCGGGCGGCTGCGGTCGGTGCGGGAACGAGCCGAGGAAAGCGGCGACAACCCCGCGATCACCCACCGCCGACCGGATCGGCAGCGCAACGACCGGCACCAGCCTCCGGAACTGGCGCGGCTGGTCGGCAAGAAGGCCGCGAGCGAGCTACGGCAGGCCCGGCATCCGGCGAGCCCCTCCCGCTAACCCCGCCACACCGGCAGGGAACACACCCACCCTCCGCGACACACCGAACGAAGAGAGGCCGATATGCCTGACGTGGTTTTCAGCGTGGATCAGTCGAGAAGCATGACCGAGCAGGACGTTCCCGGGCACAACCGGTGGCATCCGGACATCCCTGCCGCCGTGGAGGTCCGGCCGGGGCAGGAGTTCCGCGTGGAATGTCGTGAGTGGACCGACGGGCAGATTCGCAACAACGACTCGGCCAACGACGTACGGGATATCGGGTTGGATCGTTGCCACATGCTCAGCGGCCCCATCTCGGTGCACGGAGCCGAACCCGGCGACCTGCTCGTCATCGACATCCTGGATCTGGGTCCGGTCCCCCAGGAGTCGGGTCCCGCGGCCGGGCAGGGCTGGGGGTACACGGGCGTGTTCTCCAAGGCGAACGGCGGCGGGTTCCTCACCGACTACTACCCGGACGCGCTCAAGGCCATCTGGGACTTCCACGGGCAGCAAGCCACATCCCGGCACCTGCCTGGGATCAGGTACACCGGAATCACCCATCCCGGCCTGTTCGGCACCGCCCCCTCAGCGGAGCTGCTCGCCAAGTGGAACCAGCGCGAGCGCGACCTCATCGCCACCGACCCCAGCCGCGTGCCGCCGCTGGCGCTGCCTCCCAACACGTCGGACGCTCTCGCGGGCACGTTGCGTCCCGGCTCGGCCGAGTTCGACCGGGTGGCCGGTGAAGGCGCGCGGACGGTACCGGCACGGGAGAACGGCGGCAACCACGACATCAAGAACTTCACACGGGGGTCGCGCATCTTCTACCCGGTCTTCGTCCCCGGGGCGAAGTTCTCGGGCGGCGACCTTCACTTCAGCCAGGGTGACGGGGAGATCACCTTCTGCGGCGCCATCGAGATGGGTGGCTATATCGACTTCGCGGTCGACGTGATCAAGGGCGGCATGGACACGTACGGCATCACGACGAACCCCGTCTTCATGCCGGGCAACGTCGAACCCCGTTACTCCGAGTTCCTGACGTTCATCGGGGTCTCCGTCGAGCACGACTCGAACACGAACCACTACATGGACGCCACCATCGCCTACCGCAACGCCTGCCTGAACGCCATCGAGTACCTCAAGACGTTCGGTTACACCGGCGAGCAGGCTTACCTGCTGCTCGGCTCGGCTCCGATCGAAGGGCGGATCAGCGGCGTCGTCGACATCCCGAACGCCTGCTGCTCGCTGTACCTGCCGACGGCGATTTTCGACTTCGACGTCCGGCCGTCCGCCTCCGGGCCGGTACGCGCCGACCGTGGCCAGGCCGCGGTGAGCTCGTAGCACACCAGCGCGCCGGTGGGGAACGCCCGGCACACCGCCACCTCCCCACCGGTGCGCACCACCTCGCCGCGCGGTGCCCGCCGCCGGCACGTACTCCCCGGGAGAAGAACACCATGGTGATCGCACTCGTCCTGCTGTACGTCGGGGCCGTCCTGTTCGTGAACGGGATCTGGCTGCTCGGGCACATCGCCGACCGGGAGGTCGGTGTCATCAACGCCTTCGCCGGGGGCATCGGGCTGATCTCCGCGGTCACCCTGCTGGTACGCGGCACCGTCGAGCAGGATCTCGCCTCGATCACGCTGGCCTCGTACATCCTGCTGTTCGCCTTCACATACCTGTGGGTCTCGATCAACCAGTACCTCGGCAGCGATGGCCGCGGGCTCGGCTGGTACTGCCTGTTCGTGGCGATCACCGCCGCACCGACAGCGTGGATCACCCTGGACTCCGCGGGTGGGCAAGCATGGCAGCTGTGGCTGGCCGCGAACTGGGCCGTCTGGGCGGTGCTGTGGTTCCTGTACTTCCTGCTGCTGGCGCAGCGCCGCGCGATCACCCGGCTGTCCGCCTACGTGACACTCTTCGCCGCCGTGGCGACCGCCTGGCTGCCGTCGTACCTCCTGCTCAACGAAGCGCTGTCGCTGGCGTGACGCGGTAGAACCGCCCCGCCCCGCCCCGCTCCGGTCAGCGTCAGCGTACGAAACACTCAGACGACTGATTGACACGGCGAGTTCTCCCTCCATCCATTGCTCGGTTGCCGTGGGTCCCGGAGAATCTCCGGCGGCAGGGCGAGCCACCGAAGCACGCTCGCGGACCCGCGACCATGGAGTACGCGTGACGGCAACGTCGACTGGTACCCGATGGAGCTTGGGCGCGGCTGTCATCGTCCTGCTCGCCATCATCGCCACCACGGCCACGCCGCTGCCCACCGGTCAGGCCTCGTCGGATGCGACCGGTGAGCGGCTTCCGCCCAACCACACACCCGTACCCGATGGCGACAACCACGCGTTCGTCTGGCCGACCTCGGGTTGGGTGGCCGCCAACGACACCTACGTGGGCGGTACGCACCACTCGGGGACTGCGGACATCGCGGCACCGCACCACACCCCGGTGCACCCGGCACGTTCCGGGCGCGTCATCTCGGCCGGGTGGAGCGAGGTCAGCGGCTGGCACGTGGGGATCGAACACACCGGGGTCGGCCAGTACAGCTACCAGACGTTCTACGCGCACTTCCTCGAGGAACCGCGCGTCAGCAAGGGCGACATCGTCTCCGCGACCGTCGGCGGCGGGACCGTACTCGGCTATGTCAGCCGCACCGGCAACGCCAACATGAGTGGCCCGCACGTGCACTTCAGCATCACGCGGATCGACAAGGCCACGGGCGAGCGTGAACTGCTGAGCATCCCCGGCCTGACCATGGGGAGCTGGGCTACCGGCGGGGAGCACATCCCCGGCATCTACCGCGGGCTCACACCGATACCGCTGGAGCCCGCACGCGACTTCGACGTGCGGGTCACCGAGAGCGGCGGCCTCGGCATGTACGAGACGACGCGGCGCAGCGGCTCCGGCTACGTGGGCACGATCCCGGAAGGCGCGGTGGTCACCGTCTCGGAGAACGACCGGGGGCAGTACCTGGTACGGCACGAGGGACGCACCGGCTGGGTCGCCCACTCCGGTACCCGGCCCGCGGGGTCGGATGCGACCGGAGTGCAGACCACGCCGCACTACTCCACGGTCAACGTGCGGCGCTCGCCCGGCGGGCCAGTCATCGGTGTCGTGCCGGGCGGCAGGCTGCTGACCAGCTTCGGTACCAACGCTTCCGGGAAGTGGAACCGCGTACAGTGGCATTGCACCTCGGAGACGAACCGCAGCGGCCTGACCGCCGACCGCGCGCGCGAGACGGGCGGCTGCCCGGGCCTGGACACCCCCCAGGTAGTGAAGTACGGCTGGGTCAGCACCGGCGTCAGCTATCCGACCTCTTCGTTCCGGGCACGCACCCGCCTCGACGGGGTCCGCGCCTACGGCGACATCGTCGACGACGAGAGCCGCCCCGACACGGATGTGCGGCTGGGCTCGCTCGACATTCGCACCGAGGTCACCGTCACCGCGAGCAGGAACGGCTGGTACCGCATCGACTACGGCGGCACACGCGGGTGGATTCGCGGCTGGCATACGGCCGGGCGCCAGTAGCGCAGGCCGGGCACGCGAGTCGCGGCATCCTGCGCGGATACCACACAACAGCGCCCCCGGTTCCACGGAGAAACCAGGGGCGCCGACCGAAGTGGTCTACTGCTCGCGAAGCTGCGTGGTGAATGCCTGCCACGCGGTGAACGGCACCTCAAGAACACCGCCATCGCGGTCCTTGGTGTCACGCACCCGCGCGCGAGCAGGGTCAAGGGCCAGCTCGACGCAGGCGGTCTCCTGCGCACTGAAGCTCGACTTGCGCCAGGTGTCCGGTGTCCGGTGTATACTCACTCTGTCGTCTCCCACTCTGTGATGACGTCCGCGATGAGCCGGGCCGAGTCGTCAGGGCTCATCGCCACTTCCTTGCGGAGCATATCCGCCGCAGATTGGTAATCCGACACGTCACGCTCGTTGTAGACGAACGCGCTCGACCGGTACGGCTCAATGTGCACAATCGGTGGGGAATCCGGGAACTCGTAGAGGATAAACGGTCCCACGATGCCCGGGTGCCACCCGCGGCCAATGGGGACAACCTGCACAGTGACGTTGCTCGGCGAGTCTTGCAATGTCTTCAACTGGTGCGCCATAACTCCCGGGCTGCCAACCGTCTCGCGCAAGCCCGGCTCGCCGATCACCGCATGGAACTCCACAGGTTCACGACGGGTCAGCACATCGCGACGCGCAAGCCGTAACGTGAGGCGACTCTCGTCGGGACCGATGATCTCGCGCGCGTAGTCGGAGGTCTGCAACAGGCCAGGGATCATCCATGGCAGCCACTCGGTAATGCGCACGGCGGTGCGCTCGCACTCCATCACCCCGGCCAAGCGCTGTGAGGCGCCCAGATGTCCGACAGTCAGCCAGTCCGAGTCGCCGGCGTGGCGGGCGAGTTCGACGATCCGCTCTCGCTCCTCGGCGTTGACGCCGAGTCCGGTCAGTACGGCCGCGACATCCTCGGTCTTTGGCAGGCGATGTCCCTGCTCCCATTGGGATACGAGGGTGTGGGAGATACCGACCCTGCGAGCCAGTTCCCGTAGTCCGACATCCCGAGATACGCGGGCGTCTCGAAGTGCTGCGGATAGTGCTCGGGCACGGGGCGATCCGGTGGTTGCACGCACGAACCACACATTAGTTCACAGTTCACGATAGGCACGTCCCCCGATCGAAGGATTGCGCATTGGTTACGCAAACGGTCACTCTGGTTGCGCAACCACTTTATACACTGCAACCGCCATTCCTGGGGAGACGACCATGTTCTGGCTCTGGCTATCGCTGATTTTCGCGCTACCGTTGCTCGCGCTCGCTCCGTGGGAGCGCATCGGCCGCTGGTTGTTGTCGCGCCGGTGGCAGCACGACCCGCACGACACGCGCCCGCGCACGGTCGCCACCCGGGACGGGTACGAGCTCGACCGGGGCGGGCTATGACAGCGGCCTCCCGGCTGCCCACGCACGGGTGGATGCCCGAGATCCCCACCGGCAGCCACACCCTGCCCGCCCACTACATCAGCCCCGGCAGCCCGCTGCAGCCGATCGTGCCCGGCCACGCCTTCCCCCGCGGCTACCAGGCCGTCTGCGGCGCCTGGTGCCTGCCCATCTACGGCCACGACCCCTGCAGCCGCATCGCCCGCCACCCACGCTGCCCGAGCTGCACAGCGGAATCGGAGTAACCGTGGTCACCGACAACGTCGCGATCGTCACCACTGACGAGACCCGTACGGACCGAGGCTCCCGGCCGGTGCGTGCCACCCCCGACCACGCACCGGCCGGGTACCACTTCCGGGCCACTCGGCGAGTGGGCTATGATACCTGTCACTGTGAGTACTGAAGACGACACGAGGAAACTCGTCGCTCTCGCCGTCGACGATGAGCGGCCAGGCATGGAGATCCTCGTGCGCTGCCTGAACAACAACCCGCATATCGCCAAGGTGCGGACCGCTGTGGACGCTTCAGAAGCGTTGCGGGTCATCTCCACCGATGACGAGGACGTGCGGCGCAGGCGGGAGGCGGGGCTGCCGCCGATCGACGTCGTCTTCGCCGACCTGCAGATGCCGGGACTGTCCGGTATGGAGATGGCGCGGGTGTTCACCGCGCTGGACCCGGCCCCGCTGCTGGTCTTCGTCACCGGATACAGCGACGAGGCCGTACACGCCTTCGAGCTCGGAGCCGTCGACTACGTACTCAAGCCGTACCAGCAGGACCGTCTCGACCAGGCGGTCGAGCGGGTCGTCGGTCTGTACGCCACGCGCTACAACTCCGACGCCACACCCCAGCAGCCCGAGCAGGACGACACCGAGGTCATTGCCGTTGAGCTGGGCGGCGTCACCAAGCTCGTCCGCAGAACGGACGTCCGGTGGGTCGAGGCGCACGGCGACTACGTCCGGCTGTACACCAACGACGGGTCGCACCTGGCGAGAACTCCGTTGTCGCAGCTCGAAGAGCAGTGGGCCGGTTCAGGGTTCGTCCGGATCCACCGGTCATACCTGGTCGCCCTACGGCAGATCACGGAACTGCGCATGGGTCAGGGCGGCTACCAGGTCGTCATCGGCGACGGCGAGCAGATACTACCGGTCAGCAGGCGGCACACCCGTCAGCTCAAGGACCGGATCACCGGCGCCGGAGGCAGGTAGGACAATCGGGGCGGCGCACTGTGCGCGGCCCCGCCGACCTCACCGCGCGGAGTCGCGACGGGCGCCGTAAGGGGCGACCGCGACGTGCCAGGAGACGCCGTGACCACGACCCACCCGATCTGCTCCACTCCAGGATGTGACCAGGAGATCTACCTGCGCCCCGGGGAACGGACCGTGTGCGCCGGATGCCACCACCGGGGCGGTCCTCCCCCGCCGCGGCCCGAGCCGGAGAAGCGGGAAGTCGTCGTCGAGTGGGGACCGGTCCCCTCGTGTCACTGTGGCCGCCCGGTCAGCCGACCCGACGTGTCCGGCGACCGGTGCATGCGCTGCTGGCGCGAGGACCGCTGACACGCATCGAAACCCGGGTCCGGCGGCCGGGGTGGCGTGCCCCGGCCGACCGGGGCACGCCACCACCGTGGCCGCGCTCAGTACGAGCCGGGTGGACCTTGCGATGGGGGCGGTCCCTGCTGGCCCGGCCCCTGCTGTCCGGGTGGCGGCCCCTGCGGCGGCGGCCCGCCGGGTGGGGGTCCCTGACCGGGCGGCGGGCCGTAACCGGGCGGCGGACCGTAGCCGGGCGGGGGCCCCTGCGGCCCGGACTGCATGCGCACCAGCTCGCCGGTGTTCTGCGCTGTGTAGATCGTCGCCAGCAGCGACTCGATGGCGATACGGATCAGGACCAGGTACAGCAGCGCACCGAGCGGCCCCAGGATCACGAGCATCAGCAGGCCGAAGACCACGTCGGCGGTGAACGCGCCGATCACGGCTCCGATGTAGCCGAGGGCGATCGCGATCATCGCCAGGATGTACACGATCTTCGCGATCGCCGGCGCGACGAACCTGCTGAAGCTGAAGTCGAACAAAGCTCCCATGTCAGCATTCCCTTGAATTGAAGTGACAATCCGGAACCATGAACCTACCGACCCGACCGTGACCACCGGTGGCGCGACATGCGACGAGCAGGCAGCTGATGCGAGCCGAAGGGCCCCGTGCATACCTGTGCGGTACGCACGGGGCCCTTCGGCTCGTTGCGAGAGGTGATCAGTAGCGGTAGTGCTCGGGCTTGTACGGGCCCTCGACATCCACGCCGATGTACTCGGCCTGGTCCTTGGTCAGCTTGGTGAGTTCACCGCCGAGTGCCTCGACGTGCACCTTGGCGACCTTCTCGTCGAGCGCCTTCGGCAGCATGTAGACCTCGTTGTCGTACTCCTCGTTCTTGCCGTACAGCTCGATCTGCGCGATCACCTGGTTGGAGAAGCTGTTCGACATCACGAACGACGGGTGGCCGGTGGCGTTACCGAGGTTGAGCAGCCTGCCCTCACTCAGCACCAGGATGGAGTGGCCGTCGGGGAAGATGAACTCGTCAACCTGCGGCTTGATGTTGACGTGCTTGACTTCCTTGCTGCGCTCGAGCGCGATCATCTCGATCTCGTTGTCGAAGTGACCGACGTTGCCCACGATCGCCTGGTGCTTCATGCGCTTCATGTGCTCGAAGGTGACGACGTCCTTGTTACCGGTCGTGGTGATCACGACGTCGGCCTTCTCGATCACGTTGTCCAGCACGGCCACCTCGTAGCCGTCCATCTGGGCCTGCAGCGCGTTGATCGGGTCGATCTCGGTGACGATGACCCGGGCGCCCTGGCCGACCAGCGAGTCAGCCGAGCCCTTGCCCACGTCACCGTAACCGCAGACCACGGCCACCTTGCCGCCCATCATCACGTCGGTGGCGCGGTTGATGCCGTCGATCAGCGAGTGGCGGATGCCGTACTTGTTGTCGAACTTGGACTTGGTGACCGAGTCGTTGACGTTGATCGCCGGGAACAGCAGCTCGCCCTGCGCGGCCAGCTGGTACAGGCGGTTCACGCCGGTCGTGGTCTCCTCGGTCACACCGAGGATGGACTCACCGATCTTGGTCCACTTGCTGGCGTCGGCGGCCAGCGAGGCACGCAGCCTGCCCAGCACGACCTTGTACTCGTCCGGGTCGTCCTCCTCGCCCGGGGGAACAACGCCGGCCTTCTCGAACTCGGTGCCCTTGTGCACCAGCAGCGTGGCGTCGCCACCGTCGTCGAGAATCATGTTGGCCGGCTCGTTCGGCCAGGTCAGGATCTGCTCGGTGCACCACCAGTACTCTTCCAGCGACTCGCCCTTCCAGGCGAAGATCGGCACACCCTGCGGCTTCTCCGGCGTCCCGTACGGACCCACCACCGCGGCGGCCGCGGCGTGGTCCTGCGTGGAGAAGATGTTGCAGGACGCCCAGCGCACCTCGGCACCGAGGTCGGTAAGGGTCTCGATCAGCACGGCCGTCTGCGTGGTCATGTGCAGCGAGCCGGCGATCCGCGCGCCCTTGAGCGGCTTGACGTCCGCGTACTCCCGCCGCAGCGCCATCAGCCCCGGCATCTCGTGCTCGGCCAGACGGATCTCCTTGCGGCCGTACTCGGCCAGCTCGAGATCGGCAACAGCGAAGTCGATGCCGTTGCGCGTCTGCAGCTTGTCCGTCGTTTCCAAGGTCATATTCTCTACTTCCCCTTGTCGTGTAACGCGAAATCAGGTGTTGAAGTACTTCGCTTCGAGGTGATGGGCAACGATGGCGTCCGTCGACTGCTCGGGATGGAGCTGGAACTCCTCCGAGAGCTTCACGCCGATACGTTCCGGTTCAAGCAAATCGACTATCTTCTTGCGATCCTCCAAATCAGGGCACGCGCCGTAGCCGAGCGAGAAGCGGGCACCGCGGTACCCGAGCTTGAAGAACTCCTGGATGTCCTCCGGGTCCTCGGCCGCGACGGCCTTGCCGGACTCCCACTGCAGCTCCTCGCGAATGCGGCGGTGCCAGTACTCGGCCAGCGCCTCGGTCAGCTGAACACTCAGCCCGTGCACCTCGAGGTAGTCACGGTAGGCGTTCTTCTCGAACAACTCGTTGGCGTAGTCGGCGATCGGTTCACCCATGGTGACCAGTTGGAACGGCAGCACGTCCACCGCGCCACGCTCCTGCGCGACCTCCCGGCCGCGGTAGAAGTCCGCAAGGCACAGCCTGCGGTCCTTCTGCTGCCGAGGGAAGGTGAAACGGCACCGCTCGGCGGCATCCGGCTTCGCCTCCTCCAGCACGATCAGGTCGTTGCCCTCGGAGACGCACGGGAAGTAGCCGTACACCACAGCCGCGTGGGCGAGGATGCCCTTCGTGGTGAGTTCGTCCATCCACGACCGCAGCCGGGGACGCCCCTCGGACTCCACGAGCTCCTCGTAAGACGGACCTTCCTTGCCCTTGGTGCCGCGCAGGCCCCACTGCCCGAAGAACGTCGCGCGCTCGTCGAGCATCTTGGCGTAATCCGCGACCGGCACGCCCTTGATGAGCTTGGAGCCCCAGAACGGCGCGGTCGGCACCGGAAGGTCCGCGGCGACATCCGACCTGGTGGTGTCGTACAGGTCCGGTACCTCACCGGCCTCGGCCTTGCGCTTCTCGGCGATACGCAGGGACCGCTCCCTGCGGGCCTTGCGCTCCTCGCGCTTGGCCTGCTCCTGCTCGTCGGTCTCGAGAACTTCACCCTTCTTGCGGGCCATGACGGTATCCATCAGCCGCAGACCCTCGAAGGCATCCTTGGCGTAGTGGACCTCGCCCTGGTAGACCTCGTCGAGGTCGTTCTCCACATAGGTGCGGGTCAACGCGGCCCCACCGAGCATCACCGGATACTTCTCCGCGACCCCCCTGGCGTTCATCTCCTGCAGGTCGTCCTTCATGATCACAGTGGACTTCACCAGCAGCCCGGACAGTCCGATGGCGTCGACCTCGTGCTTCTCCGCCTCTTCCAGGATGGTGTTGATCGGCTGCTTGATGCCGATGTTGACCACGTCGTAGCCGTTGTTCGAGACGATGATGTCGACGAGATTCTTCCCGATGTCGTGCACATCGCCCTTGACCGTGGCCAGCAGCAGCTTGCCCTTGCCACCGGAGTCGTCCTTCTCCATGTACGGCTCCAGATGGGCAACGGCGGTCTTCATCACCTCGGCCGACTGGAGCACGAACGGCAGCTGCATCTGCCCGGAACCGAACAGGTCACCGACGACCTTCATCCCGGCCAGCAGGTTCTGGTTGACGATCTCGAGCGGCTTCTTCTCCTCCATCGCCGCCATGAGGTCGTCCTCGAGCCCATTGACCTCACCGTCGACGATGCGCTTTTCCAAACGCTCGAACAGCGGCAGCTTGGCCAGCTCCTCGGCACGCGATTCGCTCGTCGACGATGCCGTCTTGCCCTCGAACAGACCCATCAGCTTCTGCAGTGGGTCGTAATCCTCGCTGCGCCGGTCATAGACGAGATCGAGCGCGACCTGCTTGGCCTCGTCGTCGATCTTGTTCATCGGCAGGATCTTCGACGAGTTCACGATCGCGGACTTCAGCCCTGCCTCACGGCACTCGTTGAGGAACACCGAGTTCAGGACCTGCCGCGCAGCGGGGTTGAGGCCGAACGAGACGTTCGAGAGCCCGAGCGTGGTCTGCACGTCCGGGTGGCGCTGGGACAGCTGCCGGATCGCCTCGATCGTCTCGATCCCGTCCTTGCGGACCTCTTCCTGCCCCGTCGTGATCGGGAAGACCAGGAGGTCGATGATGACCGCGGACTTGTCGAGACCCCAGTTGGTGGTCGCGTCCTCGATGGCCCGCTCGGCGACCCGAAGCTTCCAGTCAGCCGTACGCGCCTGCCCGTCCTCGTCGATGCAGGTGAACACCACCGTGGCACCGTGCTCACGGATCATCCGCATGACCCGGTCGTAACGCCCGCCGGGCTCGGTGCCGTCCTCGTAGTTCACCGAGTTCACCGCACACCGGCCGCCGAAGTGCTCCAGCCCGACCTCGATCACGTCGGGCTCGGTGGAGTCGACCATGACAGGCAGGGTGGATCCCGTGGCAAGCCGCGAGGCCAGCTCCCGCATGTCGTGGGTACCGTCCCGGCCGACGTAGTCGACGCAGAGATCGAGCATATGCGCACCCTCACGGGTCTGCCCCTTGGCGATCTCCACGCAGTCGGAGTAGCGCTCCTCCAGCATCGCCTCCCGGAAGGCCTTCGAACCGTTGGCGTTGGTGCGCTCACCCACGTTGAGGATCGAGGCTTCCTGATCGAACGGGATCGCCTGGTAGACCGACGACACCGAAGGAACGATCTCCGGAGTGCGCCGGGGAACCGGCAGTGCGGACACCGCGTTCGACACCGCGGTGACGTGTTCGCCCGTGGTGCCGCAGCAGCCACCGACAAGGCGCGCGCCGAACTCGGTGACGAAGCCGGCAAGGGCCTCGGCGAGCTCGTCAGGCAGGAGCGGGTAAACGGCACCGTTCGGTCCGAGCTCGGGCAGCCCCGCGTTCGGCATCACCGAGATCGGCACGGTCGCGTGGTCGGCGAGCACCCGCATGTGCTCGCTCATCTCGGCGGGGCCGGTGGCGCAGTTCATGCCGATCATGTCGATGCCGAGCGGTTCGAGCGCGACAAGCGCGGCCCCGATCTCGGAACCGACCAGCATCGTGCCGGTCTGCTCCACCGTCACCTGCGCGATGATCGGCAGCTTTACGCCTGCCTGCTCCATGGCCCGCTTGGCGGCGACGATCGCGGCCTTCGTCTGCAGCAGGTCCTGCGAGGTCTCCACGAGTACGACGTCGATGCCGCCGTCGATGAGCCCGAGTACGCTCTCCTCGTAGGCGTCCCGCAGGTCGGCATACGGTGCGTGTCCCAGAGTGGGCAGCTTCGTGCCCGGTCCCATGGAACCGAGCACGAAACGCGGCTTGTCCGGGGTGGAGTACTCGTCCGCGCACTCCCGCGCCAGGGCCGCGCCCTTCTGGGCGAGCTCGCGGATCCGGTCGGTGATGTCGTACTCGGCGAAGTTGGCCAGGTTCGTACCGAAGGTGTTCGACTCGATCGCGTCCGAACCCGCCTCGAGGAAGCCGCGGTGGACCGCGCGAACGACGTCCGGACGCGTATCGTTCAGGACCTCGTTGCAACCTTCGAGTTGATCGAAGTCGTCCAGCGACAGGTCGTGAGCTTGGAGTGCCGTCCCCATTCCGCCGTCTGCGACGAGCACACGGCGCTCGAGTTCGGTCAGGAACGAGCTATCCACTGGACTACCTACCTCCTGTAAACAGTGTGCGTGAGGTGACGAGGTTTACCTCGTCGCGCTTACCGGGCTCAGACACGGAGCTTCGACTCGATCTCTGCGGCCGCGTCGCCGCCGTAGGCCCGCGCGACGCGGTCCGAGAAGGTGGACCGGTCCAGGGCGTACTCTTGCGTGCCGACCGTTTCCAGCACGAACGACGCCAGCGTGCTGCCGGCCTGGGCGGCGCGTTCCATCGGCAGCTTCACGCTCAGCCCCCACAGGAACCCGGAGCGGAACGCGTCACCGACGCCGGTCGGTTCGACTTCCTTGACGTCCGGCACCGCCGCGACCTTCACCGGGTCGTGCTGGCGGCTCTCGATGACGATGCCGTCCGCACCGTGCGTCATGACCCAGGAGCCGACCCGGTCCAGGACCTCGTCGTGCGACCAGCCGGTGCTCTGCTTGAGCAGCGCCGTCTCGTACTCGTTGGTGAACAGGTACGAGGCACCGTCCACCAGCTTGCGGACCGCGTCGCCGTCCATCCTGGCCAGCTGCTGCGAGGGGTCCGCTGCGAACGCGTAACCGTTGGCGCGGCACTCCTCGGTGTGCTTGACCATGGCGTCCGGGTCGTTGGGCGCGACGATGACCAGGTCCAGCCCGCCGGAACGCTCCGCGATCGGGGCCAGCTCGATGTTGCTCGCCTCACCCATCGCCCCAGCATAGAACGATGCGATCTGGTTCTGGGTCTCGTCAGTCGTGCACAGGAACCGCGCGGTGTGCTTGTTCGGCGAGACGTACACCGACTTGGTGTCCACCCCGTGCCGCTCCAGCCACGCGCGGTACTCCTCGAAGTCGGCACCGACCGCGCCGACGAGTACCGGGGACATCCCCAGGGCGCCGAGCCCGAAGGCGATGTTGGCCGCGACCCCGCCCTTGCGGATCTCGAGTTCGTCCACCAGGAACGACAGGGAAACGTTGGCGAGCTGGTCGGCGACGAACTGGTCGGCGAACTTACCGGGGAACGCCATCAAATGGTCGGTCGCGATTGAGCCGGTGACGGCAATGCGCATCGCTTATACCACCTTGTGTCTTGTTCACGAGTCGAGTCGTGTCGTGTTCACGAGTCGGGTCGTTCACGACGCCGGGGGACAACCGGCGTTGCGGGTTCGCCTCCGGGGCCCGCCGGTCCAGCAGCCGCCCCCACCCGCGGGTGGCCGGCGCCAGCTGGATCGTGAACAACTCTCCTCGCTTGTGAAGTCAGGCGAATCGATCGCGGGTGCCGCCGGCACCCGCAGTCTCCCTACCGCGGACCGGCGGGGCCCTTGATCACATGTCAAGGGCCCCGCCGACCGAAGATCAGGAGTTCGCGATGTCCTTCAGCGCCGCAGCGCGGTCGGTGCGCTCCCAGGGCAGGTCCACGTCGTTACGGCCGAAGTGGCCGTACGCCGCGGTCGGCCCGTAGATGGGACGCAGCAGGTCGAGCTCCTTGACGATGGCCGCGGGCCGCAGGTCGAAGACCTCCGTGATGGCCTTCTGGATCTTGGCGGGGTCCACCTTCTCCGTGCCGAAGGTCTCCACGAACAGGCCAACGGGAGCGGCCTTACCGATAGCGTACGCCACCTGGATCTCGGCGCGCTCCGCAAGACCGGCGGCGACCACGTTCTTGGCCACCCAGCGCATCGCGTAGGTCGCGGAACGGTCCACCTTTGACGGGTCCTTGCCGGAGAAGGCGCCACCACCGTGACGGGCCATGCCGCCGTAGGTGTCGACGATGATCTTCCGGCCGGTCAGACCGCAGTCACCCATCGGACCGCCGACCACGAAGCGGCCGGTCGGGTTGATCAGGATGTTCGGCTCGTTGACGTCCAGACCCAGGTTGTCGGCCTCGGCCTTGATGACGTGCTCGGTCAGGTCCGGCGCCAGGGTCTTGTCCAGGTCGATGCCGTCGGCGTGCTGGGTGGAGATGACCACCGTGTCCAGCCGCACCGGCTTCTCACCGTCGTACTCGATGGTGACCTGGGTCTTGCCGTCGGCGCGCAGGTACGGCAGCACACCTTCCTTACGGACCTTGGTCAGCCGCCGGGACAGGCGGTGCGCCAGCGCGATCGGCAGCGGCATCAGCTCAGGGGTGTCGGTGCTGGCGTAGCCGAACATCAGGCCCTGGTCACCGGCACCCTGGCTGTCGATGTCGTCGTCCTTACCGCCCACACGCTTCTCGTGGGCCTCGTCGACACCCTGGGCGATGTCGGGGGACTGGGCGTCCAGCGACACGTTGATGGCACAGGTCGTGGCGTCGAAGCCCTTGTCCGACGTGTCGTAACCCACGTCCAGGATCTTGTTCCGGACGACCTCCGGAAGCTCCACCTGCGCCTGCGTCGTGACCTCACCCGCAAGGTGCACCTGGCCGGTGGTGATCATCGTCTCGACAGCGACCCGGCTGTTCGGGTCCTGCTCGAGGAAGGCGTCCAGGATGCTGTCGCTGATCCCGTCAGCCATCTTGTCAGGGTGACCTTCAGTTACCGACTCGCTGGTGAACAGCCTGCGGTTGGTTGCACTCAACTTCTCGTCCTCACCTCGGTGTGTCTTCGTCGCGCGGGAGCCGTTCACCGCAACGGGCCAACGACTGCCTCCGCGCATCTTCCTCATGAGCCAGGGGCCCGCCTGCGGGGTCGACGCGTCGATCCCGCAGGCGAACCACCCTCGGTGTCTGTCTCGGTGGTCGCGCCGTCCACTGCCGGCACCCGCTCTCGCGAGGCGCCTGCGACGCTTCCCGCCGCCAGCGAACGACCTTCCCGGTGCGTGGCCGATGACACCATGGGGATGTGACCGCGCGCGCTCAGGAGCGCGCCACGAAGATCCCCCAAGCCAGGTTCCCCGAGTTGCCACCCTCGACCCAGTGACGCAGACCCTGCTTCATCCGGTCGATGTAGGCCTGGCTGACCTGCCCGGCGATATCCGACTCGCGCTTCTCGAGCTGGCTCAGCACGCGACCGTAGTGCGCGGGCAGCTGGGAACTGTGATCCTCGAACGTCACCTCCCTCATACCGAGTCGCTTGAGCTCCCGCTCGTAACGCCCGGGGGAACCCAAACTCTCCAGGTGGAGGCGGTCGAGAATCGGCCGCAGAACGTCCTTGGTCGCTCCGTCCTTGGCCATCGGGTCGGTGAAGATGAACTCGCCTCCCGGCTTGAGAACCCGGTCGACCTCCTGCAACGAGCGCACGCGGTCACCACTGTGCAGGAACGAGTCCTGCGACCAGACCACGTCGAAGCTGTTGTCCTGGTACGGCATGTCCTCGAACGAACCGTCCGTCACCTCGATCAGGTGCGACAGGCCCTGCTCCTCGTTGGCCTTCCGGTTGCGCTCGTTCTCCACCTCACTGAGGTTCAGGCAGGTGACATGGCAGCCGTAGGTCTTGGCCAGGTAGCGCGCCGCACCGCCGTAGCCGGCGCCCGCGTCGAGCACCCGCGTCTTGCTGGTGATGGTGACCTTGCTTGCCATCCGCTCGACCGTGCGGCGGCTGGGCTCCTTGATGTCCGTCTCGTCCGGCTCGTACAGCCCGACGTGGATGTCCTCCCCGCCCCAGATGGCGTAGTAGAAGTTGTCCGCGTCTTCCGAGTTGTAGTAGTCCCGAGCCGTGTGCACTGCCGAGGAATACTTGCTGGCACGCTCGTCTTCCTTCGTGTACGCCTTTTCGGCGATATGCACGAGAAAGTCCGGCTCATCGTCCGCGAAATTCTCCTGAAAGTCCCCGTAAGTGTCGACCTGCTGGAAGCCGACCTCACGCAAAAGCCTCCGCACGTAATCTTGGCGGAGGGGGTACATATTCAGGTGATACTGGCTCTTGTCGGGGAACCGGTAACGGAATCGGGCCAATCCCTCGTCCACGTATTCCGGCTCGGCCGACACGGACTCACCACAATAATAATATGTGTGCTTACTGGAGAATCCGTTGTCCAGAATCGAGTCATAATTGCGGTGATCAACGATCAAGATGCCGTTGGGCTTGAGCACCGAGTAGAACTCGGCGAGCGCCTTGCGGCGGTCACGCTCGGAGAACAGGTGGGTGAACGAGTTACCCAGGCAGATCACCGCGTCGAACTGACCCTGCACGTCCTGGGTGAGCCACCGCCAGTCGGCGTGCACGACCCGCAGGATGTGCCCTCCGTAGGACTGACCGTTCTCGAAGGCCTTGGACAGCATCTCCGCACTGCCGTCGACGCTGACCGTGTCGAACCCCGCCTCGATAAGACGCACCGAATGGAACCCCGTTCCGGTGGCCACGTCGAGGACCGACTCCACACCATGAGACTTCAACAGATCAACGAAGAAGCTGCCTTCACTCTCGTAACGCTTCTTCCAATCGATGAGCTCGTCCCACTTGTCGACGAACCCATCGGTGTACTCATCCGTGTAGTGATCCGATTCCCGAACTTCCAGGGGATCGTCGCCGAACGATTGCGCCGGATGCGCTTCGATGGACTTCTCGATTACCGCGCCGCGGGAACCGTCCTGATCACCTGTCCTGTCGTCACTACGCACCGACCTAGAATCGCTCATTGCACTCCTTCCCGCGATGCGTCCGATACCAAGATCCGCCGTTCCAGAGGTCGCCCAAACCGTATGCGGTCGCGCTACGCCCACGTATACGGGCGGCGCGTTGAGCCGCGGTTCAGCCACTTCACCGGCGACGACTCTGCTCAGCTCGGGCGCATTCCACAATCGCCGAGCCACCAGGGGCGGGATCGTCGTTGATCGCCCTCAGGCCTTCCTCATAGCAACATAGGGCTCTTCGGCCCAGATTTCAATGCGTCGATGGCATGACCCCGAAATTTCACCTTTCGTATATGACCTGCGCCACATTGGAGCGCATGATCGCGCGCCCGTAAGGGGCGGATTCACAGGCGTTTCCGGAGGTAGGAGCGGTCGCGCCGCGCCTTCGACACACCGCAGCACCCGCCCCTGCATCCGAGGGCCCGCTTGACATCCAAGTCACCCATTCAGGGGAGTGATGCATACACAGAGTAGCAAAACGGGGTAACTTGAGTCTCAAATTCGCCCGCAAGATGCAGCAGGCCTGAGGTGGGTCATCTCACCGAGTGCGAGCACGAGGGCGACCGTCGTGACACATCGTGGCGTATCCCACCGCTGCGACAACGGAAACATGACGTTGGATTCATGAGTATTCTTGATCGCCTCAACCGGTAATGCGCGAATGGCGCAACGGTTGCTTTGCCCGCAACGGAATTTACCGCCCGAACTCCCGTTGATATGCCGCGGGCGTCACACCTTTCCATCGTTTGAACGCGTAGACGAAACTGGTGGATTCGGCGTAGCCCAACCTGATCGCCACGTCGGACACCGACAGTGCCCCGGTGCCGAGCATCTCCTCCGCCAGCGCCTCCCGCACCTCGTCGAGCAGCGCCCGGTAGCCGGTGCCCTCCTCGTCCAGCCTGCGCCGCAACGTGCGCTGGCTCATGCCCAGCTCGCGGGCGATCTCGTCGATGCCCATACCCAGCCCGCCGGGCCGGGCCAGCCGGGAGCGCACCTCCTGCGCCGTGCCGGATCGAGCGCGCTTACGGGTGACCAGCTCACGGCACTGCGCCTGGCAGATCGCCATGGTGTGCTCGTTGGCCTGTGGAAGCGGCCGGTCGAGGTAGACGCGGTCGAACGTGGCGGTGTTGGCGGGGGCGCCGAAGCCCGGCGTCACCCCGAAGGCCTCGCGGTAGCGCGCCGCGTGACCCGGGGCCTCCGTACGCAGGGCGAGCGCTCGAAGTGGCAGCGCGGTACCCAGCAGGTCACCGATGACCGTGTGGATAGCGGCGAGATCCCGATCGACAAGGACCTCACGCACGTCCGGTGGCACGCGTTCGTCGTGCAACGACAGCACCAGCTCCTCGTCGGCCACCTCCACCGTGGGGATGCAGAACGCGAAGGACAGGTCGAAGTAGCGCAGCGCGAAGGCGATCGCGTCCCGCAGGGTCGGGCTGGACACGCAGGCGAACCCGAACACACCGAAGGTGCTGGCCCGGTACCTGCGCCCGATCTCGAGGCCCAGCACGTGCCGGTCCTCGAACGAGGCGACCAGGTTGCGGATCACCGCGAGTTCCTGGCGCGCCTCGAGCTGGGCGCCCGGGTCGGCCACCCTGCGGGCGGACAGGCCCGTGCCGCGCAGGACGGTCGCCGCATCGACACCGCGCTCCTCGGCATACCTGGTCATCAGCAACACGCTCGTAGCGCCTCGCGGGAAGGTCCATTCCCGCACCGCAGGTCGCGGCAACTCGTCCATGGCCGTCATTATCGGGTGCCGTGGCGAGCTCGCCACCCGGTGCTCGCGCCGAGCGGGCCGAGGGGCCAGGGTCGTCGAGTGCACCCCGTCCCCGGTATCGCCGTGGCCGGAAATATTGGTACCTGACCGCTGTTCTCTTCGTTTCCGCCGGTACGGCCGCTACCGTTACCGGGTATGAGCACGACGGAACCCGCTACACGCGCCTCGGTCCTGATCATCGGAGCCGGCTTCGGCGGGCTCGCGGCGGCACTGGAGCTCGCGCGAGCAGGCAGGGACGACTTCACGCTGCTCGAGGCCTCCGACTCGATCGGCGGGGTCTGGCGGGAGAACACCTACCCGGGATGCGGCTGCGACGTGCCATCGCCGCTGTACTCGTTCTCGTTCGAACCCAACCCCACGTGGCCGATGCGCTTCTCGCTGCGCGAGGACATCCACGCCTACATGCGCCGGGTGGCGTCCAAGTACGGGATCGACCGCCGTATCCGGTTCAACACCGCGGCCACCGGCGCGGCATACGACGACGAGCGCGGCCTGTGGCGCGTCGAGACGCGTACCGGCGAGGTCTTCGAGGCGACGGTGCTCGTGCCCGCGGTGGGCCAGCTGTCGCGGCCCGCATGGCCGAGCATTCCCGGGCAGGACACCTTCGGCGGAACGGCGTTCCACTCGGCCCGCTGGGACCACGACTGCGAGCTGGACGGTAAGCGGGTCGCCGTCATCGGCACCGGAGCCAGCGCGATCCAGTTCGTGCCCCAGATACAGCCGCAGGCACGGCACCTGACGGTCTTCCAGCGATCCGCGCCGTACATCATCCCCAAACCGGACCGGGTCTACACCGCGCTGCATCACACGCTCTTCCGGCGCCTCCCGTTCCTCCAGGCCGCCGAACGCTTGCTGTGCTGGTCGTTCTTCGAGCTCGTCACCACCGGCCTCATCGGGAACAAGCCCATCGCCTCGATGTTCGGCGCCCTCGCGCGCTGGCACCGGCGCAGGCAGGTGCCAGACCCCGACCTGCTGGCCAAGCTCACGCCGGACTACCCGGTCGGCTGCAAGCGCGGGTTGCTGTCCAACGACTACTACCCGGCGCTGGCCGAGCCCAACGTCACCGTCGAGACCGAGCGCGTATCCGAAATCACCCCGAACGGGGTGCGCACGGCCGACGGCACCGAGCACGCCGCGGACGTGCTGATCTACGGAACCGGCTTCACCGCGACGGACTTCCTCGCCCCGCTGAAGATCACCGGCTCGGGCGGTGCCGAGCTGTCCCAGGTGTGGCAGAACGGGGCGTACGCGTACCTGGGTATGGCCGTCCCGCATTTCCCCAACATGTTCCTGATGTACGGCCCCAACACCAACCTGGGCTCCGGCTCGATCATCTACATGCTCGAGCGGCAGGCCCGCTACATCCGCGAGGCGGTCACCTACCTCGATACCAGCGAGGCCTCCGCGCTCGACGTGCGGGAGGACACGGCTCACCGGTTCGACGCGGAGATGCAGCGGCGGCTCGAACGCTCCGCATGGGCCATGTGCGAGAGCTGGTACCGCGATGCCAACGGGCGGATCGCGACCAACTGGCCCGGGTTGGTCAGCGAGTACGACCGCAGGACGAAACGACTCGACCTGGACGCCTACCGGATCCGGTGACCGGGAGCGGTTACGCCCCGTCCCCGCTGGCGATCAGGTGCTCGACAGCCAGCTCCGGGTGCTGCCGCTGCAGCGCGCCGAGTGCGACGTCGTCGTTGAACAGCGCGAGATCGGTGCCGTCGGTCCGGGTGAGCACCTCGGCTCGCCTGCTCGATTCGATGACGCGGCGCTGCGTGGAGTCGGTGAGGCGGCGGACCGTGCGGTAGGGCAGGTGGTCGAGCTCGACGGAGACACCGAACTCGTCGTCGAGGCGGTGCGCGGCGACCTCGAACTGCATCGGCCCGACGGCCGCGAAGACCGGCGTCGCGTCCCCGCGCCGGTCCGACCGCAGGATCTGCACGACGCCTTCCGACTCGAGCTGGTCGACTCCCTTGCGGAACTGCTTGGCCCTTCCGAGGTCCTTCGGGCGCGCCACAGCGAAGTGGGCAGGGGCGAAGCTCGGCAGACCCGGGAACCGCACTGCGGGCTTGCCCTCGTACAGCGTGTCCCCCACCCGTAGCGCGGTCGCGTTGACCAGGCCGATCACATCACCGGGGTAGGCCTCATCGACGGTGGACCGTTGCTGCCCGAACACCTGCTGGACGTACTTCGTCGCGAACGGCCGCCCGGTCCGCGCGTTGGTCACGTTCATGCCGCGCTCGAACCTGCCCGAGCAGACACGCGCGAAAGCGACCTGGTCGCGGTGCGCGCGGTCCATCCCGGTCTGCACCTTGAACACGAACGCGGAGAATGGCGCATCCAGCTCGCGGGCGCGCTCGTCGACATCCAGCCTCGGTGTCGGTGGCGGGGCCATCTCGACCAGCGCGTCGAGCAGGTGGCGCACGCCGAAGTTGAGCATGGCGGCCCCGAACAGCACCGGCGTCGCCGTCCCGTCCAGGAAGCGCTGGTAGGAGAACTCCCCGCGCTCGGCGAGCATCAGCTCGGACTCCTCGCAGGCCTGCTCCCAGTCGTCCGCGTACCGCTCGCGGGCCTGCTCCGGGGAGAGGTGCTCCTCGGGGGCTGCCGTGGCGCCGCCCGCGGTGCGCTCGTAGCGCACCATCTCGCCGGTGCGCAGGTCCTGCACCCCGTGGAAGTTACCGGCGAAGCCGACCGGCCAGGTCAGCGGCATCGCGGGCAGGTTGATCCGCTCGGACAGCTCCTCGCACAGCTGCAGCGGATCGAGACCGGGACGGTCCCACTTGTTGATGAAGGTCATCACCGGGATGCCCCGGTGCCGGCAGACGTCGAACAGCTTCAGGGTCTGCGGCTCCAGCCCCTTGGCTGCGTCCAGCAGCATGACCGCGGAGTCCACCGCGGCCAGCACCCGGTAGGTGTCCTCGGAGAAGTCCGCGTGCCCCGGGGTGTCCAGCAGGTTGATCACCGTGTCGCCGTAGGCGAACTGCAGCGCGGCCGACGTGATCGAGATGCCGCGCGCCTGTTCCATCTCCAGCCAGTCCGAGGTCACGCCACGCCGGTCGCCCTTGCCGTGCACCGCCCCCGCCGAGGTCAGCACGCGCGCGTGCAGCGCGAGGGCCTCGGTCAGCGTGGACTTACCGGCGTCCGGATGGCTGATGACGGCGAACGTCCTGCGCCGGGCAGCCTCGTTGCCCGCACCATCCGACACCAGACAGCCTCCTCGAGTACGGTTCCTTCGACGACCATTGATCGTGTGCTCGCCGGGAGCGGGCCAGGGCTCTTGCGAGCCCGGAGCCAGCGTCACCGGGGCGGCGTCCCGTACCACGATCCCATACGGGCCCGGTGCGATCCGCCCCTACCGGTGCGTGCGATCCGACGTCGCCAGCACCGCTACCGGTACGGCTGCCGACAGTCCCGCTGCCTACGAACCGGGGCTGCCGCCCGCCCTGCCGCATAACGCAACGCCCAGTGTACGGCACGTTCGGAGCGTTCCCGGCCGTACGGTGGCGACACGGGTCACAACTGTGCGTGGATGTTTGGTGACGATGTGTTGCGGCTCGCAGTTTCCTCGTGTCAACCCGGTTCGTTGAACTACACGGGTGCGTAAACTGTCCCGGTGTTACCTGGATCACTCGGCTACGCACACAGTCCACGTGAGATCAGCGACCGAAGGCGGTAGTGCCATGCAGATGATGCCCGTAACCGACTCGATGTTCCTGCTGATGGAATCGCGCGAGCACCCGATGCACGTGGGTGGGCTCCAGCTGTTCAAGAAGCCGGAAGGTGCCGGGGAGGACTACGTGCACACCATCTACCGGAACCTGATCGACTCGGCCGAGGTGCGCCCGCTGTTCAAGAAACGCCCGGCCGCGCCCGTGAACAGCCTCGGTCAGTGGATGTGGAGCACGGACAACCAGCTCGACCTGGACTACCACGTCCGACGGTCGGCGCTGCCCAACCCCGGCAGGATCCGGGAGCTGCTCGAGCTGACCTCCCGCTGGCACGGCTCGCTGCTCGACAGGCACCGCCCGCTCTGGGAGACGCACTTCGTCGAGGGGCTCTCCGACGGGCGTTTCGCCATCTACACCAAGGTGCACCACGCGGTGCTGGACGGGATCTCCGCGTTGCGGCACATGACGAACACGCTGAGCGAGGACCCCACCGCCCGGGACTGCCCCGCACCCTGGGAGCTGCGTGCCGCACGGCCCAAGTCGGCGGGCCTCAACCCGCTGTCCTTCGCACGCTCTGCCGGACGCGCGCTCGGCGAGTTCGCCGCGTTCCCCCCGACGGCGCTGCGGGCGGCCAACCAGGCGTTCCGGGAGCAACGGCTCACCCTGCCCCTGCAGGCCCCGAAGACGATGCTCAACGTGCCCATCGGCGGCGCGCGGCGGTTCGCGGCACAGTCGTGGCCGCTGGAGTCGTTCCGCAAGATCAAGAAGTCCGCCGGGACCACGCTCAACGACGTGGTACTCGCGATGTGCGCCGGGGCCCTGCGGGACTACCTCATCGAGCAGCGGGCACTGCCGGACGCGCCGCTGACCGCCATGGTGCCTGCCACGCTGCGCACTCCCGCTGCGGCCGAGGAGGGTGGCAACTCGATCGGCGCCATCCTGTGCAACCTCGCCACCAACGAGCCCGACCCGGCCAGGCGTCTGGAGACGATCAAGAACTCGATGGCCGACGGCAAGAAGCTGTTCGAGGGGCTCAGCCCCGTGCAGGTCATGCTGCTGTCGGCGATGAACGTCGCGCCGCTGGGGCTCTCGCCCGTGCCGGGCATGGTGAACTACACGCGCCCGCCGTTCAACCTCGTGATCTCCAACGTCCCCGGCCCGCGCACGACCACCTACTGGAACGGCGCCGAGCTGGACGGGGTCTACCCCGCGTCGCTGCTGATGGACGGCCAGGCGTTGAACATCACGCTCACTACCCGCGTCGACTCCGTCGACTTCGGCATTGTCGGCTGCCGGCAGAGTATTCCGCACCTGCAGCGCATGTTGCTGCACCTGGACACGGCGCTGACGGAGCTGGAGTTCGCCACGCGGTAGCCGCGCAGGCCGCTGTCGTCGCGGAACGCCGCTGATCCTCCCGTTGGAGATACTGCCGGTACTTGTGTAACGTTGTTCGCTAAGCGGGGGCCGAGCACGCGGCCCCCCGAGCGACGTGCCGGAAGGATGCGGTATGCGCGGTATGCACAGCGTTGTGCGGATGCCGGAGGGCGTGTCGAGACGCCGGTGGGACGGGCTCGGGTGCGCGCCCCGGCTGCGGAGCGTGAGCTGAATGGCCATGCACATGACGGGAGAACCTCGCGACGTCAGTCCCCGGTCGCGGGTGCTGTACGCGGCGGCGTGGGCGGCCGGCCGCTCCGTGCTGCGCACGGTGCCGCTGAACGAGCGCAGCATCGCCGCCGCGCAGAAGCTCGACTCGCTCGCCGGGCTCGCCCCCGGCCCGCGTTACGCGCGGTCGGTCCCGCACTCCTTCGGGGAGTTCGACGCCGAGTGGGTACGCAGCGGCGACACCCGCGACGACGGTGCGGTGCTGTACTTCCACGGCGGTGGTTTCTTCTTCTGCGGGCTCAACACACACCGGCGCTGTGCCGCACGGCTGTCGCAGAAGACCGGGCTCGGCGTGTTCTCCGTGGACTACAGGCAGTACCCGGCAACGGACCTCACCGGCTCGGTCACCGACTGCCTGACCGCCTACCGGCACCTGCTCGACGAGGGCATCGGTCCGGACCGCATCGTCTTCGCAGGCGACTCGGCTGGTGGGTACCTGGCCATGGCCACGGCCATGCGCGCCCGCGACACCGGGATGCCGCTGCCAGCAGGCGTGGTGACCCTGTCCGCCCTCTTCGAGGTCGACTCGTCGGCGCGGATGCGCCACGCGAACGCACACAGGGACACCTACGTGCCGACCAAGCACCTACCCGCGCTGTCCGAGCTGTGGTCGGGTAACGGGAACGGCCGCCGCCGCCCGATCTCCCCTGTCGACGAGGACCCGAGCGGCCTGCCGCCCGCGCTGATCATCGCCGCCGAGTCGGAGGTGCTGCGCCTGGACTCCGAGCTGATGGCCCAGCGGCTCACCGACGCAGGCGTTCCCTGCACCCTGCAGCTGTGGCCGGGCCAGGTGCACGCCTTCCCGGTCCTCGGCCACATGCTTCCGGAAAGCAAGGCCGCCCTGACCGAGGTCGCGAGCTTCATCCGCAACACCACCGGAGGTGGGAGCCGAAGGTGACATCGGGTTCCTCTAGGGAACCGAATGTCACCTTCGGCTCCATCCATCCAGGCGCGTCGGCGCCTCGAGAGCGGGCTACCGTCCGGCACGGCTCCCGGACGGCGCAGGCGGGCGCTCGCCCGACCAGGGACAGACCTCCCGTACCAGCCGCGCGACGCCCAGGACGAGGTCGTCGGAGTGCCGGGGGCCGACGATCTGCAGGCCCACCGGCATCCCGTCCGAGGTGAACCCGACCGGCACGCTGATCGCGGGCTGCTGGGTCATGTTGAACGGGTAGGTGAACCGCGTCCACTCCGGCCAGTGCCGGTAGTCGCCGTCCGGTGGGACGTCGTGGCCCGCCTCGAACGGGCGGATCGGCATCGTCGGGGTGATCAGCACGTCGTGCCGGGTATGGAACTCGCCCATATGGATACCGAGCTCGACGCGGGCCTCGTTCGCGCCGAGGTAGTCGAGCGCCGAGTAGGTCAGGCCGCGCTTCCACTGCTCGCGCAGCCCCGGGTCGATCCGGTTCTCCGAGCCCTCTGGGAACTTGCTCAGCCACTTGGCGGCACCGGTGCTCCACAGCACGTCGAACATCTCCCGCGGGTCACCGAACCCCGGGTCGGCCTCGTCCAGGTGCAGCCCGGCCTCGCCGAGGTCACGGACCACACCGTCGACCACGCGCGCGATCTCCGGGTCGACGTCGACGTAGCCGAGCGTCGGCGAGTACGCGGCGTGGATGCCACGGACATCGCGCCGGGTCGCTTCCCGGTACGAGCCGAGCGGCGGCTGCAACGCTGTGGGGTCGCGGTAGTCCGACAGCGCCAGCACATCCAGGAACAGCGCGATGTCCTCCACGGTGAGCGCCATCGGACCGGCGTGCGCGAGCATCCCGAACGGGCTCGCCGGGTACAGCGGGATCCGCCCGTAGGTCGGCTTGAACCCCACGATGCCGCAGAACGAGGCGGGGATGCGGACCGAGCCGCCCGCATCGGTGCCCACCGACAGCGCCCCCATGCCTGCGGCGATCGCGGCGGCCGATCCGCCGCTGGACCCGCCTGCCGTCTTGCCAGGGTCCCAGGGGTTGCGCGTGATGCCGGTCAGCGGGCTGTCCGTCGTGCCTTTCCAGCCCAGTTCCGGAGTGGTCGTCTTGCCGAGCAGCACCAGGCCGTTCTCGCGCATACGTGCCGTCGCCGGGCCGTCGATCTCCCACGGCTGCTGCGGGTCGATGCACCGCGATCCGCGCAGCGTGGGCCATCCCTGGGTGAGGAACATGTCCTTGATCGAGGACGGCACCCCGTCCAGCGTCCCGATGGGATTTCCCTCGTGCCAGCGCTGCTCGGACGCGCGGGCCTGGTCGAGCGCGCTCTCCGCGTCGACGAGGCAGTAGGAGTTGTACGTCCCGTCGTACTGTTCGATCGCCTCGAGGGCGGCCCTGGTCGCCTCCACAGGGGAAAGCTCACCGGTGGAGTACGCGGTGACGAGCTCGCTCGCCGACAGCAGGGTCATCTAGTCACTCCTTCGTGCGCTCCTGTCACCCGGAAACCGATCGAGCCCTCCGCTCGCGCTCCCTCGCCGCTCACACTCGTGAGGTCCCCGTCGGGACGTACCCGAGGTCCTTGTCGACCACGTTGCGCAACGGCTCGCCCGCGGCCCACCGCGTGAAGTTATCAACGAAGATCTCCACCAGCGAGTCGCGCCATCCGACGACATCGCCCGACATGTGCGGGGAGACGAGCACGTGCGGCATCGTCCACAGCGGGCTGTCGGCAGGCAGCGGCTCGTTGTCGAACACGTCCAGCGCAGCACCCCCGAGCTGCCCGGTGTCCAGGGCCTCGATCAGGTCCCCGGTCACGGCGAGCTCGCCACGGCCGACGTTGATGAACCGGGCACCGTTCTTCATCGCCCGGAAGACATGCCTGTCGAACATCCCGCTCGTCTGCTCGGTCAGCGGGGCGATCGCGATCACGTAGTCCGCCGACCCGACGTGCTCGGACAGCTCGTCGGTGGGGTACACCGTGCCGAAATGCGCGTCGTTCGCGCGGTAGCTGCGCCCGGCCCCGCTGACTTCCATACCGGCGGCGCGCAGCGTGGTGGCGATGGCACGACCGATCGGCCCCGTCCCCACGACGAGAGCACGCTTGCCGCCGAGACGCTCGGTCTCCCTGTGCTGCCAGCGCTTCTCGCGTTGCAGATCGTAGCTGCGCATGAGGTCCTTGGCGAACGCGAGGATCACGCCGAGGACGTACTCCGCGATGGGGGTGTCGAACACGCCGCGCGAGTTGGTCAGCACGACATCGCTGGAGCGCAGCTCGGGGAACAGCACGGGGTCCACCCCCGCGCTGGCGATGTGCAGCCACCGCAGCCGGTCGGCCGCGTGCCAGGCGTCCGGAACCGCCGTGGACAGGAAGTCCCATACGAACAGCGCGTCGGCGCCACGCAGGGCGTCGGCGAGCCCGTCCGCGTTCGCGTAGCGAACCTCGGCTTCCTGCTCGACCTTGGCCATCCCGTTCGGACGGTGGTCACCGCACAGCACCGCGACGACGGGTCGCCCGGTGTCGCCGCCGTACCCGGATCCGGACGGTGCCGTCGCCGGGGAACCGTCACGGGGCACGTCAACGTCGGGACGGTGCACTTTCCCTGCCCCCATCCTGTCCTCATCCGTCAGTCGGGCCGCTCGGACCCGACCCTACGTGGCGTGCGCGCGACCGGCGACCGGTGACCGCCGACAGTGCGTTGACACCGTAAGAGCGGATCGTATGATTGTCAACAATCGTGCTCGGCCTGGGCTGGCACGCCGGCCCGGACACGACCGAACCGGGTAGCGACACAGCAGACACCACCGATAATCGGGGAAGGCCCGACCGCCCTGCCGCGACACGTCGGGGCGACCGCCGTGCCGCGTACCGTCCGAACCCTGCCAGCCGTATGTGGGAGCGCCGACCTTGGACCTGTCTTCGCTGGACCTGCCGTTCGAAGGTCCGCTCGCGCAACGCGGCATCGGCGTCATCGCGCCGTTCGACCTGGCGCTGGAACGTGAGCTGTGGCGCTGGATCCCCGTGGAGGTCTCGCTGCACCTCGCGCGCACGCCGTACGAGCCCGTTCCGGTGAGCATGGAGATGGCCGACCTGGTCAGCAACGTGCAGCACGTCGCAGCGGCCACCAGGGATGTGCTGCACGTCGAGCCTGAGGTAGTGGCCTACCTGTGCACCTCGGGCAGCTTCGTCAAGGGTGTCGACGCCGAGCGCGAGCTACGCAAGGTGATCTGCGATGCCGGCGCTCCGGACGCGGTCACGACCTCCGGCGCGCTGGCCGAGGCGCTCCATCATCTCGGTATCGGGCGGGTATCCGTGCTCACGCCGTACGACTCCGACCTGACGGCCAAGCTGCACGAGTTCCTCGCCGAGCTGGATGTTGAGACGGTCTCCAGCGATCACCTGGGGCTGGGCGGCGGCATCTGGCGGGTGAGCTATCGCACGATCGCCGAACACATCATCGCCGCCGACCACCCCGACGCCGAAGCCGTGTTCGTCAGCTGCACCAACCTGCCCACGTTCGACCTGATCGACCCGCTGGAGAACATGCTGGGCAAGCCGGTGCTCACGGCGAACCAACTCACCATGTGGGCGTGCCTGGACCGGATGGGGCTACCGATCGTCGGCCCGGGCAGCTGGCATCACGGAATGCCCGACAGGGCTACCACGGAGTAGGTAAACTGCGCGGGGATTGTCGGCGATCCCTCCGGCCCGGTACGCACAGCAGGCAGGTCACACGCATGCGGCCGGCGGCGCCCATCGGACCGGCCCCAGTGGATCGAACCCAGGGAATCGAACCCAGTGGACCGGCCCCCGTGGAGACCCCCGGTGGCTCGGGCGCGGCTGAACGAAACGACAGCTGAACGGGCCCACTGGCACTATGATGTCGTACTCACCTACCGGGTTATTCACACCAGGAAGGGACGCCGCGGCGAGAGCAGGAGGTGGATGGGCGGGCCCGTCCGCTGGATCATGAATAACCACAGGCGACCCGGAGGCACCCCATGACCACCATCGGGTTCATCTACCCCGACCACGCCGCCGAGGACGACTACCCGCTCGCACAGCGGCTTCTCGGCGACGTGGCCCGGCTGACCGTGGCGCACGTCTACGGAACGGACCTGCACGCCGTGCCCGAGCTGCGCGACCTCGGCAGCCCCGAACGGCTACGCGAGGGAGCGGCCTCGCTCGCCGCGTACGACCCCGATGCGGTCGTGTGGGCCTGCACGAGTGGGAGCTTCGTCTTCGGCCACGACGGCGCCACCGAGCAGGTGGCGGCGCTCACCCGCGACAGCGGCACACCTGCGTCCTCCACGTCGTTCGCCTTCGCGCGAGCCGCACAAGCTCTCGGGTTACGCCGGGTCGCCGTCGCGGCCAGCTACCCGGACGAGGTCGCCGAGATGTTCGTCCAGTTCCTCGCCATCGAGGGCATCGACGCGGTGTCGATGTCGAGCGCCGATATCGACACGGCAGCCGAGGTGGGTCGCCTCGACGACGAACGCGTTGTCGAGATCGCGATGAGCGGCGACCATCCCGATGCCGACGCCGTGCTGATCCCCGACACGGCGATGCGCACGGTCGGCCTGCTCGACACCATCGAGAACGCGCTCGGCAAGCCGGTGCTGACGGCCAACCAGGTCACGGTGTGGGAGGGCCTGCGGATCGCGGGACTGTACCCGCAAGCACCGTCCCTCGGTGCCCTGTTCCGCCAGGTAGCCGGGAGTGAAGCGGACCATGTCTCCTGACATCGAACCCATCACCAGGGAGTCCACCGCGGCGATCATCGCGCGCCAGCTGCGCGAGGCGATCACCAGCGGCGTGCTCGAGCCTGGCAAGCAGCTCGGCGAGGCCGAGCTCGCCGCGCAGTTCCAGGTCTCGAGAGGACCCCTGCGGGAGGCCATGCAACGGCTGGTCTCCGAGGGTCTGCTCCGGAGCGAACGCCACCGCGGTCTCTTCGTCATCGAGCTCGAACCCGCCGACGTCTACGACATCTACGCCACCCGCGCGGCCATCGAGTACGCCGCGGCGGTACGTATCATCCGCAGCCGGGACACCTCGGCGGTGGCCGCCCTCGAGGACGCACTCGCCGAGCTCGAGCAGGCGACCACGCGGGACGACCCACGGGCGGTGTCCGATGCGGACTTCCGCTTCCACGAGGTCCTTGTGCACGAGTCGGGCAGCCGCAGGCTGGTCAGGACGGCGCGCACGCTGTTCATCGAGACCCGTATGTGCCTGGCCGCCCTGCAGCACCACTACCCGGACCCGACGCAGCGGGTCGCCGAACACGCGCGCATCACAGACGCCATCCGCCGCGGCGACGAGCCCGCCGCGCTGTCGGTGATCGAGGCGCACATGGACGACGCGGTCGCCCGCCTCGCGCCGGGGACGAGCCTGCTGTCCGGGTCGGCTCCCACCATCGGCGAAGGCGGGGTGGACATCTCCGGCTGAGGTGCGGGGACATCTGCCGGGACATCGCCGTACCGGCCGCCGGGCAGGCCCGCGAGCCCGCTACGGCTGCTCGCGCAACCCGATCGCCACGTACTTGGTCTCCAGGAACTCGTCGATACCGACCGTGCCGCCCTCGCGCCCGATACCGGAGTGCTTGATGCCGCCGAACGGGGCAGCCGGGTTGGACACGATCCCCTGGTTGAGCCCCACCATGCCGGCCTCGAGCGCCTCGCTGACCCGCAGCGCGCGGTCGAAGTCGCCGGTGTAGAGGTACGAGACGAGGCCGTACGGGGTGTTGTTGGCGCGGCCGAGCACCTCCTGCTCGGTCTCGAAGGTGCTGATCGGGGCGACCGGCCCGAAGATCTCCTCGGAGACGATGCGCGCGTCTGCCGGGATGTCCGTGAGCACGGTCGGCCGGTAGTAGTGACCGGTGCCGTCGATGGTCGAACCTCCGGTGCGCACCACGGCACCACGCTCGACCGCGTCGTCGACCAGCGTGGTGACCTTGTCGACGGCGGCGCTGTCGATCAGCGGACCGATGACCACACCCTCTTCGGTCCCCCGGCCGATCGGCTGGGCCTCCATACGTTCGGCGAACTTGCGGGTGAACTCCTCGGCCACCCCGGACTGCACGTAGAAGCGATTGGCTGCCGTGCAGGCCTCCCCGATGTTGCGCAGCTTGGCCAGCATGGCGCCGTCGACGGCAGCGTCGACGTCGGCGTCGTCGAAGACGATGAACGGGGCGTTGCCACCGAGCTCCATCGAGGTGCGCAGCACCTGGTCGGCACACTGCTCGAGCAGCTTGCGGCCGACGCCGGTGGACCCGGTGAACGACAGCTTGCGTGCCCGGCCGTCCCGGATCATCGGCTCCACAACGCCACCGGAGTCACTGGTGGTCACGACGTTGACGACGCCGTCGGGCAGCCCTGCCTCGGCCAGGATCCCTGCCAGCGCGAGCATCGAGAGCGGGGTCTGAGCCGCGGGCTTGATCACCGACGTGCACCCCGCGGCGATCGCCGGACCGATCTTGCGCGTGCCCATCGCCATCGGGAAGTTCCACGGGGTGATCAGGATGCTGGGGCCGACGGGCTGGCGGGCCACAAGGAACCGCCCCCCGCCCTTCGGGGCGACGGCATAGCCACCGTCGATACGCACCGCCTCCTCGGCGAACCACCGGAAGAAGTCCGCCGCGTAGGCCACCTCTCCCCGCGACTCGGCGAGCGGCTTGCCCATCTCCAGGGTCATCAGCAGCGCCAGCTCGTCGACTCGCTCGCTGATCAGCTCGTACGAGCGGCGCAGGATCTCGCCCCGTTCGCGGGGCGGGTACGCGGCCCAGCTCGGCTGCGCGGCCACCGCAGCGTCCAGCGCGGCGATGCCGTCGGCGGGCGAGGCATCGGCGACCGAGCACAGCTCCCGCTCCGTCGACGGGTCGTACACCGGAAGGCGTTTGCCTTCCGCAGCAGGCCGCCACGCGCCCCCGATGTACAGATCCTTGCCGACTCCGTCCACGACGGCGGTCTCACCTGCTGCGATACTCATCGGTTCACCTCGGGTCCACTCCTCGTCGTCAGTCACCTCTACGGGCCACACTAGGCCGCACACCGGGACGGCGCAGTCGGCTCGCGCCACGGTGCACCCGCCGCGCGCGGTGACCGCGTGCCGATGGCGCGGCGCCGCGCGTGGCCGCTGGCACAGCGCCACCGCCTCACCTATCGTCGGGTACCGGCCGCAGGCGAGCGGGGCGTGCGGCACGCACGGACCGTCCGGTGCGCACACGCACCGTATCCCTACGGCCATACTGGAGCCGTCTCGCTCCACCTGCCACACGCGGCGGCGTGGAACGGGTACGAGCGCCATGCTATACAGATTGTCAACAATCGACAATAGAGTGTCCCAGTCCAGCCGAGCGGGCGAAGGTAACCGGCACGTACGCCCGCCGACGTTCACGTACGAAGGAGCACGGTCGCCATGTCGCAGCTATCGCCACTGCTGAAGCAGGCAACACCGGTCGAGGTCGACTACGGGGAAGGGGTGTACCTGTACGACCACAGCGGCAGGCGGCACCTCGACTTCACAGCCGGGATCGGCGTGACAAGCACCGGACACTGTCACCCGAAGGTGGTCGCCGCCGCGCAGGAGCAGGTGGGAAAGCTCATCCACGGGCAGTACACCACGGTGATGCACGACCCGCTGCGGTCCCTGGCCGAGCGGCTCGGCGACGTGCTGCCACCCGGGCTGGACTCGGTGTTCTTCGCCAACTCCGGAAGCGAGGCCGTGGAAGCCGCGCTACGCCTGGCACGCCAGGCAACCGGACGGCCGAACATCATCGTCTTCCAGGGCGGTTTCCACGGCCGCACCGTGGGAGCGGCGTCGTTGACCACCTCCGGAACCCGGTTCCGTGCCGGTTACGCCCCGCTCATGGACGGGGGGCACGTCGCGCCGTTCCCGTTCGCCTATCGCTACGGCTGGGACGAGGCCACGGCGACCCGCTTCGCGTTGCAGGAGCTGGACTACCTGTTCGCGACGATGTCGCCGGGTGAGGAGACGGCCGCCATCTTCGTCGAACCCGTACTCGGTGAGGGCGGGTACGTCCCGGCCAACCGGGAGTTCCTCGCCGGCCTGCGCGAGCGCGCCGACAAGCACGGGATCCTGCTCGTCGCCGACGAGGTCCAGACCGGGTTCGGTCGCACGGGCAAGTTCTGGGGCATGGAGCACTTCGACGTCCAGCCGGACGTCGTCATCACGGCGAAGGGGCTCGCCAGCGGGTTCCCGCTGTCCGGGATCGCCGCCTCGACCGAGCTGATGAGCAAGGCATGGCCCGGCTCGCAGGGCGGGACCTACGGGGGCAACGCCGTGGCCTGCGCCGCCGCCCTGGCGACCCTGGACGTCATCCAGGAGGAAGGCCTGGTCAACAACGCGGCGACGCAAGGGGCGCGGCTGCTCGAGGGCAGCCGCCAGATCGCCGAGAAATTCCCCCAGATCGGCGACGTGCGGGGCCTCGGCCTGATGGTGGGCTCGGAGTTCGTCACCGCGGACGGGCGAGCAGACCCGGACACCGCCAAGGCCGCCCAGCAGGCAGCCGCCGAGCGTGGCCTGCTGCTGCTGATGTGCGGTGCGTGGATGAACACCGTCCGGATGATCCCCGCACTCGTCGTCAGCGGTGCGCAGGTCGATGACGCACTCGGCATCTGGTCCGAGTCCGTCGCCGCGGTCACCGGAGACGCCGCACGCTCCTGACCGTGGCGGGCGGGTGGTCCCGGATGTGCCGCGACGGTGCCACCCGGGGTCGCCCGCCCGCCCCGCTCACCGATACGTCCACAAGGGAGAGACTATGGCCAGGTACATCACGATCAGCCTGGACAAGCGGGGAGTGTCGTGCCGCGCTCGCCTGCTCGACGAGCAGGCACCCCGGACCTGCCGGGCGGTCTGGGACGCGCTACCCCAGAGCGACCAGGCCTACCACGCCAAGTACGCGCGCAACGAGGTCTACACCCTCCTCTCCCCCTTCGCCGACCCGGAACCCGGCAGGGAGAACCCCACCGTCACCCCGATCCCCGGCGATGTCGTCTACTTCGCCTTCGAGCCATGGGAGATCGGTAACCCGGCCTACGGCTACGACACCGGCAGCCAGGCCTACGACACCGCGGGCGCCACCGACCTGGCCATCTTCTACGGGCGGAACAACCTGCTGATCAACGGCGACGCCGGCTGGGTGCCCGGTAACGTCTTCGCCACCATCACCGAGGGACTCGACGACATCGCAGCCGCCTGCCAGGACATCTGGCTGCGCGGGGTGGAAGGGGAGACGCTCACCTTCCGGCGAGCCGACCCGCACGACTAGTCGCGAGCACACCTGCCGGATCCGGCAGGAAGCCGACAAGCCGGCGCATGTGTCGCGTATCACATCAGCGGCACGATCGTTGTACCCAGTGCGGGAGCGGCTGGTGACGCCGACATCGGCTGGGCGATGAACGACGGGGCACCCGGCGGGCCGACATCGCGGCGCCGAGCGCGCGCCCGGTGGAAACACGCCCAGGAGGTGCGTCCGATGTCGAAGCGGCGGGGAAAGAGGTCGGCGGCGGCCGGAGCCGCGGTGTCGCTGGTGGCGACGATGCTGACGATGGCACCCGGAGCCGGTGCGCAGACGCAGCCGAGCGCCGCTCCGGCGGACGAGGAGCTGTTCAACCTCGAGCACGTGTACAACTTCAACCCGCAGGAACACGACCCGCGAGCGGACGACCAGGAGGATGAGCCGACAGCGGGCTCGGACCTGGAGTTCTTCACGCACACCGTGCCACTGCGCGACTACGAGACGGGTGCATTGCTCAACCGGGCTGGTCAACCGATGCCCGACCAGGCGAACGCCGAACCGGTGATGGCCGAGCGGGACTTCGCCGTCCTGGGCTCCTACCAGCGCGGCGCGTACGTCTTCGACATCACCGACCCCGAGGACCCCCGGTTCGTCTCCCAGGTCACCTGCAGGCAGGACCGCAACGACGTCGGCATCACCAAGTTCACCGACCCCGACTCCGGCGAGGAGCGAGTGGTGCTCGCGCTGACCAAGCAGAGTGGCAACCCGTGCCCGGACGCCGGTGGGGTCGGCGTCACCGTCGACGCCCCCGAGGAGCTGCAGGGCTTCCACGAGGGCGAGCAGTGGAGCGCTACCGGAGCCGTCGCCGGGCAGTCCGCCGAGCTCGTCTACGCGGGCACGGGGTGCTCGGCGGCGAGCTACGCACCGGTCGCAGGCGAGATCCAGGGCAACATCGCCATCGTCGACGACCGGCAGAGCCGGACCAACGAGGCCGACCAGTGCCCGACCTACACGTTCTTCCAGAAGGTACGTACAGCGCAGGAAGCCGGGGCCGTCGGGTTCGTCCAGATCCCCGAGGAAGGGGCAGAACCCAGGTCCAACGCCACCGCGATCGCAGCCGACATCCCCGCGATCGAGGTGTACCGCACCGACGACGTGCTCGACGTTCGCGACGCGGTGATCGGCGGGACCGGCGTCACCGCGACCATCGAGGACGGACCGAGCGAGTCCCCGCTGCGCGGTGAGGGCTCGGGAGGCATCGGCGTCTTCGACATCACCGACCCCTACGAGTGGTCACCGATGTACCGGCTCCGCACCGGCTTCGGCGGGGTGCACAACTTCGCGTTCCACCCGACCGCCGACGTCGGCTACGCGTGGAACGGCGCGCTGCCCGGCGGGATCAACACCATCCCGATCGTCGACTTCAGCGATCTCGACGACCCGGTCGTGCGGGAAGGTCCCGCAACGCTCGGCGGGGTGCACGACGGCGAGCTCAGCCCGGACGGCGACCGCATGTACGCGGCCTCGGAGAACAACTACGAGATATACGACAACACCGACCCGCTCGACCCGCAGCTGATCTCGATGACGCCCAATGTGGGCTCCTACGCCCACGGGGTGTTCCCCAGCTCCGACGGCGAGCTGATGGTCACCAACAACGAGAGCCTGGTCATCGGCGGGTTCCTAGTGGAAGGGTCCGGGGTCTGCCCCGGTGAGGGGCTCGCCGCCTACGACACCACCAACGAGGAGGCCCCCGTCGGCCCGCTCGGGTACTACACCCCCGATGTCGTCGGGCCCTCGGATGAGCGACCGTGCACCTCGCACTTCGGCCGGTTCGCACCGGACACCAAGATCCAGTCGATCGGCTGGTACGTCGCAGGCACCCGCGTCGTGGACTGGTCGGACCCGAGCAACCCTGTCGAGGTCGCCGGGGCCGCCCTCGAGGACACCAACACCTGGGCGGCGAAGTTCCACACCGGACCGTACGTCTACGCGGGTGACATCGGCAGGGGCTTCGACGTGTTCCGGTGGAGCGGCGAGGGGCCCGCTCCGTGGGAGGCACGCTGAATGACGCTTTCAGTCCACGTGACGGACTGAAAGCGTCATTCAGCACACCCCGCAGGCCGGCGGCGTGCCGCACGGTTCGTGCACTGGTCTCCCGTGCGGCTGACCGACGCGATACCGTCCTACCGGACAGCGCTGATCGCCACCCGGATCGGAGTGCCGCATGGACGCAGACGTGATCGTGATCGGTGCCGGCCTTGCCGGGCTGGTGGCCGCGGACGCCGCGGCGCAGGCAGGCAAACGGGTGATCATCGTCGAGCAGGAGCCGGAGACGTCCTTCGGCGGCCAGGCCCACTGGTCACTCGGCGGCCTGTTCCTCGTCGACAGCCCGGAACAGCGGCGCATGCGGGTGCGCGACTCGGCCGAGCTCGCCTGGCAGGACTGGCTCGGCACGGCAGGCTTCGACCGTGCGGACGACCACTGGCCGCGCGAGTGGGCGCGAGCGTACGTGGACTTCGCCGCAGGCGAGAAACGATCGTGGCTGCACGGTCTCGGACTGCGCTTCTTCCCCGTCGTCGGGTGGGCCGAGCGGGGCGGGTACGGCGCGACCGGCCCCGGGAACTCGGTCCCGCGCTTCCACATCACCTGGGGCACCGGCCCCGGCGTGCTGGCACCGTTCGTCCAGCGGGTGCGCGACGCCGCCGACCGGGGCCGGATCGAGCTCAGGTTCCGCCACCGGGTCGACGCGCTGACCACAACGGGCGGTGCCGTTGACGGCGTGCGCGGGGCCGTACTCGAACCGAGCGACGTCGCGCGAGGCGAGGCGAGCTCGCGCACGGAGACCGGCGAGTTCACCCTGCGCGCGCAGGCCGTGCTCGTCGCCTCCGGCGGCATCGGCGGCAACCAGGAGCTGATCCGGAAGAACTGGCCGTCCCGGATGGGAGACCCTCCCGTGCACATGCTCTCCGGGGTGCCCGCGCACGTCGACGGGCGGATGCTGGGCATCAGCGAGCAGGCGGGAGCGCGGCTGATCAACTCGGACCGCATGTGGCACTACGTCGAGGGAATCGACAACTACGACCCGATCTGGCCGCGACACGGCATACGCATCCTGCCGGGTCCCTCCTCGCTGTGGCTCGACGCGCGCGGCAACCGGCTGCCCGTACCCCTCTACCCCGGGTTCGACACCCTTGGCACGCTGGCTCACCTGCGCGGTGCGGGCTACGACCACTCGTGGTTCGTGCTCACCCACAAGATCATCGAACGCGAGTTCGCGCTGTCCGGTTCGGAGCAGAACCCCGACATCACCGGAAAGAGCGTCCGCGACACGCTCCGGCGCGCCCGGCCCGGCCCGCCGGGTCCCGTCGAGGCCTTCACCCGCAAGGGAGCCGACTTCGTGGTCGCCGACACCGTGGGTGAGCTGGTCGCGGGTATGAACGACCGCACGGGCGAGAAGCTGCTCGACGCCGAGCACGTCGAGGCCGAGATCGTGGCACGCGACAGGGAGATGGCCAACCCGTACACAAAGGACATGCAGGTGACCGCGATTCACGGGGCGCGCCGCTACCTCGGTGACAAGCTCGTGCGCGTGGCCGCCCCGCACCGCCTCCTCGACCCCAAGGCCGGACCGCTGATCGCGGTACGGCTGAGCGTGATCAGCCGCAAGACCCTCGGCGGGCTGGAGACCGACCTGTCCGGGCGGGTACTCGGAACCGACGGGCAGCCGTTACCCGGTCTCTACGCAGCCGGTGAGGCCGCCGGTTTCGGTGGCGGCGGGGTACACGGTTACCGCGCCCTCGAAGGCACGTTCCTCGGCGGGTGCCTGTTCTCCGGCCGGCAGGCAGGGCGCGCCATCGCAGCGACGGTGTGACCCGCCGCCAGCCGGAAGGTTGAATGACGCTTTCAGTCCGTCTCGTGGACTGAAAGCGTCATTCAGCGTACGGCGACGGGGAGGTGGGCCGGGCCGCGGAGGTTGATGCGGCCGTTCCACGCGACCTCGCCGGTGAGGGCGAGATCGCCGGTCCTGGTGACCAGCTTCTCCAGGGCGATCTGCGCCTCCACCCGGGCGAGCGAGGCGCCGAGGCAGTGATGCACGCCCGCACCGAAGGACACGTGCCGGTGCGGGTGCGGCCGGTCCAGGCGCACCCGGTCGGCATCCTCGCCCCACTGCCGCTCGTCCCGGTTGGCCGAGGCGAGTGCGGCCATCACGAATGCCCCTTCCGGGATCTCCACCCCAGCAGCCCGGTGCGGTCGCACCGTGATCCGCCTGCTCGACTGCACGGGGCTGTCGTACCGCAACAGCTCCTCCACGGCAGTGGGCAGCAGGTCCGGCTCGGCGCGCAGCCGCGCGAGCTGGCCGGGATGGCGCAGCAGGGCCAGCGCCCCTCCCCCGATCAGGTTGACGGTGGTCTCGTGCCCGGCGATGAACAGCAGCGCGACCTGAGCCACCAGCTCGTCATCGCTGAGACTGTCCCCGTCCTCCTCCGCGTCGATCAGCGCGGTCAGCAGGTCGTCTCCCCTGTTGCGCCGCTTCCACGCGATGATGTCGGCGATCATCCGCATCACCTCGTCGTCGGCGGCGACGATCGCCTCGAGCATCTCCGGGTCGGCCACCGGCTCGAGGGAGCGCACCAGCGTACCGGTGAGGTCGCGCAGCCTGGCGACATCGACCCTGGGCATACCCATCATCTCGGAGATCACCGCGAACGGGAGCGGGAACGCGACCGTCCGGACCAGGTCGACCTCGCCTTCCCCGATGACCGGCTCCACCAGCTCGTCGACGAGTTCGCGGATCCGCGGCCGCAACGCCTCGATCGCACGCGGCGTGAACGCCTTCGCGACCAGTCTCCGCAACCGCGTATGCGCGGGAGGATCCAGATCCAGGATGGACATACCGTTCATGCGGGGTGCGCGATCACCGTAGCTTCCGGCTATCACGTCACGCATCGGCCCTGGCCCCGCGTTGCGCTCCTCCACCGAGTTGCCCGAGCGCAGCAGCTCGGACACCTCCTCGTGGCGGGACAGCACCCAGAACCCGAGCGGGTGCTCGTACACCGGGGCGCGGTCGCGCAGCACGGCATAGTGCGGGTACGGGTCGTCGGTGAAGCCCTCCGCGAACGGGTTGAACAGGGGTTCGTCCGTCGGGTGAGCCGCCCGGGCCTGGCCGTTCATGCCGACCTGCCGGACATCTGTCGGGAACGGCCCCCGCTGCCCCAGGAGTCACCGGCTCGCCAGGCCCCGCGCAGCACGCGCCGCGTTCGCCGGATCGGGCACCGGTCATCGCCCCGCCCGGCCGGCTCCTCCGCGGCACCGGGCAGGGCAGCCGGGTCCACGCCGGTGGCGGTCAGCACCTCCGAGCGGTGCCGCTGCCGCCCTGCCTCCAGCGCCGGATGCCCGTCCGCGGCATCGAGCAACCGGACCAGCGAGGCGTTCGCCCTGTCAGCGGCAGCGAACGCCGCGGCGACCGCTGTCGCCATCTCCTGCGGCTGACGCTCCAGCACCCCGTCGAGATGCGCGTCGACGGCGGTGTGCCACCGGCGCTGGACGTCCTTGAGGAACGCGCCGAGATCGCCGAACTCCGCGTCGATGTCGGCCAGCCACCCGTCCAGTGCCTGCGCTCCGTGCCGCGTGATGTCCTCGGCCACCGCATAGACGAGCTGGTACCGCCGACGTACCTGACTCCACCCTGACATCAGGCTCACCTACCCTATGTTTCTCACATACACCGTGTATGTCGTTAGACTTAGCGTATGTCGCATGTCAAGAGCCGCCGGGAGATGTACGCGGACGCCACCAGGGCCGCGGTACTGGACGTGGCGACGAGGTTGTTCGCCGAGCGCGGCTACGCGGGGACGGCGCTGGCGGACGTCGCCGCGGACGCCCAGGTCACTCGCGGCGCGGTGTACCACCACTTCTCCGGCAAGCAGGCGCTGTTCGAGGCCGTGCTCGCGGCGCAGGAACTCGAGCTCATCGAGCGCATCGCCGCCGAGACCGCCGAGGTCGCCGACCCGTGGGAAGCGGCGCTGGCCGGCCTCGAGTCCTTCCTCGACCGGTGCTGTGACCCGACCTACGGCAGGCTGGTCTGGCAGGAAGGCCCCTCGGCTCTCGGCTGGACCAGATGGAAGGAGTGCGAGAAGGAGTACGCCTACGGTCTCGTCGAGCAGTTCGTGCATTCCCTGCGCGGCGCCGGTTACCTGCGGCCGAGCGACATCAACACCACGGTGTGGTTCTGCTTCCAGCTGCTCGGCGCGGCCGGGCTGCGGCTGGCCGAGACCGGCGAGGAGGACAAGCGCCGGATGCGCGACGAGTGCTCTGCCGTGATACGCGCGATGCTCCTCGGCCTGCGCGGCGACGCTACGGCGCCGGGCGGCGGATGATCGCGTCGAGCATCAGCTCCCGGATCTCCTCGGCGATCTCGCTGACGGAACAACTCGAGCTCCCGGCCTGCCAGGCGCGCAGCAGCTCGGTGATCGCACCCACCAGCCCGAGCGCGGTCAGCCGGTAGTCACGGGACGGCGCCTGACCGTACGCGGCGACCCGTTCGGCCTCGGACGCGATGTAGCTCGCCCACCGCTCCACCCAGCGCCGGTGTTGCCGTTCCAGGGCCGGGCTCACCCCGACGGCCTCCACGTAGGCGAGCCTGGGGACCCGGGGGTCGGCGGTGACACCGGAAAGGAACGCGTCGATCAGGACGCGGATCCGCCCGGCGGGCTCCTGTTCGCGCGCCTCGTCCAGCACGGCGGTGACCCGCTCCATCGCCACGGCGTTGATGCGCTCGTGCAGCTCACACAGCACGGCTTCCTTGCCGGAGAACTCCTCGTAGAAATTGCGCGTGGACACGCCCGCGAGCGTGCAGATCCGCGCGATCCCGGCGTGCTGGTACCCGGTCGAGGTGAACAGCTCCAGCGCCGCATCCAGTAGCCTCGCGCGCCGCTCGGCCCGCCGCTGGTCGATGTCCTTGCCCCGGTACGGGCGAGCGCCCGCGGCCGCGCGCTCGGTCACGTTCCCTCCTTCGCCTCAGCACCGCCGTGCTGCCTTCGGACCCTGGTCCCGACGCCAGGGCAGGTTCCGGTAGCCGCGACCGCACCGTACTGGCCGGGGACGCGCCCACCGGTACCGCTCGCAGACGAGCATTTGGTAACGGCTATTGCCAGATACGCGGAGCTCGTCCTATATTTTGAAAATTGTTGTTACCACTCTACCGGAAAGGTCGGGCTGCCCATGCGATCGGAACCACGCCGCAGACCCCGCCGTCGGCGACGGCTCCAGCACCGGAAGCCGGCGGCGGCGATCACCGCGCTCGGCCTGCTACTGAGCCTGCTGCCGGGGCTGCTACTCGGGCTTGTCGTGCCCGCGACAGGGGCGGCCGCGGGCGCGGAGGGACCTCCACCGCCCTCCGAGGATCCCTTCTACACCCCGCCGGAACCGCTGCCGGACGGCGAACCGGGCGAGGTGCTGCGGCAGCGCGAGGTCGACGTGCGGGCCGAACCGTTCGGCGTGCTCGACGTTCCGGTGCGGGCCTGGCAGCTGCTCTACCGATCCACCTCGGCCACCGGGGAGGACAATGCCGTGTCGGCGACCCTGCTCCTGCCGGGGTCCGGATGGTCGGGAGACGGCGACCGCCCGCTACTGAGCTACGCGGTCGGCACGCACGGCATCGGTGACCACTGCGCTCCCTCGTACGCGCTGCGCACCGGTACCGAGCAGGAGGCAGCTCTGCTGGCGCAGGCGCTGTCCAAGGGATGGGCCGTCGTCGTCACCGACTACGAGGGCCTCGGCACACCCGGCACACACACCTACGCCACCGGCCGGGCGGAAGGTCCGGCCGTGCTCGACGCCGCCCGCGCGGCGCAGCGCGCCGACGGGGCCGGGCTCTCCGCCGGCGGGCCGGTGGGGATCGCCGGTTACTCGCAGGGCGGCCAGGCGGCCGCGTTCGCCGCGGAGCTGCACCCGCGCTACGCCCCCGAGCTCGACCTCGTCGGCGCCGCGCCCGGTGGCGTTCCCGCCGATCTCGTCGAGGTCGCGGAGTTCAACGAGCGCGGCCCCGCGTTCGGGCTGGTGCTCGGCGCGGCGCTGGGGCTGGCGAATGCCTACCAGGACGTGCCGTTCGAGGAGATCCTCAACGACCGGGGTGAGCGGACGGTCCAGCGCATCGAGCAGGCCTGCACCGCCGAGCTCGGCTCCGCGGCGCCGTTCGGCGCGCTGACCGACTACACCACTATGGACGATCCGCTGAACGACCCGGCCTGGCAGGAACGGCTGGCGGAGAACAGGGCGGGACAGCACGCACCTCAGGCCCCGTTACTGCTGTACCACGGAACGCTCGACGAGCTGATCCCGTACTCGGTCGGCAGGCAGCTGCGGGACCGCTACTGCGAGCTGGGGGCCGGCGTGCAGTGGACGGCGATCCCGCTCGCCGAGCACATCGGTGGCGTCGCCGTCGGCGGGCCGATGGCGCTGGAATGGCTGGACCGCAGGTTCGCAGGCGTGCAGCCACGCGACTCCTGCTGAGCTCGCACGCATGAGCGTGGCCCCGCGGGATCGATCCCGCGGGGCCACGCTGCTGGGGGAGGCTTTCCCGTCTACTCGAAGGTTCCGCCCTTGTTCGCCTTGTCCACAAGGGACTGCGGAGGCTCGAACTGGGAACCGTACCTCGCTGCGAGCTCGCGAGCCCGCTCGACGAAGCCGGGCAGCCCACCGGGGTACTGCTTGATGTACTGCACGACACCACCGGTCCACGGCGGGAAGCCGATGCCGAAGATGGAGCCGATGTTGGCATCCTCCACCGAGTTCAGCACGCCCTCGTCGAAGCAGCGGACCGTCTCGATGGCCTGCACGAACAGCATCCGCTCCTGGAGGTCGACGAACGGGACCTCGTCGGAGTCGGTCTTGAACGCGTCGCGCAGGCCCGGCCACAGCCCGATCCGCTTGCCGTCCTCGTCGTACTCGTAGAACCCGGCGCCTGCCGCCTTGCTGGGCCGGTCGAACTCGTCGACCATCCGGTCCACGACGAAGTCGGCGCCGTGCGGTGTCCACGTACCGCCTGCCGCCTCGACCCCGGCCCTGGTCTCGTTGCGGATCTTCTGCATCAGCGTCAGGGTGAGCTCGTCGGACAGCTGCAGCGGAGGCGCGGGGAACCCGGCCTGTGAACCCGCCTGCTCGATGCTCGCGGGCTCGACACCCTCACCGACCGCGGCGATGGCCTCGTTGATGAAGGTCCCGATGACGCGGCTGGTGAAGAACCCGCGGCTGTCGTTGACCACGATCGGCGTCTTGTTGATCGCCAGGGTGTAGTCGAAGACCTTGGCCAGCGTGGCGTCCGAGGTCTTCTCCCCGCAGATGATCTCCACGAGCGGCATCTTGTCCACCGGCGAGAAGAAGTGGATGCCGATGAAGTCCTCCTGCCGCTTGACCCCCTGGGCCAGGCCCGTGATCGGCAGCGTGGAGGTGTTCGAGCCGAGCACCGCGTCCTCGTTGACGACGTCCTCGATCTCCTGGAAGACCTTGTGCTTGAGGTCGGTGCTCTCGAAGACCGCCTCGATCACGAAGTCGACGCCGTCGAGGTCCTCCGGCGAGCCCGTGGTGGTGATGCGGTCGAGCAGGGCGTCCGACTTCTCCTGGGTCGTCTTGCCCCTGGAGAGCGCCTTCTCCTCCAGCTTGCGGGAGTAGTCCTTGCCCTTCTCGGCATTGTCGACGCTGACGTCCTTGAGCACGACCTCCATGCCGGCCTTGGCCGAGACGTAGGCGATGCCCGCGCCCATCATGCCCGCGCCGAGCACACCCACCTTGCGCACGGTGTGCTTGTCGTAGCCGGACGGGCGGCTGCCGCCGTTGTTGATGGTCTCCAGGTCGAAGAAGAACGCCTGGATCATGTTCTTCGACACCTGCCCGGTGGCCAGGTGCACCAGGTACCGCGACTCGATCTTCGAGGCAGTGTCGAAGTCGACCTGCGAGCCCTCCACCGCGGCGGCCAGGATCGCCCGCGGGGCGGGCATCGGCGCGCCCTTGAGCTGCTTGCGCAGGTTCGCGGGGAACGCGGGCAGGTTCGCGGCGAAGCTCGGGTTCGACGGCGTGCCGCCCGGGATCTTGTAGCCGTCCTTGTCCCAGGGCTGCACCCCGCCTTCCGGGTTGGCCTTGATCCATTCCTTGGCCTTGGGCAGCAGCTCGTCGATCGAGTCGACGACCTCGTCGATGATGCCGACCTCCTGGGCCTTGCGCGGCTTGTGCCGCTGCCCCTCGGCCAGCACGTTGAGCACGGCGTTCTGGATACCCAGCAGCCGGACGGTACGGGTCACGCCGCCACCGCCGGGCAGCAGCCCGAGGGTGACCTCGGGCAGGCCGATCTGGCTGCCCTTGACGTCGGCCGCGATGCGGTGGTGGCAGGCAAGCGCGATCTCGAGCCCGCCGCCGAGTGCCGCGCCGTTGATGGCTGCGACGACCGGCTTGCCGAGTGTCTCCAGCTTGCGCAGCGGAGCCTTGACCCGCTCGTCGGCCATCCTGGTCATCTGCTCAGCGTGTTCGGGCTGAGCCTGGATCAGGTCGTTGAGGTCACCACCGGCGAAGAAGGTCTTCTTCGCGGAGGTGACCACCACGCCGGTGATCGAGTCCTTCTCCTGCTCGAGACGGTCCACGATCGCCAGCATCGAATCGATGTAGTCGGTGTTCATCGTGTTCGCCGACTGGTTGGGATCGTCAAGCGTCAGCACCACGATGCCGTCGGAGTCCTGCTCCCAACGGATGGTCTTGGATTCAGTCATCGCTCTCCTCGCCGTTTGCGCTGCCCGGTCAGACCCGCTCGATGATGGTGGCCAGGCCCATGCCGCCGCCGATGCACAACGTCACCAGCGCCCTGCGGGCGTTACGGCGTTCCAGCTCGTCGACCATGGTGCCGAGGATCATCGCCCCGGTGGCCCCCAGCGGGTGCCCCATGGCGATGGCGCCGCCGTTGACGTTGAGCTTCTCGTCCGGGATGTTCAGGTCCTTCTGGTACTTCAGCACCACCGAGGCGAACGCCTCGTTCAGCTCGAACAGGTCGATGTCGTCGACGCCGAGACCGGCCTTGGCGAGCACCTTCTCGGTGGCAGGGGTCGGGCCGGTCAGCATGATGGTCGGGTCCGAGCCGGTCACGGCCGTTGCCGCGACCCGGGCGCGCGGGGTCAGGCCGAAGTCCTTGCCGGCCTGCTCGTCACCGAGGAGCACGAGCGAGGCACCGTCGACGATGCCGGACGAGTTCCCGCCGGTGTGCACGTGGTTGATCTTCTCGACGTTGTGGTACTTCTGCAGCGCCACCGCGTCGAAGCCACCCATCTCGCCGATACCGGCGAACGACGGGTTGAGCTTGCCGAGGTCCTCGACGGTGGTGCCCGGCCTGCGGTGCTCGTCGTGGTCGAGCACCGTGACGCCGTTGATGTCGGTGACCGGGACCACGGACTTGGCGAAGTACCCGCCGGACCAGGCGGCCTCGGCCCGCTCCTGGGAACGCGCGGCGAAGGCGTCGACGTCCTCCCGGGAGAAGCCTTCCAGCGTGGCGATCAGGTCGGCGCCGATGCCCTGCGGCACGAAGTAGGTGTCGTAGTTCGTGGCCGGGTCGAGGAACATCGCCCCGCCGTCGGTACCCATCGGCACCCGCGACATCGACTCGACGCCACCCGCCAGCAGCAGCCGGTCCCAGCCGGCCAGCACCTTCTGCGCGGCCTGGTTGACCGCCTCGAGCCCGGAGGCGCAGAAACGGTTGAGCTGCACGCCCGCGACCGAGTCGGGCAGCCCCGAGGCCATCGCGGCGGCCCTCGGCAGCACGCCGCCCTGGTCACCGACCGGCGAGACGATCCCCATGATGATGTCGTCGATCGCGGCGGGGTCCAAACCAGGATGGCGGCGCTTGATCTCCTCGATCAGCCCGATGGTGAGATCGATCGGTTTGATCCCGTGCAGGGATCCCTTCTTGCCCTTACCCCGAGGCGTACGGATCGCCTCGTAAATGAACGCCTCATTGCTCACGCCAACATGTCCTTCCTGATGCACGCGACATCCGCTAGCTAGCACTACTGCCTCGTGGCGCTAATACTCACTAACATAATGCGCCTGAACGCCCTGTTGTCAATGGGTTGTCAGCTATTCAACTCGCGCTAGAGTATGTTCACTATGACGGTCGATCAGCAGCCCGGAACCAGGCGACCGGCACGCGCCGCGGACAAGGCCGTGAGCAGGCTATGAGCAGGACGACGACAGCGCGGCCACGCAACCGGAAGGCCCAGCTCGCGGCGGTGGCCGCCGAGCTCTTCCGGACACACGGCTACCACGAGGTCGGCATCTCCGACATCGCGGCCGCGGCAGGCGTTACCGGGCCCGCGATCTACCGGCACTTCACCGACAAGCAGGACATGCTCGCCCACGTGGTGCTCAGCGGCGTCGACGAGCTGGCTGAGGCGACCAGCAGGGCGATCGGGACCGATCCCCACCCCTCGGCCGAGCAGGTCGAGGACATGCTGGCGACCATGGCGAAGCTCTCCGTCGAGCGGCGCGAGCTCACCGCGCTGTGGCGAACGCAACGCAGGCACATGCGCGAGAGCGATCGAGCCGCCACGCGCCGCCGCTCCCGGGAGCTGCTCGACAACTGGACACGGGCGCTGCGCGCGGTGCGCCCGGAGCTGCCCGAGGCCGATGCCGAGCTGCTGTGCTGGGCGGCGCTGAGCACGTTCGGCAGCGCGTCGATGCACTCGACCCGCATCGCCAAGCGCCGGTTCGAACGCGTCCTCGCCGAGCGGGCCCGCGCGGTGCTGCACTGCACGCTGCCGGAGAGCGCACCTCCGGCGCCCGGCGCGCAGGCACGCGAGACCGCTGCCGAGGTCACCGAGTCCCAGGTGCTGCGCGCCTCGCGGCGTGAGCAGCTGATCACCGAGGCAGGCAGGCTCTTCCAGGTACGGGGCTTCCACGAGGTGAGCATGGACGATATCGGTGCCGCCGCCGGTATCAGCGGGCCCAGCGTCTACCGGCACTTCCCGAGCAAGGCTGCCCTGTTCCTTGCCGTCTCGCAGCGGGTGACCGACCGCCTCGAACGCGGCAGGCAGCGCGTCTCCGAGACCGCGACCGACGAGACCGCGGCGCTGCGCGGCCTGATCAGCAGCTACGTGGAGACCATGTTCACCCATGCGGACCTGCTGGCGGTCGGTCAGCAGATGAGCGCCCTGTCCGAGGGTGAGCGCGCCGAGCTGCGGCGCGTGCAGCGTGACTACGTCAGCGAGTGGGTACGCCTGCTGTGTGCGCTCCAGCCGGAGCGCGACACCCAGGAAGGCAGGATCATCGTGCACATCGCGCTGACCATCGCCAACGACCTGCTACGGACCCGGCGCATCACGGCCAGACCCGGCATTCGAGCCGAGCTCGAGACCCTGATGGCGACAGCGCTCGGGCTTCCGTCCCGATGAGGTGACCGACCCCACTGGCGCGAACCAGCTCCGAGGGTTTACTTTACTCACGAGTAGGTTATCGCGACGGCCGTGCGCGGCCGATGGGAGAGTGACCGTGTCTGACGCCGTACCCACTCCGAAGAACAAGCAAGGCGGGCACCCGCCGAGGAAGCGCGACGCGATGGGAGCCGGTCTCGCCGCGCTGAACAAGGTCGCGAGCTCGCGGGTGATCGACAGGGTCGGTCTCCGCAAGCCGCTCGAGGACCTTGTGCACGGCTCGACGAAGTACGGCTTCCGTGCTGTCGGGGCGGCGAACCGCACCTTCCAGGCCACCCGGAAACTCGACAAGCCCGCCAGGCTCGGCCCGGCGAGCGAGCGCGGGTTGTTCGACCTCAACCCCACCGACGAGCAGCAGATGATCGTCGACACCGTCCGCGACTTCGCCGCCGAGCAGCTCCGCCCGGCCGCACCGGACGCCGACGCCAAGTGCCAGACCCCGGACGGGCTACTCACCCGCGCCGCCGAGCTGGGCATCGGGATGATGGGCATCCCCGAGGACGTCGGCGGGTTCGGCACGGAGCGGGACGTGGTCACCAACGTGCTGGTCGCCGAGGCACTCGCGCACGGGGACATGGGCCTTGCCGTGGCCACACTCGCGCCGTCCGCGGTGAGCACCACGCTCGCGCAGTGGGGTGACGCCGACCAGCAGGCCACCTACCTCCCGGCGTTCACCGGCGAGAACGTACCGGCCGCGGCCCTGGCGCTCGCCGAGCACGCCCCGCTGTTCGACCCGCTGCGCCCCCGCACCCGGGCCAAACGCACCCCGAAGGGTTACCAGCTGGACGGCGTCAAGGCACTGGTGCCCCGTGCCGCCGAGGCGGAGCTGTTCGTGGTCTCGGCAGACCTCGAGGGCCAGAACGGACACCGCCCCGCACTGTTCCTCGTCGAGGCCTCCACGGCGGGCGTGTCGACCGAGCCCGACCCCGCGATGGGGCTGCGTGGCGCCGCCACAGCCAGCGTGCACCTGGACAAGGTCTCGCTCCCTGCGGGCTCGCTGATCGCGGGAGGGGACCCGGACGCCTTCACCGAGGTGGTGCGGCTGTCCCGGCTCGGCTGGTGCGCCCTGGCAGCAGGCACCGGCAAGGCCGTGCTCGACTACGTCATCCCGTACGTCAACGAGCGGGTGGCGTTCGGTGAGCCGATCAGCCACCGGCAGGGCGTGGCATTCCAGGTCTCCGACATCGCCATCGAGCTGGAGAGCATCCGGCTGGTGACACTGCGCGCCGCGGCACGCGCCGAGCAGGGCCTGCCCTACGCCCGCGAGGTCGCACTCGCGCGCAAGCTGGCCGCCGACAAGGGCATGTTCATCGGCAGCGCCGGTGTCCAGCTCCTCGGCGGGCACGGCTACACCAAGGAACACCCGGTCGAGCGCTGGTACCGCGACCTGCGCGCCATCGGCGTGATGGAAGGCACGGTCCTGGTCTAGACGGGCACCTGCGGCCTGCTCGGCCCGTAGCCCCGGCAAGGACGCACTGCCCCACACACGACGTCAGTTTCAGGAGACACACTCATGATCAATCTTGAGATCCCGAAGAAGGCCGAGGCGCTGGTCAACCAGGCGTACCAGGCGGCGAACGAGGTCTTCCGGCCCATCTCCCGCAAGTACGACCGGGCCGAGCACAGCTACCCCTCGGAACTGGACATGCTCGCCTCGCTCATCGACGGGTTGAACTCCTCCGGTGAAGGCGGTGCCGGAGCGTCCGGCGTCCGAAAGGACGACAACGGCGAGGGCGGCAAGAAGAACGTCAACGGCGCCAACCTGCGTACCGTCGTCGGCACCATCGAGATGTGCTGGGGCGATGTCGCGCTGCTGCTGTCGATGCCCCGGCAGGGACTCGGTAACGCCGCCATCGCCTCGGTCGCCGACCCCGAGCAGCTCGAGCGTTTCGCCGGAACGTGGGCGGCGATGGCCATCACCGAGCCGCACTTCGGCTCGGACTCCGCCGCCGTGTCGACCACCGCCGAGCTCGACGGCGACGAGTACGTGCTCAACGGCGAGAAGATCTTCGTCACGGCCGGCGACCGCGCCGACTCGGTCGTCGTATGGGCCACTTTGGACAAGGACAAGGGCCGTGCCGCGATCAAGTCGTTCGTGGTGGAGAAGTCCCGTCCCGGCATCCGGGTGGAGCGCCTTGAGCACAAGCTCGGTATCAAGGCCTCCGACACCGCGGTCATCCGCCTCGAGAACTGCCGCGTGCCCAAGGAGAACCTCCTCGGCAGCCCGGAGATCGACACCAAGAAGGGCTTCGCCGGGGTCATGGAGACCTTCGACAACACCCGCCCGCTCGTGGCGGCGATGGGTGTCGGCGTGGCCCGTGCGGCCCTCGACGAGACGGCGCGGCTGCTCTCCGAGGCGGGAATCGAGGTCGACTACGACCGGCCTGCCAACTCCCAGCCCGCCGCCGCGGCCACCTACCTGCAGCTGGAAGCCGACTACGAGGCCGCCCATCTGATGACGATGAGCGCGGCATGGATGGCCGACAACCGCGAGCCCAACTCGCTGGAGGCGTCCATGTCCAAGGCCAAGGCCGGACGCTCGGTCGTGGACATCACGCTGCGCTGCGTCGAGCTGTGCGGCACCCTCGGCTACAGCGAGCAGAGCCTGCTGGAGAAGTGGAGCAGGGACAGCAAGATCCTGGACATCTTCGAGGGAACCCAGCAGATCCAGCAGCTCATCGTCGCACGCAAGCTGCTCGGCAAGAGCAGCTCCGAGCTGAAGTAGCAGGGGGTGGAGCCGAATGTCACGTTCGGCTCCATAGAAGGAACCGCGGTCACCCTGGCTCCATCGCGACGAGCATGAGCTGAGTGACGCTTTCGCTCCCGCAGATGGGCCGAAAGCGTCACTCAGCTCCCATCGCGAACCGTGCTCCGGGGTCAGCCGCCGAACAGCGCGGCGGCCCGCTCGGCCATCTCCTCGTCCGAGACGTCCTCGACATGGGTAGCGACGTGCCACGCGTACCCGAAGGGGTCAGTGACCCGCCCGACGCGGTCGCCGTAGAACTCGTCAGTCACCGGCTGCTCCAGCGTGGCCCCGGTCTGCACGGCACGCTGCACCGTCGCGTCGACATCCTCGACGTAAAGCATGATGGTCACCGGCGTGCCGCCGAACGCGTGGGGGCCGCGGTTGCCGAACTCGGGGTCCTCGTCGGCCAGCATGATGACCGCGTCCCCGACCTGCAGCTCCGCGTGCGCGATGCTGCCGTCCGGCGTGGTGAAGCGTTCACCGCGCTCCGTGGCGCCGAAGACCTCGCTGTAGAACCCGATCGCCTCGGCTGCGCCGTTGACGCTCAGATGCGGGATCACGCGCGGATAGTTGTCCGGAATGGGCTTGGGCATGGTCGTCACCTTCCGTGATGTGCGCCGTGGCCGAGTCCGTCGCGGGCAGACCACGAGGGGCTTCGGGCTGTGCCGAACATAGCGGAAGGCACCGACAGGAACCGGCGTTCGCGGACGCGAGCCGAATGACGCTTTCGGTCCCGCGGACGGACTGAAAGCGTCATTCGGCTCAACGCATCTGCTCGTCGAGGAACTCGTCGATGTAGCGCCATGTGGTGCGTCGCGCCGCGCGCCCGGTGATCACTCCGAGATGCCCGCCCGGCGCGGACTCGAACCGCACCGACGGTGCTCCGTCGAGCAGGCCGACGAGCCGCTCCACAGCTCCGCGCGGCGCGATGACGTCGTTCTCCCCGGCGATGACCAGGGTCGGCACCGTCACACCGGACAGCGATATCACCCTGCCACCGAGGTCCACAGTGCCCTCGGCGAGGTCGTTCGCGCGGAAGAACCGGTGGTAGAGCTGCCCGAACGTGCGTCCGGGATAGGCCAGCATGCTTGCCATGAAACGATCGACAGCCTCGATCTGGGCGAGGTAGTCGCGGTCGTCCAGGTTCTTCATGATCGCCAGCGGCTTGGTGATCTCCTTGTCGATCCCGGTGAGCCGGAACGCCTGGGTGACAAGACCCGCCGGGGCACCGCCGAGCGCGCGGTAGACGGGGGTGAGGATGTGCCCGCCCGTCACGTCCACCAGCGGCCGGAACGGCGCGACCAGCGGGATCTGGGTGAAGTCGAAGGGCGAGGCGACCGTGGTGATCGACTTGATGGGCAGGTCGGCGCGGTCCGCCGCGGTCAGCAGCGAGAAGATGCCGCCGAGGCACCACGCGACCACGTGCACATCCCGGCCACCGGAGTCGGCGTGCACCTTCTCGATCGCCTTCGGCAGCACCTCGTCGATCCAGTGCTCCACGCCGAGGTTGCGGTCGGAGAAGGAGACGTTGCCGTAGTCGACCAGGTAGGTGCGGCGACCGGCACCGACGAGGTGCTCGGCGAGGCTGCAGCCCCTGCGCAGGTCGAAGCACAGGGCGGGCGCGGCCAGCGGCGGCACGAGCAGGACCGGTTCGCCGCCCGGCTCGTCGCCGTGCGCGGTGAACCGGTACACCGACCGCAGTGGCCCCTGATCGATGAGCACCCTCGGCATCGGGCGGAGGTCGGCGACACCGTCCCCGGCGACCTTGCTGAGCGCGTTCGACGTGGCCGCAGCCAACCGGACCGCGAGCGATGTCATCGAGCCTCCACCGGGAGTACCAACCGTGCGTACATGCCCGTCCACGATACGGCCGTGACGGCCGACACCATGTGCCGGAGGGCCCGACACGGCGTGCTCCACGACCCGACACGGCGTACCGAAAGGCCCAACACGGTGTGCCGGAGAGCCCGGCACGGTGGGTCAGAGTCCGAGGTCGCGGGCGATGAGCATGCGCTGGACCTCGCTGGTCCCCTCGCCGACCTCCAGGATCTTGGCGTCGCGGTAGAAGCGGCCGACGGGGAACTCGTTCATGAAGCCGTAGCCGCCGAAGATCTGCGTGGCCTCACGCGCGTTGTCCATCGCCGCGTTGGACGAGGTCAGCTTGGCGATCGCGGCCTCCCGCTTGAACGGCTCCCCGCGCAGCATCTTCGACGCAGCCGCGTAGTAGGCCAGCCGGGCGGTGTGCGTGCGTGCCTCCATATCGGCGACCTTGAACTGGATCGCCTGGAAATCCCCGATCTTGTGGCCGAACGCCTCGCGCTCCGCTACGTAGCGCAGGCACTCGTCGACGCATCCCTGTGCGAGACCGACCCCGATCGCGGCGATCGCGATGCGGCCCTCGTCCAGGATCGACAGGAACTGGTTGTAGCCCTTGCCACGCGCACCGAGCAGGTTCTCCTCGGGTACCCGCACGTCGGAGAAGGCCAGGCCGTGCGTGTCCGAGCAGTTCCAGCCGACCTTGGAGTACTTCGGCTCCACGGTGAAGCCGGGAGTCCCGGACGGCACGATGATGGTGGAGATCTCCTTGCCGCCGCCTGCCTTCGTACCCGTGACGGCCGTGACCGTGACGAACCCCGTGATGTCGGTACCGGAGTTGGTGATGAAGGCCTTGCTCCCGTTGATCACCCACTCGCCGTCCCGCGCCGTCGCCGTCGTGGCGGTCGCGCCGGCATCGGAGCCGCCACCCGGTTCGGTCAGCCCGAACGCGCCGAGCATCTCGCCGCTGCACAGCCGCGGAAGCCACTGCTGGCGCTGCTCGTCGGTGCCGAACCGGTAGATCGGCATCGCCCCGAGCGAGACCCCGGCCTCCAGGGTGATGGCCACCGACGAGTCCACCCTCGCGAGCTCCTCGAGCGTCACGCACAGCGCGAAGTAGTCGCCGCCCATCCCGCCGTAGCTCTCCGGGAACGGCAAGCCGAACAACCCCATCCGGCCCATCTGCGCCACGAGGTCGTACGGGAACCGCTCATGCTCGTAGTACTCCCCGATCACGGGGGCGACCTCGGACCGCGCGAAATCCTCGACGGTCTTGCGCAGGTCCTCGTAGTCCGAGTCCAGCCGGAAGTCGATCATCTGCTCTCCTCACGCCTCGCCCGCTGCGCCGTTCTCACCGGGGGTGACCAGGACCAGCGGTTCGTCAAGGGCCACCTGCTGGCCCGCCTGTACATGCAGCTCGCTGACCACGCCGTCGACAGGGGCGGTGATGGTGTACTCCATCTTCATCGCCTCCACGATCAGCAGCGCCTCCCCCGCGCTGACCTCGGCACCCAGCTCGGTCTTGACCGCGATCACCGATCCCGGCATCGGGCTGGTGACCGGCCCGGCGGCCTGCTCGGCGGCATGGCTGACCGCCAGGCGCGGCCGGTCGTCGACGGCCACGCAGCGCCCCTCGTGAGCCAGCCACAGCCTGCCGTCGGGGCCGAGGGCGCGGCGGTAGCGCCGCACGGCTCCGGCGTAGCGCAGTTCGAGGACCTCGCCGCGCTGGCCGGCCCAGCGTGCGCGCGCGGCCACCGGCTCGCCGTCGGCCACCTGCACGTGCGCCTCGCCGGGATGGCCGTGCACCCGTACCTCGGCCTCGGTCTCGCCCGCGCGCAGCAGGAACACGGTGCCCGCGCCGCCGCCGAGCCGCCAGCCCGTCGGGATGGCCCAGGGGTCGACGACACTGCCGGCCGGCCACAGCTGCAGCAGCCGGTCCAGCGCGGCCGCGGCGAAGAACTCCGCGGGCACGGCGGTGGCCTCGGCCGAGGTGAGCTCGTCGAGCACGCGCTCGACCAGACCGGTGTCCAGGTTGCCGTCCTGCACGTCCGGCTGGGCGAGCAGCCCGCGCAGGAACGGCACGTTGGTTCCCACTCCTAGTACTGCGGTATCGGCGAGCGCGCGGTCCAGCCGGTGCAGCGCCGTGGTGCGGTCCCGTCCCGCGGCGATGACCTTCGCCAGCATGGGGTCGTAGTCCGAGCCCACCACGGTGCCCGCCCACACGCCGGTATCCACTCGCACGCCCGCTCCCGCGGGCTCGCTGGTGTCGAGCACCATGCCCCCTGTGGGGACGAACCCGCGCGCCGGGTCCTCGGCATAGACCCGGGCCTCCACGGCATGCCCGTCGAGGGAGATCTCCTCGGAGGTGAACGGCAGCCGCTCCCCGTCGGCGACCCGTAGCTGCCACTCGACCAGGTCGATCCCGGTCACCAGCTCGGTCACCGGATGCTCGACCTGCAGCCGGGTGTTGGTCTCCATGAAGAAGAACTCCCCGGCAGCGGACTCCTCGCCGGAGACGATGAACTCCACGGTGCCCGCTCCGGTGTAGCCGACCGCGCGCACCGCCTCCACGGCGGCCGAACCCATCCGCTCGCGCGTGGCGGCGTCGAGCAGTGCCGAGGGGGCCTCCTCGATGATCTTCTGGTGCCGCCGCTGCAGGCTGCACTCGCGCTCTCCCAGGTGCACCGTGTTGCCGTAGGTGTCGGCCAGCACCTGCACCTCGATATGCCGTGGCGTGCGCACGAAGCGCTCGGCCAGCAGCGCGTCGTCGCCGAAGGCAGCCCGTGCCTCGCGCTGGGCCGACTCGATCGCCGGGGCCAGCTCCGCTGCCGAGGCCACCAGCCGCATCCCCTTGCCGCCGCCACCGGCCGAGGGTTTGAGCAGCATCGGGAACCCCACCTCCTCGGCGGCGCGGGCCAGCAGCTCGTCGGGGGTGCCGGAGATCCCCGGCACGACGGGCACGCCAGCTGCCGAGACGGTGGCCTTCGCGGTGATCTTGTCTCCCATGGCCTCGATCGCCTCGGCGGGCGGGCCGATGAAGACCAGGCCCGCCTGCTGGCACGCCCGCGCGAAGGCCGGGTTCTCCGCAAGGAAGCCGTACCCGGGGTGCACGGCCTGCGCGCCCGTGGACTCCGCGGCGCGCACGATGTCCGGAATGGACAGGTAGCTCCGGCGTGCCTCCGCAGGGCCGACGCGCACAGCGACGTCGGCCTCGTGCACGTGCCTGGCGTCGACGTCGGCGTCGCTGTAGATCGCCACCGACCGGATACCCATCCGGCGCAGCGTCCGGATCACCCGGACGGCGATCTCACCGCGATTGGCGACGAGCACGGTGTGCAGCACGGAAGAACCGTGGGTCGAACCGACAGGATTCATGGTCACATCCGGAAGACGCCGTAGCCGACAGGGTCAAGGGGCGCGTTGGCCGCGGCCGACAGGGCCAGGCCGACGACGGTGCGGGTCTCGGCCGGGTCGATCACCCCGTCGTCCCAGAGGCGCGCTGTGGAGTAGTACGGGTGGCCCTGGTGCTCGTACTGCTGCCTGATGGGGTCCTTGAACGCTTCCTCGTCCTCGGCCGACCATTCCTGCCCGCGGCCCTCCAGGGTGTCCCTGCGCACGGTGGCCAGCACCGACGCGGCCTGCTCCCCGCCCATCACCGAGATGCGCGCGTTCGGCCACATCCACAGGAAGCGGGGCGAGTAGGCGCGGCCGCACATCGAGTAGTTGCCCGCGCCGAACGACCCGCCGATGATCACCGTCAGCTTCGGCACCCTGGCGCAGGCCACCGCCGTGACCATCTTGGCGCCGTGCTTGGCGATGCCGCCTGCCTCGTAGTCCTTGCCGACCATGAAGCCGGTGATGTTCTGCAGGAACAGCAGCGGCACGGATCGCCTGTCGCACAGCTCGATGAAGTGCGCGCCCTTCATCGCCGACTCGGCGAACAGCACGCCGTTGTTGGCGATGATGCCGACGGGGTGACCGTGGATCCTGGCGAACCCGGTGACCAGGGTGGTGCCGTACTCCTTCTTGAACTCGGTGAACCTGCTGCCGTCGACGACGCGGGCGATGACCTCCCGCACGTCGTACGGGGTGCGGGAGTCGAGCGGCACCATGCCGTACAGCTCGGCGGGGTCGACGGCGGGTTCCTCGGTCGGCACCACGTCCCACGGCGCGGGCTCGGAGGGGCCGAGTGTGGACACGATGGACCGGACGGTGCGTAGCGCGTCGCCGTCGTCGGCAGCGAGGTGGTCGGTGACGCCGGAGGCGGTGGCGTGCACGTCCCCGCCGCCGAGTTCCTCAGCGGTGACTTCCTCGCCGGTAGCGGCCTTCACCAGGGGCGGCCCACCGAGGAAGATGGTTCCCTGGTTGCGCACGATCACCGCCTCGTCGCTCATCGCGGGGACATAGGCCCCGCCTGCGGTGCAGGAGCCCAGCACCGCGGCGATCTGCGGGATGCCGCGCTCCGACATGGTGGCCTGGTTGTAGAAGATCCTGCCGAAGTGCTCCCTGTCCGGGAAGACCTCGTCCTGGGCAGGCAGGAAGGCCCCGCCCGAGTCGACGAGGTAGATGCAGGGCAGGTTGTTGTGCAGTGCCACCTCCTGGGCCCGCAGGTGCTTCTTGACCGTGACCGGGTAGTAGGTGCCGCCCTTGACGGTGGCGTCGTTGGCCACGATCACGCACTCCCGCCCGGAGACCCTGCCCAGGCCGGTGATGATGCCCGCCGACGGCGCCTCGTCGTCGTACATCCCCTCGGCTGCCAGCGGGGAGAGCTCGAGGAACGGCGAGCCGGGGTCGAGCACGGCGTCCACCCGGTCGCGAGGCAGCAGCTTGCCCCGCTCGACATGACGTGTCCTCGCCTGCTCCGAGCCGCCCTGCCGTACCCGTTTGAGGCGGTCGTTCAGCTCGGCGACGAGCGCGGCGTGGCCGGCGTCGTTGCGCTGGAATGCCTGCGATCCCGGATCAGCGGCGGTGCGCAGGGTGACAGCGTCCATCTGGTTCCCACCATCGGGTCGATTACGTTAGTCATCGTTAACTGCGATCCCGATGTTAGTATCAACTAACTGGGAGGTCCAGCCCCGGCGACCAACTCGATACGGGCTGGACCCGCAGCTCACACGCGAGTGTCCCGCACCACAGGCCGGGACGCACCACAGGCGTGCCCGTCGGGTGGCAACACCCGCGCGCGGCCCGACGAGCCCACGAGGTGATGCAGGTGAGTGCAGGTTCGGCCGCGCAGGCGGTCCCGGCGACCCGCCGTGAGCAGATCCTCGCCGCCGCGGCCGAGCTGTTCGCCGCGCACGGCTTCCACGGGGTCGGCATCGACGACATCGGCGCCGCGGTCGGCATCTCCGGTCCCGCGCTCTACCGGCACTTCCGCAGCAAGGACGCGATGCTCGGCGAGATGCTGATCTCCATAAGCCGCGAACTGTTCTCCGAAGGCAAGGAGCGCGCCGCCGCCGCGGAGGATCCCAGCAAGGCGCTGGCCGAGCTGGTCACGTTCCACACCAACTTCGCCCTGGACAACCCCGCGCTGATCACCGTGCAGGAGCGCAATCTCGGCAACCTGCGCGAGGACGACCGCAAGCAGGTCCGCGCCCTGCAGCGGCAGTACGTCGAGGTCTGGGTCGGTGCGATCAGCGCTGCGGTGCCCGGCATCACCGAGGAGCGCGCCCGGTCGGCGGCCCACGCGGTGTTCGGCTTGCTCAACTCCACCCCGCACAACCGCTACGTGGACAGCACCGAGCTGGCCGAGCTGCTGCACCGGCTGGCACTCGGCGCGCTGCACGCCGCCCGTTGAGGTGACGGGCCCGCGCAGGATCGGCTACCCATTCGTCACCGGCTTCGTGTTGGATAGGAACCGTGAACCCTGACCGGCCTGACCGCCCGCGACTCGTCGACGAGGCCCAGCGCGCCCTGCTTGCCGTGCACGCGGGCGCCGACGAGCACGCCATCGACGAGATCTCCACCGAGCACGTCGGCGAGCTGGTGATGCTGTTGTTCGGCGAGTGCAGCACGATGGTGAGCGAGCTCGGCGACGGCGGTGCCACCCCGGTCCAGGTGCAGGTCTTCGACGAGGAAGGCACCGAGGTCTCCATCGACAGCGCCGACCCGCCCGTGCGCACGGCGGTGCGCACGCTGCTCGCCGAGGTACACGGCAACCCGGGCGCGGCAGCCGAGCAGGTCGAGATCGCCCTGGCCAACGCAGCCCCCGGGGAGGTGCGCAGCCTCGTGCTGCAGGCACTGCGGTGGACGAGCAGGCTCGGCGCCGAGTGCGTCAGCCGCGACCTCCCCGTCTCCCCCTGGCTCGCCGACACCCTCCAGGACTGACCCCGCCGGCACCCCGGGCCACGTCCACCCAGCGGGGTTGGAGCCCAATGTTTGGAGCCCAATGTGACATCCGGCTCGTTCTATGGAACCGCGGTCACCTTGGGCTCCCTCCGGCCGGCACGCGGTGGTGGGAGCCGAGGGTGACCTTGGTTCCCTAGAGGGAGCCGGCGGTCACCTTCGGCTCCAACGCCTCGGCGGGGTCAGGTGAGGCCGGACAGCGCGGAGCGCTCCGGCTCGGTGATGGCACGCGAGACGCCCGCGACGGGGTCGAAGGCCACCAGCACCGACTCGACGCGGCAGTAGCTCGTCTCGTCGTCGCGCACCTCGTGGGCGAGGGTGAACGACGAGTCACCGACGTGCCGCACGACCGTGTCGACCCGCACCCGCTCCGGCCGGTACACCAGCGGGCTGAGGTAGCTGATGGCGTGCTTGGCGACCACGACGTTCTCGCCGAGGTCACCCCCGCCGGTGGCCGAGGTCAGCATGTCCTGGCGCGCCTCGTCGACGTAGCTCAGGTACACGACGTTGTTGACGTGCCCGTAGGCGTCCATGTCCGCGCGCCGGAGCTGGATGGGGTACTGGTGCGGCATAAGCTGTGTCCAGAGTGCTCGGTCAGGTCGGCTGCTCACCGAGCTCGGTGAGCAGGGCCCGCTCGTCCCCGGTCAGCGGGCGCGACCGGCCGGCCGTCACGTCGAAAGCGACGATCGTCGAGGTGGCGTGGGCGTAGTGCGCCTCGCCGTCGACGATGTCGTGGGCGAGGTCGAACGAGGAGTTGCCCACCCGCGTGACCCGGCTCTCGATCCGCACCGGGTCCGGGCGGTAGGCCAGCGGGCGCAGGTACTCGATGTCGAGCTGGGCGACCACCATCCCCGCGGCCAGCGTGCTCACCCCGTGCTTGGGTGCGAGCACGCAGAGCATGTCGATCCGCGCCTCCTCGAGATAGCGCAGGTGCTGCACGTTGTGCACGTGCCCCGCGGTATCCATATCGGACCACCGCAGCGGGCAGTGGAACACGTGCGGCGCCTCGACCGTGACCGTCGCGGGATTCACCGTACTCGCCCCTCGCTCCTCGGAACCGATACCGCGAGTATCGCGCGGGCCGGCACGGACGGGCACGGGGTTGTGAGCGCCCCCACGGTGACGGTGCTCGCGATACCGGTTGAGGTGGGATGCGTCGAGGTCAGGCGGGGCCGGATACGGTGCGTATACTCGGCGCGTGAGCGAGAGCCGTCCCGCGCCCGCGACACCGGCCGCGCTTCCGGTGCCGCCCGCCCCCGCCGACCCCGGCGCGCGTACGGCCCGGGAGGTGTAGGCATGCGTTCGGTGCGAAGCGTCGTCGACCGTGTCGGCCCGACACTGCTGCACACCGTGAGCCTGCCGGACGCCGACCGTCCCGTGGGGGACGTGGTCATCGCCGAGGGACACCCGCACGCCAGGGTGGCCGCGGGCGACCTGGTGCTTGCGGTGCTCGGCGACTCGGTGGAGACCGCTGTCGGGCTGGTGCACACCTGCGGCGCCAACGAGGCGGCCGCGGTGCTGTGCAAGCCCCGGCTCGCGCAGGACGCCGAGGTGCGCAAGGCCGCGCGGTCGGCGGGGGTCGGGCTCATCGAGGTGCACGCCGACACCTCGTGGGCGCAGCTGGTGTGGCTGCTGCGCACGGTGCTCGACGCGATCGCCGACGAGGCCGACGCCACCGACGACACCCAGCCCGAGGCCGCCGACCTGTTCCGGCTCGCCGACGCCGCGGCATCCGTTGTGGACGCTCCGGTGACGATCGAGGACATCAACTCCCGGGTGCTCGCGTACTCGGCGCGGCAGGACCTCACCGACCCCGCGCGGGTGTCGACGATCATGGACCGGCGCATCCCCGACGACGTGCTCGCCCGGTTCCGTTCGCGCGGGGTGTTCCGGGAGCTGTCCAGGGGCAGGCAGACGATCTACGTCCCCGAGCAGAAGGACGGCACGCTGCCGAGGCTGATCGTGCCGGTCCGGATGGGCGGGGAGCTGCTCGGCTCGATGTGGGCGGTGGTCGACGGCCCGGTGTCCGAGGAGCGGGCCGCAGCCTTCGCCGACGCCGCACCTGTGGTGGCCGTGCACCTGCTGCGCAGGCGGGCGCACGCCAACACCCAGCGCCACGCCAACGCCGAGCTGCTGCGCGCGGTGCTGGAGGGCCGGGCGAGCCCGCGCAGGGCCGCGGCCGAGCTCGGGCTCACCGATGCCGACCACCGGGTGGTGGCGGTGGCCACCAGCAGGCAGCAGGGCGAGGGCGACGAGGAGCTCGGCGCGGAGGGACTGCGGCTGGCGCTGCTCGAGCGGCTGTCGGCCGGGATCGGCAACCAGACGCGGGCCACCGAGTTCGGCGGCCTGCTCTACCTCGTCGTGCCGGACGGCGGCTGGGCGGCGCTGCGGGACACGCTGGCCACCGAGCCGGGCTGCGAGCAGGGGTGGCTGCGCGCCGCAGCGGGCACGGCGGCGCCGGTCGGCGAGCTGGCACGGTCCAGGGGCGAGGCCGAGGAGGCGCTGGGGCTGGTGCGCGCCGGCCTGGTGCCGGGCGCGGTGATCGGTTTCGACGAGGTGTGGACGGCGCTGGCCCTGCACCGGGTGGCCACCGCAGCGGGTAGCGCGGGCGCGGTCGAGCTGGGACCGCTCGAGGTGCTCACCGAGCACGACAGGCGGCAGCACAGCGACTACGTCGACACCCTCTACGCGTGGCTGCGGCACCAGGGCGACCCGCGCGCGACGGCGCGGGAGCTGAGCATCCACCCGAACACGCTGCGCTACCGGCTGCGCAAGCTGCTCAACCTGACCGGTCTGGACCTGGAGGACCCGGAGACGCGGCTGGCGCTGCTCGCCCAGCTGATCACGCTGCGGTGGTCGTGACCGCGCACCACACCGCACCCCTGTGTTGTTCCACCACAACCACGGTCAGGGAACAACATTGTTCTCCCGGCATGATGACAGGCCCGTTCCGGGGGTTCATCGTGGTGTCAAGTACATCGCCATATCAACTGAGACACCGACCTTGGAGCCTGCTGTGCGCATCGCCGTTCCCCGAGAGACGAAGAAACACGAGTACCGGGTCGCGCTGACCCCTGCCGGCGTGCGCGAGCTGACCGAGCGCGGTCACGACGTGTTCGTCGAGTCCGGGGCGGGCGCGGGCTCGGCCATCTCGAACGAGGAGTACCTCGCCGCTGGCGCGAAGGTGCTGGCGACCGCGGAGGAGACCTGGGGTGAGGGCGAGCTCGTCCTGAAGGTCAAGGAACCGATCCCCGAGGAGTACCCGCTGCTGCGCAAGGACCAGGTGCTGTTCACCTACCTGCACCTGGCAGCCGACCGCGCGCTGACCGAGCGGCTGACCGAGGCCGGAACGACCGCCATCGCCTACGAGACCGTACAGCTGCCCTCCGGTGCGCTGCCGCTGCTCGCGCCGATGTCCGAGGTGGCGGGCCGGCTGTCCGCCCAGGTCGGCGCGCACGCCATGCTGCGCCCGTCCGGGGGGCGCGGGGTGCTGCCCGGCGGGATCCCCGGCGTGCACCCGGCGCGCGTTGCCGTGATCGGCGGCGGGGTGGCGGGCCTCAACGCCGCGCGGGTGGCGCTCGGACTCGGCGCCGACGTGGAGATCCTGGACACCAACGTGGACAAGCTCCGCGAGATCGACCACGAGTTCGGCGGCCGCATCCGCACGGTCACGTCGAACTCGCTGGCCCTCGAGCACGCCGCGCTGGAGGCCGACCTGGTGATCGGTGCGGTGCTGCTGCCCGGCGCGAAGGCGCCGAAGCTGATCAGCAACCGGCTGGTGGAGCGGATGAAGCCGGGCAGCGTGCTGGTCGACATCTCCATCGACCAGGGCGGCTGCTTCGCCGACTCGCGGCCGACCACCCACGACGACCCGACCTACCAGGTGCACGGCTCGGTGTTCTACTGCGTGGCGAACATGCCGGGCGCGGTCCCGCGCACGTCCACCTACGGGCTGACCAACGTCACGCTGCCGTACGTGCTGCGGATCGCCGAGCACGGCTGGCACGGCGCCTGCCGTGCGGACGCCAACCTCGCGAAGGGCCTGAACACCCACGCGGGCAAGCTGGTCAACGAGCCGGTCGCGACCGCGCACGGGCTGACCTACAGCCCGCTGGAGGACGCGCTGGCCTGAGCAGGCAGCGCACGCGGCAGGGCGTGGCGCTCGCGTAGCCTCGGGTGGCGATGGCGCAGCGCATCCTCATCACCGGAGCGGCAGGCAGGATCGGACGGATGCTGCGGCCGCGGATGGCATGCCGAGGGCGCACGCTGCGGCTGCTGGACGCCGAGCCGATCCAGCGGCCGCAGCAGCCCGACGGCGGCGAGCACGTGCGGGCCGACGTCACCGACCTGCCCGCGATGACCGAGGCCTGCCAGGACGCCGACGCGGTCATCCACCTGGCGGCTCTGAGCGGCGAAGCCGACTGGGAGACGATCCTGCGGGTCAACATCCACGGCACCTACACGGCGCTGGAGGCCGCGCGCCGGGCCGGTGTCCCGCGCGTGATCCTGGCCAGCAGCAACCACGCCGTCGGCTTCCACCCCATCGGCGACGAGGCCTGCCCGGACTACCTGTTTCCCCGCCCGGACACCTTCTACGGGGTCAGCAAGGCCACCGACGAGGCCCTGGGCAGCCTGTACCACGACCGGCACGGGATGGATGTGCTGTGCGCGCGCATCGGCTCGGCCAACGAGCGGCCGCCGAACGTCCGGGGGCTGGGGACCTGGCTGTCGCCGGACGACTGCGCCCGCCTGATGGAGGCGCTGCTCGACACACCCGATCCGGGTTTCCGGGTGGTGTGGGGCGTGTCGGCGAACCGGCGCAACCCCTTCTCGCTCGCCGAGGCCCGCGCGCTCGGCTACCGGCCGCAGGACGACTCCGAGCACTACGCCCACCTGGTCCCCGGCTCCGAGGACGAGCCGCCGGACGAGCGCATCGGCGGTGGTTGGGCCGTGGGGCCGGGCGGCGAGGGCTAAGGGCGGGCTCGGCTCACACCTCGTGCAGTGCGCTGGTGAACGCGCGCCAGGCGGGAAGCGGGAGGTTCAGGGCTCCGCCGTCGCGGTCCTTGGTGTCGCGGACGCGGGTCAGCGTGCTCAGCGCGACCTCGACACACGCGCCACCCTCGGAGTTGCTGTAGCTGGATGTGCGCCACCGCACGCGGTCGTCGGCCCGATCCAGCACGCATCCTCCTTACGCCATCGTCTGCCGCACCTCCTCGAGCAGCGCGACGGTCTCTACCGGTCCGAGCGCCGCGCCGAGAAGCCTCTCGAAGACCATGCTATACCGTTCGATCTCCTCGGGCTGGTCCAGGTAGCGGCTGTCGTCCAGGTCTTCGAGATACACCAGCCGCACCTCGGCCTCCGGCACGTCGAGCATCTCGAACGGCGAGTCCATCGCGGCGTGCGCGCCCGCGGTGAACGGCAGCACGTGCAGCGAGACGCGCGGGCGCTCGCTGAGCTTGAGCAGGAAGGTGAGCTGGTCCTCCACCACCTTGGCCCCGCCGACCATACGGCGGATCACGGCCTCGTTGAGCACGATGAACATGGTGGGACCGTCGTCACTGAGCAGCCGCTCCTGGCGCTCGCCACGACTGGCCACGGCCTGCTCGACGAACTCGGGTGTGCGGTTGGGGTTCGCGCCGGAGATCAGCGCACGGGTGTAGGCGGGTGTCTGCAACGGCCCGGGAACGAGCTCGCTGTGCCAGGCCCGGATCGTGGCGGCAGCGGCTTCCATCCCGACGAAGTCCTGCGCCCACTTCTGCACGCGATAGCGGGAGCGGCGCCGAGCCGTGCGGGCGAGCTCGACGGCCCGATCCCGCGCGTCGGCGCGGTCGTACAACCGCAGCAGCGCATCCACTTCCGACGTCTTGAGACTGCCCTTGCCGTGCTCGACACGGGAGACCTTGGAGACGTCGCAGTCCAGCGCCTCGGCCGCGTCCTCCCGCGACTGACCACACTCCAGCCGCAGGTCGTACAGCAGCCGACCCAGCTGGATCTTCGCGACCACCGGTGACGTCATGCATGCATTGTGCCAATCATTGATCGCATGTGCGAGTAACTAAAACTATCGAGTGAACTAAACAGCATTGCTAACTCGCACATGCGACTATTAATGTGCGATTCATCGAGGAACGGTGGGCGACGGAGGGAGAGGCGATGCAGGCGTTCTGGATCCTGATGCTGCTGGCGCTGTTCGGCACACCGGTGCTGCTGGTGGTCGTGTGGGACAGCATCGACCGGATTCGCAGCAGGGCCGTTGCCGGACGCCATCGGGCCGTCGAGCGCGACCCCGAGGGCTGGCCGCCGCATCGCCACACGCTCGCGTCCGATGAGGTCCGGCCGGTGCGGCGATGACCGGGGACCGCACCGACCTCATCGACCAGCTGGCGTTCGTGCGCGGCTGGTACGGATCGATCAACAAGCGCGAGCACCTTGACCGCGTCGGCGAGATCCTGCTGTTGCTCGACCGGATCGTGGACGGCGAGGACGTGCGCGTCGAGCTGGTCCACGGCGTCACGGGTCGATGCCACAAGCCGAACGGAGCGCGCCAATGATCCATCGTGACCACCACATGCTCGCGCGGTTGGCCTGTACACACCGCGAGATCACGGGGGCCGTACTGCGGATGGTGCGCTCCATCGAGGAGGACCCGCCCCCTGCCGAACAGCTCCGCGCCCTCGGTGGCTACCTCCGAGCGGTCGGCGAACAACTGGACAGCCGGGCCGAGACCGACGCCGAAACTCTGGGGTATCCCGATGACTGAACCAGCGCTGGGCGCGGCACGCCCCCTGTCCGCCGCGCCGACCGGGTTCCACTCGACGTGCTGGAGTACCCGGTAGATAGAGACAGGGACGGCGAAAGCCGGCTCGATCCGGTCACCTGATGCGGCAGCGGCGTCCAGCTCCCCGCAAATCCTGCGCGCAATTCTACGCCAATTGACCAAAATCGGACATTTCCGTAGTGTTGGCCGTTGCAGCCGCGTCCTCCGCGGGCTGGTGGCTCCCCGTCGGAGAGTCATACTCGACCCCATCTCCCGAGGAGGGATCCAACGATGCGACGGACGGTACTGGCGGGCGGGGCCACGGTACTCGCACTCGGCGTCATGGCGGGCCCGGCGTTAGCCAGCGGCGGCGGCCAGGGCATGCAGCAGCGCCCGGACGCCTGCGAGGGCCAGCACAACAACCTGCGCGGGCAGGCCGACCCGGTCGAACTCGAACCAGGGGACGTCGTGACCCGGACCTCCGATCCCGGCCAGGCCAACTTCGACGCCGAGTTCGACTTCTACCGCGTCGACCACGGGCTCACCGACTTCGACGAGACGGTCTACCGCGAGCCGGTCCGTCTCGGCCCGGACAACTACTGCCTCGGGCCGAGTAGCGGGACCGGCTCGTTCTGGTTCGGCGTCACCGCACCCGACGGCGACGGCATCCAGCACAAGATCGACCACAAGGGCAAGATCTGGCTCTACTTCGACGCCGAAGAGGGCTGGAAGTCGCTGGAACTCCAGTTCGACGGCAAGGGACAGCTGCGCCACGCCAACGGCGTCGCACCGCAGTAGATCCACCGCGCACGGCCTGCCGGGGCTGCCGGGTGTCGCGACCGGTCATCCCGACAGCGTTCGCGGGCTGTACGCGGCGCGGTCACGCGATACGGTAGCTCCCCGTGAACGATCCCGCGCGATCCTGGTGGGGCTGGGGACGGCGGCACGACGCGCTGTCCGACGCCGAGTGCGTCGAGCTCGCGCACCTGCTTCCCGGCCTGGCCGAGACCCCGCTCCCGGTCCCCGACGTCAGCGATCTGCACCTGCCCACACCCCGGCTGCGCGCGCCGACCTCGCTGGAACACCTCTGCTCGGCCGACCCGGCCGACCGTGCCGCGCACACCTTCGGGCAGGCCTACCGCGACGTCGTGCGCGCGCTCTACGGGCAGCTGTCCACCCCACCGGACCTGGTCGCCTACCCGCGCGGCGAGTTCGACATCGTCGAGCTGCTCGACTGGGCGATGTCCAACTCGATCGCCGTGATCCCCTACGGCGGGGGCAGCTCCGTCGTCGGCGGGGTGGAGTACCGGGGCGGCGACCACCGCGGCACGCTGAGCCTCGACCTCACCTCGCTCGGCGAGGTACTCGAGGTGGACCCGGTCAACCGCGCGGCCCGCATCCAGGCAGGGACCTTCGGCCCCGCGCTGGAGGACCAGCTGCGGCCGCACGGCTACACGCTCCGGCACTTCCCGCAGAGCTTCGAGTTCTCCACGCTCGGCGGCTGGCTGGCGACCCGCGCCGCCGGGCACTACGCGACCCTGCACACCCACATCGACGACTTCGTCGAGTCCCTGCGCGTACTCACGCCTGCGGGCACGGCCGAGTCGCTGCGGCTGCCGTCCTCGGGAGCCGGACCGTCCCCGGACCGGATGTTCCTCGGTTCCGAAGGGACGCTGGGCGTCATCACGGAAGCCTGGATGCGCGTGCAGGACAGGCCCCGGTACACGGCATCGACCTCGGTCTCGTTCACCGCGTTCGGCGACGCGCTCGACGCCGCCCGCGCGATCGCCCAGTCCGGTCTGTACCCGAGCAACTGCCGCCTGCTCGACCCGGGCGAGGCGCTGCTGTCCGGAGCCGCGGGCGGCGGCGAGAGCGTGCTGGTGCTCGGCTTCGAGTCCGCCCACTTCCCAGTCGACGACCAGCTCGCACACGCCGTCGAGCTGGCCCGCCAGCACGGCGGCCACCACCGCCCCTCCGGCGATTCCACCGACGACGCGGTGCGCTCCTGGCGATCCGCGTTCCTGCGCATGCCCTACCAGCGCGACGGGCTCGCCAGGATGAGCGCGATCGTGGAGACCTTCGAGACCTCGTGCACCTGGGACCGCGCCCTCCGGCTGTACGAGGCCATCCAGCAGGAGCTCGGCGCGGCCGTCACCGGGATCACGGGTGCCACCCCGACGATCAACTGCAGGCTCACGCACGTCTACCCGGACGGTGCCGCGCCCTACTTCACCGTGATCGTCCCGGGCCGCCGCGGCTCGGAGGTCGCGCAGTGGGACGAGATCAAGGCCGCGGCAGGCGAGATCCTGCACTCCCATCGTGCCAGCATCACGCACCATCACGCGGTCGGTCGTGACCACCGGCCGTGGTACGACCGGCAGCGGCCCGAGCTGTTCGCCTCGGTGCTGCGCGCCGCCAAGCACACCCTCGACCCGCACGGCATCCTCAACCCCGGCGTGCTGGTCGACCAGACCGAGCGCACACCGCCACGGGCGGAACCGTCCTGATCAGTCGTAGCCGAGCACGATGTGGTCCTCGTCCGGACAGGGGCCTGCACCGGCGACCGGAACGCCTTCCACGAGCTCCGCGGCCTCATCGACAAGGTGCGCCGATGCCGGTTCCGCGAGATGCGGGTGCACGGTCGCTGACACGTTCTCCATCGTGCCGCCTCCCATCGTCCACGGGAACGAGAACCGTAGCTGCCGGTGGCGGAGAACGGGTCGAGGTTCTCTCAACGCTCTCCACAGTAGACCGGACTCACGCGCGGTCGTCGCCATCCGTCGCATCGTGCTCGAACGCGCCTCGCAGGGACGGGCTGCCTGCTCAGAGCGGGATCGTGCCGTGCTTGCGTTGCGGCGAGTGCTTCCGCTTGTCCCGCAGCACCGCCAGACCGCGCGCCACGGCGGAACGGGTCTCCACCGGGTCGATCACGTCGTCGACGAGACCGCGCTCCGCAGCGAAATGCGGGTGCATCAGCCGCTCGGTGTACTCGGTGACCAGTTCCTTCCGTCGTTCGTCCGGGTCGGCGGCCACCGCGAGGTCCTTGCGGTAGAGCACGTTCACCGCGCCCTCCGCCCCCATCACGGCGATCTCGTTGGTCGGCCAGGCCAGCGACAGGTCGGCGCCGATCGAACGCGAGTCCATCACGATGTACGCGCCGCCGTAGGCCTTGCGCACGATCACCTGGATGCGCGGCACCGTCGCCTCGCAGTAGGCGTAGAGCAGCTGCGCGCCGTGCCGGATGATGCCCGCGTGCTCCTGCTCGGTTCCGGGAAGGAATCCGGGTACGTCGACCAGTGTCACGAGGGGAATGCTGAAGGCGTCACAGAAACGGACGAACCGCGCGGCCTTCTGCGACGCCGTGCGGTCGAGCACGCCCGCGAGCACCATGGGCTGGTTACCGACCACCCCGACGACCTCACCATCGATGCGCGCCAGCCCGCAGATCACGTTTCGTGCCCAGGTTTCGTGCACCTCGAAGAACTCGCCGTCATCCACCAGCTCGCCGACCACCTCCCGCATGTCGTACGGCTGGTTCGGCTCCACCGGGACGATCTCGGCCAGCCGTGGCCGGTCGTCCGTCGCCGCACCACACCGCTCCGCGCGCGGGGCAGGCTCCAGGTTGTTGTCCGGCAGCATCGACACCAGGAAGCGCACATCCTCGAGGCAGCTGTCCTCGTCGTCGTACACGACGGTGGCCACGCCGGACCGGGAGCCGTGCACGTCCGCACCACCGAGCTCCTCGTGGCTGACCCGCTCACCGTTCACGGCCTCGACCACATCCGGACCGGTCAGGTACATCTTCGCCGTGTCACGGACCATGAAAGTGAAATCGGCAAGGGCAGGCGAGTATGCCGCCCCGCCCGCGCACGGTCCGAGTACGACGCTGATCTGGGGGACAACGCCTGCGGCCTCGACATTGCGGCGGAAGATGCCGCCGTAGCCGTGCAGCGCCATCACACCTTCCTGGATCCGGGCGCCCCCGCTGTCGTTGAGCGCGATGATCGGTGCACCGGTCGCGATCGCGAGATCCATCACCTTGTGGATCTTCGACGCGTGCGCCTCACCGAGCGAACCCCCGAAGATGGCGAAGTCCTGCGCGTAGACGAACACCCTCCGACCGTCGATCTCCCCGGAACCGGCAACGACGCCGTCGGTGTGCGGGGCGTCGTCACCACCCTCCTGGTTACGCCGGTACATATCGATCTCGGTGAACGAGTCCTCGTCGAGCAGCTGCTCGAGCCGCTCCCGCGCCGTATGCTTACCGAGCGTGTGCTGGCGGTCGACACCCCGGCTGTTGCCCGCGACGATCCCCTCGCGCAACCGCTCACGCCGCTGCCGGAGTCCGCCCATCGACCGGTCGGCGGCCGGCGGTTCCCACGTCCCGCTCCCATCGGCACGCACGACCCGGATCCTGCCGGAGCGGCGAGCGTCCGAACGCGTCTCCGGTTCCTGGACGGGATCGGGTTCGGCGGCGGTCACGCTGCACGCCCTTCCGTACGGGTCGCGTGGCTTCCGGCCTCGTCGATCGGCATCCGTGCCGGTGAACCGGCCCTGGCCTCCCGCGCTTCCTGGTCCCGCGCCATCTCCGCGAGAACATCGCTCCACCGCAACCCGTGCCCCAGGCCGTGCACTACCTCGGACTGCGCTGCGGGAGGCGCGAGCGCGTACGGCACCTCCGGATCCTCGGCCCGGGGCCCCTCCTGACCGGTGCGCACACCCCCGGCGACTCCGGTGCTGTCGACCCGATCCGAACCAGTTCCCTGTGTCATCAACCAACCCTCCTGTCGACCGGTGAACCTTCCAGTTGGCGAGCGCGTCGTTCCCGCGCGATCAGCACGCGACCTGATGGAAGCCGCCGCCGAAGAACAGCAACGCATCAGGGTCGGATCCGGTACTCGAACTCAGCACCTCGCCGAGGAATATCGAATGATCACCGCCCGAGTACACTGTGCTCAGTTCACATTCCAGCCAAGCCAGCGAGCCCGCCAGCAGTGGAGCTCCGGTACGTGGTCCGCGCAGCCACTCGACCGCGTCGAACTGGGCGCGCCCGCGTGGGCGCCGCCAGTCGGCGAAGTATCGTGCCACCTCCTGCTGGTCCGCGGCCAGGATCGACACCGCGAAGGACTGCGCCGACGTGATTACCTCGTGCATCCGCGCCGCGCGGGCGACGCAGCACAGCACCAACGGTGGATCGAGCGACACGGAGCTGAACGCGTTGGCCGTCATGCCGTGCCCGTGCTCGTCACCGGCAGTGAGTACGGTGACCCCGGTGGCGAACCGCGCCATGACCTCACGCAACGTCGCCTGACCGGAGAGCCGCTCACCTGGCAGCGACGTCCGCGCCAACGTCTGTGCCGCCGTGCCCTGCGAGTTGAGTCCGTTGCTGGACAATTGATCCTCCGTGGTCGGAAGTCACATCAGGTGCCGGATGCGCGCAGCGCCGATGACGCATCGGTGTAAGGCGCCAGTGCGTCCCGCAGTGCGTCCGGCACCCGCGCGGGAGCGGTGTCGGTGTTCGGCCCGCGCATGCAGGCGATCCGTTGCCTGCCTCTGGCAACGAGGACCTCCTGCTCGCCGGTGAGGTGCACGTAGTCGAACGTGAACTGGAGCTGGGTCTGGGTGAGCTCCTCCAGCCGCATCCGGATGGACAGCTCGTCGAACGCGGTGATCTCGGCGAAGAACTCACAGTCGACCTTGAGGGTGAAGAGCTTCAGATCCGCGCGCACGTCCTCGAGCACGGCAGGGGCCTTCTCCTTCAGGAACAGTTCGCGGCAGCGCCCCTGCCACCTCAGGTAGTTCACGTAATAGACGTTGCCGACCAGGTTGGTTTCCTCGAACCCCACGGTGTGGCGGATCTCGTAGTAGTCCGACACGTCAACACTCCTCTCCCTCGAGGACCGCGAAGACCACCGGATCCTCCCGGCCGTCGATCGTCGTCACCCAGGTGGCGACCCTGGCCTCGCCGACGGACAGTGCCGCCCAGCCGTCGGGGTGCACGCGATCCACAGTGACCGCCTGCGTCCACGCACCTGTCTTGCGGACGCACTCCATCGCACACCAGACCCGGGTGCCTGCCGCCGACTCCGACTCCCCGGTCTCCGCGGCGAGCAGATCCCGAACGGCCAGCAGCTCAGCACCCAGCAGGTCGGCCCAGTCCCCGGCGCCACGCTCGGCGACCGTCTCGACATCGCACGCCAGCCGGCCCGGTCCGACCACGGCCACGGTCAGACCGGCGCCATGCGAGGCAGACACGCCGAGGTCATCCGTCTCGGGTTTACCGTCCGGCCGATAGCGCAGCTGCACGGGCGCACCCCACGCCCGGCTCACCGCCATCTCGGTCCGCTCGCGCCGCTCACTGGTCGAGCCCACCGCGCCCTCGGCGGGGTCCGGTTCGACGACCACCGTGCGGCTGCCGCCCAGCACCCGTTCCAGGGCACGCTCGAGGTACGGCCCGAGCATGGCGGGCGCCCACGGGCCCGCGCCGTCGCGCCCGCGTACCGCACGCAGTGTCAGGCCCTCCCAGCACTCGACGAGCTCACCGGCCTGCGACCACACGTTCAGGTCGTAGACGTAGCTGTCGCCGTGCTGGCTGCGCTCCCGCGCGTCCAGCACCAGGTACTCGGCGTCCTGCGCGGCCTTGTCCGCCAGGTACAGCCGCTCGACACCTTCCGGGAGAAGGATCGCGTCCGGCACGCAGCACTGGATGGCGTGCATCATCGCGTCCCGCGCTCCCGGGTCGGCGAGCACCCGTTCCTGGGGCAGGAAGGGCGCGAACCAGGTCACGTCGGAACCGGTGACGATCTCGGCCACCGCACGCCGCGCACCCGTCCGCCGGTACGCTGCCAGCCGCTGGAACCGCTTACCCTGGAAAAGCACCCCGCCGTAGAGCTCGGTGACCGGATCGACGGGGACGGCAGGCAACTCGTTCGCCGGAGGTTCCGCGCCCCCCGGCGCGTCCGGGCGGGGGAAACGCAGCCTCGCACGGAAGTGGTCCGCGCTGAACCCGGTCTCGGAACTGCGTACCACCACGTCCACGGTTCCCGGTTCCCGCGCGAGCGCGGCCACCCTGAGCATGCTGGAGCCGGACGGTTGCACCACGACGGGCCGGAGGAACTCGACGTTCTCCAGCAACGGTGACCCGGTCCGGCCGGACAGCGCCGCCGCGACCTGGGTCATCGCCTCCATCCCCATGACCGCGGGGAACAGCAGGTCCCCGTCCAGCCGGTGATCCTCCAGGTAGGGGTCGCTCCCCGCCGACAGGTCCGCCTCGGTGATGAGCTCGATTTCCGGGTAGTGCACGACGACCCGGTCCACGAACCGTGCCAGGGGCAGCTCGGCCCGCCGCACGGGCAGCGTCGGCAGGCCCGAGGTCCGCCCGCCGACCACGAGGACCGGTCCCGCCGAGGGGTCCGCGAGGACGTTCCGCAACACCTCGATACCGTCCTCCGTGGACACCGGGGTGATGCCGTCCCGCTTCAGCGCCTCGACCACACCGAGCCGCTCCCCCATACCCGCACCGGACCACACCGACCATTCCAGCGCAAGCACGCGCGAGTGCGGGTTCCGGCGTTGATGGCGCAGGGTCAGCTCCGTCATCCAGTCGTTCGCGGTAGCGTAGTGCGCCTCCCCGCGCAGGCCGGCACGCCCGATGATGCTGCCGAAGGTTACGAGCAGCTTGATGGCGCTCTCGTCCACAGCGGACAGTACCGCGCGCAGGCCGCTGGCCTTGGGTGCCACGGTGTCGCGGAACGCGTCCTCGGTCAGGCTGAACAGCGCCGCAGGGGCGTTGCGGCCGGCACCGTGCAGCACACCCGTCACCGTGCCCAGTTCGGACTCGACCGCATCGACAGCGTGCCGCACCTGTGCGGACGATGTCACGTCGGCCCGCTCGTAGCGGTACCGCACACCTGCCGCGTCCAGCCGGGCGAGGTTCGCCGCGAGCTCCTCGTCGCTGTCCGGGTCGGCGCGGCCCAGCAGGGCCAGTCTGGCGCCGGTGTCGCGCGCCACCGCGAGGGCGCACTCCGCGGTGATGCCCTTGCCACCTCCCGTGACCAGCAGGACGTCGTCCTCCTCGAGTGGCGGCGCTGCCGGGTCCGGGACAGCTACCGAAGCCCCGGTCAGCTCCGGAACCGTGCGCCTGCCGTCGGACTCGTAACGCACCTCCGCGAAGTCGTCCGTGGCGGCGACCTCGGTGACCACCCGCCGCACCGCCGTGCTGACCCCCGGCTCCGAGGCGGGCGCGACCTCGGCGAGGTCCACGATCGTCGTCCGCGTGGACGGGTCCTCCAGGCGCAGTGTCCGGGCGAGACCGGCCGCGCCGAGACCGTGCTGCACGACGACGAATCTCGTGCCTGTCGGTGCCGCCAGGGCGGCACGTCCCGCGTCGAGGAACATGCCGAGATGGCTCTCATCGCAGTCGGCGGGCAGGCACAGCAGGACGCCGTCGCCGACACCCGCGCCCGCGAGCGCGTCGCGCAGCGGCTCGGCCAGCGGGTGCCCCGGCGGCGCGTACACCGTCCAGTCGCCGACCGCTGTCCCGGACCCGGCGGCGCCGATGTCGACCACGGGCGCATCCTGCTCGACGTACTCGACCGCGAACGGGCGCACCCAGTCGGCCACCCCGGGCACCTCGCCCCGTGCCGTGTCGCCCTCCCTGGCCGTCTCGGCCAGCTCGTCGATCATCTCGGCGAGGTCGCCGAGGCAGACGGTAGCGAAGTTCGGCATCGCCTCCAGTGGCGGGCGGCCGAGCGCCCGTGTGGTCTCGTTGACGAGCTGGCCCACCGTGATCGAGCTCAGGTGCAGGTCGTCCAGCGGATGGGTATCCGCGCTGATCGACTCCACCGGCAGCTCCACCCGTTCGGCCGCAAGGGTCCGCAGCAGCTCGAGCGTGGTGTCCGCGCCGGTCGCGGGGTCCGTACCGGACGGCGCCGCGGCCGCGGAGTGGGCAGGGGCGGCATCCCCCGCGGCCGCGGCGCCATCGCTTCGCGTGCCGGCCCGAGCATCACTGGCCAGGTCGGCATCGATGGTGGGAGCCTGCTCGCACGGACTGGCGAGAAAGGTCATCGAACCGTCGAGCGGGATCGGACGCACCGCCCGGCCCGCGAACAGGGCATCGGTATCCACCGGCGTACCGAGGGCGAACGCCGCCCCGACCGCCTTGAGCAGCCCCGCGAGGGATGCGCTGTCCGTGTCGACAGGCAGCGCGGGCACATCGGGCGCGATCTCGGCGAGCAGCCCCGTGAGGACCGATCCGGGCCCGACCTCGAATACCAGGTCCGCCCGTTCGGCCACGGTGGCCGCGGCCTCGCGGAAGCGCACCGGAAGCACCACCTGATCCTGCAGCAAGGCGCGCAGGTCCTCGGCGGCGTGCAGCACCTCGCCGGTCACGGTGGAGGCCACCGGCCGCTCGAGCCTGGTGAACTCGAACTCGCGCAGCTCGTCGGCGAGCGCGGCGGCGGCAGGCTCGACCGACGGCGAGTGGAAGGCGTGCGAGACGTTGATCCGCGTGGCCTGGACACCCTCGGCCTGCGCGGCCGAACAGACCCGCTCCACGGCCTCGGCCATGCCCGAGATCACCGTCTGGCGTGGCCCGTTGTACCCGGCGACGACCACGTCCTCGCCGCGCACGAGACGCTCCGCCCCGTCAGGGTCGATCGCGAGCCCGGCCATGGCACCGTCACCGCGGCTTGCCTCGGCCATGACCCGCCCGCGGATCCCGGCGAGCCGCTGCGCCTGCGTCCCGGTCATCGCCCCGGCCCAGTGCAGCGCCGTGAGCTCGCCCAGGCTGTGCCCGGCAGCGGCCTGCGCGTGGATGCCGAGCTCGCGCAGCACGCGCAGCGCGGCGAGCGACCCCGACACGATGCGCGGCTGTGCCACCTGCGTAGCGACCTGGTCGCCGCCGCTCGGCAGGTCCGCCGCACGGAAGACGTCCTCGGCCACACGGAACCGGCCGCGTATCGCCGAACCCGCTCCGGTGCCGGAGCCCTGCCCGGGGAAGAGGTAGGCGATCGCGGGCGGCACCGGCCGATGATCGAGGAAGACCCCGTCGGCGGGCGAGAACAGGCTGCTGTCGCCACTGTCGAGCCGGGCGAGCAGGCGCGTCAGCTTGCGCTCGGCGTCCTCCGGGTTGTCGGCGACGACGGCGGCCCGGACGGGACGGCCGGACAGCTCCCCGCTGAGCGTGGCCGCCAGGTCAGCCAGTTCGGCGAAGGCCAGCTTGGGCACGACCTCGACCAGCTGCGCCACGCGGTCGCGCACCGCGGCGCGGTCGGCGCCGTCGACCATCAGCAGCTCGGCATCCTGGCGCCCGCCGGACACCTCGAGCGTGCGCGCGTCGAGCTCGGTCCTGCGCCCGGCCTCGGGAGCCTGCTGCAGCGCGATGTGCGTGTTGATCCCGCCGAATCCCATCGCCGACACGCCTGCGCGGACCGGATGGTCCTCGGGCCACAGCCGCGGCCGGTCCGGCACGTACATCGCGGCGTCGTCGTCGGCCAGCCGCGAGTGCGGGCGGTCGTGCCCGGTCGCCGGTGGAATGACCTGATGGTGCACGGCAAGGGCCGCCTTGATCAGCCCGGCGACCCCTGCCGCAGCCTTGGTGTGCCCGAAGTTCGCCTTGATCGTGCTCAGCGCGGCCGGCTCCGCTTCCGGGTCGGCGTCGCGCCGCGCGGTGGACAGCGCCTCGATCTCGGTGGCGTCACCCACCGCGGTCCCTGTCCCGTGCCCCTCGAAGTAGGACACGGTCTCGATGCCGTATCCGGCGCGCCCGTAGGCGCGTGCCAGCGCCAGTCGGTGACCACCCGCTTCGGGTCGGGTAATGCCGCCCTTCCCGTCGGAGGACATGCCCCAGCCGGTGATCGACGCGTAGATCCGCGCGCCGCGCGCGAGCGCGTCCGGCTCACGCATCAGCACCATCAGGCCCGAGCCCTCACCGGGCCAGAACCCGTTCGAGTCGCGGTCGTAGACCTTCATCTCGCCGGTGGCCAGCGCGCCTGTCTTGGCGAACCCGATCACCTCGAAGGGGTCGATCGACAGGTCGACACCACCGGCGACCGCGACGTCGACGTCGCCGGCGACCAGCGCCTTGCCTGCGGTGAGGATCGAGAGCAGCGAGGACGAGCACGCACCGTCGACGGTGTACCCGCCGCCGCCGAGATCGAAGTAGTTGCAGATCCGCCCCGCGATGGTGTTGGCGAGACCGCCTGCGAGAGTGTCCTCGTCAACGGGAGGGAACGGTGCCTTGTACTGGGTCTCCAGTTCGGACAGGAACGTCGCGGTCTCCTCCTCGTCCCACCCCTTCCCTGCGAGCGCCGAGGCGACCGTACGCCGGACGTACGGCCACCGGAGCCGCATCAGGTTGGCCCGGGAGAACTCGCCGGTCAGGCTGTTGCCGAGGACGACCCCGGTGGCCTGCCGCGGTAGGCCGTCGCCGTCCGGGAACCCGGCGTCGGCCAGCGCCTGGGCCGCCACGTCCAGCGCGAGCCAGTGCGTCAGGTCCGTGGACCGGTACGTACTGCCCGCGACGCGGTAGCCGACCCGGTCGAACTCGAAGTCGCGCAGTACGGCGGCCTTCTCGGTATAGAAACGGTCGGCAGCGTCCGGGTCGGGCGACCAGTAGTCCGCGCGGTTCATCCGCTCATCGGGAAGTCGCCGGAAGGCGCGGCGGCCGGCCAGCACGTTCTCCCACAGCTCGGCGGTCGAACCGGCATCGGGGTAGCGAAGACCGATACCAACGATCGCGATCCGCTCGTTGCTCATATTATCACCGCGCTCCACACGATCCGCCCTGGAAACTCGTCGCCTTCGAGTACGGCTCCCCCCGGGGACGGAGCAGAAACATGCCGAACAATTGTCTCAACGAAATCGACACCGGAATGTCGAGTCGCGCCCTACACGGCATGGACGTTGCCATGAGCTGATTTCCACCCTCCGCGCCGACCACAGATTTGCGTGGCGTTCTGATGAACACACGAACCCGAGACGCCAGATGCGCGTTCATAATTTATTCTGACAACTCAATCATGACGGACCCGCGGATACCGTGTCTTCTCGGATTGTGCTGGGGGTACAAATACGCCGGACCATGCACCATTACCGGATCCCCGCCCGAATTTCCGCGCCATCAACGGCCGGGAGGCGATTCCGCCCCGAGCGACGGCACACGGCCGGGTATCAGTGGTACGGCATGGTCGGCCACCACATCACGCCCGCGCGGTAGCCGAGCTTGACCGCCCAGTAGAAGACGAAGAACGTGCCCACCACGACGAACGCCGCGGCCGCGAACCGTTCAGGACGGCCGGGCCTGCTGACGAGCCACCGCTGGAAACGTCCGCGCGTCACGAGCACGACCACCACGAAGATCACGGCCACGCCGATGACGTTGCCGACCGACTGCAGCGCGAAGGTGACGAACCCGAGCAGGGGATCGTTGCTCGAGGCTGCGTAGTCGAACAGGTTACGAAACGGTGGGTACGGCCTGCCGATGAGGAACGCTCCGATCAGGCCGCCGAGGAAGAACATCTCGGCCCAGGAGTGCCGCGCGAACACTCCGGCGAGCGGGTTCGGTGCGATCCCGGCGTAGGCGAGCCCGCGCCACAGCATGATGACACCGATCACGCCGAAGACGATGCCGGCCTGCACCAGCCGGACCGGTATCCCGGTCTCCGGGTCCCCGATCCTGGCATCGGACAGCTGCGGCATGCCGCTGCTGAAGTACACCGCTATCGCCCCGTACAGCCCTGCGACGAGCACCGCGCCGGACAGCAGCGACGCCACCGGCCGCAGCAGGATGGCTACGCCGCCGCGTGCGGTGGAACGTTGTGCCGTCATCGGGGCGAGCGCGCTGAACACGGCGACGTTGCAGGCGGTGAACATGCCGGCCATCCCGGTGATGAACGCGAACGCGATGGCCATTCCGGACCCGGTGATGGTGATCTCCCGGATATCTCCGCCGAGGACGGGGTTGGCGATCCCTCCGGCGATCACGTGGTCGACCAGGTACGGCGACCACAGCACGGCCAGGACGACCCCGGCAAGGGCACTGTACAGAACGACCCGCCAGGGGCTCGCGGTACGCACGTCCCGCGTGCGCTCCGGTTGAGGTGTCGTGGTCATCGCATGTCTCCCCTCATCTCGCCCCATCGACGCCTGCCGTCGACGGCGGCACGATGCTGCCGCCCCGCCCGGCCCTCCGGCGCAGGCTCTCGGTAATCGCCTGCCTGCACCACGGAGCGGACACCAGCACGAGGCCGCGCAGCATGCAGGTGATCACCAGCGCGAAGAACAGGCCGAACACCACGTGCCAGGCGACGAGGAGCCCGTACACCGCGGCCGCCGTCACGCCGAAGACGACCTGGTTCCGCGGCCGACCCGGCGTCGTTCCGGGATCGGTGATCATGTAGTTGGTGAACAGTATGAACGCCACGCCGGTCATCGGCACGAGCGCTGCCACGAGCGAGTGATCCAGCACGGCCCACCGGACGACAGCCTGCGCGCCGAAGCCACCGACCCAACCGAGGATGAGCGGCCAGCGCCCGGTCAGCTTGGCGTTGAGCATGGTGCCTGCCATCAGGACACCGAGCGGCACAAGCCAGTCGAGGGCCCCCGTCACGTTGTTGGTGAAGTGGTACGGCGGCACGAACCCCACCCAGGGGAACAGCAGCAGTGTCGCGGCGATACCGAAATTCGACGGGTTCAGGAAGTGCCGCCACCTGCCGTTCACCTTGATCCGGATCAGGTGCTTGCTGGTGACGGCGACCGTGACAGCGAACAGGTACGGCCACAATGACTCGTTACCCCACAACAGCATCGCGGCAGCCAGCGCCGCGATGTGCGTGGGAAGGAGGTAGCTGACCAGCTGACCGAACCCACCCGCGTAGCCAGGCTTGCGGTCACCGGCCCGCGCGTCCAGGTACTCCAGGAGCAGGTCGATCACGTAGCCGAAGCACACCGCCGCGATCGGTGTGACCGGGGACTGCTCGAAGCCGAGCAGGAGATGACCGACCACGGTGAACGCGGTGATCGACATGGCGAACATCCGCAGGGGCTTGAGCCTGCTCGCCGCCGGCGCGGCCTGCGTGCCGTTCACCGCACCCCCGGGCGTGGACCCGGCCGTGTCCGTAACCGGTGGATCCGCCAGTACGTGCCGCGTGAGGTGCCGATCGACCTTGTGGTCGTCGACGTACTCGACGCCGCCTTGGTGAGAGGTTGTCATCGCAGCACCGCCGTCCCGTCGTCGTGCAGTTCGACTGTCGCCGAGCCCGGAGGGACCTCGACCTCGGCCTCGTGTGTCCGGCCACCGGCGCGCCACGTGATCGTGACCGGTAGCGGCCCGCTGCCGGGGGCGGCGAGATGCATGCGGTCGGCCGATACCCCGACATGCCCGTTCGCCGGGTAGAGCTGGCGCTTCTGTGCCGGCTCCACGCCCTCGCGGGTCGTCACGGACGCTCCGATCGCGGCAGGCCACCCACCATCGGACTCGCCCGGCCGCACCAGCCGCAGGCTGATTCCCGGCGGCGCATCCGGCGCCCGGTTGAGCAGCACCCTGGAGTCCTGCCACTGGTTGGCGACCACCGCGTCGAGCAGGCCGTCGCCGTTGACGTCACCGAGGGCGAACGCCCGTGTGACGTCCGGAGAATCCAGACCGAGCTGCGGCGCCAGGTCGACGAAACCGCCACCGGCGTCGGCCGCCCAGAACGGGTTGTGCTCGTGCCCGGACAGATCGTCCTCACCCGGTTCGAAGTTGGCCCACACCGCCGGGTACTTCAACAGCGCGTCGTTGCCCATGGCGACCTCCTGCAGCTCCGGCCAGCGATCGGTCTCACCTGCCATGAACCCGGTCGCCTGCAGCAGCTCCTCGGTGCCGCTGTTGTCGAAATCACCGGACTTCACGTCCCAGGACCAACCGCTGCGCGAGATGCCGAGTGGCTCACTCTCGTCGCTGTACGGGACGGTTCCGTCGAGCAAGTCGCTGCCGGTGCCGTCGGGCACGAACGCGAAGTTGCTCTCGTGCAGGGCATGCGGCGAGGTGATGTTGCTGACGACCATCATCGGCAGCTCGTCCGGGTCGCGATAGGTGAATGTGACCCCCATACCCTTGAACGATCCGTTGCCGAGCACCTTCGACTTCGGCGTCGTCATGTCCCGCTCGCCGGTGACGACGTCGAACCGCGGCTCACCTGTGCGGGAGCGATTGACCAGAAGGTGATCGTTGCCGAAGTCGTTGGCGACATACACGTCCGGCCGGTGATTGCCGGTCAGGTCCTGAAATCCCATCGCCAGCGTCCATGCGGTAGCCACGTGCTCGGGAAGCGCGTTGCTCGCGTCCGTCACCTCGGGGGGCGCATCGGACTCCCCGGTCGGTTCGGTCAGCAGCACCTTGTTGCGCCCCGCATTGCGGGCGAGGCTCATGCTGTGCTGCATCTCCATCCGGGTCTCGTCGTCGGCCGACGGATCGAGCACGCGCGCATCGTCGGGGAAGTAGTTCCCGATCACGATGTCCAGGTGACCCGAACCGTCCAGATCGGCCACGTTCACCGCCGTGGTGTTCCAGACCCGCATCGGCTCGACCAGCTCGTGCGCGGTGAAGCCCTCCGCGCTCGGCGCCGTGTCCGGCCCCGCTTCGTTCATGAACAGCACCGGGGAACGGCCCCAGTAGTAGACGAGGAAGTCGACATCGCCGTCCTCGTCGAGGTCCGCGGGCACGCAGCCCATCGGCGCCATGGTGTCGTCGTAGGGAAGCCCGTCGGGAAGCAGCTCGACCACCGGGTACTCCGGCGCTCCGCTGCCGGGGACCGACCGCAGCGTCACGCTGTCGTCCCGCGGGTCGACCAGGCAGGCATCCGCGGGCCTGCCGAGGTCGCGCAGGTCGGTGAGCGCGACTCCCGCACCCACCCCGGAGATCCACGCACGGAAGTGCCGCAGATCGGGGGCGACCGTGCGCCCGTACTTCGCGCCCTCCGGCGCGGAGTTGAGATCGCGTACGTCGAAGTCGTAGGGTTCCGCGAGATCGTCCTTCTCACTCTCCCCGAGCGACGGGCGCTCGGTCAGCACGCCCATGCCGAACACGAGCACGACCGCAAACAGGATTCCGGTAACGCGGTAGAGAACCCGCATCGCTACTCCTAAACAACGTTCTCGTCCGTACCCCGGAAGGAATGCGGAGGTCTCATTGACGTGTTTCCCGCATACCGCCCCGTATCCGTTTTTCCGCATCTTTACGGTGCACTGAGGACTCGTCGATTACGGATAGAAGCGAGCATTGCCGTGGTAATATGTCTGTGATCGTCACCGTGTTCCCCACACGAGGTGGCGGGTTGTTTCGCCGGTACCGTGGTGCGGCGTCCGGCGACTGTGTCGCTACCGCATCCTCGTCTCTGGCGGTGTCGCGACACGACTCCCGGCTTGCCCTCTTGGTCCCGGTCGACAGGCAAGCCGGGACCGGAGAGGGGGTCACGATCACCACAACTGCCGAACACACCGGAGGCACACCGACCGTGCGGCACCGGCTCGCCGGCACGATGCGTCGACCGGCTGGAACCGTGGGAAGGTTCCAGCGCGCGTCGGGCGGTCAGATGCTTGCCGGTACCGGAGAGCCCAGCCGGACAGGAAGGGCGCTGTGGCCGTTCATGATGAACGTCCCCTGCGGCTCCAGTTCGTCGGGCCGCACTCCGAGGCTGAGATCGGGGAAGCGCGCGAAAAGGGCGGGCAACGCGATCCTCAGCTCCAACCGGGCCAGCGGTGCGCCGAGGCAGAAGTGCGAGCCGTGGCCGAACGACAGGTGCGTCTTGTCGGTACGGGTGGCATCGAACTCGGCGGCGCTCGCACCGTGCACGTCGGGATCCCTCCCGACGGCGGCGAATCCCATGAGCACCGGGTCACCCTTGTTGATCACGACGCCACCGACCTCGATGTCGTCGGTGGCGAAGCGCAACGGCAGCTGAGCCACCGGGGCCTGCACGCGGAGCGTCTCCTCGATCACGTCGTCCCACGAGATCTGGCCGGCCTCGAGCAGCTCACGTTGCTCCGGCTGGCTCAGCAGGGCGAGCACGGCGTGGCTGAGCGCGTTCATCAGGGTCTCAGACCCGGCGCCGAGCATGAGGTGGAGGGTGCCGACCATCTCCTCGTCGGTGAGCCGGGTGCCGTCGTCCTCCCTCGCAGCGAGAACGACGCTGGTCAGGTCGTCACCGGGGGTCCGCCGCTTGATCTCGGCGAGCTCGTACAGTTCCTCGTGCCACTTCTCGACGTTCGCTTCGGCCTCGTCGCCGGAAATGGACGTGGTGACGTTCACTCCGGCTCCACGCAGGACCGCGTTACGGGCCGACTCCGGAACGCCGAACATCTCGCAGATCACCCGCGCAGGCAACGGCGTGGCGAACCGTCCCTTCAGGTCGACGACCTCGTCCGGCCCGGCCTCCTCCAGCTGATCGAGCAGGTCGTGGACAGTCTTCTCGATGAGCGGCCGGGTATCCTCCACCCGCCGTGGCGTGAAGGCGCGTGAGACCAGCTTGCGCAGACGCATATGGTCGGGGTCGTCGTTCGTGGTCATGTTGTCCATCAGGAGCCAACCGATCAACGGCCAGTTGGACGGAATCTCACCGGAGGTGAAGGCGGGCCACTTCTGTGGATCCTTGCTGATCCGGGAATCGGACAGTACCTTCTTGGCCTCTTCGTAGCCGGTAACAGACCACGCAAGCACGCCGCCGGGCAGCTCGACCCGTGCGACCGGTCCGTTCTCGCGGATGCGCTCGGCTTCCGCGTGAACATCCTGGCCCGCAGTGTCCAGTGTGACAGGGCAGTGATTCTCCATCGGACATCTCCTAAGGACACGAGAAAATTGTCAAAGACCACGTCCTCCCCACCGGAGTGGTGATCGGACGACGTTAGCAATTCATTTCGTTCCGGTATTCTCTTACGTTGCTCGGACGGTCAACAATTTCCGAGAATCGTGGATGCGCGCCGTACAGTGCCTCGTGGTGGGCGGTGAGACCGCTGTACCCGACGCCTCCGATCCGCCGTGCCGCCGCGTACAGGTCGGCGTTGGCCCGTTGCATTCGCTCGATCGTCGCGTGGTCGTCCGACGGTGCGGCCCGCTGCACCCCGAACACCACCGTGACCGCGTCCCGGACCCGCGGGACATTCGGCGCGGCCAGCCGAGCGGTGGGAATCGGGTAGATGAGAACGCCTCCACCGGGGCCGAGATCGTCCGGGGCGAGGTCATCGAGCACACCGGAGATCAGCGCCTCGGCGTACCTGCCGGGCAGCAGGACGTTGCACCGCGGGTGCGCGTGCTGCTGCCACGGATCCGGCTCCCGCGAGTCCACCTCGACCGGCGTGTACCTCAGGAGAAAGTCCCGGTAGCCGGTCGTTGCGATCTCCTCCGCGCCGCGTTCGTGGCCGAGGCCGCGCAGCAGCACGTCCGGGTCGGGTTCCTCCGGCGGGTCGTAGAACGACACCGCTTCCAGCACGTATCGCCAGCCGACCCCGCTGGCATACCTGGCCCAGCCCGTTACGTGGTTGAACCGTCCCTGCCCGGCGAGCAGGCACTGGTCGGCGAGGAACACCCGCAGGTCGGCATAGCTCAGCAGGTGGCGCCGCGCCGAACGACGCGCAGGTACCAGGTCGACGGTGGCGCGGGTGATGATCCCGTGCCGGCCCTGGCTCCCCCGCACCGCGTCGAAGAGATCGCCGTTGCGGTGCGGCGAGCACGTCACCAGGTCCCCGCGGGGCGTGACGACGTCGAGGTCACGGACGTTGTCGGCCTGGTATCCGTACTGATGGCTGGCGCCACCGATCCCACCGACCGACAGCGTGCCACCGACGGACAGCGCGAGGTAGTCCGGCAGTACCGGCGGCGCGGTGCCGTCCCGGAGCGCAGCGTCGAGCACCGCGCCCCACCGTGCCCCGGCATCGGCGTGCACCCGGTCCGGACCGACCGCGCGTATGCGGGACAGCGCAGGCATGTCGACGACGATGCCGTCGCGCACCTGGGTCTGCCCGTGAACGGAATGGCCCTCACCGCGCGGCACCACGGGGATCCCGCGTTCCCTCCCGTACCGCACGATCGATGCGATGTCGGCCGCGCTGCCTGGTAGCAGGACGGCACGCGGCACGCGGTGGACCTGGTTGCCGAAGTCACGCGCGACACGCGCGAGGTCGGCCGCGTCGACGGTGAGGGCACCGTCGAGGGCAGGCACCCCGGTGAGCCCGTGGCCCGGAACGGTCGCCGCGCCGGGATCTCCGCGCTTCCTGCTGTGACGGACCGGCGTCGAGCTCACGACAGGAAGTACTCGGCCAGCAACGGCGCACCCAGCTTCTGGTTGAACAGGTGCCCCTCGCTCGGCAGGCTCACGAACCGTCCCCGCGGTATCCCCTCGGCGACGGAACGGCAGGTCTCCAGCAACCAGTCCGCGCTGTCGCTGCCGCTGATCACGAGAGTGTCGACGGGAACGGACGGAAGGAGGTCGGCCGGGACGCGCTCGTGGTCGTCGCTGAGAATGGCATCGTAGACGATCGTCGGGGCGAGCGCCTCGAATGACGGCCATACCGGATGCTCCCGGAGCTCGTCGATCACCTCGTCACTGAAGAAGACGTCCTCCTTCAAAAACAGGGTGACGGCGTCGCCCCTGCGGTCCTCCGCGATGAGCCGCTTGAGCTCGTCCAGATAGCCGTCCGGGACCTTCGGCCCACCGTACGGTGGCTCGTACACGGCGAGCTTGCCCATGGGTACCCCGTCGGCCGCCGCGCGAATGCCGATCATCCCGCCCGTACAGTTGGCGAAGACCGACGCCCGCCCACCGGTGGCCTCCACCACGGCCGCGAGGTCCTCGACCTCCCGCTCTATGGACCACCCAGCGGGTTGCGCGTCGCCGCTCCCACCACGTCCACGACGGTCGTAGTTGAACACGGTGAACTGGTCCGACAGTGCCTCGGCGAGCCTGGCAAACATGGCCTTCTCATTGAGACCCCCGCCGAGTATCACCACAGGGGGGCCGTCGCCGGACCGCTCGAACGCGATTCGCGTGCCATCGGCCGACGTCACGGTCTCGAGCTCGAGGCCACGTACCCCGAACCCGACGTTCTCCACGTTGGCAGCGTTTGCTGACTCCACCATTCGGACTCTCCTCGGTATATCGATCCATCACCGGGTGACAGGCCGGGCCTTGCCCGAAGCCGGTTCCTCCGGCGCCCGCGCTCCACGCTAGAGCGACGCCGATCCGGGCACGTCCTCTCCATTGCTCGCGGTGGCCGGGCGTGCAGCCGCTGCCTCCCCGCCGAATCCGTAGGAACCGACCAGCACACCGCCGGATGCCACCGGACCCTCCGGAGCGCGTGCGCGGAACTCCCGCTGGAACTCGTGGAACGCAGTCGACGCCGCCAGGGGGTTGCCGTCGCCCTCGATACAGCCGACGTGCACGAACGTCACCCCGTCGTCCAACCGGAACGACGCGTAGCTCAGGCCCGCGGGCCGCTGCTCGGCCAGCTGGGCGAACACGGCCTCCACCAGCGCCTGGTTCTCGTCTGCCGCTTCCGGTGTCGTCTCGTAACGGACGACGAACGCCGAACCCATCTCGTTCTCCTTCCTACCGCGCCCGCAGCGTCCGCCGGAACATCCGCAGGTCATCGACGAACAGCTCGGGCTCCTCCATGGCTGCGAAGTGCCCGCCCCTGTCGAGCTCGTTCCAGTGCACGATGTCCGGCAAGCTGCGCTCGGCGAACCGCCGGACGGGCCGCACGATGTCGTGGGGGTATACCGCCACACCGACCGGCCCCGGCACCCGCGGCAAGGGCTCGGGCGGGGACGCCGAGACCGGCAAGAGCTCGGCGTTGTCGTAGTAGAAGTGCGCCGACGAGCCCGCCGTCCCGGTCAACCAGTACAGCGTGACGTTGGCGAGCAGACGGTCACGATCGATGGCGTCCTCCGGCGTCTTGTCCGAGTCGGTCCACTCCTGGAACTTCTCGATGATCCAGGCAAGCTGCCCTACCGGCGAGTCGGTCAGTCCGTAGCCGAGCGTCTGCGGTCGCGTCGCCTGGAGTTTCATGTACCCCGAGCCGTCGTCTGCGGAACTCGCCATCTGGCTCAGACGGTCCAAATCAGACTGATCGAGCTCGCCGATCTCGGAAGCGTCGTCGGGTGGGGGCGTGAACAGGAAGTTGACGTGCGTTCCCACCACGTGATCGCTGTCGAGCACACCGAGCAGGATCGTGACGAAGGCACCGAGATCGCTACCCTGCGGGATGTAGCGGTCATACCCGAGGGACGCCATCAGCTCCGACCAGACGTTCGCTACCCGGGGGATCGACCAGCCGTGCTGCGTGAGCGGACTCGAGAAACCGAAGCCGGGCAACGACGGAACCACAACGTGGAAGGCATCCCCGGGGTCACCGCCGTGCGCTCGCGGGTCCGTCAACGGGCCGAGCACGTCGAGGAACTCCAGGAACGACCCGGGCCAGCCGTGAGTGAGCAGCAGTGGTACAGCACCGGGCTCGGGCGAGCGCACGTGCAGGAAGTGGATATCGGTCCCGTCGATCGTCGTGACGAACTGCGGGAACTCGTTGACCCGTGCCTCGACCGCTCGCCAGTCGAAGCCACTGTGCCAGTACTCGGCGAGCTCCCTGAGGTACGCCTGCGGGACTCCACGGCTCCACCCGACGTCCGGTGTCTCGGCAGGCCACCGGGTAGCGGTGAGACGCGCACGGAGGTCGTCGAGTGCTTCCTGGCTGGCTTCGACACGGAACTGGCGCATTACGTAGTCCTCATTTCTCCGTACTCGGTCCGGCAGCACGCTTCCCGAAACGCACGGGATCGCCTGTATTCGTCCATCCGAGACGCTACATTCCCGAAGAGCCCCTGCCTATTGATACGATCCCTTCCCGCAATTACGGAGAAAAACTGTCGCAACGAGACAGTCAGCAACACGAGAGAAGTTAATGTACCGATCATCGGGCTAGTCTTGCCGGACGACTTGACACACCCGATCAGGAGGGTACGACCATGGGAAAGCAGATCGGCGATCACGCAGTCGTGCTCGGCGGAAGCATCGCCGGGATGCTGTCCGCTCGCGTGCTTTCCGAAGCCTACAGCCGCGTTACCGTCATCGAGCGCGACGACCTCACGGATGTGGGGTCCGGGCTGCGCCCGTCGATCCCGTGGGCGATCCACATCCACGCGCTTCTCGAACGTGGGCGGGAGATCATCGAGGACCTGTTCCCGGGCTTCGTCGACGACATGCTCGCCCTCGACGTGCCGGTCGGTGACTACGGTACGACCTGCCACTACTACGCCAACGGCACGATGTTCGCCGAGGCCGAGACCGGACTGGCGTGCGTAGGCGCGAACCGTCCGGTGATCGAGAACTTCATCCGCACCCGCACCAGCGCCATCCCGGGGGTCGCCGTACGGGACGGCACCGACATCGTCGGTCTGCGCCCCTCTGCCGACAACACCCGGATCACCGGCGTTCGCGTCCAGGGGCGCGACCGCGATGCCGGCGCAGGCAGGGAGGAGATCATCGAGGCCGACCTGGTCATCGATGCCACCGGGCGGGCATCGCGCACACCTCGCTGGCTGGAGGAGCTCGGCTACACCAGAGCGCCCGAGGAGAAGGTCCACATGGACCTTACCTACACCACCATGGACTTCATCGGACCGCTGCCCAACGACCCGCTCGGCGAGGACATCGCGCTGGTCCCGACGGCGACTCCGACGTACCCGCGCGGGGCGATATTCGCGCGCCTGGCTGACCGCTACGCCCTTACCCTGACCGGGATCAACGGTGACAGCGCACCGACGGACCGGGAGGGCTTCCTTGCCTATGCCAAGTCGCTGCCCGTTCCCGAGATATACGAGGCGGTCCGCGACGCCGAGCAGCGAGCGCATGCCGGAGCGTTCCGGTTCCCGGCCAGTGTCCGGCGCCGCTACGAACGCCTCCGGCGATTCCCGGAAGGCTACCTGGTCATCGGGGACGCGGCGTGCATCTTCAACCCGGTCTACGCCCAGGGCATGACTGTCGCCGCCATGGGTGCGGCTGTGCTGCGCAAGCACCTCGAGAAGGGTGTCGAGCCGCAGCCGGGCCCGTACTTCCGCGATCTCGCGCGCACCACCGACGCCCCGTGGAGTATGTCGGCAGCTGCGGATCTCGGCCACCCGAAGGTACGTGGCAGGCGTACCTTCGCCACGCGGATGGCGAACATGTACATGCCGCGGGTGCAGGCCGCGGCCACGAGCGATCCGGTCGTGGCGCGGCGTTTCATCCGCGCGATCTCACTCGTCGACCCGCCACAGGAGCTCATGAAGCCGTCCGTCGTCGGGCGGGTGCTGTTCCGCCGCGGAGCCCGCGGCGCCACGCGCGCTCCGGCGGGCTCGCCCGGCACGTCCCCGGTCGCGAACACAGCGGCGCAGGCGGCATCGCGGACCGATCGACCGTCGTCGTGAGAACGGGCCCGGCCGGTACCCGCCGCGTGACAGGCCGTCTGACGGCCCGTCAGACGGCCTGTCACGCGCACACCCCGACGAGCATCCGGCACAGCGTTCCGGGCCACGGCGCGTCCCCGCGGCATCCCCGACGGCAGCCGGTTCCGGGCTCGCACGGATGGGTCACGGACCGGGCACGGAACTACCTGCATACGAAGGGAGAGCGGATGGCTGTGGACGAGGCCAGGCGTGTCGGGCTGAGAGCCATGGCCGACCTGGCGACACCGATGGCGGTACGGGTGGCGGCAACGCTACGGGTAGCCGACCACATCGCGGCCGGGTTCCGCACCGCGGCCGACATCGCCACGGTCACCGGTACCCATCCGGGCGCGCTCGACCGCCTGCTACGGCACCTGGTCACCATCGACCTCCTGGCCGACGACGAACCCGGCGTCTACACCCTTACCGAGTCCGGGGAACACCTACGCGAGAACCATGCGGGGGGCATGCGGAAATGGCTGGACATTCACGGTGCGGTCGGGCGAGGGGATCTCAGCTTCGTCGAGCTGGCCCACACGATCCGGACCGGTTCACCGGCCTATGCCGTGCGTTACGGCGTGCCGTTCTGGGAGGACCTCGCATCCGACGACACCCTGTCGGCATCGTTCGACGTACTGATGGGGCACCACATCGACATCGACAACAGCGGGATCACAGAAGCGTACGACTGGACGAGGCTGCGGAACGTCGTCGACGTCGGTGGCGGCAACGGCGCGCTTCTCGGCAAGCTGCTGTGCCGGTATCCCGGCCTCCGCGGAACCCTCGTCGAACTGCCGGGGCCCGCGGAGGCCGCGCGCAGCCTCTTCCAGCGCGCCGGGCTCACCGCGCGCACGGAGACGGTGACCGGGAGCTTCTTCGATCCGCTACCGCCCGGCTCGGACGGCTACCTGCTGTCCTCGGTCATCCACAACTGGGACGACGAGCACGCCACCGCGATCCTCCGGCGCTGCTCGGAAGCCGCGACCGACGACGGCGTCGTCCTCGTCGTCGAGGCGATCAACACCGCGGAGTCGCCGAACACCGCGATGGACCTGCGCATGCTCGTCTACACCGGCGGGCGCGAACGCACCCTCGGCCAGATCGCCGAGCTCGCCGGGAACGCGCGGCTCGCCGTGCGCGCCACGTACCCGATAACCCCCACGTCGCTCACGTCAGTCATCGAGCTGGTCAAGGTCTGACCCGTTCCACAGGGAACGCCAACCGCCGCGGAGGATTCACATGGGAGTCGACGAAGTCGGTGCCGGCGGGAGCCACGCGCCGGCGCTGCGCGTGACGGCAAAGGAAACCGTCGCCGAAGGTGTCGTCGCTCTCGAGCTGGCACACCCGGACGGTGCCCGCCTGCCGGACTGGACACCTGGCGCGCACATCGACCTGATCCTGCCCGGCGGGCTCACGCGCCAGTACTCGTTGTGCGGCGACAGGTGGGATGCCTACCGGTACCGGGTCGGCGTGCTCCGCGAGCCGGACGGGCGCGGCGGCTCGGCCTACGTGCACGACCGGCTGCGGGTCGGGGACAGCGTCGGCGTCGGGGGTCCACGGAACAACTTCCCACTGGTTCCCTCGGACAACTACCTGTTCATCGCGGGTGGCATCGGCATCACACCGCTGATGCCGATGCTCCACCAGGCGGACCTCCTCGGTGCGGAGTGGAGCCTCGTGTACGGGGGCCGCCACCGGGGGTCGATGGCCTTCCTCGGCGAGCTGGCACGCTACGGCGACCGCGTCCACGTGGTGCCGGAGGACGAGCGAGGGAGGCCGGACCTCGACACCTGGCTCGGCGAGCCGCGCGACGACGTCCGGGTGTACTGCTGCGGCCCGCCCGGGCTACTCGACGCGGTCGACACCGCGTGCGCCACCTGGCCCGCGCCCGCGCTACGGACCGAGCGGTTCACCGCGAGGCAGCAGGAATCGCAGGTACGGGACGCACCGTTCGAGGTCGTCCTGGCTCGCAGGGGCACGACCGTGACCGTCACGCCGGGCGTATCCGTGCTGGACGCCGTGCGCACCGCCCACGTCGACGTGCTGTCCTCCTGCATGCGCGGCACGTGTGGCACCTGCGCGACCGGCGTCCTCGACGGGGTCGTGGACCACAGGGACTCGCTGCTCACCGACGACGAGCGCGCCGCGGGCGACTGCATGTTCCCCTGCGTGTCCCGGTCGCGCGGCGATCGGCTCGTACTGGATCTCTGACCACGGCTGCCGGACCTCGACGAACCGCGGTGACGGCGGGCCACCACGAACAGCCGGATCGACAGGCTCCCCGCGACGGAGGCAGTAACCATGACCGAGACACTCTCCCCCACGGCCGCCCGCTCTGGGGCGCCGGTACCCGTCATCGACACCGACCCCTTCGGCAGGCAGCAGCTGGAGGACCCGTTCCCGCTCGAGGTCGCGCTGCGCGAGGCCGGACCACTCGTGTACCTCAGCGCCCACGACATCTACGCGATGGCCCGCTACGAGCACGTGTACGCGGGGCTGCGCGACTGGCAGAGCTTCCAGTCCGGAGCAGGGGTGGGTCTGTCGAACTTCCGGATCCGGAAGCCATGGCGGCAGCTCAGCGCCGTGGTCGAGGCCGACCCCCCGCAGCACGACGCGCCACGCCGGGTGCTGGCCGACCTCCTCGGCCCCCGCGCGCAGCGCCGCCTGCGAACCGAGTGGACCGCTGTGGCCGAGGAGATGGTCGACGGGTTGCTGGCCGCCCGGGCGGGAGCGGGTGTCGAGTTCGACGCCGTGTCCATGCTCGCGAAGGCGTACCCGTTGCGGGTGTTCCCGGACGCGCTCGGCATCCCGGAAGCGGGCAGGGAGAACCTGTTGCCGTTCAGCGATTTCCTGCTCAACGCCTTCGGGCCGCGGAACGACCTCGTCGCGGCGAGCGCCCCGCGAGCGCGGGAGCTCTCGGAGTGGGTCAGCGCCCACTGCGAGCGTGAGGCGCTTGCCGAAGGTGGGTTCGGAGCCCAGATCTGGTCGGCGGCCGACCGCGGTGAGATCACCGTCCAGCAAGCGCCACAGGTGGTGCGTTCGCTGTTCGCGGCGGGGGTCAACACGACGGTGCACGCGCTGGCTGCGGTGCTGCACGCCCTCGCTACCCACCCCGAGCAGTGGCAACGACTGCGCGCCGAGCCGGGTCTCGCGCGTGTGGCGTTCGACGAGGCGGTGCGCTGGGCCTCACCGGTCCAGACGTTCTTCCGGACGGCCACCGGTGACACCCGTGTCGGGGATGCGGTGGTTCCCGACGGCGCGAAGGTCCTGATGTTCCTCGGGGCAGCCAACCGCGATCCCCGGAGGTGGGCCGACCCCGATGTGTTCGATGTGTCCCGCGACCCGTCCGGGCATCTGGGCTTCGGGTTCGGCATCCACCAGTGCGTCGGCCAGAACATCGCCCGGCTCGAGGCCGAGTGCCTGCTCACGGCGCTCGCCGAACGGGTGGCGGCCATCGAGATCGCCGGTCCGCCCCGTCGCAGGCTCAACAACACGCTGCGGTCCTGGGACTCGGTACCGGTCCGGGTGTGGCCGGCATGAAGATTTCACAGCGGTTCCCGTGTTCTGCGCACTGGTGACCGGCGGCGACGGTAGCCAGACTGCAGGAGTCCACGGAACCGACGTGGCGCGGTCGAACCGATTGCGCCGGCACGCGAGAGGCACATCGGACGGCATCGCCGGTACACGGCCATGTCGGGCCCGTGGAAGACGAGCTTGGAGTGAGTAGATGAACGCCGCACCGACGACTCCGACGACCGGCGGACAAGCTGACCTGCTCAGCGTCGACGCCGACTACCTGTGGCACCCCTGGTCGCCGAGCCGGGTCAACGCGGAGACAACGGTCGCGGTGTCCGGCCAGGGGTGCGAGGTCCGGGACGCGGACGGGCATCGCTATCTCGACGCCAGGTCGTCGGGGCTCAACGCGAACCTCGGCTACGGGTGCCGGCCGGTCATCGATGCGGTGAGTGAGCAGCTGTCCCGGCTGATGACCTACGACCTGGGGGAAGGTGCCAACGTGCCGGCGATCCGGCTGGCTCAGCGCATCGCCGAGCTGACCGGACCCCGGCTGACCCGCACCTTCTTCTGCAACAGCGGGTCCGAGGCCGTGGAGGCCACCATCCGGGTCGCGCGGTTCTACCACGCGGCGCTCGGCTCGCCGGAGCGCAACATCATTGTGTCACTGGACAACGCGTACCACGGCGCGACCATGGCGGCCGCCGCGTGCTCGGCGGCTTCATCCCCCTTCGCGGACGCGGTGGCTCCCCCGGGATTCGTCACCGTGCCCAGGCCCGTTCCGGAGGCCGGTCCGAGCGGTTCCGACGGGGTCGAGGCACTGCGGGACTTCCTTGCCGAGAACGGCGAACGCACGGCTGCCGTGATCGTCGAGCCGGTTCAGGCCCGCGGCGCCTACATCAGTCCGGACAATTACCTCCGCGCCGCGCGGGAACTGTGCGACAGGCACGGGGTGCTGCTCGTCCTCGACGAGGTGACTACGGGGTTCGGAAGGACAGGGCGGATGTTCGGCTACGAGCACGCCGGCATCCCGCCCGACGTCCTGCTGACCAGCAAGGGCCTGGGTGCGGGGTACGTGTCACTCGCCGCGGTCACCACGACCGAGCACGTCTTCGACGTCTTCGACCGGAACAAGAGGGAGATGGCCGGTTTCGTCCACGGGCACACGCACTCCGGGCACGCGGCCGCGTGTGCGGCGGGGCTTGCCGTCATCGACTTCATCGACACCGAGGGCATACTCGCGAACGTCCGGGCACGCGGGGACCAGTTGCTGGATGCGCTGGCCGAGGTCCACTCGTTGCCGTTCGTGCACGACGTCCGCGGACGCGGCCTGCTGGTCGCCGTCGAGACGGACAGCCGGCGGCGTGCCTCGCGGATGCGCAGGCACATGCGGGCAGCAGGCGTACTCGTGCGGCGTGTCGGCCCGAACGTGCTCCTCGCCCCACCGCTCGTCGTCACGTCCAGCGAGATCGACCGGATCGCGACCTCGCTGGTCGCCGCGGCAGGAGTGGTCGGTACCGGTCCCGGCTGAGCGTCGGACGTCGGAAGGAGATCGCCAATGCCTCTGGCACGGGAATCGACAATCAAGGGAGGACGAGCGTGACCACGGCAGATTCGAGTCCGCCTCCGGACGGGGCCGCCACAGAACAGGCGGCGGACCCCCGGCGATGGTGGGTACTCACGTTACTTTCCGGCCTGCAGTTCATGATCTTGCTGGACATGACCGTCGTGAACGTGGCGCTCCCGAGGATCCAGGACGGTCTCGGATTCTCCGCGTCCGGCCTGGCCTGGGTCGTCAACGCGTACGTGCTGGCCGCGGGCGGGCTGCTGATGCTCGGCGGCCGGTTGGCCGATGTGTTCGGCAGGCGGCGCTTGCTCCTGACCGGCGTCACCGTCTTCGCGGTATCGTCGGCGATCTGCGGCTTCTCGGCGTTCCCGGGAATGATGATCGTGGGCCGGTTCGGGCAGGGGACCGCGGAGGCGCTGGCCGCGCCCGCGTCACTGGGCCTGATCGCCCTGCTGTTCACCGACCCGAAGGAGCGCACCAAGGCGCTGGGCGTCTGGAGCGGGCTCATGGGGCTCGGCGGCACACTCGGCTACGTCATCTCCGGCACCCTGACCGACCTGGCGTCCTGGCGCTGGATCTTCCTCATCAACATTCCGGTGGCACTCGTGGTGCTTGTACTGCTGCCCCGGCTGGTCGGCGAGAGCCGGATGGTGCGCGACAAGAACCTCGGGCTCGATGTCACCGGCGCGACCACCATGACCGCGGGGTTGATCGCCGTCGTCTACGGATTGCTGCAGGCTGCCGAGAACCCGTGGGGCTCGGCCGGGGTGACGATTCCGCTCGGCACCGGCATCGCGCTTCTCGTCGCGACGGTCATCATCGAACTCCGCGCACGGAACCCGCTCATCCCGCTTGGTTTCTTCGCCAACCGGACACGGTCGGTGGTCAACATCGCCACGTTGTTCTTCATGGCGGCGTTCATCCCGTACACCTTCATGCTGACCCTGTTCATGCAGAACGTCCGGGGGTTCTCCCCGTTGGTGACCGGCTTCGCCTGGCTGCCCCTCAGCGCCGCGATCGCGAGCGGCATCGGCACGGGTACCATGCTGATTCCCCGGGTGGGCGTCAAGGCGGTGGCGACGATCGGATACCTCGGCGCGGGCGCGGGACTGTTGCTGACAAGCATGATCGACGCCGAGGCGTCCTACGTCACCGGCATCTTGCCCGGAATGGTCGTGTTCGGACTGTTCGCCGGTGCTTCCATGCCTGCAGCGACCAATGCCGCGCTGCACAAGGTCACCGGCCAGAACTCCAGCTTGGCGTCCGGGGTGCAGACCACCATGCAACAAGTCGGCGCCGCGCTCGGGGTCGCCGTGCTGGTCACCCTCGCGGTGCGCCACGCAACCGACGCGATAGAGCGCTCCGTACCGGCCGATGTCGCCACGACCGAGGGTTACGCGCTGGCATTCCGGATCGGAGCCGTGCTGATACTCGCCGGCGGAGTCCTCATCATGGCCCTGCTCGAGCGGGTCGGCAAGGAGGTGCGGGACCCGACGGCCGAGCGCGTCGCGGTAGGCGCCTGAGAACGGTTCGCCGGGAGGCTACGACCTCCCGGCGAATCCGTGCGTTCTCGCACGGCGAGTGCGCACCACTCCGGAAAGTGAGTTCCAGAAAACAAGGAGGCCGAACACCATGTCCACCGCACCGAAAACCGCACAGAACATCGATACCACGTTCACGGCGACGATCATCGAGGACGACAACAGCGGGTGGCCCTGCGTGCAGATGCCCGGTTCCGGCGACTACTTCGGCACCCGGAAACCGGTGAAGGTCGCCGGGACGATCGACGGACACTCGTTCCAGGCGACAATGCTCCCGATCGGCGGCGGAGTCCACATGCTGCCCGTCAAGGCTCAAGTGCGCAAGGCAGTCGGCAAGACTGTCGGCGACGAGGTGACCGTGCACCTCGAGCAGCGGTACAGCTGACCCGGCCTACATGGTCGTCACGAGTCCCGTGCCGTCCCGGTGCCGTACAGACGCGCGGGCCGGGCCGCCTGCCGGCGGCGCGGCGTTTCGGGGTGCGGGAGCGGCCGCCAGGTCGCTCCCGCACCCGCGCGGGTACACGAGCACCCGCGAGCTACGCGACCGCGTTCTCGCTCGCCAGCACGCTGCTCAACCGCTCGGCGAAGTCCTCCGGCTGCCAGAGGAAGCCGCCGTGATCGCCGGGGAACTCGACAGGCGAGGTGCCGAGCAGCTCGGCCAAGGCTGTCGAGGTCCGGTGAGTGACCAGGCCGCGGGAGTCGGCGCCGACGCCCACGACCACCCGGGTCGGGCCGGTGACCAACGCGGCGCTGTCCAGCCGGTACCCGGTCGTTCCCTTCAGCTCGTGGCAGAAGAACCGAGTAGCGTCCGCGAGGTCCTGTTCGGCGGATTCTCCCGGCGGTGGCGGGTCGGCGTCGGCGCCGTATCCGGACACGGCCAGGAACTTCCGCCATGCCGCGTCCAGGCCGTCCCCGCGGAACGTATCGATGACCGCGTCGATGTCGGCACGCCGGTCACCGGCATCCGGAAGGAGTTCCAGCAGGGGTGGCTCGTGTGCGACGAGCGTCCGGATCCGGCCCGGATGCCGCAGGGTCAGCGCCAGGCCGGTCACCGCGCCGCCGCTGCTGCCGAACATGTCGGCGGTGCCGGCTCCCAGGTGGTCCAGGAGGGCAGCCAGGTCGTCGGCTCGGAGTTCGGGGGTGGAATCCTGGTCCGGGTCGTCGAGCGGGCTACCCGAGATGCCGCGCGGGTCGTGGGTGACGACCGTGTAGTCGCGTGCGAGCGCCTCGGCCAGCTGGCCGAAGGCCGCCGCCGCCATCGGCGCACCCGCGACGAGCAGCAGTGGCCCCGCACCGCGCACTTCGTAACGCAGGCGCGCACCCGGGACGCTGATGGTGTGGGTGGTGGTCATAACCTCGTCCTTCCCCTGAGGGTTCGTCCGCGTTCGCGGGGTGACGAGGGAAGGACTCCGGCTCGGGAATCAACTCATCGCCGCACCACCCGATCCGGTGATCTGACCACCCGATCCGGTGATCTGACCACCCGATCCGGTGACGCGCGCGCCGTGTCGCCGGTGGCCTCACCGAAAGACGCCGGCCATCACGCGGCGAGCGACGGAACGGGGTGCGTGGTCCAGCGCGGCTGTCATCAGCCGGGTGACCATGCCCGGCACGGTGACGGTTCGGCCCGCGTCCCATGCCCGCAACGCGCCGGCCACGACCTGGTCGACCGTGGTGTGGCCAGGCGTGTCCTCGACCCGGTCACCCAGCCCGGCTACCTCGCTGAACTCCGAGATGGTCGGGCCGGGACACACGGCCATGGCCCGCACACCGGTGCCCTCCAGCTCCGTCGACAGGGCCTCGGCGAACGAAAGCAGGAATGCCTTGCTGGCACCGTACGCGCCGAAGTAGGGCGTCGAGACGAACCCGAGCGACGACGACACGACGATGACGCCACCCGAGCCACGCTCCACCATCCGCGGGACCACCCGACCGGTGAGCTCCACGCTCGCCAGCACGTTGAGGCGCAGCATATCGAGCGTATCGGCCATGGCGGTGTCGACGAACGGTCCGCGAATCCCGCGACCGGCGTTGCAGACGAGCAGGTCGGCTCCCCCGTACTGCTCGGCGCGCGCGGCCACGGCCTCGATCGAGCCTTGCTCGTTCAGGTCACGGGCCTCCGGGATCACCCACCCGTCGGAGTCCTCCTCGAGCGCTGCGAGGCGGTCTGCCCGGCGGGCGACGGCGAGTACCCGGTAGCCGCGCGCGAGCAGCGCACGGGTGAACTCCGCGCCGATGCCGGAGGACGCCCCGGTCACGACTGCCAGTGGTGCATCAGACATGGCTTCTCCCAACACAGTGACTCCACCGCCGTCCGGGCTTCCACGCTACGGCCGGCGACCTCCTGCCGGCTTCTCCCCGCGTGCGGGAGCAACCGGTCCGTTCCCCGGGCCGGGATCGGGGCGATCCGGCATGTGGGAAGTAGCGTGCGCGGCACGGCGCGACGTAGTTTCGGCCACCCGGAAGGCACGGTGGCGTGCCTGTATGACACTCTGACCAAGGAGATCCCAATGGAAATCGTCCTAACCACACCGTCCACTCCGAACACAGAGACTCCTGACGGACTGGCGGCCCTGCACCACGTCGGTATCACGGTGACCGACCTCGAACGCAGCGTGCAGTGGTACAGCGAGATGCTCGGGATGGTCCAGTGGATGGAGGAGAAGTTCCCGGGTGGACGCAGCGCGGGAATGATGCGCCCCGGCACGCAGGTCTACCTTGGCCTGATCACCCACGACCAGGGTGAGGGCGAGAGCTTCGCACCGCACCGCACCGGTCTCGATCACCTCAGCTTCTCCGCCGCGACACGCGACGAGCTGCGCGCGTGGCACGCCCACCTCTCCGACCGCGGAGTACCGTGCAGCGACGTGCGCGAGTACCGTGAGCCCATCCCGTTCGCGCTGTTCACCTTCACGGATCCGGACGGGGTCGCGCTGGAGGTCATGCACATCGACGGGTAACGACCGCCACAGGCATGTCGAAATCCGCGCGGTCGCTCCGACTCCCTGGTGAGAAGCCGTCAGGCCCGCTACCCGAAGGAGAGACAACGATGAAGTACCTGATCCTGCTGCACAGCAACCCCACCAGCTGGAAGCACCCGATGTTCCTCCACCAAGGCACGGAGCTGTCGCAGGAGGAACAAGACGCCAGGATGGCCGAGTTCGGCGCGCTGATGGAGGAGATCTCCAACTCCGGCGAGCTCGTGGACGGCCAGCCGCTTGCCGACCCGGTGCTCGGCAAGACCATCCGGACGCGGGACGGCGAGCTGGCCGTCACCGACGGGCCGTTCGCCGACTCCAAGGAACAGATGGCGGGCTACTTCGTCGTCGACTGCGACAGCATCGACCGCGCGGTCGAGATCGCATCCCGCTTCCCGGACACCCGGGACGGTGTCGCCGAGGTCAGGCCGATCATGGACCAGTCGGGGTCGGAGATGTGACCGCCGACGACGAGATCGAGGACCTGCTGCGCGAGCTGGCGCAGCAGGTCCTCGGCCTGCTTGTACGGCGGCACCGCGAGTTCGACGCCTGCGAGGACGCCGTCCAGGAGGCCTTGCTCGACGCCTTCGTCCAGTGGCATCGCAACGGCATCCCCGACCACCCGAAGGCATGGCTGATCACTGTGGCCACGCGCAGGCTCGCCGACGCGTGGCGCAGCGACTCCGCGCGCAGGGGCCGGGAGAGCAGGGTCTCCGCGCTGACACCACCCGAGCAGTTGCTCTCGCCCGGTCCGGAAGCAGACGGGACGGCTCGGGGTGACGACACGCTGTCGCTGCTACTGCTCTGCTGCCACCCCGCGCTGTCGCCCACCTCGCAGATGGCCCTCACCCTGCGTGCGATCGGTGGCCTCACGACCCGTCAGGTGGCCCGCGCGTTCTTCGTTCCGGAAGCGACCATGGGCCAGCGGATCAGCCGGGCCAAACAGCACATGAAGGGCGCCGACGTCGAGTTTCCGGTGCCGGCCGAGCAGGAACGCGAACGCCTGCCGATCGTCCTTCACGTGCTGTACCTGATCTTCAACGAGGGATACACCGCCTCGTCGGGCACCGCACTGGACCTGCCCGACCTGACCGGTGAAGCGATCCGCCTCGCCCGCGAGCTGCACAGCAGGCTGCCGGACCACGGCGAGGCCACCGGGTTGCTTGCCCTCATGCTCCTGACCGAGGCCCGCCGCCCGGCCCGCACCGGCCCTGACGGCATCCTGGTCCCACTCGCGGAGCAGGACCGGAGCCTGTGGGACCGGAACCTGATCGACGAGGGCACGGCACTGGCCACCCGCGCGCTTGCCCACGGTCCGGTCGGGCCGTACCAGCTCCAGGCAGCCATCGCGGCCCTGCACGACGAGTCCGCGTCGTCCGAGGAGACCGACTGGCCACAGATCCTGCTGCTCTACCACCTGCTCGAACAGAGCTGGCCGAGCCCCATCGTGCAGTTGAACCGAGCCGTCGCACTGGCCATGGTGCACGGTCCGGCGGCCGCGCTCAAGCTGCTGGCGACCCTGGAAGACGACGCGCGGATGGCACGGCATCACCGGCTGCACGCCGTACGGGCCCACGTCCTGATGATGGCCGGTGATACGGCCGGTGCAAGGGCAGCCTTCCAGAAGGCGGCGCGACTCACGACGAGCATCCCGGAGCGTCGCTATCTCGAAGCCAGGATCGAGGAACTATCGTAACGACCCGCCCCGATGGCGGCGCGCAACGCCTTCTTGTCCACCTTCCCGACTCCGGTGAGCGGAAGCGAGGGAACGAGCACGAGCCGTTCGGGAAACTTGAACCGCGCGGCCCCGGCGGCCGACAGCACAGCGTGCACGTCATCGAGCCGCACACGCTTGCCGGGCTCGGCGACCACGAACAGGCACACGGCCTCACCGAGCTCCTCGTGCGGCATCGCCACCGCCGCGGCGTGACGGACACCGTCGACCCGGCAGGCGAACGCCTCGATCTCCTCGGCACTGATCTTCTCGCCGCCCCGGTTGATCACGTCCTTCTCCCTGCCCGCCACGATCAGGTTGCCCTCCGGTGTCTGCCGGACGATGTCGCCGGTGCGGTACCAACCGTCCCCGACGAACGCCCGCGCGTCGAGGTCGGTCGAGCGGTAGTAGCCCCGGATCGTATAGGGGCCGCGGGTGAGCAGCGCCCCCGGCTCGCCGGGCGGCACGGGCAGGCCGTCGTCATCGACGATCCGGATCTCGTCGTCCGGGGATATCGGCCGCCCCTGCGTGTGGTTGATGACATCGGCGGGGTCGTCCGGCCGAGTCAGGCAGAGGAGGCCCTCGCCCATCCCGAACACCTGTTGCAACGTGCAGCCGATCCCCGGTCCGATGCGGCTCGCCACGGCGGGATCCAGCCGGGACGCACCGACCTGCAGCAACCGCAACGAGCTGAGGTCGTGGCAGGGATCCTCGTCATGGCTGTCCAGCCAGCGCTGCACGACGGCGGGAACGGCCGACGTCACCGTGACCCGCTCGCGTTCGATCGCGGGCAGCGCCACCTCCGGCGCAGGCGATCCGGCGAGCACCACCCGGCCGCCCGCCAGGAGGGTGCCGAGAATGCCGGGGCCGGTATTGACGAAGCCGTGCCCGACCGGCAGCACGGCGAGGTACGTGGTATCCGGGCCGAATTCGCACAGCTCGGCCACGCGCCTGATCATATAGGCCAGGTCGTTACCGGTGCGGGCGATGAGCTTGGGGGTCCCGGTCGTCCCGCCGGAAAGCAGGAGTGTCGCTACGGCGTCACCACCGGGGGCAGCCATGTCGAGGTCGGTCGAGGACGCTCCGCCGTCGGCTGCGGGCTCGCACAGGGCCCCGAGGTCGATACTGCCCGGAGCGGTATCACTTCCCTTCACGAAGACATGTTCCAGGCTAGGAACGTCCCCGACGACCTCCCGGGCCAGTTCCTGTTGCTCGATTCCCTTGTGGACATCGGGAACAACCAGTGCCCTGGCTTCGGCATGTGCGGCGATGGCCGCCAGCTCGTGCCTCCCGTGTTCCATCAGAGTCCACACAGGAACAATACCGGCGCGGAAGCACGCAACCGTGACGACCACGAACTCCCAGCAGTTCGGCAACCGCACCACCAGCCGGTCATCCGCGCGCAAGCCGAGCTCGTTCATCCGGACGGCCGCCCCGTCGGCGCGCGCCAGGAGCTCACGGTAGGTCATCCGCCGCTCGCCGTCTACCAGGCACGTCGCCTCCGGCGACGCGCGCGCGGCCTCGGCCAGGTGCGCGCCGAACGACCGCCCTTCCCAGTACCCCCTGGCCTCGTAGCGGGCGACCGCACCTGCCGGCCAGGGAACGATTCCCGAACTGGTCGGCCGTACCCGTGTCTCGGACATCGCTCGCACTCCTGTAAGTCATGACCGGATCCGGCGGGTCGTTCCCGCCGGCGTTGCCGTTCCGTGCAGCCTATGAACGTTTCCGGCTCCCGTCGTCTCGAACATTGCGGACCGGAGGGCGTAGCCCGCGCGACACTCGATGCCCGCACCCCGCACGTCAGGAGATGCGGCGGGAGAGCCGGTCGGCCGACGCTGGCTTGGCGAGGCGATTCGTCTTCGCACGAGTACGCCATCAGAACTGGACCACCCGAACACCTGCCCGGACATTGTGTCGTCTCCGGTCGGCGACATGAAGAGGAGCGAGGACTTGAGCGAGTACGCAGCACCCGACGAAGCCGTGGCGATTATTGGTATGAGTTGCAGGTTCGCTCCAGACCTCGACTCGCCGGAGAAGTTCTGGGAGTTCCTGTCCCAGGGACGGACAGCGGTCCGGGATATGCCGGAGAAGCGGTGGAAACCGTACGCTGCCAGCAGCCCGCAGGCGACCTCGATCCTTCGCGATACCACGCTCCGAGGTTCGTTCCTCGACGACATAGAGGGATTCGACGCCGATTTCTTCGGGATCTCGCCGCGAGAGGCCGACTTCCTCGACCCGCAACAGCGCTTCATGCTGGAGCTGTCCTGGGAGGCACTGGCGGACGCAGGGGTTCCCCCGCTGTCACTGCGCAGTACCGACGCAGGCGTCTACGTCGCGGCGAACTCGAACGACTACGGCCGCAGGCTGCTGGAGGACATCCCGCGCACCGGTGCCTACGCCGTCAACGGGACGACCTACTACGGAATCGCGAACCGGCTGTCCTACTTCCTCGATCTCCGCGGTCCGAGCATGGCCGTCGACACCGCGTGCGCGGGCTCGCTGAGCGCGCTACACGTGGCGGGCCAGAGTCTACGATCCGGCGAAACATCGTTGGCGATCGTCGGCGGGATGAACATCATGGCCACCCCCGCGCTCAACGTCGCACTCGAGGGCGCAGGGGCGATGTCGCCGGACGGCCGGAGCCGGGCGTTCGACAACGACGCCGACGGGTATGGGCGAGGTGAGGGTGCCGGTGTCGTCGTCCTGCGGCGTCTCGAAGACGCCCGGCGCGACGGCGACCCTGTCCAGGCGGTGATCCTGGGTAGCGGTGTGTTCCAGGACGGGCGCTCCGACGGCATGATGGCGCCGAACGCCGAAGCACAGGAACACATGTTGCGCGAGGTCTACGAGCGGGTCGGCATCTCCCCTGCCACCGTCGACTACGTCGAGGCACACGGCACGGGCACACCGACGGGTGACGGCGAGGAGTTGAAGGCACTGTCCGAAGTGATCGGCGCGGGCCGGTCACCGGCGGAGCCTTGCCTGATCGGATCGGTGAAGCCGAACGTCGGGCATGTCGAGGGCGGGTCAGGCATCACCGGCGTCATCAAGACCGTGCTCGCACTCCGGAACGAGCAGCTTCCCCCCAGCCTGCACAACGAGCCGAACCCGGCCGTCAACCGGCCCGGTTCCAGGCTGCGCCTCGTCGACGAGCCGACACCGTGGCCGGTTGGCGAGCGGCCCAGGCGCGCAGGTGTCTCCAGCTACGGCGTCGGCGGGACGATCGCGCATCTCGTCCTCGAGGAGGGTGCCGCGAAGGAATCGAGCGGCGTACCCGCGACCGGGGAGGAGACCGGCAGGCAACGCGCCGTGTACCCGGTTTCCGCGATGTCGGAGGCCGGACTGCGCGCGCTCGCCGGCGCGACCGCGGACCGGGTAGCCGACACTCCTGGTGTCTCCCTCGCGTCGGTCGGGTACACGCTGTCCCGCCGGCGCTCGCACCTGTCCCAGCGAGGGGCGATCGTGGCGGACTCGACCGGGCAGTTACTCGAGCGGCTTCGTGCCCTCGCCGACGGCACGTCGGCCTCCGGCGTCGTGTCGGCGCGAGCCTCGCACGGCGACGCGGGCGGCGTGGTGTGGGTCTTCTCCGGGCACGGCGCCCAGTGGCCCGGTATGGGCAGGCAGCTGCTCGCCGAGGACGCCGCGTTCGCAGCCGTGCTCGACTCGCTCGCGGACGTGTATCGCGACGAGCTCGGCTGGACGCCCCGCGACGCGCTCGTCGAAGGTGGACCGTGGACGGCAGCACACGTCCAGGCACTGACCTTCGCCATGCAGGTCGGCCTCGCCGCTGCCTGGCGCGACCGCGGTGTCGAGCCGGACGCGGTCATCGGGCACTCCGTCGGCGAGATCGCTGCCGCGGTTACCGCCGGTGCCCTCGACCTGACGGAGGCCGCGCGGTTCGCCTGCCGGAGAGCGGCCGCCCTGCAGCGCTTGGAGGGGCACGGCGGCATGGCCATGGCCGGGCTCCCGTTCGAGGAGGTCCGCCGGCGGCTCTCCGGGCGCCACGACGTGGAGGCCGCGATCGCGGCGAGCCCACAGTCGACGGTACTGTCCGGCGACCGGGAGGCGGTCGAGCAGCTCGTCACCGACTGGCTGGAGGCGGGCATCGACATGCGGGTCGTCGACTCGGACATCTCCTTCCACAGCAGGCATGTGGACGACGTGGCCGGCGACGTGGCTGAGGCGGCACGGGAACTCCGCCCGCGGACACCGTCGGTAGCCCTCTACAGCACCACCATGGCCGACCCGCGTTCGGCGTCGGCACGGGACCGCGACTACTGGGTCGCGAACCTCCGCAACCCCGTCCGGTTCGCCGAAGCGGTCGAGGCAGCGATCGAGGACGGCTACCGGCTCTTCCTCGAGGTGTCCTCTCACCCGGTCGTCACGCACTCCGTCAGCGAGACGTTCCACCATCTCGAGGTGGAGGACGGGTCCGCGACCGGCACGCTGCGACGGGACGCGGACGAGGTCGAGGCACTGCTGGTGAACCTGGCCAGGCTGCACTGCGCGGGAGCGACCATCGACTGGTCACGCATCCACCCCGATGGCGAGCTGGTCTCGTTACCCGCGGCTGCCTGGCAGCACCGGCCCTACTGGATCTTCCCGGAGACCGGCGACGACGCCGGCATCGGAGGGGGGCATGATCCGGCGAGGCACAGCCTGCTCGGCGGCCGGATGACGGTCAGCGGTGCCCCGTCCCGCCAGGTGTGGCAGACGTATCTCGACATGTCGAGCCGCCCCTACCCGCAGAGCCACGGCCTCGTCGGCGTGGAGGTCACGCCGGCGGCGTCCATCATCAACACGTTCGCGGCGGCCACCGAGGACGGCAACCCTCCGGTACTGAGCGACATCGTGCTGCGCACACCGCTCGCGGTCGTCCCGCCCCGCATCGTGCAGATCGTTCGCGAAGGCAGGTCGCTCTCTCTCGCCACCCGCGTCGCCGACGGTACCGCGACGCAGGACGCCGACGACTGGATCACGCACACCACCGCGAGCATCGACTCGGGTGGCAGGCCACCGCGTGGCCGGATCGACGCCACGGCGGTCCGTGCCCGCCTGCCGGAAGGTTCGCTGACCAAGGCCGACGAGATGTTCCAGCGGATGGGCGTCGAAGGCTACGCCTTCCCGTGGGGCCTCGACGAGCTGCGCGCCGACGAGCACGAACAGCTCGCGATCCAGACCATCGAGCAGGCACCGGCCACGCACGCGAGCAGCTGGGCGCACGTGATCGACGCCGCGCTGACGATCAGCGCGATGGTGGTGTCCCCAGGGGACGCGACCACGCTCTGGATGTCCCGGTCGATCGACAGGCTCAGCTTCCGGGGTGAGCCGCCTGCCCGGATCATCGTGCACAGCACGCGTTCGCCGGAGTCGCCACACGACACCGTGGACGTGCTCGTCGCCGACGAGAGCGGAGACGTCGTCTGCGAGGTCGCGGGCCTGCGGTTCGCGGCTGTCGAGCACCTCGGTGCCGAGGTTCCCCCGCGGGACCTGGTACACGAGATCGCCTGGCGGCCGCTGCCTGCCGGCGACGGCGACGGAGGTGAGCCCACCGACCTGGACCAGGTGGTTCTCATCGGCGATCCGCAGGTGACCGCGCCACTGGCGGAACAGTTCGACGAGATCGGGCTACGCTGCTACCGGCTGCGTGGGGAGGCAGTCGGGGACGACCCGTACGACGACGGCATCGAGACCGAGCTGACGCCCGAGCTGCTCACCGGGCGCGGTGCGATCGTGGTCGCGCCGTCGCTCACCCGTGCGGGCGAGACGGTCGACACGGCCACAGAACGCGCGACGTGGACGCTCGTCCGTACCGTGCAGCGCCTCGTCCAGATCGAGTCGGGCTCGGCGGGGCAAGTGGCACCGCAACGTGTGTGGTGCCTGAGCCGCGGCGTACGCGAGGCGCGCACCGAGCAGTCGGTCGCGCATGGCCCGTTGTGGGGCGCATCCCGCATCATCGCGGGTGAGCACCCCGAGTTGTGGGGTGGCGCTGTCGACGTTCCCGCAGTGGACACCGGCACCGGTGCACGGCTGCGTGAGGTCATGAGCACCGCAGCAGGCACGGAAGATGTCATCGCGCTGACCGCCGAAGGAGCCGAGGTCGCCCGCCTGACCCAGATCGAACGCAGCGCGGACGGTACACCGCTGCAGTGCTCGCCATCCGGCACCGTCCTCATCACCGGAGGCCTGGGCGGCCTCGGACTCGAGGTCGCGCGGTGGCTGGTCGACCGGGGAGCGCGCAGGCTCGTGCTCGCCGGGCGGCGCGGGCTGCCGCCGAGGGCCGACTGGGACAGCATCAGCGACCCCGACATCCGTCGCCAGATCGAGAGCGTCCTCGCCATCGAGGCACTCGGGGTAACCGTCAGCGTGGTCGCGCTCGACATCACCGACGCGGACGAGGTCGCCGAGGTACTCCGTCCGGGCGCGCTCGGGCTTCCGCCGGTCCGGGGCGTCGTCCACGCGGCCGGGGCGGTGAACGACGCGTTGGTCGACAAGGTCGACCCGGACGGGCTGCGCGAGGTTCTGGCGCCCAAAGTCAACGGGGCGCTGGTGCTGCACCGGCACTTCCCACCGGGCGAGCTCGACTTCTTCGTCATGTTCTCCTCGTGCGGCCAGTTCGCCCGCCTGTCCGGTCAGCTCAGTTACGCGTCAGCGAACTCGTTTCTCGACACGCTGGCAGCGCACCGCAATTCCGGCGGGAACACCGAGACCGTCAGCCTCGGCTGGACGTCATGGCGCGGCGTGGGGCTGTCCGAGGACATCGCCACCACCATGCTCGAGGCCAACTCACGCGGCCTGGACGCTGTCTCGGCGGCCGAGGCATTCCGGGCATGGGCATTCGCCGACCGCTTCCAGACGCACTACCAGGCGATCCTGCGGGTGCTTCCGATGCAGGCCCATATGCCGCGGCTACCGATGTTCCGTGAGCTGACCCCGCCCGGAGAGGCCGACGGCCCGGCCGGTGGCCAGGAGTTCTCCATCGACTTCCCGAACCTGACCGACGACGAGGCGCGTGACCTTGTCACCACCGACGTACGCGACCAGGTTGCCGCCGAGCTCAACCTGGACGCGGAGAGCGTCGAGCTGAGGCGGCCGCTGGTCGAGCTCGGCGTCGACTCGGTGATGACCGTGGCGCTGCGCGTCAGGTTGCAGCGGCGGTACGGGCTGGACCTCCCGCCGACCATCCTGTGGGCCAACCCCACCGTGGCCGCCGTGTCGAGGCACGTCTTCGACTGCCTGCGCGCGCTGTCCCATGAGGAGAACGCCGGCGAGGAGGATACGGCGGCTCACCAGTAAGGACCGGGCTCGTCCCGCTGATCCGGTTCCCGGATCAGCGGGACGAGCCCATCTTTTCGTCCGATTCGGACGATCCCGTGCGATGCGCACGCTTCGCACGAAGGAAACCGACGGTCCCGGGGCCGCGAACCCCGGGGGAAGGGAACCACCATGACCACCACCGAGAATCTTCCCGCCCTCCGCCCGGTTACGGACATCATCGAGGCGTGGTCGCGCAACGACGCCGCCGCATTCGCGGCCGTGTTCACCGAGGACGCGACCATGGCGCTGCCCGGGTCCTACGCGAAGGGACAGCACGAGATCGAGGCCTTCATGGCGGCAGGCTACGCCGGGCCCTATCGCGGCTCGCGGGTGACCGGCACGCCCGTCGACGTCCGCCAGCTCAGCGATGACCTCGCGATCATCGTGACGGAAGGCGGTGTGCTCCTGCCGGGCGAGACCGAGGTCGCCGCCGAGCGTGCGGTCAGGGCCACCTGGGTGGTCGTCCGGCAGCCGGGAGGCGGCTGGCGCATCGCCGCGTACCACAACGCACCGGCCAACAGCTGACCCCACCAGCACGGCCGCCGTGCCGGTGGTGCGGAGCCGGTCCGGTGACCACGGGCCACCACACCACCGGCGCGGTGGCGTCCGGAACGTCCGGCGAAGCCCGAACCCGCCGGTATCGTCGCGGCGGGCCGGGTGCTGACTCGACACACCTCGGCACACGACACACCTCGGCACACGGGGAGTTCCGTGAGCCGCCAGACCGCGCGGGCCGACCGCCCAAAAACCGAAAACACGGGTGGTGAGCAGCACCGTGCTCACCACCCGTGCGGGACTGGCCCGGATCGCGCTACCGGGGGATGTGCGCGAACTGGCCCGGGCTCCGGCCCGGTCCGGCCGGCCCCCGGTACGCCTGCGCGATACCCAACCAGTGGTCGGCCTGCGCGCCGGTCGCCGTCAGCGCCAGGTCGTCGCGATGCCTGCGCCTGGTCACCAGCAAGCAGAAGTCGACGGCGTCACCGGTGATCCGCTCGCTCGACTCCGCGGGACCGAATGTCCACACCGCACCGGAGGGCGCGGTGAGCTCGAAACGGAACTCGACGTCCGGAGGGGTCAGGCCCCGAGCCTGATACCCGAACTCCCAGGTTCGTACGGCGAACCCGACGATATGCCCGATCCGGTCGGTGCGTTCCCGCCGCACCCCGAGCGCGTCCGCGATGTCCTGTCCGTGACCGAACAGCTCCATCATCCCCGCGCATGCCAGCACCGCAGGCGGCAGCGGGTTGACAAGCCAGGGAACCGGCTGGTCCTGCGGCACGGCCGCGAGCGCGGTGATGCCCCGGTCGCGTTCGGCACGCCACCGATCGAGCAGCGTTCCCGCAGGCAGGTCGACGTACTCGGCGAGCGCGGAGTTCACTGCCGCGTCGAAATCGCCACCGAGCTGCGACATCTGGCCCCTGAAGCTCTCGGGATCCGATGCGGCCAGCCCTGCGATGCGGAAGATGAAAGCCAGGTGTCCGATCTGGTGGGCGATCGACCACCCCGGTGCCGGGGTGGCGAGCGTCCACGTGGCCGGGTGGATGTCGGCCACCATCTTGTCCACCTCCTGCCCCTCGGCTGCCAGGTCGGAGATGACGTCCTCTAGCTCCATCACGTATCGTTCCTCTCGTCGGGAATGCGGGCTCGGGCGACGGTAGGCGCACTCCGGACCGCCCAGTACGGACCCGCGTCGCGCGAACGGCGCCCGAGCACACGTCGGCTTCGCTAACCTCCAGCATGGCCCGCGGGCGAACCGTCGTCTTCTCTCGCCGTGCTGGGTCCCAACCACGCACCGACCCGGCGTGCGGCCGCCATGCTGGCCCACGCGGTCACCTCGACCAGTTCCCGGTCACTGCCGTTGCGGTCCCGGAATTCCTCGATCACGGCGCCGTCCACCTGGTACGGCGCCATCGCGGTCAGCAGGGCGAGCCGGGCGGCGGGCCGGTCCTCCGCGGCCAGCGACGACGCCGCCGACGCCACCCACGCACGGCTCGGCCCGGGAGGCTCGCCGGCCCAGGCGGCCAGCTCCGTCTCCACGACCGCGCGCACGGCAGCCGGGACGGATCGCTGCCCGGCCATCCCGATTGCCGCGCACGCTCGCGCCAGAGCCGTAGCGACGCCGTGCTCCCGTGCGCTCCAGGACAGCTCGCCGGGTAGGTCCGCGGCGGGCAGCAGGCGCAGCGGTGCTCCCGACCGGATCCGCTTCCTTTCCGCGGGGCGCATGAACCGGCCGAGTAACCGCCGCGCGTGCCCGCGTGCCACCTCCGGCACCTCCACCGGTATCGGGGAGTCGGCGAGGAAGACGGTCACCATGCGGTTCAGGTACTGGAACGTCACCACCACCCCGGCGAGCTCGGCGAGCTGGTCGCGCGGGAACGGCGGGTGATCGCGCGGACAGCGTCGCTGCTCCGCGCATTCCCTTGCCCATCCCGCCAGAGCATCGCCCTCCGCCGCCGACGGCAGGCTGTCCCGTGTCGCGCTGTGTACATCCACGCAGTACGGGCACCGGTTGCCTTCCGACACGGCGGCGGCCACCGTCTCCTTGGCAGCCCGCCCGGCGCGGCCGTCCACGAGCAGCGTCTCGCGCAGCATCAGCCAGCAGGCCGCGAGGACGTCCGGCGCGGGAGAATGCAGGGTGACCGGCGGCGCCAGCATGCCGAAGTCGCGCTCGACCTGCCGGTACACCTCGGCCACACGGCCACGCGCCGCACCGGGAGCCACCGGTGTGACGTGGTGTACCTGTGCCTGCGATCTCCGCAGTGCTGCCCGGACAAGCTTGCGGGTCATCGACACCTCCCGGATATCGCTGGAGATCCGCTAGCTACGTGACGTCCCGGCCGGCTCCCCGCCCCGCGGGTACGGCCCGGCCGTCAGCGCTCGCCCGAGCCTACGGTCACCGGCACGGATCCGCCCGCGCCGCCGTCCGCACCAGGGACGGGCGCCCCGTAGGAGACGTCGATCCCGCGCTCCCGAGCGGCGTCGACGATCCCTGGCATGGCACGTTCGGCGAGCGCCGCGATGGTCATAGCCGGGTTCACCGTGAGCGCACCCGGCACCGCGGAACCGTCGGTGACGAAGATGCCGGCATGGTCGCGGAGCTCGTGACGATCGTCCAGCGCCGAGGTCCGGGGGTCATCGCCGATCCGGCAGGACGCCAACGGGTGCACCGTGTACGCGCCGACCAGGTCGTTCGTCCACGGAGCTACCTCGGCCAGGCCGTCACGCTCCAGGATGTCCTTCACGTCCGCGTCCGCTTGCGCCCAACCGTGCAGCGTGTTCGGTGTCGGCTCGTAGCTCAGCGGGCCGCGGCCCAGCATCTGCTGCGATATGCGGAACGCGTTGCCGGTAGGCGGTGGCGGGCCGAACACGCCCTCGTTGTCGTCCTCGGTCATCAGGAAGACGGTCAGCCAGGAACGCCACCGCTCGAGCATCTCCTTCTTCTCCGGGCCGAACCACGCCGGGTCGTCCAGTCCGGGGACCTGTGCCAGGATCGTGCCGAGCCCTGGCGGGAAGTACAGCTGCTCGAGCGAGTACCTGGAGAACTCCGGCAGCGTACCGTCGAGACGGTCCCAGCTCGCCACCGTCGGTCCCTTGCCGATCTGGTTGGCCTCGTAGGCGATGCCGTCGCCCCGCGTCAGCCCGAGCACATCGCGCACCCGATCCTCGTTGAGCACGGCGGTGTTGAGCCGCTCCCCGTTGCCGGAGAAGTACTTGCCGACCGCGGGCGGCATCGCGCCGAGCTCCGGTTCGGACCGTTGCAGGATCACCGGGGTGGCCCCGGCACCGGCCGCGAGCACGACGAGCTTCGCGTCGATGGTCCCGTCGCCAGTGTGCACCCGGTAGTCCTCGCCGTCGACGCGGTTGTAGTGCACGCGGTAGCCGCCGTCGGCCGTCCTGGACAGCTGCTGCACCTCGTGCAGCGGCCGGATCTCGGCACCGTGCGCGACGGCGCCGGGCAGGTAGTTGAACAGCAGCGACCGCTTGGCGTCGAACCGGCAGCCCGCCATCATCCAGTTGCAATTGGTGCACAGGTCGTTGTCGATGGCGACGGGCAGAGGGTTCGCGGTGCGGCCGGCGTGGTGGCACGCCGCTGCCCACAACCCGCCCGCGTAGCTCACATCCGGCCAGCCCTGCTTGCTCACCGGCATGGCCTCGGCCACCCGGTCGTACCAGGGGTCGAGGGCGTCACGGTCGATCGTGGACGGCCACATCCGGTGCCCCACACTACCGTGACGTTCGAACACGAAGCGCGGCGCGCGGGGCATCGCCGCGAAGTACACGACGCTGCCACCGCCCACGCAGTTGCCACCGAGCACGCTCATGCCGTCACCGACGACGAAGTCGAACGCGCGGGTGTAGGAGGAGCCGAGGAGGAAGTCGTGCTCGAAGTCCTTGCCCTCCAGCCACGGCCCGCGTTCGAGCACCACGACCCGAGCGCCACCGGCCGCGAGGTAGTATGCCGCGATCGCGCCGCCGAACCCGCTGCCGACGACCAGCACGTCGGTACTCTCGACACTGCTCATGTCGGGCTCCCTGAAGGGGTCGTGTCCGGATGGACGTCGGCGAGCTCGCGGCCGTAGGTGTGCTCGGGGAAGCGCCACAGCCCGTCCTCGTCCGGATCGGCGAGCCCCATCGCACGCAGGCCCGGGTGGCGGGCGGCCATGGCGTCTGCCGTGGGCAGGTGGGCGGCACTGTCGAAGGCCATGTTGCAGAACAGCGCGAGGCTCACCCAGATGTCCTTCTCCGGATGCCCGGGGGTGGTGAGCCGGTGCACCAGGTCCCGCCGGTACGCGTACGGCAACGCGACGAATGACGGCATCGCCTCGCCGGTCGCCAGGCCGTGCTCGGAGGCGTAGGCGAGCGCGTGCTCGTTCAGCGCCCGGGATGCGTCCGCCAGCCCGGCTGTCACCCCGGTCGCAGGGGTATACAGCAGTTCGAGCGCGCCTGCTGCCACTGCCCCGTCGCTTCCGGAGACTCCAGCCACCGCCGTGTCACCCGGCCGGCGTTTCGCCCCGGGAACGATCGTATCGGCGAAGGCTTCCAGCGTCATCGTCGTGGGGTCGTCGTCCTGTGCATCTGGTCGCACGACCATGTCCTCCCATCCCATGAGGGATCCTGCCGCGGGATCCCGGTACGCGTGTGCCTGATCCGATCCTCCGGGATAGATCCGGCCGAACGCGCCTTCTCGCTTGCCACTACGAAGCCGCGCGTACCGTCATGGGCAGGCCGTCCCGGATCCGCAGGGACAGCATCGGCTCGGGCACCACACTAGTTCCAGCCACTGTGGATAGATCGAGATCCCGTGTGATCATTGCCAGGGCGAGGGTAGCCTCCATCAGCCCGAGGTGGCTGCCGACGCAGAACCGGGGACCGGCCCCGAACGGGATGTGGGCGTAGCGTGCTCTGTTCGCCGTACGATCCGGGGCGAAACGCTCCGGGTCGAACCTCTCCGGATCCGCCCAGAAATCCGGATGGCGATGCAGTGTGTACGGGCATACGAGCACATCCGAGCCTGCCGGTACGGCATAGCCGCCCACCTCGTCGTCCGCCCGTGACCGGCGTGCCAGTATCCAGACGGGCGGGTACAGGCGCATGACCTCTTGCAAGACCATGGACGTGTACGTCATCCGGGGAACGTCCTCCAACACCGGCAGCCGGTCACCGAGCACACCGGCCACCTCGGAACGTATTCCCTCCCGGACATCCGGATGCTCGTCGAGCAGGTACAGCGACCATCCCAGGGTGGCGGCCGTCGTCTCGTGCCCGGCAAGCAGCAGCGTGACCAGTTCGTCCCGCAACCGCCGCCGACCGACGGCGCGATCGCCTTCCTGCCTTGTGGACAGGATGAGGCGACTCAGCAGGTCATCGGCGTCCTCGCGCAGGTTCGCTTCCCGTTCGCGCACGAGGTGGTCGACGATTCCCTGCAGGTCAGCACGCGCGCGCCGGAAGCGTAGCTGTCTCGGCAGCGGCAGCCAGTGCGGAACGGCACCCATCGACTCCATCTCGAACATCGCCTGGTCCTGTACGGCCTCGAACGAGCCGGCGAGCGAGTCGAACGCGCCGAGATCCGCGTCGAGCAGGGTGCGGCCGAGCACACCGAGGGTGTAGGAGGTCGTCTCCGCCACGACGTCCACCGGATCACCTCCCTCGGCTGAGCGCAGCCTCGCGACGAGCTTCGCCGCTTCCTCGGCGATGGCTCCCACCTGACCGGCGATGCGCTTGTGCTGGAACACCGGTTGGATCGTCCTTCGCTGCTTGCGCCACAGCTCGCCTTCGCTGGTCAGCAAGCCGTCGCCGAGGGCACGCCGTGCCTGGATATAGCCGATGCCCTTGGCGTAGTTCGCCGCGTTGTCGGCCAGGATGTACTTGGCATGCTCCGGGTGGTTGAACAGGTAGAGTGTCTTCGGGCCGATACGCAGCCGGGACGCGTCCCCGTAGCGCTGCGCCGCCGAGGACAGCAGTCCGAGCCGGTCCCCTGCCAGCTTCTGCAGCAAGCCGAGGGTAGCCCGCCGTGGTGGGCCCGGTGGGACGCGCCTACTGCCGGTAGCGGTTCTCATCGTCCCGCTCCCTTCGCCGCGGCGAACTCCGTGGCGATTCGCCTGCGCCAGATCTCGTAGGCCGGTTCGGCCGGATCGCCGGACCGGCCGGATGCCTCCTCGGGGCCCGGCTGAGCGGTATCGGAAACCCGGACCGCCTCGTCCGGTGTCATGCCGCAGAACACGTCCGTCGCGACCCCGGTGTGCGGGACCACCAGCCCCGCGCGTGCGCGCGCCTTGGCAGCGAACGCCGACGCCTGGGCGAGAAAGTGCCGGTAGGGCTCCGCGCGTTCCCGGAGCGCCCGGAGTTCCGCCCCGGAGGCGCCGCCCGCGTAGGTAGCGGCCAGCGCCGCCCCGCTGTACAGGTCACATCGCCGGGGCTCGGCGAAGCGCTCGATCATCATCGCGACCCGGTCGGCATCCGTCCCGCCGACGAACCACAGGGCACGCCCGATCCCCTGGTCCACCGCGCGGTCCACGTACGGCCGGTACCGCCCCTCCGGCCACGAGATGCTGGGCCGCACGTGCCGGTGCACGTACGTGCCGGTATGGAAGTAGGCCTGGTGGAACCCGTAACCGTCCAGCACGAGCCAGCGAAGCAACGGGTCGAGCGCGGACAGGTCGGGCCAGCGGAACCGCGGCAGCCGGGCGAGTGCCCAGCCGATCCCGACGTAGGCCATGTAGATGTGATCGCCGCCGCGCCCGGCAAGGAGGCCGGCCGTCCTGCGGCCCCTGCTGAACGGCAATGCGTCGATGACCGCGCAGGCCATCGCGGCCCCTTCGTAGGCGAACCCGCGGAAGCGTTCCGGCTGGGCCTCCAGCACCTCTTCCGCCTCGGCGGGAGAGCGGGCCTCGGCCGCGCAGGCGTAGCCCGTCAGGAACGAGCGGCCGACCGTTTCCAGCAACTCGCGTGACTCGGCGGACTTCACATGGAACCCGCGTACGGCCACGCTCGTCGCGGAGACATGCGGGGTCAGCGCTCGGCGTCGCAACGCCCGAAGAACAGTGGACACGATGCGCTCCTCCGGTACTCGTCGGATCGGGCTGTGGCACCCGGCTAATCGAGACGGGCGCGGATACGCCCCCGCCAGAGTTCGTATGCGGGCACCTCGCCACCGGCGGCGGTGTCGCCTTCCGCGACGCCGGCCCGGTCGGCGATGGCAGCCGCGTCGGTGACGGAGAGCTCGGCGAGTGCTGTCGTCGCGAGCTCCGTATGGCTGGGAACGAACCCGGCGTAGGACCGCGCCTTCGCCGCGAACACCGCGCCCAACGCAACCTCGGCGATGTGCTCACCGGAGAGCACACGAAGCTTCGCCAGATCGTCCGGGGAGGCGCCACCGGCGAACGTCGCCGCGAGTCCGATCCCGCTGAACAGGTCGGCGTGCCGGTGCGCGGCGAACCGCTCGACCGCGGCCGCGCTCTCCTCGACGTTCGCGCCGTGCACGAACCACAACGCCCGCCCGATACCCTGGTCCACCGCTCGCAAGAAGTAGCCCGGCGCGCCATCCCAGCTATACGGCGTCGGCACGTACTGCTCGTCGACCCACCTACGGGTATCGAAGAACGCCCGGTCGAAGCCGTACCCGTCGACCGCGAGCCAGCTCATCGTGGGGTAGTACGGCGACCCCGTCAGGTCGGGGAGCACGTTCTTCCACAGCACTCTCGGCAGCCGGGCCATCGCGAAGCCGATACCGATGTAGGTCAGGAAGATATGCGGGTGGGCTGGACCGCGTAGCAGGTCACGCGTCCTCGTCCCGCGACCGCCCCGAAGGGCGTCGAGGATGGTGAACGCCATCGTCACGCCCTCGTACGCGAAACCGCGGAACTCCGCATCGATCACGTTCAGCCTGTATTCGATCTCGGCCGGATCGTCACCCCCCATACCCCACTCGAACCCGCATACCACCGACTGCGCTATCGACTCGAGCCGGGAAACCTCCGCCCCGTTGGCGGCGGGGAATCCTCGCTCTTCGAAAGTCACTTCGGATAGAGAGGGTGCGAGTAATCGGTTTCTCAGGAATCCCAGCGCTGTTGGCATCTCTTCCGTCCTGCCTGGCCGGTGGCTATACGGGTACTCACGCGGCCGTACGTATCGCCGCAGGTTCGGCGATACCGTTGCGACCGCTGTCGAGCGAGAGCTGGGACGCGAGCGTTATCGCGATCGGCGGGTCGGTTGTTCGCACGGCACGCATGCGCAGGTGCAGCGACGACGCCGAACCGGCCGTTACGTCGATCGGTTCGCCTGCGGTTCCCAGGTAAACCCCGTCGTGTCCCGACGCGTGCTCGGCGACGGCAATGACGTGCCAGCGGCCTGCGGGCACGCCGTGCAGTGTGAAGCCGGTGACGTCCGTGGCACGCAGGGACTTGTACACCACCGGTCCGCACTGCGGTATCGCGTCGGCGAACACGCCGATCAGCACGCGGGCCGCAGGCACTTCGCCAGGCAGTTCCACCGCACCGACGATCGAACCGCCGGTGTCCCCGTCCACGCCGGTGCACGTGCGCCCGAAGTCCGAGAGCACATTGGATGGAGGCAGACGGTGGAAGTCGGGAGCGACAGCCAGCAGCAGCTCGCTGACTTCCGGAGCGCGGTACTGGGTCGGGGTCATCCCTACCGCGCGGGTGAACCTGCTGGTGAACGTTCCCACGCTGCTGTAGCCGACACTGCACACGACATCGGACACGGTCAGCGACGTCATCACCAGCAGCCTCTTCGCCTCGAAGAGACGTACCGCGGTGAGGTAGCGTCCCGGCGTCACACCGGTCTCCCTGGAGAACACCCTGGAGAAGTGGAACGGGCTGACGAACACTTCCGCGGCGAGATCGTTGAGCGTGATCGGCTCGAAGTACCTCTCGCGTATGGATGCGATGGCTTGTTTGACCGCAGGTTGCATGGACACTCCTCGTTCACGATGCCGAATCAGATCGAGCTCGCGTTTGTCCCGCTGCGTGCGCCGCGGCATCCCGTCGCGGGATTCCTCGTTGGCGGCGACCGCGATGACACCAGCGTCGCGCGGCGACATCGCGCGACGCTCGATTCGGACTCGACTCGCGATCCACCCCGCGACACGGCCTGCCGTGCCGCGCGGCCCGGCGCCGCTCGCGGGCATACCGTCAGCCAGGGGTGGTGCCGAACGACCGGTCGAGCTCGCGAGGTGTTACTCGAAGTAAAGCCGGTTGACGGTTACACCCCGCGACGTCCCTTACCCAATCGTTGCAACCAGGTTCCACGAAAGAGTGACAAACTACAGTGCGGGTACGATGCTCGACGAAGGGGGGAACGGGTTGATCAAAGTCTTGCTCGCCGAGGACATGCACATGGTCCGGGGGGCGCTCGTGGCGCTACTCGACCTGGAACCCGACATCACCGTCGTGGCACAGGTGGCCTCGGGGAACGAGATCCTGCCGAGCGCCCGTACGCACCAGCCCGATGTCGCGATCATCGACATCGACCTGCCGGGCAAGGACGGCCTCACGGTAGCCAGGGAGATGCACGACGACCTTCCCGGGTGCCGCACGCTCATCGTCACCAGCCTCGGGAGACCCGGTACCGTGCGCAGGGCCCTCGACGCTCGGGTGAACGGGTTCCTGCTCAAGGACGCACCCTCCGACAAGCTGGCGAACGCGGTCCGGCAGGTCGCCGTCGGCCGGAGAGTGATCGACAGCGACCTCGCGCTTTCGGCGTGGGAGACGACCGAGTGCCCGCTCACGGCGCGCGAGCTCGAGATTCTCCGGCTGGCGGCCGCGGGACACAACGTGACTGATATCGCCGCTCACCTGTACCTGTCCCCGGGGACCGTGCGTAACTACTTCACGAGCTCAGTGAACAAGACCAACGCGCGTAACCGCCTCGACGCCATCCGCATCGCGCAGGAGAACGACTGGTTGTAGGCGCCCGCGCAGCCGGTGTCACGGATTCGTGTGCGTGTGCCGGACTTCGGAATCGCCCGCCGGAATCCGCACACACAGCTGGTAGATACCGTCCACCGTGCTCGTGGTGAGCTCGCCCGCGAGGGTTCCGACCCGGTGGGACAGGTTCCCGAGCCCGCTGCCGTCGTGCGAGCCGGACTGCGACTCCGGTGCTCGCCCTTCCACACCGTCGTTGGCGATACACAGGCGCACCATGCCATCTTCTTCGTGCATCGTGATCGTGCACCACTCGGCCTTGCTGTGCCGCAACACGTTGGTCACGCCCTCGCGCAGTACATTGGCAAGCACGGTACTTGCCCGAGTGGACAGTTTCCCGTGCTCGCGAGTGATTCGGATATCGATTCCGGCAGCGGTGAGGATCGACTCCGCAAGCCGGAGCTCCTCGTCCTCCGACAGCTCCCGATCTCCACTGGCCACCGATCTGCCTTCGGCGAGCGCCTTGCGGGCCAGCTCCAGGATCTCCGCGGTCTCCTCCATCGCGCGCTCCGGTTGATCCGGCAGCAAGCGGTAGGCGAGCTCGCTCTTCAGCGTGATCGCCGACAGACTCAAGCCGAGCAGGTCGTGCACGTCCCTGGCGAGACGCAACCGCTCCTCTGCGACGGCCAGCTCGGCCAGCTCATCGCGCACGGCGTGCAGCTCGTCGACCAGCCGGGTCAGCCGCGTCAATCCGTACACCACCACGGCCGTGATGGCGGCCGTGACCGCCGTACCGGCGCTGTCGAGGAGCTCACCGCCGAAGAACAACCGCAGCCACGCGACGCTGACCAGGACCGCCCCGCACAACGGGACGGAAACTGCCGGGCGCAGCACGAGTAGCATACTGCCGGCGAGGAAACCGGGCATGTCCAGCCACCATTCCCCGAGCGCCAGTATCGGCAGGTAGACGAGAGCGGCATGCAGGAGCAGGGCCGCATAGCTCCACGGCGGACGGAAGCGGGTACTCGGTCGGCTGAAATACCCCAGCTGCACGGCAAGCAACGCGACCAGGCACGCCAGTCCCCACGCCACCAGGCCGGTGCCCGGCCCCGCGAACAGCACACCCGCGAACGAGATCACCCCGAAACCACACAGGGCCGCGGCTACGACTCCGGCGGTGACCTTCCGGCCGATATCCGGAGCCGCCAGCCACCACGACTCCGTGGGCGCCTCCACATGCGAGCCCCCGTCCGTGCCGTCGGAGTCGTTCGGGTGATCGGAGACACCGTGCCGCGCCGTCCCGGAATCCGGGTCGTCACCCCCGTCGCCTACCGGGATGTCGGCACGTAACGTGTACGTCCCGTCCGGGGCGGAATCGGCAGCGAGTACGCCTCCCAGGCTCTCCATACGCCCGGCCAGCCCGCCGATCCCGCCCGCACGGTCATCCGTCCGTGCGGAGCCGGTGTATGCACCGGGCACGCCGTCATTGCTGACTTCGAGGTGAACGGAGCCGTTCGCCTCGCCCACGGTAATCACACACCACTGTGCCGAGCCGTTCCGCAGCACGTTGGTGACGGCCTCGCGTAGTACGGTGGCGAGCTCGGTGCTCACGTCACCGGGAAGCTCGGAGTCGTCCCGTTCGATCCGGACATCGACATGTATCGCCTCGAGGATCGACCGGGCGACCGCGAGCTCCTCGTCGAGCGAACGTTGCCGATCACCGTGCGCGACCGAACGGACGTCGCGTTGGGCCTTACGCGAGATGTCCAGGATCTCGGCCAGCTCCACGCGCGCCCTCGCCGGCGCCTTCGTGACCACCTTCCTCGCCAGCTCGCATTTCAAGGTGATCGCCGACAGGCTGAAGCCGAGCAGGTCATGCAGGTCCCTGGTGAACCGCAGCCGCTCACGGGCGACCGCCTTCTCCGCGAGCGTGTCCCGCGCCGCGTGCAGCTCGCCGAGCACCGACTCCAGCCGGGCGAGCCCGTATATCGCCAGGCCGGTGATAACGGTCGTGGCGGGTCCGAACACCACAGGCACCGGGCCCCGGTCGAACACTCCGAGCAGTACGCCGACGCTGGCGACGATCGCGCCGAACAACAGTACCGAAACCGCGCGCGGCAACACCAGCAGCACGTTGCCTGCCAGCACGCCCGGCAGGCCAAGCCACCACTCATCGAACTGCACGAACGGCCCGTACACCAGCCCGGTTTGCACGAGCAGCACCCAGCGTTTCGTCCGCTCGTCCACCGTCCGGCGGATAGGGTTGATGTAGTGCACCTGCAGTCCGACCAGCGCGACCACGTAGCCGATACCGGCAACGGTCTGTCCCGTCGAACCGCTGTACGCCAGGACCCGCAGCGCCGCCAGCACCGCGAGCGCCCCGACGAAAACGATCACGATGTCATGCGCGCGGCCCGGCGCGATCCGGGTAAGCAACCGGCTGGGCCCGGTCGGTGCCGTATCCGGGCGTGGCCGCTCGTACCTGGTCGTCGAGCCGTCCCCCTCGGCGTGCCCAGGATCCATGATGTTCACCCCAACCGGACAAAATCCCCTCGACCACCAGGAACCCTACGCATGCTACTCAGGATTCAACAATCGGCATGTCGCGACAAACCGCTCAGGAAGGCCCATCGATGACACACTCACCGATACTGACCTCGCCGGGCCACTCCAATCGGAGTAACCGGGCGACCCGGTCGCCCGCGTCGGTGGGCACGAGGTGTACCGACAACCCCATGGACCGGGCGACCAGGTAGAGGGTCTGCTGCAGCGCACCGAGGTGCGTCAGCGTCGTCGCGTACGCGGCACCGCCCAGCATCGGCGACAGGCGCGCCATCCTGGTCGTTACCGTGATCAGCGCGGGCGGACGGCGCACGTTGGCGGCGGCCAGTTTCGCCGTGTCGAGCAACTCGGCCAGCGCCCCCTCGTCGGAGTTGACCAGGGTGAGCTCGTGCTGCGACGGGTCGTAGTGGTAGATGCCGCGTGGCAGGGTCGTGCAGCGATCGACGCTGACATAGAGCTCGAGTTCGTACAGGCAGGCGATGTTGAAGTACGGGCGCTGCGATGCCTCGTGCGACATCCCGGGCGGCAGGTGCTGCGGTCCCGCCGTCCGGACGCGAGCGCTACGGAACAGCAACTCCCCGACGTGCTCGCCGGTCAACGTCCGCGACGAGAACTCCGGACACGCGTGATCAGCTTCCAGCAGCTCGGTCAGGGAGTGGTCGCGGGCGGAAAGGTCGGGACGGTACAGCGGAAACCGTGGACCGTCGGGTGGCGGCTTGACTACCGGGTCGGCCACATCGGTGTGGTCGGCGAGGTCGGTGTCGCACGCGGCGTCCCGCTGCCTCGACCTGGACCGGGAATGGAAGTGCAGCTCGTGGTGCGACCAGTGACGCAACGCCGGGTCGTGGTCCTCCTCGCGGGCCGCTCGCTTGTCCCCGAGCAGCACCGCACCAGACGCGAGTAGATACGCCACGACGTCGGCGACGACCTGCTGCGGCGCTCCCGAGTCGGCGGCGAGCTCGGCCGGTGAGCGCGGTACGGCCAGTGCGGTCGCCAACCGGGCCGCGAGCGGCTGGTGCAGCTCCACCCGGAAGTCCGAGCGCGGCGATTCGAGCGCCAACTCGCCCCCACACGGACGCAGGACCGCGAACCGGGAGAGGCGCACCGGCTGCGTGGCCGCGACACGCGGCAGATCGAAGACCGGCGCCGCGACGACCGGGGTCACCGACAGCAACGGGCGATAGCCGTCGTCCAGCGCGAGCGAATGGACGACCGACCCGCGCAGGACGTCGAGCACCTCCATGAGGTTCGTGCGACCACCGCCTCGCCCAGCCGCTCGCGCCGTACCCTCCGCCTCGATGCCCGCCACGGCGTTCTCCAGCGAGACGGGGCCGAAACTCATGCGCCGCAGTGAATCGCGCACGTGGTCGTCGATGACGCCGAGGGCGAACTCACCCCACCTGGTCACCACGTGAAGTGAGCGCCCCGCGGCATCCCATTCGACGAGCACGTCCTCGCTCAGGGAGCACAGGCGGACCGTGTCCAGCTCGCCGCTATGAGGTTCGCGGTGCACGAGTATCGGCAGCCTTTCACAGGAACAGGGGAACGGGGTTCAGGTCCTCGTAGGACGTGGGTTCGGAGAGCCGGCCAATGCGGACCGGGACGTCGTACAACCTTCCGGGACCGAAACGAGCCCAGAAGTGACGCATGCCCGGAACGATCACCTTGACCACGGGAAGCTCGATGTCCGGACGCGTCTGGTCGAGCACCAGTGTCTCGAGCCCGAGCGCAGCGAGGGAGGTGGTCACCGACTCGACATCACCTGCCAGGTCCCTGCGCGGTACGCACGCGAAATCGGCAGGGACGCGGTGGCGCACGCCCGGGTCAGCGAGCAGGTAGTCCTCCGCCGTCACCGTCGCGCGTTGCCACCAGCTGCGCAGGTCGGGATCGCCCAGGTCCTCCGGCTCTGCCTCGACCAGGGCGGGTACGAGCTGGTTGAGCTCGGTGAGCGCCCTCCGGAGCGCGATCCTCGGGTCGAGGTGCGCCCCGAACCCGACCATGATGTGTTCCGGTGACGCACCGGCTCGCCGCGACAACGCGACCATCACCGGAATGCCCACATCGGACGTGACGTCGAGTACCCACAGCTCGCGTCCCAGGTCGGCGTAGACACCGCGCAGCTCGTCGACCCAGAGGTCGCCGAACGCCGCCAGGTCGACGCCGGGAGCCGACGTGCGGTTGTACCACCACAGCGCGACCGCGTCGCGTTCCACGATCTCGAGCAGGCCCTGCAGGATCGCGTCCTCGAGGCTGCTCCCCGCGGCATTGCCGTTCGAGTCGGCCCGGACACCGGCGTCACCCGGGTCGTACGGTGCGCCGTAGTACAGCATCCGCGTCGGCAACAGCCGGTGGCGGTGCCGCGTCAGCGACCATACCGGCGTCCAGTTGACAACGGCGTGCTCGTCGAACGGCTCGCAGACGTGCTGGAGGGACCCGTGCGCGGAGTTCCACTCCGCGCGGTCGCGGTACTGGCGGTCGTGGAACAGCATGCAGTCGTTGGGGTGGAGCGCCTGGTCCTCCAGTTCGCGCAAGCTTGCCCGGACGCGCTCCTCGTCGCCCTGGAAGCTGCCGCTGTACCGCTCCAGTGCCTCGCACAGGGCACCGACCTCGGCTTCGACCGAGGACGCGCCCTTCCCCCCGCTCTCGTCGCGCAGCCCGTGGCGCAGCATGTCCATGTCCCCTGCAGGCAGGCTGAGATTCGGGCCGGACCGGTACGAGTGGCACGACGCCGGGCCGCGCGGATCACGCCGGACTTCCTTGATCACGCCGGTTACGGGGCTGACGAGATGGCGGTAGCGATCCAGGACCTGCTCCGGCGTGAGCGCACGGTACCCACCGCCCGTGCCGACCCCTCTCCCGACATCGCCGAGGGTCACCGGGCGACGGGCCTGTGCGGCGACCATCGACGGATCCCCGCATGCAGGGCATTGCGGTCTGGCGCGCAACTCGTGATACCGACCGTGCAGGTCGTCGGTGTCCAGTGTCCAGACGCATCGCTGTCCCTGATGCCGGTGCCCGGCGAGCCATTTGGTCGCCTCCAGCGCGACGAGGTGGGTCGCGAGCCCGGCCAGCGGGGGCACCGAAGCCTCCGGGCGCCGCGCCGGACCCGGATGTCCCAGGGCTGCCTGCGCGCAGGCCTCGGCATGCCGGTGGCCCCACAGCCTGGACGCGAGGCAGTGCCAGCACGCGGACTCACCGGGTTGGAAGATCGGTCCCACCCACACCTGGGTACCGAGCTGTTTGGCCAGCAACCAGGGTTGACCCGCCTCGCGATGCGCGGCATCGATCCCGGACAGCGCGGGGGAAAGGTAGTCCTCGCACACGACCACGGACAGGTCCGCGTGCCCGAGGACGTTATGGACGTCTCCGGACAGGACGGTGACACCCGCGTCGCGCAGGGCGTCGGCAGTCGGCCGCAGATCGACGTTACGGTCCGTGCCGACCAGCCCGACGCTGCCGACCGCCCCGCCTGCCCCGCTTCCTGCGGGTTCGATCCCGCAGGAGTCCCAGAAGGCCACCGCGCGATCGTCGTCGAGGTCGCGCGGGGAGTACAGCGATACGAGGCCCGCGTCCATGAGCCGGTCGACCAGAGCCGCGACCTGCTCCGAGTCCATGCCTCCCGGGCTGGAACGGAGCAGGCTCGCGACGTCCTTCGTGCCGTCGAGCTCGGTGGCCAGCGACTCGATGTGCGGCCCGTGCAGCACCGTCACGCCCCGCTCGGAGAACAGGAAGGCACCGTTGCCTTCGCTGATCTCCGCGCGCAGGTGTCGCTTGAAGGAGACCACCTTCCGTGTCGCGGCACCGTGTGTCATTACGCAGCCCTCTCCTCGGGGTACTCGGCGAAGGAGTAGCACCACGACACGGGGCCGTGGACAACCGGGTTGTGCCACTGGTCGAACTGCTCGATCACCAACGTGTCTGCGCGCTCGTTCGCGCCTTCGCGGGACGCCCGCGCTGCGACGGCCGGGTGTGGAATGCTTCGGTCCTGCATGGCAACTCCTCCGTTGTCACGTGCGGTTCCGGGTACGCAAAGATTGTGTTCCGCCCGCAGCGAGAATGAACAGTGAGTTCCTCACGCGATGCACGTGTACTTTTCATGCCGGCGCCCAACTGATTCATTCCCGGCTTGTTGCCCGATCACTGCCGAAAACGGGTATCCGGTGACACGCTACGAACGATGCAATCCGAACGATCCCCGAAACCCGGGGCAGCGTCCCAGGACCGCACTATTCTCATCACGAAAGGGTGCGGATATCTCGACACGGATGCCCAGGGAATGCGCTCGCGGTGACGGTCACGGATGAGAGGGGTTACCCATGCATTCCGACCCTGCGGTGTGGCACGGACCTGACAACGGACACGGCACGGCCGGTCACCGCGCCGGCGGTCAGACGACGTTCACTCTCCTCGGACCGTTGGAAGTGCTCAAGGACGGGACGGACTACGCCCCGACGGCGCCGAAGGTGCTCCAACTGCTCGCCATGCTGTTGCTGCGACCGGGCAAGCTCGTACAGATCGACTCGATCGTCGAGGAGCTCTGGGCTGATGATCCACCGCGCAGTGTCCGCACAACGATGCAGACCTACGTCTACCAGCTACGCAAGTGCATCGAACAGAACGAGCTCGCACCAGCGGGAGACGAGCTGCTCATCACCAAACACGCGGGGTACGTGTTCACGGTAGATCCCGCTCAGATCGACGTGTTCACGTTCCAGCGGCTGTTCCAGGAAGGTCGCGAGCTACTCGACCGTGACCACTACACCGACGCCGCCCGCTCACTGCGTGCCGCCCTTGCGCTCTGGACGGGCCCGCCCATGGCCAATGTGAACTGCGGGTCGGTGCTGTCGTCCTACGTGGTCGACCTGCAGGAACAACGGCGTACGGCTCAGCACCTCCGCATTCACGCGGAGCTCGAGGCGGGTTGGCATCGCGAACTGATCGGTGAGCTGCGCGCGCTTGTCGCCGCGAACCCGCTCGACGAGGGCATGCACGGCCAGCTGATGCGCGTGCTCAGCCGTAGCGGTAGGCGCTCGGACGCGCTGGCGACCTACCGGAACCTGCGCGCCGTACTCAACGAGGAACTGGGGGTCGAACCGTGCGAGGAATTGCAACGCCTGCACCACGAGCTGCTGTCCGCGGGCGAGACACCCCGCTGACGTCCACGGGACCACCGCGCTCGGCCAGGTACGCTCTCGATGGCCGCGCCGGCCGGCGTCGCGCTACCGTCCGCACCCGCCTGTTCCGGCAGCACGCTGGGACCGCTTTCGCCGAGCTCTGCGCGAACGTCACGCCGACCCCGGATGGAACGGCCTGCGCTGATATCTGTTTCGGACCGCTCGATCAACGAGTCTCCCCGCCGGTACTCGCCCCGGCCAATTCCACATGCCCACCCGGGTTCGCGGCCCACCCGGCATCCCGCTCCTGGCAGGGCACGGCACCGACACCCGGGAGCCGGAGGCCCCTCCCGGCACGCGGCAGCGCGGGGTCGCACGAACCGCGTGGCCGAGGGGGGTTCGTTCATGCGCTTATCGAGCGAGCCTCGAGAACACCGGCGCACACTGGACTGGACAAGACAGCACAATGCAGCAATGCAGCGCAGCCCCGGATCGCTCTGCGGCCACCAATTCCTCGTCCTACGGGCCGGTATCGGAGTTTTGACCAAGAAATCCAAACGTATTCAACGGTGCCCTCGCACATTCGAACGACAGTGAGGACGGAAGTATGACTGGTCGAACCTACGGGCAGTTCTGCGGCCTGGCACGCGCTCTCGAGCTGGTCGGCGAGCGGTGGGCGATGCTCGTCGTCCGTGATCTCGTGCTCGGCCCCAAACGCTTCAGCGACCTTCGCGAGACACTGCCGCGTGTCCCGTCGAGCATGCTGTCCGCACGGCTCAACGAGCTCGAGAGAGCCGGGGTCATCCGCCGCAGGGTGCAGCCGCACCTCGAGGCGTCCGTGGTCTACGAGCTCACCGAGTACGGTGGCGAGCTGGAGCCCGTGCTGCTGCAACTCGGCCGGTGGGGAGCGCGCTCGCTGGGCGAGCCCGCTCCCGACGATGCGTTCACCCTCGACTCGGCGATCCTGGCGCTGTACGCGACGTTCCAGCCAGAGGCCGCGAGCGATATCCGGGTGAACTACGAGCTCCGCTTCGGCGACATGGTCGTGCACGCGATGATCGACGACGGCGTACTCAAAGTTGCGGAGGGGGCGCTGCCCGACGCCGATCTCGTGATCGAGACGTTCCAGCTGAAGCAACTGCTTGCAGGCGAGGTCACGCCGAGCGAGCTGCTCGCAAGCGGGGAGGCGGACGTACGCGGCGACCTCGAACTGCTGAACCTGTTCGTCGAGCTCTTCCACATCGCCCCGGCACCGGTCCCCGCCGAGGGACTCGCGGTGCGGTGACACCCGACGACGCACCCGCACACGAATAGGGGCGGCCCGCTCAACCAGCCTGGGGGTCACCGGGAGCGGGCCGCCACCCTCTAGCTTAGGCGTTCCCGGATGCGTCCGCCTCACCCGGGGGTACATTTTCCTGGTCTTTACCGAAACAGGCGCCGTTACCGCGAGTTCGCGGTCACGATCTACGCATATCGCACACCGATCGGCCGTCGGGTAGCCCGCAAACCGCCGAACCGGCCCCGACTTCACACCGCCATACGGGGTATGCGGCAAGATGCCCCCAGCAGGCGTGAGACCAGGGAGGCGATATGCACGACCGCAGCGGCCGGATCGTCGTCAACAACATCAGCAAGACGTTCGGCTCGATCCCCGCGGTGCAGAACCTCAGCTTCACGGTCGAACCCGGCTCGGTAACCGGGTTCCTGGGGCCCAACGGCGCGGGCAAGACCACGACGCTGCGCATGATCCTCGGGCTCGTCAACCCCACGGCGGGCACGGCCACGATCAACGGGTGCCGGTACCACCAGCTCGGCAACCCGGGTGCGGTCGTGGGCGCGGTACTCGAGGCGCAGAGCTTCCACGCCCGTCGCACCGCACGGAATCACCTGAAGGTGTTCGCCTCCGCGATCGGCGTCAGCGACCAGCGCGCCGACGAGGTGCTGGCACTCGTCGGGTTGAGCGGAGCGGGCGACCGCAACGTCGGCGGGTTCTCACTCGGCATGCGCCAGCGGCTGGCACTGGCCACGGCGCTGCTCGGTGACCCGCAGGTGCTCGTGCTCGACGAGCCGGGCAACGGGCTGGACCCGGAAGGCATCGCCTGGTTGCGCCAGTTCCTCCGCGGGTTCGCCGCGCAGGGACGCACGGTACTGATCTCCAGCCACCTGCTCGCCGAGGTGGAACAGACGATCGACCAGGTCGTCATCATCAGCCGCGGGCAGACCATGTACTACGGGATGCTGGACGACCTGCGCAACTCGCAGCGCTCCCGCGTACTCGTACAGGCAGGCGACGCCCAGGCACTGGTGACCGCGCTCGGCGAGCAGCAGATCACCGAGGTGAGCACCCTGCAGGACGGCCGCATCGCCGTCGAGGGGGCGACCTCGAAACAGGTCGGCGACATCGCGGCGCAGGCGGGCGTGGCGCTGTACGGCGTCGAGGAGGAACGTGTGGACCTCGAGCAGCTGTACTTCCAGCTGACCAGCGGGCAGTACGCGGCACCGGTGCAGCACCAGTACAGCCAGCCACACGGCCAGGTGCCACCGCCGGGCCCACCACCTGCGCAACCGCCGGGCCAGCCGCCGGGCCAGCCGCCGGGGAGCTGGGGCCCGCCCGCGGGCGGGCCCGGGTACCAGCAGGATCCGACCGCGTACCAGCGCCCGGACCAGGGCCGGACCCCGTGGGGAGGGCAGCACTGATGGGCAGGCTCGTCAAGGCCGAATTCCGCAAGATCACCACGACGAAGCTCTGGTGGGCGTTGCTGATCCCGACCGTGCTGATCGCCTTCGGCTGGGCACTCGGTGCGGGGTACCTGGGCAACGCGTTCGTCGACCTGCTCGACGGGCCAGAGGCCAGGGAGCTCGAGACGGTCCTCGGCGTGGACTCCGGCGAGTGGATCGTCAGCTACTTCGCGATCGCGCGCAGCATCAACCTCGCCACCCTGTTCCCGCTGGTGTTCGGTGCGCTGGCCATCAGCGCGGAGTTCTCCACCAAGACGATCACCACGACCTTCCTCACCGCCCCGAACCGCGTGTCGGCGCTGCTGGCCAAGACCGTCGTCTACGTCGCGTGGGGCGCGATCTACGGTCTGGCGATCATCCTGTCCGTGGCCGCCGGCATCCTGATCTCCACGGACAGCGACCGGCTGCCCACCGCGGCGGGGTGGCTCGGCCTGGCGGTGGTCGGCGTGCTCGCCTCGATCCTGATGACGCTGTTCGGCGTGGGTGCGGGCGCGCTGGTCCGCAGCGTCCCCGGGGTCATCACGCTGCTCATCCTCTACTTCCTTGTCGTGGAGAACGGGGCGCAGCTCGTGCTGGGCATCCACGCGCCGGACGTCATCGGGTTCCTGCCGAACGGCTCGGTCAACGGGCTGACCGGGTCGATGGCCGCGGAGCTGTTCCTGACCACCGCGGAGTCGGTGCCACCGTGGCTCGAGGACGGTGTGCGAGCGGTCGCGGGTGCGACCGGCGCGCTGGCATGGTGGCTCTCGGGACTCGTCTTCCTCGGCTGGTCGGCCCTGGTCTTCGGCGGCGGCTGGATCTCCACCCAAACCCGCGACATCACCTGACCCGCGCTCCGCCCCGGCTGGGTGTGGAGCCCAATGTCACGTTCGGCTCCTTCTATGGAACCGAGGTCACCTTGGGCTCCTCCTGGCTGGCACGGAGCGTTGGGAGCCGAAGGTGGCCTTGGCTCCATCTAGGGAGCCCGAGGTCACATTCGGCTCCCCCGCGGTGCTGGAACGGTGCGCACACTTAGCCTGGGGACGTGACCCATTCGAGCGTGCGGGAGCCGAATGTGACCTCGGTTCCTTCTACGGCGCCCGATGTCACGTTCGGCTCCACCTCCGGCGGGTGGGTGCGCAGGCTGGCAGCGGACTGCTGGCGGCATCCGGTTGTCGTGGTGCTGGCTTTCGGCGCCGCGATGCTCGGCGTCGGGCTGCAGGCGGCGGGCCCGCTGCTGGTGAAGTTCGGCGTGGACGATGCCGTGCAAGGGCGCACCGACCGCCTCGGACCGCTGGCCCTCGCTCTGGTCGGACTGTCCGTACTGACCTTCGGCAGCGCGTTCGCCCGCCGCTACCTCGGCGGCAGGCTCACCCTGGACGTCCAGCACGACCTGCGCAATGCCGTGTTCCGGTCGGTATCGCGGTTGGACGGCGGCAAGCAAGACGCGATGCGGACCGGCCAGATCGCCTCGCGCGCGATCAGCGACCTGCAGCTGCTGACCGGTTTCATGATGCAGCTGCCGCTCGCGCTCGGCTCGATGATCTACGGCGTGTTCGCGCTCGCCGCCATGCTGTGGATGTCGCCGACCCTGACATTGATCGCACTCATCGTGGCACCGGCCGTCGCCGTGGTCGTCGGCGTGAGCAGGCGAAAGCTGTTCCCCGCCACATGGTCGGCGCAGCAGCGCGCCGCCGACATCGCCCAGCACGTCGAGGAGACCGTCACCGGCGTGCGGGTGGTGAAAGGCTTCGGAAGGGAACGCGTCGCGACGGGCAAGCTCGACAGGCTGGCGCGTACGCTGTTCGCCGAGCGGATGCGGGCCGCCCGGTTGTCGGCCGTGCCGACAGCGACCACCTCCGCGTTGCCTGCCGCCGGGCAGGTCGCGGTACTCGGCCTCGGCGGCATCCTCGCCCTGCGCGGCGACATCAGCCTCGGCACGTTCCTGGCCTTCGCGGCATACGTCTCCGCGCTGATCGGCCCCTCCCGGATGATCGCCAACCTGGTCGTACAGGCCCAGCTCACCCGCGCGGGCGCCGAGCGGGTCTACGAGCTGATCGACGCCCAGCCGGAGGTCACCGAGCACCCGGACGCCACTGGGCTGCCCTCCGGACCCATCGGGATCCGGTTCGACGGGGTGCGGTTCGGCTACACCCGCACCGACCCGGTGCTCGACGACGTCACCATGACCGTCCACCCGGGCGAGACATTGGCCGTGGTCGGCACGGCAGGCTCCGGCAAGTCCACGATCTCGCTACTGCTGCCCCGCTTCTACGACGTGCACGCAGGCGCCATCCGGGTCGGCGGGCCGCACGACGAGCGGGACATACGCCACCTCCGGCTCGGCGACCTGCGCGACGCGATCGGCGTCGTGTTCGAGGAAGCGTTCCTGTTCTCCACATCGGTCCGGGACAACATCGCCTACGGACGCCCGGAATCCAGCGAGGAGGAGATCATCGCCGCGGCGAAAGCCGCGCAGGCACACGAGTTCATCACCGCGCTGCCCGACGGGTACGACACGCTGGTCGGTGAGCGCGGCCTGACCCTGTCCGGCGGGCAGCGGCAGCGGCTGAGCCTCGCGAGGGCCCTGCTGACCGACCCGCGCGTGCTGGTGCTCGACGACGCCACCTCGGCTGTGGACACCGCGACGGAGTCGGCCATTCACCGGACGCTGCACGCGGTCACCGACGACAGGACCACGGTGCTGATCGCGCACCGCCGCTCCACGCTACGGCTCGCCGACCGCATCGCGGTGCTCGACGGCGGCACGGTCGTCGATGTCGGCACCGAGCAGGAGCTCGAGCGCCGGTGCCCGCTGTTCCGCGAGCTCACATCCGGTACCGGCGACGACATCGACTCCGCAGGGCCGTCACCCGCCACGAGCGACCCGGAACCATCCCGGGGCGGGAGCCTGTGGCCCGACACGTCCGGCGACGGCGACCATCCGGCCGAGCGAGCCTCCGCCGCGTCCGGAGCCGCCGAGCCCGCGACGCGAACCTCCGCGGCGCACGCCGGGCACGGCACGGGCGCGTCCCTGGACACGCCCCCGACACCGGAGCTGCTGCGCGCCGTCGACAGGTTGCCGCCCGCACGGGGGACCCCGAACCTGAACGGAACGGACCCCACCGCACCCGACCCCGACTTCCGGCCGGTACGGCTGCTGCGTCCCGTCCGGTGGTTGCTGGCCGCCGTCATCGCCCTCGTCGCAGCCGACACGCTTGCCACGATCGCGTTGCCGTCGCTGTACCGCTACGGGGTGGACAACGGCGTCAGCGCCGGAGCGCAGACGGTCGTGCTCGCGGTGGCCGCCCTCGGCGCAGGGATCGTCGCGGCCAACTGGGTGGTGATCGCCGCCCAGACGCGGCTGACCGCATGCGCGGGTGAGAGCATGCTCTACCTGTTGCGGGTGCGCAGCTACGCGCACCTGCAGCGGCTCGGGCTGGACTACTACGAGCGGGAGCTGTCCGGGAAGATCATGACCCGGATGACCACCGATGTGGACGCGCTGTCCCGGTTCCTGCAGACCGGCCTTGCCAACGCCGTGGTCTCCCTGCTCACCATCGTGGCCATCGCGGTGGCCCTGCTACTGACCGACCTCAGGCTCGCGCTTCTCACCCTTGCCGTGCTACCCGTGCTGGTGATCGCCACCGTCGCCTTCCGCGCCAGGGTCTCGGTGGCGTACACGGAGGCACGGGAGAAGGTCAGCGCGGTCAACGCCGACATGCAGGAGAACGTGACCGGCCTGCGTGTGGCGCAGGCATACACCAGGGAGCAACACTCCGCCTCGGCCTTCGCCTCGCGAAGCGACTCCTACCGGCGTACCCGCCTGCGGGCCCAGCGCTACATCGCGACCTACTTCCCGTTCGTGACCATGCTGTCCGGGCTCGTGGAGGCCGCGGTGGTCTTCGTCGGCGGGCACGACGTCGCGGCAGGGCGGATCAGCCCCGGCGTGCTCATGGCGTTCGTGCTCTACCTCGGCCTGTTCTTCGCGCCGGTGCAGCAGCTGTCCGGGGTGTTCGACGGCTACCAGCAGGCGAAGGTCGGGCTACGGCGCATCGCAGACCTGCTCGCCACCCCGACGTCGGTGCCCGTCCCGGACGAGCCCACCGAGCTACCGGACCGGCTGCGTGGCGCGGTGGCCTTCACCGGCGTCGGCTTCCGCTACCCGGGGACCGACACCCCTGCCGTGCGAGACATGTCCTTCTCGGTCGAGCCGGGGCAGACGGTCGCCCTCGTCGGGCCGACCGGCGCCGGGAAGTCGACGGTGGTCAAGCTGATCGCGCGGATGTACGACGTCACCTCGGGCCGGGTGACCGTCGACGGGATCGACGTACGCGACCTCGACCCCGAGCGGCTCCGCGGCCGCATGGGGGTCGTCCCCCAGGAGGGGTACCTGTTCTCCGGCACCGTCGCGGACAACGTGCGCTACGGGCGCCCCGAGGCCAGTGACACCGCGGTCGAGGACGCGGTCCGTGCCGTCGGCGCGCTGGAGTCGGTCGCAGCGCTGCCGAACGGCTTCGCGCAGCAGGTCGGCGAGCGGGGCCAGTCGCTGTCCGCCGGTCAGCGACAGCTCGTCGCGCTGGCCCGCGCCGAGCTCGTCGACCCCGACATCCTGCTGCTCGACGAGGCCACGGCGGCTCTGGACCCGCACACCGAAGCGGCAGTGCTGCGCGCGAGCGAGCGGGTGGCCCGGGACCGCACCACGTTCCTCGTCGCGCACCGGCTGCCCACGGCCGCGCGCGCCGATCGCATCCTGGTGCTCGACGACGGCGAGATCGTCGAGGACGGCAGCCACACCGAGTTGCTCGCCAGGAACGGTGCGTACGCACAGCTGTGGAACGCGAGCTCACGAACGCGCGCGGCGGCTCCGTGACGCCGGTGCCCATCCACCGACCTGTGATCCATCCACCAGGCCACGGGACTGCTCGCCACACAACGCGACGAAAGCGATAGCCTGGTAGGTACGAGGTGACACACGCACCGCAGGAGGGTGATTCCGATCCAGTCGAGCAGGGCGGCCGGTGGGCGGTCCACGACGGCTGAGTCACCAGAGCCCGGCGGAAGGCCTCCCGGGGCCGCGCCGAGCCGCGGGCGCGTGGACGACCCGACAGGTGAACAAGGCAACGAGACGGATTGAGGCGAAATCTAGTCGTGTCCAGCAGTACTCCTGCTTCGCAGTTCGGTCCCAACGAATGGCTCGTCGAGGAGATGTACGAGCGATACCTCGACGATCCGAACTCGGTGGACGCCGCCTGGCACGACTTCTTCGCCGACTTCAAGTCGGCGCACGCGAGCGACGGCAAGCGCGGCGCGGGCGGTGCGTCCACGACGGCAAGCCAGCAGGAGCAGGCTCAGCAGGCCGCCACGCAGCTTACCCAGCAGGAGCAGGCGCCCCAGCAGCCGCAGCAGCAGGGCCAACAGGCGCGGCAGTCCTCGCCGGACGGGTCCGGCCAGGACTCCGGGAGCCGCGCCGCTGCCCCGTCCGGCGCGGCGGGCCAGCCCCAGCAGGCGGCGCCCGCAACGGCCACGGCACAGACCGGCACCGCCACGGAGTCCCGGCAGCAACCCCAGCAGAAGTCCCAGCAGGTCGCGCAGCAAGCCGACGGCCGGGAAACGACCCTGTTGCGCGGTCCGGCCGCGGCCATCGCGAAGAACATGGACGCCTCCCTGACGGTGCCGACGGCGACGAGCGTGCGGGCGGTGCCTGCCAAGCTCATGGCCGACAACCGCATCGTGATCAACAATCACCTGCAGCGCACGCGCGGTGGCAAGATCTCGTTCACGCACCTCATCGGCTACGCGATGGTGCGCGCGCTGCGCGAGTTCCCGAACATGAACCGGCACTATGAGCTCATCGACGGCAAGCCGCACGCGGTGACGCCCGAAAACGTCAACCTCGGCATCGCCATCGACCTGCAGGGCAAGGACGGGCAGCGCAACCTGGTCGTCGCCTCCGTCAAGGCCGTCGAGAACATGACGTTCCTGCAGTTCTGGCAGGCCTACGAGGAGATCATCAAGAAGGCGCGCAACAACAAGCTCACCGCCGAGGACTTCTCCGGGACCACGATCTCGCTGACCAACCCGGGGGGCATCGGCACGAACCACTCCGTGCCCCGGCTGCAGTCCGGGCAGGGCTGCATCATCGGGGTCGGCGCCATGCAGTACCCGGCGCAGTTCGAGGGCACCAGCGAGAGCACCCTCGTCGACCTCGCCATCAGCAAGATCATCACGCTGACGTCGACGTACGACCACCGGGTCATCCAGGGTGCCGAGTCCGGCGAGTTCCTCAAGCGCATCCACGCGCTGCTGCTCGGTGAGGACCGGTTCTACGACGACATCTTCACCTCGCTCCGGCTGCCGTACGAGCCGGTGCGCTGGGTCGAGGACATCCCGGAAGGGGCGATCGACAAGAACGCCAGGGTGCTCGAGCTGATCGACGCCTACCGGATGCGCGGGCACCTGATGGCCGACGCCGACCCGCTCAACTACCGGCAGCGCAGGCACGAGGACCTGGACATCCTCTCGCACGGGCTGACGCTGTGGGACCTCGACCGCGAGTTCGCCGTCGGCGGCTTCGCGGGCAAGCAACGCATGCGGTTGCGCGACATCCTCGGGGTGCTGCGCGACTCCTACTGCCGCACCGTCGGGATCGAGTACACCCACATCGTCGACCCCGAGGAACGCCTGTGGCTGCAGGACCGCATCGAGGTCAAGCACGAGAAACCCCCGACACCCGAGCAGAAGTACATCCTGAGCAAGCTCAACGCCGCCGAGGCCTTCGAGACGTTCCTGCAGACCAAGTACGTCGGCCAGAAGCGGTTCTCCCTCGAAGGCGGCGAGACCGTGATCCCGCTGCTGGACACCCTGCTGGACAAGTCCGCAGAGCACGAGCTGGACGAGGTCGTCATCGGCATGCCGCACCGCGGGCGGCTCAACGTGCTGGCCAACATCGTCGGCAAGCCGATCTCGCAGATCTTCCAGGAGTTCGAAGGCAACCTCGACCCCGGGCAGGCGCACGGATCCGGGGACGTCAAGTACCACTTGGGCGCCGAGGGCAAGTACTTCCGCATGTTCGGGGACGGCGAGACCAAGGTCTCGCTGACCGCCAACCCGTCGCATCTCGAGGCGGTCAACCCGATCCTCGAGGGCATCGTGCGGGCCAAGCAGGACATCCTCGACAAGGGCAGCGCGGGCTACACGGTGCTTCCCGTCCTGCTGCACGGGGACGCGGCCTTCGCCGGGCAGGGTGTGGTCGCCGAGACGCTGAACCTCGCGATGCTGCGCGGGTACCGCACCGGCGGGACCGTACACGTGATCATCAACAACCAGGTGGGTTTCACCACCGCGCCGGAGCATGCCCGCTCGACCCACTACGCCACGGATGTCGCCAAGATGATCGGCGCACCGGTCTTCCACGTCAACGGGGACGACCCGGAGGCGGTGTACTGGGTCGCCAAGCTGGCCGTGGACTACCGTCAGGCGTTCAACAAGGACGTCGTGATCGACATGCTCTGCTACCGGCGGCGCGGCCACAACGAGGGGGACGACCCCTCGATGACCCAGCCCGCGATGTACGACATCATCGACACCAAGCGCAGCGTCCGCAAGATCTACACGGAGTCGCTGATCGGGCGGGGTGACCTCTCCGTCGAGGAGGCCGAGACCGCGCTGCGCGACTTCTCCAGCCAGCTCGAGCACGTGTTCAACGAGGTACGCGAGCTGGAGAAGCACCCGATCGAGGCAAGTCCCTCTGTCGAGCACCACCAGCAACTGCCCGCACAGGTGCCCACCGCGATCTCGCAGGAGGCCATCGAGCGCATCGGGGACGCATTCGGTAACCCGCCCGAGGGCTTCGCCCCGCACCCGCGTGTCAAGCCGGTGCTCGAGCGGCGCCACAAGATGTCCCGCGAGGGCGACATCGACTGGGCGTTCGGCGAGCTGCTCGCGTTCGGTTCGCTCGCATTGGACGGTCGCCTTGTCCGGCTGTCCGGTCAGGACTCCCGGCGTGGCACGTTCGTGCAGCGCCACTCGGTACTGATGGACCGCAACACGGGCAAGGAGTACGCCCCGCTGCAGAACCTCGCCGAGGGTCAGGGCAGGGTGATGGTGTACGACTCCGCGCTGTCGGAGTTCGCCGCGCTCGGGTTCGAGTACGGCTACTCGGTGGCCAACTCCAACGCCCTCGTGCTGTGGGAGGCCCAGTTCGGCGATTTCGTCAACGGGGGCCAGGTGGTCATCGACGAGTACATCTCCTCGGGTGAGGCCAAGTGGGGCCAGCACTCCGGCGTGGTCCTCCTGCTGCCGCACGGGCACGAGGGTCAGGGTCCCGATCACACCTCCGGCCGCATCGAGCGATTCCTGCAACTGTGCGCCGAGCACTCCATGACCGTCGCGGTTCCGTCCACGCCCGCGAACTACTTCCACCTGCTGCGCAGGCACGCCCTCGACGGGGTGGACCGTCCCGTGGTGCTGTTCACCCCGAAGAGCATGCTGCGGGACAAGCACGTGCGGTCCTCGCTCGGGGACTTCACAGGGTCCTCGCGGTTCCTGTCGGTGATCGACGACGACACGGTGGACCCCGCCAAGGTACGCAAGGTGCTGCTCACCTCGGGGAAGCTGTACTGGGAGCTGGCCACCGAGCGGGAGAAGCGAGGGATCGACGACATCGCGCTGGTGCGCATCGAGCAGTACTACCCGATTCCGAAGGACAAGTTGCGGGCTGCCCTGCAGCGCTACCCGGCCGCGACGTCGGTGGTATGGGCCCAGGAGGAGCCGGAGAACCAGGGCGCATGGCCGTTCTTCGGGCTGAACCTGCCTCGCCGGGTACCGGAGGCGTTCACCGAGCCGCTTCAGGTGGTGTGCCGCAGGCCCATGGCGGCACCTTCCGCCGGCTCGCCCAAGGTGCACGAGGTCGAGCAGAAGGCGATCATCGACGAGGCCCTGAGCTGAGGGAGCCGCAGGCGACAGCGGTTGCCAGCCTGACAGCACCCGGGTTACCGTAAAAAGTGAGCCGGTCGACCCCCAGGGCCGGCAGTAGCCCCGGCGCACCCCCTCCCCCCTCGGCGCCGGGGCTCTCTACTGCCTACACCTGGAAACTTGCTGGCTACAGCTCGAGTGACCAGCTGTCGATGTAGCCGGTGTCACTCCAGTACACGTCGTCCACGCGCAGCTGCCACTCGCCGTCGGCGTCGTAGCTCGACAGGTCCCTGTCGACGCTGCCCTGCACGTTGTCCGCACTGTCCCACGGGTCCGAGTTCTTCAGCCGGAACTCGTCACCGTTCGGTGCGATCAGATCGATCACCAGGTCACCACGGTAGGAGTGCTTGATGTCCACCGAGATGGTCGACGACGACGAAGCCGCCCGGCCGCAGTCGGTGAACGTGATGGAGCTGGTGGCGACCGGTCCGTTGTCCGGGATGTCGACCCGGTTGTCGTTGGTCCCGTTACACGTACCCGGCTCCGGGTCGTCCGGGTCGTCACCACCGTCGCCGCTGCCGGTGTAGAGCAGCCTGTTCGGCGATCCGGATCCCGGGTTGCTCACCACCCCGCTCGTCGCGTTGCTCTCCAACGCGTCCTTGACCTCACCGGGGCCGGCCGACGGGTTGTCTGCGAGGTAGAGCGCCGCGGCACCGGCGACGTGCGGGGACGCCATCGAGGTACCCGAGATGGTGTTGGTCGCGCTGTCCGAGCCGATCCAGGCCGAGGTGATACTGCTTCCCGGCGCGAAGATGTCGGTGCAGGTGCCGTAGTTGGAGAACGACGAGCGCGAGTCACTCGACGTGGTCGCGTTGACCGTCAACGCCTCGGCGACGCGCGCGGGCGAGTAGTTGCACGCGTCCGCGTTGTCGTTGCCGGAGGCGACCGCGTAGGTCACTCCGGAGGCCACCGAGCTGCGCACGGCGTCGTCGAGGGCCGTGCTCGCTCCCCCACCGAGGCTCATGTTCGCCACCGCGGGACCCTGATGGTTCTCGGTCACCCAGTCGACTCCGTCGATCACGCCCGCGTTCGTTCCGCGGCCGTCGCAGTCGAGCACCCGCACGCTGTACAGGTTGGTGCCCTTGGCGACACCGTGCGCCGAACCGCCGACGGTGCCCGCGACGTGGGTGCCGTGACCCTGGCAGTCCTCACCGTTGCGACCGTCGCCGATGGCGTCGAAGCCGGGCTGGGCCCGGCCCTCGAAGTCGTTGTGCGAGTAGTTGATGCCGGTGTCGAGAATGTAGCTGTTCACGTTCGACGCCGTCGTCGAGTACCCGTATACATCGTCGAGCGGCAGGTCACGCTGGTCGATGCGGTCGAGACCCCAGGACGGCGGGTTGGGCTGCTCCTCCTGCTGCAGCTCGACGGTCGTGTTCTGTTCGACGTAGGCCACCTCCGGGTCGTTGGCGGCCTGCCGGGCGTCGCGCTCGCTCATCTCGGCCGCATAGCCGCGTATCGCCGCGGAGTAGGTGTGTTCGACCTCGGCGTTCCTGCGTTGGGCATGGCTGTGTGCCGTCTCGTCGGCTGCGGCGTTCGGGACACTGTCGTCGAAGACGACGATGTAGCTGCCCTCGATCGCATCCGGATTGTCGGCGCCCCGGACCTGCCCTTCCGGATCGGCCCCCGCGACCGCGTTGCCGCTCAACGAGCTGAGCACGGCAACGGCGGCAACGATCCCTATGCCCGGGACCGCCGTCCTTCTCGATCTCCATTTTCGGGTCACTCTGATCGCCTCCCAAGTACGATCCACACGGAATCCATGTGGCGGATCCCGTGATCGGGGTTCTCCGCGTTCGATGGAACGCGCGCCGAACACTAATTCGGGCGATCAGAGCACGACAGGCCTTGATATCGGGGAACGAGCGGGGTACGCGACGACATTCTGTAGCGCGGCTACACGTTTCGGGACCACCAGGCAGCGCCGCGCCAACACTCCTCAGGGAGAATCCGGGAGCGCGGGGTTCGGAGTCCGACCGAAGAACCAGGACGGGCGCATGATTCCGCGGCTCGACCTCCGGGATCGTTCGCCGCGCTGTGAACCGTCGCCACTCCTGTCACCTGCGCACAACCGGAACGATTCACGGTGCGGACGAGACACGCGCCGCGTGTAAAAGAATCTTCCGTGCCGCACGGAACACATCAGGAAGCGCGACAAGGTACGATAGTAGGAAATCGTCGAAAAGTTCCGACACAGGCGCTCGCGCACGGCCGGGACACGCAATCTTGTACGCGCTTCTCGATTCCCGGCCAACACCCGGGCAGGCGACTGAAACGAACAGCCGAACCGGCGACCTCGATTCGGCCCATCCCGCCGCGTCCGAATATCTCCGAACGAAAGTAGGAATTTTCGAGCGAGCCGAAGGACCCCTCCGGTACCTGTCAGGTACGCAAGGAGTCCTTCGGCTCGAACGACCGGCCGCGCTACACCACGCCGTCCTCGCCTGCGGCCTTCGCGACGGCCGTCGCGACCTCGAGGGCCACCCGCGGATCCAGCGCGCTCGGCATGATCCGCTCGACGGAGAGGTCCTCCGCCGCGACCGTCGCGATCGCCTCGGCGGCGGCGATCTTCATGTTGTCGGTGATCGTGTGCGCACCGGCATCCAGCGCGCCGCGGAAGACGCCCGGGAAGGCGAGCACGTTGTTGATCTGGTTCGGAAAGTCACTGCGCCCCGTGGCGACCACGCTCGCGTACCGGCCCGCGACGTGCGGGTGCACCTCCGGCTCCGGGTTCGACAGCGCGAACACGATGGGGTCGGGCGCCATGACGGAGAGCAGGTTCTCGTCGATCGTCGCGCCGGACAGGCCGATGAACACATCCGCGCCCGCCATGGCCTCGTCGAGGCCGCCCGTCAGCCCTGCCTTGTTGGTGCTCGCGGCCAGCTCCGCCTTGACCGGGTGCAGGCCTTCCCTGCCCTCGTGGAGGATGCCCCGCGAGTCCAGCAGGGTCACGTCGGCGACACCTGCCGCCTGCAGGATCCGGGCGCACGCCACCCCGGCGGCGCCCGCGCCCGAGATCACCACCCGCTGCTCACCGAGGTTCCTGCCCAGCGTGATGTTCGCGCCGCGCAGCGCGGCGAGCACCACGATCGCGGTCCCGTGCTGATCGTCGTGCATGACCGGGCAGTCCAGCTCGTTCTTGAGCCTGTCCTCGATCTCGAAACACCGTGGCGCGGCGATGTCCTCGAGGTTGACGGCCCCGAAGGACGGCCGCAACCGCACGAGTGTCTCCACGATCTCGTCCACATCGGTGGTGTCCAGCACCAGTGGAACGGCATTGAGGTCGGCGAAGTTCTTGAACAGGGCGGACTTGCCCTCCATCACCGGAAGCGAAGCGCTCGCCCCGATGTCGCCGAGCCCGAGCACGGCAGTTCCGTCGCTGACCACGGCCACCATGCGGTGCGCCCACGTGTACCGGGACGCCAGTGCCGGGTTCTGCGCGATCGCCTCGCTGACCTTGGCGACCCCAGGGGTGTACGCGATGGCCAGCTCTCGAGGGTCCGCGATCGAGCCTACCGCGTTTACCGCCAGCTTGCCGTCCTCGTGGAGGTCGAAGATCTCCTCCTCCGTCACGGGGCGAGTGTGCTCAGCTGTGCTGGAACGGGCATTCTCGATCATGGTTGTCCCTGTCATCGTGTACTCGGTTCTCGGCCGTGACCTCGTGCCGGTGCGCCGGGACGGGGCCGGAACGGCCATACTCACTGGACGCGCGTCACGATCGCGGACGCGCGAGAATAGAGGAATTATCTCATCCGGCTCGGCGCGGGTGCGGTGGCACCTGATGCGCGGGCAGTATGCGGGGCGTGCCGCCTAGCTGTTGCTGCGGCCACGGCTGTGCTACTACAACCGACAGTGCTGTTGCTCCTGATCGTATAGTATCGCAGCCGCGCCATCCCGCACACTTCCTCCCTGCGGTGCATCTCACAGCACAGGCATCTCGGATACGTACCGGTACCGCCGCGTCGCGACCGGGCGACGTGCGAGGCTTCGCCCCATGCACGCACGTGAGCTGAGCATCCGGGACTCCTACGAGTTCACCCCCCGGGTTTTCCCGGACGACCGGGGCCACTTCGCCGCACCGTTCCAGTCGGCCACCTTCCACGAGACCGTCGGACACCCGCTGACGGTGGCCCAGTCCAACCACAGCGTCTCGCGGCGCGGTGTCATCCGCGGTGTCCACTTCGCCGACACACCACCCGGCCAGGCCAAGTACGTGTACTGCGCGCGGGGCGCGTTGCTGGACATCGTCGTCGACGTACGCACCGGCTCTCCCACGTTCGGCGCGCACGAGGTGGTGCACCTGGACGCGACGAGCTGCCGGGCGGTCTACGTGGCCGAAGGGCTCGGGCACGCGTTCACCGCACTGACCGAGGATGCCGTGGCCATCTACCTGTGCTCGACCGCGTACAACCCGGCTGCCGAGCACGGCATCGACCCGCTCGACCCGGAACTGGCACTACCGTGGCCCGGGGACGTCGAGCCCGTGCTGTCCAGCAAGGATCGCCAGGCTCCCAGCCTGGCCGATGCCGCGAGCCACGGCATGCTACCCCGCTACGCGGACTGCCTGGCCCACTACGAACGCCTGCGGGCGCGGGCCTGATCACTACGTATGTCTCGAGCTCCGGTCCGGCCGCCCCGCACCGTCACTTCTTGGGCGTCACCCAGATCGTGATCTCGCCGGTGACCACGGGCTCACCGCGCTTGTCGTACACCGTGAACGGCACGGGCAGATCCATCCCGTCGGTACCGAACTCCGGGATCGTGCCGAGCTCGGCGACCACGCGCAGGCCGGTCTCGGCTTTCGCCTTGTAGTGGACGGTCATCCCCTTCGGCAGCCACCGGTGCGTCACCGGGACCGTCGCCTCGGCAAGCATGCCCATCGCGATCTCCGCGAGGTTGCACGCCGCGATCGCGTGGAACGTCCGGATGTGGTTGTACACGCCGAACCACTTCGGGGCCGTCACCTCGCACCGGCCGGGTTCGAGCACCCGGACCGTGGGCAGCACCGTGCTGAAGTACGGCACCCTGAGTGCGATCGCCGTGGAGAACAGCTTGTGTCCGCCAGGCAGGCCACTCAAGCGCTTCCACAACGCCAGTGTCGGGGGTGTTGAGGCGGCGGTCATCACGGTCCTTCCCTTCCTCAGCCTGTCCTCGCGCACGCGGTCGAGATACTCCGTCCACCGCGGGCAGCGGGGTTCGCACTCGATGCTACTCGTCAGTAACCCCCACGGTATCCCTCGGCCCGCTACCGCGACAGGCCTGCGCGGGTGCCGGCCCGACCTCGCCAGGTCGCCGGCCCCGGCCGGTGAATAAGCTACCCCGGTAGAACCGGAGGAGAGCACCGTCGTCACCCGGAGGTCAGCCGTGCCGTCCACCCGAGTCCGCCCCGTCGCGAAGGACGACGTCGCCGACGTCGTCACGCTGGTTCACGAGCTCGCGGAGTACGAGAAGGCTCCCGAGGAGTGCCACCTCACCGGCGAGGACCTCGACTCCGCCCTGTTCGCCGACCGGCCTGCCCTGTTCGGGCACGTCGCCGAGCTCGACGGTGTGGTGGTCGGCTTCGCCCTGTGGTTCCTCAACTTCTCCACCTGGCGCGGTGTGCACGGGATCTACCTGGAGGACCTCTACGTACGACCCGCCTACCGCGGTCACGGCCTCGGCAAGGCCCTGCTCGCCGAGCTCGCGCGCGAGTGCTCGCTGCGGGGGTACGGGCGGCTCGAGTGGTGGGTGCTGGACTGGAACACCCCCGCCATCGACTTCTACCGGTCGGTCGGCGCCGTGGCGATGGACGAATGGACGGTGTTCCGGCTCACCGGCGACGCCCTGACCGGGCTCGCGACCCACGCCGACGGCGCGCGGCCCGCGGGGTAACCGGCAACGGTGCGCACCACGGGGCCGCGCACGTCCGGGTGCGTATCAGCCCCGACGGCGCTCCGTGCCGTCCAGGTCGGCTCCCTCCTGACCGAGCGCCCATGCCTTGGACGGCCGGCGGAACAGCAGCACGATCACCCCGATGCTGAGAGCAAGCAGCGGCAGGCCCAGCTCCGGTCGCGAGGACGGTCCGAGCATGTACCAGCCCGCACCCGCCAGGATCACGGCCACGACCAGCGACGGCGAGCGCGCCCACAACTGCCCGAGCAGCAGCCCGATACCGCAGGCGAGCGTGCCCCCGCCCAGCACGGCGTAGTAGGCGGCCTCGCCGTACACGCTGTTGCCGCCCTGCGTGGTCGCGGAGCCGAGCAGCGCCGAGAAGAGCAGCACCAGCGAGAACCCCACGCCGAACAGGCCGGGCAGCGCCACGAGGAGCCCGGCGAGACGCACCTGGCGAGGCGCTGGAATCACTACATCCGCGAGCCGCACGCGTCACGACCTTCCCGCATCGGCGAACAACCCCGATGGTACCGCGCAGGCGCCGCTCACCCGGCACGCACACCCGGCCCACACAGCGCGACGACAGCGTCCCGAGCGTCCCGGGCGTCCAGAACACCGCCCCGTCCCCCCGTCACGACCGGCATGCGGGAACATAGAACGGTGGTCCTGCCGGGACTCTTGCCGCGGCTCCTGTCGGGGCTCCTGCCGGGGCCACCACGAGACCTGCAGGGGCATATGACTGTCCGTAGTAAGCCCACGTGGTGAATCACTCGGTTGGCCGTTTTGCCATGGGCGTCGCAGGCGCGAGGATCAAACCGTCGTCGGTGAGCTGGCGGTCGCCGGGGTGCACTCATCACGACACGACACGCGGACGATCGGGTCGGCACGGCGCCTCGACCGGCCCCGCCCGCGACGGGTACGCGACCGGAACGGGAGTGGAGGTCACGCCGCGGGGTGCGGGTGCGCTCCCCGCGAAGCGAACGGCAGCTTCCGGGGGACATGCACGCTCACCCCCTCGGGGGACGTACGCTACATGTGTGCGCGCTTTGCTCATCGTGAACCCGCGGGCCACGTCCACGACACCGGGTGTCCGGGACGTCATCAGCCATGCGCTGGCCAGCAGGCTCACGTTGACCGTCGCGGAGACATCCCATCGTGGCCACGCTGCGGAGCTCGCCGCGACGGCACACCAGGCAGGCACCGATCTCGTCGTCGCGCACGGCGGGGACGGCACGGTCAACGAGATCGTCAACGGGATGCTGGGCGACGACGGCCTGTACACGCGCGACACGCAACGGCGCAGTGCACCGATGATCGCCGTCGTCCCCGGCGGGTCGGCCAACGTGTTCGCCAGGTCACTCGGCCTGCCACCCGACCCCCTCGAGACGACCCACCTGCTTCTCGAGGCCATCGCGTCCGGAAGCACAAGGCGCATCGGCCTCGGATCGGCGAACGGCAGGTTGTTCACGTTCAGTGCCGGGCTCGGCTGGGACGCCGACGTTGTCGCCGGGGTCGACCGGCGACGTGGCAAGCAAGCGAGCCCGTCGCTCTACACGCGCGTGGCGGCAGCCTGCTACTTCCGGCCGCCACAGGGCAGACCACCGTTGACGGTCAGCATCGCCGGGGAAGCCGAGACGACCGTGCGCACCGTGTTCGTCTCCAACACCGACCCGTGGAGCTACCTGGGCAGCAGGCCGATCCGCCTCAACCCCGACTGCTCGTTCGATACCGGCCTCGGCGTGTTCGGCCTGCGCAGCCTGGCCCTACCCCGGGTGCTCGGACACCTTCGTCGCGCGCTGAGCGGCAAGGGCGTGCGCCGCGGTCGCGGGCTCGTGCAGCACGACAACGTGGAAAAACTGAGCGTACACGCCGATGATCCGGTAAACTTTCAGGTTGATGGGGATTACGTGGGTAGGGAGTCCACGGTCGAGTTCACCAGCGCCCCTCAAGCGCTGACCGTGCTCGTATGAGACTCGCGTCCTCCGCGCCGTCGTGCGCTGCGCGGCCCACGTGATCGTCCCGGCCAATCTGCCGTTGACCACTCGGCGATGCATGGCAGCCGTTCACAGCATCCCGCTTGGCACAGGCACGGCCACAAGCCGAGATTGACAAAGGAACCTGCAGGTCAGGGCAGTAGCTCGCCCGGGTGAGCTCACTCACCGATCTTGCAAAAACCCTTGCCCGATTCGGCGCTTCGTGAAAGCATTCACAAGCACCCCGAGAAGAACGACCGCCATGACGACCGTGGCGCGGCTCATCCGCGTCGCCACGAAGGAGCTCACGAAATGGACTGGCGCCACCACGCGGCCTGCCGAGACGAGGACCCGGAGCTGTTCTTTCCCGTGGGCACCACGGGTCCTGCACTCGTGCAGGAGGCCGAGGCGAAAGCCGTGTGCCACCGCTGCACCGTCGCATCCGATTGCCTGGCCTGGGCACTGGCAACCGGGCAGGATTCCGGCGTGTGGGGCGGCATGAGCGAGGACGAACGGCGTGCCTTGAAGCGCCGTCGTGCCAACGTTGGCATGCGCACCGCCTGAGAAGAGGCCTTTCTCAACGTAGTGATCGACTAAGCCGGTGCCACCCCCGTGGTGGCACCGGCTTCAGTATCGCACAGGTCCCCGACGGGCCGGACAGCGCGTGGCGTACTAGAGCCTGCGCACCAGGGGGATCCGGACCGAAGCCTGGGTTCCGTGCGGCTCGCGCGCACTGATCGACAGTGACCCGCGCAGCTCGGACGTCACCAGGGTACGCACGATCTGCAGTCCCAGCCCGTCCGCGGTCTCCACGGAGAAGTCGTCGGGAAGGCCACGGCCGTCGTCGGAGATCGTGACATCCAGCCACCGGGCCGACCGCCGCGCGTGCACGATCACCTTTCCCGCGCTCCCCTCCGGGAAGGCGTGTTCGACAGCGTTCTGCACCAGCTCGGACAGCACCATCACCAGGGGCGTCGCGATGTCGGCGACCACGACCCCGAACGATCCCTCCCTGCTCAGCTGCAGCGGCGACTCCGCTGTGGTGATCTCGCCGAGCATCGGCAGCACCTTGTCCAGCAGGTGATCGAGGTCCACCCGCTCGTCCACGGATACCGACAACGACTCGTGCACCATCGCGATCGACGAGACCCGCCGCACCGACTCCTCGAGCGCCTGCCGTGCCTGCGTGCTCGACGTACGGCGGGACTGCAGGCGCAGCAGTGTGGCGACGGTCTGCAGGTTGTTCTTGACCCTGTGGTGGATCTCCCGGATCGTCGCGTCCTTGCTGAGCAGCGCACGATCCCGGCGCTTGACCTCGGTCACGTCCCGCACCAGAACCAGCGCCCCCGCAGCCACCCCGGACGGGCGCAGCGGTATCGCCCGGAAAAGCACGGCCGCACCGGGCCGCGACTCGGCCTCCGCGCGGCTCCCTGGCCGCCCCTCGAGCGCGTCGTGGATGCGATGCGCGATCTCGGTGGCATCGAACGGGTCGGCGATCAGGGACTTCGTGAGCGGGACCAACCGCTCACCGACCAGGTCGGCCTCGTGCCCCATCCGGTGATAGGCGGACAGACCGTTCGGGCTCGCGAAGACCACGGTCCCGGACCCGTCCAGCCGGATGAAACCGTCTCCCACCCGCGGGCTGGTGTGCACGCCGGTCAGCGACTCGGGGTTCGGGAAGCTCCCGTCGGCGATCATCTGGCACAGGTCCGCGGCACTGCCGAGATAGGCGATCTCGAGAGAGCTGGGCACGCGCGGCGTGACGAGCGTGGACTCCCGGCTCAGCACGGCGATGACCTGCCCCCGGAACGAGATCGGGATCGCTTCCCTGCGCATCGGCACGTCGTGTAACCAGTGCGGATCCTCCTCCCGGAAGATGCGCACCTCCCGGATCGCCCGCGCCAGCTGCGGGTAGTCGGTAATCGTCAGGCGCGTGTCGACGACGTCCTCCGGGTGCGCCGTCGGCCCGGTGGTGGGGCGTGCCTGGGCGGCACACACGAACTCCGTACCGCTGTCTACGCGCCCCTCCTCGTTGCCGTAGATCGGCACCCACATGAGGAAGTCGGCGAACGACAGATCGGCGAGCAGCTGCCACTCGGCGACGACCGTCTGCAGGTGATCGGCTGCTTCCCCGGACAGGCCCGTGTGCTCGGCGAGCAGATCGGCAAGCGTGGACACCTCCCCATCCAATCAAACCGGCAGGCCCACCCCCACACGGCTCGCCAGCACGCCGCCGGCATGCCAGACTGGGCCGGGCTCACGGGTCCTCGGTCGGCCGGCACAGCGGCGATCCGGGCCCGCGAGCCGGCTCAGCTGTGCTGCAGACGCGGAACGCGACACCGGCCGACACCCGCGGTGGTGATGTGGCCGAGTTAGGAGGCACTGTGTCCAAACGCACGCGCAAGCGGCGGATGAAGAAGAAGAACGCCGCCAACCACGGCAAGAAGCCGCACTCCTAGACCGGCCGGTTCGGGTGGGGCGTGCCGGGCACGGCTCGGCTCTGCCCGCGCGCCCCGCCCGCGGGGACGATCCCGCTATTCAGTGCTGCTGGTGCGTTCTGGCACATCCCCGATATCGGTGCCGGACCGCTCCTCCACCGTCGTACGAATGGTCTCCCGGAGCCGGTCCTTGAGCCCGTCCGGCGCGTGCTCCCCGCCGCACTTGCGCGCCAGCAGCTGCTTGAGCTGCTCGGAAATCCCGTACTGCTCGAGACACGGCGGGCACTCCTCCAGGTGCTTGCGCAGCTCGGCCTCGTGCTCCTGGGGGCACTCCCTGTCGAGCAGCCGGTACACCTCGGCGAGGACCTCCGTGCAGTCCGGCCCGTCCTGGCTGCCACAGCTGTCGCTGGTCATCGCGTCACCTCCGCGCGCGAATCCCGGATGAATCCCCGTTCGCGGGCGGTGTCAGCGAGCAGCTCGCGTAGCTGACCGCGCCCACGATGCAACCTCGACATCACGGTGCCAATCGGAGTTTCCATGATCTCGGCGATCTCCTTGTATGCGAAGCCTTCCACATCCGCGAGATATACCGCGAGCCGGAAATCCTCGGGAAGCCGCTGGAGTGCATCCTTGACGTCGGTGTCCGGCAGGTTGTCCAGCGCCTCGACCTCCGCCGAGCGCAAGCCGCCCGACGTGTGCCCGGCCACCTGCGCGAGTTGCCAGTCCTGGATCTCCTCGGTCGGCTGCTCGGCCGGTTGGCGCTGCCGCTTGCGGTACCCGTTGATGTAGGTGTTGGTCAGGATGCGGTACATCCAAGCCTTGAGGTTCGTACCGGCCTTGAACGTCCCGAACGCGCGGTAGGCCTTCAGGTACGTCTCCTGGACGAGATCCTCGGCATCCGCCGGGTTGCGGGTCATCCGCATGGCAGCCGAGTAGAGCTGATCGAGCAACGGCATCGCGTCACGCTCGAAACGTTCGATGAGCTCGGCATCGTCCTGTCGGCCCTCATCAGCCAAACCGGCTCCTCCCGATTCCGCGCCGGTACCGGACCACCACACCTGACGGCGGGCACGTCGCGACGCGGCCATAATGGGGTACGCATACGTCGCTGAGGATACGCTGCTCGCCTCGGAAGCGCCCGGTCGCGTCTCCGGTGCGGGGGTCGTCTCGGGGCTTGCCTCACTCGGCACGGTCTCGGTCAGCGTCGGCATGCCCGGTACAACACCGCGCTCGTACGGCACATTCCCCGCGACCGGACCGCGGCACGATCCACGACGTCCCTGGCGCCGTTACCTGTGCCACAATGCGCCCACGCCCGGTGGTCGGCCAGTACCGGCTCCGGCTCGCGGTACGGGTGGTGGCCCGCGGCCGGGGCATCGCGCCACACGGTTCCGGAGCGTACGTCCACCACCGCCGCATGGGGGAGGGAGCCTCGGATGAACCGCCCGCGGGTCGTCTCGCACGCCGAGTGGGAGCGAGCCCGTGACGCACTCCTGTCCGAGGAGAAGGAGGCGACACGACTTCTCGACGCACTGGCCGCCAAACGGCGCAGGCTGCCGATGACACCTGTATCGGGTGATCACACCTTCACCGGCAAGGACGGCCAGGCGAGTCTGGCGGACCTGTTCGACGGGCGCAGGCAGCTGATCGTCTATCACTTCATGTTCGAGCCGGGTTCGGAGCATCGCTGCGAGGGATGCTCCATGTTCGTCGACAACCTGCCCCACCTGGCGCACCTGAACGCGCGTGACACGTCGCTTGTGCTGATGTCGCCCGCTCCCTACGCGGAGATCGCGCCGTTCGCCGAGCGGATGGGGTGGACCGTTCCGTGGTACTCCGCCCATGGCAACGACTTCTACGCCGAGCTCGGGCAGGGGACCGGCTTCGCGGTGAACGTGTTCCTCCGGCAGGACGGCGAGATCTACCGCACGTATCACACGTCCGGCCGCGGAGTGGAAACGCTCGGCACGACCTGGACTCTGCTCGACCTCACCCCGCTCGGCAGGCAGGAGACCTGGGAGGACTCGCCGGAGGGATGGCCGCAAGAGCCACCCTACGCCTGGTGGCGCCTCCACGGCGAGTACGCCCGGTAGCTGCGCCCGCGACGTGACGGCACACGCACCCGCGGCCGGCGCCGGGGCATCACACGAGGGGACGTAGCACCCTGCCGAGCCATTCGCCGGTAGCGCGCCCGACCGCGTCGAGGTCGGAGTCGAGCGAGTGGTTGCCGGAGACGGTCACGATCTCGTGGTGCCTGCGGGCCTGGGGCACCCCGAACGGATCCTGCTCGCCCTGTACGACCAGGGTCGGGACCTCAACGGCATCCAGCTCACCCTGCCTGCTGCCGCCGTTGGGTCCCTTGCCGGGAGGGCGGAGCGGGAATGCCAGGCACAGCACCGCAACGGCCGCACCGTCGGCCGCGGTGCGGCAGGCCACCCTGGCGCCCGAGGACCGGCCGCCGAACACCATCGGCATGCCGTCGAACCAGTGCTGTCCCAGCTCGTCGGCGACGGTCAACCAGGCCTCGTCCAGCTGCCTTGCCGGAGCGGGCGCTCGACGGCCCGCCACCCGGTAGGGCTGCTCGACGAGCGCGACATGCACCCCTGCGTCGTGGGCGGCACGGGTGACCACGACGAGGTCCTTGGCATCGATATTGCCACCCGCCCCGTGCCCGAGCAGCAAGGCCGCGCTGCCCTCCTCCGCACAGTGCAGCTCGGCACGCGCCTGCCCGTGCCTGGTATCGATCATCGTGGTCGTCATGGCATCCCTGTTCCACCGGTATCGAACAGCGGCACCTGCTGCTGGGCGTGCTGCTGGGCCCGCTGCTGGGCACCGTCGACGTCGATCCGCTCGATCAGCTCGGGTCCGTTGTTGCGCACGTTGCCCACCCGCTCGGAGACCGGACGTATCTCCAGCCGCTCGACGACATCGGCAGCGGGCGGCGCCAGCAGCTCGGCGACGTCGCCGGAGTCCGGATCCAGCCACTCGTCCCAGAGATGCGGCGGCATCAGCAGCGGCATCCGGTGGTGGATATCGGCGAGCGCACCGACCGCATCGGTCGTCAGGACCGAGCAGGTCACGGTCGGCGACGCCGTGGAAGGCAGCTCCGGGTCACGCCAGGTCTCCCAGATGCCCGCGAACGCCAGCGACGTGCCGTCGCGCGCCGTCATGTAGTACGGCTGCTTGGCCGGCCGCCGACCCTCCCCGGATCCGCGCAGCCATTCGAACCAGCCGTCCGCAGGGACGAGACAGCGCCGCCGGGCCACGGCCTTGCGAAACGCCGGCTTGGTCGCCACGGTCTCGGCACGGGCGTTGATCATTCGCTGGCCGATCGACGGATCCTTCGCCCAGGACGGGACCAGGCCCCACACCATCCCGCGTACCCGGCGCGAAGCGGCCTCGGTGGTCAGGACAGTGCCGTCCTCGGCACGGGGATGCCGCCGGACCACCGTCGTCACCGGCCGTGTCGGCGCCACGTTGTAGCTCGGCCCGGGCGCGGCCTCCGTGTCCGTGACCTCGTCGAGTGCGTCGAACTCGCGCGCGATGGTGGCAGGGTCCTTTGTCGCCGCGTACCGTCCGCACATCGCCAGCCTCCTCGTCGACCACCCAGGCACCGGAGCAGCCGCCGTCGCTCGCCTCCCCAGCCACATGCCCGGCCACAAGCCGTGCGTGACCCCATCCTCGCACGTCCACACGGTGTGTGCGAGCCAACTCGCAACCTGACCACGAGTGGTCAGCCCGCGACCGGTACGGGATCATCGGCGGGGACGTCCTGAGTACGGAATGAGGCGACGCGTTGCGGAGCACGGACTGGCACGGCTTCGACGAATCCGACGTGCGGGTACGCCCCGGCAAGGGGTCACGCCCGCGAAGCAAGCGCCGACCCGACCACTCCGACGCCGCCCGCGCCCTGATCGTCGCCGTCGACCGCGGCCGGTGGACCTGTGCGATCGACGGGGACCCGCGGCACACCGTCACCGCGATGCGCGCCAAGGAGCTCGGGCGGACACCGATCGTGGTGGGCGACCAGGTCCGCGTCGTCGGCGACACCAGCGGTCAGCCCGGCACACTCGCGCGCATCGTCCGGGTCGACGAGCGAAGCAGCGTGCTACGCAGGACGGCAGACGACACCGATCCGTACGAGCGGGTCGTCGTCGCCAACGCCGAACAGTTGCTGATCGTGACCGCGCTGGCCGAACCCGCGCCACGTACCGGGTTCATCGACCGGTGCCTGGTGGCCTGCCTGACCGGCGGCCTGCGGCCGGTGCTGTGCCTGACCAAGGCCGATCTGGCCGAGCCGGGCCCGGTACTCGAACGCTTCGCCGAGCTCGACCTTCCCGTCGTCGTCACACGGCACGACGCGGACATCGCCGAGCTCGACGAGATCCTCACCGGGCGTGTCTCCGCGCTCGTCGGCCACTCAGGGGTCGGCAAGTCCACGCTGGTCAACCGGCTCGTACCGGACGCCGACCTGCGCACGGGAGAGGTCAGCGCGGTGGGCAAGGGAAGGCACGTCTCGGTCACCGCCGTCGCCCTTCCACTGCCGCACGGTGGCTGGATCATCGATACGCCAGGCGTCCGCTCGTTCGGTCTCGCGCACGTCACGCCGAGCGACATCGTGTCGGCCTTCCCCGAGTTCGCCGAGGCCGCCGAGGAGTGCAAACCCGGCTGCGGGCATCTCGGCGGCGATGCCTCCGGCGAGGACCCCGACTGCGCGCTCGACTCGGTCGTCACCGGCGGTGCGGCGACAGCAGGCCGGTTGAACTCGCTGCGCAGGTTGCTGCGTTCCCGGTCAGGGGCGGATCCCGGCGAACACGACTGACGCGCGCTCGGCGAACGTAGCGCGGAACTCCGTACGACCCTCATTCGTCCGAGTGATAGAACATGTCTGAATGGTTGTCCGTGACCCGATCCGCCCGGATTGTCTCACGGCTCGACGAGAACGAGTATCGTCCCTGGACAGGGCGACGCGGCCGGGCGGGGCTCGGAGTAGCGACGACCGTACGGGGGCCCTGGGGCCTCGACCAACCGACTTGGAGATTCGATGCGTAAACCACTCGTGACAACCGGGGCGGTCGCCTGCGCCGTGGTGCTCGGCGCCTGCGACGGTGGCGCCGTCGGCCAAGGATCAGCGGCTTTCACCGACGTCCAGGCGCTGGCGGGAGCGGCAAGCGAGAGCACGGCCGAGCACAACTCGGCGAGCTTCACCATGAACATGGACATGGGCATGATGGCCATGGAGGCATCCGGCGAGGGGCGATTCGAGGGCGCCGACACCGCCATGGCGATGACCATGAACGCCATGGACATGGACTTCGAGGTCCGCCTGATCGACGAGACGATGTACATGAAGATGCCGGACATGCCGGAGGAGATGGGATCCGGACCCGGCATGCGGGCGGACCCGGACAAGCCGTGGATCGAGATGCCTCTCGGGGACTCGCCCATGATGGACGAGGCCCTGCTCGAGCAGAACGACCCCCGGCACATGATCGAGCTGCTCCAGGAGTCCGGCGAGATCACCGATACCGACGAGGACGCGGAGCTGGACGGCGAGCCGGTGACCTACTACGCCATCGACGTCGATGCCGAGCAGCTCGTCGAGCGGTACGCGGCCGACCTCAGCGGCGAGCTCGGCGACGAGATGTCGGGCGTCGAGCTGGGCACGCTGCCGATCGAGCTCTGGATGAACGGCGACGACCTTCCCGTGAAGTTCGTCGCCGACATGGGGCCGTTCATGCAGGCGATGGCCGAACAGCACGGCGAGGATGTGCCTCCGGAGATGGCGGAGGCCTCGATGACCATGACCTACAGCGACTGGGGTGAGCCCGTGGAGATCGAGGCACCACCCGAGGACCAGGTCGGCGAGATGCCCCAGCCGAGCACGGGCGACGCCGAGAACTTCGAAGACCTCGAAGAGTTCGAGGAGTAGCCCGGTAGCGCGTGTCTCTTGATCCCCTCCGTCGCGACGAGCGGGGATCAGCGGAGTGCCTCGCATCGGGTCGCACTTGGCGGAGCCGCCGGTAGTGGTCTTCACCCGGTAGGGACGAGCACGGTCGAGAACGCAGCGAGGCGCTCCGCCGGCCCCGCGCAGCAGGTACGCGGGGTTGAGAGACACGCCCTGGGTTCGGTGGCCCGGCCGCGACGCCCGGCCACCGAGCGGGTGTCGCGGTGGCACCGACCCGGCCGGCCGGTGCCACCGCGACGCACCGCATCACCCCATGTGCGGGTAGGTGTGGTCGGTCGGCGCGTCGAAGTTCTCCTTGATCGCCCGCGGGCTCGTCCAGCGGACCATATTGAACAGCGAACCGGCCTTGTCGTTGGTGCCCGAAGCCCGCGCACCACCGAACGGCTGCTGGTTGACCACCGAACCGGTTGGCTTGTCGTTGACGTAGAAGTTCCCCGCCGCGTACCGCAACACCCGGTGCGCCTCGGCAACGGCATCCCGGTCGTCGGCGAACACCGCACCGGTCAGCGCGTACGGTGCCGTGGAGTCCACGAGGTGAAGAACACTGGAGTACTCGGCATCGTCGTAGACGTACACGGCCGCGATCGGACCGAAGTACTCCGTGGCGAACACCTCGTGATGCGGGTCGGTACAGGTGAGCACCGTCGGCTCCACGAAGTAACCGACCGAGTCGTCACACGATCCGCCTACCAGAACCTCCAGGTCGGGGTCACTATCCACACGAGACAGTAGCGCCTGGTGCTTGGCGAACGCGCGGTGATCGATGACAGCACCGCCGAAGTTCGAGAAGTCCCGAACGTCGCCGTAGCTGATGGTCTTGGCGACGTCGGCGAGCTGCTCACGCAGTCCGCTGTCCCACAACGACCGTGGCACGTAGACCCGCGAAGCGGCGGAGCACTTCTGTCCCTGATACTCGAAGGCACCACGGACGATCGCCGTCACGACTTTGTCCACATGCGCCGACGGGTGGGCGACGATGAAGTCCTTTCCACCGGTCTCACCCACGATTCGCGGGTAGGAACGGTAGGCGTCCAGGTTGTCGGCGATCGTGCGCCACAGCATCTTGAACGTCGCTGTCGACCCCGTGAAGTGCAATCCCGCGAAATCCGGATCCGCGAGCGCCACCCTGCTGACGGCGGCGCCGTCGCCGGTCACCATGTTGATCACGCCGGGCGGCAGGCCTGCCGCCTCCAGGATCCGCATGGTGAAATGCGCGGCGAGCTGCTGCGTCGGCGTCGGCTTCCATACGACCGTGTTGCCCATCAGGGCGGGGGCGGTCGGCAGGTTCCCGGCGATCGCCGTGAAGTTGAACGGCGTGATCGCCGTGACGAAGCCTTCCAGCGACCGGTACTCCGCCCGGTTCCAGGTGCCGGGTACCGAGATCGGCTGTTCGGCGAGGATGCGCCGCGCGAAGTGCACGTTGAACCGCAAGAAGTCCACCAGCTCACACACCGCGTCGATCTCCGACTGGTGAACCGACTTCGACTGGCCGAGCATCGTCGCGGCGTTCAGCGTGTCACGCCACGCTCCCGACATCAAGTCAGCCGCGCGCAAGAAGACGGCAGCCCGCTCGTCGAACGGCAACTCCCGCCACGCGGGTGCGGCGTCGTTGGCCGCACGGACGGCATCCGCGACATCCTGGTCGCTTGCCTGCGCACAGGAGCCGAGCACATGACCGTGCTCGTGCGGGGCGACGACGTTGAACGGTTCGCCCCGTGCCATGCGCTTCGTACCGCCGACGGTCTGCGGCAGCTCCCGCTTCTCCGAAGCCAGCTCGGCCAACGTGCGCTGCAACGATTCGCGTTCTGCGCTCCCCGGTGCGTAGGTGTACACCGGTTCGTTACGAGGAGTGGGAACGGACGTGATCGCGTCCATGGTTCGTTCGCCTCCCGAGGGTGGTGATGAGCCTTGTGGGCCGTTGTCCTCGATATCGGATCTGGCGAACCCGCCCGGGACGGGGGCGCACCATCGGTGCGCGACCCTCGAACGGGTTCATACGTCTATCGTGACACGAACCACCGGCCCATGCCCTCCCCTCGCGGGCCACGAACGTCGCCCCGCTACATCAGCTCCAGCAGGAACGGCACTTCCTGCGGCGCGTACCAGGCGAGCTCGTGATCCTCCACGTCGCCGAGCGCCAGCTCGGCATCCTGGTCGCCGAGGTCGGCCGAGTCCACCACCTCGGCGGCCACGCTCACCGCCGGCTCCGCCTCCGCGGTGTCGACGTGCACGGCGGCCACCGCCGTCATCGGTACCGACCCGGACAACCGCACCACGGCGTCATCGAGGTCCGAGCGAACCGTCACGTCGTCCAGGTCCGCCGAGACCACGACGCGGCGCGTGCGAACCGGGGTCCGCTCGTCGGCCACGTCCCGCTCGCTGGCGATCAGTCGCAGCGAGGCGCGCGCCGCCTCCAGCAGGGCCGCGTACTCGAGCTCCTCGGTCGAGCCGCTGGTGTAGAACTCCCGCAACGCGGGCGTCACCGCGAAGGCCGTGCCGTTGACGGGCAGGAATTCACCGCTGGAGCTGAGCTCGCTGAGCATGGCGATCGTCGCTGGCAGGTACACCCTCATCGCAGGGTCTCCCGGAGCTCCTCCACTGATTCCTCCAACATGGTCGCGAAAGCTTCGATGTCGTGCACCGCCTTACGGTCACCGTTCAATCCGATGTAGACACCACCGTCGTAGGACGTCACACCGACGGCGAGTGCGTGGTTGGGCACCAGCGGCACGATCGGGAACATCTCCGTCATCGGTGCACGCCCGGCGTACATCGGCACCTGCGGCCCGGGCGAGTTCGTGATCACCAGGTTGAAGATCCTGTCCGACAGTGTTCCCGCGGTCCTCGCCCCGAGGGAATGCAGGGTCGGCGGCGCGAAGCCACCGACCCTGAGCAGGCTACGCGCCGCTACCCAGCGACCCGAGTCCCTGTGCTCACCCATCGCGTAGCTGATGTGCTGCAGGCGCACGACCGGATCGCTCTCCCCGACCGGCAGGTCCACCAGGTGCGGTGCCACCTCGTTGCCCACGATCCCCGCCGAGGAGTACGCCATCGTGTTGGGGTCGACCACCGCGAGCGGGACGAGCGCTCGCACGGTGCTGTCCTGCGTCAGCGGCGTGTCACGCGTCAGCATCCACTCCCGCAGCGCCCCGCTGATCGCCGCGAGCACGACATCGTTGATCGTGCCCCCATGCCTCTTACGGATCTCCCGGTAGTCGGCCAGCCGGGTACGCACGCCCGCGAAGACCCGCCCGCCGGAGACCTCGACGTTCAGCGGGCAGGCCGGGGCCGGGCGGATCACGGTGCGCAACGCCGAGGCGACGTCACCGACGGCACCCGCGACCTTGCCGATCGTGTTCACGGCATCGGAGGCCACCGAGCGAGCGTTCTCCATGAGCAACCCCGGCTGCTGTACCCGCTCGCCGAGCGCGTCCGCGACGAGCTCCGTCCTGCTCGGCTCGTGCCGCGGCTCCCACAGCTCGTCGACGGGCTCGGCATCGGTCGGCACCGAGTCGAGGATCAGCTGACCGAGCTCGACCGTGCCGATACCGTCGACGACTGCCTGGTGCGTCTTGGTCACAAGCGCGATCCGGCCGTCCGCCAGGCCCTCCACGAAGTAGATCTCCCACAGTGGACGCCCAGGGTCGAGCGGCCGCGACATCAACCGGGCGACGAGCTCGTACAGCTGCGCATCCGAGCCCGGTTCCGGAAGGGCCGAGCGCCGCACGTGGTAGCTGAGGTCGAAATCGACGTCGTCGACCCAGACGGGGCGGGCCAGGTTCCCCGGAACGGACACCACCCGCTGCCGGTACCGCGGCAAGTAGACCAGACGTTGGCGGACCAGCGCGAGCACATCGCCGAAGTCGAAGCCCGCAGCCGGTCGGTCGAAGACGGCGAGACCTCCGACATGCATCGGCGTCGACGCGTCCTCCATATACAGGAACGCGGCGTCAATCGCGGAGAGACGATCGGGCATGTACCCGATCCTGACACACCACCCGGCCACCTACGCCCACCCGCTCACCAAACGGAAGGCTGAATGACGCTTTCAGCCCATCTGCGGGACTGAAAGCGTCATTCAGCACACGTGAGATGCTGGGGTGGTGACGGACAGTGGCTCGCCCAAGGATCGCTTCATCACCGTGTACGGCAGGAAGCCCGTGCTCGAGGTGCTCACCGACGACGAGCTCGCTGTCGACAAAGTGATCATCGCCGAGTCCGCCCGCGGCGTGCACCAGATCCGCAGGGCCGCGGCGTCACGCGGCGTGCGCGTGGACACCGCCAGCGCGCACCGGGTCAAGGTTCTCGCCGGCAACGGCAGGCAGGACCAGGGCGTGCTCGCCGACGTCGTCGCGCCGCGGATGCGGCCGCTGGCAGGCGCGCTCGACGCCCCGGGCGGTCCCGCACGCGTCCTGCTCGTCGACGGCGTGACGACGCCGGCCAACCTCGGGATGATCCTGCGCACCGCGACCGCGGCCGGCATCGACGGGATCGTCGTGCCGCGCAGGGGAGTCGCCTCACTGGACCCGCTCGTGGTCAAGGCCTCCGCGGGCGTCGCCTTCCGGGCGCCGGTACTGCGCTGCGCCACGGCGGCCGAAGCCGCGGGCACCCTCTCCGATGCCGGGTTCGAGCTGCTCGCGCTGCGCGCGGACAACGGCCGCTCGCTGTACGAGACGACGTTGCCGCCGAAGGCCGCATTCGTCCTCGGCGGCGAGTCGACCGGCATCAGCGAGCCGGTCCGGGAGCGCGTCACCGGCTGGCTGTCCATCCCGATGCACAGCGACGTCGAGTCGTTGAACGTCTCCGCTGCCGCCGCCGTGCTCTGCTTCGAGGTCGCACGCCGCGACGGGCGGGGCACCTACGCGCGAGGCTGAGCGCGCCGGCCTTCCGCTTTCACCCACTCGGTGCGGCCGTGACCGGACGGAACACGCTCCGGCTCTAGAAGGTGACGAACCGTCATCGGCACCCGGAACCGGGAGGTACGCACATGTCCCAGACAGCAAGGCAGGCACGTGAGACACCGCTCGTCCGGCCGCTCGACGCCTGCGAGCCGTATCGCGTCGCGCCGCAGGCCACCCCGCGCCACCAGGACCAGCTGGTGCTGCCGCTCGCCACGGCGTCCGCCGGGCACGGCGGTCCCGCCACGACGGGAGACGCCACGACCGGCGAGGCGCCGGGCATCCCCGACCCTCCTGCCCAGCCCGAGCTGCGTAGCCTGCTCACCGCACTCATCGAGGTGGCCACCGGCCAACGCTACGTCGCCCGGTTACGCAGCCGGCTCAGCGAGCCGGTCGTCCGGAAGTGGCAGGCACGTCCTCGGGTACCACCCGAACGCCGGTACGTACTCGGTACTGTGCACCAGCAACGGTGCGGGGTGCGTGCGCTCGAGGTCTGCGCGACCGCGCACGGGCGCACGCACGCGTTCGCGCTGCTCACCCGGCTCGACGCCCGGTGGCACGGCTGGCTGTGTACCGGCTTCGACGTCCTCCTGCCCCCGGCGGCAGGTTACGCGAGGTCGCGGGCGCACCGGGCCGCCTGATGCCCACCTGATGCGCTCGCACGGCCCGCCTTGTTACGGGGACGGCGTCCGCACGACCCTGGCTCGGACATCGCCGCTCACCGCCGCGCGCGGTTCTTGCCCTTCTTGGCTTGCGCGCGCGCCGCAGCCCGGCGTTCCCGCCTGCTACCCGAGCCGGCGCCACCGGCACCCGCCGTGGAGCCGTCCCGTTCGGAGCCGGCTCCACGCTTGCTCACGTCACCGGACTCGTCCGGGCCGGACAGGGTCAACGCGCGGTCGCTCCGGTTGTCGAGACCCTTACCGCGCAGGGCCGCAGGCACGCTCTCGTCCTCGGCCTGGGGCTGCGGCGGGGGCGGCGTGGCGTGCTTGCCGCCCTGTGCCGCCTTGCCGTCGCCCGAGCCCCCTGCGGCAGGGACCTCGGTTACCTCCTCCGGCGCCACCTGGTCCGGCTCCGCCTTCTCGATCTGCAGGTTGAACAGGTAACCGACGGTCTCTTCCTTCAGCGACTCCAGCATCGCCTGGAACATGTCGAAGCCCTCGCGCTGGTACTCGATCGCCGGGTCGCGCTGGGCCATCGCGCGCAGGCCGATGCCCTCCTTGAGATAGTCCATCTCGTAGAGGTGCTCGCGCCACTTGCGGTCCAGCACCGACAGCACGACGCGCCGCTCGAGCTCGCGCATACCGCCCTCGCCGACCACGGCGTCGACCTCGGCCTCGCGGCGCTCGTAGGCGGCCATGGCGTCGTCGAGCAACTCCTCGAGCAACACCTTGCCGTCCAGCTCGGGATGCTTCTCGCACAGCTCGTCCCACGTCACCGACACCGGGTAGAGCCCCTTGAGTGCCGTCCACAGGCGCTCGTGGTTCCAGTCCTCGGCGTAGCCCTCGCTCGTCTCGGAAGTGACGTACTCGGTCACGACATCGCGCAGCATGTGCCGCGCCTGCTCGCGCAGATCCTCGCCCTCGAGTACCCGCCGCCGCTCGGAGTAGATGACCTTGCGCTGGCGGTTCATGACCTCGTCGTACTTGAGGACGTTCTTGCGGATCTCCATGTTCTGCTGCTCGACCTGCGTCTGCGCACTCTTGATGGCCTTGGTGACCATCTTGTGCTCGATCGGCATGTCGTCGGGCAGCCGCATGGTCCGCATGACCCGCTCGACCATGCCCGCGTTGAACCGCCGCATCAGGTCGTCGCCGAGGGAGAGATAGAAGCGCGACTCGCCGGGGTCACCCTGCCTGCCGGAGCGGCCACGCAGCTGGTTGTCGATACGCCGGGCGTCGTGCCGCTCGGTACCGAGCACGTACAGCCCGCCGAGCTCGCGCACCTCGTCGGCTTCGGCCTCGGACCGCGCGGAGACCTCCTCGAGCACCTTCGGCCAGGCGGCCTCGTACTCCTCGGAGTGCTCGACCGGGTCGAGGCCCCGTTCCCGCAGCACCTCGTCGGCGATGATGTCCGGGTTGCCGCCGAGCACGATGTCCGTACCGCGACCAGCCATGTTGGTGGCGACGGTGATGGCTCCCTTGCGGCCCGCCCGCGCGATGATCGAGGCTTCCTTGCCGTGCTGCTTGGCGTTCAGCACCTCATGCGGCACCCCGCGCTTGACCAGCAGCTTGGACAGGTGCTCGGAGCGCTCCACACTGGTCGTGCCGACCAGCACCGGCTGACCCCTGCGGTAGCACTGGTCGATGTCGGCGGCGACGGCCTCGAACTTGGCGTCCTCGGACTTGTAGATCAGGTCCGGCTGGTCGACACGGATCATCGGCCGGTTCGTCGGTATGGGGGTCACGCCGAGCTTGTAGGTCTGGTGGAACTCCGCGGCCTCGGTCTCGGCCGTGCCGGTCATGCCGGCGAGCTTGTCGTACTGCCGGAAGTAGTTCTGCAACGTGATCGAGGCCAGCGTCTGGTTCTCGGCCTTGATCTCGACGCCTTCCTTGGCCTCGATCGCCTGGTGCAGGCCCTCGTTGAACCGGCGACCGGCGAGCACGCGGCCGGTGAACTCGTCGACGATGAGGACCTCACCGTTGCGGACGATGTAGTCCTTGTCCTTCTGGTACAGCTCCTTGACCTTGATGGCGTTGTTGAGATAGCCGACCAGCGGGGTGTTCGCCGACTCGTAGAGGTTCTCGATGCCGAGCTGGTCCTCGATGAACTCCACGCCGGCCTCGGTGACACCGATCGCTCGCTTGCGCTCGTCCACCTCGTAATGGACATCGCGGGACATCATCGGAGCCAGCCGCGCGAACTCGTTGTACCACCGCGAGGACTGGTCCGCGGGCCCGGAGATGAGCAGCGGGGTACGCGCCTCGTCGATCAGGATCGAGTCCACCTCGTCGACGATCGCGAAGTTGTGCCCGCGCTGGACACACTCCTCCAGGCTCCACGCCATGTTGTCGCGCAGGAAGTCGAAGCCGAACTCGTTGTTCGTGCCGTAGGTGATGTCGGCGTTATAGGCCTCCCTGCGCTGCTTGGGAGGCATCTGCGCCATGATCACCCCGACGTCGAGCCCCAGGAATCGGTAGACGCGGCCCATCCATTCGGAGTCACGTTTGGCGAGGTAGTCGTTGGTGGTGACGACGTGCACGCCGTTGTCCGAGATCGCGTTGAGATAGCAGGCGAGCACCGAGGTCAGCGTCTTGCCTTCACCGGTCTTCATCTCGGCGACCTGGCCGAGATGCAGCGCGGCACCCCCCATGACCTGGACATCGAAATGCCGCTGCCCCAGCACCCGCTGGGAGGCCTCCCTGGCGACGGCGAACGCCTCCGGCAGCATGTCGTCGAGGGACTCACCGGACTCGTGCCGCTTGCGGAACTCCTCCGTCTTGGCCTGCAGCTCGGCGTCCGACAGACCCTTGACGTCCTGTTCGAGGGCGTTGACCTGGTCAGCGATGCGTCGCAGCTTCTTGACCAGCTTTCCCTCACCCGCACGGAGCAGGCGGCTCAAAACCATTCCGGTTCGACCTCGCTGTTTTCGTTGGTGTGCCTTCGGCAGCGGCCGGTGGTCTCTCGGCCGTCCGCCCGGTCGCGCCCTTCGTTCCCATCGTAGGCAACCGCACGGCACCGATGCATACGCCTGCCGCCCTGGACAGTGTGACACCGACCGCCGTGCGGACCCCTCCGGGCACAACACCGCCGGGCGCCGCTACACGAGCTGCCCCGGGACGATCGTCCCGGGGCAGCCGTGATGTACAGGTGAATTGTGGTGCGACGTCCGGTATCCGAGCGTGCCGGCTAGCCGAGACGGATCACACCGTAATCGAAGCCCTTCCTCCGGTAGACGACGCTGGGCTTGCCGGCGTCGGCGTCCTGATACAGGTAGAAGTCGTGACCGACCAGCTCCATCTCGTAGAGTGCCTGGTCCACCGTCATCGGGTCGGCCGAGTGCTGCTTCTCGCGGGCGATGCGCCCCGGTACGTGCTCGACAAGGCCGTCGTCCCAGCGCTGCTCAGGAACATCGACTTCAGAGAGCTCCGTGTCGTGCCCGGCCGTCTCGGCTTCGGACGCCACGTCGACCGGCGACGGTGACTCGAGAACCGCGGTCGGCGCCGCCGGCCTCCGCCCGTTGGCGAACGGGGCCGACTCTCCCGCGGCCGCGACCGAGGTCGCTTCTGCGACGGACTCGGCACGGCGACGACCGTAGTGCACGCGCCGCCGGTCGTGCATCCGGCGCATCCGGTTCTCCAGCTTGTTCACCGCGGAATCGAGCGCGGAGTAGAAGTCGGCCGCCGAGGCCTCAGCGCGGACCGGCGCTCCCTTACCCTTGCCCGTGATCTCGACGCGCTGGCACTTCTTCGACTGGCGGCGATTCGGTTCGTGGAAAAGCTCGACCTCGTAGCGGGTCACCTTCCTGTCGTACCGTTCGAGCCTGGTCAGCTTATCGCTGACATGGGTCCGATAGTGATCAGGCACCTCAACGTTGCGGCCCTTCACGACGATGTCCATACACGACCTCCTCGCTGAATGATCGCGAGATTGCTTCGGATTGGAGAGTTGTGCCGGTCCGTGACACCAAGCCGGGAGTCGGCTCGAACGACCGGCACGGGGACATCGACTTGTCACCTCCCTGCGGTCGGTGTACTACCTGATAGCGCTGCACGTTAGCCGCCAAGCGACGTTTTCGACAGCCCCCGAGCCGGGGGATATCCGCGGATGAGTGATGCGCCGGCGGAGCTGCGGAGAGCCACGATTCGGAACCGGAAGTTCCCCGAAACGAACCATTGCGTCAGGAGACGCTTCACTGGATCGGCCCATCGATCGAAGACGCTGCCCGCAAACCGGCCCGTTCTGCTCCCACCCCGACCGGAGCAGTCACCGGCGAATTTCGCCGTATCGAGGGGCGTAGCGTGCCGCATACCCGTACAACGCACAGCGGGTAGTTATCGTTCCGGACAACGGCGAGGGATCCGGCCGGCCGACGCCAGGCCCCCGGCGGGCATATCACTCGACAGGCTTGCTGATGGCCACGCCGGGTGCCGGCTCAGTGCCCGACCGCGGTCATGCCGAGCACCGCCAGGTCGCCGGCACCGGCTTCGCGCAGTGCCCGCACACATGCCGCCGCCGTGGCTCCGGTGGTCACCACGTCGTCGACAAGCACGACCCGAGCCCCGGCCGCGCACCGCCAGCCGCCGGTGACCGAGACCCTGCCAGCGACATTGGCCGTACGCTGCGCCCTGTCCAGCCCGACCGAGTCCAGCGCTCCCGGCCCCAGCCGCAGCACAGGGGCCAGCGACGCCGGATGCCCGCCCCGGTCGAGCACCGCCACGGCATGCCGCGCGAGACGCAGGACGTGGCTCCCGCCCCGCGCCCGCGCGGCCGAGGAGCGGGACGGTGCGGGGACCAGCAGGAGAGTCGCCGCGGCGTCCCGGTCGCCGGTCAGCGAGAGTGCCACGCAGGCTTCCGCCAGCACCTCACCCAGCACCGGGGCGAGGTCACGCCGGCCACCCTCCTTGCAGGCGAGCAGGATCCGGCGCGGCGCTCCCCGGTAACCGGCGAGCGCGTACCCCGGGACACCGGACCCGGACGGCACCCGCCGGCCCGGCTCGCCGGACAGCGGAGCCGGGTCGAGCAGCGCCTGGCGGCACCGCGAGCAGCACGGCTCACCGTGCCGGCCACAGCCCGCGCAGGACGCCGGCAGCACGAGGTCAAGCGCGGCCGTGGCCGCGCGCCTCAGGGACGGCAGCGGATCTAGCACGGTCCGGACCCTGCCAGCCGGTACCGACACGCCCGGCCGCGTCCGCGACGGGCGCCTCAGCCGGGGTAGAACGGTTTCGCGAGCGAACCCGCTCCTTCCGAGTTCGGGTGCTGCTGCCACACGTCGCCGACATCCGAGGTGACCCACTGTCCGAGCACGTCCGAGACCACGATCGAGCGACCCGGTGCCGCCGTGATCGCGTGGACCGGTGGGGACAGGTTCGTGTCCCGGAAGGAGTCGATACGGAACCCGTCCGCACTGACCTGCGCCACCGGGCGGGACTCCGATTCGGTCGCCACCGCGAGCGTGTCCTGGGCCATCCAGTCGACATCGGTGACGTCGACCAGCCTGCCCTCCCGGATCACCCGGGGGTTGCGCAACGCGACCGAGTTCTCCTCCCGCTCCACGCCCGCGATCACCAGACCGTCCTCGGTGACCACGGCTGCCCGCGTGCCGTCCCTGGACAGCCGGAGCCCGCTGATCTCGCCGAACGGGGCCAGCTCGCTGGAGTCCACCGTCAGTGGTGTCCAGGTGCCCTGCTGCGTCTGGACCACCCGCACGACCTTCTCGCCGTCCTGCACCGTCCACACCTCGTTGCTGACAGCGTCCTCGGTCAGCGTGGGCCACCACGTGGGCCGTGTCAGGACCGTTCCCTCGAGCTCGACGCGCTGCAGGTCACCGCTGACCGGCCCGACACGCAGGTGCACCCCGTCGTCGCGGCGCTCGACGGCGGCAAGCTGCTCCCCGTCCAGCGACTGGCCGGCGCTGACCAGGTCGTACTCACCTTCGCCCGCGGGCCCCGGCACGGGTCCGCCGGTACCGAGCGAGTGCAGCGAGCCGCTGACGACCGACATTCCCGGCAGGTCGGAACTCGGCACGATCAGCGGGGAGGCGTCCGGCATATCCGCGCGGCGGAGGTCCTCGTTGCCCTCGATGAGCGGCGCCCCGTCCGCTCGCAGCCGGACACGGCTGGATGTCACGTTGTCCAGCGACATCACGACCTGCTCGGCGATACGCTCCCTGGTCTCGTCGCTCATGCCTCGCACCCCGGCCAGCGGGACGACCAGCGCGCCGTCCGGCGATCCCGTCACGTTCGTCTCGGTGGTCACGTCCTCACCGAGCGGGTTGTCCACGGCGTAGCGCAACGACCCGGAGGGCCCCTCCAGCAACAGGTCGATCACCTTGCTCGGTTGCCCGGCTTGCGGCCTGCGCGGCAGGTACCGCGGGTCCGGTACGCGCACGTCGCTGTCCGGAGCGAAGAAATACAACGGGACCCGCAGGTAGTTGGCAGTGAACTCATCCTCGGTGGTCATGACCTCACTCGGCGGGTCGACGATGCGCCACTGCCCGTTCGGCTGCTGGCGCAACCGGATGACCCGCTCGTAGTCCCTGCGCATCGGGTCGAACGAGCCGTCACCGCGTAACGTCCCGATCTGCGTACCGCGCAACAGCACAGCCGTCTCGTTCTCCCCGCCGGGTTGTTCCTCGAAGCCCGCCGGGACCGTGTCTGGCGAACTGTCCAGGATCACCATGCTGCTGGACGGTCGCCACGTGTCCCGCGACTCGTCCTCCAGGTACAGGCGAGCGGCCTCGTGGTCGGCCGACCGCGCGTTGGCTTCCACGAAACCGCGCACGATCTCGGTGGCCGACAGATCGTCCTCGGGGCCCTCGAGCTCCTCCTGCTCCCCGGTTCGCGTGTCGTCCTCACCGATGGCCTGCGGCTGGGTTTCCTGAGGCACGTTGGCACACGCCCCGCCCAGCAGGGCCACGGCCACCACCACGGCGATCCACCGTGCCGCGCGTGCCCGGGTGGGCAGGCCCTCGACAGGTACCGCGCTCATCGCCCCACCTCTTCCCGGTCCGTTCCGTCCCCGTCCCCGGCGTCACCGGTCGTGTCGGTGTCATCCCCCGGCACGTCACCCGTACTGTCGCTACGGTCCTCCGGCACGTCAGCCGTACTGCCGTCGGCGTAACCGGAGTCGCCGTCCGCCGCCTCGACGGTCTCCCCGGCCTCCAGCAGCGCGACGGGCTCGGAGCGGTCGGAGCTCCCGGAGCCGTCGGGGGTGAGTTCCCCGTCGGCGGCAGTGACGCTGGATACGCCCGCGACCGGGACGTCCGACGGGACCTGCGCGAGCGGCTCCGTCGGTCCCTCCACGTTCTCCGGCACCTCCGGCGGGTCCGGCGGCAACCCGAGCGGGCTCACCTCGAAGCTCTCCCCGATGCGACGCGGCAACGTCAGCCGGAAACACGAGCCGTAGCCGGGCAGCCCCCAGGCCACGAGCTCGCCGCCGTGCAGCCTGGCATCCTCCTGGCTGATCGCCAACCCGAGCCCGGTACCGCCTGTCCTCCGGTTACGCGACGGGTCGGCACGCCAGAACCGGCTGAACACCAGCTCGGCCTCGCCCACACGCAGCCCGACACCGTAGTCCCGCACGGCGATCGCCACCGCCTCGTCGTTGGCGGCCAGCTGCACCCGCACCGGCAAACCCTCGCTGTGGTCGACCGCGTTGGCGAGCAGGTTACGCAGGATCCGTTCCACCCGGCGCGCGTCCACGTCCCCGTAGACCTCGTCCTCCGGCAGGTCGAGCTCGATCGAGCTGCCCGCACTGCCCGCCAGACCGTGGACCTGCTCGTACACCCGCTCGATGAGGGTGCGCACGTCGATGTTCTCCGCGGACAGCTCCTCGACCCCGGCATCCAGTCTGCTGATCTCCAGCAGGTCGCGCAGCAGTGCCTCGAACCTGTCCAGCTCGTCGACGAGCAGCTCCGCGGAGCGGGACAACCCGTCCGGGAACTGCTCGCGGGAAGCGTAGAGCACGTCGGCCGCCATCCGCACGGTGGTCAGCGGGGTGCGCAGCTCGTGCGAGACGTCCGAGGTGAAGCGGCGCTGCAGCTGCCCGAACTCCTCGAGCTGGCGAATCTGCTGCTGGATACTCGCGGCCATCTCGTTGTACGAGATCGCCAGCTTGGACAGGTCGTCGTCGCCGACAACGGACAGCCGTTTGTCCAGCTCCCCCTCGGCGAACCGACCGGCGGCGTTGGCGGCCCTGCGTACCGGAAGCACCACCTGCCGGGTCACAAGGCTCGCGATCGCCGCCAGCAGACCGAGCAGGACGATACCCCCGAACACCAGCGTGTTCTGCACGGTAGCCACGGTGTTCTGCTCGGAGGCCAGCGGGAACAGCAGGTAGAGCTGGGGCTGGCGGGGCGTGGACGTCATCGGGGCGCCGACGATCAGGTACGTCTCGCCACCGACCGTGTGGATCTGAGTGCTTTCCAGCCCGGACTCCACGAACTCCCGCAGGCCGTCCGGGACCTTGTGGTAGGCACCCGCCGAGACCGTGTCCTCGGCAGGCCGGTCGGAGCCGCCGCTGGCGAGCACCGGCTCGAAGTCCCCCGCAGCCGACCCCGACGCGTCACCGCCACCGGGAGCGGTGCTGGTGATCTGGGTCAGCGCGTTCTCCAACCGGGCGCCGAGGGTGTCCGGGTCGGCGTCGATACCGACCAGCTCCTGCTCGGCGACCTGCAAGGACGCGCGCGTCTGCTCGATGGCGTCGGCTTCCTTGGTCTCGAGCAGTCGGGTCGTTATCTGGTTCTGCAGCACCATGCCCAGCAGGAAGACCACCGCGGAGGACAGCGCGAGCGTCGAGGCAGTCACCCGGAACTGCAGGGATGTGCGCCACAGGCTGCCGATCCCGGACCACTGCCGCCGGGCTCCCCGTCCCAGCCAGCCGACCCGCCGGGCAACTGCACGCGTCATGTCGGCGGCCCGATCTCTCACATTTCCACCCTACGGGGGACCGGCCTTGTACCCCACGCCGCGGACGGTCAACACGACCTCCGGATGCTCCGGGTCGTTCTCGACCTTGGACCGCAGGCGCTGCACGTGCACATTGACCAGGCGCGTATCCGCGGCGTGCCGGTAGCCCCACACCTGCTCCAGAAGCACCTCCCTGGTGAACACCTGCCGGGGCTTACGCGCGAGCGCGACGAGCAGGTCGAACTCCAGCGGGGTCAGGGAGATGGGCTTGCCATCCCTGGTTACCTCGTGCCCAGGCACATCGATGGACAGGTCCCCGATGGTCAGGGTCTCGGCTGGCTCGACCTCCGTGCGGCGCATGCGTGCCCGGACCCGGGCGACGAGCTCCTTGGGTTTGAACGGTTTGACGATGTAGTCGTCGGCGCCGGACTCCAGGCCAAGCACCACGTCGACGGTGTCGCTCTTGGCCGTCAACATGACGACAGGGACGTTCGACTCCTCCCTGATCGCCTTGCACACGTCGATACCGTTCATGCCGGGCAGCATCAGGTCGAGCAGGACGAGGTCGGGCTTGAGCTCCCGCAGCGCGGGCAATGCCCGGGTACCGTCGGAGACAACCGTGGGTTCGAATCCCTCACCACGAAGCACGATGGTGAGCATCTCGGCCAGAGCCGGGTCGTCATCGACAACGAGCACGCGTGCCTTCATGGGGTCATGTTCGCATTCGCCGCCGACTCGGCAGTGCACGACCCACGTACGTGCGAGAACTGCTCCCGAACGGGGCAGCAGCTTCGTCCGATCGGACTAGTACGCGCTACCCGGCCGCCACAGTAACGCGGCCAGCCCCTCGGCATCGACCCGCTCGGCGCCGTCCAGCACGTGCCACGGCGACAACCACGCGCGCTCGGCCAGCTGCCCGTACACCTGCCCGCAGCGCTCCTGCAGGCCGGCGTCCGACTCGTAGGCGTCCCTCGCCCGGGCCCCGTCCGCACGCTCGCGGTCCCGCGCGCGATCGGCGGCGAGGTCGGTGGGTACCCGAAGCCAGATCTGCGCGTCCGGCTCGGGCAGGGCGAACCGGTCCATCTCCAGCTCCCGCACCCACTCGACGAACCCGCCGTCGACGTCCTGACGCAGCCGGGCCGCCCCGTATGCCGCGTTCGAGGCGACGTAGCGGTCCAGCAGCACGACGTCGTAGCGGTCGAGGTCCGCGCGGATCCGGCCCGCGGCGCCGTACCGGTCGAGCGCGAACAGCAACGCCATCCCGCTCACCGAGTCCGCGAGGTCCCCGAGCCTGCCGTGCAGCGCATCTCTCGCCAGGTCGGCGTGGATGTCCTCGCCGTAACGGGGGAAGGCGAGCGTGGACACGCTCGCGCCTGCCGCGTGGAGTGCGGTCGTCAAGGCATCCGTGAGTGTGTTCTTCCCCGCCCCGTCGAGCCCTTCGATAACGATCAGTCTGCCCACGCGGGCCAGCGTAACCACGCTCCGGTACGGCCCTGTCCGGGCAGGCGGCTGCAACACGCGGCGACCAGCGAGTACCACGCTTCGAGGTGACCGGGCGCGTTGCGTACGCGGCACAACCCCCCACACGCGCTACGGTCGTAGTCAAGACACCCGGTGAACGCACGTCGGCACCGGAAGCACCCATCTTGGAGGCCTCTCCGTGGCACTACCCGGCCAGGACACCCGGGTCGTGGAGCTGCGCGTGCCCGGCCTCGTCGGGCTGAGCGGGGAACGGCTGCTGGACACCGTCTCCGCGGTCACCGTCGCCGGTGACGAGACGGCGCAGGTCATCCGCCCATCGGACCGGCTGCACAGGCCCGCGCCCGGACCGGTACTGCAGGCCTTACGGCGCTCCATGCCCCGCACGCTCGAGGGGTACCTGTGGCACAAGATGACCTCGGGCGGACCCGTCAAGGCCGTGTGGGCGCTGCTGTTCCCGTTCGCCCTTGCCAACGTCGCACACGGGATGCTGCCGCCGGTCGTGCCGTCGAGCTCGCTCAGCCGCGCCTGCGCGGCCGCACTGCGCGCGATCCTGCGGGCAGTCGGGATACTCCTGACCGCCCTGTTCGTCACCCAGCTCGGAGTCATCAGCCTCGATCTGGTCGCTGCCACCTGCCTCGGGGAAGCCACACCGGCCCAGACCGGCTGCCTCGGCGGCACCCCGGCCTTCCTGAGTGCCGAACTCGTCCGGGTCGCGATCGGGTTGACGCCCCTGCTGGCCCTGGTCGCCGTGCTGCACACGGTCTCCGGGATGCGCTGGTTGCCGCCGGGCGAAGTGGGTAGTGTCCACCCTGACCAACCCGATGCGGGCAACGGCGAGCTACCCGGGCACGCCCTTGCCGCGGGCAGGAACGTCCGCGTGCTCCGTGCGCTGCACACCCTGACGGCCCTGAGCTGTATCGCCCTCCTGCCCCTCGGCGGGGTGTCCGACGCGCCGGACGGCGCCACGCGCGTGGTCGTCTGGGCGTGCGCGCTCGGGTTGCTCGGGGCTTCGCTGGTGACGGCGGCCGTGCTCGACGACACGGCCCGCTGGCCGCGTGCCCTGCTGCCCCCTACCGTGGTCGTGATCCTGCTCGTGGTTGCCGTCGCGCTGGTGGTAGCCGCGGGCGCGTACCACCTGCCGCTGGACAGCGGCGGCGCCGCGGGCGTAACCGGTATCAACACCATGGTGGAGGCCATCGGCGCGGCGCTGCTGCTCGGATGCGTCGCGTTCGGCGTCCTGCTCGTGCCGTCGGCGATACTCGCGCGCCGCCTGTGGCGCGCGCTGCCACGCAGGCTGCGGCCCTGGCTCGGCGGGTGGGTGGCCGCACCCACCCTGTTCCTCGCCTGCCTGACGGGCGCCGGGTTCGGCGCGGGTCTCGCGATCGCGGTACGCGAGTTGCTCGGTGAGCGCGGGTTCGCGCTCCCCACCAGCTACACCGCGCTCACCCTGCTGTGGGGAGCGGGCACCGTCGGGGCCCTTCTCATCGCGACGATCACCTACGGCATCGCGATCCCGCTGCGCAAGCGCTCGCGCGGCATCCCGATGATCGTGCGGATGCTGCACAGCGACGAGCGGGACAGGGAGAGTGCCGCCGACGCCTGGGCAGCCTCGATCATCGAACGCAAGCACCTGCACCGGCTGGTGTCCGCCCTGGTGATACTCATGGCCGCGGGAGCGCTCGCACTCGTCGCCATGCGGATGACCGGTACGGAGCGGCCCGGCTGGCTCGAGCCGCTGTCCGCGCTCGGCGTCTTCGCCCTCGGCCTGCTCGCCGCGGGCCTGCTCCGCGTGGTCTACACGGCAGCGCGCTCGCAGGGCCGCGACCGGCACCTCGGCGCGCTGGCCGACCTGGTGTACTTCTGGCCACGCTCCGCCCACCCGGTCGTGCCGCCCTCGTACGCGCTCAAGGTCGTGCCCGATGTGGCCGATCGCGTGCGGCACCACCTGGCGGATGCCAGTACCCACGTGGTGGTCTCCGGCTACAGTCACGGCGGCCTGCTCGCGGTGCTGGCCGTCGCACGGCTGGCCGGGTCGGTGGACGAGGCCCAGCGGGAACGGATCGGGCTGGTCACAGCCGGATCACCGCTGCAGTGGGGATACCAGCGCGCCTTCCCCGCGCTGCTGCCGCACACCTCACTCGCCACCCTGTACGGCACGTTGCACGGACGTTGGCGCGGGTTGTGCCGCGGCACCGATCCCTTCGGTGGTGGGGTGACGACGTGGCGTCACCAGATCGTCGACGACCGGCTGCTCGGCGTCGGTTACCTGACCGACGGCGGGATCGGCCCGCTGCCCGCGGCCGAGCAGAGCCCGAACGGCGCTCTGGTGCTCGGTGGTGATCACTGGTTGCCGGACCCCGTCCCGCACTCCGACAACGGGCACCGCTGGGCCGCGGGCACGCTCCGCCACTCCGACTACCTCATCGACCAGGAATGGGACCGGGCGGTAGCGATCGCCGCGGGGCTGGAACGCCCCGGCGGGGCCCGGGGTTCCTGTACCGAGCAGGCCGCGCTGTTCAGCGACCTCCCCGCGTTCGGCAAGCCGCCCGGCGCCCGCCGGTCCCCCTGACGAGCCCCCGGACGAGCCCCCGGACGAGCCCCCTGACGACCGGCAGCACCGGTGCCCGGTGCCTACGTCAACCCCACCTCGTTCAGCAACTTCCGGGTCTCATCCGGGGCGGACAGCTCGGACAGGTCGATGTTCGGCCCGTCCAGCTCCTCGACGTCCTGCAGGTCGTGCCGGGTCGATGTCACGTTCGCGCGCATCGGGTACTCGGCGGCGGCGTCCGCGAAGTACTGCTGGGCGGTACCGGACATCAGGAACCGGGCCGCCTCCGAGGCGGCTTCCGGGGCGTCGCTGGACCGCACCACGCCGACCCCGGCAACGTCGACGAGGGCAAGCGCGTCACCGGCGGCGGGGTGGTGCAGCTCGGCGGCGACGCCGGCCGCGCCCCGCTCGACGGTCCTCATGCGATGGTCGTCGTGGTTCACGAGGCCGAGCGCGACCTCGCCGTTGTCGACAGCGTCCAGGACGCTCGCGTTGTCCGCGAAGGCCTCCGGGTCGTTGCCCGCGAAGTCGGTCAGCCACTCGCGCGCGCCGTTGTCGCCCTCGAGCCGTCGCAGGCCGGACACGAAGGTCTGCCAGGAGGCGTCCGCGGGCGCGTAGCCGACCTCGCCGGCCCACTGCTCGTCGACGAGCTCCTCCGTGGTGTCCGGCAGGTCCTCCTCGTCGACCCGGCCGGGGTGGTAGGCGATCGCCCGCTTCCGGGCCGAGGTCGCCACCCAGCTGCCGTCGGATGCCCGGAAGCGCTCCGGGGCCACGGTGAGCACGTGCTCGGGCAGCTCGCGCAGCACGCCGTTCGCGCGAAGCGCGCCGAGGGTCCCTGCGCTCTCCGCGAGGAACAGGTCCGCCTCGGTGCCCGCACCCTCCCCGGCCAGCTGCGCGGCCAGCTCCGCGCCGTCCCCGTAGCGGACCTGCACGGAATGGCCGGTGGTGTCCTCGAGGTAGGGCACGATCCCGCCGACGAGCTCCTCGGCGCGGCCCGAGTAGAGGGTCAGCGTGCTGCCGTCGTCGGCGTCGGCCGTATCACTGTCATCGGGGTCCCCGGCCCCCGCCTGCGGGCCACACGCCGCCAGCGCCACGAACACGGCTCCTGCGGCCGTACCGGCACCGAGGCGCCGGTACGCGCTACTCGCCATCGCCCCTCCTCGGAAACCGCACACGGTCGTATCACTCCGGGTAGGCAACCATAACCGAAGGGTGCGGCACCGGCCGGTAGCCACGGCAGGTGTCGCGCCTGCCCGCACACACCATCGACCGAGGTGTGGGGCGGACCACTGCCGCGGAGGGTCACGCCTTGCCCGGGGTGGCGCAGAACACGTGGCAGTCCGCGCCCGCGTCTGCGGGCCACAGCGCGATCTCCGGGTCGGAAGCCGGCAGCCACACGGAGCTCCCCTTGGCCAGCTCGACCTCGCGCGCGCTGCCGTCCACACCGCGCAGCACGACGCTTCCCTGCGTGCAGACCACGATGCGCGGTCCCGCGTACGGCAGCCGGGCTTCCCCGGCGTCGCCCGCACGCCAGTACAGCCGGGCCAGCTCGAACTCCGCCGCGTCGGTCGGATACACGAGCATCCGGTCGCACCCGGCCGCGCATTCGCCCCGGAGCACGGGCATGTCCCCGTCGGCGAAGTCGACGACGCGCAGCAGCTCGGGTACGTCGACATGCTTCGGGGTCAGGCCGCAGCGCAGCACGTTGTCCGAGTTGGCGAGGATCTCCACCGCTGTCCCGCGCAGGTAGAGGTGCAGGTTGCCGGGCGGCAGGTAGATCGCCTCGCCCGCCCGCAGCACGATCCGGTTGAGCAGCAACGCGGCGAGCACGCCCGCATCGCGGGGATGCCGCTCACCCAGCTCGACGATGGTGTGGCACTCCGTTGCGAACTCCCCGCCCGCGTCCGCGTGCGTGGCGCACGCGCTGAGCACGTCCGGCAGCACCTCATCCAAGGTCTGCTGCGGGAGCGTGATCCAGGTGGTGAACAGCGCGCGCAGGCCGTCGGCGTCGGGCTGCCCGGCCAGTAGGTCGATGTAGCTGCTCAAGCTCGGTGGCTCGATCGCGCGCAGCAGCTCGACGGTGCGCAGGGCATCGCGAAACCCGGCGAGCACGTGAAACTCCGTCAGCGCGCATACCAGTTCGGGCTTGGCCGTGGGGTCCGGGTAGTTGCGCTCGCCGGCATCCCGCGGAACGCCGGCTCCTTCCTCCCTGGCATAGCCCTCACGGGCCTGCTCGGCGGTCGGGTGCGCCTGCATGGACAGCGGCTCATCCGCCGCGAGGATCTTCAGCAGGAACGGCAGCCGGCCGCCCCACAACCGCGTACAGGTGGTGCCGAGCTGGCTGTCCGGGTCGTTCGCGACCACATCCAGGAGGCTGCGTTCGGCGCCGTCGGCTCCGACCAGCGTGGACGGGTCGCCTGGGTGCGCTCCCATCCACAGCTCCGCCTCCGGGTGGTCGGCAGGCGACGGGTTCCCCAACAACTCCGGAATGACGGTCCGCGACCCCCACGCGTACGGTCGCACGGCGTTGCGCAGCAGCTCCACTCCGAGTCACTCTCCTTACCCGTGGCAGGCGAACGGCCGCCGCGTCCCGATCGGCGCGGTCAAGCGGGAGCGAACAGGCCCGTGCCCCCGACGGTTCCGGTGGCGAGGCCGAGATACAGGGCAGCGAGTTCGAATCGCAGCGCAAGCGCGACCGCCCTGGTCGGCTCGTCGGCGCCGATCTCCTCGTTCGCGTCGAGCACGTCCGCGGAGGTCAGCACGTGTTCGGCAGCACGCCGAGTCGCGTCAGCCTGCGCGCCGGTCCGCACCGCGAGCAGCATCACCCGCATCGCGGGGCCGTCGTCGCCCTCGTACGGGTCGGCGAAGATGTCGTCGTCGTTCGACAACGCCACCGCACTGCGGTGCAGTGCGGTGCGGGAGACCGCCCGCCGGTACTCGGAGACATCGCTCACCACGGCGGCATCGGTGGCCAGGGCATACGCCGCGTACCCGGCCACGGAGGTGGCGACCGGGTCCAGCCCCCACAGCAGCGGGGTCCGCTCGGCGATCCGCAGGGCGAGCGACTTGGCCGGGTTGACGAACGACTCGTGCCCGAGATGATCGCGCGCGGCCTCCGCGTCGAGCTCGTCGGCGAGCACCTCGAAGTCGACCTCCACAAGGCCCAGCACGGCGGCCACCTGTAGGCCGCAGGTGAGGGCGTGCGCGAAGTCGCGGCGTGCGGCCAACTCGCTGCGCGGGGCGATGTGCACACCGCGGCCGGCGACCGACGCTGCCACCGGCCCCTCGTCCGGAGCGGAGAGCACGACGCGGGCGCCGTACCGGCAAGCGCGGTCCAGCGACTCCGCCAGTTCCTGGTCCCCGGGGTCGTCGGTGTGCGCGTACACCACATCCAACGGCCCAGCCCAGCTCGGCACCACGTCGGCGAACACGACCGGCAGCTGGGCCCCGGGGTCCAGCAGCGCCGCGAGCATCCGCGCCACCGCGTCGCCGACAGCGCTGCGGGTGATCAGTACCAGCGCGCGCGGCTCGTGCCGCTCCAGCTTCGCGGCCAGCTCGTCGGCCCGCTCGGACGCGGAACGCACCTGGGCACCGGCCATCGCCGCGGCGCGCAGGGCGCCGCCGCTGTCGACGTCGGCCAGCCGCGCCGGGTCGTCGAGCAGGGTGTCATCAAGCACCATCGGCACGCTTGACGTCCGATCCATCGGGCACGTCCTCCTGTGCGTCCTCATCGCCACCGGGACGGTGGGACTCGTCGAGCAAGAGCACGGGGATACCGTCCCGGATCGGGTACTGCCTGCCGCACTCGGTGCAGCTCAGCATGTCGGCACCCGGATCGGTCGGGGTTCCCTTCACCAGTGGAGCGTGATCCTGCGCCGGACAGGCGAGGATCTCCAGCAACTGCTTGTCAACCGTGAAGGCCATGCTTCCCTCTCTACCACGTGATACGCCGAGCCGGCACGCGGCTCACGGACCGGATCCGGACAGGCAGCCGGCACGCCGCGGGCCACCTGCCTGGTTGCGGAGGCTGCCCTCGCGCGACCCGTCAGTCACGAATGATCGCGAGTACCTCGTCGGTCAGCTTCCGCATAGCCTCTTCATTCTCCGCCTCGACGTTCAGCCGCAACAACGGTTCGGTGTTCGACGCCCGCAGATTGAACCACGCTCCCCCGGCGAGCTCGACCGTCAGGCCGTCCAGATCATCGACGCCGACCCCGTCGCGCGCGGCGAACGCCTCCCGGACCGCACGCTGACGCGCATGTTGATCATCCACAGTGGAGTTGATTTCGCCCGATGCGACGTATCGCTGGTAACGGCCGGTCAGCGTGGACAGCGGCCCGTCGTGCGCACCGAGCGCCGCCAGCACGTGCAGCGCGGCCAGCATGCCCGTGTCGGCACGCCAGAAGTCGCGGAAGTAGTAATGCGCGGAGTGCTCACCGCCGAATATCGCATCCGTCTCGGCCATCTTCTGCTTGATGAACGAGTGCCCCACCCGGGTGCGTACCGGTGTCCCGCCGTGCTCGGCGACGATCTCGGGAACGGCCCGCGATGTGATCAGGTTATGGATGATCGCGGCGCCCGGCTCCTTCGCGAGCTCGCGCACCGCCACCAGCGCGGTGATCGCACTCGGCGGGACGGGTTCACCACGCTCGTCGATCACGTAGCAACGATCGGCGTCACCGTCGAACGCCAGGCCGGCGTTCGCCCCGGCCTCGCGTACCGCGTGCTGCAGGTCCACGAGGTTCGCCGGGTCGAGCGGGTTCGCCTCGTGGTTCGGGAAGTTCCCGTCCAGCTCGAAGTACATCGGCACGATCTCGATGGGCAACCCGTCGAACACCGTCGGCACGGTGTGCCCGGCCATGCCGTTGCCCGCGTCCACGACGATCCGCAGCGGCCGCGAGCCCGAGAGGTCGACCAGGTCACGCAGGTGTGCCGCGTAGTCGCCGAGCACGTCGCGCTCGGTCACCGTGCCGCCTGCCCCGACGAACTCCGGAACTCCCTGCTCGACCACCTCGCGGATCTCCGCGAGGCCGGACTCCTGGCCGACCGGGGCTGCCCCGGCACGGCACAGCTTGATGCCGTTGTACTCGGCCGGGTTGTGACTGGCCGTGAACATCGCCCCCGGCAGGTTCAAACTGCCCGAGGCGAAGTAGAGCTGGTCGGTACTGGCCAGCCCGATCGAGACGACGTCCACCCCCTGGGAGGTCACCCCGCGCGCGAAGGCCTCGGCCAGCCCCGGGGACGAGTCCCGCATATCGTGGCCGACCGCCACCGCCGACGCGCCCTCGGCCAGCACCAGCCTGGCGAACGCCCCGCCGAACTGCGCGACAAGGTCCGCGTCGAGCTGCTCCCCGACCACCCCGCGGATATCGTAGGCCTTGACGATCTCCGAAAGGTCACTCACGCCCACTCCATGTTGTCTCACCAACGGCAGGAACATTCTCCCAGTCGCCCCACCCCCGGCCGGAGCCGGAGGCGGTCGCCGGCCATCACCGGACAGGTCAGCCACATCCAGCCACACGCACCGCGTACACCCGTGTAGCTCGAGTTCCCGCAGCCTACTCGGACGGCCTGGCACGATGTCCAGAGGCCGTTCGTCGGTGCCCCTCAGTCCGCGGGGTCGGGAAGCACGCGCAGGTGACCGCGCCGCCCGGCATCGGCACCGCCGGGATCGTCCTGCTCCCGCCCGGAGTACTGCGGCCGACCGGCCTCCCGGACGGCCTCGGCAAGGGCGGTGAGTTCGTCGCCGGACGGCTCGGCCTCGGCGAACTCACCCTCGTGCCGGACGACCTCCCAGCCTTTCGGGGCCGTCAGCCGCACCGCATGGTGCTCGCACAGGTCATAGGAGTGCGGCTCGGACGCGATGGCCAGCGGACCGACCACTGCCGTCGAGTCCCGATAGGCATAGGTCAGCGTCGCGACCGCCGGCTGGAGGCAGCCTGTCCGGGAACACACGCGTACGCTAGGCACGTCCCGGACTGTATCGCCCGGACCTGTCCGTGTCTCGCTGGCACGCCGGGCGGCGGCCGTGTCCGTGTACCCGGCCCGCGCAGGGCACCGCGGGGACGACACGCCTGCGACCACGCGCGTACCCTGCAGAACGTGGGATCCATTCGCAGCGCGCGGCCGCAGCGCAGGCGACGGCGCGATCGACGGGGCCGGGGCCTGCGCGGTCCGTTGATACCGGCGTCACTGCCCGCCGCGGCGAGCCGGTCCGAGCGATTCGACGCGGCCGTGGTCGAGGCACTCGAGCCCATCGAGTCCCGGTGGCATGCCGAGCTGACCAACCTCGATGTCGCCGTCGACGACGTGCCCGACGTGCGAAAGGCCCCGCCGGAAGCCGGCGGCGAGAGCATCCTGCACGACGGGGCGGTTCCGTTGTCGCGCCTCGTGCCTGCCGGGGTGGACAACGCGGGGTTACCCACCCACGCGCGCATCCTGCTCTACCGCCACCCGCTCGAGGCACGCGCACCCGAGCAGGACATCCTGGTCGAGTTGATCCACCAGGTACTCGTCGAGCAGGTCGCCGCCTACCTCGGGCTCGACCCCGAGATCATCGAGGGCGACTAGCAGGGCGTGCCTCCCGCCCCTTCCGTCCCGCGGGGATCGCCGTCAGCACGGCGAACAGGACAGCGCCCAGCTGCGCGAGCAGCAGCGTGTTCCGCACCGTTCCGGGATGTTCCACGAGGACCTCCGACTCCCGGGTGGGAACCTCCACGGCCACCTGGTGACCCCAGGCCCGCACGATCGGCACCGCCTCGCCGTTGACCTCGGCGCGCCACCCGGCCTCGTGAGTCGCCGCGAGCACGAGCAACCGGCCGCCCGCCCCGTCCGAGACGCGTGCCCGCACCTCGGGCAACTCCGCCTCGACGGGCGCCACACCGTTCGTCTCGACATCACCGGGAGGTGCCTCACCGCCGATGGCGAGCCTGCTCAGCTCGGGTGCGATCAACGTGACGGGTCCACCGGCGGGGTTGAGGCGCACGACATGCCGTCCGTCCGCTGTCCCTGCCGCCGGGCTGACCAGCTCACCACCCGCCTCGAGCAGGCCCGCGCTGTCCACCCCGTGCGGGAGCACGACCATGCGCACCCCGGCCGCGCTCGCCGCGGCCACCGCATCGCGCACCTCGCTGTCGGATCCCCTCGGTACGCCGGGCGCGCCGACCATGGCTTGCTGCCACCCGTGCAGCCGCTCGGCCGCCCCCTCGGGCAGCGGCAGGTCGTCATCGCCGAAGGCGGGCATGCCGCCCGCGGCCTGCTGGGGCGGATCGTCGTCGCCGCGCAGCACAAGAACCGACTCCCCGGATCGAGCCAGGTCCTCCGCGACAGCGGAGGCCAGCCGGGTGGTGTCCGCATCGCGGAGCGGGCCGTCCCCGCCGACCTGCCCGGCCGCCACCACGAACGCCGCGGTCATGGCGACACCGGCACCCGCCGCCATCAGTCTCGGCACCCGCGCCACCGCGGGCTGGTTCTCCTCCCGCCGGTACGCCACAGCAAGCAGGACCGCAAGCAGACCGAGTCCCACGACCAGCAGTGGCGCCCCGGGCCAGGGGTGGCGCTCCTGCCCACCGGTAGGCGGCGACGCGGCGAGCAGTTGCGAGGCCACGACCCCGCCCACGCCGATGGCGGCGATGCCGAGCCCCGTAAGCGCACGAACCGTGGGGCGCAGGATCAGCGCGACCAGTACCGCCACCACCAGCACCGCGCCGATCGGCAGCGCGCCGGGGCCACCGGGGTGCATGGAGAACAGCATCGCGGCGTGCGCAGGTAGTTCCGTGAACCGGGCACCGATGCCGTGCAGCACGAGCTCCGGGTGTGTGACCAACGTGACCGGCCACGGCAGCAGAAGGGCGATCGGCAGCAGCGCGACGATCGCCATCGACGTGACGCGCCGTGCCATCCGGACCGTCGAGGGCACGAGCACGAACGCCAGCAGCAGCCCCGCCAGCACGAGTATGTGTGTGGCAGGCGAGAAGGCACCGAGCACGGCCAGACCGACGGCGGCCATCACCGAGCTCGGTAGCCACCGCGTGCCTTCCGGGTCTCCCGCGATACCGGGCCGCAACACGGTGGCGATGCCCGCGGTCACCGGCGGCAGCAGGATATGTGCCAGCACCACACCGACACGACCCTGCTCGACGGCCGCGGTCGCGGGCGGCAGCACGGCATAGCCGACCGCCACCAGCGCACGAACCCAGCCTGCTACCGCGAGCCTCCGGGTCGCGACGTAGGCGCTCAACCCGGCCAGCGGCATGGCCAGGACAAGCATCAGCGCCACCGCGGCAGGCGGACCCCCGATCGGGTACAGGGCCGCACCGAGAACACCCAGCACAGCCAGCGCGGGCGGCGCGTGCGCGGACGTCCCGCCGCCGACCGGATGCCAGGAGGCCAGGTAGCTCGACCAGACCTGAGGGAGGTCGCCTACCGGCAGCAACCGGCCGCCTGCCAGGTCGAGACCGAGCCGGTGCCAGTGCACGAACAGTGCCAGCGCGGTCAGCCCGACGGCAAGCAGCAGCGGAGGCGCGAGCAGGGTCGCGGCGAGGATGCGCTTGCGGTCCACCTCGACGAACACGAGCCGGTGCTCACCACCGTCCGTGCCCGGGCTCGGGCGCTGCGCTGCGGACTCGCCGGTGGGCGCGTGAGCGGGACCGTGAGCCGCCCCGGCCTCCTCGGTTCGCTCCGCCCGCGCCGTGTCGGAGACAGGGACCGCCACCATGCCCCTGGAGACCGCCGTCCCCGACGAGCTCACCGCCATCGGTGCGGCGACGGCGTCCGAGCGCTCCGGGGGTACCCACTGCGCGCGCGAAGGCTGCCCCGCCAGGATCCCGAGTGCGGCATCACGCGCCACCCGGCGCCGTACCAGGTACAGCGCGCCCGCGCGCAGCGCGCGCGACAACCTCCTGAACCTGCCGACGAACAACCCTCGCACGCCGCCGGAGCGGCGCGTCCCCTCCGGTGGCACCCGCGCGCGCCGCCCGCGGCGCAGCGCGGCGGGCCGGAACACCACCGCGAGACCCGACAGCTCGGCACGTGCCCGCCGTGGCGCGGCAAGGAGCAGGAACCCGAGCGCCCGCAACACGCACAGCAGCGCCAGCCGCGGCATGCCAAGCACGAACGCCGGGCGCGAGCAGTTCACCAGGTAGGTGCGTACCCCGTGCGCGCGCTGCGCGGCAGCCGTTCCGGGGTAACCGGCGGCATCCAGCGCCGCGTGCCCGCGTCGCCCCGTCGCGACCGCGCGGGCATGGCGGATCCGTGCCATCGGTACACACAGCACCGTGCTGCCTGCCACGTTGGCGCGCCACCCGAAGTCGACGTCGTCCCACAGCAGGGCGAGCTCGGTGTCGAAGCCACCGAGCCGGTCCCAGAGCGAGCGGCGGAGCAGCACCCCCGCGCTCGGCATCGCCAGCACCTCGGTGCTCTGCTCCGCGGTGATCTCCTTGGTGGTCCCGCGCGCCGCGCCGGTCGAGGTGCCGATGCCGACGTCCGCACGACGATGCCCCGAGGTGTCCGTGGTCAGGCCCGCCTCGACGATCAGCCGGGGGTCGTCCCAATCCAGGGCGATCGGCCCCACCATTCCCGCGGACGGGGACGCTTCGGTGGCGTTGAGCAGCGTCGCCAGGCAGTGCGGCTCGACGGCGCTGTCATCGTGCAGTACCCAGATCCAGTCATCCGGCTCCTGCCAGGTGGCATCCGCGTGCGCCACGCCTGCGGACACGGCCTCGGCGAAGCCGGTCCGCCTGGCAAGCGTGACCACCTCGTCGACGACCGGGGACTCTCCGGCAGCCGCGTCCGCCAGCAACTCGGGCGTACTGTCATCCGATCCGGTGTCTACCGCGACCACATGCCACGGGCGTACCGTGCTCGCCCGCAGCCCGGACAGCGCTCCCGGCAGCCAGTCCTCGCCGTCGTGACACACCAGGACCGCGAGAACCGGCGCGGTGTGCATGCGGCTGTGCCTTTCGACCCGTCGACGGCAACGAACGAGTCGAGTCTAGACCGCTCGCTTCCGGAGCTTGCGACGCTCCCGCTCGGACAGTCCGCCCCAGATACCGAAGCGTTCGTCGTGCGCGAGTGCGTACTCCAGGCACTCCGTGCGTACTTCACAGCCCTGGCAGATGCGCTTGGCCTCCCGGGTCGATCCCCCCTTCTCCGGGAAGAACGCCTCCGGGTCGGTCTGCGCGCACAGCGCACGCTCCTGCCAGTCCTGCTCTTCCTCGAGGCCAAACAGGTCCGCGAGGACGTCCAACTCCTGCCCGGAGTTCTCTGTCCACTGCATACCTGCCCCCGACTGGTGACCTACGTCCGCGTTTCGCACGTCCGCCTCCTTACTTCCACGCGTCGAAGTTGGCGGACATCACTCGCTTCCCGCACGGCCGGACGAGTCCGGCTCGCGCCGGTCCGGCGCCGGCCCCTCTACCGACACCGGCTCGGTTCCGGCTCCTCGGCGACCCGACGGATCAGTACCGCGGACCGATACCCGAGGCCCGGACATTCACAACCCTGCTGGGCTGCAGCGAATGACATCAATGTGATTACACCCCTGTGATGCTATTCGGTCAAGCCGGATCCCTGGGTTGGGGGATGAAAGAGTGACGCAAGTGCAAGCCGACACGCCGACGCGAACCCGACACGCAGTTCATACCGAGCACACCGCACCGTGATCCGCGGGGTGGTGATCGGTACCGGCGACGTCCCAGAGAGACTTGGCCCGTGCACCGATCCGCCATCCGCCCCAGCCCCGTGTTCCTCGGCCTGCTCGCCGCCACCCTTGCCGGGGCGCTGCTGCTCGCCGTGGACGCGCCGTTCGACACCCACCAGCTCGGCGAGCGCACGGCCATCGACTTCGGCTCGCGCAACGTCCTCGGCACCATCGGTGTCGTACTGCTCGTACTGGGTGGCTGGGCGGTGTCGCTGACCCTGCACGAGTTCGGTCACGCCGTCGTAGCCTACCGGGGCGGCGACCGCGCGGTGGCCGCGAAGGGCTATCTCACCCTGGACATCCGCCACTACACCGACCCGGTGTTCTCCATGGTGCTCCCGCTGCTCCTGCTGGCCATCGGCGGCATCCCGTTGCCGGGCGGGGCGGTGTGGATCAACCGTGGCGCCCTCCGCACCCGCGGGGTCGCCTCGGCGGTGTCCCTGGCCGGACCGCTGTCCAACCTGGCCGTCGGCGTCGTGCTGATCGCGCTGGTCGCGGCCGCGCCCCTGCCTGCCGGTCTGCTCATCGGCCTGTCCTACCTGGCGATGGTGCAGGTCCTCGCGTTCGTGCTGAACATCCTGCCGGTCCCGGGCCTTGACGGGTACGGCGCGCTCGAGCCCTACCTGTCCCCGCGCGCCAGGGAGCTCGGCATGAAGGCTCGCCCCTGGGCCCCGCTCGCGCTGTTCGCCGTGATCATCGGGTTCCCGTACGCGGGTGAGGCGTTCTGGACGCTGTCCACCACCGTCTACGGCCTGCTCGGCGGAGATGTCCAGATGGCGGGTGCCGGCTTCTCGGCGTTCATGTTCTGGCGCTCCTAGGGTGTGTCGCGCGGGTGGTGCCCACCACCTGCCTGCTGCTGCCGGTACCGGCGCGCCATCTTGACCGCCCGCTTGAGCGCGGAGCGCTCACCGAGATAACCCGCGAACATGCCCAGCACCGGGATCATGCCGAGCATCCGGTGCCACAACCGGCCGCGGGGCCGGTTGTCCAGCTCGTCACCGAAGGCCTGCAGGGAACGACCCAGCCGCCAGAGCGTCACCGCGACCGCCTTGAGCGTGACCCTGCCGCGGTCACGCTGCGCTCCGCGTAGCTCCTCGGTGAGGTCGGCCGTGTTGGCGTCCTCCCCGGCCTGGTCGTGCGCCGGGTCCGTACCCGCCGCGAGCTCGTGCGGGACGCTCCTGCCGAACAGCACCCATGCCAGCAGCCGGACGCGATCGGAATGGCTGGTCATGCCGTACTCGCCCGCGATGGCACACAGCAGGACACCCTGGGACGCCGCTCCGACGGCGCTCTGCACGGGGAAGCGCTGCGCAAGCGCCCCACCCAGGCCGGGTATCGCCGTCAGCAGCGCCGTGAACCTGCCGACACGGCCCACCCACCACCGCTCCCGCTGCGCGGGGGTCATCCTCTCCCAGGCAGGCGTGCCAGGCACCCGCAGCGACGCCAGACCGTTGAGCAACCTCCTGCGCACGGTGGGCCGCAGGTGCGCGAGCTCCTCCGGCTCCGCACCGCGCGCGGCGGCCTCCGCGGCACGCGCGCGCAGGCCGAGCGGGTCGGACTCGCGCAGCACATCCAGCACGGGCCCGGTCGCGCGGACGAACGGCCGCAGCACGGCGACCAGCTGCCGGTCCGAGATCGTCACCCCTGCCACGGTCACTTCCCCGCCATGGACGTCGAGGTCACCGCACCTGCCGCCGCAGGAACCGTGGCCCGGGCGGTCACGGCCATCGCCCGGCCGAAGGAGTACGCACCGGTCAGTCCGCCACCTGCGAGGAGCACGATGGTGCGCCAGTCGGCGACGAACACCTGGTCACCACCGGGACCCGCGACCGCGAGCACCAGCAGCGTGCACGACCAGACCAGCAGTGGAAGCCCCGCCAGCCACGGCGTTGCCCCCAACCGCCGCGCGCTTCGCCCAGCGTGCTTCACCAGCAGCGGGGTCGTCACCACGGCCAGCACCACGACGAGCGGGAACGGCGCGTCCCCGAACGCGGGCAGCAGGCGACCGTCCAGCCGCAGTGGCAGGAAGAACAGCTCCAGCACGGCCAGCAGCGCGGCGTCGAGTACGAGTACGCCGAGTACCAGCCGCTCCAGGGTGGCTCCGCCCTTCATCGGAGACCACCGAACAGGTCGGTTTCCACCGGACCGGCACGACCGGAGGCGAGCTCGAAGTACTCGGTGTGCGGGTTCGGTAGCGCCATCCCGTTGGACAGCGCGCAGCACGCCCGTTCCGGCCTGCCGCTCCCGTCGCGCCACACGCTCACCTGGGTGCGGTGCGCGTCCAGCGCCGCGAGCCTTGCGTCGAGCTGCCCGGAGACATCGATAGCCGCGTGCGCGCGCTCGTCGGCGACGACGGGCAGCTCGGCGGGCTCGGGAACGGTGAACGGTACGCCGGGCAATTCCCGCAACGCCTGGACTCCGCGCCGCACCGGAGTCTCGGGCACAACCGTGTGGAACACCCGCAGCACCGGCTCGGCGCCCGCGGCCGCCGCGTGCGTGACCTCGTGTGCGCGGATGTGATCGGGATGACCGTACCCGCCGTTGGCGTCGTAGCTGACCACCACCTGCGGCCGCACCTGGTGCAGGATGGCGCGCAGCTGGGCCACCTGCTCATCGAACGCGCCCGTGGCGAACGCGCGGGGGTGGTGTTGCGAGCCTGCGCCTGCCATACCCGAGTCGCGCCAGCGCCCGATACCGCCAAGATAGAAGTGCCTGGTCACGCCAAGTACCCGGCAGGCATCGCGCAGCTCGCCTGCGCGGTAGCCACCCAGCTGGTCCCCGGCGTGCGAGCCCAGCTCCGCGAGGTCGGCAGGGATGATCTCCCCCTCCTCGCCGAGCGTGCAGGTCACGAGCGTGACTTCCGCGCCTTCGGCGGCGTACCGGGCGATGGTGCCGCCCGTGGTGAGGGTCTCGTCGTCCGGATGCGCGTGAACGAGCAATAACCTGGTCTCCACGCTGCCACCCTAATCGCTGCCCCGACGACACCGCCTCCGTGGCACGCTGAATGACGCTTTCAGTCCCTCCCGTGGACCGAGGGCGTCATTCAGCGTTCGGGAAAGTGGCAGGCGACGGGGTGTCCACCTCCGCGGTCGACGAGGGCGGGTTCCTCGGTGGCGCAGATATCGGCCGCCTTCCAGCAGCGCGTCCGGAACCGGCAACCGCTCGGCGGATCGATCGGGTTCGGCACGTCCCCGCTGAGGATGATGCGCTCCCGCTCGCGCTCGCTGCCCGGGTCCGCCTCCGGAGCCGCCGACAGCAGCGCCCGCGTGTACGGGTGCGCCGGTTCCTGGTAGATCTCCTCGCGCGTGCCCGTCTCCACGATCTTGCCGAGGTACATCACCGCTATCCGGTCGGAGATGTGCCGCACCACGGACAGGTCGTGCGCGATGAACAGGTACGCCAGCCCGAACTCGTCCTGCAGGTCCTCCAGCAGGTTGACCACTCCTGCCTGCACCGACACGTCCAGCGCGGACACCGGCTCGTCGAGCACGAGCAGCTTCGGCTGCAGCGCCAGCGAGCGCGCGATACCGATGCGCTGGCGCTGCCCCCCGGAGAACTCGTGCGGGTACCGGTTGCCGTGCTCCGGGCTGAGCCCCACCAGCTCCAGCAGCTCGGCGACGCGCGCGGCGCCGCCGTCCCGCCACGTCCCGTGTACCTTCAACGGCTCCGCGATGATGTCGTTCACCGGCATCTTCGGGTTCAGCGACGCGAACGGGTCCTGGAACACGATCTGCATGTCACGCCGGACCGGCTGCAGCTCGCGGAAGCTCAGTCCGATCAGCTCCCGCCCGCCGAACCGCACCGACCCGGAACTCGGCCTGTTCAGCTGTAGCAACGACCGCCCGGTCGTGGACTTACCGCAGCCGGACTCACCGACCATACCGAGCGTCTCGCCCTCGCCGACGTGGAACGAGACCCCGCTGACGGCCTGCACATCGCCGATCTTCCTGCGCAGCAGCCCACCACCCCGCACGGGGAAGTTGACCACGAGGTCGTTCACCTCGAGCAGGGGGTCACCATGCTCGCCGGATACCGCTTGCCGTGCGCTCTCTGCCATCACGCTCATCGCGACCTCTCGCTCTCGGCCCGGAAGTACGCGGTCGGATCGTCGACCTGAGCCAGCCGGGACCAGTGATGGCACGCGGCATAGTGCTCATCGGCGTCGACAGGCGCCAACTCCGGCTCGGTGGTCACACACGCGCTGTCGTCCGCGAGCGGGCAGCGCGGGGAGAACGGGCACCCCGGCGGTACGTTGATCAGCGAAGGCGGGGTGCCCACGATGGGGCGCAACCGCTCGTGCTCGGTCGCGTCGAGGTGCGGCAGCGAGCCGAGTAACCCGGCCATGTAGGGCATGCGCGGCTGGTTGAACACCACGTCCACGTTCCCGATCTCCACGGGCCTTCCCGCGTACATCACCAGGACACGATGGGCCATACCCGCGATCACGCCCAGGTCGTGGGTGATCATCAGGATCGCCGCGTTGACCTCGTCCTTGACCTCAAGCAGCTTCTCCAGGATCTGCGCCTGCACCGTGACATCCAGCGCCGTTGTCGGTTCGTCGGCGATGATGAGGTCGGGATCGTTGATGATCGCCATCGCGATCATCACGCGCTGCCGCATCCCGCCGGAGAACTCGTGCGGGTAGCTCTTCAGCCGGGCCTCCGGTCGCGGGATCCCGACCAGGTCCAGCATCTCCTTCGCGCGTGCCAGCGCCTGCTTGCGCGAGACCAGGTGGTGCGACAACACGGCCTCCGCCAGCTGGTCGCCGATGGTCTGCACGGGGTTCAGCGAGGTCATCGGGTCTTGGAAGATCATGGCGATCTTGTCGCCGCGCAGCGAGCGATGCTCCTTCTCCCGCATCCGCAGCAGGTCCGTTCCGCGGTACCGGATGCTGCCGTGTACGCGGGCGTTGCCGGGCAGCAGACCCATGATCGCCATCGAGGAGACCGACTTGCCCGAGCCGGACTCCCCCACGATGCCAAGCACCTCGCGCTCGCGCACGGAGTAGTCCACGCCCCGCACGGCATGCACGATGCCGTCGTCGGTGGGAAACTCCACGGTCAGGTCCTCCACCCGCAGGATCTCCTCGTCGGACGGGGGCAGCGAGTCCGCGAGGGTCTTTCCCGCGTGCACCCGCGAGCCGTTGGCGGGCTCCGTATTCGTCGACATCAGTCACGCACCCGGTTCTGTCGTGGGTCGAAAGCGTCGCGCAAGCCGTCACCGATGAAGTTCACGGACAGCACGATGCCGATGATGAAAAATCCCGGCCAGTAGAACAACCACGGCCGCACGGTCAGCGCGTTCTGGTAATCGTGGATGATCCTGCCGAGCGAGGTGTCCGGTGGTTGCACCCCCAGCCCCAGGAAGGACAGCGCCGACTCGAGGATGATCGCGGTCGCGATGGCCAGCGTCACCGAGACGATGATGATGCCGACCGTGTTCGGCAGGATGTGCTTGACGATGATCCGTCGCGCGGACGTGCCGAACGACCTGGCCGCGATGACGAACTCCTTCTCCCGGATGGACAGCACCTCGCCGCGGATCAGCCGCGCCGTCGGCGTCCACGTCACCAGCCCCAGCACGAGCCCGAGCACGACGATGCCCCTGTCCCCTGCCATCACGGCCACCAGCCCCGCGAACAGCAGGGTGGGGATGGTGATGACCAGGTCGGTCAGCCGCATCAGTGCGGCCTCGGACTTGCCCCGGAAGTACCCGGCTACCGCCCCGATGAGCGTCCCGACGAAGGTGCTGACGATACCGACGATGAACGCGATCACCAGCGACACCTGGGTGCCCCGCATGGTCAGCGCGAAGTAGTCCCTGCCGACGTTGTCCTGCCCGAAGGGGTGTTCGCCCATTTGCATGCCGGAACCACCCAGGAAACCGGGCAACAGGCTCAACGTCGGCTTGCCGCTGTCGACGATCGTTCCGGTCGAGGAGAAGTCCTTGGGCCACCAGCCGGGGATCGGTCCGGCACCGATCGAGGTCACCGCGAGCAGCACGATCGCCCCGAGGCCGATCATGCCCGCGACCGCTCCCTTGTGCCGGACGAACCTCCGGAATACCAGCTCGCCCTGGGTGCGAGTCCGCACGCCCATGCCCTGCACCGCGTCGGTGCCGCTTGGTGCTTGCGCCGGCTTCGTCCGTGTTCTGCGCATCATTCACCTACTCCTGTCAGGACAGCCGGATCCGCGGGTCGAGGAAGCCGTACGCGATGTCGGCGATCATGTTGAACACCACGATCGCGCCACCGGCGACCAGGAAGAACGCCATGATCGGCATGGGGTCGCCCTGGTTGATGCCGTCCAGCAGCAACCTGCCCATGGCCCGCCACCCGAACACGGTCTCGGTCACCACGGCCCCGCCCATGACCGTGCCGATGTCGTACGCGGTCAGCGTCGTGATGGGGATCAGGCCGTTGCGCAGCGAGTGCCGTGTGACCACCGCCCGTTCGGGCAGGCCCTTCGCGCGCGCGGTGCGCACGTAGTCCTGGTTCATCACCTCCAGCATGCTCGCCCTGGTGTAGCGGGTATAGGTCGCCAGCGAGATCAGCATCAGCGCCAGCGTGGGCAGGGCGAGGTGGCCGAGGGAGTCCAGACCGGACTGCCAGAAGGTGCCCTGGAAGTTGGGCGTGCCCGAGCCGATCGTGGAGACCGGGCGGCCACCCTTCAGATCGCTGTAGCTCGCGAAGGACTGCAGCAGCCGGTCGGTGAAGATCACCGCGCCGGTGAACAGGCCGGTGAACATCGCGGACTGGACGGCCGAGCGCCGGTAAAGCTCACCACCGAGCAGCCACCCGATGGCGAAACACACGCCCGCGGTGATCACGGCGAGCAGCGCGATCGTCGCCAGGTTCGGGTCCCGCAGCACCGGGTCGAGCAGCAGCGCGCTGGCGATACCCGCGATGGCGGCTGCCATCGCCGCGCGCATCGGCGGGCTGTGCCAGTCCAGCCCGCTGAACAGCGTGGTGAAGCCGATCGCACCGGCGACGGCGGTCAGCGCGATAACGAATATGCCCAGCCCCGGATCGGCGAACCAGCCGGTCTCCGACAGGGCCCACAACAGCGCGCACATGGCCACGAACGCGACCACGAAGGTGGTCACCCTGCTACGGCGGTCGCCGACGACCAGGGCGGCACAGAACAGCGCGACGAACAGGGCGATCAGGCCGATCACCCAGAGGGCGAGTTCCGGGTCGGCCAGCCAGTTGTTGAGGTCGATGGCCACGAACTGCTTGAGCAGGGTGGCCACCCAGAACAGCGGCAGGGAGTAGAACAGGAACGCGGCGAAGGTCACCGACAGGTCCAGGCCGCTGTACTGCCGCAGCGCGGAGATCACCCCGATGGTGATCCCGATGACGATGGACAGCACCGTCGCGGCGAGCACCAGCTGCAGCGTGGAGCCGACGGCGTTCTCCAGCATGGCGTTGATGCTCCGGCCGGTCACGTTCACACCGAGGTCGCCGGTGAGCGCGGAACCGAGCCAGTGGAAGTAGCGGACGAATACGGGTTCGTCGAGCTTCATCCGCTCGGTGATCTCGGCCATCGCGGACTCTTGGGCCGGGCCGGGCGGCAACTGCCTGGCCTCGGCCAGCGGGTCCCCGACGTTCGCCGCCATGACGAACACCACGGCGGTGGCGGCGAGGAAGACCAGGACCGAGACGAACAGGCGCCGCGCGATGAAAGCGAGCATGGCGCAGTCTCCTGGGTACGCGGAAAGGATGCGGGTGGGGTCGCACCGCGGCGGGGCCGGGAAAGGGGCTCCCGGCCCCGCCGCGGTGCGATACCGATGCGGGCGCGTGTGAGCGGGTGTCAGCTCACCGCACGGCGCACCGGATCAGCTCACTCCCTGCTCCATTCCGGCATGTTCCACACCAGGCCGGTCTGCGTCGGGTTCATCACGATGTTCTGCACATCCTGCTGCCAGGCCGCGATGTTCGGGTGCTGGTACAGCGGGATCGTCGCCAGGTCGGCCCAGAGCTTCTCCTCGATGTCCGCCGCGATCGAGAGCGCCTTGTCCTGGTCACTCTGCCGCAGGATGTCATCGAGCATCTGGTCCATCTCCTCGTCGGAGTAGCACCCCATGTTGTTGCCCTTGCCCTCGGCGGTGCACTCCTCAGGAGACCGGTAGATGGCGTTCCAGCCGGACAGCACCGAGGAGCCGATCCAGGCGAACATCGCGACATCGAAGGTGCCCTGCGACAGGCCGCCCTTGGTGTCGAAGAAGTCGGCACTGGCGTCGAAGTCGACCTCGAAGCCCGCTTCCTCACAGGCCTCGGTGATCAGCGTGCCCGTGTTGTTCCTGCGCTCGTTGTCCAGCGTCTCCAGCCGGATCTCGGTACCGACCGCGTCCTCCTCCTCGAGGATCTGGCGGGACCGCTCGAGATCCTGCTCGCCGTACTCGTCGAGCCACTCGGAGGAGCGCTCGATGCCTTCCTCGAAGCCCGGATCCCATGGCGCGATGTTGCGGATGTCCTTCGTCTCGGCCTCCGGCAACACCGGCTGGATCAGGTTCTCCACGATGGTCTGCCGCGGCACGCACAGCGCGAAGGCCTCGCGCAGCTCGCGGCTCTCCGCGAACGGCCCGTCGTTGAAGTTGAAGTCCAGGTGCTCGTAGCTGTACTGGTTCTCGACCGCCGACTCGATACCCGCGGCCTCCGCGGCCTCGATCTGGTTGGCGATATCCACGGTCGGCTGCGGGTTGATGATGTCGACTTCCTGGTTCTCCAGGGCCTGGACCTGCTCTTCCTCGGGGATCTCCCGGATCACGATGGTCTCGGTCTCCGGTGCCTCACCCCAGTACTCCTCGTTGTAAGTCAGGGTGACGTGCTGGCCTGCCTCGTAGGAGTCCAGCTTGTACGGCCCGGACGAGGGGATCAGCTCCTGGTCGGGCAGTCCGCCCTCGATCAGCCAGCCCTCGTTGAAGAAGTCCACGGTGTCCTCGAGGGCCTCCCAGTCCTCGGCCTTGACGGCCTCGATGAACTCCTCCGAGGACAGTCCGCCCTGCTCGGCGACGACGTGCGCGGGCATCATGGCGGTGTTGCCGTTGCTCGGCCCGTTGCTGTTCCAGTCGGCGAAGGGCTTGTCGTACTCGAGCGTGAACTCCTTGTCCCCCGCCTCGCAGTCCGGCACCTCGGTGTCCTCGACCCCGTCGGTGCCGATCACCGAGTAGTCCGACTCACCACTTTGCTGGGCCCACCACAGCAGCGCGTCGTCACAGTCGATCGGCTCGCCGTCCGACCAGGTGGCGTCCTCGTTGATCGTGTACTCGACCGTCAGCGGGTCGTCGGAGACCTTCTCGTAGCTGCCGAACTCCTCGTTCGGAGTGACCTGCCCGTCCTCACCCGCGAAGTGCCAGAAGCCGGTGGTCACCCACTCCATCACGACACCGTTGGCGAACGAGTTCGCTCCGGCCGTGGTGTTGTTGTAGCTGTCGAAGGGCTGGGGCCAAGCCAACGTGATGGTGTCGCCGCCCCCGCCGTTGTCACCGGCGGCGTCATCACCGTTGTCGGCACACGCGCTCAGTACGAGCGCGCTCCCCGCGATCATCGCGACCGCAGAGGTGAATCGTGATCTCCTCATTATGACTGTGTCCTCCTAGCACTGGGCCGGTGTGGCCCGCATCGCAACGGCAAGTGTGGCCGAAGCCTATGACGCACCACACCTTTCTTGGTATGGCGAGCTCGCCGATGAACACTAGGAAGCGGGCCACGCCGCGTCACGAGTTCGCGGAAGATCGTGACCAATCGGTGACTTCAGTCTCGAACCCCTCACCGGTTCGTCCCAGCTGGCGACTACCTGGAGAAACGAACCCGTCCCCCGGGTTACGCCGAACGGCCCACGACCATCGGAGGGGGTCTGGTTAGGAGGATTTCATTACTCTGTGTCGTACCCTTTCGGGTGTCAGGCCACAGGTACGCGCGGAGACGGGCGGCCCGGGGCGCCGTCAGGCGCCGGCGTCGCGGCTGCGCGCGCGGGTGCGCTCCTTGCCGCGCTGGTGCGTGTCCAGGGTCACCTTGCGCACGCGGATCGCGTTCGGCGCGACCTCCACGCACTCGTCGGCCGCGCAGAACTCCAGAGCCTCTTCAAGGCTCAGCACGCGGGGACGCGCGAGCCGCTCCAGCTCGTCGGCTGTCGACGAGCGGACGTTGGTGAGCTTCTTCTCCTTGCCGATGTTGATCTCGAGGTCCTCGGCGCGCGGGCTCTCGCCGACCACCATTCCCTCGTAGACCTGCGCGCCCGGCTCGACGAAGAAGGTCCCGCGGTCGGCGAGCTGGGTCAGCGCGTACGTGGTGACCGCACCGGTGCGGTCGGCGACGAGCGAGCCGCTGTTGCGGCTGCGGATCTCGCCAGCCCACGGGAAGTACCCCTCGAACACGTGGTTGGCGATCCCCTCCCCACGGGTCTCGGTGAGGAAGTCGGTCCGGAAGCCGATGAGGCCCCGCGCAGGCACCAGGTACTCCAGCGCCATCCGGTCCGAGCCGTGCCCCTCCATGTGCTCCATCCGGCCCTTCCGCGCGGCCAGCAGCTGCGTGACCGCCCCCATGTAGGCCTCGGGGATATCCAGGCTCAGCCGCTCGAACGGCTCGTGCAGCTTCCCGTCGATGGTGCGCGTGACGACATCCGGTTTGCCGACGGTGAGCTCGAAGCCCTCACGCCGCATCTGCTCCACGAGTACCGCGAGCGCCAGTTCGCCACGACCGTGCACCTCCCAGGTGTCCGGCCGCCCACCGGGCAGCACCCGCATGCTGACGTTGCCGACCAGCTCCTGGTCGAGGCGCGACTTCACCAGCCGCGCGGTCAGCTTGTCGCCGCCGCCCGTTCCCGCCAGCGGGGAGGTGTTCACGCCGAGCGTCATCGAGATCGCGGGCTCGTCGACCGTGATGCGGGGAAGCGCACCCGGGTCGTCCTTGTCGGCGAGGGTGTCCCCGATGGTGATCTCACTGATGCCGGCGATCGCCACGAGGTCACCGGCGGCTGCCTCGGCCGCCGGAGCACGGTCGAGGCCCTTGGTCTGGTACAGCTCCGTGATCCGGACGTGCTCGACGGGAGCGTCCGCGCGCATCCACGCCACCGTCTGCCCCTTGGCCAACCGGCCGGAGTGGATCCGCGCCAGTGCGATACGCCCCACGAACGCCGAGGCGTCGAGGTTGGTGACCATCGCGCGCAGCGGGGCGTCGAGCTCGACGTGCGGCGCCGGGATCCGGTTCAGCAGGATGTCGAACAGCGGGTCCAGATTGTCACCGTCCGGGCGGTCGCCGTCCGCGGGAGCGTTCAGCGAGGCGATGCCGTCCCTGGCGCAGGTGTAGATGACCGGCATGTTCACAATCGCATCGAGCGCGTCGTCGTCCATGCCCTCGATCTCTCCTGCCAGCTCGAGCAGCAGGTCGTAGGCGTCGTTGACGACCTCGGCGATCCGCGCGTCCGGGCGGTCCACCTTGTTCACCACGAGCACGACGGGCAGCCGCGCCTCCAGCGCCTTCCGCAGCACGAAGCGGGTCTGCGGGAGCGGGCCCTCGCTGGCGTCGACGAGCAGCAGCACCCCGTCCACCATGGCAAGGCCCCGCTCGACCTCACCACCGAAGTCGGCGTGGCCGGGGGTGTCGATGACGTTGATGGTCACCGGACCGTCCTCGGAGTGGCGACGGATCGCGGTGTTCTTGGCAAGAATGGTGATGCCCTTCTCGCGCTCGAGCTCGCCCGAGTCCATCACGCGATCAACCGGGTCTCCATGTTCGGCGAAGGCACCGGACTGCCGCAGCATCGCATCGACGAGCGTGGTCTTGCCGTGGTCAACGTGCGCGACGAGCGCGACATTACGCAGGTCGGTGCGCGTCGTGCTGAGGGTGTCGCTTACTGCGGGCACGCATGGGCTCCTGGGATCGCGAGAAGGGCAGGGACCACGGTGCCATCGGCCGGAGCACGGCAGCGGCACGTGGTCCAGGCCAGATTACCGGAGGCCTCGCTGTGAACAGGCACACACCGCGTCAGGACACGTTCCGGCGGCACAGGAGCACGCGCTCGACGCCTCGGCGGCGGGTCGGCCCCGCCACCGGCGGGTCACTGCGCGGCGACCACCTCGTTGATCCAGTTGAGCTCGGGGACCGTCCTGGTCGCCGCGAACTCGTAGACGTCGTAGCGGGCGAGGTGGCGGTACGAGAACGGATCGGTGGCCAGGATCGCGTCGAGCTTCCCGCGCAGCATGGGCCGAGCGATGATCACGCCGCCGACGCGCGGTTCACGCCTGCCGGAGACGAGGAAGTCACCCGACTCGTAATGCCGCTCCAGCCACTCGACGTGCTCGGGCAGCACGTAGTCGATCTCGTTGATCGGCGCGGTGTAGGTACTCACAGCCACATACATGTTCCCAGGGTAGTCCTCAGCGAGCGCTGTGACACCTGTTAAGGACGCATTCGTTCGCGTGGCCGGTCGCCGTACGGTGCAGCTACCCGCCTGCGGCACCCGCGCGGGTGAGCATTCGCCGTAGCTCGGGCAACAGCTCGAGGTCGGCGGGCAGCCAGGCCAGCCCGTCCAGCCCCTCGGCGGGCACCCACCGGATCTCGCCGTGCTCGACGGCGCGGGGTTCGCCTGCCGGGTCGGCCAGGCTCGCCGCGTAGACCCGCAGCACCGTCCCCGGCGCGAGCTCGACCTGCGCGATGCGGTGCTCGACGACGACGGCACAACCCAGCTCCTCGAGCAGTTCCCTGCGCAGCGCGTCGTCATCGGACTCACCGGGCTCCACCCGGCCACCGGGCAGCTCCCAGTAGCCCGCGAGGCTCGCGGGATGGCTGCGCCGCGCAGCGAGCACGCGCGCGCCCCGCACCAACGCCGCCCCCACGACCACATCCCTGCCCGTCACCCGCACGACGCTACCCCGACGCTGAATGACGCTTTCACTCCCTCTCGTGGAGTGAAAGCGTCATTCAGCACACCACCGGGGGGACATGCGGGCGCGGGGTGGCGGGAAAGGCCGGGGTTCGCTGGCACCATGGACGGTATGCCGGAACTACTGACGGACGAGCAGATCAGCGCGGAACTACAGACCCGGCCCGAGTGGGCGCACGAGGACACCGCGCTGGTCAGAACGGTCAAGCTGGACACGTTCCCGCGCGCGATCGAGGTCGTCGATCAGGTCGCGGTCATCGCCGAGGAGCTCGACCATCATCCGGACATCGACATCCGCTGGCGCACGCTCCGGTTCTCGGTGAGCACCCACTCGAAGGGCGGGGTCACGCAGAACGACCTCGCGCTCGTGGACCGCATCGACACGGTACTCGCCGGGTACTGACACCACCACGGCCACGGGACACGGCGCCGGGCTCCTCCGCTCGCCGGTGCTACGCGCGTGGCCGCACATCGTGGATCCGGGGGATCTCCGCACACACGAACCGCTCCAGGACGACCAGGGTGTCGTCGTCCACGTGGAAATCGGGATCGGCCAGGGCTTCCAGCATCTGCGGGCCGGACCAGAACTCTTCGTGTGCAGCACGCCATTCCGCGACGGTAGAGTGTCCCTCGCCCTCGTCCACCACATGCCGCACGTCGACCTCGGCGAGCCGCACGACCCGGACACCTGTCGTGGTCATAAGCGCGACCGGATCGTCCGCGGAGTTCACCACGACCGAGCGCGCGCCGATCTCGGGAAGCGGCACACCACTGGCCCCGTACTCGACGAGCAGCCCTGTGGCCGACCTCTTCACACCCGAGAGCACCAGCTCCACGAGGCGGTCCCGGAGCGGGCCGGGAAACGCGAACTCGGCCTTGGGTAGCTCGCCCCAGCCACCAGGTCGAGCCGTCATCCCCGCCTACACGTTGAAGCGGAACTCGACCACGTCGCCGTCGTGCATGACGTAGTCCTTGCCCTCCATGCGCATCTTGCCCGCCGACCGGGCTGCCGCCAGCGAACCCGCCTCGACCAGCTCCTCGTACGAGATCACCTCGGCCTTGATGAAGCCGCGCTGGAAGTCGCTGTGGATCGCCCCCGCAGCTTCCGGGGCGGTCGCGCCCTGCCGGATGGTCCAGGCCCTGGCCTCCTTCGGCCCGGCGGTCAGGTACGTCTGCAGGCCGAGCGTGTGAAATCCCGCCCGCGCCAGCGAGTACAGGCCGGGCTCGCTCTGCCCGACCGACTCGAGCAGCTCGCGCACCGACTCCTCGTCGTCGAGCTCGAGAAGCTCCGCTTCCACCTTGGCGTCCAGGAACACCGCGTCGGCCGGTGCCACCAGCTTGGTCAGCGCCTCGCGGCGCGCCTGGTCACGCAACACGCCCTCGTCGGCGTTGAACACGTACAGGAAGGGCTTGGTGGTCAGCAGGGACAGCTCGCGCACAGCGTCGAGGTCGATCTCGTTCTGGGCGGCGAACAGCGTGCGCCCGCTGTCCAGGATCTCCCTCGCCTGCTTGGCGCTGTCCAGCGCAGGGCGGTTCTCCTTCTTGGTCCTGGCTTCCTTCTCCATCCGGGGCAGCGCCTTGTCCAGCGTCTGCATGTCGGCGAGGATCAGCTCGGTGTTGATCGTCTCGATGTCGCCTGCCGGGTCGACGTTGCCGTCCACGTGCACCACGTCGGGGTCGTCGAACACCCGGATCACCTGGCATATGGCGTTGGCCTCGCGGATGTTGGCGAGGAACTGGTTGCCGAGACCCGCTCCCTCCGAAGCGCCCTTCACCAGACCGGCGATATCGACGAACGACACCGTGGCAGGCACGGTGCGCGCCGAGGAGAACATCTCGGCGAGCTTGTCGAGCCGCGCGTCCGGCAGGGGCACCACGCCGACGTTGGGCTCGATCGTCGCGAACGGGTAGTTCGCGGCGACGGCCTCGTTGCGGGTCAGCGCGTTGAACAGGGTGGACTTTCCGACGTTGGGCAGGCCAACGATACCGAGGGTCAAACTCACGAGAGCCCAGTGTACGGGTCGCCACGCAGCCGCCCCGACGTCCCGTGCACCCGAGCCACAAGGCGGCCGGGGCGGCCCCGCTCCGGCCCGCCCATCGTGATGTCCGATTCCCGCCGGTCGTGCGCGGCCGGTGATGGCAGGATCGACGTCATGACAGCGACGCGAGCCGTGACCACCGATGCCGCGGAGCACACCCCGCTGGCGCAGCTGTGGCGGGACTTCGACCGGTGCTACGCCGCCGTCGCGGCCAGGGACGTCCGGTTCGACGGGCAGTTCATCACCGCCGTGCGCACCACGGGCATCTACTGCCGCCCGTCCTGCCCGGCGCTGACACCGCGCCCTGGCAACGTGTCCTTCTACCCCACATCGGCCGCCGCCCAAGCCGCGGGGTTCCGCGCCTGCAGGCGGTGCCTTCCCGACGCCGTGCCGGGCTCGCCGGAGTGGGACCTGCGCGCCGACCTCGCGGGTCGCGCGATGCGGCTGATCGGCGACGGCGTCGTCGACCGCGAGGGCGTCACCGGCCTGGCCCGCGCGCTCGGTTACTCCACACGCCACCTCACTCGCGTGCTGACCGCCGAGCTCGGCGCGGGCCCCATCGCCCTGGCCCGGGCCCACCGCGCGCACGCCGCACGCCTGCTCATCGAACACACCCCGCTTCCACTGACCGAGGTCGCGTTCGCCGCAGGCTTCGCGAGCGTGCGGCAGTTCAACGACACCATCCGCACCGTGTTCGGGGTGGCTCCCGCGCGGCTGCGCGAGGCGGCCGCCGCCCCGGCGCGGCGCCGCCGTGGCGCACCGGAGCCCGGCGACTCCGCGCCGGGAACGCGCGTGTGCGTGCGGCTGCCGTTCCGCAGCCCCTTCGACGCGGGCGGGGTGCTCGACTACCTGGCGGCTCGCGCCGTGCCCGGCGTCGAGTCGGTACGCACCGCGGCAGGCGACGGGCAGGCACGCTACGCGCGCACGCTGCGGCTGCCACACGGCCCGGCGATCATGCACGCCGAGCCCGCGGCCGACCACGTGTGCTGCACCCTGCGGCTGACCGACGTGCGGGACCTCGGCAGCGCGGTCGCCCGCGTACGGCGGTTGTTCGACCTCGACGCCGACCCCGTCGCGGTGGACTCCGCACTCGCGGCCGACAGCGCGCTGACACCCCGGGTTGCCGCGACACCGGGAATCCGCGTACCGGGAACCGTCGACCCGCACGAGCTCGTCGTGCGGGCAGTTCTCGGCCAGCAGGTGTCGGTGGCCTCGGCACGCTCGCTGGCCGCGCGGCTGGCGCGCACCCTCGGCACGCGGTTCGAGGAGCGGCCCGAGGAAGGCGGCACGGCGGCGGAACCGGACACACTGTTCCCCACCATGCAGGCCATCGCCGAGCACGCGGCCACGGTGCTGCGCGGTCCCGCGCGGCGCATCGCCGCACTGACCACCGTCGCCGAACACCTCGCATCGGGAGCGCTCGAGGTGCACGTCGGCTGCGATCCACGGACCGTGCATCGCGAGCTCACCGCGCTGCCGGGAATCGGCACGTGGACCGCCGACTACGTCCTGCTGCACGCGCTCGGCACACCCGACACCCTCCCGGTGACCGACCGCGCCCTGCGCACCGGCGCCGCCCGCCTGAACCTTCCCGAGGACCCGGCCGGGCTGAACGCCCGCGCGCACCGCTGGCGACCGTGGCGCTCCTACGCGGGTATGCACCTGTGGCGCGCCGCGCTCACCCCCGCAACCGCGCCCGGCACCCCGACGGGCCCGCCCCGCACGTCATCGACAGCCGATCACCCCGACTCCGGATAGGACGACCGCCATGACACTCGCCTACTGGGCAACCACCGAAACCCCCGCAGGACCGTTCACCGCGATCGTCGCCCCGGACGGCGCGGTCCTCGCCTCCGGCTGGACCTTGGAACCCGACGACCTCACCGCCCGGATCGCGGGCTCCCTGCTGCCCGGTGAGCTTCGTGCCCGCCACGATCTGGGTCCGGTGACCAGGGCCGTGCGCGCGTATCACGCGGGCGAGCTCGACGCTATCGACGAGATCGTGGTGCGGCAGCGGTCCGGGGATTTCCTCCAGAAGGCATGGGCCACCCTGCGGGACGTTCCCGCAGGGCAACCGGTCTCCTACAGCGAGCTCGCCACCCGTGCGGGTCGGCGCCCCGCGGTGCGCGCGGCCGCCATGGCCTGCGCCCGCAACGCGGCGGCCCTGTTCGTACCCTGCCACCGGGTGCTGCGCACCGGAGGGTCGCTCGGCGGGTTCCGGTGGGGCGTCGACGTCAAGCGGTGGCTGCTCGAGCACGAGCGGCGCAACGCGGCGACCTCACACGCCCTCCAGCCGCAGGGTTGACCCGGACCGCGACTTGCCGACCCGCAGGCGCGCCGGGATGCGCTGGCGCAGCTCCTCGACGTGCGAGACCACACCGACGACGCGGCCGCCTGCGCGGAGCTCGTCGAGCGTCCCCATCACCACGTCGAGGGTCTCGGAGTCGAGCGTGCCGAAACCCTCGTCGATGAACAGCGTGTCCAGCAGGGTCCCGCCGGTCTCCGTGGCCACCACGTCGGCGAGCCCCAGCGCCAGCGCGAGCGAGGCCAGGAAGGATTCACCCCCGGACAGCGTCTTGGCAGGCCGCACGGCGCCGGAGTAGTCGTCGAGCACGTCCAGACCGAGACCACCCCGGGTGCCCCGTGCGCCCGCGGCGTCGGAGTGCACGAAGGAGTAACGCCCCTGGCTCATCATGCGCAGGCGGCGTGTACCCGCGATGGCGACTTCCTCCAGCCGTGCCGCGAGCACGTACGAGCGCAGCGACATCCTGCGGGCGTTCTGGCCCCGGCCGTTGACGACGTCGGTCAGCGCATCCAGCTCGGCGAAGGCGGCCTCCGTGGGTTCGAGCTCGGCCAGCCGCGCGGTCAGCGACTCCGCGATGGTGGCGAGATCGTCCCGCTTGCTCGCGCAGGCACGCACCCGCACCAGCGCGGCCTCGGCTTCCTCCCTGGCCCGCGTGAGCGCCTGCTCGGCGCCGGTGACATCGACCTCCTCGTCGGCGGCGACGTCGGCGAGCTCGGGGTCGGCGAGGACCTCCCTGGCCGCCGAGGCGGCCACATCGGACTGCGTGACCCACTCCTCGAGCGCGTCGGCGTCCCGCTGCCCGAGCCCCGCGGCCAGCGCCTCGTCGAGTGACCCGAACTCGGCCTCGGACACGGCGGCCGCGACGACCTCGCGCTGCTCGGCCAGCCTGCGCCGGCACGAGAGGACATCCGTGCGGGACTCGGCCAGTGCCTCCAGCGCGGCGGCGACCGACAGCAGGTGGGCGCGGCGCCGCTGCACGTCCGGGTACTCACCGCGCGCCGCGGCGAGCCGCTCGGCGCGTTCGGACACCGTGCCTGCCAGTCCGGCCCGGTCCGACTCGGCACGGGTCGCGGCACGGTCGGCCTCGGCCTTCTCCGCTTCCAGCCGGTCCCGCTCCCGCTGGGCGTCCTGCTCGGCACGTTCGGCCGCGCGCTCGTCCTCCTCGGCGACCGCGCCCGCGCCGGGCGAGGCAGGCCCGGGGTGCTCGGTCGAGCCGCAGACCGGGCAGGGTGTTCCGGCATCGAGCGCGGAGGCCAGTTCCGCGGCCATCCCGGCCAGGCGCCGCTGGCGAAGGTCGAGCACGCGTTCCCGCGCGCGCTGGTGCTCGTCGACCGCCTGGCGCAGCGACTCGGCAAGGCTCGTGGCGCGCGCCGTGGCACGTTCGGCGGCAGTGGCCGCCTCGGCCAGCCGCACCTCGTCGGCGCGCTGCTGCTCGGCTTCCTCGATCGCGCCGGACAGCGCGCCCGCTTCCTCCCGGAATCGACCCGCGCGAGCACGCAGCTCGGCAGGCGACCCGTCCGAGGACTCCTCCCCCGACTCCAGCAACTCGCTCACCCGCTGCTGTTCGACCCGGTCGGCCTTGTCCAGCTCCGTCGCGATCCGGTCGGCCAGCTGCTGCGCCTCGAGCACCGTCGCGGCGCGCCGGGCACGCGCCAGCCGGTGCCTGGCGTCGTCGATCTCGGCGGCCTGTCCGGCCAGCTCGGCCAGCTTCTGGTGCGCCGCCGCCACCCGCCGGACCCGATCAGCGCGCGCCGTACGGTCGGCGAGCACGGACTCGGCATCCTCCCGGGCCCGGCGGGCGCCTGCTTCCACCGCGCTCGCCTGCTCGTGCTCGGCCAGCGTCTGCCGCTCGAGCTCGCGTACCCACTCGGCCGTGGGCGCTTCCGGCTGCTCGACGCCAGCCACCTGCGCGGCCCGCGCCGCCCACTCGCGCGTGCGGGCCCGCAGCGCCTCCAGCTCCTTGCCCCGCTCGCCACGGCGCTCCCGGAACCACCGTTCCACGTCGGCGAACCGCCGGGTCGCGAACAGTTGCTCAAGCAGCTGCTCGCGTTCGCTGGTCTCCGCGCGCAGGAACCGCGCGAACTCGCCCTGCGGCAGGAGAACCACCTGGAAGAACTGCTCTGCGCTCATCCCGAGCAGCCGCTGCACGGTGCGCGACACCTCGTCGACCCGCGTGATCGGCTCGTTCGCGTACCCGCTCGGCGTGCGGGCGATCCACGTCAGGGACGCCTTGGCCTGCTGTGTCGTCGTGCCACTTCCACGCTTCTTCGGTCGCTCGTACTCGGGATTGCGCACCACACGGAACCGGCAGCCCTGCACCGTCAGCTCGAGGCCGACCTCGGTCGGGGTGTCGGCGTCGGCCAGGTCGCTGCGCAGCCGTTTGGTCTCCCCCCTGGCACCGGGAACCGTCCCGAACAGCGCGAACGCCACGGCGTCGAGCACGGTGGTCTTGCCTGCGCCCGTGTCGCCGTGCAGCAGGAACAACCCGTCGCTGCCCAGCGCATCCATGTCGACCGTCTGGTGGTCCGGGTATGGCCCGAACCCCGTCACGTCCAGGCGATGCAGTTTCACCGGGCATCACCCCTGCTACCCGCCTGGTCGGCTCGACCGGCCCAGGCGAGCGCCTCGGTCAGCAGGTCGGCCTCGGACCCGGTCGGCTCCGCTCCCCGGCAGTCGCGCACGAAGTGACCGGCGATCTCGCGGTCGCTGCGACCGCGCACCACCTGCGCGTAGCGCAGCGTGACCTGCGTGCCGCCACCCTCTGGCTGCCACTCCAGGTGCACGGCGTGCGGGAACCGCTCGCGCAGCTTGCGCATCGCGTCGACGGGCCGCACGGGGTCGGTCAACGTCGCGGACAGGTAGCACTCCGCCAGCTCGGCGTAGTCCTCCGCGGTCAGCAGCTCGTCCAGGCTGCCGGTGACCGTGGCCAGTGCGCGCGGCACCGGGAGCTCGCGCCGGGTGACCTCCGCGAGTCCCGTCGCGTCGAGATCCACCAGCCACACCGATTTGCGGTCGGTGCGTTCCGCGAAGGAGTACGCGAGCGGGCTGCCCGAGTACCGCACGTTGCCGGTCACCCGCTGCGGGCCGTGCAGGTGCCCGAGCGCGACGTAGTCGACACCGTCGAACACCGCGGCTGGAACCTGCTCGACACCGCCGACCTCGATGGTGCGCTCCGAGCCGGAGGCCTCGGCTCCCGTGACGAACGCGTGCGCGAGCACGACCGAACGTGCCGCCTCGCGGCAGGCGAGATCGGCCCTGATGCGGCGCAACGCCTCGTCGAGCACCGCGGAGTGTCCCCTGCCGTCGATCCCCCACGCGTGCCGCACCGGTTCCGGTTCGAGGTACGGGATGCCGTACACCGCGACCGGACCGTGCTCGTCGTGCAGCTCGACCGGGTCGGCGAGCTCCCCGATGCCGGTACGCAGGTGCAGCCCGCCCGCCGCGGCGAACGCGCCGAACGCCCCCAGCCGGGCGGCCGAGTCGTGGTTGCCCGAGGTCAGTACCAGCTGCGCACCCGCGTCGCTGATCCGTTGCAGGGCGCGCGAGGCCACCCGGACGCTCTCCGCGGACGGGACGGCCCTGTCGTAGACATCGCCAGAGACGAGGACGGCATCGACACCGTCGGCTACGACGATCTCGGCGATGTGGTCCAGCACCCGTTCCTGATCGGCCAGCAGGTCCACGCCGTGGAACGTACGACCCACGTGCCAGTCCGAAGTGTGCAGCAGGCGCATGTCCCCAAGGTATGTCCCGGTACCGACAGCGCCGAACCCGGCACGCACCGTCTCACCGACCACCCCCGACGTCGCCTCGCGACAGCGCCGTGCGGCTGCCGTGCGCGACGACCGGGCCGGTAGCGAACGGGGACCGCCCGGACACTGTCGGTGGTCCCTGCGAGGCTGGAGCGCGATCACCGGTGGCGTGCCCGCGGGGTGAGCTCGCGCCCGAAACGCCACCGGCACCCGAGGCATCCGTGCTGACAAGGAGGATCCGTGACATCCACGGTGATCACCACCGCCGCCGTGGTGGTCGCGTTGCTGCTGGCCGCCGCTGTCGCCGTGCTCTGGCGGCTCTACACCGACAGCATGCGGCGCGTAGACGAAGCGGTCGCCGACCTGGCCACCGAACGGGCCCGCCTCGACGAGCAGCACGACGCGCTGCGCCGGTACCAGGTGGCCTTCGCCTCGGTGTCCGGCAGGGGCGAGCTGGGCGAGCAGGTCCTGGTCCAGACCGCACGCGCGCTCGGGTTGCGTGAGGGCCTGCACTTCAGCCTGCAGGCCGACGTCGCGGGCGGCGGCGCAGCCAAACCCGATCTCGTGCTGTACGTGGGTGGCGGCCGCAGTGTCCCCGTCGACGCGAAGGCGAGCATGGCCTGCTGGGCGGAGGCCATGGAAACCGACGACGCCGCGGAACGCGCCGACGCGCTGCGGGTACATGCCCGCAACCTGCGGTCGAGGGCCGCCGAGCTCTCCGGTAAGGGCTACGAGCGCTGGGCGGACGCGATCTACGGCGTCATCATGTTCGTCCCCTCCGACGCCGCCGTGGTCGCGGCCCTTGACACCGACGAGGAGCTGCTGCGGTGGCTGCTGGATCGCCGGGTGTTCCTGTGCGGCCCGACCGGCTTCGCGATCCTGGCCTCGGCCGCGCTGTTCGCGGGCAATGATCGCGCGCTGGCCGAGGACGTCGAGCACATCCGCGCGCAGGCGGCGACCGCGCACCGCACGGCCGCGGGCGCCGTGGACGCGCTGAACGTGTCAAGCACGCATTTGCAACGCTTCATAGCCGCGCGGCGCAAGGAACTGGACGCGCTGGAACGCTTCCGTTCCGCGGTGACACCGCTGACCGAGACAGCCGCCAGCCCCAACGCCGTGCCCGAGATCCGGCGAGGCGAGCAGGCCGCGCAGCACAACGGCACCGGGTAGGCACAACCGGCCGGTCCACACGAGGAGGCCGCCCCGGCCCGGGGCGGCGGCACGGCGTGCACACCGGCCGCTACGGTTGAGGTCGTGGTGAGCACCAGTGGACCCGACGACCAGGACAGTGGCGACGAGCCCGTGCCATGGGACGAACGTCCCATCGCCGGGAGCGCGCGAGGCCTATCGTGGCCGGTGGCTGTCGCGCTCGCCCTCGGCCTCACCCTGGGCGGGGCGATACTCGACATGCAGCTGCAGGGTCAGCTCAACCGGGTGTTCCAGGCAGGCTTCGTTGTCGGGTGCGTCGCCGCGATCTGCGCGGTCCGCAGGCGCAACCTGTTCGGGCCGATCGTGCAGCCGCCGCTGATCCTCGCGCTCACCGTGCCCGGCGTCGTGCTCTACGCCTCCGGGATGCCCGAGGAGACCGGTACGATGTCCCGCGCGATCGCCATCGGCACCCCGTTGATCGACAACTTCCCGGCCATGGCAGCCACCACGGTAGCCACCATCGGCATCGGCCTTCTACGGCTGGCCACGCAACGCGATCCGGACCGGAAGGCGATCAGGCGGACCTCACGCACCCGCCAGGGCGAGGACAAGGCCGGGGATCGGGAGCGCAAGGCCGGGCAACGATCCGGAAGTGGCTCCGCACGGCAGCCCAAGCAGGAACGGCGCCGCGAGCCGGAACGTCGCCGCGAGCCGGATCCCGCCGCCCGATCCGCGCCGCCGTCGAACGACCCGCCGGCACCGAAACGCGAGCCGCGACGCACCACACAGGACACTCGCGGACCACGCCCGTGGGAGTCCGAACGGCAGCAACGCCCCGCAGCGCCGCGCGAGACCGGGGCGCCACCGCCGTTCCTGGACGAGCAGGCCCGTGGCCGCCCGAGGCCCGACGCGGAAGGCAGGCCACCACGCAGGCCGCGCCCCCCGCGCGAGCGGTAGCCTGCCGTCAGCCGCTGATATACCTCGAGCTCGGTACCGCTCGCCCGGCACGCCGGTGCGACGGCCTTACCGCACCGGCGAGGAGTCCCGGAGCTCCCGGGGCAGCGCGAACGAGATCTTCTCGTTCGCCGTCGTGACCTCGTCGACGTCGCTCCAGCCGCGCTCGGCCAGCCAGTCGAGCAACTCCATGACCAGGACATCCGGGACGGACGCACCGCTGGTCACGCCGACGGTACGCACGCCGTCCAACCACGCCTCATCGACCTCGCTCGGGTAGTCGATCAGGTACGCGGCACTGGCGCCTGCCTGCAGGGCCACCTCGACGAGGCGCTTGGAGTTCGAGGAGTTCGTCGACCCGACGACCAGAACCAGATCGCACTCCGCGGCCATCGCCTTCACCGCTACCTGACGGTTGGACGTCGCGTAGCAGATGTCGTCGCTCGGCGGATCGGCCAGATGGGGGAAGCGACCGCGCAGCTGGTCGACCCGCTCCATGGTCTCGTCGACGCTGAGTGTGGTCTGCGACAGCCACACGACCTTCGAGGGGTCGCGGACCTCGACCTTGTCCACGTCCTCCGCCGTATCGACGAGCTGCACGTTGTCCGGCGCCTCACCAGCGGTGCCTTCCACCTCTTCGTGACCCTCGTGGCCGATCAGCAGGATGTCGTAGTCCTCGCGGTCGAAACGGTTGACCTCCTTGTGCACCTTGGTCACCAACGGGCACGTCGCGTCGATCGTGCGCAGGTCACGATCGGCCGCCTCCTGGTGCACCGCAGGCGAGACCCCGTGCGCGGAGAAGACGACGCGCGCGCCCTCGGGGACCTCGGACACTTCCTCGACGAAGATCACACCGCGCTCGCGGAGGTTCTCCACGACATGCCGGTTGTGCACGATCTCCTTCCGCACGTACACCGGCGGGCCGTACTTCTCCAGTACCTTCTCCACGGTGACCACGGCACGGTCGACGCCGGCGCAGTAGCCGCGCGGCTTGGCGAGCAAGACCCGCTTGCCCGATTGCTGTCCGTCCTGGCTCGCTGCAGTCATGCCACCAGCATACGGACTACCGCACGGCGGTCCGGGGTACCGCTGTGGCCACACTCATAACCCGCTCCAGCGGCGTACCTCGCGGCAGGAGGGCTCGCCCCGGCATGTGCCGCTGCCAGGGCGAGCCCTCCTGGGCAGAACACACCTGGTGCGAGAGACTTGACGGCATGAAGCCACTCCCGCTGCCAGTACGAGTCGCGACGGGGCTCGCGGTCAGCGCGGCCGAACACGCCAAGGACCTGCCTCGGCAACTCACCGGCCTGCCCGTGACCATAGCCAGCCAGATGCTGCAAACCGCCATGCGCGTGCAGCAGCAGGTAACCGAGCTGGCGATCAAGGGGGATGACGTCCTTGCCGCGTTGCGCTCGGTCGAGGACGACACACCGGCCTGGGCCACCTTCGACGAGGACCTCGAGGACACCCCGCCCGCCACGCGCACCGGCAGCGCGAGGCCGGACCCCGCGGCAGACACGCGCGACGACGCCGATCTCGTCTTCGGGCCGACACGTGCCGACACCAACGGGCAGTACCCGCGTGTGCCGCCTGGCACCGCGGAAGACGACTCCGCCTTCACCGGCGAACCGATCGAGGACCCGTGGGCCGAGGAGGAGCGTGCCCTCGCCGAGAGCAGGCAAGACGAGGAGCTCGACGAGGGCAGCGAGGCGGACGGGGACTCCGCTGAAGCGGGGCCTGCGTGGCTTCCCGGCTACCCCGACCTGACACTTCCCCAGGTCAGAGCGCGCCTGCGCAGTATGAGCGAGGAGCAGGTCGCGGAGCTGCTCGCGTACGAGCGGCAGCACTCCAACCGGCCGTCCTTCGTCGGGATGCTGTCCAGACGCATCGCGAACCTGCGCAGGCAGACCGAGCAGGGCGACCAGCCTGACCAGCGCTCGTGACGGCATCGGCGGAGAGCGCGACACCCGACCGCCCGACGGCGGAGAACCCGTGGCCGGTCCGTACCGTGGCGCGCAAGATCGCGGAGTGGATCCACCGGCTGGGGCCGGTGTGGGTCGAGGGGCAGATCACGCAGATCTCCGCGCGTCCGGGGACGCGGACGGCCTTCCTGACCCTGCGCGACCCCTCGGCCGACGTGTCCATGTCGGTCACCTGCGGGATGAACATGTTGCGCAGCATGGACCCGCCGCTGCAGGAGGGCGCCAGCGTGGTCGTGCACGCCAAGCCCGACTTCTACCTCGGGCGCGGCACGCTGAGCCTGCGCGCCAAGGAGATCCGTTCGGTCGGTATCGGGGAGCTGCTCGCCCGCATCGAACGGCTCCGCAAGCTGCTGCAGGCCGAAGGGCTGTTCGCCGCCGAGCGCAAGCGTGCCCTTCCGTTCCTGCCGCGCGGCGTCGGCCTGATCACCGGGCGTGCGTCGGCTGCCGAGCGCGACGTGCTGTCCAACGCGCAGTCCCGCTGGCCTGCCGTCCGGTTCACGGTGATCAACACCGCTGTGCAGGGGGCGCAGGCCGTTCCCCAGATGCTGACGGCCCTGTCGAAGCTGGACGCCGACCCCGATGTCCAGGTCATCGTGCTCGCGCGGGGCGGGGGCAGTGTGGAGGACCTGCTGCCGTTCTCCGACGAGGCTCTCTGCCGCGCGGTGGCCTCGGCGGGCACCCCTGTGGTCAGTGCCATCGGGCACGAGCCCGATGCCCCGCTCCTGGACTACGTCGCCGACCTGCGTTGCTCAACCCCGACGGACGCGAGCAAGCGCATCGTGCCGGATGTCGCCGAGGAGACCGCCAGGGTCCACGAGCTCCGTGACCGGGCGCGCCGCGCGTTGCGCGGCTGGGTGGACTCCCAGCGCCGTACGCTCGAACAGATCCGCAGCCGCCCCGTACTCGCCGACCCGTACGCACCGATCGAACGCAGGCGGGAAGAGGTCACCGCGCGCGTCGAACGCGCCCGCCGCGCCGCCCTCGGGATCCTGGCCACCGAGCAGTCCACCCTGGCATCGGCGAGGGCACGGCTGGCCGCGCTCGGCCCCTCGGCCACCCTGGAACGCGGCTACTCGGTGGTGCAGTACCGCACGGCGACCGGCGAGCTGGCCGTGCTCCGTTCGGTCGACGAGGTCGAGCACGGCAGCGACCTACGTATCAGGGTCGGTGACGGTGTGGTGCACGCGACGGTGGACGATGTCACCGCGGCAGCGGCACGGTCGCACGGTCCGACAGCGGAAGAGGCGCACGATGAGTGACGACGAGACGGCACATCCCGAACCCGGCAGCACCGAGGACGCGGGCGGGCTCGGCGGGCTCGGTTACGAGCAGGCGCGCGACCAGCTCATCGAGGTCGTCCAGGGGCTCGAGGCAGGCGGCCTGTCGCTGGAACAGTCGCTGGCGCTGTGGGAGAAGGGCGAGGCGCTCGCGCAGGTGTGCGAACGCCATCTCGACGGGGCGCGCCAGCGCATCGACGCAGCACTGGCCTCGGTCGAGGACACCGAAGGTGGCACGGAGACCGCGGACACCGACGGCGCGGACACCGAGGGGGCCGGCGGCCCCGCGGAGTCATGACGGGTCGGCCACCTGCGCGGCCTCGGCCAGCGTGCGCAGTTCCTGCTCCCCCGCGCTCCCCGTCACCATGACCCGCACGCCGTCGATCGAGGTCACCCAGGCCTCCTCCTGCTCACGCGCGGGGTAGACGGCCCACTCGCGGCTACCGATATCGACGCTGCCCTCGGGCTCGACCTCCTGCGAGACCCCCTCGGCCTCGTCGGTCACGACGAACGACGCGGCCGCCGACGACTGCGCCAACCGCGCGTACTCGCCCTCAGGGGTGACCCACCCCACGCGCACGATCCGGTCGCCGCCCTGCCCGGACGCGGTCGACATGTTCGCCGACGTGGCTTGCCATGCCTCGTCCAGCTCCGGCGTGCGCAGCGGGAAGTCCACGCGCCGGGCCATCCTGGCCAGCTCCCGGTCGGCATCCACATCCGGGACGGCGTCCGGGTCGACGCTGGGGCCTCCCGGGCTGAGCTGGCAGGAACCCAGGATCCAGGTGAGCACCCCGACGATGGCCAGCAGCACGGCCAGCGACCACACCATGTCCCTGGCACCGTGCCCGAGCCGCTTGCGGGTGGACTCGTCGACCGGGACACCGTCCTCGCCGGCCTCACCAGACCCGCCCGCCCGGTGACCATCTGTCCGCTCACTCACCCCTTCATGGTCGCACCGTCACACCCCCATCGATCGCCCAGGGTCAACGGCCCACCGTGGCGGTATGGCCCGGTCTGGAACAATCCATCGTGCAGTGGGCTCGTTCACCAGTCGGGCTGTTCGCGGTGGTCAGGTCGCGACTCGTCGCGGGTGGCCCGTGGTCGCCGACCGCGTGCTCACGGGCACGCCGTCCGCCGGCGTGTGAACAGCCCTCCAGGCCAAGCATGGGAGGAAGCGATGAGCAGCTCCGGTACGTCGAGCACGCCATCCAGCCGCAAGGAACGTCCGGACCGCAACCTCGCGATGGAGCTCGTCCGGGTGACCGAAGCCGCGGCCATGGCGGCAGGCCGGTGGGTCGGCAAGGGCGACAAGAACGGCGGGGACGCCGCGGCCGTCGACGCCATGCGGCAACTCATCAGCACGGTCTCCATGGACGGTGTCGTCGTGATCGGCGAGGGCGAGAAGGACGAAGCTCCGATGCTCTACAACGGCGAGCACGTCGGCAACAGCGACGGTCCCGCCTGCGACGTGGCCGTCGACCCCATCGACGGCACCACCCTGATGAGCAAGGGTATGCCGAACGCGCTCGCCGTACTCGCCGTCGCGGAGCGGCACGCCATGTTCGACCCGTCCGCGGTGTTCTACATGGAAAAGCTCGCCGTCGGCCCGGAAGCCGCCGATGTGGTCGACCTCGCCGCGCCGGTGGCCGAGAACATCCGCCGCGTCGCCAAGGCCAAGCACAGTGACGTCAGCGACGTGACGGTGTGCATCCTGGACCGGTCCCGGCACGAGCAGCTGGTCAGCGAGGTACGCGAGGCAGGCGCGCGCATCCGGTTCATCACCGACGGCGATGTCGCCGGAGCCATCGCCGCGGCACGTCCCTCCACCGGTGTGGACATGCTGCTGGGAATCGGCGGCACACCGGAAGGGATCATCGCGGCCGCCGCGATGAAGTGCCTCGGCGGCGCGCTGCAGGGCAAGCTCTGGCCCAAGGACGACGCCGAGCGGGAGCGCGCGCTGGCGAACGGCTACGACCCCGATCGGATAATCGGCGCGGACGACCTCGTGCGCGGCGAGAACGTGTTCTTCTGCGCGACCGGCGTCACCGATGGCGACCTGCTGCGCGGCGTCCACTACCGCGCAGGCGGGGCGACCAGCCAGTCGATCGTCATGCGCTCGAAGTCGGGCACCGTCCGGGTCATCGACGGTTACCACCGCCTCAACAAGCTGCGCTCCTACACGTCGGTGGACTTCGACGGCCACACCGACGGCGGGGACCGAGTCGCACCCCCGCTGCCGTAGGTCATGGCTGCCCAGGGATCGCGGCGCTCGCCGCACGCCGTCGGACTCGTCGTGACCGCGCTCACGGCGCTGCTGGCCACGTTGCTCTCGCCCGCGCACGGCGCGGCCGACGGCGGCGCGGCGGGCCCCTCCCCGCACATCGTCGGCGGGTCCGACGCCGACCAGGTCTACCCCTTCATCGTGGCGTTCACCAGCGGTGAGCAGACGTACTGCGCGGGTGCGGTACTCACCGAGGAATGGGTCGTCACCGCTGCACACTGCGTCCAGGACCGTTCCCCGGAGGACGTGGAACTGCGTATCGGCAGCACGCTCCGGTCGTCCGGCGGGTTCTCGACGACCGGAGCCGAGTTCCACCCCCACCCGGACTTCGACTGGGACGCCGCAGGCTCGGACATCGGACTCGTGCGGTTGAGCGAGCCGACCTCGGCCACCCCGATCGAGCTGAGCGAGCCGGCCGAGCCGGGCACGCCCAGCCGGTTGCTCGGCTGGGGCCGCAGCTGCCCCGAGCCGGACTGCACCGAGCAACCCGAGACCCTGCAGCAGCTCGACACCGAGGTGATCGAGGCCGCCGAGTGCGCCGACATCGAGCCCGAGTCGGAGCTGTGCACCGACAACCCGGGAGGCGACTCGGGCGCCTGCTACGGCGACTCCGGCGGCCCGCAGCTCATCGAGACCGGTGACGAGTGGCGGTTGGCCGGGGTGACGAGCAGGCCCGGCTACGACGGCGACTCCTGCGCACAGGGCCCGTCGATCTACACCGACGTGGTCGCCTACGCCGACTGGATCGCGGACACGACAGGGGATACCCGGTTTCGCCCCGATACCCCGTGAGCCAGACTCGGAGCATGGCTGACGTCGACTACCGCATCGAGCACGACACCATGGGCGAGGTCCGGGTCCCGGTCGCCGCGCTGTACCGGGCGCAGACGCAACGCGCCGTGGAGAACTTCCCGGTCTCCGGGCGCGGGCTGGAACGGGCCCAGATTCGCGCGCTCGGCCTGCTCAAGGCCGCGACCGCGCGGGTGAACGGCAAGCTGGGCGTGCTCGACGAGGACATGGCCGCTGCCATCGCCGCGGCCGCCGACGAGGTCGCCGCGGGCGAGCACGACGAGCACTTCCCCGTCGACGTGTTCCAGACGGGCTCGGGTACCTCGTCGAACATGAACGCCAACGAGGTCATCGCGACCCTCGCGACCCGCACGCTCGGCCGCGACGTACACCCCAACGACCACGTGAACGCCTCCCAGTCGTCCAACGACACCTTTCCCACCACGATCCGGATCGCCGCCACCGAGGCGGTGTTGACCGAGGTGATCCCGGCGCTGGAGCACCTGGCAGGCACGGTCGAGGAGCGCGCACGCGAGTGGTCCCACCTGGTCAAGGCGGGCCGCACGCACCTGATGGACGCCGTGCCGATCACGTTCGGGCAGGAGGCCGGTGCCTGGGCGAGCCAGATCCGGTTCGGCGTGGAGCGGCTGCACTCGGCGATCCCGCGCCTCGGCGAGCTGCCGATCGGCGGCACGGCGGTCGGATCGGGGCTCAACGCGCCGGACGGGTTCGGCTCCGCGGTGTCCGAGGAAGTGAGCAGGGTCACCGGGCTGCCTCTCGTCGAGGCGCGGGACCACTTCGAGGCCCAGGCGAGCCAGGACGGTGTCGTCGAGCTGTCCGGGCACCTGCGCACCGTGGCCGTCTCGCTCAACAAGATCGCCAACGATCTGCGCTGGTTGGGCTCGGGTCCGCGTACCGGGCTGGCCGAGATGGCGCTGCCGGACCTGCAGCCCGGCTCGTCGATCATGCCCGGCAAGGTGAACCCGGTCATCCCGGAGGCCACGCTCCAGGTCGTCGCGCAGGTCGTCGGCAACGACGCGGCTGTGGCGTTCGCCGGTTCGCAGGGCAACTTCCAGCTCAACGTGAACCTGCCGGTGATCGCGCGCAACGTACTGGAGTCCGCCCGCCTGCTGGCCGCGGTGTCGCGGCTGCTCGCCGACAAGGTCGTGGCCACGGTGCGGGTCAACGCCGAGCACGCCCGTGCCTACGCCGAGGGGTCGCCGTCCATCGTCACCCCGCTCAACGCCTACCTCGGCTACGAGGAGGCCGCGTCGATCGCGAAGCAGGCGCTGGCCGAGAGCAAGCCGATCCGCGAGGTCGTGGTGGAGCGCGGGCACGTCGCGGACGGCAACATCACCGAGCAACAGCTGGAAACCGCCCTCGACCTGCTGGGCATGGCCCGGGTGCGCTGAATGACGCTCTCACTCCATACGGGTGGTTGAATGACGCTTTCAGTCCCTCTCGTGGACTGAAAGCGTCATTCAGCACAACCTGAGGTATCACGTAACGTGAGGGTGTGCGGTTCTTACACGGAGACAAGCCGAGTTACGACCTGACCTACGACGATGTGTACCTGGTCCCGACGCGGACGGACGTCGAGTCGCGATTCGACGTCGACCTCGCCGGGACCGATGCGGCCGGGACCACGGTCCCGATCGTCGTGTCGAACATGACGGCGGTCGCGGGCAAGCGCATGGCCGAGACGGTGGCTCGCAGGGGCGGACTGACCGTGCTTCCCCAGGACGTCGACCCGGAGGCCGTGGCCCAGATCGTGTCCTGGGTCAAAGGCAGGGACACCGTCTGGGACACGCCCCTGGTGCTTACCCCGTCCGACGCGGTGATCGACGCCATCAACCTGATCGGCAAGCGCGCGCACGGCGCGGCCGTGATCGTCGACGGGTCCGGGCGTCCGGTCGGAATCGTGCGCGAGGAGACCTGTAGCGACGTCGACCGGTTCACACGCCTCGGCGAGGTCGTCGAGGACGCCCCGGTCGCCCTTCCCGTGGACACGCCGCCGCGCAAGGTGTTCGACGAACTGCACACGCACGGCAGCTCGCTCGCGCTGGGTCTGGATGCCTCCGGCAGGCTCGCCGGCGTGCTCACTCCGGTCGCCGCGCTGCGCGCGGAGCTGTACACCCCCGCCGTCGACGCGCACGGCAGGCTCAGGGTCGCCGCCGCGGTCGGCGTCAACGGCGACGTCGCCGCGAAGACGCGCGCCCTGCTGGACGCGGACATCGACGTGCTCGTGGTCGACACCGCGCACGGGCATCAGGAGAAGATGCTCAAGGCACTGCAGGCGGCACGGTCGGTGCGGCCGGAGGTGCCGGTTGTCGCGGGCAACGTGGTCACGGCCGAGGGGACGAGGGACCTGATCAACGCGGGCGCCGACGTGGTCAAGGTCGGTGTCGGCCCGGGGGCGATGTGCACGACGCGCATGATGACTGCCGTGGGACGCCCGCAGTTCTCCGCGGTCGCCGAGTGCGCCGCAGCCGCACGCGAGCTCGGCGGGCACGTCTGGGCCGACGGCGGCGTGCGCCACCCCAGGGATGTGGCGCTGGCACTGGCAGCCGGAGCCTCGTCGGTGATGGTCGGGTCGTGGTTCGCCGGTACCTACGAGTCGCCTGGCGACCTCCGCTTCGACGAGCACGGGCGGCCCTACAAGGAGTCCTTCGGGATGGCGTCCAAGCGTGCCGTCGGCGCGCGCACCAGCGGGGAGAGCCCGTTCGACAGGGCGCGCAAGGCGCTGTTCGAGGAGGGCATCTCCTCGTCGCGGATGGCACTGGACCCGAAGGCGCCCGGTGTCGAGGACCTGCTCGACACGATCTGCTCCGGGCTACGCTCGGCATGTACCTACTCGGGCGCGCGTGACCTCACCGAGTTCACCGAACGCGCCGTGGTCGGCGTGCAGTCCGCGGCCGGTTTCGCCGAAGGCCGCCCCACCCCGCACGGCTGGTAACGCTGGGAGGAGCCGAAGGTGACAGCGGACTCCTTCTACGGAGCCGCTGTCACCTTCGGCTCCCTACCTGCCACTAGCTGTGATCCTCCAGCAGCTCGGTAACCAGGGCAGCTATCGGTGAGCGTTCGGAGCGGTTCAGCGTGATGTGCGCGAACAGCGGGTGCCCCTTGAGCTTCTCGATCACCGCCGCCACCCCGTCGTAGCGCCCGACGCGCAGGTTGTCGCGCTGCGCGACGTCGTGCGTGAGCACCACCCTGGACGCGGCTCCCAGCCGGGACAGCACCGTGAGCAGCACGTTGCGCTCCAAGGACTGGGCCTCGTCGACGATGACGAACGAGTCGTGCAGCGAACGACCGCGGATGTGCGTCAACGGCAGCACCTCGAGCATGCCGCGGTCGAAGACCTCGTCGAGCACGTTCTGGCTGACCAGCGCACCCAGCGTGTCGAAGACGGCCTGCGCCCACGGCTGCATCTTCTCGTTCTCCGAGCCGGGCAGGTAGCCGATGTCCTGGCCACCCACGGCGTACACCGGACGGAACACGACCACCCTGCGGTGCAGCCCGCGCTCCATGACCGCCTCGAGTCCCGCGCACATGGCCAGGGCGGACTTACCGGTGCCGGCACGCCCGCCGAGCGAGACGATACCGACTTCCGGGTCGAGCAGGAGATCGAGCGCGATGCGTTGCTCGGCCGAACGCCCGTGCACACCGAAGGCCTCCCTGTCACCGCGCACCAGCCGGACGGACTTGTCCTCGGTGACCCTGCCCAACGCGCTGGAGGTTCCCGCGAGCAACCGCACCCCGGTGTGGCATGGCAGCTCCGCGAGGTCGGAACGGCCGTAGTCGGCGAGGTCGACCGACTTGCTCGCGAACAACGCGTCGAGCGCCTCCTGCGGGACGTCCGCGTCCGCCATGCCCGTCCAGCCGGACGGCACGACGTCCTGCGCGCGGTACTCGTCGGCGACGAGACCGACCGACCCGGCTTTCACCCGCATCGGGATGTCCTTGGTGATCAGGGTGACGTCGCTGCCCTCCGAGCCGCCCTCGGAGCCCATGTTCAACGCGCACGCCAGGATCCGGTGATCATTGCTGTCGGTGCGGAAACCCGCGGGCAACACGGTGGGGTCGGAGTGGTTGAGCTCCACCCGCAACGTCCCGCCTTGCTCGCCGATCTCGACGGGCTCGTCCAGCCGGCCGTGCCGCCGCCGCAGGTCGTCGAGCAGCCGGAGAGCCTCCCGTGCGAACCAGCCCAGCTCCGGGTGGTGACGCTTGGCCTCCAACTCGCTGATCACCACCAGCGGCAGGACGACGTTGTTCTCGGCGAACCGGGTCATCGCCCAGGGGTCGGAGATCAGCACCGAGGTGTCCAGCACGTAGGTATGCGGCTGACCGCTCGGTGCGGAACGTGCGTGGTCGGGCTCCTTGTCGGCTGTCTGGCGGTCCGGAGAGGCGTCCGTGGGGCTGGATACTGACCTTCGGGACGAACGCTGCGCAGTCACGGCAATCTCCCTCAACGGGGCGCGGCACCACACCCATACTCGGATCGGCCGGGCACTGCCCTGGCTGGTCGCATCCCGCCCGTGTACGCACAAGGCAAGGTGCGGTGGTACCACGGAAGCCGCGTGCCGACCTCCGCGTGCGCTTCGTGCCCTCCTTTCGTCGCTCGGCCAACCACAGCCACGACCAGGGCCTCCCGCAATACCCCGAGCCTTGTTACGGGGCATCACTCCGGAAGTTACCCGTTCGATGGGCGTTCGCGCAGGAGGCGACACAGGTGATTTTCCAATTCGTCACGTAACCGCCAAGACGCCGTCACCCGCCGGAGCGCTGATCAGCGATTATCACAAAATGTAGTCAACCTCTGCGCCGTACGGCCAAATAACCTCGAGGTCGTCACCTGACCGACTTATTGACACTGCGATAACACCAACAATCGGTACCACCGGGACGATGGAAAATCGCTGCGGAATCGCGTATTACTTCCCGTTCAGGTGACACCCTCTCGCCACCCGTCACACAATGGTGGAATTCGGTTCGCGAATCACCCGACGCACCGGTAACTTTTTTGTTGCGGATCGCGCCGATAGGCAACGGGGAGATCCGGGAAAACACTCTCGATGGAGGAGAAAAACAGTGATGAAGAAGGCTGGTTTCGTAGCCGCGACAGCAGCGGGATTCATGATGCTCGGTGGCACGGCGGCGGCATCGCCAGCGGACGTGGACGCCGACGCCCCAGTGGCCGGCGATGGGGACATCACCTATGAAGAGGCTTTCCACCAGTTCAACAACGGTGGTGGCGCTACCGGGTACGGCGCGGCATCCCTGTTGTCGAGCGCCTACACGGGCGTCGCCCTCACCCCCGCGCTCGTAGCGGGCTCGTTCGGCGACTGACGGCGAGGCGCATCCCACGTGGGGCCCCGGAGGATCCTCCGGGGCCCCACGTCATGCATGACCGGTCCATACCAGACACGGCATTCCCGACCCACCCCGCACGAGTCGCCACGTGCGAGACCGTGCGGCGAGCGCGGAGCGGGCGTCGCCGGGACCACCGGAACGCGAGAACGGGCAGGGAAAAATTCGAGTTCGTATCGCCGAGTCACGACCCGTACCGTCGTTCGCGCCACGCGAAATCACGTAACGCCCGGAGGAAATCGACCCGGCGAAATGCCGGCCAGTACGCCTCGGTGAACCAAAATTCCGAATTTGCCGATTGCCAGAGCAGAAACCCCGACAGGCGTTGCTCCCCGGATGTCCGAATAATGAGATCCGGGTCCGGTTGACCCGATGTATAGAGATGTTCCGAAATATGGTCCACGTCGAGCGTCCTGGCCAGCTCCTCGATCGTCGTCCCCTCACTGGCGTGCTGTTCGAGCAGCCTGCGCACGGCGTAGGCGATCTCCTGGCGCCCGCCGTACCCGACGGCCACGTTGACCTCCATACCCGAGCGTGCCGTCGTGCGCATCGCCGCCGCGCTCACCTGCGCAGCGATATCCGAGGGAAGCATGTCCGTGGCGCCCACGATGCGCAGTCGCCATGGCTGCTCGGGCCCGGCCAGCTCGTCGATGACACCCGCGACGATCTGCAGCAGCGCACGGACTTCCTCGTTGTCCCGCTTGAGGTTGTCCATCGAAAGCAGGAACAGGGTGACGACCTCGACGTCGGCTTCCTGGCACCACTGCAGGAAGTGCGCGATCTTGAGCGCTCCCACCCGGTGCCCGTCGCTGACGTCGGTGAATCCGGCTTCACGTGCCCACCTGCGGTTCCCGTCCAGGATCACCGCGATATGCCGTGGGGTGCGCCCCCCGACCTGCTGGATCAGCCTGCGGCTGTAGGCACCGTAAACCAGGTTGGAAAGAAACGACCGGACGCTCACGCCCCAGCAGCCTACGCACTGTCGTACTGTCACGTCATCTCGACACCGCTGCGCCCGGCCTCGTGTCGTTGGCCACGTCCGCTGGAGCTGAACCTACGGTGGCGTAACCTGGCGGTGTGAGTGCCGCGATGAACTCCTCGCCCTCCGGTTCTTCAGCACAGCATCCGTCCACCGGTACGGCCGAGCGGCCGCGGATGCGCGGGTGGATTCACCTCTGGTCCTTCCTGGTCGCGCTCGCGGCCGGTACGACCCTGGTGGCACTGGCCGCCTCGACGGTCTCCGGGCGGGCGGCTCTGGCGACCACGGTCTACACCGCTACGGTGCTCGGGGTCTTCGGGGTCAGCGCCCTGTACCACCGCCGTACGTGGCAGAGCCGCCGCGTTCACCTGTGGATGAAGCGCCTCGACCATTCCATGATCTTCCTGTTCATCGCGGGCACCTACACCCCGTTCACGCTGCTCGCGATGGCCCAACCGACCGGATACATCGTGCTCGCCGTGGTGTGGAGCGGCGCGCTCGCCGGTGTGCTGCTGAAACTGCTGTGGCCGGCAGCCCCGTCCGCCCTCGGTGTACCCATCTACATCGCGCTCGGCTGGGTCGCCGTGTTCGTGCTGCCCGAGCTACTCGTGCACGCCGGGGTCGCGGCGCTGGTGCTGTTGCTGGCGGGCGGGGCGCTCTACACCGTGGGCGGCGTCGTCTACGCAGCCAAGCGGCCCCGCCTGTGGCCCGAGACCTTCGGTTTCCACGAGGCGTTTCACGCGTGCACCGCCATGGCCGCGATCTGCCACTACATCGCCATCTGGCTGGCCATGTACGCCTAGCCGCGAGTTACGCCTGTACGTGACATCGCCAGGCCGTCCATAGGCCGTCAGGCCGCCTGCTGACCCTGTACCCCATCGTCCCGGAGCGCGACGTCGAAGAAGCCATCAACGGCCTTGCGAGTCCGCTCGTGGCTCGACGGCATCAGGTGGGTATACACGCGCAACGTAAACCCAGGATCCGGGTGACCCAGGTACTGACAACGCCTTCACCGATTCCCCGGCGTCGAGCAGCACCGAAGCGTACACCGGCGTCGCTGCGCGATAAACCCTTGCCCCGGCCGACACGGCGCCTGGCGCGGCAAGGACCAAGGGGACAGGGAGGAACGATGGGCGGTGCCTACAAGTACGGGCGGGTGATCATTTCGAGGGCGTGCCCGGCGGGGTCCATAAAGTAGACGCCGCGCCCACCGTGCTCGTTGTTAATCTCGCCCGGGCGTTTCCAGAACGGGTCGGCTGCGTGCTCGATCCCGCGGTCCCGCATGCGGGCATATGCCCGATCGAACAGCTCGTCGTCGACAAGGAACGCGTAGTGCTGCATCTGGATCTCGTCGACCGGCGGCACGGCGAACTGCAGCAGCACGCCCTCGTCGAGCTGGACGTTAGTGAATACGCCCCACGATGGGGCTTCGGCGGCCTCGAAGATGTCGCGGAAGAAACGCGCCGACTCATCGCTGTCCTTGGCCGCGATGATGGTGTGGTTGAAAGTGACTGGCATGAGTGTCCTCGCTGTGGATTGCCTTGACATGGATGGAAGTTCAGTTGGACCCATGCCTCGGAGGTCCACGCGGCCAACCCGGCAGGCGCCACCTTGGCACCTCGCGCGGGCTCAACCCTGTGCCGGGTCACCAATCCGTGCGTGGCGCAGCGCCGTCCCGGTGATCACGAGATAGACGCTATCTAGCGCGCGCCCGGCACGGCAACCGGGGTTTGCGGCCGAGTTCCATGTAGCGCCTCTGGCAGGACTCCCAGGTCTGGACAGATACGGGCCACAAGTGGGCCACCAAGCGCGGTCAAGCACGGTCAACCGAGACTCATCCTGACTCGGGTTAGCTGCAGGTCAGGGCTACTTCCAAGGTACGAGCGGATGATTCCTGAGCTGACAACGCCAACGGCTACGTACGCACTACTCGGGCCGTCTACAGGCCGTCGAGCGTCCGGCACAGACGAGAACACGCGAGAACCAGCGAGCCATGTCTTGGCAGCTCATCCAGGTGACCCGCGCTTCGTACCGAGGTCGCGCGTGGGCAGGGCTCATGACGTCGCGATCTGGCTCGCCATGTACGCCCAGCTGCGAGCCGGACCGTGGCTCGACGGCGCGGTGAGGAACGGCCTGCCGGTACAGCACGATCAGCCGTTGTACGGCTCGCCACCGGGTGGTGTGTCCTGTGTCGTGCGGCCGATGCGGGTAAACAGCCGTGCGCTGGGCACGACCTCGCGTGGAAGGTGTCGTAGCTCGGCCGCGTCGGCCGCAATACCGTGCCAGCGGAGGATACTCGCCAGTACCGCCCAGTGGTGCGCTGCCATGTCTTCGTGCGAGAGGTCATCGGGCGGCTCGTCCGGCCCGACCACCATGCGCGCGGTATCGCAGATCTCCTCGAGCGAGTGGTAGATCCAGATGTCGGGGAGGGTCGCGGTTGTGTCGCTGAGGGACTCGCCCCAGCCGCGATCGACACCGCCTACGCCCGGTCTTGCGTGAAGCAGTGAATCAATGGTTCACTCTTACCATGCCGTACCGACGCACCCCGCGCGTGCAGGCCAGGCTCGACGCGCAACGCGAGCTCCTGCTCGAAGCCGCTGTCCGGTTGCTGGCCGAACGCGGCTACGCGGGCTGTTCCGTCGCCGCCGTCGCCGCCGAAGCGGGCGTGGCGACCGGCAGCGTGTACCGGCACTTCCCGAGCAAGGCCGAACTCGTCGCCGAGCTGTTCCGCCGCGTCGTCGAGCGCGAGGTCGCCGCCGTCGAGCAGGCCTCGACCAGCGCCTCCGGCGTGACCGAGCGGGTCACCGCAGTGATCGAGACCTTCGCGAGCCGCGCGCTGAAGACACCGCGCCTGGCCTACGCCCTGCTCGCCGAACCCGTGGACGCTCCGGTCGAGCAGCAGCGCTTGGTGTTCCGCCAGGCCTTCCGGGACGTCGTCGCCGAACGCATCACGGAGGGCGTCACAGCCGGAGTGCTGCCGCCCCAGGACGCGAGCATCTCCGCCGCAGCGCTCGTCGGGGCCATCGCAGAAGTCATGATCGGCCCGCTCACCGCGGAGAGCGCGGACGCCGACGTCATCCCCGCACTGTGCACCTTCGCCGCCCAAGCTCTCGGAGGCGGCGCTCCGCCGCCGAGAACCCCCACCACAAACCCCGTCACCGGAGACAGCGATGCCACACACGCATGAGGTCACCAACCAGGTTCCCCCACTGACCGGTCACGACGTCGCCGCCGACGCCACGTTGCTGGCGGCCGTGGAACGCGAAGGTGCCGGGTGGGCTTCCGGCGAGCTGCACGAGCTCGGCACCCTCGCAGGCAGCGAGCAGGCACAGGACTGGGGACGGCTGGTCAACGAGAACCCGCCCGCGCTACGCACCCACGACCGGTACGGCCATCGCATCGACGAGGTCGAGTTCCACCCCCACTGGCACACCCTGATGGACGTCGCGGTACGCCACGGGCTGCACGCCGCTCCGTGGCAGGACCAGCGGCAGGGCGCGCACGTGGCACGCGCCGCCAAGACGTACCTGTGGATGCAGGTGGAGCCGGGGCACCTGTGCCCGATCTCGATGACCTACGCCGCGGTGCCCGCGCTACGGCACGCGCCCGAGCTCGCCGAGGTGTACGAACCACTGCTCGCCTCGCCGGAGTACGACTACGGGCTGCGGGTACCCGCGACGAAACGGGGCGTCATCGCGGGCATGTCCATGACGGAGAAGCAGGGCGGCTCGGACGTGCGCAGCAACTCCACGAGCGCGACGGCCAACGCCGACGGCAGCTACACCATCACCGGGCACAAGTGGTTCACCTCGGCTCCGATGTCGGACGTCTTCCTCGCGCTCGCCCAGACCCGCACCGGCCTGTCCTGCTTCCTGATCCCCCGTGTGCTTCCGGACGGCAGCCGCAACCGGATGCACCTTCAGCGGCTCAAGGACAAGCTGGGAAACCGGTCCAACGCCTCGGCGGAGATCGAGTACGACGGCGCGATCGGTTGGCTCGTCGGCGCGGAGGGGCGCGGCGTCCCCACCATCATCGAGATGGTCAACATGACCCGGCTGGACTGCACGATCGGCGCCGCCGCTGGCATGCGCGCCGGCGTCGTGCAGGCCGTGCACCACGCGACGCACCGCGCCGCGTTCGGGGACTCGCTGATCGACGCGCCGCTGATGCGCAACGTGCTGGCGGACCTGACGGTGGAGTCCGAGGCTGCCGCACTCGCCGCGATGCGGCTCGCCGGTGCCGCCGACCGGGCAGCCGCGGGCGACGAGCAGGAAGCCGCCTTCCGCAGGCTCGGCCTCGCCGCCAGCAAGTACTGGACCTGCAAGCGTGGTCCGGCGCACGCTGCCGAGGCACTGGAATGCCTCGGCGGGAACGGCTACGTCGAGGAATCCGGGATGCCCCGGCTGTACAGGGAGGCGCCGCTGGTGTCCATCTGGGAGGGATCCGGCAACGTCGCCGCGCTGGACACGCTGCGCGCCATGGCCAAGCAACCCGAGTCGGTGGACGCGTTCTTCACCGAGGTCAACAAGGCCGCGGGGGCGGACGCGCGGCTCGACGAAGCCATCCGAGCGCTCAGCAAGGATCTGTCCAATCACGACGACATCCAGTTCCGGGCGCGCAGGCTGGTGGAGACGATGGCCATGGTGTTGCAGGGCTCGCTACTGGTACGGCACGGCGAGGCCGCCGTCGCCGACGCGTTCTGCGCCAGCCGTTTCGGCGGGGACTGGGGTGTGGCTTTCGGTACCCTGCCCGCCGGGGTCGACACCGGCTCGATCATCGGGCGCGCACAGGTCACGGCATGAACCAGGCTCTGCGCACCGAGACAGAGGGCGGCGTCCGCTCGATCGTGCTCGCCAGGCCCGAGCAGTACAACACCATCACCCCGCAGCTGCGCGACGAGCTGGCCGAGGCCATCGACGACGCCGACCGCGACCCGCAGGTGCGGGTCATGTTGCTGCGCGCGGACGGTCCGGCCTTCTGCGCCGGTTACGGGCTCGACTGGTCGACCACCTACCAGGCCTCGGCGGAAAGCGCCGAGCAGAACTGGGATTCGGCACGGGATTTCCGGATGATGTCCCGGTTCGTCGACGTCTACCTCAAGCTCTGGTACGCGGCCAAACCGACCGTCTCGGCAGTGCACGGATGGTGCATCGCGGGCGGCACCGACATGGTGCTGTGCTCGGACATCATCGTGGCGTCCGAGTCGGCGGTCTTCGGCTACCCTCCTGCACGGGTGTGGGGTACGCCGACCACGGCCATGTGGGTGTACCGCATGGGGTTCGAGAAGGCCAAACGCTACCTGCTCACCGGGGACGAGATCCCCGCGCCGACCGCCGCCGAGATCGGTCTGATCGCCGAGTGCGTGCCGGACGCACGGCTCGACGAGCACGCGTTCGGGCTGGCCGAGCGGATGGCCCGGCTGCCGGGTAACCAGCTGGAGATGCTCAAGCTGCTGTGCAACCAGACGGCCGAGAACATGGGGTTCACGTCCTCCCGCACGCTCGGTACGTTCCTCGACGGCGTCGCCCGGCACACCCCGGAGGGGCAGGCGTTCGTGGACCGCGCCACCGAAGCGGGCTTCCGCCAGGCTGTCCGCGAGCGGGACGACCCGTTCGGCGACTACGGCTCGCGGCCCCGGTAACGCGCGGGTGCGCCGGGGCCTGCCTCGGCGCACCCGCTCCGCCTTGGCCGGGCCGGTGGGAGCCGAAGGTGACATTCGGTTCTTCTAAGGAGCCGGATGTCACCTTCGGCTCTCACCACCCGCGCACGCAGGAGGGAGCCCAAGGTGGCCTTGGTTCCATAGAAGGAGCCGAACGTGACATTCGGCTCCCACCCCGGTGATGTCAGGTGAGGGCGGCGGCGAGCTCGTCCGGGGTGGTCACCGGTCGCTGGCAGACGTAGCCCTCGCAGACGTAGGCGGCGGGGGCGCCGTCCACGGTCGGGCGGTCGGCGAGCAGCGGCGCGCCCTCGGCATCCGGCACACCCGCCAGCACCACGGAGCCGCCCGGCGCGCGGCTCGCCGCGACCGCGTGCAACGGCTCCCGCTGCGTGGCATCGGAACCCACCACGGCCACCTGCACCGGACCGGACTGGGCTGCCTCGGCCACCGACAGCCAGGTGCCCGCGAACCGCGGGGCACGTTCGATGAGCACACCCGCCCTGCGCAGCGCCGACTCACACGCGTCCCGGTACCGGCCGGCATGCTCGGCGCCGGCGAGCGCCGAGGCTGTCAGCAACGCGGACGCGAGCGCCGAAGCCCCGGACGGGCTCGCGTTGTCGCCGGGGTCGGATGGCCTGTGCACCAGCGACTCCGCGTCGTCGGCCGTGTCGTAGAAGGTCCCCGGGCTGTCCTGGGCTGCGAACCGCTCCAGCGCGGTATCCAGCAGGCTGGTCGCCCCGGCCAGCCAGCGGGCCTCGCCGGTCGCCTGGTGGAGCGCGAGCAGGCCCTCGGCAAGGCACGAGTAGTCGCCGAGCACTCCGTCCGCGTCCCCAGGCACGCCGTCCCGTGAGGTACGCACCAGCCTGGCGCCGTCGGCGTGCCGGTCGAGCAGGAACCGCGCCGCGTCCGACGCCGCGTCCACGAACTCCTGCCTGCCGAGCGCCGTTCCCGCCTCGGCGAGCGCGGTGATCGCCAGGCCGTTCCACTCGGTGAGCACCTTGTCGTCCCGGTCGGGCTGGGGACGCTCGGACCGGGCGGAGTGCAGGGCGGAGCGCACGCGCCGCCACCGGGCGACGTCGTCCGGGTCGGCGAGCAACCGCAGCGTCGAGGCGCCCTCCTCGAACGTGCCTTCCTCGGTCACCCCGAACAGCTCAGCGGCCCACCGGCCGTCGTCCTCGCCCAGCACCTCGACCAGTTGCGCGGGCGTCCACACGTAGGTCAGGCCTTCGGACCCGTCGGTGTCGGCGTCGAAGGAAGCCGCGAACGCGCCCTGCTCGGTACGCATCTCCCGCAGCAAGAACCACGCCGTCTCCTCGGCCACCCGGGTGGCCAGCTCGGAGCCGGTCCGCCGCGCCAGGTGCGCGTACGCCCGCAGCAGCAGCGCGTTGTCGTAGAGCATCTTCTCGAAGTGCGGGACGATCCAGTTCGCGTCCACCGAGTAGCGCGCGAAACCGCCGCCCAGCTGGTCGTAGATGCCGCCACGCGCCATGGCCTCGGCACAGGAGGTGACCATCCGCATGGCCGTCTCCGAGCCGGTGCGCTCGTGGTGCCGCAACAGGAACTCGAGCACCATCGACGGCGGGAACTTCGGGGCCGAGCCGAACCCGCCGGCGGACTCGTCGAACTGCTCGTGCAACGTTCGCACCGCGGCATCCACCGTCTCGGCCGTCACGGACTGCTCGGTCAGTGGCTTGGTCTGCTCGGCTAGGTGCTCGACCACCTTGCCACCCGCCTCCCGCAGCTCGGCCTGACGATCCCGCCAGGCCTCCACCACGGCCTGCATCAACTGGGTGAACGACGGCATGCCCATCTTCGGCTGCGCCGGGTAGTAGGTCCCGCAGTGGAACGGCTCGCCTTCCGGGGTGAGGAAGCAGGTCATCGGCCACCCGCCCTGGCCGGTCATCGCCTGGGTCGCGGTCATGTAGATCGCGTCGATGTCCGGGCGTTCCTCGCGGTCCACCTTGATGTTGACGAAGTTCTCGTTCATGATCGCGGCCGTGGCGGGGTCCTCGAACGACTCGTGTGCCATCACGTGGCACCAGTGGCACGCCGAGTACCCGATGGACAGCAGGATCGGCACGTCCCTGCGTTGGGCCTCGTCGAGCGCCTCCTGGCACCACGGCCACCATTCGACGGGGTTGTCCGCGTGTTGCAGCAGGTACGGGCTCGTTGCCGCGTTGAGGCGATTGGTCATGCCTCCAGCGTGACAGACCCCGCGCAGGCCGTCGGACGTTACCGCCCCGATGCCGGCCCGGGCGCACCGTCGGGCCCGGCACGATCACCGTGCTCGACCCGAGGCCCGGCAGAGTCCGGCGCGGCGCCACCGGCACCGTCGACACCAGCGGCGTCGGCCGATCCGCCGTCCCGCGCGGCGCCCTCGCCGTCCCCGGCAGCGTCGGTGCCGTCACCGTCGAAGCTCGTGGGGACGCGGCCGAGATGCCTGGTCATCGAGCGCACGAGCAGCGCGACGGCGATGAAGAACAGCAGCAGCACGAGCAGGCCGAGCGGTGACGACTTGCCGAAGTCCTCACCCTGCCCGCCGTTGTCACCCTGACCGGGTTGCTGAGCGAGCACGATCGCGGCGGCGTGTGCCGCAGGCACCGTCAGGCTAGTCACTGTCGTGGGCATGTTCCCGGCTCATTCCTCTATCCCCGCGAACAGGTCGTCCTCGGGCAGCGTGCTGTCCACCAGGCTGCGGACCAGCTCGTACTCCTCAGTGGGCCATACCTCGCGCTGCATGTCGAGGGGCACGGCGAACCACCGGCTGTTCGGGTCGATCTGCGTGGCGTGCGCCTTCAGCGCCTCGTCCCGCACGTGGAAGTAGTCGGCGCAGTGCACCCGCGTGGTTACCCGCTCCATCACGTCGGCCTTGTCCGGGTCCCACTTGCCGAGCCACTCCCCGTACGGCGACTCCAGCCCGCGCGCGAGCAGGGCCTCGTGGAACGTGCTGATCTTGGCGCGGGAGAAGCCGTGCGAGTAGTAGAGCTTGAGCGGCTGCCATGGCTCACCGGCATCCGGGAACCGGCTCGGGTCGCCTGCCGCGTCGAACGCCGCGACCGAGATCTCGTGGCACCGGATGTGGTCCGGATGCGGGTAGCCGCCGTTCTCGTCATAGGTCACCAGCACGTGCGGCCGGAACTCGCGAATCTCGCGGACCAGCGCCTCCGTCGACTCCTCGAGGGGGACCAGCGCGAAACACCCCTCCGGCAACGGCGGCAGCGGCTCGCCCTCCGGCAGGCCCGAGTCGAGGAAACCGAGCCAGCTGTGGCTGACCCCGAGGACCTTCGCCGCGGTGGCCATCTCCTCTCGGCGCACCTCGGTGAGGTTGGCGTTGACCTCGGGCCGGTCCATCGCCTTGTTCAGCACACTGCCGGCCTCACCTCCGGTGCAGGTCACGACCCGTACCTCGTGCCCATCGGCCACGTATCGAGCCATGGTCGCAGCGCCCTTGCTCGATTCGTCGTCCGGATGAGCGTGCACCGCCATCATGCGCAGCCCGCCAGCCTGACGCTCCCCGGTGCTCTCGTCCATGCTCCGCGACCCCTTCGTCCGAGTTCCCGCGACCAACCCTGTGTGCCCGGCGCACCGCATACGCGGATACTGAACCTATTGTCCTCGAATCCATGACAATAGCGTTCAGGAGGGTTGGTTGTGGGCCATGCCGGTTCGACCCCGCCCGAGGGGCTGCCCGAGGGCCGCTACGGGCCGACCCGGTCGGCCGGTAGCCGCCGGTGGCGGCGATGGCTGTTCACCGGAACGGCGGTCGTGGTCGCCAGCGCGGTCGCGTTCGTGGGGTACACCAACCTCGGGTCCGCCCCGATCTCGGCCGAACGGATCGGATTCGACGTGCGGTCCGACGACGCCATGGAGATCACGATCCGGGTGAGAAGGGACGAACCCGAACGTCCAGCGGTCTGCATCGTGCGCGTTCGGGACTCGGCAGGCTCGGAGAGCGGGCGCAAGGAGGTCTACGTCGCCCCGTCGGACGGGGATACCGTACTCAGCGCCGTCGTCCGGAGTGCCCGACCGCCGGTCACGGCGGACACGTTCGCGTGCTCGTACGACGTCCCGGAGTACCTGGCCCCCTCCGACGGCGGAACCACCGGCTGAGCCCGGACCCGGCCCTGCGCACCGCGACACGGCGGGACGCCGACACGGCACGGCGGCTCGACCCGCGTCCTGGCTTGCGTCCTGGCTTGCGTCCTGGCGCCGCGTCCTGGAACTGCGCTGCGCGGAACCCACCTGAGCTGGGATTCACGTATGCGGGGGACCGTTACTCACGGGCGTCATCGGGCTCATCGTGATATTCTCGTCTATCGGCACGGTCCACGACGGGCCGTGTCTTTCGTTATATGTGTCGTTGGGAGGCAGCGGCACAGCCGGCGCGACACCCGCGTTGGTAGACGTACCGAGGAGATGGTGACCGTGAGCGACGCCAAGGTGACCTGGTTGACGCAGGATGCCTACGACAGGCTCAAGCGCGAACTCGATGAGCTGATCGATAATCGCCCGGTCATCGCCGCGAAAATCAACGAGAGTCGCGAAGAGGGCGACCTCAGGGAGAACGGCGGTTACCACGCCGCGCGCGAGGAGCAGGGTCAGCAGGAGGCGCGCATCAGGTACCTCCAGGAGCTGCTCCGCAACGCCAAGGTCGGAGAAGCCCCGAAGAGCGACGGTCGCGCGGAACCGGGCATGGTCCTCACCATCCGTTACGCAGGCGAGGACGAGGAAGAGCAGTTCCTGCTCGCCACGCGCGAAGAGGGTGGCCAGGACGACTACGAGGTGTACTCGCCCGAGTCCCCACTGGGCAAGGCCTTACTCGGCGCCACGGAAGGCGAAGAGCGGGAGTACGAGCTGCCGAACGGCAGCACGGAGAAGGTCACGTTGATCAAGGCGGTCCCGTACACGCGCTGAGCCGGGCCGGCTGAGCACTACCCGCTGCCGGCGTCGCGGGCGGAGCAGGCAACGCTCGCGACGCCGGCACGCGTGTGCCTGTCCGGGCCCGCGCGGGACTCAACGCCGGGCGATGCGTTCGAGCAGCGGCCGGATCCTCGGCGGTACCGGGGTGGACAGCGCGATGGAGGTCGATGTCCGCCGTACCCCTGCGACGTCGACAACCGTGTCGATCACCCGTTGCAGGTCGTCGTTGGATCGCGCGACCATCCGCACGAACAGGTCGCCCTGCCCGGTCGTGGCATGCACCTCGCACACCTCGTCGATCGCCGCGAGCGCGTCCGAGACGTACTCGCGTTGCCCCTGGGCGATCTCGAGAACGGCGAACGCGGTGAGCGCGTAGCCGAGCGAGCCCGGCTCGATATCCGGAGGAAACCCGCGCACCACGTGCTGCGCGCTGAGCCGGTCCAGCCGTGCCTGCACGGTGCCGCGCGCTACCCCCAGGCGGCGCGCGCACTCGAGCACGCCGAGCCGGGGCTCGTCGGCCAGCAGCAGCAGGAGCCGCGCGTCCAGCGCGTCCAGCGATGACCCGTCCACGACATCTCCCTATACACGTTGCTCAATATGATCGACGCTATCGGACTATGATTGCACATTTTGCCTAGTTCAAAATGAGTCTTTTGCACATCTTGCCTCATAGGTGGATGCTGGGGTGTATCCCACACGGGGAGGGTGGTACGCGCGGCCGGCCTGCGGGGTGACCGGCGATCCCGGCGACGACCGCGGTGGACTCGAGTACGACACACCACGCGTACCGCCCTCCCGCTGTGGAACCACCACACCGCGCGTCCACGAGGAGTTCGAGATGACACACACGGTTGGATCCGGCGAGCAGATGGACGACGTCAGCTATGACCAGTTGCGCCAGCTCGTCGGCCTGGTCGACCACGACGAGACCACCGACCCGTTCCCGGTGCGCGCGATGGATGCCGTGGTGTTCGTCGTGGGCAACGCCACCCAGGCCGCGTGGTTCTACCAGGCGGCGTTCGGGATGACGCTGGTCGCCTACTCCGGCCCGGAGACCGGCAACTCCGATCACAAGGCCTTCGTGCTGACCTCGGGCTCGGCCCGGTTCGTCGTCAAGGGCGGCGTGCAGCCGTCATCCCCGCTGCTCGACCACCATCGCAGGCACGGCGACGGGGTGGTCGACCTGGCGCTGGAGGTCGCCGACGTCGACAGGTGCGTCGAGCACGCACGCGCCATGGGAGCGACGGTGCTCGACGAGCCACACGACGAACAGGACGAGCACGGCACCGTCCGTACCGGCGCCATCGCCACCTACGGCGAGACCCGGCACACGCTCGTCGACCGGTCCCGCTACGCCGGGCCGTACCTGCCGGGTTACGTCGAGCGGCACAGCACGATGGAGCGCGCCGAGGGGGCCCCGCGCAGGCTCTTCCAGGCGGTCGATCACTGCGTCGGCAACGTCGAGCTGGGCAACATGGACCACTGGGTGGACTTCTACCGCCGGGTCATGGGCTTCGTGAACATGGCCGAGTTCGTCGGTGACGACATCGCCACCGAGTACTCCGCGCTGATGAGCAAGGTGGTCGCCAACGGCAACCACCGGGTGAAGTTCCCGCTCAACGAGCCGGCTGTGGCGAAGAAGCGTTCCCAGATCGACGAGTACCTCGACTACTACGGGGGTCCCGGCTGCCAGCACATCGCGCTGGCGACCAACGACATCATCAGCACCGTCCGGCACATGCGCAAGGCGGGGGTCGAGTTCCTCAACGTCCCGGACTCCTACTACGACGACCCCGAGCTCCGCGCCCGCATCGGCGAGGTGCGCGTACCGATCGAGACGCTGCAGGAGCACGGCATCCTCGTCGACAGGGACGAGGACGGCTACCTGCTCCAGCTGTTCACCAAGCCCATCGGGGACCGCCCCACCGTGTTCTTCGAGCTGATCGAGCGGCACGGTTCGCTCGGTTTCGGCAAGGGCAACTTCAAGGCGCTGTTCGAGGCCATCGAGCGGGAGCAGCAGCGTCGCGGCAACCTCTGAGCCATCGCACCCGGCACAGCCGTCCGGCAGCCGGGCGGGGCGGCGGGAACAGGCACAGCGTGGTGCGTGCCCCGCCGCCCCGCTACTCAGGACATGATGGTGTAGCCGGCGCGCTGCAGCTCGGCCGCCACCTCGGCGCAGTGTTCGGGGCCCCTGGTCTCCAGGTTGAGCGACACCTCGACCTCCTCGAGCTCGAGCGCTCCCGCGGTACGCGAATGTTCCACGTCGAGCACGTTGGCCCCGAGCTCACCCACGCGCGTCAGCAGCACACCAAGCGAACCCGGCCTGTCGCGTACCCGCAGGCGCAACGAGAGGTACCGGCCACCGGCGATCATGCCGTGCCGGATGATGCGCAGCAGCAGCAGTGGGTCGACGTTTCCCCCGGAAAGCACGGCTACGATCGGCGGTTGGAAACGATGCTCGTGTTCGAGCAGGGCCGCCACCGCCGCCGCACCCGCGGGTTCGACGACGAGCTTGCGGCGCTCCAGGCACAGCAGGACGGCGCGCGAGAGCGACTCCTCGCTGACGGTGACGACCTCGTCCACCAGCGAATCCACGTGGGACAGGCCCACGGGGCCAGGCGTCCCCACCGCGATCCCGTCGGCGACCGTGTTCGTGCTGGCCAGCGAGACCGGCTGACCCGCCCGCAACGACGGTGGGAACGCCGCCGCGTTCGCAGCCTGCACGGCGACGACCCTGGCGTCCGGTTTGCGTTCGCGCAGTGCCGCGCCGATCCCGGAGACGAGGCCGCCCCCGCCGGTCGCGACCAGCACGGTCGCCACGTCCGGCACCTGCTCCAATACCTCCAGCCCGACCGTGCCCTGCCCGGCGATGATGTCGGGATGGTCGAAGGGATGGATGAACACCGCCCCTGTCCGCTCGGAGAACTCGGTGGCCCGCTGTAACGTCTCCTCGAGTTGGCCACCGTGCAGGTGCACGTCGGCGCCGTAGTCGCGGGTCGCGGCAAGCTTCGGCAGCGGGGCACGCTCCGGCATGAACACCGTCGAACGAATGCCGAGCAGCGATGCCGCCAGCGCCACACCCTGGGCGTGGTTACCGGCACTGGCCGCGACGACGCCGTGCGCGCGCTGCTCCAGACTGAGGTTGTGAATCCGCGTGTAGGCACCGCGGATCTTGAACGAACCGGTTCGTTGCAGGTTCTCGCACTTCAGGTGCACATCCCCGCCATGCAGGCGCGCGAGGTCCATCGCGTGCTCCATGGGGGTGTATCGCACCACGTCCGCGAGGGTGTCGCGCGCGGTGTCGATATGGTCGATCGTGACTAGGCTCATAACGCCTGATCATGCCACCCGGACCGCGCTACGGGACACGCCAGTCACATCGCCCAGCACGCCCAGGTACGCTGGGTGGCGCACGTAACACGTACGTTCAGGAGCTGCGACATGGCACTGGGGCACGGGAGACTTCGCGAGGCGACCGCCCTGTTCGGCGCCGTCGGTTCGGCGGTCGCTCTCACCGGTGCCGCCTTCTTCACCGTGCAGCACGCCACCTGCGACGACCCCGGGATGTACGTCCGCTCGGACAGCCACGTCGAGCTGATCCGTGGTTGCGTCGACCCCGCGCAGGTCCCCGAGGCGCCGCGTCCCCAGCAGGAGGCAGGCGCCGTGCCGGGCGCGGAGCTGGGCGACTGACCCCGGCACGCTCGGGAACGCCTGCTCGCGAGCCCGGCAGCCGGCCACGCGGCCAACGCCGCGGCCTCCGTGTGGCCGCCGGTTCCGCCCCTACTCCAGTGCCGCGCGCAGGTCGGCCACCAGGTCATCACCGTTCTCGATACCGACCGACAGCCGCAGCAGGTTCGACGGCACCTGGAGCAACGACCCGGCGACGCTCGCGTGCGTCATCTGGCCCGGATGCTCGATCAGCGACTCGATGCCGCCCAACGACTCGGCGAGCGTGAAGAGCTGGGTCCGGGCGGCCGTCTCCAGCGCGTGTGGCTCGCCCCCGTCGAGCGTGAACGACACCATCCCGCCGAACCGCAGCATCTGCTTGGCCGCGCGTTCGTGTCCGGGGTGCTCCGGCAGGCCCGGGTAGTAGACCTGCGAGACCCGCGGATGATCCACCAGTTCCGCGGCGATCCGCTCGGCGTTGTCGCAGTGCCGCTCCATCCGCACCGCCAGCGTCTTCATGCCGCGCATCGTCAACCAGCTGTCGAACGGCCCCGGAACGGCACCCGAGCAGTTGCGCAGGAAGAACAGCTGCTCACGCAGCTCATCGGAGTTGGTGACCACGGACCCGCCGACCACGTCGGAGTGGCCGCCCAGGTACTTCGTGGTGGAGTGCACGACGACGTCGGCACCGAGATCCAGGGGTTGCTGCAGGTACGGGGTGGCGAAGGTGTTGTCCACGACCAGGCGAGCCCCACCGTCGTGCGCGAGCTCGGCCAGCGCGGCCAGATCCGGGATCCCCAGCAACGGGTTGCTCGGAGACTCGCACCAGACGAGCTTGGTCTCCGGTCGCAGCGCGGCGCGCACCTCGTCGGCCGAGGTGAGGTCGGCGACGCTGTACCGCACGCCCCAGCCGGTCAGAACCTTGTCGATGAGCCGGAACGTGCCACCATAGGCATCGTTGCCCAGCACCAGATGATCTCCTGGCCGGAGCGCGGCGCGGATCACCGCGTCAGAGGCGGCCATCCCGGACGCGAACGCCAGACCGTGCCGGGCCCGTTCGAGCGCCGCGATCGCCTCCTCGGAGGCGCTGCGGGTGGGGTTGGCGGTCCGGGAGTACTCGTAGTCACCCTCACGGGTACCACCGACACCGTCCTGCGCATAGGTGGAGGTCTGGTAGATCGGCGCGATCACGGCGCCGGTACGTGGGTCGGGGTGCTGGCCCGCGTGGATCGCACGCGTCTCGAAGCCGTAGTGGGAGTCGTCGTGAACCATGCCGCCAGCCTACGACGTCACCAGCCGCACGGACGAGGTACCGCGTCTCACGGCCGGCCCGGTTCCGCTGCCCGGCCTGGACCGCGTCATTCCGGCCGCTGGGAGTAGGGATCCGGCGTCATCGGCTGCTGGGGCGGGTACCCGGGATAGGGCGGCGGAGCACCGTACGGTGGCATGTTCGCGGTCACCGGCTTCGTACCCTGCTCGCACCATCGCCGGGTCGGGCGGACCAGCGCCAGGATCAGCGTGACGATCGCCGGCAACAGCACGAAGAACATGGCAACCCCACCGACGACCATGGCGGCGCCGAGCACGGACTCGGCCTCCTGGGCAGGCGCCCCTGTCGACGAGCCCTGGCCTGCGAACTCCTCGACCATCGAGTCGAGCACGACCCACGTGAGGATGAAGGAGACGATCGAGGACAGGATGACGAGCACGCACCCGGAAGCGACCATCCAGCGGCCCGCGGCCTTCTTCATGAACAGCAGCACGGCACCGCCGATCAGCAACCCGACGATCACGAGCTGAACCGACCCGCCGATGAAGCCGGCGGCCTGCGTCCAGCCCGGGATCGCGGACTCCACCCGTGCCCGCTCGCCAGCCGTGAGTTCCGCGTCGAACATCTCGACGGACATCGCGCTGAGCATGAAAGCCTGCACAGCGCCCCAGGCGGCGAACACCCCACCGAGACACGCCAGTACCCCTGCGGTGATCGCGGTGCCGCCGCTCGCGGGCGGTTCCGCGTCGGTGTAGCCCGGATAGGCAGGCATCGCCGGGTACCCACCCTGCGCCGGGTACTGCGGGTAGCTCATCCTCGCTCCTTCTCACGAACCGCGCTCATCGGTGCGGCGCCGGATGCCGGGCGGAAGCCCGGACATTCCCCGGCACGCCCTCCGCGCGGCCTCGACCCCCATTGACCGGACACGTACACCCTAGCGGCAGGTTCCCCGGTGGACCTCTGTTCGCACATACACGTGTCCCTGCCCTTCGAGCCGGAGCGGGCCCGAGGGGCAGGGACAACCCCTGAAGGGTTCGGGTGTACCGCCTGCCTACTGCTGTGGCGGCCCGCAACCGGGTGGCGGACCCTGCCCCTGCTGGCCGTACGGATCCTGCTGCTGCGGCTGACCGAACCCACCACTCGGTGGACCCTGCGGCGGGAACTGGCCATACGGACCCTGCTGCTGCGGCTGACCGAACCCACCACTGGGCGGACCCTGCGGCGGGAACTGGCCATACGGACCCTGCTGCTGCGGCTGACCGAACCCACCACTGGGCGGACCCTGCGGCGGGAACTGGCCATACGGACCCTGCTGCTGCGGCTGACCGTACGGGCCCGGGTACTGACCGAACCCACCGGGCTGCTGCCCGGGATGGGCGAAGCCGGCGCCTCCGGGAGGACCTCCCGGACCGCCGTTGCCGAGCCCGAACAGGTGCGCGGTGGCCGGGATCATGCCGAGAACCCCGACCGCGAGCACGAGCACGCTCAGGGCGAGCGACGTGACGATCGTTCCGGGGACGCCCCCTTCGACGTCCACATCGCTGGACGGGGTCAGGCCGATCCACAGCAGAATGACGAACAGCAGTACCAGTGCCCCGCCTGCGGTCGTGGCGATCGGGGCGATCCGTTTCATCGCCGCGCCGAGCTTGCCTGCCAGCGCGATGAGTACACCACCCACGATCGCGGCAAGCGCACCGATCATCATCATGACGAGGTAGAACCACAGCAGCCCCGGGGAGGCCAGGCCGAACTCGCTGAGGTCGAGCCGTTCGTGAGCGCTGGAGTAGTCGCCCATGTCGGCCATCTCGACGAAGGTCAAGATCAGGATGACCACGCCGAGTACCGCGACCGCACCTCCCGCGATGAGGCCGCCGATCGACATACCGGCACCGCCCGAGCGGCCGTAGCCGGGCTGCGGGGGTGCTCCGCCGAAGCCGCCCGGCTGGCCCGGAAAGCCGAAGCTCTGCTGGGGCTGCCCTCCGAATGGCGGGGCGTACTGGCCACCGGGCTGCTGCCCGAAACCTCCCTGCTGCTGGCCCTGATACGGATCGAACCCACCGGGCTGCTGCCCGAAACCACCCTGCTGCTGGCCCTGATACGGATCGAACCCACCGGGCTGCTGCCCGAAACCACCCTGCTGCTGGCCCATGGCAGCGGGGTTGTCCGCAGCGCTCGGCGGCGGGGTGTACGGGATCGCGGGCGGTGGTTGCATGTCCGGCGGCACCAGCTGAGTGGAGGCCGACCCGGGGCTGTCCTGCGGTGGCTGGGGCGGCTGCACCATCTGTGTCTGTTCGGGGCCGTCAAACTGATCACCGCCGCCCGGGTAGCCCGCCTGCGGGGCCGACCCGGGCTGGACGACCTGAGTGGGTTCCGGTGCGCTGCCGAACGGGGTGTCCGGTTGTGCCTGCGGATCACTCGGTGGGAACTCGTTGGGCTGGCCTTGCGGCTGCTCGTTCCCCTCCGGCGACTGATCCGGTGGTTGGGGAGCGTTCATCTAGGTTTTCAACCCCCTTGGCGGAAACACGATCTCTTCAACACTGTCTCGTCCGGCGAACGGGCCATCCGCGATGGAGCGTACGTGGGCACGACCGAGCTCGCTGCCTCAGCCTGGACCGCGCGGTGCGCTCCGCTCGCCGAGACCGCGGCGACCGTGCCGCTCGAGGAGTGAACAGCGCTCATCGGTCACACACGCTATCGGACAACCCGGCGATGCGCCGGACAAACCCCACCCGGCCCCGGCACGCGTGCAGCCGTCAGCCACTGGCCATGAAGCCGAGTATGTCCTGCCTGGTGACCACCCCGGCCGGCTTACCACCGATCAGCACAAGCGCGGCATCGGCCGAGGCGAGCACCGTCATCGCGTTACTGATCGAGGAGCTACCGCCGATCGCCGGCAGCGGGGCCGACATGTGCTTGTCGAGCCGGTCAGCCAGGGCCGCCTTGCCGGCGAACAGCGAATCGAGCAGCTCACGCTCGTTGACGGCACCGACCACCTCTGCGGCCATGATCGGCGGTTCGGCGTTGACCACAGGCATCTGGCTCACCCCGAATTCCCGCAGGATCGTGACGGCCTCCGCAACGGTCTCGTTCGGGTGCGTGTGCACGAGCTCGGGTAGCGACCCGTCCTTGCGTCGCAGCACGTCCGTGACCGTGGCGTCGGTCTCGTCCGCCGGGAGGAAGCCGTAGGACGACATCCAGCCGTCGTTGAAGACCTTGGTCAGGTAGCTACGCCCGCCGTCCGGGAGCAACGCCACGATCACGGCGTCGTTCTGCCCGGCCGCTGCCAACCGTTCGGCCAGCGCGAGCGATGCGGCGACCGCCATACCGCACGAACCACCGACGAGCAGCCCTTCCTCCGCGGCCAGCCTCCGGGTCATCTGGAACGAGTCCGCGTCCGAGATCGCGATGATCTCGTCGGCGACCGAGGCGTCGTAGGTCTCCGGCCAGAAGTCCTCTCCTACCCCTTCCACCAGATAGGGGCGCCCGGTTCCGCCGGAGTAGACCGACCCTTCCGGGTCCGCCCCGACGACACGAACCGCCCCGTCGGAGACCTCCTTGAGGTACCGGCCCGTTCCGGAGATGGTGCCGCCGGTACCCACACCGGCGACGAAATGCGTGATCTCGCCATCGGTCTGCTGCCACAGCTCCGGCCCGGTCGTCTCGTAGTGGCTGGCCGGGTTGGCGTGGTTGGCGTACTGGTTGGGCTTCCACGCGCCGTCGATCTCGTTGACCAGCCGGTCGGACACCTGGTAGTAGGAGTCGGCGTGGTCCGGCGGGACCGCGGTCGGGCACACCACGACCTCGGCGCCGTATGCCTTGAGTACGTCCTGCTTGTCCTGGCTGACCTTGTCCGGACAGACGAACACGCAGCGGTAACCCCTGCGTTGAGCCACCATAGCCAGACCTACCCCGGTGTTGCCGGAGGTCGGCTCGACGATCGTGCCGCCGGGCTTGAGCTCACCGGACCGCTCCGCGGCGTCGATCATGCGTACCGCGATACGGTCTTTGACGCTACCCCCGGGATTGAAGTACTCCACCTTGGCGAGCACGGTGGGCCCGTTGCCATCGGCGAGCGTTGACGACAGTGCGTTCAACTTGACCAGTGGGGTGTTGCCAACCAGATCCATGACGTGCTCGGCGTATTCCATCGCGCTATTCCCAATCTTGCGCATGTTGCGCGCTCGTATCCCAGTCGCGGTCGTTCCCCGCTGGGCTCCACCCTATCCCGCGCATCTCGCACCGGCAGCTCCGTGAGCCGCTTCGGCACGTTGATCGCAGGCGCAGGTCAACCGCCGCTGCCCGTTCGTTCCGGTCGGGCCTCACCGGCGGGCGAACGTTGCGGCGCCACCCCGCGGCGAGAAGTGGTCCGGGACGGTGCGCGGGGCAGCCGGCAGGCGTCGCGCACCGGCCCCGCTGCCGGACGGGCCCGCGAACGTCGGACTGGCCGGGAAGGTTCGACACGGCATAGTGTCGGTCGCGTAGTCGACAACGTTCCAGACACCCACGGTGCCGTTCACCCGGCTACGCACATGTCGACGGACGGGCTCACCCGCTGGTATACCTCGAGCGCTGGTCCGACCGCGCAAGCGTGTGCGAAGCAGGTACCGGGTGCCGCCCGGTGAGCACCGCGCCGTGTACAGCCCGACAGATGAACAAGCCCCGGTACGAAGGAGCCTTCCCATGCCCGAAGCCGTGATCGTGTCGACCGCCCGCTCACCCATCGGCCGAGCCGGCAAGGGCTCGTTGGTGGACATGCGACCGGACGACCTGACCACCCAGATGGTGCGAGCCGCGCTGGACAAGGTGCCGCAGCTCGATCCCGCGGCCATCGACGACCTGATGCTCGGTTGCGGGCTGCCCGGCGGCGAGTCCGGCTTCAACATGGGCCGGGTCGTCGCCACCGAGCTCGGATACGACCACCTGCCGGGAACGACCATCACCCGGTACTGCTCGTCGAGCTTGCAGACCACCCGGATGGCGATGCACGCAATCAGGGCGGGTGAAGGCGACGTGTTCATCTCCGCGGGCGTCGAAGCGGTGTCCCGGTTCGCCAAGGGCAGCTCGGACTCCCTTCCCGACACGCAGAACCCGCTGTTCGCCGAGGCGCAAGCGCGGACGGCGCACGTCGCCGAGCACGGCGCCGACTCGTGGCAGGACCCCCGGGACGACGGCCGGCTTCCCGATATCTACATCGCCATGGGCCAGACGGCGGAGAACCTCGCCCGGGTGAAGGGCATCTCGCGGGAGGAGATGGACGAGTTCGGCGTGCGTTCCCAGAACCTCGCGGAGAAGGCCATCGCCGACGGGTTCTGGGCAAAGGACATCACCCCGGTCACCCTTCCGGACGGCAGCGTCGTCGAGGCAGATGACGGGCCGCGGGCGGGTGTCACCGTGGAGGGCGTATCGGGGCTGAAGCCGGTGTTCCGCCCGGACGGCCGCGTGACTGCCGCGAACGCCTGCCCGCTCAACGACGGCGCGGCAGCGGTCGTGGTCATGTCCGACACGAAGGCCGCCGAGCTGGGCATCACCCCGCTGGCGCGGGTGGTCTCGACCGGGGTGACGGCACTGTCCCCGGAGATCATGGGGTACGGCCCGGTCGGAGCCTCGCGGCAGGCGCTCTCGCGCGCGGGCATGTCCATCGACGACATCGACCTTGTGGAGATCAACGAGGCGTTCGCCGCGCAGGTGATCCCGTCGTACCGCGACCTCGGAATCGACATCGAACGGCTCAACGTCAACGGTGGCGCGATCGCCGTCGGCCACCCCTTCGGCATGACCGGGGCGCGGATCACCTCGACACTGGTCAACTCGCTGCAGCACCACGACAAGCAGTTCGGGCTGGAGACGATGTGCGTCGGGGGTGGTCAGGGCATGGCGATGGTCCTCGAACGGCTCAGCTGACCCCGGCCCACGCGAAAGGGGCGTCCGGTCGGTCGACCGGACGCCCCTTTCGTCGTCACGCGGAGGGTCGTCGCGCCTGTGTTCAGGCAGGTGCCCCAGGGGAAGCGAGCTCGCACCTACTCCTGGAAGTAGGACAGCAGGCGCAGGATCTCGAGGTAGAGCCACGCCAGCGTCACGGTCAGCCCGAAGGCCACATACCACGCCCACTTGGCCGGCACGGCCTCGCGGATCATGTTGTCCGCCATGTCGAAGTCGAGCAGGAAGCTGAAGGCCGCGATACCGATCACCACGAGGCTGAAGATGATCGCCAGCGGGCCGCCGTCGCGCAGCCCCATGTTGATACCGAAGAAGCCGAGCACCAGGTTGGCGAGCATCAGGACGAAGACACCACCGATGGCCCCGGTGATCCACTTAGTGAACTTGGGCGTGACCTTGACGGCCCCTGTCCGGTAGACGACGAGCATCACGGCGAAGACCCCTGCGGTACCGACGATCGCGTTGAGCGCGATCTGGTTACCGAACATGGCCGTGTACAGGCCCGTGATGGCTCCGAGGCACACGCCCATCGCCGCGGAGAATCCCAGGACGAGCGCCGGATTCGGGGTCTGCTTGAAGATGATGATCGCGCCGAGCACGATCGCGACCAGCAGGCCGCCGAGGGTCGCCCCGCCGACACCACCCATCGTGCCCGCAGCCACCTGGGTCTGCGCCCAGATGGCTGTCACCGTGCCCACGCCGAGTACGGTCCCGAGGCACGCACCGGTCTTCATGACGACGTCGTCGACGGTGATGGGCCGTTCGCCCTCGCCTGCAGCCGTACGCGGCGCGCCCTGGCCAGGCACTCCACCCTGCGTCTGACCGAATCCGTATGGCCCGCTGGCCGCGCCGCCGCCCGGCAGGTTGCGGAACGCGGGGTTACTACTGGTACGCACCTGGATCCTCCTGGATCTGCTCGCACATGTCGTGATCTAGCACCTACTACAGGTACAACGGCCGCTTGACGTGGCCGGTTCCCTCAGTCGTATACCGTTCACCCTACCCATACGGGAGCTACCACACGCCCATCCCGTTCAACTCTCGCGACGATTCGCCGGACGCGGTGCTACCGGACCACGTAACCCAGGCCACCGTACCGGCGGTTGCGCTGGTCTCGTTGTTACCGATGAAGCAGAATGTCATCACCTCGCTACCCCGCGGACGGTAGCGAGGCCACGCGGCAGCCGGCGACGCTGGTAGAGGAGGACGTCTCATGACCACGTACCTGGTGACGGGCGCGACCGGCCTGATCGGGCGGCACTACCTCGAACTTCTCCTCGCCGATTCCGACACCGAACGGGTGTGGGTCACCGTGCGCGCGGGCTCGGAAGCCAAGCTGAACAGGTTCAGCGCACGCTGGCCGAACCACGAGAAGCTCACGCCGGTCACCGGTGACGTGTCGACGGAGCTGCTCGGCATGACCGAGCAGACGCGGACCGAGCTGCGCGGCAACGTCGACAACGTCGTGCACCTCGCCGCGCTCTACGACCTCACGGCCGACGAGGAAAGCAACGTACGGTCCAACGTCGACGGTACGGCCAACGTCATCGACCTGTGCACCGACATCGAAGCCGGCTGCTTGCACCACGTGTCCTCGGTCGCCGTTGCCGGGGACTACAAGGGGACGTTCACCGAGGAGATGTTCGACGTGGGCCAGCACCTGCCCACGCCGTACCACCGGACGAAGTTCGAGTCCGAGCGCCTGGTGCGCACCCAGTCGACGGTGCCGTGGCGGGTGTACCGGCCCGCGGTCGTCGTCGGTAACTCGCGAACCGGCGAGATGGACAAGATCGACGGCCCGTACTACCTGTTCCCCGCAATCGCACGACTCAGCGCGCTGCCCAGCCTTCCGGCCATCGCTCCGGACATCGGCGACACCAACATCGTCCCCGTCGACTACGTCGCCAAAGCCCTGCACGCGCTCGCCCGCAGGGACGGGCTGAACCAGCGCACCTTCCACCTGGTCAACCCGGAGCCCCAGCCGGTGACCTCGATCTACAACGCCTTCGCGCGGGCGGCGGGCGCACCGACGATCACCGCCGAGCTCGGTGACACCGTGAGCAAGGGGATCATCCAGCTGGCGAAGGTCTCCGACTACATCCCCGGAGTGACGATCGCGAGGGACGCCGTTCTCGAACGGGTCGGGCTGCCGCCCGTCCTGCTGGACAACATGGCGTTCCCGTCGGTGTTCGCCTCCGCCGAGACGCGCAAGCAGCTCGCCCCCGACGGCATCGAGGTGCCACGCCTGTCCGAGTACGCGAGCCTGCTGTGGTCGTACTGGGCCGAGCACCTCGATCCGTACCGCGCGCGCAAGCACGGCCCCCGTGGCGAGCTCGACGGCCGCAGGGTGGTGATCACCGGAGCCTCCTCGGGGATCGGCCGCGCCACCGCACTCCGGGTGGCTGCCGAGGGCGGGTACCCGCTGCTTGTCGCCCGCAGGCAGCACGAGCTCGAGGAGGTGCGCAGCGAGATCGTCCAGGCAGGCGGGCAGGCCTCCATCTACCCGTGCGACCTCACGGACGGCGACTCGGTCGGCAAGACGGTGGACGCGATGCTGGCCGACCACGGCAGGGTCGACATGCTCGTGAACAACGCGGGGCGGTCGATCCGGCGGGCCATCCGGCTGTCCTACGACCGGATGCACGACTACGAGCGTGCGATCGCGATCAACTACTTCGGCGCGGTCCGGATGATCCTCGCACTGCTCCCGCACATGACCGAGCGCAAGTTCGGCCACATCGTCAACATCTCGTCGATCGGTGTGCAGGGCATCGCGCCGCGCTTCTCGGCCTATGTCGCGTCGAAGGCCGCGCTGGACTACTTCAGCAAGATCGCGGCTGTGGAGATGCACGGCGACGGGGTCACGTTCACCACCGTGCACATGCCGCTGGTGCGTACGCCGATGATCCGGCCGACCAAGATCTACGACGCCTTCCCCACCAAGTCGCCGGAGCAGGCCGCTTCGATGGTCGTCGACGCCCTCAAGGATCGCCCGAAGCACATCGGCAGCCCCAGTGGCCAGCTCATCAGCACGGCCTACACGCTGGCCCCCGGGCTCGCCGACGCTCTCGCATATCAGGCATTCCGGGTCTTCCCGGATTCCGTCGCCGCAGGGGGTGAGGGTAAGCTCAAGATCGGCCGAGGCGAGCAGCAACTCGGCCGTGCCGCCGCGGCTCTGGTGAAGCTCACCAGGGGCTTCCACTGGTGAGTGAGTCTCCGGCGCGCGCAACGGGCGGTAGCTGTGCGGGACGTTGTGCCGCACAGGGGGCCGATACCCCACACCTCCGACCACAACACTCCGTACGCAGGTAACGTCGAAGCATGACTTCGCCCAGCCCGAAGCGAGACGACGCCGTGACGCCTCTACAGCGCGAATTCGACCATGTGTGGAACGGGTTCGACCGCAGCCAGGTCCGCGAGTACATCGCGAACCTGGAGACCACCCTGGAACGCCTCATCGAGGACCGCGACTCCGCGCGAGCACAGGTGAGCTCGCTGACCGAGCAGCTGGACTCGTTGCGCTCCGAGAACGGCCAGCTCCAGGCGCGGGTCGAGGAGTTGCTGGTGCCTCCGGAGAACCTGGAGGATCTCGACGAGCGTATGCAGCGGGTCGGGCATCTGGCATACCTCCAGGCCGAGGAGATCACCACGCGCGCCCAGACCGCGGCCGAGGAGCGGTGGAAGGAGACCGCGCAGGCATCGATCGACCTGCGAGAGCGCTACCGCTCGCTGCTCAAGGAGCTGGACTCGCAGGCGCAGCAGCTGCACGCCCAGCACCGCGCCGCGCTCGAGGAAACCCGCGTGGAGGTCCAGAAGCTCACCACGGACGCGGTGCGCCGCAGGGAGCAGCTCGACGCCGAGGAGGAGCGCAAGCGCCGGTCCATCGAGCAGGAGTTCGACGCGTCGATGGCGGCGCAGCGCAGCGCGCTGGAGAAGTACATCGCCGACCAGCAGACGGCGAGCAAGAACCAGGCCGAGCGCAGGCTGTCCGACGCCGCCGAGGAAGCCAGGAAGCGGATCGCGGACGCCCAGGCCGAGGCGGACCGCAGGATCGCCGAGGCCAACTCGGTCCTCGAGCGGCTGGCCGCGCTCCGCAACCATGCCAGCGACAAGCTCGCCGGAGCCGACCAGATCCTGGCCGACAGCGAGGCCGCGATCGAACCGCTCGACGAGGAGCAGCTACCTGTACCGCGTGCCGAGGACGACGACGAGGCCCTCGGCGTCTCCGCAACCGAGGGCGGTTCCGCGCGGGCCGAGTCGGCGAGCGCACCCGACGGGCACGAGCAGCCCGCCGCCGGGCAGGACGCCGATGGCGGCACGGACGACGCGCTGCCCAAGCGCACGCCGAAGCAGCAGACCCCGCCCCGGCAGACCACCGTGAGCGCGCGAAGCGGCGACGAGGGGGCATCCGCTCAGTAGCGAGCCCCCGGACCTCGGGGCACTCGCACGGGGTCGGTTCAGGTGACGCCGATCGTCGTGCGCTGCCACCCGTTCATCCGTTCCAGCGCCGCGGCCAGCCCGATCAACCGCGTCTCGTCACCCGGCCGGGCGACGAGCTGAACGCCGAGCGGCACGCCTCGCCTGGTGGTCGCCATGGGTACCGTCATCGCGGGGAAGCCCGCCAGATTCCACGGCCCGGTGAACGGCGCGAAGCGCAGCGCGGGCAGCGCGTTACGCAGCCACGAGGCTCGATGCCACTGCCGGGCCCGTGGGGGTGGCGCGGCATAGGTGGGGGTGATCAGCACGTCGTGGTGCTCGAAGAACTCCAGTGCACGATCCCGCCATCGCTGTGCCGTGCGCTCCCGGACAAGGCCGGCACGGAGGATCGCACGCCCGGTGGCAAGGTGGCGCCGCGTCCGCCGCTGCAGCGCAGCGTGATCCCAACCCGTCGCCGTCCGCACGGGACCCGCGAACCAGCGGGCCAGCAACCCGCCAGGAGTGTTCAGGCCGTAGCGGGGGCCGGTCCGGGAGAGGACATGGCCGTCGTCGGCGAGCAGCCGTGCCGCGGTGGCCACCGGGGCCCGCAACGCGCGCGCGACCGGCATGCCGAGCGGTGGTCTGGTCGACGTCGCGATGCGCAGTGGCGAGACGGGCTCGTGCACCTCAGCGAGGTCCGGGCGGTCGGCGAGCACCGACAGCATCACCGCCGCATCGGCCACCGTGGTGGCCAACGAACCGTGCGTGGACATACCGAACCAGGAGGATGCTTCCTCCTCGGCGATGACCCCCGCGCCCGGCTTGATACCCACCAGGCCGCACACCGCCGCGGGCAGGCGCACAGACCCGAGACCGTCCGTTCCATGGGCGAGCGGCACCAATCCCGCTCCGACGGCCGCCGCGCTACCACCCGACGAGCCGCCAGCGGTGTAGGTGGCGTTCCACGGATTGCGCGCCACGCCGCCGGGATCATCGCTCATCGGCCAGATGCACAGCTCCGGCACCCGTGTCACGCCGACGATCACCGCGCCTGCCGCGCGCAACCGGGCCACGATGACATGCTCCTCCGTCGCGACACCGGACGGCGCGGCATCCGAACCCCACAGCGCGGACCGTCCGTCGACGGCCACGACGTCCTTGACCGCCACCGGAACTCCGGCCAGCGGAAGGTCACCTCGGCCGGCGCTGTCCCGCACCGCCGCGGCCTCGGACATCGCCGACTCCGCACGCACGGCGCGGAACGAGCCGAGCTCGCCGTCCGCGCTGCCGATCCGCGCAAGCGTGTCCTCGAGTATCCGGACAGGGTCGCTCTCGCCCGCGCGCACGCGGGCGGCCAGCTCGGTCGCCGTAGGGTTCATACCGCGACTCTAACCGCACTGGCCGCTTCGGACAGTCGGAGGCGATCGACCGCGGTCGCGAGGAACGGGGGCCGCACGCGAAACGGGGCGCGGGACCCGAGGTCCCGCGCCCCGTCCGGACCGCAGGGCTTACTTCGCCCGGCGCTCTCCCTGGTACGGAGCGAATCCACGGGCGACATCATGCGCCCGGTTGAGATCACTGACAAACCTCGAGAACTTACTGATCAGGACACGCATGATCGTCACCTCGCTTTCTTCGCATGGACTTGCCACACTCCACGTCGTCGCGGAGGGCACGGGTGTTAACAGCGGCAGCGAGATTCTTGTTCCCGGCCTTCGGCCCCGCCCGGTGACGGGCGACGTGCGATCGCCGATCAGCGCCGGTTCCTGGTGATCCACGCCGCGATCTGGGCCCGGTTGCTGAACCCGAGCTTGGTGAGTATGTGGTTGATGTGCGTCTCGGCGGTGCGTTGCGCGATCACCAGCCGATCCGCGATCCCCCGGTTCGTCAGGCCCTGCGCGACCAGTTCGGCGATCTGCGCCTCCCGCCGCGTCAGCGGTTCGTCGGGCTGCCGGGGTGCGACCGGATCCTCGCCGAGCGCGTAGGCCACCGCCTCGTCCACCGGCAGCGCGTACCCGTCCGCGAACTCCCTGATCGCCTCCTCCTGGCCGAGCTCGCCCGTCACCAGTTCGGTGTCGGTGTGCAGCGGCTCGACGAACGCGGCGTAGTGGTTGGGAGAGGCGCCGAGCGATTGCCATACCGCCATGGCCGCGCCGAACAACCTGGCGGCCCTGCTGGGCTGCCCGCTGTGCGCCGCGCAGCCTGCCATGACCGTCAGCGAGAACGCGATGACGACACGGTCGTCGATGCGCTGCTGCAACCGCAGCACCTCAAGGCAGGCCCCGACGGCCTGCTGGATGTCCCCGCACAGATACTCCGCGGCCGCCCGCGACCACAGTGCCCACGATCGCCAGAAACACTCGCCACGAGCGGTGAAAGCCGCGACGCAGTCACGGAGCACCCGGCGGCCACCGTCCAGATCCTCGTCCAGGCTCAGCGCGAGGCCGTAGTTGAAGGTGGCCCACAGTTCGGCGCCCAGCTCCCCCTGGGTACGGAACATGCCGGCCGAACGGCGGAACAGCTCCCTGGCTTTCGGCATGTCGTTACCGATCAATGCGGCGTAGGCACGCACGTTGTGCACGTAGGCGCGGGCGTTGTCGTCGTCGGTCGCGTCGGCGAGCTCGGACGCCTGCCGCGCCGCACTCTCGAACGCCTGGACATCACCCTGCACCAGGGCGAGGAACCCGTAGTACGACAGCGCCCTTGCCCGGCCGGGACTGTCGGCGGGTGCGACGTCGAGCAGCCTGCTGAGCTGGACTCTGCCTTCCGTGTTGAGCCCCCTGCCCAGCCAGTACTCCTTGCAGGCGAAGATCATGCGCATCCCGACGGCGGCCTCGTCAGGATCGCTCGCGCAGAAGTCCAGGGCGACACGGAGGTCGGCGTGCTCGCGCCGGAGCCGCCCGAGCCACGCCGCCTGGTCCGGGCCGATCCATTCGCGTTCGAACGCCGAGGTCAGCTCGACGTAGAAGGCACGGTGGCGGCGCCGCACGGTCTCCAGCTCGCCCGCGGCACGGAGCCGATCCTCCCCGTACTGCCGCATCGTCTCGAGCATGCGGTACCGGACCTCGCCGTGCTGCTCCTCGCGGAGCAGCACGGATTTGTCCAGCAGGCCGTCGATCACATTCACGACCGAACCGGTGTCGACGCCCTCACCCGCGCACACGACTTCCGCCGCATCCAGGTCGAAGCTGGCGGAGAACACCGACGCGCGCGCCCACACCAGCCGTTCCGACTCGGTGCAGAGTTCGTAGCTCCAGTCCATCAGCGCGCGCAATGTCTCATGGCGACCAGGTCCGCTGCGGTTCCCGCTGGTCAACGACATGAGCTGCTCGTTCAGCCTGTCCGCGAGCCTGCGTACCGACAGCGCCCGCACCCGTACGGCGGCGAGCTCGATCGCCAGCGGGAGCCCGTCGAGGCGGCGACACAACCTCGCCACGTCCTCCGCGTTGTCCTCGGTGAGCGCGAACGACGGCACCACGGCGCGCGCCCGGTCCACGAACAGCGTCACCGCTTCGGACCGTTCCAGCCGCGCCACCGGCTCGTCCGGTTCGGGGACATGCAACGGTGGAACCGGGAGGACTCGCTCGCCGGGAGCACCGAGGGACTGGCGGCTGGTCGCCAGCACGACCACGCCTGGGCACGCTCCGATCACGTTGCCGACCAGGTGCGCGCACGCGTCCACCAGGTGCTCGCAGTTGTCCAGCACCAGCAGCAGGCGCTTGGTGCGGAGAGCGTCCACCACGAGGTCGAGCGCGGGCAACGTCGAACGGTCTCCGAGACCGAGCCGGTCGGCGACCGTGTTGACGAGCAGGTCCGGCTCCCGGAGCTCGGCGAGCCCGACGAAAAACACACCATCGGGAAAGGTCGTCCGCACCGTTGCCGCCGCCCGCAGCGCCAGGCGGGACTTGCCGACCCCGCCCGGACCGGTCAGTGTCACCAGGGAAGAGCTCGCCATCAAGGTCGTGAGCTCGCGTAGCTCGACGTCCCTGCCGACGTACGCGTTCACCTCCGCGGGCAGGGAGCCACCAGGCGATCGCTGCACGGCCGAGCCAGGCGCGGACACCTCATCACCAGCCCCAACTTGTCGAGGATCGCAGCGCAACCCACGGCTGCCGACACCCACCAGACCGGCGAAACGGTAACCCGTTCGAGTTCGCCGGATGCTACCGAGGATTGCGTCTACCGTGCTCGGAGCGCCCAAGCCTACGCGGCGGGCACCGAGTTCACCAGCGGTCACGCGGCGGCGGGTCCGCGCCGTCACGGCCACGGGCACCAGGTGAGGTGACCTCGACTGGCGACGGGTGGCGCCAGGAGACCCCCGCTGTGAGTGATATCACGCTACGTGCGGTGCCCCCGACCGGACTCGAACCGGCACTGAATCGATTTTAAGTCGACCGCCTCTGCCAATTGGGCCACGGGGGCACTCACGAGCTTATTCGCCTCCGGCAGGAGCGATACGCCGGGGCCCGCGCCGGCGGGATCAGTGTCCCGCCGGCGGGAACGGGGGCCTCAGCTCTGCTGGGACACCCGCGCGAAGTCGGCCTTCGGGTCGTTGATCTGGCCCATCGAGACCACCTCGCGGCGGAACAGGCCACCGAGCAGCCAGTCCACGGTGATGCGGGCCTTCTTGTTGAACGTCGGCATCCGGCTCACGTGATAGATGCGGTGCATGCTCCACGCCTTGAAGCCCTTGGCCTTGATGTTGTAGACGTCGGCGACACCCTTGTGCAGCCCGAGGCTGGCGACCGAGCCCGCGTTGGAGTGCGAGTAATCCTTCGGCTGGTTGCCCCGGAGCGTACGAAGGACGTTCTTGGTCAGCTGGTGCGCCTGGCGCACGGCGTGCTGGGCGTTCGGCGGGCAGATGGCGGTGGGGTCCTCCTCCGTCTTGGACAGGTCAGGCACCGCGGCGCAGTCACCTGCCGCCCAGACCCCCGGCGTGCCCGCGACCTGCAGCGCCGCGGTGGCCTGCACACGACCGGACTTGTGCAGCGGCAGGTCGGAGGAGGCGATCACGGGGTTGGCCTTGACACCGGCGGTCCAGATGATCGTGTCACTGTCGAACTCGGTGCCGTCGTCCAGCACGACGTGGCCCTCTTCCATGGACTTCACCAGCGTCGACAGGTACACCTCGATCCCGCGCTTCTCCAGCTGCTCGACCGTGTAGACACCGAGGCTCTCCCGCACCTCCGGCAGGATCCGCCCGGCGCCCTCGACGAGAACCCAGCGGATGTCGTCCGGGCTGATGTTGGAGTAGTAGCGGCAGGCGAACTTGGACATGTCCTCCAGCTCGGCAAGCGCCTCGATCCCGGCGAACCCGCCACCGATCACGGTGAAGGTCAGCAACCGCTTGCGCAGCTGGGGATCCAGCGTGCTGGAGGCCTGGTCCATCCGGGAGAGCACATGGTTGCGCAGGTAGATCGCCTCACCGATGGTCTTGAACGCGATGCCCTGCTCGGCCAGCCCCGGAACCGGAAGCAGCCGGGCCACGGAGCCGAGCGCGATCACGAGCACGTCGTAGGACAGTTCCTGGACATGCCCGTCCGCGCCTTCCACGGTCACCGACTTGTTCTCGTGCTCGATGGAGTTGACACGGGCCGTGAGCACATGGCAACGCTTCAACGAGCGCCGCAGTGGAACGACCACGTGCCGAGGCTCGATCGCACCAGCAGCCGCCTCCGGCAGGAACGGTTGGTACGTCATGTGCGGCTGGGGGTCGACGATGGTGACGGAAGCCTCATTGGCGCGAAGCTTGCGCTGTAGACCCAAAGCGGTGTACAGGCCGACGTACCCGCCGCCAAGGATCAGGATGCGGGTCGGCTCCGACTTTCGTGCGCTCATGAATTCATCGTTACACTTCGCGCACTGTGACACGACCCCAGCCCACCCCTCTGTGAGCTAGAACGCCACCTCACCGCAAGCTCGCGGCACGTGCCGCATCGCTGAGCACATCACGCAACATCGCGGGGGTGAGCCTGCCGGTGAAGGTGTTCTGTTGCGACACGTGGAAGCTGCCGAACACCCGCACCTCACCCGCACGGGGGTGAGCATGGCCATCACGGGGCGTGACGACCGCGTGCGCACCGTGTCCGAAGCGCGGTCGCGGTTTCGGCACCTGCCAACCGGTAGCGGCGAGTACCCGCATCACCGACTGCCACCCGAAGCCGCCCAGGGCCACGACCGCACGCAGGTTCGGCGCGAGCAACGCCAGCTCGCGTTCCAGCCACGGCTGGCAGGTGTCCCGCTCGGCGGGGGTCGGCTTGTTGTCCGGCGGGGCGCAGTGCACCGGGGCGGTGATCCGGGTGCCGTACAGCACGAGCCCGTCGCCCGGATGCGTCGACAGTGCCTGCGAGGCGAGGCCCACCTCGTGCAGCGCCGCGTAGAGCACGTCGCCCGAACGATCGCCGGTGAACATCCGGCCCGTCCGGTTGGCCCCGTGGGCCGCGGGCGCCAACCCGACGATGACCAGCGCCGCGTCGGCGGGACCGAACCCGGGCACCGGTCGGCCCCAGTACTCCTGGTCGACGAAGGCGGCACGCTTGTCCCGCGCTACCTGCTCCCGCCAGGCCACCAGCCGGTCACACGCACGGCAGCCGGTGACGGCCTCGTCGAGCCCGGCGACGGTGGTCGCCTCGGCGGGCTCCTGCGCGCGACGGTGGGACACGCCTGCCATTGTGGCGCACCGCCGACACCACGGCTGGGGCGAGCCGAGGGACCTCTTCGGTGCATATGTGGTACCCGAGGAGTCCTTCGGCTCGTCCCCCAACCGCTATGGTCGGCCGCATGACATCGACATCCTCGGACGAAGCCGGGAAGACCCCCGGCGACGGCGCGGCACGGGACGACCGCAACGGCACCCCTCCGGCTCCCACCGACGACCTGGTCACCACGCAGCACACCTTGACGACTCGGGAAAGCACCCTGCACTACACCGCGCAGACCGGGCGCATGGTGCTCCGCGAGGAACAGGTCACCGACGAGACCTTCGACGGGCACATCCCCAAGGCCGAGGTGTTCCTCACCGCCTACACACTGGACGGCGCCGATCCGGAGCACCGTCCGGTCACGTTCGCCTTCAACGGCGGCCCCGGCTCGTCCAGCGTCTGGCTGCACCTGGGCGTTCTCGGGCCGCGCCGTGCGGTCTCCGGCGACGTCGGCGCGCCGGAACCGCCGCCCTACGGGCTGACCGACAACGCCGAGTCGCTTCTCGAGCACAGTGATCTCGTGTTCATCGACCCGGTATCCACCGGGTACTCGCGCGCCGCGCAGGGCAAGAAGCCGAAGGAGTACCACGGCTTCACCGCCGACATCACCTCCGTCGGCGAGATCATCCGCCTCTGGGTGACCCGCAACGGGCGCTGGCTGTCCCCGAAGTTCCTCGCAGGCGAGTCGTACGGGACCGTGCGCGCCGCCGGGTTGGCCGAGCACCTGCAGACCAAGTACGGCATGTATCTCAACGGGTTGATGCTGCTGTCCTCGGTCGTCGACTTCGGCACCCAGTTCTTCACCGAGGGCAACGACCTCGCCTACGCGCTCTACGTGCCCACCTACGCCGCGATCGCCCACTACCACGGCCTCCACCCGGATCGCGAGCTCACCGAGCTGCTCGCCGAGGCCGAGGAGTTCGCCTCCGGCGACTACCTGTGGGCGCTGGCGCGGGGCTCGCGACTGACCACCGACCAGCGCGCCGACATCGCGGCCCGGCTCGCCCGGCTGACCGGGCTGTCCGCGGACTACACCGAGCGCGTGAACCTGCGTGTCGAGCACCTCCGCTTCTTCACCGAGCTGTTGCGCCATCGCAGGCTCGTCGTCGGCAGGCTGGACTCGCGGTTCACCGGCTCCGAGGCGGACTACGGGCTGGAGCGGATGTCCAGCGACCCGTCGTTCTCGGCGATCTACGGCCCCTACGCCGCTGCGCTGAACCACTACGTACGCGCCGAGCTGAACTACGAGAACGACCTGCCGTACGAGATCCTGAGCTTCGGGGTGAACTCCTCCTGGTCCTACTCCGAGTTCGAGAACTCCCATGTCACCGTGTCGGACAAGCTGTCGGCGGCGATGCGTGCGAATCCACACCTGAAGCTGCACGTGGCGTTCGGCTACTACGACGGGGCCACGCCGTACTACGCGGCCGAGCACGCGCTGGCCCACCTCGCTGTGCCGGACGAGCTGCTGGACAACATCTCGCGTGCCTACTACCCGGCGGGCCACATGATGTACGTGCACGAGCCGTCCCGGCTGCGGCAGTCCGAGGACTTGAAGGAGTTCGTGCGGGGCAGCTCGAACAGGTAGGCGGCGCACATACCGCCGCTGTGACGAACTCGATCCCCCTCCGGGGTGCGTGCGCCACACAGGAGTGCTGTGCTGGGGGTATGCAGATGACGAGGTTGGGCAGAAGTGGTCTGGACGTGTCCCGTATCGCCTTCGGCACCTGGCAGGTCGGCGGGGACTGGGGAGACTTCGACTCGGAGTCGGCGATCGCCGCGATCCGCCGCGCTCACGATCTCGGCGTCAACTTCTTCGACACCGCGCAGGCCTACGGGTTCGGCACGGCCGAGCAGCTGCTGTCCCGGGCCCTCGGCAGCGAGCTCAAACGGGACCGGGACAGCATCGTGATCGCGACGAAGGGCGGCATCAATCCCGGTACCGACCGGCCACGCGACGCCAGCAGGTCGTGGCTGCGGCACGGTGTCGAGGAGAGCCTGCGCCATCTGGACGTCGACTACATCGACCTGTACCAGGTCCACTGGCCCGACTCGGCCACCCCGGCCGAGGAGACCGCGAACGCCCTGCAGGAGCTGGTCGACGAGGGCAAGATCCGCCACGTCGGCGTGTCGAACTACACCGCGGCCCAGCTCGCCGAGTTCGACGCGGTACGTCCCGTCGAGACCTTGCAGCCGCCGTACCACCTGCTGCGGCGCTCGGTCGAGCAGGACTCGCTCGCGTACGCGCGCGAGCACGACATCGGGGTGCTCGCCTACAGCGTGCTCGGCAGCGGGCTGCTCACCGGGACGCTCAGCAGGCAGAGCACGTTCGCCCCTGGGGACTGGCGTTCGCACGCGAGCGCGTTCCGGGGCGAGAGCCTGCGCCGCAATCTGGAGGTGGTCGACGAGCTGGCTTCCTTCGCCGCGTCGAAGAACGCCTCGGTCAGCCAGCTGGCGATCGCGTGGACCCTCGCCCAGCCTGGCGTGCACGTGGCCATCGTGGGCGCGCGCAGGCCAGGCACGATCGAGGCCAGTATCGCCGGGGTGGATGTGCGGCTCAGCGACGCGGACCTCGCCGAGATCGAGCGGATCACCGCACCCGGTGTGCCGGTCGGGGGCGCCACCCCGGAAGGCATCGAGTAGGAACTCGATACGAGGTTTCTGCGCGAACGCCTGCGGGCGGCGGCCGGTGCTGGCTACCGTTGGCGTGGATCACCACGGCATGCCGCGCCACGCGCGGTGTGCGAGCAGCGCTGACCGGGCAAGGAGGTACGGGCGTTGTCGTTCGAGTTCGACATCGACTCGGCGATCGGATTCCGCACCACGCTGGACGAGCTCGGCGAGGACGTGGCCGAGGGGAAGAGCTACATCGCGCAGCACGCGGACTTCGGGATCGCGGGTACCGGCATCATCAACTCGTTCCGGTCCGGCCACAGCGCGGCTTCGGGCGCGGTCGAGAGCCAGCTCGACCACATCCGCGAGTACCTGACCTCCACGCTGTCCGGGTTCATGGGCGAGGTCTTCTTCGTGTACCGGAGCGAGGAGGAATCCGTCCGTTCTCGACTCCGTGCGCTTGAGGACGAGTTCGGTGCCGAGTCCAGCATGATGGACGATCGCCGGGAAGCCAACGACTACAGTCCGGACACGGGAACGACCGCGACGGGCTATGTCCGCGAGACCGAGCCCGCGGAGAGCCTGAAGGACGTGGAAGCCGGCAGCGACAGCGTGTACTCCCGCCCCGAGCCCGGCAGCGTGCTGGAGTACTTCAGCGTCACCTACGTGATCCGCTCGATCATCACGATGTGCGGGTTCTCCGACCCGTTCGACTGGCTCGGTGTCAAGCTCGCGGGCGACTGGGACAAGTTCACCGAGTACAGCATGGCGCTGGAGAACCTCGCCGACTGCATCGACGGTGTCGCGACCAACCTGCGGCGGCACGTCGACCAGCTCGAGGAATCATGGACAGGCAACGCGTACGCCGCATGCAACGTCGCGATCTACGACATCGCCAACCAGCTGCAGCAAGGTACCGCTGAGCCGTTGCGCGAGCTCGCGGGCCACTACGAGGAAGCCGCGCAGATCGCGATCGACGCGTACCACGCGCTGGAACCCTCCATGGGCATCGTCGCCGATGCCGCCACCGGCATCGGCATGTTCAGTGCCATCACCAAGGGTGTGAAGAAGCTCGTCGACGACCTGGGCGAGGCCATCGACGAAGTCATCGGGGTGACGACGGAGACGGAAGCCCTCGCCGCGGCGCAGAACACAAAATTCATCGAGATCGAGTTCGTGCCGCTGGATCGGCTCAGCGGCCCCACGGGCGAGGACCGGGCGGACAATCTCGAGATCCTGACCGAGGACGGCCTTCCCATGGTCCTCGAGAAGTACGAGAGGCAGTAACGGTGGGTTCGACGCGATGAAGATCGATGCACTACGTCAGCGCGTCAACGACGCGTTCGGCGAGCTGACCCGCTCCGGAAGGCCGGAGGTCCGGGAGATCGCCGAGGAAGTCGTCGACGGCCGCAGGCGACCGAGCGAGTTCCTGCACAGTACCGCTTACTCCGAGTTCTTCCACGAGTGTCTGTCCACGCTGGAGAACATGGATCCTGCCGAGCGAGAGGCACTGCTGAACACCGACGGGGACCTCACCGAGCAGGCGGATGCCGGCGCTGCCGACGCCGGCGACCGGTCGCGCGATGCGGAGCAGGACGACGAGGACGACGACGACTTCTTCCAGCGAAGCTTCATCCGCTGACCGAGCAGTCCCGATTGGTCCCGACTGTCACCGCATGACCGTATTGAGCCGATCCCCGGCACGCGCCGGAAGGAGCCCAAGGTGACCTCGGTTCCATAGAAGGAGCCGAACGTGACATTGGGCTCCACCCCTGCTGGGTTAGTCGGCGAGGGACAGGGCGATGCCGTCGAGGATGTCGTGCTCGCTGACGACGAGGGTGTCCGGCCCACCGCGGGCGGCGAGCTGCTCGGCGAGTACCTGCACGATCAGTGCACCGCCGCCCATGACGTCCACCCGGCCCGGATGGATCACCGGGTTGGCTGCGCGCTCCTCGTGGTCGGCGGACAGCAGCCAGCTCGTCGTGCGCTCGATCTCCGCGGGACCGAGCACCGAGAGGTGCGTGCGTTCGGAGTCGTACTCGGGCAGCTCCTGCGCGATCGCGGACATCGTGGTCACGGTCCCCGCGACGCCGATCCAGGTACGCGCGGCGGACACGTCGACCGCGTCGAAGGCCTCCGCGAGCACCTCCGCGGTCAGCTTCCGCGCCTCGGCGACCTCCTCGGCGGTCGGCGGGTCCGACGGCAGCGCCCGCTCGGTGATGCGCACGCACCCGATGTCCACCGAGCACGACGCCCGCACGTGCGCCGTCCTGCCGTCCCAGTCCCCGAGCACCAGCTCGGTGGAGCCACCCCCGACGTCGACGACCAGGAACGGCCCGTCGTCCGGGTCGAGTTCGGCCACCGCTCCCGCGAAGGACAGCTGAGCCTCGGCCTCGCCGGTGATGACCTCGGCCCGCACCCCGAGGATCCGCTCGGTCATGTCGAAGAACTCGGCGGTGTTGCTGGCGTCCCTCGTCGCCGAGGTCGCCACCATCCGCACGCGCTCGGCGCCCTTGCGCCGGGCGGCGTGGGTGTAGTCCGCCAGCGCCGCCCGCGTGCGCTCCAGCGCGTCCGGCGCGAGCCTTCCGGTGGCGTCCACGTCCTGCCCCAGCCGCACGACCCGCATCTCACGATGCAGGTCCCGCAGCGTCACCGTGTTGTCGTGGTTGGGCATCAGCTCGGCGGCCAGGAAGCGGATGGAGTTCGTCCCACAGTCGATCGCGGCAACCCTCGTCATGCCGTTCAGCGTATCCGCCCGCGTGGCGCTACCCCGCGCACTCCCCCTGCGGCCAGCTTCCGCCGAGCAGGTCGAGCGTCTCGTCCCCGATCGGGTTGACCCCGGACCCGACCGCCAACGTATGCGCCAGATGGACGTGCAGGCACTTCACCCTGTCCGGCATGCCGCCCGCCGTCACCTCGTGGCCGAGGGGCTCGATCGCGTCGCGCGCGGCGAGGTACGACTCGTGCGCACGCCGGTACCGCTCGGCCAGGTCGGTGTCGTGCGCGAGGCGCTCGGTCATCTCGCGCATCACCCCCGATGCCTCGAGCGAGCCGACCAGGGAGCCCAGCCGGGGGCACGTCAGGTAGTACAGCGTGGGAAACGGCGTGCCGTTCTCCAGCCTCGGGTTGGTCTGCACCACGGCCGGATGGCCGCTCGGGCAGCGCGCCGCGACGGCCCGCAACGCGCGCGGCGGCCTGCCCAGCTGCTCGGCGACCACCGCCCGGTCGTCCTCGGTCACCGGCTCGAGTCCGGCGCTGTCCCGTCCATGCACAGCGATCAGCCTATCGGCCCGCTGCGGGGCGCGACCGGTCGACCACCCGCGTGACGGTCGTACCTCACTCCGTGACGCCTGCCCACACGCGCTCGTACCAGGCCCCGCCCGAGGCACCGTCCTCGCCACCGTCCCCGTCGCCGACGTCGGCGGAGTCCTCGGGCAGCTGGACGATGTACGGGGTCTCGCCCGGCATCACGTACCGCAGCCGCGCCCGCGCCTCGGCCTCCACCTGAACGGGATCCTCCAGCTCGGCCTTGCGCTCCTCCAGCCGCTCGATCTCGGCCTCCAGCCGGCGCTGACGCTCCTCCTCCTGGGAGACCTCCGCCTGCTGGGCGAGGTAGGTGCGCAGCGGCACGGCGAGCGTGAACGCCAGGGTGCACAGCACGATCGCCACCACAGCGGCGCGCCGCGTGGTGGACAGCCCGATAGAGCGCATCGCCCCGGCGACCCGGGCGGCCCCGCCCCGGCGGACGCGCACCGGGCGGCGCGTCCTGCCGGTCCGGCGCGGCCTACTCTCGCCGGGCACCGCCGGTCACCCCTCGTGGCCGAACCGGGGGAAGGCGATGTCACCCGCGTACCGGGCGGCGTCGCCGAGGTTCTCCTCGATGCGCAGCAGCTGGTTGTACTTGGCGACCCGCTCGCTGCGCGCGGGCGCGCCCGTCTTGATCTGCCCGGCACCCGTGGCCACCGAGAGATCGGCGATCGTGGTGTCCTCCGTCTCCCCGGAGCGGTGGCTGATCATGCTCTTGTACCCGTACGAGCCCGCCAGCGTGACCGCGTCCATGGTCTCCGACAGTGTCCCGATCTGGTTGACCTTCACCAGCAGCGCGTTGCCTGCCCCACGGTTGATGCCTTCCTCGAGCCGCTCCGGGTTGGTGACGAACAGGTCGTCGCCCACGAGCTGGACCCTGCCACCGAGCTTGCCCGTCAGCTCGGTCCAGCCGTCCCAGTCGTCCTCGGACAGCGGGTCCTCGATCGACACCAGCGGGTAGGCCTCGAGCAGCTCGGCGTAGTACGTGGTGAGCTCTGCCGCGGAGCGGGCGGTGCCCTCGAACGTGTACCGGCCGTCGGAGAAGAACTCGGTGGCCGCGACGTCCAGCGCCAGCGCCACGTCCCGGCCCGGCGCGTAGCCCGCCTTCTCGATGGCCTGCATGATCAGGTCGAGAGCCTCGCGGTTGCTCGACAGGCTCGGGGCGAACCCGCCCTCGTCGCCGAGACCCGTGCTCAGGCCGCGACCCTTGAGAACCGACTTCAGCGCCTGGTACACCTCGGCACCCCAGCGCAGCGCGTCACGGAAGGAGTCGGCCCCGATCGGGGCGATCATGAACTCCTGGATGTCCACGCCGGTGTCGGCGTGCGCACCGCCGTTGAGGATGTTCATCATCGGCACCGGCAGCACGTGCGCGTTGGGCCCGCCGAGGTAGCGGAACAGCTCCAGCTCGGCGGAGGATGCCGCCGCTCGCGCCACAGCAAGCGAGGCACCAAGGATGGCGTTGGCTCCGAGCCGCGACTTGTCCGGCGTCCCGTCCAGGTCGACGAGCTTCTGGTCGACGACGCGCTGGTCCACGGCCTCGACGCCGGCCAGCTCATCGTTGATCTCACCGATCACCCCGGCCACGGCACGCTCGACGCCCTTGCCGCCGTAGCGTGCGGCGTCCCCGTCGCGCAGTTCGACCGCCTCGTACTCCCCGGTGGAAGCACCGGACGGCACCGCTGCCCGGGACAGGGATCCGTCGTCCAGCGCGACCTCCACCTCCACGGTGGGGTTCCCACGCGAGTCCAGGATCTCCCGTGCGCCTACCTGCTCGATGACCGCCACGCCAAACTCCTCAATACCGTCCGGAACCATGTCGTTCGTACTCGCGCCCGCAGGGCCGCGCGCCCTCGGCCCCTTTAGCCTATCGGGTGTATGACGTCACCCGTGCGAGGCACGCGGCCACCGCAGGAGCACCGGCGCCGGTTCAGTCCGACCTGATCTCCTGCCACCCCGACGGTAGCTCCACGGTATCCGAGGTGTGCTGCCAGAAGGTCCAGCTGTTGCCACCGATGTCCTGAATGGTGAAGATGCGTGCCCCGTACGGCTGATCCTGCGGCCGCGAGACCTCGATGTCTCCCAGCGCCTGCTGCACCCGCTCGTGCTGGGCGTCGACATCGTCGACGTAGACGATGTTGAGCTGGCCGACCGGCCCGCTGACACCCTTGGCCTCCCAGTAGTCGGCTCCGACCCCGGCCAGCTCGATCTCCACGTCGCCCGCCGCGATCGTCGCCTGGAACACGAACCCCGCGGAGTCGACGTAGCGTACCCGCTCGGAGAAGCCGAACACGCGGGTCAGCCACTCCAGCGCCTCCCCGGCGTCGGCGTAGTACAGGTACGGCGCCAGCCCGCGGAAGGACACATCCCCGGGTGCCTTCCAGCCGGCTTCGTCGTTACTCGCTTCGCTCATAGCTTCAGTCCACACATCTCGCCGGTGATTCGTTGCCGGTTGTTCCGGTCACTGCGCCGCACCTCGCCGGAGGCAGGCACAGTGCCCGCGTTCGCCGTGGTCCGACGGCAGGAACGTCGGGCGAACCCGAGTTCGCGTGATCCGACCGGGACACTACCGCCTCGTCCCTGGTGACCCGACGCGGACCAGCACCTCCGGACGACGGGTGATCCGTCCGGGACATACACCCCCGAACAACGGGTGATCCGTCCGGGACCAACACCGCCAGAGTCAACCATGATGCAAACCCGTCGTGTGAAGCGGTACACGCGGGTACCGTCGAGGGCGCTATGGTTCAGCACGACGGGCCGGGCGATGCGCACGGGAAGCAACCGCCGGAGGCGTGCGTGACCGGTGACGGGCAGTCCCACGCCGCCGCGTTCCGCCGCGCGGAGAGCTTGCTCGAGCAGCGCCGACCCCAGGAAGCTCTCGCCGAGCTCGCCCCGGTACTCGCCGCGGAACCGGACAAACCGAGCGTGCAGCTGGTGGCGGGCCTCGCCTACTTCCGGTCCGCCCAGCTGCACAAGGCCGAGCAGGCATTCGCCCGCCTCGTCGAGCACGACCCTTCGGACGACTACGCGCGTTTCGCGCTGGGCAAGACGATGCAGCGGCTCGGCAAGCTCGCCGAGGCGCTCGGGCACCTGAAGCTGGCATCGGCCATGAACCCGCTCCCGCACTACCAGGAAACGCTGGGTGAGGTCAGCGCCCGGCTGGCCGTACTGCGGGACTGACCACCGCACCTACCGGCGCGCTCAACCCGGCACGGTGGGCCAGAAGCGACGCCAGCCCGCCTCGTCCAGCGTCGCCGGATCGATGCCCGCCTCCCGCGCGGACGACTCCGCGGCGCGCAGATCGGCGAGGTACTGTTTGGCCACCGCGCGCAGCGCATCCTCGGGGTCCTCACCGGCACGCTTGGCCTGCGCGGCGATACGGAACAGCGCGGCACCGGCACCCTCCCGCACCGGCAGCAGCTCCTCCGGAACACCGGCCCGTGCGCTGCGCTGCGCCAGCTTGGCCGCCAGCGCGACCGCGGGCTGGCCGACCGCCACCCCGTCGACAGCGGAGCCCCTGCCCTTCTCGGTCCGCTTGAGCTCCTCCCAGCGCACCTGCTGCCGCTCCGCCGTGTGCCCGGAATCGGCCCCGGCGCCCTCGGCGAACACATGCGGGTGCCTGCCGACGAGCTTGGTCACCAGCCCGGCGGCGACAGCATCGATGTCGAACGGATCCACCTCGTGCTCGGCAGCCAGCCGCGCGTGGAACAACACCTGCAGCAGGACATCGCCGAGCTCCTCGCGCAGCGACTCCCGATCACCCGTCTCGATGGCCTCCAGCAGCTCGTAGGTCTCCTCAACGAGGTACTGCCGCAGCGACTCGTGCGTCTGGACGCCGTCCCACGGGCACCCGCCCGGCGAGCGAAGGCGGTCCATCACGTGCACGGCCTCGAGCAGCGGCGGCACATCCGTGCCGATCACGTCGGCCGCCTCGTCGGCGAGCGCCCGCGCGGCCGGGTCGGCGGCGTCGGTCGTCAACAGGACCACGGGCTCGGCCCGCGCCCGGTCGCACAGCCGCGCCGCCACCGGCGCGGGCCGCGCGTCCGCGGCGCGCGCGATGCCCTCCGGAAGGTCCGGGGCGGCGTACACGGCAGCCGCGGCGCGCAACGCCGGTACGGCACCCGCGGGCAACGACTCGCCGAGCGCGGGGGCACACAGCACCACCGCCGTTCCGGGAGCGACCCCGGGGCCGCTCACCGTGGAGACACCGGCGCCTGCTCGACGGTTCATGGCTCGACGTCACGTGCCGGGATCAGCTCACCGACCGTGTGGTCCTCACTCTCGGCGATGTCCACGCCAGCGGGGTCCCAGACCCCGTAGCGCGGGTTGACCTCGACACCGAGTTCCTCGGCGATCGGCGAGAGCATGCGCAGCCCGAGGCTGTAGAGCATCTGCGGATCGGCCTGCGGGGTCTGGGCGCCGTCCGCATCGCCCTCGCCTCCGCCGACGTCGCGCCCGGTGACCAGGGCGACCAGCCACACCGGCTGCTGGCTGTTCGGCTGGATCACGGCGACCGTGCCGGACTCCGCACTGAACAGGGCGCTCGTGGCGAGCTCCATCGCCCCTTGCTCGATCAGGTCACCGGGACTGAAGGTCTCGTCGATGACGGGTTGCCCTTCCGCCTCGATGATCTCGTTCGCCCGTCCCGGGTCGTCCGCGATCTCCCGGCCGAGTGCCATCGCCTGCTCGCGCATGGGTTCCTCGGGGGTATCCCCGGTGACCTCGGCACCGACGATATCGACCGACACGCGGTCGATATAGCGCTCGCCGAGCTCCTGCAGCAGCACGATGTCGGTGGCGAACCGCTCGATGTACTCCGGAGGGATCCCGACCGCAGCGGGAGCCTCGTCGACCCCGCCCCAGGATTCGAGGATCTCGTCGACGTCTTCCCGCTCGGCGGAGAGCCCTTCACGTTCGGCGGCCACGTCGAGCAGCTCGTGATGGATATGGGCCCGCAGCACGTGGCGGGAGAACTGCCCGAGGCCGTCCTGTTCCTCGGCCTGGCGTGCCTCCGGCATGTTGTGCAGCAGCCAGTTCACGTCCTGCTGCACCTGTTCGAGGGAGATCGTCTCGTCCCCGACGATCGCTGCCGACGAGGCCTTGGTCGGGCCGTTGCCGCATCCGGCGAGCAGCAGCACGGACGAGACGAGCACGATGATCGGTGCGAAGCGACGAATGATCCAGCCCACAGCGGTAGCTTCTCATAGCGACGGCGCCGCCCGGCCGGCGGGCCGCGCGCGTCAGGGCCCGACACGGGGTGCCCACCGGCCCGACACGGGGTGCCCACCGGCCCGACACGGGGTTAGCGGGGGACGAGCAGGACCCAGAGTTTGCCGTCCTCCGCGTACGGGATCTCCTCGCCGCCCGCTGTGGTCAGCTCCATACCCTCGTCCCTCGCCGCGCGGGACCACTCGGCATCGAACCTGCGGCCGTCGCGCAGCACCAGGGCCTCGCCCGAGCCGACCGTTCGCGCGACCGGCGACAGCGCGCCCGTCGAGTCGGTGATTCCCAGGCCCTCCGCGATCGGCACGCGCAGCACCACGACGGTGCCCGCGTCGAGCCGCCCGGACTCGGCTGTGGTGATCGGGTTCCCGCCGCGCGCGACGAGCCACCGTTGCCGGTCGCCGGACCAGGCGAACTCGTACGACGCGCTCCGGTAGCTCACCCGGTAGCTCCCTGTCGGCTCGCCACCGTCCGGGGCGGGGCCGGTCGCGAACGGCTCGTCGACGGCAGGGGTGCCGGGCAACCGGTTGGGCCGGGCGTACAGGTTGTGCGGGCTCGGCCGGGAGCTGTCCCGGTAGAAGCCCCCTGGCGCGTTGCCCGGCGTCGCCAAGCGGAACCCGGCCCCGTACAGCGACGGGCGCAGCTGCGACGCCGAGCCCGAGTACGCCAGCACCGGCTCCTCGAACTGGCCGAGCAGCTCGATGTCGGTCTCCCGGGCACTGCGCACCGGGCCGAGGGCGTCGGGGCGCTGCCCCCAGTGCACCGCGAGCATGCGCGTCAGCCCGCCCTCGACCGGCTCGACGTACATCGCGCCGGCCGAGGCCAGGCCCCGGTACCGGACAGCGCTGCTGCCCGCGTCGATCTTCGTCACCAGCGCGGGCGGGAACAGCTCCGGCGCGGGAGCGCGTTCCGGCTCGGGCTCCGGTTCCGGTTCCGGTGGCGGCGGATGCTCGGCGGTCGCCGGAGGCGCCTCCCGCTCGGCCGCCTGCTGTTGCACACCGTCCCGGACCAACCACACCCCGAGCGCGACGACACCGACCACGCCAGCGGCCGCGAGCAGGGCAATGAGTGTCTCGAGCGGTTTCCTCAGCACATCACCATTCATACGGCACAGCTGTGCGCTACGTCACGGACTATGCCCGAATGGTGATCTCATCGCAGTGTGCGGAGGAACGCCCGCCAGGCCGCTGTGCGCATCGACAGGGTGCCGCCGCGCGGGTTCTTGGAGTCGCGAACCAGCACATCCGTGGCCTGCCCGGCGACCTCCACGCAACCGCCGTTACCCGCGCTGTAGCTGCTCGTGCGCCAGCCGCGCCTGCCTGGCTCGTGGACCGTCATGATGGCTCTCCCCATCCGGATAGAGTTCGGTTGCCAGTGTGGCAATCACCTCCCTCGATTGTTCCTCACCCAGCGCGGTGTCCGCGAGCGCGCGGAGGACGCGCCGGTAGGCGGCGATCTCCTCCGGCTCCTCCAGGAACAGGCTGGATGTCTCGCTCTCCACATAGGCAACGGGTTCGAACTCGGCGAACTCCATCAGCGTGAAGGAACCGGCGATACCGGCGTGCGCGCCGAGGTCCAGCGGCACCACCCGCAGCGCGATGTACGGCCGCACCGACATACGCAACAGGTGATGCAGCTGCTCGGACATCACCGCGGCTCCGCCCACCGGCAGGCGCAGCGCCGACTCGTGCACGAGGAAGGTGAAGCGCGCCGGGCGGGTACGGCTGAACAGCGCCTGGCGGGCCAGCCTCGCGGCTACGCGGTCCTCGACCTCGCTGCCCGGCACGTTCGCGATACGTGTGATCACCGCCCGCGCGTACGCGCCCGTCTGCAGCAGCCCCGGCACCAGGGCCATCTGGAAGTCGTGGATGCGCACCGCCTGGTCCTCGTGGTCGATGAGCGTGCGCAGCTGCTTGGGCAGGCGCGAGCCGTGCTGCTGCAACCAGCCAGGGGTGCCCTTGTCCTGGCAGAGCCGTAGCAGCCGGTCCCGTTCCCTGCCCGTCACGCGGCAGACGGCGAGGAACGCCGACACGTCCACCTCGTTGCCGCCACGCTTGCCGTTGAGCAGGCGGGAGACCCTGCTCGGTGACCAGCCGAGCAGGCGGGCGGCGTCCTGGCCGGTGAGCCCGGCCCCCGTCATGGCGCTGCGCAACCCGTCGCCGAGCTCGCGGCTGCGGATCGTTGTCTGCCGGTCCTCCATGCGCGCCGACCCTAGCGGGACGACCCGACAGCAGCCGCCATACCAGCACGAACTGTCCCGGATCGGAGCACGGCGTGTCCCCGTGGCAAGGCAGGTTCGCGCGCGGTTACGCGCGGGCGCGGCTCACGAACCGGTCATCGAGCGCAGCAGCTGGGTGCACCACTCGAGGAGCTCCTCGTCACGCAGCGGCGGGGCGCCCATCCGGCCACCGGCGGGCCCCTCTGTCGGCCTGGGGACCGACACGGTGGAGGTCACCGACTTGTACACGGCCTTCGGGTACAGCCGCTTGAGCCGCACCACCTGCGAGTCGGCCAGCGATATCGGGCTGAACCGGACGGTGCTGCCCTGCAACGTCACCTCGGACACGCCGGACTGCCTGCACTCCTGGCGGAACGCGGCGACAGCCAGCAGCCGCCGCACCGGCGCGGGGTAGCTGCCGTACCGGTCGACGAGCTCGTCGCCGACCGCCTTGAGCTCGTCGGCATCGGAGGCCGCCGCGATCTTGCGGTAGGCCTCCAGCCGCAGCCGCTCCCCGGGCACGTAGTCGTGCGGCAGGTGCGCGTCCACCGGAAGGTCGACCCGCACCTCGGCGGGCTCTGACTCGTCCGGCTCCTGCCCGCCGGAGTCCAGCGCCTTCTTGTACGACTCCACGGCCTCGCCGACCAGCCGCACGTACAGGTCGAAACCCACCCCTGCGATGTGCCCGGACTGCTCGGCGCCGAGGATGTTGCCCGCGCCCCGGATCTCCAGGTCCTTCATGGCCACGGCCATACCCGAGCCCAGCTCGGTGTTCTGCGCGATGGTCGCCAGCCGGTCGTGCGCCGTCTGCGTCAGGTTCGCGTCCGGCGGGTACAGGAAGTAGGCGTAACCGCGTTCCCGCGCGCGCCCCACCCTGCCACGGAGCTGGTGCAGCTGGGCGAGCCCGAGCTGGTCACCGCGCTCCACGATCAGCGTATTGGCGTTCGCGATGTCCAAACCGGACTCGACGATGGTGGTGCACACCAGCACGTCGTACTCGCGCTCCCAGAAGCCCTGGATGATCTTCTCGAGCTTGTGCTCGTTCATCTGCCCGTGCGCGACGACCACGCGCGCCTCCGGGACCAGCTCACGGATCCGGCGCGCCGCCTTGTCGATCGTCGACACCCGGTTGTGCACGTAGAACACCTGGCCGTCCCGCAGCAGCTCGCGATGGATCGCCGCGGCCACCTGCTTCTCCTCGTAGGCGCCCACGTAGGTCAGCACGGGGTGCCGGTCCTCGGGCGGGGTGAGGATCGTCGACATCTCCTTGATCCCGGACATGCTCATCTCCAGCGTGCGCGGGATCGGTGTTGCCGACATGGTCAGCACGTCCACGTGGGTGCGCAGCGACTTGATGTGCTCCTTGTGCTCGACGCCGAAACGCTGCTCCTCGTCGACGATGACCAGCCCCAGATCCTTGTACCGGATACCGGTCTGCAGCAGCCGGTGCGTGCCGATCACGATGTCCACCTCACCTGCGGCCAGCCCGGCGAGAACCTTCTCGGCCTCCGGCGGGTCGGTGAACCGCGACATCCCCCTGATGGTGATCGGGAACGCGCCCATCCGCTCGGTGAACGTGGTGAGGTGCTGCTGGGCGAGCAGCGTGGTCGGCACGAGCACCGCTACCTGCTTGCCTGCCTGCACAGCCTTGAACGCCGCACGCACCGCGATCTCGGTCTTGCCGTAGCCGACGTCGCCGCAGACCACGCGGTCCATCGGCACGCCGCTGCGCATGTCCGACTTCACCTCGTCGATGGCGGCCATCTGGTCGCTGGTCTCGACGTACGGGAACGCGTCCTCGAGCTCCGCCTGCCACGGGGTGTCGTCGCCGAAGGCGTAGCCGGGGGATGCCTGCCGCGCGGCGTAGAGCTGGACGAGTTCCGCGGCGATCTCCTTGACCGCCTTGCGCGCCTTGGCCTTGGTGTTCTTCCAGTCCGAGCCGCCGAGCTTGTTCAGCGCGGGAGTCTCGCCACCGACGTAGCGGGAGACCTCGTCGAGCTGGTCGGTCGGCACGAACAGCCGGTCGCCTGGCTGCCCCCGTTTCGAGGAGGCGTACTCCAGCACCAGGTACTCGCGGGTGGCCCCGCCGACGGTCCGCTGCACCATCTCCACGTACCTGCCGATGCCGTGCTGGTCGTGCACGACGAAGTCACCCGGCTTCAGAGCCAGCGGGTCGACGGCATTGCGGCGGCGCGACGGCATCTTGGTGTTGAGGTCCGATGTGGACTGTCCCGCTGTCGCTCCGCGGCCGGTGACATCGGCCTCGCTGAGCACGACAAGGCCCGCGTCCCGCAGGACGAACCCATCCGCGAGTGCCCCGCACGTCACCGTGACCACGCCTGCGGTCGGCGGCTCGCTCAACCCGGCGGCCGCCGACGTCGCCGGGACCTCGGCCGCCGAGAGCTGCTCGACAGCGCGCGTCGCGGTACCCGCGCCCGCGACCACCAGCACCGCGGCGCCTCCGGCGGACACGTGCGCGCGCAGCTCGGCCGCGGCACGGTCCAGGTCGCCCCGGTAGGTGGGTGCCGCCTCCACACCGGTGCTCGCCACCGCGGGATCCTCGCTGGTGAGCTGGGACAACGTCCACCAGCACCTGCCGGTCTCGATGACGTGCTGCTCGATCTCGGCGAGATCGCGGTAGGCCGACGTCCCCAGATCGAGGGGAGCCTGGCCACCGTCCGCCGCGCTCACCCAGGAGGCCTCGAGGAACTCCTGGCCGGTGCGTACGAGGTCATGGGCACGGGCGCGGACCTTCTCCGGGTCGGCCAGCAGCACGTGGGTGCCGCGCGGCATCGCGTCGGTCAGCAGCTCCATCTCGCCGGGCACCAGCGCCGGGATCAGCGACTCCATGCCCTCGCAGGGCACCCCACCGGAGAGCTTCGTCAGCATCTCGGCGAGGCCGGTGTCCGATGCGTGCTCGGTGGCCAGCGCGGCGGCGCGCTCCCGGACGTCCTCGGTCAGCAGCAGCTCACGGCAGGCAGGCGCGATGACCTCGCCGACCTCCTCGGCGAGCGAGCGCTGGTCGGCGACGGCGAACGTGCGGATCTCGGTGACCTCGTCGCCGAAGAACTCCGCCCGGTACGGGTGTGCCGCCGTCGGCGGGAAGACGTCGATGATCCCGCCGCGCACAGCGAACTCGCCGCGCTTTTCCACCATGTCCACCCGGGTGTAGGCGAGGTCGGCGAGCCGGGTGACGACCCCTTCGAACTCGACCTCCTCGCCTGCCCGGAGCACCACCGGCTCGAGGTTGCCCAGCCCGGGTGCGATCGGCTGGATGAGGCTGCGCACCGCGGTGACGACGACCCGGATCCCCCCGCGATCGGCGCGGGCCAGCCGGTACAGCACGTCGAGGCGCTTACCGACGGTGTCGGCCCGCGGCGACAGGCGCTCGTGCGGCAACGTCTCCCAGGACGGCAGCAGCGCGACAGCCTCGTCGCCGAGCAGGCTGCCCAGCGCGGCGGCCAGCTCCTCGCTCTCCCTGCCGGTGGCTGTGACCGCGAGAACCGGCCGGTCACCGCCGTCCGGCGCGGCGATCGCGGCCGCGACGAGCTGCCGCGCCGAGGCGGGGCCCTGCACATCGAGGGTGGCCGATCCGGCGCGTTCGCCGAGCGTGCGCAAGGCTGGGGTGGGCAGAACCGTGGACAACAGTCCGGACAGCGACGCTGACACGGGCGCGCGTACCTCCCAGGATGCGAACATGCGGACAGACCCCTGCCCGGGACGACCCGCGCGCAGGGGTACCGCCTCCAGCTTACGGGTCCGGCGACCGGCGGTGCGCACAGACTGCACACGAGCCGCCGTGCACGCCATCCTGGGGTCATGCGCGCATCACGGCTCGGCCTGGCACTCGTCTCGGCTCTCCTGCTCGCTGCCTGCACCGGCAACACCGGCGACGGCGGTGGCCCCGGCGGCCCCGACGGCACCGCGCCGTCGCCCGGGGACAGCGCCGCCGCCGAGGAGGTGGCCGGTTTCGAGGTCGACGAGATCGCAGGCGGGTTCACCCACCCCTGGGACGTGGGATTCCTACCCGACGGGCGGCTACTCGTCACCGAGCGCCCCGGCCGGATCACCCTGCTCGGCAGCGGCGAACCGGGCGCGCGGGCCACCGAGGTGGCCGCTGACCTGGACGACGTGTACGCCGAGGGGGAGGGCGGCCTGATGGGGATCGCGGTGCACCCGGACTTCGCCGAGAGCCGCGAGTTCACCACCTGCCAGACGCACGGCCCGGGCGGGCAGCCGGCCGACGTCCGCCTGGTGACCTGGCGGCTGTCCGCGAACGGCACGCGCGCCGAGCACGTCCGCGACCTGGTCACCGGACTGCCGCTGAACCCGAGCGGGCGGCACTCCGGGTGCAGGCCCGCGATCGGGCCGGACGGCGAGCTGCTGGTGGGCACGGGGGACTCCGCCGACCCGCACGTACCGCAGGACCGCGGCAGCCTCGGCGGCTCGATGCTGCGCGTCGACCTCGGCACCGGGCAGGGCCTGCCGGACAACCCCTTCGCCGACTCCGGCGACGCCGACGAGCGCAGGATCGCCAGCTACGGCCACCGCAACATCCAGGGCGTGGCCGTGCATCCGGATACGGGGCAGGTGCTGATCAGCGAGCACGGCCCCGCCGTGGCCGACGAGATCAACCTGCTCGAACTCGGCGGCAACTACGGATGGGATCCCGGCCAGGGCGGCACTGTGGACAGCTACGACGAGAACGTGCCGATGACCGACCTCGAACGCTACCCCGATGCCGTTCCGGCCCTGTGGGACACCGGCGACGACACCGAAGCGATCTGCGGCGCGGCCGTCCTGGACGGCAGGCAGTGGGGCAGGTGGGACGGCGCCCTGGCCGTGGCGGCGCTGCGCGGCGAGAAACTACTGCTGTTCGGCCTGGACGCGGGCGCAGGGGTCACCGAGGTCGCCGTGCCGGAGGAGCTGGACGGGACGCACGGCAGGCTGCGGGCCGCGCGCACCGGCCCCGAAGGCGCGCTCTACATCACAACGACCAACGGCGACGACGACACCGTGCTGCGGGTACGGCCACGATCCTGACCGGCCCTCGCGGTGCGGCCGCCCGCGTTACTCCTCGGGGAACAGCTTCGGTTTGTGCTCCAAATGCGACAGGCCGTTCCATGCGAGGTTGACAAGGTGCGCCGCGACGTCGTCGCGTTTGGGCTTGCGCGCGCCCAGCCACCACTGCCCGGTCAGCGCCACCATCCCCACCAGCGCCTGCGCGTAGAGCGGGGCGAGCTTGGGGTCGTAGCCCCGCGCGGAGAACTGCTGGGCGAGGATGTGCTCGACCTGGCTGGCGATATCGTTGAGCAGGCTGGAGAACGTCCCCGTCGAGCTGGCCACGGGCGAGTCGCGCACCAGGATGCGGAACCCGTCGTGCGACTCCTCCACGTAACCCAGCAGCGCGTCCGCGGCCTGCTGCAACATCGCGCGCGGATGACCACCGTGCAATGTGGACACCATCCGGTCGAGCAGCAGGTGCGTCTCGCGGTCCACCACGACCGCGTAGATGCCCTCCTTGCCCCCGAAGTGCTCGTAGACAACGGGCTTGGAGACATCCGCCCGGTGCGCGATCTCCTCGATCGACGCGCCCTCGAAACCCTTCTCGGCGAACAACGCCTTCGCCACGTCGAGCAGCTGTTGCCGGCGCTCGGTACCGGTCATGCGCACACGTGCCACGGGAGCCGCCGGTCGAGTACCGGTGGCAGCTTGCTTCTTCGCGCGTCGTCTGGCCGCCACGCCGCTACCCTACCGACGCCGGGCGAGCGCGCCTCCGGACGGGCGTGGCACGGGACGGCCCGCGGCAGTACTCGCCAGGCTGTTCGCCACGCCGCCGCCCGCGCTGTCCCGGCACGGCTACACGGACTTGGCGGAGAGCCTGGCCAGCCGACGCTCGGTGGGCCAACGTACGTTCCATGCCCAGCCGAGCTTCTCGAACATCCAGATCAGCCGGGCCGAGATGTCGATCTGACCGCGCCCTACGCCGTGCCGCGCGGAGGTGGGGTCCGCGTGGTGCAGGTTGTGCCACGACTCGCCCATCGACACGATGGCCAGCGGCCAGAAGTTCGCGGACCGGTCCCGCGCGGCGTACGGCCGCTCCCCGATCATGTGGCAGATCGAGTTGATCGACCACGTCACGTGGTGCAGCACGCCTGCGCGTACCAGGCCCGCCCAGAAGAACGCGGTCACCGCACCCCACAGCGACCAGGTGATCAGCCCGCCAAGCACACCGGGAAGGACCAGGCTCACCGCGGTCCACATCGCGAACTGCCGGTCGATCCGCACGATCGCGCGGTCCTTGGCCAGGTCCGGGGCGAACCGCTCGACGTTGGTACTGCCCCGCTCGAACAGCCACCCCATGTGCGCGTGCCAGAAGCCCTTCGCCAACGCCACCGGCGAGGTACCGAACATCCACGGCGAGTGCGGGTCGCCTTCCTTGTCCGAGAAGGCGTGATGCCTGCGATGGTCGGCGACCCAGGTGATCACCGGGCCCTGCAGGGCCGTACTCCCCGCGATCGCCAGCAGGCTGCGCAGCCACGGCTTGGCCTTGAACGAGCTGTGTGTGAAGTAACGGTGGAAGCCCACCGTGACGCCGAGCGAGGAGAACAGGTAGAAGACGACGAACAGCCCGACGTCGACCCAACCGAGCCCCCATCCCCACGCGAACGGGATCGCGGCGGCCAGAGCCAGCAACGGGATCACGACGCCGAGGTAGACGGAAGCTTGCACACCGGCCGTCCGGTTCCCGCTCATGACGGGTTTGGCTCCCGCGGGCTCGGGCTGATCGGCGGGTCCGGTCGGCCGGTCCAGAGTTGCCGTCATGGGCTTCACATCCTCCTGCGTCGTACTGTCAACAAGGCGGCGAGTCAGCATCGCCTTACCTACGCTCCCGTAACCTACGGTACCGGAACTTGTGCGTCTTGGGGAGTACCTTGTGCCGTGGAAGACTCAACAACTTCCCCGCGTGCGGCGCGAACCGGCCCACACCCGGACCGTGCACAGGCACAGCCACGCCCGCCCGCGGACACTCCCCGCGCTCCGATCCGACCGTCAGAGCGCGTGTCCCGAGGACGCGACCTCCCTCCGGGATACCCCACGGCGGCCGGACCAACCGCAGTGACATCCCAAGCTCCGGTCCGGCCACCAGAAGGACGATCCGGCCGCCACGACCGCCTCCGGCGGCCCCGCCTGCCGGACGGCGGCCGGACCAACCGCAGTGATCTCTTCAAGCTCTGGTCCGGCCACCAAAGCGCGTGTCCGACGGCCGCGACCTCCCTCCGGGAGGCCCCGTCCTCCGGACGGTGGTCGGACCAACCGCTAGGCTGGTGGCGCCCCGCGTGTACGGTCCGACCGGCGCGCAGGGCGCGCGGTACGATGCGGTCGTACTCGATCCGCCGTGGTGTAATTGGCAGCACTTCAGATTTTGGTTCTGACAGTTCAGGTTCGAATCCTGGCGGCGGAGCACACCACGATCGGCAAGGGGTGGCGCGCTGCGCGAGCGAGCGGATGATCGGCAGTCGGCCAGGCGACCAGCCCTGCACGAGGTCTCCGACGCCTGGCTGGCAGGTCGCGCGCGCGAACTACGCGCCGCCGTCCAGCTGGTCGGCAGCTCAGAGCAGCGCGTCATCATCTCCGAGATCGACGCCATCCTCGGCGAGACCCAACGCCGCGGCGACCCCGCGCTCATCGCCAACCTGCTGCGGAGCGCGGCGATGGGGCGGCTGGCCCTGCCCGGCCGCAACCAGGACGCCCAGCCGTTGATCGACGAACTGCTCGCCCACTCCCGCAAGCACGGCCTCGTGGTGCAGCGTGCCGGCGCGCACGCGCTGCAGGGGAGGCTGCTGGCCTTCGACGACAAGGAAGATGCCGCGTTGACCGAGCTCGCCCGCGCGCTGGCGACCGTCGACGACATCGCGGCACCATCGGCTTCCGACGAGCGCCGCGAGTTCGACCGGACGCTGGCCAGCACCCTGGTCGACTGCTGGATCGTGCTCAACGAGCTGGCGATCTACGAGGTCGCCGAGGAGGTCAGCACGATGGCCCACCGTGCGCTCCGGGACAGCGCGGGGCCGCACGAGATCACCCTGCAGGTGTTCAACCTGATCACCATGATGCTGGCATGGGGCCTGCGGCTGGAACGCGTCGGTCGCGTCGCGGAGTCCCGGGAGAAGTTCCACCTCGCGGCGTCCATGGCCGGCTCGGCGGAGGCACCGTTCGCGGAGTCACTGTTCCGCAGGTCGGAGGCCCCCGCGGTCGAGCAGATCGGCACGCTCGCGGCCGCGGTGGGCATCGCCAGCCCCGGCGCGGCACACATCGACCGGCTCACCCGGTTACTGCCGAAGACCAGCCATTCCGCCTCGCACGAGAAGCCGCTCGTCGCGATCGCGCTGGTGCGCTGCCTGGAACAGCAGGAACGCACCCAGGACGGCGTAGACGTCCTGCGGGGCACGCTCCAGGAGATGCGGGACCGCAACGCACCGACCGCCATCCGGATCGCGCTGGAACGCGAGCTCGTCCGGCTCGAGACAGCTCCCTACGCCGAACTCCCCGACGCGCTGCGTACCTACACCGACACGCTCGAGTCCGAGCTCTGGGCGATGCGCGAGTCCCGCGCGGTCACCCTGCAGACCCGCCGCGAGCACGAGCGCCTGTCCGCGGAGCACGGCGCGATCGCCGCGCAGGCGTTCCAGGACCCGCTGACCGGGCTCCCGAACCGGCGTGCGCTGGACGACCAGCTGCGCACCCTCTCCGGGACCGCGGCGGCGCAGCCGCTGTCCGTAGCGCTCGTCGACCTGGACGGCTTCAAGGTCGTCAACGACGAGCAATCGCACGCGGAGGGGGACAACGTCCTGCGTGTGATCGCGAGCACGCTCCGCGACTCCCTGCGCGGCGACGACTTCGTGGCCCGGTACGGCGGGGACGAGTTCATCGTGCTGCTCCCCGGGGCACCGGCGTCCTCGGCGAAAGCCGCGATGAACCGCGCCGTCAGCGCCGTCGCCGCCATACCCAGCCACCTCTCCCAGGGCGTCACGCTGTCCATCGGCCTGGTGTCCATGGCACCGCACGAGCACCCCGAGTCCGTGCTCTCCCGCGCCGACGAGGCCATGTACCAGGCCAAACGTGGCGGCGGCAGCCAGGTCGCCACCACGACCGCGGACGGCGGCGACGACCACTTCCCCGCTGACGACCCGGACGAAGCAGGCAGCGAAGTACGCCCTCAGTGATCGCGACACGCGGGCACGTAGGATCAGAACCCCGAGACAGCACGACCGAGGAGGGCGGCTCGACACGGCCCGCGACGCCGGTCCTCGGGCGAAGTCCCACGCGGCGTCGGCGGTGACAACGGTCAACGGCCCGGCCCGAGACGTGGAAAGCGGCATCCGACAGGACAGCACTCCAGCCGTAACAGGTGATCACACGGTGAACTTGCCGAACGAGCGAACAGGAAGAGACCCGCTGAGCACGGTGATCCTCGCGGCGGGCGAGGGCACCCGCATGCGCTCGGCCACCCCGAAGGTGCTGCACACCCTCGCCGGCAGGTCACTGGTCGAGCACGCCGTGCGCGCCGCGGCAGGTCTCGACCCGGAGCACCTCGTCGTCGTGGTCGGCCACGCCCGCGCGGCAGTCGACGAGCACCTCTCCGGCGTCGGCGATCGCCTCGGCAGGCAGCCTGCCACCGCGATACAGCCCGAGCAGAACGGAACCGGCGACGCGGTGGCGTGCGGTCTCGCCGCCCTGCCCCGGCCGCTGACCGGCACGGTGCTGGTCACCTACGGGGACGTGCCCATGCTGGGCACGGACACGCTGTCCGCGCTGCTGGCCGAGCACGAATCCGCGGGGCACGCTGTGACGATCCTGTCAGCCGTGCTCACCGACCCCACCGGCTACGGCCGGATCGTCCGCGACGAGAACGCCGCGGTCCGCGCCATCGTGGAGCAGGCCGACGCCGACGCGGAGCAGCTGGCCATCAACGAGATCAACTCCGGCGTGTACGCGTTCGACGCCGAGGTGCTTTCCGGTGCGCTGGAGCGGCTGTCCACGGACAACGTCCAGGGCGAGCTGTACCTGACCGACGTGCTCGGCATCGCGCGAGAGGATGGTCACACCGTCGGGGCGCTCGTCGCCGACGACCCGTGGCTCACCGAGGGCGTCAACGACCGCGTCCAGCTCTCCGCGGTCGGCGCCGAGCTGAACCGGCGCATCGTGCGGCACTGGCAGCGCGCGGGCGTGACCGTGGTGGATCCGGCGAGTACCTGGATCGGCGCGGACGTGACGCTGGCTCCCGACGTGGTCGTCGAGCCGGGTGTGCAGCTACGCGGAGCTACCAGCGTCGGGCAGGGGGCCGCCATCGGGCCGGACACCACGCTGACCGATGTCCGCGTCGGCGAGGGCGCCGCTGTGGTGCGCACGCACGGCACCGGCGCGGAGATCGGCGACGGTGCCTCCGTCGGGCCGTTCGCCCACCTGAGGCCCGGCACGAGCCTGGGAGCCGATGGCAAGATCGGTACCTTCGTCGAGACCAAGCAGGCGGACATCGGGACCGGCACGAAGGTCCCGCACCTGACCTATGTCGGCGATGCCACCATCGGTGAGCACAGCAATATCGGCTGCGCGAACGTGTTCGCGAACTACGACGGTGTCGCCAAACACCACACCACGGTCGGCTCCTACGTGCGCACGGGCTCGGACACGGTGCTGGTAGCACCGGTCACACTCGGCGACGGTGCGCACACGGGGGCCGGCGCAGTCGTGCGCCGGAACGTGCCTCCGGGGACACTTGCGGTATCCGGAGGACCACAACGGAATATCGACGGATGGGTCGAGCGGCGACGGCCGGACACACCTGCCGCCGATGCGGCACGGAAGGCACGAGCCACGACGGACCACAGCGAGACGGATCGGGAGTCGCAGTCATGAGCCCCAAGTCGGGGACCCCCAAGAAGAACCTGATGCTCTTCGCCGGGCGATCGCACCACGAGCTCGCCGAAGAGGTCGCCAAGCACCTCAACGTGAGCGTCACCCCGCAACAGGCGCGCACCTTCGCCAACGGCGAGATCTTCGTGCGCTTCGAGGAGTCGGTGCGCGGCGTCGACGCGTTCGTGATCCAGAGCCAGTGCCCACCGATCAACGAGTGGATCATGGAACAGTTGATCATGGTGGATGCGCTGAAGCGAGCCAGCGCCAAACGGATCACCGTGATCATGCCGTTCTACGCGTACAGCCGCCAGGACAAGAAGCACAAGGGTCGTGAGCCCATCTCGGCACGGCTGATCGCCGACCTGTTCAAGACGGCTGGCGCCGACCGGATCATGACCGTCGACCTGCACACCGCGCAGATCCAGGGTTTCTTCGACGGCCCGGTGGACCACCTGTTCGCGCAGAACGTGCTGTGCCAGTACCTCAGCGACAACTACGGCACCAGCGACATCACGGTCGTCTCCCCCGACTCGGGCCGCGTGCGCCTGGCCGAGAAGTGGGCGCAGCAGCTCGGTGACCGGCCCATCGCGTTCATCCACAAGACACGCGACCCGGACCAGCCGAACGAGGCGGTGGCCAACCGTGTGGTCGGCAAGGTACAGGGGCGGCTGTGCGTGCTCATCGACGACATCATCGACACCGGCGGCACGATCGTGAAGGCGACCGAGTCGCTGCTCAACGAGGGCGCGTCGGATGTCGTGATCGCCGCTACCCACGGGATCCTGTCCGACCCGGCCGCCGAGCGGCTGGCGAACAGCTCCGCAAGGGAGGTCGTGCTAACCAACACGCTGCCGATCCCCGAGGAGAAGCGCTTCGCCAAGATGTCGGTGCTGTCCATCGCCCCGCTCGTGGCCACGGCCATCCAGCAGGTCTTCGAGGACGGCTCCGTGACCAGCATGTTCGACGGCCAAGCCTGATTGGATACGGTGGGCTGAATGACGCGTTCAGTCCGTCTCGTGGACTGAACGCGTCATTCAGCCCACCGCAGGGTGAGGGGTGACCCGCCGGTCACGGCGGAGCGGGTACGATGGGTGAGTTGCCCCGGCGAGGCGGGCCCAACGAAACAGGCACGGCCCAGCGTGATCGGCGTGGCGGTATGCGGCTGCATGTGCTCGCGCGCCTCGAACACGCTCCTGTGTCAGTGGCTCGACCGCCGACCCGGTCACGATCCGCACGACGATCGCAAGGAGAGAACACCAGTGTCCGAGGTACGTCTGACCGCCGAACCCCGCACCGAGTTCGGCAAGGGCGCCGCACGCCGCTTCCGCCGCTCGGGCAAGATCCCGGCGGTGCTCTACGGGCACGGCACCGACCCCAAGCACCTCACCCTGCCCACCATCGAGTTCGCCCGCGTCATCCGGGAGAACGGGCGTAACGCGGTGCTCAGCCTGAACGTCGACGGCTCGCGGCGCCAGCTCGCGCTGACCAAGACCATCACGGTGCACCCGCTGAAGAACTACATCCAGCACGTCGACCTGCTCGTGCTCAAGCGCGGCGAGAAGGTCACCGTGGACATCCCGCTGCACATCACCGGCGAGGCCATCAGCGGCAGCCTTGTCAACCACGACCTGGACACGGTGTCCGTCGAGGTGGACGCGCTGCACATCCCGGAGTACCTCGAGGTCTCGATCGACGGTGCCGACATCGGCACCCAGATCAACGCGGGTGACGTGGAGCTTCCCGATGGCGCCAACCTGGTCACCGATCCCGAGGCCCTTGTCGTCGCGGTGAACGAGGCCCCGACCGCCGAGTCGATGGAGGCCGAGGCCGACACCGAGGGCGCGGGCATGGTCGAGGACCAGTCGGAGACCGAGGACTCCTCCTCCGGCAGCGAGCAGGCATAACCGGCGCCACCAGCGGTGACCGAACCCAGCGACATTCCGGGAGCCGGCGAGCGCGTGTTGCTCGCCGGCCTCGGCAATCCCGGGCCCGGCTACGCGGGCAACCGGCACAACATCGGTTTCGGCGTCCTCGAGGAGCTTGCCTCCCGGATGGGCGAGAAGTTCACCTCGCACAAGGCGCGTGCCGATGTCGTCGAGGGCAGGCTCGCGGGCTGTCGCGTCGTGCTGGCCAAACCCCGCTCGTACATGAACCTGTCCGGTGGTCCGGTATCCGGCCTGGCTCGGTTCTTCGGTGTCGAGCCCTCCGGCATCGTCGCCGTGCACGACGAGCTCGACCTCGACTTCGGCGCGGTTCGCCTGAAGTTCGGCGGCGGGGAGAGCGGGCACAACGGCCTGCGCTCGATCACCAAGTCGCTCGGCACGAAGGACTACTACCGGGTGCGCTTCGGTGTCGGCCGCCCGCCAGGCCGGATGCCGGCCGCGGACTACGTGCTCAAGGACTTCTCCGCGGCCGAGCGCCGTGAGCTCGACCTGCATATCGGAACCTGCGCCGACGCCGTCGAGACGCTGCTGGAGAAGGGTCTCGCGGCGGCGCAGACGATCTTCCACGCGCGCTGACCGGGCACGAGGTGTCGAGCGGCCCAGCACAGTGGGCCGGCGGGCCCGACATGGTGTGCCGAGGGGCCCAACACGCGGGGCCGAACTAGCCGACACGGTGTGCGGGCAGGCCGGTCGCGGCCACCGTCAGACGTGGCCGCGCCGGGTGATCTCCTCGGCGAAATGGGACGCCGTGGCCGCGCGCTTCACCTTGCCGGACGGGGTCTTGAGCAGGCTGCCCGGCTCGAGGACCACCACGGCGTAGGGGCGCATCTCGACGGCATCCACCACGCGCCTGGATACCTCCCTGGCGATGGTCCGCTCGGCCTCCTCGTCGCCCGCCGACTTCGACTCCAGCACGACCGCGAAACGTTCCCTGCGAGTGCCGGCGTCCAGCCGCACCGCGACGGCGTTCCCGGCGCGCACACCGTCCACACCGCACGCCGCACGTTCGACGTCGGTCGGGTAGATGTTGCGGCCCCCCATGATGATGACGTCCTTGCTGCGACCGCAGATCACGATCTGCCCGTCGACCAGGTAGCCGGTGTCACCCGTGGCGAACCATCCCGCACTGTCCAGCGCGGCCACCGGGCCGTCTGTGGTCAGGTACCCCGGGGTCATGGCCGAGCCCCTGAGCTTGATCTCGCCGACCTCACGGTCGCCGAGCTCGGTACCGTCGTCGTCCACGACGACGACCTCCAGCCCCGGCAGCGGCCTGCCGAGTACCGCGAACGAGCGGACCTGCTCGGTACCGCGCCGCGGGTCACCCTCCGGGACGGCGACCGCGATGTTGTGCGCCTCGAGCGCCGTGGTCTCGACCACGTCCATCTCCAGGCCCGAGCCCACCGGGGCGAACGACACCGCCAGGGTGGACTCGGCCAGCCCGTAGGCCGGGAAGATCGCCCCCGGGTCCAGGTCGAAACGCTTCCCCGCCTCGACGAACGTGCGCACCGACTCCTCGTCGACGGGTTCGGCCCCGTTGAGCGCGATACGCAGGCTGGACAGGTCGTAGGCATCGTCCTCGGCGACGCGTGCCATGCGCTTTCCGGTGATCGCGTAGGCGAAGTTCGGCGCCGCCGTCATCGTCGCGCGGTACTTGCTGATCAGCTCGGGCCACAGCAGCGGGCCGGACAGGAAGTCGGCGGGAGTGACCTTGGCGAGCTCCACGCCGAAGGTCATCGGCACGGTCAGCAGGCCGACCATACCCATGTCGTGGAACAGCGGTAACCACGACACCATCGTGTCGAACTCCGGGTCGAACTCGGAGCGCTCCATCATCGCGGTCATGTTCGAGTAGAGGTTGCCGTGCGTGATCTTGACGGCCTTGGGTTCCGCGGTGGAGCCACTGGTCAGCTGTAGCAACGCGAGATCGTCCTCAGTCACGCCGACCGGCTCGGCGAGCGGCTCGGCATCGAGCAGGTCGGCGATCATCCGGTACTGGATGCCGTGTTCGTCGAGCACGGGTGCCAGCTGGTCGAACGGGTCGCCGAGCAGCACCAGGTCGGAGCCGATCATCCGCAGCACCCGGATCGTGTCCTCTGCCCATTCGGCGAGGTCGGTGCGCTGCGTCGGCTGGTGCAGCATCGTCACGCTGCCGCCTGCCAGCCACACGGCCTGAGCGACCGGCGCGATCAGGGCCGGGGCCGCCGCGAGTACACCCACCGCGGCCCCGGGGCGCATACCGGCGGAGACCAACCCGCCCGCGGCCGCGCGCGCCCGCTCGTGCACCTCCGCCCAGGTCCTGCGCACCGGCTCGTTCGGCTCACCGGTGGTCATTCCGGTACGCAGCCCGACGCCTGCTGCCGTCGCGGTCAGCGTGTCAACGAAGCGAGTCATGACCCCGAGCTTATCTGTGCCCGTGCTCGTGGTGATCACTCCACCTGCTCGGCCGTGGCCATCCAGCGGCTCTCCACCTCGTCCTTCTCCTGCCGGACGGACTTGAGCTCGGTGTCCAGCTCCATCAGGCGATCGGGATCGGTGGCCGCCCCGGCGAGCTCCTCGTGCAGCTCACGTTCCCGGCCCGCCAGCGTGTCCAGCCTACGCTCCAGCTTGGCCAGTTCCTTGCGTGCCGCGCGCTGCTCGGCCGCGCTGGGCCGGTCCGGCGTGACCGGCCGCTGCTGCGTGGCAGGCTCCTCCCGTGCGGCCGCCCCGCCGGAGTCGGTGCTCCCGGCCCCGCCGGTGTCCTTGCGCCCGGCCGCGGTGTGCCGCCCGCGCCGCGCGAGGTACTCATCGATGCCGCCAGGCAGGTGGGTGACCGTCCCGTCCCCCGGCAGCGCGTACACCGAGTCACACGCCCGCTCGACCAGGTACCGGTCGTGGGAGACGACGACAAGGGTGCCTGGCCACGAGTCGAGCACGTCCTCCAGCTGCTGGAGCGTGTCGATATCCAGGTCGTTGGTCGGTTCGTCGAGCAGCAGTACGTTCGGCTCGCTCATCAGCAGCCGGGCGAGCTGGAGCCTGCGACGCTCGCCTCCGGAGAGGTCGCGGACCCGTGTCCACTGCCGCGAGGACCCGAACCCGAACCGTTCCGCGAGCTGCGAGGCCGTGAACTCCTGCTTACCGAGCGAGACACGGCGGGCGACGTCCTCGACGGCCTCCAGCACCCGGCGCTCACCCGGCAGGTCCTCCAGCTCCTGCACCAGGTGCGCGAGCCGCACCGTCTTGCCCTGCACCCGGGTGCCCTCCTCCGGTTCGACCTCCCCACCGATCAGCCGCAGCAGCGTGGTCTTGCCCGAACCGTTCACCCCGACGATGCCGATCCGCTCCCCGGGCCCGATGCGCCAGGTCACCGAGTCCAGGATGGGGACCGGCCCCGCGTGCAGCGTCACGTCCTCCAGCTCGACCACGGTCTTGCCGAGCCTGCGCCGCGCGAAGGTGTGCAGCTCGACGGTGTCGCGCGGTTGCGGGACGTCGGCGATCAGCGCCTCGGCCGCCTCCACCCGGTACTTCGGTTTCGATGTCCGTGCCTTCGCTCCGCGATGCAACCAGGCGAGCTCCTTGCGTGCCAGGTTGCGGCGCTTGTCCTCGGTGGCCTTGGCGATACGGGCGCGCTCGGCCCGCGCGTACACCCAGTCCGCGTAGCCGCCCTCGTACTGCTCGACCGACAGGTCGACGACCTCCCAGGTGCGGCTGCACACCGTGTCCAGGAACCAGCGGTCGTGCGTGACGACGATCAGCGCGATCCGCCGCGCGAGCAGGTGCTCGGCCAGCCAGTTCACGCCCTCGATGTCGAGGTGGTTGGTCGGCTCGTCGAGCACGATCACGTCGAGCTCGCGCACCAGTTCCGCGGCCAGTGCCACCCGGCGCCGCTCACCCCCGGACAGCGTGCTGACATCGGTGTCGAAACCGAGCGCGTCGATCCCGAGGCCGTGCACGATGGAGCGCACCCGGGGGTCCGCCGCCCACTCGTGGTCGGCGTCGTAACCTGCCAGCACCGCGTCCCCGACCCGCGCACCGGAGGTGAGGTCGGTCCGTTGCGTCACCACGGCCAGCCGCAGGTCGCGCGCCCAGCTGACGCGGCCACTGTCGGGGGGTTCGACACCCGCGAGGATCTCCAGCAGGGTCGTCTTGCCGCACCCGTTCAGGCCGACGACCCCGATCCGGTCGCCGGTGTCGATGCCCAGCGAGACGCCACGCAGCAACTCCCGGTCGCCATAGGACTTGGCAATCGACTCGGTGTTGATCAGGTTCGCCATATGTACGGATTCCAGCCTCTCGACGAGCGTTCTCACCCATTGTCCCGTCCCGGTACCCCATCCACCCCAGCCGGGAGCCCGCGGCGTCCCCGGCAGGCAACGTGCGAACACCCCTCAGGGGCTCGGCACGGTGCGGCGGCACTGCCTGCGGGCAGAGCGTTCCCGCCTCGATCGTGGGGTTACGCGGGCACGTCCCGCGGCAGGCCGCACCCCGGCGACCCGCTCACCGCACACGCTCAGGCGTGGACCTGCGGCGGGGGTGTCGGCTCCGGCGAGTCCTCACCGTCGACGATGCGCGCGCCGTGCACGGGCCCGTGCGCCACCCGCACCGTGCGGCACACCCCTGCACCGGCGAGCTGAGCCGCGACCTCGACGGCCGAGTCGCCGTCGGTACACAGGAAGGCGCAGGTCGGTCCGGAGCCCGATACGACCCCGGCGAGCGCACCGGCCTCCACACCGGCACGCAGGGTGCGGCGCAGGTTCGACCGCAACGACACCGCCGCCGCCTGCAGGTCGTTGCCGAGCAGCAGCGCCAGCTGGCGGGGGTCGCCGGAGGCGAGCGCCTCGACGAGCGGGTCGTAGGACCCCACCCGCGGCGGGTCGCCCACGGCACGCAACCTGTCCAGCTCGCCGTAGACCTTCGGCGTGGACAGGCCCCGGTTGTCGAAGGCGAGCACCCAGTGGAAGGTGTGCCGGGACAGCACGGGAACAAGCTGGTCGCCGCGCCCGGTCCCCAGCGCCGTGCCGCCGGAGAGCGCGAACGGAACGTCGCTGCCGAGCTTCCCGGCGAGCGTGCCGAGGTCCTCCCTGGTGACGTCCAGGTCCCACAGCGCGGACAGGCCGAGCAGTACGGCAGCCGCGTCCGCGCTCCCGCCTGCCATGCCGCCTGCCACCGGGATCTCCTTGCGGATCATCACCCGGACCCCTGACTCGTCCTCCGGCCGCCCGACGTGCTCGGCGAGCAGGCGGACGGCGCGCCACGCCAGGTTGTCCGAGTTCCGCGGGATCGTGCCCGTGCCTTCACCCTGCACGTCGACGCCCGGCTCCTCGGAGGCTGCCACGGTCACGTCGTCGGACAGCGACAGCGCCTGGAACACGGTGCTGATCTCGTGATACCCGTCGGAGCGCTGGTCCCCGATACCCAGATGCAAGTTGATCTTGGATGGCGCGCGGACCGTGACGGGCGGCGGCACAACGGCTAGCACGGCCCCAGCGTACCTGGGCACCCCCCGCGGGCGTGTAGCTCAGCCCGGTACGGCGCGCCCTACACCGCGACGCCCGCGAGGCTGCGGGTCTGGTGGGCGAGCAGCTCGTCGACCCCGGCCATGCCCAGGTCGGCCTCGCTGACCCTGCCGCCGTGCTCGGAGATCCAGCGCAGCGCGGCGTCGCTGTCCGCGCCGCTGAGGCCCAGCCGGAAACGCCCCACCGGCGTGTCACCGACCCGCGTGACGCCGCCACCGAGCGTGCTCAGCTCCACGCCGAAGCGGGTACCCGCCTCACCGAGCACCGAGGCCACGGTCGCGTGCCCGACGAGCACGACATCGACCAGCCGGTCGAAGCCCGTCGCCGCGCCGGAGTGCGCCACGGCAGGCAGCACGCTGCGCGCCGTCACGCTGTCCTCGTCGCCGATCAGCTCAAGCAGGGCACCGCTCTCCACGAGCCGCCCGCCGGAGAGCACGCTGACGTGGTCACAGATCTTGCGCACGACGCCGGCGTCCGTGGTGGCCACAAGCACGGTGATGCCGTACTCGGCCCACGCCCTGTCCAGCGCGGCAAGCACCCCGCCCGACTGCTCCCCGTCGAGGTCGTCGGTCAGCTCCTCGGCGATCAGCAACGACGGGCGCGTCGCCAGCGCCCGCGCGAGGGCCACCCGCCTGCGTTGCCCCTCGCTGAGCTCGGCGGGCCTGCGGGCAGCTCCCCGGGTCAGCCCGATGAGGTCGATCAGTTCGGCGACCCGCTTCCTGCGTGCCGGGCCGTCGAGGCCGGCACGCTCCAGGGGGGCCGCGATGTTGCCCGCGGCGGTGCGTTCCGGGTGCAGCACGTAGCGCGAGTCCACGCGGCCGATCCTGGCGCGCAGCTCCCGGCGCTTGCCGGCGTCCAGCGTGACCGGATCGACGCCGTTGAAGCGGACCACGCCGGAGTCCGGCGCATCGTGCAGTCCCAGGATCGCCGCGAGCGTCGACGTGCCCGAGCCCGCGGGGCCGAGCAACCCGCTCAACGAACCCTCGGGGATCTCCGTGCTCACGTCGTAGAGCGCCATGGCTCCGGACGGGCTCGGCGAGGTATGCGGCACGGGCGCGGATTTGGAGATACTTTCAGCTGCGATCACGACATGCTCCTCGATGAGGTTTCCCGCGCTCGGCCCGGCAGGCTCACTGCCGCGGCGGGCGGGATGAAGGCGGACGGGGACGGGCCGGTCAGCGACGACAGGCGCTGTTGGTCCGACGTCCCTCGTCGACGACACGACGTCGTGTCAGCAGTCGTGATACGTACATGCGCTCCTCCATCGAACCTGGCGGTAGCACCTGCCCGTGGTGACGGGGAACACGCCTTCCGGCGTGGCCCCGCGGGCGGTTGCTGCGGCTTCAGCGAGCCAGGTCTCTCAGCCGCTCGGGATGGATACCTTGCGTATTACAGCGCATCCGGTTGCCCGCTGGCAAGCCAACGGGGCACGTCATTGACTTAGGTCACAGTCCGCGGCCCGCACGCGCGCGGCGAGCCGGGCGAAATCGGACACGGTGAGACGCTCCCCGCGCGTAGCCGGGTCGATACCGGCCGAGACCAGTGACTCGGCGGCCGCCGATGCGGAGCCGAACCGCGGGGCGAGCGCGGCGCGCAACGTCTTCCTCCGCTGCGCGAACGCCGCGTCGACCAGCGCGAACGTCGTCTCGCGGTCCCCGGATTCCGGCGGTTCGCCACGGTCGAACCGTACGAGCGCGGAGTCCACGTTGGGCACCGGCCAGAACACCGATCTCGGCACGGCGCCCGCGCGCCGCGCGGTGCCGAACCACGCCAGCTTCACGCTCGGCACCCCGTACACGCGGCCGCCGGGCCCGGCCACCATCCGATCCGCGACCTCAGCCTGCACCATCACCAGGGCACGGCGCACCGAGGGGAACGCGGCGAGCAGGTGCAGCACAACGGGTACCGCGACGTTGTACGGCAGGTTGGCAACCAGGGTGGTGGGAGGGCATTCCAGGTGCGCGGCCTCCAGGCGCAGCGCGTCCGCGCACAGCACCGTCAACCGGTCGCTGTGCCTGGCTGCCCGGTCTGCGACGGTGCGCGGCAGGCACTCGGCCAACCCGCTGTCGACCTCGACGGCAACCACACTCGCTCCGGTGTCGAGCAACCCGAGGGTCAGCGACCCCAGACCCGGGCCGACCTCGAGGACGACGTCCGCACCGCTGAGCTCGGCGAGCCCTGCCACCCGGCGAACCGTGTTGGCGTCGTGCACGAAGTTCTGCCCGAGCTTCTTCGTCGGGCGTATCCCCAGCTCGGCGGCCAGTGAGCGAACGTCCGCCGGACCGAGCAGTGCCACATCCGAGGTTCCGGCCACGCCGCCCAGCCTACGGCCCCGGCGCGACGGCCGCGCCCGGCAGGCCGAAGGGCGCCTTCGGTGCACATGTGGTACCCGAGGGCCCCTTCGGCTCGGCGCCGGGCACTAGGTAGGTAGGCCGAGTTTCTCCGCGCAGGCAGGCCAGGCGCTGTAACCGCCGCGCGCGTCCCGCAGCTTGGTCGCGATCGCGATCTGTTGCGCCCTGCTGGCCTGGTGCGGGTAGGCCGCGTACTTGGTCCCGCCGTACTCGTCCCAGGTCGGCTTGTCGAACTGCAGGCCCCCGTAATAGCCGTTACCCGTGTTGATGGACCAGTTGTTGGTCGACTCGCAGTGGGCGAGCCGTTCCCAGACGGCTTCGTCACTGATCGGCGGGTTCTCCGGCCCGACCCGGACCACCTTGGGCTCCGGCTCGCTCAGGACCTCGCTGCCGACTTCCTCCCGCGCGACCTCCTCGCCGTTGCGCTGGGTCACACGGTAGGTCACCAGCTTCTCGCCGGACTCGCCTTCCTCCTCGACCACGCGCTCACCCACGCCGAGGTCGGTGTCCTCGACCTCCTCGACAGGTGCCTCGATCTCCTCGGTGACCTCGATCTCGGAGGTGCCGGTGCGGTTGATCCGCACCTCTTCACCGTCGGTGAGCTCGGAGCCCACACCCTGCGCGACCTCGTCGTCCGAGCCCAGCTCGAGGCCCAGCTCCTCGAGCAGCTCCTGGACGGTCACGGCGTGCGTGGTCAGCTGCTGCGGCTCCCCCGCCCCGTCGACCACGGTGATGTTCTTCAGCGACTTGACCTCGAGCGTCATGCCGTCCAACGGCACCTCGCTCCGGCGGGACTCGGAGACCCAGGCACCCTCCTCGAGCATGTCGCCCAGCCCGAGCTGGCCGAGGGCCTCGTCCACTGTGGTGGCGCGTACCCAGGACTCCCGCTTCTCGCCGTCCACGGTGAGCTCGAGCTGCCTGCCGCGTTCGAGGCTGATCACCCCGCCGTCGCTGACCGAGGCATCCGGTGACGGGGACAGCGCGTCGTGCGCGCCGACCGAGATACCCGCGTCGTCGAGCACGTCGCCGACCGTGGAGCCGAAGCTACGGACCGTCTGCTCCTGGCCGTCGACCTCGACCGTGACGCTCTTGTTCATCGCGAGCGCGCTGGCACCGCCGCCGGTCAGCGTGAGGAGTACCGCGGCGACCGCGCCCTTGAGGAAGCGCCGCTTCCACTGCTTCACCGCGGAGCCGAGACCGGACTCCTCCGGTTCCGGCTCGGCGACCACCGGCAGCTCGGTTGTCAGGGCCTCGTCGACGTAGAGCCCGCCCGGCGTGTCGGGCACGTCCGGGATAACCGGCAGGACCGTCGTCTGCGCGTTGACCAGCCTGATCAGCTCGTCGGCGTCGACGTCGGCCTCGACCATCATCTGGTCGACCTGCGGCCCCAGTGCGGCACGGAGATCCTGGTACGTGATGCGTGGCTCGGCGGAGAACTCGGGATGGTCGTCGACGTCGGCGTGCGGCCAGTCCTGCCGCGGCCAGTCCTGCTGGGGCCACGCGAGCGTGCCGACGGGCCCCGATACCGCGGCGTCCGATGTGTATCGACTGCCGTAGCGCGAGTTCCCGCGCGACTCATCAACAGTCACAGGGCTGTATCCCTTTCGCACAAGCGGTTCCGGCGTGTGGCTCCGCACCCCCCGAAGTGCTGATGAGCCCGATCCCGATCGCGGTGTCCGTGCGATCGGGCGGTACGGTCACAGGACAATAACGGACCGGAGCGGGTTCCGCAATCACCGCGCGCGGCGGCGTGTCCGTCATCACACCACGGGTGGACGAGTACAGGCCACTCGCGTCGCAGCCCGTTCATCGCGGTGTCACGGTCCGTGGCTGAACGCTGCCCGTTCATCGGGACGCGGCCTACCGTGCCCGCCGCTCGCCGGACGCGCTCCCGGAGCCGGCCGCTGCCCCGGCCCACTCCCCGGCGCCGAACACCCGGCGCGCTGTCGCCGTGGTGGCCGCGGCGAGCTCGGCAACCGGTTCCTCGCGCAGCTCGGCCAGCCCGCGCACCGTGTATGCCACGCAGTACGGTTCGTTCGGCCTACCCCGGTACGGGTGCGGAGTCAGGTACGGCGCGTCCGTCTCGACCAGCATCTGCTCGCGCGGCACGAGCCGCGCCGCGGCGTGCAGCTGCCGCGCGTTGCGGAACGTCACCGTCCCGGCGAAGGACAGCACGTAGCCCGCATCGACGCACCGCCGCGCGATGTCGGCGTCGCCGGAGAAGCAGTGGAACACCACGTCGGCAGGCGGACCTTCCTCCTCGAGGATGCGCAGTACGTCCTCGTGCGCATCCCGATCGTGGATCATCAGCGGCTTGCCGGCTCGCTTGGCGAGGTCGATGTGCCACCGGAACGCCTCCCGCTGCGCGTGCGGCGGGGCGAAGTCCCAGTAGTAGTCCAGCCCGGTCTCCCCGACGGCGACCACCTCGTCCGCGCGCGACAGCCGCTCGATGGCCTGCTGCTCGTGCGCTCCGAACTCGGTGGTGCGGGTCGGATGGATCGCCACCGCGGCGCGCACGCGCGGATCCCACGTGGCGGCGTCGACAGCCCACCGCGCGGCGGCCAGATCGTCCGCGACGGTGACCACGCCGGAGACCCCGGCTCGTTCGGCCCGATCCACCATCTCGGTGACCCCTGCGGCGTCCGTGGCCCCGCAGGCATCCATGTGCGTGTGTGCGTCGATCACGGGGGCAGGCAGCGGCTCCGGTACCGGGGGAAGCTCCTTGCTCATGCCTGGTGCCCGCCGTCCTGGATCGGCGCCCATTCCGGCCCGGTCTCGGCCAGCGCCGGGTCCAGCTTGCCGAACAGGGGCTTCGGCTTGCTCAACGGGCGGTCCACCACGATCGGCACGGACTCCCACCGTGCCTGCTCCGTGGTGTAGTCCCCGGTGATGATCGTGTTGACCCGGCCGTCGGTGTCCAGGTCATCCACCTCGGACAGTTCCGGCTGGGCTGCCCACACCCCGGTACCGCCGAGCAGCTCGTGCACCTGCTGGGCCGCGTGCGGCAGGAACGGGGTCAGCAGCGTGTTGGCGTCGGAGACCACCTGCAGGGTCGTGTGCAACACGGTGTCCCTGCGCTCCTGGTCGTCGGCGAGCTTCCACGGCGCCTGCTCGGAGATGTACTTGTTGGCCGCCGACACCACCCGCATGGCCTCGGCTGTGGCCGCGCGGAACCGGGAACGCTCCAGGTGTGCCCCGACGGCATCGAAGGCGCCCCGTGCCGTCGCCTTGAGCTCCTCGTCGTCCCGGGTGGGCGTGCCGGGGCGCGGGATCGCGCCGACGTTCTTGTGCGCCATCGACACCGCCCGGTTGACCAGGTTGCCCCATTCGTTGGCCAGCTCGAAGTTGATCCTGCGGACGAACTCGTCCCAGGTGAAATCCACGTCCTGGGTCTCGGGCCCGGCCGCCGAGATGAAGTAGCGCAGCGTGTCCGGGCCGAAGTCCCGCAGGAAGTCCCTCAGGTAGATGACGGTACCGCGCGAGGTGGAGAACTTGGAGCCGCTCATGGTGAGGTACTCGCTGGAGGCGATCTCGCTCGGCAGGTTCAGCTCGCCGTAGGGCCCCACCTCACCCCCGGTGTCCCCCGCGCCGTTGTGGCCGAGCAGCAGGGCAGGCCAGATCTGGGCGTGGAAGGTGATGTTGTCCTTGCCCATGAAGTACACCTGACGGGCGTCCGGTGCGTTCCACCACTGTCGCCACGCGTCCGGGTCGCCGCTGCGGCGCGCCCATTCCACACTCGCCGAGAAGTAGCCGATCACCGCGTCGAACCAGACGTAGAGGCGTTTCATGGACTGGTCGCGCCACCCGTCCAGCGGGATCGGCACGCCCCAGTCCAGATCCCGGGTGATCGGCCGGGGCCGCATGTCCTCGACCAGGTTCTTGGTGAAGTTCAGGACGTTGGATCGCCAGTTCGTCTTCGTGGACAACCACGAGCCGAGAGCATCGGTGAACGCGGGCAGGTCGAGGAACAGGTGCTCGGTCTCGACGAACTCCGGCTTCTCCCCGTTGATGCGGGAGACCGGCCTGATCAGCTCGGCCGCGTCGAGCTGATTGCCGCAACTGTCGCACTGGTCGCCCCGCGCCCCGTCGGAACCGCAGAGCGGGCAGGTGCCTTCGATGTAGCGGTCGGGCAGCGTCCGCCCCGTCGACGGGCTCACCGCGCCGGTGGTGGTCTTCGGGATGATGTAGCCGTTGTGGTGCAACGCGCGGAAGATGTCCTGCACCACCGCGTAGTGGTTGCCTGTGGTGGTCCTGGTGTACATGTCGTAGGTGACCCCGAGGCCGCGCAGGTCCTCGGCGACGACCTTGTGGTACTTGTCGGCCGTCTCGCGCGGGGTGAGCCCTTCCTTCTCGGCCTGCACCAGGATCGGTGTGCCGTGCTCGTCGCTGCCGGAGACCATGAGCACGTTGTTGCCGACCATTCGCTGGTAGCGGGCGAAGACGTCGGAAGGAACGCCGATACCGGAAACGTGGCCAATGTGGCGAGGACCGTTGGCATAGGGCCAGGCCACCGCGGTCAACACAGGTGTGCTCATGGTCGCCAAGCCTACGGATACGGCGTCACCGCGCGGCCGGTGGCCTTACCCTACGAGCGGGGCGTCTATCAGCGGGTGGAGGTGGCGATGTCGGCGACGCGGCTGCTCGTACTCGGCGTGGTGCGCATGTACGGCACGGCGCACGGGTACCAGGTGCGCAGGGAGCTGCACACCTGGTCGGCCGATCGGTGGGCCAACGCCCAGCCCGGCTCGATCTACCACGCGCTGAAGAAGATGGCGGCCGAGGGCCTGCTCGAGCCGGTGGAATCCGGACCGGGCAAGGCCGGGCCCGAACGGACCACGTATCGCCTGACCACGGACGGGCAGACGGACTACCAGGTGTTGCTTGCCCGCGCGTTGACCGAGGTGAGCAACGACCCGCAGAACGCGTATGCGTTCTGCGCGGCGCTGGCCCTGCTGCCGACCCTGCCCCGCGAACGTGCCGTCAACCTGCTCAGCCAGCGCGTCAACGAGTTGCGAGCCGCCCGCAGCAACTGCGCGCTGACCATGGAGTCCGCGGGCAACTGGGGTGAGCCCGAGCACGTCGCCGAGATGTACCGGCTGTGGTTCACGCAGCTGGACGCCACGATCGGGTGGGCGACGGACTTGATCGATCGACTGGAATCCGGGCAGTACACGATGGCCGACGACTCCTCGCGGGCGTTCGGCGCCCCGGGCAGCGCCTGAGCGCGGGCCGTCATTCCGTTTGACGGGCCGTGCGGAGCGTGCCACGATCCATATAGTCAAGTTTGACTATATCTACTGAGGGGACTCTCGTGATCATTACTGATCGGCTGTCCCGGCGGTACACCGCGCGTGACCGCACGATCGATGCCGTCAAAGGTGTCAGCATGCGGGTCGACGCCGGTGAGATCGTCGGGTTCCTCGGCCCGAACGGGGCGGGCAAGACCACCACGCTGCGCATGCTCACCACGTTGCTGCGCCCGACGGCGGGCACCGCATCGATCGCGGGCTACGACCTGCACACGGCACCGCGCGAGATCCGCAAACGGATCGGCTACGTCGCCCAGAGCGGCGGTGCCGCCCAGGAATGCACGGTCGCCGACGAGCTCGAGCTCCAGGGCAGGTTGTACCGGCTTTCCAAGGTCCACGCCCGGCGCAAGGCAGCCGAGCTGGTCGAACGCTTCGAGCTGGGTGGCCTCGAACGCCGCCGAGTGAGGACGCTGTCCGGGGGCCAGCGCCGCAGGCTCGACATCGCGCTGGGGCTGGTCCACTCCCCGGACGTCGTCTTCCTCGACGAGCCCAGCACCGGTCTCGACCCGCAGAGCAGGGCCAACCTCTGGGAGCACATCCGCGCGTTGCGCGACGAGCAGGGCGTGACCGTGTTCCTCACCACGCATTACCTGGACGAAGCCGACGCCCTGGCCGGCAGGCTCCTCGTCATCGACCACGGGGAGATCGTGGCTGAGGGCAGTCCCGACGAGCTGAAGGCCCGTGTCTCCGGTGACGGTGTCACCGTCGGTGTCGACGACGCCGACGGCTCCGCCCGGGCCGCCGCGACGGCCGTCAGCGGCGTCGACGGGGTACACGAGCTCTCCATCGCCGACGGCACGCTGGAGTTCCGCGTACCACGCGGAGACGTCGCGATACCCGAGCTCATCCGCGCTATGGATGCCGCGGGGGTCGCGATGACGTCGCTGCACGTTCACCGCCCCACGCTGGACGACGTCTTCCTCACCCTGACGGGGCGGAGCCTGCGCGATGCCGAGCACTCGACGGAGCCTGCCGAGCAGGAGGGGAAGGAGGCCGAGCATGCTGCGTGACACCTGGCTGATCTTCCGGCGCGACCTTGTGCTGTCGGTACGCAACCCGACCTGGCTCTTCATCCAGCTCATGCAGCCGGTGCTCTACCTCGTGCTGTTCGGTCCCCTGCTGGCTACGGTCGCCGAGCACACACCCGGCTTCCCGCCCGGTGACGGCTGGACGGTATTCACACCGGCGTTGCTGGTCATGTTGACGCTGTTCGGTACAGCGTTCGTCGGGTTCTCGCTGCTGGCGGACTACCGCTCCGGAGTCGTCGAGCGGCTCCGCGTGACTCCGGCGAGCAGGCTGGCGTTGTTGCTCGGCAAGGTCGGCGTCGTGGCCATGCAGGCGACCGTGCAGGCCATCCTGCTGCTGACCCTGGCCGCCGTGGCGTTCGGTGTGCGCGCGCCGCTGTCCGGGATCGTGCTGGCTCTGGTCATCGGCGCGCTGCTGGCGACGACGATCGCTTCCTCGTCCTACGCACTCGCCCTGCGCGTCAGGAGCGAGGACGCCTTCCCTGCCCTGCTCAACGCGATCCTGCTGCCGCTGTTACTGCTGTCCGGGATCCTGCTGCCGATCACTACGGGACTGGCGCCCGAGTGGCTGTACACGCTCTCGCGGATCAACCCGTTCCGCTACGTGGTCGACGCGCAGCGTGCCGCGTTCCGCGGGGACTTCGCGGCCGACGCGCTGTTGACCGGGAGCATCGTTCTCGTCCTGCTCGCCGGGCTCGCGATCACCTGGGGCGCGCACACATTCCGCAGGGAGAGCGCATGAGGACGCCGGGGTACACCCTCCCGGGTGAGCGGCGGTGGTACGCGCGCGCGACGATGGGGGTATGCGATTGGTGCGCAGGCCCCTCCCGTCCACCCAGCTGCCGGAGCAGGTGCTCCCGCTGCTGGACGTGCGGGCCCGCGACGCAGGCCTTCCGCCGCCCGCCGCGCTGACCGGGGAGTGGTTCGGCTCGCGTGCCATCATCGCCCCTGCCGTGCGCATCACCGCCTGCCCCGGCGCGAACGCGGCCTTCGCGGTACCCGCCGCCCAGCCGGAGGTCGACTGCGACGTGCCGGGGGCGGTGGGCGGCGGCTGGATCGGATACCTCGCCTACGACCTGACCGACCCCTCCGCGCGGCAAGGGGCACTGCCCCCGGCGGGATGGGGGTGGGCCGACCACGTACTGCGCCTGGACACCGACGGCCAATGGTGGTTCGAGGCGCTCGTCGAGGACGGCGACGGCGACCCCACCGAGCTCGCGGACGAGCTGGCCGAGTTGCTCCGCGCCCCGGAGCCCGTCCGGCAGCCGGACGGGTGGGCCCCGACCACGCTGCGCCGCCCGCCCGGCGAGACGCACCGGAACGCCGTGTCCGCGTGTATCGACGCCATCGGGCGCGGCGAGGTCTTCCAGACCAATATCTGCACGCGGCTGACCGGCACGTTCGTCGGGTCCCCCGCTGAGCTGTTCGCCGAGGGGATCACCGCCATGCGTCCACGCAGGGCCGCCTACCTCGCGGGCCCGTGGGGTGCGGTCGCTTCCCTGTCCCCCGAGCTGTTCCTGGCACGGCACGGAACCAGGGTGCACTCCACCCCGATCAAGGGAACCCTGCCGCGACGCGGCCCGGCCGACGACGCCAACGCCAGGCTGCTGCGCGAGTCCGAGAAGGACGTCGCGGAGAACGTCATGATCACCGATCTCGTCCGCAACGACCTGGGCAGGGTGAGCACGGTCGGCACGGTCGGGGTCCCCGAGCTACTCACGGTCCGGGAAGCTCCCGGGGTCTGGCATCTCGAGTCGACCGTCGCGGGCACCCTCGCCCCGGAAGCCAGCGACGAGGATCTGCTGCGGGCCACCTTCCCGCCCGGCTCGGTGACCGGCGCCCCCAAACCGCGCGCCCTTGACCTCATCGCCGAGCTCGAGCCCGCCCCTCGCGGGGTGTACTGCGGGTCGATCGGCCTGGCGTCGCCGGTGGCGGGCACGGAGCTCAACGTCGCGATCCGCACGCTCGAGCTGCACAGGAACGGTTCGGGTGCGTTCGATGTCGAGCTCGGGGTCGGCGGCGGGATCACGGCGTCGTCCGATCCCGAACTCGAATGGCAGGAGTGCCTGCACAAGGCCGCTCCCCTCGAACGGCTGCTCGGCACCCCGCCCACGCCGGGGCGTCGCGGTGACGAGCCCGAACGCCTCATCGCTGGGGGGAGCCGAAGGTGACATCGGCTCCATCTAGGGAGCCCGATGTCACCTTCGGCTCCCCCTGGCACATATAGTTTGCGTAGCTAAACAGTCAGGGAAGGGGGCGCGGTTGGTGTCCACGCGTGGCGCCACAGCACCGGCGCGGTCGCTTCCCCGCGAGGTATGGGTGCTGGCCAGTGCGAACTTCCTGATCGCCGCCGGGTTCGGCATCGTCGCGCCCGCCATCCCGATGTTCGCGCGCACCTTCGACGTCAGCGTCACGGCCGCCTCGTTCGTCGTCAGCGCGTTCGCCCTGGCCCGCCTGGTCTTCGCGCCGGTAGCGGGCAAGGGAGTATCCCTTCTCGGCGAGCGCCGTATCTACCTCAGCGGGCTGCTCATCGTCGCGGTATCCACCGGGGCTGCCGCCTTCGCCGCCAGCTACACCCAGCTCGTGCTGTTCCGCTCGTTCGGCGGTATCGGCTCGACCATGTTCACCGTCTCGGCGATCGCCCTGCTGATCAGGGTCACCCCCGCGGAGCTGCGCGGCAGGGCCTCCGGGCTGTTCGGGGCGGGTTTCCTCGCGGGCAACGTCACCGGACCGCTGGCCGGCAGCGGGCTGATCACCATCAACCTGCGCGCCCCGTTCCTGTTCTACGCCGTGCTACTGATCATCGCGACGGTGCTCGTGTGGCTCCTGCTGCGGCGCTCCCCGCTCATCGCCGAGGTGGACAGCAACGAAGCCCCCGCCGTCCGGCTGGCGGACGCGCTGCGGGACCACGCCTACCGCTCCGCGCTGCTGGCCAACTTCGCCACCGGCTGGGCCGTGTTCGGCGTGCGGGTCTCGCTGGTCCCGCTGTTCATCGTCGAGGTGCTGCGGCAGGAGGAAGCCTTCGCCGGGATCGCGTTCGCGGTGTTCGCCGCGGCCAACCTGGTCATGCTCATGCCGGCAGGCAGGGTGGCCGACCGCATCGGGCGCAAGCCACTGGTGCTGCTCGGGCTGCTGGCCTCGGCCGGTGGCACCAGCTGGATCGGGTTCAGCGACTCGATCACCGAATTCATGATCGCCACGGTGGTGGCCGGTATCGGCACCGGCATGCTGCAACCACCGAAGCAAGCCACCGTGGCCGACGTCGTCGGCTCGCGGGGTCGCGGCGGCCCCGTCCTGGCCACGTTCCAGATGTCCGCCGACATCGGCGCGATCATCGGCCCCCTCGCCGCAGGCGCGCTGGCCGACGGCATCTCCTACCCGGTCGCGTTCCTCGTCACCGGCATGCTGAGCCTCGTCGCCGCACTGGTGTGGCTGCCTGCCAGGGAAACCCTGCCACCAGCCGAAGGTTCGCGGCACCCGGCACCCGAGCAGTCCTGCGAGCTCGACACCCGGGAACAGCACTAGCGGCTACCGGCGCCGCGTCACTCCTCGGCACGCGCGGCGAGTACAGCAGTGTTCATCCAGCCACCGCGTGACCACCAACGCCACCTCACTCCTCGGCACGCGCGGCGAGTACAGCAGTGTTCATCCGGCCGCCGCGTAGCCACCAACGCCGCGTCACTCCTCGGCACGCGCGGCGAGTACAGCAGTGTTCATCCGGCCGCCGCGTAGCCACCAACGCCGCGTCACTCCTCGGCACGCGCGGCGAGTACAGCAGTGTTCATCCGGCCGCCGCGTAGCTACCAGCGCCGCGTCATTCCTCGGCACGGGCGGCGAGTACAGCCGCGTACAGGGCGTTCTTCGAGGCGCCGTGCTCGGCGGCGACCGCGGCGGCTGCCGTCTTGAGGCGCTCGCCACGCTCGGTGCGCTGCCGCACGACCGCGACGAGCTCCGCCAGGTCAGGCTCCCTGGCGACCGCCCCGGCCAGGACAACCGTGACCTCCCCACGCACGCCCTCGGCCGCCCATTCGGCCAGCTCGGCAAGGCTGCCGCGGCGTACCTCCTCGTACGGTTTGGTCAGCTCACGGCACACCGCCGCCCGGCGCTGCGCACCCAGCACCCGCACCGCGTCCGCGAGCGTGCTCGCCACCCGATGCGGGGACTCGAAGAACACCGCCGTGCGCGGCTCGTCGCGTAACCCGCTGAGGAAACGTTCCCGCTCCCCCGGCTTGCGCGGGGCGAACCCCTCGAAACAGAAGCGGTCCGGAGGGAACCCCGACAGCGCCAACGCGGTGGTGACAGCGGACGGGCCGGGCAGGCACGTGACCGGAAGGTCCTCGTCCACGCACGCCGACACCAGGCGGTATCCGGGATCCGAGACGCTGGGCATACCCGCGTCGGTAACCAGCAGCACCGTCTCGCCCGCCCGAACCGCCTCGACAAGGGCGGGGATGCGCGCTGCCTCCACGGCGTCGTAGAAGCTCACCATCCTGCCGCGCGGTGTGACCCCGAGCGCGGTGGCCAGCGATCGGGTCCTGCGGGTGTCCTCCGAGGCCACGACATCGGCCGAGGCCAGCGACTCGACCAGCCGGGGCGAGGCGTCTCGGGAGTCGCCGAGGGGTGTCGCGGCCAGCACGAGCCACCCTACGCTCTGGTGATCTGTCGACATGTTTCCCTTCGTCCCCGCGCGGAACCGGCCACGACGCTACAGCCGTTCCGCCTCGATCTCTGGCGCGGCCGGCCCGGACCCCCTGCCCACCGGCATGTGTGCGGGCCTCCCGGGCTCCGGCCGCGCACTGGCGCCGCATAGCATTGTCCCTCGTGCCGGTGCTTATCGCGATGCGCGTGCGAACGCGGTCGCTCGACACGACGCGGGACGACTCATGAGCCTGCAGCATTCGTCGAGCGCACCGCTGTACGAAGCCACCGGCACACGCTCGCGGCTCGCGCGCCGCCGTGCCGAACCGTCCGACCGGGAGCTCGCCCTGCTCGGCAGGCCGATGCCGCTGGACGGGGCACGCAGCTGGATCGTCACGCTGGTGGTCACCGGGATCGCGGCCGTGGTGCGGCTGTGGAAACTCGGGTCGCCCACCGACGGCGGGACGCCCGTCTTCGACGAGAAGCACTACGTCCCCCAGGCGTGGCAGATGCTGCGCAACGGCGGGTACGAGGACAACTACGGGTTCACGCTGATCGTGCACCCCCCGCTCGGCAAACACCTGATCGCGCTGGGTGAATGGCTGTTCGGCTACACGGCGTGGGGCTGGCGGTTCAGCGCCGCGATCGCCGGAGTGCTCATCGTCCTGCTGATCATCCGCATCACCCGCAGGCTGACCCGCTCGACCTTCCTGGCGGCCGCCGCCGGGGTGCTCGCCATCACCGACGGTGTGCTGCACCTGCAGTCCCGGATGGGGATGCTGGACATCTTCCTGGTGCTGTTCGTGCTTGCGGCGTTCGGTTGCCTGGTGCGCGACCGCGAGCAGGTGCGCCAGCGGCTCGCCGAGGCCGTGCGCGAGGGCTGGATCGGCGCATCGGTGTACGGCCCGCGCCTCGGGGTGCGCTGGTGGCGCATCGCCGCGGGCGTGAGCCTCGGCCTGGCCTGCGCGGTCAAGTGGTCAGGGCTGTACTTCGTCGTCGCTGTCGGGCTGCTTGTACTGATCTTCGACTACACGGCCCGGCGCACGGCCGGGGTCGAGCGCCCGCTGCGCGCGGTCCTGCGACTGGACCTGGTACCCGCGGCGCTGGCCGTCGGTGTCATGTCCGTACTTGTGTACCTGGGTAGCTGGTGGGCATGGCTGCGCAGCGAGACAGCGACCGACCGCCACTACGCGGAGATCAACCAGGTCGATCAGGGCGCGTTCGCGTTCCTCCCGGACGCGCTGCACTCGCTGTGGCACTACACCCTCGAGATACTCCGGTTCCACAGCACCCTGGAGACCCCGGACGGTGACCCGCACCCGTGGGAGTCGAAACCGTGGACCTGGCCGATGGGCCTGCGCCCCATGCTCTACTACTACGACTCCGGATCCGAGGTCACCGGATGTGCCCAGGAGGAGTGCGTCGAGGCCACCATGCTGATCGGCACACCGGCGTTGTGGTGGCTGGCGATCCCGCTGCTGGCCTGGGCGCTGTGGCGGGCCCTGCTGCGCTTCGATTGGCGCTACGGCGTCGTGCTCGTCGGTTACCTGGCCGGTTTCCTGCCGTGGTTTGCCAACATCGACAGGCAGATGTACTTCTTCTACGCGGCGCCGATGGCGCCGTTCCTGGTCATCGGCCTCGCGGTGGCGCTGGGACATGTACTCGGGCGAGCCAGCAGCGGCTACGAACGGCGCGCCACCGGCCTGCTCGCGGTGTCGCTCTACATCGGCCTGGCCGTGGCGAACTTCGTGTGGCTGTGGCCGGTGCTCAACGGTGAACCGATCACCTCGCCCCAGTGGGACGCCCGGTTGTGGCTGCCGTCGTGGAAGTGAGCGAACTCACCGGCACCGGAACGCTTCGCCACCGCGACCGCACGTGCAGACAGGACGAAGCGGGTTTAGGCTTCCCTGTGGCACAACGAGCGGTATCGGTACGTCGGGTCGCCCACACCCGGGACGGGCTCGCGTCCCCGGCGAGGAACACGCGACGGGCAACGCCCGGCGACCTGGCCGGGGTGCGCGGCCAGGCAGGCGAGTGAAGCTGCCCGGACGAACAACCACGAGGTGAAGGAGTTGCAGGAGTGCGTGCCCCAGTCACGCCGACCATGCCGGGGTTCTCCTCCCCATGAGTAGCCTCGATGCCAACCGTCCCGGTTCGCGGCGGGACAGGCGGGTCCGGTCCGCCCTCCGGAAGCCACTTCCGGTGGCCGGTCACCCTGCCCGCACGGTGATGGGCGGGTTCGCCATCACCATCGCCATCGGCACCGTGCTGCTGTTGCTGCCGGTCGCCAGCGAGGACGGGACCTCGGCGGGGTTCGTGACCGCCCTGTTCACCGCGACCTCGGCGGTGTGCATCACCGGGCTCATCGTGGTCGACACCGGCGCGTACTGGTCGACGTTCGGCGAGATCGTGATCCTCGGGCTCATCCAGATCGGCGGACTCGGGATCATGACCGCGGCCTCGATCCTGGTCCTGCTGGTGTCCCGCCGGTTCGGGCTGCGCATGCAGCTGTCCGCGCAACGCGAGACGAAGAGCCTGCAACTGGGTGAGGTGCGCAATGTCGCCGCCGGCATCATCAAGGCCAGCCTCCTCATCGAGACCGTCGTGGCTACCGTGTTCGCCGGGCGGCTGCTCGTCGCCTACGACTACGCGGCCGGCGAGGCCGTCTACTTCGGTGTCTTCCACGGGATCTCCGCCTTCAACAACGCGGGCTTCTCGCTGTACTCCGACAGCATCTCCCGGTTCGTCGCCGACCCGTGGATCTCGTTCGCGGTCATCATCGCGGTCATTCTCGGCGGTCTCGGATTCCCCGTCATCTTCGAGGTGCTACGCAGGCTGCGTCACCGCAGGGAGCACCGCTGGTCGATACACACGAAGATCACCCTGCTCACCTCGGGCGTGTTGCTGGCGGCCGGGTTCGCCTTCATCACCACGGCCGAGTGGAACAACGAGAACACCATGGCCCCCCTCGGCGTCGGCGGTAAGCTGCTTGCCGGGTTGTTCGCCGCCACCATGCCACGCTCGGCCGGGTTCAACAGCGTCGAGACCGGCGACATGACCGGGCCCAGCCTGCTGGTGACCGATGTGCTGATGTTCATCGGCGGGGGCAGCGCGAGCACGGCCGCCGGGATCAAGGTCACCACGTTCGCGCTGCTGGCCTTCGTCATCCTCGCCGAGATACGCGGCGAGCCCACCGTGCACGTCATGGGGCGCAGGCTCGCGGCAGCCGTGCAGCGCCAGGCGCTCACGATCGCGCTGCTGAGCGTGGGACTGGTCATGATCACCACGATCACCATGCTCACCGCGTCCCGCTTCCCTCTCGACGATGTGTTGTTCGAAGCGGTCTCCGCGGTGGGCACGGTCGGGCTGTCCACCGGCATCACAGCCGAGCTACCGCCGGGAATACACGTCATGATGTCCGTGCTGATGTTCATCGGTCGGCTCGGACCGATCACGCTGGCCACCGCGCTCGCACTCCGCGACCGGCCCCGCAAGTACGAACTACCCGAGGAGCGACCCATCGTTGGCTAAGAACAGCAGCACAGGCAGCCGTGCCGTGATCATCGGGCTCGGGCGGTTCGGCGGTTCACTCGCGCTCGAGCTCGTCCGGCAGAAGACCGACGTCCTGGCTATCGACACCAGCCCCAAGCTCATCGACCAGTACAGCGACGAGGTCACGCACGCCGCCGTTGCCGACTCCACCGATCCGGACGCGCTGCGCCAGCTCGGGGTGCACCACTTCAAACGCGCCGTCGTCTCGATCGGCGCGGACCTGGAAGCCAGCATCCTCACCACGTCGCTGCTCGCGGACTTCGGCATCCCCAACATCTGGGCGAAGGCGCTGTCCCGCCAGCACGCGCGGATCCTGGAGCGGGTCGGTGCGCACCACGTGGTGCTTCCGGAACACGACATGGGTGAGCGCGTGGCGCACCTGGTTATGGGGCGCATGCTCGACTACATCGAGTTCGAGGACGACTACGCGCTGGTGAAGACGGTCGCACCGGCCGAGGCCGTGGGACGCCCGCTCGGGGAGAGCCAGCTGCGCTCCAAGTACGGGGTGACCGTGGTGAGCATCAAACGACGCGGTGAGGGCTTCACCTACGCCACGGCCGAAACCGTCGTGCGGCGGGGTGACCTGCTCATCGTCGCGGGCAAGTCCGCCGAGACCGAGAAGTTCGCCGAGCTCACCTAGGCCGTGTCTCACTCCTCCCTCGGCTGGATACGCGTGCTGCCCTGCCGGGGTGTGCCACTGGGCAGCACACGCGTCACCGGCCCCTGTGCCGACGCGCCTGCCTGCGCCAGCCACCCGTCGACCTCGCGCACCACTTCCCGCAGGCTGGGACGGTTCCGCGGGTCCGCGTCGAGCGCGCGCGCGAGCAGGGTGGCGTGCGCGCTGCGCTCCGGCAGCTCGGAGGGTGTCTCCGCGCGCGCCGCCGCGGAGAGCGCGGCCATCGCGGTCTCCCGGACACCCCGCGGGGGCTTGCCGGTCAGCGCGTAGCTGACGGTGGCGGCGAGCTGCCAGGCGTCCGCGGCCGGCGAGGCCGGCTCACCCGCCGCGACCTCGGGGGCGGTGTAGTCCGGGGTGCCGATCATCATGCCCGTCGCGGTCATCGAGGCGTCACCCTTGCTGCGCGCGATGCCGAAGTCGATCAGGTGGGGTCTGCCGGACGGGTCGACGATCACGTTGGACGGTTTCACGTCGCGGTGCAGCACGTGCTTGTCGTGCGCGGCGAGCAATGCCGCGGCCAGGGTCGACCACAGCCGGGCCGCCTGGACATCGTCCACCGGCCCGTTCTCGTCGACCGAGAAGGACAGGGGGCTGCCGTCGAGATACTCCATCACCAGCGCGAGCCCGTCGTGTTCCTCGGCGAGGTCGTAGACCCGCACGCAACTGGGGTGGTCGACCGCGGCGAGCGCGCGGGCCTCCCGCTGCATGCGCTCCACCGTCTCGTGGTCCGGGTTGTGCGCGATCTTCAGCGCGACGGTGCGGCCGAGCTGGCTGTCCTGGGCTTGCCAGACGGTACCGAACCCACCGTGCCCCAGCTTGCGCATCCGCCTGTACCGGCCACCTCCCTGGTGCGCCGTGGCAGGCGCCATCGCTGTCGCCACCGCGGTCGGCTGGTAACCGCGGGGTCGCTCGGGCTCCGGCCGCGGCTGCGGCGGGGGTGGCGGGGGCGGCTGCTGCTCGCTGCGCCGCACGGCCTTGCGGCTCGGCGGACCGACCATCGACACCGGAACCAGGCCCAACACGCTCACCGCCAGGAAGCCGATCCACGCATGCATCGCGGTGTTCGCGCTGATCCCCGCTGTGAACACGACAAGGGCGAGGAACGGGACCCAGAACAGCCGGGCCGGCCACGCGGGCCCCCTGCGGAACGCGAGGCGGGCGTGCATCATGACGACCAGCAGGATGAGCAACGGCAGCCCGACGACGCCGCCGAGGTGCACCACATACATCAGCCCCTCACCCGCCTGCGGGAGCACCGTCTCGTACACGGTGCGGCCGCCGCCCAGGTAGGTGCTCTGGTCACCGATGAAGCCACAGTAGGTCGAGTTGAGGCTGGCGGCCTGGGTCTCATCCAGCGCCGCGCTGCCACCGGCGAACACCGTGCGGTACGTGTCGGAGATCGCGATCAGCAGCATCCACGGCACCACGAGCACGCACAGCACGCTGATACCGCCGAAGACTCCGAGCGTCACCGCGTCGTACCGGTTCGCCGTGAACCTGCGGATCACCGCGACCACGAACGCCGCGAGTACGGGGAGTAACCCGATGAGCGCGCCGGCCGTGCTGGTGGCATAGACCCAGTCGCCAGGGCACAGGCCAGGGCTGAAGACCTGGTAGGCCCAGGAAAGCAAGCTACCTGCGAGCTCTGCGAACACGTCCACTCGTGCTCCCCTCACGGTTTACCTCACTGTCCAACAACAGTACGTTGCCGTCCGCGTGGTGCTACCCGGGCACGCCCACTTAGAGTGAGGAGCTGACCCGCTCGCGTCGATCAGCCGCACCCGGGCGGTACCAGGCCGGAATCCCACGCCACGCCGAGCAGGAAAGAGGCCATGATGCCACTCGTCCGCAGCCTCGCGGTCGTTGTCACGCTGCTGCTCGCGGGATGCACCGGCGGCGACGACGCACAGCCGGACGAGACCGGTACCGCGCCCACACAGGAGCAGCCCATGCCACTGGAGGAACTTCCCGAGGACACGCCCGCGCTCGGCGAGATCATCCCCGCCCCGGTGCGGGCGGCCGGCGACGAGAGCGGCAACTTCGAGCTGACCGGACAGACCCGGATCCGGGTGGACAGTGACGGTTCCGGGGCGCGCCGGGCAGCCGAGTACCTCGCCGAGCTGGTCGAACCCGCCACCGGCTTCGCGCTGCCGGTCGTCGACGACGGTGGCGACGCGGAGCCCGGCCGGGCGATCGTGCTGCGCGACGGGGACGAGCTGCCCGAAGAGCTTCCCGAGGGCGGGTACGTCCTCGATATCACCGCGGGCGAGGTCGCGCTGGCCGCCGACTCGGCCGACGGGTTCTTCTCCGGTGTGCAGACCCTGCGGCAGCAACTTCCCGCCGACGTCGAGGCGAACGAGCGCGTGGACCGCACGTGGGGTATCGCGGGTGGCCGGATCGTGGATCATCCCCGGTTCGGCTACCGGTCGGCGATGCTCGACATCGCGCGGCACTTCTTCGAGCCCGAGGTGGTCAAACGACATATCGACCGGCTCGCGCAGTACAAGATCAACCACCTGCACCTGCACCTGTCCGACGACCAGGGGTGGCGGATCGAGATCGAGGGCTGGCCGAAACTGACCGAGATCGGCGCCGCCACCGAGGTGGGTGGCGGCCCCGGCGGGTACTACACGCAGGAGGAGTACCGGGAGATCGTGGCCTACGCCGCCGACCGCGGCATCACGGTCGTGCCCGAGATCGACATGCCGGGACACACGAACGCGGCCCTGATCTCCTACCCCGAGCTCAACTGCGACGGGTCGAACCCGGAGCCCTACACCGGCACCCACGTCGGGTTCTCCTCGCTGTGCATCGACTCGGACAGGACCTACGAGTTCCTCAACGACGTGATATCCCAGATCGCCGAGCTGACCCCCGGCCCGTATCTGCACGTCGGCGGCGACGAGGCGGAGGCCACCGGCGAGGCCGACTACGCCCGGTTCTTCGAACGGGTGCTGCCGATGGTGACCGGGGCGGGCAAACGTCCCGTCGGCTGGCACGAGTACGGCCAGGTGGACCTTCCCGAACCCGCGATCGTGCAGTACTGGCGGATCGAGAGCGAGCATCCCGATACGACGGCGTCGGCCGAGAGCGGGAACTCGATCATCATGTCCCCGGCGAACAAGTCCTATCTAGACATGAAATACAACGACGGTGACCCGTGGGGCAACGACTGGGCCGGGGCTGTCGACGTGCGCACGGCATACGAATGGGATCCCGCACGGTTCCTCACCGGCGTCGGCGAGGCGTCCGTGCACGGCGTGGAAACCGCTCTATGGACCGAACTGGTCGAGTCGGAGAGCGACATCGAACGCATGATGTTCCCCCGGCTCCAGGCACTCGCCGAAGTCGGCTGGACCCCGCAACAGGATCGGGACTGGGAGAGTTTCCAGCGCAGGCTCGCGACGCAGGCGGAGCGGATGGACAAGCAGGGCATCGACTACCACCCCACTCCGGGGGTGAACTGGTAACGCCTGGCGGGAACCGCGCGGGACGGTCGGCGGCCCGCCTGCCGTACACGGCCCCGCTGCGGTGACATCGGTTGAACCCGGCGACCGACACGGACGTCAGCGCAGCAGGCCGGTGTTGCGCGCGACCGAGACGGTCTCCATCCTGTTGCGCGCGCCGAGCTTGCGCATCGTGTTCTTCAGATGAGTCTTCACCGTTGTCGGAAGCACGCCGAGCGAGTCGGCGATCTCCGAGTTCGTCCGGCCCATGGCCACCTGCCTGAGCACCTCGGACTCGCGCGGGGAAAGCCGCGCGTGCGCACCACCGTCCGCCTCACCGCCGACGACCAGACGGTCGCTCAGCGCGACGAGCCGCGATCTCGTCCCGGCGTCGGTGATCGAGTCCGCGATCGAGGCCAGCTCCGCACGCACCTCGGCCAGCTCGTCGACGTCCGGGCACGCGGCCGGTTCGGTCTCGCGCTGCCACAGGTGCAGCCGGACGCGGCGCTGGACCTCCTCCTCCAGCGCGATCTCGTTGGCCAGGTTGCGCACCATCGAGGTCGCGGCATCCACGGTCCGCTCACCCCACGGGGAGCCGTCGCGAGTCGCACCGTAGAGCACCGCCCGGATGGTGCCGCGTACCTGGAGGGGGATCGCGACGGCACCGGTGAGGTTGTCCGCGATGACGGCACTGTCGAAATGATGCGTGATCCCGGTCGACTCCACGTAGTTGTCGACCACGACCGGCCTGCGGCGCTGCAGAGCCATCCCCCCGAGCCCGATACCGGGCCTGATCACCGACCCCAGCAGCAGGCAGGTGCGCATCTCGAGCAGCTCGCTGAGCACCAGCTTCTCGCCGCTACGGGCCACCCCGCCGCCGATCGCCGCGGAGACCCCTTCCAACCGCGCTATCCCGCGCATCCCACGACGCACCTGCTCTGCGATGTCGCCCCCGGCATCCACGCCGGAAGCAGGCCCCGTCATCGACTGATCCACGCGGGCCGATGCCATCCACACCTCCGTGGGGTCTGCTCAGCTAAGGCACGATCCTGCGACATCGATTGCCGTTCGTCAACAAATCGCGCGAGCCACCCCGGATCCCCTCCTCCTCCACAGGGAGGAGGGCAAGCCGGACGGACGTAGCTAGCCTCCCTCCCACGCGCTCCCCTTCCTCCGGGGACCACGAGACGACTGATCAGCACTAGACGGCAAACCGACCGGTAGGTATGGTTTCGTGGCATAGCGCACACGGTCGAAAGAAACACAGAATCGATAACAGTTTCGGCACCGGATCTTGGCCAGGATCCCGCAATGGCGAATGCTCACGGCAACCGCATCGTGACCGCGGCCCTGACCTGCACACGGAGGTGGCATGCTCGCTGTCCGCAATCTTGAGGTCGTCTACAACGACGTGATCCTGGTGCTGCGGGGAGTCAGCCTCGATGTCGCCGACGGGCAGATCGTGGCGTTGCTCGGCGCCAACGGCGCGGGGAAGACGACCCTGCTCCGGGCCATCACGGGGTTGCTCGACATTCACGACGGGGAGATCACCAAGGGCTCGGTCACGCTGGACGGGGAACCGATTCACCAGCACGGCCCGACCAAGATCGTCAATCTGGGGATCAAGCAGGTACTGGAAGGGCGGCGGATCTTCTCCGAGCTGACCGTGGACGAGAACCTGCGGGTCGGCGCGCACACCAACCCGCGGAACGCCAGGCAGAACATCGACCGGATCTACGACCTGTTCCCGTCCCTGCGCGGGCGGGAACGCGCCACAGCGGGGTACCTCTCCGGCGGTGAGCAGCAGATGCTGGCGATGGGGCGAGCGATGATGTCGGAACCGCGCTACCTGCTGCTGGACGAGCCGAGCCTGGGGCTCGCGCCGCTGCTGGTCCAGCAGATCCGCGACCTCATCGTGGAGATCAACAAGCAGGGCACCACCGTGCTGCTCGTCGAGCAGAACGCCACGATGGCGTTGTCGATCGCCGAGCACGGCTACGTGCTGGAGACCGGAAAGGTCGTCATGGACTCCCCGGCCGAGGAGCTACTCGCCGACTCCGACATCAGGGAGTTCTATCTCGGCCTCGGAGCGGAGGGCACGACGAAGTCCTTCCGGGACGTCAAGCACTACAAGCGGCGTAAGAGGTGGCTGTCATGACGGTGACAGGGCAGGACCGGCCGATCGTCGAGCTCGACGACGTGCATCTGGCCTTCGCGGGGGTCAAGGCGATCAGCGGTATCTCCTTCCATGTCGGACGGCGCGAGCTGTTCGCCATCATCGGTCCGAACGGGGCAGGCAAGACATCGATCTTCAACGTGCTGTCCGGTGTGTACCGACCGAACCAGGGTACGGTCCGCTTCGACGGCACGGACGTGCTCCGGCGCCGCCCGCACGCCATCGCCGAGCTCGGTGTGGCGCGGACGTTCCAGAACATCGAGCTGTTCGCGAACCTCACCGTGATCGACAACCTGATGCTCGGACGGCACACGCACATCTCGTACGGGGTGCCGGCGGCCCTGGCGTGGTTCGGCCGAGCGCGCCGTGCCGAGCTCGCGGCACGCGCCGCCGCCGAGGACATCGTGGACTTCCTCGAGCTGGAAGCGTGGCGCACCTACCCGGTCGGCCTCCTGCCGTACGGCGTACAGAAACGTGTCGAGCTCGGCCGGGCGCTTGCCATGCAGCCGAAGCTGCTGCTGCTCGACGAGCCCGTCGCCGGCATGAACCTCGAGGAGACCGAGGACATGGCCCGATTCGTCCTCGACATCCGCGACGAGCTGGACATCCCGATCATCATGGTCGAGCACGACATGGGGCTGGTCATGGACCTCGCCGACCGGGTGATGGCTGTCGACTTCGGCGAGGCGATCGCCACGGGAACCCCGAGCGAGGTGCAGTCACACCCCGACGTGATCAGCGCCTACCTGGGACAGGAGAGCATGTCATGACGACCGACGCCACCATGCGCACGAAGACGACGACGATCGCCACCCGGGTCAGGGACCGCGCGGCAAGTACCCCGGACAGGGTAGCGATGCGCGAGAAGGACTACGGGATCTGGCAGGAGATCAGCTGGGCGGCGTACTGGGACAACGTCCAGCTCGTGGCGCACGCCCTGCTCGCTCTGGGAACCGAGCCGGGCGACAGGGTCGCCGTGCATTCGGAGAACCGCAAGGAATGGCTGTTCAGCGACCTCGGCATCGCGGCAGTGCGAGCCATGACGGTAGGCCTCTACCCGACCAACCCGTCCCCCGAGGTGTCCTACCTGCTGTCACACTCCGGATCGAAGATCCTCATCGCGGAGGATCAGGAACAGGTCGACAAGGCGCTCGAGGTCATCGATGAGCTTCCGGAGCTGGAGCGCATCGTCTACATCGAACCGCGAGGGATCCGCAGGCGCTACTCCGACCCGAAACTCCTGTACTGGGACGACTTCATCGCGCTCGGCACCGAGCATCGCGAGTCGTTCCCGGACGCTGTCGACAAGCGTATGGCGGATGCCACCCCGGAGGACGTACTCACGCTCGTCTACACCTCCGGTACGACCGGCCCGCCGAAGGGCGCCATGCTGACGGTGGCCAATGTCGAGTTCTGCATCTCCGAGCTCGTCGACGGTGGCGGCTTCACCTCGCCTCCGCCGAACTCCTCGGATGTGATGCTGTCCTACCTACCGTTGTGCCACGTGGCCGAGCGTATCTTCACGACCTGGTTCAACGTGGCTACCGGGGTACAGGTCAACTTCGCCGAGTCGCTCGAGACGGTCCAGACCAACCTCGCCGAGATCCAGCCGACCATCCTGTTCGGAGTCCCGCGGATCTGGGAGAAGATCCTCGCCGGGGTCAACATCAAGCTGTCGTCGGCCTCTCCTGTCAAACGCGGGATCGCTCGGGCGGGACTGCGCCTCGCCGACCGGGTCGGCGACGTGCTTGTCGAGACAGGTGGCAGGCACACCCTGAAGAGCCGCGCACTCTACATCATCGGATGGCTGGTCCTGTTCCGCGCGCTGCGGGACCGGATCGGCATGCGCAAGGTCCGGTTCGCCGCGTCGGGCGCCGCGCCGATCGCCCCGGACGTGCTGAAGTTCTTCATGGGCATCGGCGTACCCATGCACGAGGTGTACGGCATGACCGAGAACACGGCAGTGGCCACGGCCAACCGTCCCGGCCGGGTCAGGCTCGGCACCGTCGGTGAGCCCCAGCCGGGTATCGAGCTGAAGATCGACCCCGAGACCGGCGAGATCCTGACACGGCACCCCGGCGTGTTCGCCGGGTACTGGCGCAACGCCGAAGCCACCGAAGCCATGATCGACGCCGACGGGTGGCTGCACACCGGGGACGTCGGCGAATGGGTCGACGGGACACACGTGAAGATCTCCGACCGGATGAAGGACATCATCATCACGGCGGGCGGCAAGAACATCGCCCCGTCCGAGATCGAGAACGCCCTCAAGGCCTCCGAGTACATCAAGGAAGCCGTCGTGATCGGCGATCGCAAGCAGTACCTGACCGCGTTGATCGGTATCGAGCTCGACACCGTCGGCGAGTGGGCACAGCAGCGCCAGATCCCGTACACCACATACCGGGACCTGGCCGAGCGCCCCGAGGTGATCGACCTGGTCCAGGGCATCGTCGACGACGTCAACGAGCAGTTCGCGCAGGTGGAGCAGGTCAAGAAGTTCCGCATGCTGCCCAAGGAGCTCGATCACGAGGACGGGGAATTGACAGCGACACAGAAGGTCAAGCGATCCGCGCTGCACAAGCAGTTCAGCGATCTGGTCGACGATATGTACGGGAAGGCGGCGCAATGACCGAGCTGATCAGCAGCCTGCTGCGCGGCGTCGGTACGGGTTCGGTCTACGCGTTGCTCGCGCTCGGATTCGTGATCATCTACAAGTCGACCCGCGTCATCAACTTCGCCCAGCCCGCGCTGATGCTCGCCGGTGCCGTGCTGGTGAGCTACCTCGTCGGGCCACTCGGCTTCTTCGTCGCCGTCGCGGTGGCCGTAGCCGCGACGGCCATGCTGGCGCTGGGGCTGGAACGCAGCGTCGTCCGTCCCATGATCGGCAAGCCGGTGTTCATCATCGCGATCATCACCATCGGTATCGACATCGCGCTGCGCAACGTCGTCAACGGCTTCATCGGAACCGACGTGCGCCAGGTCGGCTCGCCGTGGGGACTGCAGTCCGTCCGGTTCGCGGGCGTGAGCGTGCAGGAACGGCACATCGCCATGCTGCTCACCGCACTGGTGATCATCACCGTGCTGTTCCTGTTCTTCAAGTACTCGCGGCTGGGACTGGCCATGCGGGCCACGGCGTTCGACCAGGAAACCGCGCTGTCCCAGGGCGTGTCGGTGAGCACGGTATTCGCGCTGTCCTGGGCGATCGCAGGCGGGATGGCCGCGGTCGCGGGAGTGTTCGTCGCCTCCAACGCCGGCATCGACCAGCAGATCTGGATCGTCGCGCTCAAGGCGCTCCCCGCGATCATCATCGGCGGCCTCGAGTCCCTGGAGGGAGCGATCATCGGCGGTATCACCGTCGGCGTCGTCGAGTCGCTCGTGGCCACCTACCAGAGTGACTTCGCCCCGTGGCTCGGCTCGAACTTCTCGGTCGTCTCGCCGTACGTGGTTATGCTGATCGTCCTCATGGTCCGACCGTACGGGCTGTTCGGCACGAAGGAGGTGCAGCGGGTATGAGCACGGCCGGATCCACCACACCACGGCGGCGCACGCAACGGCTCCCCGGGCGTCCCGACATGTTCACCTCCTACGCCGAGAACATGCGGATGCTCAACACCACGCCGAAGCGCCGCTCCATAGCAGCGCTGGTGGTCGTCGCGGTAGCCGTGACGTTCGTACTCGACGACCCCACGCTGCAGATCTTCGCGCTCGGCCTGGCCGCCTCGATCGGCGCCATCGGGCTCAACCTCGTCACGGGCTACTGTGGACAGGTCTCGCTCGGGCACGCGTTCTTCCTCGCCATCGGCGCCTACACGGCCGCGGCCCTGTCCGGGGACCCGGACGGTCGCACCATCGGGTTCGGCATCACCAACATCCTGATCTGGCTGCCCGCCGCGGGCATCGTCGCCGGCCTCGCCGGGATACTCGTCGCGCCCCTGGCCGCCCGGCTACGCGGGCTCTACCTGGCCATCGTCACGCTCGGCCTGGTGTTCCTCGGCGAGCACATCTTCAAGGAGTGGGACGAGCTCACGGGCGGCCCCCAGGTCGGCCGGGAGGCCGCTGTACCCGAGCTGTTCGGCTTCGCCTTCGACGAGAGCGGGGACATCCTCACCGGGGACCAGAAGATCTACCTGCTGATGCTCGTGCTGCTGATCATCTTCGCGGTAGCGGCGCGCAACCTCACGCGTTCGAAGGTCGGCAGGGCGTTCCACGCGATCCGGGATCGTGACCTGGCCGCGTCGATCATGGGTGTGCAGCTGGCCAAGTACAAGACGATCGCCTTCGCCGTCTCGTCCTTCTACGCCGGGTGCGCGGGTGCCCTGCTCTACATCGTCACAGGGTTCTTCGACCCGACGGCGTTCAACCTGCTGCTGTCCGTCCAGTACATTGCCATGATCCTGATCGGCGGGGTCGCCACGATCTCCGGCTCGATCCTCGGCGCCATGTTCATCACCCTGCTCCCGCCGATCACGCGCGAGCTCGCGCAGTTCCTTCCGTTGCTGACCACCGACCCCTCGGCCAGCATCAACATCTTCATCGTCGAAGGTGTTCTCTACGGTGCGCTCATCATCGGTTTCCTGCTCTTCGAACCCCGCGGCCTGTTCGGGATCTGGCTTCGCATACGCAACTACTGGAAGGCCTGGCCGTTTACCTACTGAAAACACGATCAGACACTGTGGATGGTCCAAAGTCCGTGTCAGCCACAGGGAAAGGAACCGACCATGTATCGACGAAAAGCTCCGCTGGTGGCGATCATCGCCACCACAGCACTCGTCGCCTCGGCGTGCGGGATCCGCGGGGGTGACGTCGAAACCGACGTCGGCGTGACCGAGGAAGCGTGCCCCGACACCCCGAACGAGGACAACGGGTGTATCTACCTCGGCACGATCTCGGACCTCAGCGAAGGACCGTTCGCCGCCCTCGCGCAGCCCATCACGCAGGCGCAGGAGGCGTTCTGGGCCCGGGTGAACGAAGAGGGCGGTATCGGCGGCTACGACATCGACGTGACCAGCTTCGTCCGCGACAACAAGTACAACCCCGAGATTCACAACCAGGTGTACCAGGAGATCCGCGACGAGGTCCTCGCCCTCGCCCAGACGCTCGGTTCACCGCAGACCGCGGCGATCCTGCCCGACATGGAGAGCAACGACGTCATCGGCGCACCGGCCTCGTGGTCGTCCGAGTGGTTGTTCGAGGACGTCATCCTGCAGTCCGGGACCAACTACTGCATAGAGATGATGAACGCGGTCGACTACGCGGTCGACGAGCGGGGCGTCGAGTCGGTGGTCTCGGTGCACTACGCCGGTGACTACGGCGAGGACGGCGCCGGTGGCGCGGAGATCGCCGCCGAGGAGCGCGGGCTGGACTTCCAGGCGGTGGAGACACCTCCCGGGACCGACAACCAGTCCGACGCGGTCAACGCGATCGTCTCGGAGGAGCCCGATCTGGTCACCCTCACCGCCGGACCGTCCGACGTCGCGACCATCGTCGGGCAGGCGGCCGCACGCGGCTACGAGGGCACGTTCGTCGGAAGCGGTCCTACGTGGAACCCCGAGCTGCTGAACAGCCCGGCAGGCGACGCGTTCAAGAACATGTTCCTGCACGCGGGGCCGTGGCAGCCCTGGGACGCCGACACGGACGCCCACCAGGCCATGCGCGATGCGCTGCCCGATGTGGAGCCCAACGAGGGCTTCCTGGCGGGCTGGGCCTGGTCCTACCCGATGAAGGCCGCGATCGAGCGTGCCGTGGACGAGGGCGAGCTCACCAGGGAAGGCCTGCGTGAGGCAGCCGGCTCGCTGGAGAGCGTGGACTACGAGGGCCTGCTGCCCGAGGAGGCAGGCAACTACGCCGCGGAGCCGGACGAGGGCGTGTTCCGGCAGAGCCTGATCAGCCGGGTCGACGAGGACGCGCCGACCGGCCTCACCGTGGAGCAGGAGTTCTTCACCGGCCCGAGCGCGGAGGGCCACACCATGGACGAGCCCTGCTTCTGATCCGCGAACAGGCCGGGGGTGGGCGTCACCCGCTCACCCCCGGCCGCATCGCGCGGTACTCGGCCACGACACGCTGCCAGGCGGCTCGCACGTGCTCGCTGCCGGTCGCGGGCGAACCCACCGCGAACCGCAGCACCGTACGGCCCGCAACGGTCGTGTGGCTCAGGTACACCGCGCCGGAGTCGTTGAGCCGTCGCAGCAGCTCGGCCGTCGCCTCGTCGGCGGCCGCCTCCGCCGTTCCCGGCCAGATCGGACGGAAGCACACCAGCCCGAAGGGATGGTGTTCGTACACGGTGAACCCGTCGTCGGAGCCCGCGAGCCGGGCCAGCTCGCCTGCCAGCTCCACGCATCGGCGCACGTGACTACGTAACCCCTCGGCCCCGTACCACCGCATCACCATCCACAGCTTCAACGCGCGGAACCGCCTCCCGAGCGGGACCTGCCAGTCCCGGTAGTCGATGACCTCGCCGGAGTCGGTCGCCGGGTTGCGCAGGTACTCCGGAAGGATGGACAGTGCCTCGACCAGTGGCTCCCGGTCGGCGACCCACAGCACGCTGCAGTCGAAGTTGGTCAGCAACCACTTGTGCGGGTCGGTGACATACGAGTCCGCGTACTCGGCGGCGCCGTCGTTGATCCAGCGCAGCTCGGGACACACCGCGGCCACACCCGCGTAGGCCGCGTCGACGTGCAGCCACACCCCGTGGCGCCTGCACACCTCGCCGAGCGCGCCGACCGGGTCGATCGCCGTGGTCGATGTGGTGCCGATCGTGGCGCACACCATCGTCGGTACCGCCCCGGCTGCCACGTCGGCCGCTACCAGCTCCTCCAGGTGTTCCGGGCGCATCGCCAGGGTGTCCGGGTCGACGTCGACGGTACGCAGGTTCGATGTGGTGACGCCTGCGATGCGGGCAGCCTTGGCCATCGAGGAATGCGTCTGCGCGGAGACGTACACGGTACACGCGGTCCGGCCGGCGTCCACCCGCCCGGCCCGCCACAGCGCGGCGACCAGCGCGACCAGCGCGGCGCTCGAGGCTGAGTCCTGGATCACCCCGCCGCCCGGCCCGTCGGTACGCCACCACGCGGGCAGCCCGAGCAGCTCGGCCAGCCAGTCCACGACCACCGACTCCAGCTCGGTACACGCCGGGCCGGTCTCCCACAACATGCCCTGCGCGCCGAGCCCCGCGGAGAGCAGCTCGCCGAGGATCGCCGGGCCGCTGGCGTTGGCGGGGAAGTACGCGAAGAAGCCCGGGTGCTGCCAGTGCGTGACACCCGGCATGATCACCCGGTCCACATCAGCCTGGATCCGGTCCCACGGCTCGCCGTGCTCGGGCGCGCTGGACGGCAGGCGAGCACGGATGTCACCCGGGTGCACCGGTGCGCGTACCGGGTAGGACTCGATTCCCGCCAGGTAGTCCGCGATCCAGTCCACGACCTGCTTGCCGTACGCGCGGAACTGTTCAGCCGACATGTGCTCGTCAGCCTGCCCGCTCATCACCACCTCCATTGCCGCACGCCACCCGTTGTCGGCCGCCCGGCTCACCCCGACCGGTGCGTGCCGCGCTCGATGATCGACGCGATGTCGACGTGCCGGGCCTCGACCGACCGTGGGTCGTCGATCTCCGTGGCGACGTAGCGTGCCACGAACCGGCGTAGCTCGTCCTCGATACCGGCCACGCGTCGCAGCACCCCGGCACCGACCCCGTCGGAGTGCAGCGTGACGTCGATATCGCCCTGCTCGGGAGGGCTGGCGTCGACGTGCACGCGCAACGGTTCGACCGCCCGCGCCGTCAGCTCTACGGGGATCACCACCTCCGCCCGGAACCGGTGGGTGCTCCCGCCGAGGGAGATCGTCAACCGCAGGTTCACCGGGATGCGCACCCGGAAGCGCAGCGGCTCGGTATCGGCGATCCGCCTCGTCACCGGGTCGCCGACCGCACCCCGTGCGGAAACCTTGGCCAGGCGGCCCGGCCCGGCGCTCATCGGGCCGAACTCGATCGGCCGCCCCGCGAGATCGCGCACCGACTCGGCGATCCGCTCGGCCGTGACCGCGTGCCGGAAGAACTCGTGGCCGAACCGTGCGTACGAGCTCGGTCGGGCCTCGTCCGGCGACTCCTGCCCCTGCGCTGCGCTACTCACAGGTAAACCGTAACCCGCCCGGGTAAAGAACCGCCGCCATACGCCCACCCACTATCATGTTACCGTCGGTAACAGTTACCATAAGTTTCATCTGCGGGTCCGGGCCACGGGCCATCGGCTGCACGTGCCCATGCACCACGCGCGCGGAAGGAACCGACGATGCTTCTCACCCACTCGCCACCGGCAGGTGGCGCGGCCCTCGACCAGGTACTGATCGCGTTCGGGATCTTCCTGGTCACCGTGGTCCCGCTCGTACTGCTCGGCATCGCCGAGCGCCGCGGGCGGAGGACCCCGCTCGGGCTGCTTGCCGACTGGGCCGCCCGGCTCACGGGCCTGCCCCGGTGGGCGGCGCTGCCGATGGGCACCGCGCTGCTGTCCGGCGTGGCGGCCCTCGTCGGGGTCTACTGGGACGTCCCGTCGCACATCTTCTTCGGCAGGGACGAGGGCCCGCTGGACAACCCCTCGCACTACCCGATCTACCTCGGTCTCATCGGGATCTTCCTGACCGGTGTCATGAGTGCGTCCCTGGCCAAGGAGCCACTACCCGCGCGCACGCTGCGGCTGCCGGGTAACTGGCGCGTGCCGATGGGCAGTGTGCTGATCACGGTCACCGGGCTCGTCGCGGTGGGCGGCTTCCCACTGGACGACATCTGGCACCGGCTCTTCGGGCAGGACGTCACCCTCTGGGGCCCGACACACGTGCTCATGGTGGGTGGAGGTGTCAGCGTCGTCCTCGGCCTGCAGCTCCTGCTGGCCGAGTCCCGCCAGGTGGGCAGCTCGGGGCGGTTCGTACGCGTGCTATCCCCCGTGCTCGCGGGGGCGTGGCTGATGGGCGCCTCGGCGTTCCTGATGGAGTACGACATCGGTGTGCCGCAGTTCCCGCTGGCCAGCCAGGTGGTGCTGGTCGGGCTGCTGTCCGCGTGGGTGCTGGTCTTCGCCCGGATGCAGTTCGGCCCCGGCGCGACCGTGATCGTGCTGGCCGTGTTCTTCGCCTCACGAGCGCTGTACGCGGTGTTGCCCGCAGCGCTGGACATGCCCACCTCCCCGTTCCTGCCCTACATCGGGCAGGCCGTCGTCGTGGAGCTCGTCGCGCTGGCCATGGCGCGCAGGCAGCTGGGTTACCGCTTCGCCCTCGTCGCCGGTCTCGCCAGCGGCGTGCTCGGCGTGCTGGCCGACTGGGGCTTCTCGCGCGTGGTGATGCCGTACGCCTGGCCAACCGAGCTGCTGCCCGCGTTCGTCGCGCTCGGTACCGCCGCCGCACTCGCGGGGGCGGCGATCGGCGCGTGGCAACACCAGCGTGTCGAGGCCATCGCCCGGCGCGACCCGCTGCGCCCCGCCGGATCCGGTGTCGAGGGCGCCGCCGGCGAGCGGTTCCGCTCGCGGCACGCCGTCGGGCTCGCCGGTGCCCTCCTCGCCGCGGCGCTGATGTTCGTGGCCGTCCCGCCGCAACCCCCCGAGGACGGCCTCAGCGCGGAATTCGAGGTCACCGAGAGCGACGAGTCTCAGGACGTGGCCTACCCGCACGAGGACGCCGAGCCGCGCTGGGTGCACGCCACCGTCACGCTGCGGCCCGCCGACGCCGACGACGGTGCGATCTGGCTGCGCTTCCTGGCCTGGCAGGGCGGCGACTTCTACAACGTCGAGCTGGAGCGCGTCGACGAGGGCGTGTACCGGTCGACCGAGCCACTACCGGTCTACGGCGAGTGGAAGACGGGGCTGCGGTTGCACACACCGCTGCGCACGATGGCGATCGCCCCGCTGTACGCCCCGGAGGACCCGGAGGCGAACGCCCCCGAGATCCGTGCGGAGTCCGGCGAGCGCGACTTCATCCACGAGATCTCGTTCCTGCAGCGGGAGCGCAAGGAGGACACGCCCGCGGTGTTGTGGACGCTCGGCTACCTCTCCGTCGGAGTGGTCTTCACGGTCGCCTGGGCCCTGTTCGCGTGGTGCTATGTCACGGCAGCCGCTGGGCAGGGGCGACGGGAACGGACCACGGTCGCCTGACGGGTGGCACGTCGAGGGCGCCACGCCGCCGCTCGTGTGAATCCGCGTGCGCGTCCCGGTACCGGGGGATCCTGGACGGATGGCAGTCGCACGGCGTACCCGTCCGGCCAACCGAGCGCTACGCGCCGTACTGATCACCGTCCTGGCGCTCCTCGTCCTCGCGATGGGCGGCGCGGTGACCCTGATCGCCACCAACCCGGCGCCGGAGGACGGCTCGTCCTGGCAGCTCGGGGCCGACCTTCCCCAGCAGCGCGGCGAGGTCGCCTCCGCCGTCACGGGCGGTGAGCTGTTCGTCCTCGGCGGGCTCACCGGTCCCGGCCGCACGTCCACGGCCGTGCAGGCGTACGACCCGGCTGAGGACGGGTGGCGGAGCGCTCCGGACCTACCGGAACCACGGCATCACGCCGCGGCCGCCGAGCTGGACGGGACCATCTACGTCACCGGCGGCTCGGCGTCGGCCACCGACTGGTCGCCGCGAACCGACGTCTGGTCGCTGGACAGCGGGGCGCAGCGGTGGAGATCCGAGGCGCCGATGCCCGAGGGACGCATGGGGCACGCCCTCGCCGCGCTGGACGGCAGGCTCTACGCCATCGGAGGCGACGGCCCGGCGACCGAGATACTCGTCTTCGAGCCGGGCGACGGCTGGTCACGCGGCGCGCCCCTCGGCGACAACCGCGAGCATGTCCGGGCAGTCACGCTGGACGGCGAGGTCTGGGCGATGGGTGGTCGTACCGACGGCCTGCTCGACTGGGTGGACGTGTACGACCCGGCCACCGACACCTGGCGGGCCGGCCCGACACTGCCCGAACCGATCAGTGCCATGGCGGTCGGCGTCGTCGACGGTACCGTCCACGTCGTCGACGGGGAGGACCCGAGCCTGCTCACCGGAGGGGTTTTCCAGCGGCACTTCCTGCTGCCCTCCGGCGCGGACACCTGGGACGAGGGACCCGGCTCCATGCTCGCCGTGCATGGCGCGGGGTACGGCGTGGTGCGCGACGAGCTGGTCATCGCAGGCGGTGCCAGCAGGCAGGGCTTGCTGTCCGCACTGTCCTGGTCGGAGACCACCCAGCGCTACGTACCGGACTAGCCAACGCGCAGTGGCAGTGTGCCCGACACGGCGTGCCGGATCGCCCGACACGGCGGGGCTCAACCCTCGCTCGCCGTTCGCGTGGCGGTGTCCGTCCCGCCCGGACCGGTGATCTCCAGGGTGAACGTGGCATCAGCGGGCGCGCACTCCTGCCGCGTACCGGTGACAGCGACATCTACCGGATCGGCGTCATCGACCGTCAGCGTGGCCGCGTCCGCGCGGGTCGACTCCCAGGAGAGCCGGTGCACCAGACCGTACAGGGGCTGCTGTGCCTGGTCATAGCCTCGCCTGCACTGCTGCTGCGAGCTCTCGACGTCGAAGGAGACGACCTCGGGAGCGGGTTCGGGCTGTGCGGTCTCGGGCACCTCCGTGGGCGGCTGCGTCGGCGCCTGCCGGGTCGGTGTGTCCCGGGTGGGTGCCTCCCGGGTGGGTTCTCGCCGCTCCGGCGGCGCGGGTTCCGTGGGAACCTCGCTCTCCGGCGGCCTCGGCGTAGTGGTGGCGCGGTCCGTCTCCTGGACCACGCCGGCCTCCGGCATCGGGCGCCCCGCGATGGGCGCTTCACCCGCACCACCCCACAGCAGCCAACCCCCGAGTCCCGCCACGACCAGCAGAAACGTCGCGACCGCCCAGAACGCGGGACGGCCCCACGCCGATGCGGTCGAGGTACCCGCGGCCGTCCCGAGGCCCCGCACATCGCCGGGGGCGCCCGGATCGCCGTCCGGGGCCGCGGCGGGCAGCTCGACCGTGCCGGGGGCCGCATCTCCCGTCGGCACCCCGGAAGCCGCGAGCTCCCGCACGGCCGCCGCGCGCGTCGCAAGTGGCACAGCCAGCAACGGCACCGCCGAGAACAGCGCGGACGGCGCACTCACCCGCTCGCGCTGGTCGCTACACTCCGCACAGTCACCGGCATGCCGGTCGATGAGGCGCGCGGTCTCAGCCGTGAACCGCTCGATCCCGGCGGCGGCCAACTCCGCACGCAGCGCTACGCATCCCGGGCTTCCGTCCCGCCACAGCAGCCACGCGCGGACCGCACCACCCAGCCGTTTGCGCATCCGGAACAGTGCCTGGTGCGCCGCGTTGGGCGCCACGCCGAGCTCGGCAGCCAGCTCGTTCGGCTCCATGCCGTGACGCAGGTGCAGATCGAGCAGGCTGGCATCCCGTTCACCGAGCGCGGCGGAGGCCGCCCACACGAGGTCGTGCTGCTGGGCGCGGGTGAGCTCGGCCTCGGGGTCGGCAAGCGTGTTGGACTCGGGCCCCGGTTCGAGGGCCCCCTCATCAGCTGTGGGCACGGCTCGGCGCTCCTTGTCCAGCCGGTCCAGGGCACGGTTGCGCGCGATCCGGAGGATCCAGCCGCCGAACGCGGCGGGGGTATCCAACCTGTCGATCCCCTCCCAGGCCGCCAACAGGGCGTCCTGGGCAGTGTCCGAGGCCAGGTCGCGGTCGTACAGGATCCGCCAGGCGACGTTCCAGCACCGGTCGAACCAGCGCTGGACCAGGACGCCGAAGGCCGCGCGCTCGCCCGCGCGGCAGGCGACGACGAGCTCCTCGTCGCCCCGCTCGGAGTGTGCGGCGTGCTCGCGCATGATCGCTCCCGGGACCGGATTCCCATCATCTCACGAGATCGTTACCGGCGTACCCAGCGGAAGCAGGTGCGCCAGCTCCTCGATCAACTCGTTGGAGATCCGCACGCAGCCGTGTGAGGACGCCTTCCCGATGCTGCTCGGGGTATCCGTGCCGTGGATGCCGACCTGCCCGTCGCCTCCCATGAACTCGGTGAGGACCTCGGAGTACGCGGACAGCCCGAGCGCGTACGGACCGTACGCCCCGCCGGGATCCGGGGTTTTCAGCTTGTCCGTGATGTAGAACCGGCCCGGCGGGGTCGGGTACGCGGGCTCACCGATACCTGCCTGCGTGCTCAGCAGCTCCTCACCGGAGTCGAGTACGGTCAGCTCCCTGCCGTCCAGGTCGATATCCACGGCAAGGTCGACCTCCTCGACCTCGACCGCGTCCGCCCGGACCCAGCCGGTCGCGTCGTTGGGCCGCACAGGGGTACGGACCTCGAACCAGCCGTCGTGCTCTGCCGCGCCGTTCTCGGTGATGAGCATGACCGTTTCGGTACCGAACGGGGTCACTTCCGGAACCGTCCCGGACGGGGCCTGAGCCGAGGGGTGATCGTATATCGCCGTCTCCCCGGCGGCCCGCGCCACCAGCGCGCCGGAGCCGTCCTGGCCGGCTGACGCCTCCTGCCCCGACTGCGCGGAACTGCCGGAGCCTTCCTCTGCCGGGGTCGCTGCCCGGCCCGCCAGCAGCACGGCAGCGGCCACGCCCACCACCACGAGCAGCACCGCACCGATCGTGGCCAGCACGAGAGCCGGGCGCCAGCCGGCCTCCCGGTCGCGAGTCGTGATGTTCATCGGATCCTCCCGGGTCGTCTCTACCTCCGGGCCGCCTGCCGGCCCTGCCACCCGTCCTGACGATCCACCAGGGCCGGCCTTACACCCCGCAGCGCTGGATCCGGAAACGGCTGCCGGACACGTGTAGGCCCGCCCACGAGCGTGGGCGGGCCTACACGCTGCCGTGACGTCAGCCGGTGAAGTTCGGCTCGGCCTCCACGATGTCCCGGGAGCCACCGGAGCCGGAACTGCCGCTGTCCTCCTCGTCCTTACCGTCGTCTTCGCCGCCGCCGTCTTCGCCGCCGTCGTCCTTACCGTCGTCTTCGCCGTCGTCCTCGCCCTCGTCGTCCTTACCGTCGTCCTCGTCTGTGCAGTCGACGGTGACGACCTGCCACTCGGTCTCGTACGTGCCTGATCCGTCCAGGACCCCGGTCGCGACGCCGCGAACCTCGAACTCACCTTCGCCGGTGCTGATGAGCCCCGACTTGCCGTGTTCCGAACCGGACGATCCCGCGGGCAGCTCCTGCCAGTCGGCGCGGTAGATATGCGGGCCAGGGGGAACTCCCTCGCCGTCGATCTCGTACCCGACTCCCGCCTCGGGTTCGCACTGCGGCTCCACGGAGATCGCCAGTTCGGGATTCTCGTCGCCCGGATCCTTCGGCTGGAGCAGGTCATCGTCCGGCCGCAGCAGGTCATCGTCCGGCGGCAGCAGGTCATCCGGTTGCAGCGCGTCCTCGGGCACCGACGGTTCCTCCGGCTGCGCGAACGCGGTCCCCCCTGGCACGAATACCAGGGACAGGGCCGCGAAGAGGGCCGGGGTCCATGCGAGGCGCTGCCGTGTGGTCGGTGACGTCCTGGTGTACATGTCTGCTCCTTCCATCGATCGGCTGGCCCATCCAGCCGCGTCACCCCACCTGACGGGCGAGCGTGCGCGGCCTTACACCCCCTCGGGGCGGGGCCTCACCGGGAGCGGACTCGCGAAGATGCACAAAAAGCGAGCACGAGGTTGTCGACAGGCTCCAACCGGAAAACATCGAGACATGTCCGCGCGCTGTTTATCGGGATTCTTGTTGACCCCGAAAATTGTGGCTGCCTATATTGACGATCCACAATAACGGACCCCTACCACCGGAGGGAAAGCGATGACGACTCCCTGGAGACGTGTGGTCACCGCTCTCGCTGCCGCAGCCTTTTCCCTGGTCGCCCTGGGCACGGCAAGTACGCAGGAGGCTCACGCGCAAGACACGGCGCACGATCCGATCCTGTTCATCCACGGGTGGAACGAGAACAGCTCGCAGTGGGCCTCGTTCACCACCCAATTCGTCGCCGACGGCTGGAACCCGGAACGGCTCCATACGATGGATTACGTGAGCGCGGAATCCAACCGGGATATCGCGGAGAAAGTCGCGCGGCACGTCGACGACATCCGGCGCGAGCACGGCGTGGCCGAGATCGATATCATCACGCACTCGATGGGCGGTCTCAGCTCGCGCTGGTACCTGAAGTTCGGTGGGGGAACGGAGTACGTCGACGACTGGGTATCGCTCGGCGGCCCCAACCACGGCACGCTGTGGGCATCCACCCCCTTCTGCTTCACACCGGACTCCTGCCGCGAGATGCGGATCGGTTCGGAGTTCCTCGCCGAGCTCAATGCCGAGGACGAGACACCCGGCCCGGTGAACTACGGAACCTGGTGGTCACCCTGTGACGAGGTCATCATCCCGCAGGACAGCACTGTCCTCGAGGGTGCGTCGAACACCGAAACGGCCTGCATGGAGCACATCCAGCTATCACTGGATCCGCGCGTGTATCGCGACGTGCGCGACTTCGTGCGCTAGCTCCCGGACGACCCCGCGGGCTAGCGAGCGGCGAGCGAGCGCTGCCGTGGCCCTCCTCAGCAGAGCCGGCTCGCCCGACACGGGGTGCCGGAAGACCCGACACGGGGTGTCGGCCCGCCCGTCACGGGGTGGCGGGCGGGCCGTACCCGCCACCGCCCGGGGTCTCGATCACCAGCACGTCGCCCTCGGACAGCTCCACCGAGTCGCACCCGTCCAGCTCGACCACACTCCCGTCGGCGCGCTCCACCCGGTTCGCCCCGAGAGCGCCGGGCTCGCCACCCGCCATGCCGTACGGCGGGACCCGCCGGTGCCCGGTCAGCGTGGACACCGTCATCGCCTCGGCGAACCGCAACCGGCGCACCGCGCCGTTCCCGCCGCGCCACCGGCCGGCCCCGCCGCTGCCGCGCCGGATCGCGAACTCCTCGAGCAGCACCGGGTACCGCCACTCCAGCACCTCGGGGTCGGTGAGCCGGGAGTTCGTCATGTGCGTCTGCACCACATCCGTCCCGTCGAAACCGTTGCCCGCTCCCGAGCCCGAGCTGAGCGTCTCGTAGTACTGGTACCGCTCGTTGCCGAAGGTGATGTTGTTCATCGTCCCGGAACCTTCCGCCTGAGCGCCGAGCGCGGCGTACAGCGCGCCGGTCACCGCCTGCGAGGTCTCCACGTTCCCTGCCACGACGGCCGCCGGATGGCTGGGGGCGAGCATCGATCCGGCGGGGATGCGTACCCGCAACGGCCGCAGGCAACCGTCGTTGAGCGGGATGTCGTCGGCGACCAGCGTGCGGAAGACGTACAGCACGGCCGCTGTCGCCACCGACGCCGGGGCGTTGAAGTTGGTGCGCAGCTGCGCCGAGGTTCCCGTGAAGTCGATCGTGGCCGACCGCCGCTGCCTGTCCACAGTGATCCGCACCGCGATCACAGCCCCGGAGTCCATCTCGTAGGTGTACTCCCCGTCCTCCAGGCTGTCGATCACACGGCGCACAGCCTCCTCGGCGTTGTCTTGCACGTGCCGCATGTAAGCCTGCACCACACCGAGTCCGAAGTGGTCGATCATCTTGTTGACCTCGTCGACGCCTTTCCGGTTCGCGGCGATCTGTGCGCGCAGGTCCGCGAGGTTGGTGTCCGGGTTCCGCGAGGGGTACACCGCCCCCGCGAGCAGCTGCCGGGTCTCCTCCTCGCGGAACCGCCCGCCCGAGGCGAGCAGCCAGTTGTCGAACAGCACGCCTTCCTCGTCGACGTGCCTGCTGTGCGCGGGCATCGACCCGGGCGTGATCCCGCCGATCTCCGCGTGGTGACCGCGGGAGGCGACGTAGAACAGTACGGACTCGCCAAGCGCGTCGAACACCGGCGTGATCACCGTGACGTCCGGCAGGTGTGTCCCGCCGTGGTACGGATCGTTGACGGCGTACACGTCACCCGGCGCCATGGTGCCCGCACGCCTGTCCAGCACCTCCTTGACGCTGGTTCCCATCGAACCCAGGTGCACCGGCATGTGCGGGGCGTTGGCGATGAGGTTGCCGTCCGGGTCGAACAGTGCGCAGGAGAAGTCCAGCCGCTCCTTGATGTTGACGGACTGTGCCGTGGACTCCAGGCGTGAGCCCATCTGCTCGGCGATGGACATGAACAGGTTGTTGAAGATCTCCAGCAGGACCGGGTCCGCCTCGGTACCGACATCCGCTCCGGAACGGACCCGCACCCGTTCGACGATCACATGGCCACCGTCGGCCGCGTACGCCTTCCATCCCTCGTCGACCACGGTCGTCGCGTTCGCCTCGGCGATAACGGCCGGGCCGTCGACCTCGTCGCCCGCGCGCAGGCTGCCCCGCTCGTACAGCGGCACCTCGTGCCACGCGCCCCCCGTGTACAGCGAGACCCTGTCCACCGGCCCGGCGGGCTCCGTCCCGGCCTGCCCCAGCGCGGACAGGTCGGGCGCCTCGGTCAGCCCGGTCGCCTCCACAGACAGGGCCTCCACGATCAGCGGACGCTCCAGCAGGAACGAGTACGTCGCGCGATGGCCGTGCTCGAACGCGGAGACCATCTCCGCGTAGCCGGTCAGCTCCACGGGAACGACCGTGTCGGTACGGTCGTACCGCACGTGGGCACGCCGCGTCACCCGGATCCGGTCCTCCGGTATCCCCTCGGCGCGCAGCTCCGCGCGCGCGGACTCCTCGATCGCGTCGGCCTCGGCGTGCAGGGTGTCCATCCCGTCCGCGGTCAGCGGCGCCTCGACGGACTGCTCCCGCATCGCGGTGGTGTCGGCCAGTCCGATACCGAGTGCGGAGAGCACCCCTGCCATGGGCGGCACGAGGACGGTGTCGATACCGAGCGAGTCGGCGACCGCGCAGGCGTGCTGGCCGCCCGCGCCGCCGAACGTGGTGAGCGCGTACTTGGTGATGTCGTGCCCCTTCTGTACCGAGATCCGCTTCACCGCGTTGGCCATGTTCGTCACCGCGATATGCCGGTACCCCTCCGCGACATCCTCCGGCGCGCGGCGGTCGCCGGTGCCATCGCCGATCTCCGCCGCGAGTTCGGTGAAGCGCTCACGCACCGTGCCCGCGTCCAGTGGCCGGTCACCGCCTGACCCGAACACGTGCGGGAAGTGCGCAGGCTGGATGCGCCCGAGCATCACGTTGGCATCGGTGACCGTCAGGGGCCCACCGCGCCGGTAACAGGCAGGGCCGGGATCGGCTCCCGCCGAGTCCGGGCCCACCCGGTACCGGCTGCCGTCGAAATGCAGGACCGAACCGCCTCCCGCTGCCACCGTGTCGATCTCCAGCATCGGCGCGCGCAGCCGCACCCCGCCGACCTGCGCGTCGAAAACCCGTTCGTACTCGCCCGCGTAGTGCGATACGTCCGTGGAGGTGCCACCCATGTCGAAGCCGATGACGTGCTCGAACCCGGCGAGGCCGGACATCCGGGCCATGCCGACGATGCCGCCCGCCGGACCGGACAGGATGGCGTCCTTGCCCCGGAAGTGCCCAGCCTCGGTCAGGCCGCCGTTGGACTGCATGAACATCAGGCGCACCCCCGGCATCTCCGTGGCGACCTGGTCGACGTACCGGCGCAGCACCGGGGACAGGTACGCGTCCACCACCGCCGTGTCGCCGCGCGGCACCAGCTTCATCAGCGGGCTGGCCTCGCTGGACCGGGACACCTGCCCGAAACCGGTGCGCTCGGCGAGCTCGGCGATGGCACGCTCGTGCTCCGGATACAGGTGACTGTGCATGCACACCACCCCCACCGCGCCGATCCCGTCCGAGCGGGCCTTCCGCAGCTCGGCCGCCAGGCTATCGAGGTCCGGCTCGCGCAGTACCGTGCCGTCCGCGGCGACTCGCTCGTCGACCTCGATCACGCGCTCGTAGAGCAGCTCGGGGAGCACGATGTGACGGTCGAAGATGCCCGGCCGTTTCTGGTAGCCGATACGCAACGCATCGGCGAAACCGCGGGTGATCACCAGCGCCGTACGCTCCCCGTGCCGCTCCAGCAGCGCGTTCGTGGCCACCGTGGTCCCCATCCGCACCTGGTCGACCAGGTCCCCGGGAATCCGCTCACTCCCGGCCAGACCGAGCAGGTGACGGATCCCGGCGATGGCGGCGTCGGCATAGCGACCGGGGTTCTCCGAGAGCAGCTTGTGGTTGACCACGGAGCCGTCCGGCCGTCGCGCGACGATGTCGGTAAACGTACCGCCCCGGTCGATCCAGAACTCCCAGCCCACTGACCTCTCCGTTCTCTCGGACCACACACGCTTCTCGTGCCCCGAGCCTACGGAGCACGGCGTGCCGGGTGCGACAGCGGCGGCCCCATCCACGTTCCCGGCGGTGTCCCGTCGCTACGCCACCCACACCGGCAACCGGAATCGCAGGTCAGCCACGGCTGAGCGGTTCGGCACGCCAACAAACGAGGCAGGCGGAGTTGGTCGCGATGAACAAATTCGCCCGCGACCGTCACACTCTCGTGTTCACCGACGAAATACCCGTTCAGCAGCGCCTGCACCCGGGGTAGAATACGAATTCAGCGGGTGAATCCACAAATGGAGATATCGCGAATGATCGGGAAACCCTGGACGAGCTGCTCACGTCTCGGCGGGCGTACACTGCCCACAGGAAGTTCGCGGCCGTCGGGAAAAGCAGAGGGCGATCTCTGGTGAGTCCACCGTGGCGAGCAACCCGACAGAGAAATACGGCAGAGGGTACCGGTCCTTCGTGAAACAATCCGACCTGCGGAGATCAATATGTTGTTCGAATGGATCGTGATCGTCGGCGTGTTGCTGTTCGTCGCCGTTCGCGTCGTCATCAACCTGCAGGACCGGCCGAGCACCGAGAAGTCCGGCTCCGGCGAGCATCCACGCGAGGAACTCGCCAAGGACGGCCGTCGCGAGTAGCCGCGCCGGGCAGGCCGCCCGTGCGGCTGTCTCGCCGGATGCGCCGCCCGTCGGGTACCTCACGTCGGGTGACACGCGCCGGCCACTCAGCAGTTCGGGGTGCTCGGTTCCCCGGCGAAACGTTCGGTGATGAACTCCTGTACCGGACCGTCCCCGACATTGATCATGGTGATGTGCGGGGCCGGTGAATCTACGTCGAACTCTTCCCAGGTCACGTCCATTCCCTGCGCGCAGTAGCTGTCTCGCAGGCTACTCGCCTGCCCGAAGGCGACCAGGTCGTCGTTCCTGGCGTGGTACAGGTACACCGGTACCTCGATCTTCCCGTTACCCAGGGCGTTTTGTTCGATACGTTCGACCCACTCCGGCTCGAGGACCGGGCTGGGGTCGGTGTAGTCCTGCAGCCGATCGCCGGCGTAGCGCGTCAGCAGCTCGAACGTGCAGGCATCCTCGCGCATCTCGTCGAACGCCTCGCGCCCGGCGTCCGTGAGGTAGGAGTCCAGATCCAGCTCGGGGTAGGCGTTGTCGAGCCCGATGAGTCCGTAGGCGAGCACCCCGAAGCCCCACGTTCCGTCCAGCGGCAGCGAGACCTGCACCAGGTCGGCCGGGACGCCACCGCCCGCGACGCCGACCAGGTTCATCTCGGGGGCGTACTCCGGTTGCATCTCGCCTGCCCACACAGCGGCACCGCCACCCTGGGAGTAGCCCCGGAGAGCCACCGGAGCATCACCGGACAGGCCCGCCTCCGGAAGTCGCTGCGCCGCACGTACGATGTCCAGTGTGGCCGCTCCCATGGATTCGCCCACCATGTAGGTGGTCTCCGGGTTCTCGTGATACCCCTCGTAGTCCGGAACCGCGACGGCGTAGCCACGCCGGAGCGTCTCGTTGAGCGGGTTCTGCTCGTAGAACGCCCCCGCGTCGATCATCCTGGACGGCGCGCACCGGAATGCCGGTCCGTGCGTGCCGGGGGCCAATCCGACGATCGGCGCGTCCTGCGGTTCGACGTCCTCGGGAACCAGGACCGTTCCGGTCACCGCGATCGGCTCGCCCCGTGCGTCGGTCGACAGGTACTGCACCTGCCACGCGTCCGCGAGCGCACGAGCGGCTGGTGGTCCGGCACTCGACGGCCTCGCCTCGAGGACATCGCCCGGTTCACCGGCTGGAAGTGGCCGCGGCGGCTGGTAGAACGGGTCGTCCGCGCTCCGGTCTGCCGGTGCGGAGTCACCGGCGGCTCCGGGGGTACGCGCCTCGCTCGTCGCGGGGATACCCGTGGACGAGGCCAGTAGCAGCACCGACACGACAACGGCCACCGCGCCACGGCGCCCGGAACCCCGACCACCGGAAACGCGCCACGAGTACGTCCGCACTACCCTGCCTCCCGCACCATCCGACAAGACATTCCCAGCGACCCGATGCCGGGCTATCCGGCTTTCCGCGCGTATTCGGTGGATCCGACCTCGCCCCGGAGCCGCGCGTCCGGACTCGTGAATGCTGACACAGCGCATTCGGCCGTATCCACTCACGCGCACGCGCGACACGGGAATTCATTCCGGAAAAACAACCGGCGGCCGTCGCATGCGTCCCGCGGGACAAAGCGGCCGCTCCGGCCGATGCGTCGGTACGCGCGGACCGGCCCACCTGCGGGAGCGGGCGCACCCAGGTGCCGACGTCGCGCATAACCGGCAGCAAGCCCTGTCGTTGACATAACGAGTGGTGCCGCGACATATCCACGGCACCCCCGGCAGAACACGAGTCCTGTTCACTTTCTTTCGCGTGCCGGTGCCGACGGGTTTGTCAACGCCGGACAATCACGTCGAGCGATATTGCGCACCGGCGCGCAGAAATTGCTGGATCTCGTCTACCTTCCGCGGCACGGGCGCAATCCGGCATCTCATCCAATTGACACGGATTTAACCCCTGTTTATCGTTCCTCACACACATTCAGATCTTCGGCAACGGGGCCGGATCCACATCTTGTCACGAGGACACAGGGGGCGACGTCTATGAGCGCTGCTCTGCATCAACTCGGCGGCGCGAACACTGGGGGGCAGCTCGATGCCTCCGCACCTCCGGAGCCCGGAGCACACGGTGCGGACGCCAGTGACAGGTCGCGGCCGCCCGCCGACAAGCCACACGGTTCGCGGCTGACGAGCCTCGACCCGCAGCGAGTCTTCGCCGCGATCCCGCGCGAGCGGCTCGAGGAGTACTTCCGGCCGATGGCCAATCGGATGATCAAGGACATCATCCGCGAGGTCCGGGAGAACGTCCCGGCGTACGCGCAGCCACTGGAGGGCGAGTTCGGCAAGGTGCTGGTTACCTGCGTGGAGAAGTCCGTACTCCAGGTCGTCGACAACCTCGGCCGCACGGAGGTGGACAAGTCTGAGTGGTACGAGTGGTTCCGCTACGTCGGTAAGGTCGAGTTCCACGAGGGCCGCACGCTGGACGCGTTGCAGAAGTCGGTGCGTATCGGTGCCAGGGTGTCCTGGCGCCACGTGCATGCCGCCGGATCCGCGGTGGGCCTGCCAAGCAACACCCTGTTCGCGCTCGCCGACGCGATCTTCGGCTACACCGACGAGCTGTGCTCGGCAGCGGTAGCGGGTTACTCGGAGGCGCAGGCACACGCGACCGGCACGTTCACCCGGCGTCGACACCAGCTGCTCAAACTGCTGCTGTCCGAGCAACCCGCGTCCACGCAGACGATCACCGAGCTCGCCCAGGCCACCCACTGGTCGGTTCCCGAACGCGCGGCGGCGGTGGCGCTGGAGCCACTGGAGGGCCAGTACGACCTGGCCGAGCAAGCCCTCGACGGGGACGTCCTTGTCGACCTGGAAAGCAGCGAACCATGCCTGGTCATCACCGACGCCGACACGCATGTCGAGCAGATCGAGGCAGGCCTACCAGGCAGGACGGCCGTCGTCGGACCGTTCGTTCCGCTGCACGAGCTCAACCGCTCGTTGTCCACCGCGCGCCGCGCGCTCACCCTCATGCAGCGAGACATCCTCCCGCCGCGTCAACTCCTGCGCTGCGACGAGCACCTCACCACTCTCGTGCTGCTCTCCGACGAGTTCCTGCTCTCCGAGCTGACCGCACGGGCACTGCGACCTTTTGAGACACTCACGGCCAAGCAGCGCGCGCGGTTGGGTGGCACCCTGCTGACCTGGCTCGGCACGCGCGGAAGCATCAACGACACCGCCAAGCGGCTCGACGTGCACCCGCAGACCGTCCGCTACCGCATGCAACAGATCAACAAGCTGATGGGCGACAAGCTGGACGACCCGCAGGAACGGCTCATGCTCGAGATCGCACTCCACACGCAGCACGCGCTCGGAACGGAGACCAGGCAGCGCGGCAGCCGCAGAGGGCGCTGACGGTGCCGGCCCGGCCACGACGGTCCTAGCCACCCCAGTAACGTCGCTGGTACTCGGAACCCTCCTCGGCGTAGTCCTGGTACCGGTCCGGCACGTACTCCCGCCACTCCTCGCGCCAGTCGGGCGGGCTGCCGGAGGGTTCCGGTGTACGGGCCCGCCCGGCCGGTCCGGGGTCGCTGCTCCGCCGCGGCGTTTCCCGCTGGCTTTCCTCGCCGGGCGGTTCCGGTGACGGGCTCTCCGCGGGAGGTGTCGATGTCGTGGTCGTACTCGCGGAGGCTGGTTCGACGCGGTCTCGGCCTTCCTCTGTGGACTCGCTGCGCGTGTCCACTCGCTGCCCGCCATCGCCTGCGGCGGAGTCGTCGCCGAGCAATACCTCGCTGACGAGGGGCCCGCCGCCCGCGATGACCACGAGCGCAGCCGTGACACCGAGCATCCCGCGACGTACCGAGGCCACCGCCTCACCGAGGACCGGGCTGTCTCCCTCATCGATCGGCCGGCCCTCCCTGGCCAGCAGCTCGGTGGCCGGCACAGGACCGTCGTGACGCGGCTGCCTCCGCCCGCCGTCGCGGGCGGGCTCCCGTGCCGGTGGCTCATCGCCGCCCGGCGGCCTGGCACCTCGCTTACCCACGGCATCCCTCCGACGTTCGTGTGTGACACACACGCGCCATCACGCGCCACCGCGCGCATACCGGCACTCTACCGAGCCGTCAGCGGCGGTCGAAGCGATCTCCGGCCCGAACCAGCACGGATCCATCAACGGCTACCCGTACCGACAAAAGTCGCGGCGCTCGTTGTCACCACGCGATGAACCGGCGCGGCCCCTTCCCCTGCGAACGCTCGTACCCCGCCTACCCGGCTCGGGGCGCACAGGACCTGGTGTGATGGTCGGTTTGCGACACGCCGGCGGTGGCGCGGCTGAAGCCGGGCGGCAAACGGCTCCGCGATGACGAGCCGGCCCGACCCGGCGGGAGCTGCTGCCGGGGCGGCGCACACCAGGCATCCCAACACACCTTGCCCGCACCCCCAACACACCTTGCCCGCAGGCCCGACACGGCATGCCCGCACGCCCAACACAGTCAGGGCTCTAGAGGTTCCGGCACTCCGACGCTTCCTCGAACGCGGTGTCCAGGGCCTGGTTGTCCCGGAGATCGCCGGTTGGGCCTTCCTTCGTGTCCAGCTCCTCCAGGGTCTCTCCGGCCTCGCTCACGGCTGCCTCGAAGCTCTCCTGATCGGTGACCTCGGCCGCGACCAGGCTGGCGATGGCATCCCGCACCGCGGCCTGCGAGCTCTCCAACGTCCCCATCGCGGCATCGAAGGTATCCTGGCCATCGGTCACCGGCGGGGCTCCCACCTCCTCCATCGTCTCGGCCAGCGCATCGAACTCGGCGTCGATGCTTTCGAGGAAGCTCACGAAGCCGTCCCGCGCCGACTCGGGATGCGCAGGGTCGATCTCCGGAACCCCGATCGCGTCTCCACTCTCGTTCAGCGCCGTGCACATCGTGCCGACCCACGCCAGGGTCTCGTCATCCACGTCGGGCGCGCGGGACTCGCCTTCCTGCGCGGGCGTCGTCGTCCCCCCGGCATCGACGTCCGCCGGTTCGCCGTCATCGGATCCGCATCCTGCCGCGAGCAGTGCCGCCAGCACGGCGACGGCCACCGTCTCGTGAGGTCGTGTCATCAGCCGCAGCCTCCTGGTGTCTTCCGTTCCTGGCCGGTCGGTCACGTCAGCCGGTCACCGGGAGATCGGCGGTCACCGGTGCCGGTTCGGTCGCGGTGGGAGCGGCAGGCGCACCTCCGGCACCGGTGTCCTTCCCGTCTTCGCCCGTTCCATCGCCATCACCGGTACCGTCGTCCCCGCCGGTTCGATCGTCTTCACCGTCATCGCTGTGCCCGCCGTCCGCGCACGTCACGGACCCGAAGGTGAGGACCTGATCGGCGGCTTCCACGTCGAGCACCAGTCCCTGCACCGTCAATGCGCCGTCCGGCCCGGTGTTCTGCTTGTTGAGGGTCAGCGTGAGGATTCCGGGTATCTCGAATTCGGTATTCGGCTCGGGGTCGGTGAACGACGCCTTCGTACCCCCGTCCCGCGTTCCGAGGTCCTCGGGCAGCTCGGGGACATCCAGGAGCGATACTCCACCGCTGTCGCCGGCACACTCCACCTCCAGTGCGGACACAAGGAGAGGTCCGTCCTCCGTGGATAGCTCGATATCGGTGAGCGAGACGGACGCCCCTTCACCGTCCGCGCCGACCTCGATCGCGCCGACCCGGCCCATGTCACCCGGGAGTTCGACGTCGGTAACCGAGTCGTCCACCCGGCTTCCGTCTGCGGACCGCACATGTGGTTCGGGACCGAATTCGAGCGTCCCGCCGAGTTCCACGCCGAAGGCCGCGGAGCCGGTCTCGTCCGCCCCGGCTGATAACGCTCCTACCGCGAGCGCGCCCGTCGCGATGGCGGCGCCCAGCACGGTGGCTCCGGCCCGGGCGTTCGCGCGTCCTGTCATGCTGCATTCCTTTCGGTGATCCGGCCCGTCTCGCCGAGCGCGGGAGCTGTGCCCCTGCCCGCTGGAGCGGGCAGGGGCACAGCGCTTCGGTAGGTCAGCTCTCCGACCTCGAGGTGAGCTCGACATCGACGGTGTTACCCGGTCCCGCGGTGTACGCGCTGACAATCGGCGTCAGCAGGCCACAGCCTTCGAGATCGGGCAACGTGTACTCCCCGGACAGGGCGCCGCCCTCGGTGGGGGAGAAGCCCGGCTCCGAGGTGAGGTCCAGCTGTGTGGGCTCCGCCGTGCGGCAACCGTCACCCTGCGAGATGGGGAAGCCGAGCACGCTCACCCGCGGCAGCTTGACGAGCATCTCCGAGGAGGTGTCGAGCTGGCCGTCGGCGAAGGTGCCGGTCGTCGTACCGACCTGCTCGAAGTCGATCTCCGCGCTCGCCGGCAGGATCCAGAACACCCGGAAGCTCGCCGACGTACGGTCCAGCTGGAGGTCAGCCTCCACATCGCCGGACTGCAGGTCGACGTTGGCTTCCACGCCGCCGTTGAGGGCGACCGTGGTGTCGGCCGCGTTGATGTAGCTCTCACCGGCGAGGTCGTAGCTGACATCCAGACCAGGATCCGGCTCGTCGGCCTCGGTCACCGTCACAGTCACCGTGCCCGGCTCCGACACCACCGACTCACCATCAACCTCATACGACGCCGTATACGAGAACGTATCCTCCCCGGAGAAACCCTCATCCGGCTCATACGTGAACGACCCATCACCAGCGACATCCACACTGCCACCAGACGGACCCGACTCCACAGCAGCCGTCAAATCCACATCCCCCGGAGTAGCACCCTCCAACAAACCAGGCGCACCAACACTCAACACATCACCCTGAGCCACCTCAAAACCATGGTCAGAGACCACAGGCACCTCAGGCGGATCCGGCTCGTCGACCTCGGTCACCGTCACAGTCACCGTGCCCGGCTCCGACACCACCGACTCACCATCAACCTCATACGACGCCGTATACGAGAACGTATCCTCCCCGGAGAAACCCTCATCCGGCTCATACGTGAACGACCCATCACCAGCGACATCCACACTGCCACCAGACGGACCCGACTCCACAGCAGCCGTCAAATCCACATCCCCCGGAGTAGCACCCTCCAACAAACCAGGCGCACCAACACTCAACACATCACCCTGAGCCACCTCAAAACCGTGATCAGAGACCACAGGCACCTCAGGCGGATCCGGCTCACCCGGATCGGTAATCTCGATCTCGGCGAGGATGTTGTCCTGGTCAGGCAGTTGCGTACATTCCGAGTCGAACGTACCGAGCCCGGTCTCGTTGCCATCCGCGTCGCGCGGCGTCATCGTCAGTTGGAGATCGCCGACGCCGATCCGGGCGTTGCCTGCCTCACTGAACGTCAATGAGGGGGCGCTGCCGAACGCCTCGACGATCAGCTCTCCCTCCTCCGGCACGTCCTGCACCGGGATCTCCGCCGGGACCTGCACGTCCAGCGTGGCCTCCGGAGCCTCCACGAACGACTCCGCTACGGCCTCACCCTCGATCGTCGTAGCCCCTACCAGGCTGAGCCCTTCCGTCGCCTCGGGTGGTGCCGTCGTAATGGTGTCGACGTCGAACTCCGGTGTTGCCTCACCCACCTCGACCTCACGGGGGATGTCGGCACTGATCTCGGTCTCGACCTGCTGCACACCGATCAGCGGGAAGGGGCACTCGTAGTTCAACGTCAGCGAAGCGGGTTCCGCGTTGCCAACCCCGGCCGCCATCAGCCCAGCCGCGCCAACCAGACTGCCGACGACCCCCGATACGGTGGTCACCGCGAGCGCGCGTACGCCGCGTCTCGGTTTTCCTCGAAAACTCATACGCTCCTGCTCCCGTGTCCTTACTCGAAAGTCGGGTTACCCGTCACCCGCGGTCAGCCGTCCCGGGCCGTACCGCCGGCCACCCGGCAGGCCGACAGGTCGACGAACAACCCTCCGGACGTTTGTCACGAACTCGGCTTGCTCGACCCCGGGGGTCGCTGACAAGCCTTTCCGTTCACATCGCTCCCCGCTTTCCGCGAAAAGCGCCGGTGGCGACGATGCGCAACGAACTACAATTGCCCCGAACGAAGAACAACGATCGCCACCCCATTAATCACAACGGGCAGGAAATCTGTCCCCCGATCTATTTTCCCGCCGGGATCACGGTATCACTCGATCCAGTGAAATTGGGACGTCTCACCTGGTCGGACACGGTGTTCTCGGCAAGTTCACCGGAATCAGATAAAGCCCCCTGCGCCCGGTTGTCAGTGAGGAACAAGTCCCGCAGGCGGTCGTGAACAGCCGAAGTCACGAATACCCCCACAACCCGCCGTCACGTTCCCCGACAGAGCCACGGCCGGGCGCGCGACATGCGATGACGCACTCAACGGACGCAACCGGCCCCTGTGTTCAACGGGGCCGGGGAAATGTCGCGACCCTCCCGGTAAGTCGTTCCTTCGTAGCCCTCGGTACACGGAAGGGGGTCGAAGAATGTCGTCACCAAACCGAAGTTCGCCACGCCGCCGGAAAAGACATCCTGCCCGGCTCCGACCACCTCGGGTGAGACGACCATCATCGTGTCCAACCCGTCCACGTTGGCGACCAGTACCTCCGATGTCGTGGTCAGGTTCGCCACCAGCAGTCCCAGGTTCGGATCCGTCTCCTTCAGCAGCGCGCTGACCTCCCGCGCCGCGGACGGTCCCGAGGAGATCACGTTCCGGATGTCGCCGTCGGCCGCGGCCAGCTCCGCCGCGACGAGCTTGGCGTTCTTCCCGAAGGACGCGATGGCCTCCGAAGTGTCCAGCTGGGTGGCCAGCACGGTGTTTCCCTCGGTGAGCAGCTCCTTCGTCTGCGGCAGATGCTCATGCGCCACCTCGACGAAGCTCTCCATCGAGTCCAGCAGCGCCTGGAGGCTCGGGGCGGTCCCCCGTGTCATCTCGTACATCTCGTCGACCACGGTTCGCAGATCCTCGCGTGGCACGGACTCCAGTAGATCGTCGATGGTCCGCAACACCGTCTCCACGGCCAGCGGGAGCGTGGTGTCGTGCTGAGCTATCACCGCGCCATCGGAGAGGTACGGCTCGCCGTCCCGGCGAGGTCGCAGGTCCAGGTACTGCTCCCCGACCGCGGACCTGTTCGCGACGACCGCCTCCACATCGTCCGGAACCGGTGGCGCGTCCGCGTCGATCCGCAGGTCCACCTCGATGCCGTCCCCGGTCATCCGCATGTCGCCCACCCTGCCGACCGCGACACCCCGGTAGGTCACCTCGGCGTGTGTGAAGATCCCGCCGGACTCGGGCAGCTCCGCGGTGACGGTGTAGCCGGAGCCACCGTAGAGGGTGTCCAGCCCGGCGTAGCGCGCACCGACGAAGGACATGCCCACCAGTGCGATGATCACGAACACGACGACCTGGAACCGAACCAGCCTGGTCAGCATCAGCCCTCACCTTCACTCGGTGCCGTCGGCGACTCCGTCGCGGGCAGCGGCAGTGCCGACGACGGCGACGCCGAACCGTCCGGCCCACCGGTGTGTGCGTTGAGCTCCAGGAAGCCGTTGAGGTAGTCGCCACGAACCGCGTCGGTCGCGGCGTCGGAGAACGGGAACGTCAACAGCAGCTCCATCGCCCGTGGCAGCTCGTGGCCCGCCTCCGCCAGCTCACGCAGCACCGGCGCGAGAGCGCGCAGGCTGTCCAGCAGGTCATCCTTGCTTCGCCGCACAGTCGTGGTCGCCACATCGGACAGCTCGTCCAGCGCGGCGAACATGGTGGTGATCTCGTCGCTCTGCTCGGACAGCACCTCGATCCCCGGGCCGAGATCGGACAGGATCCGCTCGATCTCGCCGGTCCGCTCGGACAGCGTGCCGGAGAGCTCGTCGGTCTCCTCGATCGCACGCACGATCTCCTCGCGGTGCTCGTCGAGGCCGGACACGAACTCCTCGAGATTGCCGAGCAACGCACGCAGTTCGGTGGAGTTCCCGTCGAAAGCGTCGTTGAGCTCGGCGGTGATCTGCTGAAGCTGGCCGATTCCCCCTCCGTTGAGCAGCATCGACGTCGCGCCGAGCACCTCCTCCACCTCGAAGTTGCGCCCGGTACGCTCCGGCGGGATGACGGCTCCGTCGGTGAGTATCCCGTCGGCCACGCTCTCCGGCGGTTCGGCGAGCTCGACGAACTTCTCCCCGAGCAGGCTCGACTGCCGCAGGTCGGCCACCGCGTCGGCAGGCAACCGGACGTCCCCGTCGATCACCAGCGAGACCTCGGCAGTCGTGCCGCTCTCGGACAGCTCGATCGCCTCCACCTGGCCGACCGGCACGTCGTCGACCCGCACCTCGGCCTGCGGGACCAGGTCGAGCACGTCGTCGAAGTGCGCCGTGACCCGGTACGGACGGTCGCCGACATCCACGCCACCCGGCAGCGGGACATCGTAGAGTCCCTGGAAGGAGCTACAGGCGGTCAGCAGCATGGCCGCCAGTGCGGCGACCACCGCGTGCGCAGGCCACTGCCATGTCCGTCGCATCACCCGGCACCCCCTTCGCCGACCTGCGGCAACGGCAACGGTGGCGTGTCGTCCTCGTCCGCGAAGCCGAACTCGACGATGTTCGCGCGGCTGTCGAAGGTGCCCGTGTCCTGGTCGTACGCGCCGGTCAACGACGTGAGCGCTTCCGGGGCCTCGGACAGTGCCTCGGACAGCGAGTCCCGCTGCGCGACAAGCACCTCGGACGTGGTCAGCAGCTGGTCGACGTTGTCCCGCACGAGCTCGCGGTTGTCCCGCACGAACCCTTCCACGTCACCGAGCGCCTCGCCCAGCTCGGCGAGCGCGGCCGCCAGGTCGTCACGTTCCTCCGCCAGGATCTCCGAGACGGTGGCGAGCTGCTCGTTGAACTCCCGGACCTGCTCGTCGTTGTCGAGGAGCATCCCGGTGAACTCGTGCAGGTTGTCCACGGTCCCGAACAGCTCGTCCTCCGAGCCGGACATCACCCTGCTCGCCTTTCCCAACTCCCGGATGGTTTCGTTGATCACCTCACCCGTGCCGTCCATATTCCTGGCGGTGCTGCTGAGCAGCTCGCTGAGCGAACCATCCGAGTTGAGTCCGTCCGGACCGAGCTGTTCGGCGAACTCGTTCAAGCTCTGCACGACGTCGTCCAGCTCGAGGGGCACCACCGTGCGCTCGACCGGGATGACGTCACCGTCCGAGATCTCCGGGCCGCCGGAGTGCACAGGCGCCAGCTGGATGTAACGGTCGCTGACCAGGCTCGGGGTGACGACCAGCGCACCGGCGTCCTTCGGGACGGCGACGTCGGCGTCCACCGACATCCCCACCTCGACGCGCTCGCCCACCGGTTCGACCGACTCGATCGTGCCCACCGCGATGCCGAGCACGCGCACGTCCGAACCCGGGTACACCCCGACGCCGCTGGTGAAGTACGCGGTGAGCTCCTTGCGCTCGTCCCCGAGGAACACGGCCGTGCTCGCCGCGGCCACGACGAGCACGGCGACAACCACGAGTGCGACGATCCTGGCGTACCGGAGACGGCCCGTACCCGCGGACATCAGCCACCCCCTCCCGGTCGCGGCGGCATACATCCACCGTCACCGCTGTCGACGAGACCGCAGATGTAGCTGTCGATCCAGCCCCTGGAGCTGACCGTGTCCCCCATCAGGCGGTAGAAGGGCCCGGCCAGCTCCAGGCTCTCGGACAGGGTCTGCTGGTTGCGCCGCAGCACCTCCGTCACCCCGTCCAGCTGCTCGAGCATCGGCCCGATCTCCTCCTCGTTGTCGGCGACGAGACCGGACAGTTGCGTGGACATCTCGCGCGTGCCGGCCAGCAGGGCGCCGATCGCCTCCCTGCGGTTCTCCAGCTCGGTCAGCAGCACCGCCCCGTCGTTGATCAATGCCTCGAACTGCTCGTTGTGGTCGGCGAGGGTTCCGCTGATCTCGCTGGTGTTCTCGAGCAACGCGGCCAGCTCCTCGTCCCGCGAGGAGATCGTCTTCGAGAAGTCGGACAGCCCTTCGAACGACGCGCGCACGTCCTCCGGGGTGGAGCTGGAGAAGGTCTCCTCGAGCGTGTCGAAGGCATCGGCCAGCTGCTCGGAGTCGATCGCGCCGAACACCCCGGCCAGCTCGTCGAAGGCGTCGTTGATGTCGAACGGTGTCACGGTCCGGTCCACCGGAATCGCCGTCTCCGGGTCCAGCCGGTCACTTCCGAGCGGGTCGACGGAGAGGTTCTTCTGCCCGAGCGCCGTCTTGATCGTGATCGCGGCCACGCTCCGGTCACCGATCCAGACGTCGTCGTCGACACGGAAGCGCACGTCCACGTGATCGGTGTCGAGCCGCACGTCGACGACCTCGCCGACCTCGACGCCCGCCACCCGCACCTCATCGCCCGAGGCCAGGCCCGCCGCCTCGGCGAACTCCGCTGTGTAGCTCTCGCCACCGGAGACGAGGGGCAGATGGTTCCAGTTGAGCGCGGCCAGGAAGACGAGGAGCATCCCGGCAGCACCCACGAGACCGACGGTGATCGGGTTGCGTTCCCGGAACGGTGTGATCATCCCTGGCACCTCGCTTCGGTCACGGGCAGTCCCGGAGCGGCACCTCCGGGAGGTGTTGCGACACCCTCTGCGGAGGCGGCGCACAGGAACACGTTCATCCAGGATCCGTACGACGCCATGCGGCCGAGGGACTCGTACTTGACCGGCAGGTTGTCGAGCATCGCCTCGAATTCCGGGGTGTTGTCGTTCATCGTCGCGGCGAACTCGCCGAGCGCGTCGATCGAGTCACCGATGGCCGGGCGACCGTCGGCGAGCAGCGCGGAGACACTCTCGGACAGCGCCCCCATCCCCTCGATGGCCTGCCCGATCGGCTCGGCGTCGTCCGCGAGCGCCGACACCAGCTCCTGCGTGGTGGTCACCAGGTGGGACATCTCCTCGTCCCGCTCGTTGAACTCCTCGAGCACCGCGTTCAGTTCGGACACCACACTGCCGATCACCTCGTCCCGCTCGGCCAGCGTCGAGGTCAGCGATGCCACGTGCCGGACGATGCCGTCCACCGTGCCACCCTCACCCTGCAGGATCCGGATCAGCTCGTAGGAGAGCTTGTTGACCTGCTCCGGTGACAGTGCCTGGAAGAGCGGTCGGAACCCGTTGAACAGCGCGGTCAGATCGAGAGCAGGGTTGGTGCGCTCGAGCGGGATCACCGCCCCCTCCTCGAGTGGCTCACCGGCGGGGTCGTCGCCGTGCTCCAGCGCGATGTAGCGCTGCCCGAGGAGGTTGCGGAACTTCAGCGTCGCCGTCGTCGAGTGCAGCAGCGCGCGGTCGGCCTCGACGGAGAAGTCCACTTCGGCCACCCGCCGGTCCACCACCCGGATATCGGAGACCTCGCCGACCCGCACTCCGGACATCCGCACGTCGTCACCGGCACTGAGCGCGATCGCATCGGTGAAGCGAGCGCTGTAATGCGCCATCTCCCCGCCGTCGCGGTTCGCGATCGTGACCGCGAGCAGGCCCGTGGCCAGTACCGTGACGAGCATGAAGGCGATGCCTTTGACCAGCGGGGCGGTTACACCTCTCATTCCAGCGTCACCTCGGTCCCACGCAGTAACGGGCCGACGAGCAGCGTGCTCCAGCCGGGAATGTCCTCGGGTGCGACGTCGTGGACCGGCGCGAGCAGCTCGGAGACCAGCTGCCCCTCCGCCCGCGAGTGCGCCATCGGGCCGGAGCCACCACCACCGGTGGGCGGACACGCGGAGACGCCGCCCGTCCCCGTAGCCCCGGCCGGTTCCTTGACCGTCAACCGCACGTGCAGGCCGGGCTCACCGTTGCCGGCACCCAGGGCTTCGTCGACCTGGTCTGTGAGCTCCGACGCGGCTCGTGCCAGGCAGGGAAACGTCGCGGAGTGTTCGGCGAGCAGCTCCAGCGTCGGCTTGCTGTTGGCGGACAGCTCGATGATGTTCTCGCCGTGCGCGCTGAGGAAGCCGTTCAGCTCGCCTGCGGTCGCGGTCACCGTCGTGATCAGCTCACCCACCCCGGAGCGCCGGTCCACAAGCGTCTCGCTCACCGTGGTCATATCCGCCATGGCATCGAGCACGTCGGGCGCTGCCCCGTCGTAGGTGTCCATCACATCGGCGAACCGCGTGATGCTCTCCTGCAGCTCCGGCATCTCCGGGACGAGCTCGTCCACGTACCCGTTCAGCGCGACCAGCGTCTCGCCGAGTGCGGCGCCCCTGCCGTCCAGCGCCTGGGCTGTCGCGCCCAGCGACGCGGACAGCTTGTGCGGCTGCACGGTACGCAGTACCGGCATCAGGTCGTTGAGCACCTTCTCGATCTCGATGGATGTCTCGCTGCGGGACCGCGCGATGACGTCGCCCGCGCCGAGCGTCTCGCCGGAGGGCTCGTCGGGCAGCACGAGGCTGACGTAGCGCGGCCCGAACAGGGTCTTGGGCAGTATCCGGGCGGAGACGTTTCGCGGCAGCGCCTCCACCTCGTCGGGGTTCAGGGCCAGCTCGACCTCGGCACCGTCGCCGTCGGTACGCACCTCGCGGATCTGGCCGACGAGCACGCCCCTGGCCTTGACATCGCCGTTGACCTTGAGCTGGCTGCCGACCGAGCCCGCCCGCAGCGTCACGGGGACCGTCGAGGAGAACGTCTTGTCATAGATCGCAACCGACAGCCATCCCAGCGCGGCGAGCACGAGCAGGAAAACCAGCCCCAGTGCCTGAACCCTGGTACGTGACTGCACCTCGTCGCCGTTCATCCTGCCACCCGCACTGTCGTCGTCGAACCCCAGATAGCCAGGCTCAGGAAGAAGTCGAGGACGGCGACGAGCACGATCGACGTGCGTACCGACCGTCCTACCGCGACACCGACACCCGCGGGTCCGCCCGTCGCCCGGTACCCGTAGAAGCAATGCGTCAGGATGATCCCCACGCTGAAGATGAGGACCTTGCCGAACGACCACAGCACGTCCCCCGGTGGGAGGAACAGGTTGAAGTAGTGATCGTAGGTTCCCGCGGACTGGCCGTACACGTAGATGGTCGTCATCCTGGCCGCCAGGTACGAGGTCAGCAGCCCGATCACGTACAGCGGGGCGATCGTGACGAACCCGGCGACGATCCTGGTGGTGACCAGGTAAGGAACGCTGCGCACCCCCATGGCGTCCAGCGCGTCGATCTCCTCGGAGATGCGCATCGCGCCCAGCTGCGCGGTGAAGCCCGATCCCACCGTCGCGGACAGCGCCAGCGCTGCCACCAGCGGCGCGATCTCCCTTGTGTTGAAGTACGCGGAGACGAACCCGGCGAAGGCGGCCGTGCCGATCTGCTCGAGCGCGGAGTAGCCCTGCAGCCCCACCACGGTGCCGGTGAAGACGGTAAGCCCCACCATCACGCCGATCGTCCCGCCGATCACCGCGAGCGCCCCGGAACCGAAGCTGATCTCGGCGAGCAGCCGCACGATCTCCCGGTAGTACCTGGTTACGGTGTACGGCAACCACGCGAGCGCGCGCAGGTAGAACAGCAGCTGGTCACCCAGGCGCCCCAGCGCGTTCATCGGACGCGCGACCCGCAGCCTGTGCCGCCCACCGCCGGTTATGACCACGGCTCACACCTCCTGAGGCGGGACGATCTGGATGTAGATGAGGCTGATCACGAAGTTGACGAAGAACAGCAGCAGGAAGGTGACCACTACGGACTGGTTCACCACATCCCCGACGCCCTTCGGCCCACCCGCGGGACGAAGCCCCCGGTACGAAGCCACCAGCCCGGCGAGGAACCCGAATACCAGAGCCTTGAGCGTGCCGACCCACAGGTCCGGCAGGTGTGCCAGTGCCGAGAAGCTCGCCAGGAACGCACCCGGCGTGCCCCCTTGCATGACCACGTTGAAGAAGTAGCCGCCGCACACCCCGACGACGCTGACCATCCCGTTGAGGAGTGCGGCAACCAGCATGGTCGCCTGGACCCGTGGCACCACGAGCCGCTGGATCGGCGAGACGCCCAGCACCTCCATCGCGTCGATCTCCTCGCGGATGGTCCGCGAACCGAGATCGGCGCAGATGGCCGCGCCTGCCGCACCCGAGATCACCAGCGCCGTCACGATCGGGCTCGCCTGCTGCAGCACCGCGAGCACGCTGGCCGCGCCGTTGAACGACTCGGCCCCGATCTGCTCGGTGAGCGAGCCGAGCTGCAGGGTGATGACCGCACCGAACGGGATCGAGATCAGCGCGGCAGGCAGGATGGACACGCTGGCGACGAACCAGAACTGGTGGATGAACTCCCGAACCTGGAACGGGCGCCGGAACATGCCGAAGAACACGTCGAGCCCGAGCGCGAACAGCTGCCCGAACTCCCGCAACGCCGCGCCGACCAGATCCGCGGGACGCACCTTGGTATCGGCGGCCATCATGCCTCCCGGCTCGTTCTCGTCGTCGCGCGGCCGCCGCACGGTGTCCGCACGGACCTCACTCCCGAACCGGGCACGTCGCCACGCATCGCGTCGTCAGGGTCGTGTCGAGCAGGTTTCCCTCTCCCGCGACGAGGCCCGTCATGAGTGGGTCCAGGTCCTCGGCCGACCCGCATCCGGTGAAGGTCGGGATCGCGTACACCGACTGGTCCATCTCGCTCTCGGCTCCTTCCACCAGGTTCACCCACCCCGTGATCTCGATCGTCGCGGGAACTCGCGTGCGGCACTCGTCGCCGACGCGCAGCGGAATCCCGTCCTGCCGGACGTCGCTCAGCGCCACGAACAGCTCGGCTTCCATCTCGACGTGCGCCCGCTGGTTGACCAGGTCGAGCTCGCTCGTCCCGGTGACCTCCTCGTGCTGTAGCAGCTCTACGGTGCTGGTGACCGGCATGAAGTCGAACGCCACGAAGTACCCGTCGGAGGCAGGGATGTCCAGGTCCCCGCGCAGCTTGTTCTCCCCGTCCTCCTCGTAGATCACCCCGTCGAACCGGCCCCGTTCCAGATGCAGCTCGGAGTCGAACGCCGCGATCCGCGACACCGAGTCCACGTCGAACGAGACCTCCAGCTCGATTCCCGGATTCGCCTGCTCAGCCGCGACGCCCGACTCCTCCGCCTCGCCGGTACCGTCGTCGCTTCCCGCCGACGGGTCACTGGCAGGCGTGCCCTCGGCGGCCACCGGGATCGTGCCGATTCCGGTGGTGTCCGCGACGCCGACCGCGGCACAGGCGAGGGCCACCGTGGCGAACGCCGCTGCCGCAGCCCTCGTCGAGACGGCTCGTGACCGGACTCGTCCCATGCGCGTGACTTCCCCCATCCCTCGAACACCGAGCACAGCCGGGACCGACTCGCGGCGATCCTAAATGGATCAGAATGGCGCTGTCGCGAGAAACTCTATCGAGGGGCCACACGGGTCACAATACGTCACAGAATCCCGCTCACCTCACGGGTAGAAGCGGCGCATTGTTGTCACGTAAACGCGAAATCGCACACCCGGGATTGTCATCGCGCGAGAACAACCGTGCGGGGCCGGCAGCGGGGATGCCGGGAACGCGGCGGAGGGCTCCGCGGGCCGGTTCACCCTCTCCGCGCCAGCCACTGCGTCTCCACCAGCCTGTTCTTGAGGATCTTTCCCGTCGGGTTACGGGGCAACTCGTCGACGAAGACGACGTCGCGTGGCACCGCGAAGCGCGGTAGCCGGTGCCGGATGTAGGCCCGCACGAGCTCGTCGTCGAGCCGGGACCCCTCGTGCAGCACGATATAGGCGGCCAGGCGCTGGCCGAACTCCTCGTCGTCGACGCCGACCACAGCCACGTCCGCCACCTGCGGCAGGTAGGCGAGAGCCTCCTCGACGCTGCGCGGAAAGACGTTCTCCCCGCCGGAGATCACCATCTCGTCCTGCCTGCCCGACACGAACAGGCGCCCGTCCGCGTCGATGTAGCCGAGATCGCCGGTATCCATCAGGGAGTCGCGGACCTCGCGGCTACCCCCGTCGGTGTAGCCCTCGAACAGCATCTCGTTGCCGACGAAGATGCGCCCGGTCGCACCGGGCGGTACGGGCCTGCCCTCGATATTCAGAACCCCCAGCCGCGTACCCAGTGGCGGCCTGCCCGCCGTCGTCGGGGCGGCCCGCAGGTCCGTGGGATCGGCAACCGCGGCCCAGGACACCTCGGTGGACCCGTAGAAGTTGTAGAGGATGTCGCCGAAGACGCTCATGAACTCGGTCACCAGCGCGCCGGACAGGGCCGAGCCGCTGCTGGCGACGATGCGCAGGCTCGACGTGTCATAGGCGGAGCGCACGTCCTCGGGAAGGTCCAGGATCCTGCGCAGCATGATCGGGATGGCGAACAGCGTGGTGCACCGTTGCTCGGCGATCATCCGCAGGCATTCCTCGGCGTCGAAGCGCTCCTGCAGCACGACCGTCGCGCGCAGCGGCGTACTGATCTGCAACCCCGCCAAACCCCAGGCGTGGAAGATCGGCGCCGAGATCAGCATGCGCTCGCCAGCCTGCAGCGGGATCCGCGACAGGATCCCCGCGATACTGGCGAGCCCCCTGGACGCCGGACGCCGCGCGCCTTTCGGGGTTCCGCTGGTCCCCGAGGTCATCACGACCACCGTCCCCGCCCGGGGTGGCCGTTCCGGAACGGCGTGCGTCACCCCGGTACTCAACGCGCGCATGCTCAGCTGCCCGGAACCGTCCGGATGCGCCGCGGTGCTGACCTGCCGCACGTCCTGCGGGAGATAGCGTACGAGTGAAGAGAACTCGTCGTCGCGGATCACCGTGTCCACCCCGTGCTCACCGACGGCATCGACCACCTGCTGACCGGCGAGCGCGATGTTGATCAACACGACAGAGGCCCCCAGCTTGCCGCAGGCCAGCATGCTCTCGACCATCGCGGCGTGGTTGCGGGCGAGCAGGCCGACCGTGCTGCCCGGACCGAGCCCGAGACCGGCGAGACCGGCGGCCAGCCGCTCCGTGCGGTGTTCCAGCTCGCCGTAGGTGCGCGTGGACGTCCCGTCGATCAGCGCGGTCCGCTCCGGCACCCGCGCCGCGGCGGCGCCGTACCCGCCTACCAGCGTGTAGCCCCACCTGGCCACCGACGTCAGCTGACCGAGCATCCGCCCGGGCCCGCCGGGCGCGAGCACACCGGATCGCAGCAACGTACGCAGCACGCCGGACCGGGTCCCGTACGCGCCCCGGTTGACCAGATCCGTACCCGGCTCGCGGGCGAGATAGGCGCGGATACGGTCGACACCGGCCCGCGCCCACGACTTGATCCTGGCCCGCGTCCACCCCGCACCACCCGGGACCGGCAGGTTCGGGTTGAAGAACACGAACGCGAGCCTGGTGCGCCCGGCACCGAGCGCGGAGAAATGGACCGATACCCACGACCCGGTGTCCGGTACACCGGCGAGGACCAGCTTCTCCGCGGGCCTGCTGATCAGGGCCTGCACCCAGTGGTCGGTCACCCCGCCCGAGCCACGGTCGACCCGGACGCGATACGTCGTACCGTGCTGCGAGCCGGCAGCCGGGACCCGTTCGCAGAGGCTGATACCCGCGAGGAAACGCGGGTACACCTCGGGATCACCGATTACCTCCCACAACCTCGCCGGAGCGTGATCGACGAGCGTGCTGAAGGCCACGTACTCGGATGCCATGCCGCAGCGCCCTCCTGCGAGTATCGCCCCTGACACGTCAACTCATTAGGCGGTCGGGGACCACACACGGTCAATGGGTTCGCATCGAGCGGCACGGCCACACGGCCGGACCTGTCACGCTCGCACAACGGGCGCGGCGAACTTGCGCATCCGGACACGAACAGCGCCTGCGGCCTCAGAGCGGCGAGGGGTCCCGGCCACCAGGAAGGTTCGGGGAGGGGTGCGTGCGCGAGACCAGCTCGAGCCGGTCGGCTGCTGCTCGCTCCCCGCCGGAGCCGAGGAACGACATCGCGACCTCGCCTGCCGCCCTCCGGTACGACGGGTCCGTGAGAGTCGCGTCGATAGCGTCGCCGATGTGCTCGGCACGGGCGTGCGTCAACCGCAACCGCGTGCCGACACCGACCTGCTCGACCTGCTCGGCGACGATCGGCTGGCAGTCCCTGACCGGCGCGACGACAAGCGGCAAACCGCGGCTCAGCGCCTCGCAGACCGTGCCGTGCCCACCGTGGCAGAGCACCACATCGGCGTGGTCGAGCAGCTCGCGCTGCGGGACCCGGTCGCGGACGACGACGTTTCCCGGTACCTCGCCGAGCGCTCCGGCCGGATCGGCGATCACCGCCCGCATGCGGGGACGCGCACGTAAGGCCCGCACGCACTCCGCGAGAAACCGTTCACTCGCCGCACCGCCGACGGCGCCAAGGGTGATGTACACGAGGGGATGCTCCCCGTCGATCGACTGCCACGGGAAGTCGGTGGGTCCGGTGCGCTCACGCCGCACCGGACCGACGAACTGCACGACGTCGCTCGCCACCCGGTCACCGGCCAGTGCGGGTGACGTGAAGGCGAGCACGAGGTACGGGGAGAAACGCACGTCCCCGGTGCGCGCCGCGTCGCCGAACCGTGCCCGCAGCGCATCCAGGTGACCCCGGACCCAGTCGCGGACCTGGGGCGAGTACCCGCGCGGCCCGGTGAGCTCGGCCGAGGAGGCTGCCGACGTGGCCCACGGGATCCCCATGCGTTCGGCGACAAGTGCCCCCGCGAAGGCCTGCTGGTCGGCGACGAGCACGTCGGGCCGCTCGGCGAGCACGGCATTCTCGACCCCGGAGACCATCGTCTCGGTGATCGGCACGAGCACCCGTTCCCACAGGTGCTGCACGGCATCGGACCCGCCGAGCCGGTCGGGGCGCGGCCGGACCGGCGCCGCGGCGCAGCCGTGCACTCGTGCCCAGCCCGGCAGGACCGTCGCGAGCGCGTCCGCCTCACCCACCCACGCCACATCGTGTCCCCTGGTGGCCAGCTCACCAGCCACCCCGACCGTAGGGCGGATGTGGCGCGCGAACGGGGGTACGACGAACAGGAACCGGCTCACGCGACTACCCCCGGCAGCCGGGATATCACGCGAGCGCCGCCGAGCACGGCGCCTGCCGAGGTCGCCTCGCCCGTGTTCATGCGCTGCCTCCTGCTCCGCACCCGCCGGCACGGCGCCTTCTCGCCGGTGCGCGCACCGTAGCGATACGTGGACACCCCGTCCGGTCGTTCCCCGACATATCGAGGTCCTCATCGGACAGCGAACACACTCGGCCGTCGCGAGCACATCCCGCTCGCGCTCCCCCCTTGGACAACGCAAGCCGGTTCGTCGCGTTCACACCGCAACAGCGTCACCGGTACCGAGAATCCACCCGTCCCGCCCCTTTCCTGCCGTGCGATACCCGATCTGAATTGGACCTCGACAACGAGGGATGTCGCCAGAAAGCTATGGGAGCCTCACTCGGACCGTCAACCGGCATCGCGTTCCGGTCGGCGAGAATCCGTACAGGATTCCGGCTTTCGCTTCTCGTCGTTGTCAGATACTGAGTAGATCCACGGCATCCGGACGGCAGGCCGCGCATGTGGGAGCCGCGGTACGTGCGCTGCCGCGCAGGCCGTGACGAACACACCGCGCGGGAACCGGTACTAGCCGGGTGTTTCCGTGCCGTCGCCTGTCCGGCAGCGTAGGGCCATCTCGAGCCACAGCCGCTGTTCCGGGTCGTCGAGGCGATCGCCGAACAGCTCGCGGAGCCTGCCCATCCGGTAGCGCACGGTCTGCGGGTGAACGCCCAGTTGCCCGGCTATGTCGTTGACGCATCCGTCGTTGACTCCGAGCCACGCCAGCAGCGTCCGGGACAGCCGTGCGCGCTGCTTGACCGTGAGGGAGTCCAGTGGGGCAAGGGCATGCTCGGTGATGCGGTCGAGGAGGAACTCGTCCGCATTGATCACCAAACTGGCCAGGTGATCGGTGCACCGGATGACGTGTTCCGCGGGCAGCACACCGCGCGCGGCCAGCTCCAGCGCGCGCCGGGCACAGGTGAACGATCGGTGCGCTTGCCGTACCGGGACGATGGGGCCGATGGCCACCGTGCGACCACCGAACTGCGCCTCCAGTAGGCTCACGTGCCGCTCAGGGTCGGGCATGATGAGGCTCGGCGAGCCGCTCTCCAGGTCGACGAGCGTATCGCGGCCCAGCTCCGGATCGGGCAGGGCGAACTGGCGCGTCCCGTGCTCGAGCGCGACGACCCCCACGTGCTCGGGTAACGGCCAGTCGGTAGCGCGAGCCAGTTCGGCGATGGCCTGGTGTGTAGCGGGATCCTCGGACAGCAGCAGCCGATGCAGCTCCAGCCGCCTGCGTTCGATGGTGTTGCTCGAACGGGCCCGGGCCTCGGTGAAGCCGGATATGGCCACGGCCGCGAGCTCGTCGGTGTACTTGAACAGCGCGTCGGCGAAGGTGAACAACGTGTCGGCCGATACACCGAGCGACTCCCCGGACACCCGCAGGTGGCGCCAGGCGACCTGCGCGCCGATGCGGATGGCCGACTGCATGGCATCCATCGACCATCCCGAGTAGAACTGGGTACGGCCGACGTGCCGGAACCACTCGTCCCACTCGGACCGGTCCGCGTCCGGCTTGCCCAGATTGTCGATGACCTGGTGAACGGCCTTCTCGACGCTGGTCACGATGGTCTTGCCGAACTCTCCCTCGAGCGGGAGGTCGTACTCCGGAACCCCCACACGGATCTCATTGATCATGTCCTTGACCATCCGCCTCGCGATCGGCCTGATGTGCCTGGCGAACTGGTCGGGGTCGATCTGCCCGTAGATGTCCTGTGCGGTGGTCGCGTGAACCGCGGAGGCGCGCGGCGTCGCCGGATCCTCGGACGGCTGGCTGCGTTCAGCGGCCAACGCTGTCACCCCCGAATGACGCGGACGCTCGTTGTGGGCCTGCGTCGACGACCCCGGATGAGAAGGCCGACACTAGGGAACCGATCCCGCTCGGTCAACGGGCACGCTACGAGCTCACGACCCCGGCGGGCTCGGCGGGAGCACCGCGCTCGCGCGGACCGGTTACCGCGGCCTGCCGTCCGTCCCTCCTGGCTTCTCGCCTGCCGGTTAGCCTGCGCTCGACCCACAGCAGGGCCGCGGTCGGCGCGAAGACCAGATCACCCGCGATCACCGCGAGCGAGAAGAAGGGAAGTCCCAGCACAACCGCGATGCCGATGTGCTCGGCGATCAGCGCCACGAGCGCCACGTTCTTCACCCGCCTGTTGAACAGGGTGAACGGGAACGCCACCTGGATCAGGACGGTCCCGTAGGTCAGCAACAGGATCAGCACGGCGTGCCCGGAGATCAGCTCGGACAGTGCTGGCCACGGGTTGAACGCGTCGACCTGCAACGGGTAGTAGACGGCCGTGCCGTCCTGCCACCGGTTGCCCTGGATCTTGTACCAGCCTGCCGCGGCGTACAGCAGGCACATCTGCACCATGATCACCAGCAGCACGCTGTTGTGCACGAGGTTGGAGATCATGTCGAGGACGGTGCGCAGCTCACCGGCGCCGTACCGGCACACTACCCACCACACGCCGTGCGCCAGCCACAGCGACCACAACACCACCGCCCATACCAATCCCGCGTACCCGAGTACCGACACCACGGCCAGGGCGATGCCCAGCACTACCCACAGCGCGGGGCCGGTCGGGTCCGGACGGCCGGGGTGACGCCGGGTGCGGCGCGCGTCCAGTGACCACACCAGTCCGCACCGGGTGCCGACCAGGTAGATGGCCAGCAGATGGATGAGGTTGTTGCCGCCGTCCCCGACGAACGCGTTGCGGTTGTGCACCGAGAGCACAGCGAGCATGAACAGCACCGCGACAGCTCGGGTGCGCCAGCCGAGCAGCATGGCGATGCTCGCGACGATCGCGAAGGCATAGCCGATCTCGAACCACACCATGCTGTCCGACCACAACAGTGCCGTGAACGCGCCGTTGAGGTCGACACGGCGCTCGGCGAGCGCATGGGAGAAGGTGCCGTCCGGGCCGTAGAGCTCGCGCCGGTTGGGCCACTCGCGCAGGAGGATGAGCAGCACGGTGGCGGCGGCGCCGATTCGCACGACGGCGGTCTGGTACGGGCCGAGAGCGTATCGCGTGACCCGCCCGGCGTACCGGCTCCAGACGGTGTCGCTCTCCGGCGGCATGCTCATCGGGTGCTGCCCTCCGGGAAGTCGCCTTCGCGTACGGTCCACCACGGCAGCACCCGGTGATCCGGCTCGCCGTCGATGGACCGCTCGCTCCATTCCGGTTCGGGTACCCGGGTGGTCACGGCGCGCAGCTGCACGCGCTCGATCATGTCGATGTCTAGCTCGGCGCTCATCCGCAGCAGCGCGACCCGTTTGATGTAGTCGGCTGTGACCTCACCGAACTCGTTGCGCGGCCGGTTGTCGTCATCGAGGGAGTTGAGCAACGTGCGCCAGGCCTTGCGCAGCTGGTTTCGTGTCTGGCTCGGCGCCGGATGGCCCCGTGTGGCCTCGATCTCGGCCGCGGTGACGTTGATCCATTCCGATGTCTCGGCTGTGCCGTCGGCATCCCGGAGCAGCGCTCGAGCGTGCACCTCCCGGTTGATGTGTATGGGTTCGGGAGCGAAAAGCTTCCAGTTCTGCCGGAACTCGGGGTAGATGTAGTCGTCGATCGTGTCGTCGTACTCCCGGCTCACCACGTTCGAGGGGGCCACGTGGAAGAACGCCATCGCGAGATGGAACGTGACGGCAGCGGCGAGCACGCAGGCCACGACGGCGACGACGATCCGCGAGGTGCGCGACAGCGGCCGAGAGCCGGGCCGCGCGTCCCGGGTCCCCGTGTCGTCCACGCTCTACCTCCCTGCGTTCCTCGCGGCCGCGGTCTCCCCGAAGACCGTTGCCTGCGCGACTGGACAGCCAACGTATCCGATGCGGCGCGGGTAACAGCAACGCCATCCGGCCCGCGTAACGGCCGGGGGTGTAGCGCGCCCGGCCCCGCCACGTTGCGGGCGGGTCCGGGCGCGCTGCGTCACCGTTACGGACGCGACTTCTTAGAAGAACCCGCCGAAGCCGCCGAAGTCACCGCCGCCGACATCGCCGGTCTCGTCGCCACCGAAGTCACCGCCGCCGATGTCACCGAAGTCGCCGCCACCGACATCGCCGGCGCCGTTGTCCCCGCCGGTCTCGGCGCCGTTGTCGCCGCCCTCACCTTCGGAGAGGGTCAGCTCGATGGTGTTGCCGGGACCGGAAGCCATCATGCTGATGATGTCGCCGGTGAACTCGCCGCAGTTCTCGAACTCGGGCAGCTCGTACTCGCCGGTCAGCGTGCCTCCGTCGAAGGGGTCGAATCCCGAGCCGGACAGGTCGATGACGGCCGGCTCCACGGTCCGGCAGTCCGGACCGCCACCGATGGGGAACCCGAACGTGCTGACCTCGGTGAGGTAGACGTACATCTCCGAGCTGGAGGTGAGGTTGCCGTCGTTGTCGAGCGTGCCGGTCGTCGCGCGGGTCTGCTCGAACGCGACGTCCGCGTCTGCCTGCATGAAGCCCATGATGGTGAACGTGCCGCTCGTGTCGTCGAGGGTCAGGTCCGCCTCGTACGTGCCGGTCGCCAGGTCCATACGCGCGTCGATGCCCCCGTTGAGCGGGACCGTGCCATCCGCGCCGTTGATGTAGGACTCGCCGGTGATGCCGTAGCTGATCTCAACGGGGTCGCCCGGCTGGCCGCCATCGTCGCCGCCTTCGTCGCCGCCGTCATCTCCGCCGGTCTCGCCACCGACTTCGCCACCGACTTCGCCGCCGATGTCGCCGTCGGCCTCGCCACCGACTTCACCACCGTCGTCGGCGCCACCGTCGTCGGCACCACCGTCGTCGGCACCACCGTCGTCGACGCCACCGTCGTCGGCACCACCGTCGTCGGCACCGCCGATGTCCGCACCGCCGTCCTCGACGCCGCCGTCTCCGCCGCCTTCGGTGATCTCGAACTCGTGCAGGACGTTGTCCTGCCCGTCGAGCTGGGTGCACTCGGACTCGAAGGTGCCCAGACCGGTCTCGTTGCCGTCGCCGTCGCGCGGCGTCATCGTCAGCAGCAGGTCATGCACCTCGATGGTCGCGGTGCCCGGTTCGTCGAAGGTGATCGACGGAGCCGAGCCGTGTGCGTCGACCACCAGCTCCCCGGAGTCGGGCACCGGTTGCTGCGGGATATTCATCGGCACCGTGATGGGCAGGTCCAGCTCCGGCGCGGTGACCAGCGAGTCCGCGTCCGCGGTACCCTCGACCGTCTCCGCCCCGACCAGCTGTAACCCCTCCGTGGCCTCCTCATCCACGGTTGACACCGCATCGATCTCGAACTCCGGCGTGGGTTCGCCCACCTCGATCGAGGACGGCATCTCCGCGGTGATGTCGACCGTCATCGGCTGCACGCCGATCAACGGGAACGGGCACTCGTAGTCCACGGACAGTGTGGCCGTCTCGGCGCTACCGACGCCGGCGCTGACCATCAGCCCCGCCGCTATCACTCCCGCACTACCCGCGGCCGTCAAGCCCGCGGCAAATCTCTTCGAACCATTACGGCTACTCAATGAAAAATCCTTCCGTCCGCACACGAAAAAGTATCGACCCGAACCTCGCAACTCGTTCTCGGCAAAGCCGGACCACAATTTTTCGCGCGCTTGTTCACCGGATAACCAGTACTACGTCCGCTTTTCTCGCGCTTCGAAGAGCCCCGAAGCACCTACACTCGCGACGACCACGTTGTTCGCCGCTGAGCAGGAACGTAACCAGCTCCACACGCGCGCTGCAAGACATGTCCACGGCGCACTCGACAACGTTCGCAAAGTTGTCAGGCGCGGACACCAGAATTCGATCCCGACTAGCCTCTTGTCACAACGAAGACCTGACGGGGGAATATTTGTCAGTGCTCGACAACAAGAATTATCGGGATTGTCGTCGGCCGCATGAAATACGTTCTCGCCCGCGCTCGCCGCTCAGCCATCCTGCTGACACTGCCACAGGAAACCGACAAACCAGGCATATTCCGGCACCGCGGGCAGGGATCCAGATCAACAGCACACGAAGGAGCGTTCCGGCCAGGTCAGGGACCTTCCCAGTCCGGTGTTCGCACGAAAAGGACTTCCTGTCTTCTTGACAAGAAGATACACTCGCCGTCATGTCCGACGAGCCCTGGTCGCCCCCGGCCGTCCTGATCGCGGTCGATCTCGTCATCCTGACGCTGCGAGCCGCGGAACTTCACGTCCTGCTCGTGGAGCGCGGCATCGAGCCGTACGAGGGTGCTCAGGCTCTGCCCGGGGGCTTCCTCAACAACGCAGGCGAGGACATCCCGGATGCAGCCCGGCGCGAGCTGCAGGAGGAAGCGAGCCTCGATACTTCGCGGCTGCACCTGGAGCAGTTGGGCGCATACGGGCTGCCCGGCCGCGATCCACGCGGCCGGGTCGTTTCCGTGGCGTACCTGGCGATCGCACCCGGCCTTCCTGATCCCGCAGCGGGCACCGACGCGGCAGACGCCTCCTGGAAACCGGTCGAGGGAATCCTGTCCGGGCACCGGAAGCTGGCCTTCGACCATCGCCAGATCGTTACCGACGGGGTGGAGCGTGCCAGGAGCAAACTAGAGCATTCCGCGCTGGCCACCGCCTTCTGTGACCGGACCTTCACGATCTCCGAACTGCAACAGGTCTATGAGGCAGTCTGGGGTGTCCGACTTGACCCCCGGAACTTTTATCGAAAGGTCCAGGGAGTGCCTGGCTTCATTGTTCCGGCCGGCCCGGATCGTAGGTCCACGAAGGGACGGCCGGCGCGGCTGTTCCAGGCCGGGCCACGGAACGTCCTGCACCCGCCGCTGATCCGACCCGACTCATCGACGACGAACGAGGGGGACCGATGACGGAAGACCTGACGGTGATTCTCACCGCCTTCAATCTCGAGTACGAAGCCGTCCGACGGAAATTGGTCGAACCGCAGGTACACCGTCACGACAGGGGCACGCTTTTCGAGGTCGGCAATCTACACGACAGCACATGCCGGGTGGCGCTCGGACTCACCGGCAAGGGCAATCATCCCGCAGCCGTTCTCGCCGAGCGAGCGATACAGGAGTTCTCGCCGGTGGCCGTACTGTTCGTCGGCGTCGCCGGTGCGTTGTGGGACGCCACCCCGCTGGGCGACGTCGTGGTGGCAACGCACGTTTATGCGTACCACGGCGGCACGAACGACGACGAGGGGCTCAAAGCGCGACCGAGGGTCTGGGAAGTGGCACACGAGGTCAGTCAGCTCGCCTCGCATCCGAGCCGGACCGGTGATTGGACAACCGATGTGCCGCAGGGCGCCCGCACGCCCCGCGTCCACTTCGGGGCGATAGCCGCAGGTGAGGTCGTACAGAACTCCCGTGTCTCGTACGAGGCGAAATGGATTCGGCAACACTACAACGACGCGATGGCGATCGAGATGGAAGCCGCAGGCGTGGCACAGGCCGGTCACCTGAACGGCTCTCCAGTGGCCGTCATACGCGGCATCAGCGATACAGCCGACGGAAGCAAGACGAGTAGCGGCGACAACATCTGGCAACCACAGGCAGCGGCGAACGCTGCCGCGTTCGCCGCCCGGCTGGCGGAGGAACTGACCAACGAACGGGAGCACATCGCGATGCACGAACGTACAAACGGGAACGGCACCGGCACCGTCAACAACTACTCGTCCGGATCGGTGGGCATCCAGGCCGCACATGTCACCCACAGCACCGTCCGGATGGGTGCGGAGCCACCGGCGTCGACGGTCACCAGTCTCCTCGCCGAGCTCAACGCCTTTCGTGACAACCTCAGGCGCGAACACTCCACAGGCACGCTCGACGACGAAACCTACGAGGCGGCACGGGTCGAGCTCGACATCGCGAGTAAGGCTCTGGATACGGACACGCCAGCGGATACGAGCAAGTCCCTGCTGGCACTGCGCCGGTTGCGGGGGCTGACCGCCGACGTAGCGAGCCTCGCGACAGCTATCACGTCACTCATCGCGGCAGCGAAGGGGCTGTCATGACGGAGTCCGGCGACGCCACGAATAACGACACCACCGGGAAGAGCGAGCGCGGCACGTACAACACCGCACAGTCCGGCTCCACCGTGGGAATCCAGGCCGAAGAGGTGCACAACTCCACTGTGTACCAGCTCCTGCCGGACGCCTCGCCCCGCGAAAAGTACGAGGTCGGCGTACGCTACCTGGAACACGGCGTCCCCAGCCGTGCTCGCGAGCTCATCGACGACGCCATCGCCCACGAATACGACGGTGGGGAGGTCCGATTCCACTGGATGCTGGCCATGCTCAGCAAACGCTCCTATCGCGACCTCACGCCGGAGGAGCGCCAGAATCTCAGACGTAACTCGGAACACCTCGACAACTATGCCGATGACGAGTGGAAGTGGGCGCTACGAGCCATCTGCAAGCTGCTCGACTGCCTGACCGAGCCCGGGGAAGACACCGTGCTAGCGCTCAAGGAGCTGCGCGCCGTGCAGCCCCGGCAGCGGGACAAGATCATCCGCCATCTCGACCTCGTCCTGACCGCGGGTGTCAGGGACAGCCTGTGGGCCGAGACCCGGGAGGCCGCCGAGCGCGCCAGGCTCAGCGGAGACCGCCGCGAGCGTGTGTGGGCATACTTTCACCGCGACCCGATCGGCCCGCGGGTCCGCAAACCCGCGGGCAAGTCCACCACCGCCGGGGACAGTTTCCAGGCCATGAGCTGGTCCGGCCTGTTCGTGCTCGCCGTAGGGTATATCGGCTGGTTGGTTCTGGCGCATGCGGCACTGCTGCCTGTCCTCGCCTATCTGCTCGCACTCGTCGCCAGCTGTGTCGCGGCCCGGCACGGACTAGAGTGGCGCTACCGGAGGAAACGGCTCGACAGCAAGGATCGCGAATACCTCGGACGGTGGCGGGGTAACCGAACACCCGAGGGCGGATTCGCCAACCGCGTCGACCGATCGTTCCAGCACTATTTCTCCACGTACGTGCCGGCTGCGGCGGATCGGGAAACGTGGCTGGCTCAGACGAACGGCATTCGCAACGCCCTGCGAGACGAGGTCGTCGAGCTCTACCGCGAGAGCCGAGTCGATGTGGAACGGGTCAATTGGCTGATCCAGCACCTGGTCAGCGATGTCAGACGGCGCTGGAAAACGGGCACACTCCTGGAGTACCGCGAGCACTACCGCGTCGCGCAGACCACGAAGATCAGCTGTTCACTCGCACTCCTCGTCCTGCTACCCGCAGCGTCGTACGTCATCGTCACAGCGGTCCGAACAAACCCCTTGCCTGCGGCGGCCGTCACGCTCCTTGCTCTGGTGAGTGCGCGCGCGAGCTCGGTACGGTGGTCGCACATCATCGGTGAGCGCTGGCGGCTGGTCGAGGACCACCGGGAATACGAACGGCAGTCGGAACAGCGACACGCAGTGTACCGACGCTGGAAGGAGAAGCTGGACTCCTCGCGACCGTCCGAGAACGAGATGGAAAAGTGGTTGAACTGCGACAAAACCATGATTCTCGATGCCGCACTGCGACACTATCAGCTGGCGTGGCGCGACATCATCGCTCACGCCTTCCTCCAGACTCCTGCCGCCCACTACAGACGAGCGCGCGTAAGCGGCGGCCCTTGGCGCTACTCGAAGTACGCCATCCGGGTATTCCTGATTACGCAGGACGGGGTCCGCGAAGTCAGCACGGAGCTCGACTTCGAACGAGCCACGACAGCCGACGAGGAGCGGAACAACTTCCGCTTCGACGCGGTCTCCTCGGTCGGGGTGACCACGACCGGCACGTACGGCTACGCATTGCAGTTGACCCTGATGAACGGCCCCACCAGGAACATCCGGGTTACAGAGCCGGTAGTGAGTGGTTCCGGCCCCGACGAAAATCCCGACGTATTCTCCAGGATGAACCTCGACGCCACGGGGTTTGCGCATACGCTGCACATCCTGGAGGGGATCGCCGCGGACGGCAAACGGTGGATCGACCGTGATGGGAGTGTCCGCGGCGATCCCGAGGTCGCGGCGAACCAGTCACCCGATCTCGACCCGATACCACGCTGACGAATCGCATCTCGGGCAGCGTTCCCTCGGGCCCTGCCGGTGCAGCCATATGAACTGGACAGACACGACACGTCCTGGCACTACGAGCAGGGGTCCCTTTGCCGCGGTCAGCCCACCGGTGCTCCTGTCGCGCCGTCGCGGGCCCGAGCGGTCTCGGCCTCGCCGGCGCCGGGGTGGCTCGTGGGATCCTCGGCGAACTCCAAGAAGGGTGAGAGACGCCCGTCGTGGGTGAGGTGGAGCTCGTGCATGGCCCTTGTACATGCGATGTAGAGCATGCACCTGTCCATCTCGTTGGCGTAGTTCACCTCGTCCACGTACGGGACGATCACGGCGTCGAACTCCAGCCCCTTGGAGATGTGCGCCGAGGTGACGACGATGCCGCCTGCGAAAGCCGTGCTGCCGTAGTCGAGGAAGGTCGGCTCGACACCGGCCTCGGACAGGGCGCGATGGAGCGATTCCGCCTGAGCCACGGTCTTGCAGATGATGCCGAGCGAGCGGTGATCGCTGCGGGAGTGCTGCTCGATCAGGGTCACGATCCGCGCATGCTGATCGTGCCGGTCCGCGCAGGCGACGACCCGAGGGGGTAGTCCGTGGCGCGCGATCGGGACGAGCTTGTCGTTCCTGGAGATGTTCTGGGCGAACTCCGTGATCTCGACCGTGGAGCGGTAGCTCTTGCACAGCTCCAGGCAGTCGGCCTCCGGGAAGATGCTGTGGATCGTCGTCAGTGACGAGGAGCTGAACGGGTTGACCGACTGGTTGGAGTCGCCGAGGATCGTCATCTGGCAGGAGAAGAGCTCGCGCAGTACCGCGTACTGGACGGGCGTGTAGTCCTGCATCTCGTCGACCACGAGATGGCGGATATGGCTGTAGCTCTCCTGCCTGGACGTTCTGATCATGGTGTAGATCAGCGGGAACACGTCCGCGTACTCGATCTTCTTCCTGCCGAGTGGTTTGAACATGCCGCGGCGGGCGGGGTCGGAATAGAACGCCTTGTACATCGCGAACGCGTCCTTGTAGGGGAACATCGCCCGGACCTGTTTGCGGACACCGGCGGTGTCGGCGGCCGCCCACTTGCCACCCCGGTCCTGAACCTCGTTCTTGAGCAGGTGAACAGCGCTGTTGGCCACGCGGTCGAGGCGCGTGAAGACCGGAAGGGTCGGTGACTCGTTGAACATGTCCGCGACCCACTGCGCGGAGAGCCGCTTGTGCTTGCGTTCGATCTCCCCGGGCACGAACTCCTCGTCCGCACGCGAGGTCACCCACGCGTCGAGCTCGGCGACGAATTCGGGTGTGGCCTTGTAGCGCATACGCTCGGCCGCCGCTTCGTCGGCCTGGTCGAGCAGCTTGACGACATGCTCGCTGAACGTCTCGTAACCTGTGACCTTCGCGAGGTACTTACCGGCGATCCGGTCGAAGTCGATCTCCGCGATCTTCTCCTCCCCCAACTCGGGAAGCACGTCGGCGATGTAGTCGCCGAAGACCTTGTTGGGGGGACAGGATCATGACGTTGTCGGACGAGAGGGTGTCCTTGAAGCGGTACAGCAGGAACGCCACCCGGTGCAGGGCGATCGACGTCTTCCCGGAGCCTGCGACACCCTGCAGGATCAGCACCTGCGCTGTCTCGTTGCGGATCACAGCGTTCTGTTCCCGCTGGATGGTCGCCACGATGTTCTTCATCCTGTCGTCGGCGGACTGGCCCAGCTCCCGCTGCAGGACGTCGTCGGCGATGTTCAGGGCGCTGTCGAACATGAACTCCAGGCGCCCGCCCTGGATCTTGTACTGGCGCTTGCCCGTGATGTCGCCGGTGGCGGTACCCTCGGGGGTCTCGAACGACGCCTCACCCGTCTCGAAGTCGTAGAACAGGCTGGACACGGGTGCCCGCCAGTCGTGGATCACGATCTCCTGGGTCTCGGGGTCCGAGAAGTTGTGCACACCGATGTAGTGGGCGGTGGCGTCCTGCTCACCCGCCGCGTGGAAGTCGACGCGCCCGAAGTAGGGGGACTCCAGAAGGCGCTCGATGCGTTTGCGCAGCATCGCAGCGTGCTCGGTCAGGCGGACCGACATGTCCACAGCACCGCGGTAGTTGGCCTTCTCGGCGAAATCCATGTCACGCAGGTTCGTCCACAGGTGCTCTTTGCGCTCCTGGATATCCCTGGCCGAGCTGTCGATCTCGCCGGTGAGTCGCTCCCGTTCCGCTTCAAGCAGACGCACCGTGTCGGCCAGGTGCCGACGTTCGCGTTCTTCGTCTCGCGCCTGCGCGTCGGTCACAGCCACCTCCGGTTCAGGTCTCCGTCTCCGCTGCGTGATGCGGAACCGCCACAAAGGCCTCTACCGCCCCGTCGCGGCCCTGCCCGGCTTCCAGCCGCACCGGGCGCGAGCGACGTGGTCGTCGTGGTGAATCGTGGCGACCGGGGTAGTAGCCCGCCGCTCGTCACAGTATCCGCCGGCGCGGCAGAGGCAGGCGTCGCCGTGATCGACGCCTCTCCCGGGGGCCTGGTCCTCACCACGCACACGAACAGCAAAAAGGTCGCCCGCTGGGCGACCTGTCAACCTGCGGCGTCGTCCTTCTCCAAGACTTCAACACAGGTCAGAACACTAACAGCCTGATGGTGGACCCTGGGGGCGTTACTATAACACGAAAGACCAGGTCAGCGCCCTGGAGTCGCTCCTGCGGAAGCTCCCGGGCCTGGATGCGCCGGTCAAGCCGTCACCCGGTCTGCGGAAGCCAGGGCGAGTAAGGCAGCTCGATGATGCGCAGGTGCGCCAGCTTGTCGCGGGCTACGAGGCCGGGGCGACGGTGTACGAGCTTGGTGATCGGTTCGGGATCAGTCGGCAAACGGTCGGCAAGATCCTGAAGCAGCATGGGGTGAAGATGCGGCGGGGTGGTCTTACGCCGGAGCAGGTCGACGAGGCGGTGCAACTCTACGAAGCTGGGTGGTCACTGGCCCGCATCGGCGGCCGGATGAACGTCGACCCGACGACGGTACTGAACCGACTCCGTGATCGTGGGGTTCGGATGCGGGATACGCATGGGAGGGTGCGGCGAATGACCGCTACCCGCGTAGAAGATCAAGACTTTAAACCCTCCTCGTAGTCTGCGACCAGGTCATCGAGCATGCCGAGCGCAATCTCAACGACGTGAGGACCAAGTGTCAGCATTGGATCTGAGTTAGGTATCCGATGCCATCGATGGAGCGGGTTGCGGCAGGTAGAAAGGGTGTACTGGTCAAGTGAAGCCCACTCGCCATGCATGTTTGAGCTCGCGGGCTGGAAAACCAGTCTGTAATCCGTCAGCAGACCTACCTGGTCCGCCATCCTTCGCGTGTCGAGGCCAGCGAAGTTCCCTTCGATGCTGATGTCCTGAAACTCCTCCATGATGTCACGGTTTACCAACGCGTCCATGTACTCGATCTGTTCATCTAGCTCCGCGGCCGGTGAGCTGAGAGATTCTCGGTACTCTTCAAGGTGCAGCTTGAGGAGCTTAAGCTTGCCGCGACCGTAATCCTTGAATCGCGAGTACAGCTCAGGATCGTCCTGTAGAAGCAGCCACTTGACAAGGATTCGCGCCTCCAGGACGCCGCGAATCGTGGACGACCCGTGCTCCATCGTCCACAGTGCAGGAAATCCGATCATCACCCCAAGTGCACGGATCTGCCGGTAGACAAGCCCGGTGAGGATCTCGTGGCGGTCTGGTGCATACAGATCAGGGTCTGCCGCACGCGATGCTGCAAGGAACCGCTCAGTAACCTCGTCCAACACATGCTGCCAGGCGGCATGCGCAGCCTTCACATGCTCGCTCGTGGCGTCGAGCGAATGTTCAGCGTCTGCGCTGGAATCGCCGCACTCGTACAACTTCCAGTTCTGGCGCCAGAAGGTCTTCGCCCATGTGAGACCAGGCGATTTTTCAAGCTCGCGATCTGGGTTGCTAGTAAGGGTCATGAACGTCGCACGGATAGAAGGCTCGATACGCTGACGCTCCTCTTCCGTGATCTCATCGGGGTAGCGTGGCAGAATATTGTCCCACACTTCACCGATCTCCTTGGCCAGCATAAGCTTACCAGTCTTTAGCCAAGCTCGAATCACCATCGCCTTGGCTTTTGTGGCCATCGCGCTCTGTCCATGACTGGCATCACTGATCAGTTCGCGGAGGAACTGCTCGGGCTGGTTGTCGGGAATGATTTTATCATTTCCCCGCCAGCCTTCGAAGAGCCAAGCTGCGGGCGGGCTGTGGTACTTCTGGAGTGCTCGCACCAGAACCCACGGGAAAGTTTGCTCGAACAGCCCATCCTCCTGCAGTGCGGCAAGGACGGCTGAACGATCCTCGACGGCGATCTTGTCGAAGGTCGTCATCTCACCGGTCAGAATCAGCCGTTTCGAATCTTCAGAACCATCGCCTTCTTCAAGCCCGAGGACGGAGTCGATGCGGTCGAGCACCTTCCCGGCGAGCAGCATGCCAGGCTTATCCCCGTACAACTTGATCAGGGCGCACAGCCACAGCATGTCGGGGAAGCTATCCCTCAGCCAGGGAACCATCTGCATGTTGCCAATGGTTCGCATCGGCGGCTTGAGGATCTTTCCAGTCTGCTTGTGATCCTTGAGCCGGCTGTTCCTTCGTTTGTTTCTGGGCTTCTTGCGGCTACTCATGACCGCTACGCCTTCGATGCCGAGGGCTTATTGTCGTTTCTTGCGTCAATCACGACGATAGACGGCTCTTTGTCGAGACCCAGTTCCTTGAGCACTGTGGCAACCTTCTCCTGGTCGGCCTGGGTATAGCAGACGATGACCTTGATAGACTTGTCGGTCTTATTCGCCTTCTCATAGATGGCGACTTGCTTCTCTAGGTTCCGCTTGAGTGCCGAGTTGCTCGCAAGCTTGAACTCGATCAACGATTTGTCCCCCGCTCCATAGCTGACCTTAAAGTCCACAGACCCGCGTCCGTTGTTTGGCTCTCGGTTGACGTCGAAGTCGGTGCTACACCAGAGCAGACCAAAGAACAGCTGAACCTCATCCTCGCGTGAGAACGGCTTTCCTGCACGGTTGATCAGTTTGTAGCCGTCATTGTCCTCGACATAGGCTTTGAAGAGATGGACGCGATCAAGCGCCTCGTCGTAGCTGTTCCACGCCTGGTCATAGAACTCGGTCTTCGAGGCAAGGTCGGCGACCGCCAGCCTCAGCTGGTTTACGAGGACCTGGTAGGTGTCGTCGACCTTCTTCGAACTGGTCGCGACAGCCTCGTCACCTGACTCCTCCTTCGTCTTGATGTAATAGTCGATAAGTTCTGGGAACTGGCGAATCGTGCTGTGGGCTGCCGCTGCACGATCTTTCGCTGTGGGCTTCTTCCCCAATCGTTGGCGGAAGTAGTTGTTGACTTGCGCTCTAAGTGAATCATCAGGCACAGCAAGCGGCAACCCGTCGAACCGGCGGATCATGTCCACTTGACTGATCCAAGTGTCGTCACGGGTGAGGATGTCGGCCGGTGTCAGCAGGACGAAGTCATCGCCCAGCCGAGGCAGGATATATCGCCGTGTTTCCCAAGATTCAGTGTCGTAGTTGAACGCAGCTCGCGTCACGGCGAAAGTATCGACCTTTTCCGGAGCGAGGTGCGTCTTAGCAAACGTCTGGGTGTACTCGAGGAGGTAGTCCTTAATCAGATTCGTTGCGAAGTCGCTGATGTTGTCGCGCCCGACACCAGGTTGGATCAGGGCCAGCTTCTCCAGATGGGAGCTCACGGTGATTTGCTCGGAACCAAAGTTGGTTAGGATTGATCCGAGTGATTTATGCAGCGAGGTCGCGAACTTACCACCGAGGCCACTACCGCCGTTTCCAAGAACCGTGAATCCGAGCCAGTTCTGCTTGACCTCCTTGAACCGGTACCAGCTTTTGATCAAGGCTGGATCAAGGTCGGGCGCCGCCTTGTCGCGCAGGAAGTATAAGTACTTGAGGATCTGCTCGTGGAGGGCTTGGTACTCGGGCTTGTCGCTGTTGAAAAGGAGAAACGGATCGATGAATAGTGGAAGGTCGGAGACGATGCTGACATCAAAGGCTCCGTACTCTTCCAAGACGGCCGGATCGACACCAAAGTGCTCGGAGAAATAGAGGTCAAAGTCGGTCATCGTCTGACCCCGCTCGCTCGCTGCAGATCAGCCATGATCGGCCTCCGATAGCGGCCCGATGAGGAACACGTCGACGCCTACGTCGAGTCCCCAGACGACACCTCCATCAAGGTGTGTCACAGCAGTCGAGACGCCGAACGACTGGTCGAGCCCCTTTGGCCAGCGCTCCTTCGCCATGGAGCGAACCTCATCCGATCCATACAGGGACGCGGCCTTGGTGATCCCCGGTGTGTACTTGACGACGTGGCGCATGAGCTCGGGACGGATCTCCCCGCGCACATCGGTAACAATCGAGAGTAGGAATCGATCTGACGTAGCCAGTGCTGCCAGTGCTTGCATCTTCACTGCGTCCGCACGGAGGTATCCGAGATACTTCTGGCGTCCCGCTTCCCTCAGCACATCAAAGCTGTAGAGCGCCTTGGCCTCCACCTGCGCGACAACGTTCGAGCCCGCCAAAATCGCAAGATCCGCCCTACGCCACTCGCGCGTAACAATGAATGCCTCGCCGAGGTCCTGAGCGAGGCACCATGCCAACCGATCCCGGATGGGCAGCTCGGCTTTGCTGGTCACTGCTAGGAATGCCAGCTCGCCAGGCTCGAAGGCATCGGTGAGTCCCGCCACCGCGACTCCCAACGCCCGCCGTACCGCCGTGGCCGGCTCGTGCTGACTCTCCACCGCCTTCACGCTGACACGCCTCGCCCAGTCGTTAGTTTCTCTAGATCGACGAGAGCGGCTCGAAGTACCTGCTGAGCGATGCGCGCTGTCTCCAGACGAGGCTCGAAGGATTCGCGGAGCTGTTGACGCGGGTGAATGTAGTTGCGGAAGCCTCGAACATGGTCGGCATGACGCGCGACGTCCTCACCCAGGACACCGAGGTCCCGTGCCACGGCAATCAACTCGCCCAGCTTCCAGTCTTGGACTGGTTTGGGCACTCCGCGAGCACGCGGGGCCGCTGACGAGCCTGTGAAAGTCGCGGCGTGCGCCATGGCAAGCTCCATGAGGAGACCTTCGAGCGTTGAACCCACAAGGAAAATGACCGCGAGCGGAGCATTGGCCTGCAGGCAGCGCTCGATCTCGGTCAGTCGCGCCTCGACGACTTGCTGCGAGGTCAACTCTCGCGGCAATGCAGTCAGGTCGACATGACTGAAGTCCTTGGCGAGGAACTCGGTACTGGCCGGGTCTGCGGTGTCGACAAGCGCTGCGAACTGTGCTTTGAGCTCGTCGTGCAATGTCACTTCGGACGACTTCGGCTCCTCGTCCGCAATCAACTTGCCAACGCGCCAGTGCTCCAACAGTTCGAGGTTGAGCTTGGCAACGAGCGGCATCGGCTCTTCGTGCCAGATAGTGCGAAGCAGGACTGCCTTCGAAGCGGGCGGGTACTTCTCGTATGGATCGATCCCGATCGCGGTCTTCACGAAGTCAGCAAAGCGGGGGTTACTGAAGTCGAGCACGTAGCCGCCGCTCATGTCGAAGATCAACTCGAGCTTGCGCTTGGTGGTGTTATCCAGGTCAGCCACGTCAGCCTACCTCGTGACCAGCACATGCTCGCCAACTCGTGGCGAGGTGCGTGCGTGACCTGTCCATCCTTCGGCGACCATCCCTTGCGTGGCGCTGCGTGACTGCTATGTCACGAACGGTGATACTCAATCTGAATGCCCCAACGATACCGCCGAGCACGGACAGAGCATGTCGCCGACGCGCGGCCCACGGCGGCGTGACGACTACCGGCGAGTAGGTCGCGGCACGATCCCTCGCTGGCGCGGTGTTCCTCCAGGTGCCGGTCACGACAAGCGATCCGCTCCAGCCGAACCTCAAGGGGTGCGTCGACGTAGACCGTCAGATTGGGCGGGTGCCGGAGCTGGATCATCAGGCTGCGCAGCCAGATGAGCGCCTCCTTGTAGGTCGACACCGTGCCCTGGCGCATGAGCAGTGGCGCCAGCGCGTAGAGGATCGTGTCGACGTGACGGTCTTTGAGCACCACCAGGCCGCGGGCAAGGGCTGGCCCGATAACGCACTCGTCCAGGTAGTACAGGCCCTCCCCCACATCAAGATCACATACAGGCGTGTCGACCGTTACCAACGTCCCGGGACAACACACCTAGTCAGCAGGGCCGAGGAATCCTAATCGTCATCGGCCGCGGCCCGTGACTTTGCCAAAGCGGGAACGGTTCACACTCCACTGCGCGCGTCACGGCATGGCGCGGTGACCGGCCGCTGTTCGCTGAGCGTGCGCTGTTCGGGCGGTCCCGGCTTGGTTTTGAGGTCGCCCCATTTCACGAGGACGATACCGGCCAGGATGACGACCCCGCCGGCTAGCTGAAGCGGGGTGAGGGCTTCAGCTAGCAGAATCCACGCTGCAATTGCGGAGAAGGGCACCTCGGTGAGGTTCACGAACGAGCCGACGGTGGCTCCGAGGTGACGCAGGCCGAGGATCCCGAACAGGTATGCGCCGACGGTGAAGAGGACGAGCAGGAGGGCGGGCACGAACCAGGGCACTCGCAAACCGGCAAAGTCGAGATCGGCGACGACGAATCGCGCAGGCATGATCCGGGTGAGGTTGGCGATCAGGGCGGCGAAGGCTCCGATCCCCATGCCGAGCCCGGTGAAGGCGATCGACGGGAGTCTGATGGTCTGGTTGGAGGAGACCAGGAAGTAGGAAGCGAAACACGCTGCGGCAGCGAGGGCCATGAGGATGCCGACCCAGTTCAGGGATGCGTTCCGCAAGTCGAGCACGAGCACGACACCAAGCAACGAGACGACCACGCCGATGCCGGTCATGGTGCTCGGGCGCTGCCGGGTCCTGGCCCAGAGCCAGAACACGATGATCAACGGGGCACCCATCATTTCCAGCAGGATCGCCACGGCAACGCTGAGGTGTTCGAGGGCGAGGAAGAAGAACGCCTGCACCCCGGCCATCGATACGACGCCGTACGTGACGATCTTCCTCCAGTGGTGGCGCACCTCGCCCCAGCGGCCGCGCAGGGCGATCAGGGTCGGGACCAGCAGTAGCACCGAGGCACCGGCCAGCCGGATCAGCACCACCGACCCAGGCGTCCAGCCGATGCTGTAGAGGGCTTTGGCGACCGGACCCGCGACGGCGAAGAAGAACGTAGACAGCAGCATGAACACGAAACCCTGGACCGCACCCGGCGCATGATCACCCCTCCCATCGCTTACGTTCGAGCGTTGCTGACCACGCTAGCCCAATCGGGAGGTGTAGTATCCCCATTATGCGAATGAGTGAGGGTGTGGAGTGGGGCGTGCACTGCTGCCTCGTGCTCGCGTGGCTGGACGACCTGGCGCCCTTGCCGGTCGGACGGCTAGCCGAGGTCTTCGATCTACCTCCGGAGTATCTGAAGAAGCAGCTGCAGCCTCTCGCGAAGGCGGGCATCCTCCGCTCCGAGGCGGGCGCGCGCGGCGGCTACCGTCTCGGCAGCGATCCCGAAGCCATCAGCCTCATGGACGTCGTGACAGCCATCGAGGGCGGCACAGACCCGTTCCAGTGCACCGAGATCCGCCAGCGCGGAGCCGGCCGAGCCGCAGCACCCGGAGAGTTCGCGCACCCCTGCGGCATCTCAAAGGCGATGCGCAAGGCCGAACTGGCGTGGCGGCGAGAGCTCGCGAGCCAAACGCTCGCCGACCTCATCGCGGACACCCCCGCTTCGGCCGAGCGCCGCACCCGACGCTTCATCGAGCGCACCGCCTGACCCACCCGCGCCACGAGACGACCTGTTCGGCTTGTCGGGCTCTTCTTGAAAGGAGAATCGGGACATTGAACATCTCGTTATCTGACCGAACATCAGCTGCCGCTCCGAGGCACTCCGGAGGTCGGGTCTCGCTCCTGGCACTGGGCACCTTCGCTGTCGGTACGGACGCGTTCGTCGTCGCCGGGTTCCTGCCTCGGATGGCCGACGAACTCGGAGTCTCTGAGGCGGCTGCGGGCTACTCGGTCACGGTCTTCGCGATCTGCTACGCGGTGTTCTCACCACTCCTCGCAACCGCCACCGCCACAGTTCCGCGGCGACGCCTGCTGGTCGCCGCCCTCGTCGTGCTCGGCCTCGCCAACGTGGGAACAGCGCTCGCCCCGACGTTCGCGATCCTCATGGCTACGCGCGTGCTGGCCGCGCTGGGCGCGGCCGCCTACACCCCGAACGCCGGAGCCGTCGCGTCGTCGCTGGTTTCCGTGGAACGACGCGGGCGCGCACTCGCGCTGGTGGTCAGCGGTCTCACCGTGGCGACAGCCATCGGCGTTCCGCTCGGAAACCTCGCCTCCCGCATCATGGGATGGCGCACCGCCCTGGGCTTGGTCGCGCTGCTGTGCCTGCTCGTCGGGGTCGGACTGGCCGTGCTCTTGCCGAGGCTCGCCAGCGGAACCCGAACACCGCTGGCCACGCGTTTGGCCGTCCTGCGCAACCTGGACGTTCAGGCGATCCTGCCCGTGACCGTTCTGGGGATGGCTGCCGCCTACACCGCCTACGCCTACGCGATCCCTGCCTTCGACGCCGTGGGCGTGTCGCCGGATGCGACCCAGTGGATGCTGTTCCTCTACGGCGTCGGCGCCGTCGCCGGCGCACAGTCGTCCGGCAAACTCACCGACCGGTTCGGCGGAACGCGAGTGCTGATCACAGGGTACACAGTCATGACGTGCACGCTTGCCGCGTTCGGATCGCTCAGCCTGGCAGGCATCGCGCTGCCGGGCCTGGTCGGCATCTTGGCGTTCACCTGGGGCGCGAGCAGCTGGTGCCAGACACCGCCCCAGCAGCATCGTCTCATCGCCGCCGCACCGGACGAAGCGCCGCTGGTGATCGCCCTGAACTCCTCCGGCATATACATCGGAATCGCCCTCGGCACCTTCATCGGTGGCCTCGCCGGATCAGGGAACGCGACCTGGATGTTCTACTCCGGAGCCGTGATCGCCGTCCTCGTGGCCATTTTCTTGATCTCAACCTCCCGAGCGACCGCCAACGACCGGAAGGGAATCCGATGAACGCCGCGCCACTCCAGAAACTCCGAGTTCGCCGGCCAACAGAGAAAGAACACCCGGTGACGTGATCGCCCTCGGCCCGAACGTCATGTGCGGGTCCGAGCCCGAGAAGCGCATCACGGTCGCCACGACCAGAGACACCATCCGTAACCAAACACTCAACTGCCTAGAGCCGGGTGGACAGGTGGCATGGTCGAGGGTGGGGTAACAGAGACGGCTTCTAGAGCAACCGATTCTGTCCCTGAAGCTGCGCAATCTTTTGCTCCGCTCTTGGCTCGTACGCGGACGGTGCATCGTCCGGTGGGGCCAGTGGCGTATGACTGCGTGAAGGTGATCGTCGTCCGTGACGGTTCTGCTTTCTTGTTCAGCGAGTTCGGGCAGCAACCGGTCAAACCGGGCGATGTGATCCTGCTCGGTGCGAACGTGCTGTGTGGCTCGGAGCCCGAGGACCACATCACTGTGAGCACGATGTATCTCGATACGGATTACGTGCTCGATCAGGTGCGGTGGCAGTACGCGGGGTTCCTCGAAGACCGGCTCGACGCGCAAGGTTCGCGGACACGATCTACTCCGAGCCCGCGCAGATCCTCCGGCTTGGCGAGGACCAGGCGGGCATGTTGATGCCGTGGCTGGATGAGTTGGTCACGCTGAGTGTCGCCGGGGACTTCGTGCGTGACTACCTGCGGATGCAGGCGCTGTGGTTCCAGATCGCCTACGTCATCGCCCCACACATCAAGGTCTCGCCGGTGCACATCTCGCCGTCGCAGCGCGCGCATATCCGGCCCACGCTCCCCAGGGATCGCCGCTTCGTGCCCCTGCGGGTCCAGGCGCGTCGTGCTGCGGGTCTGCTCCGCGAGAACCCGGCCAAACGATGGAGCTGAGGGTGTCTAGTCTCAGGACATCCCGGACGCGTGTCTCACGACATGCCGGACGGATGTCTCAGGGCACTGCGGAGTGGTGCTGGATGCTCGGGCATGTCGAAGGCACGCCTGGTCATCACTGCCGTTGTTGTGGAGAAGCGGACGGTCGCCGACGTGGTGGCCGACTACGGCCTCTCCCGCTCGTGGGTCTATGAACTCCTCGCCCGCTACCGCGCCGAGGGCGAAGCCGCCTTCGAGCCGCGCTCGCGCCGTCCCCGCACTACGCCGACAGCGACCACGGCCGCAACGATCGAGACGGTGCTGCGACTGCGCAAGGAGCTGACCGACGCCGGCCACGATGCCGGCGCCGACACCATCGGCTGGTATCTGCACCACCACCACAACACCCGGCTGTCCAGGGCCACCATCCACCGCATCCTCGCCCGGCACGGCGCCATCACCCCCACACCAGCCAAGCGACCGAACTCCTCGACCATCCGATTCGAAGCCACCATGCCCAACGAGACGTGGCAATCGGACCTCACCCACCACCGGCTCGCCGACAACGAGGACACCCCCGGCACCGACTGCGAGATCATCACCTGGCTCGACGACCACTCCCGCTACGCCCTACACGTCACCGCGCACCCGCGCATCACCGGCCAGACCGTGCTCGACACCTTCACCGCTACCACCCATCACCACGGCGACCCGGCCTCCGTGCTCACCGACAACGGCATGGTCTACACCACCCGCTTCTCCGGCGGCCGCGGCGGCCGCAACGCCCTGGAATCCGAACTCCAACGGCGCGACATCGCCCAGAAGAACTCCCGCCCCAACCACCCCACCACCTGCGGCAAGGTCGAACGCTTCCAACAAACCCTCAAACGCTGGCTCGCCGCCCAACCCGACCAGCCCACCACCCTGGCCGAGCTACAGGCCCTGATCGACCAGTTCGTCACCACCTACAACCAGCACCGGCCACACCGGTCCCTGCCGAACCGAGCCACCCCCGCCACCGCCTACCACGCCAGGCCCAAAACCGGCCCCACCACCGACCGCAGCACCGACACCCACTACCGCGTACTCAGCGACATCGTCGATCACGACGGCAAGCTCAGCCTGCGCCTCAACGGCCGCACCCGCCACATCGGCATCGGCGCCGAACACGCCCGAACCCCCGTACTCACACTCGTCGACCACACCCACGTCCGCGTCATCCACGCCGCCACCGGCACACTCGTCCGCGAACTCACCATCGACCCCAGCCGCAACTACCAGCCACTCGGCCGCCCACCCGGACCACCCCGCACAAACAAACGGCCGAACCCCCATCAATAAGGGTTCGGCCGTCCGCGATGTCCTGAGACATCACATTGTGGAGCTGAGGGGAATCGAACCCCTGACCTTCTCGATGCGAACGAGACGCGCTACCAACTGCGCTACAGCCCCTTGGCAACGTCAGAAAGCATAGCAAGCCGCCGGGCCGGCTGATCGACCCGGGGGTCTACTCCCCGACGGCCTTACGGTACGCCGGGTAGTCGGGCTCGTCGAGCTCGTGGAAGGCGGGATCCTCGTCGTCGATGTCCAGTACCTCGGCCTGCCTGCGCGCGGGACGGGAGTGCCTGCGCACCTCGCCGACCGCGCTCGGCCGCTCGTCGTACTCGGGGGCCGGGGGCTCGTCATCAGCGACGTCGTGGTCGTCGAAGGCCAGCTCCCGGTTGCGCTCGTGCCTGCGGGAGCCGCCGAGCCGCGCCATCCTGCGCTGCCGGATCTCGTTCTCGATCCGGACCTGCCTGCGCAGGTACCCCAGGTAGCCGGCAAGGCCTGCGACGGCCAGCGCGTTGACCCACCACAGGCCCGCGTGCACGAAGCCGGCGAGCAGCGCCGTGAGCAGCACCGTACCCAGCAGCGCGAGCACCACGCGCTGGCGGAACGCGTACTTGGCACGCGCGGCCATCTCGGCGGCCTCCGGGTCGAACCCACCTCGGCCCCTGCGGTACCGGCTGCCGGTGTCGGCGTCCCGCTCGTCCCGTTCGTCCCGCTCGGGCGCCCCGGCGTCACCGTCGCGCTCCATGCGGGACCGCTGCCTGGCGGCTCCGTCCGGGGCCGCGGCCTCGCGCGGCTCGGCGTCGCCCGGCGCGTCCGTGTACTCCTGGCCGTGGTCCTCGCTACGACCTGCTCGCTCCGCGGATTCGGACATCATGCTCTCCTCCCGCATGTCGGTGCGCACGCTCCCGCTCCGCACCACTCGGGCCGCCAGGGCGTCCTCGCCGGTCCGCGAGATCTCCTGGCGCTTCCGCGCGACCATAGGAACGAGAACGACGAGCCACGCCGCGGCTAGCGCGACGATCATCAACGAGCTCGGCATCTCCCGTAGCCTCCCCGACTGCAGCACTGTGATCGTCCATTCACACTAGCCACAGCAGTCACGTGCACCACGCAGGCGCGCCGATCGAACCCCGAATAGTGACACTCGATCGAGCGAGCGGACGTCGCGAAGCACGCGTCGCCGCCGGTACCGGATGTTTCACACGCGCTCGACCAGGCCCGCGGCGACCATGCCTGCGACCACCCCGGTACCGACGTCCTCGGTGGTGATCGCGTAGCAGTAGTGGTCCCGCCACGCCCCGGCGACATGGAGGTAACGGAGGAGCAGCCCCTCCTGCCGGAAGCCCGCCTTGGTCAGCACCCGCAGGCTGGCCGCGTTCTCCGGCCGCACCGTGGCCTCCAGCCGGTGCAGCCCCGCCGACGCGAACGCGTGGTCGACGGCCAGACCGAGCGCCGCGGTGGCCACCCCGCCCGAGGCGTGCCCGGACGCCACCCAGTACCCCACCCACGCCGAACACAGCGCGGACCGGACCACGTTCCCGATGGTCAGCTGGCCGCCGAAGGCACCGTCGACGGTGATCGCGAACGGCAGGCACTGGCCGCGCCGCGCGAGCGAACGCAGGCTCCACCACTGTGCCCACCAGGACGTCAGCGTGTGACGCTGCTTCCAGCTCCCGGGAGTGGACGGCTCCCACTGTTCGAGGTAGTCGCGGTCGTCGAGCCGGATCCGCCGCCACGCCGGGCCGTCGCGCAGCCACAGCGGCCGCAGCGCCACGACGCCGGCACGCGTCCGCACCGGCCCCAGCCGCGCGGGCCAGCCGGGATGGCCGGGCTCGTCCGTGCCGGCCACCGATCCCCTGCCCGCGTCCGGATACATCGACCCGTCGCTACCCGTTCTGGGCCAGGAACGCCACCTGCACCTCGTCACCGGCGGGCACGTCCGTCAACATCTCACCCACGGTGATCAGGCAGTTCGCCTCGGCGAGCGAGGCGAGCAGGTGCGAGCCCGACGTGCCGAGGGGCTGCACCAGGTACTCCCCGTTGCTCTCGTCGCGCATCAGCTGCCCGCGCACGTAACCCTTCCACCCCTGGGCGGAGCTGATCGGCGACAGCAGGCGCGCGTGCACCACCCTGCGGTGCGGCTTCCGCGAGCCGCGCGCCACCCTGATCAGGGGCCGCACCAGCACCTCGAAGACCACGAGCGCGCTCGTCGGATCGTCCGGCAGCAGGAACGTCGGCACCGAGTCCGGGCCGAGCTGGCCGAACCCCTGCGTGTCGCCAGGGTGCATCGCCACCCTGGTCATATCGACCTTGCCCATGTCGGACAGGGCCGCCCGCACGTCATCCCCCGCGCTACCACCAGCACCGCCCGCGATCACCACGATCTCCGACATCAGCAGCCTGCCCTCGACGACCTCGCGCAGCGTCGCGGGGTCCGTCGACGAGATCCCGACCCGGTTGACCTCGGCACCGGCGTCGCGCCCCGCCGCGGCGAGCGCGTAGGAGTTCACGTCGTACACCTGCCCGACGGCGGGTTCCCTGTCGACGTCGACCAGCTCGTCGCCCACCGAGATGACCGACACCCGCGGGCGCGGGTAGACGAGCACCTTCGCCCGCCCCACGGCAGCGAGCAGCCCTACCTGCGCCGAACCGATGATGTCGCCCTTGCGCACCGCGATGTCACCGGTCTGCACGTCCTCACCCGCTCTGCGGACGTTGGCCGCGGACGGGAACGACCGGGTCACCGTGACCCGTGCCGGGTTGTCGTCGGCGGAGCTTCTCGGGATCACCGCGTCGGCCAGCGTCGGCAGGGGTGCGGCGGGGGCGACCCACACCGCCTGGCCGGGCTGCAGCCGTCGCGGTTGCTGGGACCCCGCGGGAATCTCGCCGACGACGGGCAACTCGACCGGCTCCTCCTCGGTGGCCGACCGCACATCGACACTGCGTACCGCGAATCCGTCCACCTCGGCCTGGTCGAACGCGGGAAGGGCGCTCTCGGCGACGACTTCCTCGGCGCACAGCAGCCCCTGTGACTCGGAGATGGCCACCCGTACCGGGCTCGGGCGTACCGCGGCATCGAACACGCGGCGCAGTTGCTCGTCCACCGGGCGCAACTCCCCGTCGAGGGCGGCATCCGGCGCGGCGGGCGCGACGCGGGCCGACGAGGCGTCCGGCACGCGATTCGCCTCGTCGACGGCGACCGCCTGCTCGGCTTCTGTGCGCTGCACTGCGCCGTGCTCCTCGGTTTGCGGATCAGATGTGCTCATCGCGTCGCACTCTCGATTCGTTCACTCAACCACGTCCGTAGCTCCGGACCGTACTCCGGATCCTCCAGCATGTGGTCCACCACGGCTTTCACGAACCCGCCGGGGTTACCGAGATCGTGTCTTCCGCCACGATGGACCACCACGTGCACCGGGTGCCCGTCCTCGATCGCCAGCGCGACCGCATCGGTGAGCTGCAACTCCCCGCCCGCGCCCGGCTCGATCCGCTTCAACGCGTCGAATATCGCGCGATCGAGAACGTAACGCCCGACAGCCGCCAAAGTGGACGGCGCTTCGTCCGGCGCGGGCTTCTCCACCATCCCGTGCACCCGCTTCACGTCGTCCTCGCCGGTGCCGGAGACGTCGAAGGCGCCGTACGCCGAGATCTGGTCCCGTGGCACATCGAATGCGCACAGCACGGTGCCGCCGTACGCGGCGCGGACCTCGGCCATGCGTTCGAGCACCCCCGTCGGCATCACAAGGTCGTCCGGCAGCAACACGGCGATCGCGTCGTCGTCCGGACGCAGCTGTGACTCGGCGCAGCCGACGGCGTGCCCGAGCCCGAGCGCTTCGTGCTGCGTAGCGGAGGTCACCTCCATCAGCTCGGGTGCGCGGCGCACCTTGTCCAGCAGCGCGGTCTTGCCCTTCTCCGCCAGGCTGCTCTCCAGCTCGGGGGCGGGCTGGAAGTACTCGACGACCGCGCTCTTGGCGGGCGAGGTCACGACCACGAGTCGCTGCGCCCCTGCTCCGGCTGCTTCCCTGGCCACCAGCTCGATACCCGGCGTGTCGATGACCGGCAGCAGCTCCTTGGCCACGGTCTTGGTCACCGGAAGGAACCGGGTTCCCAGCCCGGCGGCGGGGACAATGGCAGTTCGGAAGGTCGGTTCGCTCGTACTGTCACCGCGTTGGCCCGTCATAGCACGAAAGCCTAACCTGATCACGTGAGTTCAGCCGACAATGAACGCCCGAGTAAGGCGGATTGGCGCGCCCACGTCCTCGCCGAGCGGAAGGCGCTGCCCGAGACCGCCCATGCCGCGGAGGCCGACGCGCTCGCCGCGGCCGTCTGCTCGCCGCCCATCGCTGGGGTCGCCCACACCGTTTGCGCGTACATGCCGTTCGGCTCGGAGCCCGGCTCGCGCGACCTGCTCGACGCGCTGCTCAGCGTCCATGTGCGCGTACTGCTCCCGGTGATCCCCAGCACCGTCGGCCCGCTGGACTGGGCGGCGTACACCGGCCCGGCGTCGCTGCGCGACGGCCCGTTGCAGGGCTTGAAGGAGCCCGCAGGCAGCACGCTGGGCCCGGAGGCGATCGAGCACGCCGATGCCGTCCTCGTGCCCGCGCTCGCCGTCGACGACGGCGGTGTGCGCCTCGGCAGGGGTGGCGGGTACTACGACCGTTCGCTGCCGCGGGTGCGGGAGGGAACGGAGCTGATCGCGGTGATCCGCGACACGGAGCTGGTGCGTTCCCTGCCCGCCGAACCCCACGACGTGCGGATGACGGGCGCCCTCACACCCGGCTACGGGCTCGTCCGCCTGCCTCGGCGACACGGCCACGACGGGTCCGCACCGCCGTGATGTGACCAATCCCCGATTGCACCGCGCGCCGGGATGACGGATGATAGTATTTAGCACTCGACTAGTGCGAGTGCTAAACGAACCCAGCACGGAGGAGCGCACGTGCCCACGTACCAGTACGCATGTAAGGCATGCGATCACCAGTTCGAGACCGTTCAGTCGTTCTCCGAGCCCAGCCTGACCGACTGCCCGGAGTGCTCCGGTACGCTGCGGAAGCTGTTCGGCTCGGTCGGCGTGATCTTCAAGGGGAGCGGTTTCTACCGCAACGACTCCCGCTCGAGCTCCACCTCGAGCTCGGCGAGTAGCTCGTCCTCCTCGAACGGCGACAGCGCGGCGTCCGGCTCGTCCGACTCGTCCGGCTCCGCATCCGGATCCGAGTCTTCCTCCTCGGGTTCCTCCGACTCCTCCGACTCGTCCGGCACGTCGAGCACCTCCGACAGCTCCGGTAGCAGCTCAACGAGCTCGTCGTCCAGCAAGACCACGGCCGCGTCCACGTCCTGACTCGCCGGTCGAGGTAGGCGCCCACGCGCACCGCGCGGCTGGTATGCCGCACGTGCGCCCGGGAGGTTGTCCACACCACGGCCGCGTTCCACAACCGGACGCACATCCGCACCCCGCACGCTCCGGTTCGGCCTACGGTTCCCGGTGAACCGGGGGCGACCGCCCCGGGAGAGCCGATCGCTCCGGGGTGCCCATGTTCTCTGCCGACCACTCCGACCAGGCCACCACCTCGCCACGCGCCGCGTCGCTGCCCGCGCTCCTCCGGCGCCGGTTCCGGCGCCCGCGGCGACGCGGGCCGGGTGGCGGAGCGCCTCGGGCCGTTCAGGTGCGCCGCGCCCTCGCGGCGTCGCTGTTCGCGCTCGCCGCCGCGCTCGCGCTGGCTCCGACCGGGGCCGACGTCGCCGCCGAGCCGGTGCTGACCACCACAGCCGACCTGGCGTCCGGCAGCGAGCTGGAACCCGGTGACCTGCGTGTGACCACGATGCCCACCGACCTGGCCCCAGCAGGAGCGCTGGACTCGCCGGACGCCGCTGTGGGCAAGGTACTGTCCGGCGCTGCCCGGGCAGGGGAGCCGCTGACCGATGCCCGCCTCATCGAGGAGTACGGCGGCGAGCTCAGCGGGCACCCCGGCAAGACGGCCGTGCCCGTCCGGCTGTCCGACGCCGGGGTCGCCGAGCTGCTCCGTCCCGGTACCACAGTGGATGTCATCGCCCCCGGCACAGCCGAGCAGGACGGCCGGGTCGTCGCGGAGGAAGCCACCGTCCTCACCGTGCGAGCCGATACCGAGGATCGCCTGGACGGCCTCGGCGGTAGCGGCAGGCTCGTATTACTCGCCCTGGACCCCGGCACGGCCTCGGATGTGGCAGCCGTATCCCTGCACAGCCCCGTGACCGTGACGTTGCGCTGAATGACGCTTCCGGTCCGCGAGAGGGACGGAAAGCGTCATTCAGCGCACTCAGGGCGAGGTCAGTTCTCCTGGACGCGCCCGGCCAGCTCCTCGATCACGTGCGGAACGAGCGCGGACAGCGTCGCCATGCCGTCCCGCACGGCTGCGCGGGATCCAGCGAGGTTGACCACGAGCGTGCTGCCGGACACCCCGGCCAGGCCACGGGAGATCCCGGCGTCCACAGCGCCTGCTGCCAGTCCCGAGGAACGCAGTGCCTCCTCGATACCGGGGATCGGACGGTCGAGGACACCGTGCGTGGCATCCGGGGTCACATCTCGCGGTGACACGCCGGTGCCGCCCACGGTGATCACCAGGTCCGCGCCCCCGATCACGGCGGTGTTCAACGCGTTCCGGATCGCCACGTTCTCGGCATGCACCGTGACCGTGCCGTCCACGATGAACCCGGCTTCCTCCAGAAGCTCCGTGACAAGTGGACCAGTGGTGTCGTCCCGCTCACCATGAGCGACCCGGTCGTCCACCACGACCACGAGGGCACGACCGATCCGCTGCGCACTTCGTTCCATGGCGTCCACCGTAGCGGGTCGAGTCAGCATCCCATCTCCCTACTCACCCTCAGCGGGCTCTGCTCCGAGTGTCACCTCGAGGCTCGTGTCGTCCCCGATGGTCAAGGTCACCGTCTCCCCCGCCGCTCGCGTGCGGATCTCGGCGATCAGCGCGTCCGCGTCCGGGATCGGCCGGTCGTCGACCCGGGTGATCACGTCGCCCTCGTTCAGACCGGCCTTCTCGGCAGGCGTGTCCGGGAAGACCTCCCGGATGAGCGCACCGCCGTCGCGGGCGTCGGAGACACCGGCTCCGATATAGGTCTGCTTCGCCTGCCCGGTATCGATGATCTCCTCGGCGATACGCCGTGCCTGGTCGATCGGGATGGAGAACCCGATGCCGACGTTGCCTGCCTGCGAACCGCCGCCCGGCCCTTGCCGCGGGCTGTAGATCGCCGAGTTGATCCCGATGACGTTGCCCGACATGTCCGTCAGCGGTCCCCCCGAGTTGCCCGGGTTGATGGCGGCATCGGTCTGTATCGCGTTCAGCACGGTCTCCTGACCGCCCTCGCCGCCGCCCGCGCGCACCGGGCGGTCCATCGCGCTGATGATGCCCGCCGTCACGGTCCCGGACAGCGCGAACGGGGACCCGATGGCCACCACGTCCTGCCCCACGAGCAGGTCGTCGGACCGACCCAGCTCCACGGGGGTGAGCTCGCCTGCCCGCTTCGCCCGGATCACTGCGACGTCCGTGGTCGGATCGTGCCCGACCACGGTGGCGCTGGTCTGGCTGCCGTCATGGAAGTTCACCCGGATCCGGCCCTCCTCACCGCCAGGCGCCACGACGTGGCTGTTCGTCATGATGTAGCCGTCATCGCTGATCACGAAACCGGAGCCCTCCCCTGCCCGGCCCGAACCGGCGACCTGCAGCTGCACCACGCTCGGCGTGACCTCCTGGGCGACGGCCTCCACCGAGCCGTCCGGCGCGTCACCCGTCTGCTCGGCAGGCGGCGGCTCGTTCAGCGCGTTGGTTCCCCCACGGGGGCCGGTGTCCTCGGCGGTGACGTACCCGCCGATCGCGCCGCCCGCCGCCCCCGCCACGAGGGCGATCGTGGTCACCGCGACCAGCAACGCCTTGCTGTACCGGCGGCGGGCCTCCGGGTCGTCGGTCACGCCCCCCTGTGTGGGCGGCATCGGCTGCGTGCCCCCGTAAGGCGGGTAGCCGTAGCCGGACGGCGCACCCTGGTAGCCGGCCGCGTTCGCCTCCTGCCCCTGGCGCGACCACGGGTTCGGCGCGGCCGGCTGTCCATACCCACCGACGTACGGACGCTCGCCGGTCGGCCACGGGTGATCCGGACCGTACCGCTCGTCGCGCGCGTCCCGCTCGCTCTCGCTCATGTCACCACCCTGCGCCACTGCCCTGAGAACCGGCTGAGCCAGACCTGTGGCAGGACAACGAACTCGTAGTCGCACTCCAGTGTCCCTTGCCACCCTGGTGTGTCGCATGTCCGCAGGGCAACGGTCTGTGGGACACCGCGCGCCCGGACACGGCGCAAAGGCATCACTGCGGCGACCCCGGCAACCGCACGGTGAACAGGGCTCCACCTTCCGGCGCGCGCCCCGCGATCACCGAACCGCCGTGCCGCTGGACGGCCTGGTGCACGATCGCCAACCCGAGACCCGAGCCGGGCAGCGTACGTGCCTCCGAGGACCGGTAGAACCGGTCGAACACCTTCGGGAGGTCGGACACGGCGATGCCGGGACCGGCATCGGCCACCTCGAGGACCGCGCCGCCGTCGTCGCCCGCGAACAACCGCACCCGCACGACCCCCTGCTCCGGGGAGAACTTGACCGCGTTGTCCAGCAGGTTGAGGACGGCACGTTCCAGCACGTTGGGGTCACCGGTGAGCACCCAGGGCTGCAGGGCGACGTCGAACCGCACGTCGCCCGCCCGCCTGCGTGCCCGTTCCAACGCGCGCTCCACCACCTCGACCAGGTCGACCCGCTCCTGCCGGGCGTGCGGGTTGTCCGCCCCCGCCAGCAACGACAGGTCCCCGATGAGCTGGGTCAGCTCGTCGAGCTGCGCGCGAATGTCGTTCTCGACCTCGCGCTGGTCCTCGGAGGACAGGTCCGGAGCGTCGGCCTTGCCCGCGGCGAGCAGCAACTCCAGGTTGGTACGCAACGAGGTCAACGGCGTGCGCAGCTCGTGCCCGGCGTCGGCGACCAGCCTGCGCTGCCGCTGCTGCGCGTCGGCGACGGCGGCGAGCATGGTGTTGAAGCTGTGTGTCAGGCGCGCCAGCTCGTCGTCACCGGACACCGGGATGGGTCGCAGGTCACCGGTGTTGGCGACACGCTCGGTCGCGGCGGTCAGCCGCTCGACCGGGCGCAGCCCACCCCGCGCCACGGCGGTGCCGGCCAGCGCTGCCACCACGATCCCGGCGCCGCTGACGACGAACAGCACGACCGCGAGCGCGCCGAGGCTGCGCCGGGTGTCCTCGAGCGACTGCGCGACCACGAGGGCGACGCCGTCCGCGTACTCGTACGGCACGCTCAGCACACGCATGTCGCTGTCGTCGTCGGTGCGGATGGAGCGCGACGCGGTGCCCGCCGCCACCCGCGTCTCCGGGCTGCCCACCGGGGGGCCACCCACCGGGTGGCGCAGCAGCGACTCACCCCTGGCGTCCACCAGGTCGAACTGCACGTCCGCCAGGCGGAACAGGTAGCCGGGGATCTTGGCGCCCCCCGTCTCGATCACGTTGCGGTCGTTGAGCACGCTACTCGCCCGCGCCACGAGGGCTTCGTCGACCTTGTCGTAGAGGCTGCCCCGCACGGTCATGTACGCCCCGAGCGAGACCAGCGCGACGGCGACTGCGACGCAGAGCGCGGCCAGTGTCGCCACTCGCGCGCGCAGTGACCAGCGACGCTTCCGGTCCTCGGCGGGCACGCCATCCGCGGCCTGGCCGGGCTCGGTCATGGAGGTGTCTCCCGGAGCACGTAGCCGACGCCGCGGACGGTGTGGATCAGCCGTGGCTCACCGTCGGCCTCGGTCTTGCGCCGCAGGTAGCCGATATAGACCTCGAGGGCGTTGCCGGAGGTCGGGAAGTCGTAGCCCCAGACCTCCTCCAGGATGCGGCTGCGCGTGAGCACCCGCTTCGGGTTGAGCATCAGCAGTTCCAGCAGCGCGAACTCGGTGCGGGTCAGGCTGATCGCGCGCTCGGCCCGCCGCACCTCCCTGGTGGCCGGGTCCAGCGAGAGGTCGGCGAAACTCAGCGGCTTGGAGTTCTCGCTTGTGGTGTCCTCCTCCGCGCTCGCCCTGCGCAACAGCGCGCGGAGCCTCGCGAGCAGCTCCTCGAGCGCGAACGGCTTCGGCAGGTAGTCGTCCGCACCGGCATCCAGCCCGGAGACGCGGTCGGACACGGTGTCCCGTGCGGTCAGCACCAGGATCGGCAGGTCATCGCCGCTGCTGCGCAGCCTGCGTGCGACCTCGAGGCCGTCGAGCCTCGGCATCATCACGTCCAGCACCATCGCGTCCGGCCGGTTCGCGGTGACCGCGTCGAGCGCGGTGGTGCCGTCCCCCGCGAGCTCCACGGTGTAGCCGTTGAACTCGAGGGACCGGCGCAACGACTCGCGGACCGCCCTGTCGTCGTCGACAACAAGAATGCGCATGCACACAGTGTTGCGCGTACGACTGAGCTCCGCCTGAGAGGTGCACTGAATGATGCTGTCAGCTCGTCTCGTGGACTGAAAGCGTCATTCAGCGTTACACGACCATGCCGCTGCGGTAGGCGAGCAGGGCCGCCTGCACCCGGTTGGCCGCGCCGATCTTGGCGAGGACGGACGAGACGTAGCCCTTCACCGTCGCTTCGGAGAGGAAGAGCGTCGAGCCGATCTCGGAGTTGGACAGGCCCTGCGCTATCAGCGTGACGACCTCACGCTCACGCTCGGACAGCGAGTCGAGCAGCTCCCGCGCGGGTTCGGCAGCACGCTGCCCGTCCCGTCGCGTGCGCAGCATCCGCGCGGCCACCCCCGGGTCGATGACGGCGCCCCCGTGCGCCAGGTCACGGATCGCCTGCGCGAGCGAGGCAGGTTTGATGTCCTTGAGCAGGAATCCGTTGGCGCCACTGTTGAGGGCCCTGCTCACGTAGTCGTCGACGTCGAAGGTGGTCAGCATCGCCACCGTGGGAGGCTCCGGCGCGGCGAGGATCTCCGTCAGCGCCTCGATGCCGTCGTCCTCCGCCCCCATCTTGATATCCAGCAGCACGACATCCGGCCGTCTCCGGCGTACGACGTCCACAGCTGTCTGCCCATCGATAGCTTCACCCACAACGGTGATGTCGCTCGCCCCGGCCAGCATGGCGCGCAGCCCGGAACGCACAAGCTCCTCGTCGTCGGCGTACACCACTTTGATCACAGTTGCCCTCCGAAATGCCGGGCGGGATCGCCGCCTGTCGTGCACTGAAGGTTACCCACTGGTAGGGAACTCGCAATGCGGAACACTACGTACTTTGTCGCCAGCTATCGAGCCCTCGTGCCGAGACGCCGCCCGAACCAGATAGGCTGTCAGGCAAGTCATGCCCTCGTAGCTCAGGGGATAGAGCAACCGCCTCCTAAGCGGTAGGTCGCAGGTTCGAATCCTGCCGAGGGCGCCCATCTGACCAGCAATGACAGGTGCGCCCGAGCGCGCTCCGCCCGGTTCGTGGAATCAAACGTGGTGCGAGGTCCCGTATACTCGCACCATGGCGCGGGCCAAGGACTCGAATCAGCGAGCGCGCGGATCGGTAGAGACACTGCCGAGCGGTGCGCTCCGCGCCAAGGTGTATGCGGGCATCGACCCGATCTCGGGGAAGCGTCACTACCTCACACGGACCGTGCCTGCCGGGCCGGACGCCGAAGACGAGGTCGCGAAGGCGCTCACCAGCCTCCAAAACGACGTCGACGAGCAACGGAACCCGCGTACCAAGGCGACGGTCAGCCAACTGCTGGACAGGTACCTGAACGTCACCAACGTCGACCCCGCCACGATGCGCGGCTTTATGGGCTACTACAAAGGCCACATCAAGCCGCTGCTCGGCGATACTCAGGTGGGCAAGATCGACGCGCACGTGCTCGATTCGTTCTACGCGGAGCTACGCCGATGCCGATTCCACTGCGACGGCAGGAAACGGGTGGACCACTGGACCGGAAAGCGCCACGAGTGCAAGCCTCTTGCCCAGTCGACGATCCGGCGAATTCACTTCCTGCTCAGTGGCGCGTTCAAGCGCGCCATGCGCTGGGGCTGGATCACCAGCAATCCCGCGACCACCGCAGAGCCGCCACCAGAGCCTCAGCCGAACCCACAACCACCAACTCCGCAGGAAGCCGCACGGATCCTTACCGAGGCCGGAGACGATCCGGACTGGGCCACGCTGATCTGGCTCGCGATGACCACCGGTGCACGTCGCGGTGAGCTGTGCGCGCTGCACTGGCGCAACGTAGACCTGACCACTGACACGATCTCCGTACAACGGAGCATCGACCAGGACGGAGCGGAGATCAGGGAAAAGGACACCAAGTCTCACCAGCATCGGCGGATCGCGCTCGACCCGGCAACCACGGTGGTCATGACCGAGCACAAGACGCGGTGCGAGGAACGCGCGACCACTCTCGGCGTAACGCTGGACCCGGACGGGTATGTGTTCTCGCTCGACCCGGATGGCAGCACCCCGATGAAACCGGACACGGTGACTCAGCGATACAGACGGCTCGCCGAGCGGATCGGCATCGCGACCACGTTTCACAAGCTGCGGCATTACTCCGCGACCGAACTCATCGCCGCCGGCGTCGACGCACGCACTGTCGGTGGTCGGCTCGGCCACTCCGGAGGCGGCTCAACGACACTGCGCACCTACTCGGCATGGGTCGCCGAGTCCGACCAACGCGCTGCGTCGACCCTCGCCGGACGCATGCCCGCGCGACCATCTGCCAGCGTCAATCCCGTCGAACGCGCCAAGATCAACCCGCGAGCCCCGTACGAGAAGATCGCTGTCGCCATCCGGCGCCACATCCTCGACGGCACCCTCCAACCAGGCGACCCCGCTCCTACTCAGAAGGAAATCGCCGAGAAGCACCACACCTCCCTCGGAACCGCCAACCGTGTCGTCGAGCTACTCAAAGCCTGGAAGCTCGTCGACACCAGCCGTGGACGGCGCGCCGTTGTCCTTGAACAATCGGACGACACCGCAGCGCAAGGAGCTTCGTCTCCTGAGGGCGAAGACCTGGATCAGACTAGCTCTGACCTACTCGATCTGCGGCTAATCCGCTTCGGCGAGACCGTTCGCGAATTCACGGCCGAAGCCGACCCAACGAACCCCGACGAACTTCGTCGGCTGCTTACCAACGCCGCTCGACGTCACGGCGGAAAAGATTCCAACTATGGCGAGTACGAGCTTGAAATACGCAGGGCAGGCTCGAACGAAATCGTGTCGTGCTTCGCGGCCGAGTAGTACGCCATTACCATTACAGTGGCTCCGGCAGACGGGATTATTGTTACTGAACTACCCCTGACGGCTTGGCGGTCTCCGCTTCGTTCCACAGGTCCATCCGGTTAGAACCCAGCCGGATGGACCTGATAAGTGGCGCTAACCTGCGGACGAATATGTGCCCAGATTGCCGGTATTAACCGTGGTTGACCAAGGCATGTTGTTGGTATGTTGCTGCAGAGTGATGCATTTCAGCGTTCGGGGGCCATATCGCCCCGGATGCTCCGAAGACCTGGGAATCGGGCGGATCGTGGAGCTCCGAACCTGCCCATGTTCACTTGTGGGTGGTTTCCGTCGGTTATGGCGCGGTGACGGCCCATTCTGTTCCGTCCGTGTCAACCAACCCGACCTTGGTAACCGATGTTGCCTCGGGTAGGGCGAAAGCGATCCTGACGTCGATTGTGGCGCCGGGCTCGAGGGACTCGAGCATTGTTGCGGAGTCGGCCAGTTGATGTGTGCCCTGGGTGCTGGCGCGGTACTGCTCGCCCTCGGCGTAGACAGTTTGCGCGGTCTTATCAAAGACTTGGTCGGTGCCGCCGGGGTTGGTCAGTTCGTAGGTCACGATCCGGTAGGTGCCTGATTCTGGGCCGGACGGCTCCCGCATGTCTTCCGGGGCGGAGCTGACGTCGGTGACGGTGACATCCACATTGCCCACTCGGACCGTGTCCCCTAGTTGGGCCGGTTCGGTCGCCGAGTCGGTGCCGGCCTCGCCCGTCTCGGAGCCGCTCGTGCCCATCAGGGTCGCGGTCAGCAACGTCAGCACACCCAGGGCCGCCCCGATAACGGCGACGTCGCGGCGGCCACCCGAGTGCTGCCGGCGCGCGCTGCTCCAGCCGAGCGCACCGCAGACGATCGCAGCCAGCGCCAGCAGCACCGTCAGAACCATCAATGCATCGGTCAAGGCACCCACCAAGCCGAGCAGCCCGAGCACCACACTGGCAACGCCCCAGGTCAGGAACCTCGTGATAGCAGACCGAGCGCGGCGTTGCCCTGCGGTGGCGTGGGGGTCGTTCGACATAGGGGGAGGATAACGTTGCGACAACGCGTGTGCACACCATCGGCGCTGCCGTAGGTGCTCGGACTCGGTCGCTGACCTCAACGCACTGTTTCAACACACGCACGTGATGTGGAGACAAGCGAACTGAGGCTTGCCCCGGCAAGTAATCACCGGCCACACGAGCGATAAGCACGACGCTCACCTCTTCGGCTCCTAGTTGCCCATGTGATCAGCGAATTGCCGAGTGTGCCTGCTCCTTGCTGTCCCCTAGTGAATGTTGTGATCGGGTGCTTGTAAGGGTCCGGCGTATCCGTACGCTGACCGTCGTGACTGATGAGCAGGCCTCGTGGCAGACGTTCGGTGAGCGGTCGATCTATGACAGTCGGTGGGTGCGGCTGGGGCTGACGGATGTGCAGGCGCCGAATGGCCAGCGGTGGGAGTATCACGTTGTTCACCTGCATCGGATCGCGATCGCGTTGATCGTGGATGAGCGGGATCGGGCGTTGATGCTGTGGCGGTATCGCTTCGTGACGGGCCAGTGGGGGTATGAGCTGCTGGGGGGTCTGGTTGAGGATGGTGAGGAGCCTGCGGCTACGGCCGCGCGGGAGGCCGCTGAGGAAAGTGGCTGGCGGCCGTTGGGTGAGCCGGAGCCTCTGATTGGGTTCGAGCCGTTGCCGGGACAGGTCACGGCCCCGGTGGATGTGTACCTGTGGCGGGGTGCCGAGCGGATCGGGGATCCGACCGATACCGAGGAGGTGGGGGATCTGGAGTGGGTGCCGTTGGCTCGGGTGCCTGAGCTGGCGCAGCGGCAAGAGTTGCTGGGGTCGGGGGCGTTGGTGCCGTTGTTGTACTACCTGGCCTCACGGGGCCTGGCGTCTGCTGGTGGGCAGGATGAGGCTGGCGAGTCGGCGTAGTTGGCGGTCGGATTTGATCTGGTGGGCGAGCCTGCGGGCTTGCCGGGCGTAGTCGTACGCGCTGGCGCGGTCTCCTGCGGCAGCATGGGCGTAGGCGAGATCGACGAGCATGCCGGTTCGGGCGCGGGTGAAGTCAGCGGGTAGCCGGGGCAAGGCGTCGCTGAGCTGGTCGATCGCCTCGGTCTCGCCGAGCCTGGCCAGGGCGTGGCCGCGCCACCGGTCGAGGTGGGCACCGCCGAGAAACAGGAACGGCAGCGCCGGGTCTACGGGCTCGGCAGGGAGTAGTGTCGCGGCGGCGTCGAAGGCGCGCAGCGCTGCCTCACGCTCGCCTGCGGCGGCGAGCCCTTCACCGTGGGCGGCGGCCAGCCAGGCGCGCAGCAGGGCGGGTGCTGTGTGCCCGGCGAGCGCCCGGGCGTGGGCGAGTTGGTCGACGGCGGTGCTGGGCTCGTCGAGGTCGATGAGGATGAAGGCTTGCTGTGCGGTGGCGTGGGCCAGCAGCTCGGGGGACTCGGCTTCGCGGGCGGCGGTTTTGGCGGTTTCGTGGTGCATCCAGGCTTGCCGGACGGCGTTGCGGTCGAGTGATTCCCACCCGGCCAGGGCGGATGCCTCGGCGAGCACGGCGGCGAGTTGCTCACGCGCGCCCCGGGCAGGGCTAAACCCCAGCAGTCCCTCGACTTGGCTGATGTGGCTACGGAGCTGGTCGAGCAGGGTGACGGCGCCGAACTTGCGGTCGAGGTAGCGCGCCTGATCGACCTGGCGGCGAAACAGCTCGACGGTGGCACCGTCGACGCTGCGGGCGATGGCGATGCGGTCGAGCAGTTCCTCATTATCGGCGTCGTCGTCTTCGGGTGGGAAGCCGAGTTCGTCGTTGGTGCGGCCGTAGATCTCGCGGAACAAGCGTCGGTAGGGCTGGCTGACCGCCTCGTGCCCGTTTTCCCAGCGGGAGAGTTTGACCTTGAGGCTGGCCTCGGTCATGACGGGAATGCCTCGTGCCTCGGCGCGGGCGAGCAGCATCCGGACAACCGCGCTCGCCGAGTAGCCGAGCTGTGTGCGCACGCCTTGCAGCTTGGTCGCAACCATTAGCCACACCACCCCCGATAACGGCTGTGACCAGGCGAATTAATTGGACTTAATGCCGCTGGGGTTAACCGCCGCCATCTACTGAAATCCGCTGTCGTCGCGTGTGCTGAAGGCATGAACTCACACAGCACCACCCCCGAAGCCGGGGCACGCGAACACAACAGCTCCCCCATCATCAGATCGCTACGGCGATTCTCGGCGTCCGAGCGCGTCGACGACCGAGGCGATGTGCGCATCCACCGCGTCGAGCCGCTCCGTGATGCCGTCCAACCGGTCGTCGATCGCATCCAGCCGCGCCAGGACTTTGTCGGTGGTTTCGTCCCCCGTCTGGCCGGGCTCCAATGGCTTCTGTCCACGCAGGATCGACCACAGGTGCTCGGGGTGCCACTCCAGTGCCAGCGAGAGCGCTTCGAGCGTACGTCTGCTGCGGCGGCGCTCGACGGTCTGGTGCTGGATCTCGCGCACGATCGCTTGCGAGACGCCAGAGCGTTCGGCCAGTTCGCGTTGCCGCAATCCCAGCTCGTTGACGCGCTCGTTGATCGCTCGCGCGACCGCCGACCAATTCTCAGTCACCTATTCCTCCGTGCTCCGCCTGCCCTGCGAGGTTAACGCGCCTGGTTAATCCCGCGGCGCCAATCCGCGGAAGCGTCGCGCATTCGGAGCATGCCTGCACAATTGGACGCTGAAATCAGCTTTTATTCACACTGAAATCAATTCATTCGACGCTAAGGAATCCTTCATGAGTACCGCTATGTCTGGAGCCGGTTCGCCGGCCTTCTACACCGTTGCCGAGGCTGCTGAGTTGCTGCGGGTCAATCCGAGGACGCTGTATCGGGCGATCCGCGAAGACGCGTTCCCGGCTGTGCGGATCCGGTCGCGCTATGTCGTCCCGGCCGCTGCGTTGGAACAGCTCATCGCGGAGGTGGCCGCCTCGGGTGGGTGTGTGGATCCGGCTCGGTTGATCGCCGAGCGGCGCACCGCCCGCGAGCTGGACGCCCGTCTCGGGGGTGAGGCCCGATGAACCGGGATCACGTCGACGCGTTGGTGTTCAAGCTGGCCAAGTTCCGGCACGTGCCGGATGAGGTGTTGGCCGAGGTCGTCACCCGCGACGGGTTGTGCTTCTGGGTGTTCGACCGCGACGAGATCCCCGAGCTGTCCGGGGACGAGGACGCGGATCGGGCACTGGCCACCTGGCTGTGCGCCGGGTGCCCGGTCATGGACGAGTGCCTGGAACTGGAGCTGCGCGCGGGCGGGGCCCACACGGTCGGCGTGTGGGGCGGCATGGCTGATCAGGATCGCCGCGCGCTGTATCCGATCTGGCGCTGGCACCGCGACCACCCACCCAGCGACGACGAGGACGAGTGGAACGGGGGTGAACCGGCATGACGGTGGATCTCACGCCGATCGAGGTGCTGGCCGGGGTGGGCGTGCTGCTGGCGCTGATCCTGGTGTGGCGCGCGGGCTCGC
>NZ_JACCKD010000003.1 GCF_013450155.1 Haloechinothrix aidingensis
TCAACGACGCCAAAACCGCCACCACCGACATCGTCGAAGAACTCAAACAACTCTAAACCCACACCCAGCGCACTGGACGTGCCCAGCGTGTCTAGCGGCCGAGCGGGAGGTCGGCGGCCGCCTCGAGGACGCGGTCCGTGTCGGGGCCGCCGTCCCCGTACCCGGCTGGGGCGAGGAGGGTGACACGCACGGTCGAGCCGTGCGTGTCACTGCGCTGGACGGCGCCGTCGAAGCCGGGTGGCTCGCCCGGCCACCGCCCGCTCCGCGCCGCCAGGTCATGCGCACCCCCGCGTCCCGGGGTGTCGACGATGTCCCGGAACGTATGCGCGTCATCCGGTGTGGCGAACTCGAACTCCGCGATGCTCACGGCAGCCTCGACCCCGCCGTGGCGTGCCGTGAAGCTGCCGAGGTGGATGCGGGCACAGGTGAGCTGCTCCACGGCCACCTGCGCGTCTCCGAAGGTGTGCGCGACACAGTCCGGCTCGCTGCTGGTGGCCACCGGGACGAAGGTGACATCCCGTACGTTCCGTTCGGCGGAGTCGCCCGCGGAGTGTGGCTCCGGACGCGTTTCCGCCTCGCCGGTGGCCACCGCTACGCCGATGGCGGAGAGCACGACGAGCAGCAGGAGCGCGAGGGCGGCCAGGGACCACCACGTGACGCGGCGGGCCGGGCGACGGCGCGGGGGCAGCCGTTGCGCACCGACCCGGCCGGGCCGCGCCTGCCCGTCCGGTTCCTCGGGGGGTAGCTGGGATGCCTGGCGCGCCGAGGTCGTCTCGCCCGCTGGGAAGCCTTCCTCGGCGAGCTCCTCGACGGTCAGCGCCTGTGTGCCGGGCATCAGCAGCCGCATGATCGCCCTGGCGTGTTCGATGGTGCACGGTCGGGCGGTCTCGCCGGGGGAGGCTACCCCGCCGTCGAGAGCGGCGCGCAGGCTCGCCGGTGCGGGGTGCAGCACGTGTACGGAGCCGTCCTCACCGGCGTCCGGCACGGTGATGGTGTGCGCGTACGGACCGACCGCGACGACGATGCCGCTCGGCAGCGTGGTGTGCGTCGCCGCAGACAGCGCCGACAGGGCGGTGCGGGCGTCGCGCAACGCGTTCACCACCGGGCTGCTCTCCGGGTCGTCGGTGCCCGCGACGGCCCAGCCGTCGGCCAGCCACTGACCGTGCAGCGGAGCGATGAGCCGCATGGCCGGGCTCTCCAGGTGCACCCCGACAACGACGTGTACGGCGTGCGGTCGTAGAACGACGGCTTCGACAGGGTAATTATCACCCGGAAAGGTGACGCCTAGAAGGGCTAGTCCGCCGGTGTCGGCCTGTCCCCGTCCCAAAGCCGTCAGCGCGGCGCGTATGTCGTCGCTGATACCTGAAACGCGCTCGCCAGCGCGGACAACTCGCACCGTCGCAACCCTCCCCATCGGCGAAACCCGGTCGCGGAACAAGGCTCGGAGCTGAGCCGGTCAGGGACAAGACTAGTCGCGCGTGCGTATCCGAGCGCGTACACCCTGCGTTGTGTCTAGAGGGACGAAGAGTCGAGAAGGGTTCACATAGGTTCACGTTGAGTTATTGACAGGAACGCGATGTCCCTAGTTGTGTGTCATTCCATCGTGTGAGGTTGCCGCTGAACTGAGCGGGCAAACAGGGAGGAGTCATCAGTGCTTGGAAGACCCTGGCGACGCGCGGTAGTGGTCGCGGCCACATCGGCGCTCGCTGTGTCGACGATCGGGGCCACGCCTGTGATCGCCCAGGAAACGACCGATCCGCTGGCGCCGATCGGGGACTCGCTCGGCGGGGTGCTGTCTGGGGACTCCGGTTCGGAACCGGTATCCGTCTTCGTGCACGGCACTGACGTCGCGGCAGCCGACCAGGCGATCGCCGACGCCGGGATGGACCGGCTGACCGCCTTCGACAAGGTCGGTGTCGTCGCGGCCAGCGGTACCGCGGACCAGGTCGACGAGGTGCGAGACGCCGACGGCGTCACCTATGTGGAGAACAACTCCCCGGTGGAGTTCTTCGCGACGTCGGGCACCGAAGCCACGCGGTCCAACGAAGCGCAGGAGACGCTGACCGACGCCGATGGCGAGCCGATCGACGGCAGCGGCACCTCGGTCGCGGTCATCGACACCGGGGTCGACCCGAATCACCCGGCGTTCGCCGACGAGAACGGCGACAGCAGGGTCGTGGCGAACATGCGGAGCCTCTGCCTCGGCGACAGCGGCGACACCAGCTGCATCGTCGACGCGGGCCCGCTGGACACCGACTCCACGTCGCTCGGCGGGCACGGCACGCACGTCACCGGAATCGCGGCCGGGCAGGACTACGAGCTGAATGACGGCTCGCAGGTGGGTGGCTCGGCACCGGGAGCCGACATCGTCTCGGTGGCCACCGGAGCAGCGGTGGCGATCCTCGGCGCGAACTCCGCGATGAACTGGGTCCTGGAGAACCACGACGCACCGTGCGGTGACGACGTCCCCGCCGAGGAGTGCGCCCCGGTGAAGGTGGTCAACAACTCCTGGGGCCCTGCGGGAGGCGGTGAGTTCGACGAGAACTCCCTGACGGTCAAGCTGCAGCGCGCGCTCGCCGAAGAAGGCGTCATGACGGTGTGGGCGAACGGCAACGACGGCGGGGACGGGTCGCAGAACCTCTCCAACCCGCCGGGTCAGGACCCCACGCCGGGTGTGGTGTCCGTTGCCTCCTACTTCGACGAGGGGACGGGAACCCGCGACGGTTCGGTGTCCGACTTCTCCTCGCGCGGTGCGCAGGACGACACGCAGAGCTGGCCGGACATCTCGGCACCCGGTGAGGAGGTGCTGTCGGCCTGCAGGCCCACGATGCCGATCTGCTCGACCGGCTTCGACTTCCGGAACGGCCCGGGTGCGCTCGACCTGGCCACCTACAACGTGATCAGCGGGACGTCGATGGCGGCGCCACAGGTCACCGGCATCATCGCGCAGCTGTCCCAGGCGAAGCCGGATGCCACGCCCGCCGAGATCGAGGACGCGCTGAAGTCCACGGCGTACAAGTACACCGACGGCGCGTCGTACGAGAAGGTGGACGGCTACACCTCGAGCTTCGACAAGGGCACCGGCCTGGTCGACACGGTCGCCGCGGTGGAGTACCTCACGGGATGACGCAACGGGAGCTCCCGCGTGGGTGGCCGGCCATGTGCGGCACCCACGCGGGAGCGTTTCCCTGTTGTGCCTGTTGCTGATGTGATTTCATGGCATACTGGAGCCACAAATTCAGACCGAGCATCACACGAGTTGCGCCGAGTGCGCCTCCGCTCGAGTTCCACGCAGGCAGTCGAGGACGTAGGGGAAGATGCTCCTCGTCAGTCAGCAGGTTCGAGCAGCGGAGGTCAGCAGTGAGCACTCGTGGAAGTACCCGTGGTGTGGTGTACGTCCACTCGTCGCCGTCTGCGGTGTGCCCGCACGTCGAGTGGGCACTTTCCGGTGTCGTCGGATACCGCGTCAACCTTCGTTGGACGGAGCAGCCGGCGGCACCGGGACAGCTGCGCGCCGAATGTGCCTGGGAGGCCGCGCCGGGCACCGGTGCCAAGCTCGCGGCTGCGCTCAAGGCGTGGCCCATGCTGCGTTTCGAGGTCACCGAGGAGCCCAGCCGGGGTGTCGACGGTGAGCGGCTGTGTTACGTGCCCGGCCTGGGGCTGTGGCACGGGCGCACCAGCGCCAACGGGGACACCGTGGTCGGCGAGGACCAGCTGCGCTCGCTCGTGGCGGCCAGCGGGTCGAGCGAGGCCGTGGCACACAAGGTGGACGAGGTGCTCGGCGGCGCGTGGGACGAGGCGCTGGAACCGTTCCGCTACGCAGGGGACGGTGCGCCCGTGGCCTGGCTCCATCGTGTCGGGTGATGGCCTCCGCCGTGCCGATGGCGTGACGGCATCGTAGCCTCGTCCCCGTGCCAGGCAGTGTGGATCACCTGATGTCGCTTCGCTCGGTCGTGTCGCTGTTCGCGGTCATGATCGTGCTCGCCGTGGGCGGCGGCGTCGTTCTGCACGATATGTACTCCGCGGCCGACGGCCAGGCGGCCGCGCCGGATCCGGCTCCCGTCCCGGTCGAGCGGGATCCCGAGGACCGGCCGGGGCGTCGCGAGGTCAGGTTGAGCGCCGACGCGGCACGCCACCCCGAGCGGGACGCCGTGCGTCGCGTGCTGCAGACATACTTCGACGCGATCAACGAGCGGGATTTCGACCTCTGGCGATCCGTGGTCACGTCCGAACGGTTGGGCACGACCGAGGAGGACCAGTGGATCGAGGACTTCCGGTCGACGCGGGACGGTGACATGTTCGTGCACCGGATCGAGCCCGCGCGCGACGACCGGCTCCGTGTCCTGGTCAGCTTCACCAGCACGCAGGACGTCGAGGACGCGCCCGCCACGCTGCCCGAGCCGTGCATTCACTGGTGGCTGGCGTTGCCGCTGGCCGCGGCCGGGGATGGGGACGGCTGGCGGGTCGACGCCGTCTCACCCGGCACCCCGCCCCTGTACGAGGCGTGCTGAATGACGCTTCCAGGCCGCTGAACGGCCTGGAAGCGTCATTCAGCACATCAAGCGGAGGTGAAGGCGAGGGCGACGTTGTGCCCACCGAAACCGAAGGAGTCGTTGATCGCGACGTCGAGGTCCATCTTGCGCGGCTCGCCTGTGACCACATCCAGGCTGACGCCCGGGTCGAGCTCCTTGAGGTTCGTCGTCGGGGGAACGAGCCCGTGGTGGATCGACAGGATCGTGGCGATCGACTCCACCGCACCGGCCGCACCGAGCAGGTGGCCGAGCATGCTCTTCGGGGCGGTCAGCACCGGCTGGTCCCCGACAGCCTTGCGTACCGCTACCGTCTCGGTGACGTCGCCGACCTGGGTCGACGTGGCGTGTGCGTTGACGTGCTGCACGTCCGAGGCTGCGATACCGCCGTTGCGCAGCGCGGCCTCCATCGCCTTGGCCTGCCAGGTCCCTTCCGGGTCGGGCGCGGTGATGTGGTGCGCGTCGGCGTTGGTGCCCGCTCCGGCGAGGCGGGCGTAAACCCGCGCGCCGCGTGCCTTCGCGTACTCTTCCCGCTCCAGCACGACCACGCCGGCGCCCTCGCCGAGAACGAACCCGTCCCGCTCGATATCCCACGGCCTCGAGGCGTGCTCCGGGTCGTCGTTGCGGGTACTCATGGTGCGGGACTGGGCGAACCCGGCCATGGTGATCGCGGCGATGCATGCCTCGGCGCCGCCTGCGAGCACCACGTCGGCCTCACCGGCCCGCAGCATCCGCCATGCCCACGCCAGCCCCTCGGCCCCCGAGGCGCAGGCGGACACCGGCGCGTGCACTCCGGCGCGGGCGGTGAACTCGAGGCCCACGTGCGCGGCAGGCCCGTTCGGCATGAGCATGGGAACGGTCAGCGGGGAGACCTTGCGCAACCCGTGGTTCTCCAGGAGATCATCCTGGTGCAGCAGGGTCGTCGCGCCCCCGATACCGGTGCCGATGACGACGCCGAGCCGTTCGGGCTCGACGCCGTCATCGCCGAAGCTCGCGTCCTGCCAGGCCTGCCGGGCCGCGATCAGGGCGACCTGCTCGCTGCGATCCAGACGGCGCGCTTCCACCCGGGACAGCACCTCGGCCGGGTCGACGGCGAGCTGAGAGGCGATCTTGACGGGCAGGTCGAACCGCTCGACCCAGTCCGTCTCGAGTGCCGATACACCGCTGCGCCCGGACAGCAGGCCCTCCCACGTCGACTCGACGTCCCCGCCGAGCGGCGTGGTAGCGCCGAGCCCGGTCACTACGACGTCGCTTGAACTCATGCTCGTCCTTCCCGCACGAATGGTTGTGCCCCGGGGTCACCGGGATTTGGCTGGTCGTTGTCGACCCGGGAACCTCTCTCGACCGCTGCCGGTCCGCGGCTGCCGGGCCGGGATGCGCGGCTGATGTCCCGTCCCTCGCGGGGCGGAGCGCTCAGCCGGGACCACCTGCTACTTGGAGTTGGCCTGGACGTAGTTCACCGCGTCGCTGACAGTCTTCAGGTTGGCCAGCTCGTCGTCCGGGATCTTCACCCCGAACTTGTCCTCCGCCTGCACCGCGATCTCGACCATGGACAGCGAGTCGATGTCGAGGTCGTCCACGAACGACTTGTCCGAGGTGACCTCGTCCTTGGCGACGCCGGCGACCTCTTCGATGATCTCCGCGAGCCCTGCGGTGATCTCCTGGTTGTCAGCCACTTGTTGATCCTTTCGGTTTCTTCTTCCTTACACGCCACCTAGGGCGCGATGATGACCTGCCCAGCGTAGGAAAGCCCCGCGCCGAACCCGACAGTCAGTACCACATCCCCGCGCCGTACCTGTCCCTTGACCCGCATATGGTCGAGGGCCATCGGGATGGACGCCGAGGAGGTGTTGCCTGAGTAGGCGATGTCGTCGGCGACCACCATGTCCTCCCGCGCACCCTGGACGCGCATCCGTTTCGCGATGGCCTCGACGATGCGCAGGTTCGCCTGGTGGGGGATGAGCACGTCGATGTCGGACGGGGACAAGCCGGCAGCCTCCACGGCGCGCAGCGCGACCGGGGCGATCTTGGTCGTCGCCCACCGGAACACGGACTGGCCCTCCTGGTAGATGTACCGGTGGTCGCGCATGTAGATGGTGTCCACGAGGTCACCCGCGCTTCCCCAGCTGACCGGGCCGATCTCGGCCTGTTCCGAGGGGCCGACCACCATCGCCCCGGCACCGTCGGCGAAGATGATGGCGTTCGCGCGGTCGTAGGGGTCGACGACGTCGGTGAGCTTCTCCGCACCGATCACGAGCACCTTGCCTGCCGAGCCGGTCCGGATCAGGTCGGAGGCGAGCCCGAGCGCATAGCAGAACCCGGCACAGGCGGCGTTGACGTCGAAGGCCCCCGCGGCGCGGATGCCGATACGGTCGGCGACCTGCGCGGCGGCGTTCGGGATCGGTGACGGCATCGTGCAGTTCGGCACGATGACCGTGTCGATCTCGCCCGGCTCGAGCCCGGCGTCCTCGAGCGCCTGGGAACCAGCCTGTACGGCCATGTCGACCAGGGAGACGTCCGGACCGGCGAACCGGCGCTCGACGATCCCGACCCGATCCCTGATCCACTGGTCGTCCGTGTCGAGGTACTTGGCGAGGTCGTCGTTGCTCACGATCGTGTCCGGCTGCATGCTCGCCACGCCGAGGATGCGGGTAGCCGCAGCACCGGTGAGCTGAGTCAGGGCCATCAGGTCGCCACCTCGGAAAGCAGGGAGGACACGGAGTCGATGTCGGCAGGCGCCTTGACCGCGACCGTGCCGGTCACGGTGCCCTTGAGCTGGCGCTTGACCAGTCCCGTCAACGTTCCGCCGGGGACAAGCTCAACGGTACTTGTCGTGCCGAGCGTGGCCAACGTGTCCATCGTCAGGTCCCAGCGCACCGGCCGGGTGACCTGCTGGACGAGCCTGTCGAGGTACTCGGCGCCGCTGTCGACCACCGCGCCGTCGGCATTGGACAGCAGTGGCCGCACCGGATCCGAGGTGGACACGCTAGCCGCGTGCTCGGCGAGGGCCTGCTGCGCGGGTTCCATGTACCGGGTGTGGAACGCGCCCGCGACCGGGATCCTGCGGACCTTGGTTCCCTCGAGCGGCTCGGCAACGATCCGCTCGATCGCGGCGGCCGAACCGGAGGCCACGATCTGGCCGGCACCGTTGCGGTTGGCCGCGACGAGCCCGTTCCGTTCCAGCCAGTCGACGACGTCGTCCGGGTCGCCGAGCATGACCGCGGCCATGCTGGTCGGCTCGAGCGCGCAGGCCTTGGCCATCTCGGCGCCGCGAACCGCGGCGAGCGCGACGGCGTCGTCATGGGCGAGTACGCCTGCGACGGCCGCGGCAGCGAGCTCGCCGATCGAGTGGCCCGCGACGGGGGAGTCGGCTGGCAGGGCACCGTGACGGTCGAGCTCGTTGGCGCTCAGCAGCGACGCGGCGACGATCAACGGCTGGGTGACGGCGGTGTCCTGGATCTCGTCGGCATCGGCCTCGGTTCCCAGCCGGATCAGGTCCAGTCCCGCTCGCTCGGACCAGTGCCGCAGGCGCGCACGCGCGTCCTCGTTGTCGAGCCAGGGGGTGAGCATTCCGGGGGTCTGGGAGCCCTGTCCGGGCGCAAGCACGGCGGTCACTGTCACTCCTTCAGAAAACATGCTGAGCGAGGTTCGGGGGGATGCTGTCATGTACGAAGTCGTCGGGCCATTTTTGGAGGGTCTCTCCAAAGGCGGGTGGCCGGCCCGGAGATCGTGGTGCAGGTCACTTGTCGGGTTCGCCCATTAGGCGGTGTGCTGGCGAGGGGTGTTATACCGGGCCTCTGGTGTGCGGCAGCCTGCCGAGGATCAGTGCGATCCGCAGCACGAGCGCGTCCCGCGGGTTGGACGCGTCCCTGCCGGTCAGCTCCGCCGCCCTCTTGAGCCGGTAGCGCACGGTGTTCGGGTGGACGAACAGCGTGCGCGCGCAGACCTCCAGAACGCCCCCGACCTCCAGGTAGGTGGTGAGGGTCTCGATCAGGGCGGTACCCGAACGTTCCAGGGGTTCGACGATCGTGTCGATGAGCTGCCGCTCGGCCTCCGCGTCGCCGGCGAGGGCACGCTCCGGGAGCAGGTCGCCCGCGCGGACGGGGGACGGTGCCGACGGCCAGCCGGAGACCGCGCGCAGCCCGGACAGCGCCTCGGACGCGCTGACGTACGCCTCGGCAAGGCTGGGCATCGTCGGGCCGGCCACGGCGGGGCCGTCGCCGAACGCCTCGGCGATCCTGGGCAGGATCTCGCGGTCGCGGCCGGACCGCACGGTACCGCCGCCGATGATCACGACGAGGCGAGAGCCCTGCACGCCGACCAGAACGGGCCGGTCCATACGGGATGCCTTGCCGCGGACGGTGGACACGATGGTCGGCGGGTCCTCGGCGGGTGCGTGGCCGACGATCACCGTCGCGGCCGCGTCCGGGTCCCAGCCGAGAGCCGAGGCGCGCGAGAGGAGCGACTCCTCGGCGTCCCCCCGGACGATGCCGTCGACGACGAGGGCCTCCAGCCGCGCGTCCCAGGCGCCACGACTCTCCGCGGCCGCGGCGTAGGTCGTCGCGGCCGTGAAGGCGATCTCCCTGCCGTAGCGCAGGATGCCCTCGGTCAGGACGCGACGCTCGCTGTCGTCGGCGGCGAACGTCGGCAGATGCTCTTCGAGGACCTCCGTGGCGATCCGGATGAGGTGCACGGTGTGTCGCAGGTTGATCCACCGGGACAGCTCCGGTGGGGCTTCCCGGAACGCTTCGGTGGTCAGTTTGAGCGCATCGGCCGGGTCCCGGAGCCAGCCGATGAACCCCGCCACCCCGGTCTGGGTGATGAACAGGACGCTCGCGCGCTGGTCGGCGGGCATGCGGGAGAACCACGGTAGGTGTTCTTCCATGGCGGCAACGCTCTTGGCCGCGAGGTCACCGGAGGCTCGTTCGAGGTTGTGCACAGTGCTCGCCGAGAGGCTGAGCTGCGAGCGCCCGGACTGGTCGGCGCGATTTCCGCTCATGGTTACCACAATCCCACGCCCCGCTCCGGACGGGCCGATGGTGCTCCGCCCGCCGATATCACTCACCCGTGGCACCGTGTCGAGTTGCCGGCTCCCCGTGCCCTGGCGAATGATCGTCGGACTACAGGCATAGTGCCAGGACAAGGGAGGAGACTGTGATGGACCAGCTCAGAGATGGGTTGGGTGACGCGTGGAGTCTGGTGACCACGTTCGTTCCCAAGCTCGTCTTCTTCTTGATCATCCTACTGATCGGTTGGTTGATCGCGAAGGCTGTCGCCAAGGCGCTGACCCTCGTACTCGGTAAGCTGGGCTTCTCGCGTCTCGTCGAGAAGACGGGGCTGTCCGGGACGCTCAGCCAAGCCAATATCGACGCCGCGTCGCTCATCGCGAAGTTGGCGTACTTCTTCATTCTGCTTATCGCGCTGCAGTTGGCCTTCGGCGTGTTCGGGCCGACCAATCCGGTGAGCGAGCTTCTCAACGATGTCATCGCGTTCTTGCCACGCGTGCTCGTGGCGATCGTGTTGGTGATCGTCGCTGCCGCCATCGCGAAGATGGTGCGTGACCTGGTGAACTCGGCGCTGGCGGGCCGCCCGGCCGGTTGGCTGCTCGGTATGGTGGCCTACTGGTTCATCATCGCGCTGGGCATCATCGCCGCGCTCAACCAGGTGCAGATCGCCACCACGGTGACGACGCCGGTGCTGATCGCCGTGCTGGCCACGGTAGGCGGCGTGATCGTCGTCGGCTTCGGCGGCGGTCTCATCAAACCGGCGCAGGAGCGTTGGGCCGCCTGGCTGGACAACATGCAGAGCAACCTCAGCTCTGGTGGGCAGGCCCAGGCGGGCCAGCGTTCGGGCGCCGGGTCGGGTCAGGAACCCCCGACCCCTCCGCAGGGCACCACCCCGCGCTGAAGAATGAGCTGAATGGCGCTTTCCCTCCACATGACGGAGGGAAAGCGCCATTCGGCGTTCCCGGGTTCCCGGCGTTCTCAGTCCTCGTCGGAGTCGGCTTCCGGGATGCTGGCGGCGAACACGTCGTCGATCCGGTACCGGCGTGCCGCCTGGGACAGCGTCTCGTGCGGGATGTCGCCACGCCGCGCGAGCGAGGAGAGCGTGGCGACCACGATCGACTCCGCGTCGACCAGGAAGTGCCGCCGTGCGGCCGGGCGGGTGTCGGAGAAACCGAAACCGTCCGTGCCGAGGGTGTACATCTCGTTCGGCACCCATGGCCGGATCAGGTCCGGCACCGAGCGCATCCAGTCGGACACCGCGACGATCGGCCCGCTCGTGCCGGTCAGCGCCCGGGTCACGTACGGCACCCGCGGCTCGTCATCGGTGTGCAGCAGGTTGTCCCTGTCGATCTCGACAGCTTCCCTGCGCAGCTCCGACCATGAGGTCGCCGACCACACGTCCGCGGCGACGCCCCATTCGGAGGCCAGCATCTCCTTGGCGCGCAGCGCGTCCGGCATGGTGACGCCGGAGACCAGGATCTGTGCTCGCGGCCCCTCGATGTCGGCCTCGGCGTAGCGGTACAGACCGCGCAGCAGGCCGTCCACGTCGAGGTCCTCCGGCTCGGCCGGCTGCTGGTACGGCTGGTTGTACACGGTCAGGTAGTAGAAGACGTTCTCACCGTTGCCGTCCGGGCCGCCCTCGCCGTACATGCGGCGCAGACCGTCCCGCACGATGTGGGCGATCTCGAAGGACCACGCCGGGTCGTAGGAGACCACGGCCGGGTTGGTCGTGGCCAGCAGCTGCGAGTGCCCGTCCGCGTGCTGGAGGCCTTCGCCGGTGAGCGTGGTGCGCCCGGCGGTCGCGCCGAGGACGAACCCGCGGGCCATCTGGTCCGCCGCGGCGTAGAAGCTGTCGCCGGTGCGCTGGAACCCGAACATCGAGTAGAAGATGTAGATCGGGATCATCGGCTCGCCGTGCGTGGCGTACGAGGTGCCGATCGCGGTGAAGGAGGCAACCGACCCGGCCTCGTTGATGCCCTCGTGGAGTAGCTGGCCCTTCTCGCTTTCCTTGTAGGCCAGCATGAGCTGGGCGTCCACCGAGGTGTAGATCTGGCCCTGCGGGTTGTAGATCTTGGCGGTGGGAAACATCGAGTCGAGCCCGAAGGTGCGGGCCTCGTCCGGGATGATCGGCACGATCCGCGCGCCGATCTCGGCGTCCTTGGCCAGCTCGCGGACCAGCCGCACGAACGCCATCGTGGTGGCGACCTCCTGCTTGCCGGATCCCTTGCGGATACTGTCGTAGATCGCATCGCCGGGCAGGACGAGCGGCTTCGCCGTGGAACGCCGTTCGGGCAGGAAGCCGCCGAGCGTGCGCCGCCTGCCGATCATGTACTCGATCTCCGGTGACTGCTCGCCAGGGTGGTAGTACGGGGGCAGCTTCGGGTCACGCTCGAGCTGCTCGTCGCTGATCGGGATCCGCTGGGCGTCGCGGAAGAGCTTGAGGTCGTCGGTGGTCAGCTTCTTCATCTGGTGCGCGGCGTTACGCCCCTCGAAGGAGGCACCCAGGCCGTAGCCCTTGATGGTGTGCGCGAGGATCACGGTGGGCTGCCCGTGGTGCTCCAGTGCCGCCTTGTAGGCGGCGTAGACCTTGCGGTAGTCGTGACCGCCGCGCTTGAGGTTCCAGATGTCGGCGTCCGAGAAGTCCTTGACGAGGTCCTTGGTGCGCGGGTCGCGCCCGAAGAAGTGCTCCCGGACGTAGGCGCCGTCATTGGCCTTGTAGGTCTGGAAGTCGCCGTCCGGCGTCGTGTTCATCAGGTTGACCAGCGCGCCGTCGCGGTCGGCGTGCAGCAGCGCGTCCCACTCGCGGCCCCAGACCACCTTGATGACGTTCCAGCCCGCACCGCGGAAGTACGCCTCGAGCTCCTGGACGATCTTGCCGTTACCCCGGACCGGGCCGTCGAGCCGCTGCAGGTTGCAGTTGATGACGAAGGTGAGGTTGTCCAGCCCCTCGCCGGAGGCGACGTGGATCAGGCCGCGCGACTCCGGCTCGTCCATCTCCCCGTCCCCGAGGAAGCACCACACGTGCTGGTCGTCGGTGTCCTTGATGCCGTGCGCCTTGAGGTACCGGTTGAACCGCGCCTGGTATATCGCGTTCATCGGCCCGAGGCCCATGGAGACCGTGGGGTACTCCCAGAAGTCGGGCATCAACCTGGGATGGGGGTAGGAGGGCAGGCCGCCCCCTTGGCCTGCGTGCGAGTGCTCCTGCCGGAACCCGTCCAGCTGGTCGGCGGTGAGCCTGCCTTCGAGGTACGCGCGCGCGTAGATGCCGGGGGAGGCGTGCCCCTGGATGAAGATCTGATCGCCACCGCCGGTGTGATCCTTGCCACGGAAGAAGTGGTTGAACCCGACCTCGTAGAGTGCCGCCGAGGAAGCGTAGGTGGAGATGTGCCCACCGACCTCGACACCGGGACGTTGGGCACGATGCACCATCACCGCGGCGTTCCACCGGATGAACGCGCGGTACCGGCGTTCGACCTCCTCGTCGCCGGGGAACCACGGCTCGTTCTCGGTCGGGATGGTGTTGACGTAGTCGGTAGCGGTCAGCGGAGGAACTCCGATGTTGCGTTCCCGCGCGCGTTCGAGCAGGCGCAGCATGAGGAACCGGGCACGCTGCTGGCCTCCGTGCGCGAGGGCGGCATCGAAGGAGTCCAGCCATTCCGAGGTCTCGTCCGGATCGATGTCGGGCAGGTGTGCCGCCATGCCGTCACGGATGACGCGGACGCGTTCCGGGGCCCGCTGGGGGGTTGCCTCCTGGCCGCTGACGCCTCGACCGTTCGAACTGTGCTGGGGCAAGGGATCTCCTAGCCTGGATTGTGCGGGTGTGGTCGTTCTCATTGTCTCGCGCACAACATCGCCGTGTTCGGCGGTCGCGCACGCGCTACTCCGCCATCGTTACATGCCGTCCGGTCCCGTGGCGCCCGGAATGCGCGCTTACTCGGGAGTAATCTCAGATCATTGATCGCGCCGCCTTTTGCGCAGCGCACGGACTTGCGTGTGAACCCCGTCGTGCCGCGTTCCCGTCCAGTGTGTCCACGGCTCGTGCGCTGTCCGGTTACCGGCGACCGGTATGCCGCAGGATCTCCTCGGCGCGGCGCGTACGGTCCTGCCGTGGCGGTGCGGAATGAGCCCTCCGGGTGGGGATTTTCCGTGCACGCGGTGTTGGTGGTTGCGCATCCGGCCTCGTCGGTGTTCGCTGAACTTGGACGGAGTTCGCTTCGCGGTACGTGCGTGCCGCACAGACAGATGGAGGATTAGCAGTCGTGGTCGCCGCGGGAGACGTTGACAAGAACAACGTCGCCGACAGGCTCGGTATCGAACCGGACATGGTGGTCCAGGAGCTCGGATGGGACGAGGACGTCAACGACGCCGTGCGCGCCGCCGTCGAGGAACGCATCGGCGGTGAGCTTCTCGACGAGCACGCCGATGAGGTCATCGACGTGGTGCTGCTGTGGTGGCGTGACGGGGACGGAGACCTGGGCGACGCCCTGGTCGACGCTCGCGGGCCACTCGACGAGAACGGTGTGATCTGGGTGTTGACGCCCAAGACGGGCCAGCCAGGGCACGTCGAACCAGCAGAGATCGCAGAGGCGGTCCCCACGGTCGGGCTGTCGCAGACATCCAATGTCAGTCTGGGCCAGGGATGGACGGGGTCGCGGCTGGTCCCCCCGCGACAGTCGCGCCGGTAGAGTTCCCGAGGGCTGCTGCCCTGCTGGCGAGTACGCATCGATAGGCTGGCCCGGCAGGCGAAGGTCCCGAGCCGGGTCCGGCAGGCCCGTGGCGATACGGGTTCCACGGCGTGCTGTTGGTGCTCTCGGCGGGAAGTCGGCTCGGCAGATGAATCGAACCCAGCGTGCGAGAGGATGCTCGAATGGCCGTCGAGGTTGGCGCGAATGCCCCGGACTTCACACTCAACGACTACAACAAGCAGCCCGTGACGTTGTCGGACTTTCGGGGCGACAAGCCGGTGTTGCTGGTGTTCTACCCGTTCGCCTTCAGTGGCGTCTGCCAGGGTGAGCTGTGCCAGCTCCGTGACGAGTTCGCCGATTACGACGGCAAGGGAGTGCAGGTCATCGGCGTGTCGGTGGATACACCGTTCTCCCTGAAGGTCTGGGCGGAGCAGCAGGGCTACCAGTTCCCGCTGCTGTCGGACTTCTGGCCGCACGGCGAGGTCGCCAAGGAGTACGGAGTGTTCAACGAGAAGGCGGGCATGGCCGTGCGAGGTACCTTCCTGATCGACACCGACGGTGTCGTACGCTATGCCGAGGTCAACGAGCCCGGCCAGGCGCGTGATCAGCAGGCGTGGAAGAAGGCGATCGCGGACCTGGCCGCGTAGTCGGTTACGGTGCTCCGGGAACGGGGCACCGCCCGGGCGCATAGCTCAGCGGAAGAGCACTTGCCTTACAAGCAAGGGGTCGCTGGTTCGAACCCAGCTGCGCCCACCGGATACGGATCGAGCGACGGGGTAGCGATCGCTTCCGGGCGATCGTGAGACGTTTCGGCGGTTATCACGCACCTTGTGCCGCACGGTCGTGGTCATGCCGATGCGGCGGGTCACCCCCCGATGTAGGACATCTCGACCTTGGGGCGCCGCGCCGTCTCCTCGGTACGGAGCTCGGAGTAACGGTCCGCGCGTATCCGCCAGATCGACCGGAGCCGCTCATCCAGCTCGGCGTCGCTGGTGCCGTCGCGCACCAGCGCACGCAGGTCGTGGCCCTTCGTGCCGAACAGGCAGGTGAACAGCTCACCCTGCGCGGAAAGGCGCGCCCGCGTGCAGGTACCACAGAACGGCTGGGTCACCGAGCTGATCACGCCGATCTCCCCCGCGCCGTCGGCGTAGCGGTACCGCTGCGCCACCTCGCCGGAGTAGGCAGCGTCCACGGGCTCGAGCGGCCACGAGGCGTGAATGCGGTCGACGATCTCGCGGGCGGGCACGACCTCGTCCAGCCGCCAGCCGTTGGTGGTGCCGACATCCATGTACTCGATGAAGCGTACGACCCTGCCGGTCTCCCTGCCGTGCGCGGCGAGCCCGAGAATGTCGTCGCCGTCGTTGAGCTCGCGCTTGACCACCGCATTGATCTTGATGGGGGACAGGCCGGCCTCCTCGGCAGCCGCGATCCCGTCGAGCACGCGCTCCAGGGGCACCGGGGTGTCGCTGATACTGGCGAACCGCTCGGGGTCCAGCGAGTCGAGGCTGACGGTGACACGCGACAGGCCGGCATCGCGCAGCGAGCGGGCCTTGGACCGCAGCAGCGAGGCGTTGGTGGTCAGGGCGATGTCGGTGATGCCGTCGACGCCGGCCACCATCTCCACGAGGCGTTCCAGCTCGGCACGCAGGAGTGGTTCACCGCCCGTCAGGCGGATCTTCTGCACACCGATGCCGGCGAACGCCCGCACCAGCCGGGTGATCTCCTCGAAGCTGAGCAGCTCCTCGCGCGGCAGGAAGGCGTGCTGCGGTCCGAAGATCTCGCGAGGCATGCAGTACCGGCAGCGGAAGTTGCAGCGATCCGTGACCGAGATGCGCAGATCCCGCAGCCCGCGACCCATCTGGTCGGACGGCTGGGTGGCGCCACTGGTGCCGACCGGCGTGTCCATGGGCTCTCCTAATCCTCGATGTCACCGTCAACGGTAGGCGCTACCGGCGACAGTGACCACGTTATCCTGCCTTACGTGCACGCTACCGTCTTCGATCTCGGAGGAGTACTACTTGACTGGGATCCGGAGTACCTGTACGCCTCCCTCATCCCGGATGAGGACGAGCGCCGGTACTTCCTGACGGAGGTGTGCCCCCGGGAATGGAACGCCGAGCTGGACGTCGGCCGTGACTGGGCGGAGGCGATCGCCGAGCGAGCCGAGCGGTTTCCCGCGTACGCCGAGCTGATCGCCGCCTATCACCGTCGCTGGGACGAGATGATCGCCGGTCCGATCCCCGGGATGGTCGAGGTGCTCGACGAGCTGCGGCTCGCGGGCGTGCCGCTGTACGTGCTCAGCAACATCTCCGCGGCGAAGTGGCGGGACGCTGTGGCGCGCTGGGGCTTCCTCGACCGGCTGCGGGGAGCCGTGGTCTCCGGGCAGGAAGGGGTCGTCAAGCCGGACCCGTCGATCTATCGCACGCTGCTCGAGCGGTACGAGCTCGAGCCGGAACGTACCTTCTTCACCGATGACCTGCCCGGCAATGTCGCGGCCGCACGGGCGTGGGGTATCGACGCCGAGCAGTTCGTCGACGCCGCGACGCTCCGCGGCCAGCTGGTCGATCGCGGGCTGCTGCGCGGCTGAGCGGCACCCGGCGTCGCCGGCCCGCCGGGTGCTGGGCCCTGCTGTGCCGGTGTTCCTTCCCCTTTCCGGACCCGTGACGGTCATCTTCCCCTGAACGAGTGTCGTCCACGAGTTGAAGGTTAGGCTTACCTATACTAGGTTAGGCTAACCTTAAATGATCTTCTTGTGGTTGGAGCGAACGTATGTCGGTCGATGTGAACGCGGGATCGTCCGGCGAGGCCGGGATCACCGAGCCACCCGCGCCGGTCGCCGGTGCCGAGCTGGCGGGCGGGCACGCGGGACCGGCACGGTTGTCCGCGCTCGTCGGCACCGCCGTCCAGGCCATCGCGGCGGGCGTCGCCGAGCGTGGTGGTCCCGCTCCTGCCCGCGAACCGTGCGCGCTGGCCGAGCAGGTACGCGACACGATGGGAGAGGCCCTGCCGGAGCTCGGCACCGGCGCCGAGGAGGCCCTCAGCTGTCTCACGCGGATGCTGGCCGCGGGCTCGGTCGACCCGTCCGACCCGGCGTGTGCCGCACACCTGCACTGCCCGCCGCTGGCGGTTGCCGCCGTAGCGGACCTCGTCAGCGCCACGCTCAACCCCTCGCTCGACTCGTGGGACCAGGCGCCCGCGGCCACCACAGTGGAGCGTGAGGTCGTCGCGGCGCTCGCCGAGCTGGCTGGCTACCGGCCCGAGCGCGCCGCCGGGGTGCTGACCGGGGGCGGCACCGAGTCCAACCTCATGGGCCTTGCGCTGGCCAGGGACGCCGCGCTGCGCGAGCTCGCCGGTGTGGAACCGGCGTACGAGGGCGTCAGCGGTCCCGCCTGCCGGATGCGGGTGTTCTGCTCCACGGCGGCGCATTTCTCGGTGCAGCGCAACGCCGCACTGCTCGGACTCGGCGAGGCATCGGTGACCGCGGTGCCCGTCGACGACCGGCACCGGATGGACACCACCGCGCTCTGCCGTGCGCTGCGACGGTGCGAGGACTCCCCGGCGATCATCGTCGCGACCGCGGGCACGACCGACCTCGGTGCGATCGACCCGCTGCCCGAGGTGGCCGAGCTGGCCAACGAGTACGGAGCCTGGCTGCACACCGATGCCGCCTACGGCGGTGGGGCACTGCTGTCCGAGGAGCTCGCGCCACTGCTCGACGGCATCGCACTGAGCGACTCGATCGCCCTCGACCTGCACAAACTGGGCTGGCAGCCGATCGCGGCCGGGGTGTTCCTCGCAGGCGAGGGCTACGCGATGGAGCCGCTGGCCCGGCGCGTGGCCTACCTCAACCCCGCCGACGACGAGGCCGCGGGCTACGACGGGCTGCTCGGCCGGTCGCTGCGCACCACCCGGCGCGCCGACGCCTTCAAGATCGCTGTGACCATGCGCGCGCTGGGCAGGCGCGGGCTCGGCGAGCTGGTCGACCGGTGTCACGCGCTGGCCCGGTACATCGCCACGCAGATCGCGAGTCACCCGGCGCTGGAGCTGGCCGCGGAGCCCGCGCTGACCACAGTGGTGTTCCGCTACCGGGCGTTCGGCCACCCGGACAGGGTCAACGCCGCGCTGCGGCGCCGCCTGCTGCGGCGCGGCAGCGCCGTGGTGGGGCGCACCGAGCTGTCCGGCGAGGTGTGGCTCAAGCTCACGCTGCTACACCCGGGCGCAGCGCGTACCGATGCCGACGCCCTGCTCAACGACATCGTGATCGCGGGAACCGAGGAGGACGGGTAGACATGCGACCGGTAACCGAGTACGACCTCGTCGGTATCGGCATCGGCCCGTTCAACCTCGCGCTGGCGGCGCTCGCGGACGGCGCGGGGCGAACGCGGACGCTGTTCGTGGAGCAGAGCGAGCGGTTCTCCTGGCATCCCGGGATGCTGCTGGAAGGCACCGTGCTGCAAGTGCCGTTCCTGGCGGATCTCGTCAGCCTCGTCGACCCCACCAGCCGGTGGTCGTTCCTGAACTACCTGCGGGAACACGCCAGGCTGTTCCCGTTCTACTTCGCGGAACGGTTCCACGTCCCGCGCCAGGAGTACGACCACTACTGCCGCTGGGTGGCCGAGTCCCTGCCCAGCTGCCGGTTCGGCTCCCACGTCGAGGAGGTGAGCTGGAACGCGGAGACCGAGCGGTTCCTGGTGGGCTACCGCGATCTCGCCTCGGGGGAGCGCAGGACGGTTGCCGCGGGCAACGTGGTGATCGGGGTGGGCACAGCACCGGCGACGCCGTCCGCCTTCCACGGGCTGGTCGGCGAGGACATCGTCCACTCGAGCCGCTACCTGGACAGCAGGTCCCTGCTGCACGACGCGCGGGACATCACGCTGGTCGGCTCCGGCCAGTCCGGGGCGGAGATCTTTCTCGACCTGCTGCGCGAGCAACCCGCGCACGGGTGGCGGCTGCGGTGGCTGGCGCGTACCCCGGCGTTCGCGCCGATGGAGTACTCCAAGCTCGGGCTGGAGCACTTCACCCCGGACTACACCGCCTACTTCCGGCACCTGCCCGCGGAGACGCGCGCCCGGCTGGTTCCCGAGCAGTGGCAGCTCTACAAGGCGATCAGCGACGAGACGATCAGCGACATCTACGACCTGCTCTACGAGCGCGGGGTCGGCGGTCAGTGGCCGGATGTGACGCTGGCACCGAACGTGGAGGTCATCGCGGCGACACCGGCCGGATCCTCCGGTTACGAGCTGCTGTGCCGCCAGCGGGAGCAGCAGCGGGACTTCACCGTCAGCACCGACCGTGTCGTACTGGCCACCGGGTACGCGCCACGCGACGCCGAGTTCCTGCGGCCGGTACGGCACCTGATCGACTGGGACGAGCACGGCAGGTACCGGGTCGACGGTGACTACCGGGTGGGGCTGGACCCGCAGGTGACCGGCGGGCTGTACGTGCAGAACGCGGAGATGCACAGTCACGGTGTCGGCGCGCCCGACCTGACGCTCGGCGCGTGGCGCGCGGCGCGGATCCTGAACGATCTCGCGGACCGCCCCGTGTACTCGTTGCCGGAACGGGCAGCGTTCACCACCTTCGGGATACCCCACGATGCGGCGGAAGCGGCCGGAGCCCGCGAGCCCGGTGGGGCGACCGCCGGCAACGCGGGCGCCGCGACCCGGCGCGCGGGGGCGCGCGGTTGAGCGGCTGCCATGCCAGCGGCACGACCAGCACCCTCGCTGCTCATCGCGCTGCCCGTCGTGCGGGCTGCCGCGCTCTGCCCGGCCGCGGCTGCGGCAGCACCGCGCCCGGCATCCGATCGCACGACAAGGAGGATCACCGTGACCGTACCGCCGTCCACGCGCGCTGACGCGACACCGGAAGGGGACTGGAGCGAGCAGGCCGACTCGGCAGCGTGCGACGCGCTACTGCGCTGCTGGGTGCGCGAGACGGGGCTGCCGGTCCCGGACGCCGGGCCCGCCACGATCGACCTGCCGGCCAGCGGCACGCGGCTGGAGGCCGACGTCGCGTACCGCTCGCAGGCGGGTTTCCACCGGTTCGGGTCCGTGCGATTCCCGTCCGGTCAGCCGGTCAGTTCCGTGACGCTCGCCGCGTTGCTGGTGACCGAGTCGGTGGCGGCGCGCGGGGGAGGCCCGGACGCGGTGACCGAGCTCGTCGCGCGGGTGTCCGACTCCACGCGACGCATCGCGAGCTTCCTCTCCTCCCGCGCCGTCACGGCAGGCGATCCGGGCCGCACGCCGTTCCTCGAGGCCGAGCAGGCGCTCGTACTCGGGCACCCGCTGCACCCGGCTCCGAAGAGCAGGATCGGGCTGACCGAGTCGGAGGCCGGCAGGATCTCCCCGGAACTGCGGGGCCGCTTCCCGCTGCACTGGTTCGCCGCCGAGCGGTCCATCGTGGCCGCTGAGGGCGACGCGCACGGATGGCTGGCCCCCTTCGCACCCGAGACCCCGGAAGGGTATGTGGCGGTGCCTGCCCATCCCTGGCAGGCACGCGAGCTGCTGACACGGCCGGGCATCGCGCGGCTGCTCGCCGGTGACGCGCTGCGCGACCTCGGCCCGCACGGCCCGCAGTGGCACCCGACGGCCTCGCTGCGCACGGTGTACTCGCCAGGGGAGCGGGTGATGCTCAAGCTCTCCCTCGGGCTGCCCATCACCAACTCGAAGCGGGAGAACCTGCGTGTCGAGCTGCGGCGCGGGGTGGAGATCGACCGGCTGCTCGACGCGGGGCTCGCCGCCGAGCTCGCGCGGCACCATCCCACCTTCGGCATCGTCCGCGACCCGGCCTGGCTGGCCGTGGACCCGCCTGACGGCACCGGCCGCCCGGAGAGCGGGCTGGAGGTCGTGGTGCGGGCCAACCCGTTCGGCCCCGCGGACCGGGTGTGGTGCGTGGCCGGGTTGCTCGCCGACCGCCCCGGCCTCGGCGGTGCCGAGATCACCAGCGTGCTCGACACGCTGGCGGCGCGCACCGGCAAGGGCACGCAGGACGTCGCCGAGGACTGGTGCGCGCGGTACTTCGACGCCGTTGTCGCCCCGGTGCTGTGGCTGTACCGGCACTACGGGCTCGGCCTGGAGGCCCACCAGCAGAACACCCTCGTCGTGCTGGACGACGAGGGCCGGCCGTGCGGCGGGTGGTACCGCGACAACCAGGGCTACTACATCTCGCACCGGCGGGCCGGCGAGCTGGAGCGACTGCTGCCCGGGGTCGGGACCGCCGGCGACAACCGCTGCGCGGACGAGGTGATCGACGAGCGGCTCGGTTACTACGTCGGCGTCAACAACCTGCTCGGTCTCGTGGGCGCGTTCGGCTCGCTCGCCGGGTGCCGGGAGCGGCCGCTGCTCGAGCTGCTGCGCGAGCGCCTGCGCTCGTTCGCCGACCTGCCCCTGGCCACCGCGCTGGCGGACGCGGCCACCCTGCGCTGCAAGGCCAACCTGCTCACCCGGGTGGACGGGCTGGATGAGCTCGTCGGCCCGCTGGAGACGCAGTCGGTGTACTGCGAGATCCCCAACGCGTTCGCGGGATGAACCGGGACGCGCAGCCCCTGACCGGTACAGGAGGAGACCGATGTCCGTGACCGTGCCCCGTTCGCTCAACGAGCACACCTGGCACCTGGTCAGTAAGGAGTTGCTGGCCAAGACCCTCGGCGAGTTCTGCTACGAGTGCTTGCTGCGCCCCGAGCCGGTGGCAGGGGACACCTACCGGCTCGACCTGCCCGGCGGGGTCTCGTACCGGTTCGCCGCGCGCCGCGGTGCGTTCGGGGACTGGCGCGTGGACCCGGACCGGATCGAGCGGGTAGCGGGCGAGGGCAGCGAGGCGGCGAGCGACCCGCTCCTGTTCCTGCGGGAAGCCCACGACGTGCTGGGGATCAGCGGGAACACGGCCGGCCACCTGGCCTGCGAGCTCACCGCCACGCTCGCGGCCGACGCGCGGCTGCGCGGCCCGGGAGCGCCCACGGCGACCGAGCTGGCCGAGCTGCCGTACGCCGAGCTCGAGGGTTACCAGACGGGGCATCCGTGGCTGGTCCCGAACAAGGGGCGGATCGGATTCTCCGCAGGTGACACCGAGCGGTACGCGCCGGAGTCACGGCAGCCCGTCCGCCTGCCGTGGATCGCCGTGCACCGCTCGCTCGCCGACTACCGCGCCGTCGCCGGCCTGGACCGGGAGGTGTTGCTCGCCGGCGAGCTCGACGAGGACACGCGGCACCGGTTCACGGCGGCGCTGGCAGGCCACGGTGTGCCGCCGGAGGAGTACGAGTGGCTGCCGGTGCACCCGTGGCAGTGGGACGAGGTGGTCCTGCCGGTGTTCGCTGCCGATGTCGCGCACAAGCGGATCGTGCCGCTCGGCGAGGCTCCGGACCGCTACCGGCCGCAGCAGTCGATCCGCACGCTGAGCAACACCGACCACCCGCGACGGCACCACGTGAAGCTCCCGCTGTCGATTCTCAACACGCTCGTGTGGCGTGGTCTGCCTACCGAACGCACGGTCGCCGCTCCCGCGGTGACCTCCTGGGTACGCGGCCTCGCGGAGTCCGATCCGTTCCTGCGGGACGAGGCAGGCGCGATCCTGCTCGGCGAGGTGGCCTCGGTCGCGGTGCGGCACCGGGAGCTCGAGGACATCCCCGACGTGCCGTACCAGTACCGTGAGCTGCTCGGCGCGATCTGGCGCCAGCCGCTCGACGCGCGGCTGCGCGCTGGCGAGCGCGCCCGGACCCTGGCCTCGCTGCTGTACGTCGACGGCGACGACGAGGCGTTCGTGGCCGAGCTGGTGCGCCGGTCCGGGCTGGGCGCACAGGAGTGGTTGTCCCGCCTGTTCGCGGCGCTGCTTCCGCCGTTGCTGCACTTCCTGTACCGGTACGGCGTGGTGTTCTCGCCGCACGGGGAGAACACCATCGTGGTCTTCTCCGGCGAGGTCCCGGAACGCCTGGCCGTGAAGGACTTCGTCGACGACGTCAACGTCAGCGCGACCGGTGTCGACGAGCTGGACAGCATGCCGGCCGAAGTGGATTCCGTGTTGCTGCGCGAGCCGCCCGAGTTCCTGCGGCAGTTCATCCAGAGTGGCCTGTTCGTCTGTCACTTCCGCTACCTGGCTCCGATCGTCGAGCGGTACCTCGGGGTCGGCGAGGAGCGGTTCTGGGAGCTGGTCGCCGACGAGGTGCTCGCCTACCAGAAGCGCTTCCCGGAGCTCGCGGATCGCTTCGCGCTGTTCGACCTGTTCACTCCCGAGATCGACCGGCTGTGCCTCAACCGGAACAGGTTGCTGCTCGACGGCTACCGTGACCGGCCGGAGCGCCCGCACGCGGCGGTGCACGGCACCGTGGCCAACCCGCTGTACCACGCCCTGGCACGCCACCGGCCCGCACGTGGTGCCGGTAGCAGCGGGTGAGCCGGCACCCCCTGGCGAGGCGCCGCCCGCCCGTACCGCCGCGCGGGACACGATCAGGCGAGTGACCGGTGTGCCCCGACCGGTGTGACGCGGATACTGACCATGGAATGGTTGAAGCCACCGCACCGGGGGTATACGGACGACATGACACGCAACGTCGCGCAGAAGATCATCGCCGCACACCTGATCAGCGGCAGCATGGAGCCGGGCGAGGAGATCGCGCTGGCCATCGATCACACCCTCACCCAGGACGCGACCGGGACCCTGGTGATGCAGGAGCTCGAAGCCCTGGGGCTGGAGCGGGCGCGCACCGAGGTCAGCGTGCAGTACGTCGACCACAACCTGCTGCAGACCGACGAGCGCAACGCCGAGGATCACACCTTCCTGCACTCGGCGTGCTCGCGGTACGGACTGTGGTTCTCCAAGCCGGGCAACGGGGTCTCGCATCCCACGCACATGCAGCGCTTCGGTGTACCGGGCAAGACCATGGTCGGGTCCGACTCGCACACGCCTGCCGCCGGCTCACTCGGCATGCTCGCCATGGGCGTCGGCGGCCTGGAGGTGGCCATGGCCATCGCCGGGCGACCTCTCTACCTGCGCATGCCCGAGATCTGGGGGGTGCGCCTGACCGGGTCGCTGCCCCCGTGGGTCTCCGCCAAGGACGTGATCCTGGAGATGCTGCGACGGCACACGGTCGCGGGAGGCGTCAACCGGATCATCGAGTACCACGGCCCCGGGTTGGAGGGCCTGTCGGCGATGGACCGGCACGTGATCGCCAACATGGGTGCCGAGCTGGGGGCGACCACCACGATCTTCCCCGCGGACGAAGCCGTGCGCGAGTTCCTGACCGCGGAGGAGCGCGCGAGCGACTTCGTGCCGATCGCGGCCGACGAGGGCGCGACCTACGACGTCACCGAGGAGATCGACCTGTCCTCGCTGGTACCGCTGATCGCCAAGCCCTCCGCGCCGGACAACATCGCGGAGGTCTCCGAGGTGCAGGGCACCGAGGTCAGCCAGGTGGTGATCGGCTCATCGGCCAACCCGGGGCTGCGCGACTTCGCCGTTGCCGCGGCGATGGTGCGGGGGCGGCAGACCCACGACGCGGTCAGCTTCGACGTCAACCCGAGCTCGCGGGAGATCTTCGCCGACCTCACCAAGATGGGGGCCACGTTCGACCTGATCTCCGCCGGAGCGCGTATACACCAGGCGGGCTGCATGGGGTGCATCGGCATGGGGCAGGCACCCGCGGTGGGGCAGAACTCGCTGCGCACGTTCCCGAGGAACTTCCCAGGGCGCTCGGGCACCAAAGAGGACTCGGTGTGGCTGTGTTCCCCGGAGACCGCCGCCGCTTCCGCGCTGACCGGTGTGATCACCGATCCGCGTGAGCTCGCCGAGAAGCTCGACCTCGACTGGCCCCGGCTGGAGCTGCCTGCGCGGGCGTCGGTCAACACCGACATGCTCGTGCCGCCGCTTCCCGCCGAGGAGGCGACCCGGGTCGAGCTGGTCAAGGGGCCGAACATCTCGGCGCTGCCGGACTTCCCGCCGTTGCCCGAGCGGATCGAAGCACCGGTCCTGCTCAAGGTCGGTGACAACATCTCGACCGACGAGATCTCCCCCGCGGGAGCGCGCGCCCTGCCGTACCGCTCCAATATTCCCAAGCTCGCCGAGTTCACGTTCATCCCTGTCGACGAGACCTACCCGAAGCGGGCCGCGGAGCTCGCAGGCGGCAGCGGGCACATCGTGATCGGTGGTGAGAACTACGGGCAGGGTTCCTCACGGGAGCACGCCGCCATCACACCGCGTCACCTGGGGCTGCGCGTGGTCATCGCGAAGTCGTTCGCGCGGATTCACTGGCAGAACCTCGCCAACTTCGGGATCCTCGCTCTCGAGTTCCTCGACGCCGCCGACTACGACCGCATCGGGGCAGGGGACAAGCTGGTGCTCGAGGCGGCCCGCGAGGCGGTGCGCGCGGGCGACGAGCTGACGATGCACAACGTGTCCCGGTCGGAGAGCTACCCGCTGCGGCACCGCCTGTCGCAACGCCAGGTCGACTGCGTGCTCGCGGGTGGGATGATCCCGTTGCTCGCCGGTTCGTGACGCGACAGGTCACCGGTCGCGTGCCGACCATGCCGAGACGGCACGCCCGGACATCCCGGTGGACGCGGAAGTCGTGCGACGTTAGTGTTACTCACTGGTAACGTTAAGCCGAGTCAGGCAGGCTGGTGACACATGGCGTGGATGATCTATGGAGCGAGCGGGCACACCGGCCACCTGGTGACGGAGCTGGCTGCCGCGCGCGGGCTGCGCCCGGTCCTTGCGGGGCGCAGCGCGCAGCGGCTGCGGCCGATAGCCGACCGGTTCGGCCTCGAGTACAGGGTGTTCGATCTGGTCAGCCCTGCCGCGGTGCGTGAGGGGTTGCGCGGGATCGACGCCGTGGCGCACTGCGCGGGCCCGTTCTCCGCGACCGCGCGCCCGATGGTCGACGCGTGCCTTGCCGCCGGTGTCCACTATCTCGACATCACCGGCGAGATCGACGTTTTCGAGGACGTGTACGCGCGTCATGCCGAGGCCGAGCGCGCAGGGGTCGTGCTGTTACCCGGCGCGGGCTTCGATGTCGTCCCGACCGACTGCGTCGCAGCGGTTCTCGCCGAGCGGCTGCCGCGGGCGAACTATCTCGACCTGGCGTTCAGCGCACACGTCGCGCTCGGCCCTGGGACGGTGAAGACCGTCATCGAGGGTGCGGGCGATGGTGGCCGCGCGCGAGTCGACGGCACGCTTCGGCACGTCGCGCTCGGGCACAAACGGGTCACGGCGGCGTTCCCGGCTGGAGAGCGGGTCGTGACGGCGATCCCGTGGGGTGATGTCAGTTCCGCGTACCGCTCCACAGGGATCCCGAACATCACGACCTACACGGTGGTGCCGGGCGGAACCGTGCTCCCGGCATTCCAGCGGATCGGCGCCCCGCTGCTGCGTCGCGCCACCGTGCAGCGCGCGGCTCGTTCCGTTGCCGACCGTGTCGTGCGGCGCGGGGCCGAGCTGGACTCGCGGGGAGGGTCGCAGGTGTGGGGGGAGGCCCGTGACCCGTCGGGCAGGCGCGTCACGATGACGCTGCGCGGCCCGAACGCGCTACCCCTCACAGCGGACGGCGTGGTCCGGAGCGCGGAGCGGCTGGCGGCCGGAGAGGTTCCGCCGGGTGCGCACACCCCGTCCACGGCGTTCGGTGCGCGCTTCGCCGCCGAGCTGGACGGCGTCGAGCTCGGTGAGCCGGTCCAGACCTGACGTAGCACGCCGGCCGCTCCGGTGCCGGTGCGCGCGAGGTCCCGGTGAGGCCGGGATCAGTCCCCCGAAGCCGGCAGGTGCGCGTGGCGGTGCCGCTGGTCGTCGCGTGCCGTGCGGTCGGCTTCCGGCTGCGCGCCGCCGTCACCGTCGCTCGGTGCCGGTGCGCCCGGTTCGGACAGGTCCGGAATCGGCGCCGAGCCTGCCCGGTCCTGGTCCGGGTCCTCCTGCCTGGCCAGCGCCTTCTTGCGTCGCTTCCGGCGAACAACGAGCGCGAGAACGGCTACGAGCAGCGCGAGCAGGATCCAGCTGCCGTACCCGATGGCCTCCTCGATCTGGCGTGCCGCTTTACCGGCGGCGGCCCCGACGAGGATGTGCAGCCCGCACCACGTGATCCCGGCGACCGCGGAGGCAGGCAGGAACTTCCGGAAGGGCAGACCCGCCGCACCGGCCGCCGCGGGCACGAGCGTGCGCATCACCGGGAGGTAGATGGCGATCATCACCGCGATCGTGCCCCTGCGGCGCAGGAACCGGGTGGCGGAGTCCCAGCTCTGGCCCCCGTACCGGCGGACGGGTCTGGTCTGCCGGATGCGTGGCCCGAAGAACCTCCCCAGCCCGTAACCGATGCAGTAACCGAGGATCGCGCAGAGCGAGGTGACGGCCCAGATGGTCAGGAACGTGCCCGTCGTGGTCGCGGTCGTCCCCACAACCAGGAGGCCGGCCTCACCAGGTGCGACCATCCCGAAGCCGAGCGTGGTTTCCGCCGCGACGAGCAGGCCGGCGGCCAGCATCAACAGTTCCTGCGGCAGGCTGGCCAGCCATGCGAGAAGCTCCGTGATCACAGAGGGTCCTAGTCGTGGCGTGACGCCGGCACGAGGCCGCGCGACGATCGGTTACATCCTGCGGTCCCGCGCCCGAGCGGTGTGCCACGGTGCCCGGAGCGTGCTGCGCCGTACATTGACCGGCCGTCGACTCCGCCCTGCGAGCCCGGAACTCCTTCCGTCACCATACGCGGGCTCACCCGCTGGCGTTACACGCGCATCCGGCAGTGCGATGCGCTGTGAGTCACCTCACCGGTAGTCAGCCGGCGTGCGGGCACTGCCGGGTAGCCACGCCCGCTGCCTCAGGAACGCCCGTCCGGGTCCGGCGTGACCCCGGTCAGCCGTGCGGTGAGTGCCCAGAACCGGTCGCCGAGCTCGGTGTCGCGTGCCGGGCGCAGCGGCTTGACCGCGGTCGGCGCACCACGCAGCTGGCGGAACCCGTCCGGACCGAAGTACTGGCCACTCTCGACCTCCGGTGCCGTCGCCGCGTGCAGCTGGGGCAGGGCGCCGCGGTTCACGCTCTGGGCCAGGACGGCGTCGCTGAACCACGAGCCCGCCCGGAGTACCCCGGAGACCAGCGGGTTGCGGTAGCTGCCTGCCATCGAGCCTGCCAGGCCGGTGGCCGTGAGGCCGGGGTGCGCCGCGACGCTGCTGACGGGCTCACCGGCCGCCTGCAGCCTGCGGTGCAGCTCGAGGGCGAACACCTGGTTGGCGAGTTTGGACTGGCCGTAGGCGCCCCACGGGTTGTAGGTACGGCGCTCGTAGTTGGGGTCGTCGAGGTCGATCTTGGCCTGCGTCGCGGCGATGCTGGACACCGAGACGACGCGGGCGCCGGTTGCCGACCCGCGCAATGCGGGCATGAGCAGCCAGGTGAGCGCGGCGTGCCCGAGATGGTTGGTGCCGAACTGCAGCTCGAACCCGTCCTCGGTGGATCCCTTGGGTAGCGCCATGATGCCGGCGTTGTTCACCAGCACGTCCAGCCGGTCTCCGGTGATCTCCCGGATCTCGGTCGCGCTCTGCCGTACGGTGGCCAGATCGCCGAGATCGAGCTGCACGAGCCGGGGTTTGCTGCCCGTGGCTTGCCGGGTTACCGCATCGAGGGCGCTCTGGCCGCGTTCCGGCGAGCGGCAGGCGAGCAGCACGTGCGCGCCCTTGCCGGCCAGCACGCTCGCCGTCCGGAGCCCCAGGCCGGAGTTCGCCCCTGTGACCAGCACGGTCTTTCCCGACTGGTCGGGGATGCGTGACTCGTCCCAGCTGTCGGTTCGAGGGGATTGATCTGCCATGGCATCACCCTACTGGTCGTAGGTGGACCGGACGACCCTGTGTTGGCATGCGCTGTCAGGTGCCGTCAGGCGCTCCGCGCGAGCATGCGGAGCACCTGGCCCTTGGAACGCTCGCTGCGCGCGGCACCGTGCGCGGCACCGTGCCGGGTCAGCGCGAGGAACGCCGCACCGACCCTGGCGGCTTCGGCCGGGGACTCGTCCGGTTCGGCCAGGCCCGCGGCGACCGCGAGTACGCGCTGTTCCCGCTCGAGCGCGGCGGTGCCCACATCCGGATACCGTTCCAGGTTGGCGTCCAGCACGGCGCGCAGGGTGGGGTGCTCGTCCGCGGCCCGTCGCCAGGCTCGGGAGACACCGTCGGAGGGGTCGCCGGAGAGGTCGTCGCCGCCCTCGCCGGAGGCGTCCCCGTCGTCCGGCCGGCCGAGCTCCGCGCGCAGCCGGCCCGTCATCAGTTGCATCCAGTGATAGTGCAGGGCGAGCAGCAGCTCCCGCTCGTCGCGGAACACCTGCCCGGCGCCGACCTCGGTGAACGGCAGCGGACCGTCCGGGGCCCGTTCCGCCGCGTGCAGGACGGCTGCGATGGTGTCGCGGCGCCTGTAGAAGTCCTCCCAGCTCATGGCCTGTCTCCTTCCCCGCTGATGCCCTGTGCTCCCCCGCTGTGCGCACGCGGGACACACGCGGACGCAGCATGCTGACTCGGGCGTGGCGCCGAGCTCCGTGACCTGCGTCATACCGTGAGTGTGCGGCATACTGACGGTACGGTCCGACAGCTCGAAGTTACCATGCGCGGGCGCGGGAGAAGGGCTTGTAAGCTTGTGAGGGTGGTGACAATGCGGTCCAGACGGCTGGATTACTCGGAGTCGACGCGGACCGCGCTCGTGGAGAGCGCGGTCACCCTGTTCACCAAGCGTGGCTACGCCGGCACCTCGCTCGACGAGATCGCCAAGCGCGCACGGGTGACCAAGGGCGCGCTGTACCACCATTTCAGCGGAAAGCAAGCGCTCTTCGAGGCCGCTTTCGACGCGGTCGAGCGGCGGGTGCACACCAAGCTCACCGAGGTGACCGAAGGTGACGGCGCGCCGTGGGACCGTGCCGTCGACGGCCTGCGCACGTTCCTCACGATCTGCCTGGAGCCGGAGTACCAGCGCATCGTGATCCACGAGGCCCCTGTCGTGATGGGTGCCGAACGGTGGCGCGAGGCGGAGAGCCACTACAGCTACGGCGTGATCCGGTCCATCCTCAATGACCTGATCGACTCGGGTTACCTCGTCCCGGTCCCGCTCGACGTGACCGCCAACCTGCTGTTCGGGGCCCTGTCGGCGGCGGCGTCGATGATCGCCGGTTCCGCCGACCCCAAGGACGTCAGTGCCCGGACCGAGGAGGTCATCGTGCAGGTCCTGCGTTCGGTCCGGGCGAGCGCTCAGGCCGGTAGGCCGGAAACGGACGCGGGGTCGGCACGGGGGAAGAAGGCCCCCGCGGCCATCGCGGACAAGATCAGGACCAAGGTCGCAGGCGACCCGTCCGGTGCGGGGGAGCGGTAGTCCGCTGTCCCGAGGGCACGCCGTCGCACCCAGCGCGGCTTCGTGCCGGTGTGGCCCCGCCGCCTGCGCGGTCAGTCCTGGAACGCGAACGTCACGCCGGGTGCCTGTGCCTCCCGGCCCTCGGCGCGATCCAGGCTGCGCTGGTCGTCGACGGCGAGGTCGCCGTCCAGGGCGGCGAGCACGGCCTCGCGGGCGAGCGGCAGCACCTCGTCCACGGTCACATCGCGGCCGAGCTCGGCCGACAGTGACGTCACGCCGGCGTCGCTGATGCCGCACGGCACGATGCGGTCGAACGCCGTCATGTCCGGGTTACAGTTGATCTCGAACCCGTGCATGGTCACGCCCTGCTGGACGCGGATGCCCAGCGCGGCGATCTTGCGTTCGGGCCCGCGCCGGTCCGCGGGTAACCAGACGCCGCTCCTGCCGTCCACCCGGCCGGTGTGCACCCCGAGCCGGTCACACACGCTGATCAGCGCTTGCTCGAGGCGGCGCACGTAGTGCAGCACGTCGATCGGATCGGCGAGCTTGATGATCGGGTAGCCGACAAGCTGACCCGGACCGTGCCAGGTGATCTTCCCGCCGCGGTCCACATCGATGACCGGGGTGCCGTCCGCGGGGCGCTCGGCGTCCTCGGTGCGCTTTCCTGCCGTGTACACCGACGGGTGTTGCAGCAGGAGCAGCGTATCGGGCTGGTCCCGCTCCACGCGTGCGGTGACGAGATCGCGCTGCAGGTCCCACGCCCGGGAGTACTCGATGGTGCCGACCTCGCGAACGACGACCGGCTCACTGGATTCGCGGCAGCTGGGGTACGAGTCCGTCACGACGCGAGCGTACCGCGCCCGCGGTGCCGCCCGGGAGTGGACGGCACGGGTCCCGGCGTCACAGCAGGTCACCGAGGGCGGTGTCGAGCTCGGTATGGGCGAACTCGAATCCTGCCGAGCTCAACGCGGCCGGTAGGACGCGCTGGCTGATCAGTGCGGTCTCCTCGGCTGCCTCGCCGAGAGCGACACGCAGCACCGGTGCCGGCACCGTCCACGGCGCCGGTCGGTTCACCTGCCGGGCGAGCGCCCGTGTGAACTCGCGGTTGGTGACGGGGCTCGGCGCGCACAGGTTCAGCGGCCCGGAGACGGAGCCGTGCTCGACGGCGAACCGGATCGCGGCGACCTCGTCGGACAGGCTGATCCAGGACATGTACTGCGCCCCGGACCCCAGGCGGCCACCGAGAGCGAGCAGGAACACCGGCCGGAGGAGCCGGAGCAGCCCACCGTGACCGGCGAGGACCAGGCCCGTGCGCACCGACACCACCCGGGTACCCGCCTCGCGTGCCGGTCCGGTCGCGCGCTCCCACTCCACGCACAGCTGTGCCATGAACCCCTCGCCGGGGCCGCGCGACTCGTCCACGGCGACGCCGGCGGTGTCGCCGTAGTAGCCGATCCCGGAGGCATTGACCAGGACGGGCACCCCGCGCTCGGCGACCGCCTCGGCGAGCACCTCGGTTGGCTCGATCCTGCTGTTGCGGATCATCTGCTTGCGTGCCGCGCTCCAGCGGCCGAGCAGGGACGACCCGCACAGGTTCACCACGGCATCGACACCGTCCAGAGCCCCGTCCGCGAGCGTGCCACGCGGGGGATCCCAGTGGCGCTCGTCCTCGGCGGCCGGTTCCCGGCGCACCAGTCTGAGGACCTCATGCCCCGCGCGACGCAGCTCGTCGACGAGTGCGCTGCCGATGAACCCGCTCGACCCCGCGATGAGAATCCGCATGTCGAGACCCTATCGCCTGTGCGGGATCCTGTGTGCGCGTTCCGCTGCGCGGGCCGCGTACCGGATCCCGCACAGCGGACCGGGGGCGCGCGGTTACAGGCCGAGCTCGCTTTCGAACGCGGCCTCCTCGAGCCGGTGCTTGATCGTCGTCAGGAAGCGGCCCGCGTCCGCGCCGTCGACCAGCCGGTGGTCGTAGGTCAGCGCGAGGTAGGCCATGGACCTGATGGCGATGGTGTCGTTGCCATCCATATCGCTGATCACCACCGGTCGCTTGACCACGGCACCCACACCGAGGATCCCGGACTGCGGCTGGTTGATGATCGGGGTGTCGAACAGCGCGCCGTTGCTGCCGAGGTTGGTGACCGTGAAGGTGCCACCGGAGAGCTCCTCCGGGGTGATCTTGTTGGTCCGGGTGCGCTTGGCGAGGTCGTCGATCCGGGTGGCGAGTCCCGCGAGGTTGAGGTCTCCCGCGTTGTGCAGCACCGGAGAGATCAGCCCACGGTCGGTGTCCACCGCGACGGCGAGGTGCTCGGCGTCGTAGTAGGTGATCTGCTGGGCTTCCTCGTCGAGATAGGCGTTGACGTTCGGGTGCTGCTTGAGCGCTTCCACCGTGGCCTTGGCGAAGAACGGCAGGAACGTGAGCTTGACGCCCTCGCGTTCGAGGAACGCGGCCTTGGCCTGCTCACGCAGTCGGGCGATCTTGGTGACGTCGACCTCGTGTACCTGCGTGAGCTGGGCCGAGTTCTGCAGTGACTCCTTGGTCCGCTTCGCGATGGTCAGCCGGACCCGGTTCGCCTTCTGCGTCGTGCCGCGCATCCCCGAGGTGTCCTCGGCGGGTGCGGCGGTCGCCGAGGAGCCCGCCGCGGGCCCCCCTTGCGGACCCTGCGCCGCCGGAGCGGCCGGTTCCGCCGCGGGCGCCTGCTGCTTGGCCTCGATCGCGGCGGTGACGTCCTGCTTGCGGATCCGGCCGCCGACCCCGCTTCCCTGCAGCGAGTTCAGGTCGATGCCGTGCTCGGACGCGAGCTTGCGCACCAGCGGTGTGACATAGGGAGTCGACGCGGTGCCGTCGGCCGGTGCCGCACCGTCCCCGGACGGCCCCCCGGACGGCCCCCCGGACGGCGCTGCCGTCTCGGGTGCGGCGTGGCGGCCGGAGTTCGCGGCTGCCGCGGGTTCCTCCGCCTGCTGCGGCTGGGCCTGTTGCGGCTGGGCCTGCTCCCGCTGAGCCGGTTGGGACGGGGCAGGTTGGGCTTGCTGCTGGGCTTGCTGCTGGGGCTGCTGCTGGGGCTGCTCGGCGGCGGCCGGGGATGCCGGGGCGTCGCCGATCACCGCGAGGCGGCCGCCGACCTCCACGGTCTCGTCCGCCTGCGCCGTGATCTCCAGGAGCGTGCCCGCGACGGGGGAGGGTACCTCGGTGTCGACCTTGTCGGTGGAGATCTCCAGCAGGGGTTCGTCCACCTCGACGCGGTCGCCCTCCTGCTTGAGCCACCGGGTGACGGTGCCTTCGGTGACGCTCTCACCGAGCTCGGGCAGCGTCACCGGGGTGCCGCCACCCCCGGACGTCGCCGGTGCGGGCCCTGCCGGCTGCTGGGCCGGCTGCTGGGGCGCCTGCTGGGCCGCTTGTTGGGGCGCCTGCTGTGTGGCCTGCTGGGCGGCATCCTGCTCGGCAGCGGGCTGCTGGGCTTGCTGCTGTGTCTGCGGCTGGGCTTGCTCGGCCGGGGCGGCGTCGCCCCCCGAGCCGTCATCGATGACGGCGAGCTCGGCGCCCACCTCGACGGTCGTGTCCTGGGTTGCGACGATCCGCGTCACGGTGCCGGAGACGGGGGAGGGTACCTCGGTGTCGACCTTGTCGGTGGAGATCTCCAGCAGGGGTTCGTCCACCTCGACGCGGTCGCCCTCCTGCTTGAGCCACCGGGTGACGGTGCCTTCGGTGACGCTCTCGCCGAGTTCCGGCAATGTGAGGGAGAAGGCCATCTCTTGCTGACTCCTCAGTGTCTGTTTCGAAGCCGGTTGTTCACGGTAGTCGTGCGCTCGGCCGTGATCAGCCGTGCACGTGCAAGGGCTTGCCCGCGAGCGCGAGATGCGCCTCGCCGAGCGCTTCGGTCTGCGTGGGGTGGGCGTGGATCAGGGGGGCGACGTCTGCGGGGAACGCCTCCCAGTTGTAGATCAGTTGTGCTTCCCCGATGAGCTCACCGACGCGGTCGCCCACCAGGTGCAGGCCGACGACCGGACCGTCCGGTGCCTGGATCAACTTCACCGCTCCGGATGTCTTCAGGATCTGGCTCTTGCCGTTCCCCCCGAGATCGTAGGTGAAGGTGGTGACGTCGGATCCGTAACGCTGGCGAGCCTCGTCCTCCGACAGCCCCACCGAGGCGACCTCGGGATGGCAGTAGGTCACCCGGGGAATGCCTGCCTCGTCGATCGGCTCCGGGTTCAGACCCGCGATGTCCTCGGCCACGAAGATCCCTTGTGCGAACCCGCGGTGGGCGAGCTGCAGTCCGTCGACGATGTCCCCGACAGCGTAGACGCCGGGCAGGTTGGTACGCATGCGCTCGTCGGTGGTGACGAAGCCGCGGTCCATGGCGACGCCCACCTCGGAGTAGCCGTGGCCCGCCGTGTTGGGTCCCCTGCCGACGGCAACGAGCAACAGATCGGCGTCCAGTGTCTCGCCGGACTCCAGCGAGACGGTCACCCCGTTGTCGGTCTGGGCCGCCTCGGTGAACTTCACCCCTGTCTTGAACCCGATCTTGCGGCGGCGGAAGGCACGTTCCAGCTGCTTGGACGCGAACTCGTCCTCAGCGGGCACCAGCCGGGGGAGAGCCTCGACGATCGTCACGTCGGCACCGAAGGAGGCCCAGACGCTGGCGAACTCGACTCCGATCACGCCCCCGCCCAGCACGACGACCTTGTCGGGTACGTAGTCCAGCGTGAGTGCCTGCTCGCTGGCCACGATGCGGCCGCCCAGCTCCAGTCCGGGTAGGGTCTTGGAGTAGGAGCCGGTGGCCAGCAGTACGTTCCGGCCGGTGTACCTGGTCCCGTCGACCTCGACGGTGTGCTGGTCGACCAACGTTCCGCTGCCCTCGACGAAGGTCACGCCGTGGGCCTTGGTCAACCCCTGCAGACCCTTGTACAGGCGGCTGACGATGCCGTCCTTGTACTTGTTGACCCCTGCGATGTCGACGCCGTCGAAGGTGGCCTTCACCCCGAACTGGTCGCTGTCGCGTGCCGCGTCCGCGATCTCGGCCGCGTGCAGCAGGGCCTTGGTCGGGATGCAACCACGGTGCAGGCACGTCCCTCCCAGCTTGTCCTTCTCGATCAGGGTTACGGAAAGGCCCAACTCGGCCGCACGGAACGCCGCGGCATAGCCGCCCGATCCGCCACCAAGGATCACCAGGTCAGCGGATGTATCAGACACTTCGAACTCTCCTTGCGAAGGCGACGACAATGGGTCGTGGTCGTACGCTGCCGACGGTACGGTCCCGCCGGTGGCACACGTCATCTTGTCACTACGGTTGCCACGGTAGCGAGTTACCCGCGAGTGCGCGTGAGCAACAGGCACGTGATCGTGGTGATAATGGAGACAGCAGCACGGCCGTGGCCGGTGGATTACGCGCGGTCGTACTTGTCGTGCCGGTGGAGCCGGTGACCGAGCGCCGCGCGCGCGAGCGTGGCCCGACAGGAGCTGAGGTGGTTCTCGGTGGGTCTTTTCGACTCGTTCCGCAAGCGTCGCAAGTCGGGTGGGGCGCCAGGAGGTGTGCGCAAGTCGACGTCGAACGACATCGCGCACCTCGATGAGTGGGCCGCCCAGCGGCGGGGAGTCGAGGCGTTCGTCGAACCCCCCACCCGGATCACGGAGACGACCGTCGTACTCATCGCGCATGACGGCGAATGGACCCGTCGCAGGATCGGCAGCCTGGATGCCGCCCAGGAGTTCGGGCACAAGCGGTCGATGCCGGTCTACGAAGTATCCAAGGTCGGTTACCCGCAACGCATGCGCGACTACACCGAGCGCCAGAAGATCCTCGACAGGCGGCGGCGGGAACGGGGCGAGGCGTGACCGGCCCGTCCGTGTGCTCCGGTTCACCGGCATTGCTCCAGCAGGTGCAGGTGCCGTTCCAGTAGCGGGCGGAAGCCGGTGTGCATGCTCGTGCCGAGCTGCGGATCCCACTCGGCCGCGTACCACGTCGTCGCGCCACGGCCCGCCGCGCCGTCGTCGCGGGCTCCCGTGCGTGCCGCGGACCGGCCCCGCACCAGCAGTACGAGCACGCCGGTCGGGCCGGGAGCGCTGATCACGATGCCGCGTTCGGTGCTGCTGTACAGCTCGGCGGCGCCGAGTAGCCGGGGGAAGACCACATCGGACGGCAGGCCGTCACAGGTCCGCAGGAACTCCCGGTAGTCCGCCGGTAGCGCCACGCCGAGCGTGCGCTCCGCCTCGCTCACCCGATGCTCCGGAGCGGGGGAGGGCACCGGCGGAGGCTCGACGTCGGGATGATGCCGGGCCGCCAGGATCGCGGAGACGAGCTCGCCCATGGTGCGCTCACCCGATCTGTCGCGGTGCTCCCTCGGGTGCCTGCCGCGCAGCACGGCCTGCAGCTCGCCCGCGCAGCGCTGTGCCCACGAGTCACCGACGCCGAGGGGCCCGGCGAGTGCGCCCTCCAGCAGCAGCCCCGCGAGGTTGCGGCATCCTGCCAGCATCGCCACCGGTGGCCACGCCCTTCCGCGCGCCGCGAAGGCCCAGCGGTGCAGCGCAGCACGCGCGAGCTCGATGTCCCCGGCGAGCGCGGCGTCATCGGCTTCGGCCGCGATCGGGCGCAGCGGGTCGGCAGGCTCCGGCTCCGCGCCGTCCCCGGACCGTGCGTCGCTGCTCGCGAGGTCGCCCGCCAGCTCGGTGGCCGCCTCCGCGCCGGCATCTCCCACGAGCCGGCCGAGCAGGTCGCTCGGGGCGTGCTGCCGCCTGCTCAGGTACGCGCGATGCGCCCGCTGCTCGGCATTGAGGTCGGGCGGCACGAGCTCGGCAGCCCACCCCGGCACCGCTGGCCGGTGGGCGGCCAGTACCACCACCGCCCGCCGCGTCACCGCGTCGGTGAACAACTCCTCGACGGCCGATCCCGCCGTGCGACGCCACGTGGTGATCAACCGGTCCGACTCGCCTGCGAACCCGCAGCCCGCGAGCAGGACCGCGGCGTGGCCGACCGTGGCTGCCAGCCGGGCGGGCGGCGCGGTCAGCGCGGTCGAGGCCGCCAGCTCGACGTAGGAGTCCGGATCCCAGTCAGTGACCGGGGGCGCCGGGACCGGACCGTGCGGCGGGTACATCGCCGGTTCCGCTAGTCGCGCTCGGCGAGGTCGGCGAGCACGGCGGCCATCGTGCGGACCGGGACGCCGGTTCCCCCCTTGCCCGTGTAGCCCCACGCGCCCGTGGTGTTGAACGCGGGTCCGGCCACGTCGATGTGCACCCAGGGCAGGTCCTCGGCGACGAACTCGCGGAGGAAGACCCCCGCCACGAGCATGCCGCCCCAGCGGTTGCCGGTCACGTTGGCGATATCGGCGATCCGGGAGTCGAGCTCGCCGCGCAGTTCCTCCGGAAGCGGCATCGCCCAGCCACCCTCGCCGGTGCGCCGCGCGATGTCGGCGACCCGGTCGCGGAACTCGTCGGAGCCCATCACCCCAGGGGTCCTGTTGCCGAGCGCGACAGTCTGCGCGCCCGTCAGGGTCGAGGTCTCGATCAGGTAGTCGGGGTCGTCCTCGGCCGCCCGCGCGATCGCGTCCGCGAGGATCAACCGTCCCTCCGCGTCGGTGTTGAGTACCTCCACCGTCGTGCCGCCGTAGGTCTCCAGCACGTCCCCCGGGCGGTACGCCGTCGCCGAAGGCATGTTCTCCGCGAGCGGGATGTAGGCGGTGATCTCGAGGGGGTACCGCAGCTTCGCGGCGAGCACGATCGTGGCGAGCACGGCCGCCGCACCGGCCATGTCCGAGGTCATGTTCTCCATGCCGGCGGCAGGCTTGATCGAGATGCCGCCGGTGTCGAACGTGATGCCCTTACCGACGAGCGCGACCTTCCGGACCGGCTTGCTGCCCTTGTACCGCAGCCGCACCAGGCGCGGTTTACGGACCGAGCCGCCGCCGACCCCGAGAATGCCCCCGAAGCCGTTGCGCTCGAGATCCTGCTCGTCGAGGACATCGACGGAGAGGTCGGCGGACTCGGCGAGCTCGCGTGCCCGGTCGGCGAACACCTCGGGGTAGAGGTCGTTCGGCGGCGTGTTGACGAGGTCGCGCGCCAGGATGACCGCCTCGGCGATGCTCGTGGCGGCCGTGACGGTGGCACGGTGATCCTGGGACGACCCTTCCGCGGGGCTGAGCAGATCGACCCTGGCAAGGGACTCGCCGCCGGACTCGGACTTGTAGTCGGTGAACGCGTAGGCCCCGAGGGCGGTACCTTCCACCGTGGCCTGCGGGTCGAGCACGGAAAGGGTGGACAGCACATGCGTGGTACCGCTCGGCAGCGCCCGTGCCGCCGCGCCGGAAGCGCGCCGGACCTGCTCGGGTGTGATGCCGTCGTCGACCTTGCCGAGCCCGGCGGCCAGGACGAGACCGGGGCCGAGCCTGCCGAGGGTGGGTATCTTGACGACCTCATCCGCCTTGCCCTTGGCGCCGAGAGTGGCGAGTACCTCGGCGAGCGTGCCGTCGAACGCGGCGTCGACCGCCCGCGAGCCACTCGCGATCTCGACCCCGTCCTCGCCCTGTAGGGTCGCGATGATGATCGCTTCGCTGTCGCTTGCGGTCACAGCGTCGTCACGGCTGTCTACGAGCGCGAACTGGGGCACGGTCACGGTGACTCCTTGCGTGTCGATCGCGGGTACTTGCACCTGCCTGTCGGGCGGGCACGGATGCCATGCTATTGGCGACGCCGACGGGGACCGAACGAGAGGTCGGTGATCGCCGGTGTTGCTGGGCGCCGGACTGCTGGTGGGCATCGCCGCCGGTGCCGCGGCCGGTGGCTGGTGGATGCCGGGCGGGCTCGTACTCGCCGGGCTGTTGGCAGCGGCCGCGGAGTGGGCCCGGCGCCCGGCCTGGCCGGAGCTGCGCGCTGCGGTGGCCGCCGTATACGCGGCCATGCTGTCGCTGACGTTCGCCACCTACCTCGTGCCCGGCCATACCGCGGGCACGGCCGTGCTCCTGGTCGCCGTTTCCGCCACGGTGGTCGCGCTCGGGTGGAGGCCGGACCGGCACTTCCGGCGCCTGGTGACGGCGCTGCTGCTGGTCGCGGCCGCCGCATTCGTCGCGGTCTGCCTGGCCATCCGGCCGGTCGGCACGGGTACGGCCGGCGGACCCGCCCCGACGGTGCTCGGTGTGGCCCAGGACGTGGTCGTCTCGGCGGTGGTGCTGTTCGCGCTGTTCGCCGGGCTCGACAGGGGGCTGGACAGGGGTCAGGGGCGCGGGCCGGTCCTGTTGCGGCTGGCCGGAGCTACCGGGGTGGCCGCGGCCGTCGCGTCCGCCGCGTTGTACCAGCTGGGCCCCGAGCGGCTCGGCCTGTCCCCGGCACCGGTGCGGGACGTGCTGGTCGCGGCCGACGCGGGGGGACTGGTCGGGATCGCGCATGCCGTTGTGGCGCTGGCGACCGTGGCGGGGATGGTCGTGGTGCTCGCGGCGGCACGCGACGATCTCGGCGGGTCCGCGTTGGCCCCACGTCGCGGGATGTCCCCGCGGGCGCGGGGAATGGTGCTCACCGCGCCCCCCGCGTTACTCGCCGCCGGGCTCGCCGTCCTGCCGTCCCCGGGTACCGCGCTGCTGCTGGCCTCGTCCGTGGCGCTGGTCGCGACCGTGCTGGGGTGTGTCCGGCCGCGCGGTGCCGCCATGCCCGCCCGCCGGTCCGGCGGCTAAGCTCCCTGGCGGTACACCTCGGATGGGGGCGCGGTACGGGGCCGAGCCCGCCGACGGCACGGCAAACTTGACACAGACCTCCCTCTCCGCCGGCACACGAGATACGGTTCACCCATGACGACCTCACTACCCTTCACCCGCAACCTCAGCTCCAACCCGGCGACCCCGGAACGCGTCGCTGAGGTACTGGCCAATCCCGGATTCGGCACGCATTTCACCGACCACATGGTGACCGTGCGGTGGGACTCCGAGCGCGGATGGCACGACGCCACCGTCGAGCCGTACGGCCCGGTGACGTTGGAGCCCGCGACGTCGGTCCTGCACTACGGGCAGGCGATCTTCGAGGGCCTCAAGGCCTACCGCCAGCCGGACGGCTCCGTGGCCTCGTTCCGGCCGCAGCAGAACGCGGCTCGTTTCCAGCGCTCGGCAAGGCGCCTGGCCATCCCCGAGCTCGACGAGGAGATCTTCCTCCGGTCGCTCGAGGAGCTGATCGCGGTCGATCATCGCTGGGTGCCCGCGCAGGAGGGTGAGTCCCTGTACCTGCGCCCGTTCACGATCTCCACCGAGGCGAGTCTCGGTGTGAACCGGCCGGCGAACAGGTACCTGTACTCGCTGATCGCCTCGCCTGCCGGCTCGTACTTCGCCGGTGGTGTCAAGCCGGTCAGCGTGTGGCTGTCGACCGACTACACGCGCGCAGCTCCCGGCGGGACCGGCTTCGTCAAGTGTGCCGGCAACTACGCCGCTTCCTTCGTCGCGCAGGCACAGGCCGTCGAGCAGGGTTGCGACCAGGTCGTGTGGCTCGACGCGACCGAGCACAGGTGGGTCGAGGAAATGGGCGGCATGAACCTGTTCTTCGTGTTCGGGTCCGGGGAGAACGCGCACATCGTCACGCCCGAGCTGACCGGCACCCTGCTGCCCGGCGTCACGCGCGACTCGCTGATCACGCTGTGCCGCGACTTCGGTTACCCGGTGACGGAGCGCAAGATCTCGACCGAGGAATGGGAGAAGGCCGCGACGTCGGGAGAGCTGACGGAGGTCTTCGCCTGCGGCACCGCCGCGGTGATCACGCCGGTGGGCCGGGTGCGGCACGCAGGGGGAGAGTTCGACGTCGGCGGGGGAGACCCGGGTGAGGTCACCATGCGGCTGCGTGGTGAGCTGATCGGCATCCAGACCGGCACCCATCCCGACCCGCACGGGTGGATGCGCCCGCTGATGTGAGGCGCAGGGCGCGGCTGACGGATCCGCCTGCTACTCGGCGGCCGTGCCGGGCCCGGCGTGCACGCGGGTCGCGGTGCTGAGCATCGGAAGCAGCGCCGCACCCGCGCCCGCACCCATGTCGAACTCCAGCACCGGGTCGAGCCCCAGATGCTCGAGTGCGACGGCGTGCGCCGGTTCCGGCTCGAGGTGGGTCGCACGCCACCAGAGGCAGGCCCCTGGCGCGAGCTCGTTGGCCGCGAGCGCGGCCGCCGCCGCCGTCATCCCGTCGAGTAGCACCGGGGTTCGCCGGAGGGCGGCTTGCGCCAGGAAACCCGCGATGGCGGCGATATCCGTCCCGCCGACGGTGCGCAGGTATGCCAGCGGAGCGTGCTGCCCCCGGCGCGCGCGGCGCAGCGCGTCACGGATGGCCGCCGCCTTGCGCATCCATGCCCTGTCGTCGATGCCGGAGCCACGCCCGGCCACCGCCACCGGCTCGGCGCCTGCCAGCGCCGCGATGACGGTCGCTGCCGGTGTCGACGCGGCAACCCCGATCCCGGTGGCCAGCAGCAGGTCGGCACCGGAGTCGACCTCCGCATCCGCGATGGTCATGCCCGCCCGGACGGCGGAGACGGTGTCCCGCTCGTCGAGGGCGTTCTCGACATCGATCGCGCCGGAGGAACGGCGGACCTTGAAGCGTGTCTCGGCGAGTGACCCGTCGACATCGCCGGACAGCCCGATGTCGATGATCCGGGGGCTGACCCCCGCGAGCTCGGCGAACAGGCGCATGGCAACGCCCGCACCGGAGACAGGGGCCGTGAGGAGGTCCGCCGTCGAGTTCGTCGCGCGGGTGGACACGCTCCGTGCCGCGATGCCGTGGTCGGCGGCGAACACCACGGGGCGGGGCGCGCGCAGCGGCCGGGGCGGGAAACGCCCCTGGCATGCCGCGATCCACGCGGCCAGCTCGTCGAGAGGGCCGAGCCCGCCCGCGCGCGCCTGCGCCGTGCTGCGCTCCCCGGTCCGCCGCCGGGGCGGCACGGGGGTGCTCAACAGCGGTGTACCCGCCTGCTCCAGCGTCCTGGCCCGCGCCGTGTCGTCCGGTGGCTCGACGGGGCCGAACTCGGGAGGGGCATACCCCGTGCCGTCGTGCTCGGTAGGGCCGCCTCGGGCGTCGTCCGGGTCCGATGTCATGGCGCGGCCCCGTCAGTGCACGCGAACGGAGTCGCCCGGCTTGACCCGCGGTTTCGGCACCCGCAACCTGCGCAGCTGGGTGGCCCGCACGAAGGCGTACCAGCCGATGGACCGCCCCTTGACCACCTCGTTCGGGAAGTGCTCCCGTGCCAGCTTGGTGATCCGGCGACCGTTGGCCACTCCCTCGACCACCATGCCGAACAACATCACCGTGGTCGCCAACGTAGCGACCTGCTGGATGGCCGGGTCGGGCACCAGCAGGGACAGGAACACGACGATCGCCAGTGGCATGAACAGCCCGAGGAGGTTGCGCCGCGAGTCGACCACGTCGCGGACGAACGCCTTGACCGGGCCGCGGTCGCGAGGAAGCAGGTAGCGCTCGTCCCCGGCCATCATGCGTTCCCTGCGCTCCCTGGTCGCGGCCCGGCGTTCCTCCTTGCTCATCTTCGTGCTGGGGTTCTGCTTGCGCTGCTGCCTGCTGCGCTTGATGGCTTCCCGGGTGTTCTTCGGTGGCGGAGCCACCGGGCCCCTGCGCTTGCTCTCGGCCTCGCGGCGGCGCGGTGTCGGCCTGCCCTTTTTCGGCGTGGCCCCCTTTGTGGCGTCCTGACCGGCCTCGTTGTCGCCGGTGCCTGCCGCGCTGCCGGCGGCCGGGTCGCCCTCGGCGCCGGACTCTGCTGCTGACGTGCTGTTACGACGGAAGAAGCTCACCGGCCCAGAGTATTGTAGGCGTCACGATGATGTTCAGCCGGTCGCAGCATGTGCCACCATGAAAGGGCACGGAATACACCGTGTTGCGCCGGCGTTCGCATCGGTGAACGCGACGAACGCATGACAGCGACATCTTGAGGAGTGCCATGACGACTGCTGAGCAGAGCGGCCCCCAAACCGAGACGGCTGAATCCACGCACGGCGTGATCCTGTCCGATGCGGCCGCGGCCAAGGCGAAGGCCCTGCTCGAGCAGGAGGGCCGCGACGACATGCACCTGCGTCTGGCTGTGCAGCCCGGTGGGTGTGCTGGCCTCCGCTACCAGCTCTTCTTCGACGAGCGCACCCTGGACGGTGACCTGGTCCGCGACTTCAACGGGTTGCAGGTTGCGGTCGACCGGATGAGCGCGCCGTACGTCCAGGAGGCCGTGATCGACTTCGTGGACACCATCGAGAAGCAGGGCTTCACGATCGAGAACCCGCAGGCCACGGGTTCCTGCGCCTGCGGGGACTCGTTCAACTGATCAGGCGGGCGTCGGGTCGGCAGCCGGCTGGATGGCTGCCGGCCAGCATTCTCCGAACGACAAACGGGGCCGCGAGCACATGTGCTCACGGCCCCGCTGTATTTGGAGTTGGCTTGGGGGAGTTCGGGCCCTAGACGTACTCGTCGAGGTCCGCGATCTGTGCGCAACACCGATCGTCGACATCCCAGGTGGGTGCCCTCGGTGGCGGGGGCACCGCGCTCGTAGGCGTCAGCGCGGTCGGGAGCTCGGCGCAGTCAGCAATGAGCTCTTGCATGGTCTCCGGTTCGGTTACCTTCGTCACATCTGCTGACGGTAGAGACTCAGTGCCGAGCACAACACCCCTACTCGCAAGTAATGTCATTGCCCGGCTCGACATAGCTCGACCGGTCGACGAGACGGGCTCGGCCGGCGTGCGCTACAGCTTCACCGGGTAGTGCGGCTCGGGAACCGTGGGCCTGATGCGGCCCTCTATGAAGATCCCGTGCCAGATCATGAACACCAGCAGCGCCCAGATCCGGCGGCTGTGATCCACGATCCCGTCCTTGTGCTCGTCGAGCAGCCTGCGCACCGCCTGCTTGTCGAGCACATCGTCGGTGGCCGAGTCATCGATGATCGCCCTGGCCCACTCGTACATCTCGGTCCGCAGCCAGTACCGGATCGGTACCGGGAAGCCGAGCTTGCGGCGGTTGAGCACGTGCTCCGGGACGATCATGGCGAGTGCGCGGCGCAAGGCGTGTTTCGTGGTGGCCTTGGTGATCTTCTCGTCCAGCGGGATCCCGGACGCGACGTTGAACACCGCGGAGTCGAGGAACGGGACGCGCAGCTCCAGCGAGTTCGCCATGGTCATCTTGTCCGCCTTGACCAGGATGTCGCCCCGTAGCCAGGTGAACAGGTCGACATGCTGCATGCGCGCGACCGGGTCCCATCCCGCCGAGATGCGGTACGGCTCAGCCGTGACGTCCTGATGTCCGACGCCCTCGTCGAACGTGCGCAGGACCCGGCGTAGCTGGTCGTCGCGGAACAGCCGCGCGTTGCCGTAGTAGCGTTCCTCCAGCGGGATCGAGCCGCGGCGCAGCAGGTCCTTGCCCCGCGTGCCCTCCGGGATCCGTGCCGACACCGCACCGAGGAGCTTGCGTACCCGGCCGGGGACCTTCTCGAAGGGCGCCAGCGAGAGCGGTTCCCGGTAGATCGTGTACCCGCCGAAGAGCTCGTCCGCGCCTTCCCCGGACAGTACGACCTTGACGTGTTTGCGTGCCTCGCGCGCGATGAACCACAGCGGGACGAGGGCCGGGTCGGCCACCGGGTCGTCCAGGTACCACACGATCAGCGGCAGCACGTCCATCATCTCCTGCGCCGAGACCGTGCGCACGACATGCTTGACACCGATGGCCTCAGCCGACTCCGCCGCGACGTCGACCTCCGAGTAGCCCTCGCGCTCGAATCCGGTGGTGAACGTGACCAGGTCCGGGTTGTGCTCGCGGGCCAGCGCCGCGATCGCGGTCGAGTCGATGCCGCCGGACAGGAAGGCGCCGACGGTGACGTCGGCACGCATGTGCTTGGCTACGGAGTCCCGTAGCACCGAGGCGATCCGCTCGTGCAGCTCGGAAGCCTCCGCGTGCCCGGTCACCTTGCGCGCGGTGAACTCGGGGGCGAAGTACCGCTCGAAGACAGGGGACTCGCCGGGGGAGACGGTGAACGAGCATCCCGACTCGACCCGCCGGATGGCGCCGTGCAGCGACTCCGGTTCGGGCACGTACTGCAACGTCAGGTAGTGCTGCAGTGCCGTGCGGTCGAGCTCGCCTGCCAGCCCGAGCGTGCCGGTGAGCTCGAGGAGGCTCTTCTTCTCGCTGGAGAACGCGGTTCCGGCCGGGCCGGTGGCGTAGAACAGCGGTTTGATGCCGAACGGGTCACGCGCGCCGAAGACGACGCGGCGCTCGGCGTCCCAGATCAGGAACGCGAACATGCCGCGAAGCCGCCCGACGGCGGCCGGCCCGAGGTAGTGGTATGCGGCGATGATCACTTCACCGTCGCCTGAGGTATGGAACACAGCACCGTGCTGTGTGATCAGTTCCTCACGTAGCTCGAGGTAGTTGTAGATCTCGCCGTTGAACAGCAGGGTGTACCGCTGCCCGGCTTCCGGCGGTCCCCAGGTCAGCGGCTGATGGGAGTGCTCGATGTCGATGATCGACAGGCGGTTGAACCCGTAGATGACCTCGTCGTCGACCCAGGTGTCGCTCTCGTCGGGACCGCGGTGCCGCTGGCAGTGCAACGCGGCAGCCACCGCCGACCGCGCCTGCTGGGTGTCGTGGGTGGTGCCGCAGATCAGTCCGAGCAGGCCGCACACGGGTCCTCACACTTCCTTCGCACTCGTCGTCGCTCACCGGTCCTGGCAGGTGAGAGTCAAGTATGCCGGTCGTCTCACCGTGCCTGATCAAGCCCCGGGACAGCGCTGCACGCCCCCGGTCCGGCGGACCCGCAGCGGGCGTGTGCGCGGGATCGATTCCCTGGTCCGGGCATGCGACAGCCACGGCCCGACCGGGCCGTGCCCGGGGTGAGGGCACCTCTCCCCCTTGCGTCGGGGGGCATGGTGTTTCGGCTAGGCTCTGCCCGAGCGTTCGGAATAACTCTCTGAGGAGGCGTGGCGCAGTGACTCTGAAGGAGCGCAGCCCGGTGTCGCGGTGGTCCCGGGCCGGCAAGGCGAGTGTCCTTGCCGGCATCGTCGCACTCACGGTGACGGGCTGCTCGGCCGAGGAGGTTCTGCGATTCGGGTGGCCGGAAGGCGTCACCCCGCAGGCCGAGGAGATGCGCCAGCTGTGGACCTGGGCGACCGTGGCCGCGTTGGTCGTCGGTGTGATCGTGTGGGGCCTGATCCTGTGGTCGGTGGCGTTCCACCGGAAGAAGAAGGGCGACTCGGGCGAGCTGCCCAGGCAGTTCCAGTACAACGTTCCGCTGGAGCTGTTCTGCGTGGTCATCCCGGTCGTGATGGTCTGCGTGCTGTTCTTCTTCACGGTGACCACCGAGTTCTCGGTTCTCGACGAGGACGAGGACCCGGACGTGGCCATCGAGGTCGTGGCGTTCCAGTGGAACTGGGAGTTCCGCCACCTCGACGCCGAGACCCCGGACGGTGAACCGGTCAGCACGGTGGGCAGCACCGACGACATCCCGATCCTGGTCCTGCCGACGGACCGGTCCATCGGCTACGAGCTGCGCTCGACGGACGTGATCCACTCGTTCTGGGTGCCCGAGTTCCTGTTCAAGCGGGACGTCTTCCCGGAGCCGGAGCGCAACAACCAGGACAACACCTTCCAGAACACCATCGAGCGCGAAGGCTCGTTCGTCGGGCGGTGCGCCGAGCTGTGTGGCACCTACCACTCGATGATGAACTTCGAGGTGCGCGCGGTCTCCCCCGAGCAGTACGACGAGTACCTGGGCCTGATGTCGCAGGTCAACGAGGAGACCGGCCGGCCGTACACCACGACGCAGGCTCTCGAGGCGATGGGCCTGCCGTCCCAGGCCGAGACGACGGCGCCGTTCGACCCGGATCGCACCGCGCGCGAGCCCTCCGGCTAGCCGCAGCGGTCCGGCTCCGGGAGCGGGGTGGACACATCCGGCAGTACGTCCGGTGACGAGTTGAGAGTGAGGACTTCCGATGAAGGTCGAAGCCCGGATATTCGACATGGTGACCGTCTTCGCCGTCGTCGTGGCTGTGCTCTACGGCGTCGGCACGCACCTGTGGATGCCGTACGGGGTTGAGCCGATCGGGTTGATCGCCCTGATCCTGACAGCCGGGCTGGCGTTGATGATCGGTAGCTACTTCCGCTTCGTCGAGCGCCGCCTCACCCCGCGGCCGGAAGACCGCGACGATGCCGAGATCCACGAGGGCGCAGGCGAGCTGGGCTTCTTCAGCCCCGGAAGCTACTGGCCGGTCGCCATCGCCGCCGGGGCGGCGCTGGCCGGCATCGCCCTGGCCGTCATGCAGTGGTGGCTGGTCGTCGTCGCGGTGGTGGGCATCCTGATCACTGTGGGTGGGCTCGTCTTCGAGTACCACACCCGGTCCCCCCAGACCTAGCGTGTTGCGCTGAATGACGCTTTCAGTTCCTCTCGTGGACTGAAAGCGTCATTCAGCGCACTTACCGGAGGGTGTGGGACAGGGCGGCCCAGTCGGTGAGCAGGGTGGCCGCCTTGCCGGAGTCGATCGCCGCCGCGGCCTGCTCGGCAGCCGTGGCCAGGTCCGACTCCACCGAATCGGAGAACCCGGTGTGCGCTGCCAGCGCGCCGGCGGCATTGAGCACAACGGCGTCCCGTACCGGCCCGGGCTCGCCTGCCAGCAGGTCGCGCACCACCCGCGCGTTGAACGCCGCGTCCCCGCCACGGAGATCGGCCGGATCGGCGATGCCGAAGCCGAGCGCGCGCGGGTCGATCGACTCCCTGCGGATACCTCCGTCACGCACCACCCACGCGGTACTCGTCGTCGTGGTGGTGAGCTCGTCGAGCCCGTCGTCGCCGCGCACCACGAGCGCGCTCGCCCCCCGCTTCGCGAACACCTCCGCGAGCAGCCGTACCTTGTCCTGGTAGGCGCAGCCGATCAGGCTGGCGCCGGGCCGTGCCGGGTTCGTCAGCGGGCCGAGCAGGTTGAACGTCGTGGGAACGCCGAGCTCCTTGCGCGGGGCGGCGGCATGCCGCAAGGCCGGGTGGAAGACCGGGGCGAAGCAGAACCCGATCCCGACCTCCGCCACGCAGTGCTGGACGCCGCCGGGGGAGAGGTCGATGACCACGCCCAACTCCTCGAGCACGTCCGCGGTACCTGCCTGCGAGGACGCCGCGCGGTTGCCGTGCTTGACGACGGCCGCCCCCGCGGCGGCCACGACAAGGGCCGACATTGTGGAGATGTTCACAGAACCCGCGCGGTCGCCGCCGGTGCCCACCACGTCGACGGCGGGAACGGTGACATCCACACGGTGCGCGTGCGCGAGCATCTCCCCGGCCAGCCCGGCGATCTCGTGCGGCGTCTCGCCCTTGGCGCGCAGCGCGACGGCGAAGCCCGCGATCTGGGCAGGGGTGGCGTCGCCGGACATGATCTCGGCCATCGCCCACGCGGCGCCCGCCTCGTCGATATCGGTGCCCCGGATGAGCTGGTCGAGCACGGTCGGCCAGGTGTACCGGCTCATGTCGCGGCTCCGCGCCCGCCGGCACCGGTGGCCGTGGGCAGCTTGCGCGCGCGCAGGATGTCGGCGACGGTCTCCGCGGCCGTGACGGGGTCGAGCGGGTGCACCAGTACCGCGTCGGCCTTCGACCAGGTCGCCAGCCAGCGGTCGTCCTTGCGGAGCACGGTGACCACGATCGGCGGGCACTGCGCGAGCTCGCTGTTGAGCTGCCTGCTCACGCCCATCCCGCCGGTCGGCTGTGCCTCGCCGTCCAGGATCGCCAGGTCGACGGTGCCGGCGTCCATCTCGGCGAGCACGTCGGAGACCTGAGCGGCCTCGATGTAGTTCACTCGGCCGATGTCGGCCGCCGGGCGGCGGCCGATCGCTGTGATGATCGACTCACGTACGTCATCCCGGTGCGAGAACACCAGGATCGTGTGCGGTTCACTGCTCATTACGACCGCCTTCGACGTTGGTACTTGCTGGGGTACTTGTCGGGTACTTGCGGGAGCACCGACCGGCATGGCGATCGTAGCCGGAACTCCGGCCGTGCCCGTAAGGGCCAGGGAGTCACCAGGTGGTTCGCCCGGGCGGGTGGGCTGCCGGGTGGACGGCCGGGCGGCATGGTCCGATCGTGTAGCGCACCCTGCACGGCCGGGCGGGGTGATGATCAACTCGACCACCCGTGGCTGGCGGGATGGCGGGCTGGATGACGGACCCGGAGGTACGTCCGGGGTCAAGGGAGGACATAATGCCAGGCGTGACTACGGCAGCGCCCACGATGAGCCATCGCGTGCACTCGCTGAATCGGCCCAACATGGTCAGCGTCGGCACCATCGTCTGGCTCTCAAGCGAGTTGATGTTCTTCGCCGGGCTCTTCGCGATGTTCTTCACCGTGAAGGCCCAGAACGATACCGGCGTATGGCCGCCGATCCACCCCGAGACGGGGGAGCAGATCGAGCTGAACCTTGCGCAGGCGCTCCCGTACACGATCATCCTGGTCGCGTCCTCGTTCACCTGCCAGCTCGGGGTGTTCGCGGCCGAGCGTGGTGACGTGTTCGGCCTGCGGCGCTGGTACCTGCTCACCCTGCTGATGGGGGCGATCTTCGTCTTCGGCGGGATCACGGAGTACATCGAGCTGGCCGAGCATCATGTGACGCTCTCCTCGGTGCCGTACGGCACGGTCTTCTACATGACCACCGGGTTCCACATGCTGCACGTGATCGGCGGGCTCGCGGCGTTCGTCTTCCTGATCACCAGGACCCACCTGGCCAAGTTCACGCCCCAGCAGGCGACATCGGCGATCGTGGTCTCCTACTACTGGCACTTCGTCGATGTCGTGTGGATCGGCCTGTTCTCGGTCATCTACTTCGTGCCATGACGTCTCAGCGAGCAGTGCCAGCACCGACAGCCAGACAGCCCGAACTGACAGTAAGGTTGCCGCAGAAATGACCACCCGTCCCGATCCGGCGAAGGCAGGTAAGCGTCGCTTTCGCCCGCAACGCAGGCTCCAGCGCAAGCTTGCCGGTGCGCTGGCGCTGGCGATGGCACTCGTTGCCGCTGGTGCGCTGTATGCCGTGTTCGTCCCCGAGGCCCAGGAGGCCCGGGCGGACGCGGATCCGACGCTGCTGCGCGAGGGCGAGCAGATCTACAACAACACCTGCATCACGTGCCACGGTGCCAACCTGGAGGGCGTCGAGGATCGCGGTCCGAGCCTGATCGGGATCGGCGAGGCCGCGGTGTACTTCCAGACCTCGACGGGGCGTATGCCGATGGTGCGGCAGGAGGCCCAGGCCCCGGACAAGCCGCCGCAGCTCGAGCCGAGCGAGATCGACGCGGTGAGCGCCTACATCCACGAGCACGGTGGCGGGCCGGAACGCCCCGAGGAGACCGGTGTCGACCTGCAGGGGGACAACCCCGCGCGCGGTGGTGAGCTGTTCCGGACGAACTGCACCTCCTGCCACCACTTCACCGGCAGGGGTGGCGCGCTGTCCGCCGGTAAGTACGGGCCCAACCTGGACGGGCTCGACGAGGAAGTCATCTACACGGCCATGGCGAGCGGGCCGCAGAACATGCCGAAGTTCTCGCACCGCCAGCTCACGGAGGACGAGAAGAAGGACATCATCGCGTATGTTCAGTCGGTCACGGACGGCAACAACACCCCGGGTGGGCACCCCCTCGGCGGGTACGGCCCGATGCCGGAAGGGCTGATCGCCTGGATCGTCGGTCTGGCCGGGCTGGTTGGTGTGACCATGTGGATCGGAGCGAAGCGGTGAGCAGCGAGCCGAGAGATCAGGAGACGCACGGCGCAGGGGACGAGCGCCCGATTCCCAGCGACGCCGAGCTCTCGGAGATGAGCCGGGAGGAGCTCGTCCAGCTGGGCGGGCGGCTGGACGGCGTCGAGATCGTCGAGTACCACGACCCGTGGCCGGTCAAGGGCACGCGCGCGGAGAAGCGCTCGGAACGCCTCGTCGCCATGTGGTTCGGCCTGGCGGGCCTGTCGGCGCTGGCGTTCCTGGGCTTCTTCATCTGGTGGCCGTGGAAGTACGCGCCGCCGACCCCCGGAGACGGTCAGGACCACTTCCTGTACAGCCTCTACACCCCGCTGATCGGTGGCACGCTGGGACTGTCGATCCTGGCCGTCGGCATCGGTGTCATCCTCTACACGAAGCGGTTCATCCCGCACGAGGTCGCCGTCCAGCAGCGCCACGACGGTCCGTCTGCCGAGGTGGATAGGAAGACGGCGGCGGCGCACCTCGCCGATGCCGGTTCGCGCAGCACGATCGGCCGCCGCAAGCTGATCAAGCGGACGGCGGGCTTCGGTGCCGGTACGTTCGGCCTCGCCGTCGGTGCCTATGCCCTCGGTGGCCTTGTCCGCGACCCGTGGGGCGGCCCGGAGGGCGAGAAGGCGCTGACCACGACGCCGTGGCAGCACCGGCAGCCCGGTGAGAAGGTGTTCCTGCGCAGGCACACCGGTAACTTCGAGGAGATCTCCCTTGTCCGGCCCGAGGACCTTGCCGCGGGCGGGATGGAGACGGTGTACCCGTTCCGCGAGGAGGATCGCCACGACCACGAGGCCCTCGTGCACGCGATCAAGGCCGGGGACGCGCCCGTCATGCTGATCCGGCTGCGCCCCGATGACGCCGCGCACGTGGTCAAGCGGGAAGGCCAGGAAGACTACAACTACGGCGACTACTACGCCTACACCAAGATCTGCAGTCACCTGGGTTGCCCGACGTCGCTGTTCGAGCAGCGTACGAACCGAATCCTGTGTCCATGCCACCAGTCGCAGTTCGACGCCCTGCAGTACGCGAAGCCGGTCTTCGGGCCCGCCGCGCGTGCGCTGGCCCAACTGCCGATCACCGTGGACCCGGAGACCGGCTACTTCATCGCGACAGGGGACTTCCCTGAGCCGGTCGGTCCTGCATACTGGGAGCGCGAGTCATGAGTGAGCTGACCACACCCACCAAGGGGACGCATCCGGCCGAGCGTGCGGCCGCGGGCACGGCGAACTCGCTGGACGACCGGTTCCGCCTGTCCGGTGGCATGCGCCACCAGATGAACAAGGTCTTTCCCACGCACTGGTCGTTCCTGCTCGGGGAGATCGCGCTCTACAGCTTCATCATCCTGCTGCTGTCGGGTACGTACCTCGCGCTGTTCTTCGACCCCTCGATGGAGGAAGTCACCTACCAGGGGGCGTTCACGAACCTGCGCGGCCTGGAGATGTCCCGCGCCTACGAGTCGACCCTGGAGATCTCGTTCGACGTGCGCGGCGGCCTGTTCGCGCGGCAGGTGCACCACTGGGCGGCGTTGCTGTTCATGGCCGCGATCGTCGCGCATATGCTGCGCGTGTTCTTCTCCGGCGCGTTCCGCAAGCCGCGCGAGGCCAACTGGCTCATCGGGATCACGATCCTCGCCCTCGGCATCATGGAGGGCTTCACCGGGTACTCGCTGCCGGACGACGTGCTTTCCGGCTCGGGGCTGCGGATCATGTCCGGGCTGATCATGTCGATCCCCGTGATCGGTACGTGGGGTCACTGGCTGGCCTTCGGCGGGGAGTACCCGGGAACGGAGATCATCCCCCGGCTGTACACGGTGCATATCTTCCTGCTGCCCGCGATCCTCGCCGCACTCATCGCGGTACACCTGGCGCTGGTCTGGTACCAGAAGCACACCCAGATGCCCGGGGTGCGGCGCAAGGAGAGCAACGTCGTCGGCGTGCGCATCATGCCGGTGTTCGCGCTCAAGGGTGGCGGCTTCTTCGCTATCGTCACCGGCGTTACGGCGATCATGGGCGGCGTGTTCCAGATCAACGGGATCTGGAACCTCGGCCCCTACAACGCCTCGCAGGTCTCGGCGGCCACGGTGCCGGACTGGTATATCGCCTGGACGGACGGGTTGTTGCGGCTCTGGCCGGCGTGGGAGGCCTATATCGGCCCGTACACCCTGCCCGCGACCTTCCTGCCGTTCATGGCCGGGCTCCCGTTGCTGGTGACGGCGGCGGCGCTGTACCCGTGGATCGAGCGCAAGTTCACCAAGGACTACGCGCACCACAACTTGCTGCAGCGTCCGAGGGACGTGCCGGTACGGACCAGCCTGGGCGTGATGGCGATCACGTACTTCATGGTCACGCTGATCTCGACCGGCAACGACGTCATCGCGGACAAGTTCTTCATCTCGCTGAACGCGATGGTGTGGGCGGGCCGCATCGGCCTGCTGGTGTTGCCGCCGCTGGCCTACCTGATCACGTACCGGATCTGTCTCGGCCTGCAGCGGTCCGACCGCGAGGTGCTGGAACACGGGATCGAGACGGGCATCATCAAGAGGCTGCCGCACGGTGAGTTCATCGAGGTGCACCAGCCACTCGGCGGGGTGGACGAGCACGGCCACGCCATCCCGCTCGAGTACCAGGGTGCCCCGGTGCCGAAGAAGATGAACGAGCTGGGCACGGCAGGCAAGCCGGTGCCCGGTGTGCTGACACCCGATCCCGGTGAGGAGACGAGAGCGCTCGAGGCCGCTCGCGCGGCCCAGCACGGGCACGGCAACGGCCAGCACGGCGGGGAGGAACCCTCCGGTGAGGGTGACGTCACCACCACCCGTTCCGGCGAGCACTGATCCTGCCCTGAGCCGGCAGTGAGCTGATACGGAGCCGGTACCGAGCGCGGGTGACACGGGAGCGCACGCCCCGTGTCACCCGCGCTCGGCCGTGGCGGCCTCAGCGACCGCGTCCAGCCACCGGTACCACGGCCCCGCTGCCCATGCGGGCTCGGCCCATCCCTGGCTGGAACGGACGAGCCGCACCTCCGGGCGGGTCAACCAGCGCAGCAGTACGCGCACCTCCTCGGGTGGGGCGCCGCGCAGCGGGCCGGACGCGGGGATCACCGTCTCGGCGGCCGCGAGTAGCTGCTCGACCACCGGCATCGGGGCGACTCCCCGGCGTGCCGTGCCCGCAGCGGCCAGCCGCCCGTGACGCACGACGGCGATCTCCCACCCTCCTGATCCGTCGGGCGCCGCAGCGACCAGCTCGGCGATCGAGGCCAGCGAGGCCATGCGGTGCGCGGTACCCACGGAACGGACGACGGCCGCGAGGTCGTCCCTGCGTTGTGCGGCGAGCTCGAAGTGCTCCGCGCGGGCAAGGGCGTCGATCTCCGCCTCTGCGGCGCGTAGCGGCTCGGCGCCGTGCCCGGCCACCAGGCCGGTGACCGAGCGCGCGGCCGGTGCGTAGTCGGACACGCTCTGCTTGCCCGCGCACGGTGCGCCACAGCGCCCGAGGTCGAACTGCGCGCAGGGACTGCCCTGCGGGGAGCGGGCGGGGATGCGTTGCGTGCAGGACCGCAGGCCGGTGGCCGCGGTCAACGTCTCCGCCACGCGCTGGGCCGCGGCACGCGACCGGAACGGCCCCAGTGCCCCCTCCCGTTCGGTGCGCACGACCGACAGGCGCGGGAAGGGCTCCTCGGTCAACGCCAGCCACCACTGGCCCCGCGCGTTCTTGGCGCGGCGGTTGTACGACGGGCGGTGCGCCGAGAGCAGGCGTAGCTCGCGGACACCGGCTTCCAGCGCGTGCGCGCATTCCACGTAGTCCACGCGTTCGGCCAGCGCGACCATCTCGCGCATCTTCCCGCGCCCCTCGGATCCGGTGAAGTACTGCCGGACCCGGCGGCGCAGGTTGCTCGCGGTACCCACGTACAGGACCTCGTCCCGGGGACCTCGGAACAGGTAGACGCCGGGACGCTCCGGGAGGTGGGCGGCCATCCCGCGCTTGCGACGTTGCTCGGTGGTGACGTTCGGGAGGAAGCCGAGTAGCTCTTCGAGGGACTGCACACCGAGCGGACCGACTCGCTCCAGCAGGCCGTGCAGCACGCCGACGGTGGCGCGCGCGTCGTCGAGGGCGCGGTGCGCGGGGACGTCCGTGCCGAACAGCGCGGCAAGCGCGGAGAGCTTGCAGCTCGGCGCGTCGACCCGGGAGAGCACCCGCCGCGCGAGCCGTAGGGTGCACACCACCGGTGGGCGCGGCCACGGGTAGCCGTGCTCGGCGGCGGCCGTGCGGAGGAACCCCGTGTCGAACTGCGCGTTGTGCGCGACGAGAACCGCGTCCGTCGCGAACTCGAGAAACGCGGGCAGCACCGTGTCGATCGTGGGCGCGTCAGCGACCATGGCCTCGGTGATACCGGTGAGCGAGACGATCTGCGGGGGGATCGCGCGGCCGGGGTCGACCAGCGTGCCGAACTCGCCGAGGACCTCACCGCCGCGCACCTTGACCGCACCGATCTCGGTGATGCCGTCCTGACCGGCACGGCCGCCTGTGGTCTCCAGATCGACGACGACGAACGTGGTGTCGCGTAGCGGTGTCCCGAGCTCGTCGAAGGTCAGCTGCGCGGCCATGGGGGCACGATAAGCCACTCGGCCGACATCGCGGCCCCGGCACGGCGCGGGGTGAGACCGATACCGCGACCGACGAGTACCACGTGACCCGTAACGGTTGCGGCTCCGTTGGCGTTTCAGTGGGTAGATCACCGTACTCGGGTGGGAACCGTCACGTAAGCTGAGTTCGGTAGTTAATACCGTTAGACGGCTCGGGAGAGTTCGGTGGCTAGCTACCGTTGGACGACTCAGGCGAGTTCGGTGGCCGGCACGGCTGGACGACTGGCGTGGGTGCGTCGGTGGAGGCTGGTAAGCAACTCGCGCACGGCGAGACGGGCGGCGGGCACGCCGGTGAGCACGGGGAGGTATGCATGCGGGCTTCCGCATCGTTGCTGGCGGCCCTCGCGTTGGCTGTCGGGCTGGTGGTCGTCCCGTTCGCCTCGGCCGATGAACACTCCCCGGGTGACCCCGGCGATACGCCGGTCGAAGCGGGTGTGGCGCCGGATGCCGGGGTGCCTGACTCCCGCCCTGGGGAGGCCTTCGCCGATCCGAAGATCGCCGAGTTGCAGGAGTCGGCTACCGACGTTCAGGAGGAGCTCGACGAGCTGACCAGCCGTATCGCCGATGCGCAACGTGCGCTCGACGAGGCGACGGCGCAGCGCGAGGAGGCCGCGAGCGAGCGCGAGGAGGCCGAGGAGGCGCTGCGGGAGAAGCAGGACGAGGTCGACGACTTCTCCAGGGCGATGTACACCGGTATGGGGCGGCCGGATGACATGCGGATGCTGCTGACCGCGCAGAGCACCGAGGATGTCCTCGCCGGTTCCTCGATGATCCGGATGCTGCGTTCCGAGCAGGATAAGCGGCTGTTCGACGCGCTCGACCGGCATCGTGCCGCCGTCGACGCCGAGCGGGAGGCGAAGGCCGCGCAAGAGGCTGCCGAGGAGCGTGCCGAGGAGCTGGAACGCCGCAGCAATGACGCGTCGAACCGCGCAGACGCGATCTCGTCCGAGCTCCGCGGGCCGATCGGGGAGGCCAACGAGGCGGTGGTTGCCCAGCAACGAGCACAGGAGAAGCGCAACGCGAAGACCGCGGCGAACTGGGAGTCCTACGTCGACCGGCTCGACGAGGCGGGCATCGACCCGCCGAGCGCGGCGGCGTTGCGCGACCCGGACTCGTTGCCGTCCGGGCTGCGTACGGTGGAGGGCACCGACGGTACCCCGCAGGCGGGCGTGGCCCAGACCAGTGTGGACGGCGAACGCCTGCTCGTCCTACCCGAGGAGACGGTCGAGGCGGTCAGCAGTGCCGTGGACGCGCTGGGCAAGCCGTACGTGCCGCGGGACGAGGGCGAGGGGCCGGTCGCGTACTCCTGTGACGGGCTGGTCCGCGCGGCATTCGGCGCGGGTGGTCTCGAGCTGCCCGAGCGCGCCCCTGAGCAGCTCGCGCGGGGCGTGCGGGTGCCACATGCGGATGCGCAACCCGGCGACCTGGTGTTCATCGGGCCGGAGAAGTACGGCGTGCAGCATGTCGGTGTCGTGCTCGACGACCGCACCATGCTGGCAGCCGACGGCAGGATCGCGAGCGTAGCTGTGACCGATCTCCCCGCGAGCGATTCGGCGCTGGCGGTGGTACGGCCCGCGCTCGGCAGGCGCGACGAGGCGCGTGATGTGCCGCGGCGCGATGACGGGGAGTTGACGTGGCGCTGCGGCGGCGTCGAGCTGCCGATGACGACCGGTGGTGACACCGAGCACGACGGGGCGGGTGCCTGGGGTGGCTACCCCAACGGCATGATCCCGTCCTCTGCGCTGTGCGCTATCGGGGTATCCAGCCACACGTTGCGTTGTGACGCCGCACAGGCCTTCGTGGCGATGTCTCGCGCCTACGCCGGCGAGTTCGGCGAGGGGTTGTGCGTGACCGACTCGTACCGCACCTTCGATGCCCAGGTGGACCTGTACCACCGTAAGCCTGCGCTGGCCGCGGTTCCCGGCACGAGCAACCACGGTTGGGGACTCGCGCTGGATATGTGCGGCGGGGTGCAGTCGTTCGGTACCGCCCAGTTCCGGTGGATGGCCGAGAACGCGCCGGAGTTCGGGTGGATACACCCGAACTGGGCGCGGCAGGGCGGTGGCCGCGAAGAGCCGTGGCACTGGGAGTACGTGGGGCGCGGGTAGGCGGTGGCGCGCGGCCCCGTGTACCTGCTCGCACGGTGCGTGCGGACCCGCACGGCGGCCGTGCGGCAGAGGGGATCGACGGGCGTGCCGTGGTCGGTTCCGGTCCGTATGCCGGTTGTCACATGGGGTGACGATCCGTAGTCGCGTGCGATGAACGGTTGATCCGTTCGGTGAGCGGTGGCGTATCGCGTCATCCTTAGGTGTTGCGGTAATCACAACCTGCGATGAGCTGCTGCTCTGATGGTGTCTCGCAGATCGGGCTGCGCTGAATGGCCGAGTCGGGCTGGACGTGGCGTGTGTGGTTTCGTAACCTAGCCGAGACCTCACGGAAGGCAGTCGCCATACGACAGGAGGCGGCGCTGTGGGGTTGTCGCTGAGGCAGCTGGTCGGGGAGCTGTTTCCGGGGCTGCCGCGAGGCTGCTGGAACACCCGCAGTCTGCAGGTTCAGACACCGACTGGCATACGTGTTGCCGACCGTGTCGCGGTACGACGCGCCGTGCGGTGACGATGCGGTACCTCCGCATCGCGCGCGGTGCGAGGAGAGGGCCCCCGACCTCTCCGCTGTCCAGCCCCGGACAGGCGACCGAAGGCAAAGGAGATGTGCGCGGCGTGAAGTCGCAACATGTGAAGCGAGTGGTGTCCGGCGCGATCGCCGCTACAGCAGTCATCGCTGTGTTCGGAGTCCACGCGCCCGCCGCCGCAGACCCCGACCCACTTCCCCCGAACGCCTCGGAGGAGCTCCGGGAGTACCGCGAGCTCGTCGCCGAGGCCGAGAAGCTCAACGAGGAGCATCTCCAGGCGCAGGACGAGCTGGCCAAGGCCGAAAGCGAGTTGGAGCAGGCCGAGGCCGACCTCGCCGAGGCCGAGGACGCCAAGCAGGCGGCGCTCGCCGAGCAGCGTGAGCACCGGAAGATCGTCGACAAGTTCGCCAGCGCCTCCTACACCGGTGGTGCCGAGCTCTCCCAGATGTCGGCGCTGCTGACGGGTAACTCCACGCGCGACTACCTCGACCGGTCGGCTGCGCTCGACGTGCTCGCCGCCGACCAGAACAAGGCGGTGGAGAAACTCTCGGCTGCGGTCGAGGAGGCCAGCGAGGCCCAGCGTGACGCCGACGACGCCAAGACGCGGGCCGAACAGGCACAGGAGGCGGCGCAGCAGCTCGTCACGGACATCGAGGCCCGCCAGAAGGCGCTCGAGGAGAAGATCGCGAGCGTCGAGGAGGCAGCGGGCCTGCTGTCCGATGCCGACCAGGACATGCATACCTCCGACGCCGCCGACGCACCGTCGGAGATCGTCGCGCCGGGCCCGGCGGCGCAACAGGCCGTGGACGCGGCCATGTCCAAGCGTGGCAGCCCGTACGAATGGGGTGCGCAGGGCCCGGACACCTTCGACTGTTCCGGCCTGACCTCCTGGGCCTACAACCAGGCAGGCGTGAGCATCCCGCGTTCCAGCCGATCGCAGTCCCAGCACGGCCAGCCGATCCCGCGGGACCAGCTGGAGCCGGGTGATCTGGTGTTCTTCTACAACCCGGTCTCGCACGTGGGCATCTACATCGGCGACGGCAAGATGGTGCACGCTCCGCAGGAGGGCGACGTCGTCAAGGTGCAGAAGATGATGGAGGACGACTTCAGCGGTGCCCGCCGCGTCGCGTAACGATCGGGTGGGGCGAGCCGAAGGACTCCTCCGGTACATATGTGGTACCCGAGGACCCCTTCGGCTCGCCCCACACCCGCATGACGCGACGCGCGCTGGCGTGTCACGGTAGCCTCGGCGCGTGCGCCCAACCCTGCTTGTCACCAACGACTTCCCGCCGCGTCCCGGTGGGATACAGGCCTACCTGCACAGCCTGGCCGGTCACCTGCCAGCCGAGAGCCTGATGGTGTACGCGCCGTCGTGGGACGGTCCGGATGCGCGGCGGACCGGCTCGCACAGCGCGTTCGACGCGCGGCAGCCCTTCGAGGTGGTCCGGCACCCGGGGACGCTGATGCTGCCAACGGCCGACGTCCGGCGCAGGGCGGCCGAGCTGGTACGCGCGCACGGGGCCGAGACGGTGTGGTTCGGTGCGGCCGCCCCACTGGCCCTGCTGGCACCCGCGATGCGGCGCGCAGGCGCCGGACGGGTCGTTGCCAGTACGCACGGTCACGAGGTGGGCTGGTCGATGATGCCGGCCGCGAGGTCGGCGCTGCGACGGATCGGCGATACGACCGACGTCGTCACCTATGTCAGCGCGTACACCCGGCGGCGGGTCGCGAGCGCGTTCGGACCGCTCGCCGGGCTCGAGCATCTCCCGTCGGGTGTGGACACCGAACGGTTCCGGCCGGACCCCGCGGCCCGCGAGGTCGTTCGCAGGCGGCACGGCCTCGATGACCGGCCGACGGTGCTCTGCGTGTCCCGGCTGGTCCCGCGCAAGGGCCAGGACATGCTGGTGCGCGTGCTGCCGGAACTGCGCAAGCGCGTGCCGGGCGCGGCTCTGCTTCTGGTCGGGGACGGTCGCTACCGCGACCGCATCCGAGCGCTCGCCGAGCAGCTCGGGGTCGCCGAGCACGTGGTGCTGGCAGGCGGCGTGTCGTGGGGCGAGCTACCGGCGTACTACGCGGCGGGTGACGTCTTCGCGATGCCCGCCCGTACGCGCGCGGGCGGGCTCGATGTGGAGGGCCTCGGGATCGTCTATCTGGAGGCCTCGGCGAGCGGCCTTCCTGTGGTAGCCGGCCGTTCCGGGGGTGCGCCGGAGACCGTGCAGGACGAGGTGACCGGGCACGTCGTGGCGGGGGGCGACAGGCACCAGCTTGTCGACACGCTGGCGAGCGTGCTCGGCGACCCGTTGCGGGCCAGGACGATGGGCCGGACGGGCAGGCAGTGGGTGCACCAGCACTGGCGGTGGGACCGGATCGCGGGCAGGCTGTCCGAGCTGCTCGGCCAGGCTCCGGCTGGACAGCGGAGCTGACAGCCGGTCGCCACCCCGGCGAGCGGAGCCGTTACCGCGCCCGCCGGTCCTGCGCGGCGCCGCGCGCTCCGCGACCGGCCATGCGTAGCCACACCAGCCCCAGCACGGGCAGCAGCAGCGGGACGTAGCCGTACCCGCTGCCGAACCCGGACCACACGGTGGCTTCCGGGAACGCCTCAGGTGTCAGCATGCTGATCGTGCCCACCACGACAACCCCGAGGAGCTCGACGAGGCAGATGACGGTGGCCAGCACACGGGAGGACTCGCTGCCGCGCGCCAGGGCCACCGTCGCCAGGGCATACATCAGCGCCGCGAACGCGGACAGCAGGTAGGGCACCGGGGCCTCGTCGAACCGCGTCGCGAGCTGCACGCCCGATCGCGCGGTGGCTGAGAGGGCGAACAGGGCGTAGACGGCGATGAGCGCGCGTCCCGGACCGTGGCGCAGCGCTCCGGCCGGTGCACGCGGGCCGGCCCCTCGGGCGCCGTCAGACACCCTGACCGTCCCAGACCTGTTGCAGGCGCACGATCATGACCGGGATGGCCAGGCAGCCGACCAGCAGTACCGCGTTGCCCCACCTGCTTCGCTCGGCCAGCGCCCAAGCCGCGGCGATCGGCAGGACGAGCAGGATACCGAGCAGGTAACCGACGAACGTCACGCTCGCCACCTCGCGTTCGGCGCCCGCGAGACCGGCGATGCCGAGCACGGCCTGCGCGAGCAGGCCCACTTCGATCAGTGCCAGCGCGCCGAGCAGTATCCTGTCCGGCCCGCGATCGCGCAGCAGGCCGATCAGCGTCCACCCCGCGGCGATCAGTGCCGCGAAGACGAGGACGGTGGGTAGGTACTCGGGCACGACGTGATCCCTCCACGCGGCAGTCGCGGGGCCGTTCCTGCTGGTCGCCGGGCACGGCACGCGACACGGCGTGCCCGGCGCGCACGCGCCGTTCCCGGCGCCTCATAGGCTACACACCATGAACAGCGAGACATTGCTTGCGCTGGATGCCCAGCACGTGTGGCATCCCTACGGCCCGATGCCGGGCACGGTCGACCCGCTGCTCGTGTCCTCGGCCGAGGGAGTGCGCCTCCACCTCGACGACGGGCGCGCGCTCATCGACGGCATGTCTTCCTGGTGGGCGGCGATCCACGGTTACCGTCACCCGGTGCTGGACCAGGCGGTGCACGACCAGGTCGGCCGGATGAGCCACGTCATGTTCGGCGGGCTCACCCACGAACCGGCGATCACGCTGGCCTCGAACCTCGTGGACCTCACGCCGGAGGACCTGCAGCACGTGTTCCTGTGCGACTCCGGATCGGTGTCGGTGGAGGTCGCGCTCAAGATGTGCCTGCAGTACTGGCGGTCGGTGGGCAAGCCCGGTAAGCAGAAGATGCTGACCTGGCGCAGCGGCTACCACGGGGACACGTTCCACCCCATGAGCGTGTGCGACCCGGAAGGGGGGATGCACTCGCTGTGGCGCGGGGTGCTGCCCGAGCAGGTCTTCGTGCCCGCACCGCCTGCCGACTACGAGACCGGCCCGGACGAGTCCTACTCGCGCGTGCTCGCCGAGTCGATCGCCGAGCACGCCGACGAGCTCGCGGCCGTGGTCGTGGAACCGGTCGTGCAGGGCGCAGGGGGGATGCGCTTCCATCACCCGGAGTACCTGCGCGTCCTGCGGGAGGCCACCCGAGCCAATGACGTCCTGCTGGTCTTCGACGAGATCGCCACCGGCTTCGGGCGTACCGGCGCGCTGTTCGCCGCCGACCATGCCGGGGTCAGCCCCGACGTGCTGTGCCTGGGTAAGGCGCTCACCGCCGGGTACCTCACGATGGCCGCGACATTGTGCACCCCGCGGGTCGCCGACGGGATCTCCAGGGGAGAGCTGCCGGTACTCGCGCACGGCCCGACGTTCATGGGCAACCCGCTGGCCTCGGCCGTGGCGAACGCCTCGATCCAGCTGCTGCACGACATGGACTTCAGCTCCGCCGTCGCGCGGATCGGGGCGGGCCTGCGGTCGGGACTGTGGCAGGCGGCCGACGTCGCGGGCGTGCGCGACGTGCGCTCGCTCGGCGCGATCGGCGTGATCGAGCTGGACAGGCCGGTGGACATGGCCGTAGCCACCCGGGTCGCCACCGAGCGGGGCGTGTGGCTACGCCCGTTCCGGAACATGGTGTACGCGATGCCGCCGTACATCACCACCGACGCCGACATCGCCGCGATCACCGACGCCATGGTGGCCGTCGCGCGCGAGGCGTGACCGGGCGCGCGGCGACAAGCCGGGCCGAGCGACGCCTCGTGATCGGCGTCGAGTTGCGAGGCACTACAGTGTTGGCTCGTGAGCGTGCTGGTCATGACCGGGACGGATACCGGTGTCGGCAAGACGGTGGTCACCGCGGCCGCCGCCGCGCTGTTACGCGCGAACGGTCATCGCGTCGCGGTCGTCAAGGCCGCGCAGACCGGGGTCGGTGAGCACGAGGACGCGGATCTCGACGTCGTACGCCGGTACGCCGGTGCGGTGACCACACACGAGATCCGGCGTTTCCCGGAACCGCTCGCCCCGGAGACCGCGGCGCTGCGTAGCGGCCTCCCGCCGGTCACGCCAGGCGAGGCCGCGGAGGCCGCTGCGCGGCTCGACGAGACACACGACTACGTCCTCGTCGAGGGGGCAGGCGGCCTGCTCGTGCGGTTCGACCCGGCAGGCGGCACGCTGGCGGACGTGGCATGGGCACTCGGGGCTCCCGTCGTCGTCGTGGCACGCGCCGGCCTCGGCACGTTGAACGCGACGGCGATGACCGCCGAGGTCGCCGACCGGCGCGGCTTGCACGTCGCCGGTGTGATCATCGGCACCTGGCCGCGTGACCCCGGAACGGCCGAGCTGTGCAACCTGCACGACCTGCCGGTCGCGGCTGCCGCCCCGTTGCTCGGGGCGCTCGACGACGGGCTCGGCGAGGCGGAACCGTCCGCGTTCATCGAGGGTGCCCGCCGGGGGTTGTCCCCGTGGTTGGGCGGGAAGTTCGATCCCGAGCAGTTCACCGCGAAGTCGGCCGGTCGAACGTGATGTTGCTCGCTGTGTACCGGGCCGTGGGGCAGTAGCGTACCGATGCGGCCGGTGGCGACGTTCGGACGGAGTGCGCTGCCGGAGTACGATTCCCGCGGGCGTGCACGCAGCCGAGGTTAGGAGAACGTGTGACCGCAGCAACGCAACAGTCCGAATCGACCGTGGGTGAGCAGGATGTGCTCGCCGTCGCTCGCGAGCAGGTGCTCGAGCGTGGCGTGGGGTTGACCCAGGACCAGGTGCTGCAGGTGCTGCGGCTTGGTGGGGACCGGCTACAGGATCTGCTCGCGCTGGCGCACGATGTCCGTATGCGGTGGTGCGGCCCTGAGGTCGAGGTCGAGGGCATCGTCAGCGTGAAGACCGGTGGGTGCCCCGAGGACTGCCACTTCTGCTCCCAGTCCGGACTGTTCCCCACTCCGGTGCGTGCCGCGTGGCTGGACATCCCGGGGATGGTCCAGGCGGCGAAGGAGACCGCGGAGACCGGCGCGACGGAGTTCTGCATCGTCGCCGCCGTCCGTGGCCCGGACAAGCGCCTGATGTCGCAGGTGCGGGACGGGATCAACGCGATCCGCGAGTCCGGCAACGACATCAACATCGCCTGCTCACTGGGCATGCTCACGCAGGAGCAGGTCGACGAGCTCGTGGAGATGGGGGTACACCGCTACAACCACAACCTGGAGACGGCCCGCTCGCACTTCCCCGAGGTGGTCACCACGCACACCTGGGAGGAGCGCTGGGAGACGCTGCGCATGGTGCGCGAGGCCGGTATGGAGGTGTGCTGCGGCGGGATCGTCGGGATGGGCGAGACCGACGAGCAGCGTGCGGAGTTCGCCGTCCAGCTGGCCGAGCTGGGCCCGCACGAGGTGCCCATGAACTTCCTCGTCCCGCAGGCCGGCACCCCGTACGAGCACTACGAGACCATCGAGGGCCCGGACGCGCTGCGCATCGTCGCGGCGTACCGGCTGGCCATGCCGCGGACGATGCTGCGGTTCGCGGGCGGCCGCGAGCTCACGCTGGGTGACCTCGGCGCCGAGCAGGGCATGCTCGGGGGGATCAACGCGATCATCGTGGGCAACTACCTCACCAACCTGGGGCGGCCTGCCGAGCGGGACCTCTCGATGCTGGAGGACCTCAGCATGCCCATCAAGGCGCTGTCCGACACCCTGTGACCGTCGCTGCCCCGGCCCGCGGGGCCGGGGCAGGCGCTACCGGTGAACACGACAACACGGCAGGAGCGTGATGTGGACGAGCTCTACTGCGTGCACTGCGGCAGAACCGTGGAGCAGTGCGACGCGGCCGCATGCCGCAACGCCCGGACCTCACTGGAACCTCCCCGGTTCTGCGCGCAGTGCGCGCGGCGGATGACCGTGCAGGTCACGCCGAGCGGCTGGACGGCGCGGTGCAGCAGACACGGGGAAACGACCAGCCGTTCCCACCAGGTGTGAGGCGACCGGTAGTGTCCCGTGCCGGGGGTTCTTCAGCTGTACGCGGGAGGTCGTGAGTGCCTAGTTCGCAGGTCGACGGCGAGGGCTCGGTACGTACCGAATCCCGCGATGCCGCGCGGTTCGGCGTGCGCGAGGTGCTGCGCAGGCAGCACCCGAAGGTCGTCGTTAAGGCGGACCTGCTGCCCGCGCTGTCCGTGCTGTCCACCGTCGGTCTGATCGGCATCCCGGTGGGCTGGATCTGGGCCCAGCTGGCACCCCCGCAGCGGGTGCGGGTGCTCTCGGACGGCAGCCTCGTCGCCCCGGAGCTGGAGAGCTGGCACCAGTTCGACGCGCTGGTGATCTTCGCGCTGCTGTGCATCGCCGCGGGCGTGATCGTCGGGGCGCTGGTGTGGATGCTGCGGGAGCGGCGGGGTCCGGTGGCGATGATCGCCGCGGTGTGCGGCTCGCTGCTCGCGGCATGGTTGGCCGGCCTGATGGGCGAGATGTTCGTGGCGGGCATGTACGAGGTGACCGGCGCTCCGGAGGTCGGTGACGTGGTGACCCGGGCGCCCCAGCCGGGTACCCCGCTGGTGCTGGTGGCACAGCCGTTCGCCACCGCGCTGACCTACGGGCTGCTGGCCGCGTGGAACGGTACCGACGATCTTGGCAGGCGGCTGGGCTGACCGTTCACCGGTTCGTACGGGGCGGTAGCCGGGCGTAGCCTGGATGCGGACCCGAATGGAGGAGCGCCTGTGTCGAACGAGGAGGCGGACGGGCCGGCCGGGCGAGTGCGCTTCCCGGGGATCAGCCCACGAGCCTATGAGCATCCCGTCGACAGGGGAGCGCTCGGCGTGCTGCGCTCGGTGCCCGGCTTCGCCGAGGTGGTCAAGACGATCTCGGGACTCTTCGCCGAGCGTGGCGAGCGCATGATGGCGCTGTCGTCGATGATCCGGGTCGGGCCCACGCAGTACCCCGAGCTCGACCGGATACGCCGCGAGTGCGCGGACACGCTCGACGTCCACCCCGCGCCGAGGATGTTCGTCGCGCGGTCCAGTGAGGCAGCCGCCTACACCCTGGGTATGGACGAACCCTTCATCGTGCTCACCACGGACCTCGTCGAGCGGCTGGACGTTCCGGGGCTGCGCTTCGTCGTCGGTCACGAGATGGGGCACGTGCTGTCCGGTCACGCGGTCTACCGCACCCTGCTGTACCGCCTGCTCGGCATGCAGAGCGCCCTGGGATGGATGCCGGTGAGCGCGCTCGCGCTGCGCGCGGTCGTCGCCGCGCTGTCGGAGTGGTACCGCAAGGCAGAGCTGTCCTGCGACCGGGCGGGGTTGCTGTGCGGGCAGGACCCGCCCGCGGCGTTGCGCGTACACGTCATGCTCGCCGGCGGAGTCGATATCGAGCAGGTGGACGTCTCCGCCTTCCTGGAGCAGGCAGCCGAGTACGAGGGCGTGGAGGACCTGCGGGACAGCATTCACAAGCTGCGCGGTATCGAGTACCTCTCGCACCCGCTCGCCGTGGTACGGGCCGATGAGCTGCAGAAGTGGGCGTCGTCGCCGGAGTACCAGGCCGTCCTCGCCGGAGACTACCCGCGGCGGGACGCCGAACGGCCACACACGGCCTGGAGCGAGGACGTTGCGTCGGCGGCACGCTCCTACAAGGATGCCGTGACGACGTCGGCGGACCCGCTGTCGAAGGTATTGACCGGTGTCGGCGAGGCCGTCACCGACGTCGCTGGCAAGGTGTGGCACAAGATGGGTGCCCGCGGCAGCGATCCCGACGAGGGCGACGAGCAGGGCCGCGGCGGCGAATCCGGGTAGGCACCGCGCCCTGACAGGCGCGCGCCTGCGGGCGCACCCGGGTAACGGGAGTCAGCGCGTGCTCGGCGGGCGAAATGCCGCGAAAGGGTCGGTGACCTGCATGCCGTGCTCGGCGAATGTGAACAGCGCTGCGGGGCGACCGCCGGAGCGGCCCGGCGGAACGGTCTCCCCCGTGGTCGCGAGCGCTCCCCGCCTGGTCAGTACGCGCTGCAGGTTCGTCGCCGATACCCGGTAACCGAGTGCGGCGGAGTACAGGTCCCGCAGGGCCGAGATGGTGAAGAGGTCCGGCGCCAGCGCGAAGCCGATATTGGTGTAGCTGAGCTTGGAGCGCAGCCGCTCACGGGCGCGCAACGTGATGGAACCGTGGTCGAACGCGGTGCGGGGTAGCTGCTCCACCGTGTGCCATGAGGTGTCCTCGGGAACGGTCGGCTCGACATCGCTCGGGACGAGGCCGAGGAACGCCGTCGCGACCACCCGTGGACCGGGGACCCGGTCCGGAGTGCTGAACACGGCGAGCTGCTCGACATGCTTGAGCTTGCGCAGGTCGACCTTCTCGGCGAGCTGGCGCCGGATGGACGTCTCGACGTCCTCGTCGTGGCGTAGCCTGCCGCCGGGCAGCGACCAGCGGCCGAGATGCGGCTCGAGCGCGCGCCGCCAGAGGAGTGCCTGCAGCGTGCCGGACCGCACCTGTAGGACTACACACAGAACCTCGTGAGTCACCCGGGTGTCAGTGTTAAGATGGCTACGCACGTTTTCGATCGTAGAGCGAAAACCTGGATGCGTAAAGCGAGCGCACCCGGAATCGCGGATCGAGTGTCGTGCGCGGCGATGCTAGGAGGAAGACCGATGACGGAGACGCTGGCGCAGAACCCGGCGGAGCTCGTTCCCTACGGCGGAGTCGAGGCCGACGCCGCCTGGTTCGACGAGGTGCGACGCCTCGCCTCGGAGCGGGATGCCGTGCTGCTCGCGCACAACTACCAGGTTCCCGAGGTCCAGGAGGTCGCCGACCACGTCGGTGACTCGCTCGCGTTGTCCAGGATCGCCGCCGAGTCGGCCGCGAGCACCATCGTGTTCTGCGGCGTGCATTTCATGGCCGAGACGGCCAAGATCCTCAGCCCCGGCAAGCGGGTGCTGATCCCGGACGCCCGCGCCGGCTGCTCGCTGGCGGAGTCCATCACGGCCGAGCAACTGCGGGCGTGGAAGGCCGAACATCCCGGTGCGGTCGTCGTGTCGTACGTGAACACGACCGCGGAGGTCAAGGCCGAGACGGACATCTGCTGCACATCGTCGAACGCGGTCGAGGTGGTCCGCTCCATACCGGCCGAGACCGACGTGCTGTTCTGCCCAGATCAGTTCCTCGGGGCGCACGTCAAGCGGGAGACGGGCCGGGAGAACCTCTACGTCTGGGCAGGCGAGTGCCACGTGCACGCGGGCATCAACGGCCAGGAGCTCGCACAGCGGGCGGCGGCCAACCCCGACGCCGACCTGTACATCCACCCGGAGTGCGGCTGCGCGACCTCGGCCCTGTACCTGGCAGGGGACGGGGCCGTGCCGAGCGAGCAGGTCAAGATCCTCTCGACGGGGGACATGGTCAAGCAGGCCCGGCAGTCCTCGGCAGAGGAGGTCCTGGTGGCCACGGAGGTCGGCATGCTGCATCAGCTGCGCAAGGCCGCGCCCGAGATCGACTTCCAGGCGGTCAATGACCGGGCTTCCTGCCGCTACATGAAGATGATCACGCCTGCGGCGTTGCTACGCGCCCTGCGGGAGGGCGTCGACGAGGTGCACGTGGACGCCGGTGTCGCGGAGAGCGCGCGCGAGTCGGTGCGCCGCATGGTCTCGATCGGGCAACCGGGTGGCGGAGAATGAACGCGGAGAACCGACTGGTTGACGACCAACAGTCGAAAACCAGTGATTTCTCGGAATGGTCCGCGAGCGCGGACCTGATCGTGGTCGGCAGTGGAATCGCCGGGCTGACCGCGGCGCTGCGGGCGCGGGAGCTGGGGCTGCGCACGCTGGTGGTCACCAAGGGCACGGTCACCGAAAGCAACACGCGCTGGGCCCAGGGCGGACTCGCGGTGGTGCTCGACGGGGGACCCGGCGAGGGGGAAAACGGAGCGGTGCTCGACGGGGGACCCGGCGAGGGGGAAAACGGAGCGGTACTCGACGGGGGACCCGGCGAGGGCGGGGACTCCCCGGAGCGCCACGTCGCGGACACGGTGGCGGCCGGGGGAGGGCTGTGCGACCCGGAGGCCGCACGGAGTGTGATCGGCGGTGGCGCGGCCGCCGTGCGGCGCCTGATGGCTCGTGGCGCCACCTTCGACCCCGTCGCCGGTACGAGCACCGGCCACCGGGACATGCTCGCCCGCACGCGCGAGGGTGGTCACTCGGCGTTCCGGGTGATTCACGCGGGTGGCGATGCCACCGGTGCCGAAGTGGAGCGTGCCCTGGCCGGGGAGGTCACGCGCGCCCGGATCCCCGTGCTCGAACACCACATCGCGGTCGGTGACGTGCCTGCCCCGCACGGCGGGGTCGGGGGACTGCGGGTGCTCGACCCGCACGGCAGCCGGGGGGTGCTGCGAGCGCCTGCCGTGCTGCTGGCCACCGGCGGGTTCGGCCAGCTCTACCAGGCCACGTCCAACCCGGACATCGCCACGGGCGACGGGCTCGCGCTGGCGCTGCGGGCAGGCGCCACGGCCGCGGACCTGGAGTTCGTGCAGTTCCACCCCACGGTGCTCTACGTGCCGGGCGCGCGCGGGCGCTGCCCGCTGGTCACCGAGGCGGTCCGGGGCGAGGGGGCGGTGCTGATCGACGCCGCAGGCGACCGGGTGATGCAGGGGGTGCATCCGCAGGCCGACCTCGCCCCGCGTGATGTCGTCTCGGCCGCGATCACCAGGCGGATGGCGCAGGCCCCGCACGGCGTCGACGACCACGTGTACCTGGACGCCACGGCGGTACCCGACTTCGCGGGCAGGTTCCCCACGGTGCACGCGGCGTGCCTGCGTGCCGGGGTCGACCCGGTGCGCGCCCCGATCCCCGTCGCACCGGCGGCCCACTTCGCCTGTGGCGGTGTCCTCGCCACCCCCGAGGGGCGTACCGACGTGCGGGGCCTGTATGCGGCAGGAGAGGTCGCCCGTACGGGCCTGCACGGGGCGAACCGGCTGGCGTCCAACAGCCTGCTCGAAGGGCTGGTCGTCGGGGAGCGGGCGGCCGAGGCCGTCGCCGCCGACCTGGCCGCCGGCCTGCTGGCGCGGGCACGGCACTCCACGGTTGACCGGGATGAGCCCGCCTGCCGCGTCGAGCGGGACGTGCTGCAGCGCGCGATGAGCAGGTACGCGGCTATCGGCCGCGATGCCGGCGGGCTCAGCACCCTGCGGGAGACCGTGGCTTCGGCGTCCGTCGTGAGCGCCGTGGACGGCCACAGGGACGTGGAGGACGCCGCGCTGACCCTGATCGCGAAAGCCCTGCTCGTCGCGGCAGGCAACCGCACCGAGTCGCGCGGCTGCCACGTCCGCGCGGACTTCGGCGACCGGGACGACGCGCGGTGGCAGCACAGCCAGCGCATCCGGCTCGACCCCTCCGGCGAGCCCGTGCTGACCGCGCCGTTGCCGTTGCGGGACGCGGCGTGACCGCGTGGGTCAGCGAGGCGACGGCGCGGCTGCTGCGCGACTGCTCGCTCGATCCGGAGACGGTGCGGCGCGTGGTGCGCACCGCGCTGGACGAGGACCTGCGACTCGGTCCCGACGCGACGACGGCGGCGACGGTGCCGGCGGGCAGCCGGGCCACCGCCCGGCTGCGGGTCCGCTCCGACGGCGTTCTCGCAGGCGGGGCCGTCGCCCTCGCGGTGTTCGACGCGGTGCTCGGCGCGGACTACGAGCTACTGGAACGGACCGGGGACGGCACGGCACTGCGCGCGGGCAGGCAGGCGCTTGCCGTACGCGGGCCGGTGCACGGGCTGCTCACCGCGGAACGCACCGCCCTGAACCTGCTGTGTCACCTGTCCGGGGTCGCGACGTCCACGGCCGCATGGGTAGCCGAGGTGCGTGGTCACGGCTGCGCGGTGCGCGACTCCCGCAAGACGCTACCCGGGCTGCGCGAGCTGGAGAAGTACGCCGTGCGTGCGGGCGGCGGGGTCAACCACCGGATGGGTCTCGGCGACGCGGTGCTGATCAAGGACAACCACATCGTCGCGGCCGGGTCGGTCACGGCGGCGCTGGCCGCGGTGCGCCGGCATGCCCCGGAGCTGTCCTGCGAGGTCGAGGTCGATGATCTCGACCAGCTCGACGAGGCGCTCGAGGCGGGTGCCGACGAGGTCCTGCTGGACAACTTCGACACCGCGCAGTGCGCCGGGGCCGTGCGGCGCAGGGACACCGTCGCTCCCCGGACGCTGCTGGAGGCGTCGGGTGGGCTGCGGCTGGCCGCGGCGCGCTCGTACGCCGAGACCGGGGTGGACTACCTGGCCGTCGGGGCGCTGACGCACTCCTCACCCGCGCTGGACATTGGTCTGGACCTCGAGTGAGTCGAGGTCGACCCGGTTGGCCAGCGCGCCGGTCGCGCGTCGCGAGGCGTGCGCCCGCTCCGGGTCGATGTCGGCGATGAGCGTCTCTGCGCCCGCGCCCGCCTGCGCGTGCGGCCTGCCGAACGGGTCGACGATCGCGGAGTAGCCGATGCCGGTCGGCGCCTTGCTCGATACCTCCACGCCGGTGGCCGCCGGGTCGGCCTGATCGCAGCCGAGCACCCAGCAGCCCGCGTCCAGGGCACGCGCACGCAGCAGCGCGTCCCACTGCTCGCGCTTGCCGTCGCCCGCTCCCCAGGAGGCCGGTACGACCATAGCGGTGGCGTCGTTCTCGGCCAGCGCGTGGAACAGCGCGGGGAAGCGCACGTCGTAACAGGTCGTCAGACCGAGCCTGAGGTCGCCGGTATCCACCGTGACCAGCGCGTCACCGGGCGCGACGACGCGGGACTCGGAGAAGCCGAACGCGTCGTAGAGGTGGATCTTGTGGTAGCCGAGGTGGTGCCCGTGCCCGGTGACCAGCAGGGTGTTGCGCACCCTGCCCTCGTCGGCCGGGGTGAACATGCCTGCCACGACCAGGACGCCCGCGTCCTCGGCGGCGGCGGCTACCTCACCGGCCCACGGCCCGTCGAGGGGTTCGGCCAGCGGCACCAGCGGTGTGCCGAAGCGTGCCATGGTCGCCTCCGGGAAGACCACGATCGAGGCGCCCTCGGACCGCGCCGTGGACACACCGGTGCGCACGTGCTCGAGGTTGGCCGCCGGATCGGCACTCGCGGTGAACTGGCACAGGGCGATGCGTGGCATGCGCGCCTCCTGCTGGCTGGTACGGCCCCTGGAGTTGGAGCCCGATGTGACGTTCGGTTCTTCTAGGGAACCAAACGTCACATCGGGCTCCAACCCGGATTAAGGTGGGGGCATGCTCGAACGCACCGACTGGCGTGCCGACATCCCCTCGGGCGCCGCCCTGCGAGCATGCCTGCCGCGCGCGGAGGTGAACGTCGACGACGCGCTGCGGGCCGTGCGCCCGCTCGTCGACGACGTCGCCCAGCGTGGCGTGCCTGCCGCATTGGACTACACCGCGCGCTTCGACGCCGTCCGGCCCGACACCGTGCGGGTTCCGCGGGGCGAGCTGGACCGCGCGCTGGCCGAGCTGGACCCGGCCGTCCGTGCCGCGCTCGAGGAGTCCGTCACCCGCGCCAGGGCGGTCCATGCCGACCAGCGGCGCACCGACGTGACGACGAGGGTGGCCGAGGGCGGCACGGTCACCGAGCGGTGGGTTCCCGTTGGCCGGGTGGGCCTGTACGCACCGGGCGGGCTGGCCGCCTATCCCTCGAGCGTGGTCATGAACGTCGTTCCCGCGCAGGAAGCCGGGGTGAGCTCCGTCGTGCTGTGCACCCCACCGCAGGCCGAGTTCGGCGGGCAGCCGCACCCCACCACCCTCGCGGCCGCCGCGCTGCTCGGGGTGGACGAGGTATGGGCTGTCGGGGGAGCCCAGGCGGTGGCCCTGCTCGCCTACGGCGGCACCGACACCGACGGCACGGACCTGGACCCCGTGGACATGGTCACCGGTCCCGGCAACGTGTACCTGACGGCCGCCAAGCGCATGCTGCGCGGGGTGATCGGCATCGACTCCGAGGCGGGCACCACCGAGATCGCGATCCTCGCCGACGACACCGCCGACCCCGCCTACGTCGCCAGTGACCTGATCAGCCAGGCCGAGCACGACCCCGCGGCAGCGAGCGTGCTCGTGACCCCCTCGGTACAGCTCGCCGATGCCGTCGACGCGGAACTGGCGCGCCGGGTGCCCGCGACGAAACACCACGAGCGCGTCACCGAGGCGCTGCGCGGCAGGCAGTCGGGCACCGTGCTGGTGGCGGGCCTCGACGACGGCGTGCGGGTGGTCGACGCCTATGCCGCCGAGCACCTCGAGATCCACACGGCGAACGCCCGCGAGGTCGCCGCGCGGGTACGCAACGCGGGAGCGATCTTCGTCGGCCCGTACGCGCCCGTGTCGCTCGGGGACTACTGCGCGGGCTCCAACCACGTCCTGCCGACCGGCGGGTCGGCGCGGCACTCCGCGGGCCTGTCCGTACAGACCTTCCTGCGTGGCATCCACGTGGTCGACTACAGCGCCGACGCGCTGCGGGAGGTCGCCGGGCACGTGGTCACGCTCGCCGACGTGGAGGACCTGCCCGCGCACGGTGAGGCCGTGCTGGCACGGTTGGGCCCCGCGCGCGGCCGGTCCGGGGACGTCGCCGGGTCGTGACCGCGTCACACGACGTGCCTGCCTCGGACGGGCCGGGCATCGCCGATCTCGCCGCGGTGCGTTCCGACACCCCGGGATGCCGCGAGCAGGTGTTCCTGGACAGTGCGGGCTCGTCGCTTCCGCCTGCGCCGGTGCTGACGACCGTGATCGAGCACCTGCGCAGGGAGTCCGAGGTCGGTGGGTACCGGGCCGCCGCCGAACGGCAGGACGCTCTCGAAGGTGGGTACGGCACGTTCGCCGAGCTGCTCGGCTGCGCACCGGACGAGGTGGCGTTCACGGACAGCGCCACCCGCTCCTGGCTGAGCCTGCTGGATGCGATCCCATTCCGGGAAGGTGACCGCGTGCTGGTCGGCGAGTCCGAGTACGCCGCCAACGCCGTCGCGTTGCTGCGCCACGCCGAGCGATTCGGGACCCGGCTGGAGGTGGTGCCGTCGGACGGCTCCGGCCAGCTCGACGTCGCTGCGCTGCGCGGCCGGCTCGACGAACGGGTCCGGCTGGTATCCGCCGTGCACGTACCCACCCAGGGTGGGCTGGTCAACCCGGTGCGCGAGATCACCCGAGCCGCGCACGAGGCGGGCGCGCTCGTCATGCTGGATGCCTGCCAGTCCGTCGGCCAGCTGCCGGTGCGCATGGACGAGCTCGGCGTGGACATGCTCACCGGAACCGGGCGTAAGTGGCTGCGCGGCCCGCGCGGCACCGGGTTCCTCGCGGTCCGCCGGTCCGTGCTCGACCACCTCGCGCCACGCCAGATCGACCACTCCGGGGCGAGCTGGGTGGCCGAGCGCGCGTACCGGCTGCGGGCGGACGCGCGGGTGTTGCAGCTGTGGGAGACCGGTATCGCCGAGCGTCTCGGGCTGATCCGTGCCGCCGAGTACCTGCTCGAGCTGGGCGTGGCGCAGGTCGCCACCTCCGTTGCCTGGCGGGCGGCCCACCTGCGGGACGCGCTCGCCGACCTACCCGGGGTGCGGGTCCACGACCTGGGTGAGCGCACGTGCGGGATCGTGACGTTCACCGTGACCGGGGTCGATCCGGAACGTGTGCGGGACCGGCTCGCCGAACGAGGTGTCACGGTCACCGTGAGCACCGCGGCCTCCAGCAGGATGGACCTGCCCAGACGCGGGCTCGACGCGGTGGTCCGGGCGTCCCCGCACTACTTCGTCACCGCCGAGCAGCTCGACGCGTGCGTTGCGGCGGTCGCCGACCTGGCGCGGGTACCCGGCATGTCCCCGCGCAGCTGAGCGCCCTGCCACGCCGTACGCTGGTGGGGCACGACCCTGCGCAGCCAAGGACCGAGATGAGCACTGACGAAGTGACCCTGGACGACCTCCCGCTGCGGGAGGACCTGCGCGGCCGCACGCCGTACGGCGCGCCGCAGCTGGATGTCGCCGTCCGGCTGAACACCAACGAGAACCCGTACCCGCCGCCGGTCGAGCTCAGCGCGGACGTCGCAGCCGCGGTGGAGCGCACAGCCGGTCAGCTGCACCGCTACCCGGACCGGGATGCCACGGCCCTGCGCGAGCAGCTCGCCGGGTACCTGAACGCGGTAACGTCCTCTGCGCTGACGGCCGGGCACGTCTGGGCCGCCAACGGCTCGAACGAGGTCCTGCAGCAGGTGCTGCAGGCATTCGGGGGCCCGGGGCGCAGCGCGCTGGGTTTCGTGCCGTCGTACTCGATGCACCCGATCATCGCCGCGGGCACCAGGACGGAGTGGCACGCCGAGCAGCGCCGCGCGGACTTCTCCCTGGATATCGACGCCGCAGTGGCCGCTGTGCTGCGGCTCCGGCCCGATGTGGTGTTCGTGACCAGCCCGAACAACCCGACAGGTGGGTCGGCCTCGCTGGCCGAGCTGCGTGCCCTGCTCGACGCCGCGCCGGCGATCGTGGTCGTCGACGAGGCCTACGCGGAGTTCTCCGAGCAGCCGAGCAGTATCGAGCTGCTCGACGAGTACCCCGGTAAGCTGATCGTGTCGCGGACGATGAGCAAGGCGTTCGCGTTCGCCGGCGGCAGGCTCGGGTACCTCGCGGCGGCGCCCGCGATGGTGGATGCGCTGCAGCTGGTGCGCTTGCCCTACCACCTCTCGGTGCTGACGCAGGCCGCCGCGCGGGCGGCGCTGGAGCACGGGCAGCGGACGCTGGCGTCGGTGGCGACCATCGTCGGCGAACGCAAACGCGTGAGTGCCACCCTCGCGGAGATGGGCTTCCACGTGGTGCCGAGCGACGCGAACTTCGTCCTGTTCGGACAGTTCGCCGACGCGCATCGAGTGTGGACATCCTATTTGGACAACGGTGTCTTGATCAGGGACGTCGGTATAGACGGGTACCTGCGGGTGACCATCGGCACGCCCGAGGAGAACGACGCGTTCCTGGCAGCGAGCAAGGAGGTCGCCAGTGGGCCGGATCGGTAAGGTGGAGCGCGACACCAAGGAGTCGCGTATCGCCGTCGAGGTCGACCTCGACGGCACGGGCAGCGTCGAGGTCGACACGGGTGTGGCGTTCTACGACCATATGCTCACCGCGTTCGGCGTGCACGGCGCGCTCGACCTGCGGGTGCGTGCCGAGGGTGACGTGGAGGTGGATGCGCACCACACGGTGGAGGACACCGCGATCGTGCTCGGCAAGGCGGTCCGCGAGGCGCTCGGTGACAAGAGCGGCATCCGGCGTTTCGGCGATGCCTGGGTCCCGATGGACGAGACGCTCGCGCACGCTGCCGTGGACGTATCGGGGCGGCCGTACTGCGTGCAGCTCGGCGAGCCGGAGCGGTTCGAGAACTTCACCATCGGCGGTAACTACCCGTTCGTGCTCACCAGGCACGTGTTCGAGTCGCTGGCCTTCCACGCCGAGATCGCGCTGCACGTCCGGGTCCTGCACGGCCGGGACCCGCACCACATGGCGGAGGCACAGTACAAGGCGGTCGCGCGCGCGATGCGCGACGCGACGGAGGCCGACCCCCGCATGGGCGGCATCCCGTCCACCAAGGGCACGCTGTAGCGGGTCCGTACCAGCCAGTACCAGCCGGCACCGGGACGGTGCCGGCTGCCGGATGTCGAAGGAGTGACGAACCCTGTCCCAGGAGCTGTTCATCGTTGTCCTGCTGGCAGTAGCCGGTTTCCTCATCGGGGGCGTGTACACCACGTGGAAGACCGCCAAAGCCATGGCGATGTTGCTCGCGGTGGGCGCGGTACTGGCGGCGGGTGGCGCGGTGGTGTGGTGGAGCTCCCTCTGAGGGAGCGAACACCGTCGCCGCGGGCCGTTCGCTGCCCGGTCAGCGCCCTCCTTCGGTCGCGGGTTTGAGTCGCGGTGCCCCTGGCCCGAAGCGCGCCATCTCGTCGTCCTGGTTCTGCAGCGCGCAGGACTTCAGTGACAGGCAGCCGCACCCGATGCACCCCGTCAGGTTGTCCCGCAGGCGCTGCAGCGCGTCGATGCGCGCGTCCAGCTCCTGACGCCACTGGCTGGACAGGCGCGCCCAGTCCGCTTTGGTGGGTGCGTGGTCGTGTGGCAGTGTGGCCAGTGCCTGGCTGATCTCCTCGAGGCTCAGCCCGATCCGTTGAGCCGAGCGGATGAACGCGATCCGGCGCAGTATCGATCGCGGGAAGCGCCGCTGGTTGCCCGTGGTGCGCTGCGAGGTGATCAGGCCGCGGTCCTCGTAGAACCGCAACGCGGTTGTGGGGACACCGCTTCGCTCCGCTACCTGCCCGATGGTCAGTGTGTTGGCGAGTTTCGACACCCGTCCACACTATCGCTGACTTCGAGCTTAGTCGAAGTTGCCTCGCCGCGGCGTGCCGGCACCGGCGACCGGGTGGGAGCCGAATGTCACGTTCGGCTCCCTAGAAGAACCGAATGTCACCTTCGGCTCCCACCGCTTCCGGTGGCCGGAAGGAGCCCAAGGTGACACCGGTTCCGTAGAAGGCGCCCGATGTCACATTCGGCTCCCACCCCTGCGGGGTCGTGAGTCGCGCTCGGCAGGGTACAAACGGTGAGGTGGGCACGCCTCAGCAGACCGATCGCGACGTCGTCCGCTCGCCGTTGCGCAGCAGGCCGTTCGTGCTGCTGCTGCTCGCGGCAGGCGGCATGTTCTTCGGCTTCGCGTTGCTGGTGTCGGTGGTGCCGCTGTGGGTCGTCGAGCACGGCTCCGGCGAGTTCAGCGCGGGCGCTGTCACCGGCGTGTTCATGACCAGCACCGTGCTGGCCCAGCTGATGATGTCCACGTTGGTGCGCAGGTTCGGCTACCGCGCCATGGCGATCACCGGAGCGGTCCTGCTCGGCGCACCGGCGTCGCTGCTGACGCTGTTCACCGACTGGCAGCCGGTGCTGGCGGTGTCGTTCGTGCGGGGGATCGGGTTCGGCATCGTCACCGTGTGCGGCAGCGCGCTCATCGCGGAGCTGCTGCCGCGCGGCATGCTCGCCAAGGGGTCGGGGGTGTTCGGGCTCGCCGTGGGGCTGCCGCTGCTTGTGGGGCTGCCGGCGGGAGCCTGGCTCGCGCAGAACGTCGGGTTCGCTGTCGTGTTCGTCACCGGGGCGGCCCTACCGCTGCTGGGGATCGTGCCGCTGGCCCTGCTACCGCGGACCACGGCCCACCCGGAGGAGGACGGTCGCGGCACCGTGCCCGCCGCACGGGCCGTGTGGCGCCCGTGGCTGGTCATGCTCTCCGGCTCCGTCGCCTTCGGCGCGCTGGTGACGTTCCTGCCGATAGTGTTCACCGAGTCGCCGCTGGCGGGTTCGGCTGCGCTGCTGCTGATGTCGGCGACCGCGCTTGTCGGGAGGTGGCTGGCCGGGATCTGGGGTGACAGCGCCAGGCCGACCGGGAAGCTGCTGGTCGCGGGCCTGGCCGCGACGTCGACCGGGCTGCTGGGGCTCGCGGTGGGGGCCGGTGCGAGCGGAACGGCGGCGCTGGTGCTCGGGGTGAGCTTCGTGGCGGTCTACGGTGCGGGTTTCGGTGTGATCCAGAACGACGCCCTCGTGGTGATGTTCGCGCGGGTATCCGCCGCACGTGCCAGCGTGGCCTGGAACATCGCGTTCGACGCCGGGCAGGGTGCCGGCGCCGCCGTGGTCGGCGCCGTGGTGACGCTGACGGGGTTTCCCGTGGCGTTCGCGATGCTCGCGGCACTGGCCATCCTGCTCGTGCCCGTCGCGTGGCCGCGCGCACGATACGCAGTACGCTGAACAGGTGCCTCGTGTTGTGATTCTGGACTACGGCTCAGGGAACCTGCGCTCGGCCGAGCGCGCCGTGCAACGAGCCGGGGCGGAGGTGGAGGTCACCGCCGACCCGCAGGCCGCGCTGGCCGCCGACGGGCTCGTCGTACCGGGGGTCGGCGCCTTCGCCGCCTGCGCCGAGGGTGTGCGGCGCGTCGGCGGGGACAAGCTGGTCGGCAAGCGCCTGGCGGGCGCGCGCCCCGTGCTCGGCATCTGTGTCGGCATGCAGATCCTGTTCGAACGCGGGATCGAGCACGGCATCGAGGCCGAGGGCCTCGCGGAATGGCCGGGGACGGTGGACAGGCTGCGTGCGGACGTGTTGCCGCATATGGGATGGAACACGGTGCGCGCTCCGGAGGGCTCGGTGCTGTTCGCCGGGCTCGACGCCGACACGCGGTTCTACTTCGTACACTCCTACGCCGCGCGGAGCTGGCAGCTCGACTCCGAGCTTCCCTCCGCGGGCCCGAAGGTCACCTGGGCGCATCATGGCGAGGACTTCGTGGCCGCGGTGGAGAACGGGCCGCTGTGCGCGACCCAGTTCCACCCGGAGAAGTCCGGCGACGCGGGCGCACAGGTGCTGCGTAACTGGCTCACCACGCTGTGACGGAACGATGAAGGACGCTTTCGGTCCATCCGGTGCGCTGAAAGCGTCATTCAGCTCACACCCGGGGTGGCGAGGGTGACCACCTTGCCGGGGGTGCGGAGCGCGCTCTATAGAGTTGGGGCCGTGACGTTCACCTTGCTTCCCGCAGTCGATGTCGCCGACGGCCAGGCCGTGCGGCTCGTCCAGGGCGAGGCCGGTACCGAGACGCGGTACGGCGGCCCGCTCGAGGCCGCGCTGTCCTGGCAGCGCGACGGCGCCGAATGGATCCACCTGGTCGACCTCGACGCCGCGTTCGGGCGCGGGTCGAACCGGGAGCTGCTCGCCGAGGTCGTCGGCAAGCTGGACGTCCAGGTCGAGCTCTCCGGGGGCATCCGCGACGACGCCTCGCTGGAGGCGGCGCTGGCCACGGGTGCGCGGCGGGTGAACCTGGGTACCGCGGCGCTGGAGGATCCGGACTGGACGACCAAGGTGATCGCCAGGCACGGCGACCGGGTCGCGATCGGTCTGGACGTGCGCATCACCGAGTCCGGGCACCGGTTGTCCGCGCGCGGCTGGACCACCGACGGCGGCGACCTGTGGGAGGCCCTCGAGCGGCTGGACGCCGACGGCGCCGAGCGGTACGTGGTCACCGACGTGAGCAAGGACGGCACCCTGCGGGGCCCGAACCTCGATCTGCTCCGGGAGATCACGGCGCGCACCGACGCCGCGGTGATCGCCTCCGGCGGGGTCTCGACCGTGCAGGATCTGGCGAACCTCGCGCGGCTCGAAGGTGACGGCGTGGAAGGCGCGATCGTGGGCAAGGCGCTGTACGCGGGCGCGTTCACGCTGCGCGAGGCGCTCGCCGCCGTCCGCTGATCGTCCTGGCACCCCGCACCGACCGCCGACACCCGCCCAGGGGGCGAGCCGAAGGGCCCCTTGGGTACATATGAGGTATCCGAGGAGGCCTTCGGCTCGCCCGGCTGAGCCGTTAGGTGTCCTCGGCTTCCCGGGAGCCGGCCGGGTGGCCGGGCTCGTCACCGCCGGGCTCGGCGCCGTCGAGGGTGATCGCGATACCGATGGTGCGTTGCTTGCCGCCGCGCAGCATGCTGCCGTAGATGCCCAGCGCGCCGAGGATGCCGTACTTGGCGCGGATCAGACCCCGGACCGTGTCGGTCTCGTCCTGGTCGAGCAGCCGTGCCCGCCCCGAAACCGTGCGGCCGTGCACCTTGCGTCCTGTCGCGTCGCACGCGGTGACCTCGACCCTGCTGCCCGCGCGGATACGTTTGACCTTCCCGCTGGTGCGCTCGGCCCAGACGGCGAGCTCGGTACCGTGACGTGCGACCCACACCGGGGTGGGAACGGCCCGGCCGGACCTGCGGTAGGTGGTCAGCTGCACGTACTTCTCGTCACCGAGTCGTTCCTGGTCGGTCGGCATGGGCCCACCCTACTTACCGGAACTCACGGTGTCCTCCTGCGCAGCGTCGCGGCGCCGAGTGCGAGCGCGAGCAGGACGAACCCGGCGACGACACCGATGTCGCGCAGCAGGGACGCCTGCACGGTCGCCGTCCTGGTGACCGCTGTGATCGCGTCGACGGCGTAGGACAGCGGCAGCACGTTCGACAGCCACCTGAGCAGCACAGCCATCTCGTCGCGGGGTACGAAAAGCCCGCACAGCAGGAACTGCGGCATCACGATGACCGGCATGAACTGGATGGCCTGGAACTCCGTCCTGGCGAACGCGCTGACGAACAAGCCGAGAGCCATGCCGAGTACCGCGTCGAGCACGGCGATCAGGAACAGCATCCACACCGGCCCCGCGAGGTCCAGCCCCAGCCAGGTGAGCGATACCGCCGTCACGATCGATACCTGGACGAGCGCGAGGGCGCCGAACGCCACGGCGTAGCCCGTCAGCAGGTCGAGCTTGCCCATCGGCAGCGCCATCAGCCGCTCGAGCGTCGCCGTGGTGCGTTCCCGCAGCGTCGTGATCGAGGTGACCAGGAACATCATCACGAACGGGAAGATGCCGAGCAGTGCGGGCGCGAACCGGTCGAAGGCCGCCTCGGAGTTGAAGACGTACCGCAGCAGCGCCATGAGGATCGACGGCATGAGCAGCAGCATCGCCACCGTGCGCCGGTCGTGGCGCAGCTGTGTGAGGATGCGCCGCGCGGTGGCGAGGGTGAGCACGGGGTTCATGGCGTGACCTCCTGGATCAGGCGGAGGAACGCACGCTCGAGATCGGACTCCCCGGTACGCTCGCGCAGGCGTTCCGGGGTGTCGGACGCGAGCAGTGCGCCGTCGCGCATCAGGAGCAGGCGGTGACACCGGGCGGCCTCGTCCATCACGTGACTGGACACGAGAAGGGTCGTGCCGCCTGCGGCCAGCCGGGTGAACAGTTCCCACAGCTCGTCCCGCAGCACGGGGTCGAGGCCGACCGTCGGCTCGTCCAGGACGAGGACCTCGGGTCTGCCGAGCAGCGCGACGGCGAGATTGGCCCTGCTGTGCTGGCCGCCGGACAGCGTGCCGATGAGGGAGTCCGCGTGATCGCGCAGACCGACCTCACCGATGACCCTGGACACATCGGACGTGGAGGCGCGCACGATGGCGGCGAAGTACCGCAGCGCCTCGGCCACCGTCAGGTCCGGGTAGATCGCCGGGTCCTGGGTGGCGTAACCGACCCTGCCGCGCACGGCCTTGGCCCCGGCATCGTGACCGAGCACCGTGACCCGGCCGGCGCGGATGATCTGCACACCGACCACGGATCGCATCAGGGTGCTCTTGCCGCACCCGCTCGGGCCGAGCAGCCCGGTGACCGTGCCGGGCTCGACCCCGAAGCCGACGCCCCGCACGACCTCGCGCCCGCCGCGTTCGACGCGCAGCCCGCTGACTTCCACGGCATAATTCATCATGTGTTGAACTATGCGGGCTCCTGGCGGCCGACACAAGCACGGCCCGCGATCACCCACCCCGTAAGCTGGGGGCATGTCCGTGGCGGTCAGGGTTATCCCGTGTCTCGATGTCGACGCAGGTCGCGTCGTCAAAGGCGTCAACTTCACCGACCTGCGCGACGCCGGTGATCCGGTCGAGCTGGCGCGCGTGTACGACGCCGAAGGTGCCGACGAGCTCACGTTCCTGGACGTGACGGCGTCCTCCGGCGACAGGGAGACGACCTACGAGGTGGTGCGTCAAACGGCCGAGCAGGTCTTCATCCCGCTGACCGTGGGCGGCGGCGTGCGAAGCATCTCCGACGTCGATCGTCTGCTGCGCGCCGGGGCGGACAAGGTCAGCATCAACACGGCGGCGATCGCCAGGCCGGAGCTGCTGCGGGAGGCATCCGAGCGGTTCGGCGCGCAGTGCGTCGTGCTGTCCGTCGACGCGCGCCGGGTTCCGGAGGGATCCGAGTCCACCGCGTCGGGGTTCGAGGTCACCACGCACGGCGGCAGGCGAGGCACCGGTATCGACGCCGTCGAGTGGGCCGAACGCGGCGAGGCGCTCGGCGTGGGGGAGATCCTGCTGAACTCGATGGATGCCGACGGCACCAAGAGCGGGTTCGACGTCGAGCTGATCCGCGCGGTGCGCGCCGCGGTGGGTGTACCGGTCATCGCCAGCGGCGGGGCGGGAGCGACCGAGCACTTCGCCCCGGCTGTGCACGCGGGCGCTGACGCGGTGCTGGCCGCGAGCGTGTTCCACTTCAAGGAACTGACGCTGCGTGACGTCAAAGAGGCCATGCGCGAACAACGAATCGAGGTCAGGTGACTACGTCCGGACTCGACCCCGCGATCGGTTCCCTGCTCAGGCGCAACGCCGACGGTCTGGTCGCCGCCGTCACCGTGGACCATCACACCTCGGACGTGCTCATGATGGCCTGGATGGACGACGAGGCGCTGCACCGGACCCTGGTGACCCGGCGAGCCACGTACTACTCGCGCAGCAGGGGCGAGCTGTGGGTCAAGGGAGAGACCTCGGGGCACACCCAGGCGGTCCGCGAGGTGCGTATCGACTGCGACGGCGACACGGTCCTGGTACGTGTCGAGCAGACCGGTCCGGCCTGCCACACCGGCGAGCGCACCTGCTTCGACGGCGCCGACCGCCTGCTGCTCACCGACGACGGGCCGTGACCCGCCCGGCTACGCCGCGGCATCCGGGCTGCTGGGCCGCCGCGCGCCGCGCCGGTCCCGGCCGTCACGCGTCGCGTGCCGCCGGGCACAATTGCGCGCATGGTGCATTCCGGCAGGGCAGGCCTGGGTTCGGTCAGGCCGAGCAGGGAGGAGTTCCGCGCGCTGGCGCGCGAGCGCAGGGTCATCCCCGTGGTGCGCACGGTGCTTGCCGACGCCGAGACGCCGATCGGGCTCTACCGCAAGCTCGCGGCCGACCGGCCGGGAACGTTCCTGTTCGAGTCCGCCGAGCACGGTGAGTCCTGGTCCCGGTGGTCGTTCGTGGGGGTGCGTAGCCCGGCGGCGTTGACGGTGCGCGACGGCGAGGCGACGTGGCTGGGTCACCCCCCTGTCGGCCTGCCGTCGGGCGGTGACCCGCTGAGCGCGTTGCGCGAGACGGTCGAGGAGCTGCACAGCGAACCGCTTCCGGACATGCCGCCGCTGACCGGGGGCATGGTGGGCTACATCGGCTACGACGCCGTGCGGTGGCTGGAACGGTTGCCCGAGCACGCTCGCGACGACCTGCACATCCCCGAACTGATCATGCTGCTGGCCACCGATCTGGCCGCGTACGACCATCACGAGGGCACGGTGACCCTGATCGCGAACGCGGTGAACTGGGATGCCTCGCCCGAGCGGGTGGACGCGGCCTACGACGACTCGGTCGCACGGCTCGACGAGATGAGCGCGGCGCTGGCCCAGCCGACACCGCCCACCGCGGCCACCTTCGACCGGCCCGCGCCGCAGTTCCGCCGCCGCCGCACGCCCGAGGACTACCACGACGCCATCCGCAGGGCGGTGGAGGCCGTGCACGCGGGGGAGGCCTTCCAGATCGTGCCGTCCCAGCGCTTCGAGATGGCCACCGGGGCAGACGCGCTGGACGTGTACCGGGTGCTGCGCACGTCCAACCCCAGCCCGTACATGTACCTGCTCCGGCTGGACGGTTTCGACACCAACGGCGACCAGATCGCCTTCGACATCGTCGGTTCGAGCCCGGAGTCGCTGGTGACGGTCCGGGACGGGCGCGCTACGACGCATCCGATCGCGGGTACCCGCTGGCGGGCCGAGGACCCGGACGAGGACACGATGCTGGCCAAGGACCTGCTCGCCGACGACAAGGAGCGCGCGGAGCACCTCATGCTCGTCGACCTCGGCCGCAACGATCTCGGCCGGGTGTGCAAGCCGGGCACGGTGCACGTGGTCGACTCCTTCTCCATCGAGCGCTACAGCCACGTGATGCACATCGTCTCCACCGTCACCGGGGAGTTGGATACCGGTGCGACCGCCGCCGACGCTGTCGCCGCGTGCTTCCCGGCAGGCACGCTGACCGGAGCCCCGAAGGTGCGGGCCATGGAGCTGATCGATGAGCTGGAGCCGACGCGCAGGGGCCTGTACGGCGGCGTGGTCGGTTACCTGGACTTCGCCGGTGACGCGGACACCGCGATCGCGATCCGCACCGCGCTGATGCGCGACGGGGTCGCGTACGTGCAGGCAGGGGGAGGGGTCGTCGCCGACTCCAGCCCGGAGTACGAGGACAACGAGTCGCTGAACAAGGCCCGCACCGTGCTGGCGGCGGTGGCCGCCGCGGAGACGATGTCGCCGCCCCGGCCGTACGGGCAGGGCGGGGAGGGCGAGCCCGCCGAGCCCGCCGGGCCCGCCGGGCCTGCCGTGGCCGATACGGCGGGGGGAGGCGGCGGTGCCTGAGGCAGGCAACGACTCCCGGCGGCGTCCGGCACGGTCGGCGCGCACGCTCTGGCTGGTCGTGCTGGGGCTCGTACTCGGGTCGGGCGCGATCTGGCTGTCCACGCGGCAGCGGTGGGGCGAGGAGCGAGCGGGCCACGGGCCCGCGGCGATGGTCGAGCAGGCCGAGACGGGGGCCGACGCGGTTCCGGCGCTGTTGCCGCTGGCGGTCCTCGCGCTCGCCGGTATCGCGGGTGTGCTCGCGACGTCCGGCTGGGCGCGCCGGGTGCTCAGCGGCGTGCTGGTGCTGGCGGGGCTGGCCACCTGCGCGCTCGGTGTGGCAGGGGTACTGGAGCTATCCACCGTGTTGCCCGGGCACGGCCTGGCACTGGCGGGTGGTCTGCTGGTCACGACGGCAGGCCTCGCCGGTGCCGTCGCCGCCGACCGGATGCCTGCCATGGGGGCGCGGTACTCCCGTGCGCCCGAGCGGAGCGCCGCTTCCGACCCCGACGCCGAGCTGTGGGATGCCCTCTCCGCAGGTGACGATCCGACCAGGGACACGCGATGACGCCGCCCGACCCCGCACTCCGCCGGTGTGGGCGCGCGGGTTAGCATCTTGAGGGCGGGAAGGACAGTTTTTGTGAGCTATCAGCAGTGGTGCAAGCGGCAGTGACGCTGATACGAAGGTCGCGTTGCCAGCACGGCCGGGCCGTGTGCAACTTTCCGTGGATGAGGTGCCGTGAGCGTTCTCGATGACATCGTCGCCGGCGTGCGGCAGGACCTCGCCGAGCGAGAGGCCGCGCTGCCGTTCGACGAGCTCAAGCAGAAGGCGGCCAACGTTGCCGAGCCCCGCGACGCGATGGTCGCACTGCGCGAGCCAGGTATCGGCGTCATCGCCGAGGTCAAGCGCAACAGCCCGTCGAAGGGCGAGCTCGCCGCGATCACCGATCCCGCCGCGCTCGCCGCGGACTACGCGGACGCGGGCGCGCGCGTGATCAGCGTTCTCACCGAGCAGCGCCGGTTCGGTGGGTCGCTGTCGGACCTGGCGGCCGTGCGCGACGCGGTGGACGTTCCGCTGCTGCGCAAGGACTTCATCGTCAGCCCGTACCAGGTGCACGAGGCGCGCCTGCACGGTGCGGACATGGTGCTGCTGATCGTGGCCGCGCTGGAGCAGAACGCGCTGGCGGCACTGCTCGACCGGGTGGAGTCGCTCGGCATGACCGCGCTCGTCGAGGTGCACAACGCCGAGGAGGCCGACCGCGCGCTGGAGGCGGGTGCCAAGGTGATCGGCATCAACGCGCGCAACCTGCACACGCTCGATGTGGACCGGGACGCGTTCAGCAGGTTGGCTCCCGGCCTGCCCGCCGAGGTCCTCAAGATCGCCGAGTCCGGTGTGCGCGGCCCGCGCGACCTGATGACCTACGCCGGGCACGGCGCGGATGCCGTGCTCGTGGGGGAAGGGCTGGTCACCGCCGAGGATCCGAAGGGTGCACTCGTGCAACTGGTGACGGCGGGATCCCATCCGGCATGCCCGAGGCCCAGCCGGTGACCGAGCGGGACGGCGGCACCGGGCGGGCGAGCGCACCCGCGGGCGGCGGAACCGGTCAGCAGCACGACCCGACGGACCGGGGGCATTTCGGCCCGTACGGGGGGCGGTTCCTGCCCGAGGCTCTGATCGGCGCACTCGACGAGCTGGCCGCGGAGTACGACAAGGCGCGCCATGATCCGGAGTTCGGTGCGCAGTTCGACGACCTGCTGACCAACTACGCGGGCCGCCCCTCGCTGCTGACCGAGGCACCGAGGTTCGCCGAACACGCGGGCGGGGCGCGGATCTTCCTCAAGCGCGAGGACCTCAACCACACCGGCTCCCACAAGATCAATAACGTGCTCGGCCAGGCGCTGCTGACCAAGCGGATGGGCAAGACACGGGTGATCGCCGAGACCGGGGCCGGTCAGCACGGTGTCGCGACGGCGACCGCCTGCGCGTTGCTGGATCTCGACTGCGTGATCTACATGGGGGAGGTGGACACCGAGCGGCAGGCGCTCAACGTGGCGCGGATGCAGCTGCTCGGTGCCGGGGTCGTACCGGTGAACACGGGGTCGCGCACCCTCAAGGACGCGATCAACGAGGCGTTGCGCGACTGGGTCACCAACGTGGACACCACGCACTACCTGCTCGGCACGGTGGCCGGGGGGCACCCGTTCCCTGTCATGGTGCGCAACTTCCACGCCGTGATCGGCGAGGAGGCGCGGCGGCAGATCCTGGACGCGACCGGTCGGTTGCCGGACGCCGTGGCCGCGTGCGTGGGAGGTGGCTCCAACGCGATCGGGATCTTCCAGGGGTTCCGGGACGACCCCGACGTACGGCTGGTCGGTGTCGAGGCGGGTGGTCACGGCATCGACTCCGGTGAGCACGGCGCCACGCTGACGAGCGGTTCACCCGGGATGTTGCACGGCGCGCTGTCCTACTTGCTGCAGGACGACGACGGGCAGACGATCGAGGCTTACTCGATCTCGGCCGGCCTCGACTACCCGGGGGTCGGCCCCGAGCACGCCTGGCTCAAGGACACCGGCCGAGCCGAGTACCGCTACGCCACCGACGCCGAGGCCATGGACGCGTTCCAGCTGCTGTCGCGTACCGAGGGCATCATCCCGGCCATCGAGTCGGCGCACGCCCTCGCCGGGGCGCTGCGACTCGGTCAGGAGCTCGGTGCGGGATCGCTGATCGTGGTCAACCTCTCCGGCCGGGGCGACAAGGATATGGACACCGCGGCCAAGTACTTCGGTTACGTGGATGACCACGACACGGGAGGGCGATCGTGAGCGGCCTCGATGCGGTGTTCGCCGCGGCGCGATCCGAGCACAGGGGAAGCCTGATCGGCTACCTGCCAGCGGGTTACCCGACGCTGGAGGGCTCGATGGAGCTGCTCGGCGCGATGATCGACGGCGGCGTGGACCTCGTCGAGGTCGGTGTGCCCTACTCGGACCCGGTGATGGACGGCCCGACCATCCAGGCGGCCGCCGGCACCGCGCTGCGTAACGGGTTCCGGCTTCGTGACGTGTTCACGGTCGTGGAGTCCGTCGCCGCGCGCGGCGGGCACGCGGTGGTCATGACCTACTGGAACCCGGTACACCGCTACGGTGTCGACGCGTTCGCGAGGGACCTTGCTGCCGCGGGTGGCCACGGGCTGATCACTCCGGACCTGATACCGGATGAGGCCGAGGAGTGGCTCACCGCCTCGGCCGCGCACGATCTCAGCCGGACGTTCCTGATCGCGCCGTCCTCCTCGCAGGCGCGGATCGAGCGCGCGGCCAGGGCCAGCTCCGGATTCCTCTACGCCACGGCCGTGATGGGCGTGACCGGGGCGCGGGACCAGGTCGGGGCCGGTGCTGCCGAGCTGGTCGGCAGGGCGCGCGAGGTAACCGGCCTGCCGATCGGTGTGGGGCTGGGCGTCCGGTCGGCCGAGCAGGCCGCCGAGGTCGCGTCGTTCGCCGACGCCGTCATCGTCGGTTCCGCCTTCGTGAGCCAGGCAGGCAGCGGGACGCGCGCGGTGCGGGACCTGGCCGCCGACCTGGCAGGCGGGGTACGTGCCCCCTCGGCGGGGGAGGCCCGGCCGTCCGGGTTACGGTGACGCCGTGACGTACGCTGCGCAGCTGTTCCATACGAACATCCCCAGCCCTGTTCGCGGGGTATGGGAGATCGGTCCGGTCCCCATCCGCGCGTACGCGCTGTGCATCATCGCCGGGATCATCATCGCCATCCTGTGGGGCGAGCGGCGGTGGGCCGCGCGCGGTGGCGAGCGTGGGCTGATCACCGACATCGCGGTGTTCGCTGTGCCGTTCGGGTTGGTCGGTGGCCGCCTGTACCACGTGATGACCGACTGGCAGCGGTACTTCGGCGCGGGGAACGACCCGCTCGACGTGGTGCGCATCTGGGACGGTGGGCTCGGCATCTGGGGCGCGATCGCGCTCGGCGCGGTCGGCGCGTGGATCGCCTGCCGCCGCCGCGGGATCCCGCTGCCGGCCGTCGCGGATGCCGTCGCTCCCGGCATCGTCGTCGCGCAGGGTATCGGCAGGCTCGGTAACTACTTCAACCAGGAGCTCTACGGCAAGGAGACCTCGCTGCCGTGGGGGCTGGAGATCTACCAGCGTGTCGACCCGGACAACCCGTCGCGACCGGCCGGTGTGGACGGTGTAGCCGTGGACACCACGCCGCTGGCCGTCGTCCACCCGACGTTCCTGTACGAGCTGTTGTGGTGCCTGGGTGTCGCGGTGCTCGTGGTCTGGGCGGACCGGCGGTTCCGCCTCGGGCACGGCCGGGCGTTCGCGCTCTACGTCGCCGGCTACACGGCGGGCCGGTTCTGGATCGAGCTGCTGCGCGTGGACGAGGCGTGGCGGCCGGTGCTGGATGTGCGGATCAACGTGTGGACCGCGACGGCGGTCTTCCTCGGCGCGGTGCTCTACATGATCGTGGCCCGCGGTCGTGGCCCGCGGGAGGACCCGGCGCTTCTCGCGCCCGCCGGAGCCCCGGCAGAAGCCCCGGCACAAGCCGCACAGGACTCGGCGGACGCGGAAGCAGGCACGACGGGCGCTGACCCCGCGGGTGGGACCGCTGCCGGCGAGGGGCAGGACGGTTCCCCGCCCGCGGACGAGCCTGCCGGGGAGCCGGAGGCTGCGTCAGGTACGGACGAGCCCGCGCCCGGGGATCAGCGGTAGGTCCAGCGCGCTGAGCAGGCCGGGTTGCGCCCCCACCACCGCGGGGATGGCGTTGACCAGGCGCATGGCGGTGGCCTTCAGGCCTGCCGTGTTGTGGTCGCCGTCCGAGCCGAGCAGCTGGAGGTCGAGCGTGTAGTTCGGTTCACCGGTGACCTCCACGCGGTAGCAGCCTGCGCCTGCCGGTTGCGGCCAGTCCGGACCGAGGTCGGAGCGCAGCCGCGTGACGTGCTCGAGTACGCAGACGGGTGCGCCGCCACTCCAGCCGCGCACCTCGAAACGTAGCGCGGCAGCGGTGCCCTGCTCGATGGTTCCCGAGTCGACGGTGAACGTCTCCGGCGCCGGTAGGCGCTCGTAGGTCTCGTCGACGCTGTCGAGCCGGACGTCGAGCCCGGCCGCGAGCTGGCGCACCACGCTGCCCCATGCCATCGACAGCACACCCGGTTGCAGCAGCATGGGTGTGTCGTCGAGCGGCTTGCCGAAGCCCATGATGTCGAACAGCACCGTGCCGTTGTCGTAGGTGCTGTAGTCGAGGATCTCCGCGCACCGGACCTGCTCGATCCGCTCGCTCACGCCCGTCAGGGCAAGGGGCAGCCAGTCGTTGGCGAAGCCGGGGTCGACGCCGTTGACCCACAACGACGCGCCGCCCTCGGCCGCGGCCTCGCGGATCGGGCGGGACATCTCGTCGGGGACGACACCGTCCGGGTACTGCAGGAACACCGGGCAGCTGGAGACCACGTTGATGCCGGCGCGCAGGAACCCGGTGAGATCCTCGATGGCCTCGGAGATGCGGTCGTCGGCCATGGCGGTGTAGACGACGCAGTCGGGCGCGGTGCCGAGCACGGTCCCGGCGTCCGTGCTGGCTGACACCCCGAGCGAGTGGGGCAGACCCGCAAGGTCACCGGCGTCCTTGCCGTCCTTGGCGGGGTCGGAGACCCACACGCCGACGAGCTCGAGCTCGGGATGAGCGTCGATTCCCGCGATGGTGTTCCGTCCGACGTTTCCCGTGCTCCACTGCACGACGCGATAGCTCATGCTGCCTCCTTGGTGTCGTGGGACCCGTGGGTGTGCGGCTCAGAGATCGGGCAGCCCGAGATCGAGGTTGGGACGTTGCAACCCGCCGTCGACTTCGAGCACCTTGCCCGTGATGTAGCTGCCCGCGTCCGAGGCGAGGAACAGCGCGGAGGCGGCCACCTCCTCCGGGTCGCCGATCCGTTCCAGCGGGGTGTTGTTCTCCAGCTGCTGGCGGAGGTTGTCGTCCTGCGCCACGACGTCCAGCGCCGAGGTCGCTACCGAACCGACCGCGAGGCCGTTCACCCGGATGCGGGGCGCCAGATCGTAGGCGGCCATCCTGGTGAAGTGGGACAGGGCGGCTTTCGCGGTCCCGTAGGCGAGGAAGCCGCGCCCGCTGACGCGGCCCATGACCGAGGAGATGTTCACGATCGCGCCGCCGCCGCCGGACTCGAGCATGGCCGGTACGGCGGCGCGGGTGAGCGCGTGCGCGGTGGAGACGTTGAACCGGAACGCCTCCTCGAGGAACTCGGTGTCGGTCTCCAGCAGCGGTTTGGGGTAGGTGCCGCCGACGTTGTTGACCACGATGTCGAGCCTGCCGAACCGCTCGTGCGCGGCGTTCGCCAGCGCTCCGGCTGCCTCGGGGTCGGACAGGTCGGTGGGTACCACGTGTGCCTTGCGGCCTGCCTGCTCGACGCGCTCGGCCACGGCGGTGAGGTCGGACTCGGTGCGGGAGGCGATCAGGACGTCGGCGCCTGCCTCGGCGAGGGCGACCGCCGTCGCGGCGCCGATGCCCCTACCGGCACCCGTGACGACGGCGGCACGGTCCTGGACACGGAAGCGATCGATCATCATACCGACGGACTGTAACATGTTCTAGTTCATGTGTCGCCGGAACGAGTGGCGGCCGGGTAATTCGCGCGCGTCCTGTCAGGGGTCGGCGGTAGTCTGGCTCGGGCAGTCGGGCGAGTACTCGCGTATGTCGTGCGCGATCCGGAACGTCGCCCGGCTGCGCACCGCCGCTGCGGCTGGTGGTCGGTACTGGAGGGGTTGTTGTGCACGTACGGGTGGGCGTGTGTCCGATGCTCGGGGGAGCGGTAGAGCATGGGTAGACAGCATCGGGCAGCGAGCGGGCACGAGCGGGCTGTCCCGGAGCGGAGCTGGGTGCTCAGCGGTTCGACCGGGCTGATCCTGCTGACGTCGGTGGTGATCTTCGCTTCGGTCCACGGCGCCGGGACGCTCCTGTACCTCGCGTTCCGGTTCCCCGCCGAGCTCGATCCCGTCGCCGAGGCCATCAGCTACTACGCATACGTCGACGGCGCTCGCGTACGGTTCACGGTCGCGTTGCTGGAGATGGCGCTCGCCGGCGCGGCCCTGACGCTGGCCCTGCTCAAAGCGGGCGCGCTGCGCCGCACCGCGGCGCTCGTGCTGATGAACAGCTGGTGCGCGGGGGTGGTGCTGGTGGCGTTGTTCCCCACCGACGACGACCCGCGGATCCTGTCGGTGTCCGGAGTGATTCACCAGGTCGCCGGAGCGTCGCTGTTCGTGACGCTGCCCCTCGCGGTACTGCTGGCCCTGCGTGAGCCGTCCGGTGCGGTACGGGCGCGTGGCGTCGCGACCACACTGCGCCGGGCAGCGATCGCCACATTGGCACTCGCGCTTGCCTACCTGACAGCGCGGCTGCCGGACATCGCGCCGGGCTGGCCGCTCGTCTCGGCCATCGGTAACGTCGCCGTCGGCGGGCTGTTGCAGCGCGCGTTGTTCGCCGGTGAGCTGGTGTTGCTGCTCGTGCTCGCCGGATGGTTGTTCGCCGTGACCCGTTCCGGGGCGCCGCTGGACGGTGACGGTGCGGGCGATCCCGCAGGGCGGGACGGCTGACACGACTCCCCGGTGGGTGCGGGTACATCGACCGGCGGCCTTGCGCGTTCGTGCTGGTCACCGCATGCTGTCGGTACATCGATGGCACCCTCGCCGAGGGAGGTCGGCAGATGATCTTCTCCGCGCTACCCGACCGCCAGGGGTTCTACGACCCGGCGGCCGAGCAGGACTCGTGCGGCGTGGCGATGGTCGCCGACATCGCCGGTCGTGCCGATCACGGGATCGTCGTCGACGGGTTGTCCGCGCTGAGAAACCTCGACCATCGCGGTGCGGCCGGCGCCGAGCCGGCCAGCGGTGACGGCGCGGGCATCCTGGTCCAGCTGCCGGACGCGTTCCTGCGGGCCACGACCGGTTTCGCGCTCCCGGAACCCGATGGGCGGGGCGCCCACCGCTATGCCGCCGGTATCGCGTTCCTGCCAGCCGACCCCGGGTTGCGCGCGGATGCTGTCGCCCTTGCCGAGCACCTGGCTGCCGACGAGGGGCTCACCGTACTCGGCTGGCGGGACGTGCCTGTGGCGCCGGACCGCGCGGGCATCGGGCCGACCGCGCGCTCGGTGATGCCGCACCTCGCGATGCTGTTCGTGACCGCCGACCCGACGGGCGATGCTCGGTGCGCGAGCGGGATCGCGCTGGACAGGATGGCGTTCTGCCTGCGTAAGCGCGTCGAGCACGACAGCGTGACCGCAGGCTGTGGCACGTACTTCGCGTCGCTGTCCGCGCGAACCCTTGTCTACAAGGGGATGCTCACACCCGCGCAGCTTCCGGTCTTCTTCGGTGACCTCACCGACCCGCGTTTCGCGTCGGCGATCGCCCTGGTGCACTCCCGGTTCTCCACCAACACGTTCCCCTCCTGGCCGCTGGCGCACCCGTACCGGTACGTGGCGCACAACGGAGAGATCAACACCATTCGCGGCAACCGGAACCGGATGCGCGCTCGGGAGGCGCTGCTGGAGTCCGACCTCATCCCCGGTGACCTCTCCCGGCTCTACCCGATCTGTTCGGAGGAGGGCTCCGACTCGGCCTCCTTCGACGAGGTGCTCGAACTACTGCACCTCGGTGGCAGGAGCCTGCCGCACGCGGTGCTGATGATGATCCCCGAGGCGTGGGAGAACGACGAGGGCATGGACCCCGCTCGCCGCTCGTTCTACCGCTTCCACTCCAGCCTCACCGAGCCGTGGGACGGGCCGGCGTGCGTGACCTTCACCGACGGCACCGTCGTCGGGTCGGTACTGGACCGCAACGGCCTGCGCCCGGTGCGCTGGTGGCGCACCGCCGACGACCGGGTGGTGCTGGCCAGCGAGTCCGGGGTGCTGGACATCGCCCCGGAGAACGTCGTTGCCAAGGGGCGGGTCCGCCCGGGCCGGATGTTCCTGGTCGATACCGGCGCGGGACGGTTGATCGACGACGACGAGGTCAAGGGCGAGCTCGCCGCGCAGCATCCCTACGGCGAGTGGGTGCACGCGGGGCTGCTCCACCTGGCCGACCTCCCGCAGCGCCCGCACGCGGTACCGAGCCACGAGTCGGTGCTGCGGCGCCAGCTCACCTTCGGCTACACGACCGAGGAGCTGAAGATGCTGGTCGCCCCCATGGCAAGCAGCGGGGCGGAACCGGTCGGGTCGATGGGCACGGACACCCCGCAGGCGGTGCTGTCGCAGCGGCCGAGGTTGCTCTACGACTACTTCGTGCAGCACTTCGCGCAGGTCACCAACCCGCCGCTGGACGCGATCCGGGAGGAGCTGGTCACGTCGATGGCCCGCATCATGGGACCGGAGCAGAACCTGCTTGCCCCCGGCCCCGTGTCGTGCAGGCACATCCGGCTGCCCTACCCGGTGATCGACAACGACGAGCTCGCCAAGCTCGTGCACATCAACGACGACGGTGACCTGCCTGGATTCGCCTGCCGCGTGCTGTACGGGCAGTACGAGCCCGACGGTGGGGGAGCGGCGCTGGCCGAGGCGCTGGCCGGCGTCTGCGCCGAGGCATCCGAGGCCATCGCGGGCGGGGCCAGGACCCTCGTGCTCTCGGACCGCGGGTCGACCGGCACGCGGGCCCCGATCCCGTCGCTGTTGCTCGTCTCGGCCGTGCACCATCACCTGATCCGCACCAAGGAGCGGCTGCGCGTGGCGCTGGTGGCCGAGTCCGGCGACGCCCGCGAGGTGCATCATGTCGCGCTGCTGCTCGGCTACGGCGCCGCCGCGGTGAACCCGTACCTCGCGCTGGAGTCGATCGAGGATCTCGTGGCCTCGGGCGCGATCACCGAGGTGGACACCGGGACCGCGCTCGGCAACTACATGGAGGCACTGGTCAAGGGCGTGCGCAAGGTGATGTCCAAGATGGGGATCTCCACGGTGGGCGCCTACACCGCCGCCCAGGTCTTCGAGTCCTTCGGGCTGGACCAGGGCTTGCTCGACGAGCACTTCACCGGGACCCGGTCCGTACTGGGCGGTGTCGGGTTCGACGTCCTCGCCGCCGAGGTGGCCGCGCGCCACCGGCGCGCCCACCACGACGACCCCGCCACACAGGCGCACCGCGGTCTCGACAGCGGCGGGGAGTACACCGTCCGGCGGGACGGGGAACTGCACCTGTTCACCCCGGAGACGGTCTTCCTGCTGCAGCACGCGAGCAGCTCGGGGCGGGAACGCGCCTACCGCGCCTACACCGAGGAAGTGCGCAGGCTCGAGCGGCAGGGCGGCACGCTCCGCGGGCTGTTCAGCCTGCGCAGCGACCGTGAGCCCATCCCGGTGGAGGAGGTCGAGCCGGTCGAGTCGATCTGCAGGCGGTTCGGTACCGGAGGGATGTCCTACGGTGCGATCTCGGCGGAGTCGCACGAGACGCTGGCCATCGCGATGAACCGCATCGGGGGGCGCTCCAACTGCGGTGAGGGCGGGGAGGACGCCGACCGCCTGTACGACCCGGAGCGGCGCAGCGCGATCAAGCAGGTGGCGAGCGGGCGTTTCGGCGTGACAAGCGAGTACCTGGTCAACGGCAGCGACATCCAGATCAAGATGGCGCAGGGGGCCAAGCCGGGTGAAGGGGGCCAGCTCCCGCCGAACAAGGTGTACCCGTGGATCGCCCGCACGCGGCACTCGACACCGGGCGTGGGGCTGATCTCCCCGCCGCCGCACCACGACATCTACTCCATCGAGGACCTGGCCCAGCTGATCCACGACCTGAAGAACGCGAACGAGTTCGCTCGCGTGCACGTGAAGCTGGTCAGCTCGCTGGGCGTGGGGACCGTCGCAGCGGGTGTGTCCAAGGCGCACGCCGATGTCGTGCTGATCTCCGGGCATGACGGGGGGACCGGCGCGGCTCCGCTGACCTCGCTGAAGCACGCGGGCACCCCGTGGGAGATCGGGCTGGCCGAGACCCAGCAGACGCTGCTGCTCAACGGGCTGCGGGACCGCATCACCGTGCAGGTCGACGGGGGGCTCAAGACCGGGCGCGACGTCGTGGTGGCGGCCCTGCTCGGTGCCGAGGAGTACGGCTTCGCGACGGCTCCGCTTGTGGTGGAAGGCTGCGTGATGATGCGGGTGTGCCACCTGGACACCTGCCCGGTGGGGGTGGCTACGCAGAACCCTGACCTGCGCGCCCGGTACCGGGGGCAGGCCGAGCACGTGGTGAACTTCTTCCGGTTCGTCGCTCAAGAGGTGCGCGAGACGCTGGCCGGACTCGGCATGCGCAGCCTGGACGAAGCGATCGGGCGCGCCGAGATGCTCGACACCGCCGAGGCGGTGTCGCACTGGAAGGCAGACGGTCTCGACCTGACACCGATCTTCGAGATCCCCACCCTCGGGCCGTACGGCGGGTCGCGGCACAAGACCCGCGAGCAGGACCACGGCCTGGACCACGCGCTGGACCGCACGCTGATCCAGCTGTCCGAGGCGGCGCTGGAGGACGCTCACCCGGTCCGGCTCGACGTGCCGGTGCGCAACGTCAACCGCACGGTCGGCACACTGCTCGGCGCGGAGATCACACGACGGTACGGGGCAGCGGGCCTGGACGAGGACACCATTCACGTGACGCTCACCGGCTCGGCGGGCCAGTCCCTTGGGGCGTTCCTGCCCTGCGGGGTCACGCTCGACCTCGTCGGTGACGCGAACGACTACGTCGCCAAGGGGCTGTCCGGTGGCCGGATCGTCGTCCGGCCACCCGAGGGAACGCGGTTCACCGGCTCGGGCGCGCAGGATCACGTGATCGCGGGCAACGTGATCGCCTACGGCGCCACCGGTGGCGAGGTGTTCCTGCGGGGCCAGGTCGGGGAGCGGTTCTGCGTGCGCAACTCCGGGGCGAGCGTGGTCGCCGAGGGAGTCGGGGACCACGCCTTCGAGTACATGACCGGCGGGCGCGCTGTGGTGCTCGGCCCGTGCGGGTGCAACCTCGCCGCGGGGATGTCCGGGGGAGCGGGGTACGTGCTCGATCTCGACCCGGAGCAGGTCAACACCGCGATGGTCGACCTGCAGCGACCGGGGCCGGAGGATCTCACGTGGCTGCGGGAGATCATCACGCGCCACCGCGACCTGACGGGCTCCACGGTCGCCGCCGCGGTACTGGCCGACTGGACCCGCCGCTCGGCGGCCATCACCAAGGTGATGCCGCGCGACTACCAGCGGGTGCTCGAGGCCGCGCGCCGGGCGCGCGAGCAGGGCCGCGACGTCGACGAGGCGATCATGGAGGCGGCCCGTGGCTGACGCGACCGGGTTCCTGCGGTACGCCCGCGCCGACGCGCCCAAGCGCGACGTCGCCGAGCGGGTCCGTGACTGGCGGGAGGTCTATGCCGAACCCGAACCCGCGACGCGCAACGCCGAGGTCGCCACCCAGGCGGCGCGGTGCATGGACTGCGGCATCCCGTTCTGCCACTCGGCGAGCGCGGGATGCCCGCTTGGCAACCTCATCCCGGAGTGGAACGACCTCGTCCGCCGCGGCGAGTGGGAGCAGGCCAGCGAGCGGCTGCACGCGACCAACAACTTTCCCGAGTTCACCGGCATGCTGTGCCCCGCCCCGTGCGAGTCGGGGTGCGTGCTGGCGATACCCACGGAAGTCGGCGGCCCCGTCACGATCAAGCGGATCGAACAAACCATTGTGGACACCGCGTGGGAACGTGGTTACATCCGGCCGTTGCGGCCGGACACGCATACGGGTAAGCGGGTCGCCGTGGCGGGCTCGGGGCCCGCAGGCCTGGCCGCCGCGCAGCAGCTGAGCCGGGCCGGGCATGCCGTCACCGTGTTCGAGCGCGACGACCGGATCGGTGGCCTGCTGCGCTACGGCATCCCCGAGTTCAAGATGGAGAAGCACCGCATCGACCGCAGGATCGAGCAGTTGCGCGCGGAAGGCACGGAGTTCGTCACCGGCTGCGAGGTCGGCGTGGACGTCGATGTGCCCGAACTGCGCGCGCGATTCGACGCCGTCGTACTCGCCGTGGGCGCGCTCGACGGGCGCGACGACCCGACCATCCCGGGGCGCGGGCTGGACGGCATCCACCTCGCCATGGAGCACCTCGTGCCTGCCAACCACGAGTGCGAAGGCGACGGCCCGAGCCCGATCACCGCGCGGGACAAGAACGTGGTGATCGTGGGCGGCGGCGACACCGGAGCGGACTGCTACGGCACGGCCACGCGCCAGGGCGCTCGCTCGGTCACCCAGCTCGACCAGTACCCGCGCCCGCCCGACGAGCGTAACGAGGAGCACTCGCCGTGGCCGACGTCGCCGTACATACTGCGCACCTATCCCGCCCACCAGGAAGGGGGCGAACGCAGGTTCGGCGTCGGGATCAGCCGGTTCCACGGGGACGAGCACGGGCACGTGCGCGAGATCGAGCTGCGCGAGGTGGAGGTGCGCCGCGACCCGGAAACCGGGCGCCGCGAGGTGCTCCCGGCCACCGACGAGGTGATCCGGCTACCTGCCGACCTGGTGCTGCTGGCGATCGGGTTCAACGGGGTGGAGCCGATGCGGCTGCTGGACGACCTCGGCCTGGAACGCACCCCGCGCGGGACGGTGCACTGCGGGACCGACTGGCACACCGGCGCGGAAGGCGTGTTCGTGTGTGGCGACGCGCACCGCGGGGCCTCGCTCATCGTGTGGGCCATCGCTGAGGGGCGGTCGGCCGCACACTGGGTGGATCGCTACCTGATGGGGGAGTCGCGGCTGCCGGATCCGGTGCACCCCACCGCGCTGCCACTGTCGACGGTGTAGCGACTCTCCAGAGTAGCTCTATGCGCGGGCACAGTAACGCCGCGCCGGGTTCCATCGTTAGTTCTAGACCGGGTGGAGCAACGAGCTGCTCCGTTCGGAGCCAATTGGTTCATGAGCATAGGGAGATGGGGTTCACCGTACATAAGGTCCCGGTAACGAGAACCCTGCAACGCGGCCCGCGGCATCGCCGCAGGCCAGTGACGAGGTGAGCGATGAGGCTTGTATCCCGGAGGGTCGTCGCCGTGCTCGCGTCCGGTGCGCTGGCGACGTTCGCGTTCGCGGCACCGGCATCGGCGTCCGGCTATGGCGCCGACGACGCGGACGGCACGGTGGTCAACATCGTGGCGGACACGGTTTCGGCCGCGCAGGAGGTCACGGGATCCTGGAGCGCGGAGCGGATGCGCCGGGCCGTGCCCATGGACCAGCTGGTTTCCGAGAGCAGGGACGTGCTCAGCCTCGGAGAGGTCGTCGGCTCGCTCACCGGCGGCGAACCGGTGTCGATCCCGGCCACACCGCGGCTCGACCTGGGATCCGGTCTCGGCGGACTGCTCAGCTCCAGCTCGGGCGAGCCGTGGACGGGCGGCGGCGAGGTGGCCGACACCGCGGGCCGCGTGTTCTTCACCTACGACGGGCAGGATGCCTCCTGCAGTGGCAACGCGGTGACCAGCGAGAACAACAGCACCGTCATCACCGCGGGGCACTGCGTGCGGATGGACGGCGAGTGGCACGACGACTGGGTCTTCGTGCCCGGGTACGACAACGGGGACGCCCCGCACGGTGAGTGGCCTGCCGAGACGACCATGGCCACGCAGGAATGGGTCGAGTCCGAGGACATCAACTACGACGTCGGCGCCGCCGTCGTGCACGAGCAGGACGGCCAGAGCCTCACCGAGGTCGTCGGTGGCCAGGGCATCGCGTTCAACCAGGAGCGCGGCCAGCACATGTACTCGTTCGGCTACCCGGCCGCGGATCCGTATGACGGCAGCGAGCTCATCCACTGCAGCGGGGACACGTTCAACGACCCGTTCTTCTCCGACGCCATGGGGATGGACTGCGATATGACCGGTGGTTCCAGCGGCGGACCGTGGTTCCTCGACTTCGACGAGCAGTCCGGCACCGGCCTGCAGAACTCGGTGAACAGCTTCGGCTACGTCTTCTGGCCCGGCACCATGTTCGGGCCGTACTTCGGGGACGAGGCCCAGGAAGTCTACGACCGCGCCTCGACCTTCTGACTCCTCGACGCCTGGAGCCCCCGGCAACCCCGTGTGCCGGGGGCTCCAGCACGCCGCGTCTGGCGTTGTGACATGCCGTGTCGGGCGTGCCGACACACCGTGTTGGGCGTTGGGGCACGTTGTGTCGGGCCGTATTCGGCATCGTTCTCGTCTCACGCACTGGCCTCTTGGTGCTCGCGCCTGGCCCCGGCGCGCTGGATCTCCAGTTCCTGCTCGCCGTCCCGAACTGGTCGTTCGATCCACCCGCGCAGCCGCCGCCGTCCTCGACGAGTGGTGGCGCCTCTTCTTCGACCAAGACCTAGGATCTCGTCCATGAACCTCGACGACCTCCGCCAGCGGCTCCGCGAGTTCGCCGACGCCCGGGACTGGCACCAGTACCACACGCCGAAGAACCTCGTCATGGCGTTGTCGGGCGAGGTCGGCGAACTCAACGCCCTGTTCCAGTGGCTTACCCCCGAGGAGTCCGACGAATGGCAGGACAACCCGGAGCTGGCCGCCGATGTGCGTGACGAGGTAGCTGATATCGCCATCTACCTGATCCGGCTCGCAGACGTCCTCGGTGTGGACATCCTCGAAGTAGCCAAGGCCAAGATCGATCGCAACGAACTGCGATTCCCTCCGTCCCGGTGAGGGGCCCATCTACTAACCTGGGTGCTCGAAATCGCGGCCCGACGGGCACCGAAGTAGCCACTTCGTCGCTGCCCCCACCCGCGCGTGAATCACGCGTGCCTCGTGGGGGTAGGAAGTGGCTCTTGTCCGGCGGAGCGCCGCCGACCTGCTTGTCGAGGCCAAGGCCGACAGGCTGCACGGGTTCCTTGCGGAGCAGGCCACGTACCAGCTGGATTCGTCGGTTGGAACGAGCGAGGTGCGCTCCTGGATGCGGAGCCTGCCGACGTTCCTGTCCGATCTCGCGGAGGCGGGGCTCGGTCATGTCGAGGTACTTCTGGAGCACAAGCTCCCGCACAGCCCTAAACGTGTCGATGCCATCCTGTGCGGCAGGCATCCGCGAACCGGCGAAGCCAGCTATGTGCTCATCGAGCTGAAGCAGTGGTCGCAAGCCGAGCTGCTGGCGGGCGAGCTGGTAAGCATCACGGCGTATGGGGATGAGCTACAGCTCCATCCTGCTGAGCAGGTCCGTAGGTACTGCCAGTATCTCGTCGATTCGACGCCTGCTCTCGCGGATCGACCGCATATCGTGCGCGGACTTGCCTACCTGCACAATGCCGCCACCGCGGGTATCGCTTCCCTCAAGCAGTACACGCCGGATGAGTACGGTCAGCTCTACACGCTCGACGAGCGTTCCGCGTTCTTGGATCGGCTACGTGCGCTGCTCGATCCGGATTCGGACTACGCCGACGCACGGCGTGCCGCAGACGACTTCCTCGGCATCCATCACGCTCCGTCGAAGCCACTACTCAGCATGGCCGCCCGCGAGATCCAGGAACGGGAACAGTTCGTCCTGCTCGACGAGCAGCAAGTCGCGTACGAGCACGTCACCCAAGCAGTGGAGCGCGCGCGTGCGGCCAACACCAGGACCGTCGTTGTCGTCCTCGGCGGGCCGGGGTCGGGAAAGAGTGTTATCGCGCTGAGCCTGCTCGGTGATCTTGCCCGGAAGGGCCGCACGGTCCACCACGCGACGGGTTCGAGCGCGTTCACGAACACCATGCGCAAGATCGCGGGCCGGAGAAACGGTCGGGTCCAGTCGTTGTTCAAGTACTTCAACAACTACACGACGGCTGAACCGCGAGAGCTGGATGTGCTGATCGCCGACGAGGCACACCGCATCAGGGAGACCAGCGTCAACCGCTACACCAGGAAGGAGGTGCGCGAACGCGCCGGGCGGCAGGTCGACGAGCTCATCGACGTCGCGTGGGTTCCTGTGTTCCTGCTCGACGAGAACCAGATCGTGCGGCCCGGCGAGATGGGTTCCCTCGAGGAGATCTCCGCAGCCACCGAAGCCAAGGGATGCAAGCTCGAGGTCGTACGTCTCGAAGGCCAGTTCCGATGCGGCGGCTCAGCGGCGTTCGATACCTGGGTTGCGCGGTTGCTCGGCCTCGACCAACAACCTCCGATCGAATGGGGCAAGCTGGCGAGCCCTCTCGATGACGACTTCTCCGTCACGAGCGCTTCGACTCCCGAGGGTGTCGAGTCCTGGTTGCGCGCCAAGCAGGATCAGGACGGCGGGACGTCCCGGCTGGCGGCAGGTTTCTGTTGGCAGTGGAGCGATCCGGTGAGTACCGACACAGGCAAGCGGCTCGTACCCGACGTAGTCATCGGCGACTGGCAACGTCCGTGGAACGCCAAACCCGGCAAGCGGGTACCCGATGCGCCGGAATCGTACTACTGGGCGTCCGACGAGCGAGGATTCGGACAGGTTGGTTGCATCTACACCGCCCAGGGCTTTGAGTACGACTGGGCAGGCGTGATCTTCGGTCCCGACTTCGTGCGTCGCGATGGCCAATGGGTCGCTCGGCGCGAGTATTCACACGACCCAGCGGTCAGGAAGGCGGATGAGCTCCATTTCGGTGCGCTGATCCGCAACACGTACAAGGTGTTGCTGACACGTGGCATGCAAGGTGTGTGCGTGTACTCGACAGACCCGGAGACACAGGCGTTCCTCGAGGAGCTGACGCGCTAGGTGTTGCCTCTCGGCATGTCGCGTGTAGTGAGCAGTCCTTCACGCATGCGCGGGAGAGTGCCCTCGCCGGACGTATCGAGCCGCGTGCTGCCGAACGGGGGGCCGTCCGGCTTGGACGAGTAGGCCAAGCAACCCTTCGAGTGCGCGGTCACCTGCGGCGAACAGGCAACCGGGGCATCGTCGTTTACCGCCATGCATCGTGTTCGAGGGTCGACTCGACGTCGCCGATGTTGTCCGGGTGGTCGGGATCGTCAGGGTGGATGACGTACACGTTGTCGCCGTCGTCGACGATGATGCGGCCATCGAGTCGGTGCCACCAGCTCATGCGTTCGTCCCTTTCTGGCGGTTCGGGATGGGAACCGGCCGGCGCGCGGGCGGAACGACGCGCACCGGCCGGGAGTGTCACGGGTGATGACGGCAAGCGGGACTTCCCCGCTACTGCTCGCCACTGTCCAAGTAGGATTCACTGTCGGTGATGACCATGTGTGGCCGGGGATCGTGTTGCCAGCGACGCCGACGCAGCAGCGCGTCGCGCACGACATGGCCGAGGACGTAGCCGATCATCAGCAGGCACGTGACGACCAGAAGCGAGATCCAGAGCGTGGACATGTACTGAGTGTCATACCTCTCGATTACGCTACGAAACGGAACGTGTACGCATCACGACATCAGTGGGGCACCCGGATGCCGTAGTGCGGAAGCCGTGCGAATGGGGTGAGTGAATGTGGTGAGTTTGTTCGGCAGCGAGCTGCGGCGTGCCCGGGAGGGCCTCGGCTGGTCCCGAGAGCAGCTCGCGGAAGAAGTCAAGTTCTCGGCCAGCCTCGTCGAGAAGGTGGAGGTCGGTAACAAGTTTCCCAGCGAAGCGTTCGCCACGGAAGCCGATAAGGCGTTGAGCACCGATGGCTTCCTGTCGCGAATCCGGCTGCACACGCTGAAGCAGGACGTCGTCCCCGAGTGGTTCCGCGCATGGCCGGACATCGAAGAGCAGGCCAGCGTGATCCGACTGTTTGCGCCGTTGGTCGTGCCCGGCCAATTGCAGATTGAGGATTACGCTCGCGCGCTGCTCGGCGACGAGGATCAGGTCGCTGCGCGCATGGCACGACAGCACATTTTCGTTCAGGACAAGCCTCCAGACATCGTCGCTGTACTGGACGAGGCTGTATTGCACCGTCAGATCGGCAGTCGGGACGTCATGTACCGGCAACTGAAGCACCTCACAGAAGTATCAGCGAGTGTGCAGGTCATGCCTTTCGGTGCTGACACATATCTCGGAGTCGATGGCGGGTTCAGCCTGGTAACGGTCGATAATCGAGAGATCAGTTATGTCGATACACCGGCGCGCGGCTTCGTGCTGGACGATCCAGAGGTCGTCACACAACTCGTGAGACGATGGGACCACCTCAGAGGCGAGGCGCTACCACAGCGGCAGTCTCAAGAACGGATCGTGGAAGTGGCGGAGCAATGGAACACGTAGAGTGGCGCAAGTCGTCCCGCTCGGGGACGCATGGTGACTGTGTTGAGCTGGCGGTTGAACCGACCCGCGCTCGCATCCGGGACACCAAGGACCGCGAGGGCGGCACGCTGGCGGTTTCGTTCGACGCCTGGCGCGCTTTCGTCGCGAGCGTTCCCGAGCAGTAGCACCAGCTGCGGAATCGTGCCTCCGGACCGAACAGGGCCGGAGGCACGAATCCGTACGCGGGAGAATGCATCCCGCTCACGGCGTGTACCGCACGACGGTGCGTTTGCCGACCGTGCGGGTCGCTTCGAAGTCGTAGTCCAGGAACCACTCGAGTTTGCCCTTGTAGTCCGTCGGCTGACCGGGAAAGGCTTCCACGGCGGTCGCGCCCGCATCCAGCGCGTACCGCACGGCCGCGTCCACCAGTGCGCGGCCGATCCCATGGCCTCGTGCCGTGCGGTCCACGGCGAAGCAGCTGATCACGAAGACACCCGTGTCGTCGTCTTTCGGCTTGAACTGGCTGGAACGCAGGCTGGCGAACTGCTCGCGCGGCGCCACCGATACCCACCCGACCGGCTGGTCCTCCCGGTAGGCCAGCAGCCCGGTGTGCTCGCCGCCGTCGACCAGCGAGCGCAGCGCCTCCTTGTTCGACCCGGGTGAGCGCAACGGCCAGCGCCAGACGGCGCACCAGCAGTTCGCCGTGACGGGACGGCCACCCCGAGGGCCAGGTCTTTCGAACAGCGCGGCCAGGTCCGGCCAGAGCTGCGGCGTCACCGGATACGTCATGAGCTTCGAATTGGCTGCGTCCATCGGGCGTCCCTTCGCAATCTGGCCTCGTCATGCGCGGGTAACCACATGCAGGAAGGCGCGTACCGTACCGGCGAGGCCCGACAATCGGGCATTGAGCGCGACACCGGTGGCGATGAGGAATGCCCGGAACATCCTGCGCGCTCACTTGTGGCCTTGCTCGGGCGTGGACCGGGCGGTCGTCGCACCCTCGTCGATGTCGTAGACGCCGGCTTCCTCGGAGTGGCGAACCATCTCGTCGAGACCGGCGGAGCGCGCGCGGCGGGCGCGCTCCTGGTAGGTGAGAACGTCGGCCAAGCGCACCCGGCGATGCAGGCCAGGCTTGTCGAACGGGATCTCGCCCTGTTCGAGTAGCCGTACGAGTGTCGGCCGGGAGATCCCCAGGACGTCCGCAGCCTGACTGGTGGTCAGCGTTGTGTGTTGCGGGGCGACCCTGACCGCGAACCCCTGGGACAGCGCGGTGGCGACATCGCGGAGCACGGCGACCAGGTCGTCCGGTAGCTCGATCCGGGACTCGTCGCTGGCGACAAGCACCGATTCCTGACCACGCGCATCCTGTCGTAGGGCTGTGACCAGCGCGGAGAGCGACTCGGGCTGGTTCGATGGTAGGACGAAGCGTTCAACCATGCCTGCACCCACAACCTTTGCGTCGCAAATATGCGAACAAAACGAAAGCCAGCATTCCGGCTCTCCGAAAGCCGGCACCACCCGCGCTATGTGCGGCGCAGAGTACCGTCGACCACCGACACGTCGGCATCGATCGAGCGGTCGCCAGCGGGGACGGGCGCGGTCCCGCGCAGCCGCGATCGGCCGGACCCGTATTCTGGGGTGCGTGAACTGGACTGTCGACGCCCCGATGGAATCCCTGCCGCCGTTGCCGCCCCTGCCGGGCGACCTGCGGCGGAAGCTGGACGAGGCCCTGGCCAAGCCTGCGGCTCAGCAGCCGGAATGGCCGGACGAGCACATGATGCGGCACGTGCGCGGCGTGCTGGAGTCGGTGCCTCCGATCACCGTGCCCGCCGAGGTGGACCGGCTGCGCGAGCGCTTGGCGATGGTCGCCCGCGGCGAGGCGTTCCTGCTGCAGGGCGGCGACTGCGCCGAGACGTTCGAGTCGAACACCGAGCCGCACATCCAGGCGAACCTGCGCACGCTGCTGCAGATGGCCGTGGTGCTGACCTACGGCGCGAGCCTGCCTGTGGTCAAGGTAGGCCGCATCGCTGGGCAGTACGCCAAGCCGCGGTCGAAGAGCACCGACGCGCTGGGCCTGCCGGTCTACCGGGGCGATGTGGTGAACTCGCTGGCCGCCTCCGAGGAGATGCGGGTGCCGGACCCGGGCCGGATGATCCGCGCCTACGCCAACTCCGGGGCGACGATGAACCTGGTGCGGGCGCTGACCGGCGCGGGGATGGCCGATCTCGCCCAGGTGCACGACTGGAACAAGGACTTCGTGCGCACCTCACCGGCCGGGGAGCGCTACGAGGCGCTGGCCGGCGAGATCGACCGCGGGTTGCGGTTCATGTCTGCCTGCGGGGTCAACGACTCGTCGCTGCACAGCACCGAGATCTTCGCCAGCCACGAGGCGCTGTTGCTGGACTACGAGCGGGCGATGCTGCGGCTGGACGATCCGGACTCCCCGGACGCGCAGCTGTACAACCTCTCGGGGCACTACCTGTGGATCGGCGAGCGCACCCGGCAGCTGGACGGGGCGCACATCGCTTTCGCGGAGCTGATGGCCAACCCCATCGGGGTCAAGATCGGCCCGACCACCACGCCCGAGCAGGCCGTGGAGTACGTGCAGCGGCTGGACCCGCACAACCAGCCGGGGCGGCTGACGCTGATCGCCCGGATGGGCAACGGGAAGGTGCGCGAGGTACTGCCGCAGATCGTGCAGAAGGTCGAGGCCTCCGGGCACCAGGTGATCTGGCAGTGCGACCCGATGCACGGCAACACCCACGAGTCCTCCACCGGCTACAAGACCCGCCACTTCGACCGGGTCGTCGACGAGGTGCAGGGCTTCTTCGAGGTGCACCGCTCGCTGGGCACCTACCCCGGCGGCATCCACATCGAGCTCACCGGCGAGAACGTCACCGAATGCCTCGGCGGGGCGCAGGACATCACCGACACCGACCTGGCGGGACGCTACGAGACCGCCTGCGATCCGCGGTTGAACACTCAGCAGTCCCTCGAGCTGGCCTTCCTCGTCGCCGAGATGCTGCGCAACTGACCGGACGGCCCTGGGCGCGCGACCTCTACGGGAACGCGTCGATGGTGACCGTGCTGCCCGGCTCGACCAGCTCGCCGGCTTCGGGATCCTGGCCGACCACAACGGAGAACCGCCCGGCAGCCGAGTCGACCTCGGCTTCCAGGCCGTGCTCGGCGAGGATGCTCTCGGCCTGGCCGACGGTCCGGCCGGTGACGGAGGGAACCTCGACCGCGTTGGAGACGTACACCCCGACCCGGGGTGTGTCGCCCTCGGGCCGCGCGCCTGCCTCGGGGTCGGTGCGCACGACGGCACCCGGGGGTACGCCTTCGGCGAACTCCTCACCCGCGTCGTAGGGCTCGAACCCCGCATCGCTCAGCTCGTCGTGCGCCTTCTCCGCGCTGAGGCCCGCGACGTCGGGAACCGGGTCGGGCGGCGGACCGAGGGACAGCGCGATGGCGACCTCCTCGCCCACGTCGAGTGCGGTGCCCGGCTCCGGGGACACCGCGAGCACGTCGCCCTCGGGGGCCGACTCGTGATAGTCGTCGGCTTCCGAGTCGCGGACCGGTACCAGCTCGACATCGGCGATAGCGGCCTCGGCGTCGGCGAGCGGGGTGCCGGGGGCGATGTCGGGAACGACCGGCCTGCCCATCGACATGGACAGCTCGACGGTCCCGCCCTGATCGACTTCGGTGCCCGCAGCCGGTTCGGTGCCGATGGCGGTGCCTGCCTCGACCGAGTCGTGGTGACGCCTGGTGATGTCGACGTCGAGGTCGGCCCGCTCCAGCGTCTCCTCGGCACTGGCCTGGTCCATTCCCGCGACCTCGGGGACGGTCGTGGTACCTCCGGCGGCGAACCACCACGCCCCGGCCCCCAGCAACGCCGCGAGGACCAGCCCGAGTGCCGACAGCAGTGCGATACGGCGCGTCCTGCGTCGCCGTGGTCGCACCGCGTCGTGCTCGCCGGTGGTGTCTGCGAGCTCGCCGGCCAGCTCGGCCTGTGAGTACACCCGGGTGCCGTTCCGGTTGTGCCTCCCGGCCCGTACCGGCACGGTGTCTCCCGTCGTGGTGTCCACGTCGTGATCCGGCGGGGGCAGCGCGGGAACGGCGGCAGGCGTGATGACGAGCTCGGTGCGCAGCCGGTCCAGCTCGTCGAACAGGACGCCCGCATCGGCCTGTCTGGACTGCGGGTCGCGCCGCGTGGCGCGCACCACGAGCTCATCCAGGGCAGCCGGTACCCGCGGGTTGACCGAGCTCGGCGGCGGCACGTCGTCGTTGACGTGCCGGTAGGCCACCGACAGTGGCGAGTCCCCTGTGTAGGGCACCTGCCCGGTGAGCATCTCGAACAGCAGGATGCCGAACGAGTAGACGTCGCTGCGCGCGGTGGCGTCACCGGTGGTGACCTGCTCGGGGGAGAGGTAGGCGACGGTGCCCAGGATCACGCTGGAACTGGTCGTGCTCGCACTCGCCATGGCGCGCACCAGCCCGAAGTCGGCGACCTTGACGGTGGCCGACGGTGTTGCCTCGGACTGCGGAGTCCTGCCCAGCAGCACGTTCTCCGGTTTGATGTCGCGATGGACGAGCCCGGCCTTGTGCGCCGTGGACAGCGCGCGCAGCGCGGGCAGAGCGATCCCGCATACCAGCGGGACGTCCAGCCCGCCGCGCTGGTCGAGCAGCTCACGCAACGTGCCGCCGTCGACGAGTTCCATGACGAGGAACGCGTACGCCTGGTCGGCCGTCCGGTCGACACCCTGGTCGAACACGGCGACCACGTGCGGGTGGTGCAGCCGCGCCGCGGCCCGTGCCTCCCGCTCGAAGCGTTCGGCGAAGTTGCTGTCGGCCGCGTACTGCGGATGCATCACCTTGATCGCGACCGGCCGGTCGAGGCGCGTGTCGATGCCCCGGAACACGGTTGACATACCGCCACGGGCGAGGAGCCCTGTCACGCGATACCGGTTGTCGAGCAGCGACCCGACCAGGGTTGCGTCCGCTTGCGTCACACCACGGGATGCTATCGGCACCGGAACGGGCGCTCGCGGGCGGCAGCGCGCCGCTCCCCGGCTTCCGGCCCGCCCGGGAGGGAACCGAGCGTGGCGCGGGCGTCCCCGAACGGAGCAGCGGGACGGAATGTTGTGCGGCTGGTCGTTATGGCAGGCTGATACCTGTGAGTGCGATCCCTGTCGCCGATGACGTACTGGGTACGGACGTCGCCGTGATCACCTTGGAAGAGGCGGCGAACCGGCTCGGCGTATCGGTCAACAAAGTACGGCAGACAGTACGAGACGGGCATCTCATTGCCCTGCGGCGGTCGGGCACGTTGTGCGTGCCCGAGGAGTTCATCGCGGAGGACGCGCTGGTCAAAGGGCTGGCGGGAACCCTGACGGTGCTCGCTGACGCCGGATTCGAACCGACGGAGATGTTGACCTGGCTGTTCACGTCCGATGAGAGCCTGCCGGGGCGGACACCGATCAACGCCCTGCGCAGCAACCAAGGAACCGAAGTCAAGCGGCGCGCGCAAGCCTCGGCCCTGTAGCACAAGGACCGCGGCCCGTGGGCAGCACGGCGGCGGAGCGAGTGACGCGTGCGGCCTCGCCGTCAGCACTCGCTCCGCCCTGCCAGTGCGTGCTGCCCGGGCGTGTGGTCAGGAGTTCTGCTTGTCCCGCCAGTTGATCCAGTCGGCGAGCAGGCCGAGATCGTAGTCCGGCCCGCCGACGCCCACGGTGAACTGCGTGACCCCCAGCTCGAGCAGCTGCGGTCCGAGCTCCTCCGGCGGGCCGCTCACCCCGACGGCTCGTTCGATCTCCGCCGGGTCGCGACCGACGTCGGCACAGTGCCGGTCGAGGATGTCGACCTTGCGCTCGACCACGTCCGGGCCGCCGAAGCCGTGCCAGATGTGCGCGTGCTTCGCGACGAGCCGCAGGGTCTTCTTCTCCCCGCCGCCACCGATGAGGATGGGGATCCGGCGGGTCGGCCGCGGGTTGAGCTTGGCGAGCCTGGCCTCGATCCGCGGCAGCGCCTCGGCGAGGTCGTCGAGCCTGCTCCCCTTGGTGCCGAAGGGGTAGCCGTACTCCTCGTAGTCCTTCTCGAACCAGCCTGAGCCGATCCCGAGGACGAGCCTGCCGCCGCTGATGTGGTCGACGGTGCGCGCCATGTCGGCGAGCAGGTCGGGATTGCGGTAGCTGTTGCAGGTCACCAGCGCCCCGATCTCGGCGCGCGAGGTGCTTTCCGCCCACGCGCCCAGCATGGTCCAGCACTCGAAGTGCTTTCCATCCGGGTCGCCGTAGAGCGGGTAGAAGTGGTCCCAGTTGAACACCACGTCGGCGCCGAGGTCCTCGGCGGCACTGGCGGTACGCCGGATCGCTTCGTAGTCGGCATGCTGTGGTTGTAGTTGCAGGCCTATTCGGACCGGTCGATTCGTACTCGTGCTCATGGTCGCCACCCTAGCGCGACCCAGGGGTGCGCGTGGGCCGTCGCGGTCACGTTCGCCGCGATGCGGTGTACTCGCGAAGCACCGCCCGCCCGGCGAGCGCGAGGCGCCGTGCGCGGGGAACGACGGCGCGCCCGCGCAACACGTCGAAGTCGGCGGCGACGATCTCGTCGAGGATCGCCTCGTACAGCCGCAGCGCGGTGCGGATACACGGCCGGGACTCGGGGCGCAGCTTCCCGACGCCGGGTTCGGCGCGCCGGTACATCGCGCGGGCGTGGCCGACCTGTTCGGCGATGGCGCCGCGGATGCGTGCGTCACGCTCACCGGTGCGCAGCGCCCACAAGAGCCGCTGCCGGTCCACCCCGTGCGCGGCGAGCTCGCCGGAGGGCAGGTAGAGCCTGCCACGGCCGAGGTCCTCACCGACGTCGCGGATGAAGTTGGTCAGCTGGAACGCCTCACCCAGCGCGGCGGCCTCCGCCGCGGCCTCCTCGCGCGGCACGACGGTGCCGAGCACCGGAAGCATCTGTAGCCCGATCGCCGCGGCCGAGCCGTGCGTGTACTCGGACAGGGCCGCGCGGGTGGGGTATTCCGCGACACGCAGGTCCATCCACATGGAGCGGAGGAACGCCTCGAAGTGCGCGCGGTCGATGCGGTACCGGCTCGCGGTGTCGGCGACGGCCGTCAGGACCGGGTCTCGCGTGTGCTGCCCGTCCAACGCGCGGAACAGGGCGGTCTCCAGCGCGGCGAGCTCGGCGGCCGGGTCGCTGTGCGGCGCGGGGTTGTCGACGATCTCGTCCGCGGCGCGCGCGAAACCGTACAGCGCGTGCGCAGCGGGACGAGCGTGCGCCGGGAGCACCTTCGTCGCCAGGTAGAACGTGCGCCCGTGATGCGCGTTGATGCGCCTGCACCACGTGTAGGCGGCGCGTAGCTCCCGTGCGGACGGCTGCCCGGCCGGGACCACGCTGCCGTGCCGCGGGATGCCTCGCTGGGCGTGTGTCATGGCTACCGGTTCCCGCTCCCCGTGATGCGTTCGGCGGCGAGCTTCCCGGAGATCACCACGGGCGGGATCCCGACGCCTGGGGTGGTCCCGCACCCGGCGAGCACGGCGTTTCGGACGCCACGCACCACGTTGCGGGGCCGGAACGGGCCGGTCTGCCGCACCGTGTGCGCCAGCGAGAACGGGGTGCCCGCGGTGAATCCCTGCGCCGCCCAGTCGTGCGGTGTGCGCAGCCTGCTCACCTCGATCACGTCGCGGACGCCACGCATGCCACGTTCCTCGAGCGTCGCCAGGATCTTCTCCGCGTAGGCGGGGCCGGTGGCCTGCCAGTCGATGTGACCGGCGGACAGGTTGGGCGCCGGAGCCAGTACGGAGATCACTTCCTTGCCGTGCGGGGCGAGCGCGGGCTCCGTCGCGGTGGGGCGTGACACCAGCAGGGACGGGTCGCTCATCAGGGATCCCTCGTCGATGATCTCGTCGAAGGTGCGGTCCCACTGCTCGCCGAAGTAGATCGTGTGGTGGTCGGTGCTGCCTGCGGGCGCCGCGTCGCAGCCCGCGTCGAGCACGACCGCCGAGGGGGAGGGGCGCAGGGCCACCGGCCGTCGTGGCCGCGTGCCGAGCAACCGGTAGGCACTGTCCAGCTCGACAGCCAGCACGACGGCGTCGCACGGGATCCGCTCGCCGGTGTGCGTGCGTACCGCGCGCACTCGGCCGGAACCGGACTCCAGCGCCGTCACGTCCGTGCCCATCCGCACGCGGGCGCCCGCACGTTCGGCCGCCGCGGTCATCGCGGAGGCGACCGCCCCCATACCGCCGTGCGGGTAGTACACCCCGGCGACGGTGTCCATGTAGGCGATCACCCCGTAGGCGGCGAGCGCGGTGGCGGGGGAGACCCCCGCGTACAGCGACTGGAACGAGAACAACCTGCGTACCCGCTCGTCCCGGAAGAACCTGCCGATACGCGGGCCGAGCCGCCCGAACCCGCCGAGGAGGGTGAGCTTGACCAGGTCGGTGCCGAGCAGGTCGAGGGGTGAGTCGAAGTTGGCCCCGATGAAGCGTTCGGACTGCACGCGGTAGAGCCGGGTCAGCCAGTCGCGCAGCTCGCGGTACCCCTGCGCGTCCGCGGGGCCGGAAACCCTGCGGATCTCGGCCTCCATGGCACCGGCATCGGAGTGCACGGTGATCGACTCGCCGTCGGCGAAGTGCGCGCGGTAAGCGGGGTCCAGTCGCGCCAGCCGTACCCGCCCGGCCAGTGACTCGCCGACGGCGGCGAAGGCCTCGTCGAGCAACGCGGGCATGGTGAGCACGCTCGCGCCCGCGTCGACGGTGAACCCGCCGAGCGTGCTCGACCCGGCACGGCCGCCGGGGGCGGACTCCCGCTCGATCAGCGTGACCTGCCTGCCTGCGCCCAGCAGGTGCAGTGCCGCGGACAGGCCGGAGAGCCCGGCGCCGACGACGACGATGTGCTCGGCCCGGCCGTCCACCGTGTGCGCGTCGCTGCGCGGTGACCTCCTGCGCATGGCCTCAGAACGTCCTCGATGTCGCGGTGTGCGCCAGCTCGGCGAGTTTGGTCGCCGCGGGCTCGGCGACGTCGGCGCGCTCCAGGGCGGCCAGCGCCGAGCCGGTCAGCTCACCGATCCGGCGTTCCACCGAGTCCACGGCGCCCACCTCGTCGAGCGCGGAGACCGCGCGCTCGATCTGCGTGTCCGTGGGCTCCGGGCCGGTCACCGCGTCGGAGATCGTCGCGGCGAGCGCGTGCTTGCCCTGCTGCTTGGCGTGTTCGAGGCCGAGCGCGACGAGCAGCGTTCGCTTGCCTTCGCGGAGGTCGTCGCCCGCGGGTTTGCCGGTCACCGCAGGGTCGCCGTACAGCCCGAGCAGGTCGTCGCGCAGCTGGTAGGCGATGCCGACGTCCCTGCCGAAGGCCTGCAGCTCGGCGATGAGCTCGGGACCGGCCCCGCCGAGGGCCGCACCCAGGTGCAGCGGTCGCTGCACGGTGTAGGCAGCCGTCTTGAGCTCGTCGACGCGCATCGCCGCCTCGGGCGAGGGGTCGGCCGTGACCTGGTTGACGATGTCCAGGTACTGGCCTGCGAGCATCTCGGTGCGCATGGCGTGCCAGGCAGGCTGCGCGGCGGACAGGGCCGTGGCGGGCAGGCCAGCGGAGTTGAACATGTCGTCGGCCCACGCGAGCGCGATATCACCGATCAGGACGGCCGAGGCGAGCCCGAAGCGCTCCGCGGAACCGTGCCAGTCGCGCTCGGTGTGCTTGGCGGCGAACGAGACGTGCACGGTCGGGGCACCCCGCCGGGAGTGCGAGTCGTCCATGACGTCGTCGTGGATGAGCGCGCATGCCTGGATCAGCTCCAGCGCCGAGATCGCGTACAGCGTCGCCTCGGCACGCTCACCACCTGACGCGCCGCCCGCGCCGCGCCAGCCCCACCACGCGAACGTGGGGCGCATGCGCTTGCCCCCGCCGAGGACGAACGAGACCAGCGCTCGCCGCGGCTCGGCGAACTGCTCCACGTGGCCGATGCCCTCGCCTGCGCGCTCCAGGTAGTCGGCGAGCGCCCGCTCCACGTGACCGGGCAGCTCGGTGTCGAGATCGTTCACGGGGTCCATGGTCCGGTGTGCGCGAAACGACGGTGGGGGCGGGGTCGTCGAGGGGTGCTCCGCGCGACACCCGCGGGCTCGCGGGCGCCGGTGCGGCGGCGTGCCGGCCACACACGGTGCGTGCTTCGCGCCAACAGTGCCAGGTAACGTGCCGCTATGGTTTCCAGCACATCAGATATCCACCAGATCTGTGACCAGTTCGTGGAGGACTACGCCGCCGCACACCCCGTGGCCGCGACCTTCATGGGAGTCGCCGGGCACGACACCGAGATGACGGACTACTCCCCGGACGGGCACGCGGCCCGCGCCGAAATGACCCGCCGGGCGGCCGACGCGCTCGCCGAGCGTGAGCCCGCCGACGCGTCCGAGCGAGCGGCCAAGGCGGTGTTCACCGAGCGTGCCGCGGTCGACGCCGAGCTCCACGAGGCCGGGCTCGACATGGCCGCGCTGAACGTGATCGAGAGCCCGGTGCACGAGGTGCGCATGGTGTTCGACCTCATGCCGCAGGGAACGGTGCGGGACTGGGAAACCATCGCCGAGCGGATGAGCAAGGTGCCCCGCGCGATGGACCAGGTGCGGTCCTCGTTGCTTGTCTCCTCCGACGCCGGCCGTGTCGCGGCCTTGCGGCAGGTGTCCAGGGTCGCCGAGCAGTGCGACACGTGGGCGGGCCTGCACGGCGACCCCGGGTTCTTCGACACGCTCGTCGCGGGCGCGGACTCGGTCGAGGGCCTGCCGTCGACGCTGCGTGGCGAGCTGACCCATCACGCGCACGCCGCGCAGGAGGCGATGGCCGAGTTCGCGGGCTTCCTGCGCGCCGAGCTGGCGCCGCATGCCCCGTCGAAGGACGCCGTCGGCGAGGACGTCTACCGGATGTGGTCACGCTTCTTCACCGGGGCCGACCTCGACCTGCGCGAGGCCTACGAGTGGGGCTGGGAGGAGTTCCGACGTATCGAGGCTCAGGCCCTCGAGGTCGCCGAACGCATCAAGCCCGGCGCCACGCTCGCCGAGGCAGCCGCCACACTGGACGCCGACCCCCGGTACCTGGTGTCCGGGCAGGAGGCGTTGCGCGACTGGATGCAGCAGCTCTCCGACGAGGCCTTGCGTTCGCTGCGGGGCACGCATTTCGACATCCCGGACGAGGTCATGGGGCTGGAATGCCTGTTGGCCCCGCCCGGAGGGAAGATCGGGGCCTACTACACGGGTCCGAGTGAGGACTTCTCGCGGCCCGGTCGCATGTGGTGGTCGGTGCCCTCGGACAAGTCGGAGTTCCCGACCTGGCGCGAGGTCACGACGGTCTACCACGAGGGTGCGCCGGGCCACCACCTGCAGATCGCCACTGCGGTGCACCAGGGGCAGTCGCTCAACCGGTTCCAGCGCCTGATGGCGTTCACCTCGGGGCACGCCGAGGGGTGGGCGCTGTACGCGGAACGGCTCATGGAGGAGCTGGGGTACCTCGCCGACGACGGCAACCTGCTGGGCATGCTCGATGCGCACCTGTTCCGTGCCGCGCGGGTGATCGTGGACATCGGCATGCACCTCGAGCTGGAGATCCCGGCGGGTACCGGCTTCCACGAGGGCGAGCGCTGGACCCCGGAGCTGGGACTGGAGTTCATGCTGACCAGGACGATCACCGATCCGGACCTGGTGCACGACGAGATCGACCGCTACCTCGGGTGGCCGGGGCAGGCCCCGTCGTACAAGCTCGGGGAGCGCCTGTGGCTGTCCGCGCGCGCCGAGGCCGAGCGCAGGGACGGTGCCGCGTTCGACATCAAGGACTTCCACATGCGGGCCCTGCGACTCGGCGGAATGGGATTGGATACGCTCCGCGAGCAGCTCGCAACCGTCTAGCGAGCGCGACGGCATCGCCACCGGCGTCGGAACACCGATGCGGTGGAGCGTGCCCGATCCCGAGTCGCGGAGGTGTCGGTGGACCTGCTTGTGGCAGCCCTGCTGGGTGTCGTGCAAGGCGTGTTCATGTTCGTCCCGGTCAGCTCGACCAGCCATCTGGTGCTCACGCAGAGCTGGCTGACGGAGTTCGGCGTCGATGTCCCCCCTCCCGAGTCGCCGGAGATGGTGCTGTTCGACCTCGTGGTGCACGTCGGCACGATGGTCTCGGTCGTCGTGGTGATGGGCGCGGGCCTGCGCCAGCTGGGCAAGGGCGTGCACCGCGAGGTGGTCACCGGCAGGGTCGCGGCCAACTGGCGGTCGGGATTCCAGGGCGCGCTGGCCACGCGGCTGGTGTTCCTCGGACTGATCACGACCGCGGTAACCGGGGTTCTGGGGTTGCTGCTGAAGGACACCCTGACCGAGCGGGTGTTCGCCTCCACAACCGTGGTGGCGGTCGCGCTGGTGCTGACGGGGGCGATGCTGTGGTGGACCGACGCCATGACGCCGGACCGCGGCGGCCGGTGGCTGCGGTTCGGCTGGGCCGGGCCGCGCGACATCACCCTGCTGATGGCGATCGCGATCGGCGTGGCGCAGGCGGCCGCGCTGGCACCCGGCATCTCCCGCAGCGGCACGACGATCTTCGTGGCGCTGTTGATCGGGATGGGGCGCACGATGGCCGCGCGGTACTCGTTCTACGTGGCTATCCCCACGATCCTGGCCGCCACCGGTGTGGAGCTTCTCGGTGCGCTCGGTGACGGCGGCCTGACGGAAGTGAGCTGGGCCGCGATGGCGACCGGTTTCGTGGTCGCTGCCGTGGTCGGGTCCGGGGCGCTGTGGGTGGTGCTGCGGTTGCTGGAGGCTGCGAAGTTCCGGGTCTTCGCGGTGTATGTGTGGCTGCTCGCCGTCTTCGTGCTCGTCACAGGAGTCAGCTGAACTCGCTGTGCACGCCGCGCCTGCACGCTAGGCTCCCGGCTAGGCCAGGCAGTGCGGGACGAGGGGCGGACCTTTGCTAGATGGACATGGGGTGGAGCCGGTCCGGCCCACCGAGGTCGGCGGTCCACGCGGAGGGCCTGGTGGCTGACGGCAAGGAAGGCATGACCGTCGATGGCGGCACGGAGTCTGCCGGGTCCGGCTCACGTATGGCGATCGTGCTGTCCGCGGCATCGGCGGGTGCCGTGGTCCACTGGCTGGTGTGGCTCGCGTTTGTGGCGGGAACGCTCATCGCGTGGGCCCTGATGTGGGTCATGGGCTCGCTGGGGTTCGTGGTGGCGTTCGGGATCGGGGCCGCGGCCCTGGTCGGCGTGTACATGGCGATGGTGCGGGCGTTGCGGGCCTCGCTTGTGCCCGCTCCCAAGGTGGTCACGCTGGTGACCTTCCTGCCGGCAGCGGGATCGCTGGTACTGATGCTGGCGGGCGTTCCGGACTCGCAGATGGAGCAGGGCTGGTTCTCCCGGGGCGTGGCGATGAGCCTAGCCGGGGCGGTCGCCGCGGGGTTGGCCGTGGTGCTGCTCCGGCGCCTGTCGAGCCGGAGCGCGGTCGCTGTCTCGGCGGTGCCGGTACTCGTGGTCGCGGTCGCGTACGCGCTGGTGATGCCGTTGATCGAGAGCTACCAGGAGCAGCGGCGCGTGAGTGGCATCATCGGCGACGTCAGCTCCGACATCGCGGTGCTGGACTCCGCGGAGTGGGACCCGAACCGCGCCGCCGTGCGCGACGGCGAGTTGAGGCTGTCCTATCACCACGGATCCGGCATGGTCGTCATCCTCACGCACTGGAAGGACGGCAAGTGGGGCCACCTGAACGAACCACCCGATCCGGCTGTGCGTTATGGCTGCGACGGCGATGACGTGAGCTGCGAGCAGCAGGGCGACATGCTGGTACTCCGCCAGGACGGTGAGGTGGACGAGGTCAGGATGGTTCTGGACGACGGGTCCGTGGTCAGCCTGGCAGCGCGCGGCTCCGCGGACGTCGACCTGCGCGCGCTCGCCCGGAACATGCACCAGGCGACACCGCACGATCTGGAGGTCTTCGCCGACAGGGTGGCGGAGTGAGCGGGGTCGCCGCCGCAGGCGGCGACCCCGCTCACCTCACAGCGCGCCGTGCTGCCACGGACCCCAGATCGCCACCGTGCGGCCGGGGACGTCCGGGTCGCGCGGGTCACCGCTCGTGGATCCCTGCAGGTTGGCGAACAGCACCTTTCCGTCGTGGCTGAACGTCGCCCCGCACCACTCGTCATTCGAGGGGTCCACACAGAACGGGAACGTCTCGCCGTCGGTCGTGACGCCGAGAAGCTGGGGGTTCGAGCGGCCGGTGTCCTCGCACACCAGCAGCGTTCCCTTGGGTGAGACCGTGATGTTGTCCGGAAAGGACAGTACGGCGCGGTCGAACGACTCGTACACCAGGCTCAGCGTGCCGCCGTCCCTTCCCGGATGCGGGCGGTACTCCCAGATCTGGCCTTCGCCGATATCGCCACCGTTGGTCGAGACCAGGTAGACGGCCTGGTTGCCCCACCAGCACCCCTCCAGGCGGGCGAAGGTCGCGGCACCGGACGCCAGGCCCTGCCGGTACACGGCCAACGGGTCGATCTCCGCGGTGACCGGGTCGGGCTCGGCGATGTCCACCCACTCGACAGACAGGCTCTCGCCCTGCTCCTGGCCCGTCCTGGTGTCGTATCCCGGCGCATCGGAGATCGCGAGCATCTGGAGGGTGCCCGCGGACAGGTCGTTCCGACGGCGGGGGACGAACCGGTAGAAGCCCGCGGTGTTCTGGTCCTCGGTGAGATAGACGATGCCGGTGCGGTGGTCCACGGCCACAGCCTCGTGCACGAACCGCCCGAGCGCTGGCAGCGGCGTCGCCGCGACCGCGCTGTCGGCGCTCGCGTCCACTTCGAACACGTACCCGTGCTCGCGCTCCCAGCCGCCGTGCGTGCCGGCTGTCGTCTCCTCGCAGCTCAACCAGCTTCCCCAGGGGGTCGGGCCGCCCGCGCAGTTGACGATCGTGCCGGCCAGCGAGGTCCACACCCCCTCGAGCTCCGGCGCGCCGTGCCGGAAGTTCACCTGGAGCGTGGTGGTACCGCCTCCGCCGAGCGCGTCGTAGCGATCGCCCTCGTCGCCGGACGGGGTGACCTCCGACGACCCGGTCCGTTCCTCGTGATTGCGCACCAGCCGGTAGCTGCCGCGTGGCCCGCGGAAGGCGGCCATGCCGTCGTGGCCGAGCGGTGTGGTGTGACCGTCGTCCATCCTCGTGCCCGCGAGGCCGAGCAGGGCGAAGTCGAAGCCGTCCGGCAGGTGCAGCTCCTGGCTGTAGCCGGTGACGGGATCGGTACGGGTGACCGGGCTGAGCCGCCCGTAGCCACCCTTTCCTGGCCCGGTCCCGGCGCCGGGCGGGGTGGCGGCGTTGGCCGCGCGAACCAGTCCGTCCAGCGCTCCGAAGCCGAGCGCCATCGCTCCCGTGGCGGCGGCGCCGCGTAGCAGCGTCCTGCGCGAGTGCGTGCCGGGTACCGCGTCGTGATCAGTCACGTGAATCGACTCCCGTGTTCGTGTCCAGCATCTGGGTGGGTGATGGGCAGTTCGGGGCGGAATCGATCCGCCATCCCCGAACGTAGGAAGTTTCACCCACTCGTGGGCGAACGCGACGTGAATTCCGTTGTCCGGGTTGCCGACCCACGGGTTGCCCGTCGGTATCCCGGGGCGGTGACCCGCAGCCGGACAGCCGGACGGTACGGTGCGCGGCCCTACAGGGGCAGTTCGCGACCGAGGATCGCGAACGGGCGCGGGTCGCCTGCGAAGTGGTGATGGCGCAGTAGCTCCTGGAAGCCGAGCCTGCGGTAGAGGCGCCAGGCCCTGGTGGTCCCCTCGGGGGTGGACAGCAACACGGCCGGCTCGGCGACACCGGCGAGCAGCGCGCGCAGCAGGTCCTCGCCGATCCCGCCCGCCTGGTTGTCCGGCAGCACGTGCAGCTCGGTGAGCTCGAAGTAGTCGTCGAGCCAGTACGTCCGCACGTCCTCCGGAACGGCAGCCTCGGCGAACCCCTTGTGTACCTGCTCGTGCCACCACTGGCCGCGCTGTCCCCGGTAGCCGTAGGCCAGGCCGACGAGCCTGTCATCGTCGTCGAGAGCCACGACGTTGCGCCAGCCATCCCGCAGCATGTGGGCCAGCCACATCGGCGCACGCAGCTCGGACGTGCCGACCGAGTAGCGCATGGCCGCGGTGTAGACGCCGAGCGCCTCCGTCAACCGGGCACGGAACTCGTCGGGGGAGAGCTGGACCAACCGAGCCGACCGCGATGACATCGCTGTCATGTCCGCCCTCCTCGTCGGTGTGCTGGCAACAGGGCCGTCGTGCTCCCAGCGTAGGTGACCGAGTGGCCGGAGGCGATGCAGCGCGCCGCCGCGGGGGACAGGGAAACCGCAAATCGAACGCACGTGCGACTTGAGCGCGGTGACGCGCGGGGTTATGCTGAACGGTAGATCGAACAGAAGTTCGACTGTCGGTGGGGAAATCGTGCCGGCAGGGGGCTGTGGTCGTGTCGGCGGAAGGAATTCGCATGTCACGTGTGGGCGCATCACCCGAGATGAGCGGGGTCAACGGGGGCGGGGCGGCGCCGCGGGTCGCACCGATGGCGCTGACCCTGAGGTCGCAGGCCGACCGGCGCCTGACAAGCGCGGCGTGGCAGGCCGATCCCGTCGAGCGGTTCACAGGGGCCTACATCGCGGGGCTGCGTGCCGCCGCGGCGGTGTTGGCCGCGCGCGGCAGGCCGCATCGCGGTCGCGCGCGCCCGACCAGCGTGTGGACCCTGCTGAGCAGCGTGGCTCCGGAGCTGTCCGACTGGGCCGGCTACTTCGCCGCGCAGTCCAGCACGTATGCCGCCGCGCAGGCCGGGATCGGTCACCGGGTCACGGCGGCGGCCGCGGACGATCTGCTCCACCACGCGGGCCGGTTTCTCGGGGTGGTCGAGCGGCAGCTCGGCAGGAGCGGTTGATGTCGGCTCAGGCGACCATCGAGCACGGCCGTTACCTCGAGACGTTGCGTGGCGAGGCGGAGCTGCTCGCGGACACGGCCGCCGGTGCCCGGCACGAGGCGCGCGTACCGTCGTGCCCCGGGTTGGCGCTAGGGGAGGCGGTACGTCACGTCGGCAGTGTGTACCGCGTGGTGCGCGCGTGGCTTGCCGACGGGAGGCGCCCGGAGCAGTGGCAGCGTGACCCGCGTGACGGGCAGTCCGTCGAGGACTACCTGCGAGCCGGCCTGGCGGAGCTGCTCCCGGAGCTCGACGTCGCCGATCCCGGCGCCCCGGTGGATACCTGGTGGCCGGCGGATCGCACGGTCGGGTTCTGGCAGCGGCGCATGGCGCACGAGACCACGATCCACCGGGTCGACGTGCAGTCGGCTGCCGGTGTGCCGGTGCGCGAGATCCCGGAGGATGTCGCTCTGGACGGCATCGACGAGGTGCTGCACGTGTGGTTCGGGCACCGGTTGGGACAGCTGGGGGTCACAGGGACCCGAGAGGGCACGGTCGGGTTGCATGCCGGCGACCGGGCATGGTGGGTACGCGCGGACCCGACGCAGAGCACGGTCCGGCGGGTGGACACGCGGGACGCGGCGAATGTCGACGCGCGTGTCCATGGTTCGGCGGAGCTGATCTACCTGTGGCTGTGGGGCAGGACGCCGACCACCGAGGTGACCACGGAAGGTGACGTCGACGCGGTCGCACAGCTCTGGGCGCTGCTACGCCTGGCGACCCGCTGACGGCTCGGGGAGGACTCGGGGGAGGCACCGTGCTCGCTCAGGGGCGCTGCCAGAACCACGTCGATTTCCGGGTGAGTCCGAGTGCTTGCTTGCGACGTTCGGTGCTCAGCCGGTCGAGGTAGAGCATGCCGTCGAGATGGTCGACCTCGTGCTGCAGGCACTGCGCAAGCACTCCGGTGCCCTCGACCGTGACCGGCTCGTTGCGCAGATCCACGCCCCGCACGACCGCCCGCGTGGCGCGGGGCACGGCGAAGGACAGCTCGGGTACCGACAGGCACGCCTCGTCCATCTCCTCGACCTCCTCGGAGATCTCCACGAGCTCCGGGTTGAGGACATAGCCGACGGTGTCGTGATCGTGGTAGCTGAACGCGCGCAGGTTCACCCCGATCTGCGGGGCGGCCAGACCCGCCCTTCCCGGAAGGCTCACCGTGTCGAGCAGGTCGTCGACGAGCGACTCGGTGGCGGCATCGAACCTCGTGACCGGATCCGACACGGTCTTCAGCACCGGGTCGCCGAAATACCGCAGGTTCCGTACCGCCATCCCGTCGCCTCCCGAGGACCTCGCACCGTTCGACCGGGCTCGCACACCGTTCCGCACGGCGGGCCTGACAGGCCTCACAGCCACCGGTCGCGCATACTGTACTAGCTTCGCCACCCGCCCTCGGCACGGTCGCCGGGGGCGCCCGTGAGCCCTATGGCCTTCGCAGTCGCAGTCCCTGCGGGGTGGTGCGGAAACCCGCATCGTGGAACGCCGCGGCCCGTGGCGACGTCAGCGCGTACGCGCCGTCGACCTGGCGCACGGACAGGGTGCCGAGCATCCCGGAACGGACCGCGTCGGCGAGCCCGCTCGCCGCGGTGCGCACCGCGTGATCGCTCGTGCTGAAGGTCAGTACGGACCGCGCGCCGCGTTCGACGTAGAGCACCAGCTCGCCGTCGACCTGCACGGTGAGACTCCCGGCCTTGCGCGCCGGACGGTGGCCGGTCTCGCCTGCCGGATCGGGCCAGGGCAGTGCCGCCCCGTACGGCTGCGCCGGATCGGCAGCGGCCAGCACGATCGCCTCGGCAGGCCGGCCGGGAGGACGAGCGCCCGCGAACCCGCGCAACCGATCCGCGGCACCGCGAGCGGCGAACTGGGCCGCGCCGAGCCCGTCCACGAGATACCCGCGAACCACGTCACCGGCATCTTCCATCTCCCGCAGGACCGGATAGATCGCCGCCAACCCGCCGACCGCTCCCTCTGCCTCCAGCGCTCCACGGGTGAGTACGCCGTGCCGTTCCAGGAACGCCTCGGTACGCGCGTGAGCGCGCCGCGTTGTGTCGGCCGATCGGCTCGGCACGAGCGCCCACCTGCCGGAGATCGTGGGTTGGGGCGGGTGACCCGCGGCGACGTGGCCTGCCCGCAGCCGCGCGTAACGCCCGCGGGGCCGTGCGGAGCGCGCCTTGTGCGTGGTGCCGCGCCCCTCCAGCCGCGCACGCAGCGGGGCCATGCTGTCGGACGTCACCCGACCGGACCAGGTGAGGTCCCAGAGTGCGGTGGCGACGTCGTTCTCCGACGCGGTGTCGCAACCACGGTCGCGGACGCCGTCGACGAGCTGCCTGAAGAACTGGGCGCCGCCGTCGAGAGTGGACAGCACGGCCGCGTGCACGGGGCCGTACTGTGCTGTGTCCGCGGTGTCGGGAAGCAGGAGGTCGGCGAGATCGGCCGGGGCGAGCGCGACCCAGCCGTCGGACCCGGGCAGTGATCCGCAGCCGGTCCAGACGACCTCGCCGGATGCGGTGAGCTCATCGAGGGTGTGCTCGGAGTACCCGGGCAGGCGAGCGGGCAGCACCAGCGTCTCCAGCGCACTGGCCGGGATGGGTGCACCGGCCAGTTGCTCGACGCAGGCCAGCACGTCGTCGCTGCCCGGTGTGGTGTGCGGAGCCTGCCCCGTGCCCGTCACGCCGTGCCAGGCGGGCAGGAACCGCGCGAGGGCGGTGGCGTCGACCGGTTCGACCTCGGCACGCGCGCGAGCAAGGCACGCGCGCCGGATGCGGCGCAGGACAGCCGCGTCGCAGTAGTCGGGCTCGCCGGTTGCCGGCCCGGCCTCGCCGGGCCGGGCGGGGCGCAGCTCGCCACGCACGAGCCGGCCCGTCTCGGCCAGCTCGTCGAGTGCCGCCGCTGCGGTGCCCTGTTCGAGGCCGAAGCGTGCCGCTACCTCGGCAGCGGTGAACGGTCCCCGGCGTCGCGCGTGCCTGGCCAGCAGCTCGTGCAGTGGCTGCTGACCGGCATCCAGGAACGCCTCGGGCACACCGGAGGGCAGCTCGGTGCCCAGCGCCTGGTGGACCCTGCCTGCGTCCTCGACCGCGAGGTAGCGCTCCTGCCCGGCGATCCGAACTCGGATCGCGCGATGCGCGCGCTCCAGCTCGGCCAACCAGCCCCGCTCGACGCCGCGCGCGCCCGCTTCGGCCGCGGTGAGGTCGCCGAGCACGCGCAGCAGGTCGGCGGCGCCCTCGGCATCGCGGGCGTGCCGGTCGGGATGCAGTGACTGCAGCGACTCCTCGATCTCGTCGATGACGTCGGGGTCGAGCAGGTCGCGAAGCGACTCGCCGCCGACGAGTTCGCCGAGCAGGGCCGTGTCCAGAGCCAGTGCGGCCGCCTTGCGCTCGGCGAGTGGAGTGTCGGTGTTGTAGAGAAAGGTCGCCACGTAGTCGAACAGCAGGCTGCGTGCGAAGGGGGAGGGGCCGGCTGTATCCACTTCGATCACGCGCGTGCGCCGCGCGGCGATGTCGCGCATCAACTCACGCAGGCCGGGCAGGTCGTAGACGTCCTGCAAGCATTCCCGCATGGCTTCGAGCACCACGGGGAAGCGGGGATAGCCGGAGGCCACAGCGAGCAGTTGCGAGGAACGCTGGCGTTGTTGCCACAGCGGCATGCGCTTGGCGGGGTCGCGGCGCGGGAACAGTAGCGAGCGTGTCGCGCACTCCCGGAACCGGGCCGCGAACAGCGCGCTGGAGGAGACCTCCTCGGTTACCGCGTGCTCCACGGTGTCCGGGTCGAGCAGCACAGCCTCCGCCGATGCGGGTAACACGGTCTCGGGGGCTGTGCCGTCCGAGCTGCACAGCTCGGTGTCGGGCAGGCGCAGCACGATCCCGTCGTCGGAGTGCGCGACCTGCGCGTCCAGCCCGCGGCTGTCCCGCAGGTTGGCGGCGACGACCAGCGCCCACGGGGCGTTCACCCGGGCCCCGAACGGCGAGTGCACGACCACGCGCCAGTCGCCGAGCTCGTCCCTGAACCGTTCGATCACGACCGTGCGGTCGTCCGGCAGGTGGCCGGTGGCCGCGCGTTGCTCGGCGAGGTAGGCCAGCAGGTTCTCGCTCGCCCAGTGGTCCATGCCCGCGCGAGTCAGGCGCCGGTGAGCGTCGTCTCCGTCGAGGGCTGCCAGCTCGCGTACGAAGCCGCCGAGCGCGACACCCAGCTCCCGGGGCCGTGCGGGCGCGTCGCCCTTCCAGAACGGCATGCGAGCGGCCTCCCCAGGGGCCGGAACCACCTCCACACGGTCATGGGTGATGTCGGTGATGCGCCAGGAGGTCGTGCCGAGCAGGATCCTGTCGCCCACCCGCGACTCGTAGACCATCTCCTCGTCGAGCTCGCCGACCTTGTTTCCCCGGCCGCTCGCGGGATGGGGCGTGAGCACCGAGTACAGGCCCCGGTCCGGGATGGTGCCCCCGGAGGTGACCGCGAGGCGTTGGGCCCCCGGCCGTCCGAGCAGCGTTCCGCGCGCCCGGTCCCAGGTGATCCTGGGCCGCAGGTCGGCGAAGTCGGTACTGGGGTACCGGCCTGCAAGCATGTCGAGCACGCTGTGCAGCGCGTCGTCCGGCAGCTCGTGGAAGGGCGCGGCTCTGCGCACCACTCGCGCCAGCTCCTCAACGGTCCACTCGCGCTCGGCGACCATCGCCACGATCTGCTGCGCGAGCACGTCCAGGGGGTTGCGGGGATAGTGCAGGGACTCGATCGCGCCCGCGGCCATCCGTTCGGCGACGACGGCGCACGGCACGAGGTCGCCGCGGAAGCGGGGGAAGACCACGCCGGAGGATGCCGCCCCGACGTGGTGTCCCGCCCGCCCCACGCGCTGCAGCCCGGAAGCCACCGTGGGCGGCGCCTCCACCTGGACCACCAGGTCGACAGCGCCCATGTCGATGCCGAGCTCCAGCGAGGACGTGGCCACGACGCACGGCAGCTCGCCGGACTTGAGCTGCGTCTCGACGGCGGTGCGCTGCTCGCGTGCCATGGAACCGTGGTGGGAGCGTGCGATGGTCTGCTCGGCTGTGCCCGTCGTGAGGCCGGACTGGCCGATCGCCTCCGCGGGGATGCGCTGCCCCTCCGGCCACCCGGAGCGCTCCTGGTAGAGCTCGTTGAGCCGGGCCGTGAGGCGCTCGGCGACCCTGCGGGAGTTGGCGAACACGATCGTCGACCGGTGCTGCGTGATCAGGTCGAATATGCGCCGTTCGACGGCGGGCCAGATGGACCGGGTGTGCTCGTCGAGTGTCGTCATGTCCGGTACGGGAACCTCGACGGTGAGATCCACGGACTTGCCCGCCGGCGGGTCGACGACCCGTACCGGCCGCCCTCCCGCGAGGAACGTGCTGACCTCCTCGACAGGGCGCACCGTCGCGGAGAGCCCGATGCGGCGCGCGGGCGCGGGGTCGGCGGCCCCGGGATGCCGGAGACGCTCCAGGCGCTCCAGCGACAGTGCGAGATGGGCGCCCCGTTTGGTGCCTGCGACAGCGTGAACCTCGTCGACGATGACCGTGTCCACGCCGCGGAGGTTCTCCCGCGCGTTCGAGGTGAGCAGCAGGAACAGTGACTCGGGCGTGGTGACGAGGATGTCGGGTGGGTTGGTGCGGAAGGCTCGCCGCTGCGACGCGGGTGTATCGCCCGTGCGGATACCGACACCGATCTCGCGCGAGGGAGTGCCCAGCAGCCCGGCGTGTTCGGCGATGCCGTCGAGCGGGGCCCGTAGGTTGCGCTGCACGTCTACGGCCAGCGCCTTGATCGGGGAGACGTACAGCACACGGCACCTGTACGCCGGCTCGCTCGGGCGTGCCGTGGTCAGCAGATGGTCGAGGGCCCACAGGAAGGCGGCCAGTGTCTTGCCCGAGCCGGTCGGGGCGATCACCAGGGAGTGCTGGTGCTCTGCCGCTGCGCGCCACGCGCCGTCCTGAGCGGCCGTCGGCTCCGCGAAGGTGCTGGTGAACCAGGCACGGGTGGCCGCGGAGAACCCCGCGAGCGGGCCGTCGGTTGCCTTCTCGCCCATGCGCCCATCCTTACGCACGGCACCGACGGCGCGCGCGTCAGTACGGGCGCTCGGGGGGTACCTCGAGGCGTCGCGTCACGGCCTGCGGCGAGTGCTGGCCGTATCAGCTCTCGTTACGGCAGGAGACCTACCCGCCGCGCGGTATGCACAGCCTGCATACGCGTGTGGCAGTCGAGCTTGCGCAGCACACTGCGCATGTAGCTCTTGACCGTCTCCAACCGCAGCCCGAGCGCGTTTCCGGCCTCGGCGTTCGTCTTGCCGAGTGCCACCATGGACAGCACATCGAGCTCCCTGCGGGACAGCTGGACCGTCTCGGAAGGCGACGCGTTGTCGAGATTCGCCCGCAGGGCGTCGCACGCTGAGTCGATACGGGTGCTCAGGTTCGCGTCGTCCAGGTCGTGCACCAGTGCCCGGAGCTCGGCGTGTGCCTGCCGCACGTACTCGCGGTCCCTCGAGTCCGGGGTAGGGACCTGATTTGCCGGAGTCGTGTGCTCGGTCAGCGCCGCGATCCGGCGGTCGACTTCCTCGCGCACGGCGATGTCCTGTTCGAGCTCGCGGGCCGACTCGACGACCGCATTGATCGTACGGTCGCCGAGCGGAACCGGCTGCCGGATCGCCCCGTAGAGGACGGCGCGCACATTTCGCCGGACAATCACGGGTACGGCGAGTATCGAGCGCATCCCTTCGTCCCTGACCGGCCCGTCGAAATGGTGCGTGATCACCCTTGCCACCTCGTAATCGGTGACCGTGACAGGCCGGCGAAGCTCGATGGCGCGGCCGCCGAGCCCCTGACCCGGCTTGACCTTCAGGCCGTACAGCGAGTCGGTTGTCGTCCCCACCAACTCGCTCATGTGCAGCTCGGAACCCGCGGAGACAGTGCCGCCGAACGCGAGGGGCAGCCCGGCGGTCCCCGGTAGCTTCTGCAATGTCCGGCGGGTTTCGTGCTGAGAAGTGCGGTGTTCAGTGACATTCGAGGAGGACAAGACCGGATCTACCTCCTTTTCGTGCTATCACCCACGTCCGGGTTAGTTGGGTATCGGGATAATACACATAGCATCCAAGGTGATCGACTTCACCCGAAGTTAGTGAGGGTATAGCAGGAGGAATTCGCGCAATAGGGACTGTAAGTGTGCATTAATGTGACACTGAGTGATGTGGTGACCTTCTCGGCACCAGCCTGACAGAGCACCCTGACCTGGGCGAGCCGGTGCGGATTTGCGCGAATGTGAACCCAACACAACTTCCGCTACAGCGCGTGCTCAATGTTCAGTCTATCGGGTGATAATGTCATAGATTCGTGTAGCGGGTGGAGCCTGAGAATTCCTGGTCGGGTGCGCTGCGTGTATGGAACTACGCAGCGCACCCGATCTATGCATCGCGCCGGCTGCCGCTGGGATCCCGGGGCGCCGACTGCGTTGTATCTGTCCATCCCATGCCGGGAGGGCCACGCACAACTCGGCGGGCGTAAGCCTTCCGCAGGGAGGTTCGCGACCGGCGGCGGGACGATCCCGGGGCCTAGTACAGTCCGATGCGTCCGGAACTCGCGTGCCCGCGAGGGTGCGTTCCGACGAGGGGAGAGCTGTGCGGGTCCTGTCGGTGGATCTGGGCACGTCGAACACGGTGGCTGTGCTGGCAGACGCCGGCCGTCCACCCCGGGTGGTGGAGGTGGACGGCTCGGCGACGATGCCGTCGGCCGTCTACGCGGAGGAGGACGGCACCATCATGGTCGGCCGCGACGCCGACCGTCGCGCCCGGCTGGATCCCACCCGGTTCGAACCCAACCCGAAGCGCCGGGTGGACGAACAAAGCTTGCTGCTCGGCAGCGACGTCGTTCCGGTCAGTGACGCGCTGTCCGCGATCCTCCGGCGCGTGCTGGAGGAAACCGCCCGGCAGCTCGGTGGCGAGCAGCCGCACGAGATCCGCCTGACGCACCCGGCCCAGTGGGGGCGGACACGGTGTTCGGTGCTCACCTCCGCCGCCCGGCAGGCAGGGGTGACCTCGGCGATCACGCTGGTCCCCGAACCGGTGGCCGCCGCGGCGCACTTCGCGTCGTTCCCCGGCAGGAGCCTGGCCGCCGGGCAGTCACTCGCGGTCTACGACCTCGGCGCGGGCACGTTCGATGTGGCCGTGGTCTCGGCGACCGCCGGCGGGTACACGGTGCTCGCCGAGGACGGGTTGCCGGATCTGGGTGGGTTGGACGTGGACCAGGCGTTGCTCGTGCATGTCGGTCGCGAGGTCTCGCACAAGGATCCCCAGCAGTGGCAGCGCCTGCTGCGCCCGGAGTCGACAGCCGATCGCCGGATGCGCCGCACGTTGCAGGAAGACGTCAAGGCGGCCAAGGAAGCTCTGTCCCGGCACCCGCAGACGGAGGTGCCGATGCCGGAGCCGTTCACCGACGTGCTGGTGACCCGGGGCGAGCTGGAGGCGCTCGTGCGGCCCGCGATGCTGCGCAGCGTCGAGCTTCTGTCGCGCACGTTGCAGGGTGCCGGGATCGGTGCCGGTGAGCTGGCCGGGATCTACCTCGTCGGGGGGTCGAGCAGGCTGCCGCTGGTCGGGACGATGATCTCGGAGAAGCTGGGCGTGGTGCCTGCCAGCCTCGACCAGCCCGAGACGGCGGTCGGCTTCGGCGCGCACCACGCCACGGCCGGTGGCGGTCCGGCCGCGCCCGCGCAGTCACCGGCTGCGGGTGCGCACCCGCCGCCCGCGCCGCCGGGTCGGGCCTCACCCGCGCAGAGCGGTCCGGTCCCCGTGGCGCCGCAACACGCGGCCGCGGGCGCACCGGCCGCACCGGGTGCGCAGCAGCCTGCCGGGTTCCCGGCAGGCGCGAACCCGGCGGCGCCCGGTACGGGGCCGCAGCCGGTACAGAGCCAACCGGTGCCGCCGCAGGGGAACGTGCCGGGGAGCTTCCCGGCGTATCCCGAGCCACCCGAGTCCGGAGGGGCGTCGCCGCGCCGGGGGAGGAAGGCGCTGGTCGCCGCGGGCGTGGCCGTGGCGCTGCTGCTCGCGGTCGGCGGCGCGGCGGCGTTCGTGCCGCTCGGGCAGGACACCGCGACCTACCCCGCCGAGTCGTGCGCGGAGGCCGCCGAACCGAGCGAGGACGGCTTCACCGACTGCCTCCGCCAGCTCGCCGGTGACGTCGCCGGGCAGCAGTGCACACCCGGGATGGGTACGGGACCCGCCGCGGCGGGGGAGGAGTTCGGTGCTTCCGTCACGTGTTCGGCCCCCGGCCTGGCCGGGGCGCAGGTGACCTACGTGCACGCGGACGCGCAGGAGGACGCGGAGCTCTTCGCAGGGGACCTGGTCGGCTCGGCCGGTGGCCAGGAGCAGGTCCAGGCGGACTGGCGGGGTAACGCCCTCGAGGGCAGGTACGCGGCGGCGACGGGGAGCGCGATGTCCGTGCTGGCGTTCACTGTGGACGATCGGCCGCTGTTCGGGTTCGTCATGCAGATGGCCGGTGGGACCGACGGGGAGCTGCAGAGCCCGTCGCAGATGGCCGACTACTTCGAGGCGAGCATTCAGCCGGGGGAGTAGCCCGACGGGCGGCGCTTGCGGAGTCCGGGATCGGGCCACGGAGCATGCGGGAGCAGCAGTGCCGGCATGCGGGGCTACTTGTCGCGGTCCCGCATGTTCCGCCACGCGATGACCACAAGGGTCAGCGTGGCCAGGATGGCGGCGAGACTGGCGAGCTCGAGGGCGAGCGGGCCCCAGTCGGGCACGTCGATGTGATCGGGTAGCACGCCCCGACCGTACCGGCGAGGCCCGGGAGCTGCCGCGTGCTGGTCCCCGCGGACCGGTTCCGCGGCTCGGATCGTGGTCGGTGCGGCACGGCCGTGCGGGAACATTAGGGTAGGTGGCGATGCGACGCACGGTGTTCCGGCGCCTGATGGCCGCCGAGTTCGGGGAGGTGCGGGCGGAGACGCTCGCCGCCGATTATGTGCTCGGCCGCCTCGACGGTCGGACGGTGGATCAGGCGCTGGCCGATGGGGTGCCTGCCAAGCAGGTATGGCGGGCGGTGTGCGCGGAGTTCGAGGTTCCGCTCGACCGTCAGGAGATCTGACGGCAGGCGGGATGCGCGAACGGGATGCGTCACCGGTCGTCGATGACCCGGCGAATGACCCGGCGAATGGGCCGGTGCATCGGCGTGTCGTATGGTGTCGAACGAATGTTCGCCTATGATGGGTTCGCGGGCAGGGCTACCGGCCGCGGAGCGCCGCACGAGGTCGGGAACTGTCGGTCCCGCCCCGTAGCGTTGGCCCCGACGCGCCCCAGTAAACGGCTTCACATCAGCGAGGTGGGTTTCCATGGCAGCACCGGATCGGGACAAGGCACTCGAGCTGGCCATTGCGCAGATCGACAAGCAGTACGGCAAGGGCTCGGTGATGCGTCTCGGCGAGGATCAGCGCGCGGCCGTCGGGGCGATTCCGACCGGAGCCATCGGGCTGGATGTGGCCCTGGGCCTCGGCGGCTTGCCGCGTGGCAGGGTCGTCGAGGTGTTCGGCCCGGAGAGCAGCGGTAAGACCACGGTCGCGCTGCACGCGGTCGCCAACGCGCAGGCGGCAGGCGGGATCGCGGCGTTCATCGACGCCGAGCACGCCCTGGACCCGGAGTACGCCAAGGCGCTCGGCGTGGACACCGACGCGCTGCTTGTCTCCCAGCCGGACACCGGGGAGCAGGCGCTGGAGATCGCGGACATGCTGATCCGCTCGGGTGCGCTGGACATCGTGGTCATCGACTCGGTCGCCGCGCTCGTGCCGCGCGCCGAGATCGAGGGCGAGATGGGGGACTCGCATGTGGGGCTGCAGGCGCGGCTGATGAGTCAGGCACTGCGGAAGCTGACCTCGGCGCTGCACAACTCGGGCACCATGGCGCTGTTCATCAACCAGCTCCGCGAGAAAGTCGGCGTGATGTTCGGGTGTTTCCATTACTCCACCCGGGTGATGCTTGCCGACGGCACCCAGGAGAAGATCGGCAAGATCGTCAACCAGCGGCTGCCCGTCGAGGTGATGTCGTACGACCCCGAGTCGGACCAGATCGTCCCCCGCAAGGTGGTCAACTGGTTCAACAACGGGCCTGCTGAGGAGTTTCTCCAGTTCAGCGTGGCGAAGTCGGGTGGTAACGGCCGCGCCCAGTTCGCGGCGACTGAGAATCACTTGATTCGCACGCCCGGCGGGTGGCGTCACGCCGGCGAGCTGGCCGAAGGTGAGCGAGTGTTGATCGCCGAGGAAGAGCGGCTCAGCGACCAACAGTGGGAGGTCATCCTGGGGTCCGTGATGGGCGACGGGCACCTGGCGCCGAACCGTCGCGACCGTTCCGGTGTGCGGTTCCGGATGGGCCAGGGTGCGAAGCAGTCCGACTACCTCGACTGGAAGACCTCGCTTCTGGCCAATATCGAGCACACACGTACGACGAACGCCAAGGGTGCGGTGTTCACCGACTTCACACCCCTGCCCGAGCTCTACGAGCTGCAACGTGCCGTCTACTTCGGGGACGGCAAGAAGCACCTGTCCTGGGACTACCTCAAGTCGCTCACACCGCTGTCTCTCGCTGTCTGGTACATGGACGACGGCTGCTTCACGGTTCGCTCGAAGGGCGCGCAACAGCGTACCGCCGGGGGGAGCGGCCGGATCGAGATCTGCGTCGCGGCGATGGCGGAGGACTCGCAGCGGCGGTTGATGGAGTACCTGCGGGACACCCATGACTTGGACGTCAAGCTTGTGGCGCGGGGCGAGCGCCAGGTTCCGGTACTGCAGTTCACGACAGCGGCTACGGAGCGGTTCCAACAGTTGATAGCTCCGTACGTGCACCCGTCGATGGAGTACAAGCTGCTACCGCGGTTCCGTGGGCAGTTCGGGGTTGAGCCTCAGTTCGCCGACCCCAGGATGCGCCCTGTACCCGCCACGGTCCTCGACATTCACGTGAAGCCGACGACGAGGTCGATGAACCGCTTCGATATCGAGGTCGAAGGAAACCACAACTACTTCGTCGACGGCGTGATGGTGCACAACTCTCCTGAGACGACGACCGGTGGTAAGGCGTTGAAGTTCTACGCCTCGGTGCGGCTGGATGTCCGGCGTATCGAGACGTTGAAGGACGGCGGGGAACCGGTCGGTAACCGCACCCGGGTCAAGGTCGTGAAGAACAAGTGCGCACCCCCCTTCAAGCAAAGTGAGTTCGACATACTTTACGGCAAGGGAATCTCCCGCGAGGGTTCCTTGATCGACATGGGGGTCGAGCACGGGATCCTGCGCAAGTCCGGTGCCTGGTACACCTACGAGGGCGATCAGCTCGGGCAGGGTAAGGAGAACGCGCGCCGTTTCCTGTCCGACAACCCGGACATCGCCAACGAGGTCGAGAAGCGGATCAAGGAAAAGATGGGGATCGGAGCGTCGGCGGAGGACGGCGATGACTCCGCTCCCGCTCCAGTGGAGTTCTGACACGGGTCATGTCCGGTCCTGATGACGGTGCGGCGGCTAGCGGGGACAGTTTCCGGCAAGTCAAGGACATCTGCCTCCGGCGGCTCGCCGCACGCCCCCGTACGAGGGCGGAGCTGCGCGACGCGGTGGCGCGCAAGGGGTTCGACGGTGACGTGATCGAGCAGGTGCTCGACAAGCTCGAAGCCGCTCGCCTGATCGACGACGCCGACTTCGCAGCGACCTGGGTGCGTTCCCGGCAGACCCACCAGGGTCTGGGGCGCCGCGCGCTCCGTGCCGAGCTGCTGCGCAAGGGGGTGTCCAAGGAGATCGCCGACGAGGTCGTCAGCGGGGTCGACGAGGGCGACGAGGAGGCCCGCGCGCGGGCGCTCGTACGCAAGAAGCTGCCCTCGTTGCAGCGAGTCGACTCCACCACCGCGCTGCGACGTGTCGTCGCCATGCTCGCTCGCAAGGGCTACCCGGAAGGGCTGTCGTACACGGTGGCAAGCGAGGAACTCGGGGTGCTCGGCGAACGCGGAATGTGACTGTGGTCTCATTGAACCCGCACAATGTGGCTCTTGTCACAGCGATGCGATCAAGGCAAAGTTGACCTTGAAGCACCGTCGGCGCGCGGAGCGTCGTAGGTGTCACGAGCGGGCAGGGAGGTGTCGAGATGACACAAGGCGAGATCGCGGAGTTCCGGCGAACCCTCAGTGAGCTACGCCAGTGCGTTGGTGCGCTCCGTAGCCGGTACGGGGACGCACCGGCGGTGCGGCGGCTGGTCAACGACGTGGAGCGGCTCAATATCGACGTCGAGGAGTTCGAGGGCTCCGGCAGCGATCGGGTAGCGCCGCCGAGGACGCCCGCTGACCGCTCGGAAGTGGTTGTGGTGCCCGACACACCGTACGACCCGTCCCTATGGGAGGATGCGGACGACGAAGGTGTCGGCGGCTACCACGGAAAGCGCTTGTGAGTACAGACACAGGAGTTCACGCACCCCCGCGAGCACGTCTACCGGTCTCCACGCTGCGGAACGACCGATGGTGGGTACCGCAGGTCCTCACCATCGCCGGACTGTCGGTCTTCGTGATCTACGCGACCGTCCGGGTCTTCCTGCAGCAGAACTACTGGGTGGAGGAGTACCACTACCTCACGCCGTTCTACTCGCCCTGCATCTCGACGGGATGCGTTGACGGCGCGGCGCACTTCGGCAGGTTCATCCCGGATCACGCGCTGATCCCGTACGCGGCGCTCAGCCTGCCGTTCCTGCTGCTGTTCCGGTTGACCTGCTACTACTACCGCAAGGCCTACTACCGGTCCTTCTGGCTGTCCCCGCCCGCCTGCGCGGTGCCCGAGCCGCACGCGCGGTACACCGGTGAGACGCGGTTCCCGCTGATCCTGCAGAACATCCACCGGTACTTCTTCTACCTGGCCTTCGTCGTCACGATCATCAATACCTACGACATGCTGCTGGCCTTCCAGACCGCCGACGGCGGGTTCGGGCTCGGGCTCGGCAACGTGATCCTGGTGGTCAACGTGGTCATGTTGTGGCTGTACACGCTGTCGTGCCACTCGTGCCGGCATGTGATGGGCGGCCGGCTGAAGAACTTCTCCAAGCACCCCGTGCGGTACCGGATGTGGACCAGAATCTCCGCGCTGAACACCCGCCACATGGAGTTCGCGTGGATCTCCCTCGGCACGCTGATGCTGGTCGACCTGTACATCATGCTTGTGGCGAGCGGGACCATCACGGACCTGCGCTTCATCGGGTGAGTGCGTTACTCGCGAGACTTGAGGTGAATGAGTGACCGAGGTAGAGCGGCACAGTTATGACGTGCTGGTGATCGGTGCCGGAGGCGCCGGGCTCCGTGCGGCCATCGAGGCCAGGGAGCAGGGGCTGCGCACGGCCGTGATCTGTAAGTCCCTGTTCGGTAAGGCCCACACCGTCATGGCGGAGGGCGGCTGCGCTGCGGCGATGGGAAACGTCAACGCCGGGGACAACTGGCAGGTGCACTTCCGCGACACGATGCGCGGCGGCAAGTTCCTGAACAACTGGCGGATGGCGGAGCTGCACGCCAAGGAAGCACCCGACCGTGTCTGGGAGCTGGAGACCTACGGTGCGCTCTTCGACCGCACCGGGGACGGGCGGATCAGCCAGCGCAACTTCGGTGGTCACGAGTACCCCCGGCTGGCCCACGTCGGAGACCGGACCGGGCTCGAGCTGATCCGCACCATGCAGCAGAAGATCGTATCCCTGCAGCAGGAGGACTACCGGGATCTCGGCGACTACGACGCCAGGCTGAAGGTCTTCAGCGAGTGCACGGTCACCCAGCTGCTCAACGATGACGCCGGAGCGATCTCGGGTGCGTTCGCGTACTGGCGTGAGTCCGGAAGGTTCGTCCAGTTCGACGCGCCCGCCGTCGTGCTGGCCACCGGCGGGATCGGCAAGTCGTTCTCGGTGACGTCGAACTCCTGGGAGTACACAGGGGACGGGCACGCGCTCGCGATGCGCGCGGGCGCCAAGCTGATCAACATGGAGTTCGTGCAGTTCCACCCCACCGGCATGGTGTGGCCGCCCAGCGTGAAGGGCATCCTGGTCACCGAAGGTGTGCGGGGTGACGGGGGAGTGCTCAAGAACGCGAACGGCGAGCGCTTCATGTTCAACTACATCCCCGACGTGTTCAAGGGCTACTACGCGGACAACCCGGAGGAAGCCGACCGGTGGTACTCCGACCCGAACAACAACCGGCGCACCCCGGACCTGCTGCCCCGCGACGAGGTCGCGCGGGCGATCAACACCGAGGTCAAGGAGGGGCGCGGTTCGCCGCACGGCGGTGTCTACCTCGACATCGCATCCCGACTGTCCGATGAGGAGATCGAGCGGCGCCTGCCGTCGATGCACCACCAGTTCAAGGAACTGGCCGATGTGGACATCACCTCCGAGGCCATGGAGGTGGGTCCGACCTGTCACTACGTGATGGGTGGCGTCGAGGTGGATCCCGACACCGGGGCCGCCGACGGCGTTCCCGGCCTGTTCGCAGCGGGGGAGTGCGCAGGCGGGATGCACGGTTCCAACCGGCTCGGTGGCAACTCGCTGTCCGATCTGCTGGTGTTCGGGCGCCGCGCGGGATCGGGCGCCGCCGGGTACGTGTCGTCGCTGACCGAGCGCCCCACCGCGAACCAGGCCCAGGTGGATGAGGCCGCGCGGGCCGCTGTCGAGCCGTTCGGGGCCGGGGAGACCTACGAGAACCCCTACACGCTGCAGAGTGACCTGCAGCGACTGATGAACGAACTGGTCGGCATCATCCGCACCGAGGGCGAGATGAGCGAGGCGCTGACCAAGCTGCGGGATCTGGCCGAGCGGGCCCGGCACGTGGGTATCGAGGGAAACCGGCAGTACAACCCTGGTTGGCACCTCGCGCTCGACCTGCGGAACATGCTGCTCGTCAGCGAGTGCGTGGCGCGTGCGGCGCTGCGGCGCACGGAGAGCCGGGGCGGGCACACCAGGGACGACTTCCCGAAGATGGACGCGGAATGGCGCCACACCCTGCTGGAGTGCACGCTCGACGGGGAATCGGTGACGGTGACGCCGGGGGAGCAGGTGCCGATGCGTGCCGACCTGCTCGAGTTGTTCGAGCTGACCGAGCTGGAGAAGTACTACACCGAGCCCGAGCTGGTCGAGCACCCCGCGCGCACCGGCGCGCAGCGCGAGGAAGGAGCACCATGACCTACAAGGGCCACTTCCGGATTTGGCGCGGCGACGAGGAGGGTGGTTCCCTCGAGGACTTCGAGGTGGAGGTGAACGAGGGCGAGGTCGTCCTCGACATCATCCACCGGTTGCAGGCGACCCAGGCTCCGGACCTGGCCGTGCGGTGGAACTGCAAGGCAGGCAAGTGCGGTTCCTGCTCCGCGGAGGTCAACGGGCGTCCGCGCCTGCTGTGCATGACGCGGATGTCCATCTTCAGTGCGGACGAGATCATCACCGTGACGCCGATGCGGGCGTTCTCCGTGATCAAGGACCTGGTCCCGGACGTGTCGTACAACTACACCAAGGCCAGGGAGGTCACCTCCTTCACCCCGCCGGAAGGGCTCGGGCCCGGCGAGTACCGGATGCAGCAGGAAGACGTCGAGCGCTCCCAGGAGTTCCGCAAGTGCATCGAGTGCTTCCTGTGCCAGGACACCTGCCACGTGGTTCGGGATCACGAGGAGAACAAGTCCGCCTTCGCCGGTCCCCGATTCCTGATGCGTGCCGCCGAGCTGGAGATGCACCCGCTGGACGCGGCCGACCGGAGGGATGACGCTCAGGACGAGCACGGTCTCGGCATGTGCAACATCACGAAGTGCTGCACCGAGGTGTGCCCGGAGGGCATCAAGATCACCGACAACGCGCTGATCCCGATGAAGGAGCGGGTGGCCGGTCGCCGTTACGATCCCGTGGTCTGGCTCGGCAACAAGCTGTTCAAGCGCGGGTCGTGACGGCCGAGGGGTAGAGCCCGGTGAGGAACGCGTGCCAGGCTGCGGCTGACAACCGCAGCCTGCCGGAGTCGCGATCCTTGGAGTCGCGGATGGCGACGGCCGAGCCGGCGAGGGCGACCTCGACGCAGTCGCCGTTGTTGCCGTCGCCGCCGCTGTAGCTGCTCGTCCGCCAGGTGGTGGGGTCCACCGAAGGCATCGGCTCTCGCCTCTCTCGGCTGTGCACGTTATCTACCCGTCGCAGCTCGCTCGACCAGCGCCTGAGAGTCGTCCTCGTCCAGGGCAAGGTCGGCGAGGTGATCGAACACCATCCTAGCAGCGCTGACCTCAGGTTCCTTCTCCACACAGAACGATGTGAAGGGCTGCTCGACGTAGACCAGAGCGGCTTCGGCCGGATCGGGAAAGCTCAGCACGGTGAAGCTACCCTGCTGCCCGGAGTGGGCGCCGAGTTCCGTCGGGATCACCTGGATCGTCACGTTGGCGAGCCTGGCTCGATCCACGACCTGGCGCAACTGTGCATGATGCTGGTCGCGGGTACCGATCGGCCGGTGCAGCGCGCTCTCGTCGATAACGGCATGCAAGTGTAATAGCGGTTCGTCTGTCAGCCTGCGCTGGCGACGCAGGCGCACGGCTACCTGGTTCTCCAGCTCGTGTTGCTGGCGCGGAAGGTACGTAGCGGTGAACAGCTCGCGCATGTATGCCTCGGTCTGCAACAAGCCGGGAATGTGTGCCAGCTGGAAAGTGCGCACCGTGGACGCCTCGGCCTCGGCGCTGACGAATCCCCGGTCATTGAGCCCGTACGCGTGCCACCATCCCTTTTCCTCCGCACGTTCGTACATTCGGATGTACTCGCCGTAGTCGTTGACGACGATTCCGTAAATGTCGAGCATGGCCAGGAACTCGTGATACCCGGGCAGTTGTCCTTGCTCGATCCGGCAGATCTTCGAGTCGGAGAACCTCAGCTTTCCGGCCGATTCTTCCTGCGTGTAGCCGACTTCCTCGCGCAATGCGCGCAGCGTGCGTGCCAGCTGCCGCATGCGGAAGTTCGGCTGCTTCGCATTACCCACCAGTATCACTCCTCGCGACCGTGTGCGCACGAAGTGTAAGCCGAAGGTACGTCAGTCGAGATTTTCAGTTCCCGCCGTCACGCGGGCGCGGAACCCGGCCGCGGATCTGCACCCGCACGCTCCGTGGTATGTGGGGATGGAATCACCGGCACGAACTCGAGTATCGCTACGAAAACACGGCAGGGCAGCGGGAACACGTGTACACGGAGAGGGTGAACGACCAGGGGTTCTGTTTCGAGCACAGGCCGGAGCGCAGGCAGCGCTGGCTCGTCACGTACACGCGGTGCTGTGCGGACGACTACCTCGGCAGGGTGCGCGCACGTGCGGGCACCTGGCTGGTCAGCGTGTACCGCGTGCTCGGCGCGGAACGCACCCACCTGGTGAGCATCCGGCTGCGGCACCCCGGCGGCACACGGGAAGCAGGCGGCGACGCCGGCGAGTACGGGACGGCGTGAGTACCCGCCCCGGCCCGGCCGCGAGCGAGGTGTACGCGGCCGGGCCGGGGCGGCACCTACGGCTTCTGCTCCCCTTCCGCGTGAGCCTCGGCGTGCTCGGCGTCGGCGTGCACGGCACCGCCTGCCGCCTTCATGGAGCCGCGCCGCTCCAGCCAGATCGCCACGCGAGACAGCAGGAAGTTGACCGCGATGTAGATCGCAGCACCGACGAAGAAGAGCACGAACAGGTAGCTCTCCCCGAAGAACTCCGTATTGATGCGCAGGATCCGCAGCAGCTCGGTGTAGCCGATGATGAACCCGAGCGAGGTGTCCTTGAGCAGCACGACGAACTGGCTGATCAGGCTCGGCAGCATCCGGCGGATCGCCTGAGGCAGCAGGATGGAGAAGAGGATCTGCGGCTGTGTCAGCCCGATCGCCGACCCGGCCTCGGCCTGTCCACTGGGGAGAGACACGATCCCGGCACGCAGGATCTCCCCGATGACGGCCGCGTTGTAGACGACGAGTCCGAAGACGACGCCCTGGAAGATGGGCATCCCGAGTCCGAGCACTCCGAAGAACATGAGCAGGATGACCGGTAGGCCGCGGAAGACCTCGATGATCCCGGTAGCCGGGTAGCGAACCCACCGCGGTTTCGCCATGCGCAGTACGACGAGTACGAGTCCCACTGCCAGCGCGAGCACCCCGCCGACGGCCGCGGCGCGCAGCGTGGCGCCGAGCCCGTTGATGAGCAGCGAGGTCCAGACGTCGGCTGCCGAGCTGCCCTTCGGCGGGTCGGTGTAGACCTGCCAGAGCTCGGCGTCGATCCTGCCGGTCTCGGCGACGCGGAAGACGATGAAGACGAGCAGCGCGGCGATGGCGATACCGGTGACGACGGACCCGATCAGCGAGCGGCGCCGCGCGCGTGGGCCTGGCGTGTCGTAGAGAACGGAGCTCACCGGGCGAACACCACCTTCCGCTCCACGTAGCCGGCCAGCACGCCGGCCGGAATCGTGATGACGAGATAGGCGATGCCCACTCCGATCAGCACGGCGATCACGTCCGGCGGGTGCGCGTTGGCGAGCCTGCGGGCCACACCGAACAGCTCGGCGACGAAGAACCCGCCGGCGACGGAGGTGTTCTTGGCAAGCGCGATGAACACGTTGATCAACGGTGGGACCACCGTGCGCAGGGCTTGCGGAACGATGATGATGCTCAACGTCTGCGTGAACGTCAGGCCGACCGCGCGGGCGGCCTCGGCCTGCCCGACCCCGACGCTGTTGATCCCGGAGCGCACCGCCTCACAGACGAACGATGCGGTGTAGATGGACAGTGCCGCGATCGCCGAGATGAAGAACGGCACGGACGGTCCGATCTGGGGCCAGACGAACACGAAGAAGAAGAACACAAGCGTCAGCGGCGTGTTCCGCACGATCTCGACGTAGGCGGTACCGAACGCGCGCAGCGGGGGTACCGGCGACACCCGGAACGCCCCGAGGATGGTTCCCCACACGAGCGCGATCAAGCCCGAGACAAGGGCGAGGACCAGCGTCGTCCGGAACCCCTTCCAGTACAGCGGCAGGTTCTCCACGACCGCTTCCATGCCGCGTCACCTCCTGGTCATGCAGTCGGGGAGGTGGGCCCGAAGCCCACCTCCCCGATGCAGGGCATCCTCAGTAGCGGTCGACTTCCGGGGTGTCCGGGGTCTCGAGCACCTCACCCGCGGTCTTTTCCCAGGCTTCCAGCCACCGGCCGTCGTCGAAGGACTCCTCGAGGACGTCGTTGATGAAGGAGCGGAACTCGTCGTCGCCCTTCGGTACGCCCACCCCGTAGGGCTCCTCGGTGAACGGCTCACCGACCAGTTTGAACTCGTCCGGGTTCTGGTCGATGAACCCGGACAGGATGACGTTGTCCGTGGTCAGCGCGTCGACCTGACCCTGGCGCAGCGGCTCGAGGCAGTTCGAGTAGGTGTCCGTCAGATCGAGGTTCGCCTCGGGGTAGTTGTCCCGCATGTTCTGCGCGGGTGTCGACCCCTCGACCGTGCAGACATCCTTGCCCGCGAGGTCCTCGGGTCCGCCGATCTCGTCGTTGTCCTCGAGGACCAGGATGGACTGTCCCGCGTTGTAGTACGGGCCCGCGAAGTCGACTTCCTGCTTGCGCTCGTCGTTGATGGTGTAGGTGGCCACGACCATGTCCACCTGCCCACCCTTGAGGAACTCCTCGCGGTTGGCCGATGTCGTCTCGCGCCACTCGATCCCGTCGCTGCCGATACCGAGCTCGGAGGCGATGATTTTCGCGATCTCGATGTCGAAGCCGACCGGCTCGCCGCTGGGAGCCTGCAGGCCGAAGAGCGGCTGGTCGAACTTCGTGCCGATGGTGATCTCGCCGGCCTCGGCGAGCTGCGCCATCGTCGTGCCTTCTTCGAACTCACTGGCCTCGACGTCACCGGCCTCCTCGTCGGCGTCGTCCCCACCACACGCCGCCAGGACGAGGGCGGCAGAGGCCATGAGGGCCGTGAATGCCGTGTATCGCATCCGCATAACTGATTCCTTTCTACTCACCGGGGGTATTGGTGATGTTGTCGTTTCCTCAATGGGTCAGGATCTTGCTGAGGAAATCTTGGGCCCTCTCGGTGCGTGGGTTGGTGAAGAACTCCTCCGGGCTGGTGTCCTCGATGACCGCCCCGTAGTCCATGAAGATCACCCGGTGCGCGGCACGGCGCGCGAATCCCATCTCGTGGGTGATGACGAACATGGTCATGCCCTCGTTCGCGAGCGAGGCCATGACGTCGAGAACCTCCTGCACCATCTCGGGGTCGAGTGCCGACGTCGGCTCGTCGAACATCATGACCTTGGGATTCATGGCCAGTGCGCGGGCGATCGCCGCACGCTGCTGCTGCCCGCCGGACAGCTGTGCCGGGAACTTCTCGGCCTGGTCGGCGATACCGACCCGGGTCAACAGCTCCATCGCCTCATCCCGGGCGGCGGACTTGCTCTTCTTGCGTACTTTGATGGGGCCGAGCGTCACGTTGTCCACGATCGACTTGTGGGCGAACAGGTTGAACTGCTGGAACACCATGCCCACGTCCGCGCGGAGCTTCGCCAGAGCCTTGCCTTCCATCGGCAGTGGCTCGCCGTCGACCTCGATCGTTCCCGAGTCGATCGGCTCGAGACGGTTGATGGTCCGGCAGAGCGTGGACTTGCCCGAGCCGGACGGGCCGGCGACCACGACGACCTGGCCGCGTGGCACGTCGATGGTGATGTCCTTCAAGACATGCAGCTCACCAAAGTGCTTGTTGACGTCCTGCGTCCGGATCATCGGAGCGCTAGACGTTGCTTCGTTCATCGGGCCTCCACGCCGCCGGTGAAGCGCGCGGATTCCGCCCATGGATGAGCCAACGGACTCGACACTCCTTCGCGCTCGACGACCGGTGTTCTCGAGAGTCGGTAATCTGGGATAGCGGTACCACTGGAAGAGGCGCCCCAGTGGTCAACAGCGACGGTAACTCTAGACACAAGATCGTCTATCCAGCCACCCGGGGCACGAGTTCGTATTGATGCGGATTCGTGACTCGTTCATCGTCCCGGGGCACACCCTTTTCGCAAAGATCACTCTCGTGGGTCAATCCACCGATCGGCGGCCGGGACTGCTGCCAACAGGCGGGGTGGGTGTGGCGGGCGAAATGGCCGCGCGGGTTCTTGCGCGGTCGATTCGCCGGTTTCTTCCGCTGGCATCGTCCGCTGGGTTCTCGCGTGGCCGGTGCGAATGCCGCGCGAACATCGGGAATCGGCCATACCGGGTCGCGCCGTCGACACCAGCGCCGGTTGCGCGCGATGGAATGAATCGCGGAAACGGGCGGCGTGTGCGCGGCGGTTACCGCTTGCCGAGCTCGGCCAGGGCCCGGCGGAGCCGGTCGAGTGCGTCGGCGATCCACGGCAGCGTGGTGGGGTTCTCGCTGTGCAAGCTCCGCCAGCGTTGCTCCTCGGTATCGCCGTAGAGCAGGCTGGTCGCCACCCGCAGCCGCAGGGCGCCGGGATCGTCGCCGAACATCGTGCCCGCGAGCACCCCGACGCCGTGCCGTTCCAGGAGCAGCTCGGCGAGTCCGGTACCGCCGGTGACTCGGGTGCCCGCCAGCCGGCCGCGTAGCGGCGCCAGATCGGGGTAGAGGTAGAAGGCGGCCTGTGGTGGGCGGCAGCGCGCACCCGCGGAGACGAGAACGCGATGCACCGCGGTACTCACCGCCTCGTGCAGTCGCCGGCCGCGCGAGACGTAGGCGACGACCTCCTCGGGCTCGCTGTAGACGTAGCCTGCCACTTCCTGCATCGGCGCGGCCAGGCTCGACCAGATCTCGCCTGCGACGCCCACGAGCTCGGTACGCAGCGAGGTACCCCACCGCCCGTCGGGAAGGCGGGCGAGCCCGATTCGCCAACCGCCAAGGGCCATCGCCTTCGACAGCCCGCTCGTGACCACCGTACGTTCCGGCGCGATGGTCGCCGGGCTGCGAAACCGCTCGGGGTGGTAGACGAGATCGCGGTAGATCTCGTCGCAGATCAGCAGCAGCTCGTACCGCTGCGCGATGTCACAGATCGCCTCCAGCTGCTCGGCGGGCGCGAGGGTGCCCGTGGGGTTGTCGGGCAGGGTGAGGATCATCGCCGCGGGCTTGCGACCGTCCGCGCGGGCTCCCTCAAGCACCCGTTCGAGGCCGTTCGGCTCCGGTACGCCACCCGCGACCTCGGATATCGGTGCGCCGATGACGCCGCGACCGGTCAGGCCGGCCTGGGCCGCGTAACTCACCCACGACGGGCGCGGCAGCACGATGTCCCCGCCGAGCACCGACAGCAGCGCGAACAGCAGGGCCTTGCTGCCGGGGCCGTAGATGACCTGCTCGGGCTCGGTCGGCAGGCCGCGGCGAGCGAAGTAGCCCGCCGCCGAGCCACGGGCCTCGGCCGAGCCGACCACCGGACCGTATGAGTTGAGCCCGGTCGCCCCGGCGAGCACCTCGCGAACCTCGGGGAGGACGGGCAGTCCCGCCTCGCCGAACCCGAGGTGCACGACGTGGTGCCCGGCAGCGCGTCGTGCACGTACCCGTTCGTCCAGCTCCAGGGTGGCGGAGTGTACGACCACGACGTCTCCTCGGTGCCGGGCAGCTCGTCGTCAGCAGCCTAGAACACGGGCGGGTGCCGCGCACTTTCCGCGCTCGCGCCCGGACTCGGGGAATGCCTGCTCGTAACGCGGACCATAGACCGCGCGACCGGGAAACGCAGGTGCTTCCGGCGGGTCTACCCTGGTAGATGTGCCACGGACATTCCAGATCCGCACGTTCGGCTGCCAGATGAACGTGCACGACACCGAGCGACTGGCGGGACAGCTCGAGGACGCCGGTTACGTACCGGCGGACGGTGCGCAGGCCGACGTGGTCGTGTTCAACACCTGTGCCGTGCGGGAGAACGCGGACAACAAGCTGTACGGCAACCTGGGGCGCCTGCGCAGCGACAAGAAGGCGAATCCGGACATGCAGATCGCTGTGGGGGGCTGCCTGGCTCAGAAGGATCGGGGCGAGATCGTCCGGCGTGCTCCGTGGGTCGACGTCGTCTTCGGCACGCACAACATCGGCTCGCTTCCCACCCTGCTCGAACGCGCCCGGCACAACCGCGAGGCCGAGGTGGAGATCCTGGAGTCGTTGGAGACGTTCCCGTCGACGCTGCCGGCACGGCGTGACTCCGCCTACTCCGGATGGGTCTCGATCTCGGTCGGGTGCAACAACACGTGCACCTTCTGCATCGTGCCCTCGTTGCGTGGCAAGGAACGGGATCGCAGGCCCGGCGAGGTGCTCGCCGAGGTCGAGGCGCTCGTCGCCGAGGGCGTCGTGGAGGTCACCCTGCTCGGGCAGAACGTCAACTCCTACGGCGTCGAGTTCGGCGACAAGTACGCGTTCGGCAAGCTGCTCAGGGCGTGCGGCGAGATCGAGGGGCTCGAGCGCGTGCGGTTCACCTCGCCCCACCCGGCGGCGTTCACCGACGACGTCATCGACGCGATGGCCGAGACCCCGAACGTCTGCCCCCAGCTGCACATGCCCCTGCAAGCGGGCTCGGACCGGGTGCTGAAGGCGATGCGCCGCTCGTACCGGTCGAAGCGGTTCCTGTCGATCCTCGACAAGGTGCGCGCGGCGATCCCGCATGCCGCCATCACCACCGACATCATCGTCGGCTTTCCCGGCGAGACCGAGGAGGACTTCCAGGAGACGCTGGATGTGGTGCGGCAGGCCCGGTTCTCCAGCGCCTTCACCTTCCAGTACTCCAAGCGAGAGGGCACGCCTGCCGCCGAGATGGACGGGCAGGTCCCCAAGGACGTGGTGCAGGAGCGTTACGAGCGGCTCGTCGCATTGCAGGACGAGGTCGCCTGGGAGGAGAACACCAAGCTGGTCGGGCAGCGGGTCGAGTTGCTCGTCGCGCGCGGTGAGGGGCGCAAGGACACCGAGACCCGCCGGATGAGCGGGCGCGCCAGGGACGGCAGGCTGGTGCACTTCACCCCGGTCGGCGAGGCGATCGACGGCGAGGTGCGCCCGGGCGACTTCGTCGAGACAGAGATCAGCTACGCCGCGCCCCATCATCTCGTCGCGGACGGGACGGTACTCGCGCACCGGCGCACGCGCGCCGGTGACAACTCGGAGGCCGGGCAGCGCCCCCGGACAGCGGGGGTCGCCAGCGGGGGCGTCAGCCTGGGCTTCCCGACGATCGGCGCCCCGCGGACCGAGCAGGACGCGGTTGCCGCTGGCGGGTGCTCGACATGCTGAACGAGCCCCGCGACGGCGACCCCGACGAGGTCGCCGAGCTGCGCGAGGAGATCGAGCAGGTCGAGCGCAGCGCCGCGCGAACGGTCGAGCTCGGCAGGCGTGGCTTCGGCATCGCGGTGCTGGTGTTCGTCCTGATCGTGGCCGTGCTGCTGCCCTGGGTCGATGGCGACCCTGGCTGGCGAGCGCTCGCGGGTGAGTCGGGGATCGTGCCCCGGCTGTTCGCCACGACGACGGTCGTTTTCGGCATCGTGATCTCGGCACTGACGCTGGTCGTGCGCCGCTGGTGGATGGCATGGGTCTGCGCCATCGGCGGCTGGGTCATGTTCGTCGACGGCCTGCTGGCGATCTGGAGTCAGCAGTCCACAGCAGCACCCGGCGTCGCGGGCAACGGTCCGGGCGTGGGCATGGTGCTGGCGCTGATCACCGCCGTCATCCTCGCGATCAACTGGATGCGGGTGGCCGGCTCCCGCCAGTGAGGCCGCGAACGCCCGGCCGGGGGCGAGCCGAAGGACCCCTCCGGTACATATGTGGTACCCGAGGACCCCTTCGGCTCGCCCCCGGCTGAGGCGTATCAGCGGTCGGCGACGGCGCGCTCCGCTGCGTTCATCCACTCGCGCCACTGCTCGGCCTGCTGCTCGGCTTCGCGTGCCCGGCGCTCGTCGCCGTCCGCGCGGGCCTTGGCAGCCTGGTCCTCGAACTGCTGCACGCGCTCCCGGAACTGCGCGGCGCGAGCCTGGGCTTCCGGGTCGCTCGCGCGCCACTTGCTGTCCTCGGCCTGCCGGACCTTGTCCTGCACTGCCTTGAGCCTGCCGTCGAGCTCACGCATCCGTTCCCGGGGGACCTTACCGATCTCGTCCCAGCGCTCCTGCAGCTTGCGCAGCTGGGCCTTCGCCGAGTCCAGGTTCCGCGACGGATCGAGCTGCTCGGCCTCGGCGAGCAGCTCCTCCTTACGGCGAGCGTTCTCCGCGTACTCGGCGTCGCGCTCGGAGAAGGCCGCCGAACGGCGCGCGAAGAACGCGTCCTGCGCCGCCTTGAAACGCTGCCAGAGTGCCTCGTCGGAGTCCTTCGGCGCCTTGCCCGCTGCTTTCCACTCGGCCATGAGCTGCTTGTAGCGGGCCGCGGTCGGCCCCCAGTCCTGTGACTGCGTCAGCGACTCCGCCTCGTCGACCAGCTCCTGCTTGCGTTCCTTGGCCGCTGCGCGCTGCTTGTCCAGCTCGGCGAAGTGCGCGCCGCGACGCCTGCTGAACGCGTCCCGTGCCTTGCCGAACCGCTTCCACAGCGCGTCATCGGTCTTGCGGTCCACGCCTTTGATCGTCTTCCATTCCTCGACGATCGAGCGCAACCGGTCGCCCGCGGCCTTCCATTGCGTGGAGTTCTCCGCGATCTCCTCGGCTTCCTCGACAAGCGCGGTCTTGCGTTCGACGGCCGCGGCGCGGGTCGCCTCCCGCTGGCGCTTGGCCTGCTCGATCGCCTGCTCGGCGTGCGCGATGATGTGTGACAAGCGTGCCCGGAGTGCTTCGATGTCACCGACGACTGCGGCCTCGTCGAGTCCGTCGCGCAGCTGGGTTGCCGAGCTCAGCGCCTGCTTGGGGTCGCCTGCCCCGGAGTTGAGGCGCGTCTCCAGCAGCTCGGCCTCGGTGCGCAGATCGTCGAACCGGCGGGCGTAGTGCTCCAGCCCTTCCTCGGACGAGCCCGCCTGCCAGACGCCTACCGGGCGCTCGCCACCGCCGACGAACACGAACACGGTCCCCTCGTCGTCGATACGACCCCACCGGGACGGGTCCGCTTCGGCATTCGGCACGGGTGGAGCAGCGTGTGCGAGGCTCATCCGCCCGTGCAGTACCTCGTTCGGCGCGGGCGCGTGGGCGTCCTGCTGCTCGGTGGGCTTGTCGTGCGCCATCTCCTCAGCCATGGCCGGCTCCTTCGTGGCTGCTCGCCCGTGCGCGACGGGCGCCCCGCCTGAGCGGGGCCGTGTGCTGTGTCGACTGCCTCATCGGGTCCTACCTGCATTCAAACAGTTCTGCGCCATATGTGGTACTCGAGACGCGCCGACGCCGGTACGCAGCGCCGCCTCGGGCGGGCGGCCTCCCACCGGAGGGCGGGTGGGTACTCTCGGTAACCGTGATCGATCGTGTCGCCCTTGTGCCGCAACCTCCCTTGCTCGTTCCCGAGCTGGTGCCCGGTGTACTTCGGGAGACCAGCGCGGTACGCGAGGCCGCCGAGGAGGCGGTCCGGTGGCTGCGCGGCGGCGCCGGCACATGGCTGGCCGTCGGTCCCGGTGACGGGGAGTCGTGCGGGCACTACGAACCGTGGCGACACGGTTCGTTCGTCGGGTACGGCGCCGACGTGCGGGTGTCGTTGGCCGACCGGGACGGCGCCGTGCCCGGTGATGCCGCGGCCGACCTCCCGCTGCCGGTCCTGATGACGGGATGGCTGCGCGCCAGGGCGGGAGTCGCCGAAGCGCGGGTCGAGGTCGTCGACGCGGGTTCCGCGCCGGAGGAGTGCGCGCGTGTGGGTCGGCGGCTGGGGCGCTGTGCCGAGCGAATCGGCCTGCTCGTGTTGGGCGACGGTTCGACCCGGCACGGGCAGCGTGCCCCTGGCGGGCCCGACGAGCGCGCGGCGGGCTTCGACGAGATGGTGGCTGCCGCGCTCGCCGAGGTGGACGTCGAGGCGCTGGGGTCGCTGGACACGGCCGAGGCCGCGGAGCTGGGGGCGAGTGGGCGCGCGCCCTGGCAGGTCGCCGCAGGCATGGCGCGGTCACGGGCCGTCGGTGACGCCGAGGACGACCGCAAGTGGCGGGGCGAGATGCTGTACTCCGGCGCCCCGTTCGGAGTCGGCTACCACGTGGCGATCTGGGAGCGAGTGTGACCGGCATGCGTCCCATCGCCGTCGTCGGCCCGACAGCGACCGGCAAGTCCGAGCTCGCCGTCGAGCTCGCCATCGCCGTGGGCGGTGCGGTGATCAACGCGGACGCGATGCAGCTGTACCGCGGAATGGACATCGGTACGGCCAAGATGCCGGTGAGCGAGCGGCGCGGCGTCGACCATCACCTGCTGGACGTTCTCGAGGTCACCGAGACGGCCTCGGTGGCCGCGTACCAGCGCGATGCCCGGGCCAGGATGGATGAGCTGCTCGCCGCGGGAACGGTACCGGTGCTGTGCGGCGGCTCCGGGCTGTACGTCCAGGCGGTACTCGACGATCTCCGGTTCCCGGGAACCGACCCCGGTGTGCGCATGCGGCTGGAGAGGGAGGCCGAGGAGGCCGGGGCGCAGGCCATGCACCGCCGCCTCGCCGAGAGCGATCCGGCCGCGGCGGCGTCGATCCTGCCGTCGAACGCGCGCCGGATCATCCGCGCGCTGGAGGTCATCGAGATCACCGGCCGTCCGTTCTCGGCGAACCTTCCCGAGCCGGCGGAGCCGAGGCACGGCACGATCCTCATCGGGGTGGACCGCGATGTCGATGAGCTGGACAGGCGTGTCGACAGCAGGGTGGAAGGCATGTTCCGTGCTGGGCTGGTCGATGAGGTTCGGCAGCTGCTCGACCGGGGCCTGCGAGAGGGCAGGACGGCGTCCAGGGCGCTGGGCTACCGCCAGGTACTCGCCGAGCTCGACGGTGCGGGGGACATGCGAGCTGCCGCGGAGGCCACCGCGCGAGCGACCCGGAGATTCGTGCGTAAGCAGCGCTCGTGGTTCCGCAGGGACAACCGCATCACCTGGCTGGACGGCCGCGGGACCGACCTGACCGGGCGAGCGCTCGAACACGTAACCTCATAGCCGTGGGTATCGCATTCCTCAAGGGGCACGGCACGCAGAACGACTTCGTGCTGCTGCCCGATCCGGACGGCGCGCTGGAGCTGACCACCGAGCGGGTGCGGGCCCTGTGCGACCGGCAGCGCGGGCTCGGCGCTGACGGGGTGCTGCGCGTCGTGCGCGGGGATGCGCTCGCCGACGAGGTGCCGGAGTCGGCGCGCTCCGAGGCGCAGTGGTTCATGGACTACCGCAACGCCGACGGCTCGATCGCGGAGATGTGTGGCAACGGTGTGCGGGTGTTCGCCCGCTACCTGGTCGAGGACGGCTGGGTGGCGCGCGGGGCCGACGGCGGCGCCGACTTCGTCATCGGGAGCCGGGCAGGGGACCGGCCGGTCCGGGTCAACGTCGACGGCACCGTCACCGTGCAGATGGGCCACGCGAGGGTGACGGGGGAGTCGATGGCATCGGTGGACGGGCTCGCGCTGACCGGCGTCGCCGTCGACGTCGGCAATCCCCACCTGGTGTGCCGGGTAGACAGCGATCTGGCGGCGCTGGACCTGCGCACCGAACCGGCCTACGATGCGCGCCGGTTCCCGGGAGGGGTCAACATCGAGTTCGTCTCAGACCTCGGGCCGGACGAGCTGAGCATGCGCGTCTACGAACGCGGGGTCGGGGAGACCCGCGCGTGCGGGACCGGCACCGTCGCCGCGGCCGCGATGGCCGTGTACGGGGCCGGGCAGCAGGAGGGCACCCGGACGGTGCGAGTACCCGGCGGTGCGGTCGCGGTCACGGTCGGGCCGAACTCGTCGAGCTTGACCGGGCCTGCGGTGCTGCTGGCCCGCGGTGAGCTGGACACCGGCTGGTGGCAGGCGCCTGACTAGGACCGCCCCTCGGCCCAGCGAGCCTGCTGCGCGGAGGCGGCGGAGCGCCTCGCGGCGTCCGAGTCGCGCGCCTGTCCAGCGGCGGAGGGTATTCACTCGCGGAGCGTAGCCGATCCGTGGGACGATGGTGTCAGGATGACAGAAGCGACAGACCGTACGACAGGCAACAGCCGCGCCGGTGGCGCACCCGATGTACCGAGTACTCAGCAGCGAGGAGGAAACCTGTCCGCAGGTGAGCGGGACCTGGAGGATCGAGCGGCTCTGCGCCGGGTCGTCGGGTTGTCGACCGAGCTGTCGGACATCACCGAGGTCGAGTACCGGCGGTTGCGGCTGGAGAACGTCGTACTCGTCGGGGTCTGGACGGAAGGAACGTCCGCGCAGGCGGAGGAGTCCCTGAACGAGCTGGCCCGGCTGGCCCAGACGGCCGGTTCCACGGTGCTCGAAGGGTTCATCCAGCGGCGCGACCGCCCCGATTCGGCCACCTACGTCGGTTCGGGCAAGGTACGCGAGCTCGCCGAGACCGTACGCGCCACGGGTGCCGATACCGTCATCGCCGATGGTGAGCTGGCGCCCGGGCAGCTGCGGCAGCTGGAGGAGAAGCTCAAGGTCAAGGTGATCGACCGGACGGCGCTGATCCTGGACATCTTCGCCCAGCATGCCCGGTCGAAGGAGGGCAAGGCACAGGTCGAGCTCGCCCAGCTGCAGTACCTGATCCCCCGGCTGCGGGGCTGGGGTGAGGCGCTGTCCCGGCAGGCCGGCGGGCGTGCCGGTGGTGGCTCCGGTGGTGTGGGGCTGCGTGGTCCCGGTGAGACGAAACTGGAGACCGACCGCAGGCGGATCAGCAAGCGCGTGGCGAAGCTGCGCCGCGAGATCGCCGGGATGAACACGATCCGGCAGACCAAGCGTGGCAGGCGTATCGCCAACGCCGTGCCCAGCGTCGCGATCGTCGGCTACACCAATGCCGGCAAGTCCAGCGTGCTCAACGCGATCACCGGTGCCGGGGTGCTCGTGCAGGACGAGCTGTTCGCCACGCTGGATCCGACCACGCGGCGGGCCGTGACTCCGGACCGCAGGGAGTACACGCTGACCGACACGGTGGGATTCGTGCGCCACCTCCCGCATCAGCTGGTCGACGCCTTCCGCTCGACCCTGGAGGAGGCTGCCGACGCCGACCTGTTGCTGCACGTCGTCGACGGGGCGGACGCGGCTCCGGAAGAGCAGGTGCAGGCCGTCCGGGACGTGCTGCGTGGCATCGCCGAGGAGCGAGACGAGCCGCTGCCTCCCGAGCTGCTCGTGATCAACAAGGCGGATGTCGCGGGGGAAGTGGCACTGGCTCGGCTGGGGCACCTGCTTCCCGACGCCGTGGTGGTATCGGCCCAGACCGGTGAGGGTGTCGACGCCGTGATTTCCGCCGTCGCCGAGCAGCTCCCGCATCCGGAGGTCCTGATCGAGGCTCTCGTGCCGTACACCCGTGGTGAGCTGGTGGCTCGGGCGCACACCGAAGGGGAGGTGCTCGTCGAGGAGCACGTCGAGTCCGGTACACGGCTCAGCGCACGGGTGCATCCGGGGCTGGCGAGCGCGCTTCGCGAGTTCTGCACCAATGGGGCAGCGGTCTAGCCGCTGCGTGGACGACGGGGCGGCTAGACAATGACCGGGCCACCCCTTTCGGTGGCCGCACGAACGGCACTGTGCCTGGTCGCGTGTCTCGTGCTGGCCCTGGCGCCGCATGGCTCGGCGGCGGCCGAACCCCGCGCCGAGTCGCTGTGTGTCATCGATGACGAACGGCTGCACTCCGTATCGGGGCTGGCCGCGGACGGCAGGCACTGGTACGCGGTCAACGACGGCGGGACGCGGCTCGAGATCTACGTGCTTGGACGGGACTGCCGGGTGCGGGACGTCATCACGGCCGGGACCGATCCCTTCGACGTGGAGGATCTCGCTCGTGCTCCGGACGGGACGCTGTGGCTGTCCGACACCGGTGACAACCGGCGGCAGCGAGACACCGTGGCACTGCACGAGCTCACCCCGGACGGCGACGCGACCCTGTACCGGCTCACGTATCCGGACGGCCCGCACGATGCCGAGGCGCTCGTGCTCGACCACGAGGGCGTGCCGCATATCGTCACGAAGGCGGTCACCGGCACCGCAGGGATATACCGGCCCGGAGACGAGCTGAGCAGTCCCGGCCCCACTCCACTGGACAAGGTCGCGACGGTGGCGATCGGATCGACGGACACCCAGGGCGGTCCTGTCGGCACACTGGGAACCCTGACCGTGACCGGAGGCGCTACCAGTGCGGACGGCACGGTGGTGGTACTGCGTACGTATACCGACGCGTACCTGTACGCCGCGCCGGACCGCGACGTGGTCGCCGCGCTGCAGCGGGAACCGGTGCGGATCCCGCTGCCCGGCGAACCGCAGGGTGAGGCCGTGGCCGTCGAGCCGGACGGCACGATGCTGTCCACGAGTGAGGGAGTGGGTCAGCCGGTCCGTGCCGTGGAGGGTGCTGCCGCGCTGGCGCGGCAGCACCGCGCATCGGAGCGGCCGGGTACACCGCCGAGCGGGCGGGAGGATCCTGCGGAGCCGGGCTCCGGGAGCGACACCCCGGTGGATGGCGAGAGCGAGAACCGCGACTGGGGGACAGCCGTACCTGCTGTGTCGGCTACAGCGGCTGCTGTGGTCCTGGCCGTGGTCCTGGCCTGGGCACGCCGTCGGCATAGGTCGACTCGGTCGTGAGCCCGCCTGCGGGACCGCCCGGAGGGCGGCTGCCCGGCAGCGGGCCATGAGTGGCCGTGTGCAGGGCGGCTGAGCCACGCGCGCGGCGTACCGGCCGCGGCTCAGAGCCTGCGGAGTACGGCCACGACCTTGCCGAGCACAGTGGACTCGTCACCGAGGATGGGTTCGTAGGCGTCGTTGTGCGGCAACAGCCAGACATGACCGTCGGACATCTTGAACGTCTTGACGGTCGCCTCTCCTTCGATCATGGCGGCGACGATGTCGCCGTTCTCGGCGCTGGGCTGCTTGCGGACGACGACCCAGTCGCCGTCGGTGATGGCGGCGTCGACCATCGAGTCACCCTTGACACTGAGCAGGAACAGCTCGCCTTCGCCGACGATCTCGCGGGGCAGCGGGAAGACATCCTCGACCGACTCCTCGGCGAGCACCGGGCCACCCGCGGCGATCCGGCCGACGAGGGGGACATAGGCGGGTTTGGGAGATGACTCACCCGCCAGGCCGGACTCGTCGGCGTCCGGGGGCGCATCGAGCTCACTCGGGTCCACATCGGCGGGAAACACACCGACAGCGCGCGGGCGGTTGGGGTCCCTGCGGAGGTAGCCCTTGCGTTGCAATGCCTGGAGCTGGTGAGCGACCGACGACGTGGACGTCAGCCCGACGGCGTCCCCGATCTCGCGCACGCTGGGCGGGTAGCCGAGCCGCTTCACCCAGGAGCGGATGACCTCCAGGATCTGACCCTGCCGGATGGTGAGATCGCCGCGCTCGTCCGCAGGCGGGAACGGGCGCACATTGTCCTCGATATCCGCCCCGTCGCTTGCCGTGGACCGGCTCGTGTCCTGGTCCGCTTGGCTCGCTGCGGGTTCGTTCGTGATGTCCCGTGCCACCGCGTTGCCTCCATCAGGGTCCTGCCGCCGCCCACTTGCCGTCCACTTGTGCTGCCCGAACGGGACCGAGTACGTCAAGGGCGGACCAATGCGTTGTCCGTGTTACCGACTGCTAGCTGTGACGACCGGTTGGTCGCTGTGTCAAACCTAGCGCGTACGGCGGGTGACTTCAAACAACTGTTCGAGCGACACGCCGAGCGTCTTGTGCGGATTCCGGGCAGGTCACCGGGACTGCCGCAGGTGCGATCCGTGCGTCGCCTCGCGCGGCGACCGGCCCGGACACGACCCGGACACGGCCGGTACACCGCTGGCACTCCGCAGCCCCCGGTCAGCGCCGGGTCGCCCCGGGTCAGTGCCGGGTGCATCCGCTGGCCAGGATGCCTGGTGTGCGGGGTGCCCGGCGGGTGCGACACGCCGGTGGGCCGCGCGGCTCGCTCGCCGTCGCCGCGTGCCGGATTGCAGGTGAGTGGCGTCGATCGGTTCTGCTCGTCCGCCTGTTCGATGCGGGATCGACGATTTCGGAATGTCCAGGGCTCTCGATTTTGTCGGGAGGGCGTGGTACAAAGTCGCTCAGACGTTCGATAGAACGGGTGTTCGACCTGAGGTGAACCGCTGGAGCGTCCGGCTGACGGGGTCCGCGGGCGAGTTGCCGGGCAGCCGATGGCGAATACCGCGAACGAGGCGACGAGGAGGGTCCGCGATGCCGGTACTGGCGGGCAGCGAGGGTGTCGGGCGAGCGCCCGGTCCGGACGTCAGCGCGGATGTCGCCGGGTGTGACGCCGGTACGGTAGTTCGGGCCGGTGAGCCCCGGGGAAGGTCACGGCGTGACCGCGGGATCGATGTGCGGCGATCCGTGCCGGGCCCGCGGCGCCGGGCGGCTCGGCCGGGACTACGGCCGACGGCGTGCCTGATCCCGCGAGAGGGTAAGAGTTCGCGGGAGTCGTGGGTCCTCCTGGGGGTCGTGGGTGTCGCGGTGTGTGCTGTCGTGATCGTGCTCGGTCTCGCGCTCGGCGGCTTGGCCGGGGCCGTGTCGCACGAGGTGCCGGATCGGACCGGAGTGGTTACCGTGTCCGACGGCGAGTCGCTGTGGGATCTCGCCCGGCAGCACGCTCCGGACAGCGACCCGCGCGCGGTCGTGGAACGCATTCACCGGCTGAACGAGCTCGAGGGTGGTGCGGGCGTCGCGGCGGGGTCGGTGTTGACCGTGCCGGTGCAGGCTCCGGAGTAGGGTTCCCGGGGCGACGCGGTCACGGCGGCCGGACGCCCCCGGGAAGTATCACCCTGTCGGGTCGGTTGCGGGGCATTCCGAACCGACCTATCGTCGACCCCAACATGTAGTAGTTACACTGATGTAGTTGCTCCACAGGTTGGGGTACACTGGAAGGTAGACGTTCACAAGCGCGGTGGGGTATGTCCACTGAGCGCTCGTGTCGGGTCCACACGGTGGGTGCCGCCCGGGTTCGGGTGGCGCGCCGGTGGTCGGCGACCATGCGGTGAGAGGCAGGTGTTACGCAGTGCGGTGCCCGTTCTGCAGGAACGCCGACTCCAGGGTGGTCGACTCGCGTGAGGTGGACGAGGGACAGGCGATCAGGCGCCGCCGATCGTGCTCGGCGTGCGGACGGCGGTTCACGACCTCCGAGACCATGGTGCTCGCCGTGGTGAAGAAGTCGGGGGTTACCGAGCAGTTCAGCAGGGACAAGGTCGTGACCGGCGTGCGGCGCGCGTGCCAGGGGCGTCCGGTCGACGAGGACGATATCCAGCAGCTGGCGCACCGGGTCGAGGAGTCGATCCGGTCGGCAGGCGCCGCGGAGATACCGAGCCATGAGGTCGGCCTGGCGATCCTGGGGCCGCTCCGGGACCTCGACAGCGTGGCCTACCTCCGGTTCGCCAGCGTCTACCGCGCCTTCTCCTCGATCGAGGACTTCGAGAAGGAGATCGCGGGGTTGCGGGAGGCCATCGGGGGAACCGGCGGTGCCGCCGAGGTCGCCGATACCGCCGATACCGCCGATACCGCTGATGCGGCCGACGCGGGCGAGCGTGCCGACTGAGCGGGATCGCAGCAAACCAGGACGAGACAGTTCGCAAAGTTCGTGAGAGGTGTCGGGACGGAGCGTCCGGACGCCGGAGTGAGGGAGAAGTGATGACGGAGACCGTGGGAGTCGCAGCGAAGTCGGGCCGGTCCGCCAAGGGCAAGGGCTCAGCGAAGGGGGAAGGCCGCGGACTCCGGGTGGAGCGCGTATTCACCACCGAGGGCGTGCATCCGTACGACGAGGTCACCTGGGAACGCCGCGATGTCGTGATGACGAACTGGCGGGACGGCACGGTGAACTTCGAGCAGCGCGGTGTCGAGTTCCCCGACTTCTGGTCGATGAACGCCACCAACATCGTGGTGAGCAAGTACTTCCGGGGTGCGCAGGGCACCGCGGAGCGGGAGAACAGTCTCCGTCAGCTGATCGACAGGGTGGTCAAGGCCTACACCGACGCGGGGATCGAGCACGGTTACTTCACGACCGACGCCGACGCCGAGGTCTTCGCGCACGAGCTCACCTGGATGTTGCTGCACCAGTACTTCAGCTTCAACTCGCCCGTGTGGTTCAACGTCGGAACGGCCTCCAGCCAGCAGGTTTCGGCGTGCTTCATCCTGTCGGTCGACGACACGATGGAGTCGATCCTGAACTGGTACCGCGAGGAAGGCCTGATCTTCAAGGGCGGCTCGGGGGCCGGCCTGAACCTGTCGCGCATCCGTTCGTCCCAGGAGCTGCTGCACTCCGGCGGAACCGCATCCGGTCCGGTGTCGTTCATGCGGGGCGCGGACGCCTCGGCGGGGACGATCAAGTCCGGCGGCGCCACTCGCCGCGCCGCGAAGATGGTCGTGCTCGATGTCGACCACCCGGATATCGAGGAGTTCGTGCACACCAAGTCGAGGGAGGAGCACAAGATCCGCGCGCTGCGCGACGCGGGTTTCGACATGGACCTGGGTGGCACCGACATCAGCTCGGTCCAGTACCAGAACGCGAACAACTCCGTTCGGGTCTCCGATGAGTTCATGCAGGCTGTGTCGTCGCGCACGAAGTTCGGGCTGCGTGCCCGCACCACCGGTGAGGTGATCGACGAGACCGATGCCGGCTCGCTGTTCCGCTCGATGGCGCAGGCGGCGTGGGAGTGCGCCGACCCCGGATTGCAGTACGACGACACCATCAACGACTGGCACACCTGCCCGGAGTCGGGACGGATCACGGCGTCCAACCCGTGTTCGGAGTACATGCATCTGGACAACTCGAGCTGCAACCTGGCCTCGCTCAACCTGATGAAGTTCCTTTCCGAGGACGGCACGTTCAACGCGGAGCTGTTCGTCAAGGCGGTGGAGCTGGTCATCACCGCCATGGACATCTCGATCTGCTTCGCGGACTTTCCCACCGAGGCCATCGGCGACACCACGCGCAAGTACCGGCAGCTCGGGATCGGGTACGCGAACCTCGGTGCGTTGCTGATGGCGACGGGGCACGCTTACGACTCGGAGGACGGCCGGGCGTTGGCCGCGGGGATCACCTCGCTGATGACCGCGGTGTCCTACCGCCGTTCGGCTGAGCTGGCCGGAGTCGTCGGTCCGTACGAGGGCTACGCGCGCAACAGCGAGGCGCACCAGCGGGTGATGCGTAAGCACGCCGCCGCCAATGACGCCATCCGTGCCAGGGACAGCAACGACGTCGCCGTGCGGCGCGTGGCCACCGCCGAGTGGCAGCGCGGCATCGAGCTGGGTGTGCAGCACGGCTGGCGCAACTCGCAGGCCAGCGTGCTCGCGCCCACCGGAACGATCGGCTTCATGATGGACTGCGACACCACCGGCGTGGAGCCCGACTTCTCGCTGGTGAAGTTCAAGAAGCTGGTCGGTGGTGGATCCATGCAGATCGTCAACCGGTCGATCCCGCGTGCCCTGCACTCGCTGGGATACCAGGAGGAGCAGGCCGAGGCGATCGTGGAGTACATCGCCGAGCACGGCCACGTGATCGACGCACCCGGGCTGCGGGCGGAGCACTACCCGGTGTTCGACTGCGCTATCGGTGAGCGGGCGATCTCCCCGATGGGGCATGTGCGGATGATGGCCGCCGTCCAGCCGTTCCTGTCCGGCGCGATCTCCAAGACGGTGAACATGCCCGAGGAAGCGACGGTCGAGGACGTCGAGGAGATCTACTACCAGGGCTGGCAGCTCGGCTTGAAGGCGCTGGCGATCTACCGGGACAACTGCAAGGTCGGCCAGCCGCTGTCCACAGGCAACAGCGACGCCGCCAAGGACGAGGCGAAGAACCGGGAGGATGCCGCCGTTGACGGCGCCGCGCAGCAGGAGCCGGTGGTGGAATACCGGCCGGTCCGCAAGCGGCTTCCGAAGAAGCGTCCGAGTCAGACGGTGTCGTTCACGGTCGGCGGCGCGGAGGGCTACCTCCACGCGGGCGAGTACCCGGACGACGGTCTCGGCGAGATCTTCGTCAAGCTCGGCAAGCAGGGGTCCACGCTGGCCGGTGTGATGGACGCCTTCTCGATGTCGATCTCGGTCGGGCTGCAGTACGGCATCCCGCTGGAGTTCTACGTGAGCAAGTTCCAGAACTTGCGTTTCGAGCCGGCGGGAATGACCGACGACCCGGACATCCGGATCGCGACCAGCGTGCTCGACTACCTGTTCCGCAGGCTGGCGCTGGACTACCTGCCGTACGAGAAGCGGGAGCAGCTCGGCATCTTCACCGCGGCCGAGCGAACCGCCGCGGTGGCCGAGCAGTACGGCGAGTCGGGTTCGTCCGAGGACGACGTCGATATGGACGCCCTGCGCAGCAGCGTCGACGCCAACACGATCGACAGCGGGGCGCGTGAGTCCGGCGAGGAACCCGCCGCGTCGGCATCATCCATGGACGACGACCAGCAGACTCCGGAGGCGCACACCACGACCGAGCTGCTGGAGGCCCGGCTCGGCAAGGCAGCGGACGCACCGCTCTGCATGACCTGCGGGACCAAGATGCGCCCCGCCGGGTCGTGCTACGCCTGCGAGGGCTGCGGAGCGACCTCCGGCTGCAGCTGACCGGCGCGTAGCGCGGACATGTGCCGTTGGGGCGAGCGGACCGGACTGCCGGCCCGCTCGCCCCCAACGTGTGGCACGGATCGCATGGGTTACCGGCCGGTAGATCTGCTCCATATGGGCTACCGGCCGGTAGGTTAACCCTCCGGTGTCTTCCGCGGGCGTCGATGAGCGGGTTACTCTACAGGGTGCTGCTGTGAGGCCCGTCACGCGAGGGAAGGAACTCGATGCGTATCGCCGATGTGCTCCGCGCCAAGGGACACGAAGTCGCCACCATCAGCCCGGATACCGCGGTCTCCGAGTTGCTCTCCGTGCTCGCCCGACACAACATCGGCGCCATGGTCGTGCTCGGCGAGGAGGGCGTGGTCGGCATCGTGTCGGAGCGGGATGTCGTCCGCCGAATGCACGAGCGCGGCGCCGCACTGCTCGACGCCCCGGTCTCGGAGATCATGACGTCCATGGTCGCCACCTGCACCCCCGAGGACACCGTCGACGATCTCACGCAGGTCATGACGACTCGCCGGATCAGGCACGTCCCGGTGATCAGCAACGGTGAGCTCAGCGGCATCGTCAGCATCGGTGACGTGGTCAAAAGCAGGATGGACGAGCTTCAACACACCAAGGAGCAGCTCGAGGCCTACATCGTGCAGGGTTGATGGTCCGCGGGGCGAACGTGGCCGGACCCTGTCTCCAGCGATTGTGCACACCGGCCGTATCCGTCCACCGATTCGGCTGACCGCCGCACCGCGTGGGTCGCGCCGCGCACCGTGGGGGTATGACCAACGAATCGGAATCGGCGGACACCTCCGCCAAGCGACCCGTCGTCCGCGTGCGAGGCATCGCGGAGCTGCTCGCTTCGCTGCCGCAGATCCTGGGATTCTGGCCCGCGGAGTCGGTGGTCCTGCTCGTCGACATCCATCCGGGCAGCCGCAAGTACGGTCCCGTCATCCGCGCTGACCTGCCGGCCGCAGGTGACGAACGAGCGCTGGCCCGCCAGTTGGCCGCATCGGTCTCGCGATCGCGCGCCGTATCGGTGACGACCGCCGTCCTCGGTGAGCTCACCGGTGGCCGCGACGCCGAGCGGCACGACCCGCCGTGGCGGGCACTGGTCGAGGCGATCGGTCGTGAGCTGCGTGAGCGCGGTATCGACCATGCCGCCGCGGTGTGGGCGCCACGTATCGCGGGCGGCGTCGGCTGGCGCAGCTACCAGGACGCGCGGCTCGGTGGGGTCCTTCCGGAGCCGGAGAGCACCGTGGCAGCCGCTCGCGCTGTCGAGTCCGGCCTGGTGACGTTCCGGAGCAGGGAGGATCTCCGGGAGCTCGTGGAGCCGGACAGCAGCTCGCGGGGACGCGCCCGGGCCGAGGCTATCGCCGAACGCATCCGCGCCAGAAGGGCCACTCGGACAGAACCGTGCTCGTCCGAGCATGCCCGGGCCGTCGTGGCCGACGCGCTGGGCAGGTCGCTGGGCGGGGACCTCACCTTCACCGACGACGAGCTGACCGAGCTCGCGCTCGCGCTGTCCGACCGTGACGTGCGGGACTCGTTCCTGGCCGCCGCCGCGCCGGAACGCCGGGAGCTCGCGTGTGCTGCCGCGCGGTTGTGGCAGCTGCTGTGCAGGACGCTACCGGCTCCGGAACGGGCGCAGGCCGCCGCTCTCGCGGGTTACGCGGCCTACGCGAGCGGGGAGGGGGCGCTGGCCAGGATGGCGCTGGAGGTAGCGCTCGACACGGATCCCGCGCATGTGCTGGCCGCACTGCTGATGCGGGCGCTCGGCGGGGGCATCGAGCCACGCACCATCCGGCGGATCGCCCGCGACCGGAGTGAGCTCGACCGGTTGCTTCCGCACGTGGGGCCGGACCTACAGGAGCCTCTGCAGGAGCCCCCGCAGGAGCCTCGGTAGGACGACGAGCACAGCGGGGCGGCTAGTCCGTGCGGGAACGCGCGTACGCGGTGTGGCCGTCGCGGGCGAACGCCCACGCGTCGTTGACGATGTCGCCGAGGTTCGGCCGTTCCGGCTTCCACCCGAGCTCGGTGCGCGCCCGCTCACCGGCGGCGACCAGCACCGCCGGGTCGCCCTGCCGGCGCGCGGCCGTCACACTCGGTATGTGCTGCCCGGTGACCTCGCGGCAGGTCTCGATCACCTCCCGCACGGAGAACCCGGCACCGTTGCCGAGGTTGTAGATGCGGTGTTCCCCTGCGGCCACGTGGTGCAGTGCCCGCAGGTGCGCGTCGGCAAGGTCGGCAACATGGATGTAGTCGCGTACCGCGGTGCCGTCCTCCGTCGGGTAGTCGTCGCCGTAGATCTGAACCCGGTCGCGCTCTCCCGCGGCCACCTGCAGCACGATCGGGATGAGGTGGGTCTCGACGCTGTGGCGTTCCCCCCAGTACCGGTGGGCGCCCGCTACGTTGAAGTAGCGCAGGCTCACCGCGGCCAGCCCGTGCGCCTGGGCATACGTGGTGATGGCGTGGTCGATGGCGAGCTTGGTGAACCCGTAGGTGTTGGTCGGTTCCGTCGGTGCCGACTCGGGGATGGGCGTGCGGTCCGGGTTCCCGTAGGTGGCCGCCGTCGAGGAGAACACCAGCCGCGGGGTGCCGTGCCAGCACATCGCGTCGAGCAGTCGTAGCGACGTCGTGACGTTGCCGTGCCAGTACGAAGCGGGCTCGGCCACGGACTCGGCGACCAGGGACTTGGCCGCGAAGTGCAGCACGCCGTCGAACCCCTCCGCGAGCAGGGAGCGGGCAACCTCCGCCGCGTCGCCGTGCACGAAACGCGCCCCTGGGGGAACGGCGTCCCGGTGTCCGGTGGACAGGTCGTCGACGACCGTGACGTCGTGACCCTCCTCGAGCAGACGTGCGGCGCACACACTGCCGACGTAGCCTGCCCCGCCGGTCACCAGGAACTTGCCCGCAGGGGAGTGGTTGCCAGCCGCCATACCGCTGTGCCAGCCCGGCTACTGCACTGTCGCGAGGATCGCGTGGAGCACGTCGGCGGGCACGTCGACCGACTCGCCGCCACCGCTGATCGTGATCTTGGAATCGGCGCCGGTGGCCCGCGCGATCTGTACCGTGGCTCCGGGTGACATCCCGACCGACCGCAGGGTCGTCATCAGGTCCTCGTCCATCTGCACGTGCTCGGCGATCCTCTTGATGGTGACCGTGCCGCCGCCGGCGCGGGCCAGGTCGTCGAGGCGCACCAGATTGGACTCGGCCGGTGGAGCCGGGTCGCCCGCACCGAGCTTGTCCAAGCCGGGGATCGGGTTGCCGTACGGCGAGGTGGTGGGGTTGTCGAGTAGCCGCACCAGCTTGTGCTCGACGGCCTCGCTCATCACGTGCTCCCACCGGCACGCCTCGTTGTGCACGTGCTCCCATTCCAACCCGATCACGTCCACGAGTAGCAGCTCGGCCAGCCGGTGCTTGCGCATCACGGCGATGGCGAGCTCGCGCCCGTGGTCGGTCAGCTCGAGATGACGATCTCCGGCCACCACCACGAGGTTGTCGCGTTCCATCCGCGCGACCGTCTGACTCACGGTGGGACCGCTCTGGTCGAGTCGCTCCGCGATCCGCGCCCTCAACGGCACGACACCCTCTTCCTCCAGCTCGAAGATGGTGCGCAGATACATCTCCGTGGTGTCGATGAGATCGTTCACTGTTTGTCCTTAGTCGGGCCGTGCACGGTCGTGGGAAGGGGTCGGGCGCGCGATCGGCGCGTATGAATCCCTATCATTCGCCAACGACTTCATCGTAGCTACCGTGCGCGGGGGCACGTGCGCGCGTGGGTGAATGCGCGGTGGGCGCGCGCCGTGGCACGTGCGCGCGTGGGTACTCAGCGCAGCGACCTCCTCGGGCAGAATGTGCGTATGGGCCCACTGATCAGCACCGAGAAGCTCGCGGCGATGCTCGAGGGGCCTGCCCCGCCCGTGGTCCTGGACGTGCGCTGGCGGCTGGCGGGCCCGCCGGGTGCGGAGTCGTACGCCGAGGGGCATCTGCCCGGTGCGGTGTTCGTCGACGTCGATTCCGAGCTCGCGGCCGCGCCGGGGGAGGCAGGCAGGCACCCGTTGCCGGAGCCAGCCGAGCTGGAACGGACGCTGCGCGCGGCCGGGGTTACCGGCGATCGAGCGGTGGTCGCCTATGACGACGCGGACGGTTCGGTGGCGGCCAGGGCGTGGTGGCTGCTGCGCTGGGCTGGGCATACCGAGGTGGCCGTGCTGGACGGCGGCTACGCGGCATGGGTGGCCGAGGAGCGCCCGGTGACGACCACGGTTCCGGACCCACCCGAGGGGGACATCGAGGTGCGACCTGGTGGCATGCCGGTACTCGACGCCGACGAGGCAGCCCGGTGCGCGCGTGCCGGCACCCTCCTCGATGCCCGCGTTCCGGAACGCTACGGCGGGTACACCGAGCCGGTGGACCCACGGGCCGGGCACATACCGGGAGCGATCAACGCCCCGTTCACCGCGCACACCGACGCGCGGCAGCGCTGGCGCGACCCCGATGATCTCGCGAGGCACTTCGTCGGGCTCGGCGTGCGCTCGGACGCGCCGGTCGGTGCCTACTGTGGCTCGGGGATCACCGCGAGCGCGGCCGTGCTCGCGCTGGAAGTGGCCGGTTTCGCGCAGCACGCCGGGCTGTATACCGGGTCCTGGTCGCACTGGAGCCGTGACCCGCGGCGGCCTGCCGCCACCGGCGAGGAACCAGGTTGATGATCTCGTGCGAGTGGATAGGGTAGGACGATGCACTCACCAGCGGTCGTGTGGCATTCCTCCCTGCTGTCCTATGACTTCGGGGCGGGTCATCCGTTCAACCCGGTGCGGCTCGACCTGGCCGTCCGCCTCGCACGTGAGCTGGGCGTGCTCGACGGGGTGTCGCTGCTGGTCCCGGAGGAAGCCGAAGAGCGTGACCTCGTGCGCGCGCACACCGCGAACTATGTGGACGCGGTCAAACGTGCCCCCGAGGCCGGCTTCGACGTGGGCCACGGTCTGGGAACCGGCGACACGCCGGTGTTCGCGAACATGCACTCCGCGGCCTCGCTCGTCGTCGGGTCGACGCTGCTCGCCGCGCGGCAGCTGGCCGAAGGCCGGGCCAAACGTGCCGTGAACATCGCGGGTGGCCTGCACCATGCGATGCACGACCACGCATCGGGGTTCTGCGTCTACAACGACTGCTCGGTGGCGATCTCGTGGTTGCTCGACAACGGTTTCGACCGCATCGCCTACATCGACACCGACGTGCATCACGGCGATGGTGTGCAGGCCGCGTTCTACGACGACCCGCGGGTGCTGACGATCTCGTTGCACCAGCATCCGATGACGTTGTTCCCCGGAACCGGCTTTCCCGGTGATGTCGGCGGCAGCGGAGCCGAGGGTCGCTCGGTGAATGTCGCCCTGCCCCCGCGCACGCCGGACTCCGGCTGGCTGCGTGCCTTTCACGCGATCGTCCCCGGACTGCTCGAGGAGTTCCGCCCGCAGGTGCTGCTCACCCAGTGCGGTGTGGACTCGCACGACGAGGACCCGCTGGCGGAGCTGGCGCTGACGGTGGACGGGCACCGCCGGATCTACCAGGAACTGCGCAGCCTCGCCGAGCAGTACGCCGACGGGATGTGGCTGGCCGTGGGTGGTGGCGGGTATCAGCTGGTGCGGGTCGTCCCCCGGTCGTGGACGCACCTGATGGCCACCGTGCTCGATCGGGACATCGACCCGCATACGCCGGTCCCGCCGATCTGGATGGCCTCGGTCGGTGAGGCTGCGCCGAACACCGACCTTCCGGTGACCATGGGTGACGGTGCTCCGGCCGAGTTCACCCCGTGGGACGGCATGAGTGAGGAACCCGTCGATACGGCTATCCGGGAGACGCGCAAGGCGGTCTACCCACTGCACGGGCTGGACCCCAACGACCCTCGTGACTGAGACCAGGGACAAGCTCTGCGGCGAGAGGGGTGGCTGAGATGACGGCGCAGGACGACTCGGCCGGGGATGCGCGACGGGAGGCATTCGACTACCCCCGGCGCTGGGAGGCGGACGTCGTGCTCTCCGACGGGGGTACCGTACGGCTGCGTCCCATCGTGCCCGATGATGCCGATCGCATCGTGGCGCTGCACAGCAGGCTCTCCGAGCGGACCCGGTACTTCCGCTACTTCGGTGCCTACCCGCGCATCCCGCCCCGTGACCTGAACCGCTTCACCGTCGTCGATCACCACGACCGGGTGGCGTTCGTGGCCGTGCTCGGGGCCGAGATCGTCGCTGTCGGCCGGTACGAGCGCCTGGAAGGAGGGCCGCTGGCCGAGGTCGCGTTCGTCGTCGATGACGCCCACCAGGGCAGGGGACTGGGCTCGATCCTGCTCGAGCATCTCGCCGCGGCGGCGGCCGAATGCGGTATCGAGCGGTTCGCCGCCGAGGTGCTCAGCGAGAACGCTGCCATGGTGCGGGTGTTCCGGGACGCCGGATACGAGATCACCAGGGAGCTGGCCGAGGGCAGCATTCACCTCGAGTTCGACATCGACCCCACCGAGGAGTCCCTGGCGGTGGCGAGGTCCCGCGAGCAGGCGGCCGAGGCACGTAGCGTGCAGAACATCCTGCACCCACGCTCGGTCGCGCTGATCGGAGCGTCCTCGGACCGTTCGAAGATCGGCTACGCGGTGCTGAGCAACCTGCTGGGCGCCGACTTCTCCGGCACCGTCTACCCGGTGAACCCGGAGCACAACTCGGTCCGAGGGGTACTGACCTACCCCTCCGTCGTGGACATTCCCGACGACGTCGATCTGGCCGTGGTTGCCGTACCCGCCGACAAGGTCGATGACGTGTTGGACGGCGCCCTGGAGAAGGGCGTCAAGACGCTGGTGATCGTCTCGTCCGGATTCGCCGAGGCCGGGCCGCACGGTATGCACGCGGAGCTGTGCGTCGTGGGCGAGGCACGCGCGCACGGAATGCGCGTGGTGGGCCCCAACGCGCTGGGAGTGCTCAACACGCACCCGGACGTGCGACTGAACGCGACGCTGGCACCGCGCCTGCCACCGAGAGGGAACACCGGCTTCTTCTGCCAGTCCGGCGCTCTGGGGATCGCGATCCTCGATGACGCGGAGAAGCGAGGGCTGGGAATCTCCACGTTCGTCTCGGCAGGCAACCGCGCGGACGTCTCCGGTAACGATCTGCTGCAGTACTGGGAGACGGACCCGGACACCGAGACGGTGCTGCTCTACCTCGAGTCCTTCGGCAACCCGCGCAAGTTCGCGCGGCTTGCGCGGCGCCTTGCACGGCGCAAGCCGATCGTGGCGGTGCGGTCCGGGCGGCGGGTCGTGCGTCCCGAGCTCGCCGCCACCTCGGCCGATGTCGACGACGCGAGCGTGCAGGCGCTGTTCGAGCAGGCCGGTGTCATCCGCGTGGAGTCGCTGGACCAGCTGTTCGATACGGCTCTCGTGCTCGCGCACCAGCCCCTGCCGGAAGGTTCGCGGGTGGCTATCGTCGGTAACTCATCGGCGATCGGTGCGCTGGCTGCGGACACGGCGTTCGAGTACGGCCTGACCCTGGTGGGGGAGCCGGTCGATGTCGGCCCGCAAGCCGGGCCGGACGAATTCGCCCACGCGGTGCGGGAGGCGCTACACAGCCCGGAGACCGACGCGCTCGTGGTGGTGTTCGTGCCGCCGCTGGCGATCCCGGGCACGCACTACGCCCGCGCGGTCCGGGAAGCCGTGGCCGAAGTGGCTCCGCACGACCAGATACCCATCGTCTCGACGTTCCTCGCCGTGGAAGGCATCCCAGCGGAGCTGGCCGTGTACGGAGCGGACGGGGCCCCGACACGGGGATCGGTCCCGTCGTACCCGAGCCCGGAGCGCGCGGTGTCCGCCCTCGCGCGCGCGGTGCGCTACGCGGCCTGGCGAGCCAGACCGACCGGGTCGTTCGCCAGGCCGGCGGAGCTGCATCCCCAGCGGGCCCAGCAGCTGGTGCGCGATGCGCTGGACGATGGCCCGGAGGGCGCGCCGGGGCGCGCGGGTTGGTTGCCGGACGCGATGTGCATCGAGCTGCTGGCCTGCTACGGCATCGAGCTCGTCGACTACGAACGTGTGCCGTCCGCGGACGCGGCGGTGCGGGCCGCCGAGTCGCTTGGCTTCCCGGTCGCGCTGAAGTCGGTGGTGGACCGGTTGCGCAGGAGCCCGGACTTCTCCGGCACCCGGCTCGATCTCTACACCGCCGACGCGGTGCGGACGGCCTACCGTGACCTCTGGGAGCTGGCCGACAACCCGGAGGTCTACGTGCAGCGAATGGCCCCACGCGGGAGCTCGTGCGCCGTCGGGCTGCAGGACGACCCGTCGTTCGGCACGCTCGTGTCGTTCGGCCTGTCCGGCAGCCTGGGAGAGCTGATCGGCGACCGCGCCTACCGTGCCGTCCCGTTGAGCGATGTCGATGCCTCGGACCTGGTGCGGGAACCGCGTACGTCGGCGTTGCTCACCGGGTACCGCGGTGGCCCGTCCGCCGACCTCGAGGCGCTGTCCGAGCTGGTCCTGCGGGTGTCCGCGCTGGCGGAGGATGTCCCGGAGATCCGTGTCCTCGAGCTGGACCCGGTGATCGCGACGAGCGAGGGCGCCACCGTGGTCGGCGCCCGGATGAAGATCGGCGAGCCCCCGTCCCGCCCGGACAGCGGCCCGCGTCAGCTCCGCCCGATCGACGTGCCCGCGGAATGATCGATCGGCACGGACAACCGTCCGCCCGGACAGCGGCCCGCGTCAGCTCCGCCCGATCGACGTGCCCGCGGAATGATCGATCGGCACGGACAACCGTGTGGAAAGCTCGCGCGTCATCACGGGTATGGACACCAGACAGGTACTCGTCGGGGCCGCGGCGCTCCTGCTCGCGCTCGGTGCCGGCTGCGGGCAGGACTCGTCCGCCGCGAACGGCGAGGGCAACGATGCGCCGGCGAGCACGCCTACCGAATCGGTGTCACCTGATCCGGGGAGCGACTCCGATGTGCAGCATGGGGACCCGGTTCCTCCCGAGCAGATCGACGACTCCGCCCTGCCGGCGGAGTACCCGAGAGAGGTCTCCACGACCGAGGGTGGACGTAGGCTGGTCGTCACGGCGATGGAGTCCAACGGCTGCGTGACGGCCGAGGCCAGGAACGCCGCGGAGACCGAGCAGGACGTGACGGTCGTGCTGGTACACCACACACCCGGCGGCGACGTGATGTGTACCCAGCAGGTGACCTACCCGAAGGTTGCCGTGCAGCTGGACGGGACTCTCGAGGACCGCACCGTCGTGCTGAAGACCGAGGACCGGCAGGGCTAAGCGTCACCGCGTCGGGTGCGGGCGCCCCAGCGGTCGTTAGGGTGGCCGGATGGGTAAACGTGAGGTCTCCGTCAGCCGGGTCGTGGCAGCGCCGCCCGAGAAGATATTCGAACTACTGGTCGATCCGAGGCAGCATCCGTTGCTGGACGGGTCCGGCACCGTTCGCGAGGCACATCCGGATACCACCGGCCGGTTGGAGCTCGGCGCGAAGTTCGGGATGGACATGAAGATGGGTGCGCCGTACAAGATCCTGAATACGGTCGTGGAGTTCGAGGAGAACCGCCTGATCGCGTGGCGGCACTTCAACGGGCATCGCTGGCGCTGGCAGCTGGAGCCGCTGGAGGACGGCACCACGCGCGTGACAGAGACGTTCGACTGGTCGACAGCGAAGATGCCCGTACTGATCGGGCTCAGTTTCTTCCCCAGAAAGAACAAGCGCGGCATGGAGCGCAGCCTCGTGCGCCTTGCCGAGATGGTCGAGCTGTAGCAGGCGCGGGAGACCGCGCGCCTTCCGCGCGGCACTGGTCCGGCGAGCAGCGCGCATGACCTTCGTCACTGCGCGCTGCCGCCGTCGACCGCCGCACGGGAGATCAACTCCACTCCGGCCTTTCTGGCCATAATGGACCGATTCTCCGCCGACGAACTGGGGCGTTGGTGTGATCAGTCCGAACGGGCCGGTTAACATTCCTTTGCTGCCAAGGAAACTGGCATCCACTATCTTCTCGGTGCATGCCGTTGAGCCGGGCCGGTTCCGCTGCCGACCCGGCGTCACCAGGGCCGATGCCTCCCGAGATCACGGGGTTATCGGGGTCACACCGCTGTCGCCGCGCGGGTGACGGCCGTCATGTAGCCGGATTGCTGTCCGCGATCGCCGCGATTACCTTCCGTCGGCGTGTCACAGCTCGGTTACGACATGGGCACGATCAGGTGATGATCGCGTCCGCCGGGATCCCCCGCCCGGAGTCGGGCCGAGCCTCCCCGAGACGGAAGGCCCCCAACGATGACCCAGGACATGCCGGACGGCCATAGACGCCCCCCGGCGGTCGGAAGCGCCCCGCGTCGCGCACCGATCGTCGGGGGTACCTCTCACCGGCGGACCGCCGGCCCGCGCCGCGAGGTGCTTCTCGCGTGTGTCGCCGTCGCGCTGCTCGTACCGCTGAGCCTGCCTGCGGCGGGTGGGGCTCAACCCCAGGAGGAGGTGGAGCTGGCCGCGTACAGCCCGGCAGGCGACGCCGTTCCCGAGGTGCTCGAGCAGGACGGCACGAGCACCGATGCGCGCGCGGAGGTACGCAAGCTCCTCGACGCGCAGGAGACGCGCCGGGAACGCGAGAAAGAGGAGGCCGAGCGCGCCGCCGAGGAGAAGCGCGAAGCGGAACGTGCGGAAGAGGAAGCCGAACAGGCCGAGGCCGCCGAGGAGGAGGCCGAGCAGGCCGAGTCGGGGCCGAGCTATGTCCGGCCCGCCGAAGGGCGGTTCACCTCCGGCTTCGGAGCGCGCTGGGGCTCGCACCACAGCGGCATCGATATCGCCAACTCCATCGGTACGCCGATCGTGTCGGTGACCGGCGGCACGGTGATCGAAGCCGGACCGGCAAGCGGGTTCGGCCTGTGGGTCAAGGTCCGGCACGACGACGGCACGGTCACGGTCTACGGGCACATGGACCGGATCCTGGTCGGTGCGGGCCAGCGTGTCGGTGCAGGGGAGCAGATCGCCACGATCGGCAACCGTGGCCAGTCCACCGGTCCCCACCTGCATTTCGAGGTCTGGCAGGGCGGGCAGACACCCATCGACCCCGTCGGTTGGCTCGCCGAACGCGGTGTGTCGGTGCGCTGACCGGAGCCAGGACAGAGGCGCACGCCGGGCCCCGGCGTGCGCCTCTGAGCCCTACCTCAGCTGCGGAACGAGATCTGCAGGACGGGCTCGGACGTGGCGTCGAAGAAGTCGTTTCCCTTGTCGTCGATGACGACGAAGGCAGGGAAGTCCTCGACCTCGATCTTCCACACGGCTTCCATACCGAGCTCGGCGTACTCCAGGACCTCCACGGACTTGATGCAGTCCTGCGCCAACCGCGCGGCCGGGCCACCGATCGACCCCAGGTAGAAACCGCCGTGTTGCTGGCAGGAGGCCGTGACCTGCTTCGAGCGGTTGCCCTTGGCCAGCATGACGTAGGAGCCACCTGCCGCCTGGAACTGCTCGACGTAGGAGTCCATCCTGCCCGCCGTCGTGGGGCCGAACGAGCCCGACGGGTACCCGTCGGGGGTCTTGGCCGGGCCCGCGTAGTACACCGGGTGGTCACGCAGGTACTGCGGCATCTCCTCGCCCGCGTCCAGCCGCTCGGCGATCTTGGCGTGCGCCATGTCGCGGGCGACCACGAGCGGGCCGGTCAGCGAGAGCCGCGTCTTGACCGGGAGGGTGCTCAGGGTCTGCCGGATCTCGTCCATCGGCCGGGTCAGGTCGATGGGCACGACCTCGTCGGAGAGGTCCTGCTCGGTGACTTCCGGCAGGAACCGGGCGGGGTCGCGTTCGAGCTGTTCGATGAACACACCCTCGGCGGTGATCTTCGCCTTGGCCTGCCGGTCGGCCGAGCAGGAGACGGCGATGCCGACCGGGCACGACGCCCCGTGCCGGGGAAGGCGGATCACCCGCACGTCGTGACAGAAGTACTTGCCGCCGAACTGGGCGCCGATGCCGAACTGCCGGGTCAGCTCGAGCACCTGCTGCTCGAGGTCGACATCCCGGAACCCGTGCCCGAGGGCGGAGCCTTCCGTGGGCAGGCTGTCCAGGTACCGGGCGGAGGCGAGCTTGGCGACCTTGAGGTTGTACTCGGCCGACATGCCGCCGACGACGATCGCGAGGTGGTAGGGCGGGCAGGCCGCCGTGCCCAGCGCGCGCAGCTTCTCGTCGAGGAAGCTCGCCAGGCGCCTGGGATTGAGCAGTGCCTTCGTCTCCTGGTACAGGAACGTCTTGTTGGCGCTGCCACCACCCTTGGCCAGGAAGAGGAACTCGTAGCTCGGTTCCTCGCCCGGCTTGTGGTAGAGCTCGATCTGGGCCGGCAGGTTGGTTCCGGTGTTGCGTTCGTCCCAGAAGGTCAGCGGTGCCATCTGGGAGTAGCGGAGGTTGAGTTCCTGGTAGGCGTCGTGGATGCCGCGCGCCAGCGCTCGCTCGTCCTCGCCCCCGGTCAGGACGCCTTCGGTGCGCTTGCCGATGGCGATGGCGGTGCCGGTGTCCTGGCACATCGGTAGCACCCCGCCCGCGGAGATCGCCGCGTTGCGCAGCAGGTCCATCGCGACGAACCGGTCGTTGCCGCTGGCCTCCGGGTCGTCGACGATCGAGCGAAGCTGTTCGAGATGCGATGTGCGCAGCAGGTGCTGGATATCGGTGACGGCGGTGCGGGCGAGCTCGGTCAGCGCCTCGGGCTCGACCTCGAGGAACGTGCGCCCGGCCGCCTCCACGGTGCGGACCCCGTTCTCGGTGACCAGCCGGTACTCGGTGCTGTCGGCGGCGAGCGGAAGGACGTCGGTGTAGTCGAACGACTCGGACATCGCGGACACGGCTGAGCAGGCTCCCTTGTGTGCTCGTGCGGACTCGACCAGGAACACGACCGTACCTGGTCGATCCGCGGGTGCCGTGTGGCCTCCCTGGACACCGTGACGGTGCTCAATCCCCGTGGCGCCCTCGCCTGCCGATAGGCCAGTGGACAACCCGGGAAACCGGATGCGGCGCCGCCGCGGTGCGGGTCAGCTCGCGTACGCGCGCAGCCTGTCGGCGCGGTCACCCTGCCGCAGCTTGACCATGACCTCCCGCTCGATCTGCCGGACCCGCTCGCGTGACAGGCCGAAGGCCCTGCCGATCTGGTCGAGCGTGCGCGGCTGCCCGTCGTCGATGCCGTAGCGGAGCCTGATCACGTGCTGCTCCCTGTCGTCCAGCGTCGACAGCACGCGCCGCAGGTCGTCGTGCAGCATCCCGGAGATGACCGTGCCTTCGGCGTCGGCGGCCTCGCCGTCCTCGATGAAGTCACCGAGGGGTGCGTCCTCCTCGGTACCCACCGGCATGTCCAGGCTGACCGGGTCGCGCGCGTGGTCGAGCAGCTGGGCGACCTTCGCCTCGGGGATGCCGGACTCCTCGGCCATCTCCCCGTGCGTGGCCTCCCGGCCGAGTCGCTGATGCAGGTCACGCTTGACCCTGCTCAGCTTGTTGACCTGCTCGACGAGATGCACGGGCAGCCGGATGGTGCGGCCTTGATCGGCCATGCCGCGCGTGATCGCCTGGCGGATCCACCAGGTGGCGTAGGTGGAGAACTTGAAGCCCTTGGCGTAGTCGAACTTCTCCACCGCGCGGATCAGCCCCAGGTTGCCCTCCTGGATCAGGTCGAGGAGCGGCATCCCCCTGCCGGTGTAACGCTTGGCCAGCGACACCACGAGGCGCAGGTTGGCCCTGAGCAAGTGTTGCTTGGCGCGCTCGCCGTCGCGGACCACGGTGGCCAGGTCGGACCGGCGCTGCGGCGAGAGGCCCTCCTCGGTGTCCAAGATGTGCTGGGCGAACACTCCGGCCTCGATCCTCTTGGCGAGGTCGACCTCCTCGGCCGCACTGAGCAGTGCGGTCTTGCCGATCCCGTTGAGGTAGACACGGACCAGGTCAGCCGCGGGGCCCTGCATATCGAGGTCGCCCTCGGTGCTCGGCGTCGGCTGTGCGGGAAGCTCTGGCGCCGCGGCGTCCACGGCCCCGGTGTCAGCGGTACCGGCTGTGCCATCGTCGGATGCCGTGTGGAGGTCTCGGTCGAGTGTTTGTACGGACATGCTCAGCCTCCCCTGGGGCAGTCCGGCACCGTCGGCGTGCCGGAGCTACGTTGTGTGCGCTGGGGTGACCCGCCGCACACGTCCGACTCGTTTCATGGTCGGACACCCAGGTCAACGCCTACTCGCCGCAAATCGTTCCCAGTTGCGCCGAGAATCCACGGGTGAGCTGCCCCACGAATTGCGGTACGACCGTGCCAACCAGCGGGCCGTCGGGGTACGGACACGGCCTCGACCAGGGCGGGTGGGACGCGGCCGGGGCGGTCACACCTCGAGCAGGATCGTGAACGGACCGTCATTGACGCTGTGCACCTGCATCTGCGCGCCGAACCGGCCGGTGGCCACCCGCGCGCCCCGCGCGCGTAGCTCGGCCACGAGCTTGTCGATCAGCGGCTCGGCCACCTCGGGGCGCGCCGCGGCGGTCCAGGACGGCCGCCTGCCTTTCCTGGTGTCGCCGTACAGGGTGAACTGGCTGATCACCAGAAGCGGAGCGCCGGCCGTGGCACACGAGTGCTCGTCACGTAGCACTCGAATCTCGTGCAGCTTGCGCGCCATCGTCGCCGCCGCGGTGTCCCCGTCGTCGGCATGGACCCCGACGAGCGCGAGCACCCCCGGTTCGTCGATGGCGCCGACCGTCTCGCCGTGCACGGTCACGCTCGCCTCGGTGACGCGCGATACGACCGCCTTCATGAGCGCACCCCGTCCGTGGGGGCGAGCTCCGCTGGCAGCAGCATCCCGTGCAGCACCAGCTCCCTGACGATCGGTAGCGCGGTCTCGACGAGGGCGTCGGTCGGCTCACCGTGCGCCGCCGCGAGCAGGTCGAGCAGGTCGGCGAGGGGGAGGTGACCCTGGCACCCGGCGAGCAGCGCGCTGGCGAGCTCGTCGAGCTCGTGCTGCCACCCCGGCCCGTCGGTACGGTGCAGCCTGCGGATCCGAGGTTCCCAGCCGTTCTCGCCCTGTGCGTTGATCTGCTCGAGAACCACGGTGGGCGGCACCGTGTAGGTTTCCGCGCGCAGGTCCGGGTGCGTGCGCAGCCAGTCGACGCGCCGCAGCCAGTCCTGCGCCTCGGCACCAAGCGGGTCGTCGTAGGCGTGCCGGAGATCCTCGCAGACCACGGTCGGCTGGTCCGCCTCGTCGATCCGGCGCAGCGTGACGAACCCGAACCCGATTCCTTCCACACCCGCCGAGGCGAACCAGTCGAGCCATTCACGTGCGATGTGCCTGCCCTCCGGCGACGCCGGGTCGATGCCCGCGTCGCGTATCCAGGTCCCGACGTAGAGGGGCGGGTCCGCCACGTCGCGCTGCACGAACCAGGCATCCGTGCCCGGCGGGAGCCAGCCGCGTACACGCTCCTCCCAGTCGTGCTCCGCGGTGTGCAACCAGGCGCCGAGTACGTGTCCGGTGCCGCCGTTGGCCAGGAAGGACGGGAGCTGCCGGACGACGAGCGCGCTCGCCTCGTCACCGGCGAGGCCCGAGTCGCGGTAGGTGTAGTCGACGCGAGCGGGCCCGACGACGAAGGGGGGATTGCACACGATCCGGTCAAAACGCCTGCGCGCGACCGGCGAGAACCAGGATCCCCGCAGCAGCTCCACGTTCACCTTGTTGAGCAGGAAGGTGCCCTCGGCCAGCGCGAGTGCGCGCGGGGAGACGTCGGTGGCCGTGATGGAACGCGCGTGCCTGCTCGCGTGCAGGGCTTGCACTCCGCTTCCTGTCCCGATGTCGCAGAGGGACTCCACCGGGCTGCGGCTCGTCGCCCGGACGAGGCTCATGGCCGCTTGCCCCACGCCGCCCACGTACTCCCGGCCCGCAGGCGAGTCCCGGACGGTGTCGATATCGCTGACCACCCACCAGGAACCATGCTCATCGGCGTGTGGCCGGATATCCAGCGCGGCACGCAGCTGGTCCCCGTCCGGGCGCAGCAGCCCCGCGTCGAGGGCCTGGTCGACGGTGGCAGGCGCCAACGCGCGGGAGACCGCGGTGCCGGACTCGGCCGAACCGAGCAGGAACAGCCGCACCAAGGTGCCGAGCGGGCCGGCATCGGCCGTCGCCTCGTAGGCGGGCTCCGGCTCGTCCCGGCCGAGCGCGGCGTGTGCGGCCGTGCCGAGCACGCCGACCACGCCGTCCGCGTCGTAACGCGCCGCGGCGAACGCCTCGCGCAGCCGCTCGCACAGGTCCGTCGAGAACCGGGGGAGTGGGTCGGTCACGACGGATATCCTCGCACGGCGCGCGCCTCGCGGTGCGCCGGTGACGGGAACCAGCGCGTCGCAGTGCACGTGGCGCCCGCCACCGGGCCGCGGACCACGCCTGCCGTGCGCTCCCGCCGCTGCGCGGATCTCGAGCACAGGCGGTGTGGCAGCATTGTCCCCGGATCGTCCCCGGCGACGGCATTGCCGGGGGTGGGAGCATGGGAGTTGGAGGTGTTCGGCAGTGACGAGGTCGGAACACGGCACCCATGCCTCGGAATCGGCTGTGCTGATCACGGAGGCCGCACCGTCGTACGACGACGAGTTCGCGGCCCGCAAGCGCAAGTACCTCTGGATGATGGCGCTGCGCTTCCCGTGCCTGATCGCGGCGGGGCTGTCGTACCAGATCCCGTGGCTGGCCTTCGCGTTCATCGCGATGTCGGTCCCGCTGCCGTGGGTCGCGGTGTTGATCGCCAACGATCGGCCCGCGCGCAAGGCCGAGAAGGCGAGTACGTTCCGGCGCGAGCGTCACCAGCTCGAGGAACGTGAGTACCGGGTGATCGACGTCTGACCCGAGCGGTGCCTGTGCGCACCTCGCGCGCGCGGCTCGACCGCGATCAGGCATCATGGGGGTGTGAGTACCCAGGTCTTACCCGAGCAGGATACGCGCCCGGAGGGCACTGAGGCTTCCGACGACGACGCGCCGGAAGTGTTCCACTACGTGCGCAAGAACAAGATCGTGGAAAGCGCGGTCACCGGTGAGTACGTGGTCGCGCTGTGTGGGCAGGTTTTCCCTGTCACGAAGCAGGCCAAGCCCGGTTCGCCGGTGTGCCCGGACTGCAAGCGCATCTTCGAGAACCTCCCCTCCGGCGGGGAGGAGTAGCCGGCCCTCAGCGCGGATCCGCTCGGGTGCGATGGTCCCGCGGTGGTGTCGCCACCTCGGCGGAAGCACCACCGCCGTCTTGTCGTGTGCCTGCTCCCGTCCGGTCCTTCTCCCGCTCCCGTTCGAGCCGGTGCCACCTGCCACGCTGCCTGCGGCTGGGCTGGGCAGGCCACAGTTCCTCGATGGCACTGTTGAAGTGAGCGCCTCCGATCACGGCGAGCCCGATGAAGAACACGAACAGCAGGAACGCGATCGGGGTGGCGACGGCACCGTAGGTGTAGCCGGTCGCGGTGGCACCGGAGAGGTACTGCCGCAGGATCGAGCTGGAAAGCAGGAAGATCAGCATCGCGAGGACCGCGCCGGGCAGCCCGCGGTGCCAGGGCAGCTTTCGTGGTAGCGCGAGCTTGTACAGCGTCGCCAGCCCCAGGACGAGCAGTAGGCCGAGCGTGGGGTAGTAGAGCTGGCCGACCCAGTCGGCGAGGAACGGGCGCCAGTCGTCCGGAATGCCCCTGGACAGCACGTCGGGCCCGACGGCGATGACGGGAAGCACGACGATCAGCAGGGCGAGGCTGGCGATGTAGAGCAGCAGGGACAGCAGCCGTTGCCACGCCTCGTTGCGGACTCCCTGCTGGCCGTGTGCCTCGGTGATGGCGTCGACGAACGCCGAGGTCGCCGCGGATCCGGCGAACAGGGCGATGACGAAGCCAGTGGAGACGATGTGGGCCTGACCGACGGTCAAGATGTCGGCGACGGTCGGCTCGATGAAATCGGTGACCACCCGCTCACTGAAGATGGTGCGGCTGAGCCGGATGATCTCGTCGAGCGCGTCGTCCACGACCCGGGGGCTGAACCAGTCACCCATGTACCCGAGGCTGCCGAGCAGTGCGAGGAGCAGCGGCGGCAGCGACAGGGTCTGCCAGAAGGCCGTCTTCGCGGCTTCCGAGAACACGTTGCCCTGCCACGCGCGGACGATGGTCCTGCGGGGTAGCTGGACGTAGGCCGCGCGGCCGGCGGCCACGGGCATGTGACTGCGCTGCCACATGCGGCTGACGACCAGCGAGCCGCGCCGGAGCCACCCGCGAGCCTGTGGTGGTGTGCGGGCCTGCTGTGCGGCCGGCCTGTCGGGTGCGGTGCTCATGGTACTTCTCAGCATGCTGCATCGGCGCCGATCTCGCTCGTGGTTCGCCGATGTGTCGCCGTCCGATGGTGCGGCACATCGCACACCACGTCGCCGTCCGGGGAAGCGGTCAGGGACAGGTACGCTTTGTACCGGCCCTCACCGCGTCCGGCCGGTCGTAGGCGTGACCATCGGACCGGCGCCAGTGCCGAGTCGAGAGGGGCAGGCACGAAGTTCGGTGAGGGTTTTCGTGTGCAGTCGGGGAGAGGAGCTGGCTCTTACCGTGTCGGACGAGACCGTGACGGCGCCCGAACCCGTGGACGACGCTACCGCCAAGCCGCTGCGTACCTGGCAGCGCAGGGCATTGACGCAGTACCTGCGGAGCAGGCCACGCGACTTCCTCGCGGTGGCCACACCCGGTGCCGGTAAGACGGTGTTCGCCCTGCGGGTGGCCGCCGAGCTGCTGTCCGATCGCACTGTCGACCAGATCACGGTGGTAACGCCGACCGAGCACCTCAAGCACCAGTGGGCCGAGGCCGCGAACCTGGCCGGGATTGCGATCGACTCGAACTTCAGCAACGCGGCCGGCACGACCTCGGCGGACTATCGCGGGGTCGCGATGACCTACGCGCAGGTCGCGGCGCATCCCACCTTGCACAGGGTGCGCACCGAGCGCCGCAAGACACTGGTCGTCCTGGACGAGATCCACCACGCGGGGGACGCCAAGTCGTGGGGCGATGCCGTCCAGGAGGCGTTCACGCCCGCGACTCGCAGGCTCGCGCTGACCGGTACGCCCTTCCGCAGCGACGACTCGCCGATCCCGTTCGTGACCTATACCGAGGACCCCGACGGTAGCTGGCGCAGCGCGGCGGACTACTCCTACGGCTACTCGGACGCGCTGGCCGACGGGGTGGTGCGGCCGGTGGTGTTCCTGGCCTACTCGGGGGAGGCTTCGTGGCGTACCAGCGCCGGGGACGAGTTCACCGCGCGGCTGGGCGAGCCGCTGACCGCGGAGCAGACTGCGCGCGCCTGGCGTACCGCGCTGGACCCGGCAGGCGAGTGGATCCCCTCGGTGCTGCACTCCGCGGACGTGCGCCTGCAGCAGCTGCGCGACGGCGGAGTACCCGACGCCGGTGGCCTCGTAGTCGCCTCGGATCAGGAGTCCGCCCGCGCGTACGCCAAGATCCTGCACGGCATCACCGGTGAGCAACCCACCGTGGTGCTGTCCGACGATCCGGGGTCGAGCAAGCGGATCGGGGAGTTCGCCGACTCCACCGACCGCTGGATGGTCGCGGTGCGCATGGTGTCCGAAGGGGTGGACGTGCCGCGGCTCGCCGTCGGTGTGTACGCGACGAGCGCCTCGACGCCACTGTTCTTCGCGCAGGTGATCGGCCGGTTCGTGCGGTCCCGTCAGGAAGGCGAGACCGCGAGCGTGTTCCTGCCGAGCGTTCCCATCCTGCTCGAACTGGCCAGCGAGCTGGAGGCGCAGCGCGACCACGTGCTCGGCAAGCCGGACCGGGAGAAGGACGGGCTCGACGACGAGCTGCTCGCCGACGCCAACAAGACCAAGGACGAGCAGACCGAGGACGAGAAGCCGTTCACGTCGTTACGCGCCTCCGCGGAACTGGATCAGGTCATCTATGATGGCGACTCGTTCGGCACCGCCGCGCTGGCGCAGACCGAGGAAGAGCAGGACTACCTGGGGCTGCCCGGCCTCCTCGAACCGGATCAGGTTCGTGCCCTGCTGCGCAAGCGGCAAGAGGAGCAGCTGGAGAACCGGTCGCGGGACTCCGCGGCCCGGGACAGCCCGGCGGGCGGGTCCGAGCCCCAGGGCCCGCCGCAGCGTGCGAGTGGCAACGCCAGCGTGACCGAACGTCGTACCGCGTTACGCAAGGAACTCAACGCGCTGGTCGGGATGTACCACCACCGCACGCGCAAGCCGCACGCCGCGATCCACAACGAGTTGCGCAAGACCTGCGGTGGCCCGCCGACAGCGATGGCGACCGTCGAGCAGCTGGAGGAGCGGATCGCGACACTGCGGTCCTGGTGAGGTGATCCTGACGAGCCGAGGGGCTCCTTCAGTGCACAACAGGCACCGAAGGAGCCCCTCGGCTCGTTGGCGAGAGCGTCAGGTCAGCAGGGAGTCGTCGTCTTGCTGGATCTCGGCATCGAGTTCGGCGAGCTTGGCCTTGTGCTCGCGGGCATGGTGACCGCAGAAGAGTAGCTCTCCACCGGCCGGGAGTACTGCGCGGATCTTGGCAGCCGCACTGCACCGGTCGCAGCGGTCAGCGGCTGTGAGTTCGGGGCGGGTGAGCGTGGTCGTCATGGGAGTCTCCCTCCGTCCCGGCATCCTGGAGTGTCGATGCCTTCGATCGTGCGGCGTCCACCACGGCCACCGACGAGCCCGCTGCCCGCCGACCGTGCATGGCCGCTGCCTCTACTGTTGCAGACGATCGGCCTGGCGCAAATGTTCCCGCTCATCTGCGAGTTGTATCACGCCGTGTCGCGCCCGCAGGCAGGCAGCGCTCCCATTTCGTGGGACGAGATCATCGTTCGTGCAGGTCGGCGGGGCAGGAGGACACCGCAACGCGTGCTGCTGCAGGATGAACGCGTGCCTGAACTACGTACCCGAACGCGGCTGGCGAGCCTTCCGGCGCCCGCACTGTTCGTTCTCAGCGGAATTTCCATGTACCTCGGTGCGGCGCTGGCGGTGGGGTTGTTCGACCACGCCACTCCCTCGGGCGTGGCGTGGATGCGCTGCCTCGGTGCGGCGCTGGTCCTGCTGGCGTGGCGGCGACCGCCCAAGCGGGCCTGGCGCGGCAAGGCGCTGCTGCTTGCGGGGACGTTCGGGGTCGTCACGGCCGGCATGAACGTGGTGTTCTACGAGGCCATCGCGCGCCTGCCGCTCGGAACGGCGGTCGCGCTGGAGTTCGTGGGCCCCGTGGCCGTGGCCGCCATCGGCTCGCGGGGCAAACGTGACCTGCTCGCGTTGCTGACCGTGGCCTTCGGTGTCCTGCTCATCGCCGACGTGCAACTGGCAGGCAGCCCGCTCGGCGTGCTGTTCGCGCTGCTGGCCGCGATGGCCTGGGCGGGCTACATCCTGCTCGGCAAACGCGTCGCCCTCGCCGACACCGGCGTGTCGGGCTTCGACAGCCTGGCTGTCGGGTTCGTCGTTGCCACCGTGCTGCTGTCCCCGCTCGCGCTCGGCACCGGTCCGGTATGGGGCTCGGCGTGGCTGTTGCTGCTCGGCGTGGGCGTGGGGCTGCTGTCCACCGTGATCCCCTACACGCTTGACCAGATCGTGCTCGGCAAGGTCGGCCGCGCCCGGTTCGCGCTGCTGCTTGCGCTGCTCCCGGCGACGGCCGCGGTCGTGGGGTTCGTCGCGCTCGGGCAGGTGCCCACTACCGTCGAGATGATCGGCATCCTCGCGGTGGTGTGCGGGGTGGCTTTGCGGTCCGGGGAGGGACCCCGGCGCGGCGCGCGCTCGCCGGAAGAACCGCCGTAGCCGGACAGACACGGTGATTCGGCTTACCATCGGCAGGTATGAGCATGCTTCGCGATCGGCCGGTCGGCGATGAGGCGCCCACGACCGGGTACGCGGCCTATGACCGGGCGGTGGCGGCGCTCCGGGCGCGGTACGCCGAGGTGCCACCGGGCGTTCCCGTGCGGTTGGACAAGCCGACGTCCAACCTGTTCCGGTTCCGCTCGGGCCACTCGGGTGACTCGCTTGACGTGCGCGGCTTCGGCAGCGTCCTCGAGATCGATGCTGCGGGACGAACAGCCGAGGTCGGGGGGATGACCACCTACGAGGACCTGGTGGACGCGACACTGCCGCACGGCTTGATGCCGTCGGTCGTTCCCCAGCTGAAGACGATCACCGTGGGTGGGGCCATCGCCGGGTTGGGTATCGAGTCGACCTCGTTCCGTAACGGCCTGCCACACGAGGCGGTGCAGGAGATGGAGATCCTCACCGGTGACGGGCGTGTGGTGTGCGCGAGGCCGGACAACGAGCACAGCGCGCTCTTCCACGGGTTCCCGAACTCGTACGGAACCCTGGGATACGTGCTGCGGGTCCGGCTGGCCCTCGAACCGGTGCGCCCGGCCGTGCTGCTGCGGCACCTGCACTTCCCGGACACGCCCGGCTACGTATCGGCGATGCGCACGGCGTGCGAGGACGGGCACTACGATGGACTGCCCGTCGACTTCGTGGACGGGACCGTGTTCAGCCGCGGCGAGCACTACCTCACGCTCGGTTCGTTCACCGACGCGGCAGGCGAGCTCAGCGACTACACGGGTGCGCGGGTCTTCTACCGCTCGCTGCGCCGGAGAGCCACCGATACCCTCAGCGTGCACGACTACCTGTGGCGCTGGGACACCGACTGGTTCTGGTGCTCCCGCGCGCTCGGCGCGCAGAACCCGCTGATCCGTGCCGTGTGGCCGCGCCGTTACCTGCGATCGGACGTCTACCGCTCGATCGTCGCCTTCGACCGCAGGCACGGGCTCAGCGACCGGGTCCGGGCCGCGCGCGGCGCGCCGCCGCGCGAGCCGGTCATCCAGGACGTCGAGGTACCTGTCGACAGGGTCGCGGAGTTCCTCGACTTCTTCCATCGCGAGATCGGCATTAGTCCCATCTGGGTCTGCCCGTTGCGGCAGCGCCATCCGGTTCGGTGGACCCTGTACCCGCTCGATCCGGAGACGCTCTATGTCAACGTCGGGTTCTGGTCGACGGTCCCTGCTCCGGACGGAGCAGAGCACGGTACCGCCAACCGGAAGATCGAGCGGGCAGTGGTCGAGCTCGGTGGACACAAGTCCCTGTACTCGACGTCGTTTTTCGACGAGCCTGAGTTCTGGGAGCTGTACAACGGGTATGACTACGGGAAGCTCAAACGTGCATACGATCCCGAAGGACGGCTACCGGATCTCTACGAGAAATGCGTGCAGGAGCGTTAGGAGTACTACCGACGACCCGATCCAGCGCGACCGATCCGCGTGCGAGAGCCGTGCCGGTGGCGTGCTCGCTTGGTGAGTCGTCCGATACGCGAATAGGGCAGAGGTGACGAAGGGAGCGTTCCGATGCGTCTGGCCGATGTGTTCATGCGCATGGTGGGGGAGGGCGCCGACGTGGAGTTCCGCGCCTATGACGGTAGTCGCGCCGGACCGCGGTCGGCGTCGGTCGCGATCGAGGTACGCTCCCCGCTCGCGGTGTCGTACCTGGCTTCCGCGCCCGGTGAGCTCGGCCTCAGCCGTGCGTACATCACCGGGTGCCTCGACGTGGTCGGGGACCTGTACACGGCGTTGCTGCGGCTGCAGAACGTCGCGTTCGGGCGGCTGTCCCCGGCGTTGCGGGCTCGTGTCGCCGCGCAGCTGGCGTGGTCGCTCGCGCGGTGGCCTGCCAGGCGCCCGCAGGTCGAGGCGCGTGTGCACGGATTCAGGCACTCGCGGTCACGGGACCAGGCCGCGATCGCGCATCACTACGACGTGTCGAACCGCTTCTACGAGTGGATTCTCGGGCCGTCGATGACCTACACGTGCGCCGTCTACCCGACCGAGGACGCGAGCCTGGCAGACGCGCAGTTCGAGAAGCACGACCTGGTCGCCCGCAAGCTCGGCCTCACCCCGGGGATGCGCCTGCTGGACGTGGGGTGTGGCTGGGGCGGCATGGTGATGCACGCCGCGAAACGCTACGGAGTGCGGGCGCTCGGCGTGACGCTGTCCCGGATGCAGGCCGAGTGGGCGCAGAAACAAATCGCCGCGGAAGGTCTCGGGGATCTGGCCGAGGTGCGCCACCTCGACTACCGGGCGGTCGCCGAGGACGAGTTCGACGCCATCAGCTCGATCGGCCTGACCGAGCACGTCGGCAAGGCACAGCTCGGCAGCTACTTCGACGAGCTCTACGCCAAGCTGCGGCCGGGTGGCAGGCTGCTCAACCACTGCATCACGCGCGCCGACAACTCGCGGCCGTCCCGGGTGCGTGGCTTCTTCAACCGCTACATCTTCCCGGACGGCGAGCTGCTCAGCCCCGGGTACATCATCTCGACGATGCACGACCGCGGCTTCGAGGTGCGGCACGAGGAGAACTTCCGGGAGCACTACGCGCGCACGCTCAACGCGTGGGCGAGCAACCTCGACGCCAACTGGGACGACGCGGTAGCCGAGGTCGGTATCGAGCGCGCGCGAACCTGGCGCCTGTACCTGAACGCGTCCCGGCTGGGCTTCGAGCGCAACAACATCCAGCTGCACCAGGTGCTCGGCGTGCGGCTGGACGACGCGCGGTCCGGGATGCCGCTGCGCCCGGACTGGTAAGCGGGACAGTAAAGCGCGGCGGTGCCGGACCCGTCAGGACCGGCACCGCCGCGCTTCGACCGCGCTCAGTCCAGGTAGTCGCGCAGCACCTGCGACCGGGACGGGTGGCGGAGCTTGGACATCGTCTTGGACTCGATCTGCCTGATGCGCTCGCGCGTGACGCCGTACACCTGGCCGATCTCGTCGAGGGTGCGGGGCTGCCCGTCGGTGAGGCCGAACCGCAGGCGCACCACGCCTGCCTCGCGTTCGGACAACGTCTGCAGCACCGACTGGAGCTGGTCCTGCAGCAGCGTGAACGACACCGCGTCCACGGCGACCACGGCTTCGGAGTCCTCGATGAAGTCGCCGAGCTGGGAGTCGCCCTCGTCGCCGATGGTCTGGTCCAGCGAGATCGGTTCGCGGGCGTACTGCTGGATCTCCAGGACCTTCTCCGGGGAGATGTCCATCTCCTTGGCCAGCTCCTCCGGAGTGGGCTCGCGCCCGAGGTCCTGCAGGAGCTCCCGCTGGATGCGGCCGAGCTTGTTGATGACCTCGACCATGTGCACCGGGATACGGATGGTTCGAGCCTGGTCGGCCATCGCCCTGGTGATCGCCTGGCGGATCCACCAGGTGGCGTAGGTGGAGAACTTGTAGCCCTTGGTGTAGTCGAACTTCTCGACCGCGCGGATCAGCCCCAGGTTGCCCTCCTGGATCAGGTCGAGGAAGGCCATGCCGCGACCGGTGTAGCGCTTGGCCAGCGACACCACCAGCCTGAGGTTGGCCTCCAGGAGGTGGCTCTTGGCGCGCTCACCGTCACGCACGATCCACTTCAGGTCGCGGCGCATCTGGGTGGCGAGCTGCTCGCCGTCCTCCTCGGCCGCGCGGACCCGCTCGGCGGCGTAGAGGCCGGCCTCGATGCGCTTGGCCAGCTCCACCTCTTCGGCCGCGTTGAGCAGGGCGACCTTGCCGATCTGCTTGAGGTAGGCGCGCACCGAGTCGGCAGAGGCCGTCAGCTCGGCATCCTTGCGAGCCTGCCGGAGGGCCTCGGACTCTTCCTCGTCCCAGATGAAGTCCGGCTCGCCCTTGGCCTTGGCCGCCTGCGCCTTGGCCTCGGCGGACTCCTCGGTCTCCTCGTCCTCCTCGGTCACCGTCGCGTCGACGACATCGACCTCGACGCTGTCCAGGTCCGCGATCTCGGACGCTTCGTCCTCGATCTCGCCGAGGTCCACGTCGTCCTCGAGGACGGGCTCGTCATCGTCCTTCGCGCGGGACTTCGCGTTACCCGCCTTATCCCCGGCCGATGCCTTCTCGTCACCCGTAGTGGGCGGCTCGGCTACGTCGGTGGACTCTGCATCCGTGACATCCGACGCGGGGTCGGCGGTCTCGTCAACGCTCGAAGTCTTGGTCCCGCGTCGCGTTGCGGTCTTTGCGGCTGCCACGTACGCCCTTTCGCAGGTTCGTGATCACTTACGCCGAGACGCCTGCATCCCGGCTGCCTCAAGTTCGGGAATGACCCTCCGGCCCTCAGCTGTGGTAACTGGGAAGCGCGGACTTGTTCCATTGTAACGGCGATGTTCAGCAAGCCGGCGAAGCGATCGTGGCTTACTGCGCGTTCGTAGGCGAGGATGCTACCCCACGATCAATGCCCGGCCGGTACGCACCGACAGTGGCACAGCCGGTGGACCAGGCACGTGGCGGCGCTCCCACTGCGTTCCACTGTACGCTCTACCCCGCGCCTCAGGTCATGGCGCTGCTCATGGCGCTGCTCAAGGTGCGCCGAGCGCGGTAGTCCGGTGGGCCGCGTCGCGGGAGCAGTCGCGGGGGCAGGAGGCTGCTACCCGCCGCGTTCCTCGGCCACCGCGGTCGCCGCTCCCACGATCCCGGCGGTGTTCTGCAGCGAGGCCACCGACAGTGGCGTGCGGGCCTCGAGCAGCGGAACCCAGTCCTCGGCGTCCTGGCTCACGCCGCCGCCCAGGATGATCAGCTCCGGCCAGATCGACCGTTCCAGCACACCGAGGTAACGCGACACGCGCCCTGCCCATTCCGGGTAGCTCAGGTGAGCGGACTCGCGTACGGATGCGGCCGCGCCACGCTCGCCGATCTGGCCGTCGACCTCGATGTGCCCGAACTCCGTATTGGGTACCAGCCTGCCGTCGACGAACAGGGCGCTGCCGATCCCCGTGCCGAACGTCAGCACCAGGACGCAGCCCTTGCGCCCGCGCCGGTCGCCGAACCGCACCTCCGCGATACCAGCGGCATCGGCGTCGTTGAGCACCGTGACCTCGGCGGTGTCCTTGCCGAGGTGCTTGGCGAACAGCTCGCGCGCGTCCGTGCCGATCCACGAGTCGTCGACGTTCGGCGCGGTGTGCACCACACCATCGATCACGACCCCGGGGAAGGTGACCCCGACGGGGCCGTCCCAGTCCAGCGTTTGCACGACCTCGGTGACGACCTCGGCGACCGCCTCCGGAGTGGAGGGCTGCGGCGTCGGCATCCGTAGCTTGTCGCCGTGCAGGGCACCTGCGCCGAGGTCGACGAGTGCCCCCTTGACACCACTGCCACCGATGTCGATTCCGAATGTGAGTTCGGTCATGCGGTATGTCCCTTCGACGTGCGTTCGCCCGCGGTGGTGGATGTAGGCCACTCTAGAGCCCGCGAGCGTGGCCGCCGCCACAGCCACGGGTGGTTGTCCGGGCTGAGGGCACGTGGGCGCGAGCCCGCGCCGCTGTGATCCCATGACGAGGTGACCACCGACTACCCGGCGCTGACCGAAGTGGCAGCGCGTGTCGCGTCCGAGGCGGCTGAGCTCGTGCGAGCGGCGCGCCTGGACATGACGGCCGGACGGACGGTGGACGTGGCCACCAAGTCCAGCCAGACCGACCTGGTGACCGCTGTCGACCGCGAGTCGGAGGCCTGCATCCGCGACCGGCTCGCGCGGTTGCGCCCGGGCGAGCCGATGCTCGGCGAGGAGGACACCGGCACCGGCGTGCGGGAAGCAGACGCGGCAGCCGGCTCCGAGGACGGTGTGACCTGGGTGGTCGACCCCATCGACGGGACGGTCAACTTTCTCTACGGCTACCCGGCGTTCGCGGTGTCCGTGGCCGCGCGGGTCGGTGGCGAGTCGGTGGCCGGGGCCGTGGTCGAACCCGTCAGCGGGCGGTGCTGGACGGCGGGCAAGGGTCACGGTGCGTGGTTGGGCGACACTCCGCTGCGCGTGTCCGATCCGAAGCGGATCGAGCTCACGCTGCTGGCGACGGGCTTCGCCTACGATGCGCGGCGACGTGCCCGGCAGGGCGAACTGGCTGGCGCCGTGCTGGGCAGCGTGCGGGACATCAGGCGTTCCGGATCGGCGGCGCTCGACCTGTGCGCGGTGGCCGCTGGCTGGGTCGATGCCTACTACGAGCACGGGCTCTCCCCGTGGGACTGGGCTGCCGGCGCGCTGATCGCCAGGGAGGCGGGCGCACTCGTCAGCCCGCCGGGCGCGGACACCGCGCTCGGTGCCGACGCCACCCTCGCCGCATCCCCCTCGATCGCTGATGGGCTGCGGGAGCTGCTCGTCTCCTGCGGGGCCGGGCGGGTATGAGCGCCGCAGGAGCCGTCAAGGGTGGCGTCAGCAGCTGGCCGAGCGTGCTTCGCTGAGCAGCTCCTCGTCGATGTCCGGCTCGGCCTGGCCGGCGGACAGCTCGTTGTCGCCGGTGCCCGCCTGGCGAGCCGAGAACTCCGCGAGCTGTTCGAGGGCCGTGTGTGCCTCCGGGCGCGCGAGGATGTTGCCGAAACCGGATCCGATGACGAAGTCCACGCTCGCGTCCTCGCGGCCGTCGCGCACCAGCTCGAAGCACGGTACGAGCAGGCTCAGCGTGCGAGCCGCCCGCTCGCCGTTACCGCCGTAACGCAGCTGACCACGGCAGTTGGCGGACTCGTCCGCGTAGATCGCATCGTTGGCGGGCTGTCCTGCCTCGGTGAATCCCATCTTGCGCAGGGTGTCGGTCGTGAGCATGGCCTGCCCTCGCACGCTGCCCGCGTTGAGGACCTGCACCGAGATCTTGTCCGGTGGTAGCGGCGTGACGTGGTCGAGGGCGTCGTGACCGACGGACTCGAGCTCCTCGTCGGAGAGCTCGGAAGCGCGTGGCTCGCACCGGACGGCCTGGTCGATGTTGGCGTCGCCGGTCAGTACCGAGATCCAGATGTAGCCGGAGACCAGCCCGAGCAGCGTGAACACGACCAGCGCCGGTACCGGGCGGTACCGGCGGTACGGGCGTGCTCGCCGAACTCTGAACATGCTCCCCGACGCCACCTCACTGAGTCCCTTCCGGTTGGCCCCGCAGGCGCTGGTGATCCGCGGGCTCCCGAATCATAGGTCGTTGCCGATGAGTCCCGGTGTTACAGGGATCGGCCCTAAACGTCCCAAAATCCCCCAGAAGGTGGACTTGGTCCAGGCCGGTCACGAGCCCCTGCTGGGTCGCTGGCGGGGATCCCTGCTGGGGACCTTCGTTCTTGATAGCACCATGGTCGAGCTGAACAGGGCAAGGACACGCGATCGAGGCGTTACCTGCCCGCCATCTCGGGGTATACCCCGTCAGGGTTAAAAGTAGGGTGATCTGTATTGCACTACCGGGCGCGTCGTTGTCTTCGCGGGCTGCGGATGAGCTACGCTCTCCGCGCTCCGGGCGCTGATCGAGATCGATTCCGAGTGTGGCGCGGGCAATTTCATGGCGTTTCCGGGCACAAACTGGGGGGCTGGATCGTTGTCCAGCGACACAGGCACATATACATGTGCGCGTGCGGCTGAGTCGAGCGCGCACGCGAGCTGAGTACGTGTGGATGTGCGGCTTCGCCGGGCATCCACCTGACCGAGAACACGATGTCGAGCGCAGGGGTGAAGGACATGGCGACCGACTACGACGCACCGCGCCGTAGCGAGGCCGAAGAGATGGCGGAGGACTCGCTCGAGGAGCTGAAGGCGCGTCGCAACGAGACTCAGTCGGGTGTGGTGGACGTCGACGACGACGCCACGGCTTCGGACAACTTCGAGCTTCCCGGTGCGGACCTCTCCGGCCTTTCCGGCGAGGACCTCACGGTGAAGGTGGTTCCGAAACAGTCCGACGAGTTCACTTGTTCGGTGTGCTTCCTGGTGCATCACAGGACCCGTCTGGCCGAAGACGCGGGCGGACGCAACATCTGCCAGGACTGTGCCTGACAGTGCGGCACGGCACGCCGTGCGCACGCGTCGCGCGGCGTGCGGCGACGGTGGCGTCGAGTGCACAGCCGGTGGCCCGTCGCGGTACCGGCACCGGACGTCAGGCAGGCCCCGGGTGCAGGGGTTCGTCGGCGTGCGTGCCGGGCTGCGTGGCCGCGCGGAGCAGCTCGGCGAGCCGTCCGGGCCTGCGTGTGCTGAACAGCCAGTACGGGGTGGGATCGTCCGGATCATCCAGGTGCACGCGAAGTACCGGGCCGACCCATCCGCGGTGGACGATGTGTGCCGCCGGGTCGAGTTCGGGGCCGAGCGCCTTTCGCTTGTGGGCGCGATCGATGACGTCCACGCCGGAGATGTAGCGCACCGGCAACGTCGCGCCGGCGACCTGGAGGACGGCACCTGACTCCGTCGGCCGGACGGCGACCTTGGTGCGGCTGAGCAGGACGAGCCCCGCGGTCACGATGCCGAGGACGAGTACGTACGGAAGCCAGGCGCGCAGTCCCGGGTAACCGAGATGGATCGTCACCGCAAGCGAGGTACCGAGCACGAGGGGAACCGGCCAGGCCCACCACGCGAGGTAGAGGCGTTCCTGGTAACGCGGCGACCCGCGGTCGCCATGCCCCGTTCCGCCAGCTGCTGTGCTCTCGTCCATGTCCCAAGGGTAGCCTGATCGGCCGTGTCCACTGTTCAGGTAGCGCTGACTCGAATCGACCCCGGTATGCCCGTCCCGCACTACGCCCAGCCGGGCGATGCGGGGGCTGATCTCGCGACGACGACCGATGCGGTGCTCGCGCCCGGTCAGCGGGAGGTGCTCGGTACCGGCATCGCGATCGCGTTGCCGGTCGGCTACGCGGCTTTCGTGCACCCGCGTTCGGGCCTCGCGGCTCGGGCGGGTCTGTCGATCGTCAACAGCCCGGGCACGATCGACGCGGGCTACCGCGGTGAGATCAAGGTTTGCCTGATCAACCACGATCCCGTCGAACCGATCGTGCTCAACCGCGGTGACCGTATCGCGCAGCTGATCGTGCAGCGGGTGGAGCAGGCGCGGTTCGTCGAGGTCGAGACGTTGGAGCACTCGGCTCGGGGAACCGCGGGCTACGGTTCGACCGGCGGATGGCAGGCGGGGCGCGATGCATGATCCGGCCACGCGGTACGAGACACTGGTGGGTGGACGAGACGGTGCGGCGCGCGAGTAACGGAGACGTGAGCTAGTGGGGATTTTCGGACGCAGGAGTCGTGGCGCGAAGTCCCGCGGAGGGCGACATGCCTTGCCCGCGGACCAGGACGTCGCCGCTGGCGCGGACGTCGAGCCGGATGCCGGGCAGGGGTACCGTGACGAGCCGGAGGACGCCCCGCGCGAGGGGCCGTTCGACGTGGACGAGGCTCCGGAGGACGAGATTCCCCGGATGGATCTCGGGTCCGTGCGGGTTCCGGTCCCGGACGGCGCCCAGATCCAGGTCGAGATGGACCAGTCCAGCGGCAAGGTACGGGCCGTGCACGTGGTGACGCCGCACGGGCAGGTGACGATCAGTGCCTATGCCGCTCCTCGTACCGATGCCCTGTGGCCCGACGTCAGCGAGGAACTGGGCCAGCAGCTACGCACCGACGGCGCCACGGTGGTGCGCTCCACCGGCCCGTGGGGGCCCGAGCTGGCTGTGCAGATGGGCAAGAACTCGTTGCACTTCGTCGGCGTGGACGGGCCGCGTTGGATGCTGCGCGGCGTGATCGCCGGGTCCGGACAGCTCGCCGAGCGGGCACCGGAGACGCTGCGCAAACTCATGCGGGACACGATCGTCGTGCGTGGTGAGGGTCCCATGCCCGTCCGCAACCCGCTGCCCATCAAACTGCCGGAGAAGGTGGCCCAGCACATCGCGGAGCGCCGAGGGCAGCAAGGCGGCTGAGCGCGCCGCGCGGTACGTCGTTCACCGTCGCGAGACGGCCCGCAGGAGTGCCAGCAGCGCCGCCCGTCCGAGCGGGTCCCGCCCGTGTTCCAGCGCGTCGAGCGTGCTGCGCCGTACGTCGGCGGCGGGTAGCGCGCGTGCCCAGTCCTCGGCGACGCTCGTGGGATGCACGGCGTCGTCGGTGCAGGTCGCTATCCCCGCCGGCACGTCGAGCGCGCGCAGTTCGGCGAGTTCCGGCGCCGGGTGCCTGGCTGCCGCGTCCAGACCGTCGGCCAGGTCGGCGCCGTGCCTGCGCCACGTACGGTGCAGCTCGCGTGCCAGCCACGGCCGGACATCGCGTGTCGCCTGCGTCAGTGCGCTGTCCAGGCCGTCCTCCCTGACCCAGCGGGCCGACAGGTGCGCGGCACGGGCCGCGGGCGCGCCGTCCGGCTCTCCCGACCAGGCCGGTAGCGCGATCAGCAGCCCGGCACACCGTCGCGGGTTGCGCAGCGACCATGCGGCGGCGATATGGGCTCCGAAGGAGACGCCGCCGACGACCAGGGGAGCCGACGACCGTTCCGCGGCGCGGTCCAGCGCGGCGAAGGCGTTCTCGACGATACCGGCACCCGGTGTGGGGAACGGGGCGAGCAACCGGATGCCCATCAGGCGCAGCGGCCGCTCGAAGGCGGCGCGGACGAACGCATCGTCCGAGCCGGTACCGGGCAGCAGGACCGCTGTGCTCGACGGCAGGGTGAGCTCGATGGTGATGAGATGCTCCTGGACGGGCCGGGGTGAACGTGTACGCGGGCCGTGCGCGCACGAACTCTAGCGGACCGACGAGTCAGTGCGGGACTGCCGTGGCCGCGACAGATACTCTGGGGAGACGCGACGAGAACGTTCGTCACCGGGCGGTGGCCGGGTCGTCCGCACGGGCGGTGCGCGGTGACCGCACACGCGGTGACGAGGCGCGACGACGCTGTCGCGGCCCATGCCAGCCGGATCCGACCTGCGCGGACGAGCACAGGTCCAGACGAGTACAGGGTGATCGTGGTCGAACCAACCGAACGAGCACGCGACGAGTCCGAAGGTGAACTGCCCAGGGAACCGGATGAGCACCGGAGCGGTACCGGGCGCGCACTGAACGAGCAGACCCTTCTCGAGCAGCTCGGCGGCGTGTACGGGATGCTGTTCTCGGCCGTGCCGATCGTGGTGTTCGTGGTCGCCAACTCCGCGTTCGGGCTGATCCCGGCGATCTGGAGCGCTGTCGGGTCGGCCGCCGTGATCGGGGTGGCCCGCGCGATCCGGAAGGAAACCCTGCAGCCGGCTGTCGCCGGGCTGTTCGGTACCGGCATCGCTGCCTTCATCGCCTACCGTACGGGCGAGGCCAGGGGTTTCTTCCTGTACGGCATCTGGATGAGCCTGCTGTACTGCGGGATCTTCGTGGTCTCGGTCGCGGTTCGGTGGCCGCTTGTCGGCGTGATCTGGAACTTCCTCAACGGCACGGGGCGGGCCTGGCGCAGGGACAAGCCCTCGCTGCACGCCTACGACATCGCCACTCTGTCGTTCGCCGTGGTCTTCGCCGCGCGGTTCGTGGTGCAGAACTGGCTGTACCTCGAGGACGAGACGGGCATGCTCGCGGTGGCACGTATCGCGATGGGCTTCCCGCTGTTCGCCCTGGCGCTGCTGGTGACCATCTGGGCCATCCGGCGTTCGACCAAGCGCCTGCGGGTGATCGAGGCCGAGACCGAGGCCGAGGAGACCGACGCCGAGATCGAGCAGCGCCTCCGCGAGAAGTACAGCGGCCCGGACTAGCGCCGGGACGGGGCCGACACGATCGCTTCGCCTATCGCGGGTACCGCGTATGGCGAGCCGAAGGACTCCTTGGGTACCACATACGTACCGGAGGGCCCCTTCGGCTCGCACCGCACGCGGGGTGGCGGCGATACGCGGCGCCCACCCTCTCCTGGCGCCGCATCGTCGTGGGGCAGGCGCTACTTGCCGTCGGGGTTCTTCACCATCTGCCGGATCGTGTCCTCGGCCTCGTCGTTGGCCAGGAAGAGCAGTTCGTCGCCGTGGCTGAACGTCTCGTCGCCGCGCGGTGTGATCACGGTGTCGCCGCGCAGCACGGCCACGAGGGCGGTGTTGGACGGTAACGGCAGCTCGCCCGCCGAACGGCCGGCGAGGGCGCTTCCGGGCGGCAGGGTGATCTCGACGAGGTTGGCCTGGCCGCGGCGGAACGTCATCAGCCGTACGAGGTCCTCCACGCCGACAGCCTCCTCCACCATGGCCGCGAGCATGCGCGGGGTGGACACCGCGACGTCGACGCCCCAGCTGTCGTCGAACAGCCACTCGTTGTCCGGGTCGTTGACCCTGGCCACCACCCGGCGGACGGAGAACTCGGTCTTGGCGAGCAGCGAGATGACCAGGTTGACCTTGTCGTCGCCGGTCGCCGCGATGACCACGTCGCAGCCGAGGAGGCCGGACTCCTCCAGCGTGGCGACCTCACAGGCGTCGCCGAGTACCCAGTCGGCCTCCTCCACGCTCTCCGGGGCGAAGTTCTTCGGGCTCCGTTCCAGCAGCATGACGTGGTGCCTGACCTCCACGAGCTCCTTGGCGATCGACCGCCCGACGGCACCTGCCCCGGCGATGACCACGTACATCAGCGCACCTCCCCGCGCGAGCCTGCGTTCGGCCCCTGCTCGATGACCTTCGACACCGTGTGCGAGCGCTCGGAAACCGTGACGACGTATACCGAGTCGCCCTCGAGTAGCCGCTCGTCGTGGCCGGGCAGCACCGGCGCGGTGGAGCGGTGCAGGAACGCCACCCGGGCGCCGCTGGCCTCCTGCAGCTGGCCGACCGTGTGGCCCGCCCACGCGTCGTGCGGCCGCACCTGCAGCAGGGACACCTGGCCGGACGGGTCGCGCCAGGCGGGCGCCGCGCCGTCCGCGAGGAGCGTGTGCAGGAATCGATCCGTCGTCCAGGGCACGGTCGCCACCGTCGGTATGCCCAGCCGCTCGTACACGGCGGCTCGCTTCTGGTCGTAGATGCGGGCCACCACGTGCGCCACGTGGAACGTCTCCCGGGCCACCCGCGCCGAGATGATGTTGGAGTTGTCCCCGCTCGAGACGGCCGCGAACGCCCCGGCCTCGCCGATGCCCGCCTCCCGCAACGTCTCCTTGCTGAAGCCGTTGCCGAGGATCTGGTCGCCGTGAAAGTCCGTGCTCAGCCTGCGGAACGCGTCGAGGTCCTTGTCGATGACGGAGACGCTGTGCTCGAGCCGTTCGAGAGCGTTCGCCAGCGACGCGCCGACCCGTCCGCATCCCATGATGACCACGTGCACGCCGATGCCTCCTGTCGTGGTGGTGCCGCTCACGTTCAGGCTACTGTTCGGTCCCGGTGCCCCGCGTGCTGGATACCGTGCGGCTGGTGCGGGAGTCGGCCCTCCCGCGATCGCACAGTTGCCTGCCGTGCACGCTACGGGCGTCGCTACGCGCATGCGGGCCCGGTCGGACGGCGGAGAGGGAGTGAACGGTTGAGCGGCGACTGGACGGGGCAGCGTCTCGAGCTCGAGGTGGATGCCGTGGCGCACGGCGGCCACTGCGTGGGGCGGTACGAGGGGCGGGTCGTGTTCGTACGGCACGCGCTTCCGGGTGAGCTGGTCATCGCGGAGGTCACCGAGGACCGCGGGGGGTCGTTCTGCCGTGCCGAGGCTGTCGAGGTGCTGCGTGCGGCGCCGGGACGCGTGCAGCCGCCCTGCCCGCTGGCTGTCCCCGCCGGGTGCGGTGGGTGTGACTGGCAGCACGCGGACGCGCCGACGCAACGGCGCCTCAAGGCCGATGTGGTGCGCGAGCAGCTCAGCAGGCTCGCCGGGATCGACCGCGCGGTCGAGGTCGAGGAGCTGCCTGGCGGGACACTCGGGTGGCGCAGCAGGCTGCGGCTGGTTGCGGGCTCCGATGGCGGGCTCGGTTTCCGCGCATACCGCAGCCACCGGGTGGTGCCGGTCGAGGAACACGGCTGCCGGATCGCCGTGCCCGGATCCGTGGACGAGGTGCTCGGACGGAGCTGGCGACCGGGCACCGAGGTCGCGGTGACCAGGGACTCCACGGGCGAGACGCACATCAGCGCGAGCGAGGGGCCCGGTGGGCGTGCGCGGCCTCAGCAGCTACGCGGCGGCACCGCACACGAGCGTGCCGCCGGCCGCGAGTGGCGCGTCGACGCGCACGGGTTCTGGCAGGTCCACCCCCATGCCGCCGGGACGCTCGCCGCTGTGGTCGGGGAGTGGGCCGGGGCATCGGCGGGTGCGCACACCTGGGACCTCTACGCCGGTGTCGGGCTGTTCGCCGCGGTACTCGCCGAGCAGGTCGGCCACTCGGGCAGCGTGCTCGCGGTGGAGAGCGCGCGCGGCGCGGTGGAGTCCGGGCGGCGCAACCTGGCCGACCTGCCGCAGGTGCGCTGGAAACGCGGCGCCGTACACCGGGTCGTCGCCGCACGCCCCGCACGCGCGCCCGAGGTGGTCGTGCTCGACCCGCCACGTAAGGGCGCGGGCACCCGCGTGGTGCGGTCGATCGCCGGAGCCGGGGCACGCCGGGTGGTCTACGTCTCCTGCGATCCCGCCGCGCTGGCACGCGACCTCGCCACCTTCGCCGGTGCCGGTTACCGCCTGCGTGAGCTCCGCGCGTTCGACGCGTTCCCCATGACGCATCATGTGGAGTGTGTCGCGCTGCTGACGACCGAGCAGGCCGCGATGGACAGGGACGGCAGCACTTCCCACTAGACTGGGGGATGTTCGTCGTTCGGTTGGGTCGAACACGGCTCCCGCTCAGCCGTGCCCGACCGGACTTCTGACACAAGCCTTCCGGGGCGGGGCGAGATCGGTGATCGAAGCGAGGTGGAGCCGTGGCGTTGCTGAGTACGGTGCAAGGGCCGGACGACGTGAAGCGGATGAACCGGCACGAGCTGGTGGCGCTCGCGGCCGAGATCCGTGCCTTTCTCGTGGAGAAGGTACGCAAGACAGGCGGTCACCTCGGCCCCAACCTCGGCGTGGTCGAGCTGACGTTGGCACTGCACCGGGTGTTCGACTCCCCGCGGGATGCCGTCGTCTTCGATGTGGGGCACCAGAGTTACGTGCACAAGCTCGTCACCGGAAGGCAGGACGGCTTCGACGGTCTCAGACAGCGGGGCGGCATCGCGGGCTACCCGGCTCGCGAGGAGAGCGAGCACGACCTCGTGGAGAACAGCCACGCGTCGACCGCGCTGTCCTACGCGGACGGGCTGTCGAAGGCGTTCGAGCTCACCGGTGGCGGGCGTAGCGTCGTCGCCGTCGTCGGGGACGGGGCGTTGACCGGCGGTATGTCCTGGGAAGCGCTGAACAACATCGCCGCGTCCCACCGGCCGCTGGTGATCGTCGTCAACGACAACGGGCGCTCGTACCTGCCGACCATCGGAGGCATCGCCGAGCGGCTGGCCGCGCTGCGGCTACGCCCCGGTTACGAGATCGTCCTGGAGAGCGGCAAGGAGCTGTTGCAGCGCACACCGGTGGTGGGTAAGCCGCTGTACGCCTTCGCGCACGCGGCCAAGGCCGGCCTGAAGGACGCGCTGAGCCCGCAGGCGCTGTTCTCCGACCTGGGGTTGAAGTACATCGGCCCGGTGGACGGCCACGACCTCGCGGCGATGGAAACGGCGATGGCCAAGGCCAAGGCGTTCGGGGGCCCGGTCGTCGTGCACGCGGTCACGCAGAAGGGCTACGGGTACCCGCCCGCGGTGAATGACGAGACGGACCAGATGCATCAGACGGATGCGATCGACCCGAACACCGGAGCGCCTCCCGCCAAGGGCACGAGCTGGACATCGGTGTTCGGTGACGCCCTCGTCGAGATCGCCGACGAGCGTCCGGACGTCGTGGGTATCACCGCGGCCATGCTGCACTCGACCGGGCTGCACAAGATGTCCGCGCGGTACCCGGAGCGTGTCTTCGACGTGGGAATCGCCGAACAACATGCGGTGACCTCAGCCAGCGGCCTCGCCATGGGAGGAATGCACCCGGTGGTGGCGGTGTACTCCACGTTCCTCAACCGGGCGTTCGACCAGATGCTGCTCGATGTCGGGCTGCACCACCAGCCGGTGACGTTCGTGCTGGACAGGGCGGGGATCACCGGCCCGGACGGGCCGAGCCACCACGGGATGTGGGACCTGTCGTTGCTGGGCACGGTGCCCGGTATGGCGGTCGCCGCGCCGCGTGACGCGGTAACCCTGCGCGAGGAGCTGCGCGAGGCCGTCGCCGTGTCGGACGGCCCGACCGCGCTGCGCTACTGCAAGGGCAGCGTCTCCGCCGAGGTGCCTGCGTCCCGCCGAGCCGGTACGGCCGACGTGCTGCGCGAGCCCGAGGGCGCAGGCCCCGGCGACGTGTTGCTGGTGACGGTCGGGGCGTTCGCCGAGCTGGGTCTCGCGGCGGCGGACAAGCTCTCCGCGCAGGGCATCGGGGTCACGGTCGTGGACCCGAGATGGATCCTGCCGGTCTCCGGCGATGTCGTGGACCTGGCCCGCGCGCATCGACTCGTCGTGACCGTGGAGGACAGCGGCAGGCACGGTGGGTTCGGGTCCGCGCTGGCCGGCGCGCTGCGGGATGCGGAATGCGATGTGCCGGTCCGCGACCTCGGGATACCGCAGGAGTACCACGAGCACGCGTCGCGGTCCGAGCTGTTGGCGTCGTTCGGTCTCACCGCGCAGCACGTCGCGCGCCGGGTCACCGAATGGGTGGTCGACCGGTTCGGCTCGCGGGAGAGTGCGGTGGATGCCGAGCTCGACGACTCACCTTCCTCTCAGGACAGCTCACCTCCCTCTCAGGAAGGTATGGCACGCTGGTGACGTGCGAGTTCTGGTAGTCGAAGACGAGGAGCCACTGGCGGAGGCCGTGGCTCGGGGACTGCGTCGCGAGGGGATGGCTGTCGACGTCGCGTTCAACGGCGATGACGCGCACGAGAAGGCGACGATCACCCGCTACGACGTCGTGGTGCTGGATCGCGACCTGCCCGGTATGTCCGGTGACACGCTCTGTGAGGAGATCGTCGGCTCCGGCGAGCTGACCAGGATCCTGATGCTCACGGCGAGCGGCACGGTCGAGGACCGCGTGGACGGGCTGTCCCTCGGGGCGGACGACTACCTGGCGAAACCGTTCGCCTTCGCCGAGCTGATCGCCCGGGTGCGGGCGCTGGCTCGCCGGTCCACCCCGGCGACGCCACCCGTGCTGCAGGCGGGGGACGTGCGCCTCGACCCGGCGAGGCGCACCGTCGTACGCGACAGCGGCCCCATCGAGTTGACCCGCAAGGAGTTCGGCGTCCTCGAGGTGCTGCTTTCGGCGGCGGGATCGGTTGTCAGCAGCGAGGAACTACTCGAACGCGTCTGGGATGAGCATGCCGATCCGTTCACGACCACGGTTCGCGTGACGGTGATGACGCTGCGGAAGAAGCTGGGTGAGCCCGGCATCATCGAGACCGTCGTGGGATCCGGGTACCGCGTTCCGGAAGCGGACCAGGACGTTACTGTCACAGGGAACTGACTCATCCGGCGCCGATGTGGGACGCACAGTGACCAGAGGGCGCACGCTCCTTCCCGTGCAAGGGCTACGGGCTCGTATCACCCTGCTGTCCGTGCTGCTGGCGGCCGCGATCAGCGCCGTGCTGCTGGTGCTGGCGTGGCGGCTGGTGAGCGAGTCGGTCGCCGCGGTCCCGCAGATGCCGCCGGGAACGATCGTGCGCGTCGACGGGGTCGACGTCGAGGCGGCCGCGCTGGCCGAGTATCTACGTGACCAGGCACAATCCCGGGTGCTGCTGGTCGGTGCCGCCGCGTTCTCGTGCGTGGTACTCGCGGCGGGAATCCTCGCCTGGGCGCTGACGGCACATGTGTTGCGACCGCTGCGCGAGATCGCGAGCACGGCACAACGGTTGTCCGCGGAGTCGATGAACGAACGTATCGGGCCCGTTCGGCCCCGCGACGAGCTGGCCGAGCTCGCCGAGACGATCGACCAGATGCTGGACCGGCTCGAGGAGACGTTCGACGCGCAGCGCCGGTTCGTGGCCAACGCCAGTCACGAGCTCCGCACGCCGCTGACGGTGATGCGCACGGAGCTGGATGTGACGCTGGCTGATGAGAACGCCGACAACAGCGAGCTACGCAGGATGGCCGAGGTGGTGCGCTCGGCGAGCCAGCGTGCCGAACAGCTGGTCGGGGCGTTGCTGCTGCTGGCCCGGACGGACGGCGCGGAGCTGGCTGTGCGTGAACCGGTCGACCTGGCCGCGGTGGCGCGCAGCGCGTGGGAAGCCGTACGGGTCGAGGGCGAGCATCGTGAGCTGCGCGTCGAGTTCGACACTCCGGCCGCTCCGGCCGTCGGGGACCCGGCGTTGCTCGAACGTGTCGCCGGCAACCTGATGGAGAACGCGGTCCGGCACAACGTCGCCGGTGGTTGGATATCGGTGCGTACCACGGCCGAGTCGAGGACGTCGTCGTTGACGGTGCGCTCGTCGGGGCCGCTGATCGACCCCCAGGCGGTGTCCGAGCTGTTCGAGCCGTTCCGGCGTGGGGGCGTGGCACGCACCGGCCGGGGCAGCTCCGGGTTGGGCCTGTCGATCGTGCGGGCCGCCGTCGATGCTCACCACGGCAGTGTGGTGGCCGAGCCCGTCGTCGGCGGCGGGCTGTCAGTGACGGTGCAGCTGCCGAGTGCCCCGTGACGGGCGTGTCGACCCGCCGTGTCCGGGGCGAGCCGAGGGACTCCTCGGGTACTACATATGTATCGAAGGAGTCCTTCGGCTCGCCCCCGAGCAACCGTTAGTCGCTTCCGGCGCCGCCGTCACCGTCGCCGCCGCCCTCGGCACCGGCACCGCCATCGCCGTCGTCAGCGTCCCCGCCGCCGTCGCCATCGCCACCACTGCTATCACCGGAGTCCCCGTCCCCGTCGCCGGAGCCGTCGTCCCCGTTGCCGGAGCCGTCGTCGCCATCGCCGGAGCCGTCGTCCCCGGAACCGCCGTCACTGGAGTCCTCGTCACCACTGTCGCCATCGGAGCCGTCGTCCGGCTCGCGAGTGGGTGTCGGCGAGGGTTCCGGTGGCGGTGCGCAGCGCACGGTGGGCTGCGGGTTGTAGACGACCGTGCGTTCCTCCCGGTCCACCTCATTGCCGTCGAGGTCACGGATGATGCGGGTGTCCGTGGCGGTGAATCCCCGTGAGCCGTTACTCGGGCTGCACTCCTCGCCGTACGGGATCGTGCGGACCTTCGGGCTGGTGAAGTTCGTTTTCGGGCCGGTAACCGACTCCACCTCGTAGTGCTCGGTGCCCCAGATGCGCACCGTGATCTCCTCCGGCGTCCACTCCGTCTCGATCGCGACGCCGGTCGGGTGCTCGTTGCGGAACTCGAGGTCGATCACGCTGCTGCCATCGGGGTTCTGGTACACCGTGGCTTCCCTGGCGACGGGGTACCTGCTGATGTAGTAGCTGTGCTCGGTGTGCTCCACATCGGTCATGGCGGCGAAATACGCCGCGTTGTACAGGGTCGTGGCGAACTGGGAGATACCGCCGCCGACGGCCCGGGACGGCTGACCCTGTTCGATGATCCCGGCAGAGACATAGCCCTCATCCGTGCCGCGCGGCCCGGTGAACTCGTTGAGGCTGAACGACTCGCCCGGGGGGATGATCACCCCGTTCACTTCCTCGGCCACGGTGCGGATGTTGACGCCCGAGTCCGGGGCGAAACCACTCGTGGAGAACTCGCCGACGACTTCCTCGATGCCGAGCTCGCCGGCCTCGCTCGTGGTCACCTCGGCCGGTTCGTCCCGGTAGGCGACCTCGACGTCGCGCCCGTCGGTGGGCAGTGTGGCGAGCAGGGCGTCCGCGGTGTCCGCCCAGTCGAGGCGCTGCCCGTCGACCGAGGGTTCGACGGTAGGCGTGTCGTCGTCGAAGCTCATGGTCGCGTTCCGGCTCTCCTGTTCCGTCTCGGCGAGCTCGGTGCCGACCACGCTGTCGAGGTCCTCCGCCGCGACGTCAGCGGCGAGACCTCCCTCGCCGTCCGGCTCGAAGGACAGCAGGTTCGCGATCTCGGCGGGCTCCAGGGTGACGGTGTGGCCGTCGCCCACCAGGTCCACGGCCCCGGCTACGGCCGGCCGCGCGACCTTGGTCAGGGCCGTGCGCACGCCTTCGGCCGTGGTCCGCGTCGGCTGCTCGTCGACGGGTAGCGCGATGACCTCGCCGTGCACCCAGTCGTCGAACACGGTCCGCACGGCCGCGTCGACGTCCAGCTCTCGCCCGGAGACGGGGAGTACCGCTTTCGGCTCAGTACCGTCGAACTCGATGTCGCCCTCGACATGCTCGCGCTGGACCTCCTCGCGCAGCGCGGCCAGCTCGTCGGCGAGTGCCGAGTCGTCACCGGTCACCACGGGATCGACGTCTCGCCGCGTGAACAGGGAGGTCAACCAGGCGACGGGGGAGGACGGCCGCGCGGCTGCCTCGTCGACCGTGGCTTCCCAGTCGCCGGTGACCCCGACCCGCTCGGGGTCGACCGTCAGGTCCGAGTCGCCTGCCCGTACGCGGGCCGGGTCGTCGAGATGCGGCTGGAGTCGCTCGCGCAACGTCTCGACAGCAGCCTCCTTGCCGAGCCCGCCCACATCGACCCCGGCGACGGATACGGCAGGTGGCAGCTGCTGCGATGAGGTGAACAGATCCAGGAGGTATACGGCCCCGAGAATCCACGCGGCACCGGCGATCACCGACAACAGCCGTGCGCGCCATCGGACCGGGGGCTGCCGCGAGTCCGCGGGCGCGTCGTTGGGCTCGCCCAGCATCCGTACGAGTCCTCCCTCCCAGCGCGAGGCACACCACTCTCGTCCCCCGCGGTCACGGCACGGTGCGCACGCGCCACACCATGTCGAGCGCCGTCGACACAGCCTAGTGCACCCCGATTCCGGACGTATCACGTGTCTCCGGTCGCGCTGTCCTGCGGCCGGAGCTCTCGCATCGCATGCGCGACGATTCCACGTGGCCGGGCCGGAGCCGCGGGCGTACGCGGGTGTCGCGCCTGCCCGTGGGTACCGCCGCCGCGGGCCGGTGAGCAGGTGAAACGGTACGTCCGTGCCGTTTTGCGGTCTCCGGTAGCTCTGGAAGAATCCCTCCCGCGCAGCAGCTCGTCGCGATCGCTGGAGGCGGCCGGTGAACAGGTCCGAGTACGGTCCCGAGCACGCCCGGCCGGGACCGGTCGTGGTGGGCGTGGACGGCTCGGAGGCGGCAGGGCGCGCGGTGCAGTGGGCCGCACACGAGGCGCGCAGCCATCACGCGCCCCTGCACATCGTGCACGCCATCGGCGTTCCGGACTTCTTTCCCGGAGGGGCGATCTCGCCGTCCACCGAGCTGTTCCACCTCCTCGAACGCGACGGCGATGCGGTACTCGCCGAGGCTCGTGAGCTGGCCGAGAGTATCGCGCCGGAGGTGCCCATCCGGGCCGAGTCGTTGACGGACTCGCCGGTGGTGACGCTGATCGACCACTCGACGCACGCCCGGTGTGTCGTGCTCGGCGAGTCCGGCAGGGGAGCGTTCACCGGGGCGCTGCTCGGTTCGACGACGATCGCTCTCGCGGCGCACGCGCACTGCCCGGTGATCACGGTGCGCGGCCCGGCGGAACGTTCACCGGCAGGCGTGGTCGTTGTCGGGGTCGACGGCAGCGACCTCAGCGATGACGCTCTCGGTTGCGCGTTCGAGCAGGCCGCTTTCCGGGAGGCAAGGCTCGTGGCCGTGCACGCGTGGAACGACTCCGATCCGGAGGAGCTGTTCAGCGAGTCACGTGTGACGTTCGAATGGGAGCCGCTCGCCGAGGCCGAGCACCGGGTGCTCGCCGAGCGGCTGGCGGGATGGTCCGAGCGTTACCCGGACGTGCCGGTCGAGCGGGACCTGGTGCGCGCGAAGCCTCGACAGCGATTGCTCGAGTGGAGCGCAGCCGCCGACCTCGTCGTCGTGGGGTGTCGCGGCAGGGGCGGGTTCCGCGGCATGTTGCTCGGTTCGACGAGCCAGGCACTCGTGCATCACGCGGAGTGCCCGGTGATGGTCGTGCGCCGGCACTGCGCGACGGCCCCGCAGGCTCCGTGACTCCGGTCCCGTGACTCACGGGTAGGAGCGGCCTACCGGCGACGCTGACGGTAGGCCGCAGCTTTGGTGTGCGTGCGCGACCGCTTCAGGAGATGGGGCGGTCGGTCGGCTTGACGGGAGCGGGCAGCACATCCCTGCCGGTGAGGTAGGCGTCCACGCCCGCGGCTGCCGCGCGCCCCTCCGCGATCGCCCAGACGATCAGCGACTGGCCGCGTCCCATGTCGCCTGCGCTGAACACGCCCTCGACGCTGGTCTGGTAGTCGTTCCCGCGTGCGACGTTGCCACGCTCGTCGAGGTCCACGTCGAGGTCGGACAGCAGCGCGCCCTTCTCCGGCCCCACGAAGCCCATCGCGAGGGTGACCAGCTGCGCGGGCAACTCGCGTTCGGTTCCCTCGACGGGGACGAATCCCCCGCCGGAGCGCTCGACCTCCACGATCTTGAGCGCGCGCAGCTTGCCGTCCTCGTCACCCAGGAACTCCTGCGTATTGACCGAGAAGACGCGCTCGCCGCCCTCGGCGTGCGCCGAGGAGGTCCGGTAGACCATCGGGTAGGTCGGCCACGGCTGCGTCTCCGGGCGTGACTCGGGAGGTTTCGGCATGATCTCGAGCTGGGTCACCGAGCGCGCCCCCTGGCGGTGGGCCGTACCGAGGCAGTCCGCGCCGGTGTCACCCCCGCCGATGATGATCACGTCCTTGCCGTTGGCGTCGATGGGCGATGCGTCGAGCTCGCCGCTGGCCACCCGGTTGGCGGGCGGCAGGTACTCCATCGCCTGGTAGACACCCTCCAGCTCGCGGCCGGGAACGGGCAGGTCGCGCCATGCGGTCGCGCCGCCGGTCAGCACGACGGAGTCGTAGTCGGCACGCAGCTGCTCGGCTGTGACGTCGACGCCGACATCGACCCCGGTACGGAACTCGGTGCCCTCCGCGCGCATCTGCTCGATCCTGCGATCCAGCCGCCACTTCTCCATCTTGAACTCGGGGATGCCGTACCGGAGGAGCCCTCCGGCAGCATCGGCGCGCTCGTAGACCACGACATCGTGACCGGCCCGGGTGAGCTGCTGCGCGGCGGCGAGCCCCGCGGGGCCCGACCCGACCACGGCAACCTTCTTGCCGGTCTTGGTGACCGGCGGTTGCGGCTTGACCCAGCCTTCCTGCCAGGCCTTGTCGATGATGGAGATCTCGACCTGCTTGATCGTCACCGGGTCGTCGTTGATGCCGAGCACGCAGGCGGCCTCGCACGGTGCGGGGCACAACGTGCCGGTGAACTCCGGGAAGTTGTTCGTCGCGTGCAGGCGCTCGATCGCATCAGCCCAGTCCTGTCGCCAGGCCAGCGTGTTCCAGTCCGGGATCAGGTTGCCCAGCGGGCAGCCCTCGTGACAGAACGGGATGCCGCAGTCCATGCAGCGCCCGGCCTGCTCCTGGAGCTTGTTGTTGCCGAACTCGTCGTAGACCTCTCGCCAGTCCATCAACCGCAGGTCGACGGGACGCGGCTTGGCGGCCTCGCGCCGGGTGGTGAGAAAGCCCTTCGGGTCAGCCATGTGCGGCCTCCATCACTGCCTCGTCGATACTGCGGCCTTCGCGGACCGCGGCTTCGCGTGCCTGCAGGACACGCTTGAAGTCCTTGGGCATTACCTTGCCGAACCGCTCGACGGCGGAGTCCCAGTCGGTGAGCAACGACCGTGCCACCTCGGAGGACGTCTCGGCGTAGTGGCGCTCGACAGCGCCCTTGAGGAACTCGAGGTCCTCCTCGTCCAACGGGTCGAGATCGACCATCTCGGTGTTGACCCTGTGGTGCGGCAGGTCGAGCACGTACGCGACACCACCGGACATTCCGGCGGCGAAGTTACGGCCGATCCCGCCGAGAACGACGACCTTGCCGCCGGTCATGTACTCGCACCCGTGGTCACCGACGTGCTCCACGACGGCGGTCGCGCCCGAGTTGCGCACGCAGAACCGCTCGCCGACCTTGCCGCGCAGGAAGATCTCGCCGCCGGTGGCGCCGTAGCCGATGACGTTGCCCGCGATGAGGTTGTGCTCGGCGGCGAACGGCGCGTCCGGATGCGGTCGCACGACGATGCGGCCGCCGGACAGGCCCTTGCCGACGTAGTCGTTGGCGTCCCCGACCAGCCGCAGGGTGATCCCCCTGGGGATGAAGGCACCGAAGGACTGGCCAGCGGTACCGGTGAAGGTGACGTCGATCGTGTCGTCGGGCAGACCCTCGCCGCCCCAGCGCTTGGTGAGCTCGGAGCCGAGCATCGTGCCGACTGTGCGGTTGACGTTGCGCACCGGCAGGTCGAGACGCACCTTGTCGCCGGAGGACAGTGCGCCTTCCGCCAGCTGGATCAGCGTGTTGTCCAGTGCCTTGTCCAGCCCGTGATCCTGCTGGACGACCTGGTGGCGGGCCGCACGCGGCTCGAGCTCGGGCACGTGCAGGATCGGCGAGAGATCCAGGCCCTCGGCCTTCCAGTGCTCGACGGCCTTGCGGGTGTCGATCATCTCGGCGTGCCCGATCGCCTCGTCCAGCGAGCGGAACCCGAGTGCCGCAAGGTACTCGCGAACCTCCTGCGCGATGAACTGGAAGAAGTTCACGATGTAGTCCGCCTTGCCGGAGAACTTCTCCCGCAGGGTCGGGTTCTGCGTGGCGACCCCGACCGGGCAGGTGTCGAGGTGGCAGACGCGCATCATGATGCAGCCGGACACGATCAGCGGGGCCGTCGCGAAGCCGAACTCCTCGGCGCCGAGCAGGGCGGCGATCATGACGTCGCGACCCGTCTTGAGCTGGCCGTCGGTCTGCACCACGATGCGGTCACGCAGCCGGTTGGCCAGCAGGGTCTGCTGGGTCTCGGCCAGGCCGAGCTCCCACGGCGCGCCCGCGTGCTTGATCGACGACAGGGGAGAGGCGCCGGTTCCGCCGTCGTGACCGGAGATGAGCACCACGTCGGCGTGCGCCTTGGAGACACCGGCCGCGACGGTTCCGACCCCGACCTCGGAGACCAGCTTGACGTGGATCCTGGCGTCCGGGTTGGAGTTCTTCAGATCGTGGATCAGCTGTGCGAGGTCCTCGATCGAGTAGATGTCGTGGTGCGGCGGGGGCGAGATCAGGCCGACGCCAGCCGTGGAGTGCCGGGTCTTGGCGATCCACGGGTAGACCTTGGTGCCGGGTAGCTGGCCACCCTCACCGGGCTTGGCGCCCTGGGCCATCTTGATCTGGATGTCGTCGGAGTTGACCAGGTACTCGCTCGTCACCCCGAACCGGCCGCTGGCGACCTGCTTGATGGCCGAACGGCGCTCCGGGTCGTAGAGCCGGTCGGCGTCCTCGCCACCTTCGCCGGTGTTGGACTTGCCGCCGAGGCGGTTCATGGCGATCGCCAGGGTCTCGTGCATCTCCTGGGAGATCGAGCCGTAGGAGATCGCGCCGGTGGAGAACCGCTTGACGATCTCCGAGACCGGCTCCACCTCCTCGATCGGCACCGGCTCGCGCTCGCCCTCCCGGAAGGAGAACAGGCCGCGCAGCGTCATCAGCTCCTCGGCCTGGTCGTCCACGCCGCGGGTGTACTCGCGGAAGATGTCGTACTGGCCGGACCGCGTGGAGTGCTGGAGCTTGAACACGGTATGCGGGTTGAACAGGTGCGGCTCGCCTTCGCGACGCCACTGGTAGTCACCGCCGAACTCGAGCTCGCGGTGGTGCGGGCGCACACCGTCGGCCGGGAACGCCGTGCGGTGCCGCTGGGCGACCTCCTCGGCGATGACGTCGAAGTCCACTCCGCCGATCCGCGAGGTCGTCCCGGTGAAGCACGCGTCGACGACCTCGGGGCCGAGGCCGATCGCCTCGAAGATCTGCGCGCCGGTGTAGGAGGCGACCGTGGACACGCCCATCTTGGACATGGTCTTGCGGACACCCTTGCCGAGGCCCTTGATGAGGTTGCGGGTGGCCTGCTTGGCATCCGTGCCCTCGATCAGCCCGCGCTCGGCCATCTCCTCGACGGTGGCCATGGCCATGTACGGGTTGACCGCAGCGGCGCCGTAGCCGATCAGCAGGGCGATGTGGTGCACCTCGCGGGCGTCGCCCGACTCGACGACGAGCCCGACCTGGGTGCGGGTCTTCTCCCGTACGAGGTGGTGGTGCACCGCACCGGTCAGCAGCAGCGACGGGATGGGGGCGTGGTCGGCGTCCGCGCCGCGGTCCGACAGCACGATCAGGCGTGCGCCGTCCGCGATCGCCTCGCTGACCTCGCCCCGGATCTCCTCGAGCCGCTTGACCAGCGCTTCACCGCCGCCGTGCACGTGGTAACGACCGTCGATGGTCGCCGACTGGAACTCGGGCAGGTCCCCGTCGTCGTTGACGTGCACGAGCTTGGCCAGCTCGTCGTTGTCCAGCACGGGAAACGGCAGCACGATCCGCCTGCAGGACTGCGGTCCCGCTTCGAGCAGGTTGGGCTCGGTGCCCAGCTGAGCCTCCAGCGAGGTCACCATCTCCTCCCGGATCGCGTCCAACGGCGGGTTGGTGACCTGGGCGAACAGTTGGGTGAAGTAGTCGAACATCTGACGTGACCGGCCCGAGAACGGGGCCAGCGGGGAGTCGTTGCCCATCGACCCGATCGGCTCGGCCCCGGTACGGGCAACGGGCTCGAGCAGGACAGACAGCTCCTCCTCGGTGTAGCCGAAAGCCTGCTGGCGGCGGACGAGCGAGCCGTGCGTAGGCACCTCGCGCTCGCGCTCCGGCAGCTCGTCGATGCGTACGCGACCTGACTCGATCCACTCGGAGTAGGGGTGCTCGGCGACGAGCTCGCCCTTGATCTCCTCGTCGTCGATGATCCGCCCCTCGGCGGTGTCGACGAGGAACATCCGGCCGGGCTCGAGCCTGCCCTTCTGCACGATGCTCGACGGTTCGAGGTCGAGGACGCCGACCTCGGAGGCCAGGACCACGAGACCGTCCTCGGTGACCCAGTAGCGCGCGGGGCGCAGCCCGTTGCGGTCGAGGACGGCACCGATCTGGGTGCCGTCGGTGAACGAGACCAGGGCGGGCCCGTCCCACGGCTCCATCAGTGTGGAGTGGAACTCGTAGAAGGCCCGGCGGTCCGGGTCCATCTCGTCGTGGTTCTCCCACGCCTCGGGGATCATCATCAGCACCGCGTGCGGCAGGCTCCTGCCACCGAGGTGCAGCAGTTCGAGCACCTCGTCGAAGGTCGCCGAGTCGCTGGCATCCGGTGTGATGATCGGGTAAATGCGCTCCAGCTCACCGGGGATGAGCTCGGAGCGAAGCATCGACTCGCGCGCGTTCATCCAGTTCTTGTTGCCGCGCAGGGTGTTGATCTCACCGTTGTGCGCGACGAACCGGTACGGGTGCGCCAGCGGCCAGGAGGGGAACGTGTTGGTGGAGAACCGGGAGTGCACGAGACCGATCGCGCTGGTGACCCGCTCGTCGGCGAGGTCGAGGAAGAACCTGTCCAGCTGCGGCTCGGTCAGCATGCCCTTGTAGACGATGGTGCGCGCGGACAGGCTGGGGAAGTACACGTCGGTGGCGTGTTCGGCGCGCTTGCGCACGCAGTACGCCATGCGCTCGAGCGCCAGCCCGGTGGCGGTCTCGGCGCCGGTCTCCTTCGGGGCCAGGAACACCTGGGCGAAGTAGGGCATGACGCCTGCGGCGGTCGGGCCGACGTGGTCGGTGTCGACCGGCACGTCACGCCACCCGATCACCCGCATGTGCTCCTCGGCGGCGACCCGCTCGATGGTGGACTTGGCCTTGTCCCGCTCCCGCTCCGCACTCGGCAGGAAGGCTGTGCCGACCGCGTATCCGCCTGGCTCCGGAAGGTCGAAGTCGACGACCGCGCGGAAGAACGCATCGGGGATCTGGATCAGCAGCCCGGCGCCGTCACCGGTGGCGGCCTCGGCACCACGGGCGCCGCGGTGTTCCAGGTTGCGCAGCGCTGTCAGTGCCTTGCGCACAACGGAGTTGTCGCGGCGACCGGCGAGGTCGGCGACGAAGGCGACGCCGCAGGCGTCGTGCTCGTACTGCTTGTCGTACAGCCCCCCGACAGAGGGCAGCGCCGAGGGTTGCGCTGCGCTCAGTGAGCTTGCGTTGTGGCGGGTCACGTCTAGCCGCCCTCCCATGGTGTCGGTGCGTCCAGGCAGCGCTATCGCGCCCGCTCCACGTGTGTGGGCGGGCGCTGCCTCTGCCGGGAATCGCGGTGGTCTGCTCTTCAGACGCGAGATGCCCAGATCTCGCCGATCGGTCGGTGGTGGGGCCCGCGGGACGATTGCCCACGAAGCCCGGGCCGACCCTGTGCGGGCGAGTGGCCGCACCTCGCTGTGCAGCCGAAAGCGCACGTCGTCGTGCGGATGGCGCTGGACCCGGCCCCGGATTGGCGCAGGCCAGGCTGCGCGCCTCAAGTGCGTATCGCAGTGCCCGGGGTCGCCGGGTCCTCCCACTTTAATGTGAATAGTGGATTAATGGCATACCCGAGTGGCCATTGCGTGGGAAATACCACGTCAGGTTGACCATCACCTGGACACACGCGCCGCCATCTTACCCCAGTGGAACGATACTCATTCGACGCATCGAGTGAGTACCGCCCGTTCGTGGAGATTCTCCCCGCGGCACGACGACCGCCCGATCGCCGAGAATCCGCAGGCGACGATCACCTGACGTGTGAATCCGGGTCGCTGCTTGACACGAACCGGCCGCTCACTCATCCTACTCAAAGGTAACTGTTACTGGTGGTAACGTCAGTGCGGTTTCGACAGCGCACCGGACAGCGGGTGTATCCCAGCATGGCGTGGAGGAAGAGCATGGCGCAGCGTGCCCAGGCCAAGGTCGTGATCGTGGGGACGGGTTTCGGTGGCCTCGGTCAAGCGATCCAGCTCACCCGAGCGGGCATCACCGATTTCATCATCCTGGAGAAGGCGCACGAGGTCGGCGGCACCTGGCGGGACAACTCGTATCCCGGCTGTGCGTGCGACATCCAGTCGCACATGTACTCGTTCTCCTACGAGCAGAACCCGGAGTGGTCCCGGGCGTTCTCCGGGCAGCCGGAGATCTTCGAGTACCTCAGGGGCGTCGCCGCCAAGCACGGCCTCTACGAGAAGATCCACTTCGGCGTCGAGATGGCGGGAGCCCGCTGGGACGAGGACGAGGGCCGCTGGTACGTGTACTCCACCACCGGCGACGAGTACGTCGGGCAGTTCCTCGTCTCCGGCGTCGGGGGGCTGCACATCCCGCAGATCCCGGAACTTCCCGGCATCGAGCGGTTCCGCGGCCCGACGTTCCATTCCGCGCGGTGGGACCACGACGTCGACCTCACGGGCAAGAGGGTCGCCGTGGTGGGCACGGGTGCCAGCGCGATCCAGTTCGTCCCGCGGATCGCACCGGACGTCGCCGGGCTGACCGTCTTCCAGCGCACCCCACCGTGGATCATGCCCAAGCCCGACCACGCGATGCCGGAATGGACGAGGTCGCTGTTCCGGTCCGTCCCTTGGGTGCAGCGGGCCTACCGCTACCTGCTGTACTGGATGCTCGAGGTGCGCGCGCTCGGTTTCAACGGGCACCCTGCGCTGATGAAGGCAGGGGAGCTGCTCGCAAAGCGCCACATCCGCAAACACGTCAGCGATCCGCAGCTGCGCGCCAAACTCACCCCCGACTACACGATGGGGTGCAAGCGGGTGTTGATCTCCAACGACTACTATCCCGCTTTGACCAGGGACAACGTGGACGTGGTGACCGAGGGCGTGCGCGAGGTCCGCGAGCACAGTGTCGTGGACAGCGCCGGCGTCGAGCACCCGGCCGACGTGCTCATCTACGGGACCGGCTTCCACGTCACCGATGCGTTCGACTACCTGGACATCACCGGGGCCGAGGGACGCAACCTCGCCAAGGTGTGGCGGGAGGAAGGCATGCAGACGCACAACGGCATCACCGTCGCGGGCTTTCCGAACCTGTTCTTCCTCCTCGGCCCGAACACGGCGCTGGGGCACAACTCGGTCGTGTTCATGATCGAGCAGCAGGCCAAATACGTGGTCGACGCGGTTCGGCTGGCCGACGCGCACGATGCGGCGGCGCTGGACGTGCGCAAGGATGTCCAGGAACGGTTCCAGAGCGACATCCAGCGGAAGCTGAACAACGGGGTGTGGACCACCGGTGGCTGCACCAGCTGGTACCTGGACTCCCAGGGCGTGAACCGTACGATCTGGCCCGGTTTCACCTGGCGGTACTGGTTGAAGACGCGCAAGGTGGACCCCAGCGAGTACCGGGTGATCGGGCGAGGTGGCAGCGCTGGTTCGGCTGCAGGATCGGCGACAGGTTCGGCGACAGGTTCGGCGACGGCCACGTACGGACGGTGACGCGGGCAGTATCCGTATCGGGATGCCGTCCGCGGGATGCCGGCAGCGGGATGCCAACGGGGAGGCGAGTATGGCTGCGGACAACGAGGTCGAGCCCGGCGAGGAGCAGTTGGTGCTGCATCCGAGGCCGGTGCGTTTCGACTGGTCGAACCTGCCCCTGCACTGGGTGCCATGCGACCCCCAGACCACGCACACCATCAACGTCCTGCACCTGCTGCTGCCGGAAGGGGAGCGGTGGTTCGTCCGGGTGTTCAAGCAAGCCCTGCCGCTGATCGCCGATGAGCGCCTCCGCACGGACGTCCTGGGGTTCATCGGGCAGGAAGCCCTGCACGCCGAGGCACACAGCGGGGTGGCCGACCACCTCGCCGCGCACGGCCTCGACGCGAGCCCGTTCACCCGGCAGGTCGAGTGGATGTTCCGGCGCCTGCTCGGTGACCGCGACCTGCACGGCAAGGCCGCCGAGGAGTGGCTGGTCGAGCGCCTGGCGATCATCGCGGCGATCGAGCACTTCACCGCGTTCCTCGGGCAGTGGATACTCGACGCCTCCGGCCTGGACGCCGCGGGTGCCGATCCCACGATGCTCGACCTGCTCCGCTGGCACGGCGCCGAGGAGGTCGAACACCGCAGTGTCGCCTACGACCTCTTCTGCCACCTCGACGGCCGGTACACCCGCCGGGCACGTGCCATGTCCGTGGTGGCCCCGGTGATGCTGTGGCTGTTCGTGCGCGGTACGCGGTTCCTGATGCGCAACGACCCGCAGCTGGGCGGCCGGGACAAGGCGCGGCTGCGGCGGTTGCGGGCGGCATCCGCACGGGGCACGCTGCCCACGCTGCGCGGGGTGCTCGGCGAGGTGCGCCCGTACTTCACCCGCTCGTTCCACCCCTCGCGGTACGGCTCGACGGAGCGCGCGATCGGGTACCTGGCGAGCTCGCCTGCCGCGCAGGCGGCCGAGGCGCAGCAGTGACCGTCACCGGGGAACCGATGGCTGGCTGCGTTCCGGACTACCCGAGCGACCTGCGGGGGCGGCCGAGGCGGGATCGCCTGATGTCCTCGCTCGACGCGGTCGTGTCGCTGTACCAGCGGATCAGCGTGTACAGCGGGAGGCGTCGCGGGCCGGTGACCCCGGTCTCGCGGGACCGCGAGCTGGCCGTGGACCGGATGCGTACCGAGGCCGAAGACGTGGTGAGCCTGCGCCTGACGGCACCCGACGGCGGCGAGCTGCCCGCCTGGCGGCCCGGCGCGCACCTGGATGTGGTGCTGCCCTCCGGGCGCGTGCGGCAGTACTCCCTGTGCGGCGACGCGGCCGACACGCGGGCGTACCGGATCGCCGTGCGCCGCCTGCCGGACGGTACCGGGTCCGGGGAGGTGCACGAGGAGCTGCGGCCCGGCTCCCGGATCACCGTGCGGGGTCCGCGCAACGCGTTCCCCCTGGCGCCCGCGCGTTCCTACCTGTTCGTCGCCGGCGGTATCGGGATCACCCCGATCCTGCCGATGGTGCGTGCCGCGGCAGCGCGGGGAGCCGACTGGCGCCTCGTCTACACCGGCCGCAGCACCGGGTCGATGCCGTTCATCGACGAGCTGACCCGGATCGATCCTCGACGGGTGTGGATCCGGCCGGACACCGAGTACGGCATCCCGGCATCCGGGGCGGAGCTGCTGGAGCGCGCGCCGGACGGCGCAGCCGCCTACTGCTGCGGCCCCACACCGATGATCACGAGCCTGCGCGTGGACCGGCCCGCCAGCCGGGTCGGCTCGCTGCATTTCGAGCGGTTCGGCCCGCCGCCCATCACCGACGGCGCGCCGTTCGAGATCGAGCTCGCGCGCAGCGGCCGGGTCCTGCCGGTACCCGCCGACCGCAGCGCCCTCGACGTGGTGCGGGAGGCCGTGCCGGACGTGGCGTACTCCTGCCGTCAGGGGCACTGCGGGACCTGCGCCGTCGGTCTGCTCTCCGGCACGGTCGAGCACCGGGACAGGGTGCTGTCCGAGCCCGATCGGGAGAGCGCCATGATGATCTGTGTCTCCCGCGCGACCGGGCGGGTGGTGCTGGACCTGTGACCGGTCCCGCCTGATCGTCCGCCGCCCGATCACCAGCAGTCGGGGGAGTCGCCGTCCGGGGCGTCCCACCCGCCGTCCGTCCCTCGCATGGCGTAGGCACACGAGACGTCCGATGTGCCGTCGGGGCCGAAGGTCAACGGCACGGTGAGGCCGTCGAAGCGTTCGCCGTCGAAGCCGCGGAGCGCGTCGATGATGCTCTGCCTGGTGATGTCGTCGCCTGCGGCTTCCGCCGCGGCCTCGAAGACCTTCGCCGAGGACCACCCGAGGGCCGCCGAAGGACCGGGGGCGCTGTCGCCGCCGTAGCTGTCCCATGCGGCCGCGAACTCCTCGAACGCAGGCGTGTTCAGGCCGGCGAACGGGAACACCGGCATGCCGACGAGCACGTCACCCAGCCCTTGTTTGGTCACCGTGTCCGCCCGGACCGTCGAGGAGATCTGCAGGAACTGCGGGTCGTAGTCCTGCCGCTGGCAGGAGGACGCGACGCGGGCGACGGTACCGGGATCACCGGTGACCATCAGCAGCTCGACACCGGCGTTACGCGCCTGGATGCACTCCGCGGTGTAGTCCGGCTGCGTCAGCGAGATCCTGGCCCGGTAGCGGGGATCCAGCCCGGCACGCTCGGCGTCGCCCTCGTCGAAGAGCTGGTTCTCCACTCGCGCACAGGAGTCGCTCTCGGTGCAGAACAGCGCACCGAACCGCGTGCTTTCGCCGCGCTGCGCGCCGATACGGGCCGTGCCGAACACCGCGCTCGCCGAGGACGGGCACTGCCGGAAGAGGACCGGGCTGTCCGACCACTGCGGCCCGCAGTCGCCGCCGATGACGGGGACCTCGTGCTCGGTCACGTAGCCCTTCCACGAGTTGAGCGTCTCGGTGATGGTCATGGCCGCGACCACGGCCACGGCGTCGTGCTGCTCGACGAGCTCCTGCATCTGGCTGCGCGCCCGGCCGGCGTCACCCCCGTCGTCCATCACGATCGCCTCGACGCGGCGGCCGCCGATGCCGCCGTTGTCGTTGGTGTGTGCCGCCCACGCCTGCAGTGCCCTTGCGCCCTGCGCGAACGCGGTGCCGCCCGGTCCGGAGTAGGTGCCGACCGTGCCGACCACGATGGGCGCGCCCCCTGCGGAGCCCTTCCGGTCGCGCGCAGGGCCGTCGGAACCGCCTGCGCCCCGATCCCGGCCGTCCGCACCGGCGCCCGCGGTGCTGTCCGGGTCGCCGTCGCCCTGCCGTTCGGTCGCGTCGGGGTCGCCGGAATCACCGCGGGCCCGGTCCGGCATACCTCCCGCGTCGGCGTCCTGCTCCGCCCCGGGGAACGGCCCGGACGCCGCTCGCTCGATCGTGTCGTGGTCGAGCCGGGTGCCACAGGCCGCGAGCACGAGGGCCGCGGCGGTGAACAGTGCGGCGGGAACGACGGTGCGTCGGCGGCTCGGCATGGTTGTGACCTCCTCGGTGCTGGATGAGCCGGTACCGGGCCGGTGTGGCTACCGGGACGCCGTGCTAGGTGTGGGTGCCCATGTACTTCTCCATCAGCTGCGCCGCGTCGAGCTCGCCCGGCTCGCCCGCGAACTCCAGCCGCCCCCGCGCCAGCAGGAAGACGTAGTCGGCCAGCTCGAGTGCCTTGGCGACGTACTGCTCGACGAGCACGAGCGCGCAGCCCTGCTCGGCGAGCCTGCCGAGGAACTCGAAGATCTCGTCGACGACGACGGGAGCCAACCCCATGGACACCTCGTCCAGCAGGACGTAGCTGGGTTCGGTGACGTAGGCCCGGCTCAGCGCCAGCATCTGTTGCTGGCCACCGGACAGCGCCCCGGCCTGCTGGCCCAGCTTCTCGCCGAGGACCGGGAACGCCGACACGGCCCTGTCGACGGCCTCACCGGTGTCGGCGCCCGCGGCGTGCACGGCGATGTTGTCCCGCACGGACAGGTTCGGGAAGATTCCCCGGCCTTCCGGCACGTGGCACACGCCGCGCCGTGCCAGCACGTGCGGGCGGCGCCCGGTGAGGTCCGTACCGTCCAGGTGCAGTGTTCCGGAGCCCGGTGCGAGCAAGCCGGAAGCCACCCGCAGCGTTGTGGTCTTGCCCGCGCCGTTGGCTCCGAGGAGTGCCACGACGGAGCGCCGGGGGACCGGCAGTGAGACGTCGCGCAGGACGGTGGTGTCGCCGTAGCCTGCTGTGATGTCGTGGAGCCGCAGCATCAGGCAGCCTCCGATCCGAGATAGGCGGCGCGCACCGCGTCGCTGGCACGCACATCGGCGGGATCCCCCTCGAAGATCATCTTTCCGAAGTCGAGTACGTAAAGGTGCTCGCAGATCGACATGACCAGCGACATGTCGTGTTCGACGAGCAGCACGCCGCAGCCGCTGTCGGCGACGACCCGCGTCACGATCCGGCCGAACCGCCGGGTCTCCGCGCTGTCCAACCCGGACGAGGGTTCGTCGAGCAGCAGCATGTCGAACCCACCGGCAAGGACCCTGCCCAGGTCGACGAGGCGGCGCTGACCGGTCGACAGCGAGCCGGCCGGATCACCCCGGTGTGGACCGAGGTCGCAGAGCTCGAGGACCGCCTCGGTCGCGGCCCGTACGGACGTGCGGTCGCGGCGGGGACAGCGGAGTTGCTTGAGCGGGTTGCTGCGCGCCAGGCGGGCCTCCAGACCCAGCGCGATGTTCTGCTCGACGGTGAGGGAGTCGAACAGGTCCATCCGCTGGAAGGTGCGACCGAGGCCGTGCTGCGCGCGTGCGGCGGGTCCCCGGCCGGTGATGTCCGTGCCGAACAGCCGCACACTGCCTGCGCTCGGGCGCAGCAGCCCGGAGCAGGCGTTGAACGTGGTCGTCTTGCCTGCTCCGTTGGGTCCGATCAACCCGGTGATCCGGCCGCGCGGCGCGGCGAACGACAGGCCGTCCACCGCGGTGTTGCCGCCGAAGGCGATCGTGAGCCCGTCCACTCGCAGGCCGTCGTGCTCGCTGGAGGTCATCGCGTGTCTCCCTGCTGGCGTGGCCTGCCGACGCGCAGGCGGCCGGTGTCCGGGCCTGCGCGGCCGCCCGCCCGGCCCGCGGCAGCCTGTAGCCGCTCGCGTGCCGCGCTCGGTGCGCCGATGCGCTCGCGCGCGCGGCTCGATGCCCCAGCCGTGCCGTCCCCGGTGGTCGTGCGGGGACGCGCGGAGGCCTCGTGCAGGGCCACGAGCATCGCGCCGAGGCCGAACAGCACCGGCATCCAATCCACCGCGGTGTCACTGGAGCTGTAGGCGGGCGCGACCGTGAGGAACAGCGCCGCGAGCACGGGCGCCGCGGAACGAGCAACGGAGAACAGCACCAGCACCGCCAACCACGTCAGCGAGGCGTACGCGGTGAACGGCGTACCGGTGGCGGACTGGCTGACCGAGGCGTGCAGCGCACCGGCGATGCCCGCGATGAACGCCGATACGCAGAACACCGTCACCCGCGTCACGTTGATCCCCGCCCCGAGGGTGGCCAGGGACGTCGGGGAGTCGGCCATCGCGCGCAGCAGCCTGCCCAACCTGCTGCGGGTGACGGCTGCGACCAGCACCATGCCACCGGCGGCGAACGCCAGCAGCACGTAGTAGAAGGCCGTATCGGAGGAGAAGTGCTCGGGGCGGGCGGCAGGCAGCGTGCCCGTGGCGCCGAACATCACGCCGGAGCGGTAGAGCAGCCGCTCCAGCAGCAGGCCGAACCCGAAGGTGGCCAGCGCGAGGAACAGCCCGGACAGCCGGATGGCGGGGATGGCGACGACCGCCCCGACCGGTACCGCGGCCGCCCCCGCGAGCAGCACGGCGAGCAGCCACGGCAGGCCCGCCCCGACGGCCAGATGGGAGAACGTGGCCGACCCCACGGCGACCAGTGCCGCGTGCGCGAGGGACACCTGCCCGGAGATCCGCACCAGCAGGTAGAGGGAGGTGAAGATGAGCAGGAACACCAACGCGTTGGCATAGACCGGCAGCCTCGGCCCGGCAAGCAGTGGCACGGCCGCTGCCAGGACGGTCGCCGCCACAGCGAACCCGCGGGTGGCCCGCGGGGTCAGCAGCGGTGCGGAGACCGGTGCGGGTCGGTGGGTGCCGGCGTCGGCCAGCCTGCTGCGTCCCGCCACGAGCAGCACCACGAACAGCACCAGGAACGGGACCGCCGGTGGCAGCCCGGCCAGTGCCTGTGAGCCGGCCGCGATCGTGGTCGCGAACGCGGCGAGCACGCCGATCAGCAAGCCACCGGCGTAGGTGAGCGGCAGGCTGGCGAACATCCCGACCGCGGCGGCGCCGTAGGCCTGTACCACCAGCAAGGTCAGCAACAGCGCGTCCAGGCCGATCTGGGGTGCCAGCAGGATTCCCGAGATCGCGGCGAACCAGGACCCGATCAGCCACGCCCAGCTGCGCACCGCGAACGCGCTGGTGCCTGTCAGCTCCAGCAGATCGGGGTCGTCCACGACCGCCCGCATGCGCACGCCGAGCGAGGAGAGCCGGAAGAACAGGAAGAACGCTGCCGCGCCCGCCGCGGCGACGCTCGCGGAGATGAGCTGGTCGATGCCGACGTGCACGCCGGAGACCGTGACGGTGTCGACGGGCAGGAAGGTCGGGAACGGTAGTCCCGCTGCGCCGTAGTGCGCCATCAGCGCCCCGGTGATGGCCAGCTGCAGGCCGACCGTGGCGACGATTTTCATGGTCACGCTCGCCCCGGCCAGCCCGCGTGCCATCCGTTCCAGCGACACGGCCAGCACGGGCGGGAGCACGACGGCCGCCAGCAGCAGCGCGACCGGCCACGGCAGCCCGCGCAGCGTGGTGAGGTCGTAGAAGGCGTACGCCGCGAGCGCGGCGATCGCGCCGTGCGCGAAGTTGAAGATGCCGGACGTCTTGTAGGTCAGCACCAGCCCCATCGCGGCCAGCCCGTAGATCGAGCCGGTCGTCACCCCGACGACGAGGAACGGCAGCAGGTCGTTCATGGCAGGCACACCCCGCACGGCTGGCCGTCGTCCTCATCGGCCCGCTCCAGCTGCTTGCCCGCGACCAGGGGGCAGTCCGGCCGGTGCACCCGCTGCATCCCCACGGCACGGACCAGGTCCCGCGTACCGTCGGCATCCGGCCATCGGCCGGGAGCCGGCCGCGGCTCGGCATCCGGCGGGTCGATGGATACCAGCGCTACGCGGCGCTCGCCGACCGCTCTGCGCCCGCGCATCAGCCACAGGCTCACCCCGACCGCCGAGGTGGCGAACCCGCCGACGGCGAGGTTCAGCCATGCCGCCTGGTGGTGCACGGTGCCCGACACGGTGGCGCCGAACCATCCGGCGGCGAACGCGGCCGCGCCGACGATCGTGGTCAGGCACACCATCACCACGTCCGAGTCCCGCCAGGGCCAGTCGGGTCCGGTACGCCCCGTCATGAGGCACCCCCGACCGCCACCTCCGGTAGCTGTCGCGTGGGCTCACGTGCCGGTTCGGGCTCCGGGGAAGGTGCGGTACGGGCCGTGGTGCCCGTGCCGCCGCCTGGTGCTTCTGCCTCGCGGATGGCGCGTTCGATGCGGTCCAGCTTGCGCCACTCGTCGTGGAGGTCGGCGGACAGCCACAACGCAGCGGAGATCCCGAGCAGGAACAGGCCACCGATCCCGCCACTGATGATGTACGGCAGCTGCTCGGCCGGGTACGGCGTACCGCTCACCCCGAACCAGCCGGTGACCAGGGTTGCCGCACCCGCGATGGCGCCGGCTACGGCCAGCAGACGGTCCCACTGGCTCCGGAGCTTCGTCATGAGGTCCATCGGGTCTTCACTCCCAACATGCGCAGCAGGCTTCCGCTGGTGACCATCGCCAGCGCGCCGAGGACGATCACCAGATAGACACCGGTCATCCCCATGTCCACCGGGTTGCCGAGTAACCGCTCGTGCTCCGGCGCGGCCTCCGGGACGCCCGCAGCCCGGGGCGCCCCGGCGTCGTCGGGTGGGTCCGCGCTCGTGGAGCCGCGTGCGTCCTCGCCTCCCGCCGATGGGGCATCCGCGGTAGCCGCCGGCTCCGCCCGGGCCGGGTCGCCGGGCGGAGCGACGCCCTGCGGGGCACCGTCCCCGGGAGGTTCGTCGACCTGCGCCGCGGCGGCGAACGCGCGGCCGAGGACGTAGCGCACCCGGTAGGTCCCGCCGGTGTCCGGGTCGTGTTGCTCGGCGACGATCTCGATGCCCGCGGACAGCACACCCCGCTGCGTCTCCGCCGCCTCGAGGTAGCGCACCCGCACTCCCGCTGCCTCGAGAGCCTCCGCGGGGTCGGCTTCCGGTAGCGCGACGCCCTGGCCCGCGGCGCGCACGCCGTCCGGCGTGATGGTGACGACCTGATCGGCCACGGTCGTGCGCCCGATGTGCAGCGCCGAGTCGCGCCGGAGCTCGCCGCCGGAGTCGACCGACGCGGACGCGGAGGCGTGCGTGGTGCCGACCTCGAGTACGTCGTCGACGGTCAGCGGCCGGGTGTCGGCGCGCGCGGTGGCCTCGGAGGAGAGGTCGTCGGGGTCGACGGCCGTCTCCGCGCGCGCACGGGTCACGCCCGCCCGGCCCTGTTCCTCGTCGAGGCCCGAGCGGGCGGCGGCAGCGCTCGACGTCGCGGTGCTGCGCGCGTGCAGGGAGTAGCCCTCTTCGTCGACATCGGACTCCTCTTGGGAGGGATGCCGCGCGGACACGTAGGCGGGGTAGTCGGGGAGGTCCTGCCCGGTCTCGGTCCTGAGCATCCCCGGAAGTGTCAGGACCGTCTCTCCCGGATACGGGCTGCTGGCGAAGGCGGAGGAGTCCTGCACCTCGTAGTCCACACAGGACTGTGCGACGGGTGCGCCCGCCCCGGTCGGGGCCGCCAGCAGGATGTTGTCGCTCGCGCTGGCGGTGACCTGTACTCCCCGGGCCGAGGCCAGGACCGGACATCCTTCGGGTGCCGCGGGCGCGGCTGATGCCGGAACTCCGCTCAGAAGTAACCCGACGCCCAGCCCGCCCGCGATTGTTCCTCGCCGTCTCTTGACAATTGTGATGTAACTAGTTCTATGTTGCCCCGATTCCATGGCGCGCCTTTCACGGTGCGGCTGTATCTGGCCTCAGTGCGGCATAGTTCGTATCGCAGCGTTGTCGGTCGCCGGGTACAACGAGGGCATATAGAAACAGGTTCTAGCTACTTTCCGGTAATTTTTCGCGATGCTATTCGGAATTGCGCGACCAGCGGTTTCGCGGAGAGATCGGTCGACTCGTCGCGCGGCGAGGGGCGGCACGCGCGGGTCGGGGTACGGCGCGGCGTCAGCGCGCCGGGTCTGTCGGGTAGCCGGATGCCGCGTTGCGGACGAGGCGCACGCAGTGGTCGACGAGGCGGTCGCGGGCCACGTCGAGGGAGCCTGCGAGATAGGCGATGAACAGGTTCGCCAGCGCGCCCACGAGGCCGAGCGCGGTCATCTTGCGTTCCGCGGGGTCCGTTCCGGAGGGCAGATGCTCGCGGACCAGGTCGGCGAAGGTGGGCAGGAGCTCGTTGCCGCGCTTGCCGAGCACCGGATCGGTCTGCGGTGCCAGCAGGAGGACGGTTCCCTTGCGCGGGTCATCCAGGATCAGCTCGACGAAGGCCGACACCGCCGCGCGTGCCCGTGCGTCCACGTCGGGCCGCGCCCCGTGTACCGCGTCGACGAGCGCGTGGTGCGCCTGCCGCGCGACGTGCTCGTACACCGCGACCAGTAGCGCGTCCCTGTCGGCGAAGTTCTCGTAGAAGTAACGCTCGGTCAGGCGGGCCGTGCGGCACACCGCGCGCACGGACACGGCGCTCGTGCCGTCGGTGCCGAGTAGCTCGAGGCCGGCATCGAGCAGTTGCTGCCTGCGGGCGGCACGACGGTCGGCGAGCGTGGTGCCTGCCCATGTCCGTTGCGTGGCGTCGCCTGCCGTTGGCATGTCAGGTCTCCTCTCTTGACCGCGTGCGGCGCCGATCCTAACCTGACAACGGCTGTAGTCAGTTTCTGTGTAGCAGGGATGAGGTCACGATGGTGCAGTACGACGTCCCCGCCGATGCACGGCCGCGCGCGAGTGGGGGCGCGCAGCGTGCCGCACCCGAGCCACTCGGTCCCGAGTCGCTGACCTGGCGCTACTTCGGTGACTGGCGCGGCATCCTGCTCGCCCTGTGGGCGGGCTCGATGCAGAACATGCACCCGCAGCTCGGCGCGGGTGTCGAGGAGCACTCGCAGTTCTTCACCGAACGGTTCGCGCGGTTGTTCCGCTCGCTGTACCCGATCTACGGCGTGGTCTACGACGGCGAGCGGGCGGCGACCACAGCGCGGGAGGTCCGCGGGTATCACACGGAGGTGAGCGGTGTCGATCGGCACGGCCAGGCGTACCACGCGCTCACCCCGGAGACGTACTACTGGGCACACGCCACCTTCTTCATGGGCATGATCGTTTTCCAGGACCGGCTGGGGGAGGGGCTGTCCGAGGAGGCCAAGCGCGCGCTCTACGACGAGAGCGTGCGGTGGTACGGGTTGTACGGCATGAGCATGCGCCCCGTGCCTGCCGACTGGGAGGAGTTCCAGCGCTACTGGGAGCACATGTGCACGAGCGTGCTCGAGGTCAACAACGCCACCCGCGACGTGCTGGACCTCAGCGAGCTGAGCAGGCCTCCCGCGTTGTGGTGGTTGCCCGAGCCGTTGTGGCGCGTGCTGCGCAGGCCGGTCGCGCGCGGGTTCACCTGGCTCACCGTGGGGCTGTACCACCCCGCGGTGCGTGCGCGGCTGGGGTACAGGTGGGGGCGCGGCGACGAGGCGGCTTTCCGGGTTGTCGGCGCGGTGACCAGCGCCTGCTGGAACCTGGTCCCGTTCGAGTGGCGTTACCACCCGCGCGCCAGGGCGGCGTGGCGACGGGCGCGGCGCGCACGGGCGGCTACCGGAACGGTCGAGACTCCTTATCGCAACCTGCCGCCCCGTGCCGAGCGGGACAGCCCGAAGCACTACTCCCCGCCGGTGGAGCCGGCCTCACGCGGGCTGTCGCGACTCACCCGACGCTTTCTGTAACATGTTTCACGTTGTGTGCGGATGCGTCGTGGCCGGCTACAGGCGATGATGGCCCGTATCCGCCGGAGACGTCAGGTGAGCGAGGTGCGATGAAACTCGGCTACCACATCGGGTACTGGTCCTCAGGTCCACCGCACGGGGCATTGGAGGCGATCCGGGAAGCCGACAGGCTCGGCTTCGACTCGGTGTGGACAGCCGAGGCGTACGGCTCGGACGCGTTCACGCCGCTGGCATGGTGGGGGTCGTCGACCTCGACGGTGCGGCTCGGGACCAACATCGTGCAGATGTCGGCACGTACACCGACGGCGACGGCGATGAGCGCGTTGAGCCTGGACTACCTGTCCGGCGGCCGGTTCGTGCTGGGACTGGGTGCCTCCGGCCCGCAGGTCGTGGAGGGCTGGTACGGCCAGCCGTACCCGCGCCCGCTGGCTCGCACGCGCGAGTACATCGACATCGTGCGGCAGGTGCTCGCCAGGGAGGCGCCGGTCACCTACGACGGTGAGTTCTTCCAGCTGCCGTACCAGGGTGGGGCGGGGCTCGGAAAACCCCTGAAGCCGACCGTGCACCCGCTGCGTGCCGACCTGCCGATCTACCTGGCTGCCGAGGGGCCGAAGAACGTCGCGCTGTCCGCCGAGATCGCCGACGGGTGGCTGCCCATGTTCTTCTCGCCGCGCAGCAACAAGTTCTACCGCGATGCGCTCGCCGAGGGCTTCGCAAGGCCGGGTGCACGGCGCGGCTGGGAGGACTTCGAGGTCCCCGCCTCGGTTCCGCTGATCGTGGACGACGATGTGGAACGGTGCGCGGACCTCATCCGCCCCTCGCTCGCCCTCTACATCGGCGGTATGGGCGCCAAGCAGATGAACTTCCACCGCGACGTGTTCGCGCGCCTCGGGTACGAGGAAACCGCGACCAAGGTGCAGGAGCTGTACCTCGCAGGCCACAAGAACGACGCCGCGGCGGCGATCCCGACCAAGCTCGTCGAGGACATCGCGCTGATCGGCCCACCGGCGAAGATCCGCGACGAGCTGCAAGCCTGGCGCGAGACGGTGGTGACCAGCCTGCTGCTGCGCGGCGACGCCTCGCTCCTGCGCACGGCCGCCGAGATCGTGTCCTGACGGCGAGCCGGGGGCGAGCCCAAGGACTCCTTCGGTACACATGTGGTACCCGAGGAGTCCTTCGGCTCGCCCCCGGCCCGGCTAGAGTGATCGACGATGAGTCGCGCGGGTAATTCGGCAGGCCGGTTGATCCTGCTGTCGGTGTGGGCAGCGCTGTTCTGGGCCGTTCTGGCGATCGGGTGGGGCCTGGCCGTGCGGTCCCAGATGATCGTCTTCGACGGCCTCTACTCGCTGATCAGCGTGCTGCTGTCCCTGCTGTCGCTGCTGAGCTTCCGTATCATCCGCAAGGGGCAGAGCAAGCGCTTCCCGTTCGGCCGGGACGCGCTGGAGCCGCTGACGATCATCGTCAAGGCCATCGCCATCGGGACGCTATGCGTCTACGCGTTGAGCGTCGCGGTGATGGAGCTGCTCACCGGTGGTCGGGAGGTCAACACGGGCTGGGCGGTGGCCTATGCGGCCGCCGCGACCGTGGGCTGTGGCGTTGTGGCCGCCTATCTCGGCCGGGAGCAGCGCGCGGTGCGTTCCGACCTGGTCCGCGCGGAGACCACACAGTGGCTGATGGACACGGTGCTGAGCGCGGGGGTGCTCGCGGGGTTCATCGCGGCCGCGGTGCTCGAGCGGACCGGCTACGAGCGGTTCGCGGCCTACGTCGATCCCACGATGGTCGCGCTCGTCTGCCTGCTGTTCCTCGCGATGCCGCTGCGGCTGCTGATGCACGGCTTCCGCGAGGTCCTCTTCATGGCCCCGCCGCGAGAGCTGGAGGAGCGCCTCCGGCGGTGCGTCTGGCAGGTCCAGCAGCGGCACGGCTTCGACGACACCTACCTGCGCAGCACGAAGGTTGGTGGCCAGCTGGTGGTCGAGGTGGACTACATCGTCGGCGAGCACACCCCGGACCGCAGTGTCGAGGTGCTCGACGCGATCCGGCGGGAGATCACCGACGGGCTCAGCGACCTGGACTACGAGCTGTGGCTCACGGTGTCGTTCACGGCCGATCGTGCCTGGGCCGAGTGACCGCCCGCGCGAGCGAGACCGGGACGATCACCGTGCGGTGTGGCCGACGGCGACGAGTGAGCTGGCATCGAGCTCGCTCATCGCGGTGCTGTGCATCCCGCCCTCGAAGTGGCGACGGGCCTCGGACAGCTCGGCCGGCGAGAGCTGATCGAGCAGTCCGCGCAGGGCCGCGCCGAGCAGCAAGGTCCACGCGTCGTCCGGGTGCAGCGGCTGCCGGTAGGTCGCCGTCTCGACGGTGATCCGCTCGAGACCGAGCGATCCCAGCCAGTCCCGGACCTTGCCGGCGGTGTTCACCCGCTCGCTCGAGTTCGGCCGGTCGAACGACTCGGTGAGGTCCGGTCGCACCTCGCCGACCGCGTCCCTGGCGAGCGGGACGATCCGCTCCATACCGCCTTCCAGCCACGTGGTCACCGCGAGCCGTCCACCGGGCCGCAGCAGGGATGTCAGGTGCCGGGCACCGGCATCCATATCCGGGAAGAAGAACACCCCGTAGCAGCATTGGACCAGGTCGTAGGGTTGGGGCGGCTGCCATGTGGTCACGTCGCCGTTGATGAAGCGCAGGTTCGCCAGCTTCCGCCACTCGGCTTCTCGCCGCCCCTGGACCAGCAGGTTCTCCGCGAGGTCGAGCGCGTCCACCGAACCGTCCGCCCCTACGGCACGGGCAGCCGGGAGCGCCGAGGCGCCCGAGCCGCAGCATGCGTCGAGGACCCGCTCACCCGGCTGCGGGCGCGACACGGCGGCCGTGATCTCGCCGAGTGGTCGCCACAGTCGCGGCGACCACTCGGCGAACTCGGCGTGAGCCGCATGGAAGATCTCACCGGCTTCGGGCATGGTCATCGGCCAATCGCGTGAAGGTACCTGACGAGCCTACGTGGCACGAGCTTACGCTCACCGTCCACTGTGCTGGGAACCGGTTCGGGGGAACTCGCCTTCCGGCTCGCGCACCGGGTGCGGGTGGTGGAGCAGGACTTCGCGCGCTCGGGAACCGCCCGGGGTGAGCAAGTCGATCCGGTGAGAAAGGCGACAGCGTGTGGGAGCCGAATGTGACATTTGGTTCTTCTATGGAACGCAATGTCACATTCGGCTCCCACACCGATGCGGGGATCCCGGCGAGCGCGGCCACGGACGACGGCCACGGACGACGGCGGCTCGTCCGAGGTGCCCGCCTTGGCGGAGGGCCGGGTCGGCGGCCCGTCCGAACACCCTGGCGGCGCGGTGTACTGGGTCACCCTGCATGCTTATACGCATGGCAGAGCAGCACTACCTGGTTGGCCTGGACCTGGCCGGACGTCGCGTGGTCGTGGTGGGTGGCGGCACGGTCGCGCAGCGACGCCTTCCCCGCTTGATCGGTGCCGGCGCCCACGTGGAACTGATCTCACCCCACACGACTCCCGCCGTGAGCGCGCTGGCCGACGAGGGCGAGCTCGTCTGGCATCGCCGCGCCTATACACCCGGCGACCTCGATGATGCCTGGTACGCGCTGGCGTGCACGGACGATCCCGATGTGAACGCCGCGGTGTGTGCCGATGCCGAGCGGGCACGGGTGTTCTGTGTCCGCGCCGACGCGGGGGAGGAGGGGAGTGCTGTCACCCCAGCGAGCGGGGTGCACGGTGGTGTACTTCTCGGGGTGCTCTCCGGCGGTGACCCGCTGCGCTCGGCAGCGGTACGCGACGGTCTGGTCGAGGCGCTGCGCGAGGGCAGGGTCGCGGACGGGGCCACGCCCTCGGGCGCGGGTGGACACGGTTCGGTCACGCTGGTCGGTGGCGGGCCGGGGGACCCGGAGCTGATCACGGTGGCTGGCCGCAAGCTGCTCGCACGAGCGGACGTGGTCGTCGCCGACCGGCTCGCCCCGCGCGAGCTGCTCGACGAGCTGCCCGCGCACGTCGAGGTGGTGGACGCCGCCAAGATCCCCTATGGCCGCGCGGCGAGCCAGGAGGTGATCAACTCCACGCTGGTCGAGCGCGCCAAGGAGGGCAAGTCGGTCGTGCGGCTCAAAGGCGGCGACCCGTACGTCTTCGGGCGCGGGTTCGAGGAGGCGCTCGCGTGTGCCGAGGCCGGTGTCCCCGTGTCGGTGGTTCCCGGCATCACCAGCGCATTCTCGGCACCCGCGCTCGGCGACGTGCCCGTGACCCACCGCGGCGTCGCGCACGAGGTCGTGGTCGTCTCCGGTCACGTACCGCCGGGAGACGAACAGTCGCTCACCGACTGGGACGCGCTCGCCAAGCTACGCGGCACGATCGTGCTGATGATGGGCGTGGAACGCATCAGGCAGTTCGCCGACACCCTGCGCGGCGGTGGTCGTCCGGGCGATACCCCGGTCGCGGTCATCCAGGAGGGCAGCACGCGCCGGGAACGGGTGCTGCACAGCACACTCGAGACCGTCGCCGACGACGTCGCCGCGGAAGGCATACGCCCGCCTGCCGTGATCGTGATCGGTCCCGTCGCCGGTCTCTACGCGGGGATGCGGGAGCCCGCGGCCGAGTAGCGGTCGGTGAGGAAGTCCCCGATCGCCTCGGTCAGCCGGGCGGGGTCGAAGCGGAGCTCCACGGGGCTGCGCGCCCGAACGAACTCGGCCTCCGGCATGTCGTTGGCGAGCGTGTCGGCGTCGCCGAACGGGTGTACCGGGTCGTTGGAGTGCCCGATGACCAGTGTCGGGGTGGCGATCTCCTGGCGCAGCGAGCGTGGCGGAGCGATCCTTCCGAACAGGATCCCGTGCAGCACGGCAGCCATGGGTGCCGGCTCCTGCCGCAGGGTGTCGGCGAGCACGGCGACCCATTGGTTGCGCTGCGGGATCAACCTCGTCAGCGTGGCGACACCGTTGATCACGGGTGGCGTGAACCGGGCGGCGAACAGCAGGGGTGGGAAGGCGAGCAAGCCTGCGAACACGGCGTTATCCAGCACGGGCATCTCCACGAGCAGGCCGTGCAGGCGGTTCGGGGCGCGCACGGCGACCTCCAGAGCGACGTTCGCGCCGAGGGACGTGCCACCGACAACGGCCTTGTCCTCGCCGAGGTGGTCCAGCAAGGCCAGTACCTGGCTGGCGCACGCGGTCACCGAGTAGCGCCACGACTCCGGCGGGCGGTCGGACTCACCGTGCCCGAGAAGGTCGAGCGTGACGACCCGGAAACCCCGGTCCGCGAGGCTGCGGGCGAGCGGCTGGTGCATCCGGCGGGTCATCAGCAGACCGTGCGTCAGCACGACGAGGGCGTCACCGTCGCCGTACTCCGTGTAGGCCAGCCGGAACCCGTCGTGGTGGAACGAGCCTGCCAGCTCGAAACGAGGCCCGGGACGGTGCGGGCGGGCGGCGCCCGGCGACGGTTCCGGGGTGAGTTCGTCCACCGGTAGATTCATGATCGCGGCTCCACTCGACTAGCGGGACGGGTCAGGCACGGGGCAGCCTGCGGGAGCCACCGGGTCGCTCCCGGGCCGGGCCGTGCGCGAACCCGCGCTCGAACACGATGGTGGTAGCGGTCCTCCCGCATGGTACGGGTTTTCCGGGCGCCTCGTTCATATCTCGGGCGGCTCCCCGCACGCACGTCGCCGAGCATCGCCTGGCATCCGTGGTCGGCGGCCGCGAACCTCATGCGGGAGGCCCCGTCCACCGACCTGTGAACAGCACTCCGGGGCATGCACGTGTTGACGATTGGTCAGGGCCGTGCCCGATGCGCGAGGATGGTCCGCATGATCGACAATCTGGACGAGCTCGCGTCTCTGCGGGTGGAGCGTACGGGACATGTGGCCGAGGTCACCCTGCTGGGGCCCGGTAAGGGCAACGCGATGGGGCCGGACTTCTGGAACGAGCTGCCGCGGGTCTTCCGCGCCGCGGACGCCGATCCCGAGGTCAGGGCGATCGTGCTGACCGGAAGCGGCGAGCACTTCTCCTACGGCCTCGACCTGCAGGCGATGTTGCCGCAATGGTCCGAGTACCTCGGTGGCGATGCGCTGGCGGGTCCGCGTACGGCCTTCCTCGACGAGATCAGGCGGCTGCAGGAGGCTGTCAACTCGATCGCGCGAACCCGCAAGCCGGTCGTGGCTGCGGTGACCGGGTGGTGTATCGGGGGCGGCATCGACGTGATCACCGCGGCCGACATCCGTCTCGCCAGTGCCGAAGCGAAGTTCAGCGTGCGCGAGGTCAAGGTGGCCATCGTGGCGGATCTGGGCACCCTGCAGCGATTGGGCACGATCGTGGGAGAGGGTCACGCCCGCGAGCTCGCCTTCACCGGACGTGACATCGATGCGGCGCGAGCCGAGCGGATCGGGCTGGTCAACGACGTCTATCCGGACCGGGAGTCGATGTACACCGCGGCACGGGAACTGGCCGCCGAGATCGCGGCCAACCCGCCGCTGGTCGTGCAGGGAACCAAGGAGGTGCTCGGGGTCAACACGCAGGCTCAGGTCGAGGCGGGCCAGCGCTACGTGTCGACATGGAACGCGGCGTTCCTGCCGAGCAAGGATCTCAGCGAGGCCGTGCAGGCCTTCATGGAACGGCGTGCCCCCGAGTTCACCGGCGAGTGATGTGTACGACGGGGCCGAGGCGCATCGTGGGAGGTCAGAGATGATGGGGGATGAGCCGCCCTGTACGAGCGGGCGGGCACGAGTAAGCGGGCGAAGTCACACCGGTGGCTATTCTCCCGCGTCGGTGGGCGATCGTATTGTGATCAGGTGAGCACGCCTTTCAATTCGGGTCGGCAGGAGTTGACCCTGGTCCGGCAGATGTTCACCGTCCCCAATGCGTTGTCGGTCGTGCGCCTGGCGTTGGTGCCGGTGTTCCTGTGGTTGCTGCTCGGCCCACGCTACGACGAGCTCGCGATCGTGGTGCTGGTCTTCGCGGGGTTCAGCGACTGGCTGGACGGCAAGCTCGCCCGATGGCTCAACCAGATGAGCAGGCTCGGCGAGTTTCTCGATCCGGCCGCCGACCGCCTGTACATCCTGACGACGCTGTTCGCCTTCCTGTACCGCGACATCCTTCCCTGGTGGGTCATCGTGGTCCTGGTCAGCCGTGAGGTCCTGCTCGCGAGCTCGTTGTTGATCATCCGGAGCCGTGGTTTCCGGCTGCCGGAGGTGAGCTACATTGGCAAAGGCGCGACCTTCGTGCTGATGTACGCCTTCCCGCTGCTCTTGCTCATCCAGGGGGAATCGGCGATCGCCGAGCTCGCCCGCCCGGTGGCCTATGCGCTCATGATCTGGGGCGGAGTGCTCTACGTCTGGTCCGGTGTGTTGTACGTGCTCCAGACGTTCCGCGCGGTGCAAGGGAGTCGCCGTGCGGCGCGATCGGCGTAGGTGGGAAACTAGCGCCGCTGCACAGGCCGAACGAGGAGAAAGGGGAACGTGACGTGTCCGTTCCTGAGGAACTGCACTACACCGAAGAACACGAGTGGGTCGATGCGCGGGATACAGGCAACGTGCGCATCGGGATCACCGAGTACGCCCAGGACCAGCTCGGTGACGTGGTCTTCGTGGATCTGCCCGAGGTCGGCAAGGAGCTGAGCGTGGGCGAGGTCTTCGGTGAGGTCGAGTCGACCAAGAGCGTCTCGGAACTGTTCGCGCCTATGGCAGGTCAGGTCGCCGCGATCAATGAGGCGGTCTCGGAGTCACCCGATCTGATCAATGACGACCCCTACGGCTCGGGCTGGCTCATCGAGATCACCCCCGCGGACGCCTCGAGCACGGCGGGTCTGCTCAACGCCGAGGCGTACACGAGGTTGATCTCCGATTAACTCTTGTCGCGCCGCCGCGTGCGGTGCCGGCCCGGGCCCAGGAGATCCGGGAGTCTCGGTCACGAGGCCGGTACCGACACGGTACGTTGGCAGGAACACAATCATCCAGGCAGCGGTTCAGTGGGAGGGCTGATCACCATCCAGCGAACACGAGCAGCCGGCCGGACGCCCGGGAGCTGGTGGAGCAGGGCGAACAGCCGGTTGACGGCCCTTCGCGGTGACGCGTAGCCCGGTATCCGATCAAGCCCACAGCGCGTAAGGAGACCTCAGGTGAGCACGAACGACGAGCCCGGCGTTCCCCCGGAGCAGTCTCCGGAGAGGACCTCGGTCTTCCGGGCTGACTTCCTTTCCGAAGCCGAGGGGCAGGAACAACCCGCCCAGGACGAGGCGTCTGCCGCGGGAGTGGAGGCTCTGCCGGCGGGCTCGGCCCTGCTGGTCGTCAAGCGCGGCCCGAACGCGGGCTCCCGCTTCCTGCTCGACAGGGACACCACCAGCGCGGGACGCCATCCGGACAGCGACATCTTCCTCGACGACGTGACCGTGTCGCGGCGGCACGCGGAGTTCCGCCGCGAGGGTGGCGAGTTCGTCGTGATCGACGTGGGAAGCCTCAACGGCACCTACGTCAACCGGGAGCCCGTCGACCAGGCGGTACTCGCCGGCGGAGACGAAGTCCAGATCGGCAAGTTCCGGCTGGTGTTCCTGACCGCCGCGGCAGCGGAGGGGAGCCAGGGCGCCCGGTGACCTCGGCGTCTCCCGCCCGCGCATGAGCACGGCGGTGTTCGTGCTGTGGCGTGGTCGCTGACGGGGGCGAGTAGCGCCCTCCGGACGTGACACACTCGTGCATCCGTGATCGGTTCGAGCAGTGGGAGGAGGGAGCAGTGACGGCTGCGGAGGGCCAGTCCCGGGACGAACCCGGTGACGGGTCCCGAGAAGGGCCCCGAGACGGGCTCAGCATCGGTTCCGTACTGGCGCAACTGCGCCCCGAGTTCCCCGACGTCACGATCTCGAAGATCCGGTTCCTCGAGTCCGAAGGGCTCGTGCAGCCGGCACGGACGTCGTCCGGATACCGGCAGTTCACGGGCGCCGACGTGGAGCGGCTACGTTTCGTGCTCTCCGCGCAGCGCGATCACTACCTGCCGTTGAAGGTCATCAGGGAGCAGCTCGACGCCGTCGACAGGGGGCTGGAGCCGTCGACTCCGATGCCGCGGCTGCCCCGCCAGCTGGCGTCGCTGGACGGGGACTCCTACGCGGCCCCGACGGCCGGGGACTTCGCGGCGTCGCGGGAGATCCGGCTGACCAAGGAGGAGTTGCTCAGCGAGGCCGGGATCGACGACGCGATGCTGGCTGAACTGGAACGGTATGGGTTGATCACGCCGGGCGCAGCAGGTTTCTACGACGCCGATGCGGTGCATGTGGCCAGGACGGTCAAGTCGATGACCACCTACGGCATCGAGCCGAGGCACTTGCGTGCCTTCCGGGCGTCGGCCGATCGCGAGGTAGGGCTGCTGGAGCAGATCGTGACTCCGGTTTCCCGGCAGCGGGACGCCGACTCGCGGGCGAGGGCGGACGAGGTGGTCCGCGAGCTCGCCGCGCTGTCGGTCACACTGCACACGCTGTTGGTCAAGTCCGGGATCCGGAGCGTGACGGGCACCTAGCAGGACGCGGACGAGGCGTGGCGTGCGGACGGCCCTGCCGCCTGCGGTGGCGGTCGCGCCGCTGCCGGTCGTGCGGTTCGGCATCGAACGGGACACGGACGGCCCCGTACGCGCGGAACCCTTCAAGTGAGAGAAAATGGAGCTTACGCTGTGCCTAGTGACGGTATGGCGAGTAGCGTCGATGGCAGCGATATGGGAAGTGCCGGGTAGAAGCGTCAGCCGGCGCACTGTACAGGGAGGCGAGGCCCGATGAGCGAGATGCACGTCGTGGGTGTTCGGGTCGAACTGCCCAATAACCAACCGATCTTGTTGCTGCGGGAGAGCGAGGGCGAGCGCTACTTGCCGATCTGGATCGGATCAGTGGAAGCCACGGCGATCGCGCTCGAGCAGCAGGGAGTGCGTCCCGCGCGGCCGCTGACGCACGATCTTCTCAAGGAAGTCATCGGCGCTCTCGGCAAGGAACTGGAACAGGTCGTGATCACCGACCTGAAGGAAGGGACGTTCTTCGCCGAACTGGTGTTCCATGGTGACGTCCGGGTATCGGCACGGCCGAGCGACTCGGTCGCGCTCGCGCTCCGCGCCGGCGCACCCATTCACGCCGCGGAGACGGTGCTCGATGAGGCGGGCCTGCTCATCCCGGACGAGCAGGAGGACGAGGTCGAGAAGTTCCGGGAGTTCCTCGACTCGGTCTCCCCGGAGGACTTCCGAGGGGCGGACACCTGAGGCACGTTTCGGGATACCCCCGCCTGCGCCTCTCCGGGGTATCGAGCATCACACCTCGCCGCTTCCCGGCGAGTTCCCTGGCCGGCACGGTACCCATACGTCAAGCCTCAATGTGAACTTGAGGTTAACCGCGCGTCGCGTTGACCCGCTTCCTCGGCACGCTTAGTGTCTTAGTAGACGAATCGCGTCGATGTGATTCAGTCGATGATCAGGTGACACGTGGGTGTGATTCGCTCTCCCACTCGGCGAATCGCGTGGGTGTGATTCGGCGCCGCTCGCCTCTACCTCGGGGTGGCGGTCATGTTCGTCGGCCGCTCAAGGCCGGGCGAGGGGAGGTATGCGTGGTCGAGGAGAAGCCCGTCTACGTGGCGCAGAGCCAGCAGGGCGAGCTGTTTCCGGACTCGTCGCTGCCGGACGAGCTCGTCGGCTACCGGGGCGCCGCGGCCTGCCAGATCGCTGGCATCACCTACCGCCAGCTCGACTACTGGGCGCGCACCAAGCTCGTCGGGCCGAGTATCCGTACCGCGCACGGCTCGGGCTCGCAGCGACTCTACTCGTTCAAGGACATCCTCGTCCTGAAAGTGATCAAAAGGTTGCTGGACACCGGCGTATCGCTGCAGAACATCCGGGTCGCCGTCGAGCATCTCCGCGAGCGCGGTGTGCGCGATCTCGCACGCGTGACGTTGTTCTCGGACGGCACGACGGTCTATGAGTGTACCTCTCCCGAGGAGATCGTGGACCTGCTCCAGGGAGGTCAAGGCGTCTTCGGTATCGCCGTGAGCGGGGCAATGCAGGAGATTTCCGGAACGATTCACGAGTTCCCCGCGGAACGTGCCGACAGCGGCGAGATGGAGACGGTGGTACCTGACGAGCTGTCCCAGCGGCGCGACGCGCGCCGCACCGGTTGATGCAGCTCGCGCGTTTCAGACACGATAGAGTGTAGGTGCAGACGCTAGTAGCCTCGCGGGAGAGTCCGGTCGGTGAGACGCTGACCGGCGCCGAAGGAGCAACTCCTCCCCGGAACCTCTCAGGCACCAAGGACCGCGAGTGTGAGTTGCCTCTGGAAAGAGGGTCGTACGGGCCAGCCCCGCGACGACCCCGCCGAAGGTGCAAGCTCGGCCGGGAGCCGGGTGAACCTCTCAGGCGCCCGTAGTACGGGCATAGACAGTGGGGAGGGCCGCAGCAAGGTAGTGACCCGCGCCGCGAACCCGACCCCGGAGGCACCAGATGGCTACAGAGCGTCACCCCCATGAGCCGACCTCGCTGTCCGCGCTCGAGCACGGTACGCCGTTCGCAGAGCGACACATCGGCCCAGGCCGTGACGAGCTCGCGCAGATGTTGAAGGTCATCGGCGTGGACTCCCTGGAGGAGCTGGCGCGCCGCGCCGTTCCGTCCTCGATCCTCGAGAACGACTCGGTGACCGGGTCGCTCGACCTGCCTGCCGCGGCCACCGAGGCGCAGGCGCTCGCCGAGCTGCGCTCGCTGGCCGCGGAGAACCGGACGAACACCCAGATGATCGGGCTCGGCTACCACAGCACGATCACGCCGCCGGTGATCCGCCGCAATATCCTCGAGAACCCTGCCTGGTATACCGCCTACACCCCGTACCAGCCCGAGATCTCGCAGGGCCGGCTGGAGGCGTTACTGAACTTCCAGACCATGATCTCCGATCTCACCGGCCTGGCGATCGCGAACGCCTCGATGCTGGACGAGTCGACGGCCGCTGCCGAGGCGATGACGCTGCTCCGGCGTTCCAGCAAGTCGAAGTCCAGCCGGTTCGTCATCGACTCCGACACCCTGCCGCAGACCATCGCGGTGTTGGAGACGCGCGCCGAGCCGCTGGGCATCGAGATCGTGCGAGCCGACCTGTCCGGTGGGTTGGCCGCAGCCGGGGTCGATGAGGAGGCCTTCGGCGTATTGCTGTCCTACCCGGGCGCCTCTGGTCGGCTGCGCAACATCGAGGGAGTCATCGCCGAGGCTGCCGAGATCGGTGCCGCGACGGTCGTCGCCGCCGACCCGCTGGCGCTCACGCTGGTCCGCGCGCCCGGCGAGATGGGGGCCGACGTCGTGGTCGGCTCGGCGCAGCGGTTCGGCGTTCCGATGGGTTTCGGCGGTCCGCACGCCGGCTACATGGCCGTGCGCGAGGGCCTCGAGCGGCACCTTCCCGGCCGCCTGGTCGGCGTCAGCGTGGACGCCGACGGTACGCGTGCCTACCGGCTCGCCCTGCAGACCAGGGAACAACACATCCGGCGCGAGAAGGCCACATCCAACATCTGTACCGCCCAGGTGCTGCTGGCCGTGATCGCCTCGGCGTACGCGGTGTATCACGGGCCGGAGGGGCTGCGAGCCATCGCGATGCGCGCACACCGGATGGCTGCGGTGCTGTCCGCGGGACTGACCCGCAACGGTGTCGAGGTGGTCCACGATGACTTCTTCGATACCGTGCGTGCCCGGGTTCCCGGCCGCGCGGCCACGGTGGTGCAGTCGGCGCGCGGGCTCGGCGTGAACGTGTTGCAGATCGACGACGACCACGTCGGGATCACGTGTGACGAGTCGACCACGCGCGAGCACCTTGGCTTGGTGTGGAAGGCATTCGGTGTCTCGGTGTCGGATGTGGACAGCCTCGACGCCGAGACCCCCGGCGCGTTGCCGGAGGAGCTCACGCGCAACAGCGAGTACCTCTCCCACCCGGTCTTTCACACCTACCGTTCCGAGACAGCGCTGCTCCGGTACCTGCGCAGGTTGGCCGACGCGGACGTGGCGCTGGACCGCAGCATGATCCCGCTGGGTTCCTGCACCATGAAGCTCAACGCCACCGCCGAGATGGAGCCGGTCACCTGGCCGGAGTTCGCCGAACTGCACCCGTTCGCCCCTGTCGAGGACGCGCCGGGGATCCTCCGCGTGATCGCCGACCTCGAGCGGTGGCTCGCGCAGATCACCGGATACGACGCGGTGTCGCTGCAGCCGAACGCCGGCAGTCAGGGCGAGTTCGCCGGCCTGCTCGCGATCCGGGCATACCACAGGGAGCGTGGTGAGCCGGACCGCGATGTGTGCCTGATCCCCTCGAGCGCGCACGGCACGAACGCCGCGAGCGCGGTCATGGCAGGCATGCGGGTGGTCGTGGTCAAGTGTGACAGCGAGGGCAACATCGACCTCGCGCACCTGCGCGACGTGGCCGAACAGCACAAGGACGACCTCGCGGCGATCATGATCACCTATCCCTCCACGCACGGCGTGTACGAGGACACCGTGCAGGAGGTCTGCGGTGTCGTGCACGACGCGGGTGGTCAGGTCTATGTGGACGGTGCGAACCTGAACGCGCTGATCGGACTGGCACGGTACGGCAAGTTCGGATCCGATGTGTCCCATCTGAACCTGCACAAGACCTTCTGCATCCCGCACGGTGGCGGCGGGCCCGGCGTCGGGCCGATCGGCGTTCGCGAGCACCTGGCGCCGTTCCTGCCGAACCATCCGCTGCAGGAAGCCGCCGGTCCCGAGACGGGCGTCGGCCCGATCAGTGCCGCGCCGTGGGGGAGTGCGTCGATCCTGCCGATCTCCTGGGCATACGTGCGCATGATGGGCTCGGAAGGGCTCACCAAGGCGACCCTGACGGCCGTGGCCACGGCGAACTACGTGGCGCGCCGTCTCGACGAGTACTACCCCGTGTTGTACGCGGGACAGGACGGTCTCGTGGCCCACGAGTGCATCCTCGACCTGCGGGGTATCACCAAGTCCACCGGCGTGACCGTGGACGACGTGGCCAAACGCCTCGCCGACTACGGGCTGCACGCGCCCACCATGTCGTTCCCGGTCGCCGGCACGTTGATGGTGGAGCCGACGGAGAGCGAGGACCTGGCCGAGCTGGACAGGTTCTGCGACGCCATGATCGCCATTCGTGGCGAGATCGACCGGGTCGCCTCCGGCGAGTGGCCGCTGGAGGACAGCCCGCTGCGTCATGCTCCGCACACCGCGCGGTGCATCGCCGGGCAGTGGGACCGGCCGTACAGCCGTGAGATCGCGGTGTTCCCCGCGGGGAACCCGGCGCACAAGGTGTGGCCCCCGGTCCGGCGGATCGACCAGGCAGGCGGGGACCGCAACCTGGTGTGCTCCTGCCCGCCCCTGGACGCGTACTCCAGCTGATCCGTCGCGGGCCCCGTGCGTACGGGGTGGTTCCACCTGTCACGCACGGGGCCCGCGGCGCAACGGCAGGATCGCGCCGGTGCTCGCCGTGAGCAGCACCGCCATCAGCCAGAACGGGCCCGCGACGCCCACGAGCGTGGAGAGCCCGCCCGCCACCGCCGGGCCGGCTGCCTGCGCCACCCGGTTGGCCGTGATACGCAGCGCGAGGGCCGTGGAACGGAGCTGGGTGGGTGCCTCGCGCACGACCCAGGTCATGGTGAGGGGCTGGCCGAGTCCCAGGCTCATGCCGAGCACCATCATCAGCACGGCCAGCGTGATCGGGTCGCCGATGATCACCACGCCGAGCACGATGCCCGCGGCGAGCGTGGCGTTGATGGCGAGGAGCAGCAGGCGCTCGACGTGGCGAAGCAGGAGCGGGATGAGCAGCCGGGACAGGAAGGAGAACCCGGCTCGGACGGCGAGCAGGAGACCGACGACGGTGGGCGACAAGCCGTGGTGTTCCCCGAGTACAGGCATGTAGGCGACGAGCAGGTCTACAGTGGCCATGACACTGAAGCTCACGAAGACCGCCACGGACAGCTGGCGGTTGCGCAGCATGGCCAGCGCGGAGCCGCGGCCCGGCTGATGGGCCTCGCCCGCGGGGGCTGTGGTGCCGAACGTGCTGCCGCGCAGGACGAACACCATCAGACCGTAGAACAGCAGGATCAGCACGGAGGCCCCCGCCCCCACCCAGAAGGCCCGTGTGGTGGCCTGCAGCAGCTCCGCGGAGTCCCGGCCGGAGATCACCCAGCCGCCGAGCAGCGGTCCGAGCAGCTGCCCGAGCGAGGCCGCGGCTGTGAACAGGCCGAAGTTCCTGTCCTGCTGCCCCGGACCGGACAGGTCGGCGACGACCGACTGGGCGGCGACCATGAGCGCGAGCTGCCCGATCCCGAGGATCGCGTTGGACGCGGCCATGCTCGGCAGCGATCCCGCGTGGGCGAGCAGGAGTGACCCGAGCACCATGACGGCCCCGCCGCCGAGAAGAAGGGCAGGCGCCTTGCCGCGATCCGACCACCGGCCCATCGGGATGGCGAGCACGACAGGCAGCACCGCGCTGGACGCCGCGACGAGCCCGACAGCCTGGGCGTCGCCGTCCAGTGCCAGCACGCGGTAGGACGCCGCGGGACGGTTGAGGAACATGGCCACGTGCACCGCCAGCGTGCCCAGCAGCAGGAACGCCAGGGGCAGGGGAGTGACCCCGGCGGCCCGCGAGTCTCGGCCGGTCTCGTTACTCATAGGCATGTCACTGTGCGATCATCTCGTGAGACAAGCGAACGTTCTGCGTGACGGGTACGTCGGGTGCGGCGCGTCACGTGTGTGCCGCACGGGAGGAGTGACCATGACCCCGCAGATCACACTCGACGACGGTGTGCGGATTCCGCAGCTCGGTTACGGAGTGTTCCAGATCCCGCAGGAGGAGACCGCCCGGAGCGTGGAGATGGCGCTCGACGCCGGGTACAGGAGCATCGATACGGCCGCCGCGTACGGCAACGAGGAAGCCGTCGGCAAGGCCGTGCAGCACTGCGGGATCGGCAGGGACGAGCTGTTCGTCACGACCAAGCTGTGGAACTCCGACCACGGCTACGACGCGACGCTGGCTGCTTTCGACGCGAGCCTGACGGCACTGGGTATGGACTACGTCGACCTCTACCTGATCCACTGGCCCGTTCCCGAGCGTGACCTGTACACGCAGTCCTGGCGGGCACTGGAACGGATCCGCTCCGAAGGACGCGCGCGGGCCATCGGGGTGTCGAACTTCCACATCCCGCACCTGCGGAAGCTTCTCGACGAGGCGGACGTGCCGCCTGCCATCAACCAGATCGAGTTGCACCCGCGGCTGCAACAGCACGAGCTGCGCCGTTTCCACGAGGCCAACGGCATCGTCACCGAGGCGTGGAGCCCGCTGGCCAAGGGCGAGCTTCTCGGGGACGGCAGGGTGACGGGGCTGGCGAGCAAGCACGGCAAGACCGCCGCCCAGATCGTGCTGCGCTGGCACATCCAACTCGGCAACGTGGTCATCCCGAAGTCCGTCACCCAGCAGCGGATCGTGCAGAACTACGACGTCTTCGACTTCGAGCTCGACGCCGAAGACATGGCGACGCTCGGTGAGCTCGACGACGGCACTCGCACGGGCCCGGATCCCGACACGTTCAACCGCGCGTAGCGGCGGTTAGCCGCCGGGGTTAGCCGCTGGGGTTAGCGGCTGGGGTCACGGCTCGTCGAGCGTGTCGAACACCGCTCGCCGGTCCGGTTCGAATACGAACGTGTGGAACTTCTGGGCGGCCCGTTCCTGCACATCGTCCACCCCGGGGCCCTGGATCCGGACAAGGGGGTAGTCGCCGTCCCCGTCGCCGGTGACCGACTCGGGTTCCGCGGCGATGCGTTCGGAACGGGCATCGGCCAGGGTGTCGACCTGACCGGTGGAGGCCGGGATCCAGACCGCGGGGATATCCCTGTCCGTGTCGGCCTCGGCGAGCGTCTCGCCGGCGATCTCCGAGTTGGCACTGGTCACCTGCACCGTCACGCAGTGCGCGCGCACCACCTCGTCACCGGCGTTCCACTCCTCGGCGACGGCCTCGAGCGGGTCGATGATGCCCTCGTCGGCCAGGACATGCAGGGTGCTGTGTTCCTCGCACTCCTGCGACTGTGCCTCTGCCCGGGTATTCATCGCGTTGGTGCCCCATACCCAGCCGACACCACCGATCGCGAGCAGTCCCGCTGCCACCATGCTGGCGATCGCCCAGCCGGCGATGCCGCGGCGCTGTGGCGCGTCGTCGTCCGCCCGGTGGCTTCCGGACGGTCGAGGACGCCTGACCGGGGAACCCGCGCGAGGCGTTGCCTTGCTGTGTCGCCCCATCCGTGTCGAGACCCTTTCGCAATCAGATCGATATATGCACGTGCACCGCCGCTGATGCTATCACTCCGGAAGGCGAGCGGGGTCAACAAAATGTGATGGTCGGTCTGCGCTCGCTCCCGCCGGTCGCTCACCTGGAGCAGCGATGTTCACTGGCCGTGTCGGTCAGCCTCCCATCGCGGCCGGCCCGGTGTGAACATCTCCCGCGGCGTCCGGTTCACCGCCGTCGCCGAGCAGCGTCCGGCAGTGGTCGATCAGCGTCGCGCGCAGGGACGCGGCCCGCCGGGCGAACTCCGCCTGGGCGCGCGCGTACTCGGCTCGCCCCTGGCTGGTCTCGATCCGGACAGGGGAGAAGCCGTAGTCACTCAGGTCGTAGGGACTCGCCCGCATGTCCAGCTCGCGAACCCGTGCGGCCAGCTCGAAGGTGTCGGCGAGCAGCTCGGAGGGGACGAACGGGTCGAGCTTGTAGGCCCATTTGAACAGGTCCATGTTCGCGTGCAGGCACCCCGGTTGCTCGTGCGTGCGCTGTCCGGAGCGGGTCAGTGCGGTGGAGTTCAGCGGTTTGGCCGCTTCGGTGAAGAACCGGTACGCGTCGTAGTGGCTGCAGCGTACGTCGAGTGCGTCGACGACGTCGTTGGTGCCGTCCGCGCCGAGCCGCAGCGGTACCTCGGAATGCCGGATGGCGTCGCCGTGCTCGCGGTAGACCATGGCCCACTCGTGGAGCCCGAAACAGTTCAGCCGGGCCTGGCGGCCGGCCGTGGCTTCCAGGAGGGACAGGATGAACCGGGTCGAGTCGCTCCTGGTCCGGTCGAACCGTGCCATATCGAGGGTGACGCCCTCGGAGACCACGCGATAGCCGGCGCGGTCGAGGAACTGGCGCGCGCCCGTACCGGTCAGGACGACACCCGGGCCGGGTTGCCAGCGCTCCAGCCGCGAGGGCCGGTAGGAGTAGTAGGTGAACAGGAAGTCCCAGACGGGGTGCTTGGCACCGCGTGCCTTGCGCTGCCGGTGCGGCTCGGTCCAGTGGCGCACCCGTTCGGCGTGGGCGCGTTCGCGGGCACGCCAGTCCTCCTCGGCGAGCACCGTGTGCGGGAAGGCGAGGGTAGCGTCGCTGCGCGTCATACGTGTACTCAGAGTGCCACATGCGTGCCGTCGCGAACCGTCCCGACGTACTCCTCGACCAGGTCTTCGAGCGCGACCACGCCCACGGTCGCCCCGTCGTCGGCGACCGCGCACGCCAGATGGCTGCCGTCCTGCCGCATGGCTGACAGCGCGTCGTCGAGCCGCGCGGTGACGGGCAGCCGCGTGAGGCGGCGGAGCCTGCTCGCCGGCACGCGGGAGTCGGTCTGCTCGTTGATCTGGTCGAGCACGTCCTTGAGGTGGACGTAACCGACGAGCTCACCGGAGCCGGTGCGGACCGGGAAGCGGGAGAACCCGGTCGTCGACACCGCCCGTTCCACGTCACCGACGGTGGCGTCCTGATCCAGCGTGGTGAGCTCGCCCGATGGCACGAGAACGTCGGCGACCGACTTCTCCACCGAGGACAGCGTCTGGCTGAGCCTGCGGTGCTCGGAGTGCTCGATGAGCCCCTCCTTCCGGGACTGGCTCAGCAGCTCGGCGAGCTCGCGCGAGGTGTACGCGGTTTCCATCTCGTCCTTCGGCGTCACGCGGAACATGCGCAGGATGAGGTTGGCTGTGACGTTGAGTGTCCAGATGAAGGGGCTGGCGACCTTCACCCACACCACGTGCACGGGAACCAGCCACAGCGCGAGGCGTTCCGGTTCGGCGATGGCGAGGTTCTTCGGGACCATCTCGCCGAGAAGCACGTGCGCGACGGTGACCAATGCCAGGGCGATCGCGAACGAGATCGCGTGTGTGATGTACGCGGGCACGTCGGTCAGGTCGAACAGTAGTGCCAGCTGGTGGGCCACAGCGGGCTCACCGAGGCGCCCGAGCAGCAGGGAGCAGATCGTAATGCCCAGCTGGGCGCCCGCCAGCATCAGGGAGACGTTCTTGCTCGCGCTGATGACGATCCTTGCCCGGGTCTTGCCTTGCTCGAGCAGGGCTTCCAGCCGGTCCCGGCGCGAGGAGATCAACGCGAACTCGGCGCCGACGAAGAATGCGTTGGCCAGCAGGACGAGCACGACCATCAGGACGGAGAGCCAGTCGTTCATGACCGCACCGCCCCGTGCTCGGGTACGTCCTCCGAGTCCGGCCTCCGCACGCTGAGTTCCGCGATGCGGTGCCGGTCCAGCCGGGTGACGGTGAGGACCCAGTTGCCGACGGTCACCGACTCACCCGGACTCGGGATCTCACCGAGCATGGCCAGAACCAGTCCGGCGACGGTCTCGTAGTCGCCTTCCGGCATGACGAACCCGGTGATCTCGGCGAGCTCGTCGCCACGCAGCTGCCCGGAGACCAGCCAGCTGTGTTCACCGGTCCGCTGGGCGGGAGCTTCCTCGCCGTAGTCGTGCTCGTCGCGCACGTCCCCGATGATCTCCTCGACGACGTCTTCGAGGGTGACCAGGCCCGCGGTGCCGCCGTACTCGTCGACGATGATCGCCAGCTGCAGGCCGGAGTCGCGAAGCCGGTTGAGCAGTGCATCTCCCTGCAGCGACTCGGGCACCGTGGGGATGGGGCGGGTCAGCGACACGACCTCGACGGCATCACGGTCGGCCGTGGGAATGGTGAATGCCTGCTTGATGTGTACGGCACCGATGACACCGTCGAGGTCCTCGCTGCAGACCGGGAAGCGGGACAGTCCGGTGCTGCGCGCCAGCGCGAGCAAGTCGTTGATCGAGTTGTGCCGCAGCAGGTACTGGATGCGAACGCGCGGGGTCATCAGCTCACCGGCTGTGCGGTTGCCGAAACGTAGCGAGCGGCCGAGCAGCTCGGCCGTGGAGGCGTTGAGCGTGCCTCGCTCGGCACTGGACCGCACGATCGACCCGAGCTCCTGGGGTGAACGCGCCGAGCGCAGTTCCTCCTGAGGCTCGATGCCGCACAGCTGGACGATCCGGTTGGCACCGTTGTTGAGCAACCGGATCAGCCAGGCGAACAGGGACGAGAACCTGGAGTGGTAACCGGCGACGAACCGCGCTGTGCCCAGCGGGCGGGCGATGGCGAGGTTCTTGGGCACCATCTCACCGAAGACCATCGACAGGGAGGTCGCCAGGAACAACGCGGTCGCCAGCGAGATGACGCCTGCCGCTCGCTCGCCTGCACCCAGCGCGGTGAAGAGCGGGCGGACGAACTGGCCGATGATGGGTTCGGCGAGGAAACCGCTGACCAGGGTGGTGATGGTGATCGCGACCTGCGCCCCGGACAGCTGGAACGACAGGGTGCGGTGAGCTTTCAGCACGGTGCGCGCGCGGCGGTCACCGCGCTGCTGGACGTTGGTCTCGACGGTGCTGCGTTCCAGCGCCGTCAGCGAGAACTCAGCGGCGACAGCGAGCCCGGTACCCACGGTCAGCAGCAGGAAGAACAGCACGCCGCCGGCGGCGAGCAACGTGTCCATCAGTGGCCGCCCCGTTCGGTGGGTCCGGTAGGCCTGCCTCGGATCGCGCGCCGCACGGCGTGCTCAGTCGCCGGGCCGGGTGAGCGCACACGGTCGTAACGGTGACGCGCGCGGCATGGAACGCGGTGGTGACCGCGGCGCGCGCGGCATGGAACGCGGTGGTGACCGCGGCGCGCGCGGCATGGAACGCGGTGGTGACCGCGGCGCGCGCGGCATGGAACGCGGTGGTGACCGCGGCGCGCGCGGCATAAAACACTGTCATCGGGTGACGGCGCAATGCGCACGAGGGGTGGTCACTCCTTGCAGCGATGTCGGCGTTGTTCGGAAGGTGTCAATACGACGGGCCAGTGAACACTCGGCAGTTACGATGATAGCCCGTTATCGGTCGCTCAGAATAGCTCGCGTGCTCCGGGCCGGCCGAGCGTGCGTGTCGTGGGTTACTCGCCGGCACGGTGTCGGCGGGCGGTCTCCTCGACGAGGTCCAGCACAGGTTCCACGTCATCGGCGGGGAAGCCCATGGCCAGGTGTGAGACAAGTCCCTCGAGTACCAGCTCGAGGAACGAGGTGAGCACGTCCACATCCACGTCGTCGCGCAGCTTCCCAGCCTCGCGCTGGCGCAGCAGCCGGTCCCTGGTCGCGACAGTGATCTTCCGGGACCGCTCGGCCCAACGCGCGCGGAACTCGGGGTCGGTGCGTAGCCGCCGGGAGACCTCGAGGCGTGTACCGAGCCAGTCGGGCGGGTGTGCGCTGTCCCCGGCGAGCAGGTCGCGCATGACCTGGACGAGCCCTTGGCGGGCGACGACATCGGCCATGCGGGCCGCGTCGTCCTCGGCGAGGGCGAGGAACAACGACTCCTTGTCCTTGAAGTGATGAAAGATCGCCCCGCGCGAGAGGCCGATGGTGTCCTCGAGCCGGCGCACGGTGGCGGCCTCGTAGCCGTATCGCGCGAAACACACCCGCGCGCCGTCGAGTATCTGTCGACGGCGCGCGTCGAGATGATCCTGACTCACCCGTGGCACCCTGTGATCCTGTCACCGGTGCGGCCGTTCGTGCAATCCGTACGTACGTACTGTGATGTCCCTCCACCCGTCAGGAGGACGCGCTGAAGGGCGCTTTCGGTCCATTACACGGACCGAAAGCGCCCTTCAGCCTAGGGGATCGCGAGGGCGCCGGAGCCGTGGGCCTCGGCCTCGACGCTCTGGGCGCGGTTGCGGTCGGCGAGCGCGATTCCGGAGTCACGCGGCGGGATCCGTGCCGAGTCCCAGTCAGCGAGGAGCAAGGCGACCTTGGACTGCATCTCCGAACGCAGCCGCAGGAACGAGTCCGCGGGCTCCGCGCCCACCTCGCCGAGCAGCAGCCACCATGCCCACGCCGCGGCACCCGCGTTGGCGATGAAGTCCGGGATCACCGGTACGCCACGCGCGGTCAGCACGGCCTCCGCCTCCGGGGTGGTTGCCGCGTTCGCGGCCTCCACCACCACCTTCGCGCGGACCGCACCGACGTTGGCCTCGGTGATCGCGTACGAGATCGCGGCGGGCACGAGGATGTCGGCCTCGACGGAGGTGATCGCGTCCCGGGGCAGCTGCCGCACGTCGGCGGGGAGCCGGTCGCGGTCGATCTCGCCGTAGCCGTCCCGGAGCTCGAGGAGCATCTGGACGTCCAGGCCCTCCGGGTCGTACAGCGTTCCCCGCGCGTCGGCGACGGCCACGACCGGCACGCCTGCCTCGTGCAGGTACCAGGCGGCGCCGCCGCCCATGGTGCCCACCCCCTGCACGGCGACCGTCGTGGCCTCCTCGGTCCAGCCCCAGGCGCTCGCGATGCCGAGGCAGGCCTGTGCGACGCCGTACCCGCCGATCACATCGCCGAGGACGTGGCCCCCGGGAACGGGCGTGTGCAGGCCCGCCCGCACCCGTTGGAGGGTGCGTTGCGGGTCGGGTGCGCGCCTGATCGCGGCGTGGTAGGTCTGGTCCAGTCCGAGCGAGGCGAACACGTCGTCGATGAGGTCCTGCGGCACTCCGAGGTCCTCCGCGGTGACCCAGTGGTCGTCCAGCCAGGGCCGCATGGCCGTGCAGAACCGCTCGAGCACCCCACGCGCCGCAGGGTCCTTGGGGTCGCAGTCGATGCCGCCCTTGGCGCCGCCGATGGGCAGGTTGAACGCCGCGGTCTTGGCGTCCATTCCCCTCGCCAGATCGGCCACCTCGGAGGCGGTGCAGCCTGCCCGCATCCGGGTTCCTCCGGTGGTCAGACCGGAGACCAAGCTGTGCACGACCAGGTAGCCACGCTTTCCCGTGACCGGGTCGGTCCAGGTGACTTGCACCATGGGGTCGCGTGTCGTCATCGGTCCACCACCTCCAGACATACGCACAGGTCACGGGTCGGGCCTGTCGTGGTCGGATCGTCTCGCGCGGCGATCGCGAGACCAGCCGCGTGCCCGTGAGGTAGTTGGCTGGCCGGCGAGGACGTCGTGATGACTGAGGCGGTTCGATCCGTGCGACGAGCATGGGCCCCGTTGCTACTTTCAGCATGCGTGCGCCAACGCCTGCGCGTCTAGTTACGGATCGTGGACTGGTCTGTTTATGGTTCGTTCATGGACCTGTCGCTACACCGGTTGAGGATGCTGCGGGAGCTACACCGCAGGGGGACCGTGACGGCCGCGGCGTCGTCGTTGCACTACACGGCCTCGGCCGTGTCGCAGCAGCTCGCGCAGCTGGAGCGCGATGTCGGCGCGCGGTTGTTCGAACGGATCGGTAGGCGGGTACAGCTGACCGAGCTCGGTACGTTGCTTGCCGAGCACGCCGAGGAGATCCTCGGCGCCGTCGAACGGGCCAGCATGGCGCTCGAGGAGGCACAGGAAGCGACGGCGGTCCGGCTGACCACGGGTGTATTCGCGACAGTCGCGGCAGGACTGTTGCCGAAGGCGATGGACACACTGGCCGGCCGGCATCCGGGGATCCAGCTGAGAACCAGGCAACTGGCACCGGAAGCCACCGCGCTCGCGGTGCGGGACGGCGAGCTCGACCTCGCTTTCGTGATCGACTACGCCGACGCACCGATGCCGTGGGACTCCAGCCTGCTCGGCTCGCAGATCGCGGTAGAGCGGCTGCACGTCGCCGCTCCCGCAGGAACGTTGGGGTCGGGCCCGGTGGACCTCGCGGACCTGGCAGACCAGCCGTGGATTCTCTCGGGACCCAAGAGCCACTTCGGTACCGCCGTGCGCGCGGCGTGCCTGCGCAACGGGTTCGACCTGCGGATCACCCACGAGGTGGAGGAGCAGTCGACAGCGATGTCCATGGTGGCCGCCGGGCTCGGCGTCACGCTGGTCTCCGACCTGGGGTTGCAGCTGCGGCCGCCGGGCATGGATGCCCTTGCGCTGACCGCGCCGATCACTCGAACGGTGTCGATTGTGTACCGGAGCACCGCGCTACGGAGGCCGGCGCTGAACCTGATCATCGACGTGGTGCGCTCCACGGCTGCCGAGATCGGCCTGTCGGCGGTCGGGCGGTAGTGTGCCTGCGGAGCGAGCGGGGAGAGCACAAAAACGTGGGCCCTGCCGAGAAGATCTCGGCAGGGCCCACGCGGGTCGGGATGAGGCTGGCTCAGCCCGTGACCGGGAGCTCGGTCTCGGTCGGGGTCGGCTTCGGGGCCGTCGGCTTGCCGTCGCCGTCACCGTCACCGGCGCCGTCATCGCCGTCGCCGTCACCGTCACCCGGCTTGTCGCCGTTGTCACCGTCGCCGTTGCCGTCGTCGCCGTCGTCACCGTCGCCGTTGTCACCGTCGTCGGCGGGGCCGCCGCAGGTGGCGGAGCTCAGCACGATCTTGTGCCCGGCGAGGTCGGTCAGCTCCTGAGGCAGGTCGTCACCGTTCAGGACCTCGATGACGACACCCTGCACGACGTGCCGGCCGTCGTCGTCGGTGAACTGCTTGTTGAACGTGACGTTCAGCAGCGGGTCGGCCGGGATCTCGGTGTTGGGGTCGGGAGCGAAGCTCTCGTCGAACTCCTCGCCGCCGAACGAACCGCCGAGCCCGACGATCTCGGTCGAACGGTCCTCACCGTCGCACTGCACGTTGATGACCCGGGCGCTGAGGCTGCCCAGCTCTTCCGAGCCCAGGTCGACACCGGCCGTCTTGGCGCTTGCGGAGTTGTCCCCGGCAGTGGCCTTCAGCACGTCGATGTTGCCGAAGTCCTGCAGGTCGACGTTGGCCAGCTCCTTGCTGTCCTCCACACCGTCGTCGGAGACCGCGTGCGGGGTCTTGTCGATGTTGAGGGCGCCGCCGACGGCCTCGACGCCGAACGCCTCCGAGGTGCCGGTCTGGGCGTGCCCGGTGACCGAACCAAGCACGAGTGCGGTGACGGCGGTCGCGGCGCCCACGGCGCTAGCGCCGGCACCGGCCATTGCTCGTCTTCTCATATCTCGTTGGGTCCCTTTCTGTACTATTGCTGATCCACGAGGACAGGAGTCCCTAGTGGTACCTCGGTCAGCCGCTCCAGCGCGTGCTGCGGTACGCGGATGCAGCCGTGGCTGGTCGCGGTGCCGAGGACGTCCTCGGTCGGCCAGGTGTGGATGGCCACGGTGCCCGGCCCACCGCCGAAGTCGTCCAGCGTGTCGCTGTGCGACCCCAGCGGAAGAATCACTTCCGAGAAGGGCTGGTTGGCGTCGGTGAACGATCCCATCAGGTAGGTACGCCCCGTCGGAGTGGGGGTGTCCTCCTTGCCGATGCCGATTTCCCAGGACTCGACCTGCTCACCTTCGAAGCGCAGGTTCATTTCCATGGACCCCAGGTGCACCTCGATGACGTACGGGGTGTACGCCTCCTCGAGGTCATCCGTGGGCAGCCAGCCGGTGGACAGGTTGGGTCGTGACGGCATCAGTACCTGGACCCACCCGTCCTGCTCATCGATGACGGTCAACCAGGTGTCCCCGAGCTGCTCGGGCTCCATCCGCGCGATCGGCTCACCGTCCGGGGCGTCGTGCACCGGGGTGGTAACCGTCGGGTGGACGATCGTGCCGTCCGTCTCGCCTTGCGGGTCCGGATCCTCGGGAGCGCCCTCGATCGTGGCGTGCGTATCGGCGACCGGCAGATTCTCCAACGAGGTCGGATCCACCTCCACCGGTTCGTTCGCCGCTTGTGGCTGACCGGCCTCGTCGGACCCCGACAGCCACATGACTCCGGCCAGCACCAGTGCTACCGCCAGTACCCCGGCGACCACCGAGACCAGCAGCATGGGCAGGCGTGACCGGCCTGAAGAACCTGAAACACCCTCATCCGACACAGTTGACTTCCCAATGATGTGGACGCACGCGGAAATTCCGGTGCTTGTCTGGTTTACCTACTTACGTCCCCGAGCTGCCGATGAACCTAGCACGTTCGGGAGTGGACAACTGCGAGGGATCCACCTTGTACGCACCGTGATGGTCGCGTGCCCGTAGCGGGTCCGTTGTCGATGATCATGAGCTGCGAAAACGCTGTCACGGCGGCACCTCGCGGCGACGTAGCGTGAACCCGGTACAGCGCCGCGCGGCGTGTCGGGGCCGCATCCGGGCCCCCTCGGGCCGGCCCGCCGGATGGTGCCTGACCGGCGAACTTCACTCGACAGAGTGATGAGATGGCGGTGAACTCGCGGGATACCGTGCGGTAATCGGGACCGCGGCCCGGCCAGCACCGCCACGGTTCCGGTTCGTGGCGGTGTTTCCGAACGCGATTCGCTTCCTCGGGGTCGATCCGGGTACTGCGCGCGCTTCGGAACGGTGCGCGGTACGGCGGGCACCGGAGCGCGCGCATACCCTCGGCCGGGCATGACGGAATGGCCCGGCCGGTGAACCGGCCGGGCCATCGCGACGTGCGGACGTCAGCCCGTGGAGGTCAGCCCGTTACGGGAAGCTGGGTCTCGACAGGAGTCGGCTTCGGAGCCATGGGCTCCTCGGGCTCATCCTGCGCCGTGCCGCACGTGGCGGAGGCCAGCACGACCTCGAACTCGCCTTCGGCGAGCTCGACGGCCATTGCCTGTGTGGTGAAGCCGTCGTCGTCGCTGAACTGCTTGTTGAATGTGATGTTCACCAGCGGGTCGAGCGGGATCTCCGTATTGGCGTCCGGGCCGGGGATCTCGATCTCCTGTCCGAGCAGCCGCAGATTGGCGATCTCGAAGGTGCCGGAGTCGCCCTCGCAGGCGACCGTGATCAGATCGGCCGACAGCAGGGCGGGAGTACCGCCCTCGGCAACGTCACACAACTGCTGCGAGCTGAGCTGCTCGGTCAGCGGATCGAGCTCCCCGGGAAGTTCCCCGCTGAGATCTTGCGTCGGATCCTCCGCGCAGAGCTGGGTGACTCCGCTCTCGACGGGATCCAGCAGCGGCTGAAGCGCTTCCTCGAGCTCGGGTGGCAGCCCGCCCGATGGCACGATCTCGACGTTGGCAAGCTCCACCGAGGCGTGGCCGTCTCCCGCGGTGACCGTCGCGGCCCGCAGATCCAGCAGCGGGTTGTCCGGCAGCTCCGCGAGTGTGTCGGACTGCTCGGTCCCGTCGGTGGATTGCACGTGCGGTTGCGGTGGGTCGATCACGCCGGTGATGAAGGCGCCGTAGGCCTCGGAGGGGGACGGCGATGCGTGCCCGGACACCGCCCCGATCAACAGTGCGGTTGCGGCGGTGAGAGAACCGACCGTGGCTCCCATTCCGGCGAGTGCTCGTCGTTTCATGTATCGCGTGCCTTTCTTCGTTATTGCTGATCCACGAGGACGAGCGTCCCCAGTGGTACCTCCGTGAGTCGGTCGAGCGCGTCCCGCGGTACGCGGATGCAGCCGTGGCTGGTCGCGGTGCCGAGGACGTCCTCGGTCGGCCAGGTGTGAATGGCCACGGTGCCCGGCCCACCGCCGAAGTCGTCCAGCGTGTCGCTGTGCGACCCCAGCGGAAGGATGACCGGGGAGAACTGCTGCTCGGCGTCGGTGAACGAACCGAGCAGGAAGGTGCGGCCCGCGGGCGTCGGTGTGTCCGCCTTGCCGATACCGATGGGCCAGGAGCCGATCTCGTCGCCCCGAAAGAGCAGGCGCAGCGTCATGGACTCCAGATGCACGCGGATCGTGTACGGGGTGAAGGCGCGCTCGAGGTCCTCGCCGCGCAGCCACCCGGTGGACCCGTTCGGCCTGGACGGAAGCAGCACGCGTACCCAGCCGTCGCGCTCGTCGATGACCGGTAACCACGTGTCGCTGATCTGTGTGGGCGTCATCCTGGCGATCGCCTCGCCGCCCGGCTCGGCGTGCACCGGGGTCGGTCGCAGGGGGTGCACGATGATCCCGTCGGTGCCCTGCCGGGGAGCCGGGTCCACGGGAGCGCCCTCGACGGTGGTGTGCGTAGTGGAGTCGACCAGCTCGACGGTGTCGGTTCCGGTCTCCGACTGCCCGGACCGCCCCGGCTGCCCGGCCCGGCCGTCCTGCTCGCCCTGCTGGGCGCGCCCAGGGTGCTCGGCGCCGTCGGACGACCCGATCATCCACATCAACCCGGCGAGCACGACCAGCACGGCGAGCACACCCGCGGCAGCCGACAGCACGGCTGTCGGCCACGTGCGCGCGCCCGCGGCAGCGGAAGTGTGTCGTCCAGTCACGTGGCGGCCTTGCTGTACGAGGTCAGGGTGAAGGGGAGCGATCACGATCGCTCGAATTACGAGTTATATCTACCCTGATCGGATTAACGTTACAGCGGAAGCCGGGTGACGGGCCTGGTCCTCTCGCCGTCGCTTCGTTAGCGACTCGAAATCCCTGTGCCATCGAGCGGGCTGTGACGTGGCGAGGCGGGTGCCGGACCGGCGTCAGCCGACGAGGCTGCGCACGAGCAGCGCGAGAGCGCTGGCGGTGGCGATGAGCAGGACGGCGGGCCGCATCCAGCCCGCGTCGAGGAACCGGCGGAGCGGGTTGGACAGCACGAACCCGGTGAGCATGAACGGCAGCAGCGTGCCTGCCTGGAGGACCGGGTCGGAGTGGACCTGGCCGCCGAGCGCCAGCCCCCCGATGGACAGCAGCGATCCGCACACGAAGTAGACCGCCATCGTCGAGCGGATGGTGGCTCCGTTCTCATGCTGGTACAGCAAGGCGATGGGGGGTCCGCCGATGGTGGCGGCGGTCCCGAACGTACCGCCTGCCACACCACCGAGTACGAGTGCGCGCGGCGTCGGCCGCGGGTGCCACGTCGTGACCGACAGCAGCACGCAGACCAGTACGGACAGGCCCACGACGACGGAGAACGGGCGGGGCGCCAGCGAGGCGACGATGAGCACGCCGAGTGCCACTCCGGGAACCCGCCCCGCGATGGCCCAGCCGACCCCGGACCAGTCGGTGTGCCGGTGCTCGCGCGCGACGGCCAGCACCGCGTGCACCGTGCTGACCAGCAGCAACGGCACGGGCACCAGGCTGGGGTCGACCAGCGCCAGTACGGGCGCGGCCAGCAGGTTCATCCCGTAGCCGGCCGCGCCCTGTACGACGGCGCCGAGGAACAGCGCCAGCCCTGCGACGAGCAGGGCCTGTGTCACGACTGCAGCATGTTCCGCAGCACGTACTGCAGGATGCCGCCGTTGCGGTAGTAGTCGGCCTCGCCCGGGGTGTCGATGCGGACGTCGGCGTCGAACCGCACCGTGGAGCCGTCCTCGCGGGTGGCTGTGACCCGCACAGTCTCCGGGGTGCTCCCGTCGTTCAGCGCGGTGATCCCGCTGATGTCGAAGGTCTCCGTGCCGTCGATGCCCAGCGAGTCCGCCGACTGCCCGCTCGGGAACTGCAGCGGGATGACGCCCATGCCGATCAGGTTCGAGCGGTGGATCCGCTCGAACGACTCGGCGATGACCGCCCGGACCCCGAGCAGCCGGGTGCCCTTGGCTGCCCAGTCCCGCGACGAGCCCGAGCCGTACTCCTTGCCGCCGAGCACGACCAGCGGGATGTCCTGCTGGGCGTAGTTCTGCGCGGCGTCGAAGATGAACGACTGCGGCCCGCCCGGCTGGGTGAAGTCGCGGGTGTAGCCACCCTGGACGTCATCGAGCAGCAGGTTGCGCAGCCGGATGTTGGCGAAGGTCCCGCGGATCATCACCTCGTGGTTGCCCCTGCGGGAACCGTAGGAGTTGAAGTCCTTGCGCTCGACGCCCTGCGCCGCCAGGTACTGGCCGGCGGGGGAGTCCAGCTTGATCGCGCCTGCGGGGGAGATGTGGTCGGTGGTCACCGAGTCACCGAGCTTGGCGAGTACCCGCGCCCCGCTGATGTCGGTCACCGGTGCGGGCTCGAGCCGCATGCCGTCGAAGTACGGGGGCTTGCGCACGTATGTGGAGTCGGCATCCCACTCGAAGGTCTTGCCGGTCGGGGTGGGCAGGGACTTCCACCGCTGCCCGCCGTCGAACACGTCGGCGTAGTCCTGGGTGAACATGTCCTTGGTGATCGAGGAGTCGATCGTCCGCTGGATCTCGGCCGGGGTCGGCCAGATGTCGGCGAGGTAGACCTGCTGACCGTCCTTGCCGACACCGAGGGGCTGGTTGTCGAAGTCGAAGTCCATCGTCCCGGCAAGGGCGTAGGCGATGACCAGGGGAGGCGACGCGAGGTAGTTCATCTTCACGTCGGGGTTGATGCGGCCTTCGAAGTTCCGGTTGCCGGACAGGACGGACACCGCTGCCAGGTCGTTGTCCGCGATCGCCTCGGAGATCTCCTGCGGCAGCGGTCCCGAGTTGCCGATGCACGTCGTGCAGCCGTAGCCGACCAGGTGGAAGCCCAGCTTCTCCAGGTACGGCCACAGGCCCGCGCGCTCGTAGTAGTTGGTGACCACCTGCGATCCGGGTGCCATCGACGTCTTGACCCACGGCTTGGACTCCAGACCCTTCTCAACGGCGTTGCGGGCCAGCAGGGCCGCGCCGAGCATCACAGACGGGTTGGAGGTGTTGGTGCACGAGGTGATGGAGGCGATGACCACGGCCCCGTGGTCGAGCTCGAACTCGCCGCGCTCGCTCGAGTTGACCGTGACCGGCTTGGACGGCCTGCCGTTCGAGCCCGCCGCCGCGGACCGCGCGGGACTGCGGTCCTCGGTGCCGAACGACAGCGAGGGTGCGTCGCTTGCGGGGAAGGACTCCTCGTCGACCTCGTCCAGGTTCGTGTGCGGCACCGACTCGTCGTGGGTGACGTAGTCGCGCAGCGACTGCCGGAACGACGGCCGCGCGGCGGACAGCGCGACCCTGTCCTGCGGCCGCTTGGGGCCCGCTATCGACGGTACGACGGTGGACAGGTCGAGCTCGAGGTACTCGGAGTAGACCGGCTCCCTCGCCGGGTCGTGCCACAGGCCTTGCTCCTTGGCATACGCCTCGACCAGGTCGAGCTGCTCCTGCGAACGCCCGGTCAGCGTGAGGTAGCGCAGTGTCTCCTCGTCGATCGGGAAGATCGCGGCCGTGGAGCCGAACTCGGGGCTCATGTTGCCGATGGTGGCGCGGTTGGCCAGCGGCACCGCACCGACACTCTCGCCGTAGAACTCGACGAACTTGCCGACGACGCCGTGTTCACGCAGCATCTCGGTGATGGTCAGCACCACGTCCGTGGCGGTGACGCCCGGCTGGAGGTCGCCGGAGAGCTTGAAGCCGACCACGCGGGGGATGAGCATGGACACCGGCTGGCCGAGCATGGCCGCCTCGGCCTCGATACCTCCGACGCCCCAGCCGAGGACGCCGAGGCCGTTGACCATGGTGGTGTGCGAGTCGGTGCCGACGCAGGTGTCCGGGTAGGCCTGACCGTTGCGCGCCATGACCGAGCGGGCCAGGTACTCGATGTTGACCTGGTGCACGATCCCTGTGCCGGGCGGGACGACCTTGAACTCGTCGAACGCGTTCTGGCCCCAGCGCAGGAACTGGTAGCGCTCCTTGTTGCGCTCGTACTCGATCTCGACATTGCGCTCGAAGGCATCCGAGCTGCCGAACACGTCGATGATCACGGAATGGTCGATGACCATCTCGGCAGGCGCCAGCGGGTTGACCTTGTCGGGGTCGCCGCCGAGGTCGGTGACGGCCTCACGCATGGTGGCAAGGTCGACGACGCAGGGCACGCCGGTGAAGTCCTGCATGATGACCCGGCCGGGGGTGAACTGGATCTCCGTCGACGGTTCCGCTTTCGGGTCCCAGCCGGCCAGCGCGGAGATCTGGTCGGCGGTGATGTTCTTCCCGTCCTCGGTACGGAGCAGGTTCTCCAGGAGGATCTTCAGGCTGTAGGGGAGACGCTCGGAGCCGGCGACGGAGTCGAGGCGGAACACCTCGTAGGATTCGTCTCCTACCCGGAGCGTGGAGCGGGAGCCAAAGCTGTCCTTACTTGCGGGTGCAGTCACGTCTGTCTCCATCGAGGTCGACACAGTTCGGGCTTGTATCGGGCTTGTCGGTACAGCGGTGCGGGGAGGTTGTCCGTTGCCGGGAGCCCGGGCAGCGGCCGGCTAACGGCCGGGTGGTGGCCACGGGAAAGCACAGCAGTCGGCCCGCGACAGTAAACCGTACGCCTGTCCTTTTTATAGATCAAGCGTACCCCGTCCCCTGCCCGGCGTGGCGCCGGGATGGGGCGGGCCGGGTAGCGGACGGGCAGTCACCCTCCCCCGAAGGGGAGCGCGGAACCGTTTCCCGTTTGTCGGGTTCGACCACCGGCATGGCGTTCCGGGGCATTTCCGTGTCTTTCCGTGTCTATTCGACTTCCGGATCGACTTTCAGGACGTCTTCCCGCGGCCGGCGCAGGAATGGCCGTCCATGCCCAACCCGATCGGGTGAGATTCATATCGCTTGGTCGCGGGGCAGCGGCGCGGAAATGAGCTACTCACCTGTGGTTAAGGTGACACATGAGGTGTGTGCGTATTCGTGTTGTGCGAATGTGTACGAGTGGTAGCTGGTATTGGATTGTCGCCTGTGGCAAAGTTTTATTGCTGAGGTTGACAGCTCCGCGGAACCGTCGGATTCGCGTAGGTGAAACCGCGTCCGACGGGTGCGGGCGGGCCCGCTTCAGGAGGTGGAGTTCGTGCTGGTGGCGAAACGGCCAAGGGGAGAGTGCGGCCGGACCGTGCGAGGCATGGTCGCCGCCGCGGCGACCGCGCTCGTGGTGGCTGTCGGGGTGCCTGCGACGGCGGGCGCCGTTCCGCCCCCACCGCCGAATCCCAGCGACAGCGAACTCGAGCAGAGCAGGGAACAGGAGCGGGAGCGCGCGGGCGAGGTCGGTGAGCTGACCAACGAGCTGGCCGAGGCCGAGGATCGCCTCGCGCGGGCTCGTGCCGAGGTGGCCAGGAAGGAGGAGCTGGTCAACAAGGCACAGGTCGACCTGGCCTCGGCGGAGGAGGCCGCCGCGGAGGCCGAACGCGAGGCCGAACGGGCACAGCGGGACTCCGACCGTGCCGCCGAGGACCTGGAAGCCGCGCGGCAGCGCGCGGACGAGTTCATCTCCGGCAGCTACCAGCAAGGCAGCACGGTGGGGTCGGTGACGGCCTATGTCGGTTCGAGCAGCCGCGAGGAGCTGCTCGCCAGGGAACAGCTGCTCGGCGCCATGGGGGACAGCGAGGGCGATGCCCTCGAGGGCGTGCGCGCCGCACGGGTGGAGAAGTCCAACGCCGATGCCGCGGCCAGGGAGGCCGCCGAGATCGCCGAGCAGCGGCAACGGGAGGCCGAAGAAGCCGCGCAGGCGGCCGAGTCGGCCTATCAGGATGCCGTCGAGGCGCGGAGCTCGCGGGCGGAGCGCACCGAGCGGCTGGAGGCCGAACGCGACGAGGTCGCCGAGAAACTCTACGCGGCGCAGTCCCGCGTGTCGGATCTGGAAGGGCAGCGGCAGCGCTACGAGGAATGGCGCGAGGAGAAGCGCCGCGAGGAGGAGAAGCAGGCCCAGCAGGCCGCGCTTGCCGCGGCCGAGAGCTCCGGATCGAATGGCGGCCAGGCGCAGCAGGCACAGTCGTCCAACGTCTCGATCGAGACCGTGATCCAGCGCGCCAAGTCACAGCTCGGCGTGCCCTACGCCTGGGGTGGCGGGAACACCCAGGGGCCGACGCGCGGCGTCCGGGACGGCGGGGTCGCCGACGCGCACGGCGACTACAAGAAGATCGGTTTCGACTGCTCGGGCCTGATGGTGTACGCCTTCGCGCCGCACCGCACGCTCGCGAAGTACAGCGGGTACCAGTACGACGAGGGCCGGAAGGTGCCACTGTCCCAGAAGCGACGCGGTGACCTGCTGTTCTGGGGGACACAGGGGATCCATCACGTGGCGATGTACCTGGGCAACGGTCAGATGATCGAGGCGCCCCAGTCGGGAGGGCACGTGCGGATCGTTCCGGTGCGCTACGGCGACATCCTGCCGTATGCCACCCGCGTCATCGAGTAACCGGCCGCGGCACGAAACGGTCCTCCCTGCCCCCTTCACAACGGTCATACCGCGCATGTAGCAGGGTATGTGGTGGCGCGCGGGTCTCGTGCGAGCGAGGCCGGTGCGCCGCGCCATGAGCCGCCTGCGCAGGTACGTACCGAGGGAGGAACTGTGAGCGAGCCCGGCGACGCCGGCAACCGGGGAGACGGCGAGGTTCGGCACGACGACGCTCGTGCCGACCGCGCGGAGCCTGCTTCCGGTACCGCGGACGCGGTGGAGTCGACGCCCGCGCGCGATGCCCAGCTGCTCGAACAGACGGTGTTCGAGGTCAAACGGGTGATCGTGGGCCAGGACAGGCTCGTGGAGCGGATGCTGGTCGGCCTGCTCGCCAAGGGGCACCTGCTGCTCGAGGGCGTGCCCGGGGTGGCCAAGACGCTGGCCGTGGAGACGTTCGCGCGCGTGGTCGGCGGGTCGTTCTCCCGCGTGCAGTTCACCCCCGACCTGGTGCCCGCGGACATCATCGGTACCCGCATCTACCGGCAGGGCCAGGAGCAGTTCGACGTCGAGCTCGGGCCGGTGGTCGCCAACTTCGTGCTCGCCGACGAGGTCAACCGCGCGCCCGCGAAGGTGCAGTCGGCGATGCTCGAGACGATGGCCGAGCAGCACGTCTCGATCGGCGGGTCGACGTACCCGATGCCCGAGCCGTTCCTGGTGCTGGCCACGCAGAACCCCATCGAGAACGAGGGCGTGTACCCGTTGCCGGAGGCCCAGCGGGACCGCTTCCTGTTCAAGATCGTCGTCGACTACCCCTCGGCGGAGGAGGAGCGCGAGATCGTCTACCGGATGGGCGTGGAACCACCCGAACCGCATCAGGTACTCACCCCCGACGAGCTCAAGCGGTTGCAGGGGGTCGCATCGCACGTGTTCGTCCATCACGCCCTTGTGGACTACGTCATCCGGCTGGTTCTCGCGACGCGGACACCCCGTGAACACGGCCTGTCCGATGTGTCCGGCTGGGTCTCCTACGGGGCGTCGCCGCGCGCGAGCCTGGGGATCATCGCCTCGGCCCGTGCGCTGGCCCTGGTGCGCGGGCGTGACTACGTGCTCCCGCAGGACGTGGTGGACGTCGCGCCGGACGTGCTGCGCCATCGACTGGTGCTGTCCTACGACGCGCTCGCCGATGGCGTTCCTGTCGACCACATCGTGAACAGGGTGTTGCAGACCGTGCCACTGCCGCAGGTCTCCGCACGGCCACACGCCGGTAGCGGGCAGCCGATGTCGGCTGGTGTGTCCGGATAGGCCGGATAGTCGATGGCATCCACTCAGGACGGCGCAGGAGGCGAGCGCACCGCGTGGGCTCCGCCGGTGCTGCGCGGGGATCGGCTCGAGTCGGGCCTGCGCACCCTGGAACTGGAGGTCCGGCAACGCCTGGACGGTCTGCTGCAGGGCAACCACCTGGGCCTGGTACCGGGTCCGGGGTCGGAACCGGGCGAGGCACGGCCGTACCAACCGGGCGATGATGTCCGGCGGATGGACTGGGCGGTGACCGCGCGTACCGCGCACCCGCACATCAGGGACACCATCGCGGACCGGGAGCTGGAGACGTGGGTCGCTGCGGATCTGTCTCCGAGCCTCGACTTCGGCACGGCGGTCTGCGAGAAGCGCGACCTCGTGGTGTGCGCGACCGCCGCCATCGGCCACTTGACGCACGGGGGCGGCAACAGGATCGGCGCGTTGCTGTCCAACGGTGCTACGACGAAGCGGATGCCGGCGCGTGGCGGCCGCGCGCACGCGCGTGCGCTGGTGCGTTCGGTGGCCGAGATGCCGCGCGCGGATGTGGGAACGCGCGGTGATCTGGCCGCCATGGTCGAGCAACTCCGGCGACCGCCGCGACGCAGGGGACTGGTGGTGGTCGTGTCCGACTTCCTCGGTGCGACCGACTGGGAGCGCCCGCTCCGGGCCCTGTCGGCGCGCCACGACCTCATCGCGATCGAGGTGCTGGACCCGCGGGACGTCGAGCTGCCGGACGTCGGGACGGTGGTGCTGTCCGATCCCGAGACGGGCAAGCAACGCGATGTGCATGCCTCCGCCCGGCTACGCAAGGAGTTCGCGGCCGCCGCGCAGGCTCATCGCGACGAGGTCGCGAGCGCGCTGCGCCGTGCCGGAGCGGGCCACCTCGTGCTCCGGACCGACTCGGACTGGATCGCGGACACGGTGCGGTTCGTTGTGGCACGCAAGCGTCTGTGGTCTGGGGGAACGGGATGAGCGTCTCCGGGTTCGCCGCGCCGTGGTGGTTCCTGCTGCTGATCGTGCTCGCGGCGGTCGCCGTGGGGTACGTCCTCGTACAGCGCTCCCGGCGCAGGCGGACGTTGCGGTTCGCCAATCTCGAGCTGCTCAACAGGATCGCGCCGAGTTCGCCGGGCTGGGTCCGGCACGTACCCGCAGTGCTGGTGCTGGTGTCGTTGATGCTACTGACGTTCGGCCTGGCGGGCCCGACCGCGGAGCAGAAGGTGCCGCGCGATCGCGCGACCGTGATCCTGGCGATCGACGTGTCGCTGTCGATGGAGGCAACCGACATCGAGCCGACGAGGTTGGACGCGGCCAAGGATGCTGCGCTGACGTTCCTCGAGGAGATCCCCGACGGGGTGAACCTGGGGATCGTGTCGTTCGCGGGTACGGCCAGCGTCCTGGTCTCGCCGACCACCCAGCGGGAGAGCGCGCGCAACGCCATCGAGAGCCTGTCGTTGGCCCGGTCGACCGCCACCGGAGAGGGGATCTTCGCCTCGCTGCAAGCCATCGAGGGGTTCTCCGCGGTCGTGGGCGGCGCCGAGGGGCCGCCGCCGGCGAAGGTCGTGCTGATGGCCGACGGCAAGCAGACGGTGCCGACTCAGGATCCTACCGACCCACGTGGGGCCTACACCGCCGCACGCGCGGCGAAGGAAGCGGACGTGCCGATCTCGACGATCTCGTTCGGGACCGAGCGCGGATCCGTGGAGATCGAGGGGCGGGATATCCCCGTCCCTGTCGACGACGTCGCCATGGACGAGATCGCCCGCATCACGGGCGGGGACTTCCACAAGGCCGCGACGGCCGAGCAGATCAAGGACGTCTACGAGGACCTGGGCGAGCAGATCGGTTACGAGATCGAGGAGTCCGATGCCAGCCGCCCGTGGATGGCGCTCGGCGCGATCATGCTGATCGTGGCCGCGGGCTCGTCCCTGTTCCTCGGCCAGCGGCTGCCCTGACCGGCACGCATGATGGGCAGTTACGGCGCGGTGGATGTGGCTACGCGGTCCGCGCACCGGTCGCGTGGCGGCTACGGGCTCGACGTGTAGCGCAGCAGGGAGCGTGCCCTACTCTTGAGGGCCATGACGGCCGGAGACGACGAGCGCCTGCGCGCTACGGGAGAGCCAGCCCCGCCCCCGCGCCTGCCACCCCGCTCGGTGGACACCAGCGTCATGCTGTGGGCGGTCGCGGCAGGTCTCGCGCTGGTGAGCGTCCTGCTCGCGCTGGTGCTGCTGGACGAGTTGACGGCACGGGGCGCCGGGCAGGTAGGGGCGTCGACTCCCGCGGGTGCCGAGTCGATCGCGCGGACGGCGACGGTGTTCGGCATCGCGCTGCGACTCGGGCTGGCCTGCGCGCTGGCCGTGCTGGCGTTCGCGATGCGCGGCGGAGCGAACCGGGTACGGATCGCCGTGGCCACCGTGGGGGCCCTGTGGGTGGTCGGTGCCCTGTTGAGCCTGGACGATGCGCTGGCTGTCGGTGGGCTGGGCGTGCTGATGGGGCTGCTCCGGGTGTGCTCGGCCGGGGCGATGGTCGCGGCGACAGTGGTGATGTTCCGCGCTCCTGCCAACGCGTACTTCGCGAGTCGTTCCGGCTGAGCCGGGAGGCGTGCGTCGGGCGGTCACGGCCGCGCCGCGCCTGCGAACGCGTGCTGGCGCCAGGCCTCGTAGACCGTGACGGCCGCGGAGTTGGCGAGGTTGAGTGAGCGGCTGCGCGGCATCATCGGCAGTCGCAGCCGGTCGGTCACCCACGGCGCGTGCGCGACCTCCTCGGGCAGCCCGACCGACTCCGGCCCGAACAGCAGCATGTCGTCGGTGCGGTACGTGATGTCGGTGTAGTCCCGGGTGGCCGCGGTGGTGAAGGCGTAGACGCGGCCGGGCGCGAGTGCCTCGCGCGCCGCGTCGATGTCCGGATGGACGTGCACGTTCGCGAGCTCGTGGTAGTCCAGGCCCGCGCGCCTGAGGTGACTGGCCTCCAGCGAGAACCCGAGTGGCTCGATCAGGTGTAGCTCCGCACCCGTATTGGCGGCGAGCCGGATGGCGTTGCCGGTGTTGGGTGGGATCTCCGGGTGGTAGAACACGAGTCGGAACACGATGGCTGGCTCCACGGTCGCGCGGTGGTGCTGGGCTGCCCTGATGGGCTGCCCTGATGGGCTGATCCTCGCATGCGCCGGCCCCGAGTGGCATGGCACATGCCACTCGGGGCGACCGACTGAGCGGTAACTCGATAGCCTCGTGCGCGACGATGGTTCCGTGAACGGATGAGGAGACAAGCACGTGGCACGTTCGGTTCTCGTTACCGGCGGCAATCGCGGCATCGGGCTGGCGATCGCGCGCGACCTGGCAGCACGGGGGGACAAGGTCGCCGTGACGCACCGTGGCTCGGGCGCACCGGACGATCTGCTCGGGGTGCAGGCCGATATCACCGATGCCGAGCAGGTCGACGCCGCGTTCTCCGAGGTCGAGAAACACCAGGGAGCTGTCGAGGTCCTCGTGTCCAATGCCGGCATCACCGATGACACGTTGCTGATGCGCATGGAAGAGGATCAGTTCACCCAGGTCGTCGATGCGAACCTCGCAGGGGCGTACCGGGTGGCCAAGCGTGCCGCCCGCGGGATGCTGCGCGCGAAATGGGGGCGGATGGTGTTCATCTCCTCGGTCGTCGGCCTGACCGGCGGCGCGGGCCAGGTCAACTACGCGGCGAGCAAGGCCGGGCTCGTCGGGATGGCACGCTCGATCACCCGGGAGCTGGGATCGCGTAACATCACGGCGAACGTGGTCGCGCCGGGGTTCGTGGTCACCGACATGACGGACGCGCTGAGTGAGGAGCAACGCGCTGCCGCGCTGGACCGGATCCCAGCGGGGCGTTACGCGGAGCCGGGCGAGGTGGCGAGTGCGGTGAACTTCCTCGCATCCGACGAGGCCGCCTACATCAACGGGGCGGTGCTTCCCGTCGATGGTGGTCTCGGTATGGGCCACTGACCGCGCGTACCGACACACCGACCATTCCACCGATCGTCCGAACTGGAGGAAGCGTGCCAGGACTTCTCGACGGCAAGCGACTGCTGATCACCGGGGTGATCACCGACGCATCGATCGCGTACCACGTGGCCCAGGTGGCGCAAGAGCAGGGCGCACAGGTCGTGCTGACCGGGTTCGGTCGAATGTCCCTGGTGGAGCGGGTGGCCAAGCGGCTGCCGGAGCCGGCGCCGGTGGTCGAGCTGGACGTGCAGAACCAGGAGCACCTGGACAGTCTCGCCGAACGGGTGGGCGAGCACGTCGACGGTCTGGACGGGGTGTTGCACTCGATCGGGTTCGCCCCACCGTCCTGCCTGGGAGCCCCGTTCACCGAGGCGCCGTGGTCGGATGTGGCCACCGCGATGGAGGTCTCGGCGTACTCGTTCGCCTCACTGGCCGTCGCGGCCCGGCCGCTCCTGTCCGAGGGGGCGTCGATCGTGGGAATGGACTTCGACGCGCGCGTCGCCTGGCCCGCGTACAACTGGATGGGGGTGTCCAAGGCCACGCTGGAGGCCGTGAACCGGTACCTGGCGCGCGACCTCGGCGAGCACGGTATCCGGGTGAACCTGGTCTCGGCGGGGCCGGTCAAGACCATGGCCGCCCGCTCGATCCCCGGATTCGAGGAGCTGGAGAACGGCTGGGACGGACGCGCTCCGCTGGGGTGGGACACGACCGACCCCACACCGGTGGCCAAGTCGGTCTGCGCGGTGCTGTCCGACTGGCTTCCGGCCACGACCGGTTCGATGATCATGGCCGATGGTGGGGTGCACGCGACCGGGCAGTGAGCCCGCGCCAGGTAGCCGGAGAGAACGAGGGACACGAGCGCGGTGAGCTACGACGCGATGCTGTGGCTGTCGTTCGGTGGGCCGGAAGGGCCGCAGGACGTCATGCCGTTCCTGGAGAACGTCACGCGCGGCAGGGGAGTGCCGCGCGAGCGCCTTGCCGAGGTCGCCGAGCACTACCACCATTTCGGTGGGGTGTCGCCGATCAACGAGCTCAACCGCAAGGCCATTGCCGCGGTGGAGGCCGAGCTTCGCGCGCAAGGCGTCGACCTGCCCGTCTACTTCGGCAATCGCAACTGGACGCCGTACGTCGAGGACGCGGTGCGCCGGATGGCCGTTGACGGGGTCGGTCGAGCGCTGGTTTTCCCCACGAGCGCATACGGCGGTTACTCGGCGTGCCGCCAGTACGACGAGGACATCGCTCGTGCACGTGAGGCGATGGAGGGCGGGGCTCCCGAGCTCGTCAAGCTCCGGCACTTCTTCGACCACCCCCTGTTCGTGGAGTGCTTCGCCGATGCCGTGCGGGTCGCGTGGATGCGGCTGCCGGAGCACGAGCGCGGCGCGGCGCGACTGGTGTTCACGGCGCACTCCATTCCGGACTCCGCCGACCGGGCTGCCGGGCCACCGCAGGACGGTGGCCGCCTGTACTCGCGGCAGGTCGCCGAGGCCGCGCGGTTGGTCGCGCAGCAGTGCGGTGTGGCCGACTACGACGTGGTATGGCAGTCCCGCTCGGGACCGGCCCATGTGCCGTGGTTGGAGCCGGACATCGTCGACCACATCGACACCCTGCACGGCGCGGGAGCCACCGCGGTCGTGGTGTGTCCGGTCGGGTTCGTGTCCGACCACCTCGAGGTGGAGTGGGACCTGGACAACGAGGCCGCCGAGCGCGCGGGCGAGCTCGGTATGGCGTTCGCGCGGGCGTTGACCCCGAGCGGGGACGCGCGGTTCGCGCGGCTCGTGGTCGAGCTGGTACGGGAGCATCTCGGCGGCGCGCCCGCGCGGAAGCTCTCCGACTTCCCGCCAGCAGGCTGCACACTCAACGGCGCGCCCTGCGCGTCCGGGTGCTGCGAGCCGGCAGGCGCGCCGTAGTCAGCCTTCGCCGCCGCCGGTCATGAACCAGGCCGCGGCGGCCCGCATGAGGCACTCGTAGCGCTCCTCGGCATCGATGGCCCCTTCGTACCCGACGAGCTCGAGGCTGACCGCGCCGTGCGAGGCCGCCCACAGCACCCTGGCGATGTGCATGGGATCGGCCGGGGCGAACACCCCGGCACGAATGCACTCCTCGACCGCGTCGGCCAGCGCGTGCAGCGGCCGGAGGCTCGCGGCATAGGCCTGTGCCGATGGCTCGAAGCCGGGAATCGCCCGCTGGAACATGACGGCGTAGTAGGCGCGGTTGCTCAACGCGTTGGCGCGGTAGGCCTGCCCCATGCCGGTGAGCCTGGCGAGCGGGTCGGGTTCGCGCACACCCCGCACGGCACGGTCGAGCCGGTCGAAACCTTCCAGCCACAGCTGCTCGGCGATGCCGGACTTGCCGCCGAAGATCGTGTACAGCACCGTGGTCGAGCACCCCAGCTCGGCCGCGATACGCCGCATGGTCAGCGCGCCGGGCCCGTCCCGTTCCAGGAGCTCGCTCGCGGTGTCGAGCGCGGCGGTGCGCCGGGCCGCGTGCCCGTGCGCCCTGGCTGTGGCGTACGGGGTGGAGCCCGGTGCCGGTTCGGAGTCCATGGAACCTCATCCCGCTGTACAGTAACGATGTTCTATTACAGTAACAATGTTACTGTAGATCGGTGTCGCGGTGCACGGGGCCACCGCCCGAGCGAGTCAGGAGAACCATCATGTCCACATCGTCACGCAGGCTCGCGGCGATCCTGCTGATCGTCCTGCCGACTGTGGTGTTCGGCGGCGCCAGCATCCTCCGGTTGCTGATCGACGACCCCGCCTACGCGGCCAACCCCGTACGGCAGGACCTGTGGCGCGCCGGCCACGCGCATGCCGGCATCCTGCTCCTGCTGTCGCTGGTCGTGCTGCGGTACGTGGACGAGACCACGCTGGGACGCCGTGCCCGCTGGTTCGCCATGCACGCCGCGCCCATCTCGGCGATCCTGCTGCCTGCCGGGTTCTTCCTGTCCGTGCTCTCCCCGGAGGCGACCGAGCCGAACGCGTTGATCAACCTGGCCTACCTCGGGGCGGTCGTGCTGACGGCGGGCCTGCTGACCGTGGGCATCGGCCTGCTGCGCACACCAGCGGCCGTGGCATCCGTGCCATCCCGGTGACGGGAGCAGGGCACGCGCCCGCGCGGCCGCTATCGCCGGCGGTCGGCGTAGCCCGCGAACAGCCGCACCGCCTCGGACACCGCGGCGCACCTGGCTTCGCGTACGGCTGCCGCGAGCGGGCGCAGGGCCTCGGAGCGCCTGCGGGCGGCGCTCGCCGAGTGGGCGCCGCCGGGCTCGTCGTCCGTCGCGGCCGCGAGGATCGTGTCCACCTCATCCGCGCGCTGCAGGACACGGAGTGCCTGCGCGGGCATGTCGTCCGGCCACGGCGGTTGCGGGGAGGCCGCGAGGCGCCGGCGTACGGAGTCGTGCGCGCCGGGATGTGCGCGGGCGACGTCGAGGGCGTCGAGCTCGTCGGCGCTCGAGCGAACCGCGTCACGCAGCTCACGCTCGACCTCGGAGATCCCGGAGGTGATGCTGTCACCGCAGCCTGCTGCGGTGTGCGCCGTCCACGTCAGCGAACCGTCATCGGCCTGCTCGGGCACCAGGCCGATGCCGACCTCGTCGAAGACCACGGCTTCGCCGCGAGCCAGAGCCGCCCGCGAGAACGGGCCCGGACCGCCCAGGCCACGAACATCGCCCGCCTCCGGCAGCAGGAGTGCGGCGCGGGTGAGTCCGTGCCTGCGCAGGGCGGCGAGCAGCTGCGCGGGCGCGACACCCTCTGCCGAACCGACCGCCGGCCCAGCCGCCTGCCCGGCGGCGAGGTCGAACGTCTCGGCGGCTCCGTCGTCGGCGGCCAGCACCCTGTGCCGCTGCGTCCAGTACAGCAGCGCGTCGAGCACATCGTCGGAGGCGGCGCGCTGGGTGAGCCACGCCGACGACCAGACCGCGAGTGTTGCAGATGGACAGCACACGACCGTCAAGGATACGGGACCGGCCGCGCGCCGGTGTACCCGTGCCGGGGCTCGCACGGAACCCGCCCCAGCACCTGCCAGGGGCAGGCTCAGGGTGCCTGCACGAGCCCGGCCGCCACATCGGTCGACGGCAGTGGCAACCGGCGTGCCGTCTGGCTCAACCGGGCCCAGAGCTCCCAGTCCCGTGCGCCGGTGTCCTCGGCGAGCAGCGCGGCCACCCCGGCGACGTGCGGCGTGGCCATGCTCGTGCCGCTGATGGTGTTGACGCGTTCGGGCATCGGCCAGCTGGAGTGGATGTCCACACCGGGTGCGACGGCGTCGACCTGGCCGACATCGCCGACCGTGCCGGAGGAGAAGCCGGCGATGGCGAACTCCCGGTCGACCGCGCCGATCGCCATGATGGTGGGGCTGTTGGCCGGATGGCCGACCGGCGCGACCACACCACTGTCGCGGCGGCTCTCGTTGCCCGCGGCCGCGATGACGAGCGTTCCCTGGTTCATCGCGCGAACCGCGGCCTCCTCGAAGGCACGCGAGTACGGTTCGCCCGGCTCGGCTGGGGAGCCGAGCGACATGGACACCACGGCGCATCCGTGCTGTACGGCCCACGAGATCCCCGTGAGGATCGCACCGTCGGTGCCTGCTCCCTGGCTGTCGAGCACCTTGCCGGAGTAGATCTCGGACTCGTGGGCCACGCCGTAACCGGGGCCTTCGGCGGGCTCGCGGGGCCCGCACGCCGAGCCGATCACGTGCGTGCCGTGACCGTGCGCGTCACCGGCGTCCTCCTCTTCCTCGACGAAGGAGTTTCGTTCGACCGTGCGGCCGGAGTAGTCGGGATGTTCGGCGTCGAACCCGGTGTCCAGGATCGCCACCCGCACGCCTGCGCCGGTTGCGGTGCTGCCTGCTGCCCGCACCGCGCGTAGTCCCCAGGTGAGGGTCTCCTCGGTGGGCGGTACCGGCTGCACGGGGGCCGGTGAGTCGATCGCGTGGACGATGCGTTCGGGTTCGCAGGAGGCGATCGGGCCGGGCAAGCCGACGGCGTCGTACAGCGCGCGAGCCTGGTCGGGGTCGGCACGAACGACACAGAGTTCGAGATCGTTGAGCAGCAGACCGTCGGTCTCGGCCAGCAGGCGGGCCATGCCCGTGGTACCGCTGTCTGCCGAGTTGACCGTGCGGATCCCGGCCGAATCGCGCAACACGCGGGCCCCGGCATCGGCCGCACCTTCGGCGAGGAGCACGAGGTACCGGCCGGTATGCCGGGCGTTCGTGTGCCGTGTCATGACCATCACCACCCGTGTCGCCGAGCATGGACCTCCATGCTCGCGCAACGCGGTCGCGTTGTCACGCGACGTCAGCGCGGGGTGGCGACGATGCTCGCTCCGCTGGCCGGGACGAGTGTGATGTGCCGGGGGCGCACGCGCTCGGGTCGGGCGCGTTCCGGGGTGATGTGGTAACTGGTGAGTACGGCGCGGAGTATCTCGACAGCCTCCATCAGCGCGAACCCGGCGCCCAGGCAGCGCCGCACCCCACCGCCGAACGGCAACCAGGTGCTGGTGGGTGGGTTCTGCCCGACGAACCGCTCCGGCCGGAACACGTCCGGACGGTCGTGGTTGCCCGCGTCGCCGTGTACGACACCGATCGACGGCATGATCGTGGTGCGCGCGGGGATGTGGTAGCCGCCGACCTCCACGGGCTCGGTCGTCGTCCGCGCGACCTCGGAGATCACCGGATGCAGGCGCATCGACTCCTTGGCCACGGCCTCCAGGTAACTGTCGTCGCCCTCGTCCGCTGCCCTTGTCGCCGCGGCGTGCGCGCGCGGTCCGCGCGCGAGCTCGTGGAACGCCCAGGCGAGTGCGGTGGCCGTGGTCTCGTGCCCGGCGAGCAACAGGGTGACGAGCTGGTCGCGCAGCTCGGCGTCGGTGAGGGTGTCGCCGTCGACCTCCACAGCGAGCAGCCGGGACAGCACGTCCTGGCGTGATGCGAGGTCCGCTGCCGAGCGGCGTTCGGTGATCTCGGCATGCAGCAGCTCATCCACCTGGTCGAGTGCCTGCCTGCCGCGCCGCCACGGGCCGAACCGTTGCAGCGTGCGGCTGTGCCAGCCGAACACATCGAGCGCGCCGATGTCGATGACGCCGCGCAGCGCACCGCGCAGCGCGCTGAGCCGGGGGCCGTCGCCGAACCCGAAGACCACCCGCAGGATCACCTCGAGTGTGAGGCGCTGCATGCTCTCGTGCACGGGGAACGGGGTGCCGCGGGGCCACCGCGCGATCTCCTCGGCGGCGAGCTCGGCTGTCATGCTGCGGTAGCTCCGCAGCGCGGAACCGTGGAACGGGGGCATGAGCAGCTTGCGGATGCGCCGGTGCTGGTCCTCGTCCGTGGTCAACACGGAATGCTCGCCCATGACGGGTTTGAGGATGAGATTGCCCTCGCCTGCGTGGAACGTCGTGGCGGGGCCGCTGAACACCGCACGGATGTCCTCCGGGTCGGCCAGGCTGACCGCGGCGCGCTCCAGGAAGAGCTTGATCCGCACGACAGGGCCGTAGTGCCGGTGCAGGGCGGGCAGCAGCCGGTGACGCTGGGTGCCGAACAGCAGGGTCTGTACCGGCATCGGGGCGCGAGGCCCTGGCGGGGTCGGCAGCGCGCGAGGCGTGCTGTCCTGGACTGCTGCGGTCATCGCGGTCCTCCTCGCTCCTGCGGCGTGACTGCGGTCATACATCCCCGACTTATACACCCGTATAGATCGGTTGTCGAGACGGGGCATCGAATCGGCGCTCAGGCGCGGTACGGTCGCGCCGCACCGGCACTGGATACGCCGGTCCGTGCGGACGGGCGGGATACGCTGGTGGGGTGGGACATCGCGAAGACCTGCTCGCGGCCGCGCGGAGGCTGCTCGAGGACAAGGGATACGCACACATCACGGCGCGTGACCTGGTCGCGGCATCCGACACGAACCTGGCCTCCATCGGGTATCACTTCGGCTCCAAGGCGGGCCTGCTCAATGCCGCGATCGGGCAGGTGCTCGACGAGTGGACCGAGCAGCTCGCCGACATCGCGATGAGCGCGACGGATGCCACGCCCGTCGAGCGCGCGCACATCACCTGGGTGGCTCTGCTGGAGAACCTGGACAGCAAGCGTGCGCTCCTGGTGTCGTTCATGGAGGCCGTCGCCCAGGCCGACAGGTCACCCGAGCTGCGGGAACAGTTCGCCAAGCAGTACCAGCACGTGCGTGGTCGCGTCGCCGAGCTGGTGGCCACCTCGATGGCAGAGCGGCTGGGCGCGGACGACCCCCGGGCCGCGGCGATCGCCAGCTTCGTCATGGCCACCTGTGACGGCCTCGCCCTGCAGTGGTTGCTCGACCCCGGCGAGGCCCCGTCCGCCGAGCAGCTACGCGCGGGCCTGGACCTGGTGTGGTCGATGTCCGGCGGCTACGGGCGGGGTCCGGGCGAGCAGGCCGAGCCGGGCTCCGAGTAGCAGCGGTTCAGGCAACATTGCCTTCGGTCGCTGGTTGTCGATATGCGCAACCTTGGGAGACTCTAGAGTCCCGACGGGTGTCGGCAGACGACCACTCCTCGACTCGGCTGAGTAGCGATCGTGGCCACGAAGTCGGTGCGATGGCGAGGCGTTCAGTGTCCGTTGGGCTCGGGGCTGCTGCGCTGAGCGGGGATGTGGGCAGGCAACGCCAGCAGTCGCATGTGGAGGTCGGCCGAGCCCGTACCGGGTGAGCGCGCAGCTTGATGTTCCCGATCGAGAGCGCTCAGGCGCTGCCGGGTGGTTTCCCGCAGGCGGTCCGCGGGCACGGTGTCGAGCACCGAACTGGCCAGCGCGGTGGCATCAGCGGGGTTGCGGTCGGCGGCGTGGGTGCGGGCGAGGATGGCGGTCGCGGCGGCCCAGCCACCCGAACCCGTCGTTTTCAGGCTGATCGCGGTTTCGGCGTGGCCGGCGGCGCTGCTGGTGTCGCCGAGGCGCAGCGCGGATTCGGCGAGATGTTGGTGGAACTCGGCCCGGTCGAAGCCGAAGCGTCCGGGCTCGTCCTCGGCGGCGTCCATCTCGTGCTGGGCACGGGTGGCGGCCTGGGCCGCGTCGCTGCGGCGGCCGAGCGCGGCCAGGGCGCGCAGTTCACACCAGGCCGTGATCTGCGCTCGGTGCAGGGCCGTGGTGGCGTACTCGTGGGCCTGGCCCGCGATGTCCAAGGCGTGGTCGGGACGCTGCCCGAAGCAGGCGAGTATCGACTGTGCTCCCAGACTCCACCCCGTCAGGCGGTGTTCGCCGACGCTGGTGCTCAGCCGGGAGGCGGTTCCGAGATGGATGTGGGCGCCGGGGTAATCGGAACAGTGGAAGGCCAGGTTGCCCAGTAGCGCGGACAACCACCCGGCCAGCCGCCGGAGTTCGGTCCGGTCGTGCCCACGCTGGCTCTGGGTGAGCATGTCGACGACGATCTGCCGAGCCCGGTGGATCTCACCAGCCAGGACGTTCGGTGCGTAGCGACCGTAGTGATCAGTGTAGTAGTCCACCGCTTGGTGGAGGTGCTGGCGGGTGGCTGGCCCACCGGCGGGTCCTTCGGCCTCGCGGTGGAGCTGCACCGAGTCGGCAACGGCGCTCAGGGCGGTCTCGGCCATCACTGTTCCCAACGTCGACGGTGTCGCGGGCTGACCATACCCATAGCCGGAGAGCACGCTGGGCAGGTTGAGGCCGAGTCGGCGCGGCGGCACCTGATACACCCGTGCCAGGGCCGCGGCGTAATCCGGGTCGGGCTGGACGGCGTCATGTTCCCACCGGCATAGCCGGGCGGTGGTCACGCCGGGTGGGGCGAGCCCGTCGGCTGCATAGAGCTCGCTGATGGCGGCCACTACCTGCGGGCGGCTCCATCCATAGGCCAGACGCCACATCTCCAACGGGGTCAGCTCGGGCACCTGGCGCACGATTTCGTCGGCGATAGTGGTCACGTCCCAGTCAGCGCGCTGGCCGCGTCGGCGAATGTCCGCGGCCCGGCTGGCGATCTGGGCCCGGTGTGCCCGGCTGATCCTCGGCATGATTATCCCTCCGCTGGTCACCGACAGTATCCCGCTGACGGCGTCGGTGACATTGCCGCGCGCGGCAATGTTCGCCCCCGTGGCCGTCATTGAGCCGCACACGCCGGCCCGCTGATCGTGGAGTCCAGCGCCCGGCACGGTCGTCGTCACCCGGTGTGGCGATTCCGTCGGAGCGCAGCCAACTGCGAGAGGAGGTGAGTAGGCGTGGACGAGGAGTTGGAGATCACCGTGGCCCGGCTGGCAGCGGCCGCCGACCGTACCGTCGCATCGACCAGCGACGGCCCGACCGGCGACAGCGGCGACAACCGCGATCCGTGACGGCCAGGGCAGCACTGGCAGTTCCCTGACCGGGCGCGCTGGCGGAACCCGCCAGCGCGCCCTCGCCAAAACCGATGAGTCGAATCGAGGTGCAGGAATGCGACACAGGCTGGTGACCGGGATCGAACAAGCGCTGGGCTGGTCGGGACCGTGCGCGCTCGGCGGCGAGTTCGCCGTCGGCAGCCTGCACGACCCCAGCCTGGGCACACGGTTGCTGACCCCGCAGCACTTGCTGGACACCGTGATGCGCCGCAGCCTCGCCCCGCCGCAGGTGCGGTGCGTACGCGACGGCGCCGAAGTCGCCTCCCACGAGTATCTGTCCGAGATCACCACTCGTCGCGGACAGGTGCTACCGATGGTCGCACCCGCCGGGCTGGGCCGGGTGCTCGCCGCCGGCGCCACCCTCGTGGTCGACGGGCTCAACCGGTGGGACCCGACGCTGGAGATCGCCTGCCGCGCGTTGCAGTGGTGGGCACACGAAACCTGCCAGGTCAACGTCTACCTGACCACTCGCGACAGCAGCGGGTTCGCGTTGCACTGGGACGACCACGACGTGCTCATCGTCCAACTCGACGGCCGTAAACACTGGGAAGTCCGCGGACCCTCACGGCTTGCGCCGATGTTCCGCGACCTCGATCCGAACCTCGAACCCCCGGACGAGATCACCTGGTCCGGCACCCTTCATCAAGGCGATGTGCTGCATATTCCCCGCGGGTACTGGCATCGGGCCAGCCGCGCCGACGACGGAGAGGGCCACAGCCTGCACGCCACCTTCGGTCTCCAGCAGCGCACCGGCATCGACCTGCTGACCTGGCTCGCGGATCAGAGTGCCCGCGATCAGGAGGTGTTCCGCCGTGACCTGCCGCCGGTTCAAGCCGCAGACCAGGACGGCCATGCGCAGGATCTGCGCCAAGCCACCGCCGCACTGCTGTCGGCGATGGACATCGATCAGTACCGGCGGTGGCGCCAGCAGCGTCAGGGCTCGGCGCGGCACGTGGTCACCCACGGCCTGTTCGGTGCGATCGACGAGGTCGTGGCGATCACTGAGTTTCCCCCGCTGATCACACGCGAGGACGGCGCGCTGCGGGTGGCCGCCGCGGGCACGCAGCTTTCCCTTCCCGCCCGCGCCGAGCCGGCGGTGCGGCAGCTCTTGTCGGGTCATCCGGTATCGATCGCCGAGGTCGCCGAGGACTTCGACATCGACGCGACCAAGCTCGCCCACGTGCTGCTGGAGGAAGGGCTGTGTGCCGAAGTCACCGACGCGTTGCGCTCGGGATGTTCCGAACTCGCCCCCAGCGAGTTCTGCTCGAACACGCACTGACCAGGGGAATCACCGACCTGGACGTGGCCACGACATACCACGACGGGCAGGCCCACCGGATGCTGGCGCACACTGCCGGGGATCTGTTGGAGCACTTCACGATCTCGACCAAAGTCAGCCCACGTGCGGACCTGGCCCCGCTGACCGAGCAAGCCAAGCGGGCGGTATGCGACCTCGGCCTGCCGCCTGCGGTGCTCCTGGTGCACAACCCCGAACACGTCTTGCGCGGCCTACCAACGGCCCAGGCCGGGGAGTGGTGGGCGACCACCGCCGAGGTGATGGCCGACCTCGTGGCGGCCGGTGCGTGCCGGGCGTGGGGAATCGCGTGCTGGGACCCGCGCCCACTACTGGGCCTGCTGGACACCCCAGCTTGGACACATGCGCCGCAGCCCGCCGTGGCCATGGTCCGGGCGGGATTCCTGGTACCCGCCGACGTGCTCGCCGCCGGCGACGCACTCCTGGACCGACTGCAGTACGACGGCGTCCACCGGTGGGGGATGAGTCCCTTCGCCGGTGCCCCGCGCCTGCTCGACGGCATCAACCTGACCCAGTTCCTCACCGACCACGTGCCGCGGGCCGCCGCCTCGCCGCTGCCGACGGCGGTGGCTGCCGCCTTCCACATGCCCGCGGTGTCCCGGCTCGCCGTCGGCACCGGCAGTCCCGCGCACTTGGACCAGCTCACCGCCGCGACCACGCTCCCCGTCGATCAAGAGCGGGTGAGCGCCTACCGACAGCGGCTCACGGCCCACGCCAGCTCAGCGCGGTGACCAGTCCGTCAGCCGCGGCCCGGGCGGGCTCAGCCAGCGGGCCGGCGTAGTCCTCGCCCGCGGCCAACAGTTCGGCGCAGGCATACAACTGGCACACCAATCCGGTGCGGCTTCCCAGGTCCGCAGCGAAGACCTGCTGTACCCGCTCGGCCAGGTCGGGCACGGCCAGCGAGTTCGCCCACAACGTGGCCGCATCCCACCCGCGCGGGGCGAGTCCGAAGTCCTCCCAATCCAGCAGGCGGCAGGACGGGGCCGTGAGGTTGACCCAGCTCAGATCGGCGTGGGCGACCGTCCACTCCTCGGTGATCGCATCGACGTCGGGAAACATCGCCTGGATCGTCTCGGTCATGCGCCGTTGGGTGATCGGCCGCGTGTGCGGGGTCGCCACCCGCGCCGTGGGCACCGTGCCCAGGGTCGTTAACGCCTCGGCCAGGTGCTGCCACCACATCTCCGGTAACTCGGGGGCGTGGGTGAGCACGCCCCCGGAGCAGATCACCGGCTCGGTGACTCGCTCAGTCTCCTCCGCTCGCCCCAGCAGGTCCCCGTCACGCCAGCAGATGCCTTGGTACCACCGCGGATGCCGGGTTTCCGTCGGCAGCGCGGCCGTGGCCTCCAACCCACCGCGCTCGGCCGCGACCTCGGTCGAACACGCCGAGATGCGCACCCACGTGTCCCGGTTGGTGGGCAGTCCCAGAGAACGCCGCTTGCGCACCGCCTGGTCCAGGGCCAGCGTTACCCCGAGTGCGCGTTCGGCGGTCGCGATCAGCTCCGCCTGCGACCCTGACCTGAGATCCACCCGACCACGATAGCCCGGACCGGCAGAGCGCGACGCCAGTGACCAGCGTTATACGAATCGTCGACCTCAACCGTCTCGTCCGGGGCCCGCAACGGGCGCAGTCCAGCTGATGGCGGCCGGTTGAAGGTAGGTGGTGTTCCACAGCACCACGGCGTTGAGCACCAGGCCGAGCTCGCCGGGTTGCTCTTCCACGCCTTCCCGATCGCTCCCGCACAATTCCCCATGCGAGCCGAAGCAGAGCTTGCGGGCCAGCCGGTGGCGGTATTCGGTGGTGTTGAGCTGGGCATTCAGGGCCCGCTGATAGCTGTCGTCATCCAGATCCTGTACAGCTGCTACTCAGACCCCCGACCCGGGGCGTGAGCCGTACCGGCGATCGGTCCCGCGCGGCTCGGACATACCCTGGAGGTCATGGAGTCTTGGTCGCCGCTCGCGGTTCCCCGGGTGCCCGGCACACCCCGGCCGCTGCGCCTGTACGACACCGCGACGCAGTCGCTGAAGCCGGTAGCGCCGGGACAGACCGCGCGCATGTACGTCTGCGGCATCACGCCCTACGATGCGACCCATCTGGGGCACGCCGCGACGTACCTGGCATTCGATCTGGTGTACCGGCTGTGGCTGGACGCCGGTCACGAGGTGCACTACGTACAGAACGTCACCGACATCGACGACCCCCTGCTCGAGCGCGCCGAGCGCGATCAGGACGACTGGGTGGTGCTGGCGATGCGGGAGACCGCGCTGTTCCGGGAGGACATGGAGTTCCTGCGGGTGCTGCCGCCCACCGAGTTCATCGGTGCGGTGGAGACCATCCCGGAGATCATCGAGATGGTGCGCAAGCTGCTCGCCTGCGGCGCGGCCTACCGTGCCGACGATCCCGACTACCCGGACGTGTACTTCCCGCACAACGCCACCGGCCGGTTCGGCTACGAGTCCAACTACGACGTCGAGACCATGAACGCGCTGTTCGCCGAGCGAGGGGGCGACCCAGAACGACCCGGCAAGCGACACCCGCTTGACGCGCTGTTGTGGCGGATGGCCAGGCCGGGTGAACCGTCCTGGGACTCCGAGCTGGGTGCCGGCCGTCCCGGCTGGCACGTGGAGTGCAGCGCGATCGCGCTGAACCGGCTCGGGTTGGGCTTCGACATCCAGGGCGGGGGATCGGACCTGGCGTTCCCGCACCACGAGTACAGCGCCGCGCACGCCGAGGCCCTCGCGGGGGCCCTCGCCGGGGACGAGCCGTTCGCCCGGCTGTACGCGCACGCCGGCATGATCGGGCTCAACGGGCAGAAGATGTCCAAGTCGCGCGGCAACCTGGAGTTCGTCTCCCGGCTGCGCGCGGACGGTGCCGACCCGGCCGCGCTCCGGCTGGCCCTGCTGTCCGGTCATTACCGCGCCGACCGCCAGTGGTCGGGCGAGTTGCTGGACGAGGCGGGTCAGCGGCTCGGCGCGTGGCGGGAAGCCGCCACGCGGTCCAGTGCTCCCGCCGCCGAGGACACCATCGCCCGGATGCGTGATCATCTCGCCGATGACCTGGACACCCCGGGCGCGCTCGCCGCGGTCGACTCCTGGGCGCGGGAGGCGAACACCGGAAGGGGCGACGACCGGGAGGCCCCCGGTGTGATGGCCGGCGCGATCGACGCCCTGCTCGGCATCGACGTGCGAAGCTGAAAGCGTCATTCAGCAAAGCACGCGTCGGCTCCGCCCTCGTTGAAGGTCTCGGTCGAGCAGTAGGTCGCCTCGGGGAAGTAGTCGCCCATGACCTCCTCCGGGTCCGTTCCCTCGTCGACGTTGCCCGGGTGCTGCTCGAAGTCGGGATGCGGGAGCATGAACCGGTAGAAGACCATCGTCTCGGCGAACGGGCCACGCGGGAGCCAGTTGACGTCGCTCATGTGCTCGGTCGGTCTGTGCTCGGGATCGGACACGACGAAGGTGGCTCCGGCACCCGTCTCCCAGGCATCCGGGGTCACCGCGCCGCGCGGCGGGCGCGGCGTGAGCGCCGCCTCCTCGTCGTCGATGCAGTCCAGCGAGTAGAAGCCGCCCTCCTGCGGAGATCCCGACGTGCAGGCGTTCCACAGCCGTACCTGCTTGCGCGCGGTGGCCAGCTCACCGCCACGCAGGTCGGTGTGGCTGGGCGAGTGCGCCCGGAAGACGACGAGGTCACCGTACTGGCGATGGGTGAGCAGCACGACGTAGGCGACGTCGGTGTTTCCGTAGGTGGTGCCCTTCCGTTCCGGCAGCAGCGCGTAGATCGGTTCGGGCAGCACCTGGCTCAGCGCGGCCTGCAGCACCTGACCGTTGTGGATGACCTCGAACTCCGGCGGGTAGGTCACCCGGTTGGTCGGCGGCGGCACGCCTGCGATAGCGGCGGGCCTGCTCGCACCGGCGACCAGCTCGTTGAGGGGCCGTTGCGCCCCGGTGGGCGGGAACGGCGGGCACGAGTCGAACGTCAGCTCGGCGTCACCACCGGGAAGTTCCAGCGTGACCTCCGGAAGCGGTACACCACCGGCGGGGTCGGAACGGTCGTGCGGCAGGAACACGCGATAGACCAGGTACCCGCCCGGGTTGGGCTCGCCCTCGAGGGTTTCGCCCGCGTAGAGCGTGTTCGGCTCCGGGTCGGGCGGCTCGGGCCCGAAGTCGATGTAGACGGTGTAGTCGGTATCGCCGGGCCTGCGCGTCAGGAACGGGTTCACGCTGCCGTCGTCAGGGGCGATCCGCGAGTCGTTGATGCCGTCGAGCGCGGTGACCGTCTCGTCGTGCACGACGAACGAGAAGTACCGCGCCCGGGCATAGCTGCCCCGGATGGCCAGGCGCCCCTCCGGGACGGCCGAGTAGCGCAGGAACCAGTACCCGGTGTCCGGATGCGGCGCCATGACGTTCGGGGTCATGCCGGTCTGCGCGATGGGCCAGCCGCAGAGCGGCGTGGATACCTCCGCCGCACCGGCCTCCGGTGCGGAGTCGCTCGTCGTGGTCAGGCCGGCGGCGAGGATACCGGCCAGTACGACTGCCGCCACTCGACCGAGTCGCATACACCCTCCCTATTAATGAGAGTCATTAATAGGGAGTATTATGCACCTGTGGCCAGGGACGCAAGCGATACGCGCGAGAAACTGATCAGGGCGGGGGAGCGGCTGTTCGCCTCCCGCGGCGTCGACGGGGCACTGACCAGGGATATCGTCGCCGAAGCCGGGCAGTCCAACGGTTCGGCTGTGCATTACCACTTCGGGTCGCGCAGGGGCCTGCTCGAGGCGATCCTGGTCAAGCACGTGCGGCGGATGGAACCCGCCCGCGCGGAACACCAGCGACTGCTCGAGCGCGACGGCCTGCACGGCGAGCTGACCGCGGTCGTGCGAGGCATCCTGGATCCGACCGCGGATGCGCTGCACTCCGGCGACGGGCGCGACTTCCTGCGGATCACCGCACAGCTCGCGGGCTACGCGGGAATCCGCGCCATCACACCACCGCAACCGCTGACCGGCACGGTGCTGCAGCACCAGCTGGAGCTGGCCGTGCGCTGTTGCGCCGAGCGGCTGTCCGAGCGGCTCGCGCGCGAACGGGTGGCCACCATCGCCGGGATGCTTGCCAGCACGTTGGCCGACCGCGCCAGGCAACTCGACGAGGGCGGCACGCTCCTGCTCGCACACGAGGCGTTCGTGGACAACCTCACACGCATGGTCGTGGGTGCGCTGTCCGCACCCGCACCACAGGGCGGTGCCTGATCAGCCTGATCAGCCTGATCAGGTGCTCTGGCCCGGGCCGGGACGCCTCCTGCGCAGGTACCGCTGGAAGTCGGCGGCGAGCTGCTCGCCGCTGGTCTCCTCGAGGCCGCGCTGCTCGTCGCCACGTTCCTCCAGCGAACGGACGTACTCGCTGACCTCCTCGTCGTCCTCGGCGAGCTCGGAGACGGTGCGCTGCCACTCCTCGGCCTGCTCGGGCAGCGTGCCCATGGGGATCTCGACGTCGACCACGTCCTCCAGCGTGCGCAGCAGCGCCAGGGTGGCCTTCGGGCACGGTGGATGCGACACGTAGTGCGGTACAGCCGCCCACAGTGACACGGCGGGTATCCCGGCCTGTACACAGGCGTCGTGGAACACCCCGGTGATGCCGGTCGGCCCCTGGTACTTGCTGCGGTCGATGTTGCTGCGGTCCAGGGCCGCGGTCTCGTGCGCGGAACCGGTGACCGGAATGGGCCGGGTGTGGGCCGTGTCCGCGAGCAGCGCTCCCAGCGTCACCACCTTGGCCACGCCGAACTGCTCGGCGCGCTCGAGCAGGTCCGCGCAGAAGGCACGCCACCGGAAGTTGGGTTCCGGCCCCTTGACGAAGACGACCTGCTGGTCGAGCCCTTCCGGGCTGCTCGTGGACAGGGTCGTGGTCGCCCATTCGAGGCTGCGGCTCACGCCGTCGACGACGTTGATGGTCGGGCGAGTCACCTGGAAGTCGTAGTAGTCGTCCGGGTTGAGCTCGCCGACGGAGGTCGCGTCCCAGGACAGCTGCAGGTGCTCCACCGCCGTACTGGCCGCGTCACCGGCGTCGTTCCAGCCCTCGAACGCCACGATCATGATCGGCGCCGTGTTCGTGTCGCTGTCGAGCCGCGTGTGCTCGCTCCGCTCTTGTTCGGTCACTTCCCCAGCCTAAGACCCAACGGCCAATCGGGGAGACCGTAGGCTGGACGGCATGTCTGGAAGCCTCCCAGTACCCGCCGCAGGCACCAGGCTTCCCGCCGCGGTGTTGTGGGACATGGACGGAACGCTGATCGACTCCGAACGCCTCTGGGACAGGGCGCTGTACGAGAGCGCCGAGCGGCTCGGTGGCCGGTTGAGCCCGCGGACGCGTGCGCTCATGGTCGGCAAGAACGCCGATGTCACGCTCGACCTGTTGCTCCGCGAGGTCGGGCTACCGAGGGACAGCGAGACGCTCGCCGACGCGGACAGCTGGCTGACCAAGCGCATGTCGGAGCTGTTCCGTACGGATCTGCGGTGGCGTGACGGCGCGGCGCAGGCGCTGCGGCTGGTGCGCGGCACAGGCGTGCCCACGGCCCTCGTCACGTCCACGACACGCGAGCTCACCGAGCTCGCGCTCGAGACGGTCGGCAGGGACTGGTTCGACGCGATCGTCTGCGGGGACGAGGTGGACGAGCGGAACAAGCCCGACCCCGAGCCGTACCGGCGGGCCGCTCACCTGCTCGGCGTCGACCCGGAAGAGTGCCTCGCCGTCGAGGACTCGCCGACCGGGGTCTCCTCGGCCGAGGACGCCGGATGCGTGGTCCTGGTCGTGCCCAGCGAGCTGGAGGTCCCGGACGGGCCGCGCCGCAGGGTGCTCGATTCGCTGACCGCCCTGGACGAGGCGGCGCTGACCGGCACGTTCCCGCGATGACGGCGGGCCAGAACGGCGCGGCGGTGTGATCCGGACTGCAGCCGAGCGGGGCGGATCGGCGGATACGGCGTGCGGGTGCGAGGATCGTCACGTGAAGACCTTCGACGAACTGTTCGCCGAGCTGAGCCACAAGGCGGCCACGCGCCCAGCGGACTCCGGGACGGTGGTCGCGCTCGACGCGGGCGTGCACGCGCAGGGCAAGAAGGTACTCGAAGAGGCGGGCGAGGTGTGGCTCGCGGCCGAGCACGAACCCGACGAGCGGCTCGCCGAGGAGATCTCGCAGCTGCTGTACCGGGTGCAGGTGCTCATGCTCGGCAGGGGTCTGCGTGCCGAGGACGTCTACCGGTACCTGTGACCCGCGATCGCGGGCGCGGTGCGCCGGGTGTGCCAGAGGGGTCCGTAGTCCATGCTCCGTGTAGCGGCAGATAGGGGAAAGGTAGCACCATGCTTCGTGTAGCCGTGCCGAACAAGGGCACGCTGTCCGGGCCCGCATCCGAGATGCTCGCCGAGGCGGGGTACCGGCAACGCCATGAAGCGCGCGACCTCATCCTGATCGATCCGGTCAATGAGGTGGAGTTCTTCTTCCTGCGCCCCAAGGACATCCCGATCTATGTGGGTTCCGGCGAGCTCGACCTGGGGATCACGGGCAGGGATCTCGCCCTGGACTCGGGTGCTCCTGTCGAGGACCGGCTCAGCCTCGGGTTCGGCGGGTCGACCTTCCGGTACGCGGCCCCCGCGGACCGCGAATGGACCATCGGTGATCTCGCAGGCAAGCGGGTGGCGACCTCGTACCCGCGCCTGGTGCAAGACGATCTCGCGGGCCACGGCGTCGAGGCCGAGGTGATCCGGTTGGACGGCGCGGTGGAGATCTCCATCCAGCTCGGCGTGGCCGAGGCGATCGGGGATGTGGTCGGTTCCGGCCGTACCCTGCGGCAGAACAACCTCGTTGCGTTCGGCGAGCCGATCTGCCAGTCCGAGGCCGTGCTCATCCAGCGCGCCGCCAGCACGGGATCGGACAACGAGAAGTGGAAGGCTCAGCTGACGGCCCGCCTGCAGGGCGTCGTGTTCGCCCAGCAGTACATGATGATCGACTACGACTGCCCACGCTCGCTGCTTGACGCGGCCGTCGACCTCACACCGGGCCTCGAGTCGCCGACCGTGGCCCCGCTCGCCGAGGAGGGCTGGGTGGCCGTTCGCGCGATGGTCGCTCGCAAGGAGGTCAACCACACCATGGACGCGCTGGCCGAGCTGGGAGCCAAAGCCGTACTGGCCTCCGACATCCGCTCCTGCCGCCTGTAGCGGGCGACGCTCGCGGGCACGTCGCCGGGTACTCCGGGGTGATCCGCCGGAAGTGGCGCTCAGCGCGACTTGCGCCGCGGCATGAGGTCGTACAACCCGCTGCGCGCACCGGTGTCCCTGCGGCTGCGGGTTCCGGAGATGTCGCTGATGAAGTCCTCGAAGACGAACTCCTCGGTACCGTCCGCGGCCGGTTTGGTCCCCTGCGCGGAGGTCTGCTGGGCACGACGCCCTTCGAGAATCTGGGCGATCTGGTGAAACGCCGATGTCTGGACGCAGTGTGGCGCGAACGTGGTGATCGGTATCCCGCGCTGGGCCGCCTCGTTGATCACCACTCCCATCGGGATGTGCGGCAGTACCGGGATACCCATGGCATGTAGCTCACGCAACGCGGTATCGGCGTAGGCAGACATCGGCCTGCGGTACAACCCTGGTACGAGGCCGTAGTAGGTGATGGGGTCACGGTCGATCAGCTGCTCGAGATAGTTCACCTGCTCGTAGAGCAACCGCAGCGCGCGGATACTCGTGCGGTCCGGCTGGACGGGAACGAGCACGCCGTGCGTCGCGGCCAGCGCGTTGTTGGTCAGCAGGTCGAGAGCCGGTGGGCAGTCGATGATCACGTGATCGTAGTTGCCGAACTGGATCACCCGGGCCAGCTGCCATCCCGGCACCCGGAACTGGTCGAGCCTGCGCACCAGGTCGAACATGCCTGGTGCGGTCGGCACGACATCCAGGCAGCCACCCGGCGCGACAGAGCACCGCGGATGGCGCACGGCGAGCTCCTCGACGGAGCCCTTCCACATCTTGCTCAGCGCCAGCGGCAGGCTCGGCTGGCCCGGCTGTGCCTCCGGCAGGCCCAGGAACTCGGTGGTGGCGTGACCCTGCGGATCGAGGTCGACAAGCAGGGTCCGCTTGCCCTGCTCGGCGAGCGCGGCGGAGACGCCCACGCTCAGGGCCGTCTTACCGACCCCACCCTTCTGGTTGATCACGGAGGTGATCTGCATGGCCAATGTCGTAGCTCCTGTGTCCCATCACGGCCCGAGGAGGGCCTGCCCGAGCGGAGCGGACTCCCGCACGGTAATCGGTCACGCCGGTGTTCGCGACCGCGACGCGCTACCCCGGCTTCCTGCGCCGTACGAGCAGCGCCTGCGCACCGGTCGCCACCTGCCCGAGCCGATCGTGCAGGACGCTGGTTGCCGTGCCGACGCCACGAGGGCCGATGACGGTGTTGGCGTCGATGCCGACCCATTCACCCACCGGTTCTCGTTGCACGTGCACGGTCAGCTCGGTGTTGATGAACAGCCAGTCCTCGATGTCGAGAGGGCTGGACAACCCGTTCGCGGAGTCGGCGACGGTCATGAGGCGCTGCAACGGGCTGGGTCGCTCGCCGGAGACGAGATCGACGCGCTGGCGCACCCACGCGCATGCCGGACCGGGCTCGCCGAACGCGCCGTGCACGAGGTACCAGTCCATGGCGTCGAGATAGCCGGGGCGCCATCCCGGAGGGCGGGTGGCGGGTTCGGCCTGCGGGACAGCGGGTAGTACCCCCGCGCCGCCGGTGACGTGGTCGCCGGTGTCCGAGCTCGCGATGCGCCAGGCCGTAGCGGTCGCCACCAGCCGCCCGTCGGCGGTGAGCTCACCGCGCAGCTGTTCGACGGAGCGTCCCGGCCGCTCGACCCGCGCCGAGACCGCCACCTCCGTCACGGGGACGGGTCCGAGAATGTCCACTGTGACTCGCCCGAGCACGCTTTCCCCGTCACCGGGTAGCGCCTCCAGCGCGCGTACGAGCAACGCCGACGGCGGGCCGAGGTGCTGGGCGTCGGCGAACCACGGGCCAGCGGTGTGCGGGGTCGACGTGAACACGCCGTCACCCGCGGCGTCGTAGAATGCGTCCACCACAACACGCTCCTAATCGGATCTGTCCAGCACGGTCTCGGCCGCGCCGAGGGAACTGGGCCATCCCGGATACTCCGGTGGGGAGCCCCCGTAGGCCGGGCAGATCGGCTTGTGATCACACCAGCCGCACAGCTTGCTGGGGTTGGGGCGGAAATCGCCGGACTCGCCCGCGCGCAGGATCGCTTGCCAGATCGCGTCCAGCGTCCGTTCGAACTTGCGTAGCTCGGCCTCGTCCGGGGCGTAGGTCAGCTGCTGCGCATCGGCGAGGTAGAGCAATTTCAGCTGGCGAGGTACTACCCCCCGCAACCGCCACAGCACGACCGCGTAGAACTTCATCTGGAACAGCGCCTTGGCCTCGCCGACCTCGCGCGGCGCGGAGCCGGTCTTGTAGTCGACCACGCGGATATCGCCTGCGGGGGCGACATCGAGCCGGTCCACGTACCCGCGCAGCCGCAACCCGGAGGACAGCTCCGTCTCCAGGTAGAGCTCGCAGGCCTCCGGACGCAGGGTGCTGGGGTCCTCGAGCTGGAAGTAGGCGTCGAGCAGGCGCTGTGCGGACGCGAGCCACTCGGACCGCGCCGGGGTGTCGTCGCCGTCGAACGCCTCCTGCCACTCGGGGTGCTCGGCGTAGAGCTCGGTCCAGGCGGGTTCGAGCAACGCGCTCGCCGCCGCCGGGTCCCGTTCCTCGGGCGGGTGGGCGTAGAGGCGCTCGAGCACGGTGTGTACGAGGATGCCGCGAACCTGTGCGCGGCTGGGGGACTCGGGGAGCTTGTCGATCACGCGCAAGCGGTACAGCAGGGGGCACTGCTTGAAGTCACTGGCCCTGGACGGTGACAGCGCTGGCTGGCGTCGCGGTTCGGCGTCGGCAGGGGCACTCTGACTCATACCGAGCACCCTATGCCAGATGACCGACAAGGGGGTGGACCGCGCGACAGCCGCGGGGTGGCCGTGTCGCGTGCGTCCGGTACGGACATCGCATCACTGCTGACACACACCGCACCGTTTATCGTGCTCGGTGTGTCATCGACCGGAGAGGACAGGGCGAGCGGGCCACGTTCGGTGAACCTGACGCGCGGCGGGTTGCTGCTGTGCAAGGTCCGAGGGGTGCCGGTGTTGCTCGCCCCCTCGTGGTGGCTCGGTGCGTTCGTGCTCGTCGTGCTGTACGCGCCGCTGGTGGGCAGGGTGCTTCCGGGTGCGGGGCCGGTGGTGTCCTGGGCCGTCGCGACGGCGTTCGCGCTGCTGCTCGGTGCGTCGGTGCTGGCACACGAGCTGGGACACACCCTCGTGGCGCTGCGCATGGGGCTTCCCGTGCGCCGCGTGCGGCTCTTCCTGCTCGGCGGGCTCTCCGAGATCGCGCGCATGCCGCGGCGGCCCGGGCAGGAAGGGCTGGTCGCGGTGGCCGGCCCCGTGGTGTCCCTCGTGCTGGCCGCGGCGTTCGCCGGGATGCTGCTGACGGTACCGGCAGGCGGTGCCGTGTGGCTGCTCGTGGCGCAGTGCGCGGTCGCCAACGGGCTCGTGGGCGTGTTCAACCTCCTGCCGGGACTCCCGCTCGACGGGGGACGCATCCTCCGCGCGGGCGTGTGGTCGGTCACGGGGGCGCGCTCGACGGGGACCCGTGCCGCGGCCGTGGGGGGCGGCGTGATCGCGGCCGGGTTGTTCGTCTGGGCGTTGCACGGCATCGCCGTGGACAGTCCGGACCGCTGGCTGCGGCTGGCGCTCGGCCTGCTGGTCGGCTGGTTCGTGCTGGCAGGAGCGCGGGCGGAGCTGCGAGCCGACCGGCGCAGGCAGGGTCGCGCCGAGCTGGACGTGGCCCGGCTGATGCGGCCGGTGCTGCAGCTGTCGGCGGAGAGCCCTGTCGCTGACGCCCTGGCTGCGGGTGCCGGTCGAGGGGTCGTTCTGGTGCGCGTCGACGGCATCGCTGCTGGCCTGCTCGATGCGCACGCCGCACGGGAGCTGGCCGCCCGGTCGCCGCAGGCGCCCGCGGCGCAGGCAGCGGAGCCGGTGCGCCCCGAGACGATCGTGCTGGTCTCCGAGCCGGGAGACGAGATCGCCGAACGTGTGCGCGACACTCCCGCCTGGCAGTTCCTGGTCATCGACGACGAGGGCCGTCCGGCCGGCGTGCTGCACAGGCAGGACGTGCACGGTGCGGCCGAATGACGCTTTCGGTCCCGTGCGTGGAGTGAACGCGTCGTTCAGCGCATCCGGCTGTGGGGGTGGGGGACGGGTCTGGGACGATCGAACGCTGCTGGTTCGGCGCGACAAATGGAGGAGATCGAGTGTCCGGGCGAGGGCCGTTTGGAGTAGGGGACCGGGTACAGCTGACGGACCCGAAGGGGCGGCGCTACACCATCGTGCTGTCCGAGGGTGGCGAGTACCACACGCATCGCGGCCTGCTGGCGCACGACGAGCTCATCGGTCAGCCGGAGGGGTCGGTGGTGAGCTCGGCAGGCGGCACCAGTTACCTCGCGATGCGCCCGTTGCTCGCCGACTACGTCCGGTCGATGCCCCGGGGCGCGCAGGTCATCTATCCCAAGGACGCGGCACAGATCGTGATGTGGGGCGATGTGTTCCCCGGCGCCCGCGTCCTGGAGGCGGGCGCGGGCTCGGGGGCGTTGACGTGCTCGCTGCTGCGGGCTGTCGGGCACGACGGCAGCGTGCTCTCCTACGAGTCCCGCGAGGACCACGCGGGACACGCCAGGGCCAACGTCGAGCGGTTCTTCGGGGAGCAGCCGGAGAACTGGTCGTTGCACGTGCAGGACATCGCCGAGCACACCGGGGAGGTCGATCGGATCATCCTGGATATGCTCTCCCCGTGGGACTCCCTACCCACCGTCGCCGCGAGCCTTGTCGCGGGCGGGGTGCTGACCGTCTACGTCGCCACCGTCACGCAGCTGTCCCGTATCGCCGAGGCGCTGCGCGAGCAGCAGTGCTGGACCGAGCCGGAAACCTGGGAAACCATCGACCGGCCGTGGCACGTCGTCGGTCTCGCGGTGCGGCCGGAACACCGCATGCAGGGGCATACGGCTTTCTTGCTGACCGCGCGTCGGCTGGCCGACGGCGTAACGCCGCCCCGCGTGCACCGGCGCCCGAGCCGGGGCTGACCCGGGCCGGCCCCTGCGCGGCCGGTCCTGCGCGGCGGGACCGGGCGCGGTGCGGTCACTGCGCAGCGGCCCGACCACCCGTCACGCACCAGCGCGACCCGTTCCGGACGAGGTGAAGGGTGATTTCCTCCGCGGCCGAGCCCACCTCGGCGAGCACGACGCAGTGCGCTCGGTCGGGGTCGGCCTGCTCGACGACAGGGTCGCCGAGCAGCGTGAACCGGGCTTGCGGCGCGATCTCGGCGAGATCCTCCGCGCGGGCGCTGGACGGTTCGCACAGTACGCGCTGGAACCGCGCGAGGTCCCTGGTGTTGGCGGCGGCCACGAGCTCGTCGGCGACGCGCCGTGCCTCGGCGGTGTGCGAGCCGTCCGCGCGTCTCGCCATCCCGGCATCGCTCTGGCCACCGGGGGAGTCGAGCGGTGGCTCGGTCGCCGTGCCGCGTGACACGGCTGGTCGGGTCGTGCTCGCGTGCAGTAACAACGCGAGGATCCCGATGCCGGTGGCAAGCACCAGTACGACCCCGACAGCGACCCCCAGTGCCATGCTCCCGCGTCTCGACCTCATGGCCAGCCGCCTTTCCCCAGTCAGGTGACGCACCACCGGCCGGACTCCTTTTTCATGGACAGCTCCCTCGACTCCGAGACCTCCTCACCGCTGTCCGGATCGGTTCCGGTCACCTCGAACGGCGCCGTCGCCGAGTCGCCGTCGATCACCGGGTCGCCGGTGAGCCGGAACTCCTCGTCGGTGAAGTCGTCGAACGCGCCGTCCGGCGGCTCGTCCGGATCGCAGGAGACCGACCTGGCGAGCTCGGTATCGCGTTCGTTGAGCGCCCGCATGGCCGTCTCGGCCGTGTCGCGCGCTTCCTCCTGATCCCGGGCACCGTCCTGCCCACCGTCATCCTGCCCCTCGTCGGGATCCTGCACGTCCGGCGCAGGAGGTTCGTCCTCCTGCTCGGCGGGGTCATCCTGCCGTTCGGCCTGCTCGGTGGCCTGCGGTGCGGCATCCTCGGAGTCCGAGGAGTCATCGCCGCCGGCTATCAGGATCAGTGCCACGATCCCGGCGGCTACCAGCAGCGCTGCCGCCACGGCGACACCGATGAGGATCCCTCGCTTCCGCCGCCTGCGGTCCGCCTCGTCGAACTCGTCGAAGCCGCCGCCGGGGCCGCCAGGGCCGGGCGGTCCCGGCGGTCCCGGCGGGCCGTAGCCGCCGCGGTAGGGATCCTGCGGCTGCCCGTAGGCACCGGCCGGATCCGCCGGGTATGCCCCCGGCTGGGTGTACTGCCTTGTGGGATCGGGCCCCGGCGGCGGCTGATGGTGCGGATAGTCACGGCCGGACCGGCCGTGCTCCGGGAAGCCGTGCGGGGGAGCACCCGGCTGCTGTCCGTATCCTGGAGGGTGTGGAGGTTGACCGCCGGGAAAGCCACCCCCCGGCTGGGGTCCGTACGGGTCCTGCGGCCCGTTCTGTCCCGGCTGTCGCGGAGGCTGCGTCATGGAGATCCCTTCATGGCGTATTGACAAGGATCCGGGTGTCCGTCCGGCACGCGCCGCTGACGCCGGTGTGGCACGCGGTACGGCATCCTACGCGAAGTCGTTATCCGGTTCGGTGTGTGTGGAGCGTGCCACACTCTCCGTGGCCTTGTCGGTGGAGTCACGGGATCTGCTCGACAATCCTGTCAGCCGGAGGGACTATTCATGCTCGGCCAGCGATGTCCGAGGTTTGCGCGAGATCAACTCCGGGTAGCCGGATACTCGACCCCTGGTACACGAAATCGGAGCATTGCGTCAACGCGCCCGCTGTGTTTGGGAGGCGACGCGTCGATTCTGTAATACAGAAAGGGCTTTGATTGCGGAAGATCACCGGTACCGTTGAGGGAAATACGTCCGAGGAGGTGCCGCATGCAGAACGACCACCCCGGTAGCCGGCAGGACGACGCCGAGCCGACTGATACCAGCGGCACGACGAGGGACGCCGCCACTGACAGCGAGCTCGCCGAGGAGCAGGCGCGGCAGATTCGCTTTCTCGAGGAGGAAGTGGCTCTCCTGCGGCGTAGGGCCGCCGGTTCGGCGCAGAGTGACAGGGTGCTCGAGCAGCGCCTCGCGGAGGCGTCGGAGCGGATCAACCAGCTGACCGAACGCAACAACAAGCTCGTCGAGACGTTGCGTGACGCGCGCTCGCAGTTGCTTGCCCTGCGGGAAGAGGTCGACCGGCTCGCTCAGCCGCCGAGCGGTTACGGCGTGTTCCTCGGCGCCTACGAGGACAAGACGGTCGACGTGTTCACCTCGGGACGGAAGATGCGTGTCTCGGTCTCGCCGAACGTCGATGTCGAGAACCTGCGTCGTGGTCAGGCGCTGCGGCTCAACGAGGCGTTGACCGTGGTGGAGGCCGGTGAGTTCGAGCGCACCGGCGAGGTGTGCGGGTTGCGCGAGGTGCTCGCCGCGCCGAGCGAGGACCAGTGCGCGCGGGCACTCGTCGTCGGGCATACCGACGAGGAGCGGGTCGTTTTCCTCGCCGACCCGCTCGCCGACCAGGAGCTCAAGTCGGGCGACTCGCTGCTCGTGGACAGCAAGGCCGGTTTCGCGTACGAGCGGGTGCCGAAGGCCGAGGTCGAGGACCTCGTGCTGGAGGAGGTCCCCGATGTGCGCTACGAGGACATCGGCGGGCTCTACCGGCAGATCGAACAGATCCGGGACGCGGTCGAGCTGCCGTTCCTGCATGCGGACCTGTATCACCAGTACCAGCTGCACCCGCCGAAGGGTGTGCTGCTGTACGGGCCACCCGGTTGCGGCAAGACACTCATCGCCAAGGCCGTGGCGAACTCCCTTGCGAAGCAGGTCGCCGCAGGACGGGGCGACGAGGGGCTCAGCGACGCCAAGTCGTACTTCCTCAACATCAAGGGACCGGAGCTGCTGAACAAGTTCGTCGGTGAGACCGAGCGGCACATCCGGCTGATCTTCCAGCGCGCGCGGGAGAAGGCGTCGGAAGGTACCCCGGTGATCGTGTTCTTCGACGAGATGGACTCGATCTTCCGTACCCGGGGAAGCGGCGTGTCCTCGGACGTCGAGACCACGATCGTGCCCCAGCTGCTCTCCGAGATCGATGGTGTCGAGGGCCTGGAGAACGTGATCGTGATCGGTGCCTCGAACCGCGAGGACATGATCGATCCGGCGATCCTGCGGCCGGGCAGGCTGGACGTCAAGATCAAGATCGAGCGTCCGGACGCCGAGGCGGCCAAGGACATCTTCTCCAAGTACCTCACTTCCGACCTGCCGATTCACGCCGAGGACCTGGCCGAGTTCGGCGGCGACGAAAGCTCGACCATCGAGGCGATGGTCCAGCACACCGTCGAACGGATGTACGAGGAAAGCGACGAGAACCGCTTCCTCGAGGTCACCTACGCCAACGGTGACAAGGAGGTGCTGTACTTCCGGGACTTCAACTCCGGCGCCATGATCGAGAACATCGTGGACCGGGCGAAGAAGGCCGCGATCAAGTCGGTGCTGGAGACCAAGAAGCCGGGGCTGCGGGTGCAGCACCTGCTGGACGCGATCGTGGACGAGTTCGCGGAGAACGAGGACCTGCCCAACACCACGAACCCCGACGACTGGGCGCGTATCTCGGGGAAGAAGGGCGAGCGGATCGTCTACATCCGCACGCTGGTCACCGGGAAGAACCAGGACTCGGGTCGGGCGATCGACACCGCGACGAACACCGGGCAGTACCTCTGAGGGCTGTACGGCAACCGACCGCGCGGGCGGCGCCGGGAACCTGTCCCGGCGCCGCCCGCCGCTGTGTCGGTCCCTGGCGGTCACGTCGTTCGGCACGGGCCCCTCACGGGCTCCGGCCAAGGGGCGCGGCTCCTGCGGCAGGCGGGGTGCCCGTTCGGGCACGCGGGTGGCACGGAAGCCGGCGCATGGCGGGACGATGGCGGAGGTGACCCGGTTCGGCCTGGGGCTGGCCGCGGTCGGCAGGCCCGCGTACATCAACCTGGGCCGGGCACAGGAGCTGCCGGCCGAGCGGAGTGTCGAGGCGATGCGCGCGGTGACGGCCTCGGTGCTGGACACCGCCTACGCGGCGGGGGTGCGCTGGATCGATGTGGCGCGCTCCTACGGAAGGGCGGAGGAGTTCCTCGGCGAGTGGATGGCCCTGCGTGGGTACCCGGACCTGACCGTCTCCAGCAAGTGGGGCTACGCCTATGTCGGCGGGTGGCGTACCGACGCCGAGGTGCATGAGGTCAAGGAACACTCGCTGGCGCGACTGACCACACAGTGGCTGGAGAGTCGCGAGGCGCTCGGCGACGCCATCGCGCTCTACCAGGTGCATTCGCTGACGGTGGACAGCCCGCTGTTCACCGACCGGCCCCTGCTGCGGGCACTCGCCGACCTGGCAGCGAGCGGGGTGCGGGTGGGGTTCTCCACCTCCGGTGCCGCACAGGCCGATGTGATCCGGGCTGCGCTGGACCTTGAGGTGGACGGGGAGCGGGTGTTCACGGCTGTGCAGTCCACCTGGAACGTCCTCGAGCCGTCCGCGGGAGCGGCTCTTGCCGAGGCCCACGCCGCGGGATGTCACGTGCTGGTCAAGGAGCCGCTGGCGAACGGGCGTCTTGTGGTGCACCCGCCCGCACCGGTGACCCGGTTGGCCGTGGAACACCGGGTGGGACCGGACGCTGTCGCGCTGGCCGCGGTGTGTGCCCAGCCGTGGGCGGACACGGTGCTGCTCGGCCCCGCGAGCGCGGGCCAGCTGGAATCCAATCTGGCGGCCGCCGATGTGACGCTCGACGGCGCGGAGCTCACCGCGCTGCACGAGCAGGCCGAGGACGCGCACGCGTACTGGAAGCACCGCGGCCTGCTGGCCTGGAGCTGACCCGACCTTCCCGGACGGGTGCGGCGCTGGAGTGCCCGCTCGGCACGCCGCCGCAGGTGATGGGCGGGTAATCACTGGGCACGGCATCGCGGGGCGGAAGCGCCCGGGGCGGTAGCGCGACACGGCGGCGCGTCCATTATGTTGGATTCTTGCCCGACTCCGGTGCGTGGGAACACGGCGCGGGAGTGCCCCGGATCATGAGGAAAGGGTTGGACGGTGCGTCACGGGCCGATAACGGCGATGGTCGGGGTCGCGCTCGTCGCGGTGCTCTCCGCGTGTGCGGACCGCCCCAATGACCTGGACACCTACTACGACGACCGGGACGGCTCGACCGAGCGGGCCGAGCAGGCAGGCCAGGCCGACGGTCCCGGAACCGACGACGAGCCTGCCAGTACCGTCGATGCCCAGGCCCAGCGCACGGCGGGCGCCGCGCTGATGTGGGACGGCGATGTCGCCGATGAAGGGGTGCAACGTCGGGAGTCCGGTCCCGGCACGCCAGAGGGCTGCCTGGCCGAGGTCCTGGACGGTGGCGGGGGCGATGCCTCGGACGGCGAGGGGGACAGCGGCGATACGGACAGCGATGAGGTTACGGACTCCTACCACGCCGCCGCCTGGGAGTACCCCACCGGTTCACATCTGGATCACTATGTCACCGCGCTGCCCGCGGACTCCGGCTCCGTCCTCGCGGCCCTCGACTGCCCTGGCGAGCCACTGGACGTCGACGTAACGGGTATCGACGAGCACACCGCCCTGTGCGTGCACGTCGAGCAGGAGGACTCCACGTGTACGGCCCTTCTGCAGCACGAGCAGGTCTTCTCGGTGGTACGGGTCACCGCACGGTGGGCGCCGCGCGCCGAGGAAGCCATCGAGCGGCTCGCGCCGATCGCCGCCGACGCCCTGGAACGGCCATAGGCCGGTTACCCGTAGGCTGGAGTCATGCGGCGGATCATGGGAACCGAGGTGGAGTACGGCATCGCGGTGCCGGGTGACCCCACGGCGAATCCAGTACTGACATCCACACAGGTCGTGCTCGCGTACGCGGCGGCAGCGGACATCCCGCGGGCGCGCCGGGCACGGTGGGACTACGAGGTGGAGTCCCCGCTCAGGGACGCGCGTGGGTTCGACCTCAGCGGGCAGGGCGGACCGCCGCAGGACCCCGATGTCGAGGATCTGGGGGCGGCCAACGTGATCCTCACCAACGGGGCGCGCCTGTACGTCGACCACGCCCATCCGGAGTACTCCGCTCCCGAGGTCACCAACCCGCGGGACGCCGTGGTCTGGGACAAGGCCGGTGAGCGGGTGATGGAGCAGGCCGCGATGAAGGCTGCGACGGTCCCTGGTCAGCCCCAGCTGCAGCTGTACAAGAACAACGTGGACGGCAAGGGCGCCAGCTACGGCACGCACGAGAACTACCTTATGGCCCGCAACACCCCGTTCACCTCGGTCATCACGGGGCTGACACCGTTCTTCGTCTCCCGCCAGGTCATCACGGGGTCGGGCCGGGTAGGCATCGGGCAGCAGGGCGAGGAAGAAGGTTTCCAGCTCTCCCAGCGTGCGGACTACATCGAGGTCGAGGTCGGCCTGGAGACCACCCTCAAACGCGGCATCATCAACACCCGCGACGAACCGCACGCGGACGCGGACAAGTACCGCAGGCTGCACGTGATCATCGGGGACGCGAACCTCGCCGAGTACGCCACCTACCTCAAGCTGGGCAGTACGGCACTCGTCCTGGACATGGTCGAAGCCGGCATCACGTTCGAGGACCTGAAGCTGCACGACCCGGTCCGTGCGGTGCGCCAGATCAGCCACGACCCCACACTGAGGGCGAAGGTGGAGCTGGCGGACGGGCGGATGTTCTCCGGGCTGGACCTGCAGTACGCCTATCACGAGCGGGCCCTGGCCTTCGCCGAGCGCGAGCGCGACGAGACACGGGACGACGTGCTGTCGCTGTGGGGCGAGATCCTCGACAAGCTGGCCCGGGACCCCTCCGAGTGCGCCGACCTGCTGGACTGGCCCGCGAAGCTGCTGCTGCTGGAGAACTACCGGGTACGGGACGCGCTCGGGTGGGCCGCGCCGCGGCTGCACATGATCGACCTGCAGTACTCGGATGTGCGCCTGGACAAGGGCCTGTACAACAGGTTGGTCACGCGCGGCTCGATGCGGCGGATGGTCGGCGAGGACGAGGTGCACGCGGCGATGACCGCGCCGCCGGAGGACACCAGGGCGTACTTCCGGGGGCGGGCACTCGAGAAGTACGCGGCCTCGATCGCGGCCGCCTCCTGGGACTCCGTCATCTTCGACGTCGGCAAGGAGTCGCTCGTCCGTATCCCCACGCTCGAGCCGTTGCGGGGCACGAAAGCGCATGTCGGGCAGCTGCTCGACGAGGCCGAGACCGCTGAGCAGCTCGTGGCGGAACTGACCGGCTGACGAGCGGGCGCGCCGGGGCATTCGTTGTACGAACGAGAACCCCGTATGGCCCGAATACTAGGTAGCCTGGACATGAGCACCGTTGATCAGGAGGCGACATGGCTCAGGAGAAGATCGAACGGCACGGCGGTGGCGATTCCGAGGAGGAGAACGAGGAGGGTGGCCCCGCGGGTCAGGAACGCCGGCAGGAGATGAACGAGGACGTCGACACGATCCTGGACGAGATCGACGACGTACTCGAGGAGAACGCGGAGGACTTCGTGCGCGCCTACGTGCAGAAGGGCGGTCAGTAGCAGGTCACCGCGTGTTACGTGGCCGGGTCGTGCCCGCCTCGCCGGGTGTCGCGCACTCGCCCGCGTACGCTCCGTTCCAGCGCACGTCACGTCAGAGAGATGGGAACCGCGAGAACGTATGGACAACACGTCGCCCGCGCACAACCGCGGGGCTCTGCCATCGGGTTACTTGTCAATGGAGTCCTCGTCCTTCACCGATTTCCTTCGCAACCAAGCACCTGACCTACTGCCACACAGCCGATCGAACGGCTCCGCGTCGGAGCTGAACGCACCGCACGGCACCACGATCGTCGCGATGACATTCTCCGGTGGCGTCCTCATCGCGGGCGACCGCCGGGCCACGACCGGAAACGTGATCGCCTCTCGTGACCTGGAGAAGGTGTTCGTCACCGACGAGCACTCGGCAGTCGGTATCGCCGGTACGGCCGGTATCGCCCTGGAGCTCGTCCGGCTGTACGCGGTCGAGCTGGAGCACTACGAGAAGATCGAAGGGATCGCGCTGTCGCTGGACGGCAAGACGAACAAGCTGGCCACGATGGTGCGCGGCAACCTCGACGTGGCCATGGCAGGCCTCGCCGTCATTCCGCTGTTCGCCGGGTACGACATCGAAGCGACCGAACCGGACAAAGCGGGACGTATCGTCTCGTTCGACGCCACGGGAGGCCGGTTCGAGGAAACCGCCGGTTACCACGCGATCGGTTCCGGGTCGCTGTTCGCCAAGTCCTCGTTGAAGAAGCTCTACGACCCCGATGCCGGCGAGGACCAGGCCATCCGGGTTGCGATCGAGGCACTGTTCGACGCGGCCGACGACGACACCGCCACCGGCGGGCCCGACCTCGTCCGGCGTATCTTCCCCAGCGTGGTGACCATCACGGCCGATGGCGCCACCCGGCTGTCGGACGACCGCGCGGCATCCGTCGCCGAGGAGGTCGTCGCTGCCCGCACCCGCGCCGAGGGCGGGACGGGCTGACGCCGGACGTCCGGAACGGCATTCGTACGCAGGCCAGGAGTGCGACCAGCAACCTGCTGAGAAGAGTGGAGATCGATCACCGTGACGATGCCGCTGTACGCATCCCCCGAACAGCTCATGCGCGACAAGTCGGAGTATGCCCGCAAGGGCATATCGCGCGGTCGCAGCGTAGTGGCGCTGAAGTACGCCGACGGCGTGCTGTTCGTGGCGGAGAACCCGTCACCGACACTGCACAAGGTTTCCGAGATCTACGACCGGATCGGGTTCGCCGCTGCCGGTCGCTACAGCGAGTACGAGAGCTTGCGCCGGGCCGGCATCAAGCATGCCGACCTGTGGGGTTACTCCTATGACCGGCGGGATGTCTCGGCACGCCAGCTGGCGAACGTCTACGCACAGACCCTGGGGTCGATCTTCACCGAGCAGGTCAAGCCGTTCGAGGTGGAGTTGGCCGTGGCCGAGGTCGGCACCATGCCGGAGGAGGACCAGCTCTACCGGCTGACCTACGACGGCTCGATCGTGCACGAGCCGAAGTACCTGGTGATGGGAGGCCAGACGGAGCCCATCGTCAGCAAGCTCAACGACCGCTACGAGGCGGGTTGCTCGCTGGAGGACGCGGTGCGCCTTGCCGTGACGGTGCTCAGCGCCGCGACGAGCAACGGGTCCAGCAGCGAGCTGGGCAAGCTGGAGGTCGCGGTCCTCGAGCGCGCGCGGCCGCGGAGGGCGTTCCGGCGCATCACCGGTGCGGCGCTGACCGCCTTGATGCCTGACGCGGGGTCCGGTAAGGGCAACGGGGCAGGCGACGATTCCCAGGACGGCACGGATACCTCGGCCGGATCCGAGGAGAACGAGCCCGAGGGCGGGGCCGAGTCGGACAGCGGCGACGAGGGGGCAGGTCGATGAGCGGTCGGCACGCACCGATGGCCCGCGACGCAGGCGGTAACACGGAACACGGTCGTCGACGAACCAGGTGTGCGTGATGGAACGCCGGATCTTTGGCATCGAGACCGAGTTCGGGGTCACCTGCACGTTCCACGGGCAGCGCAGGCTGTCCCCTGACGAGGTCGCCCGCTACCTGTTCCGCCGGGTCGTATCGTGGGGGCGGTCGTCGAACGTCTTCCTGTCCAACGGCTCGCGCCTGTATCTGGACGTGGGGTCGCACCCGGAGTACGCCACGGCGGAGTGTGACGACCTGACGCAGCTGATCACGCACGAGAAGGCAGGCGAGCGCATTCTCGAGGATCTGCTCGTCGACGCGGAGCGGCGGCTGGCCGATGAGGGCATCGGCGGTGACATCTTCCTGTTCAAGAACAACACCGACTCGGCGGGCAACTCCTACGGGTGCCACGAGAACTACCTGGTCGGCCGGTCCGGCGAGTTCTCCCGCATCGCCGATGTCTTCCTTCCGTTCCTGGTCAGCCGGCAGCTCGTGTGCGGTGCGGGCAAGGTGCTGCAGACGCCGCGGGGAGCGGTGTACTGCCTGTCCCAGCGGGCCGAGCACATCTGGGAAGGGGTATCGAGCGCCACCACGCGATCCCGGCCGATCATCAATACCCGGGACGAACCGCACGCCGACGCGGAACGCTACCGGCGGCTGCACGTGATCGTCGGGGACTCGAACATGGCGGAGCCGACCACGCTGCTCAAGGTCGGCGCCGCCAACCTGGTACTGCAGATGATCGAAGAGGGCGTGCAGTTCAAGGACTTCACGCTGGACAACCCGATCCGGGCGATCCGCGAGATCAGCCACGACATGACGGGCAGGCGCAAGGTGCGTCTCGCGGGTGGCCGGGAGGCCTCGGCTCTGGAGATCCAGCACGAGTACCACAGGCGTGCCGTGCAGTTCGTCGATACACACGGGGCCGACCCCACGACCAAGCGGATCGTCGAGCTGTGGGGGCGGGCGCTGGAAGCCGTGGAGCAGCAGGACTACAGCAAGATCGACACGGAGATCGACTGGGCCATCAAGTACCGCTTCGTGGAGAGCTACCGGGCCAAGCGCGGCCTGGACCTGTCCAACCCGCGCGTCGCTCAGCTCGACCTGGCCTACCACGACATCCGTCGCGGCCGGGGCATCTTCGATGTGCTGCAGCGCAAGGGGCTGGTCAAACGGGTCACCGATGACGGTGAGATCGAGCTGGCCAAGGACACGCCGCCACAGACGACCAGGGCCAAGCTGCGGGGAGACTTCATCGCCGCGGCGCAGGCCGCGCAGCGCGACTTCACGGTCGACTGGGTGCATCTCAAGCTCAACGACCAGGCGCAGCGCACCGTGCTGTGCAAGGACCCGTTCCGCAGTGTCGACGAGCGTGTCGACCGCCTGATCGCGAGCCTCTGACTCCGGCGGGGTGGGAGCCGAATGTGACACCGGGCGCCCAAGTAGGCGCCGAACGTGACATCCGGCTCCCACCTCGTTGCGGGAGTGACGGCGCCGCCGGCGTGCCTGTGGTGGTTGCCGCGCGGAAAGTCCATACGACTGGCCCGATCCTGCCGCGCGTGACCAGGTGTTGGCGTTAGGCTCGGGGCGTGTCAACCGCACGTGCCGAACGTCTGGTCAACCTGGTACTCGCGTTGCTGTCCACGCGACAGTACCTCACAGCCGAGCGGATCAGGGCGACTGTGCCCGGCTACGCGGGCGCGACCAGCGACGAGGCCTTCTTCCGCATGTTCGAGCGGGACAAGGTCGAGCTGCGCGAGCTGGGTGTGCCGTTGGAGACCGGCCGTAGCTCGGTGTTCGACAGTACCGACGGCTACCGCATCGCACGCAGGGACTACGAGCTCGGGGACATCGATCTCGCCGCGGACGAGGCCGCCGCCGTCGGCCTGGCCGTCCGGCTCTGGGACTCGCCGGAGCTGACCGGGCCCGCCGACAGCGCGCTCGTCAAGCTGCGCGCCGCGGGGGTGGAGGTGGACACCTCCGGCTCCGGGATCGTGCAGCCCCGGGTACGCACCGAACGCGCCTTCACCCCCATGCTCACGGCGGTGCAGCAGGGTAGGCCCGTCCGGTTCGACTACCGGCGCGGCGACTCCGCCGAGCGCAGGACGCGGACGCTCGAACCGTGGGGCGTCGTGTCCTGGCGAGGGCGCTGGTACACGGTCGGGCACGATCGGGACCGGCAGGCCACACGGTGCTTCCGGCTCTCGCGTGTCATCGGGGAGGTCCGTCTGATCGGCAGGCCCGGGGACGTGGAAGCACCGCACGGGGTGGATCTGCTGGGGCTGGTCGCGGGTAACCCGGACGACGACGGGGGGCAGGTGAGTACCGCCCGCCTGTGGCTGGCCGAGGGCAAGGCGGCCGGTATCCGGCGGAAGGCCACCGTCATCGGCAGGCGTGCGCTGGGTGGAGAGCCCGGCGAGGAGGTGGAGATCGAGCTGTACTGCATGGAGAGCGCTGCCCGGTGGATCGCCGGTTACGGCCCCGATGCCGTGGTGCTCGATCCCGACGTGCTCGCCAAGACCGTCCACGAGCGGCTGGATGCCATCGCCAGGGAAGGGATCCGGGCATGAAGGCGGTCGCGCAGCGGTTGCCGCGGTTGCTCGCGCTTGTGCCGTACTTGCTGGCGCGTCCGGGTATCAGGATCGACGATGCGGCAGCGGACTTCGACGTCACCCCCCAGCAGCTGCGCAAGGATCTCGAGCTGCTGTGGATGTGCGGGCTGCCCGGTTACGGCCCGGGCGACCTGATCGACCTGTCCTTCGACGCCGACACCGTGACGGTCACCTTCGATGCCGGGATGCGGCGGCCGCTGCGGCTGACCGGGAGGGAGGCCACCGCGCTGCTGGTCGCGCTGCGGGCACTGGCCGAGACGCCAGGAGTGCTGGACGCCGACGCGGTCCGCAGGGCGATCGCCAAGATCGAGTCGGCGAGCGGGGAGGCGCGACCGGACGGGGTGGTGATCGATCCGGGCGTACGCGAGTCCGACCCGACCGCGTCGACCCGGCGAGCGGTCCAGGACGCGCTGACCAGGGCACGCGCGCTCCGGATGCGGTACTACACGGCGTCGACGGACCAGATCACCGAGCGGGTCACCGACCCGATGCGGATGCTCATCGTCGACGGGCACGGGTACCTCGAGGCCTGGTGCAGGCGCGCGGAGGGGGTGCGTATGTTCCGGCTCGACCGCATCGACATGCTGGAGGTGCTCGACGAGCGGGCCAGTGCCCCGCCCGACGCGGAGCCGATGGACGTCTCCGATGGTTTGTTCCCGCCCCGGCCCGAGCACAGCGAGGCCGTCCTGGTGCTGGCTCCGGAAACGCGATGGATGGCGGAGTACTACTCCTGCGAGGAGCTCGGCGAGCTGACCGGCGGCAGGCTGCGCGTCCGCATGCGCTACGGCGACGAGGACTGGATGGTGCGGCTCCTGCTCGGTCTCGGCGGGGATGTCACCGTCGAGGATCCGGTCGAGCTGGCCGAACGGGTCCGTTCCCGTGCGGTCGAGGCACTGCAGCGCGCCGGACACCTGCCGGTAACCCGGGAATGAGGGAGCGGGGAGTACAGTATCGGCGTGGGCGAGGTCACTGTGTTCACCATCCTCGGCGTCGTGCTTCTCGGCGCCCTCACGGCGCTGCTGGCGCTGTCGGTGCGTACGTATCGCTCGTTGCGCATGTACCGCACGACGTCGCGGCTGGTTCTCGCGAGTCTCACCGGACACGTCCGGTTACTGCGTGCGCGGGCCGCCGGCGTGCGTGTCGGGTTTCGGGAACGGTTCGGTGCTCGTTCGGGTTGATCCTTTTCCTGCTATCCAGTTAGCTGGATCGAGGAACAGTAGAATGGCCGCAAGGCAAGAAAGGAGGCCACGATGGGACCTTTTTCACCGTGGCAGCTCGCTATCCTCGTCGTCGTGCTCGTCCTGTTGTTCGGCGCGAAGAAGCTCCCGGACGCTGCCCGCTCCCTCGGCAGGTCGATGAAGATCTTCAAGGCCGAGACCAAGGGACTCCGCGAGGAAGACGGTGCGGACTCGACGGCCGAGACGTCCTCGGAGCCGGCATCGGCGGCGTCGTCATCGGACCCGGATATGCGGCAGCTTCCCACCACGCAAGCCTCCGCGACGCGCACCGACAAGTCGGAGGACGCCTCGGCGGACGAGCAGATCGCGGACCTGCAGCGTCAGCTGAACGAGATGAAGGGCAACGCCGACGAACCACACCGGAACGCGAGCTGACGACCCGGCGGATCGATCCTCCGGCAACGGCGGACGCCGGCCGCGTACGCGTCGTGTAACGGTCGCTCGCGCGGTGGCGTGTGCCTGGCGAGCGGGCATCGCAGGCGGCGTGCAGCCGGGGCCGGGTGAACGACGCGAGTGACGTATGTGTATCGGAGAGACACCGTGGCTGAGTTGGGCGGGTCATGAGCGCTGACGCCACGTCCAAACGGACGACGCGCCGGGACGCGCGGCGGCGCCGGAGCCGTCGCTACAACCCCGACGGGTCGATGACCCTCATCGAACACGTGTACGACTTCCGCAGGCGGCTGCTCTACGCGCTGCTGGTGGTCGTGGCCGGTGGCGCGATCGGGTTCGCGTGGTTCGGCATGAGTGTCGGCCCCCTCCCCGCTCTTGGTGACGTCATCAAGGGCCCGTACTGCGACATTCCCGAGGAAGCCCGCCTGGACACCGGTGACGGGTGTCAGCTGCTACAGACGGCGCCCTTCGAAGCCTTCATGATCCAGTTGAAGGTCGGCATCGCCGCCGGTATGGTGCTGACCGCACCACTGTGGCTGTACCAGATCTGGGCGTTCCTCGCGCCCGGCCTGTACCAATGGGAGCGCAAGTACGCGCGAGTCTTCGTATGCGTGGCGTCGCTGCTGTTCGCGCTCGGTGCCGCGCTCGCCCTCGTCATCGTTCCCCTCGCGCTCGGCGTACTCGTCGGGTTCGGTGGCGACACCTTCATGACGGCCTTGCGCGGCCAGGAGTACATCTCCTTCATCCTCGCGCTACTGGTCATCTTCGGGATCAGTTTCGAGCTGCCGCTGCTGATCGTGATGCTCAACAAGGTCGGCGTCGTGCAGTACGAGCAGCTCAAACGCTGGCGGCGCGGGATCATCGCCGCGCTGTTCGTCTTCGCCGCCTTCGTGACTCCGACCGACCCGTTCTCCATGATCGCCTTGGCCTGCGCGTTGACCGGCCTGTTCGAGCTCGCCATCCAGCTCGCCCGGATGCACGACCGCAAGCTGGAACGGCAACGGGTGGCCGAAGGTTTCGACGGCCTGTCCGACGACGAGGCCGCCCCGTTCACCTACACCCCGACCAGCAGCGCGGGAGAGGACCCGGCCGAGCAGCCGGGCCCGGACTCCTCCTCCGGCGGGCGCACCGATGACGTGACATGACGACGCGACGCGAATCCGACTGCGGACACGGTCCCAGGTGTGCAACCCTGGGTGCGTGGCTGAACGCCTAGATCTCTCCCCGGCGGAGGCCTACGTGGCCGCCAAGCGCCGGGCTTCGTATCCGCAGCTCACCGAGTTCGCCGCGCAGATGGCGTTCGAGTTCGACGATTTCCAGCGCCGTGGCTGCGAGGCTCTCGAGGACGGCCACGGCGTGCTGGTCTGCGCCCCGACCGGCGCGGGCAAGACGGTCGTCGGCGAGTTCGCCGTGCACCTCGCGCTCGCCGAGGGACGCCGGTGCTTCTACACCACGCCGATCAAGGCGCTGTCGAACCAGAAGTACGCCGATCTCACCGCGCGGTACGGGGAAGGCTCGGTAGGCCTGCTGACCGGGGACACCGCGATCAACTCCACGGCGCCTGTCGTGGTGATGACCACCGAGGTGCTGCGGAACATGCTGTACGCGGGCTCCTCGGCGATCAACGAGCTCAGCTACGTGGTGATGGACGAGATCCATTACCTTGCCGACCGTTTCCGCGGAGCGGTGTGGGAGGAGGTGATCCTGCACCTGCCCGAACACGTTCGCGTCGCCGGGCTGTCGGCGACCGTGAGCAACGCCGAGGAGTTCGGTGAGTGGCTGGTCGAGGTGCGGGGGGACACCGCTGTCGTGGTCGACGAGCACCGGCCCGTGCCGCTGTGGCAGCACATGATGGTGGGCAAGCAGATGTTCGACCTCTTCGCCGCGGACGGCGAGGGGCGGGCCCGGATCAACCCGACGCTCGTCAAGCGCACCGAGGAGGCCCGGGCGGCGCTCGGTCCGGCGGGGCTTCGCGGGCAGCGCGGGCAGCGCAACCATCGGGGACGGGGCAAGGGCCCGCCGCCGCGTGGCGGGCGGGGGCCGAAGTTCCGGCCCCCGTCACGGATGGATGTGATCCAGCGGCTCGACACCGAAGGGCTGCTCCCTGCAATCGTGTTCATCTTCTCCCGGGCCGGCTGCGACGCCGCCGTCGAGCAGTGCGCGCGCGCCGATGCCCGGCTCAACGGGCCGGAGGAGGTCGAGCAGGTGCGCGCGATCGTGGACGCGCGGACGGCGGACCTTCCGGAGCGCGACCTGGGCGTGCTGGGCTACTGGGAGTGGCGCGATGCGCTGGAGCGCGGTATCGCGGCACATCACGCCGGGCTGCTCCCCGCCTTCAAGGAGACCGTCGAGGAGCTGTTCGTGCGCGGCCTGGTCAAGGTGGTCTTCGCGACGGAGACCCTGGCACTGGGGATCAACATGCCCGCGCGCACCGTCGTGCTGGAACGCCTGGTCAAGTACAACGGTGAAGCGCACGTGGATCTCACGCCGGGCGAGTACACGCAGCTGACGGGCCGTGCCGGGCGGCGTGGGATCGACGTCGAGGGCTACGCGGTCGTGCTGTGGCAGCCGGGGGTCGACCCGAAGCACGTGGCGGGCCTGGCCTCGACCCGGACCTACCCGTTGCACTCCTCGTTCCGCCCCGGCTACAACATGGCCGTCAACCTCGTGGGGCAGGTCGGCGTCGAGCAAGCGCGCGAGCTGCTCGAACAGTCCTTCGCGCAGTTCCAGGCCGACCGTTCCGTGGTGGGGCTCTCTCGCAAGATCGACAGGAACAACGAAGCCCTCACCGGGTACGCGGAGGCAGCGGGGGAGGACTTCGCGCAGCTGCGCGAATACGTCGAGCTGCGCAGGAAGATCTCCGATCGGGAGAAAACGCTTGCCAGGAAGCGCAAGTACGCTCGACAGGACGAGGTCGCCGACTCGCTGGAGCGGCTCCGCAAAGGCGACGTGATCTCGATCCCCAACGGCAAGCGCGCCGGGCTGGCCGTCGTGATCGATCCGGGAACCGATCCGGCGCGTGAGCCCCGGCCGGTCGTGGTGACCGAGGATCGCTGGTCGGGGCCGCTGTCGGTCGCGGACTTCCCGAGTCCGGTGTCCTCGCTCGGACGCGTCCGCCTGCCCAAACACGTGGATGTGCGCTCGCCGAGGGTGCGTCGTGACGTCGCCTCCTCGCTGCGCAACACCGGCATCGCCCCGCCGGGCAAGAAGCGGGGCAAGACGGACGCGCACTCCGACCCGGAGCTGTCCCGGCTGCGCGACGAGCTACGCGCGCATCCCGCGCACGGGCTGGCCGACCGGGAGTCCCGCGTGCGGTGGGTCGAGCGATACGAACGACTCGAGCAGGAGAACAACAAGCTGGAGCGCAAGGTAGCAGCGCGTACGCACTCGCTGGCCCGGTCGTTCGACAAGATCCGTGCGCTGCTTACGGAGCGGGGCTATCTCGCCGACAGCGAGTCCGGGGACGGTTCCGGAGATGGCCGCATCACCCGGGTCACCGAGCACGGCTACCGGCTCGCCCGGATCTACAGCGAATCGGACCTGCTGACCGCCGAGTGCATCCGCCGCGATGTCTGGCGCGGGCTCGGCCCGGCCGAGCTGGCTGCGGTCGTATCGACCCTGGTGTACGAGGCTCGCAGGGACAGTGCCGGGGAACCCAAGGTGCCATCCGGCGGTGTCGCCGAGGCGTGGGAGCACACCACGCGGGTGTGGTCCGAGCTCGCCGAGGACGAGCGCAGGCACAAGCTGGAACGTACCCGGGAGCCGGATGCGGGGTTCGCCTGGCCCGTCTATCGCTGGGCGCGTGGTGAGTCGCTGGAGAAAGTGATGACAGCGTCCGAGTCGGCGGGACAGGAACTGTCCGCAGGTGACTTCGTGCGCTGGTGCCGGCAGGTCGTCGACCTGCTCGAACAGCTTCGCGACGTGCTCGGCAACAGCGACGAGATCGGGAATGCGGCCGGGGACGCCGTGCGAGCGATTCGCAGGGGCGTGGTGGCTGCCGGAGCGACGTAGCCTGCCACCGGGCGGGCCGGTACCGTGCCACCGGTTCTCGCCGGACCCCGTTGGGGATGCGGCTCCACCTGCTGTGGTTGGATCGCGAGAGGACGACTGGACGGCGATTCTGCGGAGGCGAACGATGAGCACGCCGTACGGAGGCAACGACCCCCAGCAATGGGGGCAGCAACCCTACGGCGGCGAGGCGCACGGGGGGCCGCCGTCGGGCGGGTTCCCGGCGCAGGGCCAGTGGGGGCAGCAGCCCGGCTACCCGCAGCCGGGCCAGGAGCAGTGGGGGCAACAGCAACCTCCCGGTGGTTACCCGCAGCCCGGCCAGCAGCCCCAGCCCGGCCAGCCCCAGTGGGGACAGCAGCCCGGCCAGCCGTACCCGGGGCAGCATCCCGGCTACCCGCAGCCCGGCCAGGAGCAGTGGGGGCAGCCCCAACCGGGACAGCCCCAGCCCGGCCAGCCTCAGTGGGGGCAACAGCAACCTCCGTACGACCCGTACCAGCAGGGCGGCTACCAGCAACCGCCGGTCGGGTACCCGGGCCAGCACGGTGGCTTCCCCGGTGGCGCCGGGGACGGCGGTTCGGGTTCGAAGTCCGGCCTGGCGCTGTGGATCGGTGTACTCATCCTGATACTGCTGATCGGCACCGTCGCGTTCCTCGGCTTCGTCGCACCCGGGTGGTTCACGTCCACTGTGTTCGACAACGAGGAAATGGAGCGCGGTGTGCAGGACGTGCTCACCGAGCAGTACCAGATCGAGGGCGTGGAAAGCGTGACCTGCCCGGACGGGCAGCAGGTCGAGGTGGACCATTCGTTCGACTGCACGGCGGTGATCAACGGCGAGGACCGCTCCGTGAATATCACCGTGACCAGCGAGGACGGCAACTACGAAGTGGGCACGCCGGAGTAATTCCGTGGCGCTGTCGCGGCCGCGTGCGGCAGGATCCCGGCATGACAGACCGAGTGGTCCGCACCCTGGACCGATCCGAGCATCTGGCCGCGTACGAGGTCTTCGCCGAGGCTCTGCACGCGCCGCGCGGTGCCGACGAGAACCGGGAACGCATCGAGCGGGCGCATCAGGTCGGGCGCTGCCTGGGTGCCTTCGACGGTGACGAGCTGGTCGGCACGGCCAGGTCGGTCGACGCGTCGGTGGCGGTTCCCGGGGGCGGATCCGTACCCGCGTCGGCGGTGACCGGGGTCGGGGTGCGGCCGCACCGCACCCGCCGCGGCGTGTTGCGCGAGCTGATGAATGCCCAGCTGGGCGCGTTCCGCGAGCGCGGGGTTCCCCTCGCGGGGCTGCTGGCCAGCGAGGGCGCGATATACGGCAGGTTCGGCTACGGCGTGGCCACCGTGGAACGCTCGTTGCGAGTGTGGCGGCACGGCACGCGGGTTCGGGAGCAGGCACCGTCCGGCGGCGATGTCGAGCTGCTCGACATGGACGCTGCGGTGCGGCGGGTTCCCGAAATCTACCGGTCGCTGGCACCTGCGCGGCCGGGCATGCTCAGCAGGCCGGAGCAGCTCTGGGCCGGGTGGGAAGGTTTCTACCGCCGGTCGAGCGGCGTGGCGCGGGGCGTGGTGTACCACGGCCGCGACGGTGTCGAGGGCTACGCGATGTACCTCGTGGAGCGTGGCCGGGACGGGGGAGACGGCGCGTGCGTGCTGTCCGTCGACGACATGCTCGCCTGCTCGGACTCGGCATTCGCCGAGCTCTGGCGCTTCCTGCTGGGGGTCGATCTGGTCGACCGCGTCGAGGTGTCGAACCGACCGCTCGACGAGCCGGTCGATGCACTACTCGACGACCCGCAGGCGTGCCGCACGACCGGCATGCACGATCACCTGTGGCTGCGCCTGGTCGATGTGCCGGCCGCGCTCGCGGCACGGGCCTACGGTCCGGACGCCGCCGTCGTGCTGTCGGTGCACGACCCGGTGTTGCCGGACAACTCGGGCACCTACCGGGTCTCCGCTGCCGGTGTCGAGCGCACGGACCTGGCGGCGCAGCTGCGCGCGGAGGTGGACACGCTGGCGATGTTGTACCTTGGCACATGGCGTCCGAGCGCGCTTGCCGGTGTGGGCAGGCTGGAGGTCATCGATCCGGCCGCCGTGGAGCCGGCCGACCGCTTGTTCGCCGGGGCCGTGCCGCCCTGGTGCGGGACGGGCTTCTGACGGAGACAGCGTGTCAAGGAGGTTGGCGTGCCCCTTCCCTTCCCGAACCGGTCGACGGGTGGGGCGGTACGTGGCGGCCTGCTCCTGCTGGTGCCGGTGGTGCTGCTCGTGGTGGCATGTGCGCCAGGCGAGTCGGGGCCGGGCGAGGAGTCCCGGTCGACACGCTCCTCGGCGGCATACGAGGTGCCGGACGTCACGTCCGTACCCGAACGGCGGCCGCCGGTGTTCGACGACGCGGCCGTGCAGGATGACGTGCACACCGTGCTCGCCGAGGACTACGGGATCGACGATCTCGATGTCGTGACCTGCCCTCCGCAGCAGGTTGTGGCGAAGGGCAACACGTTCACCTGCACCGCGGTGATCTCCGGTGCGGAACGGAGCGTGCCGATCACGGTCACCAGTGACGAGGGCTCCTACACCGTGGGCCGACCGGAATAGGACCGGGCCGGTCAGGGCCGGGCCGAGACGGTACGTACCGCGTCAAGCAGGCGATCCGCCGACCCGCCGAGGTTCCACTGCTCGGCGAGGCGCCCGACGCGGGCCGGGTCCGCGGGCGCGGCAGGGGTGGCCTGGTCCCCGGACAGGTGCACGGGGGCATCGCGTACCACGCCGACGACTCGCGGCGCGACGGTGAGGTAGTCGGCTGCCTCGGCCAGCCGCGCGCGGGTCTTGGCGGGCACGCTCGGCTCGCCGGCACGTGCCGCGTGCAGCAGCTCGGCGAGCGAACCGAACTGGACGATGAGTTTGGCCGCCGTCTTCTCCCCGATCCCGGGCACTCCAGGCAACCCGTCCGAGGGGTCACCGCGCAGCACGGACATGTCCGCGTAGGCGGCGCCCGCGGTGTCGAACGGCAAGGCGTACTTGTCGGCGAGCTCCCGCTCCCCGAGGATCTCGGCCTTCGCCCAGCCCCGTCCCACGTAGATCACGGTGGCGGGCGTGGGTGCGGAACGCACCAGCTGGAAGAGGTCCCTGTCCCCGGTGACGATCTCGACCGGCGCGGCAGTCTCCCGCGCGGTGAGCGTGCCGATGACGTCATCGGCCTCGTAGCCGGCAGCCTCTGCGGTGCAGATCCCCATCGCGTCGAGGAGCTCGAGGATGATCGGTACCTGCGGGCCGAGCGTGTCCGGCACCTCCTCGACGGTGTCACCGGCATCGCTGTCCACCCGGTGCGCCTTGTAGCTCGGCAGCAGGTCGACGCGGAACTGCGGGCGCCAATCCGCGTCGAGGCATGCCACGAGCTTGCCGGGAGACCGGTCGAGGATGATCCGGGCGAGGGTGTCGGCGAAACCCCGCACGGCGTTGACCGGGGTGCCGTCGTGCGCGCGAAGCGACTCGGGCAGGGCGTGGAACGAGCGGAAGTACAGGCTCGCGGTGTCCAGGAGCACGAGGGGAGCAGTCACGTACCGCAGCGTGCCACAGGGAATCACACGCGGTACAGCCAGTACCCACCCGGGAGCCGCGCCGGCTCCGCGGCCGTGTGACCGGCTACCGACCGGTGCGTGTCCCTCCCTCGTGCTGCGTGGCGATCGAGCGGATACGCTCGGGCCATGTCGCGTCCATCACCGCACCATGTCGCACCTGATCCGGAAAGCCTGCGTGCCAGGATCGAGCGCGCGAGCGCGGTCGCCGCCGAGTCCGGCACCGATGCGCTGCTGATCTCCCCAGGCGCGGATCTGCGATACCTGCTCGGCGTGGCAGGCGGCTCGTACGAGCGGCTCACCACGCTCATCGTGCCCGCGGGAGATGCCGCGCCCTCGCTGGTGCTGCCGAAGCTGGAGCATGCGGCCTACGGTGAGGTCCCCGCTGACGAGCTCGGGCTGAAGGTGGTGACCTGGCGGGACGGCGAGGACCCGTACCAGCTCGTCGCGGATCTGGTCCGCCTCTCCGCCGAACCGGGCCGGGTAGCCGTCAGCGACGCGATGACGGCACGGCACGTGCTCGCGCTGCGGGACGCGATCCCGGACGCCGAGCAGGTTCTGGCCGGTACCGTGCTGCGTAGCCTGCGCATGCGCAAGGACCAGGCGGAGGTCGACGCGCTGCGCGCGGCCGCGGAGGCCATCGACCGTGTCCACGCGCGCGTGCCCGGCATGCTGCGCGCCGGGCGCACCGAGGCCGAGGTCGCCGCCGACCTGGAAGCGGCCATCATCGAGGAAGGACACACCGGGGCGGAGTTCATCATCGTCGGCTCGGGGCCGAACGGCGCCAGCCCGCACCACGAGGTATCCGACCGCACGATCGAACGTGGTGACGTCGTCGTGGTCGATATCGGGGGACCGATAGCGTCCGGGTACTACTCGGACTGTACCCGGACGTACGCGGTGGGCGAGCCCCGTGAACCGGACGTGCGGTCGGCGTACGGGGTACTGCAACAGGCGCAGGAGGCCGCGGTGGCAGCGGTACGTCCCGGTGTCGCCGCGCAGGACATCGATGCGGCGGCCCGGCAGCCGATCGCCGAGGCCGGCTACGGTGACCAGTTCATCCACCGCACCGGCCACGGTATCGGGCTCGACGTCCACGAGGAGCCGTTCGTGATGGCAGGCAACGAGTTACTTCTCGAGCCCGGTGTCACGTTCAGTGTCGAGCCGGGTATCTACCACAACGGACGGTGGGGCGCCCGGATCGAGGACATCGTGGTCGTCACCTCCGACGGCGTCGAGTCGCTGAACAAGCGCCCGCGTGACCTGTTGGTGGTCGGGGAGTGAGTTCGGCACTCGAGCCGGTGGACAAGGCCATCGCGCGGGAGCTCAACGCCGACGGGCGGTGTAGCTTCACCGATCTCGCCGCCCGGGTCGGCCTGTCGGTCTCAGCCGTTCACCAGCGGGTCCGCAGGCTCGAGGAGCGGGGGCTGATCAAGGGCTACACGGCTCAGCTGGACGGGGACCAGATCGGGTTGCCGCTGACCGCGCTGATCTCCCTGACACCGACCGATCCCGCTGCCCCCGATGACTACCCGCAGCGCCTCGAGCACATCCGTGAGATCGAGTCATGCTACTCGGTCGCGGGGGACGAGTCCTATGTGCTCCTGGTGCGGGTGACCTCGCCACGCGCGCTTGAGGAGCTGCTGCGCCAGATCCGGGAGGTCGCCAACGTATCGACCCGGACGACTGTGGTGCTGTCCACACCGTTCGAAGGGCGCCCCGCTCCGATCTGAGCCGTTCGGACACCGCTCCGGCCGTCGTGACCGGCTCGCCCGGCACCCGGGCCGGTCGTCAGCTACCCGGTACGCCCGGTGCCGCCCGTAACGTGCCGTCCTCGGTGACCAGGCAGGCCGCCTCCTGCGCGTCGGTGGTCAGGAACTGGGTGAGGCAGTCACCGAACTGGCGGTGCCCGGCGGCGTTCGGGTGGAACGACTCGCGGATCGCCTGGCGGGCCCGGTCGGCGTCGTCGAGGTCGTCGAACCGCACGGTGAGCCGGGTGAACCACTCGGTGCTCGGATCCGCACCGCCCGTACAGGCTTCACGGCCCTCGCTGGCGCGGGAGAGGTCGAGGAATCGCGCGCCCGCCTCGCCGGCCGCGGCACGGAGCCCGTCGTTGAGCTCGGTCACGGCCTGGGAGCTCAGCCACTCCAGGTCCTGTGTCAGGAATGGACAGCCATTGAGGTTGCGTACCTCCGCGGGGATGTCCGGAGCGATCGGCGGGGCGTAGGACTGCAGGACGAGCTGGTAGTCGTCCGTATCGTAGTGCGCATCGGCCAGCGCCGTACGCACATCGGACAGCGCGGCCTCGACATCGGGCACCATCTCCGCCACGATGTCCGACCACTCCGGGGCGAGTGACTCGTTGCACGGCGACTCGGTGAAGTACGCCTGGATGCAGTCACGAACCCGGGACGAGAAGCGAGGCTCGTCGTTGGCGCCGATCGCGACCACGACTCCGACGACGCGGTTCGTGCGCGCGAGCTCGGTGAGCTGCTGTGCCTGGGATGGTTCGCCGTAGCGCTGCCGGTCACCGAGCCGGACGTGCTCGGTGGTCGCACCCGAGCACGCCAGGTTGACGGTCTCGTCGACGCCGGGGACATCGGTTCTGTGTATCTCCGCCAGCGGTGACCGGCGGCACCAGTTGCCGTCGAGGCCGTCGGTGCCCTCCGTGTACTCGCCGATGCCGTCACCGGAGAGGGTGCTGTCGCCGATGCTGACCAGCGTCCGGGGCGCGTCCTCGGGGGGACCCGGTTCCGGCTGCTCGTCGGGAGCGAAGTCGACGACAACCAGTACGACCACCAGCGCGGCACCCGCCACGACCGCGAGCGCGGCGTGCCACCAACGCAACCGTGGGGTCGGGAACCTCCGCATCACCGTGCATCGTACGGGCGGCGTTGTATACCTGCTGTGTGACGGTGCGGGTCACGTGCCCGGTGGCGCGCACGACCCCGTTGGCGGCGAGCACCACCGGGCACGGGGTACCCGGGGTACACGGCCGAGCTCAGTCGGCCGCGTGCTCCCAGGCACGCCTGCCGGACTCGGGCAGCGTGTCGATCGGGTCGTAGTAGGGGTACCGGCGGGTCAGCGCGTCGGGGTCGTCCGTCTCGATGCCCGTGCGGTAGTTCTTCGTCCAGTACGAGATCCCGAGCTCGCGGTCGTACTCGGCGAGCTGGTGCACCCAGCGCTTGCCGACGTAGGGGACGTCGCACACGATGCGCGGCGTGGCGTAGCCGGGCAGGTAGCCCATGATCGCGTGCTGCAGGTGCTGTGCCTGCGCCACGGAGACCCGCCAGTGCTCCGCGTTGGGGATCATGTCGCACATGTAGAAGTAGTAGGGCAGGATGCCCGCTTCGTCCTGCAGGCCGAAGCACAGGTCGAGGAGCGCATCCGGGGTGGCGTTCACGCCGCGCATCAGCACCCCCTGGTTGCGCACATCACGAACGCCGACCTCGAGGGCGGTGCGTGCGGCCTCCGCGACGAGCGGCGTCAGCGACTGAGCGTGGTTGACGTGCGTGTGGATCGCGAGGTTGACACCACGCCGTGCCGCGGTGCGCGCCACACGTTCGAGCCCTTCCACGATCTTGGGTTGGAGCCAGTGCTGAGGCAGCCCCGCGAGGGCTTTGGTGGCCAGCCGGATGTCCCGGATCGACTCGATGGCCAGCAGCCGCATCAGGAAGCTCTCCAGCTGGTGCCACGGCACGTTCGCGACGTCACCACCCGAGACGACGACATCCCGCACGCCCGGGGTGTCGTGCAGGTAGTCGATGATGGCGTCCTGCCGGTCGGCCGGTTTGAGCTCGAGCTTGAGCTTGTCGACCTGCGGTGTGGAGTTGCCGACGAGGTCCATCCTGGTGCAGTGCCCGCAGTACTGCGGGCAGGTGGACAGCAGCTCGGCGAGAACTTTGGTGGGGTAGCGGTGGGTAAGCCCCTCGGCGACCCACATCTCCGCCTCGTGCAGCGAGTCCCGCTCCGCGTAGGGATGCGACGGCCAGGTGGGCAGCCGGTCGGACCGCACGGGCAACATGTACTTGCGCAGCGGATCGGCGAGGAACGCCTCGGTGAACTCGCCCGCCGCGGCCGCAGGAGCCATGGTGTTGAGCATCTGCGGTGGAAGCAGCATCGACATCGTCGCGGTCTGCTGCTGATCGGCCTCGAGATCGGCGTAGAAGCTCTCGTCGAGCAGGTCCCCCATGAGCGCGCGGAGCTGCTTGATGTTGCGCACGCAGTGCACCCGCTGCCACTGCGCGTCGCGCCACTGGGCCTCGGTGACATCCGACCACCCGGGAAACCGTCGCCAGTCGGGTTCGACGAGTTCGGTGCGCTGGTAGACGTACGGCTGCTCGAGGTTCTGGTCGGCGTGCGCGGTGGATCGCTCCGTTACCGCGGTCATGGTGTCCGCTCCTCACCGGTCGTGGCCGGGCAGGTCGTGCTCGGCTGCTGACATGCTCTTTCGATTACACCGAAGCAGGACGGAATATCTCCTGTCAAACATTGGTAATGACGTAAATATTTTCTCAAGTGGCGCGTCCAGGTCATGGGGTTGCCGGTGTCACCGTGCGCAGGGGCCATGCGCGCGGCCGAAGCGGGAACCGGCAGACTGCGAGCCGTGAACTCATCACGGACGACACTGCTGACCGGCGGGCGCATCCACTCGCCGAGCGCGCCCGATGCCACGGCGATGGCCGTCGAGGGCGGAACGGTGACGTGGCTGGGACAGGACCGGCCCGGGCGAGCACTGCATCCGGACGCGGAGGAGATCCCGCTGGACGGCGCGTTCGTCGCTCCGTCGTTCGTGGATGCCCACGTGCACGCCACCGCGACGGGCCTGTACCTGTCGGGGCCCGACCTGGCCACCGTTGGCGGGGCCGATGAGCTGCTCGAAGCCGTGCGGGGCTGGTGCGCGGCCGCATCCGCCGGGGATGTGCTGCTGGCCCACGGCTGGGACGAGGAGACGTGGTCGAGCTCGCGCCTGCCGAGCAGGGCCGAGCTCGACGAGGCCTGCGGTGCGGTACCGGTGTACCTCAGCCGTATCGACGTGCACTCCGCACTGGTGTCCTCCGCTCTCGCGGCCCTTGCCCCCGGAGCCTCCGACGCAGCGGGGTGGACCGCCGACGGGCCGGTCACCTCCGAGGCGCATCACCTGTTACGCGGCGCCGCGCAGGCCGCGGTACCGGCCGAGCAGCGCAGGCTGGCGCAGCGCACGTTCCTCGACGCGGCGGCCGCCGCGGGCATCACGAGCGTGCACGAATGCGCCGGTCCCACCATCTCGGGAGAGGACGACCTGCGGGAGCTGGTCGAGCTCGCCTCGGCCACCCGGCGGCCGGATGTCGTGCCCTACTGGGGTGAGTTCGCGGGCTCGACCGGCGCCGACGCGGTACGTCGCGCGCGCGAGCTCGGCGTGGCAGGCCTGGCCGGGGACCTGTGCGTCGACGGCGCGCTCGGCTCGCGCACCGCCGCACTGCACGAGCACTACGCCGACCCCGGCGAGCACTCGGCGGGCTCGCGCGGTATCCGGTACCTCGACGCGGCCGAGGTGGCCGCGCATGTCATCACCTGCACCGAGGAGGGAATGCAGGCAGGCTTTCACGCGATCGGGGACCGGGCGGTCAGCACGGTGATCGAGGGGTTCGGTGCGGCCGAGCGGGCACTCGGGCAGCGCGCCCTCGCCGCGCGGAGCCACCGGGTCGAACACCTGGAGATGGTCGACGAGGAACAGGCAGCGCAGTTGGCCCGCTGGAACGTCACGGCATCCATGCAGCCGGCCTTCGACGCGATGTGGGGTGGTGCGGAGGGCATGTACCAGCGGCGACTGGGCCGGGACCGGGCGCGCGGGCTCAACCCGTTCAGCATGCTCGCGGCGCGTGGCGTGGCGCTGGCCTACGGGTCGGACAGTCCGGTGACCCCGCTGGCCCCGTGGCAGGCCGTGCGAGCAGCAGTGCACCATCACACTCCGGGAGCGGGCGTGTCGCCCCGCGCGGCGTTCAACGCGCACACCAGGGGCGGCTACCGCGCGTCGGGGCTGTTCGACGGGCTCAGCGGGAGGCTGGTTCCCGGGGCCCCGGCCAACTACGCGGTATGGGACGTCGGGGAGCTGTCCGTCGCCGCACCGGACGCGCGGGTGCAGCGCTGGTCCACCGACCCCCGGTCACGGGTGCCCCCGCTGCCACGCGTCGACCCCGATGCACCGTTGCCACGCTGTCTGCGCACGGTGCTGCGCGGCGAGACACTCTTCGGACCCTCGTGACATCCCGCCGTCCCGTGGCGAGCCGAGGGACTCCTCGGGTACCACATATGTACCGGAGGGGTCCTTCGGCTCGCCCGTGTGCCGCGTGGCGACCCGCACGACGGGCGTGATCACGTCCCCATAGGCTGAGTCCTGTGAGTGAACGTGAGCCTCGGGACGCCTTCGCTGTCCTGCCGGCATGGATGCGCCGGCGTGCGGTGGCCCCGGCCGTGCGGTTGGCGCTTTCGGCCGGGTCCGGCTGGCTGTTGTTCCTGAGCTTCCCGCCCCGCGAATGGTGGTGGCTCGCCGCGCTGGCGTTCGCCGGTCTCGGGCTCGCGCTGCACAGGGCCGGCATCCGGGGCGGTGCGGCCTACGGCATGGCGTTCGGTCTGGTTTTCACCCTGGCCCACCTGGTGTGGATCCAGGACTTTCTCGGTGCGGACCTCGGACCGTGGCCGTGGCTGGCGCTGTCGGCGCTGATCGCGCTGTTCATCGCGCTGGCGTGCGCGGCGATGACCCTCGTCGCGCGGTTGCCGGGGGGACCGGTGTGGATGGCCGCGCTGTTCGTCACCCAGGAATGGGTCCGCGGGGCGTGGCCGCTCAACGGGTTTCCCTGGGGGCGGGTGGCCTTCGGCCAGCCGGACGGGGTGTTCGGCTCGCTGGCCGCGCTCGGTGGCGCACCCCTCGTGAGCTTCGTTGTGGTTCTGACGGGTCTGTGCCTGGCGCGCCTGGTGCTGTGCGCCGTCGCGTACGGGCGGGAACGCGCGTGGCGGAGTACGGCACGGCCCCTCGGCGCAGCGGCGGCCGGGGTCGCGCTTCCGCTGGTCATTGCCGTGGCGACCTGGCCCGCGATCGGTACGGACCCGACGAACGGGACGATCGATGTCGGTGTGGTGCAGGGTAACGCGCCGGATGCCGGGCTGGACCTGCTCGGGGCACGGGAGACGATCCGGAGGAACCACATCGCCGAGAGCGAGCGGTTCCTGGACGCCCTCGCATCGGGGCGGCACGATGAGCCGGATCTCGTGGTGTGGCCGGAAACCGCGACCGATGTCGTCGACGGTGACCCGGTCGTGGACGATCTGGTGAGCCGGTTCGCAGCTCCCGCGCTGATCGGGGCGATGCTCCATGACCCGGTGCGAAACGAGCGCGAGAACGCCGTTGTCCGGTGGGACCCGGACAGCGGGGCGCAGGACTACTACGCCAAGCAGGAGCTCGTGCCGTTCTCCGAGTACATACCGATGCGTGCGATCGCGAGCTGGTTCACGCCGTTCGTCGACAACATGGTCGATATGACCCCGGGCCGGGAGCGTGCGGTCCTCGAGGTCGGGCAGACCCGGGTGGGCCTCGCGATCTGCTACGAGTCGGCCTACGACTACGTGCTGCGCGATGCGGTGTCCAGTGGGGCGGAGCTGCTGGTCGTACCGACCAACAATGCCTGGTTCGGGCGAGGGGAGATGACCTACCAGCACCTGGCGATGTCCCGGATGCGCGCGATCGAGCACGGCCGTGCGACCGTCGTGGCCGCCACGAGCGGGATCAGCGCGGTCGTCGCACCGGACGGTACGGTCCGGCACCGGACGGAGCTGTACACGGCCGAGTCGTTCGTGCGGCCGGTACCGTTGCGCGATACCGGCACCGTCGCCACCGCGCTGGGTGCCTGGCCCGAACGGATCCTCGTCGGTGGCGGGCTGGCCGCGGTTCTGGTGTCGATAGGGTTGCGGTTTCGCGATCGTGCCCCGTTCTCGCGTAGCGCCGACCAGGACAGGAGTGGGTAGCCCCTGCCATGGACAACAACGCTGTGTTGGTGATCGTGCCGACCTACAACGAGCGCGACAACATCGGGTCGTTGGTGACGCGGCTACACCGCGTACGGCCGGACTCGCACGTGCTCGTCGTCGATGACGGGAGCCCGGACGGTACCGGCGCGCTCGCCGAGGAGCTCGCCTCGCGGGACGAGCGCGTCCATGTGCTGCACAGAAAGGGCAAGGCCGGGCTCGGCGCCGCCTACATCGCGGGGTTCCGCTGGGGGTTGGATCGGGAGTTCGGCACGCTGGTGGAGATGGACGCGGACGGTTCGCACGCCCCCGAGGACCTGCCGCGCATCCTGGCGGCCGTTACCGAGCACGACCTCGTCATCGGGTCGCGTTACGTCCCCGGCGGCAGCGTGGTGAACTGGCCGCGCCGCAGGAAGATGCTGTCGAAGGGCGGCAACCTGTACTCGCGGCTCGCGCTCGGGGTGCGGGTCAAGGACATCACCGCCGGTTACCGTGCGTACCGCCGGGCCGTGCTGGACGTGCTCCCGCTCGAGGACGCTGACTCGCAGGGGTACTGCTTCCAGATCGACCTCGCCTGGCGCGCCATCCGGGCCGGGTTCTCGGTGGCCGAGGTCCCCATCACGTTCACCGAGCGGGAGGTCGGCCACTCCAAGATGACCGGCTCGATCGTGCGGGAGGCCGTGCTCAACGTGGGAGCGTGGGGCTTGCGCCATCGAGGCAGGCAGCTTCGCGCGGCACTGGCGCGCCGGAACGGCCCTCGAGACTGAACACGACGAGGGCCCCACCGCGGCGGGTGGGGCCCTCGTCACGGGCGAGTGGTGGGTGGCCGGGCCGTGATCTCAGGTGGCGCGGTTACGTCGCTCCTGCAGTTCGTTGAGGCGCTCGTTGAGCAACTCCTCCAGCTCGGGGACGGATCGGCGCTCGAGCAGCATGTCCCAGTGCGTCCGTGGCGGCTTGGCCTTCTTCTGTTCCTGCTGGCTGCCGTCCATGAGCTCGGACTCGGTGCCGTGCAGCCTGCACTCCCAGGTCTGCGGGATCTCGGCGTCGTCGGAGAACGGTACTTCGAAGCTGTGGTCCTTGGGGCAGGCGTAGTGCACGGTACGCCGCGGCGCGAGGTCGTGATCACGATCAGTCTCGTAGCTGACCGCCCCCAACCTGCTACCGCGGAGAACGCGGTCGGCCATTGTGTGATCCTTTCGGTCGGCTCGGCAAGCGACAGGGTGCTCACACTGTGCAACGAGTGGCGCCGTTCCAGGGTTCCCTTATGGAGCAGTGCCGCCTCCGGTGCGCAGTATCTCGGAGCTCGAGGAGTTCCTCTCCACGGAGACATCGCTGTCACCGGCTCATGACGGCCGTTGTCCCCGCGAACCTGCGTGTCGCTGGTTCACAGAGCTGCTCACGCGCATGCGAGCAGCCCCGGGGGAAGCGAACCACCGACCCACAGGTCTCCCACATGCAGGTTAACGGTTACCCACAGCGCCGCTACGACCGGCCGATGCATGTGCGGGTTCCGGTGCATTGATGGATCGTCAGGGAGCACGGTTGATCACTTAACGTGATCAACCCGTGGTTCCGAAAGGTCGTCGCACGCCCACGGATGGCGTATGTCTCTACCGGTTCGGCTCGCCGTCTCACACCACGGCAGGCTCGGTGTTGCCCGCTGCCCGGATGGCCCTGCGGACGGGGAGGAAGGCCAGCAGCAGGAAGCCCAGGATGAAGAACACGGCCAAGGCGATGATGGCGGGCCGGAACGAGCCCGACGCTTGTGCGATCAGCCCGAACAGCGCGGTGCCGAACTGGGGTGTGCCGCGCTCGGTGACCAGGTACAGGCCGAAGTACTGTGCCTCCTTGCCCGGGGGGATGAGCTGGCTGAACAGCGACCTGGACAGCGCCATGACCCCGCCGAGTACCAGGCCGATCGCGGCGGCCACGGACCAGAACATCAGCTCGTTGCCTGGTTCGAGGTGGTAGGCGGCGATCAGCACGCCGATCCAGAGCAGGAGGCTTGCCATGATCGTGCGCTTGGCCCCGGTACGTTCGGCGACCAGGCCGTGCAGGCGTGCCCCGATGAAGGCGAGGAACTGCACCACAAGGATGGTGATGATGAGCACGTCCTGCGCGAACCCGAGTTGCTCCTTGCCGTACTGCGCCGACACGCTGACCACCGTGGAGATGCCGTCGCTGTAGATCAGGTAAGCGCCGAGGAACCACAGCGTGAGCGGGAACGCGAGGGCGCCGCGCAGTGTCTTGCCCAGCTCCACGAATCCCGCGGTCAGCGGCGATCGGCCCGGTTCGACCGAGCGGGGGGCGCTGTGCTGCCTCAGGCGGAACAGCGGGATGAGGGTGAAGCCCGCCCACCAGATGCCGGAGCTCAGAAACGCCAGGCGTACGGACTCGGTCTGGGTCAGGCCGACGGCGTCGTGGTTGAGGACGAGCACGAGCTGCAGCGCCAGGGCTATGCCTCCGCCCAGGTACCCCATTGCCCAGCCCCGCGTGGAGACGGTGTCCCGTTCATCGGCATAGGCGACGTCGGCGAGAAACGAGTAGTAGACCACGATGGAGCCGCCGTAGGAGACCTGCCCGATCAGGTACATTCCGGCGGCGAGCTGCCAGTTGGTTCCGGCGGCGAAGACGATCATCGATACGGCTGTGGCGCCGGTGAACGCGAAGATCGCCAGGAGCAGCCTCTTGTTGCGGCTGCGATCGGTGATCGCGCCCGCGACCGGAAGCACGAAGAACTGGATCACGGTGGCCGTGGCGACAAGGTAGTTCCACAGCACGCCCGCGGGGAACTGGAGAAACAGCAGCTCGATGTCGCAGGAGACGAGGTTGTTGGCGCTTCCGGCAGCGTCGACACACGGGTCGGGGCCGTTGCGCTCGATGTCTGCCTGCGCCGAGTCGGAGGCGAGCCCACCGATGTAGGCCGCCCCGAACGCGGTGGTGACCGTGGTGAAGAACGGCTGGTTGGCCCAGTCGTAGAAGTACCAACCGATCTGTTCGCGTCTGCGCCGGGCGGGATCGGCCGCCGGCACCGCCGCGTTCTGGTGACTGGTCATAGCACCTCAGCTCGCTGACGCCGGTGCGTCGGGCGCACCCGTGTACGGGGGACTGTTATCGCAGCGTACGACCGGTGGTGATGTCCTGGATACATCAGCCGGGCTGGACGGGCGGTCACGGACTCCACACCATGGTCTGCTGGTGCAGGCGCTGCCCGCGATGCCGGATGCCGGGCACCCTCGGGGTCGGCCCGTACTTCTCGAAACCCATGCGCTCGAAGAACCGGACCGCCCGCGCGTTCTCGACAAGCGTCTGCAGGTAGCAGCCACGCGAGCCCGCTCGCCGGAGGCGATCGAACCAGTGGTCCATCAGAGTGGCTGCCAGCCCGGTTCCCCTGGCCTTTCGTACCAGGTTGATGTGCAGGTGAGCGGGCCACCGAGGGTCGTCGAGCTCGGTGGGCGCGGGTTCGCCGCGGAGTGCGGATCGCGCCGTGTCCAGCATGCTTCGCGCGAGGAAAGCCGCGGGTGCGGGTCGCACGGGTAACCGGTACATCCGGATGGCCCGTGCCATGCGCTCGCGCTCACTCGGCAACGCGGAGTTGTCCAGGCAGCCTGCCAGGTAGCCGACGAGCTCACCGTCCAGCACGGCAAGGAAGAGGGAGTCGGGTTGCAGGTCGGCGTACGGAGTGAGGTAGACGGCGGCTTCCGACTCCGCATGTCCCCAGAGCGCGTCGGGCGGCGTGCCTTCCCCCGCCCTGCCGAAGAGCTCATGCAGGTCCGCCCGGTCGGTCTCGTCGAACCGGCGGACCACTGTCCGGCTCATGCACGACCCCCTCGCTGTCCGCGTGTCTCAGTCATACCTCGGGCTACGCACCACGCGCACGTCACAGGGGATCATCCGGCACCGGCGGCCGGCGGCCGCGAGCGTCCCTTCCCGGCCCGGTTGAACCCGGACCATTGCCGGTGGCGGGTAACCCGGGGGTGGGAATTGAGACTGAGGATGCTGGTGTGTGTCTTGTGGCTCGTGTGAATGATATCTACCGTGCCGATCATGACGGTTCTACCGGCGTTCCGGCGATTTCCGGCCAGTGCCGCGGTACTGGCTCGCGTGTTCGCCGTTGCCGTCGTCCTCGGCTGTGCCGGCGCCGGGGCAGTGGTTCCGGTCGCGGCCGACCCCTCGTACGAGGACTGGGCCGAGCTGCGTATGTGCGAGTCCAGCGACCGTTACGGCACCAATACCGGCAACGGGTACTACGGCGCGTACCAGTTCGACCTGGCGACGTGGCGCAGTGTCGGGGGAGAGGGCAGGCCCGATCGGGCCGCGCCTGCCGAACAGGACTACCGCGCGCTGTACCTGTATCGGATGCGCGGGTGGCAGCCGTGGGAGTGCGCGGGCGAGGGTTTCCTCGAACTGCGTGAGGACAGCGATGCGCGTAGCGGTGTGGTGCCGTCCTACGAGGACTCCACCTATATCGGTGATCCCGAAGCACCCCAGCCCGAGCCTCGCCCGCCGCACGAACCGGACACCGGTCCGGAGACCATGCCACCGTGGCCCGGAGTGGTCTACGCCTACGGGGACTGCGCGACCGCACTACGCGACTTCCAGCTGCGGATGAACGCGTACGACTTCGATCACGAGTTCACGGGTTCGGGGTGCTACTACGAGAAGACGCGGGAGGCAGTACTCGCGGTGCAGCGCGCCAACGGGATCAACGACTCCGGTCGGCTGGGTCCCAAGACGTGGCGCGCGGCATGGGAGGGAGAGCCGCCGAACTGAGGACGGCTCGGCGACGTCGCTCGTCGTATGCGGGCCGGGCACGGGACGCAGCCGCCTATCCGACGGGCGGGGCCCACAGCCCGCGTTCGCGGAGAACGGCGCGCAGCAGGTCCGGCCGGTCGGTGACGATACCGTTCACGCCCATGTCGAGCAGCCGGCGCATCTGCAACGGCGTGTTGATCGTCCACGCGTGTACCTCCGCTCCGGTGCGGTGCGCGGTGCGCACGAAGCGTTCATCGAGCAACGCGAACCGCCCGTAGCCCGGTGGTACCTGGGCCATCACGCCGGTGATCCGGCGTCCCAGCCTGGCCGCGCGGAACCGTGACTCACTCCACAGGGTATGTACCGACCACGGCGACATCGCGGTGGCGAGTTTCGGGCCCGCCAGGCGACGCAGGCGGGCCAGCCTGCGTCCGGAGAACGCCGCGGCACCGATCCGGTCGATCGCGCCAGTGCGTTCGATGACACGAACAAACGGCTCAACGGCAGCGTCGCTCTTCACGTCGATGTTGAACTGGATTTCCGGAAGCTCTTCGAGTACGTCCTCGAGCCGCCTGACGGGTTCGATGCCGCCGATGCGCGCTCTGCTCACTTCGGACCAGCGCAACGAGCTCACCTGTCCGCTCCGGTCGGTGGTCCGCTCGAGGTCACTGTCATGGTGAACGACCACCACGCCGTCCACTGTGACCTGAACGTCGGTTTCGATGAACCGGTAGCCCTCGGCGGATGCTCGCCGGAACGACGCCAGGGAGTTCTCCATGCCGTCCAGCTCGTCGATGTGCCAACCACGGTGGGCGAAGGCGCGGTGGCCGGGTACTGCCAGGTACGGATGACGTCGACTCACACTGACAGTGTGCCTGTCCGGCGTGGCCGCGAGGTAACGAGCCGATAGCCGTATATGGTCCATCGTCGTGGACACGATCATTACCGAAAATGCGTCACGTGACGAATTGAGCGCGGGGCAGGGGAACGTCCGGTACTGCGGATGGTGCGGGGCGCGCCTCGCGGATGGCGGCAGCATCGGGCGGAGGCGACGGTACTGCGGCCAATCCTGCCGTCAGCGCGCGTACGAGCGGCGGATGGCCGTGCAGCGCAGCGGGTTACCCGAGGATGCCGTCGTGCTGTCACACGCGGAGGTCGCCGCACTTCAAGATCGACTTTTCCAGCTGCGCTGCGCGGCCGAGGACATCGTGACGGCAGCCGACGACCGTGCGCCGGCGGAGGATCTGCGCGAGCTGGCCGGCGAGCTGGCGCGAGCCGCCAAGGGAATCGAGCAGCTGCGTTGAGCGGGCGGGACCGGGAAGATGCCGGATTATCGTCACAGTGACGCTTCGGCAGGGGCCCGCGCCGCTCTCCCGGCACGGTTCTCGGGCGCCGATAATGTACATTATGTTAAGTAAACTTTCCGGTGCCGTTACTCGCCGCTCCCCGCACAGTCGCGGTAGAGCCAGTCGATGGACACGCCGGACCCTGCCTGCAGCCGCTACGTCAGTGGGCCCGGCTCAGCCGCATGCTTGTCCCGAGCCGGGCGAGTTTGTGCGGGTTGCGGATCCCGTAGATGCGGGTGACCCGGCCCGCATCGAAGGCCAGGCTGACCGCGGCGCTGAGCTCGCCGTCGATGTCGATCCGGAGCGCCGGGGCGCCGTTGAGCCACACGGTCCCGATACGGGCTTCGGGCGCGACCCTGGCAACACCGGCAAGGATGCGGGCCACGCGTTCCGCGCCCTCGAGCGGGCGTGGGATCGCCGGCACCAGCCCGCCACCGTCGGCGATCATCACCACGTCGGGCGCGAGCACGTCGAGGAGGCCTTGCAGGTCGCCGGTCTCGACCGCCGAGCGGAACCGCTCAACGGCGGACTGCTGCTCGGTGTGGTTCACGTCCATGCGGGGCCTGCGGGCCGCGACGTGCTCCCGCGCCCGGTGGGCGATCTGGCGAACCGCCGCCGGGGACTTCTCGAGTGCGTAGGCGATCTCGTCGTACGGCGCCTCGAACACCTCCCGCAGCACGAACACGGCCCGCTCCGTCGGGCCGAGCGACTCCAGCACCGTGAGCATCGCGATCGAGACGCTCTCGGCGAGTTCGACGTCCTCAGCCACATCGGGACTGGTTCGCAGCGGTTCGGGCAACCACTCCCCGACGTACTCCTCCCGCTGCCGCACCAGGGTGCGGAGGCGGTTGAGCGCCTGCCGGGTCACGATCCGCACCAGGTACGCCCGCGGGTCGCCCACCTTGCCCTTGTCGATGTCCGCCCAGCGCAGCCACGCCTCCTGCACGACGTCCTCGGCGTCGGCGGCCGAGCCGAGCATCTCGTAGGCAACCGTGAACAGCAGGCTGCGGTGGGTGACGAACGGGTCGTCGGTCATGCCTGGGAGCCTATGTCGCTCGGCTGCGCGAGAGGCTGCAGGCCGCAGGACGACGCGAACCCCTGCGCCTCGATCCCGAACGCGACATTCGCGCGCGCCATCTGGTTGGTCATCGCAGCGAACGCGGTGAGCTCGACCATCGCCGGTGCGCCGAGCTGCTCGAGCAGGCGGGCAGACAGCTCGTCGGTGACGGTCGGCGGCGTCCGGCTCATCGCCTCGGCGTACTCCATCACGTCGCGCTCCAGCGGAGTGAAGACGTGGGACTCCCGCCAGCGTGGCACCTCCCGGGCCTTGGTCTCGTCGAGACCCTCGTTGTGCGCCTGGAAATACCCCAGGTCGAGGCAGAACGAGCAGCCGACCAGGGATGCCACCGCCATGTGGGCGTAGGACTTCAGGTTCTCGTCGCACTCCTTCCACTTGGCAGCCTTGCGGCTGAGGCCCATGCTGGTCTTGAGCACCGGCAGGTTGTGCCACATCACTCCGACGGCTTCGGGCACTTCGCCGAACATCTTCCTGCTGAACCTCTTGACCAGTGCGCCGTATACGCCGGTGATCTCGGCTTTGGGGATCCGGGGTGTGCCGGCCATGTTTCCTCCCGTTGTCGATGGCTTCGACATGAAGACACCGCAGGCGGCCGGGTTGTGACATCTCGATGCGGATCCGGTGGTCGGAATCCGGCGAGGGGTCGCGCCTCGAGTGCGCCGCCGTCACCACCACTTCCCCGCTGCCGAGCAGATCACCGGCCGGTGCTGCTCTGCTGGTCGCCGACCAACAGGCCGTCGCCGACCACATCCGTGGCAACCCGGAGCAGCCGTCGCAGCTCTGCTTCGTCGTGGCGCAGGCGGTCCGGACGCCAGCCGAGGCTGATGATGCCGTTCCAGGCAGCCCACAGGACGGTGGCGACCTCCTCCGGGTCGACCTCGCGTAACTCACCGGCTTCGATGCCCTGGCGCAATGCCGCGACAAGTCGCTTGTTCTGCTCATCCACGGACCGGGCGAGCCGGTCGGCGAGTTCCTGCCCAGCCTGATACTGACCGGGACTGTTGGGGAAGGCCAGCATCCGGAAGTAGTCAGGGTAGGCCAGGTAGAACGCCAGGTACTCCTCGGCGGCAGCGTAGATCCGTTCGAGCGGAGTCGTACCGGAAGCATACGCACGGTCCATGAAGTCGCGGTCGGCCTGCAGTGCGTGCTCCACGACGGCCGCCTGCAATCCCGCCTTGGAACCGAAGTGGTTGTAGATGGAACCCACGGCAACGCCCGCCCGCTCTGCGAGCTCCTCGACGGTCACGTCATCGGCTGAGCGTTCGCGAAAAACCTCCTCAGCCGCACGCAACAGCGCGGCGACCGTCCGTTCCTTGCGCCGGTCCATGTCACCCCTAGTTATTTTGCAACGGTTGCACGAACTTCGGTTTCAGGTTAGCCTACCCGACAAGTTCTTGTAATCGTTGCAAGACTTACGGGAGGTCGCGATGGGACCAGCCGTACGAACCGACGTCGTCGTGGTCGGTGCGGGCATCTCGGGATTGGTCGCTGCGCGGCGGCTCACCGCGGCCGGGGGGTACCGGGTCTGCGTTCTCGAGGCCCGTGACCGGGTGGGTGGCCGCACGCTCAACACGGACGTCGGTGGCGGCAAGCACGTCGAGATCGGGGGCCAGTTCACCGGCCCTGGGCAGGACGCGATCCAGCGGGTTGCCGCCGAGCTCGGCGTGACCACCTTCCCCACCCACCAGGCCGGGACTCATCTGGTCGAACTGGGCGCCGGCACACGCCGGTGGAGCGGAGAGGTCCCGTGGGCGGGCCTCGCAGCGTCCATGTCCTATCTGCACGCACAGCGAACGCTCAACCGGATGGCTCGCGAGGTTCCACCGGATGCGCCGTGGCTGGCGTCGCGGGCCGCGCAATGGGATGCCGAGACGCTCGGCGGATGGCTGCGCCGGACTGTGCGGTCCCGACGAGCGCGCAGGCTGCTGGACATGACGATCCGGGCGGTGTGGGCGCACGAACCGGCAGACGTCTCGCTGCTGTACAGCCTCGCCGTCATCAACGGGGCGGGTGGTCTCCAGCGTCTCGTGCGGACTCGCGGTGGAGCGCAGCAGGATCGGTTCACGGGCGGTTCGCAACTCATCGCGTTGCGGCTGGCGGATCAGCTGCCGCAGCCACCCACACTCGGCCACCCCGTGCGCCGGATCGTGCAGTCTGACCGGAGCGTCACGGTGCACACCGATGGGCTGTCCGTCGAGGCCCACCGCGTGATCGTCGCCGTTCCCCCGATGCTCGCCGGTGGCATCGAGTACGAGCCCGCGATGCCCGCAGGCCGCGAGCAACTGCTGGCACGCACACCACAAGGCACCACCTTCAAATGTCTCGCCGTCTACGACACACCGTTCTGGCGTCAGGAAGGTATGTCCGGACACGTCGCCAGCGACCGTGGACCGGTCGGTGCCACCTTCGACAACTCCCCTCCTGACGGCGACCCCGGCATTCTGCTCGGCTTCGTCGTGGGGCGACACGCCCGCCGGCTGCTCTCGCTGGCGGAGCAGGATCGCAGGCGGGAGGTGCTGGACTGCTTCGCTCGCTGGTTCGGCGAGCGTGCCCGGAAACCGCGCAGGCTTCTCGTGCACTCCTGGTCGGAGGACGCGTGGACCCGGGGATGCTACGCAGGCTACTTCGTGCCCGGCGCGTTAACTTCGTACGGATGGTGGCTGCGCCAGCCACACGGTCGCGTTCACTGGGCCGGCTCGGAGACGGCTACCCGCAATATCGGCTCCATGGATGGCGCCGTAACCGCGGGCGAGCGTGTTGCCGATGAGGTCGACCGCGCCTTCGCGACCGAGGATGCCATGGAGCCGACCCCATGACCGAACCACGCTGGCGCCTACTGCTGACCGCCCTCGGCAGCGGCTATCTCGCGCTGGCCCTGTGGGCAGCTGTGCATCCGGCCTCCTTCGAAACGGCGATCGCCAACTTCGGCCCCACCAACGTGCACCTGCTTCGCGACTTCGGGGCGTGCGCGGCCACATTCGGTATCGGCCTGCTGCTCGCCAGGAACAAGCCGCACTGGCGCCCACCGGTTCTGGCGATGGCCGCGGTGTGGAACGGCTTGCACGCGGTCTCCCACATCGTCCATGTCACGGATGCGCACCCGGCGATCGTCGGACCGGCTGAAGCTGTGGCGCTGGTCGGCGTCACCGTCCTGGTTGCCTGGCTGGCCAGAGCCAGTACCGCTACCCACCCGAAGGAGCGACCACATGACCTCGGAAAGTGACATCCAGAGGCTCGCCGAGCGCTACGGACCGGCGTGGAACGACCGCGACCTCGACGCGATCATGTCCCTGCACACCGACGACACCGCGTTCCGGCTGCACCTGCTCGATGCGCCCGACATCGTCGGCCGAGAGGCCGTCCGCGAGGCGTTCGCCGGCCTCATCGGGGCGTGGCCCGATATCCACTTCGCCACCGAACAGCTCAGCTACGGCACCGGATTCTTCGTGCACCGGTACGTCATGAGCGGAACTCTGGCCTGCCCCATGCCGTTCGGCGCGCTCATCGCGTACCCCACCGGTGACGGGATCTCCCTCACCGGAGCCGACGTCATCACGGTCGTCGCGGGCAAGGTGCACCGCAAGGACACCTACCTCGATATCGCTTCCGCCCAGCAACAGCTCGGCCTGCTCGACGGACCATCCAACCCGGCACAGGTACAGGGGTGACGCTGATGAGCAGGCAGACCGAACGGACCGACTGGTCGAAGGTGCACGAGCAGGTCGTCGATACGTTCGCCGGAGGCTGGGCCGAACCACACGTCCACGCCTGGGACGACCTGCTCGCCGAGGACGTCGAGCTCACCCAGCCGCTGCTGGCCGACGCCACAGGGCTGGGCAGCTACCACGATGAGGTTCGACGCCTGCTCGCGCTCGCCCCCGACGTGCGTGGCGACGTCCTGACCTGGGCAGGCCACGGCGACGTCGTGTTGATCGAGCTGCGGATCACCGGCACAGCGGGCCGTGCGCGTGTGGACTTCCGCACCGTCGACAAGCTGCATATCACCCCGTCCGCCGTGGTCGTGCGTCGTGAGGCGTTCTTCGACCCCTCGCCTGTCGCGAAGGCGTTGCTCACTCACCCGAGCTCATGGCTGCCGTGGTGGCGCTCGGGCATCGGACCACTGACCGGACGACGCCGCTTCCTGAGGAGATAAGCCGTGACCGGCCATGCACGCTGGAGGGACCCCCGGCTCGGCCGTACCGACGAGGTACGCCTCGATGCCGGGAGAGTCCGGTACCACGAGGCCGGCGACGGGCCCGCGCTCGTGTTCGTGCACGGCTATCTCGTGAACGCCAACATCTGGCGCAAGCTCGTTCCCCTGCTGTCCGAACAGTACCGCTGCATCACGCCGGACTGGCCGCTCGGCTCGCACGTGGTTCCCATGCCTTCCGAGGCCGACCTCTCCCCGACCGGTATCGCGCGGCTGATCGCAGGCTTCCTCGAAGCGCTGGATCTGCGCGACGTCACGCTCGTCGGTAACGACTCCGGCGGTGCCTACAGCCAGCTCGTCGCCGCACGGCACGCGCGACGGCTGAGCGGCCTGGTGCTGAACTCCTGCGAGACGCCGTGGTGCTCCTGGCCCCCGAACCCCGGAGGGTTTGGGATACTCAAGGCCGCCGCGCGACATCCGGTCAGCCACCGTGCGCTCTACCAGGCGCTTCGCTGGGAGCGCGCGTGGCGGTGGCGCAACACCTATGGCTGGCTGGCGAAGTACCCCATCGATGTCGACGCGATGCGTAGCTACGTCCGGCCGGTCATCACCAGGCGGGACATCCGTCTCGACGGCCGCAAGGCGATCAGCACGGTCTCCGCGCGGTACAGCAGGCATGCTGCGGAGCAGCTCCGGCAATCCCGCCCACTGCCCGTGCTGTGCATGTGGGGCGCCGAGGACCGTGTCTTCGCCCTCGACGACGCGCGGCGGTACGCGACCGAGCTCGGTGCCCGGCTGCGCACGATCGATGACTCCTACACCTACACCGCGGAGGACCAGCCCGGACGCACCGCCGATGTCCTGCACGAGTGGTTGGACGAGAAGGACACATGACCGTGCGGCAAGGCGGTGTCGATAGCGCCCTCGATGTCGCACGCACTGGCCGGACGTCGCTGCTCAGTCGTGGGAGTGACCGGTGTCTTCGTGCTCGTGGTTCCCGGTGCCCGGTTCCTCGGACGGTGGCGTGTCGGCGTCCGGTGTCGGCTCCTGCGAGGTGTCCCGTTCCGGCGCAGGAGCCGGCTCGCCCTGCTCGTCGCTGTGGCTGCCGGTGTGACTCTCCCCGGGGCCACCGTGGGTGTGCTCGAGGCCGGACAGCACGCCGAGCGGTGTGAGTGCCACGACGAACACGGCAGCGCCTGCTGCCGCGAAGCGATAGGCACCGGGGGCGAACACGGCGGATCGTTCCCTGGGCAGTAGCGACCACGCCGCGCTGAGCACGACGATGGCTTCGAACAGGACGGCGAGCACACCGGCGATACCGATCGCCTCGGGCTCGCCGGCATGCGGTCCGAACGGCACGCCCCAGGTCCGGCTCGCACCCCACAGGGCCATCGAAGCCAGGTTCGCGGCGATCGCGACGCCGATCACCGGGGTGTGCGGCAGCCGTAGGACCGCCCCGGCCCAGGCGAGCTGGAACAGCGCGATGCCGGCGAAGAACGCCCCCGCCGGGATCCATTCCTGCCAGTGCTGCGGAGTGACCGCGGCATGGATGACGCCTGCGCCCACGGATGCGAACGCCGCGACAACGGTCGCCAGCCGGATATCGGTTCGTTGCCACCGGGACGTGGCGTTGTGCTGCATGTACATAGATAGATGTCCTTCGAGCTCACAACCCGTGCGGTAGTGCGCCCGCACGGAGAACGGTCATGCGGAATCGTCTTGGGTCGGCGATCGCGCCGGTGACTAGATCCGCATGACCTGCAGCTCGCGGACGAGGCTGGGCGGGTCTCGCTTGCCCGCCGGCTGCCCGAACACCACAAGGAGATGTGTCGCGGGGATGGTCGGCGCGACGCGCGCAGTCTGCACCGGATATACGGCCACGGGGTTCTCGGGGTCGCCCGCTTGCAGGTAGCCACACGACGCCGCATGCCCGTCCTCGTCGTGGGCGGGCATCGAGTCGGCACCGGAGCTTGATGATTCGTGCCCGGGTGCGACCTGGTGGTGCGTATGTTCGTACCCGGATACGGCTCCGGTCTCCGGTGCCACTACCGAGGCGCTCGCACCAGTGATGACGTGACTGTCGGTGTGCGGGCCAAGCAGATGGCCGAACAGGGCGAGGACACCTGCGATGAGGAGCAGCGGCAGCCCGTCACCGGTCCGGTTCGGGGAAGAGTAACGTCGCCGAGTCACTGCCACCTATATCCTGCTCATCGCTGGCCGCGCCGGGCAGAGTATAGGACACGGCCACGCCGTGCTCCCCGTCCGCAGTGCGGACGTCGCGTTCCGTCCCCGCGTTCTCCGTTACGACGATCCCGCGACCAGCCTGTGTGCGTCCTCTCATCGACATCGCCGGACCCATGCACAATAATCGAACTTGTGTTCGATCAACAGCCGGCACCCGAGCGACGGGGGCACCTCCGGCCGGTCAAGCCGCCGAAGGCGGTCTGGGTCGACCTCGGCGCGGTTTACCCGATCGCTGACCGGCCCCGGCTCTTCCTGGCAGACGGTCTGGATCTGCAGATGACCGTGCCGGGCGAGTTGCGGATGTGGGACCGGACGACCACAGGCCACTGGGTCGGCTGGGTGACGTTTCCCGTCAGGTCCGGCACCGGAACTGCACAGCAAGGCCAGTGGGTCCTCTCGGACGCCCTCACACCCCGCCTGGACACGCGTGACAGGCATTAGGCGGACCAGGCCGTCCGGTGCCGGTCCCCTCGCTACGGCAGGAACCCGTGCAGGTCCCGTTCCAGCTCCGCCTGTCCTGCCCGGCACGTGAAATGCTCAGGGACCGGCTCCGGGGAGCCCGGGAGCGGCTGCCGCTCCCCCGTGGCCGGGTGCCGGGGCACTCCCGAGTACTGCATCGTCACCGTCTGCCCGGGCTCGACCGGGACGAATCCGCTCGTGTCGGTCAGGTGTGCGATCGTGCGGTCGCGGTGCACGACCTCCGGACTGTAGAGGTAGCCGTGCGGCTCGTCGTCGTGGTTGGTGATGCGCACGGTCGCGGTGACAGCCTCGCCATCGCTATCGCAGGAGATCACCCGGCCGTCACCGGCGGGGTCGTACGACGGCCAGGCGTCGGCGGCCAGCAACGTCACGTAGAGGCCCATGGGCAGCACCGCCACCCCCAGCATGGCTCCGGCGGCATGCCGCCGGGACACCGGGGCCGTCACGCGCGGCAGCCGGGTCGCGAGGGTGAGCACCCACCCCGCGGCCACCAGCGCCAGCCCGGCTGCCACGGCCGGGCCGAGGCCCGCGTAATGGTCGGCCGCCGGGGCAGCGAGCACCGCGACCGCCCCGAGCGCCGCCAGCACGCGCACGGCATACCCTGCCGTGCTGCCGTTGAGCCGGGTGACGATCGGGGGTACGTGCTCACCGTGGACGTGCCGCCTGCGTTCCCACACCCGCAGGCCGAGCCCGACGGGATAGGCGACGAGCGCGACCACCGCCGGAAGCCACCCCGGCAGCGGGGTCCCTGGCAGGACCCAGATCGCGCAGAGCACGAGCAGGCCGAAGCACGCCGAACGTACCGCTTCCTCGTAGACCAGCGTGGCTGTCGACCGTAGCCTGTGCCCTGCGACCACAGGATCGCCGAACCGCTCGATGGCCTCCCTCTCCGCCGGGGCCCGGTCCGTCCCCCGCGCCTGCGACTCGGCCACCATGTCCTCCAGGTGCGCCCGGACATCGGCGATCAGCTCCGCGCGACGCCCGGCCAGTCCGCCGATCTCGTGATCGAGGATCGCGAGGTAGTTCTCCAGCGTGCGTACGCGCGGGCGGCGTACCGGCACTCGCGGTGTATCCACCACCCCATCACCCTTCCAGGATCGTTGACATCGCCTTCAGGTACTCGAGCCACGCTTCGCGCTGCTCGGCGTAGTACGCCCTCCCCCGCTCCGTCACCTCGTAGACGCGCCGGCTGCGGCCGTCGACGATCTCCCGGTTGCTGCGGACGAGCCCGTCCCGCTCCATCTGCTGCAGCACCGGATACACACTGCCCTCCGGGTAGTCCAGCGCTGGGCCGGCACGGTGGCGCAGCCCGGCCATGAGGGCGTAACCGTGCGCGCGGCCGCGGCACAGCAGCGCCAGCAGCAGCACCAGCAGGCTGCTTCGAGCATCTCCACGCCCCATACATAGAAAATCTAGGTATGGGGCGATGGCGTGTCAACCACCGCGACCCGTGCCGGGTACGAGCCGGCACACGGGCGCGTTCGGGTGCCCCTACAGCCCGATGCCGCGGACCGGGTTGTCGTTCCAGCGATCGACCGTGTGGAAGTAGCCGTGCACGGCCTTGGAGCCGTAGACCCAGCCGCCCTGGTCGCAGACCGCCTTGTGGTCGGCACCGTTCCGGCGCGCCTCGGTGGCCAGGCCCGCGCGCAGCGAGTGCCCGGTGATGCGGAACGGCAGCTCGGCACGCTTCCCGCAGCGGGTGATGATCTCGCCGACGGCCTGCGCGGACAGTCCGGACCCGAACACGTGGTCGTGCCGGTCGATACGGCGGAACGCGGGGCCCTCGGTGATGTCGGCCGCTTCGGTCCAGGCTTGCCACGCCAGTACCGGGCAGGTCTCGCGGTGCGTTCCGTGCGGGATCGGCCGCTCGTCCGGGCCGGTCTTGGTGTATCCGAGCGCGGCGACCAGGCCGTGCGTGCCGTCGATGGTGAGCTGCTCGGCGCGTAGCCCCGCGAGCTCGCTGCGCCGGGCCGCGATGGTGAACCCGATCAGTAGCAGCGCCCGGTCGCGGAGCCCGGCGTTGGTCTCCGGGCAGGCCCGCACGAGCGCGCGCAGCTGTGCCAGCGTGATCGGCTGAGCCTTACCTCTCCCCCGTGCCGCTCCTTCCTCGGCGAGCCTGCGCTCGTAGCCCTTCAGCGCCTGCCACGCCGCCCTGGTCGCGTTCCTGTCCACCGAGACGCCGGACTGGCGCAGCCCCGCCACCGCTCCGGCCAACCGCGCGTCGACGGTGGCCACGGCGGCCTGCCTGGTCGTCTCCATCCAGCGCACGAACCCGACCAGCGCGCCGACCGTACCGGACAGCATCGGGATCCCCGCGTCGCGCGTGTAGTCCTCCCACACCTTCCATGCCTCGGCGTAGGCCCGTCGCGTGTTGGCGGGCCGTTGCTCGCGTACGTACGCCTCAGCGACGGCATCCAACCGCGCCAAGCGTTCCTGTGGCTCGATCGCGGCTCGATCGCGTGTCTCGGCGGCCCCTGTGCCGGGGCTTGCCGCTCCCCCGTCGTCGCTCGTCGGTTCGTCCGGTTTCTGGGTCACGATATGTGACCTTATCACAGGTTGATCTGCGCGTGCGTATAGTAAATACGTGGACGCTATAGCTAATTACGTTCACGTATACAGTGATGTACAATCGTATTGTGACGATTCAGCAGGGTACGGATGACACTCACGAGCCGATGACCAGCGCGGAACATGACGGGGTCGATGGGGCCCGGCTGTGCGCCTTCAGCCGGTGTCGCGCTCCCCTGCCGGTGACGAGCGGGCCCGGCAACCGGGCGCGTTACTGCCAGGACGGCAAGACCTGGGGTGCGAAAGGGGTCAGCTGCAAGCAGGCCGGCCACGCCGAGGAGCTGCTCGCCTCGATCTCGTCGGCGACCGATGTTGTGCCGTTGCCGGTCACCGAGCTGGCCGAGCACATATCCGCCGCCGTCGGTCCGGCCCAGCAACTGGTCGACGCCCTGCAGCAGGTGCGTGAGCAGCTGGAGTCGGACGTCGCGCAGGCCAAGCGGGAACGGGACGAGGCCGCGCGGACCGCAGCGCACGAGAGCGGGCTACGCGCCACCGCCGAGGAACGGGCGGCCGAGGCGGACCGGCGTGCCGAGGACGCCGAGGCCGCCCGTTCCGCCGCCGCGGACAACGAGGAGCGCGCCGTCGCCGAGCGTGACCGCGCTCGCGAGGCCGAGCACGAGGCCGAACGTGCCCAGCTGCGCGCCGAGACGCAGCGAGACAACGCGCGGGAGCAGGCCGAGCGCGCGCAGGCACGCGCGGACGAGGTGGCGGCGCACGCCGAGGAACTGAACCAGCGCCTTGCCGCGACGACGGCCGAGACGGCGACGCTGCGGGAACAGGCGACCGCGGCCGCCGAGCGTGCCGAGGACGAACGGGACCGCGCGGAACGGCTCCGTACCGACCACGAGGCCGCCCTCGCCCGGCTCCGGGAGGAGCATCAGGCGGAACTGCGGCAGGAGCGCGAGCGTGCCGCCGCGGAGCTGGCCGAGGTGCGCGCGGAACACCAGTCCTGGCGGGACAGCGAGTCCGCCCGGCACGCTGCCGAGATAGCCGAGCTGAACCGGCAGGTCGGGAGCTACCAGCACGAGGTAGCCGGGCTGACCGAGCGGGCCGAGACGGCGGCCAATGACCTCGCACACCTGCGTGAGCTGGTGCGCAGCACGGTCAGCGAAGCGATCCCGCACCTGCCCGAGGAGCGCGGCTCGGCGGAGCCTGCCGGGCAGCCGTCCGCCGAGCGCGGTGTCCGTGAGAACCTGCACGCGCTGCTGGAGGCGGTGGAAGGCAGGCCGGACCCGGGGGCCGCCGGTTCGGAGTGAGCGCCTGGAGCACCCGTCGGCCCGAGCGGACCTGTCACGCCGGGCCGAGGAGGTCCCAGCGGTTGCCCGCGATGTCACGGAACACCGCGACGTGCCCGTACGGTTCGGCGCGGGGCGCCGTGACGAACTCGACCCCGGCCGCCACCATCCGCGCGTAGGCCGCCTCGACGTCATCGACATGGAGGAAGAACCCGACACGGCCGGCCACCTGCTGTCCGGTCACAGCCGGCTGGTCGTCGCCGTCGGCGCGAGCCAGCAGCACAGCCGTCTCGGCGCCGGGTGGCCGCACGACAACCCAGCGTTTCGGGCGGCCGTCGTCGGTCCACGACGGGGAGTCTTCGGTCAGCTCGAAGCCCAAGGTGTCGACGAAGAAGTCGATCGCCGGGTCGTACTCGTCGACGACGATGGTGACCAGCGCGAGATGCACGGTGCGAGCCTACCCCGGGTGGCGGTAACGCACGCCGAAAATCAACGGTTGGCTCGTGGGATTGAGTGGACGTATCGATCGAGCGGGGTGCCTCAGCACACCTGTCCCATTAGGATGTCGGCGGCGCTCGGGTGATCTGGGAGGCGAACTGGTGGATGTGACCGCGCACTATCGTGATCTGCTGGCCTCGCACTACAGCTGGATGCTGGGCGGGGACGTCGAGCAGGTCGCTGGTTCAGGACCGGCACCTGCTCGAGAAGTTCGGCCTCAGCGTGCGTTCCGAACACGGAATGGCGGTCGATCTGGGTTGTGGCCCGGGCCCGCAAACCCTGGCCTTGGCCGATATGGGGTTCGGCACCGTCGTCGGTGGCGACACTAGTCAGGAGCTGCTCGACGAGCTCGTCCACCTCGCATACTCCCGCTCTGCAGTGCGGACGCATCACGGCGACCTTCTCGACGTTCTCCCTGAGATAGCCGGGTCCGGTGAGGTCGACGTTGTCGTGTGCATGCGCGACACGCTGTTGCACCTGCCCGGCATGGACGCGGTGGACTCGTTCCTGAGTCAGGTGAGCGCATCACTGGCTGCTGGTGGAACACTGGTGCTGACCTACCGCGATCTGACCCGGCAGCTCGAGGGAACGGACCGCTTCCTGCCGGTGCGCAGCGATGAGGACCGGATCATGCTCTGCGCTCTCGACTACGACAGCCCGGAGACGGTGACCGTCAACGATCTCGTCTACATCCGAACGTCCGACGGCTGGCACCTGCACAAGAGCAGCTACCCCAAGCTGCGCATCGCCCCCGACGCGCTCGTAGCGCGGATCGATGCCGCGGGGCTCACGGTCACCCACCACGCACCCGACTCCAACGGCATGTGGGCGACCGTCGCGTGCGCCCAACAGTGAGCCAGGGCTACATCTCCAAGAGACACAGTTACGCTCAGTTCCGTTCTCAGCAGTCCGGTGAAGTGTGGGAACGGCGTTAATCCTTCCGCTGTGCGATCAGGGCTCGACGTATGCTGCCCGCTCCCGAGCGCGGGCAGCCACGCCGCTGTCGGTGCAAAAGCCTGTCCGGTCCCGTTTGAGACAGAGCAGGCCGAGCAGTCGGTTGTCCGGATCGACGACGGCGAGGCGACGCTGACCGCTTGTGACCATCCATCGATGGATGGTGAGGATCGGCTGCTCGGGTGCGGTGGTCCGGCATGTCAGTGTCGAAAGCCTCAGCGCCGACGCGGTGGGCGGAGAACTGGTGGTGAGGTCCTCGCGCGTCAGGGTGCCGCGCAAGATCCCGTTCGTCGTGAGCAGGAGCATGTGTACGTGGGGGTCCTCGAACACTGTTGCCGCGCGTGCGCTCGACGTGTCGGTCGGCAGGGTCTTCGGGGCGGTGAGCATGATCTCGCGCACTGTGCACCGGGTGAGCTCGGCGCTCAGCGCGGGGCAGGTCGACTGGCAGCCGGTCGTGTCGAGCGGCGCAGGCTGCCTCCGCATCGGTTTTCCCCGTTGGGCCGTGGCCAGCCGGGAAACGGCGTCGGGGGCCATGCGCTCACGCCGCCGTTTCGTCGCCTGTGGCTCGCGCGGCGGGTAGTGGCTCGATGCGCGCGGGCACGTTCTTGTGCCAGGGGGTGCCGAAGAACTTGTCTCGCCGGGTGCCGGAGGTCAGCGCGTTGGGTGCCACCCCGACCACATGGTCGGGGTTGTCGTCGTCCGGGTAGGTCACGCCCATGCCGTTGGGCAGCGAGATGTGGCCAGGTTGCATCATGTCGCTGACCTCCACGCTGGTCTCGGCAGCGCCGGTTGCCGTGACCACGCGCACCGTGTCGCCGGTGTGGAGGCCGCGTTCGCCTGCGTCGGCCTCGCTGATCCGTAGGGCGCCTTCCTTGTCCCGGCGGCGCCATTCCGGATCGCGGATGATCACGTTAGCGGTGAAGGAGCGGCGCTCCCCGGCGGAGAGGGTGAAGGGGAACTCGTCGCTGGTGTAGCTGGGCTCGGTCGCGGCGATGCGCGCCAGTTCCTCGAGAAGCTCGGGGATGGCCGCGTGGATCTTACCGTCCGGGTGCTGGATGTAGCCCCACGCATCCTCGTAGCGATCCTCCGCGAACAGCACGCCCTCGCCGCGGGTGTGGATGGCGTCGAACAGCTGCTCGCCCTGGGCGAATCCGCGGCCGCTGAATCCGGCGCGGGCGACGGCGTCGGGTTGCGCGATCGCGCACAGGTGCGCCAGCCCCCAGATCAACGCCACGGACCGTTCACCCTCGGGCAGGGTTGCGCCCAGTGTCTTGTACAGCAGGTACGGGACCAGACCTGCCAGTTCGGGCCGCTGCTCGATCGCGGAGAAGAACGCCAGTGCGAACGCGCGCCTGCTCACCCTGGCCGCCGCGGTGAGGTCGTCGAGCAGACGAGCTTCGACAACGCCGAGCCGGTCGATGATCGCGGCGTAGATATCGGGTTCGGTTCGGGTGCCCGGCAGAGGCGCCATCAACGGTGCCCGCAGCTGGAAGGTGTTGTGCGGGAAGTGCAGCGTGAACAGCGACGCCTCATGCTTCTCGAACTGGCTGGCCGCGGGCAGCACGTAGTCGGCTTGGCGCGCGGTTTCGGTCATGGCGACGTCGACCACTACCGTCAGCTCCAGGGAACGCATCGCTTCTCGGAACCGGTCCGACTCGGCGAGTGAGTGGGCGGGGTTCGACGCGTCGATCCACATCGCCCGTAGCCGATCGGGGTGATCGGTGACGATTTCGTCGGTGATCGCGTTGCACGGGATCAGGCCGCCGACGATGTTCGCGCCCGAAACCGGGGTGGTGCCGTTGGCGTCGGGCCTGCCGAGGGTGTCGGCGATGCGGCGGGCGGCGGGCACCGACACCGGCTCGAAGAACATCCCCAGCGCGACGTCCGCACCGCGGTCGGCGATGTGGCGCGACCACGGGCTCCGCGCTGCCGCCGCCACGGCGCGGAGCAGCGGCGTCGCACCCCGCTTCATCAACGTGGTAGCCAGCCGTGCGCGGGCACACGCGGCCGGGGGTGGACCCTGCTCGGACGGGACCGGGTGCCAGCGCCCGGCGATGGGAAACATCCACGAGTGGATGTGTACCCCGCCGGGTTTCGCGAAGTTCCCCGTGAGCATCCACATCATCTTGTTCAGGTAGGACACCAGGGTGCTGTTCGGGGACTGCTGAACGCCGAGGTCCTCATAAGTGGCCGCGCTCTTGGCCGCGGCGACGCGGCGGGCGGCGGCGCGGATCTGCTCCTCTGCTACGCCGCAGACCCGGGCATGGTCGGCGATGTCGATGCGGCGCAGCACGGCGAGAACGTCGTGGCTGCCGGTCGTGTGCCGCTGCAGCCAGGCCTGGGCGTGCAGGTCCTCCTGCACCAGGGTCGCCGCGATCGCGGACACGCACCAGGCGTCGGTACCGGGTTTGAGCTGTAGGTGAATATCGGCCATCTGCGCGGTCTCGGAGCGGCGCGGGTCGATCACGATCATGGCCCGTTCGGGATCCTTGGCCAGTTCCTTGAGTACCGGCCGGGCGCGAGCCACCCCGTGGGACTGCCACGGGTTCTTCCCGATGAAGATGGCGACCTCGGTGTGCTCGAAGTCCCCAGAGGTGTGGTTGCCGTAGAGGTGTTGGTCGACCCAGCCCTCGCCGGTTTTCTCCTGCGCCAAGGCATTCGACATATACTCCGCGCCGACCGCATGGAACAACGCGCGGCCGTATGAGCCGCCGAGATGGTTGCCCTGCCCGCCGCCTCCGTAGAAGAAGATCTTGTCGCCGCCATGGGCGTCGCGGACCGCGGCCAGCTCGGCGGCGATCTCGTCGAGCGCGGTGTCCCAGTCGATCTCCTCGTAGCTGCCGTCGGCGCGGCGGCGCAGTGGCGTGTCGATCCGGTGCCGCCCGTTCTGGTACTTCTCCAGCCGCAGCGGTTTCTCGCACGTGTACCCCGCCGAGCCGGGATGTTCCTTGTCGCCCCGGATCTTGGTCAGGCTCCGATCGGTGACCTGTACTTCCAAACCGCAGTTACATTCGCAGAGAATGCAGGCGGTCTTTTTCCACGCTGGCTGTGGGGTGTCTGGCGTGCTCGGTTCCGCTGTCATCATCGTTTCCTTGGTGTCGTGTACCTGTGGCGAGCTTGTCGTCAACGGCCCGTGAAGCGGGCTGGGCGGCGTTCGACGAAGGACTGCACCCCTTCGGCGGCGTCCTCACTGCCGAACAGTGCGCCTACGTCGCTGACGAGGCGATCGGCGGCTGCGCTCCGGCCCTCTACCAGGGCGCGGTTGGCAGAGGCGAGTGTGGTGCGCACGCCGAGCGGGGCAGCTTGCCCGGCGATGTGTTCGGCCAGTTCCACCGCCCGGTCGAACTGCGTACCGGGTTCGACGAGTTCCTGAACCAACCCGATCCGGATCGCCTCGGCAGCGTCGAACTCGTCGCCGGTGAGCAGCCACCGCATTGCATTGCCCCAACCGGCCTCGTGGGGGAACCGAATCGTCGCCCCGCCAAACGGGTAGATGCCCCGTTGTACCTCCATTTGCGAGAAACGACTGTCACGTGCGGCGACACGAATGTCGGCCGCGAGCAGCAATTCGATCCCCAGGGTCATGCACCAGCCCTGGGTGGCCGCCACGATCGGCTTGGAGCGCTCCCGCCCGATCAACCCCCACGGGTCCACGGCCCGCTCGGAGTCATAGCGTGGCTTGCGCTCACCGATCCGCCCCGCAGCCTGCGCCAGATCCAGCCCGCCGGTGAAATGCTCACCGTGGGCGAACAGCACCCCCACCCACGCCTGCGGATCGTCCTCCAACCGGGCGTAGGCCTCAGCTAACCCGTTGAGCAGGTCCTGGTTGAACGCGTTGCGCTTGGCCGGCCGGTTGAGCCCCACCAGCAGCACGTGCCCGCGCAACTGCACCGTCACCACGGCGTCCTCGCCCGTCTCGGGTGCATCCATCAGACGTATCTCCTGTTCGATCGGCCTTCGCAGCCGCTTGGCCGGACTCGACCGGGGCTACTGACAGGTAACTATGGAATATGGCATACTCCATAGTCAAGGCTTTGTGTGATGGGAAGGTATTTGGTGATGCAGCGCACGTCGGGTGGGAGCAAGCAACAGATGCTTACCAGCGCGGTATCGTTGCTGCGCGAACGCGGAGCCGCGGGTGTCACGGTCGATGCCGTCCTCGCGCACAGCGGCGCACCCCGGGGTTCGGTGTACCACCACTTTCCTGGCGGACGCAGCGAGCTGATCCTCAGCGCGGTCGGGTTGGCAGGCGAACACATCGGGGAGCTACTCGATGAGGCCATCGCCGACGGGAGCCCGCGGCGGGCACTGGAACGGTTCGTGTGGTTCTGGAAGCAAACGCTGATCGACACCGACTACCTAGCCGGTTGCCCGGTCCTCGCTCTCGCAGTGGACAGCCACCAGAACGCTCCGCAGGCGGCGGAACTGCTACAGGAGGTCTTCGCTTCCTGGCAGACCAGAATCCAGCAGCTACTCGTTGGCGCCGGCACTCCCGCCGACCGCGCCAAGCGCCTGTCCACGTTAACGATCGCCGCCATCGAGGGCGCGGTTGTCCTCTGTCGTGTCCATCGCGACACCGGGCCCCTCGACGACGTCCTGACCGAGTTCACCACCCTGCTCGACCCCTCATGAACCCAGCCTGACGTCATCGCCCGCATGCGACTCCTCGCTCGGGCCATTGTCGGGTGCGCCGTCCCGCTACGCCGAGGGCGCGCCGGGGGCTCTCGCGGTGGGCAGGTCGAAGGCGGCCGCTGCGGCGTGGAACCGGACCCGAGTTTCGTGGTCCGTGGTCCAGCCGGCGACCTCGCGCAGCATGCCGAACTCGTGGCTGAGGGTGGTGGCTGATGTGGTGCGGGTGTCGGTGTTGACGGTGACCGCCAGTCCGTCGTCGAGAAGCGTCGTGGCCGGATGGTCGTCCAGACCGGCCACGGCCCCGGTCTGGACGTTGCTCGTCGGGCACATCTCCAGGGCGATGCGCTCCCGCCGCAGGCGGTCGAGCAGGGCACGGTCGCCGACACAGCGGACGCCGTGGCCTATCCGGCGCGCGCCGAGCACGTCGATGGCTTCCCACATGCTGGCCGGACCGGCTACCTCACCGGCATGAACAGTGCATGCGAGTCCCGCGGCGTGAGCGAGCTCGAAGGCCTCGCGATGTGGAGTGGCGGGATGGTTCTGCTCGTCCCCGGCCAGGTCGAGTCCGGCGACCGCGTCCTTGTGGCGCAGCGCGGTCTCGGCGACCGCCAGGCTTTCCTGCGGGCTCTGGTGTCGCAGGCAGCACAGCAGCAACCCGGTGGCTACTCCCGTGCTCTCCCGGCCGGCTGCCAGGCCCTCGGCGACGGAGGCCACGGCCTCGTCCTGGGTCATTCCCCGGCGGCAGTGCAGTTGCGGGGCGAAGCGCACCTCGCCATAGACGACGCCGTCGGTACGGAAGTCCTCCACCAGTTCGCGTGCGGCCCTGCGCAGCGCCTCCGGGCTCTGCAGTACCTGGAGTGGCACGTCGATGTAGGACAGGAACCGGCTCAGGCTGCCGCAGTGCGCCGGCGCGACGACCAGGTGCTCGACGGGCGCGGCCAGCGTCATGCCCTGCTCACGCGCCAGCTCGGCGATCGTGCTCGGGCGCACGGACCCGTCGAGATGGCAGTGCAGTTCGTATCGCGGCACCGGGGTCGGCGCGGGCTCGGAAGCCATCGACGTCCTGTCCTTCTCGCTCATCCCATCAGGTTACGGCCGCCGCGATGCGCTGCTGCACGGCTTTCCAGTGCTCGCGCATCCGCGTCCTGGCCGTGGCATCCGGCAGCTTCTCCACGTGCACGGTGAGCCTGGTCTTGCCGGAGGCTGCCGCCGCCAGGGTGAGCTGGAGCGTCGCCGGTGCCTGCCACCCGTCGGGTTGCCAGGTCATGCGGATACGGTGCTCCGGCTTGACGACCCGGATCTCGCCGTGTGCCGGTGGTGTGTCGGTCCCGCCCGTGACCCGGTAGCGCGCTCCCGGTTCGAAGGTCACGGCTGCTCCGGGCCCCAGCCACAGTTCGGGCCTGGTGACGAGGCACTCCCAGACGGCGGACCTGCTGGCCGGGAGGCTGCGCTGGACGCCGACCTGGAAACCGGCATCCGCGGTCTGTCCGGGTACTCGCGTACCGCGCGCCTGCTCGTAGCCCACGGCGATGGACTGGCGCCACCATGCCGTCGTGGTCTCGGCGTGCTCCTGCTCCAGGTGGCCCACGATCCGCTTGTGGTCCCACTGCTCGGCTCCCGCGCTGTCCAGGGTGGCCAGCCAGTCCGTCCAGCCCATTCCGGTCGCCGCGCGCAACGCCGGCGAGGAGACGCGCCCGGACGTTGGTTCGTCGTGCTCCGCGCTCATGTGGCCAGTGTAGGCCGCGGTGACGTCGCGTACCCGGCGAACCGGGACGTGGCCGATGGCGGGCCGCCCGCTCGGCACGCTGCTCAGCCGGAGCGGTCGGGTCCGGCACGCGTGATGGCGAGCGTGACGAGTACGCGCTCCTCCTGCCGCATGGCCCTGCGGTACTCCTCCCAGTCGGGATGCTCGCCGGAGAGCCTGCGGTAGTACTCGATGAGCCCGTCCATGGCCTCGGGCAGCTGCGTGATCCGGGCGGTGCCTTCGACCTGGACCCAGTCGCCGAAGAACCCCTCGGGGAGCACGCACAACCACGCACGCGGGTCACGCCGAAGGTTGCGGACCTTGTAGGCGTGCTCCCGCGTGCTGATCAGGACGGCGCCCGCATCGTCGACGGTGGCCAGTACGGGTGACATCTGCGGTGTTCCGTCCGCGCGCATGGTCGCGAGCACCGCGCGGCTCTTCTCCCGCAACACCTCGACGGCGTCGGATACCTCCATGCGGCCCAGCATGCCGGTGGTCGCGTACCTACGCGAGCGGGCGCGCCGCGTGGTCCGGACCGAGATCGGCTCACCCTGGCACCTGTGGTCAGAGCAGTACTTCGCCGTCCCTGGCCACGACCCGGCCGCCTGCCATCACGAGCCGCCTGCGGGGTGCGCGTACCAGTGCGTCCGGGACGTTCTCGGCGTCGAGCAGGACGATGTCGGCGCGCGCACCGGGAGCCAGATCGAAGGCGGGACGGTGTACGAACCCGCCACCCCCGGTGCTCGCGAGCCGGACAGCGCGGGTGAGGTCCTCGTCGGTCCGCAGGCGATGTAGCTGTGCGAACCTCAGGGCGATACCGAGCATGTCGCCGTCCCCGTACGGGGACCACAGGTCACGGATCCCGTCAGTGCCGAGGCCGAGCGTTATCTCTCGCTCGCGCATGTCGCGCCACGGCAGCGGGGCCGACGGTGCCGGTGCCACGGTCGTCCACGAGATACCTACCTCGCCGAGCTCGTCCAGCAGCTCGGCCTGGCGGTGTGCCGGGAGCTCACCGAGAGCGAACCCGTGCGCGATCGTCACCCTGCCGTGCAGACCCGCCCGGCGGGTGCGGTCGATGATGAGTTCCATCTGGAACGCGCCCAGCTCGCCACCATCGTGCAGATGGATGTCGATCCCGACACCGCGGCGCTCGGCGATCTCGAACAAGCCGTCCAGCTGCGCGACCGGGTCGCGGTCGATCGACGCCGGGTCGATTCCACCGATGTTGCTCGCCCCCGCCGCGGCGGCCTGGTCGAGCAGCTCCAGGACGCCGGGACGCCGAACAACGCCGTCCTGTGGAAAGGCGACGATCTCCACCTCGACGGCGCCGTCCAGCGCGGCAGCCGCCGCACGAACGGTGTCGATGCCACGGAGACCGGTACCGAGGTCGACGTCGACGTGCGTGCGGGTCGCCGTCGTGCCGTGGCGCAGGAACTCCCGCAACACGGCAGTGGCACCGTCGATGCTCGGGATACCGTACTTGTCGCGCTCGGCACGCTCGTGCGCGATCCGTCCCTGCGTCGTGGGCTCGCCCCCGTACGAGACCCATGGCTGTCCCCACCAGCTCTTGTCCACGTGCGCGTGCGCATTGATGAACCCTGGTAACGCGAGCAGGCCACCGCCGTCGACGGTCACGCCAGAGGTATCCGCGGTACCGGCCGCCACGACATCCGAGATCGTGCCGTCCGCGATCAGCACGTCGACAGGGGCGGCACCCCACGGGCACACGTTGGCCAATGTCAGCGAAGCCACGGCACCAGAGCATAGACCGAGATCTCGTCGCACTCGCGCGCCGTACCGGTACGACCTCATCGGGACGTCCGCCTGGCGGGCTCAGACTCTCCGCTTCAGTGCCCACACCGACAAGGGCGCGAAGACGGCGAGGATGGCTCCCGCCCACACCAGCGACTGGATGACCGGTGCCGCTACGGCGCCGGTGTAGGTGGGCTCGCCGAGCATCAGACCACGGCACGCGTCGGCCAGGATGCTGATCGGGTTGACGTTGACGAAGGCCGGCAGCCAGCCGGGCATGGTCTCGGCGGGCACGAAGACGTTGCTGACGAACGTGAGCGGGAACAGCGCGGTGAACCCGAAGATCTGCACCCGCTCCGGATCCTTGGCCACCACCCCCACCAGGACAGCCACCCAGGAGAAGGCGAGCGCGAACACCAGCAGCAACACAACGGCACCGAGCAGCCCGGCAACGGACGTGCCGAGCCGGAAACCCAGCAGCATGCCGACGCCGAGCACGAGCACGATCGACCAGGCTTGCTTGACCTGGTCCGCTGCGATGCGCCCGGCGAGCGGGGCCCACCGGGCCACCGGCAGCGACCGCAACCGGTCGAAGACACCCTTGGTCAGGTCGGTGTTGAGTCCCTGACCCACGTACAGCGTGACGAACAGCATGTTCATCACGACCATCCCTGGCAACATGAAGGTCAGGTAGTCCGAGGTCGATCCGGCGATCGCACCACCGAACACGTAGGTGAACAGCAGCACGAACATGATCGGCTGGATGCTGAAGTCGCTCATCTCCCACGGGTTGTGGCGGACCTGCACCACGGTGCGCCACGCGAGGGTCAGGCTCTGGCGCAGCCCCTCGACCGGACCGACCCGGGGACTCACCTCGGGGATCGTCGCAGTGGTCATGCCGGGCTCCCTTCCGACTCGTCCTGACTCTCGGCCGGATGCCCGGTCAGGGTGAGGAACACTTCGTCGAGGCTGGAACTGCTCAGCGTGAGCTCGGTGACCACGACCCCTGCCTCGTCGAGCCTGCGCATCACGGCGGGAAGCAGGTGCGGATCGGAGACGGGCACGGTGACAAGGTCGCCGGTGACGTCGGGGCCGACCCCGGCGAGCTCGCCGACCACGGACACGACGGTAGGCAGGTCGGACGACTCGGCCGGCCGTACGGCCAGGCTCTGCCCGCCGGTCTTGGCCTTGAGCTCCTCGGGTGTCCCGGTCGCGATCACCCTGCCCTCGTCGATGACGACGATCTCGTCGGCGAGAGCGTCCGCCTCGTCGAGGTACTGCGTGGTCAGCAGCACCGTCACGCCGTCGGCGACCAGGTTGCGGATGAGCTCCCACAACTCGCTGCGCGCACGGGGGTCGAGGCCGGTGGTCGGCTCGTCGAGGAAGAGCAGCGGTGGCCGGCCGACCAGGCTCGCCGCGAGGTCGAGCCTGCGCCGCATGCCGCCCGAGTAGGTCTTCACCGCACGGTCTGCCGCGTCGCCGAGGTTGAACTGGGCCAGTAGCTCGTGCGCGCGCTGCTTCGCGCGTTTGCGGGGCATGCCGAGCAACCGGCCGATGAGTACCAGGTTCTCCGCCCCCGTCAGTGCTTCGTCCACCGAGGCGTACTGGCCGGTCAGCCCCACGAGCTGGCGTACCTGGTGGGCCTGGCGGACGACGTCGTAGCCACGTACGGTCGCGCGCCCGGCGTCCGGTTGAAGCAGCGTCGCCAGCACGCGCACCGCGGTCGTCTTACCGGCCCCGTTCGGGCCGAGCAAGCCGAGCACCGTACCGGGGCGCACTGCCAGATCGACCCCGTCCAGCGCGGTCGTCTGCCCGAAGCGTTTGACCAACCCCTCGGCCCAGATCGCATGTTCCATGGTCATCGCTCCTCGATTCCGGTCGGTCAGCCCAGCATGCCGGACACCCCCGACACTGCGCGCGCGATTTCGCTCGGTCCGGCGCATGACGACCGGCACGGGCTCGATCCTCGCTGAGAACAACCCTAGATCTTCGAGTTAACTCGAAGTCAACTGCAAAGCGCGCGCACGAGAAAGGCGCGCCGCTCCGAGTCCACGACCCGGGGCGGCGCGCCTTTCTCGTGCGCATCTAACGTTGCGGCGGTGAACCTCCTTGGGGACCTCCCTGGGGGCCTCCCTGGGGACCGCCGGGTGGTGGCTCCTCCCCCTGCTGCGGAGGAGGTCCCTGCGGGCTCTGCGGTTGCGCGAACGGGAACTGCTGACCTTGCGCGCCGCCCTGCTGGGGCGTGCCGAACGAGCCACCGGCCTGCGGCGGTTGTCCGGGCGGCTGGATCCCGAGCTGCTGGGACGCCTCCGGCGGGAGCTGGCTCGGGTCGCCCTTGAGCGCCTCGGCGGCGGCGGACGCGCTCTTGCCTCCTCCGGTTCCACCCGGACCGATCGGGCCACCCACTTCCTTGCGTGCCACGGCCTCGGCCGCGCGCACCGCCTCGGCGACCTCCGGGTCGGTCGTGGTGTCGAACCAGCTCGCGACCTCCTCCTCGTCGAGCTCGGGAGGGCTGGCCTCGTACTCCGGTGGTTCGTAACGGAAGACACCGTCCTCGCCAGGGGTACCGAGGTTGCGTGCGTATCCTTCCAGCGCCTTGCCATACTCGCTGGGGACGAGCCACACCTTGTTCGCGTCGCCCTGAGCCATCTGCGGCAGGGTCTGCAGGTACTGGTAGGCGAGCACCTCGGGCGTGGGCCGTGCGGCCTTGATCGAGGCGAACACCTTCTCGATGGCCTTGGCCTGGCCCTGTGCCTGCAGGTAGCGAGCGGCACGCTCACCCTGCGCACGTAGGATGCTGGACTGGCGCTCGGCCTCCGCGCTGAGGATGGCCGCCTGCTTGGACCCCTCCGCATCGAGGATCTGACCCTGCTTCTGCCCTTCGGCCTTCTTGATAGCCGCCTCGCGATCACCCTCCGCGTTGAGAATCATCGCGCGCTTCTCCCGGTCGGCGCGCATCTGCTTCTCCATCGAGTCCTGAATGGAGGGCGGCGGATCGATGGCCTTGAGCTCGACCCGGGCGACCCGGATCCCCCACCGTCCCGTCGCCTCGTCGAGCACTCCGCGTAGCTGCTGGTTGATCTGGTCGCGGGAGGTCAGTGTGTCCTCCAGGCTCATGCCACCGACCAGGTTGCGCAGCGTCGTCGTGGTCAACTGCTCCACACCGGTGATGTAGTTCGAGATCTCGTAGGTCGCGGCCCGGGAATCGGTCACCTGAAAGTAGACAACCGTATCGATCGACAGCGTGAGGTTGTCCTGAGTGATCACCGACTGCGGGGGAAAGGACACGACCTGCTCACGAAGGTCGACTCGGGAGCGCACCTTGTCGAGGAAGGGAACGAGGAAGTTCAGCCCCGGGGGCGCCACAGTCTTGAACTTGCCCAGCCGCTCGACGACGGCCGCCTGTGCCTGGGGGATGACCATGATCGCCTTGAAGACGACGACCACCACGAAGAGCACGATGACCGCGAGGAGGATGATCGTTGCGGTTCCCAAGTCTCTCTCCTGTGTGTTCAGTTGACTCGCGGGGTAAGCGATGGGTTACGGGCGGTTTCGTACGACAATCCTATGGTCACGGCTCCGCGGACACCACAGCGGTTGCTCCGGATATCTCCAGGACGGTGACGGGTGTGTTGGGCTCGATGACCTGGCCGTCGACGTAGCTGCGGGCGGACCACTCCTCGCCGTTGAGCTTGACCCTGCCCTGCTCGGCGTCAACCGTGGACAGCGTCACCGCCCGCGCACCGACCAGCGCGTCCACATTGGTACGCAAGCCGGGCCCGTGCAGGAAGCGCCGTTTGAGTGCGGGCCGGGCAAGCACGAGCAACCCGATCGAGGTCACCGCGAACACCCCGACAGAGACGATCACGCTGTCGTCCAGGACCATCGACCCCGCGGCCGCCAGCGCCCCGGCCCCCAGCATGATCAGCACGAGATCGCCGGAGAGTGCTTCAGCCGCCAGCAAGGCGATACCGACGATCAGCCAGATCAGCGCACCCATGGTGTCATGCTCTCAGAGAACGCACGGCACTGTGCCAGGTTTCGCGGCCGACGTGATCAACGCGTGACCTTGCTTGCCACCCCCGGCCACCCCCGGCCACGCCGTGCGTCGCACTACCGCCCCGGTGAGACGATCGCCATCGCTCCGGATATCTCCAGGACGGTGACGGGTGTGTTGGGCTCGATGACCTGGCCGTCGACGTAGCTGCGGGCGGACCACTCCTCGCCGTTGAGCTTGACCCTGCCCTGCTCGGCGTCAACCGTGGACAGCGTCACCGCCCGCGCACCGACCAGCGCGTCGACGTTCGTGGGCACGCTCCGCTCGAGAAGGAAGCGCCGTTTGAGTGCGGGCCGGGCAAGCACGAGCAACCCGATCGAGGTCACCGCGAACACCCCGACAGAGACGATCACGCTGTCGTCCAGGACCATCGACCCCGCGGCCGCCAGCGCCCCGGCCCCCAGCATGATCAGCACCATGGAGCCGGACATCGCCTCCGCTGCCAGCAGGGCGATGCCGGCGATCAGCCAGATCAGCGCACCCATCGCCCCATGGTGTCACATGATGATCACGCAGACCCGGTCTCCACGGGGTCGGTGACGAAGTCGATCAACCGTTCCACCGCCCCGATGAGGTCGGGTTCGAGGTCCCGGAAGCTGGTCACGGCGGAGAGGACGCGCTGCCAGCCCTCGTGCGGCTCGCCCCACCCCAGTGCCGCGCACACGCCTTCCTTCCACGGCACCGACCTCGGCACCTCCGGCCACGCCGGTATCCCGAGCGAGGCGGGCTTGACCGCCTGCCAGATATCCACGTACGGGTGACCCGTGACCAGCACATGCGGGTCGCGGACCGCGGCAGCGACGCGGGACTCCTTACTGCCCTCCACCAGGTGATCGACCAGCACTCCGAGCCTGCGGTTCGACGCGGTACCGAAGACCTCGACGTGCTCGTCGAGGCGGTCCACGCCGCGTAGCTCCTCGACGACGACGCCGTCCACCCGGAGGTCGTGGCCCCAGACCCGCTCCACGAGCTCGGCGTCGTGCTTGCCCTCCACCCAGATCCGGGAGTCCCGGGCGGTGCGCGCCCGCAGTCCCGCAACGCGCACCGAGCCCGATGCCGAACGTTGCTCGGTCGCGGCGGAGCGCCCGCGATGCGGCACCAGCGTCACCGGCGAGCCGTCGAGCAGGAACCCGGCAGGCAGGAACGGGAAGACACGCTGGTTGCCGTGCCGGTCCTCCAGCGTGACAGCGCGGCGATCGTCACGTACGACAGCCCCGCAGAACCCGCTCCCGCGCTCCTCGACCACGAGACCGGGCTCGGCCTCGACCTCTGCCGGAGCCGGCTTGCGGGAACGGGACAGGACATCGCGACCGTAGGAGTGAGCACGCACGATCGCCAACCGTACCGGGCAGCCGTGCCCGGTTGCGGCAGGCGCGTGCGCGTGTCCGGTCGTGTGCCGGATCGCCGTGCCTGCCGCCCCGCTTCCCGGACGTCCTACTCGTCGCCGGCGCCGAGCGTGCGCGTCTCCCCGACGGCGAGTGACCACAGGTTCGCCGGGTCGCCCCCGGCTGCCGCCCATTCCTTGCGGACCAGCTGGAGCGGCTCGTCCACCGGCTCCTTGGTCAGGACGAACGTCCCCCAGTGCATGCATGCCATGGTACGAGCGCCGAGGTCGGCGACCGCCCGGACCGACTCTGCCGGGGTCATGTGCACGTAGCGCATGAACCACCGCGGCTCGTACGCACCGATCGGCATCATCGCCACATCGATACCCGGGTACCGCGCGCCGACCTCGGCGAACCTGTGGCCGTACCCGGAGTCGCCCGCGTGGTACGTCCGGGTGCCGTCCGGTGCGGTGATGACCCAGCCACCCCACAACGAGGCACACGTGTCGAACAACCCGCGCCGGCTCCAGTGGTGCGTCGGCGTGAAGTCGAACCGTACACCAGCGATTTCGGTGTGCTCCCACCACTCGAGCTCGGTCACGGCGTGAAAACCGCGTACCCGGAACCACCGCCCCAGCCCGGCGCCGACCAGGATCGGCGTGTTCCTCGGCAACCGGCGCAAGGTCGGCGCGTCCAGGTGGTCGTAGTGGTCATGGCTGATCACTACGGCGTCGATGGCGGGAAGGTCGTTCCAGGACAGCCCCGGCGGCGTCAGGCGAGGCGGCGTACCCGGTAGCCGCGTCGACCACACCGGGTCGGTGAGTACACACAGCCCCCCGACCCGCACGAGATAGCTCGCGTGGCCGATCCAGGTCCAGCTCGCCGCGCCGGGTGGCAGTGGCGGCAGGCCCGTGCGCATCACGGGGATACGGTCGGCGTTGGCGGTCGAGCCGCGGAACCCGCCCTCGCGCATGATCCTGACGAAGTCTCGCGGGCCGGGCAGTGGGGATGTCAGCCTGTCGCGGTACGAGTGCCGTCGCATACCGCTCAGTGTTCCAGGGTTCCTCGCCGTTACGCCGCACGCGTGCCCGGCGTGTGTTCGGGACGCTCCCGCGCGTCGCGGGCTCGGCCGTGCGCCCCGCGGCCGGTGCGGCGTAGCGGCCGGGTAGCAGGCCCTCAGAACAGCGGCCATGGCACGGCCCGGGCGTTGTCGACCGGGACGGGAAACGCTCCCTCCGCGATCAGCGCGCTCGCGCGCGAGCGCACGGCCTCGACCTCCGCCGCGGTCAGGTGCGCCGCCAGCTGCTCGCCGAGGGTGCCGTCGAGGTCGGCGAGCAGCTTACGCAGCTTCTCCACCGCGTCGGCAGGCAGGTCCTCACCGGCCCATCCCCACAACACGGTCCGCAGTTTCGGCTCGGCGTGCAGGCAGATGCCGTGGTCGAGCCCGTACACCTCGCCGTCTGTGCCCTGGACGACGTGCCTGCCCTTGCGGTCCGCGTTGTTGAGGACGGCGTCGAGCACGGCCATGTCACGTACCCGCGGGTGATCGCTGTGGGCGACCACGACGGGCGATCCCCCGCGGTCGTAGGCGTGCAGCACCGTGCGCCAGCCGGGCGGCACCTCGTCGGGACCGAGCACGTCGACGAGCTCGGCCTCGCTGGTGTCGACCCACAGCTGAACCATGCCCGCACCGAGCGGGCCGTCCCGCAGTACCGTCGGTGGGATCGTGCTCAGCTCCGCCGAACACGCGAGCAGGTAGCTCGCCACCTCCCGCCCGGCCAGCGTGCCTTCCGGGAAATCCCACAGCGGCCGCTCGCCACGGACCGGCTTGTACACGGCGGGCGCGCTGATCCCGTTCAGCCGCACGGTGCAGTAGAGCGTGACGTTGGACGCGTCGAGCAGCCTGCCTTCGATCTCCAGGGTGCCGTCGGTGACGAGCTGGAGAGCCTCGGAACCCTGCCACCCGTACACGCTCGGCCTCAGCCCTCGGTGAAGGGGTTGTCCCGCAGGAAACCGTTCTGCCGTGGGCAGATGTGACCTTCGGGATCCAGCGGTTCGTCGCACAGCGGGCACGGCTTGCGGCCCGCGTTGATGACGCGCTCGGCACGCTCGGCGAAGGCGCGGGCGTGCGCCGGGCTGAGGAACACGCGCACGGCGTCGGGTCCCTCCTCGGTGTCGTCGAGCACGATGTTCTCGTCGACCTCCCCCTCGGTGATGGCGAGCAACTCGATAACCACCGAACTGCTCTCGGCGTCCCACCCGAGCCCCATGGTGCCGACCCGGAACTCCTCCTCGACCGGAACGTCGAGAGGGTCGGTGTCGGTGAGCTCCTCCGGTGCCGACGGCGGGACTTCGGTGTCGAACCGGCTGGCGACCTCTTCGAGTAGCGAGGTGAGCCGTTCGGAGAGCACGGTGAGCTGCTGCTTCTCGAGCGTGACGCTGACCTGCTTGGACTCCGAGCTGGCCTGCAGGTAGAACGTGCGCTCACCGGGTTCACCGACGGTGCCGGAGACGAACCGATCGGGATGACGGAAGACGTGGATGACACGAGCCATGGCACCCCCGACCTTAAGCCACGCCCGGTGACTCGGCATCCGCCGCCCCTGGGATCGGCCGTCACGCCGCGAGGGGCCTGGTGTACGGACCGTTCACGGCGGCCCGGGAGCGCCGTACATGCAGCTACGGTTGCGGGTATGCGGCTGAGTGACGAACAGGCCCGCGAGCGGTTCCGGCGGTCCAGGGTGGCCCGGTTGGCGACCGCCGACGCCGAGGCTGTGCCGCACGTGGTGCCGGTGACCTTCGCACTGGCCGGCGGCCGGCTGTGCTTCGCGGTCGATCACAAACCCAAGAGCACGACGATGCTGCGCCGGTTGCGCAACATCGACCAGAACCCACCGGTGAGCCTGCTGGTCGACCACTATGACGAGGACTGGACGTACCTGTGGTGGGCACGCGCGGACGGCACGGCGACGGTCCTGCCCGCAGGCACCGCGAGCGCCGCGCGGGACGAATCGGTCCGGGCGTTGTGCGAGAAGTACGGGCAGTACGCGGGACGCACGCCGCAGGGACCGGTCGTGCGCATCGATGTCAGTCGCTGGAGCGGCTGGTGTGCTTCTTCCCACGCGGCAACGTGACCGACGGCTCCCCGTGCGGCACCCGGCCTGTGATATCCGGCACCGTCCCGCCGCGGCGTGGCCGGGCGGAGGCGAGCGGGGCGGGTCGCGAGATGCCCGTGACCGCACCGCACAGCGCGGGTACGCACTCCTGGGCAGCCCAGCGGACGGCGGTACCGTTGCCGCCGACGCGAACGACCGCCGCTGAGCGCGCCGGATAGCATCATCTCGCGTGCAACAGTCGTATACCCGCTAGCAGGAGAACGTCATGAGCCAAGCTCCCGTCAACGTCACGGTCACCGGCGCGGCCGGCCAGATCGGTTATGCGCTGCTCTTCCGAATCGCGTCCGGCCAGCTGCTCGGCGCGGACACCCCCGTGCGACTCCGCCTTCTCGAGATCCCGCAGGCCGTCAGCGCAGCCGAGGGCACCGCGCTCGAGCTGGAGGACGGTGCGTTCGGCCTGCTGGACGGTGTGGACATCTTCGACGACGCCAAGCGCGCGTTCGAAGGCTGCAACGTCGCCCTGCTCGTCGGCGCTCGCCCGCGCACCAAGGGCATGGAGCGCGGCGACCTTCTCGAGGCCAACGGCGGCATCTTCAAGCCGCAGGGTGAGGCGATCAACGCCGGCGCTGCCTCCGACGTCAAGGTCCTGGTCGTGGGCAACCCCGCCAACACCAACGCGCTGATCGCGCAGGCACACGCGCCGGACGTCCCTGCCGGCCGCTTCACGGCCATGACCCGACTCGACCACAACCGGGCGCTGGCACAGCTGTCCGGCAAGTTGAACACCCCGGTCTCGCAGATCAAGAAGCTCACGATCTGGGGTAACCATTCCGCGACCCAGTACCCGGACGTCTTCCACGCCGAGGCCGCCGGGCGGAACGTCGCCGAGGCCATCAACGACGAGAAGTGGCTGGCCGAGGAGTTCATCCCGCGGGTAGCCAAGCGTGGCGCCGAGATCATCGAGGCTCGCGGCGCGTCCTCGGCGGCGTCCGCGGCGTCCGCGGCGATCGACCACATGCATACCTGGGTGAACGGCACGCCGAGCGATGACTGGACGTCCATGGCCATCCCCTCGGACGGCTCGTACGGCGTGCCGGAAGGCCTGATCTCGTCGTTCCCGGTGCGGTGCTCCGGAGGCAACTACGAGATCGTGCAGGGCCTGGAGATCAACGAGTTCTCGCGTCCCAGGATCGACGCCTCGGTCAACGAGCTCGTCGAGGAGCGCGACGCCGTTCGCAAGCTCGGACTGGTGTGAGGCACGCTGCTGGCGCCCGCTCGCCGGGGTGGGCGCCAGCAGGGCAGGCGACAGCCCTGCTCGGAGTAGCTCGGGTCATTCGGGCCCGGCCGCCGAGCCTCCGGCGCCCCCTCCGACCGCGGCATCGGACCCGGAAGCCGCCCGGTCGGCACGTTCGGCGACGAGGCCGGACACCCCGGCGCCGGTGTCGTTGAGGCGCAGCACGAACGGCCGTAGTTCCGTGTACCGCACGACCGAGAGCGAGCCCGGGTCGACGACCAGCCGTTGGAACAGGTCGAGGTGCATCCCGAGCGCGTCGGCCAGAATAGACTTGATCACATCACCGTGACTGCACAGCAGCCACACCGCCGATTCCCCGCCTTCGGCGGTGAACCTGCTGTCATGGGTGCGAACGGCCTCGACCGCCCGGTGCTGGACATGTGACAACCCTTCCCCTCCCGGGAACCGGGCCGCGGACGGGCGGGCCTGGACGACCCTCCACTGCGGCTCCTCCTGCAGCTCGGTGAGCGAGCGCCCGGTCCAGTCCCCGTAGTCGACCTCGTTCAGACCGTCGTCGACGACCGGATCGATGCCGCGTGCCCGAGCCAGCGGCCCGAGCGTCTCCGCACAGCGCAGCAGGGGGGAGCGTACGATCCCGGAGAGCTCGACGCCCGCGAGGCGCCCGACCAGATCGGCGGCCTGCCGCCTGCCCGTGTCGTCGAGGTCGACGTGTGACGTCCGCCCGGCAAGCACGCCCGACCCGTTGGCGTCGGATCGCGCGTGCCGCAACAAGATGACGGTACCCACACCACCAGCGTAGTCACCCGTGCCGAGCGAAATCGCCACGCGTCCCGACCAGCCGTCGTGGCCGTCACCGGATCAGGCGAGATCCCGCGCCTCGCGGCCGGCGCACCCTCCGGCGCGCCGCTGAGCGTGATCGTCGATAAGCTCACCGCCATGGAACTGCGAGCTCTCGGCGGGTCGGGTCTGCGGGTATCCAGGATGGGGCTCGGCACCCTGACCTGGGGCGGTGAGACCGGCAGCGAGGAGGCGGCCGACAAGCTCACCGCGTTCGTCGAGGCAGGCGGGACCCTGGTCGATACCGCGGACGTGTACAACGACGGCGCCGCTGAGGAGATCCTGGGCTCGTTGCTCGGCGATCACGTCTCCCGCGACAGCATCGTGCTGGCCACCAAGGCGGCCGCGCGCCGCGCAGGGGGGCCGTTCGGTGGCGGGGCCTCGCGAGGCGCGCTGCTCGCCGCGCTCGACGCGTCGTTGCGCAGGCTCGGGACCGAGCACGTCGACCTGTGGCAGCTGCACGCCTGGGACAGCGGGGTACCGCTGGAGGAAACGCTCGGGGCGCTGGACGCCGCGGTGTCGTCCGGCAGGGCCCGGTACGTCGGGGTGTGCAACTACGCGGGCTGGCAACTGGCGACCGCTGCCGAGCGCCGCCGTGCCGCGAACCCGGCGAGTCCGATCGTCTCGGCCCAGATGGAGTACTCCCTGCTCGAACGCGGTGTGGAGCGGGAGCTCGTCGCGGCCGCGGAGCATCACGCGATCGGGCTACTGCCGTGGGCTCCGTTGGGGCGGGGCGTGCTGACGGGGAAGTACCGGTCGGGGACTCCCGCCGACTCGCGCGGGGCCTCGGCGCGGTACGCGGCCTATGTGGAGCATCACCGCACCGAGCGGGCGGCGCGGATCGTCCAAGCGGTCACCACGGCAGCGGACGGTCTCGGAACGTCGCCGCTGGCGGTCGCGCTGGCGTGGGTGCGTGACCGGCCGGGAGTGACCGCGCCCATCGTCGGCGCTCGGGACACCGGTCAGCTCAACGGGGCGCTGCGGGCCGAGGAGATCGTGCTGCCCGCCGAGATCCGCTCGGCATTGGACGACATCAGCGCCATCGAGCTGGGCTACCCGGAGCAACACTGACACCGCGACCTGTGCGCGACCGTGTCACGGCCGTGCGGGATGCTTGTGCCGTGCACACCACGCAACGATCGTTCGCCCGGACACGCGGGATGGCCGGGCACGGCCCCTGGCACGGCGTCCGGATCGCCGCGCTCGCCGTCACCTGCGTGCTGCTGCTCGGTGCGTGCACCGAGGTCGAGGGCCAGGGTGATGCGCTGCAGGTCGTCGAGGACCCCGAGGCGGTGGGCCCGGTCGACTCGCCGGAGCAGACCTCCGCGCCGGACGGGACCGTGATCGACGTGCCAGCCGGTGTCTCCGACGTGGCGGTGCACGCCGAGTCCGGCACTCTCGCGGCCGCGCTCACCGCGGACGGCGGCGCGGAGGCGACGGTGCTGGTGTACCCGCTCGACGATCTCACCGGGCCGGTACACGAGACCGTCGTTCCCGGTGACGTCGAGCAGCTCGTCGCCGGGGAGAACGGGTTCCTGGCCACCGTTCCCGGACAGGACGAGCTGCTCCACCTCTCTCCGGAGGGCGGCATCGCCGGACGCACCGGGATCGAAGGCGCTCCGGCCGGTGTCACTCAGCACGGCGATTCGCGCATCGTGGCGAGCCGGGAACGAGCCGAGGTCGACGTGTTCGAGCACGAGCAACGCACCGCAAGCATCGGCGGCGACATCGCCAGCGCCGATCGGGTGGCCAGTACCGGTGACGCCGTGGTCGTTCTGGACCGGTTGCGCAGCGCGGTCTTCGAGGTCGACCTCGACGAGCGCGATATCGGACTCGGGCTGCGAGCGGGCCAGGGCGCGACGAACGCGGCTCCGGACGGCTTCGGGCGCGTGCTCGTGACCGATACCCTCTCGGACGGCCTGCTCGCCTTCGCGACGGACCCGCTGGTGCTGGTGCAACGCTACCCGGTGCACGGAGGCATCTACGGGATCGCCTACGACGCCGGACGCGACATCGCGTGGGTCACGGTGACAGCGCGTAACGAGGTTGTCGGGTTCGACGTAGCAGGCGGGCAACCGGAGGAAATCCACCGCTTCGACACCGTTCGCCAGCCGAATTCGGTTACCGTCGAGAACCAGGACGGCCGTGTGGTCGTTGGATCTGCTGCGGGCGAAGGGATTCAGGTGATCGAACCATGAGCGAGGCGGTGAGCGGCGAGGCCGACAGCGACGGGTCCTATCACAACGACGGGCGCTGGGAGTACCAGCGGTTGCGCCTGCCGTCGAGCGTGTCGCGCCCGGCCGCGGTGACCCAGCTGTCCATCCATGCCGAGTATGCCGACTGGGAGCTGTCCACGGTGCGCCTGTACGGCGACGGCAGCCGCCGGGTGTGGCTCCGGCGGCGGTACCGGCCAAGCAGCGCCTGCCTGCCCGGGCTGATCACCTAGCGTCACCCTGGTTCCGGTGGGTGGCATGAACCGCCGCGACGATGCGGGGGATGACCTGGGCCGGCCGCTCAAGGGGCAGCATATGGCCTGCGTCCGGTAGCACGATGAGTTCGTCGGCGCGGTCGGTTCCCAGCAACGCGCTCGCCTGCTCCGGCTCGACGAGCCGGTCGCGCTCCCCCACCATGCTGATCACCTGGGTGTGTTCGGGAACATCGAGCTGTGCCTGCTTGATGTAGGCGTCCAGGCCCGGCCGGAACAGGGCCATCGTCTCGGGCCAGTGCGCGCGGATCATGCGGAGGGTGAGCACCACATCGTCCGGGTCGGGGTCCTCGCCGAACATCGACCACCGCATCGCTGTCACGGCCGCCTTGTGCGCGCGGTCGGTGACCAGGTCCACCAGCCGGGATCCCAGCACCACCTCCAGGTCCTGGATGACCTTGCTGAGCAGGTTCGGGGGTGAGCGCGACCCTTCCACGGCGAGGCCGGTCGCGGCGCGTGCCTCCGCTGCGACGTCACCGACCCCGGTGGACAGCAACACGATGCCGGCGACCCTGGCCGGCTGATCCGGCGCGTGTCGCGCGAACAGCTGCGGATGGCGCTGCCCGAGCGCCAGCGTCGCGAGGCCGCCCATGCCGTGCCCCACGACGACCACGGAGCCGTCGGGAGCCGCGTGCGCGATGACCTCGGCCAGGTCGTCGGCGAGCTGTTCCACGGTGGCGGTGCTCTCCGTAGCCCTGCTGGACGAGCCGTGCCCGCGCAGATCACAGCTGATCACCCGGACGGGCCACTCGACCGCGGTGGGGATGACCCCCGCGATGTCCTGCCAGCAACGGTGGTCCACAGCGTAGGCGTGCGCGAACAGCACCGTCACCGACCCCTGCGGGTCGCCCTGGCACTCCAGGTGCAGGGCGGTTCCGTCGGGCAGGGTGAACCCGGACATCAACTGCTGCGCAGGAACCGGTCGAGGACGCGGGTGCCGAAGTGGATCGCGTCGACGGGCACGCGCTCGTCGACACCGTGGAACAGCGCGGAGAAGTCGAGGTCGGGTGGCAGCCGTAGGGGTGAGAAGCCGAAGCCCCGGATCCCGAGCTTGTCGAACGCCTTGGCGTCTGTGCCGCCGGAGAGCAGGTACGGCAGCGTGTGGGCCTCGGGGTCCTCGGCGACGATCGCGGCGGTCATGGCCTCCACCAAGGCGCCGTCGAAGGTGGTCTGGACGGGAGGCAGCTCCATCCACTCACGCTCGACCTCGGGACCGAGTATCTCGTCGAGCTCGGCGTTGAACGCCTCCATCCGGCCGGGCAGGATGCGGCAGTCCACGCTCGCCTCGGCCACCGACGGGATCACGTTCGCCTTGTACCCCGCGTCCAGCATCGTCGGGTTCGCGGTGTCGCGCAGTGTCGCCCCGATCAGCCGGGAGATGTTGCCCAGCTTGTCGAGGGCGCCGTCGAGGTCGTCCTCCGGGAACTCCCAGCCGGTCAGCTGACCGAGCCGGTCGAGGAACTCGCGCACCGGCTCGGTCAGCACCAGCGGGAACTGGTGGTTCCCCAGCCGTGTCACGGCCTCGGCCAGCGCGGTCACCGCGTTGTCCCGGTGAATCATCGAGCCGTGCCCCGCGGTTCCGCGCACCCGCAGTTTCATCCACCGGATGCCCTTCTCCGCGGTTTCGATGAGGTATGCGCGGTTGTCCCCGAAGGTGACCGAGAACCCGCCCACCTCGCTGATCGCCTCGGTAGCGCCTGCGAACAGCTCCGGGCGGTTGTCCACCAGCCACTGCGCGCCGTACGACCCACCGGCCTCCTCATCGGCGAGGAACGCGAAGATCAGGTCGCGGGGCGGCACGATCGCGTTGCTCTTGTAGTAACGCGCCAGGGCCAGGCACATGCCGAGCATGTCCTTCATGTCGACCGCTCCCCTGCCCCATACGTACCCGTCCCGCACCGCGCCGGAGAAGGGGTGCACCGACCACTCGGACGGGTCCGCCGGCACGACGTCGAGGTGCCCGTGTACCAGCAACGCTCCTCGCGACGGGTCGGCTCCGGCCAGTCTGGCCACCACGTTGTGCCGGTCGCGTCCCCCCGACTCGACGTAGGTGATCTCGTAGCCGACCTCGGTCAGCTTCTCCGCGACGTACTCCGCGGCGACCCGCTCGCCGACCACCGTGTCCGGATCGCCGGTATTGGTGGTGTCGATCTGGATCAGCTCGCTGGTCAACCTGACCGCTTCGGCTGCGACGTCTTCGATGGTCAACAAGTCAGTCACCGGTCCTTCCTATCATCATCCCCCGGCTCCGAGCGCGTCGCGACCGCGCCTGTGCGCCGTCCGCCGAGTACGGCTCCGCTGCTCATCGCCACCGGGTACCCCGTGTATCAACGGGTCACGGGATCCGCTACGCTATCGGGGCAGCACGTCGGAGTGGCGGAAAGGCAGACGCGCTAGCTTGAGGTGCTAGTGCCCGTAACGGGCGTGGGGGTTCAAGTCCCCCCTCCGACACGAAGCAAGGGCCCGGGTCGTACGCGACCCGGGCCCTTGCTCGTTGGCTGGTTCGTTGGCTGGGGCCGATTCGACCGGGCCTGCCGTATGCGGGCGGCCCGTGGTGGCACGAAGACGGTGCGGCGGGACGGAACCGGGGCACGAACGATCGGTTTCGACCCACTCTGCCGCGTCCTGCCGGGTCGCCGGGTTCGCAATCCGGGTGGACGCCGGGGAAGTACGTAGGGGCAGGCGTTCCCCGCAGCCCATGGTGATGACCACGAGCGTCCGGCGTGGTGTACGCGGACGAGCAGGACGCTGGGTTCGAACCGGATCTGGACGACACCGCAGTTGCGATACTCTATCCCCGTGTGGGAGTCTCTCTCACATCAAGAGACTCTATCTACGGAGGGTTCATGGTGCGGGTGGTCCAGTGGGCTACCGGCGGAGTCGGCAAGGCGGCGATCGAAGCGGTGCGGGCTCATCCCGAGCTGGATCTGGTCGGCTGCTATGTCCATTCCGTGGCCAAGCGCGGTAAGGATGTCGGCGACATCCTCGGCACGCAGCGGGTGGGTGTCACCGCAACCGACGACGTCGAGGACATCCTGGCGTTGGACGCGGACGTGGTGGTGTATGCCCCGCTGATCCCGAATGCGGGTGAGGTGGCGCGCATCCTGCGGTCCGGCAAGAACGTGGTCACCCCGGTCGGCTGGTTCTATCCGAGCGAACGTGATGCCGAACTGGTGCGGGCGTGCGCCGACGGCGGTGTCACGTTGCACGGCATCGGCATCAATCCCGGTGGGACTACCGATCTGCATCCGCTGGTGCTCTCGGCGATGTCGTCGAAGGTGACGTTCGTGCGGGCCGAGGAGTTCTCCGACATGCGCAGCTACGACGCCCCCGATGTGCTGCGGGAGGTGATGGGCTTCGGCGGCACCCCCGAGCAGGCGCGCACATCCCCGATGCTCGGGCTGCTGACCGGCGGGTTCACCCAGTCGGTGCGGATGTGCCTGGACACACTCGGATTCGCCGACGCCCCGATCCAGACCTCCCACGAGATCGCCGTGGCCGCTGCGCCGATCGAGTCGCCGATGGGGATCATCGAGCCGGGCCAGGTCGCGGGCCAGCGCTTCGGGTGGGACGCGATGGTCGGCGATCAGCCGGTAGTCCGGATCGCGGTCAACTGGCTGATGGGACAGCAGGACCTGGAACCTGCCTGGGAGTTCGGGCCCGAGGGGGAGCGCTACGAGATCGAGATCAAGGGAGACCCCGGCACCTTCGTGACCATCCGGGGCTGGCAGCCCGCGTCCGTCGCGGAAGGACTGAAACGTAATCCCGGCATCGTGGCGACCGCGAACCACTGCGTCAACTCCGTCCCGTACGTCTGCGCGGCCGCACCCGGGATCAAGTCCAGCCTGGACCTGCCCGTCGTCGCCGGGCGCGCACATCCGGAAGTGGGGGCCACGCGTGGCTGAATCGTTGCGGGACCGGCAGAAGGCACTGATCCGCCAAGACATTCAACGGGCAGCGTTGCGGCTGTTCGCCGAGCGCGGTTTCGACGCGGTGACCACGGAGGAGATCGCGGCTGCCGCGGGTATCGGGCACAGCACCTACTTCCGGTATGTGACCAGCAAGGAGGACCTGCTGCTCGGCACTCTTCGCCGGGCAGGCGCGGCCATCGTCGACAACCTGCAGGCACGGCCTGCCAGCGAGTCGGCCGAAGAAGCGCTGTGCCAGGCGAGCCTGCAGTGGAGCCGCGCATTCATCGCCGATGAGGAGGCACTGCGCAACTGGCGCGCCGCGATTCGGGCAGCACCGCATCTACTCGACCGAGCCGCGGTGATCAGCCCGTTCGACCGCGCGCAGCTGACCAAAATCCTCGGCGACCGGATGGGCGCGCGACCCGAGGAGGACCTCCGGCCCGGCCTGCTCGTCCACACGATCCTCGCTGCCGCCGAGTTCGCCTTCCTGCGCTGGCTCGAACGCGACGATCCCCGTGGCCCCACCTTGCATCAGCTCACCGAACAAGCTTTCGAAGGAGTCCGGAACCAATGTTGGAAGTAACCGAGTCCACATCGGAACACCCTGCGCGCGGCACCGGTATTCTCCGTGTCTGGATGGTGGTTGCCGCGTTCGTCGTGGCAGGTGCGGCGGTGCCGATCGCCCTGCATATCGCGCGATACGACATCAACGCCGGGCACATCATCCTGGTGACGTTCACCTGGATCAACGTGATGATCGCGCTGTGGGAGATCTCGTTGAATCTGCGCATCTCCCTGATCGAGCGCCAGCACGAGCAGTTCGTCGCGGACTACCGTGGACGTGAACTCGACCGGGTGATCGACTTCTTCACCACCCCCATCCGGCTCCGTGAGATCGTGCGGCCCACTACCTGGGCGCAGGTCTGGTCGTCGTACTCACTGTTCGATCCCGCCTATGCCAACCGGAAGTCGTTCGGGTTCTGGGCCGACTCCGGCAACGGGTACGTGACGCTGATCCCGTCGCTGCTGTTCATCTACGGGCTCACCTTCGACATCATGCCGGCGCGCGCGTTGGGGATCATGGGCCTGCTCATCTTCTGGATGATGTTCTACGGCACGGTCCTCTACTACGTCGCCTACTTCTTCAACAAGGAGTACGTCGGGCACACCAAACGCAACCTCGCGATCTTCATCGGCGGGACGAACAGCCTGTGGATCTTCGCGCCGGCATGGGGCATGGTCGCCAGCATCATCCTGATCAGCACCGGCTCCTACGGGTTCCTCCGGTAAGCACGCACCTCACCACCCCGGCCCCCGCTCGCCCGCACGTCGGAAGGCCTCATCGGCAACCCGTGCACGGACACGCTCAGTCGAGCAGGTGGACGAACAGTCCGCTACGGGCCTTCGGCTCGAACCAGGTCGACTTCGGTGGCATGACCATCCCGTCGTCGGCGACCGCCATCACCTGTTCGGCTGTCGGCGGGTGCAGGATGAAGCCGATCTCGTTGTTCTCCGCACAGCGCGTGGCGATGCCCTCGGCCCCTGCCGTGCCGGATACAGGTGTGACGCGCGGGTCGGCGGAAACGTTGCCGACGCCGAGCACGGGAGCGAGGACGCGCTCGGTCAGCGCGACGATGTCGAGCGAGGATCGCGGGTCCGAGTTGCCGGTGCGGCGGCGCAGCTCGAGCCGGTACCAGGAACCGTCCAGGTACACCCCCACCACCCCGGGCGCGGTGTGCACGGCGGCATCCCGGTCGCACTCGCTCAGCCTCGCGCAGCCGGGACTGGTCCGGATCGCGTGCAGGAAGTCCGTGGCAGGTACGGCGTCCGGCAGCGCCACACAGCGGTGGTACCCGAGAACGTGCATGTCCTCGTACGGGAACAGCGCGGCCAGCACGAAGCGGGAGGCGGTCGGCTGCCCGCCCAGCTCGGCCCGTCGCGCGTGCCGCGCGGCCGCGCCCATCCTGTGGTGCCCGTCCGCGATATGCAGGGTCGACAGGGCGGCGAGCTCGCTGTGCAGAGCGAGCTCGAGGTCGGGGTCGGTGACCCGCCATGCGCGTTGCACCACCCCGTCCGCTGAGGTGGTGTGCGTGTCCGGCGGAGCCGTCGCCGTCTCGGCCAGCCGCGCGCGCAGCGCGGGCGGCGCGTCGAACATGAGGGTGACGGGCACGAACGCGGCACCCAGTTCCCGCAGCGACGTGGCCAGTTCCCGTTCCCGCTCGGGTGAGGTGTCCTCGTGTGGCCGTATCCGTCCCTGCCGGTAGGCATCGACGGAGATCTCCGCCACTACCCCTGTCAATGTCCGCCCTGCCGAGGCGAGCTGGTAAACGATGTAGGAGTGCTCCACGTGCTGGAGAGATGCTCCATCGCTGAGCAGCCGAGTCAGAGCCGCGTGATCGCGTTGCGCCTGATCGAGCGCGCCGGTTCCACAGCCGTTCGGGGCGAGTACACGCACGCTCGGACGTCGAAGCAGCCCGGTATCCGTGGCCGGTCGCGCGGCGCGGGTCTGCAGCTCGGTCATGACACGGCCGCCGCGTGGCTCGACCGCACCGGTACAGCGGTCGCGGCTTCCGGGTTCACGCAGTGCAGTACCGTGCCGCCTTCCAACGAGTCGATCATGCTCAGCACCTCCTCCGCGATGGCGTGCTGGGCTTGCTCGGTCGAGGCGCCGATGTGGTGCGTGCCGTACACGTTGGGATGCCGGGCCAGCCGCGAGTCGACGGTCCCGGTGCTGTGCTGCGGCTCTCCGGCGAATACGTCGACTCCGGCGCGGATGTCCTTGCTGTCCATCGCCTCGATCAGAGCGTCCTCGTCGATCACCTCCGGGCGCGCCGTGTTGAGAATGATGGTTCCTGGCCGGACCCGTTCGAGCAGCTCGCTGTCCACCAGCCCCGTTGTGTTCTCGCCGGCCGGAACGTGTAAGGACAGCACGTCACACGTCTCCGCGAGGGTCGGCAGGTCGGCGACCAGCCGGATGCCGGTGGAGTCGATGCGTTCGGCCGTCTGCCGGGAACGACCGGCCTTGTGGACGGCGAAGACCTCGGCGCCGAACGCGGCTGCGCGTTCGGCGAAGGCCAGCCCGATCTCGCCGAGGCCGACGACACCGATCTTGCGTCCGGCGATGCCGCGCGCGCGGGAGTACCGTGCCTTGTCCCAGTGCCCGGCGCGCAGGTCGGAGACGTTGTCGGGAATGTTGCGATCGAGCGCGAGCAGCAACCCGAAGGTCAGCTCCGCGACGGCGACGGCGTTGCGTCCCGGTACGTTGCAGACGGCGACCCCCGCCCGGGTCGCGGCTGCGGTGTCGATGGTGTTGGTGCCGGAGCCGGCGCGGATGATCGCGCGGAGCGCGTCGGCCTCGCCCAGCACCGGTGCGGTGACGCGCGTGCTGCGGACGACGAGAACCTCGGTGCCCGGCATACGGCCCGCCAGGCCTTCCGTTGCCAGCTCGGGTTCGTAGCTGACCCGGTGACCCCGCTCGGTGAGACCGCGGACGTAGGCCTCCGGGAAGGCGTCGGCGAGGAGGATGTGCATCAGCCTGCCCCCTTGGGCTCCGATGGACGTGCACGGAGCCGGGAAGCCGTCCTCCGGCGGGTGCGCGCGACCCGTGAGGCTCAGCTCCCGGACAGCACCAGCGTGACAGTTTGTTGCTTTACGCGCAACCGTCTCGCTATCCGCAACGGCTGTCCGTGTAATCGGCTACGCGCCGGCACGTCCCGGGACGAGCAGCGCCTCGGCGATCCGCTCCGCGCTGTGCAACAGGTGCGTGTCACCGTCGACGGCACGATGCGCCACCGCGCCTTCGAGTAGCAGGAACAGCTGCTCGCTCATGGTGCGTGGATCGGGATCGTCCGGGCGGTCCTCCGCGACGAGGTCGGTGAGCAGGCGACGCACGGCGGACTTGTGCTCACGGATGACCGCGAACCCGGGGTGCCCGGCAGGCAGTTCGGCGGCCCCGTTGAGAAACCCGCATCCGCGGGAGAGGTCAAGGGCCGGATGGTCGAGATAGACGCGGTAGAGCACCAGCGTGCGCGGCGAGGTCGCCTCGGCCAGGCGCTGCTGCAGGTAGGCCCACCAGCGCTCGTGGCGATCCTCCAGGTATGCCGCGACCAGTCTGGCCTTGGAGCCGTAACAGTCGTAGAGCGTCTTCTTGGTCACCCCGGCCGCATCGGCGATGGCGGCTACCCCGACAGCGTTGATGCCCTCCCGGTAGAACAGCTCGGAGGCCGCGGAGAGCAGGCTCCGCCCGGCTTCGGTCATCTCGTTGCGCTCGGCCACACATCCACTATACCTACCGGTGAGTTGACAGCGTTGCGACACGCGGGCACGCTGACACTAAACCGACTGGTATAACTGGGAGGCTGTTCATGCGTGCTGTGGTGCTCACCGCGTTCGGAGGACCCGAGACCCTCGAGTACCGCGAGGATGTGCCCGATCCCGCGCCGACGGAGGGTGAGGTGCTCGTCCGGGTCGGTGCGGCCGCGCTGAACAACACCGACATCTGGACACGTGAGGGCGCCTACGGCCTACCGGGTAACCCGCACGCCCCGGCAGGCTGGCGCGGTCCGGTCTCGTTCCCGCGCATTCAGGGCGGCGACGTCGCCGGGACGGTGACCGAGGTCGGGCCGGGCGCGTCGGCCGAGCGCGTCGGCAGCCGCGTGCTCGTCGATCCCGCGATCTACCGCGGAACGGGGTGGCATGCGCCGCCGGTCGGCCTGCTCGGCAGCGAGGCCGACGGCGGGTTCGCGGAGTACGTGACCGTGCCTGAGACGCATGCTCATGACGTCACCGGCTCCCCGCTCACGGATGAGGAGCTGGCATGCCTGCCGGTGGCCTATGGCACGGCCATGGGGATGCTGGAACGAGCGGGGTTGCGTGCCGGTGAGACGGTCCTGGTGACCGGGGCTTCGGGTGGGGTCGGGCTGGCGCTGGTCCAGCTGGCCGCCGCACGGGGAGCCGAGGTCCTCGCGGTGACCACATCGTCCAAGAGTGACCGGGTGCGCGAGGCGGGTGCGGCTCACGTGCTGCTGCGCGATGCCGACCGCCTGGCCGACCGCCTCGCCGGGTGCGCGCCGGGCGGCCTCGATATGGTGGCCGATGTTGTCGGTGGTGAGGACTTCGAGCAGCTGATGCCCCTGCTGCGCGAGGAGGGGCGCTTGGTGATCGCCGGGGCCGTAGCCGGGGCCGTGGTTCCCTTCGACCTGCGCAGGTTGTACCTGCACAACCGGAACCTGGTCGGCTCGTCCATGCACACGCGCAGGCATTTCGACAGGCTCGTCGACCTCGCGCGCACCGGCAGCGTGCGCCCCCGTGTCGCCGGGCGGTACGCGCTCGACGGCATCCATGAGGCACAACGGGAGTTCCGCGCGGCCAGGCACGTCGGCAAGATCGTCCTCGTGCCCTGAGACGCGCGTCAGCCGCCGCGTTGTGCCAGGTGTCGGTACGGGTAGCTCGGTGAGGCCAGCACGCAGTCGAGCTGGTGCGGATCGTGCTGGTTGACCGCGACCACGAACGTGGTCCCGTTGCCGGGGTCGTTGCGAACACCGTCCCAGGACTCCACCCAGAACCTGTGCCGTGCGCCGTAGCCGTTGGCGCTGAGCATCTCCGCGATGAGGTGGCGGTTGGCCTGTGTCACGTCGACGAGCCGGAGGCCGAGCTCCTCCAGCTCCCGCCGCGACCCCGCGAGGTTACGGGGAACTCCGTCGAGCATCACTATGTCGGAACCGATCGCCTGCATCGAATCGCTCCTCGCCGGCAAGGGAGTACCCCCTCGGTCGGCGCACGAACCAGCCGGCAGCCATGCACCGCCACATTCGTGACGGCCCTGCCTGCCGGCTGGTTCACGACCTTTCCGAGGTGATTACGGTGAGCATTATCATCGCTGCATAACGTAATGGCAATCCCTCGCAGGGGGCCCATCCCCGGCTGTCCTTCCCGTGGGACCGGAGGTCACCACCGCACGTGGTGCGTGAACCAGTCACCGGCGTACTTCGTCACCTGCTCCAGGGTGTGCGCGTCCCTCTCGACATGCTCGGCACCCGGCACCGTGCGGACGTCGTGCGTCACCATCAGCGCTGCCGCGTTGTGGTTGAGCTCGAGCAGGTGTTCCTCCCGCTCGTCGACGACGAACAGGGTCGGGGCGCGCACGCGTGTCAGGGCCGCACCGGCGAGCTCGGGCCGGCCGCTGTGCGACACGACCGCACGCACCATGTGCGGCACACGTGCCGCGGCAAGCAGGGCCACCGCCGCGCCCCTGCCGGAGCCGAGCAGCCCGACCGGCATGGCCCGTATCCCCTGGCCGAGCCAGACCCTGTCGAGGCTGTGGACCAGGCGTGCCGCGAGGAACTCGACGTCGAGCCGGTAACCACCGGTACGCGCGTCGATGCGTTCCTCGTGCGTGCTGAGCAGGTCGAGCAGCAGCGCGCCGAAACCCTCTGCCTGCAGCCCCCTGGCCATGGCACGGATACGGGGACTGTGCCGTGAGCTGCCGGAACCGTGCACGAAGACGACGAGCCCCTTGTCGGCGCCGTCCGGCGGCATCATCGCGCCGTGCACCGTCGCCGCCCCGATATCGATCTTCAGCGGCACGATCATGGCGATGCCACCTCCCGGTGTATCCGAGCACGCACCGTTGCCTGACCCGGCGGTTCGTTCCCCACCGATGTTTCGTCGGGGAATCGCCGTGCGTTACGCGACCGGTGAACGGCAGCCGGCACCCTGCGCACAGGGACGGCTGTGCCGGAAAACGCCCGAGAATCCCCCTCTGACAGGTCTGGTGTGGACACGACCGACCTACACGATGACCGATCCGGCAGCTCGGCCTCAAGGAGGTTCGCACGGGTGGAGCAGCGCCGGAAGGGCGTTCACCGGTCGCCGGACGGCTATCGGGCGCCGCCGGCACGGTGCACGGCCCCGCATCGGGGCCGACGCGGCGGGATCTCCGCCTACCGGGCGAGCGCCCCGGCCGTCTCGCCGTCGAGGCCGTGGAGCGTGCCGGTGATCCGCTCGACCACATCAGGATGGCCGAGGGGCAGGGGCGGCGGTATCCGGTCCCTGCCGCCCCCTGGGCTGTGCGCGACGGTACGTACTGCCACACCCGCGTCGGCGAGTGCCGCGATGCGTGCCCGGTACCGCTCTTCCCATACGGCATCCGCCGCCTGCGCGTCCGCGCCCGGCGACTCCGGGACGCGCATGCCTCGCGTGTCGTGCGCCAGGCGGGCGCCGGAGGCGGCCGGGTCGACCAGCAACAGTGCGCGCACCACATCCGCCCTGGCACGTACGAAGTCCATCGCCGTGACCGCGTCCGGACCGCTGGTCACCACGTCGACCGTGACGTGCCGGTCCGCCAGCTCGGCGAGCGCCTCCCCTGCCGAGAACAGCGCGTCCCCGGCAGGCATGCGACACCAGACGACGTGCCGGGTGCCCAGCAACTCGTGCCAGCTGGCCGGAATGTCCTCGTGCTTGGCGGCACCGGCCGGGTCGAGCACGAGGACCGCCGGTGCGTTCACCGGACCGTCACTGACGAGCGTCGGCCCGTCGCCACGCGGGTCCGTCGCGTACTCGGACATCGTTCTCACCCCTCTGCGCGGCCACCCTCGTACATCAGAACGGCGACCATGACGGCGATGGTCCCGATGACGACGAGCGACCCGTCGAACGAGACGATGCCGGCCACCGTGAGCAACACGCCGGGGACACTGGCGATCAGATGCCCGGGTGCCGCTCGCGATCCGGCCGGTACTCTGTCGTCGAGCGAACGGCTGAGCCGGGGATCTGCGGCGTCGAGCTGCTCCTCGAGCTCGCTGAGCCGTTGGTTCTCGTCCTCGTTGCGCATGTTCGGACTCCGTGCACCAGGTGACGGTGTCGCGGGCTACCGGGTCGCGCCCGCGGCTGTTGGCGTTGGCTGAACGGGGGGATCTCGGAGGTCCTCCCTTGGACTGCGTTGCCCACTCTCGCGTCGCACGGACAGCCCTCCCTGTCGACGATGTCGCGGTACAGGGAGCACGTATCCGGTCGTGTCGGGTTACCCCGTGGGCAGGCTGCCCAAACCGGGGGTACGTACCGGAGTCTTCGCGGGTGGCGGCGACCGGCCGGCCGCGACCGGTTCTCACTCCGGGCGTCGGGGGTGGTTACGCGTGACCTCACCGTCGCGGCGGGCGATCACCTCGTCGACCGCGCGTGGCGCGAGCACCGACTCGAGCGCCATGACCGCCGAGGCCATCACACCGGCCTGCTCCTCGAGCGCGCTCTGTTCGATCCGCAGTCGTTGCGTGGCCATCGCCGTCGCGCGCTGGTAGATGCTTTCCCGGACCCCGGCCACCAGTGGCTCGTAGGCGTGCGCGAGGTCGCCGCCCAACACGATCAGCTCCGGGTTGAGCAGGTTGACCGCCCCTGCCAGTACCTCGCCGAGCGCCCGCCCCGCACTCCGGACCATCCTGCCCGCCTCCGGGTCGCCGGTACGCACCAGCTCGGTGACATCGCGGGTATCGGTCAACTGCCTGCCGCGCGCCGGCAGCGCACGTACCAGCGCCCACCCCGCCGCGAGCGTTTCCAGGCAGCCGGTGTCACCGCAGCGGCAGGTGAGCTCGTCGGCGCCGGTCACCTTGATGTGCCCGATCTCACCCGCCGCCCCGAGCGTCCCGCGGCGCAGCTCCCCGTCGCTGACGATGCCGGCTCCGATACCGGTCGAAGCCTTGACGTAGAGCAGGTCGCGCACCCCGGTGTGCTTGCGGTACTCGGCCAGCGCAAGCGCGTTGACGTCGTTGTCCACCACGACGGGTGTGGCGAACCGCGGCGTGAAGTGCTCGATGATGGGCACGTCGCCCCAGCCGGGCAGCACCGGTGGGCTGAGGCTGCGTCCCGTGCTGATGTCGATGGCGCCGGGGATGCTCGCGCCGATTCCCCATACCTGTTCGGGGTCGCCGCCCGACTCCTTCATCAGGTCTGCCAGCTCGGTGGCCACGGCGTTCAGCACGACCTCCGGGCCGTCTGCGAGGTCGACGGGCAGGGTGCGCAGCACCTTGACCGTTGCCGCGAGGTCGCAGACGGCGACCTGGGCGCGACTACCTCCGAGCGCGACGGCCAGCACGGTCCCGGCACCGGCGTCGAAGGCCAGCCGTACCGGTGGGCGGCCACCGGTGGACCCCCCGTCGGGGCGTTCGGTCACCAGTCCCGTCGCCAGCAGCTGCTCGACACGCAGGGTCACAGCGGTGCGGGACAGGCCGGTGAGCCTGCCCAGCTCGGACCGCGTCTGAGCAGTGCCGTTCCGGATGAGCTGGAGCACGTCCCCGCTCGACGGTGCGCTCGGTGCCGCTGTCGCTCGTCGCATATCGGCGCCTCACCCCACGTTCCCCTATCCGCGCGTGTGTCCGGGTTGTCCGGGTTATCCGAGGTGCCCGGCGGTCCTCGCCCGTCCACGTTCCCAGCCGTGCGTGTGAGCTGCTGTTCGGCTGAGTCCAGCCAACACTACTGTCTTTTAAGTGCAAAAGCATGCTTGTAAGAATGCATAAGGGTCACTAGTCTGGGCGAGGCGCCCCTATTCGGAAGGACGTACTGATGACTGCCCTACCGCAGGTCGAACCGTGTGACATGGTCGTGTTCGGCGGAACGGGCGATCTCGCCATGCGCAAGCTGCTGCCAGCGCTGTTCCTGCGCGCACGGGACGGTCAGCTGGACCCCGGATCCCGCATCGTCGCGGTGTCGCGTTCCGGCCTCGACGACGCCGGGTACCGGGACAAGGTCGCCGCGGAGCTCCAGGCGAGCCTGCCTGCCGAATCCGCCGGCCCGGAGGCGATCGGTGACTTCCTGCGGCAGCTGCACCACATCACGATCGATGTCTCCGAGCACGCGTCGTTCGGTGCCGTCGGAGAGGTACTCGGCGCGGACGCCGAGCGGGTACGGGTGTTCTACCTCGCCTGCGCGTCACAGCTGTTCGGCACCATCTGCCGAGGGCTGGACTCGGCGGGCCTGGTCAGCGAGCGCTCCCGCGTCGTGCTGGAGAAGCCGATCGGGCACGACCTGGCCTCCGCCAGGCGGATCAATGACGAGGTCGGCACGGTCTTTCCCGAGGAACGGATCTACCGCATCGATCACTACCTGGGTAAGGAAACCGTGCAGAACCTCCTGGTCCTGCGGTTCGCCAACGCGCTGCTCGAGCCACAATGGAACTCCGGTGCCATCGACCACGTGCAGATCACGGTCAGCGAGTCGCTCGGGGTCGGTAGCCGTGCCGGCTACTACGACCGCGCAGGCGCGCTGCGTGACATGGTGCAGAACCACCTGTTGCAGCTGCTGTGCCTCGTCGCCATGGAGCCGCCGACCGCACTCGACCGGGAAGCCGTGCGGGACGAGAAGCTCAAGGTGCTGCAGGCCGTGCGTCCGATGTCGGAGAGCGACGTCGCCAGGGCCACCTGCAGGGGACAGTACGGCGCCGGGTTGATCGACGGCGTCGCCGTTCCCGGGTATCTGGACGAGCTGGACGGCGCGCCGAGCCGGACGGAGACGTTCGCGGCACTGCGCGTGGACATCGCCAACTGGCGGTGGTCGGGCACGCCGTTCTACCTGCGGACCGGCAAGCGCATGGAACGGCACGCCTCGGAGATCGTGGTGCAGTTCCGCCCGGTACCGCACTCCATCTTTCCCGGGACGGAAGGCGGTATCGCCCCGAACCGGCTCGTGCTGCGGCTGCAGCCCGACGAGGGTGTCCGGCTGCACCTGGTCACCAAGGAGCCCGGTCCCGGCGGGGTGCGGCTGCGGCCGGTGCCACTGAACCTCAGCTTCGCGGAGACCTTCCGGTCGCCGCTGCCCGACGCCTACGAGCGATTGCTGCTGGATGTCATACGTGGCAACCCGACCCTGTTCATGCGGCGCGACGAGGTCGAGGCCGCATGGGCCTGGACAGAGCCCATCCTGGCCGCCTGGGCCGCATCGGGTGAGTCCCCCCAGCGGTACGCCGCGGGTACCAGTGGCCCGCCGGGCGCCACCGCCCTGATCGAGCGTGACGGACGTACCTGGCATGAGGAGGATTTTCAGTGACGGCAGACCTCCATCCGGTCGTGCACGCGGTGACCGAGCGGATCCGCGAGCGCAGCGACCAGTCCCGGGCCGCGTACCTGGCGCGGGTGCGGCAGGCCGCACGGCAGGGCCCCGCGCGCGGGGAGCTCGCCTGCGCGAACCTCGCGCACGGTTTCGCCTCCGCCGGCGAGGTGGACAAGCAGGCGCTGCGACGTACGAGGAAGCCGAACATCGCTATCGTCTCGGCGTACAACGACATGCTCTCCGCCCACAAGCCGCTGGAGGACTTCCCCGCCGCCCTCCGCAAGGCCGTCGCCGACGGTGGCGGTATCGCGCAGTTCGCCGGTGGCGTTCCGGCGATGTGCGACGGGATCACCCAGGGCCGCGCGGGTATGGAGCTGTCGCTGTTCAGCCGCGACGTCATCGCCATGGCCACGGCGGTGGCGCTGTCCCACGACATGTTCGACGGAGCGTTGCTGCTCGGCGTGTGCGACAAGATCGTGCCCGGCCTGGTGATCGGGGCCCTGTCGTTCGGGCACCTGCCCACCATCCTCGTCCCCGCAGGGCCGATGACCTCCGGGCTGCCGAACAGCGAGAAGAGCAGGATCCGGCAGCTGCACGCCGAGGGCAAGGTCGGCAGGGAGGAGCTGCTCGAGGCCGAGTCGGCTTCCTATCACGGTCCAGGTACCTGCACGTTCTACGGAACGGCCAACTCCAACCAGCTGCTGATGGAGGCGATGGGGTTGCACCTGCCCGGAACGAGCTTCGTCAACCCGGGCACCGAGCTGCGCGCGGCGCTGACCCACGAGGCAGGCAGGCGGGTGGTGGGGTTGACCGCACCGTCCGGCGAGGACACCACGCACTCCGGCTACACCCCGCTGGCCGACGTCGTCGACGAGCGCGCCGTGGTCAACGGGGTGCTCGCGCTGCTGGCGACGGGTGGATCGACGAACCACACCATGCACCTGGTGGCGATGGCAGCCGCGGCCGGTATCGACCTGCGCTGGGAGGACTTCGCGGAGCTCTCCGCGGTGACCCCGCTGCTGGCGCGGATCTACCCGAACGGCCAGGCCGACATCAACCACTTCCACGCGGCAGGCGGTATGGGCTTCCTGCTCGGTCAGCTGCTGGACGCGGGACTGCTGCATCCCGACACCCGCACCGTCAGCGGGCACGCGCTGTCCGATGCCTACCGGACCGAGCCCGCGCTGGACGGCGGATCCGTTGTGTGGCGGGACGCGCCTGCCGAGAGCCTGGACAAGAACGTGCTGCGCGGCGCATCCGACCCGTTCTCCCCGGAGGGCGGGCTGCGGATGCTCACGGGCAACCTCGGAAACGCCGTGGTCAAGACGTCCGCGGTACGCGACGGGCACCGCGTGGTGCGGGCGCCGGCGCGCGTGTTCGACGACCAGAGCGAGTTCCTCGCCGCGTTCGAGGCCGGTGAGCTCGATCGCGACCTGGTCGCCGTGCTGCGCTTCCAGGGGCCACGGGCCAACGGGATGCCCGAGCTGCACAAGCTCACCCCCACGCTCGGTGTCTTGCAGGACCGCGGTCACCGGGTCGCCCTGGTCACCGACGGGCGCATGTCCGGAGCCTCCGGCAAGGTCCCGGCCGCGATCCACCTCACCCCGGAGGCTGCGGACGGCGGAACGCTGGCTCGGCTGCGCGACGGCGACCCGATCCGGCTGGATACCACGTCCGGGACCCTGGAGGTGCTTGTCGACGCGCACGAGTTCGGCGCGCGCGAGGCCGACCCCGCTCCCCCGCCGGGCGCGGGCACGGGACGGGAGCTGTTCGCACCCATGCGGGGCACGGTCGGCGCCGCGGACCGCGGAGCCACCGTGTTCGGGTTCCAGGAACGGTCGTCCCCGCCTGCGCGGTGAGCGGTACGGCGAACACAGTGAGCACCCGAAGGAGGAAGGCCATGTCAGCACAGCTCGCCGGATCCGTTCTGGACATATCCCCCGTCATCCCGGTGGTCGTGCTCGGCGATGCCGGCGAGGCGGCCCCCCTCGCGGGTGCACTGGCCCGCGGCGGGATCGGAATCGTCGAGGTAACCCTGCGCTCGCCCGCGGCCCTGGAGGGCGTGCGGCGTATCCGGGCCGAGGTACCGGAGATCACCGTCGGCGCCGGTACGGTCACCGGTGCGGCCCAGGTCGGCGAAGCCGTGGACGCGGGGGCCCAGTTCCTGGTCAGTCCGGGCAGTACGCCGGCATTGCTGGATGCCATGGCAGCGTGTCCGGTGCCGTATCTCGCGGGCACCTCGACGGTCTCGGAGATGCTCGAGGTGCTCGACAGGGGGGCGACCGAGATGAAGTTCTTCCCCGCAGAGGCTTCGGGCGGGCTGGACTACCTCATGTCGGTGGCGGGACCGCTTCCGCACGCGCGCTTCTGCCCCACCGGCGGCATCTCGGCTCAGAACGCACCGCGGTACCTCGCCGCCGCCAACGTCGGATGCGTGGGCGGGTCCTGGCTCACCCCCGCGGACGCCGTGACCGCAGGCGACTGGCAGCGCATCGAGCGTCTCGCCGCCGAGGCCGCGCAGCTCGGCTGAATGACGCTTTCACTCCGCCGAATGGACTGAATGTGTCATTCGGCACGCCCGGGGCCGGACCCAGCTGTGCCGAGGAACATACCGCTCAGTATCGTCGGGCGCTGCCGCGAACGCGCGGCACGAACCAGCGGTACGGCCGGTCGCTGCCGCGACACCCGCGGCAGCGATGGAAGGTATGAACAAGGAGCCTCGTACATGGCAAACCAGGTCCGCGAGCAATGGGCTACGCGAGCCGGATTCCTGCTCGCCGCCATCGGGTCGGCGGTCGGGCTGGGCAACATCTGGCGGTTCCCCTACGTCGCCTACGAAGGCGGCGGTGGTGCGTTCCTCGTGCCCTACCTGATCGCTCTGTTCACAGCGGGTATCCCCCTGCTCGTGCTCGAGTACATCCTCGGCAACCGGTACCGCGGTTCCCCGCCGATCGCGTTCCTGCGGATGTCCCGGCCGACCCAGGCACTGGGCTGGTGGCAGGTAGCCATCTGCTTCGTGATCGCCGCCTACTACGCCGTGGTCATCGCCTGGGCGGTGCGTTTCACCGGCTTCTCGATCGGCCAGCAGTGGGGCGACGACCCGGAAGGCTTCCTGATGCAGGACTTCCTGCAGGTCGCCGCGGAGCCAGGCATGGTCTCCTCCTACGTCTCCGGGGTCGTGTGGCCCCTGATCGCGGTCTGGGTGGTGACGCTGGGCATCCTGGCGCTCGGTGTGCGGCGCGGCATCGAACGCGCGAACAAGATCTTCATCCCGCTGCTCGCCGCGCTCTTCCTCGTGCTCGTGGTGCGTGCGGTGACACTGCCCGGCGCGATGTCCGGGTTGGACGCGCTGTTCTCCCCCGACTGGTCGGCGATCACCGACAGCGCCGTGTGGGTGTCTGCCTACGGCCAGATCTTCTTCTCCCTGTCCATCGGCTTCGGCATCATGATCACCTACGCGTCGTACCTGCGCCGCGGTACCGATCTCACCGGTTCTGCCCTGGTCGCCGGGTTCGCCAACAGCTCGTTCGAGATCCTCGCGGGCATCGGTGTGTTCGCGACACTGGGCTTCATGGCCGTCACCGGCGGGATCGCGCTCGACGAGGTCGCCACCGACGGGATAGGCCTGGCCTTCGTCGCCTTCCCGGAGATCATCTCCAACATGCCGGCCGGCTCGCTGTTCGGCCTGCTGTTCTTCGGCTCCCTGGTCGTGGCCGGGATGTCCTCGCTGATCAGCATCGTCCAGGTGGTCATCGCCGCCGTGCAGGACCGCACCGGGATCGGCAGGATACCCGCGGTGCTGTGCGTCGGCGGCGCGATCGCGCTGGCGTCCATCCTGCTGTTCCCCACCGAAGAAGGTCTGTACCTGCTCGACGCAGCCGACCACTTCATCAACCAGTACGGCATCGCGCTGGCAGGCCTGGTCGTGGTCGTGGTCGTCAGCTGGGTGCTGCGTAAGCTCCCGGAGCTGCAGACGCACGCGGACGAGGCCTCGGCCATCCGGCTGGGTTGGTGGTGGCCTGTCACGCTCGGCGTGATCACTCCGCTGGTGCTCGGCTGGATGATGTGGGACAGCCTGCGTTCGGAGATCGCGGAGAACTACGAGGACTACCCCACGTCGTTCCTGCTCTCAGCGGGGTGGGCAGTAGCGATCGGCGCCGTGGTCTTCGGCGTGATCATGTCCTTCCTGCCCTGGAAGCGTGCCACTACCGAGTCCGCTGAAGAGCCCGCAGACGAAACCCCGAAAGTGAGCCGTTGATGTCCACGAGTGCCATCATCATGATGATCATCGCCATCACCCTGATCTGGGGCGGGCTCGCCGCGTCCATCGTCTTGCTGCGCAGGCATATCCAGCGAGCGGCGCAGGACACGGACAGCACCGGGGCGCCGTAACGATCGGCACGGCCGCCCCGGTACCGGTGCCCGCTCAGCGTGCGAGCTTGGCGAGTAGATCGTAGGAGTGCCGGCGATCCTCATGGTCATACACCATGGTGGTGACCATGAGTTCGTCGGCGCCCGTCTCGGAAAGCAGGTCCTGCAACCGGGCCCGCACGGTGTCCGGCGATCCCGCGATGCTCTTCTCCAGGCGCTTGTCCACGTAGGCGCGTTCCTGCTCGGTGAGGTCGACCCGTGCGGCCGTCCGCGGGCTCGGCAGCGGGATCGGCCGCCCGCGGCGCAGGCTCAGCTGCGCGAGCAGCCCCGGCACCGCGAGCGTGCGGGCCCGCTCGTCGGTGTCGGCGCAGATCACGGACACGCCGAGCAGGACGTACGGGGCATCCAGCACGGACGACGGCTGGAAGGCGTCCCGGTATGCCCGCAGCGCGGGTACGGTGTTCTTCGGGCTGAAATGGTGTGCGAACGAGAACGGCAACCCGAGCCGGCCCGCCAGCCTCGCGCTGAAGTCGCTCGAGCCGAGCAGCCATACCGGCGGCGCGTTGCCCTCGGCGGTGACGGCGTTGACTGCGCGGTCGCCGTCGCGATCGAAGTAGGACACGAGCTCGCTCAGCTGCTGCGGGAACTCCTCCGGCGAGACCATCCGGCCGCCGCGCACGGCATGCGCGGTACGCGGGTCGGTACCGGGTGCCCTCCCGAGGCCCAGGTCGATGCGGCCCGGGTGCAGCGCCTCGAGGGTGCCGAACTGCTCGGCGACCACGAGTGGCGTGTGGTTGGGCAGCATGACCCCACCCGAGCCCACCCGGATGCGCTCGGTCGCCGCGGCGATCTGGCCGACGAGCACGGCCGTCGCCGCGCTGGCGATGCCCGGCATGTTGTGGTGCTCGGCCACCCAGTACCGGTGGTAGCCCAGGTCCTCGACGTGGCGGGCGAGATCGACGGTGTTGTGTAGTGCCGCGCGCGCGTCCCCGTCCTCGGTGATCGGCGCGAGGTCCAGCACGGACAGCGGCACATCCTGCAGTGCACTCACACCCGGCGTCAACGTGCGAGCGCGCCGGTTGCTTCCCGATCGGCGCGAGCCGTGGTCTCGATCACGCCGCGAGTGCAGGCTGAATGACGCTCTCGGTCCACGGGAGGGAGTGAATGCGTCGTCCGGCACCCGCTGCTGGCATAATGCCAATAAATGACGTCTCGACGAGAGGGTTCTCGTGCAGGCAGGACACTCCTACCCACCCGAGCCGTGGCCGCTGCGCGGGCAGGCACACGTATCGCTGTGGCGGGTACCCGCGCGGCGGCTGCCTGCCGCCGTGCAGCGGGCGGTACCCCGCGGGGCCACGCCGGCCCGGTTCGGGCGCAGCGCCGTGCTCGCCACCGCATGGGTGAGCTACCAGCGTGGCAGCGTGCTGGAGTACGAGGAGCTGATGTGCACCGTCCTCGTGCGGCGCGGCAGGCGGTTGTTCCCGACGATCAGCCACATCTGGGTCGACAGCGCCGCCTCCCGGGACGGCGGGCGCGCCCTGTGGGCCATCCCGAAGGAGCTGGCCTCCTTCGAGGTCACGCCGGGAGCACGCAGGCGGGCGCGGGAGGTCGGTCCCGGCGCGGGCGTGCTCGCCACGACCGACCTCGACGTGCTCGCCACCCTCCCCTTCCGCGTGCCGTTCACGCTCGGTGTCCTCCAGTCGCGATCATCGACACCGCAACTCAGCCGGGTCCGTGGCAGCGCGCGCCCGGCGCTGAGCCGCGCACGCTGGTCCGTCGAGCACGCCGGCCCGCTGGGATTCCTGTCCGGTCTCCGCCCGCTCGCCACGGTCAGTATGCGGGACTTCCGCATGTGGTTCGGCGCGCTCGACACGCCGAACGCGTCCGGGAGGTCCGCTGGCCAGTAGGATCTACGCATGGGTAGCGTTCCCGGCGAGGATCCACGATGACGGATGATCAGCTGACGACCCACCTGCACACGCTCGGGCTGGATCCCGGGGCCGTCGAGGTCTATGTGTGGCTGCTCGCCGCCGGACCGGCCGGGCACGAGCGGCTCGCCACCGCGTTGGACCTGTCCCCCGACATGGTGCGGAAGCGGCTCACCACCCTCTATCAAGCAGGCCTGGTCACCACGACCGGCTCCGAGGACGACACCGCGAGCCCGGTCGAGCCCACCGCCGGGTTGCAGCGCCTCGCCCGCACCCGCGAGGCCGAGCTGCGGGCCGCCGAGGTCGCAGCGGTCAACGCCTACCGCTCGTTCAAGCGTGAGGTGTGGCAGCACTCCCCGGACGACATCGTCGAGGTGATCACGGCCCCCCATGTCGCGGAACGGGTCGAGCTGGAGGAGAGCACGGCAAGCAGCGAGGTGCTCCGGTTCGACTCGCCGCCGTACTCCACACCGTCCGGACCGAACGACGTGGAGGTGGCCAACCTGCGGCGCGGTGTCACGTACCGGGTGGTCTACGCCCGCGCTGCCGTCCGCCAGCCGGACTACTACTCGTCGAACATCCAGCCGTGCATCGCCGCCGGTGAGCAGGCGCGAGTGCTACCGACCGTCCCGGTCAAGCTCACGATCTATGACGGCAAGCTCGCCATGGTGTCCCTGTCCGACACCGGCGCCGACCTCAACCGCTCGATGCTGCTCGTCCGGCAGTCCAGCCTGCTCGACGCGCTGTACGGCCTGTTCGAGACATCCTGGCGCGCCGCGTTACCCATGCATCTCGGCACGAAGGAACCGTCCACGCTCCGGCCGATCGAACGCAGGATCATCGAGCTACTCGCGAGCGGAATCACCGACGCAGGGATCGCCGAGCTGCTCGGGATCAGCAGGCGCACCCTTTCCCGGCATGTGGAGAGCCTGACCACACGTGCCGGTGTCGTCAGCCGGTTCCAACTTGCCGTCTACGCGTGCCGGAACGGCTGGATCTGAGACGCCTCCCACGAAGGGCTCGGTAGGGTGGTGCGCATGGCACGTCTCACCCGTGCGGAAAGCCAAGCGCGCACCCGAGAGCAACTCGTCAGCACGGCCAAGGAGCTCTTCCTGACCGACGGCTACTGGGCGACGTCGCTGGAGAAGGTCGCGGATGCCGCAGGCTACTCCAAGGGCGCGGTGTACTCGAACTTCCGGAACAAGGACGAGCTCTGCCTCGCCGTACTCGACGCGATCCACGCCGAGCAGGCCGAACGCATCGTCCGAGCCATCGCCGGGAAGGAGACGCTCGCCGAGCGACTGGACGGGTTCGAGAAATGGGCCGAGGAGACCATCGGTGACCAGAGCTGGACCGCGCTGGAGGTGGAGTTCGCCACCAACGTGCGCAGGGACGAGCGGCTCCGGACGGAGCTGGCCAACCGGGACGCCACGATACGGGGCATGCTCACCGACCTGATCAGGGCGAACCTCACCGAGTTCGACGTCGAGCTGCCCGTACCCGCCGAAGACCTCTCGGCGGCCGTGCTCAGCCTCGGCATCGGGCTCGGCGTGCAGCGCGCGATCGACCCGTCGATCCCGGTCCGCGTGCTCACCGACACGATGCGGGCGATGCTGGGCCTGCCCTTGCGCTGAGGGACCACCGGCGCACGGTGGTCCGACACCCGGCACCCGGTGTCCGGCGATCTGCCGCAGGTGTGCGGGCCGAGCCGCGAGCGAGGGTGTCGCGCCGGTCGGCCGCTGACCGGCTTCGGCGTCCCGATTGCCACTGACCGGCGCCGAGGAGCAGGCTGGAGGGTGAGCGGTGGCGCTACCGGGGTGCCACCCCGATCCGGAAGGGGGTGGATCGTGTACGCGCGCTCCACCACAGTCCAAGCGCGTCCGGACTTGATCGATGCCGGTATCCGGCATATCCGCGACGAGGTCATGCCGGCGTTGCAAGGCATGGCAGGGTGCAACGGTCTGTCCATGCTGGTGGACAGGGAATCGGGTCGCTGCATTGCCACGAGCTCATGGGAGTCCGCGGAAGCCATGCGGGCCACGGAAGACGAAGTCCGGACCATCCGTGATCGCGCCGCCGAGCTCCTCGGCGGCAGGGCCCAGGTCGACGAGTGGGAGATCGCCGCGCTGCATCGCCACCGTGCCTCGGGCGAGGGAGCCTGCGTCCGCGCAACGTGGTTCCGGGTCGATCCCGCCGATGTCGATCGCGGCATCGACGTGTACAAGATGGGCTTACTGCCCGAGATCGAGCAGCTCGAGGGGTTCTGCAGCGCCAGCCTGTTCGTCGACCGCGCGGCCGGGATCGCGGTCTCGTCGTTGACCTACGACAGTGAGGAGGCGATGGAACGCACAAGGAACCGCGCCGATTCCCTGCGCACGGCAGGTGCGCGGGAAGCAGGCGTCGAGGTTCTCGATGTCTGCGAGTTCGAGCTGGCCGTTGCGCACCTGCGGGTGCCCGAGACGGCCTGAGCGCGCACCTGACCGGAGTCGTGCCGCATGACGCGTTCAGTCCATCTGGCGGAGTGAAGGCGTCACGCGGCACACCGGTCGTGTCGACGGTGGCTCGCGGATCTCACCCGGCAGACCGCGCACCGGTACTCGCCTCGGCGAGGGTGGGCTCGATCAGCGCCGTCCACTGCCGCACGATCTTCCGGCGACGGGCGGCGTCGTCGCTGAGCAGGTTCGCCAACCCGAGGCCGCGCGCGAGGTCGAGGGTGGCCTGCACCGTCTCTCGCACCCCCTGCACCGTCTCGTCGACCCCGAGCAGCTCGACCGCGGTGCGGTGCGCCTCCCGGCCGACATGGGCCTCGAGGGGCCGCACGATCGCGCCGAGCTGTTCCTCGGTCGACGCGGCAACCCACAGGTGCAGTGCGGCACGAAAGGTCGGCCCCGTGTACAGGTCGAGCAGCATCGCTACGACCGCCTCGGTCCGCACCGGACCGCTCGGCAGCTGCGCCGCCTTCTCGTGCAGCTCCGCGACCTGGACATCGGAGATGTGTTGCACCGCGGCGGTTACCAGGTCCTCACGCGCCGGGAAGTGGTGCTGAGCAGCGCCGCGGGAGACGCCGGCCCGCTCGGCGACGACCGCGACTGTGGTGCGTGTCCATCCGAGCTCCGGGAGGCAGGCGGTAGCGGCTTCCAGCAGCCTGCGGCGCGTGGTCCTGCTGCGTTCCTGCTGCGGTTCCCGCACCGCGTTCGGCTGCCCCTGGTCAGGCACGTTCCACCCAGAAGTCGAGCTCGAGGTCCTCTTCCCGGTCACCGATGCGGTAGCGGGCGAAGTCGGTCACACCGGCCGCGGCGAGGACCTCGTCGTCGATGAGGAACTGGCCGGTGGCCTCGGCACTCGGCCGCGTCACGATCGCGTGCGCCGCGTCCGCCATGATGTCGGGTGTCCGTGACCGGTCGGCCAGCTCGGCGCCCACCACGTTGCGGATCGCGGCGGTGTCGATCGTCGTCCGGGGCCACAACGAGTTCGCCGCGATGCCGTCGGCACGGAGCTCCTCGGACAGCCCCAGCGTCACCAGGCTCATCCCGTACTTCGCGATGGTATAGGCGGTGCCGACCGAACCGAACCACTTGGGGTCGACACTGATGGGTGGCGACAGTGTCAGGATGTGCGGGTTACCGGACTGCCGCAGGTGCGGAATGGCGCTCTGGGACAGCAGGAACGACCCGCGCGTGTTGATGTCCTGCATCAGGTCGTAGCGCTTCATGTCGATCGACGCCGTCGGGGTGAGGTCGATCGCACTCGCGTTGTTGACCACGACGTCGATCCCGCCGAACTGCTCGGCGGTCTGGGCGACCGCCGAGTGGACCGCGTCGTCGTCGCGGATGTCCCCGACGATCGGTAGTGCCTGTCCCCCGGCTTCCTCCACAGCCTTGGCCGCGGTGTAGAGCGTGCCCGGAAGCTTCGGGTGTGGCTCCGCCGTCTTGGCGATCATGGCGACATTCGCCCCGTCGGCGGCCGCGCGCAGCGCGATCGCCTCGCCGATGCCCCTGCTGCCACCGGACATGATCAGTGTCTTACCTGCGAGCGTGCTCATGGGTCGCCCTTCGTTCGCGTTCGCGGTCACACGGTCGGCACGTGTCTCGTCCACCCCGACACTATGCGGGCGGGCGGCGCCGCCCCGTGGCGGGCCCGCCGACACCGCCCCTGTATCGAACGGATGTCCGCCCGACCTGTGCGGTACCGGCTCAGTACGACTTGGGAAGTCCGAGGCTGTGCTGTGCCACGAAGTTGAGCACCATCTCCCTGCTCACCGGCGCGATACGCCCGACACGTGCTGCCGCGATCATCGCGCCGAGCCCGTACTCGGAAGCGAGCCCGTTCCCGCCGTGGGTCTGCACGGCCTGGTCCACCGCACGTATCGCGGCTTCGGCAGCCGCGTACTTGGCCATGTTCGCCGCCTCACCGGCGCCCATGTCGTCGCCGGAGTCGTAGAGTGCCGCCGCCTTCTGGGTCATCAGCTTGGCAAGCTCGATCTCGACCTTGATCTCCGCGAGCGGATGGGAGATGCCCTGGTGCGCCCCGATGGGCGTATCCCAGACCTTGCGCACCTTCGCGTACTCGGTCGCCCGATCCAGCGCGAGCCTGGCGATGCCGAGCGAGAACGACGCCCCCATGATCCGCTCGGGGTTGAGCCCGGCGAACAGCTGGGCGATCGCGGCGTCCTCGGAACCGACCAGCGCGTTGCCCGGCAGCCGCACGTCGTCGAAGAACAGGCTGAACTGCTTGTCGGCCGAGGTCAGATCCATCTCGATCGGCTTGGCCTCGAGCCCGGGGCTGTCGGTCGGCACGATGTACAGGGCAGGCTTGAGGTTGCCCGTGCGCGCGTCGGTGGTACGGCCGACCACGAGCACCGCATCGGCCTCGTCCACCCCGGAGATGAACACCTTCTGCCCGTTGAGCACCCAGCCGTCACCGTCGCGTCGCGCCGTCGTCGTGATGTTGTGCGCGTTCGAACCCGCGTCCGGCTCGGTGATCGCGAACGCCATCCGCACCTCGCCGGTGGCGAAGCCAGGCAACCAGTGGTCTCGTTGCTCCTGGGTGCCGAACCGGGAGAGCACTGTCGCGCAGATCGCGGGCGAGACCACCATCAGCAGCATGGGGGTTCCTGCGGCGCAGAACTCCTCGCACACCGCGGACAGGTCGCCGATCCCCCCTCCCCCGCCGCCGTACTGCTCCGGTACCGCCACTCCGAGGTAGCCGAGCCGGCCCGCCGCGTCCCACAGCTCGTCGGTGTGCCCGCCGCTGCGCGCCTGCGCGAGGTAGTACTCGTGACCGTAGGAGCTGCCGAGCTCGAAGACGGCCTTGCGCAGCGCGGTACGCTCCTCGGGCTCGGTGAAGGTCATGGTTGTGCTCATGAGGTACCCGCTTCCTGACGAGAGTCGTCGTCCTGTTCGTCCGCCGGTCGCACCACCGCGAGTACGGCGCCGAGGTCGACCTGCTGACCGGCTTCCACGTTGAGCTCGCTGACGACACCGTCGGCCGGTGCCGTGACCTGGTGTTCCATCTTCATCGCTTCCAGCCACAGCACGGGCTGGCCCGCCGCTACGTGCTCACCACGCTGGACGGCCACCCGCAGGACGGCTCCGGGCATCGGTGCGAGCATCGATCCTTCCGCGACCGCGGCCTCCGGGTCGGTGAACCGGGGCAGCGGGCGTAGCGCCACGGGCCCGAGGGGCGAGTCCACGCAGACGAGCCCCGGATGGTGCGCGACCTCGAAGTTCCTGCGCACACCGTGCACCGTCAACGTGACGTTGTCCGGGCCCGCCTGGACGAGGTCGACGCCGGGGTACTCGGCAGCGTGCAGTCCGGACCGCGTCAGCCGGTACTCCACCTGATAGGTCCGATCGCCCGCGGTGAAGCTCTTGCGTTGCGGCTGGGACGCCACGTTCCGCCACCCGCTCGGCAGACCCCGCAACACCGTCGCCCGGTCCCGATTGATCGAGGCTGCCGACAGCGCGGCAGCCAGCGCGGACAGCCGGTGTGCCTCCTCGCCTGCCAGCGGGGACGCCAGTGTCGCGAGGTCGTGCCGGGTGAGGAAGGCCGTGTCGGTCTCGCCGGCGAGGAAGGCCGGGTGCCGGAGGATGTTCACCAGCAGGTCGCGGTTCGTCGCCAGGCCGTGAACCGAGGCTTCCGCCAGCGCGGTGGAAAGCGCGCGCGCCGCCTCGGCCCTGCTGGGTGCCCACGAGATCACCTTGGCGAGCATCGGATCGTAGTGCACGCCGACGACCGAGCCGTCGCCGACGCCGGAGTCCAGCCGCACCCCGAACCGCGACGGCAGCGCGAACTCGGCTGTGACGCGCGGGACGTGCAGCCGGTGCACCGGGCCGCTCTGCGGCTGCCACTCGACGTCGTCGCCCGCGGAGACGACCGTCTCGGCGTAGAGCCGGACCTCGATCGCGTGCCCGTTCGGGCGCTCCGCCCTGGCGTCCGGGTCGGTCAGCCGCTGTCCCTCCGCGATCCTGATCTGCTCGGCTACCAGGTCGACTCCCGCCGTGCACTCGGTGACCGGGTGCTCGACCTGCAGGCGCGTGTTCATCTCGAGGAAGAAGAACTCCCCGTCGGCCGTGGCGAGGAACTCCACGGTGCCCGCCCCGCGGTAGTCGATGGCCTCGGCGGCCTTCCGCGCGGCATCGAACAGCTCGGCCCGCATCCCGTCGTCCACGAACGGGGACGGGGCCTCCTCGACGACCTTCTGGTGCCTGCGCTGGATGGAGCACTCCCGCTCCCCGACAGCCCACACCGAGCCGTGGTCGTCCGCGAGGACCTGCACCTCGATATGGCGGCCGGTATCCACGTAGCGCTCGCAGAACACCGTGGAGTCACCGAACGCCGAGCCCGCCTCGGCCTTGGCGCCCGCGATGGCGTCGGGCAACTCGTCGAGGGCGTATACCACCCGCATCCCGCGGCCGCCACCGCCCGCGGCCGCCTTTACCAGTAGCGGGAGGTCGGCCTCGGTGACATCAGCGGGGTCGAGCTCGGCGAGCACCGGCACGCCGGCCTCTGCCATGATCCGCTTCGACTCCACTTTGGATCCCATAGCCTCGATGGCGGCCGGCGGAGGTCCGATCCAGGTGAGTCCCGCGTCCGTGACGGCGCGCGCGAACTTGGCGTTCTCGGACAGGAAGCCGTATCCGGGGTGGATCGCATCGGCCCCGCAGGCGCGGGCGGCATCGATAACCAGGTCGGAGCGCAGGTAGGTATCCCCTGGGGCGTCGCCGGGCAGCCGGACCGCTGCCGAGGCCTCGGCTACGTGGGGCGAGTCCGCGTCCGCGTCGGAGTACACCGCGGCAGAGGCGATGCCGAGCTCGCCGCAGGTGCGGAACACGCGGCGCGCGATCTCGCCACGGTTGGCGACGAGCACGTTGGCGATCTGGTTGACCGGCACCGCCGGTGACTGGCTGCTCATGACATCCTCACTGTGTATCCCGGGATACCCGCCGCCCGCGCGGGCGGTAAGCCGAACGCTGGGTGTGTCATACGCCCCTCACATCCTGAAGACGCCGAACCGGTCCGTCCCCCGCACCTCGGCGTTGTGGATCGACGACAGGCTCATACCGAGCACGGTCCTGGTGTCCCGCGGATCGATGATGCCGTCGTCGTAGAGCATCCCGGACAGGAACATCGGCAGGGACTCCGCCTCGATCTGTTGCTCGACCGCCTGGCGCATGGCCGCGTCGTTGTCCTCGTCGTAGGCCTCGCCTCGGCTCGCCGCGGACTCTCTGGCCACGATGGACAGCACACCCGCCAGTTGCTGCGGTCCCATCACCGCGGACTTCGCGCTCGGCCAGGCGAACAGGAAGCGCGGGTCGTACGCGCGGCCGCACATGCCGTAGTGGCCTGCCCCGTACGACGCGCCCATCAGCACGGAGATGTGCGGGACGGTGGAGTTCGACACCGCGTTGATCATCATCGCGCCGTGCTTGATGATGCCGAGCTGCTCGTACTCCTTGCCGACCATGTAGCCGGTGGTGTTGTGCAGGAACACCAGCGGTGTGTCCGTCTGGTTGGCGAGCTGGATGAACTGGGTGGCCTTCTGGGACTCCTCGCTGAACAGGACCCCGCGCGCGTTGGCGAGGATCCCGACGGGGTAGCCGTGGATATCGGCCCAACCGGTGACGAGGCTGTTTCCGTACAGTGGCTTGAACTCGTCGAAGTCGGAACCGTCGACCACGCGGGCGATGACTTCCTTCGGGTCGAAGGGCACCTTGAGGTCGTTCGGTACCACCCCGAGGAGCTCCTCGGGGTCGTAGTGCGGCTCGGTGTACTCACCCCGGGGCGCGGGCCCGAGCTTGTCCCAGTTGAACCGCCGGACGATACTGCGCCCGATACGGATCGCGTCCTCCTCGTCGACGGCGAGGAAGTCGGCGAGCCCCGAGGACCGTGCGTGCATCTCCGCGCCGCCGAGCGACTCGTCGTCGGACTCCTCCCCGGTGGCCATCTTGACCAGCGGTGGTCCACCGAGGAAGACCTTGGCCTGCTCGGCGACCATCACGACGTAGTCCGACATCCCCGGCAGGTACGCACCACCGGCCGTGGAGCTGCCGAACACCAGCGACACGGTCGGCACCCGCTGGGCCGAGGAACGCGTCAGGTTGTGGAACGTCCTGCCGCCCGGGATGAAGATCTCCTTCTGCGCGGGCAGGTCCGCCCCACCCGACTCGACCAGGTGGATCACGGGCAGGCGGTTGCGTTCGGCGATCTCGGCGGCGCGCAGGCTCTTCTTCAGGCCCCACGGGTTCGTCGCGCCGCCCTTCACGGTGGGGTCGTTGGCGATGAGCATGCACTCCACGCCTTCCACCACACCGATCCCGACCACGACGCTGCCGCCGACCCGGTACTCGGAGCCCCATGCCGCCAGCGGGGACAGCTCGAGGAACGGCGAGTCCTCGTCGATCAGCAGCTCGATGCGTTCCCTGGCGAGCAGCTTGCCCCGCTCCTTGTGCCTGGCGACGTACTTCGCGCCGCCACCCTCGATGGCCTTGGCGTGCTCGCCCTCGACCTCGTCCAGCTTGGACAGCATCGCGTCCCGGTTGGTGACGAACTCCTCGGCCGAGGTGTCCACCATGGATTTGAGTACGGTCATGATGTGAATCCCAATCGGTTCGCGGCAAGGGATGTCATGATCTCGTTGGTTCCTCCGCCGATGCCGAGAATGCGCATGTCGCGGTACTGCCGTTCGACCTCGGCCTCGCGCATGTAGCCGAGCCCGCCGTGCAGCTGCACCGCCTCGTGGACGACCCACTCACCGGCGGAGACCGCGGTGTTCTTGGCGAAGGCCACCTGGGCGATCATGTCCTCGCCCGCGGCGTGACGCACGGCCACATCGCGGGTATAGGTGCGCGCCACGTCCACTCGCCGCGCCATCTCGGTGAGGGTGTGCTGCACGAGCTGCCGGGAGACCAGCGGGCGCCCGAACGTCTCGCGGTCGCGGCACCACTGCACGGTCAGGTCGAGCGCGCGCTGCGCAGCGGCGTAAGCCTGTACCGCGAGCCCGAGGCGCTCGCCGACGAAGTTCTGCGCGATCTGGACGAATCCGGTGTTCTCCTCGCCGACCAGGTTCGCCGCCGGCACCCGGCAGTCGGTGAACGTCAGCTCGGCTGTGTCCGAGCACTGCCAGCCCATCTTGTCCAGCTTGCGGCTGACCGTGAAGCCAGGGGTGTCTCGTTCGATCACCAGCAGCGAGATGCCGTGCGCGCCCGGCTCACCCGTGCGCACGGCGGTGGTGACGAAGTCGGCCCTCGTGCCTGAGGTGATGAACGTCTTGGCACCGTTGACCACGTAGTCCGCGCCGTCCCGCTTGGCCGTGGTCCGCAGCCCGGCCACATCCGACCCGCCGTCCGGCTCGGTGATGGCAAGCGCGCCGATGGCCTCACCTGCCAGCGTGGGGCGTACCCAGCGGTCCAGCTGTCCGGGATCGTCGGCGGCGACGATGTGCGGCAGGGCGATGCCGTTGGTGAACAGCGATGCGATCACACCACCCGGAGCTCCGGCATAGAGCATCTCCTCGGTCACCACGAGGGAGTCGATGATGTCTCCCCCGCCGCCGCCCGCCGACTCCGGGAAGGCCACCCCGAGCAGGCCGAGTTCGGCTGCCTTGCGATGCAGCTCGCGCGGCAGCTCGCCGTCGCGCTCCCACGCCCCGGCGAAGGGCAGCACCTCGCGCTCGGTGAAGCGGCGCACCGTATCGCGCAGGGCGCGGCGCTCGTCGGTCTCGAACTCGTTCACAGCAACTCCTCGGGTATCTCGACATGCCGCGATCGCAACCACTCGCCGAGAGCCTTCGCCTGGGGATCGAAACGGGCCTGCGATGCCACACCGTCCCCGAGAATGCCGTCGATCACGAAGTTCACGGCGAGCATGTTCGGCAGGACGTACCGGCGGACCGGTAGGTCGGCTGTCTCCGGCAGAAGCCGCTTGAGCTCGTCCACGGTCAGCGTGTGCACCAACCACCGCCATGCCTCGGCGCCGCGAACCCAGACACCCAGGTTCGCGGTTCCCCCCTTGTCCCCGCTGCGTGCCCCGGCGATCCGTCCCAGCGGCGCCGTACGTGTCGTGCCGGACCCGGCCGACCCGGCCGGTTCCGGTGACGCGGGCTCGTCCGGCTCGGCGACCTCACGGGTCTCGGGTGCGGGCGCGATGTCCACGCGCTCGCCGTCCGGTAGCACGGCCACGTGCGGCACCTCGGCCGCGCCGACGAAGGTCGTGCCGTACGCCCCGTACGGGGTCGCGTCGGCCGGGGGCGCTGTCACGTGGAAACCCGGATAGCTCGCCAGGGCCAGCTCGATGGCCGCACCGCTGAAGGCCCGCCCCACGACGGCGGGGTCGCTGTCCTTGACCACGCAGTGCAGCAGTGCGCTGGCGCCCTCCTCGGTATCGGCGTCGGTGCTGTCCGTGCGCGCCAGTGACCAGCGCAGCTCGCTCGGTGCGGTGTCGAGCGCCGCCACCAGCTGCCGTTGCACGAGCTCGGCCTTGGCCTCGATATCCAGGCCGGTGAGCACGAAAGTGACCTGGTTGCGGTATCCGCCGAGGGCGTTGAGCCCGACCTTGAGGCGGGCAGGGGGCTCCTGCCCGCGTACCCCGCTGATCCGGACCCGGTCGACGTCCTCGGCGTGCAGTTCGATCGTGTCGAACCGGGCCGTGACATCGGGACCGGCGTAGCTGGGGCCCGCGATCTCGTAGAGCAGCTGCGCGGTCACACTGTCCACGGTGACGGCACCGCCGGTCCCGGGGTGTTTGGTGATCACGCTGGACCCGTCGCTGTCGACCTCCGCGATCGGAAAGCCCGGCCGGGTCATGTCGCCTATTTCGGTGAAGAACGCCAGGTTGCCCCCCGTGGCCTGCGCCCCGCACTCGATCACGTGCCCGGCCACGACAGCTCCGGCGAGCGCGTCGTAGTCGGTTCGCCGCCAGCCGAAGTGTGCTGCCGCGGGTCCGACCACCAGCGAGGCGTCGGTGACCCGGCCGGTGACGACGATGTCGGCGCCCGCGCCGAGTGCCTCGGCGATGCCCCAGGCACCGAGGTAGGCATTGGCGGTCAACGGGGCCAGCTCACGCCCGTCAGCCGTGTGCACGGCCAGACCCAGGTCCTGCGCCCGCTCTCGCAGGTCATCGCCTTCGACGTGCGCGACGGACAGCGGAACCTCGAGCTCCTCGGCCAGCTCACGCAGCGCGGTGGCCAGCCCTGCCGGGTTCAGCCCCCCGGCGTTGGCCACGATCGCCACCCCGGCCTGCTTGGCGAGAGCGAGGTTCTCACGCATCTGGCGCAGGAACGTCCTCGCGTAACCCCTGGATGGGTCCTTGAGCAGATCCCGCCCCAGGATGAGCATGGTCAGCTCGGCAAGGTAGTCACCGGTGAGCACGTCGAGCTGCCCACCGGCGAGCATCTCGCGCACCGCGTCGAACCGGTCTCCGTAGAAGCCCGATGCGTTCCCGATCCGGATCATGCGAACTGCCCAGCCTTCCGTCCCCGACCGGGTGGTCCCGCGAATGCCTGTGCGATTCCCAGCCAGCGACCGGCCTCGTCTCCCTCGGCGGTGAGCGCGGTGTCGTCCGGGTGCCGCCGCTGCGTCACCACAAGGCAGAACTCCAGTGCGCTGCCGGTCACCCGCTGGCGCGCATCCTCGGGTCCCCATGTCCACTGCCGGCCCGTGGGCCCCTCGAGCTCCACGCGGAATTCCTCGGCGGGGGGCTGCAACGAGTGCGCGAGGTAGGCGAAGTCACGGGTACGGACCCCGATGTGGGCGACGTGCCGCAGTCGTTCCGTGCCGGTCCGCACCACGCCGAGCGCGTCCGCGACGTCCTGACCGTGCGCCCAGGTTTCCATCAGCCGCGCGGTCGCCATGGATGCGGGCTTCATCGGCGGGCCGAACCACGGGAGCTTGGTCCCCTCTTGCAGCTCCGCGAGCGCGCTGCGCAGCCGCGACCGCCCGGTGCGCCATGTCGCGAGCAGTTCCGTCACGTCCTTGCCCGCTCCCCGTTCCGCGGCCGTGTCCACGAAGCCCTCCGGATCGTTCGCCGCCAGGTCCAGCTCGGACCGGAACGCTTCCGGCCGGGTTGCCGCCAGCAGCGCCACTTCATCGGTCCAGGCGAGGTGGGCGATCTGGTGTGCGATCGTCCACCCTGGTGCGGGAGTCGGCAACCGCCACTTCCCTGCCGGCAGTTCGGCGACCAGAGTATCCAGGTCGGCGCCCTCGGCATCGAGGTCGTCGAGTAGTTCCACCAGCTGAACCATGCACGTCTCCTTCGGCGATGCCGGAAGCATGGCATCGGCACCAGAAAAAAGCAAGCATGAGTGCTTGTTTATTCGGGTGAGTCCGCGCGGACACTCTTGACGTACTGTCAATTGCGGCGGGACAGTAGCCGTGTGATCGGCACCGGGAGGTGAGGGGTCATGGGGACCGCGCTCAGCAAGGCTACCGATGCCGTGCGCGGACGGGTGCCGCCGCTGACCGCAGTGCCCCTGCCCCGTGCGGTCGATGCCCGGTGGCTCGCGCCACGCGGGCGGAGCGAGCCGCTGGCCGATCCCCCGCCGGGCAGCGGGCTGACCGCGGTGCCAGGTGACTTCGGTCCACCGTTCGTCGGGCACAGCCTCACCGCGATGCGCTTCGGCCCCGACTTCGCCCTCCGCCGTTACGAGCGCTACGGGCCGGTGTCCTGGATGGGCATGTTCGGGCAACGCATGGTGGCGCTCGCGGGCCCGGATGCCACCCAGACCGCCCTGATCAACAAGGACAAGGTGTTCTCCCAGCAGGGCTGGAACTTCTTCATCGAGCGGTTCTTCCACCGCGGCTTGATGCTGCTGGACTTCGGCGAGCACCGCATGCACCGCAGGATCATGCAGGAGGCGTTCACCCGAGATCGCCTTGCCGCCTACACCGAGGAGATGACCCGGGTCGCGCGCGAGGGCATCCGGCAGTGGCCGACCGGCAGTACGATGCGGCTGTACTGGGCGCTCAAGCAGCTCACGCTGGATATAGCCGCTCGCGTGTTCATGGACATGCCGCCTGGGGAGCGTGCCGACGAGCTCAACAGGGCGTTCGTGGACACGGTGCGCGGGGGTACCGCCCTCATCCGGCATCCGGTACCCGGCGGCCGGTGGTCGGCGGGACTGAGCGGCAGGAAGGTGCTGGAACGGTTCTTCGCCGAGCGGCTCGCCGACAAGCGCGCCGGCTCCGGCAGTGACCTGTTCTCGGCGCTGTGCCACGCCACGGACTCCGATGGCGAGCGGTTCAGCGACGAGGACGTCATCAACCACATGATCTTCCTGATGATGGCGGCGCACGACACCTCGACCATCACCAGTACAGCGGCCGCCTACTACCTCGGTACGCACCCCGACTGGCAGGAGCGTGCCAGGGAGGAGTCCCGCGCGCTCGGTACGGGCTCCCCCGATCTGGAGGCCCTCGAGTCGCTGCACACCCTGGACCTCGTCATCAAGGAGTCCTTGCGCATGGTGGCGCCGGTACCCAGCCTGCCCCGCAAGGCGCTGACCGATACCGAGGTGCTCGGCCACTACATCCCGCAAGGCACCCTCATCGGCGTCTCGCCTGCCGTCAACCACTTCACCCCGGAGTGCTGGACCGACCCGATGACGTTCGACCCGGAGCGTTTCTCTCCGGGCAGGCGTGAGGACAAGTCGCACCGGTTCGCCTGGATTCCGTTCGGCGGTGGGGCACATAAATGCATCGGCATGCATTTCGGCACCATCGAGGTCAAAGCCTTGCTGCACGAGCTCCTGATGCATTACACGTGGTCACTTCCGCAGGACTACCTTGCCCGTTGGGACTATGTCGCCCTGCCGGTGCCTGTCGATGGTCTCCCGGTCCGGCTACGCGCAGTTACGGACCGCACCCGCGCGTGACACGGCAATCGGCCGTCCTGCCTGCTCCTTTCCCCTGTGGGAGCGTCGCGAACCGGTGTACATGTTGATAACGTTATGTATCCGTGAGTGTCGCTCGCGTCACTCATTTGGCCGGTAGACATCCCCACCTGTTCGTGGTCGTTTGGCAAGGTCACTGCTGGACCAAGTAGTGCGGTCAAGTGAGTCGGGGACGATCGCGGCGGCCGCTGCCGCGAGTGCACGACGGTTCGGGGCCGAAGCCATGGCCAGAGAGGTGACCAGAGAGGTGAACCGTGGACGACCATAGTGAGGCCGAGCTCACGCGACGATGGTCGGAGGCGTTGACGCACACTCGGGGCGTCGATCTCGAGCGGGACGAGGCCGAGCGGATGATCGGCCAGATCGTCGCCGAGGCGCGCGAGGACCTGCGGACCGCGCACACCGCCGCGGTGGAGCGGTTCGCCCGCATCTACGCTCACGCGCCGGTAGGCATCGCACTGACGGACGAGTCCGGCACGATCGCCGAGGCCAACGCGGCGCTCGCCACCGTCCTCGGCGACTCACCGGAGCAGCTGCGTGGGCAGTGCCTTCCCGACCTCGTGACGACAGCCGACGGCGCCCAGCTCCTGCGGGAGCACCTGGCCGACGTCCAGCACGGTGGCGAGCCCCGGCAGCTGCACGTCGACTTCCGGCACAGCACGGACGAGGAGCATCGCACCGTCGTCACCCTGACCACGCTGCCCGCCGACACCACCGACCGCGAGTACCCGGTGGCGATGGTCCAGGACGTCAACCAGGAGCACTCCCTCGGCGAGCGGTTGCTGCACCAGAACGTGCACGACCCGCTGACCGGGTTGCCCAACGCCGGCAGCTTCGAGAACCACCTGGAAGCGTGGCTGGCCGACCCCTCGCGCTCGCGCATCGCGCTGGTCTTCTTCGACCTCGACGGGTTCCGGGTGATCAACGACGGGCTCGGCTCCGAGGTCGGCGATGCGCTGCTGCGTGCCGTCGCAGGCAAGCTCACAGACACGTTCAGCACCCCCGACACTTTCGTCGCACGCCTGACGGGGGACGGCTTCGGTGTCCTCGTGCGCGGTGAGCTGACCACGAACGAGGTGATCGAGCAGGTCAGCGGCGCGTTGAACGAGCTGAGCGAGCCCATCTACATCGGTGGTGAAGCGGTCGGCGTCAACGCCAGCGCAGGGATCGTGGTCCAGGGCACCGGGGAAGGGCAGGCGCGCGACCTCAAACGTAAGGGCGAGACCACACTGCACCGCGCGAAGGAGCGCGGCCGGGCCCAGTGGGTGCTGTTCGAGCACGATGCCGACGCTGCCGACCGCGACCGCTATCGCATGGCGGCGTCGCTGGCAGGCGCCCTGGAGAACGGCGAGTTCGAGCTGGTGTACCAGCCGACCGTCAAATTGGACGGCAGCGGTGCCCTGCCCGTGGTCAACGCGATGCTGCAGTGGGACCACCCGGAATGGGGACGGCTGCCGAGCGAGGAATTCCTGCCCATGGCCGACGCTACCGGGATGACCCTGCCGATCGGGCGGTGGATGCTGACCGAGGCACTGTCCACGCACGCGCGCTGGCGCGAGAGCATCGGCGACGACGGCACGGTTCCCGACCTGTGCCTCCGGCTTCCCACCCGCCTGGCCATCGACCACGACCTGGTGGGAATGGTCAAGCGCGATCTCGAGAACACCGGTGTCCCTCCGCAGTCGCTCCGGCTGTGCGCCGCGGCCGACACCGTGCGCGACCCGCGCGGCGAGGTGCTCGACTCGCTCGGTGTGCTGCGCGAGCTGGGTGCCCAGCTGGTGCTGGAGGTCTCGTCGGTGGCCGACCTCGAAGTGATCCACAGACACTCGCTGCCGGTCAGCTACGTCGTCCTCGTCGGCTCCATCATCGAGGGGCTGGGGCGCCGGACCGACGACGAGCCCCGCTCGGCGGTCCGGCATATCGACCACCTTCTCGCCACCGCGGCCGAGCTCGGTGTCCGGGCCGGAGCCGAAGGTGTGCGCACCGCCGAACAGGCGCGCAAGCTCGGCGAACTGGGCGTGATAGCCGCGCGCGGACCGTTCTACCTGGAGTCCGCGTCGGCGGAGCGGATCGAGACATTGCTCACCGGCTCGGCGAGCGAGGTCGCCCGGACCGGGGGTTGGTGACGGGACCGTCCCGGTCCCCCTGGCTCACACCGAGCACGGTAGGCAGGATTGTCCGCATGAAGGTCGCAGAGATCGCCCCCGACTTCACCCTCGCGGACCATACCGGCGCCGAGCGGAGCCTGTCCGGGCTCGTGGCGGCGGGCCCGGTCGTGTTGTTCTTCTACCCCGCCGCTATGACACCCGGATGCACCGCGGAGAGCTGTCACTTCCGGGACATGGCCGCCGAGTTCGCACAGCTCGACGCCCAGCGTGTCGGTATCAGCCCCGATCCGGTCGACAAGCAGGCGACGTTCGCCGACAAGCACCGTTTCGACTACCCCCTGCTGTCCGATCCGGACGGCGAGGTCGCCGCGCGGTTCGGGGTACGGCGGCGGTTCGGTCCGCTGCTGACCAAACGCCAGACGTTCGTCATCGACACCGACCGCCGGGTCCTCGAGGTCATCAAGAGCGAGGTCCGGATGAGCGTGCACGCCGAGAAGGCGTTGGCGGCCCTGCGGAGCAGGTCCTCGTGACGGCACGCACGCCGCGCGGCACGCTACTCGAAGACCAGCTCCTCGGGGACCGGCTGGTCCGTCCGTAAGGCGTCGAACATCTGCTGTGCCCGCGCCTCGTCCATCGCGGACGCCGCAGCCGATGCCACCGGAACCGTCGTGGTCACCACGGAGTCATCCGAGATGCCGCGCATGGACCATGCCAGCCGGACGAGGTGGTGCAGCCGGTCGCTGTCGTCCACTGTGAGCGCGTCCGGTCCGGCGGAAAGCAGGGGTATCAGCCGGAACGGGTTGAGTACCGTCGCGGGGCTGGCAGCCTGGTCGGCGAGCGCGCCGATGAAGCGGCGCTGGTTGGCGACCCTGTCCAGGTCGGAACGTGGCGTGGCGTCGCTGTGACGCATGCGCACGAAGTGCAGCGCCTCCTCGCCACTGAGCTTGCGATTACCTGCCTCGACAGTCCGTCCCGTCCGGGTGTCGTGCATATCGGACTCGATGTTCAACTCCACGCCACCGATCGCGTCCACGATGTCCTCGAACCCCGCGAGGCCGATCTCGGCGTAGTGATCGATGCGCAGGCCGGTGGCCTGTTCGACGGTGCGGACCAGGGTCGGCGCACCACCGAGGGAGTAGGCCGAGTTCACCCGCCCGGACCCGTGACCGGGAATGGCCAGCCGCAGGTCCCGTGGCACGCTCATGAGGGTCGGCCGGGTGTCGTTGTCCGGCAGGTGCGCCACCATGATGGTGTCGGCCACCCTGCCGCCGCTGTCGCCGGTCGACAGGCGCTGCTGGTCCTCCGGATCGAGCCCTTCCCGGCTGTCCGACCCCACGATGAGCCAGTTCGTACCCGATGCGGCGGCGGGCCTGCCCTCGTAGTCGTTGACGGCCTCGACGCGGTCGAGCGAGAAGTCCACGTAGACCCACGCCGCGACGAGCGCCAGCAGCAGCACAAGGAACACGCTCATCAGCACACGTCCCGGGCGCCTGCGCCGCTTGCGCATCCGCTTCGGCCGCACCGTGGGGCGGTGCGGCGGCTGGGATGGCGGCTGCTCGCGGCCCCGCCCCCGACCGCCTGCCGCCCGAGCGGACCCGCGCCCGGGTAGCGGCATCATCTGGGTCGGCTGGTGTTCGCGTCGCTGCCCGCGCCGGCCACCCCCCTGCCAGCCGGGCTGGGTGCGTGGCGCACCACGATCCGCCCTCCGGTCATCGCCTCCGCGAAAACTCATCACGGTCCCTTCCGTGCGGCCGCTTCCCGTGCGCGTGGGCGGCCCATCCGGCCACGTCCACACCTACCTCCTCGGCGGCGGCTTGGCACCGGTACGGGCGACGGCGGACACCCACGAATGTGACGCACATAATCCCACCGTACGGTCGCACCGAGCGCGGCGCCCCCGCGCGGGCGCCTGCGGTGTTCGTGCCGGACGCGCAGCCGGCGGTGCCTACAGCGCGATCTCGAGTCGGCGGGCGGCCGGGTACGACCTGGCTCGTTCGAGGACGCCGTCCGGGTGGCCCACCGCGAAAGCGTCCCTGGCGAACGCCCGAACGACGTGGCTCCAGACGCCGGGGCGGCGCAGCATACGATGCTCCTCCCCGACCACGAGGAACCGCAGCACCTCGCTACCCGCACAGGCCCGCTCGGCGAACGCGTACGAGCTCTCCGGGCTGGTCACGCTGTCCTCGCTGCCGTGAACGAGTACCGTCCGGACCGACTCCAGCTGGCCCGTCCAGTCCTTCTCGGTAGTCCAGGGCGCGAGGCCGCACACCGCGGTGACCGCCGGGTCGTCCGCGAGGCGGAAGGCGACCCGTCCGCCCATGGAATGGCCGACCAGCGCGACGGGTACCCCGGGACGCAGCGCACGCAGTCGCGCCATAGCCATACGACCGTCGTGCACCGGATCCAGCCGGGGTGCGTTCCAACCGCGCACCCGGTTGCGGAGCAACCACACCTCGATGCCCTGCCCGGCGACCGCACGCCACACCACACCGGCAAGATGGGCCATCCGCAGGAACGGCGGTGACCAGGGCCGTACCTCGCGCACGCCGTGTTGCGCTCCGCCGTGCAGGACCATCACCACCCCTCTGGTCGGGCCACGGGCGGGCAGCACGGACAGTCCGGGGCGGCGGATCACTTCGCGGGGCCAGGTATGCACCTCGCCATCCTCACGCGGCCGGCTCCGTCTCCGCGAACTGGGTCCGGTAGAGGTCGGCGTACCGGCCACCCGCTTCGAGGAGCTCCTGGTGGGTACCACGCTCGACGATGGTGCCGCCGTCGACGACCAGGATCTGGTCTGCGGAGCGGATGGTCGACAGCCGGTGGGCGATGATCAGCGCCGTCCGCCCGTCGAGCGCGTCAGCGAGCGCGGCGGCGACCGCGGCCTCGGACTCGGCGTCGAGGTGGGCCGTCGCCTCGTCGAGCACGACGACGCGTGGCTGCGCCAGCAGCAGCCGCGCTATCGTCAGGCGTTGCCGTTCCCCTCCGGAGAGCCGGTACCCGCGATCCCCGACGACGGTGTCGAGCCCGTCGGGAAGGGAGGCGACCAGCGATCCGAGACGCGCGCGGTCGAGCGCGGCGTACATCTGTTCCTCGGTGGCGTCCCTGCTCGCGTAGGCGAGGTTCTCCCGGATCGTGTCGTGGAAGAGGTGGCCGTCCTGAGCGACCACGCCGACCGTCTCGCGCAGGCTGGCGAAGCTCACCTCGCGCACGTCCACCCCGGCAAGCCGCACCGAGCCCGTGTCGACGTCGTACAGCCGCGGTACCAGCGAGGCGATCGTGGACTTGCCCGCTCCGGAGGCGCCGACCAGCGCGACCGTCCGGCCGGCTTGCACCCGGAAATCGACGCCGTTCAGGACCTGCTCACCTTCGCGGGAGTCCAGCGTGGCGACCTCCTCGAGCGAGGCAAGCGAGACGTGCTCGGCAGGCGGGTAGGCGAACCGTACATCGCGCAGCTCCACGGACACCTCACCCGCGGGAATCCGCCGCGCGTCCGGATGTTCGGTGATGGCCGGCTCGAGGTCGAGCACCTCGAAGATGCGCTCGAAGGACACCAGCGCGGTCATGATGTCCACCCGCAGGTTCGCCAGCGCCGTCAGCGGTGTGTACAGACGGGTCAGGAGCAGGGCCATGGCGACCACGGTCCCGGCGTCCAGCGCACCGCCGAGGGCCAGCCAGCCACCCAGGCCGTACACCAGGGCCAGCGCGAGCGCCGAGACCAGCGTCAGCGTGGTCATGAACCAGCGGGTCAGCATCGCGGTGCGCACCCCGACATCGCGCACCTGTGCGGCATGCTGCCCGAACTCGACGGCCTCCGCGTGCGGATCACCGAGCAGCTTCACCAGCGTGGCACCCGACGCGGAGAACCGTTCCGTCATCTGGGTGGTCATTCCGGAGTTGAGCCGAGCGGCTTCGCGTTGCAGGTGTGCCATCCGCCGGGCGATGCGGCGGGCGGGAAGTACGAACACCGGAAGCAGTACCAAGGCAAGTGCGGTGATCTGCCAGGACAGCGTGACCATCACCGCGACGGCGAGTATCAGCTGGACGGAGTTGGTGACCAGTCCGGACAGCGTCGCGGTGAACGTGCGCTGGGCGCCGATGACGTCGTTGTTCAGCCTGCTCACCAGCGCACCGGTGCGGGTGCGATGGAAGAACGCGACCGGCATGCGCTGGACGTGCTCGAAGACCGCGCGGCGCAGGTCGTAGATCAGCCCTTCGCCGATCCGGGCGGACTGCCACCGCTCGGCGAGGCCGACAGCCGCATCGAGACACGCCACGGCCGCGATCACCAGCGCCAGGATCACGACCATCCGGGTGTCTTGCCTGTCCACGATGGTGTTGACGACCTCGCCCGCCAGTAACGGGGTACTCACCGCCAGCACGGCCCCGACCACGGTGAGGACGCCGAAGACCGACAGGCGGGCCCAGTACGGTCGGGAGAATCCGGCTACCCGGGAGATCGTGCCCGTGCGGAGTCGCGCCGGGGCGTCGACGCCGCGCATCGTGCTACTCAGCAGTGACCATGTATTGTCCATCGCCCCGGCACACCTTCCGAAGTTAATCAATACTCGAAGTTTATGCGCTTCCTGAGCAGGTTAACGCATCATCGAGTCGCATTGATTCCCGGAAGGCGCAACCCGGCCGATCCGCACGGGCGCGACAGGGACTCGCCCGCACACCGGCGCCGATCTCCGGGCGCCGGCGCGCACGCGTTCCGGCGCTGCCGGACGGGCTCGCGGGCGGTTCGGCCGGCAGGCCAGGACGTCAGGCACACGCGTCCGCGCACGGTCACACGGACGTACGCGCCCGGGACGGCGTCCCGCCCCATCGAGCGTCATCTGCGGATCCCGCGGGCGAACGGCCGCGGTGCCGCCGGACCCGCCCCGCCATCGGGCCCTGCGTCGCCACAGTGCTCACACCGGCGATGCGGCCGAGCCGGGCGGTGTAGCCGCTGGTACTGCTCGGGACATTCCTGGTGGCGGACCGGCCCGCCACCCTGGCACGGCCCGCACGCCTGGCAGGGCTACTTCTTCCTCGTCCGGGTAGCTCCGCCACGTCCGCGGAGCTGCACACCGGACTCGCAGAGCACCCGGTGCACGAAACCGTAGGAGCGCCCGGTCGATTCCGCGAGGCTCCGGATGCTCTCGCCCTTCTCGTACTTCTTCTTCAGGTCGGCCGCCAACTTGTCCCGTGAGTCACCGGTGATGCGCGCGCCCTTCTTCAGATCAGCCACGATATCCCGCCTCCTACCGGAGAGTGGTGTGGGCCACAGCCAGCCCCTTATGTCGCAATGATCGAACACTGCGCCGCAGAACGCCAGACGGGAGAGGAAAATGCCCTGGAAGATCACCCACGGACGGCCTAATCACGTCCGTGGAACCCACCACGCCGCCGGAACGGAGCCGCGGGTGTACCCGCGGTCCGGCCAGAGCCGGCAGCGTGGCCTCGGCCGGACCGGCTGTCGTCCGGTGGTGCTATGCCAGCTCCACCAGTTCCCGGTACTCCTCGGACCAGAAGTCCTCGTTGCCGTCGGGCAGCAGGATCACCCGTTCCGGGTCGAGCGCGTCGACGGCACCGGGGTCGTGCGTGACGAGCACGACCGCGCCTGCGTAGCTGCGTAGCGCGTCGAGAACCTGCTCCCGGCTGGCCGGGTCGAGGTTGTTCGTCGGCTCGTCGAGCAGCAGCACGTTCGCGGCGCTGGAGACCAGGCCCGCGAGTGCGAGACGTGTCTTCTCCCCACCGGAGAGCGTCTCGGCAGGCTGGTTCAGTTGCTCGCCGGAGAACAGGAACGTGCCGAGCAGGGTTCGTAGCTCCTGCTCACCGGTGTCCGGGGCCAGGTGCCGGATGTTCTCCCACACGCTCGCCGAGTGGTCGAGGGTCTCGTGCTCCTGAGCGTAGTACCCGATACGCAAACCGTGCCCGGACACGGTACGGCCGGCGTCGGGTCGCTCCAACCCGCCGAGCAGCCGGAGCAACGTGGTCTTGCCCGCACCGTTGAGGCCGAGGACCACCACTTTCGAACCCTTGTCGATCGCGAGGTCGACACCTGTGAAGATCTCCAGCGAGCCGTAGGACTTCGACAGCCCTTCCGCGCTTAGCGGCGTCTTCCCGCACGGCGCGGGAGCGGGGAACGTGATCGACGCCGTCTTGTCGTTGGTGCGCTCGGACTCCAGGTTCGCGAGCATCTCGTCGGCCCTGCGCGCCATGTTCTTCGCGGCGACCGCCTTGGTGGCCTTCGCGCCGAGCTTGGCGGCCTGCTGCTGCAGCGCCGAAGCCTTGCGCTCGGCGTTGGCTCGCTCGCGCCTGCGTCGCTTCTCGTCCGTCGCGCGGGCGTCGAGGTAGCGGCTCCAGCTCATGTTGTAGACGTCCAGTTCGCCGCGCTGGGCGTCCAGGAACCACACCTTGTTCACGACCTCGTCGAGCAGGTCGACGTCGTGGCTGATCACGACGAGGCCACCCTCGTGGGCCTTGAGGAAGGCACGCAACCAGCTGATCGAGTCGGCGTCGAGGTGGTTGGTCGGCTCGTCCAGCAGCAGGATGCGGTTCGACTTGGCTCCGAGCCCGCCCTCTGTCGCGGCGAACAGGATCCTGGCCAGCTCAACCCTCCTGCGTTGCCCGCCGGACAGCGTCTCGAGGGGCTGGCCGAGCACCCGCTGCTCGAGGCCGAGGTTCACGCAGATGCGGGTCGCCTCGCTCTCGGCAGCGTAACCGCCGAGCGAGGCGAACCGTTCCTCCAGCCTGCCGTAGGTCCGCACGGCGCGTTCCCGCGCCGTGTCATCGGCAAGCTCTGCCATGGCGACCTGCGACTTCTCCATCTCCCGCGCGATCTCGTCGAGGCCCCGTGCGGAGAGAACCCGGTCGTTCGCGGTGACCGACAGGTCGCCTTCTCGCGGGTCCTGCGGCAGGTATCCCAGCTCGGTGGCCCGGGTGATCTCACCGGCATACGGTTGCCCCTCACCAGCCAGCGCGCGCAGCGTGCTCGTCTTTCCCGCGCCGTTGCGGCCGACGAGACCGATGCGGTCCCCCGGCTGGACGCGTAACGCCGTGTCGGTGAGCAGGATGCGCGAACCGGCGCGCAGTTCAAGGCCGGTAGCCGTGATCACAAGCGACTCCGTATGCTGACGATCGGTGGTCGGGTGGGTATAACGTTGCCGCCGGAGCTACGACCCGTTCGGGGAGCCTCAGGCGGGTACCGTGCCTATGTCAGGGATTATTCCAGGCGAACGACCATCACCTCAGTGTACGGATCGCCGACGGTTCGTCGCGGTGGGGCGTGCGCAGGCTCACCCCTGGGCGGTGTCGGGATCGGTGATCACGATCTCCACCGCGCGGGCCCGCACCGCGGCCTCGTCAAGGACCCGGCGCCGCGGCTCGGGCACGTCGAGCACGTCCCCCCGCACCAGCTCGAGGGCCGGACGCAGGCGGGAGTCCGCCCGCAGCTCGTCCAGCGCCGCCCGGTCACCGCCGAGAATCACCGCGTCCAGCCGCTCGACCTCGGCGAGCACGACCTCCGCGACATCGTCGGCCGCCCTGCGCAACGCCTGCCGCGCCTGCCCCTGCCGCCTGCGCGCGAAGCGCTGCTGGGACCAGCCACCCGCGGAGGTACGGCCCTGCACGTGATGACGGTCGGTACGCGAGGCCACCACGGAGTCGCCATCGGCTATCCCGACGCTGTGCGCACCGGCCCGGACCAGGATCAACCCGATACGCCTCTCCCGGCAGGCATGCTCGACGAGCTCGTCCACGGCGAGGCCGGGCACCGAGGCGTGCCCGTCGACGCGGGGCGGGAGCGGGGCGAACGGCACCGTTGCCGTCGCCGTGGTGCCGTTTCCACCGGTGACGGTGACCGCTTCCGGGGTGCGCCGGGTGTCACGGATCCCGCCGTTTCGGGCCGCGAAGTTGTCGAACCACCGCCGCAACCGTTCCGGTGGGACCTCCACCGCACGGCCACCGCCCGCGACCTGGCGTGCCTTCACAGGACGAACGACTCCGACCACGGAGTCAGCGCCCGCCCGGACAGCGAGTCAAGCAGCGCGACCCCCTGCTTGTCCGTCAGCGACGCCACGAAGTCCACGATCGCACGGCCCCGCGCGAGCGTCCGGATGTCGTACTCGTGTCCCGCGCCTGCCGGGCGCGCGAGTCGCAGCAGCTCGGGACTGTCCCTGTCGAGGCGCTGGTACTCGGTCGTGGCCAGCTCGACGAGGTCGTGCAACCTGCGCGGGATGCGGTACCACTCGCTGCCGTCGCGTACCCACTCGTCCAGCTCGCGGACCAGGTTCCGCAGCAACGAAGCCTGCCCTCGCTGGTGCAGCGCCAGGTCGGGACGCAGCAACACGAACCGGCTGTGTACCCACTTCAGGATCTGCACCTCGTGCCACTGCTCGGTGCGCAGCGTCACGTGCCCCGACCGGGTGGACGGTGACTCGGTGAGGACGATCCCCTCCACCAGCCGTTCGGTCCAGCGCGTCGAGAACTCGGCGATCGCCTGCTCGGCCTCGACCGAACCGTCGAACACGGCCGCGAGTAACCCGTCGACCAGCTCACGGCGCACCCTGGCTACCGCGTACGCGAAGGCGTCGTCGTCGACGATCCACGAGTCCTTGGCGTGCAACCGGCGACGGAGCCGTTCCAGCGAGTACCCCGAGCGCCCGTCCCGGGTGGCCATCCTCTCCTCGGGCACCGTCGACAGCTCGAGCGCGTGCCGGGTCCACTGCTCCAGCTCCCCTGCCACGCTCGCCTGCTGGAGCACGCCGATGCGGTGGAAGTCCTGCAGATCGTGGATGGCGTAGGCGATGTCGTCGGCAGTATCCATCACCGAGGCCTCGACCGTCTGTTGCCACGGCTCGATGTATCGCCGGAACGGCTCGCGCGCCTGCGCGACGTCGTCGAGCTCGGTGAAGTAGGCCGAGTACTTGCTCGAACCGGTGCCGGGAGCCTCGGCGGGCTCACCGGCCCCGCGGGGCGGCACCGCCATCGCGGACGGGTGTGGCTGGGGCACACCGAGGCGCGCCCACGGGTACTTCAGCACCGCTGCCCGCACCGCCGCGGTCAGATCGAGCCCCACGGCCGTCGGGCCGCGTACGTCCGTCGTGGTGAGGATCCGGAACGTCTGCGCGTTGCCCTCGAACCCGTCGGTGAGCCCGAAACGTTCCCGCGCCACCTCGTCGAGCACCTGCTCGCCGAGGTGCCCGAACGGCGGGTGCCCCAGGTCATGCGCAAGCGCGGCGGCCTCGACCACATCGGGGTCGCATCCACCGAGCTTGTCGACCACCGCGGCGTCGCTCGCGTCGGCGGTGAGCCGATCCGCGATCGCACGCGCGACCTGTGCCACCTTCAGGCTGTGCGTGAGCCTGTTGTGCAGCAGGCCCGAGTCGGTCGTGCTGACGACCTGGGTCACGCCTCCGAGCCGGGCGAAGAACGGGGATGTGGCGATGCGGTCCCGGTCGGTGCGAAACGCCGCGTTCGAGCTCTCGGCCGCGGCGGCCGTCGCGTCCCTGCGGGCCGTCCGGCCTCCGGCGGCATCATCGGTACTGCTTGTCATCCCACTCACCCCTCTACCGTAATCCTCGCTTCCCCGCCACGCGCGAGCCCGGACCGGTAGTGGTGGCATAGCCTCGAGGGCGTGTTCGATGTCGCGGTGCTCGGTGGTGGTCCAGCGGGCTGGGCGGTGGCACGCGCCTGCGCTCGCGCGGGCCTGCTGACCGCGCTGGTCGACCAGGACCCGCACCGCTCCTGGCCGGCGACCTACGGCGCATGGCACGACGAGTTACCCACCTGGGCCCTGCCCGCCGTCGCCGTGGCACCCGCGCGTACGCGGGTACGCACGCCCGGATCCCGCTACCTCCCCCGCCGCTATACGGTGCTCGACAACACGCGCCTCGGTGACCTGCTACGCGACAGCGACGTCCGTACGGTCGCGGGGTACGCCCGCGCATTGCGCCCGCTCCGGCACGGCACCGTGATCGACCTCACCGGAGGGGGCACGCTGCGTGCCCGCGTCGTGGTCGAGGCCACCGGGGCGGCCCATGGGTTACCACGCCGGTGGCCGCGACGGGCCCCGCACGCGGAGCAGACGGCCACCGGTGTCGTCGTGACCACCGAGGAAGCGGGCGCCGTCGTCGGCGACGCAGCTTCCACCGCGCTGTTCATGGACTGGTCACACGCTCCGCTGGCAGGCGAGCCCGCCAGCTTCCTGTACGCGCTCCCACTGCCGGGGAACCGGGTGCTGCTGGAAGAGACGTGCCTGGCGCACCGGCCGGGCCTGAGCCACCCCCTGCTGGAGCGGAGACTGCGAACCCGGCTGGCCGCGGCGGGCCTGAACCCCGCGGCACGCGCGACGGAGTTCGTGCGCATCCCCCTGGATCTCGGTACCGGTCGTGCGGGACCGGCGGCGCGAGCCCGCCCTGTTGTGCCGTTCGGGGTGGCAGCCGGGTTGGTACACCCGGCGACCGGCTACCACCTGGCGACCGCGCTCGAGCTCGCCCCGCGCGTGGCGGCGTCCCTCGCCGACGGACTGCGGCGCGGCCACCGGCCCGCCGCCCGCGTCGCCAGGAACGAGGTGTGGTCCCCGGCGGCCGTGACGGTGCACGCCCTGCGACGTAAGGGCATGCGTGCCCTGCTGGCGATGCCGGCCGACGCGCTACCGGAGTTCTTCGAGCTGTTCTTCGACCTCCCCGCGCAGCACCAGCGTGCGTTCCTGTCCGGGCGGGAGGATGTGCTCGGCACCGTCGCGGCCATGCGCGCCGTGTTCGCCGCCGCACCCCGGCGTCTGCGGCGGCACCTCCTGTAGCGCACCCGTCAGGTGGTCGGCACGCCGCCGGTTCCGGGGCCGTGCACGCCTTCCAGCGGCGGAAGCGGGCAGTGCAGCAGCGCGCACACCGTGCGCAGCAGCTCGGCTTCCTCGACAGTGACCACGCCGTCGTGGCTGATGACGTCCACCATGCTCGCCACGACGTACTGCTTCTCCCTGCTGTCCAATCCGTCCAGCGCGGGCCAGCTCGCGTCGAGCTCGACGAGCCCCTTCTCGGGCAGACCGAACGGTACCCGCGCGTTCGGCAGCAGCCGTGCCATGCCCGCGAGGTATGCGGCCTCCGCCGCCTGGTCATCGACCTGCCCGGCGCGCGCCAGCACGGCGAGCAGCTTCGCGATCGGCTCCGCGTTGCCCGCGAGCGTGTGCCGTCGCGGGGCGCGCCACGGGGAGCTGTGATGGATCGCCTCGTACAGCTCCCTGTGCAGCAGGGTGCCCAGGCAGTACTCGAACATGCTCAGCCTGCCGTCCGCACCGATGAGCTCGGCGGCACTGTCCATGATCGGGTTGAGCTCGTTCCGGTGCCGGTTCCGCAGTGCCGAGAAGGCGACCTCGAGCAACGGCAACCGCAACCCCGGATCCAGCTGGGCAAGGCCCTGCGCCTCGCTCCAGGCGGCGTCGGCCATCTGCTGGCCGTGCTTACCCGCGAGCGCGTGGTACTGCCGGGTGCGCACGTCCTGTTGCTCCGAGAACAGCAGCCCGAACACGACGGGGACGACCCGTTCGTGATCGCGCGCCCCGTTCATCAGCTCTTCGGGAATGCGTCGCAGGATCTCACCCGCCTGCTGGTAGGACGCCGCTTCCGGGGAGCCGACACCGGCCACGACGTCCCGCGACTGCACCGGGACCTGGTGTCCTTGTGCGGCGCGTGTCCCCTGCCCGCCCGGTTCCTGTTCTGCCGGTGCGGCGCCGGATGCCAGGCCCTCCGCGAGCCCTTTCGCCTTGTCCTCCTGCATTCCCGACGGTGGCGTGGAGGACCATCGCTTCGAGAGCTCGTCGAGCTCCGCAGGGTCGAACGATGGGTCGAGCGTCTTGATGCGCTCGTGCAGCGGCGGGTGGGTCGCGAACGCGTTGGAGAAGTTCATGCCCTCACCGAAGAGCATGTGACTGACATCCTCGACGTGCCCGTCCCGGAGCTTCGACCCCTCGTCGATGCCTCCGATCTTCTTGAGGGCACCCGTGAGGCCCTCGGTCTGGCGGGTGTACTGCACGGCCGAGGCGTCGGCGAGGTACTCCCGCTGCCGCGACACCGCCGCCTTGATCAGCCTGCCCATCAGCACGCCGATGTACCCGACGATCAGCGCACCGAGCGCGACCATCAGGATCGGTGCGGCGTTGCGCCCGCGAGCGGAGTACAGCCCGATCCGCGCGGCGACGGCCAGGGCCATGATGCCGAACAGCACCCCCATCAGGCGGATGTTCAGCCGCATGTCCCCGTTGATGACGTGGCTGAACTCGTGCGCGATGACACCCTGGAGCTCGTCACGGTTCAACCGTTCGAGAGCGCCGCGCGTGACCGCCACCGCCGAGTCCGATGGTGACCAGCCTGCCGCGAAGGCATTGATCCCGTCTTCCTGCGCGAGCACGTACACCTCGGGTACGCCGACGCCGGAGGCGATGGCCATCTCCTCGACCACGTTACGCAGCCTGCGTAGCTGCGGGTCGCGGGTGTCCTCCGGTACGTAGACACCTCCCAGCTTCCGCGCGACCGCGCCACCCCCGCCGTTCTTGAGCGAGGCCATGCGAACCAGCGAGGTCAGGCCGATGATCGCGATCGTGATCGCGCTGATGACGATGATGGCGGTGAACAGGTCCGCCGCCGGTGCGGACCAGACGTCGAACGCGGTCAGCGCGATCAGGTTGACCAGCAGGACGAGGCCGAGCACGGCGGTCAGGAAGAGCAGCACCAGCCGGTGCGAGATCCGCCGCACCTGGTGCTGGCGTTCGAAGAAGTTCATCTACAGCCCGTCTCGACTCGAAGGATCAGAACGATACCTCGGGCGCCTCGCGCTTCCCGGGATCATCCACTTCGAGCAGTGCGGCCGCCTCGAAGCCGAACGTCCCGGCGATGAGGCTCCCAGGAAAGGCCTCGCGCTTGTTGTTGTAGGCCATCACCGCGTCGTTGAAGCTCTGCCTGGCGAACGCGACGCGGTTCTCGGTCGAGGTCAGCTCCTCGGACAGCTGCATCATGTTCTGGTTCGCCTTGAGGTCCGGGTACGACTCGGACAGCGCGAACAGCTTGCCGAGCGACTGGGTCAGCATGTTCTCCGCCCCGGACAGCTCCTGCATGGCGTTCGGGTCACCGGGGTTGTTGCGTGCCTGCTCCTGCGCGTCGACCGCGCCCGAGCGGGCGGAGATCACGCCTTCGAGCGTCTCCCTCTCGTGCTGCATGTACCCCTTGGCGGTCTCGACGAGGTTCGGGATCAGGTCGTGACGCCGCGTCAGCTGCACATCGATCTGCGCGAACGCGTTCTTGTACGCGTTGCGGAGCCGGACGAGTCCGTTGTACGTCGAGATCACCACGAAGACGATGATCGCAGCGAGAAGCAGCACCCCGACGAGCGTCAGGATCAAAGCTATCCCCATGAAACTCTCCTCCAAAGCGGGTCTACGACGTACCCGTCAATTCGGTCACCGTGCCTACGCGGCACACGATACGCCCAGGTAGCCGACGTGCGTGTCGACCTGCGCCAGCGCGCTGCGCCGAGCCTAGCATCGGGCGTCCGCGCGTGGTCGCACATGCGAAATCGCACCGTAGCGGACGGGACGGCGTGGTGTCCGGCCGGAACGCTGCCGAACAGGTATTCGGCAGCGTTCCATTGTGATCGAATCACCCGGAGCGTGGCTGGCGAAAGCGGTGACCAACCGGTGTCCGAATCACCTGAACTCGGCGCGCGTCAGGCGCGAGCAGTATGTGGGTCCATGGCTGCCGGAGCCGGTGGGTACCGAGGACGGGACATTGGGCCCGCTGGAGTTCGCACCGCAGCGCGAATCGGTGTCGATGGCGCTACTGGCATCGTTCGAACAGCTGGCACCGGCCGAGCGGGCGGTGTTCGTGTTGCGCGCGGTGTTCGGCAATGACCACCGGTCGATCGCCGAGACGCCGGAATCCTCGCAGGCCAACTCCCGCCAGTCGTACGCTCGGGCCACGCAGCGGTTGCGGGAATCACCAGCACGGTTCGAGCGCCTCACCGACAGCTGGTCGTGACACCCCGCGTCGTGCTCGATCCAGCACCGCACCGAGGTGCCCCGACCGAGAGGGGGTGGGTCACACCGTGAAGCCGAGCGCCCTGAGCTGCTCGCGGCCTTCGTCGGTGATCTTCTCCGGACCCCACGGCGGCGTCCACACCCAGTTGATCTCGTAGTCGGAGACGACGGGGGCGTTGCCCACCAGCACCGAGGACGTCTGGTCCTCGATCACGTCGGTCAGCGGGCACGCCGCCGACGTGAGAGTCATGTCGATGGTGGCGACGTTGCTCTCGCTGACCCGGATGCCGTAGACGAGGCCGAGGTCGACGACGTTGATGCCGAGCTCCGGGTCCACGACGTCGCGCATCGCTTCCTCGACGTCCTCGATCTTGGCGACCTCGCCCGTCGCGGGCGCATCCGGCTCCGGCAGGTCGGCAGCCGTACGCCCCGCGCGCGGATCGGTGGTTGCGGCTTCAGGCGCCTGTTGTTGGTCCTGGGTCACGTCACTTCAACTCCATTCGCTTCCGGACTCTGCCCGGCCTCCACGAGCGCGGACTTGAACGCCATCCACCCGAGAAGGGCGCATTTCACCCGCGCAGGGTACTTGGCGACGCCGGCGAAGGCGACGCCGTCGGCGAGCACGTTCTCGTCGGGCTCGACCTGGCCTCGTCCCTGCATGAGCTCGACGAACGCCTCCATGGTGGTACAGGCTTCCCGTACGGTACGCCCGGTGACCAGCTCGGTCAGCACCGAGACCGAGGCCTGGCTGATCGAGCATCCCTGGCCGTCGTAGGACACGTCGGTCACGCGCGACTCGCCGTTGTCACCGTCCACCTTCACACGGAGCGTGACCTCGTCACCACACGTGGGGTTGACCTGGAACGACTCGCCGTCGTAGGGCTCGCGCAACCCCCTGGCGTTCGGGTTCTTGTAGTGGTCCAGGATGATCTCCTGGTACATACTCTCCAGCTGCACGGCGTCACACCACCCCGAAGAATCGTTGCGCCTCGCGCACCCCCCGGGCGAGCCTTTCGACCTCGGAGTGCTCGTTGTACAGGTAGAACGACGCCCGCACCGTCGCGGGCACGCCCATCCTGCGATGCAACGGCCACGCGCAGTGATGGCCGACGCGTACGGCAAGGCCCAGGCTGTCGAGCACCTGCCCGGCGTCGTGCGGATGCACACCGTCGACCACGAACGACACCGCCCCGCCGCGGTCGACGACCTCCGTGGGCCCGATGATGCGGACGCCGTCGATCGCGTCGAGCTCGGTGACCGCGGCCTCGGTCAGTGCGTGCTCGTGCGCAGCGATACGGTCCATGCCGATCGCCGAGAGGTAGTCCACGGCCGCACCCAGAGCGACCGCTTGAGAGGTCATGGGGACACCGGCTTCGAACCGCTGTGGTGGCGGCGCGAACGTCGAGGTCTCCATCCAGACCTGCTCGATCATCGAGCCACCCGTCAGGAACGGCGGAAGCGCCTCGAGCAGCTCGCGGCGGCCGTAGAGCACGCCGATGCCCGACGGGCCGAGCATCTTGTGCCCGGAGAACACGGCGAAGTCCACACCCAGCTCCGCCACGTTCACCGCGCCGTGCGGCACCGACTGGCACGCGTCGAGCACGGTCAGCGCGCCGACCTCGTTGGCGCGACGCACGACGGGCGCGAGCGGGTTGATCGTGCCGAGCACGTTGGACTGGTGGGTCAGCGCGACCACCTTCGTGCGGTCGGTGATCACCTCGGGCACGTCGTCGAGGTCGAGACGCCCGTCATCGGTGACGCCGAGCCACCGCAGGGTCGCACCCGTACGCCGGCACACCTGTTGCCACGGAACGAGGTTCGCGTGGTGTTCCATCTCGGTGACCACGACCTCGTCGCCGGGTCCGAGCCGGAACCGGGCCGCCTCGTCCCCGGCGGTCGCCGCGTTGCCCATCGCATAGGTCACCAGGTTGATGCCTTCGGTGGCGTTCTTGACGAACACCAGCTCACCGACATCCGCACCGATGAACGCGGCGATCGTCGCACGTGCGTGCTCGTAGGCGTCGGTGGCTTCCTCGGCCAGCTGGTGAGCCCCCCGGTGCACCGCGGCGTTGCAGGTCGTCAGGAAGGACCGCTCCGCGTCGAGCACCTGGTTCGGGCGTTGCGACGTCGCACCGGAGTCCAGGTACGCCAGCGGACTCCCGTCTCGCACGGTGCGCGCCAGGATCGGGAAGTCGGCGCGGAGGGCGGCGACGTCCAGCGGCTCCGGAACGTGGCGCTGCTCGTGATCAACCGTGCTGGTTGTCATCGTGCCGCCTCCTCTCGTCCGTGCTCGTCGTCCCGGGTTCGTATCAGGACGTGGCTCACGCCTTCGCCGGCTCCGCCTGCCCGGTGAACTTCATGTAGCCGTTCGCCTCCAGGTCGTCGGCAAGCTCCTTGCCGCCGGACTCGACGATCCTGCCCTCGGCGAAGACGTGCACGTAGTCCGGCTCGACGTGCTTGAGGATCCTGCTGTAGTGGGTGATCAGCATGATCCCGGCGTCGTTGTTCTCCCGGAACTCGTTGACGCCCTTCGAGACCACGTGCAGCGCATCCACGTCCAGGCCCGAATCGGTCTCGTCCAGGATCGCGAACTTCGGCTTGAGCAGGCTCAGCTGCAGGATCTCGTGCCGCTTCTTCTCACCACCGGAGAATCCCTCGTTGACGCTGCGGTCGGCGAACTCGCCCGCGATGTCGAGCTTGCCCATCTCGTCCTTGACTTCCTTGACCCAGTGGCGCAGCTTCGGTGCCTCTCCCCGCACCGCCGTCGCCGCGCTGCGCAGGAAGTTGGACATCGAGACGCCGGGCACCTCGACCGGGTACTGCATCGCGAGGAACAGCCCGGCGCGAGCCCGCTCGTCGACGCCCATCTCGAGCACGTTCTCCCCGTCGAGCAGTACCTCGCCGGAGGTGACCTTGTAGCGCGGGTGACCGGCGATGGCGTACGACAGCGTCGACTTGCCGGAGCCGTTCGGCCCCATGATCGCGTGCGTCTCACCGGACCGGATGGTCAGGTTGACGCCCGCGAGGATCTCCTTGGCGCCCTCGTCGGTCACGACGCTGGCGTGCAGGTCCTTGATTTCCAGTGTGGCCATGTGTGTTCGTTTCCTACTCTCACCGCTTGCCGGAACGTGATGGGTATGTGGGGACGTGCTCGGTACTACGCGTTGACCGCTTCGAGCTCGGCCTCGATGGAGGCCTCCAGCCGTTCCCGCACCTCGGGGACATCGATCTTCATCAGGATCTCGTGGAAGAAGGCGCGGACGACGAGCCTGCGAGCCTGGTCCTCGGCGATCCCGCGGGACTGCAGGTAGAACAGCTGCTCGTCGTCGAACCTGCCGGTCGCGCTCGCGTGCCCCGCGCCCTCGATCTCGCCGGTCTCGATCTCCAGGTTGGGCACCGAGTCGGCACGCCCACCTTCGGTCAGCACCAGGTTCCGGTTGAGCTCGAAGGTGTCCGTCGCCTCCGCCGCGGCGCGGATGAGCACATCCCCGATCCACACCGAGTGCGCACCGTCACCCTGCAGGGCTCCCTTGTAGAGCACGTTGGACTTGCAGTGCGGCTGCGCATGGTCGACGAACAGGCGATGCTCCTGGTGCTGCCCCGCGTCGGCGAAGTACAGGCCGAGCATCTCGACGTCGCCACCGGAGTCGCCGAACCGGGCCGTCGGCGACACCCGCACGAGGTCGCCGCCGAGCGTGACGACGGTGTGCTTGAGTGTGGCGTCCCGTCCCAGCCGGAGATGCTGCTCGGAGACATGCACGGCGTCGTCGGCCCAGTCCTGGACCGACACCACGGTCAGCTTCGCACCGTCGCCGACCACGAACTCCACGTTGTCGGCGTAGGTCCCGGATCCCACATGGTCCAGCACCACGGCCGCCTCGCCGAACGGCTCCACCCGGATCTGCACGTGACCGTAAGCCGTCCTGCCCTCGCCGGGGCCGGTGACCCGGACCGTCGCGGGCTTGCTCAGCTTCGTGTCGCCCGGAGCCGTCACGACCGTCGCGTGGGTGAACGCGCTGAAGGCCTGCGCGGCCACCCTGTCGCTCGGCGCGCCGGCCTGACCGAGCCGCCCGTCGGCGCGATCCACCGTCTCGACGGTGATCTCCTCGGGACCTTCCACGTCCACGACAGCCTTGCCGTCGGCGACCGCGCTGCCGTCGTGCAACCCGCGCAGGCGCTTCATCGGGGTGAAGCGCCAGTTCTCCTCCCGTCCGCCGGGCACCTCGAAGGCCTCGACGTCGAACCCGGTGAAACGCTCCCCCCGGGAGGCGGCCGGAACGGCCGCCTCCACGGCGGTGGCGACGTTGTTGTCGGTGCCGGCCGCGGAACCGGCACCCGAGTGGTCTTCTTCCACACCCGTGGCTGTCATCAGCCGACGGCTCCTTCCATTTGCAGTTCGATCAAGCGGTTGAGCTCGAGCGCGTACTCCATGGGCAGCTCCCGTGCGATGGGCTCCACGAAGCCACGCACGATCATCGCCATCGCCTCGTCCTCGGTCAGGCCCCGCTGCATCAGGTAGAACAGCTGGTCATCGCTGACCTTGGACACCGTCGCCTCGTGCCCCATCGAGACGTCGTCGTTGCGGATGTCGACGTAGGGGTAGGTGTCCGAACGCGAGACCGTGTCCACGAGAAGGGCATCGCACTTGACCGTGGAGCTCGCGTGGTGGGCGCGCTTGGCGACCTTGACCAGGCCACGGTAGGAGGTCCGCCCCCCGTTGCGCGCGACCGACTTGGACACGATGGACGAGGAGGTGTGCGGGGCGAGGTGCTCCATCTTGGCCCCGGCGTCCTGGTGCTGGTTCTCGCCAGCGAACGCCACCGACAGCACCTCACCCTTGGCGTGCTCGCCGGTGAGGAAGACCGAGGGGTACTTCATGGTCACCTTCGAGCCGATGTTGCCGTCGACCCACTCCATGGTGGCGCCCTCTTCGGCCTTGGCACGCTTGGTGACCAGGTTGTACACGTTGCCCGACCAGTTCTGGATCGTGGTGTACCGGCACCGTGCGCCCTTCTTGACCACGATCTCGACCACGGCGGAGTGCAGCGAGTCCGAGTCGTAGATCGGCGCGGTGCAGCCCTCCACGTAGTGCACGTAGGCGTCCTCGTCGACGATGATCAACGTGCGCTCGAACTGGCCCATGTTCTCGGTGTTGATCCGGAAGTAGGCCTGCAGCGGGATGTCCACGTGCACGCCCTTCGGCACGTAGATGAACGAGCCGCCGGACCACACGGCCGTGTTCAGCGCCGAGAACTTGTTGTCCCCGGCGGGGATCACCGAGCCGAAGTACTCCTCGAACAGCTCCGGGTAGTCCCGCAGGCCGGTGTCGGTGTCCAGGAACAGCACGCCCTGCTTCTCCAGGTCCTCGCGGATCTGGTGATAGACGACCTCGGACTCGTACTGGGCTGCCACACCGGCGACCAGGCTCTGCTTCTCCGCTTCGGGGATGCCGAGCCGGTCGTAGGTGTTCCTGATGTCTTCCGGCAGGTCGTCCCAGCTCTGCGCCTGCTTCTCGGTGGAACGCACGAAGTACTTGATCGAGTCGAAGTCGATCTCCGAGAGGTCGGCGCCCCAGGTCGGCATCGGCTTACGATCGAAGAGTTTCAGGGCCTTCAGACGCCGTTCCAGCATCCACTCGGGCTCGTCCTTCTTCTGCGAGATCTCCCGGACGACATCCTCGTCCACGCCGCGGCGCGCCTTGGCGCCCGCGTCGTCGGAGTCGGCCCAGCCGTACTCGTACTTACCCAGCGCCGCGATCGTTTCCTCTTGGGACAGCTGGTCCTGCCCCGCGGTCGCGGGCGCCGCTGTGGTGGGCTGCTCTGGAGCGGCAGTCATGCGGGCTCCCCTCCGTTCGGAGTTGGTGCTTGTCTACCCTGCGGGTCCTCCGCGGGTACGTGCGTGGTGCACGCGGCGTCCCCGCGCGCAATGGTTGCCAGGCGCTGCACATGCGTTCCGAGTAGCTCGGCGAACGCCTCGGTTTCCGCTTCGCACAGCTGTGGAAACTCCGCGGCCACATGAGCGACGGGACAGTGGTGCTGGCACAGCTGTTCCCCGACACCCACTTCGGCTGTCGATGCAGCGTAACCCTCCCGGGACAACGCTCCCGCCAGCGCCTCCGCCCGTCTCTCGAGATCGGGCTGGCCGGCGACCGTGTCGCGGTACGGGCCGACGAGTTTGGCGACGCGGTGTTCGGCGAACCGTCGCACGGCCTCCTCGCCACCGTGCTCGGCGAGGAACCGGATCGCCGACACGGCGAGATCATCGTACGCGTGCCCGAACCTGGCCCTGCCGGCGTCGGTCAGCAGGAACAGCTTCGCCGGGCGCCCCCGGCCTCGGCGTGCTCGCGCCGGAGCGTCCCGGGTGTCGGCCTCCCCGTCTGCGAGCAGGGCGTCGAGATGACGGCGCACCGCGGTGGGGCTGATGCCGAGCGTGTGAGCCACCGCTCCCGCGGAGATCGGGCCCTGCTCCAGCAGCAACCGAGCCACCTCGTCGCGAGTACGGCCGTCATGGGTGAACTGCGCGGGCGCGCCAGCACCTGCATGGTCACGTGGGCCACGGCCATGCTCGGTCGACTCGCTGACGGCTTCGCGTAATTTCACAACACAAGTGTGTCGTATTTCTGTCCCAACGGCAAAGCCGGGCCTGCGTCAGGTGAGGCACATCACCATCCGGGTCCGGGTGGACGCGCCCCGGACCGGCCACCGGGCGCGGTAACGCCGGTAAGGTACCGCCGACCAGCGGCGGACGACGGCCACGTTTTACCCTTGGTAGTTGTGAACGAGCCCGCGACACCATCCGTACGCCTCGCCGACGGGGATCTACCCGCGGAATCGGCGCGGGACAGTACCGGTGACCGGGCGGACGCCGCGACGCCGGCACTCGAGATCACCGGAGTGGTCAAGCGGTTCGGCACCGTCACCGCCGTGAACGGCATCGGGCTCACCATGCGCAGGGGGCACCTGCTGGCGTTGCTCGGCCCGAACGGGGCCGGTAAGACCACCACCGTCGAGGTGTGCGAGGGCCATATCCGGCCGGACACGGGAACGGTCCGGGTACTCGGCCGGGATCCGCTTGCCGAGCGTGCCGCGCTGCGCAGCAGGATCGGTGCGATGCCGCAAGGCGGCGGCGCGTTCCCCGGGGTGCGGGCCGAGGAGATGCTCCGGCTCGTGGCCAGCTGCGCGCGTCACCCGCTCGACGTCGGGTGGCTGCTGGACACCCTCGGCCTGCGGGAGTGCAGGCGCACCCCGTTCAAGCGCCTGTCCGGTGGCCAGCAACAGCGACTGTCACTGGCCTGCGCCATCGTCGGCAGGCCGGAGCTCGTCTTCCTGGACGAGCCGACCGCCGGTATGGATCCGCAGGCCCGCCTCCTGGTGTGGGACCTGCTTGCCGCTCTCCGTGCGGACGGCGTGAGCATCCTGCTCACCACACACATGATGGAGGAAGCCGAGACGCTGGCCGACCACATCGTGATCGTCGACGGGGGCCGGGTCATCGCGGACGGCTCGCCGCGGACGCTCACCGCGAGCGATCCGGCCGTCGGGCACATCCGGTTCCGCGCGAAGGCCGGCCTCGATACCGGGTTGCTCGCCGCCGCCCTCCCGGAGGACTACCTGGTGCGCGAGCTCACGCCCGGTACCTACCGGGTGGACGGCCATGTGGACCCGCAGGTCGTGTCCACCGTCACGGCGTGGTGTGCCCAACAGGGCGTGCTCGCCGAGCACCTGCACGTCGGGGGGCGCGACCTCGAAGAGGTCTTCCTCGAGCTGACCGGACGGGAGTTGCGCTCGTGAGTACCGCAGGGCCTTCCGCAGGCAACCCCCCGAGCCGGTTCGCACCGGGAACGTTCGCGCCCGCGCCCGGCGCGGGCAGCCGGATCAGGATGCTGCTCGAGCACGCGCGCGTGGAGACACTGCTGACGCTGCGGCACGGTGAGCAGCTGCTGCTGACGGTGCTGATCCCGATCGCGCTGCTGGTAGCGCTCAGCCTGCTGGACGTGCTGCCCGGCGTGGACGGCGCGGTCACAGGCTCCGGCGGCACGGGCGCTCGCGTGCACGAGGTCGCCCCCGGCATACTCGCGCTGGCCGTGCTGTCCTCGGCGTTCACAGGGCAGGCCATCGCACTGGGCTTCGACCGCAAGTACGGGGTGCTCAAGCGGCTCGCGGCGACCGCGTTGCCGCGCTGGCTGCTCGTCTGCGGGCGCATGGTGGCGGCGCTGGTGGTGGTGCTCATTCAGGTGTGCCTGGTCACCCTCGTCGCGCTGGCTCTCGGCTGGCGACCCGAGCTCTCCGGTGTGCTGCCGGCCACGGTCCTGCTCGTGGCGGGAACCGCCGCCTTCGGCGCGCTCGGCGTACTGCTCGGCGGCGCGCTGCGGGCCGACATCGTGCTGGCGCTCGCCAACGTCGTGTGGTTCGTGCTGCTGCTGGCAGGCGGCATCCTGCTCGCCCCGTCCGCGTTCCCGCAAGGCATCGCCCACGTCGTCACGCTGGTGCCGTCCGGCGCGCTGGCCGACGGGCTCCGTGCCGCGCTGATCGACGGCGCCACGGCGTGGACCTCGCTGGCAGTCCTCATGGTCTGGGCCGCGGCCGCGGCGGCCGTTGCGACCCGCACCACGCGGCTGACCTGATACCCACCCGCGGCGGGGACCGGCCACGGTGCGCCATACCATCGAACCGTGTCCGCGAAATCCCGGCTCGATCGGCTGCCTGCCGGCTCCGTGCCTGCCCGCGTGCTTCTCGCCGTATCCACCGTCGCCCGGTCGCTGCTCGACCGGCTCCCCCATCCCTCCGCGAGGGTTCTCGCCGTCGTCGGTGCGGCCACCGTCGCGACGCAGGCGGGTATCGGTGTCACCGGGTCCGTGGTACGGGTCACCGACTCCGGTCTCGCCTGCCCCACCTGGCCGCAGTGCCACACGGGGGCGATGACCCCGCGACCGCATCCCGACTACCCGATGCTCAACCAGTGGATCGAGTTCGGTAACCGGTTGCTGACCGTGGTCGTGGTACTCGTCGCCGTCGCCGCGCTCATCACGGCACTGCGCATCCGCCGCGCACATCCGGGACGCGACCGGCCCGTGCGGCTGGCGTGGGTCATCCTCGGCGGTGTCGCCCTCCAGGGTGGTATCGGGGCGCTGACCGTGCAGGCCGACCTCGTCTGGTGGATGGTCGCGACCCACTTCCTTGCCTCCACGATCCTGGTGTGGCTCGCCGTGCTGCTGGCTCACGCGTTCAACGAGGGAGACCGGCCCGGCCGGTTCCATCTCGGCGAGCGGGGGCGCGCGCTGCTGGTCGCGCTCGGGGTGGTGATCGGTGCCATCGTGGTGTCCGGTGCGGTGGTCACCGGCGCGGGCCCGCACGCTGGCGATCCCGACACCGAGCGGCTGGACGTACCGCTGGACGTGGTGACCACGGTGCACGCCGCAGCCGTCGCGGTGTTCCTGCTGGTCCTGGCGGCCCTCGGCCTGCTCGTCGCGCGCGGCGCACCGACCCGGTTCACCCGGCGATACGCCCTGCTGTGCGGCGTGGTGCTCGCGCAGGGCTCGCTCGGGGTGGTGCAGTACCGGCTGGGCGTGCCGGACCCCCTGGTCTCGCTGCACGTGCTCGGCTCGTTCGCCGTGCTGATCACAACGGCCACGCTCTGGTGCGCGGGCCGGGACCGCGGTCCGGCGCCACGGGAGGTCTCCGGACCCGCTGCCGTGCCCGGTCTCGCCGATCGGGCCCGCTGAGCAACCCCGGTAAACCCCCTGCGAGCCTGCCCGGTGGCGGGCGGGCTCAGGACCGCAAGCGTGACCTGATGGCGGAGGCGAACCGCGCCGAGGCATCCCCGCCCGCGTGGGTCAGCCCCAGGGACGGCTCGCTCAGCTCCAGCTCCAGAAGCAACGGCCGCCCGTCCGCCGAGGAGACCACGTCGACGCGCGCGTACAGCAGATCCCGGCGCGGGATGCCGAGAACGCCACTCGCCGCGTCGAGCGTGTCCTCGGCCAGCCGCCGCGTAGCCGGGCCGGGCTCGGCCACCGCGAGCTTCTCGCTGGCGAACAGCCCCGAACCGTCCCAGTCCCCGCCTGCCAGCATCGGCCCCTTACGGAACGCGTGCGAGTACGCGCCGGAGACGTAGACCATCGCCGTCTCGCCCTCGCTGTCGACGCGCGGCTGGTACGGCTGCACGAGGGCGGCTACCCCGCCGCCGTGCACGCTCGCCAGGTGCTTCTCCGCCCCGTCCCACGACCCTGCCGCGAACCGTCGCGCTCCCCGCGAGCCCGCTCCGACGACCGGCTTGACCACGAACTCGGTCTCCGGCCAGCGGGGGCGTTCGCCGGGATGGATCACCTCGGTCGGAACGATCGGCAGGCCCGTGCCAGCCAGGTCGAGGAGGTAGGACTTGTCCAGGTTCCACCGCACGACACCTGCCGGGTTGAGCAGGTTCGGCACCGAGGCGCACCAGTCGAGGAACTCGGCACGCCGCTCGGCGTAGTCCCAGGTGGCGCGCAACACCACCAGGTCGGCCTCATGCGCGCGGTTGTCCGGGTCGTCCCAGACGATCCACCGGGCCTCGCAGTCCAGCTCGGACAGTGCGACCAGCAGGTCGGCCTCGTCACCGTCCCCGTGCGGCAGGGCGGAACACCCTGCCAGGTACACGAGCGCGGGCATCGGATCAGCGCCGGGTCAACGAACGGCCCATCTTGCGGCGATGCTCCGCCCCGATCTCGGTGGCGTTCACCGTCTCGGCGTCCCAGCTCGACTCGTCCAGGTCGGCTACCGCGCCGACCAGCGCGTTGCCTGCCGCTGTCGACGGCACGAAGACATCGCCCATCGCACCGTCCCCGCCGACGAGGACGACCCGTGCGCCGCTGCGGCCGATGGCCTGCACCACCGCACGCGCAGGGCTGCCGTGCTCCTCGACGAACTGCCGCGCCACGGCGATGTCCCTCTTCCTCGGGGCCTGCTCGGCCTCGCTACTCTGCTCAGTCGTGTCAGCCACGGCACCCTAGTGTAGGGGCAGCGCAGGCGTACCGCGCCACAGGCTCCGCGGCGGAAAGGAGTACACATGCCGAGAGTGGTCAGGGTCACGCGTACCGGTGGACCGGAGGTCCTGGAGCTCGCCGAGGAGCCCGCAGGCGGTCCCGGCGACGCGGAGCTACTCGTGGATACCGATGCCGCGGGTGTGAACTTCATCGACACCTACCACCGCAGCGGCGCCTACCCGCTCGACCTGCCGTTCGTGGCCGGTATGGAAGGGGCGGGCACGGTCCGCGCCGTCGGCGGCGAGGTGTCCGCGTTCGCACCCGGCGACCGGGTCGCGTGGGCGGGTGTCCAGGGCAGTTACGCCGAGCGGGTGCGGGTCCCGGCCGCCGAGGCGGTGCCGATCCCGGACGCGGTCGACAGCCGCACGGCGGCGGCACTGATGTTGCAGGGAATGACCGCGCACTACCTCGTGGCATCGGTGCATCCGGTGTCGGCAGGCGAGACCGTACTCGTGCATGCCGGCGCGGGCGGGGTGGGTCTGCTGCTCATCCAGCTGGCGAAAGCCCGGGGGGCCACCGTCGTCACGACGGTATCCACTCCGGACAAGGAACGGCTCGCGACCCGGGCGGGCGCGGACCTGGTGGTGGGCTACCCGGACTTCGGCAGCCGGGTACGCACGCTTACCGGCGGAGCAGGGGCCGATGTCGTCTATGACGGCGTCGGGCGCGCGACGTTCGACGGCAGCCTCGCCGCGGTGCGCAGGCGCGGCACGGTCGCGCTGTTCGGCGCCGCGAGCGGGCCGGTCGAGCCCGTCGACCCGCAGCGCCTGAACAGCGCGGGCTCGGTGTTTCTCACCCGCCCCAAGCTGGCGGACTACCTGGCCACCCGGGACGAGCTGGAGTGGCGAGCAGGCGAGCTCTTCGATGCCGTCGCCCGCGGCGCTGTCACCGTCCGGATCGGAGGGACATACGCGCTCTCCGACGCCGCTCGGGCGCACGAGGACCTGGAAGGCCGCCGTACCACGGGGAAGCTCCTGCTCGTCCCGTGAAAGGAGTGCCAGGGACGGTGTGCGTGAGGTGCGAGCACCTGACGCACGACGCCGCCGGGGACTCCCGGGACGTCGTGCGTCGGTACGCGGGAGACGCTACCCGGCCGGACCGCTCACCGACATGGCATCGATGACGAAAACCAGCGTCTCGCCTGGTTCGATATCGGGCGGGCTGCCCTGCTCCCCGTAGCCCAGCTCCGGCGGAACGACCAGCAGCCTCCGGCTGCCCTCGGTGATTCCGAGTAGTCCCTCGTTCCACCCGTCGATGACCTCCTCGGAGGCCCCGACATTGTCGACGGTGAACGTCTTGTCGTGGTCCCACGAGGTATCGATCACCTCGCCCTCCGAGAAGCTAACCAGGTGGTAGTGCACCTCGACCGAGCTGCCTTCCCGGGCTTCCTCCCCCGAGCCCTCCTCGAGGTCCTCCATCAGCAGCTCGTCGGGCGGTGTGCACTCGTCAGGAGCTGTGATCTCCGGCCGTTCACCGGGCTCGCCATCGACGGTGAAGTCGTCCGCCGTGCACTCCTGCCCGCCGTCCGCGTTCTCACCGCCGTCGGCTTCCTCGATCGGGGTCATATCGGCACCGGTCGGCTCCTCGGAAGGCTGTTCACCGGGCGGGTTGCACGCCCCGATGACAAGCGCGGCAGCGACCGCGGTCATGATCTTGCCTGGTTTCCGCATGGCAGCAAGCTTATCGGTTCACCCGCTCCGCCCTGCGCCGGACGGGGCCGTCCCGTCCAGCCTGCTCAGCCGTGTGATCTCCGGCGCACCGCACCGGTCAACGCACGCCCCGTCCCAGCACCGGTGGTGTGGTCACCGGCCGGATGCGCGATGCCGAGCCGTTGGGTCGATCGCGTCAGTGCGACGAACAGGTCGTTGTGCCCGCGCGCGGACTCCCGGATGATCTCCTCCGGCGCGACGACGATCACACCGTCGAACTCGAGCCCCTTGGCCTGCTCGACCCGCAGCACCGACACGCGCTCGTACTGGATCGACCGGGCGAGATCCTCCTCGCGATGTCGCGGGCACACCACGGCAAGCGTGCCCTCCCCCACCTCCCGCCGCTCCGTGACGACCAGATCATGTACCTCGCCCGCGACGTCCTCGCCTGCCACCTCGATCTCCCAGGGGGCAACCCCGGTCTCGCGCACGGCGTCCGGCAGCCGCACCTCCGGCGCGAACTCGGCCAGCACCGTGCTGGCGACATCCATGATCTCGGCGGGCGTGCGGTAGTTGACGGTCAGCTCCGCGAGCCGCCACCGGTCCGCCACGTAGGGCGACAGCATCTCGCCCCACGACGAGGCCCCACCGGGCGCGCTGGTCTGGGCCACATCGCCCACCACGGTCATGGATCGGTTGGGGCACCTGCGCATGATCAACCGCCAGTCCATCGCGGTGAGCTCCTGCGCCTCGTCCACGATGACGTGCCCGAACGTCCACGTGCGATCCGCCGCGGCACGCTGGGCGGCCGTCATCTCGCTGCGCTGGCGTTCCCGTTCCGCGAGGAGCTCGGCGTCGAGAATGTCCCCGACCTGCAAGCGCTCCTCGTCGGCGAGCTCGTCGTCCTGCTCCATGACGTGCAACACGCCCTGGGCATAGGCGAGTTCCTCGCGCTCGGCCTGCGCGCGCCGCTCACGTGACTCGGTGTCGTCCACACCGAGCAGCTCGGCGAGCTCGTCGAGCAGCGGTACGTCGCAGGCAGTCCACGCGATGGACTTGGTGCGCAGCACGGCGTCGATCTCGGTGTCGTCGAGATGGCCCGCGGCGGCGGCCGCGAGATCCCGCCGGTCGGTGAGCAGCTCACCGAGCAGCCGTTGCGGGGTGTACTCCGGCCACAGCTCATCCAGCGCGGCACGCACCGCGCCGTCCTGGGCCAGCTCCGCCTCGATCTCGGCGACGTCGGTACTGTCCAGCAGCTGCGCGGTGGGGTCCTCGTCCTCCGTGTATCCGGCCTCCGGAACGTCGTCCAGGACCTCGCTGGTCAGGCGCTCCGCTGCCTGTCTCGCGAGCGCGTCGAGCATGACGCCGTGGAACACCCTGCGGGCGAGGTTGTGCGGCTTGCCGCTGTCGCGTGCCTGCTGCCTGGCCTTGCCGCACGTGTCGGGATCGAGCACGAGGGTGTCCCGCTCGGCCCGCACCGTGACGGGCTCGTCCGGCACCAGCTGCCGGTTGGCCACCGCCGCGCGCAATACGTCCACCATGGACTCCCGGCCCTTGACCGCACTGGCGGCACGGCTGTCGACCCCCCGGACCCTGATGCCGGGAAACAACTCACCCATGGTGGCCAGCAACACGCCCGTCTCCCCGAGCGAGGGCAGTACCTGGCCGATGTAGTGCAAGAACGTCGAGTTCGGACCCAGCACGAGGATACCCCTGCTGGACAGCGCGGAGCGGTGCTCGTAGAGCAGGTACGCCGCACGGTGCAGCGCCACCGCCGTCTTCCCGGTCCCCGGACCGCCCTGCACGACCAGCGTTCCGGTCGCCTCCGCCCGGATGATCCGGTCCTGCTCGGCCTGGATCGTCGCCACGATGTCCTGCATGTGCTCGCCGCGCTGCTTGTTCAGCGCCGCGAGCAGCGCGGCCTCCCCCGCGAGGCCGAGATCGTGCCCGGTGTCCTCGGCGTCGAGGTCGAGGACCTCGTCGTCGATCTCCGTCACGGCGCGCAGCCGCAGCCGCAGGTGCCTCCGTAACCGGACGCCCTGCGGCGAGGCCGCGGTAGCCAGGTAGAACGGCCGGGCGACCGGGGCCCGCCAGTCGATCAGCAACGGCTCGTAGTCGTCGTCCTCATCGAACAGCCCGATACGCCCGATGTGCATGCTGGTTCCGTCGGTGCTGTCGAGCCTGCCGAAGCACAGGCCGGCCTCGACCCCTTCCAGCTGTGCGTGCCGCTCGCGCAGCATCGTCGCCGCGACGTCCCGCTCGGTGCGCTCCTGCGGGGTCCCGCCCGTATTGCCGAGCGTCCTGGACAGCTCCGCCGACGTGGCGGCGCGCTCCCGGTCGAGCTTGCCGTAGAGCATGGTCACGTACCGCTGCTCGTACTCCAGCGCGCTCTCGTCGCCGGTGTGCCGTCCCGCTGTGGCGTGCCCGTCGGGCGAGGACGTCGAGTTGCCCGCGCGCTCCCGCGTCATCGGCGATGAACCCCCACTCCTGCTCGTGCGGTCCCTGAGGGGACGAGGCCGACCATCCAACGTACAGAACTCGACGAAGCGGTGCCAGGAAACGGCGACGGCCGCGCTAGCCCCGCGCCGCGGCCGGATGCCCCACCCGGCAAGCGTGCGCTACAGCGGCAGCCCGAGGACCGGTAGCCCGATCGCCGAGTCCACGGCCAGAGCGCAGAACACGATCATCAGGTAGGTGTTGGACCGGTGGAACAGCGCCATCGGTTTGGTCTTCTCCCCGTCCCGTACCGAGGCGTACAGCCTGTGCGCGTAGAACAGGAACCACGCGCCTGCCAGCATGGCGAACAGCGTGTAGATCCAGCTCGTGGCGGGCACCAGCAGGAGGGTCCAGGCCACCATGACCCACGAGTAGATGACGATCTGCCGGGCAACGTGTTGCGGCGTGGCTACCACCGGCAGCATCGGTACCCCGGCGCGCTCGTAGTCCTCCCGGTAGCGCATCGCCAGCGCCCAGGTGTGCGGCGGTGTCCAGAAGAAGATCACCCCGAACATCACGAAGGCGGGCCATTCCACCGTGCCTGTCACCGCCGCCCAGCCGATGACCACGGGCATGCATCCGGCCGCCCCGCCCCAGACGACGTTCTGCGCGGTACGCCGCTTGAGGACCAGCGTGTACACCAGGATGTAGAACGCGATCGTCGCCACGGCCAGGATCGAGGCGAGCAGGTTCACGGTGACGTAGAGCACCGTGAACGACGCGACGCCCAGTGCCAGCCCGAAGATCAGCGCGCGGCCACGGGGAACGGAGTCGCGCACGAGAGGACGCTTCTTGGTCCGGTTCATCACGCGGTCGATGTCCGCGTCGAGCACGCAGTTCAACGCGTTCGCGCTGCCGGCGGCCATCGTGCCGCCCAGCAACGTGGCCAGCACGAGCACGGGCGAGGGAATATCGCGGCCCGCGAGGAACATGGCCGGGATCGTGGTAACCAGCAGCAGCTCGATCACTCGCGGCTTGGCCAGCGCGGCGTAGGCACCCGCGCGGCGCGACGCGGCGCGCAAGGCCCCGGTCACCGGGCCGACACGCCCGGTGCTGCCCGGCCCGCCGGCACACGCCCCGGAAACGTTGGCGTCCGCCTCGCTGGATTCACCAGCGTTGACCAACGTCATGTCGCTCCCTTCGGGCCCCGCGCCATAGTGTGCCGGCCTCCCTCGGCACACGAGGAACCTCGCCCGCCACCTTGTCCACGAAACGGGCAGATCACCGCGACCACGTCGCCCCGCCCACGCGGCTCCACCGCCGACGCGAGCCCGCAGTCGAGTGAACAGCCCTCTCAGCTCACGAAAACTCATGGTAGTCACGTCGCCGGGTAGCGGCTGCGGCGGGTACGTGCGCGAGACGCGCGGCACTCGCGCTGCCTGCTACGCGCCGGTAACCATTACGCTGGACCGGTGTCGTGCGGCGCTGACCGTTGCCCCGTGCTCGCAACGCTCCACTGCCTTCGTGCCGCACCATCGGTCACCCCCGGCGACCACCGGTTACCGGGCACGACCGTGGGCGGTGACCGGTGGTCGGACGGCGGCGGGCACACCCCTTCCCCGCTGAAGGAACGGTCGACGGTCAGGTAGCGAACGGCAGGCGAACAGACACAACACAGGTACACCGTGAAACGAAGAAGGAATTCAGTGTCGGACATCACGTCAGTCAGCGAGGAGAACCCACGTCTGCGCCGGACGACACCGCCGGACTGGACCGAGCTCGATACCCGGGCGGTCGACACCATGCGAGTACTCGCCGCGGATGCGGTACAGCACTGTGGCAGTGGACACCCCGGCACCGCGATGAGCCTCGCCCCCGTCGCCTACACGCTGTTCCAGCGGGTGATGCGGCACGACCCGACCAGTCCCGACTGGTGGGGTCGCGACCGGTTCGTTCTCTCCGCGGGTCACAGCAGCCTCACCCTGTACATCCAGCTGTTCTACTCCGGCTACGGGCTCGAGCTCGACGACCTCGAGCAACTGCGCCGCTGGGAGTCGCGCACACCGGGCCATCCCGAGTACGGGCACACCACCGGCGTGGAGACCACCACCGGCCCGCTCGGCCAGGGACTGGCCAACGCGGTGGGTATGGCCATGGCCGCCAGGCGGGAACGGGGCCTGTTCGACCCGGACAGCCCCCGTGGTGCGAGCGTATTCGACCACCACATCTACGTGATCGCCTCGGACGGTGACATCGAGGAGGGCGTCACGGCGGAAGCGTCCTCGCTGGCCGGCAGGCAGGAGCTGGGCAACCTCATCGTGATCTACGACGACAACCAGATCTCGATCGAGGACGACACCGCGATCGCGCTCGACGAGGACACCGCGGCGCGCTACGCGGCCTACGGCTGGCACGTGGAGGTCGTCGACAGCGGTGAGGACGTCGTCGGCATCCAGCGCGCGCTGGACGCGGCCAAGGCGGAGGTCCACCGCCCCTCGCTGATCGTGCTGCGTACCGTCATCGGCTACCCGGCACCGACGGCGATGAACACCGGCAAGGCGCATGGCGCGGCACTCGGCGCCGACGAGGTCGCCGAGGTCAAGAAGGCACTCGGCTTCGACCCGGAGCGCCGGTTCCCGATCGACGACGACGTGCTGGCGCACGTCCGTGGCGTCGTCGAACGGGGACGGCAGGCGCACGCACAGTGGCAGCAGCGGTACGACACGTGGGCGGCCGCGAACCCGGAACGCAAGGCGCTGGCCGAGCGGCTGGCCGCACGCGAGCTGCCGGCGGGATGGACGCAGCGGCTTCCCTCCTGGGAACCCGGCGCGAGCCCGATCGCGACCCGTAAGGCCTCCGGCGAGGTGCTCAATGCCATCGGCGACGTGCTTCCCGAGCTGTGGGGCGGATCCGCGGACCTCGCGGAGAGCAACAACACGGTGATCAAGAATTCCGACTCGTTCGGGCCGGAGAGCGCGAGCACCAAGATGTTCACCGCCCAGCCCTACGGCCGTAACCTGCACTTCGGCGTGCGCGAGCACGCCATGGGGGCCATCCTCAACGGCATCGCCCTGCACGGCCACACGCGGCCCTACGGCGCGACCTTCCTGATCTTCAGCGATTACATGCGCCCCGCCGTGCGGCTGGCCGCGCTGATGCGCAGGCCGGTCATCTACGTCTGGACCCACGACTCGATCGGTCTCGGCGAGGACGGCCCCACGCATCAGCCCGTCGAGCACCTGGCCGCGCTCCGTGCGATCCCCGGGCTGAACGTGGTACGTCCCGCCGACGCCAACGAGACCGCGGCCGCGTGGCAGTGCGCGCTGGAGACCACCGACGCCCCGACGGGCATGGCGCTGACCCGCCAGAACGTGCCGGTACTCGAGGGCACCGACGCGGACGGGGTCCGGCGCGGCGGTTACGTGCTGGCCGACACCGAGGGCGACCCGGACGTCGTGCTGATCGCCACGGGCTCGGAGGTACAGCTCGCCGTGGCCGCCCGCGAGGCCCTCGCGCACGACGGTGTCGGCGCGCGGGTCGTGTCGATGCCGTGCGTCGAGTGGTTCGATGCCCAGGACGCCGCTTACCGGGAGTCGGTCCTGCCCAAGCGGGTGCGGGCCCGGGTGGCCGTGGAAGCCGGCATCGCCCAGTCGTGGCACCGCCTCGTCGGCGACACCGGTGAGGTCGTCTCGCTGGAACACTTCGGTGCCTCCGCCGACTACCAGACCCTGTACCGCGAGTTCGGCATCACCGCCGAAGCCGTCGCGGATGCCGCCCGCCGCACGATCGGCAACACTGGCCGGTGAGGGCGCACCGTACCTCACGACGAAGGGAGTTCGGTACGAATGACCTCGACTGATCCACTGACCCGGCTCACCGAGCACGGAGTGTCGGTCTGGCTCGACGACCTGTCGCGGGAGCGGCTCGAGTCCGGCAACCTGGCCGAGCTGATCCGCGACTTCCGGGTCACCGGGGTGACAACCAACCCGACGATCTTCGCCGGTGCGCTCGCCTCCGGTGCCGCATACCGCGATCGGGTCCGCTCGCTGGCCGAACGCGGCGCCGACGTCGACTCCGCTGTCCGGGAGATCACCACGGCCGACGTCGCCGACGCCTGCGACCTGTTCCGGGACGTGTTCGACGCCTCGGGAGGCGTCGACGGCCGGGTGTCCATCGAGGTCGACCCGCGCCTCGCCCGCGACACCGAGGGCACCGTGGCCGAGGCCGCTGAGCTGTGGAAGACGGTCGACCGGCCGAACCTGCTCGTCAAGATCCCTGCGACCGAGGAAGGGCTGCCTGCGATCACCCGCACGCTCGCGAGCGGGATCAGCGTCAACGTCACCCTGATCTTCTCGATCCAGCGGTACAGGCAGGTCATCGACGCGTTCATGACCGGGCTCGAGCAGGCGGGAGCGAACGGGCACGACATCGCCTCGATCGCCTCGGTCGCCTCGTTCTTCGTCTCCCGCGTCGACTCCGAGATCGACAAGCGGCTCCAGCGGCTCGGTGGCGATGCCGCTACGGCGCTGCTCGGCAAGGCGGCGATCGCCAACGCGCGGCTGGCCTACGCCGCGTATGCCGAGGAGTTCTCCGGCACGCGGTGGGCCGCGCTCGCGGGCGCCGGCGCACGTCCGCAGCGACCGCTCTGGGCCTCGACCGGGGTCAAGGACCCGTCGTACTCCGATACGCGCTACGTCGACGAGCTCGTCGCGGCAGGCACGGTGAACACCATGCCGGAGGGCACCCTGCACGCCGTCGCCGACCACGCCGAGATCCGCGGCGACACGGTGACGGGGACGGCCGCGCGGGCCCAGGCTGTCTTCGACGACCTCGTCGCGGCAGGCATCGACGTCGACGACGTGTTCGCCACCCTCGAGCAGGAAGGCGTCGTCAAGTTCGAGAAGTCCTGGACCGAGCTGCTCGACACCGTGCGCGACCAGCTCGACCGCGCGTACGACAGCGAGCGCGCGAATGGGTGAGGCCGTCGCCGTCAACATCGTCAGCGCGGATCTCGACGCCGCCGCACAACCGCTGATCGGCGAGGTCGTCGCGGACGGAGTCGCCTCCCGGATCGGCGCAGGAGATGCCACGCTGTGGGGAACCGGGGCCGAGGCGGAAGCCGCGATCCGGCTCGGATGGACCACCCTGCACCAGACCTCCCGGGCGTTGATCGGTGAGATCTCCGCCCTGCGGGACGAGCTGCACGCCGACGGCATCGATCGCATCGTGCTGGCGGGCATGGGAGGTTCGTCGCTGGCACCGGAAGTGATCACCAACACCGAGGGCGTCGCGCTGACCGTGCTGGACACCACCGATCCCGGTCAGGTCGCCGACGCCCTCGCCGGGGATCTGAGCCGGACGGCGCTGGTGGTCTCGTCCAAGTCCGGCGGCACGGTCGAGACCGACAGCCAGCGCCGGGTGTTCGCCGAGGCCATGGCAGCCGACGGGATCGACCCTGCCGCGCGCATGATCGTGGTCACCGACCCCGGTACCCCGCTGGCCGAGCTCGCCGAACAGCAGGGATACCGCAGGGTGTTCCTGGCCGACCCGCACGTGGGTGGGCGCTACTCGGCGCTGACGGCCTTCGGCCTGGTCCCCGCCGGCCTGGCCGGAGCGGATGTGGCCAGGCTGCTCGATCAGGCCGCAGGCGCGGCGGACGCGCTGTCCGCGGACTCCGCGGACAACCCCGCGCACCGGCTGGGCTGCGCGCTGGCGGCGGCGCACACCGCCGGTGCCGAGAAGGTGGTGCTGACCAACACCGACCTGGGTGCTCCCGGTTCGCTCACCGGGTTCTGTGACTGGGTCGAACAGCTGCTCGCCGAGTCCACCGGCAAGCGCGGGACGGGCCTGCTGCCGGTCGTGGTGGAGAGCCCGGACGCGCCGGGCTTCCGGACACCCGGCGCGGACGCGACGCCGGTCGCGATCGGGCCCGCCCGTGACGGTGCCGCGCTCTCGACAGAAGGACCTCTCGGCGCGCAGTTCCTGCTCTGGGAGTACGCCACGGCGATCGCAGGACGGCTACTCGGCATCAACCCCTTCGACCAGCCGGATGTCGAGGCCGCCAAGCATGCCACCCGTGCACTGCTCGACGGCGGCACCGGCGGTGCTGCCGGCCGGGCGCGCTCGGCGGGAAGCCCCGGCGTCGTCGACGGGGCCGTCGAGGTGTACACCGGAACGGGATCGGCGGCCGGGACCCTCGACGAGGCGCTGCGCGAGCTCCTCGCGGCCGTGCCCGTACGCGGCTACCTCGCCGTGCAGGCCTACCTCGACAGGCTCGACGACGCGTCCGCGTCACTGCTGCGTCCGGAGCTGGCCAAGCGCGCCGGTGTGCACGTCACCTTCGGATGGGGACCCCGGTTCCTGCACTCCACCGGCCAGTACCACAAGGGTGGCCATCCCAACGGCGCCTTCCTGCAGATCACCGGGGACGTCGACCACGACCTCGCCGTCCCGGAGATGCCGTACTCGCTGGCACAGCTGCAGCTGGCTCAGGCCGAGGGCGACGGTCAGGTGCTTGCCGAGCGCGGATTCGACGTGCTGCGCGTGCACCTGACCGATCGTGCCGCCGGGCTCGCCCAGCTGGTCGCCGCCATCGAGCGCCTGTAGGCCGATGAGCTCGTCCCAGGCGCCGCACACCGGAGCGCGGGTGCAACCCGCCTACGCCAACCCGTTGCGTGACCGGAGGGACAAACGCCTGCCCCGCACGGCCGGGCCGTCCAGCCTGGTCATCTTCGGGGTGACCGGCGACCTCGCGCGCAAGAAGCTGCTGCCCGCGGTCTACGATCTCGCCAACCGCGGCTTGCTCCCACCGGGTTTCTCCCTGGTGGGCTTCGCGCGACGGGACTGGTCCGATCAGCAGTTTCGCGACATGATGGCTGAGGCGGTGACCGCGCACGCGCGTACCCCGTTCAACGACGCCGTGTGGCATCGCCTGGTCGACGGGTTGCGCTTCGTCTCAGGCAGCTTCGACGACCACGAGGCTTTCCGGCGGCTCGCCGGTACGGTCCATGAGCTGGACTCCGAACGCGGCACCGGCAACAACCACGCGTTCTACCTCTCGGTCCCGCCGTCCGCCTTCCACTCCGTCATCCACGGGCTGTCCGCGGTCGGTCTCGCCGAGCCCGGCGCGGACTCCTGGCGCAGGGTGGTGATCGAGAAGCCGTTCGGTCACGACCTCACCAGCGCGCGCGAGCTCAACACCGCGGTCAATGCCGTGTTCGGCGAGGAGTCGGTGTTCCGCATCGACCACTACCTCGGCAAGGAAACGGTGCAGAACATCCTGGCGCTGCGCTTCGCCAACCAGATGTTCGAGCCGGTCTGGAACGCCAACCACGTCGACCACGTGCAGATCACCATGGCCGAGGACATCGGCCTCGACGGCCGCGCGGGCTACTACGACGGGATCGGCGCCGCACGCGACGTCATCCAGAACCACCTCCTGCAGCTGCTCGCGCTGACGGCGATGGAGGAGCCGCTCACGTTCGCTCCGCACCATCTCCGCGCGGAGAAAGCCAAGGTGCTCGGCGCGACGCAGGCGATCGAACCGTTCGGCCACACGACCGCCAGGGGCCAGTACACGGGTGGCTGGCAGGGCGGTCGCCGGGTCGTGGGCCTGCTCGACGAGGAAGGGTTCGCCCCCGACTCGCGCACCGAGACCTATGCCGCGTTGACGCTGGCGGTGCGGAACCGGCGCTGGGCAGGGGTGCCGTTCTACGTCCGTACCGGCAAGCGTCTCGGGCGGCGGGTCACCGAGATCGCCGTGGTGTTCAAGCGCGCTCCGTACCAGCCCTTCGAACCGACGTCGACCTCCGACCTCGGTCAGAACGCGCTGGTGATCAGGGTGCAGCCGGACGAGGGTGTGACGATGCGGTTCGGCTCCAAGGTGCCGGGCAGCGCCATGGAGGTACGCGACGTGACGATGGACTTCGGGTACGGGCACGCGTTCACCGAGTCCTCCCCGGAGGCCTACGAACGGCTCATTCTCGACGTCCTGCTCGGTGAGCCCTCCCTGTTTCCCAGCAACGCCGAGGTCGAGCTGTCGTGGCAGGTACTCGACCCCGTGCTGGAGCACTGGGCCCACCACGGCTCGCCGGAGCCCTATTCCCCGGGCAGCTGGGGGCCGTCCGCCGCGGAGACGATGCTCACCCGCCACGGCAGGCACTGGAGGCGACCGTGATCGTCGACCTTCCCGAGACCACCACATCGCAGGTCAACGAGCGCCTCGTCGAGCTGCGCGAGCACGGCGGCCAGGTGGCCCTCGGCAGGGTACTCACCCTGGTCGTCCCCCTCGACGGCCACGACGGTGTGGAGCAGGCGATCAGCGCCGCGAACGAGGCAAGCCGGGAACATCCCTGCCGGATCCTGGTGACGGTCAGCGGCTCACCGGAGGCCGCCACCAGGATCGACGGGCAGATCCGCATCGGCGGCGATGCCGGGGCGAGCGAGGTGGTCGTGTTCTGGCTGTCCGGTGAGCTCGTGCGGCACGCCGAGAGTGCCGTCGTACCGTTGCTGCTTCCGGACGCGCCCATCGTCACGTGGTGGCCGTCGTTCGGGCCGCAGGCCCCGATCCGGCACCCGCTCGGGGCGCTCGCGCAGCGACGGATCACTGATTCGGAGGCCGAGCACGACCCTCTCACCGCGCTGCGCGCACGGGCACGCTCGTACTGCCCCGGCGACACGGACCTGGCGTGGGCGCGGTTGACATACTGGCGTGCCCAGCTGGTCGCGGCACTCGACCTGCCGCCGTACGAGGACGTGACCGCGGCCAGGATCACCGGCGAGCCACGGTCGCCCTCGGTGCATCTGCTCGCGGGCTGGCTCGCCGAGTACCTGGGCGTGCGCGTGCGCGTATCCGACAATCCCGCGAGCGGCGCGACAGTGGGCGGCATCACCGCCGTGGCGCTCGACCGCCCGTCGGGGCCCGTCGAGCTGTACCGTCCCGACGGTCGCGTCGGCACGCTCACCCAACCCGACCAGCCGCCCAGGACGATCGCGTTGCCACGCCGCACGACGGCGCAGACGCTTACCGAGGAGCTGCGGCGGCTGGAGACCGACGAGGTCTACGGGGTGGCGCTGCATGGCACGGCCAACCGCACCGACGACGGAACGGGGACGGACTCATGACGACCACACCGCAGGTGCTCGTGCACGACAACGCGGAGGCGCTCGCCGCGGCGGGCGCCGCGCGGCTGGTTACCACCGTGCTCGACACGCAGGCCGCGCGCGGTTCGGCGTCGATCGCTCTTACCGGAGGCGGCATCGGAATCGCCGTGCTCGCCGAGCTCGCGCGGTCCGCGGCGGCACAGGCCGTCGACTGGGATCGCCTCGACATCTTCTGGGGTGACGATCGCTTCGTTCCCGCGGGCGACGCGGAACGCAACGAGAAGCAGGCCAGGGAAGCGCTGCTGGACCATGTCCCCGCCGACCCGCGGCGGATCCACGCGATGCCGCCCTCGGACGGCGAGTTCGCAGGCGACCCCGATGCCGCGGCCGAGTGGTACGAACGCCGGATCCGCGGGCACGGCCGTACCGGCGGTGCCGAGACGGCGCGTGGCGGGACAGGGTGGTTCGACGTGGTCCTGCTCGGCGTGGGCGGTGAGGGCCATGTGGCCTCGATATTCCCGGAATCACCTGCCGTACGCGAGACAGAACGGCTGGTCGTGGCCGTGCGCGACTGCCCGAAGCCTCCCCCGACCAGGATCTCGCTGTCCCTGCCTGCCATCCGCAGCGCCACCGAGGTGTGGGTGATCGCCTCCGGTGCCGGCAAGGCCGACGTGCTCGCGGACGCCTATGCCGGAGCGCCGGAAAGCCGGATGCCGGTCGCAGGCGCGTGCGGCCGCGCGCACACCCGCTGGCTGCTCGATCGCGACGCCGCCGCCGGTCTCCCGCGCTCTGAATGACGCGTTCAGCTCGCGTCGTGGACTGACAGCGTCATTCAGCACACACGTGGGGTGTTTGCACGCGCACATTTCCGTAGTCGGTGGCGGTTCGCGCGTCCCGGACTCGCTGTGACGGACTCCCCCTCTCGTAGAGGGACTGACAGCGACAGCTGAGGAACCGGAGGCCTGCCACAGTGCAGACGTACGGACTGGCGGGGTCGGCGTTGCAACACAACGTCCGGCTGAGCGAGCGCACCGGCCACTCGTGCACGCCTACCCGATCGGCGAGCCTGCCGTCCTGGCGGCTCATGCGCGCGTGCGCGGCCCACGCAGCGGTCGTGATGGTGGCCGCACTCGAGGTTCCGCTCCGCCTTCCCCCCGACGCGCCCGTACCCGCCGTGGTGTGCTCGGCCCTGGCCTGCGCCGTACTGCTCGCGCGCAACGCCTACCCGCGAGTGACGCTGCTGGCCACCATGCCGGGTATGGTCCTCGGCTGGTCGTTGCTTGCCACCATGATCGCGCTCGGCCACGTCGCCTACCGTACGAGCTCGCCGCACCGGTCGTACGCCGCGCTGGCGCTGGTCGTGCTCGCTGCCGTCCCGGCCTGGCTGGTGACCCCGGGCTTCGACGGGGGCTGGCGCGAGCGCGTGCTCGGCACGGGGACCTCGATCATCCTTGCGGCCGGTGCCTACGCCATCGGCGTGCTCGCGGCGCAGCGTCGTGCCTGGCGCGAACGCGCCGCCGAGGCCGCCGAGCTACAGGAGCAGGACCGGCAAGCGCACCAGCGCAGCGCACGGCACGAGGAGCGTGCCCGGCTGGCTCGCGAGATGCACGACGTGGTCGCGCACGACATCACGCTCATCACCATGCAGGCCAACGTGCTCGAGTCGGCACCGACGCTGGAATCAGCTCGGGAGTCGGGCTCGGTCATTCACCAGCTCAGCTCCCGCACGCTCCACGAGCTCCGCTCGGTGATCAGCATGCTGCGGGACAACCCCGCCGAGGAGCCCCGGCGGCACGGGCTCGACGAGCTCGCGGAGCTGGCGGAGACGATCGGGGTACCGGTGCGGATGCAGCCCACCATGCCGCCGGAACGGATCCCCGAGGACGTGAGCACGGCGATTTACCGCACCGTGCAGGAGTCGTTGATCAACGTGCGTAAGCACGCGCCCGGGGCTACGGCGACCGTACGGTTGGGCTCGGATCACGAAGCCGTCTGGGTCGAGATCCGCAACTCGCCGAGAACCGGCCCGGCGCATACGGCGCCGTCCGGCGGCTACGGGCTCGCCGGGCTCGCGGAACGAGCCATGCAGCTCGATGGCACGTTCCACGCACGATCGACAGACGACGGGGGTTTCGAGGTGTCGGCGCGGTACCCGCTACGGCGATGACGGGCCGGGCCCGCACCGTGTGCCTGCCTGGCGCCTACCGTCCGCGGCGTTCCTGGATCCGTTCGAGCGCCTCGGCCAGGATGGCCTGGCCCTCCTCCTCGCTGCGCCGCTCCTGAACGTAGGCGAAGTGCGACTTGTACGGCTCGGTACGCCGGGCCTCCGGCGGGTTGTCCCGGTCACGGCCGGCGGGTACGCCACACCGCTGGCACTCCCATTCCCGCGGAGCATCGGCGTCGGTCGCGAACGCCGGAGTCGACTCGTGCCCGTTGGCACACCAGTAGGAGACCACGCGGCGCGGCGCGGACTCACCACGCTCCGCCTCCCCCGCCGGACCGGACCCGACCTTGGAGCCTCGAATTGCCTGCCCGTCTGCCATGCTTCACTACACCTTCATGAGCAGGCCGATACCGGCGATCGAGATCACCCACACGGCACCGATGGCCAACGTGATCCTGTCCAGATTTTTCTCGGCCATACTCGAACCGGCGAGGCTGGACTGCGTTCCGCCGCCGAACAGCGACGACAACCCCCCGCCGCGGCCCTTGTGCAAGAGTACCGCTGTGATCAGCGCGAGACTGCTGAGCACCAGAAGTACCCGCAGGAAGAATTCCATGTCGTCCTCACGATGTGACGTCGAGCCAGCCGGGCCGACCCCAGTGGACCGTATCGGCTACCAGGCTACCCGGTGACGAGCAGGTTACGGCAGCGGGCCACCAGCGGCGAGCGCGCAGAGCTTGGTGAACTCCTCGGCGTCGAGGCTGGCTCCCCCGACCAGCGCCCCGTCGATGTTCGACTGCTGGACGAGTTCACCGATGTTCTTCGACTTCACCGAGCCGCCGTAGAGCACCCGGACCTGCCGGGCCACCTCGTCACCGTAGTCACCGGACAGCCGTTCCCGAAGCGCGGCGCAGACCTCCTCGGCGTCGGCCGGTGTGGCGACCCGCCCCGTACCGATCGCCCATACGGGCTCGTAAGCGATGACGCAGTTGCCTGCCTGCGCGGCGCTCACACCCTTGAGCGCGGCGCCGAGCTGCTCGGTGGTGTGCTCGAGATGCGCGTTCTGTTCCCGCACCTCCAGGCTCTCCCCCACGCACAGGATCGGCGTCATCCCGTTGGCCAGCGTGGCACGTACCTTGGCGTTGACCAGCTCGTCCGTCTCACCGTGATGCTCACGCCGCTCCGAATGCCCGACGACGACGAACGAGCACCCGAGCTTGGCCAGCATGGCGCCGGACACCTCGCCGGTGTAAGCGCCCGACTCGTGCGCCGAGACATCCTGAGCGCCGTGCGTGACGGACAGCTTGTCCCCCTCGATCAGGGTCTGCACGCTGCGGATGTCGGTGAACGGGGGCAGCACCGCGACGTCCACGCTGTTGAAGTACTTCTCCGGCAGCGTGAACGCGATCTTCTGCACCAGCGCGATCGCCTCGAGATGGTTCAGGTGCATCTTCCAGTTGCCCGCGATCAACGGCTTGTCGGTCACGCGGCACCCCCTTCTTCGAGAATCGTGACCCCGGGCAGTTCCTTGCCCTCGAGAAACTCGAGCGACGCTCCGCCGCCCGTGGATATGTGCCCGAACCGCTCGTCGGGCAGTCCGAGCGTACGCACCGCCGCGGCCGAGTCTCCGCCGCCGACGACGCTGAACCCGTCGACATCGGCGATCGCCTCGGCCACACCCCTGGTTCCCCCGGCGAACGCGGCCATCTCGAACACGCCCATGGGCCCGTTCCAGAACACCGTCCGTGCCGGTGCCAGCGCGCCTGCGAAGGTTCGCACGCTGTCCGGGCCGATATCCAGGCCCATCCACCCGTGCGGGATGGCGTCCGCCGCGACGACCCGGGTGTTGGCGTCCGCCGCGAACGCGTCGGCTACCACGACGTCGCTCGGCAGGATCAGCGCGTCACCGGCCTCGGACAGCAGCCGCTTGCAGGCATCGAGCATCTCCCACTCCACGAGGGAGTCACCGATCTCGTGGCCTTGCGCGGCGAGGAACGTGAAGCACATCCCTCCCCCGACGAGCAGGCGGTCCACTGTGGGTAGCAGCGCGTCGATCACGCCGAGCTTGTCCGAGACCTTCGACCCGCCGAGTACGACCGCGTACGGTCTCGCGGGATCACCGGTGAGGGTGCGAAGCACGTCGACCTCGGACAGCACGAGGTCGCCTGCGTAGGCGGGAAGCAGCCGCGCGACGTCATAGACCGAAGCCTGCTTGCGGTGCACCACCCCGAAGCCGTCGGAGACGAACGCGCCGTTCGTGCCGAGCAGGCCGGCGAGCTCCCCGGCCAGCTCCGCGCGCTCGGCGTCGTCCTTGCTCGTCTCCCGCGCGTCGAACCGGACGTTCTCCAGCACGACGACCGCGCCGTCGGTCATCTCGCCGACGGCTGCCCGCGCGCCCGCACCGGTCACGTCGGCGGCGAGCCGGACGGGACGGTCGAGCAGCTGCTCGAGTCGCGCGGCCACAGGTGCAAGCGAGTATCGCGGGTCCGGAGCTCCCTTCGGGCGTCCGAGGTGCGCGGCCACCACGACCCGCGCGCCCGCATCGACCAGCCTGCCAAGGGTGGGCAGCATCGCCCGGATCCTGCCGTCGTCGGTCACCACGGCGGTATCGGAGGTCTCGTCCAGCGGCACGTTCAGGTCCGCGCGCAACAGCACGCTCCGCCCGGCGACTCCGTCCGAGATCAGGTCATCGACCGTCTTGAGCTCGCCCATGACGTCAGGACAGCTTCGAACCGACGAGCGTGACCAGGTCGGCGAGGCGGTTGGAGTAACCCCATTCGTTGTCGTACCAGCCGACGATCTTGACCTGGTTGCCGATCACGTTGGTCAGCGGTGCGTCGTAAACGGTCGAAGCCGGGTCGGTCACGATGTCGGTCGAGACGATCGGTTCCTCGCTGTAGCGCAGGATCCCCTTCAGCGGGCCGTCCGCCGCGGCCTTGAACGCCGCGTTGACCTCCTCGACCGAAGCCTCGGTGCGCAACGTCGCGGTGAGGTCCGTCGTGGAGCCCGTCGGGACAGGGACGCGCAGCGCGTACCCGTCGAGCTTGCCGTTGAGCTCCGGAAGCACCAGGCCGATCGCCTTGGCCGCTCCCGTGCTCGTCGGAACGATGTTCAGTCCGGCGGCCCTGGCCCTTCGCAGGTCCTTGTGCGGGCCGTCCTGCAGGTTCTGGTCCGCGGTGTAGGCGTGGATGGTGGTCATGAGCCCGTGCTCGATGCCGAAGTTCTCGTGCAGCACCTTGGCCATCGGCCCGAGGCAGTTGGTGGTGCACGAGGCGTTGGAGATGATCGACTGCGAACCGTCGTACTGGTCGTCGTTGACACCCAGCACGACAGTCAGGTCCTCACCCTTCGCGGGCGCCGAGATGACGACCTTGCGTGCCCCGGCATCGAGGTGCTTGCGCGCGGCGTCGGCCTGGGTGAACAGGCCGGTCGACTCCACGACGACGTCCACCCCGAGGTCGCCCCACGGCAGGTTGGCCGGGTCGCGCTCGGCGAAGGTCTTGATCGTCTTGCCGCCGACGGAGATTCCCTCGTCGTTGACGGTGACCTCCTCGGACAGCCTGCCGAGGACGCTGTCGTAGGCGAGCAGGTGAGCCATCGTGGCGACGTCACCGAGGTCGTTGAACGCGACGATCTCGATGTCCTGGCCGCTCGCTTGCACGGCCCTGAAGAAGTTGCGGCCGATCCGGCCGAAGCCGTTCACACCTACACGAACCGTCACTGCACTGGTCTCCTTGTCTGCTCAGGTTGCTTACGGGCCGGGCGTACCCAGCTGCACGCGGCGGCTAAAGCTCGCAGCCAGCCTAGCGTGCTGGCCAGCGTCGATCCGAGCGCCCCCGCGCGCCTCGCCGTACCGGTCACGCAGCCTATACCGAAGAGGTTGATCGATCAAGAAGCACGCTGCCCGACCGGCCGTCCCGACGTGTCAGTCCTCACGCCTCACCCCGGTCGTAGACGCGCGTGGCCGACACACGCCCCACCCCGTCCGGCTCGCCGAGCGACTCGACCGCCTCGCGCATCGTGGCGTCCACGGCCAGGTACTTCCGGCCCGCACGCAGGTCGGCGTCATTGCGCATGCGGATGATCAGGGGGAACTCGCTCAGGGCCCCGGCGTCGAACAGTCCCGTCGTGTAGATCAGCTGCACCCCGAGCGCGCGTGCCACCGCACGCTGCAGCTCGAGAAGGTACCCCGCCGACGCCCGGCCGATCGGGTTGTCCAGGAACAACACGCCCGAATGCGACTCCTGCGTGCGGCCCTTGTCGTTCGCGCGCAGCGCCGCCATGGTGCAGTACAACACGATCGCGGCGGTCAGCTGCTGGCCTCCGGAGAACACGTCCTTGATCTCCGAGACCCGCTGCCGCTCGGTACGCAGCACCGAATCGGGCTTGAGCACGTCGATACGGAACCCCTTCGGCACGGCGGCTCGCACGCCCCGCAGCAGTAAGGACATCCCGTCGCGCCGGACGTCCTTGCCGTCCGGCGACTTCCCGGCAGCGACCTCGTCGACGACCTGACCGAGCTGCTCGACCAGCATCGACTCGTCGGGGTCGGTGAAACGGATGCGCAGGAACTCGCTACCGGACCAGTCGCCGAGGCCATCGGGCAGGCGTGACAGCCGCTGCGCCGAGCGCAGTACCCGCAGCGCGCCCTCGACCATGCCCTGCAGCCGCGTGACGATCCCCGAGCGGTGCCTGTCGATCTGTTCGAGATCACCGGTGAGGCTGCGCAGCCGGGGACGCAGCGCCGAGATCCACTCCCTGGCATGCTCGCCGAGCTTGTCCCTGCGCACCGAGACGATCTGCCGCCGGACGGGGCTGGACAGCTTCTCGAAGCGTTCCTCTGCCGCGTACTCCACGAGGGCGTCGGCCTGGCCACGCACCCGCCTGTCCGCCTCCGCGACCGCCTCGTCCGCCGCCGCGAGCGCGGAGTTCAGCACCGACCAGCGCGAGCGTGCCGACTCGATGTCCCCGTCGTAGGCCTCGACCTCGTCGGTGCGCTCGCCTGCGCCCGCGCCGACGATCGGGGCCATCGAGTCGCCGAGCATCGCGAACCCGGCCGCGGCCGACTCGGCATCGTCGAGCACGTCCTCGGCCTCGGTCAGCTTCTGCTGCAGGTCCTCCAGCTCGCGCGCGGCAGCCGCGACCTCGTCCCGCGCGTTACTGATCAGCTCGAGCCCGTAGGCAACCGAACCGGGTCGCTGGAAGTCGTCGAGAACCGACGGGGCAGCGGGCAACGCCTCCAGCTCGGCCCGCTGGGTGGCCACAGCGGCCACCGCATCCGACCGCTGTGCCTGCGCCGAGTCCAGCTCCCGCTCGGCCCGCTGCTGCGCGGCCGCCCGGGATGCCGCGTCGGCACCGTCCGGAGTCTCCAGCAGGTGTTCGGCGAGCGCGCGCACGTCCGGGTCGAGGGCCTCGAGCTCGGCGCGCGCCGCTGCCTCGGCCTGCTCGGAGTGGTCGAGCTCGGCGCGCAGGTCGTTGCCCACCTCCACCTTGGCGTAGGCGTCGTCGGCCGCGGCCAGGCTCCGGCGCAGCACGTCGATCGGCTCCTCGGGCACCGGCTCATCCGTGGAGACGGACCCGCCCCCCGGCACCTCGGCCAGTTCGGCGCGCGCGCTGGCCACGGTGCGGTGATGCCCGTCCGCGGTGCGCTGCTCCTCGGCCGCCTGCTCGCGCCACCGCCCGGCGACAGCCTCGGCGTCGGAGGCTTCGGACTGCAGCCGCTCGGCTTGCTCACGTGCCGCCCGGGCCTCGTCGCGCCACTGCCCCACCCGTGCCACGGATCCGGACAGCTCGCCGAGCTCGCGGACGCGCTCGGTCGCCGACCGCACCGAGGCACGCAGCTCGGGGATCAGCTCGCGCAGCTCGGCGCGGCGACGGGCCACGTACTCGACGGTCTCGGACGCGCGGGCCTCGGCGACGCCTGCCTGCTCGTACTCCGACCAGGCCTCCTCTGCCCGTTCGGCGAGGGTGGCCACCGACCCGGCCGGGTACTCCTCGCGCCAGGCACGCAGCTTCCACTCGAGAGCGGCGTCCGATGAGGACTGCTCGGCCAGCCGGGCCAGCTCCTGCTTGCGCTCGGCCTGTCGCCTGGTGATCGCGGTACGTTCCCTGTCGGCGGCATCCTCGTCGTAGAGCGCCGGGTTCGGTGGGATGACGAACTCCACACCCGGAGCCACGGCGCTGCCCGCACCGTCAGGGGCGGCGGTGTCGCCGGAGCCACCGGAGTCCCCGGGGCCCGAGACCGCCTGGGTACACCCCACAGCGAGGGCGGCGCGCGGCAACAGCGTGGTCTCGGACAACACCTCCCGCGCGCGTTCGACCCGGGACGGATCGTTGATCAGCACCCCGCCCACCAGCTGCGGGAACCTGTTCAGCACGTCCCCGGCACGTGCCGAGCTCAATGTGGACAGGTAACGCAGGCCGGACCACGCGGTGATCCCGGCGTCCTCCAGCACGTCCAGCACCTGCTGCACGTCCTCGGGCGGGGGAAGCAGGCCTGCCGACCCGAGCGCCTGCAGCGCGCGCTCATCGGCGGACTCGGCCATCCGCAGTTCCGTGGCCTCCCGGTCCGCCCTGTTCCGCGCCTCGGACAACCGGTTCAGCAGCACGGGCAGGTCCACGTCCAGGTGCACGCTCTCCCCGCCGAGCAACTCGGCGAGGCGCGGGTCCGCGGCGAGTGCCTCGGTGCGTTCGTTCGCCCGGTCCAGCTCGGCCTGCGCGGACTCGGCACGCGCACGCGCACTGCTGCGTCGCTGCTGCTCGGTATGCAGTGCCCCGGTCGCCTCGGCGTGTTCCGTCTCGATCTCGGCGAGCTCACGCTCGTGCTGGGCGAGGTCACGCTCGGCACGCTCGGCCGCCTCGCGCGCGCTGCGCTCGGCCGCGGCGACGCCGTCGGTGTCGGTGCCCTCCGGCAGGGTTCCCGCCTCGACAGCTTCCCGCACGCGCTGCTCGACCTCGGCGATCCGGGAGTCGAGCGACTCGGCACGCGCGCTGTGCTCGGCCGCCTTGGCCATCGCCTCGTCCCGCTGGTGCTGCGCGTCCGCCGCCGACCGCCGCGCCGACTCGGCCGCCCGTTCCGCGTGCTCGGCGTCCGCCCTGGCATCCTCTGCCAGCGCGAGCAGTCCCCTGGCCAGCGCCGTCGCCGCCGCGTTCTTGGCAGCGAGCGCGGGCTGCGCGCGCTCTTCCCTGTTGCCGACAAGCTCGCGGGTGGCTTTCGCCTTGTGCGCGGCGTTGAGATGTGCCAGTACCGTCGAGGTGGCCCGCCATGCCCGTGCCGTGGTGTCGGCCTCGGCGACCTGCTCGGCGAGGCGGTCGGCATCGGCCTGCCCCGCGTCGAGCCGCAGCAGGGCGACGACCCGGCGGAGCTCGGTGACCACGGCGCCTTTCCTCCTGTGGTCTCCTTCGGCCAGGCGCTCCGCGGTACGCAGCTCCTCGACGTGGTCGCGCAGCCCTTGCAACCGTTCGGACTCCGCGTGCCGCCGCGCGGCGACCGCTGCCGCGAACTCCCGCGCCTGCTCCCGCGCACGCTCGCTTTCCTGGCGAGCGCCTGCCGCTGCGTCGGAGGACTCGACGAGCGGCTCGAGCAGCTCGAGCGCACCCGCGACGAAGTCGCGCTCGACGAGCAGCTCGCCGCGCTGCGCGAGGTTGTCCGCGTAACTGCTGAGCACGTCGGCCAGGTCCGCCGGACCTTGCTCGTCGATCACCGCGCGCAGCAGGAACTCGACGAAGGCGTCGTCGGTCTGGAAGGCGAAGGCGTCGACCGCCTCGCCCTCGCCCGCGTTCATCGCGCGCTGGTAGCGGAACAGCTCGGTGTCCAAGCCCAGCTGCGCGAGCCGGTCGGTCCAGTCCCTGTGCTTGCGCGTCCAGAACAGGTCCACTTCCGGCTCGGCCTTGTGCTGCGCGTCCAGGCTTTCCTTGAACGCCGACACGGTCAGCAGCTGCCCGTTCGACGTCAGCGGCAGCGAGTCGAGGTTGAGCGTCACGCTCGGCCGGAAGCAGTACCACGAGTCGACCAGGTTGGCCGGGTCCGAGGAGACCACGTGGCCACGCCACTCGGACACCTTTCCCGTGATCAGGCGCTGTCCGGTCCGGGTGTGCTGCCACTCCAGCACGACGTGTGCCACGTCCTTGGACTCGACGAACTTCTCCAGCACGCGCGTGTTCGTCGTGCCGACGACCTGCCGTCTACCGGGAAGCATCACCGAGAAGATGAGCTTGATCAACACGGACTTGCCGCCGCCGTTCTCCAGGAACAGCACGCTCGCGGGGGAAGGCCTGCGGACCGGCGCGGCCGCCTCGGCGTCCGCGCCGGAGGACAGTTGCACCCCCGCGCTGAACAACGCGTCCTGCGCGGGCGCCGACACGACCTCGCCGACACCGCTGAGGTCCAGCACGACATCCTGGTACCGCGCCCCAGCCGGACCGACCGAGTGCAGCCGCACCCGGGACAGTTCGTACATCGGCACCTCCGTTGCTCCATGTTCGCCCGCAGGCCCGCCCTCGCCGCGACGGCGTCAGGTCCCCTCGCTCAGCCCGGCTCGGAGTGGTCCTGCGATCGACGCGACCGCTGACATACCTCGACCTCCGGTCCGAACGCCGTAGCGTTTCCGGTTGCCGCGACCTCCCCACGGGGAGGCCCCGCTCTCCGGACTGTCGTCGGCCCAACCACTGATACACCTCGAGCTCTGGTCCGACCACCATGGGGGTGTTCCGGCGGCCGCGACCTCCCCACAGGGAGGCCCCGTCCACCGGACGGCGGTCGGTCCAACCGCTAGAGCGTCTCACTGCTGGCTGCGCGCAACGTTCCGACGTCGTCGGCGACCGCGACCACGTCGAGGTCGAGCAGCTCGCTGAACGCGCGGTCCGCCGCGAGCTCACGGACCTGAATCTGGTATCGCGGAGTCGTCCGGTACGTGCCCCCGCGATCCGAGTTGATGTGCACCAGGAATCCCTGCTCGGCGAGGAACCGCAGTGCACGGCTGATCATGCCACGCGTGGTGTCCGGCGCGAGCCTGCCGTCCTTGGTGGCGGCGGCCGCGGGTCTGCGAGCGTATACCCGCCACGCCTGCTCCAGCTCAGGGGCGTCGGAAAGGGGGTCGTCGTTCTCGTCGGCCTGTGCGGCTCGCTCGTCGAGGATGCGGCACGCCTCCCGGACCACGCTGTCCACCTGCTCGACCGACACTCGTCCGACGTAGGTGTCATTGGCAAGATCATCCGGACGGGGGAACGCGAGCGCGGCTGTGGCCAGGTGTATGACACCGTGCAGCACCTTCTCGGTCTCCCTCCTCTCCCGGATCTTGCTCTGGCGCGCGTAGTTGTCCATCTTGATCTCGAAGACGGACTCGTCCGTGGCCGCGAGGACCGCGCCCGCCTGCTGGTTCACCTCCAGGACCAGCAGTCCGAGCCCGGCAGCGACCGAGTGCGTCAGCTGCTTGAACTGGCTGTCCGCGTGATACTTCCGCACCAGGTCGGAGTAACCGGCGTCCCGTGCCGGTACCTGTTTGGGCCGCAGGCCGTAGGCGATCAACCGGGCAGCTGCTTCGGCATCCGCCGCGCCCATCACTGCACCTCCTCAAGCACGGTTCGTTCACGTGGGTCACGTTCCCGGAGTCGTTCGCAGGGTTCGCTCACCGGGGTCATGCGCCGGGGTCGTCGCGCCTACCGCCGCCGTCACTCCGGTACCGCCACCGCGGCCGCATCGGCGGCCACGGCACGGTCGGCTTCCGCATCGCCGTCGCCGCTCCCGCTGTCCAGCGCGACCATAGCCACGAGCAGGTCGCTGCCGCCGAACCGGCCGTCGCGCAACGGCGTGCCGTCGTCGACGGCGAGCAGTGCCGCACCGGAACCCTGCCGCAACGCCGTCGCCACGTCGGCACCGTAGGAGTGCGTCGCCCGGAGGGCGACGAGCAGGGGAAGCTCGCCATCGACGGCACGTGCTTCCTCCAGCAGCTCGGAGAGTCTGCGGGGAGCCTCGTAGCGGCTGAACAGCTCATCGGCCAGTTCCCAGTGCCGGTCGGTGAACCTGCCGGACTGATCGGACGGCGTCAGCTCGGGGTCGGGAATCTCGCCGACCACCTTCTCGCGTTCCGGAGCGGGCCGCAGCAGCATCGACACCAGCGACGGCAGCGTCGCGGCCCCCGGGACCGAGGTTCCGCTCGCCGCGGTGAAGTACTCCTCGACGGGGGTGACTGCGTCACGGACCGGCACTCCCAGCGCCGGCACGAGAAGCTGGCCGAAGAGGTCCACACCGCCGCGTCTCGCCGGACCGGAGAACTCCTGCCGGTCCTGCTCCGCGCGGAAGGTCGCACCCGCGGCCTGCAGCCGGGCCTGCAGCTGGGTATGCCGGGTGATGCAGTCCGAGACGATCTCCACCAGCTCCGCGGCGCGCTTCTTGTGATCCGGGTCGTCCGCTTCGTCCCGTGCCGCCGTGATGTTGCGCAGGATCGCGTTCTCGGCACGGAACCGGGACTCGATGTGCTCGAGCGCGCTGTCGAGCAGCTGCGGGATGGCCTCTTCCCAGTCCACCGTACGTACGTCCCTGCGGGTGGCCTCCAGCATCGAGCGCAGCGTCTCCCCGTACTGCACGGTGCGGTAACGGGCCTGTTCCGCGGCCAGCTTGGCGTCGGCGAGCCGCCCGCGCGTGATGAGGTTCTCCAGCTTGACCTCGGCAGCCACCTGCGCCGACTCCACGTCGGTGTCCAACGCTCCGACGAGCACGTTGATCGCCTCGTCGCTGGCCCGCAGGTAGACCTCACCCGAGGGCGTGGCGAGCTCGACGAGCAACTTGAAGTCGAACGCCCGGCGCTGGTAGCTGCCGTCCGAGCCGACCGCGCCGTAGACGTGCCGGAAGCCGCGCTCGACGGTGCCGACGTTGATCAGGTTGTCCAGCACCCACCGGGCGACACGTTCGTGCTCGGCCGGCGGGCGCTCCGGCGCCTGCGCGGCGATGAACGGCAGGAGCCGCTGCACGATCTGCTCGTGGTCCGCGCCGGTGTCGAAGTCCATGGCTACGGTGACCTGGTCGATCGTGTGCAGCGCTATCTCCGCCATCTGGTACACGCCCGCGTCGGCCCAGTCCAGCTTGGCCTTGCGCGCGTCGAGATCGTGCAGGGGTGCGGTGCACGCCAGAGCCTTCAACCTGCGAGACAGCGCGCCGTCCACGGTAGCCCCGTGGTGCTCGGTCACATCTTCACGCACAGCGCGCAACGTTAGCGCTCCTCGCTCACTCCCCGACCACCCGCCCACCCTTGGTCGAGCTGAATGGCGCCTTCAGTCCGTCTCGTGGACCGAAAGCGTCATTCAGCGTTCTCCTCTTCGAGGAGATCGTCGGTGACGGCGGACTCGGTGTCCGGGATGCCGAGCTCCTTGGCGCGCTTGTCGGCCATCGCCAGCAACCTGCGGATCCGGCCGGCGATGGCGTCCTTGGTCATCGGCGGGTCGGACCGCTGCCCCAGTTCCTCGAGCGAGGCCTGCCTGTTGGACAGGCGGAGCTGGCCCGCCCTGCTCAGGTGCTCCGGTGCGGACTCGCCGAGGATGTCCATCGCACGTTCCACGCGCGCCGCCGCGGCCACCGCGGCCCGGGCGGACCGGCGCAGGTTCGCGTCGTCGAAGTTGGCCAACCGGTTCGCCGTCGCCCGCACCTCCCTGCGCATCCGGTGCTCCTCCCAGGACAGCACGCTCGTATGCGCACCGAGCCTGGTCAGCAACGCGCCGATGGCGTCGCCGTCCCGCACCACGACCCGGTCCGCACCCCGGACCTCGCGGGACTTCGCGGTGATACCGAGCCTGCGCGCGGCTCCGACCAGTGCCAGTGCCGCCTCCGGACCGGGGCAGGTGACCTCCAGTGCCGAGGAACGCCCCGGCTCGGTCAGCGAGCCGTGCGCGAGGAACGCACCCCGCCACGCGGCCTCGGCTTCCGACAGCGCACCCGACACCACCGTCGCGGGCAGCCCCCGTACCGGCCGCCCGCGCTGATCGATCAGGCCGGTCTGCCGCGCGAGTCCCTCGCCGTCGGCGACCACCCGGACCACGTAGCGGGTGCTCTTGCGCAGCCCGCTCGAACTGATCACGTGCACGTCCGACTGGTAGCCGTACAGATCGTAGATCTCCTTGCGGAGCTTGCGGGCGACCGAACCCGTGTCGAGCTCGGCCTCGACGACCACCTTGCCGGAGACGATGTGTAGTCCCCCCGCGAAACGCAACATGGACGCGACCTCGGCCCGGCGCGGCCCGACCTTGCTCAGCTGCAGACGGCTGAGCTCGTCCTTCACCGCCGCGGTCATCGCCATGACCCCTCCATTCCGACCTCGGGTATCCCGAGAGCCTTTCGCACACTCGTCGCCAACGCATCCGGAGCGTGCCGCCCCGGCTGGTCGGGAGCGGCTACGTCCGTGAGCTGTGCCTGCGCGCCGATCTCCGCGGCCGCACGGTACAGCCGGTCAGGGGTGGGGACCGACGCGCGATCGGCGATAACAGCATCGATCGTCAGCTCAGGGGCATGGTCGCAGAGTACGTCCAGATGCTGTTCCGGCGAGAATCCCGCGGTCTCGCCCGGCTGAGGGACGAGATTCAAGATCACCACCTTGACCGCTTGGCTGTATACCAGGGCCCGCCGCAGTTCGGGTAACAGGAGGTGCACCAGAACGCTCGTGAACCACGACCCCGGTCCGAGCAGGACGACGTCCGCGTCGAGCACAGCCTGGACGGCATCATCGCAGGCATGCGGATTCTGTCCGGGCCGCCGCTCACTGGTCAGGCTGATCCGCCGTACCTTTCCCGGCGTGCTGGCAACCGCCACTTGCCCCCGGATCGTGTGAAGTTCATCCTCCCCGTTCAGGCCGGACACCTGTGCTTCGATGCACAACGGCTCCGCCGACATCGGGAGCACACGACCGAAGATCCCGTGCAGCCGGCACGCTTCGTCCAGCGCGGCGACCGGGTCCCCTGTCACCTCGAAGAGCCCGGCGAGCAGGAGATTGCCGACGGCGTGCCCGGCCAACGCCCCCGTCCCACCGAAACGGCTCTGGAACACGCGTGGCCACAGCGGATCACCGTCCTCGGCCGAGGCCAGCGCGGACAACGCCTGTCGCAGGTCACCCGGCGGCAGCACACCCAGCTCGCGGCGCAGCCGGCCGGATGAGCCACCGTCGTCCGCCACCGTGACCACCGCGGTGACATCGCTGGTGATGCGGCGCAACGCGGTCAGCGTGGTGTGCAGGCCGTGGCCGCCGCCGAGCGCGACGGCGCGGAGTGGGCGTTCGTCCGGCATACCACCGCCTCACTCGCGTCCCAGATCCCGGTGCACGACCTTCACGGTCGTGCCGTCCTCGGCGGACATCCGGCGCGCGAGCTCCTCGGACAGCGCGACACTGCGATGCTTACCACCGGTGCATCCCACGGCAAGGGTGAGGTACCGCTTGCCTTCCCTGCGGTAGCCTGCCCCGACGAGCCTGAGCAGCTGCTGGTACTGGTCGAGGAAGTCCTCGGCGCCCTCCTGGCTCAGCACGTAGTTGCGCACCTCCCCGTCGACACCGCTGAGCTCGCGCAGCTCGGGGATCCAGAAGGGGTTCGGCAGGAAGCGCACGTCCATCACCAGGTCGGCGTCCATCGGCAGGCCGTACTTGTAGCCGAACGACAGCACCGTGACCCGGGTACGCATGCTGGACTCCGAGCCGAACGCGTCCTCGATCTTCGCGCGTAGCTCGTGCACCGAGAGCGCGGAGGTGTCGACCACCAGGTCGGCTTCGTCACGCAGCGGCTCGAGCAGCGAACGCTCAGCGGTGATACCGTCCGCGAGCCTGCCGTCACCTTGCATGGGATGGCCGCGCCGCACCTCCTCGAACCGGCGCACCAGGACCGAGTCGGCGGCCTCGAGGAACAGCACGCGCGGCTTGTAGCCGGTGCCGTCCAGCTCCTTGATCACCGAGGACAGGTCGTCGGTGAACGCGCGCGAGCGCACGTCCATGACAACGGCGATCTTGGTGATCGCACCCCGTGCCTGGGCGCCGAGCTCGACCATCGTGACGATCAGCTCGGGTGGCAGGTTGTCGACCACGAACCACCCGAGGTCCTCAAGGCATTTGGCTGCCGTGCTGCGGCCCGCGCCGGACAGCCCGGTAACGACCGCGACGTCCATTCCCGTCGGGCTGCCGACGTCGCTGGGAGCCGCCGGTCCGCTGTTGCTACTCATCGCTCACGCCGATCCTGTCCGTTCGCTGTGCCGTCCGTTCCAGGGTCCGAAGGGGGCGCGTCCGGCCGGTGAGCCGTATCGGCACCGGACGCGTTCGCCACATCGTCTCCTGCCTCACCGTGCAACGCGGTGTACACGGTCCTGGCCGTGTGCCGTCCGACCCCGCGCACCGCGGCGATCTCGTCCACACCGGCCTGTTTGAGCTTCTTGACCGAGCCGAAGTGCTTGATCAGCGCGGTCTTCCTTGTCTGCCCCAGACCCGGTACGCCGTCCAGCTCCGAAGCAGCCACCCGGCGCGATTGTTTCGTGCGGTGGTACCGCACGGCGAACCGGTGCGCCTCGTCGCGCACCCGCTGCAACAGGTACAACGATTCCGAGGAGCGCGGCAGGATCACCGGATCGGGTTCGGCCGGCGGCCATACCTCCTCGAGCCGTTTGGCGAGGCCGACGACGGCCACATCGGTGACTCCGAGGTCGGCGAGGGCGTCGGCGGCTGCCGTGGCCTGCGGACCGGCGCCGTCGACCACGAGCAGGTTCGGCGGGTAGGCGAACCTGCCCGGCTTGCCGGACGCCTGCTCCCCGTCCGAGTCCCTCGCAGCCTGAGCGGTGTCAGCCATGTAGCGCGCGAACCGGCGTCGCACGACCTCGGCGATCGAGGCGACGTCACCGTGCCGCGCGGCCTCCTTGATCTCGAACCGCTTGTACTCGGACTTGCGCGGCGCTCCGTCCTCGAACACCACGAGCGACGCGACCACGTCACTGCCCTGGTGATGCGAGATGTCCACGCACTCGATGCGCAGCGGAGCGGTATCCAGCCCCAGATGCTCCTGGAGCTCGGACAGCGCCGCGGAACGCGCGGTGAGGTCCCCCGCCCTGCGCAGCTTGTGCTGCGCCAGCGCCTCGGCTGCGTTGCGCTGGACCGTCTGCGCGAGGGTTCGCTTGTCCCCGCGCCGCGGCACCCGGACGTCGACCCGGGAGCCGCGTAGCTCGCTCAGCCACGCGGTCAACGCATCGGAGTCGCCGGGAAGCGCGGGGACCAGTACCTGCTTCGGTACCGGCGGGCCACTGCCGTCGGCGTCGGCGGCCAGCTCGGCCTGCTGACCGTAGAACTGGGTGAGGAACTGGTCCACCAGTCCCGCCAGCACCCGCTCCTGCGTGTCCTCTCCGTGTTGCCCGGCGGACGGGTCCTCGTCCACGTCGACGACCCAGCCGCGCTGCCCGCGTACCCGGCCGCCGCGCACGTGGAAGACCTGTACAGCCGCTTGCAGCTCGTCGTGCGCGAAGGCGACCACGTCGGCGTCGGTGCCGTCACCGAGCACCACCGCTTGCTTCTCCATCGCCTTGCGTAGCGCGGCGACGTCGTCGCGTAACCGCGCCGCCCGCTCGAAGTCCAGCTCCTCGGAGGCCTGCGCCATCCGCCGCTCGAGCGAGCGCACCATGCTGTCGGTGTTGCCGCCGAGGAAGTCGCACAGGTCCCGCACGATCGTGCGGTGGTCCTCGGCGCTGATCCGGCCGACGCAGGGCGCCGAACACTTGTCGATGTAGCCGAGCAGGCAGGGCCTGCCGATCTGGGAATGCCTGCGGAAGACGGTGTTCGAGCACGTACGGGCGGGAAAGACGCGCAGCAGGAGGTCCAGCGTCTCCCTGATCGCCCACGCGTGCGTGTAGGGCCCGAAGTAGCGCACGCCCTTCTTGCGCGGACCCCGGTAGACGTGCGGTCGGGGGAACTCCTCGTTCATGGTCACCGCAAGCACCGGGTAGGACTTGTCGTCCCGGTAGCGCACGTTGAACCGGGGGTCGAACTCCTTGATCCAGGTGTACTCCAGCTGTAACGCCTCGACCTCGGTGTTCACCACCGTCCAGTCCACGCCCGCCGCCGAGGTCACCATCTGCCGCGTACGCGGGTGCAGACCGGCCAGGTCGGCGAAGTACGAGCCGAGCCTGCTGCGCAAGCTCTTCGCCTTGCCGACATAGATGACGCGACCGCGCGCGTCGCGGAACCGGTACACCCCTGGCGCGTCGGGGATGTCTCGCGGTGCTGGTCGGTAGGTGGACGGATCGGCCACGTCGCCAGACTATCTCGACGCCGTCCGCGCCCGCGTAGCGGACGGACCTCCGGTGGCTCCCCCGTAAGCGGCCCCGTAAGCGGCCTTGTGGCGCCCCGTGGCGGTCGGCGACGCGTGCCGGATCGTCGGTGCCGGATGGCAGCATCCGGCGCATGGACGTTTCCGAGCTGATCGCCACGCTGGAGTCGGAAGGGCACCGCCTGGCGCGCGCCGCGGAACGGGTCGGAGTGGACGCGGACGTGCCCACCTGCCCCGGCTGGCGTGTACGGGACCTCCTGCTGCACATCGGCGGCGTGCACCGCTGGGCGGGCACGGTGGTCACGGAGCCCCGTCGCGAACCACTGCACCTGGAGCGGGCAGAGGACATCTCCGCGCACCTGCCCGCGGACGCCGAGCTGATCGACTGGTTCCGCCGTGGCCATACGGACCTGCTGAAGGCACTGCGCAACGCACCGGAGGACCTGCGGTGCTGGGCGTTCCTCACCGCGCCGACTCCGCTGGCGTTCTGGGCACGGCGCCAGGCACACGAGACCACCGTGCACCGGGTGGACGTCGAGTCAGCGGACGGCGCGGTCGAGCCGGTCGGGCCGGACGTGGCCACCGACGGCATCGACGAGCTGCTCGGCGCGTTCGTTCCGCGGGACCGCACGGGACTGCACAGCGACCCTCCGACGTCGATGTCCGTACGCACCACCGACACCGGGGCGTGCTGGTTGCTGCACGTCAGCTCCGGGCCTGTCACCGTCGAGCGTTCACAGGCACCCGCCGACACCGTGGTCTCCGGCGCCGCTTCCGACGTCTACCTCGCGCTGTGGAACCGGCTGCCGTTGACCGCACTCGACGTCGCGGGCAGCGCGGAGCTGCCCCGGCGATGGCCCGAGGCGGTCCGGATCCGTTGGGGATAGCCGTACGGTTGTTCCTCGCCTGCCGGGCACGTCGGCTAGCCTGGTTGCTGCACTGCGGCACGGCTGCCGGAGCACGCCTCGCGACGACCGGATGAACGAAAGGGGTCCCATCGCATGCGCATCGCCACCTGGAACGTCAACTCCGTCGGTGCGCGGCTGCCCCGCCTGGTGAGCTGGCTGCGGTCGGCCGCGCCGGACGTACTGTGCCTGCAGGAGCTGAAGTGCGCCGCGGAGAACTTCCCCACCGACGAGATCGCCGAGCTGGGCTACGAGGTCGCCGCGCACGGCACCGGCCGCTGGAACGGGGTCGCGATCGTGTCCCGTGTCGGCCTGTCCGATGTCACCCGCGGCCTGCGCGACGAGCCCGGCTACGCGGCGGACGACGGCACCGACGAGACGGTCGAGCCACGTGCGATCGGTGCGACCTGCGGCGATCTCCGGCTGTGGTCGGTCTACGTGCCCAACGGCCGCGACGTCGAGCACCCGCACTTCGCGTACAAGCTGCGCTGGCTGGATGCGCTGCACGCGACGGCGGCCGCCGAGCTGACCACATCCGTACCGTTCGGGGTGCTCGGGGACTTCAACATCGCGCCTGCCGACCACGATGTCTGGGACCTCGCCGAGTTCGCGCAGACAACGCACATCACCGAGTCGGAGCGCAAGGCGCTGGGTGTGCTCCAGGACGCCGGGCTGCGCGACATCGTGCCGCGCCCGCTGAAGTACGACCAGCCGTTCACCTACTGGGACTACCGTGGGCTGGCCTTTCCCAAGAACAAGGGGATGCGTATCGACCTGGCCTACGGCAACGCGCAGCTGGCGAGCGCGGTCACCGATGCCTACGTCGACCGCGAGGAGCGCAAGGGCAAGGGCGCTTCCGACCACGCACCCGTCGTGGTGGACCTGTCCCTGTAGGCGCCGCCGCTCGCGCCGGTCGGCTTCTCGCTACCGGGATTCCCGCGCCTGTTTGTGCAACCTGCGTAACGCGCGGACCGCGTCGACAGCGTGCTGGCGGTCGACGGCCTGCACGGCCATCACGGCGTGGTACTCGTCGTCCGGAAGTTCCAGGCGTGCCCACGATGCGCCGTCCGGGAAGCTCACCGACAGCACCTCGCTCCACGCGAACGTGCGTTTCGTCAGGACATTGCGTACCTCGATACCGCTGGTGTCGGCGCGCACCCGCGGCACCGCCCAGAGCAACGTCAGCCCGGCGAGTATCACCCCGATCACGACCATCGCGATCTGATCGGCGAGGTAGAAGTTCGCACCGGTGTCGGAGTCGCGCAGCAGCACGCCGACAACGGTGAACACGACGACGAGCGCGATCGCGCACGGCACCGTCATCCAGATCACCCGGCGGGGGCGGAACTGGACCTTCTCGGCGTCAGCCTCGCTACTCGTCACGACATCCCCATCCGTTCGACATCGGTCCCGGTGCCGGTGGCTGCTAGACGAACCCGCGCTCGGTCCACGGCTGGCGCAGCCCGCGCAGGACGTGCGCGGTGTCCAGCGCGGCCGCGGTGGCCTCGAACCCCTTGTCCTCGACCGAGTCCGCGAGCCCGGCGCGGTCCAGGGCCTGCTGCTCGGTGTCGCAGGTGAGCACGCCATTGCCGACCGGGGTGGACTCGTCGAGGGCCACCCGCGTCAACCCGGCCGTCACCGAGTCACAGACGTACTCGAAGTGCGGGGTTCCGCCGCGGATCACCACCCCCAGTGCCACGACCGCGTCGTGGTGCTTGGCCAGCGACTGCGCGACGACGGGCAGCTCCATCGCACCGGCGACGCGCACGACGGTCGGTCCTTCGTCCAGCTCGGCGGCCGCGCACGCCGCGTGGGCGCGCTCGAGCAGGCCGCCGGTGATGCGCTCGTGCCAGCGCGTCGCGACTATAGCCAGCCGCAGGTTCTCGCACCCTGTCAGGTCAACGGAGGTATCGGGCCTGCCCTGGCCGCTCATGTCCGCACACCACCGTCCTCGTTACCGATAGGGGGGTTACCGGTTCGTGCGGGCTTGACCCCGTCCACCGCGGCACCCACCTCGTCGAAATGCTCCAGATTGGTCAGCTCGTGACCCATCCGGTCCCGTTTGGTCTGCAGGTACCCGTAGTTCTCCGCGTTGGGCGACGTCGGCAGCGGGACCCTGCCGGTGACCCGGAGCCCGTAACCTTCCAGCCCGACGCGCTTGGCGGGGTTGTTCGTCAGCAGCCGCATCGACTTGATTCCGAGATCCACGAGGATCTGCGCGCCCGTGCCGTAGTCCCGCGCGTCAGCGGGCACCCCGAGCGCGAGATTCGCGTCGACGGTGTCCTGGCCGTTGTCGTCCTGGAGCTGGTAGGCCTGCAGCTTGTGCAGTAACCCGATGCCCCTGCCTTCGTGCCCGCGGATGTAGAGCACGACGCCGCGCCCCTCCTCGGCCACCGCGGCCAGCGCTGCGTCGAGCTGCGGCCCGCAGTCGCAGCGTAGGGAACCGAACACGTCACCGGTCAGGCACTCCGAGTGGGCGCGCACCAGGACGTCCTCGCCGTCCCCGATGTCGCCGTAGACGAACGCGATGTGCTCGATGCCGTCCAGCAGGCTGTCGTAGCCGATCGCGCGGAAGGTGCCCGCCCGCACGGGCACCCGCGCCTCGGCGACTCGCTCCACCTGCTTTTCCGTGCGCTTACGGTAGGCGATCAGGTCGGCGATGGTGATGAGGCAGAGGTCGTGCTCCTCGGCGAAGACCTGAAGCTCGTCGTAGCGGGCCATGTCGCCCTCGTCCTTCTGCGAGACGATCTCGCAGAGCACACCGGCAGGCCGCAATCCGGCCATCCTGGCAAGGTCCACCGAGGCCTCCGTATGCCCCGGCCTGCGCAGCACCCCGCCCTCCTTGGCCCGCAGCGGGACGACGTGACCGGGCCGGTTGAAGTCCTCCGCGGTCGCCGAACGGTCGGACAGGAGCTTGATCGTGCGGGCCCGGTCGGACGCGGAGATACCGGTGCCGATCCCTTCCTTGGCATCCACCGTGACGGTGTAGGCCGTACCGCGCGCGTCCTGGTTGGTGTGGAACATCGGTGGCAGGTTGAGCCGGTCCGCGTCGTACTCGGTCAGCGAGACGCAGATGTAGCCCGACGTGTAGCGCACCATGAACGCGACGAGCTCGGGCGTGGCCATCTCCGCCGCGAAGATCAGGTCACCCTCGTTCTCCCTGTCCTCGTCGTCCACGACGACGACTGGCTTACCGGCGGCGATGTCGGCGACCGCCCGCTCGATGTTGCTCATGCGCTCTCCTCGGCTTCCGGCTCACCGCCATTGTGCTCGGAGACGGACCGGTACGGGTCGGTGGAGTCAGCATCGTCACGATGCGGTCGTACCAGCTTCTCAACGTACTTGGCGACCACGTCGACCTCGATATTGACGGGGTCGGACGGGGACTTGGCGCCGAGCACGGTCGTCTCGAGCGTGGTCGGGATCAACGCGACGGAGAACTCGTCGTCGGTGATGTCGGTCACCGTCAACGACACGCCGTCCACGGCGATCGACCCCTTCTCGACCACGTACCTGTTCAGCTGCTTCGGCAGGGAGAAGCGGGTGAGGCCGGCAGGATCCCGGGAAAGGTAGGTGCCCACCCCGTCGACGTGGCCCTGCACGATGTGTCCCCCGAAGCGGTCGCCTGCGGCGGTGGCGCGCTCGAGGTTCACCCGGTCGCCCATGTGAACCTTCGCCAGGCTGCTCCGCTCCAGAGTCTCGTGCACGACGTCCACGGTGAACTGCGACCCGGCCACGTCCACCACGGTGAGGCACACGCCGTTCACCGAGACCGAGTCGCCGTGCCGTACGTCGGTCGTCACCAGGGGCCCCGACACGGTCAGCCGCGCGGCGTTCGGCACCTGCTCGATGCCGACGACCTCACCGATCTCCTCGACAATGCCGGTGAACATTGCCTGCCTCCTCGTGCTGTCCAGGCTCCCACTTCGGGGCCGCTGTTCAAAGTCGGGTCGTGCGCGGACCACCGCATCGCCTGGGACAGGCATACGCGTCCGGCTGGGGTCATGGGTGTGCGCCGCAGCGGTTCACGCGCTCCCGCAACCGCTCGATCGCCACACCCGGGTCCTTGGCGCCGTATACGGCCGAGCCTGCCACGAAGCAGTCCACCCCGGCCTCGGCAGCCTGTTCGATCGTCTCGTCGTTGATCCCCCCGTCGATCTCCACGAGCAGCCGCAGGTGGCCGGTGTCGACGAGCCTGCGCGCCCGCCGGACCTTGTCGAGGACCTCCGGGATGAACGACTGCCCGCCGAAGCCGGGCTCCACCGACATGATCAGCAAGGTGTCGTAGTGCTTGAGCACCTCCAGATAGTCCTCGAGGCTCGTGCCCGGCTTGACGGACAGGCCGGCCTGCGCGCCCGCGGCGCGCAGGTTCTTGGCCAGCATCACCGGATCGTGCGCGGCCTCGGCATGCACCGTGACGTTGTACGCGCCCCGTTCGGCGTAGTCCGGCGCCCACCTGTCCGGGTCCTCGATCATCAGGTGGCAGTCGAGCGGCACCCGCGACACCCGGGACAGGGACTCCACGACGGGCAGGCCGATGGTGAGGTTGGGTACGAAGTGCCCGTCCATGACGTCCACGTGTACCCAGTCGGCCCGCGCGTCCCCGGTTCCGGAGACGACCTCGATCTCCTCACCGAGCCGGGCGAAGTCCGCGGACAGGATGCTTGGGGCGATCATCGGCCTGTTCGTCACGCTGGGTTCCACTTCTTTCTCACACGCCCGGGCGTCGGCCGGTGCCTTCCGGGACGGGGTAACACTCCGTGCAGTCTACCGAGCCGCTTACGACTTCTGGAGGAGTGCACAGTACATCGCGTCGGTTCCGTGCCGGTGCGGCCACAACTGCACGTCCGGGCCGTCTCCGAGGCCGGGAACGCCCGCGAAGAGCGGCCGCGCGTCCACGCGGTGCGCATCGGCCTTGCGCAGCAGGTCGGCGACCACGCCTTCGGTCTCCGCGAGGTGTGGCGCGCACACCACGTAACACACCACGCCGCCAGGGCGTACCAGGTCCATCGCCGCGCTCAGCAGCTCGGTCTGCAGCCTGGTCAGCCCGGCGACGTCCCCGGGCACCCTGCGCCACCGCGCCTCGGGGCGCCTGCGCAGCGCCCCGAGGCCGGTGCACGGGGCGTCCACGAGCACCCGGTCGTAACCGGGCCGCAGGCCGCTCTCGCGGCCATCGGTGACGTGCACCGTCACCGGCAGGTCCGGCACGGCGTCACGGACCATCCGCGCACGGTGCTCGGCAGGCTCCACCGCGTCCAGCTCGGCGCCGGACAGTGCGGCGAGCGCGCCCAGCACGCGTGTCTTACCGCCCGGTCCCGCACACAGGTCCAGCCAGCGCGCGTCCGTACCGTCCAGCGGGTACTCGGCCGCGGCGCGGGCGCACAGCTGGCTGCCCTCGTCCTGGACGGCGGCGAGGCCTTCGCTGATCGGGCCGGATTCTGCCGGGTCACCGCCGCCCGGCTCCAGCCGGACGCCGTAGGGCGAGTACGGGGCTACCTCACCTCCGGTGATCGCGGCGAGCTCGTCGGCACTGATCGCCCCTGGCCGCGCGGCCAGGTGTACGTCCGGCCGCACGTTGTTCGCCTCGAGGGCGGCCTCCAGCTCCGCACCGGTGTCGCCGAGCGCCTCCGCGAATGCCCGGACGATCCAGCCGGGATGCGCCGTGCGCATCCCGAGGTGGCCGATCGGGTCGGTGTCGCGGGCGGGCGCGAGCTGCTCGACCCACTCCGGCTCCCCCGCCGCCGACACTCGCCGCAGCACGGCGTTGACGAATCCCGCCACATGCGACCCCGCTGCCAGCCGGGCGAGGTCCACGGTCGAGGTCACGGCGGCATGCGGCGGGATCCGCGTCCGCAGCAGCTGGTAGGTACCGATCCTCAGCGCATCGAGCACGTCCCCGTCCATCGCCGAGGGCGGCCGGTCCGAGCACGCCGCGACGATCTCGTCGAGCAGGCCGGACAGGCGTGCCGTACCGTAGGCGAGCTCCGTCGCCAGCGCCGCGTCCCGCCCGGTCACACGACGCTCCCGCAGCAGCTCGGGCAGCACCAGGTTCGCGTATGCGTCCTTGCTCCGTACCGCGCGCAGCGTGTCGAACGCCGCTTGCCGCGCCGCGTCCACCTCGGGCGGCCTGCGCGGCCCCTGCTTCCGCTGCGCGGGGCGGCTGTTCGCCGGCCGGGGGGACTTGCGCTTATCGGTGCTCATACCAGCCTCTCGCCACGCTCGATCTTGCTCCCCCGTGCCCATTCGGCGGCCGTCATGCGCTTCTTGCCCTGCACTTGCACGTCACCGAGCAGCAGCGGGACCGTCGCCGAACCCACGAGCACCCGGTCCCGTTCGACGTGCAGCTCTCCGGGCTCCAGGTCGCCCGCGTTCGCCGCCTCGTCCCCGCCGGCGTTCAGCGGACGCACGGGTGACAGCTTGATGCGCTTGCCGCGGAACTCCGCCCATGCCCCCGGGTCGGGTGTGACCGCCCGCACGTGCCGGTCCACGCTGATGGCAGGCTCGCCGAAGCGCACCCTGGCATCCTGCGCGGTGATCTTCTCCGCGTAGCTGCGCCCGTCCTCGGGCTGCGGCACGGCCTGCACGGTCCCCGCGGCGATACCGTCCAGAGTCGACAGCAGCAGCTCCGCGCCCGAGTAGGAGAGGCGCTCGAGCAACGAACCGGCGGTGTCGTCGGATCGCACGGTCTCGGTCACCACGCCGTAGACGGGGCCCGCGTCGAGCTCGGGAACCACGTGGAACGTCGATGCCCCGGTGATCTCGTCGCCCGCGCGGATCGCCGCCTGTACCGGCGCGGCACCCCGCCAGGCCGGGAGCAGCGAGAAGTGCAGGTTGACCCACCCGTGCGCGGGCACGTCCAGCGCCTGCCGCGGCAGCAGCCCCCCGTACGCGACCACCGGGCACACGTCGGGTGCCAGCTCGGCGAGCCGCGCCAGGTAGTCCGGGTCGCCCGCCCAGGACGGCGTCAACACCTCTATTCCGTACTCGTCGGCGACCCTGCCCACGGGGGACCGCATCAGGTGCCTGCCACGCCCGGCCGGGGCGTCGGGCCTGGTGGTTACGGCGACGACCTCGTGGCGCGACGAGTCGATCAACGCACGCAGCGAGGGCACCGCGGTATCAGGGGTTCCTGCGAAAACCAAGCGCATAGTGCGTCGAGTCTACTGGGCACCGTTGGCGCCGCGGCGAGCGCCGAGCCGGGCGCCGCGGCTACACGAGTTCGAGAGGATCGAGCTGGATGCGTACCGCCTCCCGCGCCTTGCGGGCGCTCCGGCGCGCCTGCGCCGCAGCGAGCGAGCCCGCCAGAGCCTTGCCCTCGGCGCGCGGCACGCGGATCAGTGCCCGTTCGAGCTCCGCCTCCTCCCCCGCGCGCTCGGGCGTGACCGGGACGGGACCGAGCACCTCGGCCGAGTCGGGCAACGGCAGCTCGAGCAGCAGATCCGCGAGTACGTCGGCGCGCGCCTGCACGCTCGCCATCCGCACGGCAGGGGGAAAGCCCAGCTCGGCGCGCTCGGCGAGCTCACGCTCGGCGTACCCCGCGGGATCCCACCGCACCATCGCCTGCACCTGGGCAAGCGCGGCGTCGGCACCGACAACCACCCGGCCGCCGTCGCCCGCGGAACGCACCAGCGCTGCCGCGGACATCCAGCGCCGGACGGTCTCCTCGCCCGCGCGCAGGTCCTGGCGGCTCAGCAGTGCCCAGCCGTCCAGCAGCAACGCGGCGCCGTAACCCCCGTGTGCGACCGGCTCGGCACCAGGCGTGCAGACCACAACCGCCGGTTCGCCGGGGACGACGTCGAGCACCTCGGAGCCGCCGGACGTGCGAACGGGCTTGCCGGGAAACGCCCGCCCCAGCTCCTCTGCCGTGCGCCTTGCACCGACGACCACCGCGCGCATCCCGGACGGACCGCAGGTCGGGCAGGAGAAGTTGGACTCGATCGCGCCGCACCAGCTGCAGTGCGCGGACGTGGGCGCCGTCTCGGCGGTACCGCCGGGCACCGCGAGCGGGCCGGCGCAGCTCCTGCAGCGCGCCGGGTGGCGGCAGCGCGCGCACGCGAGCGCGGGCACGTACCCGGAGCGCGGCACCTGGACGAGCACGGGCGTCCCGGCCGCCAGAGCCGTCCTTGCCGCGTCGAAGGCTGCCGCGGGCAGGCGAGCCGCTCCGGCCGCGGGGTCGCGTGCCAGCTCGAACTCGTCACCGGTACCGATCGTGCGGGGCGCACTCGCCCGTACCCGCTCGCGTGCCGCGAGCACCGGCCGCGCCCACTCGGACTCCACGAGCAACTGGGCCTCGGCCGTGCGCGCGAACCCTGCCACGACCATGCCCGCGCCGCTGGCGTGTGCCCGCTGGATCAGCACGTCCCGTACGTGCGGGTACGGTGCACGGCGTTCTGCGTGCAGGTCGTCCCCGTCGTCCCAGACGACGAAGGCACCCGGCTCGGTGACCGGCGCGAACATCGCGGCGCGCGTGCCGACCACGATGCGCGCGTGTCCCCTGCGCACACGCAACCACCGGCGGTAGCGCTCCGCGGGGCCGAGATCGGCGGACAACGCCACGACGGCCGCCTGACCGGCAAGCTCCGCACACCGTGCGCGCACCCTCGCGAGGTCACGGTGATCGGGAACGACGATCAGCGTGGACCGGCCTGCGGCCGCCGTGCTGCCGGCCAGCTCGGCAAGGCGCGCGGGCCAGTCCTCCCCGGGGAGCGCCTGCCACACCGCGTGCGCGCGCTTGCCTGCTGCCAGCGCGGCCACCAGCGCGCTACCGTGCGTGTAACGTCGCCATCCCTCGGTGCTCGGCGCCGGGGGCGGCTCGGCGCGTTCCGGAGGCGTCTCCCGCTCGACGCGCGCGTGGCGCGGCGGGATCGCCAGCCGCAGCACGTCGGCCATCGTTCCCGCGTAGCGATCGGCCACCGCGCGGGCGAGCCGGGCCAGCTCCGGTGTCAGTACCGGCTCGTCGGAGACCACCCGTTCCAGGTAGGCCAGCCGGCCGGTGTGCTCGCTGCTGCCCGCGCGCTCGGCCACGTAGCCGTCCACCAGCTGGCCCGCGAAGCGAACGCGCACCCGGCAACCGGGTTGCGCGCTGTCCTCCAGCGTGTGCGGCACGAGGTAGTCGAAGGTCCGGTCGAGGTGTGCCAGTGGCACGTCGACGTAGACGCGCGCGACCGGCGCGGTCTCCGCCGGTCGCCGCTGCCCCTTCCGCACGCCACTCGATGTGCCCATGATTGATCTCCCTACCAGAACGAGCACCCACCTCGGTTCCCGGCATCTCGACGCACCTCGACGCATCTCGACGCACAGAACGAGCCGAGGGACTCCTCGGGTACCACATACGCACCGGAGGAGGCCTTCGGCTCGCCCCGCGCGGTTAGCCGGTAACCGCGCGCCGCAGGTCCTCCACGCGATCCGTTCGTTCCCAGGGAAGATCCAGATCGGGCCGTCCGAAGTGACCGTAGGCTGCGGTGCTCGCGTAGATCGGGCGAAGCAGGTCGAGCGCCTCGACCATCGATCCGGGCCGCAGGTCGAACACCTCGGAGATGGCGCGCTGGATCGCGCGCGGTTCGACCGTCTCGGTACCGAACGTCTCGACGAACAGCCCGACCGGCTCGGCCTTGCCGATCGCGTACGCCACCTGTATCTCCGCTCGTGCGGCCAACCCGGCGGCGACGACGTTCTTGGCCACCCACCGCATCGCGTAGCTGCCGGAGCGGTCCACTTTCGACGGATCCTTGCCGGAGAACGCGCCGCCCCCGTGCCGCGCCATGCCTCCGTAGGTATCGACGATGATCTTGCGGCCCGTCAGTCCGGCGTCGGCCATCGGCCCGCCCAGCACGAACCGTCCCGTGGGGTTGATCAGCAGCCGGGCATCCCCGCTGTCCATCCCGAGGTCGGCGATCACCGGTTTGACCACTCGCTCGGTCACCTGCGGCGCGACCAGGTGCTCCAGGTCGGCTCCCTCGGCGTGCTGGGTGGACACGACCACGGTGTCCAGACGTACCGGGCGGTCCCCCTCGTACTCGATGGTGACCTGGGTCTTGCCGTCCGGTCGCAGGTACGGCAACGTGCCGTCCTTGCGCACCGCGGCCAGGCGCCGGGACAGCCGGTGCGCGAGCGCGATGGGCATCGGCATCAGCTCGGGAGTGTCGGTACACGCGTAACCGAACATCAGCCCCTGGTCGCCGGCACCTTGCCTGGCCCGGCGCTCCGCGGACGTGTCCGCGCCGTTCGACCGGACCTCGTAGGAGGTGTCCACGCCCTGCGCGATGTCCGGAGACTGCGCCCCGATGGCGATGCTGACCCCGCACGAGTCACCGTCGAAGCCCTTGCTCGACGAGTCGTAACCTATGTCGTTGACGAGCCCGCGCACGAGCGTGGGGATGTCCACGTACGCTCGCGTCGACACTTCCCCCACGACGTGCACCTGCCCGGTGGTCACCACGGTCTCCACAGCCACCCTGCTGTCCGGGTCCGCAGCGAGCATCGCGTCCAGGATGGTGTCGCTGATCGCGTCGCAGATCTTGTCGGGATGCCCCTCGGTCACCGACTCCGAGGTGAACAGCCTCCGGATGGACTCACTCACGGCTACCTGCCTCGTCTCGACGGGCCGCTGTACGCGGAGCCGGTTACCCGAGATCTTCTCGAGCGGTACACCACCCGACAGCCGAGCGCTCGCCGCAACAGGCTCTGCGACCCAGCGTAGCCGACGCGGGCCGATCGCGCGGGCCATCCGGACGGTGCCGGTCCACCGGACCGGAGTTCGAGGTATACAGCGACTTCCCCGTTCCCGGCCTGCGGTGTGGCCGGGCCCGCGCGCGTCGTGCCGCGCTACGCGTGCGCCCTGCCGACGAGCTCGCTTACGGAGTCCCACAGTGCGGCAGCCAGCTGCGACTTCGAACCGAACGGTATCGCGGTCTCTGCCCCGTCGGCGGCCAGCAGCCACCCCGAGTTCTCCTCGACCTCGAAGGCCCGGCCGTCCCCGACAGCGTTGACCACCAGAAGATCGCTGCCCTTGCGGCGCAGCTTCGTCCTGCCGTACTGCAGCACGTCGCTACCGCGGTCCCCGGTCTCGGCGGCGAACCCGACGATGACCTGGTCACCGCGCCGGTTCTCGACGAGCTCGGCCAGCACGTCGGCGTTGCGGTCCAGCACGACGGGATCAGGTGCGCCCTCGGTCTTCTTGATCTTGTGTTCGAGCAGCGCCGCGGGCCGGAAGTCGGCCACTGCCGCCGCCATCACGACCACCTCGGCCGAGGGAGCTGCCTCGTGCACGGCCGCGCGCAACTCGGCCGCCGTCGAGACGTTCACGACCGTGACACCCGCAGGCACCGGCAACGACATGGTGTGCGCGGAGATCAACGTCACCCGGGCTCCGCGCGCCGCGGCCACCCTGGCCAGCGCGTAGCCCTGCCTGCCGGAGGAGCGGTTGCCCAGGTACCGCACCGGGTCGAGCGGCTCGCGGGTCCCGCCTGCCGAGACGACCACGTGAACCCCTTCCAGGTCCCGTGGCAATGCCCGCGGCTCATCGATGAGCAGCCGCGCGAGATCAGTGATCTCCGCTGGGTCGGCCATCCGGCCCTTGCCCGAGTCCACGCCGGTGAGCCTGCCCGAATCGGGATCGGGGACGACGGCGCCCCGGCTCCGCAACGTCGCCACGTTGGACCGGGTGGCGGCGTGCTCCCACATCTCGGTGTGCATCGCCGGGAAGAAGGCCACCGGGCAGCGCGCCGTCAGCAGGGTATTCGTCAGCAGGTCGTCGGCCTGCCCGTGTGCCGCCTTGGCCAGCAGGTCGGCCGTCGCAGGCGCGACGACGACCAGATCGGCCTCCTGGCCGATACGCACGTGCTCGACCTCGGGCACGTTCGAGAACACCCCACTGTGCACCGGGTTGCCGGAGAGCGCCTCGAAGGTCGCCGCACCGACGAACTCCAGCGCCGAGCGGGTGGGAACCACCCGCACATCGTGCCCGGACTCGGTCAGCCCGCGAACCACCTCGCACGCCTTGTACGCGGCGATACCCGCGCCTACGCCGAGCACCACACGGGGTGCCCTCGCCGTCTCGTCGTTGTTCACCGGATCGTCCACTGCCCCGTCGCCGGCGGACGCCGACACCGGCCCGCGTGCCTGCGTTCCCCGGTGTCCGCGGTTGCTGACCTCACGAGCACCCGTGTGGGTGCCCTCGACATTGCCCGGACCGGCCGGGTCACTCGCCCTCTGCGTGCTCGAGCAGGCCGGAGTGGATCTCCCGGAGCGCGATCGACAGCGGCTTCTCCCGCGTACCCGGGTCGACCAGCGGCCCGACGTACTCGAGCAGGCCCTCACCGAGCTGGGCGTAGTAGTCATTGATCTGCCTGGCGCGCTTCGCGGCGAAGATCGCCAGCGCGTACTTCGAGCTGACCCGCTCCAGCAGGTCGTCGATCGGCGGGTTGGTGATGCCCTCGAGCCTGTCACCATGAAGACCAAGCGTGGTGCTCACTCGCGATGCTCCTGTAACTGGGGTCGATGCTGTGCTGGGTGGGTGGAATGCCGGCGCGCGCCGGTTCAGCTCACGGCCCTGCCGGACACCAAGGTTAGCAACTCCTCGGCAGCGCTGCGCACGTCGGTGTTGACAACGCAGGAATCGAACTCCTCGGCCGCGGACAGCTCCTCTGCGGCAACGGTCAACCTGCTGCGCAGCGCGTCGGTCGCCTCGGTGCCCCTCCCGGTGAGGCGACCGACGAGATCCTCCCAGCTCGGTGGCACCAGCATCACCAGCCGGGCTTCCGGCATCGCGGCACGTACCTGCCTCGCGCCCTGGATCTCGATCTCCAGCACCGCCGGCCTGCCCTCGGCGAGAGCCTCCTCCACCGGCCGTCGCGGTGTCCCGTAGCAGTTGCCCGCGAATTCGGCGTGCTCGAGGAACGCTCCCTCCTCGATCATCGCCTCGAAGGCGGGGCGGTCGACGAAGTGGTAGTGGTACCCGTCCACCTCGCCTTCCCTCGGCGGTCGCGTGGTCACCGACACGCTGAAGAAGACGTCGGGCTCGAGCCTCCGCAGCTCGGCGAGCACACTGGACTTGCCGACCCCCGAGGGCCCGGATACGACCGTGAGCCGGGCCCGGGCTGCCCCGCCCGGCCCCGGCTCACCACCGGACTCGCCTACCGCTATCACTCGTCACTGAACTCGGCGAGGAGCGCCTTCCGTTGCCGCTCACCGAGGCCACGCAGCCGACGGCTGGGTGCGATATCCAGCTTCTCCATGGTCTGCTGCGCACGAACTTTGCCCACGCCGGGAAGTGACTCGAGCAGCGCCGAGACCTTCATCTTGCCAAGGGTCTCGTCCTCGTCGGCCTGCTTGAGCACATCGGCGAGGGTGGTGCCGCCGCGCTTCAGCCGCTCTTTCAGCTCAGCGCGTGCGCGGCGAGCGGCAGCAGCCTTCTCCAGCGCAGCAGCACGCTGTTCCTCGGTCAGCTGGGGAAGTGCCACGATTTCCTCCGATACGCATCTGTTCGATTCGTCGTCGAGACGGTACCCATCCTTGCCGCGTAATCACAATGCGGGTCCGCCTATTCGCCAGGATTTTCCTCTGTGCGGCCTCAAAAGCTTCTCACAGCGACGCCGGAACGGGGTGTCACGGGGTGTCGGCGACGCCAAGGCTGTGCTGCACCGTAGCAACCCGGTCACGCAGCGCACCCACATCGGGGCCGTAGGCGAGTACGTCCCTGGCCGAGACGGGAACGACCCCGTGCAGGCCCGCGCCGAACGCGGCCCGCAGCTGCTGCGCGGTCGCTCCCTGCGCACCGAGCCCGGGAGCCAGCACCGGGCCGTTGAGGTCACTCAGGTCGACGTCGGTGCCGGTACGGTTCGCCCCGACCACCACCCCGACATCGCCGTACGGCTGCGCGCCAGCGTTGTGCCCGGCAGCGGCGTCGACGACCAGCTGCGCTACGCTACGCCCGCCGACCAGGGCCGCCTGCATCTCGCTTCCCTCCTTGTTGGAGGTGCGGGCAAGCACGAACACCCCGCGTCCGGTACTCCCGGCCAGCTCGAACGCGGGCTGCAACGCCCCGAAGCCCAGGTAGGGCGACAGCGTCACCGCATCGACCGCGAGCGGCGAGCCGTCCGCGAGGTACGCGCGCGCGTAGGCGGCCATCGTGGAGCCGATGTCGCCCCGCTTGGCGTCCAGCACGACGAGCGCGCCCCGTCGCGCGCACCCGTCGATCGCACGCTCCAACACCGCGACGCCCTGCGCACCGTAGGCCTCGAAGAACGCCGACTGCGGCTTGACCACCGCGACCTGGTCGCCGAACGCATCGACGCAGGTGGCCGTGAACCGGTCCAGCCCCGTGACGTCGGCGGGTAGGCCCCACGCGGCGAGCAGCTCGGGATGCGGGTCGATACCGACGCAGAGGGGGCCCCTGCGGCGCACGGCATCCGCCAGCCGCGCGCCGAACCTCACGCCTGCCGCCCTCTCGCGGCAGGCGCGGCTACCCCCGCTGCTGCCGCCGCCGACTCTGCCGACGCAGCCATCGCGGCCTGGAGCCGCTGCAGGGACTGCACCCCGATGTCACCCCGGATCGATGCCTCGATGCCGTGCACGGCGGCTCCCGCGCCCTGCACCGTGGTGATGCACGGCACGTCCCTGGACACCGCTGCGGTACGGATCTCGTAGCCGTCGATACGCGGGCCGCTGTTGCCGTACGGCGTGTTGATGATCATATCCACACCGCCGTCGAGGATGATCTCCACGATGTTCGGGGCTTCCTCCTCCGAACCGTCCGCGGCGGCTGCCGGGTGCTCACCCTCCGGGGTCGAGTACTTACGCACCACCGTGCAAGGCACCCCGTTACGGCGCAGCACCTCCGCGGTCCCCGAGGTCGCGAGCACCTCGAAGCCCAGGTCCGCGAGCCGTTTGACCGGGAAGATCAGTGCCCGCTTGTCCCGGTTGGCCACCGAGACGAACACCGTCCCGGAGGTCGGCAACGGACCGTACGCGGCGACCTGCGACTTGGCGAAGGCCATTCCGAACGCCGCGTCCACGCCCATCACCTCGCCCGTGGACTTCATCTCCGGGCCGAGGAGCGAGTCGACGCCGTGGCCCTCCGGGGTGCGGAAGCGGTGGAACGGCAGCACGGCCTCCTTGACCGCGATCGGGGCGTCCGCGGGCAGCGTGCCACCGTCGCCCCACGCACGGAGCACTCCGGAGGCACGCAGGTCCGCGACCGACGAACCGGTCATGATCAGCGCGGCGGCCTTGGCGAGCGGGACACCCGTGGCCTTCGACACGAACGGGGCCGTACGGGAGGCCCTGGGGTTGGCCTCCAGCACGTACAACACGTCCCCCGCGAGGGCGTACTGCACGTTCAGCAACCCGCGTACCCCGACGCCCTTGGCGATCGCCTCGGTCGATGCGCGCACGCGTTCCAGGTCCGCGCGGCCGAGCGTGATCGGCGGCAGCGCGCAGGAGGAGTCGCCGGAGTGCACACCAGCCTCCTCGATGTGCTCCATCACCCCGCCGAGGTACAGCTCCTCCCCGTCGTAGAGGGCGTCGACATCGATCTCGATCGCGTCGTCGAGGAAGCGGTCGACCAGCACCGGGTACTCGGGGCTGACCTCGGTGGCCCTTGAGATGTACGAGGCGAGGTGCGCCGCGTCGTAGACGATCTCCATTCCCCGGCCGCCGAGTACGTAGGACGGTCGCACCAGCACCGGGTAGCCGACGTCGTCGGCGATGCGCTGCGCGCCCTCGAAGGATGTCGCCGTCCCGTACTTCGGGGCGGGCAGCCCAGCGGCCTCGAGCACCTCACCGAACGCGCCCCGCTCCTCGGCCAGGTGAATCGCGTCCGGTGACGTACCGACCACCGGCACCCCCGCATCGGCGAGCCGCTTGGACAGGCTCAACGGCGTCTGCCCACCGAGTTGCACGATCACCGCGGCGAGAGTGCCCGACTCCTGCTCGGCGTGCACCACCTCGAGCACGTCCTCGAAGGTCAGCGGCTCGAAGTACAGCCGGTCCGAGGTGTCGTAGTCGGTGGAAACCGTCTCCGGGTTGCAGTTGATCATCACCGTCTCGTACCCGGCCTCGCGCAGCGCGAGCGTGGCGTGCACGCAGGAGTAGTCGAACTCGATGCCCTGCCCGATCCGGTTGGGCCCGGAGCCGAGGATCAACGCCTTCGGCTTGTCGTGCTGGGCGATCACCTCGGACTCCGCGGCCGGATCGCTCTCGTAGGCGGAGTAGTGATACGGGGTACGGGCCGCGAACTCCGCGGCGCAGGTATCCACCGTCTTGAACACCGGGCGCACCCCGAGCCGGTGCCGCAGCGCCCGCACACCGTCCTCACCTGCCAGCTCGGGCCGCAGGGCGGCGATCTGGCGGTCGGATACCCCGAATCGCTTCGCTCCGAGCAGCAAGGCCTCGTCGAGCACGGGCGCCTCGGTGATCTCCTCGCGCAGCTCGACGAGCGATTGGATCTGGTCGACGAACCACGGGTCGATCCAGCTCGCCTCGCACACCTGCTCGATCGTCGCGCCCCAGCGCAGCGCGCGTTCCACGGTGTAGAGCCGCCCGTCGTGCGGGGTACGCAGCGCTTCGAGGGTGTCCGCGAGCGTGACCCCCTCCGGGTCCGGTTGCGTCCAGAACCCCAGCGCGCGGGTCTCGGTGGAGCGCAGCGCCTTGCCGAGCGCTTCGGTGAAGCTCCTGCCGACCGACATGGCCTCACCGACGCTCTTCATCGTCGTCGTCAGTGCCGGGTCGGCTCCGGGGAACTTCTCGAACGCGAACCGCGGCACCTTGACGACCACGTAGTCCAGGGTCGGTTCGAAACTCGCCGGGGTCTCACCGGTGATGTCGTTGGGGATCTCGTCCAGGCTGTACCCGATCGCCAGCTTGGCGGCGATCTTGGCGATCGGGAACCCGGTCGCCTTCGACGCCAGTGCCGACGAGCGCGACACCCTCGGGTTCATCTCGATGACGACCATGCGGCCGGTCTCGGGGTGGATGGCGAACTGGATGTTACAGCCTCCGGTGTCCACCCCGACCTCGCGCAGCACGTCGATACCGACATCGCGCATGTTCTGGTACTCGCGATCGGTCAGTGTCATCGACGGCGCGACCGTCACCGAGTCGCCCGTGTGCACGCCCATGGCGTCGACGTTCTCGATGGAGCACACCACCACCACGTTGTCGCGGTGGTCACGCATGAGCTCGAGCTCGTACTCCTTCCAGCCGAGCACGCTCTCCTCGACGAGCACCTCGGACACCGGGCTCTCGGACAGCCCGTAGGCCGCCATCCGCTCCAGATCCTCCCGGGTGTGCGCCATCCCGGAGCCACGCCCACCCATGGTGAACGCCGGACGGATCACCACGGGCAGGCCGAGCTCGGCGACACAGTCCCGGACCTCGTCCATCGTCCAGCACACGGCGCTGCGGGGCACGTCTCCCCCGGCCTGGCGCACGATGTCCTTGAACTTCTGGCGGTCCTCCCCGCGCTGGATCGCCTCGATGTCGGCGCCGATCAGCTCCACGCCGTACTTGTCGAGCACGCCGCTGCGGTCGAGCTCGACAGCGGCGTTGAGCGCGGTCTGCCCACCAAGTGTCGCCAGCAGCGCGTCCGGCCGTTCGGCCGCGATGACCTGCTCGAGGAACTCCGGGGTCACCGGCTCGATATAGGTCGAGTCGGCGAACTCGGGGTCGGTCATGATCGTGGCGGGGTTGGAGTTGACCAGGCTGACCCGCAGGCCTTCCTCGCGCAGCACGCGGCATGCCTGCGTGCCGGAGTAGTCGAACTCGGCAGCCTGCCCGATCACGATCGGCCCCGAGCCGATCACCAGAACGTGCGAAAGGTCCGTTCTTTTCGGCATCAGGCTATGACCTCCACGAGCGACCCAAATCCATTCGGCATCAGGCTTTTACCTCCACGAGCGCGCCAAACGCGTTCATCGGCATCAGGACGCTCCCTCCATCAAGGACACGAACTCGTCGAAAAGCACGGCGGCGTCGTGCGGGCCCGCGGCCGCCTCGGGGTGGTACTGCACCGAGAACGCGGGCACATCCAGGCAGCGCACGCCCTCCACGGTGCCGTCATTGGGACAGTAGTGACTGACCGTTGCCGCGCCGTACGGTGAGTCGAACCGCGCGCCCGGTTCGCCCTCGAGCGCGAACCCGTGGTTCTGCGCTGTGATCGCGATCCTGCGTGTCGCGGTGTCCATCACCGGGATGTTCATCCCCCGGTGGCCGTAGCGCATCTTGTAGGTACCCAGCCCGAGCGCCCTACCGAGGATCTGGTTGCCGAAGCAGATACCGAACAGCGGCACCTGCCGCTGAAGCACGTGACGCGTCAGCTCGGTCACGTGTGTCGTGGTCGCCGGGTCGCCGGGACCGTTGGACAGGAACACCCCGTGCGGCTCCACAGCGAGCACCTCGTCCAGGGTTGCCGTTGCGGGCAGCACGTGCACCTCGATACCGCGCCGCGCCATCATCCGCGGTGTGTTGCTCTTGATCCCCATATCCACCGCCGCGACCCGGTAACGCACCGGCCCGTCGGGGCGCACCACGTACGGCTCGGCGGTGGTGACCTCGCCTGCGAGATCCGCACCCGTCATCGCGGGCGACTCGGCCACCCTGGCGAGCATCTGCTCGGTGGTGCCGACCTCCGCGCCGGAGAACACCCCCGCGCGCATCGCCCCGTGCTCGCGGATATGCCTGGTCAGGGTGCGGGTGTCGAGCTGTGCGATCCCCACGACACCGCGCCGCTCCAGCTCGGTCTCCAGGGACCTGGCCGAGCGCCAGTTCGACGGCACACGCGCGGGGTCGCGCACGGCGTAGCCCGCCACCCAGATCCGGGACGACTCGTCGTCCTCGTCGTTCCACCCGGTGTTGCCGATCTGCGGAGCCGTCTGCACCACGATCTGCTTGTGGTAGGACGGGTCCGTCAAGGTCTCCTGGTAACCGGTCATGCCCGTACAGAACACGACCTCGCCGAACGTCCGCCCCGTTGCTCCGTAGCCGAGGCCGCGAAACACCGACCCGTCCTCAAGCACCAGCGCGGCCGGAGTGCCTCCGCCGGTGTTCACCCGGAAAGTCTGTCTACTCACTTCTCCTGCGCACGCCCTTCGATCGATCGCTGCTGATGTGTGTCCTCGGTGAGCCACGCGGCCCGTTCCGGCGCGGCGGCCCGCAGTGCGTGTATCCAGCGCGCGTACACCGACTTGTCGTCGGCACGGAAACCTGTGTCGACGAGCTCGTCACCCAGCCGCCAGGTGATCACCAGTAACCCGTCCACCCCCATGACCTTGCCCGCCATCCCCTTCGACGTGCGCGCGTCCACGAGGGACTCGCTCGGGATGAAGAACGACGGCGCGCCGGTGCGCGCCACGACGACCCCCGCGGTGTATCTCCGCAGGGTCGCCGCGCTGCGCATCCCCACCCCGCGCGCCACGATCCTGTCCTGCCAGTGCCCCGCGCTGGTGGTGGCGACGTAGACGCCGGCAACGGAGTCCCGCGCGGCGCCCGCGTCGAGCTGCTCCGGCACCTCGGGGAACGGCGCGTACCGCGAACCGTCCTCGCGCGCCTTGCGCCGCCATCCCCACCACATACCTGCCGCGAGCAGCAGGAATACCGCGAGCATCAGCATGCTCAGCAGGAACCGTTCCATCGGTCTCGTTCCATTCATCCTTCGGTTGGGCTCGTCGCCGTGTCCCGTGCGGTCACCCGACCACGCAGCACGGTCGCCCGCACCCTGGCGGGCAACCGCATGCCCTCGTACGGGGTGTTGCTCGCGATGCTCGCGAGTTCCGCGCCGCGCACGGTCCACTCCGCATCCTGGTCGACGACCGCCAGGTTGGCCGGCTCACCGACCTCGATCGGCCTGCCCTGGTCGGGTAGCCGTGCGATCTCGGCCGGTCGCTCGCTCATCACCCTGGCCACGCCCCGCCAGTCGAGCAGGCCCGGCCGCAGCATCGTGCGAACCACTACCGACAGCGCCGTCTGCAGGCCCAACATGCCCGGTCGCGCCGCGGCCCACTCGGTGTCCTTGTCCTGCACCGCATGCGGTGCGTGGTCGGTGGCCACGCAGTCGATCACACCCTCGGCCAGCGCACCGGCGAGCGCCTCGGCATCCGATGAGGTCCGCAGTGGCGGGTTGACCTTGTTCACCGGATCGTAACCGGTCAGCCGCTCGTCGGTGAGGAGCAGGTGGTGCGGGGTGACCTCCGCGGAGATCGCGGCGGGCCCGCCGGGATGACGCGGCTTGGCCCAGCGCAACACATCGGTGGTGCCCTCCGTGGACACGTGGCAGACGTGCAGGCGTGCCCCGGCGTGCGCGGCCAGGATGCAGTCCCTCGCGACGATCGACTCTTCCGCGGAGGACGGCCACCCCGTCAGGCCCAGCCTCGCGGCCCGCTCCCCTTCATGCGCCTGGGCACCGGCGGTCAGCCGGGGTTCCTCGGCGTGCTGGGCGATCACCGCGTCCAGCGCCCTGGAGTACTCCAGTGCCCTACGCATGATCAGCGGGTCGTCCACACAGCGCCCGTCGTCGGAGAAGATCCGAACCGCCGCCGCCGAGTCGGCCATCGTGCCGAGCTCGGCCAGCTTCGCGCCGTCCAGCCCCACCGTGACAGCGCCGACCGGATGAACGTCGACCAGCCCGACCTGCCGGCCCGCTCGCCAAACGTGCTCGGTGACCAGCGCGTTGTCCGCGACAGGATCGGTGTTGGCCATCGCGAACACCGCGGTGTAACCACCGAGCGCCGCGGCAGTCGCGCCGCTGCGCACCGTCTCGGCATCCTCCCGGCCCGGTTCACGCAGGTGGGTGTGCAGGTCGACGAACCCGGGCAGCAGTACGCCGCCCGCCGCGTCCAGCACGTCGGTGCCGTCGCCGGGGTCGCGTACCGACCCGGCCGGACCGATCTCGGCGATGACCCCGTTCACGGTGCGCACGTCCACCGGATCGCCCTCGCCGTACGGTACGGCGTTGGTGATCAGCACGCTCCCGTGGTCGCGCGCGCCGCCGGCGTCCTGCTCGGTCACTGTTGTCCCTCCTCGGCTCCCGCCGCCAGCAGGTGGTAGAGGATCGCCATCCGTACATGAACGCCGTTGCGCACCTGCTCGGTGATCGCCGAGCTCGGCGCATCGGCCACCGGCGCCGCGATCTCCATACCGCGCAGCATCGGGCCGGGGTGCAACACCACGGCGTGCTCGGGCAGCAGCGCGGCGCGGGCCTCGTTCAGGCCGAAACCGACGGAGTACTCCCGTGCCGAAGGGAAGAACGCGCCGTGCATGCGTTCGGCCTGCACGCGCAACATCATCACGGCGTCCACCGTGGGCAGCTCGGCATCGATGGAGTGCGACACGGTCACCGGCCAGCTGTCGATGCCCGCCGGGAGCAGCGTCGGCGGCGCCACCACCACGACCTCGGCCCCCAGCGCCGCGAGCAGGTGCACGTTCGAGCGTGCCACCCTGCTGTGCAGCACATCGCCCACGATCGCCACGCGCCTGCCCGCGACGTCGCCGAGCCGCTCCCGCAGGGTCGCCGCGTCCAGCAGTGCCTGGGTGGGGTGCTCGTGCATGCCGTCACCGGCGTTGACCACCGCGGTTCCCGTGCCTTCCAGCCAGCCGGCGAGGCGATGGGCCGCGCCGGAGGCCGGGTGCCGCAACACCACGCAGTCGGCACCGGCAGCCGACAAGGTCAATGCCGTGTCCCGGAGGGACTCCCCCTTGCCGGCCGAGGAGCCTCCTGCCGAGACATTGACCACGTCCGCGCTCATCCACTTACCGGCAAGCTCGAACGACACCCGCGTGCGGGTGGAGTTCTCGTAGAACACCGTGATCACGGTGCGGCCGCGCAGCGTCGGCAGCTTGCGCACTTCCCTGCCGAGCAGGGTTTGCTTCATCGTCTCGGCGCTGTCCAGCACCTGAGTCGCCACTTCCGGGGCCAGACCGTCGGTGCCAAGCAGATGTCTCACGTCCGGTCCCCTTCACTCTCGTGGCGCTCCTGACCGGCAGCGGCGGCATCCTCGCTGCCCGTACGCGCCTGGTTGAGCAGCACGGCATCCCTGCCGTCGACCTCGTCGAGCTGGACGGCGACGTCCTCGTCCCGCGCCGTCGGCATGTTCTTGCCGACGTAGTCGGCGCGGATCGGCAGCTCCCGGTGGCCCCGGTCCACGAGGACCGCGAGCTGCACGGCGCGGGGGCGGCCGTGCTCACGTAACGCATCCAGCGCCGCCCGCACGCTGCGGCCGGAGAACAGCACGTCGTCGACGAGGATCACGACCCGGTCGTCGACTCCCTCCCCGGGCATTTCCATGTGTTCGAGCGGCCTCGTCGGATGGTGCCGCAGATCATCGCGGTAGAGGGTGATGTCGAGCGTGCCGTACGGGACATCGATGCCGGAGAAGGTGCGGATACGTTCGGCGAGGCGGGCCGCGAGCGTCGCGCCTCGGGTGGGAATCCCCAGCAACACCACCGGCGATGCCGCCTCGGAACCGAGTGCGGTCTTCTCGATGACCTGGTGGGCCATCCTGGCGATGGTGCGCGCGACGTCGTCGGCCGTCAGCAGCTCACGCTGCCCGGCCGTCTCGCCCGCACCGCGTGTGTGCGGTGCCACGATTGTCTCCTTCTCCGCCTCGCTGGACGGTCCGTTAAAGGATCAACCCCTGCGGAATCCCACTGACTGTAGCAGTACGCACTGTTCAATCGACCGGGTGGTGGCACGAGTTTGGACCAATTCCGCCACTAGATCGGGTTGACCTGTTGACGACAACAGGTAACCATTACGCTGAGTATTCGACTCACTGAGTCCCCGCCGGCCGACACCGCGTGACGGGGCACACGAAACGGAGATGTGACCAGATGGGCGATTACGCCACAGCGCTCGGGGCCAAGCTCCGAGGTATCCGACAGCAGCAGGGCCTGTCCCTGCACGGGGTCGAGCAGAAGTCCGGCGGACGGTGGAAGGCGGTTGTCGTCGGCTCGTACGAGCGCGGCGACCGTGCGGTCACGGTCCAGAAACTCGCCGAACTTGCCGACTTCTACGGCGTTCCGGTAGTGGAACTCCTCCCGGAGGGGCGCGTGCCCTCCGGTGCGGAGCCCGCCACGAAGATCGTTATCAACCTGGAACGGCTGCAGCAACTTCCTGCCGAGAAGGTGGGGCCGCTCGCTCGCTATGCCGCGACGATCCAGAGTCAACGTGGCGACTACAACGGCAAGGTGCTGTCCATCCGTACCGAGGACCTGCGATCCCTGGCCATCATCTATGACATGACCCCGGGAGAGCTCACCGAGCAGCTCATCGACTGGGGTGTACTACCCCCTGAGGCTCGGCCCGCCAAGGATGACATCTGAGAGCCTGTTCCCGGGCACGTCGCCGGGCACGGTGCCGCGCCCGAGGCGCACCCGGCGAAGCCCCGCGATCGCGGACGTGGGGCGCCTACCGAGGGACTGCGCCACCGCACCATGCCAGGCCCCGGCGACGCGGTCGCGCGCGGCCGGCGGAACGAGCTCCGTGACCGACCGGCGGTCCTACAGGACCGCGCGCAGTCGGTCCGCGATCGTGGCGATGCGGCCAAGCACGCCGTTGACGAACCGGGGCGAATCCTCGGTCGACAGCTCCTTGGCGAGGCCGACGGCCTCGTCGATCGCCACGGCATCCGGTACGTCGCTCATCCACAGCATCTCGTAGATGCCGATGCGCAGCACAGCGCGGTCCACCGCGGGCATCCGCTCGAGCGACCAGCCGTGCGCGTGCTCGGCGAGCACCTCATCGATGCGCTGCCGGTGTGCACCGACACCTTCCACGAGCGAGATCGTGTAGTCGCCGATGGGTTCGACGTCGAGCGAGCCGACCCGGCCCGAGGCCAACGTGACCGCGTCGGTGTCGCGCTGCTCCGCTTCGTAGAACAGCTCGACGGCCCGTAACCGGGCAGCGTGCCGTCCGAACGGCGCACGTTTCGAGGTGGAGTCGGTGCTCATAGGTCCTCATCCGCTACGACCGTCGCTGGCAGGGCTCGCCGAGCACGCGGATCGCTCTCGGCATCGGCATGGTGGAAACGCCGGGAAGGCGGCATCAGTTGCTGGAACGGCCGAGGTACCGGCCGTCCCGGCTGTCGATCTTGATCTTCTCTCCGGTCTCCAGGAAGAGCGGCACCTGCACCTCGGCTCCGGTCTCCAAGATCGCGGGCTTGGAGCCACCGGTCGAGCGATCGCCCTGCACCCCGGGATCGGTGTGCTGAATGACCAGCTCGACCGAGGTCGGCAGTTCCACGAACAGCGGGTTGTTCTCGTGGAAGGACACCTGTACCTCGGAGTTCTCCAGCATGAAGCGTGCGGCGTCCCCCACGGTCTCGGGTGCGATCGGGACCTGCTCGAAGGTGGTGCCGTCCATGAACACGTAGTCCGCGCCGTCGTTGTAGAGATAGGTCATGGTGCGACGGTCCACCGTCGCCGTATCGACCTTCACCCCCGCGTTGAACGTCTTGTCCACGACCTTGCCGGTCATCACGTTCTTCAGCGTCGTGCGGACGAACGCGCCGCCCTTGCCCGGCTTGACGTGCTGGAAGTTGACGACGGACCACAGCTGGCCGTCGAGGTTGAGGACAAGTCCGTTCTTCAGGTCGTTCGTGGTCGCCACTGGTTTCGGTCTCCTGTGCGGTATGCGATGTCGCCGTGCGTGACGCGGGCAGTTCGCAGCCCGGCGTCACTCACGACACGGTCACCAGGTCCTTGGTGGAGAGCGTCAGGATCTCGTTGCCACCCTCGTGCACCACGAGAGTGTCCTCGATGCGGACCCCACCGCGTCCGGGTAGGTACACACCGGGTTCGACGGTGACCGTCATTCCCGCGGCCAGTGTACCGGTGGCCTCCATGGCCAGCCGGGGCGCCTCGTGCACGTCCAGGCCCACACCGTGACCGAGCCCGTGCACGAACTCCTCGCCGTGCCCCGCGCCGTCGATCACGTCACGAGCGGCGGCGTCCACCGCCGCCGTCCGCGCGCCGGCCACCGCGGCACCGGACCCGGCGGCCTGGGCGGTACGGACCAGTTGGTACAGCTCGCGTTGCCAGTCAGCCGGTGAGCCGATCACCAGCATCCGCGTCATGTCCGAGTGGTAGCCGTCGATGCGCGCGCCGAAGTCCAGCTTGACCAGGTCCCCGACCGCGAGCTCCGCGTCCGTCGGACGGTGGTGCGGCACGGCCGAGTTCGCCCCGGTCGCCACGATGGTCTCGAACGCCGGTCCGGCCGCCCCGTTGTCCAGCATCCGGTTCTCCAGCGCCCGCGCCACCTGGCGCTCGGTGCGGCCCGCCCTGATCTCGCCGTGCTCGAGCAGCTCGGTCAGCGCCCGGTCCGCGGCAGCGCACGCCGTCCGGATCGTGTCGACCTCGGCACTGTCCTTGACGATGCGCAGCTGCTCTGCCAGACCGGTCGTCCGGCGGAGCTCGATGGCTTCGGCCTGCTGTGTGAGGGCGTCGAACTCCGCGACGCTGACGTGCCGGCTCTCGAAACCGGTGCGGCCGTGCTCGTCGGGTTCGGCCGCGGCCCGCCGGACGAGCGCGGCCGCGCACGCGCGCTCGATGACCGTCGTCAGCTCACCGACCTCCTGCCCGGCTTGCTGTACGTAGCGACCGTCCGTGCAGAACACGGTGCGGTCCTCGCCCCGGCCGTGCACGAGCAGCGCGGCGTTCGAACCGGTGAAGCCGGTGAGGTAGCGGATGTTGCGCGGCTCGGTGATCAGCATCGCGTCGAGCTCGTGCTCCGCCATCCGCGTGCGCAGCGACGCCCGGCGCAGGGTGTGTGTCTTGTGGGGATACGACTCGGTCACCGCTCCCACCCTACTGGCGGGCCGAGACACCCGGCTGCGCGGCTGCTCCCGCGCGACCGGGACTGCGCCACCTCCGGCACCGGCCGGCGGGCGCGGCACTTACAGTGGAGGCGTGCCTGGCTGGTTGTTACGCGCGCTCGTCCTCGCCGCCGTCCATGCTGCTGCGAGCGTCTCGCTCGCCAAGGTCGCGGTGTTCCGGCCCACCGACACGACGGTCCTGACCTCGGTGACGTTCGCCGTGCTGATCGGCATCGCCGCCGGGTGGGCGGCGGTGGACAGCTGGCTCCGCCGCCCGGGGCGCGGCCGCACCTGGTTGGTGGCCGCCATGCTCGCCGCCGTGCTCGCCGGTTTCCTCGACGTCGCGGGCAGGGCCTTTTTCGTCGACCAGACCGGTGTCTCCGCGCTCGGCGACGCGCTCACCAGTGGCGCCGCTTTCGTCGCGCTTCTGGTGCTGCTGCCCGCGGGCCTCGGGTTGCTCGTCGGTGGCAGGCTCGCCCCACCGGACCGTGCGGGCACCCGACACGCGGGCACGGCCGACTCGTCCGACTCCGACGACTCCGCCGGGGCCGCTCGTGATCAGCGGAAGGACGCGCCTTCCGGGTAAGCCGACCACCGGGAGTCACCGATGGTGCGGCCCGCCGAGTCGTTGAGCTCGCGCAGCCGCGTGGCCTGCTCGGTGCTCAACGGCCACAGCCGACCGTCGTCGAGCAGCACACCCCTTCCGGCGTTCGGTGAGTACAGCACCGGAGCACCCGGATCCAGCCGTGCGGCGACCGGTAGCTCCGCGAGCCGTTCCGGTCGCTCGTCGAGCACCCGCTCCGCCAGCTGCTCGGCGACCGCGCGCCGTTCCACCCGCACAAGCGCGCCGTCGACGACCAGGTCCATCGTGCGCTCCGGGGACGGCATCGCGTAACCGTCCAGGACTCGCCCCGCCCGTCGCTGGTCACCGCACCCCTCGACTCCGGTGATGTCCAGCCCGAACCGGCGGAGGTCGGTCGGGGCTCGCTCGTCCCGGGTCGCGCGGATGACATCCACCGGGACCGTCCCGCACGGATCGTGCCCGGCCCGCGGCGCATGACCCTGCGGCGTACGTACCAGTCCCGGCCCTTCCTGCCACGGTCCCTCGATGACCACCGGCTCGTACGGGGTGGAGCTGAAGTCCCTGTCGAAGAAGGTCAGCGAGGTACCGCCGGCCGTCTGGTGCGCCACCGCGAAGGCGTCCAGCACATCCACCCACATGAGGTCGACGCTGAAGGCGTCGAGCACCGCGTGTGCGCGCAGCTGCTCGGTGCCCTCGACCGGCACGAACCCGTCCGGACCCAGCGCCTCGACGCCGGACCCGAACGCCGGGTCGGTCGAACGCAGCACGAACTGGCCCGCGCCGTTCCATCCGGCCGCGAAGCCCGTCGTGTCGGTGAAGACCAGGTAGAACCACCCGTCCACATGGGCGACGGCCGGTTGACCTGCCCCGTAGGTGTTGTCCCTCGTGACGTCCCGCGCGGGCCGCAGGATCGGCTCCCCGCCGCCGGCACGCCGCCACGTACGGCCGTCCTCGCTGGTGGCGAGGCCGATGGCGTTGACGAAGTCGTGATCGCCGTCCGCTCCCGTGTAGTAGAGGTAGTAGACACCGTCGACCTTGATCACGGATGGGTCGCAGGTGTGCTTACCGTCGAACGAGCCGGGATCGCCGGAGAACACCACCTCCGGGATGCCGCCGCCGGGCCCGGTGAACCGCCCGCCCGTGCCGGTCTCCCCCCGGTCCCCGGCGTCCACGCCGTACACGATGTCGTCTCCCGCCGGGTACGCGGTGTTGTACTGGCTGCACCACCACATCCGGGTGTCGTCGCCGTCGCGCATCACGGTCGGTGTGTAGTTGTACGGCGCGCCCGCACCACCCTCGGCGACCACGCCGTCGCTTCGCCGGTGGTGGTCGGTCTCGAGCGCGACGGGGTCGCCTGCCTCGCCCCCTCCCGTAGGGTTGGCCACGGAGCCCGCGATGGCTTGCGATCCGTCCGTCGCGGTCCGGTCCCGCCGAACCTCGACAGGGCCGATCGCCGAGCACGCCGCGAGCATCACCGCACCGGTCGTCAGCGCGGCCGCGACGCGCACGCGCCGTGCCGCCCTCGCCCTCGCGCTCATGCTCCCTGCCTTCACCCGGCTGTCCCGACGCGGTGTCCACGGCGCACCCGGCCGCGGACACGCCGCCGCACTCGCGAGGATCATCATCCCACGCGCTCGGCGCCCCGTCCGGCACGTGAGGTGACCGGCAGGCACGCGCCGCACCCGGTCCCCACGATCAGTACTCGCCGTGCTCGGCCATCCAGCGCAGCGCGAGCAGGTACCCGTCGACACCCAGCCCGGCGATCACCCCGGTCACGATGTCCGACAGCACGCTGTGCTGGCGGAACGACTCGCGCTTGTGCACGTTCGAGATGTGCAGCTCCAGCACCGGTGCCGCCAGCTGGCTGGCCGCGTCGCGCATCGCGATCGAGTAGTGGGTCCACGCGCCCGCGTTGAGCACCACGGGCCGGCCAGCGTCGGCGGCCTCGTGCAGCCACTCGACGAGCTCGCCCTCATGGTTGGTCTGGCGTACCTCGACCTCCAGGCCGAGCGCCGCGCCCTCCCGCTCACAGCGCCCCACCAGCTCGCTGTAGCTGGTGCTGCCGTACACCGAGGGTTCCCGGGTGCCCAGCCGGTTCAGGTTCGGGCCGTTGAGTACGAGTACCTTCACAGCAGCACGCTCCCACCATCCTCGGTCGTCTCACCCGCGATCGCCGAGTACGCAGCGGCGAGCAGCGACGGGTCCGGCCCCTCCAGGCGCCCCGGCTTACCGAGCGCGTCGAGCACCACGAAGCGCAGCACGCCGGAACGGCTCTTCTTGTCCGCGCGCATGCCTTCCATCAGCTCCGCGAGGGCGTCCGGCTCGTAACGGGTGGGCAGCCCGAGCATTCCCAGCACGCCGGCGTGCCGATCGGCCGTGGCGTCGTCGAGCCTGCCCGCGAGCCGGGACAGCTCGGCTGCGAACACCATCCCGACGCTGATCGCGGCACCGTGCCGCCACCGGTACCGCTCCCTGCGTTCGATGGCGTGACCGAGCGTGTGGCCGTAGTTGAGGATCTCGCGCACATCCGACTCGCGGAGATCCCGCGCAACGACATCGGCCTTGACCTGGATCGCGCGGCGCACCAGCTCGGCGAGAACCTCCCCGGCCGGGTCCGTGGCGGCCGCCGCGTCCCGCTCGATCAGCTCCAGGATGCGCCCGTCGGCGATGAAGCCACACTTGACGACCTCGGCGAGGCCGGCGACCAGCTCGTTGCGGGGCAGGGTCTCCAGGGTGGCGAGGTCGACCAGCACCGCGTGCGGCTCGTGGAACACGCCAACGAGGTTCTTGCCTGCCTCGGTGTTGATGCCGGTCTTGCCACCCACCGCGGCATCGACCATGCCCAGCAGCGTCGTCGGCACGTTGACCAGCCGCACACCCCGCATCCAGGTACCGGCCACGAACCCGGCGATGTCGGTGACGGCTCCCCCGCCCAGCGCGACCACGGCCCCGTGCCTGTCCAGCCCGATCCTGCCGAGCACCTCCCAGCAGAACCCGGCCACCGTCAGCGCCTTGCCGTCCTCGGCGTCCGGGATCTCGACCCGGTGCGCGTCGATCCCGGCGTCGGCGAGCTCGCTGCGGGTGGCCTCGGCCGTGGTCGTCAGCGTCGGCGGGTGAATGATCGCCACCACCGAGGCGTCCTGGACCGCTTCGGTCAGCTCCCCGAGCAGCCCGCGCCCGATGATGACCTCGTAGGAGCGTTCGGCGGCCACGGTGAGCCTCTCGGGGCTCGCCTCCTGCGTGCTCATGAGGATCCTTCCACGGGTGCCTTCTCGCCCAAGGCCGCCAGCACCGCGTCGACCACCTCGTCCGGGCGGCGCTCGTCGGTATCGACCTCCGCCGTCGCCACCGAGCGGTACAGCGGCAGGCGTGCCTCGAGCAGTTGCTTGTACGTCGCGCGGGGGTTGACCCCCGCCAGCACGGGCCGCGCCGTCGACATGCCGGTGCGCTGCATGCCCGCCGGCATGCTCACGGAGAGAAACACCACGGTGTGCTCGGCCAGCAGTGCGCGGGTCTCCTCGGCGAGGATCGCGCCACCGCCGAGCGAGTACACGCCGTCGTACCGTCCGAGGCCGTCGGCGACGGCGCGCTTCTCCAGCTCGCGAAAGGCGGGTTCGCCGTCCGAGGTGAAGATCTCCGGGATGCTCCTTCCCGCCGCAGCTTCGATATCGGCATCGGCGTCGCGGAAGTCCACGCCCAACCGCTCCGCAAGCAGCGGACCCACCGTCGACTTGCCCGAGCCCGGCGGGCCGACCAGAACAGCTCTCGGTGACGTCACTGTCCCCACCACTCTTCCAGGTTCGTCATGTAGGCCTCCGCGTTGCGCTTGCTCTCGGCCAGCGAGTCACCACCGAACTTCTCCAGCGCCGCCCCGGCGAGGATCAGGGCGGTCACCGACTCCAGCACCACGCCCGCCCGTGGTACCGCGCAGACGTCCGAGCGCTGGTGGATGGCCTCGGCGGCCTCCTTCGTCGCGACGTCGACAGTGGCCAGCGCGCGCGGGACCGTGGAGATCGGCTTCATCGCCACCCGAACGCGCAGCGGCTCGCCGTTGGTGATGCCACCCTCGAGGCCACCCGCGCGGTTGGACCGTCGCGTCACACCACCGGCCCCGTCGCTGATGTCGATCTCGTCGTGCGCCTGGCTGCCCCAGCGGTGCGCGGTGGTGAAGCCGTCGCCGACCTCCACGCCCTTCATCGCCTGCACCCCCATCAGCGCGCCAGCCAGCCGGGAGTCCAGTCGCCGATCCCAGTGCACGTGCGAGCCCAGGCCGGGCGGCAGCCCGTAGGCGATCACCTCGATGACACCGCCGACGGTGTCCCCGGCCTTCCGCACCGCGTCCACCTCGTGCACCATCGCGTCGGTGCTGGCCTGCAGGTATGCCCGTACCGGGCTCTCGTCGACCTCGGCGAGGTCGTCCGGGCCGGGCAGCGGGCCGTCGACGGCCTCGGCGCGGCCGATGGAGACGACATGGCTGATGATCTCGACGCCGAGTAGCTGGCGCAGGTAGGCGCGGGCCACGGTGCCGAGCGCGGTACGCGCGGCCGTCTCCCGCGCGCTCGCGCGCTCGAGCACCGGCCGCGCCTCGTCGAATCCGTACTTCAGCATGCCGGGCAGGTCGGCGTGACCGGGGCGCGGGCGCGTCAGCGGCTCGTTACGCGCGAGGCCGTCGATCTCGGCGGGATCCACCGGATCGGCGGCCATGACCTTTTCCCATTTCGGCCACTCGCTGTTGGGTATCTGCACCGAGATCGGGCCACCCTGGGTCAGGCCGTGCCGTACACCACCGGTGAACTCCGCGGCGTCGGTCTCGAAACCCATACGCGGGCTACGCCCGAACCCGAGTCGCCTGCGTGCCAGCTGCTCGCCGAGCTCGGGTGTGGTGATCCGTACCCCGGCCACCATGCCTTCGAGCACCGCGGCCAGGCTCGGGCCGTGTGATTCTCCTGCGGTCATCCAGCGCAACACGCATCGATCCTGTCACGCGCGCGTCAGCTCAGGTCACCAGGCCCGCCTCCGGTGTGACGGAGAGCAGCCACGTCGCGACCAGCAGCCCTGGACCGTACGGGACACCGGCCCGCCACCTGCGTCCGCCGAGCAACGCCTGTCCTGCCGACAGTGCCAGCGTACCGGCCGCCGCCATGAGGGCCGCCAGTAACACGGCAGGCGGTCCGAGCACGCCGAGCACGGCCCCGAGCGCGCCGGCGAGCTTGACGTCACCCGCACCGAGTGACCGGGGACGTATCAGGTGGACCACCAGGTGCGCACCACCGAAGGCGATGCCGCCGAGCAGGGCACCAGTGACCGTGTCACCGGCACGGCCGGTCAGCGCCCACGGTGCCAGCGCCGTGGCCAGTACCGGGTAACTGGCGTAGGTGAGCACGTTGGGCAGGCGACGCTGCACCAGGTCCGTCGCGCCGAGCGCGACCGCCAGCACCGCGAGGGTCGACGGGACCGGCGACCACGCGAGCGGGAGGTGCCCGGTGGACCAGCGCATCGCGACAGCGGCCAGACCGGCAGCGGTAGCCACCTCACAGCATCCGGTGCGCAGCGCGGGCGGGTGCCGGATCCTGGCCAGCACGAACCGGATCCCCGCGCCGAGCAGGGCACCGCAGACCGCCGCTATGACGAGCATCGTCGTGGTCACCGGTGCACGGTCTCTCGCAGCCCGCAGCGGCGCCCGCCCGCGTACTGCACCGGAAGCGCCACCGGTGCGCCGGTCGGGCGCGCTCGACTCCCCCGGCCCCGTCCGCCTCACCCGGTGCGTACCGTAACGAGCATGCACAGCGTGAGCCAGATCGAGCAGTGGCCGGTCGACCACGCCGCGACAGCGGTGATCGCGCGGGACGGCGCCACTCTCGGCGCGCACGGCGATACCGCGCGCCGGTTCCCCATCGCGTCGGTGACCAAGCTGCTCACCGCGTACAGCACCCTGATCGCGCTGGAAGAGGGCGTCTTCGAGCTGGCCACTCTAGCGGGCCCGGAGGGCTCGACCGTGCGCGACCTGCTGGCGCACACCTCGGGGCTGGCTTTCAACGAGCACAAGGTCGTGGCCGAGCCGCGCACGAGGAGGCTGTACTCGAGCGCCGGTTTCGAGCAGCTCGCCGAAGCGCTGACCAAACACTCCGGCATCGACTTCGCCGACTACCAGCAGGAGGCGCTGCTCACGCCACTGGCCATGCGGGCAACGACACTGGACGGCTCGCCCGGTGCGGGAGCGACCTCGACCGTCGACGACCTGGCGTCCTTCGCCGCCGAGCTGCAGCATCCCCGCCTGATCGCCGCGGAAACGCTGGCGACCGCGACCTCGGTCGTCCGGCCCGGCCTCAACGGCGTGCTTCCCGGGTTCGGTCATCAGAAACCCAATGACTGGGGGCTGGGTTTCGAGATCCGCTCGCGGAAGGATCCGCATTGGACGGGTGCGGCCAGCTCACCACGCACGTTCGGGCACTTCGGCCAGTCCGGAACCTTCCTGTGGGTGGACCCGGACGCGGGCGTGGCCTGCGTGGCGCTGACCGACAGGGACTTCGGCCCGTGGGCCGTCGAGGCCTGGCCTGCGTACACCGACGCCGTGCTGGCCGAGTTGGCGTGAGTCCGGCGGCCACCGTCCGGATCGTCGACGCGGGCGAGCCGGCCGGACGGCACCCGGCCAGGCTGTATCGGTGCAGCCACACGCCTCGCCCTCTGGCCTTCCGCGGCTACGCGGAGGACAGTGAGAGTCACCAGCCTGCTGCGGGCATCTCGCTGGCACGAGAGTCGAGGAGGGCACCATGCGTGAGAAGCACTGGGCCGTCGAGATCACCATCGACGAGCATGAGGAACGCACCCGCGCACGGGCCAGATTGACCAGTGATCGCGACATCAACCTGACCGGGGTCGGGACGGCGAGACTCAACCCCGATGACCGCAACGTCCCCGAGATCGGGGACGAGCTCGCCGCGTCGCGCGCACTGTCCGACCTGGCACACCGGCTGCTCGACGTGACGGCAGACGACATCCAACGCGTGACACACCAGCCGGCCTACCTGTCGCTCTGAACAACGGGGACGTCGCTCACCCCGGCCCGGCGCCTGCGCCGCCTCACGTGTACACCCGCGGCCGCCGGGAGCGGGGGCGCGTGCGCTCAGGAAGCTGCCGGCGTCATCACCCTGATCGGGCTTCCTGCCTCGAACGCGGCGATGTCCTCCACAGCGTCCTGGTAGAAGACCCGGTACACGTCGTCGCAGACGTACCCGATGTGCGGGGTCAACACCGTGTTCGGGGCCGAACGCAGCGGATGGTCCGCCGGGAGTGGCTCGGTGCCGTAGACGTCCAGCGCAGCTCGGATGTGCCCGCGCCGCACGGCATCGAGCAGCGCGGCCTCATCCACGATCGGTCCACGCGAGGTGTTGACCAGCAAGGCGCCGGGTTTCATCCAGTCCAGCTCGCGCGCACCGAGCAACCCGCGGCTGCGGTCGCTGAGCACGAGGTGGATCGAGGCGACATCGGCGGTACCGAGCAGCTCCCCGAGCGACAGCGCAGTCGCCCCGTGCTCGCTCGCCCGTTCGGGGGTGAGGTTCTGGCTCCACGCGACGACGTTCATGCCGAACGCCTGACCGATCCGGGCCACCTCACCGCCGAGCCTGCCCAGCCCGATCAACCCGAGGGTCTTGCCCCGCAAGGCGGTGCCGACCGTGTGCTGCCACCCGCCTTCCCGCACGGACCGTTCCTCGCTCGGCACGTTGCGCGCCGCCGCCAGGATGAGCGCCCAGGTCGCCTCCGCCGTGGGATACGGCAGGTAACCGGTGCCGCAGACCGTGATCCCCGCCGCGTGCGCGGCGTCCAGGTCGATAGCCGCGTTGCGCTGACCGGTGCTGACCAGCAACTTCAGGTCGGGCAGGCTGTGCAGCACGCGCGCGGGAAACGGGGTGCGCTCTCGCATCGCCACGACCACATCGAACCCCTCGAGCGCTTCGATGACCCGATCGTGCCCACCGAGGGGCTCGGTGAACACCGTGATCTCGGCCTCCAGCGAATCCCAGTCGGCGAAGGAACGTGCGACATTCTGGTAGTCATCGAGGATCGCGATACGCATGATCGCCACGCTACCGTTCTCCGGACAACGGAAGCGGCACCGCGTCACCCGTCGCCTCACGCAGCGCGGCCCGCATCGCCTCGCGGGGCGCAGGCAACCCGGTGAACTGTTCCACCTGCCCGAACGCCTGATGCAGCAGCATGTCCAGCCCGGTAGCGATCCGGCCTCCGCGGGCGTGCACCGCATCGGCCAGCGGGGTCGGCCACGGGTCGTAGATTACGTCGACCACGCACGCGGCACGCGCCAGCGCCGCGGCGTGCGGTGCGGTTACGTCCGGGGGAACAGTGCTCACCAGCACCGCCGCCGAGCCGGCCAGACCGGAGAGGTCGGCCTCGTCGAGGCGGACCACCTCCGCGTGCAAGCCGGCTGTACGCGCGGCCGCCAGCGTCTCCTGTGCCCGCGCGGGCTCCCGCGCGACCAGCGTGACGTGCGAGATGCCGAGCTCGGCCAGGCCGACCACCGCGGCAGCCGCGGTGCCCCCCGCTCCGAGAACGACGCCGCTTCGCGCGGAGCTCCCCCCGGCGACGTCCGGCTGACCGCAGGCCGCGCGCACCGCGCCGACCACGCCGTCCACGTCCGTACAGTCGGCGAACCAGCGCGGTGTTCCATCGGGCCGTGCGGGCGAACGAACCAGGGTGTTCGCGGCTCCGACGGCGGCGGCGCGATCCGTGCACTCGCTCGCGAGCTCCAGCGCGGCACGCTTGCCGGGCATCGTCACCGACACGCCGACCCATTCCGGTCCCATGCCCCGGACCACGTCGGCGAGTGTGGCGGCATCCGCCTCGATCCGGTCATAGCTCCACTCCGCGAGCCCGAGGGCGTGGTAAGCAGCCCGGTGCAGCACCGGCGAGAGGGAGTGCTCGATCGGCTTGCCCAGCACTGCCGCCTTGCGCTCCTCATCGGCACCGGTGGCGTCAGAAGACCCCGCGGGCTTGCGCATCTCGCACGTTCTCCTTGTGTTCCTCGTAGGTGTCGGCGAAGCACGACAACCCGTTGTCCTCGCACTTGACGAAGAACTTCCACGTACCGTCTTCCGGGCTCAGTGCCGCCTGCAGTGCCTCCATACTCGGAGCCGAGATCGGGGTCGGCGGCAGGCCGGTATTGCGGTAGGTGTTGTACGGACCCGGCTTCGCGCGATCCTCCTCGGTGGTGCGCACATCCGGACGGTCCAGTACGTAGTTGACCGTCGAGTCCATCTCCAGGCGCATGTCCTCGTCGAGCCGGTTGTAGATGACCCGCGATACCCGTCCGAAGTCGTTCTCGACCGCTTCGTGCTCGATCACTGAGGCGATCGTGAGTACCTCGTACGGCTCGTAGCCGACATCCTCGGCGCTGCCAGGCAGGCCGGCGGCCTCCAGCTTGCGCGCCGAGGTCGTCAGCACCTCGGTCAGCAGCTCACGCGCTCCCCAGCTCGGGTCGACGTCGTACACGCCGGGCATCACCAGGCCTTCGAGCTTGCGCTCCGGGTCGACGTCGGCCACAGCGTCGGCCAGCCACTCCGGTGCGCCCAGCTCGGTCAGGTCCGTCTCCGTCGCAGCCTCACGCAGCTCCCGCGGTTCGACGCAGTCGCTCTCCCCGTTGAGATCCACACACGACGCCTCCGACATCCGGGTCAGTACGCCGCGCGTGACGGTGTCGTCGGAATGTGTGACGTCGTCGAGCTTGATGCCACCGCGGATCTGCAGGTTGCCGACACGCGCGTCCGGATCGGTGATGGCTTCGACGGCGTGCTCACCGGACATCCGCGTGCGCATCACGTAGTACCCGGGCTGGATCGCGTTGACATCGCCGTTGTCGTCACCGGCGACCACGAAAGCTCTGCTACTGGCGACCACATCGGCGCGCTCCAGCGTATCGGCGATCATCCGCACCGAGTCGCCTTCGGACACCTCGATGACCACCTCGTCGTCGCCCGACCCGCTGTAGTCGGCGTAGTTCATCCCGAGCAGGTCACGGGCGCCGTACCAGGCTCCCCACGCCATCAGGGCGATCAGACCGACCGCGAGCAACCAGCCCAGCGCCCGTCGGCCACCGTTCCCGCGTCGCGGTTCGTCATCGTGCGAGTACACACCGACATTGTCAGGGCCTGCCTGCCCCGAGTTCCAGCGATCGTCACTGCCGTGCTCGTCGAACAGGTCCGGCAAGCTGCCGGACGCGCTGCCCTCGACGCCAGGAAGTCCGCGGGTACGCGGGGCGCGCTCCTGCCGCTCGCCGCGCGCGCTCGGCCGCCGCTGCTGGGGCTTGTCGGGTTCGTCCCTACTCGCTCCACGCCGATTGATCGCACGTCTCCGTTCTCTCGCGCCGAACTGGTCGCTTATTCCTCGGACGAACCGGCCGGTTCGGAAGCCGCTCCGCCCGTGCCGGACCGGTCGATCCGTGCGGACCGCGCGTCCAGCCAACCCTGCAGGATCTCCACAGCGGCGGCCTGATCGACGACGGCACGTTGCTCCCGGGCGCTCATGCCACGGGACGACAGCATCCGCGACGCGCTCACCGTACTCAACCGTTCATCGGCCATCCGCACAGGCACCGGGGCGATCCGGTGCCGAACCAGGCCCGCATACCGGACGGCGTCCTCGGCCGCGGAACCGTGCCTGTCGGCCAGCGTGCGCGGGAGGCCGACGACCACCTCGACCACATCGTGCTCGGCGACGAGCTCGGCGAGCTGCGCGACGTCGGAGTCGTCCCTGGCGCTGCGCCGCAACGTCTGCAGCGGGCTGGCCAGCATCGGGCTCGGATCGCTCATCGCGACCCCGACCCGCACGGATCCCACATCGACGCCGATCCGCCGCCCCGGGCCGGGATCGTCCTCACCCGGCTTGTCCGGTCCTCGCGTCACCGCGTCGCCACCCCCGTCCGCACCGCGAACCGCGCCCGCGCGCTCATCCTGCCGTACCTCGCAGCTCCCGCTCGAGCGCACGAATCGCGTCACCGATCCCGGCCGGGTTCGAGCCGCCTCCCTGGGCCATGTCCGCCTTGCCGCCCCCGCGCCCGTCGACCGGGCCGCCCACGCTGCGCACCAGGTCACCGGCGACCAGGCCCTTGTCGCGAGCGGCCGGGGTGGTGCCGACGACGAAGCTCACCTTCTGCTCGTCGGCGACGAACAGCGCGACCACTCCGGGCCGCGACCCGAGCCGGTTACGTACCTCCGAGACCAGCGACCGCAACGCCTGCGCATCGACATCCTCGGTAATGGTGTCCGCGACGAGTGACACACCGTCGATGTCACGCGCGCCCTCGGCGAGGCTTCCTGCCGAGGCGAGCACCCGTTCCCTGCGCAGCCGCTCGACTTCCTTCTCCGCGTCGCGCAACCTGCCGAGCACGTCGGAGATGCGGTCCGGCAGCTGGTCGCTCGGCACCTTGAACGTGTTGGCGAGCTCGGAGACCAGCAACTGCTCCTTGCGCACGTGCCGGAGCGCGTCGGTGCCGACCAGCGCCTCGATCCGGTGTACACCCGAACCGATGGAGGAGTCGGACACCAGCTTGACCAGGCCCAGCTCACCGATCCGGTTGACGTGCGTACCGCCGCACAGCTCACGGGAGTAGTCGCCCATGTCGATCACACGGACCTGGTTACCGTACTTCTCACCGAACAACGCGATGGCGCCGAGCTCGAAGGCCTTGTCCTTGGACGTGACGTAGCTCGACACCTCGACGTTCTGCAGCAGGTAGTCGTTGACCTCCTCCTCGACCTCGCTCAACACGTCCGCCGAGACCGACCCCGGGGAGGTGAAGTCGAACCGCATCCGCCCGGGCGAGTTGAGCGAACCCGCCTGCGCGGCGCGCTGGCCATAGGCCCCGCGTACGGCGGCGTGCACCAGGTGTGTGGCCGAGTGGGATCGCGCGATGGACATCCGCCGTGCCTGGTCCACCGAGGCGGTCAGCTTGTCGTCGACACCGACATCGCCCGCGACGACCTCGACCGTGTGCACCGACAGTCCCGGTACGGCCTTCTGCACGTCCAGCACCGACACCTGCGCGCCCGCGCCGTAGAGCATGCCGGTGTCGGCGATCTGGCCGCCGCTTTCCGCGTAGAACGGGGTGCGGTCGAGGACCAGCTCACCACGCTGCCCCTCGCTCAGCGCGGGCACCGAGGCGCCACCCGACAGCAGCCCCACGACACGGCACCCCGCCTCCAGGTCGCTGTAGCCGAGGAACTCGGTCTCGCCGTGCTGATCGAGCACGGCGCGGTACTCGGAGAGATCCCCGTGCCCGCTCTTGCGTGTCGCCGCATCGGCCTTGGCCCGCTGGCGCTGCTCCTCCATCAGCGAGCGGAAGCCGTCCTCGTCCACCTCGAGTCCCTGCTCGGCTGCCATCTCCAGGGTGAGGTCGATCGGGAAGCCGTAGGTGTCGTGCAGCTGGAAGGCCTGGTCCCCGCCGAGCACGGTGGCACCCGACTGCTTGGCCCGTTCAGCGGCCATGTCGAAGATCTTCGACCCGGTGCTGAGGGTGGCCAGGAACGTGTCCTCCTCCATGCGCATCACATCGCTGATGCGCTCGAAGTCCCGTTCGATCTCCGGGTAGGACGGCGACATCGCGTCCCGGACGACGGCGGCGAACTCCGGCAGCACCGGCTCGTGCACGCCGAGCAGGCGCACCGAGCGCACGATCCTGCGCAGCAACCTGCGCAGCACGTACCCCCGCGCCTCGTTGCCAGGCGTCACGCCGTCACCGATGAGCATCACACCCGACCGAGCATGGTCGGCGATCACGCGGAACCGCACGTCATCGGCATGATTCTGGCCGTACGTACGGCCGGAGAACTTCTCGGCGGCCGCGATGACGGGGCGCACCAGATCGGTCTCGTAGACGTTGTCCACGCCCTGCAGCAGGAACGCGACCCGCTCGACGCCGAGGCCGGTGTCGATGTTCTTGCTCGGCAGCTCCCCCAGCACCGGGTACCCGTCCTTCGGGCTGCCGTCCCCGCGCATGTCCTGCATGAAGACCAGGTTCCAGATCTCCAGGTAGCGATCCTCGTCGACGACGGGGCCGCCCTCCTGGCCGTACTGCGGTCCTCGGTCGTAGTAGATCTCCGAACAGGGACCGCCGGGTCCGGCCACCCCCATGTCCCAGTAGTTGTCCTTGGCGTCGCGATACTGGATCCGCTCGGCGGGCAACCCCGCCACCTTCTGCCACAGCTCGGCCGACTCGGGGTCGTGCTCGTAGACCGTCGTCCAGATCCGCTCCGGGTCGAACCCGTAGCCGCCATCGGACTGCGGCTTGGTGACCAGGTCCCACGCCTGCTTGATGGCGCCTTCCTTGAAATAGTCGCCGAACGAGAAGTTGCCGGCCATCTGGAAGAACGTGTTGTGCCGCGTCGTCTTGCCGACCTCGTCGATGTCGCCGGTACGCACGCACTTCTGCACGCTGGTCGCGCGCGAGTACGGAGCGGGCACCTCGCCGAGGAAGTACGGCTTGAACTGGACCATGCCCGCGTTGACGAACAACAGGTTCGGGTCGTCGAGGATCAGCGATGCGCTGGGCACCCTGGTGTGATCGTTCGATTCGAAATGCCGGAGGAAACGTTCGCGTATCTCGTGTGTCTGCACGTCTGGGTCCTGTGTTGGTTCGGACACCGGTCGATCGCCGAACCGGTGTACAAGGCTCGTCGGGCTCGGTGCGGGGGTGGCGAAGGAGCCACGCCGGCTGTCGGGCGGCGCCTCAGTCCTCCGCCGACCGCGCTCGCCGGTACTGCCCGGCCGCCGCGGCACGCCCGCTGTCGCGATCCGTGTGGCGGCCGGACGAGCCCGCCACGACGCCCGCGGCTCGGGAGGCCCTGCCGGAGGGACTGTCGAACAACTCGCCCAGTTCGAGCTCTCGCTCGCTCATCCCGGCCCGGACGTCGGCACCGAATGCACCCACGGCCGCGGCCAGCTCACGCACGGCCTCGCCTACATTCGAGGCTAACCCCGCCGGAGTCGCTTGACGAGCGGTCTCGTTCGCCTTCCTGCACACGACGAAGCCTGCGGAGAACCCCAGACCGAACCAGAACAGACGCTTCATCGCTTCGATCCTTTCCGTCCGCTGCGCGCGTGCTTACCTTGCTCGCCACGGGCACGCCGCGCGCGGATCGCCTTGGTGATGCCGTAGGACAGCGCTGCCGCCTTGACAAGGGGGCTGCCAAGGGTCGCGGTGAAGACCGAGGACAGCGCCGTCGCATTGCTGGAGACCTGCTGCACGTTCGCCGTGACGCCGTCCACCCGCTCCAGCTGGGTGTTCACGTGCGTGATCGTGTCGTTGGCGCCGTGCATCAACGGATCAGAGTTCTCGTGCGCCTTGCGGATGGCGATGGTCGCCTCGTCGAGCGTGCGGCCGAGTTTGATCAGGGGGATCGCCAGCAGAACCACGAGCAGCACGAATGCGCCTGCGGCGACAAGCACTGCGACCTGTTCCGGCGACACGGGCCCTCCTTGTGAGCGGTAGGTTGGATGGGCCACAGGCTACCGCGCATCGCCTCCTGCCCACCGGTGGCCCCGCCCCGCCGTGCCGACGACCCGTCGCACCGGCACGCGAAGCGGCTCACCGGCCGCGGATGGTACGCCGCAGGCGTGGCAGGCGCTCGGCGATCGCGCGCTCCGCGCCGCGCGTCGTCGGCGTGTAGTAGTCCGTGTCCGCCAGCTCGTCCGGCGGGTACTGCTGCTCGAGCACGCCTTCGGGCACGCTGTGCGGGTAGGCGTACCCCTGCGCGTTGCCCAGCCGCGCGGCACCGGCGTAGTGCCCGTCACGCAGGTGCGGCGGGACCGGACCGATCTTGCCAGCACGCACGTCGGCCAGCGCGGCGTCGATCCCGGCGATCACGGCGTTCGACTTCGGTGCCATCGCCAGGTGAACCGTGGCCTGGGCGAGGGAGAGCCTTCCCTCGGGCATCCCGATGAACTGCACCGCGTCCGCGGCGGCGACGGCCGCCTGCAACGCTGTGGGGTCGGCCATGCCGATGTCCTCGCTGGCGTGCACCACGAGGCGTCGCGCGATGAACCGGGGATCCTCCCCTCCCTCGATCATGCGTGCCAGGTAGTGCAGCGCGGCATCCACGTCCGAACCGCGGATCGACTTGATGAACGCGCTGATGACGTCGTAGTGCTGGTCACCGTCCCGGTCGTAGCGCACCGCGGCCCTGTCCACGCAGGCCTCCACCGTGCCAAGGTCGATCGTGACGTCACCGGCCGAGCGCGCGCCGTCGGCGGACGCTTCCAGCGCGGTCAGCGCGCGACGCGCGTCACCGGCGGCCAGCCGCACGATATGGTCGGCAGCCTCACTGGAAAGTGTGAACTCGCCCGACAGGCCCCGATCCTCGCGCAACGCCCTGTCCACCAGCCCGCGCACATCGTCGTCGTCCAGAGTGCGCAGCTGCAACACGAGTGAGCGGGACAGCAGCGGGGACACCACCGAGAACGACGGGTTCTCCGTCGTCGCGGCGACCAGGAGCACTGTCCCGTCCTCCACCGCGCCGAGCAGGGCATCCTGCTGTGTCTTGGAGAACCGGTGCACCTCGTCGATGAACAGCACGGTGTCCTCGGCGGCGTGCGAGCGCCGTCGCCGGGCCTGGTCGATGACCCCGCGGACCTCCTTGACCCCGGAGGACAGCGCGGACAGCGCCACGAACCGCCGTCCGGTGGCACCGGCCATGAGGTAGGCGATGGTGGTCTTACCGGTTCCCGGCGGCCCGAACAGCAGTACCGACGCGGGCGCGCCGCCTTCCACGAGCCTGCGCAGCGGAGCGCCCTCGGTCAGCAGATGGTCCTGGCCGACGACCTCGTCCAGCGTGCGGGGTCGCATGCGTACGGCCAGCGGCGCGCCGGCATCGCCCCCGTCGTTCCCGTCCGGTCCCGGGCCGGGATCGCCGGCGTCCCGGCCGGCTTCTGGGTTCACCACGAACAGCTCGTCCTGCACATCGCCCACGCTACCGCGCCGCCACCCACCCGTGTCGGGCGTTCGAACACCGCGAGTCGGGCCCTCCGGCAGGCCGTGTTGGTCACACACCGATGAGAATCGGTCCGCTCGGCAGTCGTCACCCACGAGACGGGGTCGCTCGGGACCCCGTCACAGCCGACACCGCTACGGAGGTACGCACAGATGCTCGACATCGAACCGGCCGCTCGACGTATGACCCGACTCTTCGACGCCGTCACCGACGACCGGCTCGCCGATCCCACGCCGTGTGTGGACTACACCCTCGGAGACCTCCTCGCCCATGTCAGCGCACTGTCTGTCGCCTTCGCCGCCGCGGCGGCGAAATCCACCGGCCCGGAGGCGTCCGCGCCGCCCGCTCCGGACGCGGCACACCTCGGCGGCGACTGGCGCAGTCGCGTTCCGGCCGAGCTCACCGACCTGGTGGCTGCCTGGCAAGCACCCGGGGCCTGGGAGGGGATGACGCGAGTCGGCGGGCTCGACCTGCCGGGTGAGGTGGCAGGCAGGGTCGTGTTGACCGAGCTCGTCATTCACGGCTGGGACGTCGCACGTGCTACCGACCGGCCCTACGACGGCGATCCCACGTCGCTCGAGGAGTCCATCACGTTCGTAGCCGAGATGGCTGCCGCGGACAACGGGTCCGAGAGCCCGTTCGGCCCCCCGGTCGCTGTCGCCGACGACGCGCCCCTTCTGGACCGGCTTATCGGGCTGAGCGGGCGGGATCCGCACTGGAGCGCGCCTCGACACGCCTCCGCGCGCGACGCGCGGTGATCACGCAGCCACCCAACACCCGGCTACGACACGGTAGCCGGCACGCCCGACACAGCATGCCCGCTCGCCCGACACAGCGTGCCCGCAGGCCCGACGCGACCTCAGCGGCCGAGCACCTTGGCAAGCGCGCCGAGTACCGCTTCTGCGCGGTCGAGGCGCGCGTTGTGGCCCATCAGGCCGATCCGCCAGACGCTGGCGGCATACGGCCCGACGCCTGCACCGATCTCGATTCCGTACTCCTCGAGCAGCTGGGTCCGCACCTTCGCGGAGTCGACACCGTCGGGGACACACACGGTGGTCAGCTCCGGCAACCGGTGCCCCTCCGCGGCGAACAGCTCCAGGCCCATCGCACGCAGGCCGTCGGCCAACCGCTGCCCGGCCGATGCGTGCCGGGCATACACCTCACCGAGCCCTTCGTCGAGGATGCGTCCCAGACCGGCGTGCAGGGAGGCGATCATCGCGGTCGGCGCGGTGTGGTGGTAGACCCGTGCCCCGCCCTCGGTACCGGAGACGTAGTTGCCGATCAGGCCGAGGTCCAGGTACCAGGTCGGGGGTGAGGCCACCCTGCTGTGCCATGCCCGCTCGGACACCGTGAACGGCGCGAGCCCCGGAGCGACGCCGATGCACTTCTGGGTACCGGCATAGGCGAGGTCGACACCCCACTCGTCGATCTCCACCGGGATACCGGCGATCGAGGTCACGCAGTCGGCAAGCACAAGCGCGGCATCGTCCCGCTCGTGCACGGCCCGTGCCAGCGACCCGATGTCGCTACGCACGCCGGTCGATGTCTCCGCGTGGACCGCACCGACCAGGCGCGGCCGCGGGTGCGCGTCGAGCACGCGCTGCACGTCGATGGGCCGGCCCCAGTCGTGGTCCACGCGGACGACCTCGGCGCCGTACCGCCCGGCCACGTCCACCATGCGCTCACCGAACAGCCCGTTCACCGCGATCACCACGACATCGCCGGGGCGCACGGTGTTGGCGAAGGCCGCCTCCATACCGATCGAGCCGGTACCGGACAGCGGCAGGGTACGCGGGTTCTGCGTCCCCCACACGGTCCGGAGCCTGTCATTGGTCTCGTCGAGCAGCGTCAGGAACTCCGGGTCGAGATGCCCGAGCAACGGCTGGGAAAGCCCCTGGGAGGCCTCCGGGTACGGGTTCGATGGACCAGGACCGAGCAGCAGACGATCAACCAACATACACACGACCGTACTGCCTCCGATCCCACCGGCATGAGCCCCACCGCATCGAGATGTGACATCCGTCCCTTCGACGCGGTGGGGCTTGCGATCGGGGCCGGCGTCTAGCCGATCGTCGCCGACGACGAGCCGACGCGTTCACCATCGGCGTCGATCGCCCGTATCCAGTACGTACCCGAGCTCGCGCCGGTGTCGACGTAGCTCATCACCTCGCGCTCCCACGGCTCGGGCCCGTACCACGGCCGGGAGGGGACCGGGTCCGTCACGTGGATGGGTTCCGGCGTGCCCGCTCGCATCACCTCGTAGTGCATCTCGCCGTTCTGCGCGTTCCAGATGGCAGGCCACGTCAGCTTCACGCCACCGTCGACGCTGTCGAGCTCCGGTGCCCGGAACGGCCACTGGGGTCCGTTGTTCCGCGCGCCGTCCACCCCGCGAGCTGCGAAGCGGGTCAGCGACTGTTGCCGGTGACTGTCGCGGGAATGCGTGTTGACCGCGGTGAAGTCGCCACCGACCACGACGTAGTCCTCGGTCGCGTCGATGGCCCATGTGCCGTTGTTGATGAGCGTGTCGGACTTGCCGGCGTTGGTGTTGGGAAACCACGGCAGGATCTCGGGAATCGGGTCGCCCGCGCTGACGAGCGTGTGGTCGCGGGGCGCGGTACGCACCGCATCCTTGGTCTGGGCCAGCATGCGGAAGTGCCGGAAGTCGGCACCCCGCTCCGGGATCGCTTCGACCGCCCAGCAGTCATGCGCGTGGGTCACGCTGTAGAGCACCTCGTCGGTAACAGCCATGCGCATCGAGTCACCCAGGCAGCCATCCCACCAGTGCTCCGTGCCGCTGGAGATGTCCACCGACATACGGCCCTCGAAACGTTGCTCACCTCCGCCGTGCCGGAAGTCCAGCGCACTGATCCATGCGGTGTCGGATCCGTCCGAGACGATGTCGGTCACGATCGGCGTCCCGGCAGGCGGTTGCGCCTGCCAGGCGACGCTGTCGCCGCTCGTGGCATCGACCGCGGCCATGCTGCGCTTCGTGGAGCCGTTGACCTCGTCGAATCCGCCACCGATGAGCACTCGGTCCAGGTCGGGCCTTGCCAGTACCGCCCACACCTCCCGGTTGGCCGCCGGTGCCCAGTCGAGCAGGTTGCCCTCGTGGTCGACAGCGGCCAGCCGGGTCCGGGACGTGCCGCCGACACTGGTGAACCCGCCGCCGAAGTACACGGCGTCCTCACCGACCGACAGCGCCCGCACGCGCCGGTTGGTCGGTGGTGGGTCGAACGAGGTCAACTCCCCCGAGCCGGCGTCGAACGCGGCGATGCGGGACCGCCACGTGCCGTCCATCCGATCGAAGTCACCGGCCACGTAGACGTGCTCGCCCGCGGGGTCGGTCTCGATCCGGAAGACCGAGTCGCAGATCCACCTGTCGTTTCCGGTGTCCCTGCACCAGGAGCTCAGCCCGGGATCTCCCGAGGAGAACTCGCTGCCGAACGCGGTGGGACCCCAGTCCAGTAGTTCACCGGTGTGCAGGTCGAACGCCATCAGATTGCGGCGTGGCACCTCGTGCTCGCCGGGCGCGGCCCCTGCCGGCCGGGCGTGGTCGAACCGCCCACCCGCGTAGACGGTGTCGCCGACGATCTCGACGTCGAACACGATCCCGTCGGTCTGCGGGGTCGGAAGTCCACCGGCCGTGACCGGCTCGGGTAATGCGGTATCGGCCGTCGCGGTCGTCGTCGGGGTCAACATCGCGGCCCCGACAAGGACCGCGGCGCCCCCGCAGAACAGCCTTCTCCGAAGTGACATACACCGGTTCCTCACGTAACTGTCGGTCTCGCTGCGGGCGGGTGTCGGGATCTGTGCCGGGCAACGTGAACTACCCCTATTTGTATAGGTAGGACTCACACGGCAATTCGTTACATCCGCCCCAACTCGGACAGACTACATACCGCGTCACCCACGCGCGTGAACCGTGAGGCTTTCGCGCGTGCTCAGTGGAAAGCGGGGTACAAACCGAGCTCGATACCCGGGCCGAACCGGTCGTCCAACGCCTGCGCCACCCGTTCGGCGTGCTCGGCGATGCCAGCGAGCCCGAGCCGGCCGGCCTGGTTCGCCAGTTCCTGCCAGCACCACCGCACGGCTGCCGGGCGTTGCGCCCCGGCGGGCACCGGCTCCTCGAGCAAACCGGGAAGTACCCGCACGCTCTGCGACCACACGCAGATGAGCTGGCTGTCCAGCAACCCCTCGGCCAGCGCCTCGTGATCGTCCAGGCCCGGCCACACACCGGTAACCTCGGCGCTCCACGCCGCGACCATCGCCTCGCTCATGCCGGGCGGCAGTGCCAGCGCGCCCTCCCAGAACGCGAACGGCGCCCGCAGGTGCGCGACATCGATCAGCGCGTTACGCATGCACCCGTGCTCGAAATCCAGGAACCGCACTCCGTCCTCGGTGACGAGGTTGTTCTCCGGCGACAGGTCGGTCGGCGAGAACGCGCGGTACTCCTGCGAGGTCGCCCACGCTGCCGCGCGGTGCACGCGCTTGATGACCTGGTCCGGGGTGTCCACCAGCAGGTGCTCGCGCAGCAGATGGGTGAGCCGGTCACACGTGACAGGCAAGGCCTCGCCCTGCTGGTCGTTCTTGGCGCCGAGGCGCCGCAGCAGCGCGTTGAAGTCCGGTTCCCGGCCCGCTGTCGTCGCGTGCATCCGGCCAAGGGTGCGAGCCCAGGACAGCAGCGTGCGCTCCGCGGTGCGCGAGTCGTGCTCGGCGAGCCTGGCTTCGAGTGTCGGCGCGACACCCAGGTCTTCCAGTACCAGCACGCGGCGGGAACCGTCGTGCGCGATCAGCTCCGGGCATACCCGGTCCTCCGGCGAGAGCGCGGTGAACAGCTGGTAGCTGGCCGACTCGGTCGCGAACGGGTCCAGTTGCTCGTCGAACTCCTCGGGGTAGTGCTTGATCACGAGTGTGCGGGGCAGCTCGAACGGCGAGGAGTCCACCTTCGCGCGGACCACGGAGGCCGGCCCGCTGCCATGCAGGTCCTCGGGATCGATCAGCGTGATCTGCGCACCGAAACGCTGTGCCAGCACGGACTCACCGGCAGCGACTACTGCCCCCAGCTTATCGGCGGCGGCTCCATTGCCGGCGCGCTCGTCCCCGGCGGAGGAGGTGTGCACGCTCATCGCAACGCAGCCTACTAGCGACGGACTCAGCGAGACCAGCTACCGGCAGCCGCGGGTATGAAGCGATACCGTTACGTTGTCGAAGACTACGCGCGCGGAGGTGCCGAGCGATGGAGCGCCCGACGTCGGTGGATCGTGACCGTGACGAGGAGGGTCGGGCACACAACTCCCGGCCCCGGGACGGGCTGGGCCGCCCACTGCCCTACGGATCGGAAGGCGTGGAACGCCAGCCGGAGGGGATCGAGCGCACTCCCGACCAGGCCGTCGACGACGCGCAGCGGCTGCTCGACGCGGGCATGCCGTTCCACGCGCACGAGGTGTTCGAGGACGCCTGGAAATCCGGGCTCGACCCGGATCCCATGCTGTGGAAGGGCCTGGCGCAGCTCGCTGTCGGACTCACGCACGCCGCGCGCGGCAACCTCGTCGGCGGTGCCCGGTTGCTCCGGCGTGGCGCGGAGAACATCCAGCCGCACGCCGTGAGCGCGCCGCACGGCCTAGCCGTCTCCGACTTGCTCGGCTGGGCGAACCAGCTGGCCGGCGAGCTGGACGCGGGCCACGGGGTCGACTCGGCGGCCGAACGCGCCCCGAGACTGCGCGGTGGTGGGAGCCGAACGTGACATCGGGCGCCTTCTAAGAACCCGGTGTCACCTCCGGCTCCTTCCGGCCGAGCCCGGGTGATGGGAGCCGAACGTGACATCGGGCGCCCTCTAGGAACCCGGTGTCACATTCGGCTCCTACCCGCAGGGGTGTGCGGGTTACTCCTCGGGGGCGGGCTTGGATGTCCCTGCGTGGGGTGCCGAGCCTTTGGGGGTGGCGTCCACGCCGGTTTCCTTGCGCTGCTCGGCGGTGATCGGAGTGGGCGCCCCGGTGAGCGGGTCGTAGCCGCCACCCGTCTTGGGGAACGCGATGACGTCGCGCAGCGACTCGGCTCCGGCAAGCAGCATCACGATGCGGTCCCACCCGAACGCGATCCCACCGTGCGGTGGGGCCCCGTACTGCAGGGCATCCAGCAGGAACCCGAACTTCTCCTGCGCTTCCTCGGCGGAGATCCCCATCAGGTCCAGCACCCGCCGCTGCACGTCCGGCCGGTGAATACGGATCGATCCCCCGCCGATCTCGTGACCGTTGCACACGATGTCGTAGGCGGCCGAGAGGGCGTTACCCGGATCCGAGTCGAACTTGTCCTCCCACTCCGGGGTCGGCGCGGTGAAGGCGTGGTGTACCGCCGTCCACTCGCCCGTGCCCACGGCCACGTCGTCGGTCTGCCCTGCCGGTTCGAACAGCGGTGCGTCGACCACCCACACGAACGACCACTCGTTCTCCCCGATAAGGTCGAGCATCCGCCCGATCTCGCCGCGCACGGCCGCGAGCAGACCGCGCGCCTCGGCGGGCTGCCCGGCCGCGAAGAACACGCAGTCACCCGGCCCGGCGCCGACCGCGTCGGCGAGTCCCGCCCGCTCGTGCTCGGCCAGGTTCTTCGCGACCGGCCCGCTGAGCGTTCCGTCCTCGCCGATGAGCACATAGGCCAGCCCCTTCGCACCGCGCTGCTTGGCCCAGTCCTGCCAGGCATCGAGCTGCCGGCGGGGCTGGCTCGCCCCACCCTCCATCACGACCGCACCGACGTACGGTGCCTGGAACACGCGGAACGGTGTCGCCTCGAAGAAACTCGTCAGGTCCGTCAGCTGCACGCCGAAACGCAGGTCCGGTTTGTCCGTACCGTATTTCGCCATCGCGTCGGCGTAGCTGATCCGCGGGATCGGCGTGGGGACCTCGTGCCCGATCAGGCGCCACAGCGCGGCGATGACCTCTTCGGACAGCGCGATCACGTCATCCTGCTCCACGAAGCTCATCTCGATGTCGAGCTGCGTGAACTCGGGCTGCCGGTCCGCGCGGAAGTCCTCGTCCCGGTAGCAACGCGCGATCTGGAAGTACCGTTCGATCCCGCCCACCATCAGCAACTGCTTGAACAGCTGCGGCGACTGTGGCAGGGCGTACCACGAGCCGGGCTTCAAGCGGGCCGGGATCACGAAGTCGCGCGCGCCCTCTGGAGTGGACCGCGTCATCGTCGGCGTCTCGACCTCGACGAACTCCCTGCTGTGCAGCACCTCCCGCGCGGCGCGGTTGACCTCACTACGCAGCCGCATCGCGCTCGCCGGACCGCCGCGCCGCAGGTCCAGGTAGCGATGCCGCAACCGCACCTCCTCGCCGACCTCCAGCCGGTCGTCGATCGGGAACGGGAGCGCATCCGACTCGGCGAGTACCTCGAGCTCGGTGGCGAGTACCTCGATCGCGCCCGTGGCGATCTCGGGATTCTCGTTCCCGTCCGGACGCACGGACACCTCACCCGTGACCCGCACGCAATACTCGGCACGCAGGTCGTGCGCGCGTTCTGCCATCTCACCCTCGCGGAACACGACCTGCGCGACTCCAGAGGCATCGCGCAGGTCGATGAAGATCACGCCTCCGTGATCGCGCCGACGCGCTACCCACCCGGCCAGGCTGACGGTCTGACTGGTGTGCTCGGCACGCAGGGTGCCCGCGTCATGAGTTCGAAGCACTGAGCTGCTCACTCTCGTTACGAAATTCGGCCGGACGGTCTAGGTCAGGCTAACGAACCGCTGACCAGGTCCAGCGTCCGGCCACCGCGCGACGTCGCACGACATACCGGCCGATGACTAGTTACCCTAGGTAATTATCTCGTCGCTACACGGCTATCGGATTTTCACCCACAAGTGTCTTCTTTTACAGCACGCAATCAACCGACGTCATATAGCAATAGTCACTGGCATAATCGGGATATGGCACATCATGCGATGGTGTTCCGGGCACTGATCTCCTGCCCTGCGGATATCGAGCTCGACGACATCCGCGCCATCCAGGCTGCCATCACGCGTTGGAACGTCCTGCTCGGTGAGCGGTTCGGATCGATCGTGATCCCTGTGCAGTGGAGCGAGCACGCCGCGGCTGCGTTCGGCGCCCCACCCCAGGAGATCGTGAACGAGCAGCTGGTCGAGACCGTCGACCTGGCGATCGCCGTGCTGTGGACACGGCTCGGTGCGCCGACCCCTGACGCGGAGTCGGGCACCGTTGAGGAGATCAACAGGATCTCCGCAGCAGGAAAACCGGTCAGCGTGCTGCGCTGCGCGCGCCCTGTCGACTGGGCATCCCTGGACTCCGGCCAGCTCACCCGCCTCGATCAGTACCTCACCGAACTCAAGACGCATGCCTTGATCCTCAAGTACGCCGACACGGGTTCCCTTGCGACGCAGATCGACACGATTCTCACCAGGCTCGTCACTCATGAGCCCGGACGGCTGGACAGCGGTCTCTCCGGGAGCGGAAACGGGCCACTGCCCGCACCCCGGGAGGCCTCGGCCGAGGAGAAGCACGAGATGCCACGCGGCCAGTCATACGGGCATTCCGACCCCGACGCCTCGTCGCAGTACCTCTGACTCGCCGCGGCACGCCAGCTCGGGTCACAGCAGCGTGAGCTGCTCGCCGGTGTCCGGGTCCACGCGTTCCGGTCGTCCGGCGTCGTCCTGCGCGCGACCGCTCCCGTCTCCCCGCAGTCCGTACCTGCGCGCGGCTCGCCGGACCCGCGTGGTGACCGTTTCCTGATAGCTCTTCGGCGCGTACGCCCCGCGCCGGTAGAGCTGCGCGTAGTAGTCGTACAGCCCCGGGTACCAGCGGGCGAGCCAGGCGAAGTACCACTCCCGCGCGCCGGGACGCAGGTGCAGCACGATCGGGGTAACTCCGGTGGCACCGGCGGCCGCGATCTCGGCGACCGTCGCCTCGATCTGCTCCTCGGTGTCGGTCAGGCCGGGCAGGATCGGTGCCATCAATACCGAACAGCCGATCCCCAGGTCGGCGAACCGGCGTACGACATCCAACCGCCGCTGGGGACGTGGTGTACCCGGCTCCACGGACCGCCACACCTGCTCGTCCAGCGAACCGACCGATACGGCGAGAGACACCGGAGCCTGCCGCGCAGCCTCGGCGATCAGCGCGGCGTCCCGCAGGATCAGGCTGCCCTTGGTCAGGATGGAGAACGGGTTGGCGAAGTCACGAAACGCCCCGATGATCTGCGGCATGAGCCGGTACCGTCCCTCGGCGCGCTGATACGGGTCGGTGTTGGTGCCCATCGCGATCGGCTCGCCGCACCACCTGGGGTGCGCGAGCTCCTTGCGCACCAGCTCCCCCGCATTGACCTTCACCATGATCTTGGTGTCGAAGTCGTGCCCCGAGTCCAGGTCCAGGTACTCATGCGTGCGACGCGCGAAGCAGTTGTGGCTCACCACGCCGTCGGCGAGGAAGTCCCCGGTGCCGGTGGTGATGTCGTAGAGTGCGCGCTCCTCGCCCGTGTCCACGATCGAGACGATCTCGAGCCGGGCCTCCGGCCTGATCGCGGCATCGTCGATGCCTCGCTTACCGGTTACGGCCGGATCCGTCGTGTGGAAGAAGCGCAGCCGCTCCCGAGGCCCGCCGGTGAGCCGGACCACCCGCATGGACGGCCGGTCGGCGCACCCCTCCACGGTGTAGTCGAAGCCGAAACACTTCAGACCCAGACAGACCTCCGTGATGATCTCGTCGTCGGTACTCCAGACCCGGACCACTCCACCCGAACAGCTGCCCTCGGAGTCGAAGATCCCGGCGAGAAACCCTTTGCGCCAGTCGTCGCACGGCGCGACGGGCTTGCGCACGAGGTCGCGGACGCGCACGGGCGCGATACGCCGCGCGCTCGACGTGGCCGCTCGCCGGTCGACCGTCGCCGCGGCCACGTCGAACCGATCGGTACGCACGCCGAACGAGGAGAGGTAACGTGCCGTACGGCTCAGCGCCTCGTGGTCGTCCGAGGCGAGACGGAAACGGTAACCGCGCTCGTCATCCGCGGAGCCTCCCGCGCGGGTATGGCTGTACTCCCCGGGCGCAGCAGCACCGTCGGCGACCCCGCACAGGTAACCCCGCCGGTAGGTCTCGGTGTCCTCGGGGCCGCACGCGTACCGGCCGGTACCGACCAGGGTGTCGCCTTCCATGAGGTACGGACGCCGCTGTCGACCGGCCGTACCGCCTGTGACGTGCTTCCACCCGCTGCTGGTCAGGAACCGGTGATCGCCGCCTGCGACGAGAGTGGTGCCGTCCGCGAGGGTGACCCGGTACGCGCGGTCGACCGTCGCCCAGTGCGCCAGCACCGGTGTCGCTGTGTAACGCAGGTGGTCGCCTACTCGCCGCGTCCCGTAGACCCGATCGCCGACGCGGATCGAGGACAGGCGTTCGGTCCGGCCATCAGCCATGAGGATGGGCGTATCCCCCGACAGGCAGTACACGCAGGCGTGACTGCAGCCGCGGTACGGGTTCACCGTCCAGCGGAACGGCACCGCGGACTCCCCGGGCACGCGATTGATGATCGACCGCGCACGAATCTCCACCGCGACCGCATCGGACTCGTCCCCGGAGACGACCGGGCCCGATCCGGGGGCACCCAGCCCCGCCCGGCCCGTTCCTCTTTCGACCGGTTGCCGAACCTCACTGATGTCCAGCAACGCCCCATTGTCAGTACCTTCTCTCAACTGTTCCCAGCGCACACCCTTATTCGAACACGAGTTCGACATCACGTCCAGCTCCGACACGCGGCACGAGACATGCGACACTGCGCGGCATGAGCTACCGGGTCGGCACCACACGCCCGCTGTCCGGCACGGCCCGACGCTTCGTGCCGCTACTGCTCATCGGGCTCGGTGCGGCCCTCCTCGCGGCCGTCGTGGTGGCGGTCGTGCTCGATCGCTCCTCGGCCGGCCGCACCGAGAGCACGGCGGCGACCGTCGTTGAGGTCACCGAGCGCACCACCCGGACGCGCGACACCGACGGGCAGAACCGCACCACGATCACGTACTGCCCGACAGTCGAGTACACAGTGGACGGTGAACCGTTCAGTCACGAGTCCGGCATCTGTACCGGCTCACAGGAGGGCAACGAGGTCGGCGACGAGGTCACCGTCAACTACGACCCGGACGACCCCTCGGACGCCGCGCTCGACTCGTGGGCGCACAGGTGGCTCGCCCCGCTGATCGTGGGCGGTGCCGGTGCGCTGTTCGCGCTCGTCGGATCCATCCTGCACGCCGCCGCACGAACCGGCACGCTCACCAGCCCGGCGGAGTCGGGCACCGGCACGCGGCACGGTCCGGCGCAGGGCCCGGAACCGGCGTTCCACCGGCCCGACTTTCCCGCCGCCCGGGAGGGAACGGTCGGCTACGACGCAGCGGCTGTCGACACGCTCATCGGGCACATCGAACACGCCTACCGCCAGATCGCAGGCGGCCGACCACCCGACCTCACCGCGCACGATCTCGAGAACCACCAGCTGGCCACCACCGACACCCCCGGAAGCGGTTACGACACCGCGACCGTGGAGATGTACCTGACGTCGGTGCGCGGCGATCTGGAGCGGGTCCTGGGGCACTGAACGCGCCGCCGTACGGCAACCGGTGAACGGCGATGCGGCGCCGGTACTCCACGCCGTGCGCGCGGAGGGGTAGGTCCCCTGCATGCGCCCGCTGCCGCGTGCAGGAAGATTACCGGCGTGGCACGACACCAGAGCGGCAACCAACCCGACCGAGTACGGCGGAGCCGGGCCGCCCCCGAGGAGGAGACCGGCCCGATCCAGCGCGTGCCGGAGCGGTCCGGCCCGGGCGCGGCACACACCGGCCCGCGGCACGACGGGCACGCGCACGGAACCGGCGATGCCGGTGGGCATGCCCACGCGCATGCCCACGGGCCTGCCACGCCGGCCCCGCCGCGTGTCCGCAGTCTGCTGACCGCGCTGCTCGTGCCGTTCGCGCTCGCCGCGATCGTCGGTATGGTACTGCTCTACCCGTTCGGAGACGAGCTACCCGGCGATGAGGCGCTGACCGGGACGCCGGTCAACGCCGACGTGGTCGCCGTCGCCGAGAGCAGCTGTACCCCGCAAGGCGACGTGGACGTCGACACCGGCGGGGGCGAGCCCACCGGACAGGGCTGCGTGGCAGTCGATATCGAGCTCACCGAAGGTCCGGCTGCGGGGAGCACGATCACCAAGACGGAGCCGGTCGGTCCCGGACGTCCCCGGTTCGCCCCGGGTGACGCGATCGTGCTCGAGTACCACGGCGCCGCGCCGGAGCAAGCCGGGTCGTACCAGGTCGTCGACTTCCAACGCGGAACCCCGCTGCTCGTGCTCGCGGGCGCCTTCGCGCTGGCCGTACTGCTACTCGGACGGTGGCAGGGCGCGCGGGCGCTGCTCGGACTCGGCCTGAGCTTCGTGGTGATCGCGCTGTTCATCCTGCCCGCGATCCTCGCCGGACAGGACCCCGTCCTGGTCGGCATCGTCGGCGCAGGGGTGATCATGTTCCTGACGCTGTACCTGTCCCACGGCCTGTCCGCACGGACCTCCGTGGCCGTACTCGGCACGTTGGTCAGTCTCACCCTCATCGGGGTCATCTCGGCGGTCTTCTCCGAGCTGAACCACCTGACCGGCCTGGACGAGCCCACGTCCACCCTGATCGGCACGCTCGGCGGCGGGATCGACGCCCGCGGCCTCCTGCTCGCCGGGATCGTGATCGGGGCGCTCGGGGTTCTCGACGACGTCACGGTCACGCAGTCCAGCGCGGTTTGGGAACTACGCCACGCCAACCCCGCGCTCAGCTGGCGCCAGCTGTACGCTGCCGGGTTGCGCATCGGTCGCGACCATGTGGCCGCCTCGGTCAACACTCTGGTCATGGCCTACGCGGGTGCCGCGCTTCCCGTCCTGCTGTACTCGGCGATCTCCGGTGTCGGGATGGGTTCGATCCTGGGCTCGCAGGACATCGCGCAGGAGATCGTCCGTACGCTCGCGGGCAGCATCGGCATCGTCGCCGCCGTCCCGGTCACCACCGCGCTCGCCGCGCTGATCGTCACCGCCGCGCCGGCTGGCACCGGCACCGATACTCACTCGCACGAGGCACGGGCGTAGGCCGCGGGCGAGGTTCCCACCGACGCCGTGAAGTCGCGAACGAGATGTGCCTGGTCGGAGTACCCCAGATCCGACGCCAGCCGTGCCCAGTGCACGTGTGTCCCGCGCGCCGCCATCTCCGCGGCGTCGTAGAGCCGGTACCTGCGGATCAGCCACTTCGGACCGATGCCGACGTGGTCGACGAACCGGCGTTGCAGCGTACGCACCGTCGTACCGGCCAGCCCGGCCACCTCGTCCACGCGGCGAATCGACCAGTCACCGGCGACACGCTCGGCGAGCCGGACGGTGTCCTCACACGGCTGGGTGTCGCCCGGTACGAGGTCGCGAAGCCACGCGTCGACAGCCTCGGGCGTCGGCTCGGGGAGCTCGGCGCGGAAGACGTCGGCGGCCGGGACCACCCGGTCGGTCAATGACACCATCGGCGCGCGCAGGAACGCCCGGAAGCCCGCGGGACGGAACATGATGCCCAGCGCGCGGCCTCGCCCTTCGAGCACACGGGTGAACAGGCGGGTCCGCACGCCGTGCACGGCGGCCGGTCCGTCCCCGAGCACGACGTTGGCCACCGGATGCACCAGCACGTGTTGCTCGTGCCGCTCCCCCGGCGGCAGGTCCCAGACCACCTCCCAGTACCGGTCCACGAAGCGGGCCGCCGCCGGAGACGGCTCGTGGCGCGTCAGTGAGAACCGCCGCAGCCCGGTCGCCGGGTACAGGATGCCCCGGGTGTCCCGATCGACCTGCTCGACCACGAGACCCAGCGTAGCGCGTCGCGTTTCTCCAAGACACCCGCACAGGCGCCGATACGCTTGCCGCATGACCGAGGTTTCCGAACGACACAGCCGCCTGTCCACAGCCTTCGCCGACAAGATCGCGGCGGTACCGCCCGACCGCTGGAACGCAGCGACTCCGTGCACCGCATGGAACGTGCGCGACCTCGTCAGGCACGTCACGGACAACCACACGCTGTTCCTCGGGCTCGTGGGCAGGGACGTGCGCCCCCGCCCGAGCGTCGACGACGACCCGCTCGGTGCCTTCACGACGGGAAGTGACCAGATCCAGTCCGACCTGGAGGATCCAGCCCGCGCCGGTGCCGAGTTCGACGGGTATTTCGGCAGGACCACGTTCGCGCAAGCCATCGACCGCTTCCTGTGCTTCGACCTCGCCGTGCACGGCTGGGACCTCGCCCGCGCCACCGGCCAGGACGAGCGGCTGTTCCCGCAGGACCTGCCCTGGCTCTGGTCCGGTACAGAACTGTTCGGCGAGGCGCTTCGCGGCGACGGGGTCTGCGGCCCCGCGGTCGACCCCCCGGCCGACGCGGACGAGCAAGCCCGCCTGCTGTCGTACCTGGGCCGGCACGTCTAGCCGGTTTTCCCGACCGGCGGGCCGTCGACGAGAATCGTCCCGTGCCGACTCACCTCAATGTCGAGATCAAGGCCCGTTGCCCGGACGCCGACGCGACGCTCCGAACGGCTCGCGACCTCGGGGCGCGGCTGCAGGGACGCGACCATCAGGTCGATACCTACTTCGCCGTCCCGCACGGCCGGTTGAAGCTCCGCCAAGGAACCATCGAGAACGCACTGATCCATTACCTGCGGCCGGACCAGGACGGGCCGAAGGGCTCCCACGTCCTGCTGTACGAGCCCACCGGGGACAGCGAGACGCTACGTGAGGCGCTCACCGCCGCGCTCGGCAGGACGGTCGTCGTCGACAAGCACCGGCATATCCTGTGGGCCGACAACGTCAAGATCCATATCGACGACGTTGCCGGCCTCGGTTCCTTCGTGGAGATCGAAGCGATCGACCGGGACGGCAACCATGGCCACGATCGGCTGCTCGACCAGTGCCAGGAGTACCTGCACGCGCTACGCATCGGCCAGGACCAGCTCGAGGCACGCTCCTACAGCGACATGCTGCTGGAGGCCCGGCACGGGCCGTAAGCGCCGAACCCGGTGCACAGTGGCCACCCGCTGCCACCCCGTGCCGGGCCTGGCGTCGTCTCGGCCGGCTCATTCCAGCGAGGCCACGAACTTGCTGACGGCCTCCATGCGGTATCGCTGCACGAGCTTGCCGCTCGGCGCGGCCACCGCGAGCTGATGCAGCGGGCGCTGGCCGAACGGCGCCTCCCGCGCGGCCGCGCGCAGCTGGGCCACCAGCAGCTCGGTGAACACCATGCCGTTGGCGTCGTTGTTGTTCGCCAGGGCGTCCGCGAGCCTGCGGAGCGCGAGGATGTCGAGCTCCCACCCGCGATCGCCTGCGTACACCGCCAGGTCGATGCGCACCGACCGGCGCCGCTGATGGGCGTTGATCATCAATCCGACCGACCGCGCGCCGCGCATCTCCGTGACAAGGACATCGATCCGGCCGGCTCCCGTCAGGTCCACCCGCCGGGTTCCGCACGTACGCAGGATCAGTGCCGACCCCTCCAGCCACAGCCGCCTGCGGACCTGGCACACGAGCACGTACAGCAAGGGCAGTCCGACGGCCGCGGCCACGCCGACGCCGACGGTCCTGCCCCCGATCAATCCCGCGATACCGCCGCACCCCGCCGACAGCACCAGCACGGCCACCGCGCCTACCCAGAACCGGCGCCGCCGCACCGTCGCGGTCGTGCGATGCAGCGTGACGCGTTCCTGCCCCCCGGGCGCACCGCCGGAACCCGCCTCGTCGATATCGTTCATCCGCGCGCCCCCACTTACCCCGCACCTGCACCGTGGGCCGGTGTGAGCCCCGCCAGGAACGGGTTGCTCGCGCGCTCGTCCCCGATAGTGCTCGTCGTACCGTGCCCGGGCAGGATCACCGTCCTGTCCGGCAGCGACAGCACCGTGTCCCGCAGGCTCTCCTGCATCCGCGCCGTGTCGCCGCCAGGGAGATCGGTCCGCCCGATGGCCCCGGCGAACAGCGTGTCGCCGGTCAGCGCCACCTCTCCCCCTTCGTCGGTGGACAACCGGAAGATCACCGATCCGGGCGTGTGGCCGGGGGTGAGGTCCACCGCGATACTCAGGCCCGCGAGCTCGAGGGGCGTACCGTCCAGCTCGACGACGCGCGCCGGTTCCGTCATCTGCACCTGACCACCGAACATCGCGGACAGCTGCGGTCCGAGCCCCTTGAGCGGGTCCGACAGCAGGTCCCGATCGTCGCCGTGAATGTAGACCGGGATGTCGTGCGCGCCTGCCACCTCGCTCGCGGAGTACACGTGGTCGAAGTGCCCGTGTGTGGCCAGCACCGCGACGGGCGTGAGGCGGTGCTCGGCCAGCGCCTCGTCGATCCGGCCGACCGCGTCCTGCCCCGGGTCGACGATGACGCATTCCGTGCCTTCGCCCGTGGCCAACAGGTAACAGTTGGCCTGGAACGCGCCTGCTGCGAAACCGGCGACGAGCACGAACTCACCTCCATACGATGCGGTGTGCTGCCCGCCAAGCGTACTGGGACCTCAGCGGCCCCCTCACAGGGTGCGCCAATAGAATCCACCGGCAGAAACAGGCCGAATCCACCGGCCCGGATGGGCCGGGCACCCGAAATCAGGAGCCTCCGTGGGGACGAACGAGCAACGACGCGCGGCAGCGAAGCGCAAACTCGAACGGTCACTGCTACGTCAGTCCGAACGGGAACGGCGCAACAAACGCCTCGCGATCACCGGCACCGTCACGGCTGTCGTGGTGGCCGCCGGGCTTCTGCTGTTCTTCGTCATCCAGCAATCCGGCAACCAGTCCGCCGCCGACGAGCAGGAGGACGGCGAGACCTCCGAGGCCGCTCTGGACATCCCGGCCGAGCGCGTCGCCGCGCCCGAACGGCCGACCCCGCTGCCCGACCCGCAGACATGCGAGTACGACACCGGTGGGGACGCCTCGGACAGCGCGGTGACCCCACCGGACGGCGACGAGGTACCTGCCGAGGGGACCGTGGACGTCGTCCTGGAGAGCACCGCGGGCGATATCCCGCTGACGCTGGACCGCGCGCTGGCGCCGTGCACGGTCAACAGCCTCGTCAACCTCATCGAGCAGGACTTCTACGACGACACCGCATGCCACCGGCTGGGCACCGCTGGGCTGCAGATGCTGCAGTGCGGCGATCCGAAGGGCGACGGTACCGGCGGCCCCGGCTACACCATCCCCGACGAGAACTTCGACGAGCTGCGCTACGGGCGCGGCCTGCTGGCCATGGCTCGCACGGCCGAACCCGACAGCGGGGGCAGCCAGTTCTTCATGGTCTACGGCGAGGCCGAGCTGCCGCCGGAGTACACCGTGTTCGGCACCGTCTCCGACTCCGGGCTCGAGGTACTGGACTCGGTGGCCCGCGACGGCGTCGCCTCGCCCGGACCGGACGGCACCGGCGAGCCCAACACCGAAGTCCGGTTCACCGACGTCACCATCGACACCTGAGCCCGCTCACCCGAGCCCGCTGGTGGGGAGCCGAAGGTGACCTCGGTTCCCTCTAAGGAGCCGGACGTGACATTCGGCTCCCCACCGCGGGGTGGGGTCGGAACGGAGATCGCGGTGTATCAGCGGTGCGGGAACTGCGGGGTCCGGCGTTCGAGGAAGGCGGATACGCCTTCGGCGTAGTCCGGTCCGGTGATCGCCTCCGAGCGGATTCGGTCCACCTCGTCATCGGCTTCCGGTTGACCGTCGGTGATCTTGGTGATGATGCGGTTCATCCCGCGCACCGCGAACTGCGAACGCGAGCCCAGCGTCGCGGCGAAGGCACGCGCGTCGCCGTCCAGCTCCTCGTCCGCACTGGTGTCGTTGACCAAGCCGATCTCCCTGGCCCGCGTCGCGTCGACCAGTTGCCCGGACAGCAGGAAGTACCGTGCCTGCGCCGGGCCGACCAGCCCCACGAGCTGCCGGGTGGACAGGTAGTCGTAGACGATGCCCAGCTTCGCCGGGGTGATCCCGAACCGGGCGTTGTCGGCGGCGAACCGGAAGTCACACGCCACCGAGATCTGGCATCCACCGCCGATGCAGTTGCCCCTGATCACAGCGACGCTCGGCTTGACCATCTCGGAAAGCGACCGCACGGCTTCCTGTACCGCGTCGTCGTAGCGTGCTGCTCCCTCGGCGCTGGAGCGCAGCTCACGGAACTCCCCGATGTCGGCGCCCGCGGAGAAGTTCGCGCCGGAGCCGGTCAGCATCAGCACCTTCACGGCAGGGTCGTCCTCCACCTGGCGGACCACCCGCGGGATCTCCGACCACATCTCCAGGGTGATCGCGTTGTGCTTGTCCGGCCGGGTGAACGTCAGCCATGCCAGGTCACCCTCACGCACCAGTTCGAAACCTTCGATCATGGCCCGTAGCCTACGGTGCGGCTTCCGGGCGTGGCCGTGCCGACCCCGGCCGTGCCCGGGCGGCCGCGTCGCGTCAGGAAGCCGAGGTCACCCGGTAGACGTCGTAGACGCCCTCGATGCCCCGCACCGCCTTCAGGACGTGCCCGAGGTGTTTCGGGTCACCCATCTCGAAGGAGAAACGGCTGACAGCCACCCTGTCGTACGACGTCGTCACCGAGGCCGAGAGGATGTTCACCTTCTCGTCGGCGAGTACCTTCGCCACGTCGGACAGCAAGCGGTGCCGGTCCAGCGCCTCCACCTGGATCGCGACCAGGAACACCGACGACTCCGACGGGGCCCACTCCACCTCGACGAGCCGTTCCGGCTGGCCACGCAGGTCGTCGGCGTTGGTGCAGTCCGTGCGGTGCACGCTCACGCCACCGCTCCTTGTCACGAACCCGAGGATCTCGTCCCCGGGGACGGGTGTGCAGCACCGGGCCAGCTTGGTCCACACGTCGCCCGCGTCCTTGACCACCACACCGACGTCGTTGCTGCCGCGCCGCCTGCCCACCGTCGACGGGGTGGACCGTTCCGCCAGCTCCTCCTCGGCCTCGTCGACGCCCCCGATGAACGCGACCAGGCGCTGCACGACGTGCTTGGCGCTGGTCTTGCCCTCGCCGACGGCCGCGTACATCGCGCTGATGTCCGCGTAGCGCAGCTCCGTTGCCAGCGCGCTCATCGAGTCCGCGGACACCAGCCGCTGCATCGGAAGGCCCGCGCGGCGGATCTCCTTGGTGATCGCTTCCTTGCCCTGCTCGATCGCCTCATCGCGGCGTTCCTTGGCGAACCACTGCCGGATCTTCGCGCGTGCCTTGGGCGAGCCGACGAAGTTCAGCCAGTCCCTGCTCGGACCTGCCGACTCCGCCTTGGAGGTGAAGATCTCCACGACCTCGCCGTTGTCGAGCTTGCGTTCCAGCGCCACCAGCCTGCCGTTGACCCGTGCCCCGATACAGCGGTGTCCCACTTCGGTGTGCACGGCGTAGGCGAAGTCCACCGGGGTGGCACCCGCGGGCAACGTGATGACGTCGCCCTTGGGCGTGAACACGAAGATCTCCCGGGTCGCCAGGTCGTAGCGCAGCGATTCCAGGAACTCACCGGGGTCGGCCGCCTCACGCTGCCAGTCCAGCAGCTGCCGCATCCACGCCATGTCCTCGACGCCGGAGTCGCCCCTGTGCGTACCGCGCGTCTCCTTGTACCGCCAGTGCGCCGCGATGCCGTACTCGGCGGTGCGGTGCATCTCGTGCGTACGGATCTGCACCTCGAGCGGGTTACCGTCCGGCCCGATCACCGTGGTGTGCAGCGACTGGTACACGCCGAAACGCGGCTGCGCGATGTAGTCCTTGAACCGCCCAGGCATCGGCTGCCACAGCGCGTGCACCACCCCCATGGCCGCGTAGCAGTCCCGCAGCTCGTCCACCAGGATCCGGACCCCGACGAGGTCGTGAATGTCGTCCAGGTCACGGCCCCTGACGATCATCTTCTGATAGATCGAGTAGTAGTGCTTGGGACGGCCCTCCACCGTCGCCTGGACCCGCGAGTTGTTCAGCTGCGCGGAGAGCTGGTCGACGACCGAGCGCAGGTAGACGTCCCGCGACGGAGCGCGGTCGGCCACCAGCCGCACGATCTCGTCGTACTTCTTCGGCTGCAGGATCGCGAACGCCAGATCCTCCAGCTCCCACTTGATCGTGGCCATGCCCAGCCGGTGCGCGAGCGGAGCCAGCACCTCCAGCGTCTCGCGCGCCTTGCGGACCTGCTTCTCCGGTGGAAGGAACCGCATCGTGCGCATGTTGTGCAGCCGGTCCGCCAGTTTGATCACCAGAACGCGCGGGTCGCGCGCCATCGCGATGACCATCTTGCGGATCGTCTCGGCCTCGACCGCGGTACCGAGCTTGACCTTGTCCAGCTTGGTGACCCCGTCGACCAGCTGGCCGACCTCCTCGCCGAAGTCCTCCTTGAGCCTGTCCAGCGAGTAGCCGGTGTCTTCCACCGTGTCGTGCAGCAGGGCCGCGACCAGGGTGATCGTGTCCATCCCGAGCTCGGCCAGGATCGTGGCCACCGCGAGCGGGTGGGTGATGTACGGGTCCCCGGACTTGCGTTGCTGGTCCCGGTGCAGCTCCTCGGCGACGTCGTAGGCGCGCTGCAGCAGCGCGAGGTCCGCGCTGGGGTGCAGCTCCTTGTGCACCGAGACAAGCGGTTCCAGCACCTGCTTGACCGAGCCCGCCCGCTGTCCGGTGATCCGGCGGGCCAGCCGCGCGCGCACACGTCGGGTCGCCGACGGGGCCTCTTGCGGCCTACGGTCGGTCGTCTCCTCCGCAGGAGTCGAGGAACCGACGTCGTGGCTCACCCGGACCTCCTACCTGCTCAGGCGTTCGCTGTGTCCAGCGTAACGCCACCGGGTACGGACCGTGTGCGTCGGTGCGGGTCAGCGATGTCGCGGGCTACCGCCCTCGCTTGCCCGACGGGCGGCCGGACGACTTGCCCGAGGACTTGCCCGTCGGTGTACCGGAGCTCTTGCCAGCGGGTTTGGCGCTGGGCGAAGCGCCGGACTTGGAACGTTTCGGGGTGCGCGCCGGCACGCTGGCCGCGGCCGCGTACGCCTTCTCCTTACGCACCTCGCTGCTGAGTACCTCGTCGTCACCGGTGTCCGGCGCCTCGTCCTCCTTGGAGGCCGTGCCTGCGCCGCGTCGCGCCAAACCGCGCCGGGAATGCACCCGGGCGGCTTGGTCCCGGTACTCCTGATCGCGCATCTTCAGGTCGACCAGCACCGGAACGGCGATGTAGATCGACGACGCGGTGCCGACCGTGATCCCGATCGCCTGGACGAGCGCGAGGTCCTTCAGCGTCCCCGCCCCGAGCAGGCCCGCCCCGATCAGCAGCAACCCGAGCACCGGAAGCAACGAGGTCAGGGAGGTGTTGATCGACCGCATCAGCGTCTGGTTGTTCGCGAGGTTCGCCGCCTCGCCGTAGGTCTGCCTGCTCAGGTTCAGCAGGCCACGGGTGTTCTCCTTGACCTTGTCGAAGACGACCACGGTGTCGTACAGCGAGTAACCGAGGATCGTCAGCAGCCCGATGACCGTGGCCGGGGTGACCTCGAAACCGATCATGGAGTACACGCCGGCCGTCACCGTCAGGTCGACGACGAGTGCCGCCAGGGCCGCGACGGCCATCCATTTCTCGAAGTACAGCGCGATGAACACCGAGACCAGCACGAGGAACACGACCAGCGCGATCACTGCCTTCTGCGTGATCTCCCCGCCCCAGGACGCGCTGATCGCGCTGTCACTGATGGCCGCCTCGCTCGGCGACCCGTCGACGCCGAGGGGTTGGAACTCCTCGAACAGCGCCGACTTCACCCGGTCGGTCTCGGCGACGGTCAGGGTATCCATCCGGATCTGGACGCTCGCGGCATCCCCCGAGCCGACCAGCTGGGTGGACGACGGCTCGGCGTCGATCGCCTCGCTGACGACATCGCCCGCCTCGTCGGGGTCGATCTCGCCTGCCGCGCCAGCGGCGGGCATCTGCATCTGCGTGCCGCCGACGAACTCGATTCCGGGTGTGAAGCCCCGGAACACGATGGTGACGATGCACGCCAGCATCACGGCGGCGCCGATGATGTACCAGTACTTGCGTGTCTCTATGAACTCGAAACCGCCCGTGCCCAGGTAGATCTGGGCCATCTTGCCGTGCCGCTTGCGCCGGGCGCCGCCGGCAGGTTTCGCCTCGTCCTCGGTGGTGGATGACTCGGTCACGTTACGTCCCCTCCGCCGGTGCGACTCCGCGCGCTCGCGCGTTGCGCTGACGCTGCGCCACAGCGCCCAGGTCCTGCACCATGCCCAGTCCGGACAGGGTCTTGTTGTTCAAGATCCTCCAATGGCCCGCGATCGCAAGCAGCGGGTGGGTCACCATGAACACCACGACGAGGTCGAGCACCGTGGTCAGCCCGATGGTGAACGCGAAGCCCTTCACCTGGCCCACCGCCAGCACGTACAGCACCCCGGCCGCGAGGAACACCACCGCGTCGGCGGACAGGATGGTCCTTCGCGCTCGTACCCAGGCGCGCGGTACCGCGGAGCGGACGGTCCTGCCCCCACGTATCTCGTCCTTGAGCCGTTCGAAGTACACCACGAACGAGTCCGCGGTGACACCGACCGCGATGATCAGCCCAGCCACGCCCGCGAGGTCCAAGGTGTAGCCCATCCACCTGCTCAGCAGCACGATGACCGGGTAGATCAGGCCCGCGGTCAACCCCAGCGAGGCGACCAGCAGGACGCCGAGCAGCCGGTAGTACAGCACGCTGTAGCCGATCACCAGCGCGAAACCCAGCGCGCCCGCGAGCAACCCTGCCTTCAGCGAGGCCAGCCCCAGGGTCGGCGACACCGTCCGCGCGTCGGACTGCTCGAACGACAGCGGCAAGGCGCCGTACTGCAGGATGTCCGCGAGGTCCTGGGCCTCCGACTGGCTGAAGTCGCCGGTGATGCGGGTGCTGCCCCCGGGAATCGGCTCGTTCACCGACGGAGCCGAGACGACCTGGGTGTCGAGCACGAAGGCGACCTGCTTCTGCCCGGGGGCGCTGGCGAAGTCCGAGGTGATCTGCGCCCACTCGGAGGTGCCTTCGCTGTCGAAGTCGAGCGTCACCTGGTAGCCGGCCCCGTCCTGGCGGAACCCGGAGTTGGCGTCGCTGATGTGCTCGCCCTCGAGGATCACCGGACCCAGCACGTACTTGCTCGGCGGGATCGCCTCCGGGTCGTTGGGATCCGCGGGCTCCCGATCCTGGCTGCACGCCACGAGAGGCAACTCGGGGTCGTCGTTGCCGCGCAGCGGGTCCTCCGCGCCCGGGGAGCAGTCCAGCGACTCCAGCGCGGCCTGTATCGCCTGCTGCGCCTCTGGGCCCTCCTCGCCGATGGCCGGGTTCTGCCGGACCTCCTTGGCCTCGGCGATCTCCTTGCGCGTCTCCTCGTCGAGCATCTCGTCGGAGTCGTCGGCCTGCTGCCGCGCACCGGTGTCGCCTGCGGTCGCGGCACCACCGGCAGCGCCGGAGGTACTGCCGCCGCCCCCGGCAGGTTCCTCGGTGGGCTCCCCGGCAGGCTCATCAGTGGGGTCGGCGTCGGACTCCTCCGCCGAGGACTCCGACTGGCCCTCTTCCTGCTCGTCGGGCTGCTGCATGCCCTCCGAGTCGACGGGAACCTGGGCGATCACCTCGCGGAACCCCAGGCGCGCCGTCTGGCCCAGCGTACGGGCCTGCTCGCCTTCCTCACCGGGCACCGTGATGACGATGTTGTTGCCGTTCCGGACGACCTCGGCGCCCGCGACGCCCATGCCGTCCACACGCTCGTTGATGATCTCGCGCGCCTGTTCCAGCTGTTCGTGCTCCGGCTCGGAACCATCCGGCGTGCGCGCCGTCATGGTGACCGTGGTGCCGCCGCTGAGATCGATCCCCAGGGTGGGGCGCGCCTCGCGATCGCCGGTGAAGAACACCAGGCCGTACAGCGCGACCAGGATGAGCAGGAAGAACGCGAGATAGCGTCCAGGGCGGATAGTCCCGGCCGGTGGTGCCACGGGAGTCGGTCTCCTCGAACTGGATTGCGTTCTACGGTGGGCTGGCCCGCGTCCACCCTGCAGGGCGACGCCGACGCGGCAGCAGTGTACTCAGCGCTACGTGAACGTAGCGTAATACCCCTCCCGGAGCATACTCACTTCCGTCGGTGACCCATGCGGACAGGACACCGACACGGCGGTGCCGTGCGACCGGCACGACGCCGTACCGCGCCTCGACGCCGTCAGCTGGCTGTACGTGCCCACCGTCCGGGCGTGGGTGATGGTGCTGGACGACATGTACGTCCGGTGGCGAGGCACTCGCTCGCCACCACGAGCAACACGCGAGTTACTGCTTGCCGCCCGACTCGGCTGAGGAAGCCACCTCGGCGGAGTCCGTACCGGAGGACTCGTCGAGGTCCGCGTCATCGGAGTCCTCGGAGTCCTCGGAGTCCCCCATGTCGTCGTCGAACTCGTCCTCGTCGACCGGCTCGATCTTCTTGGTCACCGCCTGGCGCAGCCACGTCGTCACCAGCCCGTCAGCGATCTCGAGCTCGAGAGTCTCGTCATCGCTGAGGTCGACGACAGTGGCGTAGAGGCCGGTCGAGGTCATCACACGGTCGCCGACCTCGAGACTGTTCTGCAGCTCCTGTTGTTCCTGCATCTGCTTCTTCTGCCGGCGCACGCTGAGAAACAGCGGCAGCGCGAGCAGCAGCAGCAGCATCGGCAGGAATAGCGTTTCCATTCGGTCTCCCTAAGATCGACGTACGTGCGGGCCCTCGTACGTCCTAGTGTCCAGTACGCGTCCAGATGGCGAGTGTGCCAGGCCACCCGGTAGGCACCAGCACCGGCCCACTCGACCACAGTGCGCCGCAAACCGGACACGGGTCAACTCGCGCCGCCCGGGTCCGGCTCCACCGTACCCGCCGGGCACCGCACGGCGGGCTCAGTCGAACAGCGTCTGCCCACCGTCGCCACGCGGGTTCTGCGGTGGCCTGTCCCCGAGGTGCCGCCACGCGAACTCGGTGGCCACCCGGCCGCGCGGTGTGCGAGCCAGCATCCCGGCACGGACCAGGTACGGCTCGCACACCTCCTCGACGGTGGCCGCCTCCTCCCCGACCGCGACCGCCAACGTGGAGATACCGACCGGGCCGCCCCCGAACGATCGGACGAGCGCGGTGAGCACGGCTCGGTCGAGCCGGTCCAGACCCAGCTCGTCCACGTCGTAGACGGCCAGCGCCGCGCTCGCGATCTCCCGGGTGACGTGCCCGTCCGCGCGTACTTCTGCATAGTCACGCACCCTGCGCAGCAGGCGGTTCGCGATCCGCGGCGTACCGCGCGACCTCCCCGCGATCTCCGCACCTGCCTCCGCGTCCAGGCTGACCCCGAGGATGCTCGCCGAGCGCCGGAGCACATCCTCCAGCTCCGCGGGCTCGTAGAACTCCATCTGGCCGGTGAACCCGAAGCGGTCCCGCAGCGGCCCGGTCAGCGCACCGGTACGCGTGGTGGCCCCGACGAGCGTGAACGGGGCGATCTCCAGCGGGATGCTCGTGGCACCCGGCCCCTTTCCGACGACGACGTCCACGCGGAAGTCCTCCATCGCGAGGTAGAGCATCTCCTCCGCGGGCCGGGCGATGCGGTGAATCTCGTCGATGAACAGCACATCCCCCTGGACCAGATTCGACAGCATCGCCGCGAGGTCGCCGGACCGTTCCAGCGCGGGCCCGGAGGTGACCCGGATCGCGCTGTCGAGCTCCGCGGCGATGATCATCGCCAGGCTCGTCTTGCCGAGCCCGGGAGGCCCGGACAGCAACAGGTGGTCGGGCGCGACACCGCGCCTGCGCGCGCTCTCCAGCACCAGCTCGAGCTGCTCACGAACCTTGGGCTGACCGACGAACTCGGCCAGCTTGCGAGGACGCAGCGTCGACTCCACGTCGCGATCCCCGCTGTCCGGCAAGGCCGACAGGGGGGACTGTTCCTCCGCGGCATCCCCCGTGCCGTCACCGTGCATGATCAGAGTCCCTCTCCTGTGCCGTCAGCGCGCACGATCATAGCCGCCGCCCCAACGTCGACAGGGCAGCCCGCAGCACCGTGGAGGTGTCCGGGGCGCGCCCGTCGGCCCCGTCCCCGCCGTCCCCGAGCACGCCGTCGACGGCCTGCTCGGCGTGCCGCGCGGTGAACCCGAGCGAGACCAGCGCCTCCACGACTTCCGCGCGTACGGGCTCGGACTGCGCGGCCGTTTCCGTCCCGGCTGCACCGGAGCCGTCCGTGGCCACCGTGGCGATCTTGTCCCGCAGCTCGAGGCTGAGCCGTTCCGCCCCTTTCTTGCCGATGCCCGGCACCTTCGTCAGCAGGCCGATATTGCCCTCCGACAGCGCCGAGCGCAGCGCCTCCGGCTCGAGCACGGCCAGGGCGGCCAGGGCCAACCGTGGACCGATCCCGGACACCGTCTGCAGCAGGGTGAACAACTCGCGGGACTCGAGATCGACGAACCCGTACAGGGTCAGCGAGTCCTCCCGCACCACCAACGTCGTATGCAGGTGGGCCTGCTCGTTCACCCGCAGGGTCGCCAGGGTCGATGGCGCGGCCTGCACGGCCAGCCCGACACCACCGACCTCGACCACCGCGTGGTCCAGCGCGGTGGACAGCACGGTGCCGCGTATCGACGAGATCATTTCTGCGACCTTCCTTGCTGTACGCCTTGGTTGCCTCGCCGCGCCGCCGCGAGCCGCGCCTTGTGCTTCGTCGCCAGCTCCGCGGCACGCTGCTCGGCCTCCGCGATCCGGGCACGCATCGGCGCCCGCCACAGGTGGCAGATGGACAGCGCGAGCGCGTCCGCCGCGTCCGCGGGGCGAGGTGTGTCCTCGAGCTGGAGCAGGCGGGTGACCATGGCCGAGACCTGCGCCTTACCCGCACTTCCCGACCCCGTCACCGCGGCCTTGACCTCGCTCGGGGTGTGGAACGCCACCGGCAGGTCACGCCGTGCGGCAGCCAGCGCGATCACCCCACCCGCCTGTGCGGTGCCCATGGCGGTACGCACGTTGTGCTGGCTGAACACACGCTCGATGGCGACCGCGTCGGGCCGGTAGGTGTCCAGCCACTCCTCGACGGCGTCGGCCACCGAAAGCAAGCGCTCGGACAGCTCCGTACCCGCCGGTGTGCGCACCACGGACACCGCGACGCTGCTGACCGACCGTCCTTGACCGCCGTCGACGATGCCGAGGCCGCACCGCGTGAGGCCGGGATCGACGCCGAGCACTCGCACGCAACCTCCTCGGTACTCTGCACGCTCCGCGCGGACCCCGTGTGCGGGTCGTGACGGCGCGCCAACCTACTTCGCGAACACTCGTTCGACCCCGGAGATTACCTTCTCGCCCGGCGTGGCGCGTTCAGGACTCGCCGCCTGCCGGCGGCCCGGCGTGCGGATTCCGGCTCTCCGGCTTGCCGCTGCGGGTCAGCAGCGGTTGCCACTCCGCGAACCCGGCGGGCGCCTCGGCACTCCACGGCCAGTACCCGTCCGGGGTGGCCACGATGATCTGCAGCGCGGGGAACGCCCCGTCCGGGTAGAGCAGGAAGGCGCTGCCGAAGTACTGCGGGTAGTGCTCGGCGGAGACGCGCTCGAAGGCCACCGGGACACCGTCGAAGAAGTCGTCGCACACGGTGCCGGGCACGAAGCGCTCCCCGGTGGCCGCGCGGTCGACGTAGGCGTCAAGCAGGACCGGCCCCATCTCGGCGGGCAGGCCGATCACTACCGCCTCGGGTACGCGGTGTTTCCACCACGCCCCAGCGGTGAAACAGAATCCCGCCTCGGCGCCTTCCGGAGGCACCGACACCACGGCGTTGCCACGGTTGTCGAGCTCGGCGAGCAGGCTGTCACGGAGCTGAATATCGTCATCGGTCAGGGTTCGCGTCGACACAGCGGCCATTCTGCAGCACTGACCCCGCTCGGCCCAGTGTCCGGTGCCGTGTCAGCCGAACTCGCCTGCGAAGCGTCAACCAACCTGAGCCATCACGTCGTCGCTGACGTCGAAGTTCGCCCACACGTTCTGTACGTCGTCGAGGTCTTCGAGCGCGTCGATCAGCTTGAACACCTTCTTGGCGCCGTCGGCCTCGAGTGGCACGTTCACGGAGGGAATGAAGCTCGGCTCGGCCGACTCGTAGTCGTACCCGGCCTCCTGCAACGCGCTCCGCACGGCGATCAGCTCGCCCGGCTCGCACACGATCTCGAAGCTCTCCCCGAGATCGTTGACTTCCTCGGCACCGGCGTCGAGCACGGCCATCAGCACGTCGTCCTCGGTCAACCCGTTCTTGGGCAGGATGACCACGCCCTTGCGGGTGAACAGGTACGACACCGACCCGGCGTCGGCGAGCGAACCGCCGTTGCGCGAGAGCGTCGCGCGCACCTCACCCGCGGCACGGTTCTTGTTGTCGGTCAGGCACTCGATCAGGACCCCGACGCCGTTCGGCGCGTAGCCCTCGTACATCACCGTCTGCCAGTCGGCGCCACCGGCCTCGTCCCCGGCGCCGCGCTTGCGGGCACGCTCGATGTTGTCCGCGGGCATCGAGCTCTTCTTCGCCTTCTGGATGGCGTCGTAGAGCGTGGGGTTGGCCTCCGGATCGCCGCCACCGGTTCGCGCGGCGACCTCGATGTTCTTGATCAGCTTGGCGAACAGCTTGCCCCGCTTGGCATCCAGCGCGGCCTTCTTGTGCTTCGTCGTCGCCCACTTGGAGTGGCCGCTCATCGTTCCTCCAATTGCTCCGGGTGCTTGCCAGCGCGCGTGGTGTCCGGGGAAGGCAGGTCCTGCCGCGAGCGTGACAAATCACGCCCGTACCCGACCATCCGCCCCGGCGAGCTCGTCGCCGGACGGCCGGCCCGCGTCCCCGCCGGACTCGTCAACGACCGTCCCGGCATCTCAGCGTGCACCGACCATGCCGACGAACAGCTCGTGCATCCGCCGGTCACCCGTTAGCTCCGGGTGAAACGCGGTTGCCAGCACGGAGCCCTGCCGCACCGCTACGATCCTACCTGCCGCCCGCCCGGCGGCCGGGGTCTCGGGCACTCTCGCCAGGACCTCCACGGCGGGCTCGACCGACTCCACCCAGGGGGCCCTGATGAACACCGCGTGCATCGGTCCCCCTCCGACACCGGTCACGTCCAGGTCCTCCTCGAACGAGTCGACCTGCCTGCCGAAGGCGTTGCGGCGCACGATCATGTCGAGCGCACCGAGCTGATGCTGGTCCGGCCTGCCGTCCAGCACCTTGCCTGCCAGCAGGATCATCCCGGCGCACGAGCCGTACGCGGGCATCCCCTCCGTGAGGTGCCCGCGAAGCGGCTCCAGCAGGTCGAACGCCTCGAGCAGCCGGGACATGGTGGTCGACTCGCCGCCCGGAATCACGATGCCGTCCACAGTAGACAGCTCGCCCGGGCGGCGGACGGGCGATGCCCGCGCCCCGCATTCCTCGAGCGCGACCACGTGCTCGCGCACGTCACCCTGCAACGCGAGCACACCGATATGTGGCTCCGCCACCACTGCACCACCTGCCCGGACGATTCCTCACTACGCGCGTGCGGCGCCGGGAGCGCCCTCACCAGCTGCCCTGCCGTACTCGATCGCGCTGCTCAACCTTATTCCGCGCCGGCAGGAGCACCGCCGGTGGGGCCGGAGCCGCGTGGACCGTGGCCCATGAGCGGGCCCCGGTAACGGGCCCCGGTAACGGGCCCCGGTAACGGGCCCCGCGACGCTGTTCGGCAGGCCGAACACCGCCGGCATCTACGGTACGCCGACCATCCGTAACGCCGCCGCGACCGCTGCGCCTGCGAGCACCACGACGAGGAACGGTGCTTTCAGCCACGCGAGCACACCCCCGGCCAGCACACCCGCGGGGCGGGCCCACCCGGCGAACCCCTCGCCATCCACGAGCGCCTGCGTGGCGACAAGGGCCGCGAGCAGCACGACCGTGGCCATCGTGATGCGCCGGGTGAGCCAGTGCGGCAGCTCCACCCTGTCCCGCAGGGCCGGACCGGCACAACGCAACGCGTACGTCCCCGCGGCAAGCGCGACCACAGCGGCGGCCATGCTCCCGGCAGGCATCATCGCGACTCCCCGGCCACGCCCGGCACGGCCGCCCGTGGCGTGCCCGCGGGTACCGCGAGCAGCACCAGTAATGCCGCCAGGACAGGCATGCCGGACGGCAGGACCGGAGTGCTGGCCACCGCGACGCACGCGCCGAGCGCGGCAGCGATGGCCATGCGCCGCTCGCGCAGCGACGGCCGGACCAGCGCGAGCAGCATCGCGGGGAATGCCGCGTCCAGCCCGAGCGCGGCCGTGTCCCCGGCGGCCGTCCCCGCGAGCGAGCCGGCCAGCACACCGATGTTCCAGGTGACGAACAGCCCGACCCCGAGCGTCCAGTACACCGCCCGCCGCCGTCCGGGGTCCTGCTGCGCGATCGTGAACGCCACCGTCTCGTCGATCATCAGGTGTGCCCCGACGTAGCGTCGCCAGCCGGAACCGAGGGCGTCGGAGACGGCGAACCCGAAAGGTAGGTGCCTGCTGTTCACGGCAAGCGCCGCGACCAGCGCGCCGAGCGGACCACCTCCCGCCGCCAGGATGCCGATGAACACGAACTGGGACGCTCCGGCGAACACCAGCACCGACAGCGCGATCGGTAGCCACAGTGGCTGGCCGGAGCCGACCGCGATCGCCCCGAAGGCCAGCCCCACGACCCCGACCGCCGCGGCGACCAGAGCGGCATCCGCCCCGATCTCACGTCCAACTGTTCGCCATACCGAACGCATAGTATCCTGTGTAGAACACGCAGGGATCGTTCGTCAAGGCGAACAGATGATCCAGTATGCCGAACACGAGGTCGTGCCATCCATGCAGACGCCCCTGGAGACCATCTCGGTGTCACTCCGCCGGGAGCGGGAACGAGCCGGACTGTCGCTCAGCGAGCTCGCCAAGCGCGCGAGCATCGCCAAGTCCACCCTCTCGCAGCTCGAAGCCGGGTCGGGTAACCCGAGCGTGGAAACGCTGTGGGCCCTCGGTGTCGCACTCGACGTGCCGTTCTCCCGGCTGGTCGAACCACCCGAGCCCAGGGTTCGCGTGATCCGCTCGGGTGAAGGCCCCGGGGTCGCCTCCGAGCAGGCGAGCTTCGTCGGCACGTTGCTGTCCTCGTGTCCCCCCTCGGCACGCAGGGACATCTACGTCATCTCGCTGGAGCCCGGGTCACCACGCGTGGCCGAGCCGCACATCCCGGGCACGGTCGAGCACCTCACGGTGGCCGCGGGGCGCCTCCGCGCCGGCCCCGAGGGCGACCCGGTCGACCTCGCGGTCGGCGACTACCTGGCGTTTCCCGGCGACGTATCGCACGTCTACGAGGCGCTGGACCCGGGAAGCTGGGCTGTGCTCGTCATGGAGCACACCTGAGCCGCGCCGACGCCGGTGACCGCGTCGGCGCGGCAGGCTTCACCAGCCGCGTTCGGCAAGGCGGTGCGGCTCCGCGACGTTCTCGACGTTGATGCCGACCATCGCCTCGCCCAACCCGCGCGAGACCTTCGCCAGCACGTCCGGGTCGTCGTGGAACGTCGTCGCCTTGACGATCGCTTCGGCCCGCTGTCCGGGATTGCTCGATTTGAAGATGCCGGACCCGACGAACACGCCTTCGGCGCCCAGCTGCATCATCATCGCCGCGTCCGGCGGTGTGGCCACTCCCCCTGCCGTGAACAGCACGACGGGCAGCTTGCCTCGCGAGGCGACCTCCCGGACCAGCTCGTACGGCGCCTGCAGCTCCTTGGCTGCGACGTAGAGCTCGTCCTCCGGAAGCGAGGACAGCCTGCGGATCTCCGCCCGGATCTGCCTCATGTGCGTGGTGGCGTTGGACACGTCACCCGTTCCGGCCTCCCCTTTCGAGCGGATCATCGCCGCCCCCTCTGTGATGCGCCGCAACGCCTCGCCCAGGTTCGTCGCCCCGCACACGAAGGGAACCGTGAACGCGAACTTGTCGATGTGGTTGGTGTAGTCGGCAGGCGTGAGCACCTCGGACTCGTCGATGTAGTCGACGCCGAGCGACTGCAACACCTGTGCCTCGACGAAATGCCCGATGCGCGCCTTGGCCATCACCGGGATCGAGACGGCATCGACGATGCCGTCGATCAGGTCCGGATCGCTCATCCGCGCGACGCCGCCCTGCGCCCGGATATCCGCGGGGACCCGTTCGAGCGCCATCACAGCGACCGCACCGGCGTCTTCCGCGATCTTGGCCTGTTCCGGGGTGACCACGTCCATGATTACCCCGCCCTTGAGCATCTCGGCCATGCCGCGCTTCACGCGGGCAGTGCCTGTCTCCGCTATAGGGTTCGGGCTGGTCCCGTTCGAGCCGTTGACGGCAGTCAATGCACGAGCCTTTCTGTCATCCGTGATCCACGGGACGAGCCATTCGACCGCAGGGGAAGCATCACCGTGGCGTTCGCGCGCGGCTTCCGAACCGTACTGCCGCGCCGAGGAATGGCGTGTCCGTGGTTATCCAGAGCTTCCACTGCCATCTTACGGGCCGCGTGGACCGCTCGTGCAGGCCAGTATGCGGCAATTCCGGAAGTCCACTTTCCGCTGCGGAGCCGTCACACGTGGCCATCGATCGTCACGCTGCCTCCTCTTGCTCACCGCGGCGATTCGGTGTGTGATCGATGACACACCCGTAGACGTGGGGACACGGAGGCAGGTCATGGTGGACAAACAAGCGAAGAACGGCCGCGGCTCCGCGGCGATGGCGGTCGATGACCCGCGTAAGGTGCGAAACGTGGTCCTTGTCGGTCCGTGTGGCTCCGGCAAGACCACCCTCATCGAGGCGTTGCTCACGGTCTCCGGCGCACTGGACCGGACCGGCTCCGTGACGGACGGCACGACCGTATGCGACCACGATCCCGCCGCGGTCCGGCAGCAACGCTCGGTCGGCATCGCGTTCGCCCCGATCACGCACGACGGCATCAAGATCAACCTGATCGACACGCCCGGATACGCCGACTTCGTCGGTGAACTGCGTGCCGGCATGCGCGCCGCGGACGCCGCGCTGTTCGTGGTGTGTGCCGCTGACGGCGTCGACGCCGCGACCGTCGCGCTCTGGAACGAGTGCGCCGCGATCGACATGCCACGCGCGGTTGTGATCTCCCGCACCGACCACAAGCGCGCCGACGTACTCGGGGAGATGCGCGCGTGCCAGGAAGCGTTCGGGGCAGGTGTAGTCCCGCTCTACCTGCCGGTCGACGGTGAGCGGCCGGGACTCGTCGGGCTCATCACCCAGCAACGATCGGACTACAGCGCGGGCTACCCGCCCACGATGATCGCGGCGGACCCGCAGGGCACCAGCGCCGCGGTCCCGGTAAGCGCGGCGCGTGACGAGCTGATCGAGGGAATCATCGCGGAGAGCGAGGACGAGACCCTCATGGATCGCTATCTCGGCGGTGAGCAGCTCGACGAGGCCGCGCTCATCGACGACCTGGAGACCGCCGTCGAGCGCGGCTCGTTTCACCCGGTCATTCCCGTATGCGCGCACACCGGAGTCGGTCTCGCCGAGTTGCTCGAGCTGGTCAGCCGCGGGTTCCCGTCCCCGCTGGAGCACGAGCCGCCCGACGTGACCGGCGTCAACGGGGATCCGCACGACACGCTGCGCGCCGACCCCGATGGGCCACTGGCCGCCGAGGTGGTGCACACGAGCATGGACTCCTACGTCGGACGCATCTCGCTGGTCCGGGTGTTCTCCGGCACCCTGCGACCGGACCGTACGGTGCACGTTTCCGGGCACGGTCTGACCGAACGCGGGCACGCGGACCACGATGCGGACGAGCGTGTCACGCACATCTACTCGGCACGGGGAACGGAGCTGAGCGAGGTGCCCTACTGCGTGGCAGGCGACGTCTGCGCGCTGACGAAGGTCGGATCGGCGGAGACCGGCGACACGGTGTCGCTGCCCTCGGACCCGGTGCTGGTGCGGCCGTGGTCGATGCCGGAGCCGCTGCTGCCGATCGCCGTCGTGGCCAACAAGCGCGGCGACGAGGACGCTCTCTCGCGCAACCTGGCGCGCGTGGTGGCGGGCGATCCCACCCTCCGGTTGGAACGCAACTCCGAGACGAACCAGCTCGTGCTGTGGTGCATGGGCGAGGCTCACGCGGACGTGGCGCTGTCCAGGCTTCGCGCGGGCGGAATCGATGTGACCACCGAGGACGTCCGGATACCGCTGCGCGAGACGTTCTCCGGACCGGCGCGCGGCCACGGGCGGCACGTCAAGCAGTCCGGTGGGCACGGCCAGTACGCGGTGTGCTACATCGAGGTCGAGCCGCTTGCGCGCGGCGCGGGTTTCGAGTTCGTCGACAGGATCGTCGGTGGTGTCATCCCCAACCAGTTCATCCCGAGCGTGGAGAAGGGCATACGCAACCAGCTCGCGCTCGGGGTTGCCGAGGGATACCCGATGGTCGACATCCGGGTAACGCTCGTGGACGGCAAGGCCCACAGCGTGGACTCCTCCGACGCGGCGTTCCAGACCGCGGGCGCCCTCGCGTTGAAGGACGCCGCCGCGAACGGTTCGGTCATCATGCTCGAGCCGCTCGACGAGGTCGTGGTGCGGGTCCCCGACGAGCACGTGGGAACGGTGCTCGGTGACCTGTCCGCCCGGCGAGGCCGGGTGCTCGGTACCGAAGCCACCGCGGGCACGTCCACTGTCCGGGCGGATGTGCCTGCCACCGAGCTGCTGCGCTACGCCACCGAGCTACGCTCGATGACCTCCGGCACCGCGACGTTCACCCGCACGTTCTCCCGCTACGAACCCGCACCGCAGAACATGACCGCCCATACGGGTGGCTGAATGACGCTTTCACGCCGCTGTGCGGACCGAGAGCGTCATTCAGCGTTCGGCGCGGGGAGCAGGCTCGGCGATCTCGAAGTACTCCGGGGCCGGTGCGCTACCGGCAAGCCGGAAGTAGCGCACCGCGGGCAGCCTGCGCACCGACAGCGTGTCGCGAACCGCGTCGTTGTAGACCCTGCGCGCGATCACTACGCGCTGCTCGGCGTCGGACAGCTCCCCGGCCAGGTCCGCAGGCAGGGCGGCGATGTCGACCGCGGCAAGCAGCCGGGTGAGCTCGCTCTCCCGGATCTCGCGTTCGGCACGCCCGGACCGTTCCGCCCGGTCCGCGGCGGCACGCAGCTCATCGGCCGTGCCGGCGCCGTCGACCCGGCGGGGGCTGTCCGGGTCCCCCAAGCCGAACGCCACCGCCCGAGCCACGACCGCGCGCCGGTCGAGCGCGGCCTTCAGCGCGGCCCACCCCGCGTCGGTACGCACATGCAGGCGGTCCAGCCGGTTCGCCGCCGAGATCAGCATCGCACCGACGACCAGGATCACGGCCAGCAGGCAGACGAGGACGAGCAGCAGTACCGTCACGGTCACTCCACCGGGCCCGGCTGCCTGGCACGCGACTGCCGCACCGCTTCACGGACGTGCCGCGGATCCGCGGCCACCGCCGTGTCGTAGACCCGCAGCACCTGTTCACAGACCGTCGTCCAGTCGTACCGTGCCACCCGCTCCGAACCGGCCGCTGCCAGCTCCGCCCGCCGATCGGCATCCCGGAGCAGGCCACGCAACGCCCTGGCGAGCGCGGCGGGGTCTCCCGGTTCGGTGAGCACCCCGGCGTTCCCGTCGTCGAGTACCCGCCGGAACGAGTCCAGCGCGCTGGCCACCACCGGGGTACCCGCCGCCATGGCCTCGGTCAGGATCATGCCGAAGCTCTCCCCGCCCAGGTTGGGCGCGCAGTACACGTCCACACTGCGCAGCACGCGTGCCTTGGTCTCGTCATCGACCTGGCCGAGCAGCTCGATGTGCTCGCCCAGCCGCTCCCCCGCCTGCCGGAACAGCACATCCTGCTCACCCCTGCCGACCACAAGCAGGCGTAGCTCCGGGAACTCCCCCGCCAGGCCGTCCAGCGCCTCGAGCAACACGCCCATACCCTTGCGGGGTTCGCTGTACCTGCCGACGAACCCGATCGTGCGGCCCGGCCGGGGATAACCGGGAAGCGGTTCGGCCGCTGCGAAGAGCTCGGTGTCCACCCCGTTGGGAATCTCCACCGCATCGCCGCCCAGGTGCTCGACCTGCACGCGGCGCGCCAGCGCCGACACCGCGATGCGCGCGGTGATCTTCTCCAGCCACGGCCGCAGGAGGGGCCCGAATCCGGACAGCGTGCGCGACTTCATCGTCGAGGTGTGAAACGTGGCCACGATCGGGCCGTCGGCCACAGCCAGGGCCAGCAACGACAGGCTGGGCACGGTGGGCTCGTGCAGGTGCAGGACGTCGAAGTCGTTGTCCCTGAGCCACCGGCGCACCCTGGCGAAGGCGAGGGGACCGAACTGCAGCCGCGCGACGGAGCCGTTGTACGGGATGCCCACTGCCCTGCCGGAGGGGTGCACGAAATCGGGCAGCTCCTCGGCCGCGCCGGCGGGCGCCAGCACCGAGATCTCGTGTCCCCTGTGCAGCAGCTCATTGGCCAGGGCGGTCACGTGACCCTGAACCCCGCCCGGTACGGCGAACGAGTAGGGGCAGACGATTCCTATCCTCACGACGGCCCCAGCTCTTCCGCGTCCGGCTCCGACCCGTCCGCTATCTCCCCCGCACCCCCTCGAGCGCCGGACAGGTCGGCAAGCCACAGCTTCTGCAGCATATGCCAGTCAGCAGGGTGAGCTGCGATGTCTCCCGCGAAGCAGTCGGCGAGCAGCTGGGTCGCGGAGGCCACCTCGTCCCGGCTGTCGACCCGGATGCGCGGATGGATCCGCAACCCCCATCCGTCATCGGTGAACCAGCTGCCGACGGGTAACAGGGCAGCGCCGGTATCCGCGGCCAGCCGCGCCGGCCCGGCAGGCATCCGCGTGCGCTCGCCGAAGAACGTCACGTCGATACCGGCCGAGGTCAGGTCGCGATCGGCGAGCAGGCACACGACCCGATTGGCGCGTAGCCGCTCGCGCAACGTCGCGTAGGTCCGGACACCACCGGAGAGCGGGAGGATCTCGAATCCGAGCGACTCGCGGAACCGGACGAACCGGCGGTACAGCGACTCCGGTCGCAGCCGTTCCGCCACCGTGCTGAACCGGCCGGAGTAGCGTACGAGCCACACGCCTGCCACATCCCAGTTCCCGCTGTGCGGCAGCGCGACGATCACACCCCGCCCTTCGCGCAGGGCAAGGTTGAGGTTGTCCACCCCGTCGATGCCCTCGCTGACCTTGCGATACAGCTTGTCCAGATCGACGGCAGGCAGCCGGAACACCTCCTGCCAGTATCTCCCGTAGGAACGCAGCGCCTTGCGCGTCAGCTCGTCGAGCTCGTTCGGCCCCGCCTGCGGCACCACCCGCGCGAGGTTCCTGCGCAGCTGGCGTGCCCCCGGGCCGCCGCGCCGGGCAGCCATGTCGCCGCCGACGGCGAACAACGTCTCGGCCACCTTCGCCGGTGCCGCCCTGACCAACCACCACCCGGTCACGTAGGCCAGCTCCCGGCTGCGCGAACCCAGCCACTGCCACGGCGTCGTCATCGACCTGCCTCCCGGGCCGAACGATGTGCGGCGACCACGCGCTGTACGAACGTCGCCGTGGACAACCCCACGAGTATCCACAGCGCGATCTCGACGGTGTGCGGGATCCCGAAGCCGTGCAGGCCGGTACCGACGAGGGCGATGATCAGGCGTTCTGGCCGTTCGATCAACCCACCCTCCGCGGTCAACCCGGATGCCTCGGCCCGCGCCTTGACGTAGGAGATGATCTGGGCGAGGACGAGTGCGAGCAACGCCGCCACCGCCGCGGTCCGGTTGTCGTCCACGACGAAGCACCACCAGGCTATCGCCCCGAACAGCGCACCGTCGGCCAACCGGTCGCCGGTCGCGTCGAGCACAGCACCGAACGCCGTCGGTCGCCCCGTCGCGCGGGCCATGGCACCGTCCAACAGGTCCAGCATGGCGAAGCCCCAGACCACGAAGGTCCCTACCAGCAGCATCCCCAGCGGGAACAACACCAGCGACGCCACGACCACGCCTGCGGTCCCGATCAGCGTCATACCGTTCGGGGTCAACCCGGCACGGACCAGGGTGCGCCCGATCGGATCGACGACCCGGGACACGGAGGCGCGGGCAAGGACGTTCAGCATCGGTTCGTAGACCCTCACATCTGTAACTGCGCGCTCGATACGGTGCGGCCCAGCCAGCCTAGCTGGCGACCGCTCCGCCACCGGCGTCGCCGTCGCGTGCGCGCGTGTCCCGGTGCCGGGCCCGCGCGGCAGCCCCTCAGTCCGCTCCTTCGCCCGCATCGGCCTCGACTGCCTCGCACTCCTCGGCGAGACCGTCGATGATCGCGCCCGTGATCTCGCCCAGCCGGTGCACCTGCTCGGCGTCGAGCACGTCGAACAGCGCCTTCCGGACCGCCTCGACGTGATCCGGAGCTGCCGCTTCGAGCACCGCCCTGCCCTGCTCCGACAGCGTCGCCCACGCCCCTCGTTTGTCGGAGGGGCACGAGGTGCGTACGACCCACCCTTTGGCTTCCAGCTTGGTCACGGCGTGCGAGAGCCGGCTGCGGGAGAACCGGGACCGCACAGCGAGCTCGCTCATCCGCAGCGTGCACTCCGGCGCCTCGGACAGCGAGACGAGGACCTCGTAGTAGGTGTGCGGGATTCCCGCGTCCTGCTGCATACGCCGTTCCAGGTACTCGCTGAGCATGCTGGTGGCGGCGAGGTACTTACGCCACACGCGTTGCTCGTCCTCGGTGAGCCAACGCACTCCCTCGTTCATACCGGCATCATACCCCTTGGTTGAAGCTTCAAGTATCTATCGTTACTATGTTGTTGAGTCTTCAATGATTCGATGTTCAACAACCCGAAGGGAACACGCATGACTACTGCCACCACCGCACTGCCCACCGGAACGTGGGTCATCGACCCCGCGCACTCCGAGGTCACCTTCAAGGTCCGGCACCTGGGCCTTGCCCGGGTCCGGGGCGAGTTCACCGCGTTCCGCGGGCAGATCGTGACAGGCGAGAGCGTGACCGACTCGACGGTGACCGCCGAGATCGACGTGGCCTCACTGGATACCGGCAACGAGAACCGTGACCAGCACGTGCGCTCGGCGGACTTCTTCGACGCCGAGAACCACCCGACGATGAGCTTCCGCTCGGTGAGCATCACTCCCGACGGCGACGCGTACCGCATCGACGGTGAGATCTCCTGGCGCGGGTACACGGTTCCGGTCAGCCTGCACACCGAGTTCCACGGTGTCGGGCAGAACCCCGCGAACAACGACGCGACAACGCTCGGCGCCTCCGCCGAGGCGACCATCAACCGGCTCGACTTCGGCGTCGGGGAGCCCGGCAACGCCATGCTCAGCGAGCAGGTGAAGATCATTCTCGAGATCGAGGCCGCCCTGCAGTCCTGAGCGCGGCCCGCACCGCGTGAGGTGCCGCGTGCAGGTGTACGCGGCACCTCACGCGGACTTGGCGTCGACCACCGCCAGGGCGAAGCCGTCGTACCCCTTGCTCCCCACCGTTTGCAGCACGGTGGCCGTCAGGCGCGGCTCTGCCGCGATCAGCTCGTGCATCGCGCGCACGCCACGCACCGTGGGATCGTCGCTGTCCGCGTCGAGCACGGCACCACCCCGGACCACGTTGTCGACGACGATCACCGCCCCCGAACGCGCGAGGCGAACCGCCCAGGACACGTACTCGGGGTTGCTCGGCTTGTCCGCATCGATGAACACCAGGTCGAACGGGCCGGCGCCCTCGGCCTCCAGCTGCGGGAGCGTCTCGAGGGCGTTGCCCACCCTGATGTCGACCCGAGCCCCGAGGCCCGCGGCGACGATGTTGGACTCGGCCACGGCGGCGTGTGTCGGGTCCACCTCGAGGGTGACCAGCGTCCCGTCGGCGGGCAGCGCCCTGCCGAGCCAGATCGTGCTGTAACCCCCCAGCGTGCCGATCTCCAGGATCTTGTCGGCTCCCTGCATCGTGGCCAGCAGGTTCAGGAACTGCCCTTGAGTCGCTGACACGCTGATCGGCGGAAGGCCCGCGTCCTCGCAGGCCTGCAGCGCCTCGGCCAGGTTCTCGTCTCGGCCGATGAGCAGTTCGGCGACGTACTCATCGACGTCGGTCCAGGCTGTGCTACTCACAGAGCCCGACGCTACACCGACTTCCACGCGTCCGCGAGCAGGATCCTGGTGTCGGCCAGCAGCTGCGGCAACACCTTGGTGTGGCCGATGACCGGCATGAAGTTGGAGTCACCGCCCCACCGTGGCACCAGGTGTTGGTGCAGGTGCGCCGCGATGCCCGCCCCCGCGATGACCCCCTGGTTCATCCCGATGTTGAAGCCGTGCGCCCCGGACACCGACCGGATCACCCGCATCGCTCGCTGGGTGAACTCCGCGACCTCGACGGTCTCGTCCTGGGTCAGCTCGGTGTAGTCGGCAACGTGCCGGTAGGGCAGCACCATCAGGTGCCCCGGGTTGTACGGGTACAGGTTCAGCACGGCATACACCCCGTCGCCACGCGCGATGATCAGCGCTTCCTCGTCATCGAGGTCGACCAGGCGGCAGAACGGACAACCACGCGGCTGGTCATCCTCGGCCTTGTTCTCGCCCTTGATGTAGGCCAGCCGGTGCGGCGTCCACAGCCGTTGCAGCGCGTCATCGACGCCGACGCCGTCCTGTTCGACGAGTTCGGACTCCGCACCCACCGAACCACCGCCTCGGCAGGCCTCGTCGCCCGCGCGCTCGCGGCCCGCGTCCGTCATCCGTGCTGCTCCGCGCTCCTGCTGACAGCCTCCCCGAAGCTGTCGGCCGTCGGTGCCACGTTCTCCTTGCGCTCCACCCAATCCACGATGGCATGAACGGCCGTGGATACCGAAACCCCGTTGATCTGACTGCCGTCCCTGAACCGGAACGACACAGCGCCTGCCTCGACGTCGTTGCCGCCGGCGAGCAGCATGAACGGCACCTTGTCGGTGGTGTGGTTACGGATCTTCTTCTGCATACGGTCGTCGCTGGTGTCGACCTCCGCCCGGAGACCGTGCGCCCGCAGCTGGTTACGCACGTCGAGCAAGTGCGGTATGTGCTCCTCGGCAATCGGGATCCCCATCACCTGTACCGGAGCCAGCCACGCGGGGAAGGCCCCCGCGTAGTGCTCGGTGAGTACCCCGAAGAACCGCTCGATCGAGCCGAACAACGCACGATGGATCATCACGGGCTGCTGCCGCGACCCGTCGTGCGCCGTGTACTGCAGGTCGAACCGCTTGGGCTGCTGGAAGTCGACCTGGATCGTGGACATCTGCCATGTACGGCCGATGGCATCGGTGGCCTGCACCGAGATCTTCGGGCCGTAGTAGGCCGCGCCACCCGGATCCGGAACCAGCGCGAGCCCGGAGGCCTCGGCCGCCTCGCGCAACGCCTCTGTCGCTTCCTCCCACTCGGCGTACTCGCCGATGAACTTCGGGGAGTCGTCGCGTGTGGACAGCTCGAGGTAGAAGTCCTCGAGACCGAAGTCCCGCAGCAGATCCAGCACGAAGGTCAGCAGGTTCCGCAGCTCATCCTGCATCTGCTCCTTCGCGCAGTAGATGTGCGCATCGTCCTGCGTCATGCCGCGCACCCTGGTCAGCCCGTGCACCACACCGGACTTCTCGTAGCGATACACCGAGCCGAACTCGAACAGGCGAAGCGGCAGCTCCCGGTACGACCGCCCGCGGGAGCGGAAGATCAGGTTGTGCATGGGGCAGTTCATCGCCTTGAGGTAGTAGTTCACCCCGTCCAGTTCCATCGGGGGGAACATTCCGTCGGCGAAGGACTGCAGGTGGCCGGAGGTCTCGAACAGGTCCGCCTTGGTGATGTGCGGGGAGTAGACGAACTCGTACCCGGCTTCGTCGTGTTTACGCCGCGAGTAGTCCTCCATGGCGCGCCGCACCACACCACCCTTGGGGTGGAACACGGCCAGGCCGGAGCCGATCTCCTCGGGGAAGCTGAACAGGTCCAGCTCACCGCCGAGTTTGCGGTGGTCGCGCCGCTCGGCCTCGGCGAGCATCTCCAGATAGTGGTCCAGGGCCTCCTGGGACTCCCATGCGGTCCCGTAGACCCGCTGCAGCTGCCTGTTGCTGTCGTCGCCACGCCAGTAGGCGGCGGCCACCCGGGTCAACCGGAACGCGGGAATGTGCTTGGTCGTCGGAACGTGCGGCCCGCGGCAGAGATCGCCCCACTTCACCTCCCCGCTTCGCGGGTCGACGTTGTCGTAGATGGTCAGCTCACCACCACCGACCTCCATGACCTCGGAGGTGTCGACGTCCCCCTTGTCGTCGACGAGCTCCAGCTTGAACGGCTCATCGGCCAGCTCACGCTTGGCCTCGTCCACCGAGTCCACCACGCGCCGGGAGAACCGCTGGGACGACTTGATGATCTGCTTCATGCGCTTCTCGAGCGCGCGCAGATCCTCCGGGGTGAACGGGGTGTCGACGGCGAAGTCGTAGTAGAAGCCGTCCCGCACGGGCGGTCCGACGCCGAGCTTGGCATCGGGGAACTGCTCCTGCACGGCCTGGGCGAGCACGTGCGCGCAGGAATGCCGGAGGACACTCCGCCCGTCCTCGCTGCCTGCCGTGACCGGCTCCACCTCGGAGTCGACCGTGGGTACCCAGGACAGGTCGCGCAGCGAACCGTCCTCGTCGCGCACCACCACGACCGCGTCGGACCCCTTACCGGGCAACCCGGCCTCGTGCACGGCTGTCCCCGCGCTGGTGCCAGCAGGAACCTTCACGCGTGGCACGGGCACGGACTCGGACAGTTCGTTCACTTCGGGCTCCCTGACGACGATGGCACGACTACAGCTCCACGCTCCGGCGGGCGGAGCCGATTTTACCTGCGCGGACTCGGCGGTACGCTGCGGGTTTACCGAGCAGGCCCGGGTGCCCCACCAGCCGGGGTCACGAGGTGCGGCGTGTGGCATGCGCCAGCCGCCGCACACGCCAGACCGCGTACACCCCGCCGAGCGCCATCGCCCACGGCACAGCCGTCACACCCCAGCCCGCCGCCAGCAGCACCGCCGCGAGCAGCAACCCGATCAGCGCGTCGACGAGCCTGGCTGTGAATACCGCGCGGGAGTGCCGCCGAGCGACCAGCTCGGTGACGTAGGGCAGGCCGGCTCCCCACACGGCCAGGTAGGCGACCCAGCCGAGCACCAGCAACCGGTCTACCCCGGTCCCGGTCATCAGCGCGCCGACCGGTCCTGCCAGCGCGACGAGCGCACCCCCCGCGCCGAGGGTGCCGACGGTCAGTATCCCCACGGAGCGGGTGGTCAGGCGCCCGGTACGGGCCAACCCCTCGCGCTCGGCCGAGGCGAACCTCGGCAGCAGGTAGCTGCCCGCGCCGTTGATCACCACCTGCAGCGGCGCCACCACGAGGCGCGCCGCCTCCAGCATGCCGACCGCTGTCAGCGACAGCAGGTTCGCCACAAGCACGCGTGCGGCCAGCAGCGCCGCGGGCCGCAGGCCGGCCTGCGCCGAACGCCACGCGGCGAACGAGGCAAGCTGACGCAGGCCACCCGTAGCGGGCCGCAGCCCGCTCCACTCCCTGCGCGGCAGGTGCGCCAGTCCGGTGGCCACCGAGGCGAGCGCGCCGACGGCCATCGCGGTGAACAGCGCGAGCAGGCTGACCGCGGCCAGCCACCGGAACACCCCCAAGGTGACGAGTGTGCCGAGCAGGTACACGCAGTCGTTACCCACCAGGGCACCGAACTCAAGCCGGGCGATCAGCAGCCTGCGGACCGACTCCTTGCACAGCCAGCACGCGAGCATCGCCGGGTAGGCGATCACGAGCGCGGCGTCGGCCCCGCTCACGACCAGCACCGCACCGGCCGCGATGGCCGCGCACAGCAGTATCCCTGCCAGCGCGCTGGTGACCAGTGCCGAGCGTGTCCGCGGCTCGTGGCGGTCGAGTACCGCCAGGCTGTCGCCGACATAGCCGGTGTAGACGGCTGCCGCGCTCACCAGCAGGGCGAGGAACAGCGCGAACGCGCCGAACTCGGCGAGTCCGAGCGAGCGCGCGGCGACGACCTGGAGCAGCAGGCTGGTACCCGCGGTGAGCCCCTGCGCGACGACCGGAGCACCGACCTTCGCGGAGAGCCGGCCTACCCGCTGCAGGCCGGCCGCGAGGTCACCGCCCGCCATGCCGCTGTGACGGGGTCGCGAAGGTGAACACGTACCCGGCGATCGAACCGCCGATCATCTGTAGCTGATCGCGCAGCCGCAACAGCTCATCGGCCGAGCTACCGTGGCTGACGGTGATCACCACACCGTCGGCCTCGCGCAGCAGCGGGGTGGACTCCGGAGCGATGTCCGGGGCGGACGTGTCGACCAGCACCATGTCGTAGCCGGAACGCAGGTGCTCGGCCAGCGCACGCAGCTGACCGGCACGGAAGAACTCGGACGCTCCCTCCGCGTAGTGGCCGGCGGGAATCACCCAGTACCCGATGCCGTACCCCAGGTTGACCGGGCGCACGACATCGCGGACGTCGGTCAGTCCTGCCGCGACATCGGTCAGCCCGCCGTGTTCGATCCCGTCGAGCCGCAGCGTGGCGGACAGGTCACGGCTACGCAGCGCGGCGTCGACCACGAGCACCCGCAGTCCCGCGCGTGCCGCCGCGTTGGCCAGCTGCATCGTCGTGGTCGTGCTCCCGGAGTCCGGCAGCCCGGTAACCGCGAGCACCCCGCGCTGCACCACCTGCTGCACGCTGGCCAGCGTCAACCGGTACGCCTTCGCCGGTTGCAGTTTCGGGTCGAGCAACGCCCTCCCGTCTTCGGTTCCGCGCCGTTCGATCTCGCCGAGGACCGGCCCGTCCACGACGGCCGCGACACTCGCCTGGTCGGTCAACCGGCGGTCCCGGTCCGCGCGCACCCACGCCACCGCGGTCGCGAGCACCACGCCGAGGGCGAGCCCGATGGCGCCGTCCCGCGGCACCGTCATCGGGATCGTCCCGGCTTCGGGGTCGGGCGCGTGCACGAACGCCACCCCGTCGCCGAGCTCGTTTCCGGCCAGCCGGATCTGGGTCGCCTGCCTGTCCAGCTCGCTGAGCGTCTGCGCGGCTGCCGTGGTGTTGGCCTCCACGCGGCTGCCGGCCACCTCGTCGGGCAGCGCGTCCTCCACTGCCTCCCGACGCTCGGCTATCGTTTCGAGGGCGCCACTGACACGTTCCTCGAGTCGCTCACCCGACAGTTCCCGGTACGCGGCGACCACGGCCTCGGCGAGCCGCACCGCGTCCTCGTGCGACGCCCCCTCGACCTCGACGACGACGGACTCCCCTGTGCCGGACTCCCGTGCGGTCACCGCGCGCCGCAACTCCCGCAACGACCGTTGGTCGGCCAGCTCCTCCCTGGCGGCACCGAGCACCCCGTCCGAGGTCATCAGCAGGGCCTGCTGGTTGACGTAGCGGCTGAACGCCGACTCGCTGGAGGAATCGACGCCGAGCAACCCCGTCTCGTCAGGCGGGTTCAGTACCACGCGCGACTGCACCGTGCTCGCGCTGCCCACCAGCAAGGCGACGAGCACGCTGATCACGACACAGCCGAGGACGATCGCCGTCGAGCTCCAGCGATACCGCCACAGCGAGTCCAGCACGCGGGGACTCGACTGGTCATCCATGTCTCGCGCTCCGATGCTCGGCACAGCCGGATCCGTCCTTACCCGTCGAGCCTGTCACCGACGTCGAGCCGGCTCACGCCGGCTCGATCAACCGGGGCCCGGCTGCTACGCACGGTGACAGATTCCCAGGCCGTAACGAATCATGCCGTCCGCACGACAAGGTGGGCAACGGGCAATACTCTCGTGGGGGGTCAAAACACCATTCACGCGGGTGGCGTGTGCCATACTCCAGCACCCCGAGCCGCCCACGGGACCGAGCATGTATGGGGCGGGATGACGAACGCGACGACACCCGATTTCACCGCGGCGCTGGCCAGGCTGCGTGACGCGCAGAAGGGCACCAAGGGAGCGCCTGCCTACTCGCGCTTCATCAACCGCGAAGCGGGCCGCGTGCTCGCGGCCGCCGCGTTCACGGCCAACCTGACGCCCAACCAGGTCACCGCCGTCAGCGTCGTGTTCACGTTCGGCGGGATCGGTCTCATCGCGACAGCACCTCCGAGCCCGCTACTCGGTCTGGCCGTGGCCGTGGCCCTCGTGCTCGGTTACGCGCTCGATGCCGCAGACGGGCAGCTCGCGCGGCTGCGTGGTGGCGGCACGCCCGAAGGGGAATGGCTCGACCATGTCGTGGACAGCATCAAGATATCCGCACTGCACCTCGCCGTGCTCATCGCACTGTACCGGCACTTCGACGTCGCCACCGAGTTCCTGCTCGTCCCGCTCGGATTCCACCTCGTAGCCGCCGTCGCGTTCTTCACGATGATCCTCAACGAGCAGCTGCGGCTCCGCCACACACCGCCGGGCCGGGTGGCGGGCGAGACGGGATCGTCGCCCGTTCGCTCGCTCCTCGTCGTTCCCACCGACTACGGCGTTCTGTGCCTGCTCTTCCTCACTCTCGGCTTCAGCCGGGTCTTCCCCATCGGCTATGCGGCGTTGTTCGCCGCCAATGCCGCCTTCCTGGCCGCCGCACTCGTGAAGTGGTACAAGGACGTCTCCGCGCTCGGACGACCCGGCACGGCACCGGAGGACCAGCACACCTCATGAGCATCATCGGATATGCCCCCGGAGCCTACGACCTGTTCCACATCGGGCACCTGAACCTGCTCCGGCACGCCAGCGAGCGCTGCGACCACCTCGTCGCGGGCGTGGTCACCGATGACGTGCTGGAGGCCGCGAAGGCGCAGCGGCCGGTGATCCCGCTCCACGAGCGTATCGAGATCGTACGCAACATCCGCTATGTCGACGACGCCGTCGCCGACCCGTACGTCGACAAGTTCGAGTCGTGGCGCCGGTACCGCTTCGACGTCCTGTTCAAGGGCGACGACTGGCGCGACACACCGGCCGGCCGGCGGCTCGAGGCGTTGTTGAGTGAGGTCGGCGCTCGCGTGGTGTATTTCCCGTACACCGTGCACACCTCGAGTACCGCCCTCCGGAGGTTCATCGCGATGTCCGGTTCGCAGTCCGGTTCGTACCGAGAGACCGGCGGCTGACGTGCTCCGAGGCCGCTCACTGACGCGCACCCTGCATACCCGCTCGGCCACGCGGTACCTGGCACTGCTCGTACTGCTCGTATCGCTGGCTGCCGTGCTCGTCCTGCAGATGTCCGACGGCTCACCGGTACGGTCCGGCACCGAGCCGGCAGGCGAGCGCTACCAGGAACCGCCACTGGCGGGAACCGACGCCCCGGTGCCGGACGGCGCGCTGCGGGTGGCCACCGACGGCGCCGACAACAACCCGGGTACCGCCGATGCGCCACTCCGCACGCTCGGCGCGGCGATCGACCGTGCTGAGCCCGGGGCGACGATCGTCCTGCGCGAAGGTGTCTACCGCGAGTCCGTCGGCATGGTCGGCAAGAGGGTGACGATCCGCGCCTACCCCGGCGAGCGTGTCTGGTTCCGCGGCAGCACCCCGGTGGACGACTGGACCGGCAACGGGCAGTACTGGGAACACACGGGCTGGGTGCCGGACTTCTGCCGCGACTGCTTCGTTCCGGAGATCATCGATCCGGAACATCCCCTCGCCGGTCGGCCCGACATGGTGTTCGTCAACGGTACGCCGTTACGGCAGGTTTCCGGGCGCGACGAGGTGGAGCCCGGCACGTTCTTCGTGGACACGGACGACCCCGCGGTGGTGATCGGCGACGACCCCACCGGCGAGCTCGTCGAGGTCGCCACGCACGACCACCTGCTGCAGTTCGACGGAGCCGAGGCAGCAGGTAGCGCCATCGTCGGCATCGGGGTCGCCCAGTACGCCTCGCGCCAGGACTACGGCGCGCGCTCGGCGATGGTCGTCGTCAACGCCCCGGATGTCACCGTCGACTCCGCCGCCTTCGTCTCGTCGGCCTCCACCGGCCTCGCGGTGTTCCAGCCCGATGTCACCGTCACAGGAACGTGGCTCGGCGACAACGGCCTCGTGGGACTGCTCGCCAACCGCGCCGACGGCCTCGTGATGACCGACAACACCGTGACCGGCAACAACCTGCGACGGTTCACGCTCAGCGGTGAGGCCATCGGCGCCGCGGGAACCAAGATCACCCGGACCGCACGCCCGCACGTCGCGCGGAACACGTTCACCGGCAACCTCGCCACCGGGTGGTGGTGCGACCTCGGTTGCACCGATGCCACCGTCGTGCACAACGTCTCCACCGACAACCTCCGGCACGGGCTGTACTACGAGGTCTCGTCCCGAGCGCTGATCGCATCGAACGCCCTGGCCGGCAACGGCGGGGCCGGGTTGAAGATATCCAGCTCCGACGACATCGGCGTGTACCACAACACGTTCGCAGGCAACGACCTGAGCACGGGAATCTACAACGATCCCCGAAGCCCGGACTCCGATGCGTACAGTGCCGGGCTCGGCCTGACGTGGCTCACCGAGGACGTGCGCCTTGTCAACAACTACATCACCCAGCACATCGGCCAACGCCCGGTCATCGACGCGGTCGATGGCAAGGACGACCCAGCGGGCAACCCGCCGTTCGTGTCCGAAGCCGAGGGCAACGCCTACCTCTGGTCCTCTTCGGACGAGCGTGGCCACCTGCTGACCCTCGTCATGGGCGACGGCGAACGCGTCGACTTCACCTCGCTCGCCGAGCTGCGCGAGGCGACCGGCTTCGAACGTTCCGGTTCCGAGCACGAGCTCACCGCATCGCCGCTGTCCCCCTTCGCCGATCCCGGTGACGGCGACTTCAGCCTCCGCACGGACGCGCCCGGGCGGCGCGCGGGCGAGCCGATCCCGGCCGACGCTGCCGCCGAGCTCGGCATCGACGACGGGGACACGCCCGTCATCGGTGTACTTCCCCGCCCGTGACGCCCTGCCGTTCGCGACGCCGGCACGCCGGTCACAGCGAGGAGCTCGGCGAGCGCAGCACCTGACCATCGCCGTCGACGACCCTGATCCAGTAGGTGCCCGACCGCGCGTCCCTGTCCACGAACCGCTGTTCGGGCCGGTCCCACGGACGCGACTCGACGGTGACCTCGTGGATCGGTTCGTCGGTACCCTCGCGCATCACCTGGTACGTCATCTCGCCGTTCTGCGCGTTCCACGTGGCGTCCCAGCGGATGACCGGGCTGCCGAAGATCGGGAACGTCCGGCTCAACCGCGGTGCGGGGAACGGGAACTGCGGCCCGTTGTCGACCGCGCCGTCGACTCCGCGGGCCCCGAACCGGGCCAGGGACTGCTGTTGCCTGCTGTCCCTCGAATGCGTGTTCACCCCGGTGAACTCCCCACCGACGACGACATACCGCCCGTCGGTGTCGATCGCCCAGGTACCCTGCTGGAAGTAGCTGTCGGCGGGTCCGCTGTTGGTGTTCGGGAACCACGGCAGCACCTCCGGAACCGGGTCGCCTTCCTCGACGTGGTTGTGGTCCCGTTGCGCCGTACCGCGCGCATCCGCGGTCTGCGCGAGCAGCCGGAAGTAACGGAAGTCCGACCCCTCCTCCGGCACGGCGCCGCTGGCCTCGCAGTCGTGGGCGTGCGAGACGCTGTAGAGCACACCGCCCGCGACGGCCGCACCGAAGCTGTCCCCGTAACAGCCGTCCCACCAGCGGGCCCTTCCGGTGGCGATGTCCGCGGCCATGCGCCCCTCGAACCGTACGCTCCCGCTGCCGAAGTCGAAGGCACTCAACCATGCCGTACCCGAACCGTCGGTGACGATGTCCGTGACGGCCTCTCCCCCACCGGGTACTTCTGCCTCCCACGGAACGAGGTCGCCTTCCGTCGCGTCGACCGCTGTCATGCCCTGCCGGTCAGCCCCGTTGACCGTGCCGAACCGGCCCCCGAGTACGACACGGTCCAGCTCAGGCACCGCCAGCAATGACCAGACTTCGCGGTCCGCGCGGGGAGACCACTCGAGGAGCTCGCCTCCGGTGTCCACAGCGGCCAGCCTCGCGCGCTCGCTACCGCCCACGGTGCCGAAGTCACCCCCGAAGTACACGGAATCGGCGGTGGCCGACACCGATCGGACGCGGCCGTCGGCCGCCGGGTCGAACGGCTGGAGGTTCCCGTCAGCGATGTCGAACGCGGCCACCCTGGACCGCCACTGCCCGTCGATCCTGTCGAAGTCACCACCCACGTACAGCGTTTCCCCGGATGGATCGGCCTCGATGTCGAAGACCGAGTCGCACACCCACCGGTCCTCTCCTGTACCGGTGCACCAGGCCGCGAGGTCATCGTTCGACGAGCTGAACTCGGTTCCGTCCACTTCGGGGGACCAGTCAAGCAACCGGCCGGTATGCAGGTCGAACGCCAGCAGGTTCTGCCGCTCCACCTCGCCGGGCCCGCCCGGTTCCTCGCCATAGGGCCGGGCCGTGTCGAAACGCCCGCCCGCGAACACCGTGTCGCCGACGATCGTGATCGCGAAGACCGTCCCGTCGGTCTGCGGCGCGGGCATGGCGCCGGCCGTCACCGGCTCGGGAGGCGGGTCGGGCTCGGCCACCGAGGGAACCGTTACCACCATCGCGCCGGCGAGCGACGCGGTCAGCACGGTGACCGCCCACCGTGTCACACGCATCTGTCGTCGACCTCTCTTCCTGTCCCTGTACGGCCCGCACCGGCATGTTCCCCTGGTCACACGCCCCACCGGAATGCCGATCTCGAATTCCTCGCCAGCCGCCCCGCCAGCGACTCGTAGGCCCCGGCGACCTCGTCCCAGTCGTAGCGAGCGGCCTCACGGCGCAGCGCCCGACCACGCTCGGCCGTCACCGCGGGATCGTCGGCCTCCGTGCGCGCGCACAGCCGAGCCAGCTCGCCCGGCGCGGAGAAGTACTGCCCCCGTTGCCCCAGTACCTCCCGGTTGAACCCGACGTCGTAGGCGAGCGTGACCGTACCCGCTCCGATCGCGCGCAGCAGCGAGGGATTCGTGCCGCCGACGGAGTGACCGTGAATGTAGGTCAGGGCGTTGACATAGAGCTCGTCGAGCAGTTCCTGATCCCACACCCCTCCGAGGAACCTGACTCGCTCGTCTCCGGCCGCCAGCCGGGTGAGGCGCGCGACGTACTCGTCGGCGTAGGGCGCCGAGCCGACCACGACCAGTGGGAACCGGCAGTCGCCTGCCCGGTACCCCTCGACGGCCGTGTGCACGTGGTTCTCCGGCTCGAAGCGCGCGACCACCAGGTGGTACTCGCCCGGCCGGAGCCCGTACTCGGCCAGCCGTGAACTACCGGTACCGTCCAGGACCGGGGCACCGTAGGCGATGTACTCGCTCGACGCGCCGAAACGGTCCATGTAGTACTCCTGGATGCCGCGCGCGTCCGCTATCAACGCATCCGACCATCGCACGGCCAACGACTCCGCGAGCCGGTAGTACCGGCGGCCCGCCCGCCCCCACTTCCCGCGTTTCCACTCCAGGCCGTCCACATGGGTGGCGACCGGAACCCCGCGCGCGCGGAGCACGGGCAGCAGCGGCGCGTTCGCCGCGTTGAACACGAACGCGGCGTCCGGCCGTCGGCGCGCGCTGTGCGCCGTGGACAACGCGGTATGACTCAACGTCTCCAGCGCCTTGTGCCGCACGGCAGGCAGGTGCACCAGGTGCATTCCCCGGTAGTCGCCGTCCCGGGCGGCCCGGCGTCCAGGGGACGTCGAACCGCGGCAGTACACCGTGACCTCGTGTCCGGCAGAAGCCAGGCGGCGCCCGACTTCCTCGACGCACGTCTCGAAACCCCCGTACCGCGCGGGTACGCCGCGCGTGCCGATCATCGCGATCCGCATCAACGAACCCGTACGGCACGGCATCGGTGGTACTCGCCGCGCATCCGCGCGCGCGAGGCCGGATCGTGCGGGTGATCTCCCGCCGCCCGACCGGCCTGTCGCCGCCTCGCTGGATCGGTACTCACGTTCCTCCCCTGCCTGCTCCCCGCATGCGCGGCCGGGTTACCTCGCGCGCAGCTGCCGGCGCAACGTTTCGGACAACCCACCCTGTATGTCACGTTCCGCCACGGATGTACGTCGCAGCCGCGACATCGTTACCCGGTCACGAGCAATCTGGGCGAAACGGCGTAGCCCGTTGCCCCCTACGGAGCACACCGCAGGCATGCGTGCGTCCCAGAACCCGCTGTGGCCCGACGGCGGCGGATCGAGTCCGTATCTCCGCACTACCCGGTAGGCTGGACGAGCCGGACAACGAGGACGAGGGATGCAGCTGCCCCGAAACCCACGAGGCGCCGCACGCGCCTTCCGACCACGACCGACCGACCGGCGGCCGTACTCCGCACCATGGTGGCCGTCGGTGTGCGTGCTCGCCGTGATCGTCGTGAGCGAGTTCCAGTTTCGCGTCCGTGACGAGGACGAGGCGGTCTCCGGCAGACCCGACCTGTTCGTCCTGCTGGAAGTCGCCACCTACGCCTGCGTCGGCGCGTTCGTTCTGCTCCGCTTCCGGCCGCGACCGCGGCGGCGCAGGCCGGACGACGGGTTGGCCACGTACGCGCTCGGGTACGGCTTCGGCTGCGTCCTCGTCCTGTCCGCCGTGTACTCGCCCTATCTGTCGCTGGCCGTGGTGCGCGCCGGCCAGGTCGTCGTGGTCGTCGTCCTGTTCACCGCGCTCATGCGACACGTAGGCCCCGGAGCGTTGCACCGTGTCGCACACGTCTACTGCGTCCTCCTGGCGGCCGCTGTACTCTTCGGTGTCCTGGTGCCGTTCCCCCGCACGACCCAGCCGGACCGGTTCACCTGGCTGCACGTTCATCCGGTCCAGGCAGGCGAGATGCTGGGGATCGCCGTGGTGCTGCTGATCGCCTACCTGGTCACGCACCGCCTGGATCGCACCGGGCCTCGCTGGCCACTTCCGGTCTACCTGGCGTTGCTGGCGGCCTGCGCCGGTGGGATCGTCGCCACCCAGACCAGGGGTGCGGTGTTCGGAGCCGTGGTGGGAACGGCGGTGGTGGTGTGGACGAGATGGCGAGGCAGCCGCAAGGTGGAGGTCGGCGCGCTCGGCGCGGTCGTGCTCGGCCTGATCGCACTCACCAGCTGGCACGCCATCGGTGAGTTCGTCACACGCGGTGAGTCGGCCGAGCGGTTGTCGACCCTCAACGCCAGGACGGAGCTGTGGGCGCTCGCCATGGAGCAGGTGGCGCGCCATCCGCTGTACGGTTCCGGTCTCGCTGCCTCGCGTGGCGTCTTCCTGGAGGCCATGGGGCTCGGGGGAGGTCACAACGCGCTGGTGAACCTGCTGGTCGACACGGGGCTGGTCGGCGGGGCCATCTGGCTCGCGCTACTCGTGACGATCGGCGTCGCCGCCGCCCGCCTCGTCAACTCCACGGGCACGGTCCGGGTCGATGGCATCATCGTGCTGTCGGTACTGTGCGGCATGGTGGCGAACTCGGTATTCACCGAGGAGCTGGGAACCCCGGCGAACGCGGCGTTCACGTGGCTGTACCTGCTGCTCGCCTGGATCATCGTCGCGCGCGACACGGCCCGTCACCGAGACCGGCCGGTCCTGTAGACACACTGGGGAGGTTCGTTGAGCAGCACTGGCAGGGTCGCCCTCATGGTGCACCCCTCGGCGGAGCTGTACGGGTCCGATCGCATGTTCGCCGAGTCGGTCGCGGCCCTTGCCGAGCGAGGCTGGCGAGTGGTCGCCGCGCTGCCGCACGACGGACCCCTCGCCGAGCTGCTGCGCGAGCACGCGCACGTGGTGCACTGCCCCACCGCAGTCCTGCGCAAGACCGCACTGCGACCGGCAGGCCTGCTTCGGCTCATCGTGGACTCGGTACGCGCCACCCCGCGAATGCTGGGACTGCTCAAGGACAGCAGGCCGGACGTGGTATACGTCAACACACTTACTGTTCCACAGTGGATCGTCATGGCCCGGTTGTGCCGTAAGCCCGTCCTCGCCCACGTGCACGAGGCCGAGGACGAGGTCGCCGCGCCGGTCCGCGTCGCGCTGGCTGCGCCGCTGCTGGCCGCCCACACCGTCGTGGTCAACAGTGACGCGACGCGACGGTCGATCACCGCTGCACTTCCCAGGCTGGCGCGTACGAGCAGGCTGCTCTACAACGGTGTCGCCGGACCCGAGCACGCTGTACAGCTGCGCACGTACGACCCGAGTCCGGTTGGCCTGGTACTCGTCGGGCGGTTGTCGCCGCGCAAGGGCACCGACATCGCCGTGGAAGCCGTGGCCGAGCTGCTACGGGACGGCCACGACGTCACCCTCGACCTGGTCGGATCGGCCTTCACCGGCTACGAGTGGTTCGAGCGGCGGATTCGCTCCCGGGTCGACGAGCTCGAGTTGACCGGCAGGGTCTCGTTACGCGGCTTCACCGAGGAAGTCTGGCGGGCCTACGCACGGGCGGACATCGCCCTGGTTCCCTCCCGGGTGGAACCGTTCGGCAACACCGCCGTCGAGGCGCAGCTGGCAGGCGTCCCCGTCGTGGTCACCGACACCCAGGGCCTGCCGGAGACGGTCGCGCACGGCACGTACGGTTCGGTCGTACCGCGCGACGATCCCCGTGCGCTCGCGGACGCGATAGCGGCGATGCTCGACGACTGGCCGCACACCCGCCGCATCGCCGAACGGGCGCGATCGGCAGCGCTGGAACGCTTCGCACCGGCCACCTACCGCGCCGGGCTCGCCGGAATCGCCGCGGACCTGATCGAGCGCGACCGTGAACGGTGACATCGCCCGCGCGGCTAGTAGGCGCCCTTGCCGAACAACACGGCCCGCGCCGTCTTCCACAGGATCATCAGGTCCAGCGCGGGCGACCAGTCGTCCACGTAGCGCAGGTCCAGCCGCACGGCCTCCTGCCAGGACAGGTCACTGCGGCCGCTGACCTGCCACAGGCCCGTCATCCCGGGTTTGACGAGAAGCCGCCGCCCAACCACCGGTCCGTAGGCCTGGGTCTCCTCCGGCAACGCCGGTCGCGGCCCCACAAGCGACATGCTCCCGCCGAGGACGTTGACCAGCTGGGGGAGCTCGTCGAGGGAGAAGCGCCGCAGCACGGCGCCGGCACGGGTGATCCGGGGATCACCCCGGAGCTTGAACAGCGGGCCGTCCGCGTCGTTCTCGCGCGCGGCCAGGGCGGCCCGCTCGGCATCGGCGCCGGTTCGCATGGTGCGGAACTTCCAGATCGTGAACATCGCACCGTCCCGCTTCACCCTGCGTTGACGGTAGAAGACGGGCCCGGCGTCATCGAGCTTGATGGCGACGGCTATCGCGAGCATGAGTGGCGCGGCCAGCATCAGCAACGCGGCGGCGCCTACCCGGTCGGCTATCTCCTTGACCAGCCGTCCCGCACCGGTGAAAGCGGGCTGCGTGACACGCAGCATCGGGAGTCCGAGGATTCCGGTGACGTTGAGCCGCGTGCCGCCGACGTCCATCAAGGTCGGTGCCACCGCCAGCTCGGCCGGTGTGCCTTCCAGGTTCCACGCGAGATGCTGCAACCGCTCGGAGGTCCAGAACGTTGCCGGGGCCACGGCCACGACCCGGTAGCCGCCGTTGCGTACGTGGTCGGTCAGCGTGTCGTAGCCACCGATGACGGGGACGCCGTCGATCTCCCCGACGTCGTTCTCCCGGCCGTGTGCGACGACGCACGCGGCCTCCACCCGCCATCCGACGTGCGGGTGCTCGCGAGTCCGTGTGATCAGGTCGCGCACGCTCGCCACGTCACCCGCGGCCAGCACCGGCAGCAGGCACGCGCCCGAGCGCCGTGCCCGGTGCAGCAGTTGCCGCAGCACGTAGCGGGAGACCAGCAGCAGCACACCCATCGCGGGAACGGCCACGAAGACCCACGGCCGGGCGTCCGTATCGGGAAGGAACATTCCGATGAGCGCGATCACCACAGCGGCGGTGCAGGTACCCACGAGGACTGCCCGGTACTCCTCGACCCCTTCGTCGAGCACGGACTCGGCCCACGCACGGCGCGCCGGTAGCGCCGTCAACATCGCCAGCACCGTCACGACGGCCATCTCCGGGCGCGTCACCTGCCACGCCCCGAGTGCCGCGCCGAGAGCGCACACCGCGCCGAGAGCGAGGACCAGCAGCACGTCACCGGCGATCACCCTGGCGCGATACCGTCGCTCCCAGTCCAGCCCGGGCCCCTTGCCGCGCCTGCTGCCATGAGCCAGGTCGACGGGTGCCAGGTCATGGGCGGTATCGGGCGTCGAACCGGTAGTCGCTACCCCCTGCTGGTCCCGCACACGCTCTCCCTCAGATACCGGCGCTCAGCGCGGTGAACCGACCCGACCCGTAGCGCACAGCTACCTCGCACGGACGGAACGTTCACTGAACGTGTCACCTACACCCGGAATATCCCCCTGAAGGGGACCTTATATCCCTCTACCGGGTCATTCTTAGCGTAGACTTTGCCTGCTATCAACCGCTTCTTCTGATTCGTCACTCTCGCGGTCCAGCGGATGGCGTGACGTGAGTGGAGTGCATCGCGCGTTCGCTACCGTCCGTGTGCCCCGTGGGGGCGATGGAGCGGTGCGGGTCGCGTGCCGCGGGTGCCTGCGGGATGGCCCGCGCTCGTAGCGGGGGCACCGGTCTCCGCAGTGGACGGTCACGCTGGGCACCCGGCACGCTGCGGCCCGGACCCCGAATCCCGGCGGTACCGGGCAGGGCCCGCGTTCCGGGTGCCCCCGTAGCTGTCTACAAAGGATGCGTGTCTGCCGGGATCTGCGGTACGTCCGCCCTCGTCCTTCGCGAGCAGGCGGGTAGGCACGGCAGGGACGAGCCAGGCTGCTCGGGGCCGCCCGGTCGAGCCGCCCCGTGACAGCAGTCAGCCCCCTGCCATTACTGGCCAGGGGGCTGGACGGATGGTGCGCGATGCTGGGTTTGAACCAGCGACCTCTACCGTGTCAAGGTAGCGCTCTCCCGCTGAGCTAATCGCGCGAGGCGGAGGCGGGAATCGAACCCGCGTACAGGGCTTTGCAGGCCCTTGCCTGAGCCACTCGGCCACTCCGCCGGGTAATCCCGGCCTCCTGTGAGGCTATCGCAGGAAGGGAGTCCCCGAGTGGAGGACCCCATCCGAGCGGACGACGGGATTCGAACCCGCGACCCTCACCTTGGCAAGGTGATGCGCTACCAGCTGCGCTACGTCCGCATCTCGCCGACCCCGGACCGAACCCGGCCCTGCGCGGTGACGCAGGAAGTACTCTATAAGACCCTTGATCGGCTTCGACAACCGGGGGGATACATCCGGCGTGATCAGGCCCGATCGTTGGGCATGAGGTGGGTCAACGCCTCGTCGACATCCACCCACAGGTGCTCGTTGCCCGGAAGCACCACGTCGTAGGTCCGGTCGAGGAAGTCGGCGAGCTCCTGCGCCGAGGCCTCGAACACCGCGTGACCCGACGGCGAGTTCAGCTCCACCAGCACCGACTCGGGCTCTTCGAGGGACGGCCGGATCCGCACATCTCCGTTACCCGCCTCGGCGAGTAACCCGTCCGCGACGAGGTCGCGTGCGAACACCCATTCCACCCAGCCCGCGCGGCCGGTGCGGAACGCCGCGACCACCGCGTAGGGGTCGCGGGTGTCATACCGCAACTCGACTTTGACGGGAACCGCCGGTGTTTGCGGTGCCAACAGATCGAACACCGCGGCCGAGCGAAGCGTTACGTGGTCGTTGCGCATCGTTCTACCCTTCTTCTCCCTCCCCGGCACCGTTCCGCCGGCCGAGCTTCACCCATGGGACGGCCACGGCCGCCTGTTCGCTCGCGATTGTCACCCAGATCACCCGATCGAGTTTCAGCGCGCCTGATGTTACTGGGTACATACTGCTCTTTGAAACCGCCATGCGACAGCAATGTCCCGCGAATGTCTTAAGCGAGTTCGATCACGTCCGGGCTACCGTAACCCTATGACGAGGAGTTTGTTCACTCCGTGTCCGGCCACTCGCGGTTCGTGAGCACCCCGTCCGACCCGTCTGAGAGGCTCGGCGACGGCTGTTGTAGAGTTCTTCCTGCATCCGGCGCGATTAGCTCAGCGGGAGAGCGCTTCGTTCACACCGAAGAGGTCGCTGGTTCGAACCCAGCATCGCGCACCATCACGCCGGCGTGCCGGGCCTTCCGGCCCACTGCGTTGGGCGTCCCGGCCCACTGTGTTGGGCTCGGGAGCACCCGTCCGGTTACCGTTCCTGCCTCTCCAGGCAGGACTACGGCGTCCCCGAGAGTGCTGCGGGCGCTGCCCGCTCACGTGACGCCGAGCTCCCTGCGCAACCAGTCCACTTGCATGCGGAGCAGGTTCTCGGCGACATCCTCGTCCTGCGGCGTCATGTGCGTGGCCCCGACGAGCGGGAGGAAGGTGTGCTGCCTGCCCGCCGCCAGCAGTGCCGAGGACAGCCGCAAGGCGTGTGCCACGAAGACGTTGTCGTCGGCCAGGCCGTGCACGATCAGCAAGGGCCTGCTCAACCGTTTCGCGTCGTCGAGTAGCGAGTTCCGCCGGTACACCTCGGCTTCGGACTCGGGGTGGCCGAGATACCGCTCGGTGTAGTGGGTGTCGTACAGCGACCAGTCCACCACCGGCGCTCCGGCGACCGCGGCATGAAACACCTCGGGTCGGCGTAGTACCGCCAACGCGGCGAGATAGCCGCCGTAGGACCATCCCCTGATCGCGACCCGGCCGGTGTCCAGCTCGGGGCGCTCCGCCGCGAGCGCGTGCAGCGCGTCGACCTGGTCGGCCAGGGTCACGCCTGCGAGATCACCGGCCACTTCCTTCTCCCAGTCCGGCCCTCGCCCCGGGGTCCCCCGCCCGTCGGCGATCACCACCGCGAAGCCCTGATCGGCGAACCACTGCGCGGACAGGAACGCGTTACGGCTGCACAGCACACGTTGGGCGTGCGGCCCGCCGTACGGATCGAGCAGAACCGGCAACGGCCCGTCCTGCTCCCGGTACCCCGTCGGCAGCAACAACGCGGTACGAAGCTCCCTGTCCCCCACCACGTGCACGGCGAGGTTCGGTTCCACCCCGGGCTCCTCCGGGTACGAGCCGACCGGCACCTCCGCTCGCCCCGGGCGCAGCACGGCCACCCGAGGTCCACTGTGATCGAGGCCCCAGCTGGACAGCACCGTCGTCTCGGCGGTACCCGCCCCGATGTGCACACCTGCGGAGGTCGACACACGAAGCACGCTGTCGCCCTCGGTGCGGTAGACGTGGATCTGGGTCGGGTCGTCCTCGGACGCGCAGAACAGGACCTCCGTGCCGACGTGCAGAACCGAACGCACCTGCACGTGCGGCTCGGTGACAGGCTTGCCGTCGATCACCAACCGGTGCGCGCCGTCGCTGACCGCGATCCACACCAGACGCCCGTCCACGGTCCACGCCGGCACGCCGGAAGCGAGCTCCACCCAGTTCGGGTCGGTCTCGCTGTGCAGCACTGTCGTGCTGCCGTCCCGCGTGTCGACGGCATGGACGTCCACCCTGCGCTGGTCACGGGACTGCACGGAGATGAGTGGCGGGCCCCCTTCCGACCAGTGCGCCGCGACCAGGTACTCCCAGTCCCCCGCCCGGACCGGGATGACCGTCCCGTCCAGGCCGACCAGAGCCACCGAGACCGCGACATTGCGCGAACCCGCGGCCGGGTAGGGCACCGCTCGCGCGTCCCGCTCCGGCTGTGCCGGGTCGGCGATCGTCCAGCGCGGCACGGCCGAGTCGTCGCTGCGCTGCGCAAGGAGGAAGTGCCCGTCCGGCGACCACCAGTACCCGGCGGCCCTGCCCATCTCCTCCGCGGCGATGAACTCCGCGACCCCCCAGCTGACATTCGGGTCGGTGGACGAGACCAGCTCCACGTCCGTGCCGCTGTCCAGGGCGATCACCCGCAGCGCTCCCCCGCAGGCATAGGCCAGCTGCGTGCCCTGGGGGTTCAATCGCGGATCGGCCACGGCCCCCTGGGCGGTGGCGTACTCGGAGATCGCTCCGGACGCGACGTCGACGGTGAACAACCGGCCGGAGAGGGTGAACGCGGCGGTCTCGCACGCCGAGTCCACCGAGTACCGCACCACCCCGCCGCCGGTTTCCCTGCTGCGCTCCCGGCGTGCCCGCTCCTCGTCCGAGAGGTTCTCGTCCCCGGAAAGCAGGCGGTCGGCGTCGACGATCTTCACCTCGCGCCCGGACGTCAGGTCGACCGACCACAGGTCGTGCTGCCTGTCGTAGCCGTCCGCGCTGCGCAGGAACAGCACGCGTGAGCCGTCCGAGGCGACCCGGAAGTCCCGGGGCGCTCCCAGCGTGAAGCGTTGTGTGCGGGCGAGCCTGCGCAGGAACGTGCCAGATCCGGTCACCGAACGAGCTCCTCATCTGCATGTGGGCATGCACGACTGTTCACGGCTGGCCGAACACTATCTTCCGGCGACCGCTCGTGCCCGCGCACCGGTGCGGGGACGGTGCCGGGTACGGCGGCCATCGCCCCGGCTACACCCCAGCGGACAACGAATCGCCTTGAAGGCAGGCTATACACACAATGAATCGTCGCATCGTGCAACGTTGTCGTGCTGATTCGCGCGCATCGGGGCGCCTATGCTGTTGATATGACGCTGACCGCGAACTCCTTGCGCACGCACGCCGCGACCGAGTACATCGAGCTGGACGAGCGCTGGTCGACGCACAACTACCACCCGCTGCCGGTCGTGCTCGCCGAAGGGCGGGGTTGTTGGGTGACCGACGTGGACGGCAACGATTACCTCGACTTCCTCGCCGGCTACTCGGCACTCAACTTCGGTCACCGCCACCCCGACCTCGTGGCGGCCGCCTCGGCGCAGCTCGAGAGGCTCACGCTGACCTCCCGCGCCTTCCACCACGACCAGTTCGGAGCCTTCTGCCGCGAGCTCGCCGAGCTGACCGGGACCGAGATGGTGCTGCCGATGAACTCCGGTGCCGAGGCCGTCGAGTCAGCGGTGAAGGTGGCCAGGAAGTGGGCCTACCGCATCAAGGGGGTGCCGGACGGTACGGCGGAGATCGTGACGATGGGGTCCAACTTCCACGGCCGGACAACGACCATCGTCTCGTTCTCCGAGGACACGGATGCGCGTACGGATTACGGTCCCTACACACCCGGCTTCGTCACGGTCCCCTACGGGGACGCGTCCGCCGTCGCCGACGCGATCACCGAGCGGACCGCGGCCGTACTACTCGAACCCGTTCAGGGCGAGGCCGGTGTCGTCACCCCGCCGCCCGGTTTCCTGGCCGAGGTCAGGAGGCTCTGCGACGAGCGCGGTGTGCTCCTGATCGCCGACGAGATCCAGTCCGGTCTCGCGCGCACCGGCACCGTGCTCGCACTCGACCACGCCGGGGTACGCGCGGACCTCTACACGCTGGGTAAGGCACTCGGCGGGGGCATCCTGCCGGTCTCGGCCGTGGTGGGGAACGCGGCGGTGCTCGGCCTGCTGCGCCCCGGCCAGCACGGCTCCACGTTCGGTGGCAACCCCCTGGCATGCGCCGTCGGCCGGGCCGTCGTCCGCCTGCTCGGGTCCGGCGAGTACCAGCGCCGCGCCACCGAGCTCGGCGCGCACCTGCACGGCAGGCTGGGCGAGCTCGTCGGGCACGGCGTCGACGCGGTGCGCGGGGTCGGCCTGTGGGCGGGCGTGGACATCGCACCGGGCGGGCCGACCGGTCGCCAGGCGTCCGAGATGCTCGCCGCCAAGGGTGTGCTGTGCAAGGAAACGCACGGTTCGACTTTGCGGATCGCTCCACCGCTGGTCATCGACAAGGCGGAGCTGGAAAGCGGCATCGACGCCATCGCCGAGGTGCTCACCGGGTAGCGGGAGCCGGTCAGGCGCTCCCGTCGGACTCCCGCGCCAGTGCCGTCAGCCTGCTCAGCGCGCGGAGGTACTTCTTGCGGTAGCCACCACGCACCATCTCCTCGGAGAACAACACAGACAGCGGCTCCCCCGACGCGACGACCGGGATCGCCCTGTCGTACAGCCGGTCCACGAACGAGACCAGCCGCAACGCCACACTCTGGTCGGTCACCGCGGTCACCCCGCTCAGGTGAACCGCAGCCACCCCGTCGAGCAGGCGCCCGTACCGCGAGGGATGCAATCGCGCCAGGTGCTCGCACAGCGTGCCGAAGTCGTCCATCGTCGCCCCGTCCAGCGCGGCGGCCGAGGCCGCCAGCTCGCCCTCGCTGACCGGGTCGGGCGCGTCCACCGCGTCGCGATGCCGGTAGTCCGGGCCGTCCACGCGGACGACCTCGAACCGTGCCGACAGGGCCTGGATCTCACGCAGGAAGTCCTCCGCGGCGAACCGGCCCTCGCCGAGCTTGTCCGGCAGCGTGTTCGAGGTCGCTGCCACATGCACCCCTGCCGCCATCAACTCCCGCAGCAGGCGCGTGACCAACATCGTGTCGCCGGGGTCGTCGAGCTCGAACTCGTCGATGGCGAGCAACTGGTGATCGGCGAGCCTGGCCACCGCCGCGCTGAACCCGAGCAGCCCCACGAGGTGGGTCAGCTCGACGAACGTGCAGTACGCCTTCGGCCCCGGCACGTCGTGCCACAACGAGGCGAGCAGGTGCGTCTTGCCGACCCCGAACCCGCCGTCGAAGTACAGGCCGCGAGTCCCGTCCCGGCTCGCCTTCGCGTTCCGCGTGCCGAGCCTGCCGGGAAGCAGTGCGCGCCACCCCCGGCGCGCGCCGGACCCCGCCCGCGCGGCCACGCGCGCGGCGAACGCGGCGCCTTCGGTCACCGCCCGCTGCTGGCTGGGTTCGTCGGGGTTGGGGATGTACGTCCCGAACCGGACGGTGTCGAACCGCGGCGGCGGGACGAGCGCGCCGACCAGCTCGTCGGCACCGACCGTGGGCCACCGGTCGGCCAGCCTGCCCGCGGACGTGTCACCAGCTGTCTCGTCAGCGGTGTCAGGGCCTGCGTCGGGACCAAGGGACATGGCGGGAGCGTAGCTGGCCTGCCGCTGTGATGAGATGAACGCGTGGACCAGCTGTGGCCGATGACACCGCACGAAGCGGCGACGCGCACGGTCGGCGACGCCGACCTCGAGGCGCTCTACGCCTACCCGGAACCACTCGAACGGCCGTGGGTGCAGGCGAACTTCATCGCCTCGGTCGACGGCGCTGCCAGCGTCGAGGGTGGCTCCTCCGGGCTGTCCCACCCCGTGGACCGGCGCGTGTTCGGGCTCGGCAGGGACCTGGCCGATGTGGTACTCGCGGGGGCCGGAACCGTGCTCGCCGAGAACTACGCCGGCGTCAAACCGAGCGCCCGGCGTCTCGAACGCCGCGCGCGGCTCGGGCTGGCCGAGGTGCCGCCCATCGCGGTGGTCAGCAACAGCTGCGCCATCCCGCCGACGTCACGGGTGATGGTCGAGACCTCCGTGCCGCCCATCGTGCTGACCTGCCAGGCTGCTCCTCCCGAGCGGGCGGATGCGCTCCGCGGAGCCGGCGCCGAGGTGATCACCGCAGGGGAGCACGGCGTGGACCTGGTGACGGCTCTCGACGCCCTGCGCGATCGGGGGTTCTACCGCATCGACTGCGAGGGCGGCCCGCGGCTGTTCGCCGGCATGCTCGCCGCCGACCTGATCGACCAGCTGTGCCTGACCGTTGCCCCGCTGGCCACCGGCGCCGGTGCCGATCGCATCGCGGCCGGCACGCCTGCCGAGCACCTCCACCGGTTCGAGCTGGCCTCGGTGCTGCACGAGGACGGCTTCCTGCTGCTGCGCTACCGGCGTCCGGCAGCCGACCACGGCACGTGAGTACGAGCCGAAGGACTCCCCGGGTACCTGTGGTGCACCGGAGGAGTCCTTCGGCTCGTCACCGCTACGCCACGACGCCGTCGGCACGCCACCGTGCGATCTGGTTCGACGTGTATCCCAGCCGTGCCAGCACGGTGTCGGTGTGCTCGCCGAGCGCGGGGATCGCTCCGTGTTCCGGTGGCACACCGTCCGGCATGGCGGGCGCCGACAGCATCCGCAATGGGCCGACCGGCGAGCCGGCATCCTGCCACTTCCCCAGCTCGCGCAGTTGCGGATGCTCGGCGAGTCCCGCCACCGAGTTGAGCCTGCCTGCGGCGATCGATGCCTCGTCAAGGCGTGCGAGCAGCTCGCCTGTCGGAAGTCCCGAGGTCACCTTCGTCACGAGGTAGTCGACGCGCTCCCGGTTGCGTGCCCGGCCGATGTTGGTCGCCAGCTCCCGGTCGTCCAGCAGCTCGGGGCGCTCCAACACCTGCCGCACGAGGCGGTCCCATTCCCGGTCGTTCTGTACCCCGATGAGCACCAGGTCACCGTCGGCGGTGGGATAGGCGTCGTACGGCACGATCGCCGGGTGCGCCGTACCCGTACGTGGCGGGGCACCTCCCCCGTAGCTCGCCATGTACAGCGGGTGGCCCATCCACTCCGCGAGCGCTTCCAGCATGCTCACATGCACCGACGACCCCTGGCCGGTGCGTTCCCTGCGAAACAGCGCGGCCAGTGTGGCCGAGTAAGCGTACATTCCGGCTGCGATATCGGCGATCGGGATGCCGGACTTGGCCGGCGATCCGTGCGTCCCCGTAACCGAGACCACGCCGGCCTCCCCCTGCACGAGGAAGTCGTAGGCCCGCCTGTCCTGGTACGGCCCGCTCCGGCCGTAGCCGGAGATCTCGACGGCGACCAGTCCGGGGTAGGCGGCCGCGGCCGTCGCGGCGTCCACGCCGAGACTCCCGGCGGATCCGGGCCCGAGGTTGTGCACGAACACGTCCGCACGCTCGAGCAGCGCGCCGAGTACGTCACCACCTGCCGGAGCCTTCACGTCGAGCGCGATGGACTCCTTGCCGCGGTTGAGCCAGACGAAGTGCGACGCCAGGCCGAGTACCTCCGTGTCGTAGTGGCGCGCGAAGTCGCCGCCGTCGACCCGTTCCACCTTGGTCACCACGGCACCCTGGTCAGCGAGGTGCCGGGTGGCGAGCGGAGCCGCGACAGCCTGTTCGAGCGCCACCACACGTACACCCTCCAGCGGCCGCTGGTCACCTGTGTCTCTCGCCGAGCCCCGGGACCCCGCATCCGTACCGTCTTCGCGATCACGCTCCATGCGCGTCATCCTCCTGCCTCCTGGAGCGGCGGTGCTTACCGGCTACTCACCTCGGCTCTGCCATGCTCGACGCCGAGAGTGGCAGACGACAGACACGACAGCGCGTGAGGAAGAGGGTGTGGGGTGCCACCTGCTCGACTTCGCGGCCGAGCCGGTCGGGTGCCGGCGCTCGCCGTCGCCGCCGCGACGCTACTGGCTGGATGCGTCCCCGGACCGTCCGAGCGGCCCGCGGTCATCGCCCAGGACGATCCGGTGACCGGGGACTCGGACGAGATCGAGGACGAGGTGCCCTTGCCCACGCTCGAGCGGCCCGAACATCCCGGCGTCTCGTGGCAGGACTGCGAGGGAGATGCTCGCGACCGCATCGACGAGCAGGACGTGCCCGGATCGATGCGCGTCGACTGCGCGATGGTCAGCAGCGTGCTCGACCCACCGGGACTCCCGGACCGCGGCATGATCCGGCTGTCCCTGACCAGGATCGGCAACGGGGATATTCCGTTGCTCGTCGTCAACGACGTCGGCGGCCTGCCCGGTGGGGTGTACGCGGCTCGGCTGGCCGGTCAGCTGCCCGAGGAGATGCTCGAGACGTTCTCGCTCGTCGGCGTCGATCGCCGGTACACCGGCAGGTCCAACCCCAACGAATGCATCGAACCGGATACCAGGGAGCGGATGCTGGGGTTCGACCCGGCGGCCGAGGATCTCAAACCGCTGATCGACACGGCCGGTAGCGCCGGCCAGCAGTGCACCATCGAGCTCGGCAACGAGCAGGGCGCCCTGGACTCCTGGCGCAGCGCAGGTGACCTGGAACACATCCGGGAGCAGCTCGGGATGTCCCGGCTGCACGCGATCGGCCGTGGCGACGGATCCCAGGTGCTCGACCTCTACGCGCAGCGCTACCCGGACACCGTTGGCCGGTTCATCGTCGACGGGATCCCCGACCCCGCCGACGACCACGCCGCCAAGCTAGAAGGGATCGCCGAGGGGACGCAGGACGCGTTCGAGGCCTTCGCCGCGGACTGTTCGCGCAACGACTGCCCACTGGACGACGCCGAGGCGGCGGTCACCGAGCTCACCGGGGAGCTGCGGGCGGACCCGCTCCGAACGCCGCAGGGCGAGCTGATGGGTCCCGCGCTCGCGCTGCGGGCGATCCGGGCCGGACTTGCCGACCGGGAACGGTGGCCGGAACTGGCCGAGGGCATCGGCGACGCCCTCGACGGCGACGCGGCGGGCCTGGCCACGTTCAGCGAGCCGATGCTGCACGCCACCATCAACGGGCCACCGACGGTGGACACCGCATGGGGGACCCGATGCAACGACACCCCGACCCGGCTCAGCCCCGACCGCATCAACGAGACCAGCGCCGAGTGGCGGGAGCGATTCCCGGTCTTCGGCGGGCTCGTCGCCCAGCGGCTCGCCTGGTGCGCGCCGTGGCCGACCGTGGAGGAGCAACCGGCCGAGGGGATCACCGATGAGGTCCCGCCGATCCTGGTCGTCACGACGGCAGCCGACCCGGTGACGCCCGAGGAAGGCAGCCAGCGACGCGCGATGCAGATGCCGACCTCGGTCACGCTGTCCTGGCAGGGCGCAGGGCACGGTGCGATCGGCCGGTCCGGCTGCGTGAACGAGCGCGTGCACGGCTTCCTCGCGGACGGGGACGTGCCGGCGGACGGCACGCCCTGCCCTGCGTAGGGTGTGTCTGCCAACCCCGCGTACCTGCTGAACCGGCTGGTCGGCGCGCATACCGGCTGAGGGCACCACGGCAGCGGGGTGCGGGTGAGCGGCATTCCCGCACGTCGGAATCGTGGCGCGAGCAACGCCCACCGCGTCCAGCGGCGCGACCCCGCGCAAGTACACTCGATCCGGTAACTGTGGCGGATTCTTTCGCGTCCGCCCCGTCGCACGGTTGGTGCGGGCGGTTCGCTACCCCAGCCGCACAGCACCACGGCCGTGCAGGCAACGTCTCCAGGAGCGAGCACCATCGAAACCGGGCAGCTGATCGCAGGGCACTACCGCCTGGCCGAGCATGTCGGTTCCGGCGCGATGGGTGTCGTCTGGCGTGCGGTCGACGTGCGCCTCGAACGTTCGGTGGCCGTCAAGAGGGTTGTCAGCCAGCACGGCCTGTCCGAGGCCGATCGGGACGCGCTGCACAAGCGGGCGATGCGCGAGGCGAAGATCGCAGCGCGGCTGCAGCACCCGAACGCGATCGCCGTGTACGACATCACCGAGCACGAGGGCGACCCGTGCCTGGTCATGGAGTACCTGCCGTCTCGAAGCCTCTCGGATGTGCTTGCCGAGGAAGGCACGGTGCCAGTCGCAACGGCAGCCCGCATCGGCGAGCAGGTCGCCGCCGCCCTGGTCGCCGCGCATCGCGCGGGCATCGTGCACCGTGACGTCAAGCCCGGCAACATCCTCATCGACGACACCGGTGTCGCCAAGCTGACCGACTTCGGCATCTCCCGCGCGCACGGCGACATCACCCTCACGCAGACCGGCCTGGTGGCAGGCACCGCGGGGTACCTCGCTCCCGAGCTGGCCAGGGGCGGCGACCCGAGCGCCGCCTCGGACGTCTTCGCGCTCGGCGCCACCCTCTACCACGCGCTCGAGGGGCAGTCTCCCTACGGGAGCGGCGCCAACCAGCTCGCCCTGCTACACACCGCGGCCAGCGGGAAGGTCAACCCACCGGCCCGGTCCGGCCCGGCGACGGCGCTGCTGATGTCCCTGCTGCGTGTCGCTCCGGAGGAGCGAGCAACGATGCAGCAGGCCAGTGAACGGCTCGCCGCGATCGCCTCGGGCGGCGGTGTCCCCGCGCCACCCCCGCCTGTGCTGCCTGCGAGGCCACCGACCGGCGGCTCCGGCACGGCGGAACCGCCTGCGAGCGCCGCAGGGCAGGCGCCACAGCCCCCGGCCACGCGACAGCAGCCGACGCTCGCCGCGACGTCGGCCCGACCCTCCCCCGCGAGCACGGCCACCTTCGAGTCGGCGAGCGACGGAGAGCCCGCCGCAGGGCAGGCACCGAGCGGTCCGCACGCGGGGTCCCCGGGCCGCTCGGGGTCCACCCGGCCGCCGGGCGCCGCACGTAACCGTACGCTGCTACTCGGCGGGGCCGGGTTCCTCGCCTTACTGGTACTCGCGGTCGTCCTGCTCATCAATCCCGGCGACGATCCGGGCGACCCCACCGGCTCCCCTGCCGAGGACCCCGAGGTCGGGTCGGCGCCGCAGGACGATACCGGCGACACCGAGGAGCCGACCGGCACCGAGGAGTCCGTTGACGACTGGGGCGCCGCAGGCGAACTCGTCGTGGACTACTACACGTTACCCAGCGAGATCGACGCCTCCTGGGACATGCTGACCGCCGCAGGGCAGGGTGCCTTCGATGGCAAGCGCGGCTTCGAGCAGTACTGGCAGGGCTACGACCAGGTCTACGCGCAGAACGCGCGAGCGGACCAGAACGAGGACGGCTCGGTCACCATCTCCGCCGATGTCACCTTCATCGAGGGCGGGGAGGAGCGCACCGAGAGCCGGGAGCTGCGTATCGTCAAGATCGACGGTGAGCTGCAGATCGACTCGGACACCCGCTAGCGGGGGCAGCAGACGCTCCGTGCCGCTCTCGGCAGTGCGCGCACCGTGCCCCGTGGCTTACTGTGGACGCCATGAGCCAGGATCACCCGGCCGAGCACCCCCGGTTCTCCGATGATCTGATCGGTCTGGATCCGGACGACCAGGAGGCGCGCGCGTTCGCCGAGCATCTCGACAAGATGGAACGCAGCGGACCAGGTTTCACCATCGAGGGCTCCCTGCAGGGGGTCGCGGACTTCGCGGAGTCGAGCACCAAGCTCGGCGGGCCGCGCCGGTACGTCGTGGCGCTGGTCGTGACCCTGATTCTGCTCGGTATCCTGGCCGCCACCTGGCAGTTCGCCGGCGGACTGGCCGCGTGGTTGACGGGATAGGGTGCACGCATGGAGCAGGAAACACCCTCGAGTCCCCGGGTCGCCAAGAGTGAGCGGCAGTGGCGGGAAGAGCTCTCCGCTACCGAGTACCACATCCTCCGTGAGGCAGGCACCGAACCGCCCTTCTCCGGGCAGTACACCGACACCACCACCGAAGGCGTCTACTCGTGCCGTGCCTGCGGTGCCGAGCTGTTCACCAGCGACACCAAGTTCCACAGCCACTGCGGCTGGCCGTCCTTCTTCGACCCCGCCCGGTCCGATGCCGTGCTGCTGCGCGAGGATCGCAGCCTGGGCATGGTGCGTGTCGAGGTACAGTGCGCCACCTGCCACAGCCACCTGGGCCACGTGTTCACCGGTGAGGGCTACGACACGCCCACCGACCAGCGGTACTGCATCAACTCCGTGGCGCTGACCCTGCGCCCGCGTGCCGACGGGTGAGTCAGCCCCCGGCCGCGACGACCACCCCTCGACAGGCAGGCGAGCATCGCCCCGGCCGCTCGGTCACGGGAGGGTGCCGACCAGTTCCGCTGCGGCGACCCTCGTCCCGGTGTAGAACGGCACTTCCTCGCGCACGTGCCTGCGCGCCGAGCTTGCCCGCAGCGTCCGCATCAGGTCGACGATGCGGTACAGGTCGTCTGCCTCGAAGGCGAGCATCCACTCGTAGTCGCCGAGCGCGAAGGCCGGCACCGTGTTCGCCCGGACATCCGGGTAGTCCCGCGCCTGCTGGCCGTGCTCGGCCAGCATCTGGCGCCGTTCCTCATCCGGGAGCAGGTACCACTCGTAGGAACGCACGAACGGGTACACGCACAGGTACTTGCGCGGTTCCTCCCCTGCGAGGAACGCCGGGATGTGGCTCTTGTTGAACTCCGCGGGCCGGTGCAGGGCAGCCTGGCTCCACACCGGGACCGACGCACGCCCGAGCGGTGTCCTCCGGAACCCGGTGTACGCCTCCTGCAGCCGTTCGATCTCGGGGGCGTGCCACCAGATCATGTAGTCCGCATCCGCCCGCATACCGGATACGTCGTACACGCCCCGGACGGTGATGTCCTTGCCGGCCAGCGCGTCCAGGTACTCCTGTGTCCGCGCGCCCGCCTGGTCACGATCGTCCGGAAGCCTGTCGGGGTCGGCCCGGAACACCGACCACATGGTGTACCGGATCGTGTCGTTGAGCTCGCGGATCCGCGCCGCGTTCGTCTCACCCGTCATAACCCGATTCTGCCCGCACGGCGACCTTCCCGGTCATCCGGGACCCTGTTCGCGAGCGGGGTCCCGCATCGCCGGTGGCTCGCCCGTCAGCCCGCGGGCCACCGCGCGTGCGGCGGCGTCCCCGGAGCCGATGCAGGCGGGTATGCCCACGCCGCGCAGGGCCGCTCCGGCGACCGCGAGCCGGGGTAGCCCGGCGACGGCACGGTCGATACGGCCCACCCGCTCGGTGTGCCCCACCCCGTACTGCGGGAGCGCGTCGTTCCAGCGATACACGGCCGAGGCCGTCGGTTCGGCTGCCACGCCGGCGACCTCCGCCAGGTCGGCACGCACGCTCCGGATCAGCTCCGCGTCGCCTGCCTGCAGCGAACCGCGGTCGGCGAACCGCCCTACCGAACCGCGTACGAGCATGCCGTGCTCGGCGGCACGCTCGGCGTAGTGTGGCCACTTGCGGGACAGGAAGGTGAACGCCTTGGCGGTGAAGTCACCGCCGCCGGTATGGCGCTCCCCCGTGGCGATCAGCACCCCGGAGGCATCGGGCAGCTCGGTCCCCGGCGGGAAGGCGAATTGCACCACGGCCATCGACGCCAGCTCCACCTCGGCGAAGGCGCGTGCCGCCTCCCCGGACTCCTCGGCGAGCAGGTCGCTCGCCACCGGAGCGGGCACGGCCAGCACGACACCGTCCACCTCCAGCTCCGCGCCCGTCGTCCCGAGGCCGACACGCCACCCCGATGCCGGGGCGGCCCGTAGCCCGCTCGCGGGCTCGCCGTATCTGATCTCGGCTGCCGACCGCGCCGCCAGCTCACGCACCAGTACGGACAGGCCGCCGTGCAGCGTGCCGAACACCGGGTCGCGAGCTGTCTCCGCCGGCAACAGCGCCGCCGCTGCGCTGGTCAGCGACCCTGCCCCGGCATCGAGCTGCCTGGCCAGCTCGGGAAGCACCGCGCGCAGTCCGAGCCCGTCGGCCCCGCCCGCGTACACCCCACCGAGCAGCGGATCCACCACGCGGTCCACGAGCTCGTCACCGAACCGCTCGCGCAGCAGCGCGCCGAGCGAGACGTCCCCCGCGGGCAGCGCGAGCACGGGAAGGTCGTTCTCGGCGCGTACCGCGGCGCGCCCGTGTGGCGACAGCGCCTCCGCGACCACGTCCGGCGATCCGGGGATGCCGAGAACGGTGGGCGCGGGTAGCGGCACGGTTCTCGCACCGGCCCGGATGCGCGGGCGCGCGTCGGCCGGGTGCACCAGCCGCCCGCGCAGCCCGAGCTCGTCCACCAGATCCAGCGCCTCGGGCCTGCGCGCGAGGAACGCCTCGGCGCCCGTGTCCACCGGTAGCCCGGACAGCTCGGCGGTGCACACCTTGCCGCCCGCGTGCGGGCCGGCTTCGAGCACGGTGATCCGCACGCTGTCACCGAGCAGGGTGCGCAGCCGGTACGCCGCGGTCAGCCCGGCGATCCCACCGCCGACCACCGCGATCCTCATATCGCTCCCCTACGTCGAGCGGTCTGCCACCGACCGCTCAGCACTCAGATCCTGCCACCGTCGGCGCGTCGACGGTGGCCTTCCGTTCACCGACCGGTGGGTCCGGGCCGCAACCCGTGCACGAGCTCGACGATGCGGGTCAACACCGTCGGGTCGGCATCGGGCAGGACACCGTGTCCCAGGTTGAACACGTGCCCGGCGGCGGCACGCCCCTCCTCCACGATCCTGTGCACCTCGTCCTCGACGACCGGCCAGGAGGCGAGCAGCAGCGCGGGGTCGAGGTTGCCCTGTACGACAGGGGCGTCCCGGCCGCCCGCGCTCATCCGCCGTGCCGCCTCGTCGAGCGGTACCCGCCAGTCGACCCCCACGACGTCGGCACCGGCCTCGCGCATGGCAGGCAGCAGCTCGCCGGTACCGACACCGAAGTGGATACCCGGTACGCCGGCATCGGCGATACCGGCGAAGACCTTCGACGAGTGCGGCAGCACGAACCGGCGGTAGTCGCGCTCCGACAGCGCCCCTGCCCAGGAGTCGAACAGCTGCACGGCGTCGGCCCCCGCGGCTAGCTGGGCGCGCAGGAACGTGACAGCCATGGTGGCGAGCCTGTCCATCAACCGGTGCCACAGCTCCGGCTCGGCGTGCATCAGCGCCTTGGTCCGCTCGTGGTTCTTGCTCGGGCCGCCCTCGACAAGGTAGGAGGCCAGCGTGAACGGCGCGCCCGCGAACCCGATCAGCGGTGTGCCGCCGAGCTCGCCCACCAACGCACGCACCCCGCCCGCGACCGCGTCGACCTGCTCGGTATGCAGCTCGGGCAGCTGATCCACGTCACTCGCGGTGCGCACCGGCGACCGCACGACAGGACCGACACCGGAGGAGATCTCCACATCCACACCGGCTGCACGCAGCGGCACGACGATGTCGCTGAACAGGATCGCGGCATCGACCCCGTGCCTGCGAACCGGCTGCAGGGTGATCTCGGTGAGCAGATCGGCGTCGAAACACGCGCTGAGCATGTCGACTCCGGTGCGCAACCGCCGGTACTCGGGTAACGAGCGGCCTGCCTGCCGCATGAACCACACGGGCAGCCGCGACGGCTGCCGGCCGCGCGCAGCCAGGAGGAAGGGGGCGTCCGAGAGGTCACGGCGCATGTCGGCGCCCAGTGTCGGCTGCCGGGAGGGGCCGAGCGGTTCAGTGCTGGAGGACATCAGGAATGCATGATCCCACGATGCCCCGCACCGCCGTCATCGGACCTGAACCGGATGGGCATCGCCCGGCGTGGCTGGTCCCCGCATCCGGTACACGCGTCCTACAGTCGGGTATGTGACCGCGATGAGCCACGCGCCGCAGGCGTTCCAGGAAGCGGTGGCCGCACTGTGCGCGGTGCAGTCACGCGCCGAGGTCGTTCTCGAGCCGATGCGACCGCCGCAACGGCTCGCCCCGTGGTCGTACGCCTTGGGCTGCGAGGTCACCGGGCCGGCCGACGTGCTCGCCTCGGGCAGGGTCGTGCTGCTGCACGACCCCGACGGTCACGAGTCCTGGGACGGGGTGCTCCGCCTGGTGACCTACGTGCGCGCCGAGCTCGACCAGGACCTGGCAGGCGATCCGGCTCTCGCGGCGGTGGGGTGGTCGTGGTTGACCGACGCCCTCGAGGCGACCGGCGCCGACTACCTCGCGCTCGGTGGCACCGTGACGAAGACGTCCTCCACGCGGTTCGGCGACATCGGCGGCCCCTCCCAGGCCGACGACCTCGAGCTGCGCGCATCGTGGACACCGGCAAGCACCGAGCTGCGCGCGCACGGTGAGGCCTTCTGCCAGCTGATGGCCAGTGTCGCGGGCCTGCCCCCGGTCGGGGTCACGCTGTTCGGCCAACGTCAGGGCTCCTGAGACGCGCCGCACCCCCGCACACCACCCGGCGCCGGGAGGCACGTCCCGCGACGCACCGGTGTTCCGTACGCGGCCACCCCGTATCCCTGTCGAGATCCCTGTCGAGGACCGCGGCGACCGGTGACCACCACGCTGCGTCACGGGCGTGGGTGATCGCCGCGCGCCGCCGGGCCGTCCACACTACGTGCCGGCGGCGGTAACCCGCCGAGCACTACTCCGGTCCGTTCAAGCAAACCCCCAATATAGGGGAATCGCATCTGCCGAAAGATACGTTAACTGCCGACGCCCTTGTCGCCCCATAGTGTTACGTTGATGCCATAAGGTAATCAATTCACCCGAATACTTACCCTTTCGATCGCCCCACTGACCCTCTCAGGCGGTTAGAGTGCTCTCTACGACACCACTTTCGGTCGACAGCTGGCGCGGTTATCGACCGAGGGTGCCGGTGCCGGTCGGGGGGCACGACCGACTCCAGGGAGGTAGTGACGTGGCTGCCGTCGGCTTCACTCAGGCCGTCCGTTCCACGCCAGCTGGCGCGTTGCCAGCAAGCATGGTTCCGCATCCGCGGGAGGAGCTGTTCTCGGTACTGGTGGTCGATGACCACCCGCTGCTGAGAGAGGCGATTTCCGCACGACTAGCACAGATGGGAGCAGGTACCGTCCACGAGGCCGCTTCGGTGGCCGAGGCGAGACTGCGGGCGTCGGCCACCGGGCCGTGCGACCTCGCGATCCTCGACCTCGGGTTGCCGGACGGCAGTGGTATCGAGCTCGTCGCCGAGCTTCGCCATCACAACTGGCCACGCATCGTCGTACTCGCGTCCTCGGACGATCCGTACGCGGTGCGCGCCGCATTCCAAGCGGGTGCTCAGGCGTACTTGCTCAAGTCGGCATCACCGGTCGCCGTGACGGACGGGGTACGCCGGGTTCTCGAGGGTGGCGTATACGCCGATCCCGGTGTGGCTCCGGTCCTGGCTACCGGAACGCGGGTCCCGAGTACCGACAACACCCCGAGGGAGTTGTCCTCCCGCGAGGTGCAGGTACTCCAGCTCGTCGCGGACGGCAAGTCCAACAAGGAAATCGGCGACGAGCTGAGCCTGTCAGCGCTCACGGTGAAGTCTCACCTGTCGCGCATCGGCAGGAAGCTCGGCACCGGCGACCGGGCGCAGATGGTCGCGTTGGCCATGCGCGCGGGCGTCATCCGCTGAGCCCGCGAGTGGTGCTCTGACCGGTGGACGTGGCCCCGCCCCGCAGGGGTCGGGCCGCGCCCACCGGTCAGCCGTGCGCTACGGGACGGGCACGAGTCGCGCCCGTCCCGTAGTCTGCGGTATGTGAGCACCGCCAAGGACGACACGGTAGCCGACGGTCCCGCGGATACGGCACGGTCCGAGGGGCTCACCGCATTGACCGAGCCTGCCGAGGGCACGCCACCGGTGGTCGAGGACCGTGCCGGGCTGCAGCGCGCCTGCGACGCGGTGGCCGCGGGCACCGGGCCGGTCGCGATCGACACCGAGCGGGCTTCCGGGTACCGCTACTGGCAGCGGGCGTACCTGGTGCAGGTTCGCCGCGACGGGTCGGGCACCCACCTGATCGATCCCGTCGCCCTCGACGGGGCACTGGATCCCCTGGCCACGGTACTGGCCGGGACCGAGTGGGTACTGCACGCCGCGTCGCAGGACCTGCCGTGCCTGGCCGAGCTCGACCTCCGTCCGGCTGCGCTGTTCGACACCGAGCTCGCCGCCCGGCTTGCCGGGTTCCCGCGCGTGGGCCTGGGCACGCTTGTCGAGCAACTACTGGGGTTCCAGCTGGCCAAGGGGCACGGTGCCGCCGACTGGTCCACCCGCCCGCTGCCGCGATCCTGGCTCGACTACGCCGCACTGGACGTCGAGCTGCTGCTGCCACTGCGGCGGTCGCTGATCGAGGTTCTCGACAGGGACGGGAAGCTGGCGTGGGCCGAGGAGGAGTTCGACGCGGTCCGGCAGGCACCCGCGCCCGCCCCTCGCAGTGAGCCGTGGCGGCGTACCTCCGGCATCCACAAGGTACGTACCCGGCGAGGGCTGGCTGTGGTGCGTGAGCTCTGGAACGCCCGCGACGCACAGGCCCGCAAGCGTGACCGCGCCCCTGGCAGGGTCCTTCCGGACAAGGCGATCATCGCGGCTGCCCAGGAGATCCCCGGCAGCGTGGAGGAGCTGGTCGCGCTACCCGGGTTCGGTGGCCAGCACCAGCGACGTCATGCGGGTACGTGGCTGCGCCGGATCAACCTCGCCCGCACATCCGGCGAGCACGAGCTTCCGCTCCTCACGCGCAACGGCTCCGACCCGCCGCCGCCGAACAAGTGGGGCGACCGCGACCCCGACGCCGCGGCCCGGCTCACCGCCGCCCGGGCTGCGCTGACCGAGATGGCCGAGCGGCACGAGCTGCCGGTCGAGAACCTGGTACAGCCCGATCTGGTGCGTAAGCTCTGCTGGGAGCCGCCTGCCGACATCGGAGTGGACGGTACGGCCACCGCCCTGCGGGCAGGGGGCGCGCGGCCGTGGCAGGTGAGCCTGACCACCGAGCCACTCAGCCGTGCCCTCGGGACTTCGGCAACGTGACTCCCCCCGTCCCCCGCCCGACCCGCAGCACCTCGCCGAGCGCCGCCATGGCGTCGTGCAGCTGCCGGTCCGACAGGTACGGGGCGGGACCGAACCGCAGGTAGTCGCCACGGTGGTCGGTGTACACGCCGTATCGCGCGAGCGAGGCCCGCACCGCCGAGGCTTCCGCGCAGCGGAGCGCGAGGAAACCCGCGTAGTCCGACCGCGGGCGGGACCGGTCGCGGGTGACCAGCTCGGGCGGCAAGGCCAGCTCGTCGAAGGCGTCGGCGAGTACACCGGTCTGGTGCAGCGAGACCTCACGCAGGAACGCGGGAGTCAGGCCCTGCTCGCGGAAGAACCCGAACACGCTGGCCGCCCGGTAATGGCTGGTCGGATCGTACGTCGCGCCCGCGAACCGCGCGGACCCGCTGCCGTAGACCACCTCGCCGGCCCCGGGCCGCTCGGAGCGTGCGGAGAACTCGCTGAACCACCCGGTGACGACAGGGCGGAACCGGTCGGCGTGCCCGGGAAGGCGCAGGAAACAGTTGCCCTCGCCGAGCTGGAGGTACTTGTACCCCCCGCCCACGATCCACGCCGCACCGAGCCCCTGCTCGTGAATCGGCATCTCGAGCACCCCGAGAGCGTGGTAGGCATCGACGAGCAGCTCGACGTCCCACCGCGCGCACGACTCGGCGAGCCCGTCCAGCCCGGGCACGATCCGTGCCGTCTCGAACAACACGGCCGACACGAGTACGGCCGAGGCACGCCCGTCCACCTCGGCGGCAAGCCGCTCGGCGAGCGTGTCCGCGGGCTCAGCAGGCACGCGCACCACCTCGACTCCCGCCTCGGCCAGCCGGTCGAGCTGCCTGCGCACCGTGTGGAACTCCCCGTCGGTGGTCACCAGCCTGCGCCTACCGCACAGGTCGAGACCGGAGAGGAACCGCACGACCAGCTCGTGCGTGCTCGCCCCCAGAGCGAGCTCCCCACCGGGATCGCCCAGCAGCGCGCGGTAGCCGTCCCGCACCTCCTCGGCCTTACCTGCCGCGCGATCCCACTTCCCGTCGAGCTCGGCCGCGGCATCGGTGAACGCCGCGAGCTGCCCCTCGATCGCGACATCGGGCCACGCCTGATGGGAGTGCCCCGTCAGCGGGAGCCGGTTCGCCACGTCGGACCGTGAGTAGTGCTGGGCCAGCGCGTTCGGGCTGGCCCGCAGGTCCGCCAGCCGGGGTCCTCCGCCCGGTGCGGGTACGTGTTCGTTCACAGCCTGCTCCGCACCGCCCACAAGTCCGGGAACACCGGCACACCCACGGTGGAGCGCAGGTAGGACGCTCCGGAGGAGCCCCCTGTCCCCTGCTTGTCCCCGATCGTGCGCTGCACCATCATCATGTGCCGGTAGCGCCACTCCTGCTGGCCTTCGTCGAGGTCGACGAGGTGCTCGCAGATGGTGGCCGGTCCGCCGTCATCGGCATAGACACGCAACAGCACGTCCTGCACCTCCTCGGAAGGTTCCCATGGTAGGCGCACATCGCGCCGCAGCGCCTCCTCCGGAACCGGGTAGTCGTGGCGTGCCAGGTAGCCGAGGAACGAGTCGAACAGCGACGGGTTCTCCATCGCCTCCGCGATCCGCTGCCGGGCAACACTCTCCTGCGGGTAGTGCTCGAACGCCTGCCGAGCACGCCTGCCGAGCACGGCCTCCAGCTCGCGGAACTGCGCGGACTCGAAGCCGCTCGCGGCATCCAGCCGTGCGCGGAACCCGGCGAACTGGCTGGGTGTCATCGTCTCCAGCACGTCGATCTGGGCCACGACGACCTTGAGGATCGTCAGTGCCCTGCGCAACGTCCGGACCGAGTGCGCGGTGTCTCCCGCCTCCAGGCACGACCTCAGGTGCGACAGCTCGTGCAGCAGCTGCTTGAACCACAGCTCGTAGACCTGGTGGATCACGATGAACAGCATCTCGTCGTGCTCGTCGGACCTCGGCCGTTGCGCGCCGAGGATCTCCGGTAGCGCGAGGTAGGACTCGTAGGTCAGTGCCGCGTTCCGTTCCGTCATCCCGTGCATCCTGCCATTGACCCGGCACCTGCCGCGCCGTCTTGACGGCAGATCCTGTATGCCGTCGCCACGGCGTCGCGCCCGGGCACGGTCAGGGAGGCCGCCGTCCTGCACGCCGAGCTGATGGCGTCACTGGTCGCGGTGACAGGAGGATCGGCGCTCGTCGCCATCGGCGCGGGTTGTCTCGTCCCGTTGCTCGCACCGCGAACGTGGCTAGCATCGAGGATGATGAGCATGCGCGCGGACTCCAACGACCCGGCAGGCGAGCACAGCGGTGCCGGGACCGGCGAAGCCTGCGACGAGCACGAGCCGGATGTCGGCGCCCTCGCGGCGCTGCTCGCGAGCAGCGAGCGGGTCGTGGCGCTCACCGGAGCGGGCGTGTCGGTGCCCTCGGGTATCCCGGACTTTCGCAGCCCGGACAGCGGGCTGTGGAACACCGTCGACCCGATGGACGTGGCCACCATCGATGCCTTCCACCGCGACACCAAGGGGTTCTGGGACTTCTACCGGCCACGCCTGGACATGGTCCGGCAGAAGCGGCCCAATGCCGCACACGAAGCACTTGTCGAGCTGGAACGGCGCGGCCGGTGCGACGCGGTGATCACACAGAACATCGACGGTCTCCATCAGGCGGCAGGCAGTACCGGGGTCGTCGAGGTACACGGGTCGATCGGCACGTCCAGCTGCACGAGCTGCGGCGCCACGTGGACTCTCGACGAGACCGAGTCGCTGTTCGGCGACGACGGCATCGCGACCTGCACCCGCTGTTCCGGCAAGGTCAAGCCGGACGTCGTGCTGTTCGGCGAGCTACTGCCCGCCGGGGCGATGGAACGGGCACGCGACCTGGCCGCCCGGGCCGACCTGTTGCTCTGTGCCGGTTCCTCGCTCGAGGTCTACCCTGTCGCCGAGCTACCCGCGCTCACGCACGAGGGCGGTGGCCGGATCGCCGTCGTCACGCAGGGCTCCACTCCCTACGACGAGGTGGCCGACGTGCGGGTGACCGGCGACGTCGCTACCGCGCTGCCCAGTGCGGTCAGCGAGCTCTGACGCGCCGAGAACCGGCAGGGACCACCACCGCTCAACGCACGCAGGCTCGGCCGCGGGCAGCACTCGATCACCGCTGCAATCGCGGGCACGGGATCGGCGGCCCCACCACTGACACACTATCAAGTGACTTGCCACCAGAAATGGGCACTAATATCCTTAATCTCCGAGGGTGGTTCGTATTTTTCTACGGCCTCACACCTGGGGGTGTTTATGCCTACCGGATCCATACCCGACAAACAACACTCGTACATTCTCTATGACGCCACTTGTTCGATGTGCTCACAAGTCGCGCAGACGGTTCGAGATCTGGGAATCTTCTCGCTCGATGTTCGAAGCTTGCAAGACCCCCACACGAGGAATCTACTCGAACTGGGTGGCCGCGCCGAGCTCTTCGAACCAGCCCTTGTAGAGGTGGAAAATGGTTCTGTAACAGTCCACACGGGCTTGCGAATGCGAACGAGGCTCGTCCGGCGCGTTGGTTTGCGAAACGCACTTCGTATCGTCAACGCCATAGTGAGATCAACACCTACGAGCCACGCAGGCACACCTCGAAGGAACTTCTTGTACCAGACAGGGCTCGCGGGTGTTGCCGCTCTCGCTTTTCCCCAGCTCATTACACGATCCGCGCACGCGTCCCCCGGCGAAAACAACATCGTTAGCGATTACACCAACAACATAGTCGACTCACAAGAACTTGCCCAAGACAGGATAGCGAGAGAACTACGACACCGAGACGTACAAGATGACCTGAACAAATCTCTGGCCGCAGCTCACAGACGATTCAAGGACACCGGCGGCGACGCAGGATCCATACCGCGATCAGCGTCCACGGAAGAGATCGGCAGTGCCGACAAGACCGTCGGTGTCGAGCACACCACGAGAAATGGCAGCACAGTAATTGCACTGTCAATGATATTTTCGGGCTTGTTGGTTGCCTCGTACAGGATCCTGGAGGGCGCCGGCGGATCGGAGCATGTCCAAACATTCGTATATCTGTCCTCCCCGCGAGGCGAGCGCGCGGAACTGATAATCCAGAGCGACCAAGGACGCGTTTACAGCAAGGCAGCGAACGAGGCACGTCAGCAGACCTGCGTCGATGACGTCGACTGTGGAACTGATCCGTGCATGGTATGCCGCGGCAATGGCTGCGACTTCGACTTCTCATGCGCCGCACAATGCTGCGGGCCGTGCTCCGTTTCCTGTATCACGCCACCGTATGCCGACTGCGGTGTCTGCGTACTCGCGTGGTGTCCTGCATGCATAGCCATCGCAAAGTGTTGCACCGGCGGTGCGAGCACCGGCACATGCCAATGGCGTGAGGCGTGCTCGTAGTTGCCGACCACACGATTACAGATATTCGAAGCATATGTTCCGAACCCATCCGTTCAAAACGCTATCGACCCCACCCGCTACTACGCACGCCTGCGGCGCTCGGTGACGCCGTGCGGGTCGCGAGACGGCGCCGGACCGTGACCGCCACCGGGGTTCAACCACCTGCTCGACGTACTCGCGTAACGGGCTGACCCGACGAACCAACCGGCAGCGGGCTCGGAAGCTACGTCGGCCCGTCATCCTGTGCGCCGCGCGGATACCGGTGACGCGGGCAGCCCGCTCGAGCGGAGTTTCCCGGCGAGTAGCGACCGGCCATCGTACGGCTGATCAGGGTCCTTGCTGCACGGGCATCCGCCACCCGCAGCATGTTCTCACCCGGCAGCACCCTGCCCACCGGATCGGCTGCGCGGTAGGTCACACTTCGGTAGAGATGTTGGGTTCCAGCTCCGGCGTGGACTATCTTCCGGTGGTCCGTCGCGGACGTTACCTGCTGGGCATCCTGCCGTCGCGGACGTCCGCATCATGCAACAGTGCAGCATCGTGGGGATATGCGAATGGACACAGTAATCGACAGGCTCGAGGAGATCCGTGACTTCATCCTGGGACCGTGGCTCCTCATCCCTCTCCTGCTGCTGACCGGCTTCTACCTGACGATCGTCCTGCGTGGTGTTCAGTTCCACCGCTTCGGGTACGCGTTCTGGCTGGCGCTGGTCAAGCGTAAAGAGGGTGGCGCCGAGGGCGACATCAGCCATTATCAGGCGCTCACGGTAGCGCTGGCAGCCACCATCGGCGTGGGCAACATCGCCGGTGTCGGCACGGCGATCGCTTTCGGTGGTCCCGGTGCGCTGTTCTGGATGTGGGTCACCGGGCTGGTCGGCATGGCCACCAAGTACTCCGAGGCGTTTCTCGGCGTGAAGTACCGCCGAGTCGACGCCAAAGGTGAGCAGAGTGGCGGACCGATGTTCTACCTGAGTGAGGGCATCAACAACGTCTTCGGGCGTTTCCTGGCGGTCTGGTTCGCGGCGTTCGGCGCGCTCGCGGCTTTCGGGATCGGCAACATGGTGCAGGCCAACAGCCTCGCCGACGCGCTCAACGCCGAATGGGACATTCCCTTCTGGATCAGCGGGATCGTACTGATGATCGCTGCGGCTGCGGTGATCCTCGGTGGTATCCGCAGTATCGGCCGGTTCACCGCTGCGTTCGTCCCCTTCATGGCCATCATCTATCTGATCGGCGCCACCGGCGTACTGCTGTTCAACGTGGGCGAGCTCCCCGGCGCGCTGGCCACCATCTTCACCGACGCCTTCACCGGGACCGCCGCGACGGGCGGCTTCATCGGCGTCGGGTTCCTCACTGCACTGCGCTGGGGCGTGGCGAGGGGGATCTTCTCGAACGAGTCGGGCCTCGGTACCGGTGGTATCGCCGCCGCGGCGGCGCAGACCACCAACCCGGTACGGCAGGCACTTGTCTCGATGACGCAGACGTTCCTGGATACGCTCGTCGTCGTCACCTTCACCGGCCTGACCATCGTGGTCACCGGCGCGTGGACGGCCGTGGACTCCGCAGGCGACGCGTTGACCGGCGCACCGCTTACTTCGGAGGCGTTCCGTGACGGTCTGCCCGGCGACTGGGGCGGGGTCGTCGTCTCCGTCGGCGTGATCTTCTTCGCCTTCTCCACCCTGCTCAGCTGGTCGTACTACGGCGAGCGGTGTATGGACCGGCTGTTCGGACGCGGCCTGGTGACGCCCTACCGCGTGGTGTTCGTTCTCATCATCTTCCTCGGATCCGTCACCGAGCTCACCACGGTGTGGACGATCGCCGACATCCTCAACGGGCTGATGGCGCTGCCGAACCTGATCGGTCTGCTCGTGCTGTCGCCGCTGATCGCCAGGAAGAGCCGCGAGTTCTTCCAGATGGCCAACTGGAAACAGGTCGAAGACCTGCCCGGCCAGCGGTAGCCCGGGCAGGCACGACCGTGTCGGTGTCAGCGGACGGTTGAGCGGGCGCGAACGAGCTCGCGCCCGCTCAACCGTTCCCGCTCAGCGCGCGGCGGAACAGCGTCGCGATCTCGCCGTGCTCCGGCGTCTCGTCCACCAGCACGGCTTGCATCAGCAACCCGCAGAACAGCGCGGCGACCATGCGTCCGGTCATCGGATCGGTGCGCGAGCCGAACAGCTCCGCCATGGCGTTGTCCCAGTCCGCGGCTGCTTTGCGCAGGTGTGGCCGATGCAGCGCGAGCGCGTACAGGTTGTACTCGACGATCGTGTGCTCCCGATGCTCGGTGAGTGACCGGACCACGAAGTCGGCGAGCGCGTCCGCGAGGTCGACGCCGGGATCGAGGGAGCGTTCCCACTCGCGCAGCTGTGTGATGCTGCCCTCGGCCGCCTGCTCCAGCGCGACCGCGACCAGGTCGTCCATCGTCGCGAAGTGATAGGTCGTCGACCCGAGTGGAACGCCCGCTTGTGCCGCCACGCGGCGGTGCGTCAGCGCGTCGATGCCCTGCTCGGCCACCACCGAGATAGCCGCCCTCGCGATGCGGTTGCGCCGGTCCGGGTCGTTCGGCCCGCGCCTGCCCTGCGCACGCCCCGGCGATGAGGCACCTGCCTCCCCGTCGCCACCGACCGCTCTGCTTGTCGTCATGACCGTCGAGTACCCCCTTCGCGCAGTACCAACCGTGCCCTCCGCCATTTCATGATCACACGAAGGCTCCGTTCCTGGTCACCCACCTGATGTGGACATCAGTACACATTCTATGTACGATTGTACGCAGCTTGTGCCGCGCGGCACCAGAGTCAAACGAGTGAACAGCGATTGGGACGACGAACCGGATGAAGGATCTCTACATCGACGGCATCTGGAGCGGGCCCTCGGCAGAACAGCCGGAGAGCTCCAGGACCGTACTCAACCCGTACGACGCAGGCGAGCTCACCACGGTCGCCGAAGCAGGCAGCGCCGATGTCGATCTCGCCGCACGCGCCGCGCGGCGCGCATTCCAGCAGGGGGCGTGGCCGGACACCACGGCCGCCGAGCGCGGCGAGCTGCTCAGGCGCATCGCCGACCTGCTCGTCCGGGACCGCGAGGAGCTCGCGAGGATCGAGAGCCTGGACACCGGCAAGACCGTCGCCGAGGGGCGCATCGATGTGGACGACATCACCGCGGTCTTTCGCTACTACGCCGGACTCGCCGGGGTCGACGCCGGGCGGGTGATCGACGCAGGCAACCCGGACGTGGTCAGCCGGGTCGTCTACGAACCCGTCGGGGTGTGCGCCCTGATCGCGCCGTGGAACTACCCGCTGCTGCAGATGTCGTGGAAGCTCGCCCCCGCGCTGGCCGCGGGCAACACGATGGTCATCAAGCCGAGCGAGCTCACCCCGCTGTCGACCATCCAGCTCGTCGCGCTGATCGCCGAGGCGGGCGCCCCGGCGGGCGTGGTGAACCTCGTCCTCGGATCCGGAGCCACCGTCGGGTCCACGATGGTGCAACACCCCGAGGTCGACCTCGTGTCGTTCACCGGCGGACTCGAGACCGGCCGTAAGGTCATGTCGATGGCCGCTGCGGACATCAAGAAGGTGGCACTCGAGCTCGGCGGCAAGAACCCCAACGTGGTCTTCGCCGACGCGGACTTCGACACGGCCGTCGACTACGCGCTCGCCGCCGCGTTCTTCCACTCCGGGCAGGTGTGCTCGGCAGGCTCACGGCTGATCGTCGAGGACAGCGTGCACGATGCCTTCGTCGCCGAGCTGGCGCGGCGCGCCGACGCCATCAGACTGGGTAACGGGCTCGACCCCGACACCGAATGCGGACCGCTGGTCTCGGCCGAGCACCGGGCGAAGGTGGAACGCTACATCTCCGAGGCCACCGGGTACGGCGCGCGCCTGGTCACCGGCGGCACTCGCCCCGACGACCCCGAGCTGGCCGACGGGTTCTTCCTGCGCCCGACCGTGTTCGGCGACTGCACATCGGACATGCCGATCGTGCGCGAGGAGGTATTCGGCCCCGTCGTCACCGTTGAACGGTTCAGCGACGAGTCGGAAGCCGTCAGCCTGGCCAACGACACCGAGTACGGGCTCGCAGGCGCCGTGTGGACCAGCGATGCCTCCGTGGCCCAACGGGTCGCCAACCGGATGCGGCACGGGACCGTCTGGGTCAACGACTACCACCCCTACGTGCCGCAGGCCGAGTGGGGCGGGTTCGGACGCTCCGGGGTCGGGCGCGAGCTGGGCAAGGCCGGGCTCGACGAGTACCGCGAAGCCAAGCACATCTACCAGAACATCCGGCCACAACCCATGCGCTGGTTCGCGGGAGCCTGAGCACCGCGAACGCGCGGGACCGGCACCGGCAGCCGCGCAGCGACGAGGAACGCACCCCGGGAAGCACACGCAATCGAAGGGCGAGACGACACCGTGAACATGCTGACCAACACAGTGGACGATCACTACGACTACATCGTCGTCGGCGGGGGTTCGGCCGGGAGCGCGCTGGCCAACAGGCTCAGTGCCGACCCGTCGAACAAGGTTCTCGTCCTCGAAGCCGGGCGGCCCGACTGGATCTGGGACCTGTTCATCCACATGCCGGCCGCCCTGACGATGGTGATCGGTAACCGGTTCTACGACTGGCGCTACGAGTCCGAGCCCGAGCCGTACATGGGCGGTCGCCGGGTCTACCACGGCCGCGGCAAGGTACTCGGTGGCTCGAGCTCGATCAACGGCATGATCTTCCAGCGCGGCAACCCGCTCGACCTGGAGCGCTGGGCCGCCGACCCCGGGATGGAGACCTGGGACTACGCGCACTGCCTGCCCTACTTCAAGCGCATGGAAACCTGCGTGGCCGGGGGCGACGAGTGGCGTGGCGACGACGGCCCGCTCTGGATCGAGCGTCGCGGGGCAGAGCATCCCCTCTTCGGTGCCTTCCTCGACGCGGCCCAGCAGGCCGGTCACCCGCTCACCGACGACGTGAACGGTTACCGCCAGGAGGGCTTCTCCCCCTTCGACAGCATGATCCGCGAAGGCAAACGCTGGTCGGCCGCACGTGCGTACCTGCACCCCGTCAAGGCCCGCCCCAACCTCACCGTCCAGTGCCTCGCACAGGTCAACCGGGTCCTCATGGACGGCAACCGGGCTACCGGTGTCGAGTACAAACGCCCGGGAAGCAGGCCCAAACGGGTGCACGCCGGCGAGGTCATCCTGGCGGGCGGCGCCATCAACACCCCCCAGCTGCTCCAGCTTTCCGGTATCGGCAACGCACGCGAGCTCTCCGAGCTCGGCATCGACGTCGTCGCCGACCTGCCGGGTGTCGGCGAGAACCTGCAGGACCACCTGGAGGTATACATCCAGCACGCCTGCACCCGGCCGGTGTCGTTCAACCCGTCGCTGAAGATGCACAACAGGCCCAAGGTCGGCCTGCAGTGGCTCTTCGGCAAGAAGGGACCCGCGGCCACCAACCATTTCGAGGCAGGCGGCTTCGTGCGGGGCAACGACCAGGTCGACTACCCCAACCTGATGTTCCACTTCCTGCCGATCGCGGTGCGCTACGACGGCACCTCGGTCGACGCCGAGCACGGATACCAGGTACACATCGGACCGATGTACTCCGACGTTCGGGGGAGCGTGAAGATCCGCTCCACCGATCCGACCGAGCATCCCGCGCTGCGCTTCAACTACCTGTCCACCGAGAACGACAGGCGTGAATGGATCGAAGCCGTCCGGGTCGCGCGGGAGATCCTCCGGCAGCCCGCGTTCGCCGAGTTCGACGGTGGCGAGCTCTCCCCGGGACCGGAGGTCACCAGTGACGAGGACATCCTGAACTGGGTCGCCTCCGACGCCGAGACCGCGTACCACCCGTCGTGCACGGCCAAGATGGGTACCGGCCCCGACTCCGTCGTCGACCCCACCTCGATGAAGGTGCACGGCACGGAAGGCCTCCGCGTCGTGGACGCGTCGGCGATGCCGTACCTGACCAACGGCAACATCTACGCGCCGGTGATGATGCTGGCCGAGAAGGCAGCCGACCTCGTTCTCGGCAACACCCCACTGCCCCCGTCCTACGCCGACTACTACCGGCACGGATCCTCCGAGCAGGAGGCACGCTGACGCACGTCACGTACCGGCCACTCCCCTGATGTGGCCATCGAGACGATCCGACCCAGGAAGGCGAGATTGTGACCACCCTCCACGAGCATTCCGAGCGATCCGACGATCGGCACGACCGATTATCCGAGCCCGTCATCTCGGTTCGCGACCTGTGGAAGGTCTTCGGCGCCAGAGCCGCAGAGGTGCCGAGCTCCCCCGAACTGTGCGCGCTGAGCAGGCGCGAGCTGCTGGAACAGACCGGATGCACCACGGCGGTCCGGGAGATCGACTTCGACGTCGCCGAGGGCGAGGTCTTCGTCGTGATGGGCCTGTCCGGCTCCGGGAAGTCCACACTGGTCAGGTGCCTGACCCGGCTGATCGAACCGACATCGGGCTCGATCAGCTTCGAGGGCGACGACCTGCTCGCCGCGGGCGACAAGCAGCTGCGCGAGCTGCGACGCAACAAGTTCTCCATGGTCTTCCAGCACTTCGGGCTCCTCCCCCACCGGCGCGTCATCGACAATGTCGCGTTCGGGCTGGAGGTCAACGGGGTCGGCAAGGCGCAGCGCGCAACGCGCGCCCAGGAAGTCATCGAGCTCGTCGGTCTCGGCGGCAACGAGACCTCCTACCCCCACCAGCTCTCCGGCGGAATGCAACAGCGCGTCGGCCTCGCTCGCGCTCTCGCGGGCGACCCCGATGTGCTGTTCTTCGACGAGCCGTTCTCCGCACTGGACCCGTTGATCCGGCGGGACATGCAGAGCGAGGTGATACGGCTGCACAGGGAGATGGGTAAGACGATGGTGTTCATCACCCACGACCTGTCCGAGGCCCTCAAGCTCGGCGACCGGATCCTGATCATGCGCGACGGGCAGGCCGCCCAGGTCGGTACCGGGGACGAGCTGATCGGCGCGCCCGCCGACGACTACATCCGCGACTTCGTGCGCGACGTCCCCAAGAGCGACGTGCTGACACTGCGCTGGATCATGCGCGCACCGCGCGAGGACGACGCGCTCGACGGTCCCGAACTGGGGCCTGACGTGGTGGTCAGTGAAGCGACCCGCCGCGTGCTCGAGGCCGACCGGCCCGCCAAGGTCGTCCAGGACGGGCGGCTGCTCGGCATCGTCGGAGACGACGAGATTCTCGCCATTGTCGCCGGACCGGAAGGCGATCCCGCATGACCGCTCAGGTCTCGGGTACATCGGCTGACGGCCGGTTCGCATCCGTTCTGCGCAGGCCGGGGACCGGGGTCCTGGTGACGGCGATCCTGGGTGGCTGGCTGCTTGCCTGGTACCTGCTGCGGGGAACGCACACCCTGCAGCTCGGCGCGGCCCAGCTCACCGATCTGCACCGCAGCCTCAACGAGGTCAACCACTCGATCGCGACCAGCCGGGACACCAACCCGGTGTTCGTGTACTTCTTCGACGTCATCCGCGTCACCGTGGACGAGATCGCGGCGTTCTTCCAGGCACTGCTGGCCCAACCCGCGTTCGGGTCCCCCACGCCACTGCTCGGCTGGCTCGGTGTCGTCGCGGTCGCCGGGTTCCTCGCCTACGCGGTGGGCAACCTGCGCGTCGCACTGCTGGCCGTGGGAGGCCTCGTCTTCCTCGGACTGCAGGGGCTGTGGCAGGAGAGCATGGACACGCTCGCGCTGACCATGGCGGCTGTACTGATCGCCCTGCTGTTCACCATCCCGCTCGGCGTGTATGCCGGGTTGTCGGACAGGTTCCACCGCCTGATCACGCCGGTGCTCGACTTCATGCAGACGATGCCGACCTTCGTCTACCTCGCGCCGTTGACGCTGTTCTTCCTGATCGGCCCCGCCTCGGCGACCATCGCCACCATGATCTACGCCGCCCCGCCGACCATCCGGCTGACCGCGCACGGCATCCGGTCGGTACCCGAGCAGATGCTCGAGGCGAGCAGGTCGCTCGGGGCGACGCGCTGGCAGTCACTGACCAAGGTGCTGCTGCCCACCGCCAAACGCACGATCGTGCTCGGCATCAACCAGACCATGATGGCCGCGCTGGCCATGGTGACGATCGCGGCGCTGATCAACGCGCCCGGGCTGGGCCGGACGGTGATCAACGCGCTGCAGACCCGCGACGTGGGCACAGCCTTCAACGGCGGCCTGGCCATCGTGGTGCTCGCCATCGTCATCGACCGTGTCACCACGGCGGCCGGTACGCGGCAGGAACAGGACGCGCCGGCGGGAACCGCCCGGGGACCGCTCGCGCGCCGGGGCGTGCTGCTGGCCACAGGCGTGCTCGCCCTCGTAGGGGTCTGGTACTCGCGTACGTATCTCTGGGCGGCGGAGTTTCCCGGTACCGCGCACGTGGGGCGCTGGGTCACGGTAGTGACCGCCACGGCCACCGAGTGGGTCAAGGACAACTTCGCGGTACTCACCACCGGGGTGAAGAACACGGTCACCGCCGTGGCCATCGACCCACTGCAGGCTCTGCTGACCGAGTCGCCGTGGTGGCTGGTCACCGCGGTGGTGCTCGCGCTGGCCGTGGTGATCGGCAGTATCCGCGCGGCGATCGTGGCCGCCGTCTGCCTGAGCCTGATCATCCTGACCGGGTTGTGGCACGACGCCATGATCACACTGGCCTCGGTGCTGATCGCCACCGCGCTCGTGGTGGCTCTCGCGGTGGTGGTCGGCGTCTGGATGGGGCGCAGTCCCCGCGTCGACCACGTCATCCGTCCCGTTCTCGATGCCGGGCAGACGATGCCACCGTTCGTCTACCTGGTTCCCTTCCTCGCGCTGTTCGAGGCGACCAGGTTCACCGCGATCATCGCCGCGGTGCTGTACGCCTCACCCGTCGCGATCAAGATCGTCACCGACGGCATCCGCGCGGTGTCGCCGACGACGGTGGAAGCGGCGACAGCCACCGGGGCGAGTACCTGGCAAACCATCACGAAGGTGCAGATCCCGATGGCCAGGCACGCCCTGACCCTCGCGGCCAACCAGGGGCTCATCTACGTGCTGTCCATGGTCGTCGTCGGCGGCCTCGTCGGCGCGGGCGCGCTCGGCTACGACGTTGTCGCCGGGTTCGTCCAGGCATCGCTGTACGGCAAGGGACTCGCTGCCGGGGTCGCGATCGTACTGCTCGGCATCATGCTCGACCGCATCACGCAGGCCGCGGCCAAGCGCGCCGGCGGTGCGCACTAGACCCCGCCCCTGGGCAGGGCGCCACCGTTCTCGCCCGCCGGGAACGACCGAACACCGAACAAGGAGGTATCCCATGACGGGACGACACCGCACCACATCACGATGGCTCGCCGGCACGGCAGGCGCGGCCGCGGCGCTGCTCGCGCTGACCGCCTGCGGCGGGGAGCGCATCGGTGACGACACCGACTCGGCGGCAGGCGGCGACTGTGGCGAGTTCAACCTCGCTGTCAGTCCGTGGGTCGGCTACGAGGCCAACGCCGTCGTGATCGCCCACGTCGCCGAGACCGAGCTGGGCTGCACGGTGCACAAGAAGGAGCTCCAGGAAGAGGTCGCCTGGCAGGGCTTCGGCACCGGTGAGGTCGACGCGATCGTGGAGAACTGGGGCCACGAGGACCTCAAGCAGCGCTACATCGAGGAGCAGGGCACCGCCGTGGAAGCCGGCTCGACCGGTGTCAAGGGAGAGATCGGCTGGTTCGTCCCGGAGTGGATGACCGAGGAGTACCCGGACATCACGGACTGGGAGAACCTCAACGACTACTCGGACATGTTCCAGACCTCCGAGTCCGGCGACAAGGGCCAGTTCCTGGCAGGCGACCCGGGCTTCGTCTCCAACGACGAAGCGCTGGTGGAGAACCTCGACCTCGACTACAAGGTCGTGCACGCCGGAAGCGAGGCCGCGCTCAACGAGGCGTTCAGGCGCGCCCACGAGGAGCGTGAGCCGCTGCTCGGCTACTTCTACCGGCCGCACTGGCTGGAGGCCGAGATCGACGTGGCGCGCGTCGAGCTGCCGCCCCACGAGGAGGGCTGCGACGACGTGCGCGAGGAGGTCGACTGTGACTACCCGGAATACGATCTCGACAAGATCGTCCGGGCGGAGTTCGCCGAGGAGGGCGGCCCGGCATACCAGCTCGTCGACAACTTCGAGTGGACCAACGAGGATCAGGTCCAGGTGGCCAGCTGGATCACCCAGGACGACATGGAGCCGGCCGAGGCCGGAAAGAAGTGGGTCGAGGAGAACCAGGACGTGGTGCAGACCTGGCTCGGCCAGGAGTGACGGCCCTCGCACGAGCACGGCTGTCGGACAGCCGTGCTCGTGCGAGAATCAGAGTATGACCACCGATCGCAATGTGCTGGGCGGCGAACTCGAGGTCTGCGGTACCGACCCGGTGACCGGTTTCTACCGGGACGGCTGCTGCAACACCGGCGAGGAGGATCTCGGGAACCACTCGGTGTGTGCCGTGGTCACCGCGGACTTCCTCGCCAACCAACACTCGGCGGGCAACGACCTGTCCACGGCACGCCCCGAGTTCGGCTTCCAGGGGCTCGAGCCGGGCGACCGCTGGTGCGTCTGCGCCGCTCGCTGGCTACAGGCCTATGAAGCCGGCGCCGCGCCGCCCGTGGTACTCGCGGCGACACACGCCAAGGCACTCGACGTCGTCCCCCTGGAGGCGCTCCGGGAGCACGCCGTCGACGTCCCCGCCGACCCCAGCAGCCTGACCTAGCCGCCGCACCCACGAGGTGTGGCCGAGCCGAAGGACCCCTCCGGTACATATGTGGTACCCAAGGAGGCCTTCGGCTCGCCGGGGAGTTGTCCACGGCGGTGCGGTTGTCCACAGGCTGAGCGGTCCGGTATGTGTGATGCCCGGATGGCGCGTCACGGTCGGCTGGTGGGTACACGGGCGGACGTTGATTGGTATGACGTCGACGCGGCGGCGCCGAACCGCGTGTTGACGCGGCCCGAGCTGCATCGGCTCGGTGTGACCCAGCGCATGATCTGGGCGCGTGTACGCCACGGCGGCCCCTGGCGACGGCTGCTCCCCGGCGTGATCATGTTGCGTAACGGGACCCCCACCCGCACGCAGGCCGTCGACGGCGCGCTGCGGTACGCGGGCAACGGGGCCGTCGTTACCGGCTTGGCGGCCGCAGAGCTGTACGGCATGCGGAAGATCCCCGAGTCCGAACAGGTTCACCTCCTCATCCCGCACCACAACAAGCGGGTCAGCGCAGGCTACGCCCTCATCGAACGCACCACACGGACACCGGCCACCGTTGTCAAGCAGGGCTTCCCCGTCGCAGACGTCACCAGAGCGGTACTGGATGCCGCCAGGCGGATGACGGACCGTAGCGCCGTCGAAGCACTGATCGCTGAGGCCGTACAACGCAGGTGGACGACGCCACGTCGCTTGCGAAAGGAACTCGAGGAAGGCTCCGACCGTGGCTCCGCGCTCCCCCGCGCCGTGCTCCCGGTGATCGAGGCAGGAGCACACTCCACTGCCGAAGCTCGTGGGGCGGAGTTGGCCGACCGGTCGGGGTTGCCGCGGATGCGGTGGAACGTGCGGCTACGAACCGTCGATGGCAGGATCCTGCCCAGGCCGGACGGCTGGCTCGACGACGTGTGCCTCGCGTGGGAGATCGACTCCTACGAGTACCACCTCTCGCCTGCTGACTACGCGCGCACACTGCGCAGGCATGCCACGATGACGGCGCACGGCATCATCGTCGTGCACACGTTGCCCTCGCGATTGACGTCCGAACCCGACGCCGTCATAGCCGAGCTGCGCGCGGCGTACCACCACGCCGCGCGGCGCCCACGCCCTGCCATCATCGCCGAGTGATCACCGGTGAGCCTGCGCGTCCCCGGCTGTCGGGCTGCGGGGCAGCCGACGGGGTCGAGCCGAAGGCCTCCTCGGGTACCACATATGTACCGAGGGAGTCCTTCGGCTCGCCCCTACCGGGGCTGCACCAGGCGGGCGAGCTCGAAGTGCATCGGGTCCGTCCACTCCCAGTGGCCGCCCCAGGCGAAACCCCACCGTTGGAAGATCGCGACGACGTCCCTGTCGATCTCGCCGGGCGTGCCACGCTGGTTGGTAGAGACGTTGATATCGACCGCGATACCCCACGTGTGCAGCGACAGGCCCCGCGCGGGATCGCGCCCGATGAACCGTGGGACGTAACACCCACCGTAGTCAGCCGGGTCGATGGCGTCCGCCAGTCCGCGTTCGACGATCTCCTCCAATGCGGCGCGCAGCTGGCTGAGCAGCACCCGGTGGCACGTCACCCGGCCGAGTAGCGGAACGCGCGCGGTGCGGATATTGGCGCTCACCCAGTCTGGATCGGGTTCGACCGTGCCATCGGAGAAGTAGCGGTACCGGAACGAGCCGACGGCCTCGGCGACCGATCCACCGCTGAGGTTGGCCAACCGCCTGCTGCCACGTTCCCCGCCGCGTACCGTGTCCTGCTCGTCGGCGAGTGAGCGCACGACGGCGTGCTCGCCGGTCATCGACCGGATCGACTCCGCGAGGTCGACCAGCTCGGCACGGCCTGCGGACAGCACTACCGCGTTGTCCCGTGTGATGCCGAGCTGCCCGGCGCGCCGCTCGTTGACCACCCCGTCGACGCCCGGGATGGTGGCGGCGTACGCGCCGATCCGCAACGTCATGCCCATGCCCCGCGTGCGCACATCAAGCGCGCCGCCGAGTGGGCCATCCAGATCCGCACCGATGCCGTGCTCGAGCGCGATGTCCCCCGCGGAGATCACCTCCCAGACATCGTCGTTGGTGGCCGTTGCCTCCGGGGTGAACGCGCGGATCCGCCCGAGGTCCCCGCCCGCGACCGTGATCGCCCGCTCACCCACGGCGACCGAGCTCACCGACAGCGATGCGGCCGCGCGCACGCCTGCCAGCTCGCGGACCTCGTCCACGAACCCGTCGGGGAGCGTCTCGCTTCCCATGACCATCAGGTCCGGGCCGTGCAGCTCGCCGTCGAACTCCCCCGGCACGGCGACCTCCGCTGCCTCGTCAGGGTCGTCGCTACCGGCGGCTACCTCGGCCGCCGCCACGTCCGTTCGATCTCGAACACCGTCCTCATCGGCGAGACCGCATCCGGCCACGAACCCGGCGATCAGGAAAGCGACCACGCGTCGCGGCACGGTTCGTCCGGCCCGCCTCATCCGTGCCCGGCGAGTTGCCGCTGTTCGAAGCCGACCGGCTGACAGATCCTGCACGCGGTCAGGTTCCGAGTCCGCGCCTCGCTGAGCCGGATCAGGTGAGTCCGGTCGCTGGACTCCGGCAGATGACAGTCCTGGCGATGGTAGGAGTCCTCACCCGCCAGGACCATGTCCGCGGAGTCGGCACCCGCCAGCGCCTGGGCGCCCTGCCGTTCGGTGGCCTGCACCAGCCGATCGATGGCGGCCTCCAGCCGCGCCCGGTCGGCGCGCTGGTTCTGCACGACGAGCAGCGCCGAGCCGATGACGACCAGGCACAGCCCCGCGACTCCACCGGAGATCAGGTAGGGGAACTGGGCGGGCACGTAGTCCCAGGTCGCCGCGCCGTTCCAGCCGAGGAACACGGCGACGAACCCGGCGAGGCACAGCGCCATACCGAGATGGCTCGTCAGGCGGTTGAGATTGGTCCTCACTCGTGACTCCTCTCCTGCGAGACCCCGGTGCCGTGTCCGCGAGTCCGGCTAGGCACCGAGGTAGGCCTCACGCAAGTTCACCTGCTGCACCTCGTCACCCACGCCCGTGTACACCAGGGTTCCCTTCTCCATGATCAGCGCCCGGTCCGCGAACGGCAGGGCACCGGCGTTCTGCTCGACCATCAGCACCGTTGTGCCGTCGGCCTTGATCCGGGACGTCACCTCCCATACCACCCGCGCCACGGTCGGGCTCAGTCCGAGCGAGGCCTCGTCGATCAGCAGGAGCTTCGGGCGGGACATCAGCGCGCGGCCGACGGCCAGCATCTGCTGCTCGCCGCCGGACAGCGTGCCTGCGAGCTGGCCGGAGCGCTCCGACAGGCGCGGGAAGTAGTCGAGCACGAGGGACATCTGGTCGCGCACCACAGCCGAGCTCTTCCGCCGGGTCCACGCGCCCAGCTTGAGGTTCTGGCGTACGGTCAGCCCCGGGAACACCCGCCGGCCCTCCGGGCACAGCGAGATGCCCGCGGACACCCGCGCCGACGGCGACTTGTGCCCGAGGTCGCGCCCGGCGAAGTGCACCCGGCCCGACTGGGGCCGCAGGAGCCCGGCGATGGTGCTCACCGTGGTGGTCTTGCCCGCGCCGTTGAGCCCGAGCAGCACACACACCTCCCCCTCCTGCACGGTGAAATCGACGCCGTGCAACACCGGGAACTGCCCGTAGCCAACGACCAGACCCTCCACATGCAACAACGCCATCACGCATACTCCTCTTCCCGCACCACCGGCAGCGTCCCTGCGGTCCCGGACTCCGTCCCGGCATCCGCCTCCGCTCCACCGCCCTCGACGGGTTCCTCACCGAGGTAGGCGCGGGCGACCTCGGGGTGGTTGCGTACGTGCTCGGGTGCCCCCTCGGCGAGTACCTCTCCGAAGTTGAAGCAGTACACGTAGTCCGATACCTGGGTCACCAGCGGCACGTGATGGTCGATCATCACGATCGATGTGCCGAACTGCTTGCGCAGGGCCAGCAACGTCTCGCCGAGCCCGTGCGCCTCCTCCGGGCCCATTCCGGACCCGGGTTCGTCGAGCAGCAGCAGATCGGGATCGGTTGCCAGCACGGTGGCGATCTCCACTCGCTTGAGCATGCCGTACGGCAGGTCCGCGACCGTCGTGTCGGCCACATCGGACAACCCGAGCAGCGCGAGCAGCTGGCGCCCCCTGCGGGTGATCCTGCCTTCCTCGATGAAACTGTTGAGCCCGCCCGCGATGCCGAACCAGGGGTTGTACTCCGTCTCCAGGTGCTGGGCGGTGCGCAGGTTCTCCAGCACGGTCGCTCCCTTGACCAGCCCCACGTTCTGGAACGTGCGGCCGATGCCGAGCGCCGCTCGCTTGTGTACATCGAGCCTGCTGACATTGCGGCCCCGGTAACGGACCTTCCCTCTGGTCGGCCGGTAGAAGCCCGTGATGCAGTTGAACAGGGTGGTCTTGCCGGCCCCGTTCGGACCGATGATCCCGACGATCTCCCATTCACCGACCTCGAGCGAGACGTTCTGCAGCGCCTTGACCCCACCGAAGTGGATGCTCACCGCGTCGACGTCAAGCACGGACATCGCTGACCTCCACTTCCTTGAGCTTGCCTGCGTTGCGGTCGAACCGCTTACCCAGCATCCAGTCCTTGACCGGACCGATCAGCTGTCCGATACCCCCTGGCAGCAGCGTGATCACGATCAGCAGCAGGAACGGGCCGATGACGATCCCGGTGAACTCCGCGGGCAGGCCGATCGTGCGCTCCAGGAAACCACCGCCCTCGGAGCCGCCTCCCTCGCCGAGGCCGGCGAAGAACGCCGACCCGATCACCACCCCGATGCGGTTACGCAGCCCTCCGACCACCGTCATCACCACGAAGATCAGGGCTAGCTGGAAGTCGAAGATGCCGGGCACGATGATCTGCTGGTGATGCGCCATGAGCGCACCACCGATTCCGGCGAACGTGCCGGACACCACGAACGCCAGCAGCGTGTACCGCCGCACGTCGATGCCGTAGCTGGCGGCCACCCGCGGGTTCTCCCGCAGTGCCTGCAGCGCGCGACCGCCCTTGGACCTGGTCAACCGCCAGTCGAGCCAGAGCACCAGCACCAGGAAGGCCAGGCACAGGAAGTAGTACATCTGGTCCTCGGCGAAGCCCGCAGGCCGGTCCGCCGGCTTGCCCCCCTCACCACCGGTGATCTCGGAGACAGCGAACAGGCTGTTCTCGGCGAACGTACCGTAGGCAAGGCTGACGAGCGCGAAGTACAGCCCCGTCACCCGCAGCGACACCGCTCCGAGCGCCAGCGCCTGCACCGCCCCGAACCCGGCAGCGACGACCACGCCGAACCAGAACCCGAGACCGAGGTTGGTGACCACGTACGCGGAGGCGAACGCGCCGATACCGACGAAAGCCTGGTGACCGAGCGAGAGCTGGCCCGCGTAACCGATCAGCACGTTCAGCGACAACCCGATGATCGCGAATATCACCGCGGCGATCGCGAGGTTGATATCGGACACCCCGAAGTCGAATGGCGAGAGCACGTTCGCGGGTACCGCGAGGATCAGCCAGAGCAGCAGCACCCACGCCGCGGCCCGGGCGAACCAGCCGCCCGCGGACGGCCGGAACCAGCCGTTCTCCGCCGCGGCTACCGCGGGGAGGGCTTTGGTGTCGTCGGCCCCGTCCGCGTCCCGGGGCTCGACCGTGCTCGCCTCGGATGCCGCGTGCCCGCGCTTACCCGGTTTCCTGCGTAGCGTCGTGCTCATACCGTCGCCTTCTCCCGAACGAACACTCCCTGGGGCCGCAGCAACAGCACCCCGAGCAGGAACAAGAACAGGAACAGGGCACGCGAACCGTCCACCCCGTCGAAGAGTGTCAACGAGCCGAGCTGCTCGACCACGCCGACCACGAGACCTCCGAGTACGGCCCCCGGCATGCTGCGCATCCCGGCGAGAACGGCTGCCATGAAGCCCTGCAGCAACGCCGCTCCCGCGCCGAACGTGAGAAAGCCGGCGGTGAACGTCAGGTTCGGTCCGGACAGGACACCAGCGAGCCCGCCGAGAAACGCGGCGATACCCCAGGTCAACATCGAGACCCTGCGCACGCTGATACCCACCAGCTCGGAGGCCGTGGCTTCCTGCTGCGCCGCCTGCACGGCGAGCCCCGTCGGTGACCGGAAGAACAACGCGAGCCCGACGGCGACCGCGAGGAGCACCAGCAAGGTAATGACCTGCTGGTGGGTCACCGGAGTACCGAACGGCTCGCCTGCCACTCCCTCGATCATCCTGGGCATCTGCCGGATGGGCTGCGCGTTGTTCTGCCAGAACTGGATGCCGATCGCGGCCAGCGCCACACCTGCCGTTCCCACCAGCAACGTCACCCGCGAGCTGTCGCGGAGCGGACGGATGATCAACCGCTCGGTGGCCAACCCCATCGCCACGGCGGCGGCCAGCCCGAACAGCACGCCGAAGGCGTAGTGCCAGCCCCAGAGCTCGACGGCAACGAACGCGGCGAACAACCCCGTCGTGCCGAACTCGGTCTGCGCGAAGTTGAACACCCTGGACGCCCGGTAGACCAGCACGATGCCCAGCGCGACCATGCTGTACACGCTGCCGGTGAGCACACCGATAACCAGCGCGGCACCAATCTCGTCAATCATCAGGGACTCACGTTCAGTCGCGTGGTAATGAACTCGGGATCGGAACCGCATCGCGCCTCGCGCAAATGCATAGCGGTACCACCGAATCGCGTGTCACCGTTGAATCGCACAGCGGGATAAACACCGTTGTCGAAGGTATCCCCGCTTTCCAGGGTGGCTGTGAAGCTTTCCCGGGAAAGGTCCTCTCCGGCGGCCTCGGCAATTTGCGCTACCATTTTCTCGATCCCCCACAACGCCACCCCGATGTCGTCGGGTTCGGAATTGTTCTTCTGCCGGTAGGAAGGCGTGTAGTTCGGATCCATCTCGTCGATCTTGTCCGTGCCCGGGAACGACGAGTAGTACTGCGCTCCCTCTATCTGCGGGCACCCGCCGGTGGCCACGATGTCGAGCCCGTTGGTGTTTCCCGGCCCCATCCAGGTGACCGTGCAGGTCATCGACTTGCTCACGTTGATCAGTCCGGACGGGCTCGCGTTCCACACCGCGACATCGGCACCGCTCGCGCAGATCCGCCTGCCGATCTCCGGCGCGTCGCGCGCCCCGGTGTCCTTGGGAACGCGCTGCGCGTGCACCAGGCTGGTGTTCGCGTCCAGCTCGCTCTCCGCCTCCTGGTAGAAGCTGTTCAGGCTGTCGTTGTCCCCGACGAGCAGGGCCACGTCACTGCCGGAGTGATCCGAATCGATCAGGTCGGTGATCAGCGGGATCTGTTGCTCGTAGGTCAGGGACAGGGCGTAGAACGCGTCCGTGGCGATCGACCCGAGCCCGGGGCGCTCCTCGTGCACTCCTGCCGAGAGGTACGGAACTCCGACGGTCTCGGCGTAGCGCGCGCACGCGTCGATCTGGTCGGAGCCACCACCCCCGATGAGCAGGAAGACTTCCTCCTCCTCGGCCATCTCGCGGCACACCGATCGTGCCTGGTTCGGGTCGAACCCGTCGTCCCGGAAGATGACCTCCAGGTCACGGCCGTGGATCCCGACCTGGTCGTTGATGTACTCGGCGTAGACACCGACGCCGTCGCGGAAAGACTCCTGGGGGAAGGCCGCTGCGCCGGTCACCGGCGCGTGGATGCCGATCGTGATCGCGTCGTCGGTCACACCCGTGGTGTCACCGGGGCCGGAACCACCGTTGCCGCCGCCTGCCGCTCCGTCGCCGCCGTTGCCGGTCGTCTCCGCGGATCCGCCTGCCTGTTCGCGTGCACCGTCCCCGGAGCTTTCCGGTGCACCGTTCTCGCCGGTCGCCGGCGCGTCCCCCAAGGCGCCCTGACGCCCGTCACCCGCCTCGCCGGACTGGCCGGAGCCGGACTGTCCGGGCTGGCCACCGGCGAACCCCGTGACGCCGGCCTTCTGCCCGCACGCTGCGAGCAACACGGCCGAGGCGAGCACCGCGGCGGTACCCAGTCTCGCGCGCAGCCGCATCACGTACCCCCCGCCGCGGAAGGGCCGCCCCGGGACCAGCGTTGCAACGCGCGGCTCACCCCGTGTCCCGACGAGCCGGTGGTGGGCTCGCCGCGCGGCCCCAAAGCCAGCATCGCGATGTAGGCGACGCCGAGTGCGGCAGGGACAAGTAACCACGCTGCCCACGGGATGCCGTCGTACACCGACGGCTGCGCCGGTCCGGCAGCGAGGTCCGGGTCGTTCCCCGAGCCGCCGTCAGCCGATGTCACCGGTGCCTCGGCGTCTTCCGGGATCTCGCCGTCCCCGGCCGCGACGGCCGCCTCGTCGTCACTTCCGGGTGCCGCGGGAGCGGCTTCCTCGGCAGGCGCTCCGGCTGCGTCCGGGGCCCCGGCCACCGATTCACCGATCTCCTCGGCGTCGCCGCCGCCCGCACCGCCGGGAGCGCTGCCGCCCTCGGCGTCAACGGTGATCCCGATCGCCTCGTGGTCCAGACCCTCGTAGGCCACCTGGAAGCTCTCCGCCGACTCGGCCTCCGCGACGAGCATGATCGATTGGGGTGTCTCGCCGTCCTCGGCGACCCAGGAGCTCGCCAGCGACGTCAGGTCGAACGTCCATGTGCCGTCCTCGTCGCGGATGCCCTCCGCCGAGCCGGCCTCGCAGTCGACCTCCGGGCGGGTCTCCCACGCTGCGGCTTCCTCGTCGGCCCAGAAGGACTCGGTGATCTGGCACGCCCGGACGACCGCGTCCTCCTCGTTGACGTTCGCCCCGGACTCCTCGCTCTCCCGCAGCGCAAGGGTCGCCGAACGCATCTCGGCGCCGGGCCGAGCCTCCAGCGCGAACTCGATCGCGGAGATCTTCTCGCGGTCGCCACCCGCTGCCGCCACCGGGATCGCACCTTCCGGCACGTTCGACGGCGGCGGCTCCTGCGGAACGAAGCCCGTGTCGTCCTCCGGGGTCTCGTTGAGCGCCCACCACCAACCGTCCTTGACGACGGCGGCCCCGCTCATCTCGCCGGGCTCCGCCTGGCCGCCTTCCCCCTCTCCGGGTTCCTCCGCGAAGACATAACCGTTCATGCCCCCAGAAATCACGATCACCAATGTCGCAATCGCCCCCGGACCGGCGACTTTCCGGCACGCTGAAACAATTCGCTGCCGCACAGACATCGATCTCCTGCCTTCGACGACCCGGTTCCGGACTATGACCTGGATAACGAACGCCACCCGAGTGGGTTACGCGTCAGAATGGTCCATCCGGCGAGGACCGTCGGGGCCCTGTCAATGACGGTTGTTTTGTTTATCGACGGATACACGTGGCGGGACCGCGCGGCGGCGAAAGGAACCCGAACGGGACGATGTGGACGGCCGGCAACGGCGTGAACCGGCCGTCCGGGCAGGGAGAGAGGTACGGTGTAACGCTGCCCGGAACCGGATCACACGTGGAGTCGCTCCCCTTCCGGCATGTGCCGCACAGGTGTTCACACGGTGGCGGCAGGGTGTCAGTCGGCGCCGAGCATGCGCGACACGAGCCCCGCGTACGCGCTCGCGAGCTCACCGGGGTCGGGGCCGGTGGAATGCGTGTACCAGCGCGCGACGTCGATACCCAGCGACAGCACGGCACGCGCAGCTGCCTTCACGTCGTCGACCCGGAAGTCACCGGAGGACTGTCCCTCCATGATCACCTCGCGTACCACGCGCTCGGTCTCTCGTCGCAGCCCGGCGACGACCTCGAACTCCTCACGCGGTAAGGCGGTGAGCTCGTACTGCACCACCCTGGCGACCAGATGACGGTGCGCGTGCCAGGCGACGAACTCCTGTACCAGTTCACGCATCCGCGCCACCGGCGGCTCGGGCCGCTGCGCCACCGAACGCACCAGCGCGAGTGCCTTCTCGTGTCCGGTCCTGCTGATGGCGAACAGCACGGCCGCCTTCGATGGAAAGTGCACGTAGAGCGCGGCGGGACTCATCCCGGCCGCTGTCGCGATGTCCCGGGTGGTCGTCGCGTGATAGCCACGTTCGGCGAAGGACTCGACGGCAGCGGCCATCAGCCTGCGCGCGGCGTCCGGCCGAACCTCGGGCCACAGGTCGAGCGAGGACTGCTCGGTCATGGAGCCGGATGCAGGTCCACGAGGGGTCCGAGCACGCCGTGATGCGCGCTCGGGCTTCCCAGCGCGATCTCGTCGGCCTTGGCACGTTTCAGGTAGAGATGCGCCGGGTGTTCCCAGGTCATACCGATCCCACCGTGCAGCTGGACGCACTCCTCCGCCGCGTGCCGCGCCACCCGCGCGCACAACGACTGGGCCACACCGACGGCGACGGGAGCGTCGTCACTCGCTGTCGCCAGCTGGTCGGCCGCGTACCGCGCCGCCGCCCGCGCCACGACCAGCTCGTACCACAGGTCGGCGAGCCGGTGTTTGAGCGCCTGGTAGGACGCAAGGGCCCGGCCGAACTGGTACCTCTGCTTGAGGTACTCGACGGTACTGTCCAGACACCACTCGGCCACACCGACCTGCTCGGAGGCGAGGACGCCAGCGCCGGTGCGGACCGCGTCGTCCAGCACCGTTGCCGCCAGATCCGGATCCGCGATCCGTACACCTGCCACGTCGTCGAACTCGACATCGGACACCGGCCTCGTGATGTCGAACGACGTGACCGCATCGACGGCGACCCGGCCTTCCGCGGCGTCGACCACGTACAGCTCCGGCCCGTCCGCGCCACGGGCGGGAACGATCAGGCAGTCGGCGCTCGCACCGTCGGCTACGGTACGGACCGATCCGGACAGTCTCCCCTCGCCTGCGCGCACCGCGGTGGGAAAGGACCCACCGACACACGACGACAGCGGCACCACAAGCGTGGCGGTCCGGTTGCCAGCAGCCACGTCCGCGAGTACGGCATCGCGCTGCTGACCGGCCCGGCATCCGAGAAGCGCGCTCGTGGCCAACACGGCGCTACCGAGGAACGGCACCGGAGCCACGAACCGCCCGAGCTCCTCGGCCACGACCGCGACTTCCCGCACGCTCGCGCCCTGCCCGCCGAGCTCGTCCGGAACGTGCAGCGACGTGGCGCCGAGCTGGGTGGCCAACGTGTGCCACAACGCGGGGTCCCCGGTCTCGCCTTCCTCGCAGCGCTCGAGAACGCGCTCGGGAGGACACCGGTCCGTGAGCAGGTCCCGTACGCTGGCACGCAGGTCCTGTTCTTCCGTGCTGTAGAGCAGGTTCGGGCTCATCGCGGCAGATCCTTCCATGGCACGTCCTTGTCAGCGCGCGCCTCCGCTGGCAAGCCGAGCACGCGCTCGGCGATGATGTTGCGCAGTACCTCGGAGGTTCCCCCCTCGATCGAGTTCCCCTTCGCCCTGAGGTAGCGGTACCCGGCAGTGCGCCCTGTGAAGTTGACCGTTTCCGGGCGACGCAGGCTCCAGTCGTCGTAGCGCAGGCCCTCCTGCCCGAGCAGCTCCAGCTCCAGCCCGGACAGCTCCTGGGAGAGCCGGGCGAAGCCGAGCTTCATCGCGGACCCTTCCGGCCCCGGAGAGCCTGCCGCGAGCTGTTGCCCCAGGCGCTTGCCTGCCAGGCGCAGGGCCTCCGCCTCGACCCACAGCGCCATGAGCCGGTCGTAGGTGGCCGCGTCGGCACCCTCCGGGCGCTTCCGCCAGGTATCGGCGACGACACCCGACATACCGCCCTCCCGGGGCATCGGCCTGCCGCCGATGGCCACCCGCTCGTTCATCAGTGTCGTCTGGGCGACACGCCATCCCTCGCCGACCTCGCCGAGGCGGTTGGAATCCGGGATCCATGCCTCGTTGAGGAAGACCTCGTTGAACTCCGCCTCCCCGGTGATCTGGCGTAGCGGTCGCACCTCGACCCCGGGATCGGTCATGTCGCAGACGAAGTAGCTCATTCCCTTGTGCTTCGGCGCGTCGGGATCCGTCCGCGTGAGCAAGATCGCCCACCTGGCGTTGTGCGCGCTCGATGTCCAGACCTTCTGACCGGTCACGCGCCAGCCATCACCCTCGCGCTCGGCCCGCGTACCCACCGAGGCGAGGTCGGATCCGGCTCCGGGTTCGCTGAACAGCTGGCACCACACCTCGTCCCCGGTCCACAAGGGCCGCAGGAAGCGCTGTTTCTGCTCGTCCGTTCCGAACGCCAGGATCGTCGGAGCGGCCATACCCAGCCCGATACCGATCCTGGAGGGCTCGTTGTCCGGGGCTCCCGCGGCTTCGAGCTCGGCATCGACGACCGACTGCAGTGCTCGCGGGGCACCGAGCCCGCCGAGGCCCTCCGGGTAGTGCACCCACGCGAGGCCCGCGTCGAACCGGGCGCGCAGGAACTCGCCACGATCGGTCGTCGCGGGGTCGTTCGATGCCAGGAACTCGCGCGTCCGGGAGCGGAGCCCCTCGGCGTCGAGCTCGGCGGTGTCTGTAACGGATTCGCTCATCGGCTCAGTCCCTCGGTCCGCCGGCAACATAGATGACTTGGCCGGAGATGAACCCGGCTTCCTCGCTGACCAGGAACGACACCGTGGCCGCGATATCGGACGGCTGCCCGACCCTGCGCACAGGTATCTGCTCGGCCGCCCCCTTCTTGAAGTCCTCGTACGGCACGCCCACGCGTTCGGCCGTGGCCGCCGTCATCTCGCTCTCGATGAACCCGGGCGCGATGGCGTTGGCCGTCACACCGAACTTGCCGAGCTCGACCGCGAGCGTCTTGGTGAACCCCTGCAGGCCCGCCTTCGCCGTGGAGTAGTTCGCCTGCCCCCTGTTGCCGAGCGCGGACACGCTGGACAGGTTCACCACGCGCCCCCAGCCCGCCTCGGTCTGGTGAGCCTGCACGGCCCTGCTCATCAGGAACGAGCCCCGCAGGTGCACGCCCATCACCGCGTCCCAGTCCTCGTCGCTCATCTTGAACAGCAGGTTGTCCTTGGTGATGCCGGCGTTGTTCACCAGAACCGTTGGCGCGCCGAGCTCCTCGGTCACCCGCCGCACGGCGGCATCGACGTCCCCGGAGGAGCTGACGTCCGCTCCGACCGCGATGGCCCGGCCGCCTGCCGAGGTGATCGCCGTGATCGTCTCCGCGCAGCCGGCCTCGTCCAGGTCGACGACACCGACGGCGAAACCGTCCTGCGCCAGCCGTATGGCGATCGCCGCGCCGATGCCGCGCGCGGCGCCGGTGACGATGGCGGTACGTGATTGGGCCACGGTTACCTCCAACAGAATCGCTGTCCGACAGCTCAACCCACCACAGGCTAAGCAACCGCTTAGTACGTTACCGCTCCACGTCTCCCCGTGTCCAGCACCACATGAGCGATGATCGCGCGACGGGGCACGGCGCACCGCTCACACGCCTACACCCCGGGAGGCCACCGGGTGCTGCTACGACTGAGCGCGCGCCGAATGCCCCGTCACAACGGCAGCGAAACAGCGAATGGCTAGGCAGACCCCCAGACTGCCTAGCCATGCGAGACACACCTCAGAATGCGCTTCGACGTGGCGCATTCACATGAGTTGCTGTCACCATCGGAACCTATCGAGGTAGCTGGCGCAGCGTCAACCGATGTGATGTACATCCATGTACCCTCTTTACATCAGTTGAAATTCGTAACGGAGGTTGTGGCATGTCCGCAGGGGAGCTCGGAACACTGGCAGACCGCATCAATCACCTGTTCGCCACGGTGCACCCCGCGGGCCGCGGCCCGTACAGCAACGAGGAGGCCGCCGCCGCGATCACCGAGCAGGCCTCGACATCCATCTCGGCCACCTACATCTGGATGCTGCGGAAGGGGCATCGCGACAACCCCACGATGAAGCACCTCGAAGCCCTGGCAACGTTCTTCGGGGTGCCCGCTGCCTACTTCTTCGACGACGCGATCGCCGCGGACGTCGCCGCCGAGCTGGAGGCACTCACCGCGCTGAAGAACGCGGGAGTCCATCACGTCGCGCTGCGTGCCGCTGGGCTGTCCGAGCGCAGCCTGGACTCGATCATCGACGTGATCAACCGTGTCCGGGAGCTGGAAGGTTTGCCCCGCGACGACGATTCCCGACAATGAAGCAGGAACGACGTCAGCGTCACACCCCGCGTACGTGTCCGCGGGACCCAGGACGACGAGCAGTATGGGACAGCCCCAGGTGAGCAAGGACGGACTGAAGCGGCGGTGCCGGAGGCGACTGCGAGAGCTGGAGATCCCGGATCCCTTCGATCTCGACAGGTTCTGTGCGAGCCTGAGCGAACGGACGGGTCGTCCCATCCGGCTGCTCGCCCTGGAACTCTCCCCGTCCAGCCCCTGCGGGATGTGGCTGTCCACCGCGACGACCGACTACGTGATCTACCAGTCGGCGACCGACCCGCTCCATCAGGAGCACATCGTCCTGCACGAGCTCAGCCACATCGCCTGCGCGCACAGCGCGACCTCGGTCCTGCGCACGGACACGGCCGAGCGGCTCCTGCCGCATCTCGACGGCGACATGGTCCACAGCGTCCTCGCCCGTAGCCACTACACGCAGGACCAGGAGCGGGAGGCCGAGTTGATGGCCTCGTTGATCCTGCACAGGGCCCGCAGGGACTCGTGGGCGGAGGCGACGCCTGCCCGCAGGGTCCAGCTCTCCGCCGAGGACGACGCCAGGATCGCCGCGCGGATCGAGCGATCCCTGCAGAACCCGGTCAGGTGTCGACCATGACGACGGCACTGTACTCGCTGTGCGCGGCGGGCGCGTGGGTCGCGGCGGGATACAAGCTCTCCGCGACGCGCAAGCTCCGCGACCCCACCGTGGCCGCGGTATGCGTGACCTTGGCCCTGATGGGCATGGTGTTCACCGCTTCCATACCTCCGTTGCGGGTGTGGCTCGACCACCAGCTCACGTCTGTCAACCTCGGGGTCCTGCTCACCCTCCTCTGCGTGGTCGCGTTCAGCACCTCCGCGCAGGTCATGCTGCTGCTGTGGACCAACACCCCCGAGAACGCTCGCGGGGCCGTCCGCAACCGGCTCATCGCGCTGGCCGGGGTCGTGGTCCTGATCACCGTGCTCTACCTCGGTGCGCACCCGGGTCCGCACGACCACTCGTTCTCCCGGAGCAGCGCCGGAAGCCTCGGCTACGCGGCCTGCCTGCTGATCTACCTGGCGGCACTCGGCATCGCCATGCTCGCCATCGCCAGGCTCGGATGGCGGTACGCGCGCCTGACCGGCCGTCCGCTCGTGGCACACGGGTTACGGCTGGCGGCAGCCGGAGCCACGCTCGTGCTCGCCTACTGCGTATACCGGCTCGGCACGCTCGTCGGCTCCTGGCTCGGCAGCGACATGGCGCGCCTGGAGACGCTGTCGCGATTCATCGCGGGCAACGGGGCATTGTTGATCATGCTGGGCCTGACGTTGCCGTCCTGGGGCCCCCTGTTCGTCCACGGCTTCGACCATCTCCGCCGCTACGCCCGCTACCAGCGTCTGCACCCGCTGTGGCTGTCGATCGTGGCCGAGCGACACCCGGAGCTCGTCCTGGACCGCTCGACCGCCCGAGCCCTACGCAGGTTCGCGCCCGGCGAGCTGGACTTTCGCGTGTACCGCCGCATTATCGAGCTGTTCGACGCGCGGCTGGCGTTGCGCCCCTACATCGACCCTGCCGCGCGGGAACGCGCCCGCCGGCTGACCCGGCACTTGGACGAGCACGAGCGCTCCGCGATCGTCGCCGCCACCGAGTTGCGCAGCGCTGTCCGGGCCGAGCGCGCGGGAGCTCCCGCCGATCACGAGCCACCCGAGGCGGAGGAGGCGCCGCTCGACGGTGACGTCGTATCCGCGCTCGCCTGGTGGGTTCGTGTCGCGCGAGCGTACGCCCGGTCCGGGTGGGTCGCCGAGGCCCTGGCGGCGTCCACGGACGCGCCCGCGGACGCGGCTACGCCGGATTCTCCGCGGCGACCTGAGTGAACAGCCGCTCCGCACGCAACGCGGCGTAACCGGGCTTGATGACGTCGTTGATCAGGGCGAGGCGCTGGTCGAACGGGAGGAACGCCGACTTCATCGCGTTGACCGTGAACCACTGCAGGTCGTCGAGCGTGTAGCCGAAGGCGTCCACGAGCTCGGTGAACTCGCGGCTCATGGATGTCCCGCCCATGAGCCGGTTGTCGGTGTTGACCGTGACGCGGAAGTACAGGCTGCGCAACAGCCGGATCGGATGCTCGGCGATCGAGGGAGCCGCACCCGTCTGCACGTTGGAGGTCGGGCACATTTCCAGGGGGATACGCAGGTCCCGCACGTAGGAGGCCAGCCTGCCGAGCCGCACGCTCCCGGAGTCCGAGACGGTGATGTCGTCCACGATCCGCACGCCGTGCCCGAGGCGCTCCGCGCCGCACCGCTGGATCGCCTCCCAGATCGACGGGAGTCCGAACGCCTCACCCGCGTGGATCGTGAAGTGCGCGTTCTGCCTGCGCAGGTACTCGAAGGTGTCCAGGTTCCTTGTCGGCGGGAACCCCGCCTCCGGGCCTGCGATGTCGAATCCCAGCACGCCCTCGTCCCGGTACCGTACGGCCAGCTCCGCGATCTCCGCCGAGCGCGCGTTCTGGCGCATCGCGCACAGCAACGTGCCCATCCGTATCCGCCTGCCGGAGGCAGCGGTACGGCGCTCGCCCTCGCGGAATCCCTCCTGCACAGCCTGCACGATCTCGGGCAGCGTGAGCCCCGACTCCAGGAACAGCTCGGGCGCGTAGCGCACCTCGGCGTAGACGACTCCGTCCGCGGCCAGATCCTCCGCGCACTCGGCAGCGACGCGTGCCAGCGCGTCCGCGGACTGCATCACGCCGACCGTGTGACCGAAGGTTTCCAGGTAGCGCTCGAGCGACCCCGAATCGGCGGAGTTCACGAACCATTCACCGAGCTCGTCCGCATCGGTGGTGGGGAGCTTGCGGTACCCGGCCTCGCCTGCGAGCTCGACCACCGTCTCCGGGCGCACGCCACCGTCCAGGTGGTCGTGCAAAACCACCTTGGGCGCCCGGCTGATCCGATCCCGCGTCGCGGCGTTCAGTTCATCCCGCACCCGCACCTCCTCCTGGACTGTTCGCGGCTTGTGGCCGTCTGGCAGTAGATCGGGTCCGGCGCGAGTCCCCGCAGGGCACGCACCGAGGCCTACATCCAGGATCGCACGGATATGCCCGTCCCCGGTGCACCTGCGGTGGGAGCCGAACGTGACACCCGGCGCCTTCTAGGAACCCGCTGTCACCTTCGGCTCCCACCCGCAGGGTGGATTACTGGCCGGAGCTGTCGAACGGTGCGGTCAGGCAGGCCAGGCGGTCCCCGGCGGCGCCTGCCTCCCCCTCCTCGGTAGCGGTCTCGGCTTCGGCGTGCACGACGACCGAGGCCGGAGCACGCTCGGCGAAGCCGAACGGCACCTCCGCGGTGACCTCGGCGTCGCCTGCCCCGTCGGTGGCGAAGTCCAGCCAGATCTCGTTGTCCGGGTTGGCATAGTCCGGGTCCGTGGAGGGCGTGTTCGGATCGACCTCGTGCTGGAAGTGCGGTCCGGCGTCGGAGCCCTCGGCACCGCACGGGTCGGTGTGCGCGTGTGCCGCGTAGGCGCGGTCCGGAACCAGCCCCCGCACAGACAGCGTCACCGACGTCGTGTCACCTTCGTCCACGTCAACGCCGAGCTCGGCACCTTCCGGAGCCAGCTCCGCATCGTAGGTGTAGGCGCCGTCCGCCGCCTCCGGAGCGGCGAGTACCCCGCTGTGGCTGACCGTCCGGGCTCCGGAGCCTTCCGAGTCGTCCGTCCCGGCTTCCTCGTCGCCGTTACCGTTGCCGGCGCAGCCCGCCATGAGCAGTCCCGTGGTGGCCACGGCCGCGACCAAGCCGCGAGCCGGGCTCGTACGTTGTGCAGTAGTTCGCATACGGTCAGTGTTGCTGATCATGTCGAGCGACCCGGACCCGACCCGTGCGGCACCGGGTCGTACGAATCGCACCGGCGAGGCGACGCCGCGTACCGGGCATGCGTTGAGCGGAGGGTAACTTCGCACGCCACCGGGGCGTCCGTTCGCGGGCCGGTGCCCGCGCCGCGATACTGCCGCCGGGCGATCGCCCGCCTGCCGTCGCGAGCAGGTCACGCATCACCCCTGCCGGGCAGGGCCGCGCGGCGTCCCCGGTTCCGTGCCGAATTGGTTGCGTGAACCTACCCAGTCCGATCCGTATTGTTCTGCGGGTCCGCTTGCCGCAGGGTTGTCACGCCGATCGGAGATATCCCGATCGTCACCGGAAAACCCCTGCACATGCCGTGCGCGACCACCTCGACGCGCGGCCCGACATCAGCGGAGACACGCATGAGACGGACACGTGTAGCCGGCATCACCGGCGCAATCGTGATGATCTTCGGTTCCCTCGCTACCGGTGCGATCCCGGCAGCGGCGGAATCGGCATCGACCCAGCCGGTCACCGGATCCGGCGCGACCCCGGCTGCCGGCGACGGCATCGTCGATGCCGTCCAGGAGGATCTCGGCACCACGGCGGAACGCGCCACCGAGATCCTCGCCGATCAGGCCGAGGCCGGCGTGCTCCGGTCCGCGCTCGACGACGCGCTCGGTCCGGACTTCGGCGGCGCGTACTACGACGAGAGCACCGGAGAGCTCTTCGCGGGCGTGACCGACCCGGCCAGGCTGGACACGGTGCGCGGGCTCGGCGCCGAGGGCGTCCTCGTCGAGTACAGCGCGGACCAGCTGGATGCGGCGGTGGACAAGCTGAACCGCCACGAGCGACGGGCACCCGAGTCCGTGACCGGATGGGGAGTCGCTCCCACGACGAACTCGGTGACGGTCACCGTGCGGGACGGCGCCACGGACGAAGCCCGCTCGTACGTCCGCGAGGCAGGCGTCGACGCGGGTAAGGTTCGCTACGAGCACACCGCGGACGAACCGCGGCTGCTCAGCAACCTCCGCGGAGGCGACTCCTACAACATGTCCAGGAGCCGTTGCTCGATCGGCTTCTCCGTGCAGGGCGGGTTCCTGTCCGCGGGCCACTGTCCCGCGCTTGGCGGCACCAGCCTGAGCAAGAACGGCCGCTACCTCGGCACAGCCACCTCGTACCGGTTCCCCGGAGCCGACTGGGCACTGGCACGGGTCACCAGTAGCTGGACCCCCACGCCTCAGGTCGCCGGTCTCGGCACCGTCCGCGGCGCGCAGGAGGCGCCGGTGGGTGCCAGGGCGTGCAAGTCGGGCTCGACATCCGGTGTGACATGCGGCGTCATCCAGGCCAAGAACCGGACCGTCCGGTACTCGCAGGGCGCCGTGTACGGCCTGACGCAAACCACCATCCACGCGAGCCCCGGCGACTCCGGCGGGTCGGTCATGGCGGCAGGCGGCCAGGCACAGGGCATGGTCTCCGGAGGAAGTCAGTCCACAATGTATTTCGAGCCCGTACGGCGCGCGCTGCGGGCCACCGGCGCGCGGCTGGTCACCGGCTGAGCGTCACCCGCAGCGGCGGGGCATCCGCGCGCACACGCCGGGTGCCCCGCCCCGCCGTGCCGCGCCGTGCCGCGCCGCGCCGCGCCGCGCGGACACTGTTCGGCCGGGCGGTGGTGGCTAACGACGACGTAGTTCGAACCGCGATCGCACCCCGAGCTTGCGCAGTACCCGCGCCACGTGATGCTCGGCCGTGCGCGGGGACAGGAACAGCACCTCGGCGATCTCCCTGTTCGTCAGTCCCCGGCTGAGCAGGCCGGCGACCTCCTTCTCCCTGGGGGACAGTGCGTTGCCGTAGCCACGCCTCCCCCGGCGCGAGGCGACCACCCCGCCCGCGCTCCGGACCGCGCTGCGGCAACGAGCGGCATCCCTGGTAGCGCCGAGGGCCTCGAACGCCTCCGCGACAGCCGGGACCAGTTCGGTCGGCTGCCCGTCGCCCTCGGCGATCCGGCAGTACGCCGCGGACTCGGCCGCCACCGCCGCGTGATACGGAGCGGGTAGCTCCGCGTAGCGTTGCCGGGCACAGTCCAGGGCAGCCGCGGCCTCACGAGGCCGCCCGGTCCATCGCAACCGGCTACCCCGTGCCGCTACGGCGGCAGCGTGCGCCAGCGGGGCCTCCCGCCCTCGGATACCGCGCTCGAACTCGGAGCCCACCCGCTCCGCGGCACCGGGCCGACCCAGCTGTCCGAGCGACTCGGTCAGCACCGGCACGAGCGGCGCCGCCCAGACCCACACCCCCTTGCCATGCACCATCGACCACGCCCGCGACGCCACCTCGTAGGCAGCTTCGGGTTCCTGCCGGGACAGATGCATCCTGGCCAGCTCCGCGGTGGCGGCCAGCACGCGCGGGGTGTACGCGCGGGCGTCGGTCAGTCCCGCCGAACCGAGGTGGGTTGCCGCCGCGTCCCACTCCCCTTTCGCCACGGCCAGCGCGCCGTGCACCAGCGCCAGTTCGGTACGCACGACCTCGATATCCGCGCAACGCGCGGCGAGCTCGCCGCATCGCTCCGCGAGCCCGGTCCAGTTCCCGGTGAGCCAGTCGAGCCTGGCTTGCAACCCGCGACCGATGTCGATCATGAACGTGGCACATTCCTGAGCCTGCGCGAGCCGGAGACCGCTGTCCAGGAACCGCCGCGCGCGCCGTAGATGGCCGACCCAGGACAGCGCGTCGGCGAGGTAAAGGTGTGCCCGGGTGAGGTACTGATGCTCCTCGCCGGAGCGTGCCTGCGCCGGGAGCACGGCGATACGCTGCCAGATGTCCGGTGTGCCGATCTGGACGAGGTTCTGCAGCTGGTTGGCGAGCACGTTGGTCAGCGCGGGCCCATCCGGGAGCCGGCCGAGCTCGCGATCGACCCGGTTGATCCACTCGAGGTGGTCCTCCACCGGTGCCGAGCCGACCTGAGCCTGCCCGAGTGCCGACATCGCCAGCAGCGCGTTCGGCGCGTCGTGCTCACGCAACTCGCGCACCGCTGTCCTGAGGTGGCTGCGACCGGCGGCCACCAGCTCGGGTTTGCGCAGCATGACCACGCCGAGCCGGGTCCGGATCAGCCCGCGAGTAGCCACGGGCAGCCGCTCGTCGTCGAGGACCCGCTCGAGGATCCCGGTGACATCGCACCTTCCCCTCGAGCACAGCGCGGCCTTGCTCAGCTTTCCCGCGAGGCGCACCCGCTGCGCGGCCGAGAGCGACGCCTCGGACAGCAGTTCGTGGAGGACCTCGGCGGCCGCGGTCGGCTCACCGATCTCGCGTGCCTGGTCGGCCGCTGCCTCGGCGGTCTCCACCCAGCGCCCGTAGTCCTCTGCGGCCCGGTAGTGCTCGGCGATCCACGCCAGCGGCACCGGGTCCATCCTCGTCAGTACGTCCGCCGCGCGCAGGTGCAGCTGCACGCGTTCCGGCCCGGGCAGCGCCTCGTAGACGGCTTGGCGCGCCAGCGCGTGCACGTACCCGTAACGGTTCCGGCTGGCCTCGACAAGCACGCCCGCGCGCAGGGCCTCCATCAGCGCCGCGGCGGTGCGTTTCCTCGACCGGCCGGTCATACCGCTGAGCAGCTCGATGTCCACCGGCTTGCCAAGCACCGCGACAGCCCGCGCCACGTGCAGGGCGGTCGCCGACAGTGGCGCCAGCCGCTCCTGCATCGCGTGACCGAGCAGTACCGGGACGCCGAGCGACTCGAGCAGCCGAACGGCCCCGGGCCCGTCGGTGTGGACCGGCCCGGCCGCTTCGCCGAGCGCGCGCAGCACTTCCTCGAGCACGAAGGGGATGCCCGCTGTCCGATCGTGCAGCTGGGTGAGCAGTTCCTCGGACTCGGCGTCCGGCCCGAGCGTGGCGCCGACCAGCTCGGCCACCTCGGCACGGCCCAGGCCTGCCAGCCGGACCACGGTACCGGTGACATCACGTCGCAGGCGGTACGCACTGCCCAGCGGACTTCCGTTGCCGCGATGATCCGCGCCGCGGTAGCTGATCACGACGGACAGGCGCTCGGGCATGGTGGCCGCGAGGAAGTTCAGCACGTCCCGGGTGCCGTCGTCCGCCCAGTGCGCGTCCTCGATGACCAGCAGCGTGCGCCCGCACGTCGCGAGGACGTCGCGCATCGCCCGGAACAGCCGGTGCCGTTCCGCGCTGGGGTCGTCGAGCCGATCCGGGCAGGGCGGCAGGTAGGGCGCGAGCTCGGGCAGCAGCGGGCGCAAGGCCCCGGTCAGCGGGCTCAGCCGGGAGCAGCGGCGCAGCCGCTTCTCGACGGCCCGCAGCGCGTCGAGAAGCGGGCCGTAGGAACACGGTTCCCGGAACGGCTGACAGGCCCCGCTCAGCACGTTCCATGAGCTCAACGTCGGCAGCGCGCACAGCTCGTCGATCAGCCGGGTCTTGCCGATGCCGGCGTCCCCTTCGACGAGCGCGACCGACGGAGGTGTGGTGACCGTGTCGAACAGCGCTCCCAGTTCGGCGGACCGGCCGACGAGCGGGAGCGGGCTGATGCGGGCCGACACTACCGGCCCCATCGTCGCGTGCTCGACGGGATGGGCTGACATGGCTACGCGCTCACTCGAACAAGGTGCCACGACCCACCGTTCGGGCAATCCATCTCGACCACATCGCCTTCCCGAGCGATCCACCCCATACCGCGTGACCCACAGATCCATGGCGCGGTTCACTGAGTCTAGTGAAGCTTGCCTAACAGGCAACCCGACAGGAGAGTGAACAATTACGGCGTGTAGCCGTTCTTCCGCGGTGTGGCCACGCATGCCGAACGGATCGCGTCCGGATCGGGACGGCACTCAGCGCGGCGAGCCCGACCGCCGCTCGACGGCGCCGATGCCCGCCCGGCACGAACGCTCGACCGCGCGGTGATTGCGGATCCGGCCCACGATCCCGAACGGCTCCAGCTCGAGACCCGGCTCGCCGCTTCCGTCGCTGACGGTGAACGTCTCCCCGTAGAGCGAGCCCCCGCGGTACCAGGGCTCCCAGCGCTCGAAGTCGGGGCTGTGCCGGTGCCCGTACACGTAAACCCGCGAACCGTCCCCGTCGAGCAGTCCGCCGTCACGCGGCAACACGTCGATGCGCTGAGCGGGCCGCACCGGCCACTCCCGGGCCGTCACCACCTCCACGCACGGTCGTATGCCGTCCCGCCGCACCAGCAGCGCGTCCTCGGCGCGGGAGCGGGCGGGCACCGGCACGGCGGACTCGATCTCCACGACGGTGATCAGCACCCGCGGTACCCACCACCAGTTCTCCCGCCGCGCGAGCAGCCCCTCCGCGCGCAACCGCGTCGGCGGATGCTTGACGATCTCCTGCTCGAGCAGCTTGTCGGTAAAGATCGTTCCGTCCAGGTCGTGCCGCACGCTGACCCGGCCGGTAGCGGCCACGGCCGTCGCATCCTCCCCGAGCGTCCGGGTGTCGGTCACGCTTACCGCCACGCGCTCGGTCACGAGCGAGTCGACCGTGTCCAGATGCAGGTAGGGCAACGCCGCACACGGCATACCGTCCAGCTCGAGCGGCACGACCGGCAGGCCCACCGGGCCGCGCGGACCCAGCCAGGACAGCTCGGCGACAGTGGACCGCCGCCACACCGAGTTGAAGTCCGTCACCTCGCCGTCCTCCCGTATCCGGGTCCCGTGTCCAATGCCCGCATCGGACCGTGCCCGTCCGGCGCTACCCCGCCGACATCACCCGTATCCGTGTGGGCTCGCCCGCTCACACCATAGGGCGATGCGCGGGGCGCCGCGCTGCCGCCCGCCGAACGGCCCGGAAGCCCCTTTGACTGTCCGGCACCTCGTGCTAGGTTGCAGCGACTTCAACGATGCCTTGAAGCGGAGTTCGTGTACGTCAGGCTCTCGGAGGTACCGTCAGATGCCCGCCGTCATCGTTCTGTTGGCCGTACTGGCCGTCTTCGCTGTCGGCTACCGCTACTACTCGGCATACCTCGCCAGAAGTGTGTACGCGCTCGACCCGTCCTATGTCACTCCGGCCCACCGCTACTCCGACGGCATCGACTTCGTCCCCACGAACAAGCACATCGTCTTCGCGCACCACTTCATCTCCGTGGCCGGTGCGGCGCCGATCGTGGGTCCCGCCATCGCGGTGTTCTGGGGATGGCTTCCCGCGCTGCTCTGGGTCGTACTCGGCACGGTCTTCGCGGCGGGCGCGCACGACTTCGGCGCCCTCGTCGTCTCCGTGCGGCACAAGGGGCGCAGCATCGGCACTCTGGCCAAGGACGTGATCAGCTCGCGCGCGCGGACACTGTTCCTGCTCATCATCTACTTCCTGGTCACCATGGTCAACGCGGTGTTCGCCGTGGTGATCGCGACGCTGTTCGTGAACAACCCCGCTGCCGTGCTCCCCGTGCTGCTGACCATCCCCCTGGCCATCGGCGTCGGGCAGTACATCTACCGTAAGCGCACGGCCGCGCTGCTGCCCTCGGTGGTCGCGCTGCTGGTCGTCTACGCGTCCATCTGGCTCGGCCAGCACGTGCCGGTCTCGGTTGACCCGGTCGCCTCGGCGTTCGGGATCGAACCGCTCACCGTGTGGGTCGTGCTGGTGTTCGCCTACACGTTCTTCGCCTCCCGCCTTCCGGTGTGGGTGCTGCTGCAGCCGCGTGACTACATCAACCAGCAACAGATGGTCGTGGCGCTCGCCGTGATCGTGGTCGGCGTGATCATCGGCATGAACACGATCGCCGCTCCGGCCGTCACCGACGTCCCCGCCGACTCACCACCGTGGTTCCCACTGCTGTTCATCACGATCGCCTGTGGTGCCATCTCCGGGTTCCACAGCCTGGTCTCGTCGGGGACGACGGCCAAGCAGCTCGACAAGGAGAGCGACGCGCGCTACGTCGGGTATCTCGGCGCGGTCGGCGAGGGCACGCTCGCGCTGTGCTCCATCCTCGCCTGCACCGCGGGCGTCGTGGCGCTCTCCGCGACGCCGGCCTCCGACTGGCAGGCACGCTACGCCGACTGGCAGACCGCCTCGGACGGCGCGCTCGGCACCTTCACCCGGGGGGTGGCAGGCTTCGCCGAGAACCTCGGGGTGCCCCTGGCTACCGGGACCGTGTTCGCGGCGGTCGTGGTGATCAGCTTCGCCGCGACGAGCCTGGACACCGCGGTGCGCCTGCAACGCTATATCGTGCAGGAGATCGCCGAGATCGTCGGGATCCGCCCGCTCGCGCGCAACCTCACGCTGGCCACGGCCGTGGCGCTGAGCCTGCCGATCGTTCTCGCGCTGCTGCCGGGGAACTTCGCGTTCGGCACGCTGTGGCAGCTGTTCGGCACCACCAACCAGCTCACCGCGGGCCTCGCCCTCGCGGTGATCGCGGTATGGGTGACCAAGCGCCGTCGCAACCCGGTCGTGATTCTCGTGCCGCTGGTCTTCCTGGTGGCGATGACCTCCTGGGCGCTGGTCATCCAGCTCATCGAGTTCGCGACCCACGAGGACCCGCTGCAGGTCTTCCTGCTCGCCCCGCTGGATGCGATCATCTTCGTGCTCGCCATCTGGCTGATCGTCGAGGCCGCCGTCGCACTGCGCGCGGCTTGGGCAGGGCGTACGTCGCCGGACGAGCACGGTGACGGGCTCACCGAGGTCGAGGCGCCGGCAGCGGACCCGGAACGCGATGAACGCTGACGCCCCGCGGTCGCGCACCCGCAAGCAGGTCACGGCCCGGGCACGCGCGTTGCTCACCCGCGCGTGGCGCAAGGCCGAGGAAGCGTTCGACGCGGTCTTCGCCGCGCGCTGGGGCAGCGCACTGCGGCGTGACGCGCGGGACCAGTCCGACACCCTGCGTGCGCTGGTGCTACTGGAGGCCCTGGGGGTGGACAACCCGGTCGGCTACGAGACGCTGGAGCTCATCCCCTACGTTGTCGCCGACATCCATGACTGGCACCGGCGCATGGGGCACGAGGAGCTCGGCGAACCGGGAGTGTGCTGTTGACGCAGGTGGCGACCGCGGGCGGCGCCCCACCCATCGTCATCATCGGCGGCAAGGGCGGCGTCGGCAAGACGACGGTCGCCGCCGCGACAGCACTCGCCCTCGCGGATGCCGGGCGACGCACGCTCGTGCTGTCCACCGATCCGGCGCACTCGCTCGGCGACGCCCTGGCGAGCCGGCTCGCCGACCGCCCGCGGCGGGTCGCTCCGCAGCTGTGGGCGGCCGAACCGGACGCGGACGCCGCCGTACGAGCCAGGGTCGACCAGGTAACCGACGACGCCTATGCCGCACTGCCCCGTAAGATCATGCCGGCCGTGCAGCGGCACCTGGAGACGGCGTCCAACGCTCCCGGCATGACCGAGTCCGCGCTCAACGACCTGTTCATCGAGTACCTCGGACGCGTACCGCGGGACTGGGACCACCTCGTGGTGGACAGCGCTCCCACCGGGCACCTGCTGCGCATGCTCGAGCTGCCCAGCTTGCTGGCCCCGTGGGTGCGCGGGCTCGCCAGGCAACGCGAGCGGGCCGTCGACGCCGACCGGTTCGCCACCGGTGTACTGGGCACGGCCGACGAGGCGGACGACCCGTTACTCGCGCGGCTGCACGCAAGGAGACGGAGGCTCGAGGGGGCAGCGGACCGGCTTCGCACGGAGGCCACAGTGCACCTGGTCGTGCTGGCCCGCCGCATGGTTCTCGCCGAGAGTGCTCGCTCGGCGACGTCGCTGACCTCGGCAGGATTCGTCCTCGGCGACGCCGTACTGAACCACGTACCATCCGAATCGGACAGTACGTGGAGCCAGCTGGTACGCGAGCAGCTCGGCGTGCCCGGAGTGGTCGAGCTCGCCGCGGCCGACGCCGAGCCGATCGGCCCGGAACGACTGCGCGCGCTGGGAGTTGCTCTGACCGAGGGAGGGTTCCCGTGCGGCGATCACCGCACGAGTACAACGAATAGATAGCGACCTCGCTGGTGATCTGCCGCACACGCCGGTATGTGTCGTAGAGTCACAGGATCACCTCGGTGAGTGCACAACCGTGCTGAGCGTACAGCGGTGTTGGGAGGCTGTGGTGGGTGGATTCGGTATTGATTTCGGCACTGCGAACACGGTCGTCGGTCAGCCCGATGCGGGAATCGTTCTCGACGAGCCGTCCGTCATGCTCACCCGGGCGAACGAACCGTACCGGGCGATCCGGGTAGGAAAGGAAGCTCGGGAACTGATCGGGCGAACTCCGGCGGGGTTCGCCACGGTCCGGCCGATGCGTGACGGTGTCATCGTCGATCTCGAATCGGCGCGCGCCTACATCGGCGCCATCATCCGGAAGGTAACCGATCGGTGGCAGCGCTGGATGCGGCCCAGAGCGGTGATCGCCGTGCCTGCGGGAGCGACCACCCTGGAACGTCGCGCGCTGCTCGAGGTCGCCCACGAGGCGGGGCTGCGGAAGGTCGCGGTGCTGCCGGAGCCGGTATCGGGCGCGTTGGGCTCCGGTGTCAACCCCATCGAGCCACGCGCGCACCTGGTCGTGGACGTGGGTGGCGGTACCTCCGAGATCACGGGCTTCTGCTTCGGCGGCGTACTGACCCACCGCAGCTGCCGGGTGGCGGGGGACGAGCTCACCCTGGCGCTGTACCAGCACCTGCGCGCCGAGCACCAGATCGTGGTCGGTGAGCTCACCGCGGAGGACATCAAGGTGGGCATGCACGGCCAGGACGATCCCTCCCTCGTCGTCGAGGGCCGGGATGCCGCCACCGGCCGCGCCCGTCTGGTCACTCTGGACACGGCCGAGATCATGGACGCGTTGCGCCCCACGACCACCGAGATCGTGCACACCCTCACCAGCTGTCTCGAAGACCTGCCCGCGCAGGCGGTCGGTGACGTGATGGCCGAGGGCGTGCTGGCGATCGGTGGCGGGTCGTTGCTGCGCGGCTTCACCATGCTCCTCGAGGAGGCGTTCGGGTTCCCGGTCAAGCAGTCGGAGCGGCCGCTCACCTGCGTGGCGGAGGGCGCTACCGCCGCGCTGTCCCAGCCGGACGTCGTCGCCGCCTACGGCTACTACTAGACACCGCTCGTGTGGGGGCCGGTCCGCGTCGCGCGGGCCGGCCCCCACACATGTCTTCCGCAACGTCGAGCACCGATCATCCCGGCGCGGCTCGCCACAGCTCACATGCACCATCCACCGAACTCGTCCGGGCCCGGTATGTCAGCGATGTCAGCGGTGGCATCTCAGCGGTTGTCGATGTAGTGCTCGAGTATCGCCGTCACGACCGGCCCCGAGGTCTGCGACCCGAACCCACCGCCGCGCACGAAGGTGGACACGACGATCTCCGGCTCCTCGGCGGGGGCGACCGCAGTGAACCAGGCGTGCGGCTCCCCGTTGGGCGAGGAGGGATCCTCCGCGGTTCCGGTCTTGGCCACGCTCGATATCGGCAGCTCGTTGAGCTGGCCTGCCGTGCCTCGCTCCGCAGAGGCACGCATCCCCTCGAGTACCGGGTCGAGCTTGTCGGCGAAGGACAGTTCCCGGGGCTCTTCGGTCTCCAGCTCGGTGAAGGACTCGTCCCCGAACGCGGCTGCCAGCTGGGGAGTCACGATGTGCCCCGTCGCCAGCCCGGACGTCCACAGCGCGGAGTGCAACGGGGTCACCGTCAGCGGCCCTTGCCCGATCCCCATCAGCACGGTCGACCCGGTATACCAGTTGCCGCCGACCTGATGGACCGAGTCCGGCGTGCCGAGGAACCCGGCTTTCTCCCCCGGCAGATCGATCCCGGTCGGCCTCCCGACACCCAGCTCCTCGGCCACCGTCGCGATCTTCTCCGGCCCCAGCTCGAGTGCCAGCTTGTAGAAGTACACGTTGTCCGACATGGCGATGGCATCGACGAGGTCGTGCGGCCCCATGGGGCGCCAGTTGTCGAACGTGTGCCCTCCGAGTGAGAAGCTGGCCCCGGTCGGCACCACTCGATCGGGTGGGACAGCGTCGTAGACGGCGTTGGCGGCGGCGACCACGATCTTGAACGTCGACCCGGGGGCCACGGGCACCTGTGACACGTGGTCGATCATCGGCAGGCCGGATCCGTCCATCTCCGAGGCCAGCTCGGCGTCGTTGATCGGCGGGACATAGACGTTGTTGTCATAGGCGGGCACGCTCGCCTTGGCGAGTACCGCCCCGGTACGCGCGTCCATGGCGACCGCGCCACCGAGGTCCCCGCCGCTCTCCTCGATCGCGTCCGCCAGCGCTTCGTTGGCCACACGCTGCATGTCCGCGTCGAGGTGGAGCCGGAGATGCTCGCCGGGTACCGGGTCGGTTCGACCGGCAGCGGCAGCCGGCCGGCCGTCGGGCTCGACGTAGACACACTGCCAGCCGTCCGTCCCGCGCAGGATCGCGTCGTACTGCTGCTCCAACCCGGCCCGGCCGACGACCGAGCCCAGCGCCAGCGATGGTTGCCTGCTCATGTCGGCAGGCGTGCCCACGCCGACGAATCCCAGCGTCGGACCAAGCATCGAACCGAGCGGGTAGTCCCTGCGCTGGGATGGCATCACGAGTACCCCGGGCAGTTCGGACTCGGCGAGCCGGTCGCCCACCTCCGGCCGCACGGTCGCGATCTCGACGTGCAGTTCGGACGACTCGGATACCCGCTCGACCGCGTCCGCGAGCTCCCCGGCGGGCTTGTCGACAATGCCGGCCAGCCGCGCGATCGCGTCGCTGTCACCCTCCGGGAACAGACCGGGAACCACGTGCACCTCGCTGCGCTCCTGGTTGGTGGCCAGCAGCTCGCCCGTGCGGTCCCGGATGTCTCCCCGCTCGGCAGGCAGCCGGATGCACCGGGTCATCTGTTCCTCGCTCGTCTGGCGCAGCTCGTCGCCGCGTGCCGACTGGACGTGCCAGGCGAACCAGGACATCGCTGCGAGGTTCGCGCTGAGCAGCACGGCACCGGTACGTGCCCACCGCGGGTGTCGCCGCTTGGGCGGCGCGGGCGCCCACAGCGGCCGGTCCAAGCCGTCCCGGCGCGCGGCGAGTACCAGGCCGAGCGCGACGAAGTGCACCGTGGCGGTGGTGCCGCCGTAACTGAACAGCGGGATCGGCAGTCCGGTGTGCGGCAGCAGTGTCAGGTTCGCCGCGATCGACACGAACGCGTGCAGGCCGAACATCGCCGCGACACCCGCGGCTATCAGCGCCGCCTCCGGGCTCCGTGTCATCCTGCTGGCCAGCGCCGCGCGCCACACCAGGACCAGTACCGCGGCGATCACCGCCACCCCGGCGAGCAGCCCCCACGCGTGTACCACGCTGGCGAACGCGAGGTCGTGCTCGCTCTCCGGCACGTACGAGGCACGCAGGTCGAACAGCGGGTCACCGGCCCGGCCGAACAACCCCCCGGCGGCGATAGCGATCTCGGCCTGCAACGCGGCCCAGCCTGCGCCACTGGCATCCCGCGCACCCGACGCGAAGGACTCCAGCCGGTCGAGCTGGTACGGCCGCAACACCAGAAGGACGAGTGGCAAGGCAGCCAGGGCGATACCGAAGATCGGAAGGAGCGGCAGCAACGGCACGCGGGCGAGAATCACGGTGAACAGCGCGAGCGCGGCGATGACCGCGGCGGTTGACAGGTCGGGTTGCGTCGCCACCAGCCCGACGGGTACTGCGGCGAAGGCGAGGGCACTCCACAACCGCCACCACGAGTAGCCGCGCGCGAGCTGGTGCACCAGCAGTAACAGCACACCCAGCTTGGCGACGTCGGAGGGTTGCACCGAGATCACGCCGAAATCGAGCCACCGCTGGGCTCCCTTGACCTTGTCCCCCACAAGCGGGACCGCCAGCAGCATCAGCACAGCGGCGAGGTAGACACCCCACGCCAGCCGTGGCAACGCCTGCACACGCAGCCGGGCAAGCAGGACCATCGCGACAAGGCCCGCGAAGCCGATCGCACCGTGCCGCACGGCATGTTCGGTCATCCCCAGCGCGAGGAGGTTCAGCAGGCCCAACCCGACCAGGACCGCAGCGGCGATCACGATCCACGGGTCGATCACCCACCCGCCGGGATGCATCGCCGCGGTCGACGTGCCACTCAGCCGATGGCCCCGCACCCCACCGCGACCGGAACTGCCATTGCCCATGAGCGCCCTTTCAGCACGTGCCACCATCGGCGGGGATCTCGAGCGGCTGCGAGGACACCCGCACCGGCTCCGCTGTCACCGCCATCACCGCGAGCGAGGACGACTCCGGTAGTTCCGGCCTGCTGATGCCGTACACCTGGCCCCACCCGGATTGCGCTGTGACCGCCATACCGGGCTGTTCCTCGACCGAGTCGCTGCAGCGGTCGACCACGTGCAGCGACCACTCCACGGCACGGTTCGTGCCCTCCCGGTCCATGTGCACGTCCACCCGGAGCGGGCACGCCTGCCCCGGCTCACAGGTTTCGTCCAGGAGTTCCACGGTTACCTCGGTGATGGGCTCGGCCTCCTCCGGAGCCAGCAGCTCGACGTCACGTGGCGCCCGCGCCGTCCCCTCCCCCTGGTCGCCGGATCCCTGCTCGCGACCCGTCTCGTCGCCCGGCTCCGCGTCGCCCGCGTCATCCTGCCCGCCCGGTTCCTGCGTCACCGGGGCGAGCTGGCGCTGCGGCTCGTCCGAGGACATCAGCGCGCCCCAGCCCCGCTGAATGTCCGACACCACGTTGGGCATGCCCCACAAGCTGCCCGCGGCCACGAGTCCGGCGACAAGACCGACCACGAGTACCCACCGTAGCCGCGCGACCGGCTTGCTGTGCCATGCCCGCCGTCGCGATCTGCGCCAGCCGCGCAGCCGCAGATCGGCGCCGTGCGGCTCGCTCTTCGACCACGACGCGGCTCGACTCTGGTCCTTTTCGGACTGTTCGCTGTCCAGCTCGGGTTCGCGCCCGGCTATCGCTCCCGCCAGCGAGGCGAGCTCCGCGCGCAGGATGTCGATCCGGTCATCCGGCACATCGCGCAACAACCGGGTCGCCGCCTGACGCACATGCTCGGCGAGAGCACCCACGTCGTCGCCGAGCCCGTCCAGACCCTGCACGAGCAGGTCCGCTTCGTCCCGCTGGCGCACACCGTCCCGCCGCGCGCTGGCGGCGAGCTTGCGCACCAGACCGGCCACCTGGTGGGTCACGGATCGTCCGTGCCCGGCCTCGCCCGGCTCCCCCTCGTCCGGCTCGTCCTGCTGCTCGGCATCATCTCCGTCGCCGGTCGCGATGACGACGCTTCCCGACCCGGTGAGCAACACCCGGCGATCGGTGAAACCGGCCGGGTAGCGCTCGCCGCGTCGCAAGGCCTCCAACTCGGCGGCGAGATCCCGGGCGAGCAGGCCCGCTTGCGCCGGGGTCAGCGTCGCCACCGCGAGCAACCTGCTGATGGCCGTGCCGGCGTGTTCGGCTCGCGCCGCACCGGCTTCCGACTCGTGCGAGCTCTGCTGCGTGGCCTCCGGTTCCTGCGATTCGGTGGAGCTGGACTCTGGCATGGACGACCCCTCACGACGCCGGACTCGTTGATCCATTATTTCGAGTCGGGGCGCGTAAGCACAGGGCTGTCCGTGTGTCTGCCAAACTGTTACCTGTGCACTCCGTGCACGTCCGGGAATCCCGCATCACACCTGGGTCCACTTCGGTGAAACGTCAAGGTGCGACACGCTCGGATGACCGAGTGTCGCGCGCCGGAATTCTTACTCGGGTACCAGGGTCGCGCACCACACCCTGCCGTACGGCACCGCGCGTCACCCGCGGTCGCTCGGCGCGGGAAGCACACGGCGGGCGCCGTTGCTTTCCGGTAACGACGAAGCCGTGTACCCTGTATCGCACACCCGTTCGATTCCCGGAGGTGAGTGCCGGTGACCGTGCCGATCCAGGCGTCGATTCTCGACCAGGCGGACGAGATCGGGCTCGGACCGCTCGGCACCGTCGAACGCACACAGTTGGGCGACGGCGCCTGGGTCGACCTGCTACCCAACTGGGTCGCCTGCGCGCAGGAGCTGTTCGAGTCCCTGTACCGGGCGGTTCCCTGGCACGCCGAACGCAGGCGCATGTACGACTCGATGGTCGACGTTCCCCGGCTACTCGCCTTCTACGACGAGCACGACCCGATGCCGCATCCCGTCCTGGAACGGGCCCGGGCCCAGCTGACCGCCTACTACGCGCGCGACCTCGGCGAGCCACTGTGCACCGCGGGCCTGTGCCTGTACCGTGACGGCGGCGACAGTGTCGCCTGGCACGGCGACACTGTCGGCAGGGGCGCGCAGGAGGACACGGTCGTCGCGATCGTCGCACTCGGCGCGCAACGCCCGTTCCTGCTGCGCCCACGCGGCGGCGGCAGCAGCCTGCGCTACGCCATCGGACACGGCGACCTGCTGGTGATGGGCGGTTCGTGCCAGCGGACGTGGGAGCACGCGGTCCCGAAGACGAGCAAGCGCGTCGGTCCGCGCATCAGCATCCAGTTCCGGCCACGAGATGTCCGCTGACCAGGACCGCGGCGACGCTCCCGGCGCACTCGCCGCGTCACACAGCCGGACCGGTCCGCTCGGGATCGTTCCACACACCGGATGCGCTATCCTGCCCGCGTGCCGCACCGAGCAGTCGAACCGCCGCCTGCGCCGGACGGGATCCGGCCGACGCGGTTGCGGCTTCCGGCCACCGGGCGGTGGCGGACTCTCCGGGAGTACCTTCTCGACCGCTTTCCCGCGGAAGGGCCGCAGCGTGTCGATGCGCTCTTCGCCGAGCAGCGGCTGGTCGACCGCACCGGTCCCGTAGCGCGGGAAGCCCCGTTCGTACCCGGTGCCACGCTCTGGTGCTACCGGGAACCGCCGAGCGAGGTCCCGGTGCCGTTCGAGGTCTCGATCGTGCATCGCGACGACCGCGTGCTCGTCGCCGACAAGCCGCATTTCCTGGCCACGACGCCACGAGGCTCGCACGTACTCGAGACGGCGCTGGTCCGGTTGCGCCGCGAGCTGGACCTTCCGGAACTGACGCCCGCGCACCGGCTGGACCGGCCGACCGCGGGCCTGGTTCTGTTCGTGCTCCGGCCCGAGCTGCGTGGCGCGTACCAGAAACTCTTCCAACACGGTCTGGTGCACAAGACCTACGAGGCAGTCGCTGGGTACCCACCCTCGGCGGCATTGCCTCGGACCGTCCGCAGCCGCATCGTCAAGCGGCACGGCGATCATCGTGCCCGCGAGGTGAGCGGTCCAGCCAACAGCAGCACCCGGGTCGACCTGCTCGAGCACCGTGACGGCCTCGGTCGCTACCGGCTCGTGCCCGCGACGGGCCGGACCCATCAGCTGCGCGTCCACATGGGCGGTCTCGGCGTCCCGATACTCGGTGACGAGCTGTACCCGAGCCCCATAGGCAAGGCGCCCGACGACTTCGGCAGGCCGCTGCAGCTGCTTGCTCGTGGACTGGCGTTCACCGACCCCGTCAGCGGTGAGCCGCGCCGGTTCGTCAGCGATCGTTCGTTGCAGGCGTGGACGGCGTACTCGGAGTGGGCGCGCTCACCCGCGAGCCGGTGAGCAGCTCGAGCACCGCACCGTCATGGCAGACCAGCTGCACGGCGATCACGCCGGGAGAGACGTTGACGAGGCGCCTGATGCGGCGGTACCCGAGCAGCACGTTCGCCTGGTGCCGGGGGCAGTAGACGGTGAACATCACGGTGAGTCCCCTTTCTCCGGGAGCACTCACCACTGTGTGCCGCACCGCTGATGGTGTGCTGACGATCGCCGCTACATCGCCACCCGGTAGGCGCTGCTGTCGCCGAGCAGCCGTTTCACCCGACCGGCGATGCCCTCGACATCGGCTGCCCATGCCCGGACACGCTCACGCGCATCCCCAGGCATCAGAGCCTCCGGATCGCCGAGACCGGCCTCCACGCGGTCCACCTCGGGGATCTCCCCGTGCGGGCGCGGCGCCCCCGCGCCCGCACGTAGCTCCCGGGCTGCCGCCAGCAGGGTGGCGGCCTTCTCGGTCTCGTCGACCGTCAGGGCGAGACCCTCGAGGGCGAGCGCGACAGCGCGACGGTCCCTGGTGCGCGTCGCATCGTGCAGGGACCGCATGTGCCAGGAGTACGCCGTGCCGGTGTCCCCGCCTGCCACGCCGGCGAGCCCGATGGCCGCGCAGGTGAAGGCACTACCGGCATGCGAGCCGATCCCCCGGTAGTGCCGCAGCGCGGCCTCGTGGTGCACAAGCGCGTCGTGCGCGTGACCCGCACGCCGCAGCACCAACCCCAGTCCGTTGTTGGCGTAGGCCACCGTGTTCGGCTTACCCAACTGACGCCCCAGGTCACGAGCGTTCCGAAGGCACAGGAGGGCCGCATCGAGCTCCTCGCTCAGGCCGAGCAGGTTGCCGATCTTGACGACCTGGTACGCGTGGACGTCGCGCATGCCGAGCTCCTCGGCGATGCCCGCCATGTCCTCGCGCGCCGCGCGAGCCCGCTGGTAGGAGCCCTCCATCTCGTCGAGACCGGCCAGCAGGTCGAGTGCCTGCAGCTCCCCCCACCGGTCCCCTGCCGAGACGAACCCCGCCCTGGCCGTCTCCGCGTGGTGCCGCGCGCGCCGGGTGCTGCCGTTTCGTGAGGCGTCGATACCCGAGGTGAGCCGCGCGGCTGCGATGTACCACTCGTCATCGAGCTGCTCGGCCACCCTGTTGATGCGCGCGAGGAGGTGGCCACCCCGTTCGGGCTCGCCGCGCTGGAACACGCGATCCGCGGTGAGCAGGGCGATCAGCCTCAGACCACTGCCCCAGTCCTGTGTCGGCGTCGACGACAGCACCGCGAGGCAGCGACGCAGGGCCTGCTCGGCGTCGACGTCGGTCAGCGCGAGGGCGTCCCGCCACGCCGACGCGGTCCACCGGCCGGGAGTGCGCTCCTCGGCGTGCCGGAGCAGGCTCTCCAGGATGGCCCGGCCTTCCCTCCTGCGCCCGCTGAGCCACCAGAACCAACCGAGGCAGCAGGCCATATCGAGCGCGTCCGCGACGCGTCCCAGCTCGCGCAATGCTGCCAGCGCGGCGACCAGATCGGCGTGGGCCGCGCCGAGCGCCCGCAGTGCCCGCGGTTGCTCACCGCAGCGCAGCAGCCAGTCGTAGCGCGCGGCGACGCCGTGAAAGTACCCGGCATGCGCCGCCGTGATCGCGTCGAGATCCGGGTGTTCGGTCAGCGAGCGCCGGGCGTACGAACGGATCGTGTCGAGCAGCCGGTAGGGCGCCGGCACCGGCCCCGGGTCGTAGCTGATCAGTGAGCGGTCCACCAGACCGGCCACCGACCGGGCGAGGTCACCGCCACGGACCCCGTCCGGTGCGAGGGCGTGCGCCGCGTCGAGGCTCCAGGACCCTTCGATCAGCGACAGCCTGGCCAGTAGGTCGCGCTCCTGCTCGCCGAGCAGCCTCCAGCTGCGCTCGATCGTCTCGATCAGCGTGGACCCACTGCCGTGCTGCAGGAAGTCCTGGTCCGCCCGCATATGCGCGGCCAGGTCCGACAGCGTCAGACCGCCGAGCAGCCCGGCGGCGACCTCCATCGCGAGCGGGATGCCGTCTGTGCGGCGCACGATCGCGGCTACCTCGCCGAACTCGGCCTCGGACAACGCCTCGGCGTCGAGTCCGGCTCTGGTGCAGAACAAGGCTACGGACTCGGCCGCCAGGTAGTCCTGCCGCGCGGCCTCGACCGGGGGCAACGCCAGCGGATCCAGCCGCAGGACGGCCTCACCGGCGAGTCCCAGCAGCACCCGGGTGGTGACGACCATGCGCAGCTCGGGGCACGCCGCCAGCAGGTAACCGGCCAGCTCGGCGACCTCGGCCACGACGTGCTCCCCGCCGTCCAGCACGAGGACCATCTCCCGCGAGCCGATCCGGTCGCGCAACCTCTCGACGGCACCCCGCTGGCTGTCCGTGGTCAGCCGCTCGTCACTGCCGAGGTTGGCTCCTTGCCTGTCACGAAACGTCCGGAGGACGGCGTCGGCGATCGTCGCCGAGTCGGTGGGGCAGTCGATCGTGCCAGCCACCGCACTCAGGTCGGTGAGCCACACCCCCTCTGCGGGCTCGGCGAGCCGGGTGAGCGTGTGCACCACCAGCCGGGTCTTACCGATGCCGCCCGGACCGGTCACCGTCACCAGGCGCTCCCTGGCCAGCAGGTCCTGCAGGTGCTGCCGCTGCGGCCCGCGACCGACGAACTCCGTCGACTCGGCAGGCAACCAGCCGACCGGCCCGTGGCCCACATCCGCCGCCGACGGAACCCGGACGTGCTGGGCGTACACGTCCGCGTGCGCCGACTCCAGCTCGGCACCGGGGTCGATGCCGAGCTCGTCGCGCAGCAGCCGCCGACCCGTGCGGTACACCTGCAACGCCTCGACCTGTCGGCCTTCCCGTGCGAGCGCCCGCATCAGCAGGGCACGCAGCGACTCACGCAGCGGGTGTTCGGCCAGTACCGTCGCCAGCTCATCCGGTACCCCGGGCCGCCCGCCCACATCCAGCCACGCCGTGGCATGCATCTCCACCGCATTGAGCCAGAGAGCCCGGTAGCGATCAGCGGCCGCCGCCGCGAACGGGTAGTCGCGGTGTTCGGGCAGCGGCTCTCCACCCCACAGTGCCAGCGCCTGTTCGAGTATCGCGTAAGCCCGCGCTGGATGGTTGCCTTCGAGCTCGTCGCGCGCGCGGGTCACGAGCCCGGCGAACCGGTCGGCGTCCACGGCATCCGTGCCGGCTGTGATGCGGTAGCCGCCGTCGCGCGCCTCGACCAGCCTGCGCCCCCGATCCGGGTCGGCAGGCGCCAGCGCGCGGCGAAGGCTCGAGACCTTCGCCTGCAGGGCGTTGCGAGCCTTGCTCGGCGCCCCGTCACCCCAGAGATCATCGATAATGCGGTCAGCCGGGACGAGCCTGCCCCCGTTGACGAGCAGATAGGCCAGCAAGGCGCGCTGCTTCGCACCGGGAATGTCGAGTCGGGTGGATCCGTCCCAGACTGTCAGCCGGCCGAGTATCTCGAACCGCATAGTGGCAGGCTACTCCCGCACACCGACAGCCGCGCGCGATTTTTCGCCATCCCGGGGTGTTCGACAGCGGCCGCGTGGTACCGGCGTGCGCTGCTGACCACCTGCCTACTCCGTGCCGTCCGCGTACCGCTCCCCCAGCCACGCCGCGCCCGAGTCGCCACCGGTGAGCACCGTCGCGCATCGCCTGCCGGGCAGCTGGTGCGTGGCGAGTGCGGCTATCCCGGCCGCTCCCGCGGGCTCGAGCAGCACGCCGAGAGTCTCTGCCGCCAGCCGCTGGGCGGACCGCATCGCGGCATCGTCGACGAGCACGATGTCGTCCACGAGGGCGCGCACACGCTCGACGGACTCCGGGATGGGTGCCGGGTTGGACAGCGTGGTGGCGACGGTGTCCGTGGCGCCGTCGGTGACGGCCCGGCCGGTTCGCCACGCGTGCGCCATCGCCGGTGACCCTGCCGCGCACACCCCGACCACACGGACGTCCGGCGCGTGGGTCTTCAGCCACAGCCCGATCCCGGAGATCAGCGCACCGTCACCGACGGGCACCACGACGGTGTCGAAAGCGCCACCCTTCTCCAGCTCGAGCCCGATCGTTCCCGCTCCTTCCGCGATGCGGGGGTGCTCACCGTCCCGCACGAGGAGCCGCCCGGGACACTGCGCGGCGTAGCCTGCGGCGGCCCGGCTCGAGTCGCCGTCCACGACGGTCACGGTGGCACCCAGCCCGCGCATCCTGGCCACCTTCGCCGGATCCACGCGGCGCTCTACGAAGATCGAGACGGCTACCCCGAACGCCCGGCCGGCGTATGCCATCGCCTGGCCGAAGTTGCCCGCGGACGCGCACACCGCCGTGCGATCCCCTTCCCACTCGCGCATCAGCGTCCACGCGCCGCGCCCCTTGAAGCTGTGCAGGGGATTCGCGGTCTCGAGCTTCACAAGCACCTGGCGTCCCAGCGCCTCGCACAGTTGCTCGTCGACGAACTGCGGGCTGTCCCGTAGCACGGGATCGAGCGTCCTGGCCGCGCGTTCGATGTGCTCCGGACTCAGGTCCACGTCGGTGATCATGCGTGCACACTAGAGCACACGCGATGCTCGGGCACGTGAGTATCCCGAACCCCGGATCGGACGTACCGGCTGCCACGATCAGGTCACGGTCACCACAGGTCAGCCCTGTGCCAGAATGCCACTTAATGAACATGATTCTCACGTTCTTTTCCATTGGGGGATGTGAGCGACGGCAGTACCGGTGGGTTCGGTGCGGGGAGAAACGGAGTGGGTGAGTGACTTGGCAACGCTGCTGATGATCGAGAGCTGGATGCGGTCCACGGGCCACAGCCTTCCCGGCGTCATCAAACGTCTGGGACATCGCTACATCCTGCTCACAAGGGATCCCGACCTGTACCCGGCGTGCGCGGGAGGGCAGGAGCATCCGGTCGTCGCGGAGGCGGACCGGATCGTGCGGGTGGACACCAACGACACGGCACGCCTGGTCGACGCTTCCCGCGCTGTGGCTGCCCGCGACGGGATCGACGGCGTACTCACCACGTGTGACTACTACCTCGAAGCGGTGGCCGAGGTCGCCGACGCGCTCGGGTTGGCCGGACCGTCCGGTGCGGTCATGCACCTGGCGACCCGCAAGCACCTCGTCCGCCGGGCCCTCCACGATGCCGGGCTGGCCAACCCGGCCTTCGCGGTCACCCGTACTTGGGAAGACAGCCTTGCCGCGGCCGCCGAGATCGGGTACCCGCTCGTCGCCAAGCCGACCGACCTCAACTCGGGGACCGCGGTACGCCGGATCGATGACGACGCGGGCCTCAAGGACGCTTTCTGGGAGATCACCGGAATCGAACGCAATACGCGGGAGCAACCGCTGGAACGCGCGTTGCTTCTCGAGCAGCTGATCGACGGACAGGAGCTCAGCGTCGAGGCAGCCACCTGTCACGGTGAGACCACGATCATCGGGATCACCGACAAGAGTGTCACCGGTGCGCCGGCGTTCGTGGAGTCCGGACACATGTTCCCCGCCCGGCTGGACCGGGACGTGGCCAGCGAGGTCGAGGAGTACGTGCGCGCCGTTCTCGACGCGATCGGGTACACCCATGGGTTGACGCACACCGAGGTACGGCTGACGCCGGACGGGCCACACGTTGTCGAGATCAACCCCAGGCAGGCGGGCGGGTACATCTTCGACCTCGTCCATCGTGTCACCGGCACTCACCCGCTCGAGCTCCTCGTCGAACTCAGCCTCGGCAGGAACCCGCAGGTCGGTACCGCATCGGCACCGGCCCTGACCGCCGAGGTCCCGTCGGGCAGCGCCGCTGTCTTCTTCGTCATGTCCCCCGTCGAGGGCACCCTCCAGGAGGTGCACGGCACGGCACACCTCGATGCCGATCCCGCGGTGGTGCGGTGGTCCGTTCCCGCGCCGGCCGCGATCCGCTGCCCGCGCAGCAACGACGCCTACCTCGGCCACGTCCTGGTGGTCGATCCCGCGGGCAGCGCGGCACGGGAGCGCGCCGAGGCCGCGGTGGGCGGGCTCGCACTGCGGCTCGCCGACGGCCGGGTCGTGACACCGGTCGGTGTGCCGAGCGAGCTCGTGGCCAGCATGTCACGTCCTACCATGGAGGCAGGGTGACCGGATCATGAGCGGAGTGTCGTCGGCGGAGGATCTCACGCGCGCGGTGCGCGCGAAGGGCGTGCGGGACGAGCGGGTACTCGATGCGTTACGCCGCCTGCCGCGCGCCGCGTTCGTACCGGCCGAACGAGCGGGCTCGGCCTACGTCGACGAACCCGTCCCCATCGCCCACGACCAGACCTCGACACAACCGTGGTTGTCGGCCAGGATGTTCGAGGCGCTGGAGCTGTCCGGTACCGAGCGCGTACTCGAAGTGGGCACGGGTAGTGGCTTCGCGACCGCGCTGCTCGCCCAGCTGGCCTCGGAAGTGGTGACGATCGACCGGTGGCGGGACATGGTCGAGCGGGCCGAACGCACGCTCGCTGAGCAGGGGGTGCGCAACGTGACCGCGCTCGTCGGTGACGGCAGTGCCGGGGTGCCCGATCACGCGCCGTTCGACGGGATCGCCGTCTCCGCGGCGTGCCCGCACGTACCGGCGCCGCTGGCCGAGCAGCTCCGGCCGGGAGGACGGATCGTCCTCCCCATCGGACCCGGTGGCCAGGAGCAGGTCACGCTCCTCGAACGCAGCCACGGCGGCCTGGTCACTCGCGAGACGATCACCCCGGCCAGGTTCGTGCGCCTGCAGGGACGCCACGCCTGACCGTCACTCGAGGAGGTTACCGCGTGCGAGCTCGACCAGCTCCCGGTAGCTGCCGTTGAACTCGTTCTTGTCCAGCGGGCTGTCGGTGTACTGCCAGATCGTGTGCTCGCCCCACCCCGGAGGGAGATCACCGACGTCGTCGGCGTAGCGCGCGATCCACAGCGGTACCGTCTCTTCGAACTCGTGCCGGCTACCCACGCATCGATTCCACCACTTGGTGTTGGTGTAGAAGACGGGATAGCGGCCGGTGCGCTCGTAGTAGGTGTCGTGGAAGTCCTCGATCCACGTCACCATGGCGGACTCGGTCATGCCGAAGCAGGTGGGCCCGTACGGGTTGAACTCGATGTCCAGCACACCGGGAAGCGTCTGCCCGTCGGCACTCCAAGCCCCGCCGTTGTCGACGAAGAAGTTCGCCTGTGCCGCTCCGCTCGACTCGTCCGGAAGCGCGTAGTGGTAGGCACCGCGGATCATCCCGACGTCGCGCGCTCCGGCGTACTGGTGCGCGAAGTCCGAGTTGGTGAAGTCGGTGCCCTCGGTGGCCTTGATGTAAGCGAAGCGCTTGCCCTTGTCCCACCAGTGCTGCCAGTCCACGCGGCCCTGCCAGCCACTGACGTCGATGCCGTGCTGAACGACGGAGTCGTCCCCCTTCACCAGCTCGACAACGCTATCCGCGGCGCCCTGGAGCTGGTCAGCGATGTCCGGCGGGTCCTCGGTGCTCTCTTCCGTGGCGCCCTCGCCGTCGGCCGGTACGTCACCGGGCGGGTCCCCGTCCGCGTTCTCCGGCGCGGGCTCGCTCTCCTCCGGTCCGGACTCGACAGTGGCACCGCCGGTATCCGCGAGGGGTGGGACGGTGCGCTGGGGCAGCGCCAGTATCCTGGCGTCCTCTGGGCGGGGCTCGGCCTGCCATTCCAGCAGCGGCACCGGAATCTCGAATGCCTCGGACGTCTCCGCCAACCCACGCAGCGGCACCCGTAGCTCCCGATCGGCGAAGGAGCTCCCCTCCGGCAACGGCGCGGGCAGATCATCGGCGACCGACAGCGGCATCTCGACGGCCTCGGACGGCACCCGTTCGGCCTCGGACGGCACCGCTTCCGGCTCGAGCGGGCGCGCTGCCTCCGGAACCGGTGCGGTTTCCGGCTGCGGCAGCGCCAGTACCCTGGCCTCCTCCGGGCGGGGCTCGGCCTGCCACTCCAGCAGCGGTACCGGAATCTCGGACGTCCCGGACGCCGACGCCAACCCGTCGACGGGCACCGGCAACTCCCGGTCGGCGAAGGAGCTCCCCTCCGGCAACGGCGCGGGCAGATCATCGGCAGCGGCCGCCAACCCGGCGAGCGGAACCTCGACGTCCTCCGGCGCCAGCGCTTCCGGTTCACGTGGCGGGTCCGGCAGTGGAGGCAACGTCACCTCGTCCTCGCGTATCGCACCGGAGGACTCTCTCGCTCGCTCGTATACACTCCGCCAGAACGCGCTGTCGTGCCGCCGTGACTCCGCTTCGTCCACCAGCTCCCCAGTTGCCGCGAACCCGGCGGGCGCCAGAAGCTCAGCCAGGTGCGCGGGGTCCGTGCCGGCGCGCTCGGGCACCACCGATGCCACCAGCGCGATACCGGCGGCCGCAGCGAGCGCGTCACGCCAGAACGTACTCTCCTGCTGCCCGGGGTCTTGGGGCATCGAACAGGTCCTCCACGGCGCCACCAGGACCAGTCGTGCCTCGCAGGCAGCGATTGACATGCTGTTTTACGGTCAGTGAAGTATTCTTACCCACCTCGTACGCTTTGTCACTAGTTCGCGTGAAACTGCATTCATTAAGTTGCGCACCGCACGAGGTCAAATCCACCGCGGCACCCGGTTTCGGAGCCATGCGCACGGTGCGGCAGACCTCATGCCGTTGTACAACGACAATGCCTGTGACCTGGCCTTCCGGTACGTAGCAGTGGTACGTACCTGCCGGTGGCCGCTACCGCTCGACCCCCTGCCGTTCCGAGAGCCACTTCCCCCCTTCGAGTACTGTCTTCAAACCCGAAAGGATCATGACCCATCCACCGCTGACGCTTTCCAGCATCTTGCTGTCCGGGCTGTCGAAACCGTCGTGGGTGATCGTTAGCTTGACGCCCAGCTCGGGCACCTCGGCCGGCTCGATGTCGAACGTGACCCTTGACCGCTCCTTGCACGCCTCCTCGAACTCCTCCTCGGAGTCGAACAGCTCACGATGCATCGGCTGGAGCGTGTGCCACGTGTAGGACAAGCGCTTGCCGGGCTCCGCCTCGAGAACCCGCTGACCGAGATCCTCGAACTCGCCGTCCGGCTGTGACTTCCACAGCACGGGCGAACCCACCTGCCAGTCCGACCGTGGCCCCGTGTTGCCCATGTAGACCTTGATGAACTCGGGATCGGTCAGCGCCTGGTACAGCTCCTCGGCAGTGGTCTGGATGTAGGTCACGTAGACGAACTCGGGTTTGCTCATGACAGTCCCTTCCAGTGAGTGTTTGAGGTGGGCCAGCGCGGCCATCCGTCCGCGCTCGTAGCGACTGATCCACCGTTCGGCGATCTGGTGAATGGGTACCGGGTTGAGGTAGTGCAGCTTCTGCCTGCCGTGCCACACCGTGGTCACGAGGCCGGCCACTTCCAGCACCGCGAGGTGCTTGCTCACCGACTGCCGCGCCATATCCAGTTCCGCGCACAGCTCCCGCAAGCTCTGACCGTTGCGGGTGTTGAGGCTGTCGAGCAGCTGTCGGCGACTGCTGTCGGCCAGCGCCTTGAACACCTCGTCCATGAACCTCACCCAGTCATGCAGCCGTCTGGCTGCATGACTATTTACGCAGCCGCAAGGCTGCATGTCAAGTGGATGAGTCACTCCGCGTCATGTACGGCTCCGGGTGAACGATCCCGCGGCGCTGTCCGACACCCTGGATACCGCATAGGACCGTAGGGAGGACTCCGGCGAGGACAACGGGCCGGCGTGGATCGAACTCGTCACCGCGCACGGTAATCAACAGGTCCGTACGTTCCTGCGCTTGCGGGAAGGCGAACTCTCCGTCAGCACCAACAGCGAGATACGCCGCGACCATGTGCTCACCATGCTTCGCTCACTGGCCCCGCGCATCCAGGTGACCGACGAGTCGAGGCAACCCTTGACGCGAAACCCGCAAGGCCTCCGAGTACGCAGCGGACCACCAGCACACCGGCGATCAACCGTTCGGCCACCCCGATACCGGCATGGCCGCGATGCTGCACGAGTTCATCCGCGACTACGAGCGCAAATGGCTCGACGAGCCGCTGCCCGCCCTCGCCGGGCTCACCCCGCGCCAAGCCGCCAATGCGACTGCCGCCTTGGCCATGATGCGAACTGCTCGGTTGTTGCCGTCCGAGCCACCGCCCGTTCCGCGAACCATGCAGCTTGTTCTGGCCTGCCACCAGTGCGGTCAATGGCGCGCCGGGAATCCGTCAACGCGGTTCGCTTCGTCTCTCAGGTCCGATTACAAAGGCGGCCGAACGACCCCCGTGGTTTGCGTCGCTCAGGCGCACACAATTGCGCGAGTCCTACCAAGATCGCACCAATGACCGCCGAGAAGTGCTTGCCCCAGAAAAGGGGGGTACAGCGTCAACATCGGGCCACTTGTCACGCGCACTCCCGGTTCGGTCCAGGTAAGTAAAGCGTCCTCTCGAGGCGATTCAATACGGACGCCTCGCACGGTTGATCGCGTCGTGCGAGGAACGTCCACAGTGATCAGTTGTTCATCACCACTGCGTAGCGTACATGTACCGGCGACCCCTGCCCCCGCAAGGAACCGGGTAGCTGTGTCGTCAGCGGGTATACCGATGCCGTCTTCGACCGCATCCCCCCGCAAACCGTGCGTATATAGACGCCGCCACCGTGAGCACGAGCAAGGTCGCTCCCACAGCTCGTAGCGTCCACCGCAGTACGAATCTAGTGCGCTCACTCATCGATCACCCAGCGGTCGGCCGAAACCTTGCCAGAACTCCTCGGCTTCAGCTTCTTCATCCCCCGTCTCGTCGACCGCCTCGGTCTGCATGTGCTCAGCATCGAGTGCGTCGAGTTGCTCGGACATTTCCGTCAGGTTCAGCTCACCGATCCGTTCGGCACTTCCTTCCAGTGCCTCACGATAAGCAGGAACGTCCCCGAGGCCCTGCCAGCCGATATTGCCGTCCCGCAGCTCCCGGCCCATCTCCCGCACCACGCGGTTATCACTGCAGGCCAACATAGGGTGTTCAGGGGCCCGACACGCGGTGCCCATACGCCAGACACGCGGGGTCACTCGTGCGCGGGGGGCGCTCGCTTTACGGCTGACAACGTCCACGACGTGGCGAGCCATGCCAGCAGGCCGACCACGCTCAGCGCGGCCGCGACCGGGCGGTAGCCGGTGATGCCCGCCAGCCAGGCCGCAGCGACCGGCCCGGTCAACCCCACGACGCCCCAGCCGCTGAACACGATGCCGTACGCCGTGCCGAAGCGGGCCGGTGGTACCGCGACCGCTGTCGTCAAGGGGGTCAGCACGGACAGCGCACCGTACTGGGCGCCGAGCACCAGCAACGCGGCCAGCGACAGCCACGGGTGGTGGGACAGCGCCAGCACGAGACACGCACCGACCAGGGCGGCGGCTGTAGCGTGCAGGGCGCGGGCCGTCCCGATCCGGTCGCAGGCCGGGCCCGCGATCAGCCGCCCGACGAAGTTGCCCGCGTTGAGCAGGGCGACGGCAATCGCAGCGAGTTCCGGACCTCCCGCGAATCGGCCGGCATGGGCGAAGGCGACCAGTGCGGGGGCGCACCCGAGGGCGAACAGCGCCCACAGCGCGGGTATCGCCACTTGGTGCCGGACAGCGGGACCGCTCGCCTCCGGCGCGGTGCGCGTATCTGGTGTCGAACCCGGTAGCAGGACCGCGGCAAGGATCAACGTGACACCGAGCATGGCTGCCAGCGCGGCGAACGTTCCCGCACGGCCGACCATGACGAGCAACCGGTCGGCCACCGGGGCCAGCACGACGGCGCCGGCAGCGTAGGCGCTGACCACCAGTGCGACCGCCATACCTCGCCTGGTCGCGACGGTCGTGGCTACCCGCACGGCCGTGGCATACCCCGTCCCCGTGGCCGCGCCGAGCAGTACGCCGAACCCGAGGACCAGGACCGGCACCGACGAGGCGGCGGCGCTGACCGCGAGGCCCGCGACGACACCGGCTGCGCTCAGCAGCGCGAGCCCGCGGGGTGCGACGCGGTCGGCGATGCGGCCTCCCGCGAGCACGCCCACGGTGAACAAGGCCAGCCCCACGGCGATCACCACGCTCAGCGCCGTGTCGGAGGCACCGAGCTCCGCTGCCAGCCGGCCGGTGAAGGTGTCCCAGATGAACAGCGGGCTCACCGCCAGATCCAGCAGGACAGCTCCCGCCAGCGCACGCGCATTCCCACTCCGGCTCATCCGCTCATGCATACCGCAGGTCCAAGACCGGAGGACATGCCCGGTGGACTCGCCCGCTGCTACTCGACGGGCACGGCTTCGGGGTCGACATCAGCCGGACTGCACGCACCCGCACGAGGTCGGATTCGCCCGTACCTGTCGCGGCCGTCAGCCGCCGGCCATCGCACCGACCACCAGGAACGGCTCCTTGCCGGAGACGACGGGCTCCGGCAACGGAGCGTCGGGCGGCTCGTGCGAGAGGTCCTGCTCGCACGCGAAGAACCGCACGTAGGCACGGCGCTTGCCGGTCTCGTGGTCCCGCAGGGTGCCGCGCAGCGCCGGGAAGCGCGCCTCGAGGGCGTCGATCACCGTGCGCTGGCTGGCCTGGCCGTCGAGGTCGAGCCCGACCTCCCCGTCGATATGCGCGAGCCTGCGCAGCTGGGTCGGCAGTACGACACGGATCATGGCAACGTCTGCACCTCCACGGACAGTACGGGCGGCAGGTCTCGCACGATCGGTTCCCAGCTGTCCCCGGCGTCGGCGGAGGCGTACACCTGACCACCGGTGGTGCCGAAGTACACCCCGCACTCGTCGAGGCCATCGACGGCCATCGCGTCCCGCAGCACGTTCACATACGCGTGCCGCTGCGGCAGGCCGGTGGTCAGCGCCTCCCACTCGTAGCCGCCGGTGCGGCTGCGGTAGACGCGCAGTTTGCCTTCCGGCGGGTAGTGCTCGGCGTCGCTCTTGATCGGCACCACGTAGATCGTGTCCGGTTCGTGGCTGTGCACGGCGATGGGGAAGCCGAAGTCACTCGGCAGGTCGCCGCTGATCTCGTACCAGGAGTCCCCGGCGTCGTCGCTGCGCATGACGTCCCAGTGCTTCTGCATGAACAGCACGTCCGGACGTGACGGGTGTGTCGCTATGCGGTGCACGCAGTGCCCGACCTCGGCCTCGGGGGCGGGGATGCTTCCCGACTGCAGGCCCTTGTTGATCGGCTGCCATGTCTCGCCGGTGTCGTCGGTGCGGAACACCCCGGCAGCGGAGATCGCGATGGTCAACCGCTCCGCCTTGGTCGGATGCTGCACGATCGTGTGCAGGCACAGCCCGCCCGCCCCTGGTTGCCAGGACGAGCCCGAACCGTGCTCCCGCAGCCCACGCAGCTCCTGCCACGACGCGCCGCCGTCGGCCGATCGGAACAGCGCGGCGTCCTGCACGCCCGCGTACACGGTGTCCGGGTCCGTCAACGACGGTTCCAGGTGCCAGACACGGGTGAACTCCCACGGGCGAGCCGTGCCGTCGTACCACTGGTGCGTGCCGGGCACCCCCGCATAGCTGAAGTCGTTGCCCATCGTCTCCCAGCTCGAGCCGCCGTCGTCCGAGCGCTGGATCACCTGCCCGAACCAGGCCATGGACTGCGAGACGTACAGCCGGTCGGGATCGGCGGGTGAGCCGGCCACGTGGTAGACCTCCCAGCCGCCGAAGAGCGGGCCGTCGACCCGCCATCGATCGCGCTTGCCATCCGAGGTAAGCACGAACGCTCCCTTGCGCGTGCCTACCAGTACTCGTACCGCGCTCATGTGCGCTCCTTCCACTCCTGAAGAGGTGGCCTCGCAGTGTTGACTTCCGCCGCGCACAAGACTCATCGCGCGCGGGACGGAATCGTTTCAGAATCCACCGCAGCGAGATGCCCCCGTCGGTGTTCGCTCCCGCCCGGCGGATCACGCGCCACCCCGCAGCGGCGGGCCTGATCGACCCCGCACACACCTGGCGACGCGTCGTTCGCCCGGATCGGCTCAGGCAGCGACGCCCACCAGCGGTTCGGTCCGCAGGTGGTAGCGCCGCTGGCGACCGGATACCTCTTCGGAGATCAGCTCGGCCCGGCGCAGCACGCCGAGGTGTTCGGAGGCGGAACCAGAGCCCCATGCAACATCTCTGCCGCAACACTCAACTCGGAGTGCCATGACGGCCGACACGGGGTGTCCCAACGCCCAACTCGGAGTGCCGTGGCAGCCGACACGGGGTGACGAGAGGCCCGGCACGGCCCGGTCCCGGGGCGTGCTCAGCCGCACGTCGCTCCGTTGGCCGCTGAGGTGACCATGCGTGCGTACCTGCCGAGGACCCCGCGGTAGGTCCCGGACTCGCGTGGCGTGTGGCGCTCCTTCCGTCGCGCCAGCTCCTCGCCGTCGACGAGCAGGTCGAGGGTGCCGCTGTGCAGGTCGAGGCGGACCTGGTCGCCGTCCTGCGCCAGGGCGATGGGACCGGTGTCGGCGGCCTCGGGCGCGACGTGCCCCACGCACAGGCCGGTGGTGCCGCCGGAGAACCGCCCATCGGTGAGCAGCAGGACATCCTTGCCGAGGCCGGCCCCCTTGATGGCGCCGGTGATCGCCAGCATCTCCCGCATGCCCGGTCCGCCTCTCGGCCCTTCGTAGCGGATGACGACGACATCGCCCGCGGAGATGGTTCCGGCGGCGAACGCGTCCATCGCGGCGCTTTCCCCGTCGAACACCCGCGCGGGTCCGGCGAACTCGGTACCTTCGTATCCGGCCGATTTCACCACCGCCCCATCCGGAGCAAACGATCCGTTCAGGACGGTGATACCGCCGGTGGGATGGATGGGGTCGTCCGGCGGGCGCAGCACGGTGCCGTCGGGACACGGCGGATCGATCTCGGCGAGGTTCTCCGCGAGCGTGCGACCGGTGACCGTCAGCGCATCTCCGTGTACGAGCCCGGCGTCCAGCAACGCCTTCATCACCACCGGGATCCCGCCGACGCGGTCGACGTCGACCATGACGTGCCTGCCGAACGGCCGTACATCGGCCAGGTGCGGCACGCGGGCATTGATCCGCGCGAAGTCATCCAGGGACAGCTCGACCTCGGCTTCACGGGCGATCGCGAGCAGGTGCAGGACAGCGTTCGTCGAACCCCCGAGCGCCATCACCACAGCGACGGCGTTCTCGAACGCTTCCCGGGTCAGGATGTCCCTTGCCGTGATGTCCCTGGTGAGGAGCTCGACAACTGCCCTGCCCGCTTCACGCGCATGTACCGAGCGACGCCGGTCCGTCGCCGGTGGTGCGGCGCTGCCCGGCAGCGACATACCCAGCGCCTCGCCCACGCTGGCCATGGTGTTGGCGGAGTACATGCCGGCGCACGCGCCCTCGCTCGGGCAGTAGCCGCGTTCGATCGCCTCGACGTCGTCGCGCGACATCAGGCCGCGCGAGCACGCCCCGACGGCTTCGAAGGCATCCACGATGGTGACCTGCCGTCGTGTGCCGTCCGATGTGGTGACCAGGCCCGGCTGCGCCGTGCCCGCGTAGCAGAACACGCTCGCCAGGTCCAGCCTCGCTGCGGCCATCAGCATCCCGGGAAGCGACTTGTCGCAGCCTGCGAGCAGCACCGATCCGTCCATGCGCTCGGCTTCCATGACCGTCTCGACGCTGTCGGCGATCACCTCGCGGGACACCAACGAGAAGTGCATGCCGCGGTGCCCCATCGAGATACCGTCGCTGACGGAGATGGTTCCGAACTCCAGCGGGTATGCGCCCGCCGCGTGCACCCCGTCCTTCACGGCGCCTGCGAGCCGGTCGAGACTCAGATTGCACGGCGTGATCTCGTTCCAGGACGATGCGACACCGACCTGGAACTTGGCCAGGTCAGCATCCCCGAGCCCGGCAGCCCTGAGCAGGCCACGCGCCGCAGTCTTGTCCAACCCTTCGGTCACCTCGCCACTGCGAGGGCGCACGGCAGGCGTGTCAGGAGTCGTCGGCACCATGCGTCCCTCCAGGAGTCTCGCTCGGCTGTGGCGACTCCGTGGCAGCGTCGGCTGGTGGCGTTGCGGGTGGCTGTCCTGAGTCCGTGCCGGTGGGTTTGCGTGACCAGTAGCTGGCCAGTAGGGGCCCGGTGACGTTGTGCCACACGGAGAACAGCGCTGCGGGCAACGCGGCAGGTGGACTGAAGTGCGCGGCGGCCAGAGCCGCTGCCAGCCCGGAGTTCTGCATGCCCACCTCGATACTGACCGCGCGCCTGCTGGCAACCGGAACCCGGCACACACAGGCGATCGCGTAGCCCAGCCCCAGACCCACGGCGTTGTGCAGCACCACCGCGATCACCAGCACAGCGCCGACCGCCAGCAACGTCGAGGCGCTGCCCGCGACCACCGCCATCACCACCGCCGTGATACCGGCCACCGAGACCAGCGGCAGAGCCTCCAGCACGTGTTCGATCAACCTCGGCACCATCATCCGCAGCAGCAACCCCAGTACCACCGGCGCGATCACGATCTGCAGGATCGACACGAGCAGCGAACCGGCATCCACCGGCAAGAACTGCCCCGCGTAGGCCACCACCAGCAGAGGTGTCAGGACCGGCGCGAGCAGCGTCGACACCGTCGTCATGGCCACCGACAGTGCGGTGTCGCCCCGCGACAGGTACACCATCACGTTCGACGCCGTGCCACCGGGCGCAGCGCCCACCAGGACCATCCCGACCGCGAGTGCGCCCGAGAGGTTCAGCGCGTACGCCAGCGCGAGCCCGACAAGGGGCATCACCCCGTACTGGGCGGCGATACCGAGCAGCAATGCCCACGGGCGCCGGGCGACCACCGCGAAGTCGCGTGGGCGCAGCGTCATGCCCATCCCGAGCATGATCACTCCCAGCAGCCAGGGCACCGCCACGATCGCCCCGTCGAACGCGTCCGGAACGGCGAAGGCGAGTGCGCCTGCCACGAGCACGATCAGTACGAACCAGCGTCCGGTGAACTGGCTCAGGCGTTTCACAGCATTCATCGTGACGACCTCTCCTCGAGCGCGATCGGTGCGTGCAGGCTAACCACCGTGCGGGCACGGTTCCCAGACGACTGTTGGTACTAGTACTCGCACTAATACGCTGATCGGATCGCGACGTTGTGGGAGGCACACGTGAGTACCGGTCCGCGCGCGAGGTCCGAACTCGCCGATTTCCTCAAGACGCGACGGGCACACATCAGCCCGGCCGATGTCGGGCTGCCGGTGGCCGAGCGACGGCACGCGCCGGGGCTCCGGCGCGAAGAGGTCGCGCTGCTCACCGGCATCAGCGCCACCTGGTACACCTGGCTCGAGCAGGCGCGCGCGATCAACCCCTCCAGGCAGGTCGTCGACGCGCTGGCACGGACGATGCGCATGTCCGCCGCCGAGCACGCGTACGTTCTCCACCTGACCGGCCACGGCTTCGCCCATTCCGGCGAAGGACCGACACGAACCGCGCCGGAACACGTGCAACGCCTGCTGGACGCACTCACCACGTCACCCGCGTACGCGATCACCCACGACTGGTCGATCGTCGCGTGGAACCAGGCGTACGAACGTTTCTATCCCCGGATCGCAGAGACCTCGTCGGCGAATCGCAACCTTCTGTGGCTCATCTTCACCGACCCTTATGTACACGAGCTGCTCGCGGACTGGGAGACCGACAGCCGCCGGTTCCTGACCCAGTTCCGCGCGCAGGCAGGCGCGCGGGTGCACGATCCTCCGTTCGCCGAGCTGGTTCAGCGGCTCAGGGAGGTGAGCGAACCGTTCCGCCACGGCTGGGACTCCCACGACGTCGACCATTTCACGTCGACGGAGCGGCAGTTCCACCACCCCGAGGCAGGTCCACTGTTACTCGAACACCACCAGTTGTCCTTGTCGGACTGTCCAGAGCTGCACGTGGTCGTCTACACGCCCTCGCCGAACGGCGACGCCGCCGGCAAGCTCACCGGACTCACCGCGTGACCGGCCCGCCCCAGCGCCGCACCCGGTGCCTTGGCCACCCCGGACCGCGTGCCCGGCCGTGGTGCGCTACACCGGGTCAGGCGTTGTCCTCCCGCAGCACAGGTCGCAGGTCGTCGAGCACGGCCGGATCCTCGATTGTGGACGGCACGGGTTCATCGCGACCGTCGGCGATGCCGCGCATCGTCTTGCGGAGGATCTTGCCGGACCGGGTCTTGGGCAACGCGTCCACCACCGAGACCTCCCGGAACGCGGCGACCGGCCCGATCTCCCTGGCCACCGCGGCGACCAGCTCCTCCCGCAGCTCCTCCTCGCCGACCTCCGAACCTGCTTTGAGAACCACAAGACCGCGCGGAAGCTGCCCCTTGAGCGTGTCACGTACGCCGATCACGGCGCACTCGGCGACCGCGGGGTGCGCGGCAAGCACAGCCTCCATCGAACCGGTCGACAGGCGGTGGCCTGCCACGTTGATGACATCATCGGTGCGGCCCATCACGAACAGGTAGCCGTCCTGGTCGAAGTAGCCGGAGTCACCGGTGACGTAGTAGCCGTCGTAGCTGGACAGGTACGTCTCGATGTAGCGCTGATCGTCACCCCACAGTGTGGGCAGCGTACCGGGCGGCAACGGGAGCCGGATCGCGATCGCGCCTTCCTCCCCCGCCGCCCGTTCGGCACCGGCTTGGTCCAGGATCCGGACATCCCAGCCCGGTACCGGGACCGTCGCCGACCCGGGCTTGACCGGCATCGCTTCCAAGCCGCGCGGGTTCGCCGCGATCGGCCAGCCGGTCTCGGTCTGCCACCAGTGGTCGATAACCGGCGTGCCGAGCTTCTCGTGTGCCCAGTGGTACGTCTCCGGATCCAGCCGCTCACCCGCCATGAACAGCGTCCGGAAGGCCGACAGATCGTACTTCTCGAGCTCCTCGGCGTCCGGGTCCATCTTCTTGATCGCGCGCAGCGCGGTGGGGGCGGTGAACAGGGCGCGCACGCCGTGCTCGGCGATGACCCGCCAGAACGCGCCCGCGTCGGGCGTGCCGACCGGCTTGCCCTCGTACAGCACCGTCGTCGCGCCGACCAGTAGCGGCGCGTACACGATGTAGGAGTGGCCGACGACCCACCCCACGTCCGAGGCGGTCCACCACACGTCCCCGGGGCGGATGTCGTAGATCGCGGACATCGACCAGGCCAGTGCGACAGCGTGGCCGCCGGTGTCGCGCACGACGCCCTTCGGCTTACCCGTGGTGCCCGAGGTGTAGAGCACGTACAGCGGATCGGTCGCCGCCACCGGCACCGGATCGGCCGGCTCGGCGCCCGACACGAGGTCACCCCAGTCGACGTCCCGGTCACCCAGCTCGGCTCGGGCGGCGTCGCGCTGCAACACGACCACAGCCTCCGGCTGGTGCTCGGTCGTCTCCAGCGCGGCCTCGATGATCGGCTTGTACTCCACGACCCTGGTCGGTTCGAGGCCGCAGGAGGCGGCGACGATCGCCTTCGGCTTGGCATCCTCGACCCGGGCGGCCAGCTCCTTGGGGGCGAAGCCGCCGAAGACCACCGAGTGCACGGCCCCGATCCGGGCGCACGCCAGCATCGCCACGACCGCTTCGGGCACCATCGGCATGTACACGATCACCCGGTCGCCCTTGCCGACACCCAGCGAACGCAGCGCTCCGGCGAACCGCGCGACCTCATCCCGCAACTCCGCGTAGGTGAGCCGCCGGACGGTACCGGTCATCGGTGAGTCGTAGATCAGCGCGAGCTGCTCGCCACGGCCGCCCTCGACGTGCCGGTCCAGCGCGTTGTAGGAGGTGTTGAGCTCCCCGTCCGGGAACCACCGGTACAGCGGCGCGGCAGCGTCGTCCAACGCCCTGCTCGGCGTCGTGGACCAGTCGATCGCACCGGCCGCCTCCAGCCAGAATCCCTCGGGGTCGTCGAGGCTGCGGCGGTAGGTCTCCTCGTAAGCACCCATCTCATCTCCTCACGACGTCGACGGGTCAGCGTATCCGAGGATCGCCCGCGCGGCAGGGTGTGCTGAATGACGCTTTGAGTCCACGAGCGGTCGAGCACCACTGCGGCCTGACGCACGCGGCACAGCACCGCGTACTTGTGCATGTGCGGCCGCGCCGCGGCCTCGGTGAAGCTACAGCCGGTCCGCAGGTAGGTGCGCAAAGTCTCTCGCAGCACGGCCGTCGCGTCGGCGGCGGAGGCGAGACTGCCGATAACCCGGTGCACCCAGGTGCGCAGCTCAGCCGCGTGGCCGGTGAGCAATGCGGCGACGGCCACATCGCAGAACACGAGCACGCGGCCGTCCTCTGCCGGTGAAGCCTCGTGGACGGCTCGGATACGTAGGGCCTCGCGAAGAGTTGCGCGATCCGGTTAGCACGTACCCGGGCGCACCGAGCGCGATCGGCGGCCCTGCGTCATTTCAGTATGCGATGAGGTGTGGACGACCGTCCGTTGCTCCCCGTCGGTGGCCGACAGCGCACCGGCCGGGCCACTCTCCCTCAGCCTCGCTCGTACAGCACGCCGCGCAGCACGTCCGGGTAGTCCGAGATGATGCCGTCGACCCCGATGTCGCGGTAGGCGCGCATGGTCGCCGCGTCGTTGAGCGTGTAGACGCTGATCGTCATGTCCAGCTCGTGTACCCGCTCGACGAGCTCGGCGTCGGTGACCCGGTAGCTCGGGTTGATCTGGGCGGCCCACCCCTTGGCCTCGGCGAGGTCACTCTCGTCCGGCCGGTCACTGTAGAGCAGGCCGATCGGCACCGCGGGCTGCAGATCGTGGAATCGGCGCATGGACTCGTGGTCGAAGGACTGCACCACGAGCCTGCCCGCGGCCACCGCCGAGGTGAGGTAGCCGGGAATCGCAGCGAGTTCCTTGTCGATGTCGCGTTCGATGCCCGGGTACAGCTCCGGTGACTTCACCTCGAGCAGCAGGCCCGCACGCCTGCCGAGGCTGTCCACGACCTCGCGTAGCGTCGGGATGCGCTCGCCGGCGAACTCGTCGGAGAACCAGGAACCGGCGTCGAGCTGCCTGAGCTCGGCGAGCGTGAAGTCCCCGACCCGCCAAGGAGCACGTGCCGGGAAGACCTCCTCCACATCGGTGGTTCGTTCCAGCGTCGTGTCGTGCACCGCGACCAGCTCGCCGTCCGCGGTACGCTGGATGTCGACCTCCACATAGCTCGCGTTCTGCCGCAATGCCAGCTCGACCGCGGCGATCGTGTTCTCCGGGGCAGCGCCCGAGGATCCACGGTGTGCGATGTCGACGACCGAGGTGGGCGATGCCGGTGCCGTCGGGGTCACGACGAGGGCGAGGCACAGGGTCAGGCCGGTGACCGTCAGGGCGCGTAGAGGGCTGAGTCGCATGAGTGGTCCTTCCCGCTGGGGACGCACCCAGCCTGCTCGCTGGATCTGCCGAGCGGGTGACATCGAGCAGGCCGGCCGGTAGCGATCGCGTGACCATCCCGAACATTGCCCGGCGCCCTCCCCGCGCCGTCGCGCTCGACACGGGTCGCATACACTTCGTGTTCGTCGTTCCCTGCGACACGCACATGTCCGTCGGCAGACCCTTCGCCCAGTCAGGCGATGCACACCCGGGAGCGGGCACGCAGCGTTGACCAGCACGAATTATTGTGTTTGTCTGTCGGGAATTGGATTTATGAGACATCTCGTCCGGACACGGTCCTGATGCCGGTACGGAGCACCATCCCTCGGAGAGTCGGAGCATGAACGGTGGCGCGGGCCGCAGGGTTTCGCTGCGGTTGTGCCTCGCGATCGCGTTCGCCGTCACGCTGGTCATCGCGATAGCCGTCACGATCATCCCGTGGTCGGTGATGACCTCCGCCGACGCCGAACAGTCCTCGCGTACGGACGGCGCGCAGATCGAGACGGTGCGGCAGGAGCCTCCCGCCGATCCACCCGAGACGGGCTTCGAGCAGCGCGGTGGTCACGGCACGACCACGAACACGGAGGAGTCGGAGTTCCTGCGCGACGTGGCACGAGCCTCGCCGCGCGTACGATCCACCGTGCTCGGCCAGTCGCTCCAGGGGCGCCCACTGCGGCTGTTGCGCATCGGCTTTCCCCGGCCACCGGCGGACCAGGAGATCGCCGACGGCCCGAGCGTCCTCGTCGTCGGCGGTCAGCACGGCAACGAACCCGCGGGCCGGGAGATGTCCCTGCAGCTGGTGCGGGATCTCGCGTTCACCGACGACGCCGCGCTACTCGAACAGCTCACCGGTACGACCGTGCTGGTCATGCCCAACACCAACCCCGACGGGCTCGAAGCCAACCAGCGGGGTAACGCCGCGCGCATCGACACCAACCGCGACCACCTCAACGTGCGCACCCCCGAGTCCCGCGCGATCGCCCGGGTCCTGCGGGAATTCTCCCCCGACATCGGGCTCGACGCGCACGAGGCAGGCAACCCGCTGGACAGGCATGGACAGGTCCCCCGGCTACGGATCGGGTGGCAGCGCAACCTCAACACCGACCCGCGGATATACGACCTCACCAGGGAGATGGTCGACGACTACGTGTTCCCGGGGGTCGCCGCAGCCGGGTTTCCGGACACCGGCCACTACGGCCTTCCCGATGACGGCCAGCACTCCCCCGCGATCCTCAGCCAGACGTTCGGTCTCCGCCACGGCGTGGGGATGCTGATCGAGACCTTCGGCGGTACGGCTGCCAGCCGGGTCGACCTGCAGCTGCAGACCGTCCACGAGGTACTGCGGTTCCAGCGCGAGCGCGGCGGGGCGGTCGCCAACGCGAGTGCCACCGCCGCCAGCCGTGCGGCAGCGCTGGGCGCTGCCCGGTCCGAACCGTACTTCCTGCGTGGCGCGGACTGGGACACGCGCCGACCGCCCGAGGAGTTCGTCCTCGACCCGCCTCCGTGCGGTTACCTGCTCACCGCGGCACAGGCCGAGCGAATCCAGCGCCACGTCGAGCTGTTCCCGCTGGAGACCGAACGGATCGATGCCGACCGGGTGTTCGTCACGATGGGCCAGCCGCTCATGACGCTGGTTCCGGAGCTGCTCGACCCACGCGGCCGCAGGAACGAGGTCGACGCGCGAGCGCTGGAGGACTGCTCGAAGCCGGGCTCGGCCGACCGCCTGTAGCCGCAGCTCCGGTCCGGGCCCGTTACTGCACGCTGCCGAGCAGGCGCTCGAAGGTCTCCTCACCGACGATCGGGATGCCGTACTGGCGTGCCTTGCGTGCCTTGCCGGACAGGCTGTCCGGGTCGGCGGCGACGAGGAGCTTCACCTTCTTGGTCATCGCCGGATGCGGCACCAGGCCCGCGTCGCGCGCCGCGCGCTCCCACTGCTCGCGGGGGCGCTCCGTCGCGCCGGTGAACACCACCTTGTCCCCCTCGGCCAGCGAGAACATCGGCACCGCCCTGGCGTGCTCCGCGGGGTCGGCAGGCGGCTGTTCGGCGATGATCCCGTCCACCTCGTCGATGCTCATCCCCAGGAGCGAACCCACGGTCCGCAGGTCGTGCCGTTCGTTCTCGGTGATCACACCGTCGCTCCAGGCCGCGCGGGCGAGCTGGTCGACGTAGCGCGCGTGCAGCCGGTGCGCCAGCTGCCGGCCGATACCGAGACCCTCCGCGAGCGCCACCAGCTCATCGGCCTCGTGCGCGGAGATCTCCCGGTCCAGCAGCACCCGGTCGAGCATCGCCAGGTACTCCGCCTGGTCCTCGGGTTCCTCGTCGCCGGGCATGTGTTCCACCAGCCTGCCGAGGAAATGTCGCTGCCGCCCCCTCGCCGCCTCCCGTGGCAGCCATTCGGCCGACGACCGCGGCAGAGGTGGCCACGACAGTCCGGCCGCCCGGTCGAGCGAGTCGTACCAGTGCCGCGCGGCCGGGTCCAGGTCGAGGTAGCAGGACAGCAGCCGGGCCGTGGCGGTGGCATCGGTGAGCGCGCGGTGCTCGTGGGGGTTGTCGATGTCGAAAACGGCGCAGCAGTCGGCGAGGCTGCGGCCCGCACCCGGCAGGTAGCTTCTGGCCAGTCGCATGGTGCACAACCCGTAGTCCACGCCAACCGGAACCTCGACGCCCAGCCGCCGGTACTCGGTGGCCAGGAACCCGGCGTCGAAGCGCAGGTTGTGCGCCACGAGTACCCGGCCGGCGAGTAGCTCGGACAGCGGTCCCGCTACGTGCTCGAACGTCGGCGCCTCGCGCACCTCCCGGCCGGTGATGCCGTGGATCCGCTGCGGGCCGAGATCCCTGTTCGGGTTGACCAGTGTCTCCCACTGCCCTTCGACCTGCCCGTCCGGCGCGACGTGCACGACGCCGACCTCGACGATCCGCTCGTTCCACTCCGGATTGATCCCCGTGGTCTCCAGATCGACGACCGCGTACCCGGCATGTCCGCGCGCGGCCGGGTCATCCATCTCGCTCACCACCCTCCTGGCCACACGTCACTGCTGGTCGGGCTCGATGACGCCTTCCGCGAGGCCGTCGGTGTAGCGCCGAGCGAGATCCACTCCCCGGTCGGCCGCGAACCGCAGCTCCCTTTCGAACGCGCGCAGCGCGCGGAACCGCTCCCCCAGCCGCCGCTGCTCGTCGATCTCGAGGACGGGCACCTCCACGCGCCGTACGTCCAGGCGGTGCACCCCGGAGGCCGTGACTCCGCCGGAACGCGCGGCACGCGCGGCACGCAGGTGCCCGGCGAGGAAGTCCGCGTCCACGCGCTCCGGATCGACGCGCAGCAGCTGCACGTTCGGCCCCAGCAGCAGACCTGTCTCGGTGACGACCTCCGCGGTAGGCCGCCCGTCACCGGCCACAAGCGTCGGCACCACCACATCACCGGCCCGCAACTCCATCAGGTCGCCGGTGTGTTCCTCGTCAGCCCGCATCGACGGTTCCGTCCCCGTCGCCAGGTCACGACCGGTGAGGACCAGCCTGCCGCCCGCACCCGGCTCGTCGGTCATCTCCACCCGACCGGTCTGCTGGCGGAACAGCACCGCCCCCGCACGGACGAGCTCACCGATCGTGGCCGAGGGTCGTGTCCACGCTGCCCCGCTGTCCCGCACCCGGGGCAGCTGACCGGGCAGCCGCTCGACGGCGGCGTCCAGCCGCTTCCGTGCGGAGTCGAGTGAGGCGGCGTCCACTTCGGTCACCGGGGCCGGCAGGTGTCGCGCCGGGGTGAGGTCGACATCCTCGTCGAGAAAGCCGATCGGATCCACTGTGGCCTGACGGCCGGGGATCGTCTCGACCTCGCCGGTGGCGGAGAAGTCCTGCCAGGGTTGCAGCACCGCCGCGCGCAACGCGGACCAGTCCACGCTGCCCCGCCTGCTCGGCTTCTCATCGCCGGCGTCGACAAGCAGGATCGGCTCGGCAGACTCGCCCTCCGGGGCGCGCAGCACCCACAGGTGCACCGGTATTCCGGTGTGCCGCAGCGAACCGGGCGGCAACGCGATCACCGCACGCACCACACCACGGCGCACCATCGCCTGGCGGATCACCTTGCCCGAGCGGCGGGACGCCACACCGGCCGGAGCGAGCATCACGACTGTGCCGCCGGACCGGGCGTGGAACAGGCAATGCTGCAGCCACGCCAGCTCGGGTTCGTTCTTGACCGGGAACCCGTACTCCCAACGTGGGTCGACGCCGAGGTCCTCGTATCCCCAGTCGCGGTAGCCGAACGGTGGGTCGCACACCACCGCGTCGGCCCGCAGTCCGCCGAAGGCGTCGGCGCGCAGCGAGTCGCCCGCGGTGACTCGCACGGTGGCCTCCGGTTCCGCGGCCGCCTCGACCCTGGCACGGGCGAGGCAGGTCAGCGGCTCGCTGAGCTCCTGGCCCGCGAGGTCCCTCGCACCGCGCGCCGCGGCCTCGCGCAACAACGCGCCGCCACCGCAGGCCGGGTCGAGCACCGACTCCGGCGTACCGGCCAGCTCGATCATCAGGGCCGCGAGCTCGGGTGCGGTCACCACGTCGGCACGGTGGGAGCGTTCGAAGTACCGGTGGAACAGCTCCTCGGCCAGCTCCGCGCGCTCGTCGTCCGGCACCTCGTCGAGCAGCCCGCGCACGCGCTCGCCGAGCTCACTCGCGGTCCCGGAGCCGTGCAGGTAGGCGATGACATGGGCCACGAGCTGCGACATCTCGGCATCGCCCCGGCCGACCTCCAGGGCCCGCCATACCGATTCGACCGGGCCAGGGGCGCTGAGCTTGCCCTGCTCCCGCAGCCACTGCTCGACCTCGCCGCGCTTGAAACGCGGGTTCGCCTCACTGCTGTCCACCGGCTGGGGGAAGTCAGGGTGCCGACGTCGCCAGTTGCTCACCGCCGCCCGGCCGACGGCGGCCAGCCGGGCCACCTCGGCCGCGCTGACCAGCGACTCGTCCGACATCGCCACCTCCCGCTCGGAACCGTCGTGAACCTACCATGTTCTTGTTGTCATGTTGACTACATTAACAAAGTTGCGCAGGCATCGAGGTCGACCTCGGCACGTCCGGGTCGTGCGCCAACGCCCGACACGGGGTGCCCGCATACCCGACACGGGGTGCCCACACGCCCAACACATGGGGTGAGGCATGGTTCGCGGGCAGGGTCAGTGGCCGTCGCGGTACTCCGCGGAGTCTCCGTCGGTCACTTCGGCTGCCGGGCCGTTCGGTGACTCGGCGCGGATGATTTCGTCGGGCTCCACGGGGGCGAGCTCGGGACGCTTGGGCGGCACGCCGTCGCCGAGGGACTCCCTGCGGATGCGCCTGCCGATCCACGGCAGCACGTAGGCCCGCGTCCACTCGATGTCGGAGCGGCGCTGGGAGATCCAGTCGTTCTTCTCGGCCTCGCGTTCCTCGTCGGCGTTGCCCAGCGGCCTGCGCCAGTCCTCGACGGTGCGCATCCCGAGCACCTCCGCGGTGCGCAGGGCGATGCGCCGGTGCGCCTCAGCGGTGAAGTGCAGCCGGTCCTCGCTCCAGGCGCGCGGATCGCGCAGCACGTCCATCGCCCACAGGTCCACGATACTGGTCCCGTGCCGCTCGGCGATCGCGTGCACGTCGGCGTTGTAGATGGCGATCTTGCCGCGCAGCCGGTTCATCACCGACATCTGCTTCGTATCGGCGAAGGTGAACAGCAACACGTCGATCCCTGCCGCGCGCAGCTGCCCGACCATCGCGTCGATCCGGGTGGCCATGTGGTCCACATCGATACCCGGCAGCAGGATGTCGTTACCGCCCGCGCAGAGCGCCACGAAATCCGGGCGCAGCTCGAGAGCGACCGGCAGCTGTTCCGCGGCGATCTCGTCGAGGCGCTTGCCGCGCACCGCGATGTTGGCGTACTTGAAGTCCGGCTTGTCCTCGGCGAGCACGGCGGCGAGCCGGTCGGCCCAGCCGAGGAAGGAGCCGTCGGGCAACCGGTCGTTGAGACCTTCGGTGAAGCTGTCGCCGATCGCGATATAGCTATTGAACGAATGCACCACTCACTCCCTATGCGCTGCCCGTCCCGCTCCGTGAAGACGGATCGTGCTACCGCGCACGAGAATGAAAGGTGGGGCGATCCCGTACCCGGGCCGCGCGTCGCACGGCACGCGGCGAACTCGGCGGCCATACCTGTGCGGCACGTCTCTCCAGCGTACGCCCCATGGATAGTGGCAAGATCGGGTTCACCCGGATCGGGCGCGTGAGCACCGCTTCAGCGCTCCGTCACTGATGGCCACGAGGCCCGGGCGCGGTGTCAGGGGATGTTGACCGAGATGTCTCGCGGTGTGCACCGGGTTGTCACACGATCCGAGCAACCATGGTGCCAAGGACCAGTCGTCGTACGGTGAGCAGGGGATTGACTATGCGCTTTTACTGTCCGGAATGCCTGTGGGTCGTGACCCATCCGCATGCGAGCGCCGACGCCGAGGTGCTGTGCGATCCGTGCGGATGGCTGTGGCTGCACCACAGCCGATACGCGACGCCGCGCATGCGGCCGCACCCGGCGGACTCCGTTCCGGTCCCGCGACCCCGCGCGGTGCGGTCGCTCAGTGGCTAGCCCGAGCGAGCCTGCCGGGCAGCCGCGCACCCGTCGCTTCGGTGCTACGGGCAGGCTTCCGTTCGTTCCGGAATGGACCCGATACGGACAAGGTCTTCCGGTTCGTGGTCGTGCGGGAACAGGTCGGCACCGAAGAGCGGCCCGCGTTCGACTGCTGCCTCGCGCGCATCCGCGAATCCACTGCGGCCTGGACGACGAACAGCGTGTCCGGGCCGGCCGATTTGGTGTAGGCCAGCAGGAACCCGCAGAGACCATAGCTGTCCTCGGCGAGAACCGTGGTGCTCGCGAAGTCGCGGCACCACAGTGTGTAGAAGCCGGGGGAGTTGAGGTCGAGGGTTCCCGCTTCCCGCGCCAGTTCCCACACATCCTGCCCGTCCGTGGGCTGCGGCCCGCGCAACACGGTGCGCGGGCGACCGTCCGCAATGGACGCCGTGAGCATGGTGCATGGGGACACAAGCATGCTCTCCTCCGGGACGTACCGGTGGCTACCCGGCGACCGTCTGTCCACAGTTCGCCCATTGTTCCAGGCTGGCGACGAAGTGGCGGGCATGGTGTGGCCAGGAGTACTCGGCCAGGGCCGCCTCGTGCC
>NZ_JACCKD010000004.1 GCF_013450155.1 Haloechinothrix aidingensis
CCACCCTGGCGGCGGACCTACCCGCCGAGGTGGCGGCCTCGGCCTACGCGCGGATCGACGCGATGGCCCACCGCGCCCGCCACCGGGGTGATGAGCGCACCCTGGAGCAGTTGCGCGCGGATATCCACGCCACCCTCCTGCTGGGGCAGGATCCCGACGTGGCCGCCCCGGAGACGGCGGCGACGGTGTACCTGCACATGCCCGTCGACACCGCCCTCGGCATCAGCGACACCGGGTGCGAACTCTCCGGCTACGGACCCCTACCCGCACCCATCGCCCGGCACATCATGGGTAGTGAGAACAGTGTGTGGCGCAAGGTGCTCACCGACCCCGCCAGCAGCGCCGTCCTCGACGTCGGCCGCAAGCGCTACCGGCCCACCACCGCCATCCGCGACCTCATCGCCGTGCGCGACGCCGAATGCACCACACCCGGCTGCCACCGGCCCGCCCACCACAGCGACTACGACCACCTCCGCGGATGGGGACGCGGCCAGAACGGCACCACTGCCCACACCAACGGCGGCGCCAAATGCCGCTGGCACCACCGACTCAAAGACCACCCCCACTGGACCCTCCACCACAACCCCACCAGCGACACCAGCACCATCACCACCCCCACCGGACGCCGCTACACCACACAACAACACCCACCAGCCGCACCACCCGAACCCAGCGGCACCGACCCACCCGGCGACCCACCCTTCTGAGCCGGTGGCCGGCGAAGCACAGCGCGACGCACGGAGCTCGTCACCTACCGTTCGTCGGGCGGATACGTGACGCGCGTTCGGATGTCACGCTCACGTGGCACCGTGCCGCACGGCATGGGGTGCTGCGACACGTGTCGCCGCGTACGACGGCCTCGACGGATGGAGCGCGGATGCGTCCGAACCTACTGCTCGACAGGCACCTGTTCAGGACACAGTGGACCTGCGCCGCACCGGCGACGCGGTCGGCGGGGACGCCACCGCACTCGTCGGCAGCGGACGCTACGGCAGCTTCCAGTCGAGAGGATCGGCACCCTGCTCCTCGAGCAGCGCGTTCGTCCGGCTGAACGGGCGGGAACCGAAGAAGCCGTAGTGCGCGGACATCGGGCTCGGGTGCGGCGACTCGACGCACCTGACCGCACTCGACTCCTGCTGGAGCAACGGCTTCAGGTTGCGGGCATTGCGCCCCCACAGGATCGCCACCAGCGGCTTGTCCCGGGCGGCGAGCGCCCGGATGGCCTGCTCGGTGACTTCCTCCCAGCCCTTGCCCTGGTGCGAGTTCGGTTTGCCCGCACGCACCGTCAACGCCCTGTTCAGCAGCAACACGCCCCGCTCGGACCACGGCGAGAGATCGCCCGTGCTCGGCATCGGGTGGCCCAGATCGTCGCGGTACTCCTGGAAGATGTTGACCAGGCTCTTCGGCAGGGGCCGGACATCCGGCGCGACAGAGAAGGACAGTCCCACCGGATGGCCTGGCGTCGGGTACGGATCCTGGCCGACGATCAGTACGCGCACGTCCTCGAACGGCTGCTGGAACGCCCGGAGCACGTTCTCCCCCGCCGGGAGGTACTCGCGTCCCTGCGCGATCTCGGTACGCAGGAACTCGCCCATCGCCGCGATACGGTCGGCCACCGGAGCGAGCGCCTCCGCCCATCCTGCTTCCACGATCTCGGGTAACGGTCGCGCTGACATAGCTACGCAGCCTAGCGCTCTCACTCGACCACGAGAGGAACCACCGGCGATTCCTCGCGGGACAGCGGGATCTGGTGGCGCTGCACCAGGTATGAGGCCACTTCCCGGAACAGCGGTGCCGCGGAGCTACCCTCCGGCAACGTCGTGTCCGGCGCGTCCAGCATGATCGCGATCACGAACTGGGGGTCGTCCGCGGGGACGATACCGGCGAAGTTGATGTTGTACTTCGAGTCCGAGTAGGAGCCGGTCGCCGGGTCGATCTGTTGCGCCGAACCCGTCTTGCCGGAGATCTGGTAGCCGTCGATGTCCGCCTTCGGTGCCGTACCGCTGTTCTGACCGTCGCCTTCCTGGACCGTGGCACGCAGCATGTCCACCACCGTCTCGGCGGTGTCCGCGCTGACGACCCGGCTGGTCTCCGGATCCGGTTCCGGCACGCGCGAGCCGTCCGGCTTCTCGGTGGCCCGCACGATGCTCGGTTCCACACGGACACCGTCGTTGGCCATGGCCTGGTACATACCCGCCATCTGCACGACCGTCATGGACAGGCCCTGACCGATCGGCAAGTTGCCGAAGGTGGTGCCGGACCACTGCTCGCGCGGTGGCACGTAACCGGCGCTCTCCCCCGGCAGGCCGATCCCGGTCCGCTGCCCCAGACCGAAACGTTCCACGGTCTCGGCGAACACGTCCGGGCCGAGCTCGCGGGCGAGCAGCAGCGTCCCGACGTTGGACGACTTCGCGAAGATCCCCGTCGTGGTCATGCCGAGCGTGCCGTGCGACCACGCGTCCCGCACCGTGTGATCGGCGACCCGGATCGACCCGGGGACCGAATGGACGTCGTCCGGGTCGGTGATGCCGTGCTCGATCGCGGCCGCGGCTGTGACGACCTTGTTGACCGACCCCGGTTCGAACGGTGAGGTCACCGCATCGTTGCGCAGCTGGTCCTTGCTGACGTTGCCGAAGTCGTTGGGGTCGAAGGTGGAGTCGTTGGCCAGTGCGTACACCTCGGCCGTCTCGGCGTCCATGATGACCGCGCTGCCACCGTCGGCTTTCGTACGCGAGACGTAGTCGGACAGTCGCTGCTGCAGGTCGTGCTGCACATCGGAGTCCAGGGTCAGGTGCAGGTCCGATCCACGGACGGCCGGCCGCACGTCCCGCTCGCTCCCGGGGATCACCACCGCACGATCACCCTGCCGGGTATCCACGACCTGCTGGCCGGGCTGGCCCGCGAGGTCGTTGTCCCGCGCGCTCTCCAACCCGACCAGCCCGCGCAGGTTGTGCTTGGAGACGTCCTCGTCCTCCATGCGCCAGTTGGCGTACCCGATCACGTTCGAACCGAGACGACCGCCCGGGTACTCCCGGTAGGCCCGCTTCTCCTCGGCGATCTCCGGGTAGCGTTCGGTGATCTCGTCGGCGACCGATGGCGGGACCTTGTCGACGAGGTAGGTGAAGTCGGCGGGCTTGCGGAACCGGGCGAGCAGATCCTCCTCGGATGTCAGCTCCGGTACCTGCTCGGCGATGAACTCCGAGATCTCCTCGATACGCGCGTCGAAGTCCATATCGGAATCAGGGTTGTCCCTGAGATGCTCGGTCCATTCCCGCCGCATGTTCCGGAGGTTGACCTGTAGCGTTCGCGTCTCGACGCTGAAGGCGAGCTCGATTCCGTCCCTGTCGTAGATCGCACCCCGCTCCGCCGGAATGTCCATCACGGTGGTGCGCTGACGCTCGGCCCGCTCGGAAAGCGCCTCGGCCTCGAAGGCCTGCACGTGTACCAACTTCAGACCCGCGAGGCTGAGCACGACGACCAGGAGGATGCTCACCCCCTGGAAGCGGCCCATGCTCCCCACCCGGGACGCACCCGAACCGACGCGACGTCGCAGCGGGACACGGCGCGACCGCGAGCGCGTACCGCCGACCCGCTTGGTCGTCACCTTCCTCGGCGCGTCCTTGCCGCGGCCGCTCCGCGCACCGCGGCCGCGCGCTCCACCGGGGCTCCTGCCGCCACGCATCACTGTCCTCCGGTCCCGCCTTGCTGAGCCGCTCCACCCCCGGAGGAGTCCACGACCTCGGGATCGCCGAACAGCTGGGTCTCGCCGTCCGGCTCCACGATGATGCGCGCCGGGTCACCGGACGGCACCATGCCCAGCTCGCGGGCGCGTTCGGCGAGCGAGGCGGCGGACTCCTGCCGGGTGACCTCACGTTGCAATCGCTCGACGCGCTCGGCGAGACTCGCGTTCTCGGCCCGCACGCTCTCGAGCCGGTAGGAATCCGCGATGGCCTGTGTGGACAGCCACAACGTCAACGCGAGCCCGGCCGTCAGCAGTCCCATCATGGTGAGCACGAAGGCGCTCCGGGACTTCGGGAGACACCGTTTCAGCAGCGCGACCACGGTGCCCCGCTCGGTCAGCCGCGTGATGCTCATCGCGGGTGCGCCCGCGCCCCTGTCCAGCAGCGCGGTCGAGCGCTGAGCCCGCCGCGCGTACGCCTTCTCGGCGGCACTGCGGCGGCCGCCGGAACCAGGGGCACCGCGTTTCGACGCCGGGGCGCTCGTCGCCGACTTCGCCGTGCTGCGCGGCGCCGTCGTGCGCGGCGCGGTGGCGCGACGTCCGGTGCGCGCACCCGCGCGGGTACGCGTGCCGGCACGCTGCGTCGACCGCCTCGCCGAGCCGCCCGCGTTCCCCTTCCTGCTCTTCCGTCGGGTGTCGCTGGTGCGTGCACGGGACCGTGCCGGTGCTGTCACGAGACCACCTCCCGATACCTGCTCATGCCGCCTCAGCGATCCGCTCCGCCGCGCGTAAGCGCACGGAGCCCGACCGTGGGTTGCGTTCGACCTCGTCCTCCGAAGCCTGCTCCGCACCCCGGGTGAGCAGGCGCAGCTGCGGGCCGTGCCCGGCGAGCTCCACCGGAAGCCCCTCCGGTGTGCGCGACTTCGCCCGCTCCACAAGGGCCTTCTTGACCATGCGGTCCTCGAGCGAGTGGTAGGACAGCGCGACGAACCGGCCGCCGACCGCGAGCCGATCCAGCGCGGCAGGCAACGCCGCGCGCAGCGCGTCCAGCTCACCGTTGACCTCGATGCGCAGCGCCTGGAACGTGCGTTTCGCGGGGTGCCCACCCGTGCGCCTGCTCGCGGCTGGCACGGCCTCGGTGAGCAGGCGCACCAGACGCGCGCTGGTGGTGAACGGTTCCTTCTGCCGCGCGGAGACCACCGCCTTGGCGATCCGGTGCGCGAACCGCTCCTCTCCGTACGAGCGCAAGATCCTGGCCAGCTCCCCCACCGAGTACGTATTGAGCACGTCCGCGGCCGTCGGGCCCGTACCGGGGTTCATGCGCATGTCCAGCTCCGCGTCGCGGGCGTAGCTGAAGCCCCGCTCGTGCTGGTCGAGCTGCATGGACGAGACACCGAGATCGAACAACACTCCCTGCACGCGCGCGATGCCGAGCTCGGTGAGCACCTCGGAGACCGCATCGAAGACCGCATGCGCCAGCCGCACCCGGTCGCCGTACTTGGCCAGCCGTTCCCGGCAGTGCCGTAGCGCGTCCTGGTCGCGGTCGAGCCCGATCAGCGTCAGTGCGGGGTGCGCGGCCAGCAACGCGTCGGCATGACCACCCAGTCCGACCGTCGCGTCGACCATCACCGCATCCGGGCCGGAGAGGGCGGGGGCGAGCAGTGTGAGCACGCGGTCGAGCTGAACGGGCTCGTGCACGGGCACGCCCGGCTCGTCCGCGTGCTCGTGCGGCGTCTCGCCGGTAGCCATCATGCAGCCCCCTTCCTGCTGCGTCCGGCGTCTCGCCCGCGCCACTCGGGAGCAGGCGGCACGACTTGCTGACTCGGATACCGCGTCTCGCGACAGCTGTGACGGATCGGCAGATGCCGTCAGGTCCCCGCCCGCTCCTCCGCGAACCTGGTGCCGGGGAAGTTGCACCAGGGTCATACGAGCGGACAGAGGCCTCACCGCATCCGCCTGCGAACCGAATCGCTCGGGTCGCGAACCCTCACCCCCCGACGGTGCGGGTGCGCTGCCCGGGCACTCAGCCCGTATTCCTGCGCCCGGCGCGGTCAGAACACACCAGGCAGCACCTCCTCCTGCGCCTTCGCGTAGCTGTCCTCGTGCTCCTCCAAGTAGTCCTGCCAGGCCTGGGCGTCCCAGATCTCCAACCTGGTGATCGCGCCGATGACCACGCACTCCTTGGTCAGCCCGGCATACCGTCGCAGCTCAGGGGCAATGGCGATGCGACCCTGCGCGTCAGGGCGTTGCTCGTCCGTACCGGCGAACAGGTAGCGCTGGTAGGCCCGCACCGTCTCGTTCGTGAACGGTGCCTCGGCCACCTTGCGCGCCATCTGCTCGAACTCACCTCGGGGGAACACGTACAGGCAGTGGTCTTGCCCCTTCGTGACCATCAACCCACCTGCCAAGTCGTCCCGGTACTTCGCGGGCAGCGCCAGCCGCCCCTTGTCATCGAGCTTGGGCGTGTGGGTGCCCAGGAACACGGCTCCCACCTCCCTACCGATCCGCGCCCTGAAGGATCGGTCACTAGGGCTCCCATTCGCCCCACTGATCACCACCATACCCCACGAGCCACCACAGTCAACGTGGAAAGGCCCGCGTCGCGCGGACGGGTGTACCTGTTTCACCAGCTCACAGGGACTATTGCGACGTGGGAGGCAGTGGGGAGCATCGCGCGGCGGCTCCGTCGCCTTGACAGAAAGTCCCGCGCGTGCACGGGGCGCACGGGCTTCACGAAACGCCTGAACGGCACGGAACACGCTTGCGGGACGGCGCCGGGCACGACGCTCGCCCGGGAGTGGGGGACGGTGGGGAGCTCTGGCCTGCCCGCTACCGACGGCCGCAGGGCTCGGCGAACCCGACAACGGTCTGACACACTCATGGGGACGGGGGTCGTCGCCGCGGCATGCGGAAGCGAGAATGAGCTCTCGTTAGGTCGCCCGTACGTGCTGAACCACAATCACCGCACCGGTGTTGGTCACCTGGAGGTTGCGTGACGTCACGAGCCCAGTCCTCATCGCTGGCATCGACCACGAGCCCGAGCTCGGTGGCGCAGCCACACTCGAACGGCGCGACGGCGTCCAACGGAGCACACGCGGCGACCGCGACCCGCCAGGAGCGGGTTCCCACGCACACCCCGCACGACGCCGCCACGGGTGCCCGTGCCGACCACCACGTCGCCGGGTTCGCCGAGCTGCACGAGACCGTCGCCAAGATCGCCAACAACATCGAGCGGGTCCTCGTCGGCAAGTCCGAGGTGGTGCGCATCGCGATGGTGACGCTGCTGTCCGAGGGGCACCTGCTGGTCGAGGACGTCCCCGGGGTCGGCAAGACCTCCCTGGCCAAGGCGCTCGCGCGGTCCATCGACTGCCCGGTCAGCAGGGTCCAGTTCACCCCGGACCTGCTGCCGAGCGACATCACCGGCGTGTCCATCTACAACAGGGAGACCAGCCAGTTCGAGTTCCGGCCGGGGCCGGTGTTCGCCAACATCGTGGTCGGAGACGAGATCAACCGTGCCTCCCCGAAGACTCAGTCGGCGCTGCTGGAGTGCATGGAGGAGCACCAGGCCACGGTGGACACGACCACCTACCACCTCGACCGCCCGTTCATGGTCATCGCGACCCAGAACCCGGTCGAGATGGAAGGCACCTACGCGCTACCGGAGGCCCAGCGGGACCGGTTCAGCGCTCGCGTGTCCATCGGCTACCCGGACCAGCAGGCCGAACTGGCCATGATCGACGAACACGCGGGGCACGACCCGCTCGGTGATCTGCAGCCGGTCTCGGACGCCCGTCACGTACAGGCGATGGCGGAGACCGTGCGGCGCGTGCACATCGCGGCCGAGCTGCGCCAGTACGCGGTGGAACTGATCACCGCCACCCGGAACGCGGCCGAGGTCCGTCTCGGTGCCTCTCCCCGCGCGACGCTGCACCTGGTGCGCGCCGCCCGCGCGCAAGCCGCGCTGTCCGGCCGCGAGTACGTCGTTCCCGACGACATCCACGCGGTGGTCATACCGGTGCTGGCGCATCGGCTCGTGCTCACGACCGAGGCACAGGCGTCCCGGCAGACCGACGTCGACGTCGTCCGCGCCGTGCTGCAGCGCGTGCCCGTACCGCGCGGAGCGCGATGACCGTGTTCGCGACGCTGCGACAGTACCTCCGCGCGAGCGCCCGTGCGCTGCTGGGACTGACCACGCGCGGACGGTGCCTGCTCGCCGCAGGCGTCGCCGCTGCCGTGTGCGCGTGGGTGCTCAACGAGCGGGAACTGCTGCGCGTAGCGACGTTCATCATCGCGCTGCCCCTGCTGGCCGTGCTGTTCCTGGCACTGCCACGTGTACGGATCCGCGCCGAACGGCTCGTGCGCCCGGACAGGATCCCCGTGGGAGCCGAATGCGCGGTGCGGTTGCGGCTATGGCGCACCGGCAGGCTGCCCGCCGTCCACACTGTCCTCACCGACGGCGTCCCCTACCAGCTCGGCTCGCGCCCGAGATTCGTCGTCGAACGCCTACCGCGGGGGCGCGTCGTCGAGCTGACCTACCCGCTACGGCCGGCGCTGCGCGGTGTGCACCGGATCACCAACCTGAGCGCGACGATGTCCGACCCGTTCGGGTTGTGCGAGCTCGACCACGACCTGCTCGCGGCCTCACCACTGACCGTCGTCCCCCGCACCGTGGAGCTCGCCGGCCTCCCGTTCGGCGCCGGTAACGAGTCCCACTACCAGGGCGCGGCCGCACGGGTGAGCGGCATGGGTGACCCGGACTCGATCGTGCGGCAGTACCGGCACGGTGACGACATGCGCCGTGTCCACTGGCCCTCCACTGCGCGCCGTGACGAGCTGATGGTCCGGCTCGAGGAACGACCCCGGCAGGGACGTTCGACGGTCCTGCTGGACCGCCGCGCCGCGGCACACGCGGGAACCGGCGCCGCCAGCAGCCTGGAATGGGCCGTCTCGTTCGCGGCGAGCGCCACCCTGCAACTACGGCGCTCCGGTCACGGGATCCGGCTGGTCACCGAGGACACCGTGGCACTGGTGGACGTGCCATCGGGCGGCACCCCGGAGCACGACGAGCTCATCCTGGACACGCTCGCGGCCATGCAGCAGTCACACGAGCGCGATATCAGCGCGAGGGCGAGCCTCCCGGAAGGCGGGGCACTCATCGCCGTACTCGGCAGCCTCGGTGACGAGGCCGTGCATCAGCTGTGCCGCGCGCACACCGGTGCCGGACCGGCCGTGGCCGTCCTGCTCGACACCCCGTCCTGGTCCGGTGCCGAGCACCGCGAGACGGTTCCTGCCGAGCAGTCGGCGCGCCTGTTCCGCGCCTCCGGATGGGCGACATGCGTGGTCGACTCCGGCACGACCGTCCCGGGTGCCTGGGCGGAACTGTGCCGCTCGACCCCCGGACGCCCGCTGTCGGCGGGGGCACGATGACCGAGGCACATCCCGGCAACGTCGGCCCGGCCCACCGGCATCCGGCCGCGGTACGCGCCGCGTTGCTGGCAAGCGGGCTCGCCGCGGCAGCCACCATCGCATCCGCGACCGCGTTGACCAGCGTGATCGCCGGGCTGTCCTGGCTGGTACCGGTCGCCGTGGCTGTCCTTCTCGTGGCCGGGACGGGATTCGCCGCCCGCCTGTTCGGGTTGCCTGCCATCGTCGTCGGACCCTGCCAGCTCATCGTCCTGTTGCTCGGGGTGACCGCGATGTTCGCCGAGCACGGCATCGCGGTGGCCGTCCCGGGGCCGGCCGCTCTCGACGAGCTGCACACCCTGCTGCTCACGGCAGGCGAGGAGATCCGCACCGGCACACCCCCGATCGGCGCGAGCGGCCCGATCGTGCTGCTGACCACGCTGGCGATCGGGGTCGTCGCGGTACTCGTCGACACGCTCGCCGTCCCGGCGAAGACGCCCGCCGCGGCCGGTCTCGCACTGCTGTGCATCTACGCCATCCCGGCGTCGCTGTCGGCCGAGATGCTGCCGTGGTGGTCGTTCGTGCTCGGCGCGACGGCCTTCGCGGCCCTGATCACGGTGCACGGCAGTCACCGGAGATGGCAGACCGTCCACCACCGCAGGTCCGCACGCGAGGCCGTCGCCACGGCAGCACCGGTACCTGCGACGCTGATGTCTCTCGCCGTGGTGCTCGGGCTCGTCGCCGGGGTCACCTTCACCTCCATCGGCACGGTCGGCCAGCTTCCCAGCGGCTCGGACGAGCAGGGCGGCGTGTCCTCCGGGATGGGGATCACCCCGTTCACGTCGTTGCGCGGCATGCTCAACCACGACGAGGAGCGGGAGATGTTCCGCGTGCGCGGGCTCGAGGACGACAGGCAGCTCATGCGCGCGTTCACATTGGACACCTATCGCCCGGACGAAGGCTGGTCCCTCGCCGACCGGGACTCGCTGCCTGCCGGCCTTCCCGCCACCGAGCCCCTGCCCGTCCCCGGAGCGGACAGCAGCGACCCGGACACCGAGATCACCATTCAGCCGGTCGGGTGGGAGGACGTGTGGCTCCCGGTCTACGGTCAGCCACGCACCATCGACGGGATCGACGACCGGTGGCACTACGACACGATGAGCGGCACGGTGTTCAGCGAGCACCGGCAACGCCCGCCGACCTACTCGATCACGACCTCGCTGCGCGAAGCCCGGCCGGCCGAGCTGCGCGCGGCCGAGCCGGATCCCGGAGCTCCCGCGAGCGTCTACACCGAGGTCGACGACGTGGACCCGCGCGTCGCCGAGCTCGCCGAGGAGGTCACCGCCGGCGAGGAATCGACGTTCGACAAGGCCGCGGCTCTGTGGCGGTACTTCACCGAGGACGGCCGCTTCACCTACGACACCAGCACGGCACCGCCCTCCGAGGAAGCCGCGGACGACGCGCTCGCCGACTTCGTGCTGTTCGGCAGGACCGGTTTCTGCGAGCAGTTCGCCTCATCCATGGCAGTCATGCTGCGCGCCATCGACATCCCCGCCCGGGTCGCCGTCGGGTTCACCTCCGGCGAGAAGCAGGGCGAGCACCGCTCCATCACCTCGCGGGACGCGCACGCCTGGGTCGAGGTGTACTTCGGTGAGCGGCAGGGGTGGATGCCGTTCGACCCGACCCCACTGGACGACGGCCGCAGCACCACGCCCCCGTACCTGGAGGGCGAGCGGGACTCGCCGGGCCAGGAGGACGACGCCGCGGCGCAGGGACCGCAGGACCGCGACGGGAACACCGACGACCAGGCGGCCGCGCCACCCGAGGACAGCTCGACCGCGGGCAACCGGGTCACCACGGGCTCCCTCCCGACGGGAGCGCCGCCGTCCTGGTCACAATGGCTCGCCGGGGTGGCGCTGGCACTGGCCACAGTACTCGGCTGTGCCGCGGTCCTCGCGGCACGCGGCACAGCCAGACTGCGCCGCCTGCCGGCCGGGGACCGCCCCCGTGCCCGGTACCTCTCCGTTGCCGCGCCGTGGCTTCCCGTCGGAGCGGCAGCCTGCGGTGTCCTCGGTCTGGCCATGCTGAGCTGGCAGCTGTCCGGCTGGCTCGCCTGGATCGTGGCTGTGCTCGCGGGCGGAGCCGTCGCGCCGTGGTTGCTCCGCGAGGTCGGTCGCAGGCGCAGACTACACACCATACTGAGCAGGCGGGCCGACGCCGCGCACGCCGCGTGGCAGGAGCTGATCGCGGAGTGCGCCGACCGCCGTATCCCGATCGGGATCGCGGACACCGTACGGGACGCGGCCCTGCGGATGAGCGACAGCGGTCGTCTCGGAGCCGACGGTCGGCAGCAGCTACGCGCGGTCGTGACGTGCCTGGAACGGTCCTGGTACGGCCCGGCCGGTGAGCCGGGTACCGACCTCGCGGTGGCGTTCGAACGGTTGCGGGCGAGCCTGGCGAGCACCGCTCCGGTGGACGTGGTCAGCCGGTTGTTCCCGCGGTCGGTGATCGGCTTCTAGGGCATCGGTTTCCCGGCCAGGGTCCTCCTGCCCGTGCCGGCCTCGCTCGGTGGTGGTCGGTCGAGGGGTCAGCGGTCGTCGAACCGGTGCTTGAAGCGCTGCTCCATGCGCTGGGCGAACGAGCCACGCGAGGACTTGGACTTGCCCTCGTCCTTGCCGTCCGCGCCGTCGTCGGGCGCGACCTGGGGAGTACGCAGGGAGGCCAGTGCCACCACCACGCCGACGAACATCATCAGGAAGCCGAACACGCTCAGGTACGGCACCTCGGCGAGACGGAGATCGAGCATGACACCGACCGGCAGTAGCGCCGCACCGACGAGGAAGAGCGCGACTCCGAGGATCCGCTTACGGCGGTTCGGCCGCTGCATCCGGTTTCCGCGCACGCTCGAAGCGAACTTCGGATCCTCGTCATACAGGGCCTGCTCGATCTGTTCGAGCATACGCTGCTCATGCTCGGAGAGTGGCATGTGTCCTCAACCTCCCGCAGCATGTCGCGCACGCCGCGCGGCGCAACTCGACGGATCCTGTCATTCACCAGCACTGCCTGGTGTCACTCTCCAGGATACGAGCACCTGGCGTACGCGACTACCCTAGCCGGCATTACACGTGTGTAGATTTCGTACCGAGCGTGGCAGCCCCCCACGGCGGGTCAGCCGGATCCCTCGGAACTCTCCTCCGGTGGCAACAAGGACGCCGGATACACCGCCGTCGCACCGAACCTGGATCGTGCGCCGTCGGCGGCGACCTCGGCATCCCGCCACCGCGGCACATCGCCGGTGAAGCTTAACTGTTCGCCCTCGTCCTCGCTCACCAGCCCCTCCACACGCACTCCCAGCAGCCTCACCAGGGCATTCGACGGGGTGTGCTGGGTGAACAGCGTTCGAGCGCAGCCGTGGATCTCCCGCGAGACGTCGGTCGGCTCCACCAACGAACGCGATCGAGTGATCGTGGTGAAGTCCGCGAACCGCACCTTGATACTCACCGTTCTCGCGCGGATCCCCTTGGCACGTATCCCCGCGGCGACTTTCTCCGACAGGCGCAGCAGCTCGCGGGACAGCACCTCCGGATCGTCCTGATCGGTGTCGAACGTGTGCTCCGCCCCGAAGGACTTCTCCACCGAGTCCGGCGTCACGGGCCGGGGGTCGTGCCCCGACGCGAGCGCGTGCATCTGCTCGGCAGCGGCGACCCCGACCGCCCGCTTCAGCCGCGAGACGGGAGTCGCCGCCACATCGCCGATCGTGCTGATACCCGCCCGTTCCAGCGCGGCGCGGGTGCGCCCACCGACCCCCCACAGCGCCGAGACCGGCAGCGGATGCAAGAAGTCGAACACCTCGGAACGCGGCACGACGACCATTCCGTCCGGCTTGGCCAACCCCGAGGCCAGCTTCGCCAGGAACTTCACCGGAGCGATCCCGACCGAGCAGGTGATCCCGAACTCGGCGACGACCCGCGCGCGGATGTCGGCCGCGATCCCGGCGGGCGTGCTGTTCAGCCTGCGTAGCGCACCACTGACGTCGAGAAACGCCTCATCGAGGCTCAGCGGCTCGACCTGCGGGGTGACCTCCCGGAACACGTCCATCACCCCGGCCGAGACCGCACTGTAGGCGCCGCGGGTCGGCGTCAGGAAGGTCGCGCGCGGGCACAACCTGCGGGCCTGCGCGACCGGCATCGCCGACCGGATCCCGTACTCGCGGGCCGGGTAGTTCGCCGACATCACCACCGAACGCTGGCTCGCACCGGCCACCACGACCGGCTCCGCGACAAGCTCCGGACGCGCGCGCAGCTCGACTGCAGCGAAGAAGGCGTCCATATCGACATGCAGCACGCCGCATCCGGTGTCGTCCGGGAGCGGTCCGGCATCGTCGGCTCCCCGCGGCAGGCGGAAACGGGACGACCGCCCGTGCAGCTCCGAGCTCCGGCCCATCTGCTCACCCCGCGTTCATTCTCCCCGCGATCCGGCCGCGCGGCGAGCGACAACGTGGAGCCTGCTCGCGATGTCGCGCAGCGGCGGGGAAGCGGCCGCGGCGCGTTCGAACTCGGCGAGCTCGACGTCGGCCGAGTCGTGTGCCGAGTCGGACACCACACCCTCACCCTGCAGCAGCACGATGTCCAGGCCTGCCGAGCGGTGCAGCTCACGCAACCCGTCGACGTCGAACCGCCGCTGCACGGCGTCCCCGTCGTCGGCAAGCACCCCGGTCGCCGACGCCTGCAGCTCGCGTGCCTCGCCGAACTTGCCTGCCAGCGCCCGATGCAGGACCGCCGCGTACTTGTTGGCCACCAGCACCGAGACGGCACCCGCCGCGGACACGGTCTCGGCCACGGCCGCCAGTGTGGCCGCGGGGTCGTCGACGACCTCGAGCAGGCCGTGCGCCAGCACCAGGTCGGCGCTACCGGGCGGGACCTCCTCGGCGAGCGCGTCCGAGTCGTTCGCCACGACCGTGATCCGGTCACGCACGCCGACTTCCTCGGCACGCCGCTGCAAGGTCGCGATCGCGTTCGGGTTCGGCTCGACCACCGTGATCACGCACCCCTGCAGGGCGAGCGGAACGGCCCACCCGCCGCTGCCGCCACCCACGTCGACGACGAGGGGCTCGGTACGCCCCCGGGCACGCGCCCGGTCGAGCTCCGCCTCGAGGGCGTGCCCGACGGCGCTCGTTCCGAATGCAGTCGAGGTCTCGTTTCGCATGGCCTCTCACCGTTACCTGTTCCTGTGGACGGTACGCGCATCCGAGGCACCCACACCTCGCCGCGCCCGGTATCTCGTGTACATGCCGGTTACCACCCGGCCTCCCGGGTCATTGCGTCGATCGTGTCATGCCGTGCGGCGAAACGCGTGACATCCCGGACAGCGCGTCGACCACATGGAGGTCACCGGCCTGTCACCGCGGTCGATCCCGAATCACCGTGCCAGATGTGCCACCACGGGCGGTGCGTACGCCCAGGAACGGATACGCTCGTCACCGTGCAGACCGTGGCGGTACTCAGCCTGAAGGGCGGTGTCGGGAAGACGACCGTGGCATTGGGGCTCGCCTCGGCCGCGCTCCGCAGGGGTAGCCGCGCCCTCGTCGTCGATCTCGACCCGCAGTGCAATGCCACCGCGACGCTCGACCCGCGTGACGTCGCCTATACCCTGGCCGATGTCCTCGCCACCCCGCGGCCGCCCGTGTTGCAGCAGGCGATCACCACCAGCGCGTGGAGCGAGGACCTCGACGTCCTCGCAGGCTCGGAGGACATCGAGGCGCTCAACGAACCGTCACCGAACGCGCGCACCCTCGGCAGCCTGGCTCGGGCACTGGCGGTGCTGGAGAACTCACCGCTCGAACGGCAGTACGACCTGATCATCCTGGACTGCCCGCCGTCACTCGGCAGGCTCACCCGGTCGGCACTGACGGCCTCGCACGGAGCGCTGCTGGTCACCGAGCCCACCATGTATGCCGTATCGGGTGCGCGCAGGGCCTTCGAGGCGATCGAGAACACCCGTACCGAGCACAACCCGGAGCTGCGCGCGCTGGGTGTCCTTGTCAACAAGTTCCGCAACCGCTCCCAGGAGCACCACTACCGCATCCAGGAACTCCGTGAAGGCTTCGGCCCCCTTGTGATGCCGGTCGCCCTGCCCGACAGGCTCGCGGTGCAGCAGGCATCCGGTGCGTGCACCGCGATCCACGAATGGCAGACGCCGGGCGGGCGGGAGATCGCTCTGGCTTTCAACCTGGTGCTGGCACGGATACTCCGTTCCTCCCGGCGAGGCAGGCACCATCTCCAGCCGCCATCGGGCGAGGGCGACTCCGCCGAGATCGACGGCGCCGAAGTCGACGGCTCCGAGGCCGACGGCTCCGAGGCCGACGACGCCGGTACCGATGCCGTCCGGCCCGGTTCCGACGGCGCCGGCGCCGACCAGGAGGGGGCCGACAGAACCGGCACCGGCTCGGCATCGGCATGATGGACGGCGTGCTGTTCCGGTCGCTCATCCGCCCCGCGCTGTACCAGCTCGCAGGCAGGGACCCCGAGGTCGTGCACGACCGCACCCTCGCGGTACTCGCCGGGCTGAGCAAGATCTCCCCTGTACTGGCCGGGCTGCGCCGTGTCTATGCCGTGGACGCGCCCGTGACCGTGTGCGGGATGCGCTTCCCGAACCCGGTCGGGCTCGCCGCCGGCATGGACAAGGACGGCCGTGCGCTGCACGCCTGGCCCGCCCTGGGGTTCGGGTTCGTCGAGGTCGGTACCGTCACCGGCCGCGCGCAGCCGGGCAACCCGAGGCCGCGACTGTTCCAGTTGCCCCGCAGCGGGGCAGTGATCAACCGCATGGGGTTCAACAACGCGGGAGCCGAGGCGCTCGCCGAGCGGTTGGCCACCTCCGGTAAGCCCGCGGTGCCGCTCGGTATCAGCATCGGCAAGTCCAAGGCCGCCGACCTGGACGGTGCCGTGCGGGACTACACGGCGTCCCTGCGCGCGCTGCACCGGTACGCGGACTACATCGCCGTGAACGTCAGCTCGCCCAACACGCCCGGTCTGCGGCGGCTGCAGGACAGGGGCGCGCTCGCCGAGCTGCTCGGCGAGCTGAACGCCGAAGCAGGCAGGCTGGCACGACCCGGCGACAGGCAACGCACCCCCGTGCTGGTCAAGGTCGCCCCGGACCTGACGGAGGACGCGCTCGCCGAGCTGCTCGATGTCTGCTCCGAGCACGGCGTTGCCGGCCTCATCGCCACGAACACCACCCTGGCGCGCGACGGCCTGCACCCGGCCGAGACACGGACCGGTGCCGAGCCCGGCGGGCTGTCCGGAGCGCCGCTGGCCGCCCGCGCACGGGAGGTCGTGCGCTTCCTGCACCACCAGTCCGCCGGCGAGGTACCCATCATCGGTGTCGGCGGCATCGCCGACCCGGACGACGCGCTACGCATGCTGGACGCCGGAGCCAGCCTCGTCCAGCTCTACAGCGGGTTCGTCTACTCGGGTCCCGCCCTGGTGCGCGGCATCAACACCGCGATCGCGCGCAACGGCTGAGGCATCCCGGGCCGCGGCCCTACCCCCGTGCCGGGGACAGGGCTAGCCGAGCTCACGCAGCGCGATGGCCAGCCCCGCGAGGTGGTCGGTAGCCTCCACCAGCGACTGCCGCGTGGCATCCTGCCCGGTACCGGTCGCGGCGACGACACGACCCGCTGCCGCGATGAGGCTCCCGTAGCCCTCCAGGCCGTCCTCCAGCTGCTCGATGAGGGTCCGCACCGCGGCATCCAGCGCCGCGCGTTCCGAATCCGGCGCGGCACTACGGGCGCGCTCGACGGTCACGATACGGGCCGCGAGCTCGCGTAACGTCTGCGCGGCGTCTGCCGCCGTCGCGCGCACACCCTCCACCGTGCCTGCCGGCAACGCCTCGCCGGAACCGGGCTCACCCGGGGGCAGCTGATCCAGCAGCTCGGCGAGCGAGGACTCCGCACGCGCGAGCCTGCGCATCGGCTCGTACGCCGCCGATTCGGCAGGCGGCAGCGCCGCGTGCGCACCGGCCGAGCGCGCGGGCGAGGCCCGCAGGCTCCGCAGTCGCGCTCCGGAACGCACGGCGAGGGCCCCGGAGACGATCGTCCCCGCCATGGCCAGGAAGGCGGCCACGGTCACCTGGGCGGCATTCAGCACGGCCACGACCGAAGCCAGCGCGCACAGCAGCGCGACGACGGTCCATACCCCGAGCCCCCGCGAGGCTCGCCGCTCCCGGCGAGCGTGCCGTGCGGCGGGGTCGTTCCACCGCGCGAGGGAGTCCCGGATGTCGGCGATCACCGGCCGAGCCGAACGCCCCTGCGCCGGTGTCGAACCGTCCGGGCCCGCGGGGTGGGGTGAGCCGACGGCCCGGCCCCCGCCCGGGGGCTCGCCGGCCATCCGGTCCTCACCCGACATCGCTACGCCCCGATTCAGGACTGGTTCTGCTGCTCGGCCTCGACTCGCTTACGGATCTCGTCCTGCACACTCGAGCCCGCCTGCGTCGAGTCCCCGCTCGACGAGCCCGCGCCCGACTCGATCGAGGCCGGAGCGTCCTGACCGGAAGAGACCTGCCCCTGCTCGGACCCGCCGTGCATCGAGGCGCGGATCTGCTCCAGCCTGCTGTGCCCGGCCAGCTGCGTGGTCGCCTGCTCCACCTCCATCATGCGCCCCTGCGTCGAGTTCTGCGCGAGCTCGGCCGAGCCGAGCGCGGTCGAGTACCGGGACTCGATCTTCTCGCGCACCTCGTCCAGCGAGGGCGTGTTGCTCGGCGCTGCCAGCTGGGTCATCTGGTTCAGCGAGGCAGAGACCTGCTCCTGCATCTTCGCCTGCTCGAGCTGGGACAGCAGCTTGGTGCGTTCCGCGAGCTTCTGCTGCAGCGCGTGCTGGTTGCGTTCCACGGCCTGCTTGGCCTGGTTCGCGGCCTGCAACGCCTCGTCGTGCAACGTCTTGAGGTCCTCGATGCCCTGCTCGGCGGTGACGAGCTGGGCCGCGAAACCCTCGGCCGCGTTCTCGTACTCCTTCGCCTTCTCCTCGTCGCCCCGCCCGCGGGCCTCCTCGGCCAACGTCAGTGCCTGCCGTGTCGACGACTGCAGCTTCTCGACCTCGGCGAGCTGGCGGTTCAACTTCATCTCCAGCTGGCGCTGGTTGCCGATCACCGAGGCGGCCTGCTGCGAGAGCGCCTGGTGATTGCTCTGGGCCTCCTCGATGGCCTGCTGGATCTGTACCTTCGGATCGGCGTTCTCATCCACCTTCGCCGAGAACGCGGCCATGAGGTACTTCCAGAACTTCACGAACGGGTTGGCCATCTCCTCCGCCTGCCTTCATGTCTGCCGGTCTGTCCCGACCCGGTTCCCTCGTCGCTGCTGGGTGTGGGCCCGCCACCGGCTTACACGGCGTCGCACCCACAGTCGGGCGGCCACAACCGCCCACGGCGCCGGAATGGCCTGCCCGAGGCCAGCCGTACACGACCCGCCGGGTCTCTTTCCATCGTGTCAGGTCACGATGCCGCGTTCCAGATCACCCCGGGATATTTCCGGGCATACCCTGATCTTGCCCCCGACGGTCGCGGCGCGGCTAGGTCGTGTCTCTTAATCCCCTCAGTCCCGAGCGGGGATCAGCGTGGTGGCTGGCAAGACCGAGGAGCCGCCGGTAGTGGTTTTCACCCGGTAGGGACGAGCACGGTCGAGAACGCCGCCAGCCGCCGCGCTGGCCCCGCGCAGCAGGTAAGTGGGATTGAGAGACACGACCTACACGACGACGGGCGCCACTCCGGAACCGTGAATCGTCGACCTCAGCGCGGGACCCTGCGCGCCGGCGGACAGCGAGAAGTCGGTGCCGTCGCCACCACGCGCCCCGTGCTCCTCGGCGTGCGCGCGGCCCGTCTCGGCACCGTCCATCTCGGCACTCTCGATCTCGGCACCGTCGATCGCCATCGAGTCCAGCACGGACACGTCCGAGGCCACGGTGTGCAACAGGTCGGCGAGCGGGAGGTCGAGCGCCGTGCAGATAGCCGCGAGCAACTCGCTGGAGGCTTCCTTCTGCCCCCGTTCGACCTCGGACAGGTATCCCAGGCTCACCCGTGCGGAGTGCGAGATCTCCCGCAACGAACGATGCTGGTTGGTGCGGGCATGGCGAAGGCGATCACCGATCGCCTCGCGCAACAGCACGGTCATCGCGGGCCTCCCTTCCGGCGACGCATACGACGCCAACACTACCTACAGTGAACCGAGCGCCGCATACCTCGGCCAATGCTTCCGCCCAGGGCGAACGCACAGTTCAGGCCAGTTGTTCCCGCAGCACCCCGACGGCCGCTCGCACGGCGTCGGAGCGAACCCCCGCGCGGTCGTGCGCGGATGACAGCGAGCGGTAGGTGTACACCCCCGGCCCGGCGACGCCGAGGTACACGCTGCCACTCGGCACACCCTCGTGCGGGCCCGGACCCGCGACACCGGTGACACCGACACCCCAGTCCGCCCCGCAGCGTTGCCTGGCGCCGGTGGCCAGCGCGAGCGCGATCCGCGGGTGCACGGTGCCGTACCTCTCGAGAAGCTCGGCGTCGACGCCTGCCAGCGTTCGTTTCAGCTCGGTGGCGTACACGACCAGCCCGCCACGGACCGCCGCACTCGAGCCCGCCACCGAGGTGAGCTGCGCGCATACGCCACCCCCGGTGATCGACTCAGCGGTGGCGACGGTGTGTCCGAGATCACACAGGCGCGCGATCACGTCGGCCGTCTCGCGGTCGCCGGAACACGGCTCGCTCATGCCTGCCATCGGCGACTACTCGTCCACCGCTGTCGGGTCGTCGCCGTGCCGCGCCCGCGAGCGCAGCCGCACCGCGCGGACCACGTAGTCGAGGCCGGTCAGCACGGTGAGCACCACGGCGATGCCCATGGCCACCCAGCTCACCGGGTCCAGCACGTCCGGCAGCGGCAGCAAGTACAGCAACAGCGCCACGATCTGGGCTGTCGTCTTCGCCTTGCCACCCCTGCTCGCGGGGATCACCCCGTGCCGGATCACGACGAAACGCAGCAGCGTCACACCGAGCTCTCGCGCTGCGATGACCAGCGTCACCCACCAGGGCAGCTCGCCGAGCACGCTCAGGCCCACCAGCGCGGCACCGATCAGAGCCTTGTCCGCGATCGGATCGACGATCTTTCCGAAGTTGGTGATCAACCCGTGACGCCGCGCGACCCAGCCGTCCACCTGGTCGGTGATGGCGGCCAGCCCGAACAGCGCCGTAGCCACCAGCCGCCAGCCGTAGCCGTCCTCGGTACCGGCGAACAACGCGACGAGGAACAGCGGGACGAGGGCCAACCGCAGGATCGTGAGCACGTTCGCCACGTTGACGGTCGACACCACCTCGCGATGGTCGCCGTCACCCTGCCCCTGGGGATGGACCGCGTCACTCACGAAGCTGCCCGCTCGTCGCTGCCGGCACGGACACGGGCGGGCCCTGCGCCGCGTCGGCCGGCGACCGGCGCGCACGAGAGCGCTCCCGGGGGGCCGATGTCGCGGCAGCGGCCGCGAAGGCGGTGGAGTCGCACCGAACCGGGGAGTCGCAATCGTCGCGCAAGCACATCGATCAGGGTAGCCCCCATCCGGCGCGCCGTGTACGTGCGTGGCCGCCAACCCGGATTCCTCGCGCGCAACGCCCCGCCGCGGCGTCGTGGCCGGGACGCGGCCAGATAGGTTGGCCCCGTGCCCGACACACACGATCACATCACCGTGCGCCGCGCCAGGATCGCCGACGTCCCGAGTATCAAGGCCCTCGTCGACTCCTACTCCGGTCGCGTCCTTCTGGAGAAGGAGCTCGTGACGCTCTACGAGGACGTGCAGGAGTTCTGGATCGCCGAGCTCGACGGAGCCGTCGTCGGGTGCGGCGCGCTGCACGTGCTGTGGGAGGACCTCGCCGAGATCCGCTCGGTCGCTGTGGACAGGTCGCTGCGCAGGCACGGCGTCGGGGACCTCATCGTCTCCCGCCTGCTCGAGCTGGCCACCGAGCTGGGCCTGCCGCGCATCTTCGTGCTGACCTTCGAGACCGAGTTCTTCGCCAGGCACGGCTTCGTGCCGATCGACGGAACGCCGGTCTCCGCCGAGGTCTACGAGGAGATGCGCCGCTCCCGCGACCCCGGTGTGGCCGAGTTCCTCGACCTGCCGTTCGCCAAGCCCAACACGCTGGGCAACACCCGCATGTTGCTGGAGTTCTGATCACCGGCAGCGCCGGTGATCACTCTTGCTCGTCCGGCTCGGCAGGGGCACCGCGGATGAGCTGCATGGCCGACTCGACGTCATCGGGTTTGACCAGCACTTCCCGTGCCTTCGAGCCCTCGGACGGGCCGACGATACCCCTGCTCTCCAGCAGGTCCATCAGCCTGCCGGCCTTGGCGAAGCCGACGCGGAGCTTGCGCTGCAACATCGACGTGGAGCCGAACTGCGAGCTGACCACCAGCTCGGCGGCCTGCAGCAAGACCTCCAGGTCGTCGCCGATGTCCTCGTCGACCTCCTTCTTCTCCGCGGCCTTCGCGGCCGTGACACCGTCGGTGTAGTCGGGTTCGGCCTGCTCCTTGGTGAACGCCACGATGCCGGAGATCTCGTCGTCGTCGACGAACGAGCCCTGGACACGCACCGGCTTGCCGGACCCCATCGGCAGGTACAGCGCGTCTCCCATCCCGATGAGCTTCTCCGCGCCCTGCTGGTCCAGGATGACCCGCGAGTCGGTCAGCGACGAGGTACCGAACGCGAGCCGGGACGGCACGTTCGTCTTGATCAACCCGGTGACCACATCCACCGAGGGACGCTGCGTGGCGAGCACGAGGTGGATACCCGCGGCCCGCGCCTTCTGGGTGATCCGCACGACCGCGTCCTCGACGTCGCGGGGCGCGGTCATCATCAGGTCGGCGAGCTCGTCGACGATCGCGAGGATGTACGGGTAGGGCCGGTACTCACGCTCGCTGCCCGGTGGTGCGGTGAGCTCCCCCGCGCGCACCTTCGCGTTGAAGTCGTCGATGTGCCGCACCCGGCTGGCCTGCATGTCCTGGTAGCGCTGCTCCATCTCCTCGACGAGCCAGGCCAGCGCGGCCGCCGCCTTCTTGGGCTGTGTGATGATCGGGGTGATCAGGTGCGGGATGCCCTCGTACGGCGTGAGCTCCACCATCTTCGGGTCGATGAGGATCATCCTGCACTCGTCCGGTGTCGCCCTGGCCAGCAGGGACACCAGCATCGAGTTGACGAAGCTGGACTTACCCGACCCGGTCGAGCCCGCGACGAGCAGGTGCGGCATCTTCGTCAGGTTCGCCGTCACGAAGTGCCCCTCGATGTCCTTACCGAGCCCCATCAGCATCGGGTGCGAGTCCTTCACGGCCTCCTGGGACCGCAGCACGTCGCCGAGGTGCACCTTCTCGCGGTCGGTGTTGGGTACCTCGATGCCCACCGCCGACTTCCCCGGGATGGGCGCGAGCAACCGCACGTTGTCAGTGGCCACCGCGTAGGCGATGTTCTTCGTCAACGCGGTGATCTTCTCGACCTTGACCCCCGGGCCGAGCTCGACCTCGTAGCGGGTCACCGTCGGGCCTCGTGTACAGCCGGTGACCTCGGCATCGATGTTGAACTGGTCGAGCACTCCCCGGATCGCCTCGATCATGGCGTCATTGGCCTTGCTGCGGCCCTTCGGGGCGTCGCCCTTGGTCAGCAGGTCGAGCGTGGGCAAGGTGTAGTCGCCCTCGACCGTCCGGGTCACCTTGATCGTCGGGTCGGAGTCGACCTTCTCCGTCGACTTCTTCTTCGACTCCTGCTTCGTCTCCAGCGTCCCGGACTCGTTGCGCTTCTCCTCGGCGGAGTCGGCGACAGCGGGCAGCTCGGCGGTGTCCCCACCGGAGCCGGTCGCCTGGCGCCTCCTGGCAGGCTTGCGCAGCCGCACCGCATCCGTGTCGCCCTGCACCTGCTCCGTGGCCTGCTTCCTGGTCGCGCCCGCCGTCCCGGCGCCCGTCGAGGACGTCTCCTCGGGGTCCTGCCCCCAGGTACGCAACCGGTGCGGGATCTGCCGCACCGGAGTCGCGGTCAGCACGAGTACCCCGAACGCCAGCGCCAGCACCAGAAGCGGAACCGCGACCCACCAGGTCACGCCGCGCGCGAGGAACTCCCCGGACAGCCAGCCGACCCAGCCGCCCGCGTGCATCACGTCCTCGTGGTCCTGCGGCCGCCCCAGGAACAGGTGCGCGAGACCGAGCATGGCCAACGTCATCATCAGCGAGCCGATCACCAGCCGGGGCCGCGCATCCGGTCGCGGCTCGGTGCGCATCAGCAGCACCGCGATCGCCACGAGCACCATCGGCAGGAAGTTCGCGCCGGCGCCGAGCACGCTGCGCGTGGCGATGTCGACCCAGTCCCCCACGGGGCCGGCCGCACGCACCCACACGCCCACGGCCGCGACAAGCGCGAACGCGATCAGGCCGAGGGCGATGCCGTCCCGGCGGTGCTCGGAGTCCAGCTCACGAGTGCGGCCGAGGGTGCGAGCGAGACCACCGATCCCCTTGGCGAGCATCGTCCAGCCGCCACGCATCGTGCGGCCGAGACCTCCCGACGAGCGGGTCTGCCGCTTGCGCGCGGTGTTCTTCCTGGTGCTGGAACCGGACCGTGCGCCGCCGCCGGTGTTCCGCGAACGCGCCTTACCGCCTCCCGCTCGCGAAGGGTTGCGCCGTTTCGTACCGGTTCCGCTGGCCATACCCTGTGTGTATCAGAATCGCCCGGTCGTGTGCGGCCTGACAGGCCGTCCCCGGCGAAGGACGCTACGAGAACTTCGCCACGGCCGCCGTCACTCGGCACACTGCTAGACCGAGATGACCGTGGGGACGATCATCGGGCGCCGCCGGTATGTCTGGGCGACCCACCGGCCGACCACGCGCCGCACGGCCTGCGCCACGCGATGGGTGTCGACGATTCCCTCCGCCTCGGTGCGCGACAGCTCCATCTCGATCATCGGGACCACGTCGTCCAGCGCCTTCGGGTCGTCGGAGAACCCGCGGCCGGATACGGTCGGTGCGGACACGGCCTTGCCGGTGTTGTGGTCGATCGCCACGTTGATCGCGATGAAGCCGCCCTCGCCGAGTATCAACCTGTCGGACAGCGTCGACTCACTCACGTCGCCGACCGATAGACCGTCCACATAGACGTGACCGACCTCGAAGCGCCCGGTGCGGCGCGCCTTCCCGTCGACGAGGTCCACCACGACGCCGTTCTCGGCGATCGCGACGTTGTCGGCGTCCACACCGGTCTGGATCGCGAGCTCGGCATTGGCGCGCAGGTGCTTCCACTCGCCGTGCACCGGCATCACGTTGCTCGGCCGGATCGCGTTGTAGAGGAACAACAGCTCCCCCGCCGACGCGTGCCCCGAGACGTGCACCTGGGCGTTGCCCTGATGCACCACGTTCGCACCCAGCCGCACCAGCGCGTTGACCACCCGGAACACCGCGTTCTCGTTCCCCGGGATCAACGAGCTGGCCAGCACCACCGTGTCACCGCGGCGCAGCGTGATGTTGCGGTGCTCGGCGCGGGCCATCCGGGACAGCGCGGAGAGCGGCTCGCCCTGCGACCCCGTGGACACGAAGATGACGTGCGACTCGGGCAGCCCGGCGGCCTCGTCGGCGTCGATGAGCAACCCCTCCGGAACCTGCAGGAACCCGAGGTCGGCCGCGATGCCCATGTTGCGGACCATGGACCGCCCCACGAACGCGACACGCCTGCCGTGCCGCTGCGCGACGTCGAGCACCTGCTGGACGCGATGCACGTGGCTGGCGAAGCACGCCACGATCACCCGCTGCTGTACCTGGTTCAGCGTCCGGTCCAGCACGGGGCCGATCTCGCGCTCCGGCGTGACGAAGCCGGGGACCTCGGCGTTGGTGGAGTCGACGCACAGCAGGTCGACGCCTTCCTCACCGAGACGCGCGAACCCCGCCATATCGCTGAGCCTGCCGTCCAGCGGCAGCTGGTCGAGCTTGATGTCGCCGGTGTGCAGCACCGTACCGACCGGCGTACGGATCGCCAGCGCCAGCGCGTCCGGGATGGAGTGGTTGACCGCGAAGAACTCGAGATCGAACGTGCCGATCGTGCGGCGCTCCCCCTCGCTGACCTGGATCAGCGTCGGCTTGAGCTTGTGTTCCTTGCACTTGGCCTCGACAAGGGCGAGCGTGAACCGGGAACCGTACACCGCGAGGTCGGGTCGCATCCTCAGCAGGAACGGGACCGCCCCGATGTGATCCTCGTGGCCGTGCGTGAGAACCAGGCCGTCGACCTCGTCGAGCCGTTCCTCGATCGCGCGGAAGTCCGGCAGGATCAGATCCACACCGGGCTGCTCGTCCTCCGGGAACAGCACCCCGCAGTCCACAATGAGCATACGGCCCGCGAACTCGAAGACGGTCATGTTCCGCCCGACCTCGCCGATACCGCCGAGCGCGTAGACGCGCAGGCCGCTGTCCGGCGCCGGAGGAGGAGCGCTCGACGGCCCCGGTCCGGTTGTCTGGTTGTTCTCACTCACTGTCGAATGTTCCCCACGCTAGTGTGTGTCGTCGGTGTCACGTACGCGGCCTCGGAGTCGGTGTGCGCGACGCGTGCGGCGTGCCAGTCGGACTCCTTCGTCCCGAGCGGCACACCTGCCTGCGTGAGATCGGCCGAGATCGCCTCGACGACGTCCTCGCTCGCCGGTACGAGGGGCAGGCGCGGCTCACCGATCTCGAAGCCGCGCAGACGCAACGCGGACTTGGCGAAGACGACGCCACCGACCCGGGAGAACGCGCGTAGCACGGCAAGCATACCCCGGTGGTTCGTCCGCGCCGTCGAGGTATCACCGTTCTCGTAGGCCTCGATCATCGCGCGGATCCGGCCCGCGACGACGTGGCCGATCACGCTGACCACCCCGGCCGCACCGACCGAAAGCCACGGCAGGTTCAGGGCATCGTCGCCCGAGTAGTAGGCCAGCTGGGTATTGGCGATGACCTCGCTGCCCGTCAGCAGGTCGCCCTTGGCGTCCTTCACCGCGAGGATGCGGGGGTGCTCCGCAAGGCGGCGCAGCGTGTCCACCTCGATCGGCACGACCGAGCGGGGCGGAATGTCGTAGAGCATCACCGGCAGCTCGGTGGCATCGGCGACGGCGGTGAAGTGCGCGTGCAGCCCCGCCTGCGTCGGGCGCGAGTAGTACGGGGTCACGACCAGCAGGCCGTGCGCCCCTGCCTTCTCGGCCTCCCTGGCGAGCTCGACGCTGTGCGCGGTGTCGTAGGTGCCTGCTCCGGAGACGACGGTGGCGCGGTCCCCGACGGCCTCGACCACCGCGCGCACCAGGTCCGCCTTCTCGCGGTCGCTTGTGGTCGGGCTCTCCCCCGTCGTCCCGTTCACGACGAGCCCGTCGTTTCCCTGCTCCACCAGATGCTCGGCGAGCTCACCGGCGCGCTTGGTATCCAGCACCCCCTCCGAGTCGAACGGAGTGGCCATGGCAGTGAGTACACGACCGAACGGTTGACCTGGGGCTGCACTGGGGAGTTGCGTGGTCGGCATGCCCTGACGTTACCTCGTGGGTCCAACGGCTTCCTGGGCACCTTCGGGTGTCGGGCCGGTGTGCCGCTACTGCAGGTACCGGCTGACGCGCTCCTTCAGCTGACCGCCGTCGCGGTGCGTCACGACGCACGCGACCCAGTAGAAGCCGTCCGGCTCGCCCTCCTCGTCGGTCTCGGTCCAACGCCCCTCGGTGGGGATGATCGCGCGGTAGCTCAGCACCTCGGACTTGGGCCGGTCCTGGTACTCCGCGACGACCGCGTCGGAGTAGAAGCCCGTCTCGCACCGCTGCTCGGCGTAGTCGGCCAGGGCCTTCTCGCCCGGATACTCGGGTACGACGTCCCCGTAGTTCCAGCTGGGGCCGGTCACCGCCTGCGCGGAGTCGTAGACCTCGTAGTCATGGGGTTCGTCACAGGCCACCTGGTTCTCACCGGTGAGCCGGTGCCCTTCGGCGAACCGGCCGAAACCGCAGATGCCGCCGGTGCGCGTATCGAACCCGAACGTGATGTCCCCGTCGGCTCCCCTGGTCAGGGTGGCGAGCCGGGCTTCGTCCTGGCCCGGGCTGCCGAGCCAGTACCCGAACACCGCGCCCGCGGCGAGCAGGGCGGCGGTTACCACGACGGCTCCGGCGACGGTCATCCCGCGTTTCGCGGGCGAGGTCCGCGCCGCGGGAGACGACGCCGTGGCTCCCGCGGTGCCGATCATCGTCGGCGCGGGCTGGGTGAGGGTGGGGTGACCGTCGGGCGGTGTCGAGGCCGCGGCACCCGACCGCGCCATGGACAGCAAGCCCTGCGCCTGCTCGGCGGTGATGCGCCCGTCGGGGCCTGCGGCGAGCAACCCCATGATCGCCGAGGCCAGCGGCCCGTGCACGCGGGTCAGGTACGGGACCTCGTTCATGATCGCGTGCAGCGTCGCCGCCGTCGACGCCCGCTCGAACGGCACCACGCCCTCCACGGCGAAGAACAGCGCCGCGCCGAGCGACCACAGGTCGGATGCGGGGACAGCCTCACCCCCTGCCACCCGTTCCGGAGCCATGAACGCCGGTGAGCCGACCAGCGCCCCGCTGGTCGTCAACCGCGGGTCGTCCACGGCCTGGGCGATCCCGAAGTCGGTCAGCTTCACGCGGCCGCCTGCGGAGACCATGATGTTGCCTGGCTTGACGTCCCTGTGCACGATCCCGGCGTGATGCGCGGACCGCAGCGCGGACAACACCTGCTCGCCCACCGCGGCGACCTGTGACGGCGGCATCGGCCCGTGCGCGGCCACCAGCTCCGACAGCGTCGGCGCTTCCACCAGCTCCATCACGATGAAGGTGGCCGTGCCTTCGGTGATCACGTCATAGACGGTCACCACAGCGGGGTCGTTCAACCGCCCGCCGGTACGGACCTCCCGCAGGATCCGCTCGGCGAAGGTGCCCGCGTCGCGCTCACCGTCCGGTAGCCGCAGCTCCTTGACGGCCACCTCGCGGCCGATGACCGAGTCCCGCGCGCGCCACACCACGCCCATGCCGCCACGCCCCAGCTCGCTGGTCAGCACGTAGCGGCCCGCGAGAACCCGGTCTGCGGCGCCGCCGGTAGCCTGCTCGGTGCCGTCCCCTGGCTGTCCCTGACTGCTGGTCACCGCACTCCTCCCAGTTCCACCGCGGATCAGCCGGTGTGTACCTCGTGCCCGGACTCCTCGAGCGCGCGCACCGCGCGCTCCCGGTCGACCTCACGCACCAGTACGTGGTCCGTGTCGTAGGTCGACAGCGAGAACAGCGCCACGCCCGCCGCTGCCAGCTCGCTGGCGATGGCGGCGATGATCCCGGTCAGGGTGAACTCAAGGGGTCCACGCACCGACAGCAACCGCCAGCCGTGCTCGGCCGTCCCGACTTCCGGTGCCAGCGCGCTGGGGCAGATCAGCGAGATCTCGGCGCCGGTCCGCGTCACCGACACCAGCTCCCCTGCCGCTTCCGCGAACAGGTCGGTGGGTACGGGGTCACGCACATCCAGCCGCACGATCGCGTACTCGGTCGGCCGCACATCGATCTCGAGCCTGCGCACGGGTTCAGCCCTCGGCGACCAGCGGCGAGGACGCCACCTCCGTGCCGTCCGGCAGCGTGGAGATGGTGAAGTCGGCGAACACGTTCTCCGCGGCCTTCTGCAGGTGGCGCAGGCATTCCACGGCGAACCAGCGGATCTCGACGTCGGCGTGCTCGGTGGCGCGCATGGCGATGAAGTGGCGCCACGCCCGGTAGTTGCCGGTGACCACGATCCGCGTCTCGGTGGCGTTGGGCAGGATCGTGCGCGCCGCCTGCCTGGCCTGCTTGCGCCGCAGCGTCGCGCTCGGCTCGTCCGCGAACTTGGCCTCGAGCGCGGCGAGCAGGTCGTTGTAGGCGTCCTGGCTCGCTTGCGCGGCCGCCAGGAACTTCTCGTGCAGTTCGGGGTCGGAGGCGATCACCTCCGGCTCGACGAACGACGCGTCCCGCTCCGGCACGTAGCGCTGCGAGAGCTGCGAGTAGGAGAAGTGCCGGTGCCGGATCAGCTCGTGGGTCAGCGATCGCGAGATGCCAGTGACGTAGAAGGTCGCCGAGCCGTGCTCGAGCACCGACAGGTGGCCGACGGAGATGATGTGGCTGAGGTAACCCTCGTTGGTCGCGGTCTTGGGGTTGGGTTTGCTCCACGACTGGTAGCAGGCCCTACCCGCGAACTCGGCGAGCGCCTGGCCGCCATCGGCGTCCGTGGACCACGGAACGTCCTCGGGCGGGAAGAACTCGGTCTTGGCAATGAGCTGAACCTTCGGCGACACCGTCTCTGCCACTGTTAGCACCGACTCCGCATATCGACTGCAATGCCCGTTCGGGCCTCCCCGGGAAGCCTAGCCCCCACCGCTGACGCACCGGGACGGACGTCCGGTTCCGCTGGATGGCGTCACTGCCAGCCTTGACTGGTGTCATAAGTGGTGTCAACGTGGTGTCATGGATCTCGGCCCGTACATCGACACGCTTCGCGAGGACCTCACCGCCACAGCCGCGGCAGGCGACGACCACGCCCGCCGGGTCGCGGCGACACTGGCAGGCGCGCTCGAACCGTCCGTCCGGCTCGCGCTGATGAACGCGCTGTCCGACCTCGCCGCCGAGGTGACCGCGCAACTCGACGAGCACGTCGTCGACGTCCGGCTCGACGGGAGGGACGTGCGTGTCGTGGTGACCTCGCCCACCGGTACCGCAGGCGCCACCGACACCACAGGCACCACGGGTACCGCAGGCGCCGCCGACGGCGCGCGGAGCGCGAGCGCCGCCGGGTATGGCGCGTCACACGGCGGCCCTTTCACCGGAGCGGCAGGCCTGGGCGATGGTGGCGACATCAGCCGCATGACGCTGCGCCTGCTCGACCAGATCAAGGGCAAGGCGGAAGAGGCGGCCGCGGCCCAAGGGGTGTCGCTGAACACCTACGTGTCCCGCGCCGTGCAGAGCGCCGTACAGGCGGGTACCGCGCGGCACGGCCGGGCCGCCGCGGCCCGGGAGGAGCACGATACGCCCTCGGACGGCTCCCACCTGCACGGTTGGGTACGGGGGTAACGGCGATGGCCGACCGGCCCGCGTACGGAACCCCCGGCGACGACTCGACACGCCACGAGCACATCCCGCTGGACGGCACGGCGGACCCGGGCGTTCCGGTGGATCTGGACATCGGCATCGAGTCCGGCCGCGTGACGCTCGTCCTCGACGGCCCGGCAGGCACCGTGGGGACCGCAGGCGGCACGCGAGGTGTCGACGTCTCGGTCCGGCACGAACCGGGCGCGCATGCGCCATGGGCGCGGGGCATGGCCGGCATGCTGAACTGGGTCGGTGAGCAGGTCGGCGAGCAGCTGGGGTACGAGCTGCGCGGCTCGCCTGCCGAGGCGGTCGCCGCCACCCGGATCGAGCGGGCGGGCGACCGTGTCGTCGTACGGGCCTCGCCTCACCTGCCGTTACGGCACATCCCGCTGGACGTCACGGTGCACGCGCCCGAAGGGGCACGGCTCCGGCTGCACGGCGGGTCGGCGCCGCTGACCGTCGACGGAACGCTCGGTAGCGCCGACATCGTCACGGGGTCGGGCGACGTCTCGCTCGGCCGCCTCGTCGCAGGCGGATCGGTACGGACCGGCTCGGGCGACGTGACTCTCGAGTCGGCCGGCGGCACGGTCGAGCTCCGCACCGGAAGCGGGGCTGTGCTGGCGTCCAGCCTGACCACCCCGGCGACCGTCGCGACAGGAAGCGGCGCGGTCCGTGTCGGCCGCCTCGACGGCGACGTGCTGCTGCGCAGCGGGAGCGGCGACCTCACGGTCGGTGACGCGGGCTCCGGTGAGGTCGAGATCCACACGGGATCGGGGGACATCCGGGCCGGCGTGCGGCGCGGCTGCGTCGCCGAGGTGGATCTCTCGTCGGGCACCGGAACCGTCTCCAGCGACCTGGAAGTCTCGGCTACCGAGCCCACCGGGGACGTTCCGCTGCGGATCCGGGCACGCGCCCGTGCCGGATCCGTGTCGGTCGGCGCCGCACCGGCACGGTGACCGCATGCGGGCCGGTCACCCCGACCGGCGCAGCGCAGGAGCCAGATCACCACGATCATCCACGCGCACGTCGTCGAGCCCGAGCCAGCCTGCCATGGTCGTCAGCTCCGCGGCCAGCTCCCCGGCCACTCGCCCGTGATCGACGCCGTCCTCCGCGAAAGCCCCCCGCACCAGCAGGGTTCCCGACGCGCGGTCGGCCTTGAGGTCCACCCTGGCGACCAGCCGACCATCCAGCAGGAACGGGAAAACATAGTAGCCGTACCTCCGCCGCTGCCGGGGCACGTAGATCTCGATGCGGTAGTGAAACCCGAACACGCGCTGCGCGCGCTCCCTGTTCCAGACCAGCGGGTCGAAGGGGCACAACAGGGCCCGCCCGGGGACCGTTCGCGGCACCCGCGCCTGGGTGTGCAGGTACGCCTGCTCCCGCCACCCGCGCACGGTGACCGGTTCGAGTACGCCTTCCTCGACGAGCTCGGCGACGGCCGCCTTGCTCATGCCCGGACGGAGCCGGTAGTAGTCCCGCAGGTCGGGCTCGGTTCCGATGCCGTGAGCACGTGCCGCACGGGTGACCAGCTCCCGCGCAGCCGCTTCCCTGCCGGGCTCCGGCGCGTTGAGCACCTCGTCCGGAAGCACCCGCTCCGGCAGGTCGTAGCGGCGCTCGAAGCCGTTCCTGGTGGCCGTGGTGAGCTCGCCTACCGCGAACAGCCACTCGCACACGCGCTTGACCTCGGAACGGTTCCACCAGCCGCCCTTCGGCCGGGAGCCGTCGGCGCCGAGCTCGCGCTCCAACCTGCCGGCCCCGACCGGCCCCAGGTCCTTCACCGCCGCCCGCACCTCGTCGGCGAGTCCCGGAGCGTTGTTGGCGACGGATCCCGGGTCGTCGAGGTAGCGGCGTTGCAGATCGCGCATCCGGAACCGCAGGAGCGACCAGTCCCGCACGGGAATCAGGCTCGCCTCGTGTGCCCAGTACTCGACGAGCAGCCGGGGTTTCCGGGCGCTGTGCGACCAGGCGGCATCGTCGACGAGCTCGGGCGGGTACGGCCCCAGGCGCGCGAACAGCGGCGCGTAGTGCGCGCGTACCGCGACATTGACCGAGTCGAGCTGCAGCAGCTGGATACGGGACAGGACGGAGCGCAGGTTCCGGCGGGTCGGCGTGCCGCGTGGCCGCCGGTCCGCGAGCCCCTGCGCGGCCAGCGCGACGCGTCGCGCCGCGGCGCTGGAGATCGTTCGCATGGCGGGTATGGTGCCATCGCCCGCCGACATCCGACCGCGAGCACCGGGCGCGATAGGTTGCGGGCATGGCCCGTCCCGACGTTCACCTGGCACGCACCGACGACGCGGGCGAGATCGCCCGGATACAGCGCGACACCTGGCGCATCGCGTACGGCGAGATCATCGGTGCGGACGCGCTCGCCTCCCTGGACTCCGAGGAGGTGGAGGGCCACTGGCGGGAGGCGATCGAGCATCCGGAGACCGATGTGTTCATCGCGACCGAAGGCACGTTCACCGTGGGCTTCGTCGTGTCCGGACAGGCACCGCACGAGGACCTGGCCGACCCCGAAGGGCGGCTGCCGGACGACGCCGGGCAGTTCGGGCTCATCGCCACGACACTCGTCGAGCCCCGCTGGCAGCGCCGCGGGCACGGCGGGCGGCTGATCGCAGCCGCCGCACGTGCGCTGCGCTCGCGGGGTGCCGACAGTGGCGTCACCTGGGTAGCCGAGTCCGACTCGGCCACGCTGAGCTTCTTCCGCAGCATCAAGTGGAACCCGGACGGGCTGGTGCGCACATTGGACACCGGGGAACGCACGGTACGGGAGATGCGCCTGACAGGAACACTCGACCTGCGGGTGTCCTGAATGGCGCGGACGGCTCCCTGACGTCGTGCCTACCGGGAGCGTTCCTCCAGCTCGATCGCGCGGCGCATCGTCTCCCTGGCTCTCCGGCGGTCGCCGGCGACGTCGTAGGCGTAGGCGAGGCGGTACCAGCGGCGCCAGTCCTCCGGATCGGACTCCAGCTCGACCCGGCGCTGCTGGAACCAGCCGTCCGCGGCATCGCGATCCACCCGCCCGCTCGGCCTGCGTGGCAGCTCGGAGGTATCGGGCAACGCACCTTCGGCCCGCAGCGTGCGCGCCAGCCGCTGGATCCGCAGGCCGGAACGCCACGTGCCGACCACGACCCAGATGCCGAGCAGTGGCAGCAGCGCGACCCCGATGCCGAGCAGCACGGCCGCGGTCTCCCCGGTGCGCAGCAGCTCCACAGCGCGACCGGCGAGCAGCACGATGTAGAGCCCCATGGCCGCGGTGAGCACCACGGCCATGACCAGGTTCGTGTTCCGCACCCGCCGTGCCCTCAGATGTCCATGAGCTTGTCGAGACCGACCGTCAGTCCCGGACGCGTACCCACCTGGCGCACGCCGAGCAGCACGCCCGGCATGAACGACGACCGGTCCATCGAGTCGTGCCGGATCGTGAGCGTCTCGCCCGCGGAACCGAACAGCACCTCCTGATGCGCGACGAGCCCTGCCAGGCGGACGGAGTGCACGGGGACCTCGGCCACCTCGGCACCACGAGCACCCGGCATCGCCGACGTCGTCGCGTCCGGGTTCGCGCCGAGGCCGGCCTCGGCGCGGGCCTGCCCGATCAGCCGCGCGGTGTGCGCCGCCGTCCCCGACGGGGCGTCCACCTTCCTGTTGTGGTGCAGCTCGATGACCTCGGCCGTGTCGAAGTACCGGGCAGCGAGCTCGGCGAACCGCATGGTCAGTACCGCACCCAGCGCGAAGTTCGGTGCCACGAGCACCCCGACGCCGGACTCGCGCGCCCAGCCGGAAACCGTACCGAGCCGCTCCTCGTCGAACCCGCTTGTTCCCACCACGGCGTGAATGCCCGCCTCGGCGCAGTACCGCAGGTTGTCCATGACCGCGTCCGGGTGGGTGAAGTCCACGGCCACCTCGGCCTCGCGCTCGGCGAGCGTGGACAGCGAGTCGGACTCGTCCACGGTGGCGACCAGCTCCATGTCCTCGGCGCCGTCAACCGCCTCGCACACCGTGGCGCCCATACGCCCGTTGGCGCCCAGCACACCGACTCGAATCATGATTGCCTCATCACCTCGCACAGCTCATCGGGCAGGCCGTCGCGGCGAGCATACGCACCGACCACGGCCGGCGCGCGCGGTACGGTCCCCGGCCATCGACAACGACCGGGGACCGTACCGCGACAGCGCCCGTTCCGGGCCCGTTCCAGGCCCGTTCCGGACAAGCCGGAGCTAGCTGGAGCTCTCGGCCTCATCCTCTTCGTTCACGACCACCAGGCTGATCTTGCCGCGCTGGTCGATGTCGGCGATCTCCACCCGGATCTTGTCACCGACGTTGACCACGTCCTCGACCTTGTCGATGCGCTTGCCGTTACCCAGCTTCGAGATGTGCACCAGGCCGTCCCTGCCGGGAAGCAGCGAGACGAACGCACCGAACGCCGCGGTCTTGACCACGGTCCCGAGGAACCGCTCACCGACCTTGGGCAGCTGCGGGTTCGCGATCTCGTTGATCTTGTTGATCGCCGCCTCGGCGGACGGGCCGTCGGTGGCGCCGACATAGATCGTGCCGTCGTCCTCGATCGAGATCTCTGCGCCGGTCTCCTCGGTGATGGTATTGATCATCTTGCCCTTCGGGCCGATGACCTCACCGATCTTGTCGACGGGAACGGTCACCTGGGACACGCGCGGGGCGTGCGGGCTCATCTCGTCGGGCTCGGCGATCGCCTCGGTGACGACATCCAGGATCGTCAGCCGGGCGTCCTTGGCCTGGTTCAGCGCGGAGACCAGCACGTCCGAGGGGATCCCGTCGAGCTTGGTGTCCAGCTGCAGCGCCGTGATCACGTCCTTGGTTCCCGCGACCTTGAAGTCCATGTCCCCGAAGGCGTCCTCGGCACCGAGAATGTCGGTCAGCGCGACGTAGCGGCGCTCGGACTTGCCCTCGTCGTTGACGACCTCGTCGCTGACCAGGCCCATCGCGATACCCGCGACCGGTGCCTTGAGCGGTACACCCGCGTTGAGCAGGCCCATCGTCGAGGCACACACCGAGCCCATCGACGTGGAGCCGTTGGAGCCCAGCGCCTCGGACACCTGGCGGATCGCGTAGGGGAACTCGTCACGCTTGGGCAGCACCGGCACCAGCGCCCGCTCGGCGAGCATGCCGTGCCCGATCTCGCGGCGCTTGGGCGTACCGACTCGACCGGTCTCCCCCGTGGAGAAGGGAGGCATGTTGTAGTGGTGCATGTACCGCTTGCTCGTGTCCGGCGACAGCGTGTCCAGGGACTGCTCCAAGCGGAGCATGTTCAGCGTGGTGATCCCCAGGATCTGGGTCTCCCCCCGCTCGAACAGCGCCGAACCGTGCGCGCGCGGCACCACGCCGACCTCGGCGGAAAGCGAACGGATGTCGGTGAGGCCGCGGCCGTCGATCCGTACCTGGTCACGCAGGATGCGCTGGCGGATGAGGTGCTTGGTCAGCCCGCGGAAGGCCTCGCTGGCCTCCTTGTCGCGGCCCTCGAAGGCCTCACCCTCACCGACGCCGACCTTGGCGAGCACGTCGGCCTTGATGGCCTCGGTGCGCTCGTCCCTGGCCTGCTTGCCCTCGGTGGCCAGCGCGCTGTCCAGCTCATCGGTCGCCAGCGCGGCGACCGCCTCGTAGATGTCGGGCTGGTAGGCGGGAAACAGCGGGTACTCGTCGGTCGCCGGCGTCACGGCCGCGGCGTCGGCCAGCCGCTGCTGTGCCTCACACAGCGAGCGGACGAACGGCTTGGCGGCCGTCAGGCCCGCGGCGACGGTGTGCTCGTCCGGGCCGGTAGCGCCTTCGGCGATCAGATCGAGGGTGTTCTCCGTGCCCTCGGCCTCCACCATCATGATCGCGACGTCGTCCTCGACGAGCCGGCCGGCGACGACCATGTTGAAGGTCGCCCGCTCGAGCTGCTCCCATGTCGGGAAGGCCACCCACTGGCCGTCGATCAACGCGACCCGCACGCTACCGACGGGGCCGGAGAACGGCAGCCCGCCGAGCTGGGTGGATGCGGAGGCGGCGTTGATGGCCAGCACGTCGTAGGGGTCGCTGGGATGCAGGCTCTGCACCGTGATCACGACCTGGACCTCGTTGCGCAGGCCGTCGGCGAACGACGGGCGCAGCGGCCGGTCGATCAGCCGGCACGTCAGGATGGCGTCGGTGGACGGGCGGCCCTCCCTGCGGAAGAACGCGCCCGGGATCCGCCCGACCGAGTACATCCGCTCCTCGACATCCACCGTCAGCGGGAAGAAGTCCAGTTGTTCCTTCGGCTGCTTCGACGCCGTCGTGGCGGACAGCAGCATGGTCTCGTCGTCCAGGTAGGCGACGACCGAGCCGGCTGCCAGCTTGGCCATCCGTCCCGTCTCGAAACGGACGGTCCGGGTGCCGAACTTCCCGTTGTCGATGACGGCTTCCGTCTCGTGTACAACGGATTCAGTCATGTATGCGTATCTCCTCGTCAACGACGAGCAGCGCTGATACCCCACCTCCCTGGTGGGGTCGCGCCCGAGAGACGAAGCCGGCCATCGATCGAAGTCTCCGGGCTGGTCTCTGCTCGACCCTGCTGGTCGCTGCTCGACTGTTCGTCCCTGCTTGTGGACCAAGCTCATGTTCCCGGAAACCACTACCGAGGACCGGCGAATGCGCTCTCTCGCGCGTTCCAGCCCTGCTCTGTGTGTTAGTTACCAGTGGTGTGCGGGGGAGCTGTCCCCGTACGGGCCCGTCGGGCGCCGCGCGGACCGGCTCCCCCGCACCACTATCTCATCGCCGAAGGCCGAGACGCTGGATCAGCGTCCGGTACCGCGCGATATCCACCTTCTTGAGGTAGTCCAGCAGCCGCCGGCGACGGCCGACCAGCAGCAGGAGACCCCGTCGAGAGTGGTGGTCGTGCTTGTGCTCCTTGAGGTGCTCGGTGAGACCGACGATGCGTGTCGTCAGCAGAGCGACCTGAGCTTCCGGAGAACCCGTGTCCGAGTCGTGCAACCCGTACTCGGCCAGGACGTCCTTCTTCTTCTGGGTGGACAGCGCCACTCGTATACTCCTTGCTCGTTACGTACCGTGCGTCCGCGGCGCACCGCGGACCTGGCTTCGCCTCCGGCGACCCGCCGAGCGGGGCCGCGGGCACACGCGCCGCGGACTCCGCCCAAGTCGCCGCGGGTCACGCCGTCACGGACTACAGCATGACCCGAATGTCCAGCGTAGCAGGTCCGGCGGCGACAGCGTCGCGGCGCGTGGCCGGGCGACGGCCCGCGCAGGCGACGGCTCACGTTCCCGCGAGCGCGAACCGTTCCAGCACCGTGTACCGCGGACCGTCCGGCCTCCGGTCACTGCGCATCAGCACGAGCTCACCGGCGACCCAGCCGGGCCCGTGATACCCGGCGAGCAGGCGGCGCCAGTCCTCGGCCAGCGCGGCGGCGTCCGCCCCTTTCCAGCGGGCCAGCGTGAGGTGCGCGTGGAACCGGCGGTTGCGCTCGCCGGTGCCGGCACGCACGGCGATCGCACGCAACCGCGCACGATCACCGGTCACCCCGGTCCACAGCACTCCGGGGAACGTACCGGCCCCCTCCAGCCGCAGCCGCGGCGCGGCGTGCCCGGCGAGCCGCTCGTGCAGCCACTCGGTACGCCGGTCCGGATCGTCCTGGCCGTAGAACGCGACCGTGAGGTGCCACAGCGCCGGATCCACCCACCGCAGGCCGCCCCGGTCGCCGCGCGCCCCCGGGCGGTGCCTGGCCAGCTCGCGCGCCAGCGACTCGGTGACCGGCTGGGGTGGCACGAAGGCGGCGAACAGGCGCATGGCTCACACGCTCGTCGCGGCCCTGCGCAGGATGTCGGCTACCGCGGGGAACTCCTCACCCAACCTCTCGGCGGCCTCGACGAGGTCCTCGCCGTCGGTGATGTCGCGCAGTACCGCGAGCAACGTCGACTCCTCGAGCCCGCGCTGCACCGGTAGGTCGTCACGGCCCACTCTGGGGTTGGAGACCCGCACGTCCTCCATCGCCTCGATCATCGCCTCGCGTACCCCGGAGGCCACCTCGGGGGTCAGGATCTTGCGCTCCAGCATGATCAGCCGCGCCAGCACGGCCGGGTTGCCGATCTTCGCGCGGCGACCGCTCATGACCTGGCTGAGCATGGGTGCGCTGATCCCGAGGACATCGGCGAGGTGGGACTGCGAGACATCGAACGCGACAACCAGCCGCCGTACCCGGTCCCCCAGCGGCTCGCCGTACCACTGGCGCTGTAGCTCGATGTTCTTCTGGATGATGTTGGATTCCTCCACCGTGGCCTCTCCCCTGGTATCCGTCACCACACACGTGGCGCGGCCGCTACACGACCCGACGACCCGTACCCCGCGACGAACGGCACCGTGCCGGTCCAGGTCGAGGTCGCGGTTCCACGTCCACACGTGCCGCCGTAGGGCATCGTGCCAGGCATTCGCGCGTACGCGCGCCGAACGGGCGAATCCGCCCGCATACATACCCCCATCGCGTACCCCGTGTCTCAGTCGGCCCCGAGTGCCTCACGGGTCTGCTCGACATCGGCGTCGATCTGCCGCACCAGCTCCGGCAACGAGTCGAACCGCACCATGTCGCGCAACCGGGAGACGAAGTCGAGGGCGACGTGTTGCCCGTAGAAGTCCTCCGTCACCCCGAGCACGAAGGCCTCCACGCTGCGTTCCCTTCCGGAGAAGGTCGGGTTGCTGCCCACCGAGACCGCCGCGGCGAGCGGCTGTTCCGGTCGCGACGCGCAGTGGAACCAGCAGCTGTACACCCCGTCGGCGGGGACCGCCGCGTACGCATGGGTGGACAGGTTGGCGGTGGGATAGCCCAGCTCGCGGCCGCGCCCGTCGCCACGCACCACGATGCCCTCCACCCGGTGCCAGCGACCGAGCGCCGCTGCCGCGGCCGCGACGTCGCCCGCGTCGATACACGAGCGCACGTAGGTCGACGAGTACGTGATCTCACCCTGGAGCAGCTCGCCGGCGGCACTGCCGCCGCGCACCGACGCGCCCTGCAGCTCCGCACCGTAGGCGACGTACCCGAACCGCCGACCCAGCTGCCTGAGCAGCTCGATGTCTCCCGCGGCCTTGGCCCCGAACGTGAAGTTCTCCCCCACCAGCACCACGGCAGCGTGCAGCCGGTCAACCAGGATCTCGTGCACGAACTCGTGCGCGGTCAGCCGGGACAGTTCGAGGGTGAACGGCAGTACGCACAGCACGTCCACGCCCAGCTCCTCGATGAGCTCCGCCTTGCGCCGCAACGTGGTCAACTGAGCGGGATGGCTGCCGGGCCGCAACACCTCCGACGGGTGCGGGTCGAACGTCAACACCACGCTCGGCAACCCGCGCTCCCGCGCGACCTCCACGGTGCGCCGGATCAGTTCCTGGTGGCCGCGATGCACCCCGTCGAACACGCCGATGGTGACAACACAGCGACCCCAGTTGCCGGGAAGGTCCTCGAGTCCACGCCAACGCTGCACGACCACGAGCGTATCGGTGACCCGTTACCGCACGTGAGCCGGTTCGACTGCGGTTGTGGCACGTCGAGCTCCTGTCCGCTCGGCAGGGAACCCCCGGCAGGGAACCGTCCGGCCGCCGGGAACGTGCCCGGTGGGCAGGCGAGCGTCACGACGCCGGAGCGAGCACCACGAGCAGCTTGCTGCGGTGCCCCTCGTCCGTGGCCAGCGCGAGAGCGCGGCCGTCCTCGTCGACGAAGGCGTATGTCCCCTCGCGACCGGTGGCGGGAACGCGCTGCCCGTGCCGCACAGCCCGTGCTGTGGACGCCCCCACCTCGACGGTGGGAAACGCGGTGGCGACCGACTCGTCGAGGTCCAGCGAGAGCGTGGGGTGCTCGGAGAGCTCATCGAGCGTGCGGGCCGTGGCCAGACCGAACGGGCCGACCGTGGTACGGCGCAGCGCCGCCAGGTGACCCCCGACGCCGAGCGCGGCACCCAGGTCGCGGGCGAGCGCGCGGACGTACGTACCCGACGAGCAGTCCACGAGCACGTCCAGCTCGACGCGCCCGGAACGGGTCCCGGAGGTGCCGCGCAGCGCCAGCCGGTCGAACCGGTGCACGGTGACGGGGCGCGCATCCAGCTCCACATCCTCGCCCGCGCGGACCCGCTCGTAGGCACGGACTCCGTCGACCTTGACCGCGCTGACCGCGCTGGGCACCTGCTCGATCGGGCCGGTCAGCTCCGTGATGGCCGTGTCGATGGCACCGGCGGTCACGGCCTCGAGATCGCCCGGCTCCGCCGCGGTGAGCACGTCACCCTCGGCATCATCGGTGCCGGTGCTGGCACCGAGCGCGATGGTGGCCAGGTACGACTTGCGGTCCAGCGACAGGTGCCCGAGCAACTTGGTGGCCCGCTCGACGCCCACGACGAGCACGCCGGTCGCCATCGGGTCCAGGGTGCCCGCGTGGCCGACCTTGCGGGTTCCCATGATCTTGCGGGTACGCGCGACCACGTCGTGCGAGGTCATTCCCGCGGGTTTGTCGACGACGAGCAGCCCGGGCTCCGCGCCGGGTCGAGGGTGACGGTGCATCGCCAGAACCGTACCCGCGCACCGGGCGCCGCGGGTGCGGGGGCTGGACACCCATCACCGGGCTTGCGCGGGGCAGGCGTCAGGTCCCCGGCGCCGTCCGGCTGTCCCAGGATCGCCTGCGCAGCCGCACCGGGACCGCGTCCCCGCGCGCCTGCGCGGCGAGCACCGCGGCACGCGCCCGGACCAGCCACACCCACATCCGGAACGTCGACACCGCGAGCATGACCACGACGGCGAGGAACGCCGCGCGGAAGCTGCCGCCCGTCCACTCCAGCAACAGGCCGATGACCAGCGCGGCGATCGTGGTTGCCAGGAACCCTCCCATGTTCACCACGCCGGTGGCCGTGCCTACCCGGCCCATCGGGTTGTAGTCGCGTGCCAGCGCGAAACCGATCATCGAGGCGGGACCGCCGAGCGAGAGGAAGCCGAAGCACACCGCCACGACAGCGTGCGGGACCGTGCCCGGCCAGGAGAGCAGCACGGCCCAGGCGGCGCCTGCCCCTGCCAGGTACCCGACGACCAGCACCATCCGCAACTCCGGCCTGCGCCCGATGAAGGCGCCCACCACGGGTCCGCCCACCATCGCGCCCAGGACCAGGATCATGACCATGCTGCTCGCGGTGGTCGGGCTCAGCCCCTGGGCACGCACCAGGTACGGCACGCCCCACAGCAGCACGAGGACGTTCGGGGCGAACATCGTGGAAAAGTGCGTCCAGAAACCCAACCGGGTGCCCGGCACGCGCCACGCCCCCGCGATCTGCCTCCCGATCGCGCGCACCGAGACGGGTTCCCTGGCAGGCTGCGCGGCCACCTCCGGCCGGGTGTCGACGACGCGCCACAGCACCACCGCCGCGTACGCGAGGGTGAGCGCACCCACCGACAGGAACGTCACCATCCACCCAGGACCGGTCAGCAGCAGGGCCAGTGGCACGGTGGCCACGAGGTTGCCGAGGAACCCCAGCGCGCCCGTCAACGCGGCCACCAGCGTGTACTGCCGGGCGGGGAAGTGACTCGCCGTCAGCCGCAACACCGACACGAACGTCAGGGCGTCCCCGAACCCGAGCACGCCCCGCGCGAGAAGCGCGAGCACGTACGTGTCCGCGACCGCGACGAGGATCTGCCCGGTTCCGAGGAACAGCGCCGCGGCGGTGAGTACCCGGCGCGGACCGAACCGGTCGACGAGCACCCCGGTCGGCACCTGCATGGTGGCGTACACGCCGAGCTGCAGGACGGTGAACACGCTCAGTGCGGTCGGGCCGATACCGAACCGCTCCACGGCCTCGAGCCCCGCTACGCCGAACGAGGAACGATGGAACACGGCCAGCACGTACACCATGGCGGCGCTGCCCCATACGAGCCAGGAGCGCACGCTCGCGGGCGTGGTCGGCACTGTCGGTGACGCCATGCCGTTCCCACACCCTTCCTGCTCACGAGCCGGACCCTGTCCGTATATCCGGCTGTTCACCACACGCGGCTCACCGGCCATCGCCCGGCGGCTCGCGACCGACCCGACGGGCACCACGCCGGCGAGTTGTACCAGCGTCCCAGAACGGGTCAGCGTCCTGAGCCCGCCGATCCTTCCCGATCCGGACGTGCGCTTGACCACATCGTGCGCCGCGGGCACGCGCGCGGCCGGGCCGCCGCCGACCCCGATACGATCGCCGGGACCGAACGCTGGGGCCGAACGCCGTCCACGGCGTGGCTGCCACTCAGCCATCCGAGACGAAGGTGTGCATGACCGACTACGCGATCCTGTTGCTGCCCGCCGCGAACCGGGTCTATGCCGACACGTCCCCGCGCCTGCTGCGCGGCGAACTCGCCGTGCTCGGGGAGCGCGGGCTGGACGCGACCATCGGCGGGGTCACCGAGCGCCGGATCGCCGGGGTGGACTACGTCACGTTCGCCACGCCCGAGCCGTTGAACGGGAACGACATCGCGATGCTGTCGAACCTGTCCACCGTCTACGCCCTGTTCGAGGTGCTCGGCACGGGACCCGAGGCGGGACCGGCCCCGGAAGCCGGCACGGCCACTGCCCCGGAAACCGCCCAGGACACCACCGCTGACACGGCGGGCCAGGGCGCAGCGGGTGTCCCCCTGCTGCGCCCCGTACCGCTGGCGCCGCTCGACCGGTTCGACTCCGATCTGCTGACCATCCAGAAGTACGCGGGCAAGACCAACGAGTTGTTCACCAAGCTGCTGGTCAACATGACGTGCATGGCGCTCGAGCGGCCCGCCACGATGTTGACCTCGACGCTGCGCGTGCTCGACCCGCTGTGCGGGCGGGGCACCACGCTCAACCAGGCCATGATGTACGGCTTCGATGCGGCGGGCGCCGAGGTCGACGGTAAGGACTTCGACGCCTACGAGCTGTTCATCAAGACCTGGCTGAAGAACAAGCGTGTGAAGCACGCGGCCGACTCGGGCCAGCTCCGCAAGGACAAGACCCGTCTCGGGAGGTGGCTGGACATCACCTACGCGCCGACCAAGGACGAGTACAAGGCAGGCGACACGCGCTCGGTGAACTTCCGCGGCGTCGACACGCTGGCGCTGGACAGGGTGTTCGCGTCCCGGTCGTTCGACATGATCGTGACCGATGCCCCGTACGGCGTGCAGCACGGCAGCCGCCAGCAGGGCACGTCCGCGCCCAGTCGCAGCCCGCGGGAACTCCTGGCAGCGGCGCTACCGACGTGGCTGCGGCTGCTGCGGCCGGGCGGGGCGGTCGGGATCTCCTGGAACACCAGGGTGCTTCCCAGGGAGGAGCTGGTCGAGACGCTGCGCTCGGCCGGACTGACGGTGCACGACGGCTGGCCGTTCGACCAGTTCCGTCACCGTGTCGATCAGGCCATCGTCCGGGACCTCGTGGTCGCCACCCTGCCCGGCCACCGGACCGCGGGCTGAATGACGCTTTCAGTCCAGCGAATGGAGTGAACGCGCCATTCAGCGCGGTTCCTCGGCCTCGTCGGTCTCGTCGACCTCGTTCTCGGCGGGGTCGAGCCGGTACGGATCGGGGTCGCCCGCGGGCTCCGCACCCGTCGCCTGGCGCGCGACCTCGGCATCGGCCTCCTTGGCCTGCGCGAGCAACTCGTCGATGCGGCGCGCGTCCGCGGGAATGCTGTCCGCGACGAAGGTCAACGTCGGCGTGAACCGCACCCCGATCTGCTCGCCGACCTTGCTGCGCAGGACCCCCCGCGCCGACACGAGCGCGGCCTCCGCGCCGGCGAAGTCCGGATCGGCATCCAGGTTCTCCCCGAGTACGGTGTAGTACAGGGTCGCGTCGCGCAGGTCACCGGTGAGCTTGGTATCCGTGATGGTGACGTTGCCGAGCCGCGGATCCTTGATCTCGTGCTCGATGGCAGCGGCCACGATCCGCCCGATACGCTTGGCCAACCTCCGGGCTCGAGCGTTGTCCGTCATTGCCCTCTCCAGATCTCATCGCGACGGTGCGCGACCACGATCGTGCACCAACCCGTTCACTTCGTCACTCGTCATTCGGGCCGAGCCACCGCCTGCGCGCCGACAGCAGCTCGAACTCGGGCAGCCCGGCGACATGCCGCTCACAGGCATCGAGCATGTCCTGGACACGCCTGGCGTCCGCCGCGACAGCGGCGACCCCGAGCATGGCTCTCCTGTGCAGGTCGAGATGCCCGCTCTCGGCCACAGCCACCTCGAACCGCCGTCGCAACTCGGCGATCACCGGCCGTACGGCAGACCGCTTCTGCTTCAGTGAACGGACGTCACCCAGTAGCAGGTCGAGCTCGAGCGCGCCTATGTACATGGGCCCACCGGAGTCCCTGACCGCGCCGCGCCCGGCGGCACCGGGTACGCGCCCGGTGTCCACCGAGCCGTCCGGCGCCGCCGGGTCGTGCCGCTACTCCCGCGGCTTCTCGCGGTACTCGTAGGTCTCGACGACGTCGTCGACCTTGATGTCGCTGTACTTGCCGAGCGTGAGACCACACTCGAAGCCGTCACGAACCTCGACCACATCGTCCTTGAACCGCTTCAGCGAGGAGATCGGCAGATCTTCCGCGATCACCACGTTGTCGCGGAGCAACCGCGCCTTGGCGTTACGCCGGATCTGACCCGATGCGACCCGGCAACCGGCGATCGTGCCGACCTTGGAGGACTTGAACACCTCACGGACCTCTGCCCTGCCGAGCGAGACCTCCTCGTACACCGGCTTGAGCATGCCCTTGAGGGCGTTCTCGATCTCCTCGATCGCCTGGTAGATCACCGTGTAGTAGCGCACATCGACGCCCTCGCGGTTGGCGATCTCGGTCGCCTTGCCTTCCGCTCGCACGTTGAAGCCCATCACGATCACGTTGTCCGCGATCGCCAGGTTGATGTCGCCCTCGGTGATCGCACCGACGCCTCGGTGGATGATGCGCAGCTCGACGTCGTCGCCGACGTCCAGCTTGGTCAACGAGCTCTCCAGCGCCTCGACGGTACCCGAGTTGTCACCCTTGATGATCAGGTTGAGCTGGCGGGTCTCCTTGAGCGCCGAGTCGAGATCCTCCAGGCTGATCCGCTTACGCTGCGCGGCGTTGGCCGCGTTGCGCGCGCGGGCCTGGCGGCGCTCGGCGATCTGGCGCGCCGTGCGGTCCTCCTCGACCACGAGGAACGTGTCTCCCGCTCCCGGTACCGAGGTGAACCCGATGACCTGCACCGGGCGGGACGGCAGGGCTTCCTTGACGTCCTCGTTGTGCTCGTCGACCATCCGCCGGACACGGCCGTAGGCATCGCCTGCGACGACCGAGTCGCCCACGCGCAGGGTGCCGCGCTGCACGAGCACCGTCGACACCGGGCCCCTGCCCCGATCGAGGTGCGCCTCGATCGCCACGCCCTGGGCGCGCATATCCGGGTTGGCACGCAGGTCCAACGCAGCGTCCGCGGTCAGCAGGATGGCCTCGAGCAGGCCGTCGAGGTTCTTGCCCTGCTTGGCCGAGATCTCCACGAACATGGTCTCGCCGCCGTACTCCTCGGCGACCAGCCCGTACTCGGTGAGTTGCTGGCGGATCTTGTCCGGGTTGGCACCCTCCATGTCGATCTTGTTGATCGCGACCACGATCGGGGCCTTCGCGGCCTGTGCGTGGTTGATCGCCTCCACCGTCTGCGGCATCACACCGTCGTCGGCGGCCACCACGATCACGGCGATGTCCGTGGAGCCGGCACCGCGCGCACGCATCGCGGTGAACGCCTCGTGCCCGGGGGTGTCGATGAACGTGATCAACCGGGAGACGCCCTCGAGCTCGGTGGGAACCTGGTAGGCGCCGATGTGCTGGGTGATGCCGCCTGCTTCGCCCTCGGCCACGGTGGACGAACGGATCGTGTCCAGCAGCTTGGTCTTACCGTGATCGACGTGCCCCATCACCGTGACGACCGGCGGCCGGTACTCCAGGTCCTGCTCGCTGCCTGTGCTCTGGCCGAACGAGATGTCGAAGGACTCGAGTAGCTCGCGGTCCTCCTCCTCGGGGCTGACGACCTGGACGTTGTAGTTCATCTCCGTGCCGAGCAGCTCCATGACCTCGTCGGATACCGACTGGGTCGCGGTCACCATCTCCCCGAGGTGGAACAACACCTGCACCAGCGACGCCGGGTTGGCGTTGATCTTCTCGGCGAACTCGGTCAGCGAAGCGCCGCGCGGCAGCCGGATGGTCTCGCCGCTGCCCTTCGGCAGGCGCACGCCACCCACGCTCGGCGCCTGCATGTTCTCCATGTACTCCTGGCGCTTCTGCCGCTTCGACTTGCGGCCCTTGCGGGCCGGTCCGCCGGGCTTGCCGAACGCGCCCGCGGTACCGCCGCGACCACGCCCCGGCGCACCCGGACGCGGGCCGCCACCCGCAGGCGGGCCACCGCGACCGCCACCGGGACCGCCGCCTGCACCGCCACCGGGACCGCCACCAGGGCCGCCACCGGGGCCACCGCGGCCGGGCGGTGGTCCACCGCGACCGCCGCCGCGTCCACCGCCTGCACCTGTGCCGGTGCCGGGACCGCCCCGGGTTCCGGTGCCGCCGCCCCCGCGGCCACCGCCGGGTCCGCCACCGGGACCACCTCGGCCACCACCTCGGCCGCCACCGGGGCCACCGGCAGACTTGGCGGGCTTGGTCGGCATCATGCCCGGGTTCGGCCGGGGCGGCATGTTGCCCGGCGACGGCTTGTCGCCTGCCGGGGCCTCACCTTGCTGCGCGGCCGGCTGCTCGGTAGAACGGCCGCCTCGGTCGCCTCCACGGCCACCGGAGCGCTCGCCACCCTGACCGCCGGACGGGCGCTGCTGCGGAGAACCGGCGCCGACCCCGAACGGGTTGTTGCCCACACGGGGCTGCCGTGGACCGGGCTTCGGTCCGCCGGACTTCGGTCCCTGCGGCTTGGGCGGGACCACACCCCCGCCGTCCTGGTCCTCCTTGCCCCCGCCCGGAGGTCCGGGCTTGGGTACGTTCTTGGCCGCGGGCTTCTCCGGCTCCGCCGGTGGTGTCTCCGGTTCGGCCTTCGGTTTCTCCGGCTCCGCCTTCGGCTTCTCCGGCTCGGGTTGCGCCTGCTCCGGCGGGGCCGGCGGGGGGCCCGGCTTCGCCGAGGTGCCCGGCTTCGCCTGGTCGTCCTCGGCCACCGAAGGCTTGTCAGCCACCGGTACCGCTTCCGACTGCTGCGCCTTCTCCCGGGCCGACTTCTGCCCCGACCTCGGCCCCGGCTTGCCCGGGGCGCTCTGTTTGGTGTCGGCTTCCGGGAAGGCTTCACGTAGTCGCCTGGCGACCGGTGCCTCCACTGTCGACGACGCCGACTTTACGAACTCGCCCTGTTCTTTCAGCTTGGCGAGTACTTCCTTGCTCGTGACGCCGAGCTCTTTCGCGAGCTCGTGCACGCGGGCCTTGCCTGCCACTACTCTCCTCGTCCGGTGAGGTCGGCGGCTAGCCCCGCAGACCTCGTCCTATTGTCGCGCGTTCATGGCTTCAGCTTCACGGCTGACTCATGACGGGTCGACCTGCTTTCTCTCTTCCCGGCACGACGCGGGGGATCCCGCGCCACTGCTGTGGTGCGGCACGCTCGCGAGGCGGCCGCGGAGGTACTCTCCGACGGCCTCGGCGTCGAGCGGCCCAGGAACCCGTAATGCCCTGGGGAACGCTCGCCGCCGCGACGCGGACTCCAGGCACCCGGGATCGGTGTGCAACCACGCACCCCGACCCGGGCGTCGCCGCCGTTCGTCGACGACGAGGCGCCCGTCCACCGCGACAACTCGCAGCAACTCGCCGATCAACGCCCGTCCTCGGCATCCGACGCACATACGAACGGGGCCTGTGGCCCCTTTCGAGCGCGCGCGATCCGCGGTAGAGCGTTGCACCACCTCGAGTCTATCGTCTGTCCCGCTACTCGGACGAACCGGTTATCACTGTCTGCTGAGGTTGCTCGCCAGGCTTGGCGTCGGCGGGGATCACATGGCCGCTACTGGTGTCGGCATCACTGCGGATATCGATGCGCCACCCGGTCAGCCGGGCCGCCAGCCGGGCGTTCTGCCCCTCCTTGCCGATGGCCAGGGAGAGCTGGAAGTCGGGCACGATGACCCGCGCGGTCTTGACCCGCTCGTCGATCACGCGCACCGAGACCACCTTGGCCGGGGACAGCGCGTTGCCGACGAAGGCGGCGGGGTCGTCCGCGTGGTCGATGATGTCGATCTTCTCCCCACCGAGCTCGCTCATCACGTTGCGAACCCGGGCGCCCATCGGGCCGATGCAGGCGCCCTTGGAGTTCACGCCCTGCACCGTCGAGTGCACTGCGATCTTCGACCTGTGTCCTGCCTCACGTGCCACCGAGGTGATCTCCACGGTGCCGTCGGAGATCTCGGGCGCCTCGAGCGCGAACAGCTTACGCACCAGGTTCGGGTGGGTCCGCGACAACGTGATCTGCGGCCCGCGCGCACCGCGCGACACACCGATCACGTACGCCTTGATCCTGCTCCCGTGGTCGTAGTTCTCCCCTGGCACCTGCTCGGCAGGTGGGATCACGCCCTCGGTGTCGCCGAACGCCACCACGACCGTGCCCCGCGCGTTGGCCCGGGCGTCCCGCTGCACCACCCCGGCGATGATCTCGCCCTCCTTGGCGGAGAACTCGCCGTAGGACCGTTCGTGCTCGGCGTCGCGCAGCCGTTGCAGGATCACCTGGCGCGCCGTCGTCGCGGCGATACGCCCGAACCCCTCCGGGGTGTCGTCCCACTCCTCGGCGATCTCGCCGTGCTCGTCGAGCGAGTACGCGATGACGCGCACGATGCCCGTCTTGCGATCGATGTCGATCTTCGCGTGCCGCTGATGGCCCTCGGTGTGCCGGTAAGCGGTCAGCAGAGCGGACTCGATGGCCGACAGGACTGCTTCGAAGGGGATGTCCTTGTCTCGTTCGATCGCGCGCAACGCCGCGATGTCGACGTTCACCTCGGCTCCTCCTTCGACTGTGTTCGGTTCTTCCGGGGCCGGCCACCACTGGTACCGGCCGGGCCGGTCGGCAGGGCATCGGCGGCATCGCCGATCTCCGCGGCGTCGTCGTCGAGCCGCTTGAGGTCCTCGCTCGGCGGTTGCTTGAACTCGACCTCGATCGTCGCATGAGCCACGTCCGCGTAACGCACGTCCCGGATCTGCGATCCGACGAGCACCCGCGCCGCGTGCTCCCCGGCGTGACCGACCCGTCCGGTGAACTCCTGTCCCTGGGTAGGGGTCACCCGGACACACCGGTACCTGGCACGACGCCAGTGACGCTGAGCCGTGAGCGGCCGGTCCAACCCCGGCGAGGTCACCTCGAGGGTGTACGAACCAGCCAGCAGGTGGTCGTGCTCGTCGAGGCGAGCCGAAACGGCGCGACTGATGTCGGCGACCTCGTCGAGACCGACGCCATCGTCCGAGTCGACGACAACCTTCACTACCTTACGCCGCGCCGCTTGTTGAACGTCAAGCGCATCCAGTTCGAACCCCACACCGCTGACGGCGTCGGCCACGATCGGCTCCAGTCGCCTGGCGAGATCATTCGGCACCTTCGACTCTCCCCTATTCAGCTACGTCGTCCGCGGTGGCTGACCGCATCGCGATCGGGGTCAGCACTGTCGTAAGTCCAGCTTAGAACAACGACGCCAGCGGTAACGGCTGCCTGCCCGGTGGCACCCCGGTAGCCTGCCGGTGGCACGGTGGGACCGCGGCGTACCGCACGCGTGAGCGCGCCGGGCTCGCCGCCCAGGTCACGCGGCGGGCCGGTCCGCAGGGCGGCACGTGCCACCCGCGACGCGGTGCGCTCGCCCCACCACTGCGGGCCGGGACCATCTCACCTGGCAGGATGACGCATCGTGGGGACTGAACCGAACCGGCGCGTGGCCAGCCTCGGGCGGCGCCGCCTGCTCCGTGTCACCGCGCTCGCGGCGGTGTCCGGCTCGCTCGCTGCCTGTGTCGAGGGGTACGACACGACGCCCGACCCGCTGGCGCCACTCGCTCGTGATGCCCGGTTCGACGCCGCCGCCGCCGGGGACCTCGCCACCGCGCTGGCGGACGAGGACGCCGCGCTCGCCGAGCACGTAGCCCGCGTGCGCTCCGCCCACGCCGATGCGCTGCGCGCCGAGGTCCGCAGGGCGAACCGGCCCGCTCCCGGGCACGAACCGGAACCGGCCGGAGAGGTCACCGAACTCGGCGACCTCGAACAGCGGCTGGACACCGCCATCCGCCGCGTGCGCGAGGTGCTCGGCGGGGTTCCCCGCCATCGCGCCGCCCTGCTCGGCTCGGTCGCGGGTGGCTGCGCGGCCGCGCAGGCGCTGGACGAGCGGCTCGGCGACGCCGTCCCGGACGAGTTCGCCGTGCGGGCACCGCAGGGGGCGGACGCGGGAACGGTGCCTGCCGTACAGGAAGCGCTGGCCGCCGAGCATGCGGCCGTGTGGGTCTTCGACCTGGTCCGCGCGTTCCTGCCGCAGGACCTCGACGCGGACATCGATCACTCGATCGACCAGCACCGGAGGCGGCGAGCGGGGTGCAGGGAGCTGCTGGACGCGCTGGGCGCGACACCGGTGCCTGCCGAGCCGGGCTACCGGCCGCCCAGCCCGGTCACCGGTGCCGACTCGGCGACCCGGCTGGCGATACGGGCAGGGGCCGAAGCGGGACGCGCGTGGCGCGGCGTGCTGGAGCGTACGGATGACCCGGCGGTCCGCCGGTTCGCGCTGGACGCGCTGCTGTCCGCCGGGGCGGAGAGCACGCGCTGGCGTCTGGTGGCCGAGGAGACCCCGGCGCCGGTCGCTCTTGTCGGCCGGGCCTAGGTCTCGGTGCCAGGGAGCACCCGGGCGAGCCGGTTCAGTGCCGCTGGGCCACCGACACCAGTTTCGGCAGGGTGACCAGTTCGAGCATCTCGACGCCGCCGAAGGCCGAACCGTTGCCCGATGCGTGCCACCCACTCATCGGGGTCGCGGGGTCGTCGTGGTTGGTCACGTCGTTGACCCGAACCGTGCCGCAGGACAGCTTCGCGGCGAGGGCGTGCGCACGGGTCTCGTCACGGGTGTGGATGGCCGCCACGAGCCCGTACTCGCCTGCGCTCGCCAGCTCCAGCGCGTGCTCGGCATCCTCCGCGGGAGTCACCGCCGCGACGGGTCCGAAGATCTCCTCGGCGTAGGCGGGGGTGTCCGGCCCGGCTTCGGCGAGCACGGTGGCAGGGACGAACACGCCGCTGCCCCCTCCCCCACAGCGCAGCTCAGCTCCCGCTGTCACCGAATGCCGCATCAGCCGCCGCACGCGCCCGGCAGCCTCCTCGTCGATCATCGGTCCCATGTCGACCTCGTGCCGCCAGGGATCGCCGAGGGTCAGCGCGGCAGCCAGCTCGGCAAGGCGCTCGACGAAGGGCTCGTACACGGCGCGCTGAACGACGAACCGGCCCGCGGACATGCAGATCTGACCCTGGTGCAGGAAACTGCTGGTCAGCGCGCACCGCGCGGCCCGGTCGATGTCGGCGTCGTCGAGCACGACGACCGGGTTGTTGCCACCGAGCTCGAGACCGACCCGGCTGAGCGCGCCACCGGCAGCGGCCCCGACCTGACGGCCGACCGCAGTCGACCCGGTGAACAGCACCGAACCGATGCCCTCGTGCGCGCTGATCCGCCCTCCGACCGCGCCGTCTCCCGGCAGCACCGCGAGCAAGTCGCGGGGCAGCCCGGCTTCGCACGCCAGCTCGGCCAGCACGAGGCCCCCCGCTGCGGCTGTGCGCGGGTCGGGTTTGAGGATCACGCCGTTGCCCATGGCCAGTGCCGGTGCGATCGCACGTATCGCGAGTACGAGGGGGGCGTTGAACGGGGTGATGACGCCGACGACCCCCACGGGTACGCGCCGCACGACCTGCCTTCGCCCATCGTCTGCGGCGTGTACCACCCGTTCGGCCGGTGTGGCGGCGAGCTCGATCGCGTGGTCGATCTCGGCTATGGCGCGGGCGATCTCGCGGTCGGCTTTCGCGCGCGTGGCCCCGCTCTCGCGGATCAACCAGCCGGCGAGCTCGGCGCGGCGGCGGTCCAGCGCGGCCGCGACCGCACGCAGGCAGGCTTCGCGTTCCTGAGACGTCCTGTCCTGCCAGGACGCCGCCGCACGCGCTACGACCGGCACCGCATGGTCGACGTCGTCCGGCGTCGCCATCCCCACGGCACCGAGGACCTCCCCGCTTGCGGGCTCGACCACCGGCGAGGTTCCGGCGCCGCCTGCTGTCCAGCCGTCCAGGTGCACGCTTCCGGTCCAGGCGGGCGCACCCGGTTCCGGGTGGGATACGGCATCAGCGGTTGCTGTCAACGCCATGACCTCCACTCGGTACCGACGACTGTGCCGCGGCCCGTACGCCGAGCCCTACCGTCAGCAGGTCCGCACCGACGAGGACGTCTCCGGTGAACCCGCCCCTCCGGACGTCGTCGCCGAACGCCTCGGCCTCGACGGCGTCGGCCGGCGCGGGTTCGAGGTGCGTCAGGATCAGCCGCGCCACGCCGGCGCGTTCGGCCATCGCCCCCAGCTCGACCGTGTCGGCGTGGTACTCGGCGATGTACTCCCGGCCGGGTGACAACCCACCCACCCGTACCGCTTCGTGCACCAGCACGTCCACACCCGAGGCGAGGCGTTCGACCTCCTCGCATACCCGGGTGTCGCCGCTGATGACGACGCTGCCCGCGGACGTGTCGACGCGGTAGGCCACGGCGGGGCGTACCGGCTCGTGTCGCACCGCGATACTCGTGACGCGGCAGTCCTCGCCCTCCCACACGAGTACCGGGGCACCGCCTGCCTCGAACGCGGTCCACGCCGGTTCGGGCGCGGGCGGCCTGCCGGTATGCGCGCTGCGGACCGCGATGTCATCGGCCCACAGGTCGAGCACGTACGCACCGAACCGGTCGAGCGGACCGCTCGGGGCAACCACCGGCAGCGGCTCCCGTGCGCCCATCACCCACCGGGTGATCAGCAGGTCCGGCAGGGCGACGAGGTGATCGGCGTGATGGTGGGTGACGAACACGGCGTCGATCTCGTCGCATCCGACCCCGGCCTCGGCCAATCGCAACACCGTGGCTCGGCCCGTGTCGAACTGCATGGCCTGCCCGGCGTGCCGGACCAGCACACCCGCGCCCGCCCGCTGCGGCGCGGGCCGCGGGGTACCGGTCCCAGTGATCGTTACGGTCGTCTCCACCGACACCTCCGTCTGTCGTCGTTCCCACGTGGAAAGCTCGCGTACGGCGCCGCCGGCACCTACGCGTGCGGCTGCTCGCGCGCCCAGATCCGGGCGATCGTGTTGGCCGCCGTGCGCACGGCGTGGATATAGCGCTTCACATCGGCTTTGCTGCTGCGAAATACCAGGGACAGCGACGCACCCGCATAGCCGTCGTTGCGCAGGATGGGGGCACCGATGGAGACGGTCCCGAGGGAGTTCTCCTCCTTGGCCGTCGCCCAGCCGTCCTGGCGAGCCTGCTCCAGCTGCCGCCGCAGCCGTGACTCCGAACAGACCGTGTGCTTGGTGATCCGCGACAAACCCGAGCCGAGGATCCGGTCGATCGTGTCCTGGGGCGAGAACGCCAGGAACGCCTTTCCGTTGGCCGTGGCGTGCGCCGGCAGCCTGCCACCGAAGTAGGCGGGCGTGCGTACCGAGCGGTGGCCCGTCACGTGCTGGATGACCAGCATGCTCGTCCCGTCGAGAACCCCGAGATGCACGTTTTCCTGGGTAGCGGCGAACAGGTCCTCCATCACAGGCAGGGCGATCTCGCGCAGCAAGCGTTGCGCGGGCGCCCGCAGGCCGAGCTCGAACAGGCGGATCCCGATCCGGTACGAGCCGTCATCGGTACGTTCCAGCATCTTCTCGTCGCACAGCTCCTTGAGGATCCGGCGTACCGTCGAGACCGGTAACTCGGCGCGGCGGGCGGCCTCCGACAAGGTCAGGGACGGGTCCTCGCGCTCGAACGCCAGCAGCACCCGGATCACTCGCTGGACCATGCTTGCCGGTGCCGTGCTCATCGCCGTCTCCTCACCGCGCCGGGTTCGCCGTGTCCGCCGCCACCATCACCTCGACGACCGAGGGGCCGGGCCGGGAGCCCGCTTCGTCCAGTGCCGCAGGCAGCTGGGACAGCTCGCTCACCCGCCTGCCGTACGCACCGAAGGCCCGCGCCAGTGCCGCCACATCGGTATCGCCGAGGTCGCTGCACGGGTATGTCCCGGTCCGTGCGGCGGCTCCGCCGTAGCCGCGCAGGGCGAGGCGGACCGCGTGGTAGGAGCGGTTGTTCAGCACGATCCACGTCACTGGCGCGCCCTCGGCCACCGCAGTACGTACGGCCTGGATGCCGAACTGGAACACGCCGTCGGCCACGAGCGCGTGCACCCGCTCGTCCGGCCTCGCCAGAGCGACTCCCACCGCCGCTCCCAGACCCCAGCCGAGCGAGCCGCTTCCGGTCGCATAGAACGGGCCCGCGCCGCGTGGCAACGCCCGTAACAGGGTCGCGGTCGCGGTCACCGCGTCGGCCACCACGGGATCGGCCCGGTTCCGCCACTCGTCGAGCACGCGGCACAGCGTGACGGTGCTGATCAGGTCACGCTCGCCCGCGGGATCGGCGGCACCGCCGCCGGCGTCACGGCCGGGTCCGCCGAGGGCCTTCTCCAGCCTGCGCCGGTGCTCTCGCCGCACCGAGTCCGTCCAGTACGCACGCTCGGCGTCGCGCCCGTCCTCGCCACCGGCCGCGCGCGCGTGCTCTCGTACCCGCGTGGCCAGCAGCTCCACCGTCCGGCCCACGTCACCCGGCAGCACGCTCGCCCCGGGTTGGATGGCGGTGCCGGGTTCCGTGACGTGAACGACCCGAGCGCTATCGGGCAACAGGCACGGACCATCATCGGGTTCCTGGAAGGCCGGGGTACCCACGACCAGCACGACCGCCCCGTCGAGCAGGTCGGCGCCGTCGGAAAGCAGACCGCAGTACCGCTCGCCTGCGGTGTCGACGGTCTCGCGCTCCACATCGCGCCACGGCGGTTCGAACACCGGTGCCGGCAACAGCTCGGCCAGTTGCTCGATCTCGCGTGTCACTCCGGCACGCGCGAGGTCGCTGCCCGCCACGATCGCGACACGCTCGGCCGCGACCAGATGCCGCGCCACCGCGTCGATGGCCTCGTCGCCGGCGGGGCCGGTGACCTCCCGGTCGCTCTGTGCTCCGGCCGCTCGGCCGGTGGCTGCCTGCGCGAGGAGGTCCTGAGCCAGTCCGAGATACACCGGCCCGCGCCGGCTGCCGCGCGTGGCAGCCAGTGCCTCGGCGAGATCGGCAGGCAGCGACGCGGCCGAGCCTGCCTCCATCGCCGCGACGGTGAACGGCGCTGCCACACCCGCCGATCCGGGTGTCGCGGTGAACGTGCGCCTGTTACGCAGGCCCGTCGGTTTGGTGCCGTTGAGCACCAGGACGGGTGAGCGCCCTACCCGGGCCGCCTCCACCATGGCCAGCCCGTTGGTCATACCGACGTTGGCGTGCAGCAGGGCGACGCCCGGGCGCCCGCTGGCGCGGGCGTAGCCGTCCGCCATGGCCACCGCTGCCGCCTCGTGGGTGGCCAGGACGAACCGCACGCCCTGCCGGGCCACCGAGGCGTCCAGCAGGGGGACCTCGGTGGTGCCAGGGCAGGTGAACACCTGCTCCACACCGGCCTCCTCCAGGATGCCGAGCACCTGATCCGCGTTCGTCGTGGCCGCTGTCATGCGTGCACCTTTCTCGTGGTGGACGTGCGTCGCTTGTAGACCGCCACAGCCGCGAGCGCACCGGCCACGCTGCCGAGGATGGCCAACGGCACGGGTCGCAGGAGGAACCCGGGTCCGTGGATGTTGGTAGCCAGGATGAAGTTCCGCTCGAGCAGGTCGGCCAGCACGAACCCGATGATCATCGTCGCTCGCGAGTAGCCGTGCCGCTTCATCAGGAATCCCACCATCCCGAGCGCCAACACGATGGGCACGCTGAGCAGGTTCCCGTCGGCCTCCACGACCCCGAACACCGCGAATGCAGTGATCAGAGGAACCAGGTAGGCCGAAGGAACGAGGGTCAGCATCGCCAGCGGCCGCGCGGCCCACACGCACAGCGCTACGGCGACCAGGTTGGCCAGGATCAGTAGCAGCACCACCAGCCACAGCGTCCCCATCTCCTGGGCCACCAGGTCGGGCCCCGGTTGGATCCCGATGATGATCAGCCCGGACAGGACGAGGGCCGTGATGGGGCTCCCGGGAACGCCGAGCCCGAGGGTCGGCGCGAGGGCGGCCGCGTCCGAGGCGTTGACCGAGGAGTCGGCGGCGATGACCCCCTCGATGCGGCCCTTACCGAACTCCTTGCCGCGCCGCGATGTCTTCTTCGCCAGCGAGTACGCCATGAACTGGGCCGAGGAGCCGCCGATGCCAGGAAGGATGCCGACACCGACGGCGACGGCGCTGCTCTGCAACACGGTGCGCCACGCGCGGAGCACATCCCGGATGCTCTGAAGGATCCGGTAGCTGCGATACGACGCCCGACCGCCGCGGGCGATCGACCCTCCCTTGGCCATCAGGTCCAGCATCTCGGCGATGCCGAAGATGCCGATTGCGAACGTGGCGATCGAGATACCGTCCCACAGCTCGACCCTGCCGAAGGTGTAGCGCAACGCGCCCTGGCTGGTCTCCTGGCCGATGAACGCCAGTAGCAGGCCCATTCCGCCTGCCACGAGCCCTTTCATCATGGAGCCCTCGCCGGCGAAAGCCATGAACAGCAGGGCCACCAGTATCAGGGCGAACAACTCGGGTGGGCCGATCGCCATCGCCACCGGACGCGCGAACGGAAGCAGCATCGCGAGGGCGAGCGCACCGATGATCCCGCCTGCCGCGGACGACACCAACCCCGCCAGGATCGCCTTGCTGGCCTCGCCGCGCTGCGCCATCGGGTACCCGTCGAGCAGCGTCGCGACTCCCACGACGTTGCCGGGCACCCCGAACAGGACGCTGGTGATCGTATTGCCGGTCCCGGCAGTGGCGGCCGCACCGATCAGCAACCCGATGGCCGATACCGGGTCCATCGTGTACAGGAACGGCAGTATGAGCGCCAGCAGCAGCGTGCCGCTCAGCCCCGGGATGATGACCACCAGCTGGCAGATCACCACGCCGATGCACATCCAGGCCAGTAGGCCCGGCGTGAGCATCCCGAAGCCTTCGATGACGAAGTCCATGAACGCGAACACCTTCGGTCGGACGGGCAGGTCCAGGGTCTAGCCGAACAGCAGGCCGTGGTACAGCGGCTCATCCAGGGCCACGCGCACCACCAGGAAGAAGGCCAGCGTGGACAGTGCGCTGAACACCAGAGTGGGCATCCATCCCTGCCCACCGCGGAACCGGATCAGGCACACGCTGAACGCCGCGAGCGCGACGACGGCCCCGCCCAGCGCGAACAGCGCACCGTAGAGCAGCAGCCAGAGGTACGGGTTCGCACGCAGCGTCGAGGCAAGGTTCCCGGCGGTGGGTCTCGCCGGTTGCCGCGCGTGCCGCTCGGCCACGAGGCCGCGAACCTCGCTCGCCAGCACCACCAGCGCCAGCAGAGTCGTCAGCGACCCCACGACCAGCGGCGCGGTCCCTGCCTTGCCGGGAAACCCCAGCGCCATCCCCGTCGCGGTAGCACTCACACCGGCGATCGTGGTGACCAGCAGCACCGGCGCCAGGGGCGGTACTGCCCGAGCTCGCCGCTGCTCCGTCCGGGATCCGTGTTCCACTCGCACCACCGGGTTCTCCTACTCGGCCAGCTCGTCGACCAGATCCTGGTACCGCTGTGGAACGTCGAGCAGGTTCGAAGTCAGGTCGACGACCTCGTCACCCTGGAGGTACTCGTTCTCCGGACTGACGGTCAGGCCGCTGTCGGCCAGCTCGGCGACGAACTCCTCGTCGTTGGCCACCGACCACACCGTCTCCCGCAGCTCCTCGAGCTCGGCGTCCGGCATCTGCGGTGGACCGATGAGGGTGTAGAAGGCGGCGGCCATGTCGAAGTGTGTCTGCAGCACCTCGCGGTCGTCGTCGTCGATCCCGTCCACCTCGGTGGCCGTCGGGACGTCCGGGAACTTCTCCGAACGCTCGTTCACCAGCCGGAGCACGGGTCGCACGTCGTCGAGCCTGCCGATGGTCTCGAACGTCCGTACCGGCCCGATGACCGCGTCCGCGTCGCCTCGCTCGATCGCGACCATCCGCTCGCTCTGGTCGTCGAAGCCGGTGATGAAGTCGGCGTCGAGCTCGAGAACGTCCGAAACGACCTGCTGCGAGGTGAAACCCAGCGAACCGCTGGTGCCCGAGGCGAACCGCACCTCGTCGGCGGAACGAAGGTCCTCGACGTCCTCCAACGGCGTGTCCTTACCCGAGAAGAGCATGTGATCCGCACCGCCGAAACTCCCGACGTAGGACAGGTCCTGCAGGTCGAAGCGCAGCTCCTCGGCGCCCTGCAGCTGCATGATCGCCAGCGGGCCGATCTGCCAGAGGACCAGCGTGGAGCCGTCGGCACCCTCTTTGATCATGTCGTTCAGCGCGACGAGCCCGCTGGCACCGGGCTGGTTGTCCACCACCACATCGGTGTCGAGTGCCTCGCCGAGCCGGGGGGCGATCGTCCGTGCCCAGGTGTCGAACGAGCTGCCCGGCGACGTGGGAACTGCGAGTGTGAGCCGCTCGCCGTCGAACGACCCGCCCTGGTCCTCCCCTTCCAACGCCGGGCCGCCTGCTTCGCCGCCGCAGGCAACCAGCACGAATGCGGCGGCTACGGCGGTGACAGTAGCTCTGGATACGCGCACGAGGTCTCCCTTCGGGCGACACCGCCTCCGGAACTTCCGAGGGGATCGCCGTGAGTGGTGCCACAGTCTGTTTCTGCTGGATCAGTGTCGGCCGCGCGTACCCGGGCGACAAGACATCCTTGCCGCTCAGTGGCAAACATGCAGTTCATAGCGCTACTACCTGGAGGCCGCCCGCTCGTCGACCCGCTGGGCGCGGCGCGAGCGGGCTTCGGCGTGCGGGACAGGGGGCAGTTACGCGGCCCTCAGCCCCCGCGCAGCTCGGTGGCCAGCAGCAAGGCCTCGTCGGTGACGTCCGCGAGCAGGGTGCCGTCCCGGTGGCCGTCGAAGAACGCGGCCTCGACGATGGTCACATCCGTCCCGGTCACGTCCGAGGCGTACTGACCACCTGCGACCTGGGGCGCGTCGTCGATCTCCGCAGAGCCGTCCCGGACCATGTCGGATACGTTCCCGGCTCCCGTGGTGTCGGTGAGCGCGCGCAGCTCGGCCGCACGGCGCTCGTCCGGCATCGTGACCACCACGACCGACACGAGCGCCCGCGCCCCGCCTGCGCTGGTCTCGTACAGCCCGCGGACGACGCGGTCACACGGATGCTCGGCGAGCCAGTCGCGCACGTCGCCGTAGGAGACCGCCGCGCAGTTCGTGCCGACATCCGGGGCGGTGGCCGAGTCGAACACGTACTCACCCACCCCGGTGGTCTCCTGCGTCGTGCTCGAGGTGTGCTCGGTGGTGGCTGTGGCCGCCGCGTCCGCGGGAGCGGGTGTCCCGCCGACATCGGCATGCGCACCCCCCAGGTCGTAGCGCACCAGCCACCACACGAAACCCGCCAGCACGGCCACAGCGAGCAGGCCGATACCGGCGAGCAGCGCGGACCCGCCGGTGGGTAGCGCCCGGGGTCGTGACCCGCCTACCGGGGCGCCACGAGCGCCGCCGGATCCGGCAGGGGTGTTCGCATCGCGCATGGTGGGCATACCGTATCGGATGCCCGAACCGCGAGACAGCGGACGCCCACCACCTCCGGCGCGTGGCACGGCGGCTCAGGACTGCGCTGTGCGCTCGACAAACGGGCCGAGCAGGTCCGGAACGGCCTCCTCGGCGAGGCGCAGGCCGTCCGCCTCGCCGACGTCGCGCACCTGGTAGCCACCCGACCCGGCCGCGGTCGTCGCGGTCACGGTCACCAGACCCACACGGCGCTGGAAGATCGACTGGCGCACGGTCCACCCGATGACCCCGCTGCGTTGCAACGCCACGGTGCTGCGGCGCGCGGCCCCGCCACGGCTGACGAGGTACCGCCCGGCAAGGGCATGGCCGAGGTTGCGGTAGGCGTCCCAGGCCACAAGCGCGGCGATCGGCACTCCGCCGAGCAGGCACAGCCACATCGCCGTACCGGCGAGATCGGCGCGCCATCCCTCGGTCAGCGACGCGGCCACCCCGAAGCCCGCGGCCACCACCAGCACCGGTGCCAGCGACCAGCGAAGCCTCCTGACCAGCGCGGCCCTGGGGTGCGCCGCCAGCGGCACCCCGGTCGGCGCGTTCGGTTCGTCGAGCACGGCCGATGTCACCCGGTGTGCCGTCCGGCGGGGCGCGGCAGGAAGCAAAGTCTTGTGGTCGGTTCGCTCCGATCCCCCGCCGTGCTGCATGCCGGTGGCGACGGCGTCGACGCGGCCGGCACGCGCCAGCCGAACCCCGGGTGCCTCGACGAACTCGACGCCCCGGAGCCTGCGCTCCTCGAGCGAGATGGATCGCGTGGTGAGCAGCCCCCGGCGTACCCGCAGCGTGCCATCCGCCTCCCGGTCCAGCCGGTAGCCCCACCACATCTCCACGAACAGCAGTGCGGCCCCGACAGCGCCGGCAGCCGCGACGAACAGCACCAGCGTCACCAGCGCCAGCACCACAGCCATCGTCGCGCCGACGGCCACGTCCGCGATCGCCTGCCGGGCACCGTCCCTGGCATCGTCGACGAGACCGCCGACCGGGCCGAACAGGCTGACCACGTTGGCGAGGAAGCCGATCACGGCCGCGCCGAGGGCGGGAGTCAGGAACGACAGCGGTGCGTACGCCGCCCAGCGCCAGTCCAGCGTCGCCAGCGGTGCCTGCTGCTGTTCCAGCTGCTGAGCCTGCTGCCGGGTCCGCGCCTCGTCTTCCGGCTCAGCCGCAGGCGTGCGCCGCAGCAGCTCCACCCGCAGTGCCTCGGCGCGCGTACGGGCCACCGGGTCGAGCTTGACGCCGGCCTCCCCGGAGGCGGCCTGCTGGCCTGTACCGATCACCACCGTCGCCAGGCCGAAGATGCGGTGTAGCGGGCTCGCGGTGATGTCGACGGTCCGGATCCGCTCGCGTGCCAGCGAGCGCCGCCGCGTGACGACCAGCTGGAATCGCCACTCGAACCGTTCCGGGGTCGTACGGAACCGGGTAGCACGCCACCGGAGGTACTCCCCGAGCATCGTGACGATCATGATCGCGGCGACCCCGCCCGCCAGGATGCCGAGCGTGCCGGGGATCGAGCGGCCTTCCGCGTGGATCCCCATTCCGGCAGGTACCGCCGCGATGAGCACGATGCCGGAGGTGACCAGCGTGCGCATCACCACCATGCGCCGGTCGAGCCGCTCGAACGTGCCCACCGCACGCACCCCCTGGTCCGGCCGTGCCGTCACGTGGCATCCCCCGGAGTCGCCTGCGTCGTCTCGGTGAGCTCCTCGGCGAGGGAGCTCGCCAGCTGCGCGTCCAACCCGGCGATCTCCACGGCACCCTTCGCCGATGCGGTCGTGACGGTGACGGTGGCCAGCCGGAACAGCTGCTGTAACGGCCCCCGCGCGGTGTCGACCGTCTGGATCCGCGACATCGGTGCCACGCGCCATTCCTGCCAGAAGTACCCGGTGCGGGTATACACCGCACGGTCGGTGACCTCCCAGCGATGCACCCGGTACCACCACGCGGGCAGGAGGACCGACACCGCCGAGCCAACGACCCCGATGGCCGCGGCGAGTATGAGCAGGGCGGGCACGAGCAGCACCCCCAGCACCGCCACCACGAGCGTCAGCGGGAGCACGACGAGCGCGAACCGGACCCGCCACCAGGCAAGGCAGCGGGGGTTCAGCCGGTTGGTGGGTGGCCTCAGGCGTACCGACTCCGTCATGCGCTCGACCCTATCCGTCCGGCGAGCCCGCCCGCCGCCGATCGGGGTCGGCGGCCAGCACACCGAGCAGGTGCTCGACCTCCTCGGCCAGTGCCCGGCGACCCGCGTCGATGTATCGCCTGGGGTCGACGGTGTCGGGATGCGCCCCGAGATGGTCACGCACCGCCGAGGTGAACGCGGCGTTCAGCCTGGTCGCCAGGTTGATCTTCGTCATGCCGTACGCGACGGCACGGCGCAGCCCCGCGTCGGGCACGCCGGATGACCCGTGCAGCACGAGCGGTACCGGCACGGCGGCGCTGATCGCGCGGATCAACTCGACATCCGGGTCGGCGTCTCGCGTGCGCATCGCGTGGCTCGTACCGACGGCGACCGCGAGCCCGTCGACTCCGGTGGCCGCGGCGTACCCGGCCGCCTGCCGGGGGTCCGTGCGCGCGCCGGGAGCGTGCACGCCGTCCTTGCCGCCTACCTCGCCGAGCTCGGCCTCGACCCACACGGCGCGTTCGTGACACCAGGACGCGACCCGCGCTGTCTCCGCCACGTTCACCTCGTACGGCCGTGCGGAGGCGTCGTACATCACCGAGCCGAACCCCAGCTCGACCGCCGTACCGACCAGGTCGGTGCCGGTGGCGTGGTCCAGGTGCACCGCGACGGGCACGCGCGCGGAACGGGCCACGGCGAGGGTGGCCGAGCCGATCGGCGCGAGCCCGCCGTGGTACCGCACGCAGTTCTCGCTGACCTGCATGATCACCGGCGTTCCCGCGGCCTCGGCACCGGTCGCGATGGCTTCGGCATGCTCGACCTGGATGACATTGAACGAGCACGCACCCCTCCCGCGCGCCCGCGCTGCGGCGACGAGCTCACCGGTCGGCGTCAGGGTCATCTCCGCACAACCTCCGTCCTGATCGGCCCGCGCCGCGCACGGGACGGATGCCGGTAACGAGATCGCGGTAGGTATCGAACTCGACCTCCCCCGCGACCGGGGACGCTACGGCGGCCGCCGACAGCGCCACCGCCTCGGCGAGCACGGCGTGCCACGGCCGGCCCAGCAGCAGCCCCGCGGTGAACGCGGCCGTGGCGGCGTCGCCCGCCCCTGTCGGGTTCCCGGCGACGGCGGCGGGCGGCGCGGCCCGCCAGGTCTCCTCGCCTGTGACGACAACGATCCCGTCGGTACCGCACGAGACGGCCACCCCGGCGGCGCCCGCGTCGAGGAGCACACGCGCCCCCGCATCCACCCCAGCCACGCCGGTGGCCCCGGCCAGCTCCGCGGCGTTCGGCGCGACCACGGCAGGCCCGCCGCGGCAGCCGAGGCGCAGCGCGGCCCCGCTGGTGTCGAGCACGGTGGCGACACCGGCAGCGGCCGCCCGCGCGGCGAGGCGCGCGTAGGCATCGTCGGCGACGCCGGGTGGCAGCGAGCCCGCCAGCACGACGGCACCGGCCGACCGGAGGTGCTCGTCGAAGCCCGCGACGAACCGGTCCCATTCCGGACCGGTCACCTCCGGGCCCGGCTCGTTGAACACCGTCGCGTCGGTGTCGACGACCGTGACCGAGCGACGGGTCTGCCCGGCGACCCGCGTGAGGTCCTCGTCGAGTCCCGCCGCGCGGAGGTCCGCGCGCAGCGCGTCGCCGGTCACCCCGCCCGCCGTGCCCAGTACGCGCACCTCGTGGCCGAGGGCGTGCAGCACCCGGGCGACGTTGACACCCTTTCCCCCACCGCGCGAGCGCACGCACCGCACCCGGTGGCTCGCGTGCGGCACGAGCGCGTCGACGTGGTAGGTGACATCGAGCGCGGTATTGAGCGTGACCGCGAGTACGGCTCCCGCGGTCACGGCCGCACCTGCCGGTCGAGGCGCTGCCAGGCCAGCAGTCCGGCGCCGATGCACCCCGCGAGGTCGCCGAGCTCCGGGGCCACCACACGCGGCCGCCTCTGGAACGTCAGGTGCTCGGACAGCCGGTCACGCAACGGGTCGAGCACGGCGCTGCCCGCACCGCCGAGCCCGCCACCCACGATGATCACCTCCGGGGCGAGCAGGTTGACCGCGGCGGCGAGCGCGGTGGCCAGTGCCTCGACGGCCTCTCCCCACACCTGTGCGGCCAGCCGCCCACCGCGTGCGGCCCGGGCTGCGACCTCCGCAGTGGAGATCGATTCACCGCTGAGCTCGGCATACCGGTCGGCGATGGCCGCGGCGGACGCGACGGTCTCCACGCAACCGCGGTTGCCGCACCCGCAGGCACGCCCGCCCGGCGCGACGACCACATGTCCGAGCTCACCCGCGTAGCCGCCGCCGGAGTGGAGCCTGCCGTCGAGCACCAGACCCGCAGACACGCCGGTCCCCACGGCCAGGAACAGCACATCCGCGACATCCCGCCCCGCGCCGAGGGCCCATTCCGCCCACGCTCCCACCCGCACATCGTGGCCGAGCGCGACCGGCACGGCGATCCGCTGTTCGAGGTACTCGCCCACCGGCAGGTCCCGCCATCCGAGGTTGGACGCCGTGATCACGCGGCCGTGCCGCTCGTCGACGATGCCGAGCACGGCGACGCCCGCGGCCAGCGGCACGAGGTCCCGTTCGGTGGCGGCGTCGATCATGTCGGTCACCACCCGCACGAGCTGCCGGAGCACGGCCTCGTCGCCGTCCTCCCGCGCCGTCGGCACGCGGCGCCGGTGCAGCAACGTCCCGCGCCGGTCGACCAGCCCGGCCTTGATCGAGGTCCCGCCGAGGTCGACAGCGACCACGCACTCAGCCATCGTGCTCGACCGCCCCTTCACCGGCCACGGCCGGGACCGGTCCCGAGAACCACCGAGCGGCTGAGGTTGCGCGGCCGGTCCGGGTCGAGGCCGTCGCGTCGTGCCAGCGCTACGGCGAGCCGGTGCACGCGCACCAGGTCGGCCAGCGGATCGCGCACGGAACACTCCCACCGTCCCCCGGCCGCGCGGACCTCGCCTGCCAGCCCGGCCGGGGGCTCGCCGAGCGACCACACCAGGCTCCGTTCGTCCGTCACGCTGATCGGCCCGTGCCGGTACTCCATCGCCGGGTAGGCCTCTGTCCACGCGAGTGCCGCCTCCCGCAGTTTCAGCGCAGCCTCGCGCGCCAGCCCCACCGTCCAACCGCGACCGAGGAAGGTGAACTGGGTGCACTCGGTCGCGCCGGCGGACAGTTCCGCGGTGAGCGCCTGATCCGCCGCCTCGGCAAGGCGGGCCGGTGACTCGCCGAGGTGTGCGCGCAGCAGCACGAGGGCGGTGGTGGCGAACCTCGTCTGCACGACCGCGCGCTCATCGGCGAAGTCGAGCACGACACAGGCGTCGGCGGCGCGCGAGACCGGGGCGTCGGCGACGCCGGTGATCACCACGGTGGGAACCCTGCCCCGCAGCTGGTCGAGCAGCTCGACCATCTCCGTCGTGGTCGCCGATCGGGACAGCCCGAGTACCCGGTCATAGCGCCGGTCGGGCACCTCCGATGCGGGGAACGCGTCCGTCTCGCCGTGCCCGCCCGCCTCCCGGAGCGCGGCGAAGGCCTGCGCCATGAACAGCGACGTGCCACAGCCGACGACCGCGACGCGCTCGCCGTCACGTGGCAGCACCGGTTCCCACCGGGAGTACTCGTCGAGCGCTCGCGCCCAGCACGCGGGCTGATCCGCGATCTCGTCCTCGACATGCGTCATCGAGCCACTCCCGTCTCGGTTCACCCGGCCTCCCCGCTCGCACACTACTGAGCGATCCTGCATGATATTTACAGAAACACGCAAATTCGCGCAAGTACCTGCCCGCGTGCTCGTTGTCCGGCCGCGCCGGACCGGGCATGCTTGCGCGCACCGGAAGAAACGAGGAGCGCCGTCCCGGATGAGCAAGAACACCCGCCTGAACACGCTGCTCGAGCTGCTCGCCGAGCGTGGGCAGCTCGACGTCGAGCAGGCAGCCACCGACCTCGCCGTGTCCCCGGCCACCATCCGGCGCGACCTCGACACGCTCGCGGAGCAGCAGCTGCTCCGGCGCACGCACGGCGGAGCGGTACCGAACAGCACAGCCTACGACCTGCCCCTGCGGTACAAGACCGCACGGCACGCCTCCGAGAAACGGCGCATCGCCGAGACAGCGGCTCAGCTGGTCTCGCCCGGGTCCATCATCGGAGCCAGCGGCGGCACGACCACGACCGAGGTCGCGCGTGTGCTGGCCACCCGGTCGGATCTGCAGGAACAGGGGGTCCCGCCGACCACGCTGGTCACCAACGCGCTCAACATCGCCAACGAGCTGACCGTGCGCCCGCACATGAAGATCGTGGTCACCGGCGGTGTCGCCCGGCAGCAGTCCTACGAGCTCATCGGCCCGCTGGCCCGCGAGATCCCGCAACAGCTCGCGCTGGACACGATGTTCCTCGGCGTCGACGCGATCGACGTCGAGCTCGGCGCATGCGCGCATCACGAGGGCGAGGCCAGCATCAACCAGCTCATGGCCTCGCGCGCACGCCGGGTCGTCGTGGTCGCGGACAGCTCCAAACTCGCACGGCACGCTTTCGCCCGGATCTGCGCGATCGAGCACGTCGACGTTCTGGTCACCGACAGCGGCGCGTCGACGGCCACCACGGATCGCTTCACCCAGGCGGGCGTAGACGTCATGGTCGCATGACCGTGCGGGGCCGCACGGCGATCGCAAACTGCCTGTTGATTTGTGCTTGATTATGCGTAAGACTGCTCAGAATCATGCACGCTGTGCGTGTTTCGTGCCCGTATCGGGGCACGGCACCTGACCGACAGGGACCTCTCGGGGAGAGAAAGGTGGCCGGCCGCATGAACCCTTCCTGGCGCAGCAGATCGAGGCCGTTGCGCGCGGCCGCTCTCGGACTCGGCGCGGCACTGGCGCTGTCCGCCTGCGGCGACGCGGACGACGGTGACACCATCACGTTCATCGCCGCGGAGTACAGCTCGGACACCGAACCGTACTGGCAGGAGCTCATCGCGGACTTCGAGGAGGCCAACCCGGGGATGAGCGTGGACCTGCAGGTGGTCAACTGGGACGACATCGACCAGCACGTGACGACGCTCGTGCAGAACAGGCAACAGCCGGACGTCCTCAACCTCAACAAGTTCGCGGGTTTCGCCGCGGACGGCCTTCTCCGCCCCGCAGAGGACGTCGTCTCCGCGGAGGTACGCGACGACTTCCTTCCCGGTTTCGCCGACAACAGCGTCTACGAGGGCACGCAGTACGGCCTGCCGTTCATCGCGAGCACCCGCCTGTTCTTCTACAACACCGATCTGTTCGACGAGGCGGGTCTGGACGGCCCGCCGCGAACCTGGGACGAGGTCGCCGACTACGCCGAGCAGATCTCCGAGCTCGGAGCCGTCGGGTACGGGCTCCCGCTCGGCCCGGAGGAGGCCCAAGCCGAGTTCCAGATGTGGATCAACGGTAACGGCGGGCACTGGACCGACTCCGACGGCAACTGGGCGATCAACAGCGAGGAGAACGTCGAGACCCTGGAGTTCCTCGCGGGCATGGTCGATGACGGGCTGACCCAACCCAACCCCGCGACGACCAACCGCGCCGATATGTTCAACGCCTTCGCCCAGGGCGACGTCGGCATGCTCAACGGTGCGGTCTTCCTGCCCGGCGTGATCGAGGACCAGAACCCGGACCTGAACTACGACATCGCCCCGATCCCCGGCAACGAGGGGCACGAGCCGAGCACGCTGGGCGTGCAGGACTACCTGATGGCGTTCGACAACCCCGGCAACGAGGAGGCGGTCAACGCGTTCCTCGACTTCGTCTACGACACCGACAACTACACCGAGTTCCTCTCCACCGAGCGCTTCCTTCCCGCGACCGACTCAGCGAGCGAGGCCATGACCTCCGACGCCGAGCTGGCACCGTTCATCGAGGCGCTACCCGAGGCACGGTTCTTCCCGACCACCCGGCCCGAGTGGACCGAAGTGGACGGTGCGGTGAAGCAGGAGATCGGCACCGCGGTGCAGGACGCCGAGCCGCGCGAGGTGCTCGACCGGCTACAGCAACGGGCGAGTGGTGAGTAGCTCCGCTACCCGGGTGCGGCCTTCGGCCACCACGACCGGGCGGGTACCGGCCGGGCGGGCACGGCCGCGCCGCACGGCCCGCCTTGAGCCGCTGCTGTGGCTCGGTCCCGCGCTCCTGCTGATCGGCGGCATCGTGCTGTGGCCGGTGGTGGAGATGGTGCTCACGTCCTTACGGGAGATCAGCAGGACGGGAGTACCCAGGGGCTGGGCAGGCGCGGACAACTTCAGCGCCTTGCTCGACCACCCCGAGCTCGTGCCGGTTATCGGCCGCACGATCGTGTGGGTGGCCGGGATCGTCGCCGTCACGGTGGCGCTCTCGCTCGGGCTCGCGCAGCTGCTGCACGCCCGGTTCCCCGGGCGGCGCCTCGTGCGCTGGGCCCTCATCGTGCCCTGGGCGGCATCGCTTGTCATGACCGCGATCGTCTGGCGGTGGATGCTCAGCTACTTCTACGGCATCACCAACCGCGTACTGACCGATCTCGGCGTGATCGACTCTCCCCGCGACTGGCTCGGCGACCCGACGATCGCGCTGCTGTGGATGATGTGGGTCGGCGTGTTCGTCTCGCTCCCGTTCACCACCTATGTCCTGCTCGCCGGGCTGCAGACGGTCCCCGACGAGGTCCACGAAGCGGCCAGAGTGGACGGTGCCTCCCGGTGGCGGACCTACTGGTCGGTGGTCTTCCCGTTGCTCAAACCCGCGCTGCTGGTGGCGACCGTGATCAACGTGATCAACGTGTTCAACTCGTTTCCGATCATCTGGGCGATGACCCGCGGCGGCCCGGGGAACGCGACGGACACGACCACGACCTTCATGTACAAGCTGGCGTTCGTGGACCAGAGCGTCGGCCAGTCGGCTGCGATGGCCGTCGTGAACTTCCTGATGGTGGTCGTGATGGTGCTGCTCTACCTGCGCGCGGTGCGCTGGAAGGAGATCGGCTGAGGTGACCGTTCCGGCAGCGATGATGCGCAAAGTGCTGCTCACCGCGTGTGCGTGGCTGGTCGCGCTGGTCGTCCTGGCCCCGTACGTGCAGATGCTGCTGACCGCGCTGAAACCGCACGAGGAGCTGTTCGCGTCCCCGCCGGGGTACCTCCCCGAGTCCTGGCAGTTCGGCAACTTCCTCGAGGTGTGGCGGGTGGCCCCGATCTGGGAGTACCTGCGCAACACCGTGCTCATCGCGGGGCTGTCCACCGTCCTGGCGGTCGCGGTCGCGTTGCCCGCCGCCTACTACACGGCGCGGCGCAGGTTCCGGGGGCGCCGGATGTTCCTGCTCCTGGTGCTGGTGACCCAGATGTTCGCCCCGACGGCCCTGGTGATCGGTATCCACAGGGAGATGCTCGCGCTGGGGCTCATCGACACCTACGCCGCGCTCATCCTGGTCAACGCGGCGTTCAACCTCGCGTTCTCCACGTGGATCCTGCATGCCTACTTCTCGTCCATCCCGGTCGAGCTCGAGGAGGCAGCGTGGCTGGACGGGTGCGGCACGCTGCAAGCGCTGCTCCGGGTGACGCTCCCGCTCGCGGTTCCCGGTGTGGTCACCGCGGTGATCTTCACCTTCATCACCGCGTGGAACGAGTTCGTCGTCGCGCTCACGCTGACCAGTACACCGGAGACCCAACCGCTGACCGTGGGGATCACCGCGTTCATCGGGCAGTACGAAGTGCAGTGGCAGTACCTGTTCGCCGCCTCGCTGATCGCGATCGTCCCTGTGGTGGCCCTGTTCGCCTACATCGAGCGATTCCTGGTCAGCGGGCTCACGGCGGGTAGTGTCAAGTAAAGGAGGATATGGCGATGGCTACGGTGCACTATGACGGCGCGACACGGTGGTACCAGGGAACCGAGCGACCCGCCGTGGACTCACTGGACCTGCGGATCGACGACGGTGAGTTTCTCGTCCTGATCGGCCCGTCCGGGTGCGGCAAGTCCACCAGCCTGCGTATGCTCGCCGGCCTCGAGGACGTCGACGCCGGGCGGGTGCGGATCGGCGAGACCGACGTGACCGCGCTGCCGCCGAAGCAGCGGGACATCGCGATGGTGTTCCAGAACTACGCGTTGTACCCGCATATGAACGTGGCGGACAACATGGGGTTCGCCCTGAAGATCGCGGGCAGGTCCAAGGACGAGATCAGGCAGCGGGTCCGCGACGCCGCGCAGCTGCTGGACCTGGAGGACTACCTGGACCGCAAGCCGAAGGCGCTGTCCGGCGGGCAGCGGCAGCGAGTCGCCATGGGCAGGGCCATCGTGCGCCAGCCCCAGGTCTTCTGCATGGACGAGCCGCTGTCCAACCTCGATGCCAAGCTGCGCGTGTCCACCCGCACGCAGATCGCCGCGTTGCAGCGCAGGCTCGGCACCACGACCGTCTACGTCACCCACGACCAGGTGGAAGCCATGACGATGGGCGACCGCGTCGCGCTCCTCGACGAGGGGGTCGTGCAGCAGTGCGGCACGCCCCGCGAGCTCTACGAGCGGCCGGCCAACGTGTTCGTCGCCGGGTTCATCGGCTCGCCCGCGATGAACCTGCGCCAGGGGCGCCTCACCGAGCACGGCGCCGACATCGGCGGCATGACGGTTCCGGTGTCCAGGCAGGCGCGGGCGACGGCGGCCTCCGACGGGGACGGTGCCGTCACGGTCGGGTTCCGCCCGGAGGCGATCGACCTGGTCGGCGAGGACGAGGGGGTCGCAGCGACCGTCACCCTCGTCGAGGAGCTCGGCTCGGACGCGTACTGCTACACCACGTTCCGGGAGCGGGAGTCCGCTCCCGGGGAGGTCGACGTCGTCGCCAGGATCGACCCCCGCAAGCCACCAGCCAAGGGTGAGACGGTGCATCTGCGCGTGCGCCCCGACGAGACGCACGTGTTCTCCACAGCCACCGGCGCTCGGATTCCCGGCTGACCGGGACTCGACGGGACGGGCACCCACGCGACGCAGCGTGACGTCCGCCGGCGCCACACCACACCTCCGGGGACTACGCTCGGTGCGTCATCGGGTGCACACTGAGCGTAACTACGCTGCAGGAGGGCATCATGACCTGGCATACGACGATGACCGGCTGGCGAACCTCCAGCTATACCCATCACGAGGAGAATGCCTGCGTGGAGGTCGGGCACTGCCCGGACCGGGTCGGCATCCGCGACACCAAGCAGGCGGCGGTACCGGAGGACGCCCGGCCCGTCCTCGTCCTGCCCCCGCGGGCGTTCCACGCCTTCGTCAGCGCGGTGCGCTGAGCGCACCCTGCCGCGGTATCGCGGCCCGTTCACCCCGGTGGGCCCCCGCGCCAGCCGGGTAGCTCGTGGCCGTCGGTGGCGACCCGCACGGCCGCACGCGCGAGGAGGTCCGTGGAGTCCAGTGTCGGCAGCGGTGCGGCCTCGGGCGGGACCAGCAGCGGAAACTCGGTGCAGACCAGGGCGACGGCGTCGCAGCCTCGGTCACCGAGCCTGTTGATGATCTCCACGAAGCGTTCCAGCGCCGCGTCCGTGAAGAGCCCGTTCACCAGCTGCTCGAAGGTGATCCGCTGGATCTCCGCACGGTCCTCCGCGGACGGCGCCCGGCAGCTCAACCCGTGCGCGGCCAGCACCCGTGGGTACAGCTCGGCCTCCATGGTCCAGCGCGTACCAAGCACCCCGACCGTACGGTGACCGGCGGTGGCGGCCCGCTGAGCCACGACCTCCGCGATATGCAACCCCGGCAGCGCCAGGTCCGGCCCTGGCCGCTCCAGCGCCAGGTGGGCGGTGTTGTCCGGGCAGACGAAGAACTCGGCCCCTGCGCTTGCCAGCCTGGCCGTGCTCTCGGCGAGCACGGTCCGGATGGTGTCGTACTCCCCGGCTTCCCAGGCAGGCATGCTGCGCCCCATCGGGATGCAGTCCAGAGTCACGTCGGGATGCTTGTGTGTCCCCATGACCTGCTGCCCGTGCTGGGCGACCGCCTGGAAGCACTGCGCGGACCCCGGAACGCTGTGGGCGACGATTCCGATATGGCGCATCTTCCGCTCCCCAATCCGTGTCTGTTCCCCGAGCACGCCGTGTCGGCCCCCCTGGCACGCCGCGTCGGGCCGTCAGGCACGTCGTGTCGGGCCGTCAGGCACGTCGTGTTGGGCGACTGCACCGACACCACCGTCCCAGACAATGCGCCGACGATGGGGCGGGCTGCCGCGTTCCGGTTGTGTCGCAAGCGGGGACGAGGCTCGTAAGGTGTACGAAACGGTGCGAGCCGATCGCCGAGCTACGGCACCAGCAGGAGGAGCAGCGCATGCCGGCATCGATCGAGTACAGCGGTGGTAGCGACCCGGATCGCATCCTGCCCATGCTGTGGCGGAACGTCGCGCCGGCGAGCGCCGCGGGGCCATCCGTGCACGCGCCACAGTTGAGTGTCGACGACGTGGTCACGGCCAGCATCGAGGTCGCCGATTCGCACGGCCTGGGGGCCGTGTCGTTGTCCGGCGTCGCGGCCGCGGTGGGAGTCGACGTCACGACGCTGTACACCTGCGTTCCGTCCACGGCGGACCTGCTCGACCTCATGGTCGACCAGGTACTGGGCGAACGCGCACTTCCCGCACCCGGCGAGCCCCGGCCGGACGGGTGGCGCGCTCAGCTGGAGGACTACACGCAGCGGACCCGTGCGATGTATCGCAGGCACCCGTGGCTACGCCACGTCTCGATGGTGCGGCCGCCGATCGGTCCCGGCATGCTCGCGGGTTCCGAGTACGTGCTGTCCGCGCTGGCCAGCACCGACATGACACCTCACCAGCTGGCTGACGCGGCGAACGCGATCATCGCGTTCGTCAACAAGGTCGCGGCAGCCGAGGCGGACAGCGAGCAGCTCGAACAGTCGTCCGGGCAGACGAACGACGAGTGGTGGGGCGAGCGGTCCCCGTTGTGGGAACGGTACTTCGACGCCAACCGCTACCCGACGATGACGTTCGTCTACATCAGCGGCGGGTTCGGCGACTCCGCCCTCGAGGCGACACCCGGCGCGCACGACTTCGGTATGCGGCGGCTGCTGGACGGTATCGAGGCGATGGTGCAGCGCGACGGACACGGCCCTGCCGCAGGCTGACCGGGAATCCTATCCGGCCGGTACCAGCGCGGCGCGCACCGTGTGCCGTGCCCGCCACCGCGGCGGAAGCCACCGGTCCCGCTGCCTCACTCGGCACGATGACCGGGAAGGTACTGGGCGCCGAGGGTCTCGCCGAGGCGTGCGGCCTGCTCGATGATCTGGTCGGCGTCGGCTCGGACGATACCGGCACGCCAGGCGCTGATGAGCTCGTAGAAGCCCCCGATCCCCATCAGGACGGTCATCCGGAACCCGTTCTCGTCGACATCCGCGCGCAGGAACGGCCGGGCCAGCTGGCCCAGCATGTCGGTGGCGCGCTGCAGCGTCTCCTGGCGCCGCTGTTCGAGTGCCGGGCTGCCTGCGTGCTCGCCGAAGATGATCTGCGCATGGCGGGGATGCTCGACGAGACGATGTACCAGCACCTCGATGGCGCTCCGGAGCTGGACGAGTGGGGGGTGGTCGGATACATCGGAGATCGATTCGAGCAGCAGCCCGAACATCTCGTCGCGCACCTTGTCCCATACCGCGACCAGCAGCTCGTCACGATCGGCGAAGCTCTCGTAGAAGTAGCGGTCGATCAGGCCGGCTTGGGCGCACACGCCCCGCATGCTGACGGCCGCCCAGCCGTGCTCCTGCCAGATCTCCAGAGCGGCGTCGATCAGCTTGCCACGGCGTTCCGCCCGGCGCTGCTCCGCAGTGCGCCCGCCGTAGATGCCTGACTTCGCTCGCGCTCCGGCCACAACTACATCTTGACAACGTCCGGAGTCACATTCAATCTGAGGGCATGCGACATCAGAGAAGTCATCCGCCCTCAGATATGCCCCGAGCGTGGTTCCGGGTGCCGAGCACGCGAAGCTCGCGACGGTCACGGGCGCTCGCCAGGATCACGGCGGTGACGCTGCGGCCGCTCACGTCGATCGTTCCCCTGAACGAGCGCGGGGTGCGGCTGTCCCGGCGGATCGTGGCAGGCGCGCTGGCACTGGTCAGCCCGGCCCTAGCGGGGACCGATCGGCGTGCCGTGGACGGATCGGCACCGGCCGGGGTGCGGGTGCGTGGTGAGTGGGTGCGCGCACGACGGACGTGCCGCGACGATGCGGTGATCCTGTACGTGCACGGCAGCGGGTACGCGGTCTGCTCGGCACGGACCCATCGCGGCGTGACGTCGCGGTTGTCGATGGCGACGGGGCTGCCGGTGTTCGCGTGCGACTACCGTCTCGCGCCACGACACCGCTTCCCTGCCGCCGCCCACGATGTGCGGGCGGCCTACGACTGGCTGCGCGCACACGGCTACTCGCCGGACCGGATCGTGCTCGCCGGGGACTCGGCAGGCGCGCACCTGGCCGTTGACCTGGTTCTCGAGCTCAACCGCGTCGGGCAGCAGGTTCCGTCGACAATGGTGCTGTTCTCCCCACTGGTCGATCCGACCCTGTCGCTGGCGCGGGAGCGGGAGAAGCTGCGGCGTGACCCGATGATCACAGCGGCCCGTGCCCGCCGGATCGTCGAGCTCTACACCCGCGATGCCGACCCCACCGACCCGCGACTCACACTGCGGTTCACCGAGGGGCAGGTGTTGCCGTCGACGCTGATCCAGGCAGGCGGCGCCGAGATGCTCGCGGACGACGCCGGTTCCCTCGCGCGCTCCATCCGGTCGGGAGGGGGAACCTGCGAGCTCCAGGTCTGGCCCGATCAGATGCACGTCTTCCAGGCGTTCGCGGCCGTACTCCCCGAAGGTCGCCGGGCCATGCGCGGTGCTGCGGAGTTCGTGCGCGCCGAACTGGGGCGCGCACCGCAGAAGCGCGAGCTGACGGAGTCCGCATGAGACGGCTGTTCGGTACGCGCCTGCGCCGCAGGAGCCACCACGCGCATGCGGTGGTGACCGGGGCGGGCAGCGGGATCGGCCGTGCCTTCGCGGTGGAGCTCGCCCGCCGCGGCGGGCACGTGGTCTGTGCCGACATCGACGAGGACAGCACCAAGGAGACCGTGCGACTCGTCGAGTCGCACGGCGGGCGGGCGCTGGCTGTGCACTGTGACGTGAGCATCGAGCGGCAGGTGTGGGACCTGTCGGAGACCGCGGAGGGCTGGCTCGGCCGCCCGCCGGACCTCGTTGTCAACAACGCGGGCATCGGGGCCGGTGGGCAGGTGGTCGGCGAGACGCCGCTGCCGGACTGGCGCCGCGTCCTGGCCGTGAACACCTGGGGGGTCGTGCACGGCTGTCACGTGTTCGTGCCCTGGCTGCGGTTCGCGGGCGACGGCGGGCTCATCAATGTCGCCTCCGCCGCAGGCTTCGCCGCCGCCCCGCGGATGGGTGCCTACAACGTCAGCAAGGCAGCGGTGCTGGCCGTATCCGAGACCGTGGCCGCCGAGCTGTCCGGCTCCGGCGTCGCGGTGACCGTGCTCTGCCCGACGTTCGTCAGCACCAACATCATCGGCAGCGAGCTCATCGACTCCACCGTGGCGAGGACCGCGGAACGCCTGATGCGACTCACCGGTGCGTCGCCGGAGCACATCGCCCGCCGCACCCTCGACGCCCACGACCGCGGCCGGCTCTATGTCGTTCCGCGGCTGGACGCCCAGCTGATCTGGCGAGCCAAGCGCATGCTGCCCGCCGCCTACACCCGTGCCGCCGGTCTGCTCGGCCGGCTGCCGGCCTGAACGAGGAGGACAACCATGGCCGTCGACTTCGAGGACATGCTGCGCACCATCAAGGACAAGCAATGGTCGCTGGCCGACATCGACTGGGACGCGCCCGGCGCCGAAACCATCACCGACGAGCAGTGGCCGAAGCTCAGGCAGTTCATGTCCGACCTGGTATGGATCGAGAACATCGGAGCCCGCGGGTTCGCCGCGCTGGCCAGGCAGGCTCCGAACGACACCGTCAAGGACATCTACACCTACTTCCACGCCGAGGAACAGAAGCACGCCAACGCCGAGCTCGCGCTGATGAAGCGGTGGGGAATGCTGGACGACGGCGAGACCCCCGCGCCGAACGTCAACATCCGGATGGCTATCCGGATGCTGGACCGCCACGGCGACCGCATCCCGCTGACCGGGCTGGCCACCCTCATCCCGATGCTGGAGTGCGCGCTGGACGGGGCGCTGGTGAAGTTCCTGCTCGAGGAGGTCGACGACCCGCTGTGCCACGAGGTGTTCCGGCACATCAACTCCGATGAGTCCCGGCACATCGCCGTGGACTTCCAGGTCCTCGACCTCGTCGGCGCGGGCCGGACGCGGCGCCTGCTGATCGAGGCCGCCGCGATCGTGCAACCGCACCTGCTGCTCGGGTTGCTTGTGGTCTTCGTGCCGCTGCTGAACAAGATGCGCGACAACATCGTCGCGATGGGCCTGCCCGAGCAGAAGCTCTACAACGCCGTCAAACGGTACGTCTCCAACGGCGACCGGAGCGCCAACACCAAGCGGATACCGGCGTATCACCTGTTCAAGCAGCAGGCGCGGATGGTCGTCGACCGCAGCCACCCGTACCACCGGTACCTCGCCGACCCGCTGGTCAAGGTCACCGGACGGATTCCTGACCGGCTGCTCGGCAAGAACCCGACCTGGTCGAAGGAACTGACCCACGAACCGGTGGACAGGTAACGACGACGAGAGCGAGAAGACCCACCATGACCACGTCGACCACCGTGCTGATCATCGGTGCCGGTTTCGCAGGCCTGGGCACCGCCATCCGTCTCAAGCAAGCCGGTATCACCGACTTCGTCATCCTCGAACGCGGCAGTGACGTCGGGGGCACCTGGCGGGACAACACCTATCCCGGTGCGGCCTGCGACGTACCGTCGCTGCTGTACTCGTTCTCGTTCGTGCCCAACCCGGACTGGCGCAGGGCGTACTCCGGCAGCCGGGAGATCCTGGAGTACATCCACCACATGGTGGATACGTTCGACCTTCGCCGGCACATCCGGTTCCACACCAACGTCACCGGACTCGAGTATCACGAGGAAACGGCCCTGTGGAGCGCACGCACCGAGGACGGCTCGAGCTTCACCGCTCGCGCGGCGGTGATGGCCACGGGCCCGCTGTCGAACGCCAGCCTGCCCGACATCCCCGGGATCGACACGTACCAGGGACACACGATCCACAGTGCCCGCTGGGACCATGACTACGACTTCACCGGCAAGCACGTCGCGGTGATCGGCACCGGCGCCAGCGGCGTGCAGATCATCCCCGAGCTGGCCGCCAGGGCAAGGAAGGTGAAGGTGTTCCAGCGCACCCCTGGCTGGGTGCTGCCCAAACCGAATCCCGGCCACCCCGCGTGGCTCACAGCGGCGTTCCGGCGAGCTCCCGTCGTGCAGGCCTTCCTGCGCCAGGCCCTGTTCTGGGGGCACGAGGCCATAGCGCTGGGCGTGGTGTGGGACTCCATGGCCACCACCGCACTGCAAGGTCTCGCCAGGACGTACCTCCGGCTGGCCGTCAAGGACTCCTGGCTACGGCGGCAACTCACACCGGACTTCCGGATCGGGTGCAAACGCATCCTCATGACCAGCGACTACTACCCGGCACTGCAACGGGACAACTGCAAGCTCATCACCTGGCCGATCTACACGCTCTCACCGAACGGGATCCGCACCGCCGAAGGCATCGAGCACGACGTCGACTGCATCGTGTTCGCTACCGGCTTCGATGTGTGCAAGACGGGAACGCCGTTCCCGATCACGGGTCCCGGCGGACGGTCGCTCGGCGACGACTGGGCCGCGGGCGCGCAGGCGTACAAGAGCGTCAGCGTCGCGGGCTACCCCAACCTGTTCTTCACCTTCGGCCCCAACTCCGGACCAGGGCACAACTCCGTGCTGGTCTACAACGAGGCTCAGATCGACTACATCGTCAAGGCCGTTGAGCTCATCCACGATCAGCACGTGCGGACCCTGGAGGTCCGCAAGGACATCCAGGACGGGTTCAACCACGACATCCAGAAACGCCTTGCCAGAACCACCTGGAACTCCGGGTGCACGAGCTGGTACCTCACCGAGGACGGGTTCAACGCCACCATGTATCCCGGCTTCGCCACCCAGTACGCCCGCCAACTGGCTACCCTCGACCTCGACGACTACGAGGTCACCCACCACCCAGTCAGCACAGGACCCGCACGCACGGAGATGTGAACCAGGTCACGATCCATCGTTCGGTGTCACGGTTCGGCCCCTGCAGTCCCTCTCAGGGTGTGAGTGCGGCAAAGGAGGCCAACCGTGTCCGACACGCAACCGGATGGCACAGCTGACGCGGCGACGCGCGTGTTCGTCGACCATCGCGAGCTGCTGTTCTCGATCGTCTACAACATGCTCGGCAGCGTCGCCGACACCGACGACGTGCTGCAGGAGACCTGGCTGGCGTGGGCGTCCAGGTACGGGGATGCGGGCGCCGAGCCGATCGACAACCCGCGCGGCTACCTCGTGCGGGTCGGGGTGAACCAGGCACTCGCCCGCCAGGCCGCCGTCCGGCGTCGCCGGGAGACCTACGTCGGCCCGTGGTTGCCGGAGCCGCTGGCCACGTCCGATGACACCACCGATCGCGGAGCCGGCTCCGAGCTGGTATCGATAGCGCTGCTGGTGGTGCTGGAGTCGCTCTCGCCGCTGGAACGCGCCGTGTTCGTGCTGCACGAGGTTTTCGGCTACAGCTATACCGAGATCGCGGGCACGCTCGCCCGCCGCCCGGCGACGATCCGCCAGCTCGGGCACCGTGCCCGTGAGCACGTGCAGGCCAGGCGCCCCCGGTTCCGAGCGGACCCGGCCGTGCAGCAGCACGTGACCGAACGGTTCATCGCCGCGGCGCTCGGCGGCGATCTGGCGTCCCTGCTCGAACTGCTCGCCCCGGACGTGACGATGTGGAACGACAGCGGCGGCAAGGTAGCCAAGGCATCGATGCATCCGGTGCACGGCCGCGAGAAGGTCTCCCGGATGATCACCGGATTCGCCCGCGCCTCGGCCGATCTGGGAGTCCATTATCGACAGGTCAACCACGACCCGGCTGCGGTCGTGTTCGACGGGGACGACCTCTTCGCCGTGATGGTGCTCAACCTGACGCCGGACGGCGAGCGGATCAGCGGCGTCTACACCGTCGTCAACCCGGACAAGCTCACCCACCTGGACTGAGCACGACCGAACGAGGAGGACTCATGCCGTTAGCCGGAAGCACCGCCCGCGTGTCACCGGGCGAGGTCGTCGAGCCGCGCGCGCTGACGACGATCAACTCGCAGCCCGTACGGGTACCCGCTGCCGATGCCCTCACCCATCTGCAGTTCCGGCGCTTCGCCGCATGCCCGATCTGCAACATCCACCTGCGGTCGGTCGCCCGCAGGCACGACGAGATCGTCGATGCGGGGGTCCGCGAGGTCGCCGTCTTCCACTCCCCCGTCGAAGCCATGCTGCCCTACCAGGGCGAGTTCCCGTTCGCCGTGCTCGCCGACCCGGACAGGGAGCTGTACTCCCGGTTCGGTGTGGAGTCCTCGCCGAAGTCGAACCTGCACCCGCGCGCGTGGTCGACGCCGCTGAAGTGGCGGTCCTGGTCCGTGGTCGTCCGCGCTGTGCGCGCCGGAGGGAAGGTGGGGCCCCAGGGCGAGAGCATGACCGGGCTGCCGGCGGACTTCCTCATCGACTCCGGTGGGCGCGTACTCGCGGCGAAATACGGCAGCCACGCGAACGACCAGTGGTCGGTCGACGAGCTGCTACGGCTGGCGCGAACGGCGCGGAAGCCGTGACCCCGCTGCCCGGCCGACCGGTCCGGTGCGCCGGACCGGATCGCACACCGGTTCCGTGGGCCTGTCTAGTCTCTGTTGATGGGTGACGGTTTGTGCTCGGTTGATCGTTGACAGGTTGTTAGGTGGGTGTGGGCTTGGAGGCCCGTTTCTTGCGAACGTCTCCTTTCGATTCGCGGACGACGGTGCGAAGCAGGTCGGGGCCGGACCAGAACTCGAGAACGCGGTCGGTGACGTGGACGTCGACGAGCTCGCCTCGACGATGCTTGCCGACGCTGACCTGTTGCCAGGCCACGCACACGATGCCGTTGCTGGCCACCCTGCGGGTGACCCAGTCATCCCCGTACCGACGCTGGCTCAGCGCCTCGAGATCGAGCGCGGGCCCAGGATCGGGACTGGCTGTGTGGAACCGCTCGGCCGGGGTGCAGCGGCCGAGCGCCTGGTGTGGGCGGTCGGTGTTGTACTCGACCACCCACGCGTCGATGGCCTGCTGCGCCTGCCCCACGGTCGCGAAGGAGCGCCCGGCCAGACACTCCCGACGTAAGGTGCCATGGAAGCGCTCGATCTTACCGGTGGTGGTCGGCGACCGCACCGCGGTCAGCAGATGTTCGATACCGTTCTCCCGGCAGATCCGGTCGAACAACACTTCCATCGGCCGCGCGGCATGCCGCCCGGTGAACACCTTGCCATTATCGGTAAGCACCTGAGTCGGAACACCATAGGTGCGCAGCGCCTGGGCGAACCCCGCGCACACCGGCCGCGACGTCGCCCGCTCGACCAGACCAGCGGACACGCACAAACGCGAGTGATCGTCCAACCCCGTCAGCGCCTTGAGCTCCCGACCGTCGTCGAGCAGCACCCCACCCATGACATCCAGCTGCCACAACTCCATCGGCCGGCCACGTTCCCACCGCCGGTAGGCTCGTTTACGCTGCCGCCGCCGAGCCGGCTCGACCAGCCCGAGACGCCGTAACGCCCGCCCGATCGCCGCTCGGCTCGGCACAGGATGCACGCCGTCACGTGCCAGCCGGTAGCGCAACCGATCCGGTCCCCAACCCGGATGCAGACGCCGCAGATCCACCAGAGCCACCTCAACCGCCGCATCCATCTGGTGCGGACACGAATGAGGCCGATGCGACCGCTCAGCCAGCTCCTCCAGACCACCAGCGGCGTACCGGGCAATCCAGCCATGCAGTGTCTGTCGACTCACCCCCGCTTTGGCGGCCGCATCGACCACCGACAGGCCATCCTCCAACACGGCCAAAACCGCATGATAACGCTGTTCAACCACAGAGATCTCCCTGAGCACAGCCCGCTCCTTCCGTCCACGGCATAGCCGAGAACGAAACGCAACGGGTGTCAAGGATCAACCGAGACCGACGTCAACCATCAGCCGAGACCACGTCAAGCCTCAACCGAGCACGATCAGACAAGCATCAACCGAGACCGCACACCGGTTCCGTGGGCCGGGCGGGACTTGAACCCGCGACCAATGGATTATGAGTCCACTGCTCTGACCGACTGAGCTACCGGCCCCAACGGTCCCATACCTTACGCAGTCAGGCCGAACGCCAGGTCGCTGGGCCGAGATATCGCGCGCGCCGCCCGGCCACCTCCCCGTGTCGGGCACTGCGGCACGCCATGTCGGGCCATTGAGCACACCGTGTCGGGTGTCGCTGCACATACCGGACAGCCAGCGCGCTACGCGCACGGCATCGCGGGTGCAGAGGGCGGCGCGACAGCGCCAGCCCCGCCTAACGAAAGTGAGTGGGTTTCCGGCAGATCCGTTCTGCCGACCCCCCGGAACGTAAGAATGCCGAGGCTTGTCACCTGGGCACCTGCTCCCCCGCTGGACTCGAACCAGTAACCCTGCGGATCTCTAACAACCCTTCCGGACACCTCGCATGCGTTCCGGTTAGGGCTATGACCTGCGTTGACGGATGTACTGACCTTCCGGTTGGTAGCGGTTGCGACCGGGTGACGGGCACCGAATTTCGACAGTTAATCGCCTCTCGACCCTGCCAACCGGTGCCCGCGGCGGGCGGGTGACCGGCACCAGGCCATGCGCCTGCATCCCCGCGTTCCTTGCCGCCTCATGGCCGCGCCGGGCGCGGTCAACCCTGTAACCGATCCCGCGTGACGGACGACATACACAGTGTGACCGTATCTACGCAAAGGGAGCAAAGCGCGGGATCGGCGCGTAGCGGGGCTGAGCGTGTCCGGCGCGGCCCTGATCATGCGGCGATCACGGGGACGGTGTCCCGCAGCGGCACCCGGTGGGTGCTTTGTCGTGTTCCGCCGGCCCCGCGCACCCGCCTGTTGGGGCGGCTTGACGACGTAGAGAAAGTCCCCACTAGCCGCCGATCTAGGAGCCCGCCCTGGTCACCAATAGCGTTGGATATAGGGGGTGCAGCTACGTGATCGAATAGATCTGCCGCAGTAACGTAACTAACTCCGTTGCACGGGCGAATCTGAGCGTAGCAGGTCAGGAAAGAAGCCAGCGAGAGGTGCGATCAGTGACTCTTATACCAGGCGCACGAGGCGTAGATGATCTACTTAAGAAACTCTTGGGACCTACGTTTGAATACTTGGGAAATCGCCTTTTGGAACACATTCAGGAGGGGAAAGCTGAAGCTAACACCACTCGGGTCGTAATGAAAGCCCTACGCAGGGCGAACTCTACAGGCGAGAATAAGCAAGCTGTTCCACCCAGGATGATCAAGGTCGTCTTGGAGGAAGCTCCATACTGTGATGATGAAGTGATGGCTGAGTATCTTGGCGGCGTTCTCGCTGCATCAAGAGGCGCTAGAAGCGATCGGAACGTTACTTACGTTGCTGCGATATCTCGGCTCTCGACCGTTAGTGTAAGTCTTCACTTTCTACTGTATCGAGCGTACACTGAACTCAGGCGCAATTCACCTGAATACTTTCACGATATAATTGTGAAATGGTCCGACCTATTTATTCCGCTATTTATCGGAAATAGTAATGCTGATATATCAGATGATTGGCTCCAGGAGGAACACGCAGAATGGTGTAGGGAAGAGTTTCTCCATGCGCAGAAGTCGCTTATACGAGAAGATTTGGCGAACCTCGACATTACATGTGCCAAGTCCTTTACGTTAGATAGATCAGAATTCAAAGATCCTGCTGTTGTATTCTCTCCCAGCGTGCTTGGTTCGCAGTTATTTGTGGCGTCTCATGGCGCAGTATCACAATCACTTGAAAAATTCATTAGAGATGAGGTGATCGGGTATGATGCTGAACTCCCGGCATTGAAGACTGCTCGTCCGTGTTCTTTTCGGGAGTCGCAGATTTTAGCTTTTGTTCGTGAGGGAGCGCCGCCAAGTGAAGCCGCGAAAATCACTGATCAAATCATTGCCGATCGAGACACAGAATCCAGCAAGGAAGATACTGGAAAATAGTGGGATGTTGAGGATTTAATTAGGTTGAAGTACCCCTGCTAATCACTAACTCGGAGGGGAAGCGCCAGCGAACGCATTGGAGTAACCTCATAGGGTACAGGCAGGGACGGAACATATCGCGCCATAACAAGGACGGTAAGGTAAGTTAGAATCAGAGTTGCTGCCATACCGTGATTGACCTTACGAGGTCAATCAACAGTGATAACGCACCGCTTCCTAAAAGTAGAGCAAGTAGCGAAGCGAAAACATGTAGAATGGTAAAAGCACGAGGCGCCCAAATTTCGCGAGATGTAAACGTTCGGTATGTCTTCGGATCGCGTCCTTCTTTCAGAGCTTTCCATTCGGCATGATAGATTGCTGCAGGGAGATGTTGTTCTATGCGGTTTATGACAGCAAACTTTCCTGAATTGAGTTGACCAAAAGAGTTTATAAGAGTGCACCATGCCCAGGATAATATTGCGCCTGTGCTTGTCAACACAAATATCCCAAGTGCTTGCAGTCGCCATTCACTGCCAGTGCTGACGATCAGGCCAATTGCGGTCAGTAGCGCTCCGTTTATTGTTAGGAAAAAGGTGTTGACGGCTTGACGACGAGAAACTAGCGATTCAGAACTCGTTATCATGATCTTATACATCTCAATTAATCGATCAAAATCGTCGTTGCTTGAAGGCTCCCCGTTAGGAAACAGTTCCCTATTGAGTGGATCCTCTGCCGACAACTCAGCGCTCCCCTGCTATTAGCCGTATCGTGTCCGCATACGGCTCGTCAGACGCAGCGATGTCACTAGGTAAGTCACTGAACGGCTTCAGAGATGGGTGGTTTGGATCACGAGAAGCCATCCATGCGACCCAAGCATTATGGACGTCTTCAGGTGTTACCGACTCACCTTTAGCTAAGAGTAGTACAGCGTAAATTCGAAACAAATCATAAGTATCGTCCGACGGCAGAGTACGTGTTGGCAACTTTCCGCGTATGACCTTTGCTAACTCGTCTATATAATTCAAATTATTCCCACGCTGAAAGCTTTCTAATGATATGATCAAAGTTCCATCGTATGACATCAAAACCTGACAAGCCATCGGGGATTCTGTGTGTGTCATTGCTGTTGATCTGAATTCCGAACATTCGATGCGCTTGGCGTTTAGTTTCCTCGATTTCCCATATAACCGCGTCAGACTTGTACGTGGTTTTTCCGACCAAGACGATAGTGCCTTTTGTTCGAGCTATTTTTTCCCGGCACTGGGTCTTCCATGAGCTATCGAAAGGATCCTTAACAGAATAGTCTATAAATTCAACATCGTTGCTCTTATCTTTCGCTTGCTGTACTAGAAAGTCACGCGCCCAGCTATCTTCCATCTCAAAACTAATGAACGCTCTTGGTGACACCTAAATCCTCCAAATAAAGTGTTGCCGCATCATGACATACCGGAATATGGCCCGATAGGCCCGAACGGGGGAACGTATGGGATAAACCAGACTTGCAGTCTAGGCTGCGCTCGCCCGCTAAACATGGCTGAGTGGACTACCTATTGGGCAAGCGTACTGTGTCGGCACTGTTGGCTAGCTGGGCACGATCTCAGGCATTGTTGAGGGCTTAATGACTTAAGCAATGTCGACCGGAAGTCGTCGATCTGTGAGAGAGTGCCTCTATGAAGGTGTACCGGTTCGGCTGACGGTCGGTGAGCGGATCGCCTGGTATCGGCGTCGACGGGGGCTGTCGCAGCGGGTGCTGGCTGACTTGATCGGCCGGACTGAGGACTGGCTGAACAAGGTTGAGAACAACCGGATCCAACTCGATCGCCTGTCGGTCATCAACGTTATCGGGCGGGAGCTGGACGTCACCCTGGGCGATCTGCTGGCCGAGCCGTCGTTGGTGGAGTGGTCGCCGGAAACGGGCCGCAAGACTGTCCCGGCACTGCGCGATGCGCTGCTGACGTATCGGCAGTTGATCCCGGGGCGTTCGGATGATCGGGAGCTTCAGTCACCGGATGCGCTGCTCACGCGGGTGAGCGCGGTGTGGGACGCCTATCAGGCCTCGCGCTTTGGCTTCATGACGGCCTTGCTGTCCGGTCTCATTGAGGATCTGGCATATGTGGTGGATCAGTACGACGGCCAGGAGAAGGTGCGGTGTCAACGACTGCTCGCGTTGACGTATCAGGCGAGTACGGCGGTGCTGACCAAGCTTGGCGAGACCGACCTGGCGTGTGTGGCCGCGCAGCGAGGCTATGATCTGGCCGAGCAAACCGAGGGGCGGGTGGTGCTGGCATCGCTGACCCGGTCGGTGTGCCATGCGCTGCTGTCAACCGGCCGCTACAACGACGCGGTGGGCCTGATCAGCGATGCACCGCGCAACCTCGGCGGACTGACCAGCGACTCCAGCCGTGCCTACGTGTCGGTGTACGGGACGATGTATCTCACCGGCGCAATGTCCGCCGCATGAGCCGACGACGGCGATCGCGGATCAGCTCGGCAACACTCGCGCGGTCGCGGAGAAGCACTATCGCAAGACGCGGGTCGCCAATCGGGCCAACGCGGACGTTCTGGAAGACATGCTCGGGAAGGCGAGGTGCCAGTGACGTTCCGCGACACCGGATCGCCCCTCGGCCCTGCCGACCCCCGGAACGTAAGAATGCCCAGGCTTGTCACCTGGGCACCTGCTCCCCCGACTGGACTCGAACCAGTAACCCTTCGGTTAACAGCCGAATGCTCTGCCATTGAGCTACGGGGGAATGGTCCCGCGCCGATCGATCTCGTCGGCAACCGCGTAACACTCTAGCGCATCGCTCACGTGGCCGTGTGGGCACCCTCGGTTCGCGGTGATGGTGAACAATGGGTGTTCACCAAGTCAACGACGAGGAGCCGTGATGCCATGACGAAGTTCCTGCTGGGAATGGCCATAGGATATGTGCTCGGCAGCCGGGCAGGGCGCGACCGCTACGAGCAGTTCGTGCGTGCCTACCGCCGGGTCGCCGACCACCCCGCCGTGCAGGGCGCGGCCGGAGTGGCTCGGGCCAAGGTCGGGGAGAAGCTCGGCGAGCGGATCCCGCTGTCGGCGCAGCGGTACCGCGACCAGCAGGCATGACGCGCGTCATACCTGCTGCGCTACGACGAAGACACGACGGAACGGGAACCAGGTGGTGCCGTCCGGCCGCTGCGGGTAGGCCTCCCGCAGGCGCGGCGCCAGTTCGGCGCGGAACGACTCCCACCGGGCGTCGTCCAGCACGGCCCTGACCGGGCGCAACGCCGTCCCGGTGATCCAGTCGAGAACCGGGTCGGCACCCTCGAGGCGCTGCAGGTATGTCGTCGACCACGCGTCGACCTCACAGCCCGCGTCGGCCAGTAGCGTGGCGTAGCCCTCCGGGCCGTGCACCGCGTCCTCCCCACGCAGCACCCCCGCCAGGTCCCCCGCCCATCGCGGCTGCTCGGCGAGCTCCCGGACGATCCGGTGGGACGGCGCGTCGAAGTTGGCCGGCACCTGCACGGCGAGCCACGCCCCCGGCGGCAGCGCCGCCATCCACTCCTCGAGCAGGCGATCGTGCCGGGGCACCCACTGCAGGACGGCGTTGCACACGACAACGTCGATGTCGCTGCTCGGTCGCCACGCGGACACGTCGCCCACCCGGGCGTCGATCCCGCGTTCCCGGGCCGCGGTAACCATCTCCGGGGCGGAGTCGATCGCCTCCACCACCGCGTGCGGCCATCGCCTGCCGAGTAGGCCGGTCAGGGTGCCCGGCCCGCACCCCAGGTCGACCACGCGCCGGGGCTCACGCGCGGCCACGCGGGCGAGCAGGTCGTGAAACGGGCGGGCCCGCAACGATGCGTAGTCGAGGTAGGTCGCCGGATCCCACATATCGCCTCCCAGTACGATCGTACTGCTAGGCCTGCTCCCCGGACAGCCGTTCGGCCGCTTCCCGCGCGATACCGGCGACGGCATCCCGGTCGGTTCCCGGCTCTGCAAGGGCCTGCAACACGACCCCACCGGTGCCCGGCACCTTGCGCTGGACGAACCACGCGCCACCGCCGGGCAGCTCCTTGTAGTAGCGGGACCGGATGGAGGCATCGACCCGCTCGCGGACCACCCTCGGCAGCTTCCCGGGACGGTCCAGCCGGACCCGTACCGGTTGCCGGTCACTGAGCAGCACGGCACCGCCGGGCCGGGCGATCTCCTCGGCCTCCACGACCGTCAGCACCGGTTCCGCCCAGGTGGCCTTGGCGACGACGTGCCACTCCACGCGCCGCGACCCGTCGCTGCCGGGCAGCCACACAGCCTGCGAGGTCGCCACGACGGGTCCCTGGTCGGACTCGCCCGACGCCAGTACGTGCTCGTCCGGGGCGAGCGTTCCGGTGAACCCCGCCGGCAACCGGTCGCCAAGGAGGCGGTGCAGCCACCCGATCACGACATCCCCCCGACAGCCTGCTCACGCAGCGCCTTACGGTACTGCTCCAGGGCGATGAGGTCACCGAACAGGGCCCGGTACTCCTCGACCTCCTCCGTGGGAGACACCCGCTGCAGTTTCGATTTCACCTCGGAGATCTGCCGCCCCACGAGCGCGGACTGCACCACAGCCAGCTCGGTGGCCACGTAGTCGGCGTCCACCTCGTCCTTGGCGTGCAGCGGCTCGACGGCGAGTTCGGAGAGTACCCGCCTGGCGGTCCCCTCCGGCGCGTGCTGCAACGCGGCGTCCAGCAGTGCGGGGCCGGTGAGGCCGCTGGCCGCACCCCCCGCCGCGAGCACCGCGCGATGCACCGCGACATAGGCCGGATGCGTGAACGCATCCTCGGACAGAGCATCGTAGGAGGGCCCGGCCAGCGCGGGCTCCTGCAACGCCGCCTTGAGGACCTCCCGCTGCGCGCGCAGGCGCGGGTCCCGGGGATCCGGGCGCGGCATGTCTGACTCGGCGTCGGCGTCGTTGTGCTGCCCCGAGCCCGCCGAACGTTGCCGTGCCTTACGGGTACCGTTACCGCCTCCTTGCGCGGTCTCCCGCACCCGGCGCACCACCATGGACTCGTCGTGCCATCCGGTCCAGAACGCGAGCTTGACCGCGTAGCCGTCCCGCTTGGCGGCATCCTTGATCTGCGCGACCAGTGGAACGGTGCGCTGCAGCGCGGCCACCTGGCCGTCCACCGAATCCAGGTCGTAGGAGCGCAGCATGCTGCGGATGGCGAACTCGAACAGCGGAACCCGCCGGGCCACGAGGTCGCGAACCGCGGCGTCGCCCTTGGCCAGTCGCAGCTCGCACGGGTCCATCGCCTCCGGGGCCACCGCGATGTAGGTCTGCGCGGCGAACGTCTGGTCCCCCTCGAACGCCTTCAGCGCCGCCTTCTGCCCCGCCTCGTCCGCGTCGAAGGTGAAGATCACCTCGCCCCGGAACGCGTCGTCGTCCATCATCAACCTGCGCAGGACCGCCATGTGATCGCTGCCGAAGGACGTCCCGGAGGACGCGACGGCGGTCGGCACGCCCGCGGCGTGCATCGCCATCACGTCCGTGTAGCCCTCGACCACCACGACCTGGTGACGTTTGGCGATCTCGCGCTTGGCCAGGTCGAGCCCGAACAGCACCTGCGACTTCTTGTAGATCGGGCTCTCGCTGGTGTTGAGGTACTTGGCCTCGATCGGGTCGTCGTCGAAGATCCGCCGGGCACCGAACCCGACGACGTCACCGCTGAGCTCCTTGATCGGCCACAGCAACCTCCTGCGGAACCGGTCAAGGGGTTTGCCGTGCCTGCTCTCCTTCGCCAGCTGCGCCTTGTACAGCTCGTCGACCTCGAAGCCCTTGCCCAGTAGATGCCTGGTGAGCTGGTCCCAACCCGCCGGCGCGTACCCGCAGCCGAACGTCTGGGCGGCCTCGCGGTCGAAACCGCGCTCCTTCAGGAACTCCCGTGCGGGTTGGGCCTCCGGGGTCATCAGCTGCTCGGCATAGAACTCCTGCGCCGCCCGGTGGGCCTCGACGAGCCGGGTGCGTGTCCCCCGGTCGCGCTGCACCGTCGTTCCCCCGCCGGTGTAGGTCAGCTGGATGCCTGCCCGGTCCGCCAGCCGCTCCACCGACTCCACGAACCCCAGGTGTTCGATCTTGGTGATGAAGGCGATGACGTCTCCGCCCTCGCCGCAACCGAAGCAGTGGAACGTCCCGTGCGAAGGGCGCACGTTCAGGGAGGGCGACTTCTCGTCGTGGAAGGGGCACAAGCCCTTCAGCGCACCGCCCCCGGCCCGGCGCAACGCGATGTACTCGCCGATGACGTCGTCGATCCGATTGCGCTCACGGACCTCCGCGATGTCGCTTTCCCGGATCAGTCCCGCCACGCCCCCGAGTGTAGTGCGCCCCCTTCGCGGACCGCGTGCGTGGTGAATGCCGCTTTCAGGTCCGTCCGTGGGACTGAAAGCGGCATTCACCACATCAGGCAGACTGGCGGGGTGACGCCTTCCGGGAACGATCTCGACGCGCTCGCCGCGGAGTTCTCCGCCCTGCGTGGCACGTTGCTGGCGACCGCGTACCGCCTGACCGGCATCCGGTCCGATGCCGAGGACGCCGTGCAGGAAGCGTGGCTACGGCTCGCCGGGCTGGACGAGGACAGCCGGAACGAGATCCGCGATCTCACGGCCTGGCTGGCCACCGTGGTCGGACGGATCTGCCTCGACCGCCTCCGCTCCGCGCATGCCCGCCGCGAGCACTACGTCGGCCAGTGGCTCCCGGAGCCGCTGGTCACCCAGCTCGACGCGCCGAAACGCACCGACCCCGTCGACGAGATCGTCCAGCGCGAGGACCTCCGGCTCGCGGCCATGGTCATCCTCGACACGCTCACCCCCGAGCAACGTGTCGCCTTCGTCCTCCACGACGCGCTGTCGCTGCCGTTCGACGAGATCGCCGCCATCCTGGAGTGCTCACCGGCAAGCGCCCGGCAGCACGCCTCCCGCGGCCGCAAGGCGCTCGCGGATGCCGACCCGCCACCGCGCTCCTCGCTCGAGGAACAGCGGCAGGTACTGGAGCGTTTCCTCGCCGCGATCCTCTCCGGCGACATCGCCACGATCACCGAGCTACTGCACCCCGACGTGGTCCTCATCGGCGACGCCGACGGCAAGGCCAGGACGGCCAGGCAGGTCATCACCGGCCCGGACAAGATCTCCCGGTTCCTGCTCGGCCTGCGCAGGCTGCACCCGGACGATGCGCTGACCGCGGCAACGTTCCTGCTGGTCAACGGCGATCTGGGACTGTACGTCCCGCCCCATCCCGGTTCCGCCGGATACCGCAGGCTCGACGCCCACCTGCAGGTGATGGCGCTACGGGACGGTCGCATCGCGGCGATCTACGACCAGGCGAACCCCGACAAGCTCGGTGCCGTTCCGCCCGCGTCGTGACGTCTGCTGCGGCGGCGCCTCACGAGCCGGGCGGCGGCAGGCGGCACGCCTCGCCGGAGGTGAAGCCCTGCGCCGGGATGCCCAGTGCCGCGTTGTTGCGCGCACGCATGTTCTCCAGGGCGATGTGGTAGGTCAGCTCCACCACTCCCCTGCGCCCGAACTCCGCTTCGAGCTCGGCGACCTGCTCGTCGGTGACGGCGACCGGGGTCTCGGTCATGGCGTCGGCGTAGGCGATGGCCAGCCGCTCCGTGCGGCTGAAGCGCGGGGAGGTCGCGTAGTCGTCGATCTGCTGCAGGCGCTCGATATCCAGGCCGTCCATGCGTTGCAGCATGGTCCCGAAATCGACGCACCACGAGCAGCCGAGCCGCACCGCGGCCCGGTACACGGCGAGCTCGCGTGCGCTGACCGGCACGGCGCGGCTGACCTTGTCCACGAGCAACTCGTGCACCGCGCCCGCCGTGAACAGTCCACCGTGGTGGGCCGTAACCGCGAACGGTTCGGGGACCGCGCCGTACCGCCTGCGCGCGAACCGGTACGCGAGCCTGCGCAGCAGCCCCGCCTCCTGCGGGGGCACAGCGGGAATCCGTGCCATCGTGGCCTCCTTCTCGTCGAGTCGGTCGGTCACCTTCACGACGGGACAGCGCGCACGGATGTGACAGCTTCAGCGCGGCGCCGGGGACGGGCGCGCCACCTCCAGGATCGCGTAGCCGGGCACTCCGCAGGCAGTAGGCCCGGAACCGTGCGGAAGACCCGCGAGCCACAACTCCCCTGTGGCGTCGACATACTCGGCGAGCTCGGGCCGAGCGTTGCGGACGACGACGTACCGGATCGAGCCGTCCGGCAGGCCAACTGCCAGCTCGAGGACGGCGAACCCCTGCCGGTTCGGCCGGTACGGCCGCGCCAGCCCCGCCGGAAGCCGCGTCCATGAACCGCGCCTGAGCAGGCGAGGCATCATCAGGATGTCGCGGACGTTGCGCAACCAGAAGCCCACGCTCGCGACTGCGACCACGAGCACCGCGGCGAGCATCATCGCCGGGCCCGACGGGGCGATCCCGGCCTCGGTCCGCAACCACACTCCCGCCTCGGTCGCGGTCACCAACCCTGCCATGTAGGTCGTCGCAACAGCCATGGAGAGCACGGTGACCACCAGGTTCCACCATGCTTGCGACCGCGCCCACCGCATGTACCCCGCGACGACCGGATCGTCCGCTGCCGTGCGGGCCGGGTCGAGCGCCGGCCGCGACACGCGCATCTGGCTGTCGCCGCGGCGAGCCCGCCGTCGCTTCCGAGCCAGCAAGGGCACGTGTATCCCGGCCAGCCGCAACCCGGCGCGCCCCTTCGAGTCGGGGCCGACCATCCACAACACTCCGGTACGACCGGCGACGTCGAACCACGGACGCAGGTTGTGATACACGCGGTACAGCCCTCGACTGCCATCGACGTCGGTGAGCTCCACGAGATACGTGCGCCGACCGCGAAATATCCGGTACACCGTAACCGGGCGCCAGGGTCGGGAGTCCATCATCGCGCTGACCGAGGACAGCATCGGCGTCCAGCGCACGAACGCCACGCCGGTCGATACGACGAGCAGCAGCGCGACCAGTGTCGAGAACACGACCAGCCAGCGCGGGGCCGGGACGGCGAGAACCAGAAGCGCACTGCTGACCACAGCGATGACGCTCAGGGTGCACATCCCACGCATCCCGCGGCGGAATACATCCATGTACATCCGCGAGTAGCCTGCCTCGGCGGCAGGCCTGTCCGTGGCCGGTGCCGGTACGTCCCGGCCGATCCCTGTAGCCGCACCCTGCTGCTGACCGCCCACCATGCGTGCCCCTCCTCCGGCCGTACGGGCGGGAGAGATTACCGGACACTCAGGACGGATCGGTCACGCGGGCGAGGAAGTACACCGCACCGGTGTCAGCGTGCCGGATCAGCAGCAGGAACGGCCGGTCGGCACGGAACTCCACGGGTTTGTCCGTCTCCATCGAGGTGAGCCGCATCATCACCGCCGTGGCGGCGGCACCTTCGAGTCCCTGCTCGTCCAGCTCGAGCACGGACTCGTGCAGCACGTCCGAGACCGTAAGGCGAGGATCGTCGGACAGCCCCGTGAGGTCGGCGGACTTGGTGAACAGCTCGCGCACCCCCAGGTCCCGCAGCGCCTCGACCAGCGAGGCGTTCAGCCTGACGGTGAGCTTCGGCATGCTCAGCGCCACCCGCCGCTTCGCGCGCCGGGTGAGCAGCTCCTCCAGCAGGTCACCGTCCAGGCTCGGCTCGGTGGTATCGAGACGCGCGTCGGGCAGCAGCACCACAGCCTCCACACCCCCGGAGGCGGGGAGCGTCACCGACTGCCACTGGCCGGCACGCGCGTACGGCAGCCGCTCCACCTGGTGCATCATCGGCACCCGGTGCGTACCGGCGGGCGCGTGGAACTCGGCGTCGCCGGTGTCGCGCTCGGCGAACGGGTGCCGCCACGCCGCCTTGAGGTAGAGCGAGTTGATCAGGCTCGCCACAGTGGACTCGTCCACGGCTCCCGCCGGGATCAGCTCCCGGATCAGGTCGCGCGTGAGGCGCGCCACGTCGGAGTTGATCGTGCGACGCGCCCCTTCGGGGTCGGTCACGAACGGCGCCGTCTCCAGCTTCGCACCGGGCCACGCCGCCAGGTCGGTCCGGAAGTCCGCGTTGAAGTCCAGCCCGTCCCAGATCCACAGCGCGTTGCACACCACGAGGGCCGGTTCCTCGCCCGAGTCCGCCACACGCAACGTGGCCGCGTCCCGCAGCAGCTCGACATGCTTGGCGATATCGGGCTCGGTCACCGACAGCAGCGCGCGCAGCTCCTCGGCGGTGGTCCCCCGCGCGGCCCGGTAGGCCATACCCAGCGCGCTGGCGACCGAGTAGGGAGAGAAGCAGGAGTCGCCACCCGGGGCGAGGCGGTGGTGCAGGTCGAGCGCGAAGGTCAGGTGGTCCCGGTAGCCAGGCCCTCGGTCAGCCATGCCGCCCAGTGTGCCAGGCATGCCACGCCGTGGCTTGCGCATCGGTCAACGAAGCCACCTGATCGATCACCACCCGCAGTCGCTCCCCGTCCCCCGAAGCGGCCTCCCAGGCAGGCAGGAACGCGCGGTCGAGCGCGCCGGGAGCGCGCCGGGACAGCACGTCGACGAGCTCGGCCAGCATCTGGCGCTGCCCCTCCTGCACGGCCAGCCGCCGCGCGTCGCTCATCACCGACCGCAGCGCCAGCGCCTTCAACAGCGCCACCTCCGCGGCGACCTGGTCGGGCACGTGTAGCGAGGCGGTATAGCGCACCAGGGGGCCGTCACCGTACACCGCCCGCGTACTCGCGACGGCCGCGGAGGCGAACCGGCCGACGAGCTCACTGGTCAGCCGTTTCAGCGCGACCTGCATGCCAAGGCTACCGTCGTAGGCGGTCTCCACGACCGAGCGCACCGTGGGCAGCTCGAGCAGGTCCACGGCTGCGGCTTCCAGCGCGGCAACGGACAGCTCGGAGAAGTGCTTGGCCGCGATCTCGGCCAGCGCCGCCCGTTCGGTCGTGTCGGTGAGCATGCGCAGCGTCAACCTGCCGGACAGCACGCCGTCCTCCACATCGTGCACCGAGTACGCGACGTCGTCGGCCCAGTCCATGATCTGCGCCTCGATACAGGCACGCCGGTCCGGCGCGCCGTCCCGCAGCCACCGGAACACCGGCATGTCATCGGGATAGACCCCGAACTTCCGCGTCCCCGGCGCGGACGGCCACGGGTACTTGGTGGCGGCGTCCAGGCACGCGCGGGTGAGGTTCAACCCGTACGAGCCCTCCTCCGCATCGAGCACCTTCGGTTCCAGCCTGGTCAGGATGCGCAGCGTCTGCGCGTTGCCCTCGTAGCCGCCGCACGCCTGCCCGGCCTCGTCGAGCGCGCGCTCCCCGTTGTGCCCGAACGGCGGGTGGCCGATGTCGTGAGCCAGCCCGGCCGTGTCGACGACGTCCGGATCGGCACCGAGGTCCTCGGCGATGCCGCGCCCGATCTGGGCCACCTCGAGGGAGTGCGTCAACCTGGTCCGGGGAACACCGCTGACCTCGGCACCCTCACCCGGGCCGACGACCTGGGTCTTACCGGCGAGCCTGCGCAGCGCCGCGGAATGGAGCACGCGTGCGCGGTCGCGGACGAACGGCTCGCGCTCGTCACGGCTCGTCGCGGTCAGCGCGCCCTTCGGCGGCTCGGCCATCAGGCGGGCACGGTCGTGCGCACCGTAGAACTCGCTCATCACCCGACAGCTTAGGGCAAGCAGACGACAGCGGTCTCCTTCTCCGGCCGCGGCCGCGCACCGTAACCGGGCACGCACACACCGCTCGCCGACCGGCGGGAGCACGCTGATCAGCCCAGGCCGGTGCCACCCAGCCGGTCAGCGGGTTCCGCGGAGATGCGGTAATACAGCAGTGCACCGGTCTCCCGGACGATATAGCGCAGCTGCGTTCGCCTGGTCTGCACCACCGGACCGGAGTGCGTCGGCGAGGTCCAGGCATCCAGGCCCAGATCGCGGGCCATCGTCCTGGCACGCAGCGAATGCCACGGGTCACTGACGACGACCACGGACTCCAGGCCACGGTCCTGCATCTCGTCAGCCGCGGCCTCGAGACTGCCGTAGGTGTCCACGCCCTCGGCGACGGCGAGCGTCGCCGAGTGGGGAACGCCCTGTTCACGGAGCCATCGCGCGCCGGCATCCGCCTCCGTGTAGGCATCCCCCGACCTGCTACCTCCGGTGGTCACCAGCAGCGGCGCGGCGCCCTCGTCGTACAGGTCCTTGGCATGCCCGAGGCGCGCCCGGAACACCGACGAGGGTGTCCCGTTGTACTGCGCGGCACCGAGCACCACGATGGCGTCGGCCCTGGTGCGGTCGTCGTCCCGTGCGACGTACCAGACCCGGAAGCCCGTCCCCGCTGTGACGAGCACCGCGATCAGCACCAGGCCGGTGAGCGCGCGCAGCACCCAGCGAAACATGCTGCTCCCGCCGGTCACCGGCCGAACACCCGTACGTTCACGCTCGCCCACTTCCTCCGCGCCACACTCTGCGCCGGGTCAACAGCCGATCAGCCGCGCGGCCAGGTAGGACTCGAGCTGGTCGATGGCCACGCGCTCCTGCGTCATGTCGTCGCGCTCGCGCACGGTGACCGCGTGATCGTCCAGCGAGTCGAAGTCCACGGTGACGCAGAACGGGGTGCCGATCTCGTCCTGCCTGCGGTACCGCTTGCCGACCGACGCCGCGTCGTCGAACTCCACGTTCCAGTGGCTGCGCAGGGTTGTGGCGATATCGCGTGCCTTGGGCGTGAGGTCGGAGTTACGGGACAGCGGCAACACCGCTACCTTCACCGGCGCGAGCCGCCGGTCGATCTTGAGGACCGCGCGCCGGTCCACGCCGCCCTTGGCGTTGGGGACCTCTTCCTCGGTGTAGGCATCGAGCAGGAACGCCATCATCGGCCGCCCCACACCGGCTGCGGGCTCCACCACGAACGGGCGGTACCGCTCACCGGTGGTCTGGTCGAAGTACGACAGGTCGACCCCGGAGTGGGTGGAGTGCGTGGTGAGGTCGAAGTCGGTGCGGTTGGCGATGCCCTCGAGCTCGCCCCATTCCTGACCGGAGCTGAACCCGAACCGGTACTCGATGTCGACGGTGCGCTTGGCGTAGTGCGACAGCTTCTCTTTCGGGTGCTCGTAGTGCCGCAGGTTGTCCTTGGTGATACCGAGTTCGGTGTACCAGCGGGTGCGCTCGTCGATCCAGTACTGGTGCCAGCCCTCGTCGTCGCCCGGCTCGACGAAGAACTCCATCTCCATCTGCTCGAACTCGCGCGTGCGGAAGATGAAGTTGCCCGGCGTGACCTCGTTACGGAAGGACTTGCCGATCTGCCCGATACCGAACGGGGGCTTGCGCCGCGCCGTGGTCACCACGTTGGAGAAGTTGACGAAGATGCCCTGGGCCGTCTCCGGCCGCAAGTAGTGCAGCCCCTCCTCCGACTCCACCGGACCGAGGTAGGTCTTGAGCAGGCCGCTGAACTCGCGGGGTTCGGTGTAAGAGCCGCGCACCCCGCAGTTCGGGCACGGCACGTCCGACAGGTCGGGCTCGCCGTCGACCGTGGCGACGTCCTTGCCGGTACGTCCGCCGTACTCCTCCGCGATCTGGTCGGAACGCCAGCGGCGGTGGCAGGACAGGCACTCCACGAGGGGGTCGACGAACGCGTCGACGTGACCGGAGGCAGCCCAGACCTGGCGCGGCAGGATCACCGAGGAATCGATGCCGACGACATCCTCGCGTCCCTGCACCATGGACTTCCACCACTGCCGCTTGATGTTGTCCTTGAGCTCGACGCCCAGCGGCCCGTAATCCCAGGCGGAACGGGTCCCGCCGTAGATCTCGCCGCAGGGAAACACGAAGCCACGGCGCTTGCACAGGTTGACGACGGTCTCAATGCGATCGGTGGGCACTCGAGGAGTCTCCGAACTTGTGTCGTGTTCCAAGGGTCTCGGTAGGTATCGCGCATCACAGTCACCAACGGCGACCGGAAACGCCCAGCTTAGCGCGCGTGCTCACAACCCTGACGGGCGGATCCTATGGTGACGCAGCGTGAGCTACGGCGAACGATCCGGTGAAATACTACGATGAAGTAATGCCGCAACTGGTCGACGACGCACGGAACGGTGACGTAGATCCCCCGCAACATTCCCGTTCCCGGTCCGCGCCGACACCCGCGCCGGTGCATCCCATGAGTACCCTGACGGATGCGGGCGAGCTGCTCCGTGCGCTCGCCGCCCCGGTCCGGATCGCGATCGTACTGCAGCTTCGGTTCGGTGAGCGGTGTGTACACGAGCTCGTCGAAGCGCTCGGGGTGACCCAACCGCTGATCAGCCAACACTTGCGGGTGCTCAAGTCGGCCCGCGTGGTACACGGCGAACGCCGTGGCCGCGAGGTCGTCTACCGGCTGGCTGACGATCACCTCGCACATATCGTGGTCGACGCCGTCGCCCACGTCAGTGAGACGGAGGATCGGTGAGTCCTGCCGCGCAGCGCGCGGTGACGCCGGTCCGGGAATCGAAACCAGGCACGAGGAGGACCAGCGGCGATGGCACAGTCGGTTCAGCAGTCGACCCCGGTACCTGGTCGTCGCTCCACCCGGCAGCGCACGGCCGTCGTCGAGCTGCTCAGTGAGATCGACGACTTCCGTTCCGCGCAGGAGCTGCACGACGAGCTGCGCAGGCGGGGCGAGGGGATCGGGCTGACGACGGTGTACCGGACGTTGCAGTCGCTGTCCGAGGCCGGTGTGATCGACGTGCTACGCACCGGGGCGGGAGAGGCGCTGTACCGGCGCTGCTCGGACCATCATCACCACCACCTCGTGTGCCGCGCGTGCGGCTACACCGTCGAGATCGAAGGGCCCACGGTCGAGCGCTGGGCGAACTCGGTGGCCGCGCAGAACGGGTTCTCCGACATCAACCACACCATCGAGCTCGTCGGCACCTGCTCCGGCTGCGCGGTGTCCTGAGACAACCCGCCCGCTTGCCATCCCGGTGCAGCGGGCCGGCATGCGGCGCGGCAGGGGCCCTCAACCCTGCTCGGACGCCTCCGGTGACTGCTCGAGGAAGTCCGTACGCAGCTGGGACGCCGTGGAGACCACGAGCATCAGCAACGTCCCGAGCGGAGACGGATCCATCCCCTCTGCGGGGAACGCGTAGCGCAGCGTCAAGTCGACCCCGGTCTCGGTGTGCACCACACCGAGCGTGCCGAACAGCCCCTGGCCCGCCCGTTCGGCGGCCGCGGCCGCGAGTGCGGGGTCGTCCGGAAGGTCCCACGCGACGACACACGTCAGGCTCAGCACGGTCAGCCCGTCCGCCAGCCGGATAGCCTGGACGGCACAGGGCACGTCGGCATGCGAGAACGTGAGCGCACCGTCGTCGTCGACGTGCACCTCCATGTAGCGTTCCAGCGCCGCACGCGCGCTGGCCAGTAACGATGCGGTATCCGCGGCCTCGGTACTCATGCGGTCGTCATGACTCCTTTCCCCGTGCATCTGGCTGCACGTCGTCCCGTGCCGATCCGAACCGCCTGTCGCGCTTGGCGAACTCGAGGCAGGCCTCCCACAGGTGCCGGCGATCGAAGTCCGGGAACAAGGTGTCCTGGAAAACGAACTCGGCGTAGGCGGACTCCCAGAGCAGGAAGTTCGATGTCCGCCGCTCCCCCGAAGGGCGGAGGAACAGGTCGACATCCGGCATCTCGGGTTGATACAGGTACCTGGCGATCGTGCGCTCGGTGACCCTGGCCGGGTTGATCTCGCCGTTCGCGGCGGCCGTGGCGATCCGCCGGACGGCGTCGGCGATCTCGGCTCGGCCGCCGTAGTTGACGCACATCGTCATGTTCAGCCGGTCGTTGGCCGCTGTCTTGTCCTCGGCCGCGCGCAGTTCCTTGATCACGCTGCGCCACAGCTTCGGGCTGCGGCCCGCCCAGCGGATCCGCACGCCGATGGAGTCGAGGTAGTCGACCTGGCGGCGGATGGTATCCCTGTTGAACCCCATCAGGAAGCGCACCTCCTCGGGACTGCGCTTCCAGTTCTCCGTGGAGAAGGCATACACCGACAGCCATTTGACGCCGAGCTCGACCGCGCCAGCGGCGACGTCGATCATCACCGACTCGCCACGCTTGTGCCCCTCGATACGGGACAGGCCGCGCTCGTTGGCCCACCGACCGTTGCCGTCCATCACCAGCGCCACGTGGTTGGGCACCAGCTCGGCGGGGATCTCCGGGGGCCGTGCTCCGGACGGGTGAGGCTCGGGCTCCCGCACGTCGCCCACCGGGCGCGCCGCGCTCCCCTGCTTGCGCCGCACATCCACCTCCGCTGATGTCGCTGACACGTACCGCGCCACCCCAACCTACTCGGTGGCCGGCACGGTCCCGGGACGTGTCTGCCCGTCGGAGTCCCGGCCACGACGTTCGACTAGGGGCAGCGAGCGAAGCTGCCGTTCCATGTGCCACTGCAGGTGCGCCGCGACGATGCCGTTGGCGTCCCGGCGCGCCCCCTGGCCGGACGCTTCGGCCACCTCCCAGTCGCCGTGCAGCAGGGCGACGAGCAGCGCCAGGGTCTCCGGGGAAGGGTGCACCGCTCCGGCTGTCCGGCACCGCCCGCACATCATCCCGCCCGCCTGGACGCTGAACGCGGGATGGGTACCGGGTTCGCCGCAGCGAGCGCACTCGGTGAGCGCGGGCGCCCACCCGGCGAACGCCATCGCGCGCAGCAGGAAGGCATCGAGCACCAGAGACGCGTCCCGTTCCCCGCCTGCCAGCGCCCGCAGCGCGCCGAGCACGAGCAGGTACAGGCGCAGGACGGGTTCGCCTTCCTCGGACACCAGGCGGTCGGCGGTCTCGGTGATGGCGCTGGCCGTCGTGTAGCGCTGGTAGTCGCTGATCAACCCGGCCGCGACGGTGTCGACGGTCTGCACCTGGGTGATCACATCCAGGGTGCGTCCCGGGTAGAACTGGACATCGACGTGACCGAACGGCTCGAGGCGCGCGCCGAACCGCGAGGTGGTGCGGCGTACACCCTTGGCAACGGCACGGACCTTGCCGTGCTTCTTGGTCAGCAGGGTGATGATCCGGTCGGCCTCACCCAGCTTGTGTACCCGCAGCACCACACCGGTGTCGCGATACAGGCCAGCCACCCCTCGATGATGTCACGTCCATCCACCGGCCCCGGCCCGGACATCATCGGGGTCGCGACGGCAGGCTCACTTGGTGGCGATCGCGATGGTCTGCGCGGCCTTGTCGTGCCATCCCTGCCGGCGGGCGCTGTCGAACAGGGGGGACAGGTAGCACAGCAGGAGGTACATCCCGCCGATGAACGGGATGGCGTAGGGGCCGAACATCACGCCGCTGCGTCCCGCGGCCTTGCCTGCCCCCGGCACCTGCCCCGTGGTGGCCAGCACGACCTTGACGCCGACGACCTGCTTGCCGAGGGTCTGCCCGCGAGGCCCGATCATCAGTGTCTCGTAGATCACGTAGGCGATCGCCATGAGTACCGGCATCAGCAGCATGAATCCCGCGAAACCGAACCCGCTGGTCTCGCCCCTGGCGATCTCGTCGGCACTCGGCGCCATGGCGAACACGATGATCATCATCACGATCGTCATCGGCACACCGATGATCAGCCCGTCCAGGAGGCGGGCGAGGAAGCGATTCCCCAGGGAAGCCAGCTTGACCGGCACACCGGTCGCCAGATGGGTGTACTCCCCCGGAGCGCCCGGCGGCATGCCGGGCGGGGCCGCGCCGTACGGAGGCTGCCCGTAGCCCCCCTGCTGCGCGTAAGGCTGGCCGTACGGATCACCGAACCCCGGCGGCTGCTGGCCCATCGGCGCGGGCTGGCCGCCGTAGGGGCCCTGCTGCGGCGGTCCGTACGGCGCCTGTGCCTGCCCGCCGAACGCGCCGGCAGGCGCCTGCCCGTGCGGCGGGAACCCGCCGGGCTGCTGGCCGGGCTGACCAGGAGCCTGCTGGCCGGGCATGGGCTGACCCGGCATGGGCTGGCCAGGAGCCTGCTGCCCCGGTGCCGGGAACCCACCGGAACCCGGCTGCCCCGGCATCGGTTGCCCCGGCGCGGGAACCCCGCCGGACGGTGGACCGTACTGCTGGCCGGCCGGCTGTCCCTGCTCGTAACCGTAGGGCTGGCCGCCGGGCTGTTCCTGGGGCGGCTGCTGGCCGGGTTGCGGCGGGTACGGTGTACTCACGGAAAGTCCCCTCAAGATCGCGTCGTCGTTCGCGGGAATCCGGCGCGGTGTACCGGCTGCTCGGCGCCCGAGCGCTGTAACCCGACCGATTCCGGACCGATTCCGGATCCTCGCAGAAGCTCCCCAGCGCCGACCGGTCGGGTAAACCACGAGCCAGGTTAACCGGGAGACCGTACCCGTGCCACTCCGGGCTCCTCGCCCGGCGCGGCCTGCCGCGTCAGAAGCCCAGCCTGCGTAGCTGCTTGGCGTCGCGCTGCCAGTCCCGGGTGACCTTGACGTGCAGGTCAAGGTAGATCTTGCTGCCGAGCAGCGCCTCGATCTGCTGCCGGGCCTGCCTGCCGACCACCTTCAGGCGTTCGCCCTTGTGTCCCAGGATGATCCCCTTCTGGCTGGGGCGCTCGACGTGCACGACAGCGTAGACATCGAGGATGTCGTCCCGATCCGACCGGGGCAGCATCTCGTCGATGGTCACCGCGATCGAATGGGGCAGCTCATCGCGCACCCCCTCCAGCGCCGCCTCCCTGATCAGCTCCGCGACCAGCGCCTGCTCGGGCTCTTCGGTCAGCTCACCGTCCGGGTAGAGCTGCGGCCCTTCGGGCAACCGCTGCACGAGGAGGTCGGCGAGCTCGCCGAGCTGGAACCCGTCCTGCGCGGAGATCGGGACCAGCTCGGCGAAGTCGAGCAACTGCTCCAGCGCGACGAGTTGCTTGGCGATCTGCTCTGGTTTGGCGAGGTCGGTCTTGGTCACGACCCCGATCACCGGCGTACGGCTCGCGACAGCACGCAGCTCATCGGCGATGAACCGGTCCCCCGGGCCGATCTTCTCGTTCGCGGGAACGCAGAAACCGATCACGTCCACCTCGGCCCACGTGGTGTGCACGACGTCGTTGAGCCGCTGGCCGAGCAGTGTCCGCGGCCGGTGCAGCCCCGGCGTGTCCACGAGGATCAGCTGCGCGTCCTCGCGGTGCACGATCCCCCTGATGGCGTGCCGCGTCGTCTGCGGCTTACTCGAGGTGATCGCGACCTTGCTTCCCACGAGCGCGTTGGTCAGGGTGGACTTTCCGGCGTTCGGCCTCCCGACGAAGCAGGCGAACCCGGACCGGTGCTCGGCGGACGGCCCGGTCACCCGAGCACCTCGCGCACCTCGCCGGACGGTTCCGCCACCAGGATCGGCGCGTCACCGGAGAGATCGCGCACCACGCGCGTCGACGCCTCCGCCAGCTCGTCGGCCGCGGTCACCACCGCGGCCGCCTCCAGGCCTTCCGCCCCGCTCGAGATCGCCGTCGCCACGGCAACCTGCGCCGCTGTCGCGGTGAAGGACGGCAGCGAGACCTCGGCCGCGGCGTAGGTACGCCCGTCCGTGTCACGGACAGCCGCCCCTTCCGCCGCCTGGACACGAGCCCGCGCCGAACGCGCGAGCGTCACCAGCTTCGCGTCCTCGGGGTCGAGGTCGTTGTCGGATACCTGCGCCATGTCGCCTACTCCTGTGTCGTGGTGGCCGGACACCCGGGTTCGTGACCGCCGTCCGTTCCGGTACCGCGGTCTACTGTGATCACGCGTGGTCCACGGTCCGGTCGGCTCGCCCGTCCGCTGCCGGTTCGCGCGTGCCGTCGTGCCGTGACCGGTCGGGAATGTCAGGGCCCGGTCGCACGACGACCGACCTGATCCGCATGCGCCCGCGGCGGTCCTTGCCACCCTCCGCGCGCAACCGCAGGCCCGCGATCTCCGTCTCGGCCCCTGGCAGCGGGACCCGTCCCAGGCGCTGGGAGAGCAGGCCCACGACCGTGTCGACGTCGTGCTCGGTGAGGTCGAGGCCGTACAGCTCGCCGAGCGTGTCCACGCCGAGCCTCGCGGAGACACGAGCCGACCCGTCGTCAAGGTACTCGATCGGCGGGCGGTCCTCGGTGTCGGACTCGTCTGTGATCTCCCCGACGATCTCCTCCAGGATGTCCTCGATGGTGAGCAGCCCCGCCGTTCCGCCGTACTCGTCCACAGCGACGGCCATGTGGTTACGCGAGACCTGCATCTGTTTGAGCAAGCTGTCCAGCCGCTTCGAGTCCGGAACGAAGGTCGCCTCGTTCATCAACTCCCCGAGCGGCGGCGGCGCGCCGCCCGCACCGTTCATCACGGCCTTCGCCAGGTCCTTGATGTTCACCAGCCCGATGATGTTGTCGACGCTCCCGTCGATCACCGGAATCCTGCTGTAGCCGGTACGCAGGGACAGTTCCAGGGCCTCGTCCGCGGTCCGCGCGCGCTCGATCCACACGATCTCGGTGCGCGGGACCATGACCTCACGCGCCACCGTGTCACCGAGGTCGAACACGGAGTGGATCATCTCGCGCTCCCCCGTGCCGACCACGCCACGCTGCTGGGCGAGGTCGACGAGCTCGCGGACCTCGACCTCGCTGGTGAACGGACCTTCGCGGAAGCCCCTTCCGGGCGTGATCGCGTTACCCAGCACGATGAGCAGCCTGCTCAGCGGGCCGAGGAGCAGGCCGAGCACCCGTACCGGGGCGGCAAGGGCCGCGCCGACCCCGTACGGGTGCTGCCTGCCGAGTGTGCGCGGGCCGACCCCGACAAGGACGTAGCTGACCACGAGCATGGTCACCGCCGCTCCCGTCACCGCGAGCCACTCCGGGGCGATGCTGCGCAGTGCCACCACCGTCACGAGCACGGTCGCGGTCAGCTCGCACCCCAGCCGCAGCAGCAGGAGAAGGTTGATGTGCCTCCTGCGCTCGTCGACGAGCACGGCCAGATGGCGGGCCCCGCCACGCCCCGCGCGCACCAGATCCTGCACGCGTGCCCGGGACACGGTGCTCAGCGCGGCGTCGGCCGCGGCGAACACCCCGCCGGCGAGCACCAACACGACCGCCAGAACGACCAGCGCCGTGGAGTTCGTCATGACCCGTCAACTACCTCGATGCCGATCCGCGCCGTTCCCGTCATCCGACCGGGCAGGCTCGTCCAGTCCGACGGCCCCGAGCACCCTGTCATCCGCGTTGCGCCGTCTGCTGCGCCGCTCCGCATCGATCGCGGCATCGGTGAACTCGGACAGGATCCTGCGTTGCAGGCCGAACATCTCGCGTTCCTCTTCCGGCTCGGCATGGTCGTACCCGAGCAGGTGCAGAACCCCGTGCACGGTGAGCAGCCGCAACTCGTCGTCGAGCCGGTGCCCCGCCTCGCTCGCCTGCCCCGCGGCGAAGTCGGGGCACAACACGATGTCCCCGAGCAACGCCGAGCTCGCCTCAGCCGCGTCCGGCCGCCTGCCGTCGAGCTCGTCCATCGGGAAGGCCATGACATCGGTCGGTCCCGGCAGGTCCATCCACTGCTGGTGCAGCTCCTCCATCGACTCCAGCGTCACCATCAGGACCGACAGCTCCGCCAGCGGGCTGACCTCCATCCGGTCCAGGGCGAAACGGGCGACGGAGACGATCGACTCCTCGTCGACGGCGACACCGGACTCGTTGACGATCTCGATACTCATCACTGCCCCCCGTGCGTGCCGCCACCGTCGTGGCCGGCCTGCCACTTCTCGTAGGCGTCCACGATATCGGTGACCAGCCGGTGCCGCACGACATCCTCGCTGGTCAAGTTCGAGAAGTGCACGTCGTCGACCCCTTCGAGGATCTCCCGGACCACGCGCAGCCCGCTGCGCTGGCCGCCTGGCAGGTCGATCTGGGTGATATCGCCGGTCACCACGATCTGGGAGCCGAACCCCAGCCGGGTCAGGAACATCTTCATCTGCTCCGGCGTGGTGTTCTGCGCCTCGTCGAGGATGATGAACGCGTCGTTGAGCGTGCGCCCGCGCATGTATGCCAGCGGCGCGATCTCGATCGTGCCTGCCTGGATCAGCGCCGGGATGGTCTCGGGGTCGACCATGTCGTGCAGCGCGTCGTAGAGGGGCCGCAGGTACGGGTCGATCTTCTCGTACAGCGTTCCCGGCAGGTAACCCAGCCGCTCGCCCGCCTCGACGGCAGGCCGCGTCAGGATGATCCTGTTGACCTCCTTGGCCTGCAGGGACTGCACAGCCTTGGCCATCGCGAGGTAGGTCTTACCGGTGCCGGCAGGGCCGATACCGAAGACCACGGTGTGGCCGGCGATCGCCTCGACGTAGTTCTTCTGGTTCAGTGTCTTCGGCCGGATCGTCCTGCCCCTGCGGGACAGGATGTTCATCCCCAGCACGTCGGCCGGTGACTCGGCGGTCCCGGTCGTCAGCATCCCCACGGTGCGCCGCACAGCGTCGGGACCGACCTGCTGGCCGTTCGTCGCCATCGACACCAGCTCGGAGAAGACCTGCTCGGCGAAGGTCACGTCGGCGCGCGGCCCGGTCAGGGTGACCTCGTTCCCGCGGACGTGCACGTCCGCGGACAGCAGCTCCTCGAGCACGAGGAGGTTCTCGTCCCCGGAGCCCAGCAGGGTCAGGGTGGCGGCCGAAGGAATCGGGAACCGTGACTCGGCCGGCTCGGTCGTCGCCAAGCCCGACGCGGTGTCCTGGGGTGGTTGCTCTCGGAAGTCGGAGCCCTCGGCTCCGTCGTGTGCGGTACCGGCCACGTGCCCTTCGGCCCTGCCTTCTGCAGTCGTCACTGCTCGTCGGTTGTTTCCACTGACACTTCGATGCTAGCCGCAATCCGCAGCTGTCCGCAGCCACGCCGGCCTGCCCCGGCCCTGGTGCGAGGCGGCGCTCACTTCGGGGGGCGCGCCTCCGGGCCGAGCGGGGAACCACCGAGCAGGTGCCCGTGCACATGGAAGACGGTCTGCCCGGCGTCTTCGCCGGTGTTGAACGTCAGCCGGTAGCCGGCGTCGGCGACACCCTCCAGCTCGGCGACCCTCGCGGCGGTGTTGACCACGTCGGCCAGCAGCCCGGGGTCGGCCGCGGCCAGCTCGGCGACGTTGCGGTAGCGGGTCTTGGGCACCACGAGTACGTGCGTCGTCGCCCGCGGGTTGATGTCCCGGAAGGCGATCGTGGTATCGGTCTCGTGCACGATGTCGGCCGGGACCTCGCGGTTGATGATGCGCTCGAAAAGCGTGTCACTCATGGACGCGAGCGTATCGGCACGGCGCAGCATCCGCGCACGGTGGCACCGGAGCCGTTCGGTGGAAGGTCGAATGACGCTGTCAGGCCTTCTCGTGGACGGAAAGCGTCATTCAGCGTTTCCGGTGGCCGCCGCGGCCGCGACGACCTGATCCCAGCTCAGCTGGAGGGGGTCGTCACCGACGCCTGCCATCAGCAACTCCAGGGCCCGACCGAGCTCCGTGGTGGACAGCTCGTCACCGAACCGGTCGATGAAGGCGAGCGCGCGGGGCCGCGCGAGCCCACCGAGCATCTCGCGGACCGTGTCCATCAGCTCGCGGGCCACGGAGGAGTCCGCTGCCACACCGTCGGTCAGCGCGACCACCGCGGCCAGCGAACGGCTCAACCGCGGGTCGGCCCGCTCCACCACCTCCACGGCGACGACGAACGGATGCTCGAGCAGCACTTGACGTACCTCACCGAGCGAGACCAGCTGGCCGGAGACGCTCACCACCTCATCCATGCGGCCGAGGAACTCGAGGGCACCGTCCGGTCGCCTGCGAGCCAGGTCGTGGGTGGAGTACAGGCCGGGCCGGTGCCAGTGGCGCTGCCGGACGTCCTCGGCACCGCCGCCCTCCATCGCGCGCAGCGTGCCTGCCCATGGCCTGCGGAGCACCAGCTCACCCCGCTGCCCGGCAGGCAGTTCCCGCCCGTCGCCGTCGACGATCGCGAAGCCCGGGTCGGGCAACGAGTCCGGCGCCACGGGGTTGTCGACCCGTACCACGCCACCGAGCTGGATCTGCCCCCAGCCGTCGCCGACCGTGATACGGCCACCGCCCACGTCGTGGGTCAGCCAGTCGATCAGCTCGGGCTCGACCGGCTCGGCCATCGTCACGATCCGCCGCAGGCACGCGATGTCCGCCTGCGCGGGCGGCCGCCGTGACCATCCCCGCAGCATCCGGACCACCGTCGGCGTCGTCAGCAGGGTCGATACCCCGTACCGCCGCACGATGTCCCACGTCCGGTGCCTGGTCGGCACGTCGAGCGTGCCCTCGAACATCACCGCGCTCGAGCCCGCGAGCAGCGGACCGTACACACCGTGTGCCTGCGCACCTGCCCAGGAGATGTCACCGGCGCACCAGAACACCTCGCCCTCGGCGACCCCGTAGCGGTGCACGGCCAGTGCCGAGGACGCCAGCGTCGCGGCCCCGTGCAGCACCGATACCGGCCGGCCCCTGCGGTTGGCCAGGTGCATGGCCATCACCGGTTGCTCCGGGTCGAGCGCCACCGGGTCGGCCTCCGTGGCCAGGTCCTCGCCCTCCGGGCCGGTAGCCAGCAGCTCGTGCAGCCAGCGGTCCCCCTCGAACCACGCGACGTCCACGCCGGTACGCCGGATCACCACCGTGTGCTCGACCCCGCCGAGCGCGCCGAGGGCCTCGTCGGCACGTGCCTTCAGCGGCAGGATGGCCCCGTGCCGCCACGCGCCGTCCTGCGTCACCAGCACCCGTGGCCGGAAGTCGTCGAGCCGCTCGGCGAGGGCCTCGGTCGGCAGTGCCACAGGCAGGATCGCGTGCACGGCCCCGACGCGGGCGCAGGCGAGCATCGCCACCACGGTCTCCGGCAGCCAACCGGTGTGCAGCGCGACGCGGTCGCCCACCCCGACTCCCAGGCTGCGCAGCGCCCTCGCCAGCCTGCGGACCTCGCCGTGCAGCTCGCGGTAGGTCAGGCCGCGCCGGTCCCCCGGCTCACCCTCCCAGAGAATCGCCGTCCGGTCGCCGTGCGCACGCAGGTGCCGGTCGACGCAGTTGACGGACAGGTTGAACAGTCCCCCACCGAACCAGCGGCCGTAGTCGCCCACCGGCTCGTACAGGCGTTGCCAGGGAGCCTCCCAGTCGAGCTCGTCGGCGATCGCCGACCATACCGCGACGTCCTCGGGAATCTCGCGATCAGCCATGACCCAGTGCCCTTCCCGCGGCATGCGCCGCACGGGACAGCTGGGCGGCGATCCTGTCCAGCTGCTCCTCCGAGGTCACCGGCGGTGCGGTCGCGGCAAGGGCGGCAACCGTGTGCCCGTGCCCGTCCACGATCGGGACCGCCACCTCACTCGGCTCCTGCGCCGAGCCTCCCTCGGTGACCAGGTACGGCGCCGCGCTCCAGCCGTCGCGCTCGGTACCGAGCCGGGACCGCTGCTCGGCGTCGACGGATTCGAGCGCGCGTCGCCAGCCGTCTTCGGTACCGCGTGACGCGAGGATCCGGCCCGCCGCCGTCTCCAGCGCGGCGTGCACCCGGTGGGTGTCCCGGTACAGCCCGCCGTCGGCTCCATCCACCCGGTCGACGTAGACGACGCTGCCGCGCACCAGCACGGCCACGTGCACGGTCTGTCCGATCGAGTCGCGGAGCGGTACGAGGTAGGGGGCCAGCGCTCCGAGTATGGGCTGGCGAGCCAGGTACCGCTGCGCCAGCCGGGCGACCTCCGGACCGAGCCCGTAACGCGACGACGTCGGGTCCTGCTCGACGAGGTCGGACAGCACCAGCGAACGCAGCAGCCGGTGCACCGTGGGCACCGACAGGCCCGAACGCTCGGCCAGGTCGGTCAGCTGCTGGAACGCGGGCCCTTCGGAGAGCAGCTCAAGCAGCAACACCGCGTTGCGCACCGTGCCGAGCGTTCCCCTCGCATCCGGCTCGCTCACTCGCCCCACCTTCGTCACGGCCCACCCGACTGGGACACCACTCACCGGCGCCACACCGCGGCGCCCTCGCCACCCTACACGGAGACGTACTCCGCACTAAGATAGTGACTTTCACATAATGCAACGATAACGCACGCGACCGTGCCGCGCCTCCCCCAGTTGGCCACCGGCAGTGCCGCGTCAGCCACTCGGGCCGTGCCCGGCTGCCGAATCTCGTTTCCGTAAATCGCTATTGCTTTTCACATAGTGCAATCTTAGAGTCGGCTGCACAGTCGAACTCGGAGGTGGCCGAAGGTGATCACGCGCTCCTACCGGCATCCGCTCAACAGCAGCCGACTGGAACCCGGAGAACCACTGCTCGAAGTGTCCGACATCCGGCTCCGGTTCGGCGGCATCACCGCGCTCGACGAGGTGAGCCTGACCGTGCGGCAAGGCACCGTGCATGCCGTGATCGGACCGAACGGGGCGGGCAAGTCCAGCCTGCTGAACTGCATCAGCGGGCTGTACCGCCCGCAGGACGGCACGATCGTCGTGCACACCCCCGCTGGTGCGCACGACCTGACGCGCAAGAAGCCGCACCGGATCGCCCGGCTCGGCGTGGCGCGCTCCTTCCAGAACATCGAGCTGTTCCGGCACCTGACGGTGCTGGAGAACCTGATGCTCGGGCGGCACATACACATGCGCAACCGGCTCACCCGGTCCCTCGTGTGGTTCGGTCCCGCCCGGCGGCAGGAGATCGCGCATCGTGAGCTCGTCGAGGAGGTCATCGACCTGCTGCAGATCCAGTCGGTACGGCACAAGCCGGTCGGCGCGCTCGCGTACGGGTTCCAGAAGCGTGTCGAGCTCGGCAGGGCACTGTGCATGCAGCCGGCCCTTCTGCTGCTCGACGAGCCGATGGCGGGCATGAACGCCGAGGAGAAGGAGGACATGGCCCGGTTCGTACTCGACGCTCACGAACTGGCCGGGGTCACCGCCGTCCTCATCGAGCACGACATGAACGTCGTCATGGACATCTCCGACCGGGTCAGCGTGCTGGACTTCGGCCGGCTCATCGCCGACGGCGCCCCTGAACAGGTCAGCAACGACCCGGATGTCGCCAAGGCCTACCTCGGCGAGGAGGTGCGGGCATGACAGCGCGTGCCGATCAGCGACCCGTGCCGTCGGACACCGGCGGCGACACCCGGGCGGACACCTTCCCGCGCCTGCTGCACGCGCTGGCCGACGAGCGGCCCGGCGACGTCGCGATGCAGGAGAAGCTGTACGGGATCTGGCAGCCCATCACCTGGTCCGAGTACGCCCGGCGGGTGACCGACTTCGCGCACGGCCTCGCCGCTCTCGGCGTCGAGCAGGGCGAGGTCGTCGCCGTCATCGGCGACAACCGTCCGGAGTGGCTCATCGCCGAGCTGGCGACGCAGTCGATCGGGGCCGCCGTCGTCGGCATCTACCCGACCAGCATCGGGGAGGAGATCGTGCACATCCTCACCGACGCCCGGGTACGGGTCGTCGTCGCCGAGGACCAGGAACAGGTCGACAAGATCATTCGCTTGAAGGACCGGCTCCCGTCGGTACACACCGTCGTGTACTACGACCCGCACGGGCTCGAGCAGTACCGCGAGCCCTACCTTCGCGCGTTCACCGACGTCGAGGAGTCCGGACAGGAATGGGGCGCGCAGCACCCCGCGTGGCTGACCGAACGGATCGCCGCGGGATCACCCGATGAGGTCGCCGTCATCTGCACCACCTCGGGGACGACGGCCCGGCCGAAGCTCGCCGAGCTCTCGCACGCCAACCTGCTGGCGATGGCCGGGCACCTCCAGCGGATCGACCCGCTGACACGCAAGGACCGCTACGTCAGCTTCCTGCCGTTCGCCTGGATCGGCGAGCAGATGCTCGCCGTAGCCTGCGGGCTCTCGTGGGGATTCACGCTCAGCTTCCCGGAGGACGCCGCCACGCAGCGGGCCGACCTTCGCGAGATCGGGCCGGACGTGATGTTCAGCCCGCCACGGATCTGGGAGTCCATGCTCTCCGACGTCCAGGTGCGCATCGAGGAGGCCGACCGGCTCAAGCAAGCGGTGTTCCGTTGGGGCTACCGGGTCGGCGACCGCTACGCGGAACGGCGCGTACGCGGTCAGCGCCCCGGGACGTGGCTACGGCTGACCCACCGGGTCGCCGACGCCGTCGCGCTGCGCCCCGTCCGGGACCAGCTCGGGCTGACACGGCTCAAACGCGGCTACACCGGCGGTGCGCCGCTCGGCCCCGACGTGTTCCGCTTCTTCCACGCGATCGGAGTCAACCTCAAACAGATCTACGGGCAAACCGAGATCTGCGGCATCGCTGTGACCCATACCGACACCGACGTGCGGTTCCACACGGTCGGCACGCCGCTGCCGGGTACCGAGCTGCGCATCGCCGAGGACGGGGAGATCCTGCTGCGCTCGGCGTCGGTCTTCCGCGGCTATCACCGCAACCCGGAGAGCACCGCCGAGACGGTCGACCCGGATGGATGGCTGCACACCGGAGACGCCGGGTACACGGAGGACGGGCATCTCGTGGTGATCGACCGCGCCAAGGATGTCCGCCGTACCGCGGACGGCCAGCTGTTCTCCTCGGCATTCGTGGAGAACAAGGTGAAGTTCAGCCCCTACGTCGAGGAGGCCGTCGTCTTCGGCGGCGAGTCCGGCTCGGAGGTGACCGCGATGATCATCATTGACCCCGCCACCACCGGAGCCTGGGCCGAGCACCAGCACCTCTCCTACACCACCTACACCGACCTCGCGGCCAAGGAGCCGGTCTACCGGCTGATCGCTGGCGCGGTGGCCCGCGCCAACGAGGACCTGCCGGAGAGCACCCGGATCAGGCGGTTCGTCCTGCTGCACAAGCAGCTCGACCCGGACGACGACGAGATCACCCGCACCCGCAAGGTGCGGCGCGGCGTCATCGCCGAGCGCTACGCCGACATCATCTCCGCCCTGGACCGCGGCGACGCCGAGGTCGTCGTCGGCAGCACGATCACCTACCAGGACGGCACCGTGGTGGACCGCAAGACGCCGCTGCGGATATTCCCGATGTCGGAGTTCACGGGCGACGACGTCACCGGAACGGCGACCGTCTGGGGTGATCGGCGATGAGCGACTTCCTTCAGATGACGCTGTTCGGCCTGTCCAACGGGGCGATCCTGGCGCTGGCCGCCCTGGGGTTCGTGCTGATCTACAAGGCGACCAGGGTCATCAACTTCGCCCAGGGACACTTCCTCCTGGTCGGCGCCTATGCCTTCTACGCGGCCATCGTCGTGCTCGGGCTGCACTGGAGCCTGGCCGTGCTCGTCGCGGTGGCCTTCGCCGCCACGCTCGGCGTGCTCGTGGAACGGTTCGTGCTGCGGCCGATGATCGGCGAGGAAGCCATCGCGGTCATCATGGTCACCATCGGACTGTCCTCGGTGCTCGGTGGCGGCGTACAGCTGTTCTTCGGCACGACACCGCGGGAGACGCCGCCGTTCCTGCCATCCGGCGCGCTCACCATGGCCGGGGCCACCATGCCGTGGAGCCGGGTGGCCGCGATCGGCATCGCGGCCGCGGTGCTCATCACGTTCTCGATCTTCTTCACCCGCACCCGGCACGGCATCGCGATGCGCGCGGTCGCCGACGACCAGCAGGCCGCCCTGACCATGGGGATCAGCGTGCGCAGGGTGTTCGCGCTGGCATGGGCGCTCGCCGCGGTCACGGCCGTTATCGGCGGGATCCTGCTGGCCGACCTCTCCGGGGTCTCCGCGGGGTTGGCGGGATTCGGGCTGATCGTGTTCCCCGTCGTCATCCTCGGCGGGCTCGACTCGGTACCCGGAACGATCGTGGGCGGGATCATCATCGGCCTGCTCGTCCAGTACACCGCCGGGTACGTCGGCGGAGGGCTGGAACAGGTGGTTCCGTTCATCGTGCTGATTCTCATCCTGATGGTCCGCCCGTACGGGCTGTTCGGCCAGACACGCATCGAGAGGGTCTGACATGGCTGCGACCTCGACCGGGATCCATCACCGCAGCTACGCGAGCGAGCTCGCCCTGCGGCACACCAGTGCCGAGAAGTTCCGGCTGGTACTCGTCGTGCTGGCCGTGCTCGCCGTACCGTTCGTGGTCAGCCCGTACTGGCTGACCATCGCCAACCAGATCGGCATCGCCGTGATCGGGGCGGTGGGGCTGAACATCCTGGTCGGCTACACCGGCCAGATCAGTCTCGGCCAGGGCGGGTTCCTCGCGGTCGGCGCCTACTCCTCGGCCATCCTGCACGTACGGGGAGACCTGCCGATCCCCCTGTCGATCCTGCTGGCGACGTTGACGACCGCGGTCATCGGCGCGTTCTTCGGCATCCCCGCGCTCCGCCTCAAGGGCCTCTACCTCGCGATCGCCACCCTCGCCTCGCAGGAGATCATCCTGTTCGCCGTGCGCAACTGGGACGCGGTCACCGGCGGTCGCGACGCCATCTCGATACCGCGCATGGAGCTCGGCAGGTTCGTGTTCCGGCAGGACTTCCACTGGTACTGGGTGATCCTGCCGATCGCCGTGCTCGCCGTGGTATCGGCCCGCAACCTGTTCCGGACCGGCCTGGGCAGGTCGTTCATGGCGGTGCGTGACCACGACATCGCGGCCTCGGCGATGGGGGTCGACGTCACGCGGACGAAGGTGCTCGCCTTCGCGGTGTCCTCGGGGTTCGCCGGCCTGGCAGGCGCCCTCACCGCGCACTACACCGGCATCGTCACCTGGGAACGGTTCACGCTCGAGGAGTCGATCCTCTACCTCGCGATCATCATCGTGGGCGGGCTCGGCTCGATCGCGGGAACCGTCTACGGGGCGATCTTCATGATCACCCTGCCGGCGCTGATCACCAGGGTCGGGCAGGACATGCAGGGAACCCTGCCCGGCATCGCCGAGAAGCTGCCCGCGGTTCAGGTCGTCGTGTTCGGCCTGGTCATCGTGCTCTTCCTGATCTTCGAGCCCCGTGGCCTCGCCCGCATCTGGCAACGCCTCAAGGACTACGTGCGCTTCTGGCCGTTCCGGTACTGACGGGAGCCCGTTCCAACCACCCACCGTGTCAAGGAGGACACCATGCACAGACGCGCATCCGCATCACTGGCCACCGCCGCGGTCACCGCATTGACCCTGGCCGCCTGCGGCGGCCCCGGAGCCGAGGAGGGCGGCGGTGACGGCCCCATCCCGATCGGGGTGCTCTCCGACCTGTCCGGCGCCACAGCCGATGTCGGCACCCCGTACAGCGAGGGCATCCGCGGCTACGCCGACTGGCTCAACGAGCAGGGCGGTATCGACGGCCGCGAGATCGACCTCAAGCTCAACGACTACGCCTACGACGTCGCGCGTGCCGAGCAGCTGTACTCGCAGTACGTCAACGAGGGCGTGGTGGCCGTCCAGGGCTGGGGCACAGGGGACACCGAGGCACTGCGGCAGAAGGTCGCCCAGGACGAGTTACCGTTCATGTCGGCCTCCTACGCCGAGACACTCGTCGACCCGGAGGAGTCGCCGTACAACTTCGTCGTCGCGGCGACCTACTCGGACCAGATGCGCGTCGCGCTGGACTGGATCGCCTCGGACTCCGGCGGCGACGGCACCGTCGCGGTGTTCCACCACGACAGCCCGTTCGGCACATCACCGGTAGCCGACGGGGAGGCGTACATCGAGGAGAACGACCTCGGCCTGGGGTACGACAACTACGCCATGCCGGAGGGGGCCACCGACTACGTCGCCCAGCTCAACCGCGCCGAGTCGGCAGGCGCCGAGTACGTCGTGGTGCAGAACGTCTCGAGCCCGGCCGCGATGCTGGCCAGCAACATCGCCCAGCAGAACCTCGACATGACGGTGGTGTGCCTGAACTGGTGCGCCGACGAGCAGTTCATCGATCTGGCAGGCGACGCGGCCGAGGGGCACATGATGGTGCAACCGTTCTCCCCGCCGTCCGACCCGGTGGACGGGCACACCGACCCCGCGGACTTCCTCGAGTCCCAGGGCGAGTCCCTCGAGGACAAGGGCCTGCACTACGTGCAGGGCTGGTACACCATGCACGTGATGGCCGAGGGCATCCGGCACACGATCGACTCCGGCCAGGAGGTCACCGGAAGCAACCTGCGTGACGCGCTGCGGAGCATGGATCCGGTGGACACCGGCGATGTGACCGTGCCGATCTCCTTCGACTCCGACAGCCACCGCGGCATGGACGGCACCGGGATCTACCAGGTGGACGACGGTGCGCTGACCGCGGTGGAACGGGGGGTCACCCCATGACATCGTCCGGTGACTCCGGCGGGCAGCCCGGGGTGCTGCCCGCCGGCCCCGCCGACGAGCGTGACGAGCCACTGCTCGCGGTGAACAACATCGAGGTGATCTACGACGAGGTCATCCTCGTGCTGCGCGGCATGTCGCTCGAGGTCCCCCGCGGAGCGATCGTGGCGATGCTCGGCTCCAACGGAGCGGGCAAGTCCACGACGCTGAAGGCGATATCCGGGCTGTTGCCCACCGAGCACGGCGAGATCACCGACGGGTCGATCACCTTCGCGGGCGCGGACGTCACCACGATGGACGCGGCCGACCGGGTACGCAAGGGCATGTCGCTGTGCATGGAAGGCCGGCGGGTGTTCGAGCACCTCACGGTGCGCGAGAACCTGGTCGCAGGCTCCTACACGCGCGGGCGCATCGGCGACAGCGACCTCGACATCGTCTACACCTACTTTCCCAGGCTGCACGACCTGCGCGGGCGCACGGCCGGGTACCTCTCCGGTGGCGAGCAGCAGATGCTCGCGATCGGGCGGGCGATGATGGCCGAGCCGACCCTGCTGATGCTCGACGAACCCTCGCTCGGGCTCGCTCCACTGCTGGTCCAGGAGATATTCGGGTACATAGCCAGGCTCAATGACGAGCTGGGCACCACGGTGCTCGTCGTCGAGCAGAACGCGAGCCGCGCGCTGCAGATCGCCCACCACGGTTATGTCATGGAGCAGGGCCGGATCGTGCTCGACGGCTCCGCTGCCGAGCTACGGGAGAACCCCGATGTCAAGGAGTTCTACCTGGGACTCGGCGACGAGGGCGGCAGGAAGAACTACCGCGAGGTCAAGCACTACAAGCGCCGCAAGCGCTGGCTCTGACAGGGGGTCGAAATGTCCGCATTGGACGAACGTGTCGGCGAGGTCGTCCGCCGGGCGGCTGCCCGCATCCCCGCGTTCGCCGCGCGGCTGCACGCGGCCGGGGTGCCGGCCGAGCGGGTACGGCGGGTCAGCGACCTCGACGAGCTGGCCGTGCTGACCAAGGACGACCTCATCGCGCTGCAACGCTCCGAGCCGCCGCTCGGCGGGATGCTCGACCCGGACACCGAGGTGTGTCGCTTGTTCTCGTCACCGGGGCCGCTCTACGAGCCACAGCTGGCAGGCGCCGACCCGTGGCGCTGGCAGGAGGCACTCCAGGCAGCGGGGTTCGGCCGCGGTGACGTGGTGCTCAACTGCTTCGGGTACCACCTCTCCCCCGCGGGCGCGATGTTCGACGAGGCAGCGCGGGCGCTTGGCTGCACGGTGGTGCCGGGCGGGACCGGCAGTCTCGACCTGCAGGTACAGGCGATCGCCGACCTGGGAGTCACCGCCTTCACGGGGTTGCCCAGCTACCTCAAGTCGCTGATCGAGCGCTATCACGAGGCCGGGCACGATGCCCGCGGCTGGCGGTTGTCCAAGGCGCTCGTGACGGCCGAGCCCCTCCCCGACTCGTTACGCGCGCTGCTGACCGAACACGTGCCCGTCGTCCGGGCCGCGTACGGCACGGCCGAGACCGGGCTGCTCGGCTACGAGATCGAGCCCGGTGCGGGCCTCCGGGTCCCCGACGGGGTCGTCGTGGACGTCTGCGACCTCGACACGGACCTGCCGATCGACAGCGGCGAGGGGCAGGTGGTGATCACCCTGCTGCGCCCCGAGTACCCCCTGGTGCGCTTCGGCACCGGCGACCTGTCCGCCTGGATCACCGGACCGGACGGCTCGGCACGGCTGGCCGGGGTGCTCGGCCGTGTCGGTGCCGCGGTGAAGGTACGGGGGATGTTCCTGCATCCCCGGCAGGTCGACTCGGCCATGCGCGACCTGGCGGGCGTGGCGGGCTACCGGTTCGTCGTGGAGCGTGCCGCGCACCGGGACGAGCTACGCTGCGAGATCGTCCCGTCGGCCGGGGTGGCCGGTGAGCAGGTCGCGGAAGCCGCCCGCGAGCGGATCAAGTCCGCGCTCCGCTTCAACACCCGCGTCGACATCGTCGACGACCTCAACGGCACCGACACCCTGGTCGACCAGCGGGATTGGGCTGAATGACGCTGTCACTCCACCCGGCGGACTGACAGCGTCATTCAGCCCACCGTCACGTCCAGCGGGACGTACGTGCGCCGAGCGCGCCGAGCGTCACCGCGGCGGCCGTGGACGCGCGCAGCACGGTGCCGCCCAACCGCACGGGTCGCGCGCCTGCCTCGCCGAGCACCTCGAGCTCGCGGCCGGCGAGCCCGCCTTCCGGTCCGACGACCACCACGAGCTCACCGGTGTCCGGGAGCGCGACCTCCCGCAACGGCACACCGGCGCCGGCGTCCAGTACCAGTGCCGCGTGTGCCCGGCCCACGAGGTCACACAACCCCGCGATGTCGACCAGCTCGGCGATCTCCGGAACCCACAGCCGCCGCGCCTGCTTGGCCGCCGCCCGCGCCGTCGACAGCCAACGCTCCCGGCCCTTCGCCGCGCGCCCTGGCTGGTCCCACCGCGCCACGCACCGCTCGGCCTGCCACGGCACGATCGCGTCCGCGCCCACCTCGGTCGCCAGCTCGACGGCGAGCTCCCCTCTATCCCCCTTCACGAGGGCCTGCGCGACCGTCACCCGCAGTGCGGGCGGTTCCTCCTGCCAGCGGTCCAGCACGGTCACCGCCAGCTCCGGGTGGCGTCCCGGCCGCACCTCGGCCGCGGCGCACGCAGTGGCACCGCCTCGCCCGTCGGTGAGCACCAGATGCTCACCCTCCCGGACCCGCAGCACGGTCACCGCGTGCCGGGCCTCGTCCCCCGTCAACAGTCCCTGCTCCCCGTCGGGAAGCGCATCGACGACGAAGAACGGGCGCGGACCGGCGTCCCTGGCCGCGCTCATCGCGGCACCACCGGGCACGGCAGCCGGACAGGGGCAGCGTGGCCCGCGAGGAGGGACCGCTCAGCGAGACCCGCGAGGACCGCGGGAACGCTGCCGCGCGCGGGCATCATCGGCGCCGCGGGCTCACCGGTTGCTTCTCGCACGCAGCTTGGAGAACAACCCGCTCACCCCGGACTGCCTGCTGCCATTGGTGGCCACCGACGTGTCGTCCTCGCCCCGCAGGTCGGCGAGTTCCCGCAGCAGGCGACGCTGCTCGTCGTCGAGCTTGGTCGGCACCACGACGTCGACGTGCACATGGAGGTCGCCACGACCTTCGACGCGCCCGGAGGAGCGCAGCTTCGGCATCCCCTTGCCGGACAGCACCAGCTCGGACTCGGGCTGGGTCCCCGGCTCGATCTCCACCTCGGTCTCCCCGTCGATCAACGTCTCGAGCGGGATGGGGGCACCGAGCGCGGCCGTGGTCATCGGGATACGCACATGGCAGTGCAGCTCGTGGCCCTGGCGCAGGAACACCTCGTGCGGCTGCTCGTCGACCTCCACGTAGAGGTCACCCGCGGGCCCGCCACCGGGGCCGACCTCGCCCTGGCCGGAGAGCCTGATGCGCATACCGTCGCCGACACCGGCGGGGATCTTCGCCGACACGGTGCGCCGGGAACGCACGCGGCCATCGCCCTGGCACTGCCGGCACGGGTCCTTGATGACCTCACCGACACCGTGACAGGCCGGGCACGGGCGCGCCGTGATGACCTGGCCGAGGAACGAACGCTGCACGGACTGGACCTCACCACGGCCCGCGCAGGTGTCACAGCTGGTGGTCGCCTTCCCAGAGGCCGAGCCGGCACCCCGGCAGTGGTCGCACAGCACGGCGGTGTCGACGGTGAGTTCCTTGGTCACACCGGTCGCGCACTCCTCCAGGTTCAGACCCACCCTGATCAGCGCGTCCGCGCCGGGCTGCACCCGGCTGCGGGGCCCGCGACCGCCGCCACCGGCCCCGGACGCCCCGCCGAAGAAGGCGTCCATGATGTCGCCGAGACCGCCGAAACCGGCGAACGGGTCACGCATCCCGCCTGCGCCCGCGGCGGAAGCGCCGTTGTCCATCGGGTCGCCGCCGAGATCGACGACCTTGCGCTTCTGCGGGTCGGACAGGACCTCGTAGGCTGTCGTGACTTCGCTGAATCGCTGCTGTGCGTCGTCGGACTTGTTGACGTCCGGGTGCAGCTCACGAGCAAGTTTACGGTATGCGCGCTTGATCTCCTGATCACTGGCGTCCTTGGAGACGCCGAGCGTCGCGTAGTAGTCCTTGGGCACCGTCTTGCTGTCCTCCTCGACGAAGTCTCGATGGCGTACCCCGTTCACGAACGCGGGGCACTGTCTCACATGCCAGTGTTCCGGTTACCTCCCGGCCAGGATCTGCCCGACGTAGTTGGCCACGGCACGGACCGCGGCGATAGTGGTCGGGTAATCCATCCTGGTCGGGCCGACCACGCCCATACCGCCGAGCAACGTGTCGTCGGAGCCGTACCCGATCGATACGACCGAGGTACTCCGCATCTGCTCGTCCTCATTCTCCTCACCGATCCGCACGGTTACCGCACCGGGTCCGCGGGTCGCGGCGAGCAACTTGAGCACGACCACCTGTTCCTCCAGCGCTTCGAGCACCTGCCGAAGCGAGTCGGGAAAGTCCGCGGCGTTACGAGTGAGATTCGCCGTACCGCCGAGCACGAGCCGGTCCTCCGGGTGCTCCACCAGGGACTCGACCAGCGAGGTGCACACCCGCGTCATCGCGTCCCGCAGCTCGGGAGGACACTGCTCCGGAAGCTCAGCGACGGCGGTGGCCGCGTCGGACATCCGCTGCCCGCTGATCGCGGAGTTCAGCATCTGCCGCAGCCGTGCCACATCCTCCTCGGTGATCACATCGCCCACGTCCACGGCGCGCTGGTCCACCTGCCCGGCACCGGTGATCAGTACGAGCATCAGCCGCGCCTCTGTCAGCGGGACGACCTCGAGGTGCCGCACGGTCGAGTTGGTGATCATCGGGTATTGCACGATGGCCACCTGGCGCGTGAGCTGGGCCAGCAGGCGCACCGAACGCCGCAGCACGTCCTCGAGATCCACGGCACCTTCCAGCACCGTCTCGATCGCCCGGCGCTCGGCCGGGCTCAACGGCTTGATCTCGGAGAGCCGGTCGACGAACACCCGGTAGCCCTTGTCCGTGGGGATACGCCCGGCGCTGGTGTGCGGCTGGGTGATGTAGCCGTCCTCCTCGAGCGACGCCATATCGTTGCGCACCGTGGCACTGGACACACCCAGGCTGTGCCGCTCCACGATCGCCTTGGAACCGACCGGCTCCTGGTGTGAGACGTAGTCGGCGACGATGGCGCGCAGCACCTCGAACCGGCGGTCGTCCGAGCCTGCCACCTGCTTACCTCCGTGTGGTCGTGGACATGGGCTACCACCCCCAGTTTACGGACCCTGCGGCACGCTCACCCCGTGCTCGGGCGCCGCACCACCGTCACTCCAGTAGCCGGCACACCACCCCGTCGGCCAGCAGCCTGCCACGCCTGGTCAGGACGGCACGCCCGCCGTCGAACGCCGCGGGGTCGAGCAGTCCGCCGGCGGCGGCCTCCGACGCGGCACGCAGCCCGGCATCACCGAGCTCGCCTGTGGGCAGGCCCTCCGAGGTACGCAGCCGCAACATCACGCGCTCGGTGCCGCGATCCTCCTCGGTCAGGCGCTCACCGTCCTGGACAGGCAGCAGCCCGGCCCCGAGCAACGCCCCGTACCGGGCCGGGTGCTTGACGTTCCACCAGCGGATACCGCCGACGTGGCTGTGCGCGCCGGGACCGGCGCCCCACCAGTCACCGTCGTGCCAGTACCCCAGGTTGTGCCTGCACCGGGCATCCTCGCCGGCCGCCCAGTTGGAGACCTCGTACCAGCCCATCCCTGCCTCGTCGAGGACGTCGTCGATCAGCTCGTAGTCCTCGGCGAGCGTGTCCTCGTCGGGTGGGGCCAGCTCGCCGCGCCGCACCCGCCTGGCAAGGGCGGTGCCGTCCTCGACCGTCAGCGCGTACGCGGACACGTGGTCCACCTCCGCCGCCAGCACCGCCTCGAGCGAGGCGCGGAGGTCCTCCTTGCGCTCGCCAGGGGTCCCGTAGATCAGGTCCAGGTTGACGTGCTCGAACCCCGCGGCCCGCGCCTCCCGCGCGGCCGTCACGGCGCGGCCGGGGGTGTGCTGCCGGTCCAGCACGCGCAGCACGTGCTCGGCTGCCGATTGCATACCGAGCGACACCCTGGTGTAACCCGCGTCACGAATGCCGGCGAAGAACTCCGCGGACGTCGACTCGGGGTTGGACTCGGTGCTCACCTCGGCGCCCGCTGCGAGCCCGAACGCGTCCCGCACGGCCTGGAGCACGGCGCCGAGACCGTCCGCCCCCAGCAACGACGGTGTGCCTCCCCCGACGAACACCGTCTCGGCCCGGGGAGGGTCGCCGAGCACGGCGGCAGCCCGGCCGAGCTCGGTACGCAGCCCTTCCAGCCAGCTCCGCATCGACGATCCCGCATCGAGCTCGTCCGGCGTGTAGGTGTTGAAGTCGCAGTACCCGCAACGGGTGGCACAGAACGGCACGTGCACGTACACGCCGAACGGCGCGCGTGCTCGCCCGCCGAGCTCCTCGGCCGTCGGGCCGGAGCCCGCCGGCTCGCCGGCGGTCGCGCTCCGGTGCGCGGGGTCGCCGTCATGTACGACGCTCGCGTGCGCGGGATGAACGCCGTCATGTACGACGCTCGCGTGCGCGGGATAAACACCGTCATGTGCCACACCTACAGTGTCCCGGACCGGGGCGGGAGCCGCGGCGGGAGGTACCGGGCGACCCGATCGAGTCGTGACCCTCCTCCCACCATATGGGCACAGCTAGACCGCATACTGGGCGACTGGCACCCTGGGAATCATGACTTCTCCCGGTATCGTCCTCGTGGTTCGCCGCCACGTCGACTACCGGCGTGTGTCCAGCGCCCTCTGCCGGCCGGCGGCCTGAAGTCGCTGGGGTATCCCCGCCCGCGGACGCATCCGATCTCTCACTGTGCGAGCAGCGCTGCTCCACCGTCCGGAGCGTGCGCACCGGCGACGGCCGACCCTGACCCACCTGCATCGCGTGCACGACATCGTTGTGAGACCGGAGGACGACGTGACATCTCCATCCGCCCCGAAGCGAACCAAGCAACGCCGGGGTGAAGGGCAGTGGGCTCTCGGGTACCGCGAGCCGCTGAACCCGAACGAGCGCTCCAAGAAGGACGACCACCCCCTCAACGTGCGCGCCCGTATCGAGAACATCTACGCCCACCGCGGGTTCGAGTCGATCGACCCGGGTGATCTCCGTGGGCGTTTCCGCTGGTATGGGCTCTACACGCAGCGCAAGCCGGGAATCGACGGTGGGCGCACCGCCACGCTCGAGCCCGAGGAGCTCGACGACTCCTACTTCATGCTGCGCGTGCGCATCGACGGCGGTGCGTTGACGACCTCGCAGCTGTCCCTGCTCGGCGAGCTCTCCCAGACCTACGCACGCGACTCCGCCGACATCACCGACCGCCAGAACATCCAGTACCACTGGATCCGCATCGAGGACATGCCCACCATCTGGGCACGCCTCGAGGAGGCCGGGCTGTCCACGATGACCGCGTGCGGCGATGCGCCCCGCGTGATCCTGAGCTCCCCGGTGGGCGGCATCGCCTCCGACGAGGTGATCGACCCCACACCGGCCATCGAGGAGATCCAGAACCGCTACCTCGGCGACCCGTCACTGGCCAACCTGCCGCGCAAGTACAAGACGGCGATCTCCGGGCTGCAGGACGTCGCACACGAGGTGCACGACATCGCCTTCGTGGGGGTCGAGCACCCCGAGCACGGCCCGGGCTTCGACCTCTGGGTCGGTGGCGGGCTGTCCACGAACCCGATGATCGGTCAGCGCCTGGGCACCTGGGTGCCCAGGGACGAGGTCCCCGAGGTGTGGGCCGGGGTGACCAAGCTGTTCCGGGACTACGGCTACCGCCGCCTGCGGCACCGCGCGCGCATCAAGTTCCTCGTCAAGGACTGGGGCGCGGAGAAGTTCCGCGAGGTCCTCGAGTCCGAGTACCTGGGCAGGCAGCTGGTCGACGGCCCGGCGCCGGAGGTCCCCGAGCAGCCGCGTGACCATGTCGGCGCGCACCGGCAGAAGGACGGCAACTACTACGTGGGTGCCGCCCCCGTCGCGGGGCGGGTGTCCGGCAGCACGTTGCTGGGCGTCGCCAAGGCAGCCGAGCGCGCGGGCTCGGGGCGCGTCCGGTTGACGCCCCAGCAGAAGCTCGTCGTGCTCGACGTCCCCGAGTCCGAGGTAGAGGGACTGCAGTCCGAACTGAGCACCCTCGGCCTGGACGCGACGGCGTCGCCCTGGCGCCGTGGCGTGATGGCCTGCACCGGCATCGAGTTCTGCAAGCTGGCGATCGTGGAGACCAAGGACCGCGCCAAGCAGCTCGTCGCCGACCTGGAGCAGCGGCTGGCCGACATCACCGACGGGATCACCACGCCGATCAGCGTGCACCTCAACGGCTGCCCCAACTCCTGCGCGCGCATCCAGACCGCGGACATCGGCCTGAAGGGTCAGATCGTCACCGACGACGACGGCAACCAGGTCGAGGGCTTCCAGGTCCATCTCGGCGGCGGCCTCGGGCTGGACGCCGGGTTCGGGCGCAAGCTGCGTGGCCACAAGGTCACCAGCGCGGAGCTGGGCGACTACGTCGAGCGGGTCGTCCGCACGTTCGTCGAGCAGCGCGAAGAGGGCGAGCGTTTCCCCCAGTGGGTGCAGCGCGCCAGTGATGACGATCTGAAATGAGTGAGCGTGCGACTCCGTTTCACTGCCCCTACTGCGGTGACGAGGACCTACGGCCCACAGAGGAGGCCGACACGCCCGGTGCGTGGCTGTGCGCCGCGTGCCGGCGAGTGTTCACGGTGAAACTCGTCGGACTGTCCTTTCCGGAAGGTGCGAGATGACAGCAGCAGACACCACGGAGCGTCTCAAGGCACTCGCCGAGCGGGGCGCGTCCGAGCTGGCCGAGGCCACCGCCGACGAGGCCCTGCGGTGGGCCGTCGAGGAGTTCGGCGAGCGCCTGATCGTGGCCTCCAACATGCAGGACGCGGTACTGATCGACCTCGCGGCCAACGTCAAACCGGACGTGGACGTGCTGTTCCTGGAGACCGGCTACCACTTCGCCGAGACGATCGGCACGCGCGACGCGATCGCCGCGACCTACCCGCGGATCCGCATCGTCAACGCCGAGGCCGAGCAGTCGGTCGCCGAGCAGGAGGCCGAGTTCGGCCTGCTGTACCAGACGCAGCCCGACAAGTGCTGCCACCTGCGCAAGGTCGTGCCACTGCAGCGCACCCTCGCCGGCTACGACGCGTGGGTCACCGGGGTGCGCCGTACCGACGCCCCGACGCGGGCGAACACCCCGATCGTGCAGTGGGACAGCCGCAACGGGCTGGTGAAGATCAACCCGATCGCGCCGTGGACCGACGAGCAGTTCAACGCCTACATCGCCGAGCACGGCATCGTGGAGAACCCCCTGGTCACGGCCGGATACCCGTCCATAGGCTGCCAGCCGTGCACCGCCAAGGTCGCCGCAGGGGACGACCCCCGCAGCGGGCGCTGGGTGGGTTCTGCCAAGACCGAATGCGGCCTGCACGCCTGAGGGAAGGAAACCATGACCGCTGAACACACCGCCGAGCCGGTCGCGCCCGGCTCGGGCCAGGACGCGGCGATCGACAACCTCGCCGCGCTGGAGTCCGAGGCGATCCACATCTTCCGCGAGGTGGCCGGGGAATTCGACCGCCCGGTGATCCTGTTCTCCGGTGGTAAGGACTCCACCGTGCTCCTGCACCTGGCCATCAAGGCGTTCTGGCCCGCTCCGGTGCCGTTCCCGCTGCTGCACGTCGACACCGGGCACAACTTCGACGAAGTGATCGAGTTCCGGGACCGGGTCGTGGAGAAGTACGGGCTACGGCTGGTCGTGGCCAAGGTGCAGGACTGGATCGACGACGGCCGCCTCACCGAGCGCCCGGACGGCACGCGCAACCCCCTGCAGACCACGCCGCTGCTGGACACCATCGGCGAGCACGGCTTCGACGCGGTGTTCGGTGGCGGCCGCAGGGACGAGGAACGCGCGCGCGCCAAGGAGCGCATCTTCAGCCTGCGCAACGCCTTCGGCCAGTGGGAGCCGCGCAGGCAACGTGCCGAGCTGTGGAACCTCTACAACGGACGGCACCGCCCCGGTGAGCACGTCCGGGTGTTCCCGCTGTCCAACTGGACCGAGTTCGATGTGTGGAACTACATCGCGCGGGAGAAGGTCGAGCTGCCGTCCATCTACTTCGCGCACCAGCGCGACGTGTACCTGCGGGACGGCATGTGGCTCACCGAGGGGCCGTGGGGTGGCCCGCGCGACGGCGAGGACGTGCACACCAGGACGGTCCGGTACCGCACCGTGGGTGATGGTTCCTGCACCGGCGCGGTCGAGTCCACGGCCACGACGATCGAAGAGGTCATCGCCGAGGTACAGGCCAGCAGGTTGACCGAACGTGGCGCCACCCGAGCGGACGACCGCATGTCCGAGGCCGCCATGGAGGACCGCAAGCGTGAGGGGTACTTCTGATCATGAGTTCACTGTTGAGGCTGGCCACGGCGGGCAGTGTGGACGACGGCAAGTCCACGCTTGTGGGCCGCCTGCTCTACGACACCAAGTCGGTGCTCGCCGATCAGCTCGACGCCGTGACACGTGCCAGCGTCGACAGGGGGCTGGATACTCCTGACCTGTCACTGCTGGTCGACGGGCTGCGCTCGGAACGCGAGCAGGGCATCACCATCGATGTGGCCTACCGGTACTTCGCGACCCCGCAGCGCTCCTTCGTGCTCGCCGACACCCCGGGGCACGTGCAGTACACCCGCAACACCGTCACCGGCGCCTCCACCGCCCAGCTCGCGGTGCTGCTCGTCGACGCGCGCAACGGGGTCCTCGAGCAGACCCGCAGGCACGCGGCGGTGCTCGCGATGCTCGGAGTGCCGAGGCTGGTGCTGGCGGTGAACAAGATCGACCTGGTCGACTACGACGAGAGCACCTTCGAGGTGATCGCCAAGGAGTTCACCGACCACGCCGTCTCGCTCGGCTACCCCGTGGGCGAGGTGCTCTCCATCCCGATCTCCGCCCTGCAGGGCGACAACGTCGTGACCCGCTCCGAGAACACGCCCTGGTACACCGGCCCGGCACTGCTGGAACACCTGGAGACGGTGCCGGTGGCGCCGGACCCGCACGACGCGCCCTTCCGGTTGCCCGTGCAGTACGTGATCCGCCCCCGAACCGCCGACTACCCGGACTACCGCGGGTACGCCGGGCAGATCGCGTCCGGCACGGTGCGGCCCGGTGACGAGGTCGTCGTGCTTCCGCAGGGGTTGCGCTCCACGGTCACGGGCATCGACACCGCGGACGGCCCGCTCGGCGAGGCGGGCTCGGGTAACTCCGTCACCGTGCTGCTCGACGACGACCTCGACATCGCGCGGGGCGACCTGATCGCCTCCGCAGGTTCGGCTCCCGAGCCGACCGACGAGCTCAGCGCGACCGTGTGCTGGCTGGCGAACTCCGCGCTGCGTGCCGGTTCGCGGGTGCTGCTCAAGCACGGCGCGAAGACCGTCCAGGCCTTCGTCGAGGAGATCGTCGCACGCTTCGACGAGCAGCAGCTGCGGGCCGTACAGGCCCCGGAGAGCCTGGAGCTCAACCACATCGGGCAGGTGCGGCTGCGCACGTCCGAGCCGCTGCCTGCCGACGACTACCGTACCTCGCCGCGCACCGGCTCGTTCCTGATCATCGACCCGAAGGACGGCGACACGCTGGCAGCCGGCCTGGTGGGTGTCGGGTTCCCGGCGCTGGGCGACGGGCAGGCCGCTAGCACCGACGGGCAGGGAGCCACGGGGTGAGCACACCGCCACTGGTCGCCGTCGCGCACGGGAGCAGGGACGCGCGTTCGGCGGCAACGGTGCGCGCGCTGGCCCGCGCGGTGCGGGACCAGGCACCGGACCTCGAGGTGCGCACCGCCTTCCTCGACCTGTCCGAGCCCACGCTCGCCGAGGTGCTCGGCGAGCTGCACTCCGCGGGGCACAGGGACGTCGTCGTCGTGCCGCTGCTGCTGGGCAGTGCCTTCCACGCCCGTGTGGACCTTCCCGAGCTCATCGCGGACATCGGCACGAGCATGCCGCTGTTGCGTGTCACCGTGTCCGGGGTCCTCGGCCCGGACCCCGCGCTCGAGTCGGCCGCACTCGACCGGCTGCGGCAGGCCGGTGCCGAACCCGGCGACCCCGAGGTCGGGGTGGCGTTGACCGGTGTCGGTTCCTCGCGCGAAGCCGCCAACGAGGCCGTGGCGACCATCGCACGGCGCTGGCACGGCAGCACGGGGTTCGCAGCGGTCACGCACGCCTTCGCCACCGCGCGGCCGGGCCCGGCCACCGCGCTGGCCAGGCTGCGTGCGCGCGGGGCGCGCAAGCAGGCGATCGCGCCATGGTTCCTGGCTCCCGGCCTGCTCCTCGACCGGATCGCCCTGGAGGCTCCGGACTGCCGCATCGCCGAGCCCCTCGGCGACCATCCCCTCGTCGCCGAACTGGTCCTGCGCCGCTACCACGCCGTGTCGGGCAGCACAGCACACCGTGTCGGGCACCGTGTCACGCCGAGTCGCGCGGCGTCGGCCCAGCCGGCACTGACACCGGCACTGCCTACCGCTGCCTCCCTCGCCGGCTGACCGTGCTTATAGCCTGGGGCGCATGGCAGACGAACTTGTGCACTACGCGGTCTCCGGCGGCATCGCGACCATCACCCTGGACTCACCACACAACCGCAACGCGCTGTCGGCGCAGTTGCGGCGCGAACTCGGCGCGGGACTGACCGCGGCGAGCGAGGACCCGGATGTGCGGGTCATCGTGCTCGACCACACCTCCGAGGTGTTCTGCGCCGGTATGGACCTCAAGGAAGCGCGGGACACGGACGCCTCGGAACAAGGCGTCAACGAGTTCCCCAACATCCTCACGCAGATCCTGACCAGCGCGAAACCGGTCGTCGCCAAGCTCGCCGGGCCGGCACGGGCAGGCGGCGTGGGCATCGTCGCGGCCGCGGACATCTCCGTGGCCAGCCGCGCGGCGACGTTCGCCTTCACCGAGGTACGCCTCGGTCTGGTACCCGCCGTCATCTCCGTGCCCATCCTGCCCAGGTTGCTGCCTCGCCAGGCCCGCGAGCTGTTCCTGACCGGGGAACGGTTCGACGCCGACCGGGCCGCACAGGTCGGTCTGGTCAACTCGGCGGTGGACCCCGAGTCGCTGGACGACGAGGTCGACCGGTACGTCACCGCGCTGGCGCGGGGCGGGCCGAACGCCCTCGCCGCCACCAAGCGGCTGCTGGACTCCCACGACGAGCTACCGCAGCGTTTCGACGAGATGCTGTCGCTGTCCGCGGAGTTCTTCGCGGGCTCGGAAGCGCAGGAAGGCATCGCGGCGTTCGCGCAGAAGCGCGCACCGGGCTGGGTCCCGGAGTAGGCCGCGTGCCGGCAGTGACGAGCGGCCCGCGCTCCCGCGCGGCAGGGAGCGCGGGCCGCCGCCTCAGCGTTCGGTGAGCACCACGGTGAACCTGCGACCGTACCCGGGCCTGCCCGCCGGGGCGAGCGCGCGCTGGGCGTCCGAGAGCACGCTGCGAATGGCCAGGTAGGCCTTGGGGTCCGCGTTGGCCAGGTCGCTCGCCGCGCTCCAGATCAGCACGTGCTCACCGGCCGGAAGCCAGGACAGGTCGGTCAGGCAGTCCCGCAAGGCATCCAAGCTGCGCTCGACACCGTCCGGAAACGACAGCGTCGTCGCGATCGCGTCGAGCACCGACGCGCTGTCCCGCAGGCCCGTACCGTCGAACTGATGGGCGTAAGCACCCCGCGCACGTGCCTCCGCGGCGGCAGTCACACCGTCGGGTGCCGACTCCTGCTTCACCACCGGATCACTCACTGGAGATACCTGCCGATCTGGATCGTTGTTGCTGGACGGATCTGTGCCGGTCATTGCCAGTTACTCACGTCACGGGGCCGCGCGCAAAGCCGGCCGCGGACCAGTGGGCCGCGGCCGGGAGCACCTCGGAGCTGTTCGCCCCGCCGGCTTGCTCGTCACCGAGTAGCTCGGAAGCGAGCCAGCCGGCGAGGACCAGGATGAGTAAGCCGACCAGTGCGATCGTGATCCGCCGTCTGGAGAACACACCGAAATGGTAGGGACCGCCTGATCGCTCGCCGTGACCGCCCCACTCATCGCCGCTGGACCACTCAGGTGATCGGCACGGCCACAGGGCTTACCGGCACTGCCGTACCGCGCGGTACGTTGGGCCCCATGTTTGCCGTATACGCTTCCGAGCCCAACGCCGACGACCCGCTGGCTTCCCTGGTCGCCGGTGACCGCCCCGCCGAGGACCCGCCGGACGGGTGGGTCTCGGTCACCGTACGAGCCGCCAGCCTGAACATGCACGACATCTGGACGCTGCGCGGCGTCGGGATCAAGCCGGACCAGTTCCCGATGATCCTCGGGTGTGACGGTGCCGGCGTCCTCGACGACGGCACCGAGGTCGTCCTCCACTCGGTCATCGGCGATCCGGCGTGGGACGGGGACGAGACGCTCGACCCGAAGCGCACGCTGCTGACCGAGAAACACCAGGGTACGTTCGCCGAGAAGGTCATCGTTCCCGCCCGCAACGCCGTACCGAAGCCGCCGGAGCTGTCCTTCGTCGAGGGTGCGTCCATGGGCACGGCATGGCTGACGGCCTACCGGATGCTGTTCGTCAAGTCCGGGCTGCGCCCCGGTCAGACGATGCTGGTCCAGGGAGCTTCCGGCGGAGTGGCCACGGCTCTCATCCAGCTCGGCCGCGCGGCGGGCCTGCGGGTATGGGCCACCGGCCGTACCGACGCCAAGCGCGAGCTCGCCGCGTCGCTCGGCGCGCACGAGACCTTCGAGCCCGGTACGCGGCTCCCCGAGCGTGTCGACGGCGTGTTCGAGACCGTCGGCAAGTCGACATGGTCCCACTCGCTGAAGTCCCTCAAGCCAGGCGGCATCATCGTGGTATCCGGCGCCACCAGCGGACCCGACGCAGCCGCCGAGCTGCAGCGGGTGTTCTTCCTGCAGCTACGCATCGCCGGCTCCACCATGGGAACGCGGGCCGAGCTGGCTGAGCTGCTCGAGTTCGTGCGGCTGACCGGGATCCGGCCGCAGATCGGCAGCGAGCTGCCGCTCGGCGACGCGGCGAACGGCTTCCGCACCATGCTGGACGGGGAGACCTCCGGAAAGGTCGTGTTCACCATCTGACGGACCGGTACGGCGACCGTCCGGGGGCAGCGTGTGTCTCGCGATCCCCTCCGTCGCGAGCGGGGATCGGGAGAGGCCCCTACTCCGATCAGCGGAGTCCGGCCCGGTGCACGACCGGGCCGGACTCGCAGGTCACAACCGTTCGAGCGAGTTGATACGGCTTCGTGACCGGGTATTTGCCCGGCATACCGGCACCGCGGTGCGTAGCCTGTGAGTATGACCACAGGACCGGATCAGGAGATGCCCGACCAGTCGGGCATCCGTGCCGGATACCAGCGGTTCGCCGGTATCCGCACGCGGACGCTCGAGGTCGGGACCGTACCGGCCGGGCCGGAACGACCGCGACACGGTCTGCTCCGCAAGGCGCGCACCGGGTCCAGCAGGCCACAGCGGCCCCGGTTCGTGCTGCTGCACGGCTACTGCGACAGCGCGGACACCTGGCGCGGCGTTCTCCGCAGGCTCGCCGCGGAGGGACACTCCGCCATCGCGGTCGACCTCCCCGGCTTCGGAGAGGCCGACGACCTGCGTCCCGGCCAGATCCTGCCGCAGCACGACGCGTTCCTGCGGTCGGTCATCGTCGAGCAGGCCGTGCAGGGTGACGTCGTGCTCGTCGGCAACTCGCTCGGCGGCACCGCGAGCCTGCGCGCGGCGCACGACGACTCCCTGCCCATCGCGGGCGTGCTGTCCATCGCGGCACCCGGCCTCGCCGACAGCCTGCTGGTCCGCACGGTCGCACGCAATCCCCTCCCGCTGCGGCTGTACGCATCGCTACCGGTCCCGGTGCCGAGCGCCATCGTGCGCACCGTGGCAAGTGCCGTCATCCCGCGGCTGCTCTACGCTGACCCCTCCGATGCCGACTCCGCCGAGACGGAGAGGTTCGCCCAGCTGGTGTCCGACTACGCGCGCACCAAGCTCCGGTTGGAGCAGGCGCGGCAGCTCGTTTCCGAGATCGACAACGCGTACCAGCTGGACAAGGTACGGGCCCCGTTGCTCGCGGTCGGATGCGGCAAGGACAGGCTCGTCAGCACGGCCGGCGCCAAGCGGCTGCACACGCTGGTTCCGCACAGCAGGATGCTGGTGAAGCAGGACTGGGGGCACTGCCCGCAGCTGGACGCTCCCGCGGATCTGGCCCAGCTCATCGCCTTCTTCGCAGCCAGCTGCCGCCGGAGCGCCTCGCGCGGCACTGTGCCGTCCCGCGCGACCCCGGACTCCATGGCCGGCTAGCGCCGTCGGGCTCACAATCGGTCACGTGCGACATCGAGGGCGTCCCTGGCCTGCTTGGCCAGCGACGCGATGATCTCGGCTGCCGGCTTCTCCTCCGCCAGCTGGTACGTACGTCCCGCCCACAACGACATGGCTTCCGGGTCCCCGGCCTCGGTAGCGGCGGCGCGGATCGGTTTGGTCATGTGGTGCAGCTGGGGGTAGGCCACCGGGGCGTACGCGGAGTGCTCGCTGATGAACCTGTTCATCAGACCCCGCGCGGGACGGCCGGTGAACGCGCGCGTGAACCTGGTGCCGCGACCCGCCTTCGCGAGCGCGTCCCGGTACACCGGTGACGTCCCGGACTCGGTCGCGCGCAGGAACGCGCTGCCCATCTGGGCCGCGACCGCTCCGGCGGAGAGCACCGCCGCGACATCGGCCCCGTTGACCAGTCCCCCCGCCGCGATGACCGGGATATCCAGCTCGGCACGGAGGTTGCGCAGGACGGCGAGCACCCCGTAGAGCTCGCCACCGGCCGCGTCGACACCCGAATCGGTGAACGTTCCCCGGTGGCCGCCCGCGTCGCAGCCCTGCACGCAGATCGCGTCCGCACCGAGCGCGGCGGCCTGGCGTCCCTCCTCCGGGGTCGCCACCGTGATGACCACGCTGCTGCCTGCTTTCTTGACGCGCGCGGTATCGGTCGCCGACGGCAGCTGGAACGTGAACGACACGACCGGAACGCGGCTGGCGACCACCGCATCCAGCTTGGCCGGGTAGTTGTCGTCGTCCCAGACGGCGCTTCCCGGCTCGGTGCCGTACCGCTGCCCCTCGGTACGCATCCGGTCCCGGTAGTCCGACATGTCGCGGGCAACCCGCTCGCGCGGCACGAACAGGTTCACCCCGAACGGTCCGTCGGTCAGGCTCCTGGTCCGTCCGATCTGGTCGACCAGCTTCTCGGGAGTGAGCATGCCGCCCGCGAGGAACCCGAACGCCCCGGCATCCGCCGCAGCGGCGACCAGCTCGGGGGTGGAGGGTCCACCCGCCATCGGGGCAACGATGACGGGTATCCGTAGGTCGGAGAACATAGCCCGAGCATAGGACCCGCGAAAGCGGCCACCCGGACGGGCGATGCCGTTCGCGCTCATACCCACGACCACACGCCGCGCGCCTACTTCTTGCCCTTGCTCTTGTCGCCGCCCTTGTCGCCCTTGTCGCTCGAGCCCTCCGTGGACAGCGCGGCAACGAAGGCTTCCTGCGGTACCTCGACCCTGCCCACGGTCTTCATCCGCTTCTTGCCTTCCTTCTGCTTCTCCAGCAACTTGCGCTTCCTGGAGATGTCACCGCCGTAGCACTTGGCCAGCACGTCCTTACGCAACGCCCGCACCGTCTCGCGCGCGATGATGCGCGAGCCGACGGCGGCCTGGATCGGCACCTCGAACTGCTGCCGGGGGATCAGCTCACGCAGCCGGGTGGTCATCTTGGTGCCGTAGGAGTAGGCGAAGTCCTTGTGCACGATCGCCGAGAACGCGTCCACCGTCTCGCCCTGCATGAGGATGTCGACCTTGACGAGGTCCGATTCCTGTAGCCCTGCGTCCTCGTAGTCCAGGGAGGCGTACCCGCGGGTTCGCGACTTGAGCGAGTCGAAGAAGTCGAAAATGATCTCCCCGAGCGGCATCTTGTAGCGCAGCTCGACACGATCCTCCGACAGGTAGTCCATCCCGAGCATCTGGCCGCGCTTGCCCTGGCACAGCTCCATCACCGCACCGATGAACTCGGCAGGCGCGATGACGGTCACCTTGCTCATCGGCTCGTGCACCTCGGCGATCTTGCCGGTCGGCCAGTCCGAGGGGTTGGTTACCTGGAACTCGCTGCCATCGGTGAGGTAGACGTCGTAGACCACGTTCGGCGCGGTGGAGATGAGGTCCAAACCGTACTCGCGTTCCAGCCGCGCCCGCGTGATCTCCAGGTGCAGCAGGCCGAGGAACCCGCACCGGAACCCGAACCCGAGCGCCACGGAGTTCTCCGGCTCGTACGTCAGCGACGCGTCGTTGAGTTGCAGCTTCTCGAGCGCCTCACGCAACATCGAGTACTCCGACCCGTCGATCGGGTACAGTCCTGAGTAGACCATCGGCTGCGGGTCCCTGTACCCGGGCAACGGATCCGAGGCGCCGTGCTTCTCCGAGGTGACCGTGTCGCCGACCCTGGACTGGCGGACATCCTTCACGCCGGTGATCAGGTAACCGACCTCGCCGACGCCGAGGCCCGTGCACGAGTTCGGCTCCGGCGAGATGATCCCCACGTCGAGCAACTCGTGCGTGGCCCCTGTGGACATCATCTTGATCCGCTGCCGCGGCGTGATCTTGCCGTCCATCACCCGGATATAGGTCACCACACCCCGGTAGATGTCGTAGATCGAGTCGAAGATCATCGCGCGCGGCGGCGCGTCGGCATCCCCGACCGGCGCGGGAACCTGACGGACGACCTCGTCGAGCACCTCCCGCACGCCGTCACCCGTCTTCGCGGAGACGCGCAGCACGTCGGCCGGGTCGCACCCGATGATGTGGGCCAGCTCATCGGCGTACTTGTCCGGCTCCGCGGCCGGGAGGTCGATCTTGTTCAGCACCGGGATGATCGCGAGGTCCTGCTCCAGCGCGAGGTACAGGTTCGCCAGGGTCTGCGCCTCGATACCCTGCGCGGCGTCGACCAGCAGGATCGCGCCCTCACAGGCGTTCAGCGCACGGGAGACCTCGTAGGTGAAGTCGACGTGCCCGGGGGTGTCGATCAGGTGCAGCACGTGCTCGGTGTCGTCGAGAGTCCACGGCAGCCGCACGTTCTGCGCCTTGATCGTGATGCCGCGCTCACGCTCCAGGTCCATCCGGTCCAGGTACTGGTCGCGGTAGGCACGGTCGTCGAGTACCCCCGTCAGCTGCAGCATCCGGTCCGCAAGCGTCGACTTGCCGTGATCGATGTGGGCGATGATGCTGAAGTTCCGGATTCGCTCCGGGGGTGTAAAGGTCGTATCAGCGTACGTGGTCACTCGGCGTCCTCGGAATGGTCGGGTGTGCGACCTCCATACTCCCATGTCGGCACGGGCTGCCGTGACGATGCTCCGGGTCCACCCACCGGAAGCCGCTGCTCTCGCCGCCGGTACGCGTACTCAGCGCGTGTCCACCCGCAACGGATGCCCTGCCGGGACCTCGACCAGCACGATGCGGGTGCCGTCCGGATCGGAGATCCAGGCCTCGACCAGCCCCCACGGCTCCTCCCTCGGCTGCCGGTCGACCGGCACGCCCCGTTCGGTGAGGCCGGTCACCACCTCGTGCACGTCGCGAACCTGCAGCCACAACGCGACATCCGGTCCGGGCCCCGTGCTACCGGTTCCCACGATCTCGAGGAATCCGCCCCCGAGGAAGAACACCGTCCCGCCGGGGAACTCCCGGTACACCGCCAGCCCGAGAGTCTCGGCGTAGAACGCCCGCGTGAGCTCCGGGTCCCGGGGTTTCAGCAAGACTCGGCTGCTGAGCACATCCATGACCCGTGCTTACCCGCTCCTCGGCCACGCACACAATCCCTGCTGGTCAGGCCACCGCGATGGCGCCGATACCGAGCAGCACCACAGCGGAGCCGAGCACCCGTCTCGCCGGGTCCGCCTCACCGAGCACGCGCCAGGCGAACAGCCCGCCGAGCACGATACTCAGCTCCCGCACGGGAGCGACCAGGCTGACCGGAGCCAGCCGCATGGCGAACAGCACGAGCAGGTACGCCAGCGGCGAGAGCAGGCCCACAGCCAGGACCTGCGCGCGGTGACCCGACCACAGCGCGGCCACCCGCTGCCGCTGTCGCAGCGCCACCGGAGCGAGCAGGGCGCCCTGCAGCGCGGCAGCCGACGCGAAGTACACCACGGGCGGCGCGGCCAGCACCGTCACCGCGTAGGCGTCCCAGAGGGTGTACAGCGCGATCGTGCCGCCGGTGAGGACGCCGTAACCGATCCCGGCAGCGGGCTGCCGGAGCCGGGAGCCCGCCGAGCGGGCCCGGCCGAGCACGAACACCCCCGTCACCACGAGCAACGCGCCTGCCGTGCCCCACAAGCCAGGGCGTTCGCCGAACGCGGTCACGGCCACGACCAGCACCAGCAGCGGGCCGGTACCCCGCGCCAGCGGGTAGACCACCGACATGTCGCCGACCGCGTAGCCACGTTGCAGCACCACCCCGTACACCACGTGCAGCACCGCGGAGACCGCCGCGGCGAGGAACCAGCCTGCGCGCGGGACCTCCCCGGAGCGGGCCAGAAGGAACGCCGCGAACGGGAAGCACGCCAGCGCGGATACGCAGAAGTAGAGGAAGACGAACGCGGCGCCACCACCAGCCACCCGCTTGGCGGCGAGGTTCCAGGCAGCGTGGGCGACGGCAGCGGTCACCGTGAGCAACAACGCGGTAACGCTCACGACCACCTCGACCGACAGGTTCCGCCGACTCGTACCGCGACGGACGCTACAGCACCGCGACCCCGCGGACCTACCTCGCACGGGAGCCGGAAACCGTGCCGTGTACCCTGGACCGTTGTTGCCGTGTGGCATTCCGCCAAGGAGGAAGCCTGTCGCCGCCTCACGCGCGGCAGGGCCGGAGACATCGCGGCACGCATCCCACCGATGATCGAGCAGACGAAGGAGCGCCAGCGTGGCCAACATCAAGTCGCAGATGAAGCGTATTCGCACCAACGAGGAGGCGCGCCAGCGCAACCAGGCCGTCAAGTCGTCGGTGAAGACCGCGATCCGCAAGTTCCGCGAGGCCGCCAAGGCCGGCGACAAGGACAGGGCGATCGAGCTCCAGCGCGCGGCGGCCCGGAAGCTGGACAAGGCCGCGAGCAAGGGCGTCATCCACAAGAACCAGGCGGCCAACAAGAAGTCGGCGATGGCCAGGCACGTCGACTCGCTCTGAGGCGGCTGCCCCGGCCGCTACGCGGCCCCGCCAGCACGAATCCCCCTGGTCCAGTGCCAGGGGGATTCGTGCTGTGCGGGCCGAGCGGGCCGGTCAGGTCTCGCGCAGTGCTGCGATACGCCGCGTAGCGCGTTCCAGCGCGTACTCCCCGTCCGCCGCGACTCCCTTGACCTCGGCGTTGAGCGTCGCGACGATCTCCAGCGCCGCGGTGAGCCCTTCCCGTGTCCAGCCGCGTGCCTGACCTTGCGCCTTGCGCACCTTCCACGGCGGCATCCCGAGCTGGCTCGCCATGGTGTTGGGATTTCCCCTGCCTGCCGAGGCGACGCGCGCGACGGTGCGCACCGCATCGGCGAGCGCGTCGGCGATGAGCACGTGCGCCACGCCGATGTGCAGCGCCCACCGCAGCGCGGACAGCGCAGCGGTGCCGTCACCGGCCACCGCCTTCTCCGCGACGACGAAGCCGGTCACGTCCGCGCGGCCGGTGTGGTACCTGCGAACGGCCTGCTCATCGATGTTCCCTCCGGAGTCCGCGACCAGCTGGCCCGCCGCGGCCGCCAGCTCCCGCAGGTCGGTCCCCACGGACTCGACGAGCGCCGTCACGGCAGCCGCGTCGATCGCACCACCGGCGCCACGCACCTCCGCCCGCACGAAGGCCTCCCGCTCGGCCGGTTTGGTGAGCTTGGCGCACTCCGTGACCGCGGCACCCGCGTTACGAAGCGTCGCGGGCAGCGCCTTACCTGCCTTGCTCCGCCCTCCGCCGCTGTGCACCACCACGAGCACGACACCGGGGACCGGGTCCTGTACGTAGTTGCCGATCGCCTCGGCTGCCTCGTTCGACACGTCCTGGGCCGAGTCCAGCACGACCACCCTGCCCTCGCTGAACAGCGTGGGGCTGACCAGTTCGGTCAGCGTGCTCACGGTCAGCTCGCTCGCCGGGATCCGGGTGAGCTCGGCGGACGGATCGGCTCGGCGGGCGGCATCCAGGGCGGCGGAGATGGCTCGTTCGATGAGCAGGGCCTCATCGCCCAGCACGAGCTGCACGGGCCGTGCCGCGTTCGCTGGCTCACTCACGCCGCCATCCTCGCACGTGAGGCGACCAGGACTCGCCGCGGCACCGTGACACACCGCACGCCCGCACCGGCCGTCACGGGCGTGCACCGCCTGCCACGAGCGGCGCCCGGCCATGGGCAGGCGGAGGGGCTCGAGGAATGTGACGCAGGTCTAGTCAGCACGCCAGCGCGTAGCAGCCCCCGCGCCCGTGCCGTACGGTGTAGTGCGGGTGGCCTCGTCTCCGGATATGTCCCCGGATACGCCACCAGGTAACCATGGAAACGAGCTGGGATACGGTAAGCGTGGAGCGTAGCGCGACCACAAGTGGACCCGACGATTCTGTGCGACAACTCGATAACGCTCATCCAGAGGGGCAGAGGGACCGGCCCGATGAAGCCCCGGCAACCGGCGTTGGCCAGTCATCTCGATCAGCGAGGTAGCCAGCGCACTCGGTGCCAATTCCGGCCCATGACTCACCGTGGGGCAGATGAGGAAAGGACCTCTCGATGACAGCAACGTTCGGTGCGACCTCGACCAGCTCTTCCGCTTCCGGAAGTATCGACCTGGGACCGGCCGCGTACCTGAAGTCGAAGGAAGAGGGCCACGAGCAGCCGCTCGCTCCGGACTTCGTTTCCGCGGACGACTTCTCCCCCCTCGAGGTGGCCTACGACTTCGGCACGGTGCGCCGGTCCGACATCGAGTCGGGCCCACGCAACATCTGGCGCTACAAGAAGCTCCTGCCCGTTCCGAGCAACGTCGACCAGATCCCCAACACCGAGCCCGGCTGTACGAAGCTGATCCGCGCCGACCGGCTGGCCCAGGAGCTGGGCGTACGCCGGATCTGGGTCAAGGACGACACCGGCAACCCCACGCACTCGTTCAAGGACCGGGTGGTGGCGGTGGCGCTCGCCGCCGCGCGCGAGTTCGGCTTCGACGTGCTCGCCTGCCCGTCCACCGGCAACCTCGCCAACGCCGTCGCCTCCGCCGCCGCCCGCGCGGGATGGGACTCCGTCGTGCTGATCCCGTCCTCGCTCGAGCAGGCCAAGGTGCTGACCACCGCGGTCTACGACGGCTCGCTGATCGCCGTGGACGGTAACTACGACGACGTCAACCGGCTGGCGACCGAGCTGGCGGCCGAGAACGAGAACTGGGCGTTCGTCAACGTCAACGTCCGGCCCTACTACTCCGAGGGGTCCAAGACGCTGGCGTTCGAGGTGGCCGAGCAGCTCGGCTGGCGCATTCCCGAGCAGATCGTCGTGCCCATCGCCTCCGGCTCGCAGCTGACCAAGGTCGACAAGGGCTTCACCGAGCTGAGCGAGGTCGGGCTCGTGGAGCCGTCCCCGTACACCGTGTTCGGCGCCCAGGCCACCGGCTGCTCCCCGGTGTCCTCCGCCTTCAAGTCCGGCCTCGACGTCGTGCAGCCGACCAAGCCGGACACGATCGCCCGCTCGCTGGCCATCGGCAACCCCGCCGACGGGCCGTACGTGCTCGACACCGTCAACCGCACCGGTGGCGCGATCGAGGACGTCACCGACGAGGAGGTCGTCGAGGGGATCAAGCTGCTGGCCCGCACCGAGGGCATCTTCGCCGAGACAGCAGGCGGGGTCACCGTGGCGTGCGCGAAGAAGCTCATCGAGGCCGGCAAGATCGATCCCGATGCGGAGACCGTGCTGCTGATCACCGGTGACGGGCTGAAGACGCTGGACGCCGTGCAGGATTCGGTCGGCCCGAAGGCGACGGTCACGCCGACGGTAGGCGCGGTGCGCGAGGCCCTCGGTCAGTAGCGACGCGCGATGACGATGCCGTCCCGCGCGGGCACGACAGCGATGTCGCCCGCGCGGTCGGTGCGCGCGATCCGCGTTCCAGCCCCGGTGAGCTGATCGACGACCGCCGTGTCCGGGTGATCGTGCTGGTTTCCCTCCCCCACGCTGATGACCGCGACGTCGGGTGCGACGGCCCGCAGAAAGTCGTCCCGCGTGTTCCCGCTGCCGTGGTGCGGCACCTTCAGCACGTCGGCGCGCAGGTCGTGGCCGGCAGCGAGCAGGTCGCCCTGTGCGGCCACCTCCCCGTCCCCGGGTAGCAGGATCCTGCCTGCAGGGGTGTCGGCGGTGACGGCGAGGGAGAGATCGTTGACAGCCGTCCCGCCCGGCTCGGCCGCCTGCTCGGCAGGCACGTGGCGCGGACCGAGCACCCGCAGGTCGAGCCGGGGCCAGCTCATCGCGTCCCCCGGTGCCAGCTCGACCAGCGGCACGTTCTCGTCCCTCGCGGCATTCACGACGGCGGTCCACGCGCGCTCCGGGGTACGCCCCGGTCCCACGGCCACCGCGTCGACCTGCGTACCGTCCAGCACCGCCGGTAGGTCGCCGTAGTGATCCTCGTGCAGGTGCGTGACGACGAGCAGCGGGACACGGTCCACGCCCACCCTGTCGAGGCATGCCACCATCCCGCTTCGTGCACTGCCGGTGTCGACCACCACGGCACTGCCTGCCTCGCCGGTCGCGAGCAGCAACCCGTCACCCTGGCCGACGTCGCAGGCGATAACCGCCCAGCTCGCGGGAGGCCACCCCGGTGCGGACAGGCGCGCGGCAGCCCACACCACCAGCGCAAGCACCAGGCAGGCCGCCAGCACGCGACGGGGCGTCCGGTACCGGCAGGCAAGCACGCAGGACAGCGAGAGCAGTGCCGCCAGCCCACCACCGAGCCAGCCATCCGGCCAGCCGAGCACGCCAGCAGGGACGTCCGCGGCACCTCGCGCCACGAGCAGCAACCAGCTCAACCCCGGCCACGCCGACCGGGCGAGCAGCTCACCGAGCCAGGGCGCGGCGCCTGCCGTCGCCGTGGCCAGCGCGCCGAGCACGGTCGTCACCGCGACGACGGGGGTGGCCAGGATGTTCGCCCCGACCGCGACCAGGCTGACCTCGCCGGCCATGCCCGCGATGAGCGGGGCTGTCGCGAGGAAGGCCACCAGCGGGACGACTCCCGCCGAGGCGAACCCGACCGGCACGCCCCTGGACCGGAGCGAACCGACCCACCGCGGCGCGAGCACGACCAGTGCCGCGGTCGCCGCCACCGACATGGCGAACCCGAACCGCACGGCCATCTCCGGGTCGTACAGCACGAGCACGCACACCGCGAACGCCAGCGCCGGCATCGCCGCGCGCTGCCGGCCGAGGAACAACGCGAGCAACCCCACGGCCGCCATCAGCGCGGCCCGCAGCACGCTCGGGGTGTAACCGACGGTGACCACGTACCCGGCGAGTACCAGCCCAGCCAGCGAGGCCGACAGGCGCGGGCCGCTTCGCACCCCCCGGAGCAGCAGGAACACGGCACCGCACACCACGTTCACGTGCAGGCCGGAGACGGCCTACTAAACATATGCAAACTCATCTCCGGTTCGTTGTCGACGGACGACCAGGTTGCACGTAACAGCAAGTCGATCACCGTCGACACACCTACTGAACACGACATAGGGAGAATGCATGACAACTGAGCAGCAAACACACAAGTTCAGCGGACTCGCCTGGACGGGACTCATCCTCGGCATCGTCGGCCTCGTCGGATCGGTGATCCCCATCCTCAACAACGTCACCGCCGTCGTCGCCGCAGTCGGGTTCATCCTCGGCATCATCGCCCTGTTCGGCACCCGCAAGCTGCTCGCGGGGATCGGTGTCGCGCTGTGCGTCGCAGCGATCGCCGCCACAGTGGCCGCCCAGCAGGCATTCGTGGACGAGCTCGAAGGGCCTGCTGATGTCACCGAGACCGACGAGAATGGCAACGGCAGCGGCGACGAGGAGAGCAGCTCCGAGGTCACCACATACGAGTATCGCGTCACCGGCGAGGGCGAAGTGTCGATCTCCTACGGCACGGTCTCCGGCGATGGGTCATCCACCTCGAGCACAGACACCACCCCACCGTGGTCCAAGACGATCGAGGTCACCGACGAAGGCATCATGTTCACCCCCACGCTGTCGGTAACGAGCATGAGCACTGATGGTCAGATCGCCTGCGAGATCGTCCGCAACGGCGAGGTGGTTACGTCGCAGGACGCCAGCGGAGACTACGCCTCCGTGCACTGCTCCGCCTGATACCTCCAAGGCTGGTGGATATCACTCTGCGCAAGTAGCAGCCCGGCCGATACGATGGCGCCCCCGCGTCCCGGAGGACACGGGGGCGCCATTCGTAGCGTCGCGCCAAGCAATCCGGCCGTGGACTTGCAGCGTGGCAGTGGTGGCCCTAGCTTGTTTGGCGCTTGGGTGCGTCTACTGCTCGCGTAGCTGCGTGGTAAACGCCTGCCACGCGGTGAACGGCACCTCGAGGGTGCCGCCGTCGCGGTCCTTCGTGTCGCGCACCCGCGCGCGAGCCGGTTCGAGCGCGAGCTCGACACAGTTGCCCTGGTTGCCGGTGTAGCTCGATACGCGCCAGCGTGTCGTATTCATGGTGTACGCTCCATCTCGTCGGCGGTTTCGGCGATGAGCCCCATACTCTCCTCGGGGCTCATCGCTTCCCGGCGGAGAGTATCCGCCGCGGTCTGGTAGTCCTGCACATCCCCCCGATCGGTGATCGTGGTCGCGCTTCGGTAGTGCTCGATCTGCACCACCGGGTCGTGCCGGTCGAACTCGATCAGTACGAACGCGCCCTCGAGACTCGGCAGGTACCCCTGCCGCTGCGGGATCACCTGCACAGTGATGTTGCTCGACTCGGACCATTTCTGCAGGTGACGCAGCTGCTCGACCATCACGTCTCGGTCACACGGCGCGTAGCGCAGGGCGGCCTCGCCGATCAGCGCGTCGAGCTGCACCGGTTTCCGCCCGGTGAGCACGTCACGCCGGCCCATCCGATAGGTCACCCGCTGGTCGGCCTCGCCACGAGTGGCTCCGGCCGCGACCATGATCGACCACGCATAGTCGGCGGTCTGCAACAGGCCGGGGACCATCGTGGGCTCGACGTTGGTAATGCGACTGGCGGTGCGCTCGTACTCCCTGAGTGCGGCGAGGTGTTTCTGCACGCCCGGACTGACCCAGTTCGGATCGCTGGCGTCGCGGGCGAGGTCGAGGATCCTGTCCCGCTCTGCACCGGTGACGCCGAGGATTCCGAGCACCGCTGCCGTGTCCTCCACACTCGGCGCGAGCCGGCCAGTCTCCCAGCGCGATATGTGGCTGTTCTGCCTGTTGAGCTGTGCGCCCAGCTGGCGTGTCGTGAGTCCGGCGCGCTCCCGCGCCTCCTTGAGTTCGGCGCCGAGGGCGCGGGCTCGCGGGGTGTTGGCGGTGCTGACCATGCATCACATCGTAGGCCGTAACCGACCGTAGTCGCATCACCGCACGATTGGAGCATTGCCACATTGGTGCATGAACCGCATGCTTGGTGCACACACCGATTAGCGATCGCTACATCGCAGCATACCTACCGCGGGGAGGCCTCGTGTACTGGCTCTGGCTCCTACTGCTGTTTGCGGTGCCGTTCCTTGCGGTGGTTCCGTGGGACACGGTGCGCGGCTGGCTGCTCTCCCGGAGATGGCAACACGACCCGCACGACCCGCGGCCGCGCATGATCGTCGACGACGGCGAGCCGTACCTCCGTCGGGGTAGCGAGCTATGACGACCGCCCCGATGCGCTGCCCTCAGTGCGAGCGATATCGCGCGTACCTCCACGAACGGATCACTGCGCTCTACGCCGGGCGATCCTTGCCCGATCGCGAACGCCCCCGGCCCTGCGCCGAGCTTGCGAGGCCGTCATGTGCTGGCACATAGACATGTTCGGCAGGGAGACAATCGTCGACCGCGACGGCACTGTCATCGTCACGGAGCCGGACGGCACCTCCCGCATCGTCCGGCGCGGCGACGGAAGCTCCGGACGCGTGCAAGAAGCCCGCGGCTCTTCTGCGCGCCCTACCCAGTGAGACTCCCGGGCGGTGCATGCAGCCCCCGACCATGCACCGCCCGGGTCCCCACCTGATCGGCGGGTGCCATCAGACACACCGATCGGCGACGCTCGACAGCGACGATACGGAGGTCAACAATGGCAGACGACGGTAGATGCCCGGCATGCGATCAGGTAGTCAACGCGCCACCCGGCGCAGCAGCTCCTCGGCATAGAGCCCCGGGCGAGCAGGGCACGTGCCCAGGCTCGGGCCAGCCCGTACAGCCTCGGTAGCATCACGCGACGTGACAGGAGACGCCGTGACCACGACCTACCCCACCTGCTCGACGCCGGGGTGTGACCAGGAGATCTACCTGCACCCGGGAGAGCGGACCGTGTGCGCCGGCTGTCAGCACCGGGGCGGGCCACCCCCACCCCCACCCGAGCCGGAGACACACGAGGTCGTGGTCGACTGGGGACCGGTCCCCTCCTGCCACTGCGGTCGCCCGGTCAGCCGGCCTGACGTGTCCGGCGACCGGTGCCTGCGCTGCTCGCGCGAGAACCGTTAGTCGCGTCCGAGCCACGACTGCAGCCAAGCCATGGGGCGCATGCCCGGCCGGGTGTAGGCATGCGTCGGCGTCGTCACGGCCTTCCTCTCTGCACTGTAGGCAGATCCACGACATGTGGCCGCCGTTGGTCGCGGCGGGGCACTGGCATGGCTGCCAGATCCTGCGAAACCTCCCTCCGTGCATGAGATGTCGGTAGGCACACATCCCAGGTTCCCCTGATTCGATCATGTGTTCGATTGTAGGTAATCGATCCGCTACCACCGCCGCTAGTCACACGCGTGGCCCCGACCCACCTGTTCTGGGTAGGCCGGGGCCAGTGTGCGCTGCGAGTTGCTGTACGTGCCCGCCTAAGCGGCGCTCTCCTGCAGCTTGAGCACCTTGCGAATGAACTCGACCCCGGACGGCTTCACGTAGGTGGTGTAGGTGGTCCGCTGCCGACCGCGACCGTCCTCGAAGTAGCGCGCCGCCACTCGGAAGTGGTGTACGTACTCCTGGTAAGGAGTGTTGTGCCGACGACCACCGGTGATGAGCACGCGCTCATATCGCAGTCGGGAGAACAGCCGGTTCTGTCCGAGCCCGAGAATCTGCGCCACCGTGGCTACGGGGTAGTCGCCCTCGGCGGTCATGAACTCGTCGTACGCCTCGGCCTTGGGCTCCAGCTCTTGATTGCGTTCCAGCGCGGCAACATACTTACGAGCCATCTCCAGCTCACTCATCGGTTTCTGCCGCGTGTCGACGTAGCCGTTCTGGCGAAGCTCACGCAGAATCCGCTTCACCTTGGCTTTGATCGCCCTCGCGACCGGGAGCGTGGAGCGGAAGATCAGCTCCCAGATGCCATCCTCGTAGATAACGGATACACGCTGGTCACCGCCAGGGGTACTCACAATCTGAGTACCCTTTTCTTCTTCGTCTAGCAGGCGTCCGGCGTTGGCAGCGTCTCGATACCCAAGCGCCCGGGCGAACGTCCCTGCAATCACGTACGGCGTGCCGTCCTCAGCGAGCCCGAAGTGTTCCGGTAACAGGCCGCTGTCCATCTGGCCGAAGAGATCCAGATCACTCGACTCGCCCCGCGGTGCTTCCCCAAAGAACCCGTCGTTGCTATGTTGCATCTGTCATCAGCTCCTCACTAGCTGGTGTCCACGTCTCGGCTGCGCAAACAGCGCGAGACAATTGAGTGCGCAGGGGCCGTGCTGATTGAGGCAGCACGGCCCCCACTTCTGGGCGACGCCTCCCGGCGTGGCCACCACGCAAGGTTACCGAGTCCATCCCCGAGGCGGGTGGTTTCGATACCGGCGTGTCTCACGATGCGCAACCATGCGCGATAGCGCAACATCCCCGACAGGGTGACACGCAGCCATGGACAGCGCGGGACGCGCCCCTCTCTAGCCACGCGGGTGACCCCGCGAAGGTCGGGGCTCTAGCACGGGTGCGCCACGTGCTCCGAGCAGAGCGAGACACGACGAACGCGCCCCCACCGTCCGCATGTGGAGGGTGGGGGCGCTCGTGTTCGGCCGGCTGGTGCCTATTCGGCCATGGCGATCCAGGGAACGGCCGGCGTCCAGCCGGACCACTGTGTCGCGTCGAGCGTATCGGGCAGGGCACCAGGGGTGATGCCGTCGCTGCGGCCGAGCTTGTGCACTCCGTGCCGGTTGACTTGGTCGACCGCGTCGATGTTTTTGCCCCGGATGTGGGTGGTGTCGCCGGTGTAGCTGATCGCGGCGACGTAGGCGACGACGTCGCCCTCCGACACCGTCACTGTGCTATCGAGGCCGAGCTCGTTGACGCCCACAGCCCAGGCGCCGACGGCCTCGGCCACCTTGGAGAGGTTCGTGTAGCTGTCGCCGAGGTACACACCGACACGCTGATCGGTGGCATCGCCGAGCGAGGAGATCATGAATCGCACGCGCGAGCCGGAGCCGTCGGCGGTGGCGACCATGGTCACCACGTGGCCCCAGTCGGATGCGAGGCCGGTGGTGGTGCTGGAGACCGACGTGTCCGGCACGCTCTGGTAGAGGTCCCCGTAATCATTCGTGGCGGTGACCGTCGCCGGCAGATGCTCCGGTGGCAGCACCCCGTCGCTATCGAGCGGCGCGACTCCGTCGGGCTCGCCGACCTCGGTGCGCGGCACGTACAGCGAGTCCGCCGAGGGGTCGGCCGGGTCGAGCGTGTCTGGGTCGACGATGATGTCCCGCAGCCACACGGGACCGTTGTCGGGCACCACGCAGTAGCTGGTGGCGTGCCGATGCTCCCGCACCTCGTAGTAGGTGTCGGTGACCTCGATCTCGGACTGCGGCGTCAGGTCCACGGACCACTGGCCGTCGTCGTCGGTAACGACGTGCACCGCCTGCATGAGCTGTCCGGTGGCGTCGTCGAGCCACGGGGCGCCCTCGAGGTGGATGGTGACCTGCTGGCCCGCGATGGGGGTGCCGTCGGGGCGCAGCAGGTGCGAGCGTACCTCCGTCACCGAGCGCGGTCCCGTGACAGCGCGGCCGACTCACGGTCGCCGATTGTTTTGGCGGCCAGCCCCTTGAGTACGGCGATGAGGCCGGCGCCCGCCGCGACACCGCTGATCATCGTGTAGTCGGCGTCCCACACGTTGAGGGTGTCGCCGCCGATGGCGGTGAGTGCGCCGGCCGCAGTTGAGGCGATGGCGCGCTCGGCCAGGTCGCGCCAGTAGCGTGCGCTCCACATGGTGTCCTCCTATCCGATTCCCATCTCGCCCCACGTCTGGGGGCCGACCTCGCCGTCGACGGCGATGCCGCGCATGTCCTGGTACCAGCGCACCCGGTCGTGGGTCTGGGGGCCGAAGTAGCCGTCGTCGGTGATGTCGAGCCACCGCTGCAGGTACTCGACGTCGCTGCCGCGCGACCACGTCGAGTATTTGTCGCGTCCTCCGTACAGCACGCGGCTACCGGGGCGTGCCTGCTGGTAGTCCTCGTACGGCCGCGCTCCTCCGCTTCCGCCGGAGGATCCGCCGAGCACGGCTTCGATCTGGTCGGCGGTCAGCGAGTTGGCGGCGTCCCACGTCAGTTCGACGTGCAGGTGGTCGTGATGTGGGTGGCTGCCGTTGTAGGTGCGCCACCCGTCCTGGCAGTAGCTGCCGGACCAGATACGCCGGTTCCAGATGATGCACTGCACCCCGAGGTCGCGGCTGTTACGGCGCAGCGCGTCGGCCAGGGTGGTGCCCCATTGCGCTCCGTGTGGCCGCACGCCGAGGTCGGCCGCGCGCCCTTCGCCGTGCAGGCTCGTGGTCGAGCTGCCGGCGACGGTGCGGCAGTTGTAGATGCCGGTGTTGACGCCGTCGCTGTAGGCGCCGAGGAACCACGCCATCAGCGCGCGAGCGCCGCTGGTGGGGCCGCTGGTGCACGAGCTGGCGCCCTGGTAGCTGCACAGGAGTGCCATGTCAGTTCTCCTTCACGGGTGTGGCGCCGTCGTACGGCTCGACGTAGTCGGGGTGGTCGGGGTCGGTGATCTCGACGGCGTCGGGCTCGTCGGTGTCGGGGTCGATCACGTCGTTCGGGTCGGGGTCGGGCATGGTGTGGTCCTCCTGACATGCGACAGCCCCGACCAGGTCAGGCCGGGGCAGCTGTGGGTGTGGGTCTAGGCGACGTCGTTTCCGAGCCTCTGCTCAACGGCGTCGAGTCGCTCGGTGAGTGGTCCCACCTGATGCTCGAGGTCGGTAAGACGGTCGGGGATGCCCGGACGCCGGTCGCGCTCCGGTACGTCGGCCCGCTCCTGCGTTCCCTCCCATTGGTCCAGGAATCGGGAGACGCGGCGGGCCATGCGCCAGGCCGCGATTCCCGGTTTGACGGCCAGTGTCGCGATCGCTGTGACCACGATCGCGGCGACCACGAGGGTGTCGATCCAGGGAATGCCGACGAGTCTCATGCTGGTGACATCACCGACACGCGTAGCCACATCTCGAATTCGGTTCCGCCGGAGCCGCGGAATTGGATGTCGCTGGTGGTGCCGCTCATGCTGGTGCGTGAGCCCATCAGCTGGACGGTGACGGTGCCGGTGGACTCGGGCACGAAGTGCGGCTCGACCGTGTACAGCGAGCAGGTGCGGGCAGTGGAGGTCGATTCGGGACGGTTCCGGGACACCGCGACAGGGGTGGTGTCGACGCGGATTTCGTTGTGGGCCTGCCCGTTGTTGTCGGCCGAGTCTAACCACCGTGCTCGGGAGAAGCCTTCGATGCGGTAGGCGGTGTCGGCCTCGAGGTGCACGTCGAGGGCGACGAGTTCGACATCGGTGTCGTTGGTGTCGACGGTGCCATCGTTGCGTGCCTCGCCGATCTCCTGGGGGAGATGGGCTGCGGTGATTCGCTGCCCGGCCTGCCACGGCATGCGGTACCTCCCTACAGTGGGGCGATCGTCGGGTGTGCGAGCCGGACGTCGGTGCCGGCGTCCCACCCGCGGGAGACGCCGTTAACGGCGCGCTGGACGGTGAACTGCTGCGTGGTGGGTACGGTCCAGTCGTGCCAGTGCAGCACCACCGGCAGGGTGTTGGTGTTGTTGGCCTCGAGCACGCAGCGCGCGCCGATCTCGCCGGCGGTGTCCAGGGCGTCGTCGGTGGTGCTGATCGTCCAGGTGTCGGGTTCGGCCTCGCTGTCTGGCCACAGTCGGGCGGCGAGGTCGGTGCCGTGGGCGCGGGCGCGCAGGTGCCACTGTTGGTCGGCGCTGTACGAGTCGATCTCGGCGCCGGTGAGCCAGCTCCATTGCCCGTCGACCTTGCGATGGATGGCCACGCCGATGTTGCTGGTGTCTTTGAACTCGACGAATACTGCGTAGAAGTTGTCGCTGTCGTGGTAGCGCATCAGCACGCCGGGCACGATCCAGTCGCCGTCGGCGACGACGGTCGTCGACACGGTGGCCAGGATCTCGAGGTTGGTGGCCGATACGGGCATTGTGATCACGCGCGCGTCCGAGACGGCTCCGATGGCGACCTGGCCGATCTCGTCGGTGTCGTCGACGGAGAACTCGCTGGCGGGCCCGTCGCGGATGATCCAGTCGGGTCCGATGGTGGGGCTGCCCCACCCGTCGGTCTCGGCGCGGGCGTAGAGGTCGTGGATGGTGTCGCTGTCGGTGACGCGCACGTCCTCGCCGCCACCGATGCGCACGTCGACGGGAAGGTCGTTGCCGTCGGTGGTCCATGCGGGTCCGTCGCGGGTGGCCACCAGCATGGTGGTGGCGGTGTTGTCGAGGTCGGCGGCGGTGTCCGAGCCGGCGGTGTCGGCGCGGATCGGCTCATCGGGCTCGGCGTCATCGACGGCTGTGGGCGCGAGGACGCCGACGGTCCACGGGGACGCCGGGGTGCAGGTGACGACGATGTCGTGGGTGGGCTGGCCTTTGTTCTCCTCGAGGCCCTGCACGATGACGTCGACCGGCTCGGGCAGCCACGCGGGTGTGTTGATGATCTGCATGCGGTCGCCCTCGGCGACGGTCTGGAGCTCGCTGTGCCGCGCGGCCATGCGGGGGTTGGCGAGGTCGACGCGCACGGTGGGGAATCGCGGCTCGTCGATGGTGCCCAGGTGCAGGCGCCAGCCGGCTTGGTGCGGTAGCTGCGCGTCGCCGGCGACGTTGACGTCGGGGGCGTCGTCGTAGCGGCCGACCCCGTCGGGTGGCGGCGCGACCGACAGGGGTCCGGTGCGCTGCACGGCCCGGTATTCGGACCCGCGGGGCCGGCTGACGGTGACGTCGTTGCGCAGCGCCTGGTCGTCTTCGACGGGCTCGAACGGGGCGAACACCTCACCCGAGGAGTAGTCGAGCAGCACCCGTGGTGTCTGGTTGTAGAGGGTGGCGCGGGGGCGCCACAGCAGGGCGAGCGCGTCGGCGCGTTCGCCGAAGTAGCCGAGGTCGGCGCCGGCGGCGCTGCGCAGCAGGGCCAGCAGGGACTCGGGGGTCTGCGCGCCGACGGCCTCGGTGTCCTCGCGGGTGGAGACGACCCGCAGCGGGATGTCCTCGTCGGCGGTGAGCCGCTGCAGTCGGTCGGTGGCTGACTCGCCGGACCAGGCGTCCATGGATCGTCCGATGACGTCCCAGATGCTGTGCACGTCCCCGTTCATCACCGCGATGTGGCCGACCGCGGTGCCGCCGAGATCGCTGCCGCCGCCGGGCGTGTTGATGCGTCGGATGCGCCCGTAGGTGTGGCCCGCGAGGGTGCCGTCGAGGACGCTGCCGGTGTCGGCGCCTGCCTCGAACACCCCTAGTTGCCAGTCGATGTCGGATCCCTGCTGCGATAGCCACAGGCTGAACATGAGGTCGGTGCCGTTGGCGTCGGCGGCGAACCAGATCGAGCTCAGCACTTGGTCGCCGCCCTCGGTGGCGTCGTAGGCGCGCAGGCCGAACGACCCATCGCTGTTGACGATCACGTCCCACCGCGCCACCGAGCCGGTGGTGGGGATGGTGAACAGGCGCTGTTCCCCGTCAACCCCGTTGTCTGGCAGGTGCAGCAGCGCGATGAGGCGCTGGTCGGCATCCGGGTCGTATTCGGGGATCACGGGACGCAGCCGGCCGGTGGTCAGCTGCGGTAGTGCCTCGGAGGACGGCAACCCCTCGTAGCTGGACAGGTCGACCTCGCCCTCGATCTCGGCCGAGGGCTGTCCGATGCCCGAGGCGATGCGGCTGGCATTCTCGCCGTCCTCGCACGGCCAGTATCCGACGATCTCACTGCGGCTGGACAGGTCGCGAAACAGTGATGAGCGCAGTGGTTTCGAGCCCTGCTGCAGCCGGTGCAGGATGCCCCACGCCTGGATCGGGGCCCAGAGGTCGTTACCCGAGAGGTCCCACCGCAGCGGCCATCGGGAGACCTCGCCGCTGAACCGCACCGCGCTGTCGGCCAGGACGGCGGCCTCGTGCAGTATCCACTCGTGACCGTCATCAGCGGTCCAGCTGGTACTCGTGAGATCGTCCTGGTCGGCGAACTCGGCATCGGCCACGAGCGTCCCGTCGACGCCGGCGCGAAGCTGGAACGCGTGGATGGTGCCCGAGAACGTGGCGTCGTCGGGGAATATCGCACCGCCGCCGGCGCCGGCCCCGATCTCGAGGGGCGCGTCGGAGGCGTAGATGCTGGTCGTGGCATCGTGGACTACGTCGTTGCCGAGCTGGCTCCACGTGTCGCCGATGCTGGCTGCGGTGTAGAACCGGGCGATGGCGTTCCCGTTTCCGTCGTCGACGATGAGGACGATGCGCAGCGCGAGCAGGTCGGCGTCGGCCGGGACGGGTGAGGTGGAGGTCGACTGCTTGAACGTGTTGAACGTGCCGTCCTCGCTGTGCGACAGGCGGAGCGTGCCGTCCGCCATGTGCTGCGCCATCCACGAGCGGTTGTCGCCGGAGATCTGGTATTTCGACGCGAGCAGCGTGTCGGCGTCGGGCCGCCACGAGGTGGGTGTGGCCTCGAAGACGATGTCGATGTCGCCGATGATGTCGAGCGAGGAAGCGTCCTCGGTGTGCGCGTACGATCCGTCCTCGCCCGGTAGCCACATGCCCTGCTGGCTGGGCCCGATCCGCACCCGCAACGGGGTGTTGCGGCCGACCTTGCCGAACAGTGGGCTGTGCGGGTTGCGGGGGCTGTAGCGGCCGTGCCGGTTGTTGAGCAGCATGCGGCAGCTGCTCGGGTCGACGTGCTCGGACCAGTCGCGGCGGCCCCGCTCGATGTGCACGTCCTGCCGGGGAGTGCGCACGTCGCTGGTGATGTCGTGCCACTGCCCGTCGTAGAACAGCTGCACGGCGAGGTCGGCCATCAGTTCGCTCCGGCGAACACGACGTCGAGCCCGCCTCGCGCTTTGATGCCGCGGCGGAACAGGCGGATGAGGTCCTCGTCGCCGTCGAGCTCGATGCGCAGGGTGCCGCCGAGCCCGCCGGCGCCGCGCTCGAGGGGGCTCACGCGTGCACCGCGCGGCAGGTCGAGCACCTCGGGCCCGCGCTCGCCGACCACGGCGCGGCCCCCGCCGAGGATGTCGCCGCCCTCGGCCAGCATCGGGATCGAGGGAATGTGCGGGATCGACACGCCCGGCACGCTGTTGGCCCCGTCGATCAGCGAGTTGATGCCGCCGATCGCGCCGTTGATCAGGCCAATCGCCCCGTTCACAGCACTGCGCGCGCCGGAGGTGACCCCGCCCCACATGCCGCCGAAGAACCCCTTGATGTCCGATATGGCGCCCCAGAACTTGTCACGCATCCAGTCCATTCGACCGGTGACCCAGCCGATGACCGAGTTGGCCTGGTCTCGGACCCATCCGAGCCCGCCGACGAACGCGTCGAGCGCGCGCTTGATGCCGCGCCGCCAGAACGTGCGCGTGAACCAGTCGGCGAACGCGGAGGCCTTGTCCCAGATCCAGTCCCACGCGGCCTGGAATGCTGCCTTGACCTCGTCCCAGTTCTTGATGACCAGCACGCCGATTGCGATCAGCGCGGCGATCGCGGCGATGATCAGGAAGATGGGATTGGCCAACATCGTCAGGTTCAGCTTGGTCTGCGCCAACGTCCAGGCTTTGGTGATGCCCACGATCGTCTTGCCGATCGGGCCGAGCGCCAGCAGCGCCGGCGCCACGGTGCCCGCAGCCTCGGCGAGCCCGCCGTAACGGAACATGAGATCGTCCACACGGTTCTGCAGGCTTTGCAGTAACGTGTCGTTGGTGTCGGCCGCGTCCGAGATCTCCTCGAGCGAGCCCGGCACCGCCTGGGACTCGTCCTGGTAGCGGGCCCACTCGTCGGCGGTGAGCCCGATCGATTCGAGGAAGGACTCCATGTCTCCCTCCGAATCGGACAGTGCCTGCTCGACCTCCTTGATCGCGCGATTGGCCTCGAACCCGCGGTCCTCGAATACCTGGATCGCCGCCGAGGTGTCCTCGAGCCCGAAGTTCAGCGCGTCGAGCTCGTCGGGCACGCGGTTGAGTACCCGGGTCAGCCGGCCGACACTGCCGTCGGCCTGGTCCATCAGCTGGAACAGCGCGTCGCCCTGCCCGGCGGCATCCTCCATGCTCATGCCCAGTGGGGTGAGCACGCTCTCGACGTCGCCGATCGCGCTGGGCAGGTCGGTGCCCATGGCGGTGGCCAGGTCGTCGATCGCGGGCAGCACATCGCGCATGCCCTCCTCGCTGGTGACCCCGGCCTGGGCCAGGTCCTCCATGGCGAACGCGAAGTCGCTCGCGTCACCCTGCCCCTCGGAGAGTTCGGTCGCCAGGCCGCGCACCGCGTCCGCGCTGAGTTCCGAGCGCACCGCAGTGACGTCCATGCTCGCGTTGACGTCCTGCTGCGAGCGGGCGAATGCCTCCATGGCCCCACCGGCCGCGGCCCCGGCCGCGGCGATGGTGGCGAAGTTGCGGTCGATGACCCCGGCCAGCCCGCCGAGCTCGGACTCGGCGTCGCTGGCATCGGCGCCGACGTTGATCGACAGCTCGTCCAGTGTGGCCACGCCTCACCTCCCTAGGAGGTTGTGCCGCTGTGCGTCCCGCCGAGTGCGGCGTTGATGCTGCTGACCTCGCGCAGCAGCTCGTGCGGAGTTTTGGGGCCGCGTCGCTGATCCCACTCGAGGAGGAAGTCAGTGACGCGTTTGGTGCCGCGTTTGCCGCCCAGAGCGCGGATGCTGTTGGATACCGTCGCCGCGACCAGCGCGGCGTGGTAGTCGCCCCGGCCCGGCCCGAGTGGCCCGTCGATGCGCTCGAACGCGCGCCATTCGGTCAGTTCCGCCGAGCTCGTCCGCGCGAGCAGCTCGGCCACGGTGCAGCCGAGCTGCGCCGCTAGTCGGAAGTAGAATCGTCGCTCTGGGCGGCTGCGGAGTTTCCCGCCATCTCCTCCACGGCATCCTTCTTGAGGCCGGAGAGCTCGTTGGCCTTGGCGAACAGGCGGCTGATCACGCCAGCGTTCTTCTCACCGAGCTTACGGGTCTGCGTGATCGAGAACAGCGGCTGGAACTGCTCGTCCACCAGGGACAGGGCCACGATCCGGATCTCGGTCTCGGCGATGGCGTCCGATTTGACCTGCACGTCCTGCCCTTTGATCGCCATCATGGTGCCGTTGACGCGGGCGCGTTGCGTTCCGGTCAGGCCCCGCACGCGCACCGTGCCGCCCCACTCGGGCACTTCGACGTCCTCGTACGGGATGTCGTCGGTGGCCAGGATCTCGTCGGCGGTCAGTAGGCTCATGGGCTCGCTCCGTGTCGCGTCGGGATCAGACACCGGTCAGGCTTAGGTCCGGCTTGCCCGTGATCTTGACCGTGACCGATCGTTCGGCTTTGTCGTCGTGCGGGAACTCGTCGCCGAGCGCGGTGATCAGCGCGCTGAACTCCCAGGTGTATTCCTCGGCGGTGCCGGGCAGGATCACCACCCGGTAGTCCCGTAACGAGTCCTCCTCGAAGTCGTCGTCGAGCAGCTGCTGGGTGGAGCTGTCCGGGTCGTAGTTGAGGGTGAGCTCCACGCTGCCGCCGTCCTTGAGTCCTTTGACGAACTCGCGGTACTTGTCGGGGCTGTCGTGGGCAGTGACCTCGATCTGTTCGCGTTCGCGGCTGGGCCCGGAAATGTCGGTGACGTTGGCGATCGTTTCGAACACCGGATCTGTTTCGGCCATGTCGGACCGTGCGAACTGGGTGCCGAACGCGTCGATGCCAGCCATGAGCTAGTCCTCCTGTGCGGTATAGATACGGAAGCGGTCCACGCGGTGGCGGATGCTGGGTTCGGGGTCACGCAGCTGTTGCGTGCTCTCGTGGGCGATGAGGTAGACGGCGTGCCCGGCGACGTGGGTATCGAGCGCGGCATGGTTGCGGGCCAGCAGCGCGACGAGGCGTTCGCCGATGCGGTTACCCGGGCGGCTGGAGCGGGCCCGGCTCCAGGTGTGGATGGTGTGCACAAGCTGGCGCCCGTGCCGCCCGTGGGTGTTGTCGGGGCTGGACTGCACGTCGCCGATGCGCACGTAGTCCAACTCGGCGTCCTCGGGCACCTCGTCATACACGCCGGTGACCAGGTCCATCAGCGCGGTGTCGCCGGTCAGCAGCGTGTACAGCCCGGCCTGGACCGCGTCCAGCGGGTCGGAGGCGGTCACCGGCTGATGTCCTTGAGCGCCGACTCCAGCTGCACCCGAACGCGCCGCGGCAGCCGGGTTCGGCTGCCCTCCACGGCCGGGGCGGCGAACGGCTGCGCGGCCATCTTCGAGGTGCCAAACTCGACCCAGATCGCGTGGGTGGCCGTCGCGGCCACGGTCCCAGTCAGACCGTCGACACGCGACTCGATCGAGTCGATCAACTCGCCGGTCTCGCCCCGCGGCGCCGTGTCGCGCATGTCGTCGGCCACGGCCTGGGTTTCGGACGCGATGGCCGACTCGAGCGCGGTGCGTACCGCCGGCGGCAGCTCGTCGAGCTTGCCCTTGAGGCGGTCCACACCGTCGATCGAGACGTGCATCCGCGCGCGTTTGCTCACCGCTGCCCCAGCGCGCGCTTGTGCCGACGGATGCGGCGCTCGAGCATCTGCCGCCTGGCGGGCGTTTTCGCGCGGGCGTGCAGCGCCTCGAGCCGTTCGATCTCGTGCCGCAGCTCGTCGTGACTGTGCGGCCCCCGGGTGCCGTCCGAGGTGGTCTCGGCTGCCGGTGCCGCGTCGGTGATGTCCTCGCCACTCGGGGTGGCCGTGTCGCCGGCGCTGCTGCTGGGCTTGTGCTTGGTCACGTTGGCTCCTCTTGGGTGCGTTCGGTGTCGCAGCGTTGGTAGGCCGCGATGGACGGGGTCACCACCGCCACGACTCGGTAGGTCAGGTCGCCGTCGCGGAGCTGGTCACCGCGGCGCACGTCGACGGTGGGCAGGACGTAGATCGCCTGTGTGTGCTCGGCACCGTCCTGATGCGCCACGAGCTGTTCACTGGCCGAGGGTTGCGGCAGCCGCGCGGCCACGTCGCCGACCTTGCTCCAGCTGTAGGTCTGGCCGCCGACGTCGTCGGTGCTGATGTCGCGGCGCCACACCGCCACCGTGCGGTTGAGCAGGTGGGCGATCACGGCCGGGCTCCGTAGGCGGAGATGGTGCGCAGCTCACTCGCGTCGAGCTGCGCGGCGGCCACGTTCTGGCTCCATTGGCGCATCCAGTCACCGATCTGCTCCTGCGTCTTGCCGTCCGGGTTGTCCCACACGCTGTCGGCCAGGCGCAGCGCGATGTGCTTGAGCGCCATCGGGATCGGGTCGTAGCCGGCGGTGTAGGTGACCTCGACCGCGGCCTCGTGGGCCGGCCAGGCGCGCGCACCGCGGCGGATGAGGATGCCCGCGCTCGACCAGGTGTAGTCCTCGGTGAGCCCTTCGGTGAGTGTGGTGCCGTCCTCGAGCAGCGTCACCGTGGCGACGTCGGAGACCGGCCAGCGCGGCACCAGTAGCCGCGCGGTGCCGCTGCCGTCCAGCGTGACCGTGTCGGTGGATTCCTCGAGCGGCTGCCGTGCCTCGTCCTCGATACGGCCGGTGGCCAGATCGAGCAGCAGCTCGGCGGTTTCGGTCTGGTCAGTGGTAAACGCCGGGTGGCGCATCCACAGCCGCAGATCCTCCGCACTGGCGAAGGCCATCACTCACCCCGCACGGTTACTGCTCGTCGCCCTCACCGGTGGATGCGTCGCCGTCTGCGCCATCGGCGGTCTCGGCGTCGCCCTCGGCCTCGCCGGTGGATTTGCGGCGGCTCGTCTTGCGGGACCGCCGCGACGGGGCCGGCGACTGCTCGGTCTGCTCGGTCTGGCCGGCCCGCTCCGCGGGGTCGTCGCCGGCGTCGACGGCGTAGCCGCGCGCGATCAGCCGCTGCGCACGGTCATCTGCCACCTGGTAGGTGCGGCCGGGTGCGAGCGTACGTTCCGGCAGGGCGCACAGCGCCTTCATCGTGATACGCATGGTTCTCCCATCGGGTCAGGCCGTGGGGCGGGGCACCCGGGCGGACCGGATGCCCCGCGCCACGGGTGGGGTTACGGCTTGGCGCGGCCGCGAGCGCGCAGCACGGAGACGCCGAACTCTGCGTCGCCGGTGCCGCCGTCGGTGGCCACCACCCGTACCCACTGCTTGATGCCGTGGTAGCCGACGACGGTGACCGTGTTCGCGTCCGGCGCATCGGGCGTGGTGCCGTCGAGCTCGTCGGCATCGACCTCCGCGTAGGCGTCGGTGGCACCGTCGTCGTCGGAGTGCTCGACGGTGAACGTCCACGAGTTGTCGGTGACCGCGCCGACGTCGAACACCATCGCGGCGGCGTCGTAGTTGGCCAGGTCCACGCCGCTGCCGGTCTGGTCGCCACCACTGTGGCTGCCCGGGACGATCGATTGGGCGATCGCCACGTGGTTCTTGATGTCCTGCCTCATGGGGTGTCCTCCTTATCGCGTGCCCGAGCGGACCTGCAGCCGCACGAACGGCTCCTCGAGCGTGGGCATCCCGTCCGTCTCCAGCCGGCCGATGAACCCGACCTGGTTCTTCTCGGCGTAGAGCTCCACGAGCCGCTGGACCTCCATGTCGAGCGCGTCGACGATCCAGTAGAACGAGAAGTCGCCGAGCATGCCCACGTACGCGTCGGACTCGACCGTGGAGGGAGCGAACTCGTTGACCAGGAACGGCAGCTCGAGAATCGTGTCGGGCCGGTCCCCGGACAGGCCGGGCTGCCAGACGTACTGGTCGTTGGCGTCCTTGATCTTGCGGACACGCTTGACGACGTTGCGGTGGAACAGCCACCGCGCCCGCCGGTAGTACTGCGGCTTGAGGGTGTACTTGGCGTCGATCAGCTCGTCGGCCACCTCGACGCCGGTACCGATGTCGCCACTGGCGCCGACCTTGACATCCCGGTTGGTCGAGATGCCGTCGGTGGAGGCGGTGAACAGGCCGAGCGGCTTCTGGTTGCCGTCCCCGGTCATGTAGGCCTGCTCCGTGGTGGTGGCGAACTTGTAGGACAGGCGGTCCCGCACGATCGCCTCCGGGCCGAGTGTGGCCCGCCGCAGCAGGGTGCGGCTCGCCTTGATCCGCTTGGCCAGCGGGTGCGGCCGCAGCTCGCGACGCCCGACCCGCAGGCTGTCGTCCTGCGACCCGGTCCCGACCTCGGACGTCCACTGGGCGTCGTCGAGATCGGAGTCCAGTGTGGGCACACCCAGCGATTCGGCCTCGCCGATGCGCTGCGTCGTGGCCAGACCGCGGATAGCCACCGCGTCGTCGACGGCCTGCAGCAGCGTCTCCACGAACTGCTGCGGGGCTACGAGGAACCCGCCCTCGGGGTCGTTGGCCATGTTCAGCGCCCGCTCCTGCTCGGCGGACAGGTTCGCCCGCCCACCCATCAGGTACGACCGGAACGCGGACTCGGCCGAGTTGTCGCGCCCACCGGCATCGGGGCCGTTGCCCTCGCCGCCCTCGGGGCCGGTCTGCAGGCGCCGCTCCTGCTCGCGCAGGCGCTCCTCGCGGTTGATGGCCTGCTCGAGCGTGTCGGCTTCAGCCATGAGCCGGTCGAACTGTTGCTCCTCCTCGCCGGTGAGATCGCGCCCGGCCTCGGACGCCGCGTCGAGGAGCGCCCGCGCCTGGGCGGCGTGCTGGGCACGCTGGTTGCGCAGGTCGTGAATCGTCATGATCACTCCTAGAGATTGCTGTGAGCAGCCGGCAGCCCAGGACCAGCCGGGGTCCTGCGTGGCGGCGTGATGGGTCATGCGATCGCCCGGCCGGGGGCGACCGTGGTCTTTACAGGCCGCGTTCGGCCAGCGCCAGGCGCCGCCGACGCAGCTCGGCCGGCGATGCCTGGTGCGTCGCACCGCCACCGGTGTCGCTGCCTGCGGCGTCGACGAGGTTGGACAGTGCCTGGATGGCGTCCTCGACCAGCTGCCGGTGCGACGTGGGCAGTCCCGTTCCGGCGCGCGTGTCGGACAGCATTCGCACCAGCGCCAGGGATCGCCCGTCGTCGGCGACCGCGTCGGGGTCCATCGGCAGCGGCACCACCGACACCTCGAACAGGCGCCATGTCGCGGGAACGCCGGCCTGGTCGATGTCGGCGGCGTCGAATCCCACGCTCACGGCGTTGAGGAATCCGTTGCGCACCTTGCGTTCGACACGGTCGGCGAACTCGTCCTCGCGGTCGAACACGAGCCCGCCCACCAGCCGACCGTCGTCGACGCGGGGCTGGTCGACGCGGCCGATCGGTAGGGCGTCGCGGCCCCAGTAGTCGTGCCCGTACCCGAGGATCGGGTTGTCACGGAACCGCTCCAGGTCGAGGTTGTCCATGCGCAAGTCGATGCCGTCGTCCTTGCGGCCCTCGGTGGCCAGCACGAACGGCACGGGCTCGTCCTCGCCGGTGCTGGTGTCGCGCACGGCATAGCCGCGCAGGTAGCGTCTCATCGATTCCTCCCGGGTCGTCGCGATCGGTCGCGCGGGCTGGTGGTCTGGCGTGGAACGGACCACGCCGGCGCCTCGTCCGAGTCGTCGTCCGCCTCGTTGGCCGGGCGCGCGCACGGCCGGTGGCGTCCCGCTCCGCAGGTGTCGCGCGCGTCGGTGCCGCCGCAGCGCGGGCACGTGCCGCGGTCGTGATCAGGATCCACAGCAGACCACCTCCCGTCCGTGTGGCTGTGGGCTAGTCGGGAACGATCTGGCAGTCGCACCCGGGGTGCAGCGGCGGGTGGAACGTGTCGCGGGCGATGTCGAGTTTTTCCTCCAGCCCGGTCACGGCGCTGTCCTTCTCGCGGAACGGCTGCTCGATGGCGACCACGGTGCCGTCGAGGCTGTCGCAGAACGGGCAGTCCTCGCCGACGGTGACCCACCGCAGCCGCCGTACTCCGGAGGAGCGCCACGCTTCGCGGGCGGCGCCGTTGGCGGCCTGGTTCGACTCCCACCGGGCAGTGCGTTCGGGGCGCTCGTCGACCCACTTGTCCAGCCGCTGGCGCACCGACTCGGTCGGATCGTCCGCGCCGGCGAGCTTGGCCAGCTGCCCGACCGCCGAGCCGATCCGATAGTCCACATGCGAGGCGACGTAGGAGGTGACCCACCGCTCGAGGTCGACGTCCTCGTCGCCGCCGACGTCGGCGACCGCGTCGGCGGCGACCTCGCTCACCAGCGAGGAAATGACCGGTGTGAACGCCTTACTGGTGCGGTCGGCGATGCGGTCCTCGTATAGCTCCCGGACGGCGGCGACGAACGCGTCGGCCGAGCGGGACCGCTCGAGGTGCTTACTCGCCAACGCGCCGACCTCGCTGCGCTCGAGCTTGGCGATGCGCTCGTCGGCGTCGGCGAGCATCGGTTTGAACGACTCGCCGATGCGGCGGCGCCCCTCGGTAGAGCGGGACCGCAGCTGGCGCGCCATGGCCGTGCTGGCCCGTCCCGGTTCCTCGGTCTGCTCCCCCGGGGCAGGCGCGGGCACCATGTTCAGCGGCACCAGGTACGTCTCGCCCCGACGGTCCGGCAGCGGGTTCTCGTTCTCCTTCTCGCGGATGTCGTCGGCCGACATCCAGCCCCACTGGCGCGCGATCGAGTAGGCCTGAAACCGGGTCTGGATGTCGCCGCGCAGCAGCCCGTCGACCAGGTGCTCGGCGAAGAACCGTTGCCGGTCGGCGGCCAGCAGCAGCTGGGTGTTGATGGCCTGCTCCCACCGGACCAGCCAGGAGCGCAGCGCGCTGGAGACGTAGTCGATCTGCTGCGACTCGATGTTGCTGAACGTGGCGCGTTCGAGGTCACCGATCTTGTGCGGCGGCAGCCGTAGCCACCGGGCGGCCTCGGTCACCTGCAGCCGTCGGGTCTCGAGGAACTGGGCATCCTCCGGCGGCACGCCGACCTGGCGCCAGGTCACCCCCTCCTCGAGGATCGCCACCCGCTGGGACCGGTCGAGCCCTTTGTGGAGGTTCTCCCAGTCTGTCCTCATGCGCTCGCGCGCCTGGTCGGTCACCCGGCCCGGGTGCTCGAGCACCCCGCCGGGGCGGGAGCCGTTGCCGAAGAAGCTCGCGCCGTAGCGTTCGGTCGCCATCCCGAGCCCGATCGACTGGCGCGCCAGGTGCACCACCGAGTAGCCCCGAATGCCGTCGAACCCGAGCCCGTGCACGTGCAGCACCTCGTCGGGCAGCAGGTCTGCCTGGATGTTGTTGACCGGGTCGCGGTAGCGGTAGAGCACCCTGATGCGGCCGCGCTGGTCGGTGGCGGTTTCGATGGTCAGCCGGTCGGGCCGTAGCGGCCACATCTCGGTGACCTGCCCGGACCCGTTACGCACCACATACGCCACGCCGTCACCCCAGGTCAGGGCGTGGCCCTGCAGGGTTTCGCGGAACTGCATCGAGCCCATCAGCGGGTTGGGCGCATCGTGCAGCAGCGGGTACAGCGGATGGTCCCGCGCGCGGCGTTTGCCGCGCGGGTCGAGCCGCTCGTACACCGGCAGCGGCAGCGACGCGATGTCCTCGGAGATCACCCGGAGGCCGGCGAAGAACGGGCCGTACTCCAGGGCGGTGCTCTGATCGACGCTGACGCCGGCGGCGGTGTCGGCGCCGCCGCGCAGCCAGTCCACCACCCACTGCTCGGGCGTGGCGATCCCGGAGGATCCGGAGACGGTGGCGCGCGCCACGGACCGGGCGAATCCCACGTCAGTCGCCCCTCCGGCCGGACGGCATCACGCTGGCCAGTTCGGCGCCGCGGGCGCCGGCCACGCCGGCGAGCATGCCGAGCACACCCATCACCACCAGCGCGATTCCGACACTGAACGTCAACGCCAGCCCGGCGAACGTCATCAGCGCCGAGAGCACGATCAGCACGTCCCAGCCGTCGAGCGCGGCGCGCAGCCCGCCCCATCCGGCGGGTTCGGCTGCGCTGGTGCGGCGGCTCATCCCACGCTCCTCGCTGTCACAGGCTCATCAGCCCCCGTTCCTCGTACACGCTCGGCGCGGGCTCGCCGCGCATCTGTCCGTCCTGGGCGAAGAAGATCGCCGGCATTCCGTCGATGCGCACCCCGACCCGGTCGCGATTCGGTTTGACCGGCCGCAGCCGCTCGGGATCGTCGGTCGGCGACTTCGCCTCGAGGTTGTCGGCCATCCACCGGGCGACCGGGTTGCCGTGGTGGGCGTACTCGCGCGCCTTGAGCCGGCGCATGAACTCCTTCATCGGCGGGGTCATGCGCTCGTAGGTCGTCGACGACTCGTACATCTCCAGACCGGTGCGCTTGACGATCTCCTGCCGCACCGGCTCACCGGACCACTTGTCGTAGGTGGCGTCGACGATGATGAACCGCTCGTGGTCGGCCTCGATGTCGTCGTAGATGCGGTCGTAGTCGATCGTGTCGCCCTCGGTGACGGTCACCCATCCCTGCTCGCACCACTGGCCGAACCGGTCACCGGTGTGCTCGTCCAGCAGCGGCACCACCGACTCGGGGCACCAGAACCGCCACAGCACCGAGCCGCTGTCGAACAGCAGACACCACGCGGTCAGGTCCAGCTTGCTGGACAGGTCCAACCCTGCCCAGCACTTGTGTCCCGACAGCTGGTCGGCCACCCAGCCCGGGCGGGTCGCGGGCTCGCCGCTGTTGTCATCCCACAGGTCCATCGGGATCCACCGGGTCACCTGCTGCACCCGCTGGTTGACCTGGTACTGGCGGAACTCGTTTTCCTTGGTGCGGTCGAGCTGGCCGTCGCTGGCCTGCCGGCGCATCGCCTCGCGGCTCTTGAACGCATCCAGCGCGGGGTTGGGCCAGCGCCAGTTCCGCTCGTCGAACGGATCCGTCGAGACCGGCAGGTCCGGGTGGCCGTCGAAGATGCGGTGCAGCCGCTCGAGCTGATCCGCATTGGACGGCAGCTTGCGCACGAACGTGAACGTGTGCGGCGCCCGCGACGGGTCCTCCTGCACCCGCTCGGCCTCGTTGATCAGCTCGGCGCCGAACGACGCGCTGTCGTTGGTCTCGGTCGTGGTCGCATAGCACAGCTCCTGCAGCCGGGCGCCGGCGGCGCTGGTCATCGCGCCCCACAGCGAACCGTCCGGCTGCGCCAGCACCTCGTCCAGGTTGAACGCGTGCGGGTTGTGCCCGAGCTCGCCCTGGGCGTCGGCGGTGAGGATCTCGTAGTGCGACCCGGTCTGCTCGTCGACCAGCCGACGGGACTGCTTGATGTGCCGCAGCCGCTTGGACAGCCGCGGCGACAGCTGCACCATCCGCAGCGCCGGCTCGAACACCTTGCCGGCCTGCTTGGTGTCCTTGGCCGCGCAGTACACCTCGGCGGCCTCCTCGTCGTCGCCGACCAGCATGTACAGCTGGATCCCCGCAGCCAGCTCGGACTTGCCGTTCTTTCTGCCGACGACGATGTAGGCGACCCGGTAGCGGCGTGCGTAGCACTCCCACTCGTGCGACCACTGCACCTCGCCGAACAGCGGACGCAGGATCTCGTGCTCCTGCCACGGCAGCGGCTCGAACGGCGTGCGCTTGAGCGGCCCCTTGGTGTGCACCAGCATCCGGGAGAAGAACGCCACCACCCGGTCGGCGCGCGGCTCGCAATAGTGCGCCCCGCGCTTGGTGCAGGTGTTGTCCCGGAACGTGTAGCGGCACGTGCGGCCGGTGCTGTCGTCGGGGCGCCACCGTGCGTCGTGGTCAACCGGTGAGGAGGTCGGCGTCCGGGTCACGGTCGGGCTCCCCGATGGTGAGGTCAGCGCGGTCGCTCGGCGTCAGCCCGAACCGCGCGCCGTAGCGCTGCACCTGCGCGTCGGCCTCGCGCAGCACCAGCAGCCACGGGTTCTTGCCCAATCGCACCCCGGTCTGCTCGCCGTTCTTGTTGAACACCGGAAGCTCGATGACCTCGCCCTGCCGTTCGAGCCGGCGCGCGGCGCGGCGCCGGCGCGCGGCCGCGTCGCAGAACGTCGCGAACATCTCGACGTCCCAGGCGGTGAGCACGTTCTTGGCGATCAGATCCGGCGCGTAGGTCTGCCACACGGTGCGCGCCGGCCGCGACAGCCACGACGGCGGCGTGATGTCCTGCTGCGACGGCGCCGGCTCCTGCGCGTTGACCCGCTGAGGGTTCTTCTTGTGATCGCCGTGCAGGTACGCCAGGTTCGTCGGCTTCTTGCCCGGCCCGCGCCTACCCACCATGCACCGCCAGCGACTGGTGCCGGGTGAACCAGGAGCGGATCACCGACTCGACCTCGGCGACATCGCGGCCGTCCGGATCGGCGTACAGCCGCCGCAAGCACTCGTCCATCGACGTGTCCATCACGTGATCGGTCCAGACCATACCGTGGTTGAGCGGCCACGTGGCCACGATCCAGGCCGACCGCGGCTCACGGCCACCGCGCCGCTGCCCGAGTCGACTGATCACCGCATCCCGAGCCGCAGCGACATAAGGGGCCAACACCGGGTCGTGGTGCCGGCTCGCCTGCCCGGCCAGCGCCATCATCAGCCGATCCCAGTCCACGACGAGATCGCCCGGCCGGCGCCGCTCGTCGACGAACGTGGACTTGCCCGAGCACGGAGGGCCGAACACCACGTGCACCTCGGTCTGCCCGTGGTCCTCGCAGTAGTCGGTGGTCGTCACCGACACCGAGCAGCCCGGCTGCAGACACCGACGACGAGCCCGATACGGCATGATCACCCTCCGTAATTGCCTCGTGGTTCCGCGCTGACTGCTGGTACGGCGGTATCCAATACCTGTGGACACAACAGCGGCCTCCCCCCCGCCGGTCTCGGCGCCCCGCTGCCAGGGATTACGACGCCCCTCCCCTGCGGCCACGGTCACCGGCAGGGTGGGTGGTGCCAGCCGCCAGGCTGACGCGCTGCTGTCTGCCGCGCGTCACAGCGCCGACACAGGCCACGCCCATGCGCTGGGTCGTTCGCGTCCTCGCCGGCGGCGACCAGTTCGTCCCGTGACCGTGGATAGTGATCGGCCACCACCGAGGCACGCTTGCCACACAGCACGCACGTGGGATCGCGGGCCAGCACTCCGGCGCGGAATCGGTCCCGGTGGTCGCGTCCATACCCCCGGGTCGCTGAACTAGCCCGGGGGGTGCGTTGCGAATGCTGGGGGCACTTCGTCTTGCCGGAGCTGGCCTGGCGCGAACAGCCGGAGGTGGTGCAGCGACGCGCGGCGCGACTCGGCATGGCTACCGGCGCCCGTCCGACCAGGGTGCGGTACCGGACTCGCAGCCCAGCGGCGCCGCCAGTCTGAGCTGGTCTGTATCGGGAGTGGATGGATACGGCATGGCGGGTGGTCTCTCCATGCGTCAGCCCCCGGCCGGATGGCGCGGGGGCTGACGAGCGGGTGCGTGTGCGATTCCTGGTAGTGGACACACTTCGCTTGAGCACCCTCAGTGTGCACGATCCTGATCACGGTTGTCCACCTGGGTCACTGTCCGCGTGTCACGGGTGCCCCTCGTCGGTCACGCCGACCGTGATCCGGTCACGGACTCACCGTGTGATGTCCTCCAGCTGCGCGCTCACGTCAGGCTCGCAGTCGCCGACGATCTTAACCCCGGCCGTGCCGTCAGGCGTGGTAGCGACAGTGTCGCCAGCCTCGGCATAGAGCTCGACCTCCTGCGGCGTGGTCATGATGACCGGAATCTGGCATGCGTCGCCGTAGGTGTAGCTGCCCTCGGTCTCGGTGGGCGTGAGGTCGAGATGCGTGGCGATCTGCTCCTCGGTCCAGGGTTCCGGCGCCTCGGATGTGGCAGGGGCAGGGTTGGTGTCGCCCGTGGAGTCGGTGTCGGCGGGTTCGTCGCTACTGCAGCCGGCGACGGCGAGCGCTGCGAGGGCGGATGCGGTGATGAGTGCGCGACGCACGAGGACCTCCTCTATGTCGTGTTTGTCGCATCTACCCTATCGATCTCCGCTTGCCCCTTCGACCGCGTGGGGCCGCCACTCCTCCCGGTAGCCCGGCTGGCCGGCATAGCTGTAGGCGACCGCGCGGGCAGCGACCGTCAACCCCCACAGCAGCTGCGCATGCTCCTGGTCCGGGTAGCGCCGGAACGACTCGGCGGCACGCTCGTACTCGCGCAGGACTGCACGTCTGCCCTCGATGTCGCGCAACACACGGGCACGATCGTGCCGCATCACGTGTCGTGCGTCGCCGAGCGCGGAGAATTGCCCCAACACCTCCGGGGTGAAGTAGTCCGGGCGAGCGGCTCGCGCGACGCGCTCATCCTCGTCGATCTGCGTGCGCAGGAACTCGGCCAGCTCATCCATCATCGACCTCCAGTGCCACTGTGTGCGCCCCAGGCTAGCGTCATAGCATGCGAGGATCACCGCATGAGCTCTGATCTGTTTGTCATCGTGCGCACGCTCGGCGAGGCGCCCGAACTGCTGGCCGCCTACAGTGACCGGGCCACCGCAGAGAATGCCGCTCACGAGCTGGGCGCTGGTCACCACGTCTCCCCTGTGCGGCATGCACCGTCGGACACGGGCCATGTGGCGCACGTATGGGAGTGCCGCGCCACCGTGACCGATGATCGGTACGCAGTCGAGGAGCCCGCGCGGCTGGCGGGAGCGTCACGCATCGTCCTCGATACCAGTGACATGCCCGCCGAGAACGTCTACGTCGACGAACAGGCCGCGAACCTCGAAGCCGCTGTACACGGCCACCGAGTCCACTATGTGCGCGCCTACGCCGCGCGCGCCGATCGAGCGCGCGAGCTTGCCGAAGGCAAAGCACGATCCTTAGCGGACACCCAACCAAATGTGTGATGTAGACGACACACTATCTACTTGCGTTAGTGAGTCGCTACGACGCATAATAGAAGTGTCCCGAAAGGCGGGGCGGCCCCCGGGAAACCGGGTGCTAGCACCACCCTCCGGGGGCCTAACTACAGAGAGGAAGGATCCGGAATGAACGACAAGTTCACCGATGACCGGTTCTACGGGGTTCGCTACCACGAAAGCGCTGGTGAGGACCTTTACCAAGTGGCCGGTCGAATCTTGAGCGATCTCAAGCTCGACCAGCACGAGGGCCGGTTGCCGAGCACTGTGGTCCTCGTGGTCGCAGTCTCCGGCAAGCTCATCACCGTTCAGGCTCACATCCAGGACGGCGACGAGTTCGCCCGGTGGGAAGCGGAGACGATCCGCAACAGGGCGACCACAGTCGCCGACCGGTACAACTGGCGGGGGGTGCACAACCGGAACGACGTCCGCTACGACTTCGCTTGTAGCGTGCGCGGAGTCCGGGGCCGGCTCGACGCCTGGTCGCTAGGCTCGATCATCGGGTGATCCGGAGCAGGGCGGCGGCAGCCAGCCGCCGCCCTGGCCTTCCCTCTCTGGGGATCCAAGAAATAGTCCCGGCGGCTCTAGCACAGCACGCCGGGACGAGGAAAGAATCCGTATAGCCAGGATACGAGGTGTCCAGGATGCCGCGCAAGCCCCTACCGGAGCCACGCGAGGTGGACCGCGTGCGTGCGCTCGCCGCCGAGCTTGCCGAGCTCGAGGAGCGTGTCAGGCAGCTGAGGGCGGAACGCAACAGCGCAATGGTCGACGCCAAGCTCGCCGGCGCTACCGGCGACCAGCTCGCCCGCGCGACCGGCATGACGCGCCGCAACGTCCACGGCGCGCTGCAGTCAGCAGGCTACGACTACAGCTCAGACTGATCACTCCTCGTCCGGCGACACATCGACGCTCTCTACAGGACCGGCAGCGCCTTCGGCGCCGCTGCGCACGCGTGCGGGCGGGTCGCGGCGCTCGGCGTACTCGATCGTCCGCCGCAGCGATTCGAGATGCTGCGGTGTCGACCATGTCTCGCCGCAGTGCAGGCACACGCACCCTCGGTCGTGCTCCATCGACAGGGCCGGTGTCTGGACGTTCTCACCGTCCTGGTGCCGCCACACCATACGGGTGCCGCACTCCGGGCAGGCTGCGGCGACGGTGATGTGCCGCTGCGGATCGAGTAACCCGCGGATCGCTCGCTTGAGGGCGCGCAGCTGCTCCAGCATCGTCGCGACAGCGCGCGGATCGGTCCAGCGACCGACGATGCCGGCGACAGCGCGGATGCGCTCCTCGGGCGTGACGGTGTCCTGCGCGAGCGCCTGAACGTGCATCGCTGCGGCATCGCGCTCAGCCTGCTGCAGCAAGGCGAGCGCGGCCAGGTCGGCCGGCGATCTTGTGGAGCTACGGCCACCAGCCTTACCGTTCTCCGATCCGGTCTCGACGGCCTCGCGCAGCTGGGCGAGCAGGGACGGTTCGGGGTGGATCGTGACGCCGCCATCGTCGCGGTCGGCGGCGCGGTGCACGGTGTCGGCGAGGTCGCGCACGGTCTGGCGTACGTCGTCATGCAGGTCGTGCAGCTCACTCATGCGGCGCTCCTGACAGGGGTGTCGGTGGGCGTTGGGTGACCGGGCGCGTCCATCGGGATCGAGGACCACACCACGGCGTTATAGGCGTACGACGGCGGTAGCCGACTGTGGTGCGGCAGCGGCTGGTGGGGCCACCAAGCGCTGCGTTCGATACCGGGCAGGTCGGTGGCGTCGAGCTGCCACGAGATTGGTCCGAGCATGGCGTCTCCTCAGCGGATGATCGGTGGCCACATGCGGCGCTCGCCGTAGGTGTAGCCCGGTGGCTCCGGCGTCGCCGCCAGCGCCACCTGGGGTGAGCCGCCCGGGCCCTCACGGTTGCGCAGGTGTCGCATGGCCTCGGTGTGCGACTCGTACGGCCCGAGCGGCTCGCGGGCGGTGAACCCGTACCGAGGTAACTCGATCACCCATCCGCTATCGCCCTTGGTGATTCGCGGCCTGCGCTTCACTGATCGCTCCTCTCCTGGTCGTAGCGTGCGTCGTGGTAGCCGGCGATGGGCCGGCGGCCGCCTCGTCGGCTGGGGCGGCTGCAGGGATGCCCCACGCCGGCGCCGCAGGTGGGGCATGGCCGGCGGCGCGGGTTGGGGCGGTTGGTTTCCGGCTCGATCCCGGTGGGTGTCCACCGCCACAGCCCGGGCCCGTCGCTGTAGCGGCGCCGGCGAGTCACGGCGGGTCACCCTTGACCAGCTGAAAGTCGTCGTCACGTGCGTAGCCGAGTAGGCGCTGCAGCCGGTAGCGCAGCAGGAACTCCCACGCCAGGTTCTCCGGCCCGGTCAGGCGGTCGACGGTTGCGTGCTCGCTCTCGTCCGCACGGAATCGGATCTCGGCGACGAGACCGCGGATCAGCTCCTCATCGGACTGGCGCTGGCGCTGCAACATCACGAGTGAGGAGCATTCGCGGTGGTAGAGCCCTGTCTCGCCTTGCCACCAGCGTCCGCGTGACCGATGCCACTGGTGGGACACGTTCGGCCAGTAGTAGCCGCGGCCGGCGATCGTCCAGAATCTCCGCCATCCACGCCACGGACGGCGCCATGTGGCGTGACTGTAGCGGGCCTGCCAGCGCGCCTCGCCGGGCTTGGCGTCAAAGCTACGATCGCGCCGGGGCCACGGTCGTACCACTTCGAACGCGACGGTGAGTGGTGAATGCATCACGAGCTCCTCGGTTTCTCCGGTTTGGGGCAGAGTTCGGTGTGGATGTGCGGGAACGTCGGCACACCACGTCGATGAGGTCAGCCGTCGGTTCCTCCTGATCCGGCCCTGGGATGGTGGCGCCAGCGCACACGGGTCCACCAGTGAGCCGGCATCCAGCGGCTGCTGACCTCGTGGTCAGCGAGCATGCACAGGTGGAAATGCCACAGGCGCCCGCAGTCGTCGCAGCGCCACAGGTCACCGACCTGCCCGTCGTGGACGAAGAAGTCTGCCGCAAAGCTGGAATGAACTTTGCGGGTCGGTACGGGGCACTCGTGTGGCTGCGGTGCAGGCTGTCGCTTAACCCACGTCATCGGACCGCTCCGCGCTGCGCAGGCCGGGGTCAGTGGCTCCCCGGTCGATCACACCGAGGCCGAGGTCGCGGCGTTCACACCAGGCGATGTAACCGACGAGGGCGGTGATGAGAAGCAGTATGAGCATCGTGGGATCTCCAGTCAGGCGGTTTGGGGCAGGGATTGTGGATCGTGGTCGGGTGCTCGCGCGCGCGGAAGCGACTCACCTTGGGAGGTCTCTACACGCATGGTCTTGGTAGGTGGGTGGTCTATGTGGGTGGTAGTAGGCCACCCAGGTGGCCTCCCGATCGTTGATTTTGGCCTCCCAATCGCCTCGGGGTGGTCGCTGTGTGGCCTCTCAATCGCGTCACCCGCCTCCGATTCAGGGGCCATCTGAGTGGCCTCCGGATTGGAGTTATCCACAGGCTCGTCCGGTGTGGACGAACTCGATCGGGAGGCCACCTGAGTGGCCTGTGATTGTGGACGCTCGTCAGGGTCGAGAACGGTGACGCGGTCGAGGAGATCGACGGGGATCGTCAGCTGATGCTCGGTGGTGCGGCCTTGCCCGCCACGGCCGCCGCCGCGCCGGGCGACGGTGAGGAGCCCGAGCCCGCGCAGCTCGGCCAGAGAGCGCTTCACGCTGCGCTCGGATTGGCCAGAGACCGACGCCAGCACGTCGAGCCCGGGTCGCACTCGTGACCCATCGGGATCGGCATAGGTGGCGAGGATGAGGGCGAGAAACTTCACGCGCACGGGCAGCACGACGCGGCGCATGACCCGCTCCCACTCGAATCGGCCGGCTGGCCGGGGCGGTTCGACGTGTTCCTGGTCGTGCGTTGTCAACCGACCCCCTCGCTACGGGCGCGTGAGCGGCGCTTCTGGATGCGATCGCGAATCCTGCGCACTTCTGGCTCGGGGCGCATGAGGTAGGCGGCCGACTCGCCCGGGGTGATGCCGCGGTCCATGAGCTCTGCGATGTGCGCCTCGAAGGTGTCGGAGACAGCGGGGTCCGGCCGGGACGGGTGCGGCAACTGGCGTCGCTCGTCCTCGGTGAGTCCGCCCCACACGCCGTAGCGCTGGCCAGTGTCGAGCGCGTAGCGCAGGCATCGCTCTCGCACAGGGCAGGAACCGCACACGCGCTTGGGCAGCTCGGCGTCGCCGGTAAACGGAAAGAATATCTCCGGGTCGTACTGCCGGCACAGCGCCTTGTTCCGCCAGGTGTCAGTCATGGGTCCTCCTCGGCTGCTGGGTGGTGGTCAATCGATGACGGCGCGCCACTCGTCGACCGAGGCGACGACCCCGCGGGCATCGACCGTCGCGGCGGCCGCAGCGAGGGTGGCGTGCACCTGCGCAGCCGCGAGCAGCTCGTGGACACGGCCCGCCCAGACGTCCATGTCGGACATGACGAGCATCTCCTCGGCGAGGCGGTAGTGCTCGGGACCGGTCATCGCCTCCTCCTACGGTGTCGGTCAGCGTCGGGGCAAACGGCGAAGTGGGCCGTATGCAGAGCGCGACCCTGGGCGCGGGCGCCGGCCGCCTGAGGCGCATTGAGTACGCCGGCGATGAGCTCGCGGCCGCGGTCAGCGATCAGCACGTTGCCGCGCTCGCTCGGGGTCGGGTCGACCGGCATCGACGCGCCGCGCGTGGTCACGGCCCACACGATCGGCCTGCCGCACGAGCTGCACTTGTCGCGCCACGGCGCCCACGTGTCTCTCTCCGGTGTGGTCATATCTCGCTCCTCGTGGTGTGGGGGTGGTGTGCGGCGCAGGTACAGCTCGCGGGGTGGGTTCCGTTCATGGCCGTCCTTCGCCACCGGTCTCGGCCGGGACCCAGCCTCCGGCAGGTGGCGTTGACGCCGCACACCACGACTCGGGGCGGCGCTAGTCCGCCGTGGGTGGTCGGCAGGTCGTGCACGCGCAGAGCAGCTGGCCGTGACTGTCGAGGCCGACGCCCGACAGCTCGCGGCGCCAGCGTCGCCGGCCGCAGAACGCGCACTGGAATCGCCAGCGACGCAGGAGCCGGCGTAGGTTTGCTGGCTCGACGACGTGGTGTGCGCCGCACGCGCCGCAGTCCCACTCGACGGGTACGTCGCTGGTCAGATCAATCTCCGGCATCGCGTGGTCCTTCCTGGTCGGTACCGAGGTCGTGCCAGACGGCCTCGGTGGCATCGCGTAGGGCGGTGACGTCCATGGCGGCGTAGCCCGACGTGGTGGATGGGCTCGCGTGCCGCATGAGTCGCTGGGTCGCGAGCAGGTCACGGGTCTGGCGGTGCACGCGGGTGCCGTAGAGATGGCGCAGGGAGTGAGCGCTGCCGGGCACGTCGTGCTCGCGCATGATCCGGCTGATGGCGTGGGAGAGCCCGTCCACGGTGTATCCTCGGCCGTAGCGACCGCGCACGGCCGGCGCGTCAGGCGGCAGCGCGCGCAGCCGGCGGGCTAGCTCGGGCGGGATCGGCACGCGCCACTCGCTGCTCCCCTTGCCGCGCATGCGCAGCACGTATCCCTCGTCGTCACGCTCGACGTGCTGCGGCTCGACACGGGCGATCTCATGCACCCGCAGCCCGGCGAAGACCGCCAGGGCGACCGGTAGCCACTCGTCGGTGCCGTCGAGCTCGGTCAGCATCCGCCGCACGGCCGCTTCGGGCGCCGGCCGAGGCAAGTTCGCCCGGACGCGGGGCGCGTCGAGCCGCCGTGTCGGATCGTCCTCGCGCAGATCCTCGCGCAGCGACCAGTCGTAGAACGTCCTCAGATGACTGAGGTAGCCGCGCCGCGTCGACGGGGCCCGGCCGACGAGGCCGCGCCACCACCGGCGCAGCTCGCGCTCGGCGACGTCCTCCAGCCGGTCGCCGACCTGGCGCTGCACGCGCGTGAGGAGCAGGTATTTCGATCCGAGCGTGGACGGTGCGGCGCCACGGTCACGGCACGCGGCCAGGTGCGCCGCGATCGTCGCCGTCTGCTCATCCTCGGCGAGGCCGCGCAACCACTCACCTACCTTCGCGGGGACGAATGCCACTCGGTCACCTCCTCGGGGTGGAGCGGGACGAGTCTCCCGACGGGAAACAGGAATTCATCGGTCTGAGCGACCGGCGCTGGCAGCGCGGATCGTTGCGGGTCTCGGCATCGGCGGCAGCCGGCGCGCGGCGCCGCACTCCCACACCGCCACGACTTCGTACACCCACATCCGCTCCGACCGGCCGCACGCCGGGCACCGAGTCGGCGGCCGGTCCACGGTGTGGAGCAGTTCGCCCCACCATTCGCTCGCTCCCTCCCTGCCAGTCATGCCCAGCCCGCCAGCTCGTCACGGATGCGGTCCCACATTTCCTCCGGCTCGGGTCGCGGGTCGTCGCGGCGGACGCGGTCCCGCGGGTATGTGGCGCCGCAGTCGCACGGCTCCGGCGGCCGCGACGGATCCGGCCACGGGTAGAAGTGCCGATGCCGGGCGGTGTCGGCGGTCGCGGCCTCCAGCTCCCGGCGCACCTGCGCCAGCTCGTCGGCCAGCGCGGCATTCTCGTCCCGCAGCTCGTCCTGCTCGGCGGTTAGTTCGCTTACCTGCGTAGCGAGCGCAACAATGCGTTCCTGCCGCTCGTCGCGATCCGCCTCGAGCCGAGCGACCGCCTCCTCGCGCAGCGCCTCCTCGGCGTGCCACAGGCGATTGAGGTCCTTGGCGGCGTCCCACCACGACGCAGCCCGGTCGGCCGCGCGGCGCAGAGTCGCATTACGCGTCCGCACCTGATCGCGGTCCTGGGTCACTCGCACGAGCTGGTCCTCGAGCTCGTCGTACGCCCGGCGTAGCCGCTCCAGCTCGGCGCGCGACTCCTCCCCCTCGCCCAGCGACGCCTCGCCAGCCGCCGGGCGAGGCGTCGCCATCTGCGCCTGCGCCGCCTGCGCGAACGCCTCGATCACATCCCGCGGCGTCGGATCCTGACCGTCCCGCTGCATCCGCGCGTCCGCACGCTGCAGCGCAACCAGCACAGGAGACCGGTCGGTGTGCATCGCAGTCACGGAGCACCACCGCCCCCCTCCTCGAGGCGGATGCGCGTGCGGTCCCATGATTCACACGCCCGGCGGTGCTCCTCCTGCAGATCCTGGAAACGCTGCCGCAGCGCGTCGAGCTCGTCGCGCTGGGCCTGCACGAGGTGCGCGACGTGCGTCCACGCCACGGTGTGGTTGATCTGGCCCGTGTCGACCCCAACCGTGCGGGCGATGCGCATGAGCGTGTCGCCGAGCAGCTTGTTCTCATGCTGCGCGATAGCGAGCCGGGTGAGCCGCTCGGTCACGGTCTTGCTGGTTTCGCCGTGCACCTCGCCACCGGGGTGGTAGTGCGGCCCGAAGTTGGGTTGCGGGTTGTCGCCGACGCAGTAGCACAGCTGGTCTTGCGCCGGGTGGTCCGGCTCGGGCGGTGTGTCGAGCAGGCCAGCTTCGTCAAGCGCGCGGGCGAGCCGCCGGTACGGACCGCGCTTGTCGACACCAGTGGGCTCGCCGTCAGCGCGCCACATGGCCCATGTCGCCTGCTCGACCACGTCTCGGTCAGTCATCGGTCACCTCCCCCGAGGCAGCCCTGGCACAGGGTCTGGCCGTCGTGCTCGTCGAACATCGCTTCCGCGGCTTCCTCGGTGCTGAGGCCGAGTTCTTCGATCGGCAGGTCGCTGACGGTCACTCCGCAGCGCTCGCATTCACTCATCGGTGTCTCCTCGCCTGGCACGGATAGCGGCACGGGCCCGGCCGGTGTGCGTCTTGGTCACGGAGCACCACCGCCCGACGTGCTGGTGTGCTGCCGCATCGTGTGCCCCGGCCGCGGCCCGCAGTCCGGGCAGTACCAGCGGCGGTCACGGCCGACGAATAGCCGCCACCCGCGCGACTCGGCGACATCGGTGTAGTAGTCCCTCCCCTCCAGCCTGGGGATCTCGACGCCCTCTATCCGCTCGTCGCAGCGCGGAGAGTCGCAGGCAACGCCCTTGCAGTAGTCCGTGTACAACTCACCCATCGCGCATCGCATCCTTCTCCCACTTGGCCGCGACGTACCGCAGCACTTCCGCCGCCTCGGCTTTGCTTATCCCCTGCGCGTTGGCCTCGATGACGACCCCGTCCCCGTTCTCCTTCGGACGGACGATCACCGCCGCCAGAGCTTCCCGACCATCGACGAACACCATTCCGCTCGCGTCGCCCCTGTCACTCATCGCGCACCGCCGAGGCAGGAGCGGGGAGGGCCGCGATCGCGCGCAGGCACGCGGCGGTGGCGCGGGCGTCGCCGAGCGCCGTGTGTGGCGCGTCGTTCTGGACGCCGAGTAGCCCGCATACGCGGGACATGCTCGGTAGCTCGCTAATTGGTATGCCGAGGGTGCCGGCGGCGTAGGCGGCGAGGTCGGCGAGCCGGTGGTGCCACGGCTCCAGCGGGGTACATCCGGTGCGGTTGAACAGGATGCGCAGCATGTCGGCGTCGAACGCCGGAGACGCGCCGGCCAGTACCGCGCCGCCGAGCCGCTCGTGTAGGTCCTTGGCCGCGATCAGCGCGGCGTGGTCGGTGGGCGCGTCAGCGAGCCGCTGGTAGTACCCGTTGATCTCCAAGGCCTCGGGCTGGGCGCGGGATATGTCCTGCCGCGTGTGCCACGGGATCCACGCGTTCTCCTGCCCCGTGGCGAGGTCGACCCACGCCACCTCGATAGGCACATGCCGGGCACGGTCGAGCCCGGTTGTCTCGGTGTCGACCACGATCACAGGTCGCTCGGTAGATGCCTCGTTGCTCATCGGTCGTCTCCTCTCCGGCGCTGCTCGCCGTCAGCTAGCTGGTCGAGCCACGCCGCCGGATCGCGCTCGTCCTCGGTACGGTGATCGATCACGTCGCGCCCGTCGGCGCGGTCGTCGAGGATCGGCCGGACGTACTTGTGCCACAGCAGCAGCCCGGCGAGTCCGGCCAACATGACCAGGACGGCGCCGAACAGCACGTAGAGCGAGGTCATGTCGCATCACCCCTTGCGCGCTCGGCCGCCTGGCGTAGATGTGCCGCGTGCCGCACGGCGTCGAGCTGCTCGGCGTCGGGCGCCACCCCGATGGCCTCGTGTAGGGCGGCGATGTAGGTGCGTAGCTGACTCACCGTTCCTTGCGCCTCGACCTGGATGCGTCGCGCCTCGTCGAACTCGTCGATGAGCCGCTCGACGACGTCGTGCGCGTCCTCGTCGCCAGCTCCGAGCCGGCGGCACACCGCCTGGCGCTCGCGGTGCAGTCGCTGCGCATCCTCGATAACCCGCTCGTCGTCGGCGTAGTCCACGAATCCGAGCGACTCCCGCACCGCCGACAACACGGCGGTTGTGGCGACGTGCATGTCCACGGCACGATCTCGTTGTGCGCGTGCCGCATCCCGCTCGGCGACGAGTCGGCCCACGTCGTTGTGCATGTCGCTGACGACGTCCTCGACGTCCGGGTCCGCGTCGGTGAGTCCGAGCTCACGGCGCATGCGGGCGATCGCCGCGACCGCAGCGTCCGCCGCGGCCTTGTACCGTTCTACGTCGGTCATGCGGTGACCTCCTCGCTGATAACGCGCACCAGGTGCTCGGCCACGACGAGCGGTAGCGCGAACTGGTCGGTGGCGATCCAGACGATCCGCCGGTCGCGGGCGGTGTCGGTGTGCGTCACTCGGCCCGTGTAGAGGCCGACGAGCCGTTTGCCGACGTACACGTCGGGCCGCACCTGCACGCGGTGTCCTCTCTGTACGGTCACCATGGCCACACCTGCCCGATGAGTTCGGCGAGCTTCCATGAGGCGTCGGTGATCGCTGCGATCGCGATCACGATGACGGTGAGGATGCAGCCGCCGGTGATCGCGGCGACCTGGATGTCCTCGACGGTGTCGCCGGCGGTGCGGGGTGGGCTACCCATCGCCGACCGCCCCCCTCGGTATGACGGTCGGCGATGGGCTGTCAGTGGATACCTCGACGACCGGCGAGCCTGGGATGGGCTCGGCCTCGGGCTCGGCGGCTGTCGTCGCGCCGGCCAGCAGGTGCAGCCCGATCGCAGTGAGCACCGCAGCCACCGCCAGCAGCGCCGCGCGGACGAGGCTCACCGAACAGCCTGCGCCGTCGTCGGCCGGTGACCGCCCGTCGACGCGGTCCGTCATCCGACCGAGCCGGCGGCCCGGCGCCCTGCGATGTCGGCCACCCATCAGTCATCACCTCCATCACGCGGCTCGGGCAGCGCCCGGTCGCGGTAACCGCACATCCACGCCTCATGCAGGAGCGGCTGCGTGGCCGCGTCGTACGGCGGCACACCGGCGGCGTCGTACCCGGCGAGGTCGCGGTCGTCGGCACCTTCAGCCCACGCGCGATACTGCTCGGGCGGCCGGCGCAGCTCACCGAGGTCGGTGATTGGCTCGCTGAACGTCCCCGCCGTCGTCTCGCCAACGTTCCTGCGTTGTCCGGTACTCTGTTGCGTGTCCACGGATCGGACCTCCATTTCTGTCCGTGGGCGTCGCGCCTCGGTGATGCAGCACCGGGGCGCTTCTACTTGTGATCGATTCCAAGGCAGTGCTTGGATGCCGGAATGGACATAGCTGGGTTCGTGGTGTCGCTCGCCGCTCTACTGATCTCGGCTGGCGCGCTCTGGTACTCGCGAGGACAGAAGCTCGCAGCGGACCGTTCGGCTAGGGCTGCAGAAGAATCGGCTACCGCGGCTGCTGAAACCGCGGACATCGACAAGGCGAGACGCGCGGAGGAACTGGACAATGCCGAACGCAACCGGGTCGTCTGGCGCCTCGAGCACACGGGCGATATGTGGTATCGGCTCATCAACTGCGGAACCGAATCTGCGTACGGGGTGCAGATCGACGCAGGGGAATTGATTGTGGAAGAAGCTGGCCCCTTCGGCGAGATAGCATCAGACGGCGCCGAACCTCTTCTGCTTGCGCGCTCGTGGGCCAGCAACGCAGATCGAATCGTCGTCACGTGGCATCACCAACCCGACCTGAGCGATGAGCCGCGGTATCGCGAACTGCTTGTCTAGCGGCTTCGACACGAGTGAGTGCGGATTCGGCTGACGGTTGGTGCTGTCGGGTATGCCGCGCATAGTGCACAGTGCCCAGCGCAAGTAACGTGGTCAGTAGTGACATGGTCCAAATTGCGGCCTCGGTCAAGATCATTGGCGTGACTTCCCTTCTGGTTCACGCAGCCGCGTCGGCACCCCGGCGGCGACGCGGCTGCGTGCGCTTGACCAGGTCCGGCTCGATCAGGCGCCGCAGCTCGGACCACACCTCAGGGCTGAACGGCGGGGCGTCCGCCACAATCTCGTCGATGTAGGCGAAGTCGGCGTCGCTCAGTCGAGCTCGGCGAGATTCCAGATCTCCCCGTACCCGCGACAGTTCGGGCACGTCGTCTCCGGTTCGCGCCTGTCCTTCTTGCCCCTGGGAACCCTCCCCCTGCCCTGGCACATGTCGCACCGTTGGCTCCTGCGCTTGGGGCCTTTCTTGCTGGTCGGCGACATCACGCGGCCTCATCGCGATCACCTTCATCGAGCAGGAGTGAGGACGGATCGACCTCAAGGAGCTTGCAGAGCCGCTTGAAATGGCGTCCGAGCGGCTGCCGACTGGGGTCGGTGCTCTCCCAGTGCGCGATGGCCGAGCGGTTGAGCTCGAGCCGCTTGGCGATGGACTCCTGGGTGTACCCCGCTAGCTCGCGGGCCTGTCGGAGCTTGTCGCCATCGACCTTGGCTGTCCTCATGGATACTCACGTTAGATAACGTTTCATCACGTGTCAACGGCTTAACCAGGGATAACGTGACTAAACGTTAGCTGTAACGCGATCATCAGCTAGAACGATGAAAATATTAGCCTTGCCTAAGCTAGACAGCTAACGTTTAGTCACGCGATGATTGAGCCCATGGCGTACGACGAGGGCACGCTCGGCTGGTGGATGGACCAGCGCCGAGGGGAACTTGAGCTGACCTGGGACCAGGTCGCCGAGCGCGCACGACTATCTACTCAGACCCTGTACGAGGCCGCTGCAGGCAAGCGGAACCTCCGCACCGTCAACCGACGCAAGGTAGAACGTGCACTCCGCTGGGATACCCGCAGCATCGACGCCATCCTCCGCGGCGGCGTACCGGTTCCGGCAGATCCTGATCTTGATGACGACGAGATGATCCCCCGCGACAAGACGGAAGAGATGATCGTGACCCACGAGTCATCGACGCGCGCACAGAAGCTGCGGGCACTGCGGGACTACCGTCGCCAGGTTGCCGCTGCGAAGAAGGCGTTACAGGAACGCTCAAATAACCCACCGAAAGAGCAATCTGGGTAACGGATCAGTTGCAGTGCGTGCATTTCGCCTGGTTGAGCCATTAGGTCTGGAGAAATGCACGTTGCCCTGATCGTGGGGCTCGTGGCGATCGCAGGGGTATTCGGGGGCGCATACTACCTTCGCAGACGCGCACGAGCTGCCCGAGAACTCAATGACATCGTTGAACGCGGTCTGCGAGAGCGGCACTATCTAAGGCCGTATCGGCATCCTCACCTGCAAGCCGTGCGATTCAACGAGACCAGCCACCGCCGCCGTTGGGAGCGCGGCGTGGTGCGGTCGGTGCATTCGGCAGCCGTTCTCGCGACGTGCAGCGGCCTCATCGCAGCCGGGCTGGTGTACACAACGCCAGACAGGGACACCAACGAGCCGCCGGAGGCTGACGAACGACGCGAGCCGCGGCTGACAATCACTGCCACCACAAGCAGCACCACCGCGCGGCCACAGACACCGCCACAGGGACAGGAGCCGAGGACCACCCAACCGTCGCCAGCCCCGACGACGCAGGACACCGAGCAAAGGTCACGGCAGCCTGAACCAGAGCCGGAACCTGTCGAGGAGACGCCTCCGGGCGAACCATCGTCGAATGAGCAAGTTGAAGAGTCGCCCGACTCGCAGACAGAGAACCCACCAGACGAGACGAGCGAGGACGAAGATGACGGTCAACGCTCCGGACCGGGCAAAGCTCCAGTCGAAGTCAACGTACCCGACCACGTCACAGGGGTGATCTATTTGATCCGCATACGCTAGTGCCAGGTGAAGGTGATCCGACTCGGGTCCCACTTCTTCACGTCCGAGCCCGGGACCTTCGGCAGAATCCGTACCGTGCACACAGCTCGGATGGCCGCGCGCTTCTTGTGCAGTGGCCACCGGTCCCACAACTCACGGGGGCTATTCGCCTGCAACAGCTCCGTGACCTCCGACGAGACCGTTTTGGGGCGAAGCTGTTCGCGCAACTCGCGGATACGTGGCTGCAACTTCGCCTCGATCCTGGCTAGTGAATCCGGGCTGATGCTGCCGTCGGCCGCCTGATCGGCGAACGACTCCAGGCGAGCCTCGAGCGTACGCAGTTCATCAGCGAGCTGATACTCCTCGCCATTCTCGGGTGGGGCGAACAGCTGAGCGGCATCGGAGCGCTCGAACCTGCGCAGGATCGTTTCCTCGACGAACGCGTCCGACTTCGCCTGCTGCCGCGACACGTGGTAGCGGACACTGCAGATATATGACGGGCAGCCACGGTTTTTGATGCGGTGCATCCGCGCGTCGCACACCTGTCCGTCGTCGAACACGAATCCACATAGCGCGATTCCGACCAGTAGGTGCTTCGGCGTGTAGTCACGAGTCGTCCGGCGGGTCGGGTCGTTCAACTTCGCCACGAGCACCTCGTGGTCACGGTCGGCCACCAGGCGCGGCCAAGTGCCATCCGCAACGACTTGCCCGTGGTGCACGCGCTGGCTCGCGTAGTACGGGTCGATGGCGATGCGTCGAATCTGCGTGCGCACCCACTTGTACTGCTGGTACTCCAGCCCGAGCCGTTCGCGGCGGAACATCTCTGGCGTCGGCACCTCGCGCCGGTTCAAATCATCCGCGATGCGGCTGGTCGGCTCACCCTCGAGGCAGCGCTGCACGATCTCGCGCACGATCCACGCCTCGTCTTCGTTGATCTCCTGACGGAGCAGCTCGCGAGTGTGCTCGTCGTAGACGCGCCGGTATCCGAACTTCCACTTTCCGTGCGGGTTACCTGCCACGGCTTTGGCATGCAGGTTGCGCTTGAGCCTCTTGCTGGTGACGCCTGACTCCCGCACCGCAAGCGCCGCAGTCAGGTCAAGGATGAACGCGTCGTCCGGGTCGTGGAGGTCGTGCAGCCGGCCACCGATACCCAGCTTGACCCCGGCCTCCTCGCATGCTGCGAACAACGCCGCGAATACGCGTCGGTCGCGCGAGGCGCGGCTGATCTCCCACACCAGCAGCGCGTCGATCTCGCCAGCCTCGATCGACTCCATTACGCGCGGCCACTCCTCGCGGTCGCGGCCTCGTCGATATCGGGAGGCGGACACGCCGTCATCACGGCGGTTGAAGACAGTGTGCCACCCCTCGCGGTCGGCCCATTGCTGGGTGGCGTTGAGCTGCGAATCGACCGAGAGCTCGTTCTGGTGGCTGGCGCGGGCGTAGTGCCCGACGCGAACCACCCCTTCCCGCGCTGTAGTCACATCTGTATTCTAAACATTCATACCGGAGACGGCGACCAGGTGCGACATCCCGGCAGCGCGGAACTCGTCGAGCACGCGGCGAGGCAGGCCGGAGGTGTCCCCGACCACCAGTCCCGGGAGCAGCCCTGCCGCGTCCTCGGGCAGTACCGAGCTCGCCGCTCGCAGGTCACGGCGCAGCGCGGCGCCACCCCGCTGCCAGGAGGGTGCGTCGCTGAGCGTGGTTGGAGGCACATCGCCGGGCACACGAACCGTCGCGACCGCGAGCCTGCCGTCCCGCGGCAGCGCGAGGGCACCGGAGAGGGCGACCGTCTGTCCGGGCAGTAGCCGTGACCAGTGCTCGGCAGGCGCGAGCAGCACCACGCGCCCCGTGCTGTCCAGCCGCTCGCCGTGCACGACCGCGGCCTCCACCTGAGCAGTGAGCAGCACTGTCCCGGTTCCGTTCCGCTGGTGCGCCGCGCTGCCGGACCGGACGGGGCGGGGCCGCTCGCGGACGGTGACCCGCGCGTGGACGGTCGCGGAGCGCTCGGCCTCGGCGTGCAGGGAGTCGTGTGTCGCCCCGTGCAGCCGGATGCCGAGCAGCACGGCGCTCAGCGCGCCGGCGAGCAGCAGCGCGACGGCCCCCGCGACGGCCCTCCCGTGCCGGGGACGTCGAGCCAGCACGGCGGCGGCCACGATCGCGGCGAGTGCGCCACACACCAGGGCCCACCACCACGCGATCCGCAGCCCCAGCAGCGCGGCCAACCAGATCGTGCCGGCTGCGGGGACCAGCCGGAAGTCCTGCGCGGTGTGATCCGGGGCGTCCGCGGCGGCAGGACCGCCGATCATTCCACGGTGACCCTGTCCCGCAGGCTGTCCAACGTGCTCTCCCCGATCCCCTGAACCTCCCGCAGCTGCTCGACGGTGGTGAACTCACCATGGCGCTCACGCCACTCCACGATCCGGCCCGCGGTGACCTCTCCGACGCCCGGCAAGGTCTCCAGCCCGGCGGTGCTCGCGCCGTTCAGGTGGACCGGGCCGGATTCCTGGCCCGCCGTCCGCCGTCCGGGAGCGCTCGGTTCCGGCCCCATGCCGGGCGGGGTGGGCACCCCGACGTAGATCTGCTCACCGTCGGTCAGCTGCCGCGCCAGGTTGATGTCCATGAGGTCGGCACCGGCTTCCTCGCCTCCGGCAGCCGCGACGGCGTCCGCGACACGTGACCCGGCTGGCACGGTGACCAGTCCCGGCTCGGCGACCTCCCCCACCACACTGATCACCAGGTCGGCCGCGCCGTCCCGGGGCTCGTCCCCGCCCGCACGCGCGTCGCGGTCCTCTGGAGTCCGTGCAGGCGAGGTCGGTACTACCTCCGCAGGACCATCACCCACGACCTCGCCGGGCCCGACCTCGCCGGGCCCGGACTCGCCTGGCCGGGACTCGACGTGCGCGGGAACGTGCTCCTGGCGCTCCTGGCCGCCGGACAGGGCCCACGCTGTCACGCTCAGCGCCCCCGCGACGGCCACGACCGGGAGCAGCACGACCAGGACCGACGGGCGCCGCGGGCGGGAGCGCGGCGGCTCGGCGTCGGCGGAACCGCTCCCTCCCGGTGCCTGCCCGGCCCTGTCCCCGTTCCGTTCCCGGGAGCCGGACGGTATCCAGCGCTGCCGCGACCGCGTCGCCCATCGCGACACCAGGAGCGCGAGCCTGCCCGGCATCCGTGGGGTGACGAGTGCTGTCGCGGCGTCGGCATGCGTACCTGCCGGGTCCCGGCGCGGGGGCCTGCCGGTCAGTGCGGCCAACCGCTCTGCGGCCAGCTCGGACTGCGCGGGCGTACGTGGCGACGGTCCTGCTGTCATCTCGGGCACGGGCACGACAGTAGGCCGCGCCCGGCCCGCTACCCATCGGCTTCCGCCGCGCCTGTGGACAACCCCCACCCCGTGGACATGTGCTGAATGACGCTGTCAGTCCACGAGACGGCCTGACAGCGTCATTCAGCACGAAACCAGTGTGCGAGCTGGGCGTGGTCGGATGCCATGTTCCGCAGCTCCTGGTAGGCGCGCATCGCGGGGCCGAGCTCGTCGTTGCGCCGTTTGACCAGGATCAGGCACCAGATCAGCGACGCAAGGCAGGGAACCGCGGCGATCCCGCTCACCGCGAACACGATGTGCAGGCTCTCGTCGAAGTGCCCGTACAGCAGCCAGGCCAGCGGAGGAGTCACCACGACGAGCAAGGACAGCGCCGACACGTTCGCCAGGATCTTGATCCGTTTCTGCCAGGCGAGGTACCGCTCGCGGACGCGCCGGAGGTTCGTCTCGTCCAGCGGATCGAAACCCAGCCTGCGGTGCAGCTCGGCGGCGCGGTCGGCCACACGCCGGTACGAACGCAGCGCATCGAACCCGCCCGCGTCACCGGGTCCGGCCATTGTGGATCCCGATCCGGGGCCGCGCCCCTCGAGAAACGCGCCGTCGCTCGGCTGGACCGCGGCAACCCCCTCCGGTTTGATGATCATGCCGTTGCGCGGCGCGTCGAACGCCGTCCCGCACACCTGCCAGCCGGCGGCGTGTACGTACGCGCCGATCTCCTCGGCCGGGACGTTGATGTAGTCGTTGACGTCGAGCCAGTACGTGCCGTTCACGCCCGGACGCGCGGCGGCGAGCTCGTCGCGCAACCGTGTCCGCGCATCGACCGCGCCTCCCGCCTCCGCCGGTGCGGCCCTGCGGAAGCGCAACCGCCACACGCTCGCGTCGACGTGCTCGTCGACGTAGCGCCACCCCTGCCTGCCGAGCAGTTCGATCAACTCGTACCTGGGCACCTCCCGGTAGGCGACCCGGTCGAGCTCCAGGAGCGAACCCTGTGCCTGGCCGTGCACCGACCACAGCGACTCCAGCTGCCGCGTGCGGGCACGCCGGCGTGCCCGCACGCCACCGTCACGTCCGGTGGCACCGAGATGGAACAGGGCACCCAGAGACACCGCGTTCAGCGTGACTGCCACGCCGAGCAGCACTGTGTAGAGCATCCCGTCACCCGGCCCGGTCCGGCGCGAAACCCATGGGGCCGAGGCGCCGGTGTCCCGGCGCACGCCCCGTGTAGCGCAACCCGCGGCTCGCCGCCAGTTCCTTGACCATGTGTTCGGAGAGCGGGTAACACGACGCCACGTCCACCGCGCACCCCGACGGTCGGTACTGCTCCTCGAACGCGGCGAGCCCCGCCCGCAGCGACCGCCTACGCAGCCGGTACCTGTCGATATAGCCGTACAGGGCGATCGCTGGTAGGACCGCGAAACCCAGGACGGTCAGGACCGCTTCCACAACCTCACCTTCCTGCCGTTGTCGCACATCGCGCTGCCCGCTACCGCCGGCTCAGCCGAGCACGGCCGCGATCGGCGAGCCACCGTCCTCCGAGGGCGCCGTGAACGACACGCTGTGCGCGACATCGTTCAGCACCGCAGCGTAGTAGCTCCATTCCGGAAGGCACTGGCTCGATATCCCGAACACGGCGATCTTCCGGTTGCCCGGTAACGGCAGGACGACCTGGGCCTGCCGTACCCGGTGGGACCGCGGTCGGCTCCGGCCGTCCACCGTGTACGGCAGGTGCACGTCGACCTCTTCGCCGACCAGTACCGCCCGACCCGCGGGGAACTCGGCGAAGGCCACCTCACGCGGCGAGCCGGGCATCCGCAGGCCGTCCGCGACCGCGATCAACGGCTGCTCGGCATCGAGGTTGGCTTCCCGCACGCACACGGTGAGCTGGGCCGTGCTGAGCCGCGGGGGTTCGGTCTCCGAACGCACGAGGCAGGTGGCGGCATAGATCGCACCCTGTTCCCGCAGCTCACCGATCATGACTTCCTGTTGCAGGACGAGGTTGCCGCACTGTTCCGGCGTCGCTCCCCGCAACGTCGAGGTGAACCGGGCGAAGGAGCGCCGCACACGCTCCGCAGGGTCACCGTCCAGATCGATCTCCTGGAAGACCTCGGGGACGGAGAAGTAGAGAGGGGTCCCGCCCACCTCGCCCGTCGCCCCCGTCACCGCGCCGCTCCGATCCCGTTGAGTATCGCCGCGGACACCTTTCCGGTGCCGTCCACGGTGTCGTCGTCACTGGCTCCGGCACCGGCAGCAGGCACCCCGAGCGCGGAGACCGCCACGTCGACCTTGCCGTCCGGCAGCGCGTCGTCCGCGACGGCCTTGAGCGCACCGCGCATGCCGCCTGATGCATTGACGGCGCCGTTCGTCGGGAGGCTGCCTGCCGCGTCGAGTCCTTGGGAGAGCGTTCGAGCGCCGTCGGTTGCCGCGTCGGCCGTCCGGAAGACACCCTTGGCCCCGCGTACCGCGGCACCGACGCCGGGCACCATGCCCAGCGCGTCGCCACCAAGACCGACCCAGGCCATCGGGTCGTCCCAGCTGCCGTTGAGCGCCATGTCGGTGGCGTTCGCCGCGAGCGCGACACCACCCGCCACCAGAGCCACCGGCCCCATGACCGGTGCGAGTACCGGAATACACGCGAGCAGCCCCGCGACCGCGGCGACGATGCCCGCGATATCGCCGACCGCGCCGATCACATCCTTGAACGCGTCACCCAAGCGTTCGAATCGGCCGACGTCCGGGGCGATCGCTCCGGCATCGTTCAACGCCGCCGCGCACCGCCTGCCGTCCTCGCGCCAGCTCTCCAGCACATCGTCCCTGGCTTCCTTGCGCAGGTCCTCGATGCGGTCCGCGAGGTCGTCGGCCTTCCTACGCGCGTTCTCGTACGCCCCGCCGGCCGCGCTGTCGTGCGGGTACGCCCGCCAGTCGTGCCACGTTCGCCTGACGTCGTCGTTGGCGATGTCAAGCTTGCCAAGCAGGTCCTGTATCGCGCGCTCGATCTCGGCACGCCGGCGCTGGTGTCCACGGAGCTGGTCCGCCCAGACGTCCAGCGCGTTGCCCGCCTTCTCGAGTGATTCGCGCGCCTTGTCGAGGTAGCCGGGCAGATCGTCCAATCTCTCGGTGAAGGCGTCCGCGGCTTCCCCACACCACACGCCCTCGCGGCCGCGAACGATCGAGCTCAACGAGTCGTAGGCGCGTCCGGCGCATTCGGCCGTGTCGAGAATCTGCCGTGCGAGCTCACCGACCACACCCACATCCCCGTGCGCCGGGTCGAACCCGATCCCGGGGTAGTCATCTACGTCGAGTGGCGTTCCATGAGGACGCTGCCCGGGCGAAAGAGTCATACTGCTCCGCGTTTCGTGCTCACTGGTACGGTGCCGGCGTCAGGCCCGTACCGTCGTCGGATCAATGGACATGCCGCACACGTACCGTCAGCCGAATCCCGCGGCCGTCTCGTCCAGGCTGGACGAGAGTTCCTGCTCGAACTCCGCGTAGGTCTGCCTGGCGTCCTCGAGGCCCTTCCGCACGCCGTCGAGGGCCTTGTTGATCTTGTAGAGACCGTCCTCCCAGTCATCCTGGAAGTCGTTCGCAGCGTCGTTCAGCTCCCGCGGACCGAGCGCGCCCTCGCCGGTACCCATATAGCCCGCGCCGTGCTGCGACAGCCGGGCCGTCGCGTCGTCGATATCCTCGACGACACGATCGAGGTCATCGCCCAACCGTGCGAGCCCCGTGATACTCACGCTGATATCGACCACAAGCCCTCCACCATGCATACCCGTGCTGGCGCTACCCCGGCTCGATGCTGGAAACGCCCGCAGGCGACGGACATCCGCCGGATCGATCCGCGAGAAGCTCCCCACTCGGCGCGGCGCGGATCGAACCTTAGCATGATCATCTTCCGCGCACGCCGCATTCGCCGACAATCGCCCGCGCTGAATGACGCTTTAGTCCATCTCGTGGGCTGAGAGCGTCATTCAGCGGTCCTCGTGGCGCTGCACGACTATACCGAGCGCGCCGGGGCCGGTGTGCGCACCGATCACCGCGCCGAGTTCGGTGACCACACAGCGCTCCGCGTTCGGCAGCCGTTCACGGAGCTGCCGGGCCACCTGCTCGGCGCGTTCCGGGCGGGCGAGATGGTGCACGGCGAGCTCGACACGCCCCGCGCCCGCCGCTTGGGCCGCGAGGTCCACCAGCCGCGAGACCGCCCTTCCCATGGTGCGCACCTTCTCCAACGGCACGATCCTGCCCTGCTCGATGTGCAGCAGCGGTTTGACGGCGAGCGCGGTCCCGAAGAACGCCGCCGCGGAGCCGATGCGGCCGCCCCTGCGCAGGTACTCGAGCGTCTCGACGGCGAAGACCGTGCGAGACCGGTCCGACGTCGACACCGCGGCGGCCTCGACGCCCTCGGCGTCTTCCCCGGCAGCGGAGGCTTGCGCCGCCGCGATCGCCGCGAAGCCCAGCCCCATCGCCGTGGTGCGCGCGTCCACGACCCGGACCCGATCCGGATCGACCTCGCCCGCCGCGCGGACAGCCGCACCCCACGTCCCGGACAGCTCACTGGAGATGTGCACCGAAACCACCGCGTCCGCACCACCGTCCAGGGCCTGCCGGTACACGCGGGCCAGTTCCTCCGGCGTGGGCATGGACGTCGTGACGGTGCTCTTCCGCCGCAGCGCCGCGACCAGCTCGGCCGAGCCGATATCGTGCCCGTCCAGCCAGGACGCATCGTCGATGAGCACGTAGAGCGGCACGACCGTGATGGCATGGTGCTCCGCGAGCTCCGCTGGCAGGTGGGCTGTGGAGTCAGTAACAACGGCGACCGGCACGTGGTGAGCCTAGTAGCCGGCGCTGGAGGCCGGGAACGGTCGGGGCACCCGTGGTCGCCGCATCCGCACCGGCCCGGGAGGAAGCGGGCGGAACCAGCACTCAGGACGGATCGGGCACACCGATCTCCCTGGCCAGCAGCCGCCCCACCGCGGCTCCCACCATCTCGTGGCCGTCCCAGCCCCAGTGCATGCCGTCCGGGTTGCCCTGACCGCGACGCACGTGGTCGCCGATCAGACCAGGCAGGTCGACGAGGGGTACCTCTGCGCGCTCGGCCCATGTGGCCACCGCTCGCGACGTGGCGTCACGCACGGCGTGCACGTAGCCGTACGAGGGAGCGTGGTGCGGCGCGGGCACGATGCCGAGGATCGGCATACCGGGCCGCAGCACGCGCATCGCGCTGGTGCACCGGTCGAGGTACCGCACGGTCAGCTTCGTCGGCAGGGCCGCGGGCCTGCCGCGCAACGCCACGGCCAGGCGCGGTTGCACCGACCGGTACGCCACGCGCGTCGCGCGCCGTAACCCGTCCGGGCGCAGGTAGCGCAGCCCGGTACGCAGGTAGGTCGGTAACGGGGACGGCAACGCGTCCATGCTGCCGACCGCGAGCACCACCGCGTCGACCCGTCGCAGGTCCGCCCAGACCCTGGGGTCACTGATCAGCGCCCACCACGCGTCCCGCGCGGTCCACCCGCTGCGCGCGACGATGTCGGCGGTACCGCCGACATCGCGGGCGGCCACGTTCGGCCACAGCCGCGGTTCGTCGGCGGCATACGCGCGGTCGGGGCCGTGAAACGTCAACGAATCCCCGAGTACGAGAATCCGCCGAGACGTCATTCCGGGCCCGCGTTGTACGCGAGCAACCGCCACTGCCCACGGTCCCGGCCGAGGTCGACCCAGTGGCAGTTACCGATACCGGTGAAGATCGGCCACAACGACAGCGGCAGCCCGAGCAGGCGCGCGGTGAGCGCCACGATGAGGCCGCCGTGGGCGACCAGCATCACCGCGGCGTAGGGACTCTCCTGCAGCTCGGCGACCACCTCGTAGGCGCGCTCGGAGACGTCCTCCCTCGACTCGCCCCCGGGCGGTGACCAGGACGCGTCCCAACGCCAGCGCTGCCGTTCCCCCGGCCAGCCCTCGTCGACCTCGGCTGAGGTGAGTCCCTGCCACTGGCCGAGATGTGTCTCCCGCAGCCGCTTGTCGACTTGCAGCCCCACTCCGATGGCCTCGGTGAACACGGTCGCGGTGTCGTTGGCCCTGCGCAGGTCCGAGGAGACCACCAGATCGGGCGCGAAACGTGCCAGGCGGGGCACCACGAACCGCGCCTGGTCCCACCCGACCGGCGTCAGTTCCGTGTCGATCTGGCCCTGCATGCGCCCGGCGGCGTTGTACTCGGTCTCACCGTGCCGCCAGAGCACCAGCCTGCGCAGGCCACCGGCGCCCGGCCCCGCAGGTGGGGCCGTCCCCTCCTCCGGTTGGTCGGTCGCGCTCACGGCTCCTCGCCGGCCTCGTTTCGCACCAGACCCGCGATCTCGATCTGCGGGCAGTCCTTCCACAAGCGCTCAAGGGCGTAGAACGAGCGCTCCTCATCGTGCTGTACGTGTACGACGACGTCCACGTAGTCCAGTAGCACCCAGCGGCCCTCGCGCGCGCCCTCGCGGCGGGTCGGCTTGCTCCCGGCCTCGCGCAGCTTCTCCTCGATATTGTCCACGATCGCGCCGACCTGGCGTTCGTTCGGCGCGGAGGCGATAACGAACAGGTCGGTGATCACAAGCTGCTCGGAAACGTCGAGCACGACGATGTCGGATGCCTTCCTGTCCGCCGCCGCGTGAGCGGCGGTCTCGGCGATCCGCTGTGCGTCCGACGTCGCTGTCACTCTCACTCCTCACACCGTGTTCCTGCTGCCCTGCGCACGGAACCCGCCCCGGGCACTCGTCCGAGCCTACCGGCAGCGACCCGACCGCGCCGATCGCCCGTCAGCCTCCGGCGCGACGGGCACCGTGCCGGAGGTTCCGGTTCGACCCGGCGGAGCGCTCGCCGAGGTCCGCCCGGCAGCGCATCACGAGTCACCACGGTAGAGCTTGCGCTTGTCGATGTAGCGCACGACCCCGTCCGGCACGAGATACCACACCGGCTCCCCACGCGACACACGCTGCTTGCACGATGTCGACGAGATCGCCATCGCCGTGACCTCGACCAGACTGACCTTGCCGTGCGGGAGGTGGTGGTCGTTGAGATCGTAGCCGGGCCGGGTGACACCGATGAAGTGCGCCAGCTCGAAGAGCTCCTCGACGTTGCGCCAGGTCAGGATCTGTTCGAGGGCATCGGCCCCGGTGATGAACAGCAGCTCGTCCCGCGGGTACATCTGCCGCATCTCACGCAGCGTGTCGACGGTGTACGTCTCGCTGCCCCGATCGATATCGATCCTGCTCACCGAGAACACCGGGTTCGAGGCCGTGGCGATCACCGTCATCAGGTACCTGTCCTCGGCATTGCTGACGACACGTCCCACCTTCTGCCACGGCTGTCCGGTCGGCACGAAGATGACCTCGTCCAGGCCGAACCGCGACTGCACTTCACTCGCCGAGACGAGGTGCCCGTGATGAATGGGGTCGAAGGTCCCGCCCATGATTCCGATTCGACGCCGCGCTGGCATACCTCAGCAGCGTACGGGAGCGAGATCACCCGTTCGCAGGCGGTGCGCGGGCAGCACCCGCGACTCCCCGTGAGGTGCCCGCTTCCGCGCACCGCCCACGCCGGCGACGCACCGCCACCGGGCACCGAACCTCCCCCGCGAAGGTCGGTGCACTTGCGGGACGAGCCCGGCATGGGAACATGATACAAGGCAAATAGTGACTTACGTCACATCATGTATCGATCGCGTGATAGGTACGAGGTCATCGGCGTGCACCACTTCGCGCCGCAGGTGTTCGGGCAGCTCCTCGCTCGTGCGGCCCAGCATCGCCGGGAGCTCTCCCGCGTCGAACGCCACGACGCCCCGCGCCACCACGCCCTGCGCCGGATCCACCAGCTCCACGACGTCGCCTGCCAGGAAGTCACCGTCCACACCGGTCACCCCGGCGGCGAGCAGGGAGCGGCGGCGGCCGACAACCGCCGCCACTGCTCCGTCGTCGAGGTGCAGCCGACCCGTGACACCTGCCGCGTAGCCGAGCCAGAAACGGCGCGCCGACAGCCTGGAGTCCGCGGCCTCGAAGGCGGTCCCGACATCGGCACGTTCCAGCGCACGTACCGCGTCGAGCGCCCCGGCGAGCAACACGGGTATCCCGGCAGCCGCGGCGGTACGCGCGGCGGCGAGCTTGGACACCATCCCTCCGGTGCCCAGGCCGGAGCTGGACCTGCCGATCTCCAGCTCCGCCACGTCCGTGACGCTGGTCACCTCCTCGACCCTGCGGGTGCTGCCGCTGCGCGGGTCACCGTCGTAGAGCGCGTCCACGTCGGAGAGCAGCACCAACGCCTCGGCCCCGATCAGGTGGGCCACCAGCGCGGCCAACCGGTCGTTGTCGCCGAAACGGATCTCCTCGGTGGCCACCGTGTCGTTCTCGTTGACAACGGGCACCGCACCCAGCGACAGCAGGCGGGTGAACGTCCGCTGGGCGTTGCGGTAGTGCGCACGGCGGGCGACGTCGTCCGATGTCAGCAGCACCTGCCCCACGGTGAGGCTGTGCCTGGCGAACGACTCGGCGTAGGCGTGCGCCAGCGCGAGCTGCCCGACGCTCGCGGCGGCCTGCTGGGTAGCGAGGTCCTCGGGACGGCCTCGCAGCCCGAGCGGGGCGATCCCGGCCCCGATGGCCCCGGACGAGACAAGCACTACCTGGACGTCCCCCGCGACCCGAGCCGCGACGGCGTCCACGAGCGCGTCGAGACGTGCGGTGTCGAGGCCGTCCTCCGTGGATGTCAGTGCCGAGGACCCGACCTTGACGACGAGGCGCCTGGCGTTGGCGATGTCGTTGCGGACGTCGGAGGAGGTCACACGTGTTCCTCCCCGCTCGCGCCGCCGTCCTCCTCGGGATCCTGCTCCCCGCTACGGCGCAGGTCACGAGCATGCTTGCGTTCCGCGGCCGTGACCCTGGGATGATCGGACAGCCGCGCATCGGCCCCCCGGTCGCCCAGCCTGGCGGCGACGCCGGCCGGAGTCGACGGCTCCCACTCGAAGGTCACCCCGCCGATCGTGACCGGGGACCCCGGAACGGCCCCGTGCCTGGCGAGCTCCTGCTCCACGCCGAGCCGGGCCAGCCGGTCCGCCAGGTAGCCGACGGCCTCGTCGTTGTCGAAGTCGGTCTGGGCGATCCACCGTTCCGGTCGCCGGCCGCGCACCACGAACCCCTCCGGGTCCTGCGGGTCGCGTTCCACCGTGAACCCGGTGTCGTCCACGGGCTTGGGCCGCAGCGTGACGCGCTTCGGCTCGGCGGGTGGCTGCTGCGCACGGTCCTGCTCGACCTGCCTGCCCAGCGCGAAGCTCAGCTCCCGCAACCCCTGCCTCGTGGCCGTGGACACCTCGTACACCTCGTAACCGCGCGCGGCGAGGTCCGGGCGCACCAGCTCGGCCAGCTCGGCGGCGTCCGGTACGTCCACCTTGTTCAGCACGATCACCCGGGGGCGCGAGGCCAGGTCGCCACCCAGCTGCGGGGTGTACTCGGCGAGCTCCGCCTCGAGCGCGTCGACGTCCGACACCGGGTCCCGGCCCGGTTCGAACGTCGCGCAGTCCACCACGTGCACCAGCACCGCACACCGCTCGATGTGCCGCAGGAAGTCCAGGCCGAGCCCCTTGCCCGCGCTCGCACCAGGGATCAGGCCGGGCACGTCGGCGACGGTGAACACCGTCCCTGTCCCCCGTGCGCCATCGTCAGCCGACTCGCCCGCGGTGACGACACCCAGGTTCGGGGCGAGCGTGGTGAACGGGTAGTCGGCGATCTGCGGTCGCGCTGCCGAGAGCACCGAGATCAGCGAGGACTTGCCAGCCGAGGGGAAGCCGACCAGGCCCACGTCGGCGACCGAGCGCAGCTCGAGCACCAGGTCGCGCGCCTCGCCCTCTTCCCCGAACAGCGCGAACCCCGGCGCCTTGCGCGCCCGGGAGGCCAGTGCCGCGTTACCGAGCCCGCCGCGCCCGCCTTGCGCGGCGACGAACCGGGTTCCGGCCCCCACGAGGTCGGCCAGCACCTCACCGTCCTCGGTGAGCACCACCGTGCCGTCCGGTACCGGCAGCTCGAGCGAGTTGCCTGCCGCACCCGCACGGTTACTGCCCTGGCCCTGCTTACCGTTACCGGCTCGCAGGTGTGCCCGGTAGTGGAAGTCGAGCAGCGTGTGCACGCCCGGGTCGACCACGAGGACCACGTCACCGCCATTGCCGCCATTGCCGCCGTCCGGCCCGCCGAGCGGCTTGAACTTCTCCCTGCGGATCGATGCGCAGCCGTTGCCGCCCTTGCCGGCGGTGAGATGTATCACCGCACGGTCAACGAACCGGGCCATGACTTCTGCCTCTCCTGCTTCGCGCTACCCCGCCGCGGCCACGACGCCTCGTGGCACCGTTCGCTGCGCGACCGCTGTAACACAGCGTAAGGGGCGGGCCGAAGCGCGTTCGGTCCCGCCCCTTGAGGATGCTGTAAACCTTCGGGTCCCCGCCCGATGGTCGGGGTCAGTCCTCACCCGGAACGATGTTGACTGTCTTCCTGCCACGCTTCTGGCCGAAGTGCACGGAGCCTGCGGACAGCGCGAACAGCGTGTCATCGCCACCGCGCCCGACATGCGCGCCCGGATGGAACTTGGTGCCACGCTGACGCACCAAGATCTCGCCCGCGTGCACTTCCTGACCACCGAAGCGCTTGACCCCGAGCCGCTTGGAGTTGGAGTCGCGCCCGTTCTTCGAGCTGGATGCGCCCTTCTTGTGTGCCATGGCTCGTCAGGTTCCTTACCTAGCTGTTGATGCCGGTGACTTCGACGCGGGTCAGCCGCTGACGGTGACCCTGCCGCTTGTGGTATCCGGTCTTGTTCTTGAACTTGTGAATGCGGATCTTGGGGCCCTTGGTCTGTTCGACGACCTTGCCGGTAACCGAGACCTTCGCGAGCGCGTCAGCGTCCGTGGTGACAGCGCCGTCGTCAACCACGAGCACCGCGGGGAAGGTGAGTTCGGTACCCGGCTTGCCCTCGAGCTTCTCGATATCGAGGACGTCGCCGACAGCCACCTTGTACTGCTTGCCGCCGGTCTTGACGATCGCGTACGCCGACACGGATGCTCCTGCTTGCTCGACAGTGGATGGGAACGTGCGCTCCGGGGCGTCCGCCCGCGAGGCGCGCACGATGCCCGCACTGACTGCGGGCCGACCTACAGGTTACGTGGCACCCCGAGTCGCCGTTGCACCGGGGTGGGGCCAATACCGATCATCAGCTCTCCTCCTGGCCCGACGTCGTCGAGGTCGACGCGCCGACCGGCGGTCCGGCCGGCCGGGAGGCAGCACGCCGCGCGCGCCTGCGCACCGAACGTTTCGCCGGCGCGGGAACCTCAGCGACATCGTCGTCATCGCCGGTCACACTGCCCGCCTCCGCGGCGGATGCCGGCGGCTGTGCTGTTTCGGTCTGCGTGTCCGAGCCCGTCGCTGCCGTTTCGTCCTTGGCGTGCGCGCCCGTCACCTCCGCCGCCCCGGCGGGCGCCTCCGGCCGCGCCGGTGCGCTCGCCTCCGCGGACGTCGTCGTCGCCTCCGCAACGGCCGACGGTCCGGTACCGGCCGGGCCCTCAGCGCCTGCAACGCCCTCGTGCGCGGCCGTGCTGTCCGTGCCACCGGTGGGGTCACTGGTCTGGCCACTGGTGGAGCCGCTCGCTGGGCCGGTCGCTGGGCCACTCGCTGGGGCACTCCCGGACTTGTCCGCGGCGGCCTTGGAGGCGCTGGCCATCGCGTGCACGGCCGAGGCCGCGGACTTCCGCTGCCGTCCCGTCTGCTCCGCCGGGGCCGTGTCTCCTCTGTCTCCTCTGTCTCCTCTGTCCCCTCGCGAGGTGTCCTCGCCCTTGCGCTTGCCGCGCTGCTTGCCCTGCCGGCTCCCGTCCGGCGGTGGTCCGCCGTGAGCGTGGGACTCCGTACCGACGACGACACCACGCCCCTTGCAGTGCTCGCACGAGTGCGAGAACGCCTCCAGCAGGCCGGTGCCGATCCGTTTACGGGTCATCTGGACCAACCCGAGCGAGGTCACCTCGGCGACCTGGTGGCGGGTCCGGTCCCTGCCCAGGCATTCGGTGAGCCTGCGCAGCACCAGATCACGGTTGGACTCCAGGACCATGTCGATGAAGTCGATCACGATGATCCCGCCGATGTCCCGCAGCCGTAGCTGCCGGACGATCTCCTCGGCGGACTCCAGATTGTTCCGGGTGACCGTCTCCTCCAGGTTGCCGCCCGATCCGGTGAACTTGCCGGTGTTGACGTCGATCACCGTCATCGCCTCGGTGCGGTCGATGACCAGATAGCCCCCGGAGGGAAGCCATACCTTGCGGTCGAGCGCCTTGGTGATCTGCTCGTGGATGCGGTAGTCCTCGAAGACATCCCCGCTGCCGACATAGCGCTCCAGCCTGCCGGTGAGGTCCGGCGCCACGTGCTGCACGTAGGCGTCCACCGTCTCCCAGGCCACCGACCCCTGTACGACGAGCTTGCCGAAGTCCTCGGTGAACAGGTCACGCACGACCTTGATGAGCATGTCCGGTTCCTCGTACAGCAGGGCCGGTGCGCCGCCCTTGTTGCCGGAGGAACCGCGCGCGCTCTGCGACTTCTCCTTGATGACCTCCCACTGCGCCTGCAGCCTGCGCACGTCGCGTTCGATCTCGGTCTCGCTGATGCCTTCCGAGGCGGTCCTGATGATCACACCGGCATCGTCCGGGACCACGCGCTTGAGGATGTCCTTGAGCCTGCGCCGCTCGTTCTCCGGCAGCTTGCGGGAGATGCCGGTGGCACCGCCGCCCGGCACGTAGACGAGGAACCGGCCGGGAAGCGAGACCTGGGTGGTCAACCGCGCACCCTTGTGACCGGCTGGGTCCTTGGTGACCTGTACCAGCACGCTGTCGCCGGTGTTGAGCGCCTGCTCGATCTTGCGGGACTTGCCCTCGAGCCCGGCAGCGTCCCAATCGACCTCCCCCGCGTAGAGCACGGCGTTGCGCCCACGACCGATATCGACGAACGCCGCCTCCATGCTGGGAAGCACGTTCTGCACCCGGCCCAGGTAGACGTTGCCCACGATCGAGCCCGACCCCGCCGAGGTCACGAAGTGCTCGACGAGCATGTTGTCCTCGAGCACCGCGATCTCGGTCGTGCGGTGGTCCTTGCCGGAGCCCTTGCCGTTACCGCCCGCGGCGCTTTCCTTGACCACCATGGTCCGCTCGACGGACTCACGCCGCGCGAGGAACTCCGACTCCGACAGCACCGGAGCACGCTTGCGGCCGGCTTCCCGGCCGTCCCTGCGCCGCTGGCGCTTGGCCTCGAGGCGCGTGGAGCCGCGAACACTCCGCACCTGGTCATCACCGGTGTCCGAGTCGCCACTTCCGGACTGCTTGTCCGAGCTATCGTCCGCGGACCCGCCGTCATCGCCGCCCTTGCGCCTGCGTCGCCTGCGACGGCGGCGCGTGGAGGCCTCCCCGGCGTCGGCTCCGCTGCCATCTCCCGAATCGGCGTCGTCCTGCTGGCTGTCCCCGTTGTCGGCGGACTCGGAGGCTTCCGCCTTGGAGCCGCCCGCTGCTGCCTGCCCGCTCTGTCCGGCCTTGCCGGCCTGTGCCGCCTTCCCGGACGTGGCCGCTTGCTCGTCGGGCTGACCGGCACCGGACGTGCCGCCGGCCTCGTCCTCACCGCCCTTGCCACGGCCGCGACCCCGGCGCCCGCGCCTGCGCCTGCGTTTCGCTGCGGCGTCGTCGTCTCCAGCGTCGCCGGAAGCGCCCTCGGATGTGCCCGCGGTGCCCGTCCCGTCCTCGACCGCCTCCGTGACCTCGGTGGCCGGGTCCTGCTCGGGGGCCTCCGTGGTGCCGGCGGTCCCAGCCGGTTCCGGTGCCGGCTGCGGTGCGGGTTCCGGTGGCAGGAAGACCGGGGGCGGCGGGGTGAACTGGGGTGCCTGTGGAGCGGAGCCACCAGCAGGCTGCTGCTCCGGCTCGGCTGACTGCTCCGGCTCGGCTGACTGCTCCGGTGCGTCACCGGCGGCCTCGTCCGTGGCGGCCGTGGAGCCGGGCCCGATCGGCTGGGCGCCCGTGCCCGCTGCTGCCGCGGGCGTACCCACCGCTTCGGCGACCCGGACGGCCACCTCCCGGGATACGCTCGACTGCGGGCTGCGTGCGCTCTCCCCGAGCTCACTCAACGTGCCGAGCACCTTCTTGCTGGTCGAGCCGAGCTGCTTCGCCAGTGCGTGCACCCTGATCCGTTGAGGCAGCGTCGCTGCCCAATCGGACGCAGGTGTGCCGGTATCCCCGCCAGTCGTCTCGGCGGGACCTTCCGTGTTCGTCATGTGTCTCCTCCGCCCCCGGGCGCACCTGGCTGTCGACACCGCGGTGTCGACGTGTCTCCAGGTGCGGCCGCTCAGGGGCACCTTTCTGCGTCCCGTGCGAGGCATGCGCCCACCGCCCGATTTCGGCGGTGACCACACACCCCCTGCCTGTGTTCACCGGTAAGGCTGTATCACCTCGGCGACGTAGCCGTCATCGCTGCCGTCCCCGCGCAGCCACCTACCGCGAACCGCCCGCTCACCCCCGGTCACTACCCCCACGATGTCGCTACGCGCTGTCGTGGTCGTGTCCGGACGACGGGCGGATGGCCGCGTTCGCTGGCTCGTGAATGACCCTCCCGTGCGCTTTTCCCTTGGTCCAGTTACTCATCATCCGCGACAGTGCCCGCTCGCGCGCGGCACATGCTTCTCAGCCGTCGCGAGCCGCCCCGTGACGTGGTACGGCCGCACCGGCTGCCTGATGAACAACCTTCCCGGCATGCGTCGTTCTGTTGTGTACCGCTGTGGTGTTCGCCACAGCGGGAATCCTGCGCCCTGCCGGTCACTGGCCGTGAAGCCGAGTGACCGGCTTTTCTTTTCGGCGACTCCCCGCCCTGGCTGAAGGCGGTCGGCCTCGTACCGCATCGTCGAGCCACCCGAGGTGGCGACGACGCGGCGCTTCCTGCACGAAGCCGCCAGATCCCCGGACCGTACCGCGCCACACGGTCTAGCTGCCGGAGGCACGTTGGCTCGGCGACCTCCACCAGTATCCCACACTGCCGCGCCTTCGGGTGTCACTCGGTCGATCCGGTACCCGCCCATCCATCGGCACCGGTCCGGTCTGTTCGGCCGAGTGCAGCCTTCCGTGTGCGGCCAACTTGGGCTACTCCCTTGTCGCAGGGCAGGGGACTGGCTACGGTGCGCAGCTATGGCCCTCGCGAGGTTGTCGACGCGCGTGCCGCGTGGCATCGGTACCGTTGTGATCAGCGCCACGATCACACTAGCCCCCTTGAGTACCGCTGTCGGCGTGTCGGCCGATCCGCTGTCCACTTCCGCGCCGGCCGCCGACCGAGCCGCGTGCGCGAGCACCGGCGGGACTGTACGCCATCTCGTGGTGTTCGACGAGGGGACACGGGAGAGCGACGCCACCGAGCGCATCGACGCCGCCTGCGGGGACACCGTCACCTACTACCCCGAGATCGCCGTCGGGGTCGCGACCAGCCAGGACTCGAGCTTCACCGAACGGCTGGGCGATGCTCGTTCGTTCAGTGCCCAGCAGCGCCGCAACGCGGCCGGGTCGAGCGCGGAGTCGCGGCACGCACCGCGTGCCGGACCGTCGACGCTGGCACCGACCGATCCCGGGATCGTCCCGTCCGCTGATCGGTCGGATGAGCAGTGGGGGATGCGCATGCTCGAGGTGCCACGCGCCCGGTCGGTGAGCGCGGGCGACCCGGACGTGGTCGTCGGCGTACTCGACTCCGGCATCGACGCGGCGCATCCGGAACTGGCCGGGGCCGTGCGGGCCGACCTGTCGGTCGGCTGCCTGTCCGGGAAACCGGATCCCTCGGCCGGGTCCTGGTCGCCGAGCACCTCGGGGCACGGCACGCACGTGGCGGGGACCATCGCGGCCGCCGAGGACGGCACGGGCATCACCGGCGTCGCCCCGGAAGCGTCCGTCGCATCGATCAAGGTCATCGACGACCGTGGCTACGCCGACCCGGAAGCCGTCGTCTGCGGCCTGATGTGGGCGGCAGCCAACAGCCTTGACGTGACCAACTCCAGCTACGTTGTCGACCCGGGGTCGCTGTCCTGCGTCAGCGGCACGGAGCTGGATGTCGCGCGGGAGGCCATCGCCCGCGCCGCCGACCACGCCACCGCCGAGGGGACGCTGAACATCGCCGCGACGACGAACGACGGGGTGAACCTCTCCCCCACCTCAGCGGATGGCCGGGGTGACGGGTGCCACGCGCTCCCGGCGAGCCTGCGGTCCATGCTGACCGTCTCGGCCGTCGACAGCGACGAGCGCAAGGCCACCTACAGCTCGTACGGGCTCGGGGTCGTGTCCGTCGCGGCACCGGGAGGCGAGGCACCGCGGTGCGTGCTGTCCGCGGCTCCGGGTGGCTACACCAGCACCTGTGGGACGTCCATGGCCGCGCCCTACGTGTCCGGCGTGGCCGCACTGGTCGCGTCCGCCAACCCGGATCACGGTCCCGAGCGGATCGCCGACACGCTCACCTCGAGCACGCGCAACGTGCCGTGCCCAGCCGACTACGACATCAGCGGGGACGGCAAGCAGGAGGGGTACTGCAGCGGCTACAGCGGGTACAACGGCTTCTACGGGCACGGGATCGTGGACGCCTACGCGGCAGTCGCCGGCGACGTGGAGGGTGCCCCGTCCCTGGAGTAGGCACGGGTGGACCGAGCTCCGGTCTGGCGCGCGGTTCGCGCGGACCGGCAGCATCGTCGCATGGCGGAACCGACGGCCGGATGGCCGGGCAGCGTGGCTGAGCTGGTCGCCGAGCAGCGTGCCCTGGCGGCGGAGCGGCCACGCCGATGGCACCCCACCTCGGATCCGCTCACGGCGGGGTGCTTCGCGGCGTTCCCCAGAGGTCACTCCGGGAAGGGCTCCGCGGGCGATCCGGCGTGGGCCGGTGCGGCCGCGTACCGGCGCAGGCGGTGCCGTGCGCGGGCAACGACGTCGGGTCGTGCCGGGTGGGCGTACGAGCCCGGCCTGCTCGCGATGCGGGTCGGACCGGTGCTCGAGGCGGTCGTGCGCGCCCTGCCGGTACGCCCGGACGTGCTGCTTGTGGACGCGACCGGACGTGATCACCCCCGGCGCTGCGGGCTGGCCGTGCACCTCGGTGCGATGCTGGACATCCCGACCGTGGGTGTGACGCACCGGCCGCTGCTGGCCACCGGTGCCTGGCCGGCCGATCGGCGAGGCGCTGCCAGCCCGCTTCTGCTGGACGGCGAGCGCGTCGGTGCCTGGCTTCGCACCCGGCAGGGCCGTAGGCCGGTGGCGGTACACGCGGGGTGGCGTACGGATGCGTACGTGGCTGCCCGCGTGGTACTCGGCAGCGGCAGGCACCGCACGCCGGGGCCGATCCGTGAAGCGAGGCGGCTCGCGAGGCAGGCACGGGCGTCGACACCGCGCTGAGGGCGATAGCGGAGTGACCGCGCCGGCGCCCGCCGTGACCCTCGTGCGACGAGGCGATGCCGCGATCGCACGTCACGGGCTCAGCGGCGGCTGGCCGGCGTCGTAGACGAGCACACGCTCCCCGGGCATCACCCGTGCTTCCTCACTCGGCCGGTGCCGCTGAAGCGTGCCGTCGTGCATCAGGTGATCCACCGGAACGTCCCTGGCCAGCACCAGGAAGTCGGCGATCATGCGCCGGTGGCAGCGCCACCACACCGACTCGGCGCACATGACCGCGGTGCGTTCCCGCTCGGCTCCCGACAGCAACGCGTCGATCGCCGCGCGGAACTCCGCGGTACGCATGTGGCCCGCGTACCCGCAGAAAGCCCGGTCGCGCAGCGCCGTGTCCGGCGTGCCGGCTGCCACCTTGCGCCATCCGCCGAGGCGCTCCTCCCAGCGGTAGTCGATGCCCGCGGCGGGAAGCCAGCTCGACATCTCGTCACGCGCGAGCGCGGGGTCGCGCCTGCTGCCCGGTGCCCGGCGCACGTCGACGAGACGCTCGACCCCCGCCTCACGCAGCAGCCGCGTGATCTCGGAGGGTCCCGCCGTGCCGTGGCCGAACGTCAACAACCGCATCACGTCTCCCCGCCTCTCGCGTACCGCCGGCCGCTCCGGACCGCTTCGCGTGGGAGCCGAAGGTGACAGCGGGTTCTTCTAAGGAGCCGGATGTCACATTCGGCTCCCTGCCGGCGGACCGTGCCGGTGGCGGCGCTACCGTAGCAACAGTCCGGCCAGCCGGCGTGACGTCACCCAGAGCCCGAGTGCCGCCAGCGCGGCCAGGTAGCCGACGTGCCCCAGCATCGCCGGCTCGACCACCCCCACCGACAGCTCCCTGGCGAGCTCGATCCCGTGATACAGCGGGGACAGCTGCACCACCGGCCGCAGCGGCTCCGGGTACACCGACAACGGGTAGAACGTCGCGGAGAACAGGAACAGCGGCATGACAGCCAGCTGGATGTAGTCGAACTGCGAGACCGTCCGGATGAAGGTCACGCACGCCATACCGAGCGCGGCGAAGGTGAATGCCACCAGCAGCGCCACCGGCACGAGCAACACGACCCACGGCGAACCGGACAGCCCGAGCAGCGTCATGATCGCGAGGAAGGCCACCGCGTACAGCCCGCCGCGCAACATCGACCAGCTGATCTCGCCCATGGCGATGTCGACGGGGCCGACCGGTGTGGCCAGCATCCCCTCGTAGGTCCTGGCATGCCGGATCTTGAAGAACACGTTGAAGGTCGCGTCGTAAACCGCGCCGTTCATCGCCGAGGCCATCATCAGCGCGGGAGCCACGAAGGCGGCATAGCTCATCACCTCGCCACCCGGCCCCACGACCTCGGTGACCAGCCGCCCGAACCCGATCTGGAAGGCCAGCAGGTACACGGCCGGTTCCACGATCCCGGACAGGAACACCAGCCACATCTTCTTCGACACCAGCAGGGAGCGTTCCAGCACCTTGCTGGCGCGCCCGGCATACAGCCCCGGTGGCAGGATCCGCAGCGTGGCTGCCCGCGAGCGCGCTGCGCCGGTGATCTCGGTGTTCGCGGCCACTCACACCACCAGCCTGCGGTAGAAACGGCTGCGTGCGAGCAGGCCGCCGCCGAGCAGCAGTACCACGAGGAACGCGCCGTGTCCCGCCAGCGGCAACCATTCCCCGCCACCGAGCGCGGCAGCCCGGGCCAGCTCGTTGCCGTGCCACAGCGGGGATATCCACGCCAGCATCCGCGCGGGTACGGGTATGTAACTGATGGGGAAGAACGTTCCGGAGAACAGCATCACCGGCATCACCACGAACCGCAGCAGCGCGCTGAACGCGTTGCTCGGGTTGCGCACGGTCGCCGACAGCGCCATGATCGGCGCCGCGCAGGCCAGCCCCGTCAGCACGCCGACCAGCACCACCAACAGGGCACCGGGTCCCAGCCACGCGCCGAGCGCACCGGCGACGACCCCGTACACGACCGCCGAGAGCAGCAGCCGCATCCCTACCCACATCAGCTCACCGCCGAACACCTGCCCGGGGGTGATCGGGGTGGAGATCACCGCGACGTACTGCCGCTGCCACTGGAAACCTGATGCGACCTTCCAGGTCGACTCGAACACGGCGATCATCATCGCTCCCGACACGAGCAGGGTCGGGGCGACGAAGTGCAGGTAGTCCACCCCGCCCGTGTCGGGGCCCGGCTCGACCTGGGAACCGAAACCGAGTCCCATCGCGGCGAGGAACAGCAGCGGCTGCAGCCCTGACGAGTACAGATTGGACCGCCAGTACCTGCGGTACCACATCCACTGCCCCTCTACCCGCAGCCAGGCAGCTCGCAGCGGGTGGACCACGCGTCCAGGGGACTGCTGCGCGACGGGTGCCGGCGTGTCCATCTAGTCGACCAGGGTCCTGCCGGTCAACCTGAGGAACACGTCCTCGAGCGTGCTGCGCCGGACCAGGCAGGACAGCGGCCGCACCCCGCGCGCATGCGTGGCGCTCAGGGCCGCCTCACCGTTCTCGGTGTAGAGCAGCACCCGGTCCGGCAGCACCTCGACCCGGTCGGCCAGGCCATCCACAGTGGAGGCGACGTCGCCGGACTCGCCCGGCGCGAACCGCAGCTCGAGCACCTCCCGGGAGGAGTAGCAGGCGATCAGCTCCGGCGGCGAACCCTCCGCGACGATCCGGCCGTTGTCCATGATCACCAACCGGTCGCACAGCTGCTCTGCCTCATCCATGTAGTGCGTCGTGATGAGCAGGGTGACGCCGAGCTGTTTGAGCCGGAACAACCGGTCCCACAGCAGGTGCCTGGCCTGCGGGTCCAGGCCCGTCGTCGGTTCGTCCAGCAGCAGCAGGTCCGGGTCGTTGACCAGCGACCGGGCGATGGTCAACCGCCGCTTCATCCCCCCGGACAGCGTGTCCACCTCGTCGTCGGCACGCTCGGTGAGCTGGGCGAACTCCATCAGCTCGGTCGCCTTGGCCCGGACGTGCGCCCGGGACAGCCCGAAGTAACGGCCGTAGACCTGCAGGTTCTGCCGGATGCTGAGCTCGGTGTCGAGGTTGTCCTCCTGCGGCACCACACCCAGTCGTGCACGGATACTCGGACCGTCGACCTGCGGGTCCATGTCGAGCACCCGCAGATCGCCGTCCGACCGGGGGGACACGCAGCCGACCATACGCATCGCGGAGGACTTGCCCGCGCCGTTCGGGCCGAGAAACCCGAACGCCTCGCCCTTGACGACCTCCACGTCGATGCCGCGCACGGCCTCGAACTCGCCGAACCGCTTGACAAGCGCCTTCGCCGAGACCAGCGGGCTCGGTTCCCGCGCGGAACGCTCCCCGACAGCAGCCATGCCTCCACCTTGCACCTTCGAGTTCAGTGGAGGTCAAGGAACGTCACGTTCGCGCACCTCCACGCGTGGAGACCCTAGCCCCGGGGACCGACTGCGCGCTCCCTCAGTAGTCCGGGAACCACAGCTTGATCTCGCGCTCGGCCGACTCGACCGAGTCGGAGCCGTGCACGAGGTTGTACTGCACCTCGAGGCCGTAGTCGCCGCGCAGCGTGCCGGGGGCGGCCTTGTCCACCGGATCGGTGCCGCCCGCGATCTGGCGGAACGCAGCCACGGCGCGCGGCCCCTCGACGATCGCGGCCACAACCGGGCCGGAGGTGATGAACTCGAGCAGGTCCTCGTAGAAGGGCTTGCCCTGATGTTCGGCGTAGTGCTCCTCGGCAACCGACCGGGAGACCGACCGCAGTTCCAGCGCGGCCAGGCTCAGGCCCTTCTTCTCGATACGCGAGATGACTTCTCCAACAAGGCCCTTACCGACGCCGTCGGGCTTGACCAGCACAAGCGTGCGCTCGTTCACGATAGTTCGTTCCTTTTCGTTCCCGTCGGATGTTCCCCCGCAGCTTACGACGCGGGTACCCGGCTCCATGCCGAGAGGGTCGGGTTACCGCCGGTCCCGATGCCGCCGCGGACGGCGTGCGCGTCACGTCAGGACCGTCCGTGCCTGCGAGTCGTCACCACCGAGCGGGTGTCCAGCGTCATGTGGTCGAGCTCGTCGACAGTGTCCTTCAGGCGTACCCGGCCGGTTTCCGCTTCCTCGACGTCCACCACCTTGGACAGCAGCTTCATCGTCTCGGCGTGCTCGGACTGCGCCGCGAGCGCGACCGCCCGGCCCAGCTTGTGCGTGGCAGTGTCCAGGTCACCGGACCGGCGGGCGTCCAGCCCGTGCTGGATGGCCGTCGCCAGCTCGACCTGCCCCGTGTAGTGGGCCACCTGCGGATCGAGGGCACCGTAGTAGGCGGGGTCATCGGTCCATGTGGCGAGGACCTTGCCGCGGCCGAGTACCTCACCTGCCGCGTCGACGACGCTGACCCGGCACGCGAGCATGGTGTCGCCGACCCCGGCCGAGGGTACGGCGATACGCACCTGGAAGGCCCTGGTCTCGAACTCCCACGCGCCTGTCGCGTAGTCGCAGGCCTGAGCCTGGGCGTTCTCCTGATGCGCGGTCAGGTCGAGCACGGCAGGGTCGACCTGCCGGACGGCGGTGACGGCCGCTTCCTTCGGGGTCCACAGACGTAGCGTGACGTCGGGGACGGACTTGCGCATCGCCCGCTCGATCATCGCGGCGAAGTCGGTGACCAGCTCGTCGGGCTCGGCCACGATGTCGACCGTGCCCAGCAACGCCTCCGATATCTGGCGAAGCTCGCTGACCAGCCAGTCCGTGCCGACACCGCGGCAGTCGCAGCGGAACGTGTCCTGCAGCTCCGTCAACGCCGCGGAGACAGCCTCGGGCTGTTCCGAGGTGTTGCGTCCGTCCGTGAGCAGGATGGCGTGCCGCAGCTCGTACCGGCTGCCGGCGAACAGCGCTCCCGCCGCGCGCAGCCACCTGCTCATCGCGGTTCCGCCGCCGGCACTGATCTCGTCCACGGCGCGCTTGGCCTCGTACCTCGTGGCCTCGCCTGCCACCGCGAGCTCCGAGGATTCCGGATAGATCATGGTCGCCTCGTGCGTTCCGGCGACGATGGCGAAGCCCGCCCCGTCACGCAGGCTGTCGATCGCGGCGTGCGCGGCGCGCTTGGCGGCGGCCAGCTTGCTCGGCCGGTACATCGAGGCAGAGCAGTCGAGCAGGATCACCACCGCGACCGACGGCCGCAGCTCCTGCGCGGGCGGGTGCGCGGTGACCGTCACGATCGCGTCGACCGTGTCCGCTCCCCGTGGCAGGTACCGGTTCTGCGCGACCTCGACATCGAAGTGTGGCTGCTCCATCACGGCCACCTTCTCCCCGCTGGGAAGGGCACGGCAATCACGGCGACGTTGTCGCGCCCGCCCTCGGACAGCGCATGCCGCACCAGACCGGACGCCGCATCTGCCGCACTGGCGTGCGTCAGGACCTCGGCCGCGAGCGTGCCCGGGTCGTCCAGGTACCCCCACAACCCGTCGGTGCACAACACGAGCACGCCGGCACGGTCCGGGCGGACCGTGCTGACCTGCGGGTCCGTACCGTCGGAGTCGGCACCGAGCCACCTGGTCAGGGTGTGCGCGGCCCGCATGCCATCGGCGAGGTAGGTGTTGCGCACCGTATGGTCGATGGTCAGGCAGGTGACCCCCTCGCCGGGAGCACCGTGCGCGCCGGGAGCATCAGCCCGCGCACCAGGGGCCACCCAGTACGCCCGGCTGTCGCCCAGCCACGCCACCGTGACCTCGGCCGCGGTCACCACGGCGGAGACGTACGTCGTCGCGGGCGTGTCCTCCTCGGCGAGCCGGGGGTCGGCGAGGGCGTTGACCGCGTCACCGGCCGCCGCCATCGCCATGGTGCTTGCCTTGCGCGCGTCCAGCCCGTCGGCCAGACAACCGAGCAGCTCGGCCGCCCCGGCATCCGCGGCGTCCTGCGCCGCCTGACCGGCTTTCGCGCCGGAACCGACCCCGTCGCAGACGACCGCGGCGACGTACTCCGGCTGCGCGACGTCTCCGGTGAAACCGAACGCCATGGCGTCGGCGTTGGACTCGCGCACCCGCCCCCTGTCGCTGACCCCGGCCACGACGCCGAGGTCATCGGCCATCCGGTCCCTGCCGGTCGGCCGGCGAAGGCCGCACCTCAGGCAGTACCCGTCCTCGTCCAGGTCACGGTACTCGCAGTGCACGCAGCCATCCCGGCCGTCCCGCACGGAACCGCCGACCGGCGTCACGGTGAAGCGGGACCGGGCGTCCGAGGACCGCACGGGCGCCTCGTCCAGTGCGGCCTCTCCGGGCCAGACCGGGTCCGCCTGCGGCGCGGGCTCGTCCACCGGCCAGGCAGGCTCGGCCGTCGCGGTGGGCGCAGCGGGCGCGACGGGCCCGCCCGGCACAGCCCTCGTGGGCGACTCGCCGACGGGCCAGACCGGGATGGCCCTCGTCGGGGGGTCCGCGATCGGCCACGCCGGATCGGCCCTCGTCGGAAGGTCGGCGACGGGCCACTGCGTCAGAGCCCTCGTCATGGGCTCCGCCGCGAAGGATTCCACCCGCGGTCCGGTACCCGGCTGCTCGCTCGGCCCGGCCGCGGTCTCCGCGGGCGCCTCGGCCGGTGCCACAGCGCCCGCGGTGGACTCGCCGATCCGGCCCCCACAGGCCTCACAGAACACGTCATCGAGCCATGCCAGCTCGCCGCAGGAAGGGCACCGTGTCGTCGTCACAGCTGAGTCCATGGACGTACCTGGTTGGCCCGATCGACAAGCGCGTAGCGTTCGGTCAGGCTACTCGCGTGCCGAGCGAGGACGCGGTAACGGTACTCGAGAGCGAACCGCAGCGGCTCCTCCGTCAGTGCGCACCCCAGCACCTCGCCCGCCTGCCCGTCGTCCCCGGAGAACGACCACTCCAGCGCGGCCTCCAGCAACTCGACCTCCAACTGCACCTGCCCGGCCTCGTCCATGTCGAGGTCCGCTATCCGCTCACCGGCACCCGACAGATCCTCGGCGGTCAGCGACTCGGGTTCGGCTCCCACCGTGCCCACCCGCACGGCCGCGACCTGGGCGGAGAGGTGGTGTGCCGACGTCGGGGGAACCGAGCCGAGCACGGCAGCCGCCTCGGCCCGTTCACCGCCGCGCAGCAACACCCGGGCCAGCCCGAAGGCCGCGCTGACGAACGACCGGTCGGTCCGCCATACGATGCGGTAGTAGTGCTCGGCGTCGACGAGATCGTCGAGGAGCTCGGCGCACACGGCCAACCCCAGCTTGGGCGCCAGCTCCCCGGGCAGCATGCCCAGCACCGAGTCGAACTCGCCGCGCGCCCGCACCGGGTCGGCGACCGCCAGCGCGGCCAGCGCGACGGCCCAGCGCGCACGCCAGGTCCCGTCCGCGTCCGCCGCGTCGGCCTCGTTGCGGACCTCCTGGCGATCGCCGAGCTCGATCAACGCACGAATCCTGCGTAGCCGCACCTCGGTCGTGACGGGCACGTCGCGCAGCGACGCAAGCAGCTCCGTCGGAGACGCCGCCGCGAGAGTGGTCAACAGGTCCGCGGCGGGGTCGGCCGTGTCCACCCGAGGCACCGGCAGCTCGTGAGCGACCTCGTCCAACCCGACCGGCCGCAGGGCCGCCTCGGCCGACCCGGCGGTGGCGAACCCGTGCAGTTCCGGCCCGAAGTGCGTGGAAGCGGCCTGCCGGGGCTGCCCGTCGGAGGCCGCCATGACCTCCCGGAGTACGCCGGTGAGCTGCTCGGCCATCTCGGGTGCCGAGCCGAACCGGCGCGCCGGGTCCGGATGGCAGGCCCGCAGCAGCGCCCGGCGGAACGACTCGTGCTCGGCCAGCAGCGGGGCCTCGGACGGGGGTGGAAGCCGCGTGGCATAGCTGCCTGTGAAGTCGAACGGGATGGTGAGCACGGCCAACGTCCGCCCCATGGCATACAGGTCCGAGGCCACCGACGGCCCCTGCTCGGTGACCTCGGGCGCCTGGTACCCGACGGTGCCGTAGACAGCGGCCGAGACGTCGTCGGCGTGCCGCACCGCCCCCAGGTCGATCAGTTTGAGCAGCTCCTGGGTCTGCACCATGTTGTCCGGTTTGACGTCGCAGTACAGCAGGCCCTCGTCGTGCAGGTAACCGATGGGGCGCAGCGCCTCGATGGTGTAGGCGAGCGCCTGCTCGATCGGCAGGCTCGCCTGCCTGTCGCCCTCCCGTCGCCGCTGTTTCACCAGGTCCTTCAGCGACTGCCCGCCCACGTACTCCATCACGATGTAGCCGGTGCTGCCACCGTCGGACTCGCTGTGCTGGACGAAATTGTGGATCTTGACGATGTTCGGGTGCTCGACCTTGGCCAGGAAGTGCCGCTCGGCGATCACTGCCGCCGTGGCGTCGGCATCGGCGCTGTCGATCAAGCCCTTGAGCACCACCCACCGATCCGACACGGCGCGGTCGCGGGCGAGATACACCCAACCCAGCCCGCCGTGGGCCAGGCAGCCCAGAACCTCGTACTGGTCGTGCACCACGTCCCCCGGCCCCATGGCCGGTGTGAACCGGTAGCGCTGGCCGCACTGCGGGCAGAAACCGTCGGAGCGTGCGGGGCGTCCCGTGCGGGAGCGACCCACCTCACTGCCGCACCGCGCGCAGAAGCGCTGGTTCTCGGGAACTCGCGGGTCGGTGATGACGACTTCCGCGGGATCCCGGTACGGCACCGGCGGCACGTCAACCAGACCGGCACCGAGCATTCCCCGGCCGGATGTGCCCGGACGCGAGGGCGCCGAGCCGGTCGTGACCGACGGACGCGACCACGTCGTCACGCTGTCCGTGCGGGTGGAGGGGCGACTTCCGTCCTCGGCCTGCAGCCCACACGACTCGCAGAAGCCGTCCTCGTCGATCACTCCCGCGCAGCCGACGCGCGGGCACCAAGTCATGCCGCTCTCCCCTCTTCGCTACATCCACATCGCGGGCACACATCGGGCGAATCTCAAGTCTAGGTGCGAAACGACTCCTTCCCCACGTACTTCGCTCGTCCGGCAACGGGGTCGACCGGGCCGGCGGGACAGGGACCATCGAGACACCGGATTCCCCTCCCTACCGGTACGTCGGTTCCGGCGGCTCGGCCGGGCCGAGGGCCGGTTCCAGCCAGGTGGCGTACAGCTGGGACCATCGCTGCTCGCGGAGCTCCTCGAGGAAGGCGTTGACGTAGCGCACCATGTCCTCGTTGCCCTTGGGTATCCCGATGCCGTACGGCTCGCTGCTGATCGGCTCCCCGACGATCTCGGTGGTCGGGTCCTGCTCGGCCATCCCGGCGAGGATCGTGTCGTCCGTGGAGATCGCCTCGACCTGACCCTGCTGCAGCAGCACCAGGCAGTCCGAGATGCTGTCCACCTCCACCAGCTCCGGCCTCGGGTCGGCGGCGTCGACGTTCACCGACGAGGTCGACCCGCGCGGGGCGCAGACCGGCTCACCCCCGAGATCGGCGAGCGAGGAGTAGTCGGAGTCCTCGCGAACCAGCACTCGCTGCCCGGCGACGTAGTACACGCTGGAGAAATCGATGTGCTCGCGCCGCTCGCAGTTCATCGTCATCATGAAGACCACGACGTCCACCGCGCCCTCGGTGAGGGCGGGGATACGGTCCGCGACGGACACGGCCGTGAACTGCACTTTGTCCGGGTCACCCAGCAACGCGTCCGCCAGCTCACGCGCGATGTCGATATCGAAACCCTCCAGCTCGCCCGTGGTGGGGTCACGGAACCCGAACAGGTGAGTATTCTGGTCGACCCCGACGATCAGCCTGTCCCGCTCGATGATCTCGTCCATCGTGGAGCCGTCCGGCACGTCGGTGCCGCCCGGCGGCAGGCTCGCCGCGGGGTCGCCGCAGTCCTGTTCCGCACCCTCCTCGGGCACATCGTCCTCATCGGGCAGCTGCTCGGTCACCCCGGCGTTGGCGGGCATGGGACGCTGCGCCGGTTCGACGGGTACCAGCGTCCGGGGTTGACCCACCGGGCCACACGCCGCCACCAGCAGCCCGAGTACGGCGATCAGGACCGTTGGACGTCTCATCGATACTCCCTGAGGCGCTGTCTGATGCCGATCACGACCCCGCCGGCTCCGACCGCGGCCAGCGCCAGCCACCCTTCGACCAGCCCGGTCAGCGCACGCTCGCCGGTAACCGTCGAGGTCACGAATTCCTCCCGCCCGGCCTGGATCGCCTCGGCCAGGCTGCTGTCGAGCCGCGCGAACGCGGTCCCGCTTCCCGTCTCGGACCCGGTGTCCACGGCCAGTTCGACCGCGTCGTTGTAGTCGCCGCCGTCGGCGAGATCACGCAGCGTCTCGTGGGTCCGCAGCCACCCGGTCGCACTGGCCACGGCGTCCTCGACCGGGCCGGAGAGCTGCGCGGATGCCGTGTCGCGCAACTCGCCCAGCCTGCCACCTGTGCCGTCCTGCCCGGCGATCTGCTCGGCCAGCTCGGCGAACCTGTCCTCGTATGCCTCACCGTCTCCGCGCGCGACCAGTGCGAGCAGCTCATCGGCCCTGGCCTGCAGAGCCGCGATCCTGGTCTGCACGAGCACGTCCACCTGACCGGAGCCGTCACGCTGCCCCGACGTGACAAGCGTGCCCTGCACCGACAGCGCGACCGCGCTCCAGATCAGACCGACGACCAGCGCCACGGTCGCCACGACGAGACCGATGTTGTAGCGGCGCTTCACCAGCCGCCTGATGTGGGCCTGCGCGCGCAGCAACCCCACCAGCGCGACGGCCAGCAGGCCGATCGCGATGAACGGCACGCTCGTCGTCGCCGACTGCGCCTGCACCAGCCGCTCGCGCTGGATCCGGTACAGCTCCTCGACAGCGGGCAGGACCCGCTCGCGCATGAGATGGGAAGCCTCCCGCAGGTAGGCCGCTCCCACCGGTAACCCCTGGCGGTTGTTCGCCCGCGCCGTCCCCACGAGCTCGGAGTAGACGGGGACCTGCCGCACGACCACCGAGACCTGGTGCGCGGCTTCCTCGCCCGTCACCGCGTCGAAACCGGCCAACGCCAGCGACGGCCCGACGACGGCGATGTCGTCCTCGTAGCGCACCCGCAGCTCTTCCGGCTCGTCGCCCGCTGCCAGGAACGCCATCGCCGCGGTCGCGTCGGCATCCGACAGCGCGCGGTACACCTCCTGCACGGTCGCGGCCATCGGCTCCTGGCGATCGACAAGGTTCGCGGTGGCCTGGGCCCGACCGCTGACCGACGCGGAAGCCCCGACGCCGGCCGCGAGGATGACCGCGACCAGCGAGACCGCGATGATCGAGAGCCTGCCCGGCGTGGTCGACCAGCTCCGCTGCCCTCCCGCGAAGGCCTGCCGCACGGCAGCGCCCGCGCGGCCGAAACGCGACCGACGACCCGCAGCGGCCGACTCGCCGGGCACGTGCTCATCGGGTTCGTGAGGCTGCGCTGTACTCACCTGCTTACCGCTTCTCCTGCTCCTGTCCAGGGCTAGGTCCACTCATCTGGTCACTCACCCGCTGCTCGCTCGCCCACGCCACGCACAGCCCCCCCCCAGCAGGCAGCCCCTCGACCGGCTCGTGAACAACCCTCCGTGCTCTCCGGCAACGTCGCGCCGTGCACCGGGCACGCCCCTCAGGACGCGCGTGCATTACGGACGGCTGTCGCGAGCCGCCCGCCGGTCACGTGGTGAACAACCCTGTAGCACCGCACCTAGCCGCGTCACACTAACAGGTGACGTCCGGATGAAGCAGGGGTAACGTACAGATTCGTCCAATCGCGAAAAGCGCCCGGTTTGACCGGGGACCTCCCCCGCTCGGGCGAGATCGCAGGTCGCGAGCGATACTCGCGATGACGCTCCGCTACACCTGCTGGGCTACAGCTGCCGGGCTACGCCTGCTGGCCCGGTAGCCTGCCCTCGGCCATGCGCCTGGCCACCTCCCGGCGCAGCCACAGCATGTAGATCCATACCCCGAGGAACACCACCCCGACCACCCCCACGGCCGGGAGCGCACCGAAGAACGCGATCAGCGCGCCCTGCAGCAGCAGGACCACCGGAACGGTTCCCCGGTGGCGCAACACGCCGCAGCTGGCCAGGAGCGCGGCGATGACCCCCATGAGACTCCAGCCTTGCCAGCTCGTGACACCCGCACCGAGGTCGGCCACGACCAGCAACGCGAGACCGAGCACGATCGCCTGCATGATCAGCGCGCCCGCCATCACCCCGCGAAACCCCTTCATCGGGTCGTTCGCGGGTGGCGGCGGGGTGCCCGCATCACCTGTCACGCCGGATCCTTACCGAACAGCGCCCTGGCCTCGCCCGCGGTGACGACCGAGCCCGTGATGAGCACACCGCCGCCCGCGAGCGGCTCCTCCGGGTCCTCGGTGTGCTCGACGAGCGCCACGGCCGACTCCACCGCCAGGTCGAGACGCGGGTGCACGTGCACACGGTCCTCACCGAAGATCGGGATCGCGATCTCGGCGAGTGCCTCGGGCTCCAGCGCGCGCGGTGACGCGTTGCGCGTCACCACCACATCCGACACCACAGGCTCGATCGCCTCGAGGATGCCGTGCGCGTCCTTGTCGTCGAGCACGCCGATCACCGCGACGAGCCTGCGAAATGCGAACTCCGTGTCCACCGTCGCGGCGAGGGCCTGCGCGCTGTGCGGGTTGTGCGCCGCGTCGAGCAACACGGTTGGCGCGCCCCGGACGGGTTCGAGGCGGCCGGGCAGCGCGAGGTCGGCGAACGCCTCCCGGACGGCCTCGACCACCAGCTGACGATCGGGTCCCGCGCCGAAGAACGCCTCAACGGTGGCGAGCGCGAGCGCGGCATTGGCGGCCTGGTGCTCGCCGTGCACCGGCAGGAAGACGTCCTCGTAGACACCGCCGAGGCCCTGCAACTTCAGCTGCTGGCCACCGACGCCTTTCTCCCGTTCCAGTACACCGAACTCGTGCCCGGCCCTCGCCACCGTGGCATCGACCTCCACCGCGCGCTCCATCAGCACGTGCAGGACCTCGGGGTCCTGCTCGGCGAGGACCGCGACGCCGTCCTTGCCGATGACGCCCGCCTTCTCCTTGGCGATCGAGGCGACATCCGAGCCGAGGTACTCGACGTGATCGCGGCTGATCGGGGTGATCGCGGCGACCTGGGCCTCCCCGACGTTCGTGGCATCCCACGTGCCGCCCATCCCGGTCTCCAGCACCGCCACCTCCACAGGGGCGTCGGCGAAGATCGAGAACGCCAGCGCGGTCAGCACCTCGAACTTGGTCATCCTCGGAGCGTCCGCGGCCCGCGCCTCGTCCACCATGGACACGAACGGGAGCAGGTCGGCGTAGGCGTCCACATAGGTCGACGCGCTGACCGGCGAGCCGTCCACGCTGATGCGCTCGGTCACCACCTGCAGGTGCGGGCTGGTGTAGCGGCCCACCCGCAGCCCCATCCTCGTCAGCAGCGCATCGACCATCCGCGCGACCGAGCCTTTGCCGTTGGTTCCGGCGATCTGGATCAGCGGGTAGGTCGCATGCGGCTCGCCCATCATGTTCAGCAGGGCCGTGATGCGTTTCAGGGTCGGCGCGATCTTGGTCTCGCCCCACCGCTGGTTCAGCTCCGCTTCCACCCGCAGCAGCTCTTGCTGCGCGCGGCGCTCCTCCTCGGGGTCCGGCTCGATCGGCTCGTCACCGGCCTCGGGGGTGTCCGGCATCGGTCCCGCCGCGAGCTGCTCCTCGGACAGCTCGTCGAGAACCTCGTCCTCGCGATCATCGTGCACGGGGTGGTACTCCCAACGCGTTCGACCCCGGAGGGTCATTCATCACTACGAGCTCGGTAGCGACGCCAGGCGCGACTCGATGCGCTCGATCTCGGTCTCCGCCGCCTGCTTGCGTGCCCGCATCTTCTCGACGACCTCGGCGGGCGCCTTCTCCACGAAGGAGGGATTGGCCAGCTTCTTCTCCGTCTGTTCCAGCTCCTTGCGCGCCGCGTCCAGATCCTTGTCGAGGCGCTTGCGCTCGGCGGCCACGTCGACGGCCTCGGACAGGTCGAGTTCCACGGACGCGTCACCGAAGCTGAGCCCCACCTCGAAGGACACGCTCGGGGAGAACGCCTCGCCTGCCCGGTTGAGCCTGGTGAGCGTGTGGATGGCCTCCTCGTGCCCGTCCAGCTCCGCGAACCCCGCACCGGACAGGCGGGCCGCGACCCGCTGCCCGGGCTTGACGCCCTGGTCCGAACGGAACCGCCGGATCTCGGTGACCAGCTTCTGCATATCGGCGATCCGGCTGGTGGCCGCCGCGTCGGCGTAGGCGGCGTAGGCGGCACGCTCTCCGGGCCAGTCCGCGATCACCAACGACTCCCCGCCGGTCAACGCGGTCCAGAGCCGCTCGGTGACGAACGGGACGAACGGGTGCAGCAACCGCAGCACCGTGTCGAAGACGTGCCCGAGAACCGCACGGGTACCCGCTGCACGTCCCCCGGTGATCTGCACCTTGGCCAGCTCCAGGTACCAGTCGCACAGCTCGTCCCACGTGAAGTGGTACAGCGCCGAGATCACCTTCGCGAACTGGAACTCCTCGAACCGCGCGTCCACCTCGCCGACGACCTCACCCAACCTGCCGAGGATCCACCGATCCGCCTCGGTCAGCTCGCCTGCCTCCGGCAGCGGCGTGTCGACGGTAGCGCCGTTCATCAGCGCGAACCTGGTCGCGTTCCAGAGCTTGGTGCAGAAGTTGCGTGCCCCTGCGGCCCATTCCTCGGCCAGCGCGATGTCACTGCCCGGGCTGGCGCCCCGTGCGAGGGTGAACCGGGTGGCGTCGGCACCGTAGTCGTTCATCCAGTCCAGCGGGTCGAGCGCGTTGCCCTTCGACTTGGACATCTTCTTGCCGCTGGCATCGCGGATGAGGCCGTGCAGGTAGACGTGCTCGAACGGCACCGCACGGCCGGGCTCACGGTCTCCCATGGCGTAGAGCCCGAACATCATCATCCGGGCGACCCAGAAGAACAGGATGTCGTATCCGGTGGACAGCACGCTCGTGGGGTAGAAGGTGGCGAGGTCCCTGGTGTCATCGGGCCACCCCAGCGTGGAGAACGGCCACAACCCCGAGGAGAACCACGTGTCCAGCACGTCCGCGTCCTGGTACCAGCCCTCTCCGGACGGCGGCTCCTCGTCGGGTCCCACGCAGACGGTCTCGCCGTTCGGGCCGTACCACACCGGGATGCGGTGGCCCCACCACAGCTGGCGCGAGATCGTCCAGTCGTGCAGGTTGTCCACCCAGTCGAAGTACCGCTTGGCCAGCTCCGGCGGGTGGATCACGGTACGACCGTCCCGCACGGCCTCGCTCGCCGCCCGCGCGAGCGGTCCGACCCGCACCCACCACTGCAGCGACAGCCGCGGCTCGACGACCGTGTCGCAGCGCGAGCAGTGGCCGACCGCGTGCTCGTACGGGCGCTTCTCGGCGACGATGCGTCCCTGCTCGCGCAACGCGGCGACCACCGCTGGGCGTGCCTCGAAGCGGTCGAGCCCCTCGAACGGTCCGGAGGCCGTGATCACGGCCGACTCGTCCATGATGGTCAGCATCGGGAGCTCGTGGCGGGTGCCGATCTCGAAGTCGTTCGGGTCGTGCGCGGGCGTGACCTTCACCGCGCCGCTGCCGAACTCCGGGTCGACATGGTGGTCGGCGACGACCGGGATGTGCCGTCCGGTCAGCGGGAGCTCGATCTCGGTACCGACCAGGTGCGCGTAGCGTTCGTCGTCGGGATGCACGGCGATCGCGGTGTCGCCGAGCATGGTCTCGGCCCGGGTGGTGGCCACCACCACGGAGTTCTCCCCGTCGCCGTAGCGGATCGAGATCAGCTCGCCCTCGTCGTCGCTGTGGTCGACCTCGATGTCCGACAGCGCCGTGCGGCAGCGCGGGCACCAGTTGATGATGCGCTCGGCCTGGTAGATGAGCCCGTCGTCGTAGAGGCGCTTGAACATCGTGTGCACCGCGCGGGACAGACCGGCATCCATCGTGAAGCGTTCCCGCGACCAGTCGATGCCATCACCGAGCCTGCGCATCTGGTCGAGGATCATCCCCCCGTAGGTTTCCTTCCACTCCCAGACACGCTCGATGAACTGTTCACGGCCCAGGTCGTGGCGGGAGACTCCCTGACCGGCGAGCTCGCGCTCGACCACGTTCTGGGTGGCGATGCCCGCATGGTCCATACCGGGAAGCCACAGCGCCTCGTAACCCTGCATCCTGCGGCGCCGGACAAGGGCGTCCATCAGGGTGTGGTTCAGTGCATGGCCCATGTGCAGGCTGCCGGTGACGTTCGGAGGCGGCAGCATGATACAGAACGGCGGCTTGCCCGAGTCGGGGTCGGCCGTGAAGTAACCCGCGTCTACCCAGCGCTGGTAGAGCGCGTCCTCTTCCTCGGCCGGGTCCCAGCTGGACGGGAGTTCGGTCACTGCCTGCGCTGCATTGTCTGTCACAGCTTGCCAGTCTACGAACCGCACGTCGCGGGGGTTGACACGGGCCACGTGGGGGCGAGCCGAAGGACTCCTCAGGTACCACATATGTACCGACGGAGTCCTTCGGCTCGCCCCCACCGGGCCTCGCGGGCGGGCCGGACGGCGAACATGAACGGGCAGGAGTAACGGAGCGGGCAATACGGTTGGATCATCATCAAATACTCGATAGTCTCCAATCCGCACGTAACGCTCGGATGTTCTAGGGGACTCACCTGTGCGCGATCGCGATGTCGGCGGCCACCCGGACCCGGGTGGCCGGAACCAGTCGGCCTGGCGGGGTTTCCGGGCTCGCAGGCACGCCAGGCGCACGGCACGCCAGGCAGGCGAGCAGTGGCAGCCCGGCCGCGGTTCCGCCCGCGCCCGCACGGTCGCCATGCTCGTCGCCGCGCTCACCGTGCCGCTACTCGTGGCCGGGCTCGCCACGCACTGGGACACGGTGCTGGCACTCGCCGGAACCGACGTGGAGGACGAACCGGTGCCGCGCGAGCCGCCGGAGCGAACGGCGCAGACGCGGGTGCCCGAGCCCGCCGTCGACCTGCATCAGCCGTTCGCCGGCACGCCGGCGGCCGGCTGGGACGACGGGATCGGTGGGATCGATGTCGCCGAGCCCGAGGCCGTGGGATCGTTCACCGCCGGGGAGGTCGCCGAGGCCACCGAGCAGGTACTCGACACCATCGAGGCCGCCTACCTGAACCGGCGTGTCATCGCCGAGCACGACGCCGGGCCGTACCTGGCGACGCTGGCCCCGGACGTGCGCGACGAGATCGAGGCCGAGCTCGCCGACCCGAACCACGCGTCCGGCTACGTCACCCGGATCGCGGAGAGCTTCGAGCTTCTTCCCGCGCAGCACAAGGTGAACGGGAGCCTCGCCGTGGAGCCCGGCGGGCCGGGCGAGCTCGCCTTCGAGGCATCGTTCTCGGTCGCCTACGCCTTCGACACCGACGAGCCCGACCGGCTCCTCGACCCGCTGGACATCGTGTCGCTGCGCCGCATCGAGGAGCAGTTCTCGGTCGTGTCCGGGGACGGGTTCGCCCGGAGCAGCCACGGCGTGTGGCCCGAGGAGCAGGAAAGCGTCTACTACTCCATGAGCTGCGAGGCACTCGAAGACGGCTATCTCGCCCCCGCCTTCAGTGAGCGTAGGCGGGACGCCCAGGGGGCGGAACACGACGACGAGTACTACTTCGATCCCGATGAGCCGCTCACCGACGAGGACGGATGCTAGCGCGGCGTCGCGTCACCGGGTGAGCCGTGCGCGAGCCGGCACCATCCGGCCCCGCGAGCAGGCACGGCAAGCGGGCACGGCCGGTCACCGCAGCCCGTCCAGGAAGGCGTTCCACGTCCGGGATGGCAGCACGAGCGAGGCACCGGACGGGTCCTTGGAGTCACGCAGGCTGACGGACCTCCCGGCCACCGCCACCTGGACGCAGTGCCCGTCCTCGTCGGTGTCGTAGCTGCTGCTGCTCCACCGGGCTGGCGAGAACGCCACCTCGACGCAGCGTGCCGCGTCCCCGCTGTAGCTACTGCGTTGCCACCGTGCGGCGGTGAGCTCGGGCCCGGCCATGCATGCTCCTTCGGTCTTGTCCGGCGCGCAGGCAGCAGCCCGATGCCGCATCCGGTACCGCACGTGCACCGAACGCGGCATTCGGCTCCGCACCACAGCCATCGTGGGTGCGCTACTCGCTCTCCGTGATCATCGTCGGCGCCAGGGCCGCGACCATCACCATGGCCGTGATCTCCTCGATGGCCCGCGCGTTCCGACCGGTTGCCCACTGCCCCTCGGCGATGGACTTGGCGCGTTTGCGCATCGCGGCACGATCGACACCCTCCGCGACGCGCGGCACCGCGTCGATCGCGGCGAGCAGCGAGATCAGCGCGGCGGTCCGCTCGTCAGGCTCCTCGTCCTCGAGCAACGCGCGACGCAGCCGCGCGCGAACGTCGTACTCGTGGCTGGACTCCTCGGAGGGCCACCGGCTCACCGGGAGGATCGCGGGGGGTGCGTCACCGTCGGCACGCGCCACACCGCGCTCGGCGAGCCCGTCGAGCAGTCTGGTCGCCAGCACGCCGCTCAGCCCGAGGATCACGTCCTTGGGCTTGCGCCCGTCGAGCTCGGCGACCGTGTCCAGGATCCCGGCCAGGAAGTCCTCGCCGGGAGGAGCGCCGTCGCGGACGGTGAGCCGCACGGCAGCGTCCTCGTCGTCGGCGACATCGACCCGTTCCAGCCCTACCAGTTCGATAAGCAGGGCACCTGCCAGCGCGTACTCGAGATTGTTCATCCCGATCCTGCGGCCCGTATCGTCGTCGGAGGCGAGCAGCAACAGGTCCTCAGCGAGCATCATGACCGACAGGCTATCTCTGGCCGATCGCTCGCGCTGGCGAGGTCCTCGGTTCAGCGACGACAGGCAGGAGCAACACCACGTGGGCAGGACCGCCGTACGAACCCCGGTACGCCGCATCACGGACGGGTCGTCCCGGAACCGGCAGCACACCCTCGCGGCCGAGGAACCCCTCGTCGTGCGGGTAGCCGGGCGCACCGTCGCCGTCCCGCTGCGCACGCCGGGTCAGGACGTGGAGCTGGCCCACGGGGTCCTCCTCGCCGAAGGCGTGATCGGTTCCAGGGCGGACGTGCGGACAGCCCGCTACTGCGCCGGTACGGACGATCAGGGGCACAACACCTACAACGTGCTGGATGTCGCTCTGGCGCCGCACGTACCGCCGCCGGAGCCGGGCGCGAGCCTTCCGGTCGACCCCGGCGATTCCTGCGCGGTCACCAGCACCGCGGCCGTCGACGCGGTCCGCGTGCATGCCCGGCACGACCCGGCGAACGCGCCGTTCACCGCGCGCGCCGACATGCTGGCCACGCTCCCGTCCGCGGTGCGGTCCCGGCGGCGCACCCCGGCGGCAACGGGCGCGTTGCCAGCAGCCGCGCTGTTCGACGACTCCGGCGCGATCATCGCCGTCCGCGAGGACATCGACCAGCACAACGCGGCCGACAAGCTACTCGGGTGGGCGGTGATGCGGGATCGGATGCCTGTCTCGGCCTACGGCACCGGAATGCTGATCACCGGGCGCGCCACGTTCACGCTGGCACGCAAGGCGGTCCTGGCAGGCGTGCCGCTACTGGCCACCACGCAGGACCCGACCTCACCGGCTGTGGACCTGGCCGAGGCGCACGGCATGACGCTCGTCGGTTCGCTGGCGACGAACGGCGTCGACGTCTATACCCGCGGCGACCGCGTACCGGAGTGACCCCGGAATGAACCCGGAGTGAACACAGCCGCGCCCTTACGCGGACTTCTCGCCACGCTCCCCGCTGCTGCGCTGCCTGCGTGATGCCTGGCGGGACACGATCGTGGGGTTCACGTTCTCCCGCACGGTCTGCTCGGTGATGACCACCTTGGCGACATCCTCCCTGCTCGGGATGTCGTACATCACCTGCTGCAGCACCTCTTCCATGATGGCGCGCAGCCCGCGCGCCCCGGTGCCGCGCAGGATCGCCTGATCGGCGATCGCCTCCAGCGCCGTATGGGTGAACTCGAGCTCGACGTTGTCCAGCTCGAAGAGCCTCTTGTACTGCTTGACAAGCGCGTTGCGCGGCTCGGTCAGGATGTTGACCAGCGAGGGCTTGTCCAGGTTCGTCACGCTGGCCACGACCGGGAGCCTGCCGATGAACTCCGGGATCAAGCCGTACTTGATCAGGTCCTCGGGCATGGTCTCCGCGAAGATGTCCCCGTCGCGGGTCTCCGACCTGGTGTGGATGTCCGCGCCGAACCCGATGCCGCGGCGCCCCACCCGCTCGTTGATCACCTGGTCGAGGCCCGCGAACGCGCCCGCGACGATGAACAGCACGTTCGTCGTGTCGATCTGGATGAACTCCTGGTGCGGGTGCTTCCTCCCGCCCTGCGGGGGTACCGAGGCCGAGGTGCCCTCCAGGATCTTCAGCAGGGCCTGCTGCACACCCTCGCCCGAGACGTCCCGCGTGATCGAAGGGTTCTCCGACTTGCGCGCCACCTTGTCGATCTCGTCGATGTAGATGATGCCCGTCTCGGCACGTTTGACGTCGTAGTCGGCAGCCTGGATGAGCTTGAGCAGGATGTTCTCCACGTCCTCGCCGACATAGCCCGCCTCGGTCAGCGCGGTGGCGTCGGCGATCGCGAACGGCACGTTCAACATCCTGGCCAGCGTCTGAGCCAGGTAGGTCTTGCCGCAGCCGGTGGGGCCGAGCATCAGGATGTTCGACTTGGCCACCTCGACCGACTCGCCCTTCGAGTCCGACGGCCCGGCCTTGTTCTCGGACTGGATACGCTTGTAGTGGTTGTACACCGCGACCGACAGCGAACGCTTGGCGTCTTCCTGCCCGATCACGTACTGCTCGAGGAAGTCGTGGATCTCGGTCGGCTTGGGCAGCTCATCGAGCTTGACGTCACCGGCCTCGGCCAGCTCCTCCTCGATGATCTCGTTGCACAGGTCGATGCACTCATCACAGATATAGACGCCTGGCCCCGCGATGAGCTTCTTCACCTGTTTCTGGCTCTTCCCGCAGAAAGAGCATTTGAGCAGGTCCCCGCCCTCGCCGATCCGTGCCATGGCCGCTGACCTCTGTCCCCTCCGGTGCCCCGGAATCCGGCGCACCTGACGTGTCGTGATGAGCTTCGCGCTGGCGTCCTGGTTCGTCGTGTGCCTAAGTCGACCGTACCCCTCGTAAGCGCCCAACGGGAGCAGCGCGAACGAAAGGCCGCCGCGAGGTCACCCTAGACGCGTGCGCCGGGTCGTGTCCCCGGCGACACGCGTCTCGGGATCGAACTGTTAGCTCGCCGGGGTTCCCTTGCGGTACGGGAGCACCTCGTCGATCATCCCGTACTGCAGCGCCTCCTCGGCGGTCAGGATCTTGTCGCGCTCGATGTCCTTACGGACCTCGTCCGCGGACTTGTTGGTGTGCGTCGCCAGCGTGGTTTCCATCAGCCTGCGCACGCGCTGGATCTCGTTGGACTGGATCTCCAGGTCCGACACCTGCCCGTAGCTGCCCTCCGTCGCCGGCTGGTGGATCAGCATCCGCGAGTTCGGCAGCGCCATGCGCTTGCCCCGCGTGCCGGCAGCCAGCAGCACCGCGGCGGCGGATGCGGCCTGCCCGAGGCAGATCGTCTGGATCTCCGGCTTGACGAACTGCATCGTGTCGTAGATCGCCATCAGCGAGGTGAACGACCCGCCCGGCGAGTTGATGTACATGGCGATGTCCCGGTCCGGGTCCTCGTGCTCGAGGTGCAGCATCTGCGCCATGACGTCGTTCGCCGACGCGTCGTCGACCTGAACGCCCAGGAAGATGATCCGCTCTTCGTAGAGCTTGTTGTACGGGTTGGACTCCTTGACACCGTAGCTGGTGCGCTCGATGTAGCTCGGCAGAATGTACCGGGACTGGGGCAGCTGAGAGGGGAGCTGGGACCCGCCGGAATGGGGAAGCTGCAGTTCACTCACGATTGTCTCCTGTACCCGCTCGTTGGTCAGCTGTTCGATTCCGCGCTGCCGAGCTGGTTCTCACGGCTGAGCACGTGGTCGACGAACCCGTATTCCTTGGCCTCTTCCGCGGTGAACCAGCGGTCCCGGTCACCGTCGGCGATGATCTGCTCGACGGTCTGGCCGGTCTGGTCCGCGGTGATCTTGGCGAGCTCGTGCTTCCACTTGCCGTACACCTCTGCCTGGATCGCGATATCGGAGGCCGTGCCGGTGACCCCGGCGGAGGGCTGGTGCATCAGGATCCTGGCGTGCGGGAGCGAGTAGCGCTTGCCCCGCGCACCCGAGGACAGCAGGAACTGCCCCATCGACGCGGCCAGGCCCATCGCGTAGGTCGCGACCTGGGGCTCGATGAGCTGCATCGTGTCGTAGATGGCGAAACCCGCCGTCACCGAACCGCCGGGAGAGTTGATGTAGAAGCGGATGTCGGACTCGGAGTCCTCGGCCGCCAGCAGCAACAACTGGGCCGTGATCCGGTTGGCCACATCGTCGTTGACCTCGGAGCCGAGCACCACGATGCGCTCCTGCAGCAATCGTTCGTACATCGAGTCGGTCAGATTCATTCCAGCGGTGGTCGTCCGCATGCTGGAAGTCGCGTCGTGCGTCACGTCTGCCTGCCTTCTTGCCATGATGACCCCGGCCGTACCGGGGTCATCTGCGGCTACCGTTCTCGTGCCGTTGTCGTGCCTGACCGGGACAGGCATGCGTCCCGGTGTTGATGTCTACCCTGGTCGGTCGCTTTGTCGGTCCCTGTCTCGCGCCCTCGTCGCGAGATCATGTCACCGACCCTAACGAACGTGGGCGGCGCAGAATGCCTGACACCGCCCACGTTCGCTGAGAGCTTCACCGATCGTTCGAGGCCTCGCCGCTCTCCTCGGACCGTTCCCCGGCCTCGCCGGCGTCGGTGGCCTCGCCCGCGTCCGCGACCGCACCCTCGACCTCGTCCGGCTGTACCACCTCGGTCGCCTCGGCCGCGTCGGACTCCATGGCGTCGGCGAGCTTGGCCGCCTCGTCGCCCGCCTGCGACTCCTCCGAGCCGAACAGCGCCTCGAGGTCGACGGGGTTGCCGGACTCGTCGGTGACCGACGTCCTGCGCACGACCGTAGCCAGCGCCTTGCCCCGCCGCACGTCGGAGTAGATCGCGCCGAGCTGCCCGGACTGCTGGGCGCGCTGCACGTACTCGTCCGGGCTGATGCCGAAACGCTGCGCCTGGTACATGATCCGCTCGGTCAGCTCGGCCTCGGACACCTCGGTGCCCTCCTGCTCGGCGATCGTGTCCAGCAACAGCTGCGTGCGCACGGACTTCTCGGCCTCGGCACGGGTCTCCGACTCGAAGTCCTCGAGGCTCTTGCCCTCGGCCTCAAGAGCGCGAGCCAGAGCGTCCTCGTCGTCGCCGACCTGCTGGAGCATTTCCTGCTTGCGGCCGTCGACCTCGGACTGCACGACCGACTCCGGCAACGGCACCTCGGCACGCTCGAGGAGCTCATCGAGCACCTTGTCGCGCGCCTGCACGCCCTGCTCCATCGACTTGGAGCGGCTCATCCGCTCACGCAGGTCGGCGCGCAGCTCCTCGATCGTGTCGAACTCGCTGGCCATCTGCGCGAACTCGTCGTCGGCCTCGGGAAGCTCACGCTCCTTGACGCTCTGCACGGTCACCGTCACCTCGGCGTCGTTGCCCGCGTGCTCGCCTGCCAGCAGCTTGGTGGTGAACGTCGTGGTGCCGCCTGCCTCCATGCCGATCAGGGCGTCGTCGATGCCGTCCACGAGGTCACCCGAACCGACCTGGTAGGACAGCCCGGACGTGCTGGCGTCCGGCAGCTCCTCGCCGTCCACGGTCGCCGACAGGTCGATCGAGACGAAGTCGCCGTCGGCGACCGGCCGCTCGACCCCGGTAAGGGTGCCGAACCGGGCGCGCAGCTCGTCGAGCTGCTCGTCGACATCGCTGTCACTGACCTCGACGTCATCCACGGTGACCGCCATGCCCTCGACATCGGGAACGGTGATCTCCGGGCGGATGTCGACCTCCGCCGTGAACTCCAGGACGTCCTTGTCCTCGATCTTGGTGACTTCGAACTCGGGACGACCGAGCGTGCGCATGTCGCTGGACTGCACGGCCTCCATGTACTTGGCAGGGATGGCCTCATTGACCACCTCGTCGAGCACCGGAGCTCGACCGATCCTGCTCTCCAGCACGGGAGCCGGGGCCTTACCCGGCCGGAAGCCCGGGATGCGCACCTGTTGCGCGATCTTCTTGTAGGCGCGGTCGAAGTTCGGCTTCAGCTCGTCGAACGGCACCTCGACATTGACCTTGACGCGCGTCGGGCTGAGCTGCTCGACGGTGCTCTTCAACGTTTGCTCCTCAGCGTTTGCAATACCTTCAACTGTTTTCGTCTGTCCTCGTCTGCCTTCGGCACAGATCGGGTTCCCGCTCACGGTTGCCGCTTCAGCCGAGCGCGCCGCTCCAACCGGCCGAGCAGACCTCTCGCCCACTACCACTCGACCGGGATCGTCGACACCGGTACCGGGCAGCACCGAGCACGGTGGTGGCTCGAGCACCGGGTCACCGAGGCATCGCGCCGCGGCGACCCGGATCCGTCGGGGTGACAGGATTTGAACCTGCGACCCTCCGCTCCCAAAGCGGATGCGCTACCAAGCTGCGCTACACCCCGCAGCACAGCCACATACCCGGGCCGTGCACAAAGAGCCTAACCCCACCCGCTAAGCTGGGTGCGCGCCGGTCGGCATACCGGCCGCACGCGGGTGTAGCTCAATGGTAGAGCTCCAGCCTTCCAAGCTGGCGGTGCGGGTTCGATTCCCGTCACCCGCTCCGGACCACGACCGCATGCCGAAGGCGTGCGCGGTTCTCCGCCGTCGGACGCGGGAGTGATCGCGTACCGGTCGTGCGCGGCTGGACGAGCGGGACGCCGCGCCCGTGAAGTCAGCTCGATGCCGTTCGCACCAGGCTCGCGTAGGCGATGACGTTGTCTTCGTAGCTGTCGGCCTCGCTGTCGAACGCGCCACCACACGTGATCAGCCGCAACCCCGCGTGATCGATGTCGCCGTAAACCTGCTCGGTCGGGAACCGGTCCTTGGCGTACTGCTCGACACGATCCACCTGGAACACGGCTTCCGTGTCGTCGTCACGCACGACGACAACGCGGTCCCCCGGCCCCAGCTCGTCGAGAGCGGCGAACGGCCCGTCCTCGCCCTCCCAGTTCACATGCGCGGCAACGATCGCAGGCCCGATCTCACCGGGCACAGGCGCGCCGGTATACCAACCGGCCCGTTCCGCCCCTGGCGGAACTTCCAGCGACCCGTCCGCCTGCAGCCCGAGGTCCATGATGGGAGCGGCGACACCGAGCGAGGGAATCTCGATCCGTTCCGGCCCCACCGTCGCCGCGGTCCCGGGCGCCGCTTGCGAGTCCGGCGCCGTCGTTGGTCGCTCCGTTACCGCGCTGCCGGCGGAAGGTGTGGTGGACGCGTCGGAGCCGCCGAGCACTCCGATGGCGACCGCCGCGATGCCGGCCACGGCAAGTACCGCAGCTACCCCCGCCGAGACCACCAAGGTCGTACGCCGGGGGTAGCTACGCGCACCTTTGTCGCCGACCACCTGATCAGCTGTCCTGACTCGCGCGACGAACGACTACAGCCGTTCCCCCGGCGAAGGCCAAGGTCACCAGGCCGCCGAGCAGCAACCCGAGGTCGTAGTCCGCGGGACCACCGCCGGTCTCGACGCCACCCGCGGGTACCTGCTCCACCTGGTCGTCGCCGTCCTCCTCGGCCGGCGGCTGCGTACCGTCTCCGTCGCCGTCCGAACCCGAGGTGCCGTCCCCGCTCGGCAAGGTCTCACAAGCGACACCGTCATCATCTCTGTCAAGATCGTTCGGATCGCTCGTGTCGGAGTCGTACACTTCTTGCGCTTCTTCTTGCGTCTCGAAGTCATCGCAATTGTATTGATCTTGAGCGAGCGCCACACCGGCGAACGGCAGGGTCATGCCCGCGGCGAGTACGGCACCAGCCATCAACGTGCGGATTCGAGACATTGGTGATCCTTCCACTAGACGACGGCAATCCAGAATCTGGAAGTAAGGAGACATACCAGACACGCGGTACGTCGGTGAACGTGCACTCGGTGTTACTGACGGGCGCCAAATTCCTTCAACTATCGTGTTCGGGTCGCATAGCCACGACCCGTCTCGAATCTCAGAGTCACGGGACGGACCGTCGGTGCGCGATCTAGCCACACTTGCGGGCGAACTGCCTCCCCCGGCCGATCGACATCCCTGTCCCTACATCCACGCGCGCACCCGGAGATGACCTGGACGGACCAACGGGCAACACACCCGCCCAACGGCCGGCATGCCGGCGGCCGAACCGGGGACCGGCTGCGCGCACGGGAGATACGCGGGAGCGGGATCGAGCCGTCATCGCTCGATGAATCATGATATTTTAGTAGCGATATTCTTAACGATGAACATTAAACCTGTGGGGCGGTCATGACGCGACGAGCGAACTCCGAGCCGGACGCGGTCGACCTCATGCTGGAGCAGTGGCGGAGGGAACGGCCCGACCTCGACACTTCCGGGTTGGCCGTCTTCGGCCGCCTGCACCGTGCGTTCAACCGGTACCAGGCTCACCTCACCGAGCTGTTCAACGACTACGACCTGAGCATCTCCTCGTTCAGCGTGCTCGCCGCGCTCCGGCGCCTCGGGCACCCCTACCGGTGCACCGCGGGCAAGCTCGCCGATATCGACCTGGTTTCGACCGGGGGTATCACCCAGCGGGTCGACAAGCTGCAGACCGCGGGCCTGGTCAACAGGGAACGCGACCCCGAGGACCGCCGGATCGTCTACGTCGAGCTCACCGAGAAGGGGCTGGCCGTTGTCGACGAGGTCGCCACCGCGCACTTCGCCAACGAGGCCGGGATGCTCGGCGGGCTCACGCACAGCGAGCGCGGTCAGCTCGCGCGCCTGCTCAGCCGCCTCGAACGCTCGCTCGACCTCGCCGACATGCGTTCGCTCGCGGCGGACAGCGAGTCCCAGTGATTCCCGCCGTGACCGACCAGCGGTAATCCGGGAGGGCTCCTTACAGGCGGGGGTCCCGTGCGGACAGCCGGGCGGCGCTGGCCGCCTCGTCGGTGTCGGCCAGCTGTGCCAGCCGTTCGGCCTCGCTCCTGCGCGCGTACCGCTCGATCTCGCGCGAGGTAGCCCCGGCGTCCCATCCCAGTACGGGGGCGATGACCGGCGCCACGTGCCGCGCGGCGCACACCCCGCGGTCGGCGGTCTCCATACCGACGTGCAGCCTGCGGCACAGCACGTCGTCCAGGTGCTGCGCCCCCTCGTGGGTCGCCGCGTACGCCGCCTCGACCATCAGGTAGTCCTCCGCACCCGGGATCGGCTCGCCCCACTCGGGGTGCTCGGCGAGCTGGTCGAGCAGCTCCTCGACAAGGGAGCCGTAGCGCCCGATCAGCCGCTCGACCTGGTCCACCGGCAGGCCCGAGCGTTCGAACAGTCGGTGCCTGCAGTTCCAGACGGCCTGGTAACCATCGGCACCGAGCAGCGGGACCTCGGCCGAACACGACTCCGGGACGGTCCCTGCCGCGTTCCGCAACGCGGCGTCCACCGCGTCAGCGGCCATCACCCGGTAGGTCGTGTACTTGCCACCGGCGATGACGGTGAGCCCTTCCCGCGGGCACGTGACAGCGTGCTCGCGGCTCCACGCGCTCGTGCTGCCCGCATCGGCGGTAAGCAACGGCCGCAGCCCGGCGAAGGCACCCACCACGTCGTCGCGGGTGAGCCTCGGCCGAATGGCCCGGTTGACGTTACGCAGCAAGTAGTCGACATCCGCCCCGGTAGCCGCAGGGTGGTCGAGATCCTGCTGCCACGGCGTGTCCGTGGTGCCGATCAGCCAGTGCCTGCCCCACGGCCGAACGAACAGCACGCTGTCCTCGGCGCGGAGCAGGATCGCGGCCTCCGAGCGGATCCGCTCGCGTGGGACCAGCACGTGCACGCCCTTCGAGGCGCTCACCCGTAGACCCCCGGTGGCTGCAGCGCGTGCGCTCAGGGTGTCGTTCCAGACTCCGGTCGCGCTGATCACCTGGTGCGCACGCACCGGCAACTCGTGCCCGGTGTCGCTGTCGCGTACCAAGACCCCGCTGATGCGCTCGCCCTCGGTAAGGAAATCGACGACCTTGGCCCCGGAGGCGACGACCGCCCCGTAGGCGGCCGCGGTGCGCGCCAGGGTCACCGTGTGCCGTGCGTCGTCGACCTGCGCGTCGGAGAAGGTGACCGCGCCGGTGAGCCCGTCACCGCCGAGGTCGGGAGCCAGGCGCTGCGCCGCCCTGCGGCCGAGGTGCCGGTGTCGGGGCACGGCCCCCGCTCCCCCGATGCTGTCGTAGAGCATCAGGCCGGCTCCCACGTATGCCCGTTCCCAAGCCCGGTGCCGCAATGGGTAGATGAATCGCACGGGCCGCACCAGGTGCGGGCACAACCGCTCCAGCATCAGCGCCCGCTCGGTCAGCGCCTGCCGCACCAGGCCCAACTGGCCCTGCTCGAGATAGCGCAGTCCACCGTGGATGAGCTTGCCGGAACGGCTCGACGTGCCCGACGCGTAGTCGCGCATCTCCACGAGCGCGACAGACAAGCCCCTGCTCGCGGCGTCGAGTGCCGTGCCGCAACCCGTCACACCACCCCCGACGACCACGACGTCGAAGGTCTCCCGAGCCATGCGTTCGAGCGCGCGCACGCGCTGCGCCGGATCCAGCCGGGTGGCCTCGGTCGTGCTGCCGCGTGCGTTGTTTCCGGTACTCACGAGCTCCTCCACAACGGTCGTGCAGCCTCGCGGTGCTGCGTGAAACGGGCGAACCCACGCTCGTAGCTCTCGGCGAGCCGCCGGTCCGGCTCGACGACGTCCCCGGGCGGCAACCACGCACGCCGGTCGACCGCGTGCCCCGTTGCTTCCAGGCCGCTGAGCACGGCCCCGCGCGGCCCGACGTTCGGATCCGGGGTCACCGTCAACGGCCGCTGCAGGACATCGGCGAAGACCTGCAGCCACCGCCGTGACCGCGCCCCACCGCCACACACGACGAGCTCCCCCTCCAGCGGCGTCGACGCGAAGCAGTCGCGCGCCGCGTAGGCGATCCCCTCGCAGGTCGCCCGGACCATGTCCGCCGCGGACGCCGTCAGCCGCAGCCCGGTGAGCTGCCCGCTGGCCCGCGCGTCGACGAACGGCGCACGTTCCCCGGAGGGCGACAGGTAGGGCAGCATCTCCACTCCCCCGGCCCCGGCGACACTGCCCGCGATCGCCGCGTCGAGGTCGTCGTGGTCCTTGCCGAGCATGCCAAGGACCCAGTCCAGACTGGCGCTGCCGACCATGGCCGGCAGCACGCGCAGCCAGCGGCCGGGCCGGGTTGTCGCCAGGTGCATCCCTGTGGCGCCGGCCCGGGTCTGGACGTCGACGGCGTCGGTGACGACCGTGCAGGCGAGTGTCGTACCGATGATCAGCAGGCCGTCGCCCGGCTCGGTGACGCCGGCGCCTGCCGGGCAGGCGGACAGGTCGAAAGGACCAGCCGTCACCGGCGTACCTTCGGCGAGCGTGGTCAGCGCGGCACCGGCCGCGTCGAGCGGGGCGACCGGCACCGGCCCGGTGACCGGCGGGAGCAGCCCGGCCCGGTGATCCAGCCGGCACAGCTTCAGTGCCTGCTCGGAGTAGCCCGCACCGTCGGGTCTCCCGAACGGCAGCGACGCGTCCGACGGATCGGTGGCGCGCACGCCGGTCAACCGCTGGAAGATGACGTCCTTGCAGTACGTTGCGGTGCTCGCCCTGTCGAGCGCGTCAGGCTCGTGCCGGTCCAACCACCGCAAGATGCAGGCCTGCGCGCCGGGGAACAGCGCGTTGCCGGTCACCCGGAAGACACTCTCCGCCGTACCATCGCGTTCCCACTCGGCGAGCACGCCGCTCGACCGAGCGTCCATCCAGGACACCGCCTTGCGGGTGGGCCACCCACGCTCGTCGACGAGCCAGCACCCGTCACCCTGGCCGGTGATGGCGAGCAGGCTCGGCGCCTGCCTCGTGCTGCTCCGGAGCAGCTCGGCGATCACCTCGGCCACGCTGGCCAGGACCTCCTCCACATCCTGCTCGACGCGATCCGGTGCGGGTTGCTCGAGCCGCGTGGCCCGCTCGACGACCGAGAGGCTCGTGCCCGCCTCGTCGAAGAGCGTGGCCTTGGTGACGGTGGTGCCTACGTCTACACCGAGAAAAGTCTCCATCGCCCGCCCTTACGTCGTGGATGGCTCGACCGTCTGCCCGTAGGTGGTCAGCTTCCCGCCGACACGGTCGATCTCGTCCTCCGGCAACAGGCGCGGCCGGCCGAGCAGGCGCGCCTGGTAGTACATCTGGCAGACCCACTCGAGGTAAATGCTGCGGCTGTAGGCCTTGCGCAGGCTCTCCCCGTAGGTGGTCGCCCCGTGGTTGGCAAGAACGACACCGTACCGGTCCTTCATCGCGTGTACGCTGTTCTCGGCCAACTCCGGGCTGCCGAAGGTGGCATAGGGAGCCACCCGCACGGGCCCGCCGAGCAGGGCGATCATGTAGTGCACCGGCGGGATCTCATCGAGCAGTGTGGACAGGGCGCTGGCATAGAGCGGGTGGGTGTGCACGACCGCGACCGCGTCCGTGTGCTGGTAGACCTTGGTGTGCATGGGCACCTCCGAGGAAGGCTCCAGCTGCCCGTCCACGTGCCTTCCGGAAAGGTCGATGACGCTGATCGACTCCGGCGTGAGCTCGTCGTAGGCGGCCCCGCTCGGGGTGATGGCGATCAGGTCGCCACTGCGGATGCTGATGTTGCCCGAGGTTCCTACGGTGAGGTTGTCGGCCTGCATCCGCTTGCCGTAGTCGACAAGCTGGCGCCGTTCGTCGTTCAGAAGCATGATGGTATTCCCTTCGTTTCCCGTGTTGTTCAGTCCATCGGGTGACGCACCGGCCGGAGCTGCCCGCTCAACGAACTCTCCTGCCGGTCTCCGCGCTGAACAGGTAGGTGCGATCACGGCGCAGGGCCAGTGACACCTCGCGGCCCGGTTCCAGACCCAGCCCCGGAGCTGTCTGGGCGACGATGCGCTCCTCGGCACCGGGCAGCTCGACCGTGAGCAGGCCGTGCTCGAGCAGGTTCTCGTAGACCACGACAACGCCGCTGACGTCCGCGTCGGCCTCACCGGCGAGCACGACGTCCTCCGGTCGCACGCCGAGCACGACCGGCCCCACCGCATCCGGTACGTCGCCGACGGCCACGCGGGTCTCCCCGGACAGCCGGACAGTGCCGTCCGCCTGGTGGGCGCCGTCGAGCAGGTTCATCGGCGGTTCCCCTACGAACCGGGCGACGAACAGGTTCATCGGGTCGTCGTAGATCTCGTCCGGAGTGCCGACCTGCTGCACGACACCGTCGTTCATCACCACGACTCGGTCGGCGAGGCTCAGCGCCTCCTCCTGGTCGTGGGTGACCAGGATCGTGGTGTATCCGAGCTCCTGCTGCAGGTGCCGGAGCTCGCGCCGCGTCGTGTCACGCTGCCCGGCGTCCAGGTGCGACAGTGGCTCGTCGAGCAGCAGCACATCGGGCCGCCGGACGATCGCTCGCGCCAGCGCCACCCGCTGTTTCTGCCCGGAGGACAATCCCACCGGTGTGGCATCCAGGATGTCGGTGAGGCCGATGCGGTGCGCCACATCGGCGACCCGCTTCTTGCGGTCGCCCTTCCCGCGAGCCCGCAGGCCGAACGCGATGTTCTCCGAGACACTCAGCGGCGGGTACAGGGCGTAGTTCTCGAACGCGACACCGATGTTGCGCCGCTGCGGGGGCAGCCCGACGACCGAGCTGCTGCCGACCCGGATGTCGCCGCTGGTGGCATCCTCCAGCCCGGCGATCATGCGCAGGGTAGTCGACTTCCCGCACCCGGACGGCCCGAGAAGGCCGACCAGCTCGCCGCTGTCTACCTCGAGGTCGAAACCGCGCACCGCGTGAACCTCCGGACGCCCCTTGGTCCGGTAGGTCTTGCGCAGATCCCGTATCGCAAGGTCACTCATGGTTTCCACTCCATCTCCGGTGAATTGCCCCGGTGAGTCGCTGATCGTTCGGGTGCGGTCACGACGCGAGTTCGTAGGCGACGTCCCGGCGCGCCAGCTCGGCCAAGGCGTGCTCCGGGGCGCCGGAGTCGACGATGACCAGGTCGAACTCGGACAGCGAGACCAGCCGCCGCAGAGCCACCTTGCCGAGCTTGCTGTGGTCGACCAGCAGGTATCGCCTCGCCGCGACCTCGAGCATCTTGCGCTTCACCGCGACGATGCGATCCTCCTGATGGAAGCTGTACTGGCCGGACAGCGCCGAGGTGGACATGAACACAGCGTCCACCCGGATCGACTCGATGCACTCCAGACAGGTCTCACCGAGAAACGAGTCGTGCAACGGCTCGTAGTCGCCACCGAGCGCCATCAACGCGACCTCACGTATCTGGCTCAGCTGGCGCATTCCCTCCAGGTAGTTCGTCGCCACCCGCAGGGGTGTGAAGCCGGCGAGGTGCGGGATCATCTTGGCGGCCGTGGTCGCGTCGTCCAGCATGATCGACATACCGGGCTCGACGTACTGCAGCGCGTGCTTGGCGATCGCTTCCTTCTCCGCGCGCATCGCCTTCTGCCGGTACGCCACGTTGGACTCGAAGACACCGGATGGCAGCGCCGTGACGCCACCCCGGTACTTGCGCACGAACCCTTGCCGTTCGAGCTCGTCCAGGTCCCTGTGGATGGTCATGACGCTGACATCGAACAACGTGGCCAGCTCCTGCGCGGAGAGACTTCCGCGTTCCAGCACGAGATCAGAGATCTCCTTCTGCCGACCTTCCGGACTTCGCACGATCCTGCCCTCCATTACGATGAGATCCGCCTCTCGTCCTCTCCCCGCGCGAAGACGTGCACCGCGCACGGGTCGAGCGACAGCCCCACCCTGTCGTCTCTGGCGAGGTCGGGGACATCCTCGCGCGGCACGACCACCGACAGCAGCGCCGTACCGACCTGGACGGTGACCTCGGTCTGCCTACCGAGGTGTTCGAGGACGTACACGACCCCGTTCACCCACACCCGGCCCGCGGGCACGTCCTCGGCACCGGGATGCAGCTCCAGGTCGTGCGGCCGGACACCGATACGCACCGCCTCACCCGCGGTCGCCTCGACCCCCGGGACAGGCACCTCGACGGCGCCGTCCGAGCTGACGAACCGGAGCCCGTGCTCGCCGTCGACGAGGCCTCCATCCACGAAACTGATCCGCGGCTTGCCGAACGCCTCGGCGACGAACGCGTTGCACGGCCTGTCCCAGATCTCCTCCGGGGTGCCGACCTGCAGGATGCGGCCTTCCCTGAGGACACCGATGCGGTCGGCCAACGACAGCGCCTCCACGTAGTCGTGCGTGACGTAGATCGTGGTGGTGTTCAGGTCACCGTGGCTGATGCTCTTGAGTTCCGCGCGCATGGCCGTACGCAGCTTCGCGTCCAGGTGGGCGAGCGGCTCGTCGAGCAGGTACGCCTCCGCGGGCCGGACGAGCACCCGGCCGAGGGCGATCCGCTGCCGCTGGCCGTTGGACAGCTGATCCACACCGCGGTGGAGCAGCTGTGCGACTCCGAGCATCTCCGCCGTGCGGCCCACCCGCTCGCGTGTCTCGTCGTCGGACAGCCGGAAACGCGGCGAGCGCAGTGGGGAGGCCATGTTGTCGAAGACGTTGAGCTGCGGGTAGAGCGCGTAGCTCTCGAAGCACATCGCGAGGTCGCGATGGTTCGGCTCGACGTCTCCCACGTCATGGCCGGCAAGGCGCACGGTACCTTCGTCCGGCCGGACCAGGCCCGCGACGCTCTTGCACGTGGTCGTCTTACCCGCACCGGACGGCCCGAGGAGGCAGAAGAATTCGCCGTCGGCCACCGAGAACGACACGTCGTCCAGCGCGACAAGCTTGCCGAACTTCTTCCGTACGCCCTGTACCTCGATCGCTGCCATCAGCTTTTCACCGCCCCGAAGGATAGGCCGCGTACCAGGTAACGCTGGATGAACAGCGCGAGTACAAGCGGCGGGAGCGCGGCCATGACGACTCCCGCCGCGACAAGGTTGAACTGAACCTGATTGCCCCCGAGGAAGGCCAGCGAGCTCACCGTCACGGTCTGCGCGTTGCTGGATGTCAGCGTGAACGGGAAGATGAAGTTGTTCCAGGCGAAGATGAACGCGAGCAGCGAGACCGCGGCGATGCCCGGGCGCACCAGGGGAAGGACTGTCTTGAAGAAGGCTTGCCGCCGGGTGTAGCCGTCGAGTAGCGCGGCCTCCTCCAGCTCGGCAGGCAGATCCTGGAAGAACGAGCGCAGGATCCACACCACCAGCGGCATCGTGACCAGCTGAAGTACCCAGATCATGCCGACGAACGTGTCGTACAGCCCGAGCTGCTGGTAGATGACGCTCAGCGGGATGATGACGGCGAGCTCCGGCGCGAAGCGGAAGCTCAGCAGCGTGAACAGCAGGTCCTCGCTGCCACGGAAGCGGTACCGCGCTGCCGCGTACGCCGCGGGGATGCCGATGGCAAGGGAGACGAGCACCGCACCGACCGAGGTCACCAGGCTGGCGAGGAAGAAGCGTACGTAGGACGAACCGCCGTCACCGATACCGAGCACGGTCCGGTAGTTCTCGAGCGTCGGGGTGAATGCCAGGTAGGTCGTGGTCTGGTCCGCATTGGACTTCAGGCTCAGCGCCAGGATGAACACGATCGGGATCAACGAGAAGGCGAAGTAGGCCGCCAGCGAGACGTTCGCGAGCGACCCGGCGAGCGCCTTGCGCCTGCTGGACCGCAGCTCCGGCCGCGGCCGCGCGGGCGCCACGTCGCTACCGGCGGCGGTACTGCCGCTCGGGTCTGCCGTTTCGGTAACCGTTGTGGACATCGACATCACACTCCCGCGGCGCGGTTCTGGACCCTGCGCAGGTAGCGGACCAGGATCATCAAGGTCAGGAACACCAGCGCCCACAGCAAGATCATGTGGGTGAGGCCTTGGCTGTACCGCGCGTAGCTGATCGCGTCGAGGTAGGCACTGATCTGCAGGGTGGTCGTCGCGTCGCCGGGGCCGCCCGTGGTGAGGCCGAAGATGACGTCGAACATCTTCAGGTTGTCCATGAGCCGGAAGATCACCGCGACAAGCACGTACGGCCAGATCATGGGCAGCGTCAGCCTCCGGAAGGTCAGCCACCAGCCCGCCCCGTCGACCGCTGCCGCCTCGAACGGTGAGCGCGGCAGCGAACGGAGCCCGGCCAGCGCGATGATGGCGACGAACGGGGTGAAGATCCAGGTATCGACGACCACGGACCAGGCGAACGCTCCCACGGGAGAGTCCGTCCCCGTGTAGTTGCCGATGCCCACGGACTCGGCGATCGGGCTGACCCAGCCGACCTCCGGAAGCAGGAACAGGCGCCACATGATCGCGGCAAGGATCGGCGCCACCATCAGCGGCGCGATCAGCGCCCGCTCGAAGATCCGGCCGATCAGGCTGCTGCGGTTGAGCAGCAGTGCCACCCCGATCCCCAGGACCGTCTCGACCGCGGTCGCGGCCAGCGCGAACAACCCGGTGACCCGGGCGGAGTTCCAGAACGCGTCGCTGGAAAGGATGTTCGCGAAGTTGTCGAAACCGATGAAGTCCGGTTCGGGGTTGGTGGCGGAGAAGTCGAAGAACGTGTACGAGACACCGAGGACGAACGGGTAGAGCACGCCCACACACAGCAACACCGCCGGGACGACCAGGATGTAGGGGCGCATGGCGCGGCGCCGCCTGGAGACGGTCGGCGCCGCGCGCAGCGACGGCTGGGCAGCGCTGAGCTGCCGGTCTTCGGAATCGACGGGCGCCGACATCACTGGTTGACCGTCCTGTCGAGGTCACTGGCCAGACGGTCGAGGGTCGACGCCGCGTCGTCGCCACCGTAGATCTGCTGCAGCGCGGCAGCCCACGAGGTCGTGGCGTCGAAGAAGCTGGTCTGCGGGGTGAACTGGATCTCGGTGTGCGGCATGACCTCTTCGAACGTCTCGATGAACCCGGTGTGCTTGGACAGCATGTCCTTGTACTCGCTCGAATCGGCGATCGACCGACGGACGGCGTCGATGTGCTGCTTCTCGGTCGCGGCGAACTGCAGGTGCTCCTTCGACGTTGCCCACTGGAGGAACCACCACGCCGCCTCCTTGTTCTCGGACGCGGCGTTCATCCCGAGCGACCAGATCCACATGTTCGTGTCCAGCGAGCCATCGGGCCCCTTTGGCCCCGGGTACCAGGCGATCTTGCCTTCCGCGGCGGTGTCGGTGTTCTGGAAGTACGACGCGATATCGGCGTCGAAGAGCATGCCCGCCTTGCCCGCACCGAGATCGCTGGAGGCCTGGTACCAGGTGTAGGAGGTCCACCCGGACGGCCCCGAGTCCCGGACCATCCGGGCCCACTTATCGGTGAACTCGACCGCCTCCGGCGAGTTCATCTTCGGGACGAGCTCGCCGCCCGAGAAGTCGAAGTCGGTCAAGCCCATCCGCGAGTACATCGTCATGAAGCCGGGATGGATGGTCGCCCATTCCTTGGAGCCGCGCACCGCGATGCCGTACATGTCGCCGAAGCCCGCCGCCGGGGCCTTCTCGGTGATGGCAGCGGCGACCTCGATCAGCTCGTCGAAGGTCTCCGCGGGTCGCAGGCCGAGCTTGTCGAACACGTCCTTGCGGTAGGCGACGGTGTTGGTCTCGAATCCCCACGGCAGCATCCACTGCTGCTCGCCGCCCAGTGGAGCGCCCTTCTCGAAGTTCCACTGCCCCGCGGTGAGCAGGTTGGGGAAGAAGTCATCCGGGTCGAACTCGGCGTGCGTGGCCGACGAGTTCTGGATCCACGGGTTGAGGTCCTCGAGGTAGCCGGGTGGACCGTACTGCCACACCATGTACGAACCCAGCATGAAGGCGTCATAGTTGCCCTGCTGGGACTGCAGCTCCAGCGTGAGCTTGTCGAAGTAGTTCGCCTCGGGAAACTCGTCGACCTCCAGGTTGATGCCGGTCCGCTCCTCGAACTCCTTCCGGTTCGCCTTGAGTGCGTCGGTGTACGGGTGCTTGTTCATCAGCAGCCGCACGGTCGTGCCTTCGTGCTTGCGCCAGTCGAACGAGCCGGTGACAGCGTCCGCCTCGGAGCCGCCGCTCTGCCCCCCGGCGCCGCCGAAGCCGCATGCCTGCAATATCGGTGAGCCGGCGGCGACGGCTGCCGCGGTGCCGGCGATGCGCAACATGCCCCGTCTGCTGATCCCCCTGCTCGCGAGACTGTCGAAAAACTGGTTGTGGTCCATGGTGTTGACGAAACCTCCGAATGATCGGCGCGCAACCACGCGAGTCCCCCGCGCTGCTCGGCCAGGAGCCTTCGCTGTCGAGCAGTGCGGTCCCCGACCCGGGACAACACCCTCGTGGTGGTCTGTGTCACAGGAGTCTGCCGCTGTTTTAACATCAAGTCAAGTGTTCTTCACATAAATTATCGTTATTAACGTGAAGATGGCACACTCAAACCCTGTGACATGCAGCTATGAAGCGCTCCGGTCGACCGTGTCGATCTCAGAGATAACGAACCATGATGTGCTCATTACGAGCAGCTGGCACTGGCGCCCCGGACGCCCCGCGACGGTTCAGCCGTGTCGCAGGCCCGAAGCCTCGCGGAGACGCACCAGCTCGGCAGCGACCGGCTCGGGTTCGATCTCGGGCCCGAGGTGACCGACGCCCGCGATCTCGCGTACCCGGCAGTCGGCGATTCGCCCGGCGAGGTCGGTCACCACCCCGGTGTAGAACGGGTTGGTCCGCGAGCCGTGCAGCAGCAGCACCGGCATCGTGACCCGTTCGAGTAGCGCGAGGTCGGTGAGCCGGGGAAGGCCGGACTGCTCCTGTTCCTCGAGGACGACGGGGACGAGCGGCGCCATCTCCCGGACCGCGTCCACCTCGGAGAGAATCGCCCGCTCGGTGTCGTTGGCCATGGCAAGCTCCTCGAGGAAGATCCAGGCCCCGTCGGCCGGTCTCCCCTCGTCGACGGCACGGCGTACCCGGGCGAAGGCGTCCGAGAACCGTGCGGGCACCTTCTCGTCGGCGAGCTCGGTGAGCGTCGGCTCGTAGAGCGCGAGCGCGCCGACCGCCGAGGTGTGTGCCGCTGCCTCCAGGGCGTGGGTCCCGCCCGCCGAGTGGCCGAACAGCAGCACCTCGTCGCCGATGCTCTCGACGAACGCGACGACATCGGCCACGAGGCGCTCGCGCGAGTGGTCGGGGTGGTCTCCGCTCAGGCCGCGGCCACGCGTGTTGATCGCGTAGCAGGTGAAGTGCTCCGACAGGTGCGGAAGCAGCGCCGGCCAGGCGGTCTCGCCGTCGGCCGGGCCGCCCGGCACGAGTACGAGCGGCGGTCCGTGGCCGTGCACACGTCCGGCGATCTCAGTGCCGTCGGCCGAAATGGCTCGGTGAATGCGGCAGGTGTCCATGTGCGGCTCCTTCCCGGTGGGTTCTTCCCGAGCCTGCACCGGCCGCGGCGGAGCGCGGATCAGTAGAACTACCGGTCCTGGCCGTCGAGCAGGTCGTGCTCCATGGCGAACATGGCCGCCGCCGCCCTGCTCGACGTGCCGATCTTCGTGTAGATCCGCTGCACGTGGAACTCGGCCGTGCGCCTGGAGATCGCCAGCCGCTCGGCGATGCGCTTGTTGCTGCACCCTCCCGCGACCAGCCGCAGCACCTCCACCTCACGGTTGGTCAATCCCGCGGGTAGCTCCCGCCGGACCGCCGCGGTCGTGTGCCCGGCCGCGGCCAGCACGGCGGCCACGGCATCCGCGTCGAGCCGGCCGCCCGCCACGTCGTCGCGCAGCCGCTGCTCGGCCTGCTCGGGCGCCAGCGCAGGCCGGTGCGCCCGCTGCTGGGTCATCGCCTGATAGGCGTCGGCCACCGCCAGCACCCGCGCTGCCATCGTGAGTTCGGTGGACGCGCAACCACGGTGATAGCCGCTCCCGTCGCACCGTTCGTGATGCGTCCCGACCAGCCGCGCGAGGGGTGCCAGCTGGTCCGAGCCCGACAGGATCCGCTCGGAGTGATAGGCGTGCAGCCGTACCTGCTCCCACTCGTGCGCGCTGAGCCGGTCCGGTTTCTCCCAGATGGTGGTGGAGACGGCGACCCGGCCCACATCGTGCAGCAGTCCCGCCACCTCGAGGTCGGCGACCTCGTCCGGGCCCAGGTTCAGCCCCTGCCCGGCCGCGCGGGCCAGTGCGGCCACCTCGCGCGAGTGCCCGTGCGTGTACGGCGTCTTGAGGTCGGCAAGGTCGCCGAACACCCCGGCGATGTCGACCAACCGCCACTCGGGTACCGACACCACCGGTCCGGGCTCGGCCTCCAGCACCAGGTCGCGGGGGTCGGTGGCGTTGACCTTGCCCAGCAGCGCCGCCGCCCGGCCGGTGAAGTGCTCGGCGAGGTGCGGATCCACCATGCCGCCGCCGCGGCGGCGTACCGCGTCGACTGCCGCTTCGACCCCACCGATGGTGTCGAACAGCACCGCGATGCCGGTGAGCATGGCGAGTCGGGCCGCGACAGGGATGGCCTCGCCTGCCAGACCGGCAGGCGAGCCGCCTCCGTTCCACCACTCGGCGGAGTGGTAGATGCTGTGCTGCACCCCGTCGGGCAGGCCGAGGCGCCGCGCCGCGTCCCGCCCGACCTCGCACGAGGCGGTGTCGTAGGCGGCGCCGAAACGCTTTCCCCTCGTGAGCGAGGTGACGGCCAGCTGTACCCGCCGCAGCGGCGGGCGACCCCGTGTCACCGCCGGAACGATCGTCGCCGCGACGTCCCGCGGGTCCGCCAGATTGGACTGCTCCGCGGCCATGTTCACGACGAACTCGTTCCCGAACACCCGCGCGGTCTCGTGCGCGTAGCCGACACACCCCACGTGGAACAGCAGTCCCGTGTACATCGCCGCCCGGATGTCGTCGTCCGGCAGGTCCAGCGAGCGGCCCAGCACGGCAGCGAGTGCCGACGAACGCAGCGACTCACCGGCCTGCAGCCCGAAGCCCAGATCACCCAGCCGCGACAGTCCCGTCAACAGCTCCGCCAGTCGCACCGACATCCTCCCAGCTTCCTCCTGAGAACGTTGATCCGAAATGACCGGATGGCTGCCCGTGGTCGTTCCGACCGGCGGGGACCCTGCTGAAAGAACCAACGGGCTCGGGCGTAGCGGACACGTTCCGGGTCCGCGAGCAGGGTCGGTGATCACCGCTCCCCCGACCACGCCGCCGATGAGGTAGCCGAGCTGCGTCGTCACCGTCCTGGCGGCCATCATCGCGCCGGGGCGTCCGGGAAGCTGTCGGAGCGCATGGCCGGCGGAAGCCGGTGTACGGATCCCGGCCGCGAGCCCGGTCAGGCAGAACGGGCCGACGGCTGCCGCGAAACCCGATCCCCCACCGGCCCCCCTGTACGAGGGGGACGTTCCCGATGCCGGTACGGCCCGGCCCACCGCATGCTCGAGACATTCGATTCCCGGACGGGTATCGGCCGCACCGTTACCGGAGTCCGGAGCCCGGCCCGAGAGAGGAGGATCTGATGCTCCCCCCGACGACTCCGCAGGCTCGCCCGATGAGCACGCTGTCCGAACTGACCTGCCTCGTACTGGGGCGCCCCGGCCCACACGCGAGCGAGGAACAGCTGGCCGGCTACTTCGAGAAGGTCGCCACGGTACACAACCGGCTCGCGAAGGAAGCACGAACCGTCACCGAGCGGGAGACGGAGCTGGCACTGGCCGGGCGCATCCGGGACCGCGCAGCGCGACTGTCGGCATCGGCCATGCCCGTAGTCGCGTCGCACTGAGCACCACCGGCGCGACCCTGCGCGTAGTGCCACCTATACCGGGCAAACCGGACACGTGGTGGGCGTACCGGCAGGGTCTGTGATCAACTCACGCCGCGCCGGGCTGCTGGCGACCGCGCTGCCGCTCGGCCCCACGCGAGAAGGCCGCCCGGAGCCGCCGTGCCAGCCGCGGCGGGTCGTTTGCGTCCTCCCAACCCCAGCGCAGCACCTCGTAGCCCGCGTCGGCGAGCCACTCGTCCCTGCGCTTCTCCGCACGAAGCACATCACGTGCGGAGCGGCCATAACCCGGCTCATACTTCCCGAGCCCGTCAGCCTCCCCTACCACGCGGACGTCGTCCCACAGGAAGTCGACGCGGCAGCGCGGGCCATGATCATCGCCGAGCGTGACCTGGGTGCGTGGTGCGGGCAGGTTCTGCTCGTGTATCGCGATCCGGGACAGCGACTCCAGCACCGACTCGGCCAGCGGATCGGCGAAGCCGACCACCCGGCGTGCCCGAGTCGTACCGGACCACGTCGAGCACTCCCCGAGCAGAGCGCGCAGCTGGGCGATCGACACCAGACCCTTCCGCAGTGCCGAGTCCGCCGCCACCACACCATCGGCGAAGGACCGCGTTCGCGCCAGGTCCACCACGGTGCGCGCGGCGGATGTGATCGGGACGCCGTGTCTGGTCGCCCGGTGGTGGCCCGGTAGCGCCGCCGAACGCAGCACGTAGCCGTTGCGGTGCGTGCCCTTCACCGCCGGTGCATCGGTCAGCAGGACGGGCTCCGAGGAATGTGGGGTGAGCAGCTCGATTCCGAGTATCCGGGCGGCGGAGTTCCCGCCAGCCACCGCGTCGAAGCCGAGGACAAGCCGCACCGCCGCCACGTCGATGGCATGGCGCCTTTCCGCGCACCCCGCCACAGCGGCGAGCCGCGCTGCCTCGATATATATCCCACGCCGCAGCGCGACCCACTTTCCGCTACGCAGCGCACGCCGGATGGCCGCTCTATCGCAGCCTGCCGCACGCGCCTGGGCCACGGTGAAGGGCGTTGCTGCGTCGGGCACGATGTCCTCCCCTCGTCGGAAAGCACGGTATGCCGGAGGTACGACACAGATCGGGGACCCTGCGCGCAGTGTCACCTATACCGGGCAAACCGGACACGTGGTGGGCGTACCGGCAGGGTCGGTGCCGGCAACGGCACGGGTGGCTCGCTGCGCCACCGATGCCCACTACCGCACGACACGGCAGGTGCTTGCCGCCCGTCCGCGGCAACCTCAGCAGCTGTCCACCTCGCGGAGCGCGGCGACCCGCTCGAGCGGGATCACCGCCGGGCCGTCGGCGGTGTTCACCCGGACCGCACCGGTCGGTGCGTCCCCGAGCCTGCCGCACCATGCCTGACCGCCGGCGTCGCGCACCTCGACCGCTCCACCGCCGGAGGTATCCGGCCACCATGCGGTCAGGGTGGCGACAACGACCAGCAGTAACGCGAGAAGGCTCAGGCGGACACCGCCGCGGAGGCGGCCCCACATCCGGGACCGCGCGTCGTCGCCCGGCCCCGCAGCGAGATCCGGTTCCCGTACCGGGTACGCCACCCGCGCAACCAGGAAGATCGCCGAGCCGCCGAGCACGACGGCCAGCACGGCCAGCGCCGCGGCGAGCCACTGCAACCACGCCGGTCCGGCCGGCTCTCCGGTGGCCCACAGGGCGCCGCACAGCCCGACGAAGCCGACGACCGCGAGCTGCACGCGCAACCAGCCATGGGCCGAGGTCGCGAGCTCACCGCGCGGGCGCGTGTCTGCACCGGATGCAGCCACGCCGCGTGCGGGGCCGGCCTCGTCGTGTGGCGACATACCCCTGTCGTACCGCAGCCAGGACTCACACGCCACACATCCCGAACGATCCCTGCCGGCAGTGCCACTTGTGCCGGGTGAACCGGGCACGTGGTGGGCCTACCGGCAGGGGCCCAGTCGGGGGGCCGGTCGGGGTCCCTGCGACGGGCCGGCCTCACGGCCGCGCTTCGAGCACCATGAACGCAAGAGTCTCGGTCGCCCTGCGGAAGCGGGTGAGGCGGCATCACCGACCACAGCGGCCGGCCTGGCCTCGCCTGCCTGCGCGCCGAGCGCGTCCGTCGCGCCTCGGGACAGGGCGCTGGGGGTACAGACCAGTGTGGACACCGAGTGGAAGGTGCCGCGAAACCGCCCGAATCAGGCAATCAGGGCGCCAGCACATCGGGGCGTGGCCCTGGAGATCGACCGCGCCGGGGCGCGGGAGCGTTCACCGGCCCGACAGCTCGGCGCACGTATCCAGCGCGAAGTCCACGACGTCGTCTCGGTCCATTCGCTGACCTCGCCGGAACGCCTCCTCGGACCGCTGCTCCCCCAGGCGGGCGCGAGCCGTGGAGAGGGCCTCGCTCAACCGGTCGAACTCCACCCCGAAGCTCGGTTTGGCCGTCTCGTGCGCTTCCGCCCCCGCGATGACGAGCGCCGGTTCGTCGGCGGCCAGCCGCACGAGGAGCTCGACGAAGTTGCGCAGGGTGGTCCACTGCTGGGTCCAGTGTCCGCTGCGGCGCCAGTGCCGGAGCAGGTCCGCGTAGGCGGGCACGGCGCGCGCGGGTTCACCGTGGCGGCCCCGCAGGCTGGCTGCCGTGAGCCGGGCGACCCCCTCCACGAACCATGCCTGGCAGTCGTGCGCGAGCGCGGCGGCCTCGTCGGCCAGAGCCATGGCGTCCCCTGGTGCGGTCTCGGCGCGGCACTCGCCTTGCGTGTAACGCGCGAAGGCTTGCGCCGTGGGTCCGGCCCGGGTGGCTGCGCGGCCCGCGGCGTCCGCCTCCCGAACCGCGTCGGGAACGCGTCCCATGCAGGCCAGCACGATGGCGACACTGGTACGCCCCAGCGTCTCGCCGTCGGGGTCACCGCTGAGCGTCGACAGCCGGACGACCTCACCGAAGGCGGCCTCGGCCTCGGGCAGTCGCCCTTCGAAGAAGACCGCGTCACCGAGCGCCTCGTAGGCGAGCGTGCGCGCCGGGTCATCCGGTCCGGCGCCGAGCCCGGCGCCGCGCGTCGCGAGCCGCTGTGCGCGCTCGAGATCGCCCCGCATCCACGCGGCGGCCGCCGCGGCCGCGTGCATCTGGGGAGCCGTGGGCTCCTTGTCGGCCCCCGCCATCGTGAGGGCCTCGTCGGCCCATACGCCGAGCTCGGCGACCGTTCGCCAGTACGAGTACCGGTACAGCGCCGCCACGAGCCGGCCCAGCAACGCGAGATCACCGGTCCCCCATGCGCGGCGCCGCACCTCGCGCAGGTCGTCGAGCGAGGCGTCCAGCCTGCGCCGGCCCTCGTCCGTCATCGGCGGACCCGCTGCTCGTTCGGCGTACTCGGTCAGCACGGCCGCGTGCCGGTCGAGGGTCGTCTCGAGCCCCCCGTGCTCGACCAGCCGCTCCCGGGCGAACCGCCGCACCGGGCGCAGCATCCGGTACCGGTGATCTCCTCCCGCCGGTTCGGCGTGGCTGAGCAACGAGCGCTCCACGAGTGCCGCCACCTGCTCGACGGTCACCGTCCGGCTCTGCACGTCGGCGCCGCTCACGGCATGGGCCTGGTCCAGGGTGAACGCACCCGCGAACACGCTGAGCCTCTCGAACAGGCGCTGCTCACCCGCGTCGAGCAGCTGGTAGGACCATTCCACGACGGTACCGACGGTGCGGTGCCGTCCCGGCTCGCTGCGCCGGTAACCGACGGTGGCCGACGCGCCGTCCCGCAACGCGGCGCACAGGTCCTCGACCGGTAGCGAGGCGGTACGGGCGGCGGCCAGCTCGATCGCGAGCGGCAGCCCGTCCAGCTGCAGGCAGATCTCGCGCACCGCGGGCAGCCGGTCGGACAGGTCGCTCCCCCCGGTGACCGACGCCGCGCGGTCGAGGAACAGCCGCACCGAATCGGCGCGGTCCGCACCGCCGGTAGCGGTGCGGGTGGACAGCGGAGCTATCGGCTGCACCTGCTCACCCTCGATGGCGAGCCGTTCGCGGCTGGTCGCCAGCACCCGCACCCGTGGGCACCGTTGCTGCACCTTGTCGACGACCGACGCGATCGCGTCCAGCAGATGCTCGCAGTTGTCCAGCACCAGGACCAGCGTGCGGGCCGCGAGCGCGCGCAGCAGGGCCGCCCGCGGCGACGGCCCCGCGGACACGTCGACGCCGGTGGCGGAGGCGAGAACGTGGTCGAGGGCAGCCGGGTCGGACACCGGGGCGAGCTCGACCCACGCCACCTCGTAGCGTGCCTCGCTGTGCACCGCGCCCGCGACCTCGGCGGCGACCCGTGTCTTGCCGACACCACCCGGGCCGGTGAGCGTGACGACAGGATGCCGGTCGAGCGCGGTCCGCGCCTCGGCGATCTCGTGCTCACGCCCCACGAGCGACGTGGTCGCGACCGGCACCGCGGGTGCCGCTTCCGCGACAGGCCGACGTGTGTCCGGCTCCTGCCGTGCTGCCGGCCCTGCCGCCGATCCGGCGAGCTCGCCTCGCATGATCCGGCCGTGCAAGTCGTCGAGTGAGGGGGACGGGTCCAGCCCGGTCTCGTCGGCGAGGCGCTCCCGGTAGCCGCGGTACGTCGCGAGCGCCTCGGCCTGCCGGTCCACAGTGGCCAGCGCACGCATGAGGAGCTCGACGAACCGTTCCCGCAAGGGGTGCTCGACAAGCAGCGCCTCGAGCTCGGCGACCGCCTCGCGCGGCTCACCGAGCGCGATGCGCGCTTCCGCGCGTTCCTCGATGGCGACCAGCCTGCGCTCGGCGAGCCGCAACGACTCGCCCCGCGCGAATCCGCCTGCGAACTCCGAGTACGCCGTGCCACGCCACAGCCCGAGCGCCTCGTCCAGCAGCTCCCGCGCGAGGGGCGGCTGCGCGCGCTGTTTCTGCGCGCGCGCGAGCAGCCGCTCGAATCGCAGCGCATCCACCTGGTCGGGTTCGACGTGGAGTGCGTAACCGGGGCTGCGTGTGACCAGGCGAACCTCGCTTCCCAGCGCCTCACGCAGCCGCGCCACGTACGTCTGGATCGCGTTACGCGGGTCCGCGGGCTGGTGATCGCCCCACAGCGCCGCCGCGAGCGTCTCGACGGGAACCACCCTGCCCGCATCGACCAGCAGCGCGGCCAGCAGCGCCCGCTGGCGGCTGCTGCCGAGGGCGACCGCCGTTCCCTCGCGGTCGGCCTCCAGTGACCCGAGGACCCGTAGCCGCATCACCCGCGCCCGCTTCCCGAGTTCGCCCTTGCCGGCGGTTCCGGCCTGTCTCGCGACCACCCTAGCTCGACACTCCTGACGCGTACGCCATCTGTAACCGAGCCGCAAGCGCGACCGCGCACCCTGTAGCCGACACACCCGAACGAGAGAAAGGGGCACGCATGAGTACCGCAGCGACCAGCGCCGGGACCACGGACGAGCAGCATGCGACCGGGACGGTTCAGCCGAGCGGCGCCGTCGACGAGCAACGGGTCGCCGACTTCGAGGAGCGGGTCGTCGACATACTCAACCACGGGGCCCTGTCCTTGATGCTCTCCGCGGGGCACCGCACGGGTCTGCTCGACGCCATGGCCGAGACCGGTCCCGCCGGTATCGAGGCGATCGCCGAGCACGCGGGCCTCAACCAACGCTACGTCACCGAGTGGCTGGGAGCGATGACCGTCGGGGCGATCGTCGAGCACGATCCGGACACCGGCACATACACGCTGCCCGCCGAGCACGCCCAGCTGCTGACCCGCGTCTCCGGCGGGGACAACCTCGCCGCCTTCGCCCAGTACATCCCGCTGCTCGGCGGGGTCGAGGACCGCATCGTCGAGTGCTTCCACCGCGGCGGTGGCGTGGACTACGCGGAGTTCGGCCGCTTCCACGAGGTCATGGAGGAAGACAGCGCGCAGACCGTCCTCTCGGCGCTGCGCGAGCACATCCTCCCGCTCGTACCGGGGCTCACCGAACGGCTCACCGACGGCATCCGCGTGATCGACGTCGGCTGCGGCCGGGGCCGGGCCCTCAACGATATGGCGAGCTGGTTCCCGCGCAGCACGTTCGTGGGCTACGACCTCTCCGCGGAGGCGATCGCCTACGCCCGCGACACCGCGGCCGAGCGCGGGCTCGGCAACGTCTCGTTCTCCGTGGAGGATGCCGCGCGCCTGGCCGAGGTCGAACCAGCGGGTTCGGCCGACCTCGTCACCACCTTCGACGCCGTGCACGACCAGGCCGACCCGTCCGCGGTGGTGCGGGGCATCCGCCACGCCCTCGCCGAGGACGGTGTCTACCTCGCCCAGGACATCGACGCGAGCAGCACCCATCACGGCGATCGCGAGCACCCGCTCGGACCGCTGCTCTACACCCTTTCGTGCCTGCACTGCATGACGGTGTCCCTGGCACGGGGCGGCGCGGGCCTGGGCGCGATGTGGGGCCGCGAGCGGGCCCGCGCGATGTTCGAGTCGGCAGGCTTCACCGACGTCCAGATCCACACCCTCGACCACGATCCGCAGAACGCCTACTACATCTGCAGGCCGTAGGGATGTGGGAGGCAGCAGCCGTGCCTACCCCTGCAGGCCCGCCCACGGGATGGGGTCCGGGTCGAGGCCGAAGTAGACACTCTTCTGCCGCATGTAGGCCTTGATGCCCTCTGTCCCCTTCTCCACGCCCACACCACTGGCCTTGGTGCCACCGAAGGGAGTGGCGATGCTGAACTGCTTGTAGGTGTTGATCCACACGGTGCCCGCCTCGATGCGCCGGGCCAGCCGCCAGGCGGTGCGGTAGTCCCTGGTCCAGATGCCGCACGCGAGACCGTAGACGGTGTCGTTGGCCTGGGCCACCAGATCGTCCTCCCCGCCGAACGGCAACACCACACCGACGGGACCGAAGATCTCCTCCTGGCAGGTCTTGGCGTCGTTGGCAAGACCTGCCAGGAGGGTCGGCAGGTAGTAGGCTCCCGAGCCCAGCCTGCCCGTCTCGGGGATGTGACCACCGCACAGCACTTCGGCGCCCTCCTCACGGGCGCGGTCGACCATGGCTGCGACCCGGTCGCGGTGGGCCGCGGTCACCAGCGGCCCGACCTGGGTCGCGGGATCGGTGCCCGGGCCGACACGCAGCTGCCGTGCCGCCGCCACCAACCGGTCGGTGAACTCCGCATAGACCTCCTCGTGCACGAATATGCGGGAGCCCGCGACGCAGCTCTGCCCGCTCGAGGAGAAGATGCCGAACAGCACACCAGCGACCGCCTGGTCGATATCGGCGTCGGCGCACACGATCGTGGGTGACTTGCCGCCGAGCTCGGTGCTCAGCGGCATGACCTTGTCGGCGGCGACCCGGCCGATCGCCCGGCCGGTGCTGGTGCCGCCGGTGAAGGACACCTTCCCCACAAGGGGATGGCGTACCACCGCGTCACCGACCACCGAACCGGGCCCCGGCAGCACCGACACCAGCCCCTGCGGCAGCCCGGCTTCCTCGAGCAACCGCGCCAGCGCCAGGGACACCAGTGGCGTGACCTCCGCGGGCTTGAGCAGCACGGCGTTGCCCGCGGCCAGCGCGGGTGCCAGCTTCTGCGCGTCACTGGCGATCGGCGAGTTCCACGGCGTCACCGCACCGACGACGCCGATCGGCTCGTGCACGCTCAGCGCGAGGTGCTGACCCCGCGGCGGGGTCACCACGCCCTCACTGGTCTCCAGCGCCGCAGCGTAGAACCGGAACGTGCCGGCGGCACTGGCGACGAGCGCGCGGGTCTCGGTCAGCGTCTTGCCGGTATTGCGGGTCTGCAGCAGCGCGAGCTCCTCGCGGTCCCGCTCGATCAGCTCCGCCACACGGGCGAGTAACCGGGCGCGCTCATGGGGCAGCATGTCGCGCCACCCTGGTTCCGCGGCGACCCGGGCTCCGCAGCGCGCCGCGGCATCGACATCCGCGGGATCGGCTCCCGCGACGGTGGCGATGACCCGCCCGCTAGCCGGGTCGACGCACCGCAGCCGCTCTCCCCCGCCCGCGCGCCACTGACCCGCGACCGGAATGTCCTCGGCCCGCCGGGTCCCCGCGCCGCTCGTCGTGCTGCTCGCGCTCACGTGAAGCCTCCTCGTTTCCACCAGAACTAATTTAGCAGTAAGAGAATTACCTGGCCAGCGCGCGGGAATAACCGCTCGCTGACCAGCACCGGGACACCCGCGAACGAAACACCCGCGAGATGCTAGTTGACCTGCGAGACAACAACGCTCCACGCGCGGACCTCACCTGGTTGCACCCTGCCGCGGTCGATGCTATAACACTTAGCAGTAGTTCATTTATCGCTAAGATTTATTCACATGCCAGAGTGCGAGGTGCTGACCGGATGAGCCCCACCGAGACCGCAACGACCGAAGCGCTGAACCAGCTGATCGACAGCTGCATCGCGAGCAGGGACACCCGCGACGAGGACTGGGACACCCTCGGGTTCCAGGCGCAGGCCGGTGAGCAGTTCAAACGCGCGCAGATCCGCTACATCGGGTCCGGCGCGACAGGCGACCACGACACCGACAACCGCATCCTGCCCTCGGAGAACTTCACCTTCTCCAACATGCGGCTGCCCGTCGGCGCGATCGGCCCGGAGCACACCCATCACGACGTCGAGGAGGTCTTCTTCGTCCTGGAGGGAACGCTCGAGGTGACCGTGCACGACAGCGACGACGGCACCGAGACGGCCAGCCGCGTACTCGGCTACCGCGACCTGATCCGGGTCCCCGCGGGGGTGCCGCGCAGCCTGCGCAACGTCGGCGACACCGACGCGCTGTTCTGCGTGATCATCGGCGCGCAACGGCCCGAGCTGCCCACCTACCCCCCGACCTCGCCGATGCACGGCGTGCAGCGGAACTGAGCCCACCAGCCACCCGCGGACCGGTGAGTACATCATGACCACGAAGGTGCAGGTACACCAGACGACCTGGGTCGCGTCGGGAGTCGTCCAGGTCGTGCTACGCCATATCGACGGCGCGGCGCTGCCGTCCTGGGAACCCGGTGCGCACATCGGGCTGCGTCTTCCCAACGGCCTCGTCCGCCAGTACTCGCTGTGCGGCGACCCGGCCGACGACGCGAGCTGGACGGTCGCGGTGCTCCGGGAGCCGCGCTCGCGCGGCGGCAGCTCGTGGATCCACGAACGCCTCACCGCCGGTACCGTGCTCGAGGTCGACGGCCCGCGGAACAACTTCCCGCTGACCGGCAGCGAGAAGTACCTGTTCATCGCGGGCGGCATCGGTGTCACGCCGCTGCTGCCCATGGTGCGCGACCTGGCGGCCGACCCCGCCCGCGCGGGCTCCTGGCACATGCTCTACTGCGGCACGTCACGGGAACGGATGGCATTCCTTCCCGAGCTCACCCGGCTCGGGCAGGAGCAGCTCACCGTGCACGCCGACGACGAGCACGGCGGCCCATGCGACATCGCCACCCGGCTGGCGGCCGTCGACCCGGGAACCACCGTGTACTGCTGCGGCCCGGAGCCGCTGATCAGCGCGGTCGAGCACGCACTGCCCGAGGGGGTGGACCTGCGCGTCGAGCGGTTCCGCCCCACGGAGGACACCCCAGCCGGCGGGTCCGACGACGGATTCGACGTGATCTGCGCGGGCTCCGGGACCCGGCTGCGGGTCGAGCCGGGCACCTCGGTCCTCGACGCCCTGCACGGCGCGGGAATCGACGTGCCCTCCTCCTGCGGGGAGGGCGTCTGCGGCACCTGCGAGACCCCCGTGCTCGACGGCGAGCCGGACCATCGCGACTCGGTGCTCAGCGAGGACGAGCGGGCAGGAAACTGCACCATGCTGGTCTGCGTCTCCCGGTGCCACTCCCCCGAACTCGTCCTCGATGTCGGCTAGTGGCCGGCGGTTGGTCCGTCATGAACATGCCAGCAGAGCCCCTCGGACCCCGGGTGCGACCACGACAGCCCCGGCGCCGGGCAGAAAGGTAAGGAGTCCCATGACCCTGCGCTTGCAACCGGTACAGAGCCGGACCGCCCGCACAGCCAGCTATGCCGACGCGCTCGCCGACGAGCTCGAGGCCATCTACGGCCGCGGCATCCACGACCTGCCCGGAGTGGTCGCCGCCCTCAACGAGTCGGGGGTGCGCCCGCCGGACGGTCGGGAATGGACCGAAACGACATTCACCGCCCAGCTCGCCGAGCTCGGCGCAAAGGAGGTCCAGTCATGACGGCGCCCTCGACCCCGCGCACCGCCGAGGATCTCGTCAGCCTCGGGTTGCGTGATCACTGGTACGCCCTGTGCCCCTCCACCGATGTGCGCGCCGGGGAGCTCACGCGCCTCGTGCGGGCAGGTGAGCAGCTGGTGTTGTGGCGCGACGCCGCGGGCACGGTGCACGTCCAGGAGGACCGGTGTCCCCACCGGGGTGCGCGCCTGTCCCTCGGTGTGCACATGGGTGACCGGCTCGCCTGCAACTACCACGGCGTCCAGGTCGACGCCGACGGCGTGGTGGTGTCCGTGCCAGGGAGCCCGGGATGCTCGCTCGAGGGGCGCCGGGCCCTGCGCACCTTCCCCGCCGCCGAGCACGCGGGCGCGGTGTTCGCCTGGTTCGGCCTGGACGAGCCGGACGACGAGGGTCCCCCGCCGCTGCGACTCCCGGAACCCATCGCCGGCGGCGACTGGGAGCACTTCCTGTGCTACGTGGAGTGGGACTGCCCGTACCTCTACTCGCTGGACAACCTCCTCGACCCGATGCACGGAGCGTTCCTGCACCGCAACAGCCACACCATGTCCGGAGGCAGGCGCGAGGCGCAGTTCCAGATCCGCGACACCGACACGGGTTTCGTGTTCGAGAAGACCGACCAGCGCGACGTCAACTTCGACTGGGTGGAGTGGACCGACACCGGCCTCCAGGCGGTGACACTGGACATCCCCTACCCCGACACCGCGGGTCCCGGCGGCTCGTTCACGATCGTGGCCACCCTCACCGCGATCAACGCGACCCAGCACGCCGGCTTCTTCTGGCGTTGCCGCAAGGTCACCGGCTGGGAACGGGACAGCTGGCGGTTCCTGTACAAACACCGCCTGGAAGCGAGGCACTGGCGGGTACTGGAGCAGGACCGGGCCATGGCCGAGGTCATGCCCGCGGACGCCTGGCAGCGCGAGAACCTCTACCAGCACGACATCGCGCTGGTCCGGATGCGGCGCAAACTCAAGGCGGAGGCCGCGCGCCAGGCCGAAACCCTCTCCGAACGCGGTGGCAACCGCGGCCGGACCGCCGCAGCCACCGCCCGCTGACTCACTCACCGGAGGCAGACCATGCCCGAACACCACCCCCCGATAGCGCGGCTACGGTCGCTGCGCTCGGTGGCGCTGCGTACCACGCACTGCGCCGAGTCGGCCGAGTTCTACCACGAGGTCTGGGGCCTGCGCCCCGTCGAGCAGGAACACGGCGCCACGTGGCTGCGTGGCACCGGACCGGAGCACCACGTGCTGCAGTTACAGCAGGCCGCGCAGAACGCGCTCGGCAAGATCGTGTTCTCGGTGGCCACCCCCGCCGAGGTCGACGAGGCCGCACGGAGGCTCGACGCGCACGGCATCGCGCTGGTCACCGAGCCGGGCAAGCTCGACCAGGTCGGCGGCGGGTACGGCCTGCGGTTCGGCGACCCGGAGGGCAGGCTGGTCGAGCTCACCGCCGACGTCGAGGCTGTCGTCCCCGATGACCCGGACGGGCATCCGGCCGTTCCGCGCAAGCTCGCCCACGTGGTGCTCAACACCGCCGACATCGACACCGTCTGCGAGTTCTACACCCGCGTGCTCGGCATGCGCGTGTCCGACTGGTCCGAGCATCAGATGGCGTTCCTGCGCTGCAACTCCGACCACCACGTGATCGCCTTCAACCAGGCGCCGTTTCCCTCGGTGAACCACGTGGCCTACGAGATGCCCTCCATCGACCACTTCATGCGCGGCATCGGCAGGCTCCGGCATCACGGGATCACCCCACTGTGGGGGCCGGGCAGGCACGGCCCCGGCAACAACACCTTCAGCTACTTCGCCGACCCCGGCGGCCTGGTGTGCGAGTACACCTCCGAGGTGGAACAGGTCGTCGAGGACGCCTGGCTGTGCCGCGTGTGGCGGCGCACGCCCGAGCTGTCCGACCTGTGGGGCACGGCGGGCCCGCCATCCAAGGACGTACGCACCCACATGGCCGGAGTTCCCGATCCCGGCTACACCGCGTGGTGGTACGGATGAAGGTCGGCGTGATCGGAGCGGGGTCGATCGGCAGTGTGGTCGCCACCCGGCTGCGTGCGGGCGCTGTCCCCGGCGTGCGGCTGACCGGCGTGGCCCACTCCGATCCGGCCGACCCGGACGGCGTGCCCGTGTTGCCGTTCGACGAGCTCGTCGCCGAGTCCGAGCTCGTCGTCGAATGCGCCGGTCAGCAGGCACTGGCCGCGCTCGGGCCACGCGTGCTCGACGCGGGCCGCGACCTGCTGGTCGTCTCCGTGGGCGCGCTGGCCGACCAGCACCTGCTCGACACGCTGCTCGCCGCGGGGCCGGGGGCCGTGCACCTGTCTACAGGGGCGATCGGCGGGCTCGACCTGCTCGCCGCGGCCGCCGCCATGGGCCCGCTCGAGTCGGTCGAGATCGTCACTACCAAGAAGCCGGCAGGCCTCGTCCAGCCGTGGATGCCGGAGGAACAGGCCAACCGGCTCCGGGAGGCCGACGCCCCGGTCGAGGTGCTGCGCGCTCCGGCCCGCACGGTCACGGCCGCGTTCCCCGCGTCCGCCAACGTGGCCGCGTCGGTGGCGCTGGCCGTCGGGGCGTGGGACACCGTCGAAGCAGCCGTGGTGGCCGACCCGGGCGCGGCACGGACCTCGCACGTGATCACCGCCGAGGGACCGGCAGGTACCTACCGGTTCGAGATCAACAATCACCCGTCCCCGCGGACGCCGACGAGCAGCCGGATCGTGCCGTACGCCGTGCTGTCGGCGATCGGCGGGCTCGCCAACCCACGAGGGGTGTTCCGATGACCACGAGCGACACGCTCATCACGGCACGCGGCGTGCGGCTGCGCTCGGCGGGAGCAGGCGGCAGCGCCGTGCTCCTGCTGCACGGCATCGGTGGGTCCGGCGCGTCGTTCGAGCATCAGCTCCCCGCCCTCGCCCCGGCCCACCGCGCCCTGGCCTGGGACGCCCCCGGCTACGGGGGCTCCACCGACGAGGTTCCCTCCGGTATGGCGGGCTATGCCGACCGGATCGCGGGGATCCTGGACGAGCTGTCCGTCGACCGGGCCCACCTGGTGGGCGTGTCCTGGGGCGGGGTGATCGCCACCCGGGTGGCCCTTCGCCACCCCGGCCGGGTGCGCTCGCTGGTGCTTGCCGACTCCACACGCGGTTCCGGCGGCTCGGACGAGGCGGCGGCGCGCATGCGGCAGCGCGCGGAGGCGCTGCGCACGCTGGGAGCCGTGGAGTTCGCCCGCAGGCGCGGCCCGAACCTGACCGCGCCGGGCGCGGACCCCGCCACAGTCGAGCGGGTCGTGACGATCATGAGTGGGCTGCGAGAGACCGGTTACGCCGCGGCAGTGGGCTCCATGGCCGAGATCGACCACACCGCGGAGCTGGCGGGCATCGCCGTGCCCACCCTCGTCGTTGTCGGCGAGCAGGACCGGGTCACCGGCATCGCGGAGAGCGAGGAGCTGGCCCGCCGCATCCCCGGTGCGACACTACGCGTGCTCGGCGGCGGGCACGCCGCCAACCAGGAACACCCCGGGCGGTTCAACGCGATCCTCACCGGGTTCCTCGCGAGCGTGGACACCGGAGCACCGGCGGGAGGTCACTGATGTCGCACACGGGAACGGACGGCCTGCGGGACAGGCGGTTCGTGGTCACCGGCGCGGGCAGGGGCCTCGGCTACGCCATCGCCCGCGGTATCGGCGCGGCAGGTGGTTCGGTGGTTCTCGCCGAACGCGACCCCGACATCGCTTGCCGCGCCGAGCGTGACCTGCGCGCCGGGGGCACCATGGTGACGCGCGTCGACACCGATGTCGCCGACCCGGACTCGGTTACGCGGCTGGCCGAGCGCGCCTCGGCGACCGGTCCGGTGCACGGCCTTGTGAACAACGCCGCACTCGCCGACGGGGTCGGCGGAAAGCACTTCGCGGACATCGCCGTGTCCGAATGGGACAGGATCATGACGGTCAACACGCGCGGCCCGTGGCTCGTCGCCAGGGCGCTGTACCCGCAGCTCGCCGCATCCGGCAAGGGCCGCGTCGTCAACCTCGCCTCAGATGCCGCCCTCTACGGCTCGCCGCGCCTGTCGCACTACGTCACATCCAAGGGTGGGGTCATCGCGATGACCAGGGCGATGGCCCGCGACGCCGGTCCGGACGGGGTCACCGTCAACGCGGTGGCTCCTGGACTGACCGAGGTCGAGGCCACCGAGGCCGTGCCCCGCGAGCGGCACGAGCTCTACGCGCGCAACCGGGCACTGGACCGTCCACAGCAGGCCGACGACATCGTCGGCACGGTCACCTTCCTGCTCTCGGATGCCGCGTCCTACATGACCGGTCAGACTCTCGTCGTCAACGGCGGCTTCGTCTTCACCTAGGAGTACGCATGGATCTCGGGCTCGGCAACCGCACCTTCGTCGTCACCGGTGCCAGCTCCGGCGTCGGCCTGGCCACCGCGTCCGCGCTGCTCGCCGAGGGCGCGCACGTGGCAGCCTGCGCCCGCGACGCGGACCGGCTGGATGCCGCGCTCGCGGGCGTCCCCCGCGCCGACGGCGCCCTGCTGTACACCGCCGCGTGCGACGTCCTCGACAGCGACGCCGTGGCGACCTTCATCGAGGGGGCCACGCACGCGCTCGGCGGCGTCGACGGGGTGGTCAACAACGCGGGCCGGTCGCTGCTTGCCCGGCTCGCCGACACGAGTGACGAGCAGTGGCGTGACGAGCTGGACCTGAAGGTATTCAGCGTGCTCCACACGGTGCGGGCCGCCCTGCCGTGGCTGCGGCGCTCGGACAGCCCGGCCGTGGTCAACATCAACGCCATCCTCGCCAAGCAACCCGAGACCGAACTGGCAGCGACGTCGGCGGCACGGGCCGCGCTGCTGAACCTGTCGTCCACACTGGCCACCGAGTACGCTCCGGACGGGATCCGGGTCAACTCCGTCTGCCTCGGCCTGATCGACACCGGGCAGTGGCGCTTGCGCTACGAGCAGTCCGGTTCGCCGCTGAGCTGGCAGGAGTGGTCGGCGGAGCTGGCGCGCGACCGGGGTATCCCGCTGGGCAGGCTGGGTACGGCCGAGGAGGTCGCACACCCGGTACTCATGTTGCTGTCCCCGCGAGCCTCCTACATCACCGGAACGTCCGTCGACGTCGGCGGCGGCATCGCCCGCTACGTCTAGGAAGCCTCACATCGAGCGGAAGGGATCGAACCCATGCCGGAGTCCCGAGGCGGCGACCTGCTGGTACGCCTCATGCGCGAGCACGGGGTGGACACCGCGTTCGGTGTCGTCAGCGTGCACAACCTACCGCTCGTCGAGGCCGTGGCCGAGCAGCTGCGCTTCGTCCCGGTGCGGCACGAGGCCGCGGCCGTCAACGCCGCCGACGGCTACGCGCGCTCCCGCGGCGGGCTCGGTGTGGCGATCACCAGCACGGGCACCGGCGCCGGCAACGCCGCGGGAGCCATGGTCGAGGCGCGCACGGCGGGAAGCCCGGTCCTGCACGTCACCGGCCAGATCGACATCGGGTACCTCGGACAGGGGCGCGGGGTCATCCACGAGACCACCGACCAGCTCGGCATGCTCACCGCCGTCTCCCAGTACGCCGCCACCGTCACCTCGGCGGCAGGCGCCGGGAAGGTGCTGCGCGAGGCCGCCGCCTCGGCGTTGACGACGCCCACCGGCCCTTCCAGCGTGGAATGGCCGATCGACCTGCAGTACGCCCGTCAGAACCGCGCGGCGGCGACCACGGAACCCATCGCGACGCACCCCGCCCCGGCCTCGGACGCGGTCGAACTCGCGGCCTCGGCGCTGGCCGCCGCACGCAGGCCCGCCATCTGGGCCGGAGGCGGTGCGACGGCCGCGCGCGAGCAGCTGCGCGAGCTGGCCGAACGCACCGGTGCCGCGGTGTTCACCAGCAACTCCGGGCGCGGGAGCCTGCCGGAGGACCACGAGCTGGTCGTCGGTAACTTCGCCACCAGCGCCGAAGGTGCCCGGTTGCTGGCCGATGCGGACCTGCTGCTCTCGGTCGGTACCCACTTCCGCTCCAACGAGACCCAGCACTACGCCCTCCAGCTCCCGCAGCGCCACATCCAGGTCGACATCGAGGCCGACGCGATCGGCCGCGTCTACCCGGCGACCGTCGGGCTGCACGGACCGTCCGATGTGGTGCTCTCGGCGATCCTGGCGCGGTTCGACGAGCGACCACCGGCACCGGAGCCCGCCTGGCGCGGCCGCGTCGTCGAGACACGGAACGCGGTGCGCGAGCAGCTACGGGAGGCGATCGGCCCGTACGCGGTGATCTGTGACGAGCTGCGCGACCGGTTGCCGCGCGAGGCACCGATCGCCCGGGACGTGACGATCCCGTCGAGCCAGTGGGGAAACCGGCTGCTCGAGATCTACCGGCCGGAGACGAACCTGTTCCCCGTCGGCGGCGGCATCGGCCAGGGGCTTGCCACCGGCATCGGCGCGGCGATCCAGCGGCCCGGCACACCGACCGCGGTCATCGCAGGCGACGGTGGCCTGGCCGTGCATCTCGGCGAGCTCGCGACGCTGGCCCAGGAGCGGCCCTGGCTGGTGCTGCTGGTGTTCAACGACGGCGGCTACGGGGTGCTGCGCAACATGCAGCAGGCGCACAGCGGCCGGAGCAGCGGGGTCGACCTGTTCACCCCGGACTTCGGCCGGTTGTGCCGGTCCCTTGACCTGCCGCATGCCCTGGTGAACAGGGTCGAGAAGTTTCCCGACGCCCTGGCAGACGCTCTGGACCGCCGGGGACCGTCCGTGATCGAGGTCGATGTCACCGCGCTCGGCCCCACACCGGTGCCGTTCGTGCCCCCGGTGCACGTGCCCGACGACTCCTGACCCGACCCGCTCCGTCCCAGGTTCCCGAGGAGGCCGTAGTGACGCACGCCCCGAACGTGAGCGCACCGCACCACCACGCGCACGGCCCGCCGAACCGGAGACGGCGGGTTCTGGACACCGCGGCTCCCGTGTTCGTCCGGTTCCCCCGAACCGTCGCATCCACCGCGGTGATCGTGCTGCACGACGTCTCCGGGCTGACCGATCCGGCCGAACGCGCGGCGCGCGAACTGGCACGGCGTGGCCACCTCGCGGTCGCGCCGATCCTCTACCACGACACAGGTGGTCGCGTGCTCACCGGCACGGCCGAGGAGGCCGCCGATACGCTCGCGACGCTGCCGTTGGCGCGGCTGTCCGACGATGTCGCGGGCGCGCTCGACTACGTGCACCGGCGGTGCGGCATCCCGGCCACGGGCACAGCCCTGCTCGGACTCGGCTCCGGCGGATACCTGGCTGCCCGGGCCGCATGTGAGCACGAGTTGGCCGCCGCCGCCGGAGTGCGGCCGTGGCATTCGACCCCGCAACCCGGTGCGCGCCCCTTGGATGAGCTCACCGCGGCCGCCCGGACACCGTGGCTGGCGGTCGCCGGGACCGGGGCCCCGTACCAGGACGCCGACCCCGCCGAGGACGAGGCCGTGCACTTCGTGGAGAGCGCGTTCCGGAGATCCGGCATCTGACCGCCTGGTTCCGTACCACCCGCGCAGCGCCCGCGTGTTGTTGCGGGGCGGTCGAACGTGTGTGCGATATGCTGTGAGTGTGTCGGAGTTCGTGCAGGTGGTTGGTCCGGCCGGGGTGATGTTCGTCCCGGCCGGGCAGGCGCCTGCGGTCGCGTTCACACCGGAGGAGCAGGCGGAGATCCGGTGCCGCACGTTCACCGGCGAGCAGGTCGGTGAGTTGAGTGCGGAGCAGGTGATCGAGACGCTGGCGGCCGCGCGGCGGATTAGGGCGCATACCGATGCGATCGAGGCGCACGCGCTGGCCCGGCTCGACCAGCTACGCGGTGGTGACCGGTATGTGGCCGACGAGGCCGCGCTCGAACTACGGGTGTCGCGGCATACGGCGGCGCTGCGGCTGCACCGGTCCCGCCAGCTCACCCAGCGGATGCCGCGGGTGCTGGCGGCGATGGAGGCCGGGCAGATCGAGGCTCACGCCGCGGGGCGGGTGGTCGAGGCGACCGACACGGTGGAGGACCAGCGGGCCCGCCAGGTGGACACACAGCTGGCCGAGAAACTCGACTCCGGCCGGGTGAGTGCGACGAATCCGGCCAATCTGGCCCGGGCGGCCCGCAGGCTCGTGGAGCAGGCCGACCCGGAGGGGCAGGCCACCCGTGCGCGGCAGGCCCGGGCAGGCCGGAAGGTGGAACTGCTACCCGGCGAGGACGGGTTATCGACCCTGGCGGCGGAGTTGCCTGCCGAGGTGGCGGCCTCGGCCTACGCGCGGATCGACGCGATGGCCCACCGGGCCCGCCACCACGGGGACGCGCGCACCCTGGACCAGTTGCGCGCGGATATCCACGCCACCCTGCTGCTGGGGCAGGATCCCGACGTGGCCGTGCCGGAGGCGGCGACGGTGTTCCTGCACATGCCGGTCGATGCGGCGCTGGGCATGACGGATACGGGCTGCGAACTGTCCGGCTACGGGCCGCTGCCCGCACCCATCGCCCGCCAGATCATGGGTAGCGAGGACAGTGTGTGGCGCAAGGTCCTTACCGACCCCGCCAGCGGCGCCGTCTTGGACGTGGGACGCAGGCGTTACCGGCCCACCACCGCTATCCGCGACCTGGCGGCCGTGCGTGACGCCGAATGCACCGCACCCGGCTGCCACCGGCCAGCCCAGCACAGCGACTACGACCACCTCCACGGATGGGGACGCGGCCAGAACGGCAGCACCGCCGAGGCCAACGGCGGCGCCAAATGCCGCTGGCACCACCGGATGAAGGACCACCCCCACTGGACCCTCCACCACAACCCCACCAACGGCACCAGCACCATCACCACCCCCACCGGACGCCGCTACACCCACCACCGGCACCCACCAACCGCACCAGCTACACCCACCCAGCCCCCAGAACCCAGCGGCACCGACCCACCCGGCGACCCACCCTTCTGAGCCCCGGAGCGGCGACTTGGCCGGTCACCAGGCTCATCCGAGCGGCACGGTCCAGGCGTCGTAGCCGTAGACCCAGTCCGCGTCGGTGGAACTTTTCAACCAGGTGTTGTCGCGCGAGGAGGCCTGGATGCGGCTGGTGCGTTCCTTGCGCGCGCTCTCGTAGCGCTTCAGCGCGACCGGGATGTCCGCCACGTCGTGCTCGTCCAGTGCCCGCGCCAGCACGACCGCATCCTCGATGGCCATCCCGGCCCCCTGCGCCATGAACGGCATCATCGGGTGGCAGGCGTCGCCGAGGAGCGTCACCGCGCCGCTCGACCAGTGCGGCAACGGCTCGCGCACGTACAGCGCCGACTTCATCACCTCGTCGCAGGCATCGAGCAGGGCACGGGCTTCCGGATGGAAGTCCTGGTAGGCGGCACGAAGCTCATCCACGCTTCCCGGCATCGTCCACGACTCGTGCAGCCAGTCCTGCTGCGGTGTCGTGGCGAACACGAAGGTGTCCTGCCCGCGGTTGAGCGGGAACGTCACGATCTGCGTGTCGGCATCCGGACCCCACCACTTGGTGAACACTCCCGTGTCCGGCACCGACAGGCGCGACGCCGGGATCACGGCCCGGTAGGCGACCACGCCGGTGAACGTGGGGTGCTCGGGGCCGAGCAGCGCCGTGCGCACCGCCGAATGGATCCCGTCCGCGCCGATCACGACGTCGGTCTCGGACTCGCTGCCGTCGGCGAACCGCAGGACCGGGCAGGCACCAGCGGTGTCGATCCCGGCGAGACGCTTGCCGAACCGGACCGTGCCCTCGGGAAGCGCCGACTCCAGCGCGGACAGCACATCGGCCCGGTGCATCGTCAGCTGCGGGGAGCCGTAGTGCTTCTCCGCCGCCCCCGACATCTCCAGCCGGGAGGTCTCCTCGCCGGTGTCCCACATCCTGCTGATCCGGTGCGTCGGGCGCGCGGCCGTCTCGCGCAGCGACGCGCCGATCCCGAGCCCGTCGAGCGCCCGCACGGCGTTGGGAGTCAGGTTGACATCGGCGCCTACTCTGGCGAACCGTTCGGCCTGCTCGTAGATCTCCACGCGGTAGCCTGCCGCACACAGCGCCACCCCGGCGGCCAGCCCCCCGATACCTCCACCCACGATGCCGATCACTCGAGAACTCATGTCACCTTCCCTTACCGGATTGTCTTGCGTCGCCGACTCTGGTCGTCACGCGGTGTGGGTCGGGGCCACACCATCGTCCATGTAGGACAGAATGGACTGGTTGAGCCGCTCGGCCAGCTCGGCTCGCATCGACCGTGCGCGGTCCCGGTCCCAGAGGTTGTTCATCTCCAGCGCGTCACTGTCGAGATCGAACAGCTCGCCACCCTGCTGCCCGGCATAGGTGGTCAGCCGCGCGTGCTCGGTGATCAACGTGCGCATCCGGATCGGGCCGGGCAGCCCGGACAGGCCGAAGACCTCGTCCTCCTCGACGAGCAGCGATTCGCGCAGCCGACCGGCAGGTTCGGTCAGCAGCGGGACGAGCGAGCGTCCCTGCATGCCCCGGTAGGCGTCACAGCCGCACAGGTCGAGGATCGTGCTGGCGATGTCCAGCGAGCTCACCAGCGAGTCGCAGGCGCCTGCCGGGTAACCCGGCGCGCGCACGACAAGGGGCACGCGGGTGCATGCCTCGTAGTGCATCGCGTGCTTGAGCATCAGGCCGTGGTCGCCGAACATGTCCCCGTGATCGCTGGTGACGATCACGACCGTCGACTGGTCGAGACCCTGCCGGCGCAGCGCGGCCAGAATCCGGCCCACCGCCTCGTCGATCATGGTGATCATCCCGAACTGCACCGCGGCGGCGACCCGGTACTGCTCCTCGGTCACCGCCCAGCCGGTGAACGGGCCCTGCGGCTGACCGCGCCGGGCGACCATCGCCCGGTAATGCGGCAGCGACCGCTCGTGCGTGTCCCCGAACGACTCCGGAACCGGCACGTCGTCCGGCGCGTACATGTCGTAGAGCCGCTCCGGTGGCGCGAAGGGGTGGTGCGGGTCGGGAAACGAGCACCACAGCAGGAACGGGCGGTCGTCGGTGGACCGGTGCTCCAGGAAGTCGACGCACTCGTCGGCGATGTAGTTCGTCGGGTAGAGGTCCTCCGGCATCGCGGTCTGCCACACCTGTTCCCAGGAGGCGTACGCGCGGGAGGCGTTCGCACGCCCCTGCAGCCTGGCCGGGTCCACACCCTGCTCGAGCAGCCACTGGTAGTAGTGCCCGGTGGCACTCGCGGAGTTACCGCCGGTCAGCCGGACGTGGTCGAAGCCGTAGAAGTCGGGCGGGACCGCCACGTACTCGGCGCGGTGTCGCTCGACGTTCTCCCAGCGGTCCCACCCCTCTTGCCGGGATCGCCGCACCGCGTCCCCGGAACGGTGGTCGAGCCACGCCCCCACCTGCTCGCTGCCGTGGCCGAGGTTCTGCAGGTGTGACTTGCCGACCAGGCCGGTCCGGTAGCCCTCGGCGCGCAGCGCCCTGGCGAAGGTCATGGAGTCGGGGTCCAGGGATATCCCGTTCACGCGCGTGCCGTGGACCGAAGGCACACGACCGGTGAGGATCGAGGACCGGTTGGGCATGCAGATGGGGTTGGCCACGAACGCCCGGTCGAAGCGCATCCCGCCTGCCGCGAGCGCGTCCAGGTTGGGCGTGTGCAGCAGTGGATGCCCACCGAAACCGACATGGTCGGCGCGCTGCTCGTCGGTCATGATCAGCAGGATGTTGGGGGTGTCCTGGTTATTCATGTGTTCCTCCGTGGGGCCGCCACGTCGAGCGACCCGTCCCCTGGCCGTCACCGGGACGCTGTAGTGGCCGTTGTCACACTATAGATGCAACACTCATATCGTCTGCAGTAACAAACTCGCTCGCTTCGGCTCTATGTGAAGTAAGCCTCTTAGTGCTAAAGTTCATAGCGCCAAGATATTTCACCGTCGCCAGCAGCACAAGAAGCAGGAGCCAGATATGCCTCGATCGCGACGCCCCCGTGCCGTCTCCGCCGCACTGGCCGCGGGAGCACTCGCCCTCGCCGGGTGTGGTGCGGGCGCGGATGAAGCAGCAGCGCTCGACGAGACCCCGACCTGCGAGGAGGTGGACCTGTCAGAACCACCAGCCGAGCCGGAGCAGATCCGGTTCGGCGCGCAGCCCGCCAACCAGGAGCCCGCCGCCCTCCAGTACGCCGACCCCGAGTTCGCGGGCGCCGAGCACTACGGCTCCTGGTACACCATCGACGCGGAGATCTACCCGCCCGCCGACCGGCTGGATGCCTTCCAGGCAGGCCAGCTCGACGCGGGCACCGCCTCGGTCCCGCAGCTGGTGCGGGCGGCCGCCCAGGACCTGCCACTGCGCAGCGTCGCGTCGACCACCCTCGAGGCCGGTGACGGTTTCGCCACCGCCTTCGCCGCTCTCGAGGGAAGCGGCATCGAGGGTGTGGGAGACCTGGAAGGAAAGAAGATCGGCATCCTCGATCCCGTCACGTCGACGGCATACTGGGCGCGCAGCGCGGTCTCGTCCGCGGGCCTGGATCCCAACCGGGACGTGGAGCTGGTCTCGCTTCCCGTCGCGGAGCAGGAGGAAGCGCTGCGCTCGGGAACCATCGACATCGCGGTGCTCCCGCAGCCGTTCTACGAGATCGCCGACAGCGCGGGCGGCATCGACGTCGTCTTCGACTCCCGCACCGGGCCCGGTATGGACCAGGAACTGATCCAGGTGTTCTTCGGGACCGAGTTCATCAGCGAGCACCCCGAGGCCTACTGCGCGTGGCGGGAGGACTACCAGGCCGCGGTGGACGCCTACTCCGCGGACCGTGCCGGCGCGCTGCGGGCGATGCACGAGGCCGAGGCGATCCGGGTTCCCGACCTCGATGCGCTGATCGACGCGCAGGACTACGCGCGGCCCGAGGGCGGCGCCATCGACGTCGACAACCTCGATGCGCTGATCGACAACATGGCCGAGGTGGAGTTCCTCAAGCCCAACCAGTCGATCCCCGCTGACGAGCTCGTCCTGGAGGGATTCTCCCTTGTCCGGTAACATCCACGCCCCGCTCACGTCAGGCACCGCAACCATGGACCCACCGGCCGACCAGCCCCAGCTACGGGTCGCGAGCCTGGGCAAGACGTTCAGCCGCAACCGCAAGACCGTGCACGCCTTGCAGGACGTGTCCTTCGACGTGCCACGCGGTCAGTTCCTCAGCATCCTGGGACCCAGCGGGTGCGGGAAGAGCACGCTGCTGCACATCATCGGCGGCTTCGAGCAGGCGAGCTCGGGATCGCTGTTGCTGGACGGGCGGCCGGTCGCCGGCCCCGGCAGGGATCGCGGGATGATGTTCCAGCAGGCGACCCTGTTCCCGTGGAAGACCATCGAGTCCAACGTGGCGTGGCCGTTCATCGTGGACGGCCACAAGCGCGGCGAGGCGCGCGAGCGCGCCCACGAGCTGCTCGCCACCGTGGGGCTGTCCGGTTTCGAGCGGTCCTATCCCGCCGAGCTTTCCGGCGGGATGCGCCAGCGCGCCGCGCTGGCGCGCACGCTCGGCCTGTCGCCCGACATCCTGCTGATGGACGAGCCCTTCGGCGCGCTCGACGCCCAGACGCGCGAGCTCATGCAGGAGGAGCTCACCCGGATCTGGGAACACTCCGGGCTCACGGTCATCTTCATCACCCACGACATCGACGAGGCGGTGTTCCTCGGTGACCGGGTACTGGTGATGGGCGCGCGCCCCGGGCGCATCATCGCCGACGTCGACGTCGAGCTCGGACGCCCGCGCGGCACCACGACGAAGAAGGACCCGCAGATGGCCGAGTACCACTCGCACTTCTGGGAGCTGATCCGGCAGGAGGCGGGCCCGCAGGCCGACCGGAATGGCGGGAGCGATCGGTCATGACCGGCACCGCGCTACACCAACCGCAGGCGGTCGAGCACCGGCAGGCGCGGCAGGGCGTGGCGGCGTCCGAGTGGATGCTGGAGCGCCGCTGGCCGGTCGCGCTCGCCGGGGCGGTGACCCTGCTCGCGCTGTGGCAGCTGTACGGCAGCACGGTCGGCCTGCCCGAGTACATCCTGACGCCGGTGGAGATAGCCCGGTCGGCTGCCGAGCTGACCGCGTCCGGCAGGCTCGTCGAGCTCGCGTCGGCGAGCCTGCGGAGGCTGGTGTTCGGGTTCACCATCGGCACCGCCACCGGCGTGCTGCTCGGGCTGCTCTCCGGGGTGTCCCGCAAGCTCGGCGACCTGCTCGACGGGCCGGTCAGCCTCACCTACCCCATTCCGAAGATCACGTTCCTGCCCATCATCGCGATCTGGCTGGGCTTCAGCGACCCGGCACGCATCATCGTCATCGCGGCCGCGTGCTTCTTCCCCGCCTACCTCAACGCGCACGCGGCCACCCGGTCCGTCGACCAGTCGCTCGTCTGGGTCGCGATGAACGCCGGAGCAGGCAAGCTGCGCACCCTCATGCAGGTTGTGCTACCCGCGGCGCTGCCACGCACCGTCGCGGGCATACGGCAGGCCCTTGCCCTGGCGTTCATCTTCATGTTCGCCACCGAGGCCATCGGTAGCGGGACCGGAACCGACGCGGGGCTGGGCGGCGAGATGTTCGCGGCCCGCACCACCGGGGAGTACGAGGTGCTGTGGGCCGCGCTCGCCACGGTCGCACTGCTCGGTGGGACCGTCGACGCCACGTTCCGGTGGCTGGTCGGCAAACTCATGATCGGACAGGAACTGGAGGCAGGCCGTGGCTAACCCGACAGCGACCGCGACCGCGGCGATCCGCAACGCCTCCCCCGGTCCCAGCCTCAGGCGGCTGCTCGGCATCGCGCTGCTGCTCGCCGTGTGGGAGCTCGTCGCCAACACGAGCGGGACACGCCTGACACCGACGCTGCGCGAGATCGGCACCCGGATCGCGTTCGACCTCGAGACGGGCATGCTGTGGTTCCACGGCAGGCTCACCCTGATGCTGGCGTTCTCGGGGCTGCTGATCGCGGTCGTCATCGGGTGTGCGACGGGGCTGCTGATGGCCCGCAGCCGCTGGGCCGAGGCGATGATGCAGCCGCTGCTCGGCGCGACCTACCCGATCCCGCGCCTGGCGCTCTACCCGATCCTGATCCTGCTGTTCGGCCTGGGAGCGGCACCCAAGGTCACCCTCGTGGTGCTGGAATGCCTCTACCCCATGGCACTCGGCACCTACGTCGGGGCCCGTTCGGTCACCAAGGACCAGCTCTGGTTGGCGCGCAATGTCGGGGCGGGGTGGTTGCGCACGCTGCGCGACGTGACCCTGCCCGCCGCGCTGCCCGCGATGCTGACCGGACTGCGGGCGGCCGCGCCGATCATGCTGATCGTCATCGTGGTCACCGAGATGATCGGGGAGAACCGGGGGCTCGGGTACATGCTGATGCTTGCCCGCGCCAACTTCGAGCCGGACGGCGTGCTCGCCGTCGTGGCCGTACTCGGCGTGCTCGGGTTCCTGTTCGACCGGCTCATCGCGCTGCTGAGCAAGCTGCTGGTGTTCTGGGAGCGGGGCGTGCGGATGTGAACGAACCGGGCGTGCCGGCGAGCAGCGCACGGGAGGCAGCGCCTACCGCAGGCGCCGCTCGGCAGGCTCGCCGGCGCGCACCCGGTACACCGACACGGCGTGGTCGACCCCCTTCACACGCTTGCGCGCGGGCTTGGACAGCCGCAGACCCGGCAGCTCCCCCGCTGCCTCGATGGCCTCGTCACTGGCCAGGACCTGGTTCCCCTTGGCGAGGTCGGTAATCCGCGCACTGACGTTGACGACATGACCGACTAGGTCGTCCCTGGTCACCACCGCGTCGCCGGTGTGCACACCGGCCCGTACCTTCAGGTCCGCTGGCCGCTCCTCGACCAGCTCCACCGCGGCCCGCACCGCGTAACCCGGGTCGGCGAACGTCAACATCAACCCGTCCCCCAGCCGCTTCACCACACGGCCACCCCAGCGGCGCACGATCGGACCCACCACCCGGTGATGCTCGTCCAGCAGCGAGCGCGCAGCCTCGTCCCCGTTCGCGGAGGTGTAGCGGGTGAAACCCTCGATGTCGGTGAACACCACCGTCACGCGCGCCTGCCTGCCGGAGCCGCCGATCGCCGCGCCATCCACCGACAGCACCTGCAGGGCATTGAGCCCGAGGCGGGCAAGGGCCGAGGGCCGCCGCTCCACCGAGCGCTCGAGGAACCGGCGCATCACCTCGACCGGCGCCACCCTGGAGATGGGGCGTGCAGCCGGGTCCTCCAGCCACTTGTGGTCGATCACGCCCATCTCCAGCGCCTGATCGCGGAATTCCGGGTCCTGCTCGACGAGGTCGGCCAGCCGCACGGCGACCACGGTGTTCAGCGAGGCGATCGTGGAGGGTACGACGGAGCTGGCGCGCCGGAACCTGCGCACACGAGCGGGGCGGGACGACCGGAACTTCCGCATGGCTACGACCGTAGCGTGACACGCCGCGCGCCGCGTCACGTCCGGGCGACCCCGGCACGTGGTGATCACCACGTGCGCCGCGCAGAACGGCTCACGGGCCGCTACCCGGACGGTACGATGCAGGAAAATGTGTGGCACGCCACATCGGGTTCCGCAGGCGCAACACGGTACGACCCACGGTCGGCCGGTCGGCGCGCCGGAACGGGCCCGCGGTCGACGATGTTCGCGTGCCGGGATGCAGATGCGAAGCAAGCCGGGAGTGCCACATGAACGAGCTGTTGATCGGTGTCGTCGCCTTCGTCGCACTCGTCGTCGCCTGGGTCTACCTCTCCGGTCAACGCAGGAACCGGCGTGAGCGGGAGCTGGAGGACGCCAAGGCCGAGGCACGACGCTGGGTCGAGCGCCTCGGCGGCCAGGTCCTCTCGCTGACCGGTACCGACATCGCCTCCCAGCAGGCGATCAGCGACGCCTCCGAGCGCTACACGGCGGCGGGCGCACAGCTCGAGCGCGCGGAAAGCCTGCATCAGGCCAGGCTGGTCACCGACACCGCGGTGGAAGGCCTCTACTACGTGCGCGCGGCGCGTACGGCGATGGGCATGGACCCCGGGCCGGCCCTACCCGACGAGGCGGAGCGCGCACGCGCGGGCGCGGTTACCGAGACCCGGGATGTCGAGGTGGAAGGGCATCGCTATGCGGCAGCACCCGGCCCCGGCGAGGACACCCCGCACTACTTCCCCGGTGGCCGTGTCGCGGGCAGGCCCGTGCCCGCCGGGTGGTACAGCGAACCGTGGTGGAAACCCGCGCTCACGGCGGGCGCGTGGGGAATGGGGTCGGTGTTGCTGTTCAGCGCCCTGTTCTCCGGTATGGGCGGGATACCCGGCGCGCAGGCGTGGGAGGCAGGCTACGACGCGGGCCAGGAAGGCGCGCTCGACGGCGGGTCCGGTAGTGACGCGGGCGGCGAGCCCGGCGGTGGTGAACCCGGCGGCTCCGGGTTCGACATCGGCGACATCGGTTTCTGACCAGCCGACCTCCGTCACGCCGCTCGGCACGCGGTACCGGTCACGGTCCCTGGCAGCGCGGGCACCAGTACAGCTTGCGCGCGGCCAGCTCGCGGAGCGCCACCTCGCTCCCGCAGACGTGGCACGGCTGGCCCGCCCTGCGATAGACGTACACCTCGCCACCGTGACGGTCGCGTCGCGGCTGCCGGCCGGTGACCTCCGGCATGTGCTCCGGCCGCACCGTGTCGATCCGGCCGGTCCGTACGCCGTGGCGCATCAGCTCCGCCAGATCGGCCCACATTCGCTCCCAGCGACGCTCGGTGAGCCGCTCCCCCGGCGTCGCGGGGTCGAGGCCGTGCCGGAACAACAGTTCGGCGCGGAAGACGTTGCCGACGCCCGCGAGGACCGACTGGTCCATCAGCAACGCGGCGATCGACGTGCGGGACCGGGAGATCCGCTGCCACGCATCGCCGGGGTCGGAGTCCGCACGCAACGGGTCGGGCCCCAGGCCGGTCAGCAACCGGTCCAGCTCGCCGGGGTCGACGAGCTCACAGCGGATCGGGCCGCGCAGGTCCGTCCAGTGCGTCGGGCCGATGATGCGCATACGCACCTGGCCGACGGGCTCGGTCTCGGGTCGTTCGGCTTCGCTGAACTTCCCGTACAGCCCGAGGTGCACGTGCACAGAGGCGCGCTCACGATAGTGATGCACCAGGTGCTTGCCGTAGGCCTCGGCGCGCAGGAACTCCGCACCGTCCAGCTGTGCGGCCTCGCCTGAGAACCGGCCTTGCGGGCTGGACACCGATACCCGCCTGCCACCGAAACGACGGGTGTGCAGCTCCGCGAGCCGATGCAGCGTGTGGCCCTCCGGCATCGGGTCGTGTCAGGAAGGATCCGGCAACGCGGGCGCCTGACCGGTGCGCTCGTAGGTCAGCAGCTGCTCCACCCTGCGGGCGTGGCGGGCGTCGTGGTCGATCGGCGTCGCCAGGAAGGCTTCCACGATCTCGGTAGCCTCCGCGGTCGAGTGCATCCGCGCGCCGATCCCGATGAGCTGGGCGTGATTGTGCCGGCGAGCCAGCTGGGCCGTCTGCACGCTCCACGCGAGGCCCGCTCGCGCGCCGGGCACCTTGTTGGCCGCGATCTGCTCACCGTTTCCCGAGCCGCCGATCACGATCCCGGCGCTGCCCTCGTCGGCGACGACCCTGCGGGCCGTCTCGATGCAGAACGGGGGGTAGTCGTCGACCGCGTCGTAGACGTGCGGCCCGACGTCGACGACCTCGTGCCCCTGCCCCGACAGGTGCTCGGACAGGTGGTTCTTCAGCTCAAAGCCTGCGTGATCGGCTCCCACATAGACGCGCACGGAAACGAGTTTGCCATCCCGCCCCTGGCGCCCGGGACACGGCCCAGGGGTGTGCTGACTGACGCTTTCAGTCCGTCTGGTGGAGTGAAAGCGTCGTTCAGCACAACACGGTGGGGTGCGATGGTGAGTGAGCACGGAGCCTGGCGTGAGGTCGCCGACGGGGTGCTGGTGCGCCGGTATGCCGAGCTGGAACAGGCACTCGGGCTGGTGATCGGCACGCGGCGATGCCTCGTGATCGACACCGGCCGCGACGAGGTGCACGGGGCCGAGTTCGCCTCGGCCGTGCGCGAGGTCACCACCGTGCCCTGGAGCGTGGTACTCACGCACGCCCATTTCGACCACGCCTTCGGCACGGCGGCGTTCACCCCGTGCCCCGTGTGGGCGCACGCGCGCTGCGGCACCGCCCTGACCGGGACCGCCGAAGCGCAACGCGCCGAATGGACGCGGCACTACCGGCACGAGGCCAAACACGCTTTCGCCGAGGCTCTGCAACGCGCGCGGCTCGAGCTGCCGACGGACACGTTCACCCGCGGCGCCACGCTCGATCTCGGCGATCGGCAGGTGAGGCTGCTCCACCCCGGCCGCGGCCATACCGACCACGACGTGGTCATCCACGTGCCGGACAGCGGTGTCGTGTTCGCGGGCGACCTCGTCGAGCAGAGCGCGCCACCGTCGGTCGGCGAGGACTCCCACCCGGCGGACTGGCCTGCCGCGGTGGACGCCGTCCTCGCCCTGCGGCCGCGGATCGTGGTACCCGGTCACGGCGACCCCGTAGGGCCCGGGTTCGTCGCGGCGCAACGCGCGATGCTGGCCGGTGAGTCCCGCGACACGTAATACTCGGGGTGTGACCGATCCGGCGATGCGTTTCCTCGGGCACTCGACCGTGCGCATGGACCTCGGGGGCACAACGGTGCTCACCGACCCCGTACTCACCGGACGTGTCGGCCCGCTGAGCAGGGTCACCCCGAACCCCGACGCTGGCTCCTACGCGGGTGTGGACCTGGTACTGATCTCCCACCTGCACGCCGACCACCTCCACCTGCCCTCGCTGCGCCTGCTCGGTGCGGACGTGCGGATCGTGGTGCCGCGCGGCGCAGGCACGTGGCTACGCGAACGTGGCTTCCGCCGGGTCGAGGAGCTGGACGTCGGTGGGCAGCTGACCGAACGGGACGTGCGCGTCACGGCGACCCGCGCCGTGCACTCCGGGCATCGCTGGGGACCCCGGCTCACCCACGGGCCGCAATCCCCCGCGATCGGGCACCTGCTCGAGGCGAACGGGTTGCGGATCTACCTCGCGGGCGACACGGGCCTGTTCGACGGGATGTCCTCGCTGGGACCGGTGGACGTGGCGGCGCTGCCGGTCTGGGGCTGGGGCCCGACGCTGGGGCCCGGCCACCTGACCCCGCAGGACGCAGCCGTCGCCGTCGGCAGGATCCACCCCCGCCTCGCGGTACCGGTGCATTGGGGAACGCTGGCCCCGGTGGGTCTGCCCCGCGCCCCTGGGCGGCTGGGTAACCGGATGCGAAGGGCACTGGTCGAGCCGCCGCGCGAGTTCGCCGCCGCGGTACGCCGGGCGCGCACGCCGGGCCGGGTGATCATCCGCGAGCCGGGTGAGCCGGTGCCGGTGCCGGACCCCGGCACCGGCCCGACCTCCGACGTCACCGCTGGATGGACTTGATCTCGCAGAACTCCTCGATACCGTACTTGCCGAACTCGCGGCCGGTACCGGACTGCTTGTACCCGCCGAACGGCGCGAGCGGGTTGAACGCGCCACCGTTGATGTCCACCTGACCGGTGCGCATCCGCCGCGCGACCGACAGGGCGCGCTCGTCGGATCCGGAGAACACCGCGCCCGCGAGCCCGTAGACGGTGTCGTTGGCGATCCGGACCGCGTCGTCCTCGTCGGTGTACGGGATCACACACAGCACGGGGCCGAAGATCTCCTCCTGCGCGATCGTCGCTTCCGGCCGTACCCCCGTGAACACGGTGGGCCGGACGAAGTACCCGGTGTCGCGGTCATCGGGCCGCTCGGGCCCGCCGAACGCCAGGGTCGCCCCGGACTCCACGCCGGAGCGGATGAACCCGACGACCTTGTCCCGCTGGGTCTCCGAGACCAGCGGACCGAGCCGGGTCGAGCCGTCCGCGGGATCACCCGGCTCGTACTTCGCCGCGGCCGCGCACGCCAGCGAGACCGCCTCGTCGTGCAGCGACTCGGGCACGAGCATCCTGGTCCACGCGTTGCAGCTCTGCCCGCCGTTGAGGAACGCGTTCGCCACGCCAAGCTTGACCGCCTTGCCGAGGTCGGCGTCGTCGAGCACCACGTTCGCCGACTTGCCGCCAAGCTCCAGTGCCACCCGCTTGATCGTGTCCGCCGCTGCCGCCGACACGGCCCGCCCGCCACGTGTCGAGCCGGTGAACGACACCATGTCCACGTCCTCGTGCGCCGCGAGCGCCGCCCCGACCTCCGGGCCGGTGCCGTGCACGATGTTGACCACACCGGCAGGAACACCCGCCTCGGTCAGCACGTCGACCAGATGCCGCGTGCACATCGGTGCCACCTCGCTCGGCTTGAGCACCACGGTGCAGCCGGCAGCCAGCGCGGGCGCGATCTTCGCCATGATCTGGTGCAGCGGGTAGTTCCACGGCGTGATCGCGGCGACCACACCGACCGGCTCCCGCTCGACGAGCGAGTTGCCGATCTCCTCGCGGAACGCGAACTCGCCGGAGGAGAGCAGGTCGGCGACCGCTTCCGAGGTCGCGGCAGGCAGGGCGGCCTGCACCTTGGTCGCGAAGGTGATCGGTGCGCCCACATCGGCCGTGATGTCGGCCGCGATGGCGTCCCGCCGTGCCGCGATCCCGCTCGAGATCGCGCGCACCACCTCGGCACGTTCGGCGACCGGACGCGCGGACCATTCCGGGAACGCGCGACGTGCGGCGGCGACGGCGGAGTCGACCTCCTCCCGCGTCCCGGCAGGGACCGATCCGATTACCTCCTCGCTCGCGGGGTCGAACACATCGATGGACTCGCTGGACTCGTACCGTGTCTGCCCGTCGACGAAATGGCCGATCCGCGTGGTCGCTGGCGCCGCCACAGGGCCTCCTCGTGCCTCGTTGATCCCGACTTCGGATACCACCTTGGCACAACGAGCTGGTCCGCGTCAGCGACTACGGCGATCAGCTGAAGTCGAACTCGCCCGTGCGGGTCCGTTTGAGCTCGAAGAAGTCCGGATAACCTGCCAGCAGCCGCGCGCCGTCGAACACCCGCGCCGCTTCCTCACCACGCGGGATCGAGGTCAGCACCGGGCCGAAGAACGCGACGCCGTCGATGTGGATGGTCGGGGTCCCCACGTCCATCCCGACGGGATCCATCCCCTCGTGATGGCTGGTGCGCAACCGCTCGTCGTAGTCGGTGCTCTGGGCGGCCTTGGCGAGGTCATCGGGCAGGCCCACCTCGGCGAGCGACTCGGCGATCACGGCGTCGAAGTCCTGCATCCCCCTGTTGTGCAGGCGCGTTCCCATCGCCGTGTACAGGTCGCGCAGCACCTCCTGCCCCGCGTGCTCGGCCGCGGCGATCGCCACCCGCACCGGACCCCATGTCCGGTCGAGCAGCGCGCGGTAGTCCTCCGGCAGGTCACGCCCCTCGTTGAGCACGGCCAGGCTCATGACCCGGAACCGCAGATCGAGGTCGCGGAGCTGCTCGACTTCCAGGATCCATCGCGAGGTGACCCACGCGAACGGGCAAGCCGGGTCGAAGTAGAAGTCCACCCTGGTCGGGCTCTGCGCATCGTGTTCCGCTGTCAACGGTTCCCCTCTCGGGATCGTGTATACGTCTGATCGAGCGTCCAGAAGTGTCAACACCGCCGCGGGCCGTTGTGTTCCACGAGCGCGACGCGCGCGGCCGCGGGTGGCTGCCCGCGCCGCATACCGGCGTGCGAGGCGTGATGCACATGCATGATTGGATGCGAGAACGACCCCCGACAGTTCGATCCATACCGTGAACCGAGGTGCTTGTGGCCGCTCCGAACCTGACCCGTGACCAAGCCAAGCAACGTGCCCGCCTTCTCGAGGTCGTTTCCTACGACATCGAGCTCGACCTCACCGACGGTGCAAGCGAGCCGGGCTCGGAGACCTTCGACTCGCACACCACGGTGGCGTTCACGGCAGCCGAGGCAGGCACGAGCACCTGGATCGAGATCGTGGCCGCCAGGGTGCACTCCGCGACCCTCAACGGCACCAAGCTCGACGTCTCCGGCTACACCGAGGAGAAGGGGCTAGCCCTCACCGACCTCGCCGAGTACAACGAGCTCACCGTGCATGCCGAGTGCCGGTACATGAACACCGGCGAGGGCCTGCACCGCTTCGTCGACCCGGTCGACGGCAACGTCTACCTCTACACCCAGTTCGAGACGGCCGATGCCAAGCGGATGTTCGCCTGCTTCGACCAGCCGGATCTGAAGGCGACGCACCGCCTCGCGGTGACCGCCCCGCGCGACTGGAACGTGATCTCCAATGCCCCCGCAGCCGCGCGGGAGGATACGCCGGCTGGCGCGGTGCGCACGGTGTTCAGCGAGTCGGAGCGGATCTCCACTTACCTCGTCGCGCTGATCGCGGGCCCGTACGCCGGCTGGCACGACACCTACGTCGAGGATCCCGACCACGGTGCCCCGGCGGATGCCGGGTCCGTCCGCATCCCGCTCGGTATCTACTGCAGGGCGTCGCTGGCCGAGTACATGGATGCCGAGCGACTGTTCGCCGAGACCAAGCAGGGCTTCGACTTCTACCACCGCAACTTCGGGGTGACGTACCCGTTCCGCAAGTACGACCAGCTGTTCGTCCCCGAGTTCAACGCGGGCGCCATGGAGAATGCCGGAGCGGTGACGTTCCTTGAGGACTACGTGTTCCGGTCCAGGGTCACCCGGTACGCCTACGAGCGGCGCTGCGAGACGCTGCTGCACGAGATGGCACACATGTGGTTCGGCGATCTGGTGACCATGCGCTGGTGGGACGACCTCTGGCTGAACGAGTCCTTCGCGACCTTCGCCAGCGTGCTGGCCCAGGCCGAGGCCACCGAGTACACCCACGCGTGGACGAGTTTCGCCAACATCGAGAAGTCCTGGGCGTACCGCCAGGACCAGCTACCGTCCACCCACCCGATCGCGGCCGACATGGTGGACCTGCAGGCGGTGGAGGTGAACTTCGACGGGATCACCTACGCCAAGGGCGCCAGCGTGCTCAAGCAGCTCGTCGCCTACGTCGGCCTGTCGAACTTCCTGTCCGGGCTCAACGTCTACTTCGACAAGCACGCCTGGGACAACGCCACGCTCGGCGACCTGCTCACCGCGCTGGAGGAAGCCTCGGGCCGTGACCTGTCCTGGTGGAGCGCGGAATGGCTGGAGACCACGGGGCTCAACGCCCTGCGCCCCACGTTCTCCGTCGACGAGCACGGGAGGTTCACCGACTTCGCGATACTGCAGTCCGGGGCCCAACCGGGCTCGGGTGAGCTGCGCACGCACCGGCTGGCCGTGGGGATCTACGACGAGGACGGCAGCGGCGGCCTGGTGCGCACCCACCGGGTCGAGCTGGATGTCTCCGGGGAGCGTACCCCCGTCGACGAGCTGGCAGGCGTGCCACGCGGCAAGCTGGTACTGGTCAACGACGACGACCTCACCTACTGCACCATGCGCCTGGACCCCGACTCGCTGGTGACGGTGATCGACAGGATCGCCGATATCGGCGAGTCGTTACCTCGCACGCTGTGCTGGTCGGCCGCGTGGGAGATGACACGGGAAGCCGAGCTCAAGGCACGTGACTTCGTGACCCTGGTGACGCGCGGCATCCACCTCGGCGAGGAGGTCGGCGTGGTGCAGCGCGTGCTGCTGCAGGCCCAGACAGCGCTGAGCTCCTATGCCGACCCGGACTGGGCGAGCCAGCACGGCTGGCCGATGTTCACGGCGCGGTTGCGCGAGCTCGCCGCAGCGGCCGAACCCGGGTCGGACCACCAGCTGGCCTTCGTCAACTCGCTGTCCGGGGCGGTGCTGGACGGGGACTCCCTGGCGATGCTCGCCGGGCTTCTCGACGGGTCCGCTCCGCTGCAGGGCCTGGTCGTCGACACCGATCTGCGGTGGCGGTTGCTGCACGCCCTCGTCGCGCACGGCAAAGCAGGCGACGCCGAGGTGGAGGCCGAGCTGGAGCGGGACAACACCTCGACCGGGCGCAGGCACTACGAGCGCGCGATGGCGCTGCGCCCCACCGCCGAGGCCAAGGCGCGGGCTTGGGAGCGCGCCGTGCACGACGACGAGCTACCCAACGCGGTCAATGACGCGATCATCTCGGGTTTCGGCCATCCCGCGCAGAAGGACCTGCTCGCAGGCTACGTGGACACCTACTTCAACGAGATCGACACGGTGTGGCAGCGGCGGTCGAGCGAACGCGCCCAACCCATCGTGGTCGGGCTGTACCCGTCGTGGTCGGTGGACCGGCGCAGCGTGGAGGTCGCCGACACCTGGCTCGCCGGGGATCACCCGCCCGCGTTGCGCAGGTTGGTCTCGGAAGGGCGTGCCGGCATCGTCCGCGCGCTGGCCGCCCGCGACTTCGATCAGGGTTCGTGACCCCGCGACAGCCCGCACCCGCTCGCGTCGAGTGGTGGGGCGTGTGCCCCACCACTCACGGCGTGCCGGTCAGGACGAGACCCTGCCGGCCTGGTCGGCGAGCATGCGCAGCCCGGTGACGATGCCGCGGCAGAGATCGCCTTCCTTGAACGAGGCCACCATGCTCATCACGGCGAGCTTGAGCGCGCGCTGCGAGAGTCGGCTGGTGGCGATCTCCCCGGTGACGATCTCCACGACGCGTTCACCCGGAGAGATCGCGATCAGTACCGACACGTGCTCGCGCTCACCGATCCGGTCGAACAACCGCTCGGCGCCCGCGCGGCTGTCCTCACCGAGCTCGCCGAGATAGACACTGAAGTCCAGGCCGGTGTCGCGGCTCGACAGCGTCAGCGCCTCGTCGATACGGGCAAGCTGCCACGGCTTGAATGGGCCGGATGGAGCAGTCTGCTGGTACTCCCTGGCGACAGAGACGCGTCCACTCGCCGTAACGACCGAACCTTCCTGCAGCTCGGTCTCACTGACGGTTTCCGCCGGGCGGGCCAGTTCACCAAGTGCCACGGGCACCTCCCCGTACGCGTGCGGTTTCCTGCCGTGCGGGTCCGCGGGACTCGGCGCCGTACTCGGCGGACGCGCCGACCCCTTCGGGGTTGGCGCTCCACCACACCGGCGGGTACTCCCATTCCTGACCAGGTCGGTAGCGCGCCGTGGACGCGAGTTTGGACCGCAGGGCGGCCAGGCTGATCAGCCCGTAGATGGCCCCGGGAATAACGATTAGGTACAACACTGTCTCGAGCACACTCACGGTGTGAGCGTATCCGATGAGGCGCTCGTCGCGGCCACGCCGTCCCCGCGTCCAGCCGGTCATCGCACGACAAACACCGTCCGCCGAGTGTCGCGGGACCGTCTCCGACGATGAGCCCAAGAGCGTAGCGCGAACGTTGGCAACTGAGCGTGGATAACCCCGCACTCGTCGCTAGCACCTTGTTCACCACACGCATCCCTCGTAACTTTTCACCTGTACGGGGGTTGCACTACGCAACCTGATCGTCGACATGTACACGCCGCAACCAGAAGGACACGCTCATGCTCAGCACGCCTCTCGCCCCTGAGACCACCGACGTCACTCGCGGCACCCGCGTCACCGCCGGTACCCGCGTCACTCGCGGCACCCGCGTCACCGCCGGAACCCGCGTCACCGCCGGTACCCGTGTCACCGCCGGAACCCGCGTGACCGCCGGCACTCGGGTCACTCGCGGCACTCGCGTCACCGCCGGTACCCGCGTGACTCGCGGCACTCGCGTCACCGCCGGAACCCGCGTCACTCGCGGCACTCGCGTCACCGCCGGAACCCGCGTCACCGCCGGCACTCGGGTCACTCGCGGCACCCGTGTCACCTGCGGTACCCGCGTGACTCGTGGCACTCGCGTCACGGCCGGAACCCGCGTCACCGCCGCCTGAGCGTCGCGACTCCGGCATCCGGCAGGCCGCTGCTGCCGGGCAGCAGCGCGACAAACACATCAGCACACCAAGCTGCGCACCTGAGCGACCCGCGTGAGCCTGGACGCGGGCGTAGGAGTGCGCGCCGGGTAACGCGTGTGCGCTAGGCCGATTACGCGGCGGGCGCTCCCAGATAGGGACGCCAGTCGGCGTCCCGGTCGTTGATCTGTGTCAGCAGCCGCCAGTACGGACCGCGCGGGGCCTCCGGAACCGTACGCAACGTCCACCCCAGCTCGGCGAGCAGCCGATCGGCCTTGCGGTGATTGCACTTCGAGCAGCAGGCCACGCAGTTCTGCCAGGTGTGCGCTCCTCCCCTGCTGCGAGGGACCACGTGGTCGACCGTTGTTGCCTTGCTGCCGCAGTAGGCACAGCGACACCGGTCGCGATGCATGATTCCCGCACGCGTCAGCGGCACCTGGGCACGGTACGGTACCCGTACGTAGTTGCCGAGCCTGATGACGGAGGGGACGGGAATCGCCGTACGTGCGGAGTGCAGCACGAACCCCGAGGGGTCGTTGTGCACGATCTCCGCCTTGCCACACACGACCAGCACGATGGCGCGTTTGAGAGGCAGCGCCGTCAGCGGTTCGAAAGTGGCGTTGAGCAGGAGAACCCTACTGCGCGCCCAACCAGGGGGTGAACCGTCGGACTCCCGGGATCGCGCATGCTTGTGCCCGCCCGACCTGCGTCCGCCCCGGCGAGCCTCCTGCGCACCCCGGGGCGTCGTGCCGCGCTCGCGTACCGATACGTCCCCGTTCCTGTGTGAAACGGGGTCGGTTATCGGGACCGGTTCTCGCTCCCGCACTCGACCACCTCCATCGGTGCAGTCTTAGTCGACCACACCTTGCCCCTCAATAGCACGTCGATTGAGGGTCGTGTCACGCGCATACTCATTAGCGACCACGTTATCCGACGACGATCAAGGACGCACCGATCGTGAACGCATTTCTGAGCCAACCCGAGTGCGCGAAGGAGACCGGTACGTGGTGCGCGAATGTCTACCGGCTGACCGGGAACGACTGGATCGCGGCCTCGGCGGACTGGCTGGTGGCCAAGCCGCTGAAGATACTGGTCGTCCTCGCCGCCGCGCTCGTGCTCCGGTACCTGCTGCACAAGCTGATCAACAGGGTCACCCGGCTTCCCCGGGAGAACAACGGCAAGACACCGGCGCTGCTGCGTCCGCTGCGGGAACGCGCTCCCGGGGTAGCGGGCACCACGCTCATCGAACGCAGGCAGCAACGTGCCAAGACCCTCGGCTCGGTCCTGAGGTCGATCACCAGCTTCGTGATCTTCGGGATCGCCGGGCTGCAGATCCTGGCCGAACTGGGCATCAACCTCGGCCCCCTGCTGGCCTCGGCCGGTGTCGCAGGTGTCGCGCTCGGCTTCGGCGCACAGAACCTCGTACAGGACTTCCTGTCCGGCCTCTTCATGATGGTCGAGGACCAGTACGGGGTGGGCGACTATGTCGACGGGGGTGAGGCCGAAGGCACGGTGGAGGCCGTCGGTATGCGCGTCACCACCCTCCGCGACATCAACGGCACCGTCTGGTACGTCCGCAACGGCCAGATCATGCGGATCGGCAACTACAGCCAGAGCTTCGCCGTTGCCGTCGTGGACGTGCCCATCGCCTACAACTCCGACGTCGAGCGCGCCAGTGAGCTGCTCGGCACCGTCGCCGCGCAGGTGACAAGCGAGGATCCGGTCCGCAGCGAGGTGATGGAACCACCCGAGGTGCTCGGGGTGACCGCCATGACACCGGAGAACATCCAGCTGAGACTCACCGTGAAGGTGAAGCCGGGAAGCCAGTGGATGGTCCAGCGGGCACTGGCCGGCAAGATCAGCACAGCACTCACCGAGGCCGGCTTCGAGCGCCCACTCCCCCGGCTGTTCGGGCACCAGTAGTGGGGCGCCGGTAGACAGCGCCGTGCCCACCCCGCATGGCAGGCACCGCCCACCGGGCACCCCTCCGCCCCGCCGGGTCGCACGTGGCGGCGGCGATACGTCAGGATGGACACGTGAGTACAGCACAGCCGGAGCAGCAGACCCCGCAGACCCTCTACGAGGCGATCGGTGGGGAGCCGACCTTCCGCAGGATCGTCTCCCGCTTCTACCAGGAGGTAGCCGCCGACGAGGTGCTCCGCCCCATCTACCCCGAAGAGGATCTCGGCCCTGCCGAGGAGCGCCTGCGCCTGTTCCTCATGCAGTACTGGGGAGGACCGCAGACCTACTCGGAGCAGCGAGGCCACCCCAGGCTCCGGATGCGGCACGCGCCGTTCTCCATCGGACCGATCGAGCGGGACGCGTGGCTGCGGTGCATGCGTATCGCCGTCGACGAGGAAGGCATCGCCGAGCCGTATCGCCAACGGCTGTGGGACTACCTGGAAATGGCCGCCCACAGCATGATGAACAGCTGGGTGTGACAGACCTGGCCCGTACTACCCCACCCGTGCGGCGGGATGGCAGGATGGTTTCTCATGCGACGAGGGGTGAGAAGCGATTCGCCTGGCGTGGTGGAGGCGACCCGGGAGTCACGCCAGGAGGCGTCCACGGAGACCGACCGGCAGGCTGCCTGGTGGCAGGACGCCGTCGTGTACGTGGTCTACGTTCGATCTTTCGCCGACTCCGACGGTGACGGGATCGGCGACCTGGACGGCGTCCGTTCGCGCCTGGGCTACCTTGAACTGCTCGGGGTGGACGCACTGTGGTTGACGCCGTTCTACGTCTCACCGATGGCCGACGGCGGTTACGACGTGGCCGACCCCCGCGCGGTCGATCCCGTCTTCGGAGACCTCGACACCTTCGACGCGCTCGTGCGCGACGCCCATGCCCACGGCATGCGGGTGATCATCGATCTGGTGCCCAACCACACCAGCGACCAACACGAGTGGTTCGTGCAAGCGTGCGCGGCCGGGGCAGCCGGCCCGGAACGGGACCGCTACATCTTCCGGTCCGGCAGCGGCCCGGACGGGCAACAGCCGCCGAACAACTGGGTCAGCGCGTTCGGCGGGCCCGCATGGAGCAAGATCAGCGACGGCTCGGCCGGTGAAGCCTCCCAGTGGTACCTCCACCTGTTCTCACCCGAACAGCCGGACCTGAACTGGAACAACAGCGAGGTTCGTGAGGACTTCGCACGCACCATGCGCTTCTGGCTCGACCGTGGCGTGGACGGCTTCCGCATCGACGTCGCGCACGGCATGGCCAAGCCGGCCGCTCTCGAGAACATGGACCCGCGGGCGGCTGAGTCGGCCGATACCAGCGCCTACTTCGACCCGCGCTTCGACAACGACGGGGTGCACGACATCCACCGCCACATCCGGGCCGTACTCGACGACTACCCGGGCCGGATGGCGATCGGTGAGGTCTGGACGTTCGACGAGGACCGGTTCTCCCGGTACCTCGCTCCCGACGAGCTCCAGCAAGCGTTCAACTTCCTGCTTTCGCAGGCCCCGTTCGACTCCGACGCGATCCAGGAGGCGATCTACCGGACCCTCGACGCCGCGGGCCGCGCGGGCAGGTTGCCGGCATGGACACTGGCCAGTCACGACCTGTCCCGCCAGGTCACCCGGTACGGCGGCGGTGCGGCCGGGGATCGCCGGGCGCGGGCGATGGCACTGGTCCAGCTCGCCTTACCCGGTGCGGTGTACCTGTACAACGGCGAAGAGCTCGGCTTGCCGGACGTGGATCTCCCTCCGGGGGTGCTCGCCGACCCGATGACGCGTACCCGCACCGACGCGCGGGGGCGGGACCGCGCGCGGGTTCCGATTCCGTGGGAGGGCACGGAACCGCCGTACGAGTTCTCCGCAGCTGAACAGGCCTGGCTGCCGATGCCTGCTGACTGGTCCGACCGCACCGTCGCGGCCCAGCTGGAGGACCCGGACTCCGTCCTGTCGCTGTACCGCTCGGCGATCGAGCTGCGGCGCACCGTGCTCGACTCCACCGACGGCACGCTCGAATGGTCGACAGCTCCCGCAGGGTGCCTCGCGTTCCGCAGGAGCGGCGGCCTGGTGTGCGTGCTGAATGCCAGCGGCGCACCGGTGCCCCTTCCCGAAGGGGAGGTGCTGCTGGCCAGTGCCGCGGTCACCGACGGCACGCTGCCGACCGACGCCGCGGCGTGGATCCGGTAAGGCCCGGCTACGCCCCCGACGACCGGCTCGGGACTACGCTCAGAACAGCAGGGGAAGCAGGCTACGGCGCTGGCGCAGCACGGCGCCGTAGCGGGCGTCCAGACGCAGCCACCCGCTGTTGGCGCTGACCCGAACGCGATCGTCCTCGGAACCGGTGAAGCCCATGCCTGCCAGCGCGAACAGGCACCGCAGCGAGATCTTGAGCTCGGTGTTCTCGTCGCTGACGGTGAGTACCTCCTGATCGAGCAGCGACGTGGGCGGCGTGCCCTTCGGGCCGAGGTTCTCCCGGGCCACGCCGAGACCGCGCTCGGTGACGCCGGTGACGACGTGCACCGGCAGTTCCTCCACGAACCGGAACTCCGCCCCGCCGGGGAGCTCGGAGCGCCACATCAGGTCCTGGGGGCGGCCAGGGTTCATCAGCTCGCCACCGGCCACCGACAGTGCCGCGAGCAGCTCGTTACCGGAGACCGTGAGGTCGCGCGGATCGACCTCACCCACGACGCTGCGGGTGGCGAGCACGTCGAACGGCGTCTTCGCCCACGCGTCGACGACGCCGTCGCCACGCGCGCGCAGGCGCACGACGGCCTGCCCGTCGAGGCGGACGAGCCGCGCGACGAACGTGCCCAGGCTCTCCCGCTCAGCGACGTCGGGAACTTGTAACTTCGTCACGTCAACAACCGTACGCGTGGGCGTGTTGGGCAATCGGGCACCCCGTGTCGGGTCGTTGGGCACCATGCCTCCCCAACACGGGGTGCCTCACTGCCCGACACGGGGTGCCGAACGACCCGACACGGTGGGCTATCCGGCCATGCTGCGCATCTGGCGCGCGGCGACCGACAACGTGGCCAGGTCGAGCCTGCCGGAGCGGTTGATCTCGTCGAGCGCCACACGTGCCCGGGACAGCCGGGACGCGTTCACCGTCTCCCACTGCTCGATCTTGTCGTCCACAGGGTCGCCCGGGTTGCTGCTGCGCAGCGCGTCCAGGGTGATGGCCCGCAGCGAGAAGTAGATGTCGTCACGCAGCGCCAACCGGGCGAGCGCATGCCACCGGTTGCCCCGCTCCAGCTGGCTCACCGAGGTCAGCAGCGAGTCGACGTTGAGATGGTGGGACAGCGCGTAGTAGAGCTCGGCGGTCTCCTCCGGACCCTGTCCCCCGCTGATGTCGATGTCCTGCTCGGCGAGCTCGGCCACCTCGGTGATGTCGAGCAGGCCGTAGGCATGCAGCAGCAGCGACACCCGGTCGGCGACGTCGCCGGGGACACCCCACTCGTCCAGCTGCTCGCGCTCGGTCCGCAACGACTCCGCATGACTACCCCGCAGGAAGCCGGGCACCTTGGGGGCCAGCCGCGCGACCGTTCCGGCGAAACGGTTGATCTCGGAACCGACCGCGAGCGGTTGCGGGCGGTTGGTCAACCACCATCTGGAGGCTCGATCGAGCAGCCGTCGAGTCTCCAGCACGAGCCTGTCCGTCACGTCACAGGCCACCACGTTGTTCAGCTCGTCGATCCGCTGCCACAGCTGCGGCAGCTCGTACACGGCGGTCACCACGGCGAAGGTACGTACGGCATCGGTCGCGCTCGCGTGTGTCTCCTCGTTCAACCGGAACGCGTAGCTCAACCCCGCGCCGTCGACGACCTCGTTGACGATCAGGGTGGTCACGATGTCCCTGTCGAGCGGGTGCGTGTAGATCGCGTCGCCGAAGCGGGCGCGGAGCTCCTCCGGGAAGTAGCCGGGCAGCCTGCGCGCGAACACCTCCTGGTCCGGAAGCTCACTGGCCAGCAGCTCGTCTTCGAGGTTGAGCTTGACGTGCGCGAGCAGGCTCGCCAGCTCCGGCGAGGTCAGTCCCCACCCGGCCTTGTCCAGCTCCTTGAACTCCTCGTTGCTCGGCAGGGCCTCGAGTTCCCTGTCCAGCCCCGCGTGTGACTCGAGGTAGCTGACCTGCCGCTGGTGCACCGAGACCATGGGCGCGGCGTGCTGCCTGCTGATCCCCAGCACCTTGTTCTGCCGGTAGTTGTTGGCCAGCACCAGGTCCGTGACATCGTCGGTCATCGACTCCAGCAACGCGTCACGGTCCGCGCGCGCCAGCTGCCCCGATTCCATGAGCCGTTCCAGCAGGATCTTGAAGTTGACCTCGTGGTCGGAGCAGTCCACGCCGCCCGAGTTGTCCACCGCATCGGTATTGATCTTGCCGCCGGCCCGGGCGAACTCGATCCGGCCACGCTGGGTCAACCCGAGGTTGCCGCCCTCGCCGACCACCCGCACGCGCAGCTCGCCGCCGTCCACGCGCACGGCGTCGTTGGTCTTGTCATCGGCATCCGCGTGGGACTCGTGGGAGGACTTCACGTAGGTGCCGATGCCGCCGTTCCACAGCAGGTCGACAGGGGCGAGCAGGACGGCCCTGATCAGCTCGGTCGGCGCCAGCCGCCGCACGTCGTCGTCGAGGCCGAGTGCCGCGCGCATCTGCGGGGTGACCTCGATCGACTTCGCGCTACGGCTGAACACCCCACCCCCCTCGCTGATCAACGAGCGGTCGTAGTCGTCCCAGGTGGAACGTGGCGTGTCGAACAACCGCCTGCGCTCGGCGAACGAGGTCGCCGGGTCCGGGTCGGGGTCGACGAAGACGTGCATGTGGTTGAACGCGGCCACCAGCCGGATGTGTTCGGACAGCAACATGCCGTTGCCGAAGACGTCACCTCCCATGTCGCCGATCCCGACGACGGTGAAGTCGTCCGACTGGGTGTTCACGCCGAGCTCGCGGAAGTGCCGTTTCACCGACTCCCACGCCCCCTTGGCGGTGATTCCCATGGCCTTGTGGTCGTAACCGGCCGAGCCGCCCGACGCGAAGGCATCACCCAGCCAGAAGCCGTACTCGGCGGAGACCTCGTTGGCGATGTCGGAGAAGGTCGCCGTGCCCTTGTCGGCGGCGACCACGAGGTAGTTGTCGTCGCCGTCGTAGCGCACGACTCCCGAGGGCGGGACGGTCCGTCCCTCCTCGAGGTTGTCGGTAAGGTCCAACAGGCCGGAGATGAACATGCGGTAGCACGCCACCCCTTCGGCCTGGTACGCCTCGCGGTCGCTCGCCCGGTCCCCGCTCGAGGCGGGAGGGCGCTTGACGATGAAGCCGCCCTTGGCGCCGACCGGCACGATCACGGCGTTCTTGACCGCCTGGGCCTTGGCGAGTCCCAGGACCTCGGTGCGGAAGTCCTCCCTGCGGTCCGACCAGCGCAACCCGCCGCGCGCGACCGGCCCGAACCTCAGATGCACACCTTCCACCCGGGGTGAGTACACGTAGATCTCGAACCGCGGCCGCGGCTCCGGCAGGTCGGGAATCGTCTGGGGATCGAGCTTGAACGACACGTACGACCGGGGTGAGCCGTCGGTCTCCGTAACGAAGTAGTTCGTGCGCAACGTCGCGGTGATCACCGTGAGGAGACGGCGCAGGATGCGGTCCTCGTCCAGGCTGGACACGGCATCGATGCGGCCGGCGATCTCGGCACGACGGGCCTCGACGGTCACGGTACGCCGTTCGTCGTCGACGCCGAGGGCGAACTTGGCCTCGAACAGGTTCACCAGCTCCGTGGCGATCGCGCTGTTGGCCAGCAACGCGTCCTCGATGTAGGCCTGCGAGTAGGGCGTACCAGCCTGCCGCAGGTACCGCGAGTAGGCACGCAGCACGGCAACCTGCCGCCAGGTCAACCCGGACCGCAGGACCAGCCCGTTGAACCCGTCCACCTCGGACCGCCCGTGCCACATGGCGGCGAAGGCGTCCTGGAACCGCTCCCGCAGACCGCCCAGCCCGGGCTCGGCCAGTACCGCGTCGAACACGTCCCGATCGATCCGCAGACCGAAGTCGTAGATCCAGAACCGGCTCCCCTCGTCGCCGTGGATCTCGTAGGGCCGCTGGTCGACGACCTCCACGCCCATCCGCTGCAACATCGGGAGCAGGCTGGACAGCGTCACGCCTTCATCCAGCAGGTAGATCTTGAACCGGCTCTCCCCGCGGGCGGCTCCGTGCGGAACGTAGAAGCACATCGTGACGTCGTGCTCGGCGGACAGGCTCTCCAGCGTACGGAGGTCGGCCAGGCCGTCGGCCGCGTCGAAGTCCTCCTTGTACGCTTCGGGGAACCGGGCGGCGAAACGCTGCCCGAGCTCGCTGGCCGTCTCCTCGCCGTGTGGCTGGCCGTGGTAACCCTGATCACGCCGCTCCTGCAGGATCGCCTCGACCAGCCGGTCCTCCCAGCTGCGTACCGCCTCGTTGAGCTGTTCCTGGATCCGCACGGAGTCCGGCTCGACATCTCCCGCGCTGTCGGTGTAGACGGTGAAGTGCACCTGCGCGAGCATCGCCTCGCCGAGCCGGGTGGCGAACTCCACCTTGGTGCCGCCCAGCTCCCGCCGCAACACGTCCTGCATGGCCTGGCGCGACCGCGTCGAGTAACGGTCCCGCGGCACGAACACCAGGCAGGAGTAGAAGCGGCCGTAGGGGTCCTTACGCAGGAACAGGCGCAGCCTGCGGCGATCCGCAAGCGTGATCGCGCCGGTGGCCATCGTGTACAGCGAGTCGATGTCGGTGGAGAACAGCTCGGCACGCGGCCATTCCTGCAGCACCTCGAGCATGCGCTGGCCCGAGTGCGACTCCAGCGGGAACCCGGCCCTGTGGATGACCTCCCGCACCATGCGCGCGATGACGGGGATATCCAGCACGTCGGCGTGCAGCGCGGAGGTGGTGAACATGCCGAGGAAGCGGTGTTCCCCGTTTACATTGCCATCGGAGTCGAAGGTCTTGACACCGATGTAGTACGGGTGCACAGGCCGGTGCACAGTGGACGGAGCACTTGCCGAGGTCAGCACGAGCAACGTGGGCGCGAGCGCGGTCTCGGCCATGTCCGGTCCCGCCGTGAGGCTGCGCGCGGCGATGCTGTCCTGGCGCAGGACGCCGAGTCCGCTGGCGAGCACGGCGCGCAACGCGGGCTCGCCCCGCGTCGAGCCGGGGTCCGCGACGACCTCGTACCGGCGGTACCCGAGGAAGGTGAAGTGGCCGTCGACCAGCCACCGGAGCAACTCCGAGCCGTCGGAGACCTCGGCCTCGGGCAGCGGCGGGGGGCTCGTCTCCAGCTCCTGGGCGAGGCCGTGAGCGGTCTCGGCCATGCGCTCGGTGTCCTCGACGACCTCGCGCACGTCGTTGATCACCGAGTCCAGGCGGCCTTCGAGTTCGCTCGCTCGCGATACGTCGCCGATACGGTCGAGCTCGATGCACATCCACGACTCGGCCTGGGTGCCCTCGGGCGGTGCGTCCGCGTCCGCGCGGGGCAGAACCTCGGTGAGCGTGCCGGTGACGTCGCGGGACACGACGACGATGGGGTGAACGATCCGTTGCACCTCCACCCCGGTGCGGGCGAGCTCGGCGGCGACCGAGTCGACCAGGTAGGGCATGTCGTCCGTGACGATCTGTACCACGGTGGCCTCGCTGGACCAGTCGCTCTCGTCCGGGTCCGGGTTGAGGATCTGGATCACCGGACGCCCCTGCACCCGCTGGTCGGCCAGCCGCAGGTGCGCGCGCACCGCCCCCACCAGATCAGCCGGTTCGTCCCCGCCGATGTCCTCGGCGGGGACGTGCCGGTAGTACAGCCGGAGGAGATCGGCGATGTCCGGTGCCAGCCCCGCTGCCGCTTCGATCAGGTCGTCGCGTTGCCGCTCCGGGTTGACCTCTCGCGTGGCGCCGTCGCCGGTCGACCGCGACCGGTCCGAAACTCCCGCCGTGCTCATACCAGGCAACTCCCCGCTTCCCTCGACACGGACGCGATGTGCGTCACATCCATGGTCACCTTAGCTGCCGGCGGGCACCACCGGGCATGCCGGTAACCGTGCCCCGGCACGCAGACTCCGCCTCGTGCGGCGTGTGACCAGGCGTCCGGACGAGCCACGTCGAGGGCAACACGGACGCCCGCGGGCGCTCACGCGTCGCCGCGGTGACGTCCCCCTGTCGATCTCGGTCCGAACGACCGACCGTTCGTCCCCCGCGTACGCTCGGAACCCTGCTCGGCGGCCCCGCGGAACGGCACCGCACGACCTTCCCGGCCGCCGTGCCCGTAGCCGGGCCCTTCGCTGCCAGCACCCCCTGAGCCGGCTCGCCAGCTGCTGAAGACCTCCAGCAAGCTGTCCATCCCGTCGAAGTTCTGCTGATCCTGCTCGGCAGGGTCGTCGGCCGCCGCGCCGCCTGCGGCGGTGTGCCGCGGGGCCGGGTCCGAGCCGAATGACGCGAGACCGGCATCGCCTACCTGGTCGTACGGGGTTGCCGTGTCGCCGTGCCTGCTTGTCCCGTCGATCGGCTCCTGTTGCTTACCAGGGGGCTCCAGACCTTCCGGCACGCGCAATCTCGGGAACGCGAAGGGAGACTCGCCCGAACCCGTGGAACCGTCCGCCGTACCGCCCTGACCGGGCGGTCCAGCGGTCGCGTACCCGGGGCCGCGATCACGCGGGGACCCCGACTCACCTTCGGTGTCGGCTGCCCGGTCGTCGGCCCTGCGCCTTCCGCCGCTTCCCCCGCTGCCCACGTGCACGCCGAGCCGCGCCAGTACGTCCCGTGCCGTCGCGGAACTGTCGCTGTGCTGGCGTTCCTGATCGCCGGAGCCCACCGACGCCGCGGGAACATCCGTCTCGGGCGCACCACCAGGGGGTGCCGCGTGGGTCGGCTGCGCGGGGCCCTGCGGCTCACGCCCCTGCCTGTACGGCGGTACAGGGTGCTGGCCGCCCGTTTGTTGAGACCCCGCGTGCTGGCCCCCCGCGTGCTGCCCCCCAGCGTGCTGGGGCCCAGCTTGTCGGGCTGCCGCGTGTTGGGCTGCCGCGTCCTGCCATCGCGGACCGTGAGTACCGCCCGGCTGCGTGTACGCCGCTGCCTGCCCGCCTTGCCCGGCCTGGGCGGCCGGCGTTGCCTGCCCGGGTTGCTGCCGGTCCTGCCCGGGCTGAGCGGCGCGGGCAGCGGCGAAACCGGCGGCGCTGCGCGTCTGGGCCGGGAACGGGGTGGCCTGCGCCTGCTGCGCCTGCTGCGCCTGCTGCGCCTGCTGCGCCTGCTGCGCCTGCTGCGCCTGCCGGTCCGGCTGGGCCTGCTGGGTGGCCGCCCTGCGTCCCGGGGTGAGATGTTGGGGATGTGCCGAGCTCAGCAGGCTCTCGATATCCACCGTCGTATGCTCGCCCCTGCCGAACTCCCCGGTCAGCAACGCGGAAGCCTGCTTGCGCGCGCGGATGTAGGAGTGCTCGGCGATGCGGGCCTCCTGCAGGCAGTGCACCGCCTCGCTCGGCCGGTCGAGTTGCTGCTCGATATGGGCAAGTTCGTGCAACAACCGGGCGACGACGGCGTGCAGATCGTGCCGCCTCGCGTAGTACAACGCCTCCCGAACCAACGCGGCCGCGGCTTCGGCGGAACCGGACGGCAGGTGGATGCGGGTCGCCACGGCCAGCCGCAGCCACGCCATCGGCGAGATGGCCGCTGCCCGTGGCGGCTCACGCAGCACGGGCTCGGCCAGAGCCGCCGCGTCGTCACGTGCGCCGGAGTCCAGCAACGCGCAGGTCAGTTCCAGGGTCAGCCGCACACCGAGCTGCCCCCCGTCGGCGGAGGAGTCGCTGAGCCCGTCGATGGTGTCGAGTCCGCGGCGCGCGAAGTCCACCGACGCCGAGATGTCGCCGTGGCGGCGCAGGTGCGCCGCGGTCCGCCCACAGATCGCCGCGTGCAGGGTCAGCCGACCGTCCTCGTCGAGGGAGGCGTCGTTGTCGACCAGCTCCCCGGCCTCGTTGAGCGCGCGATCCAGCGCACCACGGCGCCCCAACGCGCTGAGGCAGCCCACGAGCTGTATCAGCGCGACAGCCCTGTCCGCCGGTGCCGTATCCCGCGTGGTGAGCACGGGCCGCAACGCGGCGAAACCGGTCAGCGGCACGCCGATGCTGCGCGAGCACAGCGCGAGGTCGGTACGCAGCAGCGCGATCAGGTCACGGTGCCCGCCTGCCTCGGCTGCGCGTAGCGCAGCCATCGCACGGTCGACGACGCTGGCGCGGTGACCGAGACGGACGCGCGCGAAGACAGCAAGCGCCTCGGCGTGTATCCACAGGCGCTCCATGTCGGCCGACTCGGCCAGGGATGCGGCCCGCTCGCCGCACACCATCGCGAGCTCGGGTGCGCGCAGGCGAAGCCGCGTTCCCTGGTCGAGGAGCGCCTCGACGGGACCGGCTTCCGGATCCGATTGCGAGGTCGGGTCGGCAGGTCGACTGCCGGCCCTGTGCTTGCTGGCTGCCACGCGCCCTCCGCTCGGTCGTTGCCCGCGTCAATCCCTGGTCAATTTCCGATGCGTCACCCGGTGCGGCCGGGCGGCGTCGACCCCGAGCCGTTCGACCTTGTTCTTCTCGTATCCCTCGAAGTTGCCTTCGAACCAGAACCACTTGCCCGGGTTCTCCTCGGTGCCTTCCCACGCAAGGATGTGGGTCGCCACCCTGTCAAGGAACCACCTGTCGTGCGAGATGACCACAGCACAGCCGGGGAACTGTTCCAGCGCGTTCTCCAGCGAGCCAAGGGTCTCCACATCGAGATCGTTGGTCGGCTCGTCGAGCAAGATCAGGTTACCGCCCTGCTTCAACGTCATCGCAAGGTTGAGCCGGTTACGCTCACCGCCGGAGAGCACCCCGGCCGGTTTCTGCTGGTCGGGACCCTTGAAACCGAACGCGCTCACGTAAGCCCTCGAGGGCATCTCCACCTGGCCGACGTGAATGTAGTCGAGCCTGTCGGAGACGACCTCCCACACGGTCTTGTCCGGATCGATCCCGGCGCGAGCCTGGTCAACATAGGACAGTTTGACGGTGTCGCCGACGTTGACGGAACCCGAGTCCGGCTCTTCCAGGCCGACGATGGTCTTGAACAGGGTCGTCTTACCGACACCGTTCGGGCCGATCACGCCGACGATGCCGTTGCGGGGCAGTTTGAACGACAGGCCGTCGATCAGCGTGGTGTCGCCGAATCCCTTCTTGAGGTCGTCCACGTCGACGACCACGTTGCCCAGGCGCGGCCCCGGCGGGATCTGGATCTCCTCGAAGTCGAGCTTGCGCGTCTTCTCGTACTCGGCGGCCATCTCCTCGTAGCGCTCCAGCCGCGCGCGGGACTTGCTCTGCCGCGCCTTGGCGTTGGACTGCACCCACTCGAGCTCGTTCTTCAGCCGCCTCGCGAGCTTCGCGTCCTTCTTGCCCTGGACGTCCAGACGCTCCCGCTTCTTCTCCAGGTAGGTGGAGTAGTTTCCCTCGTAGCCGATCACGTTGCCGCGGTCGAGCTCCATGATCCAGCCCGCGACGTTGTCCAGGAAGTACCTGTCGTGGGTGACCGCGAGTACCGCTCCCGGGTAGTTCGCCAGGAACTGCTCGAGCCACAGCACGCTCTCCGCGTCGAGATGGTTGGTCGGCTCGTCGAGCAGCAGCAGATCGGGCCTGGACAGCAGCAACTTGCACAGTGCGACCCGGCGACGCTCCCCACCGGAGAGGTGGTTGACGGGCTCCTCGCCCGGAGGGCAGCGCAGGGCGTCCATCGCCTGCTCCAGCTGGGAGTCCAGCTCCCAGGCGTCGGCGTGGTCCAGCTCCTCCTGGAGCTTGCCCATCTCGGTCATGAGCTCGTCGGTGTAGTCGGTCGCCAGCTGTTCGGCGATCTCGTTGAACCGGTCGAGCTTGACCTTGATCTCGCCGAGGCCTTCCTCGACGTTCTCGCGCACGGTCTTGGCCTCGTTCAGCGGTGGCTCCTGCTGCAGGATCCCGACCGACGCCCCCGGCTGGATGAACGCTTCCCCGTTGCTGGGCTTGTCGAGCCCTGCCATGATCTTGAGAACGGTGGACTTGCCTGCTCCGTTCGGCCCGACGACGCCGATCTTGGCGCCCGGGTAGAACGCGGTGCTGACGTCGTCGAGGATGACCTTGTCCCCGACGGTCTTACGCACCTTTTTCATGGTGTAGATGAACTCGGCCATGCCCGCGATCGTAGAGCCGTCGCCTCAGCGACCTGACGGCGGTGTGCCCGCTTGCGCCAACGAAGCCTCCGGTTAACCCTGTGTAGTCACGTTCCCGGCGGCCATACCGGCCCCTCACGCCGCGGCAGGCAGCTGTGCGCGGCCCGGACCGGAGTCCCGGCGGCGCCGGAGCTGCGCCGTTGCCCTTGCGAGATTCGGCCCCACCGCAAAGGCATCCAGCTCGGCAGTCTGCTGCAGGACATCGCCCGCGTCCTGCTCACGGGTGTAGAGCCTGCCGGTGACCAGGACCGCGTCGCCCTTGCACAGGGAGGCACAGACGTTGGCTGCCAACCTGCGCCAGCAGGTCACCCAGATCACACAGCGCCTGCCGTCGACCCACTCGCCACGTTCCTTGTCGAACCGCCGTTCGGTGCTGACCAGGCGGAAACCGACCGACTCGGTACCGTCCTCGGCCACGCGCCTGTGCAGCTCGGATCCGATCGTGCCGTTGAGACCGAGGATCGTCTCGCCCACCGCCATGTCACTCACCTCTCGCTTCGCTCTCCGCGGATGTGACGTCACTTCCAGCGTGTAACCGGAAAGCCGGCGACGGGTGGCACGGCGCGGATCAGTGGATGGCACCGGCCGGTGTGGACAGCTCGGGTCAGTGGGACCGCGCGAGCCGGGTCACGCGTTCCGGTCACCGCCGTGACGCTGCCTGCCATCCTGCGCGGCGAGCTGTCGCAGCATCGCGTTGTAGGCGGCCAGGTCCTCGTCGTCGGTGGCATCGGCACGCCGGTCGATGCGCCTGGCCTCCCTCGCGTCGGCACGCGCCCACTGCACCATCAGCGCCGTGAAGACCAGCAGTACCGGTATCTCGCCGAGCGCCCACGCCATCCCGCCGCCGAGCTGCTGGTCGGTGAGCAGGTCGGTGACCCACGGCAGCCCGAGGTTGTTGTAGAACTCGCGCCCGACGACGGTGGTCGCGTTCATCAGGATCACGCCGAAGAAGGCGTGGAACGGCACGGACACGAACATCACACCCAACCGGCCGAGCGCGGGGAGCCGCCTGGGCGCCGGGTCGATACCGATCAGCGGCCAGAAGAACGCGTAGCCGACAAGCAGGAAGTGCGCGTTCATCGCGACGTGGGCCGAGTGGTAATTCAGCGCGAAGTCGAACAGGCCGGAGAAGTACAGCAGGTAGAACGACCCGACGAACAGCACCAGCGCCACCACGGGCCGCGTCAGCACCCTGGCCAGGCGCGACTCGACGAGGGTGAGCAGCCACTCCCGCGGCCCGGGCGGGTTGTCCTTGCCAGCCGGCCGCCATGCCCGCAGCGCGAGCGTGACCGCGCCACCGAGTGCGAGCAGGATGGGGGCGACCATGGACATGATCATGTGCAGGCCCATGTGGACGCTGAACATCGCGGGGGCGTAGCGGCCGATCCCCGAGGAGGTCGCGATCAGGATGGACGCGCAGCCGCTGAGCCATGCCACGGTGCGGCCCACCGGCCAGGGGTCCCCGCGCCTGCGCAACCTGCGCACGCCCGCGAGGTAGAGCACGGCCAGCGCGATCGCGAGCGTGCCGTAGATCAGGTCCGGGCGCCAGTCGAACAGCAGGCGGGACAGCGTGGGTGGCCCGTTCAGCTCGTAACCGATCAGTACCTCGGCTGTGCCCGGTTCCTCCGTGCCCTCCGCCGGGTAGGGAGTGCGCGACAGCGCAGCCGACAGGCCAAGGGTGGCGAACATGATCAGCACTTCGACCCCGCCCAGCTGCAGGAGCTGACGCCGGTCGCCACGCTCGACCACGGCACGCACGGCCCGGCTGCGCTGCTGGTGACCGAACACGCCCAACATGGCGAGGGCGGTCACCTTGCCGATGAGCAGCAACCCGTACTGGGTCTCGAGGATGCTGGCCGGTGAGACCCGCACGAGCGCGTTGACCAGCCCGGACAGCGCCATGGCGATCCAGCAGGCGAGCGCGACGGAGGAGAAGCGGCGGGCGGCCAATCCGATGTGCGGGCTGCGGCGCCAGCCGAGAGCCACCACCGCGATGAGCCCTCCCACCCACAGCGCTGCAGCCACCAGGTGGAACACCAGGCTGTCCGTTGCGAGGTCGTGCGCCCCGCCGCTGGCGGAGTGCCCGGTGAACGCCACGGGGAGCAGGCCGGTGATGGAGAACAGGAACAGCAACGCCGTCCACTGCCAGCTCAGCGCCAGGCGGCAGCCGAACGCGACCACCAGCGCGATCGACGCGGTGATCAGCCACGCCTTCGGCTGCTCGACCGCGGAGACGAGCCCGACGAGCACCGTCGCGTCGAACATCTCGTGGGCACCACGCCCGCCTGCGTCGGCCGCCGAGTACAGGACGGCTGCCAGGGCCGCGATGAACCACGCCCACGCCGCGACCCCCGCCGTGCGCAGCGCCGCGTAACCGTCGGCGCCGACGACCCCGGTCCGCTGCGGCGGGACGAGGAACGTCGCCAGCAGCAGCGAACCGATACACACCACGGCCGCGATGTCCGCGAGGAGCCGGGTGACGACCGTGCCGTAGCCGGTGAGCACCTCCGGGCCCTCGATACCGAGGACCGAGTAGTCGGCGACCCCGGTCAGCGCGACGAGGCCGATCGCCACGAACGTGGCGAGCACCACACCGGCCGCGAGCAACGGCAGGGCGCTGGACGGGCGCCGTGCCGGCGCGGGCGCTTCCTCCGCGGATCGCGGCTGCTCAAGGGGCACATTCAGCAGCGTAGAACCGAGACAACCACCCGCGTACGGCGGGTTGGCCCGACTTTGGCCCCGCTCACCTCACCCCGGTGCTCAGGAACGGGACCGACCCTGCCAGTACGGCTCGCGCAGCTTGAACTTCTGCAGCTTGCCGGTGGCGGTGCGGGCCAGTTCCGAGCGCACCTCTACCGAGGTCGGCGCCTTGTACCCGGCGATGCGCTGCTTGCAGTGCCGGATGAGCTCGTCCTCGGTGACCTGCGCGCCCGGTTCCAGGACGACGAGTGCCTTGATCGTCTCGCCCCACTTGTCGTCGGGCACACCGATCACGGCGACCTCGGCCACCGCGGGGTGGCTGAACAGCGTGTCCTCGACCTCGATCGACGAGACGTTCTCGCCGCCGGTGATGATCACGTCCTTCTTGCGGTCGCTGATCGTGAGGTAGCCGTCCTCATCGAGCACACCGCCGTCCCCGGTGTGGAACCAGCCGTCGCCGAGTACCTTCTCGGTTTCCTCCGGCTGCCGCCAGTACCCCTCGAGCACCACGTTCGACCGGGCCAGCACCTCGCCGGACTGCGACGTCCGCAGCGTGACACCCAGTGCCGGGGCGCCCGCGCGGACGAGCTTGGCCGCGCGCTGGTCGGTGGGCAACCCGTCCCACTCCGCGGGCGCGCGGTTGATCGTCAGCAGCGGTGACGTCTCGGTGAGCCCGTAGATCTGGATGAACTCCCAGCCGAGCTCGGACTCCACCCGCTCGATCGTCGTGGTGGGTGGCGGGGCGCCCGCGACGATCACCCGCACCCGGTCGCGTCCGGGGATCTCGCCGTCCCAGTTCTTGGCGGCATCCAGCACGGCGTTGACCACGGCGGGGGCGGCGCACAGCACGGTGACCCCGTAGCGGTCGATCCTGCGCAGGATCTCCGCACCGTCGATCTTGCGCAGCACGATCTGGGGAACGCCCATACCTGCCATCGCGAAGGGCATGCCCCAGCCGTTGCAGTGGAACATCGGCAGGGTGTGCAGGTAGACGTCCCGGTCGGTCACCCCGGCATGCAGCGCGAACGTCGTGGCGTTGACCCAGATGCTGCGGTGGGTGAGCTCGACGCCTTTGGGGCGGGCCGTGGTCCCGCTGGTGTAGTTGATGGTCGCCACCGCGTGCTCGTCGTGCTGCCAGGGCTCCGGCTCGGTTCCGAAGCGGTACAGTTCGGCGTCGCTGTCGCTGCCCAGGATGAAGCGGTGCGGTACGTCGATACCGGCCACCGAGTCGGCCAGCTCGGGGTCGACCAGCAGCGCGCTCGCCTGGCAGTGCTCCACGATGTAGCTGATCTCCTCGGGGGAGAGCCGGAAGTTGATCGGCACGAGGACCCTGCCGTACCCGGTCACGCCGAAGAACGAGGTGAGCAGCCGCGCGCTGTTGTGCGAGACGACCGCGACCCGTTCACCGAACCCGATACCCAGCGCGTCCAGCCCGGCGGCCTGGGCTCGCGCGTACTCCCCGAGGCGGGCATAGGTCAGCTCACCGAGCGGCTCGGCAGGTTGGTCGGGTTCGTCGACGACTCCGGTTCGCTCACCGTAGACGGTGACGGCACGGTCGAGGAAGTCGCGAGCGCTGAACGGTACGAACATATTGGCCTCCTGCGGTGTCCGGTCGTCGGCAGGGCGACTGGTTCGGCGCCGTACCAGCCGACGCTATTGGCCATCCGCGCACCCGCGCTACCACCGGGATAGGGGGACTTCGACCTACCCGGACAGGTGGACGCTGACCGCGTACCCGCCCCCGTCGTACGGGTCACCGTCCCAGGTGGCGTACCGGTCCCGCAGCTCGAGACCGGCGTCGCGGCACCAGGTGTCGTAATCGGCCAGCGTCACCGTGGGCTCGGCGAGCGGCAGGTGCGCGGCGTCGAGACCGAACCCGGCGACGAGTAGCCCGCCGGAGCGCAGGTGCCCGGCCAGCCTGCGCACCACCACGTGCTCGCTGCCCTGCGCGACGAGCGGGATCACGTTCCCCGCGGCCACCACCAGATCGAAGCCTGCCTCGATTCCGTGTTCGGCGAGGTCGAGGGTCGCCAGGTCACCGCGCACCCACGGCACTGTTGGCGTGCTGCGCTCGGCCTCGGCCAGCATCGAGGCATCCAGGTCCACGCCCACGCAGTCGTAGCCGTGCTCAGCGAGCCACGCCGCCACCCGGCCGGTGCCGCATCCCGCGTCGAGCACCCGCGACCCCTCCGGCACCAGCGACGCGCAGAACCGGGCCTCGCCGTGCACATCAACCCCGGACTCGGCGAGGTCGGCGAACCGGGACGCATACCGGGCACCGTGCCCCTCCCCCACCTGATCGGCCCAACGACTCATCTCATGGCTCCCTTCGTGGCGCTCCCACTCCAGCACAGCGTTCCCGGCAGCGACACACCCGCCGATGACCACCAGCGGTTAACGCAACGCCCTAGCTGTGACGATCACACACAGGCCGGACGTTAAAATGCTGTTGGTTGCGGCGCGGATGCCGCACCGTCATGCCCTCGTAGCTCAGCTGGATAGAGCAAGAGCCTTCTAATCTCTAGGTCGCAGGTTCGAGTCCTGCCGGGGGCACTTACCGGTCATGACCAGCGAAAATGCTGGCAGTAGCTCAACAATAGCACTAGCATGTCGGGTGTACAACTAGAAACTTTACGGCTAGCATCCTGGTCATGGATCCGTCATCGCTCGACGATCTGCGCGAGCTGCTCGGCGACTTCGAGGCCGAGATGCGCCACAAGAACCGCTCGGACGGCACGATCAAGCTGTACCGGCGGCACGTGCTTATGCTCGTCGAGTACCTCGAAGCCAATGAGCTACCGACGACGGCGCCGGAGATCACCCGCGAGCACCTTCGCGACTACCTCACGAACCTGCTAGAGCGGCCCAACCGGCGCACGGGCAAGGCACTCTCCCCCCAGTACGCGCACGGGGTATACCGATCGCTGCAACAGCTGTGGAAGTACCTGTACGCCGAAGAGATCATCGACAGCAACCCGTTCGACCGGATCGAGCCACCGAGCGTGCCGGAGAAGCCGACACCAGTACCGGCCACTGATGATTTGCGCGCGCTGCTGAAGGCCTGCGAAGGCACCGGCCACGCCGAGCGCCGTGACGCCGCAGTTATCCGGCTGCTCGTCGACACTGGCATGCGGGTGGGCGAACTCATTGGGCTGGAAGTCGAGTCGCTGGACTTCGCCGAGAACACCGCGCTCATTGTCGGCAAGGGTGAGCGGCCCCGCGTGGTGCCGTTCGGAGACCGCACCCGAACCGCGCTGCGACGCTACCTTCGAGTGCGCTCGCAGCACCACGCCGCCCATATCTCGGCGCTGTGGCTGGGGCGTCGTGGCCGCATGACCGGTGACGGCGTGCGCCAGATGCTGAAGTCGCGCTGCAAGCAAGCCAAGATCGACCACATTCACCCGCACCAGCTGCGTCACTTTTTCGCGCACAACTGGCTCGCCGCGGGTGGACAGGAACAGGACCTGATGATGCTCGCCGGATGGCGGTCTCGTCAGATGCTCGCGCGTTACGGCGCTTCGGTCGCGAGCGAACGCGCACGGGAGGCGCACCGCCGAGCGAGGCCGGGTGATCAACTGTGAGCAGACGTCGAAAGAACAGCTATGACCAGCTTTTCACCAAGGTGCGCCTCAGGTGCTCAGATGATCACGTGGTTGGGTTCGTAATCCGGCAACGGGGAAGCACGTACTTCGTGGAACCGGACGGAACGACAGCGCGCTATATCGACCCGTCTCAAAAGCTATCCATACCGTGTCGCGAGTGCCGCAAGAACAGCAAGCGCACCGATCTGCAACTATCAGCGACGACGTTGAACGAGCTTCTCACCACGCCGGGAACGGCCGATCATCGTATCGACGGATGATACTGCTAGCATGACGTATCAGTAGCCCGGAACGTTGGGCCGGTGAGCCGGTGAGCCGTTCATTCACCCGGAGTTAGGCCGCTCTCAGCGGAGTGGCGTGGTAACGCTATTCCGCTGGAGACGCCTTATGGCTGCGGCCAATTCTCTAACCCCAGAACAACGAACTCTCCGCGCGCGCCAAGCTGCGTACACCCGCTGGTCACGCGACAGTGACCGTCAGACGAACGCCGAGCGAGCGCAGGCCGGCCTGCTGGGAAAGTTCAAAGAGCAGATTCTCGCCGAAGATCCGGGAGTCACCGAGCCTGAACTCACCCGTCGCGCCGTAGCGCTTCGCAAGGCACACATGGCGCGTCTCGCGTACGTATCGAGCAAGGCCCGCACCGCCCGTAAGGGTGGTGATGAGACGTGACATCACACAGAGAAAGCCCCGGCCGCAGGGCAAACGACCGGGGCGGAACGGTCAGCGGGGACACGAAGACCAACCTTGAGTGTACTACAGGGTCTGACATTCCCGCGCGTCTCCGTGCCCGGCGCGCCGCGTCTTACCGCATGGCGCCGCTCGCCGACGGTCGCCGCGACCCCCTCGACCGACTCACATCTGAGTCACCCGCCGACGTCAGCGCGGCCCGCCGCGCGTGGCACCACCTGCGGGCTCACGGCCTGCTGTCCGAGCACGTCGAGGCCGTTCTCGCCGAGGGGGTGGTGACGTGAGCAGGGGACCGGGACGCATGATGCGCGCCGCACTGGCCGAGCTGGACGAGCACGGCAGTGTGGAAGTGTTCAGCGTGGCCCAACGCGCCGAGCACGACAAGCGATGCGGCTGTGAAGACGTGCCTAGCGAGTGTCTGCGACTCGGCTGGCGGCCGTCGCGGTCCGAGCAGGTGAGCGCGCGACGTGCTCTGCGGACTCTGGCTTCACGCGGAGTCGTGGAGTTGACGTACAAGCGGCATCACTTGCAGGAGGGTCCACCGATTCTCAAGGCCGTAAGCGTTGCCAACGGCGACAGTTTGCCGCGAAGGAAACACTTACCACCGCAGGCGGTGGCCGCTGATGCTTGACGACAGTTTCACTCTCGGCTCCGCCGAACCGGACACTCCGGACCCGGACGGCGAGGTTCGGGAAATCCCGAACGAACAGCAGCTCGACCAGCAGGAAAGTCCCGAAGGTTCGGGAAATCCCGAACCGCCGCACCGGGCCGAGCCGCCACCCGACGAGCAGAATGCGACACACGTGTCGCATTCGTCGTGGCAACCGGTGGACCTCGGGCCATACCTGCGCGGCGAAGTGCAGCGCCCGACACCATCAGTCGGGCTCCACCGCGCCGACGGGCTCCAGCTCATCTACCCCGGCCGAGAACACAGCGTCATCGGCGAGATGGAATCCGGCAAGTCGTGGTTCTGCCTCGCCAGCGTCGCCGCCGAACTACAAGCCGGCAACCGGGTGGTGTATATCCACTTCGAAGAATCCGACCCCACCGACACCATCGAACGGTTGCAGACACTCGGCGTCGACGACGACGTGATCGCCGAGAAGCTCCGATTCGTCGGACCCAACGAGCCCGTCACAAGCGCCGCCATGGTCGTCCTGCTCGAGCCCGCGCCATCGCTGGTGGTGCTGGATGGGGTTAACGAAGGCATGTCGCTGCACAACCACGAGATCAGAGACGAGACCGGGGCGGCCATGTTCCGGCGCCGGTTGGTCAAACCCGCCACCACAGTCGGGGCCGCCGTAGTCGGTGCCGACCACGTCACCAAGGACCGGGAGAACCGCGGTCGATACGCCCTCGGCAGCGTACACAAAGGAAACGCCATCACGGGATCGTTGATCCTGCTGGACAACGCCGAACCGTTCGGGCGGGGTCAACGCGGATGCAGCCACGTGTTCGTCAACAAAGACCGTCCCGGCCATCTGCGTAGGAACGGGCAAGCCACCCGAACCCCGAGCAAGACCTACATGGGGTCACTCATCGTCGACGATGACCGGTCGTGGAAGCACCACCTGGAGCTGGCGTTCACCGAACCGGCCGAGAAGTCACCCGAGACCGAACGCGACCCGCACGCCGAGACCGACGAGCACGTGTTCGGAGTGGTTCAGGCGCTGATTGACGAAGGCGACAACGCGACCGGCCGCAAGATACGTGCCCGGTCGCGGTACGGCACCGACCCCACATTGAACGCGCTCGAACGGCTCGTGATGGATCGCCGACTAGTCAAAGGGAGTGGTCCTGGTGGGTCGAACCGGTACACGGTCCCGTAGTGGTCCCGGTGGGTGGTCCTGTGGTCCGGTCCTAAAGGACCGGGGACCACAGGACCACTCTCACACCACCGGTCCTGGGTGGTCCCAGGACCAGACAGGACCACTCAGGACCACCGAGAGATAGGAGACCGAGTATGACTGCATCACTACTCATCGCTTCTCTGTTGTTGCTCACGGTCGCCGTCACTATCCGCGCGGTGGTGTGGCGGGAGTCCCGAAGGGAGCGTCGACATGACTAGCGTCCGCCGAGTTCATCCCCGCTGCCTGATATGTTCTGATGTTCTGCCGCCGGGGCACCGCGACCCCCGCTGCGTCGACTGCGAGAAGAAGCGTATTTCGAGGACTGAGTGGCGCTGTGAGCGTCGCAGGCGCCGAAACGAACCGTGGGGGGCATCATGACCGCCCCCCTTGTCTCACACCTTCTCAAGGCTCTTTGCGATCACCGGAAGTGGTGCCGGCGGTCGGGGGTGCCGTTCCCTGGTGCGCTGGCGGAGTTGACTGACGCTCTTGCGGCCTGCGACGGCCTGTCGCGGCCAAAACTCGACGAGCCGGGGCCGCGGCCGCAACCTGTAGTTATGACGTACGCCGAGGCCGCCGAGTTGCTGCGGGTGTCACCGAGGACCGTCCGCCGCATGGTCACCCAAAACCGGCTGCGGACCGTCGACGTAGGCGGGTGTAAGCGAATCCCCAGGTCCGAAGTAGAACGTGCAGGAGGCGACAGTGCCGCATAAAGCAATGCTCGGGGGCTTCGAGGTCAAAAACGCCGCTCAAGGCGAGGCTGTCGCCGTGATCGCGACGTTCAATACGATAGACAAGGATGGTGACGTGACCGTGCCGGGAGCTATCGCACCCGGCTCGGAGGTGGTCATCTCCCCGTGGAATCATTCGTCGGTCACGCACGGGGCACTGCCTGTCGGTAAGGGTGTCGTGAGAACCACCAGCAAAGAAGCCCGCGTTGACGCGCAATTTTTCTTGGATGTCGCCCACGGGCGGGAAGCGTTCGAGGTCGTCAAGTCGCTCGGGCCGCTGGCCGGTTGGTCGTACGGGTTTCGGGTGCTGGACGCCAAAGCGGGTGAGTTTCAGGGCAAGCGGGTCAACTTCCTCAAGAAGCTCGACGTGTACGAGGCCTCTCCGGTGGCGTTGGCTGCCGGTGTCGGCACCCGGACGGTCACCGCTAAAGACAACGACGAGGTGTTCGCCACGGCCGCGCGTCACGCTGCCGAGCACGAACGGATCGAGCAGCTGCGGCGCGCCGAACTCGCCGCGATAAGGGCAGGTGCATTCACATGACCGAGGACGAGGAGGAGTTGGTGTTCTTGAGGCATCAGCTCGACGAGAGCGTCGAAGCCCTGAACCGCCTGGCAAGCGAAGTCGATAGCGAACTGTACGGAGAGACCACCATGCGCAACGACGCACAGAACAAAGCAATGACGGGGCGCACCAAGGACCTGTGCCCCCACTGCGGCGGCGGGAGCGTCATCTGCAAACCCCGCCCCGACAAAGGTCCCGAAGCGTACTACTGCAACGCCAAGGGCCTCGTTCGGGAGCAGCTTGTGTACCCCACGAAGAATCCGGCGGACCAGGCTGTCGAGGAGGACGAGGATTTTCTCGCGGCGCAGCAGGCCACCGCCGACGCGACCGAGGCACTCAAGGCGATCGAGCAAGCCCTCAACGATGCGCGTAGTGAGGTGCACGGCCTGCGTCTCAAGACCCAGCGTCACACGGGGGATGGATACATCGACGGGACCGTGCGCGCCAACCGCGAGACGAAGAAGGCTACCAAAGAGCTGCACGAGGCTGAGGAACGGTTGGAGCAACTCATGATCCAGCGGGACCGGGCGCAGGAAGCCAAGGTCCGCGCCAACACCGCCGAGAAGGTCGCCATGAATCAGGCCCGCATGAAGAACGGGCTGAGCGTTAGACCGGGCGACCCCCTCACCACAAACGCCCGCCGCACATACGTGCCACACATCCTATACGGAGGCTGACATGACCTTGTATTTCAAGACCGACGACGAGCGGCGGCAGTTGCTCGCCGACACGTTCGAGCTCGACACCGCAGACCTGCACCCAAACACCCGCGAGTTCTACACCAAGTACCTGGCTCAGTTCGATTCCGAGCGCATGAGCTACTTGATCGAGCTTGTCGAGCACGCCAAGCATGCGGCGCGGCGCAGCTGACCCGTGGGCGCACATTGTGGACCCAGGCGTCGCTGAGACACGGGCACCCGCGAACACACAGGGGCACCCACAATCCGGGCACCCTTCCTGCCGAGGCCGGCAATAAGGGGTTTACCCCGACGCCGGGGAAAAGGGGGCAACGTTCCACCGGCGCAGGTGCGGGGCCAACTCCCCGGTGGGTGCCGTACTCCGCGACCCCCACCGGCACCTCGGGATGGGGTCAGGACTACAGGGGCACCCCACCCCTGCACACCCCACCCCCTCGGTGCCAGGTGTCCCAGATGGACCACGTGCCGACCACGGTCACGCACCGGACCCCCCACCCACCCGTGCACCGGACCGCCAGGACACACCGAGCAGCAGCAGACGATCAAGCACAAACAACGCTCAGTCACACACAGCAACGAAACAAGCAACAGTCACACCGTCAACGACAGAGCACAAACCCCCTGGTCAGGGGTGGGGGGCACCCCCGTAACGCTCTGACCTGCGACGACGGTGGACCCCGCCCAGTGAACTCTTTTCCCCCCACGAGTTTGGGATCCGTAGAATGCCGAGACGTCCGGACACGCCGTGTAGTCGCTGTGGCGAGTTGATGTGTACGTCTCGCCGGTCGCTGCCGGCGGGTGAGCTGACGTGCCGAGACTGCCGTCGGGAGCAGCCGCGCCCGTATGGGCCGCGCCGGTGACTACCGCTGCCCGAGGACTCGTTGCACGTCGCCGCCGTTGACGCGGATTTCCTTCCTCAGCGTGTGCATCAGGTCGTCGGCGTTTCCGACGAAGTTCGGGAAGTGGAAGTGAACATCTGGTGCGGGTTTGGGGGCTGCGGGGTTGGGTTGGGCTGCTCCGCCGCGGCCTTCCATCATCCGCTTGGTTTCGTCGTGCGGGATAACCTCGCCGTTGCCCCGGAACTTGACGAGTTCGGGGCCTTCCTCGCCGACGAGGGAGGTTTGCCCGTCGCTGAACGGGCCACCACTAGCCAACCCGGTGATGCGGGAGCCGGTGACCTGGGCGCGGATCACCGCTTGTGCGGTGCGGCCGTCGACGCTGTTGAGCTGGTTCTTGATCGACTGGATAGCGCTCCACGCCTGGCTGTTGTTAACCGTGACGTCCGCGGTGTAGTGGCCGGGGATCAGGCCGAGGTCGTTGGCGAGCTTCTCCGCCTGCGTTTCGCTGGCGCCCATCTGCCCCGCGGTGCGGATGAACTCGGCGCGGGCGTTTTCCATGTTGCCCTGAACCTGGGGCATCACGTCGCGGAGGTTGCCGTTCTCCTTCGCGTCCCGAACGGTGGCGTCGGCATGCTGCAGAGCCGCAGTAGCCATGTTCTGCAGCTCGGCGCGGTTGTCTTTGCCTGCTGCGGTGGATTTGTCGAGGGTTTCGCCGTTCATGACGGCGGCGAGGGTGGCGTCAGCGACGGCTGACTCGTACTGGCGCTGCGCGTCGGCGGCGGACAGGTTCGCGTTGGCGTTGTCGCCCAGGGCTTCGGTGGTGGCTTCGAGGACCTTCTGCCCGATCTCGTACTCTTCGCGGGCGGTGGACATCTCGCCCCTGTATTTGCGGGTGTCGTCGGCGACGCGTTTCGAGGTGCCGATCAGTTCCTTGAGTTCTTCGACGCGGGCGGCTTCGGACTCGGTGAGTAGCTCGTTCTTGCTCGTGAGTTCGATGAGTTCGTCGCTGAGGTCGCGCTGGTGCTCCTTGATGGACTGCATCGCCTCATCGCTGCCGGCGATGGCGTCGGCGACGGTGCCGAACTCGAGCCCCGCCTTCTGCACGTTCTCGGCGAGGTCGCTGGTGGCGATCTCGTTGGCTATGGCGGCTTGGGAGTTCTCCCGCAGCGCGCCGGAGTCGGCTTCGATGGCTTCGCGGAACTTCTCGACGCGGGCTTTCGCGTCCGCCTTGGCGGTGGCGAAGATGCCGAGGACGGTGGTGGCGGCGGTCAGTGCGAGACCGATCCCGCCGAGCGAGAGGGTTGCGCCTTTGGCTACGGTTCCCATGCTCGCGTACGCCGCTGATATGCCCCTGAGCGTGCCTTTGATCTTGGATGCTGCCCCGGCCACCACCGGGACCGCAACCGACAGTCCAGCCACGGCCTGGATGCCGGTCCGCACCGATTCGGGGAGTTGGCCGAAGATGCGGGCCATCTCCTGGATGGTTTCGCCAGCCTCGAATGCGCCTTCGACCAGGGACTTACCCAGCGCCAAGCCGGCATCGGCGGCTCTAGACTTGAGCACGTCGAGTTTCGCCGAGAAGCTCTCCATCTGGTTGTCCGCCACGGACTGGGCAGTGCCCCCAGCGTTCTCCAGTTCGCCCTCATACTCGCGGAGGGCGTCCGAGTTGCCCATCAACGCCTGGATGCCGTTCAACGCTTGCCGGTTGAAGCCGAGTTGCTCCAGGGCGGCCTTGCGCTGCTCGGTCGACATGCCACCCAAAGCGGATTCGAGGTCTTCGACGATGCCGGCCATGTTGCGCATGTTCCCGTCGGCATCGAATATCTCGACGTTGAGTTCCTCGAACTCCTCCTTGTTGTTGATCGCCTGCCGCTGCATCTGCTCCAGCACAGCCGTCAACGCGGTGCCGGCGCGTTCGCCCTTGATGCCCTGATCAGCGAACACCCCGAGAACGGCGACACCTTCCTCGATGTCCTTGTTCACATTCCGCAGTGCCGCACCGGCTTTCTGCGTCAACGACTGGCTGAACTGCTCCACCGAAGCGTTCGCCAGCGTGTTGGCCTTCACCAACACATCGGTGACCCGGGTGAGGTTGGAGATGTTCTCCTGCGCATCATCGCTGGCCATCCCCAGGGCGGACTGGGCGTCCGTCGCCAGATCCGTGGCAGTCGCCATGTCGAACATGCCGGCCTGAGCGAACGAAGCCACCTGCGGCATCGCCCCGATGGACTGCTCCGCATCCAACCCAGCACTGGCGAGGAAGAAATACGACTCGGCGGCTTCGCTGGCGGACATGCGGGTCGTCTTGCCCACCTCACGCGCGGCGGACTCCATCTTCCGCCGCATCGGCCCCGACACCTCACCCATAATCGCCAGGGACCGGTTCATGGCGTCATCGAACTGCAAGAAACCCTGCACACCCTTAACGCCGAACGCGGTAGCAGCGACACCCCCCGCCAAAGCGGCGCGTTTCCCGAACTCCTTCAACTTCGACGTGACCGCGCCAGCTTCCTTACCGAGCTTCCCGAACGTACCCTTCGTCCGGTCACGAGCGAAAATGTCGAACGTGAGGTTCGTCTGAGCCATGGGGTCCCCTGCCGATGCCGAATAGGCTTACTACCAGTAGGTTACCATCGGTAGAGACCCACGATCCTCAACAAACAGGGGGTGGGAATGACGGTCCCCGACCACGTGCCCGGCGAAATGCTGATCGGCACCGCCGTGCGCGGGTTCCGCGACCAGATGCAGGACGCGCTGGCCCAGCCCGAGCCCGAACTGCGCGAACAGATCCGCCAAATGGTCACATACTTGGACGAGCTCGCCGACGCCGTCGACCGCACCCCCATCAGGTTCGAGCACCAGACCTGACCAGCCACGATACGGGATCCCGTAATTCGGCGATCACCGGAAAAGCCTCGGAGAATTCCGAGGAGGCGCTGTGGCCTCTCGCGCCCGCGCACGCGCGGGGCGCACTGGACTGCGGAATACTGGCAAAGTTGCCAAAATTCCGCACCCTTGTCGACCTGCGCACGACGTGGCCCCCGCCCGGTAGGTCCGGGCGGGGGCCGTTCGTTCGTCTGCGGGCTACTCAGACGCCCGTGAGAGCGCCTCAGACACGTCGACCGCCTGCGTCAGGGTCAACACCGCCGCGGCCTCCCACAGTCCGTACAGCAGCAGCTCGACCCGCTGGCCGACGCGGCGCACCACGATCGAGCAGTTGCCGCCACCCACCTCGGCAGGGCGACGGGCGGTGAACGTGTACCGGCGGGACTCATCATTCATGACTGCTCCTCCGCCTCGATCTGTTCGACGAGCTCGCGCAGCCGTTGCAGCTCGGTTTGGAGCTGTTCGAGGCGTTGCCGGATGGCGTCGGGGTCAGGATTAGGCTGTGACATGGGTCGGAACCTTCCTTCCGGCTCAGGCCCGGCCGATGCTGTAGTCACCGTGTCGGGCCGTCTATTCGGGACGGTCCCGGTATTTGCTCCCTCACCTAGAAATTCTCGGGTTACGCTGATTGGGGCATGCCGCGCCACCTGGTATAACACTGAGCTAGCATGTCGGTTACACAGAGTAATCTTCTAATCTCTAGGTCGCAGGTTCGAGTCCTGCCGGGGGCACCGGCTTGACCAGCGGAAACGCGGGGAATCGCCTTGACCAGGGGAGGTGCCGACTCCTCGCATCGAGAAGACGCTCGGTCGCTACGTCGGTCGAAATCGTCCTCCGTGCGGCTGGATTGCTCGGTCAGGTCACGTGGCGGCGTGCAGGTGACCAAGTTCCTCGCTCTCGGTGTGCACGTGGGCTTTGCTCGAGACGCGCTGCCCGGCGATGAGTTCGACGCGCTCGTGGACGGCGACTTCGCACCGCTCGACACCCGCGCCCGCTGCGGCGGTCCTCGCCAGGACACGATCGAGATCCGTGACCAGTATACCGACCGGTAGGTTGACATGCTTCCCGGCGCGTGCTGTGCTTTACATGGGAGCTAAACCGACCGGTATACCACCAGGTTTGGAGAACTCATGCTGGACCGACATGTGATCGTCGACGGTGTACGACTCGCCTGCCGCTACACCCCGGGTGATTCCGGCGAGACGCTGGTGTTCCTGCACGGCACCCCGTCACATTCGTTCATCTGGCGCCACGTGATCCCGCCCTTGGAAGATCGCGGGCACACCGTCGTCGCCTATGACCTGTTGGGATACGGAGCCTCGGAGCACCCTCGTGGCCGGGACACCTCCGTGACGGCCCAAGCGGAGCTGCTCGGCGCGCTTCTCGCAGAGCTGGACATTCACCGGTGCACGCTCATCGGCCACGACATCGGGGGCGCGATCGCGCAGCTGTTCGCCGCAGACAACGCGTCTCGCGTGGACCGGCTGATGCTCATCGACAGCGTCAGCTACGACTCGTGGCCGTCGCACACCTGGCAGGAGATCATCCGCCATCACCTCGACGACTACGCGGCAATGCCGCAGCAGGACTTCGAAGACATGCTGGCCCGCCAACTACGCATGACCGTCGCCGAACCCGAGCACATGTCCGGCGCGGTGCTCGACGCCTACCTCGCGCCCCATCGCACACCGCTCGGGCGCATGTCGTTCTTCGAACACCAGGTTCGCCACTACGACTCCACGCCGACTCGACAGATCGCGCCCCGGCTCAAGACACTCTCGATGCCGACACGCATCCTCTGGGGTGAGCTCGACCAGTGGCAGCCGCTGACCTACGGCCGGCGACTCGCCGAGGACATCCCGCATGCAGAACTCGTCGCCATCGCCGGAGCCGGGCACTTCCTCATGGAAGACGCCGCTGACCGGGTCGCCAGCGAGATCCGGCGCTTACTGACGACGGCCAGTAGTGCCTCGGCCGACCACGCAGTGGATCGCTCGGCCGGATAAACCCCTGCCGCCGCCTGGGTAAGGGCAGCTGCCCGTCGGGGTTCCCATCCCGGGCGTGGGACGGGAACTGTTCGCGGGAACCTCAGCTGGACGGGAGTCGCAACAGGCGTTCGGCGACCTCGACGAGATCGGGGCCGCTCACGTCGGGGGCGGTGAAAACGTCACCGTAGCGGCCTTCCAGTCGCTGACACCATCCCGCGAGACAGCCCGCGCGTTTGGCTCCGTGGCAGTCCCAGGCGTGCACCGCGACCAGCGCCATGTGCTCCGGTGATGTTCCGAGTTCGTGGGCTGCAACGCGGTAGATGGATGGGGCGGGTTTCCAGATACCGGCCTGCTCCGCGGTGATGACGTGATCCACGTGGCGCGCCAGTCCTGCTTGTTCCAGGAACCGTGCCGTGTTCTGCGCGCTGCCGACGGTCAGGCAGCCGACCCGCAACCCGGCTTCGGACAGTCTGCGCAGCGCGGGCCCGGCATCGGGGTGTGCGGGTAGCCGGCCGAATCCCTCCAGCACGTGGTCGATGTCTTCCTCGGTGGCGGTGTGCTCCGTCTCGGTGCGCAACGCCTGCCGTGCCACCGACTCGAACGTCCCGAAATCCCCGCTGAGGGTCAGCGCCATGGAGTCACGCTGGAAGCGCATGAACCACGGCAGCAGCGACTGCGCAGGTTGGCCGACCTTCTCCAGCCGTTCGCGGAGCGGATCCAGATCCAGCAGGGTCTCGAGTACATCGAAAGCGACGGCGTGCGGACGAGCCGGCACGGGACCTCCCTCGGTTGGCGATTCAGCTTCCTGAAAGGTACTGTACATACCGGTTTGTATAGTCCCAATCGATGGTGAGAGACGTCGCGGTGACAGAAGCACGACGAAGGACCGAGAACGCCCCCTCGGCGGCGGACCGCATCCTGGCCACCGCTTCACAGCTGTTCTACGAACACGGCATCCGAGCGACGGGCGTCAACAAGATCGCCGAGCGAGCCGCAGTCACCAAGGTCACCCTCTACGCCCACTTCGGATCCAAGGACGGGCTCGTGGCAGCGCACCTGCGCGCCCGAGACCGACGGTGGTGGGCCGAGTTCGACACGTACCTCGCCGAGTCGATGACCGCGGAGGAACGCCTGAAGGCGATGTTCGACGCCTACCGGACCTGGGCGCTGGCGGGTGAGTTCCGCGGATGCGGGTTCGTCAACGCCGCCACCGAACTCACCGCCCCCGACCATCCCGGCCGCGCCATCATCCACGACCACAAGGAAGGCATCCGGCGTTACCTCGAAGCCTTCGCCACCGAAGCCGGATGCCTCCATCCAGCGGATGTCGCCGAGGAATGGTTCCTCCTGCTCGAAGGAGCCACCGTCGCCGCATCGCTACGGCACGGCACCGAACCGCTCCACCGCGCTCGCCAAGCCGCCCTCCGACTGCTGCCGTCAGCGCGCGCCGAATAGCCGTGGCGTGGTGTCATGTACCGGCGGGTCATCCGGAGCCGGCGTGTCCATCATCCAGCCAAGTCGGCCGCCGGCGACAGCCCGATCCCGTCGATGCCCGATCGCCGACGTCGCCGCTTGCGCACGATCCGGGCGCAGCCTGCTCAGGAGACCGTGATCGTGGTTCTCATGCCACGGTGCTCGTGGTCACCGACGGGACAGTAGATCTCGTACTCGCCCACTTCCAGCGTGACCGTGAACTTCTCGGACTCCCCCGGCTCCAGATCCGCGGTCTCCTCCTCCATGCCCTAGCCCTCGACCTCGAGGGCGTGGGTTACCTGCCCCTCGTTCTCCGCGACGAACGTGTAGGTACCCGGCGAGAACGACGTCTCGGACGGCTCGATCCCGACCAAGCGCGGGAAAGCGCATCGCGCCCATGAAGCCACACTCCGTGGCGATCTGCTGGCCGCACCGGCCACGGACAGCCCCGCCGGTCGGGTTCGCGTCCCGCCCACAGTTCCCCTACCTGCGGGAACAGGGTGTTTTTGCCTACCGATGGGAGTAACTTGGAGGTGAGGGCCCGCCCGGAACTCGCTCGGGTTGATGGCAAAGTCGGGGCCACCTCAACACCATTTCGGGCGGGCTCTCGCCGAACAACCGGCGCCCTCGTGAGCGCAGGGGTTCGCCGAAGGCAATCGTAGTACGTGGCACAACATCCCTGCCGCGGTGGGACGGGGACCGGGCCGGGTTGACGCTTTCCGATGAGGGGCGGGCCCGGGTTCGTCACCAGCAGCACTTGATCAGTCGCATGCGGTTTCCGAGACCTTTTCACGACATGATCGAGTCGTGATACTGGCCTCATGGTCGAAGCGTCGGACGGCACGCCCGCACGCTCGCTGCCCGTGCGCGGGCGTGAACACCAGCTCGCCGCGGTGGACGCGTTGCTCGACAGGGCCGCTGGGGGTCAGGGCGGGGCGCTGGCCGTGCTCGGCGGCCCCGGGCTCGGGAAGACGACCCTGCTCGACGCGGCAGCACGATCGGCGGACGGCTTCCGCGTGCTGCGCGCGAGCGGGAGCGAGGCCGAGTCGGAGCTCACCTACGCCGGTCTGCACCAGCTGCTCGGCGGGCTCACCGAGAGGGCCGAGTACCTGGCCGATGGGCACCGGCAGGCGCTGCGTGCCGCACTCGCGCCCGGCACGGCAGGTGCCGGGCCGGTGCCGTCGTTCGCGCTGCACGCGGCCGTGCATGCGCTGCTGACCGCGGCCTCCACCGAACAGCCCACGCTGTGCTACGTGGACGCGGTGCACGACCTCGACGAGGAGTCCCTTGCCACGCTCGTGTTCGCCGCGCGGCGGGCCTGCTCCGTTCCACTCGCCTTCGCGTTCGCCGCCGATGCGGGCACCAGCGGCGCCGACCGGTTGTCCGAACTGCCGCACCTGCGAGCCGACCCGCTGGACGACGCCACCGCCGAGCAGGTCCTGCAAGACCACCTCGGTCCGGGAATACCCCGCGATGTGCTCGACAGCATTGTCGAGCTGGCAGGCGGGAACCCCCTCGCGCTCACCGAGCTCGCCGCGTCCGTCACGGCCGAGCAGCACAGCGGACCTGCCGCGCCGCCTTCGGCCCTGCCGCCGGACAGCCGCCTGTGCCGCACGGTCCGGCGCAGGCTCGCACGCCTCCGTCCGGATGTCCGGCTGCTGGTGCTGCTGGCAGCGCTGGACGGCAGGCTGGACCGGAGCACCATAAGCAGGCTCCGCGGCGCGGCGCGGGGGCTCGATGACGCGGTGGACTCCGGACTGTTGTCCGTGCACGGTGACACCGTGCGGCTGTCGGGCGACCTGCTACCGGGAGCCGTGGTGGGGAGCATGGGAACCGGCGAGCGGAAGCGGGCACACCGGATGCTGGCACGCGCGACCGACCCGGCCCGGGATCGTTACCGGTGGACGTGGCACCGTGCGGCCACCGTGAGCACCCCGGCCCCCGCTCTGGCGCACGAGCTCGAGTCGGTTGCCGAGTCGCTCCGGCGGTCGCGCAGGTACCGGGACGCCGCGGTGGCGGGCGAGCGGGCCGCCGCGCTCACCGCCGAAGGCGAGGACAGGCAGCGGCGCCTGGTCTCGGCCGCGTCCGACCACTGGGCGAACGGGCGCCCGCGACGCGCCCGCACGGTGCTGCGGTCGACCGGCCCATTCGTCCACGATGGACTCGCTTGTAGCGCGGCTACTCTTGCCGGGGAGATCGAGCTGCGTCGCGGCGACCCGTCGGTGGCTGCGGCCGATCTGCTCAGTACGGCCCGCCGGTTCGCGAGCACCGACAGCACGCTGGCAGCCAGAACGCTCCTGCTCGCAGGGGAGGCGAGCTGCGTTGCAGGCGACAACGCACGCTACTGCGCCACCGCGCTGGACGCCGCGCACCTGCGTGAGGCCGAGGAAGGCCCAGCGGTCCGGCTGGTGCTGGAACACTTCACCGCGATGTCGGCGACCTTCAGCGGGCGCCACACTGCTGCCGCGGGTCCGCTGCGCAACGTCGTCCTGCTCGGCGAGGCGGTGGTCGACCCGACAGCGAAGACGCTGGCGAGCCAGGCGGCGTTCACCCTCGGGGACGCACCTGTTGCCCGGGACATGGCCCTGCAGGCGGTGGCGGGCGCCAAGGCCACCGGAAACCTCGCCCGCGCACCCTGGGCACTGGTGTACGCGTCGATGTCGGCACTGCTTTCCGGTCAGCACGCGCAGGCGGTCAGCAGCTCGATGGAAGGGCTGCACCTCGCCGAGTCGCTCGGCCAGTCGAACTGCGCCATCGACCACCTGACGATCCTGGCGATGCTGGCAGCGCTGCAGGGCGACCGGGAAACCACAGAGCTGCGCCTCGACAACGCTGCCTCGGCAGTCCTCGAGCGGGGCCTCGGAAGGCCCGGCGCATTGGCGAGCTGGGCCGCCGCGTGCGCCGACCTCGCCGATGACCGTCCAGCCGACGCGCTGGAGCATTTCCGCCGCATGACGGCGGGCCGGCTGTGGCACTACACCCCCATCCGCGTCATGGCCATACCGCACTTCGTCGAAGCGGCCGTACGCTGCGGCCATCGGGACAGCGCATCCCGCGCGCTGGAACATTTCGAACCGTGGGCAAGCACGACAGGCGGACTCGCTCGCCTCGCCCTGGCCCACCGCTGCCGCGCGCTGCTCGCCGAGGACGAAGGCGCGGCCACCGAACACTTCGCCGAGGCGATCGAGCTGCACCGCCGCGCGGGCGCGTCCTACGACCTGGCGAACACCGAGCTCCTGTTCGCTTACCGGCTGCGCCGACACCGCAGGCCGGGACAGGCCCGCGAGCTGCTCGGCGAGGCTGTGCGGATCTTCGACGATCTGGACGCGCACCGCCTGCGGGACCGGGCCCGGCGCGAGCTGCGCGCCTGCGGACACCCTGTGGAGCAGCCTTCCGGTCACTCCCCGGGCGAGCTGACCCCGCAGCAGGCGCATATCGCCGAGCTCGTCGCCGAAGGCGCCACCAACCGCGAGATCGCGACGCGGCTGTTCATCAGCCACCGCACGGTCGACCACCACCTGCGCAACATCTTCGCCAGGCTGGGTATCCGCTCACGTGTCGAGCTCGCGACGCTCTACCGGTAGAACCGGGCCGCCGGGCAGGACATCGATGCGAATCGGCGGTACTGGCGATTTCACCGATACCGGGGGCGCTGCCGGACCGCGAGAATCGGCAACCGCTCGTCATCAGGCGAGCACACCCGGCCACACCGCCGGGTGTTTCTCCCGACGAGAGGAATCGACACCGTGCGTTCCCGACTCATCTACTCAGTCAGCATGACCCGAACGCGGTTCAGACGAGCTGTCGCCACCACGCTCGCCACCCTGGTGATCGTCGGTGGCGCGGCAGGCACGGGTGTGGCCAGTGCCCAGGAGAACCCGTACGAGCGTGGCCCCGACCCGACCGAGGAGAGCATCGAGGCCACCACGGGGCCGTTCGACGTCGACACCACGTCGGTGTCCAGCTGGGTCTCCGGCTTCGGTGGGGGCACCATCTACTACCCCACCGACACCAGCGAGGGCACGTTCGGCGCGGTCGCCATCGCGCCCGGCTACACCGCGAGCGAGTCCAGCATGAGCTGGTACGGCCCGCGGCTCGCCTCGCAAGGCTTCGTCGTGTTCACCATCGACACCAACAGCCGCTACGACTACCCGGGAAGCCGGGGCAGGCAGCTGCTCGCCGCGCTCGACTACCTGACCGAGCGCAGCTCGGTGCGGTACCGCGTCGACGCCGAGCGGCTCGCCGTCATGGGGCACTCGATGGGTGGCGGCGGCGCGCTCGAAGCCGCCGAGGACGACTCGTCGCTCGAGGCGGCGATCCCGCTGGCGCCGTGGAACACCCAGAAGAACTGGTCCGGCGTGCGGGTGCCGACCTTCATCATCGGCGCCGAGAACGACAGCATCGCCTCGGTGCGCTCGCACTCCGAGCCGTTCTACGAGAGCCTGTCGCGCAGGCTGGACAAGGCGTACATGGAGCTGGACGGCGCGAGCCACTTCGCACCGAACTACTCCAACACCACGATCGCGAAGTACAGCATCTCGTGGCTCAAGCGGTTCGTCGACAACGACACCCGCTACGAGCAGTTCCTCTGCCCCGCCCCGCGCTCGCGCAACATCGAGGAGTACCGGGAAACCTGCTCGTACTCGGGCTAGTACCGGGTCACGAGGCACCGGACGGGCGACTCCGCAGCGCGACCGTGCTGCCGGGCCCCATCGAGCCGTACTCGCTCGATGGGGCCCGCACCCCTACCCCACCGCCTGCGAGCGGAGGTCGACGCGGCGCAGCAGCTGGGCGTTGAGGGCCACGACGATCGTGGACAGGCTCATCAGCAGCGCACCGACGGCCATGGGCATCACGATGCCCGCCCACGCCAGCACGCCTGCGGCGAGCGGGATCGCCACCACGTTGTACCCGGCTGCCCACCACAGGTTCTGCACCATCTTGCGGTAGCTGGCCGCAGACAACCGCCGGACGGCCACCACGGCACGCGGGTCGTCGGAGGCGAGCACGATCCCGGCGGACTCGATGGCCACGTCGGTACCGGCACCGATCGCGATTCCCACATCGGCGCGAGCCAGCGCGGGCGCGTCATTGATCCCGTCGCCGACCATCGCCACCGTATGACCGCGCCGTTGCAGGTCGGCCACGGCGCGGTCCTTGTCCTCCGGAAGTACCTCGGCGAAGACCTCGTCGATGCCGAGCTCGGCCGCGACGGCCTCGGCGACCTGGCGGGAGTCTCCGGTGATCATGCCGACCGTGACGCCCATCCGGTGCAGGGTATCGACGGCCGCGCGCGACTCGGCCCGGATCTGGTCCTCGAGCGCGAGCGAACCCGCGATCCGGCCGTCCCGCACGACATGCAGCACCGCGGCACCACGCTGCTGCCACTGCCCGACCTCTTCCAGCAACTCGCCGGGAATCTCCAGGTCGCGTTCGCGCAGCAGGGCCGGCCCGCCGACGGCGACGCTGTGACCGTCCACCGTGGCCTCCACGCCGCGCCCGGCCATGGCACGCGGGTCGGTCGCGGGCCGCGGGTCCATCCCCCGCTCCCGCACCTCGGCGATGATGGCGCGGGCAAGCGGGTGCTCGCTCTCGGCCTCCACCCCGCCCGCGAGCGCCAGCAGGCCGTCAGTGTCGCCGTCGACGGCAGCGACGCCGGTGACGGCGTGTTCGCCCTTGGTCAGCGTTCCGGTCTTGTCGAACAGCACGGCGTCGACGTCGCGCATCCGTTCCAGCGCGAGCCGGTCGGTGACGAGGATGCCGCTGCGGGCCGACTTCGACGTCGAGATCGAGGTAACCAGCGGGATCGCCAAGCCCATCGCGTGCGGACACGCGATGATCAGTACCGTCACCGACCGCACGACGGCCGCGTCGGCGTCCCCGAGCAGCGCCCACGTCGCCACGGTGAGCACGGCCACCGCGACGGCGATGTAGAACAGCAGGGCGGCAGCCCGGTCGGCCAGCACCTGGGTGTGCGAGCGTGACTCCTGAGCCTCGGCCACCAGCCGCTGGATGCCCGCGAGCGCGGTGTCGGCGCCCACCGCGTCGATCCGCACGCGGATCGAGCTGTCCGTGGACACGCTGGCCGCGATGACCCGATCGTTCTCGGTCCGGGTCACCGGGTTCGACTCACCGGTGATCATGGACTCGTCCAGGTCGGCCTGCCCCCGCACGATCGTGCCGTCGGCGGGTACCCGCCCGCCCGGGCGGACGAGGACGACGTCACCCACCCCGAGCTCGCTGATCCGGACGGTCTCGAGGTGCCCCGCGCCCGTCTCCCGCTCGGCCTCGTCCGGCAACAGCTCGGCAAGGGCGGCCAGTGCTCCCCTGGCCTGCCCGATGGCGCGCATCTCCATCCAGTGCCCGAGCAGCATGATCACGATCAGCAGGGACAGCTCCCACCACACCTCGACCGCGAACACACCCACGTCGGCTGCCATGCTTGCGGCGAACGCGACCGTGATCGCCATGCCGATCAGCAGCATCATGCCGGGTCGGCGCCCCCGGACCTCGGCGGCCGCGCCGGCAAGGAACGGCCAGCCACCGTAGAGGAAGATGACCGTGCCCAGCACGGGCGCGACGAGACCCGCACCGGGGAACTCCGGCGCGGTATAGCCGAACCATTCCTGGACCGTCCCCGCGTAGACGACGACCGGCACGGCAAGTACCAGCGAGAGCCAGAAACGGTCCCGGAACATCGCAGGCGAGTGCGCCGCATGCTGGTCGTGGCCGTGCCCGTCGCCGTGTCCGGCGTGCTCCGCGCCGTCTCCGGTGTGGCCGGCGTGGCCGGTGCCGTCCCGGCCACCGTGCTGCTCGGCCGTGCCCACCTGGTCATGCTGATCCACGCTGTACCTCCTCGATCCGATGCGCAGGCACCATGCGCACAGGCTGCGACACTAGTCTGCCGATGCGCTCGGTGCCGGGGTGAGGTCCGCGCAGGAGCACGCGGGATAGGCTCGACGGCGAATCCTCTGGGAACGTTCGCGCGTCAAAGGCACCTGGATGGGGCGGTGACGCTGGTACGGTAACCGACGAGCGACGGCGGCAGGTGCGGACTGCCGGGGACGGCTAACCCGCGAGGTCGCAGGTGTTGACCTCGTCCCCGGATTCCGGCTCGGGAACCGTCGCGCTGTCCGGCGGGTTCCGCCGGTCGGTGACCCACCCTTCCAACGCCTCGAAGGCACTGCGGAAGCAAGGCAGCATCGGGCGGAGCCGCTCGGGGTAGGCAGCGTGCAGCCCGTCCACGTGGTTGCCACCCTCGATCCGGTAGTAACGGAACCTCTTGGCACGGTGCGCCTCGCGCACCATCTCGGCGTACACATCGGAGTCGGTACGGATCGGAAGCAGCGCGTCCAGGGTGCCGTGCAGGGTGATCATGGGGCGCTGGATTCGCCCGGTCAACGACACCTTCTCCACGGCGTCGTGCACGCTCTCCGGGCGGTGGTGATAGTCGTAGTCGGCATCGCACTGAGGTGTGCCCGGACGGCAGAACGGCGTGCCCGCCTCGGTGTCGCCATCGTAGCCGGGATCGAACTCCTCCCGGTAGATCCGCTGGGTCAGATCCCAGTAGACGCCGTAGTGGTACTCCCAGAGGAACTCCGAGCCGGGGGCGAACCCCGCATCGATCATGGCGTCGTGCGCCTCCTCGTCGCCGGTCAGGGCGTAGTCCGGGTACTCGCGCAGCGCGGTGGGCAGGTAGGTGAACAGGTTGGGGCCGTCCGGGCGCCACAACGTGCCTTCCCAGTCGACTCCCCCGTCGTAGAGGTGGTGGCGGTTCTCCAGCTGCCAGCGTGCCAGGTACCCGCCGTTGGAGATGCCCGCGACATACGTGCGGCGCGGCATGTGCCCGTAGAGCTGCCGCGCCACGGCCTTCGTCGCCCGCGTCAGCTCGGTGACCCGCTCGTTCCACTCGGCGACGGCGTCCCCCGGACGGTCGCCATCCCGGTAGAACTCGGTACCGACGTTGCCCTTGTCCGTCGACGCGAAGGCGTAGCCACGGTCGAGCACCCGGTCGCCGATGATGAAGTCGTTCGCGTACTGCTCGCGCACCCCCGGTGCCCCGGTCACCACCACGCCACCGTTCCACTGGTCCGGCAGGCGGATCACGAACTGGGAGTCGTGGTCCCAGCCGTGCGTGCCGTTGAACGAGGAGTCGTCCGGGAAGTAGCCGTCGACCTGGATGCCCGGCACACCGCTGGGGTTGCGCGTGCCAGGCGCATGCAGGCCCGCCCAGTCCTCCGGGTCGGTGTGCCCGGAGGCGGTGGTTCCCGCCGTGGTCACGTCGTCGAGACAGGCCACGATCTGATGTTCCGCCCCGGGTACCCGGAGCCGGTCGGCACGCTCGCAACGCTCGCCCGCCCGCACCGCTCCGTCCGGGGGCAGCACGAGGGCAGCTGCGGTCACCGCTGCGGTGAGCACGATGGTGATCGCGGCCGGGACCGCGGCACGGACGTACGACACGCCGGCTCATCTCCCTCCACTGCGGGGAATACGCGTCAGTGTCGTGACCGGTGCACGGCGGGACAAGGTAGCCGGGACACAACGCGCCACAGGGACACCTGGCGCCCGGGCACACATCACACGCGGCTGCCGAGCCTGCGCAGGTGCAGTGCCAGCTGGAGCTCGAGGGAGCGCTCCGGCCGCATCCAGTCCTCGCCGAGGAGCTGGCCGATCCGTTCCAGGCGCTGGTTGACCGTGTTGACGTGCACGTGCACGTGCTCTGCAGCCTTCGTCGGGCTCCCTGCGCACCGGAAGTAGGCGTCCAGCGTGCGCAGCAGGGCGGTGTTGCGGCGGGAGTCGTAGTCGATGAGGGGGCCGAGCGTGCGCTGCACGAACTGGTTCACGTCCCGCTCGGAGCTGAGCAGCAGGCCCACGAAGCCGAGGTCCTCGACACCGGCACCGTCACCGACGCGGTCCAGGGCCAGCAGCGCGGAGGCGCACCGGCTCGCCTCCCGGTAGGTCTCGGCGAGACTCTCCGGACCCGACGCAGGCCCTCCGGCTCCGATGGTGACCGGCTCGCCGAGTGCCGCCCCGAAGTCCCTGGCCAGTTCGCGGGCGAGCGCGCCCGCCTCCTCGCCGGGAAGGAGCAGGACGCACGCTCCGTCCCGCTGCGCGGCCAGGCCCCCGCGGGTGGAGGCCTGGCTCGCGGCGTGGAACGCCAACCGCTGGCGCAGCTGATCCTGGCAACGGGCAACCAGGATCACGTGCTGCCGGTCGAGGTCCATATCGAGCCTGCGGGCACGTTCCCGCACCGTCTCGGGCTCCTCGGCAGCCTTGCTCACCAGGTCCTCGAGCAGCTCGCCGCGTACCCGGATCTCCGCCTCCATGACGCTGCGCCGGAACAGCAACAGCAGCGCGGTGACCACCGCGGCACGCTCCAGGATCCGCTGGTCGGTCTCGGAGAGCTCGTGGTCGGCACGCAGCAGCAGCCCACACAGGTGCTCGGATCCCGCGCCGACGGCGGTGACCCACAGGTCGCCCCGCCGGACCGTGCGGCCGAGGCTGCGGGCCGAGGCCATGGCCGCGGAGAGCTGCTCCGCGTCGACCTGCTCGATGGTGCCGACCGCAGCGAGCCTGCGCCCGTCGGAGTCCAACACCATCAGCTCACCACCGACGATGCCCGCGACCGACTCGGCGAGGTCGGTCACGTCGCCGCCGCGCAGCACCAGCTCGGCCATCCGGTCGTGCGCCTCGGCCGCACGCTCGACCGAGGTGCTGTGCTCCCGGATGACAGCGTTCGCGGCGCTGAGCTCCTCGAGCGCGGAACGGGTCTCGGCGAGCAACCGGGCATTGTCGATGGCCACCGCAGCGTGCGCCGCGAGGGAGCCGAGCAACGCGACCTCCTCGCGCTCGAAGGGCCGCGCGCTGCGGTTGGCCGCGAACAGCACGCCGAGCACGCGCGGACCCAGTCGCAACGGCACGCCGAGGATGGCGACGATGCCTTCCTCGGCGACCGCGTCATCGATCTCGCCCTCGTGCCGGAACCTGTCGTCGGCCATGTAGTTCGCCGTGGCGTACGGGATCGCCGTCTGCGCGACGAGCCCACCGAGCCCGGCACCCATGTCCAGCCGCAGCTGCTGGAAACGCGCGGAGACCGAACCATCGGTGACCCGCATGTAGGTGTCGGCGCGCTCCTCGTCGTTGAGCGTCATGTAGGTGACGTCGGTGTCGAGCAGCTTGCGCGCGCGCCGCACGATCGCTTCCAGCACGGCGTCGAGATCGCGCAGGGTGGCGAGGTCGGCTACGGTGTCGAACAGCGCGGACAGCTCGGCCTCGCTGCGCCGCCGCCGCTCCAGCAGCCCCCGTACCTGGAGCGCGAGGTCCTTCGCGCGTTCGAGCTCGTCGAGGACCTCCTCGGAGGCACCCTGCAGGCGCGCGTCCAGCACGGGCCGCTCGAACTCCACCGCCTGCGCCTCCCTGGCCAGCAAACGCAGGAAGGCACCCACGCCGGCAGCCTCGCCCGGCGGGTTCGGGGCTTCGCCTCCGTGTGCCACGGCTCTCCTCGTCGTCGGCGCCAGCGGGTCCTAGTGTGCCGTCCAACCACCGTCGATGAGAATCGACGAGCCGGTGATGAACGAGGCCTGGTCCGAGCAGAGGTAGGCGACGAGCTCGGCGACCTCGCCGGGCTCGACGAGCCGCTTGATCGCCGAGGGCGCCAGCATGACCTGCTCGACCACCTCGTCCTCGCCGATACCGTGCGCATCGGCCTGCGCCGTGATCTGCTCCTCCACGAGCGGGGTACGGACGTAGGCCGGGTTCACGCAGTTGCTTGTCACCCCGTGGCCCGCCCCTTCGAGCGCGATGACCTTCGACAGCCCTTCCAGGCCGTGCTTCGCCGTCACGTACGCCGACTTGTACGGCGAGGCGCGCAACCCGTGCACCGAGGAGATGTTGATGACCCTGCCCCAGCCGCCCGCGTACATGTGCGGGAGGCACCGATGGGCCAGCCGGAACGGCGCCTCCAGCATGACCCGCAGGATGCGCCCGAAACTGTCCGGAGGGAACTCTTCCAGCGGTGCCACGTGCTGCATTCCCGCGTTGTTGACCAGCACGTCCGGGGCGGCGGTGAGGCCGTCTACCGCGTCCGGATCGGACAGGTCCAGCACGCACGCCTGCCCGCCGACCTCGTCGGCAACCGCCCGCGCCGACGGTTCGTCCCGATCCAGCACGGTGACGGCGGCACCCGCGCCCGCGAGTCGGGCGGCGCACGCCCGCCCGATCCCGCTGCCCGCGCCGGTGACCAGTGCCGTACGCCCGGTGAGGTCGACATCGGCCAGCGGTGGTGTACTCACGAGTGATGCGCTCACGGTGCGCTGCCCTCCTGTTCTGCGTCGTCCCTGCCGGGCCGCGAACGCCGCTCGGCAGGCACGCGGGACCGCTGGACGCGCTCGCGCAGCAGGTGCTGGGCGCTACCCCAGATCCCCCTGCGGAACAGCAGCACAACGACCACGAAGATGCTGCCGGTGACGAGGCCGATCTCGCCGAACCCGGCACCGGAGAGGAAGTACTCCAGCTGCACCACCAGGTACGAGCCGACCACGCTGCCCCAGAGCGTGCCCATACCGCCGAGAACGACGATCATGACTGCCTTGCCCGAGGTGGTCCAGTACACCTCCTGGAGCGACGCGAAACCGTGGCTGATCGCGAACAGGCCGCCCGCCAGCCCCGCCAGGGTCGCCGAGATGACGAAGACCCCGAGCTTGTACCGGTGCACCGGATACCCGAGGGCCTGCACGCGGGACGGGTTGTCCCGGATGGCCACCATCACCCTGCCGAACGGCGAGTGCACCACCCGCCAGGCGAGGGCGATCCCGGCCAGGATGAACGGCAGCCCGGCGTAGTAGAACAGGAACGGGTCGGACAGGTCGATGCCGAACAGCTCGGGGGGCGGGCCGACGAGCCCGTTCTCCCCGCCGGTTACCGTCCGCCACTGGTTGGCGACGAAAAAGATCATCTGGGCGAAGGCCAGCGTGACCATCGCGAAGTAGATGCCGGTGCACTTCACCGCGAGATAGCCGACCGGTACGGCGAGCAGTGCCGCGGCGAGCACGGCCGCCAGCACCGCGAGCGGTAACGGCGCGCCGAACCGCTCCCCCATCACCGTGGCCGTGTACGCGGCGGTACCCCAGAAGGCCGCGTGGCCGAAGGAGAGCAGCCCGGTGTAGCCGAGCAGCAGGTCCACCGCGATGGCCAGCAAGGCGAAGCAGGCGATGTCGAAGGCGATCGGGGGGTACATCAGCCACGGCAGTGCGACGGCGAAGAGCAGCCCGCCAGCCAGCAGCACCCACCGGACCCCCGGGCGCGCCCGCATCGCCCGTTCGGTCACACCCGCACCGTCCATTCGCTCCCGGAGGGCAGTACTCGCCGCGCGCACGCTCATGTCAGCACCCCCTCGCGGCCGAACAGCCCCGTCGGCCGCCACAGCAGCACGACGGCCATCAGGATGAACACCAGCGTCTGGGACAGCGCCGGGACGTAGAGGTTGCCGACGGCCTGGGCCATACCGATCCCGAAACCGGCTACCACCGAGCCGAAGATGGAGCCGAGGCCGCCGATGACCACCACGGCGAACACCGTGATGATCAGGTCCGAGCCCATCATCGGGTGCACCGCGCGCATCGGTGCGGCGAGCACCCCGGCCAGCGCTGCCAGCCCGATCCCGAAGCCGAACACCGGCGTGACCCACCGGCCGACGTCGACCCCGAGGCTGCGGGTCAGCTCCGGGCGCTCCGTGGCGGCACGGACGATCATTCCCACCCGGGTCCGGGTCAGCAACAACCACACCAGCAGGCAGAGCACGATCGCGAACCCGAGCACGAACACCTGGTAGCTCGGGTACTGGAAGAGCCCGAGGTTCACCGACCCGTCGAGCAGGGCGGGCCGGGAGTACGGCTGGGACTGGTTACCGTACCTGACCTTGATCAGGTCCTGCAGGATCAGCGTGATCCCGAAGGTGAGCAGGAAATTGTACAGCGGGTCGAGCTGGGTCAACCGGTGCACGAAGGCGCGCTCCAGCGCCATACCCACCACGGCCAGCGCGGCTGGCACGACAAGCAAGGCCAGCCAGAAGTTGACGCCGGCCTCGGTGAGCAGCAGGTACGCACCGAACGCGCCGAGCATGTAGAAGGCGCCGTGGGCGAAGTTGACCACCCGCAGCATTCCGAAGATCACGGCGAGGCCGAGGGCGAGCAGCGCGAGGAACCCGCCCCCGACCAGGCCGTTGAACAGCTGCTGTATGACGTTGACCATCGCCGCGGATCAGCCCATCTCGCACTCGGTGTCCTCGACCGGTGCGAACGCCTCGTCGGCCGGGATGGTCGAGACGATCTCCTCGTAGTCCCACTCCTCGGAGACCTCATCGGGTTCCTTGACCCTGGCCAGGTAGGCGTCGTGGACCACCCGGTGGTCCTCGGCACGGATCTTGCCGTTGCGCGCGAAGACGTCGTCGAACTCGTAACCCTCGAGCTCGGCGACGACCGCGTCGGAGTCGTCGGTACCCGCCCGCTCGACGGCTTCCAGGTACTGCAGCGCCGCCGAGTAGTTGCCCGCGTGCGCGAAGGACGGCCGGGTGCCGGTCCGCTCCTGGAACTCGTCGGCCCACCGGCGGTTGGTCTCGTCGTAGTCCCAGTACCACGCGTCGGTGAAGGTGACCCCGGAGAAGGCCTCGACGCCCAGCGAGTGGATGTCGGTGATGAACATCAGCCCGACGGCGAGGTCGACTCCCTTGTCCGCGAGGTTGAACTCGTTGTACTGCTTGACCAGGTTCACCAGGTCGCCGCCTGCCTGCATGGTCCCGATCACGTCCGGGGCCGGGTCCAGGTCGGGCGCCTTGACCAGGAAGGTCGAGAAGTTGTCGTTGGGGAAGGGCGTCGGGTCACTCTCGACCACCTGACCGCCCGCTTCCTCGATCGCCGTGCTGAAGCTGCTCTCCATGTCCTGGCCGAAGGCGTAGTCGGGGTAGACGATGTACCAGTTCTCCGCCCCCTTCTCGGTGACCGTCGTGCCGGTGCCGTGCGCCAGCATGTAGGTGTCGTAGGCGTAGTCGAACGTGTACTTGTTGCACGACTCCCCGGTCAGCTCCGTGGTCGCGGCCGTGACGTTCATGTGGATCTTCTGCTTCTGGTTGGCCACGTTGGCCACGGCCAGCGCTGCCGAGGAGGTCGGGACGTCGAGGATCACATCGGCCTGCCGCTGGTCGTAGAGCTCGGCAGCCTTCGAGTTGGCGACATCCGGCTTGTTCTGGTGGTCGGCGTCGACCACCTCGATCTCGCCGATCGCCGAGTCGGGGTTGTCCTCCTGGAAGTCCTCGACCGCCATCCGGACGGCCTCCACGGAGTTCTCGCCGGAGAGCTCGGCGTACACATCGGACTGGTCGTTGATCAGGCCGAGCACCACCTTCCCGTTCGAGATCTCACCACCGTCATCGCTGGGGCCACCCTGGCCGCACGCGGAGAGCAGCAGGGTTCCCGTGGCGAGCACCGCCGCGGATCGTCTCGTGACTTCTCGCATGGATTCCTCCTCACCCCGCGTGCGCGCGGGTGAATCGTCGTCGTCAGATTCCGAGGTAGGCGAGCAGTTCCGACTCGCGCCTACGCACCTCGGTGTTGTCCAGCTCCTCGGCGATCCCCCCTTCGGCGAGCAGGTAGTGCCGGTCGGCGACCGAGGCGGCGAAGTGCACGTTCTGCTCCACGAGCAGGACGGTGTGACCGTGTGCCTTGACGTCCCGGATGATGTCGCCGATCCGCTGCACGAGCAGGGGCGCCAGCCCCTCGGTCGGTTCGTCGCAGACCAGCATCCGGGCACCCATCCGCAACACCCGTGCCATGGCCAGCATCTGCTGCTCGCCCCCGGACAGCCGCGTGCCCGGGAACCTCCTGCGCTCGTGCAGCACGGGGAAGGTGTCGTAGATCCGGCTCAACGGCCACGGGTCCGGTCCGGTCGGGCGGGCGAGGGTGAGGTGCTCGGTCACCGACAGCGTCGCGTAGATGCCGCGGTCGTCCGGCACCCAGCCCAACCCCGACCGCGCCCTGTGATGGGTCGGGATCCGGCCCAGATCCCTGCCGAGGAACTCGATGCGCCCCGTCTGCTGCCGGTGCAGCCCCATCAGGCAGCGCAGCAGCGTGGTCTTTCCCGCGCCGTTGCGCCCCACGAGGGTCACCACCTCGCCCTCTGTGACGTTCAGCGACACCTCGCGCAGCACCTGCGCCTCGCCGTATCCCGCCGAGAGGGACTCAATGGTCAGCATGCGACTCTCCCAGGTAGGCGGCGACCACTCGCGGGTCGTCGCGGACCGTTGCGTAGCTGCCCTCCACGAGCACCTGCCCTTGCTGCAGCACGGTGACCCGGTCGGCCAGCCTGGCCACGACGTTCATGTTGTGCTCCACGAGCACCACCGTCCGTCCGGCACGTACTCGGCCGATCAGGTCGACGGTGCGGTCGACGTCCTCGGCCCCCATGCCCGCCGTCGGCTCGTCGAGCAGCAGCACCGTCGGTTCCAGCGCGAGCGCGAGCGCCAGCTCGAGGGCCCGCTTCTGCCCGTAGGCCAGGGTGTCGGCGGGGTCGGCCGCGGAGCCCTCCAGGCCCACAGCGGCAAGCAGCTCGGCTGTGCGCTCGGCGTGCCGGGCCAGCAGTCTGTCCGAGCGCCAGAAGATGCTGCCCTGGCCGGCATGGCCGGCGAGAGCGAGCTCGACGTGCTCGCGTGCGGTCAGCATCGGGAACAGGTTGGTGATCTGGAACGAGCGGGCCACACCCAGCCGCGCGATCCGCTCCGGCGGAAGCCGGGTAATGTCTCTTTCGGACAGCAGGATGCAACCGGCCGACGGCGGCACGAACCCGCTGAGCAGGTTGAACAACGTGGTCTTTCCCGCCCCGTTCGGTCCGACCAGCGCGTGCACGGTGCCCTCGGCGACGTCGAGGTCGACCCTGTCGACGGCCCGGAACCCGTGGAAGTCCTTGACCAACCCGCGGGCGCGGATGACCGTCGTATCGCCCGTTTCCATCGCGGTGCTCCTCACCCATGGCCCGTACCCGTCCGCCTTGCCCGGCCGCCGTCGGCGGCTGTCGGGAAGCGCTAGGCACGCACAGTAGGGCGCGGGTGTGAGCCACACCATGTCAGGCGAACATGAAACTCCACGGTCGAGACTGTGCCGTGGACACATACCGGCAGACGCGCGGCTCGTGCCCAGCGGTCCGATCCGCGCTGCGCGGCGCCGTGCCGGCGAAGCTGTGTTCGCTCCGGCCACGACGCCCCGCCGTGACGAGGGTCCGGTAACCAGCTGTGTGCGGCGGGCATGGGCGAGGCGGTGTGCCGGTAGTGGCGACCGCCGTTCGTGTTGCGCGGGGCCGCACGGCCGGAGCGTCGATCGGCAGGCGGGTGCAACGCAGTGGTACCGCACGCGCGTCCTACCGGTATGCGCACGGTCCTCATCCTGCTCGCGGCCCTGACAACACTCACAGCCTGCGACGCGACCGAACAGCGGTGGCACAACCGTGACCCGCTGCCTGCCTGCGGCGACATCGAGCTCGGCCACGGCGAGCGTCTCCGCGACGCTCCCGGCCCGGAAGTGGCCTGCCTGGAGCGCTCCCTCACCGACGGGACCGGTGCGGAGCTGACCGTCAGCCGCCCGACCGTAGAGGGCGCCCTCATCCGGTTCCACTACCGCGCCACCGGTGACGGCACACTCGAGGTCTACCGGGACAGCACGGCGGACACGTTCGGCGACCGCGGCTGGAGCCTCGAACGGTGCCGGAGCGTCACAGCGGTTCCCGAACCGGGGCGGTGCCGGTAGAGGGAGACTGCGCCGTCTCGGCTACCCGGTTGAGTTCACGAGCGGGACGTTCACCGGCTTTCACGGTTCCACCACGAGTCCGATGGAGCCAGTGACATCCCCTCGTCTGGCGACGATCTCCCAGCAACCGGGCTGGTCGAGCCGGAAGAATGTCCCCCACTCGTCGCCAGGGCGTTCCCAGCTACTGCCGGTGTGACGAGTCGGACCGTCGACGGGGTCGCGTCGTGAACCATCCGGGCCATGCGCGACGACAGTAAGGTCTCCCGATCCGGTGACTCTCCACGCCAGCTTGAACCGCTTCCCCGACTCGGGCGGGAAGCCGCCAAGCGGCAAAGCCCATACCTCGCCGTGACTCGTCTCGCCCCGCAGCGCGCCGTCCGGGTCGACACGTTCCGACTCGTCGCAGCCATCAGGTGTAGCCGATGACTCAGGACCCGATTCTCCACCCGATTGCGGGTCCGAGCCTTCCTCACTGCAGCTACTCACAACCAGCAACGCCACGACTACCGCACCGACAACGACACCGAGCTTCCCAGCGGTGCGCTGGAGCGTCTCAATACACACCCCGCCACCTCCCTCAGCAGCAGACTACGCCTGCCCGTTCCGGATATCCGCTATATAGAGTTTGCCGTCATCTTCCGCGACGAACACCTCAAGCGGCTCGACCGAGTACCGGCAGTTCTGCGCTCGCACGAGTCCTGCCTGCGCCTCCACCTCGATCTCGGGAACGCCGGTGTGAATCGCGAACGCGTTCGGCCTGCAATCGCCGTTAGCCGGTAATCCGGATACCTGAACCGTATATCCTTCCGCAAGCTCCGTTACTGTGACGTAACCCCGATCGGTCGGCATTTTCTTCCTCCTTTTACCTATTCGTGGAGCATCTTAGAAAGGGATGTCCTCACGGACCTCCTTCGTACTTAACAGCGTAATCTTGTATCGTAGCTCAGATTGAATGTCTTCCCAACGGCGACGGAGTACTCCATGTGCCACCGAACAGGACACTTCTCCAGTCTCCCGAATAAGTGAAGACACCGCACGACGTCTCTATTCCTAGCTGCGCGGGGACGCGAGCAGCGGCGACGTGAGCGCGAACGTCACCCATACCATACACCGATTGCAGGTCGGCCCACAGCGATACGCTGGTTACAGTCCTCTTGTGCCAGTTGAAGAAGAGCTTGACATCCACAAACCCATCCACGTTCCCTCGCACCTCGCGCTTCATCGGCCGATGCATACGGGCAACAGTAAGCATCTTTATTACAGAGCCACAACGGAACATGGTTATTACCACAACACCATTGGACTCTGTATAACAATACTCGCTGAGATCCCTAACAGAATTACGGCTGCTGACGCTCGAGCTATTCTTATCCATTGTCTGTCACTTCGACCCCAGAATTGGTGATTCGTGAGAACGCGCTGATCTAGAGCACTGAGTACCGCGATGGTTAGTGAGTAAGTTCCCGCTGCAGTAAGTAGAGTTGCGAGAAGGATACTCGGCGAGCCAAGTAACAAACTGCCTGGGATGGCTACCCAGAGCAGCGACGTCGTCTTCTGTGTCGTGACGAGCAATCCAAGGTCGATTCCGTAAACCAGACCAAGCCGGCCCGGCTGGTGCCCACCCCGGAGGGAAAAACGCTGCGGAACCTGGCGCGACGGACTAGGCGTCCTATTAAGCACGTCGAGGACTCCGAACGCAGCAGCCAACACGCCAACGGATACCGCTCTAACATCATACTCGATCATCTCGGACAATCGAGAAACAGGAACCAGCGCGAGTGCCAGAAAGAGTGCTGCGATGACGTTTCCCGAAGAAATTCCTGCGTGGAACTTAACGGAGCCTGGAGCACGCGGTAGCGGGCTGGACACGCCAACCATGGAACGGCCTCAAGGGCTTAGGACTTGCAGGATAGCACCGACACCGGCTAGGGCGACCCAGATAACCATGGGAGCAACCAACGTCAGGTGTGCGAACAGCTATAAGCGGAGTGACCATGGAAGTGTGGCCTTAGACCACCATGCTCACAGCATGAGCATCCGATCTGCCTAGTGTACTTGCAGTACCAGGTATAGTTGCTTCCGGACCGACAATGGCTCATGGAAACATTGGGGCACCTGTAGAGGTGGCAGCAGCCTCGTCGACACTCAGCCTCTGCTGTCGCAGGGTTGCCGAATACCAGAGCCGCCGTGGCTAACCCTCCGGCACCCACCCGGGAAAAAAGACGCCGGCGGGTCGACTCGGTTGGCATATCCCGTAACGGATAACGCTGGTCCTGTTTGCGCAATCTTGCGATCATTATGCTGTCTCCCTATCGGTTGCGAGATGTTGGTCAACTACTGCCGCAAGCTGATTGGGCGACGACATCGTGAACGCCGCCGCCGGCCGTCCGGCCTGTAGGACGACGGCCGAGGGGCTGACGTCCAAACCGAGTTGGTCGCGCGTCCACTCGCCCATAGCGTCGATATACACCGAGGATCGCGAGGCCAGTGTGGGATAGTTGCGGACAAATTTCTGTCCACGTTCCACCGTCGGACAAGAGATGATGAATCCTAAATGACAGGGCAGACCATCAAGTTCGCTGAAATTCTGTTCGGCGAAACGAGAACACGACTGGCACGATGTACTGAGGATAACCAATAATGCACACGGGGAATCTTCGACGGAAATCAACTCTCCCGGGTACCACTCTGGATTGTTCCCGGGAACGAAGTCCTCCAGTGGATCGGCCCAATCGTGGACCGCACCACCTGAAGGAGAGTCATCCTGGTGTGCCGTCAAACTGTCTACTCGAGAAGCAAGTTCACCGACCATGGCGAATAGACCGATCGTGGCTGCGGTTAATAATATTATCGCGATGGCGGTAATGGTAGCGAACACCTTATACTCCTCGGAGGTTGAAGTTTTGCCATGGCCGAGAGATTAGATCCGCATGCCTCGCCATCGTGCCAACCAGGGCCGCAGTCGCCATAACTACGAGTCGCGCTAGCTCGTCCCCCGTGCCACTAGAGGACCACCCCCAGCCATGACCGAAGAGCAAGAATAGTGATGCGAATACGATTCCAAGCCCGAAGAAGAGATTTTTCCAACCAAGGGGCTTGCTCTGGCGAGAACCAAAACAACCGCAAGATATGTTCCGTCGGGTAACGATGACCCACGTGGACACGACTACTATCCCAGTGGCCAACAATAGAGTTGCAATGTAACCAAGTGCCGGGACCAGTGGACTTGCAATGAGCACTGCGGCCGCAACTTCAAAGGTTGCGAGGCTGTATGTCGCCAACCGAGTACCCTTGCGGACGAATGGTACCTCGTCCATCGCCCTTCTTGCTGCTCCAGGACTGCCAAGCTTGGCAGACCCTGACCAGAAGAAAGAGACCGCTAGAGCAACACGTAAAACTTCGACGTACAACTCCATCGGCCGTCCCCCAGTTCGAGATGAGGATCCCGGTGGTCAAGTGATGCTGTGACTACAAGCCGTCGCTACACTTGCAACGGATCCCTGTCCGTTTCCGTATGTCTAACCTTCGGATTGATACGGACTGTTGCTGTATGCATAATACGCCGAGCCGAATCGGCCCGACTGGCTCGAGCCACGACGGAGCTGTCGTGATCACCAGACCCACGTGGCTTCATAAGCATCGTTGCAACTACACCGAACGCCTACACAGGTTGGGCATAAATCATCCCCAGTCAGTCTTGATCAACCTCGGCCCAGAACACCTGATGTGATCGATAGTAGCGTAAAGGATTGGCGGGTTGGAGTCAATCGCTTCACATCGCTCACGCAAGTCTCAGTCCAGTAGCCCAATTGGGCACTTCGAACGATCACCGTCTGCGTTCGCAACTACTCTGTTGAGCTGTGCTCCGTATCGGAGGATCCGATCCAGACGAATGCTCGTTAACCAAGTGCAGGGGAAGTAGCGTAGTTTTAGGTGATCCGACTTCCGTAGTCGGACGCCTGCGGGCCGCTGCTCCCCATCCAGGGCTTATACCGCGGAGTTCGCCGCCGTCGTGGCCATGTTCGGCTTTTTCAACCGGTGCAATGCCACCATGACCACCGACCTGGAGGAGGTCCCGCGCATCGTGGCGAGCTACTACCTGTCCGGCACCGACCGGAATCCCGGAAGGTACGGCGGCAGATCGACGTCCGATCCGATCCCGGCGCCACGCCGTAGCCACCGGTGCCGCCACGGACCCCGTGCCTACCGGTAGGGAACCGGTGCGGCGTCCTCCCGCGCACCCGCCGGGGTGCCGGACGGGGCGGGTTCGGGCTCGTTCCGGGTCAACCGCTCCCCTTCGATGTCCGCGTCCGGAAGCACGCGCGCGAGCGGGCGAGGCATCCACCAACTCGCGCGGCCGAACACGCTCATCAGGGCCGGGATGACGGTCATGCGCACCACGAACGCGTCGATGAGCACACCGAAGGCCAGCGCGAAACCCATCGACTTGATCATGTCCTCGTCGGAGAAGATGAACCCGGCGAAGACACTGACCATGATGATCGCGGCCGCGGTGACCACACGCGCACCCAGCCGGAACCCGCCGACCACCGCCGCGATCGACTCGGCGCCGTGTACGTACTCCTCGCGCATCCGCGTGCCCAGGAACAGTTGGTAGTCCATCGCCAGCCCGAACAGCACGCCGACCAGGAAGATCGGCATCATGCTGATGATCGGGCCGGTCTCGTCGACGGCCAACAGCCAGTCCAGCCAGCCCCACTGGAACACCGCGACCACGGCCCCGAACGTGGCGCCGACCGTGAACAGGAACCCTGCCGCGGCCGTGACCGGGATGAGCAGCGAGCGGAACACCACGCTGAGAAGCACCAGCGCCAGGCCGACCACGATCAGCAGATACGGGACCATCGCGTCACCGAGCTGGCCGGAGATGTCGATGTTCATGGCGGTCTGGCCCGTCACCAACAACGCCGTACCGCCGCTCTCCGCGTAGGTATCGCCGAGCGCGCGGATGGCACTCACCAGGTCCTCGGTCTCCACGCTGCTCGGGCCGTGCACGGGAATCACCGTGAGCAGCGCGGTGTCACCCTCCTGATCGAGCACGGGAGGCTCCACTGCCGCGACGCCCGGCAACCCGGAGATCTCCCCGGAAAGCTCCTCGACAGTCCGTTGTGGATTATCAGTGCCCGCGACGTCCGCTGCGACCAGCAGGGGGCCGTTCACTCCCGGTCCGAAGCCCTCCGCGACCAGCTCGTAGGCCTGCCGCTGGGTCGACTCCGGGGCTGCCATGCTGTCGTCCGGCATCCCCAGGCGCAGGTCGTTGGCCGGCCATGCCAGCGCGCCGAGGACCGGGATCGCCACCAGCAGCACCACCACGCGCCTGCCCGTCACGAAACGCCCCCAGCGCTCCCCCAGCCCGGCACCGGTCGCACGCCCCTCGGGAGCGTGCTGCCCGTCCGCACCGCCCGCGCGGCGGGCCGCTGCGCCTACGGTGCCGCGCGAGCCTGCAGGCGAGATGCGGTTGCGGGCGAAGCCCACGAGCGCGGGCAGCAGCGTGATCGCGATCAGCACCGCGACCGCCACCGTCGCGGCAGCGGACACCGCCATCGCGGTCAGGAACGGGATACCAACCACGGACAGGGCCACCAGGGTGATGCACACGATCGCCCCGGCGAAGACCACCGCGTTGCCCGCCGTACCCACCGCGCGCGCTATGGCGTGTTCCGGTTCGTAACCCGTGGATCGCTCGTGCCGGAAGCGGGTGATGATGAACAGCGCGTAGTCGATCGTCACGGCAAGACCGAGCATCAGCGCCAGCATGTAGGTCTCCGAGGCGAGGTCGAACCACGCGGTCGCGGCCGTGACCCCTGCCACCCCGATACCGACTCCGATCAGCCCGGTAACCAGCGGGAGGCCCGCCGCAACCAGCGAGCCGAGCGCCAGCGTCAGCACCACGGCCGCGACGGCGAGACCGACGATCTCGTTCTTCGGCGGCTCGGGTGCCGGCTGCATCGCCGAGCCGCCGACCTCCACCCGCACCCCGCTGTCATCCGTCGTACCGCCGAGGTCGTCGAGCAGCTCACGGGTGTCCTCGGACAGGTCGAAGGGCTGCACAGTGTACTGGACCTGCGCGTAGGCGATGTTGCCGTCCTCGGAGACCGTTCCCGCCTCGAACGGCGGCTGCAACGCCGCCACATCGGGATCGTCCGCCACGGCGGCCAGCGTGTCGTCGATCGCGGCCCGGTTCTCGGGCGTATCCATACCTTCACCGTCCGGGGCGGCGAACACGATGTTCGCCTTCGCCCCGTCGGCGTTCATCTCCGGGAACCGCTCTTCGAGCAGGTCGAACCCTTGCTGGGCCTCGGTCCCCGGCAGTGCGAACTCGTCCGACGTCGGCTCCGAGAGGGTGGCGGCCCCCACACCGAACACACCCAGCAACACCAGCCACAACGCGAGCACGATCCCGCGCCTGCGGTACGAGCCCCTGCCGAGCCGATACAGCAACGTCGCCACGCACTACCCCCGTTCCGCATCGCCGGCACGGACCATCCCTCCGAGCCGGACTGTCGTACCTGTCCGGAAGACGCGCGCACGCACGCCTACTTCGCGGGAACGAACCCCCGTTCCAGCACGTCGAACGCTTCCTCGACGAACGTGACCGGCTGGGCAGCCGAGTCCGAGGCCATCCACCGGACCATCGCGCTACGTGCCGCAGCGGTCGACGCAGCGACGACCACCGAGGGGTAGGCGTCACCGATGGGGTCCAGCCCGGTGCGCTCGGCCAGGACGGAGGTCAGCTGCCGTTCTCGTTCGACGACCCGGTCCATAAGCCGCATGCCCAGCCTCGGGTGTGTCCTGACCAGATCGCAACGCAGGCGGGAAAGCTCCTTGTCGGCCGTGAGCTCGCCGACGAACGCCGTCACAGCCACCCGCAACGCGCGCAGCGGCGGCGCCTCGGGCGGCTGTTCGCGCACCAGCTCCACGACACGCTCCGGCTCCTCCGCACCGGAGTCCGTCTTGGCGTGACCGAAGGCCGCGTCCTCCTTGGACGCGAAGTAGTTGAAGAAGGTTCGCGTGGACACCTCGGCTGCCTCGGCGATTCCCTCGGCCGTGACGTGGTCGAACCCGTGCTCGACGGCCAGCCGTAACGTCACCCGCTCGAGCAGCTCTCGCGTCGCCCGCTTCTTGCGCGCACGCAATCCCTCCACGGGAGGGTCGGGCGCGGGAGACGTCCTGTCGTTCACTCCCCCAGTATGCATGAAATTGCGTACCGCGCAAACTTGCGCGGTACGCAACGTTTATCGGCCCGGCTGGTTCAGCCTGCCGGTGGCCGACCGAGCGGACCGATCCGGTAAAGATCCTCCGGCTCGTGCTCGGCAGGGAAGTCCGTCGCCGCGAACAGCTGCTCGCCGGTCATCTCCGCGCCCCAGCGGGTCGCGAACGAGCGGAACAGCGCGATCGACGCCTCGTTGTCCGGCGTCACCGTCGTGGCCAGGTACCGGACCCCGTCCGCGACCAGCCCGGTGTACATGACGTCGAGCATGCGCCCGGCCAGCCCCTCGCCGCGCTGGCTGGCGTCCACGGCTACCTGCCAGACCATCGCCGCGCTCGGATCCCTCGGCCTGCGGTAGCCGATCACGAAACCGACGACGTCATCGCCGTCCCGAGCCACGACCGAGGTATCCGCGAAGTCCTGGCACCACAGCAAGTACGTGTACGGGGAATTGAGATCGAGCTTGCCGGAGTCCCGCGCGACACGCCACAAGGCGGCGCCGTCGGCCTTGGTCGGTCTCTCGATCGTCACGCTGCCGGACATCTCACCTCGCCTAATAACCGGACACTTGACCCTAAACGTAACAGGGAGTGGGCGCCGCATCCCGTTACCCGCACCGGGACCCCAGCACGGGAACGGTCGCGAACCCCGCTCGGTGCCCCGATACGGTTCGATCATCACTGGTGAAGCCCCTGCACCGGCCGGTGTGCCCGACTGACGTGTGGCGATCCTCATACGTCGGCGCCCCCGGATCCTCCCAGGACCCCGGGGGCGCCGACGGGGACTATCTACTGCTCGCGCAGGTGGCTCGTGAACGCCTGCCACGCGGCGAACGGAACCCGCAGGGTCCCGCCATCGCGGTCCTTTGTGTCACGCACACGGGCCTGGGCAGGCTCCAGGGCTAGCTCAACGCACGCCGACTGCGTACCGCTGTAGCTCGACTTCCGCCAGGTGCTCTCCAGTGCTGTCATCCGGTGCTCTCCTGTTCAGTGATGCAGTCTCGGATGAGTCCCGCCGACTCTGCGGGGCTCAAGGCGTCCCGGCGAAGGATATCCGTCAGAGACCGGTACGCCTCCACGTCCTCTCGATCATCCAGGAACGCGCCAGCCCGGTACTGCTCCAGGTGCACGATCGGCGATTCGGCAGCGAACTCCATCAGCACGTACGACCCATCGACACCCGGGTGCGCACCCAGGCTCTGCGGCAGCACCTGCACCGTGATGTTGTCCCTCTCACCCATCTTGAGCAGGTGCCGAAGCTGATCAGCGACGGCCGCACTACCACCCACCGGTCGACGAAGCGCCGCCTCGTCGATTACCGCATTGAACTCCACAGGGGTGGTGTCTGTGAGGATCCGCTGCCGCCCGAGTCGCGTGGAAACGCGCGTGTCGATCTCGTTGCGCGGAACCCCCGCGGACAGGTAGATCGCCCGGCAGTACTCGCGTGTCTGTAGTAACCCTGGGACTACAACCAATCCTACTTCGGTGATTGCCGTCGCGGTGGATTCGTAGTCCACCAGCGTGGTCAGCTGTTCAGGTAGCCCTGTCCCGCCGGTGGCTAACCAGTTGGGCTCGTGCGCCTCGGCCGCGAGCTTTCGCAGCGCCTCCCGCGCGGAGCCAACGACCCCGAGCGCGCCGAGAATGAGATGTAGCTCCGCATCGGTGGGAACACGCTCGCCCTGTTCGATCCGGGAGACCGTGCTCTTGGACAGTCCGATCTGCTTTCCCAGCTCCACAATGCCCAGGCCGGTGGGCTTTCGCAGTTCTCACAGGTCAGCGCCGAGTCTGCGCGCTTTGGAGCGACTGAACATGGGAACAGCCTAGCTACAGACTTCGACCGGGTCGACACACGATCGAAGCATTGCTCGCGTTCCCTGGGAATGCCATACTTCCCTGGGAACGCCCGAGAATGCTCAACCTCCCTGGGAACCATCGACCTACCGGAGTGTCCTCATGTTCTGGCTCTGGCTATTGCTGATCTTTGCTCTGCCGTTTCTCACGCTCGTGCCCTGGGACAGGGCGCGCGGCTGGCTGCTGTCGCGCCGGTGGCAACACGACCCGCACGACACGCGCCCGCGCATGGTCGCCACCCGCGACGGGTACGAGCTGGATCGGGGCGGGCTATGAGCGCCGAGCCGACCAAGCAGGCCGAATCCACCCCGAAACGGGGTTACGTACCGCGCGCGACCGTGCTGGTCGACTGCCTCGGGCGCGAGGAGATCCGCGAGGAGGACGGCACGATCATCGCCACGGAGCCGGACGGCACCTCGCAGATTGTCCGGCGTCCTTGATCTCCCGGGCGGTGCATGCAGCCCCCGACCATGCACCGCCCGGGTTCCCACTCACATAGGAAGGTGCGACGATGCGCATAGAGATGGAGACGTGCCCCAAGTGCCTGGGCTCGGGGCTCGACCGCGGCAAGGATCCCACCGGGAAGACTGCGTGTAGCAACTGTGGCGGACTTGGCGACGTACCGAAGCGACGGTGAGCCGTGCGACCTGTGCGGAGACACGGGCACAATGTCATGGCAACAGCCCTACCCCGATGGGGTGCTGCGGACCATCGAATGGCCGTGTCCTCGCGGGTGCGGCGGCCACTGGACGCACCCGGCCGCTGAGCAGGACCGGGTCATCGAGCAGCCCGACGAGTTGCCCGACCGCCGTCACGAGGGCAACGTCGCCGAGGCCAACCGCATAGGCGGTGATTTCATCGTCGCTGCCCTCGAACGGTGGGGAATCGATCACCCGGCGTTGCGCGACGACCGCGACGACTAGCCACCTCGGTAGCATCACGCGACGTGACAGGAGACGCCGTGACCACGACCTACCCCACGTGCTCGACTCCGGGATGTGACCAGGAGATCTATCTGCGCCCGGGGGAGCGGACCGTGTGCGCCGGATGCCACTACAGGGGCGGCCCTCCACCGCAGCAGCCCGAGCCGGAACCCGAGGCTCAGGAAGTCGTGGTCGACTGGGGACCCGTCCCCTCGTGTCACTGTGGCCGCCCGGTCAGCCGACCCGACGTATCCGGCGACCGGTGCATGCGCTGCTGGCGCGAGGACCGCTAACTACACCAAGCCAACCGGCACCCGAGCCAACGGGCACCACCGACACCGGCCCAAGCTCCGTCGGGTCCCGGCATACATCATCGGCGACCGGTCCCCGTCACCCCGCTTCTGGCTCGGCAACCCGGTCGGCACCACTCGTATCACCGGACGAGTCGGCGCGCCCACGCTGGACCGGAACGGCGCCCCGGTCCAGCACCGGTAGATGGTGGGTGCGCGGTTCGTCCGTCAGGTCCGATGCCTGGTTCCAGGTCACGGTGAGCGCGGCCGTGACAGTGCCCAGCGGGCGGAACAGCTGGTAGCGCTCCACGTGGCCAGGCGGGAACTCCATGATATGCACCGGCCCGCGACACGCCATGTCGCCGACATCGATCCGTACGTCGTAGGCCGGGTCGCTGCCCTCGTTGCGCAACAGGTAGGTGTCCTCCCCCACCGGTTCGAGGTCCCAGAGGACGTAGGCGGCCTCGGCCGCGCGGGCCGTGCGGCGTTCGATCTCGTGTTGCAGCTCCACCGCCGCGCGCGCCGCACGGGCTGTCAGCTGCGTGGCACGGACCTGGTCCCGGACATACCAGACGGCCGTCGCGGACAGCGTGACCGCGATACCGGACAGGATCAGCGCGAACCACTCCATCACGGTGCCTCGATTCCGCCATCTCGAATGCCTTCCCCGAGCGGGGTCCGCTTCCCCGGCGACCGCGCCCACGAGCGGTTACCCCGCACCGCGACGGACGAAACGCACCAGGCACCGATGGTGGAGCACGTCCCACCGATCGTGTGGTCGCGTCCTAGTGGCCGAGCACCTCGCGCGGCCGGTACGCCTGCTCGAGCTCGGTCACCTCCTGCCCGGTCAGCGTGAGGTCGAGCGCGGCGACCGCGTCGTCGACGTAGGACGCCTTCGTCGCCCCGATGATCGGCGCGGTCACCCCGGGCTTGCCGAGCAGCCAGGCGAGCGCCACATGGGCCGGCGGGACGCCACGCTCACCGGCCACCCGCCGGACGGCCTCGACGATCGCCAGGTCGGCCTCGCCGTAGAGGCGCCGCGCGAAGTCGTCCGAGCCCGCCCGCGTGGTGGGGCGATCCGCCCCGTCGTCGCCCCGGCTGCCGCTCAACCAGCCGCGCGCCAGGGGGCTCCACGGGATGACGCCCACCCCCTGGTCACGGCACAGCGGGATCATCTCCCGCTCTTCCTCCCTGTACAGCAGGTTGTAGTGGTCCTGCATGGACACGAACGCCGGCCAGCCGTGCAGTCGCGCGGTGAACTGCGCCTTCGCGAACTGCCACGCGTACATGCTGCTCGCTCCGATGTAGCGGGCCTTGCCGGAACGCACGACGTCGGCGAGCGCCTCCAGCGTCTCCTCGATCGGCGTCTCGGGGTCCCAGCGGTGTATCTGGTACAGGTCGACGTGGTCGGTACCGAGCCGTCGCAGGGAGGCGTCGATCCCGTCCATGATGTGCTTGCGGGACAGGCCCCTGTCGTTGGCGCCCTCGCCCACCGGGAAGTAGACCTTCGTGGCCAGCACGTAGTCGCTGCGGTGCGGGAAGAACTTGCGCAGCAGACGCCCGGTGATCTCCTCGCTGACCCCCTGGGAATACATATCGGCGGTGTCGAAGAACGTGATGCCCTGTTCGACGGCACGGCGCACCACGGGTTCCGCCTCGGTCTCGTCGAGCATCCAGTCCCGCCACTCGCGGCTGCCGTAGCTCATCATTCCCAGGCAGATACGCGAGACCCGCATTCCGGACGATCCGAGACGTACGTACTCCACGTGTTCCCCATCCCTTCCTGTGACGACGCGTGACACCCTCCGTCGGCCGCGTTGCCGCCACCCTATTCCGTTCCTACCGTGCGCGCGTCACGGCGATGCGGGACCCTCGTCCGGCACGGCGAGCTGGGTGGGTTCGGACCGGCCGCGCAACGTCACCTCTCCGTGCCGTCGCCACCGGCCCGCCTCCGCGGGGTCGGCGGCCTCCACCGCCCGCCCGGATGCCACCAGCCCGCCCTCGATGTCCTTGGCGATGTCGGTCAGCCGCGCGGCCTCGTTCACGGGGTCGCCGATGACGGTGTACTCGTACCGGCTCTGCGCGCCGACGTTGCCCGCGACGACCGGTCCGGCCGCGACCCCGATCCCGGCCTCGCAGTCGCCGACCTCGCGCCGCAGGCGCACCGCCATCGCGCGGGCGGCGGCAAGGGCCTGCCCAGCCGCGTCGGGAAGGTCGTGCGGCGCGCCGAACACCGCGAGCGCGGCGTCGCCCTCGAACTTGTTCACCAGACCGTGGTGGGTCTCGATCTCGGAGACCACCACCGCGAAGAAGCGGTTCAGCAACTCGACCACCTGCGTGGGCGGCCGGGTCGCCGCGAGCGCCGTCGACGCCATGACGTCCACGAACAGCACAGCGGCCTCGCGGACCTCGCCACCCAGCTCGAAGTCGGTGCTCACCGCCAGCTGAGCCACCTCGCGGCCGACATGCCTGCCGAAGATGTCCCGGATGCGTTCCCGTTCCCGCAAGCCCGCGGCCATGCCGTTGAACCGGCTCTGCAGCACGCCGAGCTCGGTGGCATCGAAGACGGACACGTGCGCGCTCAGGTCACCGGCCTCCACCGCCTCCATGGCCGCGCTGACCGTGCGGATCGGGGCCACCGTCGCCCTGGTCATCAGCAGTATCAGCAGGAACCCGAAGACCACCGTCACCGCGCCCATCGCCAGGATCGTGACGGACAGCTGGGTCGCCGTGACGTTGTGCCGGACCAGCGTGAACGCGGCCACCAGCATCAGCCCGGCGACCGGGATCACGGTACCCAGCCCCCACGCCCACAGCGTCCTGGTGATCACTCCGGCGCGCAGCGGCCGCTGCGGCGGCGCGTCGGCCAGCGCCCGGGCAGCGACCGGCCGCAGCGCGAACTCGCTGAGCAGGTAGGAGTTGGCACAGACGACGACACCACCGAGACCGATGGTGGCAGCCACCTTGACCATCGCGACCGCATCGACGGCGCTGTTCGCCGCCGTCAGCAGCACCGTGGCCACCAGCCACAGCAGCGCCTGCATGCCCGTCAGACGCCAGGGAACGCCGAGCGTGGCATGCCGTTCCAGTTCGGTGGCCCGCCGCCCTTCGAGGGCCCAGCGCACCGACCGGAACGTCATCTTCGTACCCCAGACCAGACCGATCACGACGGCCAGCAGGACGTAGCCTGCCACGGCCAGCCAGCCGGCCATACCCAGGTACGCGGTGATCGGTTCCGGGCCGGGAATCACGAGCGTGACCAGTGCCGCCACCACGGCGATGCCGATCAGGTTGGACAGCAGGATCGAACCCGTCAACAGGGTCTGCACCCGCACCCGTAGCCGATCGTCCCGCTCGTCCTCGTGACCGAGCAGGCGCGATCCAAGGGGACCGCCGGGAGACGGCACCGCCGGAGCACCGGTCGCCGTCGCGCCGTTCCGCGCTGTGCCAGACATGCGCACATTCTGCCTGTCCGGCACCGGCGCTAGGCGTGGGCCCGAAGCTCCTTGCGCGCAAGCGAGGCCTTGTGTACCTCGTCCGGTCCGTCGGCGAACCGCAGGGTACGGATGCTCGCGTACCACTCGGCCAGCGGGGTGTCCTGACTCAGCCCACCGGCACCGTGTACCTGGATGGCCTTGTCGAGGATCCATTCCACTGTGGAGGGAGTGGCGATCTTGATCGCCTGGATCTCCGTGTGTGCTCCCTTGTTGCCGACGGTGTCCATCAGCCACGCCGCCTTGAGCACCAGCAGGCGCAGCTGCTCGATGCGCACGCGCGCCTCGGCGATCCAGTCGCGGATCACACCCTGGCGCGCGAGCTGCTCGCCGAACGCGACCCGCTCGGACGCGCGCCTGCACATCATCTCCACCGCGCGCTCGGCGATACCGATCGAGCGCATGCAGTGGTGGATCCGGCCGGGTCCGAGCCGCGCCTGCGCGATGGCGAAGCCGTCGCCCTCGGTGCCGATGAGGTTCTCCGCGGGCACCCGGACGTCGGTGAACTCCAGGTCGGCGTGCCCGCCGTGGTCGCCGTCGTCGTAGCCGAACACGGTCATACCGCGCGTGATCGTCAGGCCCGGCGTGTCGCGGGGTACCAGGATCATGCTCTGCTGCCGGTGGGTCTCCGCCTGAGGGTCCGTCTTGCCCATCACGATGAGGACCTTCGCGTCGGGGTTCAGCGCCCCGGTGATCCACCACTTCCGCCCGTTGATCACGTACTGGTCCCCGTCGCGCTCGATGCGCGTGGCGATGTTGGTGGCATCCGAGGAGGCCACATCGGGCTCGGTCATCGCGAACGAGGACCGTATCCGCCCGTCGAGCAGGGGACGCAGCCACTGCTCGCGTTGGTCCTCGGTGCCGAACATGGACAGCACCTCCATGTTGCCGGTGTCCGGCGCGGAGCAGTTGAGCGCGGCCGGCGCCAGGCGCGGGCTCCGCCCGGTGATCTCCGCGAGCGGCGCGTACTGCAGGTTGCTCAGCCCCGCCCCGTCCGCGCCCGGCAGGAAGAAGTTCCACAGTCCACGGTCCCGTGCCTCCCGCTGGAGCTCACCGACCACGGCAGGCACCGCCCACGGGTCCGCACGTTCGGACAGTTGCCGCGCGTACTCGGCCTCGGCCGGGTACACACACTCGTCCATGAAGGCCAGCAGTGCGTCCCGAAGCTCCTCGGTACGCGCGTCGTAGGCGAAGTCCATCAGCTCTCCTCGAGTGCGTCGAGACCGGCGGAGACGATGGGTTCGACGAAGCCGCCGACGCTGTCGAACCCCTCGCCCACGGTCTTGCCCTGCGTGTAGCGGAAGTGGATCCCCTCGAGGATCACCGCAAGCTTGAAATGTGCCAGCCCCAGGTAGAACCCCATCGAGCCGAGGTCCCTCCCGGACACCCGCGCGTAGTGGTCCAGGATCTCCGCCGGACCGGGGAAGCCGGGGGCGTCGCTGGCGTCGGCGATCACCGCCGAGTCGTCGATCTCGGACAGCCCCCGGTAGGTCGCCAGCAGGGCCACGTCGGTCAGCGGGTCGCCCAGCGTGGCCATCTCCCAGTCCAGCACGGCCGTGATCTCGTCCCGCTCGTCGACGAGCAGGTTGTCCAGCCGGTAGTCGCCGTGCACCACAGCGGTCGGCGACTGCTCGGGCACGCGGGACTCCAGGCGCTCGTGCAGCTCGTCGATGCCGGGCACCGGCCTGGCCCGGGAAGCGTCGAGCTGCTTCTTCCAGCGGCGCACCTGCCGGGGCAGGAACCCGTCCGGCCGTCCGAAGTCCGCGAGCCCGGCCGCCGTGGGGTCGACCGCGTGCAACTCGGCGAGTACCTCGATCATGCTCGTACTCAGCGCCCGGACACGCTCGGCACCCAGCCGCTCGAGCTCGTGCGCGTTGCGGTAGGCGGTGCCGGGCGCCTTCTCCATCACGTAGAACGGCGCGCCGAGCACCTCGGTGTCCTCGCACAGCAGGACGGTGCGTGGCACCGGCACCGGCGACGGCCCCAGTGCCGTCATCACGCGGTACTCCCGGCCCATGTCGTGCGCGGTCGCCAGCACGTGCCCGAGCGGGGGTCGGCGCACGACCCACTCGCGACGGCCGTCACCGACCTCGTAGGTCAGGTTCGAGCGCCCGCCCGCGATCACCGAGCCACGCAACTCACCGGAGACCAGGTCCGGAGCGGCCTGCCCGAGGTAGGTCCGTAGCCGGGCGAGGTCCAGCCCCGGAAGCTCGTCCCCCGGCTCATCGTCGCCGTACATGCTCGCTCCACCTGCCCTCACGTACCCGTCCGGCACACCGACAAACACCATACCAACTGGTCGGTTCGGCGTCGATCACCTCACGCACCGTGTGGTGTCCCGCTGGTCAGCCTGCTTGTCGTTCGGGGGCACCGGCCACGAGCGCGACGCGGCCCACGGTCTGCCCGTCCGCCAGCCGCTGCACCCCGGAGGCGACGTCGCCAAGCGGCAGCTGCTCGCTGACCACGGGAGCGACGAGGCCGTCCTCGGCCAGCCGGGTCAGCTCCTCGTGGCACTGCCGGACGGCCTGCGGGTCCTTGCTGTTGTACAGCCCCCAGTGCAGCCCGAGGATCGAGTAGTTCTTCACCAGCGCGTGGTTGAGCGCGGCCTGCTGCAACTCACCGCCTGCGAACCCGACGATGATGATGCGCCCCTCGAAGGCGATGCACTTGGTCGACCGGCGGTAGGTCTCCCCGCCGACAGGGTCGTAGACGACATCGGCGCCCCGGCCGTCCGTGGCCCGCTTGACGACGTCGACGAAGTCCTCGTCACCGCGGTCGACGACGATATCCGCCCCGAGCGAGCGGGCCACCTCGGCCTTGGCCGGGCCGCCGACCACGCCGATGACCGTCGCGCCCGCCGCCTTGCCGAGCTGCACGGCGGCGCTGCCGACCCCACCGGCCGCGGCGTGCACGAGCAACGTCTCCCCCGGGCGCAGCTGCGCCCGGCGGTGCAGCCCGAACCAGCCGGTCTGGTACCCGATGTAGAACGAGGCAGCCTGGGCGTCGTCCAGCGCCCGCGGGGCGTGAAATGTCGTGGCCTGCTCCATCAACGCCAGCTCCGCGAAGCCGCCTGCCGGGATCGCGGCTCCGCCGATGACCCGGTCACCCGCGGAGAAGCCGGTCACCTCCGCGCCCGTGGCCACCACCTCGCCGCACAGCTCGACGCCGGGAGTGAACGGCAGCTCGGGCTTGACCTGGTACTCGCCGCGGCACATCAGCACGTCCGGGAAGTTGGCAGCCGCTGCCCGCACCCGGACGAGCAGCTGGCTCGGCGCGGGCTGCGGGTCGGCGACCTCCTCGAGCCGCAGCACATCGGCGGGCTCGCCCAGCTCAGGGACCGTCCACGCGCGCATCACACGCCTCCCGTCTGCGTCACGCCGCCGTCGAGCACGACCGTCTGGCCCGTCATCCACGACGCCTCCGCGGAGAGCAGGAAGGCCACCGCGCTGCCGACATCGCCCGGCACGCCCAACCGCTTGAGCGGGTAGGCAGCCGACACCTCTTCTTCCTGCCCCTCGTACAGCGCGCTGGCGAACGCGGTCTTGACCACGGCCGGCGCGACCCCGTTGACCCGGATGTCCGGCCCGAGCTCGACGGCGAGCTCGGCGGTCAGGTGCGAGAGCATCGCCTTGCTCGCGCCGTAGAAGCCGATCCCCGGCGCCGGTTTGAGCCCGGCTACCGACGACACGTTGACGATCGAGCCGCCGTGCTCGCCCAGCCACGCGCGGTGCGCCTGCTGCACCCAGGACAGTGCGGACAGGCAGTTCACCTCCACGATCTTGCGCGCAGCGTCGAGCTCGAGGTCGACGAGCGGCCCGTAGACAGGGTTGATGCCCGCGTTGTTCACCAGCATGTCCAGGCGGCCGAACTCCCCGATGGTGCGCTCGATCGCCTCGGCCTGGTGCGCGGTGTCGTGGCTCTTGCCCGCCACCGCGATCGCGTGCTCCTTGCCACCCAGATGGTCGACAGCCTCGTCCAGCGCATCCTGGTTGCGAGCGGTGATGCACACCCGCGCGCCGTCGGCGACCAGCTGCTCGGCGATGCCGAGGCCGATTCCCCTGCTGGCCCCGGTAACCACGGCGACCTCGCCGCTGAACCTGCTCGTCATGGAACGCTCCTTCCTCGGCGGCGTGCCGGACAACCGCCCGGTGGGCACGGTGACCACGATGATCTGCCCCTGCGTCGGTCCCGCGCCGTCAGCGACGTACTAAGCGGTTGCTTATCCGCGAGACGCCAGCTTCCCGCGCTCCGGACGTGTTCGTCAACATACCCGGGACACGACGGCACGTGAGTCAAATCACACATCGCGACGGTGTCCTGGCGCTACCGGGTCTCGCCGCCACGGCCTCGTTCCGCGGTGGGCAACCGCTGTACTACCATGCGGTCGCCTGTCGAGCGCGTGGCGCGAGGCCCACGCGCTCCCCGTATCGACGACCGTGGCACCAACCTCCCGAAAGATCGTGGCCATCATGCTCCGGAGGCGCTCGAGCGCAGACGACAGTAGGCGGTCCGGTCGGCCGAGCCTGCGCAGGCGCTGCCAGCAGCACGTCCAGGCACTTGGCCTGCCGCGCGCAGGCAGGCTGACCGTGCGCGCGGTCTGCGACCGCGTCAGTGAGCATCGCGGGCGCCCCATTCACCTCGTCCCCCTCGAGCTGAGCACCGTGGCCGATGCCCTGTGGGTCGCCTCCGCGACGGACGATCACATCGTGTTCGAGTCGCGCCTGACTCCGGTGCATCAGCATCAGGTGATCCTGCACGAGCTCGGGCACATCATCTGCGGGCACGCGGCCAACTCGGATGCCGCGCTCGAGACGCTCCGCCTGCTCATGCCCTCGCTGGATCCCGCTCGCGCGCGCAGCGTCCTCGGCAGGGAGCACGCGGACTCCGGCTGCGAACTGGAAGCCGAGCTGGTCGGCTCGCTTCTCGCGCAGCGCGTCTCCTCGTGGACCGCCCAGCAGCACTACACCGTTCCCCCGCAAGCACGCGAGCTCGCAGCCCGGCTGTCCGCGCTCATGGAAACGCCTCGCGAACCATGACCGCGGCCGTGTACGCGCTGTGCGTCGGTGTGACCGCCGTCGCGCTGCTGTACCGGGCGCGGGCGCTGCGCACCGACCGCTCGCCTGCGCAGGTCGCCCTCACCGGGGTGTTCTTCTTCTCCCTGTGTATCTGGGTGGTGGTCCTGCCGGGGCTCTGGAGGTTCCTCGGCGAGACCGTCGGGCTGGCCAACCTGTCCGGGCTGCTGTCGCATATCGCCGTGATGCTGGTGACCGCCTGCCAGCAGATCGTCCTGCTGCACCTCAGCCACGACCGTGACGTCGCGTGGCGCAAGGCCGCGCCACGCTTGATCGCTATCGGGCTGGTCATCGGCACGATGGTCGGGCTGTTCGCGCGAGCGATCGGCAGGCTCGGCGAGCACCCCACCGACTTCGCCGTGACGACCGCGGCGAGCAACCCCGCCTACCTGGCCGTGTACCTTGCGGCCTTCGGTGCCGCGCAGGCCGAGGTGGCGCGGCTGTGCAGGCGGTACCGTGCGGTCGCACCGACGGCATGGCTGCGCCGCAGCCTCGGGCTGATCATCGTCAGCATCGGGCTGCTGTGGATCTACGTTCTCGGCAGGCTGGCCGGCATCGTCGCCGGGTTCGTCGGCGCCACCGGGCACGCGTGGGAGCCCGTCACGCTGGTGGCCGTGGTCGCCGGGAGCACCCTGCACCTGTTCGGCTGGCTGCTCCCGGACCTGGGCCCGCAGCTGTCCCGGCTGTGGGCCCGGCTCGACCGCCCGCGCGCGTACCGCGCGCTCCTCCCGCTGCACAGCGCGCTCACCAGGCACGTCCCCACGGTCGTGTTGCGCGACTCCGTGGCCGTCGCCCGCGACCGCCGCGCCGACCTGCGGCTCCGGCTCTACCGGTTGATCATCGAGATCCGGGACGCGCAGTGGGCGCTGCGCGAGTGGATGTCCACCGACACGCGGCGCGCGGCGGAGCGGGACGCCGGTGATCGCGGGCTCACCGGCGAGGACCGCGACGCGGCGATCGAGGCCGCGATGCTCGCCGGCGCGCTGCGCGCGAAGGCTCACGGACAGCGGCCCGAGCACCCCGTCGACACGCCCCGCGTGGGCGAGCCCGAGGATCTCGCGGCCGAGCTGGCGTACCACCGCGCGCTGGCACGGCACTTCGGCAGGCTGCACGCGGCACCGGCCGAGCCGACCGGCGAGCCCGCCCGCGCCGCGGGCGAGACGACCGGCGGGTAGTACCCGGACCTGCCGGTGGCGGGAGGACGCTATGCTGCCCGGCTGTGTCCAGCGGTGCCGCGCCGCGGGACAACACCACCCGATCCCGCCGCCCGTCCAGGAGACGTCGTGCCCGACCAGCCGGACCAGGCCGACCAGTCCGACCAGCCAGTCCAGCAGGACCAGCAGCACCAGCACTGCCGGCCTGGCAGCCCCGAGCCGGCACTGACGCTCGACACCGGTTTCGTCGCCGACCCGCACGCAGCGTTGGCGCGGCTGCGCGAGACCGAGCCCGTCTGCCGCGTGCGACTTCCCGACGGCAACCAGGCCTGGCTGGCGACCAGCGACGCCGACGTGCGCTCCGCGCTGACCGACGCGCGGCTGGCGCTGGACAAGGCCCACTCGGCCGGTGACTACGCGGGCTTCGCGCTGCCCCCGGCACTGGATGCCAACCTGCTCAACCGGGACGGGTCCGCGCACGCGCGGCTGCGCCGCCTCGCCGCGGGCGCCTTCGCACCGCACCGCATCGACGCGCTCGGCGAGCGCGTGCGCGCCGTCGCCGATTCGCTGGCCCGCGATCTCGCCGCGCGCGGTGGCGGCGACCTGATCGCCGAGTTCGCCGCACCGCTGCCGCTGACGGTCATCGGCGAGCTCCTCGGTGTCCCGGAGTCCCAGCGGGAGCACTTCGCCGCACAGACCCGCCGCATGCTGGCCCCCGAGCGGCGCGAGGACCTGTCCCTGGCCGTCGCGGAGATCCATACGCTGCTGCTCGAGGTGATCGCACTGCGGCGCGACGCGCCTGCAGAGGACCTGCTGTCGGCGTGGATCGGCGCCAGCGACCGCGACGACCGGCTGGACGAGAACGAGCTCGTGTCGCTCGCCTTCCTGGTGCTGTGGGCAGGCATCGAGAACGTCACCCACCTCATCGGCAACGGCACGGTCCGGCTGCTGCGGGATCCGAAGCTGCGCGAGGCGCTCCGCGCCGATCCGGCGCGGCTACCGGGCGTCGTCGAGGAGCTGCTGCGGCTGGCCCACCCGAACACCCTGGCGATCCGCCGGTTCGCCACGACCGATCTCGACCTCGGTGGCGCCCGGATCCACGCCGGTGACACCGTCCTGCTGGCGCTCGCCGCCGCCAACCGCGACCCCGGCAGCCACCCGCACCCGGACCGGCTCGATCCCCACCGCGGGTGGTCCGCACGCCCGGCGCACCTCGCGTTCGGCCACGGGCCCCACTACTGCCTGGGTGCGGCGCTCGCACGGCTGGAGCTGGAGGTCGCTTTCGACACGCTGCTGCGCGGGCTGCCCGGCATGCGACTGGCCGTTCCCGAGACCGAGTTGCAGCGCCGCGCGTCGTTCCGCTCGTTCGACCTGGAGTCGCTGCCGGTCACGACGTAGGTCGCCGGACCTCCCGGCAGCCACGGCGCGGCATGCCGGGGCGATAGGCTCCAACCATGTCCGACCGACTCTACTTCCGCCAGCTGCTGTCCGGCCGTGACTTCGCCGTGGGCGATCCCGTCGCCACCCAGATGCTCAACTTCGCGTACCTGATCGGCGACCGTGAGACCCGCGAGGCGGTCGTCATCGACCCCGCCTACGCCGTCGGTGACCTGCTCGACGTGCTCGCCGCCGACGACATGCGGCTGGTCGGCGTGCTCGGCACCCACCACCACCCCGACCACGTCGGCGGCAGCATGATGGGCTTCCAGCTGCCCGGGCTGGCCGAGCTGCTGGCGCGCCAGCAGGTTCCGGTGCACGTCAACCGGGATGAGCTGGACTGGGTGCAGCGGGTGACCGGCCTGTCGACCACCGATCTCACCGGGCACCACCACGACGACACGATCGAGGTGGGCGCGATCACCATCCGGCTGCTGCACACGCCCGGCCACACTCCGGGCAGCCAGTGCTTCCTTCTCGACGACCGGCTCATCGCGGGCGACACGCTCTTCCTCGAGGGGTGCGGGCGCACCGACTTCCCCGGCGGCGACGCCGACGCGATGTACCGCAGCCTGCAGCAGCTCGCGGGCCTCAAGGGCGACCCGGTCGTGTACCCCGGCCACCAGTACTCGACCGAGCCGTCCGCGCCGCTGTCCTCGGTCCGCGAAGGGAACTTCGTCTTCCGGCCACGGTCCCTCGAGGAATGGCGCATGATGTTCGGCGGTTGAGGGGCCCGGGCGGACAGGTCGGGACCGCACCGGCACTCGCCGGGTGTGCACCTCCGGGCGCGAGCGTCAGGGCTTGCGGCCGACGACGGCGGTGTACTCGGCCTCGAACCGCAGCGTGCCGTCGGTGGCCGTGTTGAGCTCCTCGAGGAGACCGATGATCTCGTCACGGCAGTCGCCCCACCGGTCCTCCGCGGACAGCCGTTCGCGGACCTTGACCATCGGGCCGTAGTAGTCCTCGAAGAACGCCATGTAGTCGTCAGCGGACGGGAACCGGAACGGGTTGGTCCCGTAGTGGAACTCCAGCTCGATGCCTGTGCCGGCGAACAGGCCGCGGACGTGGTCCTCATCGCCCCACTTGGGTGGCGGGGAGGCGAACGGCGGGGGCGCGGGCATGTAGCTGCCGATGATGCGCAGCATCCGCCCGACCTGACTGTCCGGCGTCCAGTTGATCAGGCCGATGATCCCGCCCGGTTTGCACACCCGGGCGAGCTCCCGTGCGACCACCTCGTGCCGGGGCGCGAACTGGACACCGAGCACCGAGAGCACGCGATCGAAGCGGTTGTCGCCCAACGGCAGCTCCTCGGCGTCTCCGGTGACCCACTCGACGGTCACACCCCACTCGGCGGCACGCCGGTGGGCGGCGTCGAGCAGCTCGGGTGCGAGATCCAGGCCGGTGACGTCGGCTCCGGCCCGCGCGGCCCGCAGCGCCACGTTCCCGGTACCCGTGGCGACGTCGAGCACCTCCTGCCCGGGGGCGACCCCGACGAGGTCGAGCAGGTGCCGTGGCGGCACGTCGTCGACGAGCTCGGCGACCTTGGCGTACTCGCCCGCGGCCCACGTCACCCGGTGCGTCTGCTTGAGCTGGGCGACGGCGGCGTCACCCGTCGGCTGCTCGGTAGGTGATGACATGGCGGAACCTCCATGGTGTTTCCCGTTCGGCTTACGTCTCGCAGTCTGTCCCGGCAAGAACGGGCGATACATCCGTAGTCACCACTGATTTGCCACTGATCCCGGTTACGGGACAATCACCGGATGACCGATACCGCCCGGTTGCGCGGCATGGGGATCTCGGCCCGGGAGGCCGAGGTACTTGCGCTGCTGGGGGACCACCTCACCAACTCCGAGATCGCGTCGCGGCTGTTCATCTCGGTGCGCACCGTGGAGAGCCACGTGGCGTCGTTGCTGCGCAAGCTGGGGGTGGCCGACCGTCGCGCGCTGGCCGCGCTGGCGGCCGACGCCGCTGCCACCACCGGCCGGGGTATCACGCGGCTGCCCACGCCGTTGGGCGCGCTGATCGGGCGGCAGGCCGAGCTGGATCACCTGGTGTCTGCCGTCGGCGGTGCGCGGTTGGTGACCCTCGTCGGCGCAGGAGGGTCGGGAAAGACCCGCCTCGCGATCGAGGCAGCTCACCGCCTCACAGCCGCGCACCCGGAGGGAACGTGGTTCGTCGAGCTGGCGCCGCTGCGCGATCCGGGCCAGGTACCCCGCGCGGTCACCGCCGCGCTGGGCGTGGCCGATCACGCGTCCCGCACGCCACTGGAGTCGCTGATCGACTACCTCCGGCAACGCCGCGCGCTGCTGGTGCTCGACAACTGCGAGCACCTCGTCGACGCGTGCGCGGAGCTCGCCGTGTCGGTCACCTCGGCCTGCCCCGCCGTTCGGGTGCTCGCCACCAGCCGGGAAGCGCTCGACGTGGCAGGCGAGACCGTGATCCCCCTCGGGGGCCTGGACGCCAGGTCGGCCGCCGAGCTGTTCGACACGGTCGCTACCGCGGGCAACCCGCACTTCGCCGCATCCCCCGAGTCCGTCGACCGGGTGTGCGGCAAACTCGACCGCCTGCCGCTGGCCATCGAGCTCGCCGCGGCACAGCTGGCGACCGTGACGCTGGAGGAGCTCGAAGCCGGACTGGCCGACTCGCCCACGACGCTGCGGGCCATCCGGCGCCGGGCCGACCCCCGCCACCGGTCACTGGCCGAGGTCATCGAGTGGAGCGTGGATCTGCTCGATACCCGCCAGCGCGAGGCGCTGGCCGCGCTGGCGGTGTTCGCCGGGCCGTTCGGGATGGCAGCGGCGGAGAGCGTCGTCGGCACGCCGACCGCGACCGGCGACGTCGCAGGCCTGCATCGCCGCTCGCTGCTCAGCCGGGACGCCGACGTCGCGGGCGAGTCACGGTTCCGGATGCTCGAGACCGTACGGCAGTTCGCTACCGGGCTCGACCGGACAGCGGTGGGCTCGGCTCGCCGGAACCACCTGCGCTACCACCTCAGCCTCGCCGAAGAGGCCGACAGCGGTCTGCGCACGGCCGACTCGCCCCTGTGGATGGAGCGGTTGCGCGCATCGTCCGACGATCTGCGCGTCGCGCTCGACGAGGCGTTCGCAGCCGAACCCGACAGTGCCGCCAGCCTGGTCGCCGACCTGTCCTGGCCGTGGTTCGTCGATGGCAGGCTCGCCGAGCTGCAGCTGCGCAGCGAACAGGCCCTCGCCGTGAGCGTCGTGGACCCGCTGCTGCGTTCCCGTCTGTACTTCGGCCTGGCCGCGGCCACGATCGCGCAGGGGGATCTGCCCGCGTCCGAGGACGCCGCCACACGGCAGATCCGCGAGGCGGAGGAGGCCGCCGACGTCGACTTCGCCGGGCACGGGTACCAGCTTCTCGGCATGGCGGCGTGGGCGCGCGGTGACCACGCCAGCGCCGACACCCACCATCGAACAGCACTGAGTTACATGCGCCGCTCCCGAAGCGAATGGCGGCTCGCCCTGGTGTGTGCCACCGCGGGCCGGTCGGCGCGGGCCGCGGGCGACGTCGAGCGCGGCGCGGCCCTGCTCCGCGAGGCGACCGCCGTAGCGGAGCAGCTGGGCGAGCCGATGGTGCTGGCCAGCGCGCTGGACTACACGTGCGTCGGCCTGTTCGAGCGGCAACACTACGAGGCGGCCGTGCCGCTGGTCTCGCGCAGCCTCGCTGCCTACCGCGCCGTCGGCTACGCGGAAGGGATCTCCTCCGCACTCGCGCTGCAGGCGGTGCTGGCCATGCGCCACGACCGGTGGGACGAGGCCGAGGCACACTACGCGGAGACCCTCGAGGTCTGCCTGCGCGCCCAACACTCCGGCGGCACCGCGACCGCGCTCGAGGGCCTCGGGCTGGTCGCCGCGCACCGGGGCGATGCGCGGGCGGCGGCGCGCCTGCTCGGGGCCTGCGACCACACCAGGTCGAGTATCGGCGTCGCCGTGCCCGAGCACATGGCCGAGCCGCGCGACGACGCGCTCACGGTGCTGGCGCACGAGCTCGGCGACGAGTTCGACCCCGAGTACCTGCGGGGCCGCGAGCTCCGGCCCGAGGCCTACGCCGACGGATTCGGCCGTTAGCCGAACCAGTCGACGATCTCGTCGATGAAGGCCACGTTCCACGGCTCGTGGTTGAGCGCGTGGGTGGCGCCCGCGAGGATGTGGTGCGTGCCGTGCCGCGCGGCGTGCAGGTAGCCCTGGATGGACTCCTGCGAGATGACCTCGTCGTGCTCGCATTCCAGCACGAGCGTGCACCCGTCGAAAGCGCGCAGCGCGCGCAGGGCGGGGTTGGCGTCGATCAGCTCGCGCAGGTGCTGCCTGCTCCCCGTGGGGTCAGGGCCTTCCGCGTCGACGTAGAGGGCGGGAGCCCGCACGAGGAGCCGGTCGACGGCACGTTCGGCCAGCAGCAGGCACGACAGGTAGGCGCCGTAGCTGGCCGCGCACACGCCGATCCGCTGGACACCCGCCGCCGCGAGCGCGTCGTAGGCCGAGACGACGTCCTGCACGTGCTCCCTTCGTGTCCGTGCAGGCAGCTCACCGGGACTCTCGCCGTGCCCACGAAGGTCGAAAGCCAGGCCGGTATGTCCCGTTCGGCGGGCGAGCTCGGTGGCGCGCGGGATGTAGCTGCGGCGCGAGCTGGCGTAGCCGTGCACGAACAGTACGCCGTAACCACTCGGCTCACCTTCGGGCTCGACCAGGTCGGCGGCGAGCATGTGCTCACCGGAGGGAATACGCATGGTCGTCATGGTGCCCGGCGGCGAGACGTCACCCGGAAGCGCCCGCGGACAACCGTCGCCGCAGGCGGCCCAGCACGTGCCCGACCGCGAGCTCGACGCGAACCGCGTCGAGCAGCACCACGGCCTGCAGGACGATCGCACCCATCAGGAACCCGGCGAGCATGTCGGTCATCCAGTGCGTGTCCCGGTAGACCGCCGTCACCCCCATCAGCAGCGTCAGCGCCGCCACCCCGGCGCCGAGCGCGCGCCGCCGGTGCCACAACGGCCCGTAGACGGCGAGCAGGTACGCCACGACACCCCAGGTCAGCACCACGTTGGCCGCGTGCCCGGACGGGAAAAGCAGACCGCCTTGGAAGAGCTCGGGATCGTCGAAAGCGGGATCCTTGCGTCCGAACCCCAGCTTCGCCAGCCCCACCACGAGGTTGATGGCGAGCAGTGCCGCGCCCGTGACCACGACCGGACGCCACCGCCGCTGCCGCACGCCGAGTACCGCCGCGAGGACCAGCGCGAGCACGGCGGTCGGGCCGCGCTGCCCGACGAGGTCGGTCACCCGTGCCGCGCCGACGAGGGACGGCCACCGTTGCCGGAACGGGGCCTCGTGCAGGAGGTGATCGGCGCGAACGAGGACACCGGCGTCGGCCCAGACCTGCGCGACCGTGAAGACCAGCAGGACGCCGCAGACCACCAGCACCCACCGTGCACGGCGGGTGGCGAGCCCGGTGACCCCTGGCGAGCAGATCGAAGGCTCCGACCCCGGACCACCTTCACGGGACGGGCTTCGATCCGTCGCCGCCTCCTCGACGACCACGGCAGCGGCACTCCTCTCTGCTGCGCCTCACCATCGACGATACGGGCCGCGCTGTCGCGCCCGTCACCCCCGCTCCGCGCCACCGAGCCCCGGCGCCGCCGGTTGCCTCCGTGCCAGCAGCCTGCTCACCCGATGACGCTCCGAGTCGTATAGTTCCTCGGCCAGCACCGTGAACGTCGCAGGAAGGCGGGCGCCCAGCTCGCCGTGCGCCACCCGGTACGGCCCTCTCTCCCCGCCCGGTGCCTGTGCCAGCGCCTCCCAGCCGAGCAGCCCGCCCGGCAGCACGGCGGCAGCCGCCGAGCCGAACACATCCGGGTCCCAGTATCGGGTCGCCAGCACGAGCGCGTACCGCCCGGCCGCTACCGGGTAGGCCGGAAGGTCGGCGAGCACGCGGCGCACCCGGGCGTCGAGCCCGCGTCGCCGCGCCTGACGCCCAAGCTGCGCCAGCGCGTGGTCGGAGATGTCCACCGCCGTAACCGTGCGGCCCGCCGCGGCCAGGGCCAGGGCGCTACCGGACCGGCCGCAGGCCAGCTCGAGCACCGGGCCGGCAGGCAGCCCCGCGGCCAGCGCATCGGTGACAAGCTGGTGCGGCGCGAAGTCCGGGTCGGCCTCGCGGTACCGCTCGTTCCACCGGAACCGGTCCGGGTGTTCGCGCAGCTCGGACGGCACGTCCGGGCCACACGGGCCCGCCGGCTCGCTCGCGCCGCTCATCGCTTCTGGGCGAACTCGACGACGTTTCCGTCCGGATCGGACACGTGCAGGGTGCGCTCACCCCACGGCCGGTCCACCGGCCCGGTCAGGATCCGCACGCCGTGCTCCCGCATCCGCTCGGCATCGGCATCCACATCGTGGGTGCGGAACCCGATCTCGCCGCACGGTGGGGTACCGCCGTCCCGCCCGATCAGCTCGCCCAACTTGGCTGCCTCGAAGAGCGCGAACTTCGTGTTGTCCATGGCGAACTCGATGTAGCCGTCGCCCTCGACCCGGACCTCGAGCCCGAGAACGTCACGGTAGAACGCCATCGCCCGGTCGAGTGAGCGCACGTACCAGATGACGTAGTCGATCCGGCTCATGCCAGCCACGACCCTTCAGCGCTCGTAGACGCCCACGACACGGTTCTGCTCGAGGATCGCGTCCCGGTAGTCGTCCAGGAACTCCGCCCGCGACGGTGTTCCGTCGACCGCACGGTCCAGGGCATAGACCCAGAAGTAATAGCGGTGCGGTCCGTGACCCGCGGGTGGCTTCGGGCCGCCGTACCCGGTCGTGCCGAAGTCGTTCGGTCCGGGACGGAAACGGCTGTCCGCGTCCGGCCCGATCTCGGTGACATCGGCAGGGATCCCGTACAACGTCCAGTGCGTGAAGCCCCTGGGCAACGGCGCGTCCGGATCATGGCAGACCACCGCGAGCTCGGCCGTGCCGGCGGGAACACCGCTGACCCGCAGCGCGGGTGGCGCGTTGTCGCGGTCCTTGGCGTGCCGGTCACCGAGACGCTCGTCCGGCCCGATATCGGCGGTGGTGACCGTCAGGTCCTTGATGTTCAGCCCCACGCCTCGTCCCTCCTTCTCGCCGGGGAACCTGTGGCAACACCCTCAACGTAGTAGACCCCGGCGACCGTCACTCGCCCTCACCCGCGGCGGCACCCGAGGCGCTGAACATGCTCGGGAACATGCGCCGCACCTGCGCGCCGTTCAGCCGCAGGAACCGCGCTTCGGCCTCCACGAGCGCGACATCCGGTTCGGCCACCGTGGTGATACCGCCCTGGGTGACGGTGCGGTTGCCGTCCACCTCCACCGTGTCCGCCCAGATCCGCAGCGGCACACCCAGCGGGACCGGCTTGCGGTAGCGCACGGAGAGATTCGTGGTCACCCCACGGTTGTCCGCCGCTGCCGCGGCGTGGCCGAGCGCCTGGTCCAGCCACAACGCGCTCATCCCCCCGTGGCTGGACGACGGGGGTCCCTCGTGCGCGAGCCCCAGGGTGCAGCGGCCCTCGACGAAGGTCCCGTCGATCTCGAAGCGGATCGGCGGCGCGATCGGGTGTCCCTCCCCGATCACCGGGTTGTACATGCGTACCCCGCCGATCAGGTCGTCCACCGCGGCGGTCTCGGATATCTCCCGCTGCTGCCTGCCCAGCTCCTCGGTCGCCGCGGCCACCTCGTCTGCCACGCGGCGCAGCACGTCCGTGGGCACCTCCGTGCGCACAGCCGCCTCGGTCAGCTCACGGAGCCGCCTGCCCAGCTCGGTTACCGCGTCGCGGCGCTCCGCCAGCTCCGCGGTCTCGGTCACAGCGGCCACCCACGCCTCGCTCGCACCGGGTAGCCCGCCCCCGGGAGTGCGCGAACCCTCCACAACGCCTCCTCGCAGATGGAACTCGTGGCAGCCTGCCACGGGTATCCCCGCTCCCGGCAGTGGAGGTGACCGGCGCCACACGCGGCCTGGTCCGGGCGCTCGCGGCCCGCTCCGGCGGTACCGCAGCGGCTCGCCGATCGGGCGCACCGGGGACTACCGTGGCGGTATGGCCCGGCCGAACGACGAGGTCGCAGCCCTGCTGCAGGAGTACTCCGACCTGCTGTCCATCGGCGGCGGTGCGGCGTACAAGGTCCGGGCGTACGAGAAGGCCGCACGGGCGATCAGCGGCCACCCGCAGGACATCTCGGTGATGGACGCCGACACGCTCCGCTCCGTGCCCGGAGTGGGCAAGGCGATCGCCGACAAGGTGCTCGAGTACCTGCGCACCGGCAGCGTGCGAGCGCTCGACGCGCTCCGCGACGAGATCCCGCCCGGGGTACGCGACCTCATCGCGATACCGAACCTCGGACCGAGGAAGGCGGCCACGCTCTACCACGACCTCGGGATAGCCTCGACCGGCGAGCTGGTGGCGGCCATCCACGCCGGGCGGCTACGGGAGATCGCCGGCTTCGGCGCGCGGACCGAGGAGAACATCCTGCACGGCATCGAGCTCACCCGGCAGCACGGGGAGCGCGTACACCTCGACACCGCGATGGAACGGGCCGAGGAGCTCGTCGAGCGCCTGCTGTCGGTCGGCGGCTGCCAGCGCTGCACGCACGCGGGCTCGTTGCGCCGCTTCGTCGAGACCATCGGCGACGTCGACGTCCTCGCGGCCGCCGACGAACCCGGCCCCCTCATGGAGACCTTCACCGAGCGCGAACCGGTCGAGGAGGTGATCGCGACCGGGGAGACGAAGAGCTCGATCCGCACCACCGACGGCCTGCGGATCGACCTGCGGGTCGTGCCGCTGCGCGCGTGGGGCGCGGCGCTGCAGTACTTCACCGGCTCGCGGGCCCACAACATCCGGACCCGCGAGATCGCGGGGCATGCGGGGCTGAAACTCAGCGAGTACGGACTGTTCGACGCCGAGACCGACCAGCTCGTCGTCTCCGAGACCGAGGAGGAGGAGGTCTACAACCGACTCGCGCTCCCGTGGATACCCCCGCCGCTGCGGGAAGATCGGGGCGAGATCGAGGCCGCACGGAAGCGCGAGCTGCCGGACCTGGTCAGTGAGACGGATATCCGGGGTGACCTGCACACGCATACCGACCTCACCGACGGCGTGTCGCCACTCGAGGACATGGTGGCCACAGCCGCCGAGCGTGGCTACGCCTACTACGCGGTCACCGACCACGCCCCTGGCCTGCCGATGCACCGCATGACCGACGAGAAGGTCCGTGCCCAGCGTGAGCGGGTGCGTGAGCTGGACGGCGCCTACCGTGGCATGCGCCTGCTGCACGGCAGTGAACTCAACATCGGGCCGGACGGTGAGGTGGACTGGCCGGAGGAGTTCCTGAACGGCTTCGACGTCTGCGTCGCATCGGTGCACACGCACTTCGACCAGCCACGCGAGGAGATGACCAGGCGGCTGGTGCGGGCCTGCGAGAACCCGTGCGTGAACATCATCGGGCACCCGACCGCGCGCCTCATCGGCCGCCGCCCCGCCGTCGACGCCGATCTCGACGAGGTGTTCCGCGCGTGCGCCCGCACGCGCACCGCGCTGGAGATCAACGCGTCCCCGCGCCGTCTGGACCTGCGCGACGACGACATCCTGCTGGCGAAGCAGTACGGTGTGCGGTTCGCCGTGGACAGCGACGCGCACTCCGCCGTGCACCTCGCGGGACTGCGTTACGGGGTGGGCACGGCGCAGCGCGCGTGGCTCACCGGCGAGGACGTCATCAACACCTGGCCCCTGCACCAGCTGCGCCGGTTCCTGCGCCCGCCGTCGTAGGCGGCCACAGCCGCCCCGGCACCCTTTCCCCGGACCGGCTACCCCGCGCAGAATCGGTGTGGCCCGCCAACGTTCTACCGCCAGGGGCCCGGACATGCGCGACGACACACGCGATACCGAACTCGCCGCCTACCTCGATGCGAAGCTGGCTGAGCTGCGCACCGCGGTCGGCGACCTCAATGACGACGACATCATCCGGATCATCGGTCACGTCCGCGCCGAGGCCGGTCTCGGTGCGGCCTCGAGTGTCGTCACGGAGCTGCTGCAAGCGTCACGGAACTCCCTGACGGACCCGACAGCCGCCGCGTGCATCCGCACGGCCCTCGCGCGCTACGAGGCCGACTAGCCGCGACCGCGCCAGAGCGGCAGTATGCGAGGCCGGGACGGCGGGCACCGTCCCGAGGCGCTACCGGCCTCAGCCGGTGACGCCGGACCACAGCAGGGCGGAGATCAGCACACCGAGTCCGTTGGTGGCCCAGTGCAGCCCGAGGGGCGCGAGCAGGCTTCCGGTGCGGCGGCGCAGCTCGCACAGCACCACACCGGCGACGCCGGTGAACACCACAACGGCAGCCACGCCAAGCGCCGGGAACGCGCTGCCCGGCCCGAGGATCACGTCGAAAGCCGTGTCCTGCTTGGCGACCTCCAGCGTCGGGAGGATGTGCCACAGCCCGAACATGGCCGAGGAGGCGCCCACCGCCCATGCCCTGCCTGCCGGGCGGCTCAGCATGCCGAGTAGCACGCCGCGGAACGCGATCTCCTCGAGCAGGACCGTCTTGAGCGGGATCACCACGAGGGCCAGCAGCAGCGCCGAGCCGAGCGCCATGTCGTAGCGGGCATCGGCGATCACGGCCCGGGTGACCGGTAACAGCATCCCGGCCAGGTACACCAGCCCGACGAGCGCGATCGCGGCACCGCCGTAGGCGGCTCCCTTGCGCCAGGTGTGCCTGCTGATCCCGAGATCGGCCCAGGTCAACCCGAACCGGTGTGCGAGGCCGAGCAACACGACCGCGATCGCGGGCTCGACGAGCGCCTCGGCCCCGGCCGAGCCGTACGCGGTCACCACATTGGCTCCTGCCAGCAGGGCCACGACCGTGGCGAGCACGGCGAGCCGGTCGGAACGCGGGACGCTCCGGCGCACCGCACCCGCGGATGCGGGATCGACGAGAGTCACAGTGGGCGCCAGTGTACCGGCGGCTTTCCGACGGTCGCCGCTACTCCCGCCCGGACCGGCCGCGCCCTGCTACGCGTGCCGCGCGTGGTACCGCAGGGCCGACAGCGCGGCGTTGTAACCGCACATACCGTGCACACCCGGTCCGGGCGGGGTGGCAGCCGAGCACAGGAAGACCCCCGGAACGCCCGTGGCGTACGGGTCCACGGCCACGCGCGGGCGCAGGAGCGCCTGCACGGGAGAGTTGGCCCCCGTCGCGATGTCGCCGCCGGTGTAGTTCGTGTTGTAGCGCGCCATCTCGGGTGCCGACCGGACGAACGTCCCGAGGACGCGTTCCCGCACACCGGGCGCGAACCGCTCGATCTGGCGGAGCACGGCCTCGGTCGCGTCGCCCTCGTAGCCGTGCGGCACGTGCGCGTAGGTCCACACCGGATGTACGTCGCCCGAGGATCGCTGCGGGTCGGCGAGGTACTGCTGGGCCACGAGCACGAACGGTCGTTCCGGCATGGTGCCGCGGTAGACGTCCCGCTCGGCGCCGGCGACCTCCTCCAGGGTTCCCCCGACGTGGACGGTTCCCGCCTTGCGGCAGTCCTCGTTGCGCCACGGGATGCCGCCCTGCACGGCGAGATCGACCTTGTACGCGCCGGGGCCGCGCCGGTATCGGGTGTACGCGCGCCGCACCCGCGCAGGCAGCTGCGGGCCGAGAATCCGCACCGCGGCGGCCGGGTCGAGGTCGAGCAGCACGACGTCGGAAGGTGGCAGGTCCGCGTAACGGTGCACCGGCCTGCCGGTCTCCACGACACCGCCGTGCTCGGCCAGCAGCGCGACGAGCGCGTCGACGATCGTCTGCGACCCTCCCCTGGCGACCGGCCACCCGTACCGGTGCCCCGCTGCCGTGAGCATCGTCCCGATAGCGGCGCTGACCGGGCGGTTCAGCGGGTAGAACGCGTGCGCCGCGATCCCTGCGAACAGCGCGCGGGCCTCCTCGGTACGCCAGGCGCGCGCCAGCATCGTCGCGGGAAGCACGGCTCGCATCCCGAAGTGGGCCAGCTGCACAGGGTGCTTCGGCACATGCGCAACGGGCCGGAAGAGGTCCTCGGCGAGCGCGTCGAACCCGGCTGCCGGGCGGCCGAACACGGCACGCCACGCCCGCCCGTCCCCGCCGAGCCCGCGCGCCGTGTCGTCGAGCGAGCGCCGCAGCACCCCGGCACCGCCCGAGTCCAGCGGGTGCGCGAGGTCCACCTCGGGCCAGGACCACGACACGCCGTAACGCTCGAGGTCGAGCGAGTGGAAGACCGGCGAGCCGCACCCGGTGGGGTGCACGGCCGAGCACTGGTCGTGCAGCAGACCCGGCAGGGTGAGCTCGGCCGAGCGCGCCCCACCACCGGCCTCGTCGGCCGCCTCCAGCACGGTGACCCGGAAGCCCCGCTGCGCGAGCACGACAGCCGCGGCGAGCCCGTTCGGACCCGACCCGACGACAACCGCCTCACTCACGCCGCGCCCTCTCGGTATCGCGGTCACGCTCGGCGGCCTGCTCGCTGTCTCGGCCGCCCAGCGGCTGGACGGGAATCGTGCCGTCGCCGTCGAGCCACGGCTGGCGCTCGCACATGTCCTTGACGTCCACGTGTCCTTCCTCGATCACTCCGGTGGCGACATCCACGATGCGGTAGTGCTGGCGCTGGTGCTGCATCGGTTGCGACTCCAGAAGGATGACCCGCACCTCGCCTTCCTCGAACCCACAGCGCCGCTGGATCGCCCGGATGAGCTGCTCGTGGTGCAGGTGCCCCTCACCGAAGTTCCACCCGAGCACGACTCCGGCGACGAACTCACCCTCACGCACATCGTAGTCCCGGGTGTCGTCGACGGCACGCGGCAGCAACCCGAGCAGGGCCCTGCCGTGCGTGTGCATCGAACGGAACACCACCGCCTTCTGCATCAGCAGCTCGGCCATCTCCTCACCGTAGAGCTTCGTCAGCTGCGCCTTCTGCGTCGCTGCCGACTTGGTGATGTGCTGGTCCAGCTTCTGCTCGCTGCCCTTGCGGAACGCCCACATCGACGTCGCCCAGTTGCCCGCGTAGTAGCGCATCGCGGGCAGGAACGAGATCAGGTGCGGCTTGACGTTGCCCAGCACGGGACCGATCACCAGCAGCGCCAGCACGACCACCATCAGCACCGGCGATTCCAGCGAGGTCACGCCCACCTCGGCGTAGTTGCCGAACAGGAACAGTGCGCCGAAGATGACGTAGACGTTCCACTCGAGCGGGACGCCCAGCGGGAACGTCGAGATGATGTGCAGGTGGAAGATCACCATGATCACGAGCGCGACCCAGGTCAGCGGCCCGCCGGTGGACAGCAGCAGCACGAGCGGCACCGTGAACTCGATGACCGTGCCCAGGTGAGCCGCCGTCGCCGACAGCTTCGAGGGTCGCATGTCCCTCGGGTAGTCGCGGAACAGCTTGCGCTTGATCCGCTTCACCCGCATGAACGGGCTGTTGCTGATCATCACCGAGACCACGAACGGGAAGTGGCGGTTGAGCTTCGAAGTCGCAGCGCCCCACCAGATCGCCACCATCAACAATTTCAGCGCGACGATGATGTCGGTGGCCGAGAAGAGGAAGAAGAACAGCGGTACCCAGTACTGCTCGCTGCGCGCGGCCAGGAAGATCGTCTTGTCGCGCAGGCCCAGCAGGGGCAGCAGGACCATCAGGGGGATCAGCCGGACCGGATCGATCAGCCCCACCGAATTACCGAGGGCACCGACCTGCACGGCACCGGGTGAGCTCAGCAGCCATACCGCCGAGGCGATCACCGCGACGTACAGCACGATGTCCACGGCGCCGCGGCGATCACCCCGGGTGCCGGGCACCGTGCCCGGCCACGGCGGCAACCGCACCGTGCCCGGCCGTAACCAGTACGTCAGCGCCCCGATGGGCGGCAGGAACCGGAACGTGAGCGGCCCCGAGCCGCAGCCGAAACCGAGGACCTCGAACAGCAGGGTCCAGACGATGACCTTCTGGTAGACGATCGGCTCGGTCCACCACGCGGCGACGTCGGAAACCGGGCCGAGGCCGGGCGTGGCTGCGATGACGAACAGCGCGCCCAGGATGTAGGCGATCATCTTGAACAGGTAGAAGAAGTAGACGCCGCCGGGCGACCCGAAACCGTTCTGGCCCCAGTCCACCACGATCGGCTTGATCCGCTCGAGGATGGGCCTCGAGCGCCATTCGGCGATGTCGAAGTCGGGTTCGCGTGGCGCGAGGAGTCCCATGGTTGTCCTTCCTCGTGGCTCGGATGGTTACTCGGCCCCTCGGGGCGCGAGATGGCCCTGCGCGGCAGGCGCGTCCGCGTTCACCGGGAGCGCAGCGCCGGCTTGTCGATCTTTCCGACCGGGTTCTTCGGCAGGCTCCCGGTGACGACGGTCTCTTCGGGAACCTTGTACCGCGACAGGGACGCCCGGCACAGCTCGTCGAGCTCACCCTCGTCGAGGTCGGTCTCCGGGCGCGGCACGACGAACGCCACCGGTACCTCACCGAGCACGTCGTGGGCGCGCCCGACGACAGCGGCTTCCAGCACTCCCTCGTGGGTGTAGAGGACGGACTCGATCTCCTTCGGGTAGATGTTCTCCCCACCGCGGATGATCATGTCCTTGATCCGGTCCACGAGCACCAGGTAGCCGTCCTCGTCGAGATACCCGACATCACCGGTGTGCAGCCACCCGTCGACGATCGTCTCCGCCGTGGCCTCCTGCCGGTTCAGGTACCCGCGCATGACGTTCGGGCCACTGATCACCACCTCGCCTGCCTGCCCGTCCGGCAGCGCCGCCCCCGAGCTGTCCACGACCGCGACGCGCTGTCCCGGTAGCGGCAGCCCCACGGTCCCGGGCTTGCGTATCCCGTCGACGGGGTTGATCGTCGAGGCGCACGTTCCCTCGGACAGCCCGTATCCTTCCACCACGGGCACGCCGAACCGCAGCTCGAACCGGTCGATGAGCTCCGCGGGCATGGGGGCGGCCCCGCAGATCGCGAACCGTAGCGAGGCCAGGTCCGGGTCGGTGCCGGAGGGCAGGGCCGACAGCATGGCATAGATCGCGGGCACCGCGGAGAAGTATGTGGGACGTACCCGTTGGACGGTGTCGAGGAAGGTCTGCGGGCTGAAGCCGCCCGCGATCGTGGCACGGGCTCGGGCCAGCAACGGCGAGAGGATACTGACCACGATGCCGTTGACGTGGAACAGCGGGAGGATCAGCAGGCTGTGATCGTTCTCGTCCAGGTAAAGCCCGTCGAGGGCCATCTCGCACATCGCCGTGAGGTTGGCGTGATCGAGCATCACACCCTTGGGCTTTCCTGTGGTTCCACTGGTGTAGACCAACAGTGCAAGCGATCCGTCGTCACCCGGAACGGCCGGAGGTTCATCGTCCACTGTGGTCATATCTGCCGCATCGAGCGCCGCGATCTCCATCACCGGGCACGACAGTTCCGTCGAGTCCGTGACGACGAGAGCCGTGCCGGAGTCGCTTGCCTGGTACTCGGCCTCGCCAACGGTCAGCTCCGGATTGATCGGCGTCACCGTCGCGCCGAGCCGCCATGCCGCGAACATCGCGACGACGAACTCGATGCGGTTGGGCATCATCAGCGCGACGACGTCACCCGCACCGACTCCCCGGTCGCGCAACGCCGCACAGGCGCGACGGACCCGCAGCAGGAAGTCCTCGTTGGTCAGCTCCGTGCCGTTTCCCGCCAGGCAGGGCGCAGCAGGATTCTCGCCCGCGCGTATGTCCGGGAGCACCGACCAGTGCATAACGTTCCTCCACCCTCGTCCGGCTCGTTGGTTCGGGGCGAACCCGCATCGTGTTCGGACGAGCGTAGGAACGCGCGGCAAGCGCCGGTAACGGGCGCGGGGAACGAAACTTCGCGCCCGCGTCGTGCTCGAGGCACAATACCCGGCCGCGGAACGCGCCGACGGGATCAGCGTGGGCGCAGTACCGCCGGGCCGAGCCAGTGACACACGTTCAGCGCCAGCTCGACGTGCAACCGCTTCTCCCGGACAGAGTGGCCCAGCTCGTCCTCGGCCTTCCTGATCCGGTACTGGATGGAGTTCTTGTGCAGGTTGAGCCTGCCTGCGGCCGCAGCATAACTACCCCCCTCGGACAGGAACACGCGCAGCGTCTCACGCATCCGGGCGTGCGGGGCGTCGTCGATCGCCAGGGCACCGAGCGTGTCGATCAGCCACGAGCGCGTCGCCGCGAGATCGGTACACATCAACGCGATCGGTCCCGTCTCGTCGAAGCTGACCACGGTGCGCGCCTCCCGGCCTGCGATCAGCGAGACCGACTGCGCCTGGACCGCCTGCCGGTGCGTGGCCCGGAACCCGTCCAGCCCCACAGCAGGCCGCCCCACAGCGGCGCGCAGGGATGTATCGCCGTCCTCTGTCACGGACCTGACGATCTCGCCGTTCACCTCGGTTACGTCCCTGGACACGGGTAGCCACGCCCACCCGCTGGTGGCATCACAGGGCACGAAGAGCGGGCGGGCGATACAGCCGATACGCTCCGCCAGCCGCCGCACGGATGCCTCCAGCACCGCCACCGGGCTGTCCAGGCCCTTGTCCTCGGTGAACCAGAGTACGACGCCGGCATGGTTACGCCCTGTGAGGCGGTAACCGAGCGTCTTCTCGGTCGCCGCGATATCGATGCCGTCCTCGCCGAGCAGCCTGCGGATGTGCGCGGCTCGGACCGCGTCCCTGTTCTGCAGCCAGCGCTCGCGTTCCTCTTCGTAGACGGCGACGACCTGCTGCGAGACCCTGTCGACGTAGGCGAACGTCAGGGCGACCAGGCGTTGCGACACCGCGGCGATGAGCTCCTCGTCGCCGAACGGCAGGAGCTCGAACGCCCGGCGGAGGAACGTGTCCTGGCCGAGCCGGTACGCCCGGATCAGCGCGTCCACGGCGACCCCGTGCTGGGCCAGCCGCTTCGCGTACTCGACGGCCGCCGACGGCGCCTCGATCCTGCCGATGTCGATGCCGTGCTGCAGCACGTGCAGGGCGGTGTCGATGTTCGCCTCGACACTGGCACCGAGCAGGTTGATCAGACGCTCGTCCCCGCCGAGCTGGTCGACCTCGGTCGCCAGGCGGTCGCGTACGGCAGCGGTCAACGACGCGAGCTCGCCGTTGAGTTGCGCGGCAAGGGCCGCGATCTGCCCGTCGACCTCAGCGGAACGGTCCACTACGAACGGCCTTCCATGCGCGTGTACAGCATTGAACGTCTGCCAATAGTACGGTCGGTCCCGTCGCGGTGGAAGCCCGCATGCCTCGGCAGTGCCGTCCGTCGTTTCCCGCACGGTGTCATGCTGCGGTCAGCAGGGCGTGTGCGCCTGCGGCCAGCAGGAGTGTGGCCGCGACAAGGCAGGCGATGCCGCCGCGGCGGAGTACGCGTGCCCGGTGCCTGCGTTCCTGTCCGGGAAGTGCGGCAGGTGCCAGCCGTGGTGCGTGGCGGATGCCCCACGTGCCGAGGGCGACCAGGATCGCGGCCATGGCGGTGAGGATGAGGGTGTTCATTCGCCGTCGGGGTCCGGTTGCCGGGGTTGTACTCGCTGCTGGTCACCGGGGCCGGGTTCGAGGTTCGGCGGCGCGTCGGGGTCGTCGGGGCGGTACTGGTCGGCGTAGACGACGTCGGCGGCGCGGATGCGCTCGGCGAGCCAGTCACGCCATGCACTCAGGGTCTGCTCGTTCTGCAGCTGGGCGCGCAGGTCCTCGGCGACCTCGTCGAAGGTGGCCTCCTCGGCGGGGTGGACGTTGTCGACGCGGCCGACGTTCCAGCCGTAGTCGTTGTGTACGGGGCCGAACACCTCGCCCTCCTCGGCGCTGAATGCGGCCTGGCCGTACTCCTTCTCGAGCTGGTCCTTGCTGAGCCTGCCGAGGTCGCCGCCGTCCTCGCGGGTGCTGCCGTCCAGGCTGGACTCCCGGGCGAGCTCGGCGAAGTCGGCGCCCGACTCGAGCTGCGCGATGACGTCCTCGGCAGCTGCTTCGCTGTCGACGACGATGTTGCGGATCTCGCGGGTCTGCGGCACGCCCAGCTCGTCCCGGCGTTGCTGGAAGGCCTCCTCGAGCCGCTGCCTGCCGACCTGGCGGTGGTCCTCGGTGACGGTGTTGAACAGCTCGCCGAGCTCGAGCTGCCGTGTGATCTCGTCGAGCACCGCCTGCTCGGTGGCGCCTTCCTGGCCGAGCGTGTCGATGAACTGGTTGTAGGCCTCCTGCCCCTCCCCGAGCTCCTGTTCGATGAAGGACGTGAGGGTGTCGCGGGCCTCCTTGCCGGAGACGGCGATGTCACGCTCGTCGGCCTCGCGTTCGAGGATCAGGCTCACCGCGTAGGACTTGGCGGTGTCCCGCCGGAACCGGTCGCGCTCGGCTTCCTCCTCGGGCGGGGTGATCCCGTACAGCGCGCCCAGTACCTCGATGCGCTGTTCCAGCTCGGTCTCGGTCACCCGGCGCCCGCCTGCCTCGAACGCCACCCCGCCGGGCAGGCGCACCGGCAGGAACGAGAGCACGCCCTGCCCGGACTGCAGGCCGGCCAGGGACCGGCCGCTGCCCAGCCACAGCGCGGAGCCGCTCAGCACAAGGACCAGCACCAGCGCCACCACCAGCACGCTCCGCGCGCGCCTGCCGGCCGGTACCAGCCTGCGCAGCCCGCGGGTGGTCCCGGCGTCGGACACGGTCCCGGCGTCGGACGCGGTTCCGGTCTCGGCGCCGGTCTCGGCGCCGGTTTCGGTCTCGGCGTGTTCCTCGGCAGGCTGCGTATCGCCCTTGCCTGCGCTGTTCTCGTTGCCGCCGTCGTCGCGCGGACCGGTGGGTGGTTCTTCTCCGGTGGTCATGTCGATGCCCCTACGGTCTCGGTGGCCACTGCGGTGTGCCGGGGTGCGCTGGGGGTCTCGCGTGGTGGGCAGGCCCAGGTCACGCAGGCCGCTGCTGCCAGGGACAGCGCGACCGCCCCTGCCAGGACCAGGCCGAACTCGGCGATGGCGGCCAGATCGGACAGGGCGAGCACGGCATAGCCGGCCATCGAGGTGGCGGTGGCCAGCAGCACCGAGCGCCGCAGCGCGGGATCGCCGCGCCGGGACGCCTCCGACAGTAGTACCGCGAACTCGCAGCCGACCGCGGCGGTCAGCGCTCCGAGGGCCACGGTCAGCGGGCTGAGCGCGATCCCGGCCAGCTGCTGCGCGAGCAGGCCGGCACCGGTGGCGATACCGGCGGCCAGCGCGGCCCGCAGCGCGTCGGCGCGGCGCCGCAACGCGATCGCCACCACCAGGCTCGCCGCGGCGATGCCGGCCAGGTTGCTCCACAGGCGGTTGTCCGACAGTAGCTCGTGGGCACGGGCGATCGCCACGGGCAGGCCGGTCACGGCGGTCTCGTACCCCTCGGGCGGGTCGGGCACCAGGCCGGTGAGCTCGTCGCGCAGCACGCGCAGCTCTCCTGCGTCGAGGGTGTCCACGCCGAAACTCAGCAGCGCCATCCCGCCGTCGCCGCGGAACACCGCCCCGGTCAGGTACGGCGGAAGCAGCCGTAACGCGGCCGATACCTCCTCTCCGGTGGGATCGGCACCGAGGAACGGCAGCACCATCGGCGGGGTGACCACCGGGGTGAGCCGGTCGCCGTGCGCGGCCAGTAGCGCGTTCTGCGCCTGCCTGCTCCAGTCCAGCGTCTCGGGAGTACGTACCTCGTCCCCGGTCAGGGTCACGGCCACCTCCCCGCGCGAGCCGAGCACCGACGCCACCGTGTCGGCATCGTCCAGCGCGGGCAGCCCCTCGGCGAAGCGCTCCATGCTGCTGTCCAGCTCCATTCCCGGCAGCGCCAGCCACCCGGCCGCGGCGACCGCGATCGCACCCGCGAGGGCCCCTGCCCTCGCGGGAACCGACGGTGACCTGCGAGCCGGTGGCGCCGGGCCGGCGGGTGCGGAGGCACCGTCCGTGGCCGGTTCGCGGGCACCTGCCCGCGCCACCCGCAGCAGCACCAGGCCGGTCGCCGCCGAGACCAGCACGCCCACCGACAGCATCAGGCCCAGGTCGCGCACGAACGGCAACGGGGACAGCAGCAGGGTGGCGAAGCTGGCCGAGGTCGCCGCCACCACCGCCGCCACGGTGCGGGCCGAGACGCGCTGCGCCAGGTATGTCGGGTAGTAGGCGGCCGTGCCGAGCAACACGGTCAGAAACGCCAGCACGCCGAGCGACAGGGGCCGCTGGGCCCACCCGAACGCCGCCAGCGTCAGCCCGATCGCCAGCAGCGCACTCGCCACCGGCAGGGCCCGGTACCGCCAGGACGTCCAGGGAACCAGCAGGAAACAGCCGGTCACCAGCAGCACAGCGACCCCGCCGAGCAGCGGGATCTCGCTGCGCACCTGGGTACCGAGCGCCGAGGCCACCGCGGGCACGCCCGAGACGGTCACCTCGGCGGCATCGACCCCGGCGTCGTCGACCGCCCCGCGCACCCGCTGCACCAGCCGCTGGGTAGCGGCCTCGTCCAGCCCGGCGCGCGGGCGCACCAGAATGGCCACGGACTCGGGTGTCGGGACGACGAACCGCCACTGTTCCCGCGGCTCGCCGGCATCGTCGAAGACGACCCGGTGAGCGAAGTCGGGATTGTTCAGGGTGGGCAGGCCCGCGGGCATGGCATCGACAACCAGGCCCCCGTAGCGAGCGCTGAACTCCTCGACGGCACGCTGCCCGGCCCGGGCGGCCTCCTCTTGCGAAGCCCCGTCCTCCAGCGCCTGCTGCTCGGCGTGCTCGGCCAGCGAGTCCCGCCTGCCGGACAGCTCGGCCAGCAGGTCCTGCATCCGCCCGGCCACCTGGTTGAGCAACGTCGCCGGGCCGTAGGTCACCGCCACATCGGGCAGCTGTGCCAGCTCACCCTCCAGGCCCATCAGCGGGCCCGCGTTGCCCTCACCGAGCAGCCGGCCCGGCTCGTCACCCTCCAGCAGCACCACGACCGGCTCGCCACCGAAGGCGGCACCGACCTCCTGGAGGTCACGCACGGCCTCGTCCCGGGCCGGCAGGAACGAGTCCATGCTCGTCTCCAGCCGCACCTGGGCCAGCCCGCCGAGCAGGAACGCGGCGACCAGCAGCAACGCACCCGCTGCCAGCATCGTGCGCCTGCGCGGACGCCGCACCCTGGCACGCAGGCCGCTCGCCACGCGAGCCGCAGAACCCATCAACGCGTCCCGTCCCCGCGCGGCCGGCGCGCACCCGGCACGGCGCGACGAGGCGCGGCACCACTAGTTGTCATCGGGGCTCTCCTCGCGCTCCACCCGCGGGTACTCGCCGGTGAACGGCCCCGGATCCTCCGCGGAGCCCGGCGCAGGATACGGGTTCTTGCGGTCCACAATCTCGTTGGTATCCAGCGGCAACCCGCGCAGCGACTTCTCGTTGAACAACGGCTGCAGCCGGGCCAGCCACCCGTTGGGCGCCAGCGCCGCTGCCGGTTCGGTGGTGGTGAGGAACCCGGCGAGGTCGCGCCCGTAGGGACGCAGGTAGGACAGCATCGGATTCACGTCCGCCAGCGCCACCTGAACCTCCGGCAGCAGCTCGCGCGCGTGCCCGGAGACGGTCGGCACCCGGGTGAGGGTGTCCGGTGCCGCCTCGAGTGTGCCGTCCAGCGGGGGCAGCAGCGCCCGCAGGTCGTGTGCGGTCGCGGGTAGCTCCTCGAGGGCGGCGGTGAGCTCGGGTGCGGCCTCGGTGAGGTCGGCCGCGACCGGGCCGAGGGCCTCCGACAGCCGGGTGACGTCGTCTGTGGCCTCCCGGGTGGCATCGAGCACGCCGGGAAGCTCGCGCATGACCGTCTCGAGCTGCTCGCTACCCTCCGCGGTCGCCCGGGTGACGGTGTCCGCGTCGTCGACCAACCGGGCGATCTGCCCCTGCCGGGTGTCGAGCGCCTCGAGCAGCTGCGCGGTGTTGCCGGTCAACCGTTCCAGCGAGTCCGACTGCGACGCCAGCGCGTCGACCGCGGTGCCACCGTCCCTGCCGATGTGTCCGAGGCCGGTCAGCGCGCGCGAGATGCTCTCCTGGCTGTCCTCGGTGGACGCGCCGAGGGAGCGCACGCTGCCTGCCAGCGCGTCCCTCGCGGGTTCGTCGAGGTCGTCGAGCACGTCGTTGAGATCGACCTCCTGGCTCGCCGCATCCGCGGGCAGCGCGGCGCCGTTCGGCAGGGCGGCACCGTCCCCGTCGGTGATCTCCAGGAACGTCTCCTGCAGCAGCGTCTTCGACCGCACGCGCAGGGTCGCGCCCTCGTGCACCGGCGTGGCCCGCTCGCCGAGCTGCATCACCACCCGCGCCCGGTCACCTGCGGGCTCGATCTCGACGACCTCGCCGACCGGGGTGCCTGCCACCATCACGTCGGCGTTCTCGGCGAGGTTGGACACGTGCGGCACGGAGGCCGACACACGGTAGCCCTCGTCGCTGACCAGCGGGATCCGGCCGCCGGAGCTGGTCCACAGGAACGCGAACAGCAGCACGCAGGCCGTCACGAACGCCAGCACGACACCGAGCCGGATATGGCGCATCAAGGTGTGGGGAATCGTCATGGCGTGCTCTACTCTCGCTCCTCGTCGGACGGCGACAGGTTGTCCAGCAGCGGGATCGAGCTGGGCGACAGCTGCGCGACCCCGCGCACGATCGGGCCGCTACCGTCATGGACGCTTGCCACCGAGTTGGTGTTGTAGACGAAGGCGTTCACATCGTCCAGCCGGGGAACCAGGCTTGACGTCACCGGGTCGAGGTGGGCGGTCATCCGGTTGACGTCCGGCAGGGCCTCGCGCGTGTCCGCGACGGCCGGCCGCAGGTCCTCCACCACGGGACCCGCCCGATCCACGACGGGACTGGCCTTCTCCGTCACGCTGCCCGCGCGTTCCAGAGCCGGGTCGAGGTCCTCCAGGGCCGCCGACAGCGGCTCGGCAGCGGCGTGCACGTTCTCCAGCGTCGGGTCGAGCTCGCCGCTGAGCCGTTCGACGCTGCCCATCGCCTCGGTCAGTGTCTCGGTCACGCCGGGCAGCCGCCGCAGCGACTCCTCCAGCGGGGTGTCCTGCTCACCGAGGCCGCGCAGGGTCTGCTCGAGCGTGTCGGCGATGGCGACCAGCCGCTGGTCGTTCTTCCCGACGGTCTCCGAGATCGTGGACAGGGCGCTGATGAGCTCGGCAACCTTGTCCTTGCGCTCCCGCAGCGACTCCACCACCGGGCGCAGCTCCTCGAGCACCCGGTCGGTTGCCGAGAGCCCGCCGGACAGCTCCTCGGGAGCGTTGGCCAGAGCGGTGTCGGTCTCGACGATCAGCGCCGCCATCGCGTCCCGCGTGTCGCCGTCGAGGTGTCCCAGCACCTCGTCGAACTGCACGGGGCGCTTGGTGTTTGCCACCGGCAACGTCTCCCCGCCGGAGAGCTCCTCCCCTGGCGGGCCACCGGGATCGATGGCCACGTACATCTCGTTGAGCGGGCTCTTGGGACGCAGCACCAGCTCGGCGTTGTCGTAGATCGTGTGCTCGGGCTCGACGGACAGCTCCACCTCGGCCAACCCGTCCTCGGTGACCTCCGCGGCCTCGATCGCCCCGGCTGGCACGCCCGCGATCCGCACCTCGTGGCCCTGTCCCGGGGCGATCGCGGAGGCCTCCTCGAACTCCGCGCTGAAATGCAGCCGCTCCTCCCACGGCCACGCCAGCACGCCGGCACCCTGGTTGCCCAGGATGTAGCCGCCGACCCCCAGGCCCATGGCCACGACAACACCGAGGGCGAGCAGGTTGCGGCCCAGCTTCGGCTCGGTGCGCACCCGTTGCCACAGCACCCGCACCCGGTTCGTCCGCGCCGTCATCGTGGTACCTCCTCGGTCAGGCCCGTCAGGTGCTCGAACAGCCGGGTCAGGCTGACCGGCATCCCGGCGACCGAGTCCGTCCCGAACCCGACGTGGAACCCGATGGCCGCCCCGTTGGCGTCGGTGGTGGAGATCGCCGCGCCGAAGTTGGAGAACATGTAGCCCAGCTCCTTGTAGAAGGGCCGGTCGGCGCCGCCTCCCTCGTAGGGGCCGCTGCCGTGCCAGTCGGAGAGCACGTTCTCGGTGATCGGGCCGTCCACGCGGTCCATCACCGGGCCGCGCACGTCCTCAAGCGAGCGGGTAAGCGCGCGGGTGGCCGGGATCAGGTCGTCCACGAGCGGGCGCGTCTCACCCATCAGCTCCCGCAGGTCCCGCACCACCGGACGCGCGGTGACCAGCACAGGCTCCAAGGTGTCCAGCGTGTCGTTCAGCCTGCCCGCCAGCGGCCGCAGGTCGTCCGCCGTGGCTTCGAGCGTGTCCAGCGAGCCGTCCAGATGCTTCAGGCCGGACTCGGTCGCGGCCAGCGCCGTCGGCAGCCGCTCCACCGTCCGGCCGATATCCGCCGAGCGCTCGCCGAGCACCCGGCTCGTGGTGGCCATGTTGTCCACGATGGATTCCAACTGGCCGTCCTGCTCGTTGAGTACCGCACCGACCGACTCGAGCCCACCCACCAGTTCCGGCAGGTCCGTTGCCGGCTCGGTGCCGCGCGCCGCGTCCAGCACCTCGCCCGCAGGCTCCATGGTGTCGGGCGCCGACTCCAGCAACTCGTCGATCGCCGACCGCGACTCCTCGCTGCCCAGTGTGTGGTCCAGCCGCGGAACCACCCCCTGCAGCGCCTCCAGGGTGTCCGGCTGCAGGTCGTTGACGACCTGGCCGAGCTCGACCGGTGTCTCGGTACGCTCGGTCGGGATCACGCCGTCGAACTCGCCCTCGAGGCCCCCTGTGGCCAGGTCGACGTAGTAGTTGCCGCCCAGCAGGGTGGTCGGCCGGATCGCGGCGGACGGCTGCGATCCCAGCTTCTCCAGCGCGGACCGCTCGACCTTGACCGCCACGGCGGTGTCGTCCTCGCCGACGCGATCGACCCCGGTGACCGTGCCCACCTCCACACCGGAGACCTTGACCTCCGAGGCATAGGGTTCCAGGCCGTACGCGCGGTCGAAGTGCACCGTGATCTTCTCCCCCGAGGAGAGCACGGTGGTGATGGGTTGCTTGTAGAACAGCGCGACGGACGCGGCCACGACAACGACGATCAGTACGACACCGATCCGGACAGGGGAGCGCGCCACGCTCGCGAGGACGCCGCTGTTGCGTGCTGCCATACTCACCTCACTCCCCCGATTCCGGCAGGACCGGCTGCTTGCGGACATCGGCCTCGCCCGGTTCCGGGTACGGGTCCCGGGCCACCGTCGGGTCCTCCAGGACCGGATCCGCGGCGCCGCTGACACTTTGCGCCTCGCCGACGATCGCGAACCGCAGCCAGTTGCCGTTCTGGTCCCCGTCGGACAGCACCCGCTTCATGCCCGTGAACCAGCCGGGCACCTGTGGCGCGTAGGGCTCGAGCACCTGCAGCGGGTCGCGCAGGTCCGACACCGCCGAGGTCAGCTGCGGCGCCACCGGGCGCGCGTCGGCGAACACCCCGGTGAGGTCCTCGACGGCGGGTTCGGCCTGCTCGGCCACTCCCGGCAACGTGCCGAGCGGCTGCCTGCTCTCCCGCAGCACGCCGCGCACGTCCGGGGTCGCCTCGGCAAGGGCGGTCGCGCCCGGCCGCAACGCGGCCATCGCGTGCTCGGTGTCGGCCAGCGGACCGTCCAGTGCGGACAAAGCAGAGCGTGCCGCGCGCATCGTACCCGGTGCGCTCTCCAGCGTCCGGGCCAGCGGCTGCCCCTTGTCGACAGCCAGCGCCGCCAGCGTCTCGTCCAGCTGGGCGGTCAGGTCGGCCAGCTGCCGGTGGTTCTCGGCGAACCGCGCGGACAGCGAGTCCGCCGCCGAGAGCATGGCCACGGTGTCGCTCCCGCCGTCGGCGGTCAGGGAGCGCGAGATCGCGGCGATGTCCGGCAGGGCCGCGGGCAGGGCCTGCAGCGCGTCGTGCACGTCGGCGCTGTGCCCGGCCATGCCGCCACCGACCTCGCGCAGCGAGGAGCCGAGCGCATCGCGGGTCGGCTCGTCGAAGACGTCGAACAGCTCGGTCAGCTCCTGCGCTCCCGCGGTCTCGGCGGCCTCGAGGACCTCGTCATCGCCCAGCTCACCGGCGTCCGGCGTCCCCGGGTTGAGCGAGACGTACCGCTGGCCCAGCGACGAGCGCGCCCCGACCGAGGCGGTGGCCGCCTCGGCGTTGCGGTAGACCGTGTCCACGTCGGTCAGCGCGAGGTCGACGAGGGCCCGCTGGTCCCCGACCTCGATACCGGCCACCCGCCCGACCCGCACGCCGCTGATCCGGACGTCGTCACCCACGCGCAGCGACCCGACATCGGAGAACGCCGCCCGCACCGACAGCTCGGTCGTCCCCGGCATCCCGTGCTGGGCGTTGACGGCGAAGAACGCGCTACCGACCAGCAGCAGGATCGCGACCGTACCGAGCGCCAGCGAGCGCCTGCGCTCACGCACCGCGCGTCTCATCACTGCTCACCTCCGACCAGAAAGTCCAGCGCTCCGCGCTCCTGCTCCTGGCTCAGCCCTGTGGCGCTGCCGTCGTTCTCGCCGTCGCCGGACGGCTCCAGCAGCCCGCCGGGCACCTCCTCCGCCAGGTCTCCGGCATCCTCGAGGGCATCGCCCTGCTCGCCTGCCTCGTCACCCTCGGCCGCCTCCTCGCTGCCGAGCAGGCCCAGGTCCGGCCCGGTGAACTCGGTCGGATCCAGGACCAGGTGCGCGCGGAAGTAGTGCGACAGCCCGTCATGCCCGTTGGTGGTCAGCGCCCAGTTGCGCACGAAGTCGAGCACCTCGTCGAAGTCGTTCGCCAGCTCGGTCACGACCGGCTCCGCATCAGCGGCCACCGATCGCAGGTCCGGACCTGCCTCGCGCAGCTCCTCGGCGACCGGCCCGGCCTCATCCAGCAACTCGACCGCCCGATCCAGGACCGGCTCGGTGCTGGCCAGTGCCGGTTCCGCCGTCTCGGCGAACGAGGAGATCTCCTTGCTGATCACCTCGAGGTCCTCGGTAACGGGACGGACCTCTTCCAGGGTCGGGGTGGTCTCGTTCGCGGCCGCGTTCAGCCGCTCCAGGCTCGCCTCGGTCTGCTCCAGCGTCGCCGGCAGCTCGGATACCGACTCCTGCAGCTCCTCCTGCCGGGACGAGGCCGCGTCCGTCAGCTGCAGGGTCGACTCCAGCAGCCCGTCCAGGGTCTTTCCCTCGTCCTCGGCCAGCGACGCGGCAACCGGCCGCACGTTGTCGATCATGCGGGACAGCAGCTCGTTGTGCTCGGCGAGCACGCCTGCCAGCTCACCGGTGTCGTCCATCGCGTCGGCCAGTACCCGGATCGTCTCGTCGACGTTGGCGCCGTTGCCGCGCATACCCTCACCCAGCACGGTGGCCAGCGCGGCCAGCCCCTCCCCCGTGGGCTCGTCGATGGTGTTGAGCACCTCATCGAGGTCGACCGCCTGCCCGGTCTGCTCCACAGGGATCGTCGCCCCGTGCCGCAACACCGGTTCGGACGGGTCACCCCGGTCGAGCTCGAGGTAGCGCTCACCGAGCAGGCTCACCGCGCGCACGGTCAGCCGGGCATCGCGGTGCACCGGCAACGCGGCGCTGCCCAGCCGCACCCCGACGCGCGCGGTGTCGTCGTCACCGACCTCGATACCGGCGACCTCACCCACGCTGACCCCGTGCGCCTGCACCTCGCTGCCACTCAGCAGCGGGCTGGCGTCGGCGAACTCGGCGGTCAGCAGCAGGTGGTCACCACCATCGGTCTCGTGCGCCATCCCCGTGACGCCTGCGGTCAGGCCGAGAGCGCCTGCGGCGGCGACCGCCACCGCCCGCGCCGAGGCGCGCTGCCGCACCCGTCCGATCGCGCGTGTCAGGCCACTCATCGCATCCCACTCCCACTGGCGTCGGTCCACGGTTGACCCACCGGCTCACCCGGGCGCGGCCGCTCGTTCACCGACATCCCCGGAAGCTCGGCGCCCGGATTGACGTTGGCGCTCGGCGTGCCGAACGTGGCCTGAATACGCCCGAACCGGCCCTGCTCGTTGTAGTTGCCCAGCGCGGAGTTCCAGTTGGACACCAGCCCGGCCAGCTCAGGGGTATAGGGGCGCAGGAACTCCAGCGCGGGCTGCACATCGGACACCGCCGAGGTGGCTCGTGGCAGCACGGCTCCGGCACTGTCCAGCAGTCCGGGAGTGTCCTGCAGCAGGACCTCTGCCGAGTCCAGTGTCGGGCCCAGCTCGCCTGCCAGCGGGCGCAGGTCGCGCAACACCGGGCGCAGTTTCTCGGCCACCCCGGGCAACCGCGAGGTCGCGGGCTCGAGGTCCTCAAGCAGCGGGACGGTCTCGTCCACGGTGCCCGGTAGGCGCTCCAGGGTCGACCTGGCCTGCCGCAGCGTGCCCGGCAACCGGTCCAGGCTGGTGCCGAGCTCCTCCTGCTGCGCGGCCACGTCCTCGGACATCGCCGACAGGCCGTCCACGATGTCGGTGACCTGGCCCTCGCGCTGCGCGAGCGTGCCGGTCAGCTCCTCGAGCCGGATCGCCAGCTGCTCGATCGCCGGTCCGTCGGTGCCGAGGCCCCGCAGCACCTCGCCGAGCGCCTCCAGCGCCGGGCCCGAGGAACGCAGGGTGTCGTTGAGCGGGGCCTCGTTGTCATCCAGGGTGCCCTGCAGCGAGTGCAGCAGGTCGTTGACCCGCTGCCTGGTGGGTTCGTCCAGCGCCGCGAGCACCTGGTCGATCTCCATCGGCTGCGGCATCGCGCCCTCGAGCATGCCCCCGCTCGGGATCTCCGCGCCGTCGTCAGGGCCGTCCTCGATGGCCACCCTGCGCTCACCGAGCACCGCCCGCCACTCGACCGTGGCCACCGCCCCCGAATGCAGCGGCGCGAACTCCTCATCCATCGCGAGGCTGACCCGTGCCTGGCCCTCATCCGGGGTGATGTCGGCGATCGTTCCGGCCTCGTGCCCCTCGACAAGCACGTCCCCACCGGGAATCAGGTTGGTCGCCGACGGCAGCACCACGTCCACCTCGTAGCCGTCGTCGCCTGCCGCCACCGCGGCCGTTCCCGCGGCGGCCGCGACCGCCACCACACCGGCTATCGCGAGTCCACGCATATGCTCAGTCCATTCCCAACGGTCCGGCCGAGTCCCCGGCGAGGAACTGCCGCACGAACGGGTCCTGGGAGGCGAAGGCCTCCTCGGCTCCGCTGTAGTGCACGACCTCGCCCTTCCAGATCAGCCCCACGTAGTCGCTGACCTTCTTCGCCGTGCTGATGTCGTGGGTGACCAGCAGGTAGGTGCCGCCGTGCTCGCGATGCACCTGCAGGATCAGGTCGCACAGCAGGCTGGTACGCACCGGGTCCAGCCCCGAGTCCGGCTCGTCGAACAGCACGATGTCCGGATTGGTCACCAGCGCCCGCGCGAACCCGGCCCGCTTGCGCATTCCCCCGGAGATCTCCGGCGGGTAGCGCGACAGCGCCGCTTCCAGCCCCACCTCCTGCATCGCGGGCATCACCGCCTCGGCGATGGCATCCTCGGTCATGTCGGTGTGCTTACGCAGCGGGAACGCCACGTTGTCGTAGATGTTCATCGACCCGAACAATGCGCCGTCCTGGAACAGCACCCCGAACCGCTTGCGGATCTCGTAGCGCTCGGCCTCGCTGATACTCCAGATGTCCTGCCCGAAGACCCGCACCTCACCGGCATCCGGTTCCAGCAGCCCGACAAGGTGCTTGATCAACACACTCTTACCGGTCCCGGACGGGCCGAGAATGGTCGTCACAGCCTCGTCAGCGAAGTCCAGACTCACCCCGCGCAGCACAGCAGTGTCGCCGAAGGACTTGTGCAGGTCCGATACCGCCATGGTGTGCTCGCCGTTGCCGTTGAGCAGGCGGCCGCTCTTGGTCATGGCCACCTCGCCCGACACGCGGGCGCTGTCGGCGACGTCGATCTGCGCGGCTGGTTGCTCGCTCACGGTCAGCTCCTCGAAATCGTCTTTGCGGCCGGACATGCTCAGTTCGCTATCGGCGCGTTGGGGGCGGCACCCCAGAACAGGGCGGTGCCGGAGAACCCGATGATGTGGATCAGGACCATGTTCAGCATCATCGACTTCGCGGTGTTCTTGCCGACCCCGACCGGGCCGCCGCGGGCGTGGTAGCCGTAGTAGCAGCCCACGAACACGATCGCCGTGCTCATCGCCATGACCTTGAGCATGGAGAACACGAAGTCGCTCGGGGTCTGGTACAGCCAGAAGATGTAGGAGTACCCGCCCGCGGAGACCCCGCCCAGCATCACCACCGTCACCAGGTACTCGCCGACGTACATCACCCCGAGACCGACGGTGTAGAGGAACGGGATCGCGATCCACGCGGCCACCACGCGGGTCCCGACCAGGTAGCTCAGCGACCTGACCCCCATGACCTCCATCGCGTCGATCTCCTCGGAGATCCGCATCGACCCGATCTCCGCCACGAGCCCGCAGCCGATCTTGGCCGCCACGATGTAGCCCCACATGTAGGGCGCCATCTCCCGGATCGCGCACCAGGCGTTGAACACCCCCGAGTACAGCGGCGCACCGATCTGGTCGAGCACGTACTTGGCTTCCAGACCGCACTGGTAGCCGATCACGAACTGCATCAGCCACAGGATCAACCCGGTCGACAGGATCAGGATCCCCGTCTGGTGGAACACCTCGCTGGTGTGATGCCGCAGATCGGGCAGCGCACGCAGGGTCCGGATCGCGAACCGCGCGATCTCGCCGCCGGTACCGATCGCCTGCCGGACCTTGTCCACGGTGCCGCTGACGGTCACCCGCACGTCCTCCGGCTGGGGGACCTGCGCCCTGGCGGCCCCGGTGCGGCCCTCGCCGCGGTTCGGTTCGTCGATACTCATCGCGCCCGCCCCCTACCGGAAGACCTGCATATCCGGGTTCAGCCCGAGCAGGATCGTCGTGTACACGGCATTGAAGATCCAGATCGCCACGAACGCGATCACGACTCCCTGGTTCACGGCGCGCCCCACACCGATCGGCCCCCCACTGGCCCGGTACCCCTTGTACGAGCACACCACGCCCACGATCAGCCCGAACAGCCCGCACTTGACGACCGTGCCCCACATGTCGGTGGTCGTGGCGTTGACGAAGAAGTTGTCCACGAACACGCTCGGATTCGCACCGCCGACATGCACGGCAGCGATGTAACCGCCCACGACACCGAACGCGAGCGCCGGCAACACCAGCAACCCCGTCATCAGCGTCAACGCCACCACGCGCGGCACGATCAGCGTGCGGATCGGGTCGATACCCAGCACCTGCGTGGCGTCGATCTCCTCACGGATCCTGCGCGCGCCCAGGTCCGCCGTGATCGCGGTACCGACGACACCGGCCACCACCATGGCGTTGATCCACGGCGCGAACTCGCGCACGCTGGCCATGACGAAGAACGAGCCGAGCCGCTCCGGTATCCCGAACAGGCTGAACAGGTTCAACCCCTGCAGACCGGGAGCACCGTAACCGAACGCGACCGTCGAGATCACCAGCGGGATCCAGCACAGCTTGACGATCTCGTACATCTGGTCGCGCACCTCGCCCCAGTACCCGCGGGGGTGCCGCACAGCCGAACCGACGACACGCGCACCGAAGCGCACGATCTCACCGGCCTCCACCACCGGCGACTGGACGGTCGCCGACCATTTCGAGCTCGCACGGTTCCGCGCCGCTCGCGAGGAATGTCCAGTGTGCTCGGTGCGTTTCGTACTCTCGGTCATGATGCGGCTCCTCGCGCACGACGCCGGTAATCGAACCGCCGGAGCAGGACCGCCGCTGTCCCGACCACCACCGCCGTCAGCACTGTCGACGAGACCTGTACGGGGTCGATCTCCCCGGTCCCGAACAGCACGAGGGGCAACGCCAGCAGGTAACCGCCCAGCGCGGCCAGTGCTCCCTGCAGCACAGGGCTGGACGGTGTCGTCGCACGCCAGCCCGCTACCGCGAAGGCGACCGCCGCGACAACCGGCAGCCATACGTAACCCAGCACCGGTACCGCACCCGCCACGACCACGGTCATCAGGCCACCGATGACCAGGATGGTGAATGCGGTGGAGGCACCTCGCACGATGGATGCGACGTCGATGGGTTCAGGACTCGCCCCTGACTCGCGGCGAGCCGGGCGGTGTGACGCACCCGTTACGTTCACGTCGACTGGCTCCTTAACTCTGCACACACTGCTCGTGCACCGGGCAGGCGATGCGCTTCCCTGTGCACCGCCTGCGATCGCTCGTCCCTGTCCACAGGTGTCATCCGACCTTCGTTCCTGCCTGGCGCATCCTCTGCGTCCCCTGCGTAGCGCGGCGTGTTGCGCCTTACGCAGGCACGCGAACCCTCGGCGGTCGGCCGAGCGTAGGAGCGGGAACGTGAGCCGGGTAATAGGCGGCCGGACCGAATATTCAGGCTGTATTCGTGCCGCGAGCACAAACGCCCCGCGACCCCCGTCCCGCCTCGCGGTTACCGGCCGCACAGGGCCCGCGACCACGAGGCCGGAACGGTATGCGACGAGGCAACCCGGTCTCCTTCGCTTCCCACACATTCACAACCGTGCGTCCGGCACGATCGCCGTGCTCTACTGATGGCGTGTAGTAGACCACGCGGCCTTCGCTGTGGAACACCGACGTGCGGGCCAGGTCCTGTCCCCGACGGGCCAGGTTCGGACACACGACAGGGCGGGGGTACGCCCGGCGCGTCTCGCCGGACCCGGTCACGTGTCTTAATCGAGCTGCCGACGGACTCGGTCAACCCGTCGACAACCACCGCGGCACCCATGCCTACCTCCAGAGGTCGTACTGCGCGGTCGTCGGTCCCGTGGTCTTCTGCGCTCCTCGCCGGGCGTTGCGCCTGCTTCCGTTGACCAGATCGTTGAAACGGTCGACGGCCCAGATGGTTCGGAGTCCTAATCGGCCCATCATCATCGGACGAGGAAACGTGGGCTTCTCGGTCCACAGGGTCTCCAGATCCTCGTGGCGCTCACCATCGACGACCAGGTCGGCGATGAGGGTTCCGACGTACGGGGCCTGCGCGAGACCGTGACCGTTGCACGCGATCGAGTAGAAAACGTTGGCGTCGATCTGCCCGGCGAGCGGAAGCCAGGACGACGTGATCGCGATCCATCCGCCCCACGTCCGCTCCACAGCGACGTCCGCCAAGGCCGGGAATCGCGTCGAGAACGCGTGTGCGAGTTCCTCGACGAGCGCGGGGTCGGGCGTCTTCTGCGGGAGTGGATAGGTCGTGCCTCGCTCGAGCCGACGGACACCGAACACGATGGTGTTGCGCGGAGTCACGCGGTAGTTCTCCATGATGGCGTGCTGCGTCACGAGCCCCGACCTGCTGGTCCATCCCAGTGCGGCCAGGCGGTCGGGGTCGATCGGCTCGGTCTCCATCTCGATGATCCAGATGGGCACAGACAGACGTGGAGGAGTGATGTCCCACTCGCCGGCGAAGGCGTTGGTTGCCAGCACCACCTTGTTCGCCCGCACCTGACCCCGCGGCGTGGCGAGAACTACCTGACCGCGCTCGCGTGTCACGTCGGTGACCTTCGTCTGCTCGAAGACCCGCGCGGACGAGTCGACCAGTACCCGGCGCATCCCCATGGTGAACTTGCCGGGGTTCATGATTCCGCCGACCACCTCGCGCATCCCGCCGACGAATCCGCGCGGAATCCCGAGCTCCTCGCTCGTGCCCACCTCGACGTGGCCGCCGGCGCGTTCGATTATCTTGGCCACCCGGCGAGCCCGGCCCATCTGGCCTCGCGACACCGCCGCGAAGGTGTTGCCGGTCGGTTCGTAGTCGCAGTCGATGTCGTGCTTGGTGATGAAGTCCTCGACGTGGTGCGCGGCGTGCTCGGCGAGCCGGATCATGCCGGGCATCTTCTTCCGGTGGAACAGGTTGATCAGCTGGAGGTCACCGCCAGGCGCACCCGCCAACTGCCCGGCGTTGCGGGAGCTGGATCCGTGTCCGCAGAACTCCGCCTCCAGCAGCACCACGTCCTGACCGCGTTCGGTCAGCCGTAGCGCCGTCGACATGCCGTTGATACCGCCGCCGATGACCACGACATCGCAGGTGAGGTCGCCGGCCAGCGCAGGCAGGACGTCCACGGGCGGATCGACCCAGCCGCTGAAGGTGGTGTACTCGACGTTGTCGGTCTTCATCTGATTACTCCTCGCGAGGCGCTCTGCTCAGGCCCGAACAACGGCGGGCTCGTGTGACGACGGTTCCCTGCCTGTCGCCACGTTGTGGTTGTGCACAGCGCGGTAGGCGAGGAAGTACACGAACAGCTGTGTTCCCCAGGTGGCCATTGCGGCGGTGTAGAAAATCGTTCGGTGCTCGTCATCGAACGGCAGCGGGAAGAAGTCGTAGGTGATCGCGATCGCCGAGGCGGCCGCTGTCGCCAGGCCCGCGAAGACGGCGAGGCCGTAGGCACGAATCTTCCACAGCCGCCACACGAAGTACGCCAGGAACAACGTGGTGAGCACGTTGACCACGACGTAGAACGTTGCCGGGCCGACATGAAGCTCCCCTGCGCGGAACTGTTGGAGGTACAGCCCAGCGATGATGGCCAGTGCGAACACGCCGACCTCAACCTTGACGCTCGGCCTGTACCGGTGCGTCACCCGCATCAGGCCCAGGACGAGGATGAGGGTGATGCCGATGGACCGCGAGAAGGCGTCGAGGAAGTACGCGATGTCGTACAGGAAGCCCTCCTCGTCTTCGCCGAGGAGGGCCCAGAACAGGAAGTTCGAGCCCGACGTGGCGACGACCATCCATTCCAGGCCCAGCAAGTAGTTGTGGTAGCGCCGGATGAAGAGCCATCCGAAGTAGAAGCCGGCGAAGATCATCCAGAGATCGGCCAGCATGAAGAGCAGGTCCTTCATGTCATCGATTCCTTCGGGTCGTGCCTTCGCGGGTGAAGGCGGCGTTCTTTCCGAGGTCTTTCCGGTCTGCCAACCGACCTCCGCCCACGCCGGAGCGGCGCCGCGCCGGCTTCGTGATCCGGCTCATAGGTTAACGGATAGTTGGTCATTCGTTCAAGATGTCTGACTAAGATATTTGACTAAGAATATTCCCGCCCGTATCAGCGGCCACTCGCGCTCACAGTGCTAGGCTGGACGTTGACTTAATCAAGTGTCCAACTACGTGGACGCCTTGCACCGGGAGGATTTCGTGCCACGGATCTCCGCCGCGCAGCGGCGTAGCGACTTCGTCAACGCCGCCATCGAAGTCATCGCGACCTACGGCATCGACGGAGCGACGACCCGACGGATCGCCGACCAGGCCCAGGCGAACCTGGCGATGCTGCACTACTGCTATGACTCCAAGGAGGACCTCTTCGCCGATGTCTACGAGTTCGTCGCAGGCAGGTACCGCGATGTCGTCGAAGACAGCGATCCGCACTCCACCCTGGTGGAGACAGCTCGCCGTACCCTGCGCGGAATCATGGAGTGCTACCTCGAGTCACCCAGCTTCACCGCCGCGACACTGGATCTCATCAGCTGGGCACGGCGGCAACACGGAGACCGCGGCATGGCGGTGTACGACCAAGCCCTCAAGTCGGTGCGCGCCGCGCTTCGCGGCGCCTCCGCGGACCACGCGGTCGAACCGGAAACCATCGATCAGATCGCCTATGTCATCGCCACCTTGGCCGACGGTTTCGCCCTGAACTGGTTGACCTACGAGGATCGGTCCGCCGCGACGGAGCAGATGGCGATCACCGAGTCCGTGCTCCAGAGCTGGCTCGCGGTTCGGCTCGGATCTACGCCCGCCACAGTGTGATCACCTCCGGTGACAGGCCCGGGGGTCGGGCCTGTCACCAATCGTGTGTGGTGTTGTCACAGCGGCAGGTCGGGCGAGTCGACGCCGACGACCCGGTCGCCGCAGAAGACGCGTACCGACTCCGCTGGTCCGTGGCCGCCGATGCCGGCCGGACCCCAGAAGCTCTGCGCCGAGTCGTCCCCGAGGTCGGCGAGCTTGGCACCGTTGACGCGTACCTCGCCGGACAGGATGCGGGAGCCGACGTCGATCGCCCGATCGGTGTCGGCGCCGAACACGTAGGCGTCGAGGCCGGAAGGGTTGGCGTTCGCGACGCGCAGCGCCTCTTCGTCGGAGTCAACGGCGTGCAGCGAGACGACCGGACCGAACAGCTCGGCGGTGGCCGCAGCGGGGTCGGCGCCCGCGGCGACAGTCGGCGACAGGAAGAAGCCGTCGAGCTCGGGCAACTGGGCGGGCTGGCGGATGGTCGATCCCAGCTCACGCAGCCCGTCGATCCTGCTCTGCAGGGTCTGGAAGTGCGGCGCATTGGAGACCGGGCCGATCTCGGCGTCCTCGTCCAGCGAGTGCCCGATGACGAGCTTGGCGATCCGCTCGGTCAACGCCTCGAGAAGCGGGTCGACCAGGCTGCGATGAGCGAGGATCTTGCCCGGCCCCTCACACCACTGGCCGTTGAGCTTGGTCATGCCGTCGAGGATGCCGTCGGCGGCGACGTCGAGGTCGGCATCGTCCAACACGAGCGCCGGATTGTTGCCGCCGAGCTCCAGCTGCAAAACCTTGAAATCCTCAGCGGCGGCCCGTGCGATGGCGCGGCCCGCACCGGGTCCGCCGGTGAACGAGACGATCTTGATGCGCGAGTCGGCGGTCAGCGTGGCGCCGACGTCGCCGGTGCCGTGCACCAGCTGCAGCGCACCGCTGGGCAGGCCCGCCTGGACGAGGCACTCGACGATGATCTGCGCGCTGCTGGACGCGTGCTCCGAGGGCTTGAGTATGACGGGACAGCCCGCCGCTATCGCGCTGGCGATCTTGGCGGCGGGGATGAAGCTCGGACCGTTCCACGGCGTGAGGATCGCCGCGGGCCCCCACGGCACCTTGTAGAGGCGGACGTCGCGGCCGCCGGCCGCCAGCGCGGTGACGCGCGGAATGTTCACCAGGTCCGACGCCGCCGCCCGGATCCTCGCCGGCAGGAACGCCGCGACCTTGCGCGTGACACTGATGGGCGTGCCGCTGGTCAGCGAGTCCGTCCGTGCGATGTCCTCGGCGCGGGTCTCGATGATCCCGGCGGCGCGCTCGAGCATGTCGGCGCGCTCACGCCGGGCGCCGGAGTCCCAGCGGCCGATGTCGTACCCGAGCTCCGCGTGCCGCAGCGCGCGCTCCAGATCGTCGGGTGCGGTGGTGACCATGCGGTGGACGGGTTCGCGCGTGTTGGGGTCGACGTTCCACGCGTCATGGACCGTCTCGCATTCGCTCCACTCGCCGGCGATGTAGTTCACCGGCCGGGGCATCGTGATCTCCTTGCTCGCCATGGAGCTCACCTCTGGATTCATTCGTCGGTCGCCGACTGGAGGTCGGCGACGATGCGGGTCACGTCACCGGACTTCATCGCCTCGAAGCCCTCGTTGATCTCACCGAATCCGATGACGCGCGTAACCATCTCGTCGAGCAGCAGTCGTCCCTGCTGGTAGAGGCGTGCGAGCTGGACGATGTCCTCGCGTGCCTGGCCCGAGCCCAGGTAGGAGCCGATGAGCCGTTTCTCCTCGAAGAAGAAGTCCGACGCCGGGACGCTGAGCTCGGTGCCACCCGGTGCGATCCCGACAAGGCACGCGGTACCCGTCGGCCGCAGTAAGGCCACGGCCGTCGCCGCGGTACGGGCCGAACCAACCGCTTCGAAGGAGTAATCGACCCCCTCACCCAACTGGCGGTGGAGTTCGGCGATCGTGTCGCCGTCCCCGCCGTTGATGACGTGGGTGGCTCCGTAGCCGCGCGCGGCCTTGAGCCGTTCGTCGTCCAGGTCGATGGCGACGATGGCCGAGGCACCGGCGAGCCTGGCGCCCTGGATGATGGCGGATCCGACACCGCCACAACCGATGACCGCGACCGTGCTGCCCGGGCGCACCTGAGCGCCGCGGAAGACGGCGCCGACGCCGGTGACGATGCAGCAGGCCAGGAGGCATCCGACGTGCAGCGGCACGTCGTCGGGGAGCTTGACGAGCGCGTTCTCGCGCATGAGCACGTACTGGGAGAAGGCACCGATCGCACCGAGCCGCTCGATCGGCAGGCCGTCGGTGGTCTGGAACGCCGGACGTGTGCGGCGGCGGATCTCCGCCAGGCGCTGGCACTGGGTCGAGTGACCTGCCTCGCAATTGGTGCAGCGGCCGCAGGAAGGAGTCAGCGCGCCGACCACGCGGTCACCAGGGCGCAACCCCTCGACCTGCGAACCGACTGCCTCGACCACGCCCGCCACCTCGTGCCCGAGCACGGCAGGCAGATCGGTCGGCACCGTCCCGGTCATGTAGTGCAGGTCGCTGTGGCACAGCCCCACGTTCGTGACCGAGACCCGCACCTCATGCGGCTCCGGGTCGTCCACCCGGATGGCGGTCAGCTCGAGCGGCTCGTTGAATGCGGTCAGTACCGCGGCCGTGGTGTCGATCATGTCGGACTGTCTTCTCTCGTTGGTCTGTTGAATGTGGTGACGAGGCCGGCACGAGGGTTACGCGCCGGTGCCCCGGTCGGACCAGAAGTCCTTGATCCCCGCACTGAGGACTCCGCTCTCCCACGCCTTGCCGGCGGCGAGATCCTCACGGGCGAAGGCCGCTTCGACGTCCTCGGCCTGCGGACGCAGCAGAGCGAGGTGGAGGGCTGTCGTGTTTCCCTCGGGAGTCCACTCGATGACGGTCTCGACGGCGCGGCCGACGAGGACCCCGGGCTCGACGATCTCGTCGAGGAGCCCGATCCGCAGGGCCTCGTCGGCCCCGATGCGCGGGGAACCGAGGACCATGCGCATCGCGTGGTTCCCGACGACGCGCCGCAGCAGCACGCTGGACGCGTTCGAGATCGTGATGCCCCGGCCGTTCTCCGGCTGGTAGTACTCCGTTGCTCGGGTACCGATGCGAGCGTCGCAGCACAGGGTGATCTCCGAGGCTCCCCCGACCGCGAGTCCGTTGACCGCGGCGACGACGGGAACCCGGGTTCCGAGAATGGCCCGGGTGATGTCGTGGAAGCTCTCGAATGCCTCACGGAACTCAGCGTCCGTGGATGGAGCGCTCTGGAGGTCCTCCCCCGCCGAGAACGCTCGTCCCTCGCCGGTCAGCACGATCCCCCGCGCACGCTCGCCGGTGCCGAGCTCGCGGATGACGGCCGCCAACCGGTACCGGGTGGCGACGTCCATGGCGTTCAGCTTCTCGGGGCGGCTCAGCGTCAGCACTGCCACGTCCCTGATGGTGTCGACGGTGAGGAACGCGGTCTCGGACGTGCGATGCGGCATGTCTAGTTCCTTCGGGCGGCGAGGTCGTGGATGATGCCCGGATCGTCTGCTGCGCGCGCCTTGAGGGCGGGCTTGTTGACGCGCTCGGACGGGGTGCGGGGGAAGTCGGCAACGAACTCGACGTAGCGCGGCACCTTGAAGCGGGCGAGCTCCTTGCCCGCCCGCTCGACGATCTCCTCAGCCGTCGCACGATCGGCCGGTACGCCGGTTGCCAGCTGGACGAAGGCCTTGACCTCCTCGCCGAGGATGCCGTCGGGTTCGGCGACGACGGCGGCCGAGACCACCAGGTCGTCTCGTTCCAGGGCGGCTTCGACCTCGACGCTCGCGACGTTCTCGCCACCGCGTCGCACCATGTCCTTGATCCGCCCGACCAGCCGGATGCCGTGCTCGGGATGACGGACCACGACGTCACCGGTGTGCAGCCAGCCACTGCGCAGCACCCGTGCGGTGTCCTCGGGCCGATTCCAGTACCCGTTCATCATCGGCCTGCCCGCGACGACGAGCTCGCCCGACTCACCGTCGGCCACCTCGGAGCCGTCGGGATCGACGACACGAACCTGCTTGGTCGGCACCGGGTGCCCCAGGCTCCCGCTACCCACGGCGTCGGCGTCGCCGAACGAGCTGTACAGGTCGATCCCGGACTCGGTCATCCCGTAGACCTCGCGCCACGGCGCACCCCAGCGCTCCTCCAGCTGGGCATGAAGACCGACCGGGATACCCGAGCAGAACACCATGCGGAGGTCATTGTCGCGGTCGTCGGGGGCAGGCGGCTGCTTGAACAGCAGCGTCGGCATCGATCCGAGGACATAGACGAACGTCGCGCGATGCCGGCGTACGTCGGCCATGAAGGTGGACGCGGAGAAGCGGGGCAGTACGACCAGCGGGGCGCCGAGCGTGAGGGCGAGCGCGGTGTTCCACTGCGGGTCCATGTAGGAGAAGGGCTGTGCCGTCAGGAGCACATCCTCGGCGCCGAGACCGGTCGCCGCAGCGCAGATCCAGCCCAGCCGCACCCAGTAGTCCTGGGTCAGCACGCAGGCCTTCGGGTAGCCGGTGGTCCCCGAGGTGTACTGCAGGTTCGCCAGGCTGCCCGCGTTGATCGGCACACTCGGGGCCGTGTCCGGGAAGGCACCGGACCCGTCGTCCGCGATGTCGACCACCCGCACGTCGGCGAGCTCGTCCTCACCGGCGACGACGTCGGCAACCAGGCCCGAGCGCTCGGCGTCGGTGAACACGACCCGTGCCCCCGAATCGCGGAGGACGAAGTCGAGGTCTGCCCGCTGGTAGGAGCAGTTGATCGGTACGGCGACCGCGCCCGCCTTGAGCGCGGCGAGCCACACCACCGGCCAGTGCACGACGTTCGGGAGCATGACCGCGACACGGTCGCCCGGCCGGACGACGTCGACCTCGATCAGCCGGTGCGCAAGCCGGGACGTCCAGTCGTCGATCTCGGCGAAGCTCCATGACCGCTCGCCGAAGCGGAGGAACTCCCGATTCGGTGAGTCCTGTGCGCGCTGCGCCAGCAGCTCGGTCAGCGTCGGGATGGCGGGGTCATCGCCCGCCTGTTCGGGCTTCACGACCGGCCCGGTACCCGAGTGAGCGAGACCGGCCTGCTCGCGTGCCACATTCGCAGTCATCGCACGCTCCTCTGCATCTCTGTGTCGCGACGTCCGGCCGGCTGCTGCGAAGCGGCCCGGACGACCCACGTCAGCGTCGGGTCAGTGCTCTCCATCCACTCCGGATGCCACTGGACTCCGAGGACCGGAGCACCTGCGAGCTCGACCGACTCGATCACACCGTCGCTCGTCCGCCCGGTCACGACCAGGCCGGCGCCGCAGCGGTCGACAGCCTGGTGGTGCCAGGAGTTGGTCGTCGCGTGCTCGCCGAACAGCTCGGCGGCGAGGGATCCCTTCTCGAACGTCACGAGGTGATCGGTGGTGCCGTCCGTTGGCGCGGCCTCGGCCGACAGGTGGCTCACGGAGCCCGGCTCGAGGTGGGCGATGAGCGTGCCGCCGAGAGCGACGTTGAGTACCTGCATGCCCCGGCAGACACCCAGCACAGGGATCCCGCGGTCCAGCGCGGCGCGTACGAGCGCGAGCTCGTAGGAGTCCCGCGCAGGGTCGTGGGCCATCGGGTCCGTCCGGGGGTCGATGTCGCGGACCACGCTCGTGTCGCCGCCCCAGCACGCCGGGTGGACGTCCTGTCCACCGGTGATCACGACCCCGGACAGCCACTGACACATGTCCGTCGCGTCGCTGTCGTACGACAGGTACACCGGAAGCCCACCGGCCTCGGCGATCCGCGTCGCGAAGTCCGACATGTAGCTGTCCAGGCAGCGGTCGCCATACCGCTCGTCGGCTCCCTCGAGCACACTGAGCCGGTATCGCCGTCCCGTGATGCCGATCAGCGGGCGCACCGTCGCGGCCTCCTCACGTACGTTCACGGCAACTCGAAGTAGCGAGCCGACTCCCATTCCGAGAGCTCGGCGAACGGGTCGCCGCCAGCGGTGTGGAACTGCATCCACTCCCACTTGCGCGACGCGATCCAGCAGTCGACGAACTCGTCGCCGAGCAGCTCGCGCAGGATCGGGTCGGCGTCCAGAGCCGCCGCGGCCTTCGTGATGCTGTCGGGGATCCGCTCGATGCCCAGGCCCGGCGGCATGCACCACGCCATGTCGGTGACCTGCTCGGGCGGGTCGATCTTCTGCTCCATGCCGCCGATGACCCCGGCCAGCACGCCGGCGAGTGCGAGGTACAGGTTGGCGTCGGCGCCCGGGAGGCGGTACTCGAGGCGGGAGTACTTGGGGTGTCCACAGACGGCGCGCACCGCGGTGGTCTTGTTGCTGATCCCCCAGCTGATCGTGACGGGCGGCCCACTCAAGTCGACCAGCCGCCGGTACGAGGTGATCTGCGGCAGCACGATCGAGGTGTTGCCCTCGATCGTCGCCAGCAGCCCACCGATGGCGTGCAGCATCGTCTCCGACGGCCCGTCCTCGGCATAGAACGCGTTGTCGCCATCGCGCTGCAGCGAGAGGTTGATGTGGGAGGCCTGGCCGTAACCGGCCGTTGGCTTGGCCATGAAGGTCACGCAGTGCCCGCGCTCGAACGCGACCTCGCGCATGATCTGGCGGGTCCGCGCCCAGGCGTCACCGACCTTGATCGGGTCGCCCGGTGCGAGGTTGATCTCGACCTGGCCGGCGGCATCCTCGTCGCTGAAGGCCTCCCACTCGATGCCGACCTCGTCGAGACGGTCGGCCACGGCGTTCATGTAGTCGATCCAGTCCGCCGACTTCGCCAGGTGGTACGCCGTGCCGGCGTTTCCGCCCAACGGGCTCAGGTTGCGATACCCGCGAGCACGAGCTTCGTGAATGGACTCCTCGAAGACGGCGGCCTCGATCTCGACCGCAACGGTCGCGGTGAATCCGTGCGCAGCCAGCCGCTCGACCATCTGCCGCAGCAGGTTGCGCGGACAGATCGGGACCGGCGTGCCGTCCTTGAGCCAGTAGTCACCGATCACCGAGTCCAGCCCCGGCTTCCATTCGATCAGAGTCGACATGTCGGGACGGAAGTAGACGTCGTCCAGGTGGCCGCGCCAGGCGGGGAAGGCGGAACCGAAGACGGGAAGGTTGCCGAGGTCGAGTCCGAACAGGAGATCCGCGAAGGCGAACCCCGCGTCCTTGCCCGCGGCGAACTTCTTGGGCGAGACGTTCTTGCCGAGGAAGCACCCCTCATGATTCGTCGCCTCGAGCCGGACGGCTCGCGGGCCGGAGTCGCGGAGCGGTGCGCTGGTGGTGGTGAGTTCAGGCATCGTAACGAACCTTCCAGGAGGCGCCGGTCATCACCGACAACTGGGAAAGGGTGCCCTGGATCCCCAAGGCACCGGAGAACAGAACAGCGATGAGATCGTCCGCGCCGGAGAACACTCCGGCGAGCGTGTCGGGGTCCGAGGCCATCAGGTACTGAGTGGCGCCGTCGCCGAGCACGATCTGCTCGACGCCGTCGGGCCCTTCGGTGACCGCGATCAACACGTCGGGAATCCCCGCGATGGATCGTGTCGCATCCCAGAATTGCTGAGCGGCCTCACGCCAGCCGGGAAGCGGCGGCGTGAGCGCCCGCAGGACTCCCCGTGCCAGGTCGGCGTCACCAGAGGGATCCTCCGTCGGCGCGAAGCGCGCGTTGAGGTCGACGGTGATGGCGGCGTCCGGCTCGATCCGCACGCCGCTGGACACGTCGATTCCGTTGTCGCCGAAGCTGATCGTCGCGGCCTGGGGCGTGTCGTGAGAGCGAATCGCAACGGTGCCGGACGAAGTGTGCAAAGCGTCGAGGGCGTGCCCCGCCCGGGCGGAGTCGCGCAGCGTGCGGCCGATCATCCGAACGATGGGACTCGCATCGTCCTCGATCCTGACGTCGACGTCTGCGGCGCCCGCAGCTGTCGGCGTGGGGGCCGTCATGGTTTCGGTCATTCCTCGGTCCTTTCGACTTTCGCGAGCTCACGCGAGGAGTTCGCGCCCCCTCTCGAACAGCTCCGGCGTTACTTAGTCAGATGACTCAAACGCATGACTATGATGGTGCGGCACGGATCGCACCGTGTCAACACCGCCCTTGCCCCGTCGCCGGAAAGGTTTTCGCGCATGACCGAGCCCATCCCATCGAGCTGGGAGCTCCTCGACGCCGACGCGCTGCTCGCCGCCCAGGCGATGGCGGAGGCATTGCCCACGCCGGTTCGCGAACTCGGCGCCCGGGCGGCGCGCGAGCTGTTGGCGAGCACGCCGTCCGACCGTCCGTTGACGCCACTCGACCGGGTCGAGGCGGTGGCCGTGCCGACCCGTTCGGGACACGTCCGTGCACGCCTCTACCACCCGCCCGGCTCGCCGGCCGCGGGCCCGCGGCCGGCGCTGCTGTATCTGCACGGCGGCGGGTTCGTTCTCGGAACGCTCGACGGAGTGGACGAGGTCTGCCGAGCCGTCGCCGCACGATCGGGATGGGCGGTCCTCTCGCTGCAGTACCGACTCGCCCCGGAGCATCCCTACCCGTCGGCCCTCGAGGACACGCTCGACACGCTGGCCTGGCTTCGCGAGTCAGCCCTTGATCGCGGCATCGACCCGGACATGATCGCCGTCGGCGGCGACTCCGCGGGCAGCAACCTCGCCGCTGCACTCTGCCTCCACCTCAGGGACCACGGGCTCCCGACCCCCGTGTCGCAAGTCCTCGTCTATCCCCCGGTCGACGACCGCTTCTCCACGCCGTCCTGGACCCAGTTCGCCGACGCCCCCCTGCTGACCACAGCCGATGCGCGTTGGCTCTGGGAGCAGTACATCGGCCCCGGCCACGTGGGCCGCGCCGACCAGTACGCAGCCCCCATGAAGGCGGAGTCGCTCCATGGATTGCCGCCCGCCCTGATCCTCACCGCCGAGGTCGATCCGCTGCGCGACGACGCCGAGGCGTACGCCGAACGACTGCGACGCGACGGCGTACCCATTACCGCCATTCGCCACTCGGGCGTGTTCCACGGCTTCTTCACCGAGGTCGGCGTCTTCACCAAAACCGAAGCGGCCATCGATGACGTCGTCCGGCACCTGCGCGGCATCGCCCCCCGCACGACGACCTCGACTTCTTGACGGCCACCAGGCATTGACGAAGGCACAGTCCGACGTTTAGCTTCTTGGTCATACGACTCAGACTGTTGACTATCTCGGCTGTGATCTGTCGACGCATCGACCACGGGAAGGCAGCGACCATGACTGACACCACCTCCTCCACCAGCCCGATCGTCGACGTCCTGTGCGTCGGTGCCGGCTTCTCCGGCCTGTACGCCGCGTACCAGGCAGCCGAACGGGGATGGACGTTCGCCGGATACGAGGCCGCGCCCGACGTCGGCGGCACGTGGTACTGGAACACCTATCCCGGCGCGCGCTGCGACGTCGAAAGCATCTACTACTCGTACTCGTTCAGCGAGGAGCTCCAGCAGGAGTGGACGTGGAGCGAGCGTTTCGCCCCACAGCCAGAGATCCTGAGCTACATCAACCACGTCGCCGACCGCTTCGACCTTCGTAGGCTCTTCCGGTTCAACACCAAGGTGGTGGCGGCGAACTGGCTTCCCGACGAGCATCTCTGGGAGGTGACGCTCGACTCCGGCGACACCCAGCGTGGTCGCTACCTGCTGGCCGCCTCGGGCGGACTCTCGACGCCGAAGGACGTCGACGTTCCCGGCATGGAGAACTTCGCCGGGCTGACAGTGTCGACGAGCCGCTGGAACATCTCGCTCGACGACCTCGCCGGCAAGCGGGTCGCAGTCATCGGCACGGGATCGTCGGGCGTGCAATGCATCCCGCTCATCGCCGAGGTCGCCGAGCAGCTCACGGTGTTCCAGCGCACCCCCAACTACGTCTTCCCCGCTCGTAACGGTCCGCTGCACGAGGAGACGATCGCTGAGGTCAAGAGGAACTACTCCGCCATCCGCGAGGAGTGCCGGCACTCCCCCGGCGGTATCCCGGACCGTCCGGTGACCGACTGCGCCTTCGACGTCTCCGAGGAGGAGCGTCAGGAGCGCTACGAGCGGGCCTACGAACGCAGCGGATTCCTCGGTGTCGGCGCGGAGTTCGCCGACCTCCTCACCGATCCGAAGGCCAACGAGACCGCTGCGGAGTTCATGCGCAACAAGATCCGCGAAATCGTCCACGATCCGCGGACCGCGTCCCTGCTGGAACCCCACTTCCACCCGCTGGGTGCCAAGCGCAGCTGCTTCGGAACCGACTACTACGAGACGTTCAATCGGGAGAACGTCTCGCTCATCTCGCTACGCGAAGAGCCGATCACCACCATGACCTCCGACAGCATCGTCACCGAGCGTGGTTCCTACGAAGTCGACGCCATCGTCCTGGCGATCGGGTTCGACGCTTTCACGGGCCCGCTGTTCGCGCTCAACGTCACCACGCCCGAGGCCGGCAGGCTGCAGGACGCCTGGAGTGACGGCGTGCGCACCTACCTGGGAGTCATGACCGCCGGATTCCCCAACTTCTTCATGATCGCCGGCCCCCAGAGCCCCGCGCTGGTGAGCAACGTCGTCATGACCATCGAGCAGGCGGTCGACTGGATCAGCGACCTGATCACCCATGCCAAGGCCGAAGGCGGTGAGGTCATCGAACCCACCACCGAGGCCCAGGACGACTGGGTGACCATCACCGAGGCCACGGTCGACCAGACGCTCTTCGCGACGACCGACTCCTGGTACCGCGGCTCCAACGTGGCCGGCAAGCCGACCACCTTCCTCGGCTATGTCGGCGGCGTCGGCAAGTACCGCCGTATGTGCACCGAGATCGCCAAGCGAGGCTACCCCGGCGTCAAGATCGGCGGGCAGGCCATTGCCCCCGGGATCGGCCGTATCGATGAGGAGATCGAATGAAAGTCGTCCACCAGCGCTACGTCGCCTACTCCGATGCCCACTACGCCGGCAACCTCGTCGACGGCGCGTACAGCCTGAAGTTGTTCGGTGATGCCGGAACCCACTTGGCGATCATCGGCGACGGCCACGAGAGCCTCTTCGCCGGGTACTCCTCGGTCGAGTTCCTCGCTGCGGTCCGAGGTGGAGACGTCATCGAGGTCGAGGCGCGCCTCGCGGCCACGGGCAACCGGAGTCGCACGATCGACTTCGAGCTGCGCGTCATCTGCCGATCTCTGGACGAGACGGGCCGGGCCGAGGTGCTCGCCGAGCCCATCGTCGCCACTCGGGCCCGAGGGACGGGTGTCGTCCCCGCAGACCACATCAACAGGAGCTGATCAGCGTGGATGTCCAGGGAGAGGTGCGCGAGGAGAACCGCGAGATCGTCGTGGTCGGTGCTGGCATGGCGGGGTTGACGGCGGCGAGCACCCTGTCCGATCGGGACGTCGTCGTGCTCGAGGCCGCCGGCCGTGCCGGGGGGCGCGTGGAGTCGGTTCGCCAGGGCGACTACTGGATCAATCTCGGCACCCAGTTCACCGAGGGAACCGGGCCACTGATCGATGCTCTGCATCGCCACCAGATCCCGATGGGAACGCTGGAGGGCAAGAAGGTGGCCCTCGCGCTGGACGGAAAGGAGGTCGACACCTCGAACCCGTTCGGCCTGATGCTTCGCTCCCGGATGAGCTTGCTGGACCGGCTCGGGCTGGCAGCAGTCGGCGCCCGCATCCTCGCTGCCGTGCCGTTCCTGGAGATGGACCCGGACAACCGCCTGGCGCAGCGGGTACGGGCGAAACTCGACGCTCGACGCGCCGACTTCGTGCTGCGCGGCGTGAGGTCCACGCTCGCTCGGGCCATGGTCCGGTCCTGGTCCGGGCAGTGGATGGGATGCGAGCCGGAGGAGACCGCCGCCACCCAGTTCGTCATCTCGATGGGCATCCTGCTGACCGACCCGGCGAAGGTACCGAACTTCTCCCTGCCGGATGGGGGAAACCAGACCCTCACCGACATCCTGGCCGCCGACCTCGACGATCGGTTACGGCTGAACTCGCCGGTGACGTCCGTGGAGTGGACCGAGGACGGTGTCGTCGTGGACTACGAGGAGGAGAACGGACCGGCGCGGATACGCGCCCGCCGGGCGATCGTGACCGTTCCCGGCGACGTGGCCGTGCGCATCATGCCCGGCCTCCCACATGAGTACCGGGCGGCGTTCGACGATATTCACTACGGCCGGTACGTCGTAGTCGGCTTCTTCACCCACGAGGAGGGTCCCCAGCGGTGGGACGACTACCTCGCGGTGTCGACGCCGCAGCTGTCGTTCCAGGCGATGTTCAACCACGCCGCGGCCCAGCGCCGCGGCAACACCCGCAAGCCCGGTGGCGCGCTGGCCTGCTTCGCCGGCGGCGCAGAAGCCGACAACCTGTTCGAGCTCACCGACGACGAGATCATCGCCCGCTTCACCACAGACCTCCTCGCGCTCTACCCCGAACTCGAGGGGAAACTCGACGAGGGGATCATCCGACGTCACCACCGGGTCGTGCCGTTCTGGCCACCCCGCGGACGCGCGTCGCTGCCAACACTGCGCCAGCACCTCGGCCCCATCCACCTGGCCGGCGACTACCAGCTCGACATGCCCTCCCTCGCCGACGCGGCCAACTCAGGTCAGCAGGCCGCCCGACAGGTCCTGGCGAGCCTGTCCCCGCGCGGCTGAGCGCCCGCAGAACAACGGAGTGACACAGACACTCCAGGCAGCCAACCCGGACGCAATCAACCTTAGGGAGACGACTCGTGGGGAATACAGCGCATCGCAGTCAAAGGATATCGCGACGCGGGGCACTGGCGGCCGGCGGCGGAATGGCCGCGGGCCTGACGCTGGGACGAACTCCCGCCGCCGAGGCAGTGCCCGGGAGCAGGAGTGCGGACGTGGTCGTCATCGGAGCTGGGATTTCCGGTCTCACCGCGGCCCGCAGGCTCGTCCAGTCCGGAGTCTCGTCGGTGCTGGTGCTGGAGGCCAACGATCGGGTCGGCGGCCGGACACTCGACCTCGACGTCGCGGACGGCGTGGTCACCGAGGGCGGCGGGGAATGGGTCGGGCCGGGCCAGGACCGCGTCCTCGGCCTCATCGACGAACTCGGCCTCTCGACGTTCAAGACCTACGTCGACGGCAAGTCGGTCTACCTGCGCAACGGAAACCGGCAGACCTACACCGGGACGGTCCCACCGCTCGGACCGGACGCGCTGGCCGACTTCGTGCAGCTGCAAACAAGGCTGGAGGAAATGGCCTCGACCGTCCCCGCCGATGCGCCGTGGACCGCGAGTGACGCCCTGACGTGGGACGGCATGACCTTCGGCGGATGGCTCGACGCGAACTCCGTCAGCGCCGAGGCCAAATGGCTGTTCACATTGGGATTCACCATCATCTTCGCCGAGGATCCGCACGAGACTTCGTTCCTCCGGGCACTGCACGCGATCGGGTCATCCGGGGGTATCGAGCACATGTTCAACACGACCGGCGGATCCCAGGAGTCGCGCATCGTCGGCGGCTCGCAGCTGATCTCGCTGCGGATGGCCGAGCAGCTCGGCGAACGGGTCGTGCTCGGCTCGCCGGTCACCGAGATCGGCCAGGAGGACGGCGGCGTGACCGTGAAGTCAGCGCGCGCCGAGGTGCGGTGCCGACAGGTGATCGTCGCCATGGCACCGGCGGATGCCGAGCGTATCCGCTTCACTCCGGGGCTTCCTGTCCGCCGGGCGGCACTGCAGCGCAAGTGGCGCAACGGCACCGAGAACAAGCTGTTCGCGGTCTACGACAAGCCGTTTTGGCGCGACGACGGTTTCAGCGGCCAGGCGCTCACGGACCTGCCGACCACACCATACGTCTCCGACAACTCGCCACCCGACGGCAGCATCGGGATTCTGGTGACGTTCATGGGTACCGCAGGCTCAGGAGACGGTCTCAAGTGGAGCGACAAACTCCTCGACAACCGCGCGGCCCGTCGCGCCGCGTTCCTCGACGATCTGACGACGCTGTTCGGGTCCAAGGCGGCGAACCCGGTTCGTTACCTCGAGAAGTCCTGGGTGGACGAGCCGTGGATCCAGGGCTGCGTCAGCACACGCGCGCCCGGCACGCTGACCCGTTACACGAACGCCGCGCGTGAGCCGGTCGGCCGCGTCCACTGGGCAGGCACGGAGACCGGGATCTTCTACGAGGGCTACATGGAAGCGGCGGTCAGCGCCGGCGAGCGCGCCGCCAATGAGGTCCGCGATGTGCTCTGACCTCGCGACAGCGGGTGCCCCGGCCGCACGGTCGGGACACCCGCCTCGATCACGAACGTCGTTACCCGGACAGGTTCTGGCGAGCCTGTCCCCGCACAACAAGGAAAGGTGATCATGACCGCCTCACAGGATCCCGCCCGTCAGGCGGATCGGCTGTACCACGATCTTCTCTCTCCCACCGAGACGCTGGAGGTGCGCGACCGGGTGCGCAAGGTCGCCGCCGAGGTCGTCGCCCCTGCCGCGCGCCGGATCGCCGGCGGGGACGAGCGCGTCGACGGCTTCCCGCGGGACGTCTTCGACGGCCTTGCCTCCGCGGGCCTGTTCCGGGTGCCCTACGGGTCCGAGATGGGTGGGGACGGCCTGGCGCACCCGGTCACGGCGACGGCCGCCGCGATCGAGGAGCTGGCCTACTACTCCAGCAGCATCGCGGCGGTGTTCGACGTGCACGGCATCCTGGCCGGCAACGCGCTGACCCACGGCACCCCCGCACAGCAACAGCGCTGGCTGCGACCTGTGGCTGACGGGTCGCTGGTCGGTGCCTTCGCCACCACCGAGCCGGAGGCCTCCTCCGACCTGAGCCCGCACGCGGTGCAGACCGTCGCCGTCCAGCACGGCGACAGGTGGGTCCTCACCGGCCGCAAACGCTGGATCTCCAACTCCCCGGTCGCCGGCTTCGTCGTCACCCTCGCCCGCACCGGCGAGAAGCTGTCGATGTTCATCGTCGACACCTCACTGCCCGGAGTGCGCGTCGGCGAGCCCGACCAGAAAATGGGCAACCGCGGCCAGCTCACCGCCGACGTGTGGTTCGACGACGTCGAGCTGGACAACGACGCCCTGCTCGGCGGCCAGCCCGGACACGGACTCCGCCACGCGCTCGCCACGCTCACGCTCGGCCGCATCGGCATCGCCGCGGCCGGTGTCGGCATGGCCCAGGCCGCGTTCGACCACGCTGTCGCGCACCTGTCCACCCGGGAGGCGTTCGGACGGAAACTGGCCGCCAACCAGCACTGGCAGTTCCTGCTTGCCGACCGCGCCACGGAGATCGACAACGCCCGCACCCTCTACCTCAAGGCCGCGCTGCGCCGCGACGCCGGCGAGACCTTCCCCGAACCGGAAGCCGCCATGGCGAAGCAATACGGAAGCCGGCTGGCGGTCGACATGGCCCGCGACGCCGTCCAGGCCTTCGGTGGGCTCGGCTTCGCCCGCGAACTCAGCGCCGACAGCACACCGGGACCGGTCGAGGCCATCTACCGCGACAGCAAGATCGGCGAGATCTACGAAGGCACCAACGAGATCCAGAAATGGATCATCGCACGGAACATCTTCGGCAAGGGCATCACCGGATGAACCTCGCAGGCCGCACCCTGCTCATGTCCGGCGGCAGCCGCGGCGTCGGCCTGGCGATCGCCGTCGCCGCCGCCCGCCACGGCGCCAACCTGATCCTGCTGGCCAAAACCGACACGCCGGATCCCCGCTTGTCCGGCACCATCCACACCGCAGCCGCGGAGATCGAGGCCGCGGGCGGCAGTGCACTCGCCGTCGTCGGGGACGTACGCGACGAGGCATCCGTACAGCGCGCGATCGAACACGGCATCGCCGCCAACTGCCTGTGGCCCGAAACCTACATCGCCACCGACGCCGTGAAGAACATCCTCGGTGGCGACGCCGCGACGGACAGATCACGCACACACCAGATCGTCGCCGACGCCGCCACCACGATCCTCCAACAACCCGCACGCGAATGCACCGGCAACACCTACCTCGACGTGGAGGTGCTCCGCGACGCCGGAACCACCGACCTCACACCCTACGGCGGCACGAGAGACCTCGAATACGACATCTTCGTCGACCCACCCCGATGACCAGCGACCTCCACCACGAAGACCACGAGGGAGTCACCATGCTGAACCTGTCGATCCTGCTCGAGGACTCGGCCCGCACCTACCCCGATCGCGATGCCATCGTGCTGGGCGCGACCCGCCTGACGTACGCCCAAGTCGACGGAGCCGCGAACCAGGTCGCGAACCTGCTCGTACAGCGCGGGATCGAGCCCGGCGACAAGGTCGCCCTGATGTGCCCGAACCTGCCGTACTTCCCGATCGTCTATTACGGCATCCTCAAGGCCGGTGCCGTCGTCGTACCGCTGAACGTGCTGCTCAAGGGCCGCGAGGTCGCCTATCACCTCCAGGACTCCGACGCGAAGGCGCTGTTCGCCTTCGAAGGCACCGCGGAACTGCCGATCGGATCCGAGGCCAAGGCCGGATTCGACCAGGTCGGAACCTGCACGGAGTTCCTGGTCGTCACGGGTGACCCGGCCGGATCCTCACAGATCGAGGGAACGGAGACCTTCGGCCAGGCCGTGGCGAACCAGCCCGCGACCTTCGAGACGGTGGCCACCGACCAGGACGACACCGCGGTCATCCTCTACACCTCCGGCACCACCGGCCAGCCCAAGGGCGCCGAGCTGCGCCACCGCAACATGCGCGACAACGCGCTGGCCAGCAGGGAGCTGTTCGGCTGCGACGCAAGCCGGCCGGACACCTACTTGTGCGTGCTGCCGCTCTTCCACTCCTTTGGCCAGACCGTCATCCAGAACGCCGGCTTCGCCTTCGGTGGCACCGTGGTGATGTTGCCCCGCTTCGAACCGGGCCCCGCGATCGACGCCATGCTGAAGGAGTCGGTAACGGTCTTCGCCGGCGTCCCGACGATGTACTGGGGTCTGCTCGGCGCACTCCAGCAGGACACCGACATGGAGACCCTCGGGCGGAACCTCCGGATGGCGATCGCCGGTGGCGCCTCGCTCCCTGCCGAGATTCACCGTGAGGTCGAGAAGCGGTTCGGCGTCTCGATCTCGGAGGGCTACGGCCTTTCCGAGACCTCCCCCGTGGCCTCGTTCGCGCCGTACGGCGAACCACCGCGCCCCGGCTCCATCGGCAAGCCCATCCCCGGCGTCGAGATGACGCTCATCGAGCCGGAATCCTGGGCCGAGATCGAATGGTCCCCGGACGCGATCGGCGAGATCGCCATCAAGGGACACAACGTGATGAAGGGCTACTACAAGCGCCCCGACGCGACCGCCGAGGTCATCGACGCGAACGGCTGGTTCCGCACCGGCGACCTCGCACGACGCGACGAGGACGGCTACTACTACATTGTCGACCGGTCGAAGGATCTCATCATCCGGGGCGGCTTCAACGTCTACCCGCGGGAGGTCGAAGAGATCCTCATGACCCACCCGGACGTCAGCCTCGCCGCCGTCGTCGGCGTCCCCCACGACACCCATGGCGAGGAGGTCAAGGCCTTCGTCATCCTCCAACCCGGCTCCTCCCGCACCACCGACCAGCTCATCGCCTGGGCCAAGGAGCAGATGGCGTCCTACAAGTACCCCCGCATCGTCGAGCTCGTCGACTCGCTGCCGATGACCGCCACCGGGAAGGTCCTCAAGCGCGAGCTGGCGTGAAGCACGTCAACGACCACTCCGCCGGCCTCGGGCGCATGAGCTTGCTGCGTGAGCGTCGCGAGCACGGCGTCGAGCTCCTGCGGAGATCGTCGCCGGCTGTGACCTCCGGGTCGCAGGCGACAACCTCGAACTCGCGTTGGCCGGGGCCCGCCTGGGCGTGCCGGTCGGACCGGCAACACCCCGGTGCAGACGCGTTACCCCACAGACGAGGCGTGAGCCGCACGCGAAGGAGAGCCCGATGACAGGGAATCAGCCCGTGGCCGCTGGCCATCACATCCTCGTCGAGGCCGAGGAGTTCGAGGACTTCGGTGGGTGGACGCTGGACTCTCAGTTCGAGATGGAGATGGGGTCGCCGTACCTTCTGGCTCACGGTCTGGGTGTCCCCGTCGCCGATGCCACCACGTCGATCGACGTCGAGCAGGCCGGCTCCTATCGCGTATGGGTGCGTGCCAAGGATTGGGTGCCCTCCCACCATCCCGGCCGGTTCGCCGTCTCGGTCAACGGCGAGCGGCTGCCGGTCGAGTTCGGCGCGAACGGTAGCGACTGGAGCTGGGAGAATGCCGGCCGGATCGACCTCGCTGAAGGCCGAGCCACGATCACCCTCACGGACCTGACCGGGTTCGATGGTCGATGTGATGCCATCTACCTGACCACCAGCGACACCGAACCACCCAACGGGATCGATCCCGACACTCGTGCCTGGCGACGTCAGCTCCGCGGGCTGCCGGACCATCCGGTCGACGGCGGATCGTTCGACCTGGTGGTCGCCGGCGGTGGCGTCACCGGCGCTGCGGCCGCGCTGGCAGCAGGACGTCTCGGCCTGACGGTCGCCCTCATCCAGAACCGCCCGGTCCTGGGCGGCAACGCGAGCACCGAGATCGGACTCACTCCCCGAGGAGAGAGGGGTCCCCTCATCAAGGCACTGTCCGCGCGGTCCGAGGACGGCGATCTCACGGCTCTCGATCTCCTGCGTGCGGAACCGACCGTGTCGGTGTTCCTCGAGCACCAGATCTTCGACGTCGCCCGTAACGGTGACCGGATCGTCTCGGTCGACGCCCGCGACGCCCGCTCCGGACGCGAGACCCGATTCCGTGGGGCGACGTTCATCGACTGCACGGGCACCGCGATCCGCGGCCTGCTCGCCGGCGCCGAGACCATGTTCGGATACGAGAGCCGAGCCGAGTTCAACGAGCCACTCGCTCCCGAGGAGCGTTTCGAGTCGCACCACGGAAACACCTTGTTCTTCCGGACCCGGGAACTGGACCACCCGTCCGACTTCCCCGACGTTCCGTGGGCAGTCGAGGTCGCCCAGGACTACGCCAACCTCGGCGGACAGCTCGAACGCCCTGGCGTCGACAACGTTGCAGGACCGGTCGCCGGGCCGGCCCGAACCCATGACCCGAGCATCCCCCGGCGCATGCTCAAGCCGTTTACCCACTTCTGGGAGTACGGTCACGACCTCGACCCGTACACCGACGCCGAGCACATCCGTGACCACCTCTTACGGGCGGTGTACGGCACGTTCTCCAATGTCAAGACCCTCGAACCCGAGACCTATGCGAATCTCGCACTCGACTGGGTTGCGTTCGTCCCCGGACAAGGCGAGTTCCGTCGGTACAAGGGTGCCCATGTCCTGACCGAGAACGACATCCGCGAACACCGCAGGTTCAACGACACGGTCGCCTGGAACTCCGGCGCGTTCTGCCTGCACTACCCGGGCCACGAGAAGTACGACTTCCGCCTGCGGGACTGGAAGTGGGACACCCGCGACGAAAGGCCCTTCGAGGTGCCGTTCCGGTGCCTGTACTCGGCCGACCTCGACAATCTGATGATGGCCGGAAAGCACATCAGCGTGACCCACATCGCCGGATCTGTCACCAAGTTCATGGGCAACGGTGGCCAGCACGCGATCGCCACGGCAGCCGCAGCCAAGCTCTGCCTCGAGTACGACGCCACACCAGGCGAGATCCGCGACAACCATCTGGAGGAACTCCAGAAGACGGTCGAGAAGCTCGGTGGGTCGGCCGGACATCCGGTCTGAGTGAGACCGTTCAACCGACAGTCCCGATCGCCGCCGACGTCGTCGCCCCGCCGGGACGGCTCGCCGCAGCATGCGCCCCGCACCACTGCATCGCCGTTCCGGTGGCGTGTACCCGATCACACGGTCCAGGCCGGAGCAACCGGCCCGCAGGCCACCTCCTGACGACCCGTACGGGCCACACCGCCGACGCGACACACCGACGGCGTGGCGACCTGGTCCGCGTGCTCACGGTCACGCGTCGTAGTCGACAACGATCTGCGCGGCGGTGGGGTACGACTGGCAGGTCAGGACGTACCCCTCGGCGACCTCGCGATCGCCGAGCACGAGGTTCTGCTCCATATCGACGGTGCCCTGCACGAGCCGGGCACGGCATGTGCCGCAGGCCCCACCCCTGCACGCGTACGGCGCGTCGACGTTGTTGTGCAGCGCGGCGTCGAGCACCGTACGGTCGCCCTCGACCCGGAACACCACCCGCCGGCCCCGCACCGTCGCCGCGACCGTGGCATCGACCGCGGTCTGCACGGCCTGCGGCGCGGCGTTCGTAGCGCGCTCGGGGTGGAACAGCTCGATGTGGATACGGTCGGAGTCGACGTCGTCGTTGCGCAGCGCGGCACGCACGTCCTGGACAAGCGACTGCGGCCCGCACAGGTACCACCCGTCGACCGCCAGGGGATCACCGGTCAGTCGGGTGAGCTCACTCGGCTCGATCCGCCCCGCGACGCTCGTCTCGCCATCGTCACGCTGTCGTTCGGCAGCCTCGCTGCTCCACCCGCTGAAGTGGTGCACGACGCGCAACCTGCCCTCGAACCGGCGTTCCAGCATCCGCAGTTCGTCGAGGAACATGGTGTTGTCCGGGTCGCGGTTGCCGTAGATCAGCGTGAACCGGCTGTCCTCCTCCACGAGCAGCGCCGTGGAGAGCATCGAGATGACCGGGGTGATCCCGCTACCGGCGACCACCCCGACATAGTGGCGCCGCGCGCCACCGTCCGGGCGCAGTGTGAAGCGGCCGGACGGTTCCTGAACCCCGATGCGGTCACCGGCACGCAGTCGCTGCGTGAGGTAGGTCGAGACGGTGCCGCCCGGAACCCTCTTGACCGCGATCCTGAGCAGGTCCGATGTCGCCGACGTGCAGATGGAGTACGTCCGGCGGTACGTGGTCCCGTCGACGTCGACATGGACGGTCATGTGCTGGCCCGGCACGAACCGGAACTGCTCGCGCAACTCGGCAGGCAGCTCGAAACTGATGGCGACGCTGTCCTCGGTCAGCGAGCGCACCTCGGAGACACGCAGCCGGTGAATGCGACCGGCCTCGGCAGGGTCCGAGGCGGACTCGGTGTAGAACGAGTCGGCCAGCTTGCGCCAGGCACGGTACTCACTCGCGCTCAGCTCCTTGCCCCAGGCCGTGATGATCGCCGAGTCCCTGGACACGTAGGCGTCCTCGTTGCACCGCCACGCCCGGATGTACCGGTAGAACGGGATGGCAGGGTGCAGGTGGTGCACCAGATGGTAGTTCTGGTACAGCATCAACGGCGTCAGCAGCCACTCGAGTCCTACCCGGACCCGGGTGGCACGGAATCGGTTCTGCGACTCGGTCGCCGTGAGCCCGTGATGCGGCAGCCAGTCGAACCACCACGCGAGCACCATCGCCCCGAAGCGTTGCGGGATCAGGTAGATCACCGCGAGCGACCAGAACCAGCCCCCGAGAACCGACCAGGTGATGACCCCGATGGTCGCTGCCGCCAGCGCCACCGTCTCGACCACCTCGGCCCGCGGCCGCCGCCGGATACGCGGGGCCCAGAACCAGATGTAGTAGAGATCCTGGGTGGCCCAGCGCAACGGTAGCTGCCAGACAGGGCCGTGACTCGTCCAGGCGTCCGGGTCGATACTGCGATGCTCGTTGGTGTTCCTGTGGTGCTCGATGTGGACGAACCGGAACGCAGGGAAACTCGCGAAACCCGCCACGAAGGGCGCGGACATGCGCCCGAGCGCCTCGTTGACCCGGGAGTACCGGCCCGCGGCGTGGTGCGACGCCTCGTGGAGCACCGTGAACATGAGGAAGGTGACCGCGGCGTGCATCGGTACGGTGACCCACGCCGAGACGCCGGCGCCCAGTACCGACCAGGTTGCCACGCACCACAACAGGAGCGAGGCGAGGTAGAGCAGCAGTGTCGGCACCGACACGCGCGGGACCGGTATCCCGGGGTCGGGGACACCGCGGCGCACGGCCCTGGACTCGGCCTCACTGAGCACCGGACGTTGTTCCACGGATGTCGTCACTGTCAGCTCCTCGTCGACGGCCTTGCGGGAGTTGGTCAACGGGCCGAAGCCACCGCCCGGCCCGTCACCTCGGCATCCTCCTCGGCGAAGGTGTCCTCCAGCCGCATCGGCGTGTAGTCCTCGTCGATATCGGCGACGTCGCGCCCACGCGCGCTCTCGATCGCCTTCAACCTCCTGGTGACCTTGTCCATGGCGTACTCGGTCATCTCGTCGAGATCGATCCCGAAGGGAACGCCGTCCGGGAACTGGTCGAAGATCCGGGAGATCAGCGCGAGCGAGGGCTGGATCAGCTCCTGCATCCGCGCGTCCACCACATCCCAGTTGGCGTCGTCCGCGGCGACGTGCCGGCGGCAGGTGAACGTACCCCAGGCCATGTGGCGGCGCTCGTCGTCACCGATACGCTTGATGATCTCCTGCATGCCCGGCAGGATGCCCGTGCTGTTGCACATCTTCGCCCAGGCGAAGTAGCCGGTCAGCGCGAGCGTTCCCTCCACGATGTGGTTGTAGGTCACCGAGGCCCGGATCTGGGCGGCAGGCGAGGGATCGGCCGAGAGCGCGTACAGCGACGCGGGCAGCTCCTCGTAGAAGATCGTGCGGTAGGGCTCGCTGTAGTCCACGTAGGGATGCAGGTCCTCGGTCAGCCCGACGGCGTCGAACCACATCCGGAACGACTGCATGTGCTTGGCTTCCTCGAACAGGAACTGCGTCAGGTAGGCCTCGTCGGCAAGGCGGCCCTCCGCGGCCATCGCGCTCAGGAACGGCTGCAGGTCCTGGGCGACCGACTCCTCCCCCGCCATGAAATGCGCGGCCATGGTGCACGTCAGCTGCTTCTCGTCCGGCGACATCGCGGCGAAGTCGGCCGCGTCCTTGCTGAAGTCGATGCCGGCGGGGTGCCAGAACTTGTCGTTGCCCTTCTGGAGAAGCTTCATCGGAAACGAGTCCATCCGGAGCCCGCCCGAGGCCAGGCTGCCGAACCCGGCGCGGCTTCCGTGCTCGATCACGCGGTTCGTGGTCATCGGCATCTCCACTGTCGGCGGGCAGTTGCTACCGGCAGTATCGGCGGGGTCGTACTCGTGCCGCGCGGGCCGCAGGGGCCCGTACTGGCCCTCCGGTGCCAGGTCGTGCGCCTGCCGGTTCAGTGCAACGGGACACGTACGGTCGCGGCGAGTCCGCCGCCCGGACGCACAGCGAGGTCGAGCCCGCCACGCATGGCCTGGACGATCTGCTCGACGATCCACAGGCCGAGTCCGGTACCGCCAGAGGCCTCACCGAGCGATACGTCCTTACGCTTCACCGCTTCCAGCTGTTCGGGCGCAAGACCGGGCCCACGGTCGAGCACATCGAATCGCACCTCCGTCGGGTCGACGGTGGCCGATACCTCGACGGGTTCGCCTTCGCCGTGCCGTGCGGCATTGTCGATCAGATTGGTCAACACGCGGCGGATTCGCTGGGTGTCGATCCGCACGACCGCGTCCGGTGGGGTCACGTTCAACCGCAGTCGCGGCGGGTGCAGCCCGGCCGCGTCGCTCGAGGCGAGCAGCAGCTCGTGCAACCCGACCGTACGCGGCTGGCCCGCGGGCTGCGTCGGGCTCTTGCTGGCGGTCACGTCGGAGAGCGCGTCGAGCATGGTCGACAGGTGCTCGGCGTGCTCGGCGACCAGGCGCTGCGCCGTGGCGCGCTGCTCCTGGTCGAGCCGCCCGCGTGGATCGCCGAGCTGGGCACTCAGCGCGCGCAGCGAGGACACCGGCGTGCGGAAGTCGTGCAGGATGGCGCGCAACCCGTCGTGTTGCGCGCTGTAGGCCTCGAGCAACCGGGCGCGGAGATCACGTTCCTCCTCGGCGGCGAAATGCTCGGCGAGGGCTTCCGCGTTGGCGGCGGCCCTCGCCGCGTGCGCACGCTCCGCGTACAGGGCGAGGCTGCCCCCGAACACGGCCATGAACAGCAGGTAGAGCGGCCACCACACGCCTGCGACCAGCCGCTGCTCCAGCGGTACTTCGTCCGCGTCGATGAGCAACGCGACCACGAGGTACCCGGTGCCGAGCACCGTGGCCAGCCCGATCGCCAGCCAGAGGTTCAATCGTGTCGCCGCGGCGGTGACGGCCAGGAACAGGATGGCCACGGCCGGGCTCGTGGCACCACCGGTGAGAGCGATGAGCCCCAGGGTCAGGGCCCCGTCCACCGAGGTCACGACGAGCGGGGCCGCACTACCGGGCCGTTCCCAGTGCGGCCGGAACATCAGCACGAGCGCGTAGCCCAGCGCCGCCGACAGCAGGACGGCCGTCGGGATCGGGTGGTTGCGCGTCGGATCGACACCGGCGACGAACGGCACGATGACCGACAGCACGATGGCGAGCCGGATCGAGACGATCACCCGCTCGACCGGGGCGAGATTCCCGTCCTCGTCCAGGACGTGCGGGGTGGAGCCGCCGCCGTGGCTCATGCGGACCGACCTCCTTTCCCGGCCGAGCAGTGTCGCACCCGGCAACCGGGCATGGCACACTACCGCAGTGAACGATCCGCTGCGCATCGTCATCGTGGATGACCACGGCCTGTTCGGTCAGGGCCTGGCGCTGCTGCTGTCGACGGAGGCCGGTGACCGGTTCGAGGTCGCGGGCCGCACCACGCGCGTCGAGGAGGCGGCTACGCTCGCGGCCGACTGCCGGGCGGATGTGGCGATCGTCGACCTCGCGATGCCCCCGCTCGGTGGCAGTGCGGCGATCCGCCAGATCCGTACCCGCTCGCCCGACACGCGGATCCTCGCGCTGTCCGGTACCGACGACCTCGAGCTCGCAGAAGAAGCCGTGCGGGCAGGCGCGCACGGCTACCTTCCCAAGTCGGCCGACCCGGAAGTGCTTGTCGCGCCGCTGCTGGCTCTCGCGGACGGATTCGGTGTCTTCGACGAACGGCTCGTGCACACCCTCGTCGATGCTTCGCGCAAACCCCCGCAAGACCTGGTCGACCGGCTGTCGCGTCAGGAGATTCACCTGTGGAAGCTGGTGGCAGGCGGCCTGGAGACCACGGAGCTCGCCCGCAGGATGTTCGTATCGGATCGTAGCGCCAAACGCATGGTCGCCGGCTTGCTGAACAAGATCGGCGCCGCCAACCGCATCGAGGCGGCCGGGCTCGCCGGGCAGTTCGGCCTACTGGAGCAGGAGTCGTCACCGCAGATCCGGTGACCAGGCCCGCTCCAGCCCTGACGGCGGTCAGCGCGCGGCCGGACCGCCTGCGTCGGCGCCTGCCCGTGACAGGGCGCCGTGGACGTTGCGGATCGCGAGCTCTGCGACCCGAGCGCCCGTCTCCTCGGCCGGCTCGACAGGGAACAGCATGTGGCTCACGGTCATGCGGACGATCGCGTCCACCGTCACGGCCAGCTCGCGTTGCTCGAGCTCCGGGTGGTGCGCCTCGACGAAACGCCCGACCACCCCTGCCGCCGCGCTCATGATCGCGTCGGAGCGGGTGGTCAGCAGGGGCAGCAACGAGTTCTCCCCGCCGCGCGCGCTGTCCAGGACGGCCCTGATGAGCGAGTTCGTCTCGGCTTCGCGGAGCACGTGGGTCACCATGGCGGCTATGGCGCTGCCGAGGTCGTCGGGATGCCGCTCGAACTGCTCCGCAACGCCCTGCAGGACGTGATCGGCCTCCCTCGACACGACCTCCTGGCCGAGGTGGTCCTTGGAGTCGAACTCCGTGTAGAGGGTCTGCCTGCTGATCCCCACGTTCTCGGCAAGGCGCCCCATGCGGACGCGGGCCCAGCCCAGCTCGATCGTCAGCCGCCGCGCCTCGTCGAGCACGGTGTCGCGGAGCTGCCGCCGCACCGCATCCCGGATCCGGTACGCGGTTGACGCCTGAGCCATCACTACCTCCTCCGTGCCGGACGCCCCACATCGTCACCCACCTCCGCAGCCTAACAAATCCTTGACACTGACTTGGTGCCTGACAAAATTTAAATATTGTAAGGTTGTCCAACACGGCGTAGTATTTGTCACCACCGCCCCGCCTACTCGAACCGGGAGATGCCATGTCGCGACCCACCAACGAATCACCTCGCCCGTACGACCCTGTCGACCTGTCGTCCCGGGCCTTCTGGGCAGGCACCGACACCGAGCGGGAGACGGCGTTCGCCGAGCTGCGCGCGAAGCGACCGGTCTCCTGGCACCGGCCGCTGGAGGACCTGCTGTTCACCGACCCGAACGACACCGGGTTCTGGGCGATCGTGCGCCACGCGGACCTTGTCGAGGCGACCAAGCGACACGAGGACCTCATCTCCGGGGAGGGCATCCTGATGGAGTCGCTGCCGCCGGAGCTGCTGGAGGCGGGCCAGTCGATCATCGCGATGGACCCGCCGCGGCACAGCAAGCTGCGCAGGCTGATCAGCAAGGCCTTCACCCCGAAGCAGATGAAGCGCATCGAGGACCGGATCCGGGCCAACGCGCGAATGATCGTCGATGACCTGGCACCCAAGGGTGAGGCGGACTTCGTCGCCGAATGCGCCGCGCTGATGCCGATGCACAACATCTGCGACATGATGGGCATCCCGTACGCGGACCGGCAGAAGGTCGCGCACGAGGCCGCGATGCCGACCGGGGTGTCCGACCCGGATGTGGTCGGCGAGGGCGATCCCGTGCAGCGGCTGTTCGAGGCCGCCGGGTACCTGCACGACATGGCCAAACGACTGGCCGCGCAGCGGCGGGACGAGCCGGGCGACGACCTGATCACCGCGCTGGCCGTCTCCGAGGTCGACGGAGCGAGACTGACCGACGACGAGATCGGCGCGTTCTTCGTGCTGCTGTGCATCGCGGGCAACGACACAACCCGCCAGTCCACAAGCCACGCGATGAAGGCTCTTACCGACCACCCTGCGCAACGCGCGTGGCTGATGGCCGACTTCGACGGGCGCATCACCGGGGCCGTCGAGGAGTTCGTCCGCTGGGCCACGCCGATCATGACCTTCCGCCGCACCGCGGCACGGGACATCGAGTTCGGCGGGCAGACGATCCGCAGCGGCGAGAAGGTGATCCTGTTCTACTCCTCGGCCAACCGCGACGAGACCGTCTTCGACCGGCCGAACGAGTTCGACCTGAGCCGGGACCCGAACCCGCACGTGGGCTTCGGCGGCAACGGTATTCACCACTGCCTTGGCAACCAGCTCGCACGCACCCAGCTGCGGGTGCTCTTCGACGAGCTGCTGCACCGGCTGCCGGACATCCAGGCAGGCGAGCCCGACCTGCTCAACGCGAACTTCATCCACGGCATCAAGCGCATGCCGTGCACCTTCACCCCGCAACGCTGACCGGCCGAGGTGACAACCATGAAGATCCACATCGATGAGGACAAGTGCACCGGCCACGGTGTCTGCGAAGCCATCAGGGAGGACGTGTTCGAGGTCGGTGACGACGGCGTCGCGCACCTGATCACCGAGGAGCTGACCGAGGACATGCGTGAGGACCTCCAGGACGCCTGCGACCAGTGCCCGACACAGGCGCTGCGCCTGGAAGGCTGAGGGGCGGTGATGAGCACGTCCCGTCTCGTCGTCGTCGGCGCCTCGCTGGCCGGGCTCCGCGCGGTCGAGGCCGCAAGGCGCACCGGCTACGACGGCCCGCTCACGCTCGTCGGCGCGGAACCGCACCTGCCGTACGACCGCCCGCCGTTGTCCAAGGAGTTCCTCGCCCCCGCCCCGCAGCCACCGGAACCTCCGACCCATCGCGCCGAGCACTCGCTGCGCGCCGAGCTCGATGTCGACCTGCGACTCGGCACCGCCGCTACCGGCGTCGACACGGCTGCGCGGGTGCTGCACCTTGACGACGGGCGGCTGCCCTACACCGGGCTGATCATCGCCACCGGTGCCACTGCCAGGCAGCTGCCGAACACCCCTGAACTCGCCGGGGTGCACACGCTGCGCACTGTGGAGGACGCCCACCGGGTGCGCGCCGAACTCGATGCCGGAGCGCGCAACGTGGTCGTGGTCGGCGCGGGGTTCATCGGTTCCGAGGTCGCCGCCGCCGTGCGTAAGCGCGGGCTGCCGGTCACGGTCGTCGAGATGGCTCCCGTCCCGCTGGTGCGGGCGATCGGCGAGCAGATGGGGTCGGCGTGTGCGCGGCTGCACGAGCGGCACGGCACGGACCTGCGCTGCGGCGTGGGCGTAGCGGGCCTCGAGGCAGGCGAGGGCACCGACCGTGTCGAGCGGGTGCGGTTGACGGACGGCAGCACCCTGGACGCGGACGTCGTCGTGGTCGGCACCGGAGCCGCGCCTGCCACCGGATGGCTCGCCGGGTCCGGGCTCGAGATCGATGACGGTGTCGTGTGCGACGAGACGCTGGCCACCGGTGCACCGGGCGTGTACGCGGCGGGCGATGTCGCCAGATGGACCAACCCTGCCTTCGGTGAGCGGATGCGGCTGGAACACTGGACCACCACCGCCGAGCAGGGTGCCGCCGCTGCCCGGAACGCGCTGCGTCCCGTTGAGGCGCAGCCGTTCGAGACCGTGCCGTACTTCTGGTCCGACTGGTACGAGCACCGGCTGCAGTTCATCGGCGTCCCTACCGCCGAGGAGGTCCGCGTGGTCACCGGCGACACGGACTCCGAGAGCTTTCTCGCCCTCTACCGGCAGGGCGACAGGGTGGTCGGTGCCCTCGGGCTCAACGAGCGCAAGCTGGTCATGAAGTTCCGCAGGCTCATCGCCACACGCACATCGTGGCGCGACGGCCTGGACTATGTCGAAGGGACGCGGTGACGGCCTGCCGGGAAGCGCCAGCTTCCGTCCACATCAGATCGATGATGCCTGCGACTTGGCGTGCCGGCGAACCACCCGTGCGACGCGCTCGCCCGCAGCCGCATCATAGCGATTCCGTCAGAAGCCTGCCTCCAGCTCCTTGCCTATATCGAACACGTGTTCTATTATGGGTGGTGATGGTTGTTTCTGGGGATGTCGCTCTTCCCGAACCCGGCACCGAGTGGTGGCGGGTGTCTCCGGATGAGCTGATGCGCACGCTGCAGCGCATGGAGGTGCTGCAGCGGCAGGCGGCCGCCGTGCAGGGAGAGATCCTTGCCGATATCGCCGGGCGCGGAGTCATGGACGCGTACGGCTACGGCACACTGCACTCGCTGGTACGGGATGTACTGCGGCTCGATGCCCGGGAGGCGCGGCAGCGGGAGGCGCGGGCGATGGCCTGCAATCCGGTGTGCACCGGCATTCGCGAGACCCCTGCGCCGTGCCCCCGGACCGGGCAGGCGCTGCGGGAGGGTGTGATCGGGCAGGGACATGTGGATGCCCTGCGGGAAACTCTCGAACATCTGCCGGGCAGCGCCACTGCAACGGAGTACGACGAGCTCGAACACCGGCTGCTGGCGCGCGCCGAGGAGTCCGGGCCTGCGCAGGTGCGTACCTTGGGTCGACGACTGCTGGCCCGTTTCCCGCTGCCCGGCGACCCACTTGACGACTCCGAGCTGGCCCAGCCCCAACGTGAGCTGCTGCTGGGCTGGCGGAGGGACGGGCGCCTCGCGTTCTCCGGCACTCTCGATGCCGAATCCGGAAAGGCCCTCGAGACCGCACTCAGCCCACTGGCCAAGCCCCAACCCAGCGAGGACGGCGCCCGCGATGAGCGAAGCCGCGCGCAGCGGCACGGGGACGCGCTTGCCGACCTGATCGGACTCACGCTCGCCGAGGGACGACTGCCCACCGAGGGCAGTGAGAAGCCCCGCCTCGTGATCACGATCCCGCTGCACGAGCTGTGCACGAACGGTCGGGCGGCGCCGGACGCGTTACTGAATCAGGATCTTCCGGTCACCGCGGAGCAGGCCCGCCGGTTCGCCTGCGATGCCGGGGTGATCCCCGCCGTGCTCGGGCCGAAGGGCGAGGTGCTGGATCTGGGTCGCGAACAGCGGCTGGTCTCCACAGCTCAGCGCCGCGCCCTCGTCGTCCGCGACGGCGGCTGTGTATTCCCCGGCTGCGGACGCCCCGAAAGATGGTGCCACGCCCATCACATCGAACATTGGGTACACGGTGGACCCACCGACATCGGCAACCTGGCCTTGCTGTGCACCGAACACCACCGCGTCATTCACCACTCCGAGTGGGACATCCACATGGGAAGCGGCGGCATCCCCTACTGCACGCCACCACCCTGGCTCGCACCCGCGATCCCCCGGCAACGCGAACCCGTCGGGAATGAACGAACCCGGAGCACGGCGCTTCCCGCAGGCTAGCCGTAACCTCCTGGTGGGGCACACCCCCGTTCCGGTTGGGGTGCGCACCGCATGTCGGTCGCGCGGTGCCATGTCGAGACTCGGTGCATGACCAGCGACTTCACCGAGCTCTCCCGGCAGGTCCGCGCGGCAGGCCTGCTGCGCGGGCGCCCCGGCTACTACATCGCCCGCATCACCGTGGTGACCGCATCACTCGCAGCGACGTGGGTGGCGTTCCTCGCCCTCGGGTCCACCTGGTGGCAGCTGGGGATCGCGGTGTTGCTCGCCGTACTCAACGGGCAGGTCGCCCTGCTCGCGCACGACGTCGCGCACCGCCAGGTCTTCCGCACCAGGCGCGCGAGCGAGATCGCGGGCAGGGTGCTCGGCAACCTGGCCATCGGCATGTCCTACGGCTGGTGGATGGCCAAGCACACCCGGCACCACGCCAACCCGAACCACGAGCGGCTCGACCCCGATGTCGACCCGGCGATCCTGGTGTGGTCTCGAGAGCAAGCGAGACGCAGCGGCGGCGCGACGCGGCTCATCGCCAGGTGGCAGGCGTTCCTGTTCGTCCCCCTGCTCACGCTCGAAGGGCTGAACCTGCACTACGCCGGCGTGCGGGCGGTACTCGACCCGGGCACCAACCGGCGCGGGACGGAGGCCACGCTGCTGCTCGCGCACTTCGCGGCCTACCTCGCAGCCGTAGGGGCAGTCCTGCCCCTGCCACAGGCGCTCGCCTTCATCGCCGTACACAAAGCACTGTGGGGCGTCTATCTGGGAGCGATATTCGCACCCAACCACAAAGGAATGCCGGAACCGGCCGAGCGAACCGACTTCCTCCGCAAGCAGGTCCTCACCTCGCGCAACGTGCGCGGAGGGCGGCTGACCGATATCGCCCTCGGAGGCCTGAACCACCAGATCGAGCACCACCTGTTCCCGAACATGCCGAGCCCGCACCTGCGCGCGGCACGCCCGATCGTGCGAGCACACTGCGCCCACCTCGGCGTCACCTACCACGAGGTGGGGTTGCTCCACTCGTGGCGGGAAGCGTTCCGGCACCTGCACCGCGTGGGCGCGCCGCTCCGCGACGGCCGCCCGCGCGCCGGGGGTGGGGCTAACCCCACCTCGTGGTGACCTGCACGCGGTATGGCAACCGGGCTCCCCGCATCGCCAGACTGGCGGCATGACTCGGACCAGCCCCCACCCCGCGACCGAACGCACCGGTGACCGGCCCGCGACGGGACGCCCACCGGTACTCGGCTCGCTGGCTTTCCTGCTGCTGAACCTCCCCCTCGGCGTGTTCTGGTTCTCCCTGCTCGTCAGCCTGATCGCGGTGAGTGCAGGCACCGCCGTCATCTGGGTCGGCCTGGTCACCGGGGCCGCCACCGTGCTGCTGTGGCGTGGCGGCGCCGTGGTCGAACGCGCCAGGGTGCACGCCCTCCTGGGAACCGCCATCGCCGAGCCGTACCGGGAGCTGCCCGACGCACCACCGTCGGTGCGCTGGAAGGCGCGCCTGCGGGACACAGCCACCTGGAAGGACCTCGGCTACCTGCTCGCGCTGTTCCCGGTCGGTATCCTCGAGTTCGTGCTGATGGTCACGACGTGGTCGACCAGCCTGGCTCTCGTCGGCCTGCCGATCTACTACCGGTTCCTCCCCGGCGGGGCCTACCACTTCCCCGGTTACGACCCCGGGCACCAGTGGTTCACGGTCGACTCGGTCGCCGACGCGCTGCCGTTCGCGATCGCAGGTGCCGTCGCTGTGCTGGTCACGGTAGCGCTCACCAGGGCACTCGGCGCCTCGCACGCGAGGTTCGCGCGCAGCATGCTCGGCACGATCCCCGCGAGCGCGGCATGACCGCGGTGCAGGACGACACGGAGAGCGGGCAGCTGCGGCGGCCCCGCGCCGTCGCGGCGATCACATTCCTGGTCGCGAGCTTCCCGATCAGGCTCGGGCAGTTCGTCGCGATCACCGTGCTCACCCTTGTCGGTGTCGCCACCACCGTCATCTGGGTCGGTGTTCCGATCCTGATGGCCACGACCGCGCTCGTGCGCGACCTCGGCGACCGGGAACGCCGGTGGATCCGCGGCATGCTCGACGCACCCCTGCCACCGGTCACCCGCAGCCCCGAGTCCGGAGGGCCCGTGCAGCGCTGGCGCGCGCGGCTGACCGACCCGAGCACCTGGCGCGACCTCGCCTACCTGCTGCTGGCGTTCCCACTCGGAGTGCTCGAGCTGGTGGTCGGGCTCGTGGGTATCGTGCTCGTCCCGATCGGGATCTGGGTAGCGCCGGGGCTGGCCTGGCTGCACGGCAGAATGGCCATGGCGCTGCTCGGCCCGGACACGTCGCGACGGCTGGCGGACAAGGCCCGGCGGTTACAGGCTTCGCGAGCACGCGGGGTGAACGCCGCCGAGAGCGAGCGGCGGCGCATCGAACGGGACCTGCACGACGGTGCACAGCAGCGCCTGGTCTCGCTGGCCATGAACCTCGGGAGGGCGAAAGCGAAGATGAGCACCGATCCCGACGCCGCACGGGACCTCGTCGACGACGCGCACGCCAACGCCAAGACCGCGGTCACCGAGCTGCGCGACCTCGCCCGCGGCATCTATCCCGCCGTACTGGCCGACCGCGGTCTCGACGCAGCGGCCTCGGAGCTCGCCGCGAGCTGCCCCGTCCCCGTCGAGATCTCCGTCGACGAGGGGGTCGTCACGCCACGGCCACCGAGCGCCGTGGAGACCTGCGCGTACTTCATCGTCGGCGAGGCCCTGACCAACGTCGCCAAGCACTCCGGCGCGAACCGGGCGCGGGTGCGTATCGAGCGGGACAGCCAGGCCGTCGTCGTCGAGATCACCGACGACGGTGCGGGCGGGGCGCAGCTACACCAGGGACGCGGCCTGTCGGGGCTGGCCGACCGCGCTGCCGCGATCGACGGCACGGTCACCGCGCACAGCCCACCGGGCGGGCCGACGGTGATCAGGGCGGTGCTGCCGTGCGTGTGGTGATAGCCGAGGACGCCGTGCTCGTCCGCGCGGGACTCGAACGCCTGCTCGCGGACGGCGGCATCAGCACCGTCGCCGCGGTCGACAACGGCGAGGACCTGCTGGACGCCATCCGGCGCCACCAGCCCGACCTGGCGCTCGTCGACGTCCGGATGCCACCCACCTACACGGCAGAGGGGCTCAGCGCCGCCCTCCGCGCGCGCGAACTCGTTCCCGGCCTGCCGATTCTCGTGCTCTCCCAGTACGTGGAGGAGACCTACGCCGTCGACCTGTTCGCCGGAGGCGCGGGCGGGGTCGGATACCTGCTCAAGGAGCGTGTGGCCGACGTAGACGAGTTCCTGGACGCCCTGCACCGGGTCGCCGCGGGCGGCACGGCCATCGACCAGCAGGTGATCGCGCAGCTGATGGCCCGCCGCGGCGGCAGCCCGCTCGAGCGGCTGAGCGCGCGCGAGGCCGAGGTGCTGCGGCTGATGGCGCAGGGGCTGTCCAACACCGCGATCGCGCGCGAGGCCGTCCTCTCGCACGGCGCTGTGGAGAAGCACATCGGCAACATCTTCGCCAAGCTCGACCTGCCCGGTGACGCCGAGGGGCACCGCAGGGTCCGCGCGGTGCTCACCTACCTGGACCGCCGCTGAGCGGTACCTCAGGTATCCAGCATCTCGAAGTCGGCGAAGTCGAATCCCGGGCAGACAACGCAGCTGACGAGAACGTCGCCGTGCGCCCGTGCGCGCTGCCAGGTCCCGCCCGGCACGAGCACCTGCGCCGTGCGCACACCGTCCAATCGGGACACGCTCGAGTCCAGCTCGAGGTCGAGCGTTCCCGGCCCGTGCCACAGCCACAGCTCATCCGAACCCACCCGGTGCCATCGCGAGGTCCGGCCGTCGGTGAGCAGGTAGTGGATCGCCGTGGCCGCGGCACGGGACCCGCCATCGACGGCCAGCCGCGTGGGGCTGGTCCACGTGCGGCGGTACCAGCCGCCTTCGGGGTGCGGGAGCAGGTCCAGCTCCTCGGCACGGGACGGCCGGGACTCGAAGTCGACAAAGCGGCCGTCCAGCGTCCTGCGCGCGTACCGCAGCCCCACCACAGCCGAGAGGTCGATGGGCCCGTAGATGTGCGGGAACCGGACCGACGCGTCGACGCCGGGGGGCGGTGCGGGCGCGGCCTCCTCGAACACGGTCGATGCCGTGTTGCGCGCGGTGTCGACCTCCAACGCGACGAACTGGCCGTCGGCCTCGCGGTAGAGGTGGTTGGCCACCGCCAGCAGCGTGTCACCGTCACCGGTGCAGTGCACGAAACCTTCGGTATCCAGCGAGGCGGGGTGGAGCCTCTCCCCCGCGGCGTCGTACTCCTCGAGCGGAGTCAGGTGCAGGACTGTGGTCATCCTGCGATCGTAAGGCTCACCATATCGAGCCCGGCGCCCGCTTGCCTCCTACAACCCTGCGCCGAGGAAGTCGACCACCGATCGTTCGAACGCGTCCCTACGCTCGATCTGCACCCAGTGGCCGCAGTTGCCGAAGATGCGCAGATCCGCGTTGCACAGCTGGCGTGCGGGCAGCAGGGCTCCTTCGACCGGTGTGACGCGATCGTCCTGCCCCCAGGCAAGCAGCACAGGATGGTTCAGCCTGCCCAGTTCGGCCCACAACGGCACGCTATCGGCCAGCGCGGGGTCGGAGAATGTCGCGTAGGTGTCCCGCAGCGCGGTGATCGCGCCCGGCACCGTGGCCTCGGCGTAGCGGCGCTCGACCAGCTCCTCGGTCAGCATGCTCTCGTCGGAGACCATGGTCCGTAGCCAGGCCGTCAGCCGCTCCCGCGTGGGGTCGGCATTGAACTCGAGCAACCGCTTGATCCCTTCCGAGGGTTGCGGGCCGAGCACCGGAACGCCGACACCTCCGGGTGCCATCAGTACCATCCGGTCCACCCGGTCGGAGTGCTCCAGCGCGAACCGGACCGCGACCGCACCGCCCATCGAGTTGCCCAGGATGTGCGCCCGTGGAATGGCGAGGCTGTCCAGGAAGCCGCGCACCGCGTCCGCCGCGATACGCAGGTAGTTGCGCTCGTAGCGGGCCGGGCGTTCACTGCTGCCGAAACCCGGCTGATCCAGGACCAGGCAGCGGAAGTGCTCGGCCAGGCTCGGCAGGTTGCCACCGAAATTGGCCCACCCGCTGACTCCGGGGCCCGACCCGTGCAGCAGCACGAGCGGCGGCCCGCTACCCGCATCGTGGTAGTGCAGCCGCAGCCCGTCGACCGTCACCGAGGCGCTGGTGGCCTCCCAGCTGTGCGCATCGACCATGCGGATCCCCTCAGACAAGCCGGTCGTGCACGTCGACGCCGAACTCACCCTGGCCGAACATGGCCAGCGCACGCTCCACGTCGTTGGCCACGTGCACGCTGCCTGCATGCACGTCCCGCCAGTGCCGCTCGATCGGGTTGCCGCACGAAAGGGAATGCCCGCCGGAATTGTCGAACAGCAGCTCGATCGCCTGGATCGCGCGTTCGGTCGCGCGTACCTGGTCCCGCCGCGCGCGCAGGCGCAGGCTCATCGGGATGTCCTCACCGGCGACCGCGTAGCTCAGCTCCTCGCTGACGTTGCGGTCCATCTGCAGGGCCGCCGCATCGATCTCGGAGGCCGCTCTGGCCACCCGGACATGCGCGAACGGGTCCTCGGCGACTCGCTGCGAGCCGTAGGACAGCCGGACACGCTCCCGCATCCGTTCGATGTGCGCATCGTAGGCTCCCTGAGCGGCGCCGACGATCGGGGCAGTGATCGAGTAGGTGAACACGGTGCCGAACGGCAGCCGGTACAGCGGGGCCGGGTTCACCGCCTGACCCGGCCCACGCAGCTGCGTCTGCTCCGTGGCGCTGTAGGCCCGGTGCGCGGGCACGAACGTCTTGTCGATCACGATGTCGTTGCTACCGGTGCCGCTGAGGCCGACGACGTGCCACACGTCCTCGATCCGGTACTCCCCGCGTGGGACGAGAGTGGTGAGGTAGTCGACCGGCGCCCCGTCGTCGCCCATCCGCAGCCCGCCGAGCAACGCCCAGCTCGCGTGGTCGCATCCGGACGAGAAGCTCCACCGCCCGGAGAGCTCGTACCCGCCGTCCACCTCGGTCAGCTTGCCGGTCGGCGCATACGACGACGAAACCAGCGTATCGGGGTCATCCGCCCAGACGTCCCGCTGCGCCTCGTCCGGGAACAGGGCGAGCTGCCATGGATGGATCCCGAGCACCGAGGCGACCCACCCCGTGGACGGGCACGCCGCCGCGACGGCCCGCACGACCTCGTAGAAGCTCACCGGATCGCGCTCCCTGCCGCCGTACCGGCTCGGCTGCAGCATGCGGAACACACCCGCCTCGGCCAGCTCGCGGATCGTCTCCGCAGGCACCCGCCGCGCCCGGTCGCTCGCGTCCGCACGCTCGCGGATCACCGGGAGCAGATCACGGACCGTATCGAGCACCTTGTTGTTCATCTGGGCGACCTCCTCGACCACCACATCGCTCACGCTGACGAAACCCGGACACGGCTGGCCGCGTTGAGCACAACAGTAGGGCTGTCGAGCCGCGCGTGCCCCGGAACAGTCCCACTGAACGGAACTTCTGAGACGACCACACATCATTAAAACTAGATAATCTAGCTTCTTGACGTACCGTGTGCCACACTGCGGCGCGGCTGCCTTGTGAGGAGTGAGTCGAGATGCGCGTACTGGTTACCGGTGTCACCGAGCAGAGTGGATGGGCCGTAGCACGCAGGCTGCTTGCCGCCGGACACGAGGTCGTCGGCCTGGCATCGCGACCCCATCGCTACGTCGACCCGCGGGTGGAGCTCGTCGTCGGCGATCCGGGCGATGAGCGGGTATGCGCGCGGGCCGTGACGGGCTGCGCTGCCGTGGTGCACCTGCACTGGGTCCAGCCGCGGCGCGGTGACACCGGGCACGAGAACGTCCGGGCCGCCGGTCGCATCGCCAGGGCCGCTCGTGACGCGGGAGCACGGATCGTGCTGCCGTCCACATCCGAGCTCGGTCACGACAGCACCGGGACCGCGGGCAGACGCCGCAGTAGCGAAGCGCGCCTGCGCGCGATGGCCGAACAGGCAGTGCTCGCCTCCGGTGCGACGTCCGTGATCGTCCGCGCAGCACCACTGGCCGGTCGGCGGGCGGATGCCGCATCCTGCACCACGTTGGCTTCCCTGCTCCGCGCACCGGAGGGTGAGTCCTGGCAATTACTGCACAACGACGACTACGAGCGGTTCCTGACCGTGGCCGCCACATCCGCCGCCCGCGGCATCGTCGCACTCGCTTGCCGGGGCACGATCGACCCGCCGACCGCACGCCGGATCCTGCGTGAGCACGGGGCACCCACATCGGCGCGCCGGGTCCCTGGAATACCGTGCCCACCGTCGCTCGATACGGCCGCACTGAGCGAGGAATGGGAATTCCACTGTGGCTGGTCAGCGGCGGAGGTCGTCGAGGACCTCGCCCGCGGTCTGGTAGGACGCACACCCCGCCGCGACGGAGCCGTGCCGCTGCGTGGACGGATACCGCTGCCGTCGCATGTCATCCCGGCCCGGGTTCCCGCATCCGACGAGCACCCCCTCGAGGTCGCGGCTCCCGACGGGCTGGAGGGCGAGTTCGACGACCGAATCGACAGCCGCTTCCCGGTCTACACGGCCACCAACACGTCCGAGGCGTTGCCGGGGCCGATGACCCCGGCAACGATCGACCTGCACGTGGGCGCGATCCGCCTGGCCAACGAGCAGATGGGCAGGATGCTCGCCTTCGACGGCCTGGCGATGGAGCAATGGAACAGCCGGGTGATCAGCGTGTTCGGTCACCACGTCTACATCAATGTCTCCGTCGGTGTACTCACCGCCGAGAACATGCCCGGCTGGGACGAGGACAGCATCCGCTCCGACGTGTACGGCAACGTGCCCACCGACGTCGAGCTCCTTCCGCACGGCAGGCCGCCCATGCCGGAAGGACTCGCCGGGGTCAAGGCCACGGCGACCGTGATGGGCCGCGTGATCGCCACCGCACGCCGCTACCGCGCGTCGGCCGAGCACGTCTACGCCGCCGCGCACCGTGAGGCGCTCGGCTCGGAGGCGATCCTGGCGTTGACCGACGAGCAGCTGGAGACCAGGGCACGGCTGTGGCGCGACCGGCTGGGCCACGCGTGGGCCGCCGCGGCGATCGGCGTGATGATGACCGGCGCGGCGAAGGCGATACACGAGCGCAAGCACCCCGGTGAGGAGCCGGCGATCGACGTGCGCGAGCTCGCTTCGGCGCGCACGATGCTCGGCGTGGAACGTCTTGCCGAGTACTTCCGGGCCGACGCGAAGCTGTGCGCGCTCGGCAAGGCCGGTGACGTCACAGGGGTGCGCGCGGCCTCGCCCGGCTTCGCCGCCGCGCTGGACGCCGAGCTCGATACGGTGGGGCACCGCGGTCCCGGGGAGTGCGAGCTGGCCAACCCGGTGTTCGCCGACCGTCCGGAGATGCTGGTGACCGCGGCGGCCAACGCGGCGAGCCTGCCCGTCGCCGACCGGAGCGAGCGGCCGCGCGGCCGGTCCAGCCGTACCGCCCGCATGACGGCGGGCGCCACCATCGCACGGGAACGGGCACGCGACGCCGTCGTCCGCGTGAACCACTGCCTGCGGCTGGTACTGCGGGAGCGCGGGCGGCGGCTCGCGGCAGCCGGAGTGCTGCGAGAGATGGAGGACATCTTCTACCTCAGCATGGAAGAGGCTTTTCACCCGCCGTCCGACGCCGCCGAGCGCGCGGCACGGCGACGCGGTGAGCGTGAGCGCCTCAGGGAGCTGTCGATGCCGGATGTGATCACCGGGCGCTGGGAGCCGACGCGGGACAGCGCGCGGCTGGCAGCCCAGGAACAGCTGAGTGGTCTCGGTGTCTGCGGCGGTGTCGTCGAGGGCCCCGTCAAGCTCGTGGCATCGGTCGACGACGAGATCGAACCCGGCGACGTCCTCGTCGCCTCGGTCACCGACACCGGACACACCGCGATGTTCGGCTACGCGGCTGCCGTGGTGACCGACCTCGGAGGCGCGGCGTCGCACGCGGCGATCGTGGCGCGCGAGTTCGGCATCCCGTGTGTCGTCGACACCAAGTGCGCCTCGGGCGCGCTCACCGACGGCCAGGCCGTGCGCGTGGACGGCTCCGCGGGCACGGTCACCGTCGTCGGCAGGGACGACGCTGTGGGTACCGACTCCGGCGAGGTCGCTACCGAGGGGCGGGCGCGGTAGCCGTGGGCGCGGGTTCCACCAGCGCCTCTCGCAGGCGGTCGAGCTCGGACTCGCGCATCCCGTGACGAACGAGCCACTCGGCACCGCCGCCGTACTTCTCCCGCATCATGGCGACGAAGCGCCGCATCACGGCCGGATCGGCGCTGAGCACTCCGGTGCCGACGGCGGGAAGGCGTTCGTAGGACGGCAGGCGTACCAGCCGTGCCCTGATGCTCTCCAGCCTCCTACCGGTGAGCGCGTAGTCCTGCACGATGCTCTCGGCAGGTACGCCGACGGCGTCGAGCAGCACCGCCGCGAGCACACCGGTACGGTCCTTGCCGCCTGCGCAATGGAACACCACGGCGTGCCGGTCCCGATCGGCGATGATGCGCGCCGCCGCGACGATGGACTCCTCGCTTCCCCTGAGCATGCCGGCGTAGAGCGCGGTCAGATCCGTCCCTCGCGAGTCGGGGACCACATCGTCCGGCCGCGCGTTCTCCCCGCGGATGGGCAGGTTGATCCTGCGCACCCCGGTACCGGTAAGCAAGCCGTATCCCTCGCGCCGTACCTCGTTCGGCAGGCGCAGATCGATCACCGTACGCAGCCCGAGGCGGTCGAGCCAGGTCCGCAAGTCGCTGTCGGTCAGCTCCTGCAGCGTACTGGAACGGAACGCGAGCCCGGTGCGCGTGCGGTAACCGTCCCCTGCCGGCAGGCCACCGAGATCGCGCACGTTGTCGATACTCGCGAAGTTCACCCAGCGCGGTGCCATCGTCGCCTCCCAGGAGTGCAGCGCTGCCTGTCATCGCGATCCTGCTGCGTACCCGATGTTACAGCTTTACATATTAGTATAGATTATCTAAATTAAATAGCTGAAAGTGTGATCCGTCACCGTGCCGCGCGACCGCGGTCACGGCAGCGTCAGCGTGGAGAGTCCATGTCAGATCTAGAGGTACTGCGCATCATCGGTGTGAAGGGGCGTGTCACGCCCGAGACGGTCAGTGCGAGCCTGGGAGCCGACAGCTCCGGGATCGACGAGCGCTGCCGGGCTCTCGTGGCGAGCGGGCACTGTGTCGAGACACCGGGAGGGTTACGCATCTCCCCCAGTGGCAAGGAGTACCTTGCCGAGCTGCTCGAGCGCGAGCGGGCGGATGTCGACGTCAACGCCATGAGCCAGGCCTACGAGGAGTTCGCAGGCTACAACGGCGAGCTCAAGAGCATCATCACCGCGTGGCAGATGAAGGACGCCGACACACCCAACGACCACTCCGACGAGTCGTACGACGCCGAGGTACTGAGCAGGCTCACCGACCTGCACCGGCGCGTACGTCCGCTGCTGGAACGGTTCGGCGCGCTGGCACCGCGGCTCGCCCGCTACCGTGACCGCCTCGATCTCGCCGTCGACAAGGTCGCGGCAGGCGAGCACAGCTGGGTGGCACGGCCGATCATGGATAGTTACCACACGGTATGGTTCGAGCTGCACGAAGATCTGATCGCGCTGTGCGGACTGTCGAGGCAGGACGAGGCCGCCTCGGGCCGTGCCCAGTAACCGGCCCAGTGACCGGCCCAGTGACCGGCCTCGTGACAGCAGGGGAGGAACCATGTCGGGATGGCCCACGAACAGCACCCGCGTCCAGCCGAAGAAGGCCGCGGACCTGGTCGCCAACCACATCCGGCTGATGATCGCGCGCGGGGAGGTCGGTGACGGCGAGTGGCTGCCGACGGAGGCCCGGCTGATGGAACAGTTCGGCGTCTCCCGCCCGACCCTTCGCGAGGCGTTCCGGCTGCTCGAGGCCGACTCGCTCATCACCATCCGCCGCGGGCCTCCCGGCGGCGCGAAGGTCACGATCCCCGGACCCGAGGCCGCGGCCTCGCAGTTCGCCATGCTCCTGACGCTGTCGAAGACCACGATCCAGGACGTCTACGACGCCAGGATGGTGATCGAACCGGCCGCGGCGCACGAGCTGGCCAGGCGGGGCAGCGCGGCAGGCAGGCGCGCGCTGGCTGACGAGCTGGAGAATACCCGTCTGCTGGCAGACAAACCGGCCGAGTTCGGAGCAGCGACCGTACGCTTCCACCAGCGCCTCGTGGAGCTGTCCGGGAACAAGACCCTGGCCACCGTTGTCGGGATGCTCGCCGAGATCGTCTCCCGGCACGTCACCAAGCTCACCGAGGAGGCGCCCGCCCCCGACGAGGAGCGCATCTCCCGCAACCACGGTGCTGTCCGCGCGTACGAGCGTCTCGTCGAGCTCGTTCAGGCGCGCGACGGCCAAGCAGCCGAGCAGTACTGGCGCAAGCACATGCGCTCGGTCCGCCCGCACATGCTCGGCAGCGCGACCGGCGAGATACAGGTGGTGGACCTGCTGTACTGAACGGCCCGCTCCCCCGCCGTATCAGCCGGAGCCCCGTTCCTGTCCGGTCACGCACTCCACAGCCGACAGCAACGCGGGCGCGGCGTGTTCGACCACGATGAACTCCAGTCCCGCTTCCACAGCCGCGTGAACACCCTCATCGGTCTCCAGGACAGCGCCGCGGGCACCCCGTGCGGCACGCAGGGCGGGCCGCCACTGCTCACCAGCGTCGTCCAGATCCGCAGGCTCGTACCCACCGACCTGTGCCGGGTCGAACGTGCTCGCGCGGTACACCGCGAGCGGCGCCTTCCGCGCAGCCCACTCACCGATCCGTAGTACGTCCGGCATCGTCGTCTCGTCGATGGCGTCCCCTGCGTGCGTTCCCGCCCACACGACGCCGGTCGCCCCGTCGACGGTGACGTCGCGACCGGCGAGGCCGTCCACGGTTCCCGCCCCGCAACCCACCACGCAGGGGCGACCGATCTCCCTGCTCACCACCGCGGCGTGGGACGTGGCACCACCGAGCTCGGTGACCACGGCGCGGGCCGCGAGCATGCCGTGGAAGTCCTCCGGGCTGGTCGTCGACCGCACCAGGATCACGTCATCGCCGTCGTCGGCGCGTTTCTCCGCCTCATCCGGGTCGGTGACCACCTGCCCGGAGGCCAGACCCTGGCACGCGGCCTCGCCACTGGCCAGTGCCGATCCCGCGTGCCGGTCGGACAGCTCGGGTTCGAGCAGCAGCCGCAGCTGCTCGGCACTGACCCTGCGCAGTGCCTCCGTCTCCCCGATCAGCCCTTCGCCTGCCATCGCCACCGCGGAGCGCACCGCGGCGCGTGGGGTGCGTTTGGCCGACCGCGCCTGCAACAACCACAACGTGCCCGACTCCACCGTGAACTCGATGTCCTGGATGTCCCGGCCGTCGCGTTCGAGCTCCTCGGCAGCCGCGAGCAGGCGCGCGTACACCTCGGGTTGCGACTCGGCGAGCGCGGTCAACGGCTCCGGCGTGACGCGCCCGGCGACCACGTCCTCGCCCTGCCCGCCGACCAGCCACTCGCCCCACACCGGGCCCTCTCCCGTGCTCGGGTCCCTGCTGAACAGCACGCCGGTGCCGGACCGGCCGTCCCGGTTACCGAAGACCATCGCCTGCACGGTGACCGAGGTCCCCGAGGTGTCGTCGATGCCTCGGTTGCGCCGGTAGGCACGTGCCCGTGGCGACTCCCAGGAGTCGAACACCGCCGCGATCGCCGCCCACAGCTGCTCCCACGGATCCTCGGGTACCGCACCGCCCGGATCGCCGAGCACGATCTCGCGGTACTGCTCGACGAACCGCCGGTGCGTGTCGTGCGCGTAGTGCGCACTGCCCACCTCGCCTGCGAGCACGCGCTCGACCGTGGCGTTGATGCCGAGGTCCAGGACGGTGTCCATCATCCCCGGCATGCTCACCGCGGCCCCGGACCGCACCGACACCAGAAGCGGGCGTTCCGCCCCGCCGAACCGGCGTCCGGTGTCTGCTTCGAGGAAGCGGATCCCTTCCCGTACCTTCTCGTCCAGCCAGCCGGGCAGCCGCCGCCCGGCTGCGACGTACTCGGCGCAGCATGCCGTGGTCACCGTGAACGCGGGCGGGGCGGGGAGGCCGAGCGCACGCATCCGGTTGAGGCTCCATGCCTTCCCACCGATCGCTTCCCGCGGCAGCAGGCACGTACCGTCCAGCCACGCGACAGCAGGACGGGTGCCGGTCGGATCCGTCGTGGTCATCGGGTCTCCTTCGTGGGTGTACGGGGTCAACGAAGCTACCGTGGTCGCGGCAACGGTCACCAGGCGCGGCGCACCAGCGTCACGGAGTCGACGAGCCGACCGCTACCGGCGTCCACCGACCGCAACCGCAGGCTCGTCCGGCCGTCGGTGTCGCGGGCGGTGGCCTCACCGCAGATCACCACGGGAGACAGCTCGTCGGTGACCGCGGACCAGAACGCCGTCTCCGGCACCCGCAGCCCGAAGTCCGTTCCGGTGTAGTGGGTCAGGGCCGATCCCGGTTCCGTGGCGCGATCCGGGATGCGCTCGTCCTCCTCGGACAGTCCCGACACGATGTACGTCGTGCCGTCGGCCTCGGGATCGACGGTGGCTCCGCGCCGGGCGTCGGCGGTGACGTCACCGCCGCGGATCGGGTGAGTGCGCTCGTAGAGATGGTTGTGCCCGTTGACGACGAGGTCGACGCGGTACCGGTCGAACAGCGGTGACCAGCGATCCCGCACCCCGGCATCGGAGCCGTGCCGGAAGGACGAGCAGTAGGCACAGTGGTGGAATCCCACGACGATCCAGTCCACGCTGTCGCTGTCCCGGTAGTCAGCCAGCGTGGCAGCGAGCCAGTCCTCCTGGGCCCCGCCCAGGTAGTCCCGGTTGCGCGGCAGCTCGGCGCTCGCGTCGTTCGCGTCCAGGGCGACGACGGCCACGTTGCCGACCTGCAGCGACCAGCTCGCGCCCGGCAGGCCGGGTGCCCCGTTGGCAGGCAGGGAGAACCGCGCGAAGTACGACGCGTAGCCGAGCTCGGTGCCGTCGACCTCCATCTCGTGGTTGCCCAGTACGGGCATCCACGGGATGCGGGAGGACACCGGCTGCACGCCGGACAGCCACGCGTCCCACTCGGCAGGGGCGTAGCGACCCGGGTCATCGGCCCACAGCGTCTCGAAAGCACGGATCCCCCCGGTGTCCGAGGCGTACGACAGGTCACCGACGTGCAGGTGCAGGTCGGGGTCGAAGCCGGCGATCGTGCGCAGTACGGGCGCCATGCGGTTGTCGTAGGTCCCCTGATCGCCGAACGCCGTGAACCGCACGGTACGGCCATTGCCGCCATGGCCGTTCCACGCGGTCCTGAAGGTGAGCTCCTCGCTCCGCGCACCATCGTGGGCAGCGCGGTAGTAGTAGGTCTCGTCCGGGTCGAGCCCGGACAGCCGGACGTGGTGCTGGACGGCGCGCACACCGGGTGCCGATGTGGAGTCGGCGGGGACGATCTCGCCCAGCTCGCCCGTGCTGTCACCGAGCAGCAGGCGCGGCCTGCTCACCGACTCCGGCGTGTGCCACGAGACAGCCATCTCGCGGCGCGGATCCGTCCCGTAGGTGAGGTGGATCCCGCCGGGAGCCTGCGTGGCGTATCCGGGCCGCTGCCACAGCAACGGCCCCGTGGCCGCCGCTCCACCAAGCAGTGTCGCCCCTCTCAGGAACGATCTCCGATCCACGTGCACGGTCATGGCTCGTCCTTTCGTTCAGCGCGCTGCCGCGGCCCTGCCTGCTCGTCGCCCGAAGAATGTGCCGTCACCGAGCGAGGTGCCGCTGACGTAACCGCTGCCGTGCATGCCGCAGCTCGCCCGCCCGGCTGCGAACAGGCCGGGGACGGCCGCGCCGTCGATGTCGAGCACGTGACCGTCGACAGAGGTGTGCAGCCCTCCGGTGGTGAATACCGAGGCCCCGGTACCGCGCGCCTGCCGCCCGGCATTCCCGCCCGATGCGCTCGGCGGCCGCAGGCCCGACCTGACCTCGACGGCCGCATATGGTGCGCGCAGGGGACGCAACCAGCGTGCGGCCTTGTGGAAGTACGGGTCCTCGCCGCGTGCCGCGTACTCGTCGTAGACCTCGACGGTACTGCGCAACGCACCCGGGGGAACGGAGATGGCCTCCTCCAGCTCGGCGAGGTCGTCGGTCACGTGGTACGGCCGCACACCCCAGCGTTGCTCCTCGGGAACGGCCTCGTAGGCATCCTCGTCGACGATCACCCAGACGTTCATGTGCTGGCGCTGCAGCGCGGCGTGCCCGATCAGCCCCGGGTAGGTGTCCTCGTTGATGAACCGCTGCCCGTACCCGTTCACGAGCACGCCCCTGGCCACCATCGGTGGGATCAACGCGATGCCGACCTGGGCGGCGGACATGTGCTTGACGGCGGCGCCGGCGGCCTGCGCCATCCGGATGCCGCTGCCGTCATCGGAGCCGTCACTGTTCTTGCCGTGCTCCAGCAGGTGCGGGGCGTGCAGCGCCAGCATGGCGTCGTTGTCCACGAAGCCTCCCGTGGTCAGCACGACGCCACGCCGTGCCCGCACGGTGTAGTCGCTGCCGTAGCGGCGCACCACGGCTCCCAGCACGCTGCGGTCCGAGTGCACGACGAGCCGTGTCGCCGAGGTGTCGTAGTGCGTCCGGACGCCGCGACCGTCGGCCGCGCCCGCGAGCCGTTCCATGAGCAGCCATCCGCCGAAGCCCGCCGCTGCCGGCCGGTGCCCTCGGGGCGCGGGCCGTGCCAGCTCGTTGTACGGCCAGCTGTTCTCCCCCATCCACATCAACCCGTCATCGGTCGGCGGGACCCAGGCCGGCTCGTCCCACATGCTGGGCTTGAACCCGATCCCGCGTGCGACGAGCCAGTCGAAATGCTCCACGCTGTGCTCACTGTAGGCGGTGATCTTCTCGGCGTCGGCCCCCGGACCCAGTGCCTCCTGCAGGAACCGCGCCATCGCCTCCGGGGAGTCGTCGAAGCCGCACGCGCGCTGGACCCGCGTCCCGCCACCGAGGTAGAGCTCACCGCCTGCCAGCCCGGATGAGCCGCCCGCGCCACTCGCCCGCTCCACGACGAGGACATCGGCGCCGGAGCGTGCCGCCTCGAAAGCAGCCGACGCCCCCGCACACCCGTAGCCGATGACCAGCACATCGGTTACCTCGTCGAAGCGTTCCACCTCGCAGGCTTGCAGTGGTGCCACTACTCGTGTCCCGTTCATTGGCCGCTCCTCCGGTTCGCCCGCTCCGCCATGCCGGTCACCAGCAGTCCGGGTCATCGCCGTCGGGCGATGCCCATCCACCGTCCGCTCCCTGCATGAAGAAGGTGCACTGCGCGTCCACGGTGCCCTCGCCTTCGGCGAAGCCGAGCGGCACGGTCAGCCCACCGAGGCGTTCCTCGTCGAAACCGTAGAGTGCCTGGCGCAGGCTGTCACGGGTCACCTCCGGGCCCGCGGTCCCCGCGGCCTGCTCGAAGAGCTTCCCCGCGGCCCAGCCCAGTGAGGCACTGGGCCCGGGTGCGGAGTCGCCGACGTGCTCTGCCCACGCGGAGCGGAACTGCTCGAATCCCTGGCTGTTCAACCCTTCGAACGGGAAGGTCGGCATCTGCAGCAGGACATCCTCCAGGCCCGTCTTGCCCGGCGTGCCCGCGTTGGCGGTCGAGTACGACTGCAGGAACTGCGGGTCGAAGCCCTGCCGGTCACACGAGGCCGCCACCCGCTCCAGCGTGTTGGGGTCCGCGGCGACATACATCAGCTCGACGCCTGCGTTGCGTGCCTGGATGCACTCGGATGTGAAGTCCGGTTGGGACACCGATATCTGTGCCTTGTAGACCGGATCGAGCCCGGCCCGCTCGGCGTCACCCTTGTCGAAGATCCTTTCCTCGGCGACCGTGCAGGCGCTGTTCGATGTGCAGAACAGGCCGCCGAGCTTCGTACCGTCCCCGTGCCGAGCACCGATGCGCATCGCCCCGAAGATGTTCGAGAACGTCGACGCGCACTGGCTGAACGCCATCGGGCTCTCCATCCAGATGAGGTGCGAGCAGTCGCCACCGATCACGGGAACCTCGTTGTCCTCGACGTAGCCCTGCCACGAGGCCATGGTCTCCTGCAACGTCATGGCGCCCACGATCGCTGCCACCTCGTGCTTCTCGACGAGCTGCTCGACCTGGCTTCGCGAGCGGGCGGGGTCGCCTCCGTCGTCCTGGACGATCAGCTCCACCGGGCGGCCGCCGATGCCGCCGCCGTTGTTGATGCTCGCCGCCCACGCCTGCAACGCTTGGGCACCTTGCGCGAATGCCGCCCCCGCGGGGCCGGACAGGGTGCCGACGCTTCCGATGACGATGGGTTCGCCATCGGCGGAGCCGCCGTCGCCGCCGTCACCACCGGCGGCACCGTCGCCATCGCCGTCGCCAGGACCGTTGGTTCCGTCACCGCCCTGCGATCCCGCGTTCTCGCCGCCGTCTCCGGTGCCACCCGGCGCCCCGTCGCGGGACGTCCCCGTGCCGAGCTCGCCGGGGCCCGTGCCAGGCTGTGCCTGGTCGGTGCCGTTCCGGGAGCCTGCCTCCCTGGCGGCCTGAGCGATGGTGTCCTGGTCGAGCCTGCTACCGCAGGCAGCCAGCGTCAGGGTCACCACCGCGAGCATCGCCAGCGCGATGCGGGTCTTCCTGCGTGTACTCACCGTATCCTCCAAGAGTGGCAGTGCCGGCTCGGCCGGCTGAGCAGGGTGGGCTGTCAGGTTGTGCCGATGTAGTGCTCGGCGAGGCCGTCGGCGTCCAGCTCACCCGGTTCGCCTGCGAAGGTGACGCTGCCGCGGGTGATCAGGTAGGCGTAGTCCGCCAGTGCCAGCGCGCGGCTGACATACTGCTCGACGAGCAGCAGCGCGCAGCCTTCCTCCGCGAGCGTGCCGAGGAACGCGAAGATCTCGTCGACGACGACCGGGGCCAGCCCCATGGAGACCTCGTCGAGCAGCACGTAGTCGGCCTCGGCGATGTAGGCGCGCGACAGGGCCAGCATCTGCTGCTGCCCGCCGGACAGGGCGCGTGCGGGCTGGGACAGCTTCCGGCCAAGGGCGGGAAACGCGGATACGGCCTTGTCGACGGCCCCGGCCACGTCACCGGCGGCACCACCAGCGCCCGCGTGCAGCGCGATGTTGTCGCGCACGCTCAGCTTAGGGAATACACCCCGGCCTTCGGGGATGTGGCAGATGCCGCGCCGCGCGAGCTCGTGCGGGGCCCTGCCGGTGACGTCCTCGCCGTCCAGGCTCAGCTGCCCGGCACTGGGTGCCAGCAACCCGGAGGCCACACGCAGCAGCGTGGTCTTGCCTGCCCCGTTGGCGCCGAGCAAGGCCACCACCGAACGCGGAGGCACCCACATCGACACCTCCCGCAGGACGGGGGCGTGCCCGTAACCCGCGCTGACATCGCGCATCCGCAGCATCAGCCTGCCTCCGATCCCAGGTAGGCGGCACGCACGGTCTCGCTGGAACGCACCTCGCTCGGAGTGCCCGCGAAGACCAGCTCGCCGAAATCGAGGACGTGGATGTGCTCGCAGATGTCCATGACCAGTGCCATGTCGTGCTCCACGAGCAGCACGCCGCTACCGTGCTCGGCGACGACCCGGCCGATGATCTCCCCGAATCGCCGCGTCTCGGCCGTATCCAATCCGGACGAGGGCTCGTCCAGCAGCAAGACGGAGAACCCGCCTGCCAGCACCCTGGCGAGGTCGACGAGGCGGCGCTGCCCGGTGGACAGGGACCCGGCGATCGCCCGGCGCTGCTGGCCGAGCATGCACAGCTCCAGTGCGTCCTCCGTGGCCGCGCGCACGGCCTTGCGCTGGGCCGGTGGGTTGACCACCTGCCTCAGCGGGTGGCTTCCCGCGAGCCGGGCCTCGCGGCCCAGCGCGACGTTCTCCTCGACGGTCAACGTGTCGAACAACTCCATGCGCTGGAACGTGCGCCCCAGCCCCAACCGGGCCCGCCGGGCCGGTCCGCGCGCGGTGACGTCCTCGCCGAACAGCGCGACCCGGCCCGCGCTGGGTGCCAGCAGCCCGGAGCATGCGTTGAACGTGGTAGTCTTGCCCGCCCCGTTCGGGCCGATCAAGCCGGTCACCCGCCCTCGCGGTGCGGTGAACGAGATGCCGGAGACCGCGGTGTTACCGCCGAACCGCACGGTCAGCTCGGTAGCCCGCAGCCCGGAAGTGTCCGCAGCGGCAGCGGCATCCGCCCCGTGCTCGGTGTCCACACGGTGTGTCATCGGCCTCCTTCCCGCGCGGTGCCGATACTGATCCGGTAACCGGGCCGGTCACCGGCGCGGGACACGGCCCGCTCCGCCCGTTCCGCGGCGGCGCTGCCCGCGCCGATGCGTTCGGCCGCCCGCGACGGCTCGCCCTGCTGTGCCGTGCTCCCGCCCGCGTGCCGCTGGGCCCTGCCTGCCTCGTGCACGGCCACCAGCAACGCGCCGAGGCCGAAGACGACCGGCATCCAGTCGGTGAGGGCGTCGCTCGTGCCGTAGGTGGGCGCCACCACGAGGAACAGGGCAGCCAGCACCGGAGCGGCACCGCGCGCCGGCCCGAAGAGCACCAGCACCGCCAGCCAGGTCAGGGACTGCAACGCGGAGAACGGGGTCGCGCTGGCCGCATGGCTCTGCGCGGCGTGCAGCGCCCCTGCGACCCCGGCGATCAGTGCCGACAGGCCGAACACGGTGATCCGTGTCACGTTGATACCCAGGCCCAGGGTGGACAGCGTCGTCGGCGAGTCGGCAAGGGCCCGTAACAGCCTGCCCAGCCTGCTGCGGGTGATCAGCGCGACCAGGCCCAGCCCCGCGACGGTGAAGGCCAGCAGCACGTAGTAGAACGCGACATCGCTGTCGAACCCGGCCGGCCGGGTGGCAGGCAACGTGCCCTGGGCCCCGAACACCCAGTCGCTGGGGTAGGCCACCTTCTCCAGCAGCAGCGCGAACCCGAACGTGGCCAGGGCCAGGAACAGCCCCGCCAGCCGGATGGCAGGGACCGCCACGATCATCCCGACAGGGACGACGACCAGCCCGGCGAGCGCCACCGCGCCGAGCCAGGGCAGTCCCACGCCGGTGGCCAGGTGGGCGAAGGTCGCCGCGCCGATCGCGACCAGTCCGGCATGTGCCAGGGAGATCTGCCCGGAGATGCGCACCAGCAGGTGCAGCGAGGTGAAGATCAGCACGAACACCAGCGCCGAGGCGTACACCGGAAGCCGGGGGCCGACCAGCAGCGGCAGCACCGCGGCCACGGCGATCGCCGCCACGGTCAGTGCGCGCGCGGTCGCCGGGCTCACCAGCGGCGCCACCGGAGCCGGGCTGGCGTGCGCTCCCGGTTCGACGAGCTTGTGCCGGGGCACCAGCAGCAGCACCACGAACAGCACCACGAACGGCATCGCCGGCGGGAGCTGAGCCAGCCACTGGTGACCGGCGACGAGGTTGGTGGCGAGCGCGGCCAGCACCCCGATCAGCAGGCCACCGGCGTAGGTCAGGGGAAGGCTGGCGAACAGCCCCACAGCCGCTGCCCCGTAGGCCTGCACCACGAGCAGCGTCAGCAGCAACGCGTCCAGCCCGATCTGCGGGGCGAGCAGCACGCCGGAGATCGCCGCGAACCAGGTCCCGATCAGCCACGCCCACCGGCGCACCGCGACCGGGTTCGTCCCGGCCAGCGACAGCAGCTCGGGGTTGTCCACCACCGCCCGCATCCGCGTACCCGTCGGCGAGGCGCGGAAGAACACGAAGAACGCCACCGCGGCGGCGGCAGCCACCCCTGCGGAGATGAGCTGGTCGATACCGACGTTGATGCCGACGATCCCGACGGACTCGGTGGGCAGGAATCGCGGGAAGCTCAGGCCCGCACCGCCGTAGTGGGCGATCAGCGCGCTCACGATCGCCAGCTGCAACCCCACGGTGGCCACGATCTTGGTCGTGACCGTCCCGCCTGCCAGGCCCCGGGTGACGCGTTCCAGCCCGACCGCGACGACCGGCGGCAACACCACCACCGCCAGCAGCAACGCCACCGGCCACGGCAGCCCCCGCACCGTGTGCAGCTCGTAGAAGGCGAACGCCGCCACCGCCGCGATCGCGCCGTGCGCGAAGTTGAACACTCCTGAGGTCTTGTAGGTCAGCACCAGCCCCATCGCGGCCAGCCCGTACACCGAGCCACTTGTGACGCCGATGATCAGAAACGGTGCCAGCTCACCCATGGCACACCTCGCACGACCGGCCGTCACCCGGGCTCGCGGGATCCACGTGCTTGCCTGCCACGAGCGGGCAACCGGGACGGTGTACCCGCGCCATACCCTCGGCGCGCACGAGCTCCGGCGACTCCGTCCCTGTCGCGTGCGTCGTACGCGGGACGTCCGCCGCGCGCTGTTCGAGCGAGATCAGCGCCGCGCGACGCTCGCCGACCGCGCGACGGCCGCGCAGCAGCCACAGGCACACTCCGCCCGCGAAGATCGCGAACCCGGCGACCCCGACCTGCAACCAGCCAGCCCTGGCAAGGGCCGAGCCCGCACGCTCGGCACCGGCCCAGGCCGCCGCGATCGCGATCGGACCGACCAGCGCGGTCACCGCCAGCGTCACGATGTCGCCGTCGCGCCACGCCAGGTGACGCGCGCCCTGCTGCGAGGTCATCGCGCGCCCTCCGTCGCGGCCGTGGGCAACGGCCGGGTCGGCTCGGGGGAAGGCTCGGCGGGGCGCTCCTCGCGGATCGCCCGCTCGATACGGTCCAGCTTGCGCCACTCGTCGTGCAGGTCCGCCGACAGCCACAGCGTCGCCGAGGCCCCTAGCAGGAACAACCCGCCGAGACCCGCGCTGATGATGTAGGGAAGCTGCTCGGCCGGGTACGGCGTACCGCTGACCCGGTACCACCCGAGGGTCAGCACCACCACCCCGGCGATCAGCGCGGCCGCCGCCAGCAGACGGTCCCACTGGCTACCCGCCCGCGTCACGAGATCCATCGCGTCCTCACTCCCAACAACCGCAGCAGCGTGCCGCCGGTGACCGTGGCCAGACCGCCGAACACGATGACCAGGTACACACCGGCCATGCCCATATCCATCGGTTCACTCGCCAGGCGGGTACTCGCCTCCTCCGGCGCCGCCTCCGCCTCGGGGGCCCGCGCCTCCTCCGGCGCATCCCCTTCGCTGACCGCCTTCCCTGTCCCGGCCCCACCGGCGTCCTCCGGTGCGCCTGCGGCAGCCGGTCCCTGCTCCTCGGGGACCGCAGGGGAGCCGCTGCCCTGCACTCCCGCGGGAATCTCGGCGTCCGCGCCTGCGCCGGCGGGTCCCTCCGCTACCGTGTCGGCGGCCGCGAACGCGCGCCCGAAGGTGTAGTGCGCCGTGTAGACCGCCGTCTCCACCCGCTGCTCGGCGATGACCTCGACTCCCGCCGAGAGCACGCCCCTCGGGGTCTCGACCTCGTCCAGGTAGCGCACCCGCACACCGGCCTGTTCAAGGACCTCGTTCGGGTCCGGACCATCCGGCAGCTCGATGCCCTCACCGGCCGCCTCGACACCGTCCGGAGTGACCACCACCTCCTGGCCGCCGACCCGTGTGCGCCCTACCTCGAGCTCCGCCGTGCGCGAGAGCTCACCCCGGGAGTCCACAGCTGCCTTCGCCGAGCTACGAACCTGCCCCAGCTCCAGCACATCGTTGATCACCAGCGGCCGCGTCGTCGACGCGGCCGTCGCCTCCGACGAACTCTCCTGCGGATCGACCACGGACGTAGCCCTCGCCCCGGCCACGGCCGCACCCGCGTCGTCCTCATCGTGGCCGCTGCCCGCGCGAGCCTCGGTCGAGGTTTCCTCGCTCCGCGAGCTCAACGTGTAGCCGTCCTCCGAGACCGAGGACTCGGGGTCGCCCGGGTGACGCGAGGAGACATAGGCCGGATATCCGGGGAACTCCTGACCGGTCTGGCCACCGAGCAACCCCGGAAGCGCCACGACGTTCGCGCCGGGGTACGGGTTGCTCGCGAACCCGGTCGACTCCCCCAATCCGTAGTCCACACAGGACTGCGCAGCCGGGGCGGCCACACCCGTGGGAGCGGACAGGAATATGTCGTCGCTTTTCGACGCCATCATCCGCACCCCCTGCGCTGCCGCGACGACGGGGCAGGAGTGCTGCTCCGTCCCCTCGCCTCCTGCGGCAACGCCCGGCACACACAGTGGCGGGAACACGGCTGCCAGCAGCACGGCCCGGCGGAACCGGCGACGCGTGGGCCGGCGTGCGGGCCGCACTGCGAGCCACTGCCGATGCCCGTCATGCCGAGGTCGTCTCACGTCTTCTCCCGGTCGACTCGTACGCGGCTACGGCCTCAGCGTGGAACCTGCGAGGGGGCGCCGGTAGGCAACGTCCTGGTGACCGGGATCGGACGTATCCCCGCGCCGGGCACGACCCGCGGCAGTGCGGATTCCCGCTCACCGGGACGTCCCGGTGAGATGCGCGCCGAGCCCCGGATACGGTGCACGCCGACAGCAGCAACGCCCCGGGCGCCCGCTCAGCCGGGCGCGCCCGGATCGCCGATCGAGTGGACGTGAACGTGACACCTTCCGCCCGCTTCACCGGCAGGCAGGCCGGGCGGGGAACCAACGGTCAGTACGCTGGGAGCATGCCAGCACGCCGAGGATCCCCGACACATCCCGACCTGCCGGCCACCAGCTGGGCCGTGCTCGGCCTGCTGTCCTTCGGCAGGGAGCTGTCCGGCTACGACATGAAGAAGTGGGCGGACTACGGCCTGTGCTTCTTCTACTGGAGCCCGTCGTTCAGCCAGATCTACAACCAGCTCAAGCGCCTGGAACGACACGGGTACGCCAGCTCACGCGTGATCAGCGGTACCGACTCACGGGACAAGCGCGTCTACACGATCACCGAGGACGGCAGGGAAGCGCTGGAGACGTGGGTCGCCCATGCACCCGTACACCCGCCGGTGCTCAAGCACAGCGTGCTGCTGCGCGTGTGGCTCGGGCACCTGGCGGAGTCCGGCACGCTACGCACGTTGCTCACCACACACGCAGGCGAGGCCGAACACATGCGCGCATGGGCGAACGAGGCACACGGTCAGGCCGAGGGCGAGCCCGCCTGGGCCTACCAGGCGAGCGTGTTGCGGTGGGCGGAGCGCTACTACGCCGCCCAGCGGGACAATACCGAAACCCTGCTCGCCGAGCTCGACGAGCTCGGTCACGCCTCAGCGCACGACCCGACCGGAGCCGGGGGCGAACGGTCCGCACATCCCTGACGGCAGCACGGGAGTGAACACTATGTCGGTGAGTAAGCAGCAGGACTGTCACCTCGAGTCGCTCGGCACGGTCCCCGCGCTGTTGGACTACGCGGCGTGCCACTACGCGGAGCTGCCCGCGGTCGTCGACGAGTCCGGCAGCATGACCTTCGCGCAGCTCGACGAGGAGACCCGCGGCGTCGCGCGCGCGGCACGCGGACTCGGCACGCGCCCCGGCGACGCTGCAGCGATCTGGGCGCCCAACGGGCGACGGTGGATCATCACCGCACTCGGCCTGCTACGCGCGGGCGTGACGGTCGTGCCGATCAGCACCCGGTTCCGCGGTACCGAGACCGCCGACATCCTCCGGCGCAGCCGCAGCCGCCTGCTGTTCACCGTGCGCGGGTTCCTGGGGACCGACTACATCCGGCTGCTGCGTGACACCGGAGCCGAGCTCGGCGGCCTCGCCCACACCGTGATACTCGACGGGGATACCGAGCCGTCCGAACACGACTGGGAGTCGTTCCTCGCCGCGCAGCGACATGCTCCCGCCGCGACAGGCACGCAAGGCTCGGTGACCGCGGACAGCGTCTCGGACGTGCTGTTCACATCGGGAACCACGGGCCTGCCGAAAGGCGTGATGTCCACGCACGGGCAGACCCTGAAGGTGTACGCGCGGTGGAGCGAGGTCGCCACGTTGCGGCCGGGCGACCGTTACCTGCTGATCAACCCGTTCTCGCACACATTCGGGTACAAGGCGGGCATCCTGGCCTGCGTGATGCGCGGTGTCACGATGTACCCGCTCGCCGTGTTCGACCCCGAGGTGGTGATGCGCACCATCGCGAGTGAACGGATCAGTGTCCTGCTCGGACCGCCGACGCTGTTCACGAGCATCCTGGATCACGAGCAGCTCGCCGCGCACGACCTGAGCCCGTTGCGGCTGGCCGGGACCGGGGGCGCGACCGTGCCGGTCGAGCTCGTCCGCCGAGTGCGCGAGGAGCTCGGTGTCGGCGGCATGTTCACCGCCTACGGGTTGACCGAGTCGGCAGGAGTCGTGTCGGTCTGCCCACCCGACGCCGATGCCGAGCGGGTAGCCACCACCGTCGGCCCGCCGCTTCCCGGCACCGAGCTGCGTATCGTCGGCTCCGACGGCCGAGCCGTAGCTCCCGGCGAGCACGGCGAGATCCAGACGCGCGGCGACAACGTCATGCTCGGCTACCTGGACGACCCGGAGGCCACCCGGGCGGCGATCGACGATGACGGGTGGCTGCACACCGGCGACGTCGGCACGGTGGACCCGGACGGGTACCTCAGCATCACCGACCGCCTCAAGGACATGTTCATCGTCGGCGGGTTCAATGCCTATCCCGCCGAGATCGAGCGCGCGCTGACCGAGCACCCGGCGGTCCGCGAGGTCGCGGTCGTCGGGACACCCGACGACCGCCTCGGCGAGGTCGGCCACGCCGTTGTCGTCCCGGCGGACGGGGAAGCGACCGACGCCGACGGGATCATCTCCTGGGCACGCGAGCGGATGGCAGGCTACAAGGTGCCCAGGAGCGTGGAGTTCCGCGAATCGCTGCCCCGCAACGCCACCGGCAAGGTCCTCAAGCGCGAACTCCGGTCCAAGGGGTGAGCCGAGGGACTCCTCGGGTACATATCAGGTACCCGAGGAGTCCCTCGGCTCGGCCGGGCTCACGCCGGCTGCCGCCTCATCGACGCGGTGATGACGCGCTGGTAGCCGGAACCGAGAACTCTGGGCATCAGGTCGATCATGTAGGCGTCCGGGCCGACCAGGATCTTGGACCTCTCCTTGCGGATCCCGCGCAGGATGTGCTTGGCGGCCCTGTCGGCCGAGGTCCTGGCCAGGCGCTCGAAGTTGTCCGCCAGCTCGTCGACGTCGCGGCTCGCGCCGGCGCGCGCCTTGCGAGCGATCCCGGTCTTGATCATTCCGGGGTGGACACAGCTCACCCCGACGGGACGGCCCTCCATGCGCATCTCCTGACGCAGCGCGTCGGTGAAGCCCTTCACCGCGAACTTCGAGGCGTTGTAGGCGCTCTGCGTGGGGCACGCGGCCAGGCCGAACATACTGGACACGTTGGCGATGTAGCCGTCACCCGAGGCGATCACGTGCGGCAGGAACGCCTTGGTGCCGTGCACGACGCCCCAGAAGTTGATACCCATGATCCACTCGAGGTCGTCCCACGTCGTCTCGTCGACACCGGAGGTCATCGACACCCCGGCGTTGTTGACCACGAGGTTGACCCGGCCGAAGTCAGCCAGCACCTCCTCAGCGTGGTCGTAGACAGCCTGTCGGTCGGTGACGTCGAGCCGGTAGGCGCGTGCCTTGGCACCGGCACGTTCGCAGAGCTCCGCGGTCTCGGCAACCGTGGACTCGCGCCTGCCGGACAGTGCGAGCCGGGCGCCCTCGTTGGCGAGCGCGACAGCCAACGACCTCCCGATTCCCGCACCCGCACCGGTGATGACGGCGACCTTGTCGTCGAAGTTCTTCATCGGTCGTCACTCCTGCCGATCCTGTGTTGAGTCTTACTGGCTGGTATAGCCACCGTCGGCGACGAACTCGGAGCCGGTGCAGAAGCTCGACTCGTCGGAGATCAGGAACAGCACGAGGTTGGCCAGCTCCTCCGCTGTGCCTCGGCGCGCGAGGGGCTGGTCGGTCACCATGCCCTGCGAACGGTCGGAGTCCGCGGTCATCTCGGTCGCGACGACGCCCGGGTGCACCGAGTTGACACGGACCCCGTCCGCGCCGAACTCCTGGGCTGCGGTCTTCGTCATGCCGCGCACCGCCCATTTCGAGGCGGTGTAGCTGACGATCCCGGAGAAGGCGATGATTCCGCCGATCGACGAGATGTTCACGATCGAACCGCCTCCCGCTCGGCGCATCGAGGGCAGCACCGCCTTCATACCGAGGAACACGCCGATCTGGTTCACATCGATGACCCGCCGGTAGTCGGCCTCGTCCAACGACTCGATCGAGCCGACGTGCACGATCCCCGCATTGTTGACCAGCCCGCTTACCGGCCCGTTCCGGTCGGTGACCTCGGCGACGACACGTTCCCACGCGTCGTGGTCGGTCACGTCGAGCTCCGCGAAGTCCGCCCGCCCGCCGAGCTCACCGGCAAGGGCCTTGCCCTCTTCGGCGAGGACGTCGGCGATGACCACGGACGCTCCCTCCGCGACGAGCGCACGGGCGAACGCCGCGCCGAGCCCCCGCGCGCCCCCTGTGACGATCACCGTCTTACCGCTGACCCTTCCCATGGCCTACGCTCCTATCCGCTTTCCGTCGGCCCGTGCGACTCTCGCGTGCCCCCGGCGAGGTGGCGCGCCGCGATGTACCCGAACACCATCGCAGGGCCGATCGTGGCACCGGCCCCGGCGTAGCTGTTGCCCATCACCGATGCGGAGTTGTTGCCCGCGCTGTACAGCCCGCCGATCGGCGTCCCGTCGCCGTCCAGCACGCGGGCGAGCTCGTCGGTGACCAGCCCGCCCTTGGTGCCCAGGTCCCCGGGGACCATCTCCACCGCGTAGAACGGCGGCTGGTCCACCGGCGCCAGGCACGGGTTGGGCGAGATGGTGGGGTCCCCGTAGTAGCGGTCGTATGCCGACTCGCCGCGGCCGAAGTCCTCGTCCTTGCCCTGGTGGGCGAAGCGGTTGAAACGTTCCACCGACGCGGTGAACGTCTCCGCAGGCACGCCGATGCGCTCGGCGAGCTCGGTCAGCGAGTCGGCGCGGGTGACGATGCCGGCCTCGTAGTACTTCGCAGGGATCTCCTGCCGGGGGAACAACCCGAGGAACAGGTACCTGTTCCGGAACCGCTGGTCCATGATGAAGTGTGCGGGGATGTGCCCGACGCCTTCCCCGTGCCTGCGGTACATCTCGTGTACGACGTCGACGTAGCAGGCCGCCTCGTTGGTAAAGCGCCGTCCGGCGTCGTTGACCATCAGCGAGCCCGGCTGCGAGCGCTCGGCGACGCAGAAGAACGGCGGGCCGTCCGGGGTCCGTACGCACGGTCCCCACCAGGCATCGTCCATCAGGTCCAGCGCGGCACCCAACCGCTTGCCCGCCTGGATGGCGTCCCCGGTGTTCCCGGGGCTTCCCACCGTCCAGTCCGTACTGACCGGGCCGCTGAGGTGTTCCCGGCGCATATCCAGGTTGTGCTCGAAGCCGCCCGCTGCCAGCACCACTCCCCGGTCCGCGCGGACCGTCACCCGCTGCCCGTCCCGCTCGGCGCGCACACCCGTCACGGCGGCACCATCGGTGGTCAGCTCGGCAAGCGGAGCTCGCAGCCAGACATCCACGCCGGCATCCCGCATCGCCAGCCACAGCCGCGCGACCAGCGCCTTGCCCATGGCGAGCGGAGCCCGCTTGGTGGCGATGTTGCGGACGGCGTTTCCCAGCACCGCCAGCGCCGTACGCTTACCCGCACGTGTGCGGGTGACCATGTTGAGGTCGTGGAACTGCGTCGCGGTGAACGCCACACCTTTCGGTAGCGACTGCGAGGACGAGTTGAGCAGGCGCAGGTCACGGCCGAGCAGGTTGCCGTCGATGGGTTCCGGCTCGATCGTGCGTCCTTGCGCCAGCCCGCCGGGAAGCTCCGGGTAGTAGTCCGCGTACCCGCGGTCGTACAGGAACCGCATGTAGGGGCTTCGCTCGGTGAGGAACGACAGCATCTCCGCTCCGTGGTCAAGGTAGGCGTTCAGGCGATCGTCCGGCACCCGCTCGCCCACCACGGCCTTGATGTAGGTCCGGGCCAGCTCCGGATCGTCGGGCACACCCTCGCGCCGGAGGACATGGTTGTTCGGGATCCATATGCCCCCGCCCGACCGGGCTGTCGAGCCGCCGAAGAACCGGCTCTTCTCGATCAGCAGCACGGACAGGCCCTTGTAGCGTGCCGTCAGGGCCGCGGTCATACCGGCCGCACCCGATCCCGCGACGACAACATCATACTGGTAGTCCACTGAGGACTCCCGCGTCATCGGCATCTCCTTGTCTCAGTACCCGGCGCCGCTCAGCAGCCCGCCGTCGACGACGAACTCGCTTCCCGTCGAGTAACTCGCTGCATCGGAGAGCAGGAACGCCGACATCCGAGCGACCTCGCCGGGATCGCCCCATCGAGAGATCGGGATGCTGCTGAAGAAGGCTTCCGCGTCCGCTCCCTCGGTCATCGGGGTGGCGATCGCTCCGGGGTGTATCGAATTGACGCGGATTCCCGAGCCGCCGAGCTCACGCGCGGCCGATCTGGTCATCCCGCGAACGGCGAACTTGCTGGCACTGTAGGCCGACATACCAGCGGCACTGATGAACCCTTCGACCGAGGAGACGTTCACAATAGACCCTCCACCTGCGTCCCGCATCGGCCCGATCACCGACTTCATCCCCAGCCAGGACCCGGCGACATTCACCTGCATGATCCGGGTGAACTCCTCGAGACTCATCTCCTCCACCGAGCGGAAGGCAAGGATGCCCGCGTTGTTGAGCAGTGCGTCGAGCTTGCCGAACCGGTCCGTGGCCTCGGCCACGGCGCGAGCCCAGTCGTCCTGACTGGTCACGTCGTGGTGCACGTAGCAGGCATCCGCACCGAGGTCCTTCACCAGCGCCCTGCCCTCCTCGTCGAGCACGTCACCGAGAACCACTCGCGCGCCCTCGCCGACGAAGTGCCGCACGCTCGCCGCACCCATGCCCCGAGCACCCCCGGTCACCAGTACGACCCTGCCGTCAAGAAGTCCCATCACGTTGTCCTCTCGCCACGTCGTGTACTCGCCGCGCGCCGACCCGACCGCGGGGCTGTCCCGAACGCTACGTCGCGAATGTGCCGGGCAGGTACACCGCAGTCCCGCTCACCGGGATTGCCGCCACGCCCGCCCGCTGCACACGGGCACGCGCCGAACGATCTCGTTACTCGCCAGTTGACATATCGGATCGAAATACTTCTACTAGGTATGTTCCGTCTGGAGGTAGCAAGCATGAAGTTCTCGATGATCTTTGAGGCCCAGATGGCCGACCCCTCGGCCGAGCACGAGCGCCAGGTCCTGCACGACTGCGTCGAGCAGGCCGTGCTCGCCGATCAGGTCGGTTTCGACCGGGTCTGGGCCGTAGAGCATCACGCCTTGCGGTGGTACGCGCATATGAGCGCCCCGGAGACGTTCCTGGCCTGGGTGGCGGCGCGTACCGAACGCATCCGCATCGGTCACGGTGTGGTCTGCATGCCGTTCAACTTCAACCACCCGGTCCGGGTGGCCGAGCGTGCCGCGATGCTCGATGTGCTCTCCGGGGGCCGGATGGATGTCGGTGCGGGGCGGGGTGCCACCCCGCAGGAGACCTCGTTGTGCGGGGTGGACCGGGACCGCACTTACGAGGAGATGGACGAGGCACTGCGGATCTTCGGACAGGCCTGGCAGGACCCGGAGGGTGAGCTGTCGTGGCAGGGCGAGCTGCTCGCCATCGACCCGCACCCGATCCTGCCGCGGCCGGTGCAGCGTCCGCATCCGCCGCTGTACATGGCCTGCACAAAGAAGGACACCCTGAAGCTGGCCGCCGACTACGGTGTCGGCGCCCTGGTTCTCGGCTTCGCCGGTGTGGACGAGATCGCCGAGCTACGCCACTACTACGACCAGTGCATCAGTGAGCGTACCGGCGAGAAGCTGGTCTCCACGGTCGTCAACGACCACTTCACCGCGCTGTGCCCCACGATCGTGCTCGACGACCGCGACAGGGCCGCGCAGATCGGGGCACGCGGGCAGCGGTTCTTCGCGCAGTCCATCAAGCACTGGTACGGCGCCGGGCCGGTACCCGACGAGGCCGTCGACCCGGAGGTCGACGAGGTGGCGGCGATCAAGCAGGCCGCCGAGGAACACGAGGCCTACCTGCACGAGACCAAGATCCCGGTCAACGCGGCCACGACGGGGGTTTTCAACGTCGAGCACGCCTACGGTTCCGCCGATGACGCCATCGCGTACGTGGAGCGCCTCAAGGAAGCCGGAGCCGACGAGATCATGTGCCTGATCCAGATGGGCACCGTGCCACAGGAGGCATGCCTGGAGACCATCCGGCACTGGGGCGAGAAGGTGATCCCGCACTTCCGGCAGGACGGCTGAGCGGGCAGGCAACTACACCCTGCGGGCCGGCCGGGCCCGCTCGACGCAGCACGAAGGAAGCACGATGCCGTTGAAGCCAGAGGCGCGGGCGATCGTGGATATCGCCGCGAAGGAGTTCCCCGCGCTGGGAACCGAGGTCGTCGACGCGGACCATGCCCGCCGGATCCTCGCGCGACGACCGCAGCCCGACGTCGAGCCGATCCCGGTCGGGTGGGTGGCCGAACGTACCGTTCCCGGCTCCGAGGGATGCGGGGACGTGCGGGCGCGGGTGTACTGGCCGGGGAAGCACATCGACCGGCCGGGGGTCGTGGTGTTCTGCCACGGCGGCGGATGGGTCCTCTGCGACGTGGACACCCACGACCGGCTGTGCCGTGCCATGACCAATGCCACCGGCGCCGTCGTGGTCTCGGTGGACTACCGCCGGGCACCCGAGCATCCCTTCCCCGCCGCTGCTGTCGACGCCTACACGGTCACCAGGTGGGTTGCCGACCATCCGACCGCGCTGGGTGCCGACCCGGATCGCATCGCCGTCGCCGGGGACAGTTCCGGGGGCAACCTCGCCGCCGTGACGGCGTTGATGGCTCGCGACCGCGGCGGCCCCGACATCGCCTTCCAGCTGCTGATCTATCCCATGCTGGATCACGCGCAGGACACCGCTTCCTACCGAGACAACGCGCACGGGTACTTCGTCACAGCCGATCACCTGCGGTGGTACTGGCAGCAGTACCTCGGCGATTCCGGTGACGGGGCGCACCCCTACGCATCGCCACTGCGCGCCGCCGACCTGTCCGGTCTACCCCCGGCGCACATCATCACCGCCGAGCTCGACCCGCTGCGCGACGAGGCTGAGGAGTACGGGCGGCGGCTGGCAGCTGCGGGAACACCTACCGATGTTCGGCGGTACGACGGGATGTTCCACGGTTTCGTCAGCATGGCCGAGCACCTACCGGACGCGGTGGCCGCAGGCTCGGCGGCGTACCGCGCGTTGGCAGCCGCGCTGGGCACCTCCCCGGAGCACCCCGATGGGGAGGCCGGCCCGTGAACGCGTCCCGGATGAACCCCATCCTGCCTGTCTCCGACCTGCCGCACGTCGTCGCTGTGCTCACCTCGATCCTCGGCCGCCGAGCGACGTTCGTCGACGGCGAGCGCTGGGCGCAGTTCGACCTCGGCGGCGGGCGCCTCGCCCTCGCGGCGGGTGGCGCCGCCGAGGACGGCCCGGCACTCGCGGTCAAGGTCTCCCGGCTCGACGCCACCGTAGCCAGGCTCCGCGCGGACGGGTATCGCGTCGGCGATACGGGGCGTGGCCCGCACGAACGCAGCGCCACCGTCACGGTCGACGGTGCGACCGGGTGGTCCGTGGTGCTGTACGAGCCACTCGAGCCGTGACTCGGCCCGAGCATGTCGCAGGAGAACCGACAAGGAGGTTGTGATGTCACACCCGACAGGCACGCGACGGAAGCGCCGTCGCATCACGACGGTGGCTTCCGCCGCCGCTACCACGGTGCTGGTACTGGCAACGGCAGGCGGGGGCAGCGTCCTCGCCGCCCAGAGCGGCGGTGGCGAGCCACTACACATCCTGCTCAGCAACGACGACGGTGTCGGCTCGCTGGGCATCGAGAGCATGCAGGACGCGCTCGAGGACGCGGGCCACCGGGTCACCGTGGTCGCCCCCAGCTCCGATCGCAGCGGGTCGGGCGGGGGCATCACCACCGAACCGTTCGACGTCGAGCGGATCGCCGACGACACCTGGGCTGTGGACGCCACCCCGGCCACGTCCGTCGCCGTCGGGCTGGACGCGATCGTCGACGAGCCGGTGGACCTCGTTGTGTCCGGCATCAACGACGGCGCCTCGAACGCGGGCGAGACCGCTCTGGTCTCCGGCACGGTCGGTGCCACAACCTCGGCGATCTCCGAGCTGCTCGGCGGGGACGCCGTCCCGGCAGTCGCGCTCAGCTCGTGGCCGCCAGCCGACGACGTCGAGGAGCACTTCGCGCTGATCGGCCGGTACGGTGTCGAGCTGGTCGAGGAGCTGTTCGAGCATCGGGGGAACAACCCGGTCCTGACCGAACCCCTTGCGCTGAACGTCAACTTCCCCGTCGGCCACGCCCGCGACGCAGGCGAAACAGAGGTCACCACGCAGGGCAAGGGGGCGCTCCTCCCCGGCATCGGAGCTGCCGAGTTCGGCTACACGCTTGAGGACGGCACGGCCACCATCGGCGCGGCACCGCTCGACGCGGACCAGCCGCGCGACTCCGACATCACCGCAGGCGAGGGCGGAGCCGTCACCATCACCCCGTTCGACGGCGACCTCACCGCCCCGGTGCAGCAGCGCAAGCAGGTCGAGAACGTCCTCGGCGAGCTCACCCGGTAGCTGTCTACCGCCGAGTTCACCGGGTCACACGAACGACATCCGTACCGTGCCGAGCCCGGTGAACTCGGCGGAGAGCGTGTCGCCCGCGCTCACGTCCACGGCCCTGGTGCACGAGCCAGGCAGCACGATGTGGCCGGCCTCGAGCCGCACCCCGAACGCCGCGACGGTTCGTGCCAGCCAGGCCACCGCGGCCGCCGGGTTGCCGAGCACGGCATCCGATCGTCCGCGGGTCACCTCGCTGCCGTCGCCCCGGTACAGCGCAGCGTCGATTCGGGTCAGGTCCAGCTCGTGCGGGGACATGCGCCGCGCGCCGAGCACGAACCCAGCCGAGGACGCGTTGTCCGCGATCGTGTCGGCGATTCCGATCTCCCAGTCGCGGATGCGGCTGTCGATCAGCTCGATGCCGGGCACGACCGCCTCCGTCGCGGCGAGCACATCCCGCTCGGTGCAGCCCTCACCCGGCAGTGCCTCGGCCAGGACGAACCCGACCTCCACCTCGATGCGCGGGTAGCAGTACGGCCCGAGCGGGACCGGGGCACCCTCACCGAGCTCCATGTCGTCGAGCAGGTGCCCGTAGTCCGGCTCGTCGACCCCCATCATCCGCTGCATCGCCGCCGACGACAGGCCCACCTTGTGTCCCACCACACGCCGGCCCGCCGCCAGTCTCCGCCGGATGTTGACCAGCTGAATCGCGTAGGCATCACTGGCGTCGATCCCCGGGAACAACAGGCGCAACGGTTCGATCGGCGCACGGTCGCGTTCGGCACACCACAGGAAGTCGGCCGCACACGCGCGCTGCACCTCGTCCAGCATCGCGGACATTCACGCGCCGCTGGCGCCGGACCAGTCGTGGCCCCAGTAGCTGTCCGCGGTGATCTCCTCCGCGGTGTAGTACCGCTCGTCGACGAGCAGACCGTCCGTGCCGTACTCGAGATCCCAGCCGCCGGGGGTGCGCACGTAGAAGGACACCATCTTGTCGTTGGTGTGCCTGCCGAGGGTCGCCGACAGCGGGTGGCCCGCCGCCATGACGCGGTCCAGTGCGCGCCCGACGTCGTCGAGCCCGGCCACCTCCACCATGATGTGAATCAGGCCCGGATCGCCGACCGCCCCGGCCGGGATCAACGCCAGGCTGTGATGGCGGGGATTGACGCCCATGAACCGCACCCGCATCGGTCCGTACTCCGGCGGTGTGGGAAGCCGGAACGCGCCGCGCGGCAAGAACCCCAGGACCTCGGTGTAGAAGCGGTATGCCGCATCCATATCGGTCACCGGAAGCACCGCGTGCCCCAAGCCGAGACCGTCGGTGACGAACCGGCTGTTGTGCGGCGTCACGACCGGGCTGTGATCCAGTACCGGTCCGTGGAATACCTCGACCGGGGTGCCACACGGGTCGGTGAAGCGGATGGCCTCCTCGACGCGGCGCTCGTCGGCGTCGGTCACCGGCAGCCGCTCGACCGGAGTTCCCGCCGCCTCCACCGTGTCCACCACACGCGCCAGCGCCCGCTGGTCGCGCGCCTGCCACCCGACGCCGAGCAACCGGTCCACATCACCAGGAACCAGGACGATCCGGGCGTGCCGCTCGTCCATCCGGAGGTACAGGGCGTCCGGGTCGGGTCCTGAGCCCTCCGCGAACCCCATGACGTCGAACGCGAACGTGCGCCACGCATCCGGGTCGCTGACCTGGATCCGTACGTAGCCGAGGGAGCTGATATCGCTCATAGGAGCTGTCCTTCCTGTGTCGTCGGGTGCACAGATGTCATCCACCGCAGCAACGCGGTCAGGAACGGGCCAGCACTCGCCCGTGCGCCACGTTCTCAGCGACCTCGGCGCGCCATGCCTCGTTCGCGCGTGTGGTATCGACCTCGAACTCGAACCGCCGAGTCATATCGTCCGTGACATCCCCGGCGTCCACGTAGAACTGCTCGTACCAGCGACGAAGCTGATACACCGGGCCGTCCTCCTCGGACAGCAACGGGTTGTCGATCCGGGACTTGCGTCGCCAGATCGCCACATCCTGCTCGAAACCCTTACCTGCACCCTCGGCGAACCGGGCGGCCATCGCGTTGGCCTCCTCATCGGACAGGCCGGGTTGCTTCTTGACGATCGCCCCCCACTGCAGGACGAAGCTGTCGTAGCTGACCGGGTAATGGCAGTTGATCAACACCGTCTCGATGGTCCTGCCCTCGACCTCGTTCCACAGGTAGTCGATCATGTAGGACGGCCCGTAGTAGGAGGCTTCGGAGCGCAGGTAGTTCTTCCCGCCCGAGTAGCTGGTCCCGGTGTCGGCGTCGTCACGGCTTTCCGAGTGCATGTACTGCGTGGCGACATGCCCCTCGAAGATGTTCTTGAAGTACTGGGGGAAGGCGTAGTGGACGTAGAAGAAGTGCGCCATGTCCACGACGTTGTCGATGACCTCCCGGCAGTTGGCTCCCTCGATGGTGAGCCGGTTCCACGTCCAGTCGCTCCACTCCTCGCTGAACGCGCCCTCGATGCGCGGGATCGTCACGTGCTCCGGCGGCGGGTTGCCCTCGGGGTCGTTCCACACGAACAGCTGCTTGTTCTCCTCGAGCGTGGGCCAAGCCTGGGTACGGGCACGCAGTGGGACGCGGCGGGCGTACGGGATGGACTTGCACCTACCGTCACCGCCCCACCGCCAGTCGTGGAACGGGCAGGCGATCTCGTTGCCCTTCACCTCCCCGTCGGCCAGGTTGCCGCCCATGTGCGGGCAGTACCCGTTGAGGACGTTGATCCTGCCGTCCTGACCCTGGAAGACGACGAGCCGGGTGCCGAATGCGTCGATCTCGTGCGGACGGCCGTCGGTGAACTCCTCGGCGAGGCCGAGACAATGCCACCCGCGGGCGAACCGCGTCGGCGGTGCGCCCGCATCGATGACCCGGGGCCCCTCGTCCGAGGTTGACCCGTTGTTCGCGGTGCTGACCTGACTCATCGTCGTCCTCCCGGGGTGTGTTCCTGCGGCTTGTGCGGTGAGCGGGATTCCCTGGCGAGCGGCACGCCGGGGAGGGTCACCCGGCCGGAACCGCCATCCGGCCGAACGACGAGCCGTAGAACAGCAACGGCGAGGCGTCCCTGCGGATCTCGGAACCGGTGATACGGGCGATCACGATCGTGTGGTCACCCCCGTCGACCTCGCGCTCGACCGAACCGTCGATCCACGCGAGCGCCCCGTCCAGCAGCGGCGAGCCGTTGGGCGAGCTCCCCCAGCCGGATCCGGTGAACTTGTCGGCACCGCTGACGGCGAACCGGCGTCCCATCTCTTCCTGGTCGGCGGCGAGGATGTTCACGCACAGGCTGCCTGCCCGACGGATCCGCGGCCACGTCGTCGACGTCCTGCTCGGGCAGAAGCAGACGTACGGGGGCTCCAGCGACAGGGCGGAGAACGACTGGCACGTGAAGCCGACCGGCTCTCCCTGCCGCAGCGCCGTGATGACCGTGACGCCCGTGCAGAACCGACCCAGAACAGCACGGAGATGTTCATCGTCGGCCGCGTCCGGCGTCGACGTGGTCGCGATCGTCATGTCCTGCCCTCCACACCGACGTTTCGTTTAGGTATATCCCTGTAAGGTATATCTATTAGAAATACTCGCGGCGCCACTGTCAAGGGATCGGCGCCGAAGCACGGAGTCGCAGCGACGCGCATACCGCCACGTCATTCGATGCCGTTCGATGCTTGACATTACTACTAGTAATACTTCTAATCTTAACCTGACAGTACAGAGGGGCAGGTGACGCTCTCCCGGAGAGCGAGACAGGGAGGAGCAGTGACAGCGACAACCAACCCGGCCCCGGCCGCGGCTCGCACAGCACCCATACCGACATCGATGATCGAACGCATGACACTCGTGCTGGACGCGTTCGACGACTCCACGCCTTCGCTCTCCCTCGTCGGACTCTCCGAGCGCACGGGGCTTCCGCGCTCGACCGTGCACCGCATCCTCGACCAGATGGTGCGGCTACGCTGGCTCGCGCACTGCCAGGACGGGTACTGCCTCGGCATCCGCCCGCTCGAGCTGGGCGGCCTCGCCGCGGAGCACAGCCAGGTCCGCGAGGTGGTCGACCCGCTGTTGCACGAGCTGTGCGGGCAAACCGGACTGGTCGCACACCTCGCCGTCCTCGACCAGCGGGAGGTCGTCTACCTCGACAGGGCCGGTGGGCGCTTCGCGGCCGACCTGCCCACGCGAATGGGCGGCCGGATGCCCGCCCACGCCACCGCCCTCGGCAAGGCCATGCTCGCCGGCCTCGACCCGAAGATCGTCGAGGCCAACTTCCGATCCCGTATGGCCACGCCGACCCCGAACACGGTGAGCGACATCGACACGCTGCACCGTGAGCTCGCCCGGGTGCGCAACCGGCACGGGGTGGCCATCGACAGGGAGGAAGCGCTGGCAGGCGTCACCTGCGCTGCCGCTCCGCTTCCCGGGCACCGGAGCGCACCGGCAGCGATATCCCTGTGCGGCGATGCCCGCACGATGCACCCAGAACGCTACGCCCACCTCGTCCTGCACGTGGCGCGTGAGGCGAGCCGCGCCCTTCACCCGCATCGGCGGCGACGGGCGCCGAGCACATCCCTGGGACGGCCCGCATGAGAGAGCAGGTTCCGGCCGTATCCGGCTCGCCGGTCCGGCAGATAGCGCGTAATATGCCTAAGCGATATACTCCGCCGCGTGAACGAGCAACCGGAGCGGGACGAGGACCAGCCTGCCGTCGCTGACCTACCGCCGACCAGCTGGGCCGTCCTCGGCATGTTGTCGTACGCCGACGAGCTGTCCGGCTACGACATCAAGAAGTGGGCGGACTGGAGCCTGCAGTTCTTCTACTGGAGCCCGTCCTACAGCCAGATCTACGGCGAGCTGAAGCGACTGGAACGGCTGGGCTACGCGCACTCCCGGACCGTACTCGGTGACGACGGGCTTCGCGGCAAGCGGATGTACGCCATCACCCAGGAGGGCCTGCACGCGGCCTCGCAGTGGGTCAACCACGCTCCTGTCGAGGCCCCTGTACTCAAACACAGCGTGATCCTGCGCGCCTGGCTCGGGCACATCGCCGAACCGGCGCGGCTACGCGAAGTGCTCCAGGAGCACGTGGACTACGCGGAGAGGATGCGCCAGTTCGCGCAGACCGATGCCGATGGCGCCGCCGCCAATCCGGCTTGGGCCTACCCGACAGCCGTGCTGCGCTGGTGTACCCGTTACTACGAGGCCGAGCGGGACTTCGCCAAGGCGCTGCTCGCGGATATCGAGGCGCTCGCCGAGCAGCCGCCCGCACGAGGAGCCTCTCCCGCCCCCGCGGTCAGCTCCACCCGCGGCACGACCCGGCCGAGCGGGACCGGGCGGCGTAAACCCCGCGGCTGATCTGCCGGCCCACTGCCCTGCCACGCATCACCTCCACCGGGCGCGGGCTTGACATTTCGATTAGTAATACTTCTAATCATTATGTATCAGGTGGAGGTGGTCATGAGCATCCAGCCCGTCGCCGCGCGAGCACACCCCGGCGTGCCCGGTGAACGTACCGGCGTCCCGTTCGACCAGCCGCAACGCGGCGTGGCCGACCTCGCCGCCGGTCGCATGATCGTCGTGGTCGATGACGAGGACCGGGAGAACGAAGGGGACATCGTCCTCGCCGCCGAGATGGCCACGGCAGCCAACGTCGGATTCATGGTGCGCCACACCAGCGGCGTCCTGTGTGTACCGATGGAGGAGCGACGGGCCGATGCCCTTCACCTGCCGCCGATGACGCCGGTCAACGAGGACTCCAAGGGCACCGCCTACACGGTGTCGGTGGATGCGGCCGACGGCATCGGAACCGGCATCTCCGCTGCGGACCGGGCGCACACCATCAGGACCCTCGCGGGCCGGGCCACAGACCCCGCCGACCTCAACCGGCCCGGGCACGTCTTCCCGTTGCGCGCGGTCGAGCACGGCGTGCTCCGCAGGCCGGGCCACACCGAGGCCGCCGTCGACCTCGCGCGGCTGGCGGGCCTGTCCCCCGCGTGCGTCATCGGTGAGATCGTCCGCGACGACGGCTCTGTCGCGTCACTACCGGAGCTGACCACGTTCGCGCGGCAACACGGCATGGCGATCGTGTCCATCGCCGACCTGGTCGAGCACCGGCGGCGCACGGAGCGCACCCTCACCCGGCATGCGGAAGCAGACCTGCCGACCCGCTACGGGAGCTTCCGCGCGGTCGGTTACCAGGACGCGGTCTCCGGCACCGAGCACGTCGCGCTCACCTACGGCGACCCGGCCGGTGACGGCGTGCTCGTCCGCGTCCATTCGGAGTGCCTTACAGGGGACGCGTTCGGCTCCCTGCGATGCGACTGCGGCGACCAGTTCGACGCGGCGCTCGCTGCGATCGCACACGAGGGCCGCGGGGCACTGGTATACCTGCGCGACCACGAGGGGCGCGGTATCGGGCTGACCCAGAAGCTACGCGCCTACCAGTTGCAGGACGCCGGCGCCGACACCGTGGACGCGAACGTGACCCTCGGGTTACCCGTCGACGCCCGCGACTACGCACCCGCGACGCAGATACTCGCCGACCTCGGCACGCGCACTGTCCGGCTGTTGAGCAACAACCCGGCGAAGGAAGCCGGCCTGAGCGAGCGCGGCATCGGCGTCGTCAGCCGCCAACCGCTGCACACCGCACGGACCGAGTACAACATTCGCTACCTGCGCACCAAGCGCGACCGGTTGCATCACCACCTGGCCGGTCTCGACCTCGATCCGGCGACACCGGATCGATGCGCACACCCATGAGCCCCGCTCCGCGAGCACGGGAGAGAAGCCGATGAGCATCAACCAATCACACCCAGGTCGCAGGCGAACCGTTCCGTTCGCGCTGCCACTGGCCACCGCCCTCCTACTTTCGGCGTGCGTCCAGTCCACAAGCGATGGAGCATCCGCCGGAGGACCCGGCGTCGAGCACGGCGCGTCGAAGGAGGCCTACGTCGACGCGCTCGCAGGAGCGGGACAGGTCACGCTGACCATGCAGACCGCGGGCAGCCCCGGCCACTACACCAGCCGGGCGACGGAGCAGTACGCCGAGACCGTCGAGGAGTGGTCCGGCGGAACGGTCGAGATCGAGATCGCCTACGGGGACGCTGTCGCACCTGCGACCGAGATCCCGGATGCGCTCGCCGACGGCAGGCTCGACCTCGGGCTCGTGCTCCCGCTGTACGACCCGTCGCGGTACCCGGTCAACAACGCGCTCGCCGACATCAGCTTTCTCGGCACGCACAGCCCCGTTGTCGGGACGTTGGAGACGACAGCGGGCTTCCTGGAAGCCGCGTTCGATACTCCCGAGCTGACCGAGGAGCTGGAAGGCGAGGGCATCATGCCGCTGCTTCCCTACGCGCCGACGGACTCCGTCGGCATGGCCTGCACCGAACCCCGCACCGGCGCCGACGAGCTACACGGATCGCAGGTCCGGGTCAGTGGCTCGGTGCACGGAGAGCAAACCGAGGCGCTCGGGATGACGCCGGTCTCGCTGTCCTACGAGGAGATGTACGAGGCCCTGCAACGCGGCACCATCGACTGCGCCGCCGCGGCACTGTGGGTGGGGGAATTCGCCGGCTTCCTTCCGGTCGCGCCGGAGTTCACGGTCGGCAGCGAAGCGGCCCTGTCCCGCATCCCGTACAGCCTCGGCATCGGCATGTCGACGTGGGAAGACCTGCCCCTGGCGGCACAGCAGCTTCTGCACGACAGGCTGGACGTCTTCATCGAGGGCATGCTCCGGCACGGCATCTGGGAAGGCATCACAGAGGCACTCGAGGCAGTCGACGAGAACGGAGGGTCCGTCCGCGGCTACGGCGCGCAGGCACGAGAGGAGCTGCACGCGGTCAACGAGACGATCCTCGACGACGTGCGTGCCACTGACGCGCTCGCCGACGGCGAGACGTTCGTGCGCGACACCCGGGAGTCCGTGCGGCACTGGCACGATGTCGTCACCGGCGAGCTCGGCTACGCCGACGAGGGCGGATACGGCGACTTCGCCGAGTGGTACTCCCCTGCGGAGATCGACCTGACGCCGTTCCTCGACCGGCTCGACTCGGATGTGCTGCGCGAGCAGCGCCCGGACTGACCCGCGATCGCAGGAACCCGGGGAGGTCGAGTCATGGCGCGGCAACGGTGGCTGCGGGCGAGTGGCGCGGCGGCCGAGTACGTCGCCGCTGCGGCGTTGCTGGTGATGGCGGTGCACATCGTGGGCAACGCCCTGCTGCGATCGCTGCTGAACCACCCGCTGAGCGGGACGAACGAGTACGTGTCGTACTGGTACCTGCCGGTCGTGGCCCTGCTCGGGTTCGTGGCCGCGCAGCGCCGGGACCAGCACATCGAGGCGCGGCTGCTGTTCGACCGGTTGCGGCACCGCAACCGGATCGAGGTCCATCTGGCGGGGCGCATCGTCGTGCTGGTGCTGTGCCTCGGCTTCGCCGGGTACGGCGCGCAGGAGGCCGTGGACAACTGGCGCATCGGGCTCACCGGCGGGGTGAGTGAGGTGGTCGTCTGGCCCGTCACCTTCGCCGTCCCCGCGGCCTTCGCGGCGCTCGCCGGGCAGACCCTCGCGGACATGCTCACCACTTCCGGAAGGGAGTCACTATGACCGGCTCCCGGGTCGAGCGGGATGGTCCCGGTACGTCCCTCGCGGCAGGCGCGGCTCCGCGCGCCGGTGTCGCGGGCGGCCCCGGCGCCCACCGGAAGGGGGCATGGTGGCCCCGTGTCGCGGCGCCTGCCGTGGCGGCCATCTGTGTGCTGCTGATGTTCGGACCGTTCACCCGCGAGACCGTGGGCGCGGCGGCGATCCTGGCGACCGTCCTGCTGATCTTCCTCAAGGTGCCGGTGGGCATCGCGTTGGCGGCGCCTGCCGTGGCCGCGCTCTACGCGTTACGCGGCCCGCGCACGTTGGAGACCATGCTGGCAACGGTGCCGTTCGACGCGGTGAGCCAGTGGACACTCGGCGTCATCCCGATGTTCGTGTTCATGGGACTGTTGCTCGCCAGGTCCGGTGTCACCGACACCCTCTACACCGCGGCGCGACACTGGCTCGGCTGGCTGCCCGGCGGCCTTGCCATCGGAACCACGGCCGCGGGGACCGGCCTCGCCGCGGTCAGCGGGTCGACGGTAGCCACCACCTACACGCTCGCCAGGATCGGGATCCCGGAGATGCTGCGGGCAGGCTACGACCGCCGAGTCGCTGTGGGGTCGGTCATCGTCGCCGGCTTGCCCGGCCAGCTCATCCCGCCAAGCATCTTCCTGGTGATCTACGCGGGCATCGCACAGGTGCCGGTAGGGCCGCAGCTCATCGCCGGAATCGGGCCGGGCCTGCTGGTGGCGTTCGGTTACGCGACGATGATCCTCGCACTGTGCCGGCTCCGCCCTTCCCTGGCCGGGCGGGGAACCGGCACACGCCTGGACGGCTCGACCTGGCATACCCGGCTGCGCAGCGCGGCACGGTGCTGGCCGGTACCCGTGCTGATAACCGCCGTTGTCGGCAGCATGTTCACCGGCGTGCTCACCGCTACCGAGGCAGGCGCGGCCGGCGCGCTCGGCGCGCTGCTGCTGACCCTGTGGTACAAGCGCACGGACAGGCCGCTGTCGGCGGTCGCAGGCGCCGCGACCGACACCGTAGCCACGGTCGGCTCCGTCTTCCTGCTGTTGATCGGCGCGATGATCCTCTCGCGGCTGCTTGCCGTATCCGGGATCGGAACCGGGTTCGCCCAGTGGGTCACCGAGCTCGGCCTGGGGCGTGTATCGTTCCTTCTCCTGCTCGTGGCGGCCTACCTGGTATTCGGCACGTTCATGGACCCCCTGTCCATCATGTTGCTGACCGTGCCCCTGCTCGTCCCCACTCTCGACACGATGGACATCTCGCTGCTGTGGTTCGGTGTGTTCGTCGTGTTCCTCGCGGAGCTGGCGATCGTGACGCCGCCGGTCGGCATCCTGTCCTTCATCGTGCACCGGATCGTCGCCGACCCCGAGGTCAACGGCGGGCAGACGATCACGCTCGGGGACATCTTCCGCGCTGTCGCCTGGTTCCTGCCGGTCACGCTGGTGATCTGCGTACTGCTCATCGTCTGGCCCGGCATCGCCACGTTCCTGCCGGAGCTGATGTGAGTTGGCACTACGCCCGCATGCCGTAGGGTACGGATACGCTGAGCGCGGACAGGTACAACCGCAGGCGTTACTCGGTCAAGCGTACCGTCCTGCCGCCGACGACCGTACGCATCACCCGCGCCCGTAGCAGCGACTCCGGAGGCCTGCCGAACGTGTCGGAGTCGACGACCACGAAGTCCGCGAGCACGCCCGCGCGCAACGTGCCGAACCGCTCCTCCGCGTGGCAGGCCCAGGCCGAGTCACGTGTGCCGTGCACGATGGACTCGTCCAGCGGCAACGCGTAGTGCGGCAGGAACGCCGGCAGCTCCGGATCGGCAGCCGAGCGTCGCGTGCTGGCGATGTACATGTTCGGCAGCGGCGCGTGCGGGGCTGTCGGCGCGTCGGTACCGAAGGCGAGCCGGGCACCCGACGCGGTCATCTCCGGCCAGGCGAACCCCCTGTCGACCCGCTCGTCTCCGAGCATCGCCCGCCAGTTCTCCATGATCGACGGGTCGGCGTGTACCGGCTGCATGGATGCCGTGACTCCCAGCTCGGCCAAGCGGCCGACGTCGCTGGGGTCGACGTACTCCAGGTGCTCGATGCGGTGCCTGTGCCGCGACGGCCCGTTGACCTCCCTGGCGTGCTCCAGCGCGTCCAGGGCCGTGCGCACCGCGCCGTCCCCGATCGCGTGCAGCGCGATCTGCAGGCCCTCGGCGTCGGCAGCAGCCACCACGGGAGCCAGGGCCTCATAGGGCCAGATCGCCTCGGCGTTGCTGCCGTCCGCGTAGGGGCGCGTCATCGCGGCCGTGCAACCGTCGATGACGCCGTCGACGACGAACTTCACCCCGGTGACGCGCAGGTGATCGGAGCGGTACGTCCGGGCGAGCTCGGCTGCGCTGCGCACGTGTGCCAGCTCCTCTTCCGTGCTGCCCGAGCGGGGAACCAGCCAGTGCGCGACCACCCTCAGGTCCAGGTTCCCGGCCTGCTCGGCGCGCACCATCGCCGCGAGGGCACGCTCGTCCAGCGCCATATCGACCGCGCAGGTGACCCCGCTGGAGAGGTAGGCGTGCACGGCCGTGGCCAGCGCACTGTCGCGTTCGGATTCGCTCGTCAGTTCAGCGAGCCTGTCCCGCACGGCCATCGCCGCGGTCTCCTGGAGGTGGCCGGTGGGCTCACCGGTTTCCGGGTCACGGACGATCTGCCCACCGACCGGGTCCGGGGTCGCCGCGGTGATACCCAGTTCTTCCAGCGCGGCCGTGTTGAGCCACATCGAATGGTAGTCCGCGGCGTCCAGGTACACCGGCCGATCGGCGAGCACCTCGTCGAGCACGGCCCGGTGCGGGGTCCCGTCCGGCACCGCCGAGAACGACCAGCCACGTCCGCGCACGCGGGGCGCGGCGGGATGCTCGTGCGCCCATGCGCCGACCAGGCCCCGGATCTCGTCGAGGTCGCTCGCCCCGGTCAGGTCCGCCTGGCTCAACGCCTCACCACACATCACCACGTGGGCGTGGCCGTCGACGAAGCCGGGCAGCACGAGCGCGCCTGCCAGGTCGATCTCGCGTGCCTCCGCACCGGCGTACCGGCGGACCTCACCGGTGCCGCCGACGGCGGCGATGTACTCACCGCGCACGGCGAACGCCTCCGCCCACGGCCGTTCCGCGTCGCCGGTGAACACGCGGCCGTTGACGTAACACTCCACGGCTGAGCCATCGGTCACGGGACGGGCTCTCCTTCCACACTCGCGGGCCCGCCTGCCGGGCCGCGCGGGACGTAACCGCCCTTGACCGCAGGCCGGACCCACACCGCGGTGGCCACGGCGTAGACCGCAGCGGTCACGACGAATGCCGGTACGGATGCCGAGGTGTACCGGAACGCGGCGGCCGCCTCGAACGTCATCGGGTTCAACAGCAGGTAGTACGTCACCACCCCGGCACCGAGCGCCAGGAACGCAGCCGGGTTGACCCCGCGCCAGAAGGAGTACCGCGAGCGCCCCTCGTCGGCGTAGAGCTCGCGCACGTCCAGCTGCGCGCGGCGAAGCAGGTAGTAGTCGGTGAGGTACACCGCGGTCAGCGGGGCCATCGCCAGCCCGACCCAGGCGACGAACGTGAAGAAGTTGTCGTAGAGCGCAGCAGGCCAGAACACCACGACCCCGGCAGGGGTGTACAGCAGCGCGACGAACAGCGGCCACGGGATCCGCCGCAGCGCGGACCCACCGGCGCGGATCAGCGCGAGGCTTCCCGAGTAGGTCTGCGCCACCATGCTGGTGACGTTGGCGAACGCCACGAACAGCAGCGCGAGCGCGCCAAGCACGACCCCGCCGAGCGGGACCATCCACACCGTCGGGTCGACATCGCCGAGCACCAACGCCGCGAGCGTTCCCACCGTGCCCGCGACCACGCTCGCCAGGAAGATCCCGATCAGGTTGGGCCAGAAGGCGTTGCGCTGGGTGGTGGTCAGCCGCGCCAGGTTCCCCATGATGGTCCACCAGGAGAACCCCGTCGCGAAGCTCAGCTCGAGCGCGATGGTGAAGTTGAGCCCCTTGTCGGCGAACGCGTCGAGCGGAGGCGCCGCGGCGAGCTCGGCGAGGGAGTGCTCGCGCAGCAGCACGACGAGCATCAGCACGGTGAGCACCGCCAGCGCCGGAGCCACGATCTTGTTGATCCACTCGATCGACACCGGACCGCGTACCAGGGTCATCCACGACACCGCCAGCGCGAGCAACGACATGGCGATCACCATCGGGCCCGCCGGGTCGAATTCCACGCCGAACACCGCGCCGAGCACATTGGTCACCGCACGGCCGACCATGATGGCCAGCACGCCGTTCCACCCCGCTATCATGACCGGCATCAGCAGCACGAGCAGGATCCGTACCCCGTTGATGCCGAACACCGAGCGCAGCGCGGTGTACTGCTCGAGACCGTACTTGGCCGACGGCAGGCACGTCGCAAGGGCGACGAGGGACACGCCGACGAGGTTGCCGATCACCGTGGCCGCGATCGCGGTGCGGATCCCGACGAACATCGCGATGGTCCCTCCGGTGAGGAAGGCCCATGTCGCGATCGCCAGTCCCACGTTGACCGAGGTGAACTTCCAGAACCCCCAGATCCGCTCGCCGGGCAGCACGGGAAGCTCGGTGAACTCCCCCGCCGTCGCGGCCGCACGGTCCGGTTTGCGCGGCGCCCGGGCCATCACAGGAACCACCCTCGCTTGTTACGCGGCACGATCGTCACGACCTATCCTCCTCACGCTCGGGTTGCAGTCTGGAGTGGACGACCTCGCCGCCCACCATGGTGTGCAGCACTGTCGTCTCCGAGATGTCGTCGCGCGGTACGTCGAACAGGTTCTGGTCGAGCACGAGCAGGTCGGCCAGCTTCCCGCGCTCCAGCGATCCCGTGACCTCGTCCTGGTGCATGGCGTAGGCGGCGTCGATCGTCATCCCCCGGATCGCCTCGGCCAGTGACAAGCCGGGATCCTCGTTGAGAGTTCCCGCGTACTCGGGGTACTCCGGACCCCAGTCGGCGGCCCGGAGCACGGCCACTTCGAGCGCGAAGAACTGGTCGAGCGGGTCGACGGGGTAGTCGCTCCCGAAGGCGATCCTGGCTCCCGCCTCGTGCAACTGCCCTTCCGGCTGGTACCAGTCCCACCGCTCGGGACCGAGGTAGGGCTTCACGGCGTCCGTCGAGTCCGGAGCGGGTTTGGCCCACTGGTAGGACATCACGGGCAGGACGCCGAGCTGCTCGAAACGTCCGAAGTCGTCCGGATGCACGATCTCGGCGTGCTCGACGGAGGGGCGCGAGTCGGTACCGTGCCCGGCGCCACGGGCACGTCCCTGCCCGTAGCCGTGCCCGGATCCCGCGCCGTCCTCGTGCCCACGGCCCTGGGTGCTGTCATCGCGCATGGCCGCGAAGCTGTCCAGGGACGACCGGACGGCCCGGGAACCGATCGCGTGGACCTTGGTCTGGTAACCGGCCTGATCGAGCGTGGTCACCATCTCGGCAAGAGCGTCCGGGTCGATGTAGAGCTCTCCGTCGTTGTCGCCCGGTACCCACTCCGGCTCATCGTCGGTGCCCACGTTCTCGCGATACGGCTCCAGCAACGCGGCCGTCTGGGCCGGATGCTGCGAGATCCCGTCCATGAAGTACTTCACACCGTCGATCGAGACGCCGGGCTCGGCGACCACGCGCGGTCCCGCGACGTGGTCCGAGCGCCACCGGTGGACCTGCTGGGGGAGCTGGTCGAGATTCTCGAGCTCCGCGCGCATCCGGTCGAGCTCGTCGACGAACCGGTCCAGATCCTCCCCGGTGGCCGCCTGCCCCCGAATCGCGAAGTGGGCACGCGACGTCAGCCCGCCGTCCTCACGGAGCCGAACGAAGTTCTCGACCGTCTCGCCGCTCGCGCCCGGCACGAAGAAACTGGTGATGCCCTCCTCGGCGAAGGTCTCCATGCCGCGGCCCGCCGCCACGACCGGGTCCACCGGCGGAGGTGGCGGGATGACTTCGTCCACGAGCTGCTGCGCCCCGTCGTACAGCCATCCGTCCGGTTCGCCGTCACCGTCCCTACCGATCACGCCGTCGGGCGGGTCCTCGGTCTCGGACGTGATCCCGGCCAGCTCGAGCGCACGCGAGTTGGCCAGCGCGGAATGCGCGAAGACCGAGTACACGATGACGGGCCGGTCGGTGTCGAGCGCGTCCAGTGTGTCCTTGTCCACCTCGGCCCCTCTGGGGCGCAGGAACTGGATGTACCAGTTGTCGACGGGAAGCCAGTCGTCAGCGCCCGTGCCGAACTCGGGGTTGTTCGCACACTCCTCGATGCGGGCCTCGAACTCCGCGACGGTCAACGGCTGGTAGTCGAGGTCGCATCGCGGATGCCCCTCCGAGATGCCGTGGATGTGGGCGTCGTGAATTCCCGGCATGACCATCCGGCCGTCGAGATCGATCACCTCGGTGCCGGCACCGATGAAGCCCTCCGCACCACGGTCGTTGCCCACGTAGACGATGACACCGTCTTCGACCGCGACCGCCTCGGCGACCGACCCCCTCGCATCGGCGGTGTAGACGAACCCGTGCAGCAACACCGTGTCGGCCCCCGCGCCGGACTCGCTGTCTGCCGCGGCTCCCGTGGCTCCGGTCGCGGTGGTCAGAGCCAGGGCTACCGCCCCGATGGCAACGCAGATACGACGCATCGTCCGCATCGCAGGACACCTCCTGTTTATCGGCTCGCTGACTCGCCTGCGACCACCGCGCCTGTCGACCGGCACGCCGCTGTACGGATCGCGAGGGTCTGTGGGTTAACGCACCGCAGCCGGTCGCTCGGTATCGGCGGCATCCGGCCCAGCGGGCACCGACGCTGCTGCCCCGGTGGGCGGGCCGTAGCCGCCCTTGCCCGCTCGGGCCACCCACAGCACCGTCAGCGCTGCGTGCAGCACGGCCGTGACGACAAGGGACGGGACCGATGCGGTCAGGTACCGGAACGCCTCGGCCGACTCGAAGGTCACCGGGTCGAGCAGCAGGTAGTAGGTCAGCGAGCCCGCCGCGACCGCGACGAGCGCTGCCGGGTTGAACCCGCGCCAGAAGGAGTACACCGAGACCCCGTCGGGCTCGTAGAGCTCACGCACCAGCAGGCGGCGCCGCCGCAGCACGAAGAAGTCCGTGATGTAGACCGCCGTCAGCGGCGCCATCGCCAGCCCCACCCACGCCATGAACTTGAAGAACTGGTCGTAGAGCACCTCGGGCCAGAACGACATCACCGCGGCGGGCGTGAACAGCAGCGCGACGAACAGCGGCCACGGGATGCGCCGGACCACCGAGCCCGCCGCCCGCACCAGCGCGAGCCCTTCGGCGTAGGTCTGCGAGACCATGCTCGTGACGTTGGCGAAGGCGATGAACAGCAGCGCGAGCGCGCCGAGCGCCACACCGCCGATCGGGATCATCCACACCGTGGGGTCCTCCGACCCCACCACCAGCGCGGCGAAGGTGCCGACGGCACCCGCGACCACGGTGGCCCCGAACAGGCCCACGATGTTCGGCCAGAACGCGTTGCGCTGGCTCGTGGTCAGGCGGGCGAGGTTGCCCATCATGGTCCACCAGGAGAACCCCGTCGCGAAGCTCAGCTCCACGGCCGCGGCGAAGTTGAGCTGGTCGTCGGCGTAGGCCTCGAGGGGTTGCGCCGCGGCCAGCTCGCCGAGCGAGTGATGTCCCAGCAACAGGACAAGCATGACCACCGTCAGCACCGACAGCACCGGCGCGACGAGCTTGTTCACCCACTCCAGCGAGACCGGCCCGCGGGAGAGGACCAGCCACGACATCGCGACCGCGAGCAACGACAGCGCGATCACGACCGGCCCGTTCGGGTCGAACTCGGTGCCGAACGCGGCACCGAGCACATTGGTCACGGCCCGGCCGAACATGATCGCCAGGATCGCGTTCCAGCCCGCGAGCGAGACCGGGAGCATCACGGCGATGAGCACGCGCACACCGTTGGTACCGAACACCGAGCGCAGCGCGGTGTACTGTTCCAGCCCGTACTTGGCCGACGGCAGGCAGGTCGACAGCGCGACAAGGACCACGCCGACCAGGTTGCCGATCACCGTGGCCGCGATAGCCGTCTTCGCCCCGGCGAACAGCGCGATCGACCCGCCGGTGAGGAAGGCCCAGGTCGCGATCGCCACGCCGACGTTGACGGAGGTGAACTTCCAGAACCCCCAGATCCGCTCGCGGACGAGCACGGGGAGTTCGGTGAACTCGCCTGCCACCGACGAGTCACGGCTGGGATCCGATGTCACAGACGCCTTCACCACGGGTACCCCCATGCGAGCATCGCGATGATCAGGACAAGGCTCGCCGCGGCCAGCCATGCCAGCTCGCGCCCCGGAAGGTCCGCCCGTGCGGGGTCGTGGAAGTCGGGGTCTTCGATGATGTCCAGTCTGCGGTCGAGCTCGCGGCGGAACTCTGCGGAGTCCATCTCAGTCCTCCTCGGTCAGCGCGCCGTAGGTGTCGGGGCGCCGGGTCTGCAGGAACGGGAAGAGATCCAGCCAGTCACGGCGCTGGTCCAGATCGAGCGGGGCAACAAGGACCGCGTCCGCGTCGCGCGGGGCGGAGGCGAGCACGCGGCCGTACGGGTCGGAGATGAAGGACGACCCGTAGAAGCTGATCACGCCCTCGTCGCCCCAGCGGTTGGGCACCACCATGAACGTGCCGTTGGCGATGCCGTTGCCGATGATCACCTGGCGCCACAGTGGCTGGGTGTCGAAGTCGGGATGGTCGGGTTCTGACCCGATCGCGGTCGGGTACACCAGCACCTCGGCACCGCCGAGCGAGTAGGCCCGTGCCACCTCGGGGAACCACTGGTCCCAGCAGGTCGGCAGGCCGAACCGGGCACCGGTCGGGGTGAGCGTGCCGGGCAGCTCGACGACCGGGTACGCGTCGCCGCCCGCGGGCCCTCCCCTGAAGTAGCGGTCCTCGTAGTAACCGGCCGTCTTCGGGATGTGCAGCTTGCGGGTGCGCCCGAGCAGCGTCCCGTCCGGAGCGACCAGGATCGCCGTGTTGTAGCCGCGCCCGTCCGGCCCGTCCGCCCACTCGAACAGCGAGGCGTGCACCGCGACACCGGCATCGGCTGCCGCCTTCGCCGCGAACGTGTACGTCGGGCCGGTCTCGAGGTCCTCGGCGGTCGCCGCGGCGTCGCCCTCCGGCAGGGTGTCGGCCGGGTACCGCGACAGTGTCAGCTCGGGCAGGCACACCACGCGAGCGCCCGCGCCCGCGGCGAGCTCGATGCCCTCGGCGAGTACCCGCTGATGCTCGTCGGCGTCGGCGTGCCACCGGGTCTGCACGAGCCCGACCGCGAGCGGGTCCCGCTCCGGCTCGGTGACCCTGGCCGGGGACGGTCGGCGTTGCGCCGTGATCAGCCGCATGTCCATTCGCTCCTCGTACTCACGGACCCTCTGCGGGTGCCGGTTGTTGCTGGGTGATGCAGTGGACGCCGCCGCCGAAGGCGAACATCTCGCGCGCGGCGACCCGCTCGACCACCCGTCCCGGGTAGGCACGCCGCAGCACGTCGGCGGCGACCTCGTCGTGCGGGTCGTCGAACGCGGGCAGCACGACCACCCCGTTGGCGACGTAATGGTTGACGTAGGAGTAGTCGGTCGGCCGCCCGTCGGTCTCGTAGCCTGCCTCGGGGGCTGGCAGCTCCACGACCTCGAGCTGCCTGCCCCGCGCATCGGTACTGCCACGCAGCAGCGCGGCGGCCTCGGCGGAGACCTCGTGGTCGGGATGGTCCGGGTCGTTCTGGGTGTGCACGGCCACGACCCCCGGCCGCAGGAAGGTGGCGAGCAGATCCACGTGCCCCCGCGTACCGAACGTGTCGTAGTCGCGGCTGAGCCCGCGCGGCAGCCAGATGGCCGCGGACGTACCGAGCCGGGCGTGTACCTCGGCCTCCACCTCCGCGCGGGTCCAGCCGGGGTTGCGCCGGTGGTCGAGCTGCACCGTGTCGGTGAGCAGGACGGTGCCCTGCCCGTCGGTGTGGATGCCGCCGCCCTCGGTGACCAGCGGGGACGGCCGTGCCGGGCACCCGGCCAGCTCCGTCACGTGGCCGGCGAGGTGGGCGTCGCGCTCCCATTCCGCCCAGTCCTGGTCACCCCAGCCGTTGAACACCCAGTCGACCGCGGCCACGCCCGAGGCCGACGCCGCGTCCCGCACGAACGTGGGGCCGGAGTCGCGGATCCACGCGTCGTCGATGGGCAGCTCGACCACGTCCACCTCGGCGGGCACCATCGACCGTGCCGCGCCCGCCTGGCCGGTGCCTGCGACCAGCGTGACCGGCTCGTACCGCACCAGCGTGCGTGCCACCTCGGCCCACGCGCGGCGGGCAGCGCGCAGCGTGGCCGACCCCTCATCGCCGAACGTGTCGTTCGGTGGCGGGAAGGCCATCCAGGTGCGCTCGTGGGCGCACCACTCGGCGGGCATCAGCGCGCCTGCGCCGGGTGATTCTCCGTCCGCGACACCCCCGGCTATCCCGGGAGCCGGTTCGGCCATGGTCACTCTCCCTACAATGAGCGCGTGGTCAATCAGAACACGACTGCGCACGCCGCCGGATCACCTGTGCTGGACGAGGTGTCCAAGCTGATCATCGAGCAGCTGCAGCAGGACGGGCGCCGGTCGTACGGCGCGATCGGCAAGGCCGTCGGGCTGTCCGAGGCGGCGGTACGGCAGCGGGTGCAACGGCTCACCGAGGCCGGTGTGATCCAGATCGTGGCCGTCACCGACCCCATGCAGGTCGGCCTGTTCCGGCAGGCCATGCTCGCCATCAACGTCGACGGACCGCTCGAGCCACTCGCCGACGCGCTCGCCGAGATGGACGAAGTGGACTACGTCGTGATCTGCACCGGCCGCTTCGACGTGCTCTGCGAGGTGGTCTGCGCCGATGACTCCGACCTGCTGGACCTGGTCTCCAACCGTATCCGCACGCTGGCCGGGGTGCGCAACGTCGAGACGTTGACCTACCTGAAGCTGCGCAAGCAGACCTACCAGTGGGGTACCCGCTAGGAACCGCACGGCTCAGCCGCTGATGTCGGTCATGACGTGCTTGACCCGGGTGTAGTCCTCGAGCCCGTACATCGACAGGTCCTTGCCGTAGCCCGACTTGCCGAAGCCGCCGTGCGGCATCTCGGCGATCAGCGGGATGTGGGTGTTGATCCACACGCAGCCGAAGTCGAGCCGCTTGGACATCCGCATCGCGCGCCCGTGGTCGCGGGTCCACACCGAGGAGGCCAGCCCGTAGTCCACCCCGTTGGCCAGCCGGACTGCCTCGTCCTCACCGGAGAACCGCTGCACGGTCAGCACCGGTCCGAAGACCTCCTGCTGGATGATCTCGTCGTCCTGTTTCAGGCCGGAGACCACCGTCGGGGCGTAGAAGAAGCCGCGGTCACCGACCCTGCTCCCGCCGTGGTGGACCGAGGCGTGGTCGGGCAGCCTGTCCACGAAGCCCGCGACACGGTCGAGCTGCGCTGCCGAGTTCAGCGGCCCGTACGCGGCCTCCGGGTCGTCCGGTCCCGCGGTCCGGGTGCCCGCGGCCTGCTCGGCGAGCGCGGCGACGAGATCGTCGTGCACCTCCTCGGATGCCAGCACGCGGGCGGCCGCGGTGCAGTCCTGTCCGGCGTTGAAGTACCCGGCCTCGGCGATGGCGGCCGCGGCCGCCGGGACGTCGGCGTCGTCGAAGACCACCACCGGCGCCTTGCCGCCGAGCTCCAGGTGCACCCGCTTGAGGTCGGCGGCAGCGGCCTCGGCGACCTCCGTGCCCGCGCGCACCGAGCCGGTGATGGAGACCATGTCCGGGGTCTCGTGTGTGGTCAGCAGCCTACCGGTGTCGCGGTCGCCGCAGACCACGTTGAGCACGCCCTGCGGCAGGAACTCCGCGGCGATCTCGGCGAGCAGCACGGTCGTGGCAGGCGTGGTGTCGGAGGGTTTGAGCACCACGGTGTTGCCCGCTGCCAGGGCGGGGGCGATCTTCCAGATCGCCATCAGCAGCGGGTAGTTCCACGGGGTGACCTGGGCGCACACCCCGACCGGCTCGCGGCGCACGAACGAGGTGAGACCGTCCATGTACTCGCCTGCCGACTTGCCTTCCAGCACCCGCGACGCGCCCGCGAAGAACCGCAGGTGGTCGAGCACCATGGTCAGCTCCTCGGCTCGCGTCACAGCGAGGGGCTTACCGGTGTTCTCCGACTCGGTGGCCACGATCTCGTCGGCGCGCGCCTCGAGCGCGTCGGCCAGCCTGGACAGCGCGAGCTGCCGCGTGGCAGGGGTGGCGTCGCGCCACCCGCCGAACGCTCCGGAGGCCGCGGCGAACGCTCTGTCCACATCGGCCTGCCCGGCGAGCGCGGAGGTCGCGTACACCTCGCCGGTAGCCGGGTTGACGACGTCCAGCGTGCGACCGTCCACGGAGTCGGCGTGCGCACCGCCGATGAAATGGCGGAAGGTTTTCTTCTGGCTGGGCTCACTCATCGATCGTCCTCACACAGACCAGCTCGGCGGCATCTCTTGCCGTGGCATGGAACACCACCGAATCCGTCGTGTCAATAGATAGATACAACTAAAGCCGTTGTTGATCGCCCAGTACCAAGCGATTTCAGAAGCGCAAGACGGGCCCGCGTACTTGCCCGGCGGCGTCGTGTCGACGATGATGTGCCGGTGCAATCCAACGGCAAGCAGACACAGCGCAACGACACCCTCGACGAGACGGCGAAGAAGATCATCGAGCAGCTCCAGGAGGACGGCCGCCGCTCCTACGGCGCCATCGGGGCGACGATCGGACTCTCGGAGGCCGCCGTACGGCAGCGGGTGCAGCGCCTGACCCAGAGCGGCGTCATGCAGATCGTGGCGGTCACCGACCCGATGCAGGTCGGCCTGTTCCGGCAGGCGATGGTCGGCCTGAAGATCGACGGGCCGCTCGAGCCGGTCGCCGACGCCCTCGGCGCGATGGACGAGATCGACTACGTGGTGATGTGCTCCGGACGGTTCGATCTGCTGTGCGAGATCGTCTGCACGGACGACGAGCACCTGCTGGAGCTGATCTCGCAGCGCATCCGCTCGCTGCACGGGGTCCGCGACATCGAGACGATGGTGTACCTGAAGCTGCACAAGCAGTCATATCAGTGGGGAACTCGCTAGTTTGCAACTAAATTAGTTGCTTAAATTGCGATCATGTGCGATAAACGTCGTACAGCTCAGCGCTGACCGCTAACCCGGTGCACCTTCCGACGACCCACATCGCACGAGGACATCATGAGCAACAGCAGCGACGCCGGCACGAGCAGTGCCCCCAGCAGTGCCCCCAGTAGCGCCTCCAGTAGCGCTTCCAGCAGTGCCGAGAGCCTCTCCGCATCGGCGCGCGACCACCTGTGGATGCACTTCACCCGGCACACCGATGCCACGACGGACATCCCCGTGATCACGCGTGGCGAGGGAGCCTACGTCTGGGACGCCAACGGCAAGCGGTACCTCGACGGGCTCGCCGGGCTCTTCGCGGTCCAGGTCGGGCACGGGCGGCAGGAGCTCGCCGAGGCCGCCGCGAAGCAGACCCGCGAGCTGGCCTACTTCCCGCTGTGGGGGCACGCGCATCCCGGATCCATCGAGCTCGCCGAACGGCTGGCCACCGACGCCCCCGGCGACCTCAACCGGGTGTTCTTCACCGTCAGTGGCGGCGAGGCGGTCGAGACCGCATGGAAGCTCGCCAAGCAGTACTTCAAGCTGACCGGCAAGCCGACCAAGCACAAGGTGGTCAGCCGGTCGCTCGCCTACCACGGCACGTCGGCAGGGGCGCTGTCCATCACCGGGCTACCCGGCGCCAAGCAGGACTTCGAACCGCTCGTACCGAGCACCGTGCGTGTGCCGAGCACGAACTTCTACCGGGCGCCCGAGCACGCGGACGACTACGCGGCCTTCGGCCGGTGGGCAGCCGACCAGATCGCCCAGGCCATCGAGCTCGAGGGGCCGGACACGGTCGCGGCGGTCTTCCTCGAACCGCTGCAGAACACCGGTGGCTGTTTCCCCCCACCGCCCGGCTACTTCGAGCGCGTCCGCGAGATCTGCGACCGCTACGACGTGCTCCTGGTCTCCGACGAGGTCATCTGCGCCTTCGGCAGGCTGGGGCAGGACTTCGGGGCGCGCAGGTACGGCTACCAGCCGGACATCCTCACCACCGCGAAGGGCCTCACCTCCGGGTATGCCCCGCTCGGCGCCGTACTCGTCAGCGACACCATCGCGGAGCCGTTCCGCACCGGCACGACGACGTTCATGCACGGTTCCACCTACGGCGGGCACCCGGTGTCCTGTGCCGTCGCGCTCGCCAACCTGGACATCCTGGAACGCGACGGCATCTACCAGCACGTACAGGACAACGAGCAGGCATTCCGCTCGACCCTGGAGCGGTTGCTCGACCTGCCGATCGTCGGTGACGTGCGCGGCGCGGGCTTCTTCTACGGCATCGAGCTCGTCAAGGACAAGACCACCAAGGAGAGCTTCACCGACGCCGAGTGCGAGCGGATCCTGCGCGGGCACGTCTCCCCCGCGCTGTTCGACCGCGGCCTGTACTGCCGCGCGGACGACCGCGGCGAGCCCGTCATCCAGCTGTCGCCCCCGCTGATCTGCGAGCAGCACAACTTCGACGAGATGGAGCAGATCCTGCGCAGCGCGCTGACCGAGGCGTGGCAGCTGCTGTAGGACACCGCTCCCCGAGCCCGCCGCTGGTGGCACCGGAGACTGCCGGTGCCACCAGCGGCACATCTGTATCTAATTTCGTTGTATCAATTGCATCTATCAATCTAATCAGTCGCGTAACCAATTTTTTGCAACTGAATCCGTTGCATCCGGGAGCGGCCTGTGTCAGCCTGACAGGCCAGAGCACCGTGCCCCGAATCACACCCTGCCGGGAGAGCTGACCAGTGGTTACCACCTCACCCCAGATCCGCAGGCTGCGGAACTTCGTCGACGGGCAGTACTCCGACACGGCCGAGGGCCGCACGGCGGAGGTCATCAACCCCGCGACCGCGGGCGTACTCGCCGAAGCCCCCGACTCGGGACCCGCCGACGTCGACGCGGCCTGCAGGGCCGCGGCAGCCGCGTTCGACGGCGGCTGGCGCGACAGCACGCCCGCACAGCGGCAGATCGCGCTGTCCAGGTTCGCGGACGCCGTCGAGGCACGGGCCGACGAGCTGATCGCCGCGGAGGTGGACAACTGCGGCAAGCCTGCCGGCCCGACACGCGACGAGGAGCTGTTCCAGGTCACCGACGCGCTACGGTTCTTCGCAGGCGCTGCCCGGAACCTGGACGGCAAGGCCGCGGGCGAGTACCTGGCCGGGCACACCTCCTGGGTCAGGCGCGAGCCGCTCGGCGTCATCGGAGCGATCACCCCGTGGAACTACCCGATGGCCATGGCCGCGTGGAAGATCGGGCCCGCACTGGCCGCGGGCAACACGGTCGTGCTCAAGCCCTCCGACACCACACCGGTCTCCACCCTGCTGCTCGCCGAGATCGCCGCGGAGTTCTTCCCGCCAGGCGTGTTCAACGTGATCTGCGGCGGCCGGGACACCGGTCGCGCGCTGGTGGAGCACCCCGTGCCCCGGATGGTCTCGCTGACAGGGTCCACCCGTGCCGGGACCGAGGTGGCCGGTTCCGCTGCCGCCGACCTCAAGCGGGTGCACCTGGAGCTCGGCGGGAAGGCTCCGGTCGTTGTCTTCGACGACGCCGACATCGCCTCCGCCGCTGCCGGAATCGCCGAGGCCGGGTACTTCAACGCGGGCCAGGACTGCACCGCGGCCACCAGGGTGCTGGCCGCCCCCGGCATTCACGACGAGCTCGCCGCCGCGCTCGCCGAGCAGGCGGCCAAGACGGTCACAGCCGGTCCGCGGGATGCCGAGGCCGAGCGGGCCGACTACGGACCGCTGAACAACGCCGGCCAGCTCGCCCGCGTGGCCGGCTTCGTCGACCGCGCGCCAGGGCACGCGCGGGTGCTGGCTGGCGGCAGCACGCTCGACCGCCCCGGGTACTTCTACTCCCCCACCGTGGTCTCCGGGCTACGGCAGGGCGACGAGATGGTCACCGACGAGATCTTCGGCCCGGTTATCACGGTGCAGCGGTTCACCGACGAGGACACCGCCGTGCGGTGGGCCAACTCCGTCGAGTACGGGCTCGCCTCCTCGGTGTGGACCCGCGACCACGCCCGCGCCCTTCGGGTGTCCCGCAGGCTCGACTTCGGCTGCGTGTGGATCAACACGCACATCCCGCTGATCGCGGAGATGCCGCACGGAGGGTTCAAGCACTCGGGCTACGGCAAGGACCTGTCGATGTACGGGCTCGAGGACTACACCCGCGTCAAGCACGTCATGAGCTACATCGGTCGGGACTGACCGGAAAGGACCCGCATGACCATCACCGCACACGAGCGTGCCGACATGTCCCGCTCCCCGATCGCCGGCACCGACCCGACACCGGCCATCAGCCTGCACGGGGTGTCCAAGGTCTACCGCTCCGGCAGCGAGACCGTCACCGCCGTACGCGAGGTGGACCTCAACATCGAACGCGGCGAGTTCTTCTCCCTGCTCGGGCCGTCCGGCTGTGGCAAGACGACCACGATGCGGATGATCGCCGGATTCGACGACCCCACGGACGGAGAGGTGCGGCTGACCGGAAACGACGTCACCGGGGTACCGCCCAACCACCGCGACGTGAACATGGTCTTCCAGAGCTACGCGCTGTTCCCGCACATGAGCGTGCACGACAACGTCGCGTTCGGACTCAAGCGCAGCGGAGTGGCCAAGCGGGAGATCTCCGGACGCGTCGGCGAGATGCTCGACCTCGTCGAGCTGGGCGACCGGGCGGGTCACAAGCCCGCCCAGCTCTCCGGCGGGCAGCAGCAGCGGGTCGCCCTTGCCCGCGCGCTGGTCAACCGGCCGAGCGCGCTGCTGCTGGACGAGCCGCTCGGCGCGCTCGACCTCAAGCTGCGCCAGTCGATGCAGAGCGAGCTCAAACGCATCCAGCGCGAGGTCGGCATCACCTTCGTCTACGTCACCCACGACCAGGGTGAGGCGCTGACCATGTCGGACCGGATCGCGGTGATGAACGAGGGCATCGTCGAACAGCTCGGCTCCCCCGCCGAGGTGTACGAGCGGCCCGCCACCCGGTTCGTCGCGGGTTTCATCGGAACCTCCAACCTGCTCACCGGCACGGCGGGCGAGGCGCGCGACGGGGGATCCGACGTCCGGCTGGCCGACGACCACGTCGTGCGGGCCGGAACCGCGCTCCTGCCGGGGGCCGCCGTCGACATGACCGTGCGCCCGGAGAAGATCCGGATCACCACGCACGAACCGGACGCCGCGCTGAGCCGGGTCCGCGGCACCGTCACCGACACCGTCTACCTCGGCTCGGCCACGCACTACACGGTGCGGCTGGCCGACGGCACCGAGATCGTCGTCTTCTGCCAGAACACCTCCGACGCGCTCGAGGTCGCCGAGGCCGGATCAGCCGTGTGGTTGTCCTGGCAGCCGCAGCATTCCTACGTCCTGCCGGAGGCGCACGCGTCCCGTCCGGCACCGCACACCCCTGCCGACCCTTCCGACGAGGAGACCCACAACCATGCGTGACCACCACCCCCGCCCCGCCCTGCCCCCCGCCCTGCACAGGGGCATGACCCAAGCCCGACTCAGCCGCCGAGGCATGCTGCAGCTCAGCGGACTCGCCGCGGCCGGATTCGCGCTGTCCGCCTGCGGCATCGGCGGGCAGAAGTCCGAGGCCGTCGACGCCGAGGACTTCTGGGCAGGCAAGGAGGAAACCGGGCACCTCCGGTTCGCCAACTGGCCGCTCTACATGGACTCCGAGCGCACCCAGCTCAAGAAGTTCACCGAGGCCACCGGCATCACCGTGGACTACAAGGAGGACGTGCAGGAGAACGCGTCGTTCTTCGGCAAGATCCAGCCGCGGCTGGCCAACGGCGACTCGATCGGCTACGACATGATGGTGCTCACCAACGGCATGGAGCTGGCCAAGCTCATCGCGCTGGGCTACCTCGCGCCGCTGGACCACGCCCGGCTGCCGAACTTCGCCGAGCACGCGGGCGAGCTCTACAAAGACCCCGACTACGACCCCGGCAACACCTACACGGTCCCCTACGCCTCCGGTATCACCGGGATCGCCTACAACCCCGACTTCGTCGATCGCGAGATCACCAGCATCGCGGACCTGTGGGACCCCGCGTTCGAGGGCAAGGTCGGGATGTTCGCCGACCCCCAGGAGATCGCGAACTTCGGGCTGCTGCGCAACGGCGTCAACCCCGCGGAGTCCGGCATGTCCGACTGGGAGGAGGCCGCGGACGCGCTCCGCGAGCAGCGCGAGGCCGGGATCGTCCGCGCGTACTACGAGCAGGACTTCATCCAGCCGCTGACCAACGGCGACATCTGGATGGCCATGGCCTGGTCGGGCGACATCTTCCAGCAGAACGCCGAGGAGGGCACCAACCTGCAGTTCGTCGTGCCCACCGAGGGAGCGACACTGTGGACGGACCTGATGATGATACCGGTCACCTCCGAGGCGCCCGTCGACGCGCTCGAGCTGATGAACTTCCTGTACCGGCCGCAGATCGCCGCGGGGCTGACCGAGTACATCGGCTACGTCCCGCCGGTGCCCGAGACCCAGCGGCTGCTGCGCGAGCGCGCCGAGGACGCCTCCGGTGACGACCGCGAGTACCTCGAGGAGCTGTCCGCGAGCCCGCTGGTCTTCCCGTCCGATGCGGACTACGACAAGCTGCACAGCTACGTCACGCTCGCCCCCGAGGAGCAGGAGGACTTCAACTCCCTGTTCCAGGCCGTCACCCAGTCGTAACGAGAACCATGGTGAAACGCAAACTCGTCCCGTACCTGCTGGCACTGCCCGGGTGGTCGTGGCTGGCGCTGTTCTTCGTCGCCCCGATCGCAGGCATGCTGGCGCTGTCGTTGACAACCGGCGATGTGATCACCGGGTTCCGGCAGACCTTCCACGTCGCCAACTACGTCGACGCGATAGCCACCTACTGGGAGCAGATCAGCAGATCGCTGCTCTACGGCGGCTCCGCGACCGTGGTGTGCCTGCTGCTCGGCTTCCCGATGGCCTACTGGATCGCGTTCCGGGGCGGCAAGCACAAGTCCACCTACCTGCTGCTGATCCTGCTGCCGTTCTTCGTCTCGTTCGTGCTGCGCACGATCTCGTGGAAGTTCACGCTCAGCGACAACGGCGTGGTGCTTGGCACGCTCAAGAGTATCGGCCTCGCGCCGGACGACCTCGCCGTGCTCAACAGCGCCCCCGCGGTGGTACTCGGTCTCGCCTACAACTTCCTGCCGTTCATGGTGCTGCCCATCTACGCCGTGCTGGAACGCATGGATCCCCGGCTGGTCGAGGCCGCCTACGACCTCTACGCCACCCGCACGCAGGCCTTCCTGCGGGTCATCCTGCCGATCGCGCTGCCAGGCGTGTTCGCGGGCGGGCTGATGACGTTCATCCCCACCAGCGCCGACTACGTCAACGCCTCGGTGCTCGGCGGCACGCACAACACCATGGTCGGCAACATCATCCGGACCGAGTACCTGGTGAACAACGCGTACCCGACCGCGGCGGCGATCACCTTCACGCTGATGGGGCTGCTGCTGCTCGGGATCTTCAGCTATGCCCGTGCCCTCGGCACCGAGCGGGTCATGGAGGTGCAAGCCCGATGAGTACCGACACCGCGCACCCGGTCCGGCCGGACACGACGCCCCGGGCGGCCCCCGCGGCCCGTCCGCGCCGCAGGATCGACTGGGGCAAGTACTTCACCTGGGCCGTACTCGCCTGGCTGTTCGTCCCGATCACGTTCATGATCGCGTTCAGCTTCAACGACGTCTCCGGCAGGCACAACGTCCGGTGGGAGGGTTTCACGCTGCGCTGGTACGGGCAGGCCTTCGCCTACAGGGACCTGACCGAGGCGCTGCTGTACTCGCTGGCGATCGCGCTGCTGACGATGCTGATCGCCGGAATCATCGGCAGCCTGCTCGGGCTGGCGCTCGGCAGGCACCGCTTCCACGGCAAGAACTCCACCAACGTCGTCATGTTCGCCGCGATCTCCGCACCCGAGGTGGTGATCGGTGCGGCGCTGCTGTCGCTGTTCCTGCTCGCGGGCGTGAAGGCAGGCTTCGTCACGATCGTGATCGCGCACGTGATGTTCACCGTGTCGTTCGTGGCCATCACCGTGCGGGCCCGCGTGATCACGCTCGACCCGAAGCTCGAGGAGGCCGCGCGGGACCTCGGCGCGGGGCCGTGGACCACGTTCCGCCTCGTGACACTGCCCATGCTCACCCCGGCGATCATGGCGGGCGGGCTGCTGGCGTTCGCACTGTCCATCGACGACTACATCATCACGTCCTTCGTCAGCGGCGAGGTCACCACGTTCCCGCTGTGGATCTGGGGATCGACACGCGTCGGTATCCCGCCGCAGGTGAACGTGATGGGCACGCTCATCTTCGTCGTCGGCGTGCTGCTCGCGGTCGTCAACGTGATCGTCGCCCGCCGCAGGCGGTAGCCCGTGGCACACACCGAACGGAGGGATCTCCCGTGGCAGCCGTGACCACTGATCGCGCAACGGCGGCGTGGGCGGACGCGAAGCCCGCCGCGTTCTGGCTCGACCCCGATGTGCCCGGCCACGAACCCGGACCGGAGGCGCCCGCGCTGACCGGGTCGACGACCGCGGACCTCGTGGTCGTCGGCGGCGGCTACAGCGGGCTGTGGACCGCGTTGCTCGCCAAGGAGCGCGATCCCGACCGCGACGTGCTGCTGCTGGAGGCAGGCACCGTCGGCTGGGCGGCCTCCGGCCGCAACGGCGGGTTCTGTGCCGCCAGCCTCACCCACGGCTTCGCCAACGGGGCGGCCCGCTGGCCGGGCGAGATCGACGAGCTGGAACGGCTCGGCATGGCCAACCTCGACGCCATCGAGGACACGGTACGCCGCTACGGCATCGACTGCGAGTTCGAACGCACCGGCGAGCTCCTCGTCGCCACCACGCGATGGCAGGCCGACGAGCTCGCCGCCTCGGCAGAGGAGATCCGGCGCCGCGGCGGAACGGCGGAGGTACTCGACGCCGAACGCACCCGCGGGATGGTCGACTCCCCGACCTACCTGGCCGGGCTGTACGAGCGCGACGAGGTAGCGATGCTGCACCCGGCCAAGCTGGCATGGGGCCTGCGCGACGCGTGCCGGGAGCTCGGCGTGCGGCTGCACGAGCGCAGCCGGGTCCGGACGCTCTCCGGCCGGGGACCGGACCTGGTCGTGCAGACCGCCGAGGCCACCGTGCGAGCACGACGGGTGGCGTGGGCGGCAGGGGCCTTTCCCGGGCCGCTGCGGCGGCTACGCCACTACCTCGCCCCCGTCTACGACTACGCGCTGGTGACCGAGCCGCTGACCGACAAGCAGCTGGAGACGATCGGCTGGCGCGGGCGGCACGGCATCTCGGACGCGGGCAACCTGTTCCACTACTACCGGCTCACCGCGGACAACCGGATCCTGTGGGGCGGCTACGACATCGTGCACCACCTCGGCGGGCGGATCCGCCCCGAGTTCGACCAGCGACCGGCGACGTTCACCAGGCTGGCCGAGCACTTCTTCCGGACCTTCCCGCAACTGGACGGGCTGCGGTTCACGCACCGCTGGGGCGGGGTGATCGACACGTGCAGCCGCTTCAGCCCGTTCTTCGGCACGGCCCACGGCGGGCGGCTCGCCTACGCCGCGGGCTACACCGGCCTCGGCGTCGGCGCGACCCGCTTCGGCGCCCAGGTGATGCTGGACAAGCTCGACGGTGCGCGCACGGAGCGCACGCGGCTGGAGATGGTGCGCCGCAAGCCGCTGCCGTTCCCGCCGGAGCCGGTCCGCTCGGCGGGCATCTGGGCGACGCTGCGCGCCAGCGAGGCGGCCGACCGCAACGACGGGAAGCGCAACCTCTGGCTGCGCACGCTCGACCGCATCGGCCTCGGCTTCACCAGCTGAGCGGCCCCTCGCCTCAGCCGGGCGCCGCCACCGGCAGCCCGGCCTCCTCGGCCGCGGCGATCATTCGCTTGTCGTAGGTGACGAACCGGACCAGTGCCGCACCCAAGCTCAGCGCGGCGGTGACGTGCACGGCGTCGAGTGACCTCAGCCGCGTCCCTGGCAACACGGTCCCCGCATCGTCGAACGTCTTCGCAGGCAGCGCGACGTGGGCACACCGGTGTAACCATTGCTCGGCACGTTGGTGTGTTTCCGCGTCCGCGTCCGAGGCATACAGGCCTCGGCGCAGTTCCGTCCGCGTGAGGTGGCTGGTGATCTGCCGGGCAGGGGCATGCCGTACCAACCACGACTTCAGCACCTCGGACTCGACCTCGTCCTGGAACAGTTTGATCGCTGCGCACGTATCGAGATAGAGGAAGTTCACCCCGCATCACGCTCTTCGTCGCGGAGCGCGATGACGGCGTCGCTGCCGCGGCGCGTTCCCGAGGGCGACGGTTCGGGAGGCATGTCCGCGGCCTCGGCGGCGGACGGCAACCCGTCCAGGGCGTCCGGGTCAAGGATGCCGTCGGCGACGGCATCCTTGACCGCCTCCTCGGCCGGATCCGGCGGCAGGATGCGACCGACCGTCGCACCCCGCCTCGTGACAACGAACGAGTGCCCGTGACGGGCGCGGTCGAACACATCGGCTGCGTTTCGCTGCAGCTCACGTATCGTGATGCGTTCCTCGTTCGCCTCGTCGTCCATGTCTGACATCATAATCGATTGCCTGACAACGATCCAACGCGCCGAACTCGACGATCGCTTGGTCGCATCGACCCCTACCGTCGGGTGGCCTCGCTCGCCAGCACGGCCAGGTGCAGCGAGGTACGGACCTCGGGGTCGGCCAGGTCGGCACCGAGGATGCGCTCGATCCGCTGCAGCCGCTCGTAGAAGGCCGGGCGCGAGAGGTGCAGCGCAGCCGCTGCGGCGGCCTTGTTCCCGCTGTGCTCGACGAAGGCCCGCAGCGTGCCGAGCAGGGTGGTCCCGTTGTCGCCGTCGTAGGCGGCCAGCGCGCCCAGCTCCCGCTCGGCGAAGGCGGCTACCCGGTCGTCGTCGCCGAGCAGGTGCAGCAGGCCGCGCACGTGCACGTCGCGGAGCCGGTGGCAGGGCCGCTCCTCGCGGACCCCCGCGGCGGCAGCGGCGACGTGGTCGGCCTCGGCGATGCTCCGCCGGACCGCGGCGGGGTCGGTGACCTCGCTGCCGGCCGCGACCGTCGCCGGGGTGGCGCGCGGCATGGCGGCCACCGCCCGGTGGATCCGCGCGGCGAAGCCGTCCGTGACAGCCGTCGCGTCCGCGTCGCGCGGCAGCGACAGCAGGCATCCCACGGTGTTGTCGCTGGTCACGCCGATCAACGCGGGCACATCGGCCTGGCGCGCCGCCGAGGAGGCCACGTCGGCCAGATCCCGGACGGCCTCCTGCGCGGCCAGCGTGGCCGGCCCGGCCTCGCGCACGGCGCGCGGGGTCACGGTGATGCCCACCAGTAGCCGTTCCCGCACCGGCACGCCCGCCTCGGCGCACCGGTCGAGCACCGTCGCCTCCGGCTCCGAGGTCCCCGACAGCGCGGTCAGCAGTGTGCGGTGGGTCTGCCGCTCCAGGCTCTCCCTGTCCCGTGTGGCCAGGCGGTCCAGCGCAAGCGCGGCGGCCGCGCGCTCCAGCAGCACCACCTCGCGCCGGGACGGCTCATCGGGTGCCAGCAGCACCAGCCGACCCCAGTCGTCGCCGCGCGCGCCCACCGAGGTCACCAGCCAGCCCTGCTCCTGGTGGTACGCGGTGCGCTGGCCGTGACCGACCGCCCGGGAGCGCTGCTCCCAGCCGGCGAGCAGCTCGCCGGGGTCGTCCCCCGCGAGGTCGTAGCCGAGGATCTGGTGCCGGATCGACTCCAGCACCACGGGCAGCCCGGCCATGCGGACGAGAACGCCCAGGATCTCGGACTGCCCGGCACCGGAGACGCTCAGCGCCGTGAAGGTCTCGTGGATGTGCTCGGTGGCACGCAGCTCGGCGAGCTGCGCGTCCACGATGAGCTCGCCGACGTGCTGCGCGACGGTCACGAAGCGGGTCTCGCGGCGGAGCGCGACCAGCGGCAGCCCCGCGGCCTCGCAGGCCTCGCGCAGCGCGGCAGGCAGCTCGCCCGTCCAGCGGCGGCCCAGCTCGACCACGAGGCCCGCGACGTCGACCTCGGCCAGCTCCCCGACGTAACCGGCGAGCGCCGCGCCGTCGTCCGGCAACGCGATCCCGGTGGTCAGGACCAGCTCGCCACCGCGAAGCAGGTGCGCGATATCGGCCAGCTCCGCGGAGTGCACCCAGCGCACCGGCCGGGACAGGCCCGCGGACCCGGCGACGACACGCGGCGCCGCCCGCCGCATCACGGGCATCGCCAGCACCTCGGACACCGTGGGAAGCATGCCTCGCTCGCTCTCGTCGAATCCCGGCTCCACACTACAGAGTGTCTGACTATCGCCGAAACTGCTGACACTGTGTCGGTTCCGTCCCGGCGGTCCCGGGAGGTTTGGTTGTGTCAGGCCCTGTTACCGAGCCGGGAGGTCCCCATGCCGCACGACGAGCTGCTGCACCGCCACCGCGCGGTGATGCCGGGCTGGCTGAGCCTCTACTACGACGAACCGATCGAGATCACCGGCGGGCACGGCAGGCACGTCACCGACGGGACCGGCCGTACCTACCTCGACTTCTTCGCGGGCATCCTCACCAACGCCATCGGCTACGACATCGGCGAGATCTCCGAGGCGATCCGTAGCCAGCTCGACACCGGTGTGGTGCACACCTCGACGCTGTACCTGATCCGCAGGCAGGTGGAGCTGGCCGAGCGCATCGCAGAGCTGTCCGGCATCGACGACGCGAAGGTGTTCTTCACCAGCTCCGGCACCGAGGCGAACGAGGCAGCGCTGCTGCTCGCCACCCAGTACCGGCGCTCCAACCAGGTGCTCGCGCTGCGCAACTCCTACCACGGCAGGGCGTTCGCCACGACCGGGATCACCGGCAACCGGGGATGGTCGCCATCGGCGCTGAGCCCGCTCCAGGTCAGCTACGTGCATGGCGGCTACCGCTACCGCGGCCCGCTGCGTGGACTGTCCGATGCCGACTACATCCGCGCCTGCACCGAGGACCTTCGTGAGGTGCTGGCCACCACCACGGCGGGCGACGTGGCGTGCATGATCGCCGAGCCCATCCAGGGAGTCGGCGGGTTCGCCACCCCACCGGACGGGCTGTTCGCCGCGTACGCCGAGGTCCTCGGCGAGTACGGCATCCCGTTCATCTCCGACGAGGTACAGACCGGCTGGGGCCGCACAGGGGAGCACTTCTGGGGCATCGGCGCGCACGGGCTCACCCCGGACGCGATGACGTTCGCCAAGGGGCTCGGCAACGGGCTGGCGATCGGTGGCGTCGTGGCAAGGGGCGAGCTGATGGACTGCCTCACCGCGAACTCGATCTCGACCTTCGGCGGCAACCCCCTGTCGACGACGGCGGCCACGGCGACGCTCGACTACCTGCTCTCGCACGACCTGCAGGCCAACGCCGCCGAGCGGGGCGCGTTCCTGCTGCGGCGGCTACGCGAGGCCGGGCGACCGGACGGGGTGGTCGGCGAGGTGCGCGGCAAGGGACTGATGATCGGCATCGAGCTGGTCGAGCCCGGCACGACCGAGCCGTCCCCGCGCGCGGCCACGGCCGTGCTCGAGGCGACACGGGCGGCGGGGCTGCTTGTCGGCAAGGGCGGGCTGCACGGCAACGTGATCCGGCTGGCTCCCCCGATGACCCTGACGGCGGACGAGGCAACCGAGGGGTCGCGGATCCTGCTGGACGCGATCGCCACGACGGACAAGGAGCTCACCGCATGACCACGCAGCGCGTCACGCACTGGATCGGCGGCGCCGACCGGGATCACCCCGCCGAGCGCACCGCCGAGGTCTACGATCCGGCGACCGGCCAGGTGACGGCACGGGTGGACCTCGCATCGGCGTCCGATATCGACAGCGCCGTCGCCGCGGCCTCCCGGGCGTTTCCCGGCTGGCGGGACACCTCGCTGTCCCGCCGCACCGCCGTACTGTTCGCGTTCCGGCAGCTGCTCGCCGAGCGGGCCGACGAGCTTGCCGAGGCGATCACCGCAGAGCACGGCAAGGTGCTCGACGACGCGGCAGGTGAGGTGCGGCGCGGACTCGACGTCGTCGACTTCGCCTGCGGGCTCGGGCACCTGCTCAAGGGCGAGTTCACCGAGAACGCCTCCGGCGGCGTGGACGTCTACTCGCTGAAGCAGCCGCTCGGCGTCGTCTCGGTGATCTCCCCGTTCAACTTCCCCGTCATGGTGCCGCTGTGGTTCGTTCCGCTCGCCATCGCCTGCGGCAACACGGTCGTGCTCAAGCCGAGCGAGAAGGACCCGTCCGCCTCCGTGCTGCTCGCCCGGCTGCTCGCCGAGGCGGGTCTGCCCGACGGCGTGTGCAACGTGGTGCACGGCGACAGCGTCGCCGTGGACGCGCTGCTGGAGCACCCGGATGTCGCCGCGGTCTCGTTCGTCGGGTCGACCCCGGTCGCGCGGCACGTCTACGAGACGGGCACGCGGCACGGCAAGCGGGTCCAGGCGCTCGGCGGGGCGAAGAACCACATGGTGGTGCTGCCGGACGCCGACCTGGACCTCGCGGCGGACGCGGCGGTCAACGCGGGGTTCGGCTCCGCGGGCGAGCGCTGCATGGCGGTCTCGGCGCTGGTCGCCGTCGAGCCGATCGGCGACGAGCTGGTCGGCAGGATCGCCGAGCGGATGGCCGAGCTGCGTACCGGCGACGGCAGGCGGGGCTGCGACATGGGCCCGCTCGTCACGCGCGCGCACCGCGACCGCGTGTCATCCTATGTGGATGCCGGCATCGCCGAGGGCGCCTCGCTCGTCGCCGACGGCCGCACCGTTCGACCGGACGGCAACGGCGCGGGTTTCTGGCTCGGGCCGACCCTGTTCGACCACGTCACGCCGCAGATGAGCGTCTACACCGACGAGATCTTCGGGCCCGTGCTGTCCGTGCTGCGCGCACCGTCCTACGAGGCCGCCGTGGAGCTGGTGAACAGCAACCCCTACGGCAACGGCACGGCGATCTTCACCAACGACGGCAGGGCGGCGCGGCGCTACCGCAACGAGGTCGAGGTCGGCATGGTCGGCATCAACGTGCCCATCCCGGTGCCCGTCGCCTACTACTCGTTCGGCGGGTGGAAGGCCTCATTGTTCGGCGACACCCACGCCTACGGTACCGACGGGGTGCGCTTCTACACCCGGACCAAGGCCGTCACCTCCCGCTGGCCCGACCCGGGCGACGCGGGGATCGATCTCGGGTTCCCGCGCAACGGGTGAACCGGCACGCGGTGCCGCCGGGGCCGGCACGGTGTGCCGGACGGCCCGACACGGTGTGTTCGAGGGCCCGACACGGCGGGCTAGCCGGGGTCGAGCTGTTGCAGGGCGAGCCAGAGCTCGGCGCGGGTGTCCGGTGAGTCGAGGTCGGCGCCGGTGAGCTCGGCGACCTTGCCGATGCGGTTGCGCAGGGTGTGCCGGTGCACGCCGAGGCGTGCTGCCGCGGGATCCCACTGGCCGTGCTGGCGCAGCCACTCCCGCAGCGAGCCGAGCAGGTCGCCCCGCCCGGTGCCGTCGTGCCGCAGGACCGGCGCCAGCAGCGACTCGGCGAACGCCTCCGCTTCGGCACGCGGGACGAGGCCGAGCAGGCCCTGCCGCGCCAGCTCGGAGAACCGCAGCACGCCCGCGCCGGTCCGCCGCGCCGCGCCCGCCGCCCGTACGGCCTGCCGGTGTGCCTGCTCGGCCGCGGCATAACCGGCCGGTTCGGACACTCCCAGGTGCAGATCGCCGACCCTGCCGGGGATCCGCTCATGGTCGCCGGTCTCCGCAGGGGTCACCACCAGCACGTACCCGTCGACCTCGGCGACGAACCACCGTGTCCCGCGCGGCGGCGCCGCCAGCAGCTCGACCGCGGCCCGCAGCGCGGCAGGCTCGCCGGCGAGGGCCACCACCCGCACCGGCTCCTCCGGCAACGGGCCGAACACCTGTGCCGCGGTCTCGCGCGCGGCCTCGGGACGACCGGCGAGGATCAGCCGCATCAGCGCGGTGCGCAGGTGCCACAGGGTGTCGCCATGGTCCTGTGAGCCGGCGACGACCAGGGTCAGCAGCGCGGCGGCGCTGCTGAGCACGTGCTGGTCGGTGCGGCCGAGCGGGCGGGAGCGGCCCACGACGAGATAGGCGCGCGAGCGGTCACCCAGCGTCTGGGCCGAGACCTGCTCGGCGCCGAGTGAGAACGACGAGCTGGCCGGTCCCCGGCGTGCGCGCAGCCGGTCGACCTCGCCGGAGACCTCGGCCACGCGCCGGGAGGCCGCCGACGGCGCAGCGTGCAGTACCTCACCGGTGCTGTCCAGCAGCAGCACCCAGCCGTCCAGCAGCCGGGCCAGCCGCCGCACCACCCCGGCCCGCCCGGAGGTGGCCAGCGCGGCCTTGGTCAGCTCCTGCCTCGCGGAGTTCGTGGTGGTCACCTCGGCGTAGGCGTCGGCGGCCAGCGCCGCGGATACGGACTTGCTGATCGCGATGAACGGGGTGGGCCTCGGCACCTCGACGAGCGGAAGCCCCGCGGCCTCCGCCGCCTCGACCAGCCCTTCCGGCACCTCCTGGTGCGACAGGCCGGTACCGAAGCCGAGCGCGGCGCCCCCGCTGTCGACGAAGCGGCGCACGAACCCCGCGAGGTCGCTGCCGCCGCTCATCGTCAGGCCCGTGGTCAGCAGCAGCTCGCCGCCCTCGAGGAACGGTGTCGGGTCGGTCAGCTCGCTGACATGCACCCAGGTGACGGGCCGGTCCAGCGCGTCCTCGCCCGCGCGGACCCGCAGCCCGAGCTGCCGCTCGCCGACCAGATCCCGCACGGTCGCAGGCATCGCACCCACCTCGATTCGACAGTGTGTCCATCATATCGGAAACAAATATCCAGATCCGATACTGACCGGATGTGCGCCGCTCGACGAGTATGGGCGTCGACCACGCTCAGCTCAGTACCGAGAAAGGGCAGCATGACCACCACAGCGCAGACGAGCGACCGGCTGAGAACGGCCATACCCGGACCACAGTCCGCGGCACTGCAACGCCGCCGCGAGCGAGCGGTGGCGAGTGGGGTCCCGTCGGTGCTGCCCGCCGCGGCCGAACGCGGCGGGGACGGCCTGCTGGTCGACGCGGACGGCAACGAGCTGATCGACCTGGCATCCGGCATCGCGGTCACCAGCGCGGGCAACCCCGCCCCCGCCGTCGCGGACGCGGTGGCCGGGCAGGCGTCCCTGTTCACGCACGCCTGCTTCATGGTCACCCCGTACGAGGGGTATGTGCGGGTGTGCGAGCAGCTGGCCGAGCTCACCCCGGGAGAGCACGAGAAGCGCTCGGCGCTGTTCAACTCCGGCTCCGAGGCCGTGGAGAACGCCGTCAAGATCGCCAGGCACGCCACGGGGCGGCAGGCCGTCGTGGTCTTCGACCACGCCTACCACGGCCGGACGAACCTCACGATGGCGCTGACCGCGAAGAACATGCCGTACAAGCACCGGTTCGGACCGTTCGCGCCCGAGGTCTACCGCGTACCGATGTCCTACCCGTTCCGGGATCCGGCCGGGATGACCGGTGAGCAGGCAGCGGCGCGGGCCACCACGCAGATGGCCAAGCACGTCGGCGCGGACAACATCGCCGCCGTACTGATCGAGCCGATCCAGGGCGAGGGCGGTTTCGTCGTTCCCGCGCCGGGGTTCCTGCGCGCGGTGGCCGACTGGTGCAGCGACAACGGCGTGCTGCTGATCGCCGACGAGATCCAGACCGGTTTCTGCCGCACGGGGGCGTGGTTCGCCTGCGAGCACGAGGACGTCGTTCCCGACCTGGTCACCACGGCGAAGGGGATGGCAGGGGGCCTGCCGCTGGCCGCCGTGACCGGGCACGCCGACGTGATGGACGCGGTGCACGCCGGTGGCCTCGGCGGCACCTACGGCGGCAACCCGATCGCCTGCGCGGCGGCGCTGGCCACCATCGAGACCATGCGCACCCGCGACCTCGCTGCCGCGGCCGGCCGGATCGAGCGCGCCGCCCTACAGCGGCTGCGTGCCCTCGCCGAGGGAGACAACGGGATCGGCGAGGTCCGCGGCAGGGGCGCGATGCTGGCCGTGGAGTTCGCGGGCGCCGACGGCGAGCCCGACGCCGAGCGCGCGACCCGCGTCGCCAAGGCCTGTCACGAGGCCGGGGTGATCGTGCTGACCTGCGGCACCTACGGCAACGTCGTTCGCTTGCTACCGCCGCTGGTGATCGGCGAGCAGCTGCTGGACGAGGGACTGTCCGTTCTCGAACACGCCATCACGGCCTGAGGAACAGGAGATCGCCATGACCATCACCCCGTTCTGGGTCGACGGCAAGCCGTGCACCAGCGCGGAGCACCTCGAGGTGCGCAGCCCCTACGACGGGTCGCTCGCCGGGACCACCTGCCACGCGGGACCGTCCGATATGGAGCACGCGGTCGCCTCGGCGCACGCCGCGCGGCACGAGGTCGCACACCTGCCAGCGCACGTGCGCGCGGGCGCCCTCGAACACGTCGCGCGCAGGCTGGCCGAACGCGCCGAGGAGGTCGCCGCGCTGATCACCGCCGAGTCGGGCAAACCCGTCAGGTGGTCGCGCGCCGAGGTGACGCGCGGTATCTCCACGTTCCGGTGGGCCGCGGAGGAGGCGCGCAGACTCTCCGGTGAGCTGCAGCGGCTGGACACCGACCCGGCGGCGACGGGCCGGATGGCGCTGGTGCGGCGGGTCTCGCGGGGGCCCGTGCTGGCGATCACGCCGTTCAACTTCCCGCTCAACCTGGTGGCGCACAAGGTGGCTCCGGCGATCGCGGCCGGCTCGCCGGTCGTGGTCAAGCCGGCGCCCGCGACCCCGCTGACCGCCCTGCTGCTCGGCGAGCTGCTCGCCGAGACCGACCTGCCCGCCGGGGCGTGGTCGGTGCTGCCGGTACCGAACGACGCGGCAGGCGTGCTCGTGGACGACCCCCGGCTGCCGGTCGTGTCGTTCACCGGTTCCGGGCCGGTCGGCTGGGCGATCCGCGACCGCGTGCCGCGCAAGCACGTGACACTGGAGCTCGGCGGTAACGCGGCGGCCGTGGTCTGTCCGGACTGGACGGACCTGGACGGCGCTGCGAAGCGCATCGCCACGTTCGCCACCTACCAGGGTGGCCAATCGTGCATCGCCGTGCAGCGGGTGTACGCGCACCGCGACGTCTACGACGAGCTGGCCGAGCGGGTCGTCGCGGCCGTCGCCGAGCTGGGCACCGGTGATCCCACCGACCCCGGCACGGCGGTGGGTCCGCTGATCAGCGAGGAGGCGGCCCAGCGGGCACAGGGCTGGGTGGCCGATGCCGTGGCGGACGGCGCCCGCGTGCTGGCCGGTGGCACCCGCGACGGGGCCACCCTCGCCCCCACGGTGCTGGCAGGCGCGCCCGAGCACTGCGCGGTCAACTCCGACGAGGTGTTCGCCCCCGTGCTCACCCTCGCCCCCGTCGACTCGGTCGGCGAGGCGTTCGACCGGGTCAACGACTCCCGGTTCGGCCTGCAGACCGGGGTGTTCACCCACGACGTGCGACTCGCCTTCCGCGCGTCCGCCGAGCTCGAGGTCGGTGGGGTCATCGTCGGCGACGTGCCCAGCTACCGCGCCGACCAGATGCCCTACGGCGGGCTGAAGGACTCCGGGACCGGCAGGGAGGGCCTGGCCTCGGCGATCGCCGACCTCACCGAGGAACGCGTGCTCGTGCTCACCGGCCTGGAGCTGTAGGCGCGGGCGTCACCGGCAGCGGTTACCTGACGGCCTCGGCGTCGGCGAAGGTCATCCCCAGGCGGCCGATGCTGCTGGTACCCAGCGCCGCCTTCGGCAGCCCGAGCCGCCGCAGCTCCTCGGCGATCGGGTGCTCGCCGAGCTCCATCCGCACCCCGCCGGGCCGGGAGCGCACACCGCCCGGACGCATGATCCACGGGGTGCGGCGCAGCTCGCCGTCCAGGCAGGTATAGGCGTCCACAGAGGTGCGAGCGATCCGGCCCGGCACGGGCAGGCCCCGGCCGATACGCAGGTCGACGACGCCCTGCCCGCCCGCGCTGAGCACGCAGCGCTGGTCCGGCCCGTCGAGCTCCAGGTGAATGTCGGCCATCTCCTTCGGAAAGCCCCAGATCACCCGGCCCGCCTCCAGCGTGAACTCCTGGTTGACCGGCAGCCAGTGAATGAACGCGCCGACCTCCCGTTTCGACGCCCCGGGTGGGCGGGCGAGGAACGCGACGGCGAACTCGTGGTACGGCCCCAGATCGCTGTCGACATAGCGCACGAACGCGAGCGAGCACACCGCCCTGCCCGGCACGGGCTCGACGACGTCCAGCCCCGAGTAGTCGATGATCGACCGTGCCGTCCGTGCCGGTACCAGGAACATGGCCGAGCACGCGCTCGCCTGCCGCACCTCGACCGGCATGGTGACCCGCTCGCCCTGAATGAGATGACTCGCCATAACTCTAGTAGAACATGTTCTTGCTAGTTCGTCACTAGTCCCGCACAATGCTTGCCATGACCAACGATCACGTTCACTCGACCAGGAGAACCTGTTCCCCTTCGGCGCTCGGGCTGCGCGCATCATGAGCGTCGAGGGCATGGGCGTCCTGGTCACAGGGGGTGGCAGCGGTATCGGCCTCGGCGTGGCGCGGCACCTCGCGGCCGAGGGAGCGCACGTCACCGTCTGCGGCCGTACGGAGGCCACGCTGGCCAGCGCGGTCGAGGAGATCTCCGCGCATGCCGCCGGGGGCAGCCGCGCGGGATACGTGGTCGCCGACGTCTCCGATGAGGACGCCGTCGCGAGCGCGGTCGCACGGGCGAGCGAGCGCGCCGGTGGCCGGCTGGACGGCGTGGTGACCTGCGCGGGCGGGAACAGCTGGGTCGGCCCCATCACCCAGATGCCGATCGAGCAGTGGAACGGCGCGCTGGAAACGAACCTGACCGGCACGATGCTGGCGCTCAAGCACGCGGGCGCGTACATGGCCAAGGCGGGCGGGGGCGCCATCGTCGGCATCTCGTCGATCGCCAGCTCCAACACCCACCGCTGGTTCGGCCCCTACGGCGTGACCAAGGCAGGTGTCGACCACCTCTGCCAGCTGGCCGCCGACGAGCTCGGGCCGAGCAACGTGCGCGTGAACTGTGTCCGCCCCGGCCTGGTCCGCACCGAGATGGTCGAGGCCATCACCGGATCCGACAACCCGGTCCGCGACGACTACGAGTCGTGCATACCACTCCCCCGCATCGGGGAGGTCGGCGACATCGCCGCCGCGGTCCGCTTCCTCATCGGCCCGGAGTCGAGCTGGCTCACCGGCCAGGTGATCAATGTGGATGGTGGACACTCGCTACGCAGGGGCCCCGACCTCCGGCCGTGGCTGGAACCCGCCTACGGCGAGGATGGCCTGCGCGGCATCGTCAGCTGACCGCTCGCCGTGTCGGGCGTGCGGACATGCCGTGTCGGGCGTGCGGACATGGTGTGTCGGGCGCGTGGGCAGGATGTGTCTCAGCTCACCCGCACCTCGGAGGCCGGGCCGTTGTCGTCGAGCAGGCCCTCGAGATCACCCGCCGCGTCCGCCGCCGCCCGCTGCGCGTGCGCGACGGCGTCGCTGTCGAAGTCCTGCACGAACCCGGTGACCGACACGGCGGCGCGGCAGTGCCCGCCCGCCCCGCGCACCGGCACCGCGACGTCGGCGATGAGCGGGTCCAGCCCACCCGAGCTGAACGCGTAACCCGCCTGCCGGACGTCCTCGAGCCGTGCGCGCAGCTCCGGGACGTCGATACCCGCCTCCGTCGCGGACTCCAGAAAGGACTCGCGCCGCGCCGGATCGCTGAACGCGAGCAGCACGAGGCCGCTCGCCGAGCGCCACGGGTCGAAGACCTCTCCCCCGAACCCCAGGAACCGCTGGTAACGCTCGGAACGCACCGTCTCGATGACCCGGCAGCCGCCTTCCTCGAGCACCTCGATACCGGCGATGCGCTCGGTGTCGGTAGCCACCCTGCTGAGCATCGGCCGGGCCACGTCGGCCAGGGCGTGGCGCGCAGCGGGGCCCTGGGTCATACGCAGCAACGCCCAGCCGAGCATGTAGCGGTCGTTGCCGTCGCGCACCACGAAGTTCCGCGCGATCAGCTCGGCCAGCGAGCGGTACGCGGTCGCGCGGTGCAGGTCCACGCGCTCGGCCAGCTCGGAGAGCCGCAGCGGGCTCTCCGCGTCCGCAAGCGCGGTCAGCAGGTCAAGGGCCTTGGCGACCGCGCTCCGATCGGTCCGCGCCACGTCCGTCCTCCTCTTGCCGCACTACCTCCACCGCGAGTAACGTTACACGAAACCAATGTTGTCGTCTACGTAACCAGGTGCGATGTCAGGTATCGATCTCCTCTTCCACTCCGGACATATCACCACGCTCGACGGTGCGGGCACCGTAGCCGAGGCGGTCGCGGTCGCCGATGGCCGCATCCGCGCTGTGGGCACGAACACCGACATCATGGCGCTGGCGGGCCCCGGCACGCGGCGGATCGATCTCGCGGGCGGTTCGGTACTTCCCGGCATCAACGACTCCCACCTGCACCTGCAGTTCTTCGGGCTGTCGCGCCCCCCGTTCAGTATCGACCTCAGCGACCGTGCCGTCTCCAGCGTTCGCGAGATCCGCGAGCATATCGCCGGCCAGGCCCGCACCCGCCCGCCGGGCGGGTGGATCCGCGGCTGGGGCTGGACCGAGCGCCACCTCCGCGAGCTGGCCGAGCGCGGCTCCGGGCCGACCCGCGACGACCTGGACCCGGTGAGCCCGGACCATCCCGTGCTGCTCACGCACTTCTCGGGCCACGCGGCCTGGGCCAACTCGCGCGCACTCGAGATCGCGGGCGTCACCGCGGCCACCCCCGACCCGGACGGTGGCAGGGTGGTCCGTGACCCGGCCACCGCGGAGCCGACCGGTGAGCTGCACGAGACAGCAGTGGCGCTGGTCGCCGACCGGGTACCGGAACCGACGCCCGCCGAGCGCCGCGAGGCGACCGCGGCAGCCATGGCCGAGCTCAACGCGCTCGGCGTCACCAGCGTCACCGACCCGGTCGTCACCCCGCCGATGCTGCGCGACTACCTCGCCATGCACAGGGATGGCGCGCTGCGCACCCGGGTGACCACGCTGCTGAACTGGACCTGGCCCTCGGTCACCACGTCGGCAGCGACCATCGATGAGGCGATGCGCTACGCCGGTACGGGCAGCGGGCTCGGCGACGACTGGCTGAGCATCGGCGGGTGCAAGCTCTTCGCCGACGGCATCCCCGCGCTGCGCTCGGCGTGGATGTCCCGGCCGTACGACGACGGCTGCTGCGGGTCACTTGTCACCGAGGGCGGCGACGACGCGCAGCGGCTGTCCTCGCTGGCCACGCTGATCGAGACGCTGCACAGGCACCGCTTCCAGGTTCAGGTGCACGCGACAGGCGACCGCGCGTGCGACGGCGTCGTGGATGCCCTCGCCGCCGCGGCCGAGGCGGACCCGTGGCCCGACGCACGGCACGTGCTCATCCACGCGAACCTGCCCGGCGAGCGCGCGATGAAGCTCATGGCGGCACACGGCTTCGTCGCCAACACCCAGGCGTTGATCAAGTGGCAGGTCTCCGACGCGCTGCGCGGCGTCGTGGACGAGCCGACGTGGCACCGCAACATCCCGGTGCGGTCCTTACTGGACGCCGGGGTCGTCGTCGCGGACAGCTCGGACGCGCCGGTGACCTACCCGGACTGGCGGCAGGGTGTCGAGACGCTCGTGCTGCGGCGGACCCGGCACGAGGGCGCGGTCAGCGGCGCCGACCAGCGCCTCACCCGCGAGCAGGCGCTGCGCGCCTGGACGAACGCGCCCGCCTACCAGGAGGGCCGCGAGCGCACCAAGGGCCACATCGCCCCCGGTGCACTCGCCGACCTCACCGTCCTCGCCGAGGACGTCCTCGCCGTCGACGACGAGGAGCTACACGCCGTCACGCCGGTGATGACGGTCGTCGGCGGGGACATCGTGCACGACGCCCGGTGATCTCACCCCTTGCGGATCAGCTCGAACACGCGGCTGCGCAGCTCGGTGAACGCCGGGTCGGCCTTGGTCCGCACCTGGTCGCGCGGGGCAGCCAGGTTCACCGGGATGATCTCGCGAACCCGGCACGGTGAGCTGCCCAGCACCACGACCCGGTCGGCGAGGTAGACCGCCTCGTCGATGTCGTGGGTAACGAAGACGACCGTGACGCCGAACTGGGCGCGTACCCGCTGCGCGAGGTCCTCCAGCTCGAACCGGGTCTGCGCGTCCACCGAGGCGAACGGCTCGTCCATGACGAGCACCTCGGGCTGGTAGGCCAGCGCGCGGGCGATGGCCACCCGCTGCTGCATCCCGCCGGAGAGCTGCCACGGGTAGTGGCGCCGCGAGTCCGCCAGGCTGACGGCCTCGAGCGCCTCGCGTGTCCGCTCGCCGCGCTCGCGTTTGGACACGCCCTTGTTGCGCAGCGGCAGGGTGATGTTCTTCTCCACCGTCAGCCACGGCATCAACGAGCGCGTGTACTCCTGGAAGACCAGCGCCAGCTTCTCCGGCGGCCCGGTGATCGCTTCACCATCCAGGCAGGCCCGGCCGGATGTCGGCGGTAGCAGGCCGGACAGGCACTTCAGCAGCGTCGTCTTGCCCGCACCGGACGGCCCGACGATGCAGACGAACTCGCCGGCGTTCACGTCGAACGTGAGCCCGTCGAGCACCGTCTTGGCATTCGACCCGCTGCCGTACGTCTTGCAGAGGCCCTCGATGGTCAGGCGGCGCTCCGCCTGCTGGGGAACGTTGGGTTCAGTCACGACTTCCGTCATCTTAGTGTTCCTATGCGGTCTTCGCTTGCTCGCGCATGCCGGTGTGCCAGTGCAGGATGCGGCGTTCGGCCAGCGTGAACAGGCGGTTGAACAGGTAGCCGAGCAGGCCGAGCAGCAGCATGCCCGCCCACATGTCGGTGATGGCAAAGGTCTGCTGCGCCAGGATCGTCAAGTACCCGATACCCTCGGTGGAGGCGAGCATCTCGCTGGTGATCATGACCACGAACGCGATCACCAGGCTCACCTGCAGGCCACCCAGGATCTGCGGGGCAGCGGCCGGGAGCGTGACCCGCAGCAGCCGGTCCCGACCCGAGATCCGGTACACGCGGGTGACTTCGGCCAGCACCGGGTCGGCCGCGCGGACCCCGTCCAGCGTGGCGATCAGTGTGGCGAATACCGCGCTGAAGGCGATGATCGTCATCTTCATCCCCGGCCCGAACCCCAGCAGCAGGATCGCGAGCGGCACGAGTGCGACCGGTGGGACGGAACGCAGGAAGTGCACGATGGGTTCGAGGGCACGGCGTGCGATGGGGAGTTGCGCCATGATCACGCCACACGCGATGCCGACCAGCGCCGCGAGCGTGTACCCGACGAGCAGGTTCCGCAAGCTCGGCAGCACGTCGCTGACGAACTGATCGAACAGCCACATCTCCTGGAACCGCACCAGGATCTCGGACAGCGGTGGGTAGAACTGCAGCCCGGCGCTGCCCGACCAGAACCACCACACCACGACGACGAGAACCGGCAACCACAGCTCCACCGCGAGCGAACGCAGGCGCGTGCTCACCGCCTTCATGCCGTCACCTCCCCGCGCACGGACGGATGCCAGTGCAGCATCCACTTCTCGAAGGCGTGCAGCGCGGTGTTGAAGCCGAGGCCGACCCCGCCCATCACCGCAACCAGCGCATACATCTCGCTGTACAGCCCGGCATTCTGGGTGACGAACAGCTCGTGGCCGATCCCCGGCGCGCCTCCGACCAGCTCCGATACCACGGCGATCACGAACGCCGCGGAGCCGGCGATCCGCACGCCGGTCACGATGAACGCGGCCGCACCCGGCAACACGATCTGTACGGCCCGCTGGGCAGTCCCGAAACCGAACGACCGCGCCGTGTCGATCAGCACGGGATCGGCATCGCGTACCCCGGCGACGGTCTGGATCAGGATCGGCCACACGCACCCGTACAACACGAGCACCACACCCATCTCCGCGCTCGGGCCGAGCAGCAGGATGACGAGCGGCATGATCACGATCGGCGGGATCGGCTTGAGGATCTCGATGATCAGCCTCGTGCTCCGGTAGGCGAACTCGACCGAGCCGAGCAGCACCCCGAGCACGACGCCGGCGCCGATCGCCAGGGCGAGCCCCATCAGCGCGGTGGTCAGGGTCTGCCCGAGCGAGGACCAGAAGGCGCCGGTCGCGAGCAGGCCGAGCAGGCTCCGCACGATCTCGACGACCGTGGGAAACGGCGCGTCCGCCAGCGGGCCACGCGCGGCGAGCTCCCACGCCAGCAGGCACGCGACCACCGCCGTCGAACCGACAGCCACACCGCTGCCGGTCCACCGCGTGGCAACCGGCGCCATCCGGTCTCGTGTCACAGTGATCGCCATCGTCCTACTCCACGACCAGATCCTCGAGTTCCGGAACCTCGTCCAGGTAACCGAGCTCCACCATGACGTCAGCGGCCCGCTCGATCTCAGCCGTCGCCACGTCGGTCGGCCAGTACGGCGGCTTGCCCTTTTTCAGGACGTCGACCGGGATCTGCGAGATGTCCGATGCCTGCTGCAGCGCCGTGTCCAGGTTGTCGTTGGCGTACCCGTTGGACTGGTTGATGGCGTTCTTGAAACCCTCCACGGCATCCGGGTTCTGCTCGGCGACCTCGGTCGAGGTCACCCAGAGCCCCACGGCGCCTTCGCGGAACAACCCGATGGCGGGGAAGTCGATGATCTGCGCGCCCTGCTGCTCCACCGCTTGCTCGATGAACGGCGTCACCTGGCCCACGGCGTCGACACGGCCTTCCTTCAGGGCCGAATTCATGTCCTGGAAGCTCAGCGCGATCCACTCGACGGCCGAGGGGTCTCCCCCGTCCTGGGTGACGGAGGAAGCGATCGTCACCTCCATCTGCGCCTTACGCGCAGGCACGGCAACGGTCTTGCCTTCCAGATCGGCGGGCGAGGAGATGTCGCTCCCCTCTCCCACGAGAACCGCCGTGTCATCCGGACTGTCTTCGGGCTCCTGTCCCGCCTCGACCCACGTCTCGTAGGCGTCGTCCCGGTACCCGTCGGCGGCGGCGACGACCTTCAAGTCAATGCCCTCGGACAGCGCGGTGAGCATCGGCGTGGCGGGGGTGTAGGCGAACTGCACCTCGCCGCCCTGCAGCGCGGCCATCGCGCCCGCCGGGTTGGGGACGTTCTGCACGTCGACCTCCACGCCCTCATCGGCGAAAAACCCTTGGTCGATGCCGAGGTGCAGCGCGCCGGTCGAATAGATCGGCAGCGCTCCGACGGTCACCTGCTGGGTTCCATCCTGCGCCTGGTCAACCTCTGTGGCTTCCTCTTCGGTCGGTCCGCAGGCGGACAGCACACCGACGGCACCGGCCACGGCGAGCACCATGAGATGCTTGTGCGTTCGCATCCGTTCTCCTCAGGACTGCTCGGAATCGCGGTGTTGTTACTGAGACCGCAATATTTGTTACCTGATACGAGCAGTAAAGCATGTGCTCGACGTCACCGGAAAGGCTTCAGTCGTGTCGATTGGGACTCGGCTCAGACGAGTTTTCGACAGTTCCGGTAGACAGTGTCTATGGCTAGGGTGGTGTCGTGGAACGTCGCCAGATCGAGTACTTCCTCGCCGTCGTCGAGAACGGCGGGTTCACCGCCGCGGCCAGCGCGCTGCACGTCGCGCAGCCCTCGCTCTCACACGCCATCAAGGTCCTCGAGCGCGATCTGGGCGCCGAGCTGTTCCACCGCCTGCCGCGCGGGGTGCGCCTCACCGCCGCAGGGGAAGCCCTGATCGACTCCGCCCGCCGGACCCTGCGGGACATGGAGACGGCACGCGCGACCGTCCGCGAGGTCACCGGGCTCATGGCAGGCAGGCTCGACCTGGTCAGCCTGCCCACGCTGGCACTGGACCCGCTGGCGGTCGTGATCGGCCGCTTCCGGCGAGCCTACCCGGAGGTACGGATCCGGCTCGCGCAGTCCGAGCTCGGCGACGAGGTCCGCGAGTCCGTGCGCACCGGCGCGGCCGAGCTGGGTCTCGCCGACACCACCACCCGAAGCTTCGAGGAGCTCGAGGCGGTTCCCATCGGTAACCAGGAGCTGATCGCCACGTTGCCGCCGGGGACCCCGGCCCCGCCCGCCGGTGTGCTCACGGTCGACGAGCTACTGGACCGGGAGCTGATCACCGGCTTTCCCGGCACCCTTGTCCGTGATCTGGTCACCCGCGAGGCGCGCCGGCGCGGCAGGGAACCCAACGTGGTGGTCGAGCTCGGGCACCGGGAGTCGGCGTTGCACATGATCGCCGCCGGTGCGGGCTCCGGCGTCCTCCCGCGACCGCTGGCCAAGCTGGCCGAGCTGGAAGGGGCCGTGCTGGTCTCCGTCGACCCTGCCGTTGAGCGCGAGATCCACCTCGTGCGCAGGCCGGGCACGCTCTCACCCGCGGCACAGGCGTTCCAGCGGATGCTGCTTGCCGAGGAGACCTCGCACAACGAGACATAGATCAGTTCTATCGGAAGCACCGAAAACAGATCTTTGTGCTTATCCGTCCGGCAGGGGTGCAATCGAGGCACGTGCCGCGGATGCAGCGGCTCCCAGGCGGATGAGGAGGCTTCCGTGACGACCAAGCTCGTCCTACTCGGCACGGCCGGCGGCCCCACGCCGCACGGTCACCGGTTCTCGCCCGCGCAGGCGATCGTCGTCGACGGCGCGGCCTACGTGTTCGACTGCGGCAACGGGGTCGCCCATCAGCTCGCTCGCGCGGGCATCCCGTTCTCGGCCATCCGCGCCGTGTTCGTCACGCACAACCACTCCGACCACAACGCCGACATCGGCAGCCTGCTCATGCTGGGCTGGTCCGGGTTGCGGTCGCCGGTACGCATCATCGGCCCCCCGCCGATCGAGACCATGGTCAAACAGGTCCTCGAGGGGCATCGCTACGACCTCGACCTGCGGGTGGCCGACGAGGGCAGGCGGCCGCTGCACGAGATGCTGGACATCACCGAGAGCTCCGGCGGCGGCGTGGTCTACACCGACGAGCACGTCACAGTGACCGCCACTCTGGTCGACCACCCCCCTGTGGACCCCGCATTCGGGTTCCGCATCGACACCGCCGACCGGTCCATTGTGATCTCCGGGGACACCGTCCCCTGCGACAACCTCGTCGAGCTCGCCACCGGCGCCGATGTGCTCGTGCACGAGACCATGCACGTCCCAGCCCTCGACGGCCTGCTCTCCCGGCACAACGGCAGCCGGGTACGCGAGCACCTGCTCGCCAGCCACACCCGCTCCGACGAGGTCGGCCCGGTCGCCGAGCGCGCGGGCGTCCCGCTGCTGGTGCTGTCCCACCTCACCCCGGCCGACGGCAGCGTCGACGACGCGGTGTGGCAACGCGAGGCAGAGAAGGGCTTCAGCGGCACCGTCGTCGTCGGGCAGGACCTGCAGGAGCTCTGATGGACCCCGTCACAGCGGAGCTCGGCCTCACCCCGAGCAAGGTCATCGCGGTGCACCTGAACTACACCAGCCGCGCCGCGCAGCGCGGCCGCACACCGGCCCATCCCTCCTACTTCCTGAAGGCACCGTCCTCACTGGCGGGAAGCGGTGACGTCGCGCGCCCCGAGGGCACCGAGCTGCTGGCCTTCGAAGGCGAGATCGCGCTGGTGATCGCGACCCCCGCCCACCGGGTCCCCCCGGAACGGGCCTGGCAGCACGTCGGGTGGGTCACGGCAGCGAACGACCTGGGACTGCACGACCTGCGCCATGCCGATCGGGGATCCAACCTGCGTTCCAAGAGCGGCGACGGGTACACCCCCATCGGTCCGACGTTCCTGCGCGCGGCCGAGCTGGACCCGGAACGCCTGCGCGTGCGCACATGGGTGGACGGTCACCTCCGGCAGAGCGGCAGCACCGAGGAGCTGCTCTTCGGCTTCGCAGAGCTCGTCGCCGACCTGTCCCGGATGTCCACCCTGGAGGCCGGCGACGTGATCCTGACCGGAACCCCGGCTGGAGCCTCGGTCGTCGAGCCGGGCCAGGTTGTCGAGGTCGAGGTGGCTCACGACGGCGCGAGCACCGGCCTGCTGCGCACCACCGTGGCCACCGGCCCCGCCCTACCGCCGGTCGGCGCGCCGCCGCGCGTGGACGAGGCCACCCGCGCCGACGCCTACGGTGAGACAGCAGGGGACGCCGTGCACGGCGAGCTGCTCGACCGGCTGCGGCGCCTCGGCGTGGCGACACTGTCGGCGCAGCTGCGCAAGCGCGGGCTGAACAACGTCCACATCGACGGGGTACACCCGGCACGACCCGGCGGCACCTTCGCCGGCCGCGCCCGCACGCTTCGCTTCCTCCCGCACCGGGAGGACCTCTTCGCCGAGCACGGTACGGGGTTCAACGCGCAGAAGCGCGCGGTGGAGTCGGTCGGTGCGGACGAGGTGCTGGTGATGGAGGCCCGCGGCGAGAGCACCTCCGGCACGATCGGCGACATCCTGGCGCTGCGCGCGCAGGTGCGCGGCGCGGCCGCCGTCGTCACCGACGGCGGGATACGCGATGCCGCCGAGATCGCCGCACTGGACATCCCCGTCCACCACGCGAGCAACCACCCGGCTGTGCTCGGGCGCAGGCACGTGCCGTGGGAGGTCGACACCGCGATCGGCTGCGGCGGCACCACGGTCGTCCCCGGCGACGTGATCGTCGGTGACGACGACGGGGTCCTGGTCATCCCACCGCGGCTGGTCGCCGACGTGGCCGCCGACGCACAGGAGCAGGAGCGGCAGGAGACGTTCATCGCCGAGCAGGTCGCCAAGGGACACCCGATCCGGGGCCTCTACCCGCTCTCCGGCGAGTGGGAGGCCGCCTACCAGGACTGGCTGCACGGACGACCCGAAGGAGGAAACCGGTGAAGTTCCGCCACGACCCGCAGCGGATCCGGGGGTCGATCGCGCCCGTGATCACCCCGTTCACCGAGGCCGGTGAACTCGACGCCGCGGGCCTGCGCACACTGGTGCGCTTCCAGCTCGCGAACGGCACACACGGGATCTCGCTGGGCGGCTCCACGGGCGAGCCCGGTGCGCAGACCGTGACCGAGCGCGCCGAGGCCGTCCGCGTGGCCGCCGGCGTCATCGACGACCGGGTGCCGTTCGTCCCGGGCACCGGGTCGGCCAAACTGGACGAGACTTTGGAGCTGACGGGGATCGCGCGCGATGCGGGCGCCGACGCCGCGCTGATCATCACCCCGTACTACGCCCGCCCCACCCAGGAAGCGCTGTACTCCTGGTACGCGACCGTGGCCCGCGAGTTCCCGGACCTGCCGCTCGTCATCTACAACGTGCCGTCCCGCACCGCCGTGGACATCGCCCCGGAGACCGTGGCCCGGCTGTTCACCGACTTCGACAACATCGTCGGGATCAAGGAGACCACGAAGGACTTCGAGCACTTCTCCCGCGTGATGCACGCCTGCGGGCCACAGCTGCTGGTGTGGTCCGGGATCGAGCTGTTGTGCCTGCCGCTGCTGTCACTGGGCGGCGTCGGCTTCGTCAGTGCCGTGGCCAACCTCGCGCCACAGGCGGTGGCGCGGATGTACGACGCACACACCGCGGGGGACGCCACCACCGCGCGGGAGCTGCACTACCGGCTGCACCCGCTGGTGGACGTGGTGTTCACCGAGACCAACCCGGCCGCGGTGAAGTGGCTGCTCGCCCGGCACGGGTTGATCGCCTCCGCGCACGTACGCCCCCCGCTGATCCCGCTGACCGGGTCCGGGCAGTCCCGGGTCACCGAACTGCTGAGCGACTCCCGGGACCTGCTGTCCCCTCTGGAGGATTTCGATGGCTGAACCGCACCGCCCTGCCGAGCTGCCGGATCGTTTCGACCACATCATCGCCGGGGAGGGTGTGCCGAGCAGCTCCGGCGAGACGTTCGACGTGCTCGACCCGGTGTCCAACAAGCCCTACGCGGTCGCCGCGGCCGGGGACGCCGCCGATATCGACCGGGCCGTGGCCGCCGCTCGCGAGGCGTTCACCGACGGCCCCTGGCCGACCATGACCGCGCGGGCCCGCGCGACCGTGCTCTACCGCATCGCCGAGGGCATCGAGGCGCGCGAGCTGCGGCTGGCCGAGCTGGAGAGCTTCGACACCGGGCTGCCGATCACCCAGGCGCGCGGGCAGGCACGGCGCGCGGCGGAGAACTTCCGGTTCTTCGCCGACGTGATCGTCGCGATGCACGAGGACGCCTACCGCGTGCCGGGCGCTCAGCTGAACTACGTGGTCCGCAAGCCGGTGGGCGTGGCCGGGTTGATCACCCCGTGGAACACCCCCTTCATGCTGGAGAGCTGGAAGCTGGCCCCGGCGCTGGCGGCGGGATGCCCGGTGGTGCTCAAACCGGCCGAGTTCACCCCGGCCTCCGCGAGCCTGTGGGCGGCGATCATGGCCGAGGCCGGTGTGCCTGCCGGGGTGTTCAACCTGGTCAACGGGTTCGGCGAGCAGGCAGGGCAAGCGCTGGTGGACCACCCGGACGTGCCGCTGATCTCGTTCACCGGCGAGAGCGCCACCGGCAGGGAGATCATGCGCCGGGCATCGGCCCACCTCAAGGGACTGTCCATGGAGCTGGGCGGCAAGTCCCCCGCTCTCGTGTTCGCCGACGCCGACCTGGACGCGGCGCTGGACTCCACGCTGTTCGGGGTGTTCTCGCTCAACGGCGAGCGCTGCACGGCGGGCTCGCGGATCCTCGTGGAGCGCTCCGTCTACGAGGAGTTCTGCGCCCGCTACGCCGAGCGGGCCCGCAACATCGTGGTCGGTCCGCCGCACGAGGACGCCACCGAGGTAGGAGCGCTGGTGCACGCCGAGCACTACGAGCGCGTGCTGGGCTACATCGATGCGGGCAAGGGCGAGGCGACGCTGCTCGCCGGTGGCGGCAGGCCCGACCACCTGCCCGAGGGCAACTACCTCGCCCCCACCGTGTTCGCCGACGTGCCGCCGGACGCGCGGATCTTCCGGGAGGAGATCTTCGGGCCCGTCGTGGCCATCACCCCGTTCGACAGCGAGGACGAGGCCGTAGCGCTGGCCAACGCCGTGGACTACGGGCTCGCCGCGTACGTGTGGACGACCGACCTGCGGCGTGGTCACCGCGTGGGCGCGTCGATCGATGCCGGGATGGTCTGGCTGAACTCGCACAACATCCGCGACCTGCGCACCCCCTTCGGCGGTGTCAAGGCCAGCGGCCTCGGCAAGGAAGGCGGTGAGCGAAGCATCGACTTCTACACCAACGAGCACATCATCCACGTCGCCCTCGGCGAGGTGCACACCCCTCGCTTCGGCGCCGGGACGTCGAGATGAGGCAGACGACCATGACGACACCACCCGACATCATCCGTGCCGCCTACGCCGAGCTGATCGTCACCGACCTGGCTGCCGCCCGCTGGTTCTACGTCGACGTGCTCGGGCTCGTGGTCACCGCGGAGGAACCCGAGGCGCTCTACCTGCGCGCGTTCGAGGAGTACACCCACCACAGCCTGGTGCTGCGCGCGGGACCGACCCCGGCTCTGGCCCGGCTCGCCTACCGGGTGCGCGGCCCCGAGCAGCTCACGGTCGCCGAGCGGTACTTCGCCGGGATCGGCGTCGAGACCCGCAGGGTGGCCGCGGGCACCACCCGCGGTATCGGGGAGGCCGTGCGCGTCCACGACCCGCTCGGCTTTCCCGTCGAGTTCTTCTACGAGACCACCCACACCGAGCGTTTCACCCAGCACTACCACCGCCAGCCCGGTAACGCGATCAGCAGGCTGGACCATTTCAACGTGATGGTGCCCGACGTGCGAGCCGCCTACGACTACTACACCGGCCTTGGCTTCGGGGTCTCGGAGACCATCGAGGACAGCGACTCGCTGTACGCCACGTGGCTGTTCCGCAAGCCGACCGTGCACGACATCGCCATCACCGGCGGCGACGGTCCCCGGCTGCACCACATCGCGTTCGCCAGCCACGAGCGTCACCAGATCCTGCACACCTGCGACGTGCTCGGTGCGCTGCGGGCCGAGCACCACATCGAGCGCGGCCCGGGCAGGCACGGCGTGTCCAACGCCTTCTACCTGTACCTGCGCGATCCGGACGGGCATCGTATCGAGATCTACACCAGCGACTACTACACCGGCGATCCCGACAACCCCACCGTCCGCTGGGACGTCACCGACAACCGGCGGCGCTCCTTCTGGGGCCACGAGGTGGTGCCCTCCTGGTACAACGAAGCCTCCGAGGTGCTGAACCTCGACGGCGGTCCGGTGCCGATCAGTTCCCCTCCGGTGCACGAGGCGAGCGCGGCCACCATCGGCGCCGACGGCTTCGGCGTGGCAGGCACCGGCGAGAACCGGCAGGGCTTCAAGCTCGGCCACCAGGCGTAGGGCGGGCTGGATCTGCCCCACGGTTGGCTGCGGTGCTAATATGCTTTTATGCGCACCACGGTCGATCTGTCACCGGAGTTGCTACGCGCGGCCAAAGCTGAGGCGGCCGCTCGCGGTGAGACCCTCAAGGAGTTTCTGGCCCGCGCCGTTACCCATGAGCTCGGGAATCCAGCCGTTCCAGCCTATCGACCACGCGTACAGCTCCCGCTCGTACGCAGTTCGAAACCGGGTTCGGTAGACCTCACCAACGAAGGCATCGAGGCCATCTTCGCGGCCGAAGACGCCGAGAAGCACGGAAGCGCCTGATGCTGCTCGACGTCGGTGTGTGGCTCGCTGCCACGTGGGACGGCCACGCCCATCATCGTCGTGCGGCGAGCTGGTTCGATGAACAGGCATCAGATCTTGTGCTGTGCCGGATCACCCAGATGGGACTCCTCCGGCTGCTGTCCAATCCCGCGGTCATGGGCGGCGACGTATTGACTCGTGCCAATGCCTGGAGCATCGTGGACCAACTCCGAGCCGACGAACGGGTCCGGTACGCCGGTGAACCGAACGAGCTCGAGCAAGCCTGGCGTGCGATCTCCGCTCGCGACGATGACAGCCACAAACTGTGGACAGACGACTACCTGGCAGCGTTCGCGCAAGCTGCGAGGCTGGCCATGGCCACGCTCGACAGCGGCTTCGCCCGCCGGTACCGGTCCGTCACTGTGCACACGCTGCTCTGATCGGCAGCGCGTGCCAGCTCAGTTCGTCAGGCGTTCCGGGGTGATGGCACCGATCGAGCGGCAACCGGTCAGGCCCATGGTGATGTCCAGCTCGGCGAGCAGGTGTTCGGTCACCTCGCGCACGCCGGCCTGCCCGGCGACGGCCAGACCGTAGGCGTAGGGCCTGCCGAGGAGTACCGCGCTCGCGCCGAGGGCAAGGGCCTTGAACACGTCGGCTCCGGTGCGGATGCCGCTGTCGAACAGCACAGGGACCTGCCCTGCCACCCTGTCCACGATCCCGGGAAGCGCGTCCAGCGACCCGACGGCCCCGTCGACCTGCCGTCCCCCGTGGTTGGACACCACGATCCCATCCACACCGGCGTCGAGCGCGCGTGCGGCGTCCTCGGGATGCTGCAGGCCCTTGAGCACGATCGGCAGCGAGGTGTGCTGCCGGAGGAACGGGAGGTCCTCCCAGGTCAACGCCGAGTTGGAGAACACGTCGAGAAAGGTCTCCACGGCTGTCCTCGGCAACGGCGAGCGCAGGTTGTCCCGGAAACGACCCGGGTAGCGGCGTGTCATGGAGACAACGGACCTCAGCGCGGTCGGCGTCGGCCGCGGCGTGTCACCATCCTGCCGCCCCAGTTCCGCCCGCCTGCGGACCAGGTCGGTGAAGGCGGGGTCGCTTGTGTACTGCGCGATGCCCTGCCCGCGCGCGAACGGCAGGAACGCGCGGTCGAGGTCGCGGGTACGCCAGCCGAGGATGTGGGTGTCGAGCGTGACCACGATCGCGCCTGCTCCGGAGCGCTCCGCGCGGTCGAGCATGCTCGCCACCACGTCCTTGTCCTTGCTCCAGTAGAGCTGGAACCACCGGTCCGTCTCGCCGAGCTCGGCGCAGATGTCCTCCATCGGGTGGGAGGCCTGTGTCGAGATGGTCATCGGGATGCCGAGCTCCCGCGCGGCCCGCGCGACGGCGAGGTCGGCGTCGCGGTGCATCAGCTCCAGCACGCCGATCGGCGCGAACAGCAACGGGGAGGAGTGCCGCCTGCCGAACAGCTCGACCGAGATGTCGCGCTCGGCCACGTCGGTCAGCATGTTCGGCACGATCCGCCGCCTGTCGAACGCGGCCCGGTTGGCAGCCGCGGTGGTCTCCAGCCCGGCCGAGCCGGCCGTGTATCCCCACGCGTCCCGGCTCATCGCCCTGCGAGCGGCCGCTTCGAGCCGGTCGGGGTGCACAGGGACCGGCGGGCGCTTGCCGAACACCCCGTCGCGGTAGATCCGCCCCTGGATCGCACGGCCCACGGTCTCGATCGGCTCGGTCATGACTGCTCCCTCGGTGCTCGCCCGGTCGTGCAGGCACGCCAGCATAATGCCGTGTCGGGCACTACGGCACACCGTGTTCGTCGACTCGGCATGGTGTGTTGGGCCCTCCGGCGCCACCCGGTGGGAGCCCAGGCAGGAGTCAGGCGATCCGCACGCCGCGTGGCAGCGAGCGGACGGGCGTGCGGAGCCGCCGGATGGTCAGCGCGATCGCGCCGGCCGCGAGCAGCACGTCGAACGCGAGACCGTACGGCCACACCGGATCCGGCCGCGGCGGCTCCGGCTGCTCCGGCCCTGACGGGACGATGCCGGGCACGGCCTGCGGATCTTCGGAGGCGCGGGCATCGCGCACCGCGGTGGCGATCTCGCCGAGCGGGTCGAGCGGGTTGCTCAGCCGCTCACCGGTGCGCGGGTCGAACCTCGGTTCCGCGGCGGGGGCAGCGTCGGCAAGGATCACGAACGGGTTGGGCGCGAGCAGCCACCACACCCTCTCCGGGCGGACCTGGCTTCGCTCGTAGGTACGCGTTTCCCAGCGATCCGGCTCGCCCTGCCCTGGCGGATGCGGCGGCGGAGCATGGCGGTCCGCCGGGCCGCCGGGTGCCTCACCGGGCGGCGGGTCGTCCCATACAGGTACCCGTTCGGTCACCTGCTCGGTGGTCGTCGTGAGGGGCAGCGCCAGTGCGAACACCACGACGGTGCCCACCGTGGCCGCGAAGACCGTCAGGTACGACAGCACCGCCGAGGTCGTGGTCCTCGCCAGCAGTGCCGACAGGCACTGCGCGACCGCGCACATCACGCCGAGCAGCAACGCGACGACGAGCAGCGTCACCACGACCCGTGCGATCCCGACGCCACCCTCGACCATCACCCACACCACCAGCGGCAGCGTGGTCGCGAGGAACACCAGCGCGGTCAGCCAGGCCGCAAGCAGCTTGCCGAGCGCGATCTCCGCGGGTGTGAGCAGCGTGACCTGCAGCGTCGCGAGAACGCCGCGTTCGCGGTCGCCGTTGACGGACTGGGCGGTCAGGGCGGGCACGACGAGCAGGGCGAGGCCGAGCACGAACAACATGAGCCCACCCAGCATCGGTGTCCCGAGCGGCGCGGGCGGCGGGACGTCCGCGGCACCCGGCCCGGGCACGGGACCGGTGACCGGGGTCGGGCGGGTTTCGGCCAGCGCCCAGCGAAGCAGCGCGGTGAACGCCAGCAGCACGGCGAACCAGGCGCCGAGCAGCCACCGCCACCGCCCGGTGCGTACCCGGAGACGGAACTCGTGGCCCGCGACGGTGACGACGCCGCGCCACGATGCCCGGCGGATACGCGGTCGCCGGGCACCGCCCGGCCCTGCCGCCTCCCGCGTCGCGGTACTCATCGCCGTCCCTCCGTCATTTCCAGGTAAGCGGCCTCGAGCGTGCCCGCCGCCGGTGCGCACTCCACGACCCGCACCCCGTCGCGCACGAGCGCCGCCACCAGGTCGGCCGCCTCCTCGTCGCCGGCGAGCATGACGTCCACGCCTGCCGGTCCCGGCTGCCCGGTGACCGTCACACCCAACCCGTCCAGTCTCGACAGCAGCGACTCCTGGTCCAGCGAACGCAGCCGCCACGGCCTGCGCTGCGTCGGGCGGAGTTCGGTGAGGTCGTGCTCGTCCACCGTCCGCCCGCCGTCCACGAACACCGCGCGGTCGGCGATCTCCTCCAGCTCGGCCAGCACGTGGCTGGACACCAGCAGCGCGCGCCCGTCGGCGGCGAGGTCGCGGAGGATGCCGCGCAACTCGATCCGGCTGCGCGGGTCGAGCCCGGCGGCCGGTTCGTCGAGCAGCAGCACGCCCGGATCGTGCACCAGCGCCCGCGCGAGACCGAGGCGTTGCTTCTGGCCACGCGAGAGCACGTGGACCGGCCGGTCGGCGAGGTCCTCGAGATGCACCAGCGCGAGCAGCTCGCGGGCCCGCGCGGCGTGCCGGTCACGCGGCAGCCGGTACGCCGCGGCGACGAACTGCAGCACCTCGCGAGGGGTGAGGGTGTCGTAGGTGCCGAACGCGTCCGGCATCCATCCGATCCGCGAGCGGACCTCGCGCGGTTCGCGCACCGGGTCGTGACCGGCCACGCGGATCTCGCCCGCGTCCGGCACGAGCAGCGTCGCCAGCACAAGCAGCAGCGTCGTCTTGCCGGAGCCGTTGGGCCCGACCAGCGCCGTCACCTGCCCCGCAGGCGCGGTCAGGCCCATGTCGTCCACGGCGACGACGTTGCCGAACGTGCGTCGCACGTGCGCCGCGCTGATGCCCTCCCCTGCCGCCGGCGATGCCTCCGGGGCCGCGGGCACCGCGGTCTCGCCCATGGTCGTCGATCCCCCAATCAACTCGTCCCGCCCACGCTTCCGGCGCTCGCGCGTGATCATCGCACGGGGCCAGCGTACCCGCGGCCGGGACGGTTCGGACGTGCCTCGGGGCGTCCACCGCCCTGGGTTCCGTCACCTGGGCCGGCGCGCGAGCACGGCGTGCAGCCGGCGTCGTGCGCGCTCGGCACGGCGTGCCTCGTACGCGATGGGCAGGTAGCGCAGCCGCTCCGGAAGTAAAGGCAGGAGGTAGGCGATGGCGCGGCCGAAGCGGCGCAAGCGCCGCTCGTCGGCGGCCGTCCACGCGATACCGAGCTTCTCGCGCGCCTTCCCGGGAAGCGTGCCGATGGTCACGAAGTATTGCAGCCTCCCGGGGAGGTCCATCAACACCCGCCACAGTGGCCGCAGCAGCCCCGGCATGCCTGGTGGCGGCGGGACGTGACGGACGGTGCGCAGGTACTCCCACGCCGTCCGATGGGCGACCAGCACTTGATCGATGATCTCGTCGAACGTGACGCGGTACTCCTCGTACGTGGCCGGGATCTCCTTCTCCGGGACGTGGAGGTTGCGCATCACCTGGACGAGCTCGCCGTACAGCGCTTCGCACTCGGCACCGGTGGGGCTACGCCGCGCGAAGTACTCCCCGGCGATCAGGAAGGAGTACGGTGCGGTCAGCATTACCCACGCCCACGGACCCGACGCCAGCGCGTGGTGCGTCACGCCGTGCTCGTCGACGGACTTGAGGGGCGCGTGCATCGCGCGGAGCCGGTCCCCCTCGGCCAGTGCCTCCTCGCCCCCGTAGATCCATGTCATGACCGAGGCGACGCTGCGCGCCGCCCGACCGACGGCGTCGGTACGAAAAACCGAGCGCTCCCCGACGACGGCGCCGATCGAGGGGTGCATGACCTGGAGCAAGAACGCAGATCCCGTGGTCAGCGGGAAGGTGACCAACCCGGCGTCGTCCCACAGGATCCCGCCCGGCTCCATGGGACGACGCCGCTCGTCACCGCTCTTGACCGGCTCGGCGTCGCGCCGGCTCGCCGTCCGAACCATGCTCCACCTCTCCTAATCTGGAGTCACTCAACACCACATATATTTGGTGTCAGCTTCCACCAGATAACGCTCCCCGTCAAGCGTGAGACGATGCGCGCGTGACTACGCGCACGTACGGAGGGAAGACGGCCCACGAGCGGCGATCCGAACGCCGCGCCGCGCTGCTCGACGCCGCCCTGGACGTACTGGCCGAGCACGGCGCGACGGGCGTGACAATGCGCGCGGTCTGCCACAGGGCACGGCTCAATGACCGGTACTTCTACGAGCACTTCCGGGACCGCGACGCTCTCCTGAAGGCGGTACTCGACGACGTCACCGCCGCCGGTATCCAGCACGTTCTCGGCGCCGTAGCCCGCGCGGAAACCGATATCCCCACGGTCATGCGCGCCGCCATCGCGGCGGGCCTTGAGTTCGTCACCGAGGATCGGCGACGCGGCACGCTACTTGTCGAGTCCCAAGCCACCGACGCGCTCCGCGCCGGGCGGAACGAGGTCATCAGGTCACTTGCCCGCACCATGACCACCCAGAGCCGCGCACTGCTCGGGGAGCGAGCACCCTCGGAGTCGGACGCCGAGCTGGCCGCGCTCACCCTGGCCAGCGGCGTACTCGAGGTGGTGGCGATGTGGCTACGTGACCGGCTCGACACCTCGCGCGAGCAGCTCACCGACGTGCTGGCGGGGATGCTGGTCACCAGCGTCGATCTCCCTCGCGCCATCGGCCGCTCGGCGGACGGCGCTTCCCGCGCTGACCCGACCGCGTAAGCACGGCCCGGTGTTCGAACGCCACGATCAGCCGCGTGGAGAACGGCGCGACCGACCACCACCACCAGCTACAGCGGCAGTGAAGGCTCCTGCATCGACGTCGCGCCGCTGTCCTCCGGCATGGCCGTACCCGGCATCGAGAACCGCACCGGCGGCACCCTCGGCCGCGCCGCCTGGCACCCCGTCCGCGGGGCGGTCAAGCGGCGCGGCCGAGGGCTCCCCGGTCCCCGGCGCGGCGAACGCTCAGGCGTCGACGTGTTCCATACTCCAGCTGACGACCCTTGCGGGCGTGATCCGGATCATCGGCGCCGGTCCGCCCCCGCCGTAGGGGGTGGCCGCGGGCAGCGCCTCGGCACGGCCACGGACCTGGACCGCTCGCGGCCTCCAGGGCGGCAGCACATCGTCGACCACGAAGCACACCAGCGGGTTGCCCTGTACATTGCGGAACTTGCGGGTGCGGGCGAAGTCGTGTCCGCCGATGTCGATGGTGTCCAGATCCGCGTTGTAGGTCCATCCCAGCGGCACGTTGTGCGGCTGGCCGTGCTCGTCGACGGTGGCGAGGTGGCCCAGCTTGCCTCCCTCGGCGAGGAAAGCCCGCTCGGCGTCGGAGAAGGCGCTCATCGCGATGCTCCTTTCAGGCGGTCTCGTGCGGGTGCTGTTCGGTCGGGGCCGGGGATGCTGCCTCCACCGGCCAGCTGGGGGCCGGAACGGCGGCGGCGAACACGGCAGCGAGGGCGGCGAGCCCGAGGACGGCCCCGGCGCCGAGGTGGAATCCGGCGATCCCGCCGCCTGCTATGTGCCAGGTCAGCGCGGCCACCGCCGGGCCGAGCGCGAACCCGAGCGTACGGCCCATCTGGGTGACCGCACCGACGGTGGCCGCCATCCCGTCCGGCGTGGCCGACAGGATCGCGCTGCTGTTGGGGCCGGTGAACAGCCCGGCACCGATTCCCACCACGGCCAGCGGCCACGCCACCGCGGCGACCCCGGCCTGCGCGTCGACGGTCTGCAAGCCCAGCGCGCCGAGTGCCGCGACCAGCGCCCCGGCGGCCGCCACCCTGCGAGGGCTGATGTGGTCGGCCAGCCATCCCGCCAGCGGCGAGCACAGAGCCATCGCCAGCGGCAGCGTGGCGAGCGCGGTCCCGGCCAGCATCGAGTCGCTGCCGACCACCGTGACGAGCAGGTACGGGGTAAGGAAGAACAGCCCACCGCTGGTCGCGGTCGCCAACGGCAGGGCAACCAGCGAGGGCCACAGTGCGGGACGGCTCAGGGCATCGAGCACCGGGCGGGAGTCGGCGCGGCGTGCCCACCACCATCCGGCGATCACGGCGAGCGCGAGCGCCGCGCCGATGCCGAACCAGTCGACATCCGCCGTCGCCACGGTCTCCGCCCGGTCGAGCGCGACGAAGGCGGCCACAAGCACGGTTCCGAGACCCACTGCGTCGGCGAGCCGGCCGCGGCTGGGCAACCGGAGCCGACCGCCTCCGGGGACGGTGCGGTGCGCCAGCCACGCGACGGCGAGCGCGACCGGCAGGTGCACCAGGAACGTGGCCCGCCACCCCCAGGCTTCGATCAGCGCGCCGCCCACGGCGGGGCCCGCCACCGTGCCGATCGGGCCGAGTGTGGCGAACAGGCCGAAGGCCCTGCCGCGGTGCCGCGGGTCCACGAGGGTGGAGACGGCAGCAGGTAGCTGAGCTGGACCCACTGGGTGCTACCGGCTGGCACGCCGAACTCGTCGCCGATGGCCGGCAGCGCGATCGCCGCGATGGTCATATCCAGGCCGGCCATAAAGATGATCAACGCGAGGGCCACGACGGCTGCCCAGCGGGTGCGTTCGGGTGTGTTGTGCGATGCGGACATGTCAGGTGGCCCCTTCCGTCGACTGCCGCGTCACGTCGACCCCTGACCCGCGCGACCAGCTCGGCGGGCGGTGCGCCCGCGGCGTGCCAGGGCCACGATCGCCGCGAGCGCGAGCAACGGCAGCGCGGCGGCCACCCCCTCGCCGAGCACGACGAGGTGCACGAGGACGGCGCCGGCCATCAAGCCGACGAACGCCAGCCCGGCCAGGCCGGCCAGCAGCGAAACCAGCAGTGCGACAGCCCCGGCGAGCTCCAGCACGGCGATCAGGTAGCGGAACCAGTCACCGAAGCCGATCGCGTCGAACGTCTCGACCACGGCAGGATCGCCCGCGAACTTCGCGCTCGCGGCCAGCGCGAAGCCGGCAGCGGTGATGATCTGCACGGCCCACAGGACGATGGTGCTGGCGCGGCCGCGACCCGCACCTGCCTGCGCCGCTACGCGGATGCCCTCGGTCATACTCTCCAACCCTTCAAGTTCATTGCTGACGGGATGTTTGTGGCAGCAACAATCTATGGACAGTTATTCCCCTAGTCAATGTTCCCCCAGGCAACGAAGGCTGCTATGCTGCGGTCATGGCCAGTGACCTGTTCGACGATCCGCGACTGACCGCGATGGGGCTCCTCGTCGAGGCGTATGAGGGGATCAGCGCCCGGATCTCGGAGGTCCACGCTGCCCACGGCCTGTCCGGCAACGAGTTCGACGTGCTGATCCGGCTGGCGCGCTCACCCGGACGGCAGCTACGGATGGCCGACCTCGCTGCCCAGACCGCACTGTCCACCAGTGGCATCACCCGGGTCATCGACCGGATGGAACGCGCCGGATTGGTCGAGCGCGCCGCCTGCCCGGGAGACCGGCGCGGCTCCCTTGCCGTGCTCACCCGGTCCGGCGAGGACCGGCTGGCCGCCGACGTGCCGCCGCTGTTGGACGCAATCGACACGTGGTTCACCGGCCGGCTGTCCGCCGAGGAGCTCGACGCGTTCCTCACCGGACTGCGCAAGCTCCGCGAGGTGGTCCGACCCCGCGCCACCGCGGGCGCGGACGCACCGGATGCGAGCCCCGCCGACCCGGCATGACGCGCACCGCCCACGCCGTGTCAGTCCTGCTGGCACGCCGTGTCGGGCCTCCGGGCACACTGTGTCGGGCTTGCCAGCACGCCGTGTCGGGTTGGCCGGCACACTGATGTCACGAACACGTCAGCCGGCATCATCGTCGACATCGCACATGGCCGCTTCCGGGTTGACCCACACCACCCGCGCACCGATGCGACTCCCGCGACGGAATCGCCGCAGGGCATCCTCTGGCTCCCGCAGGCTCATCCGGACGTCACCGTCCACTCCAATCACCTCGACGCGATCATCGAACGCGATCCCCCATCCGGCGATCCGGGCATCCACCCTGTCGCCGAACTCCTGTACCACCGCGAACAACCGTGGCGCATCGTCCGCCACCATCCCCTCCAGCAGCTCAGCGAACCGCGCCTCGCTACACAGCGGCGGCAACCCCGACGGATCCGGAATCAACCGATCCAGCAGACACCCCTCGGACGAGCCCTTCTCTGGCGATCCCCCAGCGGAGCCGTCGATGTCCGTGACGTGCTCAGTCGATACATAGGTCATGCGATCCTCCTCAGTCGCACTGGCGCCTGGGCGTGATTTCCGAGGCCCAGCACCCGACAGGCCCGCGAAGTTCACCGCGACACTCCTCGGACACCGACCAGTCATTCTACGATAGACATAGTATACTAGGTATAGTATGAGTCAAGCCAGGTCCATCGCTGTATGCCGGTAGCGGTGTCCGTTACCGTGATCACCAAGCACACTGGGTATGCCAGGCCTGCGATGGAGGAACCGCACTATGGCCACACGATGGAGCGGCACACCCGCGTACCTCCAGATCGCAGCCGACTATCGAGGGAAGATCCTCGACGGTTCGTTGGCACCCGGTGCGAAGCTGCCCTCCGAAAGCCGGCTGATGTCCGACTACGGGGTCTCGCGCATGGTCGTGAAGATGGCGCTGAACGTACTCCGCAACGAAGGGCTGATCCTCGGGCACCAGGGCAAGGGGAGTTTCGTCAAGGAATCACGACGGGTCGTACGGGACAGCACGGGCCGGTACTCGCGCCACAAACCGCACAGCGCGTCGCCGTTCATCAACGACGCTGCGCAATCCAGCCAGCGCGGCGAGTGGGAGTACGCCAGCAAGAAAGTACCGGCTACCGAGGATCTCGCCGTGCGCCTCGGCACCGAACCGGACGCGGAACTCATGCAGACGGACTACCGGTACTTCGCCGACGGTGCCGTCGTTCAGATAGCGCGATCCTGGGAGCCGCTGGCGATCACGGGTGGAACGTCGATCGAACTCCCGGAGGAGTCCCCGGCTGCCGGTGTCATCGCCCGCATGGATCTCATCGACCAGCGTGTTGATGAGGTGGTCGAGCGCGTGCATGCTCGCGCCGCACGTCCCGATGAGATCGAACGCCTCGAGCTTCCCGCCCAGAGCGTCTACGTGCTCGTCATCGAGCGCACCCACTACGTCGGCGATCAGCCGGTGGAGACGTGCGACATCACCTTCCCCGGCGATCGCTACGAGTTGACGTACCGCATTCCCGTCGAGAGCTAGCCGAGTGCGGGACGATTCGAGACTCCGCGCCGGTCACCACTGCCCTACCGCATGCGCCGTAGGGCCAAGCCGCACGCTGCGGCCGCCGCCGCGAGCACGCCCGTGGCCACCGGTGTGAGGTGCCAGCCACCGGCGATCCCGGCCAGGGCCGCGACGGCGGGCGGTCCGATCAGCTGGCCCAGGTTCGCGCCCTGCATCGCCACGCCGGTCGCCGCGCCCACCGAGCGGGGCGACCGGGCCACGTCCGGAACAGCCCCCAGTACCGCCGAGGGGATGAAGCCGCCCACCAGCGACATCGCCACGCAAGCTGCGTAGCGCACGCCGAGCGGCAGAGCCTCCGCGTAGACCAGCACCGCGGCCACGGCCATCACCACGCTGGAGCCGACGATCATCCGCCACCGGGCCAGCCCGCGATGCTGCAACACCCCGCCGAGCACGTTGCCGGGAGCGTTCGCGGCGAATGCCCCCGCCGTCAGCGCTGCTGCGGCCGCCACAGCCAGCCCCTGCTCCTCCACCAGCATGGTCGGCAGGAACCCGAGAACCGCCAGGATCTGCGCGGCATAGGCGGCGAACGCCAGCCCCAGCAGCAGCGACCCCCGCGTCGGTTTGGCGCCTGCGGCCCATCCACTACCGGCACGCCCTGCCACCTCGCCAGGGGCGGCACCCCGGGACACCCAGGCGACCAGCACCGCCCACACCACCGAGAGGACCGCGGCGACCAGCCACGTGCCGCGCCACCCCATGACGGCGACCAGCGGTGCCGCGGCCAGCAGCATCAGCGCGGTCCCGGTCGGCATGTACGCAGGCCATGAGCCCATCACCAGGCCAAGGTCGTGTTGCCTGCTCACCCTCGCCAGCAGCCCGGGAACCGACAGCACGACGACCATGAACGCCACCCCTTCGGCGAACCGCGACAGCAACAGCGGCACCGCGGAATCCGCGAGCGCCCCGATCGCGCTGGTCAGGCCGATCGCGAGCAACCCGCCGACCGCGGACCGGCGATGGCCGACCACATCGGACAGCGCTCCCAGCGCCAACCCGAGAAGGGCGCCGGTGAGGTTGAAGCTCGATATCACGAAACCGGCAAGCGGCAGGGACAGCTCCAGCTCGTCCCGGATCACCGGAAGCGCACCCGGAGCCTTGCCGATGTGCAGCGCGGCCACTACCCCGGCACCCATGAGCACGAGCACCGCGGGCCAGCGCGTTGGCGATACACCCGCGCCGGGATGCAGCGGAACGGTGCCGCTCATGCCCGCCGGTCGACGGTGACCGCGGGCGCGTCCGGCGGTCGCCGCCCGACGGTGAGGCCGCCGTCGACCACGAGCACGTGCCCGACAACGTAGGAGGCCGCGTCCGAGCACAGCCACACGGCCGCCTCGGCGATCTCCTCCGGGCTCGCCGCCCTTCCGACCGGCTCGGCGGCCAGCGCCGCCTCGGCCCACTCCGGGTTGTCCACCATGGACGCGCTCGTCATCCCCGTCGCGGTGAACCCGGGTGCCACCGCGTTGACCCGGATACCGTACGGGGCGTGCTCGATGGCCGCGACCTTGGTCAGCGCCACCACACCCGCCTTCGACGCGGCGTAGTCGCCGAGGCTGGCGTTGCCGGTGATCCCCGCGACCGAGGCGGTGTTGACCACCGCGCCGTGCCCCTGCTCGGCCATGAGCTCCAGTTCGAAGCGCAGGCACAGGAACACGCTGGTGAGGTTGACCGCGATGGTGCGGTCCCAGTCCTGCTTGCGCATCGCGGCCACCGGGCTCGCCGCACCGCTCACCCCGGCGTTGTTGTGCGCGTAGTCCAGCCGCCCGTGACGCGCGGCTGTTCCCCGCACCAGGTCTCGCACCTGCTCCTCGTCGGCGACGTCGACGCGCCGGGCCTCGGCGTGCCCTCCCCCTGCCTCGATGAGTCCTGCCGTCTCGGTCGCACCGTCGGCATCGATGTCCGCGGCGACCACGCTCGCCCCTCGGCGGGCGAAGCCGAGCGCGCTCGCCCTCCCGATCCCCGAACCGGCTCCGGTCACCAGCGCGACCCGGCCGCGCAACTCGTCGTGCGACACGGTGTACTCCTTACTCCGGGATCCTCACTCCAGGCCCAGGGCGTCCTTCCACTGCCGGGCGCCGGTGGCCTCGTCGACCGCTCGCGCATCGGCGACGGCCTCGGCGGCATCCGCGCCGACGAGCCTGCGTACCGGGAACGCCCGCTCGTCGGTGATCGCCTCCAGCACCGCGTCGGCGACCTCCTGGGGATCACCGGCCTCGTCGACGGCCGAGGCCACCGCCGACTCCATCGCCTCGCGGAACGCGGCGTACGGACCGTCGCCGTCCCGCTGCTCACGGCGCACCCGGTTGTCGCGGATGCTGGTGGCGAAGAACCCGGGGTCGAGCTGGCGCACCCGGATACCGAACGGTTCCACCTCCAGCGCCAGCCCCTCGCTCGCCACCCCGAGCGCGTGCTTGCTCGCCGCGTACGACCACGTCATCGGCCGCCCCGGCAGGCAGGCGTCCACCGAACCGATATTGACGATCACCCCGGATCGCCTGCGCCGCATCGCGGGCAGCGCGGCACGGATGACCGCGAGCGCCCCGAAGTAGTTGGTGTCGAACACCAGGCGCAGGTCACCGTCCGGGATGTTCTCCACAGCGCCGAACATCCCGACACCGGCATTGTTGACCACCACATCGAGCTCACCGCACGCGGCGACCGCGCTGGTGACCGAATCCTCGTCGGTGACGTCCAGGCGGACGACCCGGATGTCCCCGGCGGCCTCGCGCAGCACCGCCGCTCGTTCCGGGTCGCGGACCCCTGCGCGCACCCGGTATCCGTGCCGTGCCAGCGTGCGCGCCGTAGCCAGCCCTATCCCGCTCGAGCACCCCGTGACCAGCGCCGTCCCTGTCATGACACCAGCTCCGCCACACACTCGGCGAACGCGGCCGTATGGCGGTCCACATCGCTCTCGGTCGTCGCCGGGCACATCAACGCCATGTTGTGGAACGGGGTGAGCAGCACTCCCCTGTTGAGCAGGTGCAGGTGGATGGCAGCTTCCAGCCGCGGTACCCGGAACCGCTTGGCCTCCCCGCCGTCGCGCGGGGCGCGCGCACTGAACAGGTACTCCACCCGCGCACCGAGACGCGTGGAGTGCCACGGCAGTCCGTGCTTGCCGATCACCTCGGTCACCCCGCGCTCGAACCGCTCCGCGAGCGCGCTCATCCGCGCGTAGGCCTCCTCGGTCATCACCTCTTCCAGGGTCGTGCGCAGCGCGGCCAGCGTGAGCGCGTTGCCTGCCAGCGTGCCACCGAACCCGGCGTGGCTGATCCGGTGACCGTCCTTGGCCGTGTAACGCTCGAAGGTCTCTGCGACCTCGGCGGTCATGCCGTAGACAGCGGCAGGGATCCCGCCCGCGATCGACTTGCCGAGCACGAACATGTCCGGCTGGAGGCCGTGGGCGCGGGTGTAGCCGCCAGGGCCCGTGGATATGGTGTGGGTCTCGTCGATGATCAGCAACGTTCCCGTCCTGCGGGTGATCTCGCGCAGCGCATCGTGGTACCCGGGCTCGGCGGGGACCACCCCGACGTTGGTCATCGCGGGCTCGGCCAGCACGCAGGCGACGTCGCGTTCGGACAGTGCCTGTTCGAGGGCGTCGACGTCGTTGAACTCCACCAACCTCGTGGTGCGGTCGGTGTCCACGGCGTTCGGCGCGACACCGGGCTGCGGCACCATCCTGCCGTCCTGCAGTGCCACCTGGGTCTCGTCCACCGAGCCGTGGTACTTGCCGTTGAACACGAGCACCTTGTCCCTGCCGGTGGCGATGCGCGCGATACGGATCGCGAACCGGTTCGCGTCGGTGGCCGAGGTCGCCAGCTGCCAGTACGGCAGCCCGAACCGCCTGCTCAGCTCCTCGCCGACGGCTGCGGCGTCCTCCGTCGGCAGCATGGTCGTCGTTCCGGCGTGTACCTGGCGGCTGACGGCCTCGGCGACGAGCGGGTTCGCGTGGCCGAACATCGCCCCGGTATCGCCGAGACAGAAGTCGACATAACTCTTTCCGTCCACATCGGTCAGGTATGCGCCCTCGGCCCCGGAGAGGTAGACCGGGTGCGGCGTCGGCCAGTTGGCCATCCAGTGCAGCGGGACGCCTCGGGGCATCGACCCCTCGGTGCGCTCGTGCAGCTTCTTGCTCCGCTGGTGGGTACGCTCGAACCGGGCCGTCTCGCGCTCCAGTAGGGCGTCCAGGAACTGGGGGTCGACCCCGTACTGCTCGCTCATAGGGCACGCACCGCCTTGGTTACCGCGTCGACGAGCGTGTCGGCCTGCGCCTCGGTGAGCACAAGGGGCGGGGACAGCACGATCGTGGACCCTGCCGCGCGCACCAGGACCCCGTGCTCCCGCGCGGCGTCGGCGACCGGCGTGGCGTCGTCGAGGGCCAGCTCCACGCCGAAAGCCATGCCGGCACCCCGGACCTCGGCGACCCGGTCGTCGCCCTCGAGCTGCCCGAGCCCGTCGAGGATGCGCGCGCCGAGCGTGCGCGCCCGGTCGAGCAGTCCCTCCGACTCGATGATGTCGATGTTGGCCAGCGAGACCGCCGCACCGACCGGGTGGCCGTTGTAGGTGAAGCCGTGCCGAAACGGGGTGCCGTCCAGCATGCCCATCACCCCGTCGCCGATGAGCACCGCGCCCATCGGGACGTACCCGCTGGACAGGCCCTTGGCGGTGACGGCGATGTCCGGTTCGATGCCGTAGTGCTCCGCACCGAACCAGTGCCCGAGCCTGCCGAACGCGGTCACGATCTCGTCGAGGATCAGCAGGATGCCGTGCTCGCGCAGCACCCGCTGCACCCGCTCCCAGTAGCCGGGCGGCGGCGGCACCATGCCACCGACGCCGAGAAGGGGCTCGCCGATGAACGCGGCGATGCGCTCCGGCCCGATCTCGGCGATCGTGCGTTCCAGCTCGGCGACAAGAACGTCGGTGGTCTCGGTGCCGTACGGCTTGCCGTGCGGCTTGCTCAGGTGCACGAACCCGGGAGTCAGCGGGCCGAATCCGTCGTGGAAGGCCGGCAGGCCGGTCGCGGCAAGCGAGGCCGAGCCGACACCGTGGTAGGCGCCCTGGCGCGACAGGATGACCGTGCGTTCCGGCTGCCCGGAGGCGTGCCAGGCCAGGCGCGCGAGCTTGACGGCGGTCTCGTTGCCCTCCGACCCGCCGTTCGTGTAGAAGACGGTGTTCAGCCCCTCCGGCGCGATCCCGGCGAGCCGCTCGGCGAGCCGGATCGCCTGCGGGTTGGACAGGTGCCAGAACGAGGCGTAGAACTCCAGCCGCCGCATCTGCTCGGCCGCGACCTCGGCCAGCTCGGCGCGGCCGTGGCCGACCGCGCACTGCCACAGGCCGCAGGTGCCGTCGATGTAGCTGTTCCCGTCGATGTCCCGCAGCGTCGCGCCGCTCGCACTGTCCACGATCAACGGTTCCGGCGCACGTCCCACCGTCGCGTGCGGGTGCAGCACGTGCGCCAGGTCCAGCCTGCGCAGCTGCGCGGCGGTCTCTCCTGCGGCGGCGGTACCGCCAGGTGCGCTGACCATCATCCCTCCAGGCCGATCCAGACGCTCTTGACCTCGCTGTACTCGTCGAGGGCTTCCTCACCCATCTCGCGACCCCAGCCGCTCGCCTTCATCCCGCCCCACGGGGCCGCGGGATCGATCCCGGCGATCATGTTGACCCGCACGCACCCGGCGTGGATGCGGTCGGCGAGGCGGTGAGCCGTGGACACGTCGCGGGTCCAGACGGAGGCCGCCAGCCCGTAGTCGGAGTCGTTGACCCGGGCGGCGACCTCGTCGACGTCGTCGAACGGCAGCACGGTCAGCACGGGGCCGAAGATCTCCTCGCGGGTGATGCGCATGCCGTCGTCGGCGTCGGCGAAGACCGTCGGCAGGTAGAAGCTGCCCTTCTCCAGCGGGCCCGTGCCGCGGGAGCCGCCGGTGACCAGCGTGGCGCCCTGCTCGATGCCGCTTCGCACGTAGGCGTGCACGCTCGCCAAGTGCTCCTCGCCCACCAGCGGGCCCATCTGCGTGTCGGGGTCCAGGCCGGGGCCGATGCGCACCTCCTCGGCCGCAGCGGCGATCCGCTCGGTGAACTCCTGGTAGCGCGACCGCGCCACGTAGAACCGTGCCGAGGCCGCGCACACCTGCCCGGAGTTCTGCACGCCGCTGCGCAGGTTACCCGGCACGGCCCGCTCGAGGTCGGCGTCGGCGGTGACGACACTGGCCGCCTTGCCGCCGAGCTCGAGGGACAGCCGCTTGAGGTTGCCCGCCGACGCGCGCACGATGCCACGCCCGACCTCCGTCGAGCCGGTGAAGGAGACCTTGTGCACGCCATCGTGCTCGGCGAGCGCCTTACCCGCGTCGCCGCCACCGGTGACGACGTTGACCACGCCGGGTGGGAATCCCGCTTCCCCGGCCAGCGCGGCCAGGCGCAGGGCGGTCAGCGGGGTCTGCTCGGCGGGCTTGAGCACGACGGTGTTACCGCAGGCGAGCGCGGGGGCGAGCTTCCAGGCTGCGATGAGCAACGGGAAGTTCCACGGCGTGATCAGTCCGCACACCCCGACCGGCACGCGCCGGGTGTAGTTGAGGGCGCCGTCCCTGGAGTGTGCGGGCACGCGGCCGTCGAGCTTGGTGCACCATCCGGCGAAATACCGGAAGTGCTGCGCGGCGCCTGCCACGCTCACCGACCGCGCCAGCGACAGTGGCTGCCCCTGGTCGCGGGTCTCCAGCTCGGCGAGGTCCGCCGCATGCTGCTCGATCAGCTCCGCGACGCGCCAGAGCAGGCGACCCCGGTCGTCCGGAGTCATGCCCGCCCATCGCGGGTCGTCCAGCGCCTCACGAGCCACCTGGACTGCCAGATCGACGTCGTCCGAGCCACCCTCGGCGACCTCGGTAAGGATCTCACCGGTGGCCGGGTCGCGTGTGGCGACCGTGGCCCCGGACTCCGCGGCGCGCCACGCCCCGCCGATGAACAGCCGACCGCGCTCCAATCTCGCCTCCCACTACGGAAGTTTGTTACTTACAAAGTAACAAGTGTTTCTCACAACGAGCATACGGCGCACACGGGTGCCCCGTAAAGGGCTCGGAGAGCGAAACGAGGAACGGGACCGGCGATCAGGAGCGGATCAGGTCGCCGAGCACCCGCTCGGCACGCTCGGCGACATGGTCCGGGATGTCGCAGAGCTCGATCTCGGTTCCGGACTCGCGGGTGTGCTCGATAACCGACCGCAACGACAGCAGGCCGGTGAGATCCACGCGGCCCAGCCCCTGCAGGTGCACCATGACCCTGTACACATCGGGCTGCTCGGCGAGCAGGGCCAGCAGGCGCCCCTCCAGCACCGGCGCGGACGCGAAGTACAGCACCCCGCTGAGCCACACGTGCAGCGTCGTGCCCGTGTGCGTGGCCGTGACATCCAGCCGCATCTCCCGCCAGAGGTGTACGGCCAGCGACAGTACGACCCCCGCGACGATCCCCCACTCGACACGGGGTGCCGCGGCGAGCGTGATGACGAAGGTCAGCACCGCGATCGCGAACTGCGGGCGCGAGCAGCGCCATGCCTGCGTGAACGGGCGCACCTCGAGCAGCGAGAGCGCCGCGGCGATCACCAGCCCGGCCAGCACGGCCGTGGGAAGGTCCGCGAGCACCCCGGCGGCAGGCAGCACCGCCAGCACGACGAGACCGGTCACCGCCCCGCTCCATCGCGTCCGCCCGCCGGAGAGCCGGTTCAGTGCCGAGCGGGAGAACGAACCGCCGGCGGGCAGGCCGCTGAACAGCCCGGCAACGATGTTGGCAAGACCCTGCCCGGTGAACTCGCGGTTGGGGTTCCACGGGGTGCGGTCCATCGAGGCGTAGCGGCGCGCGATGGAGGACGGCTCGGCGAAGCCCACGAGCGCGATGACCACACCGGGCACCACGAGCGACGGAAGGGCCTCCCACGGCAGCCCGAGATCCAGCGGAGGCAGCCCGGCCGGGATCGCCCCGACCACCGGCACCGCGACGACGTCGAACGCGCTGAGCAGCAACGCACCGACCGTGGCGAGCAGTACCGCTGGGAACAGCGGGCTGATCCTGCGCCCGGCAAGCACGACCAGGACCGTGGCCACTCCGATGCCGACGGCGACGGCGTCCCACGCCCCCGGAGCCCCCAGCGCCTGCGCCGCGCCGAGGAACGGGTTCGCCGCGCCGGCGTCGCCGTCGACGAGCGTGGGAACCTGCGAGGCGATGATCAGTATCGCCGCCGCGACGGTGAACGCCGACACCACGGGCTGCGACAGCAGGTAGGACACCGCGCCCCAGCGCAGCAATCCGAACAGCAGGCGCACCACGCCCACCACGATCGCCAGCAGCGCGGCGTGCGCGGCGAAACCGGCCGTGCCCGTCTCGGCGAGCGGGGCGAGCGCGCTCAGCGTCAGCAGGCTCGTCAGCGCGACCGGGCCGGTCTGCAGGTACGGCGAGGAGCCGATCAGCGCCGCCGCGAGCGGCGCCACGGCCGCGGCGTACAGGCCGTGCACCGCGGGTAACCCGGCCAGCTCCGCGTACGCCAGCGACTGGGGGATCAGCACCAACGCGACGCTGAGCCCGGCGACCAGGTCACCGCGGCGCGGCAGCGTCAGCGATCGCCTCCAGCGCACCACCTCAGCCCGCCGGCTCGCACTCGGCGGCGCGGATCGTCCCGGTCACCGCGCCGAAACCGATCCGGCCACCGTCCTCGGCGGGGGCGGTGGCGCTGATGCTGACGGTGTCGCCGTCGGCGAGGAACGTCCTCGGCTGCCCACCGGAAAGCTGGAGCGGCTCGGTGCCGTTCCAGGTCAGCTCGATCAGCGAACCGCGCGTCCCGGCCGCCTCGCCCGAGACGGTTCCCGAGGCGTACAGGTCGCCGGTACGCAGGCTGGCGCCGTTCACCGTCATGTGCGCCAGCATCTGTGCGGGCGACCAGTACATCCCGGCGTACGGCGGCCGGGAGACGACCTGCCCGTTCAGCTCCACCTCCAGCTGGAGGTCCAGGCCCCACGGTTCGGACTCGGTGAGGTAGTCCATCGGCTCCGGGTCCTGCGCCGGGGTGGCGACCCTGGCCGCGGCCAGCGCCTCCAGCGGCACGACCCACGGCGAGACCGACGTCGCGAACGACTTGCCGAGGAACGGCCCGAGCGGCACGTACTCCCAGGCCTGGATGTCGCGCGCCGACCAGTCGTTGACAAGGCACACCCCGAACACGTGCTCGGCGAAGTCCTTCGGCGGAACCGGCTGCCCCAACCGGCTTCCGGTGCCGACCACGAAGCCGACCTCGGCCTCGATGTCCAGCTTGGTCGACGGACCGAACGTCGGCGATTCCTCGCCGGGAGCCTTGCGCTGCCCGCACGGCCGCGCGATCGGCGTGCCGGAGGGCACGACGGTGCCTGCCCGGCCGTGATAGCCGACAGGAAGGTGCTTCCAGTTCGGCAGCAGCGGCTCGGTATCCGGGCGGAACATCCTGCCAAGGTTCGAGGCATGCTCCTCGGAAGCGTAGAAGTCGACGAAGTCGGCGACCGCGAACGGCATGTGCAGGCCGACCCGCTCCAGCGGATGCAGCGCGGGCTCGACGACCTGCCGGTGCGACTCGTCGGTGAGCAGCTCGCGGATCCGCGCACGGACCTCGCTCCAGCGCGCGCGCCCGGTTTCCAGGAACGGGTTCAGCGATGGTCGCGCGAACACCTCGTCACCGAGCGCGTCGGCGAGGTCGAGCACGTGGTCACCGATGCGGACCCCCACCCGAGGCGCCTGCCCCTGCGGGGAGAACACGCCGTACGGCAGGTTGTCCACACCGAAACCGGCTTCGGCGACGACCGGAACCCATGTCGTGCTCACGTAACCCTCAACCTTTCTCGCTCGTCGTGCTGCCCTGCCAGGCCCAGCTCGGCAGCCTCGGTGACCGGGACGGCCGTGCTGCACGAGCCGTAGCTGGCCAGCGCGCGCCGGGTCGCCCCAGCGGCACGCGATGTCATGCTCCTGGCCTGCCGGGCGAGCTCGGGGGTGTCCCTGCTGCGCAGCGTATCGGCCACGGCACCGGCCTGCGAACCCGCCACCGCACGGGCCACCGCGAGCACCAGGTTCAGGTAGCCGTGATGGTCGAAGCCGGTGTCCGGGTCGGTGTAGCGCACAGCGTGGTGCAGCCCCGCGGTGGTCTTGATCGTCACCCCGGCGCGCGCGGCGGACACCACGGCGCGCGCCAGCTCCTCGGGGCCCGGGAACGCCCCGGCGGTCGCACCCCCGCAACGGAACTTCAGGCCCACCTGCCACGTGCCCGCCCGCCCGGCAACAGCCGCGACCAGTTCGTCCACATCGGAAAGCGCGACCGGCTCGAGGTACACCGGCAGGTCCTCGGCCACCCCCGCGTCCTCGACCGCGGCCACGGCGGCGCGCGCGGCCGCGCGCGGCTCCTCCTCGCCGGTGACGCGCAGCGGGAACTCCACCATGGCCTGCTCGAGGCGCTCGTCGCCGGTGATCGCCCCGACCGCCGAGCGCAGGCCGTCGGCGCCCGTGTCGGCGATCAGGCCAAGGTGGAAGGTATCCCCCGGTTCCAGGTGCCCCCGCAGCTCGTCGACCCGCGAGGCCGGGCACAGGAAGCGGTGACTGAGCACCGGGCTGCCCGCTGCGGCGTCGGCGCGGTGCCGGGACACGGCGTCGGCCATGTTCAACGCCGTCGGCGGGAACAGACCTGCGTCGTCGACCAGCCCGGCCAGCAGCTCGGGCGCGGATGGTGCCTGGGTCATGCTCGCTCCCTCGTGTCGTGTCCTCGCGCGGCCACCCCGTCTCCCGCCCCCGCGGCGCGGCCGAGTGCGGCGGCGACGTCGGCGTGCCGCGGCTCGGTCAGCACCGCGGCGGTGTGCGCGTCGGGCCGGATCACCCACACCTCATCGGCCCGCGCGCCGAGCGCGCGGCGCACGGTGCCGTCGGGGTCGATCGTGGGCAGTTCGAGCACCCGCACCGGCCCGGCCGTCGCCCCCGCCGCCGCGTCGCGCGCCATCGCGGGATCGGTGCCCTGCCCCGCAAGCAGCAGGAACCCGTCCCGCGCGAGCTCGCGCAACCGCGAGGCACCGGCCTCCGGCGCTGACACCGGCACGTCCGGGACGAGGATCCCCGGCCCGGCGGGCGGGGTGCTGCCGCGTGGTGGGCGGCCCGCGAAAGGCCGTCGCCGGTCGGGCGTGGTCAGTGGCGAGTCGACGTACCAGTAGGGCTCGGCAAGCCTGCCCGAGTTCACCTCGGCGTGTGCGGTGCGGTCGTGCACCGCGCGTTCGAGCACATCCAGCCTCGTGCGCTGCTGCTGCTCGGTGTGCGGGACGAGGAAGTCCATGGTCGCCGTGGTGACGTCCAGGTTCTCCAGCGCAGCCGCGTGCCGCTCGGCGTGGTAGCTTTCCAGCAGCTCCTCGCCCGCCCAGCCGCGCAGCACCAGCGCCAGTTTCCACGCCGCGTTCTCCACATCGGCCACCCCGGAGTTCAGGCCGCGCGCGCCGAACGGGGCGAACAGGTGCGCGCAGTCGCCTGCCAGCAGCACACGGCCGGCGCGCATCCGGTCGACCACGCGGGAGTGGAAGCGGTACACCGAGTTCCACACGATCTCGTAGGGCCGCTCGCCGATGATCGCCCGGATGCGCTCGTCCAGCGCCCCGCCGGCCTCCTCGGCCTCGAGGTCGTAATCGCTCGGCACCTGCCAGTCGATGCGGAACGTCGAGCCGGGGCACGGGTGGATGAGGACCTGGCGGCCCGGGTTCCACTCCGGGTCGAAGTAGAAGCGGCGCTCGTGCGACCACCCCGGCAGCGAGGCGCGGATGTCGCAGATCAGGAACCGGTCCTCGAAGGAGTGACCGGAAAACGTCACCCCGAGAGCCCGGCGTACCTCCCGGCCGGTGGCTCCGGCGCAGGCCAGCGCGTAGTCGGCGGGCAGCTCGACCGTCCCTGCCGGGGTGGCGCAGCGCAGCCGCACACCGGTGCCGTCCTGCTCGATGCCGACGACCTCGTGCGCCCACCGGGTCTCGATGAGCTCCTGTCCGGCGATCCGCTCGTCAAGCAGCTCCTCGGTGCGCGACTGCGAGATGTTGACGAACGGCGGGAAGCACGACTGTCCGGGGTCGTCGAGCGTGTAGGCGAACAGCTCGTGATCCCGGTAGAAGGTGCGGGCCGTTGTCCAGGTGAGCCCCTCCTCGGCGACGCGGCGTCCCACCCCGACGGCGTCCCAGATGTCGAGCACGTCCCGTTGCTGGCAGATCGCCTTCGACCCGACCAGGTCCCGCTCGGGCCGGGCGTCCAGCAGCGTCACCGGGATGCCCCAGCGGGCGAGCAGCAGCGCGGCAGTCTGGCCGACGGGTCCGTTGCCGATGACGGCGACCCGGCCCGCCGTGGCGTTCGTGCTGACCATGCTCACTCAGCCCTGCAGCTGGTCCCAGACCTCGCGGTCGCGTTGCGCCGTCCAGATGACCGGTCGCTCGATGCCGGAGAGCTCGTCCCACAGGCGGGAGACGTCGAACGGCAGGCAGTGCTCGAAAATGGGCCAGGCTCCGTACCTGTCGACGAGCGCAGCGTGCGCCGCGTCGAACGCTGCGGAGAGCGCGCCTCCGCGGGCGTGCACCGCGCCGACCTCGCGGAGCATGACATCGAGGAAGTGCCGGGTCTGCTCGATGGCGGCGTCGACGGCGTCCCTGCCGCGAGTCACCGCTCCCCTGCCCCCGACGAGCGTCTCCGCGCCGAGCGCGGCGACGTTGTCCAGTGTGGAGCTCGCCCACTCGCGGTGGAAGGCGTCGCCGGTGTAGAGCGCGGCCTGCGACTCCACCAGGTCGCCTGCGAACAGGATCCCCTGGCGCGGCAGCCACGCGACGATGTCGCCCTCGGTGTGGCCGCGGCCGAGGTAGCGCAGCTCCAGCGTGCCGCGGTCGCCGCCGAGGTCGATGCCCGCACTGTCGCTGAAAGTCATGTCCGGCCAGGTCAAGCCGGGGATCGAGGCCGGTTGCTTGAACAACCGGGGCATGCGGCCGTACTCGGAGGCCCAGTCCTGCTCGCCACGTTCGGCGATCAGGCCGCGCGTGTTGTCGTGCGCGACGATCACCTCGGCCTCGAAGGCGCTCGCGCCGAGCGTGCGCACCGCGTGGTAGTGCGAGAGCACCAGGTAACGCACCGGCTTGCCGGTGTGCTCGCGCAGCCTGGCCAGCCAGTCCCCCGCGGCGACGGGCGTGGCCAGCGCGTCGAAGCAGACGAGGAAGTCCTCGCCCTCGATCGCGCCCACGTTGGGGTCTCCCTCCGCGGTGAGCGCGTACACCCCGTCGGCGAGAACCTCCAGGGTCTGTTCCTTCTCCTCGAGGTCACCGGAGGACGCGAACGCCTTCGTGGCCACGGCTACCACCTCAATGATCAAAGATTTGATTATCTCTTCCGGGAGAAGTGTAGCGCCGACGCCACTACAACGGAAGCGTCTTTCAGCGCGGTCTAGCCTGGGGTACATGACCACGGACCCCGCAGCGGCCGAGCAGCTGGACTACCTGTCGTTCGTCGACTACGCCGTCGACGAGGCCACCGGGCACCTGCCCGACGTCGACCCGGTGGCGATGCGGCTCGTGCTCACCCTGCACCGGCTCACCAGCGCGCTCGTCTACGACCTCGAGGCGACCGTGCACCGTCCGCACGGATGGAGCTGGTCGGGGTTTCGCGTGCTGTTCGTACTCTGGCTGGCGGGCCCGCTGGAGTCCAAACGCATCGCGCACCTGTCCGGGACGAGCCGCGCCGCGGTGTCCGCTCTGGTCAAGACCCTGGAACGGGACGGGCTCGTCACCCGCAGGCGCGCCGAGCACGACGGCCGCGCCGTGCGGGTCGACCTCACCGACCGCGGGCGTGCGGACATCGCCCGCGCGTTCGGCACGCACAACGAGCGCGAGCAGGCGTGGGCGAGCACGCTGAGCGAGCAGGAGCGCACCACCCTCATCGAGCTGCTGGACAAGCTCATGACCGGAACCGAGGCCGACGAGGTCCGCCGCCGCTTCTAGGCACGCGCGTGGGGAGCCCGATGTCACCTCCGGCTCCCCGCGCACCCACCGAGCGCAGAGGCGACGGGGAGCCCAAGGTGACCTTGGTTCCGTAGAAGGAGCCGTACGTGACATTCGGCTCCATCCCCCCCCCCGGGGGGGGGGATCAGACGTAGCGGGGTCTGCCGGCGACCGAGCCGAACAGCATCTGGGCGAGCAGCACCCCGATCAGCATCAGCAGCGGCACGGTCCAGCCGCCGGAGATGTCGTGCAGCAGCCCGAACAGGAACGGCCCCACGGCGGCGAGCAGGTACCCGAAACCCTGCGCCATCCCGGACAGCCGCGCGGTGTCCTCCCCGGTGCGGGCGCGGAGCGCGAGCAACGTCAGTGCCAGCGAGAACACGCTCATTCCCGTCCCGATCAGCAACGTCCACAGCAACGGCACCGCCGCGGGAGCGAGCATCAGGCCGACCATCCCGGTCAGGCCGATGACGCCGAGGCCGACGATCCATCCCGACTGGCTGCGTTGCCGCGCCGCCAGCGCGGGAACGGTGAGGCTGACCGGGACGCCGACCAGCGACAGCGCGCCGACGTACAGTCCCGCGTTCGCCTGGCTCACCCCGGCATCGATCAGCACGAGGGGCAGCCACCCCATCAGCACGTAGGCCAGGCAGGCCTGTAGCCCGAAGAAGACGGTCACCACCCATGCCAGGGGGCTGCGCAGCAGGGAACGCGCCGGGCCGTGGCTCGCCGGGGCGGTCTCACGTTCCGCAGCGGGACCGGCACGACGCCGCGCCCGCGCGGCGAGCGACCACACCACAAGCGCGACCACCGCGAGGGCCGCCCAGCTGGCCAGGGCCGGGCGCCAGCCACCAAGCGCGGTGCCAAGCGGCGCCGTCACCGCCGAGCCGAGCGCCCCGCCCCCTTGCAGGGCTGCGGTGTACATCCCCGTCATCAGCCCGATCCGGGCGGGGAAGGAGGACTTGACGACGACCGGAACCAGCACGTTGGCCAGCGCGATCCCGCCCGTGGCCACCATCGTGCCCGCCAGCACCAGCAGCGGACCCCCGAGCACCCTGGCCAGCAGCCCGCAGGCCAGCACCGTCATCGACAGGGCCACCGCGGCGGTTGTACCGGCACGGCGCGCGAGGGCCGGGGCTGCCAGCCCGGCCAGCGCGAAGCACAGACCCGGGATCGTGGTCAGCACCCCCGCCCAGGTGGCAGAGGCACCCAGGCCGTCGCGGGCCTGGCCGAGCACCGGACCCACGCTGGTGATCGCGGGACGCAGGTTCAGCGCCACCAGCACCACCGCGACACCGAGCAGGAGCCCACCCCCGGCCGCACTGCCGTGCCGCGTCGCGGGCCGTGCCGCGGGCCGTGCCTCGTCTATGCGTGTCGAGATCCCCGTTCCGGCTGTCACGTCCGCTATCATGACAGACATAGGATGATTGGATGAAGTGATCCCCCTACCGACGTGACCCGTGTCAACTCACCGGACGGCCGTGACACGATCACCACCGGAGTTGGACCAAGCGAAAGGACACGAACGTGCCCCTCAGCGCAACTCGCCGGACCGGGCTGGTCGAGCAGGTGATCGGCCAGCTCCGGGATGCCATCACCGGCGGTGAATGGCCCGTCGGCCACCGCATACCGACCGAGCCCGAGCTGGCCGCATCCCTGAACGTGGGACGCAACACGGTGCGGGAGGCCGTGCGCGCCCTGATGCACAGCGGGCTGCTCGAAGTCCGCCAGGGGGACGGCACCTACGTCCGCGCGACCAGCGAGGTCTCCGGGGCCATCCACCGGTTGTGCGGCTCCGAGCTACGCGAGGCCCTCGAGGTACGCCGCACCCTCGAGGTCGAGGGCGCCAGGCTGGCTGCGATCCACCACACCCCCGAGGAGCTCCGCGAGATGACCGAGCTGCTCGACGAGCGTGACGCCGCGCGGCACAGGGACCGGTTCGAGGAGTTCGTCCGCACCGACGCCGCGTTCCACACCGCGGTCGTCCGCAGCGCGCACAACACCCTGCTGACCGAGCTCTACCACGGGCTGACCGAGGTGGTGCGCGGCAGCGTGGCTGCCACGTCCCCGCAGCACACCGCGCCCGGGCACGACATCGAGCACCGCGGCCTGCTGAACGCGATCGCCGAGCGCGACCCGGAACGCGCCGCAGCCGAGGCGCGCGGATTCCTCGACGAACTGCTCGCCGGTATCGGCGACCGGGGATGAGCGGCGCGCATCCCCGGGAGGCTCAGCCCGGCGTGTAGCCCACGTAGTTCTCCGCCAGCGATCGTGCCGCCGCGGGCGACTCCGCCACGTAGCGCAGGCGGGAGAGCTGCATCCGCGCCTGGGCCCCCGAGTCGCCCGGCATGCGGTGCAACATCGAGGTCATCCAGTACGAGAAGTCCTGCGCCCGCCACACCCGGCGCAGGCAGGTGTCCGAGTAGCTGTCCAGCGCCTGGCGGTGTCCCCGCGCGTACCAGTCGTCGAACGCCTCGGCGAGCACCTTCACATCGGCCACCGCGAGGTTGAGCCCTTTCGCGCCGGTCGGTGGCACGATGTGCGCCGCATCGCCAGCCAGGAACAACCGGCCGTACTGCATCGGCTCGGCGACGAAGCTGCGCACCGGTGTGATGCTCTTGTCGATGATCGGGCCTTCCCGCAGCGCGAACCCGTCGTCGGTGCCGAGCCTGGTCTGCAACTCGGACCAGATGCGCTCGTCGGGCCAGTTCTCGATCGGCTCCTCCGGGTCCACCTGCAGGTAGAGCCTGCTGACCTCGGCCGAGCGCAGGCTGTGCAGCGCGAAGCCGTTGTCGTGGAAGGCGTAGATCAGCTCGTCCGTGGACGGGGCGACCTCGGCGAGGATACCGAGCCAGCCGAACGGGTAGGTGTGCTCGTAGGTACGCGCGTGACGTGCCGGGATCCGGTCCCTGCATATCCCGTGGAACCCGTCGCAACCTGCGACGAAGTCGCAGGCGATCTCCACCTGCCTGCCGTCGATGGTGGCGCGCAGCACGGGCGAATCCTCCTCGATACCCGAGACGGCCACGTCGTCGACCTCGAAGTGCACCGCCCCGCCGTCGGCCCGCCGGGCCGCGATCAGGTCCCGCACGACCTTCTGCTGCCCGTACACCGTGACGTTCTTGCCGGTGAGCTCGGTCAGCGGGATGCGGTGCATGGTGCGGTCGAAGCACAACCGCAGTCCCTCGTGCACGATCCCTTCGCGGTCCAGGCCCGCGCCGACGCCGGCCTCGCGAAGCAGGTCCGTCGTCCCTTGCTCGAGCAACCCCGCCCGGACCCGCTCCTGCACGTAGGTCTCGCTGCGCCGTTCCAGCACGACCGAGTCGATACCGCGCAGGTGCAGCAGGTGCGACAACAGCAACCCGGCCGGCCCGGCCCCGACGATCGCCACCTGCGTACGCATGTCGCCTCCTCCTGCTCGCCGTCGAACGTCCCGCAATGCTGACCCGCGAGCGCACCACTTGACGAGCCTGGCCTTCCGGTGAACGGAAGCTAACGGTTGCGCGTGGGACCGGCTGGGTATTCTTTCTGGTCAGCGAGAGACCCGCACTGCCCACGTCAGGATGGAAGCGCACCGATGGCAGGTAACAGCTCCGAGTCCGGGCGAACCGTCGCGGCACGTACCCTCGCGCTGCTCGGCGCGTTCGACGTGGCCCATCCCCGGCTGTCGTTGTCCGAGATGGCCCGCCGCGCCGGGTTGCCCCTGGCCACTGCGCACCGCCTCGCGGGCGAGCTGGAGGCCTGGCGCGCGCTCGACCGTGACGAGCAGGGCTGTTACCGGATCGGGCTGCGGCTGTGGGAGACCGGCCTGCTGGCTCCGGTCTCCAGCAGCCTCCGCGAGGTCGCGCTGCCGTTCATGCAGGACCTGTACGAGGCGAGCAGGGAGAACATCCATCTGGCCGTGCGCGACGGGTTCGACGCCCTCTACGTGGAGAAGCTGTCCGGGCACAGCTCGGTCCCCGTCATCTCACGGATCGGCGCCCGCCTGCCGCTGCACGCCACGGGGGTCGGTAAGGCTCTGCTGGCCTTCGCCGAGCCCGCGTTCATCCGCGCCTACTGTGAGCGTCCCCTGCCCCGCTACACGCGCTACACCATCGCCGAGCGGGGCAGGCTGTACCGCGAGCTCGCGCGCACCCAGGAGCGGGGCCATGCCGAGACCAACGAGGAGATGACGCTCGGTTCCACCTCGGTTGCGGTGCCGATCCCGCACACCAGCGGCGCACCCACCGCATCGCTCGGGTTCGTCGCGCACTCGCACCGGTCCGAGCTGACCGGTCTCGTGCCCGCGCTACGCGCGGCCGCCGAGGGAATCGCCCGGCGCCTGAACGAGTCCGCCGACGACCGCGCGCCCGGGCTGGTACACGACCCCTCGGTGTAGCCGGCAGCCGCACGCGAAGCACGCTATGTCTTCCGCTGAACGGAAGGCCTCCGTTGACCGCCGGTGTGGCCCTGCTTACGTTCGCACAGCAATAAGCCCTTGACTCCCCGACCGCGGAGCATTCCATGAAGCGAACCTCGACCGTGGCAACGGCGGCTGTGGCCGCGCTCGCACTGGCCGCCTGCGGTGGCGGCGAAAGCGAGCAGGCAGGCGGCGGCGGAACCGACGAGGTGACCGTCGGCGTCATCCCCATCGTCGACGTCGCGCCGATCTACCTGGGCCAGCAACAAGGCTTCTTCGCCGAGCGGGACATCGAGCTGACGCTGGAGACCAGCCAGGGCGGCGCGGCCATCGTGCCGGGTGTCGCCAGTGGGCAGTTCGATTTCGGCTTCAGCAACATGACCTCGCTGCTGACGGCACAGACACAGGACCTGCCACTCCAGGTCACCGGCGCCGGGGTGGCCACGACCGGTGACGTCGACGACGACTTCGGCGCGATCGTCGCCCCCGCCGGTTCCGGCATCGACGACGCGTCCGACCTCTCCGGCCGGTCGGTCGCCGTGAACACGCTGAACAACATCGGGGACACCACGGTGCGCCACACGGTCGAGCAGGCAGGTGGCGACCCGTCCGATATCGAGTTCGTCGAGCTCGGTTTCCCCGACATGCCCGCCGCCGTGCAGGAGGGTCGCGTGGACGCCGCGTGGATGGTCGAGCCGTTCGTCACCATCGCCACCGACCAGGACGCCGAGATCGTCGCGTCCAACTTCGCGGCGACGCACGAGGAGCTCGCGGTGGCGGCCTACTTCACATCGACCGAGCTCGCCGAGTCCGATCCGAACCTTGTCGACCGGTTCACAGAGGCGATGAACGCGTCGCTGGACTACGCCCAGGACAACCCGGAGCAGGCACGCGAGATCCTCGGCAGCTACACCGACATCGACTCCGCTACCGCCGAGTCGCTGACGCTGCCGGAGTGGCCGACCGAGATCAACGAGGAGTCTGTGCAGCTGCTCGCGGATCTGGCGGTCGAGCACGGCCTGGTGGAAAGTGAGCCGGACGTGCAGGCGCTGCTGCCATGAGTGTCGCGACAGCGACCCGCACACCGCAGGCCGGGGCGCGGCGTAGGGTGCCCGACAGCGTCCTGGGCCTGGCCGGCCTGGCTGGTGTGGCGGTGCTGTTCGAGCTGGTCCCCCGCGTGGGGCTCGTCGACGAGCGGTACCTGCCGCCGGCCAGTGTGACCGCGACCGCCCTGGCCGAGCTGGTCAGCGATGCGGCGTTCTGGCAGGCCCTGACCTCGACCCTGCTCGGCTGGGCGCTCGGACTGGCCATCGCCACGGTGGCTGGTGTGGTGCTCGGCATCGTGATCGGCAGCGTTCCCGCCCTGCGGGCGGCGACCAACTCGACGATCGAGTTCCTGCGCCCGATCCCGTCCGTGGCGCTGATCCCGCTCGCGGTACTGCTGTTCGGCGCGGACCTGCGGTCGACGTTGATCCTGGTGGTGTATGCCAGCTTCTGGCAGGTGCTTGTGCAGGTGCTGTACGGGGTGGCCGATGTCGATCCGGTCGCGCGGGACACCGCCCGGTCCTACCGGTTCTCGGCGCTCTCGCAGGTGCGCACGGTGATCTGGCCGACCGCCCTGCCGTACGTGATGACCGGATTCCGGCTCGCCGCTGCGGTCGCGCTGATCCTGGAGATCACCGGCGAGCTGATCATCGGCAGCCCGGGACTGGGCAACGCGATCGCCACCGCCCAGTCCTCCGGCGCTGTGGCCACGATGTACGCGCTGGTCGTGGTCACCGGCCTGCTCGGGGTCGGTGTCAACGTGCTGGTGCGCCGCACCGAACGGCGAGTGCTGCGCTGGCACCCCTCCGTACGTAGGGAGGTCGCCGCATGACCGCGATCGCCTGGGGCAGGAAGCTCGCCATCGCCGCCGGGCTGCCTGCGGTGCTGGTCGGCATCTGGTGGCTGGCCACCGCAGGCAGCACAAGCGTGTACTGGCCACCGCTGAGCACGGTACTGGAGACGTTCGCCCCGACCTGGCTGGAAGGTCGGCTGACCTCGGATGTGCTGCCCAGCCTGCTCCGGCTGGCCGCGGGCTACGCGCTGGCGCTTGCGCTGGGAACCGCGCTGGGCACCGTGATCGGCTCCTGGCCGACGGTGCGCGCGCTGACCGAGCCCGCCCTCGAGTTCTTCCGCGCCATCCCGCCTCCGGTCCTTGTGCCGATCTTCATCCTGTTCGCCGGGATCGGCGACGGGATGAAGATCCTCGTCATCATGGTCGGCTCCGTCTGGCCGATCCTGCTCAACACCGTCGAAGGGGTCCGCTCGATCGACGAGGTGCTGCGCGACACCGCCCGCTGCTACCGCTTCCGCCGCCGCACACGGCTCGTCCAGCTGGTGCTGCGCGGGGCGAGCCCACGCATCGTCACCGGCGCCCGCCAGGCGTTGTCCATCGCGATCATCCTCATGGTCATCAGCGAGATGTTCGCCGCGACCAACGGCCTCGGGTTCTCCATCGTCCAGTTCCAACGCAGCTTCGCCATCCCGCAGATGTGGAGCGGCATCATCCTGCTCGGCCTGATCGGTGTCGCCCTGTCACTGATCTTCCGAGCCTGCGAGGCACGTGTCCTCGCCTGGTACCAAGGCCAGCGGGCAGCACAGCGGTAACGCCACCCACCGGAGACCACCCATGAGCACCCTCGAGACAGCATCCGAGTCACCACCCCAGGACACCACCATGGACAACGATGCCCCCACCACCCCGCTGCTGGACGTGACCGGCCTGCGGAAGGTCTTCGCCGGGGCCAACCGCGCGGTCGAGGCCCTGCAGGACCTCACATTCACCGTCTCCCGCGGCGAGCTGATGTGCCTGGTCGGGCCATCCGGCTGCGGCAAGACCACCCTGCTGCGCTGCGTGTCCGGCCTGCTGGCACCGACGACGGGCGCCGTAACGCTGAACGGCGCCCCGGTAACCGAACCGCCCCGCGGCATGGCGGTGGTCTTCCAGGAGTACGGGCGCAGCCTGTTCCCCTGGCTGACCGCCTGGCAGAACGTCGAGCTCCCGCTGAAGGAGAAGAAGGTCCCCCGTGGCGAGCGGAAACGCCTCGTCACCGAGGCACTCGACGCGGTCGGGCTGACCGAATCACGCGACGCCCACCCCTGGGAGCTCTCCGGCGGGATGCAGCAGCGTGTGGCCATCGCCAGGGCCGTGGCCTACGAGCCACAAGTCCTGCTGATGGACGAGCCCTTCGCCGCTGTCGACGCCCAGACCCGAGGCGAGCTCGAGGACCTCGTCCGCGCACTCTGGCAACGCCTCGGAGTCACCGTCCTGTTCGTCACCCACGACATCGACGAAGCCGTCTACCTCGGCCAGCGCGTCGTCGTCCTGTCCGCCTCCCCCACCGTCGTCCTCGACGACGTCCCCATCACCCTTCCCGACGAACGTGACCAGATCACCACCCGCTCACTCCCCCAGTTCGCCGAGCTGCGGGCGGCCATCTACGAGCTGGTACAGCACGCCAAGAACGGCTACCGACCACAACCGGACACCGAACACCCCTCGTGAGGGGCTTGTCGGCGCTGGCGCGGATGGTGGTGCCTGCCGGTGCCCCCGGCGCGCCTACCCGGCTGCGGTCGTGGGTCCTGCTGGCGGCGGTGATCCTGGTCGCGCTCAACCTGCGCGGGCCGATCGCCGCCGTGGCACCGGTCCTCGGGGACCTACGTGGTTCGTTCGGCGTCGGCGGCACCGCTGGTGCGGCGAGCCGAGGGGCCCCTTCGGTACACATGCTGTACCCGAGGCCCCCTTCGGCTCGCCCCTACCGGCCGCTAGCGCGAACCGTCGGCGGGCACGTCCTCGGCGCCCCAACCGCCTGCCAGCTCCACGAGATCACGGTAGTTCCCGTTGAACTCGTTGGAGTCGAGCGGGTCCGTCGTGTACTGCCAGAACGTGTAGTCGTCCCATTCCGGGGGAAGCTCGCCTGTCTCGGTCGCGTAGCGCACGATCCATAGTGGATTGTCAAGCTCGAGATCCCGGTCCTGGCCGACGCACTGCCGCCACCACATCGTGTTCGTGTAGATCACCGGGGACCGTCCCGTGTGGCTCTCGTAGGTGTCTGCGAATTCCTCGATCCAGCCGACCACGCCGGACGGGGACCTGCCGTAGCAGGTCTCGCCGTACGGGTTGAACTCGATATCCAGCACCCCCGGCAACGTCCGGCCGTCCGGTAGCCAGTGCCCTCCGTTGGCCACGAAGTGCCTGGCCTGCGCGGCCCCACCCGAGCGGTCGGGTAGCGCGAAGTGGTACGCCCCCCGGATCATGCCGACCTCGTGCGCCCCCCTGTACTGCCGCGCGAAGTAGGGGTTGGTGAACGTCGTGCCCTCGGTGGCCTTGACGTAGGCGAACCGCTTGCCCTCCTCCCACCAGCGCTGCCAGTCGACGTCTCCCTGCCAGCCGCTGACATCGATCCCCCACTGCGTGGCCGGTCTCTCCTCCGGACGGCGGGCCGCCGTCGCCCCGTCCGCCCGGCCGGACCCGGCTGCCTCGGCACCGGCGTCGGGGCGCACAGCCGTCGGGTACCCCTCCCGTGCCAGACTCCCCGGCATCGGTGGCTCGAGCCGTGCTGTCGTGGGGGCCAGCCCGGGCAACGGCACCCGCAGTGACCCCGCACCACCCGGTGACGGCCCCACGAGCGGAACGTGCACCCACTCGGCCACCGGCTGCAGCTCACCCACAGGGACATCCAGCGAGCCTGCGGCCGGCCGGGGTTGTCCGGGCAGGGTTCCCGGCAGGGGTGGCAGCGTCACCTCCGCACGGCCCTGTTCACGCGCCGGGTCCCGGTCGCCGGAAAGCTCCCCGGGCAGCAGCAGCTCGGTCAGCGCGGCACCGTCCGGGGCGGAACGGTCCGGCAGGAAGATCGCCACCAGCAGCAGGATTCCTGCCGCGACCGCGAGGATGGCCTTCCGGGTGCTGGCCGGACGGCGGGGCACACGCGACATCGGCATCCGGGCCTCCGCATGCCGCCCGGAGCCGGCGCCCCGGCCCGGACAGCGGCCGGTCGTCAGTGGCTACGGTCCGCCCCCGATTGTCGCCCACAGCTCGACGGCTGTCGCCGCTTCGTGCGGAATGCTACGAATACTCGGCGCCGTCACCCGCGCCCGGTCCGGCACGTGGCCGGTCACCGGCGGCACCGGGCACACCCCGGAGCCGGTCCCCGGTGCGGCGTCGTTCGGGGCTGCCCACCGGCAGGCGGTATGTCGCTATGCTCGTGCCCGTACCGGCCGCGGAGAGGGAGGCGAACGCATGCGAGTCGCGCTGCTGGCCACCTGCGTCGCCGACACCATCGCCCCGCGAGCGGCTCGGGCGACCGTGCGGCTGCTGGAGCGGCTCGGCCACGAGGTGGACTTTCCCGCCGAGCAGACCTGCTGCGGCCAGATGCACATCAACTCCGGGTACCCGGATCTCGCGATGCGCCTCATCCGGCACCACGCGGACACCTTCGGCGGCTACGACGCCGTCGTGCTGCCGTCGGCCTCGTGCGCGGGGTCGATCCGCCACCAGCACGCCGTCGTGGCCCGCAGCCGGGGCGACGCCGGACTGGCCGAGCGGGCGGACGCGCTGGCCGCGCGTACCTACGAGCTCTCCGAGCTGCTGGTGGACGTGCTCGGGGTGCACGACGTCGGCGCGCGGTACCCGCACCGGGTCACCTACCACCCCACCTGCCACTCGCTGCGCATGCTGCGTGTCGGTGACCGGCCGCTCACCCTGCTGCGGCACGTCCGCGACATCGACCTGGTCGAGCTGCCCGCCGCCGAGGAATGCTGCGGGTTCGGCGGCACGTTCGCGATGAAGAACTCGGCCACCTCCGGTGCGATCCTTGCCGACAAGGTGGCCAACATCCGCTCGACGGCCGCCTCGGTGTGTGCGGCGGCCGACTCCTCGTGCCTGCTGCACATCGGCGGCGGGCTGTCCCGGTCGCGCACGCCGGTGCGCACCGTCCACCTCGCGGAGATCCTGGCGAGCACGGAAGGGACCGATGCGCTGTGAGCACGGCGTTCCTCGGCATGCCGGAGCTACCCGGCGGGCACGGCAACCTGCGGGGAGCCGCGGAGTTCCCGGACGCGGCGCGGCAGGCGCTCGGCAACCGGCAGCTCCGGGACAACCTGGCGCACGCGACAGGGGCCATCAGGGCGAAACGCTCGGCCGTGGTCGACGAGGTACCCGACTGGGAGGAGCTGCGCGCCGCGGGAAGTGCCGTCAAGGCCGATACGCTCGCCCGCCTCCCGGAACTGCTCGAGCAACTCGAGTCGGCCGTGCAGGCTCGCGGTGGCGTGGTGCACTGGGCCAGGGACGCCGAGGAGGCGAACCGGATCGTCACCGAGCTGGCCGGACGGCAGGGCGCGCGCGAGGTCGTCAAGGTCAAGTCGATGGCTACCCAGGAGATCGGGCTGGACGCCGCGCTCGACGCCGCGGGCATCACCGCGACCGAGACCGACCTCGCCGAGCTGATCGTGCAGCTCGACAACGACCGACCCAGCCACATCCTGGTTCCCGCCATTCACCGGAACAGGCGGGAGATCGCCGAGATCTTCGCCGAGCACATGCGCGACGACCAAGGCAGGCCGCCCACCGACCTGGGCGACGACCCGGCCGCGCTCACCGAGGCCGCGCGCAGGTACCTGCGCGAGAAGTTCCTCCGCACCCCGGTGGCGGTCAGCGGGGCGAACTTCGCGGTCGCCGAGACCGGGACGCTGTGCGTGGTCGAGTCCGAGGGCAACGGTCGCATGTGCCTGACGCTGCCGGACACGCTCATCACCGTCATGGGTATCGAGAAGGTCGTACCCACATGGCGTGACCTCGAGATCTTCCTGCAGCTGCTGCCGCGATCATCCACGGGTGAGCGGATGAACCCCTACACCTCGATGTGGTCGGGGGTGCACGGCGAGGGCGGGGCCCCGGACGGTCCGCGCGAGTTCCACCTGGTCCTGCTGGACAACGGGCGCACCCGTGCCCTGGCCGACGATGTGGGGCGGCAGGCGCTGCACTGCATCCGGTGCAGTGCCTGCCTGAACGTCTGCCCGGTCTACTCGCGCACCGGCGGGCATGCCTACGGTTCCACCTACCCCGGTCCTATCGGGGCGATCCTGTCGCCGCTGCTGACCGGAATGGACGCAGACGACACCAACGCGTCCCTTCCGTTCGCGTCCACACTGTGCGGGGCATGCTACGACGTCTGTCCTGTCAAGATCGATATCCCCTCGGTGCTCGTGCACCTGCGCGGGCAGGCGACGCGGTCCGGGCACCGGACCGAACGCGCCACGATGCGCCTGCTCGCCTGGCTCATGTCCTCGGCAGGCAGGTTCACCGCGGCCCGGCGGCTGATGCGGCTCGCCAGGTTCGGTGCCCGCGGCGGGCGGTTCCGGCGACTGCCACCGCCACTGTCCGGCTGGACCGACCATCGTGACCTGCCCGCGCCGCCGCGGCGCACGTTCCGTCAGTGGTGGGCGGCGCGCCGCCGGAACGGCGGTGGTGCCCGGTGAGCGCGCGCAGCGAGATCCTGGCACGCGTCCGCGCGGCGCTCGCCGACGAGCCCGCCGTGCGCCAGGTGCCCCGCGAGTACCGGCAGCACAGCCGGGACGCCGGCACCGCGGATCTCGCCGAGATGTTCGGCGAGCGGCTCGCCGAGTACACCGCGCGGGTACACCGTGCTACTCCGGAGCACACCCCGGCCGAGATCATCGCCGAGGTCCTGCGAGCACGCGGTGCCAGCAGTGCAGTGGTGGCACGCGGCCTGCCCGCGCGGTGGCGCCCCGGCACCGCCTCGATCGGGTTGGTCGACGACACCGGGCTCGGCATCGGCGAGCTCGACCGCACGGACGCCGCGGTCACCGGATGCGCCGTGGCCATCGCCGAGACGGGCACTCTCGTGCTGGACGCCGGGGCCGACCAGGGCCGCCGCGCGATCAGCCTCATCCCCGACCATCACGTCTGCGTGGTGCGCACCGACCAGATCGTCGGCACGGTAGCCGAGGCGCTGGCCGCGCTGGACCCGCTACGCCCCCTGACCTTCATCAGCGGGCCCAGCGCCACCAGCGACATCGAGCTCGACCGTGTCGAGGGCGTGCACGGTCCCCGGAACCTCGACGTGATCGTCACCCCCGTGGGGTGCTGAATCACGCGGGCAGTCCGACAGATGGAGTGAAAACGTCATACCGCGCACACCGGGCGAGCTGATCGCGGGTGTTACAGGATGTCCGATTGCGATTGGATTGCGATCTACCTTCAGTCTGAACATCAATAACACTGGTGCCGGACGCCGGGCTGCAGAGCGATCGCGAGGTGACTAACCTCGGCCTTGAGAGTGAATAGCCTGTTAGGGAACGCATGCCGACGGCGCGTCGCGACCGTCGGGTGGTTCCCGTACTTCCGGGCGCCCGGCCGGCGAACAGCCTCCGGTCAGCGACCCGTGCCGCGCGTGACCGTCCGACGAGAGGTGCCAGGTGAGCGCGATACGCGCGAAGGAGCTGTACAAGGTATTCGGCCGCCGGCCCGAGGACGCGGTACGGCGACTCAGGGAAGGAGAATCTCGCGAAGACGTCGCGTCCAGCGGTGTCACCCCCGCGGTGATCGACGCGAACTTCGAGGTCCCCCCTGGTGAGACCTTCGTCGTGATGGGCCTGTCCGGCTCGGGCAAGAGCACCCTGATCCGGATGCTCAACGGGCTTCTCGAACCGACCGCCGGAGAGGTCCACTGCGGTGACGAGAACGTGACCACGCTGGACGCAGCCGGCCTGCGGCGGATACGCAGCCAGCACATGAGCATGGTGTTCCAGCACTTCGCGCTCTTCCCGCACCGGACCGTGCGGGAGAACGCCGCCTATGCCCTCCAAGTGCGTGGCGTGGACAGGCGGACCCGCCTGGCCAAGGCCGATGAGGCTCTCGAGATGGTCGGCCTGGCGGGATGGGGAAGCAGGCTACCCGCGCAGCTGTCCGGCGGTATGAAGCAGCGGGTCGGCCTCGCTCGCGCGCTCGCCTCGGAGACCGAGGTCCTGCTCATGGACGAGGCGTTCTCCGCGCTCGACCCCCTCATCCGGCGCGAGATGCAGGACCAGCTCGTCGAGCTGCAGCACCGGCTCGGCAAGACGATCGTGTTCATCACCCACGACCTGAACGAGGCGATGCGGCTCGGCGACCGGATCGCGATGATGCGGGCGGGCCGCATCGAGCAGATCGGCACCGCCGAGGAGATCCTCAACCAGCCGGCCAACGAGTACGTCGCGCAGTTCGTACAGGATGTGGACCGCACCCGGGTGTTGACGGCATCGGCGGTGATGGATACACCACGTGCGGTCGTCTCGGACACGTCCGGCCCGCAGGCTGCCCTGGACGCGATGCGCGAAGGGCAGGTGAACGCGGCGTTCGTCGTCGGCAGCGACCAGCAACTGCTCGGGGTGGTCGGCGCTGAGGCGGCCGCCTCAGCCCTGCAGCGTAGCGGTGACTCGCTGCGCGAGGTGCTGGATTCCAAGGCCACCACCGTCAAGTCCGACACGGTGCTCGTCGACGTGTTCGACGCCAGCGCCCGGTCCGCGATGCCCGTTGCCGTCGTCGACTCCCGCGATCGCCTGGTGGGGGCCATCGTGCGGGAAACGTTGCTCACGGCGATGGCCAAGTTGCGGGCGGGCGAGGAAGCGGCAGGCACCACCGAATCCGGCACGCAGCCGGATGGCGATGTGAGCGAGGTGGACCATGGATGAGTGGCGGATCCCGCTCGGCGACTGGGTCGAGAGCTTCATCGACTGGCTGATCACGGTACTCGGCCCCCTGTTCGACCTCGTCGGCACCGTCCTGAAAGAGACCTTCGAGGGGCTGCAGTCCACGTTGAACTTCGCGCCTGCCTGGCTGATGATCATCATCCTCGCCGTACTCGGCGGGCTGGCCCGTAACGGGACCTTCGCGATCATCGCCGCGCTCGGGCTGTTCCTCATCGCGCTGATGGATCAGTGGGAACAGGCCATGCTGACGCTGGCCCTGGTACTGGTCGCGGGCGCCGTCGCGACGATCATCGCGATCCCGTTGGGCATTCTGGCCTCCCGCTCACGGGCGTTCAGTAACGCGATCCGCCCCGTGCTGGATTTCATGCAGACGATGCCACCACTGGTGTACCTCATCCCGGCCGTCGTGATCTTCACGGTCGGTGTGGTGCCCGGCATCGTCGCGACGATCATCTTCGCGATGCCCCCCGGCGTGCGGTTGACCGAACTGGGGATCCGGCAGGTGGACGCCGAGGTCGTCGAAGCCGGTCACGCGTTCGGAAGCCCGCCGAACGCGATCCTGCGGCAGATCCAGCTACCCCTCGCGCTTCCCACGATCATGGCGGGCATCAACCAGGTGATCATGCTCGGCCTGTCCATGGTCGTGCTGGCGGGATTCGTCGGTGGTCCCGGCCTCGGGCAGCAAGTACTGTCGGCGATCTCTCGCATAGACGTCGCTCTCGGTGTCGAGGCCGGCCTGTCCGTGGTCATCCTGGCGATCTTCCTGGACCGGGTGACAGCGGGCCTCGGGACCCGATCGACGGTCGCCCGCCAGAAGGAGGCGGCATGACAACCCCGATCCGGGATGTCACCGTGACACCCCACCGCGAAACGTCTCGACGTCAGCGTCCCAGCGGCGCTCGAAGGAGGTCATCATGAGAACGGGATTCCGCAAGAGGTCTATGGGCCTGATCGCGGGCTTCGCCGCGAGTGCCCTCGTCCTCGCCGCCTGTGGCGAGAACGGTGACACCGGGGCCGAGGAAGGCAACGGTGACGGCAACGGCGTCGGCGAAGGACAGGACATCACCATCGGCGTGTTCAGCGGCTGGGAGGAAGGCATCGCCTCCTCCTACCTGTGGGGACACATCCTCGAGGAAGAGGGCTTCAACGTCACCTACGAGACCGCCGACCCGGGCCCCATCTACCAGGCCGTCTCCCAGGGCCAGTACGACTTCTCGACGGACGCCTGGCTGCCGTCCACGCACGAGGACTACTGGGCCGACCTGGGTGAGGACATGGAAGACCTCGGTACCTGGTACGACGATGCCCCGCTGACGATCGCGGTGAACGAGGACGCGCCGATCGACTCGCTGACGGAGCTCGCCGACAACGCCGACGAGTTCAACAACAAGATCGTGGGCATCGAGCCGGGCGCGGGTCTCACCCGGATCACCAAGGAAGAGGTGATCCCGACCTACGGTCTGGAGGACATGGAGTTCGCCGAGTCCTCCACCCCGGCCATGCTCGCCGAGCTCGAGGGTGCCATCGACTCTGGTGAGAACGTCGTGGTCACGCTGTGGCGGCCGCACTGGGCCTACGAGGCATTCCCGATCAAGGACCTCGAGGACCCCGAGAACGCGCTCGGCGACCCCGAGGAGATTCACCTGTTCGGGCGCGACGGCTTCTCCGAGGACTACCCCGAGGTCGCGGAGTGGGCCGGCAACTTCACGATGACGCTCGAGCAGCTCAGCTCGCTCGAGGAGATCATGTTCAACCAGAACGACGGCGAGAAGAACGAGGAGTCGGTCGAGCAGTGGCTCGAGGACAACCCGGACTTCGTCGAGGACCTCAAGGCAGGTGAGCTCAGCGGGTAGCCGCCCGCTCCGGGCATACGTAGAAACGGGGTGCATCCACGACGGGATGCACCCCGTTTCTACGTGGTCCAGCTCACGCGACACTCGACTCGCGCCGACCGATCGTGCTGTTAGGCTCGGGCGTGCCACTGGTTCCCCACCGGCGCGCATCGGCGTCGACCGGTGGGGAGGCAACAGGGAACCCGGTGCGAATCCGGGACTGCCCCGCAGCGGTGAGTGGGAACGAACGCCGTCACCACGGTGCGCGACGCCGTGGTAAAGCACTGGATGGACATCCGGGAAGCGACGGCCACTAGGTCGGGCCGGACAGGTCAGTGCCCACGAGTCCGAATACCTGCCCGTGGTGCGCTCACCGGCCGGTGAGCGGGAGTCCGAGCCTCGAGGGTGGGCGCGACGACACGCAACGCGGCTGGCTTGTCCACCATCCGCGCCGTCTCGCTTTCCCCGTACGGCTGGGCCTCATCCGATGAGCTCGCGAGGGAGAGAGCGATGAGTGAGAGAACTCGAATCGGCACGACCGTACTCGGCTACCCCCGGATCGGCCCCGACCGCGAACTGAAGCGTGCGCTGGAAGGCTACTGGTCCGGGCGCATCGACGAAGCCGAGCTGCACCGCACGGCACGAGGCCTGCGGCAGGACACCTGGCGGGAGCTCGCCGAAGCAGGGCTGAACAGTATCCCGTCGAACACCTTCTCCTACTACGACCACGTGCTCGACACCGCCGCGCTGTTCGGTGCGTTGCCACGGCGCGTCACCGAACTCGGCCTGTCCACAACCGACACCTACTTCGCGGCAGCACGCGGTGCGCGCGGCGCGCAGCCACTCGAAATGACCAAGTGGTTCGACACCAACTACCACTACCTTGTGCCCGAGCTCGGGCCGGACACCACATTCACCGTCGCCGGGTCCAAGCCGCTCGACGAGTACCGGGAAGCCCGCGCGCTCGGCTACGAGACACGACCGGTGCTCGTCGGCCCGCTGACGTTCCTGTTGCTGTCCAAGGCCGCGGAAGGCGTGCCGCAGGACTTCGACCCCCTGCGGCTGCTCGAGCCGTTGCTGCGGGCCTACGCGGACCTGCTCCGCACGCTGCACGACGAGGGTGTGCAGTGGGTACAGCTCGACGAGCCCGCGTTCGCGGCCGATCGCACGCAGGACGAGCTCGACGCGCTGGCACGGTCCTACGAGGCACTCGGGGAGCTGACCGAGCGCCCGGGTCTGCTTGTCGCGGGCTACTTCGGCAACCTCGGCCCCGCGCTGGGGACACTGGCACGCTCGCCGGTCGACGCGCTCGCCGTCGACCTGGTCTCCGACCCCTCCGCGGTGGACTACCTCGCCGCCGAGAAGGGAGTCCAGGACAAGGAAGTTCTCGCCGGTGTGGTCGACGGGCGGAACATCTGGCGCACCGACGTCGACACCGCACTGTCCAAAGCGGCCACGCTGCTCGGCACGGCCAGGCACGTCGGCGTATCCACATCCTGCTCGCTGCTGCACGTGCCGTACGACGTCGAGTTCGAGACCGGGCTCGACGATCGGCTGCGCGGGTGGCTGGCCTTCGCCAGGCAGAAGCTGGGCGAGGTGGTCCTGCTCGGCAGGGCACTGCACGAGGGCACGGGCGCGGTCGGCGAGCAGCTCGGCACCGCCCGCGCCGCAGTGCGTGCACGGGCAGCCGCCACGGACCTGCGCGAGCCCGGCGTGCGCGCCAGGCTCGACGCCCTGCGCCCGGAGCACACCCGCAGGGGCGGCTACGCCGATCGCGCGACGGCCCAGCACGCGTCGCTGCGGCTGCCCGAGCTTCCGAGCACCACGATCGGCTCGTTCCCGCAGACCGGCGACATCCGCAGGACGCGTGCGGCCTACCGTGCCGGCCGGATCGGCTCCGAGGAGTACCGGCAGGCCATGCGTGCCGAGATCGAGCGGGTGATCCGGCTCCAGGAGGACATCGGGCTCGACGTCCTGGTACACGGCGAGCCCGAACGCAACGACATGGTGCAGTACTTCGCCGAGCAGCTCGACGGGTTCGCCGCGACCGAGCACGGCTGGGTGCAGTCCTACGGATCGCGCTGCGTGCGGCCCCCCGTGCTGTACGGCGACGTGTCCCGGCCCCGCCCGATGACCGTCGAGTGGGCCGGATTCGCGCAGTCACTGACGGACAAGCCCGTCAAGGGGATGCTCACCGCACCCGTCACCATTCTGGCCTGGTCGTTCGTGCGGGACGACCAGCCGCTGGCGGACACCGCGCGGCAGGTCGCCCTGGCGATCCGGGACGAGGTACGCGACCTGGAGTCGGCCGGTATCCGGGTGATCCAGGTGGACGAGCCCGCGTTGCGCGAGTTGCTGCCGTTGCGCTCGTCCGAGCACAAGGCCTACTTCGACTGGGCCGTGGAGTCGTTCCGGCTGGCCACGTCGGGGATCTCGGATGCGACCCAGATACACACGCACATGTGCTACTCGGAGTTCGGCGACATCCTGCCCGCGATCGAGGCCATCGATGCGGACGTCACCAGCATCGAGGCCGCGCGCTCGCGCATGGAGGTACTCGACGACCTGGGCGCGGCGGGATTCACCCGCGGCGTGGGGCCCGGCGTGTACGACATCCACTCCCCGCAGGTGCCCGATGTCGACGAGGTCGCCGAGCAGCTCCGCAGGGCGCTGCGTGCGGTGCCGGCCGACCGGATGTGGGTCAACCCCGACTGCGGTCTCAAGACACGGGGGTACGCGGAGGTCGAACCCGCGCTGCGCAATCTCGTCGCCGCGGCGCGGCGGGTACGTGCCGAACGCGGTGCGGCTGCCGAGTAAGCGGCCGCGCTCGTGGAAGCTCGTGGGAGGCCGGTCCCCGCCGAGCCGGCCGGCCTCCCACGGCCCGCTCCGGCGGGCTCACGGCACCTGCCGTGCGCGCGTGGCGGCCGCGGCGTGCACGTACTCACCCCGGCGTCCGCACCGTCCTCACCAGGCCGGCGAGCCCGCCGCCGGTGACGGCGCCGCCGACCCCGATACCGGCGGCCCCCGCCCGCAGGTACGCCCGTGCGGTATCGGTGGTGACGCCGCCGGTGACGATCACGCTTAGCTCGGGAAACGGCCCGGCCAGCGCCCGTACCCAGTCGGGCCCGAGGGTCGATGCGGGGAACGCCTTCACGGTGGCGACGCCGAGTCGCAGCGCCTGCCCGGCCTCGGTCGGCGTGGCGATCCCCGGAAGGAACGGTATGCCGCGGTGGCCCGCGGCCGCCACGGTGTCCGTGTCGAGGCCGGGCGCGACGGCGAACCGGGCGCCCGCCGCTGCCGCCGCGTCGAGGCGCTCGGGGGTGGTGACGGTGCCGGCACCCACGGGCAGTCCGCCGGGGGCAGCACGCACGACCGCGTCGAGCACCGCCGGTCCCGCCTCGCTCTCGAGGGTGACCTCGACCAGCCGGACCCCCGCATCCCACGCCTCGCGGGCAGCGGCTACCGCGTCCCGCTCGGACAGGCCACGAAGGATCACGATGAGCGGCACGGGGTCGAGATGGGTGGCGAAGAACCCCGTCCAGTCGGCAGCGGGTTCCGTGGCAGGTGTCGTGGTCGGGTCCATGCCAGCTCCTCACGGCCGGTGCGGGCGTTCGGGGCGCACTGCGGGATCGCGGGGCACCGAGCGACCGGCCCCGTTCGGCGCGAATGTCGCACACTGTACTGGCGACCACGCAACAGGGTCGCTTCCGACGTGACGAGCCCCTTCCGCGAGGAGCACGCGCATGACCGACCCCGCACGATCCCCGCGGCGCCACCCCGGCGGTGCCCTGCCCGCGGACCGGTTGGCCGAGCTCGACGCGGAACCGGTACCCGCGCGCAGCCTGCCCGCCAGCCCCGCGACGGCCGCGGGCGCACGCTCCGCGGGCTGGCGGCTGGACGACCTGTGGTTGCCCGCCGTCGTGCTGCGAGACAGCGCGCTGACGCACAACCTCGACCGGTTCGCGAGCTGGTGCACCGAGCACGGCGTCGAGCTCGCTCCGCACGGCAAGACCACGATGGCCCCGCGACTGTGGTCGGCCCAGCTGGCCCGCGGCGCGTGGGGGCTGACCGCGGCCACCGTGGCACAGGCACGAGTGATGCACGCCTGCGGCGTACCACGCGTGCTCATCGCCAACGAGGTCGTCGAGCCCGCCCAGCTCGGCTGGCTGGCCGGCGCGCTGGCCGAGCCGGCCTTCGAGCCGCTCTGCCTCGTCGACTCCGCCGAGGGGCTCGCGGTGCTGGAGCGGCACATGGAGCGTGCCGAACGCCCGTTGCCCGTGCTGCTCGAGCTCGGCGTCGCGGGGCGCCGCACCGGGGTACGCGGCACCGGCGACGCGCTCGAGCTGGCCGAGCGCGTCGCAGCCAGTCCCCGGGTGGATCTGGCCGGGATCGAAGGGTACGAGGGTGCGCTGCCCCAGGCGCGGGACGGGCAGGCGCCCGAGGTGGCGCGTGACTGGCTCGCGCGGCTCACCGACCTCGTCGTGCGGGCGGACGCCCGCGGCGTGTTCGCGGCGAACGGCGAGGTGCTCGTGACGGCGGGCGGCAGCGCCTACCCGGACCTGGTCGCCGAGGCGTTCGCCGCGATACCGCCGCTGTCTCGCCCGGTTCGGTTCGTCATCCGGTCCGGCTGCTACCTCGCGCACGACGACCTGTTGTACGAGCGCAGCTCGCCGCTGCGCGCGGCGGCCGACCGGGACCCCTTGCGTCCCGCGCTGTCCTGCTTCGCCCGCGTGCTGTCCTGCCCCGAACCGGGCCGGTCATTGCTGGGTGCCGGCAAGCGCGACGTCTCGTTCGACATCGACCTGCCCGTGCCGCGCGCGGTGTATCGCGAGGGGGCTCGCGAGCCGCTTGACGGTCGGGCGCGGATCATCGAGCTCAACGACCACCACGGGTTCTGCGACACCGAGCCCGGCCTGCTCGGTGTCGGCGATGTCGTCGAGCTGGGACTGTCCCACCCCTGCACCGTGTTCGACAAGTGGCCGCTGATCCCGGTGCTCGACGACTCCGACCGCGTCATCGACGCCGTCCGCACGATCTTCTAGCCAGGGCGTGTCTCTTGATCCCCTCCGTCGCGAGCGGGGATCAGCGGAGTGCCTCGCAAGACCGAGGAGTCGCCGGTAGTGGTCTTCACCCGGTAGGGACGAGCACGGACGAGAACGCCGCGAGGCGCTTCGCCGGCCCCGCGCAGCAGGTACGCGGGATTGAGAGACACGCCCTACGTGTCGTAGTCGACGGTGACGCGCTCGGAGGTGGGCAGCGTCTGGCATGTGAGCACGAAACCGTCGTCCACCTCGGACTGTTCGAGCGCGAAGTTCCGTCGCATGTATCCGGCGCCGTCGACGAGCTTGGCCCGGCACGTGCCGCACACCCCGCCCTTGCAGGCGAACGGCAGGTCGGGGCGGCTTCGCTGGGCACCGTCCAGGATCGGGGTCTCCCGTGAGATCGCCGTCGTGGTCGACCGGCCGTCCAGGATCACGGTGACCTCGGTGCTCGCGCCGGACACCGCGGGCTCCACGTGCCGTTCCGGTTCGGGGGGTTCCTCCCCGACGTAGAACAGCTCGTGATGCACCCGCTCGCCGGGCACACCCCACTCGTCGAGCACGCTTTCGGCCTCGGTCACCATCCCGAACGGGCCGCACAGCCACCAGTGGTCGACCTCTGGCACGTGCATCAGCTCCGGGACCAGCTCCCGCAGCTTGGCCCCGTCCAGCCTGCCGGTCAGCAGCTCGGACTCGCGCGGCTCCCTGGACAGCACGTGGACCAGCTCGAAACGCTCCGGGTAGCGGTCCTTGAGATCGGCCAGCTCGTCGGCGAACATCACGGTGTCACTCCGCCGGTTGCCGTAGAGCAGGGTGACCGTGCTGTGCCCGTCCGCGAGAACCGAGGCGGCGATGGACAGTGCGGGCGTGATGCCCGCCCCCGCCACCACAAGCGCGTGGTGTGCGGCGGTCGCGGCGTCCGGGGTGAACGATCCCGTCGGGGTGGAGACCTCGAGCCGGTCCCCCGGCCGCAACCGGTGCACCAGCCACGGGGAGAACTCCCCGCCGGGGATCTCCCGCACCCCGATCCTGGGCCTGGCCCCGGCGGGGGCGCAGATCGAGTAGTTGCGGCGCTGCTCGCGGCCGTCGATGTTGCGGCGCAGCACGAGTGACTGGCCTGGCCGGAAGTCGTAACGGTCGGCCAGTTCGGCGGGCACGTCGAAGCTGACCGCGACCGCGTCCGCGCAGAGGCGCTCCACCTCGGCGACGGTGAGCGTGTGGAACCGCACGCGCGTCCGGGTGCTGGTACTGGCGGTCACCTCAGATCTCCTTGACGTGTTCGAAGGGTTCGGCGCAGGTCGAGCATGTGCGCAGTGCCCTGCACGCCGTGGCGCCGAACCTGGACAGCTCCGCGGTCTCCGCGCTGCCGCACCACGGGCAGCACACGTCGCTCGGCACCTGGCTGCGGGGTGTGTGCAGGGTCAGCGGGATCGGGCCTTGGCCGTGCGCGGGCGCGGGGCCCGGTGGTGCGATGCCGGCCTCGGCGAGCTTGCGCCTGCCGTCCTCGGAGATCCAGTCGCTGCTCCACGGGGGATGTAACGCGGTGCGTACCGTCACGTCCCGGTACCCGGCTGCCCGCAGCTCGCTGACCAGGTCGTCGCGCATGGTCTCCAGCGCAGGGCAGCCCGAGTAGGTCGGGGTGATCGTCACGACCACCCCGTCCGCCGTGACCGTGACGTCGCGCAGCACACCCAGGTCGGCCAGGGTGAGCATGGGCAGCTCGGGGTCGGTCACGCGCGCGGCCACGGCGCGGGCGTGCTCCCTGGTGGTCACCATGTCGCCTCCGGATGCGCCCGGGCAACCGCCTGCAGCTCGGCGATCAGGTAGCCCATCGACTCGGTGTGCACGCCGTGCCTGCCCGCGCGGCCTGCGACCCCTGCTCGTGGCGACACCTGCGGCACCTCGAGCGTCGCGCTCTCCAGCACCGTGCCGAACACCGCGGCGCACTCGTCGCGCAGCGACGCCGGGTCGGCGCCGACCCCGGCCTCGGCCATCCGCCGCTCGACAGGATGCGTGGCGAAGAGCTCGTCCACGTACGGCCACACGGCCTCGAGCGCGTCGCGCATCCGCTGCCGCGAGTAGTCGGTGCCGTCCCCGAGCCGGACCACCCACTGGGCCGCGTAGTCACGGTGGTAGGTGACCTCCTTGATGCCCTTGGCCGCGATCGCGGCGAGCACCGGGTCGCGCGAGCCCGTCATCCGCTGCAGCAGCGCCAGCCGCCATGTCGTGAACACCAGCAGGGTCGCGACAAGGACGGCGAAGTCCGGCTGGTCGAGCTCGGCCAGCCGCACGTTGCCGAACTCGGACTCGGTGCGGAAGTACGCGTAGTCGTCCTCGGCACGGTCGCCGCCCTCGGCCTGGCCCGCGCGGGTGTACAGCATCCGGGCCTGGCCGAGCAGGTCCAGCGCGATGTTGGCCAGCGCGACCTCCTCCTCGAGCTCCGGTGCGTGCGTGCACCACTGCTGCAGGCGGTGCGAGACGACAAGGGCGTCGTCGGCGAGCATCAGGCTGTAGGTGGCGAGGTCCGCGCGATCCACCCCTTCGGGCAGCTCGGAGTCCACACCGGACAGCGGGCTGTCGAAGCCGGTCCCGAACGCCCAGCGCGCGTCGTTCTGCTCGGTGATCGCCTCGTAGGCGTTGTCGAAGGACACAGCGGGCCACCCCCTCACATGTGCGGCACGTCGTCGGGAATGTCGTAGAAGGTGGGATGCCGGTACACCTTGTCGCCGCTCGGCGCGAAGAACGGGTCCTTCTCGTCCGGGCTGGACGCGGTGATATCGGCCGCGGCGACCACCCAGATGCTCACGCCCTCGTTACGGCGGGTGTAGACGTCGCGCGCGTGGTGCAGCGCCATCCGCTCGTCGGCGGCGCGCAGCGAGCCCACGTGCACGTGGTTCAACCCCCGCTTGCTGCGTACGAACACCTCGTACAGCGGCCACTGCGCGCCGCTCGCATCGCCGCGATCGCCTGCCTGCCCGCTCATGCCGCTCCCTCCCCCGGCCGGACCTGCCGCAGGGCCCGCTGTTTCTCCGCGTGCGCGGCAGCGGCCTCACGCACCCAGGAGCCCTCCTCGTGCGCGCGCCTGCGCTGCGCCACCCGCTGCGCGTTGCAGGGGCCGTTGCCCTTGATCACGGCGGTGAACTCGGTCCAGTCGATCTCACCGAAATCGTAGCGCCCGCGCTCGGCGTTCCACCGAAGGTGCGGGTCCGGCAGGGTCACGCCGAGCGCCTCCGCCTGCGGCACGGTCATATCGACGAAACGCTGGCGAAGCTCGTCATTGGTATGCCGCTTGATCTTCCAGGCCATCGACTGGGCCGTGTTCGGCGAGTCCGCGTCGGGCGGTCCGAACATCATCAACGACGGCCACCACCAGCGGTCGGTGGCCTCCTGCACCATCCGCCGCTGCCCCTGCGTGCCGTGCATCATCGTCATCAGCAGCTCGTAACCCTGCCGCTGGTGGAACGACTCCTCCTTGCAGATGCGGATCATCGCCCGCGCGTACGGCCCGTACGAGCAACGGCACAGCGGCACCTGGTTGCAGATCGCCGCGCCGTCGACCAGCCAGCCGATCACCCCGACATCGGCGAACGTCAACGTCGGGTAGTTGAAGATCGAGGAGTACTTCTGCTTGCCACTGATCAGCTTGCCGGTCAGCTCCGACCGGTCCGCACCGAGGCTCTCGGTCGCCGAGTACAGGTACAGCCCGTGCCCTGCCTCGTCCTGCACCTTGGCCAGCAGGATCGCCTTCCGCCGCAGCGAGGGTGCCCTCGTGATCCAGTTCGCCTCGGGCTGCATCCCGATGATCTCCGAGTGGGCGTGCTGGGCGATCTGGCGCACCAGCGTCGAGCGGTACCCGTCCGGCATCCAGTCCCGCGGCTCGATCCGCTGGTCCCTGCCGATCGTGTCCTCGAACTGCCGTTCCAGCTCGCTCCGGTCCGGTTCCGTCGTGGTCATGCCGGGTTCTCCTTGGCGACCATGGTCAGCACGTCGTACTTGGCTACCGAGTCACCGTCCTGGTTGGTGACATCGGTGTCCCACCGCACCTCGCCGTAATCGGCGTCGGTCCGTGGGGTGATCTGCTTGCACGTCAGCGAGACGGTCAGCTCGTCACCGGGTTTGACCGGGGTCAGAAACCGCAGGTTCTCCAGCCCGTAGTTGGCGAGCACGGGCCCCGGCTCAGGGGCGACGAACAACCCGGCCGCGAACGACACCACGAGGTAGCCGTGCGCCACGATCCCGCCGAACAGCGGGTTGGCCGCAGCGGCCTCCTCGTCGGTGTGGGCGTAGAACGTGTCGCCCGTGAACTCCGCGAAGTGCGCCACGTCCTCGGCCGTGACCGAGCGCGGTCCCGCGACCACCGCGTCGCCGACCCGCAGCTGCGCGAGGGACTTGCGGAAGGGATGGGTCCGCGAGACCGCCCTGCTCGCCCCCGGCATCCAGCGTCCCGTCACAGCGGTCAGCACGTCGGGACCGGCCTGCACCGCGGTGCGCTGCATGTAGTGCAGGACGCCCCGCACCCCGCCGAGCTCCTCGCCGCCGCCGGCGCGGCCGGGACCACCGTGCACGAGCGCAGGCAACGGCGAGCCGTGCCCGGTCGACTCGGCCGCGTTCGCCTCGTCCAGTACAAGCAGGCGACCGTGCCACGGCGCCGCGCCGACGACGACCTCCCGCGCGAAGTCGGTATCGGAGGTGACCACCGAGCCCGCCAGGCTGCCGCCGCCGCGCGCGGCGAGATCGACGGCGTGCGCGGCTGACGAGTACGGGAGCAGCGTGGCCACCGGCCCGAAGGCCTCGACCTCGTGCGGCTCGGCACGCTCGGGGTGGTCCGCGCGGAGCAGCACCGGGGAGACGAACGCCCCCCGCTCGGCGTCGGCGCCGGTGACCTCGACCGACTCGGGATCGCCGTGGACCACCCGACCCGCGTCACGCAACGCCTTCAGCGAGCGGCGCACCTCGGCACGCTGCTCGGTACTCACCAGCGGCCCCATGCCCACCGACGGATCGGCGGGATGCCCGACGGTCACGTCCCGCAGCCGCTCCACAGCGGCTTCGGTCACCGGCTCGATCAGCGCTTCCGGTACGAGGGCCCTGCGGATGGCGGTGCACTTCTGCCCGGCCTTGACCGTCATCTCGGTCACCAGCTGCCGCACGTACAGGTCGAACTCGGCCGTACCGGGCCCGGACTCCGGACCGAGAATCGAGACGTTCAGCGAGTCCGCCTCGGCGTTGAACCGCACGGCGTTGCGTACCAGCGTCGGGTGCGTGCGCACCTTCTGGGCGGTGGCAGCAGAGCCGGTGAACGACACGACATCCTGCGAACCGACCTGCTCCAGCAGCTCGCCCGCGCCGCCACAGATCAGCTGAACGGTACCGTCGGGCAGCAGCCCCGACTCGATGATCAGCTCCACGAGGCGCGCGGTGAGGTACGCGGTGGGGGCAGCGGGTTTGATCACGCTGGGCATCCCGGCGAGGAACGCAGGAGCCAGCTTCTCCAACGGCCCCCACACGGGGAAGTTGAACGCGTTGATCTGCACGGCCACCCCGTGCAACGGCGTGGCGACGTGCTGGCCGAGGAAGCTGCCGCCCTTGCCGAGCGGTTCGACAGCCCCCTCGGTGTAGACGGTGTCGTTCGGCAGTTCCCGCTTGGCCTTGCTCGCGTAGCCGAGCAGCACACCGATGCCCCCGTCGACGTCGAACTTCGCGTCACCGCGCGTCGCGCCGGTCCACGTCGAGCGCTCGTACAGTCCTTCGCGGTGTTCCCGCAGGTAGGATCCGAGCGCCTTGAGCAGCGCGCCGCGCTGGTGGAAGGTCAGCTCCCGCAGGGCCGGCCCGCCGACCCGGCGGCCGTACTCCAACGCGGCGGCCGCCGGGATCCCGGTCGCCGACACGCGTGCGACCTCCGCTCCGGTCGCGGCGTGGTACAGCGGCGCGCCCTCGTCCTCGGGCACCTGCCACCGGCCCTGGACATAGCTGCGCAACAGCCCCACGGAATCGCTCACCTCGAGCCTCCCACACGAATTACCGACCGCCCGTTCAGTAATTCATCTTAGCGCCGCCACCCCACGAACGGAAGACCGTCGGGCAGCGGCAGGCGGTCCCTTGACACCGGCGCCGGTCGGTTCTTTACTGGGCGCGCTCGACAATAACCGTCCGTTCGGTCAGTTTCCGAGGTGGTGGCGCTCGTGACGCAGGCATCGGCGCGGCAGTCGAACGATCCGGATGCGTCCGAACGGATGGGCCGGGAGGAGCTCCGCGAGCTGCAACTCGAACGTCTGCAGTGGACGCTGCGGCACGCCTACGAGAACGTGCCGTTCTACCGGCGCAGGTTCGACGAGGCAGGCGTGCGTCCCTCCGACTGCCGCACCCTCGACGATCTCGCGAAGTTCCCCTGCACGACCAAGCACGACCTGCGGGACAACTACCCCTTCGGCATGTTCGCCGTACCCCGGCAGGACCTGCGCCGCCTGCACGCCTCCAGCGGCACGACCGGTAAGCCGACCGTGGTCGGCTACACCCGGCAGGACCTCGACCTGTGGGCCGCCATGGTGGCCCGGTCCATGCGTGCCGCGGGAGCCCGTCCCGGCCAGCTCGTGCACGTCTCCTACGGCTACGGCCTGTTCACCGGAGGCCTCGGTGCGCATTACGGCGCCGAGCGGCTGGGCTGCACCGTCGTACCGGCCTCGGGCGGTATGACCGCCCGGCAGGTCCAGCTGATCACCGACTTCCGGCCGGAGATCATCATGATCACGCCGTCCTACATGCTGACCCTGCTCGACGAGTTCGACAGGCAGGGCATCGACCCGCGGGCCGGCTCGCTGCGGGTCGGGATCTTCGGGGCGGAGCCCTGGACCGAACGGATGCGCGCCGAGATCGAGGAACGCGCCGGGATCGACGCCGTGGACATCTACGGGCTGTCCGAGGTGATCGGCCCCGGGGTGGCGCAGGAGTGCGTCGAGACCAAGGACGGGCTGCACATCTGGGAGGACCATTTCTACCCCGAGATCGTCGACCCGTTCGACGAGAGCGTGCTCGGCGAGGGCGCGCACGGTGAGCTGCTGTTCACCTCGCTGACCAAGCAGGCCATGCCGATCATCCGCTACCGCACCCGCGACCTCACCCGGCTCCTGCCCGGGACCGCGCGACCGGCCATGCGCCGCATGGAGAAGGTGACAGGACGCTCCGACGACATGATCATTATTCGCGGGGTGAACGTCTTCCCCACCCAGATCGAGGAGATCGTACTGGGGACGCGAGGCCTGGCACCGCACTTCCAGCTCGAGCTGTCCACACGCGACCGCCGCGACGAGATGACCGTACGGGTCGAGGCCCGCCCGGATGCGGACGCCGAACGCAGGGCGGCAGCCGCCACCGAGGTGGCGGCACGGGTCAAGGACAGCGTCGGCATCTCCGTCGGGATCGACGTCGTCGACGAGGACACCCTGGAGCGCTCGGTCGGCAAGATCCGGCGCGTGGTCGACCGGCGCGGCGAGTAACCCGGCACCCGAACCCGGCGCCCCGCTACCCACCGGACGGGGGTGACCAGCGCAGCGGCAGGTGCGTGATGCCGTTGATGAAGTTCGACGTCAGCCGGGTCACGGGGCCGTCCCGTTCGACCTGCGGCAACCTGCGCAGCAGTGCCTCGAAGAACAGGCGCATCTGCAGCCGCCCGAAGTGCGCGCCGAGGCACACGTGCGGCCCCTGCCCGAACGCCAGGTGATCGTTGGGGTCCCTGGTGATATCGAAGCGGAACGGGTCGGTGACGGCTCGCTCGTCGAAGTGCGCCGAGACGTGGTAGACGACCACCTTGTCCCCGGCGGCGATCCGCGTTCCGGCGAGCTCGGTGTCGACGGCCGCTGTCCTGCGGAAGCTGAGCACGGGTGGATGCCAGCGCAGCATCTCCTCGACCGCGGTCGGGAGCAGCTCGGGGCGCTCGCGCAGCAGCCGGTACTGGTCCGGGTGCTCGGTCAGGGCGAGCACCCCTCCGGGAAGCGCGCTGCGTACGGTGTCGTTTCCGGCGATGACCAGCAGGAAGAAGAACATCTCCAGCTCGGCGTCGTCGAGTTGCCTGCCGTTGACGGATGCGTGCACCAGCGCGGTCATCAGATCGTCGCCCGGGTTCCGCCGCTTGTGCGCGGCCAGGTCCTGCGCGTAGTCGAAAATGTCCCGCAGCATCGCCGGCGAGCGAGGGTTGACCGGTGTGCCGGCCTCGTCGCGCACCACCTCCGCGTGCTCGGGGTCCTGGTAACCGATCACCCGGTTGGTCCATTCCAGCAGCAGCCCCCTGTCGGCCTCCGGCATGCCGAGCAGCTCGGCCAGATTGGCCAGCGGGAAGTCGTCGGTGACCTCGCCGGGCAGGTCGCAGTGCCCCCGCGCGGCGACCGCGTCGACGAGCGAGCGTGCGCGAGCGGCGATGCGCTCGGCGATGTGCTCCAGCCTCCGCCTGGTGAACACGCCCGCGACGATGCGTCGCAGCCGGACGTGCTCGGGGGCGTCCATGTTGAGGATCATGCGCCGGATGAACGCCAGGTCCTCGGGGTCGGGGTCGCGTATCTGCGTCGCACCCAGCCAGGACGAGTACACCTCCGGGGTGCGCAGCACGTGCCTGACGTCCGCGTAGCGCGTGACCGCCCAGTACCCGGGGCCCGCGGGCCAGTCGAGCACCTCGTGCTCGGCCTGCCAGCACACCGGCATCGCGTCCCGCAGCACGCGAAACCGTTCGTGTGGCGGACCGTCCGCGAAGATCCGCGGGTCGAACACGTTCGGCGGCGAGGTGAGCTCACCGCTTCCCGGCACGCTCATCACCGCTGCCCGAGGAACCGTTCCATGCACGTCGCCAGCGCGACCGGCGTCTCGTCGATGGCGTAGTGCCCCGCGTTGGCCATCACCTCCACCTCGAGGCGCGGGTACCATTCCGCGAAGGTCGCCCGCATCGTGTCCTCGCCGAGCGCCGGGTCGTGTTCGCCCACGATCACCTGTACGGCGACGTCGCTGCCGTCGATCTCCTCATGGAAGTCCGTGGACGACCATGCTCGCAGGTAGGCGTCGAAGGCGTCCTGGTCGGAGTACTCCAGCGAGTGCGCGACCACCGAGTCGACCCAGACGCCGGTCAACCGGTTACCGGTGGTGAAGTCCACGATCGCGCGCCTGCTGCCCGGATCCGCTGCCGCGCCCGCGAACAGCTGCCAGGTCTGCTCGTCGAACGGGACCCCGCTCGCCGGAACAGGGGAGATACCGACCATGGAACGGACCCGCTCGGGCGCGTCGGCGTAGACACGCTGCATGACGCTGCCGCCCATGGAGTGCCCGACCAGGGAGAACGAGGAGAAGCCCAGCTCGTCGGCCACGGCGAGCACGTCGGATGCCGCCTCGGCGATGGAGTACTCGCCGGTCACGCCGCGCCGCGCCCCGTATCCCCTGTACTCGGGGAAGGCGTAGCTGAAGGTGGCGCCGTCCAGGTGCGGCCGGAGCGGTCGCCACGCCTGTGCCGAGCCGAACCACCCGTGCAACCCGATGACGGGATGCTCTCCCGAGCCGACGCGATGAATCTCCGCACTGACCACAGCGACCTCCGGTGTCGTGACGGGGGCGGTAGGTGCTATATTCGCTCCTACAGTGCGCCTTTCGCACTTATCGAGGAGTCATGGTGAACCAGCTCACATCCGATGTCAACGCGGCCGACGCCGCCTACTCCCGAACGCTGGGCAACGGCCTGCGCGTGCTCGAGCTGCTGCGCCACAACCCGGCGGGTCTCGGCGTTGCCGCGATCGCCTCCGCGCTCGACCTGCATCGCACGGTGGTCTACCGGCTGCTCGGCACGCTCCGCGCGCACGACCTCGTCACGACCGCCGGCGACGGCAGGTACCAGCTCGGCACCGGCCTCGTCGAGCTCGCCGGTACCGTCCGCGCGGACCTGCGCTCCGCCGCGGAGCCACACCTGACCCGGCTCGCCGCGGACACCACGGCGACCGCGTTCCTCACCGTCGCCGATCAGGACGAGGCGGTCGGCATCTGCGTGGTGGAGCCGCCGCACGCGCAGCTGCACGTGAGCTACCGGCTCGGCACCCGCCATCCCCTCACCGTCAGCGCAGCGGGCGTCGCCATCCTGGCCGCTCGCCTGCCCGTGCCCGGCGAGCGCGAGGAGATCACCAGGGCACGGCAGCGCGGCTACGCGGTGACGGCAGGCGAGCTCCAGCCTGGCGCCTGGGGGCTGGCCACCGCCCTGCCCGCCGGGGACGGTCCCGCGTGGGCGAGCGTCGGCGTGGTCGCCCTGTCCGAGCTCGACACGCCCGCCACGGCCGAAGCGGTCCGCGCGGCCGCCGAGGCGATCGCGGGCAGCTCCGCGGCCCGGTCACTTGACACCCGGACCGGGTACTCCGTTTACTGCCCTTGAGTTATTCCCAACCGTCCATTCGGTCAACACAGTGGTGGGCCAGGTGCGAGAGAACGCGGCGTATGCCATGTTCGACGTGGACACGGCATCGCAATCGCTGGGTATCGAGCTGCTCGAGGCAGCAGACGGCAGGGCCGTCGCGCGGATGACCGTCCTGCCCGGCATGGTCAACGGGCACGACATCGCGCACGGCGGGTACGTGTTCCTGCTCGCCGACACGGCCTTCGCCTGCGCGTGCAACAGCCACGGCCCCGTGACGGTCGCCTCGGCCGCGGAGATCACGTTCGTCGCGGCCGTGCACCGCTCGGAAGTGCTGATCGCGACCGCCTCCGAACGCACCACCTTCGGCCGCAGCGGCATCTACGACGTCACGGTGCACCGCAGCCGCGCCGACGACCTCGACGTGGTCGCGGAGTTCCGCGGGCACAGCCGGGTCGTCGAGTCGCAACGTCACTGACCGTGCCGGCCCCGAGAGTCTGGGAGACTGCGCGACATGGCGACAGCACCCGGTAGCGCGGGCACCCGCGGCAGGCGGCGCGGGCGTCCCGGCTACGACAAGGAAACCCTCCTGCACATCGCCGTCACGCTGTTCAACGAGCGCGGCTACGACGGCACGAGCATGGAGGACCTCGGCAAGAAGCTCGGCATCACCAAGTCGGCCATCTACTACCACGTCGACAGCAAGGAGGAGTTGCTGCGGCTGGGCACCAACAGGGCGCTCGACGAGCTCTTCGCCGTCGCCGCGGACGCCGAGGTTGCCGACGGCCGTGCCATCGACCGGTTGGAACATCTGGTGCGCGGCAGCGTGCGCGTGCTCGTCGAGCAGCTGCCCTTCGTCACACTGCTGCTGCGTGTGCGGGGCAACACCGAGGTGGAGCGCGCCGCGCTCGACCGCAGGCGGGAGTTCGACCGTATCGTGGGCGAGCTCGTGTGGCAGGCGGAGAAGGAGGGTGACGTCCGGCCCGACGTCGACCCCGCGACCACCGCCCGGCTGCTTTTCGGCATGGTCAACTCCATCATCGAGTGGTACCGGCCGCGCTTCGACGCCGACGACGCCGGGCTGGCCGATGCCGTGGCCAGGATCGCCTTCGACGGCATCCGGGTGAACGGTCGCGCATGACTGTCGCGGGACTGCTACTCGCCGCCGGAGCGGGTACGCGCTTCGGCGGCCCCAAGGCACTCGCCGTGCTCGACGGCAGGCCCCTCGTCGAGCACGGCACCGCCCTGCTGCGCGACGCGGGATGTGCACCGATCCACGTGGTGCTCGGTGCTGCGGCGGAGAGGGTGCGCGCGGTGGCCGACCTCGGCGGTACGCAGCCGGTGACCAACGAGGACTGGGCGGACGGCCTCGCCTCCTCGCTGCGCGCGGGCCTGCGCTCCCTGCCATCCGATGTGGACGCCGTGCTCATCACGCTCGTCGACCAGCCTCTCATCGATGTGGAGGCGCTGCGCAGGCTGCGCGCGGCCCACGCAGGGGGCGCGGTGGTGGCCGCCGCGCGCTACCAGGGGGTAACACGCAACCCGGTGCTGCTGGACCGGTCGGTCTGGCCGGGCGTCGCCGAACACGCGCACGGCGACTCCGGTGCACGCGGGTTCCTGCGTGCCAACCCCACGCTTGTGACCGCCGTCGACTGCGACGACGCAGGCACTCCCTTCGACGTGGACACCGCCGACGATCTCGCCGAGGTGCGGCGGATGCACGGTGCCAGCACGCGGCACGGACACGGTACGGTGACGCCCATGGCTCGTGTCGAATCCACCATGCTCACGCTAGGTACCCATGCACCGGACTTCGCACTGCCCGACCCGTCGGGCAAGATCTGGTCACTGGACGCTGTCGCGGGCCAGCACGGCACGCTGGTCGCTTTCCTGTGCAATCACTGCCCCTTCGTTGCTCACATCGCGGTGCCGTTCGGTCAGGCGGCCGCGCGATGGATCGACTCCGGCGTCTCGGTGATCGGTATCAACAGCAACGACACCGACACCCACCCCGAGGACGGCCCGGAGAAGATGGTCGAGTTCGCCACCGAATGGAACTGGACGTTTCCGTACGTCTCGGACCCCACGCAATCGGTGGCCCATGCCTACCGTGCCGCCTGTACCCCGGACTTCTTCCTGTTCGACTCCGGTCGGCGGCTGGTCTACCGGGGGCGCTTCGACGCCGCTACTCCCGGCAACGACGAACCCGTCACCGGTGCTGAACTCGACAGTGCGGTCACGGCCCTGCTCAGGGGCGCGCCGCTCGACCCGGAACAGCGGCCGAGCATCGGCTGCAACATCAAGTGGAAGCCGGGCAACGAACCGTCCTGGTCCGGCTGAGTCCGGTTCGGGAGTGGAGCCCAAGGTGACCTCGGCTCCATAGAGGGAGCCCAACGTCACATTGGGCTCCACTCCCGTGTCGTGTCTCGCCGCGGGTCACGCCGACTCGGTGGGCACGTCCTCGACCTCGAGCCCGAGATGCTCGATATGGTAGATCGCCTCGTCCAGCAGCTGTGCCACGTGGTTGTCGTAGAGGCTGTAGACGATGCTGCGACCCGAGCGCCTGCCCGAGACCAGGCCGAGCGCGCGCAGCAGCCGGAGCTGATGGGACACCGCGGACTGCTCCATGTCCACGGCCTCGGCCAGTTCACCCACCGCGCACGGTCCCTGCCGCAGGCGGGTGAGCATCAGCAGCCTGCTCGGCGTCGCCAGTGCCTGCAGGGTGGCGGCGACGGTCACGGCGCTGTCGGCATCGAGCGCTGCGGCGCTCGGACTCGCGCCCTGGACTCCGTGACCCACGCGGCAATACTAACAGCCGGTATTGTTGAAGAACTGTTCATATGATCCTATATTCTTCCGAGCGACGTTGTGCCACGACTCGGAGGACCAGGTGAGCCCGACAGACCAGGCGAGCGCGCGGGCCGACCCCGCAGCGCCCGCCGCAGACAGCCCCGCACCGCGATCCCGCCGCACGCGCGCCGTCGCGGTGCCGGAGGTGCGCTGGGCCACCGCCGCGACAGCCCTGTTCTCCGCCGGGGCGCTCGCGCAGCTCGCCGGGGCACCGGACTGGCTGTGGTGGGCGCTCTACCTGGCCTGTTACGCCACCGGCGGTTGGCGGCCCGGACTCGACGGCCTGCGCGCCGCGCGGGAGAAGACGCTGGACATCGACCTGCTCATGATCGCCGCCGCGCTCGGCGCGGCAGCGATCGGCCACATCCTCGACGGGGCGCTGCTGATCGTGATCTTCGCCGTTTCCGGCGCGCTCGAGGCGCTGGCCACCAGGCGCACCGCGGACTCGGTCCGGGGCCTGCTCGACCTCGCGCCGGATCGCGCGCGCCGGCTCCGCCCCGACGGAACCGAGGAGAGCGTCGACGCGGCCCGCCTCGTCGTCCACGACGTGGTCGTCGTGCGCCCCGGCGAGCGCATCGGCGCGGACGGCGAGGTCCTCGACGGCCGCAGTGACGTCGACCGGTCCTCGATCACCGGAGAACCGCTGCCCGTGCCGGCCTCGGCCGGTGACGAGGTCTTCGCGGGCACCCTCAACGGAGCGGGCACGCTGCGCGTACGGGTGAGCCGGGACTCCTCGGCGAGCGTGCTCGCCAGGATCGTGACGCTGGTCGAGGACGCATCGGCCACGAAGGCCAAGGCGCAGCTGTTCATCGAACGGATCGAGCAACGCTACTCGGTCGCCGTGGTGGCCGCGACGCTCGCGCTGTTCTTCGGGCCGCTGGCCTACGGCGCGGACCTGCAACCCACCCTGCTGCGCGCGATGACGTTCATGATCGTGGCATCACCGTGCGCCGTGGTGCTGTCCACCATGCCGCCGCTGCTGTCGTCCATCGCCAACGCGGGCAGGCACGGCGTGCTCGCCAAGTCGGCCGTGGTCATGGAACAGCTCGGGGCGACGACCACCGTCGCCTTCGACAAGACGGGCACGCTGACCGAGGGGACGCCACGGGTCACCGGCGTCGAGGTACTCACCGGGGGCGGGCCGGACACCCACGAGCTGCTGCGCCTGGCGGCAGCGGCGGAGCACCCGAGCGAGCACCCGCTGGGGCGGGCCGTGGTCCGGGCCGCTACCGAGCGCGGCATCGCTATACCGCGTGCCACCGAGTTCGAGGCGCTCCCGGGACGCGGGGTCCGCGCCCGGGTCGGTGCCCGGCGCGTCCGGGTCGGCAGCCCCGCCGCGCTGCTGGCCGGGTGCGACGGCACGGCACGGCAGCGGGCCCGTACCGAGGTCGAGCGGCTGGCGGCGACCGGGGCCACGGTGGTGCTCGTCGTGGTGGACGGCGTGCCAGCGGGCCTGTTCGCGCTCGGCGACCGGCTGCGCCCGCTGGCACGGCAGACGGTGCACGATCTCGCGGCGCTGACCGGCAACACACCGATCCTGCTCACCGGGGACGCCGACACGGCGGCGCGCAGCGTCGCCGACGAGGTCGGCATCGGCGAGGTGCATGCCGGGCTGCTGCCGGAGGACAAGGTCGAGCTGGTGCGGCAGCGCGAGGCACGGGGCGAGCGGGTCCTTGTCGTCGGCGACGGGGTCAACGACGCCCCGGCGCTCGCGGCAGCAGGCTGCGGAATGGCGATGGGCCGTGCCGGCGCCGATCTCACGCTGACCACCGCCGACGCCGTGGTGGTGCGTGACGAGCTGGCCACGATTCCCGCGGTGCTCCGGCTGTCCAGGCGGGCGCGCCGGTTCGTCGTCGCCAACCTCGCCATCGCCGCCTCGTTCATCGTGGCCCTTGTGACCTGGCCGCTCGTCGGCCACCTTCCGCTGCCGGTGGCCGTGGCGTTCCACGAGGGATCGACGATCCTCGTCGCGCTCAACGGGTTACGCCTGCTGCGCGAGACCGCGTGGCGGACCTGAGACCGGCGTGCCGCCTATCCCCCGCCCACCCGGCGCGGGGCGGTGACGGCCAGGTCCGCCTCGATCCGCGCGGCGCACTCGCGCAACCTCGGCAGCACCTCGGCACGCATCGACTCCAGCGTGGTCCTGCTGGCGTGCGAGGAGATGTTCGCGGCGGCGACCACCTCCCGGCCCCGATCGCGGATCGGCACCGCGATCGACCGCAACCCCTCCTCCAGCTCCTGGTCGACAAGGGCCCAGCCCTGCTCGCGCACCGCGCGCAGTTCGGTGACCAGCTCGTCCGGGGTGGTGATGGTGCGCGAGGTCAGCCGGTCCAGGCGCGCCTCGTCCAGGTACGAGCGCAGCGCCCGCTCATCCAGCCCGGCCAGCAGCACGTGCCCCATGGACGTGGCGTGCGCGGGAAAGCGAGTGCCGACATTGATCGTCACAGCCATGATGCGCGACACGGCCACCCTGGCGACATAGACGACATCGGTGCCGTCGAGTATCGACACCGAGCTGGACTCGTGCACCTCCGCGGAGAGCCGCTCGAGGTGCGGCTGCGCGACCTCGGGCAACGACATGCTCGACAGGAAGGAGTACCCCAGCTCGAGGACCCGGGCCGTCAGCGAGAAGTACTTCCCGTCGGTACGCACGTACCCGAGCCCTTCCAGGGTCAGCAGGAAGCGGCGCGCCGCCGCGCGGGTCATACCGGTGGAGCGGGCGACGTCGCTGAGGGTCAGTTCCGCGGCGCCGGAGTTGAACGCCTTGATCACCGCCAGCCCGCGTTCCAGCGACTGCACGCGATGCGTCCCGCGCTCCGTGTCGGAGTCCCGCTCGTCCATCCCGATCCCTCGTGTCCCGGCTGCCCATGCTGGTCAGCGTGTGTCGGTGTGACCTCCCGCGTCGGGGTTCCCCCGCGCCTGCGCCTCGGGGTCGCCGAGCTCGGCCAGCGTGTTCCCGGCGAGCGCGAAGGCCGCGTTCGCGGCGGGCACCCCAGCATAGACGCCGGTGTGCAGCAGCACCTCGGCGATCTCCGCGGGTGTCAGGCCGTGTCCGCGCGCCGCGCGCACGTGCATGGGAATCTCGCCGTGGCAGCCGAGCGCCGTCAGCACAGCCAGCGTGATGCAGCTTCGTGTCCTGCGGTCGAGCCCGTCCCGTGACCAGACAGCGCCCCAGGCTGCCCGGGTGATGTAGTCCTGGAACGGCTGGGTGAACTCCGTGGTGGCCTCGACGGCACCGTCCACATGGGCGTCCCCGAGGACCTCCCTGCGGGTCGCCATGCCGTCGGTGTACGGGTCGGTCGGCGCGCTGTCGCTCATCGCAACTCCTTCAGGTGGTCGAGCAGCAGCCGGTTCACCTCGTCGGGCCGCTCCACGTTGGCCAGGTGCGCCGCGGGGTCGAGAACCTCCATGCGTGCGCCGGGCACCGACTCCGCGATCCGCCTCCCGTGATCGGGGGGTGTGGCCACGTCCTGCTCCCCCGCGATCACCAGCGTCGGCGCGGACACGGCCGGCAGCCCGCCCGCGATGTCCATGCCACCGATGGCCGCGCAGCACGAGGCGTACCCCTCGTCCGGGGTCGCCTCCACCATGCGCCGCAGCCGTTCCACCGTCTCCGGGTGTGCCGTGGCGCAGTCCGGGGTCAGCCAGCGGCCGACCACCGCCTCGGACACCGCGCGGGTGCCGTGCTCGCGGACCAGCCTGGCGCGTTCCGACCACGGCTGCGGGTCGAGCGCGGCCGAAGTGCAGCACAGCGCCAGGCTGGCGACCCGATCGGGGGCGTGCTGGGCAAGCCACATCCCGACCATCCCGCCGAGGGACAGGCCGACCCAGTGCACCTGCCCGCACCCGAGCGCGTCCAGCAGCGCCACCGCGTCGGCTCCGAGGTCGGCCATGCCGTACGGCCCTTCCGGTACCGGGGACAGGCCGTGCCCGCGGTGGTCGTAGCGCACCACCCGGTAGCCCGCGCCGAGCAGCGCGGGGACCTGCGGGGTCCACATCGTCCGGTCACTGCCCAGCGAACCACTCAGCACGACGGTCGGCGCGCCGTCACCCGCTGTGGGGACGGCGGTCTCCTGATACAGCTCGACGCTCATGAACCACTCTCCTCGCTGTCCTGTCGCCGGTCCCGGGATGCCGGGGATGCACCGGCACGGTGCCTGGCGAGGGCCCGCTCGACGAAGACGCCCGCGCTGCCCAGGTACCCGGCGGGATCGAGCAGCTCCGCGAGCCGCTGCCTGCTCAGGTACGTACCGACCAGCCCGTCGGCGGCGAGCACCTCGGCGAGCTCACGATGCTCGGCGACCGCGCGCCGGCAGCAGTCCGCGACGGCGTCGTGCGCGGCGAGCCTGCCGACCGGTCCCTGGCCCTGTCCCTGTCCCTGTCCCGCGACCTCCACCAGCTCGGTCGTCACCCGCTCGGCGAGCGGAAGTCCGCCCGCCGAGTCGAGATTCTCCCGCATCCGGGTGGGGTCGACCCGCAGGCGGTCGAGGCTGGTGCGTAGCCAGGCCACCGCCGAGCCGGTACTGCGCAACAGCTCGCCGAGCGGGCGCCACTCCGCGTGCCACGCTCCGGCCGCGCGCTGCAGCTCGTGCGCCGCGCTGCCGAGCAGCGTGCTCACCAGTCCGGGAGCCTGCGCGCTCGCGGCGGCTGCGGCGACGGCGGCGACGGGGTTGCGCTTGTGCGGCATCGCCGACGAGCCACCCGCGCCGGCATCGACCTCGAACGCCTCGGCGACCTCGGTCTGCGCGAGCACGGTGACATCCCGCGCGATCTTGGACACCGCCGCACACACCGCGCCGAGCGCGGATGCGAGCTCGGCCACCCTGCTCCGGTCGGTGTGCCAGGGCAGGCCGGGGTCGGCCAGCTCGAGGTGCCCGGCGAGGGCGGTGACCACCTCGGGACCGTGTGCCCCCAGCGAGGCCAGCGTCCCCGTGGCACCGCCGAGCTGCACAGCCAGCCGCCCCCGCACGGTGGACAGCTGCTCGCGCGCCGCGCTCACCGCGGACAGCCAGCAGGCAGCCGTCAACCCGAACGTCACCGGCTGCGCCTGCTGCAGGAGCGTCCGGCCGGACTGCACGGTAGCCGCGTGCTGCTCGGCGAGCCGGGCCAGCGCGTCCCCGCACCCGGCCAGCTCGCCGAGCAGCACGTCAAGCGCCCTGGCGGAGACCAGCATCGTGGCCGTGTCCAGAACGTCCTGGCTGGTCGCGCCGAAATGGACATACCGGCGCGCCTGCTCGTCCACTCGCGCGCTCAGCGCCCGGACCAGCGGGCCCGCCGGGTTGCCGATCCCGGTCGCCTCGGCGCCGAGCCCGGCCGGGTCGAAGTTCGACGCGCGGCACTGCCCGGCTATGCGCTCGGCATCGGCAGCCGGGAGCAGCCCGCAGTCCGCCTCGGCCCGCGCGAGCGCGGCCTCGAAGTCGAGCATCGCCTGGAGCCAGGCAGTGTCATCGACCTCGGCCCGCACCGGCCCTGCGGCGAGCATCGGATCGAACAGTTCAGACATCGAAGAAGACTGTCTCGTATTCGCCCTGCACGTGCACGTCGAAGGTGTACCCGTCGGCGCTCGGCCGCGCGAGGAGGGTCTGCCTGCGGTCACGGGGCACCGTGCTCAGCACCGGGTCGGCCGCGTTGGCCTCGGGCCGGTCGGCGAAGTAGACCCGGGTGACGACCCGGTGCAGCATGCCGCGCGCGAAGACGGAGACGTCCACGTGCGGGGCTTGCGGCACCCCGGTCCGGTCCGGTACCCGGCCGGGTACCACGGTGAGGATGCCGTACTCACCGCTGCGGGTGTCGCTGCGCCCGAACCCCCGGAAGCCGCTGTCGATCTCGGCCGAGCGGGGGTCCTCGGGGTGTGCGAAGCGCCCGTGCTCGTCACACTGCCAGGTCTCCACGAGGGCGTCGGTGATCGGCTCACCGGCGCCGTCCAGTACCCGGCCCCGGAGCCACACCGATGACGGCGTGCCTTCCGGCACGACGAACGGGCCGTCCTGCCAGGTCAACCCGATGTGCAGGTACGGGCCGACCGTCTGGGACGGGGTGCTGGGCAACGTGCTGCTAGTGGTCATGGTCGTCGTCCTCGAACGGCGTGGCCTCGCGGCCGCGGAGCACGATGTCGAACTCGAACCCGAGCGCCCAGTGGTCGGTCGTGCGGTTCATGTCGAAGCGCGATACGAGCCTGCTCCTGGCCGCCTCCGGAACGGAGTTGAAGATCGGGTCCTGGTCGAAAAGGGGGTCGTCGGGAAAGTACATCTGCGTGACGAGCCGCTGGGTGAACGACCTGCCGAACAGGGAGAAGTGAATGTGGGCCGGCCGCCACGCGTTGTGGTGGTTCTTCCACGGATAGGCGCCCGGTTTGATCGTGGTGAACTCGTACCGCCCGTGCTCGTCGGTCAACGTGCGCCCCACCCCGTCGAAGTTCGGGTCCAGCGGACAGGGCCAGACGTCCGCGTCGTGCCGGTACCGGCCACCGGCGTTGGCCTGCCAGATCTCCACGAGCGAGTTCGGCACGGCCCGGCCGTCGCCGTCGAGCACCCTGCCGTGCACCACGATCCGCTGCCCGATGGGTTCGCCGGGGTGCTGCACCGTCAGGTCGTTGTCCCGCTCTCCGATGCGCCCCTCACCGAGCACCGGACCGGTGATCTCCGTGACCGACTGCGGCAGCGTCAGCGGCCGCCGCACCGGATGGCGCAGCGCGGTCGACCGGTAGCCGGGGGAGTCCAGCGGTGGGTGTGTCCCATCGGGGTCGGGCCGGTAGGGGGGCGACGCGCGGGTCCGCTGCTCCCGGGCGCTCACGGCTGGACCCCTTCGACGACCACCGCGAGACCCTGACCCACGCCGATGCACAGCGCGGCGAGCCCCCACCTGCCGCCGGAGCGCCGTAGCTGGTGGGCCAGCTGGGTGATGACCCGCCCACCGGAGGCGCCGAGCGGGTGACCGATCGCGATCGCCCCGCCGTTGATGTTGACGATCTCCGGGTCGAGCTCGGGCCAGTCGGCGAGGCAGGCAAGCGACTGCGCGGCGAAGGCCTCGTTCAGCTCCACAGCGGCCAGGTCCGACCAGCCGATCCCGGCACGCCGCAGCGCGGTCTCCGCCGCCTGGACGGGCCCGATGCCGAACACGTGCGGATCCACACCGGCCGCGCCGCGCCCGGCGACCCGCGCCAGCGGCGTACACCCCAGCCGGCCGGCCGCGGCCTCGTCGCCGAGCAGCAACGCGGCCGCGCCGTCGTTGAGCGGCGAGGAGTTGCCCGCGGTCACGGTGCCGTCCGCGCGGAAGACCGGCTTGAGCGCGGCCAGCTTGTCCAGCGAGGTGTCTCCGCGCATCGACTCGTCCCGGCTCAGCTCCGTCCCGGGCACGGCGACGACATGGCTGTCGTAGAAGCCGTCGTCCCAGGCCCGTGCCGCCCGCTGGTGGCTGCGCAGCGCGAACTCGTCCTGCCGGGCACGGTCGATCTTGTACTGCTCGGCGAGGATCTCGGTGCCCTCCCCCAGCGACACCGTCCACTCCTCCGGCATGTCCGGGTTCGTCATGCGCCAGCCGAGCGTGCTCGAGTGCAGCGTCGCGTGACCGGCAGGGAACCCCTTCTCCGGTTTCGGCAGCACCCAGGGTGCCCTGCTCATCGACTCGACGCCGCCCGCGGCGACCAGCGAGGCATCCCCGAGGGCGATCGTGCGGGAGGCCTGCATCACCGCGTCCATGCTCGAGCCGCACAGCCGGTTGACGGTCGTCGCCGGGACCGATGTGGGCCAGCCGGCGAGCAGCGCGGCCATCCGGGCCACGTTGCGATTGTCCTCCCCCGCCTGGTTGGCGTCGCCGAGACACACCTCGTCGACGGTCGCCGGGTCGCAGGAGGTGCGTTCGGCGAGCGCACCGAGCACGCCCGCGGCCAGATCGTCCGGCCGCACCCCGGACAGCCCGCCGCCGTGCCGGCCGAACGGGGTCCGCACCCCGTCGTAGATGTACACCTCGTTGGTCATGCCGGTCCTTCCCTGCTCGGCTTTCCCGCTCAGCTTCCCTGCTCAGCCATCGTTGCCGTCCGGACCCCCGGTGAGCGCGCGCAACGCCGTCAGCTCCCCGGCCGTCGGGGCCGTCGTGGTGCCCACCTCCGAGGCGACAGCGAGCTCCCAGCCGGTGGCCTCGCGTACCTGCTGCACGGTCACGCCGGGATGAACCTGCTCGAGCACCAGCTCGGCGGTGCCGGGGTCCGGCCGGAACACCCCGAGGTCGGTGATCACCATCGTGGGCCCGGCGCCCGGCAGGCCGAGACGTGCGCGGTCACCGGCGCCCGACCCGTGCCCGACCGAGGTCACGAAGTCCACCTTGTCCACGAAGCTACGCCTGCTCTGCTTGACGACGATGAACACCTCGCGGCACGAGGCCGCGATCTCGGGGGCGCCTCCGGCCCCCGGCAGCCGCACCCGGGGATTCGCGTAGTCGCCGCCGATGACGGTCGTGTTGATGTTGCCGAACCGGTCGAGCTGGGCCGCGGAGAGGAACCCGACGTCGATCCGGCCGGGTTGCAGCCAGTAGTTGAACACCTCGGGGACGCCGACCACCGCGTCCGCTGTCTCGGCAAGGATGCCGTCGCCGATGGACAGCGGCAGGCTGTCCGGTTTGGCACCCAGCGCACCGGACTCGTAGATCAGCGTCAGGTTCGGCGCGTGGCCGCGCCGCGCCAGGTTGGCAGCCGTGGACGGCAGGCCGATCCCGACGAAGCACGACGTGCCGTCGCGTAGCGCGCGTGCCGCGGCGACCGACATCATCTCGCTCGCGGTGTGGGCGGCGTGCCCGCTCGTCTCCACGCTCGTCCCGGTCATGCCAGCACCGCCTCCGTCAACCAGTTCTCGAACGTTGCCCTGTCCCTGCTGATCGCGTCCCACTCCTGGTAGTAGGTGTTGTCCCGGTCGCTGTAGCCCTGCGCGTACGACGGGTGGGCACCGCCTGCGACCTCGGCGACGGCCGTCACGGCCCAGGACGGCAGCACGACCTGACCCGGAACCGGGGCCAGCTCGTCGGTGACCTCCTCGACGGTGACGATACTGCGCCCAGCTGCCAGCACCGCCTCCTTCTGCACCCCGACCAGTCCCCACATCTGGACGTTTCCCGCCCGGTCGGCCCGCTGCGCGTGGATGACGGTGACATCCGGGTTGATCGCCGGAACCGCGGTGAGCCGCTCGCCGGTGAACGGGCAGGTGATCGGCTTGATCGTGGTGGTGACCGACGGCAGGTCGGTGCCGGTGTAGCCGCGCATCACGGCGAAGGGCAGCCCCGAGGCTCCCGCGACGTAGCGGTTGGCCATCCCGGCGTGACTGTGCTCCTCGAGCTCCAGTGGCGCGGGCCAGGCGTTCTGCACCGCGTCCCGGAACCGGTGCAGGGAGCCGACGCCGGGGTTGCCGCCCCAGGAGAAGACCAGCTTCCGCGCGCAGCCCGCGCCGATCATCTGGTCGTAGACGATGTCCGGGGTCATACGCACCAGGGTGAGATCCCGCCTGCCCCGGCGGATGATCTCGTGCCCCGCCGCGACCGGGATGAGGTGGGTGAACCCCTCGAGGGCCACCTGGTCCCCGTCGTTGACCAGCTCGGTCACCGCTTCGGCGAGCGTCACGATCTCGGCCACGTCATCACCTCACGCAGTCAAGTGTGCGTATGCCGCACATATGTTCTTAATATGAACATAGCGCCTCACCGGGGGCGCGTCAATCCCGGCGCCGACCCGAGCGACCGCCTGGTATGTTCGACACGATGTCCTCCCCCACGGGTGTGCCTCGCCTGAGCTTCCGGGGCAGGCAAGCCGCTACGGGGCGCGCACTCGTCATGGCGATCGTCAACAGGACGCCGGACTCCTTCTACGACTCGGGTGCCACCTACGGCTTTCGCGAGGCGATGGACGCGGTCGAGCGGGCCGTCGCCGACGGCGCCGACATCGTCGACATCGGCGGCGTGAAGGCCGGCCCCGGACCCGACGTCGGTATCGACGAGGAGATCCGCCGCGTGGCGCCACTGGTGACCGCCGTCCGTGCGCGCTTTCCCGACCTGATCATCAGCGTGGACACCTGGCGCGCCGAGGTCGGCAGGCGTGCCTGCGAAGAGGGCGCGGACCTGCTCAACGACACCTGGCAAGGCGTCGACCCGGGGCTGGCCGAGGTGGCAGCCGAGTTCGGTGCGGGGTATGTCTGCTCGCACACCGGTGGCGCGACGCCCCGCACCAGGCCACATCGCGTGCACTACCCGGACGTGGTGCGCGCGGTGCTCGACGAGCTCGTGCGCAGGGCAGAGCAGGTCGTCGAACTGGGCGTCCCTCGAGAGGGTGTACTCATCGACCCCACGCACGACTTCGGCAAGAACACCTGGCACAGCCTCGAGCTGCTGCGCAGGACACGTGAGCTGACCACGACACCGTGGCCCGTACTGATGGCGCTGTCCAATAAGGACTTCGTCGGCGAGACCCTCGGCGTCGAGCTCGCCGAGCGGGCGGACGGCACGCTCGCGGCGACGACCGTAGCTGCCTGGGAAGGCGCGGCGGCGTTCCGCGCCCACGACACCCGGCGCACCAGGCAGGTCGTCGACATGGTCGCGAGCATGCGCGGGACCCGCCCGCCAGCCAGGAACGTGCGCGGGCTGGCCTGAGGCGTATCCCTGAAGCACCCCGTGTACGCAACGCCCCGCGGGTCGGGTGGATCCACACCACCCGAACGGGCATAGTGATGAACTCGCCCGGATGACGTTCGAGGACGAGAGGAACACACTGTGAAGCGCCCGGCCGTCGTCGTGCTTGCCGCGACCTTCCTCACCGCTTGCACCAGCGGTGCCGACGACCCAGCCGCGCCCGCGGATCCTCCCTCGGCACCTCCCTCTCGCTCCCCGTCACCGTCCCCGCAGCAGGAACCGGACTCCACCGTCGTGCACGTGCGGGTGAGTGGACCGCAGGACACCGTCATGCTGGTCGCGCGGGACGGCCAGCGGTCACAGGTGGAACTGGAGGGAGAGCCGTTCGACTTCGAGTTCACCGAGTCGGGGACCGCGCCGGGGCACCTGGACATCAGGGTGTTCGCCAAGTCCGAGCACCCCGAGGAGGAGCCGGTCCGCTGCTCGATCTCGCTCGACGGGGAAGTCGCCATCGAGGACTCGGCGTCCACCGTCGACGAGAACGGGATCGCCGAGGTCAGCTGCACCCTCGCCCGCTCGACCTAGCGGTTGCTCCAGGGCCGGACATGCCACAGCGGCCGGTCCGGCCGCCCTCCGGCGTACGGGTCCGCCTCACCCGTGCCAGTGCCCGGCCAGCTCGCCTACCAGCGCGATACCCGGCGCGGTGGCCGGTGTCGCGCCGCCGACCCCGGCCAGCGAGGCGGGCGGCACCCCCGCGCGGGCGAGCGCGGCGGCGGTCACGGCCACCCTGGCGCGGTCGCCGCCGTCGGCGAGCTTGACCGCCACGGCCGTACCGTCGCCGCGCGCCGCCACGTACATACCTTCCGCACCGTCCTTGGCCAGCATCCCGGGTACCGCCGTCATCAGCAGGCTCGCCGAGCGCCCGCTGCCCCCCACCATCTCCGGGTGCGCGCGCATCGCCGACGCGATGGCGGCCTCCGGCGTGCCGCCGGCTGCCGCGGCGATCCGGCCGATACAGCGGGCCACCCCGCGCAACGACAGCGCGAACAGCGGGGCACCGCAGCCGTCCACAGCGACGTGCGCGACCGGCTCGCCTGCCAGCTCCGTAACGGTGCGCTCGATCTCGCGCTGCACCGGATGGCCCGGGTCCAGGTAGTCCGCCGTGGAGTGCCCGCGCAGCTTCGCCACGGCGAGCATCGCCGCGTGCTTTCCCGAGCAGTTCTGCGGCAGCCGCTCGGCACCGCGCCCCGCGGCCAGCCATTCCCGCCGCGCGGCCTCGCCCGCGGGCAGGCCCGGGGTGTTGCCCAGGTCCGACTCGTCGAGCCCGTGGCCTGCCAGCAACCGGCGGACGCCGTCGATGTGCCTCGCTTCCCCGGAGTGGCTGGCCACCGCGAGCGCGAGCAGCTCGGCGGGCAGCTCGAGCCCGCGGCGCACCAGCGCGGTCCCCTGCACCGGCTTCAGTGTCGACCGCGGGTAGCACGCTGCATCCACATCGCCCATCGCGAGCAGCTCGGAGCCGTCCGCGCCGAGCACCACCACGGAGCCGTGGTGCACGCTCTCCACGAGCCCGGAACGCATCACGTGGGCGACCGGCTCGTGCGCCGGAACGCGCCTGTCCGCGGCGGGCATACCCCTCCTCTGCCGTACCGTGCCGCTGTCCGTCACGCGGTGCGCAGTGCCAGCGCCTCCGCATCTACGATGTCGATCGCACCGTAACGGACGCGGATCAGCCCGTCCCCCTCGAATTCTTTGAGCACCTTGTTCAGCGAGGGCCTGCGCACCCCGAGCATCGCGGCGAGCGTGCGCTGCGGAAGGGGAACCTCCCCGCTGGTGGACTCCTCGATGAGCAAGCCGGCCACCTGCTCCGGGAGGCTCCTGCCGAGCACGCCGAGCAGCCTGCTCTGGCTGGCCGACAGCCGCATCGCTATGCTCGACAACCAGCGCCGGGCGATCGGTGGCCTCTTGACCAGCAATTTCTCGAACTGGGAGCTGTCGAGATGCAACACGGTGGCGTCGTCGACCGCCCGGGCCGTGTACGGGAACGGCATGTCGAGCAGGTACTCGACATCACCGTCCACATCGCCCGGTTGCAGGAGGTGCACGACGACCCGCCTGCCACCCGAGCCGACCGACAGCTCGATCCGGCCGCTGCGCACGATCCACACCCCTGCCGAGGCCGAACCCGCGGTATAGAGCACAGCCCCCGGGCGGTAACGGCGGGTCCGCAACAGGCCCGCCAGCGCGGAGATGTCCTCGCGCCCCAGTGGGGCGGCCTCACCCCTGCCGACGCAGCGGGCGACCCACGCGGCTTGCCGGATCCCCTCCTCCTCCGGGCCCGCGGAGCCGAGCATGCGCAGCGGGGCCTCCAGGAACGAGCCGTACGCACCGAGCAAGGGAGATTCGGACACCTCGCCAGTGTGTCACGTGACCCCAACCACGCACGCCCCGGAGGCCGCACGACGGGGCGCCGCGGAAAGGTCCGGACCGGAGCTCGCGGAGTCTCAGCGGTCGGTGGTGAGGATCGCGCCCTCGGTGAGGCTACCGCAGTACAGCGTGCCGCCCCGCTCCCGCACGCCGGTGAGCATCGTGAATCCCTCGACCGTCCCGCCGCGCCGCCGCACGACGCCGCCGGTCGCGTCGAACGCCACCACGTTGACCTCGCGTCCGGGGGACGGTTGCAGGGAGGTGGGCAGCCTGCGCACCAGCGACCGCGCCGCCGCGGGCATGCGCTGCACCAGCGGGAGCGACGAGACCGCCGGGCTCGGTATCGCGACCCAGATCAGCCCGTCGGACCCGGTGGAGGCGTTGTCCGGGTAACCGCTCAGCCCGTCGGCGAACACCTCCCGCCGACCGGCTCGCTCACCGGAGAGCCAGAGCCGGTGCAGCCTGCAGGTGGTGGTCTCGGCGATCACCACGAACGACTCGTCCTGGGCGAGGGCGACCCCGTTGGCGAACTGCAGCCCGCTCGCCACCTCGGTGACCGTGCCGTCCGGGTCGCGCCGGAACACCCGGCCCGTTCCGGTGCGCTCGATCATGTCCGAGCGGAACTCCGGGATGGGGAAGCGCTGCGAGGAGTCGCTGAAGAACACCGTGCCGTCGGCGCCGACCGCGGCGTTGTTGCATCCCAGGATGGGGCTGCCCGCCACGTTGTCCACCAGCGTGCGCACCGCGCCCGTCCGGATGGTCACCGCGAGCAGCCCGTGGTCGGACGCGCAGACGACCAGCTCGTCCGCGCCGTAGAGCTCGATGCCGAGCGGCCTGCCCGCGACGCGCGCGACCGTGTCGATGCGGTTGCCGCCGCCGGTGATCCGGATGATCCGCCCGTCGTCGAGACCGGCGTAGACCTGCCCGTCGTCATCGACGACGACGTCCTCCGGCCCGGTGCCGTTGACCGGGATGAGCTGCGTACCGGTGAACGAGGTGATCGTCATGGCATCTCCCGTCAGCGATAGGTCAACAGATCGGCGGAGTCGTTCTCCAGGTGGCCGTGCTCGTTGAACGACACCAGGTTGGTCCCCGAGCGACCCGTGACGAGCTTGGTGATCCCCCCGTTGCAGGTCACCCTGTGCAGGCCGATGAACGTCTCGGCCCGCTGGCCGAGCACCCGCGCCACGAGCGCGCCGATCACGCCACCCGAGGTGAACACCACCGCGTTCTCCCCCTTACCGAGCGAGCCGAGTACCTCGTCGAACGCGGCGTGCACGCGGCAGGCGAACTCCGGCCACCCCTCGGCCCCGTCGACGGCCGAACCCGCCCGGACCCACTGCTCCAGCGCCGAGTCCAGCGCGGCCTGGAACGTGCGGGGATCGGCCAGCTCGCTACCGTCGAGCGCGGTGTGCGCGGCGAGCACGTCCTGATGGGCGTACTCGTTCCAGCGGGGATCCTGCCGCGCGTCGAAACCCGCGGCGTCCGCCGTGTCGCGCTGGCGCCGCATCGTGCCGCTGAGCACGTGGGTGACGCGCGGACCCCTGCGCCGCAGCTCGTCTCCCACCACAGCCGCCTGCCGCAGTCCCCGCTCGGACAGCGCGTCGTAGTCGTGCGAGCCGAACGACGCCTGGCCGTGCCGGACGAGGTAGATCGCACCCATCAGGCCGTTCCCCCCGGACGGTGGCCCGCGATGATCTGCTCGCAGCGCCACTCGAGGTAGCCGACGAACATCCAGAAGTCGGCGAACGCGGGGTTCGTGGTGTGCCCGTCGTGATAGCGCCGGTAGATCTGCTGGATGATCACCGCGAGCCGGAACAGCCCGTAGACCTCGTAGAACGTCCAGTTCTCCGGACAGAGCCCCGTCCGCTCGGTGTAGCGGGCGACCACCTCGTCCCTGGTGAGCATGCCGGGCAGGTGCGTTGGCTGGCGCCTGCTGCTGTGCATGACCTCGTCGTCGTCGGCCTGCACCCAGTAGGCCAGCGTGGCGCCGAGCTCCATCAGCGGGTCGCCGAGCGTGGCCATCTCCCAGTCGAGCACGCCGACGACGTTCATGCTCTCCGGGGCGTCGAACACGATGTTGTCGAAGCGGAAGTCGTTGTGGATCAGGCAGATCCGGACGTCGTCCGGCTGGTTGGCGTCCAGCCAGCTCATCACGCTCTCGAAGTCGCCGACGTTGTCCGTCCGTGCCTTGCGGTACCGGTCCGACCAACCGCCGATCTGCCTGCGCACGTACCCGGCGCCCTTACCGAGGTCGGCGAGCCCCGCCGCGTGCACGTCCACGTTGTGCAGCTCGACGAGCGTGTCGACGAACCGTCTCGACAGGTCCCTCGCCCCTTCCTCGCCGAGCTCGAGCCCGTCCGGGAGGTCGCTGCGCAGGATGATGCCTGGCAGGCGCCGCATGACGTAGAACTCCGAACCGATCACGCCAGGGTCGTCGCAGTAGGCGAGCACGTCCGGCACGTACGGGAACTCGCGTCTCAACCCGGCCTGCACGCGGTACTCCCTGCTCATGTCGTGCGCGGAGGCTGCCTTGACCCCGGCGGGCGGCCTGCGCAGGACGAGCTCCCGGTCGGGGTAGGTCAGCAGGTAGGTGAGGTTGGACGCGCCCCTGGAGAACTGCCGCACGGCAGGCGGGCCGGACAGCCCTGCCACCCGCTCGCTCAGCCAGGCGTGCAGTGCGTCCGTGTCGAAGGCGTCCTCCTCGCGGAGAGCACCGGGCTTGTCGAACACGTCTGTCACGAGAGCTTCCTCACCCATCCCAACGGGGCGAAACGCAGGACCTGTGCCAGCAGCGTCCACGGCCACCACGGCACGTAGGCCTTCGGGCGTTCCTTCTCGATGGCCGAGACCAGCGCCTTGGCTCCCGTGTTCGCGTCCACCATCAGCGGGGTCTTACCCGCCCGTCCGGTCATCTCCGACTCGATGTAGCCCGGGTACAGCGTGGTCACGGTGATCGGCCCGCGGTGGTGCTGCGACCGGATGCCCTCCGCGAGGGAGGCGGCCGCGGCCTTGGACGCGGCGTAGGCCGTGACGGGACCCCGCATGCCGCGCACGGCGGCTACCGAGGAGACCACGACGAGGTGCCCGGAGCGTTGCTCGGTGAAGATCTCGACGGCTGCCTCGCACTGGGCAAGCAGCCCACCGACATTGGTCTCCAGCGTCTGCCTGTTCGCCTCGAAGTAGCCCGTACCGATCGGCTGCCCCTTACCGAGCCCCGCGTTGGCGATCACGCGGTCCAGCGACCCCAGCTCGGCGCGGAACTCGCCGAAGGTCTCGAACACCGCGTTGTGGTCGCAGACATCGAGCTTCTTGGTGACCACGGTGATGTCCGGGTACGAACGGCGCAGTTCCGCGGCGAGCTCGTCCAGCCGGTCCGTGCGGCGGGCACACAGGCCGAGGTTGCAGCCCTTCGCCGCGAACTCCCGCGCCATCCCTTCACCGAGGCCGGAGCTCGCCCCGGTTATTACGATATTGGTCCGTCCCCGTGTCATCCGGCACCTTTCTCCGTCGAGTCCGCTCCCGCCGCGTCGCGTGCGCGCGCGGCTTCCTGGTACGGCGCGAGCTCGTTGCGCGCCACGACCCCGAGGTGCACCTCGTCCGGGCCGTCGGCCATGCGCAGCGAGCGCGCGTTCGCGAAAGCGGCCGCCAGCGGGACGTCGTCGGTGAAGCCCGCGGCGCCGTGCATGCGCATCGCCATGTCGATCACTCGTTCGGCCGTCTCCGGAACGGCGGCCTTGATCTGCGACACCTCGGAGTACGCCCCCGCGATGCCCTGGGTGTCGAGCAGCCACGCGGCGTGCAGCACCAGCAGCCGCGCCTGGTTGATCTCGATCCGCGCGCGGGCGATCCGTTCCCGGTTGCCACCGAGGTTGGCCAGCGGCTTGCCGAAAGCCACCCGCTCGGTTCCGCGCCGCAGCGCCAGCTCCAGCGCCCGCTCGGCGAGCCCGATCAACCGCATGCAGTGGTGCACCCGTCCCGGCCCCAGCCTGCCCTGCGCGATCTCGAAACCGCGCCCGAGCCCTGCGACGACGTTCTCGCGCGGGACGCGCACATCGGTGAAGGTGACCTCGCCGTGCCCGTACGGCTCGTCCCGGTAACCGAACACGGGAAGCATCCGCTCGACCCGGAAGCCAGGCGCGTCCGTCGGCACGATCACCATCGAGTGCCGCGCGTGCCGGTGCGCGTCCGGGTCCGTCACCGCCATGAAGATCACGAAGCCGCAGTTCGGGTGGCCGACCCCGGTACTGAACCACTTGCGGCCGTTGAGCACGACATCCTCGCCGTCGGGTACCGCCGTCGCGGCCATGTTCGTCGCGTCCGACGAGGCGACATCCGGCTCGGTCATGCAGAAGGCCGAGCGGATCCGCCCCTCCAGCAACGGTTCGAGCCAGTGCTTGCGCTGGTGCTGGCTCCCGTAGTGCAGCAACACCTCGGCGTTACCGGTATCCGGTGCGTTGCAGTTGAAGATCTCCGGCGCGATGAACGAGCGGCCCATCAGCTCGGCGAGCGGAGCGTAATCCACATGCGACATCCCGCTGCCGTCCGATGCCGGGGGAAGGAAGAGGTTCCACAGCCCTTCGGCGCGCGCCTTGCCCTTGAGCTGGTCGATGACGGGAAGGACCACCCACGGATCGTCCAGGCCGCGCAGCGCCCGGTGGTACTCCGCCTCGACCGGCTCGATCTCGCGCGTGATGAACTCGGCGACCCGGCTCCGGTACTCGGCAGCCACCTGCGATGGCGAGAAGTCCATGTCGGCACACGCTACAGTAGCTATCGAGCATTGCTCAACAGGCTGCGAAGGGAGGTCCATGACACGACGGCCCGCTCCGGCAGGCACCGGGCGGAGCGCGACACGGCGCAGCAGGCAGGACCCCGCCCAGCGGCGCGAGCAGCTGATCGGTATCGGGCTGGAGATGCTCACGCGGCGCCCGCTGCACCAGGTCACCGTCGACGACGTGGCCGCAAGCGCCGGGATATCGCGCAGCCTGCTTTTCCACTACTTCCCCACCAAGCGGGACTACTACGCCGAGGTGATCCGCGCGGCCAGCAGGCGGCTGCTGCGCGCGATGTGGGTTCGCGAGGACTCCACGGGGCGCGCGGGCACGATCGAGGCGGTCCTGACCGAGTACCTCGACTTCCTCGAACGCAGGCACGAGCCGTACCTGGCGCTGCTGCGCAGCTCGGGCGCCGAGGACTGGGCGAGGGAGATCTTCGAGGAGACCCGGGCGACGCTGGCCGGGCAGCTGATCGGCACGCTCGGGATCGAGCAGCCGAGCGAGCTCGAACGCGCCGCGGTGACCGCGTGGTGGTCCTTCGCCGAGGAGCTCGGACTGACCTGGGCCCGGCACGCGGTCGGCGACCGTGCCGAGGTGTTGCGGCTGCTCACCGGGACGTTACGGCAGGCGGTAGACCTCGCCGGGCAGCGAGCCGGGCCGGAACGTTAGCGCTACGCCCCGGACAGCTCGTTGCGGAGCAGCTTGCCGGTGGCGTTGCGCGGCAGGACGTCCAGGAACACCACTTCCCTCGGCACCTTGTAGCGCGCCAGGTTGGCCTTGACGTAGTTCTTGATCTCCTCGGCGTCCGTCTGCGCGCCCTCGGCCAGCACGACACAGGCCTTCAGGCGCTGCCCGAACTCCTCGTCGTCGACCCCGACGACCGCAGCCTCCAGCACGTCCGAACGCTCGGCAAGCAGGTTCTCCACCTCCAGCGGGAAGACGTTCTCCCCGCCCGAGACGATCATGTCGTCGTCGCGGCCCACCACGAACAGCAGTCCCTGCTCGTCGAAGTACCCGACGTCCCCGCTGGAGAGCAGCCCGTTGATGAGCTCCTTGTTCCTGCCGTCGGTGTAGCCCTGAAAGCTCAGCCCACTGCCGACGAAGATACGACCGATCCGGCCCGGCTCGGTCACGCTGTTGCCCTGCTCGTCATAGAGCTCGACCCGGCAGCCGACGGGCGCCTTTCCCGCGGTGCTGGGATGGGCGCGCAGCTCATCCGGTGTCGCCACGCTGGCGACGGCCACCTCGGTGGAGCCGTAGAGGTTGTAGAGCACGTCACCGAAGACGTCCATGGTCCGGGTGACGACATCGCTGGGGATCGCCGAGCCCGCGGCGAAGATGATACGCAGCGAGGACGTGTCGTACTTGGCACGCACGCCGGGGTCGAGGTCGACGATGCGTTGCAGCATCGTGGGAACCACGACGAGCGCGGTGCTCCGGTGCTCGGCGACGCGCCGCAGGGTGTCCTCCGGATCGAACTTGCGGGTCAGCACCACCTTGCAGCCGAGAGCCCAGGACAGCAGTGCCTGGGACAGCCCCGTGCCGTGGAAGATCGGCGCCGCCATGTAGGTGACGCCCCCCTTGCGCAGCGGGATCCGGTCCAGGAACTGCGCGGAGGCCAGCGGGGAGGTGCGTTCCCGGGGCGCGCCCTTCGGGGTACCGGTGGTGCCGCTGGTGAGCAGGATGAACCCGCCCGGCTGGTCCGGCGTGTCCACCGGCTGGTCGTCCGTGCTGGCGATGAGCTCCTCGAGAACAGGGATCGAGCGGTCCGACAGGGTACTGTCCTGGTCCACCCACGCCAGGTAACGATCCACGTGCGGGTCCACCGCGTCGAGCAGGTCGGTGAACTCCTCGTCGTAGATGAGCGCCTTGACACCCTCGCGCCTGGTGACATCGGCGAGCTGCGGTTTGGCGAAGCCCGTGTTCATCATCAGCAGCTTCGCGCCGAGCTTGCCGGAAGCGGCCATCGCGGTGACCAGCCCGCGGTGGTCCCTGCACAGCGCCGCGATCACGGTTCCGGAACGCACGCCCCGCGTCGCCAGCGCGCGGGCAAGCGCGTTCGCCCGCTTGTTCAGCTGGGCGTAGGTCAGCTCGCCAAGCTCGTCGGCCAGCGCGACCGAGTCGCCGTGCTCCCGGGCGCCCATGTCGATCACGCCGGCGAACGGGCCGTACTTGCGGATGGCCAGCAACGACCTGATCCCCTCGTCGGGTCGCCCGACGAGCCCGGAGCGCCGCAGCACCACAACGCTGCGCCCCAGGACACTGGCCTTGTGCACCGCGTCCTTCAGCAGTGTCGTCGGGCTCATCCGCTGCACCTCCGTTGGCATCGCACGCCTCGTACCGCCGGTATCCCTGGCGACCCTAGCGAACCGACCGTCCCGTATCCAGGGCATGACTCACATTACCTACTAGCGAGTAGATTTTTGCGCCCCGGGCAACACCCCCCGGCCAGGTGTGCTGAATGACGCTGTCCGTCCACGAGACGGACGGACAGCGTCATTCAGCACAAGCGTCGTCGAGGGCGCGGCGCACCCGCTTCTCGGAGACGGGATGAGCGGTACCGAGGGTCTGCGCGAAGAAGCTCACCCGCAGTTCCTCGAGCATCCAACCGACCTCGGCGAGCGGGCCCGCGCTGCGGTACCCGGCCCGGTCCTCCCGGCACCGCCGGTAGTCCTCCTCGAGCTCCGCCACGATGCGCATCCGTTCGGCGTCGCGGTCGGCCGCGGTCGCGAGCTTGTCCACCCGGCGCTCGATACCGCGCAGGTAGCGTTCCAGATCGGGCAGGCGGTACCAGCCCGCGTCCGCGACGAACCCGTCGTAGACCAGGCGGGACAGCTGCGCGGACATATCGGCACGGGCCTCGGCGAAGGCCGCTCGGGGCAGCTGCTCGACGGCCTGCACGGCGCGATGCCAGGCGACGAGCACCCCACGGACCCGCTCCACGGTCTCGGCGACCGTCGACTCCAGACCGGCACGCACCACCTCGGTCAGCCGCGCGAAGCCCTCGGCGTCCCATGCGGGGCCTCCCGCTTCGGCGATCAGCTTGTCCGCTGCGCACCGCGTGCAGTCGTCGAGCAGGCCGCCGACCCCGCCGTGCGGGTTGTTCGCCAGCTCGAGCTTGGCGGTGTTCGACAGCGTTCCGCGCAGCGCCTTGCGCGGGGACGGCACGTTGAGCAGCACCAGCTTGCGCGTTCCCTCGGCCATCGCGGCCCGCTGCTCGGCCGGTGTCGCCAGCACCCGGACATCGACGGCCTCCCCGGCGTCGACGAGCGCGGGGAAACCCCGCACCGCACCGGAGGCTGAGTCGTCCCCGGAACCGTCGAACGAGCGGGGCAGCTCGTCCATCGCCCAGTCCCGCAGGCCGCTTCGCTCGATGTCACCGCCCGCTTTGGACAGCTCGGTACGCAACCGCGGCGCGAGGTCGGCCCGCAGGGCCTGCAGATCCTTGCCCTCGCCGAGCACGCGATCCTGCTCGTCGACCACCCGGAACGTGATGGTGAGGTGCTCGGGCACCCTGGAGTAGTCCCAGGCGTCCGGGGGGATGTCGACGCCGTACATCGCGCACAGCTCGCGCGCCAGTGCCCGGCCGAGCGGTTCCTCGTGTGGCGTGAGCCGCGTCAGCACGGCACGCGCCGTGTCGGGGGCGGGCACGAGGTGGCGACGCAGCTGCTTGGGAAGGGACTTGATCAATGCCGTGACCAGGTCCTCGCGCAGCCCCGGCACCTGCCAGTCGAACGCCTCCGCTCCGGAGTCGGCGACCTGGTTGAGCACGGCGAGCGGGATGTGCACGGTCACACCGTCGGCGTCGGCTCCGGGCTCGAACTGGTAGCTCACCGGCAGCTCGATCCTGCCGTGCCGCCACGTCGTCGGGTAATCGTTCTCGTCGACGCCGGGCGTGCCGGAGTTGATCAGCATCGCCTTGGTGAAGTCCAGCAGGTCCGGCTGCTGCCGCCGGGCTTTCTTCCACCAGGTGTCGAAGTGGCGGGCCGAGACGACCTCGGATCCGATGCGGCTGTCGTAGAACTCGAACAGCGCCTCGTCGTCGACGAGGATGTCCCTGCGGCGCGCCCGCTCCTCCAGCTCAGCGACCTCGGCCAGCAGCTCGGCGTTGTGCTTGAAGAAGCGATGGTTGGTGTCCCAGTCACCGTCCACGAGCGCGTGCCGGATGAACAGCTCCCGGCACAGCTGCGGGTCGACGCCGGAGTAGGTGACCTTGCGCCCCTCCACGATCGGGATGCCGTAGAGCGTCACCTTCTCGTAGGCCATCACCGCACCGCGTTTGCGTTCCCAGTGCGGCTCGGAGTACGTGCGCCGCACCAGGTGCCCGGCGAGCTGCTCCACCCATTCCGGCTGGATCCCGGCGACCACCCGTGCCCACAGGCGTGAGGTCTCGACCAGCTCGCCCGCCATGACCCAGCGTGGGCTGCTGGAGAACAGCGCCGATCCGGGAAAGATCGCGAACCGCGCGCCGCGGGCCCCCAGGTAGTCCTTCTTGGTGGCGTCCCGCAGGCCGACGTGCGACAGCAGGCCGGCCAGCAGGCTTTTGTGGATGCGCTGGTACCCGGAGTCTGTGGTCTCTGCGTAGTCGAGCTCGCGCTTGGTCACGTCGATGCCCAGCGACTTCGCTGTCTCGCGCAGCTGGTTGTACACGTCCTGCCACTCGCGCACCCGTAGGTAGTTGATGAACTCGGCCGTGCAGAGCTTGCGGAACTTGCTGTTCGAGTTCTCCTTCTGGCGCGCGCGCAGGTGCTCCCAGAGGTTGATCAGCGCGAGGAAGTCGGACCTCGGGTGCGTGAAGCGGCCGTGCGCGGCATCGGCGGCACCGGTGTGCTCGGCAGGACGCTCCCGGGGGTCCTGAATGGATAGCGCGGCCGCCACGACCATCACGTGGTAGGCACAGCCGTGCTGCTCGGCCTCCAGAACCATGCGCGCCATACGGGGGTCGAGCGGGAACCGCGCCAGCTTGCGCCCGACAGGGGTGATCCGGTGGGCCGAGTGCGCGCCCGCCCCGCGGGAACCGTTGCCCTCGCCGCGTTCCTCAAGCGCTCCGAGCTCGCGCAACAGCTGCACGCCGTCGGTGATCTGCCGGGTGTCCGGCGGGTCGAGGAACGGGAACTCGGCGATGTCGCCGAGCCCGGCCGAAGTCATCTGCAGGATCACCGAGGCGAGGTTGGTGCGCAGGATCTCCGGGTCGGTGAACCGCGGTCGCGCGGCGAAGTCCTCCTCCGGGTACAGCCGGACGCAGATACCGGGACCGATACGCCCGCAGCGCCCCTTGCGCTGGTCGGCCGAGGCCTGCGACACGCGCTCGATCGGCAGTCGCTGCACCTTCAGCCGGTTGCTGTACCGCGAGATCCTGGCGGTGCCCGGATCGATGACGTAGCGAATCCCCGGCACCGTCAGCGAGGTCTCGGCGACGTTGGTGGCCAGCACGATGCGCCTGCCCCGGTGCGACTGGAACACACGCTGCTGCTCGGCGCTGGACAGCCGGGCGTACAGCGGCAGGATCTCGGTGTTCGGCAGCTTCCGCGCGGACAGCGCCTCGGCCGTGTCGCGGATCTCCCGCTCGCCCGACAGGAACACCAGCATGTCCCCCGGCCCCTCCGCGGCGAGCTCGTCGACCGCGTCGCTGATGGCCTGGACCTGATCCCTGTCCGGATCGGCATCCGGATCGTCGGGGTCGACGACCGGCCGGTACCGCACCTCGACGGGGTACGTGCGCCCGGAAACCTCCAGCACCGGCGCCGGTTCGGCCGCACCGCCGAAGTGCCGTGCGAAGCGTTCCGGGTCGATGGTGGCCGATGTGATGATCACCTTCAGGTCGGGTCTGCGCGGCAGCAGCCGCTTCAGGTAGCCGAGCAGGAAGTCGATGTTCAGGCTGCGCTCGTGCGCCTCGTCGATGATGAGGGTGTCGTAGGCGCGCAGCATCGGGTCGTGCTGGATCTCGGCGAGCAGGATGCCGTCCGTGGCGACCTTGACGAGGGTGTCGTCCCCGACGCGATCGGTGAAGCGCACCTTCCAGCCGACCGTGCCGCCCGGCTCCGTACGCAGCTCGGCGGCAAGGCGCTCGGCCACCGACCGGGCCGCGATACGCCGTGGCTGGGTGTGCCCGATCATGCCGCGCACACCCCTGCCGAGCTCGAGGCAGATCTTGGGCAGCTGCGTCGTCTTGCCGGAACCGGTCTCGCCGGCCACGATCACGACCTGGTTGTCCCGGATCGCCGCGGCGATGTCCTCGCTACGCTGGCTGACCGGCAGCTCGGCGGGATAGTCGACGGCAGGCACGGCGGCGCGGCGGGCGGCGACGCGCCGCTCCGCGGCAGCGACGTCCTCGGCGATCGTCGCCAGGGTGGAACGCAGGGCCTCCTGGTCGGAGAGCTTGCGGGTCCCGTCGATCCGGCGGCGCAGCCGGTGCCGGTCACTGATCAGCAGGCCGTCGAGGCGCTCGCGGAGGTCACCGGCTGTGACGGGACCGTTGCCGGTGACGGCCCCTGCCGGTCGTGATGTAGACATACCGGGGTCCAGGATATCGGGGCACAATGAGGGCATGTACCGCGTCCTCGCGGACGCCACCATGAGCGTGCACCTGGCCTTCCTGGCCTACGTGCTGCTCGGTGGGTTCCTGGCCTGGCGGTGGCCCCGCGCGATCGTGCCGCACGCGATCGCCACCGCCTGGGCTGTCACGATCGTCACATTCGGGTTCACCTGCCCGTTGACGCCGCTGGAGAACCACTTCCGCGCGGAGGCAGGCGAGCGCGGCGCCGGCAACGGGTTCATCGAGCACTACCTCGCGAACATCGTGTACCCGCAGCAGCACATCGAGCTGCTCTGGGCGGCCTCGGCCGTGGTGGTGCTCGTCTCCTGGGCAGGGCTCGTCGTGCTGCTGCGCAGGCGGGCGGGCGTGCGCGCGTGACGGTGCCGGTCGGTGCAAGTCGGCGCGGGTCGGCGTAGGTCCGGTCAGTTCGCGATGGTCGACTGCGCGGCGCGGAGCTTGTTGCACAGCCGTTCCAGGACCCGCAGCTCCTCCTCGTTGAGCGCGCCACCGACGTAGGCGGCGATCGCGTCGGCGTGCGCGCGGCCTACCCTGCGCTGCACGACCAGCCCGTGCTCGGTGAGCACCACGAGGGTGCCGCGACCGTCCGCGGGATCGCGTTCCCTGCGGACCAGACCGTCGGCCTCCATGCGCTCGATCAGCCTGCTCAGGCTGGGCTGGGCAAGCAGGATGTGCTCGTTGAGCTCGTTCAGGCGGAGCCGGGCACCGGGGAACAGGGTCAGGTTGTAGAGCACGTCGTACTCGGAGAGGCTGATCTCGGCGGTACGGAAGTTCGCCTTGAACCGCCGCAGCAACGTGACCTGCGAGCGGAACAACGCTTCCCATGCTTGGACGGCCTGCTTCTGGCCGCGCTCCATCGCCCACCTCCGGTTCGTCCTGGTCGGGTCCAATCCTGCCAGCGACGGGCGAGCAGTGGGGGCCATTCTGCGCGATCATGCGACACGCCCACCACCGTCCGCCCTCCGGGGGATCCGGCAGAACTGATGCGCCTCGTGGCGTCACGATCACGCAACGGCGCCGTCACACCTGTCGAAAAGGGCTGGACGACCCGCGAGGAATCAGCATCATGTCTGCTCGAGATACCTGGACGATCGCCTGCCGAGACCTGGCAGGCCGACGGCGGAACATCACGGTGTTCGCCAGCGAGAGCAAGGTCGTGCTCATCGCCCCGCCGGGCGAGTCAGCGGTACTGACCAGGCTGGACGTCGGCAAGCTGCGCGCGGCCCTGCGGGACGCCGTGATCAGCACCGAGGACGCCAACGACGCCCGCACGCACTAACCGGGCGCGACTTCCCGGACCTCCACCCGGCGGTCGGACCGGAGCCGGATGGGATGACCGGCTAGCGTTACCTACTCGCGAGTAGGTATTGTCGAGCTCGCCTGTTCCCGCCCCAGGAGGTCGAGCATGCCCACGTACTTCGTCACCGGCGCGACCGGCTTCATCGGACGTCGCCTCGTCACACGGCTGCTCGAACGGGACGCCACCGCGACGGTGTACGCGCTCGTTCGCCCGTCGTCGAAACACCGGCTCACCGAGCTCGCGGCCACGCTCGACCGGCCGGAGGCCCTCGTCCCCGTCCCCGGCGACCTCACCGAGAGCTCGCTGGGTGTCGACCCGGCGACGCTCGGGCCCGTCGACCACGTCGTCCACCTGGCAGCCATCTACGACTTCACCGCGAGCGAGGAGGCCAACACCGCGGCGAACGTCACCGGCACCCGCAACCTCATCGAGCTGGTGGAACGGCTCGGGTCTCCGCGCCTGCACCACGTCTCCTCGATCGCGGTGGCAGGAGACCACGCGGGACGTTTCACCGAGGCCGACTTCGACCTCGGCCAGTCCCTGCCGTCGCCGTACCACGCCACCAAGTTCGAGGCGGAGAAGCTGGTGCGCGGGCAGCGCAGCGCCCCGGTCACGGTATACCGGCCGTCCGCTGTGGTCGGTGACTCGCGGACAGGGGAGATGGACAAGATCGACGGGCCGTACTACTTCCTGCCCGCGATCTCGCGGCTGGCCGCGCTGCCGGCCCGGCTCCCGCTGCCCGGCATCGACCTCGGCGCCACCAACCTGGTGCCGGTGGACTACGTCGTCGACGCGATGGCGTACCTGATGCATCGCGAGGCGCCCTCGGGGACCACCTACCACCTCGGCGCCGCCGAACCCCAGTCACTGAACGAGGTCTACAACGCGTTCGCCCGCGCTGCCGGCGCGCCCCGCATCGCCGCGGTGGCACCCGAGCGCGTCTCGACGGTCCTGCGCGCCGCCGCGGGCAGGGCAGGCAAGCGGGTGATCTCGGCGGTGGAGTCGACGCGCAACGGGGGTGAAGCCGTCGCGTCGGTGCTCGCCGAACTCGGCGTGCCGCGCGAGGTCCTTCCGCACCTGTCCACGCCCGTGCGCTTCGATACCGCGGCCACACGGGACGCGCTGGCAGGCACCGGGATCGAGCTGCCCCGGCTCGCCGACTACGCGGGCCCGCTCTACCGGTACTGGGCCCAGCACCTCGACACCGACCGCACCCGCCGCCGGGACCCGCGAGGCGCCCTTTACGGGCGCACCGTGCTCATCACCGGGGCGTCCTCCGGAATCGGGCGGGCGGCCGCGCAGCAGGTCGCAGGCGAGGGGGCGTCCGTCGTGCTGGTGGCGCGCCGGGGCGACGAGCTCGACACGGTGTGCGAGCGCATCCGCGAATCCGGCGGCACGGCGCACGCGTTCCCCTGCGACCTCACCGACGGCGAGTCGGTGGACACCCTGGTCAAGAACGTGCTCGACGAGGTAGGCGGGGTGGACATGGTGGTCAACAACGCGGGCCGCTCCATCCGCCGGTCGGTGCACCTGTCCACGCAGCGGTTCCACGACTTCGAGCGCACCATGGCGATCAACTACTTCGGACACGTCCGGCTGGTGCTCGGGCTGCTGCCGTCGATGCAGCGGCGCGGGTTCGGGCACGTCGTCAACATCACCAGCCAGGGTCTGGAGACGGACACGCCACGGTTCTCTGCCTACCTCGCCTCCAAGGCCGCGCTCGAGGAGTTCGGGCTCGCCGCCGGCAGGGAGACGTTCGTCGACGGCGTGACGTTCACGTCGCTGCGTATGCCGCTGGTGCGCACCGAGATGATCGCGCCGACAGGGGTGTACCGCACGCTGCCCACGATCAGCGCCTCCTCGGCCGGCAAGCTCGTGCTCAAGGCTCTCGTCCGCCGGCCGGTGATCCTGAGCCTGCCCGCGGGCAACGCCGCCGAGCTCGCGGGCCGCCTGAGTCCCCGGGTGTCCCGGCTGGTCGCCAACACCATCTACCGGATCATGCCCGAGTCGGCTCCGGAGGCAGCGGACCGCGGCAGGAGGCCGCTTCCTGCCGTGGCAGCGACGATGACCCGGCTGGCGTGGCGCCGCAGCCCGTGACCGTCGTCGCCGCGCCCGCGAGGCGCGCCGACCGCGCTCACGGCCCCGGCCGGGCCCGTGTACCTTCGGCGACATGCTGGCCTTGACGTCGCTGTCGCGAGCCGTGCGGCAGTGGGTCACACGGTCACCGCTGCTGGTCCAGCTGCTGCGGCAGGGCACGTGGTACGTCGCGGCAGGTGTGGCGGCCACGGGTATCCACGCCGGACTGTTCCTGCTGCTGCGCGAACCGCTCGGCACCTACCCGGCCAACATCAGCGCGATCGTGGTCTCGACGGTGGCCAACACCGAGTTCCATCACTACGTCACGTTCAACGCGCGCGGCAGCTCCAGGCTCCGGCGTCTGGTCGCGATCGCGGTCACCATCGCCTTCTACGCCACGTACAGCTCCACGGCGCTGGCCGTGCTGCAGCTGGTGGTGCCGGATCCGTCCGCCGCTCAGCAGACCACGACGATCGTCGCCGCGGCGCTGGTGTTCGGGCTCGTGCGTTTCGTCCTGCTTCGCGTGTGGGTGTTCGCGCGGACCAGCCGGTCCCGCCGCCGCGCCCGCGAACTCCGCGGGCACCGGTGAGCACGACGCGTACCCGCGCGCCCCGCCGCACCGGGTGCGAGCTGTCACGTTGCCCGGAACACACCCGGAACCCTACGCTGGGAGCGCTGTCCGACGGCAGCCGGAAGCCGGTGAGAGTCCGGCACGGTCGCGCCACTGTAACCGTCCCGCACGGGAGTCAGACCCGGCTCGCCGTCGATCCGCCCCAACAGGGCCGCACGAGCCCGAGGAGGTCGAACATCATGACACAGGCGGTCGCGATTCCCGCCCCGCAACCCGTCAGCATCCCGATCAGGGAGATCCTGCCGTACGCGATCCTGGTCAGCGTGCTCGCACTGGCCGCGCTGTACTTCGTCAGCACGGACAACAACGCGATGACACTGATGGCCGAGGGCTACGTGCACGAGTTCCTGCACGACGGGAGGCACCTGATGGCCTTCCCCTGCCACTGAGGGGAAGGAGTCACCTCACATGATGCGGACATTGCTGGTCCGCGGCCTGCTCGCCGGTCTGCTCGGCGGTGTGGTCGCGGCCGTTTTCGCATACGTGGTCGGCCAGCCCCTGATGGACGCCGCGATCGAGGTCGAGGAGGCGGCCGCGCACGGGCACGATCACGGTGACCCGCTGGTCGGCAGAGGGGTACAGAGCACGTTCGGGCTGCTCGTGGCGCACGCCGCCTACGGTGTGGCCATCGGCGGGCTGTTCTCCCTGCTGTTCGCACTGGCCTACGGGCGCTTCGGCGCGTGGAGCCCGCGCGCCTACGCGGCGGTGCTCGCCACCGGTGCGTTCCTGGCCGTGTCGCTGGTTCCGTTCCTGGCCTACCCAGCCAACCCTCCGGGGGTCGGCGAGGCTTCCAGCGTCAACGCGCGCACGGCTGCCTACTTCGGACTGCTGGCGATCTCGGTGGTCGCTGCCGGTATCGCGCTGTACGTCGCCACCCGGCTCACCGGCAGGTGGGGCGGCTTCAACACCGGCATCGCCCTCACGGCGGGCTACCTCGCCGTGGTGACGGTCTCCGGCGTGCTGCTACCGGGCTTCGACGAGGCCGACGGCTTCCCCGCTGAGCTGCTGTGGGACTTCCGGGTAGCCGCGCTCGGCAACCTCGTGGTGTTCTGGGTCGTGCTCGGCGTGGCGTTCGGTGCGCTGGCGCAGCGCTCGCTACCCGCGCACGCGTCCGCGAGCGCGCAGGCGACGGGACTCCGGCAGGCCGGGGCTAGCTAACCCACCGGGGGCGCGCCGGGCGGCACAAACGGCAGCCCGTCCGGCGCGCCCCCGGTGACCAGCCGGAGCAACGCCACGGTGTCCAGGTGCTCGCCGACGGCGTCGGCGAGCCGGTCCAGCATCGCGTCCCGCAGCTGCCCGAAGCCGGGCGCGCCGTGTTCGGGCTCCCACGGACGACCGGCCTGGGCGGCGGCCTCGGCCAGCCAGGCCCGCCGGAACCCGTCGTTGTCGAAGGCACCGTGCCAGGTGGTCCCCCACACGGCTCCGTGGCGCCAGCCGTCCAGGAATGTCTCCACCTCGGCGGCTCGCCCGTCGCCCCTGTCGAGCGTCGCGCTGCCGTGATGGATCTCGTAGGCTTCCACGGAATGCCCCCGCCAGGAGCCGCGCGGGGTGCCGAGCACCTTGTCGCCTGCGAAGCGCACCGTCGCCGGTAGCAGTCCCAGCCCGGGGCATGTCCCCTCCCCCGACTCCCACTCGTCGTGGATGGTTCCCGCCAGCATCTGGTGTCCCCCGCAGATACCGAGCACGGGCGCACCGGCTCCCGCACGCGCGCGCACCGCGTCGGCGATCCCCCGCTCGCGCATCCACCGCAGGTCGTCCACGGTGGCGCGGGTTCCGGGCAACACGACGACGTCGCTGGTGCGTACGGTGTCCGGGTCGGCGGTCAGCGAGACGGACACGCCCGGCTCGGCGGCGAGCGCGTCCACGTCGGTGGCGTTCGACGCGCGGGGGAACCGCACGACCGCGACGGACAGCGGACGGCCGTTCCCGGCTTGCGCGGCGCTGTCGCGCTCCCACCCCGCCGCGGCCAGCGCGTCCTCCGAGTCGATCCACGCGCCCTCGACCCACGGCAGCACGCCGAGCACCTGCCTGCCGGTGGCACCGGCGAGGCTGTCCAGTCCCGGGCGCAGGAGCCCGAGGTCGCCACGGAACTTGTTGACCACCCATCCCGCGACCAGCCGCTGGTCGGCCGCGTCGAGCAGGGCGAGGGTGCCGAACATGGCGGCGAACACCCCTCCCCTGTCGATGTCGCCGACGACGAGCACGGGCAGTCCGGCCCGCCTGGCGAGCCCCATGTTCACGTAGTCGCCGGAACGGAGGTTGACCTCGGCGGGGCTTCCCGCGCCCTCGCAGATCACCGCGTCGAACCGGCCGCGCAGCTCGGCGAGCGAGCCGTGCGCGATCTCGGCGAGCGCGGACCTGCCGGTGGCGTACTCACCCGAGTCGAGCGTGCCGTACGGCTTGCCGAGCGCCACGACGTGGCTGCGCCGGTCGGAGCCCGGCTTGAGCAGGATGGGGTTCATCGCGGCCTCCGGCGTCACCCCGGCCGCCCGTGCCTGCAGCCACTGCGCCCGCCCGATCTCGGCGCCGTCCGGGCAGACCATCGAGTTGTTCGACATGTTCTGCGCCTTGAACGGCGCCACGGTGTAGCCCTGCCTGGCGAGATACCGGCAGATCCCGGCCACCACGAGGCTCTTACCCGCGTCCGATGTGGTCCCGGCCACCAGCAGCCCGCTCACCGCCGCACCCCCCGTTCCGCGACGGCTCCCCGCAGCAGCGCGGCCACGCAGCCACCGGCCAGCGCGGCCAGGCCGACGGCGCGGGACAGCCGGACCGAGCGGCGCAGGTCGCCGGGCCCCGGGGCCGGTCCCGTACCGAGCTGGCCACGGTCCTCGACCGCGGCCCCGTAACGGTTCAGCCCGCCGAGCCGCACGCCGAGGGCGCCCGCGAAGGAGGCCTCGACGGGGCCGGCGTTCGGGCTCGGGTGCCGCGCCGAGTCCCGCGCCCACGCGCGCAGGGCAGCGCGGGGGCGCCCGCCCACGAGTGGCGCGCAGGCGGCCGTGGCGGTCGCGCTGAACCGCGCGGGCAGCACGTTGGCGAGGTCGTCGCCGCGCGCGCTTGCCCACCCGAACCGGCGGTAGCGGGGCGACCGGTGCCCGACCATGGCGTCGAGCGTGTTCAGCGCGCGGTAGGCGAGCATGCCGGGAACGCCAGCGACGCCGCCCCACAGCAGCGGTGCCACGACCGCGTCGGAGGTGTTCTCGGCGATCGACTCGGTCGCGGCGCGAGCCAGCCCGCCGGCGTCCAGCTCGCGCGCGTCCCTGCCGCACAGGTGGGACAGCCGGGCACGGGCCGCGGTGAGGTCACCATCCGATGTGGACTCGTCGAGCAGTACCGCCATCGTCTCCCCCTCGGAGGCGAGCCCGCGGCCGCCCAGCACGGCCCATGTCACGAGCCCGGTCGCCGCGGCCCGCGCCAGCGGGGACCGCGCGGTCGCGACCCGCACGGCCACGCCGAGCGCCGTCGCCGCCGTCACCCCCGCCACCGTGTAGCAGGCACCTCGCGCGCGGGAGTCGGCCCACACACCGCGTTCGAGCGTGAGGGCCGCCCTGCCGAACACGGCGACCGGGTGGCCACGGCGCGGGTCGCCGAAGGCCGCGTCGGCGACGTACCCGGCGGCGAGTCCGACCGCGGTCGGCAGGCCACGAGTCGTCACCGCGCGACCCCGAGCGCCTGCCGCAACGAGGCGCAGATCTCGGCCATAGCCTCGCCCGCGGCGGGTACGAACGGTCCGAAGTGCAGGAAACCGTGAATGAGGCCGTCGAATCGCCGTTCCTCGACGGCCACGCCCGCCTCGCGCAGCTCGCCGGCGTAGGCCTCCCCCTGGTCACGCAGCGGGTCGAACTCCGCGGTGACCACGATCGTCCGGGGCAGCTGGGCGAGCTTGGGGTGCAGGATCGGTGACATCCGCGGGTCGGTGAGCAGCGCGAGATCGGTGACGTAGGCCTCGGCGAAGAGCTCGAGCGCCGCCCTGTCCAGGAAGTAGCCCTCGTTGAACGCCGCGCGGGAGGGATAGTCCCTGCTGACGTCGGTGGCCGGGTAGATCAGCAGCTGCGCGGCCAGGTCGGGCCCGTCCTCGTCGAGCGCGAGCTCCTGGGCGGTGACGGCTGCGAACGTGCCGCCCGCGCTGTCGCCCGCCACCGCGATGCGCGCGGGGTCGTTGCCCAGCTCGGATACATGCTCGGCCACCCACCGGGTGGCCTCGACGCAGTCGGTGAGCCCGGCAGGGAAGGGGTGCTCCGGGGCCAGCCGGTACTCCACGCTGACCACGACGGCCCCGACCTGCCGGCAGATCTCCCGGCACACCAGGTCATGGGTGTCCACGCTGCCGACGACGTAGCCGCCCCCGTGCAAGTACACCACCGTCGGCATCTCGCCCTCGCCGTCCGGGCGGTACACGCGCGCGCCGACCGGGCCGTCGCCCCCGCGCACGGTCACGTCGCGAACCGAGCCGACGGCGGGTGCCGCGTCGGTGACCGCGGGGCTCGCGGCGACCTCGGCGAACTTGCTCCGCACCTGATCCACCGTGTCGGACTCGCCGACCAGCGGGGGCATGGTCCTCAGCAGCTGGTCGAAGACCGGGTCGAGTGGCACACGTACCTCCCTGCGTCCTGTGGCCCCAGTACATCGGGCCGGCCACACGGCCCGGCGGAGGAGCGTCCCGCCCGGCCACCCGTCCGGCAGCCCCGTGTGGTGGCTGTCCGGGCCGGCCCGAGGCAAACACTATGCGGGCTCCACCCTCCTCGCAATTGTGCGCGCGGCCACGGTCACACCTGCCGAACCGGCGGGGTGCCAGCCGGATCCCCGCCTGCTGCCGGCACTGGAACAATGCCTGCCATGGCCCTCTCACCCGCGCGCCGCATCGCCGGTGGCGCCCTCGGTGCGCTTGCACGGCAGCTGGACCGCGTGGCCACCACCGTCGCCCCTCCTCGCAGGGTGCTCGTGCTCGGCGGCGCCCGGTCGGGAAAGTCACATCTCGCCGAGCGCATGGTGTCGCGGCACGGCGAGGTCGTCTACATTGCCACCGGGCACGTCCCGGACGGCGACGACCCCGAATGGGCCGAACGGGTCAGGGCACACCGCGAGCGCAGGCCCGCGAGCTGGCACACGGTCGAGACCACGGACCTGCCTGCCGCGCTGCGCGGGGCGCATGCCCCTGTGCTCGTCGACTGCCTGGCCACCTGGCTCGCGCGGGTACTCGACGACGCCGGTGCGTGGGACGGCGACCAGCGGTGGCGACGGCGGGTGGACGAGCGCGTGGCCGAGCTGGTCGAGGCGTGGCAGGGTCTGACCGTGCCAGCTGTCGCGGTCAGCAACGAGGTCGGCAGCGGTGTGGTGCCCGCGACACCCGCAGGCCGGTTGTTCCGCGACGCGCTCGGCTCGGTGAACAGCACCGTGGCGGGCGCGTCGGACAGCGTGCGGTTCGTGGTCGCCGGGCGCGCCATCGAGCTGCCGCGGCAGCGACCGTGAAGGAGCGAGGACTTCGATGACCGAGTTCGACATCCCGGTGCCCGACGAGAGCGCGCGCACCGCAGCCCAGGACCGGCTCGACGGGCTGGTCAAGCCGGTCGGCGCGCTCGGCAGGCTCGAGGAGCTCGCCGCGTGGCTGGCGGCCGCGCACGGCAGCGTGCCTCCCCGCGAGCTCGAGGACGTGCGCGTGGTGGTCTTCGCCGGGGACCACGGCGTCACGCGCGCGGCGGGTAGCGGTGTGTCCGCCTACCCCCGGGAGGTCACAGCGGCCATGGTGCGCGCCTTCCTCAGTGGTATCAGCGGGGTGAACGTGCTGGCCGGGCAGGTCGGGGCACGGGTCGGCGTGGTGGACATCGCCGTGGACGACGATCTCGACGGGGTGCCCGAGGCCGTCGCGCGGCACAAGATCCGGCGCGGTTCGGGATCGATCGACTCGGAGGACGCGCTGTCGCCCGGCGAGGCGCGCCGCGCGTTCGACGCCGGGCTCCGGATCGCCGACGAGGCGGTCGACGCGGGCGCGCAGCTGCTCATTCCCGGGGACATGGGGATCGGCAACTCCACGGTCGCGGCGACCCTGGTGGCGGCGAGCCTGGGGTTGCCTGCCGGGGAGGTCGTCGGCACCGGCACCGGGGTCGACGAGGCGGGCCTGAGCGGTAAGACGGCGGTGGTCGACGCGGCGCTGCGGCGCGCGGGCGACCGGGCGTCGGATCCGTTCGACCTGCTCACCGCGCTGGGCAGCGGGTGCGCGGCCGCCACGGCCGGGTTCGTGCTCGGCGGGGCGCGGCGCGCGGTTCCGGTGCTGCTGGACGGGGTGTTCTCCTGCGCGGCCGCGCTCGTCGCCCACGACATCGCCCCGGAGGCGGCGCGGTGGTGGCTCGCTGGCCACCGCTCGACCGAGCCGTCGCAGGCCTTCGCGCTCAAGACGCTCGGCCTGGAGCCGATCCTCGACCTCGGGCTGCGGCTCGGCGAGGGCAGCGGGGCGGTGCAGGCCGTGCCGACCCTGCGGGCCGCGCGTGCGGTGCTGGCCGGGATGGGCTCGCTGGCCGACCTCGACATCGGGTGATGTTCGACCCCCTGCGCATGGCCGTCGGCACGCTCACGGCGCTGCCCGTGCCCGCGCCCGGCACGATCGACACGCGGGTGGCGCGGCGGGCGATGCTGCTCGCCCCCGTGGCCGTCGTCCCGGCGGCCGTGCTCGCCGCCGCACTGGTGTGGGCGGGGCAGGCGCTTGGCCTGCCAGCCATGCTGACCGCGACGGTCGTGCTCGCCGTGCTCGCCCTGGCCAGCAGGGGGCTGCACCTGGACGGCCTCGCCGACACCGCCGACGGGCTCAGCGCGTCCTACGACCGGCAGCGCGCGCTGGAGATCATGCGGCGCGGCGACACCGGGCCGGTGGGGGCGGCCGCGCTGGTGCTGGTGCTGCTCGCACAGGCCGCGGCACTGGCGGGGGCGATAACCGCGGGGCACGGGGTGCTGGCTGCGGCTGTCGCCGTGCTGGCGAGCAGGCAGACCCTGGTGCTGTGCTGCGCGCGCGGGGTACCCGCGGCTCGAGCTGGCGGGCTCGGCGGGGCCGTGGCCGGCTCCGTCCCGCTCTGGCAGGCGGCCCTGAGCACGCTGGCGATGCTCGCGCTGGCCGCGCTCGGCGCGGCGGCGGCCGGGCTGCCGCCGTGGCGCGGGGCTCTCGCCGCCGCACTGGCCGCCCTGCTCGCCGGTGCCCTGCTGCTGCGCTGCACCCGCAGGCTCGGCGGCATCACAGGAGACGTGCTCGGCGCCTGCGTCGAAGCAGCCACCCTCGGCACCCTCCTCGCCCTGGCCGTGTAACCGGGCCGGGGTGTGGGCCCGGGGTGTGGGGCCCAATGTGACATTCGGCTCCTTCTATGGAACCGAGGCCACCTTGGGCTCCCTTCGCATCACGGCTGTTCGTACGCGCCGCGCAGGAGACCGCCGGTGAAGGCGACCCAGGTGGCTGTGGAGACGGTGAGGCTGTCGCCGTTCGGGACCTTGCTGTCGCGGATACCGGTGACCTCGGCGCGCCGGTCGATCTCGACGCAGGCGTTGTTCTCGCCGCCGGAGTAGCTGCTCTTACGCCACCTCGTGCTGCTGGTCATCGGTGTCCATGGCCCCTATCTGTCGCGTGAGCAACGCCGCCGAGTCAGCCGGGGACAGCGCTGCTCGCGCGGCGTCGTCGAACATGGTGGTGAAGCGTTCTACGTCGCTCGCATTATCCACCCAAGAGCCGCCTGCCGGGTACTCGAGGTAGACACCGGGAACCTCGTCCGGCTCGGGATAGTCGACGATGATGTTGGAACCGTTCATCGTGCCGTACGCGCCCGCACGAAACGGCATGACCTGGATCGTCACGTGCGGTTTCGCGCCGATGTCCAGCAGGTGAGCCAGTTGCTCGCACATGATCGCCGGACCGCCGACGACCCTTCGGATCACTGCCTCGTCGATGACCGCATGCAGCTCGACCGGCCCGGATTCCTCCAGTAAGCGCTGCCGGGCAAGCCGTGCGGCCACGAACTTGTCCATGGCTTCGGCGTCGGCGCCGTGCAACCGATGCCCTGCCGCGATCAGTGACCGCGCGTACGACTCCGACTGCATCAGACCGGGCACCACGGAGCGCTCGATGATCCGGATGCGCTCCGCTTCCCGTTCGGCGTTGACCAACCTGCGAAACGACTTCGGCGCGCCGGTCGGGAGCCGGATGGACGGTGGCTCGTCCCGTGCGTTCTCCCACAGCTCGACGGCGCGCGAGCGGCCCTCGTCCGTGACCCCGTAGAGGTTCAACAGGGCGAGCACGGTCGCCCAAACGGGCATGACCTGACCCGACTCGTAGCGGCTCACGGTGCTGTCCGCGGTCTTGAGTTCGGTAGCCGCATCTTCCAGACGCACACCGGCCTGGACGCGTGACTCGTTGAGGAACCGTCCGAGGCGCCGCTTCGCGCGGGTCGCAGTCTTCATGGATCGCATCCTATCGGCAACTACACGCGATACGGTTACACACGATCGATACATTGATCGTGCAATTGCGTACTTATATTCTGCATACGTCGGCCGGGTGGGGTCGGCCCCGCTCGTGGTGAAGCGTCCACGCCCACCCGGCCGGCCCGACCCATCGGTACGGAGCAAGGGAGGGCGGGAATGTTCAGCAGTCACGGCATCGAGGTCGATTCCTGGGTCAGGATCGACGGTTCGTGCCGGATCACCGGCGAGGTCGTGGGGGACGAGGCCCAGCTCCGCCTGGGCGGTGTGCGATCGAGCGGCCTGGACGTGATCGCGGACGCGGCGGGCCTGGAGCGGCTGGTCGCGCGGTGCTCGGAAGTGCTGGACAGCATGCGTTCCGGACAGCCGTGACGGGCGCCGCCTCAGCCGTGCCGCAGGGTGGTCTCCAGCTCGCCGAACTTGTTGGCGATCGTCATCACGTCCGCGCCGAGGAGGGTGACCCACCCGCCCGTGGTCTGGCTCAGCAGGACACGGCCGGACTCGACGGTGTCGAACCAGCACGGGACCGGGGTCGTGGTGACGTTCCTGCTCCCGTAGCCGTCGCGGACGGCGGAGTAGAGCTGCCCGGCGTGGGTACGTTCCTGCTCGAGGACCCGCTTCATGCGCTTGGCATCGCGCGAGCTGGCATCGGAGCCGAACGCCTGGTCCTTCTGCGCGGCGGTCAGGTCGGCCGGGTCGCAGCTCATCGAGTGCACGCGGGCGGCGGGGGTGGCGGGCAGTGCCGCAGCCACTCGCGCCCCCATCTGCTCGACCGGGATGGGCTCGATCTCGATGTCCTGCCCCCGGCTGGTCACCAGCACCGTGTCCCTGCCGTGCGCGGCTGCGCGGATGGTCACGGTCTGCTCGTCGATGGAGGCGATGGTGTAGTACTCGACGGTGGGGCGCTGCATGGTGACCAGCGTGTCGTAGAAGGCCTCGGACACCCGCGTGCCGTCCACCAGGCCCTGCTCACGCAGCTCACCGAGCACCCGCACATCGCGCTCACGGGCGGCCTCCGGCGGATACCACATGGCGCCGCCGAGCAATGTGGTGTGGGCCTCGCCGAGGTTCTCCTTGTCCAGCAGCGTGGAGTAGGTCTCCAGGCTGATCGTCACCGGCCGCGAAATCACCGCTACTCCCCCTCGCAACTCGTGGCGCTACTCGCCGATGACGCCATCGATGATGACCATCCCGGTCACCGGGTCGTACTCCTTCTCCCCATGCTCGTCCCGCATCACCGGCAACCCACTGTCCAGCTGCTCATCCTGCACGAACTTGCGTTCGTGCTCCTCATCGCCACCCCCCTGGCCACCACGGCCACCGCCGGCACCCATCATGCCGCCGCCCATCGGACGGGCACCCCCGGCACCAGCCTGACCCCCGGCAGCACCGGCCGCACCTCCCGAACCGGTCGGCCCGAACTGGCCCTGCCCGCTATAGGCACCCGCACCACCCGGACCCCCACCAGCAGCACCACCGGCACCAGCCATACCGCCGGCCACCATCCCCCCAGCGGCCATCCCCCCGGCACCCGAGCCGGTCGGCCCGAAATCCCCAGCGGCACGCCCCGCCCCCATACCCGAGGCACTCGTGCCACTCGGCGGGATCACCGTCCCATCCGGACGCACCAAACTCCCATCGGGACGCCGAATCGTGCCATCCGGATACCGAATACTGCCATCCGGCAACCGCACACCACCCTGCCGACCACCAGCACCAGCGCCCCCAGCAGCACCACCGGCTCCCGCAGTGCCACCACCAACGGCACCAGCACCAGCAGCACCGGTACCGCCGATCCCTGGCGCCGCCGTCGAACCACCGCTCCCAGCGGGCGCCGCCCCAGCCGGAGCTGTCGTACCGGCACCACCCGACGCGGTCGGCGCCGTCGTGCCGGGCTGGGTAACCGACGAGGGCGCGGTCGTTCCGCCGCTTGATTTCGAGGAGCCGCGCGAATCCTTGTCCGGGTCGGGGTAGTCCCGTTCCTGGGAGATCCGGACCTGGTTCTCCCCGGACTCCGTGGCGTAGGCGGAGTACGCTTGGCGGTTCTTGGCGTCCTTCTCCCGCCACGCTTCGCGCTGCTCTTCCTTCGAGTCGACCAGTTGGGTCCAGCTCACGTAGTCACGCCAGTCCCCGCCGGTGGCTTCCTCGATAGTGCCCTCGACGGGCTCCACCTCGTTGTAGACGCGGTCGAACGAGCCGTTCTGGCTGTTCATGCTGAAGCTGGACGGGCTGACAGCGGCGGCCGTCTCGGCGGAACGGTTCCGGATCTGGTCCAGCTTCGCCTTGAACGCCTCGGCCGACTCACCACGCCACACCTCGTCAACGGTGCGATGCAGCGCGGCCAGCTCGTCGGAGATGTCCATGTGACGGGTGTTGAGGTCACGAGCGATTTCTTCGCCCGTGCTCAAGGAGTCTGTGAACCGGCCGTCCTCTGTGATCTTTGTGTAGATCTCGGCACCGGACAGCCCGTGCCCCGTAGCAGGATGTCCCATCACCCAGCCCCCTTCATGGTCTCCACAGCCATCCCCGCGATCTCATACGCCGCACCGCAAGGGTCGTCGTGATACGGACTAGAGTCGCGAATGGCGTCAAGACCAAGATAGAAGCTCAGGTCGTCGCGCAGACCAACCGCAACATTGCAGTATCCATCCTCGCGACCATCATTCAGGTCTACCGCGATTGCTGGATAGCCATCAATCGGATCCAATTCCATGAATAACTCAGACCCCCCTGCTTCTGCATTCTCATACGAGCTGCTCAAACCCTCGCCATCAGTGGTCAGGAGTGAGCCGCCAAACGATTCGTCGCGCGTATCAGTTCGCCAATTGCAGGTCGGCCCGATGTCGTTCTCCGGATCAGGCTCGGCCTCAGTCACCTCGACTGGCAAACTTGCCAGCTGCTCCTCCGTTAACACGCTGCAGATGTCGTTCTCGAACACCGCCGTATCCTCGATGGGATCTTCCACTGCGGGAGCCCCACTGTGTGGCAAACTCGCATCCTCTCGAGTCGAATCGCTGTCCGAACCCTCTGACTCAGCGTTCCCATCAGCCTCGTCCGAACATCCTGTCGATAGGATGACCGCGGCAGCCACCATCGCCACCAGCCCGAAACCACGTTTCAGCATTCAGTCCTGCCCTTTCAATCCGGCAGCAACCTCGTCCTCATGCTGCAATCGCTCCTCCTTCATTGCCTTAGCGTCCTCAATCAGGCCATCGAGCGCGGCGATCTCCTTACGCAAGCACGCCTGATACGCTGCGCCTCCCTCGTTGGCAGTATCGGCATAGCTGTTCGTTACTGGGTCGCTCTTCTTCGCGATATTTCGCAGCGGTTCCGACTGCCGCTGGGCCTCACGTAAGCTGCTGAGAACGTCCTTCAGCCGCTTGATCACCTTGTCGACGCCCTCGCTGTCGAAGGCGATGTCCTCCAGCCCGGCTGCCTGCGCTTTCGCATCGGCCTGCGCGCGCACCTGCTGCGGACCTACCGGCATGGGCGCGTCATCCACCTGGGGCAACGGCAGCGGCGGTGCCCCGCTGTCTTCCTCGTCGGCCATCCGTGTCCCTCCCTCGACCGGCGGCCTCAGGCGCTCATCCCCAGTGCCGCCACGCACACGTACCGTATCCGGAGCGTACTATCCCGGCAATCACACCTGGGACGGAGCGTGCCGACGCGCGGTTCCGTCCAGCGCCTGCTCCAGCGCGTCGAGGAACCCGCGGGTGGTGTGCTCCTCGCGCACCGCGACCCGCATCCAGTCCGCCGACAGTCCCGGGAACGTGTCCCCGCGTCGCACCGCGTACCCCAGCTCACGCAGCCGCAGCCGCAGCCGCTCGCCGTCGGGCACGTGCAGCAGCACGAACGGCGCACGCGGCTCCCCCACCAGGCGCACACCTCGCGGCTCCAGCGCGCGCAGCCCGTCCACCAGTACCTGCCGGTCCCGTTCGGCTGCCACGGCCAGCTCGCGGGCCTGCGCCGTCGCCCGCGCCCCACTGCAGGCCACGACGGCGGCCGCCGCCGGTGTCGACACCGACCAGGGCGGCTGCACCGCGCGCAGCCGCTCGATGACCTCGGGTTCACCGAGCACGTACCCGGCGCGAAGCCCCGCGATCCCCCACGTCTTGGTGAGGCTGCGGATCACCACCAGGCCGGGTGCGCGGTCGGCAGCGAGACTCTCGGGCTCGCCGGGGACGGCATCGGCGAAGGCTTCGTCGACCACCACGATCCTGCCCGGCCGGCACAGCCGCCGGATCGACTCGGCGGGATGCAGCACCGACGTGGGGTTGGTGGGGTTGCCGATCATCACGAGGTCGGCCTCGGCGGGCACCTCCTCCGGGCGCAGCGGGAAACCCTCCCCCACGTCGAGCACCACGTGCTGCACAGGGTGCCCCGCCGTGCGCAGCGCCACGTCCGGCTCGGTGAACTGCGGGTGCACGATCGCAGCCTGAGCCGGGCGCAGCGCACGCGCCAGCAGCGAGAACGCCTCCGCAGCCCCCGAGGTGACCAGCACCTCGTCCGGGGTGCGGCCGTGCAGGGCCGCCACGGCCTTGGTCGCCTCGGTCGCGTCCGGGTAGGCGGCCAGCCGGTCGAGGCTGGCCACGATCTCCTCGCGCAGCCATCCGGGCGGTTCGGGCAGCCGCACGTTCACCGCCAGGTCCACCAGGCCGTCGGAGACATCCCGGTCGCCGTGGTGGCGCAGGTCCATGCCTTCCGACTCGGCAGGCTCAGCCACGCTCGCTCACCAACCCGGGCGCACGGGCGTGGGCGGCGGCGGCGAATCGGGAGGCCAGCACCGGATACCCCGCCCAGTGCACGTGCAGGTACGAGGCGTGCACCGACGGCGTGACGAACCCTTCCCGGCTGTCCTGCCAGCGCCAAGCCGCGCTCTGTCCGTGCCTTGGCGTGACCTGGGTGCGGTGGAACTCGTGCCCCGTCACCGGCGCCCCCGCAGGCGCGAGGAAACTCTCGCTGTCTACAGTGGCCGTACGGTAGCCGAGTGTGCGGCGGCTCGTCATGGTCGCGGTCGCGTCCAGCACCCCCGTCATCGGCGCGCCGTCGAGCTCGGTACACAGGTAGGTCAGCCCGGCGCACTCGGCGACGACCGGAACCCCGCGCGCCACGGCAGATGCGACCTCGGCGCGCAGCGCCGCGTTGGCCGCCAGACCCTCGATGTGCACCTCGGGGAACCCGCCGCCGAAGTACAGCCCTGCGCAGCCCTCGGGCAGCGACTGGTCGGACAGCGGATCGATGTCGACGACGTCGATGCCTGCCGCGCGCAGCAGCTCGATGTTCTCCGCGTAGCGGAACGTGAACGCCTGACCGGCCGCAGCCGCCACGACCGTGCGCCCGGTCCCGCCCGCGGAAGTTCCGGCAGCCGGCGCCTGCGCCAGCTGCTCGGCGGGGTCCCACGCGGGGCCGGACAGCCCGGGCGCCTGCCGGGCCACCCGCATCACCTCGTCGAGATCCACCCCCGCCGTGACCCACTCGCGCAACCGCCGCAGCATCCCGGCCGCCTCGCGCTCGCGCTCGGCGACGGGGACCAACCCCAGATGGCGACTGGGCGCGTGAATGCCGTCCGCGCGGTGCAAGGCACCGAGCACCGCAACACCGAGCGGTTCCAGCGCCGCGCGCAACTCGGTCTCGTGCCGCTCGGAGCCCAGCTTGTTGAGGATCACCCCGGCCAGGTGCACGCGGGGGTCGTAGGTCGCGAAGCCGTGCACCATCGCCGCGACGCTGCGTCCGGCGGCGCTGGCGTCGACCACGAGCACGACCGGCGCCTCCACCAGCCGCGCCACGTGCGCCGTCGAGGCGTAGCCGTGCGAGCCGAGCGCGCCGTCGAACAGGCCCATCACACCTTCGACGACCGCCACGTCCGCTTCGGGTGCCACACCGGCACCGTGCCGCAGCAGCGGCACCACCTGCTCCTCCCCCTGCAGGTACGGGTCCAGGTTGCGGCCGGGCCTGCCGGTGGCCAGCGCGTGGTAGCTGGGGTCGATGTAGTCCGGGCCCACCTTGTGACCGGACACGGACAGTCCCCGCTCCCGCAGCGCGGACATCAGCCCCGTGGCCACGGTGGTCTTCCCGTGCCCGGACGCGGGTGCGGCGACGACCAGTCGCGGCAGGGTCACCATTCGATCCCCCGCTGCCCCTTCTGGCCGACGTCCATCGGGTGCTTGTGCTTGGTCATCTCGACGACGAGGTCGGCCGCGTCCATCAGCGCGGGCGGTGCCTTGCGCCCGGTGATCACCACGTGCTGGCGGCCTTCCCTGTTGCGCAGCGTCTCGACCACGTCGTCGGTATCGACCCAGCCCCAGTGCAGCGGGTAGCTGAACTCGTCGAGGACGTAGAAGTCGTGCTGCTGCGCCTCCACCCGGCGCTTGATCTCCGCCCACCCCTCGCGGGCGTTGGCGGCGTGGTCCTCCTCGCTGCCCTTCTTGCGGGTCCAGCTCCAGCCCTCGCCCATCTTGTGCCACTCGACGGGCCCGCCCTCGCCGGTCTGCTCATGCACGGTGCCGAGCGCGCGTAGCGCCGACTCCTCCCCGACGCGCCACTTGGCGGACTTGACGAACTGGAACACCGCTACCGACCAGCCCTGGTTCCACGCGCGCAGCGCCATGCCGAACGCCGAGGTGGACTTGCCCTTCATCTCCCCGGTGTGCACGGCCAGGATCGGCCGGTTCCTGCGCTGGCGGGTCGTCAGCCCGTCGTCCGGGATCACATCCGGCTGCCCTTTCGGCATTACGCTGCCCTCCGTATCTTGCGGGACACCCGCACCCGGTCGGCCAACATGACCGCCAGGTCACGATCCTCGGCCATGCTGTCCTCCAAAAACTTGCGGGACACCCGCACCCGGTCGGCCAGCATGACCGCCAGGTCACGATCCTCGGCCATGCTGTCCTCCAAAAACTTGCGGGACACACGCACCCGGTCGGCCAGCATGACCGCCAGGTCACGATTCTCGGTCATGCTGCCCTCCGTATCGTGCTCGCCTGCGCTGTGCGCGCCTTGATTTCCCCGGCCAGGGCATCCGCGGCGACCGAGCCCAGCGGGACGTGCTCGCCACCCAACCGCTCGGCGAGCTCACCGGCGAGCCCGAGCCGCATCCGGCCGGCCTCACAGTCCATCACGACGCTCGCGACACCGCTCGCGGCCAGCGCATCCGCGGCCGTGTGCGAGCGGGCGACCGGCTCGCTACCGCTGGTGGCCCGACCGTCCGTGACCACGACGAGCAGCGGGCGCCTGCGCGGATCGCGGATCGCCTCGACCCGCAGCGTCTCCGCTGATTTCAGCAGCCCCTCGGCCAGCGGGGTACGCCCACCGGTGGGGAGGTCCTCCAGGCGCGCGGCCGCGGCCTCCACGCTGGAGGTCGCGGGCAGCGCGAGCGTGGCCTCCGAGCCCCGGAACGCCACCATGCCGACCTTGTCGCGCCGCTGGTAGGCATCCAGCAACAGGGACAGCACCGCCGACTTGACCTCCCGCATGCGTTCCCGTGCCCCCATCGAGCCGGATGCGTCCACGCAGAACAGCACCAGGTTGCTTTCCTTGCCCTCGCGCTGCGCGTAACGCACGTCGCGCGGCTGCACGACCAGCCCGGCCCCGGTGCGACCCCGCGCGCGCTGGTGCGGGGCGGCTGCCCGCAGCGTGGCGACCAGGTGGGGGCTGCGCGAGCGGCCCGGATCGCGGCCACCGGAGGGCTGCACGCCGATCGTGCGCCCGGTCTCGGTGATCGCGCGGGAACGCTTGCCCTGCTCCCCGGCGCCGCTGCCATCCACCGACAGCAACCGCGCCCGGTACGGGCTACCGGAACCCACGGTGCGTTCGGGCTCCTTGCCCCCGTTTCCGGACTCCTGCTCGCTGTTGCCCTGCTCGCCGTGCTCGCCCTGCTGCTGCGTCCGGTCCTGCCTGCCACCCTGCTGCTCCTGCGGTGCGCCCTCCGGCACACCACCGCCGGGCCCGTCCGGACCATCGGGCCCGTCCGGACCGTCAGGACCATCGGGGCCGTCGGGGCCGTCCTGCCCGCCGGGTGGGTCGTCGGAATCCGGACCGTCCGAACCGGACGAGTCCAGTTCGGATTGTGCCTGGTCGAGAGCCTGCTCGAGCTCCTGGTCGTCGATGCCGGGGGCATCGAACGGGTTGCGCCTGCGCCGGTGCGGTAGCGCGAGGCGTGCGGCGACCCGGATGTCCTCGGTGGTGATCTCGTCGCGACCGGCCCACGCGGCGTGCGCCGCCGCGGTGCGCGCCATCACGATGTCCGCCCGCATCCCGTCGACCTCGAACGAGGCGCACACCTCGGCGATCTGCACGAGCGCGCTGTCGGTCAGCCGCACGGACGGCAGCAGCTGCTGCGCCGCGTCGATCTTCTTGGCCAGCTCGGCCTCGGAGTCGGCGTAGGTGTCGGCGAAGTCGTCCGGGTCGCTCTCGTAGGCCATCCGCCTGCGCACGACCTCCACCCGCTCCTGGGCGTCGTGGCTGGTAGCGACCTCGACGGTGAGCCCGAAGCGGTCAAGCAGCTGCGGGCGCAGCTCGCCCTCCTCCGGGTTCATCGTCCCGATCAGCACGAACCGCGCGGCATGCGAGATCGACACGCCCTCCCGCTCGACCGTCGACCTGCCCATCGCCGCGGCGTCCAGCAGCACGTCGACCAGGTGGTCGTGCAGCAGGTTGACCTCGTCGACATAGAGCAAGCCCCGATGCGCCGCGGCGAGCAGCCCCGGCTGGTAATCGGTGACGCCCTCGCCGAGCGCGCGTTCCAGGTTCAGCGAGCCCACCACCCGGTCCTCGGCGGCCCCCACAGGCAGCTCCACGAGCCGGGCCGGGCGCCGGTGATTGCCGCTACCGGCCTCGTGCGGGCCGTCCGGGCACGCCGGGTCCGGGTCGGCCGGGTCGCAGGAGAACCGGCAGCCGTCCACCACGTCGACATCGGGCAGCAGCCCGGCGAGCGCACGGACCATGGTGGATTTCGCCGTGCCCTTCTCGCCACGCACCAGGACCCCTCCGATGGCCGGTGACACGGCGGAGAGCACAAGGGCGAGCCGCAGGTCGGCCATGCCTACCACGGCGGTAAACGGAAACGGTCGCACGAACGACTCCTTCGCTATCGACGGGTATCCTCGCCCGCTCCAGCTCGGCCACGCCCGGGATATCCCCGGCACGGGCGACGGCCAGCGACGCTCTGGCTCCCGGCCGCCCCGCGAGCCGACGGGTGTCGGCTACCGGCGAGGGCGGGCCGGTCACAGTGGCGGGACCGCCCTGGACTCGCGCTCGCGGCGCTCACCAGGTTCCTCGCTTGGCCGCCCGGCGCATCATCCCACAACCGTATGCGGAGGTGGACGTGAGAAGTCCCATCGTGTACCCACAGTGCTGATCACGTGGTCACACATCGACTCGACGGGAGTGTTCCAGGCGTGCGCAACGCATCCACACCACGCATCGCGGTGATCGCGCTCGGCGGCACGATCGCCATGACCCGGTCGCCGGACGGGGAGGGTGCGGCACCCGAGCTGGACGCCGACAACCTGCTCGAGGCGGTTCCCGGCCTGGCGGAGCTCGACGTCCAGCTGACCACGCACACCCTCCGGTCCGTGCCGAGCCCGTCGTTGAGCCTGGCCGACCTGTCCGAGCTCGCCACGCTCGTCGACAAGCTCGCCGATTCGGATACCGACGGCGTCGTCGTCACCCAGGGCACCGACACCCTGGAGGAGTCGGCGTTCTTCCTGGACCTCACCGTGCGCGCGGACATCCCGCTCGTGGTGACCGGCGCGATGCGCAGCCCCAGCCTGGCCGGGGCCGACGGTCCCGCCAACCTGCTCGGGGCGATCGCGGTCGCGGCCGAGCCCGCCGTGCGCGGCCTCGGCTGCCTCGTGGTGATGTCCGACGAGATCCACTCGGCCAGGCACGTCCGCAAGACACACACCACCAGCACCGCGGCCTTCGCCTCACCGGACACCGGCCCGCTCGGGCACCTCGTGGAGGGCAGGACCCGCCTGCTGACGCGACCGGGACCACGCACCGTCCTGCCCCGGCCGGACGCCCCCGGCCCGCGGACCGTGCCGGTCGTCCCGACCGCGCTCGGCGACGATCTCGCGCTGCTCCAGCCCTACCGGCCGGGGCTGGACGGGCTGGTCGTCGCCGGGTTCGGGGCGGGACACGTGCCGGAAACCACGGTCGACCTGCTCGCCACCTATGCCGCGCGGGTACCTGTGGTGCTGGCCACCCGCACCGGGGCTGGTGCGGTGCACCACGCCAGCTACGGCTATCCGGGCTCCGAGCAGGACCTGCAGCGGCGCGGGCTGATCAACGCCGGGTTCCTCGACCCGTTCAAGGCCCGCATCCTGCTGGTCCGGCTGCTGGAGCGCGATGCCGGCCACACCGAGATCTCCGACACGTTCGCCGAACTAGCGGGCTGACCTGCCCCGCAGTGCCACCTCCAAGCTCTGGTCCGACCGCACCGCCGGTCAGCGGCTCGGATACCGTGCGAGGCGTGCCCCCCGCGAACCAACCCACGAACGACGTGCTCACCGTCGTCGGTATCGGTGCCGACGGCTGGTCGGGCCTGACGGACGGGGCCCGGGAGGAGATCGGCGCGTGTGACGTGCTGTTCGGCGGCCGCCGCCAGCTCGACCTCGTCCCGGCGTCCGTCCCGGCGACCAGGGTGGAATGGCCGAGTCCGCTGCTTCCCGCGCTGGACGGGCTGCTCGCCGAGCACGCCGGGCGGCGCAGGTGCGTACTCGCCAGCGGCGACCCCCTGCTGTCCGGGATAGCGACCACGCTGATCACACGCTACGGGCAGGCGCCGGTCCGCGTCGTGCCCGCGCTGTCCTCGGTGACGCTGGCACGGGCCAGGCTCGGCTGGTCGTTCGAGGAGACCGAGGTGATCAGCTCGGTCGCGCGCAGCGTGGACCGTGTGGCCAGGGCGCTGGCGCCGGGCAGGCGGCTACTGGTGCTGTCGTCGACGGCCGGCACACCGGGCGAGGTCGCCGGGCTGCTGGCCGACCGCGGCTACGGGGCGAGCACCCTGACGGTGCTGGAGAACCTCGGCGCGGACGGCGAGCGCAGCTACCAGGGCACCGCGCGCGACTGGTCGCACCCGCCGGGTGCCGACCTCAACGTCGTGGCCGTCGAGTGCGCCGCCGACGCGGGCACGGTCCCGCACGCCACCGTCGCGGGCCTGCCCGACGACGCGTTCGAGCACGACGGCCAGATCACCAAGCGGGACCTGCGGGCAGCTGCGCTGGCCCGGCTCGCCCCGATGCCGGGCCAGTTGTTGTGGGACATCGGCGCGGGCGCGGGCAGTGTCGCTGTGGAGTGGTGCCGGGCGCACCCGAGTAACCGGGCGCTGGCCCTCGAGCGCGACCCCACGCGGGCCGCGCGGATCGAACGCAACGCGCACCTGCTCGGCGTGCCCGACCTGCGTGTGGCCACAGAGGCCGCACCGGACGGCCTGCCAGCGGACGAGCGCCCGGACGCGATCTTCGTCGGCGGTGGGGTGAGCGCGCCGGGGATGGTTCCGGCCTGCGTCGACACGCTCGCGCCGGGCGGCAGGCTCGTCGCGCACGCGGTGACCGTGGAAGCCGAGTCCGCCCTGCTGGCCGCGTATCGCGACTACGGGGGCGAGCTCGTCCGCATCGGCGCCGAACACGCCACACCGCTCGGCGGGTTCACCGGCTGGCAGCCCGCCCGGACCGTCACCCAGTACAGCCTGCTCGTCGGCGAGCCGGGCCAGCACAGCTCCGGCTAGGAGGGAACACGAGATGACCGTGCATTTCATCGGGGCCGGACCGGGAGCGGCGGATCTCATCACCGTCCGCGGTCGTGACCAGCTCGGGCAGTGCGCCGTGTGCCTCTACCCCGGCAGCCTCACCCCGGTCGACCTGCTCGCGCACTGCCCGGGCGAGGCCCGGATGATCGACACCGCCGAACTCACCCTCGACGAGATCGTCGACGAGCTGATCGGCGCCCACACCGGCAGCACCGGCGACGGCCCCGTGGTGGCCCGCCTGTGCTCGGGCGACCCCTCGGTCTACAGCGCGGTCGCCGAGCAGATGCGCAGGCTGGACGCGGCCGGTGTGCCGTACGAAGTCACCCCAGGCGTGCCCGCGTTCGCCGCAGCGGCCGCGACGCTCAAACGCGAGCTCACCGTGCCGACCGTGGGGCAGAGCCTGGTGATTACCCGCACGCAGGCGCGATCCACCGCCATGCCCGAGGGCGAGGATCTGGCGACGTTCGCCGCGAGCGGTACCACGCTGGCGGTGCATCTGGGGGTGGGTCGCATCGAGCAGGTGGTCGAGGAGCTCCTGCCGCATTACGGTCCGGACTGCCCCGTCGCCGTGGTCGCCCACGCCAGCCAGCCCCAGGAGCAGGTGGTGCGTGGCACGCTCGCCGGGATCGCGACACGGGTGCGTGACGCGGGCATCTCCCGCGCCGCCACCATCTTCGTAGGTAAAGTTCTGGCCACAGAGGACTTCCCGGACAGCTTCCTCTACTCGAAGGGCCGGGACCGGCGCACCCAGCCGGAGTCGCTCTGAGCCGGATCAGAACGGCGGGTCGCCCGGTGGGTCGGTGCCGCTGGTCGTGCGGCCGGTGGGCCGGTCCAGTGTGGATGGCTTCCGGGCCTCGGCTGGTGGGCGCCGGTGGTGGGTGTAGGTGCGTCCGGTGGGGGTGGTGATGGTGCTGGTGCCACTACTGGGGTTGTGGTGGAGGGTCCAGTGGGGGTGGTCCTTCATCCGGTGGTGCCATCGGCATTTGGCGCCGCCGTTGGTGTGGGCGGTGCTGCCGTTCTGGCCGCGTGCCCATCCGTGGAGGTGGTCGTAGTCGCTGTGCTGGGCGGGCCGGTGGCAGCCGGGTGCGGTGCATTCGGCGTCACGCACGGCGACCAGGTCGCGGATAGCGGTGGTGGGCCGGTAACGCCTGCGTCCCACGTCCAAGACGGCGCCGCTGGCGGGGTCGGTAAGGACCTTGCGCCACACACTGTGCCGGCTGGCCATGATCTGGCGGGCGATGGGTGCGGGCAGCGGCCCGTAGCCGGACAGTTCGCAGCCCGTATCCGTCATGCCCAGCGCCGCATCGACCGGCATGTGCAGGAACACCGTCGCCGCCCCCTCCGGGGCGGCCACGTCGGGATCCTGCCCCAGCAGCAGGGTGGCGTGGACATCGGCCCGCAACTGGT
>NZ_JACCKD010000005.1:0-212011 GCF_013450155.1 Haloechinothrix aidingensis
CCGCAAGGACGGCAAACCCGGCCGGAAACACGCACTGGCGGGGCCACGGTCGTTGACGTGGACGATGGACCCACACATCCTCATCGACGCCTTCCGCGACGCCAAGCTCATCGGCCAGGACGAAGGCCTACGACTCGTCGAACGCCCCACCCGGCAGGGCCACGGGTGGGCGGTCACGGTCGATCTGCCCGCCACGCGGAAGGCCGCCGACGTGATCCAACGCCGCGACGCCCTCGCCTCCGCGTTGGCGGTGGATGAGGTGCAACTGCTCATCGAGCGGGTCCGCGGCAGCGGTGGCCACGCCGGACGCGTGGCCCTGTGGGTGGCCGACGCCGACCCCTACGACACCCCACCGGCACGCACCCCACTGGTGGACGCGGCCCGGTGGGACGTGTGGCGGCCCGTGCCGTTCGGCCGCGATGCCCGCGACCGGCCCGTCACCCTGCCCCTGGTCTGGACCTCCCTCCTGGTGGGCGCCATCCCGCGCCAAGGCAAGACGTTCGCCACCCGCCTCGCCGCCGCCGGGATGATCCTGGACCCGCACACCCGCCTATATGTCGCCGACTTCAAAGCGGGCAAGGACTGGGACGCCGCCCAGACCGTGGCCCACCGGTTCCTCTCCGGCGACGAACCCGACCACGTACTCACCCTGCGAGACTGGCTGACGGAGCTGGTCGGCGAGGTCCAAAGCCGCTACCGGCGCATGCGCACGCTGGATGATGCCACCTGCCCCGAATCCAAGATCACCCCCACCATGGCCCGCGATACCGCGCTGGACATGCCGATCACCGCCCTGGTCATCGACGAGGTCCAAGTGCCCCTGGAAGACCGCACCCCCATCACCGCGGGCGGACGGAAACTCACCGCCGGAGAACACCTCGGCGAACTACTCACCTGGCTAGCCAAGAAAGCACCCGCCGCCGGAGTTATCCTCATCCTGGCCACCCAGCGGCCCGACTCCAAAACCATCCCCTCCGGCCTACGGGCAGTGCTGGGCTCACGGTTCGCCCTGCGGGTGATGGACTGGCGCGACTCCAACATCATCCTCGGCGAACAGATGAACACCCGAGGCCACGACGCCAGCCGCCTGCTGGCCGCGCACAAGGGCGTGGGCATCCTCCGCCCCGACGGCGAGGCCGACACCCCCGGCGACGAGCTGGCCACCACCGTGCGCACCTACTACATGGCCGGACAGGACTGGCGCACGATCTGCCAACGCGGCCACGCCCTCCGCGAGGCCGAGGGCACCCTCACGGGACACGCCACCGGCAACGAACCCGTACCACGGATCGACCACGCCACAGCGGCCACAGCGATCAGCACCCGAAGCGACACCGCGGCCGGGACCGCTGGACTGCCGGAACCGCTCGCCTCCGTCGCCGACTATCTCGCCGAGGACCTCCACCCCGAGCACGGACGCACATTCATCCCCACCGCCGAACTGCTCGACGCGCTGAATGCCGAACCCACCGCGTTCGCACGGCACATGAGCGACCACGGCTGCACCCCCGTCCGCCGCCGCATCCCCGACGACGACGGCACACCCCGCCAAGTACGCGGCTACCGCACCACCGACATCCAAACCGCCATCCACACCCACCAGCCCGACCACAGTGACGATCGCGAGACCGATGACGATGAGGAGTAGCCCGTCACGACCACCCGTCACACCCCACGGGACGCGTCACACGGGGTGTGACGGGCTGGCACGGGTGGTGAACTGGGGAAACGCGACACGTGACGGGTGTGACGGTGGGTCGAGAACCCGTCACGCCCGTCACGATCCGGCCTGCTGCGGGCCGATATCGAGACCATCCGGGGAGCTGTCACAGCCGGTCTGCTCGACCAGCCGCTCCACGGTCTCGGCCAGCCGATCCACCCGCGCGGCCAGCCCATCCACCCGCGCGGCCAGCCCATCCAGCCGGGCCGTGATCGCCTCCAACCGAGCCGCGATCACCTCCACGCCGCCGCTCTCGCCAGGCTGCTCGTCGTCTAGCATCGCTGGCCGCACTTTGCGCAGACCTGCCCGCCGCCGCCTTGCACTGGGACCGGGGCATGCGCCCCACCCTGCGGGCACCCACCCAACGCGGGGGAATCAGGCGGTCCCGGCTGCCGCTCCGTCCTCGTCGTCGGGGTCGGTGGTGTGGGGGTGTAGGCAGTGGGCATCGGTGACGGCCTCCACGAACAGAAACAACACGCCGGTCGCGGTCGGGATATCGAGATACAGCGAGTCACCCCGCGAGGCGATCGCCAAATGCATGCGACGGGAACGGGCCAGATCCTCGGTATCGCCACAGCGCACCCACCGTTGTTCCGCCGGTGCCCACGTCTGACGCGGATGCAGGTACGTACGGGTGTGGTGCTCGATCCAGTCCGCGACCGCGACCGGATCGACCAACACCGCATCCGGCACCCGCGCCAACCGCGCAAACCGGCACCGCAGCAGCGGACACGCACCGTCGGCGCGGGCAATCACATAGCCGTGCCAATGCACCCCGGCCCAGTACCACGCGTCCGAGATCACCACCCGGCTAGCCATCGCCCGCACCACCATCGAGCCGTCCCCCGGGTGGAGGTGCCAGCAGCAAGCAGGGCTCACACGGCATACCCCGGATACCGTCCAGCAGCTCCAGCTCACCCGCGCCGAACGACGCCCCGCAATAGGCATCCAACCGCGCCACATCGTCGCTCGGTTCCGGGAAGACGTGCGTACCACGCCGGGACTCGCCGACCGTGCCCGGCAGCGGCCGAGCCAACAACAGACGCACCCCCATCACGTCTCACCCCAATCGGGGTGGAGACCGGTGGAAACGGGCGAGGTCGGGGTCATACCCGTTCCCACCGGAGCCAACAACCGCGCCAGACCACCCGCCATCGGCCCCGGCCAGCGGCGCTGCCGCAGCTCATGGGCGCGCTCCGGAGTGACAAGGCGCGGATGTACCTGCACGAACCGCACGCATCGCCGACACGGTGGGCCGGGCGGATCGACCATCGAGCCCGGCATCACCACATGCCCACACAACGCCCGATACAACCCGCGACGCCGGTAACTCGCCGACAATTCGGCATGGGCGACCACGTGCTCGCGGCCATCGCTGACACATCCCACCCATGACGCCCGCACCGCACGTTCCTGCCGCTCGGGCCGAGCCTCGTTCACCGTCGCCTCCACACACACGTCACCGGACTGACCAGGCACAACCGCCTATGTCACACTGAAATCAGCTTCTCGTTGACACATGAGACTCAGACAGGACACGAGCGGGACATAACGGGGACGTATCCGAACACCACGAACGGACGGGAGAATCCGCGATGAGCGCTGAACACGAGCACGCGCGGCCACCGCGCACGGTGCTCGAAAACAAGATCCGCGAGCGCAGGCAGACCCTCGAAGAGTTCGCCGACTACGCCGAGCAGTTCGCCCGCGAACACGGCGAACCCGGCACCCTCAGCGTCCGCCACCTGAAGCGGCTCGTCGCCGGACAAGGCACGCACGGGCAACCGCTCGGTCGTCCCCGACCAGCGACCGCGCGCCTGCTCGAACGCATCTTTGACATGAGCATTGACAAACTCTTGTCGCCCCCTACCCCAGCACAAGACGAACACGACGATGAACGCGAGCTTCGCCGGATGCTGCATACCGCCGCCCGCATCGACGGCACCGCCCTGGATCTACTCCGCGAACAGCTCAACGCCACCCGGCGGCTCGACCGCCAACTCGGCGCACCCATAGCCCACGACGAAGTGCTCACCAAAACCCGCCAGGTCACCCAACTCCTCCACCACAGCCTCACCCCCGCCACACGGAGCCAGCTCGCCGCGCTGCTGTCCGAGCTGTGCAGCCTCGCTGGATGGCAAGCCCTCGACATGGGCCAGATGCGCACCGCGTGGCAACACTACGAACGCGGCCGGATGGCCGTCAGCGAGACCGAACAACCCGCCTACCGCGCCCACACCATCGCCGGACAGGCCTTCGTGCTCATCGACCTCGGCGACACCACCAACGCAGCCACACTGCTCGCCACCACACGCGAACACACCGGCCGCACCACCAGCCCGCTCATGCGGGCGTGGCTCGCCGCCGCCCACGGCGAAACACTCGCCGCCGACGGCCAACCACACGCCAGCATGCACGCCTTCGACCAAGCTCATGCGCTCCTACCCCGCGACCTCGGCGACACCGAGGGGCCATACGTCGCCCTCGACCCCATACACCTCGCCCGATGGCGCGGCAACGCCCTCGCACGCACGAGCAACCTCGGAGCCACCGACGTCCTGTCCACCGCCCTTCGCCAACTCGATCCCACCTTCACCCGCGCTGAAACCGCGCTCCATGCCGACATTGCCACCGCGTACACAGCCCTCACCGACCACGAGCGCGCCGCATATCATGCGCGTCGGGCTGAACAGCTAGCGACAGAAATCGGATCAACGCGACAACAACGACGAATCTCAGCATTCGGGGCTCTCCCGGCATAGATGGGGTTAATCGAGCGGGACTACCTCAAGATCGATGGGTTCGGCCCGACGCGCCGACCTTGAGACAGTCCCATGCGGAGAAACGAGCGCCTCAATGGACCGGGCGATGACCCGATGTATTCGACGAAGCCGACGGAGACAGGCGCTCGGCTCGCTATCCCTCTCCAGCAGTGACACGGGAGCTCAGCACGCGGCTGGCCCTGTCTCTGCTCAGCCGCATGCTGACGCTCCGACACATAGCGCTCTCATCTCGTTTTCGATGCCCGTTGATCCCCATGCCTCGCCACGATCAACTGCGTCCGACCCCCGGCCCACGACTCACCAATACATTGACACAGTCAGATCCTGAGAATACGGTAATTCGCGTAACAAAGGAAGGGCGACCGCGATGGAACTTCATGCGCAATTGTGGGACGTCGTGGGGAGTGGTCCGGCTGGCGCGAGTGCTGCGTATGTGGCGGCGAAAGCAGGGATAAATGTGCTGCTGCTTGAGCGTTCAGAGCTGCCTCGCTACAAGACGTGCGGTGGTGGCATAATTGGAACGTCAGAGCGTTTGCTTCCTTCTCGGGGCACAGGTTCCTGTCAAGGATCGGGTGCGGGCAGTGACCTTTAGTCTCAATGGTCGATTTACCAGAACGCGCTGGTCCACCTTGCCGCTTTTCACCCTTGTTAGTCGTGACGAATTTGACCTTGCGTTGACGCGTGCTGCCGTGGAAGAAAGAGCGACCTTGCTCACTGGGGTCACGGTTAGTGGGGTCGAACGGGAGGAGCGATTAGCGGCCGAGAGCGCTGCGGTCCGCGTGGTTACGCGCAATGGTCCGACATTTCGCGCTCGTTCCGTAGTGGCTGCAGATGGAAGCGCCAGTCATATAGCCCGGTCCGTGGGGCAACCTACGATCAGGTCGATATGGGGCTCGAGGCCGAAATCCCTGTGGACCGCTCGGTTGCAACGCGATGGTCGGGGCGTATCGCCCTTGGCTGGGGGCCTTTGCCAGAATCATATGGTTGGGTCTTCCCGAAGGGCGACTCGCTGACGGTTGGGGTCATCGCACAGAGAAGCAGCGGAGCGGATGTCAGGGCTTAGCTCAACGCCTTCATCGGGCGATTGGGACTGGAGTCGTTCCCGCCCCGTATTCGTTCCGGGCATCTGACGAAATGTCGCGCGGTCGACTCGCCAGTGTCCCGTGACAAGGTCCTGCTCGCAGGCGATGCTGCGGGTCTCCTGGAGCCATGGACCCGGGAAGGCATCTCGTTTGCCCTTCGTTCTGGTCGATTGGCGGGCGAGTACGCCTCGCGCCTCGCCCGAACAGAGGATGCTTCGCACATATTGAGGTATGGCCGTTCCTATCACGACGCGATCGTGGCCGATGTCGCGTCCGAAATGCGTGCCAGTCGCGTACTCCTCAGCTCATTCTCACGTTGGCCATGGGCATTCCATGCGGCCGTAACGACGCTGAAGAGCACCTGGGACGGATTGGGTGATTTTCCCGTGGAAATGGATCGCTCGAACACATAGCGTACGACAAGACGGCTGTACGCAGAGTTGTCAAACATATCGCGGCGCGTTCTCTTCGATAGCCGACCGCAGACTCGTCCTCGCACCGCAGACACATTGGGCGTGTCGCGATAAGAACTCTGTCCATCGTTTGTGATCAACGGTAGCGCATTGTCAGGCGGCGGCTGCCACGGAACGGATCCAGCGGGGCGGTTTTGACCGGGTCTTTCCAGTCCTGGTCGTGCTCGTCGAGCCCGTCGGACAGCACCCTGACCGTGCGGCGTTCGACGACTTCCACCCGGTTATGTATCGCGGCGCCGATCCCGCCCGCCGCAACCGTGATGAGGTTGACTCACGTGTCCGTGGCGATCACGAGTCGCTCACGGTGATAGCGTGAGATGGGCACATGCGAGCGGCTTCGCGGACGAACTCGTACTCGTCGATGGGTGGCGTTTCCTGTCGCAGCTCGACGGTTCCGTCGTCTCTCTGATCGAACACGTCGGGAGAGGTCAGCACACACAGCCCCGTTCCAACGCAGCGGTTCTTGTCGACGGAGACTTTCATCGGAGACTTCCTTCTCTCGCCAGGTTACGGGTAGATCGTGCACGCCGTAGATGGCACTGTCGTGCTTGACCGGCAAGTCATCGACGAGCATCGCGAGCACAAGGGTGGGGATCCACTGAGCGAGGGTCCGTACCGCGACCTGCGGATCGACGCGGGCCAGGGTCTGGGCGAGACACTGATGTACGCCGGAGCCAAACGCGACATGCCGGCTCGCATCGGCGCGATGGATGTCGAACATGCCAGGATCCGCGAGAACATCCGGGTCTCGGTTGGCGATGTCGTGTAGGACGATCACCCCCTCGACCGATCCGGTTGGGCGACCGTTGATGTCGGTGTCCTGCAGGGTCGCCCGGCGACGACCCATATGAAAGATCGAGAGGTACCGTAACCGGTCGTCGTGGCTCACCGCGCCTGTGTTCAGATGGTTTGCGGCGAGACGGCTGACCATCAACACGCTCCGTACATCCTCGTATGCCGTGGCAAGCCAGGGTGTCGAGTCGTCCCGGATGCGTACCCGCCCGGTCCGCGTGTCGTCGCGCACAGCGAGGGGTTCCTGCGAAACGCCGAGAGGACAACGCCCCGCGACGGGGGACGCAACCGATGGTTGTTCGGCTGCGCTCATCTGTCGCTCCTCCATATCAGGCACCGCACGCGTTGCGATACGTACAAACGAAACATGTCATTATGTCAATAAAAACTGACTCCCCCGGCCCTGTCAAGGGAACGGCGAGCAGGGTGAGGCCGGCAGCGGGCACGTGCGCCACGGATTCCACCGCCACTGCGGCATCCGTCAGGCACCCACCTACTCACCAACCCAGTGACGCACGGCCCGACTCAGCGGCGACGCGCTCGAGAATCTCTACAACGCCCCTGGAGCCGTCCACGCGCACGACATCCCCGGTGTGAAGCACCTTCGTGCCGACGCGGGTATTCACGACACACGGGAAGCCGAGTTCCCGTGCCACCACGGCGGCGTGACTCAACGCGCCGCCGATGTCGACGACCAGCGCCTTGGAGACGAACATGATCGCCGACCAGCTGGGGTCGGTCGTCGGTGCGACGAGCACCTCGTCCGGCTGCACTTCGGCGAACGACGGGTCATGGACGACGCGGACACGGCCCTCCACCACGCCGACACTGACGCCGATCCCGCTGACCTTCTCGTGATCATCAATGATCGAATCAAACGATACCGGTTCGGGGTCGCCCTTCCACATCGCCGGGACGTCCACGCTGCGGTACATCTCGCGGCGGGCTTTGCGTTTGGTCACGAGGTCCGCTACGTCGGCAGGTAGCGGTTCACGCAACTCCTCAAACGTGAGGTAGAAGATATCCTCGCGCTCGAGCAGCGTGCCGTCCGCGACCATCAGCTCACCGACGCGGCGGGCCGCGGCGCGGTTGATGTCGATGCACTGCACCATGCCGCGTTTGGTCACCCCGCGCATCGGGATGCCCGCGGCGGCCATTTTCAGCAACTTGCGGACGATCGGGCGTTGCAGGCGCGGCAGCGACGCGACCAGATCCTCTTGCACCTTCGGTAGCCGCCGCTGCGCCTCGGCCGTGCGACGAAGCGGGTCGTCCGCGGCGTCCCGAGCGGCGTACTCGTTGACCATCCGGCGGAGCGGTTCGGGGTCCTCGCGCCAGACCTTGCTCGCCACCTCACCCTCCGCGGGGCCATGGAAGCCATGCTTAGCGAGAACCTGCTCGATCGTGATCTCGCCGCGCGACGCGCGCCATGCGTCACCGATGATGGCCATTTCGGCCCCGCCGACGCCACTGAGCGTGGCGATGTCGCCGACCCCCGTCTTCTCGACCAGCGAGACGACCGCCTGGTAAAGCGGGCTGACCACACCGAACACGACAACCCCCTGCATTACCAGGTTGCGCCGGAAGCGCTCATAGGCCTCGAACAGCAACGCGAGCGCTTCCTGCCGGTCGAGCGTTTCGACACGACGCAGGCTCGCGCGCCACCACTCGTCCGTTTCCGCGGCAAGCCTGCGCGCCGCGTGGGAAGCGGTGAGCAGTGTCTTCGGTAACCGCCAGGCGATGAAAGCGTACCGCCGAGTCGTGGGGTGAAAGATGAGGTCGTCTGGGACACGGCCGAGCACACCCTTGACCGACTCCTCCCCCGTCGTGCCCGGCATGCGGTCGCCGAGCAGAGCGTAGAACTCGGCTTGCATCGCGGCACGGCCGAAGAAGGGGCGCACCAGCAGGCGGTCGTCGGGTGGCCGGGTCACCTCCTTTCGGCTAAGCGCGCCGACGCTCCAGGCCGACTTCCGGGCTGCATGGTCGACTGATTCTTTCCACAGGCTGTAGCCCAGTGGCGTGAGCACGCCCGGGAGGCCCTCGCCGATATTGTCGGTGGACCAGTGCAGGTCCTCGGCGCCGGTACTGTGCAGCACGTCCCACTCCTCACCGACCTGCGACCAGTCTGCCTTCGCCTGCGCCACCGCGGCCGGCGCGAGTTCGGCGGCGCGGCGGCTCCATACCGTTTCGGCGCGCGCCTGCAGCGTGAAGAGCTCGCGGCCAGCTCCGCCGATGGCCCACTCGACGTCCATGAGGTGCTCGAAGTCGTTCTCGATCCGCACGCCGAGATCGGCGAGGGCCAGGACTTCGTCGGCAGACAGGCACGGCTCGTTCTGTTTCGCGGCCTCGACTTCCTGTAGCCGGGCCTCGCCGCACTGCGGGTCGAACTGGTGGGCGTGTGTCTTCTGCGCGATCTCGTGGCGGCGCACCTCGCGGGCACCCTTGTCAACCCAGAATCGGTCGACGCCTACGTCGCCCCGCACGACGCCCTCACCGAGGCCGTACGCGGCTTCGATGTAGACGACGGAGCGGTCGCCGTCCACGGGCTCCAGAGTCATCATCACGCCGGCCGCGTCCGGCACGACCATGCGCTGGACGACGACGGCGATCGCGAGGTCCTCGGGCATCACGTCGAGCCGGGAGCGGTACGCGATGGCTTGCTGGGTGAACAGGCTTGCCCAGCACCGGCGGACGTGCCGCATGACCTCGTCGGCACCGGAGACCCAGAGAAAGGTCTCCAGCTGGCCAGCGAACGACGCCTCGGCCATATCCTCCGACGTAGCACTCGAGCGCACCGCCACGGACGCTGCGCCGTCCTGCACGAGCTGCTCATAGGCTGTGACGATCGACGCGACGATGTCGCCAGGCATCGTGACGTCCTCGAACAACGCCTGGATCTCGGCCGACAGCCGACCCGACTCCGCAACGGCCTCTCCCGAAGCGAGGATTTCAGCGATCTTCCGCTCGAGACCAGTTTCCACGATCACACGACGGTAGGCATCGGTCACGACCACGAAACCATCGGGAACGTTCTGATGGTGACCAGTGAGGGCACCGAGCCCGGCAGCCTTGCCACCGACGTCCTCGACCGGCGCGTCCGCGCAGTCACTGGTCCACCGGATGTAGCTCATTCACTCGTCCTTCATGACAAGACCGATCTGGTGCGCGTCGCCGTTCGCAGGCGGAACAGCCTCCCACCCCGGCGCCCGGCGATTCCGCCGGGCGCGGCCAACCGTCACCGAAGAGGCGGCAGCTAGGCGTAACGGACTCCACACTTGAACTTGTGACAATATTTGTAATAATGTAATCATGCCTCAAGCCGGTCCTGCAGGTCACGATTTGCGTCACTGCCCGCGAGCGCGCACGCTGTGCTACCGCCATGAACGAACGCCCCGGGCTACGATGGGCGCGCTGAAGCACACCCGTACATCCACGGCCTCCTCACGCTGACCCGAGCAGCGATCAGGCATACTGAGAATCATGCCAAGGCCTACACATCCGCTGTTGAGCCGAGAAGCCGTGGTAGCGACGGCAGTTCGAGTAATCGATTCCGAGGGGCTGGCGGCGTGCAGTCTCCCTCGGCTCGCACGCGAGCTTTCCGTCAAGGCTCCCTCGCTGTATCACCACTTCGACGATCGAGCCGACATCATGGCCGAGGTCGCACGGTACATCGTTTGGCAGACTCCGATCCCGAAAGAGCAAACGGGTGACTGGATCGAGTGGTTCGTCGAACTTGCGGTCAATTTCCGTAGAACCATCCTCGACCATCCCAATGCCGCTCAAATCCTCCTAGAATACGTTCCGCGTGACGTGTTGAGCACGTTGTACGACAACGCAGCTCGGCGTCTCCAAGAGGCCAACGTCCCGAGCCACCTTCACGTGATGATCCTGGACGGCGTCGAAGCATTGTGCCTGGGATCCGGCCTGACACAGGCGATGAGAAAGTCCGGCGGGCGGTCGCAGATCTTCCCAGCGGTCAACCACGACCAATCGGCGCTGGCCGCCGCAGTCACGGCAAGCCACTGGACGACGGCTGAGGAAGTCTTCGCCGAGGTCTTGCGCAATTTCTTACGTGGCGTAACCATGTCTGACGAGCCAGCAAGATCGACGACGCCAGTGAGTCTGTAACGCTTTCAGTACAACATATCAAATCGGCCTTATTGGCGACGCGGCCCGGATCCACCGGGAAATTGTGTCATGATCAATTTCCTGATGGTTCGTTAATCCTCGTTCCGGGTGGGTCACGCGGTTGGGAGCGCGGAGTCTGCTGGCCTGACCTTCCCCGCACGGCGCCGCGCAGGCTAAGCTCACGCATCGGTCGTCCCCCAGGTGCAGCGGCTCACCGTGATCTGCTCCCGGTTGAGCCGCAACCACACCTTCCTGGCCCCATAGACGCCGAAGGTGGCCTCGTACACCCGTGTGATCTCAGCTTTGAGCCGCTCGTCACGACGGGCCCGAGCTGAACGGCTACGGGCCTGGTGATCGTAGTAGGTCGATGGGGAGATCCGGCACCCGTGCTCGGTCAGCACGACACACATCGACTCATGCCGGCCGCGCACCTCACCGAACATGCGAACCGCGCCCTCACGCAGCTCAGGCGGGTACCTCCGCAACGCGTTCCCCGACATGACCCCATCCTTCCCAAGGACCGGTGTCTCCAGACACGCCGCGGCGACTCAATCTCGACCGACCCGATATCGGTGGTCACCGTCTTGGTTCGAGCTCCGTTGCGCGAGAGCGCCCAGTTGCGCCCGGCCTGGTCATGCTTGTCGTAGCCGATATACTCGACCGGCTCCGCCTCCAGCGCCGTCCCAGGTGCCTGCTTGGTCAGCCCGGACAGCAGCCCGTTCGGGCCGGTCAGCTCTACACCCTCGGTACGGGACTTGCTGACCAACTCAGCCGCCAACTCCTGCTTGCTGCTCCGTGGTTAACGAGTCCATCGACTCGGTCATCTCGCTCGTCAACGATCCTTCCCGCCAAGCAAGCTCGGCGTGTCAAGACCACGTACAGTGTTCAGCGACAGGCCCATCGCAGCGAGGCAGCCGGTCGATGTCTGGCATGTTGCTATGATCGTTGTATGGGATCGCTGGCTGTGGGCAATCTGCCGGCTGAGCTGACCAGTTTCGTCGGTCGCCGGCACGAGCTGGCCCGGGCCAGGGAGCTGCTGACAACGACCCGGTTGCTGACCCTGACCGGGCCCGGCGGCGTGGGTAAGTCCCGGCTGGCTCTGCAATTGGCCGAGCAGTCACGCCGCGCGTTCACCGATGGGGTGGGGCTGGTTGAACTGGCTGACCTGCAGCAGGGCGACCTGGTCGCACAGAGCGTAGCGAGCGTGTTCGGGCTGCGCGACGAAACCTCCCGGCCAGTGGAACGGCTCGCCGACTACCTGCGGGACAAGCACGTCCTGCTGATCATGGACAACTGCGAACACCTGGTCGAGGCGTGCGCAGTACTGATCAGCAAACTGCTGGCCGCTGCCCCGCAGGTGCGCGTCCTGGCCACCAGCCGACACGTGCTCGGGACCGAGGGTGAGCAGGTGCTGCGGGTGCCGCCGCTGTCGCTGCCCGCGGATGAGGACCGGCAGCTCGGCGAGCAGCAGGTGGGCACGGACGCGGTCACGCTGTTCGCCGAGCGAGCCACGGCCGCCGATTCCACGTTTCAGGTGACCGAGGCGAACCGGGACGCCGTGATCGCGCTGTGCCAGCGGTTGGAGGGGATGCCACTGGCACTGGAGCTGGCCGCGGCCCGGCTGCGGGCCGTCGACATCGAGCAGGTGCTGGCGCGGCTGGATGACGCGCTGGGGCTGCTGACCACGGGGCAACGCACCGTACCCCCGCGGCAGCAGACGCTGGAGGCCACCGTGGCCTGGAGCTACCACCTGTGCTCGCCTGGCGAGCAGCACCTGTGGAACCAGCTTTCGATCTTTTCCGGCGGGTTCACCCTGGATGCCGCCGAACACATCTGCCGGGTACCCGATGACGAGCAGCACGGGGTGTTCGACCTACTGTCCGGCCTGGTCGACAAGTCCATCGTCCAACGCAGCCACCCCACCAACGACCAGCCGATGCGCTACACGCTGCCGGAGGTGCTGCGCCAGTTCGGGCACACCCAGCTCGCCGCCTCCGGTGACGAGAACGCGGTGCGTTCCCGGCACCGCGACTACTTCGCCGAGCTAGCCAGCCGAGGCGAGCAGGACTACTGCAGCAGCAGGGATCTGGACTGGTTCCGCCAGGTACACCGGGAGCACGCGAACTTGCGCGCCGCCCTGGACTTCAGCCTCACACAACCCGAGCAAGCTCCGACCACGTTAACCATCGCCATGCAGCTACGCCCCTTCTGGCTGCACAGCGGCTATAACCACGAGGGCTACCGATGGCTGTGTACTGCACTGGAACACGCGACTGCAGCCACACCACTGCGCGCACGCGCCTTGTCGACAGCCAGCCTGTTGGCGGCATTGTTATCTGAGACCGACAAGGCCAAGTACTTGCTGGCCGAATCCCGCCAGCTCACCAGTCAGATCCGTGCTGACGAGGCTGCCGCTGAGGCCACACTCGCCTCAGCGTTGCTCGCGTTCGCCGATGGCGACTCCGATGAGGCGCTGCGCCTGGCACGTCTAGCGGCCCAACGGTGCCGCGCGGCCGGCATACAGGGTGTAGCCACCGAAAGCCTGAGTGCCGCAACAGTGTTCGCCCTCGGAATCGACGATCCAACAGCGGGAGAGCTAGCTCAGGAGCTCCTCAGCCTGACCACGAGTCAAGAGGCGCACCTACTGAAGGCTCTTGCGCTGTGGCTGGTCGGGCTGGCCCACTGGCGCGAGAACAATCAGCAGGCCGCGCAGGAGCACCTGGGGCAGGCCCTCGAACTGTTCACGCAGTCCGAACAGCCACTGGTGATCGCCCATTGCCTGGACGGGCTGGCCTGGTCAGCAGCCAGCAGCGGCGACTACTATCGGGCGGCCCGGCTCATGGGCGCAGCCAGGACCCGCTGGAAACGCAACCACCTGAGCCTCGCACACGCCATGACAGCCCGATTCGGCGCAGATCGCCAGCACTTCGTGCGCGCAGCACTCGGCGATTCCGCCTTCAACGCAGCATTCGATCGCGGCGCCAACTCCACCTTGGAGGAGATAATCAACTACGCCCTCGGCAAACGGGCGCCCGAATCGCAACAAACCGCCCCCAGCGCAGCATCGGCCCTGCTGACCACCCGCGAAACCGAAATCGCAGAACACGTAGCGCATGGCCTGAGCAACAAGGAAATCGCCAGCAAACTCGTCATCTCCACCCGCACCGTCGACACCCACGTCGACCACATCCTCCACAAGCTCGGCGTCCACTCCCGCACCCAAATCGCCATGTGGATCAGTGACCACAAGGGACTGTCCTGATCTTTGTGTGTGGGGTGGTGATCCGACAGGCTGGAGCGGTTGCTTCGGCCGGAAAGGATCGCCATGACAGACGAGAACACGAGCGGCGAGGGTCTGGATGTGCAGCTGGCGCAGGAGCTGGTCGAGCGGGCTCGCCAGGAGGGAGTGTCGCTGGTGGGCCCGGACGGGCTGCTGGCGGGGGTGACCCGCACGGTGTTGCAGACCGCGCTGGATGCCGAGATGACCGAGCATTTGGGATATGCCAAAGGCGACCTGGTTACCGACACCAGTGGTAATCACCGCAACGGCACCTCGCCCAAGACGGTGCAGACTGAGGTCGGACCGGTACCACTGGAGGTGCCGCGGGACCGGCAGGGCAGCTTCGAGCCGCAGATCGTTCCCAAACACTCCCGGCGTGTCGAGGGATTCGATGACGCGATCATCTCGCTGTATGCCAAGGGCCTCACCACCGGCGAGATCCAGGCCCACTTGGCCGAGATCTACTCCACCGAGGTGTCCAAGGACCTCATCAGCCGCGTCACCGACCAGGTCGTTGATGAACTCAACACCTGGCAACACCGGCCGTTGGATCGCGTATACCCGGTGGTGCTGATCGACGCTATCCACGTGAAGATCCGTGAAGGCCAGGTCACCAACCGCCCGATCTATGTGGTTGTCGGCATCAACTGCGACGGCGAACGCGACGTGCTCGGCCTATGGGCCGGCACCGGCGGCGAGGGCGCCAAGCACTGGATGAACGTGCTCACCGAGCTACGCAACCGTGGCGTGGCCGACGTGCTCATCTGCTGCTGCGACGGCCTCAAAGGCCTGCCGGAGGCCATCGCCGAGGTCTGGCCCCTGGCCACGGTGCAAGAATGCGTGGTGCACTTAGTGCGCTCCAGCCTGCGGTATGCCTCCAAGAAACACTGGGGTCCGATCACCAAGGCGCTGCGCACGGTCTACACCGCCCCGACCCTCGAGGCCGCCGAAGCCCGCTTCGCCGAGTTCGAACAGGCCTGGGGTGGCACGTATCCGGCGATCATTCGCTTGTGGCGCTCTTCGTGGGAACAGTTCACACCGTTCCTGACGTTCCCACCGGAGATCCGCAAGATCATCTACACCACGAATGCGGTGGAAAGCCTCAACGCGCGGTTCCGGCAGGCCGCCCGCCGACGGGGCCACTTCCCGAACGAACAGGCCGCGCTGAAGGTACTCTACCTGGTCATCCGCAGCCCCCAACGCAACCGCACGAACGTCACCGGACGAACCCCCGGATGGAAGGCCGTGCTGAACACGCTGACCATGTTCTACGGTGATCGCATCACCCTGACCTAAACACCATCACCGCCCCACACACGAAAAATCAGACACACCCGACCACAACCGGGGGTCGGTCAGTTGAACGGCTCTGTCCCACATTCGTTGGTGACGGTGTGTGCCGGTGTTCCGGCCGGATACGGCATGTTATACCAGCGTGAGGCTCGTGCGACGTCGATCAACTTCTGAGACTGGTGTCCTCAGGATTGTCTTCCCTGGCCATCGAGGGTGTCGAGGATGATGCTGGGACGATCGTGGGCCGGGCATCGACGCCGTGCGGGCCGGTGGCTAGCCCGGTATGCGCCGTCGAGACGGGGTAGGTGCATGCCTGTGTCGAACGGCGGGTGACCGACGTGCCGGTGGATGGGCGGCGGTTACCAGTGCGGGCGCGGATGTGCTGGGCGACGTCGGCGTGCTCGCCGCAGACATCCCACAAACAGCCGGGCCGGTGTGGCCGAGCGATATCAGCGCCGCACTGCCCGGCTGGCTGTGCACGTCGGCCGTGTCGTGCGGGATCTGGCCGGGCGTACAGGCGTCACCCTCCTCCGCTACCGCAGACTGCTCGGCTCAGGCTACCCAACGCCACCGCCGAATGCGGGACAGAGCCATCAATCAGACAGTCGCCCTGCCCACGTGTCATGCGGACCGAAGAATTAGTTCCGCCGCACGCTCGCCGATCATCATAGCCGGGGCGTTGGTGTTACCACTGGTCACGGTGGGCATAATGGAGGCGTCTGCGACTCTCAGCCCCTTGACGCCATTAACTCGCAATTCTGGATCGACAACAGAGCGGTCATCGTTACCCATTTTGCAAGTACCCACCGGATGGTAAGACGACGTTACATATTCGCGCGCATACTGCTTCCAGTCGGCGTCAGTTCGACACATGGCTTCTGGTTCGAACGGTTCCCCGATCAAGTCTGCGATCGCAGGTTGCTCCATGATACGTCGAACCTCCCACGCTCCACTAATGATGTCGCGAACGTCTTCCTCCTCAGCCAGGTACTGATAGTTGATCAGTGGAGGTGCCTCTGGATCAGAGCTACGCAGGCTAACAGTCCCGCGCGCCCGTGGATGAAGCAGTGTGGATGAGGCGAGAAAACCGTCGTACTTTGCTGGCTGCACGTTGAAGGCGCCGTCTTCATCCACGCCGCGGGTAATGGCCACTGGGACGAACTGCAGCTGCAGATCAGGGGTCTCACGTGCCGGATCCGTCTTATGCATGACTTGAACCTGCACCATCGTGATCGCCAGCATCCCGCTTCCGTAGAGAGCATAATCGCGCAAACCCTTGAGGAGGGTACTTGCCCTCATCTTGTTCGCTGTCGGAATATTGGCATGCCAACGTTGCATGAGAAACGCGTGGTCATGCAAGTTCGCCCCCACACCAGGATTGACATGAACTACGTCGATGTCGAATTCGTTAAGGGTATCCCTCGGCCCGATACCTGAAAGCATCAAGATCTTCGGCGAAGAAAGAGATCCAGCACACAATATCACCTCTTCGCGTACTCGCGCGCGTTCTAGCTTTCCGTCGAGACGATACTCGACACCTATAGCACGATCGCCGTCAAAAAGCACACGATGCACCATGGCCTTCTTCTGCACGGTCAAATTGCCCTTTGGTGCCACGCTACGAAGGTATTCGCGAGAGGCCTGCGACCGGGTTCCGCGCTGCCGGTGATTAACTTGAATCAAATCGACGCCATCCTGGATGGCTCCGTTGTAATCTTCTGTACGTGGATGGCCAGCTTGAAGTGCAGATTCCAAGTAGGCCAGGTTTGCTTGGTCCCGATAACCTTGAAGCTTTACCGATATAGGCCCATCGCCGCCCCGATATTCATTGGCGCCGCGCTCCCAGCTTTCCATCCGTTTGAACGATGGAAGTACTGAATCATAATCCCAACCGGAACAACCGAGCTTCGCCCATCCGTCGAAGTCAGCTCGATTGCCCCTGACATACACACATGAGTTGATTGAGCCGCCACCGCCCAGTACCTTTCCGGCCATCCACGCTTCGGGCGAGTTGGTTCGGGTAGGATCAGGTTCGACCGGATATTTCCAGTTGAGTCGCTGGTACGCGGAAACCACGCCAGCTGGAATCAAAACATCCGGCCTCCGGTCGGTGCCTCCTGCTTCGAGCAGGAGCACTTTAGCTCCACCTTCGGCGAGGCGACTGCCGACGATCGCACCCGAGGAGCCACCACCCACAACGACGTAGTCGTAGTTCGCGGTGCGCATAGAAAACTCCTTGTCAACTCGAGGAAAGCGCTACTAACGGCGGCCACGGAAACGAGCTCAGTCTATGGGCTTGAATGTGCTACCGACTTTGGTGCCGGCAGTGAATGTCATGGGGAGTGCGACCCAGCTTTGGTTGACGCCGACGTCCGGCGAGATCGTTGGGTTGGAGTCGACAACGTAATCGGGCATTCGTTCGAGGACTTGCCACAAGACTGTTTCGAGTTCGAGCCGCGCGATGTGCTGGCCGATGCAGCGGTGTGCACCCAGGCCGAAGGCGGCATGTCGATTGGGTGAGCGTTGCAGGTCGACTTGCTCCGGGTTGTGAAACACTGTCGGGTCGAAATTTGCTGCGGAGAACATCATGAGAAGCCGTTCACCCGGGTGGATCTTCTGGCCAGCGATCTCATAAGGGCACGTGGCAGTACGGGCGAGTCCGCTGACAGGCGCAGACACGCGGAGGAACTCCTCGATCGCGGTCTTCATGAGCTCCGGACCGCCCGACTTCAGCCGTTCCCGCTCTTGCGGGTGCTCGCCCAGCCACTTAACCGCTGCTGTCATAGCGGCGGTCGTGGTATCAACACCACCAGCCACGAGGAGGACCGCGTGCAGGAGAATCTCATCATGCGTGAGCCGGCGCCCATCGAACTCGGTCGTACAGAGGAACGTGATGAGGTCCGCGGACTCATCGGTTCCCGGATTTTGCTGCCGATCAGTGATCAGCTCGCTTAGCTCCTGCATCACCGTCATCATCTCCTGCACGGCCTCGGCGTGGCCGGCAGAACCAGGCGCGTACATCGTTGTGTGATGATTCGCATCCGCCCACACCCGCCAGTTATCCGTGTTAGCACCCAGCATCATCATCGTGAGCGCAGCAGGGACCGGAGAAGAGATGTCCTGAACGAACTCACACGAACCGTCCTCGATCACTCGATCGATGAACGCGGTCACCAAATCCTCGACGACCGGGCGCCATCCCTCAACGGCCTTCGGAGTGAAGAACGGCATGAGCTTCTTCCGGATCGCCGTGTGCTCCGGAGGATCCATCTCGATAAATCCGAGCGGAACCGGATACGTCGGTGGGATGGTCACCCCCTCGAAGCCTTGACGATTCCCTTCTGGATCATGGTCCGAGGAGAACGACTTGTCATCACGAGAGATCTCCCGGATCTGCGGGTACCCTGTGACCAGCCAATAACCCCCATGGGCCTCCGTCCACGCCACCGGGCACTTCTCTCGGTACTCATTCATCAGCGGACCAACGCCAAGATCCGTTACCTGCGCCGATAGCTCCGGGGAGTGATGGTCAAAGTCGACCACAACCCGTTCTTCGTTATCGTCGGACACTGAGATCCTCCTTAATGCCTGCGTCGCAACAGGGGCCACCGTGCGGCAGTTACGCGTGCCAACGTCCTGATCCAGAGCCAAGCCCAGCCACGGCTGTGTACAGCATCAAGAAGTTGACAGGATGACGGATTTTGTTCGTTGCCTCAGAATGCTCGCACCCGCCTCCCCTTGTCAAGTCGTCCTGCCGGGTCGCGACACAGCAGTCGGAGCCACGTCCCCCGACCCGGGGCCGGTTGACGTGGGGGTGGTTGACCTGGGGGTGCACGGACCGGGGGCGCGAGGTACGATGGGAATCTAAATGTATTAGTTATATACGGTCAGGGCTGGATGGCGGTACGTCCATTCATCGGCACCACAGATCGACAGCGACGCACGGCTGACGGCAGGACCGTGCGCGAGAGAGGATGACCTGATGCCGGCTAAGACCACCAAAGCGAGCGCTCGCACCAAATCCCCCGACCCCGACCTCATTGAGATCAGGTGTCCCGCCGATGATCGTTTCGTCGGCACAGTGCCCAATCTCGGGCCAGCCGAGGTCGCCGCAGCTGCCAAGCAGCTACGAGAGGCGCAACCGGAGTGGGAGGCTCTCGGACCTCAAGGGCGCGCTGTACATATGTTCAGATTCCTTGACTGGATACTGGATAATGAGCGCAGCCTTGTCGAGCTCATCCAGCAGGAGACCGGGAAGTCGTGGGGCGATGCCTCGCTCGAGATCACCATGGCTCTCGATCTGATCAATTACTACGCTGGTCACGCCGAGGAGTTCCTAGCCGACCGCGAGGTTCGGTCGTGGGGTGCTGCTGGGCTCAACAAGCGGCTGCGAGTGTACGCTCGTCCATACCAGCTGGTCGGGATGATCACACCGTGGAACGGACCGCTCGGGGGCCCGATGCTGGATGGTATCGCAGCCATGATGGCGGGGGCTGCCGTACTCTTCAAGCCGTCAGAATTCACTCCGCTTACATGGGCAGAAGCGACCCGCGGGTGGGTCGAGGACATCAATGCGCCGCCAGTTATCGCAAACGTCACCGGTGGCCCGGAAACCGGAGCCGCAGTAGTCGATGAAGTCGACATGGTCATGTTCACTGGATCTCCCAAGACGGGCCGAAAGATCGCAGCCAGAGCGGGCGAGCGCCTGATTCCCGCGAGCCTGGAGCTAGGCGGCAAGGATGCGATGATCGTACTGTCCGACGCTGATCTCGAGCGTGCCTCGAGCGCGGCAACCTGGGGTGCCATGATGAGTTCTGGGCAGGCCTGCATCTCCATAGAACGAGCCTATGTCGAAGCTCCCGTATACGATGAGTTCGTATCGAAGGTGACCTCGAAGGTCAAAGATCTCCGCCAGGGCATGGACGCACCAGGCAGTTTCGATACCGAGATCGGCGCCATGGTCACCGACGCACAGCTCGATACCGTCGAACGTCACGTCGAGGACGCGGTTGCAAAGGGGGCGAAGATACTCACCGGTGGACGTCGGAGCAGCGAAGGTCGCTTCTTCGAGCCCACTGTCTTGACTGGCGTAGATCACTCGATGCTGTGCATGCGTGACGAAACGTTCGGCCCCACATTGCCCATCATGAAAGTTGCCAATGAACAAGAGGCTCTTGCCATGGCAAACGATTCCAGCTATGGCCTGAACTCTAGCGTATGGACGCGCGACTCCGTGCGCGCCGACCGCGTGGCTCGAAACATCGAAGCCGGAGCAGTGAACATCAACGATGCTCTGGTTAGTACATTCATGCTGCCGGTGCCCATGAGCGGATGGAAGGATTCCGGGGTCGGAAGTCGCTCCGGTGGTGCGGCAGGGATGCTCAAGTTCTGTCGACAACAGAGCGTAGTCGCGGAACGCGTTCGTTTGGGTTCCGAACCTCATTGGTATCCCTACATACCGTGGAAGAACCGGCTCATGGCTCGGATGGCCCGGCTTATTGGTGCACGCGACTGGCGCCGTCGTTTAGGTCTGTCCCCGAAGACGCGCATCGAAGACCGTAGAAGGAAGGTCTAAAAACGAAGTCCCGGCTGCGGGGCACGCCTTTACGGATCCGTGGCTGCATCCCGATCGGCGCCCATCGCTTCCCAGCGGCCACCAACCAGGTCAACACCGCCGCGACCTGGGTGTGACCTTGTGAACCGTCACGGTTAAGGGACCGGCTTCGGTTTCAGATCAGCGCCGGTCGGCGTGGCGGTTGTTGAGCGTAGTACGTGGACTCGTACTCGGCCGGGCTCAAGTAGTCCAGGTGGGAGTGCAGGCGCGTTTTGTTGTACCAGTCGCACCACTCCATGAGGGCGAACTCGACTTCGGTGAGTGTCGTGAACGGTCCGTGCCGCTTGACGACCCAGGTCTTGAACAGGCCGATGATCGATTCCGCCAGGGCGTTGTCGTAGGCGTTGCCAACCGAACCAATCGACGCCGAGAGTCCGTGTATGGCAAGGGATTCAGTGAATTTCACAGAGGTGTACTGGGCGCCCCGGCATCCGTGTGGAATATCAGGTCAGGCTCGACCGGATGACCATAGTGGTCGCGCCGCCACACCGCTATGTTGAGTACCTTGGTAACCAGCGCTGCCGTCTTCGAACTCGCCCGCGGCCCAGCCGACGATCGCGCGGGAGAACGCGTCGAACACAAAAGCCACATACGCCCACCCGATCCAGGTCGACACGTACGTGAAACCGGCGACCCACACGTGGTTCAGTGCGGCAGCAGTGAAGTTTCGGTTAACCTTGGCACCAGAACGTATCCCGTCCTTGGCCGGAATCATGGTCCGGTGTTTCCGGCCCTTGACCACACCATTGGAGCCCGCCTCCCGCATCAACCGGTCGACCGTGCAGAACGCCACCCCGTGGCCCTGTCGCCGCAGGTAACGGGTAATCTTCCGCCGTCCATACATCGCTTCGGGCCGAGCCTGCAGATCACGCAGGGCAGTTTAGACCTGCGCGTCCGTGATGCCACGGTCCGAGGCCGGCCGATGGAGGGCCTTGCGGTAGGTCCGTGGCGTGATCTGCATCCCGTGCGCGCGCAATGCGCGGCAGATCGACTCGACGCCATAGACCTGACGGTATTCGTCGATGAACCCGACGATCAGCGATGTCGCAGGTCGAGTTCCCGCGCGAAGAACTTGAGGCAAGCTTCAGGATCTCGTTGGTCTGCTTGAGATTTCGGTTCTCTTTCCGCAGCCGCTGCAGCTCTTCCCTCTCGACCGACGACAGGCCCGATACGGTCGGCTCGCCCGCTAGTTCGCCGGCGGCGAGGGCCTTCTTGATCCACAACCGCAGCGTCTCGTGATGCATATCGACAAGCGGGCCGATCGCGCGAGCAGCGGCATACGCGGATCCGTACTCATCGAGCCGGTCGAGAACCAGACGCACAGCCTTCTCCCGGACTTCGGGCGGGTAACGCTTCGACATGATGGTGACCATCTTCGTCTACGCAAGAAGCGGCCCCCAAACCGTGACGGTTCAGTTCAGGATCGTAGGTGAGCTATGCCGGGGTACTCACTCTGATGCGCGACGAGGCCGCCGCAGGATTATGGCGCGGGCCGGCCAGCGGCTTCTCGCTCGCGGGCGCGGGCCATGATGCCCTCGTCACTGCAGAAGCCACTCTGGTGGCGTTTCAGGCACAGCAGCCCGAGCAGGCGGTGGTTGGTGTCGATAACCGCTAGACGGCGTCCGGAGGCGACGAGGCGTTCATGAATGGCGATGATGCGTTCGTCGGGATTGGTGGTGCGGTCTGTCAGTCTTGCCAGGGGTAGGGCCAAGTCGGTGGGAGCTCGCGTGCTGAGCAGGTCGGTTCGCAACAACGTGCCATGCAGGACGCCGTCGTCTACCAGTAAGAGCATGCGCACGTGAAGGTCGTCGTCGAATATTGCCCGGGCTTCTTCGAGGCTTGTGTCGATCGGAAGCGTTTTTGGGCGGGTGACCATCACCTCGGCCGCGGTGTGTTGGGCGAACTCGGCCCCCAGCTGCGTCTCGGCACCGAGGGTGTGGGCGCGCGTGCAGTAGCGCTCCGAGGTCTGCAAGATGACAACCTCCTTCGCGTCGTGGGTCCCAGCGAGCGACATCACGTGCGGGTTGACTTGGTTGCGGAGCAGACTTCCGTGGATATGTAACTCATCATCGTATTATGTGAAACAGGGAAGTGCCATTGACGTGGCTACCAAGGAAACACCACCCCCGACCCTACATTCAGGTCGGACCTTGAGCGGCGCATCTGCGGCAAAAGGCACTCCTGATCTGGGACGACGCGAAGTACTGCGGCCCGTATCTGACCAAGGTCGAGCAGCGCCTTCGAGGTGAACGTTACCGGGTGGTCGCGGGGTTTGGAAGTCACCGGCCAGGCTCTGAGGAGATCGTGCCGCCTGCCGGGCAGCCGCTGCTGCGCGGTCTGGCCGACAAGCCCGGCCTTACCGCGGGCCTGTCGCGGATGCTGGCCGGCGCCCGGCTGCTGGTGCAACGGGTTGACAGGGTCACTCCGACTGGCCTACCTTATCCCTTTAGGTAAAGTTGGAAGAGAGGCCTGAGCCTTCGACACGCCGGAAGTCTTCGAGTTCCGCGTGGTCGAGAGTGCACATGGTGGACCGCACCGACATGGCCGGTCTCTGTCGTCAGTCAGGTGGAGACGAAGAGAATCTGACCACCGATAGGGGCGCGGGATGCCGAGCGCGGCCAGCCTCACCGTCGTAGGGATGATTCGAAGTATCGCCCGATAGGATGTGATGGCACATATGTCCACGCGTACTCGTGAGAAGCGCACTTACTGCGGGATCTGTGAGGCAGTGTGCGGGCTCATCGCGACCGTCGACGAGATGGAGACGGAGGTCAGCGTCCGCCCGGACAATGACCACCCGTTGTCGGCGGGTTTCGCGTGTGCCAAGGGTATGGCGTACCCCGATGCCCGGAACGACCCGGACCGGGTGACTCGGCCGTTGAAGCGCCAGCCTGATGGCTCGTTCGCGGAGGTCGATTGGGAGCAAGCGCTTGACGAGATCGCAAGCAGGCTCAAGGACGTCATCGACCGGTACGGTAGCGAGTCGGTGGGCCTCAACGGCGGAAACCCGATCGGGTCCAATTATGGGTTATTTCTGAGCCTCTTCGGGATGGCTGCCGCACTTGGTACCAAGCACTTCTATATCGCGGCCTCTAGTCGACGTCAACAACTACTGGGTCGTCGGGGAGCTGCTGTACGGCCACGCACTCGTGAACTCGTTTCCGGACCTCGACCGCACTGATCACCTAGTGATGATCGGTGCCAACCCGGTTGTGTCGCACGGGAGCATGATGACCGTCGGCCGAGTCCGCGAGACCCTGCTTGAGATCCCTCGGCGCGGCGGACGCGTAACGGTTGTCGATCCACGCCGGTCCGAGACCGCTAGACTGTTCGAGCATGTGCCGATCCGACCTGATGCGGACGCTTGGCTGTTGGCCGGCATGCTACGTGTGATATTCGACGAGGAGCTGCAGGACAATGAGGCTCTTGCGCGCCAAACCACTGGTGCCGACTTCCTGCGTCGGCTGGTGGCGGGGGTCGACCTCGACCGGGTCGAGCACGAGACCCGAATATCTATCGACAAGATCGCTCAGCTCGCGCGTGACGTGGCGAACGCGCCTTCTGCGGCCGTATACGGCCGATGTGGGGCTTCCTTGGGTGCCCGCTCCACATTGGTGAAGTACCTGATCGACGCTGTCAACTTCGTGACGGGGAACCTAGATCGCGAAGGGGGTATGATCTTCGGTTATCCCATGATCAATCTGGAGAAGTTGCTGTATCGCTTTGGACTTACCGGATACGACCGCTGGCGCACGCGAGTGGACGACTTTCCCGAGGTGATAGGCACCTCGCCGCTGGCTACGCTAGCCCGCGAGATCACGACGCCCGGCAAAGGACAGCTCAGGGCGCTGATCTCGGCGTGTTCCAACGTGGCGAACACCGGTCCGGCATGCGAAGAGATCGACGCGGCGCTTCCGCAACTGGATCTGTTTGTTTCCCTCGACCTCTACCGGACGGAGACCAACCGTCATGCCGACTTCATCCTGCCCTCTGCCCACGCGCTTGAGCGTGACAACTTTCCAATATTCACACAGGGGCACAGCTACGTCCCCGTGGCGAAGTGGAGTGAAGCCGTCGTGCACGCCCGCGGAGAAGCCAAGGATGACTCGTGGAGCCTCGATCAGATCTGCCGCCGAACCAGGCTTGTGCCTTCGCCCCTGAAAGTCGGGAGATTGTTAGGACGGGTCGGCATCCGACCCAAGCCTGCGACTATGGTCGATCTGTTACTGCGAACCGGTAAACACGGTGACTGGTTCGGCCTGCGCCGTGGCGGCCTTAGTCGACGCAAGCTGTTGGCGAGCGGCCCGCTCAAGCTCGCCGACCGATGCCCGACCGGCACCCTCCAAAAGCATGTGTTCCACAAGGACGGCAAGGTGCACCTGGAACACGAGATAATCGAGTCGGAGTTTCAGCGGATGCTCGACTCACCCGCGCCTGAGGTGGGCGAGTTGCGCTTAATCAATCAGCGCCAGCTGCGCGGCCAGAACTCAAGTCTGAACAACATCCCGAAACTAATGGTCGGTGATCGGAGCCAGCGACTGTCGGTCAATCCGCAAGACGCCGAGGCCGTGGAAGTACTGGACGGCGAGACGGTCGAATTGACTTCCCAGTACGGGACGGGGACGATCACGGTCCCGGTGAGCACAACCGACGACGTCGCACCCGGGGCGGCTGCGCTGCCGCCAGGTTTCGGCCACAACGGCGGCTGGCAAGTCGCGAATGCCGCCGGCGGTGCGCGGTACAACGTACTCACACCCAGTCATCGAGAGAATGTCGATTTGCCCTCTGGTAACGCGAAGCTCAACGGGATCAAGGTAACGATGCGCCCTGTGCGAAACGATAGCCGGTCCAGGTCGCTCGGTCAGATCGACGCATGAGGCTTGACCATGAGCAACGATACGCGATGTGAGACCGGCACGGCCTGGCGTCCTGATTCCTGGTGTGGAGGTATCCACCCAGCCTGCGACCGTTGCCGTCCGGACGAGAGGAGTTCAACATGGCTTTCGTGATCACTGGCACGTGCGTGGCGGATTACTCGTGCGTTGAGGTGTGCCCGTCGAACTGCATACACCCAGGTCCGGAGGAGCCAGGATTCGAGCAGGCCGAGCAGCTCTACATCGATCCGCACGAGTGCATCGACTGCGATGCGTGCCTAGAAGTGTGCCCAGTCGATGCGATTTTCCCGGCAGACGACATTCCGGCGCAGTGGCAGCACTATACGCAGGTAAACGCCGACTACTTCCGGAGTGACGGCCATGATTGACAGCCGCCCGTTTCGAGTTGCAATCGTCGGGGCTGGACCCGCGGGAATGTACGCTGCGCGCCACTTGCTGGAGCCGCCTGCAGGGACGTACCTCGACGGCAGGTTAGTGAACCTGGCAACTTGTCCTGTCGAGGTCGACGTGCTCGAGCGGCTGCCCACCCCATGGGGGCTGATCCGTGGAGGTGTCGCGCCCGACCACCCCGAGAAGAAGGCCATCACCCGCGTATTCGACGAGGTCGTGCGGCGACCGGGCTTCCGATTCTTCGGGAACGTCGAGGTCGGCCGGGATGTGCTTCCGCAGGAGCTGTCGGCCTGGTACGACGCGGTGATCTACGCGGTCGGCGCCGCCGGCGACACGCACATGGGCATCGAAGGTGAGGACCTGCCCGGCTGCTACTCGGCGCGCGAGTTCGTTGCCTGGTACAACGGCCACCCCGATCACAGCGACCTGGACATCGACCTGTCCGTCGAGCGGGCGGTGGTGATCGGCAACGGGAACGTCGCCATGGACGTCGCGCGCATCCTGACCACCCCGATCGACGTCCTCGAGCGGACCGACATCGCGGACTACGCGCTAGCTGCGCTGCGGGCCAGCCGCGTCCGCGAAGTGATAGTGCTGGGCAGGCGCGGACATCTGCACGGCGCGTTCAACAACCCCGAGCTCGAGGAGCTCGGCGAGCTCCCCGGAGTGGACATTGTGGTGGAAGGTGAGGACCTGCCCGGCGACGGTGAGGTCGTCTTGGACGACGCGGACGCGGCGACGCTGCGCAAGGTGGACACCCTGCGGCGGTACGCCCATCGGCCGATCGTTGGCCATCCCCGGCGGATCGTGCTGCGGTTCCTCACGTCACCCGTGGAGCTGCTGGGCCACGACCGGGTCGAGGGCCTGCTCGCCTCCCGCAACCATCTCGAACACGACCCCGCCACCGGCCGGTTGCGGGCGCGGCCGACCGGCGAGGAGGCCGTCATCGACGCCGGCCTCGTGCTGCGTGCCATCGGCTATTTCGGCACCCCCATTGCCGGGTTGCCGTTCGACGACCACAAGGGCGTCATCCCCAGCGCGGACGGCCGCGTCCTTGACCACGGCACACCGGTACCGGGCACCTACGTCACCGGCTGGGTCAAACGTGGTCCGAACGGCATTATCGGCACCAACAAGAAGTGCGCTCGCGATACCGTCCGGTCGTTCTGGGCGGACGCCCACGCAGGTCGCCTACCCAGAGCTGACACGGTGGACGCACCGACCGTTCGCGAGATCGTCAAGCAAAGGCAGCCTGCTCTCGTCGAATATGACGGGTGGAAGGCGATCGACCATCATGAGCGACAGTCTGGGCAGGTCCTGGGACGACCGCGAATCAAGCTCACTAACACGACCGATCTTGTGGCGCAGGCCAGATGCCACCAGTGATCGTCATGTTGAGGCTTCCCGAGTGTCAAATGATCGATTGCGAGCACTTCGTCCTAGAGTTGGCGGCCAGCCTCGCACAACGCAGCGTGGCCGACATGATTACCACGCCGAACGCATGACCGGTCGGGATCACGGTTGACGAGGCGTGCGCGGCACTCCAACACTCGCACGTCCACATACTCCTGTTGACGCGCGAGAGCACGCGCTACGAGGCCCTTCTGCGCGTCGAACTGTCGGCGACCCTGCCTTCCACCACTCCTGCAGTCGATCGCACTACGCTGATAAACCATACAGTCGGGCCAGACGAGCGCATCTCGAGATTGGATCCTCGCGCAGGTACACCGCCGATTGTTGGCTCACCGATCCAGCGAACCCGACGCCGGGACGCGGGTATAGTGACGACAGCACATGGGACGGACACTCGGACTGCCCGCCATCTTCTAGCCGCGCACCGTATATCAGTGGCTGTTTCGTTCGCCACGTAGTATAAAACTGCTGGAGATGGTTGACACCGGGGCTTGATGATCATAGGGAGTTCTGGTGAGTCAGCTTCAGATGGAGGAATGATCAGAACCTGTGGATGGTCCTCGGCGAGGTGACGTGAAGGGGCGCACCTTCCCGAGGATGATCTGGAAGTCCAAGTAGTTCTGATCAGGACCGGCGTTGGCGCGCTGGTTCGGGAAGGTACGCCCATGCTCAAGGTAGTCCATGACGAGTCCGAGGCCAACGCGACCGGCGGAGCGGGCGGCGGGTCGTTGATCGATGAGATCGTGCGCGACGGTGCCCGTCGGATGTTGGCCGAGGCGTTGCAGGCGGAGGTGGATGCCTACATCGCTCGCTTCGCCGACGAGCGCGACGGCAACGGCCACCGGCTGGTGGTGCGCAACGGTACTCATCGGCCGCGTGAGGTGTTGACCAGCGCCGGCGCGGTGGAGGTGACCGCGCCGCGGGTGAACGACAAGCGCGTCGATGCCGCCACCGGCGAGCGGCAGCGGTTCTCCTCGGCGATCCTGCCGCCGTGGGCGCGCAAGACACCGAAGATCACCGAGGTGCTGCCGCTGCTGTACCTGCACGGGCTGTCCTCGGGCGATTTCGTGCCCGCGCTGGGCCAGTTCCTCGGCTCGGCCAAGGGCCTGTCGTCGGCGGTGATCACCAAGCTGACCGAGACCTGGAAGGCCGAGCAGCGCGCGTTCGCCGAGCGGGACCTGTCCGAGGTGGACTTCGTGTATCTGTGGACCGACGGCATCCACGTCAACATTCGCCTCGAGGAGCACAAGCTGTGCCTGCTGGTGATGATCGGGGTGCGCGCTGACGGCCGCAAGGAGCTCGTCGCGCTGGCCGACGGCTACCGCGAGTCGGCCGAGTCGTGGGCCGACCTGCTGCGCGACTGCAAGCGCCGCGGCATGCGCGCCCCGGTGCTCGCCGTCGGGGACGGCGCGCTCGGGTTCTGGGGCGCGCTACGCGAGGTGTTCCCGCAGACCCGCCAGCAGCGCTGCTGGTTCCACAAATCGGCGAATGTGCTGGCCGCACTGCCGAAGTCGGCCCACCCCGGAGCGAAGAAGGCGCTGGCCGAGATCTGGGGCGCCGAGGACCGCAGCCACGCACTCGCCGCGGTCCAGGCCTTCGATGCCACCTACGGTGCCAAGTTCCCCAAGGCCGTCGCCAAGATCACCGAGGACGTCGAGCAGCTGCTGGCCTTCTACGACTACCCGGCCCAGCATTGGGTGCATCTTCGCACTACAAACCCCATCGAATCGACCTTCGCCACGGTTCGACACCGGACAAAGGTGACGAAAGGACCAGGATCACGAGCCGCTGGACTGGCGATGGCATTCAAGCTCATCGACGCCGCGCAAGCCCGTTGGCGCGCGGTCAACGCACCCGAACTCGTCGCGCTCGTCCGCGCCGACGCCCGCTTCGTCAACGGCAAACTCGTCGAACGACCCGACGAACACGCCCCACCATCAGCCGCCTAAAAGATCTTCATCCACAGGTCTTGACAATTTCTCTTCAGATGGACCGCCAGGTGCGTCGGCGCCTGGCGGTGTTACGTCATGTGGAGAAAGTGTCAGCGAACGTGGCGCTGACGTGCCGCTATTTCGGCATCAGCCGTCCTACGTATTACCAGTGGTGTCGCCGGTACGAAGGCGGGCGAGTGGTCACCGTGCACTCCCCTGTCGGCCGTGGGCGTCAACGCCGATGGGCACCGCGAAATCCTCGGCTTCGAGGTCACCACCGATGCCCACCCGGAGTTGGTTGAGGCGATCCGCTCAACACTGCCCGGCGCGGCCTAACAGCGATGTCGGACCCACTACCTGCGAGATCTGCTGGTCAAGATCTCCAAGAGCAGCCAGCCGTGGGTAGCCACGCTGGTCCGCACGATCTTCGACCAGCCCGACGCCGATCAAGTGCACGCCCAGTATGACCGGGTTATCGCCGCGCTGCAGGACACGCTGCCGACCGCCGCTGACCATCTGGCCGGCGCGCGGGAGGACCTGCTGGCCTTCACCGCCCTGCCGCGGTCGGTGCGGCGGCAGGTGTGGTCGTCCAATCCTCAGGAGCGACTCCACCGCGAGCAGCGCCGCCGCAGCGACGTCGTTGGCATCTTCCCGGACCGTGATGCCATCACCCGCCTGCTCAGGGCAGTGCAGATGGAACACAACGACGAATGGACCGGGTACCGCCGCTACACCAGCATCGAAACACTCACCACAGTAGACGCACCCACAGCGACAGACGCCGAGGAGTTGAAGACAATCGAACCCCTCAGCGCCTAGACTAGCCACGGATCACACGGTGGCACCCCAAACACCACCACCACGGACGTGACCCGACGAGGGTTCGGTTCAAGCCCACAGATACAGCCCGAGGACGATGGCGCAGGCCGAAATGATCCAGACGTGGAACCCGCGCCGCAATGGTTCCATGGCATGTCGCAACTCCATGAAATACATACCTACGATGTGAGCCTTTGCGAACAACACGATAATCATAGCCGCCGTAGCCGCCGTCATCGAGTCCAAGCCCGCGCTGTGTCCGCTGTCTCCGGCTCCGAGCCACCACGAAACGCCCGTCAGGAGCATCAGCGCGAGCCAAGCGCCCACCACCGGTTTTTCCTTCACATATGTAAGCACCGCATCCTCCTACTGCATCAGATAGAACAGGCCGAACAGAACAATCCAGAGCAGATCCACCATGTGCCAATAGCAAGCGCCGGCTTCCGTCGCTCGCACATATTTGTGCCCGACACGCTCCCTGCGTGCTATTGTCCAAAGCATGATAATCGTACCGAGCCCTACTACCACGTGAACAAAATGGAGTCCAGTCATAACGTAGTAGAGCTCGTAAAATTTGTTTTCATCAGGAGTTTGTCCTGCTCCAACTTTTTCGGTCCACTCCCCTGACTTGACGACTGCGAATGCCAGCCCGGCAAGGAAGGTGCCGATGAACCACTTCTGTGCCGCAACTGCGCGCCGCCGGCGCAGGGCATCGACGCCGAGAGCCACGCAGAGCGAGGAGGTTAGCAACAGCAATGTGTTGAATGCGCCGACGCCGACGTTTAGGGTTTCCGTCGACTGATTGAATAGCGGCAACTGCTCTGAGCGCTCGTACATGAACAGCGCAAACAGCAGCAAAAACACTGTCAAGTCGATGAAAATGAATACCCAGATCCCAGTTTCCCCTGGGATCCAGGGTCGTCGGTCGCTTTGGGTAGCGACACGCGGGCTCGCAACGGTAGACGTTGTGGCTTCGTCAGCGTCTTTGGTCATTCTTCGATCCATCTCCTAGCATGTACGCTCGGCACCTGTTCCTAGTATATATACTCACTCGGTGCGGGCCCTTCCGAATGCAACCTGCTCGGTACCGAGTTCTCCGAATGCCACGTTCCGTCTTCGTCACCAACTTGTCCGTCTCCGTCACCAATTCCTGTGTGACGGTACTTCCTCTCGTACTGCCGGATTGCCCGTTCCGTGTACACAGTCATGACGAGGGCCCAGGTCAGGATCTCCGCCATGAGAACATAGAATGCGAGTAGGCCATTCCACGCCAGTGGTCCGGTTTTGAAGAATATCAAGAATAGTCCTGGGAACATCAGGAGGGCGCTACAAAGGGAGTAATATCCGACCCAGCGCGGGTAGGCTTGGTGTTTGCCGGGATTCCAGAGAATGCCAAGTCCGATTGCAGCTACCCAAATGATAAACGGCGGCACGTCCATGAGGAACATAAACCAGCCGAAATCATTCAACATTTGTGTTATTTCCGGCGACGTTTCAAGAGGCCGGAATGTAGCCACGCCCCACGGAATGTAAAGGATCACAAATATTGCTACGCCGCAACCGAGGGATACCAGTTGGGTGTAGGTCAGGACCGGGAAGCCCGCCTCGGTTCGCCTGGTCCAGACCGAAATTGCCACCCCCCACGGACCCATTATAGCAGCCCCGCACATCATAATCGCCATACCGATCTGCATCGAGACTTGGTTATCGGCGTACATTTGTGCGACCGCGTCTGCGCCAAGCTCCGGGCTCGGAGGTGGCATGAAACCTGCGAAGATAACGAATCCTATTGCCAGCAGCCCGACCCACACTGGACCAGCCCAGGTGCACCACCGTAGGGCTTTAGTGGTCATCCGCATTTCCATATCACTGGCCGTCCGCGCGTCCGTATCACTAGCCATCCGCGTGTCCATAGCAACTTGCTCCCATTTGCAGGGTCCTGCACATCGTTCATCTTGTCGTTTCGTCTGTAACGAGATCGACGATTAATTTCAGCCCGACCTCGTATTGAATTTCGCCCTATTCACTACGAGGAGAGCGAAGTTTAGGTAGTCGCGGCGTGTGCCCGCAGGACTTCGGCGACTCGAGACCGAGGAATGGTCTGGCTTTGTTGATCACCTCCCAGTGCGTAAGCGGGCCGGCTGAGCTCGTGTCCCTGCTGCGTGCTTCTCGGCACTGGCGATTGCAACCTGCTTATCCACTATGTGAGCTTCTCAGGGCGTTCGGGACGGAAGATCCGCAAAACTACGTAGGTCGGTTCGTATATCGAGTCGGCTGTCGCCGCGACGTCCTGGTGGTTCGGCCTACAAGTTGAGCCTGTCGTTGATGGAAGATGCCCGCCGAGCCGTCATGGTGGGCCACTTCCAGTTGATGCAGTCGCTATCACCGCACGTGGGTCATTTCGCGGTCCGCCGTCTGTGACGGGTACAAAGAGCAGCACATTACGTCCGTGGTCGTCGCTGAGCGCCAAACCGTGGTGAACGGCGGTCTCGGAGGCCGACGCGTCGCGTCGGCATGGTCGCCGACGGCAGACCGGTGAGAGTGCGTTGAACGGTTGCCGTGCGCAAGCGCGGTGACGCCAGGGGTAGCGGAACTTTGGGGGTCACGGTGTCGGTGTCGACATGTTTGGTCAGCTGCCCGCTCGCCGGCCCCGGGGCAGTCGCGGAGGACGTCAGTTCCGAGTCTTTCCGGCTCATTCCGTAGACCGGCCCCGGAGAGTTGAAGCAGGTTCGGTGCGGCAGTCGCGCCTGCTCCCACGACGACTTGGTCGCGGATGTGCGTACGGTGGCGCCTTCCGCGGAGTCGGTACTCGACTCCGATCGCACAGTCGCCGCGCACGTACACGCAGGAGTCAATCGATCCGCTGGCGCCGAGCACCTTGCCGGCCATCATCGCCTCCGGTTTGCCGGTGCGCATCGGGTCCGGACCCATGGGATATCTCCACTTGAGGCGCTGGTTGGCAGAAATCACGCCGGCGCGGACCAGGACGACGTATCGGCGGTCGGTACCTCCGGCCTCGAGGGGGGTACCTTCGCTCCCGTCTCGGCGAGGCGACCGCCGACGATCGCCCCTGAGGAAAGTCCCCCACGACAACGTCGTCGTAGTGATCCGTGCTCAGAGATCTCCTTGCTGCTTTCTGAGAGCATCGGCACGCACCCTGACCTGCCATGCTCGGATACAGGTCCTGCCTCTCGGGCGAGCACGGCCTCATCGTGTGTGAGTTACATCCACGTCAATCTTAAAGCTTAAGATTTGGCTCGTCTACCCTACCCGGCCGGGTATAACTACTGCCGGTGACCTCGGGTTCGCGGCAGAGTTGACCAGGGCGACGGGCGGCGAAATGATAACACAAAAACAGTCCATGTCACTGTGTCTGACACGATGATGCGACCAACGACGTGCTTCGACTCCACGGTCTTGCTCGCTTTGGACCTGTCCGATGAGCGGTGCATCCGGACCGGCACGCCGAGCGTGGCTCGGCGAACAGACCAGTCGTGCACGAGATGATGAGCCGATGTCGGCTCCGATCGATCAACGCCAGCTTGTGCAGCCATGGGTGGAGTCCGCCCGCGGCGAGGGGGTCGAACTGGTCGGCCCGGACGGGATGTTGACCGGGCTGACCGATCAGGTGTTCGAGATCGCGCTGGCGGCGTAGATAATCGAGCACCTCGGCTACGGGCGCCGCGATCCTGCCAGGCATCACAATGCGAACTCGCGTTGTGGTGGCCGGGCTAACACGGTGGGTGACCGAGATTGGGCCGGTCGTCATCGAGGTGCCGCAGGATCGGGACCGCAAGTTTCGAGCCGCAGCTGGTCAAGAAGCGTCAGCCACGGCTCTCCGATCGCCAAGGCATAGGCGCGGCCGATCGTTGAGCTCGGTGGCGGTCTCGTCGAGCTGCCCGGCTGTCCACGAGCTTCGATCGGTTCCCTCCGGTAGGTACTGGCGCAGTACGCCGTCGACGGTCTCGTTGCTGCCACGCTGCCAGGGCGACTGCGGGTTGACGAAGTAGATCGTGACGCCGATGGCGTGTTCGATATCTGACGTTCAGGTACCCGCTGTAGCCGCGATGCAGGTCATTATGGGCACTCAGACCTGACTCGACGCTGCTACCACCAGCTACCGCGCCTCCGGTTCCGACTAACAGACGCGTACGGTTATTAGTTATACTGTTTCTTACGTTATACTCTCCAAGGTGCGGCTAGTAGCTGTCCGAGCGGCTAGGAGAACCGATTCGGGACAAGAATTTTATAATCGAACGAGTGGCTATTTGTCGTTTGTCTTCCGTGACAGCATGTGTAGCGTTATCAATTTCGACGTACTGGGCATGCGGGACGACCCGAAAGAACTCCCTCGCATCGTTTTCATCTACGAGTTCACTGCTACCCCCTCGGATCAACAGAACCGGATTTGAAACATTGCCTGCTGCGGATTCGAATCTTTCCGGGGTTCCTCGAGTAAGATGTAAGCTTTCGGGATCGAGAAATGCGGGATCCCAATGCCACCGCCAGTAACCATCGTCGCACTTCCGCAGGTTCTTCAGCAAACGTTCCGAGCCTCTGTTTTGGCTGCTGGAAGGCAGAAATCGGGATATCGCCCTAGCGGCGACTTCCAGCGATGGCCAACCTTCGATGCCGGTGCGCATGAACTCAATGATCCGTTGACTTCCCGCAATACTGATACGGGGCGTAACGTCCACCAAGACGAGAGCGACGCAATCCACCGCCGGATGTTCACCTGCCGCGGCGAGTGCCGCGAGCCCCCCCATGGACGCTCCGACGAGCATGGCGGGTTTGTCGAATTGGCTAGCTACCGCACGGACGTCGTCAACCAACGCATCCATTGAGTAATCGCCATCAGGCGCCCACCCACTTTCCCCGTGTCCGCGCAAATCGACGGCCACGGTGCAAAACCCGCAGTGCGTTAGTGCCGCGACGGTGTCGCTCCAACTGCTCCTGGTTTGCCCAGCTCCGTGTAGCAGAATGACCGGCTGACCATCTGATGGCCCACTGATCTCACATACCAGCGTCACACCTCCCGGTACCCTAAATTGTACGTGAGACATACCGCCAGCCCCTCCTCGCAGGTATCAGGCGAACGCTTGCTCGGTTCCGCAATGCTCTGATGGCAACATCAGAACCGTTCACGCAAGGCGCAACCTCGGAATTTGGCAACTTAACAGTGCAGCCTCGAAGAATGAGGGTTGATCGCCCGTTGAGTAACATTCTGCCTCGTTCTACAGCCTGATTCAGATCCTCCACCGTCGGCTTTTCGGCCTTATGCTCCTCCGCTGCGCAATTACCGTAGAAATTAATTTCATCCAAACATAATTTGTGGCCTATATTCTTGATTCCCATTTTCCTGCCCATAGCATTTTTCTACATGATTTGCGGGGCGTAAAATTGATGACACGGTCCAGGTGTCGTTGCCGGTGAGTACGGCTTGCAGGTCGGCGGGCTTGTCGTGGCGTGCTTTGCTGACCTGCTCGCGAGCGGCGTCGTCGTAGGTGGGGCGTTGCACCTGGCGGAAGATCCCGGTGGGGGTGTGGGTCAGGGTCTGGTCGTCCAGGCGGGACAGCGCGAAGGCGTAGGCGGGGTCGTCGATGGTGGGGTCGTGGGTGACGATGTCGGCGGTGGCGACCTCGCTGGTTGCGGCGACCTCGAGTCCGCCGAAGCCGGAGCGGACCACCGCGTACTCGCCTTGTGGGCCGAAGGTGACCGGCTCGCCGGAGCGTAGCGGGATCAACCTGCTGGCTGCTTCGTCCTTGTCCTTGAGGACGTCGAACGCGCCGTCGTTGAAGATGGGGCAGTTCTGGTAGATCTCGACCAGCGCCGAGCCGCGGTGGGCGGCAGCGGCGCCCAGTACCTCGGACAGGCCCTTCTTGTCGGAGTCCAGGGCCCTGCCCACGAAGGTGGCCTCGGCGCCCAGGGCCAGCGAGATCGGGTTGAACGGGGTGTCGACCGAGCCCATCGGGGTGGACTTGGTTACCATGCCCTGGTCGCTGGTGGGGGAGTACTGGCCCTTGGTCAGCCCGTAGATGCGGTTGTTGAACAGCAGGATGGTCAGGTTGACGTTGCGGCGCAGCGTGTGGATCAGGTGGTTGCCGCCGATGGACAGGGCGTCGCCGTCCCCGGTGACCACCCACACCGACAGGTCGGGCCTACTGGTGGCCAGACCGGTGGCGATCGCGGGGGCGCGGCCGTGGATGGAGTGCATGCCGTAGGTGTTCATGTAGTACGGGAAACGGCTCGAGCAGCCGATCCCGGAGACGAACACGATGTTCTCCCGCTTGAGCCCCAAGCTCGGTAAGAACGACTGCACCGTGTTGAGCACGATGTAGTCACCGCAACCGGGGCACCAGCGCACTTCCTGGTCGGACTTGTAGTCCTTGGCCTTGCCCGGCTCCTCGGTCGTGGGCACATCGTCCAAGCCGCCCAGGGCGGGCAGCCCGAGATCAATCACGGTCATACGGATCTAGTCCTTCCCCGCTCACGACGTCCTGTTTCCGTCGAGACAACTTCCCGAGGAGCCCCCTCTTCGCTCCTCGAGGCGCGGGTGCGAAGCGACACCAGGTGTGGCCGTGCCGCGCTCCCACACCGGGGACGAACCCTTGCGCTGGGTGGCCGCACTCGCTGCAGGCCATCTCGTAGAGGGGGTAGAGCTTGATTGGCTCTGTGTCATCCGACTGTGGCGTGGCCTCGTTCGACGACATGGCAGAACACCTCCTGGAGTTCTTCTGCTTTGAAGGGCTGGCCGGCGACCTTGGTGTGGCTGATGATGTCGACCAGGTAGCGCGCGCGCAGCAGCTGGGCGAGCTGGCCGAGGTTCATCTCGGGAAGGATCACACGGTCGTAGGCGGCCAGTATCTCGCCGAGGTTGGCAGGCAGGGGGTTGAGGTGGCGCAGGTGAACTTGGGCGATCGGCAGGCCCGCGGCTCGCACGCGGCGGCAGGCCGCGCCGATCGGGCCGTAGGTCGAGCCCCATCCGAGGGCGAGCACGCTGGCGTCGCCGGTCGGGTCGTCGACGGTGGCCTCCGGCACGGTGATGCCGTCGATCTTGGCCTGCCGCAGCCGCACCATGCGCTCGTGGTTGTCCGGGTCGTAGGAGATGTTGCCCGCGCCGTCCTGCTTCTCCAGGCCGCCGATGCGGTGTTGCAGGTCCGGGGTGCCGGGCAGGGCCCACTCGCGAGCCAGTGTCTCGGCCTCGCGGACGTAGGGCCAGAACTCGCCGGAGCCGTCGGTGGCGTTGGGCTCGGTGGCGAAGTCCACGCGCAGGTCCGGAAGGGTCTCGACGTTCGGGACCAGCCAGGGTTCGGAGCCGTTGGCGATCGCCCCGTCGGAGAGCAGGAACACCGGGGTGCGGTAGACCAGCGCGATGCGGGCGGCTTCCAGCGCGGCATCGAAACAGTCGCCCGGTGAGGCCGGCGCCACGATCGGCACGGGGGACTCACCGTTGCGCCCGTGCATCGCCTGCAGCAGGTCGGCCTGCTCGGTCTTGGTCGGCAATCCCGTCGAGGGGCCCCCGCGCTGCACGTCGATCACGATCAGCGGCAGCTCGGTCATCACGCCGAACCCGACCGTCTCGGACTTCAGGGCCACCCCGGGCCCGGAGGTCGAGGTCACGCCCAGCGCGCCGCCGTAGGAGGCGCCGAGTGCCGCGCCGATACTGGCGATCTCGTCCTCGGCCTGGAAGGTGGTCACACCGAAGTTCTTGTGCTTGCTGATCTCGTGCAACACATCCGAGGCCGGGGTGATCGGGTAGGAGCCGAACATCACCGGAAGCTCGGACTGCTGCCCGGCGGCGAGGATGCCGTAGGCCAGCGCGAGGTTACCGGTGATCTGCCGGTACGTGCCGGACGGCAGCGACGCCGGGGCGACCTCGTAGGTCGTGGCGAACGACTCGGTGGTCTCGCCGTAGTTCCACCCGGCCCGGAACGCCAGCACGTTGGCCTCGGCCAGCACCGGCTTACCCGCGAACTTCTCGCGCAGGAACCGCTCGGTGCCCTCGGTCGGGCGGTGGTACATCCACGACAGCAACCCCAGGGCGAACATGTTCTTGGCGCGCTCGGCGTCCTTCTTGCCCAGGCCCGTCTCCTCCAGGGCACCCTTGGTCAGCGTGGACATCGCCACGTGATGCACGGTGTAGGGCTCGAGCGAGTCATCGGCCAGCGGGTCGCTCTCGTAACCCACCTTGGTCAGGTTCCGGGAGGTGAACTCGTCGGTGTTGACGATCACCGTCCCGCCACGCGGCACATCACCGATGTTGGACTTCAACGCGGCCGGGTTCATCGCCACCAGCACATCCGGCCGATCGCCAGGGGTCAGGATGTCGTAGTCGGCGAAATGCAGCTGGAACGACGACACACCGGGCAACGTGCCCTGCGGCGCCCGGATCTCCGCCGGGAAGTTCGGCAACGTCGCCAGGTCATTACCGAACGCGGCGGCCTCCGAGGTGAACCGATCGCCCGTCAACTGCATACCGTCGCCGGAGTCGCCGGCAAACCGCACCACAACCCGCTCCAGGCGAGTCACCTCAGTAGAACGGCTTGCACGCAGTGCCGTGGAATCATCGGTGGTCATCAGTGAAGAGCTCTCGCTTTCCCGATAGGTGCGGCCTCGCTGCCTTGCGTGTCCCTAGTTGGCCGCTTCCTCGCTGAACGCATGCATTAACCTAATGCCTACAGGTTAGGTTAATGTGTGCACGGCGAGCAAGGCATTCGTGTGCCTGAGGTCATCTGTGTGTCTGACGTCATCGCAAGTGCACCAGCGACGCCAGACCCCTGAATCGCCTGCACGCTCCGGTCCAACCGCTAGCCGGATCGGCACCGAAATCCGGCGTCGATACACGGTTTGACCTGGACGATGACAGCGTCGGGCTCGGAGGTGACGATCCGAACGAGGCGGCCTGCTCGGTGAGCAAGGCGTCGCCGGCGGCTCCCACATTGATGACGTCTTCCGGCGAGTACGTCTGCCAGGTAAGCGCATCAGCGGCACCTGGAAGCAGGTGCTATTCCGCGCCACCCCGGAATCGGGCACTGGACAGATTGATCTCGATCATCTATCCGATCGAGCAAGGTTCCCGCCAGCCGTTGCGAGACGCTTCTCGACCGCGGGCAACGGCTTCCCGATGTGAACGCCCATGCCTTTCGCGGCAGTGATAGCCGCCGGGAACCGGTACCGACCTCACACGACGGTCAAAATCTTACTTCGGGACAGCGAGCCCGGTGGTCCTCCGGCACCTACCTAGCCGACATCGCACGTCAACTCCGCCGGATGTGGAGTATAATGTTGACTGTGAGCGACGTCAACAGGACTACGCCCACTCACCATCCCGCGGCCGCGGACGATAGTCTCGGTCGTCACCGCATCCGCAACGGCCAAGCCGTGATCGTCACCCTGCGGTAGCGGCAGGTTCGCCGCTCGCCGGACTGATCGGCCACATCGGCAGCTACCCTCCGCGGCCATCACACGGCCACGAGCGCCGTGGCGGGATACTGACCCGGCCGCGAGTACTGCGCACCCCGCCCTGACTACGCGCTCATCATCACCATGACGTGCCAAACCGTACACGGGACCCGACCCCACCGCCCCGTGCCACGGACCCGGTGCGACAGGCGAGGTCAGTTACCTGCCCTGGCACCGAGGAAAGATCAATACCTGCTCCAATGGCCCGAACGCCGCCACCAACTCGCAGACTCGGGTCAGAGACCCTACCAAGCCGGCGGAGATCGAAGCTGACGTGACCTGGGCGTATTGACAATCGCTTCGCCTGGGCTAGACTAATGCTTATAGGTACCGTCGGACGCCTCGCGTGGGCGTGGAGATGCCCGTATGGTAATGCGCTTACCTGAACGGGGTCCCGTAGACCTTCACTGGCCGCCAGTGAGTCGGCGTTAATAACTCTATGTCGATCCGTTTTGCCGGAAGTGTGGACGCTTCCGTGAAGGGAGTTTATCTTGGCCACGTCACCGAAGCGGCCTGAGGATTTCAAGTTCGCGTCCCCCGAAGTTAATGCTTGCCCCTATCCCTTTTACGCCGCAGCGCGCTCTGAGTGCCCAGTATATGAGATTCCCGGCCAGAAGAACACCTATCTGGTCAGTCGATACGAGGATGTTCAGTACGCTGCCAACACTCCTGAGCTGTTCTCCAGCCACCGGCCAGCGTTCGGAGCCGGAGATCCTGAGATGGAAGCGATCGCGGAGGAAGGATACCCGATGGTCCCGGCGATCGTGACTAACGATCCACCGGAACACACTCGCTTTAAGAGGCTGGTGAACCGGCCATTTACCCTTCGTTCGGTTAAGCGCCAGGAGCCCGCGATGGCCGATAGGGTGGATAAGCTTATTGATTCGTTCATCGACGACCGTTCGGTCGAGTTGATGGATCAGTTCGCCAAGCCGTTTCCTACGCACGTCATCGGAGATTTCCTTGGCGTTCCTGAGGAGGATCAGAAACGCTATTTTCAAAGATGGGCCGATGATATCGCTGACTCGGTGTCACTGCAGATCACGAGAGAACGTGCGCTGGAGTGCAAGCGTAGTCTTGTCGAGATGCAGAAGTATTTCGCTCAGCTGATCGAGGAACGCAAGTTGAATCCGGGTGACGACCTGATCAGCGATATGGTCACCGCGCGGAGCGAAGACGATAATCCGCTGGATGTTCCGGAGATCCTGGAGCTTATTCGAAACTTTGTTGCGGGCGGCGTGGAGAGCACCGCAAGTCTAATTGGTTCTGCGATGTATCACTTGCTGCTGAACCCACAGCAGCTTGATTCCGTCTACAACGACCATTCCCTGATACCGCAAATGCTGGAAGAGGCGTTGCGTCTTGAGGCGCCCGTTCAGTGGAATCCTCGGCTGATCGAGCGAGAAGATGTGAGTCTGCGAAGCGTACAGCTTCCGCAGAATTCTCGGGTCATGCTCGGGTGGGCTGCGGCGAATCATGATCCAGAGGCATTTGGCGACGATGCCGATGAGTTCAACATTTTCCGAAAGGATCCTCACAAGCACCTTTCGTTGGGCAGCGGTATTCATACTTGCTTGGGCGCGACGCTTGCGCGGAGCGAAGGCCGCATTGCTTTCGAGCGCCTCTTCACGCGGTTGCGTGACATCAAGCTGGCTGTGCCTGCCGATGAGGTTACCTACGTCGGCGCGTTCACCCGTCGGCTGGATCGATTGCCACTGGAGTTCGACATCGCCGCATGACGCACTCGCCCTGACCGCCGAAGTGATGCGACCCGCGACGGAAAACGTGGGTGGACGATGGTCGAACCTATGCCGAAGGAGAACATTTGATGCGTTTGGATAAGAAGGTCGCGATCGTCACCGGTGGAGGCGCCGGGCTCGGTCGGCAGTCAGCATTGCTCTTCGCTGAGGAGGGCGCAAGCGTGGTGATCGCGGACCGGAACGCGCAACGAGCGGACCAAGTGGCCGCGGAGATCACCGATAAGGGCGGGTACGCCATCGGTGTGGAGACGGACGTTTCCAGCGAGGATCAGGTCGAAGCGATGGTGGATCGCACAATGGGGACATTCGGTAAGCTCGACATCCTGTTCTGTAACGCAGGAATACCGGCTCCCCGTACAGCGTTCGAAGATCAAAACGTCGACGAGTGGCGTAAGGTACTCGATGTGAATATCATCGGCTACTTGACATGTATCAAGTATGCTATTCCACGGTTGCGTGAAAATGGTGGCGGCGCGATTCTCACCTGCTCATCGGGAGCAGCGATTTCGGCGGTACCTGGCGTACCCGTGTATTCGGCCACAAAAGGAGCGATCAACGCGATGACCCGGGCGTTCTCTCTGGATCTCGGCGCTGACAACATTCGCGTGAACGTGCTCTGTCCCATGGGTGGTATGTCAGCCAACTTTTACCGCAACCCGGACGACCCGCTCATCGACGAGAACACTCTGTACGTCGACTACAAACCAGAAGACTCACCCGGACCGTTGCACCGACCCAATCCACCGCGGCTGATCGACCACGCCCGGGCCGCTCTGTTCCTCGTCTCCGACGAGGCGGCGTGGGTGACGGGCGTAGAGCTCCGCACGGACGGTGGTATGGCGGTTCGTCCGCAAGTCGACGTCGAAGGCACGATCCGAGCCTACGAGACCGCGAAGTTCGTGTCGTGAACACGGATCCACCTGTCCCGAAGCATTTTATTCGAGGGAACCGGACCCTACTGCCGGCCACACCCCAATCGCAGCGTGCGTATATCAGGAGACCAGTTCCATGAGTAACGTGACAACCAGGGCCACCTTCGTCTCAGCTCCACCCGATAAGGTTGCCGCTGTCATCACCGACTTGGAGTCCTATCCTTCCTGGCAGAAGGAAATGCAATACGTTGAGATATTGACGAAGGACGACCAATCAAGGCCGGTCAAAGTGAGATTCGATATATCGGCTATGGGACAAGAAGCCAGCTACACCGCAGTATTCAGCTATCCCGAGGAGGGCGTGATCGAGTCCCACCTCCTCGAGGGCGACATGATAACCAAACAAGATCAGCGCTACGTACTGTCACCTACGAACGATGGAACCGAAGTCAGCTACACGCTCGAACTCGACGTCAAGTGGCAAGTACCCGACGTCATGCTCAAAGCAATCATAAATAAAGGAATCAAGACCAACCTCGACGGCATAAAGAAGCGATCCGAAACATAACCCGCGCAATTCAGAACCAATGGCCCTGCGACACACATCACAAAAGGAAATAGACACTGACTCGGAACGCGCCTCGTCGTTGGAACGGCTAATCCGGCGCAGCAGCCGGATTAGCCGCTCTAACCTGACCGGAACGCGGGAAGGACAAATGTGCGGATCATCGACCTGTACTCGTCTGCAGTATTCTGATCACGTTCCATAAGGCGCATCAACATCAGCCCGACCTCGGCAAGCCAACGGTAAACTTCACGGGTATCCAATTCTGCCGACATCTCCCCGCGTTGCACCGCGGCATCGAGATAGCCGCCCCAGAACTCTCGGGCGAAATCTGCTGCCGACCCTGTCGAGTCGAGAACATCCGTCAACTCCGAGTCGTCCATTTTCACGAGATGCCGGGTAAACGGATCGCGCCGCCCGTGGTCAGCCACGTAAAGCAATCCCTCGACAAGCGCATCTTCGAACGTTGGCTGTTGCTCAATGAAACGGTGCGCTCGTTCATTGAGCGCCCGTGAGTGCTCGGCCATCAAGGCGATTAGCAGATCTTCACGATCCTGAAAGTAGCGGTAGACGCTGGGACGTGAGATCCCCGCCTCCCGTGCGATGTCGTCCATCGTAGTCTTCCGGATGCCATGTCGATCGATGCATCGCTCGGCAGCCCTCATGAGCTGCTCCCGTGCCTCATCGGGGCCTTTTCCGAGACTACTTCGCGGGGACCTGCGTGCCATGCATCGATGTTACAAGATTCGTGTTCGTGTCCGCGTATCGGCCCGACGATGCGGGATAGTTGTCGCGGGGAACGAGCACAGGATGCTGGCGCCACACGTCGCCGGCTCGTCCAGCTGTGGTGTGTTCCGGGGTTGGCGGAGTCGGGTTGGTGGATCTCATACCGCAGCCACCAGTCGGGTGCCTGGAGTCGGTGGTGCCACCGGGCGCGGGCTGGCGGCTGGCATGGCCGTGCCCAGCGCGTTCGTCGCCGGTGCTGAGGTGGGTGACGAATCGTTCGGCCATTCCACCACGCGACGGGAGTGGTCATCGAGCACGAGCGCTTCCTCTCTTGGGGTACTACCTCTCGTATCAACTCGATGCCCCGCTGGACCGCACGCAACTCGGTCTTCAACTCGACAATCCGACACTTGGCTACGACCGGCTCGGCCTTCGCGACGCTGGTCAGGCCCGGCTCGAGACCGCGGTCGCTACGCTCCCGCCGACACCACGTGTAGCTCGATTGATCACTGAATCCCTGGTCACGTAGCACATCGGCCAGCGGTCGACCGGCCTCTACCAGGTCCAGAACTTTACACCGGAACTCCGCCGAATACCCACGTCATCCCATGCCACTCTCCGTTCACGGCCGAGTGGCACACAGTCCAACAACTCACCACCGGGCAACCCGAGACACACCGGGGCGGTTCAGGAGTCACATCAGGCGCCGAGCGGCTGGCGCTAACCCTGCCAGCCGGCCCCAAGCCAGCCATCATCCACACTTCCAGGTGGTTCAAGACCTGCGACATCCACAGATCGGTACCCCGAGACCGAGGTCGCGACGGCGCTCACCAGCCTCCAAAACGACGTCGACGAGCAACGGAACCCACGTACCAAGGCGACCGCCAGCCAACTACTGGACAGATACCTGAACGTCACCACCGTCGACCCCGCCACGATGCGCGGCTTCATGGGCTACTACGGGAACCACATCAAGCCGCTGCTCGGCGAGACTCAGGTTGGCAACATCGACGCGCACGTGCTCGATTCGTTCTACGCGAAGCTACGCCGATGCCGCTCCCATTGCGACGGCAGGAAACGGGTCGACCACCGGACAGGAAAGCCGCACAGATCCGTACCGAGGCCGGAGACGATCCGGACCGGGCCACGCTGATCTGGCTCGCGATGACCACCGATGCACGTCGCGGTGAGCTATGCGCGCTGCACTGGCGCAACGTCGACCTGACACTGAGACGATCTCCGTACAACGGAGCATCGACCAGGCACGACGGAAGCAGCCGTAGCGCGGCCGATACCTCCTCGCCGGTGGGATCGACACCGAGTAACGGCAGCACCTGCGGCGGGTTGACCACCGGGGTGAGCCGGTCGCCGCGACCACCGCCGCCACGGTGCGGGCCGAGACGCGGTGAGCCAGATACGTCGGTTAGTAAGCGGCCGTGCGCAGCAACGCGGTCGGAAACGCCAGCACACCCAGCGACGGGGCCGCTGGCCAGACCGTGTGGCTGCCCGTCGAGACAACCACTGCGGTGCTCATCACGCGACAGGCGCGGCAACGGCTGGACCTGGACCGCGAGATCAAGGACACCGGCCCGCTCATCCGCGACCGCTTCCGAACCCACCCGTAAGACGAGACCATTGAGTCGCTGCCCGACCTCGGCCCGATACTGGGAGCGGAGTTCGTCGTGGCAACCGCCTGGCCTCCTACGTCGGGCTCGTGCCCGTGCCGCATGATCCCGGCCGCGTCACCGGCAACCTGCGCCGACCCAAGCGCTATAACCTCAGCCTTAACCGAGTGTGCTACACGGCCTGTCCAGCATCAAAACCGGCGGAACCTCGCGCACCTTGCACGGCAACAAACGCGGCGAACGACTGATCCACATCCGCACTGTTTTCGCCCTGGCCAGATGCCTCGTCGACGTACTGCGGACGCTGCTGCGCGACAGCCGGCCGTTCACCCCAACCGCGCCACAACCGATCAACACGGCAGCTTGACGCGATCATTCAGATTCCTTCCCATTGGCGGAGTTTGGGCACGACGTCGGCGGCGAACTGTTCGAGGAAGCGCTGCTGGTCGTGACCGGGCCCGTGCACCACCAGGTGGGTGAACCCCGCCTGCAGGTAGGGTTCGATCCCGCGCAGGGCCTCATCCGGGTCCGCGGCCACGATCCAGCGCTGCCGCACCTGCTCGATCGGCAGATCGTCGGCCAGTCGCTCCATCTCCTCGGCAGTGGTGACCGAGTGTTTCTGCTCGGCTGTCAGCGACAGCGGCGCCCAGAACCGGCAGTTCTCCAGGGCCCGTTCGTAGTCGCGGTCGTAGGAGATCTTGATCTCGATCATGCGGTCGATGCCCGCGGCGTCCCGCTCGGCGGCAGCCGCGCCTTCTTCCACGGCTGGCTGCAGCTTGTCGGTGTAGAGCTCCATGCCCTTACCGCTCGTGCAGATGAACCCGTCGGCGGCGCGACCGGCATAACGGGCGACCATCGGCCCACCCGCGGCGACGTAGACCGGCACCGGGATCTCCGGCCGGTCGAAGATGCTGGCGTGCGACAGCGTGTAGTAGTCGCCGTCGAAGGTAATGTCATCGTCGGTCCACAGCTGTCGCATCAGGCGCACCGACTCGCGCAATCGGGCGAAGCGTTCCTTGAACTCCGGCCACTCACGGCCACTCACGGCCACCTCGTTGAGCGCCTCCCCCGTCCCGACGCCGAGCATGACCCGGCCCGGATACAAACACCCCATGGTCGCGAAGGCCTGGGCCACCACCGCGGGGTTGTAGCGAAACGTCGGCGTCAGCACAGAGGTGCCAAGCTGCACGCGCCGGGTGCGCTCGCCCACCGCACTCATCCACGACAGTGGATCGACCACCTACGAGGTCGCCGCCGCCCTGCGCACCCACGAGAGCCTGACCGTGATCACCAACGACCTGCGCATCGCCAAGTTCATCGCCACCGTCCCCGACATCCGGTTGCTGGTCACCGGCGGTGAACTGCTCGGATCGGTATACACACTCGTCGGCGACCGCGCCGAAGCCTTCCTGGCAGACTACGCCGCCGACTGGACCTTCCTCGGCGCCGATGCCATCCACCCTGCCGCCGGCATCACCAACACCAACACCCTCGAAGTCCCCATCAAACGCGCGATGATCGCCGCGGCCGTCTCCACCATCGTCGTCACCGACAGCTCCAAGTTCGGTCACCACACCCTGGCCAAAGTGGCCGCCCTCGACGAGATAACCCAGATCATCACCGATCCCCAGCTGCCAACCGGCACAGCGGAACAGTACGGCGACCAGCTCACGCGCACGCCCCACCGAGTCCAAACGAAATCCCGCGCCGTCATCGAAGATGAATATAGCGCGCGATGATCTCGACAGTAGCGTCCGTGCCGTCGACACGGAGTCGCTCCCCGAAGCCGATCACCTCGGTTACGGTACATGTCCCAATGACGCACGGCATCCCCGGCTCACGCCCAAGCGCGAGCGTGTGACTAAGCGGACTGCCGTTGGTCAATGACAACCGTGGTCGCGGTGAACATGGTCGAGCTCCAGCCGGGATCGCTTGCGCGGCACTACCAGAATTCCGTCTGGTACCAGCTGATCAGCCGATCCTTCTTACGCTACTGTTGATCAGAGGCATGCAGAGTGAACATGGAGTGAAGCCCTCTTCGACTGCTTCCTCCCGAGTGAGCTCGTCGCTTCGTCGATCCACCAGCAAACTACAATCCGGTTGGTGAAAGCGCTTACGGCCGGCAATCACGTGTACCCACTCGGTGTCGTGGTCCGGCACGGCACTATCGTCAGTTCCGGCGGATACCTCAACATCGTGTACGGCTTCGCCGCTGTCCGCCCTCTCCTCCTGCCCCAACGCCACGGCAATTCCGTCGGCGGGCCGCACATCGGCTCCAGATTCGCCGATATCCTCGCTCGTAATTCGCTCCGTTTCCGAAACTATTCCGTCACGCTCCACAACGTCGCTTCCCGCAGGAGCCGTGGCGCCATCGCCGCACGCGTACGTCGCTGCGATCTTCCTCTGGCGGGTGCGTCGATCTGCCCACGCACGCCAGGTCACCATCACGATACTGATCAGCGAGAAGACCATGGCGGCAGCGGCAAGTTGCGTCACGCCGCTTATCTGTGATACCAGAAGCAGCACCGCCGCCACACCGATGAGCACAAAAGCAATCATGCTACTTCACCTGTTCATTGGTTATAGTGGCGATCCCGTCTGGCGATGTTCCCAGCCTGCCCTGGCATGCCTAGACATGATCGCCGCCTGGATTCTTCGGGCCTCTCCGCAACCCGTGCACGCCGGTCGCTCATCGTGTTCCACTCGTCGCGGACCGCAGCAGGCCGGGTCACGCGCTCATCGTTCAGGACTACCTCGGACAAGCGGCGGATGGCTCGATGCTGAAGTGCGCGCACGGCACGCTCGTCGCGTTGCATGATCTCAGCAGTCTCACGTACCGACAGGCCCTGAAAGAACCGCAGCCTCACACAACGGCGCTGCGGCCGTGATAGTCGCTGCAGGTATCCGTCGATCTCGGCCGCAGTGCATCGTTCGATTACGTCGGCCTCAGGCCCACGGGACGCCCCGGCATATGGATCAACATCGGCTGTCGTTACCACCGACGTGCCCCACCACGACTTGGCGAGGTCGATGACGATGTTGCGCGCGATAGTGCACAGCCATGCCCTGAGGTCCTTCCCGATGTCTGTCACGAGCTCGATCCTGCGCAAAGCGCGCAGAAATGTCTCGCTCGTGACGTCCTTCGTCACCTCTACATCACCGGTGCGGTGGTAAACATAGGCCCATACCACACTCGCGTACCGTCGATAGATCTCCGCGAAAGCGGCGGTATCACCTTCTTGAACGGCTTCAACCTGCTCCCATACCACGGAGCTGTCGGGTGCGTCGACAACAGCACCGGTCATATTGCTCACCACCGTACAGTCCGCCTAAGCGGAATGGGCGCGGCATGAGGCATCGCGAGCAGGTATGTCATGACGTTCTCCACTTGGCTCACGCCCTATCGGGGCGCATCGGTCGGCGGCGCGTCTGGGTCGTCCGGGCGGTACTCATCTGCATAGGTGACGTCAGCTTCCGCAATCCGCTCACCGAGCCAAGTACGCCACGTGTCGAGGGTGCGCCTGCTGTTCATGTCGGCTTCAAGGTCGTCTTTGACCTGGTCGAACGACAACTGTTCCTCCGGAGTAATCTCGAGAACCTGGCCGACGTTGAAGCCGTGTTCGGTATCCACAGGCCCGAATACCTCTCCTTCCTCGGCCTGGAATGCGGCTTCGGCGTACCGTTCGTCGAGCTGGTCAGCAGTCACTGTGCCCAGGTCGCCGCCGTCGTCCTTGGTGCTCTGGTCGAGCGAATGCTCAGCCGCTAATGTCTCGAACTCCATCCCATCTTTGATTTGCTGCACGATGCTGTTGCCTTGTGCTTCGGAGTCCACGACAATATTGCGCAAGTGCCGCTGTTCGGGCGCGACCATCTCGTCTTCACGGTCCTCGAACTCCTGCTGCACTTCCTCGTCGGTGACCGGCTGAACGTCATCGGTAACCTTCTCGAAAAGCCTGCTGGTCGCCAGCTGTCGTTTGACTTCGTCGACGACGTCGCGTTCGGACACGCCCCTTGCACTCAGAAACTGGACGAGATCGTCGCGGCCTCCGGGCAGTTGCTCTTCGACCATTTTATTGAGAGTGTCTTGTGCCTCCTTGTCCGCGATCACGATCCCGTGGTCTCGAACCGCCCGATCGATAATCGAACTAACCGCAACCGACTTCGCAGCATCCCGCTTGAAGTCCTCCCGCTTGGGACCTTTCTCGGGCGGTTCGACGCCGTAGAGCGCTTGGAGGACATTCATCCGGTCCTGGAACTCGTCCTCGGTGACGACCGTGTCACCTGCGCGGAACACAGCGCCGTCTGGTAGCCCACCCATCACTCCCACGGCTACCTGGGTGGACGCCCCGGCGAACACCAACACACCTAGCACCAGGCTAATCACCCGGGCGCGGCCGCGCGGCACCAACTTTGGCCAGCCTCGCACGGTCGCCAGGGCAGGACCGGGGGCAATGCGGATCTTCGGGAGCCTCATGGTGTCACGCCTATCCTGTTCAAAACGCCTTGTCTCGACTCGGCTGGACCATCGGCGGGAGTCGGGCTACGCCACGGCAGCGCCCACAGCACGACAAGGGCTGTGAGGTATGAGAACACCACGCTCGCGGCCAGCAGCAGACCGAACTCCCGCAGCACCGCGATCCCGGACAGAGCCAGAACCAGGTAACCGACCGACCCGGCCAGGGCCGCGGTACCCACGCCGCGCCACAGACGGCTGCGGTGCTCCCGGCCGTAGCTGGCGAGCATCACCGCGAACTCACAACCGGTCGCAGTGGTCAGTGAGGCGATCGCCACCGTCAGGGGACTGAGCGTCCCGCTGAGCGACCAGGCCAAGGCCAGCACACAGCCGGTCGCCAGCAGCACCGTCAGGATGGCGCGCCCCGCATCGCTACGGTGCCGAAGTCCCGCCAGCAGCACCAGGCCTGCGCCGCCGACACCGACTAGGTTGATCAGAACACCACCGTCGGACACGAGTTCCAAGCCTCGAGCCGCCGCTACTGGCAATCCGACCAACTCGACCTCGTAGCCTTCAGGAGGAGGCGGGAGTACCTCGCGCACCTGCCCCAGCAGGGCACGCTGCTGCTCAACGTCACGCAGTCCGACGCCGAACGCCATCAATGCGGCCTCGCGGTCAGGCCGGATCACCGCCGAGGTCAAGTACCTGGGCAGCAGCTTCGCGCCCGCCGCGATTTGCTCACCACTCGGTTCGTCGCCGAGGAATTGCAGCAGACTCGACATGGTGATAATGGGATGCATCTCGTCACCATGCTGACGGACCACAGCCTCCTCGGCCTGCCGCGTCCACTCCACCGCGTCGGGAGCGAGCACATTCTCGCCTCGCAACACGACACTGACCTCACCGGAGGAGCCCAACACTTCTTCGGCGTAGCGGGCGTCCTGTAGCTCAGGCAACCCACGTGCGAGCTCCTCGGGGCGAGTCTCGATATCCATCTGTGGGACTGCGATCCAGCCGATCCCGGAGACTCCAACCACGGCCGCGAGTACAACGACTCGCTTCCACAGGGCAGCTCGAGGCAAGACATCACCGCCGAGATCCGGCCGTGGTGGTGCAGGCGCGGCTGCGCCGAACATCGCACGCATGCCCAGCGCAATCCCCACGGTCACCACGATCCCCACTGCGACCGCCACTCCCAACTCGCGCACGAACGGCAGCGGTGATAACGCCAACGAGCCGAAAGCCGCGGTCGCGGCTACGGCGAGGACCAGTACACGTCGTCGCCGACCGGGCTGGGACAGGTAGAACGGGAAGTCGCTGCCGAGACTGAGCAAGATCGGCAAGAACGCCACCACACCCAATGACAGTGGATGTTGAAACCAGCCGAACACGGCCACCGTCACCGCGGTACCCGCGACCGCCGCCACCAACGGCCGCAGGCGGGCACGCCGCGACCGGCTCCACGGGACAAGGAAGAACACTAAGCCCACTGCCGCCAGCGCAACCCCGCCCAGCAACGGAAGCTCGCGCTGCGCCCGCTCGGTCAGTCCTGATGTCACTACCGGCACACCTGTGACGGTGGCCTTCTGCACTTCCAAGTTTGATTGGTCCACCGCTGAACGCACCGAATCCGTCAGGCGACCCGCAGCCGCCTGGTCGAGCTCCGCCCTCGGACGCACCAGCACGGCGACCGTGTCCTCGTCCGGTACGACAAACTGCCACTGCGATCGAGGTGCGCCATCCTCGGTGTAAAGCACCGTCGAAACGAACTCGGAGTTGCGCAGAGTCGGCAATCCGGCGGGCAATCCTTGCACCAACAACGCTCCGTAGCGACGGTCGAACTCGGCCACCGCTTTCTCACCAGCCGCCTCGACCTCAGCTCGCCCGGCACCGTCATCCTTGGCCTTCTGCCGGGCCTCGTTGCGTACCGCGTCCCGCCGACCACTGATCTGCGCCAGCAGATTCTGCGCCGCGCCCGCTGTCTGATTCAGCACCGTCGCCGGGCCATACACGCCAGCCACATCTGGCAGCTCAGACAATTCACCTTCAAGCCGCAGCAGTTCCAGTAGCTGCTCCGACAGTAGCTCTCGCGGCTTTTCCGACTCCAACAACACCACCACCGGATCGCCACCGAAGGAGCGTGCCTTGTCCTGCAATGCCTCATACGCCCGATCACCCGAAGGCAAGAACGAACCTATGCCCGTGTCCACCCGCACCTGGGCAAGCCCACCTCCGGTAAGTCCGGCCAGGATGACGATCAGCCCAGCAGACAGCCAGGAGTAACGTCCTCGTGGCCGACGCGCCAGCAGCCACCGAAGCCCAGGCCTCGCCCGGAGCCTTCGAACCAAACCGGCGATCATTTCGGAGCGCGCTCCACCTTCGGGTAGTCACCCTCGAACGGCGCCGGATCCGCTGCCTGACCTGGTGCCGGATACGGGTTGTTCCAATGGTTCGGATCCAGCTCCGTCAGCGGTTCAGTACCACCACGCAGACTGCCCGTGTTGAAAATCGGCGCCAACCGGAGCGGGCGAACAACTCCGTTCTCGACCACCTTGTTCATTGAATCGCCAAAGTTGGTCAACATCGCGCCGACATCGCGACCATAAGGCTCGAGATACGCCAGCATCGGGTTGACATCGCGCAGCAACAGTTCCGCCTCGGGCACCAGAGACCGAACGTCAGTTCCAAAGGTCGGTACCCGATTGAGCGTCGCGGGTGCCTTGTCCAAGACGCCGTCCAAATCTGGCAACAGGCCACGGAGATCCGCGCTAACCGCCGGGAGCTGGTGCAAGGCCTGATCCAAATCGGGAGCCGCGGCGCGCAAGTCCGCCGCCACCGGGTCAAGAGGCTTCGACAGTTCGCCCAGTTCGCCTGTGGCCGTCCGTGCTGCGTCGAGGAGTTCTGGCATACTCCGCATGGTCCGCTTGATCGCCTCATCCTGTCCGGCCGTGGATTCGGCAAGACGATTTGCGTCGCGCACGACGTTCGCGATCTGTCCTCGTCCGGTGTCGAGCGCATCCAGAAGCGTCGATGCTTCCTTCGTCAGAGTCTTGAGGTCGTCGGACTGAGCGGCGATCGCGTCCAGCGCAGTGTGACCCTCACGGCCCAGGTCCCCGAGACCGGACATCAGCTTTTGGATGTCCTTGTCGCTGCCTTTAGTGGCTTCGCCGAGCGAGCGAACCGTCTCACTGAGAGCCTCGCGTGTCTCGGAGTCAAGCGCCTTAAGCACTTCGTCGATCTCGACAGCCGGTCGTACAGCCGATTTCGGCAACGTCGCGCCGTCCGGGAGCTCCGGGCCATCGCCGTCTTCGATCGCGACCTGGGATTGCCCAGTGACCGATTTCATGCCGACTCGGACCGCAGCTCCTTCATGAAGCGGCGCTACCTCTCTGTCGAGACTGAGCACCATTCGCGCGCCATCATCCTCAAGGGTCTGCTCGGCGACTCGACCGACGACTACGCCAGCGACCGTCACGTCGCTGTCCGCTCGAACGTTTTTCACGTCGTCCGTTTGGAATGCCACTTGATAGTCGTCTGCATCGTTGACACCTGGCACTACGCCACCGGCTTGTGTCCAGAGGAAAGCGAAGCCAAAAACAAAGATCGCTACGAAGCCCGCCACCGAACACATGCGGACGACACGCTGAGAGATTCTGTGCGATCTCATTCGCCGCCTCCTTGCGTCCCTTGTTCCTCATGCGTATCGAGTCCACCCGAAGGGTTGGTGACGTCGAGAGTGAAGTTCGCGCGCCCGAATCCACCGTTATCGTCGTGAATGCTGAATGCGGATGACGTCTGGTATACAAACGCGGCGAGGTGGTCCAGCCACGGCACTATGCGCTCAGTCGCGTCCGGCAGGTGACCGGTCACTGGAGCAAGGTCACCCAACGTTGCGTTTACATCTCTCGCCAATGGCTTCAAGTCAGCGACGACAGGCTTAGCCTTGTCTACGACTGGTGCAGCCTCATCAACAACCGTCCCCGCGGAGCCGACGGTTTCGGTCAGGCCTCGCAGCGTGTCGGGAAGCTCGTCAGATACCCCATGCAACGCGGACAGCGTCGGATCCAGTTGCTCGGTGAGAGCACTCGCGCTCGTCATCGCGTGTCTGACATCCTGAGTGAGTCCGGGCAGCTCAGCAAGAGTCGCATCGAGCTCCTTGTCCCGATTCGCCAGGACACCCAGGGACTCCTGCAACGACGCGACCAACCTTGCCAATCGCTCGTCATCTTCTCCCACCGCGGCGGAGACTCGGGCAAGCGAGGTTACCAAGTTCGAAATAGTTTCACGTCGCGTCTGTAGTTCCTCGAGTACTGGCCGGAAGCTTGCCATAGTTTCGTCTGCAGCGCGCAGTCCGTCGGGAAGTTGCTCCGGCGCTGACACGAGGGCAGCATCGGCTTGATTAATCAGCGACGTCGTCGCATCGCGCGCTCGTTCATCAAGCTTCTTGAGTGTCTCGTAAAGGTGGATCGGCCGCTCGGTCTGCGAGACAGGGATTGTGCCGTTCTCCGGGAGCGGATCTCCCGGCGGACCGCCAGGATCCAGTGCTACGTACATCACATTGAGTGGCGACTTGGAACGCAGTATCAGCCGCGCGTTGGTATAGACGGTATGGTCCGACTCGATGGACATCACGAGCCGCGCCTTGTCGCCGTCCTGAGGCTCCGCCGATTCGATCTCGCCTACAGGGACGCCGGCGATGCGCACCTCCTGAGGACTGGAAGGATTGACACCAGGAGCATGTTCGAACTCCGCCGCGAACTCGAATGAATCGTCGGACCACGGCACATTCACTCCGTAATTAGCGAAGAGATAGCCGGTGGAGATAAGGCCCACCGCGAAGAAGACCGTCAGCACAACGACATTCCGAAGAAGTCCGGGAACCGTCCGGACGCGCTCAGCCATCCGCTGCAGGCGTCTCATTGTGTACCTCCCGAGTACTTCTCAATCTCGTCAAGCAGATTCGGCAAGGTGAACGGTGTCCCTACGACCGACCTCGAGTTGGCGCCGACCTGGAATCCGATCAGCGCCCCATGCCTGTCCTGCGTCATTGCTGCCCGCGCCATGTTCGCAGTCAAGAATCCTAGTTCTTCGTAAAACTTGTTGTCGGCTTGCACACCACCGCCACTGTTCTCATAAGGACCGCTGCCGCGCCAGGTGTTCATCACGGTCTCCGTAACCGGACCGTTGACGCGTTCCAGCACGGGCCCACTGAAGTCGTCGAGTACGCCAGTGCCGCGCTGTGCGACCGGCACCAGTTCGTCAACGACCGGACGAGCATCCTCGAGCAGCGGTCGCAGGTCTTCCATAAGCGGCCTCGCCTTCCGCAGCACCGGATCCAACCGCCGCAGCAATGGTTCCAGCTCCCTCGCGGCCGGCCGGAACGACTCCGCTGTCACCGTCAACTCATCCAAGGTGCCACGCAAATCGACCATCCCCGAGCGAGTGTCGCGCAGCGTAGCGGGCATGGATTCGATCCCATCCGCCAACGGCCGGCTCTGGTTGGCAAGAACCGTCGTGGTGTCACGTAGTGACTGAACGACATCTCCCAGCTGCCCCTGGTTGCGACTGAGCACATCCGCGATCGAATGGAAGTTGGTGACGATCTGCGGGAGGTCTATGCCCGGTCGAGTGCCTTGTGCGGCTTCAAGGACCGTGCCTGCCGGATCGAGCGTTTCCGGCGCATTGGCCACGATGTCTCGCAGCGCCTCCTTGCCGCCCGCGGCAAGAGTGTCATCGAATTGACCCACCGTGTCCTGTAAGCTCTCTCGCGTAGGACCCGGCAATGACTCGAGTACCCGATCCAACTCAACCGGAACTTGCGTACGCTCCCGCGGAATGAATCCGTCTTCGAATCGCCCGGTGCCCCCTCCGCGCTTGAGTTCGACTACGTACGCACCACCCAATACGGTATTCGGCCGTACCTCCGCCGACGGTTTCGATCCGAGGGAGCTGATGACATCTTCGTCAACCTTCATCGCGACCCGGACTGTCTCGTCATTGACGTGCTCGACATCACTAACAACACCGGCCTCGAGACCCGCTACATACACTCTGTTTTCATCTGCGTGCAGCTGGTAGTCCCTCTCCAGCTCCATCGTTATCGTCTCGCCCGACCGCAGGAACGTCTGGATCGATGGTTTGAAGTAGAGCATCAACAGCACGAACATCAAAGCCGCGAGTAACGCGAGGCCTAATGCCAGTCCGGCTCGCCGACCGTCTCGCCGGACACTGAGCGCCCCCGCCTTCAGGGATCCGATTTTCATCATCGGTTACCTCCTGACTCCGGTGCTTCCTCGGCGCCCTCACCCGGCTCGGGATACGGGTTCGTCTCAACCGTGGGATCTGGCAGACCCACGTTGTACAGCCCCGGAAAAGCGGCCATGGCGCTGAAGTAATGTTTATCAGGGGCGAAACGGCCACTGAGCATGTCGTGGTGACTGAGCATACGGCCAATGCCGGTCGAATACGCCGCCAGATCGCCCAGTGCGGGACTTGCTTTTTCCACAGCCCTCGCAACACGCGGTACCAGCGGGCGAGCATCGGAGATCGTGTGCGTCAGATCTTCGACCGCCGGATTAGCGTCCTCGCTTACGCCGGGCAACTTGCGCATCGGATCGACAGCCTCACGCAATACGCCACGAAGGTCATCGGCCGCCGCTCCCAGCGCCTGTCCCCCGGGTTCCAAAGTGACCAATGCCGATTCCAGATCAGCAAGCGGCGCATTCAACGCATCTAACCCCCGCCGAGCTTCACGCAAGGTCGATGGTAGTGCCTGAATACTGTGTTCGAGTGGCTCGCCATTATCGACACTTATTGCGTCAAATGTCGTGTTTAAGTTTTCGAGCAGGGACGTAAGCTCACGCTCCCGGTCACGGAATCGTCCAGCGAACCGGTTCGCGCTACTCAGCATGGCCGGAAGCTCAGCTTCTTCGCTACTCAATGCGCCACTAACCAGACCGAGGTCACTGAGCATATCTGGCGAACTACGGATTACGTCACGCAGATCCTTACTGTGGCCAATTATTCCCCCACCCAGCTCCTGCAAGCTTGACTGGAGCGCTTCGCGAGTCGGCTCGTCGAATGCGGAGAAAACATCATCGACCGCTCTTGAACTGCTGGTCTGAGAGGTGGGTACGATCCCCGAATCGAGCGGTCCACCGTCCGGGGTACCCGGATCAAACTCTATATACTTCTTTCCCAGAGCCGATTCGTTGAGGACTTCCGCCCGCGCGTTCCCGAACACTTTCCGCTGCCCCTCCAATCTCAGCACAACGTGGGCAACGTCCTCTTGATAGTCAATCGAGTCGACCGTTCCAATTCGTACTCCCGCCTGCGTGACATTTTGCCGTTCGGTCAGCGTTCCGACGTCCTCGAATGCCGCGGTGACACGCGTATACGCCTTTCCCGGAACATCACCACCACCCTGGACGCTCGCGCTGGCAACCGCGATCACGCCGGCCACGATTATGACGATGACACCTATCAGAATGTTTCGTGCGTTATTCCGGTGTACTCGTTGCGGCATGTCACGACCCTCCAAGCAGTTGGTCGAGCATGGACTGCTCCTGTTCTTGAGTCAGTCCAGTCGCATTATCAGGGTCTGAGCTCCCCGAATCACCGCCCACCAAATCATCGGGCACGCCTTCCGGGACCGCCGGCAACTCTTCCGATGCATCGGGCCGTGGAAGTCCAGTCTCGCCTAGTGGCGCACCTTCGTCCTCACCCAGTGGTGCACCTTCAGCAAGATCCGCAAGCGTCTTCGGTGTGACGTGGAATACGCCGCGGAAATAGTGCCCAAGCGCATCCCGCCCGTTAGTACTCAGCGACCATTTCCGCACGAATTCCATGACGCCATGAAGTTGATCATCGAGCAATACATCACCGACAGGGCGAAGGGATTCGGCCGTATCCCGGAGATCAGGACCGGCGTCACGCAGCTTTGCGACCGCGGGCGCGGCTTGTTCGAGCAACGCATCCGCACGCTTGAGCACTGGCGGTAACGATGCCAGGGCGGGATCCGCAGCTTCCGTAAACGTTTGTAGTTCACTGGTCACGTCGGCGAGGTCGTCAGTAACCGGTCGGATAGACTTGAGTGTTGGGGTGGCAGCGTCTGATACCCCAGCCACCTGTCTTAATGTTCGCCTGGCTGTTGCGATCGTATCCGGCAGCTCGCTCAACGTCTCGTTTAGGGCCTGCTTGTTCGCCGCGACGGTCGATAGTGTCCGCTCGGTGCTCTCCACAGTAGCGTCGAGTACTTCCCCATTCTTCGCCGCCAACGCGTCTGCGATCGGGCGCACCCTCTCGGTCAGCTCGTTGAGAACCGCGTTCTGCTCATGCAGTACCTTGCCCAACTTTCCCGTGTTCTTCATGGCCGGTGCCAGCGCTTCGATTGCCGCAGCAGCGTCCGCTCCTGACTTATCCATACCCTCGCCGAGTGTGGTGACCACGGCAGCGAGCGCGGTCGATGTGGGATCGTCGAAGGTGTTTAGCACGTTCTGAAGTGTCGGTCTCCAGCCTGTCTGGTCGGCTGGTATGACGGGCGGCTCCATGAACGGCTCCGACGGCGATCCAGGATCAAGCTCAACGTAATGCTCTCCAAGTAGGTCCACCGGCCGAAGCGTCACGTTCGCGTCACGGTGCAGTGGTAACACGGCCGAATCGACAGTGAGAGAGACATGAGCATTGCCGTCCTCAAGGCTGATCTTCTCGACCGCGCCGACCACTACGCCCGCTGAACGCACCTCGTTTCCTGGTTCGAGAGGTCCAGCGTCGGTGAACACACTGACCACCGTCTTCCTCGCGGGCTCATCCGAATTCGTGAGCCCTACTCCGGCAGCGGTCACGGCTAACATTACTGTCAGCGCTGCACCGATTCGAAAAGCGACCGATCGTATCATCGGATCCCGTCCCCGTTTGCGTCAGTCCACGGCTGGCCAGCGGGCGACCCGGGCGCTGGTCTCGGATCCTGCTTCAGACCTGGCGCCAGGACTCCCGGATTGTCGTTGAAGGCGCTAGCTGAACTCGTAATCAACGGTCGCGCATAGCTCCCGGATTCGGTCCGACTTCCCCATACGCCGGCCCAATTACTCAACCACCCGACTGCTTCAGGTGTATAGGGGCGGAGGAAGGCAACAGCAGGCTGCAATTCGGACGCGGCTTCGGTGACATCAGGCAGCGTGGCGTGTGCGCCATCGAGCAGGTCGGGTGTCTCCTGGAGCAAGGTACCGGCAGACCGCAGCGTAGGCTTAAGCGAACTGACCGCGGGACCCACCTCGTCCAGCACGGGATTGAGGTTGCCTGCTACGGCGGGAAGCTGTTGCGTAGCCGGCCGTATCTCCCGGAGCAAGGGCTTTGCTTCGTCCACCGCGGCCGGCACGTCGCGAAGCGTCGCTGTGGCTTCCTGCACCGTAGACGGCAATTCCGCGAACGTTTCCCCGAGCTGTTCCTGCTTCTCAACGGTAGACGACGTCAGCCGTCCGAGGTTCCCGATCGTTTCCCGGAGCTCGGTGTCTCGCGCAGCCAGCTCGCTTGTCATGTCTTGGAGCCGTTCAACAAGGTCGCGGATCGCTGGGCCGTCCTCACCCACGGCGCGCATCACTTCACCTAGCGCACCGATCGCCGGCCCAGCGGCCTTCAACGTGGCGTTCACGTCGTTCTCGCGGCCATCGAACGTCTCGTTCAGCTGATTCAACAGACCTTGCAGGTGCTTCCTTGTCGGCTCATCCAGCGCAGATAGTACGTCACCCAGCTCCACACGTTCGATCTCAGATTCAATCCGCTTTCCTGACGGCAGCGTTGGGTTATCTTCCGCTCCGGGTATAATTTCGACCACCCGATCCCCGATAAGGGACTGCCAGTTCACCCGCGCCGTAGTACCCGCGTGCAACGGTGCGTGTTTCTCGTCGATCCGCACGGCCACCAGGGCCTGGTCGCCACGCACGCCAACGTCGGTGACCTCGCCCACTACTTCACCCGCGATGGACACCCGGCCACCCTCGTAAGTCCCGTCGGCAGCGGGCATCAACACCTCGAGATCGTAGCCGTTCTGACCCCGCACCGCTGCCGTTACCACGACGGCGACCAGGGTGACGGCCGCCCCCGCGCTCAGCCACTTGAACCACCGCATAAATCAGTCCATTCCCAATGGACCCACGGCGTCACCGGAGAGAAACTGGTGTACGAACGGATCCTCCGAATCGAACGCTTCCTGCGCCTCGCTATACTCCACCAGCTTTCCCTGCCACAGCACACCGACGTAGTCGCTCAGGGTACGCGCACTCGCGATGTCGTGCGTAATCACAATGTAAGTGCCGCCGTGTTCCTTATGGACCTGCGTGATGAGCTCGCACAGCAGCTTCGTTCTTACCGGGTCCAGACCGGAATCCGGCTCGTCGAACAGCAACACATCCGGGCGCATAACCAGAGCTCGCGCCAACCCGGCACGCTTACGCATACCGCCGGAAATCTCGTTCGGAGCCTTCCCGATAGCCGCTTCCAACCCCACCTCCCGCATGTGGTTCATGACGATTTCGCGGATCTCAGACTCCGACCTGTCGGTGTGCTTGCGTAGCGGAAACGCCACGTTGTCATACAGATCCATCGATCCGAACAGGGCGCCGTCCTGGAACAACACCCCGAACCGCTTCCGCAGCTCATAACGCTCCGCCAGACTAATGCGCCATATATCCTGTCCAAAAACGCGCACCTCACCCCCGTCCGGCTCCAACAAACCGACAATGTGTTTCAGCAGCACGCTCTTTCCGGTACCAGACGGCCCTAGGATCGTCGTGATGGCGCCATCATTGATACTTGCCGTGATACCATCGAGAACTCGCGTTGTCCCGTCGAAGCTCTTGCGGATATCGGTCAACTCAATGCTGTTGCCGTTACTTCCTTCCAAGCGGCTGTTCCCGTTACTCCCTTCCAAGGGTGGAAGGCTGCCCGACATACCGCCGCGACGGTCGAACACCGATGCGATCGACATAAAGACTCCAGTCCGCTCGACTTTCCTCAATTTCCAATAGCAGCATTAGGGGAATTACCGTAGAAAAACTGCACCATTATCACCGCGAAGATGCTGATGAACACCATGTTGACGAGCATCGACTGGGCAGTGTTCCGACCGACTCCGAGTGGACCACCCTTGGCCGTATAGCCGTAGTAACATCCCACCACAATTATCGTCAGGCCCATTATCGTCGCCCATATAACCGCGAAGGTGAAGTCTTTAGTGTTTTGCATCAAGAACAATGCCGAAACGAACCCGCCGGCTGAGACCGAACCGAGAAGATGCACATTGAACAAGAACCCGGCAAGGAACTTGAACGACATCGCGATAATCCAGAAGAATGGCATAACGAAGAAGGCTGCAACAAGTCGCGTGCTTACCAAATATGCAACAGATCGTACGCCCATGATATCCGTGGCATCAATTTCTTCGTTGGTCCGCATCGCCCCTATCTCAGCCGCGATACCACAGCCGATCTTCGCAGCGATAATCCATCCGAATGGAACATGGGCCGGCCCTCGTGTCGCGGCCACGGCGCTCTCAGCCCCCATATAACTGGTTATGCCGATATTGGCGAACAAGAAGTGTAGCGTAAGCGCCAGCACAGCGCCAATCATAAACAGCATAAATACGACAATCACAGTATTCTGTCGCACTAGCAGTCCGGCGTGACGCACGATTTCTGATGGATAGTTCCGTATCGCGAACGGCACCTCGCGAATGGCATGTCCTGCGAACGCGACAAGACCTCCGAGGTCCTGTACCGCTGCCTGCCCTCGCGATGCGCTACCGCTCGGTCCCACGCTTGCGGTGTCCCCCGAACCGGACCCTACGGGGCGAGTCTGAGCTGCGCCTCGCATTTCCGTCGACTCCGACTTAGCACCCTCATGTTCTTCTCGCGTCGTCATTTCCAGGCCCCCACTTCCGGGAACAAGCCGAGAAAGATGGCTTGATACGGCAACTGCAGCACAAATACTCCAACCACGGATGCGACGACGGCCTGGTTGACGGCCCTACCGAGTCCGATTGCGCCACCACCCGCGTTGAAACCTTTGTAGCAACACACCGTAGCGATTAACAGGCCAATCAACGCAGAGTTAACTAGAAGTCCTATGAGATCGGTCGTCGTGAGGTTGACGAACAAGTTTGAGTAGAAGGCACCGGTTGGCAAATGTGCGACATAGTCCGCAGACCATTGCATAGCGACTGTTGTGATGAGGATAGACGGAATGCTGAGGATTACCGTTATCAAGGTAAGTGAGATGACGCGCGGTACAGCCAGGTCCCGGACCGGGTCCACTCCCATCACTTCCATCGCGTCAAGCTCTTCCCGCACCTTTCGCGAGCCGATGTCCGCGGTCAGGGCCGCCCCCACAATTCCTGCTACCGCTATCGCGTTAACCCATACAGTGAATGTCCGTACAGATTGAAGATACATCATGGGACCGAACAACTGCTGGCCACCGACCATGGCGAAGAACATCATCGCCACCATCGCCGTAAAAACAGTAAATGCGGCGATCGCGACGGTTAGCGGAAGCCATGCCTGCTTGATTGTACGATGCATGTCTTCGGCGACGGCGCCCCAATATCCCCGGGGATGTCGCACGGCGCTCCACACTACCTTTGCCAGTAGCCGAGCCATACCGCCAACTTCAATACTGATATTGCGTGCGAACCCGGGCACGTAGCCAACTAGCTTAGGTGCCGTCCCCGAATATGCGCGATCTATGTTTGGCGCATGATCAGTTCGTTCCGCATGCACGCTTCGCTGTCTCCCCGTCAAAGTCGACTCCTAGACTGTGCATGACTAAGTCATCAATCATTGGACACAACCAAAGTCACGTACCGTTAGGCTAGGCCTGTCAGGCTTGGCTCCGTGTTCAGACCACCGGACGCCATCGTCATCCTCGCGTCGCCACAGGATCACGCTCACCCGGACTATCCGTTAGCCGGCTAGTCCGGTGATGAACAGCATCTATCCCTGCACCCATCTACCTACGTGTGTCCGCCATCGGCTCATCGAGCCGGCGTACAGCAGACTCCTAACTCGCTTTCCTGATCGGCCACGTAACGCCCGTTCGGGGCTTCGCGCCTGCGGAGGCTCAACTTCTACAAACCAAGCAGATCGCGACACGTCATGTTACGAGCTATGTCACTACCTACAACCTTTAGCTTACCTGGCACTAATACATTGTCAACAGCCGATGCCGAACTAGTTGCTTCGTGTAGCCCTACACACGAGCTCTGTCCTCGCCCATCCTTACGGACGTCGACGGTGCAGGTGCACCGGGTTACTGCCGCCGGCCGACATCGCCGACCGATCCGGCCGGCGCCCGGGGTGGGGGCGGTGCATTCGACTGTCATAGACGCCGACGCCGCGCCCGAGTACCTAAACGATACCTTTCTACCCATCGGCCCGAGACCGTACACACGTCCCTGGGGCTCCTTAGCCTGATCGGAACTCGGCACGTTCCTCTTGTGAGAGCCATCCTGCGTCCGAAGCTGGCCTATCTCAACTTTCACGTCAGCCGCCTGAGGCGATCTAAGGACCCCGTCTGCACGGAGCATGCCACTCGGCGCCGCGCGCTAAGGTTGCTTTGTCGACATGCCCGGTCCGGTGTATCGCACCAATCCACTGACCAGGGTCACTGACACCGTCATTCAACGGCCCTATACCACGGTAGAATGTTATATTCTAGCGGATTCTTATTCACTGTCAAGTGCTCATCCAAGCAGGCTTAGCCCGAAGCTCCGTTCACGTTTGGGCACGGTATATTGCCAAAAAATCGACGCCGCATTCACGGCCTCGAGTTGGCGGTATAAACAACGTCAGTGCGGGTTCGCGCACAGCAACGCTACCCGGCATCCTTCCGTAGTTACGCAATGTAGTCGCAGCGGCACCCAGGGCGACCCTACGGGACGTCGACGTCTAAGCACGGTCGGCTCGAGATGGGCTTGTGTCACAGCTCCGATACAAGGAGTTGGACCAGGCCGACGGTTGCCAAAACCTGGTTGAGCTACATTGCGATACAACTGGACATGACTGGCGCTCCCGATGTTCTCTGACTAATTCTTGCTCCACTCGCGTTGCTTCTTTGGCTCAACACCCGCGCACGGCCCCACACGTCGCGAGCTGCTCTACCCATACAGTTCGTCATAGATCAAGACGTAGTTGCGGCGAACAACTTCGAGATACGCATAGCATCATCGCATCATTCTCCGCTTTCTCTTCCTCAGTCAAGACTGAATCGCGATGATCAGGTATACCGTCCAGAACTGCAGTCTCGCATGTTCCGCAGATTCCTTCCTCGCACGAGACATCTACGTCAATACCCACGTCGCCTAGAACGTCCACAATACTACGATCCGCCGGAACGAGTAGGGTCTTTCCTGATCGTGCGAGCTCCACTTCGAAGGCCGTCGTTTCCGCGTGGTCTTGTACCTTGGGGGAAAAGCGTTCGACGTGCAGACTGGCATTTGAGCAGGACTCACATCGATGTTCCACCGCTTCAAGCAGCGGCTCGGGACCGCAGCAGTATACCGCAGTCCCGGAATCTGCTCCGTTCAGTTCGGAGTCTAAATCCAGCATGCCAAATTCATCCTGAGGGCGAATATTTACCCGGTCTCCATAGCGAGTGACCAACTCATCGCGAAAAGCCATCGACGAGCGCGATCGTCCACCATAGAGAAGCCGCCACTCGGTTGACGTCCCCAGCGCCTCCAACATCGGCATAATCGGTGTGATACCGATCCCACCAGCGATAAATAGGTATTTTTGAGACCCAACGAGGGCAAAATTGTTACGAGGCCCTTTCACTAGTGCGGAGTCACCCTCTTCGAGTACGTCATGTATGTAGGCCGAACCGCCACGGCTTTCGTTCTCGCGCAATACCGCGATCTCGTACGTTGCAAGATCGTTCTGATCACCACACAGTGAATACTGCCTGCATGTGCCATCCTCGAGTAGTAAGTCGATGTGAGCACCTGGCGTCCACGCAGGCAACTCCGCCCCAGAGATGTCGCTCAGAACGAGCTTAACCACACCTTCCGCGATCATCTCCTTGCGAACGACCCGTACCAGCAAGCCAGGTTCAATCGAGCCACTGCCAGGCATTACACCTCCTGACGCGTCTGTGGATGACGCCATATGCTCATCTTAAGGCTTTAGGTTACCTACGTCAAGCTCTCACGATTCTGTTGAGCCCGCTAAGCGTGAAGACCCGGCCACTCACAGTCAACGCCTCCGGTATCATCGCCATCCAACCCGGGTTACTAGGGATATTGCATGCGTGCCGGAGGGCGATCGCGCGTCCTGTATGGCTCGGCTGAAGAATCAGGTGCATTGGTCAGGTCAGGTGCGAACTGATCGAACGGGCCATACCTTCTTCGTCACCTATACGTGATAACGGCGCTACGTCGTTGATTGGACTGAAGTAGTGGTTGTGCGGGCCTGTGAAGGCCCAGCTGTGCCGAGCGTTCGTGGGTGTTGGCGGTGTTCGTTGTGGCTGCGTGGTCGCCAGGGTGCCGGGTATGGGCGACGCCGATGAGCTCGAAGACGCGGTGCTGGTCGGGGGTGGCTTTGACCAGCATGGGCACCTCGGTGTCGGTGCCGGCGAAGTGCACCTGGTTCCGGGTCGGAGTGGCGAGGTGGTCGAACAGATCAGCGAAGCTGCGGTAGGGCTGGCCCGTCTCGTCGTGCTGGCGACTGGCGTCGGCCTGAGCGGATGGGGAGCGTTCCGCGGCGGCGACCGGCGTGTCGCGGTTGGGTGAGGCTCGGTCGGTGAAGGTCCGCGGCGCCCAGGCCTGGCGCAGGTGCCACAGGGGGTAGCGGGCCAGCATGCGGAGCAGCGCGCGGGCTGTGATGCGGTCGGTCAGCCGGTGGTGGATGGGCCGCAGGTCCGGGTCAACGGATTTGCGACTGAGAAAGTCGCGTTCGCTGTGGGCGAGATTTTCGTAGCCTGTCACGACTCCGGCCGCATCGAGGTGATCTTCGACGACGTTGGTGGCGGCACGGAGATCCCGTCGAGGGCGGCCGCGGCGTCGATGCTGGCCTGATCCGGCGGTAGGTGGGCTCCTCGTTGAGCTGGGCCAGGCTCGCGGATGCGGGCTGCAGTGGCCATACTCGCGCACCTCGCCCGACGTCTCCCTACAGGTGCGCCTGTCGCGGCCTACGTGCATCGCCCCGCTACCTGCCGACACGCCCCACAACATGGCGAACGATGGCGCACCATCCCGCGCGACATGCCAGGTTCAGTGGCTACACCCAGTGGATGCGCCTCCCGCCCTTCGCAGGTCACCACCACGATCTCTACGCGGCGTCACCGCGACTTCGGGCTAGCGTGAACTTCAGCCGCGTGACGGTCATTGCATCAAACTCGGCAGCCAGGTACTGATTCCGGGAAAGACAATCAGTAGCAACACGACCACGAAGGCGACAGGCAACAGCCAGCCGATGGCTCGAAATATATCGCCGAGCGTAATGACGTGGCCTTCATTAACGCGGGAATCGCGCGTGATGCCGTGAATAATAAAGGCCAGTATTCCGACAGGCGGCGTAAGCACCGCGAGCTCGGCCAACAGCACGGCGAAGACGCCGAACCAGAGCTGCGATATCTCCAGGGCTCCAACGGTAGGCAGTAGCAGCGGGACGGTCAGCAACAGCATGGATAACGGGTCCAGGAACATACCCATGACGAAATATGCGATGGCGATCACGACGAGGAATTCGACACGGCTGAGATCGGTGTTTGTGACCCATTCAGAAAACGCTCGAGCCAAGCCGGTGACAGCCAACAGGCGCGAGAATATGAGGGCGCCTATGAGCAGGAAAAATATCGCTCCGATGACCTCGATCGTCTCAGCGACCGCATCGTAGACGACCTTCCAGGGCCTACAGCCACGCTGGTACCAGAACGTCAAGGCCAGCGCGCCCAGTGCACCGAGCGCGCCAGCTTCAGTAGCCGTAGTGACACCGGCAAACATGCCACCGAGGACAGCTGCGACAAGCATCGGGACTGGCCAGACGCTGACGATGGAGCGTACCCGCTGACTCCACAACGGAGTGGCGTTTCCGGTGCCGTACGCGGCCGCACCTTCTCGCGCCTCGACTAACCGCGGACGAACAATACATGCCAGCAACATGGCCAAGCTAAAGCACACTGCGAGCAGAACACCGGGGCCTATTCCCGCGATGAGTTGCGGCCCCACTGCGACTTGCGCGACACCGGCGTAGACGACCAATAGGATGCTGGGCGGGATGAGCTGCCCGGAGAGTCCCGCGATCGCAACAGAGCCCACAGCCAGCTTCCGGTGGTAGCCCGCACGCAGCATCTCCGGGATACCGATGCGGGCGAGCGCATAGGTCGTGCCTAGGCTCGTACCCGAAACCGCAGCTAGACCCGCGCCAGCAGCAGTCGTCCCGATCGCCAGCCCACCCGGCAACCATCCCAGCCAGTGACGAGCCGCGATGTACACCTTCGTACTGATGCCTGACTTCACCAACAGAAGGCCCATCAGTACGAACATCGGCAACACCGACAGGGTCCACGAGGCTACCGTGTTATACGGTACGTCCGAGAGCACGTTCTCGATGGCGCCCTCACCGTGCATTGCGTAGAGGCCAACGATGCCGGGCACCGACAATGCGATGGCAACAGGCACCTTCCCCAGCAGCAGCACTATCAAGAGCACGATCGCTGCCGCCCCGATCTGCTCTGGCGACACATCCGCGAACATGGTGGCCGTGGTGGCGCATACGAGTCCCGCGAAGCTGAAGCGGACCAACCAGCGAACTGCGGCCGAGGAGCTCCCGCCGTTCCTCTCCCTGACGTCGTGGGACTGGCGTCGCTCATCGTGCTGCGCGCTGCTTGTCGCGGTCATGGGGACCGCCCTCCGTGTCCCCGGTGACGAACGACCGTCACGGCGTCAATGACCAATTGAACGACAAACAGTAAGAACGCCAAGGGAACGACGAACATTACCGGCCAGATGACTATTCCTGCCATTCCGCCTGTCAGTCCAAGTTTAAACGCGTCCAAGGAGGCCACGAGACCGTAGAAGGCGAACCCCGCACATACCGCCCCGGTCAGTATCAGCGAAGCCAGTTCAAGCTCGGTCCGGTTGGTGTAGGGAACTCGATCGAAGAGCAGCCGAGCTTCGATATGCGACCGAGAGCGCTGGGCGAAGTATACGCCGAGCAGGATGGCTACAGGCATGTACCAGTAGGTTACGTACTCGTTCGTCCCGGTAATCGGACTGTTGAAGAGATAACGAAGCATCACATGGGCTACAGTGTGCAGCAACAATCCCATCAGTGCGATGACCGCACATGCGCGGATAACATGGTGGATAATCGTACCCAGCCAACTTCCGCGGGTAGCTTCCATGTTCACACCTCCGCACACTTCCCTCGGACTTGTTGTAGCCGAGTAGCCAAGGGGTCATGGTGTCGCGCATGGACGCCATGACCCCTTGGACTTTCGCCCATCACTCCGGCCGGTGTTGTGTCATGAATTCTGACTTGAGGAGATCGATGTAGGGGCCCAGGTCGACATCGGCCGAATCGTGCCATTCGGCGAACTCCGGGTAACCGACTTGTTCGTCAAAGCCGAGCTCGCCGGTCACGGCATCATCCCACCTTTCCAGCGCCTGATTGACACCGTTGACGAACGATTCACCGTCGGCTATCGCGTCACTGTCACGCACGCCTTCGACGATCTTTTCATTCGCGGCACGGAGCTCCTCCCGCGCATCGGAGTCGAACTCGTGTACGGAGCCACCTTCCTTGTCGATCTGTTTCAGGCCCGCGGCCGCGGTTTTCCAGATACTGGACTTGATGGAGTGCTCGACAAAGACGTCGAGCCGGTCGTGCAGGAGCTGCTGGCCAGCCAACGGTAGGTCATCCCAGGCCAACTCACTGACAGCAAGTCCCACCATGCCCACCGACACACCGACCTCGGAATCGATAGTGTACTGGTTCGCAATCGGCAGGATTCCGACAAACTCGGCGCCCCACAACGGGAATAGGGCGCAGTCGGCAACGCCGCGCTGCAACGCTTGGTACACCTCGGAGAAGTCGAGCGAAACGGGCGACATGCCCAGGGGCTGGATCTGTTCGGCGTGCACCTCAGCGCTGATACGAGTCTGTGCACCGTCTGTCTCGCTCAGGTTGGTGCGCGGCTCGGTGCAGGCGAAGCCCACCCGATCGGTCGGAACATACGGCAGCAACGGCTTCATGCCGTTGTCTTCGTACTCCCCCATGATCTCGGGCGTGTTGAACGCCGTCTCCATGAAGGCGGCGTTGCTCTGCAACATCCCGGCTACCGGATCCTGCTTGCCGAGAGATGTCAATCTCAGTAACGCATCGTTGGCCGGATAGCGCTTCGGATCGTACGTCGGCGGCGTGTAGCTGATATCGAGCCTGCCGTCCGCCAGCGCGTCATCGATTTCGGTGGGCGGCGCTATGGACGAGGAATGCGCAAGCTCGAAAGTGATCTTGCCGTCGGACCACTCTTCTACCGCCTCGGCATACTTCGTGTACGCATCGGTGACCGGATGTTCAGCGGGGGTCGGGGTCTGCAGAGAAAGAGTTACGGCGTCCATATCCGCCAATGCCCTAGCGAATTCTTCCTGTGACGCTCCCGCTTCTACTCCTTCTGCGTCGCCCGCCGACCCGGTCTCATTATTGTCCGCACACGCGGAAAACACGAGTGCTCCTATGCACAGCAAACTGAGGAGCGTCACGGTGCGCACGCGCCTCTTCGGCCAGCGCGATCGAACAATCATTCTAGTCACCATACCTTTCGTACCCCTTCCACCTCTTTGGCCGAAGCAGGCTACCGGACCTGAGACCTACGACGTCTCGAGTTTCTTCAATCTTCGACTCTGCCCGAAACGCCGCCACGGGAGCCGGAGCGATACAACATGATCTCGACCAGAGGAAGTACCTAAAGGTAATAAACTACTTCGCCAGTCTGAGTGTCAACCAATGCGGCAAGCTACGCTATGTTCGATACCTAAATGTGATAGGTTACTGGCTCGGCGCTTCTCGCGGTGTGGCTGCTGCTGGGCCGGGTGTTATCGCGGCACGTCTCGCCAGGGGCGGTCGCGGTCGACGCGCGGTTCGGGTGGTAGTCCCAGGACCCGTTCCGCGATGATATTTCGTTGGACCTCGTCCGTGCCTCCCGCGATGCGGAAGCCGGGCGCGCCCAGCACGTGCTCGCTCCAGGCATACGTGCCGCGACGTCCGGTGTCAGCGATCATCAGGGGACCGAGTAGCAGCGCCGCGGCTTCTCCGATAGCGATCAAGCCCTGCGACCACGCCAGCTTCCCGATCGATCCCTCTGAGCCGGGCTCCTTCCCGCACCGGCGTGCGTCCTCGACCCGCTGCCGGGTGACTGCCCGGAGCCGCTCGTGCATGTATACCTGCACGATGCGTTGCCGCACGGCCGGATCGCGAACCCGGTCGGTCTCTTTCGCGAGAGTAAGCAACTGTTCCAGCGAACCTCCCACAGCTTCGCTCGACCCGCTCTGCGCCCGTTCGAATTTGAGCATCGTCAAGGCGACCGACCAGCCTTGTCCTACAGCACCTAAGCGCAGGTCGTCGGATATCCGCACATCCGTGAGGAAGACCTCGTTGAATGAGGTCCCACCGGACATCTGTCGGATCGGACGCACCTCTATGCCAGGGCTGTTAATCGGCAGCAGGAACGCCGTCATACCACGGTGTTTGGGAACATCGGGATCAGTGCGTGCGACCAGCACTCCCCACGACGCGAACTGAGCCCCTGAGGACCACACTTTGGTACCGTTGAGCACCCACTCATCACCGTCCGGGCGTGCGGTCATCGCGATTCCCGCGAGATCCGATCCCGCGTTCGGCTCCGAAAAGAGCTGACACGCGAGCTCATCACACCGCAAGAAGCTCCGGACGAACCGCTCCTGCTGCCACGGCGTCCCGACCTCCCGCAACATCGGCGCCGCTAGATTGACCGTGATTCGCAGCGACTCGTGACTGCTTGGCACCTTGAACGAGCGCTCCTCCTCCTGGAACGCCCGCTCGTGCGCGATGGTGAGGCCCGCGCCATCGAACTCGGCCGGCCAGCTGATCGCCCCGTAACCGGCGTCAAACTTCGCCTGCTGCCAGGCCATACACTCGTCAAGCAACTTCCGTTCGTCTTCGAACGACATGTTACGGAAGACGGCGACATCGTCCGGATCGGCGAGCACACCCTCGGTTCCGTCGTACTTCGACGGCCTCCGAGCTGTCAACCAGGCCCGGCACTGTTCGCGATATTCGTCAACTGTCGGTGGTCCCGTCACGGGCTGCCTTTCTGATCCGGCCGACACGTTCGAAGGAGGTCACGTCAGTGTGACGCCTTCCGCTTTTCTGTCCCATGTAGTCGGACCCACAACGGCGTTCGAGCGAAGCTCGACCTTGCGGGTCTTGCCCGTCGGTGTCTTGGGTAGCTCGTCCACCAGCTCGATGTAGCGCGGCACCATGAACTTGGGCAGTCTCGGAACGAGATAGTCGAAGATTTCCTTCGCTGTCACTTGTGTGTCCTGTTTCGTGACAACAAAGATCTTCACGTCTTGATCCGGAAGCGCGTCGCTCTCGTCCGCATAGTCGGACGGGACCCCTACGCAGGCACACTCGACAACGTCGGGATGTGTGACGACTTCGGTCTCCACTTCGACGGACGACACGTTGTGGCCACGGTGCCTGAGGCAATCCTTGAACCGATCGACGAAGTAGAGGTTGTCATCCTCGTCGAAGGTTCCGGCGTCACCGGTATGGAACCATCCGTTCCGCCACGCCTCCGCCGTCGCCTCCGGCTTGCGCAGGTACCCGTTGTTCAGCCGCCAGGGCTTGTCGTGGCGAACGACGATCTCGCCAAGCGTATCCGGCGGGAGTTCCTCGTCGTGTTCGTTGACGATGCGGACCTGGTATCCGGGGAGAGGCTTGCCGTTCGTACGGTGGTTCACCGGATTGTCGGTTGCAGTCACGAACCCGACCTCGGTGTTGCCGAATCCCGCGCTCACCCGGACGCCGAATCGCCGTTCGAACTCGCGGTACTGGGGAATGAGTGGATACATTCCGACCCGAGCGAGCGGATTATCCGAATCATCCGGCTTTTCCGGTTCGTTCAACAGGCGTCCGGAAACGACCAGCAACATCGCGTGAGTGACCCGGTAACGGCGTATGTCGTCCCAGAACTGGTCGAGCTGAAACGACGATCGCAACACCATCCGGAGGCCAAGCTGGGCAGCGTGGCACAAACCGTACTTTCCGCTACTGTGGAATGTCGGCCAACACGTGAACACACCGCCGTCGTCGTGAGCGTCAGGCTGTTCGCCCGGAAAGGCCGCCCAGGGCACCTGTTGAATATTTCCCCAGGGTTGAAGTACACCCTTGGAAGGACCGGTCGTACCGGAAGTGTAGATCACCGCATGAGCGTCGAAGTACTCCGGAGTCTCGTGCGCGACCGGTTTCGCGTCGGCCAAAAACTCCTCGACACTCATCACGCGCCACGGCAGGGAAGGTAAATCCGAAACCGAACCCACCAGTACGATGGTTTTCAGGAATTGAAGGCTGTCGGCGATCGGGGCCAGGCGGTCGACGAACTCGGCGGATACCACGAAGACTTCCGCCTCGGAATTATTTAGCGTGTAGGCGAGAATGCTGCCGCGGTACTGCGTGTTGATCGGCACTTCCGGCGCCCTGAGCCACGACAGTCCGATCCAGCAGTGGTAGGACGTCACCGAGGTAGGAAGCATCGTAGCCACCAGAGAGTCCCGACGCACGCCAGCTGCAGCGAACGCGTCGCACCAGCGCAGCGCTTCCGTGTGGAAGTCGGCGTACGAGTGGTCACTGCCCTCGATGTCCTGGATGAGCACGCGACCGGGATCCCGCTCGGCCGTGTCGGCGATAATCCTGGGTACTGTCGTCTCGTTAACCATGTTCAACTCCTCGGCTTAGGAGAAAATGCACAATCGGCATAGTTCAAAAGGATGAATCTCTAGAACCACCGCCATTCACCTTCCGTGCGCGGTCGCTTTCCGAATATTTTCCGGCGATACGTTGATATTCCGTTCATAGCGATTCCTAGAAGACTGCGAGAGGGTTGATCGGGGATCCGATTCCGCCCGTCACCTTCAGTGGTTGGGCCGCGAAGAAGAACTCGTGTCGCGCCTGCTCGTGACAGGTACGTGCCAGCTCTTCGAGGTCGAAGATTTCACCCAGCCACAAGCCCATGTGCACGATGAAGATGATGTGCAGCGGCTGCGAGACATCAGGAGTTTCGGACGGTACGACCTCCAATGCCCACGTATCGGTCGCCACACCGGCGATGTCGCGTTCGTGGAGCCAGTCGGCGCTGTCGAGGCCGAGGCCGGGTGCGTCGCCGCCCGCGTAGTCGGCCCACTCGCCACGCTCCCGGACTCGGGCCATGGCTCCGGTCCTGATGAGCACGAAGTCGCCCGGGCCGACGGTTACGCCCTGGTCGGTACAAGCGTCTTCGAGGTCTTGCGCACCGATCGCGTATCCCGGGTCGAGCGAAGACGTTCCCTTGACCGCTGGCAGATCGAGGAGGACGCCTCGCCCGACGATCTTGTCAACCGCTCCGGTGATCGCGTTCCGCTGGGCCCCGCTGCTCGTCACGTACGACGCCGAGTAGCCGTTGTACATCTGCTGTTCGAAGAAGACATGGGCGAGACCGTCCCACTGGGTCGCGGCCTGCAGCGGCAAGATCAAGATGTCGTCGGCGTTCTGCAGGTAGCCGCGTCGCCGGTCCCTCTCCTCTGGCGTTCCGGAACCGGCCATGAAGTCGCGCCCGTCGACGCTCATGAGATGGATCGGGTTGAACCGGCCGCTCCCGGGATGTTGTGGGCCGCCAGATCCGAACGGCACCGACAACGACATCACTCGGCCCGTCCTGATCAGCGATGCCGCGGCGACGACGTTCGCCGGGGTGACGTTGTTGAGCGTGCCCAACTGGTCGTCGGCTCCCCACCGTGCCCAGTTCGAGCATCGTGAGCCGATCTCCCGTACGGTCTCGATGTCTGGGGTACGGCGCCGGCACTCGCCAGTCGAGCTCGTATCCATCGTGAACTTCTGGGTCACGGTCAGTCTCCTTCCCCGCTCGCCACTGCCGTTGCCCAGCGCAAGTCAGGTTTGCCCGAGGGTGATCGAGGGACGCTGTCCACGAAGACGACCTGTTTGGGCACCTTGTAGGAGGCCAGCTGGTCTCGGCAGTGCGTTCTGAGCGCGGCTTCGTCGACGGCCCTGCCCGACACGGGAGTAACCAGGGCGACGACCCGCTGGCCCCACCGGCTGTCGGGAGAGCCGACGACTACAGTGTCGGAAACTCCGGGGTGCTGTCGCAAGACGTTCTCGACCTCGTCCGGGTACACCTTCTCCCCGCCAGTGTTGATGCACTGCGAGCCACGCCCAAGGACGATGATCCTGCCGTCGGCGGTGACTTTACCCAGGTCCCCGGTTAAGACGTGGCGCACGCCGTCGATCACGCGAAAGGTAGCGGCGGACTTCTCCGGATCACGGTGGTAGCGGAGTGGGATGGCACCGCGGCGGGCGATGATGCCGTGCCGGTCGTTACCCGGCTCAAGTGGATCAAGGGTGTCGGGGTCGAGGACTACGGTATTCCGGACGAAGAAGGGCGCCGCCGGGTCCGCTCCTGCCGTGTAGACGGACCACCCGTGCACGCCGGTCTCCGAGGACCCGAACGTGTCTTTCACCGTCAGCCACGGCAGGGCCAACACCAGATCCCTGCGCATTGCTGGGCTCAGCGAGGCACCACCCGAGGCAACGGTCTTCAATGACGAGAGGTCGACGGTGCCGGGGTCTGGTAGCGCTTCGAGTAGTGGACCGGCCATCGCGTCGCCGACGATATTCATAACGTTCACCCCGTGGTGAGCCACCGCTTGCCACACCTCCCCTGGAGCGAAGCGCGGGAGCAGGACGACCGTTCCACCGGCGAACAACCAGCGCAGTGTTGTCCACACGCCTGCCGCGTGCACCAGCGGGGCTGCCGGCAGGAAAGTCACCGGCCTACCCAGCCGCTCGAGGACGTGGGAAGGCGCGGGCACCGGACCCAGCTCACCGGTCGGATCACCACCGCCTATGCAGGAGAAGAAGGCGTCCTCCATCCTCCAGACAACACCTTTCGGCTGGCCAGTGGTGCCACCGGTGTACAAGACATAGAGGTCATCTCCCGAGCGGGCGGAAAAGGGCGGAGCGCTCGAGGAGCTCTGGACGGCCGCTTCGTACGAGCTGCCGCGTTCGAGACTCCAAGGAACCGCCACCGCGTCGCACGCCTCCTTGACGCGATCGGCGTCGTCCGGATCGTGCACGACGCCGACGACACCCGCGTCGTCGAAGATCGCGCGCAGCTCGTCGGCCAGGTACCGGTAGTTGACATTGACCGGTACTGCCCGAAGCTTGTAAGCGGCGAGCAACGTCTCTACATACTCGACTCCATTGCGCATAACGATGCCGATGAAGTCATCCTTGGCCACGCCTTGCTCCGCCATCCACGCTGCGAGCCGCGTGGCGCGGTGGTCGAGCTCTGCATAGGTGCGGCGGTCATCGCCACACGTCACGGCAACCCGGTCCGGGACAGCTTCGGCGACTCCTTCCCAGAGATCCGCGAAGTTGTACGTCGTCGGTGCGGTGCGCATCTCAGGACCTCGTCAACTCTCGCCACGGCCGGTCTTTATCGACCCGGATGTCGGCGGGTAGTCCGAGAACGCGCTCGCTGATGATGTTACGAGAGATCTCGTTGGTTCCACCCTCGATAGACATAGCGCGGGTTCGGAGTAGATAGCGATGCGGCGGTAGTGCCGCGAATCGGTCGGAGGGGGACTCTTCGCCTGTCCTGTCCTCGGCGAATGCCTCGTCGTAGTCGGCTCGCGTCAAGATGTCAGGGCCGAGTACCGCAGCCATCACCGTACTCAGCCGCTGTGCGTGCTCGCTAGCCGCCACCTTCGCGATGGCGCCCAGCCGCACCGCGTCATCGGTGCCCGCCACGGCTCGCTGCCGGTTGCGCGACAGCTCGAAAACCGCGGCATCCATCCACATCTTGACGACATCGTCGCGCATCGCGGCAGGCAGGAAACGGCCTCGCCCGCGCCACGAGTCCAAAAGATCCTCGACAGGGCGGATGAAGACGTCACTCGCGCCGCTGCGCTCGGTCTGCAACACACGCAGCGCCACGCCCCAGCCGTCTCCGACCGGTCCCAGTCGCATCGCGTCCGGTATCCGTACATCGGTGAGAAACACCTCGCTGAAGCGAGCGCCACCGTCTGCCTGCCGTAACGGCCGTACCTCGACGCCATCGGCCGACATGTCCACGATGAACATGGTCATACCGCGGTGCTTAGGAACATCCGGATCCGTACGAGCGAGAAGGAGAGCGAAATGCGCCTGGTGGGCGCCGCTGGTCCACACCTTCTGGCCGGTTACGAGCCAATCGTCATCTTCCCGGGCGGCGAGTGTCGCGACACCGGCCAAGTCGGAACCGGCTCCTGGCTCACTGAACAACTGGCACCAGTGATCCTCGCCGGTGAAGATGCTGCGCAGAAATCGCGACTGCTGGTGCGTCTCTCCAATGCTGTTGAGCGTCGTGGCCACCTGGTGAACCGCTACGAAGTCGGCGCGTCCGGCAGGTGCGCCGACCTCGGTGAGTATCCGATCGATCTCGCGCTGGAGACCAGGGTCTTGCCCGAGCCCGCCGTTGCCGGGCTCGAAGTGAACCCAGGCCAGCCCGAGATCGAACTGTGCGCCCAGGAACGCAGCCGGATCCGCCTCCGCGGGCCGTGGAAACAACCGGAGGAGTTCGGCAACGGCAGCATCCACCACGTCGACGCCGCAGGACCTTAGCTTCATGCCCGGTCCTTCGTCCGCGAGCTCAGGGCCGCCGTGCGCCAATCCGGAAGCCCGTATTCTGGCGTGCCCAGGCTCGCCTCACCCTGCGTCAGCTCGGCCCAGTGGGCGTGGTTGAGCTCGTGCAGCGTGAAGCAAGCGTTGAGCGCGTTGTAGAAGCCCATGTTGTCCACCGACTGATTGACGCATTCCTTAACGAGCAGGGAGGTCATGCTCGGCAGCGCCGCGATCCGTCGGGCGAACTCCAGGGTGTCGTGCTCGAGTCGGTCACGCGGGAACACCTTGTTGACCATGCCGATTTGGTAGGCCTCGTCGACGCCGAGCGCATCACCCGTCAGCATCAGCTCCTTGGTACGCCTCGGCCCAAGCTCCCAGGGATGGGCGAAGTATTCCACCCCGCACATTCCAAGACGCGTCCCCACGACGTCGGCGAATTCGGTTTCATCCGCAGCAACGATCAGATCACATGCCCACGCCAGCATCAGACCGGCTGCCAGCACTTTGCCGTGCACTTGGGCGATAGTGATCTTCCGCAGGTTCCGCCACCGCCGAGTATTCTCGAAGAAGTAGTGCCACTCCTGCAACATCCGCTGCTCGGCCGCCGAGCGCGTCCCGCCGTTGACGGCCCGTGTCGGATGCTGGCCGGGGCCCGGTTCCCGTTCCGTACGAGCAGTATCCGATCCGATGTCGTGCCCGGACGAGAACATCGGTCCGGACCCGGCGAGGATCACCACCCGAACGTCGTCGTCGGCCTCCGCCCGGAGGAAGGCGTCGTCCAACTCCACCAGCAAGCCTCGGTTCTGAGCGTTCCGAGTCTCCGGACGGTCGAGGGTTATCCGCACTATCTTGCCGTCCTCGACGGTTTCATAGCGAATGAACGAGTAGTCTGTCATTGTCGCACCTCGTCACAAGGATCCGAGCCGGCAGGTGACTCGAGACCTTCGAGCAGTGGCATGACCTTGGTCGCCAGTGCCCGAGCCTGATCAGACCAGTCAGGCCCCGGCACGTAAAAGCTCACGTGCTGCACACCCGCCTCCACATATTCCTGTACGCACTCGACGACATCCTCAGGCGTGCCGAACGCGGTGTACTTTTCCAGCGCCTCCGGATCGAGATCCAATTTGCGCAACGACTGATGGATACTGCGACGTGCAAGGTCCTTGCTGTCATCGATGCGCGTAAGTAACTCGAGCCCGAACGTGAAGTCCTCGGCGCCACCGCGTGCCTCGATGACCTCCTGCCGGATCGCCGCACACCGGGCAGGACTCACCCACATGTTCAGTGTGCCGTCGCACCGCGCGGCGCGGCGCACGGCAGCGCCACTACGACCACCCACCCAGATTGGCACGTGGCCACCGACAGGCGGTGGCGCGACGGCCACGCCAGGACTCGTAGCGTATTCGCCTTCCGCGCGTTGGCCGTCCCAATACCACTTCAGCGCGTCGATCGCCTCGTCGCAACGCTTGCCTCGGCGGCGCGGATCGACGCCGGCTGCCTCCCATTCGGGTGTGTACTCGCCGCCGACTCCGATGCCAAGGATGACGCGCCCGCCCGTCAGATGGCTGATCGTCGCGTAGGTCTTCGCCACATCGATGGGACGCCGGAGCGGCAGTTGAAGGACATTCGTGCCCACGTTCACCCGCTCGGTCATCGACCCCAGCAGGGCCACGCTCACCGCGGAGTCGAGAATCGGCGTGGGGTACAGCAGATGGTCACCGACCCACAGTACGTCGAAGCCGTACTCGTCACCGAGCGTGGCAGCTTCGCGGAGCCGCTCCATGCCACACGGCTCTGACTCCATTAGCGTGGGAACGAGTAGTCCACATCGCATTTGCTTCGCAGCCCTCCTCGCCTCAATTGACAACCGAGTCGGCCGGAGGCTTCGCACCGTCTCCCGCATCGGCCGGGTAGTGCTTCTCGATCCACTTGCGCAGGTTCCGCAGCGCGGTCGCCTCGGCTTGGGCGAACGGCGGCTTATGTACGTAGGTCATGTTCTCCCAGACGGGCACATCGGCAGCGTGCTGAGTGATCTGTTGCCGGGCCCACCGATCCCGGATCTTCTCGTCGAGCGGGCTGCCGTCGCCCCGCACTCTCGGAACCCACACGGTGCACCGATGATCCGACGTCTCGTAGTCGATGGGCGTCGTCGCCGCCAACGTATATGCCGTATCGAATGACTCCACATGACCGCCTGCGAGGCCAAGCCCGTACGCGGTTGTCGTGATACGGCCGTCCACGGGGCCGTTCGGCGTCGCCCAGGTACTGTCAAAGCCGTCGCCAAATCGGAAGGAGAACCTGGTTCGGAACGAGTGCTCGTCCCAGTCGTAACCCAGGATCTCGGGAACCTGGCCCGCGCCGTGCACGTACTTGAAGTGCGCCGAGTCAGCGGCGTTCTCCTGCACGACCTGGGGTGGAAAGCGCACTCCCTTCCACACTTCCGTCGTATCGGGATAAATCTCCCAGAAGTCGTCTTCAAGAGACGCGCTGGTGGGAAGGAAATGCGGTGGATCCGACGTCGGTCCCTCGCCGTCGGCGCCGTACCACATCAGAACCAATCCGTCGACCTCCCGGACAGTCCAGGTACCCAACGTCAGGTTCATCTGGTCCGGCTGGCTATACGGAATCTCCACGTTCTGCCCGTCAGCGGCCCACTTCCATCCATGGAACGGGCAGATAATGCAGTCACCCTCGACGGTGCCGCCGTACCCGAGGTGAGCGCCGAAATGCCGGCAAAACGCGTCACTGATATGCATATCGCCGGATTCGCCGCGATAGGCAACGAAATCTTTATTGAAGTAGCGAAGCGGCACCACTGTCCCACGAGGGAACTCGGCGCTCCAGCCGACCTGATACCAGCTACTAGCAAAGTACTTGTGTGGAAAGTTGTACATAGGATTCTCCAGGCTTGTCGTGCCGACTCGAAATTCGAATTTCCGGGTGAGCTCGCTCAGCGCTTCACCGTGCTGGCGCGAGCGGAAGTGTCCTATTCGACCCGCTCAATCGTGCTCCCTTTATCGCTTCACGAGGTGAGCTTATTGGCGGCCTGCCCCAACTCCGGCTGCCCGGTGCCAGGCGGGGTAGCCGGCTTCGCGCTGGCCACGTAATCCGGCATCCGCCCGTACATCGCCCAGGGGACGGCTTCGAACGTGGTGCGAGCGGAGTGCTGATCGATGCTTATCACGGTGTATGCACTTACCTTGCTGGACATTGGGCCTCCTTGCTGCGTGCGCAGTGCCGGGAACCGGATCGAATCGCCCTAATATCAACCTCACAATCCGAGCCGGTCAGCGAGGACAGCGCGGTGATGAATCGGATCACCGAGATAAAGCTCGTCCGCCTTCGCCCGCTTGAAGTACAGATGCGCCGGGTGCTCCCACGTGAAGCCGATTCCACCGTGTATCTGGATGCATTCAGCTGACGTATACGTGAACGCTTCCGAGCAGTACGCTTTCGCGAGACTAGCCGCCAAGGGCAAGTCCTCCGCACCCGCTGCCGCCGCCTTTCCCGCGTAGTACGCCGCCGATTTCGCCGACTCCACCATGAGCAGCATGTCGGCGCACTTGTGCTTGACTGCTTGGAACGAGCCGATTGGACGGCCGAACTGATAACGCACCTTGGCGTAGTCCGTTGCCATGTCCAGGCAGCGGTCGGCTCCACCAACCTGTTCCGCTGCCAGGCCCACGGCCGCGAGATCCAAGAGGCCCGCCACTGTCTGCCACCCCTGCCCCTCGCCCCCGACGAGCTCGGCAGATGTCGCGTGGAATTCGAGCCGCGCCTGCTTGCGAGTCTGATCCATCGTCGGCAAGGTCTGACGAACGAGACCGGGACTGTCAGCCGAAACCGCGAACAGGGAGATCTCACCGTCGAGGCGAGCCGGTACGAGGATCAGCGACGCGACATTCCCGTCGATGACGAAATTCTTCACCCCGTCCAGCACGAATCCCCCGCCCGACCTCGTCGCCCGCGTCTCGATCCCGCACTCGTCAAAGGTCCCAGCATCCTCGGACAGGCCGACCGTAGCTATGCGCTCACCCGAAGCGATCTCGGGCAAGTACCGCTTCATCGCGTCCTCGTCTCCGGACAGCAGTAACGCATTCGTGGCGAGTACGGCCGTGGAGAAGAACGGCGCACACAGCAGGGCCCGGCCCATCTCCTCCAGCACCACCACGAGCTCGGCGAACCCGAACCCGGAGCCGCCGAAATCCTCGGGAACGATGATGCTTTGCAGGCCAAGCTGTTCAGCCATCTGCATCCAGACGACCCGGTCGTACCCGGCATCGTCTTCCATCAATCGACGTACTTCCGCCTCGGGTGATTTCTTCTCCAGAAACCCCCGCACGACCTGACGCAGCTCCTCCTGTTCGTCAGTGAACGCGAGCGAGACCGTGAAGTCGAAGCACGTCATCGGCCGCACCATCCTGTAATACACGTTGACACGTCATGTTCATATGTCAGTATCGCGTGCCTTGGCCTGCGGGTCAACCCCGCTGAGCGTCCGGAAGCGCAGGAGATGGCCGCACCAGCGCATCCGATCGTGCGACCAAGCTCGAGCTTGGCAGGCGACCTAAACCTTACACTTTAAGGTTAAAGTGACGCCCGCTCGTCGTGAGGCTGGGACCGCGGGCGAGACATGACGTCCGCGCTCATCGCCGGTGACCGAGAACCGAAGAGCGACCCGCGTCCGCCTGCATGCGGGGCACGATCACCGCACCGGCCACCATGCGCTGCTGCTGCGCCGCGTGTTGGCCGGCTTCGACACCACTACCAGCGACATCGCTGCACTGGACGGCATGAACGGCGAGAGGTTAACCGTTTCGCGACCGCGAGCGGCCGGCTTGACGAAGGCCCCGGCATCGGCCGCGCCGCCTGAGCCAACCACAACGCCACACGCGGCTGCACTTCGCTCCGCCGGGGCGAGTTTTGCCTGTCAGCTCACCGACGATCTTCGGATGAGGTCCGTGGATCCATCAACCCGTTGCGCACCAGCACCAGAGCCGCCGAGCACACCGCGACGGTTCGAGGTGCCGCGCCCCGCGGGAACCGGCCAAGCACCTTGACGGGCAACCATGAGTGCATGATACTGACACTCGGACGCTTCGCGTTTGAATGTCAACACCGAATGCAATCACTCTCGGAGCGGCGGCGAGGCCAGCTAGCCGTCACCGCTCGGGTCGTGAACCGATGGCCTGCGGGCTGGATTGAGAGTCTTATGACTGTGGCGTCAGATGGCGGGCGTCGCGAGCGTCTCGCCGAAGCGGTCGACAGCGCCAACATTCCCACGCTCCTCATGGTGAACACGCAGCTAACGGGTGATCTGGGCTGGTTGTCGGAGCGGTACCGGCCATCGCCCACGCGCGGGTTGGAGGACAACGACACCGGAGACTTGCCGGCCGATGTTCAGGCGGAAGTACGCACCGCTGCGGTCGAAGCGATCTCAGCGTGGCAAGCCGGCGAGCCACCGGCGATTCCCACTCCATCGGACGAGCTCATGGTCCGAATGCTCAGCTTCTGCATGGGTGACGAAGTCCCGGACGAGTACGGCCCCATGCTTGCCGATGATCTCGAACAGGCTTTGCGGGCATTCGATGAAGAAGTTCCCGCGCCGGCCACGACATCACGCCCGACGCCATCGGACGGCTTCCGCGTCCTCGTTGTAGGCGCCGGCATATCCGGCCTGTGTGCTGCGGTGATGCTGCAGCGTCTGGGGGTCGAGTTCGAGATACTCGAGAAGTCAGAGGAAGTGGGCGGTACGTGGCGTGAGCACCAGTATCCCGGCGCTGGTGTGGATACACCCACCCATCTCTACTCGTTTTCCTTCGCACCGTACGACTGGTCGCAATACTTCGCCCTCCGAGGAGAGATCTTCGAGTACCTCCAGTACGTGGCGTCGGAATTCGATGTACGCCAACGGATCCAGTTCCAGACCGAGGTACGAGAAGCTGCCTGGGACTCAGAGGCGCAGCTGTGGAAAGTGGATGTCCAACGCCCGAACGGCGTTCACGAGACACTCGAAGCCAACGTAGTCATCAGCGCCGTCGGTGCGTTCAACCCCCCCGTCACACCAGACATACCCGGAGTGGACCGCTTTCGAGGACCCGCATTCCATACCGCACGCTGGCCCGACGGGCTGGACGTCGAAGGCAAGCAGGTTGCAGTCATTGGCAACGGCGCAAGCGCGATGCAGCTGGTCCCCGCGATCGCGGGGCGTGCGTCATCGGTCAAGATATTCCAACGCTCACCACAATGGGCACAGCCCTTCCCCAAGTTCCAGCAGAAAGTGCCGGACGGCGTGCGGCACCTCTTTCAAGAGATACCGCTCTACTATGCCTGGTATCGGCTGCGACAGGCCTGGATCTTCCACGACAAGCTGTACGACTCACTTCAGAAAGATCCACAGTGGCCACATTCCGATCGATCCATCAACGCCACCAACGACCGTCATCGCAAGTACCTCACCAAGTACATCCAGTCTGAACTCGGTGACCGGACCGACTTGCTCGACAAGGTACTACCGACGTATCCGCCGTTCGGGAAGCGTATGCTGCTGGACAACGGCTGGTACCGCTGTCTAACGCGGGATGACGTGCAGCTCACTACGGACTCGATCAGCCGGGTCGATCCCGGGAGCATTGTCACTTCCAGCGGTGACGTGCACGAGGCGGACGTGCTCGTCTTCGCCACGGGTTTCGATATAACCCGGTTCGTCTCCACGATGGAGGTCCGGGGCAGGCACGGTAGCTCCTTGCGCGAAACGTGGGACGACGATGACTGCCGTGCGTTTCTCGGCATGGCCGTGCCGGGATTCCCCAACTTCTTCTGCCTGTACGGGCCCAACACTCAGCCAGGCCACGGAGGCAGCCTCATCACCACCGTCGAGGAGCAAGTGCACTACCTGGAGGACCTTCTCCGCCAGATGCTCGATTCGCAAATCGCCGTCGCCGAATGTCGACCAGATGTATACGACCGCTACACGAAGCAGGTCGATGAACGTCATGCGCGAATGGTGTGGACCCATCCCGGCATGCGGACGTACTACCGGAACTCACAAGGCCGCGTCGTGGTCAACAGCCCTTTCCGCAATCTCGATTTCTGGCGGATGACCAGGAACGCTGACCTAGAGGACTTTGTGACCGAGCAACGAATGGCCGACCAAAGCCGTGACGTGCAGCATGAGGAGACCAAGTCATGAGCTCCGAGTTCATGATGATCGACGGTTGGGTCAACGAGAACCCGCCCGGCCAGGTCACGGACTCGGCCGTGACGGCACTCTTCAAAGGCCTGAAAGAGCGGCGCGAAAGGGGCACCACCCTGCCGCAGCTGATCGACGAGATGGACACCGCAGGCGTCGAGCGTGCCGTCTTGTGCGCCGGGTACGGAGGACGAGACAACCTCTCCTGGATGACAGATGCGATCGCTCGGTATCCGGATCGGTTCACCGGTTCGTTGGTGATCGATCCCCGCGACGGCATGGCGGCGGTCCGACAGCTCGAAGAAGCGGTCAACAACTGTGGCGTGCGAATGGCCCGCGTCCTCGCCCTCCAGACACAGCTTCCGTACGACCATGCCGCCTATTACCCGATTTACGCCAAGTGCGCGGAACTCGGGATCCCGATCGGCGTGAACGTCGGGATACCGGGACCTCGCGTGCCCGGCCGTCATCAACATCCGATGGGTCTCGATGAGGTCTGCTACTTCTTTCCCGAATTGACCGTTGTGATGTCACACGGTGGCGATCCGTGGGCGGACATCTGCGTCAAGCTGATGTCGAAGTGGCCAAATCTCTATTACATGTCGTCGGCATACTCGCCCAAGCACCTCCCGCCGCAGATCATCGACTATGTGAATAGATGGGGCTCGGACAGGGTGATGTGGGCGAGTGACTACCCGATTCTGGACTTCGAGCGTTGCCGCAAGGAAATCCTTGAACTCGACTTCAGAGATGAGGAACGAAGGCACAAGTTCGCATATGACAACGCACGGAAAATGTTCTTCGACGGTGACGAGCGTGCGGCGTCCCATGCTCGCGAGGACGATCAGAAATGAATGTATTTTCCAATTTAGGGGTCCGCCCTGCAATAACCGCTGAGTCGAGAGAATTCTGGAATGCCACCGCATCCGGAAAAATTTCCGTCGAGTACTGCGCACAGTGCGAGCTGCACATCTTTCCACCTCGATCGGTATGCCGTCGATGCCACGACCGATCGCTCGGATGGGTAACGATCGAGCCGCCCGGAGTCATTTACTCCTACACGGTCAATCATCATCCTTGGATTCCTGATCTGAACGACTCGTATGCTATCGCACTGGTCGAGTTCCCGGAATACTCGAACGTGCGTTTTGTCGGCCGACTCGTCGGATTCGATCGAGAACCCTCGATCGGCGACCAGGTGGATTTCTCCTTTGAATCTGCGTTCGGTGACCTGTATCGTCCCTACTTTACACCTTGGTGGAATCGTGAGTAGCACGCAACTCTGGCGACGGCCGTTGATCTCTGGAATCGGGCAATCCCAGATAGGTCGTAGAATTGAGCGCTCAAGCTATCAGCTGACGATCGATGCGGTCCTGGCGGCAGTCGCGGACGCCGGCCTGGAGGTGCATGAGATCGACGGGCTCGCAACATCGCCCGGTCAGGCCGTCGAACTGAACCCCGGATTCAACGGTCCCGATCTCTATGAGGTTCAGGACGGGCTCGGCCTCGAAGTCAACTGGCATCTGGGCGCTTCGCAAGGACCGGCGCAGTTCATGTCCCTCATCGCCGCGGCGACAGCGGTCTCGACCGGGCTGTGCCGTCATGCCATCGTCTTCCGCACGACGACCGAGGCAAGCGCACAGGGCAAGCAGCGCCGGCGCGGCCTTGGCGAAACCATGACAGAAGCCGAAGGCGTGCTGTCCTGGCTACTCGCCTCCGGCGCAGTCTCCGCAGCGAACTGGACGAGCTTCTACCTGCGTCGTCACATGCACGAATTCGGTACGACAAAGGAACAACTCGGCTGGGTCCCGATCACCGAACGCAAGCACGCCATGGACAACCCTGACGCGATCAAGCGCGAGCAGCTGACCATGGACGAGTATCTAGCGAGCCGCTCGATCTCGACCCCGCTGTCGCTGTTCGACTGCGACATCCCGGTTGACGGATCTACGGCGGTCGTGATATCGGCACCAGAAACGCGTGACGGTCTCCGACACTGGGTCGAGATCGAATCCGTGGGAACCTCGATGTGGCATCGCCCCTACTGGGAACATTGGCCCGACCTGACAACGATGGCTCCCCACGATGCCGCCGCGCACATGTGGTCGCAGACGTCTCTCAAGCCATCCGATGTGGACGTCGCACAGATATATGACGCGTTCAGTCCTTTCGTGCTCTTTTGGTTGGAGGCAATGGGTTTCTGTCAAACAGGTGAGAGCGGACCGTTCGTCGAGGGAGGAACCCAGATCACCCATGGCGGGAAGTTGCCACTGAACACGTGGGGCGGGCAGCTCTCCGGCGGGCGGCTCCACGGCTGGGGATTCCTCGCCGAGGCCGTTCGTCAACTCCGACACGACGCGAAGGACCGCCAGGTGGCCGACACCGAGGTAGCGGCGGTCGGCGTCGGCGGTGGCGCAGCCGCGAGCGCCATGTTGCTCACGACGGGTCGCTGAGGTCATCGGGTAGTGGGTCAACGCCGGTTCCTCTCGTACTCCTCTCCATCCCGCTCACCGGACCCACGTCATCTGGCAGTGCTGGCGCGTCCCGGCCTTGTCAGGGCTCCTCCCGCCCTCCCCGGCACCACTCCGGATCAGGCTGCCTTCAGCTCCAGCGACCTGCTACGACAGGCCGAAAACGAAGGTCTCTCACCTCCACTCGAATCACAGCACCTCACGGCGCAAACCGCTCGTGCGACAGTCCTCACCTTCCGTGGAATCAATCGTGGTGCGAAACAGGGTCCCAACGTGTCCGTGGAATACGATCGCCGAGACCGTGCGGCATTAAACCTGCAGGTAGGCGCCCTAGTGTGCTCGGACGTCCAGCCTCCTAAGCGGTAGGTCGCAGGTTCGAATCCTGCCGAGGGCGCCCTTCTGACCAGCGGCGACAGGCACTGCCGAGCGCGGTTCGCGCCAAGGTGCATGCGGGCATCGACCAGGTCTCGGGGAAGCGTCACTGCCGCACGCGGACCGTGCCTGCCGGGCCGGACGCCGAGACCGAGACGCGAAGGCGCACGGATCATCCTCACCGGGGCCGGAGACGATCCGGACCGGGCAACCCTGAGCCGGATCGCGATGACCACCGGTGCACGTCGCGATGAACGCCAGGAATGCGCTGCTTACCCTGTGGTCGAGGTCGTTCTCCGCGACGGACCGGCTCGCTGGTTACGGGCCGGACTCAGCTGCGCAGTTCGGGGATGTCGGTGTCGCGGTACTCGTCCTCCGGCCGTACCTCGCCGTTGGAGTACTGCTCGTCCTCACGGTCGCGCAGCTGGACCCGCCGGATCTTTCCCGAGATCGTCTTGGGCAGGTCGGCGAACTCGAGCCGCCGTATCCGCTTGTAGGGGGCGAGATTCTCTCGGGCGAACCGCAGGATGGTCAGCGCGGTGTCACGGTCGGGCTGATGCCCCCCGGCCAGCAACACGTAGGCCTTGGGAACCGCCCCCCGCACCGGGTCGGGGGAAGGCACCACCGCGGCCTCGGCCACGGCTTCGTGTCCGATGAGCACGCTTTCCAGCTCGAACGGCGAGATCCGGTAATCCGAGGCCTTGAACACGTCGTCCGAGCGCCCGACGTAGGTGATGTAACCCTGCTCATCGCGAGCCCCGACATCACCGGTGTGGTAGTAGCCACCGGACATCACCTCGGCATTGCGCTCCTCGTCGTCGCGGTAGCCGGCCATCAGGCCCAAGGGCCGTTCCGCGAGGTCCAGGCAGATCTCGCCCTCATCGGAAGGTTCGCCGGTGACAGGGTCGATCAGCTCAACGGTGTAGCCGGGCACCGCGCGGCCCATCGAGCCCAGCTTGACCGGCTGGCCAGGAGTGTTGGCCACCTGCACAGTAGTTTCCGTCTGGCCGAACCCGTCCCGAATCCGCAGCCCCCAGGCCTTTTCCACCTGCTCGATGACCTCTGGGTTGAGCGGCTCCCCGGCGCCGACCGCCTCGCGTAACGGAACCAACGCCCTACCCAGGTCGGCCTGAATGAGCATCCGCCACACCGTCGGCGGAGCGCACAGGGTGTCCACCCCGCAGCGCACCAACGTATCCAACAGCCCGTCCGGATCGAAACGGCTGTAGTTGTAGATGAATATCGTCGCCTCGGCGTTCCACGGCGCGAAAACGTTGCTCCACGCGTGCTTGGCCCAGCCCGGCGAGGAGATGTTCAGATGGACGTCTCCTGGCCGCAGTCCGATCCAGTACATCGTGGACAGGTGACCGACCGGATACGAGGCGTGCGTGTGCTCGACCAGTTTGGGTAACGATGTCGTCCCCGAGGTGAAATACAGCAGCAGCGTGTCCGATGCCAGAGTCGGCCCGTCCGGCTCGAACTCCGGCGACGCCTCGTAGGCCTCCGCGTAGTCGCGCCAACCGTCGACGGGTGTACCGACACTGATCCGGGTGTAGTCGCCGGGAACATCGTCGAACTGGCCGGTGATGTCCGACCGGGCAACGACGTGACGCACCTGGCCGCGCTCAACCCGGTCACGCAGATCCGCCGCCGCCAACAGCGTGCTGGCCGGGATGATCACCGCGCCGAGCTTCATGGCCGCCAAGATCGTCTCCCACAGCTCGAGCTGGTTGGCCAGCATGAGGATCAGGCGATCACCACGACCCACTCCCTGCTCACGCAGCCAGTTCGCCACCCGGTTGGACCGCTGCGAGAGCTCCGCGTAGCTCCAGCGGCCCTCGCCACCGTCCTGCTCGACGATCCACAGCGCCGGCCGGTCGGCGGTATCCGGGTCCGCCGCGACGGCGTCGAAATGATCCAGCGCCCAGTTGAACTCGCCCAACCGCGGCCAGCGGAACTCGCGACAAGCGGTGTCGTAGTCCTCCCGGTGTGTCAGCAGCAGATCGCGTGCTGCCCGGAACTCGGCAATGCTCAACGAGAACTCCTAGACTGGTTCGAGGCTTCGGAGGAAACCGGGTGACGATATGCGGAGGGCCGGAACTCGGCGTCGTAACGCCTCGTTCCATGCTCTGTCCATTCGGGCCGAACGGTGGTCCGGCATCGCTACCGACGAGGATACGTTCCGCGCCATCCAGCGCTACCACCGAAAGTGGGTAACGTGGACGGCGGAAGGAGCGCGGCCGCCGGGATTCTCCGGGACCCGGGTTTCCCGGTCATCAAGCGATGTCCGGTACCCGGGACCGATGGCTACTCCACGTCCTGGTCCGCCACGACGAACAGTCCTTTGTGTGGCTTGGCGTTGCCGAACGGACCGTGCGGCCAGGCATCCCGGTTGAAGTCCCAACCCGGCGAGTTCGTAGCGTCGTCGCGGAAGTCGTCGTCGACGGACAGCTCGCCGTTCTCGCCGACATCGGTCACCCAGAGCTTGTGGTCAGTGCGGTGTCCGGCCCTGGCGACGAAGTAGTCCGTCCCCGCCAGCCGGTCCGGCTGATCTGTTTCCCGGTACTTCCCGTCCGGGCCCAGCTCGAAGTTGTCGACGGTGCCGAAGTGCGGTCCCATTCCCGGCTGGTCCCGGTTGATCCCGGCGGCCCCGGCCAGCGTCGGGCAGTCGGCGGACTTCGGCTTGCCCTCCGGCTTGGAGTGGAGGTCGCACTTCGGGTTCTTCGAGTTCACCAGCTTCGAGATGTCCAATGAGATCATGCCACCGGGCGCGCCCGGGTCGTCGCTACCCAGCGCGCCCTTCTCGCGGCCCATGATCGTGTGGTACAGGAACTGATCATTGGCGCTCGTCTGGATCCAGCCGCCGTTGGTATCCGCCGCCTCGGTACCGCTGCTCGGGTGGAACTCCTTGAGCGCGTCGCCGTCGTCCCATACCTTCCGCCACTGCGGTTCCTGCGCGGTGATGTCGGGCGCGTAGTAGATCGCCCCGCCCTGCATGGTCTGCGCGAACGCGCCCTTGTTGCCCGGCTGCTGGGTGACGGTGACCTCCATAAGCCCGCTGCTGTCGCGGTGCCGGGGATCCTCCGGGTCCTCCTGCGGATCATCGGGAAGACGCTGGACCGACGTGACCTTCGGGTGGTTACGATCGGAGATGTCCCAGATCCGCACCGTCGACCGGAACAGGTACGGCGAGGGCGGGTCGATCGGATCGAGGATGAGAGTCCTCGGTTCCACGAAGTCACCGGTGACCATCGTGTCCAGGTCCTCACGCACCTGGATGCCGTGCGGGTTCGCGCAGGTCGCCTTGTCCACCTGCGGGACATTCTCGCATTGTTCCGGGTCCCCGCCCTGCGAGGTCGCCGCCGGGGACTCCGAAAGCACGTTGCCGTTCTCGTCGAAGCGCACGACCTCGCCGGGGCTGCCGGCATAACCGTTCCCGGTGCGTACCGAACCGTCGGAGTAGCGGTGCGGGCCCGGCAGCACCGGGCCGCCCATGTAGGTGGCATAGGCGGTGCCGTCCTCGAGCACCGAGTACGCATCCGGAACGGACCCGCCAGGCGTGTCGACAGGCGTGCTCACACCCTTGAGCTTGATCTCCGGCAGGTCGGACACGTCGAAGGCGTAGGTCATCGAGTTGAACAGCCCGCCCGCGAACACGGTGTCGCCCTTACTCCACGTGTACTGCATGTGATGTGGCTCGTTCGACACGAGCGGGCCGACCGTGGCCGTGTTGACGAGCTTGCCGTAGGACGGCGAGCCCTCGGTCACGTCGATGACAGCGAGGAAGTCCGGTCCGACCGAGGCGTTCTTGACCTTGTTCACCGGATCCAGCAGCGAATCGGGCAGCGTCTCGGCGTCGTGCACGGCGGTGTCGGCGGCGTTCTCGTCGCCTGCCCACACCAGCAGATACTCCTGCGGCTTGCCGTCGGTGCCCTGCTGGGCGTACTCGCTTACCACGTGGTTGGTGACAGTGAAGGCCTGGTCGGTGAGCTGGCCGTTACCCTGCACACGGCTCGTCGATACCGATACCTCCCCGTACTCTTCGGTGTCCTTGACCAGCACCTCCCCGTCCGCCGGGGTGGGGTCGACGGGCACGTTCGCGTCCGCGTCGGGGTGGGTCACCAGCAAGCTCGCGCTCGCGAGCAGGGCGGCGGCGAGCATCACCGCCGGTGTCAGGCGTCGCCTGGTGGCCAGCATGACCGAATTCCCTCCGTGTCTCGACATCGATCGGTGCGTGCGGTCACGAAGGCAACACTCGCGACCGCACGTGCGACACACCCCGGCCGCGTCTCGCCGCGACCGCACAGTCGCAGCAAGACGCGGCCGGAGGTTCGACAACCGGTACTAGCCCCCCTTCTTCATCCCCTTCATCCGCTCGGCGCCGTCCTTCATCGCTTGGCGAATGCGGTAGTACGTGCCGCAACGGCAGACGTTGCGCATGTTGGTGTCTATGTCCGCGTCGGTGAGGTCGCGGCCCTCCGCGTGGACCTTCTTCACCAGGTCGACAGCGGCCATGATCTGGCCGGGCTGGCAGTAGCCGCATTGGGCGACGTCGTGCTCGAGCCAGGCCTCCTGCATCGGGTGCAGGTCCTCGCCGGGGGCGGTGTCGGCCAGGCCCTCGATCGTGGTGATCTCGTCGTCGGGCCCGATCTTGGACACGGGCACGGAGCAGGGGTTGAACGCCCGACCGTTGTAGTGGCTGGTGCAGGCCTTGCAGACGTTGATGCCGCAGCCGTACTTCGGGCCGGTGACGCCGAGCACGTCACGGAGCACCCACAACATCCGCACGTCGTCCTCGATGTCGACCGTCACCTGACGACCGTTGACGGTGAAACTGTGCTCAGGCACTGGATCTCCTCGCTTCGAATCGGGTCAGGGGTTGAGCGATGTTTCTTCGGAGGCCTTCGCCGGAGCGGGGTAGTGCTCCAGGCCGTTGGTTGGCGACTGCGGGATCGGCGGGTCGTGGGGCTTGACCTCGAACGGGATGCCCGCGTTGTGGCTGATCGGGAGGTAGTTCGGGTAGCTGCCCCTTGCCGCACCGATGGCGCACGCCACCGCTGCGCACGTGGGCGCGACGCCGACCTCGCCGAAGCCGCCGACCTCGGCCTCCGAATCTTCCGGAAGCAGGATCACCTGCACGTCCGTCGGGACGTTCCACTGGCGGGTGTAGCGGAAGTCGTCGTAGCTGCCTTCCAGGAAGGCCCCGTCCTTCAGGTGCAGGCTGTTGGTCTGCGCCAGGGAGATGCCGTCCATGATTCCGCCCTGCAGCTGCGCCTCCGCGCCCAGCGGGTTCACCAGGTGCCTGGCGACGGTGCTCACGAAGACCACACGCAAAACCCGCGGTCCGGTTGTCCCACCCGGGATCTTCCGGTTGACCGTCTCCGGCCGGCAGTCGACCTCGACCAAGCACGCCGCGTGCTGCTTGTACTCTTCGTGCACTCCGATGCCCTGCGCAACGCCGTCCGGCAGCGACCGGCCCCAGTTGCCGGCTTCGGCAACCTTCTCGATCACCTCGCGGAACTTGTCGTCCTTGGCGAACTCCCGACGGAACTCGTAGCGATCCCTGCCCATCTCATTGGCCAGCTCGTCGACGAACAGCTCTTGAGCGGCGACCACGTTGGGGTTGTACACCTGGCGCATGGCGGTGGTGTTGAAGGTGGTGAGGTTGTGCTCCGTCCCTGTGGATTCCGTCGGCTGCCTGACCTCCATGAGCAGCTGCTTGGTGGGACCCATGCTGTACGGCCAGACCGCGGTCAACTCGAAGATCGTTTGCGAAAGGGCCAGGGCCGAGCCTGGGTTGGTAGCCAGGGGTGTGTCGGGGTTCACCGATGTATAGTACTGGGCCATCAGATCGCCGAACCCGTGCCCGAAGTCGGTGAACACGCTGGTGTAGCGATTCTCGAGGGAGTGCACCACCTCGCCGTCGTGGAAGGCGCGGATCTTCGACACTTGCATCGGGCGCCCGCGTCCGTGCCGGTACTCATCGGCACGGTGCCACATCAGCCGCACCGGCTTGCCCATCTTCTGCGACGCCTCGGCCGCGTCGAGGGGGCCATCATTGAACAACCTGCGGCCGAAGGAGCCGCCCGAGCCCACCACGTTGAACGTCACCGCGGTGGCCGGCAAGCCCAACAGGGACGCGATTTCGCCCTGGGCCGTGATCGGAAGTTTCGCGGCCGCCCAGATCTCCGCGCTGTCTTCCTTGACGTCGGCGATCGCCGTGGCGGGTTCCAAGGGGGCGTTGTTGGTGAAGGCGAAGGTGTACTCCCTCTCGAACGCCTTGGTCCCCGGTGTGCCGGGGATGACCCACGGTGGGTGGGCGTCCTTCAGCTCCTTCTCGATCGAGGTGTCGGAGGTGCCTTCCACCGGCCCGCCGTTCCAGCTCACGTCCAATGCGTGGATCGCGTCGACGCACTGACCGAACGTCTTGGCGCGCACGGCCACCCCGGTGGTGATCGTCGCCACGTCGGTCACGCCGGGCATGTTCTGGACCTCGTCAGCGTTGTTGACGGACTTGACGGTGCCGTTGATCGTCGGCGGCCGGCACACCATGGTGGGCAAGGCGTCCGGCATCTCCATGTCCGTGGCGAATTCCTTTTGGCCGGTGACGATATCCATCGCATCGACGCGCCGTTGCGGCTTGCCGATGACCTTGAAGTCCGAATCCGGCTTGAGCTCGGTCGATACCTTCTTGTTCTCCGTGACGGCGGCCGCCTCCGCCAGCTCCCCGAAGGACAAGGCCTGCCCGCTCGGGCGGAGGACCCTCCCGGCGTGGGCGGTCAGCTCCGACTTCGCGAGGTCCCACTTGGCTGCCGCCGCATCCAGGAGCCGGCCCTTGGCGATCGCGGCGGCCACCCGCACGGGGGTGAACTGCGAGCCGATGGCGGTCGATCCGCCGGTGAGCTGGTTCCACACCAGCTCGGGACGGGCGGGGGCATGCGTGACATTGACCTTCTCGATCGGAATGTCCATCTCCTCGGCGATCAGCATCGCGATCGCGGTCTGGACGCCCTGGCCGACCTCGGTGCGGACCATCTCGTGCGAGACGGTGCCGTCCGAGTGGACCTGGACCGTGATCAGGTCGGACGTGGGCTTCGCCGCGTCGTATATCGCGTCGCTGAGATCGTAGTTGTCGGCGACCTGCGGGTTCGACGGCACCGGCTGCGCCGCGCCCGCCGACTGCGAGCCGAGCAGGGACCCGCCCAGCTGGGCGGCCGCCACCACGGTGGGCGCGGCCAGCAGGTAACCGAGGAACCGGCGCCGGTCGGCGAGGTGCCCGCCAACGGATGCGAGCCCCCCAGCAAATCCCTCCGAACCGGCAGACGTGGAATCAGTGTCCCCCGCGCCGGGCTTGTTCGGACGGTTGCCGTCACGGGCGTGACGTGCGTTCGCGCTGTGTTTGGCCATGAATGAAGACCTCCCTGATAGGCCTTGGAAATCCAGCGGGTGAACTGTTCCTCCGCGAGGTGATGACGGCCGCTGGTCGGGCGCTCACGGCGTGTCAACTGTCGAGGTCGGGGTCGGGGTCGAGGTCGGGGAGCCTGGACAGCGACGAGCCGTAGAGTCGATCCATACCTGCGTTCCTGGTCATACCTTGTTGCGTTGTGAGCTGCTCAACAGCCGACAAGCTGCCAGGTCGCGCATGTGCCCACTACCCCTGAAATGGGGTGACACAGAACATTCACCCGTTCGTGTCTTGTGTCCCGGCAAGGAGGGCTCAGCCGGATTTTCGCTGGCACGGGCGGTGATTCGCGGTGCTGCCATACGTACTCGGTGTACGACACCGCACCACCCGGCCCGCGCCAAGCATGTTCCCGCCGGCCCACGGACAGGCGGCGCAGAGCGATCCACTGCCGCAGCCATCACCGGAACCGGATGGTGCAGCCGGTCACACGCGAGAACGCGCCAGTTGCACATCGCAGTTCATATAATCTATATTCAATTTTGTAGGCACATCGATGCGCCCTCGGTGTCTACACGAGCGCACGTCATGCCCACCCTCCGAGACGGAAAGCAAGCACGTGTCGAACCACGCGAAGACAGCCCACTCCGACGCAGCTCCTGCCTCCGGCCCCGGGGCCGTCCCGCTCCGAACCGCCCACGGCCGGTCGCCGTCGGACCGACACCGGCGTCGGGGTGCGAGCTCCTCCGCATCGCTCACAACGACAGGCCCGGCCGCCCGATGAGCTCAGCCGTAGAACGGGCGCGCGACGCGCGGACATGGTTGTTCGTGCCCGGCGACGCCCCGGATCGCTTCGCGAAGGCGGAGGCCGCGTCCCCGGACGTGGTGGTCATCGACCTCGAGGACGCTGTGGCAGAGCCACGCAAGCACGATGCCCGGTCGGCCGCCGCGGAGTGGCTCGACACCGGTCACCCGGCCGCCGTCCGCGTGAATCCGCCGGATACCGAGTGGCACGCCGATGACATTTCCATGGTCGGCAGCCGCGAGTGCATCGTCATGGTGCCCAAGAGCGAAGACGCGGCGAGCATCGAGCAACTCACCACCCTCCTGGCACCCGGCTCGTGTGCCGTCGCGCTCATCGAGACGGCCAAGGGCGTGTCCGGAGCAGAGAGTCTCGCCATGGCGAGCGGAGTGGAACGGCTCGCCTTCGGTAGCTTCGACCTCGCGGCGCAACTCGGAGTGGCGGCGAGTGATGCGACCGCGATGGCGTACCCGCGCACGGCGCTGGTGCTCGCGTCCGCGGTCGCCGGGCTCGCGCCACCCGTTGACGGTGTATGCGGTCAGCTGACCGACGATGCGCCGTTGCGCGAGGAGACCGCCCTCGCGGCACGGCTCGGCTTCGCAGGCAAGTTGTGCATCCATCCACGGCAGATTCCCATCGTCACCGAAGGCTTGAGTCCGACGGAAAGCGAGCTGCGATGGGCTCGTGCGGTCGTCGACGCCGAACGGCACGATGGAGTCGCCGTACTGGACGGCCAGATGGTCGACAAACCCGTAGTCGAGAGGGCACGCAGGATCCTGCGGCTGTCCCGCACCGAGCAGGAGGCACCATGACGGCGGCGACCAGTATGTTGAGCCAGGAGGAGCGCGACATGGTCGCGCTGGTCGCCGAGTTCGTCGACCAGCGCGTCCGCCCGAAGGTACGCGAGTACGAGCCGGGCGACATCTACCCCGAGGAGTTCATCGAGGAGATGAAGAAGCTCGGGTTCTTCGGTCTGCTGGCGCCCGAGGAACACGGCGGCGTGGATGTCAGCACAGCGTGCTTCGCGCTCGTGACCGAGGAGCTGGCACGCGGCTGGATGAGCCTGGCAGGGGCGATCGGCGGGCACTCGGTCATCACCTACCTGATCAGGCACTTCGGGACCCCGGAACAGCGCGATGCCTACCTGCCGCGCATGGCTGACGGCAGCCTGCGCGCCACGATGGCCCTGACCGAACCCGGCGGTGGCAGCGACCTCCAGGCGATGCGTACGCAGGCCCGGGCCGACGGTGACGAGCTGGTGATCAACGGATCCAAGATGTGGATCTCCAACGCCCGCCACTCCGGGCTGATCGGGCTGCTCTGCATCACCGACCCGGAGGCGGAACCGGCACACCGCGGAATGAGCGTGGTACTGGTCGAGGCCGGTGAGGGGGTCGAGGTGTCGCCGAACCTGCCCAAACTCGGCTACCGCGGTGTGGAGTCCTGCGAGGTCGTCTTCGACGCCGCCCGGGTGCCGACCAGCGCCGTTCTCGGCGGCGAGCCGAACAAGGGCTGGGCGCACATGATGCGCGGCCTCGAGGTCGGACGCATCCAGGTAGCCGCACGCGCGGTCGGGGTCGGCCAGGCGGCTCTCACCGAGGCCGTGGCCTACTCCCAGCAACGCGAGTCGTTCGGCAAACCGATCTGGAAGCACCAGTCGGTGGGCAACCTCCTCGCGGACATGGCGACCAAGGTGCGGGCGTCCCGGCTCATGACGGTGGATGCCGCCGCGTGCCTGGACGCGGGAGAGCGCACGGACATGGAAGCCGGCATGGCCAAGCTGTTCGCCTCGGAGAACGCGATGCAGGTCGCCCTGGACGCCATGCGCGTGCACGGAGGATACGGCTACTCGAAGGAGTTCGACGTCGAGCGCTACTTCAGGGACGCACCGCTGATGATCCTCGGCGAAGGCACCAACGAGATCCAGCGCAACGTCATCGCCGCGCAGCTGATCGCGCGCGAGGCACAGGACAACGAGGGGAGGTAACCGGCGTGGGACTGCTGGACGGGCGGACCGCGGTGATCACGGGAGCGGCTCGGGGAATCGGCTTCGCGATCGCGCAACGCTTCGTACGAGAGGGTGCCCGTGTCGTGCTCGGCGATCTCGACGGGGACGCTTCGGAGACCGCGGTCACCGAGCTCGGCGGCACCGAAACGGCCCGCGCGCAACCGTGCGATGTCACCCGGCCCGCCGATATCGACGCGCTACTGCGTGCCGCGACCGATCTCACCGGTTCGGTGGACGTCATGGTCAACAACGCTGGCGTCACCAGGGACGCGACCATGCGGACCATGACCGAGGAGCAGTTCGACCAGGTCGTCGACGTGCACCTCAAGGGCTGCTGGAACGGCACCCGGCAGGCGGCAGCGATCATGCGCGAGCAGCGCAGCGGAGCTGTCGTCAACGTCTCCTCGCTCTCCGGCAAGGTCGGTATGGCCGGGCAGACGAACTACTCCGCGGCCAAGGCAGGCATCGTCGGGCTGTCCAAGGCGGCCGCCAAGGAAATGGCGCACCACGGCGTCCGGGTCAACGCGATACAGCCCGGATTGATCGCCACACCGATGACCACGGCCATGCCGGAGCACGTCTGGGAGGGCAAGATGCACGAGATCCCCATGCAGCGCGCGGGAGAGCCGGGCGAGGTCGCTTCGGTCGCGCTCTTCCTCGCCTCGGACCTGTCCTCCTACATGACCGGCACGGTCCTGGAAGTCACCGGCGGAAGGTTCATGTGAGCTTCGTGTCGTGGGAGCCGCACACGGTCGTCACCGACGAGGTGGTCGAGCACGCGCCGGTGGCAGCGCTGGCCGCGCTTCTCGACGACGGCCTCGCCGCCCCGGGCGTCGGCGACGAGTTGCCGCCGCTGTGGCACTGGGTCGCCCTGGCACGGTGGCCGGTATCCGCGGAGATCGGTGTCGACGGGCATCCGCGGCGCGGCTCGTTCCTGCCCCCGATCGACCTTCCCCGGCGCATGTTCGCGGGCGGGTCCGCCAGCTTCCACGCAGGCATCACCGTCGGCAGTACCGTCCGCCGCGAGTCGCGGGTGACCTCGGTCGAGGAGAAGTCCGGCCGCAGCGGCAACCTCGTACTCGTCGAGGTACGTACCCGGCTGTTCAACGAGGACGGTGCCTGTGCCGTGGACGAGACCCAGGACCTCGTGTTCCGCGAAGGCGGCGCGGCCGGTGACGACGCCGCCACACCGGACAGCGCGTCCGGCCTCATCCCAGCCGGGTCGCCGCTGCATCGTCACGCGGCATGGGAGTGGGAGCTGGCCACCGACCCGACGCTCCTCATGCGCTTCAGCGCGGCGACCTCGAACCCGCATCGGATCCACTACGACTGGCCCTACGCGACACGGGTGGAAGGCTATCCCGGACTGGTCGTCCACGGACCCCTGATGACGCTGGCGCTGGCCGAGCTGGTACGGCTCGAAGACCATCCGTGGCCGGTCACGCATATCCGCCACCGCGTACTACGCCCGCTGTACTGTGGACAACGCGCATCGCTCGTACGCACCGGCTCCCAGGAATCCGGCGGTATGACGCTCAGCGCCGTCGGTCCTGACTCGACAGAGGGAGCGGAGCCGCGGCCGAACGCGACCGTGACTGTCGGCAGTTCTACCCGGTAGTGATCACGAGCCGTGGGCCGAACAGCCGCGGGACACCCCCGCGCGGTCATGGTTCCAGGTAGATCGACTTGGTCACCTGGTTGGCCTCGAGTCCCTCGGGACCGAGTTCACGGCCGATGCCGCTCGCCTTGACGCCCCCGAACGGCGCTCCGGGGTCGAGCATGTAGTTGTTGATCCCGATCGATCCCGTCTGTACCCGCGCGGCGACCGACTCGGCACGCTCGGGGTCGGCCGACCACACGCTACCGCCGAGACCGTACTCGGAGTCGTTCGCGATGGCGACCGCCTCGTCGACCGTGCTGTACGGGATCACGGACAGTACGGGGCCGAAGATCTCCTCCCTGGCGATGGTCGAGTCGTTGTCCACGTCAGCGAACACGGTCGGCTCGACGTACCATCCCCTGTCGAACTCCGCCGGTCGCTTGCCGCCACTGACCAGCCGCGCACCCTCGGACCGGCCGGCACTGATATAGGCCTCGACGCGGTCGCGTTGCCGCTCGCTGACCAGCGGGCCGAGCTCGGTGGCGGGATCCAGCGGATCACCCAGCTTCAGTGCACGCACCATCGCCGTCAACGCCTCGACCACCGAGTCGTAGCGATTCCGCGGAGCCAGGATCCGCGTTCCCACGTAGCACGTCTGGCCGCTGTTCATCAGGGTCGCCTGGAACAGGCTTTCGAACCTCGACGGCAGGTCGGCGTCATCCAGCACGATCGCAGCCGACTTCCCGCCCAGCTCCAGCGTGACCGGCCGGAGCAGCCGCCCGCATACCTCGCCGATCGCGCGTCCGGCAGCGGTCGAGCCCGTGAACGACACCTTGTCCACCCCGGGATGCGCGACAAGCGCGGCACCGACCTCCCGATCGCCGGGAACGATGTTGATCACACCCGGCGGCAAGCCTGCCGCTTCGGCCGCTTCGGCGATGACGAACGCGTCCAAAACCGTCTCCGGCGCAGGCTTGAGCACCACCGTACAGCCGGCGGCGAGCGCCGGGGCGATCTTGAAGAAGCTCAACGACTGCGGGAAGTTCCACGGCACGACCGCAGCCACCACACCGACCGGATCACGCCGCACAACGGTGGTGCCTGCCACGAACGCCGGCCGGCGCTCCTCGCCGGGTTGCTCCTGGATCAGGGTGGCGTAGTACCCCAACAGCAAGGACGGGAACAGCGCCTCACTCTGCTCGCCGATACTCACCGGCATCCCGTTCTGGCTACTGACGCGGCGCACGGTCTCCTCGCTGCGCGCTACCAGCTCGTCAGCCAACCGCTCCATGGCGGCCGCCCGCTCGCCTGCCTGCCAACCGGACCAGCCCGCGGGATCGTCGAAGGCCCGGCGGGCGACGTTGACCGCGGCCCCGACATCCTCCTCGCGTGCCCCGGGTACCCGGCCGATCGGTTCTTCGGTGCTTGCCGACGTCACGTCGATCCGTGACGCCGAGCTGGGTGCGACCCAGTCGCCACCGATGAAGAGCCTGTCGTACTCGACGTGCATGCGTGCTCCTGCTGTGCTGGTTGCCTACCGGACGAGCTCGCGGGTGGTTCGGGCGCACCGTCCGGCGCTGCCGCCGGGCGCCGGATCAACCCACGAGATCGCGCCCGATCAGCTCCTTCATGATCTCGGTGGTTCCGCCGTAGATGGTCTGCACGCGTGTGTCCACGAACGCCCGGGCGACCGCGTACTCGGTCATGTAGCCGTAGCCCCCGTGCAGCTGCAGGCAGCGATCCATGATCCGTTTCTGCAGCTCGCTCACGTACCACTTCCCCTTGGCCGCGTCCACCGCCGTCAGCTCGCCCGCGTTGTACGCGCGCACCGAGTCGTCGACATAGGCTTGCGCGACATCGATCTCCGTGGCCATCTCGGCGAGCTCGAAACGAACGTGCTGGAACTCAGCGATCGACCGGCCGAATGCCTGGCGCTCGGCGCAGTACTGCCGCGTCACGTCGAACACCGCCCGGCAGTTCGCGAGGGACTTGACGGTGACGCCGAGGCGTTCGCGGGGAAGGTGGCTCATCAGGTGCTGCAATCCCCGGCCTTCGACGCCGAGCAGGTTGCCCGACGGCACCCGGACGTCGTCGAAGTACAGTTCCGCGGTGTCCTGCGCAGGCAGTCCGATCTTGTCCAGCTTCCTGCCTCGCCGGAAACCCGGCATGTCCTTCTCCACGACGAACAGGCTGTACCCGTTCGAGCCTGCGTCGGGATCGGTTCGCGCGGCGACGATCGCGAGATCGGCCATGATCCCGCTGCTGATGAAGGTTTTCTGCCCGTTCAGGATCCACTCGTCGCCGTCGCGACGCGCAGTCGTTCGAATTCCCCGCAGGTCACTGCCTGCTCCCGGCTCGCTCATCGCCAGCGCCCCGATCAGCTCGCCCCGGGCGATGCCCGGCAGCCATCGCAGGCGCTGCTCCTCGGTGGTGAGGTCGAGCAGGTAGTGCAGTACCAGGTCGTCCTGCAGCGCGATGGTCACCGCGAAGGAGATCGTGTGCGCCTTGGCGATCTCCTCCGCGGCCACCATGCGGAAGCGGTAGTCCTGCTCCCCGGCACCGCCGTATGCCTCGGGGATCTGCAGACCGTAGATCCCGTGGCCGGCCGCCCTGGCGAATACCGTGCGATCGATCCACCTGTCGGCTTCCCACGATTCGTGGTACGGAACGACCTCCTTCTGCAGGAACGTTCGCACTGTCTCCCGGTACTGCTCGTGCGTATCGTCGTAGAGCTTCCGCTCCATGGCAATCATCCCAGCCGTTCGATGATGGTCACATTGGACTGTCCTCCGCCCTCGCACATGGTCTGCAGACCGAACCGGCCGCCGGTGCGCTCGAGCTCGTGGAGCATGGTCGTCATCAGCCGGGCACCGGTCGCACCGAGCGGGTGACCGAGCGCTATCGCGCCGCCGTTGACGTTGACCCTCTCCGGATCCACGCCGAGCTCCCGCTGCCACGCGAGCACCACACTGGCGAACGCCTCGTTGCACTCGAACAGGTCGATGTCGTCCACACCCAGCCCCGTCCTGGCCAGCGCGCGCCGTGTGGCGGGTATCGGGGCGGTCAGGAGGTTGACCGGATCCGAGCCGAGTACCGACAGGTGGTGCACGCGGGCCCGCGGCGTCAGGCCGTGCGCGCGTACCGCCTCTTCCGACGCGACAAGCATCGCGGCCGCGGCGTCGGAGATCTGGCTCGCCACGGCAGCCGTTATCCGGCCGTCCGGGACCACGGGCTCGAGCTCGGCCATCTTGTCCGGTGAGGTATCGGCCCGCGGCCCCTCGTCACGCTGCACACCGTCGAGCGGCAGCAGCTCCTGATCGAACCGGCCGTCCTCCCCGGCCCGGACGGCACGCCGGTGACTCTCCAGCGCGAACCGCTCCATCTCCGGGCGGGAGATGCCGTACTCATCAGCGATCATCTCGGCGGAGCGGAACTGCGAAATCTCCTGCTCCCCGTAACGCGATTCCCATCCCGCACAGCCCGTCCACGGGTCCGATGCGCCGTACGGCTCGCCCGCCTGGAACGAGCTGAGTATCGGGTACTGGCTCATGTTCTGCACACCGCCCGCCAGGACGAGCTCGGCGGTCCCGCTCATCACGGCCTGCGCGGCGAAGTGCACCGCCTGCTGCGAGGAACCGCACTGACGATCCACCGTGACACCGGGAACGGACTCGGGCACCCCCGCGGCCAGCGCACTCGTACGCGCGATGTCACCGGCTTGCGCGCCGATGGTGTCGAGGCAACCGAAGATCACATCGTCGATCGCCGCGGGGTCGACACCGGTCCGCTCGACGAGTCCGCGGATCACGTGCGCGCCGAGGTCGGCCGGGTGGACCGCGGACAGGCCACCTCGCCGGCGGCCCACCGGGCTACGCTGCGCATCGACAATGAAGGCCTCGGCCATCTGTCCTCCTCTACTCGGCTGGCATCGCAACAAGTTTAATATAGGATAAATTCTGTGTATATGTGATCCGCACGACCAGGCGCGCCGGTCACGGCATGGCGAAACCGCCGCTGACGGAGAAGACCTGCCCCGTTACCTGCCGCGCCGCCCGCTCCGAGGAGAGCCAGACAACCGCGTTGGCCACATCGCCCGGAGTCGTCAACCTGCGCAGCGGTATACCCTTGCGTAGCGACTCGACCTGCTTGTCTGTGAAGACAGCGTCCCGCCCCGCTGACCAGAGGCTGTCCGCCCCGACAGCCTCATCCCCGTCCGGAAGCACGAGACCGGGACAAACCACATTGGATCGGATCCCGTCGCGCCCGTGCTCCTTCGCGACGGTCCGGGCGTGGGCGATCATGCCCGCTTTGGCCGCGCCGTAGACACCCTGGCGGTGCTCGCCGAAGGCCGCATCGCTGGAGATCGCCACGATGGAGCCACCCCCGGCCGACCGCATCTCGTGCACCGCTGCTTGCGTGCAGTCCACGGCCGACAGCAGGTTGATCTCCACGGTGCGCAGCCACCGCCCGCGGTCCACGTCCTCGGTGATGAATGCCGGTGCGGTCCATCCCGCGTTGTTGACAAGGACGTCGATCCCGCCCCACAGGTCGACGATGCTGCCCACCGCCCGGCTTCCGGACTCTTCGGCGGTCAGGTCGACCACGGCGACCTCGGCAGCCTTGGCACCGTGCGACAACGCCTCCTCGCGCACCTTCGCCGCTTGCTCGCCATCGATATCGCAGATGACGATGCGGGCACCCTCGGCTGCGAAGCCGTGCACGATACCCCTGCCGATATTGGATGCACCTCCGGTCACCAGCACCCTGACACCTTCGAGGCCGAGCTCCATCACCCCTCCTTCCGGGCAGCTGCGTGCCACGTTGACGGGCACGCCAGATTATTTTATCATAAATTTAAAAGTGAACGAAACAGGAAAGTAGGGGTCGGATGAGGGTCTTCGCCAGCCCGTTCGAGCTTCCCGCGGCAGCGGGCGAGGAGCTGGGTACGACGGAGTGGGCGGTCGTCGACCAGCCACGTATCGACCGGTTCGCCGAGGCCACCGGTGACCACCAGTGGATCCACGTGGATCCGGAGCGCGCCAAGGACGGGCCGTTCGGCAGGACGATCGCGCACGGGCTGCTGACACTGTCCCTGCTGCCGTCGTTCCTGCAGCAGCTGTACCGTGTGGACGGCGTGACGATGGCAATCAACTACGGTCTGAACAAGGTGCGCTTTCCCGCCCCCGCCCCGGTCGGGGCCCGGCTCCGTGCCAACTCTCGCATCGCCGACGCCGCCGAGACCGACGGCACAGTCCAGGTCACGCTCTCCACCACCATCGAGATCGAGGAGAGCGACAAGCCGGCATGTGTCGTGGAATCGGTCGTGCGATACGTCCCGTAGGAACGCCCGGGCACACCGCGCCGGTGCCCGCGGCCACGCGTCGCGTCGCCGGGCCAACCCTGGAGTGCACAACCCCATGAGCACGCAAGCAGAGCACGATTCGGCGGGTGCCGTGCGCACCCGCCGCGAGGGAGCGGTCGGATACATCACCCTCGACCGCCCCGACGCGATGAACGCCGTCACGATCGACCTCGCCCGCGGCCTCGACTCCGCACTGCGCGAGCTCGGCCCGGACGTCGCCGCCATCGTGATCGAGGGAGCGGGCGGGAACTTCTGCGCAGGCGGCGACGTGCACGAGGTGCAGCGCCTGTCCGCCGACGGTCCGTCGGCCCTGCGCTCCCTCTTCGAGCACTTCCACCGGGCATGCTCGGGCATCGCCCGCCTCTCCGTACCCGTCATCGCGGCGGTGCGAGGGTATGCCGTGGCCGGCGGGTTCGAGTTGATGCAGGCCTGCGACATCGCGCTCGTTGCCGAAGACGCGCGGATCGCGGACCACCATGTGAAGGCCGCGCAGGTTCCGGGTGGCGGCGGCTCCCAGCGACTGCCCCGGCTGGTGGGCAAGCAACGGGCACTCGGGCACCTGCTCACCGGCGATCGCATTTCCGGTGAGCAGGCGGTGGAGTGGGGCCTTGCCTACCGGTGCGTCTCCCCGGCCGACTTCGACGCGGAGGTTCGCGCGTTCGCCACGCACGTCGCGTCGATGGACAGGGAGACGCTCGGCACGATCAAGCGACTCGTGCACCAGGGATCGGCGATGAGCCTGGACGACGGCCTGGCCCTGGAGACGGCGACGGTGGTCGAGCACATCACCACCGGTGCGTCGGACCCGACCACCGGCACCTCCACCACACGACACGGGAGTGATCATGACAGTTGAGCCGGTCGACGAGGGTCCGGTACTGCTCGACCTCGACGCCGACGGAGTCGCTCGCATCCGGCTGAACAGGCCGGACGCCTCCAACGGAATGAACGTCGAGCTGCTCAAGGCACTGCACGACGCGGTACTGCGGTGCCACAGCGAGCCACGGGTCCGCGTCGTGCTCCTCTCCGGCGAGGGGAAGAACTTCTGCGCGGGCGGTGATGTGGACACGTTCGCGAGCAAAGGCGAGGCCCTCCCCGAGTACCTGCGTACGGCGACATCCTGGCTGCAACTCGCCACGGCGGGACTGACGCAGCTCGAGGCGCCGGTCATCGTCGCGGCGCACGGTTTCGCGGCAGGTGGCGGGGGATTCGGCCTCGTGTGCGCGGCCGATCTCGTGGTCGCGGCCGAGTCGGCCAGGTTCATGTCGGGTGCGGTCCGGGTCGGAATGGCACCCGACGCCGGGACGTCGGTGACGCTGCCCCGGATCGTGGGATTCCGAAAGGCGATGGAGATCCTGCTGACGAACCCCACGCTCACCGCTGCCGAGGCGCTGGATCTCGGCCTCGTCACGACCGTCGTCCCGGACGACGCCCTCGGCAGCGAGGCCCGTGAACTCGCGCGGACCCTCGCCGCGAGCGCACCACGAGCGCTCGGTGCTACGAAGCGACTGCTGTGGAACGGTACAGGCGCGTCGCTGGAGTCCCGGCTACCGGAGGAAGCCCGCACGGTGTCCGAGCTGTCCGGAACGAACGACGCCCGCGAAGGGCTCGCTGCTGTCCTGGAACGCCGAACCCCGAAATTCACAGGAGAGTAGGCCCAGCGCATGACGCACCATGACAACAGCGGCGACAGCGTGGTGACCTCCGATCACGGGACGGTGCGCCAGGTCACGCTGAACCGTCCCGGTAAGCGGAACGCGATCGACCTCGAGCTCCGTGTCGCGCTTGCCGAGTCCCTCGAAGCCGCTCAGGCCGAACCAGCCGTCCGTTGTGTCGTGCTTTCCGGCGCCGGAGGATGCTTCTGCGCCGGTGGCGACATCTCCACGATGCGACGCCAGCAACCCGAGGCGACGAGGCCCCGTGCCGAGGCCGCACAGCGCGTCATCCGCGCGATCTGGAACGGCCCCAAACCCGTGATCGCCGCCGTCGAAGGGTTCGCGTTCGGCGCGGGCGCGGCTCTCGCACTCGCGTGCGATCGGGTCGTCGCCGCGGAGGACGTCACGTTCAACACCACGTTCACCGCCGTCGGTCTCGCGGGTGACATGGGTATTTTCGCCTCGCTCCCGGCGCGCGTGGGGCTCGCGCGGGCACGGCAGCTGATGCTCTTTCCGGATCGCCTCTCCGGTACGGACGCGCACTCGATGGGGCTTGTGGACGAGCTCGTGCCACCCGGCGCGTGCACGAAGCGTGCGATCGACGCAGCGGGCTCGATCGCCGGCGGCCCCCCGCTCGCCCTGGCGGGCATCAAGTCGATGCTGGCCAGCTGGCCCCGGGATCCGAACGCGGTGCTCGAGGACGAAGTGGAACTGCAAACCACGTTGTTCGCCTCCGCCGACTTCGAAGAAGGCGTCACCGCGTTCCACGAGAAGCGCGCGCCCGTATTCCGCGGCCGGTGACCCCGGGACAGTCGTTCCCCTTCGTGCGCCGCTCCGTACTCCGCCCCAGCCCGTCGCACCCCGGGGCAAGCGCAGTCACGCGCAGTCGAGCCGGGGTGCGGCGGGCTGGGGCGGCTCCGTTACCAGGGCATCCGAGCACGCATGTCCGGACCGCCGCGATCACCGCGCTGGTGAGGCTCAGGCAGCGTCAGCCCAGACGGCACGGCATGCTCTTGACGCCACGCACGAAGTTCCCGACCAGGTAACTCGGCTCACCGACCTCCAGCTTCGGCGCCCGATGCAGCAGCTGATCGAAGATCGCTCGCAGCTGTGTCTTGGCGAGCATGTTGCCGAGACAGAAATGCGGGCCCCCGCCACCGAAAGCGACATGGGGATTGGGGCGCCGTGTGACGTCGAAGCGGTGCGGGTCGGTGAACACGCTTTCGTCCCGGTTACCCGAGGAATAGAACATGACCACCCACTCGCCTGCCGAGATCTGCCGCCCGCGCAGCTCGGTGTCCTGCGTCACGGTCCGCCGGAAGGTCATCACCGGCGTCACCCATCGCACGAACTCCTCGATGGCCGTATCGATCCGTCCCTCGAAGTCCTCCAGCAACAGATCGCGCTGCTCCGGGAAGTCGCACAGGGCCTTCATCGTCAACGTGATCGTGTTCCGGGTGGTGTCGTTACCCGCGACGGACAGTAGTACGAAGAACGCGCCGATCTCCTCGTCGGTCAGCTTCTCACCATCGATCTCCGCCTGAACGAGATTGGTCATGAGATCGTTCGCCGGGTTCTTCCGCCGGTGTTCGGCGAACTCCATCCCGGTGGAAAGCAGGGTCACCAGCGACTCGTTGAGCACCTGACCCGGCTCGCGGCCCGCGGCCACGTCCTCATCCGCCCACGAGACCATCCCGTCGGCGGCCGCGGCAGCGGCCTCCCGCTTCGCGGGGTCCAACCCCATCATCTCGTAGATCGTCCACATCGGAAGGCGTTTGGACACCTGCTCGACGAAGTCGCAATCCCCGGTCGCGAGCAAGTCATCGACGATCTGCTCGGCCTGGTTCTTGATCTGATCCTCGATCTTGGCCACTTGCTTCGGGGTGAAGGCAGCGCTGACCAGCCGGCGCAGCCTGCTGTGTTCCGGCGCATCCATCCCGAGGAACGACTCCGCGGCGGCAAGGATGTCGCCCGGAACCTCTTCCTGCTGCACACCTTGCGCCGAGGAGAAGATCTCGGGATTCTTGCTGACGTACACGATGTCCTCGTGACGCACCACGGCCCAGATGCCCTGCTGCTGGGGCGGCATCAGCGAGCCTTCGAGCGGGTGCTGCCAGCTGACCGGGTCGTGTTCCCGGAGCAGGCGGAAGCTCTCCTCGCGTTCCTCCGCTGTCGTTGCCCAGAAGGACAACGGTGACACGGAAACACTGCTGTACGTACGCTGTTCGCCCGTCGCAACCATCGACTCTCCAGTGGGAGTTCGGTTCGGGACGCCCTGCACGGACGACCCGAAGCGTATACCGAGACGTGGCACCTCCTCCGGCAACGGACGCGCACGCCGAGGCCGCCCGATCCCGGATGCCGGTGCGAAACTTACTTGTCTACCAGTAGATCCTGACGACCGTCACGCTCGAGCATGCCGGTGTATACGGAAAACAACTTGCTTCCGAGCGGGGCCAGCTTCAGCAGGCTGGCCACATTCCCTTCCACAGTCACCTTTCCGCGGGCGATGGCGAACGGCAGGTTCACCGCGCCCTGCCAGTACGCGTTGGCCGTCTCGGCCTTCATGTACATCGTGGCTGAAGGATCCACGTCGTCCCGCTCTCCCTGGTACACCTGGTGGTTACCCATATCGACGGTCAGGGCCGCATCGGGTTCGGTGTACCGGAAGCTCACGACGAGGCCGGTGTCCGCCAGCGTCGGCCCGAGCTCCTCATCCTTGAAGGCTTCCTGGAAAATGCCGCCGATATACCGTGCGACTTCGTCTTCGTCCTTGAACGACATAGCTCCTCCGCAGACAGATACAGCTGACGGGAACGCCGACGCACTGGAGGCGCACCGGTCGAGTGGCACCTTCGCATCTCTGCACGAACGATACCGTATTTTTAATATATATTCAACTAGATGCCGGATCATTGCGGCTTCCGGATGCGCAACCCCGACGCGTCGCCGGTGCCGGGCGTCCGCGCCAGCACCGGACCCGGGCGCCGTGCCGCCCAAGGATCGGTGCCGATGCCGTCCACGGAAAGGGTGCGATATGTGACGTGAACGGCATCGGCACCGGGACTTACCGGACCACGCCGGACATACCGGCTCGACGGTGTCGAGCCGAACTACTCGAGCACGGGATGAGGCATCCGCACTCCGGTACTACGAGGCCGCGCCCACGTACCGCTCACGTAGCTCGCGTTTGACGAGCTTGCCGGTCGGTGTGCGCGGTAGCTCGTCGACGAAGTCGACGCTGCTCGGCACCTTGTAGTGCGCGATACGGTCCCGTAGGTAGTCGATCAGCTCGCTCGCCAGCTCGGGTCCGGGCGTCACGCCCTCCGCGGGTTGCACGACCGCCTTCACCTGCTCGCCCATCTCGGCGTCGGGCACACCGATCACGGCCGCGTCGAGGACCTTCGTGTGCGGAGTCAGCGCGTTCTCGACCTCTTGCGGGTAGATGTTGACGCCACCCGAGATGATCACGAACGACTTGCGGTCGGTGAGGAAGAGATAGCCGTCCTCGTCCACATATCCCACATCCCCGACCGTGGTCCAGTTGGGATGCTCCGGGTGCTGGGCGTCTCTCGTCTTCTCCGGGTCGTTGTGATACCGGAACGGCAGCTCGTCCCGCTCGAAGTACACCAGACCTGTGTGCCCGGGAGGCAGCTCCGCGCCGGACTCGTCACACACGTGTAGCGACCCGAGCATGGCCTTACCCACCGAACCCGGCTTCTGGCGCCACTCCTGCGGGGTGATCAGCGTGAGACCGTGGCCCTCGGTGGACCCGTAGTACTCGTAGACGATGTCGCCCCACCAGTCCATCATCGCTTGCTTGACCTCCGTGGGGCACGGCGCCGCAGCATGTACCGCGACCCGGAGACTCGACACGTCGTACCGGTTCCGGTTCTCTTCGGGCAGCTTCAGCATGCGCACGAACATCGTCGGTACGACCTGCACCGCGGTCGCCCGGTATCGCTCGATGTGCTCCAGCAGTGCCTCCGCATCGAACTTCCGCATCACCACCACGGTTCCGCCGAGCGCGTGAATCGCACCGGCCCAGCGCAACGGTGCCGTATGATACAGCGGGGCCGGGGAGAGGTAGGTGTCCTCGGCGCCCAGCCCGAGAACGTGCTGGAGGAACGGCACCAGCACGTCGGCAGAGGGATCGTCCACCTGAACCTGCGGCTCGTCAACCTTGATCCCTTTGGGGCGCCCGGTGGTACCGGACGAGTAGAGCATCGGACCACCACGCGGTTGATCGGTGAGGCGTTCCGCGGGTGCGGCTGCTAGCGCGTCCTCATAGGAGCCGAACCCGGGAACCGAACCGTTGAACGCATAGCGCATCGTGACACCGGGTACCAGCGACGTCACCTCTGTGGCGAGCTCGCTCAACGACGCGGAGGCGAAAAGGGCCACCGAGCCACTGTCCTCGAGGATGTAGGCGACTTCCTCCGCAGCCAGATGGCGGTTGATAGCTGTGACATAGAGACCGGAGCGCAAGGCGGCCCAGTATATCTCGAAGAACTGCGGGTTGTTGTCGGACAACAACGCGATCACGTCGCCCGGGCGGAGTCCGGAGTCGTAGAGCATCCTCGCCAGCCGCGCGGACCGGTCGTCGAGGTCCTGATAGGTAAGTATCTCTCCGGTCTCGGCGAGGATGACTGCCGGCCTGTCGGGCGCGGCCTCGGCGATCGTTCCTGGATACATTCCGTCGTTCCTTCCATCCCGATGACACTTGCTGGAGTCGTGCTCCTGAGGCCGGCTCGCCTGCGTGCCGGTGTGTCATGGAGCGTGTAGTTCCACCGATGCTCCGATGCGCGCCATCACGTGGATACCGGACTCGCACCGGAAAGCCACACGAACTCCCACACCGACCGCATACACGCGAAGTCGTCTACTTTTTATTCTACGATAGAATATATTACGACGTCCGGTAATGCAACGCACTCGAGCGAGACCGTTTCAGGACCGGCGCGACAGCGCCTCCGACGGCACCGGGAACGCTCGCCTCCCGTGTCCGGCACGTGGCCGGGTCCGACGTACCGGACACGGGACGATCAGCAAGCCAGCAGGTCTTGCCTGCCCTCACGCTTGAGCGTGTCCACGTACAGGTGGGCGAAGGTATCCTGTTGCGAAACCAGTTCCAGAAGCTCGTAGCCACTGCCTTCCACGACGATATCGCCGCTGGCCAGCGCCTCGGACACATCGAGCCGGCCCTGGCAGCAGAGGTTGGCGTTGTCGCCGTTCATCGCCACCATGGCCGACGGCACCGAGCTCCGGTGATCGCCCATGCGCACTTCCCTCCGCTCGGTGTCGATGTCCAGCACGCAGTCCGGGTCGATGAGCCCGAAGCGCAGCCGCAGGCGCCGTCCCTCCAGTGTCGGACCCAGTCGTGGATCGTCGAAGGCCGACTTGAAGGTCTCGCCGATGTACCTGTAGACCTCTTCCGAACCGTTCAGCTTCATCGCGCACTCCAGTCGCCGGGTGTATCCGGAGTCTTCACCCCGAGAGGATGCACCCACTCTGCAGCCGCGCGAACGGAACCGAATCGGTACGCATGCGTATTTGGGTACGTAGTGCCCGTCACGCAGGTATCAGGCAACGGTCGTGTTACGGACGGAAACCTAGCTACCCTCGGCCACGTCCGGCGCGGCCTGCAACCCGTTCCGGATGAACGATACCGCCGTCTTGGTCACGGTGGCCAGCGACTCACGCCGCGGGTTCCACCACTCGGCTGCCCAGCTGAGCGCACCCATCACGAGCATCCGAGCCACCATCGGGTCCAGATCCGCGCGCAACTCGCCTGCCTTGCGCGCAGCCTCGAACAGCTCGTGCCACACGTCCCCGTACCGCTTCGCCTCACGGTCGTACCGGCGCTTGATGTCCTCGGGCACCTGCCCCGCGTTGCGTATCGCCGCGGTCGTGTAATCGGAGATCTCCAGCTCGTGCGTGAGGTGCTCGGACACGGCGAGCTCGATCCGCTCCATCGGCCTCGCATCCGCGGAGAGGCCCTTCAGCGCGTCCTCGAGGTGCTCGCGCATCTGCGCGATCCCGACCCACATCACCTCTTCCACAAGATCCTCACGAGAGTGGAAGTAGTAGTAGATGGCAGGCGCCTGGATCTCTGCCCGCTCGGCGATATCTCCCAACCGCGTACCCGCGTACCCCTTCCGGCTCAGCACGTAGGCCGCCGCGTCCAGAATGCGCGCCCGGGTCTGCTCGGACTTGCGTGCCGAGCGTCCCGTATCCGATGCCTGAGTTGCGCGTGTCCTCGCCACACTTGACATTCTAGACGATCATAAAAGCCACGGGAGCCGGGCGGCCTCCGAGTGTCGACCCGACAGGTACCACGCTGCGTAACGATTCGGGTCGGCAAGCATCCCCGGCGCTGTACGATCAACAACCCGATCCGGTAGCGTGTCCGTGAGGACGACGTCCGAGTCCGAAGGCTGGATGATGGCTGGAAGCGCAGCGAAAAGGCATGCTGCCACGAACCTTCCTGCCGAGCTGACCAGCTTCGTCGGCAGGCGGCGCGAACGCGCCGACGCCAGGGCATTGCTCTCCGAGTCGCGTCTGGTCACGCTGACCGGACCGGGCGGGGTCGGCAAGACCCGCCTGGCGTGGCGTCTCGCGGACGACCTTCATCGCACGTTCACACACGGTATCTGGTTCGTCTCGTTGGGTGAACTGAGTGACGCAGAGTGGCTACCACATACCGTCGCCGGCAGCCTGGGCTTGCAAGGCCGGTCGAACCGCACGGCACCCGAGTCCCTGGTCGAACACCTACGGCAGCGCGATGCGCTACTCGTCCTCGACAACTGCGAACACCTCGTGGACGCGTGCGCGATGCTCATCGACACGCTCCTACGCACCTGCCCCGGGCTGAAGGTCGTCGCGACGAGCCGCGAACCCCTTCGCATCTGGGGCGAGGCGATATACTCCGTACTGCCGCTGGCCAGCCCGCCTCGTGGCGTCGAGGAGTCCACCGCACTGCGGCAGTACGAATCCGTCGGGTTGTTCATCGATCGTGCGCGAGCCGTGGTGCCCGGCTTCGAGCTGACCGAGTCCAACCGCCGTGCAGTGGCCGATATCTGCCGACGGCTGGAGGGTATCCCGCTGGCGATCGAGCTTGCCGCGGTACGGCTGCGCGCGATGTCGCCCGACGAGATCGCACGGCATCTCGCCCAGCACGCGGACATACTGACGCTGGGCAGCAGGACCGCGCCTGGCCGGCAACGAACGATGACGGCGTCCATCGAATGGAGCTTCTCGCTGTGCTCCACGGAGGAGCGTGAACTCTGGGCACGTTCCTCGGTCTTCGCCGGGGGATTCGAACTCGAGGCTGCGCGCGCGGTCTGCGCCGCCGACGACGAGGCCGTGGAGCGCATGCCGGACCTTCTGCAATCCCTTGTAGACAAGTCGATCCTCGTCACGCACCGGCAACAGGGACGCACGCGCTACCGGATGCTCCCCCCGATCCGGCAGCGGGGTGCGCAACACCTGCAGGAACTCGGCGAGTTCCGCAATGTGCGGCGGCGTCACCGGGACTGGTATGTCGAGCTCGCGGAACGCGCCGAACGGGAATGGCTCGGTCCGCGCCAGCTCGACTGGATCGAGTGGCTGCGGCGAGAGCAGGGAAACTTCCGGGTGGCGCTCGAGTACTGCTACACGGAGCCTGGCGAGGCGGAGCCGGGGCTGCGCATGGGTGCGAGCCTGCTCGAGTTCGGCATGGCCGAGGGACTGTTCCGCCCCGGCAGGCTGTGGTTCGACCGCCTGCTCAGCCAGGCTCCGGAACCGACGTTCACCAGACTGCGGGCACTGCGCACCGCGTGCTGGTGGGCTGCCATGCAGGGCGACCTGGCGCGTGCCGAGCAGTTCCTCGACGAAGCGCGGTGCATCCTCCACCAGCTCGACGAACAGGATACGGCCCTGATCGACCAGACGGCCGGTTTCGTCGCACTGTTCACCGGCGACATAGAGCAATCGATCAAGTACCTCACCGCGGCGCTACACGGGTTTCGCGCACGCGGGGACCACGCGCAGTGCGCGCACACGCTGGCGGTGCAATCACTTTCCTACACCCTGCACGGCGACTACCGGCAGGCGTTCGAGGCGCACACGGAGTGCGTCGCGCTCACGGAACCGGTGAACGAGCTGTGGTACCGCTCGCACTCGCTCTGGATAGCCGGCCTGGCTGTCTGGCATCAGGGGGATCCGGAAACGGCGGTCTCACTCGAGAACCAGAGCCTCCGTCTCAAGCGCCTGATGAACGAACAGCTCGGCATCGGGTTGTGCCTGGAAGCCATCGCGTGGATCACGACCGCACAGGCCCCGGAACGCGCGGCTGAACTGATAGGTGCCGCGCAGAACCAGTGGGATGCCATCGAGACCTCGACCAGCGCACTACCCGGGCTTTCGCACCTGCACGAACAAGCCGTGTACCGCGTGCGCGACACCCTGGGCAACGACTCCTACGAAGCCGCCTGGCGCAGCGGTAATCAGCTCACGACCGCCGCCGCGGTCAGGCTCGCCCTGGACGAGACCGCCGGGGAGGTCGCGGACCGTCCCGCAGGGAGCCCCTCGCACACGGACCTGATGACCAAGCGAGAACGGCAGATCGCGGAGTTGGTCGCGCGCGGCTTCACGAACAAGGACATCGCAGGCAGGCTGGTGATCGCCAAACGCACTGTCGACACACATATCGAGCACATACTGAGCAAGTTCGGGTTCCACTCCCGGAACCAGATCATCGCCTGGATGACCGAGCAGCAAGCTCTCGATACCGGCGCCCGGTCGCCACAGCACGACCCGTGACGGCTACGCCTGCCAACGGCGTCATACAGCCACACTGTCGATGACCGTGTAGTGCGCCGCGACCTTGCGCTTGATCAACTTTCCCGTCGCCACGCGTGGCAACTCACGGACGAAGTCGACCTTGTCCGGAACCTTCCAGTGCGCGATCCTGTCCGAAACGTGCTCGATCAGCTCGCGCGCCAGCACGGGTCCGACGTCCGTACCGTCCGCGGCGCGGATGACTGCCCTGAGCCGACGCTGTTCCTGCCCATCGTGCATCCCCACGACGGCGACATCGGCGATCACGGGATGTTCGGCGAGCACATCCTCCACCTCTCGCGGATACACGACACCCTCGTCCTTGGTCAGCGCGAACTCCTTGCGATCCACGAGGAACAGGTAACCGTCCTCCAGGTAGCCGATGTCTCCCATGGTCGTCCAGTTCTCCCGCCACGGGTGCATCACCGAACGTGTCAGCTCCGGCGCATTGCTGTATGCGAAGGACCTGCCCGGCCGGTCGAAGTAGACCAGACCCACCCGCCCCTCCGGAAGCTCGTGCCCGTCGGCGTCACAGACCCGAACCGTGCCCAGCACGCTCCGACCCACCGACCCCGGCTTGCGTAGCCACTCCATGCCCGTGATGAAGGTGAGGCCGTTGCCTTCCGCTGCACCGTAGAACTCGCACACGATCGGCCCGAGCCACTCCAGCAGCTCACGCTTCACCTCAGCCGGGCACGGAGCCGCCGTGTGGATGACGAGCGTGAGGCTCGACAGGTCATAACGGGCGCGCGTCGCGCGTGGGAGCCTGGCCATCTCGGACAGCACGCGCACCGAGCACAGGGTGTGCGATCCGCGGTAACGTCCGATCGCGCCCAGCACCGCCTCGGCAGAGGGCTCGGCGAGCGTGACGACAGTGCCACCTGCCATCTGCACCGCGACGAACGACTGGAGTGATGTCGGCTCGTACAGGGGCATCGCGCACAGGTAGACCGTGTTCGCGGTGATGCCGCAGCACGGCGCGATGTGTCGTGCGGGTCTCGCGCGGTCATCGGGAGCGGCTCCGTACACGCCGAGCGGACGAACCCCCTTCGGCCGACCCGTCGTTCCCGCCGAGTACACCAGCTCGGACCCGTTCCACGGATCGCCGACCGAGACGGAAGCCGAGCTCAGCGCACCCTCGTAGTCCTCGTGATGTTCGATGCCGGAACCACGCACGAAGCGAACGTCGACATGCGGCGTCAACGCCGCCAGGGAGCCGGCGAGCTCGCTCATCGACTCCGAGATGAACAGCGCTCGCGCCCCGCTGTCGTTGATGACGTAGGCGATCTCCTCCACGCCCAACGAGTGATCAACCGGGGTGAACGACAGACCCCGCCGCATCGCTGCCCAGTAGACCTCCGCGCTGAGCACGGAGTTCTCGGCAAGGAGCGCGACCACGTCACCCTCGCGCAGTCCGGCGTGCTGGAGCAACCCCGCCACCCGGGCGGACCTGTCGTCGAGCTCGCCGTACGTCATACGCAGGCCGGTATCGGCGACCACGAGAGCGAGGCTGTCCGGATCCCGCCGCGCATGCTCAGCGAGGTGCATGGACGTATCCCTTTCCGCGTCGCCCGGATCGCCGGTCGTCCGTGCACGGTTGCTGCCGCTGCCGGACACGGGAACCCGTCACACCCTCACGCGCTACGAGGCGCTCGAGCTTGCGTAACGCGCGCAGCTGGAGGGCGGATATCGAACGCGGGTCCCGGTTCATCCGCTCGGCGACCTCCGTGACGGAGAGCCCGCGCAGGAAGCGCAGCTCGACGCACCGCTGCTGGTCGCCGGTCAGGTGAGTCAGGCTGCGACGCACGCTTCCCGCGAGCTCTCTCTCGCAGACGACCTCGGCCGGGTCCGCCGAGCCGTCCGGCGGCTCGACGGACTCGAGAACGGGCGACTCGTATCGCCGGTTCGCCGAGCGCTGGTCGTCCATCACGGCATTGCGGGCGATCGTGATGAGCCACGCCCGGAAGGTCGAGCGCCGGTGCGTCAGCGAATCGATACGCCTCAACATGCGGATAAAGACGTCACTGGTCAGGTCTTCAGCCCGGTGACGCTCACCGGTACGGCTGTAGATGTAGGTGAAGACGGCATCCGCGTGCAGCCGGTACAGCGCCTCCATGGCAGCCATGTCACCGGCCTTGGCCTCCTCCACGAGGTCCCAGATCGACCCGTTCTCGGTAGGCGTCTCGGCCGCCCGGCCGTACGTCGATGACTCGGTCATCCGCGCTCCCGGCCCGCTGTCCTCCGAACGCCTGCGAGCTCGCCGGCCGACGAGCCGCTCGGCGCCGGCAAGAGCGCCCCTGTCGTCACATACGTACCCGGCATGTCCGGCCACTCCTCACGAAACGCCCGCTACAGCACGCCGGCTCTCGGCGAACGACAGCGCATCCCGCCACGATGCCTTCTTGGCGATCATGCCCCGGTACTTCATGATCTCTGTCGGAGCGTTGATCGTCATCGCTCCGGCAACCGAATCCCCGGCGCGGTACAGGGCAACGCAGCGACTGCCCGGGTCCGGGTCGGCGTCGACGATGACCAGTTCGTCGGCATCGGCGACGCCGACGAACTGGATCCTGCTTCCGTACCAGTCGGACCAGAAGTACGGGACAGTGGAGTAGCTCCGCGCCGTAGCCGGATCGAGCGCGTTCCGGGCTGCGCGCGCTCCCTGTTCGGCGGCGCTCGTCCAGTGCTCCAGACGCATCGCGCGGCCGAACAACGGGTTGTACCAGCGCGCCACGTCTCCGGCGGCGTAGACCCCCTCCACACCGGTCCACAGCGTCGCGTCACAGTGGATCCCGTCGTCGACGACAAGGCCGGAGCCTGCCAGCCAGCCGGTCGACGGTGCCGCTCCGATACCCACCACGACAAGGTCCGCATCGAGCACGGAGCCATCGGACAGTACGACACGCTCGACGCGCGCCCGCCCTTCCACGGAATCAACGCTGACTCCGCACCGCAGCCCGGTGGCGTTGCGGGTGTGCAGCGAGCTACAGATCTCCCCCATGGTGCGGCCGACCGCCGCCTGCAACGGTGTGGGCAGGGTCTCGACCACCGTCACGTCGAGACCTCGTTTCCGCGCCGTCGCGGCGACCTCGGACCCGATGAACCCCGCCCCTACGACCACGGTGCGCGCGCCCCCTTCGAAGGCCGCGCGCACGGCCACCGCGTCATCGACGGTGCGCAGGGTGTGCACCCCGTCCAGGCCCTGAGTGCCCGGTAGGTCGCGCGCGGTGGCACCGGTGGCGAGCACGAGAGCGTCGTACGCCACTTCCCGCTGCCCGACGCACACCACCTTGCGCTCCGGGTCCAGCACGGTAGCCGGTTCGCCCAGCATCAGGTGCACGTCGAGCTCGTGACGGAAGGTCTCGCCGCTACGGAACAACGGGATCTCCGGCGCACCGTCGAGGCGGTCACCCTCCAGGAAAGCCTTGGACAGCGGGGGACGATCGTACGGCAGGTGCTCCTCCGCCCCCACCAGCGTGATGCGCCCGTCGAACCCCGCCTTCCGAGCCGCCTCAACCGCCCGGAGGCCCGCCAGCGAGGCGCCGACCACGACCAGGTGCTCCACCGACATGCCGCAGCCCCTACTCGGTGTCCGCGCTCGAGTCGTCCGGCTCCAGCCGGAGCGCCTCCGTGGGGCAACCCTCGACGGCCGCCTCCACGTCCTCCAGCTGCCCTTCCGGCACGGACGACTGTTTCAGCTCCAGCTCACCGTCGTCATTGACCTCGAAGACATCGGGCGCCAGCGACTCACAGATTCCCAGACCGGTGCACTTGCCGTAATCCACTACGACCTTCATCATCGCTTCCTTAGCTACTCGGCGGCTCATCCGACCGGGTTCACGCCCGGCGTCGCGTCCGTCATGTCGGTGATCGTGTGCCACTGCGCCGCGACGTCGTCCATGGACGGTGTCTGCTCGAACCGCAGGCCCGCGGACTGGAACGGCTGCACGCGGTAGTACGTCCCACCCCCGGCGACCAGGGTCATCCCGGTATCGGTGCACTCCTCGGTCAGCAGGTAGCCGACGAGCGGTGCCACCTGCTCCGGCGGTAGCTTGGCAAGCATCTCCGGCGGAGCCACGTCCTCCGTCATCCGCGTCGCCGCCATCGGCGCAACCGCGTTGGCGGTAATGTTGTGCTTGCTTCCCTCAATCGCGAGGGTGTTGACCAGCCCTACCAGGCCGGCCTTGGCACTACCGTAATTCGCCTGACCGAAGTTGCCGAACAGCCCGCTCGTCGAGGCCGCCATCACGACGCGGCCGTACCGCTGCTCCCGGAAGTACGGCCACGCGGCGCTGGTGACGTGATAGCTACCGAACAGGTGTACCCGTAGCACGGCTTCCCAGTCCTCGGCGGTCATCTTGTGGAACGCGCGATCACGGAGGATGCCGGCGTTGTTCACGATGCCGTGGACCGCACCGTACTCGGTCACGGCCGTCCCGATGATCGCCCGTGCGCCCTCCTCGGTGTCCACACTGTCGTAGCTGGCCACCGCATCGCCGCCTGCTTCCCGGATCTCCCGCACGACCTGGTCCGCCATCGCGGTGCTCTCGCCCGATCCGTCACGGGCACCTCCGAGATCGTTGACCACGACGCGCGCACCTTCGCGGGCGAGCAGCATGGCGTACTCACGCCCCAGGCCGCCACCCGCGCCCGTCACGACGACTACGCGATCCTTGACACCAACCAATCGATCCTCCGGCTCTACTGGCATGCCGGTGCGCCGTGTGATCCGGCTACCGTTCCGGGATCACCACACCGGCATGCGTTACTTTTTAATTAATAATAAATAGATTCAGTCGGCTCGTCAAGCTGACCGCGCTACCCCGTGCGATCCGGCCCGACCACGGCGACGAAGGAGACACAGTTGCCGGGCCTGCCGCCGAGGTTGTGTGTCACCGCCAACCGCGGGTCGTCGAGCTGACGCTGTCCGGCCTCACCCCGGAACTGCAGCCAGCACTCGTACAGCATGCGCAAACCACTGGCACCGACGGGATGGCCGAACGACTTGAGGCCACCGTCCGGGTTCACCGGGAGCCTGCCTGTCAGCTCGAAGGCGCCGTTGAGCACGTCCTTCCACGCTCGACCTCGCTCGGCGAATCCCAGGTCCTCCATCAGCACCAGCTCGGTCGGTGTGAAGCAGTCATGCACCTCGGCCAGCGACAGCTCGGTAGCGGGATCGGTTACTCCCGCCTGCGCGAAGGCATCCCGCGCGCTGTGCACGACCTCGGGGAATGTGGTGAAGTCGTAGGCCGGGTCCGATGCTCCGCCGGCAGCCCCGGCGACCAGGGACAGTCCCTTGATGAACAGCGGCCGATCGGTGTACAGATGCGCCTCCTCGGCAGGCACGACGAGTGCCGCCGCGGCGCCGTCCGATACGCCGGAGCAGTCCAGCACTCCGAGACGGCCTGCCACCACCTGTGCCTGCTCGACCTGTTCCTTCGTCACCCCCGAACGGAACTGTGCCTTGGGGTTGAGCGCGCCGTTGGCGTGGTTCTTCCACGCGATGTGGGTCATCGCCTCCCGCATGTCGTTCTCGTGCACGCCGTACCGCGCGCAGTACGCGGGATCCAGGAACGAGAACGCAGCAGGCGCGGTCAGGCTCAGCTCGGCGGCGGTGCCGTCCCCAGGAGGATCGGATCGCACCAGCCCCGAGAATCCGGAGTCCTTGAGCTTTTCCACCCCGACGGCCAACGCCCGGTCATAGGCACCGGAGGCCACCGCATAACACGCGTTTCGCACCGCCTCGGAACCCGTCGCGCAGTAGTTCTCGACGCGGGTGACGGGTTTGTAGTCGGGGCACAACGCCGTGCTCAGCGTCATGCCCGACTGCCCGGATGCCAGCGTGCCCAGCCAGTACGCGTCGACGTCGTCCTTGTTCACCACCGGAGTCGCGGCGAACAGCTCCTCGGTGGCGTCCACGAGGAGATCCGCTGCGGAGGAATCCCAGTGCTCGCCGAAGCGCGTGCACCCCATCCCCACGATCGCCACGCGGTCCCGGATCCCGCTGCTACCCATGATCCGCACCTCGTTTCGCATCGGGCGTCGCCTGCCGGTACCCGGGTGCCTGCGTGTCGGCGACGCGTGCTTTCCAGAAGTAGTTGTGCACGCCGTGGGAGGTGTAGAGCATGCGGAAGGTGAGCGTGACCCGGGTACCAACGGTGATCGTCTCCGGCGCGGCGTCGGCGACCTCCAGCGTGTAGCGCCCGCCGCCGTCGAAGTCGATCACGGCCTCGATGAGCGGAGGTGACGGCGAGAAGGCGAGGTGGTCCACCGTGTAGGTGGCCACGGTCCCCGCCGAGCGGGCCAGCGGGCACGGCACCATGTCGTCCGCGGCGCGGCAACCCTTGCAGACCCGCTGCGGGGGCAGGTGTACGAAACCGCACCGCAGGCACCGTGCGCCGGTGAACGCGAACTTCCACCGCGCGCCGCGCGCCGACGGCGGTCCGGCGGGCCGGTCCGGCTCGGGCCGCCGCGGGGGTTCGCGCTCGAGCAGCCCGCGCCAGGCGAGGTAGGTCGGGTACGGCACGTCGATCCCGCAGGTGAGCTGGTCGGCCACCGGATGTGGCTGCCGCGCCGCGGCGATCCGGTCGGTGACCCGCAGCATCAGCGCGTCGCACCCGTCCGCAACACTGAGCACGAGGATCGTCTCGCCCGGCTGTGCCCGGTCGAGCGCATCGGCCAACCCGAGGCCGGCATCGGCGGCACCCGCGTGACCCACCGGCGAGCCGGTCGTCGAGACGGCACCGGCGGCGAGCCGGCGTACCCGCTTGGCTACCCCGGGATTCGGCGACACCACCACGGCATGGTCGGGCGCGACACCGCCCGCGGCATCCGTCACCGCACGCACCGCTCGCTCGGCAAGGGGCTGGTAGGCCTCCACACCGAACCGCTCCTCCCACTGGCCGGCAGCCGCACCTCCGGGGGCGCGCCAGCGATCGAGAATCTCGGCGGTCTCGGAGACCTGCGCGACGATCTCGGCCACCGCATGGTCCGCGTCGCCGAACAGGAACGCCGCAGCGCCGTCCCCACCGGTGCGCTCGTCACCGGAACCCGGCAGCCCGCGCCGCACGTCGGACATGATCGCCATCCCGCCATCGGCGGCCGCCGCGCGCCACGCCGCCATCCCGGATCGGGCCGAACCCGCGACGTCCGCGGCGAAGGCCGAGGACGGCAGGTCGAGCGCGGCGTGCACGGCTGCCGCGTTGGCCTTGTCGGCATAGGCGGGCGAGGTTGTCGCCAGGTACAGCCCGCCTGCGGGGGCACGGTCTCCCTCCGGCAGCGTGGCGAGCAGTGCCGCCGCGGCCTCGACCCCCATCGTGGTGCTGTCCTCGTCGAAGCCCGCTACCACGCGCGCTCCGGGACCGGACTGCGCACCCAGTCCCGCCGCCATCTCCTCTCGCTGCACGCGGTAGCGGGGAACGTAGCCTGCGTAGGCCACGATGCCGTTGGCGCTGCTCATCCGAACTCCCTCCACACTCGACCGTCACGGTGCCTCGAGCAGCGCGGCCATACCCTGCCCACCACCGACGCACATGGTTTCCAGCGCGTAGTGCCCGCCACGACGACGCAGCTCGTGGAGTGCCGTCGTCAGGATGCGGACCCCGGTCGCGCCGATCGGGTGTCCCAGCGAGATTCCCGAGCCGTTCACGTTCAGCCTCGGCAGCACCTCGTCCATCGGCCGCTCCCACGCCCGCAGCACGGCCAGGACCTGGCAGGCGAACGCCTCGTTCACCTCGATCAGATCCAGGTCGTCGAACCCGACACCGGTGCGCTCGAACAGCCTGGCCGTCGCGGGCACCGGGCCGATACCCATCGTGGTGGGGTCGCACCCGGCGGCGGTCCAGCCCCGCAACCACCCGGCAGGCTCCAGCCCCAGCACGTCAAGCATGTCCTCGGCCACCACGAGGCACGCCGCGGCCGCGTCGTTCTGCTGGCTGGCGTTTCCCGCGGTGACGGTGCCGCCTTCCCTGATCGGGCGCAATGCACCCAGCTTCTCCGCAGTCGAGTCGGGGCGGATGCCCTCGTCCTCGGCCACGACGACGGGATCACCCCGGCGCTGCGGCACCTCCACCGGAACGACCTCGCCGGTGAACCGACCCTCGCGCCAGGCCTGGTCGGCCCGTCGATGGCTCCGGGCCGCGAACTCGTCGGCCTCCTCGCGGGAGACACCGTACTGCTCCGCAAGGTTCTCGGCCGTTTCGACCATGCCGCTGACGGGGCCGAAGCGCCATTCCGGTTGCGAGCGTTCCCGCCCGCGATCGAGCCGGTCGTACAGCGCGACATTACCCGCGCGGTTACCCCACCGGACGGCCGTCGTGTAGTGCTCGATATTGCTCATGCTTTCCACGCCGCCCGCGACGACCGCGTCGGCAGCCCCGGTCTGCACCATCATCGCGGCCGTGGCCACTGCCTGCAGGCCGCCACCGCAGCGACGGTCGAGCTGCATGCCGGCGACATCGATCGGCAGCCCAGCATGCAGCGCCACCCACCGACCGATACACGGGGCCTCGGAGTTCGCGTACGACTGCGCGAACACCACGTCGTCGATCCGCGCGACGTCCACCCCGGAACGGCGCACCAGCTCGCGCACGACGTGCGCGGCGAGCTCCTCCGCGGGCAGCGGCCGCAGGCTGCCGCCGAAAGCGCCGACCGGAGTACGGACCGGGGCGACGATGGCCGGGCGTTTCATGATCGACCTCCCGATGACTCGGCGGCTTCCGCAAGGGCCTGCCGGTGGTCGGGATGCGCGATCGCCAGCATCCGCTCGACACGCTCCGCGAGCGGCACGCCGCGGAGGTCGGCGACCCCGTACTCCGTGACCACGACCCCTGCGTCGCAGCGCGGTGTGGTGACCGGCCCGCCGAGCCGGGCCACGATGCGGCTTCGTTCCCCTGCGGTGGCCGGAAGGGCGACCACGGGTAGGCCGCCCCGCGCCCGAGCGGCGCCGCGCAGGAAGTCCACCGCGCCGCCGACGGCACCCACGTAGGAGCCGCCGACCTCCTCGGCGTTGGTCTGGCCGGTCAGGTCGACCTCGAGCGCGGTGTTGATCGCGACCAGCCCGTCCAGCGCGGCCAGCACACCCGGGTCGTGCGTGTAACCGGTCTCCCGCAGCGTGATCGCCGGGTTGGTGTCGGCGAGCTCCGCGACGCGCCGCGACCCCATGAGCATGCCCGCCACGGTGCGTCCCCGGTCGAGGCTCTTGCGCGCGTTCGTCACGACACCCGCGGCTATCAGGTCGGCTGCCGCGTCGCTCAACAGCCCGGTGTGGATGCCCAGGTCGGTGCGCTCGCCGAGCTCGGCGAGCACGGCGTCGGGGAGGGCACCGACACCACACTGCAGGGTCGCGCCGTCCGGGACGAGCGAGGCGACCTCACGCGCCACCCGCCGCGCCGTCTCACCCGGACTGCTCGGCTCGACGTACGCGGGTTCCCGTGAGGTGTGCACCACCAGGTCCAGCTCGTCCTCGCGTACCTCCCGGCTTCCGGCCGTGCACGGCGCCTGCTCGTTGACCTCCGCAAGCACCACGCGCGCGGTGTCGATGGCTGCCGACAGGTAGTCGTCGCCCGCGCCGAGGCTGTATATACCGGGCCTGCCGGTCGGTGCCAACTGCAGCAGCGCCACGTCGGCACGCAACGGCCCCGCGCACAACAGCCGTGGCAGCACCGAGTAGTGGCACGGCACGATGTCCAGAGTGCCTGCGTCGTACAGCGCGCGGTTGCTGCCGCCGGCCGTGTAGGAAACGAACGACACGTGATCGGCATGCTCGGGGCGCACGGTGTCCGAGACGGGGATCCCGAGGAAACACCGGAATCGCCCGATGTCCGCGCGCTGCCGCATCAACAGCTGCGTCAGGCTGGTCGGCTCGGCGCACGCCTGGCCCCAGGCCACGGTGTCGCCGGGCCGCACGTAGCGGGCCAGCTCCAGCTCCTCCACCGCCGTCGCGCCCATCAGCGGTCCGGTTCCTCGCGCCACCGCGTCGTGGACGGGTCGAGCAGCTGGGTCAGGCGCTCTTCCGGGAGCCAGATGATCGTTTCCAGCTCCAGCGCATCCAGGTTCCGCACGCGGCCGGTGCGGTAATCCTCCAGGCGCAGCCGCGGGCCGTTCCCCGAGTGATCCACGGCGACGCCGACCTCGGCGAACTCGTTGCCCACGATACCGCCGCCGGAATCGTCCACCCGTACCGTACCCGCGCCCGGGGCGTACGGTGTCACGTCGTGCGCGTCGCCGGTGTTGGAGTCGCGTTCGGACATTCTCTCCCGTTCCGGGTCTCAGATGAGGAAGGCCATCGTGCGAATCGGCTGGTCCCGGTTGACCAGGAGGACCTTCTTGTACGCCAGCCGGACCTCGCCGTCGACCACCCGCAACCTGTACGTGGTGCGACCCGCCCAGGTTTCCATCCCGCGCGATGTGGACTCGACGAGCACGAAGTTCGCGCCGACCTCGGTGTCGCCGCCCGCGACCCCGAGGATCTCGATGTTGGACAGGATGCGGCGAAGGTTTGACGGCGGCGACTGCGAGTACCGCTTGCCGGTGCGGAGCTGGTTCAGCCGGGTGGAGATGCGGTTCCGGTTGTCGTGGATGATCGACATCGACGTGGCGGGATCGCTCGTGGCATCGCCCGCCGGAACCCAGTAGAGAGCGTCATCTGTCCACAGCGCCTCCCACGCGTCGTAGTCGTGCTCGTCGGCGTACCGCGCCTCGCGGTAGAGGAACTCCTCGACCTGGCGCAGGGTGAGCGGGCTGTCGGTCACTGCGGTCACGTATCCACCTCCATGAGGCGCCGGTAGTGCGTCCAGAACCCGCGTATTCCCGTCTCGTCGGTCGCCGCACCGGTCCGGTACCCGTCCTCGTCGAGAGCCTCACGGTGCATCCCGCGGCGGATGTCGAGCCATTCCGGCTGCCGCATCTCGAGACCGCGCTGGTTGCGCTCGTACATCTCGGTGTCGTCGGCCAGCAGCATGCCCGCAGGGCCGACAGAGCCGATACTCTGGGAGACCATGCGCGAGTTCAGCTCTTCCGCGCCGCCGAGCTGGACCGCCGTCGAGTGCTGCACGCACTCGTCGACCGAGAGCGGCTGGATGACGAATACCTGGATCTCCGCGATGAACAGGTTGGGAAAGATCATCACATGGGGTGCGCCCTCGACCAGGATGTCCTCGGCCGCCTCGCCGTACGCCTCGCGCATGCGCGCCACGTAGTTCGGTACCCGTGACTCGCTGGTACCGAACCACCGCAGGGTCTCACCGTGCCTGCGGAACTCGGGTCGCAGATCGTTCTCACTGTGGCCGTTACCCAGGTCGCGCGTGACGGCTGTCGAGTTGTCGCTGTAGAGCGGCCCGATGGGGCTCCCCGTGACGCTGAAGATCGAACTGTGTACGAACTGCGGGTGATACCCGTCCGTCTCGTTCTCGGCAAGCAGCTTCCAGTTGGCGCGGGTGCGATGCTGCAACCAGCCCGCACCGAGGTCGATCCTGCCTTCGGGCGACAACCGCGCCAGCCTGTCGATTTCACCGGCAGCAGCACCCAGGTGTTCCGCCAGCGTCGGCCCGTCCTCGGCAAGGCTGGCGAAGACGAAGCCGCGGTAGGAGTCGACGCGCGGCACCCTGCCCAGGGACAGGTCGAGGTTGCCCTTGCCGCCGTAGCCCTTGTTGTACGGGTAACCGAGCAGCTCGCCGGTGTTGCGGTAGGTCCAGCCGTGGTAGGGGCAGCGGAACGCGTTCGCATTGCCACGGGCGTCCTCGCAAACCAGGTTCCCGCGGTGCGCGCATCGGTTGAACACCAGGTGCACGTCGCCGTCTCGCCCCCTGGTCATGATGATGTCCTGCGGCCCGATGCTCTTGCGCACGTAGTCGCCGGACTCGGGGACCTCGCTCTCGTGGCCGACGAACACCCAACTTCGGTACCAGATCCGTTCGAGCTCGTCGGCGAATACCCGTGGGTCGGTGTACAGCGAGCCGTGCACCCGGCTCGGTTCGATCAGAGCCGCGTAGTCCGGCCGGGAGGTCGCCCGGGCCGAATCGGGCACCGTGGTGGTCATCGTGGTCCTTCTCCCTGGCGGGCTGGGCTGGTCGCCATCCCGTTCTCGGTCGGTTGCCGTCGCGCGGCGCCGGCACGGTCGAGGCGCAACGCTTCATGGTCGAACGTGCGTCTTCTTATTTAATCAGTAATAGATTAACTTTTCCACCATGCTCGGAACAAGGCATCGTCGAGGTACGTGACGCACCCCTCAGCAGGCAGGCGGCCTCACACAACGCGGCTAGCCGGGGATGTAACGCCGTACCGCGTCCTCGACACGTACGTCCACCGCGCCGCGCAGCCGCAGCACCTCCAGGTGCGCACCGGTCTCGGTCACGGCGAGCATCTGGTGATCGAGCTCCAGCTCGTCGAGTGCGCACTCGTGCCGTGTCCACGGCACGGCACGCGCAACGTCGTAGGCGGTCCCACCGCCACGGCGGATCTGGCGGCGCACCAGCTCCAGCCGCTCCTCGTGGTGCTGCAGCAGCTCGCGTACCCGGGCGTGGGTACTGTCGAGCACCGGTCCGTGTGCCGGGAGCAGCACGGTGTCCGGCACCGCGAGCGCCGCGGTGAGCGAATCCAGGAACGAGCGCAGCGGTTGCGGTTCCGGTGCCCACTCGAACCCGAGCGACGGCGTGATCCGCGGCAGGATGTGGTCGCCGGAGAACAGCACATCCCTTGCGGTGTGCCGCAACGTGATGTGCCCTCGGGTGTGGCCCGGTGCCCCGACTACCTCCAGCTCACCGCCATCGACGGGGATACGCTCCCCGGGATGCAGCCAGCCGTCCGGAGGGCCGTACGGCACGCTGCGTTCGTACTCCGCGAAAGCCTGGTTCGCGACCTGCCGTGCCAGATCCGGAGCGCCGCACCGCACCAGGAGATCGATGTGATGCGGGAAGCGGCTCCGCTCGAGCCCGAACTCGCCGATGCTGTGCCGTTCGCCGTACCCGGTGTAGAGGGCGGTGCCGAGCGTGGTGCGCCACCGGTACGCCTGCGTGTAGTGATCCCAGTGATGGTGCGTGGCGACACAGACCGCGACATCGGCGAGCCGGTAGCCGAGCTGCCGGAGCGCCTGGTCGACCGTCGCCTGTGTCCGCGATGTGGCCCACCCCGGATCGATCAGTACGAGCCCGTGCGGCCCTTCCAGCACATAGCAGTTGACCGCGGCCGGACCTTCGAACGGCAGGCCGATCGGGATCCGGTGGACACCCGGCACCACAGGGTGCGCGCCGGGCTCGGTCCAGTCCCGCGGTTGGGCGTACGGAATCGACATCACCGGTCTCCCTGCCGACCCGACGGACCACGCGGTCGGGTCGTTGCGGCGTCGGCGTGACACACATGGCGTGGCAACGGCGCCTCAGCTCTCGCCGGCGAGCAGGGCGCCGAGCCGGTCGTGGACGATGTCTTCCGCGCCGGCGACGATCCGCCGGATCAGCTCCGACACCCGCGGGATGTCGTGGATGAGGCCCTGGGCCAGGCCCGCGCTCCACACACCGCGTTCGAGGTCGCCGGTCTCGAAGACCTCCCGTCCCCGCGAACCCGCTACCAGCTCCCGAACGTCCTCGAAGGCGCCACCCTCGTCCAGGACCTCGACAACCTTCCGGCTCACCGAGTTGCGCGCCACACGCGCCGTGTTCCGCAGAGGCCGGAAGATGAGGTCGGTCTCGCGCTCGTTCGCCTCCACCAACCGCTCCTTGACCGCCTGGTGCACAGGGGCCTCGACCGTCGCGAGGAAGCGCGTCCCCATGTTGATGCCTTCTGCACCGAGCGCCAGCGCGGCGACCAGGCCCCGCGAGTCGGCGAACCCTCCCGAAGCGATCATCGGGATGCCGACCCTCTCGGCGGCGGCCGGGATCAGCACGAGCCCGGGGATGTCGTCCTCACCCGGGTGGCCCGCGCACTCGAACCCGTCGATGCTGACGCCGTCGACTCCCAGTTCCTGAGCCTTCACCGCGTGCCGGACACTCGTGCACTTGTGCAGTACCTTCACACCTGCAGCGCGAAACGCGGGGACGTGCTCGGCAGGGTTGAACCCTGCCGTCTCCACGACCGGTACGCCCGAGGAGATGATCGCGTCCCGGTACTCGGCATACGGCGGGGGATCGATGGTGGGCAGGATCGTCAGGTTGACCCCGAACGGCCGGTCGGTCAGCTCGCGGCACCGCGCGATCTCGCGGGTGAGCTCCTCCGGCGTGGGTTGCGTCAGTGCCGTCAGGAACCCGAGCGCGCCGGCGTTGGCCACCGCGGCGACGAGCTCCGCACGCCCGACTCCCTGCATTCCTCCCTGGACGATCGGATAGTCCACACCGAACTCGGTACAGAATCGCGTCGTCATCATGGCGCCGTGTCCCTCCTCGCCGTACGGTCATTCGGTCGGCGGGCCTGCGCTCCGGTCACATCCGGTGCCCGGCTCCCCGGCCCGGCGACACCCGGGCCGCCAACCGCCCCGCGCGCGGCCTCAATCGATCGCATCGAGCGTGCCCGCGTCGGCCACGAAGCGCGCGATCCGTTCGATGGCGAACAGCGTGTAGTCCCGTGGCTGCAGCTCCGGCTCGATCCGGCTGCCACCGAGCGTGAACAGGCCGAACACGAGCCCGTGCAGCGGTTGCTGGCGGTAGGCGAGCCACGCCTCGTCGAACGTGGGGGGCTCCGCGACGCCGGACGCTTTCAGCTGTTCCAGATACAGCTTCAGCAGGTCCTCCTCCCATGCTCGCCGGTCCGCGGGCGCCAACCCACACGCGAGGGCGTAGGAGTAGTCGAGCGCCCAGTGTCCCTGCGCGACGCATTGCCAGTCGTACAACCCCATACCGCCGTCCGCGTCGCGGAGCCAGTTGCCGAGGTGCACGTCCTGGTGCAGTAGCGTGCGAGGACCCCGGCGGTGCAGCTCGAGCGAGCGCATGAAGCCGGGAAAGACCTCGGCACCTCTGGCCCGCAACTCGGGCGGCAGCACGTCCATGGCCCGCCGGAACCCGACGCGGGTACGCCTGGCGAACCCCACCCTGCGGTTGAGGTTGTCCTGCCATTCGTAAGTACCGCGCAGCTTCCCCAAGTCCGCCGACAGCCGCGGGCTTTCCCAGAAGGCAGCGTGGTACGTAGCCAGCTCACGCACCATGTCCTCGGCATCGTGGCGGGTCACGGGATTGAGCATGGGATCGGGGAAGGTCCATCCCATGGCGCTCAGGTCATCCAGGACGACCAGCGAGCGGTACGACATCGGGTCGTAGCCTGCGTAGTACGCACGGGGGCTGCGCAGCCGCAACCCCGGTCGCGCACGGGTGTAGAACAGCGTCTCGCCCTCGACGATCTCGGTGAGGCCCAGCAGCATCCGTGACGCGAACGTCGCCGTGGACTTGGTGAACACGGTTTCCGGAAGGCCGGCAGCCACCCCGGCGTCGTTGTACACGATCGACAGCCGACGTCGCGAGCTCGTGCCGTCGTCACCGCCGGTGACCCGGACCTCCACCACCTCCGCGCCGGGAACGTCGTGGCACAGCACGGCGGTGAGCCAGTCCGGCGTGATGCTCTCCGCCGACGGTGGGACCGCACCCGGTTTCGCACTCAGGGCGCCGGGCCGGGCCTTGTCGCGCAGCACCTTCGCAGCCACGCGCACGGCAGAGCCCGCCGCGGTGATGGTGTCCGTCGTCGCCACGTGGTTCTCCTCCGGTTCGTTGACGGTCCGTTGTGTTCGATCGGTTCGGCCGGCGCTCGCGCTCCTGCTCAGCGCGCGCTGCCTGCCGGGTACCGCTCCGTGATCTGGTCGACGACCAGTTTCGCTGTCTCGGCGCACGCGGTCGTCCCGCCGTTGCCGTACTCCTTGACACCGTCACCGACGTTCCACAGGTTCGGTATCGGAGTCGTGGTGGGCAGGTCGAACCCCGCCACCGCACGTTGTGGCGGCCAGTCGTCACGTGTGATCTCGGTCGACAGGATCTCGGTCTCGTCGAACCCGTGAATCTGCTCGCGCAGGTCCGCCATCAGGTACTCCTTCTCGGCCTCCTCGTCGAAGTCCCCGACCGCCGGTTTCGGCACCGAGGTCCCGGCGTAGAGGTGCCACCCTTCGGGAGCCATCTCGGGACACGTCTCGGTGAAGTTCGCGACGTAGCACAGCCTGCGCGTCTTGGCGAAACTCAGCATGCCGGGCGCATCGAGCAGCTTGCGCCTGCTGGCGACGTTGACGGTCAGCATCGCGCTGGGCCGGTCGGCACGGCGCACGGAGTCACGGTAATCCGCGGGAAGGTTGTCCTCGCCGACAAGGCGCACCGTCGCAGCCGGTCCGGCGTCGCTCACCACGAAGCGTGCCGGGACGTCGGTGACCTCCCCGCCCCTGTCGATGCGCGCGCCGGTCACCATGCCGTCGGCCACCGTCAGCGAACGCACCTCGCTGGACAGCCAGACCTCGCCACCCCCGGCCGTGATCACGTCAGCGAGCGCCCGCCAGATGCCGATCGTGCCCTCCGGGCAGAAGCCGAACTTCTTGAACGCGCTCTTACGCGTGAAGTAGGTCAGGAACACCTTGGCGGGTAGCTCCTCCGAGCCCACGGCGAAGACGGAACCGCACATGTTGTGGAAGATGCCGTGCACCGACTCGTTCTTGGTGTACTTCGCCACCCACTCCGCCGTGGACAGCTGCTCCTCGGGCAGACCGCTGTCGTCCCGGGCCGCGCCGAGCCCGTTGAGCAGCTTCGCGCCCTGCTTCGTCAGCTTCGACAGCAGGTAGCCCCACCCTCCGCCGGAGACATCCACGTCCTTCCCGCCGATGCGGTAGAGGATCGGCGGGTCGGGGCGCCGGATGTCGAACTTTGCCCCGACCTCCTCGAAGGTCTGCTGTGTGATGCCATCGACCTCGATGACGATCGCGCCGTTGTTGACCTTGAATCCATCGATATCCACTGTGGAGGCACGTCCGCCGACACGGTCGCGGCGCTCCACGACGAGGGTCCGGTATCCCTGGTGGGTCAGCCGCGCGGCCGTGAACAGCCCGCCCGCGCCCGCGCCGACGACGATCGCGTCGAAATTCCCTTCGGTGCCGGTCATCTTTTCCTCACCTTTCCTCGCAATGGTCTCCGCGCTCGGACCGATCCGGCTGCCGCGCCGATCGGTCGCCCGGCCCGCACCGACGAGCCGTCAGTACGACTCCGGAAGCCCCAGGCTGTGCCGGGCGACGAAGTTCAGGATCATCTCCCTGCTCACCGGTGCGGTCCGCATGAGCCTGGTCACGAACCACAGGTCGGCGAGGCCGTACTCGAGCGCGAGACCGTTACCGCCGTGCGTCTGGATGGCCTGATCCAGCGCACGCAGCGCTGCCTCGGCTGCCACGTACTTCGCGATGTTGGACGCCTCGGCCGCGTGGCGGCCGCTGTCGTACAGCTGTGCGGCGTGCGCCGTGGCGAGACGGGCCGTCTCGACGTCGATATAGGAGGCAGCCAGTGGGTGGGCGATGCCCTGGTGCGCCCCGATCGGGGTCGACCAGACCTGCCGCTCGCAGGCGTAGGTGCTCGCCTTGCCTGTCGCGTACCTCCCGACCCCGTTGCACAGCGCGGCGGCCAGCACCCGCTCCGGGTTGAGACCGGCGAACAGCTGGCGTAGGCCGTTGCCCGGATCGCCGATCAGGGCGTCGGCGGGGACCTCGACGTCGTCCAGGAACACGGTGAACTGCTTGTCCGGAGCGACGAGCGCCGTCTCTATCGGCTGCAGCGTCAGTCCCTCGGCATCGGTGGGAACCACGAAAAGCGACATTCCGGCCTGCTCGCCGGCGGCCTGCTCGCCGTTGCGTGCCGCCACAAGCAGGGCAGCGCACTCGTTCGCCGCAGAGATGTAGTACTTCCCGCCGGAAAGAGTCCATCCCGTGCCGTTCCAGCGGGCGGTGGTGCTGACGTTGTGGCTGTTCGACCCGGCATCCGGCTCGGTCAGGGCGAACGCCATCTTCCTGCCGCCCGAGGCGATGTCCGGTAACCACCGGCTCTTCATCTCGGCCGAGGCGTGTGCGGTGAGGATCGAGCCGCAGATCGCGGGGGAGATGACCGCGACAAGCAACGGCACTCCGTGCGCGGCCAGCTCCTCCACCACGATCACGAACTCGGACAGCCCCGCACCGCCGCCCCCGTACTCCTCCGGTAGGTGCACGCCGAGCAGGCCGGCGTCACCCAGCTCCTGCCACAGCTCGCCGATGTGCTCGCCGGTGCGCGAGCGCTCGGCGTAGTACTCGTGACCGTACTTGTCGGCGATTGTGGCGACGCTTTCCCGCACGAGCCGGTGCTCGTCGCTGTCGGTGATGAGTCCCGTCATGTCACCGTCCTTGGAACGAGGTCGTGGATTTGTGGACGAAGCTGCGAGCCGCCCCGGCGGCGTCCTCGGTCCCTCCGGTGCGGGCCAGCGCCTCGATCTCGGCGGCGAGCTGGTGGGGCAGGCTCGACGACCAGGAGTTCCACAGCAGTTGGCGGATCTGCCCGTACGCGCGCGTCGGACCCCGCGCCAACCGGCGCGCCGTGGACATCGCCTCGCGCTCGAGGCCATCCGCCTCGACGGTGCGGTTGACAAGGCCCCATTCCACGGACTCGCGGGCGTCCAGCACCCGCTCTTCGAAGTAGAGCTCGGCGGCACGACGTGGCCCCACGAGTCGAGGCAGGAACCACGAGCTCCCGCCGTCGCCGGACAACCCCAGCCCGCAGAAGCCGGTCGCGAACTTGGTGCCCTCCGCGGCGAGCGCGATGTCCGCGCAGTACAGCAGCCCCAGGCCGCCACCCCCGACGGAGCCGTGTACGGCTGTCACGACCGGCACCTCCAGCGAGCAGAACGTCCGGATGGCGTCGTGGTACGGCGTCACCATGGCCCTGAGCAGCCCCGGGAGCTCCTCCGGCTGCACGCGTGCGAACTCGGCGATATCGCCACCGACCGTGAACGCCGGACCGTTCCCCATCAGCAGCACCGCACGGAGCTCGCTGTCGGCAGCGCATCGCCGCGAGATCTCGGCGAGCTCGTCGGCCAGTCGCTGGTCGATGGCGTTGCGCGCGTCCGGCCGGTTCAGCCGGACGATGCCGAGCCCGTCGCTGACCGTGTAGTCGACGGCCGGTGCGCAGTCGTCCCGCTCCGGCAACGCGCTCCGCCAACGCTCGCTGTCGGTGAGCTGCACCAGGTCGGCGATCCGGTCTCCTACGAAGCTCAGCACGTGCGCGAAACCGGCGTCCAGAGTTCCGCCGTTGCGCGCGTGCCCGGTGTAGCGGCCGGTCACCAGCAGCCTGCCGTCATCGAGAAGGGCGAAGTCGTCCGGTTCGGCAGTGGCGACGTAGTGCGCCGCGATGCGGCCCCAGAACTCGCGGCGCATGGCCTCGGGGCCCTCGTACCGGCCACCGAGTTCCAGCGGGAGGCCGTCGGTCGTGCATCCGGTGAAGTCGGGGTGCAACAGCTCGTCGAGCTCGGCCGAGGCGCCCCGCGACAGGGCATGGTAGAGCCGGGAGGCGATCGCCACCGCGCGGTCCTTGTCGACCGGCCGGTCGCGTTCCGGTGCGGAATCCACCGCGTCCCCGCCCGTCTCGTCTCGCATCACGTTATCGCCTCCGCTATATTATAATATAACATAAATAAAGTATTGGCACCGTGTCAAACTCCGGTCGCGGGGCCCGTCACTCGCCGGTCGTTCCGCCGACCCGGTCGCCTGCCCAGCGCGCGAGCCGGAACTTCTGGACCTTGCCCGTGGGGGTCGTCGGTAGCTCGTCGGCGGCCAGGAACAGCACGTGCTTGGGCACCTTGAACCGGGCGAGCTTCTCCCGGCAGAGCTCGAGCACCTCGTCGGCCGAGAGGCGAGCGTCGGGGGCCGGCACTACGCAAACGCACCCGGCCTCGCCCCAACGCTCGTCGGGCACACCGACCGCGTACGCCTGACTCACCCCTGGATGCGTGCTGAGCAGGTCCTCGATCTCCCTGGGCATGACCAGCTCGCCACCGCTCTTGTAGAGCTCCTTGCTGCGGCCGGTGATCTCGAGGTAGCCGTCCTCGCGCACGCGCCCGAGATCCCCGGACCGGACCCATCCGGCGTCGATGGCGGCCGCGGTGTCCTCCGGCTTGCGCCAGAAACCGAGCATGTGGGTCGGTCCCCGCGAGACGAGCTCCCCTTCGGTGTGGGGTGGCAGGTCGGCACCGGTTTCCGGATCCACCGTCCTGTACTCCGCCAGCGCGTCGCTTCCCGGCAGTCCCGCCGCTCCGGCGAGCTTGGGCCTGCCGACGGTCTGCGAGGTCAGCGACAGCTCGTCCTCCGGCAACGTCAGCGTCATCGCGCCGCCGCACTCGGTCATGCCGTACCCGGTCACGATCTCGGTGACGCCCAGCTCGGCACGCACCTGCTCCCACAGCCACACCGGCGCCGGTGCCGCGCCGGACAGGATCGCCGACAGCGACGACAGGTCGTAGGCCGAGCGGTCGGGGTGTTCCAGCAGCGCAACGCTCATCGTCGGCACGCACAGGATGTCCGTCGCGCGGTGCCGCTGGATACCGGCGAAGTAGCCGACCGGGTCGAACTCGGTCTGCGGGACGATCGCTCCCCCGACGGTCATCGCGGCGAGCAGACCCTCGACGTAGCCGAACATGTGGTAGCAGGGCAGCGAGAACAGGATCCGCCTGCCGTCCTCGAACGCACGGGTCAGCGCCGACGCGTAGGCGGTACGTAGCACCGCATCGTGGGTGACGAGCACGCCCTTCGGGGAGCCGGTAGTCCCCGAGGTGTAGAGCATGTCTCCCACATCGTCCGGCCGTGCCCGGGACCCGTCCGAGGCGCCGGGATCACCGTCGCCGAGCGCCGCCAGATCCTCGACCGTGCGCACTCCTTCCGGAGCGCTGCCGCCGGTGGGCAGCACGACGACGTGTGCCAGGTCCGGTAGCTCGGCAGGCTCGCCCTGCCGCCATGCCGGCGCGATCTCGTCCAGCATGCCGGGGTAGTCGAGGCCGCCGTACTCCGTCATGGTCACCAGCACGGAGCATTCCGACTGCGCGAGCACGTAGCCGAGCTCGCCGGTGCGGTAGAGGTAGTTGAACGGGACGGCGACGGCTCCGGCCCTGGCGATGGCGAACTTCAGCGGCACGAACTCGGGGTGGTTGGCCATCAGCATCCCGACGTGGTCACCGCGGCGCACCCCGAGCGCGGCCAGGCCGTCGGCCAGTCGCGCCGCCCAACGTGCCACCTCCTCGTAGGTGAGCGTCCGCTCGTCGGTGATCACGAAGGGCCGCTGGGGGTGTTGCGCCGCACAGTGCTCCAGCCACGCGTCGAGGGTGCGCGGCGTCCATTCGTCGAAGCGCTCCCGGAGGCGCTCGCGTCGCTGCTCGATCTCGGTCGGCACGGTCCCTCCTGCGATCTCGGTGTCTGTGGCTGTACCTGCCGCGCTCCGCCGGTCCCGCCGACGGCGCACCGTTACTCGAGCGGCGTGAGGTCGTCATGGTCGACGGCATCGGTCAGCCGGAACTTCTGCACCTTCCCGGTCGGGGTCACGGGCAGTTCGTCCACGGCGAACCAGCGTTGCGGAACCTTGTACGGGGCGAGCCGCTCGCGGCAATGCGCTTCCAGCGCCGCGCGGAGCCCGGCCCGACGCTCGCCGCGCACCCGGACGGCGGCGGCGACGATCTCGCCCCAGCGCTCGTCGGTGAGGCCGAACACCGCGACCTCCCGTACCGCGTCGTGCTCGGCAAGGCACGACTCGATCTCGGCAGGTGCGATGTTCTCCCCACCACGGATGATGAGGTCCTTGAGCCTGCCGGTCAGCGTGATCATGCCGCGTGCGTCCATCGACCCGAGGTCCCCGGTGTGTACCCACCCGTCACCGTCCACGGTCCGTGCGGTCTCGTCGGGCGCGTGCAGGTACTCGACGAGCTGCTGGTAACCGCGCGCGCAGATCTCCCCCGGCTGACCGAGCGGCTGGATCTCCCCCGTGCTTGTGTCGACGATCTTGCAGTCCACCTGCGGCAGCGGGCGCCCCACCGTGCTCACCAGATCGTCGCGCGAGTCGTCGCGGCGCGTCATGGCAAGCACGGGGGCTAGCTCGGTCTGCCCGAACAGGTTGTGCACCGCCGCCCCGAAGCGCGTCTCCGCGCTCTCGATCATGGTTCGTGGCACGGCCGCGGCACCACCCATCGCGGTACGCAGCCGCGGCACCCGGCCGGTGGCGTTGCGCGCGGCCTCCAGTAGCGCCCCCAGTACCGTGGGCACGTAGAACAGCACGTCGGCACCTTCCCTGCCGATCTGTGCCAGCGCCGCCTCCGGTTCGAACCGCTCGACGAGCACGGTGCACCCGCCGAGCCACAGCGGGCCCAGCGTGCCGATCACGCACGCGGCAGTGTGGAACATCGGCAGCGGGTTCAGACCGATCATCCCCCGCTCCACCTCTGCGCCCTCCATGGTCAGCTTCGCGACGTTGACCAGCGACCGGTGTCGCAACACGACACCCTTGGGGGTACCGGTGGTGCCCGAGGTGTACTGCAACATCGCCACCGATCCCGGCTCGGGCCGCGGGAGCGGTTCGCTGCCGGCGCCGGAGGCCAACCATGTGTCCCATTCGGACAGGCTGATCACGGTGCGCAGGTGCGGGCAGTCCGCGCGCACCGACCGGACGGCGGCGGCGAGGTCGTAGTCGCGGCTCCGGTCGGCATGGATCAGCACCGCGGCGCCCGAATGGCCCAGCGCGAAGCGGAGCTCGTGCTCGCGCAGCACAGGGTTCAACGCGACGAGCGTCATCCCCGCCAGCGCAGCCCCGTACTGGACGATGGGCCACTCGGCGACGTTCGGTGCCCACAGGGCGACGAACTCGCCCGGGTCGGCGATGCCGAGCAACGCTCGCGCAACCTGCTGTGCCTCGCCGTAAAGCTGGCCGTAGCTCAACCGCCGCTCCCGGCCGGTACCGTGCGCGTTGCCGACCAGCGCCGGTGCATCCGGCTGCTCGCCGGCACGCTGGGCGAGCAGCGACCCCACGGTGTGCTCGACCAGCGGCACGCTCTCGTCACGCGGCCACAGCGATTCGCGGATGCGCGAGCCGGGATCGGAAACTGCGGTCATCGTTGCGACCTCCCTGGACACTGCGGGTACCGGAGTCCCACGGCACGCGGTCACCGGTTGCTGAACCGGGCGGTACTGCCGTCGCGAAGAGCCCGCAACGCCACCGGCATGTCCTCGGTCCGGGAGGCCAGTACCTGGTTGCGGTTCTCGATCCCGACCGCGGCGGCGAAGGACGGCGCGTCGATACCCGCATGCAGGGACCGCTTCGTCAGGCGCACCCCGAACGGGCTGTTGGCTGCCACCTCGCCCGCGAGCTGCAGCGCAGCCGAGCTCGACTCCGCGTCGGCGCAGAGCCGGTTGACCAGCCCGAGCCGGTGGGCCTCGTCCCCGTCCACGGACCTGCCCGTGAGCATGAGCTCCGCGGCAACGCCCATACCGACAGTCCGCGGCAGGGTCCACGACAACCCGAGATCGGCTCCGGCGAGGCCGACGCGCACGAACGCCGCGGCGAACGAGGCATTCGTGGTACCGATCCGGAGGTCGGCCGCCAGGGCGAGGGACATCCCGGCACCGACGGCCGGACCGTGTACCGCCGCGATCACCGGCAACGGCAGGTCGACAAGACGTTGCGCGGTCGCTGCCCAGCGTTCCTGGTTGGCCAGCAGCTCGGGTACGCCCATCGACCAGGTGGCTTCCAGCTCGGTGAGATCGAAACCCGCGCAGAAGGCGCGACCCGCACCGGTAAGCACCACGGCACGCACATCGCCGTCGCGTTCGGCCGCATCGAGCACCTCGTCGAGCCGGTCGAGGAGCCCGGGTGTGAGAGCGTTCAACTGCTCCGGGCGGTTCAGGGTGATCTCGAGGACCTGCTCCGCAGGCTCACTCACCAGCAGCGGCCCGTCGTCGATCGTTCGCATCCGCGCCCCACATCCTGTCCGTACGCCACCCGCACAGCGCTCTGATTGAATCAAACATAGATTATTCAGTGGGCGACGTCAACGAACGCCGGCAACCCGGATCGACAAACACCAGCGTATATAGGAAACCGCTACCCCACTTGCGATCCGTCGCGATGTCCAATTATATTCTCTGTTAAATAATGTATCGAGTGCCGCGCCGCCGGGTCGGCTGTGGCCCCGGTCGAAGCCCCGAAAGGAATCCCGATGACGAGCGTGAACGACCTCAGGTGCATCGTGACAGGTGCGGCATCCGGTATCGGGCATGCCGTGGCGGAGCAACTGTTGAAGGGCGGGGCCGAAGTCACCAGCCTCGACCGGAACGAGCCCTCCGCGGGCGTCCAGCGCCACCTCACGGTCGACCTCGCCGACCCGGACAGCATCGACACCTGCGTGCACGAGCTCGGTGGCGGCTGGGACGCCCTGATCAATGTCGCCGGGGTACCGGGCACCGCGCCCGCCGAGCTCGTGTTCAAGGTCAACTTCCTGGGCCTGCGGCACCTCACCGAGTCGCTGTTCGGCCGGTTCAACACCGGGGGTGCGATCGTCAACGTCTCGTCCACGGCCGGTTTCCAGTGGTCCGAACGACTCGGACAGCATCGCGACCTCATCACCACCGAGTCGTTCCACGCGGGGCTGCAGTGGTATCGCGACAACCCGCACGAGGGCAACGCGTACAACTTCGCCAAGGAAGCCGTGACCGTCTACACGATGGCGATGGGTACCGGACTCGCCGCGGAGGGACTGCGCATGAATGCCGTGCTGCCGGGCCCGGTGAACACCCCGATCCTGCCGGATTTCGAGACGTCCATGGGCAAGGACACGCTCGACGGGGTCAAGTTCCTGCTCGGGCGGCACGCCGAACCCGACGACATCGCTCCGGCGGCCGCCTTCCTGGCGAGCCCGGAATCGCGCTGGATCAACGGGCATCCCCTGGTGGTCGACGGGGGTATCACCGGAGCCGTACTGACCGGTCTCGTACCGCCACCCGAGCTCTGAGCATCACCGGTTCGTACGGGGCGAGCAGCGAACCCGGCCACGATCGGGTAGACAGCGAACGCCACGGAAGCTGCCCCTGGAGCACACATGACCGCGTACGCCGACGGCCACGAGCAGCTGGCCGCGTGGCTCGGTGCGCGCGTACCGGCACTGACGGCCCCGCTCGTGTCGTACCGGATCGGTTCCGGCCAGTCCAACCTCACCTTCCTGTTGCGGGATGCCGAGAGCCGGGAGTGGGTCCTCCGCCGCCCGCCGCGCAGCGACGAGGACGGCGGCGAGCACGGAGTGCTCCGCGAGGCGCGCATCCTGCACGCGCTCGCGACAACGGCGGTTCCGGTTCCGGCCGTGGTGGCGACCGGTGCCGGCGAGGCCGGAATCGACGGCCCGTTCGTCGTCACAGAACGGGCGCCCGGAGCCGCGCTCTCCGACGAGCGCGACGCAGCGCAGTTGCCGGCCTCCGAGCGGGCGGAGCTCGGGACCAACGTGATCGCGGCCCTCGCCGCGCTGCACGAGACCGATCCCGGCACTGTCGGGCTGTCGGAGCTGGCCCCGCACGACGGGTACATAGCTCGCCAGATCCGCCGCATGAGCCGCAACTGGCGGTACTGGGGGCAGCATTCCGATGCCGACGGCATGTGGCGGCGGTGCCTCGATCGTCTCGAGAACCGTGCTCCGCGCCCGCAGCGTGTGACCCTGGTCCACGGCGACTACCGGCTGGCGAACGTGCTCGTGGATCGCGCCCGCATCACGGCGGTGCTCGACTGGGAGTTGTGCACGCTCGGCGACCCCATCGCGGACCTGGCCTGGCTCCTCGACGACTGGCGGGCACCGGAAGACCCGGCGATCGCGGTGCCGAGCCCGACGCGAGCAGGTGGGTTCGCGCACCGCGCGGATATCGTCGCAGAGTATGCTGGCCGTACCGGCCTCGACGCGGATGCGCTCGACTACTACCGGGCATTCACCCACTGGAAGGCCGCCACGCTCCTGCAGGGTGTGCTGGTGCGGCGCCGGTCCGGCGAGCTCGGTGAGCACGGAGCGCCCGACCTGGTCGCGCTGGAGGACACGATCCGATACCTGCTGCACGAGGCCCTCGATCTCGCTCGCCAGTACCGCACGCCGTGAACGTGATGGCCGGCCGCCAGCACGAGTAAGGAGCTCACCATGACGCCGGACGACGATTACCTGCACACTCCGGGAGCCGATCCCGCATTCAGCGAGTCGATGTACTTCCACTTCTACGACCCGCGCGCTCGCCTCGGCGGGTTCCTGCGGATCGGTAACCGGCCGAACGAGGGCCACGGTGAGGTGACCGTCTGCCTCTACCTGCCCGACGGGCGCCTCGGCTTCGCCTACGAACAGCCCCGGGTTACGTCGAACGACCGCCTCGACGCAGCGGGGATGCGCGTCGAGGTGCGCGAGCCGATGCGACATCTCGAACTCGCCTTCGACGGGAACGTCACCGTCGTCGACGACCCGACCATGATGACCGATCCCCGTGCCGCACTTGGCGGGAGCCCGGTGCGCGACTGCTCGCTCGCACTGTCGGTGTACGCGATCGCGCCGGAGTCCGAGCACAGCTTCGACGCCGACGACGTCTCGTTCGTGCCGAACCACTACGAGCAGCCGATCGCCGTGGACGGGCGGATCCGGCTCGCGGGCGACGCGACAACCATCCACGGCCACGGACTACGCGACCACACGTGGGGACCGCGCAGCTGGCAGGCGCCCTGGTTCTACCGCTGGGTCCACGGCTGCACCGACGGGTTCGGCTTCATGGGTGCCTGGTTCGGCAGGCAGGACGGCTCGGCAATCCGTGGCGGGTTCGTCTGGGACGGTCGTGTCCAGCACCGCGTGACGGCGATCGATCTCGGTACCGTCCGGGACGACCGCGACGAGCAGGTCGAGGTCGATGTGGTGCTGCGTTCCGCCGCCCGCGAGTGGAAGCTGCACGGCCGGGCACGGGCCACAGTTCCGCTGCGGCACCGGCCGACCGACGACACGACCGGCAGGGTGAGCATGACGCGGATCGTGGAGAGCCTGATGACCTGGACGCTCCACGACGGCCGCGAGCTGTACGGCATGAGCGAGTATCTCGACCAGATCGTCGACGGCCGCCCCGTCGGCCTCGAGGTCTGAGGCTAGCGCAGCAGCAGCACGGCGCAGCCGAGGCACACCACGGCCAGCCACGCATCGAAGTACGACCGTACGCGCGCGGCGTGCCGCAGCTCCATGAAGTCGAGCACGACGAAGCGGGCCTTGGCGAACGCGAGAACCGTCGCGGTCGTAGCGGCGACCCGTGCGGTCAGCAGGCCGTGCGCGGCGCCGCCTGCCACCGCAAGCGAGATCACCGTGACGACCACGAGTCCGATATAGACGTTCCTCGGTCTGCTGCTCGGTTTGGTCATGCGTAGCTCCCGATGTAGAGGAGCGAGAAGATGATCAGCCAGAGCAGGTCGACCATGTGCCAGTAGCCTGCCACGCCTTCGGCCCAGCGAGGGCCGTACGGCGCCTTCCCGGGCGCCAGCGCACGCCGCCACGCCACGAGCAGGGTCGTCCCGATGGCGACGTGCATCAGGTGCACGCCCGTGATGACGAAGTAGTACATGAAGAATGGCGACGTCGTCAGCCCGTGCCCGGCTGCGATCTCCAGCGCGTACTCGACGAGCTTGAGCCCGGCGAACGTGCCGGCCCCCGCGAGCGTGCCGCCGAGGAACCGCCTGGCCCGGCCGAACGCACCCGACCGGTGAGCCTCGACCGCGCGCACCACGAGGAAGGAGGACGTCAGCAGCACGAGCGTGTTCACGAAACCGACCGGTACGGGCAGCGCGGCCGCGTCGGCGGTGAACTCGTGCCGTGCGGAGCCGAACTCCCAGAGATAGGCCCCGAAGAACAGCGCGAACACGGTCATGTCGGCGAGCAGGAACAGCCACATGCCGCGTTCTGCAGGGACGTGTTCCGCGGACCGCGCGATCGACCCGTGCCGGCCCAGGTGGTCGACCATCACGCGACCCCGGGGATCGGGTCACGGCCGGCGGCCCGGGCCACAATCACGTGCCGGATCGTCATGCCCATCGCGACGAGCCAGATCGCGTAACTGGTCAGTGCCAACCAGAAGATCAACAGGCCGTGCCAGGCGAACGGTCCGTCGTGGAAGGCGTAGGCGATCACGTCGAACGTGAAGGTGAACCCGACCCACAGGTTCAGGAAGCCCAGCCACCGCGGCAGTGGCGTCGTGCTGTTCGACAGGATTGCGGTCGCGATCGCCACGTTCTGGATCACGAACGGCCCCACGGGTGTGATGAACAGCAGCCACGCCGTGTCGTTCAGCAGTACCGTCAGTTCCGCCGGTCGCTCCGGGCGGAATCCGGCACTCGCCATGAGCAGCATCGGCACGAGGAGCAACACGGTCGTGACAGTCCCGCTCACCGCCTGGATCGACGTCAGCACCGGCGCGCCCGGCTCGCCGAGCCGCATGACGTACGTGATGGCGGCGATCACGGGGATGACCAGCGAAATCCCGATCGATGCCAGCGCGATCCCCATCGGTACGTGCGTCCCGGAGGAGTAGAAGTCCACGACCTCCCCGGTCGTGCTGCTCGCGCCCAGCGGCACGGGCAGCACACCGGCGATCAGCCAGCCGGTGAAGGCGACGACGACGGTCAGCGGGCCGCACCAGGCGCATGCGAGCAATGCCCGCCGCGAGGTACCCGTCAGTTCCCGTGTCATGACCTCGGTCCCCGGCGATCGTCCCGGTGCTGCGCGACCGCTGCGCGCGCGGTGGCGCGTCCCGCGGCGAGCAGATCGCGTGCGGCGCGCTCACCGGAGAGCAGCGCCGCCTCGATACCGGAGTGGCTCAGGTAGTCCCCTGCCAGCCGGATCCGGCTCGGCATCGCGTCCCGCGTAGCCCGCATGGCCTCGTAATGCCCGGGTGTGGGAGCGATGAGCGCTACGTCCATGCCGAACACCCGGTGGAAGTCCGGCACGGCGAACCCGAACGCGCGGTCGACCGCCGCGCGCGCCCGCGCCACGACCTGTTCCTCGTCGCTGTCGGGGGCCTGGGTGCGATCGAAGTACACGCTGACGGTCTGCCCGCCGGGCGGAACCGAGTACGGGGCACGACGGCTGTTGCGAAGCACCCCGTAGTTGTGGTGTTGCCCAGGGCCCGCTTGGACCACGAGGTCGTGACCGGCGTCGGGCCACGGGTCCGTGTGGTACCCGAGCAGGACGTGGTAGGCGGGAACGGGCTCGACGGCGTCGAGTGCCGCGCACACGCTGCTGTCCACCACGCCGTCGAGCAGCTCCCGGGCCTGCCGGACATCCGTGGCCACGATGACCCCCTGCACATCGAACGGCCCGCCGGGCGCGTGGACCGTCATGCCGTCCGGTGTGTACTCCAGCGCTCGTACCGGCGTGGCCGTGCGGACGTCGACACCGTCGAGGAGCCACGATGCGATCTGCCCCAGCCCGCCAGGCGGCACCCAGAGCTGCGTACGGTGCACCCGGCCCAGCAACGCGATCGTGAACGCCGCGGAGATCGTCTCGGGGTCGGCCCCGGTCAGCGGCCCCATGAGCGGGCGGACGACGTATTCGTACACGCGGTCGCCGAACCGGGCGCGTGCCCATTCCGCCAGCGTTCGCCCGTCGTCCACCGCGGCCAGCTCGTCGGTGTCGAACGGCGCCGGGCCGCGCCGCATCGCCAGCGTGCCGATCGCCCGCACCGCTCGCCGGCGGTCGCGCCAGGTGAGCTGCGGGAGCCGGAGGAACGTCCACGGCCGGTCGAACCGGACCGGGTGGCGCTCGCCGTCGCCGTCCAGCACGGCGGCCCGCGCCTCCCATCGCCGCAACTCGTGCTCGTGCCCGGCTTCCCGGAGGTACCGGAAGGTCGCATCGTAGGAGCCCATGAGGAAGATGGCTCCGGAGTCGGCGGCACCGTACTCCAGGCCGACCGTGCGCGTACGTCCCCCGACGGCCTCCGAAGCCTCCAGCACGAGCGCGTCCACCCCGTGACTGCGCAACGTTCGCGCCGCCGCGGCGCCGGCGACACCGGCGCCGATGACAGCCACCGTCATCGACGACCTCCTCTGCGCGACCGGGCGGACCTGCGCACCCACCCCGCGGCGTGCTCGCTCCAGGTAGCGACCGTGTGCAGCGGGGCGCGCCGGCAGTGGGCCCACAAGGCATGCGTTTAATATTTATTCAATTTTATACATATCCCGACCCGAAGGCAACCAGGAGGTTCGTCGGTGCTCGCCGGCTGCGAGCTCACCCGCCCGCGAGCCACGCGTGGAACCCCACGGCGAGGAGTACCCCTGCCACCACCCAGCAGGCGACACTTCCGCGACGCATCACGCGAGCGCGACGCCGGCGCTCGTTTTCCGGGAGCGACAGTGGTACGAGCCGGTTGGCGTTACGCATGCCCCACCGGCCGAGCAGGAGCAAGCCACCCGCAAGCAGTCCGAAAGCGACGAGCGTGCTCATACCCCTCCTCCGGCAACGTGTCATGCCCCCGGATCCCGCGTCCTGTCCTGCTCCCGCGCGTCCGCGTCCGCGAGCAGGACCGAGAACCGGAAGCCATCCACACCGAACGTCAGTTTCCTGGCTGCTGCGTCGGTTCCGCGTTCGATATGGACGGAGACGTCGGGGGCATCGTTGGTAACGCTTCGGGTTCCTCGGGTCGGTACTCGTCCGCGTAGACGATGTCCGCCTCGGCGATGCGCTCGCCGAGCCAGGATCGCCACTTCTCCAGGGCCGACTCGGTTCGTAGCTGCTGGGCCAGCTGATCCTTGATCTCGTCGAACTCGGCGGGCTCCGGGCTATGGATCTCGTCGACACGGCCGACGTTCCACCCGTGTTGGTTCTTGACGGGCCCGAACAGCTCACCTTGCTCGGCCTCGAACGCTACCTGAGCGTACGACTCCTCGAGCTGCCGTTCGCTGACCGTGCCGAGGTCGCCCCCGTCGTCCCGCGTACTGCCGTCCAGGCTGACCTCACGCGCGACCTCCGCGAACGGCGTTCCGGAGCGCACCTGCTCCAGCACACGTTCAGCCTCGTCCTCCGTCCCGACGACGATGTTGCTGATCGCGCGACGCTCAGGAGTGCCGAGCTCCTCCTTACGCTCGTCGAATGCCTTCTCGACTTCCTGATCGGTCACCTTCCCGACATCGCCTGCCACGGCGTCGGACAGTTCCGCTATCAACAACCGGCGTTTGAGCTCGTCGAGCACGACCTCCTCCGAGGTGCCCTGCTCACTCAGTGACTGGATGAACTGGTTGTACGCCTCGGGACCCTCCCCGAGACGGTCCGAGACGAACCTGGTCAGCGTGTCCCGAGCCTGCTTGTCAGCCACACTGATCTCCCGCTGCTGCGCCGCACGCTGCAGGACCAGGCTCACGGCGTACGACTTGGCGACGTCCTTGTCGAACTGCTGCCGTTCCTCCCCGTCACTCGGCGCACTGATCCCGTACAGGGAACGCAGCATGTCGGTGTGCTCGTCGAGTTCCTCTTCGGTAACGAGGTTCTCCCCGTACCGGAAGGCCACATCGTCCGGCAACCACGCGGGGACGAACGACAGCACACCTTCACCCGCGTAGGTTCCGAACACAGCACGGCCGGAATGCAGCCAGAAGTAGCCGCCGGTCGCGAGGAGCGCCACGACGAGTGCGGCGGCGACAGCCGCACGGCCGCCCCGTGCCCGCGGCCACCGCACGGACTTCCCTGCACGAGCGACGAACCGGATGGCGCGGTGGATCATTCCGCGATGCTGCCGGTCGCCACCCGCTGCTTCGCTCTCGACCGCAGCCTCCGTCCGATCCGAGTCCTCCCTGGCGGCATTCTCGGGCTCGTCGTACGAGGTTTCCGGTTCATCGCTCATGGAACAGCTCCCACACTCTCCGAGGCGTTGGTCTGTGTCGCGGTCGTAGCGGGACCGGCGCGCTCGCCCGGACCGGTGCCGGTCGCCCACACGACGCAGTGCGCCGAGATCAGCGACAGGAGCACGGACCCCGTCAGCAGGAGCCCGAACTCGCGAACGGCGGCCAAATCGGACATGGTGAGTACCACGTAGCCCAATGCGGACGTCGCGCTCGCAAGCAGGACCGACCGCCGCAGTGACGGGCTGCGTCGCCGGGTGGCTTCGGAAAGCATCACGGTGAACTCGCAGGCCACAGCGGCGGTCAACGAGCCGAAAGCAACCGTCAACGGGCTCAGCGGCACGCCGAGCAACCACAGGGCGAACAGGCCCGCGCCGGTCGCCGTACCGGCGGCGAGCACCGCACGGGCGGCGTCCGCCCGCCGGCGCAGAACGATGAGCAGCACGATACCGGCGGCCGCGATACCGGCGACGTTGCTCAACACGCGATTCTCCGACAGGAGCTCGTGTGCGCGCACCGCGGCCACCGGCAGTCCGGTGATCGCCATCTCGTACCCGTCGGGAACGTCCGGCAGCGACTCACGCAGGTCATCGCGAAGAGCATGCAAGGTATCGAGGTCGTCGAGCTGCACGCCGTAGCTCAGCAGCGCGACCTCGCTGTCACTGCGGAACACGGCGTCCGTCAGGTACGCAGGCAGCAGGCGCACGGCCGCCGCCACTTGTCCCGCCGTCGGGTCCGGGCCGAGGAAGCGCAGCAGGCTCGACGGCGTCGTCACCGTGCGCAACTCATCACCCTGATTCGCCACGGCGGTGTTGTGTGCCTGCTGTGCCCAGCCGAACGCCTCCGGCGCCAGCACGTCATCGCCCCGCAGCATGATGTCGAGCTCGCCGGATGATCCCACTACCGATTCGACGTGCTCGGCGTCGGCCATTTCCGGCAACCCCGCCGTGAACTGCCGGAAGCTCCCGTCCAGCCCCAGGTTCGGCAAGGCGAGCCAGCCCGAGGCGCCCACGAGCACGATCCCTGCCACCGCAACGAGACGGACGAAGGGCCGGGGCACTCGGCCGCCCGAAGCTCCCGTTGCCGCAGGCGGAGTCTCCCCGGCGGTGGCCGCCACCGGCGCCGCACCAGCACGGTGCGAACGCCGGAACAGCAGCGTCCCGATACCGGCTGCCATGAGCACACCGATGGCGAGAGCGAGACCGAGATCGCGCACGAACGGTAGCGGTGAGAGAACCAGTGTCGCGAAGCTCGCCGACGTCGCCAGGACGACCGCGGTCACGACGCGAGGCGCCGCTCGCTTCGCGAGGTATGTCGGGTAGTAACTGCCCAGTCCGAGCAGGACCGAGAGGAACGCAACCACCCCGAGGGAGATCGGTCGCCCGATCCACCCGAACACGGCCAACGTAGCTGCCACGGCCAGCAGCGCGCTCGCCAGCGGAAGTAGCCGGTAGCGCAGGCGCGCCCACGGGATCGCGATGAAGCAGGCTCCGATAGCCACGACCGCGATCCCACCCAGCAGCGGAACCTCGCTTCGTACCTGGGCTCCCAAGCCTGCCGAGACGGCAGGTACACCTGAGACCGTCACATCACGAGCGTCCAGGTCCGCGTCCGATACCGTGGAGCGAACGTCGCTGACCAGCTCGCCGGTAGCCTCCTCGCTCAGCCCGTGGCGTGGCCGCACGTGAATCGCGACCGCGTCGTCGCGAGGCACGACGAACCTCCACTGGGGACGTGGTGCGCCGTCGGCGTCGAACACGACTTGCTGGACGAAGTCGCTGTTGTGCAATGTCGGCAGGCCCGCAGGAAGCCCCTGTACGAGAAGGTCGCCGTAACGCTGGTCGAACTCGCGTACGGCCTTCTCGCCTGCTCGCTCGGCCGCAGCATCCGAGGCGCCATCTCGCTTCGCCTCGTCGACCGCCTGGGTACGTATGCCGTCCCGGCGTCCGCTGAGCTCGGCGAGCAGATCTTGGGTGTGTCCCGCGATCTGGTTCAACATCGTGCCCGGCCCGTATACGGTCGCTACGTTGGCGAGTTCGGAGAGCTCACCTTCCATACCGAGCAGCGGCAGTAGGTGGTTGTTCTCGAACTGCTGGCGGGGCATGTTCGACTCGACCAGCACCACGACAGGATCGCCACCGAAGGACTGGTTGACCGTTTCCAGGTCCTCCATGACCGGGTCATCGACGGGGAGGAACGAGGCGAGCTTGGTCTCCATCTCCACTTGTGCCAGCCCGGACACGACGAGGGTCCCGAGCCCGAGCGTGGTCACTGTGAGCCCCAGCGCCCGTTTCGTGGGTCGCCGTACGCCGCGCCTGATGACCGCGCAGCTGCGGCGAACCCGAGCGGATCCGCCGCGAAGCGCGGCGCCGAGACGGGGCTTCAGCGGCCGGGGCCGCCGGAAGGCCGGCAGCAACCTCACTCAGTTCCCCTCCTCCACGCGTGGGTAGCTTCCCTCGAAGGGAGCCGGGCGTTCCGCCTGGCCCGGGCCCGGGTAGGGGTTGACGCGCGGGCTGAGGTCGTTGGTCCCGCCGGGTATACCCGCCACGCTCTGCTCGTTCGGGACCACCGTGAACGGGACGTGGTGGCCTCCGAGCCGGGTCGCGTCCGCCGCGTCGGCGGTCGTGGCGAACCATGCCGCCAGGTCCTGCCCGTAGGGACGCAGGTACGCCAACATGGGGTTCACGTCGGCCAGTGCGGTACTCGCGTGCGGCAAGAGGCTGCGCACGTCCTCGCCGACCGGCGGTATGCGCTCCAGCGTCTCCGGCGCACGCTTCAGGACGCTGTCCAGGTGCGGCAGCAAGCCACGCAGATCGGCCGAGGTTTCCGGCAGTTGTCGCAAAGCGGCCGTGAGATCCGGAGCCGCCGCATCGAGATTGGCCGCGACCGGACCGAGGTCCTCGCCGAGGCGTTCCAGATCATCGCTGGCGCCGCGCGCGGTATCCAGCAGCCCCGGGAGCTTGCGCATGACGTCTTCGAGATGCTCGTTACCATTCGCGGTCACTTCGGTCAGCTTCTCGGCGTCGCCGACCAGTTGCGCGATCTGCCCTTGCCGGGTGTCGAGCGCGCTCAGCAACGTCGCCGCATTGCCGCTGAGTTCACGGAGTTCTGTGGATTGGTCCGCGAGCGCGTCCAACACCGTCTCTCCCTGCCGTCCCATGTGTCCCAGGCCACGGAGCGTCGCGGAGATCTGCTCAGCCGTACCGTCGGTGGCCATGCCCAGCGAACGCAGGGTTCCCGCAAGCGCTTCGCGTGTCGGCTGGTCAAGGCTGACCAGGACGTCGTTGAGGTCGACCGCTGGTTCGGCCGAACCTTCGGGTAAGGCCGAGCCGGCCGGGATCGCTTCGCCGTCACCGTCGTCGATCTGCAGGAACGTCTCCTGCAACAGCGTCTTGTACCGGACGGTCACCGCGGCACCCTCGTGCAGCGGAGCGTACTCGTCGTCCAGCTCCACAGTGACCCGAGCGTGATCCTGTTCCGTCTCGATCTCGACGACCGAACCGATCTCGACACCATCGGCCATCACATCCGACGCGTGGACGAGATTGTCCACTGTGGGGACGTCGAGAGATACGCGGTACCCTTCCTCGCTCACCAACGGGATCCGGCCACCCGCTCCCGTCCACAGGAAGACGAACACACCGGCGCACAGCGCCACGAACGCCAGCACGACGGCGAGTCGAAGGTATCCGAGTATCGATGTCGGGATCCGCATGATCGGCTCCTCAGTTCCCCTGGGACGGCAGGTCGTCGAGCAGTGGGATCGTGTCCGGCGCGCCCACCAGGTGGGCGCGGATCACCGGCGCGTTTCCGTCTCGCAGGCTGGTCACCGACGCCGTGTTGTAGGTGAACGCTCGCAGGTCCTCGAGGTAGGGCACGAGCGCCGCGGTGACCGGATCCAGTTGCGCGCTGATATCCGTGAGGTCACCGAGCGCGGCGCGCGTATCACTGAGAACGGGGCGCAGGTCGGCTGCGACCGGCTTCAGCCGTTCGACCACCGGGTTCGCCTTGTCGATAACGGTATCCGCCTCCTCCACGGTCGATCTCAGCTGCGCAAGGGCACCTGGCAGGTCGTCGGACGCCTCGCGGACATTGTCCAGAGTGGGATCCAACTGGCCGGACAGCTCCTGCACCGCATCGGTCGCCCGTCGGAGCTGCGAGGTGAACTCGGGGAGCTGTTGAATGGACTCGTCGAGTGGGTGGCTCCGGTCGCTCAGGACGCTCAGGCTCTCCTCCAGGTCCGCTGCCAACCGGGTGAGCCTCTCGTTGTCCTCGCCGACGGATCGCGAGATCGTCGCGAGCGCGCTCACCAGCTCGGCCAGCGTGTCCTGGCGTTCGTGCAGCTCTTCCACGACCGGGCGCAGGTCCCGCATGACCCTGTCGGTGCCCGCGACGCCGCCTGCCAGCTCCTCGCTGGCGTGAGTCAGCGCGACATCGGCTTCGTTGATCACCGCCGCCAGCGCGTCCCTGGTGTTCTCGTCCAGGTGTTCGGTCACACGGTCGACCGTCACCGGCGTCTCCGTGTTGCCCACGGGAAGCCGCTGGCCGGCCTCGATGGGTTCGCCGGGGGGACCGCCGGGATCGATGGTGACGTACATCTCGTTCAACGGGCTCTTCGGCCTGAGAACGAGGCTGGCGTTGTCGTAGATCCGGTGCTGGGGGTCGACACCCAAGCTGAGAACCGCCTTGCCGTCCTCGCTCACCTCGGATTTCTCGATCGTGCCGACCGTCACGCCTGCGATCCGCACCCCCTGACCCTGGCCGGCAGCGACACCGTGCGCTTCGTCGAAGACCGCTTCGAACTGGAAACGGTCGGTCCATGGCCAGGTGGTCAAGCCCGAGCCCTGATTGTTGACGATCACGACCCCAGAGGTGACGCCGAGCACGATCAGGCACAGGAGGACCAGCGCGTTCCTGCCGAACCGCGGTTCGGTCCGTACCCGTTGCCAGGTCTTGCGCAGTCGCCCGGTCGCCGTATTCATCGAGCACCTTCCTCACCGATGCCGGCCAGCCGGCCGAAAAGCTGTTCCAGGTTCACCGGCAGACCCCGAACCGAACCCGGCCCCACCGTCGCGGCCATGCGGAACTGATGACCGTCGGCGTCGAGTGTGCTGATCGACCCGGCCAGCCCGCTCAATGCGTACGCCAGTGCCTTGTAGAACGGGAAATCCGCACCGCCGCCTTCGTACTTCCCCTCGCCGTGCCACGGCGAGCGAACCGTATCCAGCACGGGTCCGCGAACCCGGTCGAGTACCGGCCCTCGAACGTCATCGAGCAACGTCGTTGCCCCGTCCACGGTCGGCGCGAGATCCTCCGCCATCGGTTCCACGTCCTTCAACGTCTCGTTGAGATTCGAGACCAGTGGACGTGCCTGGACCAGCACCGGATCGAGCTGCTCGAGTGCGGCATCCAGCTCCTGCGCGATCGGCCGAGCAGGGCCTGCGGTAGCCTTCACCTTCTCCAACGTCGTATCCAGCCGGGTGAGGCCCGATTCCGCGGAGTCGAGCGTGGCAGGCAGGGCGTCGAGCGTTTGCCGCACATCCCCGGAACGGCGCCCCAGAACGTCGCTCGTCTCCGCGAGTCCCTCTAATATGGACTCGAGTTGATGATCGGGTGTATTCAGGGCCGCCGCAGTATCCTCCAAACCGCTCACAATGGAGGTCAGATCCGTTTCCGGACGCCTACCTTGTGCCGCGCTCAACACATCCGCGGCCGGATCGAGAGTGTCCGGAGCGCTGTCCAGCAGGTCCTGAAGCGCGGTTCTGCCTTCGTCGTCCAACGCACCCTCGAGGTGCGTGACAGTATCCTGAAGGGCTCCAAGGGTGTCCGGTTGCAGCTCCCGCGTGATCTTGTCCAGCTCGACGGGCACGGACGTACGCTTCTCCGGGATATCGCCGTCGAAATCTCCGGGATCCCCACCCGGTATCAACTCGACGTAGTAGTAGCCACCGAGGATCGTCACCGGCCGTACGCGTGCAGACGGACGCGACCGCAGCTTGTCGTAGTCGTCACTGTCCACCTTGAGTGTGGCGACGGCACCACCCTCGCCGTCGCGCCGGACATCGGTCACGTCACCGATAGTCACACCGGCCATCCTGACGTCTGTACGGTGAGCGCGAATTCCGTACTTGTCCGCGAAATGGACGGTTACCTTGTCACCGGATCTCAACGTCTCGGAGATCGGCTCCTTGAACATGACCAGTGTCCCGACGATCGCCAGGACAAGGATGAACACCACTCCGAGCACGAAGGGTGATGCGGCCGACCGTTTCAGGTGTACGAACTTCGGCATCACGACCCGTCCCCCTTCGGTTCGATGAGACCGCTCTTGCGATCGTTTCCGGCCTCGCCCGGGCCCGGGTACGGGTTGCGCGCCACGGTCGGATCTGATCCGGGCAGCATGCCGGTGGCCGCTGACTCGCCACTCGGTACGTAGACCAGGCTGAGCCAGTGGCCCGACTCGTCCGAGTTGTCGAGCGTCCGTTTGAGATGCGTGAAGAAGTCGGCGATCTCCGACGAGTACGGCGCGAGCACCGCGAGCGGGTCCGTCGCCTCGCCGAGGGCCCGGGTGACCTGCGGTGCTACCGGGCGTGCATCCGCCATTACCTCGGTCAGCTCGTCGACAGCAGGCACCGCCTCGTCCGAGACGGCCGGTAGCCTGTCCAATGGCTGCGGGGCCTCACGCAGCACGCCCCGCAGATCCGGTAGCGCTTGCCCGAGCGCCTCGCCGCCCGGACGCAACTCGGTCATCGCCGACTCCGTGTGCGCCAACGGCTCGTCCAGCGCTCCAAGCGCGTGCCGGACGTCGCGCAACGTCTGCGGCGCCTGCGCGATGGATCGCCGCAACGGCTCTCCCCCGTCGACCGCGACCGCCCGCAGGGTAGTACCCAGCTGTCCTGCCAGGTCCGCGATCTGATCCTGCCTCCCCTCGAACCTGCCTGCCAGCGTGTCGAGATCGCTCAGCAGCCGGGTCACGTCAGCGCCGTCGTCGACGGCCAAGGAGCGCGAGACGGTGGCGAGGTCGGGTAGCGCTTCCGGTAGTCCCTCGATCGCATCGCTGATGTTTCGCTCGTGCCCGGAGAAGCCGGTACCCGTTTCCCGGAGGAACGAACCGAGGGACTCCCGAGTGGGTTCGTCCAGGACTTCGAGGAGCTCCGTGACGTCCCGGGCCCCACCGGTCTCCGTCGCGGCTAGCACCTGGCCGGGCTGGATCTTCCCGGCGTCCGGGGTGCCGGGGTTGAGTTCGACGTACTTGGCACCCAGCGCCGAGCGAGCGCCGACCGACGCCGTTCGTGCCTCGGCATTGCGGTAGACCGTGTCGATCTCCGTGAGCTCGAGCTCGGCGATCGCCCGGCCGTCTTCGTACGAGACCTCGCTGACCCTGCCCACGCGCACGCCGCCGACCCGGACATCGTCGTCCTCGCGGAGCGTTCCGACATCGTTGAAGGCGGTCTTGACCGTCATCTCGGTCGTCCCCGGCAGGCCGCCCGTAGCGTTCACGCTGAACACGACAGCTGCGGCGAAGACCGTGATGACGGCCGTTCCCACCACAAGGGAACGCCGCCACTGCTTCTCACGCCGCGTCATCACTGCCCACCTCCGATCAAGAGCTCCAACGCGCCGGCTTCCTGCTCCCGGCTCAAGCCGGTCGCGCCGCCTCCCTCGTCGTCCTGCGGAGCCAGGAGTCCGTGTGACTGGGAGGGCTCCTGAGTATCCGGCATACCGGACAGCAGATCGTCCACGTTCTGCTGCTCGTCGTCCTGGTCGCCGGATTCCTGCTCGCCTGCCGTGCCGGTCAGCTGCGGTAGCAGCATCTCGGCCATCTGCGGACTGACCACGAGCTGGCCGCGGAAGTAGTGCGAGATCCCGTCATGGCCGTTCGTGGCCAGCGCCCAGTACCGGATGAAGTCGAGAACATCACCGATGCTTCCCGCGAGCGAGTCCACGATCGGCTGTGCGTCCGACGCCACGGACCGCAGGTCGGGCGAGGCCTGGCGCAGTTGGGCCGTCACCGGTCGGGCCTCGGACAGCAGCTCCTCCCCACGGTCGAGGACCGGTTTTGTGCTGGCGAGCGCGGGAGTCGCGGAGTTCGCGAACGACTCCACCTCGGCGCTGAGCTCTTCGAGGTCGTCGGTCGTGGGCCGCAGCGCTTCGAGTGTCGGAGTGGTCTGTTCCGCGGTACCGGCGAGCCTGCCCAGCACGTTTCGCGCTTCGGCGAGCGTGCCCGGCAGCTGCGTCAGTGTATCCCTGAGGTGGCGCTGCTCCTCAGCGGTCACGGCGGTCAGCTGCGAGGTGGCCTCGACGAGCGCATCGAGCGTGCCGCCCTGCTCATCCGCGAGCGCGCCTGCGACGGGCTCGACACGATCGACGACGTCGCCGAGGAGCTCGTTCTGCTCCTTCAGGATGTTCACCAGCCTCCCGGTGTCTTCCATCGCCGGGGCCAGCGCCTCGATAGTGGCGTCGAGGTTCTCTCCCTGGCCGTCCATGCCACGACCGAGGGCGGTGATCAGCGCGGCGAGCGCCTGGCCCGTCGGTTGGTCGATCGTGTTGAGCACCTGGTCCAGCTGCGCGGCCTGATCGTTCTGGCTTACCGGGAGGATGTCGCCGTCGTTCAACGTCCGGGACGAAGGGGAGCCCCTGTCCAGATCGACGTAGTACTCACCGAGCAGGCTGGATGCGCGAACCGTAGCTGTGGCGTCTTCGTAAACCGGTAGGGCGTCGTTGGTCAGGTGCAGCGTTACGCGCGCCAGCTTCGTCGACTTCTCGCCGCCGGCAACCCCCATCTCGACGATCTCACCCACCGGGACCCCGTCGACCTTCACGTCGAGGCCGGCCATGAGCGGGCTCGCGTCACGGAACTCGGCACCGACCAGTATCCCGTCACGCTCGCCGGTGTCGACCGTCGCCCAGCCGGCACTGCCGAGGACGACCACGAGCGCGAGAGCGACGATGCGAGTCACCGAGGCGCGGCCGCGCAGCATCGGCATGGTCGAGCGAGCTGGACGTCTCACCGGACACCACTCCCTTGCGCGTCGCGCCACGGTTGCCCCACCAGCGCTCCGGGTGCGGGCTGGCGATTCGACTCGAAACCCGGTGGCACGACTCCGGGGTTCACCCCGGGCGTCATCGCGCCACCCAGCACGTTGAACCGGGCGTAGTGCCCGGTACCGGTATAGTTACCGGCCGCCGAGTTCCAGTTCGTGAATACCCCTGCCGCCTCCGGCGTGTAGGGGCGCAGGAAGTCCAGCGGTTCGAGCAGGCCCTCGACAACGGCCTCCGTGCCCGGAAGCACGTCACGTGCCGAGTCGAGCATCGCGGGCGTACCCGCCAGTGCCTCGTCGGCCGATCGCAGCGTCGGCCGTAGTCGGTCCATAACCGGCCGCAGCTCCGTCAGCACCGGCTCCAGGTTCCGCGCCACCGACGGCAGCCGGTCGGTCGCCGGTTCGAGCTCCTCGAGCAACGGGGATGCCTCGTCGACGACACCGGGCACCTTCCCGAGCGTGTCGTCCGCACGCTCGACTGTCTCGGGGAGCTTCTCCAGGGATTGCCCCAGCTTCTGCCGCTCCTCCGCGACGTCCGCGGAGAGCTGAGAGAGGTTCTGTACGATCGCCCGAACCTTGCCGTCGTCAGCGGCGAGCGTGCCGGTCATATCGTTCAGCTGGGAGACGATCTGCGAGATCGCCTCGCCGTCTGCTCCGATACCCTTCAACACCTCGCCGAGTGCCTGGAGAGCGGGGCCCGCCGACTCCAGCGTCGCCTGAAGGTCTTGCTCGTGCCCGCCCACCGTGGTGTTCAGACTACTGATCAGCGAGTTCAGGCGTTCCCGAGTCGGCTCATCGAGCGCCGCCAGGACCTGGTCGACCTCCATCGGTTCGGGCATCTTCCCCTTGAGCATCCCGCCTGCCGGTATCGTGGCATTCTCTTGTGGACCGTCGTGCACCTCGACGAAGCGCTCTCCCACAAGGGACTTCCATTTCACCGTGACCTTCGCCCCGTCGTGCAACGGCGCGTGGCTGCCATCGATCTCGAGCGTCAGCCGGGCGTGCCCGTCCTGCGCACGGACATCGGCCAACGAACCCGACCGGAACCCGTCGATCAACACCGGGCTACCGCTGTTGAGGTTGGTGGCCGTCGGCAGAACGACGTCGACGGTGTAGTCCTCGTCGTTGGCCAGCGACACGCCGCCGACCGCCGCAGCCACCAGCGCAGCGACCCCCACAAGTACCGCGATCCGTCTCATAGCTCAGTCCATCCCCAGAGGGCCTGCCGATGCTCCGGAAAGGAACTGTCGAACGAACGGATCCTCGCTGCCGAACGCACTGCTGGCATCACCGTAGTGGACCACGTTTCCCTTCCACAGAACGCCGACGTAGTCACTGACCTTCTTCGCGCTCTGGATGTCGTGTGTGACGACGAGATAGGTACCGCCGTGCTCGCGGTGAATGTCGAGTATCAGGTCGCACAGCAGGCTGGTACGGACGGGGTCCAGTCCCGAGTCGGGCTCGTCGAACAACACGATCTGGGGCTTCATCACGAGGGCCCTGGCGAAACCGGCTCGCTTGCGCATGCCCCCGGACAGCTCCCCCGGGTACTTGTCGATCGCCTCTTCGAGGCCGACTTCCTTGATGTGGGACATGACCGTGTGCTCGATCTCGTCCTCAGCCCTGTCGGTGTGCTTCCGCAACGGGAATGCCACGTTGTCGTAGATGTTCATGGACCCGAAGAGAGCACCGTCCTGGAACAGCACGCCGAACTTCTTCCGGATCTCGTAACGCTCGCTCTCGCTGATTCCCCAGATGTTGCGCCCGAAGACGAGTACCTCGCCTTCATCCGGCTCGAGCAGCCCGACGAGGTGTTTGATCAGCACGCTCTTGCCCGTACCCGACGGCCCGAGAATGGTCGTGATCGCCTCGTCGGCGAAGTCCAGACTCAATCCCTTCATGACGGCCGAGTCGCCGAACGCCTTGTGCAAGTTCCGAACCTGCATGCTGTTACCGTCGGCGTCGCCGTGCGAACCGTTGTCCGTCCGGTCCCTGCGACCACCGTCCGGTGCGGTCCCCGTGACGGGCCGCTCGCCACGGGCAAAGATCTTCTCCAGCATGAAATGGCTCCCTCAGGGTTCCCGCGACTCTAATTTGCTATGGGAGCGTTCGGGTCGACGCCCCATAGGAACTGCGTCATCAGTAATCCGACAACGTGGATCAACAGCAGGTTGAGTATCATCGACTTCGCCGTGTTCTTGCCCACTCCTACCGGCCCACCCGTAGCCGTGTACCCGTAGTAGCACGAGACAAATATGACCACAGTGGCCATAGCCATGACCTTGACCAGGGAGAACGTCAGGTCGACCGGATTCTGGAAGAGCCAGAAAACGAACTCGTACGTACCTTCCGACACGCCGCTGAGCATGTAGACGTTGACCAGGTAGGCGCCCGCATACGCAACACCCACGCCGACGAGGAACAGGAACGGGACCGCGATCCAGGCGGCGAGTATGCGCGTACCCACGAGGTAGCTTCTGGACTTTACTCCCATGACCTCCATGGCGTCGATCTCTTCCGCGATCCGCATGGAACCGATCTCGGCGACGAACCCGCATCCCACTTTCGCGGCGAAGATGTAGCCGAACATGTACGGCACCATCTCGCGCAACAGGCACCACGCGCTGAACGCGCCGGAGTACAGGGGAGCCCCGAGCTGGTCGAAGAAGTACTTGCCCTCCAAACCACACTGGTATCCCATGACGAACTGCATCATCCAGATGATGAGTCCGCTGGAGAGTATGAGAATGGCTGCCTGACTGAGGATCTCTCCACTGTGATGCCGGAGGTCCGGCAGGGAGCGAAGCACCTGCCCGGAGAACCGGATGATCTCTCCGCCTGTGGTCAGGGCGGCACGCACGTGGCGCCCCACCCCGGACGGGGTGACATCCACGTACGCGGCATTCCGGTGCGCCCCGTCCCGTTCGGGTTGCCGGTCGTCACCGTCTCCGTGCCGCACTGCGCGCGTCATAGTCGCCGATCCTCACTTGAATACCATCATGTCGGGGTTCAGGCCGAGAAGTATGGTCGTGAACACCGCGTTGAAAATCCAGATGGCCGCGAACGCGATCACTACGGCCTGGTTCACCGCCCTACCGACGCCGATCGGCCCGCCTCCGGCCGCGTAGCCCTTGTAACAACACACGACGCCGATGATGAGCCCGAACAGCGACGTCTTCACGACGCTGGCCCATACGTCCGTCGTCGTCGCGTTGGCGAAGAACTGCGAGTAGAAGCCTGCCGCGCTCGCTCCACGGATCGTCACGGCGCCGATGAAGATGCCGACGACACCGAATACGAGGGATACCAGGTTGAACAACCCGGTCACGATCGTCATGGCGACGACTCGTGGTACCACCAGCATCCTGATCGGATCGACGCCCAGTACCTCCATCGCGTCGATCTCGTCCCGGACACGCCGCGCACCGAGGTCCGCGGTAATGGCGGTGCCCATCACGCCGGCGATCACCATGGCATTGATCCACGGCGCGAACTCCCGGATGCTCCCCAGGACCGCCAGACCGCCGAGACGCTCCGGTACGCCGAGGAGGGTGGTCAGGTGTCCCGCCTGGATGCCGGCCGCACCGAGCCCGAACACCGTCGTCGAGACGATCAACGGGAACCAGCACAGCTTGAGTGTCAGGAAGATCTGGTCACGCACCTCGCCCCAGTAGCCGATGGGATGACGAACGGCCGACCAAAGGGTCCGTCCACCGAACATCACCATCGCGCCCGCCTCAGCGACCGGGACCGCGGCCGAACGCATCAACCGTCCCGACCGCCTGCGCGCGGGTGCCGAGGGTTGCTCTTCGCCTTGTTGCTCCGCGGTATCAGCGGGCGAAGTCATAGAACCCTCCCACGGTGTTCCGTACCGTCTGTCCTCTGATGCCTGGTCGTGTGATGCCTGGTCGTGCCCGTACGGCGCCGTACAGGGCACAGGAGAGGCGTCCGGCGCGCGTGAGGCCGTACTCGGAAGGCGCCCCACCTACCTCGGCGCGTGCGGTACGAGATGCCTCCTACCCGGTCCACTCCACCGCCTCTCACCGGTGGCCATGTCTCAGTGTGTGCTTAATTTAACCTATTATAAGTTACCACGCAACATCCACGGCACACGGGGTGCCGGCTCGGCAGTGCTGCGACTCAACAGGAAGCCGAACCAGCTGCCCGCAGCGTTCTCCGCCTGCATTGCCGATGTCTCGGCATCGCCGAAACCGGACGGCCGGGCCACGCTCCGCCACGCGACGCACCGTTACCCACCGAACGTCACCGGTAGCCGGAAGGCACTACCTGTACCCGCGCGCCGATTCGCTCGGTACCTCGCGAGACACCGATCGTCGCACAAACTGCAATATGTTTATAATATAACATAAATTTTTATATCTCACCGGGCCTGCGATCCCTGCTACCGCGGCGCCCTCCTGAACCACGCTACGTGCACGTACCCGGCACCGGCGCCGACGAGCACGGCGGTGGACGCGGTAGTGGCGATCTGCACCAGGTCAACACTTCTCGTGACGAACACGACCAGCGGGAGAACGAGCAGGTATGCCGTCAGCGCCGCCGTCGCTCCCTGGACGGCGGGGACGCGGTGCGACCCGCCGCGCGCTGCCGCCACGACGAAGGCCACGACGGCCACGAGAGGAAGCCAGACCATTCCGGCGGCGGGCACGATGCCAACCACTACGGGCGCGGCGAGACCGCCGATGACCAGGACCGTGAAGCCACTCGATGCTCCGCGGAGCACGGCGGGCGGGTCGACCGACGCCAACCATCGCATGGCGCTGCTTCCTTCCCGGGCTACAAGAAGCGCCGCAGTACGGCGAGCTTCAACCTGCTGTACGGCGGGTACATGATCGACGGATCGGGGCGGGCGGGTTTGGTGAGGACAGCTTTACGATGGCTGAGCCGTTCGAACCCCCACTTGCCGTGGTACGCGCCGATGCCGCTGTCGCCGACGCCACCGAACGGGAGGTGCGGTTCCAGGCAGTGCATGGCGACATGGTTGACAACCACACCTCCGCTGCTGACACGGTCCAGAACGCGGTCGCGCTCGCCGGTCGAGTCACTGAACAAGTAGCAGGCCAGCGGCTTCGGCCGCTCGTTGACGAAGGAGACCGCGTCGTCGAGCGAGTCGGTACCGAGCACAGGCAGGATGGGCCCGAAGATCTCGCTGCTCATCACGCCCGAGTCCGGGTCAGGATCCACGACGACCGTCGGCTCGATGCCCAGCGCGGACCTGTCGGTCCGTCCGCCGAGCACGATCTCCCCGTCCGTACCCTCGAGCATCGTCGCGAGCCTGTCGAACTGCCGCTCGTTGACGATGCGCAACGTACCTCCGCCGGCACTCGACGCGAACTCACGCATCGCGTCGGTCAACGCACCGACGAAACGGTCCCGTATCGCGCCGTCCACCAGTACGTAGTCAGGCGCGATGCACGTCTGCCCGGAGTTCATCAGCTTCATCCAGGCGACGCGCCGCGCGGCGACGTCGACATCCGCGTGCCGCGTCACGATGACCGGGCTCTTCCCACCCAGCTCCAGCGTGACGGGCGTCAGGTGCGGGGCAGCCGCGGACATGATCCGCCTGCCGATCTCCGTGCCACCTGTGAAGAACGCGTGGTCGAAGCCGCAGGCGAGAAGCCGTTGGGTCACGTCGGCATCCCCCTCGGTCACAACCACGGCATCGCTGTCGAGATACCGCGGCAGCATCCGCGCCAGGAACCCGGAACACGCGGGCGCGTACTCGGAGGGCTTGACGACCGCACAGTTGCCAGCGGCGAGGGCGGCGACCAGCGGGCCGAGGGAGAGGTAGATCGGGTAGTTCCACGGTCCGATGATCAGTACGAGCCCGAGCGGTTCGTACTGGTACCAGGCCCGTCCCGGTAGCGAGTGCATCGAGACCCGGGTACGGTGCCGCTTGCTCCACTTGCGTACGCGTTTCCGCGCGAACCTCGCCTCGGCCTTTGTCGAGGCGATATCGCCGAGCCAGGCCTCACCGTACGGCCTTCCCAGGTCCTCCCACAGTGCCTGGGCGATCTCACGTTCCGTGTCTTCGAGGAGGCGCTCCAACGCCCGCAGCTGGCGTACGCGCCATTCGACATCGCGCGTACGGCCCGACTCGAACGTCGCCCGCTGCGCCTGAACGGCTTCCTCGATGTCCGCCGGTCGCACTGCCGCACCGCTGGTTACGCCAGCACCGCCACCGGCGGCCTCGTCCGTGACCGGTGCGGTCGAGGTTTCTGAGCTCACCGCTTACTCCCTTGCGTCCGGGGCATCTCATGGCCGTTGCGCGCACCACGAGCACTCGCGTACACAGTCTAGCGCATTTTATAGTTCGCGTTAAATTATAGGGCGGTCTCGCCGGCGCCGCAGTTCCCGTCGCGGTATCACGGGACACTCCCGGACCCGGTGTGCACCTACACGCTGCCCAGCGAGACAGCCTGCGACACGGCCATGGGCATGGCGATCGCCGGCACCGCGACTCGGTGGCCGAATTGCGACCGGGTAGCCGTGCGGCCGGAATGCCTCTACCCTCGTGGAGGTTATGCCGAGCATGAACAACTGGACGTTGACACAGGGCTACGAGACCCGCGACGGCATCGTGCGGTGGGACCGCTTCGGTGCCGGACCGCCCGTCGTGCTCCTGCACGGCACACCGTTCTCGTCCTATGTGTGGCGTGACGTCGCCGCCGCGTTGGCAGCGGATCACGAAGTCTACGTCTGGGACATGCTCGGCTACGGGGCTTCGGACAAGCATGCCGGTCAGGATGTCTCGCTCGGCGCGCAAGCCCTGATCTTCGCGGAGTTGCTCAGCCACTGGGGGCTGCAGCGACCCGCTGTCGTCGCCCACGACTTCGGTGGTGCCGTCGCCCTGCGCGCCCACCTGCTGCACGAGGCGAACTACGAGCGGCTCGCGCTCGTCGACGCCGTCGCGCACGCGCCGTGGGGCACCGGCCTGTTCCGGCTCGTGCGGGAGAACCCGGACGTGTTCCCGCAGTTGCCCGCCGAGGTGCACGAGGGGGCGCTGCGCGCCTATGTCGGCACCGCGAGCCACCGTGGCCTGGCGGACGGGACGCTGTCGGCGTACCTGGCGCCGTGGCTCGGCGACGAAGGGCAGGCCGCGTTCTACCGCCAGATGGCCCAAGGAGACGAGAGCTACACCAACGACATCCAGGACAGCTACGGCGGTCTGGACCTGCCGGTCCTCGTGTGCTGGGGAACCTGCGACACGTGGCTACCGCCCGAGAAAGGGGACCAGCTCGCCGCGGCGATCCCGGATGCCCGGATCTGCTGGCTGCGCGGGGCAGGCCACCTCGTGCAGGAGGACGCCCCGACGCAGCTGCTCAGCGCGCTCAAGGAGTTTCTCGCGAACGAGCGGTGACGCCTACCGGTACCTCGGCACCACCGCGCGCCGGGTCACAGCACGGTCAGCTGTGCCGCGCCGTGGGTCAACACCCGCGCACCCGTCTCGGTCACGAGGAATGTCTGGCTCAACCCGACGCCGCACCTGCCCAGGTACCGGAACGAGGCCGGGATGTGGAACACCATCCCCGCTTCCAGCGGCTCGGGGTTGTCCCTGGTGATGTAGAAGGGGGCGCCGTCCATCCAGTGTGGCTTGTGGGCCAGCCCGACGGGGTAGCCGAACAGGTGGTGGAAGACGACGCCGTCCGGTAGCGGCCCGAGCGCGGCAGCGGCGGCGTTCGCGACGTCCGCGCAGGACACCCCGGCCCGTGCCGTGTCGAGCACCGCGGCCACCGCGGTCTCGGCCAGCTCCGCGAGCACCCGCTCGTCCGGGCCCGGTGGACCGTGCGCCAGCGTACGCATCACGGGAGCGTGGTAGCGGTGATGCGCCCCGGAGAACTCCAGGAACGTCGTGCCGGGGCCGAGCCGCCGATGCGACCAGCTGGAATGCGGGATGCCTCCGCGCACGCCGGTGGCCACGACCGGTCCCCACGCCGATGCGGAGTTCGCGCCGTCGAACAGGGCGGCCGAGATCGCGCCCGCGACGGACGAGTCGGTCGCCTCCGGCTCGCGCGCCGCCGCTACGGCCGCGTCGACACCCGCGCGGGTGCGTTCCGCCGCCTCCGCGACACACCGGACCTCGGCCTCGGACAGCCGTAACCGCACCGTCTCCACCAGGTGCTCACCACGGACCACCGTGACACGGCTGCCCCGCAGGTACTCGACAGCGTGCGGCGGTGTGGACGCGTGACCGACCTCGATACCCACCCGAGCCCCCGCGGGCAGCACACCGGCCGCGTGCTCGAGGAAGGTCTCCAGGCCGCGTAGCGCGTCCGCGTAGCCGCAGTAGCCGATATTGTCCACTCGGGCGCTGGCCAGCGCGCGCCCCAGCTCGAGGTCCGGCACGTACAGGTAGGTCGCCGACTCGGTCACCAGCAACGGCTGCGGTGCCGTCTCGGCCGTGTGGTACCCGCAGAGGTACTCGACGCTTGACGGCCGGAACGCGAGCATCGCGTCCATGCCCCCGCGCGCCATCCGGTCGCGCACGCTGGTCAACCGCTGCTCGTACTCGGCGTCGTCGAACGCGCGGTCGGACTCGTCCCGCACAGCCGCGATCGCGTCCGCGGTGAGCCAGGACCTGCGCGGCACGCTGTCCAGCCCCGTGACGTTCGGCGCGTACGCGGGGAAGGTAGCCCGCTGCTGGTCGTCTCCCGTGGCTCCGCCCTCCTTCGCCGGACCGGCCGACGGCGCCCGGACCGCCACCGAGTATCCATCATCAGGCAACAGCGTCAGCATGCCAGGAACGCAGCCACGACGGCGGGCGAACACGCGGGCGCTCCCCTCGCGCGGCTCCGGTCCCGGCGCGGCAGCAGCACCGGGCGCGCACGGACATTCCTTACCCCGGCGAGTCACTCGGCCGCGAGAGTTGTGTCTGGCTGACAAGTTCCGGAGCTCCCGGTAACGGGCTCGTATCCGGCCGTCGAGGCCGCCGTTGGTCGGGACAGCACAGCGAGCGGCTCGCGCGAGCAGCCGGGCACGCGGAGAGGAGTAGCCATGCGACGCACAGCGCACAGGGCCACAGCGCTGTCCGTGACCACAGCCGTGACGGCGGCGGTACTCACTGGGGCACTGGCCGGCGCGGGCGCCGCGACGGCGGAGTCCGGGTCGTTCTACCAACCGCCGTCCCCGCTGCCGGACGGGCAGCCGGGGGACGTCATCCGGCACGAGGAGATGCCGTTCCACCTCGACCCCGCACAAGGTGTCGAGTCACCGGCGGACGCACACCGGATCATGTACCTGAGTACCGATGTGGACGGTGATCCGATGGCGGTCACCGGGACGGTGCTGACCCCCCGCGACCCGTGGTTCGGCATCGGTCCGCGCCCGGTCGTGGGGCTGGCCCCGGGCACGCAGGGCATGGGCGACGAGTGCGCCCCATCGCGCCGCATGGAGGACGGCACCGAGTACGAGAGCGCGTTCGTCTCCGGGCTGCTCGAGCGAGGCTACGGCGTGGCTGTCACCGACTACCAGAACCTCGGCACTCCCGGAGACCACACCTACGTGATCCGCGAGCCGCAGGCGCACGCCGTGCTCGACGTGATCCGCGCGGCGCAGGGTCTGTCCGAGGCAGGACTTCCCGGGTCGGGTCCCGTCGCGACGGCGGGCTACTCGCAGGGTGGCGGAGCATCGGCGGCCGCTGCCGAACGCGCACCCGACTACGCGCCCGAGCTCGACCTGCGCGGCAGCTACGCGGGAGCGCCGCCCGCCGAGCTGTCCTCGGTCGCCGAGAGCCTCGACGGCGGGCACGCGGCGGGCCTGCTCGGTTACGCCGTGCTGGGCTTCAACTCGGCCTACCCGGAGCTCGACATCGAGTCGCTGCTCAACGAGGAGGGCCGGCGGCTGGCCGACGAGGTCCGGCAGGAGTGCGTCGAGGAGACCTTTACCAAACACGCCTTCACCCGCTCCGAGGACCTCACGGCCGACGGCAGGCCGATAACCGCCTACCTCGACGAGGAGCCCTACCGGTCACGCGTGGCGGAGAACCGGCTCGGCAGGACCGCGCCGGAGGCACCCACACTGGTGCTGCACTCCCGCGTCGACGACATCGTGCCCTACGAGCAGGGCAGGCAGATGGCCCGCGACTGGTGCGAGCAGGGCGCGAACGTCCGGTTCAAGACACTGACCTCGCCGACCCATGCCGGCGCCGTTCCCGAGGCGTCGATCACCGCGTTCAACTGGCTGGAGGCGCGCTTCTCCTCGTTCCCGCACCTCGGCAACTGCGGCACGTTCTGACGTAGCACCTCCGCCCACCGGCCTCCCGGCGGCGGCCCGTTAGGCTGCGTGGATGACCCCACGACAGCGGCACACCCGATGAGCGCGCGGTTCCAGGAGCTCGACTGGCGGCACACCTCGATGGGTGAGCTGGTGCTGCGCCGGCGCTGGGACGGCACGGTGGGCAGCGAGGTCTACGAGGTCAAGCTCGATGACGAGTACCTGATGTCGAGCCTGTTCACCGTTGCCGAGGAGGCCATCGCACACCGGGCGCTCGAGGAACTGAGCGGAGCCGGGCTCGACATCGCCGTAGGCGGCCTCGGGCTCGGCTACACCGCGCTGGCCGCGCTCCGGGACGAACGGGTCGGTTCCCTGGTCGTCGTCGACGCCCTCGCCGAGGTGATCGAGTGGCACCGGCGGGGACTGGTTCCCGCCGGTGCGGAGCTGGCAGCCGACCCGCGGTGCACGATGCTGCACGGCGACTTCTTCACGCTGCTCGAGCAGGGTTCGGGCCTGCGGCCCGGCGCAACGGACAACGGCACCTTCGATGCCGTCCTCGTCGACATCGACCATTCCCCGCGTCACCTGCTGCACCCCGACCATGCCGGGTTCTACCGGGCCGAGGGCCTCGGCCGCCTCGCGGCACACCTGCGTCCCGGCGGGGTGTTCACGCTCTGGTCGAACGACCCGCCGGACGACGAGTTCACCGGAGCGCTCACCGGATGCTTCGCCGAAGCCGGCGCCGAGGTCGTCCGGTTCCCCAACCCCCTGCAGGGCCGCGAGGCGACCGCGACCGTCTACCTCGCACGGACGCACCCGCGGTCGGAGTGATCAAGCGGTGGCCGCCTGATCATGGTCGGCTCAGCGGACGGAACACCACCAGGATCACGACGGCGGTCAGCGCCGGCCGAGCATCTCCCGCATCGTGTCGATCTCTGCCTCCTGGACCTCGATGATGTCCTCGGCCAACTCGCTCGCCTCCGGACTGGTTCCCTCGGCCAGCTGGGCGTTGGCCATATCGATGGCACCCTCGTGATGCTCGACCATAATCTCCATCCACATTCGGTCGAACTCGGCACCGTCACTGCGTTCGAGCATGGCCATATCCTCTTCGGACATCATTCCCGACATTTCGTGATCGGTGTGCCCATCGCCGGACACAGGAACGGACTCGCCCCACCTTTCGAGCATCGTCGTCAGGGCCTCGATCTCCGGTTCCTGTCCCTGCCGGATCTCCTCGGCGAGCTCGATCAGTTCCTGGCTGTCGCTGCGGTCGGGCACCAGGTCGGCCATCTCCACGGCCTGCTCATGGTGCGGCATCATCTCCGTGGCGAAGGCGACGTCCGCTTGGTTGAACCCGGCGTCTTCGGCCTCCTCGGCGACGTGGTTACCGCATCCGGTGAGCAGCGCACCGGACGCCAGGATCGCCAGGGGCATCATGACTCGTTCACGTGTGAACACGCTTCATCCTCCGTTATCGGTAATGCGTGCTGATACATACGGGTCTCGGCCGTGCGCGGCACGGCTCGCGGCGCGAGCGCCACGAGCCTCTACACCCGGATCACGCACACCGAACGGAGGATCTCCTTACCGTCGCGCGCGGGAGGTGGTCGCACCCGCGCCAGGTGGCCGCCGGATCTTGGCAGGATCGATGTGTGCGGCCACCTGCCTGCGCCCGGGCCGAGCGTCCCGAGCGCGGTCGCGAACGCGGCCAGCACCGCCAGGCACAGGTGCAGCAGATCATGCGGGCCCTGCCCGTCATGAGTACCGGGCTCCTGCCGCTCGGTAGGCACATGCGACTGGCCATCGTGTGATGGCGCGGCGGAGGCAGCGGGGACCGGGGCGGCGTGTTCCGGTGGCCCGGAAACGAGGTGATGCATGACCAGCGTGCCGGCCGCGACGGAAAACAGAAGTGCCAGTCGCGCGACCGTCTCCGCACCAGACCCTCGCATGGCCCAACTGTAGCGGGACTCGCCCAGGAACTTCGCGTCAGGCGAGGCTCAGCGACCCGTGCCCTCCGTCCACGCGACCAACGCGGCGAGCGCAGCCGCCGCGGCCGTGGAACCTCCGGCCGCCGCCAGCACGAGACCGCGCCGGACACGCGGCAGCCGACGCCAGGAGCCGACGGTGGCCAGGGCGTCCACGGCGTCGGCCGTGCCGCCGGCCACGAGCCAACCCGTCACCGGTTGGTCGCTGAACGCGCTGGTGACCGTGCCGGCGCCGATGGCGACATCCCGCGCACCGAGGGCCCTCCCGAGCACCGCGCTCGACTTCTGCGGGCGGACGCGCCCCACCCACAGCGTCACCAGCGTGTTCGGCTTGGCCAGCGCGAACAGTCCCACACCGACGCGCAGCGCGCCGGAAAGCGCGGTCAACCGTCGCACCGTGATCGTGCTCTCGCTCATTCGACCCGTCCCTTCGTCTCGCCCGCGGGTAGTCTCGCACTCACGATCACGCGTCGCACACCGACCGCCCCGGCGCCCTCTTGGCAGTCGCCGCACCGACGGAAGCCGGCCGGGACAACCCTTCAACATACCGAACGCTGCCTGCCGAAACCCGTGCACGCGCGATCCGCCGTCGTGACGGGCTTCCGACTCGTCACAGGGCGTACCGGTACCGTCCCGCGCGCCCTCGACGCTCGACGGGACGACACCCGTGTACGGGCTCGCGTGACCCCAAGCGTGCATCAGGACCAACCGCACCCCGCGATCGGCGGCCTCCCCCGCACCCCACCGGATGGTTTCGAGCGCGTGCCTGCCCCATCCACACCGACGACGACCGGCAGTTTGGCGTGTACCGGGTTGCTCGTCGTGTCTCCACACGTCGTTTCGTGTTGCCGAGTTAATGCGGTGGTCCGGTCGTCGCCTGCGGCAGGAGTCCCCGTGCCGCAAGAACTTCCGGCCTACCCGGGCGCGACTCGCCCGACCTCACCGCAGAGCTCCCCGCGTTTCATTGCGGCGCAGGTAGTCGCGAAGGTCACGCGGGGACTCCTGGCCGGTATCGGCCGGGTACCCGAACCGCAGCAGGATCTGTGGGTAGCCGGTGATGCCAAGTCCGTCCCGGATACGGTCACGTACCTCATCGAGATGCAGCGGCTGGGTCAGGACGCTGCCCGCCAGCCCGCTCGCCACCGCGGCGAGCCAGGCGCGCTGCACGGCAGCACCCGCGCGCACCTGGTCGGCTGCCGTGTCCGTGTCGGTGGCGATGATCAGCAGCTGTTCGCCCGCCAACCGCCCGGCCAGCGTCGGTACGTCCGTTATCCGGGTGGTGGCGCGAACGAGCCCCGCCCACGGCAAGGTGTCACTTCCGGCCGCAGCACGACCATTGCCAGTGGCGCCCGCTACGTGACCCCCGTTCCACGCGGCGAGCTCCCGCTGGAGCGCGGCGTCGGCGCGCAGCACCGACGCCGCGTAGGTCAGTGCCTCCGCGACCCGTTCGATCTCTGGCGCCATCACCCGGTGTGCGCGAACGTCCTCGCCGGATCCTTCCCGGGCCAGAGCCGATGCGACGCCGGAGTCGACCTGCTGGCTGGTGAACGGCCTTCGGTAGCTACGCCTCCGGTACAGCGCACCGTAAAGTGCCATGTCGCCGTCATCGACGCTACGACGGGCCCCGGGGGTGATACGCGCGATCAGCGCGGGCCGGTCCGGTTCCGGGAACAGCTCAACGGCACTGCTCCACCCGAGGGACCGTGCGGCCACTCGCAGGTTGGTGACTGCCGCACCACAGGACAGCAACAGGTCGCGCCCGGTGGGGTCGTGTTGCCGCGGTGGACGGTCGGTCCATTCGAGCAGATCCACGCGCTCGGATCCGGACTCCACGATCCACGGCATGGTGTTGTGCACCGAGGGGGTCGTGCACAGTGCGCGGTCGAGTACCGCGAGGTCAGCGAGTGTCCATCCGGTCATTCCTTGCTCCTTCAAAAGGCGTCGAACACAACTGTCTCGACACCCGCTGGTGAGCCGGAAGGGCTTTACGGATGCACTACCAGGGACGTTCGTCCCGGATGGCGACAAACGTTCCCACCGGCGCCGGACCGCCTCCCCGGCAGGCATGTCGACGGCAGGCACGACCCCGCGACGCGCGGTAGGATCACCGCTGCCGCTGCCCCGGACGAAGTGAGGCGATGGTGACCGGTCGCGCGAAGAGTCTCCTTGCTGTCCTGATCGTGGCTGCCATGGGCGCAGCCGCGGTGATCGGCCTCGTGGTTCTCCTGGGTGACGACGACCCGGAACCGTCCCAGCCGGAACCGACGGCCCAGGAGACGGACGAGCCCGAACCCCCGCGTGCCCCGCTGACCGGTGAGGCGATCGACGACGAGTCCGACCTCGACCACCCGGCCGTGGCGGTCAAGGTCTCCGACGTCGAGCAGGCCCACCCGCAGGTGGGCGTGGACCGTGCCGACATCGTGTTCGTCGAGTTCCTCGGCGTGAACTACACGCGGCTGGCCGCCGTGTTCCACTCGGACCTCCCGGACGAGGTCGGGCCGGTGCGCTCGGTTCGCCCCTCCGACGCACCCCTGCTCGGGCCGATCGCTCCAGCCTTCGGCAACACGATGGGCTCCGAGTGGATCATGGACTACGTCTACGGTGCCGGTGAGCTCGACGACCTCGGCACCCAGCGCGTCTCCGGAAGCAATGCGTACACGCTGAACCAGCAACGTCCGCAGCCCGATCACGTCTTCGCCCATCCCGGCGAGCTGCTCGGCCTGACGGACTTCTCCGAGCCCCCCGAGCCGTACTTCTCGTACTCGTCCGAGGACGAGGCAAGCACAGCCGAGCAGGCGGGAGGATCCGGCTCCTCGGTGCAGCTCGCGTACGGCAGCGGCTCCCCGATCACCTGGACCTACGACGAGGAGAACGGGCAGTACCTTCGCGAGCACCAGCGCGGTGCACACGAGATGGCAGGCGGTGAGCGGATCAGCGCAACCAACGTCGTCGTCATCGAGGCCGAGGCTGAGACCGGCAAGATCGGCGACGGCGGTGGGCAACCGGTGCCGATCCAGGACCTCGTCGACAGCGAGGGGTCGTTCGTGGCCCTGTCCGGCGGATCCTCCGTGACCGGTACCTGGTCGAAGGGCGGCGAGAACGACCGGTTCGAGCTGCGCACCGACGACGGGGAGCAGCTCAGGCTCGCACCCGGCAACACGTGGGTCGAGCTACCCCAGCCGTCCACGGGCGTAACCACCGGCTGACGGGCCGCTCGAGCTCACAGGCCGGAACCGGCAGCGAACGGCTCAGCTCGCCACATCACCGCGCTGCCCGACCGCCACGACCGGCACCCGGACCTCCAGCATCCCCGGTTTGTAGCTGGCGCTGATGCCACCGGTGTCCGCGCCGGACGGCAGGCCGACACTCCTGGTGAGCGCACCGTGCCGTGCCCTCTCGCACCTCATGGTGACCAGCAGGGCGTCCCCGGAGGTCCAGATCGTGATGTCCGCCTTCGAGCCCGTGGCCGGAACGGTCACGTGAACCAGGTACATGCCATCGGTGTAGTACTCCTCGACGTGGCCGAGCTCGTGTGGGTACGAGGCGGCCGACCGGTCGGCATTCCCGCTCGCCTTCGCCGTGTCGTGCTGTGGCTGGCTGGTCACGATCATCGTTTGTCCATCCTCATTGTCGACCGCGGGCGATATGCGCACGGCTCCGCTGTACGCGGCTGGGGCTACCGGGTGGCCGGTAGTGCGGTGAGCAGCCCGAAATGGCCGTCGTAGCGGCGGTAGAGCACGCTCACGTTCTTGGTGTCGATGTCCACGAACGGGATGAACGGCAACCGGCCTGCGCCCAGCCGGTGCTCGGCCGTGCTCAGTGAGATCACGGGCGCATCGAGCGCGCCGGAGATGACCGGGTCCTGGGCCGGACGGCTGCGATGACGGTCGCTCGGCGATCCCTGGGTGAGGCGCGTACCGCCGCTGCCGTCACGCCAGAGGACGCTGTCCCGGCCGCTCTCCCTCTCCGTGAACAGGTGAAAGTTGTAGTCCCGGATGTCCATGTCGAACGCGGCATCGGACACGCTGCACACGACCGGGAGACATCGCTTGGTACGGATCGTGCTGGGACTGCGCACCGAGCGGTGCGCACCCACCATGCGCTGGATCGTCAGCTCGTGCCGCCCCCGGACGCTGTGCCGGAGCTTGTCTCCCCAACCCGCACCACGCAGCTCCGCGACACGCACGACCCGCTCCCGGAGTCGCTCGACGGCCCGGTCGACAGCGTCCGGACCGGTCGGCGCGCTCGCTTGTGCTCGGACGAACCACCCGTCGATGTCGACGTTCGTCTGGGCGATGACCGGCCCCGTCACGGCGACTTCCCAGTACCGCGTGAGCCGGACCCGTGCCGCCAGCACCGGCAAGGCGTCATCGGTGATCAACTCCGCGATGCGCGCGGCCGCGTAGTCGGCGGTGCCGGTATCCACCGCACCACGCACGGTCACCCGGACGTCCGGCACCGGGCGGTATGTCGCGTGCGGCAGTGTCGCGGTCATCGTGCTCCTCCAGCTGGCGGCGCGTGGTACGTGCAGGTCAGCACGCCCAGCGCATAGAAGGAACGTAACCGTCGGTCTGCGGGCCCCGGAAGAGTCGAAATGCCCTCACCGCGACGGACCTTCGCCGCTGCACCCGGAGGGACGCACCGCGCCACGGTGGCACCGGGCCGCGTCCGCGCGCACGGGCTATTACGGAACGGATACACGTTCGCACGGGAAGTGAAACAACCCTGTACCGGGGCCCGAACGGCGTGCTGTGATCGATAGCGATTGGAGGGGTGCGATGACGGTCTCACACACCGTGCCACCGCCCGACGTTCTCGATACGTTGAACGCCACAGTGCGCTACACCGCTCAACCCCTCGCAGGGGAGATTCCCAATCATTCCACAGTGGAGTCAGCGGTGATGCTGGCCGCGCGCGCTCCATCGATGCTGCACGATCGGCCGTGGCACTGTCGGGTCACGGGTACGACCATCGAGCTGCACGCCGCATCCCGGCGGACCGACACCAGCGAGGACCGGGGTGTGCTGGTCAGCTGTGGTGCCGCGCTGCACCATCTGATGGTCGCCTTCGCGGCGTTCGGCTGGGCCGCCACCGTCGTGCCGTTCCCGGCAGCGCGGCTCGCCATCATCGCGCGCGTATACCTGCACGAGGCAGAGCCGACCGACCACAGCATCCGGCTGGCGGCAGCGATCGCACGCCGCTGCCACGACGGTTCCGCGCGTGCGGCGAGCCCGGAACACGCCGCCGCGGGCCACCGCGCGGACCGGATCGAGGCGCTGCGCGCGTATCCCCCCGTCGCGGGCACCATGCTCACCCCGATCCACCATCACCCGGACCTCGACCACCCCGACGGCCCGGCCCGCTCTGCGGGTACCGCCGCGGATATCCGCGTGCCGCACCCCCGGCTCCCCGTGGACGAGACACCACCGCCCCCGGATCAACGGTGGTTCGCGCTGGCGACGCGGACCGATCAGCGGGAGGCACGGCTACGCGCCGGCCTCGCGTTGAGCACGGTGTCGCTCCTGGCGACCGAGCTCGGGTTGAGCTGCGAGGCGCGGGTCGCGCCCGCGCCGCGTGCCCGCAACGGCTCTATCCGCCACGTCCTGCTGCGGGTGCGCTGACCGCAGGTGTGGCTCGGCCCGTCACCCCGGCACGCCGAACCGGATCCGGGGGACACGGACCGTGTAACCAGGGACTTTCGGCCACTGTGCCCGCGGTGCCCGGTGAGCGAGTATGGAGCCGTGCACAACGAGCAGAACCCGCAGGCCGTGGTGGGCCCGCCAGGTGCGAGCGATGCGGAGCGTTCCCGGGCGGTACGGACCGTCGCCGCACACGCTACGGACGCCGGGGACCTCGAGCAGCTGTTGGACATGCTCGGGCTCGCCGCAGGCGAGGCGCGCGAGCCGGGAAGCGCGCCGGACCAGATCACCCGCGCGCACCGCGAGGCGCTCCGTGCCGCTCCCCGTAACCGCAGGTTGCTGGCTAGCGAGCTGGCGACCGTGCTCACCTCGGGATCGTCGCAGGAGCACTGACCGCACACGGGTCCGTTCCTGCTCAACCACCCGCGCATCCCCAGGTCCGCACGGGCAGCCCGGAATTTGACAAATGGTCGGCAGTTGCCGACCATTCTGCTATGGCAGACTGTACGGTATCCGCCGACCATAATTCGGCACCGGACTACGAGCTGGACGAGCAGCTGGAGCTCACCCACCCACGGCAGTACCGCGCGCTCTTCAACGAGACCCGCGCCGACATCGTCAACCTGCTGCTGGAACGCGCAGCGACCACCTCCGACCTGGCGCAGGCGCTCGGCAAGCCGAAAGGCACCATCGGACACCACCTCAAGACGCTCGCCGACGCGGGCCTGGTGCGGGTGGTGCGCACCAAGCGGGTCCGGGCGATCGACGCGATCTACTACGGCCGCACGGCGCGCGTGTTCCTCTTCGACCGCATCGGGGAGGCCACGAACCAGCCCCAGCGCACCATGGAGATCGCCTCCTCCGAGATCGCTCGCGTACCTGCCGGGTCCCAGCTACCGCAGACGGTCGGGTTGCGCCACGTCCGGATCCCCGCCGAGCGCGCGGAGGAGTGGAAACGCAGGCTCCACGAGCTCGTCGACGAGTTCGTCCGCGAACCACGGTCGGGCGAGGTCAGCTACGGCCTGCTTGTCGGGCTGTACCCGACCGATCGCCCGAGCCTGCCCACCCCGGAAGGTGCCGGGGAGGACGGGTGACCTGCCACGCCCCGGCAGAGGGGCGCCTGGGGGCGAACTACTGGAAGCTGCTGTCCGCGCACTCCTTCTCCAACCTCGGGGACGGGCTGCGGCTGGTCGCGATCCCCTGGCTGGCATCGGCCATCACGCGGGAGCCGATGTTGATCGCGCTGGCCACCGCGGCGGTGCGGGTGCCGTGGCTGGTGTTCTCGCTGCCCGCCGGAGTGATCACCGACCGGGTGGACCGGCGCCTGCTTGTCGCCTGGATGGATGTCGCGGGCGCCATCACGATGCTCGCCTTCGCCGGGATCGTGCTCGCCAACCAGGCGAGCATCGCCGATCCCGCCGCGCTGGCCGCGGGCACCGCCGGTCCTCCTGCCAACCAGGCGGTGCTGCTGGGCTTGCTGTACCTGACCGCGCTGCTGATCGGGCTCGCCGAGGTGCTTCGGGACAACTCCGCGCAAACGCTGATGCCATCGATCGCGCCGAAGGACCGCCTGGAGCGGGCCAACGGCCGCGTGTGGGGTGCGGAGATCGTGATGAACCAGTTCGTCGGTCCGCCGCTGGCAGGCGCGCTGCTGGGAGTCGCCCTCGCCCTGCCGTTCCTCGTCAACGTCGGCACCTTCGCGCTCGCCGCCGGGCTGGCGTTCGCGATCGCCGGGTCGTTCGCACCACGCGGTCCGGCCACCACGGGACGGATCGCCTGGCGCACCGAGATCGGCGCGGGGCTGACCTGGCTGTGGAACCATCGCCTGCTGCGGTCACTGGCGCTGATCCTCGGGGCCCTGAACGCGATGGGCACGATGGCCGTGTCGATCTACGTACTGTTCGCGCAGGAGATCCTGGAGCTGGACGCCGGTACGTTCGGGCTGTTGCTCACCGGTACCGCCGCAGGTGGGGTGCTGGGGTCGTTGCTGGCCGCCCGGATCAGCGGCGTGATCGGCCCCGGCCGGGCACTGTTCACCGCGATGCTCGGTATGGGGCTCGGCTACGGTGTCATCGGGCTCGCCCCGGTCGCCGCGCTGGCGTGGCTGATGCTGCTGGTCATCGGCTTCCTCGTGGTGCAGTGGAACGTGGTCACCGTGTCCCTGCGGCAGAGCATCGTGCCCGACCACATGCTGGGGCGGGTGAACTCGGTGTACCGGTTCTTCGGGTGGGGCATGATCTCGGTCGGCAGCCTGCTCGGAGGCTTGGTGGTCTCGGCGGGCGAACCGCTTCTGGGGCGCGAGTGGGCGCTGCGCACACCCTTCCTGCTCGCCGCAGCTGTACATCTCGCGCTGCTGGTCTACGCGCTACCGCGCATCAACAACCGGCGCGTGCGCGAAGCAACGTCGGCCCAGGAAGCCGGTGGGCTCATCGGGACGACGTAGGCATTCGCCTCGAGGTGCGCTACCGAACCAGGTGCCCGTGTTCGTGCGGGACGCTCTCGATGTCCTCCGAGGTCCGGTCGGTCAAGCGGTGCGCCGGCCCGGACAACGCCCTGGAGGTCGCGAGCTTGCCACCGATCCCGGACCGTTCGTATCTTGTGTATCCAGGCGCGCGATTCCCTCCGCGAGGATCGAATCGTCGTCATGGCCGCGCGGCACCGCACGTGCTCGCGTGATGTTCTCGTGCTCGCCGATGACGACGTCGACGGTCCGTCTGTTGCTAAGTATGGCTACTCCTTGCCTTGTGGTGACGAAGCCCGAGCGATGGCCCCGCGCCCGTGACCCCATACCGTAAGCTCCGCCGGTAGCGACCAAGCCAGGAGCGATTCGGGGCGAGAGGTCCGTGAGGTCTCCGCCTCGGCGTTGGCGGTGGTTCTCCACTGGCACGCATCCCCACATCCAGTACATCTGTCGCGCGAGACGACCATGACCGCCGCATCAGAGTGCGCGGTATCCCGGGGTCGAAGCAGGTTGCCGCACAGGTACCGACCGGTCGAGTGCAGGCAGGACTCAGCTCGAAGCGCCGAGCCCACCGATCCATCCCGCGACGCCGCTGACGGCATGTGGGATGTAGAACGGGAGGAGCTTGCCCCCGACCGTGTTCTGCAAGGCCATGCCGACGGCGATGCCGATCGTCGCGGCGAACGAGAGCCAGAACAAGCCGGACACGGCGATCACGATGGTTGCCACGCCGATCAGCACGACGGTGCCGAGCAGCGCGTGGCGGATCGAGCAGGCACACGGTGGCGGCTGACGTCGACCGGCACGACCCCAGCACAGGAGGTTCTGCGTCGTGGCCCCGGATAGGAACGATGCACGTCTACAGGAAGCGACGCAGCACCCCGGCATATACGCGCGCCAAGCACGACGCATTCATCCGGACGTCACAGTCACCAACCATGTCGGAGGAGGGGAACGTACCCGGAGCACTTCGTTACCGTTCCGCGCGCGGCGACGGCCCGCGCGCGATCACGCGCACAACCCAGTACAGCGCCACGCTGCCCGCTGCCACGACGAGCCAGAGTGCGATACCTGTTCCCGTAGCCCTGTCCTGTGCCTGTTCGGGGGTCAGTGGCGGCTCCACCGGTTCTCCGGCGGAGTCCACCCAGATCGGCAGCTCCATTCCCTCGGTCATACCGGCACGCACCGTGATGGTTCCTTCCTGACGTCCGGGACCGTGTGGGGACGGCCATGTCGCGCGGACGCCGGGACGGTTATCCGACATACGAACCGGCATCGCGACCCCGTGTGACGAGCGCGCGTCCTCCAACAACTGCGCCGTGACCTGAGAACGGGCCTCGTGTTCGGCATGGGAGAGCTCGAGCTGACGGTCGTGTACGGTGGACCCGACCATCACCGCAACCGGGATCGCGAGCAGGACCGCACCGAGGAGGACGGGCAGTACCCGTTCCGGGAGCCGCTCCGGTCCCCATCGACGCCGGATCCGAGCGGCGAGTGCACTCCACCGCCGGGCGTACCGCGCACCAACATCTCGCATGACAGGCCTCACTTCCGGTCGGTGTTCCAGCGGTCCGGAAAGCCGTGCTCGCCGGCGACGTATACCCCGCTCGCTGGACTCGTCCGGCCTGCGGCTCACCGGTGTGTCGAGGAGAACGGATGCGCCGGCTTCGTACCTAGGGCCGCGCGTCCCTGACGGAAAGGCCCTTCGACCCGTTGGTCCGCGAGCGGCGTAACACCGAAACACCGGCCGGGTCCGTGAACGACGAGCGTTCGTCTCCGGATCCGGGGACCTTTGCCTCCAGAGGGCAGGGTGGTCGCGCGCGATACTGGCCATGCCGGGTCAGCCTGGCAGCCCGCCCGAGGAACCTGTCAGGTTCGACAGCCCGTTCGCGAACGGGCTGGACTGGCCCAACGTCGCACGACCGGGAAGTCCGACCTCGGGCGGGACCTTCCTGACCCTCGCGGCGCAGCGGCGGACCGACCCTCGCACCGCCGGGAGAGTCTCCGGTATCCGATCGCGCGGCCGGACCAATGTGGGTGACGCTACCCCGCCACCGCGTCCAGTGCGGCCTTGATCCGCTGCTGCGCCTCGTCGGCCATCGGCTGCAGGGAGCCGTTCTCGGGTACCGCTACCATCACCTGCGGCTGGAGTGCTTGCACGATCGTGCGACCGTCCTCCTGTGCCCGGACGACGACGTTACAGGGCAGCAGTAACCCGATGTCGCGCTCGACATCGAGCGCCTGCTGCGCGAGATGGGGGTTACAGGTACCCAGGATTACGTAGCTTTCCATGTCGTGGTCGAGCTTGCTCTTGAGTGTCGCCTGTACGTCGATCTCCGTCAGGGTGCCGAATCCCTGCTCCTGGAAACACTCCTTGACCTTCGACACGGCACGGTCGTACGGGAGGTCAACGGTGACGGTGGTCGCGTAGTCCATGTGTGGGCTCCTTACCCGACGAATATCAGTTCCCGCCCTGACCGGCTCGTGCCGACGCTGCGCACCATATACGGGTCGGGGTACGTTCAGCGTAGCGAGGTGATCACACCGGCATCAATCAGGCGCGGTACCTCGACGGGGTGCGATAGGAACTGATCACCAGCCGCTGCGCATCCGGCGAGCCGGCTCACGGTGTTCGCCCGATGTCCTTCCGCATCAACTCCTACCGGGACTTCCCCCTGCATGGCTGTCTCGCCCGCCTGCGGCAAGGGTGAAGTATGCCTCCTCCTCCTGCGCGAAGTGCAGGGTGAGGATGGCATCCAGCCCGTACAGGGTGGCGCGCAGGTCGTCGACCTGGTCCTCGGCGATGCTGCCGCGCCCATCGGCCAGGTGCCGCCGCAGCCGGCGCGCGAGCCGGCCGATCTCGGTGTGCGCCCTGCTCATCGTGATCGTCCCTTCCGGACCTCCGAGCAGCTCGGCCAGCGCGGGATACAGCATCGTCTCCTCGGCGTGCTCGTGCGGGAGCAGCTCGGTCGTCAGCAGCTCATCCGCGTGCCGCACGGCCAAATCGGCTTCCGGTCCCGGGCCCCTCGACAACGCGTCGGCTGCCTGCCGCACTGCGGCACGTGCCGCGTGTAACCCGTCGTGCTCGCTCGCGAACCGGCGCAGCAGGGCGTCCACGTGCGCCGGTGTCCGCCGGATACGGCCGCGCACCGCGCGCAGCGCGTTGAGGATCACCGCCACGTCGATAGCTTCCTGTGCCAGCGCGCCTGCGACAGGGACCAGCCAGCCCACCGCCGCCGCGCTCATCGCCACCAGCGACAGGGCGGTGCCGATCAGCGCGCTCTGCACGGCCAGTCGCCGCGAGCGCCGTGCGACGTCCATGGCGTCGGCGAGGCGGTCGATACGGTCGTCGGTGATGACGGCATCGGCCGCCTGCACCGCTGCCGTCGACCCGCGCGGCCCCAGGGCCAGCCCCACATCGGCGGCGGCGAGCGCGGGTGCGTCGTTGACGCCGTCCCCGATCATGACGGTCGCGCCACGAGCCTGCTCGGCGCGCACCCTGGCGATCTTTTCGGCCGGGCCTGCCTCGGCCTGCACCTCGTCGACGCCGAGCACGCTCGCCACTTCCGCCGCATTGGCGACTCGGTCACCCGTCAGCAGCACCACGCGCTCGACACCGACGTCGCGGAGCCTGCGCATCGTGCCCGCGGCGTCAGGCCGGATGTTGTCGCGGACCATCAGTGCTCCCACCGGCTCGCGGTCGAAGGTCACCCAGATGATCGAGGCAAGATCGAGTTCGCCACGTCGCGCTACGCCCCGAGCCCATCCGGGCAGCACCGTCGCTTCGGGGACCCGCCCCACGGTGACCTGGCGCTCGCCCACCGTGCCGCTCACCGCCCAACCCGGCCGCTCGGTGACCGAGAACGCCGGTGCGGGCTCGATTCCGGCGCGCCCTGTGGCACGCACCACCGTGGCAGCCAGCACGTGGGACGAGTAGCGCTCCACCCCGGCGGCCGCGCCCAGCACCTCGGCGACTGTGACACCCGGCGCGCACACGACGTCGACCACCTCGGGCCTGCCCGCGGTCACCGTGCCGGTCTTGTCCATCACGACCGAGCGAGCATGGCCGAGCTTCTCCAGAGCCGCCCCGCCCTTGACGACCACCCCGGCACGGGACGCGCGGGACAGGCCACCGGTCACCGCGATCGGCACCGCGAGGAGTAGTGGGCACGGGGTGGCGGTGACGAGTACCGCGACGGCCCGTACCGGATCCCCGGACAGTGCCCACGCCGCCCCGGCGATGCCCAGCGCGAGCGGGAGGAACCACACCGCCACATGATCGGCGATGCGCGCGACAGGGGCGCTTCCTGCCGCGGCCTCCTCAGCCAGGCGCACCATGCCAGCGTAGGTGCTGGCCTCCGCTGTCGCTGCCGCCACCACGTCCACCGCGGCACCGGCGTTCGCCACGCCACTGCGCACGGTCTCGCCTGCCGCGCGGGTCACCGGCGCCGCCTCGCCGGTCAGCGCCGACTCGTCGAACACGCCCTCGGCGGCGAGGGTCGCGTCCACCGGAACGATCTCCCCGGGCAACACCACAACGAGATCGCCAGGGGTTACCCGATCCACGGCGACCGTGACGATCTTCTGCTCCCGTCGCAGGAGTACCCGGCCAGGCGCGCGTGACAGGAGCGCCGACAGGTCGCGGCCGGCCCGCCGCCGGGCCGCGGCCTCCAGGGTGCGGCCGGTGGCTACCATCAGTGCGATGACCGCCCCGGCCAGGTACTCACCGACGATCAGGGTGCTGGCCAGCGCAAGCACCGCCAGCAGGTCGGCGCCGTACCGTTTGCGCCGCAGGTCGGCGATGACCCACCCCACCGCGGGTAGCAGGGCGGTCCCCGTCGCTACCGCCCACAGCACGCGGGCGGGTAGCGTCTCGACCCACCACATGAGACCGCCCGCGGCCAGCAACGCCGCGACGCCGACCAGCAGCAGGCGATCCCGGGACAGGCGCAGCCGCACGGCGACCTCCTTCACGCGCTCGGCGCATGCCTCATCGCGGCGACCTGCCCGGACCCGCCTCGCGCGGCACCATCCGGTCCAGCGCAGCTTCTGGCACGCGCTGCCCCATCCGGCTGATCAGTATCCCGACCACGAGGGCCGTGCAGGCCAGTAAGCCCAGGCCCACGGCGTAACTGTCCAGCCACCCGTAGAAGGCACCCATCAGCAGCGGCGGGACGAACCCGCCCAGCCCGCCTGCGGCGCCGACGAACCCGGTGACCGCACCGACGCGCTCCGGGCTGGTCAGCAGCGCTACGAGCGCGAACGTCGCCCCGGCTCCCGCGCCGAGCGCGGCGGCTATGACCAGCAACAGGACGGTACCGAGCGGCATGAGCGGCGGTGCGAACGCCTGGAGCGCAGCGCAGGCCGCCACGGTGCCGTAAGCCCCGGCGAGCACGCGCGTCGGGTGCAGCCGGTCGGACAGCCACCCCCCCACCGGCCGTGCGACCACGGCCACCAGCACGAACCCGCCCATCCGGCCGGCCGCGTCGGCATCGGCGAGACCGTAACTGTTCGACAGGTACGTGGGCAGGTACACCGAGAACGCGACGAACCCGCCGAAGGACAGCGCGTACACGCCCGACGCCCGCCACGTGACGGGCAACCGCACGGTGCTTGCCAGGCGCCGGATCACCGACCCCCCGGAGATCTGTCGCCCCGGGGCATCCCGCAGCAGCCACGCGGCGATGAGCGCGTACGCGATGAGCACCGCGGCGGCCAGCAGGAACGGGAAGCGGATGTTGACCGTGTTGACCAGCGGGACCGTGGTCAACGCCGCGATCGCCGAGCCTCCCATCCCCGCGCCGTAGATTCCCAGCGCCAGGCCGCGCCGGTGGGCCGGGAACCATGCGTTGACCACGGGGATCCCGATCGCGAACGCCGTGCCGCCGATACCGAGCACGAAGCCTCCGGCCAGCAGCGCGGCGAAGCTCGCGTGCCCGCCGAGCCCGATGAACAGCACCGGCAGCACCGTGATCAGGGAGACCGCGGGAAACATCACGCGTCCACCGAGCCGGTCGGTGAGCGCGCCCACCGGGATGCGGCCCAGCGACCCGACGATCACAGGGACGGCGACGACCATAGACAGTTCGAAGGCGCTCAGTCCAAGGCCCTGCTCGAACCGCGGGCCAAGCGGGCTCAGCAACGTCCATGCCCAGAAGTTCAGCGCGAAGCCGAGTGTGGCAAGGACCAGTACCTGCCACGCCGCGCGGCTCACGCGCGGTCGGGGACGGCTGGATGCGGGCATGCGGCTCGCGTATGTGGTCATGCCCACCAGGTTGCGGTGCGCAACCCTCGCCGGCCTAGGGTGCTACGGCCCCTCGCGCGGCACCCTAGGACCATCGCGGATGGGGCCTTTCGTCTCTGTCTCCCGTACCGCCGGAAACAGCAGTCTGGAGACCATGACAGACCGACCGCTGCCCGCGTCGCGATTCTTCCGCCGCGCGGATGCGCCGGACAACGGCCATGCCCTGCACCTGACCGACAACTCCGACTGGGATCACTTCTACCGGGACCGATGGTCACACGACAAGGTCGTGCGCTCGACCCACGGCGTGAACTGCACCGGCTCGTGTTCGTGGAACGTGTTCGTCAAGGACGGTCTGATCACCTGGGAACACCAGGCGACCGACTACCCGTCCGTCGGGCCGGACTCGCCGGAGTACGAGCCTCGCGGATGCCCGCGCGGCGCCTCGTTCTCCTGGTACACCTACTCCCCCTCGCGCGTGCGCTACCCCTACGTACGGGGGGTGCTGCTGGAGATGTGGCGCGAGGCGCGCGGGCGGCTCGGTGACCCCGTCGCGGCGTGGGCCGAGATCACAGGCGATCCCGAGCGCGCCAGGACCTACAAGCGGGCCAGGGGCAAGGGCGGCCTTGTCCGGTCCAGCTGGGACGAGGTGACCGAGCTGATCGCCGCCGCGCAGGTACACACGGCCAAGGCCTACGGGCCCGACAGGGTCGTGGGCTTCTCGCCGATCCCGGCCATGTCGATGGCGTCGTTCGCCGCAGGAACGCGGTACCACTCCCTGATCGGCGGGACCCTGCTGTCCTTTTACGACTGGTACGCGGACCTGCCGATAGCCTCCCCGCAAGTGTGGGGCGACCAGACCGACGTCCCCGAGTCGGCGGACTGGTGGAACTCCAGCTACCTCGTCATGTGGGGCTCCAACATCCCGGTCACCCGCACGCCGGATGCGCACTTCCTCACCGAGGCACGCTACAAGGGCACCAAGGTGGTCGCGGTCAGCCCCGACTACGCCGACAACGTCAAGTTCGCCGACGACTGGCTGGCCCCGCTTCCCGGCACCGACGGGGCCCTGGCCATGGCGATGGGCCATGTGATCCTCACCGAGTTCTTCCGGGACCGCGAGGTCCCCTACTTCACCGACTACGTGCGCCGCTACACGGACCTGCCCTTCCTGGTCTCCCTCGAGACGCACGGGGACCGGTACCGCGGCGGCAAGTTCGTCACCGCCGCGGAGCTCGGTGACGGCACGGAGGGAGCCGAGTTCAAGACGGTGCTGCTCGACGACGCGACCGGCGCGCCGGCCGTCCCCAACGGCTCGCTCGGCTTCCGCTGGTCCGAGTCCGGAGCCGGCCGGTGGAACCTCGAGCTCGGCGAGGTAGACCCGGTGCTGTCGCTGTACTCGCGGGCAGACGAGCACGTCGAAGTCGAGCTCCCCCGGTTCGACAAAGGCGAGAGGGAAGGCGGGAGCACGCTCTGCCGCGGGGTACCCGCGATCCGGCTCGGCGACCGGATGGTAACCACCGTGTTCGACCTGCTGATGGCACAGTACGGGGTGTCCCGGTGGGGACTGCCCGGCGAGTGGCCGGACTCCTATCAGGACCCGACCGAGCCGTACACCCCGGCCTGGGCGGAGGAGATCACGTCGGTTCCCGCAGCGACCATCACGCGCATCGCTCGCGAGTTCGCCCGCAATGCAGAACGATCCGGCGGGCGCTCGATGATCGCCATGGGAGCGGGAACGAACCACTGGTTCCACTCGGACACAATCTACCGGTCATTCCTGTCCCTCGTCCTGCTCACCGGATGCCAGGGCCGCAACGGCGGTGGCTGGGCCCACTACGTCGGGCAGGAGAAGGCCCGGCCACTCACCGGCATGCAGCACATGGCCTTCGCGTTGGACTGGCAGCGGCCCACCCGGCACATGGCTGGAACGGCCTTCTGGTACCTGGCCACCGACCAGTGGCGTTACGAGTCCTTCGGTGCGGGAGAGCTCGCCAGCCCGCTCGGATCGGGGACGCTGGCAGGGGCGTCGTTCGCCGACTGCAACGCCAAGGCCGCGCGGCTGGGGTGGCTGCCGTCGCACCCGACGTTCAACCGGAACCCGCTCGATCTCACCGACGAGGCCACGGCAGCGGGGCGCAGCGTCGCCGAGCACATCGTGCACGAGCTACGCGAGGGTTCGCTTGCGTTCTCCGCGGAAGATCCGGATGACCCGGCCAACTTCCCCCGTGTACTGACGGTATGGCGCGCCAACTTGCTGGGCTCTTCGGGCAAGGGAAATGAGTACTTCCTGCGGCACCTGCTCGGCACCGATGCCGAGGTACGCAGCGAGGAGACCGAGGAGAGCGCTCGCCCGTGCGATGTGGCGTGGCACGACGGCGCGGCGGAGGGCAAGCTCGACCTGCTCACCGCTATCGACTTCCGGATGACCTCCACAGGACTGTACGCCGATGTCGTCCTGCCGACGGCCACCTGGTACGAGAAATACGACCTGTCGTCCACGGACATGCACCCGTTCGTGCACGCCTTCAACCCCGCGATCGCACCGCCCTGGCAGGCCCGCTCGGACTACGACACGTTCCTCTCGATCGCCGACCGGTTCGCCCCGCTCGCCGCGGAGCACCTCGGTACCCGCACGGACGTCCTCGCGGTGCCGCTGACCCATGACACGCCGGACGAGCTCGCCCAGCCGGGTGGCGTGGTGCGGGATTGGAGGCGCGGCGAGTGCGACCCGATCCCCGGGAAGACGATGCCCAAGCTGGTAGAGATCGAACGCGACTACGGCGCCGTCGCCGAGAAGATGCGCGCCATCGGACCCCTGCTGGACACGCTGGGCGCTACAACCAAGGGGATCACCTACGACGTCACGCCGGAGCTAGCATACCTGCGCAGCCAGAACGGTGTCCGTTCCGGCGGGGTGGTCGAAGGCCGGCCGTCGCTGTCCACAGCCGAGCGGATGTGCGAGGCCATCCTCGCCCTGTCGGCCACCACCAACGGCAGACTGGCCAGCCAGGGGTTCCGCAGCCTGGAACAGCGGACTGGAACCAGGCTGGCCGATCTCGCCGAGGAGCACGAGGGCAAGCGCATCACCTTCGGCGACACGAAGAAGGGACCCCAACCGGTGATCACCTCGCCGGAATGGTCCGGCAGCGAGAGCGGTGGACGGCGTTACTCCCCCTTCGTGATCAATGTGGAGCGCGAGAAGCCCTGGCATACCCTAACGGGTCGGCAGCACTTCTTCGTCGACCACGACTGGATCATCGAGCTCGGCGAGCAGCTCCCTGTCTACCGGCCGCCGCTGAACATGCACCGGCATTTCGGCGACCAGGGGCTCGATGGCGGAGCGGAGGTGACGGTCCGGTACCTCACCCCGCACTCCAAGTGGTCGATCCACTCCGAGTACCAGGACAACGCCTACATGCTCGCGCTGTCCAGGGGCGGACCCACCATATGGATGTCCACCGAGGACGCAGCCAGGATCGGCGTCCGGGACAACGAGTGGATCGAGTCGTACAACCGCAACGGGGTGGTCACCGCGCGCGCCGTGGTGTCCCACCGGATGCCGGAAGGCACCGTGTACATGTACCACGCCAAGGACCGTACGGTGAACGTGCCACGCACCGAGATGACCGGCAAGCGCGGCGGCGTACACAACTCGCTGACGCGCCTGCTGCTCAAGCCTACGCACCTCATCGGCGGGTACGGGCAGTTCACCTACGCCTTCAACTACTACGGCCCCACAGGCAACCAGCGCGACGAGGTGACCGTGATCCGGCGGCGCGGCCAGGAGGTGGAGTACTGATGCGACCGATGGCTCAGGTAGCCATGGTGATGAACCTCGACAAGTGCATCGGCTGCCACACCTGCTCGGTGACATGCAAGCAGACCTGGACCAACCGCGACGGCACCGAGTACGTCTGGTTCAACAACGTCGAGACGAAGCCGGGTATCGGCTACCCCAAGGGCTACGAGGACCAACGACACTGGCGCGGCGGGTGGGTCCTGGACCGGCGCGGCAGGTTGAAGCTGCGTTCCGGTGGCAGGGTGAAGCGGCTGCTGAGCCTGTTCGCCAACCCGACCCTCCCGTCGATCGACGACTACTACGAGCCGATCACCTACGACTACGACACGCTGATCAACGCACCCGCCGGCCCGTACACGCCGACCATCCGCCCCAAGTCCGCGCTGACGGGCAACGACACCGCCATCACCTGGGGCGCCAACTGGGAGGACGACCTGGGCGGCGCCGCCGAGAACGCCGGGGGCGACGTCAACATCGCCGCGATGCCGGCCGAGGCCGCCGAGCGCGTGCGGTTCTCCTTCGAGCAGACGTTCATGTTCCACCTGCCCCGGATCTGCGAGCACTGCCTGAACCCCGCGTGCGTGGCGGCCTGCCCGTCCGGCGCGATGTACAAGCGCGAAGAGGACGGCATCGTCCTTGTCGACCAGGACCGCTGCCGCGGCTGGCGGATGTGCGTCTCGGCCTGCCCCTACAAGAAGGTCTACCTCAACCACCACACCGGCAAGGCCGAGAAGTGCACGTTCTGCTTCCCGCGCATCGAGTCCGGCCAGCCGACCGTGTGCGCGGAAACCTGCGTGGGCAGGCTGCGCTACATCGGCCTTGTGCTCTACGACGCCGATGCCGTCGAAGCCGCAGCCAGCGTGACCGACCCCGGTCAGCTGCTCGAGGCGCAGCGCGGGATCTTCCTCGACCCGGAGGATCCCGCAGTGATCCACGCCGCACGGGCAGCGGACATCCCGGAGGACTGGATCGCCGCGGCCCAGCGCTCCCCCGTCTACCAGCTCGCGGTCCGCGACCGCGTGGCACTTCCCCTGCATCCGGAGTACCGCACCCTGCCCATGGTCTGGTACATACCGCCGCTCTCCCCGGTGCTGGACGCGGTGTCCGACGCCGAGGGGGACAACACCGACCCCGACCAAGTATTTCACGCCATCCGGGACCTGCGCATCCCCGTCGAGTACCTGGCGAGCCTGTTCACCAACGGCGACGCCGAGGTCGTGGCCGGGGTGCTGATGAAGCTCTCCGCGATGCGCGGCTACATGCGCGCGCGCACGCTGGACGGTTCGGTCGCGAACGAGCTGCTCGACGCGACCGGGATGACCGCCGACGAGATGGAACGGCTATACCGGCTGCTGGCGATCGCACCCTACGAGGAGCGTTACGTGATCCCCGCTGCCCACCACGAGGACGGCGCGCGGCTGGCGGGCCTGGACACCGGGTGCAGTCTCGACCGGCCGGGCGGGCCGGGCATGAGTGGCGCCCTGGAAGCGGCGGGCAAGGGTCCGGTGGACCTACCAATGCCCATCCCACCCCCTGCGAGGTCGGGAGGCAGGCGATGAGCCACCGGAGCACGACGCTGCAAGTCGTCTCGCTTCTGTTGGAGTACCCGGACGAGGAGGTGCTCGGGCAACACACCTGGCTGGCACAAGCCGCACGGAACCTGCCCGATCGTCACACGCGGGAGAACCTGCTGCGCTTCCTGGACTACCTCACCGCGACCGCGCCGATGGACCTCGCCAGGCACTACGTCGAGGTCTTCGACCTGCGCAGGCGCAGCTGCCTGTACCTGACCTACTACCTGCACGGGGACACCAGGAAGCGTGGCACGGCACTGCTGGCGCTCAAGCAGAGCTACCGCGCGGCGGGTCTCGTACCACCAACGGACGAGCTTCCGGACTTCCTCCCCATGGTGTGCGAGTTCGCCGCGCTGGCCGGGCCAAACCGCGGCGAGTCCCCGCTGCGCCAGCACCGCGCCGGTGTCGAGCTGATCCGCACCGCGCTGCACGACACGGGCTCCGCCTACGCGCACGTGCTCGATGCGCTCTGCTTGCTACTGCCGGACCTCTCACCCACCGGCTGGGACCGGTTGCGCAGGCTGACACGTGAAGGACCACCTTCCGAGGAGGTCGGTCTCAGCCCCTACGGGCCCCCGGAGATTACCCACGGAACGGAGGTCAGGACGTGACCGCATTCGACATCGCACTGTGGGGGATCGTCCCTTACATCGCGCTCACCGTGTTCGTGGTGGGCCACATCTGGCGGTGGCGGGTCGACCAGTTCGGCTGGACCACGCACACCACGCAGCTGCTGGAGAACCGGTGGCTGCGGCTCGGGTCACCGCTGTTCCACTTCGGTCTTCTCGCGGTGATCGCGGGCCACGTGCTCGGGCTGCTGGTTCCCGCGTCCTGGACGCACGCGCTCGGAGTCTCCGAGGCTGTTTATCACGCGCTCGCGGTGTGGGGCGGTGCCCTCGCGGGTCTCGCGATGATGGCGGGACTGGCCCTGCTGCTGGCTCGAAGACTGATCAACGGCCGGGTACGGCGCACGACCTCGAGCATGGACAAGGCCATGTTCACGGTCCTGGTCGTGCTGGTCGTGCTCGGCATGGTGCAGACCGTCGGGGTGAATCTGCTCGGCGGCGGGTACGACTACCGGGAGACTGTCGCGGTGTGGTTCCGTGGCATTTTCTACCTCCAGCCGGACGCATCGCTCATGGTGGGCGCGCCACTGGCCTACCAACTGCACGCGCTCGTCGCCTGGATCTTCATCGGGATGTGGCCGTTCACCCGGCTGGTGCACGCCTGGTCGGTTCCAATCGCCTACCTGTGGCGGCCGTACCTGGTCTACCGCAAACGCTCCGGCACCCCGGCCGGTGCGCGCCGGTAGCCGACCGGCTAGTCGTCCAGCAGGTACGCGCGCAGCCGCACGATCTCGTCGTCGCCGACGCCGTGCCTCCGCAGCCAGCCGCGCGCGCCCCCGTAGTGGCGCTCCAGCTCGTCCAGGAACGCCGCCATCGTCTCGGGCCGCGGCCTGTGCGCGTCAACGGGAATTCTGTCGATACCGTCGGCGTAGGTGGGTGAGGCCCGCAGCCGGTCGAGCACGGCCGTGATGCGCTCACCGGTGGCGACATAGTCGGCGATCACCGCGTCACGTTCGACCCCCGCGGCGGACAGGGCCAACGCGACCACGACACCGGTACGGTCCTTCCCCGCGGCGCAGTGCACCAGCGTCGCGCCCTCCTCGTCCAGCACCGAGCGGACGGCGGCGACCACGCTGTCCGGGCGCTCTGCCAGGTACCCCAGGTACATCCCGCACACGAAGTCGTCCGGGTACCTGCTCAGGATCCGCTCCCGCCTGGTGAGCAGCACGTCGGACGAATCGGCTGCGGAGCCGTCCGTCTCGGGAAGCATCGAATGGTACAGGTGGCGCACCTGCGGTACTCCGGTCAGCGCACCGCGGCCCTCCGAACGCACCTCGGAGCGCGTTCGCAGGTCGACCACGGTGCGGACGCGCCACTCCCGCACGAGAGTTGTCACATCCGCCTGCGACAGGCCGCGCAGGTTGTCCGCGCGCACCAGCTTCCGTTCGGCGATACGACGCCCGTCCTCGGTCGGCAGCCCGGCCAGGTCCCGGACGTTGGCGGCCCCGTGCAGTTCGATCCAACCCACACAACCATTCTTACGCGACGTCCCCGCGCTGCAGGGCAAGGGTGACCAGGCCGACATGCCGACCCCGGGAGACGGGTGTCACGCCTGCGCTCCGGAGCGCACGATCGCGACCGGTACACCCGCGTGGTGCAGCACCTTCTGGCTCACGGATCCGAGGCCCAGGCCAAGCAGCGGTCCCCGGCCGCGAGAGCCGACCACAATCAGTTCGGCGGGCGACTCCTCGCGACCCGCTTCCTCCAGCAGCATCTCGGCGGGCTTGCCGCGCCGGATCCGTACGGTCACCTCGACATCGGGGTACTTCTCCCGCCATCCGGCCAGCCGCTCGGAGGCGACCAAGGATTCCAGCTGACTTTCTTCCTCGTGCGAGGTAGCGATGGACAGCTCGGGCCAGTCGGTGTCGACCGTGGCCTGGTTCCACACGTGCACCGCCACGAGGGGGACGCCTCGCTGAGAAGCGGCGTCGAAGGCGAACTCGACGGCGGGATCACTCCGCCTGGAACCGTCGATCCCGACGACCACGCAGCCCGCGCCGTCCACATCGCCGAGGCCCACATCGGCGGGGGTCTCTCGGCCATCGCCGTCCTTCGGCACGACGACGACGGGGCACTCGCCGTGTGCCGCGAGCGTGACCCCCACCGACCCGACGAGCAGTCCCGCGAACCCGCCGAGCCCCCGGCTGCCGAGCACGACCAGGCGCGCGTTCTTGGACTCAGCTACCAGAGTCGCCGCTACCGGGCCGATACGGACGTTGGTCTCCACCTGGATGTCCAGAGCCTCCGCCAAGGCGGCATCTTTCGCCTCCGCCAACGTGCTCTCGCCCGCCTCCACCATGGCTTCGTCGAACCGTTCCTTCGGTGGAGCCGGGTAGCGCGGCAGAGTATCGGGGATGTAGCAGACATGCACGAGCGAGAGAACGGCTCCCCGCCTGCGGGCTTCCCTGGCGCCCCAGCAGGCCGCTCGGCGTGCGGAGTCGGATCCGTCCACACCGACAAGGATGGTGTGGCGTGCATGGGCGTTACTGGTCATGATGCTCCTTCCGTGTTGTCGCCGGCCCGCATGGGGCTCAGCATTCGTTGCGTCTGGGGGCCTGGTCGAGCATGGTGCGCGAACCGGGTGGGCTATTCATGCTCATCTGCGCTGACGGCTGCCGGCGGGCGGCGCGGGGTCGGGCCGAGGGGGTAGCCGTAGCCGATCCGCAGCAACGTGTGCAGCTCGCCGTCGGAGGCGAACAGCTCGGCGAGCTCCGCTCGCGTCCGCGGAACCTCGAAGGGCTGGGACACGAACGACGCGACGAGTCCGAGTTGCGTGGCTGTCAGCAACGCCCGCTGTATGCCGGCACCTGCCCGCAGGGTGGAGCGAACGCCCGCGACCGAGGTGAGTGCCGCGACCAGCAGCGGCTGCTGCTCGAACGGGCGGGCGGGCAGCCCGTCGTGCGCGTGGTAGCTCCGCAGCGCCAGCACGCCATCCTGCTGCGGCGTCGGCCCCTCCGCGCTCGCCGGAACCCCGTCCTGCCGGGACTCGGTCCCGCTGGTCCAGGCGCTGATCTCCTCCGCGTAGGCCGGTTCGGTCCGCTGGATGTGGTCGGCCCTGCGCACCAGGCGCGCGATGCGGTCGTAGCGTGCGGAGGCCTCGATGAACTCGAGCTTGGCGCCTTCCACTCGTGCGGCCGAGGCGAGCTTGCCGCGAGCCGTGAGCGGTACGGCTCTGTCCAGGAACGGGTGCCGGTTGGTGTGCCGCCTGGAGATGGCCTCGGCGAGCTTGTACTCCGTCGACGTCGCGGTTCGCTCACCGCCGAGCCGTACCGAGGCGAGCAGGTCCGGCCTCTCGCTGTCCGGCAGGAGGTCAACGAGCGCGAGCCGGTCCTGACCGCGCAGGGAGACGCGTAGGTTGCACAATGCGGCGCCGCAGGCAAGCAGGGCCTCACGAGCATCGGGGTCGGCGACCGGAAGCACCCGGCCACGGTCGAGGTACAGGTCGATGCGGTCGCCGCGCACCCGGAACCACCAGGGCTGCGTGTTGCAGGGGGAGGGCGCGAGCACGGCGTCGGCCAATGCCCTGTCGATGATCTGCGCCGTCGCGGCCATCCGTCTGCGTCCTCTTGCTCGGGAGCGTGTGCTGCTGACGGGATCCATCCTGCGCGCACTCGGACAGGTGGCACCATTGCGCTTGGTCCTCGATCACGAGGGACTTTCGGCCAGTGCCCGCCCCGGTACCCGCCGCGTAGCCTGGAGGCGGAACGCGAACAGTAAGGGTGCGACATGATCCAGGTGTTTCTGGTTGACGACCATGAGGTGGTCCGGCGCGGGCTCGCGGAGCTGCTCGAGTCCGACCCGGAGCTGACTGTGGTCGGTGAGGCCTCTTCCGTATCGGAGGCCGCCGCCCGGATCCCGCCACTGCGGCCGGATGTTGCCGTGCTCGACGTGCGGCTACCGGACGGCAACGGCGTGGAGCTGTGCCGCGACCTCCGCTCGGACATGCCCGAGCTGAACTGCCTGATGCTGACCTCGTTCACCGATGACCAGGCCATGCTGGACGCGATCCTCGCAGGGGCGGGGGGCTACGTCATCAAAGACATCAAGGGCGCCGACCTGATCGAGGCCGTACGGGAGGTCGCCAGCGGACGGTCACTGCTGGACAACCGCGCCGCAGCCGCGCTGATGTCGAAAGTGCGGGACGACGCCACGGACAACGGCCCGCTGGACACCCTCACCGAACGCGAGCGAGACCTCCTCGCCCACATCGGTGAAGGGCTGACCAACCGGCAGATCGCCCAACGCATGTACCTCGCGGAGAAGACCGTGAAGAACTACGTTTCCCGGCTACTGGCCAAGCTGGGTATGGAACGGCGCACCCAGGTGGCAGTACTGGCAACCAAACTACAAAGCAACAAGCCACACACCCGCTGACGTCTGCGCATATCGCTCCGCCGGCGTATGGCCCATTCATCCACCCGGTGGCATCCTGACGATATGCCGGGTGACGCGCACCGAACCGACCGCAACACCGACCCCCCCATCCGCGACACCCTCTCGCAGCTGAAACTGCGCGAGCTGCTGGGCGGCGTCCAGCAGCGCATCGAACTCATGATCGACGCGCGCGACCAGATGGACGGCTTGATCGAGGCGTTCCTGGCCGTAGCATCCGGACTGGAGCTGGACGCGACCCTGCGGCGTATCGTCAACGCCGCGATTAACCTGGTCAACGCCCGTTACGGCGCGCTCGGAGTGCGCGGCTCCGACGGCAAACTCACCGAGTTCGTCTACGAGGGCATCGACGAGGAGCAACGCGCGAAAATCGGCAACCTGCCCGAGGGGCGCGGCCTGCTCGGCGAACTGCTGACCCACCCCCAGCCACTGCGCCTGGACGACCTGACCGCCCACCCGTCCTCCGTCGGGTTCCCCGAGCATCACCCACCCATGCGCAGCTTCCTCGGCGTGCCCATCCGGGTGCGGGACCAGATCTTCGGCAACCTGTACCTGACCGAGAAGTCCGACGGCAAGCCGTTCAGCGAGGACGATGAGGTCGTGGTTCGCGCGCTGGCGGCGGCGGCAGGCATCGCGATCGAGAACGCTCACCTCTACGAAGAGGCCCGCCTGCAACAGCGCCAGCTGGAGTCCACAGGCGAGATCAGCACCGAGCTACTCAAAGGAACGGACCCCGGGACGGTGCTCGAGATGGTTGCCGAGCGGGCACGCGAGCTCACCGACTCCGACCACGCCTTCCTTGCTCTTCCTGACGACACCGAAGCCTCTCCGGAGGACGTCGACGAACTGGTCATCTCCGTGACGGTGGGCATGGGAACCAGCGAGCTGGTCGGCCGGACGATCCCGGTGCATGGCTCGACGGCCGGAGAGGCCTTCAACACCAGGACCCCGTGCCGGGTCAACCAGCTAGCCTACAACCCAGCTCAGGACACAGAGGTGGGGCTGGGGCCTGCCTTCGTCCTGCCACTACGCGCTGCCGACTCGGTCACCGGTGTCCTGGTCACCACGCGCAGTAGCGGCTCGGAGCCGTTCGCCGAGGATCAGCTGCCCATCGCCGCGGCCTTCGCCGACCAGGCCGCGCTGGCGTTGCAGTTCGCGCAGGGTCAACGGCAGATGCGCGAGCTCGATGTGCTGGCCGACCGCGACCGTATCGCACGGGATCTGCACGACCACGTCATCCAGCGCCTCTTCGCGATCGGACTGTCCCTGCAGGGCTCCGTATCCCGCGTGCGCGCCAGCGACGTGCAGCGCAAGCTCTCCGGCATTGTCGACGACCTGCAGGACGTGATCGGCGACATCCGTACGGCGATCTTCGACCTGCACGGCGGGCACGGGAGCAGCGCCAACGTGCGCGACCGGCTGCATGCGGCTGCGACCGAGATCACAGGGGATGCCTCCATACACACCACCATCCGCATGTCCGGTCCGCTGAGCGTGGTGGGCGACGACCTCGCCGAGGCCGCCGAGGCCGTGGTGCGGGAAGCGGTGAGCAACGCGGTGCGCCACTCACTCGCGCAGAATCTGACCCTGACCGTGTCGGTCGCCGATGACCTAACCGTCGACGTGACCGACGACGGCGTCGGTATCCCGGACGAGGTCGCGCACAGCGGCCTGCGCAACCTCACTCAGCGGGCCGAGGCGGCGGGCGGCATGCTGCGCATCACCACGCCCGAGTCCGGGGGTACCAGCCTGGTGTGGTCGATTCCGCTGCCCTGACGTTCCGGGCTGTCCTGTTCCTCAGGTCCCGACGCGGCCCCGGTCATTGCCCGTGAGATCGCGGCTGAGCTCCTCGACCGGGTAGCGCGGCGTGGGTGGCACCGGGTCGGCGTTGATGGGCGCCCACCCGACGCGCAGCACCATGTGCGGCTGCCCTTCGTTACCGAGTACCTCCTGCCGCACCAGCTTGCGGGTGTGATCAACCTCCAGTGCCTCGGTGAGCGGGCAGGTCGCCAGCCCGAGGGCAGTCGCGGACAGCAGCACCGCACTTGTGGCCTCACCGGCACGCAGCACCGCCATCCGGTCATCGGTGACGCTGCCCAGCACGAGCAGGATCCCGGCGTCCTCGGTCGCCGGATGATCCGGTGACCGAGGGAGTCGCGGGTTGGCAAAGGCCCGTACCGGCAGCGCGCCGGGCACGGGCTCCGGGTCCGGGGCCGGTGCGTTGCGGGCGGGCACCCCGGCCGGTGAACCGTGCCGCCCGCTCCAGTGCGCCAGCTCGAGCTGGTAGGCGGCGTCCCTGGCGTGGCTCTGCGCGGCCCGCGCGATCGCGTCGACGACGTGCCTGCGCATGTAGGTCTCCCGCACCACCCGGACGGCCACATCCTCGTCGGCAGCACGGGCGGCGAGTAGCGAGCTGTGCGTGGCCGGGACCGGCCACGAGCTGTAGTGCCGCCTGTCGGAGCGGCGACGCGGGATCGCGGCAGCCATCGCGATCTCCTCGTCGGCAGGCTCGTGGCGCCGCAGCTCGATGGAGGCGAGATGGTCCGGCTCCGCTGGGTTCGGCAACCGGTGCACCACTGGGCGCCATCCGAGTGCCGCGAACGCTACCCGGAGGTGGTGCAGCGCGATCCCGCAGCTCAGGATCAGGTCCCGGCAATCCGGGTCGGTTCGGCGCAGCCACATGCCCGGATCGGCGTACACGTGCACGCTTCGATTCCCGATCCGCCACTGCCACGGCTGGGTGTTGTGGACCGACGGCGCGCGCCCCGCTAGCGCGAGCGCGGTGGTGAGCGTGTCGCCGTCGGGTAGTCCGCGGTCCATAGTTTCCCGCCCTTCACCGGCGTTGGTATACCTACACTGGCACGTGCCGGGACAGGCACGGCAGGGACGGAAGGCCCTGGTGCCCGGGACGTTCGCACGGGCAGGCCGCCGATCGACGTTGTGTGCAAGGAGCGGGCCATGAACCGAGCAGGCGAGCGAGCCGAGACGATGCGGGCCTGGCGGGTGCGGGCGCCCGGACCGATGAGTACCGGCCCGCTTGTCGAGTGCTCCGAGCCGGTACCGCGCCCGGCTGCCGGTGAGCTGCTGGTGCGGGTGCGCGCCTGCGGCGTGTGCCGCACCGACCTGCACGTCGCGGAGGGGGACCTTCCTGTGCACCGCCCGGGTGTCGTCCCGGGCCACGAGGTGGTCGGCGAGGTCCTCGCCGGTTCGCGCTCCGACCGCTTCGTGCCTGGCGACCGGGTGGGGATTGCCTGGATCCGGGGCACATGCGGAACGTGCCGGTACTGCACGTCCGGTGCCGAGAACCTGTGTCCCGGCTCGACCTATACCGGCTGGGACGCCGACGGCGGCTACGCCGAGTTCGCCACGGTCGACGCCGCGTACGCGCACCGCCTTCCCGGCGGGTACTCCGATGGCGAGCTCGCCCCGCTGCTGTGCGCGGGCATCATCGGGTACCGCGCCCTGCGACGGGCGGACGTACCCGCCGGCGGGCGCCTGGGTATCTACGGCTTCGGCGCCAGCGCCCACCTCGCGGCGCAGGCGGCGCTGGCCCGCGGCGCCACCGTGCACGTCATGACCCGCAGCGCCACGGCACGCGAGCTGGCGCTCGAGCTGGGCGCCGCCTCCGCGCAGGGCGCCACCGAGGCACCACCCGAACCGCTCGACTCGGCGATCCTTTTCGCCCCGGTCGGTACGCTCGTGCCCCCGGCGTTGGAGGCCCTTGACCGTGGGGGAACGCTGGCCATCGCAGGCATCCACCTGTCCGACGTGCCCGCGCTGAACTACCAGCGACACCTGTTCCTGGAACGCGAGCTCCGCAGCGTGACCGCGAACACGCGCGCCGACGCCACTGAGTTCCTCGACCTCGCGGCCACGAAGCGCTTCCGGCTACACACCACCAGCTACCCACTGTCCGAGGCGGACACCGCACTGGCTGACCTGGCTGCTGACCGGGTCACGGGGGCAGCCGTGCTGGTGGCGTGACAGCGCCTGCCCGCAGGCTACGCGGCCGTGCATGCGGGGCGATACGGTCGTACGGCCCCGCACACCTGCCACGAACTCAGCTGCCGTTGGTTACCGGGATACGGTGAACCGGCGACTCCGGCTCTCCAACCGAAAGCGACACGGTCAGGATTCCCTTGTCGTAGTGAGCCTCGACATCATCCTCCCTGGCACCCTGGGGAAGGTCGACCGTCCGTACGAACGATCCGTAACTGAACTCCGAACGTGCCTTACCCTGGCTCCGTTCCTCCCGCTGGGCCTTGATGGTGAGCCGCCCGTCGTGGACCGTGATCTCGATGTCCTTGTCCGGGTCGAGGCCGGGAAGCTCGGCCCGAATCACATAGCTGCCCTCGGCGAGCTCATCCTCTACCCGGATGAGGCGGCTGTCCAGAATCGGGCGCATCCACGCCAGAGACGGGACGCTGTCGAACAGGTCCGTCACGTCGGGGACTATCGAGTGTCGCTGGTGGCGTGTGGGAAGAAGGCTCATCACAGCTCCTCTGATCGTGTGGTCGGTACACCGCGGATTCCACCCCTGTCGCGCACTATCACCTAGGGGCCGTCGTCCTATCCGTGCGGGACGTTGGTCCGCACGGAGGGGACCCGTCATCGGCGGGCGCCATCCCGCTAAGGACCAATGGCCCGGGTAGCGGTGTCGGCAGGCCCTGCTCACACACCGGTCTCCCGCACTGCAATCGGGTGTGAGCAACTCAGCTGACTGCGAGGAGAACGTCATGACCGTGACAGCACCGCCACTCGATCGCGCGCAGAGCCAGGCCGGAGTACACCAGTGGTCGCCCGCCGAGAAGGGTGTACTGGTACGCGCCGCCTGCCGCTCTCCCTACGCGGAGTTCGCCACGCCGTGGTCCGTCGACTTCGACGGCGCAACCGCCCACGTGCTGCAGCGCGAGCACGTGCGCCCCGTCTCGCACCGAGACCAGATGCTGGCCTGCGGTGCGGCAGGAGCGACCCTCGCGACAGCGTTCCGGATCCTGGGGTGGCATGCATACCCGGAGCTGCTACCCAACGCGCTGCGGCCGAATATCGCCGTGCGGTTGACCGCTTCGAAACGGCACCGGATCACCCGGCGTGACATCGCGCTGTACGCCGCCATATTCCACGCCGTTCCGACCCGCGAGCCGCAGGATATAGCCGAACTTCCGAAGTCCCTGACCGCCGAGCTGCTCGCCTGCTCGGTCGCCGGATGCACGTCGGTCGAAGTCGTGTCCGCCGGGTCCCGGGAGGCCAGACGTGCCAGCGTCGATTCCGGGCTACTGGTGTGCACCGCGGACGACACCACACGGGACCACCTGGCCGCCGGATTCCTAATGCAAATCCTTCGGCTGATCGCCGGAAGCCGGGGTTGGGCCACGCACCTGGTCACCGGGCGATTCTCCGCGGACAAGGCGCGCAGGCATCGGCTCCACACGGATGATGTACCGCAGCTGGTGCTACAGGTCGGCCCGAGCCCGGCGGACGAGTCCGGCGCGAACGGCGACATTCCATCCGCCGCGCGGTGACGTGCGACGGCAACGAAACCGGCAAACACGCTCGTGTCGCCGCGGGCGGCGCCGGACAGCGAACAGGAGCACACCATGAAGGCACGCGAACTTATGACCAGTCCCGCAATCCGTGTCCGGGAGAGCACACCTGCGCGAGAGGCAACGGCACTTCTCACCGAGCACGCTTTCGCTTCCCTGCCGGTCGTCGACGAGCACGACCGAGTCGTCGGGATCTTCACCGAGTACGAAGCGTTGCGTGATTTCGGGGGGACAGCGAGCGGCGCCGAGCGCGCAGTCGGATCCGTGATGACCGCGCCAGTCGAGGTCGTGACACTGGAGACGGACGTGTCGGAGGTCGCCAAGCACATGCTGGCAGACCGGCTCCGCTGCATTCCCGTCGTCGACGACGATCAATTGGTCGGTGTCATCAGCCGCCGTGACCTGCTGCGCACATTGGTACGCCGGGATGACGTCGTCGCGGCCCACCTGCGTACCCGCCTGGAGAACTACTCGGGGGCGCAGGACTACTGGACGGTGTCGGTCACCGGTGGCGTGGTCACAGTGAGCGGCGAGTTCCGCGACACGGCCGAACGACAACTCGTCGAGGCATTGGTGCGCACCGAACCCGGTGTGCTGGAGGTGGAGACAGTCACCCCACACGTGCGGTACCGGCCGAGCCCGGTGGAGCACTTCTGACCGGTCACGTCACCACATCTGATTCGTCTCGTCGTTCTGGGGATCGCCGGACACGCGGGCCTTGCGTACCAGGGCCTGCGTACTTTCGCCCATCTCCGCCAGCTCGCTCGGATGGTCGACAACGACAACGCACCGCTCATGCAGCCGTACGATATCGCCCGCCGCCCCGAATCCCGACAGGGCACGAAGTCCCCGGACCAATGGACCACGACCTCTACGTTCGGCCCGCCCCTGCGAGTCAGGCTGGCGTCATGGACACCGCGCAATCGCCCCCGCACGCAGCGCTCCAGACGACCGGATGGGTCGAGGTACGGGAGACGCACGCCGGCACCGTCTTCCTGGTCGGCGAGCGCGCCTACAAGATGAAAAAGCCACTCGATCTCGGTTTCCTCGACTTCACCCGTGTGGAGAACCGCGTCAGATCCTGCCACCGGGAAATCGAGCTCAACCGGAGGCTCTCGCCCGACGTTTATCTGGGATCTGCGGAGATGCTCGGACCCGGGCGGGAGCGGGAACCGTTCGTGGTCATGCTACGGATGCCTGCGGCGCGCCGGCTGTCCACGCTGGTCGAGAATGGTTACGACGTCAGCGAAGCGATTTACCAGCTGGCCGCGCTACTCGCACGATTCCACGAGTGTGCCGAGCGTGGGCACCACATCTCCGCCGCGGGCACCCGCGACGCCCTGTATGCCCGCTGGCAGGCGAGCTTAGATCAGGTACGTCACTTCCGGGGTGCCGTCCTGGATCCTCGCGTGTTCAACCACATCGAGCACCACGCCCTCACGTTCCTTCGCGGGCGCGACGCGCTGTTCGACAGCAGAATCGCCGCGAACAAGCTTGTCGACGGGCACGGCGACCTACTCGCCGATGACATCTTCCTACTCGACGACGGTCCCCGGGTGCTCGACTGCCTGGAGTTCGATGACCAGCTGCGCTGGGTTGACGTTATTGACGACATAGCCTTCCTGGCCATGGACCTGGAACGGCTCGGGTCACCCGCGCTGGCAGGGTCTCTTCTGGACACATACGCGGAGATATCAGCGGACCCGTCCTGCGCGGCGTTACGCCATCACTACATCGCGTACCGGGCGTTCGTACGGTGCAAGGTCGCCTGCATACGGTACGCCCAGTCGGACGACCCCTCGGCGGAACTAGCACGCCAGCACGCCGATCTGGCGTTGCGGCACCTACGCGAGGGTGAGGTACGGCTGGTGCTCGTCGGCGGACTGCCCGGCTCGGGCAAGTCGACACTCGGCGAGCAGCTCGCCGGCCGCCTGGACGCAGCGCTGCTAAACACCGACCGGATACGCAAGGAGCTCGCCGGAATCGACTCGCAGGACGGTTCGTCCTCCGAATTCGAGTGCGGCATCTACGCCCGTACGCACACCGAGCGCACCTACCGTGAAGTTATCGACCGAGCACGGGCGCTGCTGGCCCAGGGCCGGAGCGTGGTGCTCGACGCTTCATGGACCAGCCGGGCGCATCGCTCCCTGGCCGCCGAAGCGGCCAGCGACACGCACGCTCGCCTGGTCCCGCTGCGGTGCTGGGTACCGCCGCCGACCGCGGCGGACCGGCTCGACAGCCGCGTAGGTTCGGTCTCGGACGCAACCCTGGAGATCGCGAGCCGGATGGCCGCGCAGGCAGACCCCTGGCCGGATGCTTACACGATCAACACGGACGGCCCCGTGTCCGCGTCGCTCGAGCAAGCCCTCGACCGGTGTCTCACTGCATGATGCTCCACCCGCCCGGCCACCCAGGTGATATGTCCGGGACACACCGGAAGCTGGCGCCGGCCGGCCTTGCCTGGGTCCCATACCGACGTCGTAGGCACAGCTGTACACCAACCGGCCGCGGTGTTACGGTGACTGAGTGGCTCACCCACCGACCAACACCGCACTCACCCGCGAGACGCTGGTGGACGCCGTCGAGCGGAACCTGCGCCAGGAGATCCTCGCGGGCACCTACACGTCCGGGCAGTACCTGCCGCCCACCCGCGAGCTGGCCGAGCGGTACGACGTGACCAGGACGACCCTCAAGCACGCGCTGATGCGGCTGTCCCAGGCCGGCCTGGTGGAGACCAAACACGGCGTCGGAACCCGGGTGCGGGACTACGAGAGGCAGGGCGGGCTCGAGCTGTTACCCATGCTGGTGGCGGAGAACGCCCCCGGCTGGGTGCGCTCGGTGTTCGAGGTGCGTACCGAGATCGGCGCGACGATCGCCGTGCGCGCAGCACGCGACGCATCCGAGCACCACAGGCAGCGGCTGGGCACCCTGGCGCGGCAGCTACGCGAGGCGCCGGACGCCGACGCCGCGCAGATCACCGAGTGCGAGTGGCACCGGGAACTGGCCGCCGCCACCGGCAACCGGGTCTACCCCCTGCTGATCAACCTCGTGCTGGATACGTACCTGCGCCAGCGGCACGCCGTGCGCGGCGCATTCGACGAGCCTGCCGCGGCGGCCGACCGGCTGGACCCGCTGTCCGAGGCGGTGTGTTCGGGCGCGGACGCGGAAACCGTGCGCTCCAGGGCGACGGACTACCTGGAGCGCACCGCCCAGCTGATGATCGAGAGCATGCTCGCCCGCGGAGGTGACCAATGACAGCGAACACCCTGCACACCACGTTCAGCGAGACCATGGCGGGCCAGTGCCGGATCAGTGACACCGGGTCCCGCACGAGCTGCAGGCTGGACCTGGACGTCACCGTCGCCGAGCTGTTGCATCCGATGGCCGACACCGTGGCGGACCTGCGCGGGCGCGTCACCGTACCCGGCCTGGCCGAGGGCTCCGCCGCGCACGGGACGTTGCACATCGCGCCGCTGACGCGCAAGCGGCTGCGCTACCAGCTCGACTTCACCGCGCTCGACGGGCGCGCGCTCCACCTGGACGGCTGGAAGTCGGTCAGCTTCAAGCGCCCGCTCCGCTCGATGACCACGCTGCCCGCCACGATCACCGACGAGTCCGGTCAGGTCGTCGCCGAGACGGTTGTGCGCTTCTCGATCCCCCGCCACCTGTGGCCGATGCTACGCAGCTTCCGGCTCCGCAGGAACAGGCAGTCTCATGTGGACGACTTGCTGCCCCGCTGGGACGGCACGCCAGGCAGGCTCGAGGTGTGGTACACGACGTTGACCGACCCGGACACGGGCACCGGTGTCTGGGTCCATCACGAGCTCGTCGCGCCCAGTGACAGCGGCCCGGCCCGGCTGCACGGATGGGCCGCGGTCTTCCCTCCTGACGGTCCGCCGGTCCTGGACCGGTTCGGGCCGCGGGACTGGCACCCGCCGCGGCACGGCTGGATCGCCGACACATCCGATGTCACGATCTCGCCGACGCACCTGCGCGGGACGGCAGGACAGATCGAATGGGACCTGCACGCCGAGCCGTCCGGACCGACACTGTTCACGTTCCCGCAATGGGCGTGGCGCACCGGCGTACTACCCGGAGCCCAGGTCGTCCCGCGCCCCGCGGAACGCTTTCGCGGCGCCATCCGGTACCAGGGCCACAACCTGCACCTCGCCGATGCTCCCGGCGCGACCGCGCACATATACGGGCACGGCAACGCCCGGCGGTGGGCATGGCTGCACGCGGACCTCGGGGACGGGGACGTCGCCGAGGTCGTGGCCGCCGTGTCCACCCGGCCGGGGTTGCGGCGGCTGCCGCCCCTGCCGTTCGTGCGGCTGCGCATCGGCGGGCGGGAGCTTCCCGCCGGGGACACGCTGCTCGCTGCGCTGCGGTTGAAAGCCGACGTCGGCCTACCGACCTGGCGGGTGTGGGGCAGGTCGGGGGAGTACTGGCTGCACATCGAGGTGACCCAGCCTCCGGAGGACACAGTGGACGTGGACTACCGGAACCCGGACGGCAGCCCGGCTGTGTGCCACAACACGGAGCGGGCGCACGCTCACCTCGTCGTGCAGCGCCGCACCGGCGGGCGGTGGACTACCTATCGCGAGTGGACCCTGGACGGGACCGCGCACGCCGAGGTCGGTTCCGGCGTCACCGACGGCAGCGGCCACGAACGTGGCAGCCACTGAACCCACGTAGAAGGTGACGGGATGACGAAGGTGACCGCGCCACCACGAGCACTGACCGGGACGGTCGCGGCACTGCTCGGGATGGACACCGCCGCAGAGGCGGCGCCCGTCGCGGAGCGGGTCGATGCGCTGTGCCGGGGCTTCCCCCGATTCGCGCGCTTCGGGCTGCACGCCGGGTCCGGCGCCCTCGACACCGCGGCGGTGCTGCTCACGGGCAGGCGGTTCGACCAGCTCGACGCCGACCGGCGGGACGAGGTCTGCAGGACCCTGACCGCGCGCCCCGCGCTGGCGACGCTGGTGGATGCGCTGAAGATGCCGCTGCTGCTGGCATCCGGATCGGCGGAACCACCGCCCGAGACCGGCATCGTCCGCCCGGACCCCGAGCTGGACTGCACCCCGGCGGACTGCTGGCCTGCCCGCGCCACCGCGGACGCCGTCGTGATCGGATCGGGCGCGGGCGGCGCGATGGTCGCGCGCACCCTGGCGCGGGCCGGGCTGTCCGTCGTGATCGTCGAGGAAGGCAGCCGGTTCGGCGTCGAGGACTTCCGGGGCCGCCCGCCTGCCGACCGGTTCAGCGAGCTGTACCGGGACGGCGGTGCCACAGCCGCGCTCGGGGCGCCACCGGTCCTGCTCCCGCTCGGCAAGGGCGTCGGCGGCAGCACCCTGATCAACTCCGGTACGTGCTACCGGCCACCGGCCGAGGTCGTCGAGCGCTGGCGCAGCGCGGATGGCATCGAGCTGGTGGAGCGGTTCGACGAGCTGGTTCCTGAGGTGGAGCGCACGCTGGGGGTGGCCGAACAACCGACGGACGTGCTCGGCCGCAACGGGGAGCTCGCGCTGGAAGGCGCGCGGCGGCTCGGGTGGCAGGCGGGCCCGCTGCACCGCAACGCCCCCGGCTGCGGCGGCTGCTGCCAGTGCGCAGTGGGGTGCCCGCGTAACGCCAAGAACGGCGTGCACCTCAACGCGCTGCCGCAGGCCTGCGCCGACGGTGCGCGCATCGTCACCGAGCTGCGCGTCGACCGCGTGCTCGTCGACCGTGGTACTGCGGCGGGCGTCGCGGCACGGCGCCCGGACGGCACGCCCGTGGAGATCCTGAGTCCCCGGGTGGTCGTCGCCGCCGGTGCCACCGAGACACCACCCCTGCTGCGCCGGTCCGGGCTCGGCGGCCACGCCCAGCTCGGCCGCAACCTGGCACTGCATCCCGCGACGAGCCTCGCCGGTCGGTTCGCCGAGCCGGTCGAGTCCTGGAAGGGGGTGCTGCAGAGTGTCGGAATCGAGCAGTGGCACAACGAGGGCATCTTGCTCGAGGCCACGGCGGCGCCGCCGGGCATGGGCACGTTCGTGCTGCCCGGCACGGGACGCGAACTGCGCGCGGAGCAGGAGGCCTCGGCACACCTGGCCACGCTCGGGGCGATGATCGCCGATGAGCCGTCGGGGCGGGTGCACGGCAGGCGCAGGTCGGTGCTGAGCTACCGGCTGAGCCGGACCGACCACGGCAAGCTGCGTGCCGCGCTGCGCGCGATCGGCGACGTGCTGTTCGCCGCGGGAGCCACCGAGGTGCTCACCGGCCTCCCGCGCCACCCCCGCGCGGCCACACCGGCAGAGCTGCATGCCATCACCGAGCGGCTGGCGCGACCCGAGCTGCACCTCGCCGCCTTCCACCCCACCGGATCGGTCCGCATGGGCGCCGACCCGGAGTCCAGCCCGGTGGACGAACGCGGGCGGCTACGGGGAACCTCCGGCGTGTACGTCGCCGACGCGTCCGTGCTGCCGAGCTGCCCGACCGTCAACCCGCAGGTCACCATCATGGCCACGGCGCTGGCGATCGCCGAGAGCGCCGTCGCCGACGGGTGACCCGACTATCGGACACCCCCGACGCGGCACCGGCCGGGGGTCAGCGGGTTGGTGGTTCGGTGAGGTGTGCGCAGGACAGGCACACGGTCGGTCCGGCCATGCGTGTGTCGTAGGTGGTCTGTCGCACGCGGTATCCGCACATGGTGATGATCACCGGCATGCCGCGTGCCGCCTCGATGCGGCGGATGGCATGGCGTTGCTGCGCCACCGTCACCCACCGTGTCACGTGTCCTGCTCGCAGGTGGTGCAGCGTGGGTGGCGGGCGATGCGGCTGCAGGGGTCGTGGCCGTAGATCGGCAGGCACCAGGCGCCGCAGGGGGCTTGGTAGCCGCGGGGGAAGGCGTGGCCGGGCACGATCGGCTGCAGTGGGCTGCCGGGGGTGATGTAGTGGGCGGGCAGCGTGTGGCCCCCGGTGGGGATTTCGGGCATCCACCCGTGCGTGGGCAGCCGGGAGGCCGCTGTCATAGTCCGCCCCGGTCGAGCTCGTACCCGTCGCGGGTGGCGACCATGCGCGGGCGCGTGTCGTGCGGGTCGTGCTGCCACCGGCGCGACAGCAGCCAGCCGCGCGCCCTGTCCCAGGGCACGAGCGTGAGAAACGGCAGAGCGAACAGGAGCAATAGCCAGAGCCAGAACATGGTCGTCTCCCCACAGACAGTACGATGACAGCACCACTGAACTGGTACCAATTGGTACCGATGGTACCGAAACAATATGACTTCTGTACCGCAGGCAACAATGCACTGTTCGAGTGATGGGCGGTCACGCGCAGTGTCGGCGTAGCATGTGGTGCATGCCCGGTACCACCCCGAAAGCGCGAGCGATCGGCGCCGAGTTGCGCCGCGCACGCGAGTCAGCCGGATACGGTCTCCGGGAGCTCGCTACCGAGCTCGGCACTTCCCACGCTTCCCTATCCCGGTGGGAAACCGGGCAACGCGCACCCCGCCCTGAGGACGTCGCCGTATTCCTGACCGCGGTCAATGCTCCCGCCGAGCAGCGTGAAGAGTTGATCGAACTCGCACGTGACCCGGACGGATCGCACTGGCTGTCCATCAATATGCCGGATCGACAGCGCCAGCTCGCCACGCTACTGGAGATCGAGCGAGACGCCACAGCAATCACCGCCGTCTCGCCGTTGCTGATACCCGGCTTACTGCAGACAGCCGACTACGCCCGGGCCATGATGATCGCGGGAGACGTCGACCGCGATGAGATCGATATGAGAGTGGCAGTACGCGTCGGGCGACGTGAGGCGATCACCCGTCGCAACCCGGCACGGCTGTCTGCCGTCATCTGGGAACCAGTGCTGTACCAGGAGATCGGTGGACACGCGTTGATGGCCGACCAGCTGCAGACGCTGCACGACTACGGGCACCGCGACAACGTGGAGCTGCGCGTGATTCCCACACGTTGCCCGTGGCATCCCGGGCTGGAAGGTCCGTTCGCGCTGACGGAGTTCGACGACCGCGACGCGGTGGTGCACCTTGAAAATCGGATCAGCGGGCTGTTCCTCCATGACCCCGATGAGGTGAAACGCTACCGCGACGCGGTGAATAAGGTTCGCGAGGTGGCGATGGGCCCCAGCGACTCGCTCAGGCTCGTCGCCGATGTCATCAACAGCAAGGAGACGACAGCATGACGGTACCCGGCAGGACCGATACTTGGAGGAAGAGCAGTCGCAGCACCCAGACCGACAACTGCGTGGAGGTGTCCCTCTCCCGGTCCGCACGAGTGCGGGACACCAAGGACCGCGACGGCGGCACCGTCCAGGTGCCGTTCACCGCGTGGCGCGCGTTCACCGCGAGCCTGTCCGAGCTGTGACAACGACGCAACGAGGCCTTCGCCCTAGGTCACGGGCGGGGGCCTTGTCTATCCATGGCGCCGACCGACCGCGGAGTCCGATCCGCCCCCGTACAGCCGGTGCGTCGCTGGTGACATTGGCCCGATGTGACCGGGACGTTGGTCCCCGGACCTGACGACTCTGGTCGCTGCTGCCAGTGCTGCCGGGCGAGGCAAGCTGGGCACACCAACGCTCTTCGCACGCCAGGAGGCAGCAATGTCACAGTCGACGGTCGCGGAATTCATGACCAGGAACGTCATCAGCGTGACGCCGGGTACCCCGTTCAAGGAAGCTGCCCAGCTACTCAATGAGCATGAAATCAGCGCGCTGCCGGTGCTCGGGCCGCAGTCGCAGGTCCTCGGCGTGGTCTCCGAGGCCGACCTGCTGGTCAAGGAGCAGTACGAGGGTGTCATCCGCATGCCGAACCTCTTTGCGGGCCGGCGCCGCTGGCGCCAGTTCCGGAAGGCCACCGCCACCGCCGTGGCGGACGTGATGACCACCAAGGTCAAGACCATCACACCGGAACAACCCCTGTCACAGGCAGCCCGCCTGCTCATGGCGGGGCGGCTGCGCAGGTTGTTCGTCGTCGACGAGAGCGGCGCGCTGCTTGGCGTGCTCGCCAGGCGGGATGCGCTGCGGGTGTTCACACGGGACGACGACGAGCTCGCCGAGACCGTACGGCGCGAGGTGCTCCGCAAGGCGTTGTGGGCCGCACCAGACGAGGTATCGGTAGAGGTTACCGACGGCGAGGTGACGCTGTCCGGGGTGGTGGATCGCCGTAGCGAGGCCGAGCGGGCAGGCGGGATCACAGCGCAGCTGCCCGGCGTGGTCGCCGTGCACAACGACATCCACTACACGATGGACGACATAGCAGCGGCCAAGGCCTAACAGGCGGGTACATCGGGCTCGAGGAGCGAGTCGACGTCGCCCGCGGCACGGCACTGGCGCTGAGGGTCCGCGCGGACCGCTACACCCGCTGGCGCTGTTCGCGGTCCTGCCGCGCCTGCCGCGCCGGGCTCTGCTCGGCGGCTTCCTGATAGGCGACCCGTGCCCGGCCGACCAGCTTGTCGCCGATATCGGACAACGGCCCCGTCTTGTGCCAGACCAGCTCGTTCTTCTCCCAGAACGGGTCGCCGACGATGGGGCGGACGGCGATACCGGGGGTCGCGCGGAAGGTCGACAGACCCAGCCCGATCGCGTAACCGTCCCTGATCAGCTCGCGTGCCTCGCTGGCACCCGCCTCGTACCGGATGACCGGCTCGAACCCGCGCTCGTGGCAAGCCATGGTCAGATTCTCGCGGATCCGGTTGTCGGCAGGTGGCTTGATCACCCAGTCCTCCCCGGTCAGCTCCGCGAGGTCGACCTCGAACCGCGCGGCCAACGGGTGCGTCTCCGCGAGCAGCAAGCACATCGGCGCGGTAGCCACCACGCGGCGGTCCAACTCCGGCCTGGCCGGGGCCTCGTACCCCGCGCTTTCCACCAGCGCCGCCAGCTCGATGAACCCGCCGACGACGAGGTCGCACAGCAACGCGCCGGAGTCCTCGCTGAGCAGGGTCACCTCCGCGGTGGAGTTGAGCTCGCGCAGGATCGGCATCAACCGGGTACCCAGCGGCCCCTGCGTGGCGCCGCAGCGCAGCCGCTCCGTCTCCACCACGGCCCCGCAGTGACGCGAGGCCGCCAGGCTCAGCTCGTCCATGGCCGGCAGCACCGCGCGCGCACGGGCGAGCACATAGGAACCGAGCGGGGTCGGGCTCGTACCGCGCTCGTGCCGGACGAACAGGGCACCTCCCAGTGCGCGTTCGAGGCGCTGAAGCTGGCGGCTGAGGTTGGGCTGGGACATGCCGAGTGCCGCCGCCGCCCTGGTCAAGCTGTTGTGCTCGGCAACGGCGCACACCACCCGGAGGTGCCGCGACTCCAGCTCCATACGCCGCATGCTAGCCGTTCGGCACGCGCAGCACACCCCTTCCGAAGTCGGATACCGAGGCAAGCCTCACCCTGTCGAGCGACGTTTATGCACCGGCTGACAACACGAAACCGGAACGTTCCCGTGCGATAACCGGAGAGCATGCCCTGATGGCATGACGTATGTCCCTTCTCATCACACATAGTGCGCAGTGTCAGGGTCGACGACCAAGGAGACACGGCTCGATGAGACTACGAACACTCGCCCGAGCGACGACCAGCGTGCTGGCGCTGGCCTCACTGGCACTGGCAGCACCACTCACGGCGGCGGCCGGGACCACGGAACCCGGCGACGACCACGTCCAGCCCTACATCGTCGACGGCGACCCCGCGAGCGAGACCTACTCGTTCATGACTTCGCTGCAGCGCAGCAACGGGCAGCACGTCTGCGGCGGCTCGCTGATCGAACCGGACTGGGTGGTCACCGCAGCGCACTGCGTGGACGGCATCAACATCGCACAGGTACGGATCGGAACCATAACGCGGGACTCCGGCGGCACCGTCGCCCGCGTCACCGCCGAGCACACCCACCCCCAGTGGAATCCCCGCACGCTGTCCAACGACATCGCGCTGCTCGAGCTGGACCGGCAGGTCTCCGAGCAGCCGATCACGATCGCCGACGGCGGTGACCGGCAAGGCACCCCGACGCGGATACTCGGCTGGGGCAGCACCAGCGGGGAACGCGACTCCGGCACCCGGCACCTCCAGCAGCTCGACCTCGAGGTCACCTCCGGGTGCACGAACGGCTTCGACCCGTCGAACGAGCTCTGCCTCGGCGACGACGACCCGGACTCCAACGCCTGCTACGGCGACTCCGGAGGACCCTCGATCATCGACGTGAACGGCCAGTGGCAGCTCACCGGCGCCACCAGCCGCGCGGGACAGGGACGCCACCCGTGCCAGGACAACGACGCCGCCATCTACAGCCACGTCGGAGCGCACCAGCAGTGGATCGACGACGTCACGGGCGGCGGCACCGACCCCGGTCCCGGACCGGAGCCGTGCGACGGTGCGGACGCGTGGTCGGCCTCCACCCACTACGAGCCGAGCGACCAGGTGAGCCATAACGGCCATCTCTGGGAGGCCACCTGGTACGTCTGGCACTACGAGCCCGGGCAGAGCGCCTACTGGCGCGATCTCGGAGCCTGCTGAGCGTCTCCCCGCTCCGGGTCGATATCAACAACACAGCCGCAGGTGGGCGATCCCCGCCGGCGGCAGGAAGGAAACCCTGCGGGCACCGAGGTAAACAGCCCGGCTCGTGCACAGGGCGCGGTGAGGTGGGCGAACTCCTGGGGGAGTTCGCCCACCTCACTGTGCGCAGGAGGCCACCGGCTCCGCCTGCCCGGGTCGCAGCACCTGGATCTCGGCGAGCAGCTTCTCCACCAGCTCGTCCAGGCCGACCCGGTGCTCGATGCGGGACAGCTGCTCGGGGTTGGTGTGCGTGGCGACGTTCGGCGGCAGGATGAGCGTGCAGCAGTCCTCGTCGGGCAGCTTCGAGATCTCGCTCGTGCCGAGCCCGCGGGCCTCGCGGACGATCTCTTCCTTGTCCCATCCCACCAGCGGCCGCAGGATCGGCAGCGAGCAGGCGTTGTCGATCGTCGCCATGTTCGACAACGTCTGGCTGGAGACCTGACCGAGACTGTCGCCCGTGACAAGCGCCTCGGCACCCAGCCGGCCCGCGAGTGTCTCCGCCGCCCGTACGAACAGCCTGCGCTGCGCGACGATCTGGGCCTCCCCTGCACCGCCGACCGCGAGCGCGCGCTGCGCGTTACCGACCGGCACGGAATGCAGCGTCACATCCGGCTGGAACCGGGAGAGTTCGCGCACCAGCGCGTACGCCTTGTACGTCGACGACGGACCGGTGTACGGGGCTCCGGTGAAGTGCACGAACTCGCAGCGCAGCCCGCGTCGCATCGCCCGGTAGGCCGCCACGGGCGAGTCGTAGCCGCCCGAAAGCAGCACCACGGCATGGCCACTGCACCCGACAGGAAGGCCGCCCTGGCCGCGGTTGCGTTCGCCGGAGACGAACACCTCGTTGCGGTCCACCTCGACCTCGATCTCGATGTCGGGGTTGCTCAGGTTCACCGGCAGACCCACCTCGGTACAGACCCGTTCCCCGATGAACGCGTTGAGCTGCGTCGACTTCATCGGGAAGCGCTTGTGCCTGCGCCGGGCACGGATCGCGAAGCTGGGCCTGCTGCCTCCCTCGCTGCGTCGCCGCGCGATGTCGACAGCCGCCTCGGCGGCAGCCTCCGGCGTCTTGTCCACCCGCACACCGGTCTGCACAACGCTGATCCCCATAACGCGCTGCGCGCGCGCCTCCAGCTCCTCGACGGACAGCTCCGGGCAGGACACCGCGAGAGCGCCCTGGCGCCACAGCACCCGCACATCACCGAGCGAGCGGGGGAACGCGTGTTCGACACCCCTGCGCAGGTGCGCCTCGAACCAGCTGCGGTTGCGCCCCTTCAGGGCGATCTCGCCGTACTTCAGCAGCACGCACGGCTGCGGACGCATGTATCTCACCTCCCGGCAGCCAGAACAGGGGCGAACCCGCCCGGCCCGCGCGTACACAGACTCCGTAACCCCTCTACGGTAGCCGATCGCGCCCCTACGATGCTGCCCACCCACAGCAGGCCCCGGCGCGACCACCGCTTGCCCTGATCGCGCCGCGCGCCCGCCCACAGCGCGACGTGGCGCCGTACGACACGATCCCGCGATCCTCGCGGCAGGATGGCGCGCACCTCGACGGGCCCGCAGACGGTGTGGCGACGGAAGTATCCGGCACGTGACGTGCCGCACGCCGGTCACGACGTGATCAGATCGGGCTGCGGTCACCCCCGCCGACCGCACGACCCGAGCCGGCATACATGCCCGCGCTGGTTCCGAAACCGAGGACAACAGCCTCGTCGCCGGCACACGACGAAGCTCAAGAACTCCACAGTGGACACCGCGGATGTATGGACAAGCCCTCGGCCGATTAGTACCGGTTAGCTCAAGCACGCATTGCTGCGCTTCCACTTCCGGCCTATCAACCCACTGGTCTGGTGGGGGCCTTAACCCTCGCGGGGTGGGAGACCTCATCTTGGAACGGGCTTCCCGCTTAGATGCCTTCAGCGGTTATCCCATCCGAACGTAGCTAACCAGCCGTGCCCCTGGCGGGACAACTGGCACACCAGAGGTTCGTCCGTCCCGGTCCTCTCGTACTAGGGACAGGTTTCCTCAAGTCTCCTGCGCGCGCGGCGGATAGGGACCGAACTGTCTCACGACGTTCTAAACCCAGCTCGCGTGCCGCTTTAATGGGCGAACAGCCCAACCCTTGGGACCAACTGCGGCCCCAGGATGCGACGAGCCGACATCGAGGTGCCAAACCATGCCGTCGATATGGACTCTTGGGCAAGATAAGCCTGTTATCCCCGGGGTACCTTTTATCCGTTGAGCGACACCCCTTCCACCAGGTGGTGCCGGATCACTAGTCCCAGCTTTCGCTCCTGCTCGACCCGTCGGTCTCACAGTCAAGCTCCCTTGTGCACTTGCACTCGACACCTGATTTCCAACCAGGCTGAGGGAACCTTTGGGCGCCTCCGTTACTCTTTGGGAGGCAACCGCCCCAGTTAAACTACCCACCAGGCACTGTCCCTGAACCAGATCATGGTCCG
>NZ_JACCKD010000005.1:212053-371018 GCF_013450155.1 Haloechinothrix aidingensis
TCCCACCTATCCTACACAAGCCGAACCGAAAACCAATACCAAGCTGTAGTAAAGGTCCCGGGGTCTTTCCGTCCTGCCGCGCGTAACGAGCATCTTTACTCGTAGTGCAATTTCGTCGGGTCCGTGGTTGAGACAGTGCCCAAGTCGTTACGCCATTCGTGCAGGTCGGAACTTACCCGACAAGGAATTTCGCTACCTTAGGATGGTTATAGTTACCACCGCCGTTTACTGGCGCTTAAATTCTCCGCTTCGCCCCCTCGAGGGGAGCTAACGGGTCCTCTTAACGTTCCAGCACCGGGCAGGCGTCAGTCCATATACATCGAATTGCTTCTTCGCATGGACCTGTGTTTTTAGTAAACAGTCGCTCGGGCCTGCTCTCTGCGGCCGGCCGGCGCTTCCACCGCACAGGGCGTACACGCCATCCGGCTCCCCTTCTCCCGAAGTTACGGGGACATTTTGCCGAGTTCCTTAACCACGGTTCACCCGCTCGCCTCGGTATTCTCTACCTGACCACCTGTGTTGGTTTGGGGTACGGGCCGCCCGTGCGCTCACTAGAGGTTTTTCTCGGCAGCGCGGGATCACCCACTTCGCCTCTATGGCTCGGCATCAGGTCTCAGGCACCCGGTACGCGGCTTTCCCTGCGTACCGCCCTACACCTTTACCCCGGGTCAACCAACGCCCGGGTTGGGCTACCCTTCTGCGTCGCCCCTTCGCTGCAAACGCGCACACGCGGGTACGGGAATATTAACCCGTTATCCATCGACTACGCCTGTCGGCCTCGCCTTAGGTCCCGACTAACCCTGGGCGGAACAGCCTGGCCCAGGAAACCTTGGTCATCCGGCGGCAGAGATTCTCACTCTGCTTTCACTACTCATGCCTGCATTCTCTCTCGACCACCCTCCATCACTGGCTCACGCCGCGACTTCAGCGGATGATCGATGCTCCCCTACCCACTGCGCCATCGACGCAGTGCCACGGCTTCGGCGATGTGCTTAGCCCCGCTACATTATCGGCGCAGGACCACTTGACCAGTGAGCTATTACGCACTCTTTCAAGGATGGCTGCTTCTAGGCCAACCTCCTGGTTGTCTGTGCCGTCCCACATCCTTTCCCACTCAGCACACACTTGGGGGCCTTAGCCGGTGATCTGGGCTGTTTCCCTTTTGTCAGCGAAGCTTCTCCCCCGCCGACTCACTGCCGCACTGGTCACGATGGTATTCGGAGTTTAGTTGACCTCGGTAACCCGTTAAGGCCCCTCAGCCATCCAGTAGCTCTACCCCCACCGTGAATCATACGACGCTGCACGTAAATGCATTTCGGGGAGAACCAGCTATCACCGAGTTTGATTGGCCTTTCACCCCTACCCACAGCTCATCCCCTCAGTTTTCAACCTAAGTGGGTTCGGGCCTCCACGCCGTCTTACCGGCGCTTCACCCTGGCCATGGGTAGATCACTCGGTTTCGGGTCTAGGCCGCGCGACTCCGTACGCCCTCTTCAGACTCGCTTTCGCTACGGCTTCCCCACACGGGTTAACCTTGCCACGCAGCACTAACTCGCAGGCTCATTTTGCAATAGGCACGCCATCACCCGAAGGCTCTGACGGCTTGTAGGCACACGGTTTCAGGTACTCTTTCACTCCCCTCCCGGGGTACTTTTCACCTTTCCCTCACGGTACTCTTCCGCTATCGGTCACCAGGGAGTATTTAGGCTTACCAGGTGGTCCTGGCGGATTCACAGCAAATTCCTCGGGCTCGCTGCTACTCGGGATGACGTTCCAGGGTCGGCGTGCGGCCTTCGCCTAAGGGGGTATCACCCGCTCCGCCTGCGTGTTCCAACGCATTCGGCTGACCTCACGACGCGATCCCCGCCGGACCGGCAGCTCCGGCCGAACGGTCCCACAACCCCGGCCACGCAACGCCTGCCGGCTTTACCACGCGGCCGGTTTAGCCTCTTCCCCTTTCGCTCACCACTACTCAGGGAATCACGGTTGTTTTCTCTTCCTACGGGTACTGAGATGTTTCACTTCCCCGCGTTCCCTCCACACACCCTATACATTCAGGTGCGGGTAACACTCCATCACGAGTGCTGGGTTTCCCCATTCGGACATCCTGGGATCTCAGCTCGGTTGACAGCTCCCCCAGGCTTATCGCAGCCTCCCACGTCCTTCATCGGCTCCTGGTGCCAAGGCATCCACCGTGTGCCCGTGACAGCTTGTCCATACTGTCCACGAGAATGATGTGTATTGCTCGTAGAGAATACATCAGGATCGCGGTGTCCACTGTGCAGTTCTCAAGCTCCGTCAGCTGCGCCAGCGTAGACAGGCTCGCAGCCTGAGAGCCCAACAGCGTGCCTGCTCGCCAGCGACGACGACGTCGCATCCCCTGAAAATACAATGGGTTTTTCGGGAATTCTCCCTAGAAAGGAGGTGATCCAGCCGCACCTTCCGGTACGGCTACCTTGTTACGACTTCGTCCCGATCGCCAGTCCCACCTTCGACGGCTCCCTCCGGGCGAACCGGTTGGGCCACCGGCTTCGGGTGTTACCGACTTTCGTGACGTGACGGGCGGTGTGTACAAGGCCCGGGAACGTATTCACCGCAGCGTTGCTGATCTGCGATTACTAGCGACTCCGACTTCACGCAGTCGAGTTGCAGACTGCGATCCGAACTGAGACCGGTTTTCTCGGATTCGCTCCACCTCGCGGTTTCGCCACCTTTTGTACCGGCCATTGTAGCATGTGTGAAGCCCTGGACATAAGGGGCATGATGACTTGACGTCGTCCCCGCCTTCCTCCGAGTTGTCCCCGGCAGTCTCCCATGAGTCCCCGGCCGGACCGCTGGCAACATAGGACAAGGGTTGCGCTCGTTACGGGACTTAACCCAACATCTCACGACACGAGCTGACGACAGCCATGCACCACCTGTGCCGGACGCCCGAAGGCACCCCACATTTCTGCGGGATTTCCCGGCATGTCAAGCCCAGGTAAGGTTCTTCGCGTTGCATCGAATTAATCCACATGCTCCGCCGCTTGTGCGGGCCCCCGTCAATTCCTTTGAGTTTTAGCCTTGCGGCCGTACTCCCCAGGCGGGGCGCTTAATGCGTTAGCTACGGCACGGAAATCGTATTCCGACTCCCACACCTAGCGCCCAACGTTTACGGCGTGGACTACCAGGGTATCTAATCCTGTTCGCTCCCCACGCTTTCGCTCCTCAGCGTCAGGAACGGCCCAGCAAGCTGCCTTCGCCATCGGTGTTCCTCCTGATATCTGCGCATTTCACCGCTACACCAGGAATTCCGCTTGCCCCTACCGCCCTCTAGTCTGCCCGTATCCACCGCACGCCTACAGTTGAGCTGCAGGTTTCCACGGCAGACGTGACAGACCGCCTACGAGCTCTTTACGCCCAGTAAATCCGGACAACGCTTGCGCCCTACGTATTACCGCGGCTGCTGGCACGTAGTTAGCCGGCGCTTCTTCTGCCCCTACCGTCTCTTTCGTCAGGGCTGAAAGAGGTTTACGACCCGAAGGCCTTCATCCCTCACGCGGCGTCGCTGCATCAGGCTTTCGCCCATTGTGCAAGATTCCCCACTGCTGCCTCCCGTAGGAGTCTGGGCCGTGTCTCAGTCCCAGTGTGGCCGATCACCCTCTCAGGCCGGCTACCCGTCGTCGCCTTGGTAGGCCGTTACCCCACCAACTGGCTGATAGGCCGCGAGCTCATCCTCGGCCGGAACGAATCCTTTCCATTGCCCGGCATGCGCCGGCCAATGCGTATCCGGTATTAGCCCCAGTTTCCCGGGGTTATCCCCGAGCCGAGGGCAGATTGCTCACGTGTTACTCACCCGTTCGCCACTCATCCGCCGTCCGGAGACGGCTTCAGCGTTCGACTTGCATGTGTTAAGCACGCCGCCAGCGTTCGTCCTGAGCCAGGATCAAACTCTCCACCAAGAGCTTTACTGCCCTGTCTCGGAACCGGACCCCGGCACACTGCCGTGCCCGGTTCGACGGGGTCGATGCGACGTTTGTGGCGCTGACTTGGCACGCTGTTGAGTTCTCAAACTACGTAGCCTTGTGTTTTCCCCGGAGGCCGAACCTCGGTGTCCCCAAGCTAACAACGCCCACGGCGGGCACCAAAAAGGGGGGTGGGTCACCCCGATCGCCTCGGGTGAAGGGCAATGTCGCGGTATGTGACTATCGGGCGCACAGGTCACCACGCATCGCCCGGTACCGCCACGTTAACAACAGCACGACTCGCGGACAAGGAGAACGCCGATGCCGGACCCGGTCGCGCTGTCCTGGAGCGGAGGCAAGGACAGCGCGCTCGCGCTCGCCGCTCTGCGGGCGGCGGGTGCCGAGGTGCGCACGCTGGTGGTCACCACGGCCTCCGGGCGGCTCGGCATGCACAGGGTGCGTGCGGGTCTCGTGCGCAGGCAGGCCCGCGCGCTCGGAGTCCCGGTCCGGTGGGTCGACCTGCCGGAGTGGCCGAGCAACGCCACCTATGACACCGCCATGTCCGAGACGATCGACGGGTTGCTGCGCGAGGGCGTCACCCAGCTGGCCTTCGGCGACGTGCACCTGACCGACGTACGGGCGTACCGGGAGGAACGGCTCACACCGCTCGGGGTGCGGCTGCTGTTCCCGCTGTGGGGACGCGATACGCGGGAGCTGATCGACACCGTGCTCGACCGCGGATACCGCGCGGTGACCGTATGCGTCGACACGTCATGCCTCGGGGCGTCCTTCTGCGGCCGCACCGTCGACGCCGGCTTCCTGGCGGATCTCCCGGACGGCGTCGACCCGGCAGGCGAGAACGGTGAGTACCACACCTTCGTCTCCGACGGGCCGGACTTCGCCGGGCCTGTCCGGTTCCGGCTCGGTGCGCAGGAGACCCGGCTCGGCAGTTTCCGGTACCAGGATCTACTGCCCTAGCCGCGTGGCGGCACCATGAACGAGGACAGCACGCTTTTCGCCTCGGCGAGGTCGTCCGCGCCGAGGACCAGCCGGGTGTTGGTGGCCAGGTAGGCGAGCGTGATGTTCACGTTGGCCTTGCCGAGCTCGCGGGTGATGTCGCCGAGCACGCCCGGACGGTCGGCTACCGGCACCACCACCACTTCCTGGTCGGCGGCGATCGGGACGCGCCCCGAATCCAGCGCCGTGCAGGCGGTTGCCATGTCCTCGACGAGCACATGGACTTCCGCCTGCCCGCCGCCTGCCGCGGCGGTACACACACCTTCGATGTTGACCCCGTGCGAGCCGAGCAGCTCACCGACCCTGGCCAGCTCGCCAGGGTGGTCGTCGAGATAGACGGTCAGGTCGGTAGCCATAAGGCGCCTCCGAGCGCGATGCCCCCTCGCACGACCATTCTGACGCGCCGCCGTACCGCGCGGGACGGCGCGGCCGCTTCTGGCGGCACGATTCACGCCCGCGCGTGACAAGTGCGGTGCGGTGGAGCTGCCGCCCGCAACCTCAGGGGCGGCGCCGGAAGCTCAGCCGCGCGCGAAGCGATCCGTCGCGGCCACGAGCCGCTCGGCCATGCCCCGCTCGCGGGAGCTGTGCCCGGCACCGGGGACGAACTGTAGCTCGGCATCCGGCCAGACCCGCGCCACCTCCCACGCGGTGACCGGTGGGCCGGAGACGTCCAGCCTGCCGTGCACCAGCACGCCGGGAATGCCGCGCAGCGCTGCCGCCTCGCGCAGCACGCTGTCCTCGGCGAGCCAGGCGCCGTGCCGGAAGTAGTGCGTCACGATGCGCGCGAAGGCCATCCGGAACTCCGGGTCCGTCCAGACCGGGTCCGGCTCGACATCCGGGTCCGTTCCCATCACCGACAGTTCCCACGCGCACCATTCCTCGGCCGCACGCGCGCGCTCGCGCGGGTCCGGGTGATGCAGCAGGTGGTGGTACGCCTCCACGAGGTCGCCGTCCCGCTGATCCTCCGGTACACCGCTCCGGAAGCGTTCCCATTCCTCGGGGAAGAACCGGCCCGCCCCGTGGTACAGCCAGTCGATCTCCGACCTGCGGGTGGTGGTGACCCCGGCGAGCACGATCTCCGAGACCTGCCCCGGGTACCGCTCGGCGTAGACCAGAGCCAGTGTCGCGCCCCAGGACCCGCCGAACAGCTGCCACCCGTCGATGCCGAGATGCCGCCGCAGCAGCTCGATGTCGGAGATCAGGTACCAGGTGGTGTTGACCGACAGGTCGGTGACGGGGTCACTGGCGTGCGGGGTGCTACGCCCGCAGCCGCGCTGGTCGAACAGCACGATCCGGTACGCGTCCGGGTCGAAGTAGCGGCGCATGCCCTCGGTGCAGCCCGACCCGGGACCACCGTGCAGCACAAGGACGGGTTTACCGCGCGGGTTCCCGCAGGTCTCCCAGTACACGTGGTTACCGTCGCCGACATCGAGCATCCCGTGCTCATACGGTTCGATCTCCGGGTACAGCACACCGATTCCTCTCATTCGCCACGATACATAACAGCGCTAATATATTAGCCCTGTTACAATTCGTCCATGAGCGGACCGGACCCAGAGGCAGGGGCCGCACCGGACACCGGGCTGGGCACCCGCCTGCGGCATCTCCTCGACCTGCTGGAGAGCGACCTCGGCACGATCTACGCGGAACTGGGCATCGACGAGATCCGGCCACGCTTCGTCGGATACCTGCGCGCGCTCGAGCGGGACGGGCCGGCATCGGTCCGTGCCCTGGCGCGACGGGTGGGGGTCACGCACTCCGCCGCCAGCCAGACCGTCGCGCAGCTGCGGGCCCGTGAGCTGGTCGGCCTGCGGCCAGGGGAGGACGCACGCGAGCGGATCGTGCACCTCACCGAGCATGCACGCAGCCTGCTGCCGACCCTGCACGCCGAATGGGCCGCCACAGAGGCAGCCGCCGCGGAGCTCGAGGCCGAGCTGGGGCACCCGCTCAGCGAGGTACTGGACGCCGCGGCGAGCGCGCTGGCCGAACGTCCGTTCCACCAGCGGGTCATGAACTCGGCTCGGGCCCGTGGTCTGTCGATCGCCGAACGCCACCAGTACGATCTCGGGTAACCCGGGAACTCACGTCGCGCGAGCGGCACCGATCACGTCAGGAGTCATGGTGGTCAGCATCGGGCTGCGAGGCCTGCTCGTGGCGGCTCTGCTCGTCACAGCCGCCGTCCATCTGGAACGCTGGTTCGCCGGGTACCGCGACATCCCCACCACGATCGGCGGCGACCAGTACCTGGTCCTCGGGCCGCTGTTCCTGGTCAACGTCGTGGCGGGGGCCGTGATCGCCGGTGCGGTCGCGTTCTGGCAGCACTGGCTCCCGCTGCTCGCGGCAGCGGCGTTCGGCGCGGGGACGCTCGGCGCTTTCCTGCTCGACCGCCTCGTCGGCGTCTTCGGCCCGTCCACCTCGCTGACCTGGAACGCCCCCGAGGTCGTCGCAGCGGTCGCGGAGCTGGTATGCGTGGCGTGCGCGGTCGTCCTGCTGGTTCAACGCCGCAGGATCCGCCACGGCTGGATCCGCGCGTGACGGCCGCGCGCGATACCCCTCCTGGCTGACGCACCGGTTCATCGGGGCGCGTCGCCCGAGTCGTCCTCCCCCAGCCGTGCGCGCAGCGCACCGATCTCTTCGTACGCGGAGGCCAGCTCGTTCTCCAGCTCGAGGATCCGCTGCGCGGAGATCAGGTTGTGCCCCTCGTCGAACAGCACGCGCATGCGTCCGGCCTGGTTGAGCTGATGGCGCGAGTACCTGCGGTGGCCGCCCTCCGAGCGCTCGGGCGAAACGACACCGGCGGCGTCCAGGCTGCGCAGAAAGGGCTGCTCCACGCCGAGTAGCTCCGCGGCCTGCCCGGTCGTGAACGCCGGGAAATGCTCGTCGTCCAGCTTCGACACACTCACCGGTCACGCTTCCCATCTACGACACGGTCGGCACTGACGCTCGCGGTGATGACACCACCGTCGCCACCAGATTATCTATGATGCTCACTTGACGCAATATGCAGTATATGCTATATATTAACTGTCTCCTGAAGGGGAAGGAACAGGGAACACCGAATCCCAATGCCTGGGGAAGCAGTACAAAGGAACTGAACCTTCTGGGAACAAACAACTTGAGTCTTTCGTTAGCAGGTACGTCAAGGCACAAGCACTGTGACCATCAGAAGGAGGAGATCAGCGATGCTGATGCGTACTGACCCGTTCCGCGAGCTCGACCGGCTCACCCAGCAGGTATTCGGCACCGACGGCACGTGGAGCCGCCCCGCGTCGATGCCGATGGATGCCTACAGGTCCGGCGACGAGTTCGTCGTGCAGTTCGACCTGCCCGGCGTCTCCGCGGACTCGATCGACCTCGATGTCGAGCGCAACGTGCTCACCGTGAAGGCCGAGCGCAAGTCGGAGGTCGGTGACGGCGTCGAGGCACAGGTGACCGAGCGCCCGCGCGGCGTCTTCTCCCGGCAGCTGTTCCTCGGCGAGACGCTGGACACCGACAACATCAAGGCGAGCTATGACAGCGGTGTGCTGAGCGTGCGCATCCCGGTTGCCGAGAAGGCCAAGCCGCGCAAGATCAACATCGAGGGAGGCGAGGACGCCAAGCAGATCAACGCGTGAGTACGAGCGCGGGCCACGGCAGGGATACCGCGACCGTGACCCGCACGCGAAGCACGAACGGCCGCCGCTGTGCCGGCGGCCGCTTCTTTTCGGTCGCCCCGCGGCTCCGGAATGCACGGCCGGGACGCAGGCTCATCCCCGGGGTGTGACGGTGTCCAGCAACCTCGCCTTCCCGGGCCCGACGTCGGCCCACTCGGTGTCGACGGCCAGCACGGCCAGCGCCGAGGTCTTCATCTCCACAGCCCTACCCGACAGCGCGTACACCAGCTCCGCGACCCCGGGGTTGTGCCCGACGAGCAACACGGCGTGCGCCTCGTTCGGCAGCCCGTGCACCACGATCATCAGATCCTCGACCGAGGCGCCGTGCACGCGGCGCTCGTAGTGCACGCGCGGCTCCCTGGCCAGCCCGCTCCGGGCCAGGTCCCAGGTCTGCTGCGCGCGCTCCGCCGGGGAGCAGACCGCCAGGTCGAGCTCGGGAACGTGCTCGGCGAGCCACGCCCCCACCCGGGGCGCGTCTCGCCTGCCCCGCTCGTTGAGCGGGCGCTCCGCGTCGGCCACACCCTCCGGCCACGCCGACTTCGCGTGCCGCGCCACCACAAGCTTGCGCATACGCACCATGCTCCCAGCCCCGGAACCACCGTGCCCGCGGGCTCCTACGGGCGCGGCGGCAACGACGGCGCGGCCAGCCGCGGCCGTTCCTCTCGCGTCGGGGCGTGCGGCTCGTGGTCCTCGAGCCGCTCGAGGGCGACCGCGATCGCCCGCTCCAGCTGCGGGTCCCGTCCCGCGACGTAGTCCTCCGGCGCGATCCCGACCTCGATATCCGGCTCCGCTCCGCGGTTCTCCAGGTCATAGCCGATATCGTCGTAGGTCATGTAGAACTCGGGCTGCGTGGTCACGGTGCTGTCCGCCAGCGCGTGGCTGGGAGCGATCCCCACGACCCCGCCCCAGGTGCGCTTGCCGATCAGCGGTCCCAACCCCAGGAGCTTGAACCGGTGGGAGAAGATGTCCCCGTCCGAGCCCGCGTTCTCGTTGGTCAGCGCGACGAGCGGCCCGCGCGGCGACTCCCTCGGGATCCCCTGTGGCGCGGCCCAGCGCGAGATCACGTGCCCGGTGCGCCTGCGCGCGAGCTTCTCCAGCAGTAATGGGGAGACGTGCCCACCGCCGTTGAACCGCACGTCGACGACCAGCGCATCGCGGTCGTACTCGGCGAGAAAGCCGCGGTGGAACTCGGCGAACCCCTGCGGGCCCATGTTCGGGATGTGCAGGTAGCCAACGCGTCCACCGGTGCGTTCCCGCACGAGGGCGCGGTTGGAGTCCACCCAGTCGCGGTAACGGGCGGGCCGCTCGTCCGTGCTCGCCCGCACCGTGACGGTCCATGGCTCGACGCCTTGCCGCGCCAGCGTCACCTCGATCTCCCTGCTTGCCTGGTTCACCAGGGCCTCGCCCGGCAGCCGGAGGTGTCCCGGCCGCCCGATCGGAGTGCCGTTGATCGCCACGACCGCATCACGGGGCCGCGCGTCGACGCCCGGCCTGGTCAGTGGCGAGGTCGACGTCGAGTCTCCCGGGTCACCGGAGACGATCCGGTCGATCACGAAACGACCGGCGGCCTCGTCATAGGACCAGTCCACCCCGAGATGACCCTGCTGGTACCGCGGCCGGTCCGGGTAGTCGCCACCCATCTCGTACGCGTGCGAGGTGCCCAGCTCGGCGTGGAACTCCCACAGGAGATCGGACAGCTCGCCACGGGTGCGCACCCGGTCGACGAGGGGAAGGTAACGGCGGTAGACCCGCTCCCAGTCCACACCCGCCATCTCCGGGTCCCAGTAGTGGTCCCGCTGCAGCCGCCACGCCTCCCGGAACATCTGCCGCCACTCCGCTGCCGGGCGCACCGCGACCGCGAGCCGGTCCAGGTCGAGCCACCCGGTCTCGCGACCCGGCGCGTCACCGCCGTCCGCGGGCTTGGCCCCCGCAGGCAGCACCCGCAGTCGCCTCCCGGCCCGGAGCAGCATGGTGGCCCCCGCCGCATCCACCGAGAAGTCGCTGATGTCCTCGCAGAGCCGCTCGGTCCTGCCTGTCGCCGGCTCGAAGGACTCGAGCACGGCCTCCGGTGCGGCGGTGACATCGACGATGTTGCGGTCCAGGCTGCCCCGCACCGGCAGGCTGGACAGCAGTACCGACCCGGGCAGCCCGGCGACGCGCCGGTAGCGCGCCAGCGGGACCGGGAAGGCCACCACCCGCTGCTCGATACCCGCGAAGTCGATCTCGACGGACCCCGCCTCCCGCGCGGCACCGTCGCCGGTGTCGCCGGAGACCGGGCGGGGTAACGGTACGAAGGGCGAGGGCTCGCCGGCACGCAGCGTCACCGCGTACGGCAGGCACCCGAGCGGGAAACCCAGATCGAACTGCACGGTGTCGTACACCGGATCGAGGTGTCGCTGGCCGAGGAAGTAGAGGTACCTGCCCCGCGGGTCCCAGGACGGCTTCGTGTCCGCCAGCACCGGTTCGGTCACTCGCCTGCTCTGTGAGGAGTCCACATCGAACACCTTGATCGCCGAGGAGTTCGGGTGCTCCGGCAGCGCGTACGCGAGCCACCGGCCGTCCGGCGACCAGGCGAGGTCGCCGGGCCGCGCGGGAGCGTCGGTGTGATCGACCCGTAGTGAACTCCCCTCCGCGAGGTCGACGAGCAGGATCTCGCGCCGGTGATTGGCGACCGCGACGAGGTCGCCGCGGTCGCCGCACGGGTTCACCGCGAGCTCGACGACCCGGCCCACATCGAGGTCCACCCGCCGGTGCTCGCCGGCGGTGAGCACGACGAGGTACTCGTCCGGTCCCTCGTCCGCGGCGGCGGCCACCAGGCGCTCGTGGTCGTTCAACCAGGTCAGGAGGCGGTAGCGCACCCCGTCCGGCTCACCGTGCGCGCGGACAGGGCCCTCCCAGTGCGCCATGGAGAACGCCTTGCCCCTGCTCGTGAGGGTGAGATCCGTACCGTCCGGCCCCAGAGCGGCGTCACCGAGATACTCGCCTGCCGCCACGAACTTGCGGTTGCGCGCCGTGGCGGGCCCCGGCAGCTCGATGTCCAGTCCGCGCGGGGCGTCCTCGGCCGGGTCGAGAAGGTAGACATCCCCCGCGCAGTGGTACACCAGCCGCGTGCCGTCGCCTGCCAGGTTGCGGGCGTAGAACTCCTCGTGGTCGGTATGCCTGCGCACGTCCGAGCCATCGGGTAGGCAGGAGTAGACGTTGCCGATCCCCTGGTAGTCGGACAGGAAGTAGATCCGTTCGCCGACCCAGCACGGGTTGGCGAGGTTGCCCGTCAACCCGGACAGCTCGACGAACTCCCCGGAGCCGGAGGCATCGACCCACAGCGTGCCCGCCGTACCGCCCCGGTACCGCTTGGCCATCGCGGGCTCCCTGTTGTGCCTGCCGAGCGCGATGTTCCCGCCGTTGTGCCGCCCGATGACCACGCCACCGGCGGGCCCGTAGGAGATCGTGCGCGCCGACCCGACGGCGACCGGCCGGGGCAGCCCTTCCGCTGGGTCGATGCTCCACAGCCGGAAGTCCTTGAGGAAGGGGCGCCCGGCGTTGCTCGCGTACTGGATGGCGCCGCCGTGCCAGCCGACCACAGCACAGCCCGCACCGTCATAGGTCAGCCTGCGAGCGGGCCCGCCCGCGGCGGGCATCACGTACACCTCCTCGGGACCGTCCTCCTGGCCGACGAACGCCAGCTGCGTCCCGTCCGGCGACAGGTGGGGATGGCCCGCCTCGGCCACTCCCGCCGTCAGGCGCTCCGCGCGACCACCCGTCGCCGGTGCGCGCCACAGGTCGTCCTCGCACACGAACACGACGGACTCCCCGCTGATGCTGGGAAACCTCAGGTAACCAGTTCCGGCTGCGCTCATCCGCCCAGTTTTACACGATCTTGCGCGCGCCATAAAGTTAGTTGAGGTAACGAACAGCTGTACCATCACGTCATGTTCACGACACGACCGGAGCTTGCCGGCACCACGGGTATGATCGCCTCCACACACTGGCTGGGCTCGGCAACGGGGATGGCGGTTCTCGAGGCAGGCGGAAACGCTTTCGACGCCGCCGTGGCGGCCGGCTTCGTGCTGCAGGTCGCCGAGCCCCACCTCAACGGTCCCGCCGGGCAGGTCCCCGCGCTGCTGGTCACCGCGGACGACCCCCGGCCGACCGCGCTGTGCGGGCAGGGTGTCGCTCCCGCCGCCGCGACCCCTGAGCGGTTCGCCGAGCTGGGCCTGCGGCTCATCCCCGGCAGCGGACTCCTCCCCGCGACGGTGCCCGGGGCCTGGGACGCGTGGCTTCTCCTGCTGCGCGACCACGGGACCCTGCGGCTGCGTGACGTGCTCGGGTATGCCATCGGCTATGCCGAGCGCGGCGTCGTCGTCCTCGACCGCATGACCGAGACCATCCGGACCGTCGCCGAGCTGTTCCGGACGCACTGGCCCGGCTCGGCCGAGCTGTGGCTCCCGGACGGCCGGCCACCCGAGCCCGGCACGCTGCACCGCAACCCCGCGCTCGCACGCACCTGGCAGCGCCTGCTTGCCGAGGCCGAACGGTGCACCGGGCGCGAGGCGCAGATCGACGCGGCGAGGCGCGCGTGGTCGCACGGTTTCGTGGCAGAGGCCGTCGACCGGTTCACCCATCAGGCGTTCCGCGACGACTCCGGCAGCGCGCACCCCGGGCTGCTCAGCGGCGACGATATGGCCCTGTGGAGCGCCGGGTACGAAGAACCGCTGATCACCGAGATCGGCGACTGGAGCCTCGTCAAGTGTGGAGCGTGGACACAGGGCCCGGTTCTCACGCAGCAGCTGCTCATGCTCGACGGTTTCGCCGACCAGCTGTCCTATGTCGACGGTGTCCCGACAGCCCGCACCGTCCACCTGGCCGTGGAGTGTGCCAAGCTCGCCTTCGCCGACCGCGAGGCCTGGCTCGGCGACACCCCCGAGGCGGCCGCGACGGTGCCCGACCTGCTCTCCGCGGACTACCTGCGGCAGCGCAGGGAGCTCGTCGCAGACGCGGCCGCGGACCTGCGTCCCGGCTCTCCCGGCGGGCGGCAGGCCCGGTTGCCCGCGGTCCTCGCCGAGACCCGCGGTCTCGCGGGCGGGGTCGGACCCGCGGGGGAGCCGACGGTGCGCGCGTCCGGGGTGACCGGTGGAGACACCGTGCACCTGGACGTGGTCGACTCGCGCGGCAACATGATCTCGGCGACGCCGTCGGGCGGCTGGCTGCAGTCCAGCCCCACGATCAGCGAGCTGGGGTTCTGCCTGGACACCCGCGCCCAGATGTTCTGGCTGGAGGAAGGGCTGCCGAACACGCTCGCGCCGGGCAAGCGCCCCCGCATCACGCTGTCGCCGTCGATGGCGCTGCGCGGCGGGCAGCCGCGACTGGCGTTCGGCACACCCGGCGGCGACCAGCAGGACCAGTGGCAGCTGTGCTTCTGGCTGGCGCACGTGCTCGGCGGGCTGAACCTGCAGGAGGCCATCGACGCGCCCGCCTGGCACACCACGGCCGTACCGTCGTCGTTCGCCCCGCGTGGCTGGACGCCGCTCGGCCTCGAGGTGGAGTCGCGCCTCGGTCAGTCCACGATAGACACGCTTCGCGAGTACGGCCACGAGGTCACCGACGCCGGTCCGTGGGCACTCGGCAGGCTCTCGGCCGTCGCCCGCGAACCCTCCGGCATCCTGCGCGGCGCGGCGAACCCGCGCGGCATGCAGGGCTACGCCGCGGGCCGCTGACCTCCCTACCCCGCGTCGGGCGTTTCGGCACCCCGTGTCGGGCGTTTCGGCACCCCGTGTCGGCCGCCGAGACACATCGTGTCGGGCGACTCATCCGGCAGTCACGCCCGCATCGCTACGTCCGACTGCCGGTTTGTGCGGTCCGGGTCGGCTGACCGTTCGCGGCCCCCACCCGCGGTGTGGGCGTGAACTCGACGGGCATGGTCTCGATCCCCGACACGAAGTTCGCCGCGCGCCGGGGCAGCGGATCGGGCGCGCCTGCAGCGACCCGCAGATCGGGAAGCCTCGCGAGGACCCGCTGCATCATCTCGTTGAGCTCGAGCCTGGCCAGCCTGCTCCCCAGGCAGAAGTGCGGCCCGAAGCCGAACGCCACGTGGTCGTTGGGTGACCGGCCGATGTCGAACCGCTCGGGCTCGGTGAACACCTCCTCGTCCCTGTTCGCCGAGGGGTAGAGCAACAGCACGGTGTCACCGGCGCTGATCTCCGCGTTGCCGAGCGCGGTGTCCCGCGTAGCCGTCCGGGCCATGTTCTTGATCGGCGAGACCCATCGCAGCATCTCGTCGATCGCGCTCGGCAGCAGCTGCGGATCGTCGCGTAGCCGTTCGTACTGCTGCGGATGGGCCAGCAACGCCTCCGTGCCCCCGCTGATGACGTGCCGGGTGGTCTCGTCCCCGCCGATCAGGATAAGCAGGGTCTCCATGGTGAGCGACTCGTCGTCGAGCCGCTCACCGTCCACCTCGGCGTGCGAGAGCCTGCCGATCAGGTCCGAGTCGTCACCACCGCGCCGCCGCTGGGCGATCCGCTCCGCGATGTAGGTGCTGTACTCGGCGAACGCCGTCGACGCCGCGTTCATCGCGGTCTCGTCCGGCGCACCGAGAGCGCTGAGCATGTCGTCCGACCAGCGGAGCAGATCAGGGCGGTCCGCGGGCGCCACGCCAAGCATGTCACCGATCACGTACAGCGGGAGCGGGGCGGCGATGTCGGCGACGAAGTCACAGCTGCCCACCTCGCAGACCTGGTCGATGAGCTCGTCACAGATCGCGCCGATGGACTCCCGCATCGCGTTCACCGACTTCGGCATGAAGCCCGAGCTGACCTGCTTGCGCCTCCGGCGATGCTCCGGGTCGTCCATGTCGATCATGTACGGCATCGCGGGGTAGTCGGGACGTATACCGCCCGCGCTGGAGAACGTCTCCGGAGCGGTCGCCGCTGCCTTCACGTCCTCGTAGCGCGTCACACCCCACACCCCGGACTCCTCGTCCCGGTACACGGGCTGGTTGCGCCGCATCCAGGCGAACGCCGGGTACGGGTCACCCGCGTAGAACGCCCCGTCAAGCAGGTTGACGGCACCTATCTCGTCTCGCATCGCCAGCTCCTCCCTCGAACCGAGCCGTATGGACGTCGTTGCTGACCGGACGGCACGCGGCACCCGCCGCGCTCAACCGTGCGCGGCGGCAGCGTGCTCGCTGGTGAACCGTTCGGCCCACCGGTAGTCCGGTTTGCCGCTCGGCGAGCGGACGATCCGGTCGGCGACCCACACGCTGCGCGGGACCTTGTACCCGGCGAGCTCGCGGCGTACGTGCGTGCTCACCCCGTCGAAGTCCAGCCGCCTGCCCGGCCGGAGCTCGACGACCGCGGCGACCCGCTGCCCGAACCGCTCGTCCGGTACACCCACCACGACGGCGTCGAAGACGTCGGCATGGGACTTCAGGGCGGCTTCGACCTCCTCGGGAAAGACCTTCTCGCCACCGGTGTTGACACACCGGTTGCCCCGGCCGAGCAGCGTGATCGACCCGTCCTCCTCGACCGTGGCCCAGTCCCCCGGTATCGCGTAGCGCTTGCCTTCGGACTCGACGAACATGGCGGCGGACTTCTCCGGATCCTTGTAGTACCCGAGCGGGATGTGCCCGCCTCGCGCGAGCCGCCCGACGACCCCGGACCCCGGACGCACGGGGCGGTCGTTCTCGTCGAGCACCACGGTCTCGGCTCCGGCCTGAACACGCGGGCCGCGATCCGAATCGTCGTCGGGTGCCGCGACCGACATGCCGCCGAAACCGGTCTCGGACGAGCCGATCGAGTCGCTGATGACCACGTGCGGCAGCGCCTCGAGGCACTGGCGCTTCACGGACGGGGAGAACAGGGCGGCACCGCTACCGATCGCCACCAGCGACGAGGCGTCGTAACCGCCGTCGGACAGCGCCTCGATCAGCGGGCGCGCCATCGCGTCCCCGGTGATCACCGCGATGTTCACGGCGTGCCGCTCGACGAGCTGCCATACCTCGTGCGGGTCGAACTGCGGTGTCAGGACCAGCGTGCCGCCGGAGAACAACGCGGACAGCGCAGGCCACTGCGCGGCACCGTGGATCAGCGGCGGGATCGTGAACCAGGTACTCCCCTCGCCCTCCGCGCCCAGCCTTGCCTGCTGCCACTCGTCCCGCACGGGCTCACCGGTGTAGAAATCGATCCCCCCGCCGAGCACCCGCCAGATGTCCTCGTGCCGCCACATCACGCCCTTCGGGGAGCCGGTCGTACCCCCGGTGTAGAGGATGTAGAGATCGTCCGAGGTGCGCGCGGGAAACGCCCGCTCGGCGTTCGACGCGGCCAGCGCCTCCTCGTAGCGCACGGCGCCGTCCCCGACGGTGGGCGCCGTGACGCCGTCGTCCACCACGACCCGGTGCCGCAGCCGGGGAGTGTCCGGCAGCACCTCCGCGACGGTATCAGCGTACCCGGACTCGTGTACCAGCGCGACAAGGTCCGCGTTGTCCACGATGTACCGCAATTCGCTCGCCGTGTAGCGGTAGTTCACGTTGATCGCGACGGATCGTAGCTTGTACGCGGCCAGCATCGTCTCCATCGCCTCGATGGAGTTCCGCAGGTACAGGCCGACGTGGCTGCCCTCGCCGACACCGTGGGCGGCGAGATGGTGCGCGAGCCGGTTGGACCGTTCCTCCAGCTCCGCGTATGTGACCTGACGGTCACCACAGATGACGGCGACGCGGTCCGGCATGAGGTCGACCGCGTGCTCGAACATGTCCGCGATGTTGAAGCTCATCGGTCACCTCACCAGATCGGGGCCGGGGTCTCGCCGTGCCGGTAGTAGCCGGGCATGCGTTGCCCGGAGCTCGCCTTCTCGATCCGCGCCAGCATGCCTTCCGACAGCGCGCCGTCGTTCATCATCTCCATGAACAGGGTCGATACATTGCCGAAGTCGAAGAAATCGCGCTGCCAGCACCACATCCAGTCACCGCCGTAGCGGAACCAGCTTCCCCCGATGCCGGGTACCTCGTAGGCGGTGCCGTCCGGCCTGGTCCTGTCCGACTGCTGCTTCCAGAAGCCGACGACCTCTCCCTCCCGGTCGTCGATGATCAGCTTCTGGTACGGGTAGCTCCACCCGTCGAGCCCTTCCATCTCCTGGCCGAGCGCGAGATCGCGGATCTCCTCCCGACCGACGGCCATGAAGTCCTCCCGAGGGCCGACATTCCACCCGTAGGTGGCGTCCTCGGTGAACATGTCGGCGAGCGGTCGCCAGTCACCGATCTGCTCGCACCGCCGGTTCTCCGCCAACCACCGCCGCACCATCTCGTCGAGCTCACTGCGCGGGAACGCGGGCATCGTTACCTCCTGGGTTCTAGGACTCGGCAATCCGGAGTGCCTGCGTGGGGCACGCGCTCACCGCGCGTCGCACGTCGGCATGCGACTCCTCGGGCGGCTCATCCGTGAGGAGCTCGACCGTGCCCCGTTTCGGGACGGTGAACACCTCGGGGGCCTCCAGCTCGCACATGGCATGCCCCTGGCACAGGTCGTGGTCGACATGCACCCTCATCGTGTGTCCTTCCTCCGCCGGTACGTCACGACGCACGGCTGGGACAGCTGGACGACCATCTTGCTGTGATCGTTGCGATAGGACTCCTCCGGCTGGGCGAGCTCGAACTCGAAGTCGCGCAGCAGCACCGAGAAGATGGCCTTGAGCTGGATCATCGCGAACATGGCTCCGACGCACCGGTGTCGCCCGGCTCCGAACGGGATCCAGGTCCACCGGTTGACGATGTCCTCCTGACGCGGCTCCAGGTAGCGGTCCGGCCGGAAGGCGTCCGGCTCGGGGAAGTCCTCGGGCAACCGGTTCGACACCGCAGGGGTGGCGCCGACGAGCTCGTTCGCGTTGATGCGGTAGCCCGCGATCTCCATCTCCTCCTTCGCGACCCGCAGCAGCAGGATCAGCGGCGGGTGCAGGCGCAACGCCTCCTTCACAGCCGACTCCAGCTTCGGGATCTGGCGCAAGGCGCGGAAACTCACCTCCGAGCCGTCCGCGTAGAGCTCGTCGAGCTCGGCGACGACCTCGGTGAGGACATCCGGGTGGCGCAGCAGCTCGATCAGCGTCCACGCCGCGGTGCCGGAGCTGGTGTGATGCCCGGCGAACATCATGGAGATGAACATCCCGGTGATCTCGTTGGCACTGAACCGCTTCGCGCCCGTGTCGTCCTCGACGGACATGAGCACGTCCAGCATGTCGCGGTCCGACTTGTCCGCGGGGCCGTCCTTGGCCCGTGCGTCCATGATGTCGCTGACCAGCCGCACCAGCCCGGCACGTGCCTCGTCCCTTCGCCGGAAGCTCTCGATGGGCGCGTACGGGTCCACGAATGCCAGCGCGTCCGTCCCCTTTTCCAGGTCGTGGTAGAGGTGCGCGAAGCTCGAGTCGAGCTCCTCCCGGAACTTCTGCCCGATCAGGCAGGCGGACGACGTGTAGATCGTCAGTTCCGCGAACCAGTCGAGCAGGTCGATCTGGCCCTCGTCTCCCCAGTCGGCGACCATCCGCTCGACTTCGGCGGCGATCGTGCTCGCGTGGCCCTTCATCTGCTCGCCGCGCAACGCCTGGTTGTGCAGCATCTCCTTGCGGCGTTCGGGACTGGCGTCGAAGACGACTCCCTCGCCGAATATCGGGGTCATGAACGGGTAGGCATCCGCCTGATCGAGCTCCTCATCGGACGCCCGGAAGAAGGACTCGTTGGCCTCCGCTCCGGAGAGCAGCACCACCTGTCTCCCGGCGAGCTGGAACGTCCCGACGGAGCCGCATTCGGACCGCACCCGGTTCATCAGACCGATGGGGTCGGATCTCAGTTCCTCGAGGTGCCCGTGTTCGCCTTGCGCGCCGGACACCTCCGGGGGTTCACGAAGCGTCATGAGCCTCCTTGGTCAGCGGGGCCTCCGGTTGTACCTCCATGAGCGCGACGTGCGCGCCCCTCGGCACGGAGACCACTGTGGATACTGCTGCTGCTATGTCCGATGGCCGGAGGAAGTACGGGTGGCGCGCGAACCCCCAGTGCATCCAGTCCTCCAGAAGGGGTCCTGCCTTCTCCTCGCCGAAGTCCATCCCCATCGCCGTCTGTGTCGGCCCCGGCCGGACGATGGATGCCCGCACACCGGTACCTTCGAGCTCCATCTGCATGGTCCGTGCCATCGCCTCGACCCCGGACTTCGCCGGGACGTAGCTGCCCACCCGGGGCCGTGGCGAGGGCACGACATCGGAGCCGATGACCACGACGTCCCCGCGGCCGCGCCGCACCATCCCGGGCACCACGGCGGAGACCAGCCGGTGCGTGCCCACCAGGTGCACGTTCAGGTGGTGGGCGAAGTCCTCGGGGTCGAGCTCGTGGATCAGCGCCGCGTCGAGGTCTCCCGCCCCGGACACCAGGATCTCGGTCGGCCCGTGTGCCTCCTGCGCGGCGTCGACGAACTCCCGCACCGACGCGGCGTCGCCGACATCGAGCTTGTGCGCGAGAGCCTGACCGCCCTCGGCACGGATCGACTCCGCGACCTCCTCGCACGCCGCGATCCTCCGTGCGCCGAGCGCGACGGGGTGTCCCGCGGCGGCCAGCGTGCGGGCGGTACTGGCACCGATGCCCGACGATGCGCCGCTGACGAGCACCGGCCGGTAGTCCGGGTGTGGTTCGAACGTCGGCATATCAATCGGTCTCCACACGGATCGGCAGGCTGGCGAAACCCCGGACGTTCGTCGAGTGCACGCGGCGGGTGTTCGCGACGTCGACCTCGTAGCCCGAGATCCTCCCGACGAGCTCGCTGAGCGCGATCCGCGCCTCCATCCGTGCCAGGTGGGCGCCGAGGCAGAAATGACTGCCGCCTCCGAAGCTGGCGATCGTCTCGGAGTTCACGCGGTCCAGGTCGAAGCTGTCCGCGTGCGGGAAGACGCGGCCGTCCCGGTTCGCCGAGCCCACGAGCAGGAGCACGACCTCCCCCGCCTGGATCGTGTGACCGTGCCACGGGATGTCCTCGGTCGCGGTCCGCGCGATGATCTGGCTGGATGTGTCGTAGCGCAGGGTCTCTTCCACCCAGTCGGGGACGCGTTCCGGGTCGGCGAACGGCTTGGCGAGCTGGTCCGGGTTGTGCCATCCCCAGTAGAGCGCGTTTCCCAGTAGCTTGGTCGTCGTCTCGTTGCCCGCGACGACCATCAGGAAGAGGAACCCGATGATCTCGTCATCGGTCAGCCGGTCACCGTCGAGCTCCACGTCGAGCAACGCCGAGGTGAGGTCCTCGGTACGGCGCGCCCTGCGCTCCGCGATCATGTCCGCGTAGTACTGCAACAGCTCGAGCGCGGCCTCCATCGCGGCGGGCGGGACGTCCAGCAGACCCTCCTCGCGATGCATCACGGTGTCGGCGAGCGCGCGGACCCGGTCCCGGTCGGCGGCCGGGACACCGATCAGCTCCGAGATCACGTCCATCGGCAACTTGCCCGCGAACCACCCGATGAAGTCGAACTCCCGCGCGGCGAGCGCGGGTTCGAGGTACTGCCGGGTCAGCTCGCGGATGCGGTCCTCGAGCTCCCGCACGCGGCGCGGGGTGAACCCGCGCGAGACCAGCGACCTCATCCGCTTGTGCCGCGGGTCGTCCATGGCGAGAAACGACATGGTCTTCTCGGCCTGCGGCCCGTAGGCGGCCGGGTCGAGCGATACGCCGTAGGCACTGGACAGCCGCTTGCCGTCCTTGAAACCGGCCATCACGTCTGCGTAGCGGGACACCGCCCAGAACCCCAGCTCCTCGTTGCGGTACAGCGGCGCCTCGTCGCGAAGGAGCCGGTACGTGGGGTACGGGTCGTCGTGGAAGCCGTAGTCGTACGGGTTGAACCCGATCACGGCGTCGGTCGTTCCGGTCATGTCGAGCTCCCCATGATCAGTCCTGCGGTGCTGGCGAGGCGGTCCGCGATCCGCGCGTAGGACGTCGCACCCATACCGGCCTGCACGAGGGCACCCGCGTAGGCGAACTCGAGCGCGTCACGCACCTCGGGATCGAACCCCTCCCCGAGCGCCTCCTCCAGACGGTTCCGGATCCCGCTGCCGACGCGCATCCGTAGCAGCGCCACGTCCGGATCGCTGCCGAGCAGCGCCGACGTGCACGCCGCGGCCAGCTCCGGCTCGCCTGCCATCAGCAGGGCGATCTCGCGCAGCAGGCTGATCACCCGATCCTGCGGCGGCACCGACTCGTCGACACCGTCCGGCAGGGTCTGCAGCTTGCGCCAGAACAGCTCCGCGATCAGGTGGTTCTTGGAGGAGAAGTAGGTGTACGCGGTCGCGGGTGCGACACCGGCACGGCCGGCCACGTTGCGGACGGTCAGGCTCGCGTAGCCGGATGCCAGGAGCTCGTCCTCCGCGGCCGCGGTGAGACGCCGCACCATGCCCGCCTGCTTGGGGCTCAGCCTGCGCCGCGTCGACTCCTGAGCGATATCGTTGGACATATGACTAGACACTAGTCCAGTCATATGTCGACGGCAACCCCCCGTGGTTACCGCACCCCGCTCGTACGCCACGCCACCCGAGCGTCCCGCCCGCGCACGTGACCGGACACCGCCGCACAACACGGCTAATCCACCTCGTGCAGGCTCAACGCGCGCTTCGGACACGACCGCACAGCGCGGCGAACCCGCTCGAAAGTCTCCTGTGGAGGGTCACCGGTCACATGCAGCTGGTCGTCGGCATCGAGCTCGAACACCTCCGGCGCCAGACCCGCACACACCCCGTTGGCCTCGCACGCGTCGTAGTCGACAAGCACTCGCACGGCTCCTCCTGCGGTACTCGCTGTGCGCGACACGCTCGCCCGGAGCGCATCGCCATGACAACGGCAAGAATGTAACATGTTCTACATCACGTGGACAACTGGCTGGACGGTCGTCCATCCAACACGGGAGCGCGGCGGTTCGAGCGCTGATTCGGCCACTCCGGGGATCCGCGTACCGTCCTCACGGAGCCCCGAGGGAATGCCGGTACAACGTGTGCGCGTGCCGGGAAACGCGTTCTACACCTCTGTGCGATCATCCGGGTGGCGCCCATCGAGCCCGCGGAGCTCGGGGCGGGCTCGATGGGCGCCACCCGGCACGACGGGTACGCGCCGGGTCCGGTGCTCAGGCCCGGTCGACGTCACCGGTATGTTCCGCCCGCGCGGGAAGGCCACTGACCGCGACCAGTGTGGCCGAGACGGTAGCGGTGGCCTGCTCCTCGTGCAGGATCCTGCCGGTCACGTAAACCTTCCGCCCCTGCGATCCCGCGACGCGGGCGTGCACATCGAGCGGTACGCCGAGCGGGGTAGGACGGTGGTACTCGACGTTGAGCACCACCGTCATGCCGGGCGTTCCGGCGGCGGCGGCCGCCCTGCCGACGGCGTGGTCCAGCACGGCACTCACCCAGCCGCCGTGCGCGCGTCCCGGCGCTCCCTGGTACGCATCCCCCAGCCGTACCGACGCCCACATCTCGCCATCCCCCATGCGAATAGCCGTCAGCGGTGGCGCGACGGGGTTACCCGCACCCTCGACCGGGTCGTTGACGCTCCCGCTCGGCACCCCGCCGACGGTCTCGAGTATCCGGGCCGAGGGCAGCGTCCGCGCCCGCAGCTTCCCGGCGAGCGCGGCCACGTCCCTGGCGACCGCGCCGAGCTCGCCGGGCGGGAGATCGGTCCACACCGACGCCTCGACCAGCTCCCGGATCCGGTCGGCCAGCTCCGTCCTGGCCAGTGGCGGCTCCGCGACCTCGACGGGTCCACCGCCGGCCCCGGTGCTCGCCCCCGACGTGCTCCCGCGTGACTCGCCGGCCATGTGCACTGATCACCACCCGATAATCTAGAACCTGTTTCGCATCACTCTACGCGCACGATTCCGCTACAGGGTCAGCAAGAGCGCGCACTTTCCACGTAATACAGGAACGTGTTCTACTCGAATTGCTTGCATGCCCACCCTAGCTGAACTAGAGTACAGACACATGTCCAGAAACGTATGGGTGCTGCTATGACCCTCTGGCCGGAACCGGCGTCCGGGATACTCGTCGACGGCCGTCTCCGTCCCGCGGAAGCCGGCCGCGAGTTCGACACCGTGAACCCCGCGACCGAGGCCGTCCTCGGCCGGGCCGCGGACGCGAGCCCCACCGACATGTCCGAGGCGATCGCCGCCGCGCGGCGCGCCTTCGACGAGTCGGGCTGGCCGCACGATGTCGGGTTCCGCGTGCACTGCCTGCGCCAGCTCAGCGCGGCTCTGCGCGCGCACGCCGACGAGCTGCGCGACATCACGATCGCCGAGGCAGGCGCGCCACGCATGCTCACGCACGGGCCGCAGCTGGACATCCCGGTGGCCGACCTCGAGTGGTTCGCCGACCTCGCGGACTCCTACACGTGGACGGAAGACCTCGGAACCGCCGAACCGATGGGCATCGCGTCCCGGCGCACGGTCCGCAGGGAGCCTACGGGCGTGGTCGGTGCCATCACGCCGTGGAACTTCCCGCATCAGATCAACTTCGCCAAGCTGGGACCGGCCCTGGCCGCGGGGAACACGCTCGTACTCAAACCCGCGCCGGACACCCCGTGGTGCGCGGCCGTCGTGGGGCGGATCATCGCTGAGGAGACCGACATCCCGCCCGGTGTGGTCAATGTGGTCACCTCGAGCGAGCACACGCTCGGGACACTGCTCGCCGACGATCCGCGAGTGGACGTCGTCTCGTTCACCGGCTCGACAGCGACCGGTTCCGCCGTCATGTCCACGGCTGCGCGCACGGTCAAGCGGGTCTTCCTCGAACTCGGCGGGAAGTCAGCCTACGTGGTGCTCGACGACGCCGACCTGGCGCAAGCGTGCGCGACAGCCGGGTTCACGGTGAGCACGCACGCCGGGCAGGGATGCGCGCTCACCACGAGGTTGCTCGTACCGCGCGCCCGCGTCGACGAGGCGGCCGAGGCCTGCGCCGCGACCATGCAAGCCATCAAACCGGGTGACCCTGCCGACCCCGGCACGGTCTGCGGGCCGCTCATCTCGGGCAGGCAGCGCGACCGCGTCGAGGACTACCTGCGGCTCGCCGCCGACGAGGGTGGTCGGATCGTGTGCGGCGGGGGTCGGCCACCGGAGCATGAGAACGGGTTCTATATCGAACCGACGCTGATCTCCGGGCTCGGCAACGACGCAAGGGTATCCCGTGAAGAGATCTTCGGGCCCGTGCTGGTCGTCATCGGGCACGACGGTGACGATGACGCGGTCCGCATCGCCAACGACTCGCCCTACGGGCTCTCCGGCACGGTGCACGGCACCGACATCGACCGCGCCCGCGCGGTGGCCGGCCGGCTGCGCACCGGAACGGTGAGCGTCAACGGCGGCCTCTGGTACTCCGCCGACGCGCCGTTCGGCGGCTACAAGCAGTCGGGGATCGGCCGCGAGATGGGCGTCGCCGGGTTCGAGGAGTACCTGGAGACCAAGCTCGTGGCCGAGCCAGCGTAAAGAGAGGCACCGCATCATGCACCGATTCGAGGACAAGGTCGCCATCGTCACCGGAGCCGCGCAGGGTATCGGCGCGAGCTACGCGCATGCCCTGGCTGCCGAGGGAGCCTCCGTCGTGGTGGCCGACCTCAACCGCACCGCGGGGGAGACAGTCGTCAAGGAGATAACGGGCGGCGGGGGAACCGCCGAGTTCGTCGAGGTAGATGTGTCCGATCCGGACTCGACCGCGAACATGGCCGAGCGGGCCGTCGAGAGCTTCGGCGGGATCGACTACCTGGTCAACAACGCGGCCATATACGGCGACATGCAGCTCGACCTGCTGCTCACCGTGGACTGGGCGTACTACAAGAAGTTCATGAGCGTCAACTTCGACGGTGCCCTGCTGTGCACCAGGGCGGTGGCCCCGTACATCACCGAGCGGGGTGGCGGCGCGATCGTCAACCAGTCCTCGACAGCGGCCTGGGTCTACTCCGGCTTCTACGGCCTGGCCAAGGTCGGTATCAACGGGCTCACGCAGCAGCTCGCGCACGAGCTCGGCGGCTCCGGCATCAGGATCAACGCCCTGGCTCCCGGGCCGACCGACACCGAGGCGACCCGCACGGTGACACCGGGAAGCATCGTCGCGCAGATCGTGGAGGGGATGCCGCTCAAACGGATGGGCAGCCCCGGCGACCTCACCGGGACCTGTCTCTTCCTGCTCTCCGACGACGCCGCCTGGATCACCGGGCAGATCTTCAACGTCGACGGCGGTCAGATCATCCGTTCCTGAGCGCGGGGAAGGTGGCACACATGACTCCAGTGGGGTTCATCGGCCTCGGGCAGATCGGCGCCGAGATGGCGCGCAGGCTACTCGACTGGCCGCCCGGCCTCATCGTGCACGATGCCCTTGCCTCCGCCATGACTCCACTGACCGGCGCGGGTGCCGAGGCGGCCGCGAGCCCGCGCGACCTCGCCGAGCGAGCGGAGGTCATCTCGGTGATGGTCCGGGACGATGCGCAGGTCGACGAGGTGGTCGCCGGTCCATCCGGGATACTCGCCTCCGCCGCACCGGGGACGGTCGTGGCGATACATTCCACGATCGCCGACGCCACCGCCGAACGGCTCGCCGGGCTGGCGCAGCCGTACGGGGTGAGCATCGTGGACGCACCCGTCAGCGGGGGTGCCGTCGGCGCGCAGCACGGCACGCTCGCGGTCCTGGCAGGGGGCGACACGGAGGCGATCGAGCGGTGCCGCGCCCCGTTCGGGCACTGGGCCAGCCACGTGATGCACGCCGGACCGCCAGGAGCCGGTACCAGGGCGAAGGTGGCACGCAACCTGCTGCACTTCGTCGCCTTCAGCGCCGCGGCCGAGGCACAGCGGCTCGCAGAGGCCGCGGGAATCGACCTGACCGAGCTGGGTGCCGTGGTACGGCACTCGGATGCGGTGACCGGTGGCCCCGGGGCGATCATGCTGCGCCCGACGACCGCGCCGATGGCCGACGACGACGGTCTCCGCCCGATCCTCGGTCACGCCAGGGATCTCGGGACGAAGGATCTCGGGCTGGCGATCGAGCTGGGCGAACGGCTCGGCGTCGAGCTTCCCCTCGCGCGGCACGCGCTCGACAACCTCGAGACCGACCTCGGCCTTGGGGAGCCAGGAACGGAGGAGGCATGACGGAAGGCAAGCGGCAACAGGGCCTGGAGATGATGCGGCAGGTGTACGGCTGGGATGTCCAGGACGGCACGGGAGAGTTCTTCGCCCAGACCGTGGACCACCTCTTCGGCGAGATCTGGACCAGGCAGGGGCTGAGCGTGCGCGACCGGCGGCTGCTCCTGCTCGGCGCGCTGGCGGCCCAGGGCCTCGACGACGTCGCCGAGATCCAGGCCCAGGCCGCGCTCGGTAACGAGGAGCTCGACGGCGAGCAGCTGCGTGAGGTAGCGCTGTTCCTGACGCACTACGTCGGTTGGCCACTCGGCACCAAACTCAACATGACGATCGAGCGGATGCTCGGCAAGAACGAGCGATCGTGACGCCGCACGCACGTGGCGTGCCGGCCTCGTCCCGGCCACCGCACCCACATCCCGGTACCGGCGTCGAACAGGGAAGGACCGGCAAGGCATGAGCAGGCTGGCAGGAAAGACCGCATTGATCACCGGGGCCGCGCGCGGCCAGGGAGCCGCGGCGGCCCGGCGCGTCGTGGACGAGGGTGGTCGGGTCATGATCACTGACGTCGCGGAGGCCGAAGGCAAGGAACTCGCGGCATCCCTCGGCGAGGCAGCGGCCTTCACCCGCCTCGATGTGACGTCGGAGCAGGGTTGGCAGGAGGCCGTGCTGGCCACTGTGGAGCATTTCGGCGGCCTCGATGTGCTCGTGAACAACGCGGGGATGCTCATGTTCCGCGAGCTGGAGCACACCACCCTCGGCGAGTACGAGCAGATCGTCTCGATCAACCAGGTGGGAACGTTTCTCGGGATGCGTTCGGTCATCGGGCCGATGGAGCGTTCCGGGGGCGGGTCGATCGTCAACCTGTCCTCGGTCGAAGGGCTGGCAGGGATGCCCCAGGTAGCCGCGTACACGGCGAGCAAGTTCGCCATCCGTGGCATGACCAAGGTCGCCGCACTCGAGCTCGGCAGCAAGGGGATCCGGGTGAACTCGGTGCATCCCGGTTTGATCGACACCGGCATGATCGGCGACGCCATGGGCAGCGCGGAGGTCGATCTCGCGCCCGCTGGAAACCTCGTCGCGCTCGGCCGGATCGGCGAGCCCGCGGAGATCGCCGCCCTCGTCGCCTTCCTGGCCAGCGACGACAGCTCGTACTGCACCGGTAGCGAGTTCGTCGCGGACGGCGGCTCCACGGCCGCGCACAGCCTGAACAGACCGCGTTACGGCGTGCGAAGCGGATAGCCCCGCCTGGCCGGCCCGGGTCGGCCGGTGCCCGTCCGGACCTGGACGGGCACCGGCCGGGATCAGTCCTGATCCACCTGACGTGCGGTGGCGAACGCGCGCTCGGTCTCCCAGAAGGCACGCATGGACACGAGCAACCCGTCGGAGTTGACCCGGTACACCGCGACGAGGTCGGTGTCCACCCGGTAGTTCCCCGGCAGGTGCGAGGTGATGGTGCCGACGTTGGCGACCTCGTCACCCGCCGCGTGCGAGTCCCGGATGGTGAACTCGAAGCGCTCCACCGTGCCGATGGTCATGTCCCAGAACGCCGAGAGCCCGTCGTGGCCGTGGTGGCCCTTGCCCTCCGGGTCGAATCCGGACGGGCCGACCGGGTCCTCGACGACGGCGTCGGCGGCGAACAGCGCGAGCCAGGCCTCCTTGTCGTGCCGCGCGGCGGCATGCATCGACCGGTACGCGGCGATCCGCGCCGGGGGTTGGTCCGCCTGCTCGTCCCAGCACACCGTGACAGTCACCTGGCACCTCCTAGACCGCGGCGATGGTCTCGTCCGCGAATTTCTTGATCGAGTCCTTCTTGGACGACACGTCGGCGTCGAATCCCAGCCCGTCGAAGACCCACGGCACCACCACCGCGTCGGTCACACCGATCTCCGCCTGCTGCCGGTAGCCGTCCGCACCGAACCGGTCGACGCACACGGCCTGGAACTCGAAGGGGTCGTCCGCCCGGCCCTGCTCGGCCAGAAGCTCGCGTAACCGGTCGATGGTCTCGCGCAGCTCCTCGAAACGCATCATCGCCGAGGACCAGCCGTCACCGTAACGGGCGGCGCGGCGCAGCGCGGCGGGGCTGTGCCCGCCGATGTAGAACGGCATGTGCTCCCGGGGCGCCGGGCTCATCCGGAGCTTGCCGAAATCGAAGTGCTCCCCGTGGTAGTCGACCATCCCGCCGCCCAGGATCAGGCGGAGCACCTCGATCGCCTCGTCGGTGCGCTTGCCCCTGCCCGCGTACGGCACCCCGCACCACTCGAACTCCTCGGGCAACCAGCCGACACCCAGCCCGAGCCCGAACCGGTCCCCTGTCAGCGCGGCCACCGAGCCGAGCTGGCGGGCGAGCACGACGGGATGCCGTGAGCCCAGCTTGAGCACCGAGGTGTAGAAGCGGATCGTGCTCGTGGCGGCGGCCATCCAGGTCGTCGCCACCAGCGGGTCCACCCACGGCGTCTCGGGACCCCAGAAGCGGTTCCCGTCCGCGGTGTACGGGTACTGCGCGGAGGTCTCCTCGGAGTAGAACAGCGAGTCCGGCAGCGCCACGGACGAGAACCCGTTCTCCTCACCGCATCTGGCCAGCTCCGCGAGCTGCTCAGGAGGGCTCAACGCAACGGACAGCGTGAACTTCATGGGCACCCGACCTTTCTGGACGCCGTCGATCCTACCCGAACAACTATAACGTGTTCTAGTATCGTGTCGAGAGGTTCGAGGATGCGGCAGGAGGAGATCATGGATTCCAGCGCCATCGACGACGCGGCGGGCAGGCTCCTGCGCGCCTACGACAAGGCGCGCCCCGTCGCGCCGATCGTCGAGGACTTCCCCACCGCGACCGTCGACGATGCCTACCGGATCCAGCAGGAACAGGTCCGGACATGGACCGCTGCCGGCGATCGGGTCAAAGGGCACAAGGTCGGCCTGTCGTCGGCGGCCATGCAGCGCCAGATGGGCGTCCACCAGCCGGACTACGGGCACCTGCTCGCCGGCATGTTCCACCTGGAGCACCAGCCCATCGACGCCGGGGCGTACCTGCAGCCACGTATCGAGCCGGAGATCGCGTTCGTGCTTGGCCGCGAGCTGACCGGCCCCGGCGTCACGGTCGCCGACGCCTTCCGTGCCGTCGAGTACGTGGTACCCGCCCTCGAGATCGTCGACTCGCGCATCACCGACTGGCGCATCTCGATCGTCGACACCATCGCGGACAACGCCTCCTCCGGTGGTGTCGTGCTCGGCAGCACGCCGCACCCGCTGAACGCCGTCGACCTGCCGATGGCAGGCTGCACGTTCGGCATCAACGGTCACGTCGTCGGCACCGGCACCGGCGGTGCCGTGCTGGGCTCGCCCATCAACGCGCTGGTGTGGCTGGCGAACACGGTCGGCCCGCTCGGCATCACCCTGCAGGCGGGCCACGTGGTGCTTCCGGGGTCCATCACCCGCGCCGAGCCGGTCCGGGCGGGCGATACCGTTGTGGCATCCGTCTCCGGGCTCGGCAGTGTCACCGCTGTCATGGCTGACCAGGCTGACCAGCACGACAATTGAATCAACGGCCCGAACTGTCCCACCACGTGCAGAAGGAGCGCACATGAGGATGCATATCGATACGGACGTCTGCACCGGCCACGGCGTGTGTGAAGGGATCCGCCCGGACGTCTTCGAGGTCGGCGACGACGGCGTCGTGCACCTGCTCACCGAGGAGTTCACCGAGGACGACCGCCAGGACCTCGAGGACGCGGTCGACCAGTGCCCGACCCAGGCACTGCGGCTCGAGGGCTGACCACGTGCCCGGCGAGCGCCTGGTCGTGGTCGGTGCCTCGCTGGCGGGGCTGCGTGCGGTCGAGGCCGCCCGGCGGGCCGGGTACGACGGTGAGATCACCCTGGTCGGTGCCGAGGAGCACCTGCCGTACGACCGGCCACCGCTGTCCAAGGAGTTCCTCACCGGCGAGGTCGAGCCGAACTACTTCCGGGACGAGGAGTCGCTGCGCACGGAGCTGGAGGTCGATCTGCGGCTCGGCACGGCCGCCAGCGAGCTGCGCCCGGCCGAGCGCACCGTCGTGACGGGCGGCGTCGAGCTGGCCTATACCGGCCTGGTGATCGCGACCGGCGCCCGTGCCCGCGAGCTGCCGGGCACACCCGCGCTGGACGGGGTGTACACGCTGCGCGAACTGGACGACGCGCGCCGGATCCGTGCCGCACTGGGTCCCGGGGTGCGCGCCGTGGTCGTCGGCGCGGGGTTCATCGGCTCCGAGATCGCCAGCTCGGCCCGCGCTGCCGGCGCCGAGGTGACCGTGCTCGAGGCCGCTCCCGTACCGCTGGCGGGCGCTGTCGGCGAACAGATGGGCGCGGCCTGTGCCGGCCTGCACGAGCGCAACGGCACGGACGTGCGGTGCCGGGCGACGGTGGCGGCGATCGAGGGTGCGGGCGCGGTCGAGTCCGTCGTGCTCGACGACGGCACCCGGCTGCCGGCCGACGTGGTCATCGTCGGCATCGGTGCCGTGCCGGAGACGCGCTGGCTGGAAGGCTCCGGGGTGATACTGGACGACGGTGTGGTCTGCGACGAGACCCTCAACGCGGGCTTTCCGGGCGTGTACGCGGCAGGCGATCTCGCCCGCTGGCCGAACCCGCTGTTCGGCGAGACGATGCGGCTCGAACACTGGACCACCGCAGCCGAGCAGGGCGGCCTCGCCGCGCGCAACGCGATTCACCCCGAGCAGGCCCGGCCGTGTGCCACGGTGCCGTACTTCTGGTCCGACTGGTACGGCAGCCGGATCCAGTTCGTCGGTGTCCCCACCGCCGACGAGGTACGGGTCGTGGCAGGCGACGTCGCCTCGGACAGTTTCCTCGCGCTCTACCGCCGCGGCGACCACGTCTCCGGCGCGCTCGGCCTCAACCAGCGCAGGCCGGTCATGAAGCTCCGCGCGTTGATCGGCAAGCACGGCACCTGGCAGGACGCGCTCGACGTCGCCGCAGCCGGGTGACCGGGCCGGACGGGGCGGGGCTCACGTCAACCGGACGTCGGTGCGATCAGGGCTGCGCCGCGCCTCGGCCGTCCACGGGGTGCAGTTGCGCGACCATGTCGACAAGTCGATCCGCGATCGCGTCGAAGGACAGGTAGCCCATACCCGCGAGCACCATCCCCCCGACGAACGCCATGGTGACCGAGTCGACCGCGTTCGACGGCATCGGCCGCAGCGCGCTGGACAGCGACCGGGCGCACTCCGCGCCGATCGCGTCCCGCAGGCGTGCCACCTCGGGGTCGTCGGCCAGCAGGGCCGACGTGCAGGCCCGGCTCAGCTCCGGCTCGTCGGCGAACACCCCGGTAATACTCCGCACGATGTCGTGCAGCTGGGCGCCCTCCTCGACCGACGCGGTGGCTTCCTGGATCGTTCGCCACACCACGGAGCTGACCAGGTGCTCCTTGGAGGAGAAGTAGGTGTACGCGGTCGCGGGCGAGACATCGGCACGCTTGGCCACCGACCGCACCGACAGGTCCCCGTACTCCACTGCGCGAATCTCTTCGACGGCGGCGTCGAGCACCCGCTGAACGGTACTCGCCCTGCGACCATCGACGATCCTGCGAACCGGCTCCATGGCCCGATCGTAACCTCGCCCCGTCCCGGCAACCCGCACCGCGCCACCGACCCGGCACCGGCACAGCACATGCGAGGCGACTCGCCACCGTACCGAATGAATTCGGTATTGAAACACGTTCTACTTATCGCTAGCGTGGAGCGCATGGGACGTACCGACGGGAAGGTCGCCATCATCACGGGCGGGGCCCGGGGCCTGGGCGCCTCACATGCCCGGCATCTCGTAGCCGAGGGCGCCGCCGCGATCATCTGCGACATACTCGACGACGAGGGCAAGGCGCTGGCGGACGAGCTGGGACCACGGGCTCGCTATATGCATCTCGATGTGACGCAGCCCGATCAGTGGCAGGATGTCGTCGCCACCACGGTCGAGGAGTTCGGCAAGCTCGACGTGCTTGTCAACAACGCGGGGATCGTGAACGGCAGCACGATCCAGCAGTTCGATCCGGACAAGTGGCGCGAGATCCTCGACGTCAACCTCACCGGTACGTTCCTGGGAATCCGGGCCGTCACCGACGCCATGATAGCCGCGGGAGGCGGCTCGATCATGAACGTCTCGTCGGTCGAGGGGCTACGGGGAAGCCCGTGGGCGCACGGCTACGTCGCCACGAAATGGGCCGTCCGGGGGCTCGCCAAGTCGGTGGCGCTCGAACTCGCGCAGCACAACATCCGCGTCAACTCCCTGCATCCTGGCCTGATCCGTACCCCGATGACCGAGGGGATCCCTGACGACATGGTGAAGATCCCGCTCGGGCGCAGCGCCGACCCCGGTGAGGTGTCCACCTTCGTGGTCTTCCTGGCGAGCGACGAGTCGAGGTACGCCACCGGCACCGAGTTCGTCATGGACGGTGGCCTTGTCGCCGACGTCCCACACAAGTAGCCCGTAGACTCACCCGGGAGCGTCCCCGACCGGCTCACGATCACGACACGGCGCCGTCTACGGCATCCGCCGCACGATACGCGACAGCGTCACTCCCCGGCCGTGTAACGCCCCGACCCGGTGACCAGTGGCAGGTCGAGGGTCGTCCTTATCCCGGGCGGCGCTGCCACTACGGCAGGCACCGAGTTCACGATCCGCCCTGCCGCAGCGACGATGGCAGCGTGATTGTGATCTCCGTAGTTGCTTGTCGGGCAGATGTCCACGGTGTACGACGGCTCACCGGAAATATCCACACGGTACGATCCGCCCGATTGTGCCGGTTGCGGCCAGTCGGGTCGCAGGTCCTCTCGAAGGCGCGTGACATGCTCGACGACGATGGCCGGTCGCCCGTCCACCCGGCCCGCAACCTCGAAGCGCACGGCGGCCGTACCGCCCTGGGGGATGTGCCCCGCAGCGATGTCGAACGCCTCGGGCGCGGGCTCTCGCTCGTACCACTCGGTGATCGTGTCGACCTCGATGCCCAGCCCGGCCGCGAGCTGGCGGATCGTGGTACCCCACGCGATGCTCAGCACACCCGGCTTGAACAACATCGGGACGTCGTCCAGCGGCGCACCGAAGCCCATCACGTCGAACATGACAGTGGCGCCGTCGTAGGTCGCGTAGTCCGCGATCTCCATACAGCGCACCTGGCTGACACGCTGACACGTACCCGTGAAGGTCAGCGGGACGAGGTCGTTCGCGAATCCCGGATCCACTCCGGTGATGAAAACGCTCGAACCGCCTTGTCGCGCGGCCCGTTCCAGCTGCGCGATGGATTCCTCGGGGAGCAGCTGCCAGGGATACTGCAGCGGCACCGGCGCGGAACCGACAACGTTGATCCCGGCCTCGAGAATCCGGCTGCAGTCCTCCACGGCCTCGTCCATCCGGGTATCGCCCATGGCGCAGTAGACGGCACAGTCGGGTCCCGTGGCCAGAACCGCATCGAGGTCGTTCGTCGCCGCGACACCCGTCCGGGCGTCTGTCCCCGCCAGCTCCCCGGCATCCCTGCCCACTTTCTCTTCCGCGGACACCCACACACCTGTCAGGTCGCAGTCAGCAGCGCTGATCAACGCGCTCAACGCCGGGCGCCCGACATTGCCCGTTCCGATGTGCACCACCCGCACACGCATCGAATCGACTCCTCACACTCGCGTCACCGGTGACGATCACCGTCGTGCACCGCGACCACACTGGACACCGGACCTCACCTGCCTCTACCCGGTGGACCGGCGGATGGACGGCCGTTCGTCGACGAAGAACCGGGCGGCCTCGTATACGGCCTCAGGGGCAGGCCCCGGGCGCCACCCCAGCTCGCGCGTCGCCTTGCTGTGATCCATCGGCGGCATGATGTGCATCAGCCGCACGCTCGTACGCGTCAACCGCACGTCACGATCGAACACTCGCCCGGCCATCTCGCCGAGCACGCCGAGTACGGACATCACCGCCAGCGGGACCGCCCACCGAGGCGGCGCGACCCCGCCGGCCTCGGCAGCGATCCGGTAGATCTCCCGGGAGCTCATGAACCGCTCGGCCACGATGTACCTGTGCCCCACCCTGCCGCGCTCGGCGGCAAGCACCATCGCCCTGGCCGCGTCGACGACACCGACCACCTCCGCGGCCGCACCCTTGACATACGCAGGCATCCGGCCACGCGCCGCCGCCGCCAGCAGCCCGCCGTGCGGTGTCGGCGCCCAGTCCCCCGGACCGTAGGTGTTGGCCACGCACATCACCACGGCAGGCAGCCCGCGCTGCCGGACGTAATCGAGTACGAGCGACTCGGCACGTACGCGCGACCGGATATACGCCCCGGCTGTCTCGAACCAGTCGTGTGTGGTCTCCTCCGTAGCAGGCCCGTCCGAGCTCAGACCGATGGTTCCCAGCGTGCTGGTGAACACGAACCGGTCCAGATCCGCCTCGACGGCCGCGTCCAGCACGACACGAAGACCTTCGACATTGGTACGGAACAGGGGCGTGGGGTCCCGTAGCCACGCGCGCGTGTCGACCGCGCAGTGGAAGACCACGTCACAGCCTGCCATGGCCGCCCGGACAGCGGCCGTGTCGAGAATGTCGCCGTAGACGCGCTCCACATCGAGATCGTCGATGCCCGTGGTCGAGCTCGTATGCCGCAGCAGGACCCGGACGTGATACCCCTGCCGTACGAGCTCCCTGGTCACGTGCGAGCCGAGGAACCCGCTTCCGCCGATCACCAGCTTGCGGGCGTCCCCAGGGCGGGACCTCGACCGGCCGGTCCGGTCCGCGGACTCAGGAGTCGACATCAGGCCCCTCGTTCGATCTCACGGACCTCGGTGGACCGGGCCGCGCGCACCGGCGCGCCGCCCGCGAGGACGCACCGGACGAGGGTACCGCGCCCGCGGGGCGCACGATCGCCTGCCCGGCGGCATACCGGCCGAGCCGGGCAACTTCCGTGACGTCACACGACATACCCTACGTCCGATCGAGTCGGCATGAACCGAAGTCTGGACAATTGTATAGAACATGTTTCACAAACGCCATGCGCCCCGCGCGGCGCGCCCGAGCACGAGGCACTGTGATCACACGGGCATGACGGGTTCCGAGTACGCGAGGCCACACGACGTGCTCTCGCGCCGGCCGGTTACGGAACCACTCCCGTCCGGTTCACACCACTGTCGCGGCCGCGGCCTTCGCGGCATGCCGTCCGGCGCGCCGACCGAAGAACGATGCCTCACCGAGTTGGGTACCAGATGAGTAGCCCGCGCCGTCGTAGGCGATATTGGAGGCGCACGCACCGACGGCGTACGCGCCGGGAATGGTCGATCCGTCCGTGCTGAGGAGTTGCCCGTCCACCGTTACCCGCAGGCCGCCCATGGTGAAGCCGCTGTAGAAGGCCTTGCCCGGCGTGAGGTCGTACGCGCCGTACGGAGGTGTGTCGAGCGGGACGACGAACTCGGCGGCCTTGCCGAAGGCGGGATCCACACCTGATCCGGCCGAGGCGTTGTAGTCGGCCATCGTCCTGGCGAGAGCGCCTGCCGGGATGCCAAGGCCTTCCTCCATCTCCTCCAACGTCTCCCAACCATCCACCAAGGACTGGAACCCGTAGTGTGGTCGGTCCATCGTCTCGGAGTCGAGAATCAGATAGGCGATCTGGTCCGGTTGGTCGAACACGAACGAGGCCACTCTGCCGTGGTACGAGTCCTCGTTGACGAAACGCTCGCCGTGCTTGTTGACGACGATGCCCTTGAGAAGCTCCTCCGGCGGGTAGAACGGGGACGTGAAGAACGCTCCGTCCATGTGCTCCGCGACCCCGCCGACCGACTCCCCGAGACGAATGCCGAGCCCGTCGTCGTAGGAGTTTCCCAGCGGCATCCCCTTGCTCATGAGCGCGGTGAGCCGGGGAGCGTAGGCAGAAACCATCTCGGAGTTGAGTACGAAGCCGCCCGCGGCAAGCACCACCGCACGTGCCCGGATGGCACCGCTCTGCCCGAAGCTCTTCCATGTGACGCCGGTGACGTCACCGTCCGACCCCACGACCAACCCCGTGGCAGCGGTGTCGTAGCGCACCTCCACGCCAAGGTCGTCGAGGCGAGCCAGGGCCAGGTCGAGAACGAACGCCGCTCCACCGGTGTCCCCGGCGATCGGCGGTTTGTGCCCGCGCGGCGCCGGTTCCGCGTACTGGTTGAACGGCCAGCACTTCTCGTTGCCCGTATACATCAACCCTTCGGTGGCGGGTTGTACCACGGCCTTGCCGGGATAGTACGAGCGTTCGAAGGAGAACCCGAGCGATTCCAGCCAGTGGAAGTGCTCGACGCTGCCCTCGCAGTACGCCTCGATCTTCTCGGGCGCGCACTCCGGCGACATGGCCCGGAGGTACTTCGCCATCTCCTCCGGCGAGTCATCGAATCCGGCAGCCTCCTGCAGCGGGGTCCCACCGCCGAGATAGAAGTGCCCACCGGCCATGGCTGTCGTACAGGTGAGCCTGCCACCCCGATCGATCACCAGCACTCGTGAGCCCGCGGCGGCTGCTTCGAGCGCGGCGCTCGCACCGCCCATACCCGCGCCCACCACGAGCACATCAACCTCGTCCGACCAGGTGTGCAACTCGTACGCGCTGGTCGGCGTCGGGATCTCTGTGGCCATTTCCCCATCATAATAGAACGTGTTCTACATCGCCAAGTAGGTCAGCGTCCGGCCGGTCACGAACGCGCACGCCGGGCCACCGAACCCGCGGCCCACGCCTGCGGACTCGTACGCGCCACGACCCGACGTTACCTCGGCAACCACCGCGGGTCGCCGCGACGCCGGTGAGCTCACTATTGGACAACTGCCCAGATGACTGTACAGTAAACGGTCGTGTGCACGAACCGGTGATCACTGCCCGGCACGAGATCACCAGCGGCTTCGAAGGGACCGCCGATGGCATTCCGTACGGATGAAACACGTTCTAGCATGGCTCGCATGCGGCACGGAATCGTCTTGTTCACCAGCGACCGCGGGATCACACCCTCCGTGGCAGCCAAGGCCGCGGAGGACAACGGCTTCGACACCTTCTACGTCCCGGAACACACGCACATCCCCGCCAAGCGCGCGGCCGCGCACCCGGGCACAGGAGACGAGAGCCTTCCGGACGATCGGTACATGCGCACGCTCGACCCGTGGGTATCGCTCGCGACGGCCGCGGCCGTCACCTCACGCATCCGGCTGGCCACGGCCGTAGCACTGCCGGTCGAGTCCGACCCGATCACGCTCGCCAAGACCATCGCGTCCCTCGACCACCTCTCCGGCGGGCGTGTGACGGTCGGCGCGGGGTTCGGGTGGAACACCGACGAGCTCAACGACCACCATGTCCCGGCAGGCAGGCGGCGCACCGTGCTCCGCGAGTACCTCGACGCGATGCGCGCGCTGTGGAACCAGGAGGAGGCGTCCTACGACGGCGAGTTCGTCTCCTTCGGACCGTCATGGGCCTGGCCCAAGCCGGTCCAGCCCCAGCCGCCCGTGCTCATCGGTGCGGGCGGCGGGCCCAAGACGTTCGCGTGGATCGCCGCCAACGCGGACGGGTGGATCACCACACCCCTCGAGCAGGACATCACGGACAAGGTCGAGGCGCTGTACGACGCCTGGCGGGCCGAGGGCCGCGCGGGTCATCCGGAGATCGTCGTACTCGCCGCCGTGAAGCCCTCGGCCGAGGACATCGCCACGTGGGAGCGCATCGGCGTCACCGAAATCATCTGGGGACTGCCGGACAAGCCCGAGGACGAGGTGATCTCCTTTCTCGGCAGGCACGCGCGGCGCCTGGGACTGAGGTCCGACGACGACGCCGGGACCGCAGTGGAGGCGGGCGCCACCGGTCATGCCGAGCGCTCCGGCAGCCGGTAGCGCGCGCCGGGTGCGGGAGGCCCCGCCCCGGAGCCATCCTCGGGTCTACGTCCGTGGTTCGAGGATCACCACGGGGATCTCACGATCGGTCCATGACTGGTAGCTGGCGAAGTCCGCGTACATTTCCACGAGCCGGCGCCAGAGACTCTCCCGCTCCTGCCCGGACGCGGTACGCGCGCGCACCGCCCGCACCTCACCGTTGACCTGGACCCGGGTGTCGGGGTCGGCACGCAGGTTGAAATACCACTGTGGATGGCTCGGCAGGCCACCCTGCGAGGCGACCACGACGAGGTTGTCCCCGTCCGGCATGTACAGCAGCGGGATGGTGAACACCGTGCCGGACTTGCGACCCCGGTGGTCGAGCAACAGGGTGTCGACGGGCTTGCGGAGCGCGGCCCCGATGCGCCACGTGCCGCCCAATCGCCCGTTGGTCCGCCGGTACAGCCATACCTGCGCCCTGCTCATCCTCTTGATGATCTTGGGCACGAGTGGCGAGTCCAGCCCTTTCGGGCGCGGTTTGACTTTGACCATGATCAACCAATCGGCGTGATGGGTAGGGAACGGCGTGGCTCGAACTCGAACGAGGATCCCGTGCTCATCCGGGTGACAGCCACCTCGTCGAACTCCTCGGCGGGTTCGTCGCGCTCGACGACACGGCAGCTCCACTCCGACGCGTCTCCCTCGACGAGCACATCGAGGTGCGGGTCGACGGCACGCACGATCGCCTGGAGCGGCTCGACGGCCTGCGGCCCGCACCGCGTGATCCAGGCGCCGTCGTCATGAGCCGGTGAGTGTCGGACGGTGAACCCGTCTCCGGTGAACTCCGCGGCGACGTAGGCAGCGGGGTTCAGCAACGGGTGCAGCCGGAGCACGGCGACCGCACCGGTGACGCCTCCGGGAAGCCGCAGTGCGCGGTGGATGCGCTCCGCCCCGATCCCGGCGATGCCGCGCAGCTGCTTCGCACCCACCTCCGTGGCGCTATCCGGCTCCAGCCGCGCCGAGACCGCACGGCCGAAACCGAGGTTGAGCAGGTGCATCTGCAGGCATACCTCATCGGCGATCCGTGCCAGCGCGGAGCGCGAGAACGCGGCGAAGTCCAGGTCGCTGAGCAGCGGGCCCGAGTAGTCGGACATGCCCTCCTCGGCCTCATCGATCGGGTCGAGCCCGATCGAGGCCGCGTGCGTATCCCTGTTCCGCGTACACCCGGCCGACTCGCCCACCGGCTCGTGCGACTCGTCGATCGTCACCGTCCACATGCAATGCGGTTGCCGGTCCGGCGGCGTGCGTGGCGGCCGGTGCACGGGCCGCACCTGCGCCTTCGGGTTGGTGGCGACCGCCGTGGCGTCGAAGGTGGGGTCCTCGATGTCATGGCACATCCCCGTGACGTACGCCTCGCCCATCGGCTCGACGTCCATCAACGCGCCGCAGTGGTCCAGGTGGAACGTCCCGTGATTGGGGTCGGTCACGTGGTAGCGGAAGTCCATGAACTGCGGTGGCGCGCCGATGTCGAGCTGAAGACCCTTGAAGATCGTCACGACGTCGGTGCCCTGGAAGTTCAACGCCCGCTGCATCCGTTCGGTGTAGATCGGGCTGGCGGCCATCCACTCCTCGATCGCCACCCGGAGCATCCCTTCACGACCGAGCGAGGAGATGCACCATGCCATCCCGGACCTGTCGATGAGCTGCCCCATGAGGAGCAGCTCCGGTACGAGCGTGGCGAGCTCACCCCGCTCGAGCCCGTGATACCTGCTGACCATCCACCCATGGTAGAACATGTTCTCGTTCCGTGGACAGCCCCAAACGGGTAGGAGCCGAATGTGACACCGGGCTCCCTAGATGGAACCGAGGTCACCTTGGGCTCCTCCGACCCCGCGCCAGCCGGAGGGAGCCGAAGGTGACCTCGGTTCCTTAGAAGGAGCCCAACGTGACATTCGGCTCCCCACCCTAGGGGGTTGCTGCGCCGGCAGGCTCGCGTTCGGCGCGGATCTCCAGGGCGATGTCGATGATCATGTCTTCCTGGCCGCCGACGTAGCGGCGCTCGCCGCACCGGTAGAGGATCTCGTGCGCGGGAACCCCGTACCGCTCGGCCGCGCGCTCGGCGTGCAGCAGGAACGAGGAGTACACGCCGGCGTAGCCCTGCACGATCGAGGAGCGGTCCATCACGGGGAGTCGCGTGATGAACGGCTTCACCACGTTCTCCGCGGCATCCATCAGCCCGTCCTTGTCGACCCCGGTACGCGCGCCGATCCGGTCGAACGTCGCCGCGAGCACCTCGGTCGGCGAGTTCCCCGCGCCAGCACCGAGCGCGACGAGCGACCCGTCGATCTGCCGCGCGCCCGCCCGGTAGCACAGCACCGAGTTCGCCACCCCGAAGCTGAGGTTCTGGTGCCCGTGGTAGCCGACCTGCGCGTCCGAACCGAGCTCGTCGACGAGCGCGGCAACCCGGTCCGAGGCGTCCTCCAGCACGAGCGCGCCTGCCGAGTCGACGACGTAGACGCACTGGCAACCGGCGTCGGCCATGATCCTGGCCTGCTTGGCCAGGTCCTCCGGCGAGGACATGTGCGACAGCATCAGGAACCCGACCGTCTCCAGGCCCAGATCCCGCGCCGCCTGGAAGTGCTGGATCGACACGTCGGCCTCCGTGCAGTGCGTGGCGATCCGCACCGCGCCCGCACCGAGATCGGCCGCCGCCCGCAGGTCCGTGACCGTACCGAGGCCGGGCAGCAGCAGCACCGCGATCGTGGCGCTGGAGGCCTCGTCCACCGCGGCCGAGATCAGCTGCTTCTCGTCGACCAGCGAGAACCCGTAGTTGAACGTGGACCCGCCGAGCCCGTCGCCGTGCGTCACCTCGATCAACGACACCCCGGAGGTGTCCAGCGCACGCACCGTGTCACGCACGTGCTGCTCGGTGAACTGGTGCGCCATCGCGTGACTGCCGTCGCGCAGCGTCGTGTCCACGATCCGCACGTCCCGCTCGACCTCATCCCACATGCTCATACCCGCACCGCCGTGTCCCTCTCGATGATCTTGCTGGCGAGCTGCTCCCCGACCTGGGATGCGGCCGCCGTCATGATGTCCAGGTTGCCCGCGTACGTCGGCAGGTAGTCGCCGTTGCCCGCCACCTCCAGGAACACGGCCACCCGCGCACGGTCACCCCAGCCGGGCCGCGGGTCGTCGTACTGCGGTTCCGCCTTGAGGGTGTAGCCGGGAACGTAGTCCTGCACGTCCCGCACCATCCGCTGGATCGAGTCGGTGATCGCGTCCCGGTCGGCGGCAGGGTCGATCGCGCAGAACACCGTGTCGCGCATGATCATCGGTGGCTCGACCGGGTTGATGATGATGATCGCCTTGCCGTTGTCCGCGCCGCCGACCGTCTCGATGCCGTGCGCGGTGGTCTCGGTGAACTCGTCGATGTTGGCCCGCGTCCCCGGGCCTGCCGAGCGGGAGGACACCGACGCCACGATCTCGGCGTACGGCACAGGGGTCACCCGGGAGACCGCGTGCACGATCGGGATGGTCGCCTGCCCGCCGCAGGTGATCATGTTGACGTTGGGCGAGTCCAGCTGGTCCGAGATGTTGACAACCGGGCAGGTGAACGGCCCCAACGCCGCAGGCGTGAGATCCACGGCCTGGATTCCTGCGTCCGCGTAACGCGGCGCGTTCGCGGCGTGCGCCTTCGCCGAAGTCGCCTCGAACACCAGATCCGGCACATCCGGCTGGGACAGCAACCAGTCGACCCCCTCGGCAGAGGTCCGCACGCCCAGCTCAGCGGCGCGCGTGAGACCTTCGGACCCGGGGTCGACACCGACCATGTAGCGCACCTCGACGTTGGCACTGCGGCGCAGCTTGGCGAGCAGGTCGGTGCCGATGTTGCCGGAGCCGACGATCGCGGCGACGGCCTTGCCGTCATGCATAGGACACCTCGCGTCACGGAGTTTGACTCGACACCCTTCACAGTTCCCCGGCCCGCCGGGCACACTCAACACATGCGTGCCGCTGAGCGGAACGAACCGCAGGAGAGCAGCCCGTCGACGACGGCACGCATCACCGCGCTGCTCACCGCCTTCCGCCCGGGTGACGACGCGCTGGGGGTATCCGAGCTCGCCAGGCGCACCGGCCTGCCCAAGACCAGCACCCACCGGCTCGTCCGGCACATGCTCGCCAACGGCCTGCTCGAACGCGACGGCGACGCCGTACGGCTCGGGCTGCGGCTGTTCGAGATCGGCCAGCTGGCCACCCGGCAACGCGGGCTGGTCGACGCGGCCCGGCCGCACCTCGCCGACCTGCGGGAGGCCACGCGCAACACGGTGCACCTGGCGGTCCTGGAAGGCACCGAGGTCGTCTACCTCGACGTGCTGCGCGGGCCGGACGCGCCGCGGCTGCCGTCCCGGATCGGTGGGCGTTTCCCCGCGCACGCCACCGGGGTCGGCAAGGCGATCCTGGCCTACTCCGGCGCGGACGTGCTCGACACCGTACTGGCCGCCGGACTGCGGCCGGTCAGCAAGAAGACCATCACCTCGTCTGCCGTCCTGCGCGGCCAGCTGGCGCGGATCCGCGACTCGGGGATCGCCTACGACCGCGAGGAGTCCGGCGTCGGCGTGGTCTGCGCGGCGGGGCCGCTGCTGGACGGCGCCGGTCGGGCGGTCGCGGCGATCTCCATCTCCGGCTGGAGCAACCGGATGCGCACCGACCGGATCGCCCCCGCCGTGCGCACCGCGGCGCTGACCCTGTCCCGCACCGTCACACTCCGCTGAGCAGGACCGGACCCAGGACCGGCCCGGGGCCGGTCAGCGCCACGATCGGCGGCTGGTCGCGCCGCGCGGGGCGAACCCCCGCAGGATACGGTCCCGGTATGTCCCTCTGGGAGCGCCTGCAGAGCGTGCTCGTCGCGGCGAGCGCGGTGGCAGGCACGCTGGCCGGCCTGGCGCTGCCGATCGGCGGGGCCGCAGGGCACGTGGTGCTTCCCGCGCTGCTGCTGATGCTGACCGGGGTGTTCGTCCAGGTCGACGCGGCGTCGCTCGGCGAGGCACGCCGCGCGCACCGCGTCGTGGCCGCCAGCCTCGTGCTCAACTTCGTCTGGACGCCGCTGCTGGCGTGGGTGCTGGGGGTGGTGCTGCTCGGCGGCAGCCCGGACCTGCGGATCGGGCTGCTGCTGTTGCTGGTGACGCCGTGTACCGACTGGTACCTCGTGTTCACCGGGCTCGCGCGTGGCCACATGGGCGTGGCGGCCGCGCTGCTGCCGATCAACCTCGTGCTGCAGCTGATGCTGCTGCCGCTGTACGTCATGCTGCTCGGCGGGCCGGTGACGTCGATAGCGCTGGGAACGATCGTCCAGGCCGTGCTGCTGGTCCTGCTGGTGCCGCTCGCGGCGGCTGTGCTGCTGCGCTGGGCGAGCTCGCGCTGGGCAGGCTGGCGGGAGCGGGTGCTGTTCCCGGCCGCGTCGGGATCGGCGGTTCCGCTGCTGCTCATCGCGGTGTTCGCGATGTTCGCCTGGCAGGCGCGCACCGTCGTCGAGCACGCACTCGCCGTCGTCACCCTGCTCGGCCCCCTCACGATCTTCTTCGTCGTCATGCCTGCCGTGGCCACCGTTACCGGACGGGCGCTGCGGCTGCCGCGCGCACAGCGCGTCACGCTGACGATGAGCACGGTCGCCCGCAACTCGCCGATCGCGCTGGCGCTCGCGGTCGCCGCGTTCCCCGGCCGCCCGCTGATCGCGGTGAGCCTCGCCGTCGCCCCGCTCATCGAGCTTCCGGTGCTCGCCCTGATCAGCCAGCTCGTGCGGGGCCGCAGCGACGCCCCCACCAGGTAGGGCCGTACCCGATGACCGGGGCGCACACTCCCGACCGGGTTGATAGATCGTCAGATCAGAATATAATCGCCGTATGGCGATGAGTACTGCGAGCGAGCCCGCGCGGCACACCGATCTGGATGCCGCGGTCTCGCTGTTCCACAGCCTCTCGGACAGCACCCGGCTGGCGATCGTTCACCGGCTCGCCATGGGGCGGGCGCGGGTCACCGACCTGGTAGGCGAGCTCGGGCTGGCCCAGTCCACCGTGTCCAAACACATCGCGTGCCTGCGCGACTGCGGCCTCGTCGACGGCGAACCGGAGGGCAGGCAGACGTTCTACGCCCTTGTCCGGCCCGAGCTGCTCGAGTTGCTCACCGCCGCGGAGGCCGTGCTCGGCGCCACGGGTAACGCGGTGGCGCTGTGCCCGACCTACGGCACGCACGGAGGTGAGTCATGAGCGACGCATGCGGGTGCGAGCACCCGGAGGAGGCCGAGGAGAGCCGGCCGGGAACGTTCTGGCGGCTCCGCGAGGTCCGGTTCGCGGCCGCAGCCGGGGTGCTCCTGCTCACCGGCTACGTCGCGGCCTGGTCGGGTGCCCCGAGCTGGAGCGTGCTCGCGGTACACGCCTGCGCGCTCGCGACCGGCGGGGCGATGTTCGTGCCTGGCGCGCTGCGCGCGCTCGCGCGCGGCTCGGTCGGTATCGGCACGTTGATGACCATCGCGGCGATCGGCGCGGTGCTGCTCGGACAGGTCGGCGAGGCCGCGACGCTGGCGTTCCTGTACTCGTTCGCCGAGAGCCTGGAACAGTACTCGATCAGCCGCACCCGGCGCGGCCTGCGCGCCCTGCTGGACCTGGTGCCCCAGCAGGCCACCGCCCGGCGCGAGGGGGTCGAGGTGACCGTGGCCACCGGCGACCTCGTCGCGGGGGACATCCTCGTGGTGCGTCCCGGTGAGCGCGTCGCCACCGACGGGCGGATCATCCACGGGCGCACGTCCCTGAACGTCTCCGCCATCACAGGGGAGTCCGTCCCTGTCGAGGCAACCACCGGCGACGAGGTACTCGCCGGGTCGATCAACGGCACCGGCGCCGTCGAGCTCCGCGTCACCCGCACGGTCCAGGACAACTCCCTGGCCAGGATCGTCTCCATCGTGCAGGCCGAGCAGGCGCGCAAGGGCGCGGGACAGCGGCTGGCCGACGCCGTCGCCAAGCCCCTCGTGCCCGGGGTCATGGTGGCCGCGGCGGTGATCGCCGCCGTCGGCTCCCTCGCAGGGGACCCGTCCGTGTGGGTGGAACGCGCCCTCGTGGTCCTCGTCGCCGCGTCCCCGTGCGCGCTGGCGATCTCGGTCCCGGTGACCGTGATCTCCGCCGTCGGCGCGGCCAGCAGGCTCGGCGTACTGATCAAGGGAGGTGCGGCACTCGAGTCGCTCGGCTCGGTGCGCGGCATCGCGCTGGACAAGACCGGCACCCTCACCCGCAACGAACCGGCAGTCATCGCGGTGCGACCCGCGCACGGGGTAGCGAGCGCGCGGGTACTGTCCGTGGCTGCCGCGCTGGAGGCGCGTAGCGAGCACCCGCTCGCCCTCGCGATCGGCACCGCGGCCGCCGACGCCGGCACCGGTGACCGGGCCGACGTCACCCCGGCACGCGACGTCGAGTCGGTCACAGGGGCCGGGCTGGCCGGGTGGCTCGACGGGCGGCCGGTGCGGCTGGGCAGGCCGGGCTGGATCGATCCCGGCGAGCTGGCCGCGGATGTCTCGGAGCTCCAGGAACGCGGGGCCACGGTGGTCTGCGTGGAATCCGACGGCGGAACTATCGGGGTGATCGCCGTTCGCGACGAGCTGCGCCGGGAGGCGCCGGAGGTCGTCGCAGGGCTGCGCGCGCGGGGCTACCGGGTCAGCATGCTGACCGGCGACAACGCGGCCACCGCACGCACGCTCGCGGCAGAGGCCGGTATCGACGCCACCGAGGTACACGCGGAGTTGCGGCCGGAGGACAAGGCCGACGTCATCCGCAGGCTGCGGCGAAACGGCGCCACCGCGATGGTCGGCGACGGCGTGAACGACGCCCCCGCCCTGGCCTCGGCGGATCCCGGCATCGCCATGGGCGCGATGGGTACGGACGTGGCCATCGAGACCGCCGACGTCGCGCTCATGGGCGAGGACCTACGGCACCTTCCCCGGGCGCTGCGGCACGCCCGCCGCGCGCGCACCATCATGCGGCAGAACCTCGGCCTGTCGGTGGCGATCATCGCCGGCCTCGTTCCGCTGGCGCTCACCGGGCTGCTCGGCCTGGCCGCGGTGGTGCTGGTACACGAGCTCGCGGAGGTCATCGTCATCGCCAACGGCGTCCGGGCGGGCCGTACCGGCAGGCGAGCCGAGCTCGGCGAGGGGCAACCGCAGGCCGTGACAGCGGCAGGAACGTCCACTGCGGCCGGGCGTGCCGTCTGACGCCACGCTCCCCGCGCGCTCAGAGCACGTCGATCGCGGAGACCCGCCACTCGCCGTCGACCATCTCCGCGGTCACGTCGAGGGTCGCCGTCCGGGACTCGGGGGCGCCGCCCTCCGCGCTCCGCGTCTGCTGGTCGAGGAAGACCAGTAGGGTCGCCGTCTCGCCGTCGAGCTCACGGACACCGATCGAGCGGATCGTGCTCGTCCGGACGAGTTCCTCCTCGGTCGCTCGCCGCGCCGCGGCGTCGAACCGGTCGCGATGCGCGGCCGCGGCCTCGCCCGTCAGCCCCACCTCGACGGCCCGTTCCGTACGCTCCAGGTTGGTGTGGTCGTACGAGAACACCGCGCGCAGCGTAGCGCTGACGCTCTCGACGACCTCGCTGGTGGCCTCGCTGTCGGCAAACGCGAGGTTGTCCCCCGAGCCGCCGCGCAGCTCGTGCGCGCGCAGCCCGAACCACACCGAGCACGCCACCGCGACAGCCAGCACGGCGCCCAGCAGGGCGATCACGGTCCGCCTGTCGAGGGCGGCCCCCTCGCGCCGGGTCATGAGGCCACCTCGACTCCGGTGATCTTCCACCCGTCCTCCGTATCGGCAAGGGAGGCGTTCATGCGCCGCGTCTCGGAGGATGCCTCCTCGCCGCCTCCCGCCCGGTCCACCTCGAGCACGGCGATGACCCGTGCCGAGTCCTGGTACGGGTCTATGTCGGTCACGGCCGCCCGCAGCATCCGGGCGGTGGACACCGTCTCGTCGCGCTCCGCCCGATCCCGCTGGCTCTCCCTGCCCCCGCGGAGGTCCTCCTGCAGGTCGCCGGCCGTCACGGCGAGCCACTCGTCGAGATCGTCCGCAACGGAACGGTGGTCGATCGTGTGCAGCGTGACGAGACCGTGGGTCGCCGCCTCGAGCGCGGCGTCGCGCTCGTGCGCCACCGACAGCTCGGCGTCCTGCGCTGCCGATGCCCACGACCAGCCGAACCAGCCTGCCGCGAGCACCGCGAGCACGGTCAGCACGAGCAAGCTGTCGCGCACCGGGTCGCCGGAGACTGCGAACCGAAGACTACCGCGAAGCCTCAATCGGTGACTCCAAGCAAGTCCGCGAAGTCCCCGGGAGCATCCTGCTGCGTCGGCAGGTCGAGCAGGCCGGGCAGGTTCCCGTCCGGTCGCTGCCCCGCGTCCTGACCGTCACCCTGGCTGCCGCCCGGCTCGGCCACCTCGACGGGCTCACCCTTGTACGGGGCGTTCTGCGACCCTCGCACCGCGACGGGGCTTCCGGGCGGCTCCGCGCAGTACGCGTCCGTGTTCGGCTCGATCTCCTCGAAGTCGTTCGCGGGGCGCTGTTCGGTTCCCTCGTAACCGCGCATGCACGAGGGCGGGTCGAAGAAGTTGAACACGAGCCCCAGCTTGCCCTTCCCGTCCTCGCTGACGGTGTTCGGGAACGCGGAGAGCATGCTGAAGTTCACCATCATCTGCTCGGTCGAGTCGGTACGCACCTCCATGATGTCCGCCGTCGTCAGCAGGTTGGCCAGCAGCAGGCCCATGTCGTTGCCCGAGGTCCTGAGGAACTCGCTCACTCGCTGACCGACCTGGGGAGTGCGGTCGATGACCTTCCGGATGTCGGAGTCGGACTCGGCGAACTGCTCGGCGATGTCCTTGAGGCCGCTGGAGAACTCCGTGATGTCGTCCGCGTTGCGCCGCTGGTTGTCGAGCACGGTCCGGCCGGAGGTCAGCAGCTGCCGCGTCTCGGGAAGGCTCTCCTGTGCCCGCTCGGTGAACGAGTGCGCGGTATCCAGCAGCACCTGCATGTCCTGCCCGGCCCCGGAGAACGCCAGGTCGGCCTCGGTGACCACGGTGCGCAGCGACTCCGTGTCGACGCTGCTGACCAGCTCGTCCAGGCTGGTGAGGACATCGTACGAGGGAACGGGCAGCCCGGTGTCGTCCTGGGAGATCACCGAGCCGTCCTCGAGGTACGGCTCACCGCCGCTCTGCGGTCGCAGGTCGACATACTGCTCCCCGACGGCCGACCGGTTCGTCACGGTCGCCGTGGTATCCGCCGGTATCGGCGGGGCGTCGTCGCTGATGTCGAGATCGACATCGATACCCGCCTCGCTCAGCCGCAAGGAGGCCACCTCACCCACCTCGACGCCGCGGTAGGCCACCTGCGCGCCCTCGAAGATCCCCCCCGAGTCGGCGAACTGCGCCGTGACCACGTACCCGCGGGGGCCGAACAGGCGATCCAGTCCCGCGTAGTTGAGCCCGACATAGGCCACCGAGAGCGTGGCGATCACGAAGAACGCCGCCAGCTTGATACGGGTGTTCCTTGTCAGCATCAGCGACCTCCGAGTAGTAGGCCGGGCAGGCCGCCGTCACCGCCGGTCGAGCCGTCGGTGTCGCTGCCGGACGGCGGGAGCGGCAGCTCGGGAAGGTTCGGGTCGCCATCGCTACCTCCGCCGGGCTCGGCCTGCTCCCCACCGCCTTGTGGCTCGTTGCCCGGGGCATCGAACAGCCCGAGCGGTGGCTGGCTCGAGTTCCGGATGTTGTCGATGAGCTTGTCCAGCTTCAACTCGAACTCCACATCGACGTTGGCGTAATCGCCCTTCACCACGTCGCCTGCGTTCCACGGCAGCGGGTACGTCGGCAGGATCTTGAGTGCCTCGATGAGGTCGCCCTCGGCCTCGGCGAGCTTGCGCAGGACCGGTTCCAGCGCACGCAGGTTCTCCACCACCTGGTCCCTGCTCCGCTCGATCGTGTCCACCGTGACGTCGGAGAGCGCGTCGAGCGCGTCCAGTGCGTTGACGAGCTCGTCCCGCTGCTCGGAGACCACCCGCAACCCCGGCTCGAGCTCGTCGAGAGCCGTGGCGAGATGATCGTTCTCCGCGCGCAGGGTTCCGGACAGCTCGTCGAGGCCGTCGATGGCACGCACGATCTCGCCCTTCTGGCCGTCGAGAGACCGGGTGAGCTCCTCGGCATGCGACAGCAGGGCCTTGATCTCCGGCTCGTTACCGGACATCGCGGCGTTGAGCTCCTCGGCGATGTCCCGCAGCTGGTCGATACCGCCGCCGGACAGCAGCAGCGACAGCGCCCCGAGCACCTCCTCCAGCTCGACGCCCCGGCTCGTCCTGGCGATCGGGATCGTCGCGCCGTCGGCGAGCGTGCCCTTGGCCTGACCGTCCTCCGGCTCGCGCAGCTCGACGAACTTCTCCCCGAGCAGGCTGGACTGCCGCAGGTCGGCTTCGGCGTTGGCCGGTAGCTCGACGTCGCCGTTGACGGTCATCGTCACCTCGGCCGACTTGGTGTCCTCCGCGAGCTCGATGTGGTCCACCCGCCCGACCGAGACGTCGTTCACCCGCACGCTGGCGTGCGGCACGAGGTCGAGCACGTCGTCGAATTCCGCCGTCACGCGGTACGGATCCTCGCCGACATCGGCCCCACCGGGCAGCGGCGCGTTGTACAGGCCGGAAAAGCCCGCCTCACCGCACGCCGCCAGCACGACAGCGCACACGAGCGCCACGGGCACGAGGACCAGTCGCCTGGCGAGCGCGCTCATCAGCCACCCCCTTCCGCGTCGACGAGTACGTCCGCGAGCGGCAGCGGCAGCTCGGGCAGCTCACCTTCGTTGAGCGAGGCGACGATCTCCGAGACGGGCGGCAGCTGCACCGCGCCGTCGAGCACGGGCTGGATCTTCTCGCAGGCACCGGCGACGTCCACGGGCACGTCCTCGGGCTGGCTCGCGTTGAGCAGGCGGCACAACGTCATCACAGGCGGGAAGGTGAGCTCGTTGATGTTGCCGCGTACCGCGATCGTGCCCGACGCGGCGTCGTAGGTGTTGATGAAGTTGTTCATGGCGTTCGGACCGATGTCGAGCACCTCGGCCACCGAGTCCCGGTGATCGACCAGTTCCTTGGTCAGCGCGGAGAGCTTCTCCACATTGGAGGACAGTAGCTCCTCGTTCTCGTCGACGAAGCCGTTCACGTCGTCGAGCGCGACGGCGAGCGAGCTCAGGGCCGCGCCGACGTCGCCGGACTCATCGGAGAGGAAGCCGGTGACGTCGGCCATCGTGTCGAACAACTCGTCGAGCTGCTTGTCGCTTCTGGCGAGCATCGTGGTGAACTCGCCGAGATGCTCGACGGTGTCGAAGAGGTCGTTTCCCGACTGGTCGAACGTCCTCGACAGCTCGGCGAGCCGCGTCACCGTGTTGTTGAGGTTCTTGCCGGTGCCGTCCAGGTTCTCCGCCATCGTGTCGAGTGCGCCGGACAGCGAGCCGTCGGAGTTCGCCCCCTCGGGCCCCAGATCCTTCGCCAGCGTATTCAGGCTATCGAAAAGCTCGTCCAGCTCGACCGGTGTCGCCGTCCGATCGGAGGGGATCACCGCACCGGATTCCATGACCTCCCCCGACTCGTAGACCGGAGTAAGCTGCACGTAGCGGTCACTCACCAGGCTCGGCGCGACGACGACGGCGTTGGCGTCGGCGGGTACATCCACGTCGTCCCGCACGGCGAGATCGACACGGACATGCTCCCCCTCCGGCTCGACGTTGGTCACGCTTCCCACCTCGATGCCGAGCACCCGCACCGACGAGTCCGCGTACAACCCCACCGCCCTGTCGAAGTACGCGGTCAGCTCGGTGCCCTCGTCGTCGCGCAGCGCCAGCCAGGCCACGGCGCTGATCGTCAACACGAGCACGCAGCCGAGGGCGATGGCGCGGGCCGGGCCACCGGCCTTGTGCAGCAGGCTCACCATCACTCCCTCTCAATCCCCTGGTCGGGCGCGGCCACCGGCCTCTCGCAGCCCTCCGGGTTGTTCTCGTAGTCGCCGATCCGGAAGCTCGGCGGCAGGAAACCGCAGAAGTAGCCCTCGAACCACCTGCCGTTACCCAGCGCGTTGCCGCCGAGGCGGGTGAAGGGGGCCAGCAGCTCGAGGCTGCGGGAGAGATTGTCCTGGTTCTCCTTCAGCACGTCGGTGACCTCGTCGAGCGTCTGCAGTGTCGGCCGCAGCTGCGCGCGGTTGTCGGCGACGAGACCGGACAGTTGCTGCGAGACCTCCTGCGTGCCGGAAAGCAGCCTGTCGATGGCCTCCTTACGGCTCTGCAGCTCGGACAGCAGCAGGTTCGCGTCCTCGATCACCTTCTGCACGCGCTCGGTGCGGCTGGACAGCAGCTCGGAAATCTGCTCGGTGTTGGACAGCAGCCGCTTCAGCTCCTCGTCGCGGGAAGCCACCGTCTCGGACAGCGAGGACAGGCCGTTCAACGCCTCCTGCGTGTGCTCCGGGGTGTCGCTGAACGTCTCCGAGATGGTGTCGAAGCTTTCCGCGAGCTGCTCGGTGTCCACTTCGGAGGACGTTTCCTCCAGCTGATCGAAGGCATCCTGGATATCGAACGGGGTGGTGGTCCGCTCGACGGGGATAGGTTCGCTCGGATCGAGGCGCCCGTCGCCGCGCGGGGTCAGCGTCAGCATCTTCTCCCCGAGCAAGCTCTTGATCTCGATCGCTGCCGTCGAGTCGGCCCCGAGCCGCGAGGCCGACTCCCGCCCCTGCCTGTCGACCCGGAAAGTGGCCAGCACCTGGGTGCCGTCCAGCTGCACATCGGTGACCTCGCCGACCTTGACCCCGGCGAGCTGGACCTCGTTGCCGTCCTTCAGACCCGCGGACTCCGCGAAGTGCGCGGAGTAGGTCGTTCCCCCGCCGATGATCGGCAGGTCCTTCGCGTTGTACGCCGCGAACAGCGACAGCAGCAGTAGCACAACCGTCACGGCACCGACGGTGGTCTGGTCGCGCGACTTCAGCGGTTTCATCCGTCGCACCTCTCCGCGGTCTGCGTACCGGGCAGCGGGATCACCGGGACCTCGACGTTGAGCGACTCGATACCGATCGTGCCGGAGATCCCGCACATGAAGTAGTTGTACCAACCGCCGTAGCTGAGCACCCGCGTGAACTTCCGCATGTTCACCGGCAAGCGCTCGAGGAGCTCGCCGAGCGTGCCCTTCGACTCGTGCACCGTGTCGGCGAGCTCGCCGAGGGCGGCGATGTCCTCCCGCAGCGGGGGTCGTGCCTCGGACACGAGCCCGGCGACGCTGTGTGTGAGGTCGCCGAGCGACTCGGTGGCCTCACCGATCGGCTCTCTGCGTTCGGCCAGCCCGGTCACCAGCGCCTGCGTCGTGTCGATCAACCGCTCCGTCTGCGGCCCGCGCTGGTTGATGGTGTCGAGCACGTGGTTCAGGTTGGTCACCACCTCACCGATCACCTCGTCCCGGTCGGCGATCGTGGAGGTGACCGACGCCGTGTGGGCGAGCAGGCTGTCGATCGTGCCGCCCTCGCCCTGGAAGACGCTGATGATCTCGGCGGAGAGCTTGTTGATCTCATCGGGGTCCAGGGCCCGGAACAGCGGCTGGAACCCGTTGAACAGCTCCGTCAGGTCCAGCGCGGGTTGGGTCCGGTCCACCGGGATCACGTCACCACGCTCCAGCGGCTCCGCCGAGTCGACATCGGTGCCGAGCGAGAGGTAACGCTGCCCGATCACGTTCCGGTACTTCACGCTCGCGGTGGTCTCACCGGGAAGCTCGTGGTCGGTCTCGACCCCGAACCGCACGTCGGCGATGTTGTCGCCCGCGACCTCGATCGACTCGACCTGGCCGACCCGCACACCCCGGATGCGGACGTCGTCACCCTCGCGCAACCCGGACGCATCGGCGAACCGGGCAGTGTAGCTGGACATCTCACCGAAGTTCGCGTTCGCGATCGTCGCCGCGAGGATACCGGTGAGCAGGCCGGTGACCAGCGCGAACACGACGATCTTGACGAAGGACGATACGAATCCGCTCATCGCACCTCCACCTTCGCTCCGCGATACAACGGACCGATGAGCAAGCTCGCCCAGTCGGGTACGTCGGCGGGACTTCCCTCGACCGCCGGAGCGGCGAGCAGCGACAGCAACCGCTGCTCCATCGGCGAGTTGGCGATCGAGCGGCCGGCGGGCGCAGAGCTACCGGACGAGGAGGAGTCCCCCGAGTCGTCGTAGTCCTCGTAGTCGGCCGCCTCGCTGCCGTCCGGCTCGTTCGGCGGCGGCGGTTTGGTCGAGCCATCGGCGATCGGGCCGTCCGGCGGGTACTGCGGGAAGAACTCGGGGCGCTCGACCTGCGGGTAGCACCGCGGCCCCCGCTTGTCCTCGTAGCGCGGCTCGTCCTTGCCCGGCTCGTACTTGCCGCGGCTGGAGATGAACTCGATGGTGATCCAGTTCTTCCCGTCGCGGAAGGCCTCCCCGGCCGAGTCCATCTGGTTGGCGAACTGGCGCAGCATGCACGGGTACTGCGGGGCGTACTTCTCCAGCACGTCAAGGGTCGGCTGTGCCGTGGCGGTGAGGTCGATCAGGTTGTCCCTGTTGACGTCGATGAAGCTGCGCATGTCGTTCGAGCTGGTGACCACCGTCCGGTACAGGTCGGTGAGGTCCCCGCTCTTCTCGGCGATGGTCTGCGTGGTCGTCGTCGCGGTGGACAGCGCCTGCAGGAAGTCCGGAGCGGCCTCCGAGTAGATCTCGGACACGTCGGCGAGCCCCTTCAGGTTCTCCTCGAGGTCGGGAAGCGAGTGGTTGAACTCGCCGAGGTACTCGGACAGCAGCACGAGCGTCTCCCCGAGGTCCTCGCCCCGCCCGTCCAGCGCGGTGGCGACGGAGTTCAGCGCGCTGGACAGCTTCTGCGGTTCGACGGCCTGCAGCAGCGGCATCACGTTGCCGAGCACCTGTTCCAGCTCGATCGCGTTCTCGCTGCGATCCTGGCTGATCGTCGCGCCATCGCTGATGTGCTCGACCCCGTCGCCTGCCAGCTGCCTGCCTTCCGGCAGTTGCAGGGCCACATAGCGCTCGCCGAACAGCGTCTTCGGCAGCAACCGGGCCTGCACGTTCGCCGGGACGAGCTCGAGCTGCTCCGGTCGCAGCGCCAACTCGAGAGTCGCACCGTCCGCGCGCGCGCTGATCTCGGAGACCTCACCGACGACGACACCACGGACCTTGACGTCCGCGCCCGGGCGCATCTGGTTGCCCACATGACCCGTCTCGAGCGAGACCGTGGCGGCCGTGGTGAACGCCTTGTTGTAGATGCCGACGGTCACGCCGAAGAACAGCACGATGACGACGAGCAACGCGACCCCGAGCGCCTGATAGCGCAACCTGGCGAGCAGCACCTTCCGTCTCGTCCGGCTCATCCCGCGATCCTCACCGTCGTCGTCGAGCCCCAGATGGCCAGGCTCAGGAAGAAGTCCAGCACCGCGATCATCACGATGGAGGTCCGGACGGCCTTACCGACGGCCACGCCGACCCCGGCAGGCCCGCCCCGCGCGGTGTATCCGTAGTAGCAATGCGTCAGGATCACCACCACGCTGAAGATCAGCACCTTGCCGAACGACCACACGACGTCTTCCGCGGGCAGGAACAGGGCGAAGTAGTGGTCATAGGTACCGGCCGACTGCCCGTACACCCAGATGGTGATCTGCCGCGATGCCACGTAGGCCGACAGCAACCCCACGGCGTAGAGCGGGATCACGGCAGCCACGCCGGCGAGCACACGGGTCGTGACGAGGTACGGGACGCTGGGCACGCCCATCACCTCGAGGGCGTCGATCTCCTCGGAGATGCGCATCGCGCCGAGCTGGGCGGTGAACCCGCACCCCACCGTCGCCGACAGCGCCAGCCCAGCAGAGAGCGGTGCCACCTCGCGGGTGTTGAAGTACGCGGAGATGAACCCCGTCAGCGCAGCGGTACCCAGCTGCTCCAGCGAGGAGTACCCCTGCAGGCCGACGACCAGACCGGTGAACATCGTCATCCCGATCATCACGCCGAGCGTGCCGCCGATGATGGCCAGCGCGCCCGTACCGAAGCAGACCTCGGTCAGCAGGCGCGCCATCTCCCGCGAGTACCGGGCGATCGTGCGGGGCGACCAGGCCAGTGCCCGCGCGTAGAAGGAGAGCTGCTGGCCCAGTCCCTCCAGGCCGGCGCCGGGACGCGCGATGATCTCCAGCGTCCTGTCGGAGAGCTCCTCCCGCTCCTCCTGCTCACGCTCCTCCTGCGTGCGCTCGGCCGATGTCGTCATACGATCACAACGCCTTCGGTGGAACGACTTGCAGGTAGATGGCGGTCAGCACGACGTTGATCAGGAAGAGCGCCAGGAACGAGATCACCACCGCCTGGTTGACAGCGTCCCCGACGCCCTTGGGCCCGCCCGCCGGGTTGAGGCCCCGGTACGCGGCGACGACACCCGCGACGAACCCGTACAGCACCGCCTTGAACTCGCTCACCCACAGGTCCGGCAGCTGTGCGAGCGCGTTGAAGCTCGCCAGGTACGCGCCGGGCGTGCCGCCCTGCATGATGACGTTGAAGAAGTAGCCGCCGAGCACGCCGACCACGCTGACCAGCCCGTTGAGCAGCACCGCGACCACGGTGGCGGCGAGCACTCGCGGCACGATGAGGCGCTGCACCGGGTTGACGCCGAGCACCTCCATGGCGTCGATCTCTTCGCGTATCTTACGGGCGCCGATATCGGCACAGACGGCAGAGCCGCCCGCTCCGGCCACGAGCAGCGCCGTGATCAGCGGGGCCGCCTGCTGGACGATCCCGAGCGCGGCAGCGGCGCCCGTGAAGGACTGCGCCCCGATCTGCTCGGTCAGCGAGCCCAGCTGCAGCGCGATGACGGCCCCGAACGGGATGGCGACCAGCGCCGTCGGCAGGATCGTCACGCTGGCGAAGAACCAGCACTGCTGGATGAACTCCCTGAACTGGAACGGACGGCGGAACGTGCCACGCAGCACCTCCCACGCCAGCGTGGTCATCCTGCCGACCTGCGCGAGCGCAGCAGAGCCAGGCACCGATACTCCGGTACCCCTGACGGCCATCGGCTTCCTCCACGCTCCTGTCGTGCTGCCCTTCAGCACTGGGCCTGCGCGCCTCGCGCCGGGCAGGTTCGGCGAACTAGACCTTCAACGAGTGGGTCGTCGTCACCCCTCCGTCGGCGACGAACTCCGCCCCCGTGCAGTACGAGCTCTCGTCGCTGGCGAGGAAGACGACGAGATCCGCGATCTCGTCGGCCTCACCGAGGCGACCCAGCGCGATCCGCTTCGACAGCCAGCTGGTGTCCAGCTCGATCCCGCCCATCGCATCCTGCACCATCTGAGTATCGATCATGCCAGGATGTACCGAGTTGGCGCGAATGCCGTCTTTGCCGAGTTCCAGTGCCGCGACCTTGGTCATCCCCCGGATGGCGAACTTGCTGGCGGTATACGACATCAGCATCGGCACGCCTGCCAGCCCGTCAATCGAGGAAAGGTTCACGATCGATCCGCCACCTGCCTCTCGCATGGGTTCAACGACCGAACGCATACCGAGGAACGTACCGGTTTGATTAACACGGATAACGCGTTCGTAATCACTGAGGGTGGTGTCGGCCAGCTCCGCGAAGTGCAGCACGCCCGCGTTGTTGACCAGCACGTTGAGCGTGCCGAACGTGGCGACCGCCAGCTCGACGGCCTCGGCCCACTCCGCCTCCTCGGTGACGTCCAGGTGGCAGAACAGTGCCGCGTCACCGAGCTCCTCTGCCAGCGCCTTGCCGTCCTCGTCGTTCACATCGGCGACGACGACGCGCGCTCCCTCGGCAACGAACCGGCGCGCCGCCGCCGCACCCTGCCCCCTGGCAGCCCCGGTGATCAGCCCTACCTTGCCGGACAGCCGACCCATGTTCACTCCCTTACCTGCTCGACACTCGCTACCGCGCTCACATCAACTCGTCACCGAGCGGCATCATCACCGTCTTGAGCTCGGTATATGCCTCGAAGGCCGACTGGCCTCCCTCCCGGCCGAGGCCGGACTGCTTGAACCCGCCGAACGGGGCATGCGGCTCGATCTGGAACCCGTTGATCCCGACCGTGCCCGCCCGCACACCGCGCGACACGCGGAACGCACGCTGCACGCCGCTGGTGAACACACCGGCGCCGAGCCCGTACTCGGTGTCGTTGGCCAGCCTGATGGCTTCCTCCTCGTCACCGAACGGGACCACCGACAGTACCGGCCCGAAGATCTCCTCCTGTGCGATCGTCGAGGAGTTGTCCACATCCGCGAAGATCGTAGGCGAGACGAAGTTGCCTGCCGAGTACTCGCCCTCGAGGCGCTCCCCGCCCATGACCAGCGTGGCACCCTCTTCCTTCCCCTTGGCGATGTAACCGAGCACCCGCTCGAGCTGCTGCTCGTTGATCAGCGGGCTGGCCAGCACGCCGGGGTCGAACGGGTCCCCGAAGGTGATGGCCGAGGCCATACCCTTGGCCGCCTCGAGGAACTCGTCGTAGATGTCCCTGTGCACCAGTGCCCGGGTATTGGCCACGCAGGCCTGCCCGGAAAGCCCCATGGTGACCGCGCCGACCACCGTGGATGCAGCGAGAGTGACATCCGGGGCGTCGTCGAAGACCACGGCGGGACTCTTGCCGCCCAGCTCGAGCGAGACCCGCTTGAGCGTGCCCGCCGACGCCTCGACGATGCGCTTGCCGACGCCCCTGCTGCCGGTGAAGCTCACCTTGTCCACATCACTGTGCGTGATCAGCGCTTCCCCGCACTCCTCGCCGGTACCGGTGACCATGTTGAGCACGCCTGCGGGAAGCCCCGCTTCCGCCAGCAGCTCGACCATGCGCAGCACGGAGTACGTCGCGTACTCCGAGGGCTTGAGCACGACACTGCAGCCCGCGGCGAGCGCGGGGGCGACCTTCTGCGCGAACAGCAGGAACGGCGCGTTCCACGGCAGGATCGCGGCGACCACTCCCAGCGGCTCGCGGAACGTCATCGTCAGGTGGTCGCCGCCCTGGTAGGGCGGCAACGTCTGCCCGCCGATCTTGTCCACCCAGCCCGCGTGATGGTCGAAGACATCGGCCGCGGCGCCAACCGACGTCGCGTAGATCGAGCCGAAGGACAGCGGCACGCTGTTGTCCAGTGCCTGCAACCCGCGCAGCTCGTCGGCGTGCTCGCGCAGCAGCCGCGCGTACCGTTGCAGCACGGCGATACGCTCACCCGCGCGCGCCTGCGACCATGTGCCCGCCTCGAAGGAGCGCCGTGCCGCCGCCACGGCCGCGTCCACATCCGCCGCACTCGCTCTGGCGAACTCGCCGATCACCTCTCCCGTCGCCGGGTGACGGTGCGTCCACGTGGCACCACCGTCCGCGGCGCCCCAGTGGCCGTCCACAAGGAGCTGCCCGGTCCGCACACCGAGCTCGTCCCGGTGCGATAGCACGCTAAGCGTCATGATTCGTGTCTCCTCACCTGCGTTGGCCCCTGCCCGCTCGGCGCGGTCACGGGAGGTCGTTCACCTCGGTGGCCGCGAACATCCGGTCGGTTGCCCGGCCGTCGAAGTAGCCACCCACCTGCTCGGCCAGCTCTGCCGGGCTCCACTGCCCCTCGGCGGCGTCGAAGCGTGCCTCGACCGCCGGCGGCGCCATCAGCGCCACCATCCCCCCGTGCACCACGAACACCTGCCCGGTGATCCGCTCGGCTTCGGCAGAGGCGAGGTACGTGACCAGCGGCGTGACGTGGTCGACGGAGAGCGGGTCGATGCCGCTCTCCGGTGCCGGGCCGAAGATGTCGGAGGTCATCGCGGTCCGCGCGCGGGGGCAGATGGCGTTGGCACGTACGCCGTACCGCGCCATGCCGCGCGCGGTGGCCGTGGTGAGTGCCGCGATCCCGGCCTTGGCCGCCGCGTAGTTCGGCTGCCCCTCGGAGCCGAGCAGGAAGGCCTCCGAGGTCGTGTTGATGACGCTGCCGTACACCGGCGCGCCATCCGATTTGGACTTGCCACGCCAGTAGGACGCCGCGTTACGGGAGAGCAGGAAGTGCCCGCGCAGGTGCACGCGGATGACGTCGTCCCACTCGGCGTCCGTGGCGTTGAACAGCATCCTGTCCCTGGTGATGCCGGCGTTGTTCACCAGGATGTGCAGGCCGCCGAACCCCTCGACCGCCGCGGAGGTCAGCGCGTCCGCCGTGTCCCGCTCGCCGACGTCACCCGGTACGAAACGTGCCGTGCCGCCCGCTTCCGCGATCTCGTCGACGACGCTCTTCGCCGATTCGTCGAGGTCGCCGACGACGACCGAGGCGCCGGCTCCGGCGAGCGCGAGCGCCTCGGCCCTGCCCAGCCCGCTGCCCGCACCGGTCACGACGGCGACGGTGCCTTCGAGACTGCCACTCACGCGATGTTCACCACCTGCCGGATCAGATCGTGGTTGCCCGCACGCAAGACGTCCAACCCGTCGTTGATCTCGTCGAAGGTCAGACGCTTGCTGATCATCCCTTCCAGGTCGAGCATGCCCGCCCGCCAGAACTCGATCATCCTCGCCGTGTCCCTGTGTACATGGCACGACCCGTAGAAGGACCCGAGGATCTTCTTGTCGTGCATGAAGAGTTCCTGCGCGCTGAACTCGACCATGCTGTCGGCCTTGCCCGCGCCGACGATGACGACGGAACCGCCACGGCGCGTCTGGTCCCAGGCCGACCGGATGGTCGCGGGCTGGCCCACCACGTCGAAGGCGTAGTCGAACCCGGCACCGCCCGCGAGCTCCTGCTTGAGCTCGTCCAGCTCCTCGGGGGCGACCGCGTGGGTAGCCCCGAACTTGCGGGCGAGGTCGCGTTTGGCCTCCACGGGATCCACCGCGACGATCGTGGTAGCGCCCGCGATCCGGGCTCCCTGCAGGACGGAGATCCCCACCCCGCCGCACCCGATGACGACCACGTTCGAACCCGGCTCGACCGCCGCGGTGTTGAGCACCGAACCCACACCGGTGAGCACGCCGCAGGCGACGAGCGCGGCGATCTCGAACGGAACGTCACTGTCCACCTTGATCGCTCCTGCCGCGGGGACGACGACCTCCTCGGCGAACGTGCCGAGGCCCGCGTAGCCGAACAGGGCGGCGTCGCCTCGCTGGAAGCGGGGCGAGGTGAAGGCGGCCACCGCGTGGACGGCGCAGAGGTTCGGCTGCCCACGCAGGCAGTCCGCGCAGGCGCCGCACGGCGGGACGAAGGAGACAGTCACGTGGTCACCGGGGGCGAGGTGCTCCACGCCGGAACCGATCTCGACGACCTCACCGGCGCCCTCGTGCCCGACCACGCCGGGCGCCAGCGCGGGCAGCGTTCCGTCCATGGCGGAGAGATCGCTGTGGCAGATGCCCGAGGCGCGCACCTTGATCCTGACCTCTCCCGGGCCAGGCGACACGGTCGTGACGTCGTCGCACAGATCCAACTCGTCCACGCCGATCTCGGTCAGCACAGCAGCTTTCACGTGAACTCCTCCTCATCGAGGTCGCCGCGTTGGCCTTCTCGTAACTCGGGCGGCTCACCTCAGCCGGGTCACCTGGTCCGGCACGGGCACCCGAGTTTCCCGGCGACGGGCTACCGGCCCGCCGCGACGGATACGCGCCGACTCCGCCGTCTCGGGGCGGCTCTCGCCCGCCAACTCGTGAACAGCCCTCCCGGTGCACCACCACGAACTAGAACTTGTTACTAGCAGAGACTAGAACGTGTTCTCGATTTGCACAAGGGTCAGCCGGGCGCGCCGGACGCGCGGTCGTCTCGCGCCGGTTCGGCCAGCACACAACGGGTACCGCTGTAGATCGTCGGCATGCACTTGTTGCAGTGAATGCACAGCGAGTCCTCCCGGTCCCCCGCGGCGATGGTCTCGACCAGCGCGGGCTCGCGCAGCAGCGCACGCGCCATGGCCACGAACTGGAAGCCCTCCCGCATCGCCTGGTCCATCACCGGTTTGCTCGCGATCCCGCCGAGCAGCACCATCGGCAGGCCCGTCTCGTGCCGGACCTGCCTGGCACCGTCCAGGAGGTAGGCGTCCCGGTACGGGTAGCTGCGCAGCAGGAACCTCCCGAACATCCGCACGCCGAGCCGGACGGGCCGGGGCATCGCGTCGGCGAACTCGCCGATCGGCACGTCACCACGGAAGAGATACATGGGGTTACTCAGCGAGCTGCCCGCGGTGAGCTCGAGCGCGTCGACCGAGCCGTCGCCCTCCAGCCAGCGGGCGACCGGGATCGCCTCGTCGAGCCAGAAACCGCCGGTGGTCCCGTCGTCCATGTTGAGCTTGACGATGATCGCCAGGCGGTCGCCGACCGCGTCCCGGACCGCACGGGCGACCTCGCGCAGGAAGCGCGCCCTGTTCTCCAGCGACCCCCCGTAGGCGTCGTCGCGCCGGTTGAGCCTCGGGCTGAGAAAGGAACTGACCAGGTAGTTGTGCCCACAATGGAGCTCGACCGCGTCGAACCCGGACTCGGCGGCGAGCACCGCGGCGTCGGCGTGGTCCCGCACGATACGCCGGATCTCGTGCTCGCTCACCGCGCGCGTGCGGCGCATGCTCATCGGCTGCAGCAGCTTGCCAGGGGCGAGCGCGCGCATGCCGGTACTGAGCGGGTTGGCCACCGGCCCGGCGTGGCCGAGCTGCGCGGAGACGGCCGCACCCTCGGCGTGCACCGCATCCGTCAACTCCCGTAATCCGGGTACGGCATCGCGCCGCATGTGGATCTGGTGACGATCGGTCCTGCCCTCCGGGGAGACCGCGCAGAACGCCACGGTCGTCATGCCCACTCCGCCTGCCGCGGGCCGCCTGTGGAAGTCGATGAGCCCGTCGGTGACCAGCCCCTCCCGGCTACGCCCCTCGTAGGTCGCCGCCTTGATGACGCGGTTGCGCAGGGGCACGGGGCCGATCCTGGCCGGGCCGAGCACATCCGGCGTATGCCGATGCGACTGCTGTCCGTCGGGCACGGTATCGACCTCCAGCCGAGCGTAGTCCGGTACACGGGTCCTCCACACGATTCTAGAACTTGTTCTAGGATCGGGATAGGAGGCATGCTGTCCATCAACACCGACCCCAGGAGAAGCGGAGGCAGGCGATGCGCATCGGCTACACGGATGAGCAGACGAAGCTGCGCCACCATCTGCGCGACTACTTCGCCGATGTCATGACACCCGAACGCCGCACCGAGCTCGCGGGCGAAGGCGGCGAGTACGGGGACGGCACCGCCTACAAGGAGATCGTGCGCGAGCTGGGCCGTGACGGCTGGCTGGCACTCGGCTGGCCCGAGGAGTACGGCGGCCAGGCGCGGCCGATGCTGGACCAGCTCATCTTCACCGACGAGGCGGCGGTGGCAGGCGTGCCGGTGCCGTTCCTGACGATCAACACGATCGGCCCGACCATCATGCGCTACGGCACCGATGAGCAGCGCGCGTACTTCCTGCCCAAGATCGCCGCGGGTGAGCTCCACTTCTCCATCGGCTACTCCGAACCCGACGCGGGGACCGACCTGGCCTCGCTGCGCACCCACGCTGTCCGGCACGGGGAGGGCCCCGACGGTGAGTACGTCATCAACGGGCAGAAGATGTGGACGAGCCTGATCGAGTACGCCGACTACGTCTGGCTTGCCGCGCGCACCGATCCGGACGCCGAGCGGCACCGGGGCTTGAGCATCCTGATCGTGCCGACCTCGGCGAGCGGCTTCTCCTGGACCAAGGTGCACACCGTCGCCGGACCGGGCACGAGCGCGACCTACTACTCCGACGTGCGCGTACCGACCTCGGCACTGGTCGGCGAGGAGCACAAGGGGTGGCGGCTGATCACCAACCAGCTCAACCACGAGCGGGTCGCGCTGACCTCGGCGGCACCCATGCAGGACGCGCTGCGCGAGGTTCGCCAGTGGGCTCAGCAGACCACGACACCCGACGGCAACAGGGTGATCGACGCGGAGTGGGTACAGCTGCACCTTGCCCGCGTGCACGCGCACGCCGAGTACCTCAAGCTGCGCAACTGGAAGACCGCATGGGCGGCGAGCAACTCCGAGCTCGGCCCTGCCGAGGCCTCGGCGACCAAGGTGTTCGGCACCGAGTTCGCCACCGAGGGCTACCGGCTGCTGATGGAGGTGCTCGGCGCGGGGGCGGTCGTCTGCGAGGGCTCGCCGGGGGCGCTGCTGCGCGGCAAGGTCGAGCGGCTGCACCGCTCCTCGCTCATCCTCACCTTCGGCGGCGGGACCAACGAGGTGCAGCGCGACATCATCGCCGCGGCCGCCCTCGGGCTGCCCGTTTCCCGCTGACGCCCGACCCCCGCGACCGGGGCGGCCCCTTCCGGACCACGACCCGCACAAGGAGCACCATGGACTTCTCGCTCACCGAAGCACAGCAGGACCTCGGTGGTCTCGCCGCGCGCATCCTGGGCGACTGGAACGAACGTTCCGGCAGCAGCCGCGCCGAAGCGTACGACCCCGATCTCTGGGCGCAGCTTGCCAGGGCAGGCCTGCTCGACGCCGCACTCGGCGAGTCGGTCGGCGGCGGCGGGTTCGGCTTGCTCGAGCAGTGCAGCGTGCTGATCGAGCTCGGCACCGTCGCCGCCCCGGTTCCCTACCTGTCCAGCATCACCGGCGGCGCCGCCGCGATGGCCGAGTTCGGCTCCGGGCTGCACACCGAGCGCTGGGTGCTGCCCGTGACCCGCGGGCAGCGCACGCTGGCCGTCGCACTCGCCGACGAGGGCAGCCCACCCGGTTTCACCGGGCGCTACGTCGACGGTTCCCTGCGGGCCTCCGGAGCGCAGACCGCCGTGCTGCACGGCGCGCACGCGGACGGCTACGTGTGCGAGCTGGCCACCCCGGACGGTGCGGCTCTCGCCGTGCTCGACCGCGCGCACGAGGGGCTGAGCATCAGCGAGCAGCACGCGGTCGACGGCACCGGCGCCGCCCTGGTCGAGCTGGATGACGCCGTCATCGACGAGGACGCACTGCTCGGCAGGCCGGGCTCCGGCGCGGCGACGTGGCTGCGGCAGCGCGTCACCGTGGGGCTGTGCGCGTCGCAACTGGGCATCACGTCCCGCGCGCTGGAGATGACCAGCGAGTACGCGCAGAAGCGCGAGCAGTTCGGCGAGGTCATCGGGTCGTTCCAGGCGGTGCGGCAGCGCCTGGCGGAGGCCTACCTCGATGTGGAGGCCGTCCGCCTGACCCTGTGGCAGGCCGCGTGGGCGCTGTCCGAGGGCAAGCCCGCAGCCGAGGAGGTCGCCACGGCCAAGTTCTGGGCCGCGCAGGCCGGGCACCGCGTGGCGCATTCCGCCGTGCACGTGCACGGCGGGGTGGGTATCGACACGGACTACCCGCTGCACCGCTACTTCGTCGCGGCGAAACGCGCGGAGTTCGCGCTCGGAGGCGCCACGGCCCAGCTCCGCGCGCTCGGCTCACTGCTGGCGGACACCCCGGCATGACGGCGACCGCGGACGGACCACCCACCGTCACCGGCCACCTGCTGGCCCGTGCCACGGAGGAGCACACCGGGCTCGCCTTCGGTGCGGCCACCTGGACCTGGCAGGAACACGTCCAGGAATGCGCCGAGCACGCCGCGCTGCTGCGGGAGCTGCACGACGCGGACGCCCCGTTCCACGTCGGCGTGCTCGCCGACAACATCCCGTCCTTCTCGTTCCTGCTCGGGGCCGCTGCCCTGTCCGGAGCCGTCCTCGTCGGGCTCAACCCCACGCGCAGGGGCGACGCTCTCGCGCGGGACGTGCGCATCGCGGACTGCCGGATCGTGATCACCGAGAGCGCCTACCGCCCGCTGCTCGACGGTCTCGACCTCGGCGCCGCGAACGGGAAGGTGTTCGATGTGGACAGCACGGAATGGGGCGAGGCGCTTGCGGCGCACCGGGGAGCGCGGCTGCGTCCCGTCCCGAGCGAACCGGACGACCTGCTGATGCTGATCTTCACCTCGGGCACGAGCGGGGAGCCGAAACCGGTCCGGTGCACGCACGGCAAGATCGCCTACCCCGGCGAGATGCTGGCGTCGCGGTTCGAGCTCTCCGCAGCGGACACGGCGTACGTCGCCATGCCGCTCTTCCATTCGAACGCGGTCATGGCCGGGTGGTCGGTGGCCGTGGCCGGCGGTGCCACCCTCGCGCTGCGCAGGCGGTTCTCCGCATCGGGCTTCCTGCCCGACGTGCGCGCCTACGGGGCGACCTACGCCAACTACGTGGGAACGCCGCTGTCCTACGTCCTCGACGTCCCCGAGGGCGCCGACGACGCGGACAATCCGCTGCGCGTCGTCTACGGCAACGAGGGCGCACCTGCCGACCTCGCCGCGTTCGCCGAGCGGTTCGACTGCGCCGTCGTCGACGGGTACGGCTCCACGGAAGGCGGGGTGGCGATCTCGCGCACGCCGGACACCCCGGCAGGCGCGCTCGGCCTGCTGCCGGACGGCGTGGACATCCTGCACCCCGATACCGGGCAACCGTGCCCACCTGCCCGGTTCGACGCGGCCGGGCAGCTGCGCAACCCGGACGAGGCGATCGGCGAGCTGGTCAACACGGCGGGAACCGGGATGTTCGCCGGGTACTACAACGCCGCGGACGCCGAGTCCGACCGCGTGCGTGACGGCATGTACTTCACAGGGGATCTCGCCTACCGCGATGACGGGGGCTTCTGCTACTTCGCGGGGCGCACCGGGGAGTGGCTCCGCGTGGGCGGGGAGAACCTCGGCGCGGCCCCCATCGAGCGCGCGCTGCTGCGCCACCCGGACATCGTCGAGGCCGCCGTGTACGGCATCCCGGACGAGCGGGTGGGTGACGCCGTGACGGCCGCGCTCGTGCTCGCCTCGGGGGCCTCCTTCGACGCGGAGGCCTTCGGTGCGTTCCTCGCCGAGCAGGGCGACCTCGGGCCGACCCAGTACCCGCGCTACGTGCGCGTGCTGGCCGAGCTGCCGCGCACCCCGACGCACAAGGTGCTCAAGCGCGAGCTCGCCGCGCAGCAGCTGGACTGCCCCGAACCGGTGTACGAGCGCACGTCCCGCGTGCCGCCGAGCTACGCGGCCCGGTGAGCCGCCCGCCACGCGGTAGCATTCGGGCAAGGCGCGCAGCGCGGGAGTCATGGTCGAACGTCGTGGGCGGAGTATCGGGTCGGTGAGCACCAACGGGCGGCAGCGGGCAGCGGCCGCGCGCGGGCGCGGCCGCCCGCCCGTGATCACCCGCGAGCAGATCGTGCGCGCCGCACGCGAGGTCGGGCTGGCCGACCTGCGGATGGCGGCCGTGGCCGAGGTACTCAACGTACGCCCGGCCGCGCTCTACCATCACGTGCGCGACCGGGACGAGCTGATCGAGCTCGTCGCCAGGCAGGTACTGGAGGAGACCGAGTACGACGAGTGGGCCCCCGGCACGGACACCGACTGGCGGGGGTGGCTCCGTGCCTACGCCTACGCGCTGCGTAAGGCGATGCTGGACAACGCATCGCTGTTCCAGTACATCCGGCTCAGCACCGCGACGACCGCGCACCGTCTCGACCAGATCGAGCAGCTGGTTGAGGTGCTCGTCGATGCCGGGTTCGACCACGGCACGGCCAGCCACGCCATCCAGCAGGTTCACCTGATGGCAGAGGCGGAGTTCCACGACGCCCAGGACCCGCCGGGCAGCCAGCGGCGCCAGTTCAGCGAGTTCCGTAAGGCCCTGCAGGCCAGGCCCGACGACGAGCTACCCCACCTGCGCCGCATGGCCGAACTGCGCCCCGACCCGGACCCCGACGCCCAGTTCGACTTCATGCTCGGCTGCCTGCTCGCCGGCCTGGAGACCCGGCTGGACACCTAGGGCGTGTGGGAGCCCAATGTGACACCGGGCTCCCTCTATGGAACCGAGGACCCCCTCGGCTCCCTCCGCGGAGCGCTGCGTACCCGCCCGTGGGGTGCTGGGGGCGCTGTTGGGTGACCCGGGACGCCCGGCTAGCCGGCGGCGTCCCCGGGGCCGCCGGCCAGCATGGCCTCCAGGCCCGGGCGGTTGTAGAACACGTCGTCCGGGTCGTCGGGGAACTCCCGCTCGCCGAAGTAGGCCTGCCGGTGCGCGACCCTGGCCATCACGACCGCGCTGCGCAGCGCGGCGTAGACGATGTAGAAACCGAGGTCGGTGACGGTGTGGCCGGTCAGGGCCTCGTAGGTGTCGGTGACGTCGCTCGCCGTCAGAAACCCGGGCATGCCGTCCAGCCCCGCCATGCCGGCCAGTTCCTCGAAGAACCGGTGGTGATAGATCAGCCAGCCCAGGTCCAGCTCGCGCGGCCCGACAGCGGCCATCTCCCAGTCCAGCACACCGACCGGGCGGAAGTCGCGGTAGAGGATGTTGCCGATCCGCGCGTCGCCCCACACCAGCACCGGCTCACCGACCGGCTCCGGCCAGTGCCGGTCCAGCCACGTGAAACCCCGCTCGATCAGCGGGTGCCTGCACTGCCTTGCCACCCACTCGTAGTAGGCGCGCAACTCGGCCACGTGCCGGTGCAGGGCCGTCGGCCCCGCGCGGTCGAACTCCAGGAACGCCAGGTCGGCGTTCGCCGGGGTGAGGCTGTGGACCCCGGCGAGAACCTCCACCGTCGCGGCCTGCAACCGTTGCCGGTCGGCAGGAGCGGCATCCAGCAACCATCCCTCGAAGTTGTACGGCATGACATCGGCCGGCACCGCGCCGTCGACGTGTTCCATCACGAACAGCGGCGAGCCGAGCGCGTCCGGCTCGGCCTCGAACCACAGCGCCCGCGGCACCGGCACGCCGGTACGCTCACCCACCAGTCGCATCACCCGGAACTGGCGGTCGAGCTCGTAGCGGGGGAACACCGGCATCGCCGAGTCCAGCGGGGCCATCCGGGCCACACAGGACAGGGACGTACGCCGGCCGCCGCCTTCGGACATGGTGAGGTCGAACGTCACGGTCTCGCTGGACATACCGTTGCCCGGCGGGACCTCCAGGCCGCTGATGGCGGGCTCTGACCCCGCGGGCAGCTTCGTGGCCAGCCACGACTCCAGGTTCGTGCGCAGCACGGCGTAGTCCCGTGTGGACGTACGCGGACGCTCGATACGTTCGGGCATGGAACCCACCTACTCGAATGGCAGCGTCACTGACTTGAGCTCGGTGTACGGTTCCAGCCCCTCGGGGCCGAACTCCCTGCCGATCCCGCTGGCCTTGTACCCGCCGAACGGGGCGTTGGCGTCGATCAGGTAGTTGTTGACGCCGAGTGTTCCGGTGCGTACGCGCCGCGCGATCTCCAGCCCGTGCTGCACATCAGAGGTCCAGACCGAGCCTGCCAGCCCGTACTCCGAGTCGTTCGCGATCGCCACCGCGTCGTCCTCGTCGTCGTACGGGATGACCGCGAGCACGGGGCCGAAGATCTCCTCCCGCGCGATACGCATGTCGTTGTGCACGTCGGCGAACACGGTGGGGCGCACGTACCACCCCGCGGTCAGCCCGTCCGGCATGCCGGGGCCACCTGTCGTGATCCGGGCGCCCTCACCGGTGCCGATGTCGAAGTAGCGGGCCACGCGCTGCTGCTGCCTGCGTGCCACCATCGGTCCGATGTAGTTCGCCTCGTCGTGCGGGTCCCCCACCGGCAAGGCCCGCACCATCTCGGTCAACGCCTCGACCACCTCGTGGTAGCGCCTGCGGGACGCCAGGATGCGTGTCTGCGCCACGCACGCCTGGCCGCTGTTGATCAGCGAGGCCATCTTCAGCCCCTCCACCGTCCCGGGCAGGTCGGCATCGTCGAGGATCACCGCCGCGGACTTCCCGCCGAGCTCGAGCGTGACCCGCTTGAGGTCGGTGCCGCACAGCGAGGCGATCCGGCGCCCGGCGGCCGTGGACCCGGTGAACGCCACCTTGTCCACCCCTGAGTGGGTGACCAGGTACTCGCCGACCTCGCGGCCTGCGGGTAGCACGCTGACCACACCTTCCGGAAGCCCGGCGGCGTCCAGGATCTCCGCGAGGAAGAGCGAATCGAGCGGGGTCTCCGGTGCCGGCTTGACCACGACGGTGCAGCCTGCGAGCAGGGCGGGCACGAGCTTGGCCATCAGCACGAACTGCGGCGCGTTCCACGGGATGATCACACCGACGACGCCCACGGGCTCCCTGCGGACCACGACCTCCTCGCCGAACGCCCCGGAACGCCGCTCCTCCCAGCCGAACCGTTCGGCCGCGGCGAGCAACGACCGCAGGGACATCGCGGTGGCCTGCGTCTGGCCGAGATGCGAGAACCAGATCGGCGACCCCATCTCGGTGGTGATCAGCTCGGCCATCTCGCCGAGCCTGGCCTCGTAGGCCTTGGCCAGCCGTTCCACCACGCGCTGCCGTTCCGCCGGGGCGAGGCGCGGCCAGTCCCCCCTGTCGAACGCGTTCCTGGCGGCGGCGACGGCCGAGTCCACATCGGCCTGGGTCGCCTCCGGTGCGCCACCGACGAGCTGCTCGGTGTGCGGCGAGACCACATCGATCCTGCTGTCCGAAGCCGGCCTCTCCCACCGGCCACCGACGTAGAGCTTCTGGTACTCGTACATACTTGACTCCTCTACGGGGCGACGTCGTCCCAGCCGGTGAAGCCGGATGGCTCGTGCGGGCCGAAGCAGGCGAACTCGAACATCCCCCAGCCGGCATGGTTCCCGCAGCGGGCGCGCACGAGGTTGTCGGTGACGCTCCAGTACGCCGCGCGTTTGGGCGCGTCGCTGACGTCGTAGGTGCCTCCCTGCACCACCGCCTGCTCGCCCAGGTACATCCCGTGCCGCCAGTCGTCGGTGCCGTAGCCGCCGCCCGCGCCCAGCGCGAGCGGTACCTGGGTCTCGACCGTGACGGAGGTACCGTCCGCGAAGCCCAGTGTCGCGGCGCCGACCTCCCGCGTGCCGGGTACGAAGTCGATCGTGATCTCCGGCCTGCCGAGGTACTCGACCTCGCGGCCGCTCGCCTCCGGCCACACCCGGACGGCTTCCTCGAGCGAGCGGTGCCCGCGCGCGTCCTCCTGGGCGATGGTGATGATGCTGAAGTCGGGGAACTGCAGCGGGGCGTACACCCAGTAGAACGAGCCGGGCTCCTTGGCGGCGCCGATCCCGGGCGGCTCGGGGTCCCCGACCGGCCGGATACCCCACGAACGGTCGCGCGTCCCCCACCAGCGGTCCGGCGTGACCTCGCTGGTCACACCGTCCACCGTGAGCGTCCCGCTCCAGCATCCGGTCTGTGCCAGCCGGTTGGAGTCGACGATGGTGCGGCCGTGCTGGCGCAGCTCGTGCCGGGGCTCGAGCACGGCCGGGACGGCCCCTGTGAAGGTCAGGTCGAACTCCAGGCCCCACTCGTTGGGTTCGAGGACGACCCGCAGCTCGCGAAGCCCTTCGACGACCTCGATCCGGAACGGCCCGACCGTGGTATCCATCCGGTCGGCCCCCAGCTCGCGCGAGGCGCGCACGGCGAGCTGCTCGCCGCCCCGGTGCAGGGTGGCGAACGCGTCGGTGACGCTGAGGTTGGGGTACTGGCCCATGCCGGTCACCAGGAACAGGTCCGGCGAGCCGGCATGGCAGTTGAAGTAGTACCGGTCGTAGAAGTTGCGGTCGCTGGTGCCGACCCGCCGGACCGGCTCGACCACTTGGTGGATGGGGAAGTCGTCCAGGGGAGAGAGCACCGCGGTCACCGCCCAACTGTCGCGTGCCGTCGTATGGCTCATATTTTTACTGCATTAAGAAATTAAGTCAACAGTGCGCCACCGGTCCACACAAAAAGGTGGGAGCCCGATGTGACACCGGGTTCCCTAGAAGAACCGGATGTGACATCGGGCTCCCACCACACCCGCGGCGAGCCACCCCGGGAACGTAGCCGGCGGCCGGACCAGCGCGCGGTGTGTCAGCGTGTCTTGTCCAGTCTCGACAGCGCTTCGTCGAACTCGCGGACGAGGTCGGCCATCACGTCCGCGACCGGGCGGACCTCGTTCATCTTGCCGACGATCTGGCCGACCGGCATCGCGACGACCGACGGGTCATCCGCGGCCGCTATGCGCTGATGAGCCTCGCTCACCAGCAAGTTCTGCAGCGGCATCGGCAGCGGGTCGGGCGCGTCGGGCGCGCTCCAGGCCTCGGTCCAGCGCGTCTTGAGCAGGCGAGCCGGCTTCCCGCTGAAGATGCGGGTACGCACGGTGTCCGAGGAGCTCGCCCCGAGCAGCGCCTGCTGCATCGTCGCCGAGGTACTCATCGTCTCCAAGTACTCCGAGGTGGTCAGCCAGTACGAGCCCATCCACACCCCGGATGCGCCGAGCGCGAGCGCCGCTGCAACCTGCTTACCGGAGCCGATCCCGCCCGCGGCCAGCACGGGAGCGCGGTCGCCGACCCGCTCGGCGACCTCGGGAAGAAGCACCATGGAGGCGACCTCACCGGTGTGCCCGCCTGCCTCGTAGCCCTGCGCGACCACGATGTCCACACCGTTGTCGACATGGCTGACGGCGTGCTCGGCCTTGCCCGCGAGCGCGGCGACCTTGACGCCCCTGTCGTGGGCCTGCTCGATGACGTCGTTCGGCGGCGACCCCAGCGCGTTGGCGATCAGGCTGATCGGGTGCTTCAACGCGACCTCGACGTGTGCCCGCGCCACCGAGTGCAACCATCCGAGCACGCCCGCGTCGTCGGTGGTCGACGGCAGGTCCGGCACGCCGAGCTCGTTCAGGGTCCGCTCGACGAAGGCGCGGTGCTCGTCCGGGATGTGCTTCTCCAGATCGGTCATGCTGCCCTCGGTGGGCACCTTGGAGGGCATGACGATGTCGACGCCGTACGGCTTGCCGTCGGTGTTGGCGTCCATCCACTCCAGCACGCGGTCGAGCTCGTCGGCGTCATTGAAGCGTACGCAGCCCAGCACACCGAGACCTCCCGCCCGGGAGACCGCAGCCGCGACGTGTTCCGAGGGGGTGAACGCCACAATCGGGTAAGTGGTCCCCAGGGTGTCACACAGTGATGTCCGCATCGTGCTCCTCTGCATAAGACTTGGCCCACGTGTAGTCGGGCTTGCCGCTCGGTTGCCTGCGTACCTCGGATACGAACCACAGGCTGCGCGGCACCTTGTATCCGGCGATCTTGGTACGCACGTGGTCGTTCAACGCGTTCGCGTCGATCGAGGTGCCGTCGGACGGCTGGATGACGGCTCCGACCCGGTTGCCCCATCGCTCGTCCGGGACGCCGACGACCAGGGCGTCGAAGACGTCCGGATAGGACTTCAAGGCACCCTCGACCTCTTCCGGGTAGACCTTCTCGCCGCCGGTATTGATCGTCTGCGAGCCACGGCCGAGCAGCGTGACCGTGCCGTCCTCCTCGTAGCGCGCGTAGTCACCGGGAACGACGTACCGCTGCCCGTCGATCTCCACGAAGATGCTCTTGGTCTTCTCGGGGTCCTTGTAGTAGCCGACGGGCACGTGCCCACCGCGCGCCATCTTGCCCACCGCGCCGGGCTTCGGCTCGATAAGGTTGTTGTCCTCGTCCACGAGCACGGCCTGCTTGCTGAAGTTCACCCGGGGACCAGCGGAGTGGTCACTGTCCTTACTGATCATGCTGATCCCGGTGAACCCGCTCTCCGAGGCACCGACGGCGTCGGTCAGCACCGCGTTCGGGAACTCCTCGAGATACTCGTGCTTGAGCGACTGCGAGAACAGCGCGGCATGGCTGGTGATCGCCACCAGGGAGGAGGCGTCGTAGTTGCCCTCCCGGTAGGCGGCCAGCAGCGGCTTGCCCATCGCGTCCCCGACCATCGTGAGCACGTTGACCTTGTGCTCCTGGATCTCCCGCCACACCTGGTGCGCGTCGAACTGCGGCACGAACACGACCGAGCTACCGGCGAACAGCGCGCCGAAGGCGGCCCACTGCGCCGCTCCGTGGATCAGGGGCGAGACCGGCATCCGGACAAGGCCGGGACCTTCCTTCGCCTGGTTGGCCAGTGTCCACTCGTCCGGGACGTACTCGCCGGTCAGGAAGTCGATGCCGCCGCCGAGCGTGCGCCAGACGTCCTCCTGGCGCCACATCACGCCCTTCGGGTAGCCGGTGGTCCCTCCGGTGTAGAGGATGTAGAGATCGTCGGCACTTCGCTCACCGAAGTCGCGCTCACCCGAGTGGCGGGCGAGGGCGCTCTCGTAGGCGACCCCGTCATAACGGGAGTAATCCGCGTCCGAGCCGTCCTCGACGACCATAACGTGTTTCAGTTTCGGCGCGTCCGGGAGCACTTCGGCGACGCGGTCGGCGAACTGGCGCTCATGGATCAGCGCCACGAGGTCGGCGTTGTCGAAGAGGTAGCGCAGCTCCTCCGCGACATAACGGAAGTTGACGTTCACCGCACGCGCCCGCAGCTTGTACGCCGCGAACATCGCTTCCATGGACTCGATCGAGTTGCGGGAGTAGATCCCCACATGGTCGTCCTTGCCGACACCGACCGAGGCGAGGTGGTGAGCGAGTTGGTTCGCGCGCTTGTCGAGCTCACCGTAGGTGACCTGACGGCCGTCACAGATGACGGCAGTACGTTCCGGCACGGCGTCGACGGCGTGCTCCAGGAGGTCCGCGATGTTCAGAGCCATACACCACAAACTAGAACATGTTATCGTTCAAGGCAATGGTCAACTTGGTTCCGCGCCCGCGGCGCGGAACTCGCACGACCTCTCGGCCCCGGGCCGATACCTCACCAGCGACCGGGAAGGGACCTTCCATGACCACGACACCACCGGAGACCGAGCGTGACGGCGAGGCACACGCGCTTGTGGAGCAGCGCGGGCACACGCTGATCGTGACCATGAACCGCCCGGAGGCGCGCAACGCGCTCAGCGGCGAGATGATCGAGATCATGGTCGACGCGTGGAACACGGTCGACAACGACCCGTCCATCCGCAGCTGCATCCTCACCGGAGCCGGTGGCTCGTTCTGCGCGGGTGCCGACCTCAAGTCGATGAGCAAGAACAACCCTGGAACCGCGATGTCCAGCGGGGGCTGGGACCCGTCGCGGATCGAGGGGCTGCTCAAGGGGCGGCGCCTGACCAAACCGCTGATCGCCGCCGTCGAAGGTCCGGCCATCGCGGGCGGGACGGAGATCCTGCAGGGCACGGACATCCGTGTCGCCGGCCGCAGCGCGAAGTTCGGGGTGAGCGAGGCGCGGTGGAGCCTGTTCCCGATGGGTGGCTCCGCCGTGCGGCTGCCACGCCAGATCCCGTACACGGTCGCCGCCGACATCCTGCTCACCGGGCGGCACGTCACGGCGGACGAAGCCAAGGACATCGGCCTCATCGGGCACGTCGTCGACGACGGTACGGCCCTGGACAAGGCCCTGGAGATGGCCGAGCTGGTCAATGCCAACGGCCCGCTCGCCGTGCAGGCGATCCTGCGGACGATGCGCGACACGGAGGGCATGCACGAGGAGGAGGCGTTCGGCATCGACGCCAAACTGGGCCTGAACGTGTTCACCAGCGCAGACGCCAAGGAAGGCCCCCGCGCGTTCGCCGAGAAGCGCACACCGCAGTTCCGCGGCGAGTAGCGAAAGAGGGGGCGAGCCGAAGGACTCCTCGGGTACCAGATATGCACCGAAGGAGCCCCTCGGCTCGCCCCACCGCCCGGCTAGATGGCGCTCTCGCGGTCCTGCCAGTACGGGTCGCGGAGCCTGCGCTTGTACAGCTTGCCGTTCGGGTCGCGCGGGAGCTCGTCGACGTAGTCGACGCTGCGGGGGAGCTTGAACTTGGCGAGGCGGCCCCGCGCGTGCTCGAGCAGCTCCTCGGTCAGCTCGTCCCCCGCCGACACACCGTCGGCCGGCTGCACGACGGCCTTGATCTCCTCGCCCCAGTCGTCGTTCGGGACGCCGAAGACCGCGACATCGGCGACCTTCGGGTGCACGACGAGCTCTCCCTCGATCTCGGCGGGGTAGATGTTCACCCCGCCGGAGATGATCATGTCGCTCTTGCGGTCGCACAGGTAGAGGTAGCCGTCCTCGTCGAGGTAGCCGACATCGCCGAGCGTGAACATGTCGCCGACCTTGGACTTCTCCGTCTTCTGCCTGTCCTTGTGGTACTCGAACGACGAGGAGCCCATGCGCATGTACACGGTGCCCACCTCGCCCGCTGGCAGCTCGTTGGCATCGTCATCGAGGATCTTGACCGTCGAGCCGGGCCACGGCCTGCCGACCGACCCCGGCTTGCGGAGCCATTCCTCCCCGCTGATGGCGGTGCCGCCACCCTCGGTCGCCGCGTAGTACTCGGTGACCACCGGCCCCCACCAGTCGAGCATCTGCTGCTTGACCTCTCGCGGGCACGGCGCGGCCCCGTGGATCACGTTGCGCAGCGAGGACACGTCGTAACGCAGGCGCACCTCCTCCGGAAGCGCGAGCAGGCGCACGAACTGGGTGGGCACCACATGGCTGTGCGTGACCCTGCGCTCCTCGATCAGCCGGAGCATCTCCTCGGGCTCCCACTTGTCCATCAACACCGCGGTGTGCCCGAGGTGGATGGAAATGGACACGAAGTTCAGCACCGCCGTGTGGTACATGGGCGAGCCGCACAGGTGCACGTGGTCGTCGAACGGTTCCAGCCCGAAGATGCCGAAGAACCACCGCCCGGCCATCGGGGCCTCGTGCGGATCCTCCCCGGTCAACGGCCTGCGGACACCCTTGGGTTTGCCGGTCGTACCCGAGGTGTACAGCATCGGCGAGCCGGCCGTGCGCTCCTCCGGGGCGGTGTCGGGCTGGCCATGGCCCAGCTCGGAGACCGGCCGGAAACCCGGTATGTCGCCGACCGCGAACCGGGCCGACGCCGGCAGGCCCGCCTCGTCCGCCGCGGCCACGGCCGACTCGGCGAACCTCTCGTGCGCGAGGAACGCCTTCGCCCCCGAGTCCGAGATCAGGTACGCGATCTCGCTGCCGACCAGGTGCCAGTTGACGACGACCACGTAGAGGCCGCTCTGCATCGCCGCGAAGTAGCCGGCGAGCAGGTCCACGCCGTTGGGTTGCAGGAGCACGATGGCATCGCCGGTCTCGAGGCCGAGCGCGCGGAGGCCGTGCGCGTACCGGTTGGCCGCGGCTACGAGCTCGCCATAGGTGAAGTCACCCCGCTCGGGATCGACGACGGCGATGCGGTCGGGCTGCTCGTCGGCGATACGCCACAAGCCCGGGCTCGCATTCTGCGTCGCTGGTTCGGCCGTCATGATTGCACTCCGCTCCGCGTCGAACGTCCATACATCGGTTCAGCAGACAATCTAGAACGTGTTCTATGTTTGAGCAAGCCAAGCGGGGCGACTCACTACGGGTCAGTACCTACGCGCGCCCGCCACTTGCTCCCATTTCGAGAACATGTTTCACTCTGAGTGTGATCACAGAAGAGACTCCACTGCACGCACCGCTGGAGATCGGGTTCGACTACACCCGCTCGCTCGGGCCTGTTCTCACGCACTTCATGACCCAGCTCGCCAACCGGCGCATCACCGGCATCCGCGGCTCGGACGGCCGCGTGCATGTCCCGCCGGTCGAGTACGACCCCCACACGGCCGAGGCGCTGACCGAGTTCGTCGATGTCTCCGACGTCGGCACCGTACGCACCTGGTCCTGGGTGTCCCACCCGGTCGAGGGCCAGCCCATCCAGCGTCCCTTCGCCTGGGCCCTGATCACCCTGGACGGGGCGGACACCGCGCTGCTGCACGCCGTCGACGTGAACTCCACCGAGCAGATCCACACCGGTATGCGCGTGCGGGTCCGCTGGGCGGACGAGCCCATCGGGCACATCACCGACATCGCCTACTTCGTGCCCGCCGACGCGGGCGAGGAGCGAGGCGACGCCCCGACACCACCGCGTCCGCCTGCGACCGAGCGCGCCGAGGACGGCGCGGTCAGCACCGTGATCACACCGATCCGGCTGGACTACACCCACTCGGTCTCACCGGAGGAGAGCCGGTACCTGCGCGCGCTGGCCGAAGGCCGCATGCTCGGGCAACGGTGCCCGGAGTGCGAGAAGGTCTACATCCCACCGCGTGGCGCCTGCCCGACCGACGGGGTACCGACCACCACCGAGGTGGAGCTGCCCGACACCGGCATCGTCACGACGTTCTGCATCGTCAACGTCCCCTTCCTCGGGCAGCGCATCCAACCCCCGTACGTCACGGCCTACATCCTGCTCGACGGCGCGGACATCCCGTTCCTGCATCTCGTGCTCGGCTGCGAGGCCGACGAGGTGCGGATGGGCATGCGCGTGCGAGCCGCCTGGAAGCCACGCGAGGAGTGGGAGACGTCCCTGCAGAACGTCGACCACTTCGAGCCGACAGGGGAGCCGGACGCCCCGTACGACTCGTACGCCCACCATCTCTAGCCCACCCGGAGAAACGATCATGAGCAACGTCGCCGTCGTGGGGTTCGCGCAAGCACCCAACGTGCGCAACACGCAGGGTACGACGAACGGGGTCGAGATGCTCGTCCCCACCCTGGCCGAGGCATTCGAGCAGACCGGCCTGACCAAGTCGGACATCGGGTTCTGGTGTTCCGGATCCTCCGACTACCTGGCAGGCCGGGCCTTCTCGTTCATCTCGGCCGTCGACGCCATCGGCGCCTTCCCCCCGATCAACGAGTCCCACGTCGAGATGGACGCCGCCTGGGCGCTGTACGAGGCATGGGTGAAGATCCTCACCGGTGAGGTCGACACCGCGCTGGTGTACGGCTTCGGCAAGTCCTCGGCAGGCACCCTGCGCCGCGTGCTGTCGCTGCAGCTCGATCCGTACGTCACAGGTCCCCTGTGGCCCGACTCGATCAGCATCGCGGGGCTGCAGGCACGTATGGGCCTGGAGTCCGGCCGGTGGACCGAGGAGGCCATGGCCGAGGTCGCCGCGCGCAGCCTCGCCGACGCCACGACGAACGAGCACGCGCAGCGTTCCGGCGACGCCGGCGTCGCCGAGCTGCTCGCCAACCCGGTGGTAGCCGATCCGCTGCGCGCGCACGACATCGCCCCCGTCACCGACGGGGCCTCGGTGGTCGTACTCGCCACGGCGGAACGCGCCCGCGAGATCGTCGACCGTCCGGCGATGATCACCGGGTTCGAGCACCGGGTGGACTCGCCGTCGCTCGGCTCGAGGGACCTGACCGACTCCCCGTCCACTCGCGCGGCGGGCGCGTCCGCGGGCACCGACGGCGTCGAGCTCGCCGAGCTGCACGCGCCGTTCACCCACCAGGAGCTGATCCTGCGCGAAGCGCTCGGGCTGGACTCCGGCGTCCGCGTCAACCCCTCCGGCGGTGCGCTGGCCGCGAACCCGATGTTCGCCGCCGGACTCACCCGGATCGGCGAGGCCGCCAAACAGATCATCGACGGCACGGCAGGCAAGGTCCTCGCGCACGCCACGAGCGGGCCGGCGCTGCAGCAGAACCTTGTCACGGTAATGGAGGGCATCCGATGACCAAGCAGCGAGCAGCCGTACTCGGCACGGGGCAGACCCACCACACCACCAAGCGCACCGACGTGTCGATGCCGGGCCTGCTGCGGGAGGCCGTCGACCGCGCGATGCGCGACGCCCAGGTCGACTGGTCCGACATCGACGCGGTCGTGCTGGGCAAGGCACCGGACCTGTTCGAGGGTGTCATGATGCCGGAGCTGTTCCTCGCGGACGCGCTCGGCGCGAGCGGCAAGCCGCTGCTGCGGGTGCACACGGCGGGTTCCGTCGGCGGGTCCACCTCTCTCGTGGCGGCCAGCCTCGTGCAGTCCGGGGTGCACCGCCGGGTGCTGACCGTGGCCTACGAGAAGCAGTCCGAGTCCAACGCGATGTGGGCGCTGTCCATCGCCCCGCCGTTCTCCATGCCGGTCGGCGCGGGTGCGGGGGGCTACTTCGCCCCGCACGTGCGCTCCTACATCCGGCGCACCGACGCCCCCGACCACATCGGGGCCCTCGTGGCGGTGAAGGACCGGCGCAACGGCGCCCTCAACCCCTACGCCCACCTGCGGCAGGAGGACATCACCTTCGATTCCGTTCGCGCCTCGCAGATGCTGTGGGACCCGATCCGCTACGACGAGACCTGCCCGTCCTCGGACGGGGCGTGCGCGATGGTGCTGGGTGACGAGGCGGCAGGCGATGCGGTCGACGGCGGCGCGGCGTGGCTGCACGGCACCGCGATGCGTACCGAGCCGACCACGTTCGCTGGCAGGGACCAGGTGAACCCCCAGGCAGGCAAGGACGCCGCTGCCGCCCTCTGGAAGTCGGCGGGCATCACCGATCCCCTCTCCGAGATCGACGTCGCCGAGCTGTACGTGCCGTTCTCCTGGTTCGAGCCGATGTGGCTGGAGAACCTGGGTTTCACCGAGGAGGGCTCTGGCTGGAAGCTCACCGAGTCCGGTGCGACGGCGCTCGACGGCACGCTGCCGGTGAACCCGTCAGGGGGTGTGCTCTGCACCAACCCCATCGGAGCGTCCGGCATGCTGCGCTGCGCGGAGGCTGCCAAGCAGGTCATGGGTCGTGCCGGTGACTACCAGGTCGACGGCGCCCGCAAGGCCGTCGGTCACGCCTACGGTGGCGGTTCCCAGTACTTCGCGATGTGGCTCGTCGGAGCGGACAAGCCCGAAAACTAAAGCGTGTTGGGCGTGCGGACACCCCGTGTTGGGCGACGGCTCGGTCTAGTTGCCCAACACGGGGTGTTTACACGCCCAACACGCCAGGGGTTTACGAGTAGGCGACCTGGTAGTGCTTGATGCCGTTGAGCCAGCCGGACCGTAGCCGGACGGGCTCGGAGACCTCCCGGATGTCGGGCATCTCGTCGGCGATCGCGTTGAACATCAGATCGATCTCCAGGCGGGCAAGGTTGGCACCGAGGCAGTAGTGCGTCCCCGTCCCACCGAAGCCGACATGCGGGTTCGGGTCCCGCATGATGTCGAACTTCATGGGCTCGTCGAAGGCGTCCTCGTCGAAGTTGGCCGAGCTGTAGAACATGCCTACGCGCTGGCCCGCCTTGATCTGCTGACCCCCGAGCTCGGTATCGGCGGTGGCTGTGCGCTGGAAGACCATCACCGGCGTCGCCCAGCGGACGATCTCGTCGGCAGCCGTCTTCGGGCGCTGCTCCTTGAACAGCTCCCACTGCTCCGGATGCTCCAGGAAGGCCTTCATCCCGTGCGTGATCGCGTTGCGCGTCGTCTCGTTGCCCGCGACGGCCAGCAGGATGACGAAGAAGCCGAACTCGTCCTGGTCGAGCGACTCGCCGTCGATATCGGCGTTGACCAGCTTGGTCACGATGTCGTCGACCGGGCACGCCTGGCGTTCGGCGGACATGTTCGCCGCGTAACCCAGGATCTCGGTGGAGGCGTTGACCGGATCGATCTCGTACTCGGGGTCGTCGTAGCTGATCATCTCGTTGGACCACTCGAAGATCTTGCCCCGATCCTCCTGGGGCACCCCGAGCAGCTCGGCGATGGCCTGCAGCGGCAGCTCGCACGCGACCTGCTCGACGAAGTCACCGCTGCCCTGCTTCTTCGCTTCCTGCACGATCGCGCGCGCCCGGTTGTTGAGGGCCTCCCGGAGACTCTCCACAGCCCGCGGGGTGAACCCCTTCGACACGATCCGGCGCGCCTTGGTGTGCTGCGGCGGATCCATGTTGACCATCATGGCGCGCTGCAGCTCGATCTCCTCGCGCGAGATGTCGCCGTTGAAGCGGATCACCGCGGTGTTCTCCCACGAGGAGAACAGCTCCGGATTCTTGGAGATCTGTTTGATGTCCTCCAGCTTGGTAACGACCCAGTACCCGCCGTCGTCGAAACCGCTCACGCCCGCAGGCTGCGGATTCCACCACACCGGCGCCGTGCGCCGCAGCTCGGCGAACTCCTCGAGGGGGATCCGCTGGGTGTACAGGTCGGGGTCGGTGAAGTCGAAGTTCGCGGGTATCGACGGCGTTGCCACGGCTACCTCCTACGGGGTCGCGCTGCACCTGAAGCAGCCCATACTCAGCATGAATGGAACACGTTCTACCACGATTGAAGCACACGCGCCCGGCAAAGTGAAGACGTGGAGTGAAACCCGTTAACTCGACCAAGATCGCCTGCCATCACCCCTGCCAGGGCAGCTCGACAACAGCCTCACCGCGGGGCGCGACCGAACGGCATTGCCGAAAGAGAGAACATGTTCTAATTTTGAGAGTAGTCGACATTCCGGGAGGAAACCTGTGGGTAATCCAATGATCGTCGGAGCTGTCCGCACGCCGATCGGCAAGCGCGGCGGATGGCTGGCCGGCCTGCATCCCGCCGAGCTCCTCGGCGCGGCCCAGCGCGCGCTCCTCGACCGCACCGGGATCGACCCGGTCCACGTCGAGCAGGTCATCGGCGGTGCCGTTACCCAGGCCGGGGAGCAAGCCGGCAACACCACGCGCACGGCGTGGCTGCACAACGGCCTTCCCGAGACGTGCGGGGCCACCACGATCGACGCCCAGTGCGGATCGGCGCAGCAGGCCACCCACCTGGTCGCCGGACTGATCGCGACGGACGCCATCGACGTGGGTATCGCCTGCGGGGTTGAGGCGATGAGCAGGGTGCCACTCGGCGCCAACCGCGGCAGCGGGGTCGGCCAGCCGCGGCCCGACTCGTGGGCCATCGACATGCCCGACCAGTTCACCGCCGCCGAGCGTATCGCCGCACGCCGGGGGATCAGCAGGGAGGACATCGACGAGTTCGGGGCGAACTCGCAGCTCAAGGCGGGTGCCGCGTGGTCGCGCGGGCTCTTCGAAGCCGAGATCAGCCCGGTCAAGGCCCCGGTACTCGCGGACGGCGAGCCCACGGGTGAGACGCAGGTCGTCTCCCGCGACCAGGGTCTCCGCGAGACCAGCAAGGAGTCGCTCGCGCAGCTCAAGCCGGTCCTCGAGGGCGGCGTGCACACGGCCGGGACCTCCTCCCAGGTCTCCGACGGCGCGTCCGCGGTGCTGCTCATGGACTCGGACAAGGCACGTGAACTGGGCATCGTCCCGAGGGCACGCATCGTCTCGCAGGCGCTGATCGGCGCCGAGCCGTACTACCACCTGGACGGCCCGATCGCGGCGACGGAACGGGTCCTCGACCGTGCCGGGATGACCATCGGCGACCCGGACCTGTTCGAGATCAACGAAGCGTTCGCCTCGGTCGTGCTGTCCTGGCAGAGCGTGCACCAACCGGATCCGGCCAAGGTCAACGTCAACGGCGGCGCCATCGCACTCGGCCACCCGGTCGGCAGCACCGGCACCCGCCTGATCACCACCGCGCTGCACGAGCTGGAGCGCACCGGAAAGGCCACCGCCCTGATCTCCATGTGCGCAGGCGGGGCCATGTCCACGGCCACCATCATCGAACGCGTGTGATGTGCTGAATGACGCTTTCGGCCCGCCTGGCGGGCCGAAAGCGTCATTCAGCACAACTCGGCACGACGCCGGGTCAGGTGCCGTAGACCGGTTCCGGGTCCGCTCCCTCCGCGATGAGCTCGGCCACCACCGGGCCGAGCTCGGCAGGCTCCCAGCGAGCACCCTTGTCCCGCGCCGGGCCGTGGTTCCATCCCTCGGCCAGCGACACGGTGCCGCCCTCCACCTCGAAAACACGCCCGGTGACGTCGCCCGACTCACCGCTGCCGAGCCAGACGACCAGCGGGGAGATGTTCTCCGCGGCCATCGCGTCGAACCCGGACTCGGGCGCGGCCATGTCGTCGGCGAACGCCTGCTCGGTCATGCGCGTGCGCGCGGACGGGGCGATCGCGTTCACCGTCACCCCGTACCGGGCGAACTCGGCCGCGGCCACGACCGTCAGCCCGCAGATCCCCGCCTTGGCAGCAGAGTAGTTGCCCTGACCGATGCTACCGAGCAGCCCCGCCCCGGAACTGGTGTTGATGATCCGGGCATCCGGCTGCCTGCCTGCCTTGCTCTCCGCCCGCCAGTGCGCCGCGGCGTGCCGCATCGTAGCGAAATGCCCCTTCAGGTGCACCCGGATCACCGCGTCCCAGTCCTGCTCGTCCAGGTTGACCAGCATCCGGTCGCGCAGGAACCCCGCGTTGTTCACCAGCACGTCGAGCCGCCCGTAGGTGTCCAGCGCCGTGGAGATGAGGTTGCTCGCCCCCTGCCAGTCCGCCACGTCGTCGGTATTGGCCACGGCCTTGCCGCCCAGCGCCTCGATCTCGTCGACGACCTGCTGCGCCGGACCGACGGACTCCCCTTGCCCGTCGAGCGCCACGCCCACGTCGTTGACGACCACCGTGGCGCCTTCCCGCGCGAACGCCAGCGCGTGCGCCCGTCCGATGCCCCGGCCGGCACCCGTCACGATGGCGACCCTGCCGTCGGTGATTCCGCTCATACTCGCTCCTCAGTGTGCTTGCTGCTGCTTGTCGGCTACGTGGGCAGTCGCCGCGTCGAGAAACGCCGGGCGTTCCCCGCCCCCGTGTACGGTCAGCGTCGCGCCGCTGACGTAGGACGCCAGTGGCGAGGCCAGGAACGCGGCACACTGCCCGATCTCCTCCGGCTCCGCCAGCCGTCCCAACGGGACGGTCGATCCCACCGCGGCGACCCCGTCGGAGTCCCCGTAGTGCAGCTCGGCCTGCTCGGTGCGCACCATCCCGACGTCGAGCGCGTTCACCCGTACCTTCGGCGCCCACTCGACGGCCAGGCTGGCTGTCAGGTTGTCGAGTCCTGCCTTGGCGGCCCCGTAAGCCGCAGTACCCGGTGACGGACGCGTGCCGCTGACGCTGCTGATGTTGACGATCACGCCGCCGGCCTCCTGGCCGTCCATCACGGCGTGCGCGCGCTGCGCGGCGCGTAACGGAGCCAGCAGGTTCAGCTCGACGACCTTGTCGTGGAACCGTGTCGACGCCGTGGCCGCCTCTGCGAAGGGGGCGCCTCCGGCGTTGTTGACCAGCACGTCCAACCGCCCGTAACGCTCCACGATCCCGGTGACGAGCTGGTCGATCTGCTCAGGATCGCGGATGTCGCAGCTGCGGAAGTCCGCGCTCGCGCCGTCGGCGGTGACCGGCTGCTCCGGAACGGAGCGCGCGCAGGTCACCACCGTCGCTCCCGCCCGGAGGAACGTCCGCACGATACCGGCGCCCACCCCGCGGGCACCGCCCGTCACCAGCGTTACTGCTCCCTCCAGGTCCAGCGACAGCGCCATCGGCCCGCCTCCTCGCGTGTCGTACTCCGGCCGACTACGGGCTGTCCCGATCGGCATGACCCTGATAACGTACCAAGCAAGTGTTAGGTTCGGTAGGTGTGGACAGGCCGGAGGCTGATATGTCGTCACCCGTAAGCGTCGTCGAGGCGGAACCGCATGTGCGGGTCGTCACGGTGCACGCACCACCGGTGAACGCCCTGACCGTGCAGGGCTGGTTCGATCTCGCCGAGGAGATCACGGCCGCAGGCAGGGATCCCGGCTGCCACGTCGTCGTGCTGCGTGCCGAGGGCCGCGGGTTCAACGCAGGCGTGGACATCAAGGAGGTCCAGGCAAGCGACGGTTACTCGGCACTCATCGGCGCCAACCACGGTTGTGCGGCCGCGTTCTCGGCGGTCTACGAGTGCGAGGTACCCGTCATCGCCTCCGTGCACGGGCACTGCCTCGGCGGCGGTATCGGGCTGGCCGGCAATGCCGACGTCATCGTGGCCTCCGAGGACGCCACGTTCGGTCTGCCCGAAGTAGACAGAGGGGCGCTTGGCGCGGCGACCCATCTCGCCAGGCTCGTCCCCCAGCACCTGATGCGCACGCTCTACTACACGGCGAGCACCGTCACGGCACAGCAACTGCATCACTTCGGGTCGGTGTTCCGGGTCGTGTCGCGGGAGGAGCTCGACGAGGCCGCGATGGTACTGGCGCGCGACATCGCCGCGAAGGACACGCGGGTGATCCGGAAGGCCAAGGAAGCCATCAACGGCATCGATCCCCAGCAGGTGCACCACAGCTACCGCTTCGAGCAAGGATTCACCTTCGAGCTCAACCTGGCGGGCGTCTCCGACTCCGCCCGCGAGGAGTTCCTCGGCTCGGCACACTCCAACCAGGAGCAAGGATGATCGACAAACGCATGACCGCGGACGAGGTGGTCGCCGAACTCCGCGACGGGATGACCATCGGCATCGGGGGATGGGGATCACGCCGCAAGCCGATGGCGCTGGTCAGGGCGATACTGCGCTCGAACCTCCGTGATCTCACGGTGGTCTCCTACGGCGGGCCCGACGTCGGCCTGCTCGCCTCGGCAGGCAAGATCCGCAGGCTCGTCTTCGGCTTCGTCACCCTCGACTCGATCCCGTTCGACCCGCATTTCGCCGCGGCCCGGCAGGACGGGCGGATCGAGGTCACCGAGTACGACGAGGGAATGTTCCACGCCGGGTTGAGCGCGGCCGTGAAACGCCTGCCGTTCCTGCCCATCCGCGCGGGACTCGGATCCGATGTGGTCACGGTGAACCCCGGGCTGCGCACCGTGCGGTCGCCGTACTCCGACGGCGAGGAACTGCTCGCCGTTCCCCCGCTACGGCTGGACGCCGCGCTGGTGCACCTCAACAGGGCCGATATGCACGGCAACGCGCAGTACCTCGGACCGGACCCGTACTTCGACGACGACTTCGCTCTCGCCGCGGACCGGTGCTTCGTCAGTACGGAGCGGGTCGTGGACACCGCCGAGCTCACCGCGGAAGGGCCGGTGCAGTCGTTGCTGTTGAGCCGCTCCGCGGTCACCGGCGTCGTACAGGCCCCGCACGGGGCGCACTTCACCTCGGCCGCCCCCGACTACGGGCGCGACGAGCGCTTCCAGCGCCACTACGCCGCCTCCGCGAAGGACCCGGAGGAATGGCCACGCTTCGTCGACAGGTTCCTCTCCGGGGACGAGGAGCGCTACCAGGCCGAGGTCACCAGGTTCACCAGCGAGGAGGCCGCCGTATGAGTGAGGCGACACGCGCCGAGATCGCGATCGTGGCCTGCGCGGAGCTGTTCCGGGGCGACGGGGAGGTCGTGGCGAGCCCGATGGGGCTCGTGCCCGCTATCGGAGCGCGGCTGGCCCGCATGACCTTCGAGCCCGGCCTGCTGATGACCGACGGGGAGGCTTACCTCGTCGCGGGAACGCCGGGAGAGGCCACCACGATCGAGGGGTGGCAGCCGTTCAAGAAGATGCTCGACACGGTCGTCCCGAACGGGAAGCGGCACGTGGTCATGGGCACCAACCAGCTCGACAGGTTCGGCAACCAGAACATCTCGGCGATCGGCCCGCACTCCCGGCCCGACCGGCAGCTGCTCGGCGTGCGGGGCGCGCCGGGCAACACCGTCAACCACCGCACGAGCTACTGGGTACCCAAACACAGCACGCGCGTGTTCACCTCGGAGGTGGATGTGGTCTCCGGGGTGGGCTACGACCGGGCATCCGCGGGCGGCCCGGCCGCGTCCCGGTATCACGACCTGCACCGCGTGGTCACCAACCTCGGCGTCTGCGACTTCGACACCCCGACACGCAGCATGCGGCTCGCCTCGGTGCATCCCGGCGTCACCGTGGACGAGGTCGTCGACAACACCTCGTTCGAGCTGGACACCTCGGCGGTGACGGAGACGCGGCTGCCCACGGATGAGGAGCTCCGCCTGATCCGTGACGTGCTCGACCCCGACGCCACGCGAGACAAGGAAGTGCGCGCATGACAACGGGGCCACGACTGCGCACCGCGCTGACCGAGCTGGTCGGCATCGAACATCCGGTCGTGCAGACCGGTATGGGCTGGGTCGCGGGCCCGCGCCTGGTCTCGGCCACGGCCAGGGCAGGCGGCCTCGGGATCCTGGCCTCGGCGACCATGAGCTACGACGAGCTCGCCGCGGCGATCAGCGAGGTCAAGCAGCGCACCAGCGCCCCGTTCGGGGTGAACCTGCGGGCCGACGCCGAGGACGCCCAGCAGCGGATCGAGCTGCTCATCTCGGAGGGCGTGCGGGTAGCCTCGTTCGCGCTCGCCCCGCGCAAGGAGATGATCGCCCAGCTCAAGGAGGCCGGGGTCGTGGTCGTCCCCTCGGTCGGGGCCGCGCGGCACGCCGCGAAGGTCGCGTCCTGGGGAGCGGACGCGGTGATCGTCCAGGGCGGCGAGGGAGGCGGGCACACCGGCGATGTGGCGACCACGCTGCTGCTGCCGTCCGTACTCGACGCCGTGGATATCCCGGTCGTGGCCGCGGGCGGCTTCTACGACGGCCGTGGGCTCGCCGCGGCGCTGTCCTACGGCGCGGCGGGTGTCGCCATGGGAACGCGGTTCCTGCTGACCAAGGAAAGCACCGTGCCGGACGACGTGAAACGCGCCTACCTCGAGCGTGGGCTCGCCGACACGGTGGTGACGCGGAAGGTGGACGGGATGCCGCACCGCGTGCTGCGCACCGAGCTGGTGTCCACCCTCGAACGCACCGGCAGGCTGCGGGGACTCGTGCACGCCGCGCGCAACACGGTGCGGTTCCGCAAGATGACCGGTGTGTCGTGGCGCGCCCTGATCAGCGAAGGGCTCGCGATGAAACGCGGCGGCGAGCGCAGCTGGTCGCAGCTGATGATGGCGGCGAACACCCCGATGCTGCTGCGTGCCGGTCTGGTCGAGGGCGACACCGGCGCCGGGGTACTCGCCTCCGGCCAGGTGGTCGGCATGCTCGACGAGCTACCGGCCGTCGCCGAGCTGATCGACGACATCGTCGAGCATGCCGAGCGCCGCCTCGATGAGCTGAACAAGCTCCGCACGAGCGACTGACACCTCGACGAGGTTCGCGCGCGACCGACGCGGCGGGATCGGGCTGCCCTGCCGGCGATCCCGCCGTACCGCCGTATCCTCGCGGTATGGTCACACCTGACGAGCTCGCCTCGCTGTGCCGCGCGTTTCCGGGTGCGCGCGAGGAGTTCCCGTTCGACGACAAGCACTCCGTGTTCAAGGTGGGCGGGAAGATCTTCGCCATCACCGCACTGGACGGCGACCCACTCGAGGTCAGCCTCAAGTGCGAACCGGCACTGGCCGAACAGCTCCGGGTCTCCTATCCCGCCATCCGGCCCGGCTACCACCTGAACAAGCGGCACTGGAACACCGTCACGATCGACGGCTCGGTCCCGGACCGGTTGCTGCGCGACATGATCGAGGACTCCTACGACCTCGTGGTCGACTCGCTGCCGAAGGCACGGCGCCCTGCCCCGCCGTGAGGTGTGCTGAATGACGCTTTCAGTCCACCTGCCGGACCGAAAGCGTCATTCAACCCCTCAAGTGGACTGAAAGCGTCATTCAGCGTTCGATGATGGTGACGTTGGCGGTGCCGCCGCCTTCGCACATCGTCTGCAGCCCGTAGCGACCGCCGCGGCGCTCCAGCTCGTGCAGCATCGTGGCGAACAGCTTCGTACCCGTCGCCCCGATCGGGTGCCCCAGCGCGATGGCGCCGCCGTTGACGTTCACCCTGTCCGGCTCGGCACCGGTCTCGGCCATCCACGCCAGCACGACGCTGGCGAACGCCTCGTTCACCTCGAACACGTCGATGTCGGAGACCGACAGCCCCGCCTTCCGCAGGGCCCGCTGCGTGGCGGGGATAGGACCGGTAAGCATCCACACCGGATCCGCGGCGGCCACCGAGATGTGCCGGACACGCGCCCGTACCGGCAGCCCGTGCTCTGTGGCGAACCGCTCGGACGTGACCAGCGCGGCACTGGCAGCGTCGCTGATCTGGCTCGCTGTCGCCGCGGTGATCCGTGAGCCCTCGCTCAGCGGTTCCAGCGCGGCCATCTTCTCCAGCGAGGTCCCCTTCCTGGGACACTCGTCCACCGTGACGTCGCCGTAGGGAAGCAGCTCGGCGTCGAACCGGCCGGAGTCGATCGCCGCGAGCGCGCGCTCGTGGCTGGCAAGGGCGAAGCGCTCCATGGCCTCACGCGACAGGTCCCACTTCTCGGCGATCATGTCGGCGCTGCGGAACTGGGACACCTCGGAGTCACCGTAGCGCGCCCGCCAGCCCTGTGCACCGGAGAACGGGTCGTCGAACCCGTACTGCTGGCCGGCGAGCATGGCCGCGCTGATCGGGATCTGGCTCATGTTCTGCACACCGGCCGCGACCACGGCATCGGCTGTCCCGGACAGCACCGCCTGCGCGGCGAAGTGCACCGCCTGCTGGCTGGAACCGCACTGGCGGTCCACCGTCACACCCGGCACATGCTCGGGAAGTCCCGCTGCCAGCCACGCGGTACGCGCGATGTTGCCTGCCTGCGAGCCGAGGGTGTCGGTGCACCCCATCACGACGTCATCGACCAGGTCGGCGTCCACCCCGGTCCGTTCCACGAGGCCGGAAAGCACGTGCGCGCCGAGATCGGCGGAATGCGCCGCACTCAACCCGCCACCGCGCTTGCCACCCGGCGTCCGCACCGCATCGACGATCACTGCATCAGTCACGACAACCACTCCTTAACCGGCACTCTTCCTCGCGGGCCGCCTGCCGCGGCGCGCGGCGATCCCGTCCAGCACGATCCCCAGGTACTCGTCGGCGATGTCGTCGGCGGACAGCGACCCGGCAGGCTTGTACCAGTGCACGGCGACCCACACGGTGTCCCGGATGAACCGGTAGGTCAGCTCCACATCCAGGTCCGCGCGGAACGCCCCGGTGCGCACGCCTTCGGAGAGGATGGAGGTCCACAGCTCGTGGAACTCGGCATTGCGCTCGGCGAGGTAGGCGAACCGGGGGAACTGCACCAGGTACTTGGCCTCGTTCTGGAAGATCGCCACCTCGTCGTGGTGGTTGTGCACGGCCTCGAACGACGTCGCCACCACGGCCTCGAGGGTCTTCCTCGGCCCCAGGTCCCGCGCGACGATCTCGCGGTACGTGCCGAACAGCTCGTCGAGGAACGAGCGCAGGATCTCATCGGCCATCGACTCCTTGGAGTCGAAATGGTGATACAAGCTACCCGAGAGGATCCCGGCCTCCTCGGCGATGTCCCGCACCGTCGTGGACTTGAAACCGCGCTCGGCGAACAGCCTTCCGGCGAGAGCGAGCAACTCCGCCCTGCGGCTCGAGCTGCCGTGGCCCGAATCGGCCGTCTGCTTGGTACTGCTCATCTGGTCCTCACAGATCACGGTCAGGGATGCTGGCTGCTCACCGAAACCACCTCGCCGGTGAGGTAGGAGGCGTAGTCGCTGGCAAGGAACACCATTACATTCGCCACCTCCCACGGCCGCGCCGCCCTGCCGAAGACCTCCCGCTGCTCGAGCTCCCCGAGCAGCTCCTCACCCGCGACCTTCGCCAGGAAGGGATGCGTCGCCAAGCTCGGTGCCACCGCGTTGACGCGGATACCGTGCTCGGCGACATCCACCGCTGCGCACCGCGTCAGCCCCATCACCCCCGCCTTCGCCGCGGCGTAGTGGGACTGCTCCGCCTGGGCGCGCCAGCCGACGACCGAGGAGTTGTTCACCACGGCACCACCCCCGCCCTGGGCGATGAACTGGCGCAGCGCGGCCCTCGTCGCGCGGAAGGTCCCGTCCAGCGTGATGTCGAGCACGCGGGACCACTCGTCGTCGGTCATATCCACAATGGATGTCGAGCCGCCGAGACCGGCGTTGTTGATCATCACGTCGATCCGGCCGAAACGCTCCACCGCCCCGGAGATGAGGGTGTCGACCTGCTCGGTGTCGGTGACGTCGCAGGCGGTGGCGTGCACCCGGTCACCGTGGTCGGTGGCCAGCTCGTCGAGCTTCTCCGCGAGCCTCCGCTCGTGCCAGTCGCTGATGACGACCCGGGCGCCTTCCTCGAGGCAGCGAGCCGCGACGGCGGAACCGATCCCGGTACCCGCCGCGGCCGTCACCACGACGACCTTGTCCGCGAGCAGATCCTTACCGTGCGGATACGGCGGGATGGTGGTCACTGGCGTACCTCCTGAACTGTCGGTTCCCTGTGTCCCCCTGCCGGTTCCAGCCACGCTGCGCTCCTCGCCCCGCTACGATGCTCACGTGGCTTTCATCGCCACCCCAGCCCGGTCGATTCCCACCACGCTGCGCTCCTCGCCCCGCTACGATGCTCACGTGGCTTTCATCTCCCTTGGTAAGCCCAGTACGCGTTCCGCGATGACGTTGCGCTGAACCTCGTTCGAGCCGCCGTAGATGGTGTCGGCCCTGCTGAACAGGTACAGCCGCTGCCACTCGTCCAGGTCGTACGGCTCGCCGCGGGTGACCAGCGAGGCCGCCCCCCGCACCCGCATGGCCAGCTCACCGAGCGCGCGGTGCCAGTTGGCCCACAGCAGCTTCGAGACCTCGGCCGTACCCGTCCGCGCGTCCCCGAGCGTGCGCAGCGCGTGCGCCCGCATGACGTCGAGCTCCACCCAGGCGCGCGCGAGATCCGCCCGGATCGCCGGGTCGTCGATGGCGCCGTTCCCGCGCGCCAGCTCCGTCAGCTCGGCAAGCTCGCGCCGGAACCCGATCTGCTGCCCGAGGGTGGCGACACCCCGCTCGAACGCGAGCGTGCCCATGGCCACGCGCCACCCCTGACCTTCCTGGCCGACGACCATGTCCGCGGGTGTGCGCGCTCCCTCGAAGAAGACCTCGTTGAACTCCGATGTCCCGGTGAGCTGGTTGATCGGGCGCACATCGACACCCGGCTGGTCCATCGGCACGAGCAGGTAGCTCAGCCCGGCATGCCTGCGCGACCCCGGCTCCGTCCTGGCGAGCACGAAACACCAGTCCGCGACGTGCGCCAGCGACGTCCACACCTTCTGGCCGGTGACCACCCACTCGTCCCCTTCCCGGGTGGCCGTGGTGGACACCGCGGCGAGATCGGATCCCGCGTCGGGCTCGGAGTACCCCTGGCACCACAGCTCCGTCACGTCGCGGATCGGGGGAAGGAACCGCTCCTGCTGCTCGGCCGTGCCGTACGCGATCAGCGTCGGGCCGAGCAGCTCCTGCCCGAGGTGGCTCACCTTCCCCGGCGCCTGCGCACGCGCGTACTCCTCGTGGAAGATGACCTGCTTGTCCAGCGGGAGGCCCGCGCCGCCGTGCTCGACCGGCCAGCTCAGGCAGCTCCACCCCGCCTCGGCGAGGTGCTTCTCCCAGCTGACGCGCTCGTCGAACGCCTCGTGCTCCCTGCCCGGGCCACCGAGACCGCGCAGCCCGGCGAACCGCCCGGAGAGGTTGTCCTCGAGCCAGTCCCGAACCCGAGCACGGAACCGCTCGTTCGACTCGACTCCGTGCTCACCCACGGGATCCTCCCTACGACTCTGGCCAAACCGGCGGAAGCTACGTACGCTAGACTACCAAGCACTTGCTAGGGAGGTGAAGAGGTGAGTTCGCCCGACGACACGAGGTCGGCCACAATCCCAGACGCACTCGTCACGGCAGCGCACCGGTTCGGTGACCGGGAGGCGGTTGTCGACGGCGACACCCGCTTGACCTACAACGAACTGCACCAGCGGGTCCGCGACTGCGCGCGGCTGTTCATCGCCAACGGTATCCGGGAAGGCGACCGGGTGGCTGTCTGCTCACCGAACACCCACCACTGGGTGGAGGCAGCGCTCGGCGCCCTGTACGCGGGAGCCACCCTCGTCCCGATCAACACCCGTTTCACCGGCGCGGAGATCCTCGACATCGTCCGGCGCAGCGAGGCGACCGCGCTGGTCGTCGCGGGACCGTTCCTCGGGACGGACCGCCTCGCCGCGCTGCGCGAGGCGGCCGCGCACGACGGCGACACCGGCTCCAGCACGGACGGCCCGGTGCCCGGCATCCCGACGCTGCGTACCGTGCTGCGCGTCCCGCTGGGCGAAGGCCTCCCGGAGGACCCCGCCGTACTGGACTGGGCGGACATCCCCGGGTACGCGGTTCGCGTCGGCAGCGGCGAGCTGGACACGCGCCTGGCACACGCGAACCCGGACGAGCCGAGCGACATCCTGTTCACGTCCGGCACGACCGGGCGAAGCAAGGGAGCCATGAGCTCGCACGCGCAGTCGCTCGGCGTCGCCGGGGCATGGGCGCAACTCGGCGGGCTCACCGAACGGGACCGCTACCTGGTGATCAACCCGTTCTTCCACAGCTTCGGCTACAAGGCGGGCATCCTCGCCGCCATCCTGCGCGGCGCCACGATGATCCCGCACACAACCTTCGATGCCGAAGCGGCATTCGCCGCCATCGAGTCGGAACGCGTCACCGTCCTTCCCGGAGCACCCACGATCTACCAGGTGATGCTGGATCATCCCAAGCGAGGCGACTTCGACCTCTCCAGCCTCCGGCTCGCGGTGACGGGCGCAGCGACCGTTCCGGTGGTGCTGGTCGAGCGGATGCGTGACGAGCTCGGCTTCGACTGCGTACTCACCGCGTACGGGCTCACCGAGGCGGCGGTCGCCACCATGTGCCGCCCCTCGGACAAACCGGAGGTCATCGCCACGACCTGCGGCAAGGCCGCGGCGGGCTTCGAGGTCACCACGATCACCACGGACGGTTCCGGCACCCCGACACCACCCGGCGAGCCCGGCGAGGTCCTGCTGCGCGGGCCCAATGTGATGCTCGGGTACCTCGACGACCCGGAGGAGACGGCGCGCGCGATCGACCCGGACGGGTGGCTGCACACCGGCGATGTCGGGGTGCTCGACAAGCACGGCTACCTGACGATCACCGACCGGATCAAGGACATGTACGTCTCCGGCGGGTTCAACGTCTACCCGGCCGAAGTGGAGCAGGCACTGGCCGGACTGGACGGCGTATCCGAGTCCGCGGTGATCGGCGTTCCCGACGACCGGCTCGGCGAGGTGGGCAAGGCCTACATCCTGCCGAAGCAGGAACACGGGGTGTCCGAGTCGGACGTCATCGAGCACTGCAAGGCACTGCTGGCGAACTACAAGGTGCCACGCCAGGTCGAGTTCGTCACCGAGTTCCCCCGCAACGCGACGGGCAAGATTCTCAAGCGGGTCCTACGGGAGCAAGCGACGGCCACGAAGGAGCAGGCATGAGTACAACCGACGACGAGGTGGTCCGCTACGAGCGTCGCGGCAGGACCGCGGTCGTCACGATGAACCGTCCCGAGTACCGCAACGCCCAGAACTCCGCGATGACCTACGCGCTCGACGCGGCGTTCCAGCGGGCCGTGGACGACGACGAGGTCAAGGTCATCGTGCTTGCCGGGGAGGGCAAGCACTTCAGCGCAGGGCACGACATCGGCACTCCCGGTCGCGACGTGGACACCTCGTTCGACCGCACGGCGGTGCTGTGGTGGGACCACGTCGGCAAGGAAGGCGGCGACAAGCGCTTCGCCCGCGAGGCGGAGGTCTACCTCGGCATGTGCCGGCGCTGGCGGGAGATCCCCAAACCGACCATCGCGAGCGTGCAGGGTGCCTGCATCGCGGGCGCGCTGATGCTCGCCTGGACCTGCGACATGATCGTCGCCACCGAGGACGCGTTCTTCTCCGACCCGGTGGTACGGATGGGTATCCCGGGCGTCGAGTACTTCGCCCACCCGTGGGTTCTCGGCCCCCGCGCGGCCAAGGAGGTGCTGTTCACCGGGGAGCGCTTCAGCGCGGCCCAGGCCAAGGAGTGGGGCATGGTGAACCGGGTCGTGCCCGCGGATGAGCTCGAGTCCCACACCCAGGCGCTCGCCGAGCAGGTCGCCGAGATGCCGGGCTTCGGCCTCGCGCTCACCAAGAAGGCTGTCAACCAGGCAGAGGACCTGATGGGGATGCGCAGCGGGATGGACTCGGTGTTCGGGCTGCATCACTTCGCGCACGCGCACAACGCCGAGGTCCACGGCGGCGACTCGCTCGGCGGGCAGGATGCCAGGTCTATGGCCTCCGATAAGCGAAAGGAATAGCTTGTGGATCTCGAGTTCGACGAGGCCACCCTGGCGTTCCGCGAGCAGGTACGGGACTGGCTCGCCACGAACGTCCCCGAGCGTCCGCTCGAGTCGTTCAACACCGCACGCGGTTTCGAGCAGCACCGCGCCTGGGAGGCGAAGCTGGCCGACGCGGGCTACGCGGCCGTGGCGTGGCCGGCGGCCTACGGCGGGCGCGACGCCTCGCTGCTGGAGTGGCTGGTCTTCGAGGAGGAGTACTACGCAGCGGGCGCCCCGGCCAGGGTCAACCAGAACGGCATCTTCATGCTCGCGCCGACCCTGTTCTCGCACGGTACCGAGGAGCAGCGGGCACGCATCCTTCCGGAGATGGCCCGCTCCGACCGGGTGTGGGCGCAGGCCTGGTCCGAACCGGACGCCGGCAGCGACATCGCCGCGCTGCGCAGCACAGCCACCCGGACCGAAGGCGGCTGGCTGCTGTCCGGGCAGAAGACCTGGAGCTCGCGGGCCGCGTTCGCGGACTCCGCGTTCGGGTTGTTCCGCAGCGAACCGGACAGCGAGCGGCACAAGGGCCTGACGTACCTGATGTTCGACCTGGACGCCGAGGGTGTGCAGGTCCGCCCGATCGCACAGCTCGACGGGGAGTACGGGTTCGCGGAGATCTTCCTGGACAACGTCTTCGTCCCGGACTCCGACGTGCTCGGCGAGCCGAATGACGGCTGGCGTGTCGCGATGACCACGGCCAACAACGAGCGCGGGCTCTCCCTGCGCAGCCCCGGCCGGTTCCTCGCATCGGCCGAGCGTCTGGTCGACCTGTGGTGCCGCGAGGGCGACCCGACCGACACCGCCCTCGGGGAGCGGGTGGCCGACGCCTGGATCGGTGCGCGTGCCTACCAGCTGTACACGTTCAACACCGTCTCCCGGCTCGCCGAGGGTGGCGAGCTCGGTCCGGAGTCGAGCGTGAACAAGCTGTACTGGTCCCACCTGGACGTCGCGCTGCACGAGACGGCGCTCGACCTGCTCGGGCCGAGCGCCGAGCTCACCGGGGAGTCCGCTCCCGACACGGGCCGGTGGAGCTCGGGGTACCTGTTCTCCCTCGCCGGACCGATCTACGGCGGGACGGACCAGATCCAGCGGAACATCGTCGCCGAGCGCCTGCTCGGGCTTCCCAGAGAGAGCACTGCGAGCAAGAACCGAGGTGCCACATGAGATTCGCGCTGTCCCGCGAGCAGCTTGACTTCTCCCGCAGCATCGGCGCGCTCCTCGCCGAGGCCGACACTCCCGGCGTGATACGCGCCTGGGGAAGCGGTAAGCACGAGACGGGCCTGACGCTGTGGCAGCGCCTTGCCGAGCTCGGCGTCACCGCGCTCGCCGTCCCCGAGCGCCACGGCGGGCTCGGCGCGGACGCGGTGGACCTCGTGGTCGCGCTGGACGCTCTCGGCTACCACGCCGTTCCGGGACCGGTCACCGAGTCGGTCGCGACCGTGCCCGCGCTGCTCGGCGAGTGCGGGGAGATCGACCAGGCCGCTACGTGGCTTCCCGCCCTGGCCTCGGGGACGAGCATCGCGACGCTGGCCGCGGCGCCGGACGCCCCGTACGCGCTCGACGCCGATATCGCCGACATCCGGCTGTGCGTGGCCGACGGCGTGCTCTACGAGTTCGACCGGCCGGCGGACGCTCCGCTGTCGTCAGTAGACGTTTCGCGCAGGTTGTTCGCGGTCGACTCGCCGGCACGGAGCGAGATCGCTGCGGTGATGCTCGCGATCCACCGGACCCTCCCGGTCGCCGCGCTCGCCACGGCCGCCCAGCTGCTCGGCGCCGGCAGGCGGCTGCTCGAGGAGAGCGTGGACTACGCCAAGCAGCGGTTCCAGTACGGCAAGGCGATCGGGCAGTACCAGGCGATCAAGCACATGCTCGCCGATGTCGCCACCCAGCTGGAGCTGGCCAGGCCGCTGCTGTTCGGCGCGGCGGTCGCCATCGACTCCGCAAGCCCCGACGCGAGCCGGGATGTCTCCGCCGCGCGCGTGGCCACGGCAGACGCCGCCTACCAGGCGGCACGCACCGCCCTGCAGGTACACGGCGCCATCGGTTACACGGCCGAACACGACATCGGCCTGTGGCTGACCAGGGTCCGCGCGCTGACCTCGGCCTGGGGTACCCAGGCCACGCACAGGTCGAGGGTGCTCGGCGAGCTGGCCTCCGGCGCGGGAAGGGCGAGCTGATGCCGGGTACGACCGACGAGCAGGAGGAGCTGGCACGGACCATCCGGAGTGTACTCGAACGTGAGCCGGGCCCGGACCGGCTCACGTCACAGGCGGCGCCGTCGCATGGCTACGACGCCAAGCTCTGGTCGGTGCTGTGCGAGCAGGTCGGCGTGGCGGCGCTCGCCGTCCCGGAACGTTTCGACGGCCTCGGTGCCGGCGTGCGCGAGCTTCAGGTGGCCGCGGAGGAGCTCGGCAAGGACCTCACACCGAACCCGCTGCTGGGCTCGGCGGCACTGGCCACCCGGGCACTGCTGGAGTCCGGCGACGAGCAGGCGTGCGAGCGGATCCTCCCCCGGATCGCGACAGGGGAGGCGCTCGCGACGCTCGCCTGGGCAGGCGCGGACGGGAGGTGGGACCCGGACGAACCCGCATGCACCGCCCGGCAGGACGGGGCACAGCACGCGCTGGACGGCACCGCACACTACGTGCTCGACGGCGATCTCGCCGACGTACTCGTGGTGGCGGCCGCACATGCCGGCTCCGTGGCGCTGTTCGAGGTCGACCCGGGCCAGGGTGCTGTCACCAGGGAGCACACGCCTGCGATGGACCAGGAACGCAGGCTCGCGACCGTCTCCCTGCACGGGGCGCGCGGTACGCGGCTGGCCGGGGCCGACGGTGCGACGGCCCTGCGCCGCGCCCGGGACACCGCGTGCGCGGTGCTCGCTGCCGAGCAGGCGGGAGCCGCGGCGCGGGCACTCGAGGTGACGGTGGAGTACACCAAGAACCGGGTCCAGTTCGGCAGGCCGATCGGGAGCTTCCAGGCGTTGAAGCACCGCATGGCGGACATGCACGTGCTCGTCGAGACCGCGCGCTCGGTGAGCTACGCGGCAGGCGAGGCGATCGACGCGGGCAGCGAGGAGGCCGAGCAGGCCGTACTCGCCGCCACCGTGCACTGCTCGGACGCGCTGTCGCGAGTGGCCTCCGAGATGATCCAGCTGCACGGCGGGATCGCCATCACCTGGGAGCACGACGCGCACCGCTACTTCAAGCGCGCGCACTCCTCGGCGCAGCTGTTCGGCCAGCCGCACGAGCATCTGGAACGGCTGCTACGTGTGTGACGGCCGCCCCTCGGGCGACCGTCACGCACGCGGGATGTTCACACGCCGGAGACCGACCTGATCCAGTCGCGGTACTCGATCACACTGGTGTAGGCGGTACGCGAGCGCCGGTCGCTCGTGGACGCCACACCGACCTGGACGTCGTCGTTGAACATGGGACCACCGGAGTCACCGCCCGCGGGGATCCCGTCCCCTCGCTGGGCGCAGATCGCCGTGCCCCAGCCCGCATCCCGGCAGTTCGTGGACGTGACGTCGACGTTGGCGTATTTCAGGTACCGGGACTGGCACTCCCGCTCGGGCCGGTCCGTGCAGGTCGCGCCCCAGCCGTAGACCTGTGCCGTGTCGCCGACACGCACATCACCGGACGAGTCGGCCAGCTCGGCATACGCTGTGTCGACCGGCCGGTCCAGCTCCACGAGCGCGATGTCCGCGAAGTAGTGCGTGTGGATATCGACGCCCGTGGCCATCGTGCCGCCGGAATGCTGGTCCGTGCTGCCGATACGGAAGGTGTGCTCGCCCCGGCCGACGCAGTGGTCGGCCGTCAGGATCCAGGTCGGCGCGATGATCGACGCGCTGCACCGCTCGTCGCCGTCGACGAACATGCGCGCGGCCCACGGCGCCTCGTCGGCGTACCCACCATCGATGATCAACGGTTCCGCCCCGGCGGGTGTCGCCTCCGGGGCCGAGGCCGCGGCCGCTACGGGGCCAGCGGCGAGAAGGGCGAGGCTCGCCGCGGTAGCGGCGAGAGCCAGCCGGATCTTTCTCATCGGTATCACTCGCTCCTGTGGCGTTGCGCCACGATCGGCAGACAAGGTACCGATCAAGCTTCACTCGTTCGAGTGGGAACGAACTACCGTCGAACGTCGGCACGTGGCACGACGATGGGCGGGAATCCGGCCGGAGACCCGCGCCGTAGCGCGCCGTCCCGGCGGCGGGTGGGAGCCGAAGGTGACATCGGGTTCTTAGAAGGAGCCGGATGTCACCTTCGGCTCCTACCCCTGCCGGGGTGGGTCATCCCGCCTGGCTGCGGATGTCCTCACGGTGGTGGACCATCTCGTGCAGGGTGTGCATGGCCAGCCACCGCAGCGTCCGCGGGCGGTCGTCCGGCCAGTTGTAGTTCAGCGTGCGCGACCAGTCCTGCGGTCCGAGCCTGGCGAGCACGCCCGTGAACAGGCGGGCGAACTCGGTGAGCTGACGTGCCACATCGACCGGGTGCTGCTCGGCGTAGCCATCGTGCTCGACCCGTTCCTCGCGGCCCATCCGCTCGATATCGGGGCACTCCACCACGCGCGCACGCAACGCCCGCTCCCGCTGCACGATGAGGACGTCGCGCATATGACACGCGTACTCCAACCGCGACCAGGTGCCGGGATCGGGCCGCACGCGCAGCGCCGCCGCGTCCGTACCCTCCAACAGCGACACGACCTCGGCCACGGTCGCGACGATGCGCTCGCCTGCCTCGGCGAACGCGGTCTCGTCGTAGTCGGCCACCTGTTGATCATCGGTCACCTCGGGTTCGGTGTCCGTCGAGACCACGAATCCGCAGCCAGCACAGCGAGTCATGCCGATCATCCTAGGCGCGCGCACCACCCCGTGCCCACACAACGAGCGAGTAGCGGGGCGCCCAAGGTGACCTTGGCTCCATAGAAGGAGCCGAGTGTCACATTGGGCTCCCACCTGCCCGCGCCGGCGCGGCACACTACGATGAGGCGCGTCCGCAGCGGCGGGTTCCCCGGACTCGCCCTGCCGGTCCCGCGCTGCCCGTCCCGCCCTGCCGGTCCCGCGCTACCAGCGACGAAAGGCGACCCCTCGTGCCGATGCCCGACGAGCTGATCGACCACGCCGTGCGCGCGCCCGGCTTCATGCCCAGCGAGGAAGGGGTCGCGCTCTACGAGGCGGCACGCGAGCACCTCGCGGGCGGGCTCGCCGTGGAGATCGGCAGCTACTGCGGCAAGTCCACCGTCTTCCTCGCGGCCGCCGCGCGCGAGGCCGGCGGCACGGTCGTCACCGTGGACCATCACCGCGGCTCGGAGGAACACCAGCCGGGCTGGGAGTACCACGACCCGGAACTGGTGGACGCGCGTTCCGGCAGGCTGGACACGCTCGCCGCGTTCCGCCGCACGATCACCGATGCCGAGCTGGAGGACCACGTCGTGGCGGTGGTGGGCCGGTCGGACGCGGTGGCGGCGTTCTGGCGCACGCCCATCACGTTCCTGTTCGTCGACGGCGGGCACAGCGAGGAAGCGGCACAGGCCGATTACGCGGGCTGGGCGCCCTGGGTCGCACCGGACGGTGTCCTGGCGATCCACGACGTCTTCCCCGACCCTCGCGACGGGGGCCGCCCGCCGTACCACGTCTACCGGCGTGCCATCGACAGCGGAACGTTCACCGAGGTCTCCGCGACCGGCTCACTGCGGGTGCTGCGCAGGGTGAGCGGTCAGCCGGGCGCGCCGGTGGCGTAGAGGCTGCGGCAGCCACAGCGGGTGCCGTCGATGGCGAGCCCGGTCGGCAGCTCGTCCGCCCGGAAGATGTCGCTGGCGGGCGTGGTCCCCGACAGCGCGTCCGCGGCCAGCACCACGGCGGCTCCGGTCCAGGTAGTGCGCTCCTCGGGCCACCGCTTGTCGTCGGAGTACACCAGGCCGGTCCAGTACGAGCCGTCCGGGTCCCGCAGGTGCTGCATCGCGGCGAGCAGGTCCCTCGCGAGGTCCACCTCGCCCACCGCGTCGAGGCTCAGCGCCAGCTCGCACGTCTCCGCACCGGTGACCCACGGGTGGTCGTCCACGCAGCGCGCGCCGAGCTCGTCGAGCACGAAATGCCGCCAGCGTTCCCACAGCCGGTCCCGCCCGGCCTGGCCGCGCAGGACTCCGCCGAGCACCGGGTAATACCAGTCCATCGAGTACCTGCGTTTGTCCACGAAGGAGTCCGGGTGATGGCGCAACGCGTGCGCGAGCCTGCCGAGAGCCACCTCCCACTCCGGCTGCGGCCGGTCCACGTACGTGGCGAGCGCGAGGGCGCACCGCAGGCTGTGGTGGATGCTCGAACACCCGGACAGCAACGCCTCCGGCAGGATCCCGCCGTTCTGGTCGCCTGCCCAGTAGATCTCCCCCCGCTCGGCCTGCAGCCCGAGCACGAAGTCGATGGCCTGCCGCACAACGGGCCACATCCGGTGCGCGAAATCCGCGTCACCGGTGACCCGCAGGTGGTGCCATACGCCGACGGCGATGTAGGCGCAGAAGTTCGTGTCCGCGCCCGCGTCCTCCACCACGCCCTCACGCACCTGCATCGGCCATGACCCGTCCGCACGCTGGGTGCGCCGCGACCACTCGTAGGCGGCTTCGGCCTCGGCACGCAACCCGCCCGCGCTGAGCGCCATAGCGGACTCGACGTGGTCCCAGGGATCGACATGGCCACCCGTGAACCACGGGATCGCCCCTGAGGGTTCCTGGGTCGCGGCGATGGACCGGACGGTGGCCAGTACCGCGGACGGGGTGAGGATGCCCGGTACGCACGGGACGTTACCGGGGGCCAACCGGAACCTCCTGCTTGACCAGGTAGACGGCCACGCTCTTGCCGAGCACCGGATCGAGGACGCGCTCGGCGCCGCGGGTCAGCCACGGTCGGCTCATCATATCCCACACCAGCAGGCGATGATACGCCTTGACCAGCGGGTTGTCCTCGTTGTCCACGCCGACCGCGCACTTGAGCCACCAGTACGGCGAGTGCAGGGCGTGCGCGTGGTGCTGGTGCACCGGGCTCAGCCCGGCCGAGCGCAGCCGTTCGGTCAGCTGAGTCGCGCGGTAGATGCGCACGTGCCCGCCCTCGACTTCGTGGTAGGCGTCCGACAGGGCCCAGCACACCCGCTCGGGCAACCACTTCGGCACCGTCACCGCTGCCGTCCCGCCGGGCCGCAGGACCCTGGCCAGCTCCCAGATGGCCTTGTCGTCCTCGGGGATGTGCTCGAGGATCTCGGAGGCGATCACGCGGTCGAACGAGGCGTCCGGGAACGGCAGCTCCAGCGCGTCCCCGGCCACCGTGCTCGCCGATGCCGTATCGGGAACCTCACCGGCCTCGGACATCGCGGCGAACATCTCCTCGACGGCGTCCAGCTCCGCGCGGTCCTGGTCGAACGCGACGACCTCGGCGCCGCCCCGGTACGCCTCGAAGGCGTGCCTGCCCGCCCCGCACCCGAGGTCCAGCACGCGGTCGCCCGGCCGCATCCCCAGCTGCTCGAAGTCCACTGTCAGCACGTGCTCGCTCCCTTTCCGCTCCGGGCTCTGTCGATCGCCTCCGCGTAGCACTCCGCGGTCGCCGCGGCCACCGACGTCCAGCTGTACCGGTCCACCGCACGGCGCCTGCCGGCCTCGCCGAGCCGCCGTGCGCGCTCCGGGTCGTCCAGCAGGCTCGCCAGCCGCTGCGCGAGGGCCTCGGTGTCGCCCGGCGGTGCCAGCAGAGCACACTCCCCGTCGCCGCCGACGACCTCTGGCAACGCGCCCGCGTCGCTGACCACGAGCGGGGTGGCGCAGGACATGGCTTCCACGGTCGGCAGCGAGAACCCCTCGTACAGCGAGGGCACGCACGCCACCTCGGCGGATCCCAGCAGCGTGGCGAGCTCGGCGTCGTCGATACCGCTGACGGTATGCACGATGTCGCCGATGGCGAGGTCCTCGATCAGCCGTTCCGTCGGACCGCCCTTGGTCAGCTGCGTCACCACGGTCAGCTCGACCGCCCGCTCGGTACGCAGCTTGGCCACGGCCTCGAGGAGATGGCGCACCCCCTTGAGCGGGACGTCCGCGCTGGCCACCGCCACGATCCTGCCGGGAACCCGCTGGCTGCGGGAGGGCCGGAACAGCGAGGTGTCCACCCCGAGCGGGACCGTGCGGATCTGCTCGGCAGGCACCCCGAAGTCGTTCGCGATGTCCTCGGCCGAGCTGCGCGAGACCGTGATCACGTCGTCCAGCTGGCGTGCCACGCGTGCCTGCATCCGGACGAACCCGTACCAGCGCCGGACAGCCAGCTTGCGCCGCAGTGGCGCCGCCGCGAGGTCCGCCGTGCGGTCCTGGGTGATGGGGTGGTGCACGGTGGCCACCAGCGGGGTTCCCGACTCGCGCAGCGGCAGCAAACCGGAGCCGAGGCTCTGGTTGTCGTGCACCACGTCGAACTCGTCCGCCCGGGCGCGCAGCATCCTGGCCACCCGCATACTGAACGTCAGCGGCTCGGGGAAGCCCGCCGTCCACATCAACCCGAGCTCGAGCAGGTCGATGCCGTCGCGGATCTCGCTCGGGCGCGGTGTGCGGAACGGGTCCGACTCGCGGTAGAGGTCCAGGCTGGGCACCTTGGTCAGCTCGACTCCGGGGTCGAGCTCCGGATACGGCTGCCCGGAGAAGACCTCCACCTCGTGCCCCAGCTCGGCGAGGCCCCTACTCAGGTACCGAACGTAGACTCCCTGACCCCCACAGTGCGGTTTACTCCGGTAGGACAGCAGTGCGACACGCACGGTTCACCTCCCACCCACGCAGCCGCGCACCGCATGCTGCCACGGGCCGCTTCTCATCGTCGTTGACACACCCACAGTCGGCGAGTACCACCGATCAGCGTAACCTACCGGCGAGTTTAGAACATGTTCTCTACCACAGTAGGCGACTGTGACGACGGCTACACCGGACCGGCCTAGACCCAGTCGTCCGGGCCGGGCCAGGTGAGAAACGCTGTCAGGTGCTCGGGTGCGGGCGCGGCCTCACCGCGCTCCAGCCCGATCGCGGCATACCGGCCACGGTAGAACAGCAGCGGGCGGTCTTCGGCGATCTCCCCGAGCTCGCGCACCCTGCCGACGACGATGAAGTGGTCCCCCGCGTCGTGCACCGTCTCCACCGCACAGTCGATCCAGGTCAGCGCGCCGTCGAGGATGGGGGCACCGGACTCCGCGCGCGTCCAGTCGACCCGGGAGAACCGGTCGTCGCCCGGGGAGCCGAACACCGTGCTCACGTCCCGCTGGGACTCGCCGAGCACGTTCACCGCGAAGTACCCGGCGGCTTCGATGACCGGCCACGCACGCGAGGCCTTTCCGGGACAGAAGAGGATGTAGGGCGGGTCCAGCGAGAGCGCGGCGAACGACTGGCACGCGAACCCGGCGGGACCGTCCGCCCCGTAGCCGGTGACGACCGTCACACCGGTACAGAAATGCCCGAGCACCGTACGGAACCGGGCCGCGTCCACGGCCGCCTCCTGTCCGGTTGCTGCCTGTGCAGTCATATCCCCTGCCCTCACTGCTCGTTGCCGCGCATCGCGACGTGCCCTACTGGTTGCGCCAGCCGACGCTGAAGTCGTGTCCCCAGAGACTCACCGCGGTGCTCTCCCGCGCGATCCAGGTCTCGTCCGAGACCTGCCTGCCCTCGCAGCCGAACTCGACGTCGAACCCGCCGGGGGTCTTCATGTAGAACGACAGCATCAGGTCGTTGACGTGCCTGCCGAGCGTGGCCGACATGGGCACCTTGTGCTTCTCCGCGCGATCCAGGCACAGCCCCACGTCATCGGTGTTCTCCACCTCGATCATCAGGTGCACGATTCCGCTCGGGGTCGGCATCGGCAGGAACGCGAGGCTGTGGTGCCGCGGGTTACACCCGAAGAACCGCAACCACGCGGGGGCGTCGTCGGCGGACCGGCCGACCACCTCGGGCGGGAACCGCATGGAGTCGCGCAGCCGGAACCCGAGCACGTCGCGGTAGAAGCGCAGCGAGGACTCGTCGTCGTGAGTGGACAACACGACGTGCCCGAGCCCCTGCTCGCCCGTGACGAACCGGTGGCCGTGCGGGCTGACGACCCGGTCGTGCCGCAGCGCGATGCCGTGGAAGGCCTCCAGGGTGTTGCCCGTCGGGTCGGTGAAGCTGATCAGCTCGTCGACACGGCGCTCGGCGAGCTCGTCCGCCGTTCCCTCCTTGTAGGCGACACCTGCCGCCTCCAGCCGCTCCCGGATCTCTTGCAGCTCCCCGGCGTTGGCGACCTCCCAGCCGGCCTGCGCGAGCCGGTCGGTCTCCCCCGGCACGATCACCAGCCGCGCGGGGAACTCGTCCATCCGCAGGTACAGCGCGTCCGGGTCGGCCCCGGACCCCTCAACGAGGCCGAGCACCTCCAGCGCGTACTCGCGCCACGCCGCCATGTCGGTGGCCTCGATCCGGAGGTAACCGAGCGATCGAATGCCCATCACACACCACTCCTCATGTCTCGTGTGGCTCACGCAGGGTCGTTCAGGGGTCGTTTTCGGGGGCCGCCTCAGGAGCCGTTCAGGGGAGGGGCCGTCACGGGTCGGACAGGAAGTCCGTGGCGAGCCGGTTGAACTCCTCGAACTTCTCCAGCTGCGCCCAGTGACCGCAGCGCCCGAACACGTGCAGCTGCGCCCTGGGGATCGTTTTCAGCGCCATCAGCGCGCCGTCCAGCGGGTTGACCCGGTCCTCCCGGCCCCAGACGAGCAGCACACGCTGCCGCAGCCGGTAGGCCTCGCGCCACAGCATGCCGCGTTCGGCCTCGTCGGCACGCATGAACGACTCGCCCATGGCCTTCATGGCCGCCATCGACTCCGGTGTGCTCGCCGCCGCGTACCGCTCCTCGACCAGTTCCGGGGTGATCAGCGACTGGTCGTAGACCATGACGCGCAGGAACTGCTCCAGCTTGTCCTTGCTCGGCCCCGGAGGCGCCGCGAAGTCGGCGAGCTTCTGCACGCCCTCAGTCGGGTCGGCCGAGAACACGTTCACGCTCAACCCGCCGGGCCCCATCAGCACCAGCCTGCCCGCACGGTCCGGGTAGTCCAGCGCGAACCGCACGGCGGCGCCACCGCCGAGGGAGTTGCCGATCAGGTGGACCCTGCCGATGCCGAGCGTGTCGAGCAGGCCCGCGAGCGCGCTCGCGCTGTGCGTGAAGTACTGCGGGTGCTCGGTCGGCTTGTCCGAGCGCCCGAACCCGGGCTGGTCCACAGCCAGCACGTGGAACTTCTTGGCCAGCTCCGGGATGTTGCGCGCGAAGTTGCTCCACGCTGAGGCCCCTGGACCGCCGCCGTGCAGCAGGACGACCGTCTCGTCGTGCTCGGTACCCGCCTCGTGGTAGTGCAGCCGGAGGCCGTCGCGTGCCTCGGCGTAGCTGCCTTCGGTCATGAACCGGCCCTCCTAGACCATCGAGTCCTTGACGCGCTGACCGAACTCGGCGGTGCCGAACATGGTGTACGCCCGCTCCGGGTCGTTGGCCGCGTGCACCCGTCCGGCGTGCGCGTCCCGCCAGAACCGCTGGATCGGCGTACCGGACTTCAGTGCCCGTCCCCCGGAGTTCTCGAAGAGCCGGTCGATGGCCGCGATCGCGCGTTCGGTGCCGCGCACCTGGTCGCGGCGCACCCGCACGCGCGAGGAGAACGGGATCTTCTCACCGGCGCAGGCATGCTGGTACAGCTCGTCGATGTTGTGGGTCAGCTGCAACCACGCGGCGTCGATCTCGCTGGCGGCCTCGGCGATGCGCACCTTGGCGAACGGGTCGTCCTTGGACTCCTCACCGGCATAGGCCGCACGCACCCTGCTGCGCTGGTGTTCCACGTGGGCGTCGTACGCGCCCTGGGCCATACCGATGATCGGCGCGGTGATGGTGCTGGGATGCACGGAGCCGAACGGGAGCCGGTACAGCGGGCCCGGGTTGACTTCCTGACCAGGCACCTCGCACTTGGACATGGGGATGAAGCTCAGCACGCGGTGCTCGGGGACGAAGACGTCGTCGACGATGATGTCGTTGCTGCCCGTCCCGCGCAGGCCGACGGTGTCCCACACGTCGTCGATGGCGTAGTCACTGTTCGGCAGCAGGTACGTGCAGAAGTCGACGGCGTTGCCCTCGGAGTCGAACGCCGGCCCACCGAGCAGTACCCAGGTGGCGTGGTCGCACCCCGAGGAGAAGTTCCAGCGTCCGGACAGCCGGTACCCACCGTCGACGAGCTGGGCCTTGCCCATCGGCGCGTAGGAGGAGGAGATCCGCGTGTCGGTGTCCGCGCTCCACACCTCCTCCTGTGCCCTGCCGTCGAACAATCCCACGTGCCACGGGTGCACGCCGAGGATCGACGCGACCCATCCGGTCGAGCCGCACGCGCTTGCAACACGTTTTACCGCGCTGAAGAAGCTGACCGGGTCGGCCTCGTAGCCCCCGTGGCGCTTCGGCTGGAGCAGCTTGAAAAAGCCCGTCTCCTGCAGCGCCTTGATCGACTCGTCCGGAATCCGCCGGGCATCCTCTGTGTCCTGGGCCCTTTCGCGCAGCACCGGAAGCACGTCGTCGATGCTGGCTAGCACCTCGCCGGCAGTGTTGTCAGCCATGAATGCCCCTGTTCGTCAACCGTTGCAGCCTTCGCGGCGAGGAGTTCCCGACCTCGCGTCGCTCTGCACCCAGACTAGAACATGTTCTCGTTTTTGTCGATAGCGGACCCCGGAGCGCCCCTCGGCGCGGCGCGAGACCCGGGCGTCGCGGATCAACGGGAGCCCTGGATGCCCGGACCCGCCGCGCGGTGCGTCCCCGTCCCTGCCAGTGGGACACCATCTAGAACTGAAACACGTTCTCGTTTATGGTGACCCTGGAACCACTGCGGCCCTAGCAGTGAAGGATGGAGTCCACCGGGTTGAATATTGTAACCTGTTTCAGAAAGCACGCTGAGGGCGCGCGGGTAGGCAGCGCGGGCACACGGCCCGGGCAGGCTTAAGGAGCGGCATGCAAGAGTTCGACGTCATCGTCGTGGGCAGCGGCGCGGCCGGGATGACGGCAGCGCTCGCGGCGGCGCACAGCGGGCTGTCGGTGCTCGTCGTCGAGAAGTCAGGCACGTTCGGCGGGTCGACCGCGCGCTCGGGCGGCGGTGTCTGGATCCCGGACAACGAGGTACTGCGGGAGGCCGGGATCACCGACAACCCGGACGACGCGAAGGCCTACCTCGAACACATCATCGGCACCGACGTAGACCCCGAGCGCATCGACACCTACCTGGAGCGCGGCCCCGAGGTGCTGTCCTTCCTGCTGCGCAGCACCCCGCTGCGGATGCGCTGGGTGCCGCACTACTCGGACTACTACCCGGAGGCGCCCGGCGGCCGGGCGCACGGGCGCTCGGTCGAGCCACGACCGTTCGACGGAACACGGCTCGGCGCCGAGCTTGCCAACCTGGAACCGGACTACGGCAAGGCGCCGCTGAACGTCGTGATCACCCAGGCAGACTTCCGCTGGCTCAACCTCATCTCGAGACATCCCCGTGGCCCGCTGCGCGCACTGCGCGTCGGTATGCGCTGGTTCGGCGCGAAACTGCTGCGTAAGAAACTGCTCGGCAGGGGTCAGGCGCTGGCGGCCGCACTGCGGCGGGGCCTGCACGACGCGGGTGTACCGCTGTGGCTGAACACCCCGCTCGTCGAGCTGACCCAGCAGGACGGCGAGGTCACCGGAGTCGTCGTGCGCAGCGAGGGCAGCGAGCTGACCCTGCGCGCGCGGCACGGTGTGGTGCTCACCACAGGCGGCTTCGAGCACAACGAGACCATGCGCAAGCAGCACCAGCGCGAGCCGATCGGCACCGAGTGGTCCGTGGGCGCCAAGTCCAACACCGGCGACGGCATCCGCGCCGGGCAGGACGTCGGCGCCGCCGTCGAGTTCATGTCCGACGCCTGGTGGGGGCCATCGATCCCGCTGACCGGTGGCCCGTGGTTCTGCCTCGCCGAGCGCTCGCTGCCGGGCAGCCTCATGATCAACGACCGCGGCGCGCGCTTCGTGAACGAGTCGGCTCCTTACGTCGAGGCCGTACACGCCATGTACGGGGGGCCGCGCGGCCAGGGCGACGGGCCCGCGGAGAACATCCCGACCTGGATCGTCTTCGACCAGCGCTACCGCAACAGGTACGTCTTCGCCGGTGTCGGCCCCAGGCAGAAGCTGCCCGGCCGCTGGTTCAAGGCAGGGGTCGTGCAGAGCGCACCCACCGTCGCCGAGCTGGCCGAGCGCATCGGCGTGCCCGCGGATGCGCTGGAGGCCACCATCGAGCGGTTCAACGGCTTCGCGGCAGCGGGTGAGGACGCCGACTTCGGCCGCGGGCGCAGCGCCTACGACCACTACTACGGCGACCCCCGCAACCGGCCCAACCCCAGCCTGGCCCCGCTCGAGGTCGCCCCGTTCTACGCGGTGAAGATGGTGCCGGGCGACCTCGGCACCAAGGGTGGCCTCCGCACGGACGCGCGGGCGCGGGTGTTGCGCTCCGACGGCACGCCCATCGGCGGGCTCTACGCCGCGGGCAACGCCAGTGCTCCCGTGATGGGGCACACCTATGCTGGCCCGGGAGCGACGATCGGGCCCGCCATGGTTTTCGGGTACCTCGCAGTACACGACATCGCGAGCACGGGCTCCGCCGCGCTCAGCGAGCAACGCAACGGAGGGATGGAATGAGCTCCCAGTCGAACACCGCCGAGACCCCGTTCCGCACGATCGACAGTGGCGAGCTACCGGACCGGTTCGCCCGCGGCTGGCACTGCCTCGGGCTGACCGAGCATTTCGCCGACGGCAAGCCACACGCCATCAACGCCTTCGGTACGAAGCTGGTGGTCTTCGCGAGCAGCGATGGCACCATCAACGTCCTCGACGGGTACTGCAGGCACATGGGCGGTGACCTCACGCAGGGCGAGGTCAAGGGTGACGAGATCGCCTGCCCCTTCCACGACTGGCGCTGGGGCGGTGACGGCAAGTGCAAGTCCATCCCGTACGCGCGCCGCATCCCGCTGCGTGCCCGCACACGGTCGTGGCCGACGCTGGAGCGGAACAAGCAGCTGTTCGTGTGGAACGACCCTGAGGGCAACCCGCCGCCCGAGCACGTCACGATCCCGCAGATCGAGGGCGTGGGCAGCGACGAGTGGAGCAACTGGACCTGGAACTCGGTGTACATCGAGGGCTCCAACTGCCGCGAGATCGTGGACAACGTCGTGGACATGGCGCACTTCTTCTACATCCACCACGCCTTCCCCACCTACTTCAAGAACGTGTTCGAGGGCCACATCGCCTCGCAGTACCTCAACACCAAGGGCAGGCCGGACAAGGGGATGGCGTCCAACTACGGCGGGGAGGAGAACCTGCTGCGCTCCGAGGCGCACTACTACGGCCCCTCGTACATGATCAACTACCTGCACAACACCTATAAGGGCCTCGAGATCGAGAACGTGCTGATCAACTGCCACTACCCGGTCACGGCGAACTCGTTCGTGCTGCAGTGGGGCGTGATGGTCAAGAAGCTGCCCGGTGTGGACGACGAGCAGGCCGACAACATCGCAGGCAAGTTCGCCGAGAGCATCGGTGAGGGCTTCATGCAGGACGTGGAGATCTGGAAGAACAAGGCGCGCATCGACAACCCCTTGCTCTGCGAGGAGGACGGTGCCGTCTACCAGCTGCGGCGCTGGTACGAGCAGTTCTACGTCAACGCCGACGAGGTCACCGAGGACATGACCAAGCGCTTCGAGTTCGAGGTGGACACCACCCGCGCCAACGAGGCGTGGGAGGCGGAGGTCGCCGAGAACCTGGCGAACCGGCAGCAGGAAGCAGGAGTCTGACGGCGTTGACCTCGAAGTCCTCGGAGATCGATACCCCCGGCGCGGCGACCACGTTCGGCAGGGCGACCACGCGCGCCGACACGCTCGCCGACCGCCGGTCCTACCTCGTCGACGGGCTCGCCCCGGTGTCCTGCGACACGTGCGGGACCGAGGTACTGGTGCGCAAGAACAGCACCAAGCACACCAGTATCCAGTGGACGACCGACCCGGCCCGTAGCTGCCCGATCTACGCCGAGCAGGCGTCCCGGGGCGAGAACACCGCGCTGCTGGACACCTGCGAACGGCTGACCGCGAGCATCGCGCGCGCGGTCGAGACCGGGCGGATCCGCGTCGGCTCACCGGAGGAGGGTGCGTCGTGAGCGAGCAGCTCCAGGCCGAGGCCGGTGCCGCCGCCGAGCCCGCGCTGGCGGGCGAGCGGGTGCACCGGCTGCGGGTCAGCGGCACCGTCGCCGAGACCCACGACGCGCGGTCGATCGTGTTCGAGGTACCGGTAGGTGAGGCCGAACGGCTCACCTACCGGCCGGGACAGTTCCTCACCCTGCGCGTGCCGAGCGAGCGCACCGGCTCGGTGGCCCGCTGCTACTCGCTGTCCAGCGCACCCCACAGGGGCGGCGAACTCAAGGTCACCGTCAAGCGCGTCGAGGACGGGTACGCGTCGAACTGGCTGTGCGACAACGTCACCGAGGGCATGGAGCTGGACGTGCTCGAGCCTGCCGGGGTGTTCACCCCGAAGTCGCTCGACTCGGACCTGCTGATGTTCGCCGGTGGCAGCGGGATCACCCCGGTGATGTCCATTGTGCTGTCCGTGCTCGAGCGCGGCACGGGCACCGTCTCGCTCGTCTACGCCAACAGGGACGAGCGTTCGGTCATCTTCGCCGAGGAGCTGGCCGAGCTCGCCGCCGCCTACCCGGACCGGCTCACCGTGGTGCACTGGCTGGAGTCGGTGCAGGGCCTGCCGACGGCGGCGGGCCTTCGGGCACTGGCACGGCCGTGGACAGGCAGGGAGGCGTTCATCTGCGGGCCGGGTGCCTTCAAGGAGGTCACCGCGCAGGCCCTGCGAGACCTGGACGTCCCGTCCAACCGCATCCACATCGAACGGTTCGTGTCCCTGTCCCGCAACCCGTTCGAGGAGTCCGCGACCGGTGATACGGCAGGCGAAGCAGGGGCCGGTTCCGGGACCAAGAGCGACGCCGCGCCTGCCGCGCTCGAGGTAGAGCTGGACGGCGAGCGCAACACCTTCGCCTGGCCGCGTTCCAAGAAGCTGCTGGACTTCCTGCTGGAGAACGGTGTCGACGCGCCGTACTCCTGCCGCGAGGGCGCCTGCAGCGCGTGCGCGTGCCGGGTGACCTCCGGCGAGGTCAAGATGCTCAACAACGACGTGCTCGAGCCGGTCGACCTGGACGAGGGAATCGTGCTGGCCTGCCAGTCCCTCCCGGTGACCGACTCGGTATCGGTCAGCTACGAGTGAGGAGGGGCCCATGCCCATCGACCCCGCTACCGCGATCGGAGCCGACCTCGGCGAGACGAGCTTCTCCTGGGGCTCCTCCGATGTGCTGCTGTACCACCTCGGCATCGGCGCCGGGACGCACCCGGACGACCCCACCGAGCTGCGCTACACGTACGAGCGGGACCTCCGGGTGCTGCCGACCTTCGCGACGGTAGCGGCGACCATGCACGAGACCGAACCGCCGCAGGTCTCGTTTCCCGGCGTGGAGATCGACCTCGCCAAGGTGGTGCACGGCAAGCAGGAGATCGTCGCGCACCGCCCGCTGCCCGCGGAAGGCAAGGCGCGGGCGCGCGGGCGCATCGCGGACGTGCAGGACAAGGGCAAGGCCGCGGTGATCGTGCAGGAGACCGAGGTGACCGGCGAGGCGGGCGAACCACTCTGGACCGCTCGTTCCAGCATCTTCGCCAAGGGTGAGGGCGGCTTCGGCGGCGAACGGGGACCGTCGGAGTCGGTGGAACTGCCGGACCGCGCACCCGACGAGGTCATCGACACCGCCACGCTCGGCCAGCAGGCCCTGCTGTACCGGCTGTGCGGCGACCGCAACCCGCTGCACATCGACCCGGAGTTCGCGAAAGCCGCCGGGTTCGACGCACCGATCCTGCACGGGCTGTGCACCTACGGCATGGTCGCCAAGGCGGTCACCGGCGCGGTGCTGGGCGGCGACCCGGACAGTGTGGCCTCCTGGTCGGCCCGGTTCGCGGGCATCGTGCTGCCCGGGGAGACGCTGCGCACCAGCATCTGGGACACCGGACGGCGCTACCTGGTCAGCACCGTGGCCGTGGAGCGCGACGCACCGGTCCTCGCCGACGGGGTGCTCACCGCGCGCTGAGATCGGAGCCGACCAGGACGTTCGGTTCATGCCATGCAGCCACCGCGGGACAGCGACGGCTCACCTACGATGGTGGCTGCGTGGCCACCCGCCATCATGGGGCTGGCTATCACGCACAGTACCCATTACCGGCTGGTGAGATACGAGGCACTCAGGTGAAGATCGACAACAGTCCCGCCCGTGGCACACGCGATCTCCTGCCCGATGCGGTGGCCGCGCGCGACCATGTCGTCGGGCTTATCCAGGACGTGTATCGCCGGTTCGGCTACCGGCGTATTGAGACGCCTGCGCTGGAGCGGATCGAGCGGCTGACCGGTGGTCAGGGCGGCGAGAACGAAAAATTGATCTTCCAGATCCTGCGTCGGGGCCTGGGCTCGGAGCTGCCTGCCGGTACCGATCCGAGCGAGCTTGTCGACCTGGGGTTGCGCTTCGACCTGACGGTCCCGTTGGCGCGTTACTACAGCCAGTATCGATCGGAGTTGCCGCAGCCGTTCCGGTCATTCCAGTTCGGCCCTGTCTGGCGCGCCGAGCGCCCTCAGAAGGGCCGGTACCGGCAATTCCACCAGTGCGACATCGACCTGATAGGCGAGCAAAGCGTACTTGCCGAAGTCGAATTGATCGAGGCTACGACTCAGGCGCTGGCGGCTGTCGGGTTGAGCGGTACCACCGTGCGGCTGTCCGACCGTCGTCTGCTGGCCGCGCTCGCCTCGGCGTGCGGCGTGCCCGATGATGCGCAGCCCGGCTTTTTCATCACCTTGGACAAGCTTGACAAGATCGGCTGGGACGGTGTGATGGAGGAGTTGCGCGACCAGCGTGGTGTGGCAACCGAGGTGGTCGAGCGAGTACGTAGCGCGATCGACTCACTCATTGAAGCACCGGCAGGCAAGGTGGTCGATGTGCTGGCGGACGTCGTTCCGACAACGCCCGAACACGTCTCGCGCGACCTCGCTACCACGATATCCTGCTTGGAACAGCTTCCCGCACAAACGGTGCGATGGACGTTCGACCCGACAATGGTGCGCGGGATGGGCTATTACACCGGCCAGATCTTCGAGATCAGCCACCCCGCCGCCGCTGGCTCAATCGCTGGTGGTGGTCGCTACGACGAGTTGATCGGCCGCTTCCTCGGAACGGATGTTCCCGCCTGCGGGTTCTCCATCGGATTCGAGCGCATCGTGGAGCTGATCGCGGCCCCGGCTCGTGACGATCACGTCGCCGTCCTGTACGACGCCGACGTCGTCCCGGTCGAGCACGCACTCGGTGTCGCTCGGCGCCTCCGCGGTGACGGACGCACGGCATCAGTCATTCGCCGCAGTGGCAAACTGCCCGCACAGCTAGACCGCCTCGGAAGCACGCACGTGACTTCGTTCATACACGTGCAGACCGAGCACGATGTCCACGAGCTCCCACCGGAGCGGGAACTGCGGGGCGACACCGAATAAGCGGCAACACAGCTATGACCACGATCGTAGCCACAGCTCCGCGCACAGTAGATTGACCAGCGGCCACATTTCCCCGGTGTGCCCGAGTGCGGCGGTGGATACTGCATCGAGTGCGTTCCTGCGATCGATGATGTTCTGCTGACCGAGGAGCCCGTCGCCAACGAGCTCCCGTACCGAGGCGACGTTGGCGCGAATGCCTCGTTGCCATGTGGCGGTATGTTCGCCTTTGTCGCAGCGACGCACCACCTGATCCGGAAGGCGATCGCACATGGCCGCGCGCAGGAGCTTACGGTCCCTGTATGCGTCGATCATCGCATCAACCCGGGTTCGCAGGCCGAGCTCGACCAATGGTTGTGACACCAAGGGGTACGCTGTTCGTGCCGCGTAGTGACCAGTACGTCCCACACCGATGGCACAGCTGAGCAGCGCCAGCTCGAAGGCTTGTGCAGCCTTACCCGCAGGCAGCGCCGTCCGCGCGACTCCATACACCTCACGTGGAGGGGTCAGCGGCTCTACAGCCTCACGGCTGAGCCATACGGGCCAGTCAGCACCTGCGGAGAGTGAAGCGATCGGTGCGGAACTACCTCGATGCCGAGCCAGTCTCCACCGAGCAAGATGCTCCATCAGCCGTGCCATCGGAATCCCCGTGCGCCAGCTGACCGCTACCACCTGGCGGGACGCATCGCGGATCCCGGAGTTGTGCAGATAGTCGTGCAGGTACCACGGCCAACCGGGTCGAGCGACGAAGACGTGATCACCACCGGTGCCGGACATGATCACGTGACAGCCGTGTCGTTCAGCGATCTTTTGGTGTGCGGCTGTGAGCGACTGCCATGCGCACGTCGCTGTCGGTGCGTCCCAACGATCTCTCCAGGAAGTGACCGGGGTTAGAGGTAGCGCCTGACTGGCGTCGATGACGTCGAGCTCGATTCCGAGGTGCCGTGCGATGCCGCGAGCGTAGCTACGTTCGTCAGCCAGGGCCGACTCGGAATGATGAAAATGCCCACCTATGACTCGTCGACCGCTTGCGACCAGTGATTGAGCGATGACGGCGGAGTCGAGCCCTCCGGAGAGCTCCACGTATACCGTCTCAGCATCCCCTGCCCAGGTGTTGACGCACGCATCTACCCGGTGACGCAGCGACTGAGGGGAAGGCGGACGGCCGCTTGCGTCGGCGACCGAGAACGGAGTCCACCGCATGTGCTCGTTGCGGTCGTACGACGTTACTTCCAGACTCCGTCCTGGCAGTAGCCTGCTCACGCCTGTCAAGCCCGTCGCGCAGGTCGGTAGGTTGCCGTGGATGAGGTAGTGGCCAAGGTACGACCAATCGAATCCGGGCTGGTGTCCCGCCAGTTCGATCAGCTCGGCCAGGCGCGAGGCAAACACGATACCGGACTGATAAGGCATCCAGTAGAAGGTTCTGAAACCGACGTGGTCGACCTGCAGCACCAGCCGCTGCGCATCCGCGGTCAGTGCCGCATACGCACCCCAGGTTCGATCAATGAACTCTGTGGCCGCCTCAACCTGGGTGAACCTGAGTTGATACGTGTGAGTATGCGAGGACACTTGATACCCGGCCAGCCACCCGATGACGACACCAAGCCGCGTATTCTGCGTATCGCAGATCTGATACATGCCCTCCGAAATGCCAGAACTCGACGAGACGGCCCAGGCGCATCCTGGAATATCGGCTGCCGGAGTGTATCTACTCAGAAGGGAAAGACGTTCCCATATGTGAGGGTCGTCCTGAACTCCCCAGTATCCGATGAGTTCCATATCTCTCGTTCTACTTAGATCGAAACGATTCGAGCCAGTCCGCTGGACACTTCCACACGATCATTGATTACTTCACAATTGAATTCCACCCAGGCATGTGCTATGAAAGGATACTTTTGCACGCCGATGACGAACTCCGCCATAATTCCCAAGTGCCACAAGTGCGTGACCAAGCCCGCTGATCCGCTCAGGCAATGCACTTGCCACGGATACAACGAGCGCGCCCACAGGTGCGCGCGGACCACAGCGGCGACAGCCTGTTCGTGTGCCCTACGCTTCCGGCGAGGGCGCACGGCACGACGCTCGGTCAACCACGTCAGCAATCCCGCGATACCCAGTCGCCTCCTGATCGTCTCCGCGAGATGGAGAGTCCGCACCGACCGGACGACGTCGAGCATCTTGGACGTGGCACCCAACTGCGCCGCGCGGCTTCGGTACGGCATCCACGAGTAGCTCGACACGCCACGGGGATCGGGGGGCACTGGCAGGTAGAATGCCGCGTTCGCCGTAGGTGTTCGTACGAGCAGCCCCTGACGTAGGAGGGCATTCAGGATGAGCTGCTGTTCCTGCGACAGGTATGCGATGTTCCCGCGAAGCGCGGTTCGGGCGACGTGACTCGCGCGCGTATCGAGCGCAAGGTACCGGTCACGCTTCACATCGAGGACAATGAGTTCACCGCGATCGGCTGCAAGATACATTCCAGGCCCCGGGGCCACGCCGAAGCGCGACCCCGGGGTTGCATGGCGCTGATCAGACATGCGATCTCTGCGGAACCCCGGCCTCCGAATGCGGCCCGGCAATTCCCAACGTGAGATCACTGGCAGTGCCGAATTCCGAGATGAATTCATCGGTCTGTGCCACATCATCACTCGCGGAGTACACGAAATCGTCCTGCTCGTTCATGGGATCACCTTCCTCAATTGATATATTTCTCCCTTCACCGGTGCCACGTACTGTTGTTGATCACCGGTGTGAGCCGTACGGCACTTCGTCCGGATTTCTTCGCCTGGGTGTCGCGCGCCGGTCACGATCGCTGTCGCGGTGTGCGCGGTATCCGCCCTCGGCTACGGCGGTGATCACGGCGTCGTAGACGTCTTCAGCCTGGCCGGGGTACCACCCGGCCTGCTCCGGGGTGACGTGCCAGGTGATCGATCCGGCCAGCGTCCGGGTGGGTGGTAGGGGGATCAGCTCGCCCGGCTGGGCCACGGCAAGGTTGGGGACCCCCTCCGGTGGTTCGACATCGGGCGTGATGACGAGTGCGGCCCCGCTGGGACCGACGATCGCGGGACACAAAGGCGTGCCGCGACTGTGACGGGCCAGGGCCTCGGTGGCCAGCCACACCGGCAGGTGCAGCACGGTAAACTGCTCGGCGGCGCGAGCCAGGATGCTGTATGGGGCCAGGGACCACCAGTGCCATACTTGGCGGGGATCGCGCAGGGTGCGCGCCCCGCGCAGCACCGGCACCAACCCTGGGGCCGGATCACCGGTATGCCCCAGCAGATAGCGCGTCCCGTCGCAGCCCGTGCCCGGAAGAACACCCCAGCTATGGGCGGCGTACTCCACGGCGGCTTCCCGCAGCCGGGCATGCTCGGGGTTCCACACAGACCGCGCCTGCAACATGGCCTCCAACGGCACCTGGCTCATGTGCTATCTCCTCCCGTCGTAGTGCTGGGATGGTGGGACGCGGCGAGCCCGACCGCGTGAGGGGAAGCCGAGGCAGATCGAGCCCGCCGCGAGCCTGCGAACTCGGCCGGGCTCACCGTCCTGCCGGATCGGAACACGCTGGCCAGCGCCACCAGCAGCTGTCGCGGACTGACACGTCGGCGAGGCGACTGGAACGCCTCGGCAGGCGACCTGAGCTCCTGAGCACACGCCGGACAGGTCGGGAGGGCGTCAGCGATCATCGGAGCGGCAACGAACCGCACACCACACACCGCCCGATGCACCCCATTACGCCGGGCTAACGCCTCAGACATCACCCCACAGGTCACTGCGTGATCTACAGTCCCCGCCGCGACAGTCACCCACACCACCCGCCAGCACCGCGACGCCAGAGGATCGTGTGAATGGGCTCGTTCAGTACCTATCCGATACCGACTGGTTCCGTCAGCACGCTCCGTATTGAGCCGCACTGGAATCGCAGCTAGCTCGTTCGCTTCCCATCGCATGCCGACTACGATTCCTCAGCGGCGAACGATCACACAGTGTTGAAAGAAGTGACATTTGAGTGATGTGGTGATGCGGCTGTATCACCGGTACATCACCTCGCCACGCGTCACCTGTCACTGGCACACTCGGTGGTCAGGTCACGGCTTCCAGGGGAGATGTGATGTCCAACGAGTTGCCTGCGTGGTCACAGCGCATCCGCTCGCTCCGGGAGGCACGCGGATTTTCGCAGTATGAAGCCGTCCAGTCGATGCGGAAGCACTCCGCGAAGGAGCTACCCGAACAAGACCACTTACTGCGACGCTGGAAAGCGTGGGAACTAGGGGAGAACAAGCCCGGAGTTCAGTACGCTCCTTTGATCGCAGCCGTACTAGGAACAGTCACGGCTGCGCTGTTCCCGCCCGAGCATAGGAACGAGCGCAGACTGGAAGTCCTGAGCGCTACCGGGATGGACACCCTGGAAATCGTCAGCAGACTGAGTTCCTCGGATGTTACCGACTCCACGCTCGACGGCGTCCGCATCACCATTGACAAGCTCTGCTCCGACTACCCCTACATGCCGCCTGACCACCTCATCGCTGAAGGTCGCCAATGGCTTCGACGCATTGTTGAGTTGCAAGAACAACGGCTCACGTTCCGCCAACGTAAGGAGACGTTAGAGCTCGCAGGATGGCTCGCCCTGCTGGTCGGCTGCCTCGAACACGACACCGGCGATCGTCGCGCCGCCGAAGCCACCAGGAAGATGGCCCTGAAGGTCGGTACGGACGTCAATCATGGCGGCATCCTTGGCTGGGCTCACGAGATGCGCGCATGGTTCGCGTTAACCGCGGGTGACTACCGGGGGGTGCTCGCGGCAACCGACGCGGGGCAGGAAGCGGCGGGTGGCCACAGTGTGAAGGTGCAGCTGCTCGCGCAGGAAGCCAAGGCATGGGCACGCATGGGCCGCGCGAGGGAGATGGAAGCTGCCCTGGAGAAGGGCCGTACGCTCCTTGAATCCTTACCCTATCCGGAGAACACAGACCATCATTTCGTCGTTGATCCTGCCAAGTACGACTTCTATGTCATGGACTGCTACCGCCATGTCGGCGGTGACCGTCTCGCTCGTACGCTTGCCGATCACGTCATCCGTACCAGTACGGACTTCGACGGGCACGAGCGAAAGCCCATGCGCGTCGCCGAGGCATGGATCACTCATGGTGTCGCTGCTGCCAGAGACGGCGAGCTCGACGAAGCAGTCTCGTATGGTCGGCGCGCACTCACCGGTGGCCGGAAGTCCCTACCGTCGCTAGCGTTGGTAGCCCAAGACCTCGCTTCCGTACTCAACAACCAGTACCCGAAAGAAGCCGAAGCCCAGGCTTACATTGACGAACTGCGCGCGATCCATCGCACAAGTTAACCCCTACACGCGGAGTTCACCCCGACCGGGTGGCCTCCTGGTCGGCCCGGTTCGCGGGCATCGTGCTGCCCGGGGAGACGCTGCGCACCAGCATCTGGGACACCGGCCGACGCTACCTGGTCAACACCGTGGCCGTGGAGCGCGACGCACCGGTCCTCGCCGACGGGGTGCTCACCGCGCGCTGAGCCGCCGCCTGTCACATCCGCGCTCGCCGTCTCGTCCGAAGTAGCGGGCACCGGAACCGGTGCCCGTCACACCGAACGAGGACGGAGGCGCTTCATGCACGCTCGGTTGAGCCTGGAAGAACATCCGGACGCATACGCGGCGATGCTGGGTCTGGAGAAGTACCTGGCACAGAGCCCGCTGCCGAAGCCGACCCTGGAGCTGGTCAAGCTGCGCGCGAGCCAGCTCAACGGTTGCGGCTTCTGCGTGGACATGCACAGCCACGACGCCAAGGCGTCCGGCGAGTCCGACGAACGCCTGTTCGCTGTGGCCGCGTGGCGGGAGGCCCCGTACTTCAGCCCGGCCGAGCGCGCCGCGCTCGCCCTGACCGAGGAGGCCACCAGGCTGGCCCCGGACGGCGTGTCCGACGCCACCTGGTCCGAGGCCACGGCACACTACGACGAGGAGACGCTGGTCGCACTGGTGACCGCGATCGCGACCATCAACGCGTGGAACCGCTTCGGCGTGACCTTCCGGCTGGTCGCGGGATCGCATCGCCGTGCGGGCCAGGGGGCGTGACCGTCAGGCCATCGCCAGCAGCATCCCGGCCATCGCGACGTTCATCGCTGCCCGGGACGACTCCCGTACCCCGCTGCTGAACAGCGCGGGCGCAGGCGGCCGGTGCGAGCCGTTGCCGCCGCGCCCGCGCACGCAGCGCACCCCGCACAGCACGATGTCGACAAGGAAGTAGGTCGCTGCCGCCACCGCCAGCGGCGTCAGCACGAGGGAACCCTCGTGCCCTGCGAGGACGAGCCACGGTTGCGTGTCGTGCCCGGCATGCCCGTCACCCGCCATGCCGGCGAACATGTAGAACATCACCGCGGTGCCGACGGCGTGATGGCCGCACTGGGACCGCACGTGTCCGTGCCCGCAGCCGGGTCCCGCGCGCGCACGCAGCAGGCGGAACCACCGCGCTGCCAGCCATACGGCCGCGACCACGAACACCGCTTCCCAGCCCGCATGCGGTATCGGGCCGCCGACGGGCGAGACCATCGCGAACATCCCGAGCGCCATGAGCACCTCGGCGACCTCGTCGCCGCGGTCGACCTCATGCCGCGGGGGTGCACCCGGGTGCGCCGCCACCAGGCGGTACGCGCTCGGCGCCGCGATCACCAGGAAGTACGCGCTCAGCATCCACAGGACGGGATCCGGTGCGTCCATGAGGCGGGTGCCCTCCGGGTAGCTCCATCAGCACCCGACAGGTTCCCAGGACTCCCCGGTCATACACACCCGGCAATCGGGTGGTGACTACCCGTAGTCGCCGAGCACCAGCCCGCTCGTCGGTACGCCGGTGCCCGCGGTGACCAGCACGTTGCGCGCGCCGGGGACCTGGTTGGCCGCGCTACCCCGGACCTGGCGGACACCTTCGGCGATGCCGTTCATCCCGTGCAGGTAAGCCTCCCCGAGCTGGCCCCCGTGCGGGTTGAGGGGGAGCTTGCCGTGCAGCTCGAGGGTGTCACCGGCGATGAAGTCCTTCGCCTCACCCCTGCCGCAGAAGCCCAGCTCCTCCAGCTGCAGCAGCACGTACGGGGTGAAGTGGTCGTAGAGCACCGCGACGTCCACATCGGAGTGGCTGAGACCGGACTGTTCCCACAGCTGCCTGCCGACCACGCTCATCTCCGGCAGTGCCGCCAGCTCGTCGCGATAGTAGCTGGTCATCACGTACTGGCCGGTGCCGCTGCCCTGCGCGGCCGCCGCGACTTGCACGGGCGTGTGCGGCAGGTCCTTCGCCCGCTCCGCGCTGGTGATCACCAAGGCGATCCCGCCGTCGGTCTCCTGGCAGCAGTCCAGCAGCCGGAGCGGCTCCGCGATCCAGCGGGAGGCCTGGTGATCATCCAGGCTGATGGGCTTGCCGTGGAACCAGGCGTTCGGGTTGGTGGCCGCGTGCTTGCGGTCGACCACCGCGACCCTGCCGAAGTCCTCGGTGGTCGCGCCGTACTCGTACAGGTACCGCTGCGCGGCCATCGCCACGGTCGCCGCCGGGGTGGCGATACCTGCCGGGTAGTGGAAGCTGTTGTCCACACCGGAGGAATTGACCTGCTGGGCTGCCGCGCTGGACACCTGGCCGAACCGTTGCCCGGAGCGTTCGTTGAACGCCCGGTAGGCCACCACCACGTCGGCCGCGCCCGTGGCCACAGCCATCGCGGCCTGCTGCACCGTCGCCGCCGCCGCGCCTCCCCCGTAGTGCACCCGGCTGAAGAAGCTCAGCTCTCCGACGCCGAGCTCGCGTGCCACCGCGATCTCGGCGTTGGCATCCATCGTGAATGTCACCATGCCATCCACATCGGATGGTGCCAGTCCAGCGTCGTCGAGCGCCCCGCGCACGGCCTCGCAGGCCAGCCGAAGCTCGCTACGCCCGGAGTCCTTGGAGAACTCCGTCGCCCCGATCCCGGCGATCGCCGCCTTACCCGCCAGCGTCACGTTGTCACCTCCGGTAGCGCGATCTGTACCGTGCCGGCGACGTGCTCGCCGAGGCTGGACTGCCCGCTGACCTCGATCACGAACCGCTGCTCGCCGTCCACCTCGACCCGCTCGGCGACCCGGCCGGAGAACGTCAGCGTGTCGTGTGCGTAGCAGGGCACCCCGAGCCTGATGTTCACCGACCGCACCAGCGCCTCCGGCCCGGCCCAGTCCGTGACGAACCGCTGCACGAGGCCGGTGTCGGTGAGGATGTTCAGGAAGATGTCCTTCGAGCCGCGCTGCTGCGCGAGATCGCGGTCGTGGTGCACGTCCTGGAAGTCGCGTGTGGCCAGCGCGGTGCTGATCACGAACGTCGGGGTCACCTCGATGCGCAGCTGCGGCAGTTCGGTACCGATGGACACCTGCGAAGCGGAAACCGTACTCGTCCCCGTCATCGGGCCACCTCCCACGCGGGCAGGGTCAGTTCCTCGTCCACACGCAGGAACACGGCACGGACCGGCATACCGATCGACACCTCTCCCGGATCGGCGTCGATCAGCTCGCCGAGCACCCGGACCCCTTCGTCGAGCTCGACGAGCGCGACGACGAACGGCAGTTGCTTACCGGGCACCGGCGGGTTGTGGTGCACGACGTAGCTGTACACGGTGCCGTGCCCGGCCGCGACGACGTAGTCGGGCGTGGCCTCCATCGATCCTCCGGGATCCACCGGCCCGGGCGGGTGCCGGAGGGTGTCACCCCATCGCTGGATGCGCAGCTCACCGACCCGCGTGCCTGCCCAGAAGAACTCCGTGTCGGCCGAGATCACCGGGCGCAGCACGCCCGCCGCGCGTTCCGAGGCGTCGACCACGCGCCCGGAGGGGCCTTGCCACGGTGCCGCACCGGCATCGCCTGCGGTCCCGTCGTCACTGCCCGCCGGCCGGAACTTCAGCACCTTGAACGTCATCTCCGCCACGACCTCGTCGCCGACGAGCCAGCTGGTGCGCGTGGTGACGAAGAAACCCTCGCCGAGCGCGGTCCGCTTCGGACCGACCACGCCGTCCAGCTCGGTACTCGCCGAGACGTGCTCGCCGGGGCTGAGGTAACGGTGGTAGGTCTGCTCGGAGTTGGTGGCCACCACAGAGGTGAACCCCGCCTCGTCCAGCGCGGCCATCATCGCGCCGAGCGGGTCGTCCTCGGCTCGCTGGCCGTGCAGGCCGTTCATCGTCCACACCTGCGCCATGGCAGGCGGGGCGACCAGGCCGCCGTGCACCGAGCTCGCCGCGAACTCCGGGTCGGTGTAGACGGGATTGTCGTCACCCATCGCCTCGACCCAATTGTTGATCATCGCCGTGTTGACGGGGTCCCTGGCCGGCCGGGGCTTCGACCCGCCTCCGGCCGCGATCCGCTCGGCTTTCTCGTGGACGGTCGCCGCGATGTCGCTGTCCATGGTTCCCGTCATCGCGGCACCCTCGGCAGGCCGAGTCCGGTCATCGCGATCAGCTCCCGCTGGATCTCGTTCACGCCACCTCCGAACGTCAGCACCAGGTTCCGTTTGGCCTGCACATCGAGCCAGGTCGCCAGCTCGGCCGTCTCCGGGTCGGACGGGTCACCGTGCCGCGCGACGACTTCCTCGAGAAGGCCGCCCAGCCGCTGGATGCGGTCGGAGCCGAAGACCTTCGTCGCCGAGGCGTCGGCGACATCGACAGGCTTGTCGGCTGTGCCGGCTCCGGCCGAGGCGACCTGCCAGTTCAGCAGCTCGTTGATGCGCAGCGCGGCACGCGTCTCGGCGAGCGCGTCGGCGACGTCGGAGCACTCCAGCAGCGGTGTCCCCATCGGGGTGGAACGCTGGGCCGCCCAGGCGTGCACCCGGTCGTACAGCGCGGCGAGCCGCCCGGCCGGGCCGAGCATGACCCGCTCGTGGTTGAGCTGGGTCGTGATCAGTTGCCAGCCCCGGTTCTCCTCGCCGACGCGCATGCTCGCCGGAACCCGCACATCCGAGAAGTAGGTCGCGTTGACGTGATGCGCCCCGTCGCAGGTGATGATCGGCGTCCAGCTGTAGCCGGGGTCGCGGGTGTCGACGATGAGGATCGAGATGCCCTTGTGCTTGGGTGCCTGCGGGTCGGTACGCACCGCGAGCCAGATGTAGTCGGCGTCGTGCGCCCCGGTCGTGAAGATCTTCTGCCCGTTGACGATGTAGTCGGCATCGTCGGAGTCGCCGTCGCGTACCGCGGTGGTGCGCAACGCGGCGAGGTCGGTGCCCGCCTCCGGCTCGGAGTAGCCGATCGCGAAGTGCACCTCGCCCGCGAGGATGGCGGGCAGGAAACGCTCCTTCTGCTCGGGCGTGCCGTAGGTCTGCAGGGTCGGGCCGACGGTCTGCAGGGTCACCGAAGGCAGCTGCACGTCGGCCCGTGCCGCCTCGTTGACGAAGATCTGCTGCTCCACCGGGCCGAAACCGTGCCCGCCGTACTCCTTCGGCCACCCGACACCGAGCCAGCCGTCGCGTCCCATCCTGCGCACCAGCTCACGGAACACCGGCCCGTGCCGCTCGGTGAGCATCGCGGCGCGCTCCTCATCGGTCATCAGCCCGTTGAAGTACTCGCGCAGCCGTTGTTGCAGCTTGCGCTGCTCGTCGGTCAGTTCGATCCGCATTCGCGTCAGCTCCCCGCGCCCGCGCCGAACGCGTGCAGTTGGTTGCGGTGCCCGCCGAGCAGGCGGGTGAGGTCCTTGAGCTCGGAGTAGTGCCGGTGCAGCGGGTAGGTGACGTCCACCCCGACGCCGCCGTGCAGGTGATGGCAGGTACGTACAGCGGGCAGCGCCTCCGCGGTGAGCCAGTACGCCGCGAGGTCGAGATCGGCCTCGGCGTTCCGCCCCGCACCGAGCCGCCACGCTGCCGAGACCGCCGCGAGGTGCACCGTGCGCACGGCGATGTAGACGTCGGCCATCTGCTGCGCGACGGCCTGGAACGTGGCGAGCGGCTTGCCGAACTGGTGGCGGGTACGTACGTGCTCGGTGGTCAGATCCAGCACCCCTGCCAGCGCACCGTCCCCGGCGGACACCGCACCGACGACGGCGAACTCCCGCAGCGCGCGGGCCGCCGCTCCGGACGTGTCCCCGCCGAGCAGATCCGCGGCGGATACTTCCACGTCGTCGAGATCGACGGTGCACTCCGGCGCTCCCGACGCGGTGGGGGTCGGTGTCACGGTCACGCCACCGGCGTGCGGGTCCACGAGGAACACACCGGTGCCGTCCGCGAGGCTGGCCGGTACCAGGATCCGGCTCGCGTGCCCGGCGTACGGTACGGCGACCTTGCGCCCGCTCAGCCGCCACCCGGAACCGCCGGGGCGGGCCACCGTGCCCGGCAATGTGGCAAGCGGTGTGCCGACCTCGGACACCGCAGCGGTCAGCAGGGCGTTCCCGGCTGCGACGTCCGGAAGCAGCGCCCCGCGCTGCTCCGCGGTGCCGTGCGAGGCGACCGGCAGCACTCCGAGCGCCAGGGTCGCGAGCGCGGGCACCCGCGCGCCTGCCTTGCCCACCTCGGCGAGCACCACCGCGATCTCGGCGACACCGAGACCGTCCCCGTCCAGCTCGGTGGGCAGCGCCAGGCCGAGCAGGCCGACCTTGGCCATCGCCGCCCACACGTGCTCCTGGTACCGCGTCCCGGAGTCCTGCCGGGCATCGTGCGCGAGCGGCTCGCCCGCGCCCTCCTTGGCCAGCACGTCGGCCGCGAGGTCGGCGATGGCTCGCTGGTTCTCGTCGAGGCTGAAGTCCATGACTCCTCGCGCGTAGTCGTGGGGCGAATGCCGCCTGCTCGCATCCGGATCGGCAATAACTATAACTTGTTCTAGTTTTATCCCCAAGGCCGGATGTTCGCAACCACGGTGCGCTCGGTCACACCTCGGAGCCGGACGGCGGCTCGTCACCGGGCGGCCCCTCGCCGACCGGGTGCGTGTGCGGGCGTGCACGGGCACGCACACGTGCGCTTCGATGCCTGCCGATCAGGGGCGACATGTCCGCGACGGTCATGATGTCCGACGACAAGGGCAAGCTGGCATTCGTGTCGCATCGTATGCTTGTGCCCGCGTCGGAGCACGCCTATCAGCTGTGGCTGATCACCCCGCACGGTAGGCACTCGGCGGGAATGTCGCTGCGGCCTACGTCATCGGTCGTGGCCGACTCCGTAGCGGGCGTGCGGCATGTCGGGCTGACCGCCGAGCCGGAAGGCGGCTCGCAGCAGCCGACCACCGGTCCGATCGAGTTGCTCGCGCTAACCTGAGCCGGGAAAGTTGCCAGGAGGTAGCGGCCGCGTATCGCGCCAGGCCACGCAAGTGCGGTGGCAGGGGTGCCGCGTCAGGCGCGACGGGCTGCCGGTATCTGTCCGCGCAATGCCACGCCTGCGCCAATCATGCCGACACCGAGGACGAGGTGCAGCCAGTTGTCCGCGGTGTTCAGCGGTACGAAGTTGGCCGTGCTGTCCAGGTCGATGATCAGGCCATAGATCCACAGCACCAGGTAGATCGCCCCGCCGGCGATGAGAAACATCCCGGAGCTGCGCACGGTGCGCGCTAGAGCCACCCCGGCCACGCCGAAAGCCAGATGCACCAGGTTGTGCAGGATCGAAACCTGGAACAGTCCCAGCAACATGGCCTCGGAATCGTGCCCGGCGAATGAGAGCTCGTCATAGCCGGTCGTGATTCCCGGTACGAACCCCAGGATACCGACGAGCAGAAATACCACGCCGACGGCGAGCGCGACCAGCTGTATCGAACTACGCTGCGCCATGTCAATCACCTCATGAGTCAATCACGCGAAGAGTTGTCCAGCGGAGACTGCTCCGGTTCATATACAGATTCTGTGGCAGGAATGTAGCGCCAACAAGTTGGCGCGCTCGAGTCGCACCCCATAGTGTCGATGCAGGTTGACGCGAGTCAGCGTCGTCCGGACACGCGATGCGCGGCGGACCGGGTGCCCACGGCCACACCGATCGCGGCGGTCAGCGCGGCGATGCCTTCCGCGACAGCGCTCAGGCTCTTCTCGAAGAACCAGATCGGTTCGTACATCGCGGGGATCGGACCCAGCTGTGGCACGTCGACGTAGCGATAGAGCAGCACCGCGCCGAACGCGCTGACCGCGACCAGGAAAGCGACCGCGAACGATGGCCGGCTTCTGCGGACGAGCACGTAAAGCGCGGCGAGTAAGGCGACGGCGGCTTGGATTCGGAAGATCGTGCCGCCACCGATGCCGTCCGGCCACGCCGCCTGGTAGTCCGACGCGAGCCGGAAGTGGATCACGGCATCGATCACAAGTCCGGCGGCCGTAATCCCCGCCAATCCCCACAACGCGATGTTCTGCCGGCCACTGGTAGTCATGTCAGCCTCCGAGGCGTCCAGTTCGAGAAAACACGTACCATCTGTAGTTCGTCGCCGCTCGTCGGACGTTTTGGTTCGCGGGTGCTTCCCGTCATGCCCACATCCGGCTCGTCGTGGTTTCGTCGCGTCCCCGTCCGAATACGACGGCGCCGGTTCCCGGTCGAACCTGCCGCGCGACCGGCGAGAACCGCGATCCGAAGGGTTCACGCCACCCGATTCGGCTCGTTGATTCTGTCGTCCTGACCTCCGCACCCGCGTCCGCGCTATTCGGTCGGGTGGCTGGATTCGAGAGTGGCGTAGGTGACGATGTTGTCTTCGTAGCTACCTTCGTCGAGGTCGAATTCGCCGCCGCAGGTGATCAGGCGCAGTCCTGCGTGGTCGATGTTGCCGTACACCTCGTGGGTGGGGAACTCGTTTTTGACGTAGCGCTCGGTGCGGTCGACCCGGAACACCGCGGTGGTGCCGTCGGCCCGGTCCACGATGACCTTGTCGCCCTCCGCCAGCTTGGTGAGTTCGAAGAACACCGCGGGCCCGTGCTCGGCTGAGTCGACATGCCCGAGCAGGATCGACGGTCCGGCTTCGCCCGGGGTCGGGGACCGGTCGAACCAGCCCGCCTTCGAGTCCGGTTCTTCCGGCGGCACCTGCAACGTCCGGTCATCGCGCAGTCCCAGGTGCAGCAACGGCGAGCGCACGTCGATGGCAGGGATGGATAGCGCCACCGGCTCCGACGGCTCCAGCACCGGCCCGTCGATGTCCGGCTCGGCCCCGCCCGTCGCGGGCGCTTCGGGCGGGGCCGAGGACCGCGACTGGCTCGCAGACCCGGCGGTGTCGCCGGGTAGCGGCGGCGGAGATTCCTGGCTCGCCACGGACACCGCGATCATGATCCCGCCGAGTACGGCCAGCACGAGTGCCACCGCCGCGGCGGTCCTGCCGCGGCGGTGGCCACCCGTGGTCGGTGTCGACTCACTCATCGGCACGACATCGATCGTTCACCGGTGATGGGCGTGCTCAGTTCTGCTCGCCCGATTCGCGCCGGCGCATCGCCAGCGCACCGGCACCGGCAGCGCCGACCAGGGTCAGCCCGCCCAGGCCGATCAACCACTCGTTCTCGATGCCTGCGGTGCTGCCACCGCCGGTGTCCACGCCACCTTCAGGCGTGGCCTCCATCTGCGAGGTGCTCAGGGCACCACACAGCGCGGGAGCGGTCGCGGCCAGCGGCAACGAGTCGTCCAGCGGGCTGTCCGCCTCAGCGGCTTCATCACTCAGCGTGGACGGGTCCAGCCCGTGCACCACGATCACACCGGTGCCATGCCGCACCGAATCGGCCGAGTCCTGGTTCAACTCGAACGTGCGCTCGTAGTCAGCGCTCGGCCCACCGGGGAAGCGCTCCACCGCCAAGGCGGAGTCGGCGCCGGTCTCGCCCTCGGTGGTCAACGCCGTGCCGACCTCACCGTAAGCGGGTTGCCCTTCAGGGGTGGACACCACACCGTCACCGTTCTCGTCGAACGAGGCATCCGGGCACTCACCCTGACCGGCGATATGGATGTGCTGGGCATGCGGGAACGGGCCGTCCTGGAACTCCTCGGCCAGACCCGAGTAGCTCACCGTCACCGTGGCCTGGTCACCGTCGAACTGCAGCGACGCCTGCCCGGAACCGCCCGAATCGTTCACCGCCTCCAGCGTCGTTTGAAACGATTCCGAATCATCCTGTGCCATCGCGGCCCCCGGGAAGAGCAGGCCGAGACTCAACGTCCCGGCGATCGCCAACGGCCGTAGAATCGGGGTTTGCATCGATAACTCCTCACATCGATTGCTTGAGCGAGGCACGTGCACCCCCGCTCGCGGACTCCCCACCCTCGGTGAGGTCCGTGTTCACAACACCCTCCCGTTCGTCGTTCGAGACGCTGCCGAACCCGGATTGGTGTTGTTTTGCCGGTAACTCCTTCTCTGCGTAGATCACTGAAACGCCGCTACCCGTAGGGCGGCCGAAGTCGAGATCAACTTCGGCAAGGATCGCGCGCGGCAGCGGGGAGTCATCCGGTCAAGTGGTCTCGATCCGGTGGTCAGCCCTGGGCAGGTGCTCATTCGACGACCAGAGTGCCCGTCATGCTGGGGTGGAAGGTGCATTCGAGGGGGTAACTGCCGGGCTCGGACGGCGCGGTGAAGGTCGCGGTCTCGCCGCCCTGGATCTCGGTGTCGAAGTCGCCTTGCTCGGTCGCGGTCACCGTGTGCGCGGCGTTGTCCTCGTTCGTCACCGTGATCTCCGCGCCCGGAGCCACCGAATCGGGCAGGGTGAACTCGAAGTCCTTGATCCCGATCTCGGCAGGCTCCGCGGCCGCCTCGGTCGTCCCGTCGCTTTCGGTGGTCTCCTCCGGGGCGGCCGTCGTCGGTGCCGTTGTCTGCGGCTCGGTTTGTTCGTCGTTCGCACCGCCGCAGGCGGTCAGCCCGAACAGCATCCCCGCGACGACGGTGGTGAGCAGCGTTGATCTGATGCGCATGACGCCTCCATGCAGAACGTGAATCTAGATCTTCAGACAGGGTTCGCAGCTATGCCGCCGCGCGGATGGGTGCGCCGAGCGCGTGCAGGTGGTGCAGCACGTGCCCATAGGAGCGCAGCAGCCCGCACTGGCTGTCGTCGATACCGGGTGAACACCACCGCGAGAAACGCCGCCGTCACCGGTCGCCACCACGAGTCGCCGACCAGCAGGAAGACCGCACCTCCCCCGGCCAACACCAGCAGGTTCACGGCGATGCGCACGATGTAATAGCCGCGCCGTCGATCAAGCAATCCGGCCCGCTCGACGCTGCGGGCCAGTTCGGCGAACTCAGTGGTCCGCTTCGAGGGCCGCTGTGGGGCCTGGATCGGCGTCATGCCTTGGCACCTCCCGGAGACACCGTCGCCGGGGAACGCAGCTGTGCGGACATGCGCCGCAACGCGCTGGTCAGTCGGGTGGCAGCCTCCTCGACCGGGATGCCCACCCTGGTGGCCGCCTCGGCCACGGTGTCACCGCCGAATGCCACTGCTTCGACTACCTCGCGCTCGCCGCCAGGAAGAGACGTCAGGCAGACGACCGTCCGCGACCGCATCACCTCGGCACGGGCCCACTCCGTGTGATCGGCACGGCGCCCGTTGCGCGAAGCCGTGTGTATCCGCGGAGCGTGTCGCGAACGCAGCCCGTACTCACGTCGCCACTGCAGCGCCTCAGCCCTGGACAGCGCAGCCAGGGCGCACCGCAGCCCACCGTTGTCGATCGCGGCGGCGACCGTGTCCGGATGGCGCCACGCCCCGAGGAAGACCGTCTCGGTGATGGCTGCGGCAACGTCACGGTCGCCCACGATTCCGTACGCGACCCCGTAGACCGTCGCGCTGAACTGATCGAACAGCTCACCCAGAGCACCCCGGTCGCCGCCACGCACGCGCAGCAGCACCCGCCGCTCCCACGGAACCGAAGCACTCGGCGTGTCGTCGGCTACTGAAAACCGCATCCCAACTCCCGGCTCTACTCAACATCCGCCGGGGTCATGGGCGGTACGACAATTCGCTGATACCCACCATAGGAGCCCAGCAAACATCGCAGCCAAACAGCGCGATCACTTCGTTACATTATGAACTCATCAGCCCAGCAGTACCGAGCTCGCTCGCGGCCATATGAGTGGTCTCGTCAAGGGAGCACTCGTGGGATCCACCGTATTGGGTGACGCTGCTGAACTCCGCGCCGGGCACGGCAGCACAGTCCGCTGCGGTGATGACGGAAAGGGACGGAAAGGGTATGCGTCAGGTCAGGCGTGGTTCCCGAATCACGCGCCATTCGACGCGTCGTCAGGGTGCCTGTATGCGGGCAGTCAAGCGATGACTCGACATCGACGCTGTCCGCGATACTGCTCCGACATGAACGTCCCCGTGCATAGTCGATCTGTCTGGTTCGACTCACAGGGTCAGGGACAGCCCGAGCCGAAATCGCACAAGCGATCCCGAGGCGATATACACCATTTGCAACACAGAAAGACCGGCATTTCCAGATCGCATCGAATTGCCATTCCGGGACCTATAGGCTGAGTCCGTGAATTCCTCGACCAGTAACACGAGATCACCCCACCGAGGTGATCTCAGCGAGATCGACCCGGTTGTAGCCGGAGGGAGCGAATGTGGAGGCTCCACATCCAGCCCCCACCGAACCGGAACCCGCGTACGGGTCGCACTCGTGCTCACCGGCTTCGAACACGGCGAGATCACCTGAATGGAGAACTCGCCGAAATCATGTCATCGCACGCGGGCCACGATCTCCGCGTGCAGCAGGGACATCCAGCCGTCCTCGGAGGCGGCCCACCGCTGCCAGCCATCCGAGATCCGGCGCAAACCGTCGGCCGTGGCCAGGCCGGACTCCAGCGCCTGCTCGGCCAGCGCCGAGTGCAGGATCCGTTCCGACCACGCGTCCGCCCACCATCTGCGGTCCTGGGATGTGGCGAAACACCAGGTCGACGTCGTCGCGGTGACCCCGTCCAGCCCCGAGCGCAGCGCCCAGGAGCGCAGCCGCCTACCGGCGTCCGGTTCTCCACCGTTCGCACGCGCCAGCCCGCGGTACAGCGTCAGCCACTCGTCCAGTTCCGCGAGCTCCGGGTACCAGGCGAACGCGGCGTAGTCACTCTCCCGGGCTGCCACGAGCCCGCCCGGCCGGCATACCCGTCGCATCTCGCGCAGCGCGCGAACCGGGTCCCCGACGTGCTGCAGCACCTGGTGCGCGTGCACGACGTCGAAGCTCCCGTCGGCGAACTCGAGGTCGTGCACATCGCCGAGGACGAAGTCGATTGTGCCCTGCCCCCTGCGCGTGGCCTCGTCACGTCCCTGACGGAGCGCATCCTCGGTCCGTTCCAGCGCGGTCACGCGGCCCGGCGCGACGACGGCGGCAAGGTCGGCCGTGATCGTCCCGGGTCCGCAGCCGACGTCGAGCAACGACATCCCGGACTCGAGGTGCCCGAGTAGGTAACCGGCGGAGTTCTCCGCCGTGCGCCACCGGTGTGCACGCAGCACCGACTCGTGGTGCCCGTGCGTGTACACGGTCTCCGCCCGCTCCGCCACGAACCCGCTCCCTCCGCACGCGCTGTGCGCATATCGTGTCACATCCTGGGATATTGCTCCAATAATGTGAGACGAATCGTGACGACCGCGTGCATCGCGACCGCCGCCCGCGCGCCGTACGCCCGCCCGGGCCGTGGCTATCCGGGCAGCCTCCTCAGCGGGCCGCGAGGTCGAGCAGCGTGTCCAGCTCCTCACGCATCGCGCTGGACAGCGACGAGACGTCCGGCACCAGTTCCCGCGCCGCGAGCAACCCGATATTGACCGTGCCCGACACCGACAGCGCGGTCACGTTGAGCCCGCATCCGTGGAAGACGGGGCCGAACGGGTACATCCCGGTGACCCGCGCGCCGAGCAGGTAGATCGGCATCGGTGGCCCGGGGACGTTCGAGATCACCAGGTTGTGCACCACCGGATGCTTCTCCGCGAGCCGTAGCGCGGAGTAAGTACGCACCGCGGACCCGAACGTCGCCGGGCCCGCGAACTGTGCCCAGTCCTGCAGCAGGTCGGCGGGAACGGTGTAGTGGTGATCCTTGGCGAGCGCGGTGGTCTCGCTCAGCGCGCGCAACCGCTGCCCGGGCTCGTCGAGGTCCGTCGGCAGCGAGGCGAAGAACGCCGACACCTTGTTCATGCCCGTCTCGCCCCTGCTCCTGCCGCGCACCGACACGGGCACGGATGCCAGCAGCGCCTTGCCGGGCAAGGCGTCGCGTTCGAGCAGGTACCGTCGCAACGCGCCTGCGCACACCGCGAGCACCACGTCATTGACGGTGACCTCGAAGGCGTTCTTGACCCGCTTCACCTCATCCAGGTCCAGCTGGACGTAGGAGACGCTCCTGTGCCCGGTGATCGTCGCGTTGAACGGGGTCCGCGGTGCCGTGAACGGCAGCCGCATGCCCTTGCCGCGCAGCGAGCGCACCACGAAGCCGGGTGCGAGCCCGGCCAGCTCCGGAACCATCCGCAACGCGTCGAGCGGTCGCCGCGCCACGGATCGCAGGCCGTCACCCACCAGCTCGACCGTGCCGGGGCGGGGCGGGTTCGCCTCATGATCGTCCGGCACCTCCGGCAGCGGCGCGTCCGGCTCGAGCCCGGCAAGGTACGACAGCAGGTTCGCCCCGCTCACCCCGTCCACGCTGGCGTGATGCATCTTCATCACGATCGCGACCGAGCCGTCCGGGATGCCCTCGACCACATGGACCTCCCACAGCGGGCGGGCACGGTCCATCGGCTGCCCCGCGATGTGCGCGCACAGCTCGGCGAGCTCGGCGTCACCACCCGGCGGCGGCACCGCGATCCGGTGCACATGCCGCTCGGCGTCGAACCCCTCGTCCTCGACCCAGACGGGATGGTCCACATTGAGCCAGGAGGAGTACAGCTTGCGCCGGAACACCGGCAGCCGCGCGATGCGCTCGACGAGCATCCCCTTGAAGCGCTCGTAGGAGTACCCACCGGGGATCGTCGAGGTATCCAGCGTGATCAGAGCACACACATGGAGCAACTGCGAGGACGTCTCGAGATAAAGGAAGCTCGCGTCGAGCCCGGTGAGTCGCTGCATGACGGAACCCTAAGACAAAACTGAAACATGTTCTATCCCGCGTCGGGGTGAGCGGTACGTCTCACGCTATCCTCGTCGCATGGGTCCTTCCTTCCGCACCCGGCGCGCGGCTCAGCTCGCGCTCACCGCGAACGCCCTTCGCCCGCTGCGTGGCAAGACGACGGCCATCCCCAGCTTCTTCGCAGGCTGGCTCACCTCCGAGCTGGCCCCGCACCTGCTGGCCGCGAACTGTGCCGACACCGCGATCCACCTCGCCCGCAGGGGCAGGCGGGACCGGATCGGCCTCGCGCTGTCCGCAGCCTCGGCCGCGGGACTGGTCGCGCTGATGTCCTCCGCGCACCGGGCCCGGGACACCGTCGAGGACGCGCTGGTGAGCGCGCTCGGCCCGGGGTACAAGGACCAGCTCAGCCCGCCCAGTCACCCGTCCGACCTGAGCCTGCCCCTCGACCAGCTGATGATGCCGTTTCGCATGCGCTCGCCGGAAGTGCGGCGGACTCGCGACATCGCCTACGCGCACGGGGGCAAGCGCTACCTGCTGGACGTCTACCGGCCGCGTGCGCCGCACCGGAACCGCCCCGTCCTGCTGCAGATCCACGGCGGCGCGTGGATGGTTGGCAACAAGGACCAGCAGGGCCTGCCCCTGATGTTGCACATGGCCAAGCGCGGGTGGGTGTGCGTCTCCGTCAACTACCCGCTGTCTCCCCGCGCGCGGTGGCCCGCGCACATCGTCGCGATCAAGCAGGCTCTCGCCTGGGTCAAGAGCACCATCGCCGACTACGGTGGCGACCCGTCGTTCGTGGCCGTCACCGGCGGCTCGGCAGGCGGCCACCTGGCGTCGTTGCTGGCGCTGACACCGAACGACCCCGCATGGCAGCCAGGGTTCGATGACGTGGACACCAGCGTGCAGGCCTGCGTGCCGCACTACGGGGCCTACGACTTCGCGGCACAGTCCGGCTCCCAGGCAGCGAAGGCGATGCGCCGGTCCGTACTGGAACGCTACGTGGTCGGCAAGGACGCCGAGACCGAGTTGGACACCTACCTCGCCGCCTCACCGCTGCACCGCATCAACCCGGACGCACCGCCGTTCTTCGTGCTGCACGGCGAGCACGACTCGCTGATCCCCGTCGCCGACGCGCGGGTGTTCGTGGACAAGCTCCGCGCGACCTCGCACCGGCCCGTGGCCTACGCGGAGGTGCCGGGCGCCCAGCACGCCTTCGACATCTTCCCGTCGATCCGCAGCGCGCACGTGGTGCGCGGGGTGCAGCGCTTCCTGGAGTGGACCTACACGGCCCAGCGAGTCCAGGCGCCGCCTGCCGCAGAGGGGACCGGGCAGTCAGTCGCGCGGTAGGCCGAGCAGGCGTTCCGCTGCCACGTTGAGCAGCACCTGCGTCGTCCCGCCCGCGATGCTCAGGCACCGGCTGAGCAGGAACTCGTGCACGACGTCCTCGCCGTCCTCGGTCACGACGGCGCCCTCGGTGCCCAGCTCGCCGAGCGCGGCCTCGGCTATCGCCTGCCGGTGCCACACGCCGACCAGCTTGCGCACGCTGGACTCGGCGCCGCCACCGTGCCCACCGAGGCTGCGCAGGGTGGAACGCGCGTCCAGCACCGCACACGCGTGGCCCTGCGCGACCAGGCCACCGACCTCGTCGTCCGACAAGCCGTCGCGCCGCGCGACCAGCTGCTCGAGCCCGTCGCCGAGGGACGAGCCGCCGGACATCGCGACACGCTCGTTGGCAAGCGTGGTGCGCGCGAGCTTCCATCCCTGACCCGGTTCGCCGACCACCGCGTCATCGGGCACGAACACTTCGGTGAGGAAGACCTCGTTGAATCTCGAGTCGCCGGTGATCTCCCTGAGCGGCCGCGTCTCGATCCCGTCCGAGCGCATGTCCACCAGGAAGTACGTGATGCCCTTGTGTTTCGGGGCTTCGGGATCCGTGCGGGCCAGGCAGATCGCCCAGTCAGCCTCGTGCGCCACCGACGTCCACACCTTCTGCCCGTCGAGGACCCAGCCGCCGTCGACCCGGGTGGCCGTGGTCCGCAGCGCAGCCAGGTCCGAGCCTGCCCCCGGCTCGCTGAACAGCTGGCACCAGGTGATCTCGCCACGCAACGTCGGGCCGACGAACCGCTCCGCCTGCCGTTCGGTGCCGTGCGCCAGGATCGTCGGGGCCGCCCATGCCCCGATCACCAGCTCGGGGCGCGCGACGCCCGCCCGCTCCAGCTCCTCGTCGATCGCCAGCTGCAGCGCGGGTGAGGCGTCCAGGCCGTACGGCCTCGGCCAGTGCGGCACCAGGTAGCCGGAGTCGACCAGCTCGTCCCTGCGCCGCTCCGGCGGCAGCGCGGCGATGCCGGAAACCACCTCGCGCACCCGCGCACGCTGCTCGGCCATCTCCTCGGCCCCGGCGTCCCACTCGGTCTCCTCCAGCGCCACCCCACGCCGGTGGCCGTCCCCGGCCAGCCCGGCCAGCCTGCCGCGCCAGGTCCCGGTACCGCCGAGCATCTGGCGCAGCGCCAGCGCGCGGCGCAGGTACAGGTGCGCGTCGTGCTCCCAGGTGAAGCCGATACCGCCGAGCACCTGGATACAGTCCTTGGCGTTGTCGACAGCCGCGTCCGGGGCGTAGGCGGCGGCCGCGGCCGCGGCGAAGGCGTGCTGACCGGCGGCGCGCTCCTCGGCGGCCTGCTCGCCAGCCGCCTCAGCGGCCCGTGCCGCGTCCCAGGCCAGTGCCGTCGCCTGTTCCGCGCGGCACAGCGCGGTCGCACACAGGTGCTTGACGGCCTGGAACGACCCGATGGGTCGGCCGAACTGTTCACGGGTGGTCGCGTACTCGCTCGCCGTGCGCACGCACCACCTGGCGATGCCGGAGGCTTCCGCGCTCGCCAGGGTGGCCGCGGTGTCGCGGACGTGCCCGGTGGAGAGGGTGTCCAGGATCGCGTCCGCGGGTACCGCGACCTCGTCGAGCCGCACCCGCGCCGCCGTCCTGGAGAAGTCCACCGGCGTGCACGGCCGCACGGTCACTCCCTCCCGGCCTGGCGCGAGCACGAACCACGTCGGCGCGCCGTCCACGTCCGCGGAAAGCACCAGGTGGGCACCCGAGTCGGCGCCGAACACGATCCCGGCCTCGCCGGAGACGACCAACCCGCCCCCGTGCGCACGTCGCGCGGTGACGCCGGTCGGTTCGAGCGCCACGCCCGCGTGGGCCTCACCCGCGGCCAGCTGCGGGGTGATCTCCTTGGTCGCTGCCGGACCTCCGGCGCGGTCGAGCAGGAGCGCAGCGAGCGCGGTGGGCAGCACCGGGCCGGGTGCCAGACCCGCGGCGGCCTCCTCGAGGGCAGCGGCGGCGTCGGTGACCGCGCCGCCCGCACCACCGAGCTCGGAGCGCACGGCGATGCCGAGCACACCGATCGCGGCGAGGTCGTGCCAGCCGCTGCCGGAGGAGTCCGGGGTGACTCCGCGCCCCTCAGCGGCGCGTACCGCGTCGAGCGTGCCGGTACGCGCGGTCCAGTCGCGCACCGATGAGGCCAGGGCCTGCTGGGTATCCGTGATGGCGAGCGGCACAGTTCCTCCACATACGTTGTTCCCGCCACACGATACTAGAACATGTTATAGTGCATGGTCGATATCCCGTCCTGCCATCACCGATGATCAACGAACCGCCGCCGACCACTGACACTGAAACAGGTTCCGTGGTTGTATCCTGAGCACGGAACGCTCCTGACGTCGCGCAAGGGGGAACATCCCGTGCCGCCCAAGGCCAATCCACAATCCTCCGAGATTCCCACCCCGAAAGGTGAGGAACCCGGGTCACCGGCGCAGCGCGACCGGCGCAAGCGCATCATCGACGCGACGCTCGCACTGGCCGCCAGCGGTGGCTACAACGCCGTGCAGATGCGCGCGGTCGCCGACAAGGCCGAGGTCGCACTGGGCACCCTGTACCGGTACTTCCCGTCCAAGGTGCACCTGCTGGTCGCCGGGCTCGCGCGCGAGTTCCAGCAGACGAGGGACAAACTCGAACGCACGACGATCCCCGGGGACACCCCGGGGGACCGGCTGGTCTTCGTGCTCGGCAAGACCACGCGTGCCTTGCAGCGGGACCCGCATCTGACCGAGGCGATGGTGCGCGCGTTCATGTTCGCCGACACCACGGCGGCAGCCGAGGTCGAGCTGGTCGGCGGGCTGATGGAGGACATGTTCGCCACCGCCATGGGCAAGAAGGAGCCCACCGAACACGATCGGGCGATCTTTCACCTCATCGCCGATGTGTGGATGGCCAACCTCATCGCATGGGTCAGCAGGCGCGCCTCGGCCTCCGACGTGCACCAGCGCCTCGAGCTCTCGGTGCGCCTCCTGATCAACGGCACGTCGAGCTAGCCGCAACAGCCTTACCTACTGGCGCGTAAACTCGGCGGCGATGGACAAGCTGCTGACCAAGACCTTCGTCAGGACGCTGGCCCTGCACCAGCTCATCTACGAGCGCAGCGGCGGTCGCCTCGGCCACCACGTGCCGGGCATGCCGCCCTCACTGCTGCTGCGCTGCACCGGGCGCCGCACGGGCCAGACGCGCACGTCCGCGCTGACCTACGCCTCCGACGGGGACCGCTACCTGATCACCGCCTCCAACGGGGGTGCGCGCAAGGCACCGGCGTGGCTGCACAACCTCACCGCGAACCCGCAGTGCGAGATCCAGGTCGGGCGCGACCGGATCCCCGTCACCGCCCGGCCGGTGTACCCCGCAGACGAGGACTACGCGCGGCTGTGGGAGATCGTCAACGAGGTCAACAACGACCGTTACCGCGCCTACCAGCGCAAGACCGACCGCGAGATACCCGTCGTTGTGCTCTCCCCTTCCGGCTGACGGGGATCGCGCCCGCGACTCACGGCAGGCCGAAGGGCTCAATGAGTAGCTCGCGCAGCATTCGCGTCGCGGGCTTGACACCATCCGTCACCGGATCGCGCCACCGCACGTACTCCGGATCCGACAGGACGAACAACGCCCTCCTCGCCGGACAGGATGACTCGTTTCGCCGACCTCAGGTGTTCCCGGGAACTCGAAGGTCGAGGAGTTGTCGGGTGTGCGCGGGTACGTGGTTCTCGGCGAGACCATCGATGAGGTCGGCGAGCGGGATCGGCTGGTCCAGCACGAGCGCATCGTTGGACAGCAGGAACGAAGGCACCAGAACAGCGGCGGCTGTGTCGTGGAGTTGGTCGGCGATGTCACACAGGACGGTGGCCTGGCTCCGTACGTGATCGATGAGTTCCACCCTGCCGGAGTGCTCGGCGATGATCCGGTCGAGATTCCAGGTGTCGAGGGAGATCCGGTTGTCGAAGGCGGGGCGTGCGCCCGAGACGACACCGAGTGCGACCGAGGCGATCCCGGCATCGACACTGAGGATGTGGGCCAGGATCTGATCGGCGTTCCATCCTCCGTCGGCGGCATCGCCGAGATCCGGGATCGCGGCCACATCGAGCAACCTGTCATAAGAACCGCGAAGTGCTGTCGTATCCATCGCGTGCATCGTCCTTGTCAGTCGTGTCGTGGCGAGCGTGAATCTCGTTCGGCCGCCTCGGCGACACGCTTGATCTTCGCCAGTCGCCGGTCCCAGTCGTCCGCGAGCGCGGCCATCCACTGGGCTGTCGCGTTCACACCTGCCGTCCGGATCGCGTACCGCACCTCGCGTCCGACCCGGCTTACCGAGACCAGTCCAGCGGCGTCGAGGGTCGCGAGGTGCTTGACCACCGCCTGCCGGGAGACGGGGAGTCGCTCGGCGAGGGTCGTCGCGGTGGCCTCCCCCTGTTCGGCGAGCAAGTCGAGCAACTGCCGCCTTCGCGGGTCCGACAGCGCAGCGAGCACGCTGTCGACGGTTTCCACAGTGTCGTCACGTTCCTCCATCACACCCGGGACTGCTCGGCGCGCGTCTTCAATGCATCGAGACACTGTGGCCAACCGTTGGCGTGATCTTTGATCACGTTCTGGCGGTTGTCCTCCGACGTGTTCAGTGACGCGAACCCGCTCTCCACCACGCGTAGCCGGGTCTTGTCGCCCTCCGCGGTCAACGTGAACTCCACAAGGGTGCTGTTGTCCTCGCGCAGCGCTTCCCCGGGGAACGCACTCACCCAGCGATACGCCACGTATGTCGGTGGCTCCACCTTCTCCACACGCACCGGAAATTCGCCGTGCTCGGTGTGCTTGACGACCGTCACTTCGCCTTCCTCGGCCATCGCGCCGGACAGGTTCGCCTCGTCAGCCGCCCAGAACCCGGGTTCGGCCACCAGCGGCCAGACCCGCTCCACCGGGGCCCCGATCAGTATGTCGCGTTCGATCCGATCTGCGTTCACAGCTACTCCTTCACTCGGCGCAAGATGTGCAACTATACAGTTGCACATCGACGGATGATGTGCAACCTAGTTGTTGCACGATCAGGATCGGAAACCGGTGGAAGTCGTAGGCCGCGCCCGGCGCCGGGCTACCGAGGGGCGCGTCAGCGGCGGGCGGTGGTCCGCGGGGCTCAGGACTGCGCGGCTCCCGTGCGCTCGTCGAGTGCCGCCGCGATCGCGGCGTCGACGTGCAGGCGGGTGGTGGGGAAGGTCGGCAGCGGGCTGTCGGAACGGCCGATCAACAGCTCGATCTCGGTGCAGCCGAGGATCACTCCTTCCGCGCCGGCTTCGCCGAGCCCGGCGATGATCTCCTGGTAGGTCCGGCGGGACGCCTCCGAGATCGTGCCGTTGACCAGCTCGTCGAAAATGATCCTGTGCACCGTGGCCCGGTCGTCCGCGCCGGGCACGAGCACCTCCAGGCCGTGCCGCTCGACACGGGCGCGGTAGTAGTCCTGCTCCATGGTGTAGGCGGTCCCGAGCAGCCCCACCCTGGTGATACCGGCGTCCAGCACGGCACGGGCCGTCACGTCGGCGAGATGCAGCAGCGGGATGTCGATCACCGCCTGGATCTCGTCCGCGACCTTGTGCATGGTGTTGGTGCACAGCACCAGCAGCTCGGCGCCTGCCGACCGGACCGCACGGGCGGCGTCGCCGAGCAGGACGGCGGCCTCGTCCCACCGCCCGTCGGCCTGCATCCGCTCGATCTCGGCGAAGTCCACCGAGTACAGCACGCACGGCGCGGAATGGGGCGTGCCGAGCACGTCGCTCGTACGTTCGTTCAGCAGCCTGTAGTACTCGGCGCTGCTCACCCAGCTCATGCCACCCAGCAGTCCGATCGTTCGCAAGCCGACCTCCCGTGTCCTCGGCGGTGTCGAACCTCAGGATGCCACCGAACGGATGATCCTCGCGTCAAGACACACTTCCGGCATCCAGGGCGTGGATCGGTGGCGGGTGACGGCTACGCAGGCCGACACGGGGTGTCCGATCGGCCGACACAGAGTGCCGTAGTGCCCAACACGGGGTGCCGTAGTGCCCGACACGGCATGCCGGGCCGGCAGACACGGCGGGGTACTAGAGCACGGCTACCGAGAGGGCCTGGGCGGCCTCGGTGCCGAGGGCGTGCGTGGCCTCCGAAGGGGGTGCGCCGACCTTGACGACAAGGGGCCCTCCGAAGGGTTGCCGCTCGAGCACCTCGATGCGCGCGCCCAGCCCGATCGCCCGGTCGGCGAGGAACCGCAGCAGCTCGGGGTCGGTGTCCCAGACCCGCACGATCTCGCCGACCACGCCCGGCTCGAGCTCGTGCAGCTGGCGGGTCTCCAGCTCCTCGACGGTGCCGTCGTGCGCGGGGATCGGGTCGCCGTGCGGATCCCGCTGGGGGTTGCCGAGCTTCGCCGAGATGCGGTTGACCAGCAGGTCGGACACGGCGTGCTCGAGCGCGTCGGCCTCGGCGTGCACCTCGTCCCAGGTGTAGCCCAGCTCCGAGACCAGGAACGTCTCGATGAGGCGGTGCCTGCGCAGCACGGAACGGGCCAGCGCGTACCCCTGCGAGGTCAGCCCGATCCCCCGGTACGGCACGTGCGCGACCAGGCCCTGCTGGGACAGCTTCGTCACCATTCCGGACGCCGAGGACGGGCTGACCTGCAGCCGTGCGGCCAGGGAGGTGTTGGTGACCTCCTCGCCGCGCTCCGCGAGCCCGTAGATGACCCTGACGTAGTCCTCTATCGACGAGGACCGCCGGTCCAACTCCTCAGCCATGCCCCCACGATACGACCCGGCCCGCTACCGGGGTTTCCAGCGGTACCGTGTCCAGCCGGTCACCGGGTAGGCGCCGAGCCGTTCGTAGAAGGCCGCTGCCTTGCTGTTGCCGTCCTGCATCTCCCACTCGACGCGGCCGTCCGTCCGGGATCGCAGCTCGGTGAGCAGCTGGTAGCCGAACCCGTCGCGGCGGTAACGGGGCCGGACGAACAGGTCGTCCATCCAGATCCCGGGCCTGCCCTCCCAGGTGGAGAAGTTCCAGCAGCAGAACGCGAACCCCGCCACGGACTCCGGCGCGCCCTCGGGATGCGCCAGCAGCACCCAGGCCTTGGGATGCGCACCGAACAGGTACCCCTCCATCGCCGCGCGGTCCAGCCGCAGGCTCGTGTTGCCCTCGTACTCGGCATGCTCCTCGATCATCCCGCAGATCTCGTCGAGATCCGACGGCCACGCGTCCCGCACGGGCATCGCTGTCCTCCCCTTCCTGTGCCTCGTCGTCCCACGGGCGCACCGGCGTGTGCCGGTGCGCGTCATCCGGAGCGCTCGTGAACGATCCGCCCGCCCACCACCGTGGCCTCGACCCGCACGGTATCCAGGTTCTCCGCCACGGTCGGGTCGTCGGAGAGCACGGCGAAGTCGGCGAGCTTGCCCGGTTCGATCACGCCGAGGTCGCGGTCCCGGAACGCCGCGTAGGCCGAGCCGTACGTGTAGGCGCGCAACGCCTGCACGGGGGCGATCCGCTCGTCCTCGCCGAGCAGGTACCCGCTCGCGGTGTACCTGCGCGCCAGATCGGCGATACCCAGCAGCGGGGCGCCCGCCACGACGGGCCGGTCCGAGCTGCCCGGCAGCACGCAGCCCGCTTCGAGGAAGCTGCGCTGCCGGTAGCACAGGTTCTCCCGCCCGGCACCGAGAGCGCCGCGCATCCCGTCGCCGATCTCGTTGACGAACCGTCCCTGCGGCACCGGGATGAGACCGAGCCCCGCGAGGCGGCGCAGGTCGGCGTCGCCGAGCACACCGCAGTGCTCGATACGGTGCCGGTGGTCAGTGGCAGGATGCGCGGCCAGCGCGGCCTCGTAGGCGTCGAGCACCACCGAGACCGCCCGGTCACCGATGGCGTGCGTGGCCACCTGCCACCCGCAGCGGTGCGCACGCAGCACGATATCGGCGATCGCGGCCTCGTCGGTCTGGAAGTAGCCGGTGTTGCCCGGCTCCCCGGCGAACGGCTCGTGCATCGCGCAGGTACGCCCCACCAGCGAGCCGTCCGCGAACAGCTTCACAGGGCCGATGCGCAGCCACTCGTCCCCGAAACCGGTACGCACACCCAGGTCGAGCCCGAAGTCGGCGGAGTCGCCCTCGCACTGCTCCAGCGGGTGCAGCGAGTCCGCGGAGACCATCAGCGTGGTGCGCACGCCGAGCTGCCCCGACTCGCGCGCACGCTGGTACGCGGCCAGCTCCACAGGAGTACTGCCCACCAGGCCACGCCCGATCCCGGCCTCCTGGACGCTGGTGATGCCCTCCGCGAGGTAGCGCTCGCTCGCGCGGGCGATGCCCGCGGTGACGTCGGTGAGCGGGACCGGATACAGCAACGGGTCCAGTAGCCGCTGCGCGCGCTCGCGCAGCAACCCCGTCGGGAGTCCGGCGTCGTCGAGGACGACGTCCCCGCCGTCCGGCACCGCCGACAGGTCGAGCCGGTCCAGCACCGCGGAGTTCACCACACACATGTGCCCCGTGGTGTGCGCGAGGCGGACGTAGTGGTCCGGGGCTGCCCGGTCGAGTCCCGCACGCGTGGGGTGTCCACCGGCGAGCTTCGTCTGGTCGTAGCCACGTCCGTTGATCCAGGTGCCCGCGGGCCGGCCCGCGGCCTCGCGTGCCACGGCGGCGTACACGTCCTCCACCGAGCCGCAGCTGCCCGCACCGAGGTCGAGCTCGTTCAGCCCCATGCCGTACCAGGCCATGTGGTTGTGCGCGTCGTGGAACCCCGGCACGACGGTGGCTCCGGCCAGGTCGACACGCTCGCGGGCGGGCAGCGCTGCCGCCCGCTCGCCCACCGCCACGACCCTGCCGTGGTGGACTGCCACCGCGCGCTCCGGGCGCAGCTCGTGCCCGACCAGCACGCGGGCGCCCGCGAACACCGTGTCCACCGCGAAGCTCGTCGAGTTCACCGGCACTCACCCGCCGCCCGCACCCGATCACACATACCGGAAGCCTATCGATCGGTCGATAGATTCGTCTAGACTGGCACCCATGCCACAGCCGCAACGACCACGCACGGTGGACGTCGACATAGCCGACGGGGTCGCCACGATCCGGCTGAACCGGCCGGAGCGCCGGAACGCCGTCGTCCCCGAGCTGGTCGACGACCTCCTCGCCGCGCTCGACGCCATCGACGCCGCCGACCCCGCACCGGGTGCGGTGGTCCTCACCGGACGCGGGCGCGCGTTCTGCGCCGGGCACGACCTCAAGGAGCCGCTACCGGAAGGTGACTCGCGCGCGCGGCTGGAGCGGCTCCAGGCCGTCACGCGGCGCATCCGGAACCTGCGCCAGCCGGTGCTGGCCGCGGTGCACGGCTACGCGATCGGCGCGGGGGCCGAGTTCGCGATCGGTTGCGACCTCGTGCTCGCCGCCCGCGACGCGGTGTTCCGCTTCCCCGAGGTCGGGCTCGGGCTCAGCGTCACAGGAGCGGCCTCCCGCCTGCTACCCGCGCTCCTGGGACCCCTCAAGGCCAAGGAGCTCGTGCTGCTCGGTGGCGACCTGGACGCGCCGACGGCGGCGCGGCTCGGCATGGTCAGCACCGTGGTCGAGGAAGCGGAGCTGCTGCCTACGGCCCTGCGGCACGCGAGCGAGATCGCCGGCAACCCGGTCGCCGCCGCGCTGGCGAAGCGCGCGTTGGACGCGGGCACGGACAGTACCGTGGACGCCGCCCTCGAGCTGGAGGTGAGCCACGCGATGATCACCGAGACCTCCGGCGAGGCGGCGCTGCCTGCCGCCGCGAACCACGACAAGGACAAGGGAGGGCACCGGCCGTGAGCGTCGCGATCGAGCACGTCGAGGACCTCGCCACCCTGACCTCCCGCGCCGCCGAGCTGTGGCCGGACCGCATCGCGTGGGTCTTCGACGGCACAGGGCAGCGGTACAGCTACGCCGACGTCCACCGGGACAGCACCGCGCTCGCGGCCGGGCTGACCGCGTACGGTGTCGCGCCGGGTGACCGGGTCGCCGCGATGCTGCGCAACGAGCCGGACTTCCCGCTGCTGTGGCTCGCGCTCGCGAGGCTGGGCGCCGTGCTGGTCCCGGTGAACACCAACTACCGCGAGCTGGACGCGGCGCACGTGCTCGACGACTCGGGGGCGCGCCTGGTGGTGGCCGCCGACGAGTTCACCGAGCTGCTCCGCGGGATCACCGGCCTGCGCCACGCACCCGAGGTGATCCGCCCGCGAGACCTCTACACCACCCGGCAGCACGGCCTGCCCGCCGGTCCCGCACCCGAACAGCCGGTCAACATCCAGTACACCTCCGGCACGACGGGATCGCCGAAGGGCTGCGTGCTGCCACACCGGTACTGGACGACGATCGCCAGGAGCATGGTCGAGGAGTCGCCGCACCTCACACCGGACGACATCACCCTCACCGCCCAGCCGTTCCACTACATCGATCCACAATGGAATGTCGTGACAGGGTTGACCTCCGGGGCACGGCTCGTGGTGCTGGATCGCTTCCACCCGTCGACGTTCTGGCAGAAGGTCCGGCAGCACGGCGTGACATGGTTCTACTGCCTGGGGCTGATGCCGACCGCACTGCTACGCCAGCCGGCCGCCGAGAATGACAGGGATCACTCGGTCCGCGCCATCCACGCCTCGGCCGTTCCCCCCGAACTGCACGCCGAGCTGGAGCGCCGCTGGGGCGTCCCGTGGTTCGAGGCGTTCGGCATGACCGAGACCGGTGCCGACCTACGGGTACGCGAGCACGAACACGACGAGCTCGTCGGCACCGGATGCGTGGGCACCCCGATCCGGGACCGCGAGGTGATGATCCTCGACTCGCACGGTGGTGCGGCACCCCGCGGCCGGACAGGGGAACTCGCGATCCGCGGCACCGGGCTGATGCTCGGCTACCACGGCCGACCCGAGGTCACCGCGCACGCCTTCCGGGACGGCTGGTTCCACACCGGGGATCTGGCGCGAATGGACGAGGCGGGGCGCGTGTACTACGTGGGCCGCACCAAGGACATGATCCGCCGCAGCGGCGAGAACATCTCCGCGGACGAGGTGGAGCACGCGCTGACGCTGCACCCGGACGTGGACATCGCCGCGGTGACGGCGGTGCCCGACGACTTGCGCGGCGAGGAGATCCAGGCCCACATCGTGCTCGCCGAGGGCGCCGCGGGCCCGGACCCCGAGTCCCTCGCCCTGTTCTGCGCGGCGAAGCTCGCTTACTTCAAGGTGCCACGCTACTGGCGTTTTGCCGATAAGCTACCCATGACGCCGTCCGAGCGGGTCGCCAAGGGACAGCTCGCCGGGGGCGACGAACCGTGGGTAGGCTCTTATGACAGGGGGAAACAACGATGGTGGTGAACACCACCGGTGAACGCATCCACCGGGTGGCGGTGGAGCTGTTCGCGCGCAAGGGGTTTCACGGCGTCGGCATCCGCGAGCTGGCCCAGCACGCGCAGCTGTCCTCGGCCAGCCTCTATCACTACATGGGCACCAAGGAGGCGCTGCTCGCCGAGATCATGCACGACTGCCTGCGGCGCCTGGTGTCCGCGGGACGCGAGGCGGTCGCATCGGTCGACGACCCCACCGAACGGCTCGGCAGGCTCGTCGCGCTGCACGTGCTCGCGCACGCCGAGCGGGCCCAGGAGACCGCGGTCGTGGACAACGAGGTCAACTCGCTGTCCCCCGCGCTACGCCGGTCCGTCGTGGCCGCGCGGGACAGCTACGAGCGGCTGTGGGCCGACGCCATCGCCGATGGCAGGCACTCCGGCGCGTTCCGTGCCGACCCCGACGGCGTCGCCCGGCGCGGCCTGCTCGAGATGTGCAGCGGCGTCGCGCGCTGGTACTCCTCGACCGGCCCGATGCCGCTGGATGACCTCGCCCGCGAGTACGCCCTGCTGGCGCTGCGAGCGCTCGGCCCCACCGAGCCGGCGGCTCCCGATGTGGATGTCTGCAGGGAGATCGTGCTGACGACGTGGGGAGCCGTCGGCTCTGCCGACTTCGCGTAGGCTGCCACCGTGGAATGCGCGGTGCTGTGGTCCCGGCCGCTCCCGGCAGGCGACGAGCTGCTCCTGTACCTCGACGAGGTCGAACTCGGGAGGTACCGGGCCTACCGGCTCGACGCGGACCGGCGCCGCTTCCTGACCGGCCGGGTACTCGCCAAGCACGCGGTCGGCGAACGGTTGGGCGTGCCACCGGCGGCGGTCACCCTGGACGCCACCTGTGCCGCCTGCGGCAAGCCGCACGGCAAGCCCGCCGTGTCCGCAGCGGGCTCGCCGGGCGACCGGCTCGAGCTGTCCATTACGCATTCCGGCGAGTGGGTCGGCGTCGCGCTGGCCGACGGGGTCCCGGTCGGCCTGGACGTCGAGTCCCCGGCCGAACGCTCGGCCGGGTCCGTCGACCGCCTTGCCGACTACACGCTCGCCGACAGCGAGCGCGCCACCATCGCCACGATCGACCCGGCCGGGAAGGAACGGGCGTTCCTGCGCTACTGGGCGCGCAAGGAGGCGCTCATGAAGGCGACTGGCCAGGGGCTGCGGCTCGGCCTGCGGGACATGGTCGTCTCGGCACCCTGGGAGCCCGCGCGGCTGCGCGCCGCCCCGGCGGATGCGATGACCCCGGAGTGCACCTTCCTGACCGACCTGGCGGCGACCGGGGACGACCCGGCGAGCCTGGCGTTGCTCACCCCGGGGCAGCCGCTCGTGACCGAACGGCACTGGAAACCAGCCACCCGGCACGGCCCCGGCAGGAGCTGAGCGAGCCGGCAGACCCGGGTCACCGCACGATGCGTTCGCCGGTCCGTGCGGAGAACGTGTGCACCTCCCCCGGCGGGATCCGCAGCCGGAGCACCTCACCGGCGGCAGGCGCGGCCCGCGGGTCGACGCGGATGATGATCCCGACGTCGCCGAGCGTGGGATCGTCCCGCTCCACGGTGGCGTAGCAGTAGGCGTCCGAGCCCAGCTCCTCCACCATCGTCACGGTGGCCGTGAAGCCGTCCGCACCGGCGCCGACCAGCTCGGGCGACTCGGGCCGGAAACCCACCACCACCGAGCTCGCGCCCTCGGCGGTGGCCAGGTGCACCACGGCACGCGGCACCGGTACCCGCGCGCCACCGAGCTCCACCCCGCCGTCGACCACCGGCGCCTCGCACAGGTTCATCGCTGGCGACCCGATGAACCCGGCGACGAACATGTTCGCAGGCTCCTCGTACAGCCTCCGCGAGGTGTCGCACTGCTGCAGCGTGCCGTCCTTGAGCACCGCCACCCGGTCACCCATGGTCATCGCTTCCACCTGGTCGTGCGTGACGTAGACGGTGGTGGTGCCCAGGCGGCGCTGCAAAGCCGCGATCTGCGTGCGGGTGGACACGCGCAACTTGGCGTCGAGGTTGGACAGCGGCTCGTCCATCAGGAATGCCTCGGGCTCGCGGACGATCGCCCTGCCCATCGCCACCCGCTGCCGCTGGCCACCCGACAGCGCCTTCGGCTTGCGATCGAGATACTCCTCCAGGTCCAGCAGCCTGGCCGCCTCACCCACCCTCCTGTCCCGTTCCGACTTGGGCACTCCTGCCACCTTCAGCGCGAACCCCATGTTCTGCGCGACGTCCATGTGCGGGTAGAGCGCGTAGTTCTGGAAGACCATCGCGATATCCCGTTCCTTCGGAGGCAACCCGGTCACGTCGCGGTCACCGATACGGATCGCGCCGCTGTCGACCTCCTCCAGGCCGGCGAGCATCCGCAGCGAGGTGGACTTGCCGCAGCCGGACGGTCCGACGAGCACGAGGAACTCGCCATCGCCGACCCGGAGGTCGAGGGAGTCCACGGCAGCGTGCTCAGCACCCGCGTACACCTTGCTGGTCTTGTCATAGCTGACTGGGGCCATTCGGTTCCTTCCTCCTACCTGGCACGCCTGCCTTCGCCGTACGACAGCCCTTCGTACTCACTCACCGGACCCGCCAGGCAGGCCGTTGCGCCGGATCACGCCTGCGTACCACCGCGCGCTGAGCTTCGGCACACGCCGCTGCGTCTCGTAGTCCACGTAGACCACGCCGAACCTGCGCGAGTACCCCCATGCCCACTCGAAGTTGTCCAGCAACGACCACACGAAGTACCCGCGTACCGGAACCCCGGCCGCGATCGCCTCGCGGCACGCCCGCAGGTGCGTCTCGATGTAGGTGACGCGGTCCGTGTCGACCACGCCTCGACCGTCGAGCCACGCGTCCTCGAACGCCGCGCCGTTCTCGGTGATGTAGAGCGGTATCGCCGGGTACTCGCGGCCCAACCGGCCGAGCAGCTCGGTCAGGCCCGGACCGTCGATCTCCCAGCCCATCGCGGTCACCGGGTAGTCGCGTGAGGCGAAACGCACGGTCTCGCTGCCCGGGTACGGCGATGCGCCACCCACCAGCGGGCTGTGCGTGGCCGGAGCCGCCGCACCGTCCGGACCGGCGACCACGTGACTGCTGTAGTAGTTGACCCCGACCATGTCCAGCGGGGTCGAGATGAGCGGCAGGTCGCCCTCGCGCACGTGCGCGTGGTCGCTCACCGCGTTCAGGTCCTCCACGACGTCGTCCGGGTAGTGCCCCCGCAGCACGGCGTCGAGGAAGAACCGGTTGTGCAGCCCGTCGATGCGCCGCGCCGCGTCGGCGTCCGCATCGGACGGCGAGGCAGGCTCGACCGGGTACAGGTTGAGGATGATCCCCACCCTGCGGGCACCCGCCTCGCGCAGTCCCCGAGCGGCCATGCCGTGTCCCAGTAGCAGGTGGTGCGCCGCCCGCACGGCGGCCGCGGGCTCCTGCCTGCCCGGCGCGTGCTCCCCGGAGGCGTAGCCGAGGAACGCGGAGCACCAGGGTTCGTTCAGGGTTGCCCAGCTCTCCACCCGGTCCCCGATCGCCTCGTGCACGAGCAGCGCGTACTCGGCGAACCGCCCGGCCGTATCGCGCACCGGCCAGCCTCCGGCATCCTCCAGCGGTTGCGGCAGGTCCCAGTGATACAGCGTCGGCCACGGCTGGATCCCGTGCTCCAGCAGTTCGTCGGCGAGCCTGCGGTAGAAGTCCAGGCCTCGCTGGTTCACCCCGCCCGACCCGTCCGGCTGCACTCGCGGCCAGGATATCGAGAACCGGTAGGCCTGCAGACCCAGCTCCGCCATCAGCGCCACGTCCTCCCGGTAGCGCCGGTAGTGATCGGCGGCGACGTCACCGGTCTCGCCCGCGAGCGTCCTGCCGGGCGTGTGACTGAAGGTATCCCAAATGGACGGTCCACGCCCGTCGGCCAGCGCCGCCCCCTCGATCTGGTAAGCCGATGTCGCCGCGCCCCACAGGAAACCCGTGGGAAACGTGCCACCGACCCCGCTACCCCTTCCGGTCTCCGCCGTCACCCGGAGCCCCGAGGCGGTCGAGCTCGAACCCGTCATCCCGTCACAGCACCTTCCGTCATCCCGCCGGTCACGTGCCGGTCGATCACGTCCACCCCGACGAGCCGCCGCCACCGATGCGCTACCGAGCCACCCCCGGGGATATCCATGTTTGGGAGCGCTCCCAACTCACATGACCACACCAGCCGAGCCGATGTCAAGCGCGACCGCATGCGGTACACCAGGGCCGATCGCCGCGGCCGCATCACCGGCCCCGCGGCGCGGGCAGCGAATGGCGGTAACGGTTGTGTTGCGGCGGCACCGCGGGGATTGACGTAAGTCACATCAGCCGATTGTGTTGTTGGGAGCGCTCCCAACAGTGGAGTGCCGTGACACGAACACGCTGTTCCGGCACAGCCCTACCGGCTGAGCCGCAGTTCGTCCGAGGATTCGCCCGAGAAGGGGGCGCAGATGATGACACGAGGCAGGCGCGGTGGACGAGCGGCCACCGCGATGGCAGGGAGCGCGGCGCTACTCGCTGTGGCGGCGTGCGGCAACGGTGAGGCCGACGAGGCCGGAGAGTCCACGGGAGGTGATGTCCACCTTGTACTCGAGACGTTCGGCACCTTCGGATACGACGAGCTGATCTCCCGGTTCGAGGAGGAGACCGGCTACACGGTGGATCACCGCGTCACCGGCGAGCACCCGGACTACGCCGAGGCGCTGGAACAGAACATCGCCGCGGGCAGCGGAGCGGGCGACGTGGTTGCCCTCGAAGAGGCCCATATGGCGAAGATGCTGGAACAGGGGGATGCCTTCCACGACCTCTACGATTACGGCGCAGGCGAGATGGAGGAGCACTTCCTGGACTGGAAGTGGGAGCTCGGGCACAGTTCCGACGGGCGGCTCATCGGCCTGGGAACCGACGTCGGCAGCCTGGCGATCTGCTACCGGTGGGACCTGTTCGAGGAGGCCGGGCTGCCCACCGACCGGGACGAGCTCACCGAGACCTGGCAGACCTGGGAGGACTTCCTCGAGGTCGGCCTCGAATTCCGCGACGCCGGGATGGACGAGGCGTTCGTCGACGACGTCGGGCAGTTCTACACCGCCATCACCCGGCAGGCAGGCGACGCCATCTACCTCAACCGGGACGACGAGCTGATCATGGACTCCAACCCGGTGGTCAAGGAGGCGTTCGACTACGCGGCACGGCTCGCCGAGGAGGACCTCACCGCCGCGCTGGACACCTTCTCCGACGACTGGAACGCCGGGATCCAGGCCGGCACCTTCGCCACCATGACGTGCCCCGCGTGGATGCTGGGACAGGTCGAGGAGAGCGCCGGGGACGCGGGCGAGGGACTCTGGGACGTCGCCGGGGTTCCCGGCGAGGGCGGCAACTGGGGAGGTTCCTGGCTCGCCGTGCCCACGCAGTCGGAGCACCCCGAGGAGGCCGCCGAGCTCGCGAAGTTCCTGACCAGCACCGAAGGTCATCTGGGGGCGTGGGAGGAAGCGAGTAACCTCCCGTCATCCGTGGAGACGCTGGAGATGGACGAGGTCCAGGGCTGGACGAGGGAGTACTTCAACGACGCTCCCACCGGCGAGATCTTCGCCGAGGGAGCGCTGGATCTGCAGCCGTACTACATGGGGTCCGGACACGTCGGCGTGCACGAGGCGGTCGGCGCGTACATCGACGACATGCAGCGCGGCGAGATCGACCCCGAACAGGCATGGCAGGACGCCCTCGCCGAAGCCGAGCGAGCGGTGCGCTAACACACCACTGTGCGGACGGTGCCGTGGCGGGCCACCGGGTCCCGGCCCGCCACGGCCTCCCCGACCGAGCTGGAGGTCTCGACCGTGAAGATCGTGAAAGGCGCCGGGACCGTGCCGGACCGGGAACCGCCGGTGCCGGGCGACGCCCCTGCGGGCGAACCGCGCCAGGAGCGGCGCACCCGCTGGCAGTCCCTGCGGGGCCGATTCGACCGGCGCTTCTCGCCCTACCTGTTCATCGCCCCGTACTTCCTGCTGTTCGGCATCTTCGGCGTGTTCCCGATGCTGTTCACCTTCTGGGTATCGCTGCACGACTGGAGCTTCATCGGGGGCAAGGCGGGATTCGCGGGGCTGGACAACTACGCCTTCCTGGTCACCGACGCCAAGTTCTGGAACGCCCTGCTCAACACGCTGGGCATCTTCGTGGTCGCGATCGTGCCGCAGCTGCTGATCGCGCTCTTCCTCGCCGACACGCTGAACCGGCAGCTCCGCTGGCGCGGCTTCTTCCGGATGGGAGTCATCCTCCCGTACGTCACATCCATCGCCGCGATGGCGATCGTCTTCGGCCAGCTCTTCGGACGTGACTTCGGATTGATCAACCTGTCGCTGGAGTCCTTCGGGCTCGACGGGATCGACTGGCGCTCCAACCGCCTGGCTTCCTGGGTCGCGATCGCCGTCATGATCGACTGGAGGTGGCTCGGCTTCAACACGCTGATCTACCTGGCCGCGATGCAGGCGATCCCCAGGGACCTGTACGAGTCCGCGGCGATCGACGGCGCCTCCCGCCTGCGGCAGTTCTGGCAGATCACCGTTCCGATGGTCCGTCCCACGATCATGTTCACCGTCATCATCGCCACCATCGGCCAGATGCAGCTGTTCACCGAGCCGGTGATCTTCTCGGCCGACTACCGCGGTGGGAACCAGAACCAGTTCCAGACGGTCGCGATGCTCATGTTCGAGGAGGCCAGGCAACTGGACAACTTCGGGTACGGCGCGGCCATCTCCTGGATCATCTTCGTGCTGATCGTGATCTTCGCCGTCATCAACGTGCTGTTCATCAGCCGTATCCGCAGCGCGACCTGAGACGAGGAGCAGAACGTGAGTGTCTACGCACCAACCCGCTCCGCGGCGGGCACCCCCGCCGGGCCACGTACCACGAACAGGCCCCGCCGCTCGGCGAGCGGCCCGCTGCGCGAAGCCGGACCACTGACCTATATCGCGCTGTCGCTGGTACTCCTCTTCTCGGCATTCCCGCTGTACTGGATGTTCGTCGTGGCGACGAGGGGAAACCAGGCGATCGCCCAACGGCCACCGGCCGTCCTTCCCGGCGGGCAGTTCGCCGGCAACGTGGTACGGACGCTGGAGAACCCCGCGGCGAACTTCACGACCGGCCTGCTGAACTCGGCGATCGTCGCCACGACCACGACCGTGTCCGTGGTGTTCTTCTGCTCGCTTGCCGGCTTCGCCCTTGCCAAGCTCCGCTTCCGCGGGCGCAACGCGCTACTGATCGGGATCGTGCTGACCATGATGCTGCCGGTGCAGATGGCGGTCGTACCGATGCTCATCATGATGGACGCCTTCGACTGGCGCGGCGACCTGCGTGCCGTCATCGTCCCGTTCATGGTCACCGGCTTCGGCGTGTTCATGCTGCGCCAGTACGCGCTGCAGGGAGTGCCGGACGAGCTGATCGAGTCGGCCCGCGTGGACGGCTGTTCCACCTTCCGCACCTACTGGAGCATCGTCCTGCCTGCCCTGCGCCCCGCGATGGTCGTACTCGGCATCCTCACGTTCATGCAGAACTGGAACGAGTTCATCTGGCCGATCGCCGTACTCGGGCCGGACAACCCCACCGTCCAGGTCTCGATCCACAACCTCAACCTCGGCTACACCAGCGACTTCGCGCTGATGTTCACCGGAGCCACGTTCGCCACGCTCCCGCTGCTCCTCGTCTTCGTGGTGTTCGGTCGCAAGCTCATCGGGGGGATCATGGATGGAGCGATCAAGGGCTGAGCACCGATGTACCCGCGACATCGCGCCCGGCGCGGTGCACCGGCTCCCGGGTAGTCTCCACAGTGCTCGTCGTACACCGGCACACGGTGGTGAAGGAGACGATCCGGTAAGGAGCGGCGCGATGAATGCTCGCCATCAGCGACCGACACTGGAACAGGTGGCTGAACGTGCGGGCGTGGGTCGCGGGACGGTATCCCGCGTCATCAACGGCTCGCAGCAGGTCAGCCCCGCGGCACGCGAGTCCGTACTGCGAGCCGTCGAGGAACTGGGCTACGTGCCCAACCACGCCGCCCGGACACTCGTCACCCGGCGGACCGACACGGTCGCGCTGGTGATCTCGGAGCCCGACGAGCGCGTCTTCGCCGAGCCGTTCTTCTCCCGTGTCGTACGCGGCGCGAGCGCGACGCTGCGCCAGCAGGGCCTCCAGCTGCTGCTGTCCACCGCGGGCTCGCGCGAGGAACATGCCCGGATGGCCGAGTACCTCACCTCGCATCACGTGGACGGCGTGATGCTGATCTCCGAGCACCGGGACGACACGCTGCCGACGCAGCTGGACGCCGCGGGTGTGCGCTACGTACACGGTGGTCGCCCGCTCGGCACGGGCGACGAGCCGGTCAGCTACGTCGACATCGACAACATCGGCGGCGCCCGCGCCGCCACGCGGTACCTGCTGGGTGCTGGACGACGGCGCGTCGCCACGATCACCGGGCCGCAGGACATGATGGCCGGTCTCGACCGGCGCCGGGGATACGAGGACGCGCTGCGGGAGGCTGGAGGCGCCCCCTCCCCGGAACTGACCGTGCCGGGTGACTTCAGCTACGACAGCGGGGTACGGGCCATGCGGCAGCTCACCGACACCGATCCCGGCATCGACGCGGTCTTCGCCGCCTCCGACCTGATGGCCCTGGGCGCGATGCGGGTGCTGCGCGAGTCCGGCAAGCGCGTGCCGGAGGACGTCGCGGTCATCGGCTACGACGACTCCCCTGCGTCCGAGCACTCCGAGCCTCCGCTGACCACGGTGCACCAGCCCGCGGAGCGAATGGGCGCGGAGATGGCCCGGGTACTGGCCGACGGTATCGCCTCCGGCAGCCAGGAGCCGGTGAGTATCGTGCTGGACACCCACCTCGTCGTGCGCGCGTCGGCGTGAGCGCGGCTACTCCAGTAGCCCGCACTCCACCAGCGCCTTCCGGATTACCTCGCTCTCCGCCTCGTCGGCCTCCACCAGTGGCAGGCGCGGCGGACCCACCCGGATCCCCAGCATGTTCAGCGCGGCCTTGATCGGGATCGGGTTGGTGGTCACCCCGAGAGCCTGGTACAGCGGCTTGAGCGAGGCGTCGATCTCCGCGCGCCGCTCGGGCTCGTCGACCATCCTGCGGATCCGTTCCCCGGCGATGTGGCTGATGACCAGGACCCCACCGCACTCGCCGAGATCGAGCGTGCGCGCGAATATGTCGTCGTTGCCCGCGTAGACGCCGAGGCCCTCCACCGGCGCCAGATTGGCGCTGTTGGCCTGCTTGACGTAGTCGACCCGCTCGATGGTGGCCAGCTCGGCGAGCAGGTCGTTGGGAATGTCGATGCCGGTGCGGGAAGGGATGTTGTACAGGAAGACGGGCTTGTCCGTCGCCCGCGAGATCTCCGAGTAGTGCCGCAGCAGCCCGCGCCGGTTCGGGCGGTTGTAGTACGGGGTGACCGACAGGATGGCGTCGGCACCGAGCTCGGTCGCCCGTTCTGTCATCGCGCAAGCCTGCGCGGTGTTGTTCGACCCGGTGGAGGCAACCACGGTGGCTCCGGGCGGCCGCTCGGAGCAGGCCAGCCCGATGAGCCGCAGGTGTTCCTCATCGGTCAGCGTGGCAGCCTCCCCGGTGGTCGCGCAGGCCACGATGCCGTCGGAGCCGTGCCGCACGAGGTGATGGAACAGCGAGACGAACGCGGACTCGTCCGCGCGCATCTCGGAGTCGAAGGGGGTGACCATCGCGGTCAGTACGGATCCCAGCGGCGCGCCGTTCACTGCTCGCCCTCCCTCCTCCCACTGCGCCGCCGTACCCGCGGCGGCGCCCGTGTCGTGCCACCCGGACTCGCGTGCCGGCCACGTCCACGTTCTCGCGCCACCGGCACTGTGGTCAAGGTCACAACCGGAGGTCGAGTCCCATGGCACGCAGCAAGGTCTGGAACTTCGCCGAGGTCTCGGCCAGCTCGGCATCCGGGTCGGATCCGGCCACGATGCCCCCACCGGAGTACAGGCGCAGCGAACGCTCGGCGACCTGCGCGCACCGGATCGCCACGGCCCACTCCCCGTCGCCTGCGGTGTCCACCCACCCGACGGCGCCTGCGTAGTAGTCCCGCTCGAACGGTTCGAGCTCGCCGACAAGCGACCGGGCGGCCGGTGTCGGTGTACCGCACACCGCCGGGGTCGGATGCAGCGCCGCGGCGAGACGCAGCGCGCTGATGCCCTCGTCGCGGAGCTCGCCGGTGATCGCGGTACCCAGGTGCCACATCGTCGACGTCGACATCAGCGACGGCGCGGGCGGCACGTCGATACGGCGGCACAACGGGCGCAGCGCGGCCACAACGGCCTCGGTGACCATGGCGTGCTCGGCGTGGTCCTTGGCCGAGCCGAGCAGCGCCTCCGCGTTGCGCCGGTCGATGTCCGCGTCGGCCGACCGGGGCGCCGAGCCGGCATGCGGGTGCGCGCTGACCCGTGTGCCGCTGCGCCGGACGAGCAGCTCGGGGCTGGCGCCCACCAGGCTGCGTGGTCCCGGCGAACCGTCTGCCGGCCGCGGCAGCTCGACAGCGTAGGTGTAGCCGCCCGTGTTGTCCCGCACCAGGTTGTGCAGCAGGCAGGCGGGGTCGACGTCCGCGGTGAAGGAGATGTCGAGGGCACGCGCCAGCACCACCTTGCGAAGGTCACCCTCGCCGAGGGCGGTGAGGGCGCGTTGTACGGCAGCGCGGTGCCCCTCCGGCTCGGGAATCGGGGTGACCTCGGCCGGTACCGGGACCCCCCGGGTGGCCCGCTGCGCGGCCGCACCGTGCGCGGGCGCCGCCGACCACAGCTCACGAGGCAGGACGAACCGCGCGCCGGCCCGATCCGTCCCCTGCTCACCACCTGCGGGGTCGGTGGAGAACGGCAGCACACCTACCGCGACCGGATGGGCCGCACCGGTCAGTGCCTGAGACAGCCGCGTGTCCAGCCGGTCGATATCGCCCCCGTCGAGCACGGTGTCGGCCCCGCGCGCGAGGATCGACCGTTCCGCGGTGGACAGGAAGAAGTCCCCGCGACGGTACGCGGCGAGCAACTCGGCGGGATCAGCTCGCTGATCCGCATGCGCGCCCGCACCCCTGCCCGCGACCGTCACCGCGCCCACCTCGCCAGTTGCGCGGCACGGTGCGCCGAAATGATCGTCACACGATCGATTGTCGCACTACTCGGCGGTAGCGCTCGCAGCCAGGGACCCGGCGGTCAGCACAAGCGTAACCGCCCGACGCCCGCGGGCCGCCCGACTGGCAGGCCCCGACCGTCGGCTTGTGAACAACCCTCGGTACCACTCGGTCGGGTCGTCCACCGGACAAACCAACCGCGACACACATGCGTCACCAGCAGCCGGCTC
>NZ_JACCKD010000006.1 GCF_013450155.1 Haloechinothrix aidingensis
GCCTGCCAGCGCCGATGGTACTGCACCCGACAGGCGTGCGGGAGAGTAGGACACCGCCGGCCACCAAACCTAGAAGCCGGGCCCCGTGTGGGGCCCGGCTTTTTACGTGCGGCGGGGCGTGCGCGGAAGCAATTCCGTGGACAGCGATCGTGGCGTGCGGGAACAGTGCCGACCATGGACGTCACGATGCAGCCGGATCCGGTCGAGTTCTGGCGACGTGCCGGTGCCCTGTTCGAAGCCGATCCCGTACGGCACACGGTGGCCCTGACCGCGCTCCGGGATGTGGTGAACGGCCGGCGAAAGATGCCCGAGCGGCCGCTACTGGTGACGATCACCGAAGGCGGTGCCGTCCGTGGTGCGGCGGTTCGCGCGCCACCGCGCCCGCTTGTCGTCAGCGGTGTACCCGCTGGTGGTGCCGGTGCACTCGCGCGGTTCCTGCGTGATCAGGGGGTTGATCCGAACGGGGTCAGCGGCCCCCGCGATGCGGCCGACGCCGTCGCCTCGTCATGGACCGCGGTGAGCGGACGGCCCGCCGAACTCGTCATGAACATGCGGCTGTACAGGTTGACGCGACTGCGTGAGCCCGAGGTGGCTGGCAGGCTGGAGGTTGCTGACGAGCGGAGCGTGCCGCTGCTCGCGCGGTACCGGGCCGCGTTCGCGGCCGAAGCCACGCCACACGCCCCCACTGAGGATGCGCGGACCATTGTCGGGGAGTCGATCAGGTCGGGAAATGTGCATGGCATCTGGCGACGCGACGGCGTACCCCGTGCCTGTGCGGTGGCGAGCCGGCCGGTGAGCGGGATGTCGCGGATCAGCGCCGTGTACACGCCGTGGAGCGAGCGGGGCCACGGGTACGGATCGGCCGTCACGGCGGGGCTCGCCAGGTGGTGCCTGGATCACGGCGTCGACAACGTCGTGCTGTTCACCGACATGTCCAACCCGACATCGAACTCCATCTACCGCCGGATCGGCTTCGTGGCGTACGGCGACGCCGTGGAGTACACCTTCGCGCGGTGTGACGCGGTTACCTGAGCGGCACCACCGTCTCGGCCGTACTACGCTGGCCAGGGTGATTCCGCGCGACAGACATGGCCAGACACCGGTGCGGTTCGGCCTGACCGACGATCGTGCGGAGCAGCGATTGGTCGCGGCCGGCCTGTGGCTCGAGAACGGTCCCGCGCCGGGAAGCGAACCGGTCCTGACAGCGCTGGCCAAGACAGCCGACCCGGATGTCGCGCTGATCGGACTCGACCGGCTGCGAGAAGCCGATGAGCAGGCCTGGGAGACGATCAGGCAGGCGCTGCACGACAACCCGCCGTTGCGGGGCAGGCTGCTTGCGATTCTCGGCGGATCCACGGCGCTGGCCGATCACGTAGTGAGCACCCCGGACGAATGGCGTCGTCTGGCCCATTCGCGCGAGGCGTCGACGGCGGACTACACCGCGGAGCTGCTGGCCGCGGTGCGCTCCGGTGATGCGTACCTGACCGGTAAGGACGCCGTGCGCGCGCTCCGCAGCGCCTACCGCGGCGTGCTGATGGAGATCGCGGCCGACGACCTCGGACACCTGGTGGAGTACGAGCTCGTCGAGCTGCCCTACAGCGAGGTGACGTCGCGCCTGACGGCACTGGCGGAGGCCGCGCTGCGTACCGGGCTCGCCCTGGCATGGCAGGACTGCGACAGCCGGCAGGACGAGGCGGAGGAGCCGACGCGGCTGGCCGTGATCGCCATGGGCAAGTGCGGTGGTCGCGAGCTCAACTACGTCAGCGACGTCGACGTGGTGTTCGTGTGCGAGGGAGACACGTCGCTGGCCGGCCGGGTCGCAAGCGAGATGATGCGCATCGTCGGGGCGTCGTGCTTCCAGGTCGACGCCGCCCTGCGGCCGGAAGGCAAGGCAGGCGCTCTGGTGCGCACGCTGGACGGGCACGCGAACTACTACCGGAAATGGGCCCGCACCTGGGAGTTCCAGGCGTTGCTCAAGGCGCGCCCCGTGGCGGGCGACGAGGAGCTGGGTGCGCGGTACGTGGACGTGGTCGCCCCGATGGTGTGGATGGCGGCCGAACGCGACAACTTCGTCGCCGACGTGCAGAAGATGCGCGCGCGTGTCGAGGAGCACGTGCCGAACGAGATCGCCGAGCGTGAGCTCAAGCTCGGCAGGGGTGGGTTGCGCGACGTCGAGTTCGCCGTGCAGCTGCTGCAGCTCGTGCACGGCAGGGTCGACCCCGAGCTGCGCTCACCATCCACGATGGAGGCTCTCGATGCGCTCGGGCAGGGCGGCTACGTCGCGCGTTCCGACGTAGCCGAGCTGGAGGCGTCCTACGAGTTCCTCCGTATGGTCGAGCACCGGCTCCAGCTGCGTAAGCTGCGGCGCACGCACCTGTTCCCGGAAGCCTCCTCCACAGAGGAGCTGCGGTGGCTCGCCCGAGCGTGCGGTGCCGTGCCGCGGCGAGGCAGGACGGCGGGGGAGGTGCTGCTCGCCGAGTACCGGAGCAAGATCAAGGCGGTACGGCACCTGCACGAGAAGCTGTTCTACCGGCCGTTGCTGGACGCGGTGGCGAAGGTTCCCGCGGACGAGCTGCAGCTGACCACGGAGCAGGCGACGAGCAGGCTGGCCGCGCTCGGCTACGCGGCACCGGACGGGGCTCTGCGGCATATCAAGGCCCTGACCTCCGGGGTGTCGCGCCGCGCTGCCATCCAAAACACCCTGCTTCCGGTGCTGCTGGATCTGCTCGCCGACACACCCGACCCGGATGGGGGGCTGCTCGCCTACCGGAAAGTGTCCGAGGCACTGGCCGAGACGCCCTGGTACTTGCGGGTGCTGCGAGACGAGGGTGCTGTGGTGGAGAACCTCGCCAGGCTGCTCGGCACATCGAAGTTCGTGCCGTCCTTGCTTGTCCGCGCTCCGGAAGTGCTGCAGCAGCTCGGCAACACCACGGCACTCGCGGACAGGGACCCCGCCGATGTGGCCGTGGCACTGCGCCAAGCTGTCGGGCGCTACCGGTCGCTGCGCCCGGCCATCGCGACCGCCCGCGCGCTGCGGCGTCACGAGATGCTCCGCGTCGCGTGCGCCGACCTGCTGGGAGCGCTGGACGTACCCGGGGCGTGCCGGGCGCTGTCGAGTGTGTGGGCGGCGGTGCTCGAAGCCACCCTGGATGTCGCGCAACGGGAGAACGCCGAGCGGCCGCTCGCGCGGATCGCGGTGATCGGCATGGGCCGGTTGGGCGGCGGCGAGCTCGGATACGGCTCGGACGCCGATGTGCTGTTCGTGTGCGAACCGCACGAGGGGGTCAGCGACGCCGAGGCCGTGCGCTATGCCGGCGGGATAGCCAGCACGGTGAGCAGGCTGCTCGGCGCGCCGAGTCAGGACCCCCCGCTCAAGGTCGACGCCGACCTGCGCCCGGAGGGACGCAACGGGCCGCTGGTGCGCACGCTCGAGTCGTACCGCGCGTACTACGCGCGCTGGGGCGAGGTCTGGGAAGCGCAGGCATTGCTGCGGGCATGCCCGGTCGCGGGCGACGCCGAGCTCGGCGAGCGGTTCGTGGAGATGATCGACCCCATCAGGTACCCGGAGGGCGGGATCGGGGCCTCGGCTGTGCGTGAGATCCGGCGCATCAAGGCACGGGTGGACACCGAGCGCATGCCACGGGGATCCGACGCGTGGTCGCATGCCAAGCTCGGCCCCGGGGGCCTCGGCGACGTGGAATGGACGGTGCAGCTGTTGCAGCTGCGCCACGCGCACCGGTACCCGAGCGTGCGCACGGTCGGCACGTTGGAGGCACTGGAGGCGTTCAGGGAGGTGGGGATCGTCGACGACGAGGACGCGGAGACCCTGTCCGAAGCCTGGCTGACCGCGACGAAGGCACGGAACGCGGCGACGCTCGTGCGCGGGAAGCCGGTCGACTCCATCCCCACATCGGGCAAGGAGCTGGCGGCCGTGGCGAGCGTGTTCGGGCACGCGGTCACCGACGACCCGGGCGAGTTCCTTGACCGGTACCGGCGGGTCACCCGGCGTGCCCGCGCGGCCGTCGAGCGGGTGTTCCACGCGGAGTGACCGGCAGGGCGAGTGACGGGGTCGCTTACAGTGAACCGGTGACCGATCAGGACAGCTTCAGCACCAGAATCAAAGTCCGGCACTACGAGCTGGACACCCTTGGCCACCTCAACCATTCCGTGTATCACCTGTACGCGGAGGTCGCGCGCCTGGAGTGGTTCGAACACGCAGGCGGCGGCGGGAACGGCCTGCGCGACGCAGGCGCCGCACCCGTGCTGCTGGAATCGAACATCCGGTTCCGCCGGGAGCTGCGCGCCGGTGACGAGGTCGACGTCAGCTGCGACGTGACCTTCGGTGAGGGTAAGACGTTCCGGATGAACAGTGACATCCGCAAGATCGACGGCACGCTGGCCGCCGAGATCACGTGCACGATCGGCGTGATGGACCTGACGCTGCGCAAGCTGGTCGCCGATCCGCGCGGTGTGCTGGAACAGGCCGGGCTGGCCGTGCCGTAGCAACCCGTCCCCGGGCGTGAGCCGGAGGACCCCTCCGGTACCGCACAGGTACCCGAGGAGTCCTCCGGCTCACCTCAATCCGGGATCACACGTCGTAGTACATCGAGAACTCGTAGGGGTGCGGGCGAACCCGCATCGGGTCGATCTCCTGCTCGCGCTTGAACGCGATCCAGGCCTCGATGACGTCCGGCGTGAACACGTCGCCGTCGAGCAGGAACTCGTGGTCGCGCTCGAGGTTGTCCAGCACGCTGTTCAGGTCGCCCGGCACCTGCGCGACGTCGGCCTGCTCCTCGGGCGGCAGCTCGTAGAGGTCCTTGTCGATCGGCTCCGGCGGCTCGATCTTGTTGCGCACACCGTCGATGCCTGCCATCAGCATCGCGGCGAAGGCCAGGTACGGGTTACCGGAGGAGTCCGGGCAGCGGAACTCGATGCGCTTGGCCTTCGGGCTGTCGCCGGTGATCGGGATGCGCACGCATGCCGAGCGGTTGCGCTGCGAGTACACCAGGCTGACCGGGGCCTCGAAGCCCGGCACCAGGCGGCGGTAGGAGTTGATCGTCGGGTTGGTGAACGCCAGCAGGCTAGGGGCATGCGTGAGGATGCCGCCGATGTAGTGGCGCGCCGTGTCGGACAGGCCCGCGTAGCCGGACTCGTCGTGGAACAGCGGCACGCCGTCCTTCCACAGGGACTGGTGGCAGTGCATGCCGGAGCCGTTGTCACCGAAGAGCGGCTTCGGCATGAAGGTGGCCGACTTGCCGTCCTCCCAGGCCGTGTTCTTCACGATGTACTTGAACAGCTGCAGGTCGTCGCCGGCGTGCAGCAGGGTGTTGAACTTGTAGTTGATCTCGGCCTGGCCCGCGGTACCGACCTCGTGGTGCGCGCGCTCGACCGTCAGCCCGGCCTCCTCGAGCTTGAGGCTGATCTTGTCACGCAGGTCGGCGTAGTGGTCGACCGGCGGGACGGGGAAGTAGCCACCCTTGAAGCGGGTCTTGTAACCGCGGTTGCCGCCTTCCTCGTCGCGGCCGGTGTTCCACCAGCCCTCGATCGAGTCGATCTCGTGGAACGACGCGTTCTCCGAGTGGGAGAAACGCACCGAGTCGAAGACGTAGAACTCGGCTTCCGGGCCGAAGAAGGCGAGGTCGGCGAGGCCGGACTCGGCGATGTAGTCCTCGGCCTTCTTCGCGATGTTGCGCGGGTCACGGCTGTAGGGCTCGCGCGTGAACGGGTCGTGCACGAAGAAGTTCATCATCAGCGTCTTCTCCGTGCGGAACGGGTCGAGACGCGCGGTGTACGGGTCGGGCAGCAGCAGCATGTCCGACTCGTGGATCTCCTGGAACCCGCGCACCGAGGAGCCGTCGAAGGCGAGGCCGTTGGTGAAGGTCTCGTTGTCGAAGGAGGAGGCAGGCACGGTGAAGTGCTGCATGACGCCGGGCAGGTCACAGAACCGGACGTCGATGAACTTCACTCCCTCGTCGGAGATGAAGCTCAGGAGGTCTTCTGGGGACTTGAACACGCTTGTTCGCTCCTTAAGTCTTGCTGTGCATGTGTGGCCGACAGCGGCGGTCCGACCGGCGGGCGCTTGCACCCCGCGTGTGCCAATCCGAGTACCGACGCTAAGCGGGCGGTGTTGCCCCACCGTCACTCGTATGTTTCGCCGGTGTTAACGATTCGCTGCGGGGTGTCCATGCTGGGAAATCCATGCTATGCGCTCCGCCACGTTCCGGCAGCGCCAGCGGCACCGGGGCGGCTGGCGGCACGGGGCGGCCGGGCACCACTTATGCTGGGTATGTGGCTAGATGGACAGGTACGTGGTTGTCCGGGCCGGGGACGCTACCCGGCGCTGCCGGCGGCACCGGCCCACGCTGGCCCGGCGAGCGTCTCGGCCTGCCCGAGCGGGGCGTCGGTGCGGTGGCCGGTGGTGGCAGGCGGGTCGCCGGGCTGCTGCTCGACTGGCTCGCTGCGGGGCTGATCGCCTCGCTGTTCGTGCCGCCGCCGCTCTATGACGTCGCCGCTGCGCAGGCGCAGACCGTCGGGTACGAGTACCAGGTGGCCGCGGTACTGCTCTGGTTCGTGCTCACGGTCCCGTCCGCAGCGTTGTTCGGGTTCACACCCGGTATGGCCGCCGCGGGGATCCGGGTGGGCAGGCTGGACGGTGCGAGCAGGGTCGGTGCCTGGCGAGCCGTCGTGCGGTGGGCGCTGACGTTCCTGTTGATCCCCCCGGCTATCCGCAACGTCGACGGCCGGGGATTGCACGACCGGACCACCGACACCGTGGTCGTACGGATGCGCTGAATGACGCTTTCAGTCCGTCTCGTGGACTGAAAGCGTCATTCAGCGCACCTACTTGCGGCGCATCGTGCGTTGGACGTTGCGCATCTTCGCGCCTGCCGGTTGCGGTCCCTTCGGCATCGCGGCGCGGTTGTTACCCAGGGCAGCCAGCTTCGCCTCCAGGGCATCCACCTGCTTGCCCTTCAGGTTCCGCGGCAGTTTCATCAGCCTGCGCTGCAGCTTGCGCAGCGGCACCTGCCCCTCGTCGTTACCGATGACGAAGTCGTAGATGGGTACGTCGCCGACGAGGCGCGAGATGCGCTTCTTCTCCTGCGCGAGCAGGTTCTTCACCCGGTGCGGCGAGCCTTCGGCGACGAGGATGACCCCCGGCCCGCCGAGCACCCGGTGCACGGCGTCGAGCTGGGTGGTGGCGGCGACCGTGTGGGTGACACGCCACTTGCCGCGCAGGTTGTCCAGGGCCCATGCCGCTGCGCCCGGTTGGCCGTCGGCCTTGGCGTATACGGTGCGTTGCACGCGGCGGCCGAACACGATCATGGCGGCCATTACGCCGGTGAGGATGCCGAGCGGCAACATCAGCCAGGGCGCGCCGGTAAGGAAGCCGAGCCCGGCGACGACACCGCCCACGACCAGGAACGTTCCGAGCATCCACGGGATGAGCGCCTTGTCCTCCTTGCGCTGCATCGTGAACGCCTGGATGATCTGGCTGAACTTCTGCTTGCGCGCCGCTCGCTTCGCGCTCTTGGCTTGCTTCTTCGCTGCTTTGTCCTGACCGGCCGCCATAGAACCCAGGATACGGCGGCCGGTGCGCCTCATCGGCTGTCGGGGTGCTTTGGGAGGATGTGCCGGTGCGCAGGCGCACGCTGGTCGCGGGCGCGGCCCGCCCCCGATTCGATCGTCGGGCCACACCGTGCTCACGGAGCGCGCTGAGGCGACCACGACGCGGCGCCGCGCGAGACGGCAACAGGCACACGAGGGTGGAGCGGCGTGAACGACCGGGACGGTGACGGCGGCCCCCTGAGCGGGCTCGACCCCGAGCAGCGGGCGGCTGCGACCGCTCCCCGGGGTCCGGTGTGCGTGCTGGCGGGTGCCGGCACGGGTAAGACACGCACGATCACGCACCGGATCGCCTATCTCGTCCGGCAGGGCCACGTCAGCGCGGGCCAGGTGCTTGCCGTGACCTTTACCGCGCGTGCGGCGGGGGAGTTGCGCAACCGGCTCCGGCATCTCGGTGTCGAGGGCGCGCAGGCGCGGACCTTCCACGCGGCGGCGCTGAAGCAGCTGCGCTACTTCTGGCCCCGGGTGGTCGGTGAGGAGCCGTGGGAGCTGCTTGACGGCAAGCTGAAGCTGGTCGGGCAGGCTGCGCACCGGGTCGGAGTGTCCACCGAGCGTGACGTGCTTCGCGACGTGGCCTCGGAGATCGAGTGGTCGAAGGCATCGCTGGTCGGTGTGGAGGACTACGCGGCTGTGACGGCTCGCCTGCGCAGGGACCTTCCGGCCCCCGCTGCCAAGATCGGCGAGGTGTACGCGGCCTACGAGGAGTTGAAGAGCAGCAGGCGGTTGCTGGACTTCGACGACCTGTTGCTGCACACCACGGCGGCGATCGAGCAGCACAGGGCGGTGGCCGAGGAGTTCCGGCAGCGATACCGGTGCTTCGTCGTCGACGAGTACCAGGACGTGACGCCCCTTCAGCAGCGCCTGCTCGAGGCGTGGCTCGGTGGTCGTGACGACATCACCGTGGTCGGTGATGCCAACCAGACGATCTACTCCTTCGGTGGTGCCTCGCCCCAGCCGCTGCTCGAGTTCACGCGCAGGTACCCGGATGCCACGGTCGTGCGGCTCGAGCGCGACTACCGCTCGACGCCCCAGGTGGTGTCGCTGGCCAACAGCGTGATCGCCGGTGCGCGAGCGCGCCCGGCCGCTGCACGGTTGCGGTTGGTCGGGCAGCGACCGGCCGGACCGGAACCGGTGTTCAACGAGTTCGACGACGAGCCGGCCGAGGCCGATGCGGTCGCGCGCCGGATCCGCGAGCTGGTCGACAGTGGAGTTCCTGCCAGCGAGATCGCCGTACTGTACCGCGTCAACGCCCAGTCGGAGTCCTACGAGCGGGCGCTGGCCGACGTCGCGGTGCCGTACGTGATCCGTGGGGGTGAGCGGTTCTTCTCGCGGCGTGAGGTGCGTGCGGCGCTGACGGCGCTACGGTCTGCCGCAGGCGAGGACTCCGGCCACGCGGCCGGTGCCGGCTCGCCTGCCGATGTGGCAGGCGCGGTGCGCGCCGTCCTCGAGCCACTCGGCTTGACCGCGGAGCCTCCGCAGGGCACCACGGCCAGGGAACGGTGGGACGCACTTGCCGCGCTCGCGGACCTCGCGAGGGACTTCGCCGCCTCGGCGAGCGAGCCGTCGCTCGGTGGTTTCGTCACCGAGCTGGAGCACCGGGCTTCGGCACAGCACCCACCGACCGTCGAGGGCGTCACGCTCACCTCGTTGCACGCGGCCAAGGGACTGGAATGGGACGCCGTGTTCCTCGTGGGGCTGACCGAGGGCACGATGCCCATCCAGCACGCGGACGGCTCCGACTCGGCGATCGAGGAGGAACGGCGCCTGCTCTATGTAGGGCTCACCCGTGCGCGCGAGCATCTGTGGCTGTCGTGGTCGCTGGCGCGGAACCAGGGAGGGCGGCGCAGCAGGCGGCGCAGCCGGTTCCTGCGCGGTGTCGCACCCGATGACCAGCCCGGTCCCGGGGCCGACGGCCGTACCAAGGGCAGGAACGGGCGCGCGAAGGCGAGCTGCCGGGTCTGTGGTTCGCGACTGGCCGAGCGTGCCGAGGTATCGGCAGGTAGGTGTGCGCAATGTCCATCCGATGTGGATGAAGAGTTGCTCGCACGGTTGAAGGAGTGGCGCGGCAGACGTGCTCGGGAGCTGAGCGTGCCTGCCTATGTGGTATTCACCGACGCCACGTTGATCGCGATAGCCGAGCAGCGCCCGGCCGACGACCGCGGTCTGGTGGCGATCCCCGGCATCGGCGCGACCAAGCTCGAACGGTTCGGGGCCGACGTTCTCGGACTGGTGCGAGGCGACGGTGCCGCCACGACATCTACGACCCCGGCCACGCACGACTGATCGCTGAAGGAAAACATCCTGCGGGCACCGGATCCGGAAAAATAGGTTGCCGTCCCCCACGTGCCGCGGATAACCTGCGGTTGTCGGGTTGAACGCCCGTACGACAAGATCGCTCTGCGGTTGGCACGTGTGCCGGGAACGGCTGTGGTGCCGACCGGCGGGCAGTCGCCACGAGTGAGATGACGAGGAGGTGGTACGCGATGATGTTGCCCTTCGACCCGCGTATCACCGGCCACATGCGTTCCACGATCCGTCGTGGGCCTGTTGGCGCGCCCGTCACTGGGGAGAGCATCGCGCTCGTGCGTGTGCTTGATCGACTCCACGGCCGCGCCGCTGGGGCGCATGTCGCGGTGGCGCCGATCGTCGCCGCGGGTGACGTGTTCAAGCGTAACCAGCGAGGCCGAGTTGGCGTGACGGAAGTTCCGTTGTCCGTGAATGAGCGATGTCCCTGACAGCGACCAGTCAGGGTGCAGGCTCACAAAGGCCGCGGAACCGTCACACGGTCCGCGGCCTTTTTGCTGTTCGCAGGCCGGAGTCAGCAGCAATCGCCAGCAACTTCCTGACAAGGATTAAGGAGAAAGTAGCCATGTCATCGGCACCCGCATTCGCCCCGTCAGAGGCGTTCGCGATACCCGAGGAACTGGCCGACGAGTGCACGTTGCCGTGCCGAACGGGGGATCCGGACCTGTGGTTCGCCGAGTCGCCGTCCATGCTGCAGCAGGCCAAGCAGCTGTGCGCCGGCTGCCCGGTGCGCGAGGCCTGTCTGGCAGGGGCGATCGAACGTCAGGAACCCTGGGGTGTCTGGGGTGGAGAGATCTTCGATCGTGGGGTCGTGGTCTCGCGCAAGCGAGGTCGTGGTCGGCCTCCCAAGAGCAGCTCCCCGGCGCGGCAGGGGACCGCGGCATGAAAATCGGGAGATCACATGAACCAGATGGATGAACAGGCGGCGATGACCCAATGGCGGGAACGCGTCGCCGAAGGGGGCTTGCTGGCGGCGGCGACCGGTACCCGGCGGGCTCGCGGCCGGCGGCGAGCCGTCCGGTTCTGGAGCGCGCTGGCGGCGTTCGCCACTCGGCGTGCCGAGTCCGCACGGCGGGGCGAGGGTGCTCGGGTAGCGGCTCACGCCGCGTCCGGGCACGACATGGCCGTTGCCGGCACGGCGTACACCCGGGGGCGTGGCCGGTGAGCCGCGGCCAGGAACGCCGAGCAGATCTCGCGCAGGATGTGCGTGCGGCCGGCCGCGTCGTGGGACGCGTGGCGTAGCGACGCGGCCGGGGTGCGCACGACCGTCACCCCGGCGGCGCCGAGGGCGAGGTCGTCCCTCGTCCGGCTGCCGTGCTCGCTGTCGGTGATCAACCAGGCAAGGGCTACCTCGCCCCACCACGCGTGTACGTGGGCGAGCTTGCGGGTGCCGTGTCCGTACACGGTCACGTTCCACATCGGAAGCGGCAGCGGCGCGTCGCGCAGCACCGCTCGGGCGGGGCCGCGCGGGTGCGCCTGTTCGCAGGCAGCGAGCTCGCGCAGCGCGGCCCGTACGGCGGACGAGCCGCGCTGGTTACCCGCGTCGAGCTCGCGGCGCAGCTGCTCAGGTGTGCCCAGACCGGCGTCGGTGACCAGGGTGAGCAGCCGGCGCAGCTCGGCGGCCTCCGGTGTGGTCCGTGCCAGGTCGGTCGCGGCACGCCCCGGAGGGGCGAACGCGAGCCCGCCCGCGACCTGTGGGCGTGGTGGTCGTGAGCTGCGCTCGACGGCGACGAACTCGGTTGCCACCGGCCGCTTGTCCGGGGGAACGATCAGGCGGACCGGACCGGCTGCCGGCACGTCGAGGCCGTGAGCGCGCAGCGCGTCGGCGCCGGTGATGACCGCGCGCGGCCCACCGATGGCGATGGCGGCACGCAGCCGTTGGCGCCGGGTCGGCGGGCCGCTACCCAGCAGGATCACGCCGGGTAACAACCGTAGCCAGGGACCGCCGGGGCGGCAGCGATACGCGATGGTGCTCTTCGGTACACCGAGCTCGCGGAGGGCGGCTGTGGTGGCGACCCCGTCGGGGGCGGCCTGCCGGATCGCGCGCAGGCTGGGACACGTGGATCGAACCATGCGCCGATCGTCGCGCCGCTCGGACGCGCGTGGGGTGCGTTCGCCGATTCTGTGGACAACTGCCCCGGCCAACGGTGACTCGGTCCAGGTATCCGCCCTGTTGTGCACAACCGCCCGTCGCTGACCCGGCCCGGCTCGGGCCGGGTCATGCCTCGGGTGGGAGGAAACCGGGAATCCACCGTTCGGCGATCGCTCGGATGGGGAATTCCGCCTCGAGCTGGCAGAGGATACCGGTGTTACCGGCGGCGGCGCGATGGATCATCAGGTACTCGGCCGGCAGGTTCAGCGACCGCGCGGTCTGAAAGTCCGAGCCGCGCGCGTCACCGACCCGCGTCGCCTGCTTCTGCATCCAGCGGCGGGTGAAGCGGAACGTGGTGCCTGCGAGGGGCTGGCTGAACGGTGCGAGGTAGGCCAGCACGTCGTCGGCCGCGACGTCTGCGTCCGGCCGGACGAACCGGTGCTCGCGCAGGGCGGCCATCAGCTCGGCGGGGCGCGCCTCGAGGGCGAGCCTGGTGATCTCGCCGAGCCCGTAGGGGATGCCGTCCGGCAGCCGCAGGCATGCGCCGAAGTCGATGACGCACAGGCGGTTGTCCTCGGTGATCATGAAGTTGCCCGGATGCGGGTCCGAGTGCATGCGACTGGCCCGGGCGGGAGCGGAGTACAGGAACTCGGTCAGCAACCTGCCTGCCTCGTTGCGCCGCGCCTGCTCGCCATCGGCGATGATCGCCGACAGCGGGGTGCCGGTGACCCACTCGGTGACGATGACCTTAGGCGCGCTCGCGACGACCCGCGGCACCACGAATTCGGGGTCGTCGGCGAACGCGGTGGCGAACGCTCGCTGATGCTCGGCCTCGATACGGTAGTCGAGCTCCTCATCCATGCGGTCGGCGAGCTCGTTCAGCAGTGGCTTCACCTCGGTGCCGGGGACGATGGCCTGGATCAGCCTGCTGAACCGCATGAGCTGTCGCAGGTCACTGCGCAGGGCCTCGTCGGCGCCCGGGTACTGGATCTTCACGGCGACCTCGCGACCGTCGTGCCACACGGCGCGATGAACCTGCCCGATGCTCGCCGCGGCCATCGGTTCCTCGCCGAACTCGGCGAACCGGCGTCGCCAGGATGTGCCGAGCTGCTCGGTCAGCACGCGACGGGCCTGGCGTGTCGACATGGGCGGCGCCGCGGTCTGCAACTTGGTGAGGGCCTCACGGTACGGCGCCGCGTAGGCGTCCGGGATCGCCGCCTCGAACACGCTGAGGACCTGCCCGAACTTCATCGCGCCGCCCTTGAGCGTGCCGAGCACGTCGAACAGCTGCTCGGCGGCGCGGGCGGAGAGCTCGGCGTTGACGTCATCGGAGCTCCGCCCGCCGAGTCGCCGTCCCCAGCCGCTGACGGCACGACCGGCGATCCCCAGAGGCAGACTGGCGAGCTTGGCTGTACGCGCCGCGGAGGTGTGCGGAAGCGTGGACTCGCCTTCCTCGGCACTGTCGTCAGGTTCGGTCACAACCTCGATTCTGCCTTCTCGGCGGCGATGCGCCCAGTATCGATACGCACAGCATCGATACACACGGTATCGCTACACCGGGCATCGTGGTGTCGTTGCCGGGTGCGGTCCGCTGGCGTACGGGCGGCGCGGTGGCGCGCTGCTCACCGCCTGGTGCGGCAGCCGCAGCGTGCGTGTGGCTGCCAGCTACGTTGCCGCAGCCGGCCGTCGAAGACGTCCAGCTCCAGGGTGGTGTTCCAGGTAGGGCATGGCTCGTTGTCGGACCACAGGCTGCGAACCGCCTGGCCGACAGCCAGTGCCGCGACGGCGTGGCTGCTGACCGGCCCCGCGGGCCGGGGCCGGCCCGCGAGCCTGCCTGCGACCCATGGCCAGCCGCTGTCCCGTTCGGCGCGGTGCAGGTCGGCGCAGTGCAGGCAACTCGTCCTGCCGGGTACGACGAGGGGACCGACGATGCCGGTGCCGTCCCGCACGCGGACGGGCAGGTGCGGTATCCGCTCGCTCATGAGCCGGTGTACCAGTTCGGGCGACGGCACCACGGCGTCGGTGAGCACGGCCAGGTCGGGATACCGGTCCGACGGCACGGGCGCGGTGTCGGTCGTGGGATTGGCGTCCCGGACGGCGTCGACGACGGCCGCGTGCCGCGGGCGCCCGATATCCCCGGACCGGTCGCCGCGGGTGACGTCGGCCGTGGCCATCGTTCCCGTGGTTTCGACGGCGACGTGCCCGATGCCCGCGGTGGCGAGTCCGGTGGCGACCGCTCGGCAGAGTGGCCCGTCCCCGTGTACGAGCATCATGCTGTGCGCGCAGCGGTCGCCGAGCGCGGCGCCATCGAGCGGCCGTGTCCCGGATGCGCGCGTCCCCCACAGTGCCGTGTCCGACGGGCAGCCGTGTGGGATGTGGTGCGTGGCGGCATCGTCGACAAGGCCACGTTCGGTGAGCTCGGTGAGTACCCGCCGCAGCTGCGCACGGTCCGCTGTGCCCAGGTCCGCCAGCAGCGTGGGCAGGCCGCTGGTGCCGTCGAGGGCACCGAGCACGGTCGCCAACTCTGACGAGACCCCGCTGATCACCACGGCGTGGCGCGGGTCGAGTCCTACCTGCAACTCGGTTCCTCCGCGCCGGAACACCCCGATGCCGGGCACCAGCCGCGGCCTGCTCGGCAGCCGGGTGCGGGCCCGCGCCGGGTGAGATCCGGTGTGCCGTGCGTTCGTCATCACCCCGGATCGTGCACGTTCCTGGCGAACGTCCTGCCCGCCGGCCCGCGGGTTGTCCACACTCCGACGCGCGAGTGTCGCGCCGGTACAGGGCTGATACAGCACAACCGCGCGTCCGGGGGATCTCGTGGTGGTTCTTCGGATGCGTTCCGGTGGAGCTGTCGTGGGTGCGTCGTAGTGTGGGGACGTGCGTGACTCGCCGAACCCCAGAACCAGCCCCAGAAGCAGCCCCGGCGCCGGCCCGAGAACCGGCTCCGGTACGACGAGCGACGCTACGCCGTCGGCCACCCGCGTCGAGGTCCGGCGCAGCAAGCGCCGCCGCCGTACCGTCTCGGCATACATGGACGGCGGCACCATGGTGGTGCTGATCCCGGACCGGATGTCGCGCAGTGAGGAGCAGCACTGGGTCGCCGAGATGGAACGCAAGTTGCTGCGCAGCGCGAAACGGAAGGCCTCGCCCGCGCGCGCGTCGGACGAGGCGCTGATGGCGCGGTGCCGCGAGCTGAGCCTGCGGTACCTGGACGGCACGTGCGAGCCCGCGAGCGTGCGGTGGGTGGCGCCGATGCGCACCAGGTGGGCCTCATGTACGCCCACGCAGGGCACGATCCGCGTCAGCGAGCGGCTCCGCGATGTACCCGCGTGGGTACTGGACTACGTGCTCGTGCACGAGCTCGCTCACCTGCGGGTGTCCGCGCACAACGCCGAGTTCTGGGCGTTGTGCGGCCGCTACCCGAAGACCGAGCGCGCGATCGGCTACCTCGAGGGGCTCTCGGCGGCCGCCGGCTTGGGCATCACCGGTGTCGACGACCCGGCAGCCGAACCCGCAGCCGGAACCGACGGCGAGCACCTGGCATGACCGGTCAGCGCGCCTCGCCGCCCTGGTCGCCGCCCTCGTCGTCGCCCCGGTCGCCCTGGTCGTCGTCACCGCCGTCGCCGGGTGCCGGGCCGCCGGTGTCCTCCACCGGACCGCCCGCGTCCTGCTCGGTACGCAGCAACTCGGCCATGGGGTCCATGTCCGCGTGTTCGCCCTGCCCGAGACGCTCGGCGAACTCCTCGGGATTGTCGAGGTCCTCGGCGGTGGGGATGAGGTCGGGGTGGGCCCACAGCCCGTCCCGCTTGCTCATCCCGTGACGCAGGCCGACCTGGCTCCACAGCGAGGAGGCCGCGCGGAGCTTGCGCGGCCGCAGCTCCAGGCCGACAAGCGTGGCGAAGGTCTGCTCGGCGGGGCCGCCGGTGGCGCGCCTGCGGCGCAGCGTCTCGCGCAGCGCCTCGGCACCGGGCAGCCGGTCACCGATCGCCTCCGCGACCACGACGTCGACCCAGCCCTCGACAAGGGCCAGTAACGTTTCCAGACGGGTCAGCGCGACCTGCTGTTCTGCCGAGGTTTGCGGCTCGAACAAGCCGGAGGACATGGCTTCCTCGATACTCGCCGGGTTCGACGGGTCGATCTTGCTGGCCAGCTGTTCGATGGCCGCGGTGTCGACCGTGATGCCGTGCGCGAACTCCTCGACCGTGTCGAGCAGCCGCTGGCGCAGCCACGGCGCGTGCGCGAACAGGCGCTGGTGCGCGGCCTCGCGCGCGGCGAGGAAGACCAGTACTTCGCTGCTCGGTCGCTCGAGCCCCTCGGTGAACTTCTCGATGTTCGCGGGCAGCAGGGCGGACGTGGCGTCCGGACCGAGCGGCACGCCGACCTCTGTCGAGGTCAGAACGTCCGCGCCGAGCTGGGCGAGCGCGTTACCGAGCTGCGAGCCGAAGGCCATCCCGCCCATCTGGTCGACCATCGACAGCAGCGGCCCCGCCGCCTGCTTCGCCTCCTCCGGTAGCGCGCCCGTCCACGCGCTGGCGATCTGCTTGGCGACGGGGTCGCACAGCCGTTGCCAGGTCGGCAGCGTCTTCTCCACCCAGTCCTTGGCCGACCAGGCCTCGGTGCTCGTCGCCCCCGCGGGCAGCGTGGTGGCCGCGTCGAGCCACAGCTCGGCGAGATGCGCGGAGTCACGGACGGCCTTGGCGGAGTCCGCGGACACCGATGTGCTGGTGAACCCCACCTGCTTGCCACCTTCGCCTGCCAGGCGCTGCATGGCGATCTGTTTGGCCAGGTCGTAGTTGACCGGCCCACTCGACTGCCCCGCCTGGCTGAGCATCTGCCCGAGCTGGCTGAGCATCTGCCCGAGTTGGCTGAACGGATCGGAACCTTGCGACTGCTGCCCGGACTGGTCGGACGGATCGTTCTCGCCGTATCGATCAGGGTCCGGCATGCCGAAACCGAACGGGGGGTTGCTCATACCTCCACGGTACGCGGTACGGCGGGACCGGTGTGCCGGACGTCGGCTCTCCGTGCGGACGTCACGTCACCTGTCGGCGAACACATCGACGCGTCCGAAACGGCGCGCCGTAGGCTGTGCGGTGTGAGCGATTCGGAGGAAGGGCACGAGCACACCCGGGCAGCGGGCCGGCAGCAGGGTCACGCGGACGAGACACTGCCTGACCCGTACGGCGACCCGTACACGCCCGCGCAGCCGCGCAACCGGCGCACCCTGTCCCGGCGCGGATGGACGTTGCTGCTCAGCGCGCTACTCGCCGCGGCGTTCGCCGCGGTTGGGTTCACGGTCAGTGTCCCTTATGTCGCCCTCGGCCCCGGCCCGCTGTACGACACCCTCGGGGAGGTCGAGGGGGAGCCGGTGATCTCCTTTCAGGACGAGGACGGCGAGGACGTGGCCGACGAGCTCGCGTACGAGACGTCCGGCACGCTGAGCCTGACGACCGTGTCGGTAGCAGACGACGTCACCATGTTCAGCGCGCTCGTGAGGTGGGTCAGCGGCGAGTACGCGCTGGCGCCACGGGAGCAGTACTTCCGGCCGGGGGTTCCGGAGGAGGAGATCAGGGAAGAGAACATCGCGCAGTTCGAGAACTCGCAGAGCGCCGCGGAGTCGGCGGCGCTGGGCCTGCTCGGTTACCCGACCGACGTGTTCGTGCAGGAGGTACTGCCGGACCAGCCCGCCGACGGGGTCCTGCCCGCGAACGCCGAGCTGATCAGTATCGAGGGTGCGCCGGTGGAGACCGTGCAGGACGTGCACGACGAGCTCGAGGGCTCCCGGCCGGGACAGACCATCGACGTGACGTTCCGCGAGCACGACGAGGACGGCGACGAGGTCGGCGACGAGCAGTCCGCACCCCTCGAGCTGGGCGAGCGGGACGACCGTGAGCAGGGTTTCATGGGTGTCACGCTGAGCGAGCGCGCCGATGTGGACTTCACCGTCGACTTCACGCTCGCCGACGTGGGTGGCCCGTCGGCAGGGGTGATGTTCGCACTCGCGATCGTCGACCGGATGACGGAGGACGAACTGGTCGGCGACAGGCATGTCGCCGGCTCCGGGGAGATCAACGCGACAGGGGACATCGGCCCGATCGGCGGCATCGGGTTCAAGATCGAGGCTGCCGACGACGCCGGGGTCGACGTCTTCCTGGTTCCCGAGCAGAACTGTGCCGAGGCCGCGGCAGCAGGCCCCGAGGACATGCTGCTGATCGAGGTCGGCTCGCTCTCCGAGGCCGTCGACGCGCTCGAGGCGCACAGTGCGGGCCGGGACGTGCCGACGTGCCGGGAGTGACGTCCGGGCCCCGCGGCTGAGGGGCGGACTGCCGGGGAAGGGGACGTCAGGGCTGCAGCGTCGCCTCGAGGGCCCGGATCAGGTTGGGCGCAAGGTCAGGGTGTTCGATGACCTCGTCGACGGGGAACTGGCCACCACCGGCCTCGCCGGTCCGCGTGGTATCCGGGCCGTTGTCGGCATCCCGGTCCCGCGCGCCGCCGCCCGTCTCCGCCTCTCCGGTCGACGCGCGCAGCCGCATGACGCAGGCGCGCGTCCCGTCGCGCGTAACGGCCGCGACGAGACGGGCCTCCGTCCGGCTGGGGTGGTCGGCTGCCGCGCGGCGCAACCGCTCGTCGTCCTGCCCGCCACCTGCTGAGCCGTCGCTGTCCTCGCCGTTCTCGCTGTCTCCGGCGCCGGGCAGGTCGCCTTCCGCGTCCGGGGGCAGCACGATGATCTCCTGCGCGAGCGCGCACCCGTGCACGGTCTCCGGCCAGACGATGCCCGCGAGGGCCTCGGCCAGATCGCTGTCCGGCAGCGCCTCCTGTGCGACCGGGGTCAACGCGGCATGCGTGTCCAGCTGGTCCTCCAGCTCGGGTTGCTTGGCCAGCAGGCTGGCGGTGTCGACGAGAGCGAACAGCTGCACGGGCTGGTTCCACCCACCGGCTGCGAGGAACTCCTCCACCTCCCGTGCCGCACTGGCCACACTGGTATCGACGCTCGCATCGGGCGCGTCGGAAGCGTCAGGCTCTGCCATGCCCCCATCCTGCCAGTGCGGTGGTCGGCGCGAGCGCGACCCGGTTGGGGGCGGCAACGGATAATCCGTACAGTTGAACGATATAGAGGCGCAGCGGCGTAGCAGCGCGCCGGCCCGCTACGATACTCGGACAAAACAGACACAGGAGCGTGTGCCGTGGCCACCAGGCCCCCTGTCAGCATGCCGCAGCTGAGCAAGCGAAGCCGGTTCCTCCTCATCCTCGGCGGTCTCGTCGTGCTGGCCTTGCTCGCCGGGACGAGACTGATCGACACCTATGTCAACTGGTTGTGGTTCGGTGAGGTCAACGCGCGATCGGTGTTCAGCACGATCCTGTTCACCAGGATCGCGATGTTCTTCTCCGTCGCGATAGTCGTCGGTGGCATCGTCGGGCTGAGCCTGTATCTGGCGTATCGCAGCCGGCCGGTCTTCGTGCCCGTCGCCGCCGAGGACGATCCGATGGCGCGGTACCGCACCACCATCATCGGCAGGGCGAAGCTGTTCGGGATCGGTATCTCCGCGATCATCGGCCTGATCGCCGGGGCGACGGCGCAGGCGGACTGGTCGATGGTGCGGCTGTTCTTCGGCGGTACCGACTTCGGGAGGACCGACCCCGAGTTCGGCCATGACATCGGGTTCTACGCGTTCAGCCTGCCGTTCTGGAACTGGCTGGTGAGCCTGGGACTGGTGGTGAGCGCGATCGCGTTCATCGCGGCGGCCGTCGTGCATTACGTGTTCGGTGGCATCCGGTTCGGGGGTGGCACGGGCAAGCTCGGCTACTTCAGCAACGCGGCGAAGGTCCAGCTCGCGATCACCGCGGGGATCTTCGTGCTGATCAAGGCTGTCGACTACTTCCTCGACCGCTACGACGTGCTCCTGTCGGACCGCAACGACGTGTTCATGGGGGCGACCTACACGGACCTGCACGCGGTGCTGCCCGCCAAGCTGATCCTGACCAGCATCGCGGTGTTCTGCGCGCTCGCCCTGTTCGCCGGGGCCGTGCTGCGCAACCTGCAGTTGCCCGCGATCGCGCTCGTGCTGCTGTTGCTCTCCGGTGTCGTGGTCGGCGCGGCCTGGCCCGCCCTGCTCGAGCGCTTCTCGGTGCAGCCGAACCAGATCGAGAAGGAAGCCGAGTCCATCGAGCGCAATATGGCGGCCACAAGGGACGCCTACGACATCAACGATGTCGAGTACATCGACTACCAGGGCACGACGGAGGCCGACGCGGACGAGGTCGCCGAGGAGATCGGCACGGTGCCCAACATCAGGCTGCTGGACCCGACCGTGCTGCAGCGGACCTACACCCAGCTCGCGGGCCGGGAGAACTTCTACGGCTTCCCCGAGGAGCTCGATATCGACCGGTACCAGCTCGACGGGGAGCTGCAGGACTACATCGTGGCGCTCAAGGAGATCAACACCGATGGCCTGGCGGAGAACCAGCGCACGTGGATCAACCGTCACATGGTCTACACGCACGGCAACGGTTTCGTGGCCGCGCCCGCGAACCGGATCGACCGGGCCGTGGGCGGGGAAGGCAGCGACGGTGGCTTCCCCCTGCTTGGCACGAGCGATACCGAATCGCCGGAGGGCAGCGGTGTCCACGTCGACCAGCCGCGGGTCTACTACGGCGAACTGGTGACCGACTACGCGATCCTGGGCGAGTCCGGGCCCGGTGAGTACGACACGGCCGACGCGCGCGACTACAACTACCAGGGTGACGGTGGCGTCCCGGTCGACAGCCTGTTCCACCGCTCGGTCTTCTCGGCGTTCTACGGCGAGCGGAACATCCTGTTCACCGGGGAGATCGGTGAGGGATCGAAGATCATGTACAAGCGGGACCCGGTCGACCGGGTGCGCGACATCGCGCCGTGGCTGACCGTGGACGGCGATCCCTACCCCGCGGTGATCGACGGGCAGATCAAGTGGATCGTGGACGGCTACACCACCCTGGACAACTACCCGTACTCCCAGCAGCAGCCGCTGGGTGAGGTCATCGAGGACCCCATCACCGGGCTGGAACGTCCCGACCAGAACACGATCAACTACATCCGTAACTCGGTGAAGGCCACCGTGGACGCCTACGACGGCACGGTGAACCTGTACACCAACGACCCGGACGATCCGGTCCTGCAGGCCTGGAAGAACGTCTTCCCCGGCCTGGTCAACCCGGAGGAAGAGATCTCGAGCGAGCTGCGCGAGCACTTCCGCTACCCCTCGGACATGTTCAAGGTGCAGCGGGAACTGCTGACCCGGTACCACGTGGAGAGCCCGCAGCAGTTCTACTCCACGAACATGTTCTGGGACGTGCCGCCGGACCCCACGAACGACGAGGAGGAGGAGCAGCCTCCGTACTACATCCTGGCCGACACACCGGGCTTCGAGGAGCCGACCTTCCAGCTCACCAGCCCGTTGACGCCGCTGCGCAGGCAGTACCTGGCCGCGTGGATGTCGGTGTCGTCCGATCCGGAGACCTACGGGCAGATGAAGGTGCTGCGGCTGCCGCCCACCGACGAGACGAAGCAGACCGAGGGGCCGGTCCAGGTGCAGAACCGGTTCGACAGTGACCCGCGGGTCGCCCAGGACCGCACGCTGTTCCAGAACCCGAACATCAACGTCCTCTACGGCAACCAGCTGACCCTGCCCCTGGCCGGCGGTTTCCTCTACGTCGAGCCCCTCTACATCGAGCAGACAGGGGAGAACGCGTTCCCGCAGCTGGCACGCGTGCTGGTCGCCTTCGGTGACCGGGTGGGCTTCAAGCCGACGCTCGAGGGAGCGATGGAGCAGGTGTTCGGTGAGGGCCTCGGCGATGTGGTGACCAGCCCGGAGGAAGGGCCCAGCGACGTCGAGGTGCAGGAGGGCGAGTCCGGGGAGGAACCGGCCGAGGAGCCGGAGGAGCCCGAGGAAGAGGAACAGGCCGCGGCCACACCGGAGATGCAGCAGGCCGCGGCGGACATGCAAGCCGCGTGGCAGCGGTACCAGGAGGCCCAGCGCAACGACGACTACGCCGCGCAGGGCGAGGCGCTGGCCGAACTGGACGAGGCAGCGCAGCGCTACGAGCAGGCGCGGAGCGACGCCGGTGCCGAGGGTGCCGGCCAGCCGGGCGGCTGAGGACGCTCGTCTCCCGAGCTCTGGCCTGAGACAATCGTGGTGGCCGCATGTGCGGCCACCACGATTGTCGTTCGGGGACCCCCCGTGTGGGGGCGCCGGGGCGCCGGTGTATAGTGAAGATACAACAAAACGACGCGGGGTGGAGCAGTTCGGTAGCTCGCTGGGCTCATAACCCAGAGGTCGCAGGTTCGAATCCTGTCCCCGCTACCACCACATCGGGCCCCTATCCGGTTTGCCGGGTAGGGGCCCGATGCATGTCGCATGCCCGCTGTGCCCGCCGGCTCCCGGGCCGGGCGGCGAGCGGCAGGTCGAGCCCACGTGCGGGCCGGTACGTCCTGCCGCCCGGGTCCTACGTGGCCGCGCGACAGTCCCACCCGAACAGGTAACGGTCCGCTGCGCACCGGTTTCTATTGTGGACCTGATCAGGGCCACAGTGGACACGAGGCCGTATACGTGGCACTGTAGACATCATGGCCGATATCAATGCCACATCAGCAGCTCTGCTTGGCTTGCTTCACGACGGTCCCGCGACGGGCGGGCAACTGGTGGCGAGTGCTGAGGCAGCGTTCGGGACGTTCTTCAGCGTGACGCGTAGCCAGGTCTACCGGGAGCTCCCGGTGCTCGCCGACGCCGGGCTGGTACGCCTCGGCAAGCGCGGGGCGCGTTCGAGCCAGCAGTACGTGCTCACCGCAGCCGGGAAGAAGGCCTTCAGGCAGTGGGTCAACGCGGAGTCGGGTCCCGACCACATCCGCAGTACCTTGATCCTGCGCCTGGTCAACTCCGGGACGGTGACGGACAAGCAACGCGCGGAGCTCATCGAGACCGCTCGTGCGCGCTACAAGGAGGACGCGGCGACGGCGAAGGCGAACGCGCGGGAAGCCGCGGAGGCCGGTGATCCCATCGCCCAGGCGATCGCCGACTTCGGGCACGCGTACGCGCGAGCCGCGCTGAAGCTGGTCGACGCCGTCGAGAACGCGTGACGGGCACCTGAGACAGGCGTGGCACGACCTGCGTGCCACGCCCGGGTGCTACGTGCCCCTTGCCGGTCGCCCGCACGGGTGGCGCGTAACCTGGGGAGTTGTGAGCGTGGATGCCGAAACACAGCTGAAGGATCTTTCCAGCACGCTGAGCCAGGTCGAGGCGGTGATGGACCTGGAAGCGTTGCGTGCTGAGGTGGCCTCGCTGGAGGAGCAGGCCGCCGATCCGGGCCTGTGGGACGATCCCGACACGGCTCAGCAGATCACGAGCAGGCTCTCGTACCGCCAGGCGGACCTGCGCAAGGTCACCGAGTTGCGGCAGCGCCTCGACGACCTGGGCGTGCTCTACCAGCTGGCCGCGGAGGCCGACTCCGCGGAGGAGGCGCGGCAGACCCGCGAGGAGGCCGACGCCGAGCGCGCGCGGCTGGCAGAGGAGATCGACGCGCTCGAGGTGCGCACCCTGCTCTCCGGCGAGTACGACGAGCGCAACGCCGTGGTCAACATCCGTGCGGAGGCAGGCGGGGTCGACGCGGCCGACTGGGCGGAGATGCTGATGCGCATGTACTTGCGGTGGGCCGAGCGGCACGACTACCCGACGGAGGTCTACGACATCTCCTACGCGGAGGAAGCGGGGATCAAGTCGGCGACCTTCAAGGTGAACGCCCCGTACGCCTACGGCACGCTGTCGGTGGAGCAGGGCACGCACCGGCTGGTGCGGATCTCGCCGTTCGACAACCAGAGCAGGCGGCAGACCTCGTTCGCGCACGTCGAGGTGCTTCCCGAGGTGGCGGAGGTCGACCACATCGACGTCCCGGACAAGGACATCAGGGTCGACGTGTACCGCTCGTCGGGGCCAGGGGGCCAGAGCGTGAACACCACCGACTCCGCGGTGCGTATCACCCACCTGCCGACCGGGGTGGTGGTCTCCTGCCAGAACGAGAAGTCCCAGCTGCAGAACAAGGCCGCCGCGCTGCGGGTCCTGCAGGCCAAGCTGTTGCAGCGTAAGAAGCAGGAAGAGCAGGCCGAGCTCGACGCGCTCAAGGACAGCGGCTCGAGCTGGGGCAACCAGATGCGGTCGTACGTGCTGCACCCGTACCAGATGGTCAAGGACCTGCGTACCGACTACGAGGTCGGCAACCCCACTCCCGTGCTGGAGGGTGAGCTCGACGGCTTCCTCGACGCGGGTATCCGGTGGCGCAAGCAGCAGGAGCAGGAGCAGGACTGACCGGCTGGTAACCGGCTACGGGGCGGCGCGAGGACTTGCACCCGACACGGGCCGGTGCTATGGGGACTTAACACGGTCGGCGGGTAGGATCGCACACCGTGATCCGGATCGAAGATGTCACCAAGGTGTACAAGACCTCGACGCGACCCGCGTTGAACAACGTGTCGTTCGAGGTGGACAAGGGCGAGTTCGTGTTCGTCATCGGCCCGTCCGGATCGGGAAAGTCGACGTTCCTGCGCCTGTTGCTGCGGGAGGAGACTCCCACCAAGGGCAAGATCTATATCTCGAACGTCGATGTGGCGAAGATGCCCCGCCGCAAGGTCCCGCGGCTACGGCAGACCATCGGATGCGTTTTCCAGGACTTCCGGCTGCTGAGTAACAAGACCGTGTTCGAGAACGTCGCCTTCGCGCTCGAGGTGATCGGCAAGCCGGCACACACCATCCGCAAGGTGGTACCGGAGGTGCTCGAGCTCGTCGGCCTCGACGGCAAGTCCGATCGCATGCCCAACGAGCTCTCCGGCGGTGAGCAGCAGCGCGTCGCCATCGCACGGGCCTTCGTCAACCGGCCGTTGATGCTGCTCGCCGATGAGCCGACGGGAAATCTCGACCCCGACACGAGCCAGGACATCATGCTGCTGCTCGAGCGCATCAACCGGACGGGTACGACCGTGCTGATGGCCACGCACGACCACTCGATCGTCGACTCGATGCGCAGGAGGGTGGTCGAGCTCGAGTTCGGCAAGGTGATCCGGGACGACGCGCGAGGAGTGTACGGCGTCGGTAACTGACAAGGAGCCTGTCCCGGTCCCCGCCCCCGCAGACCAACCGATCCCCGCCCCCGACTGAAGGACTGTGTCGCCCGATGCGTGCCAGCTTCGTGTTCAGTGAGGTCGTCACCGGTCTCCGCCGGAACGTCACGATGACCATCGCGATGATCCTGACCACCGCGATCTCGCTCGCCATGCTCGGTGGTGGCCTGTTGATCACGCAGACGGTCGATCTCACCAAGGAGCGGTACCTCGACGACATCGAGGTGTCGATCTTCCTGACCGATGACGTCAGCGCCAACGACGAGAGCTGCACCGAGGACCCCTGTGCCGGGCTGCGGAAGTCGCTCGAGGAGAGCGACGAGGTCGAGACCGTCATCTACCAGAGCAGGGACGAGGCCTACGAGAGCTTCCAGCGGATCTTCGAGGAGCAGCCCGAGCTGGTCGAGCTGGCGCGGCCCGAGGCCTTGCCCGCATCGCTGCGTGTCCGGCTGGTCGACCCGGAGCGTGCCGATGTGATCACCGAGGAGTACGAGGGTGAGGCGGGTATCGCGCAGATCCAGGACCAGGGGGTGTTCCTGGAACGGCTCATCGACGGGCTGAACAGCTTCCGGAACATCACCCTTGTGGGGTCGTTGGCCCTGCTGGCCGCGGCCCTGCTGCTGATCGCCAACATGGTGCAGATCTCGGCGTTCACCAGGCGTACCGAGGTCGGGATCATGCGGCTGGTCGGTGCGACCCGGTGGTACACCCAGCTACCGTTCCTGCTCGAGGCCATGGTCGCCGGGGTGATCGGTGCGATCCTCGCCGCAGGCTCCCTTGTCGGCCTGCAGCTGTTCGTGGTGGACGGGGTGCTGGCCGAGCTTCGCGAGGCCGGCATCATCTCGCTGCCGTCCCTGCTGTACACCGTGCTGATCGTGGCGCCGGTGCTGCTGATCAGCGCCATGGTGATCTCGGCGATCACCGGCTACGTCACGCTGCGCATGTACGTGCGCCACTAGCGCGAGGTGTACCGGGGTGCCGTCGCCGGCGCCGCGGTGACGAAAATTGCGTGGAGCGTACCCGTAGAGTGGAAGCATGCCGAAAGAACGTGGTCGCACGATGATCGTGTCGAACAGGCGCGCCAGGCACGACTTCACGATCCTCGACACCTTCGAGGCGGGAATCGTGCTGCGGGGCACCGAGGTCAAGAGCCTCCGTGCGGGCAAGGCGTCACTGGCCGAGGCCTTCGCCACGGTCGACGACGGTGAAGTGTGGCTCCGTGGCATGCACATCCCGGAGTACGAGCAGGGCACGTGGACCAACCACGAGCCGCGGCGGCACCGCAAGCTCTTGCTGCACAGGGATGAGATCGCCAAGCTGATCGGCAAGACCAAGCAGAGCGGGCTCGCTCTCGTGCCGCTGTCGATGTACTTCTCCGACGGCAAGGCGAAGGTCGAGCTGGCGCTCGCACAGGGTAAGCGTAAGCACGACAAGCGGCGCGACCTCGCGAAGAAGGACGCGGAGCGAGAGGTCGCCAGGTCGGTCGGCAGGGCAGTCAAGGGCAAGATCTAGGGCTGTCGAACCGTGGTGGGCGAAGCCGGTCCGGCCACCGACGCAGAAGTGGCCTCCTGGGTGAGCTCGCTCGGTGTGCCCGGGCTGGTCGACATACACACGCATTTCCTGCCCGAGCGGGTCATGCGCAAGGTGTGGGCGTACTTCGACGGTGCCGCCGAGCACTACGGCACAGCGTGGCCGATCCACTATCGCCTGCCCGAGCGGGAGCGGATCGAGGTGCTGCGCGCGCTCGGGGTACGGCACTTCGCCCCGCTCGTCTACCCGCACAAGCCCGGTATGGCGGAGTGGCTCACGAGGTGGGCGCGGGAGTTCGGCACGACCGTCGCCGAGGCCGTGCCGACCGCGACGCTCTACCCGGAGCCGGGCGCCGGTGCGCAGGTGGCCGCGGCGTTACGCGCCGGCGCCCGGTGCTTCAAGGCGCATATCCAGGTGGGCGATTACGACCCGCGCTCGGACCTGCTCGATCGGGCATGGGGGTTGCTGGCAGAGGCCGGTGTCCCTGTGGTCGTGCACTGCGGGCACGGGCCGATCCCCGGTTCGTATACCGGTGTCGAGGTCTTCGGCGAGGTGCTTCGACGGCATCCGCGCCTGGTCGCCGTGCTCGCGCACGCGGGAATGCCCGAGTACGAGGACGCGCTGGCCCTGGTGCGCGCGTACCCTCGCGTGTACCTGGACACGACGATGGTGGGAGTGGACTTCACCGAGAGTATGGCCCCGTTGCCGCGGGACTGGCCCGCCAGGATCGCCGGTTGCGCGGATCGCGTGGTGCTCGGCACGGACTTCCCGAACATTCCCTACCCCTACGCGGCGCAGTTGCGTGCGATCGCGGGCTGGGCGGAGCGGCATCCGGGGCTGGGGCGGCGGTTCCTGCGTGCGGTACTGCACGACACGCCCGCTGCGTTGCTCGGCGTGTGTGAAGGTACCCCGGTCCCGCGCGGCCGGGAACAATGAGTTTGCCGCAGGCGTTATGCTGGACGGGCAAACGCCGAGAACGAAGGGGGTGAACGGTTTCGACTCTGTTCGTCGAATCAGGGGAAGCGTGCCGGTGCAGGCGAGAGACCACCGTTAAGCGTCGTCGCACATCAATAAGCGCCAACAAACAAGAAGCGCGCCAGGATCAGTTCGCGCTCGCTGCGTGAGCTAGTTTGATCCTTGTCGGCCCGGGGATGCCTCCGACCCGGTGGCCGGCATCAGCTAGGAGGACTTACCACTGAGGTTGGTCGCGGACCTGAGTGGGACATTCTACAGCGACTGGGCCCGTCACACCGGCTTGTTCGCGTGACCGGTGGGGCCGAGTAGAGGCACAGCGAACTGCGCACGGAGAAGTCCTGGTGAAGCAACAGAGGACCCGGGTTCGATTCCCGGCACCTCCACAACGAGAACCGTCAGCACAGGTCCGGGCCAGCGGGAAACCGCTGGCCCGGACCTGTGTCGTGCGCCCGGCTGCGGAAAGCCCGTGGACGGCTACCCCGGTGCGCACGGGAGAACGTCGCCGTGCGGTATGTCGCCTCACCTGCGAGGATATACACAGGGTATGATCTTCTGACGGATCCGTAATGTGACGTTCCTCGCTCTTTGGCGCAACGAATCGGTAACGGGTGTAGAAAAGATGAGCGCCGATGGTGACGGATCGGGAGGTGTGTAAGTGGCCCAGCGTGAGTCGGACCTGCCTGTCTCGGTCGCCGAGTTGCTGCGCCGGGAAGGCCGACGGGCCGAGCCGGTCCTGCGGCGCGACCAGACCAGGCGCGGTGGCCCCGCCGCTGTAGCCGCTAGCGTCACCGTGCTGTGCGGCGCGACAGCGATGGGCATGCTCGCCCTCGCACCGGAGACGGGGCTGTCGCCCGCGCCGAGCGCGCCGAGTGACTGGGCGCATCCGAACCCGGGTCAGGGTGATCCCGGCTTGCCGACCACCCTGGGTGCCGCGAGCCACGGCAGCGAGTCGAACGACCCCGGTGCGGGCTCCTCGGTGGCGCTGGGGACCGGCAGTGGCGGTGGTGCCTTCGCTGGGCACGACACCGGCTCACTGTCGGGTGTGTTGCCGACCTGGAGCGGCATCACGGGCGAAACCGGCGAAGGGGAGGGCTCCGGCAGCGCCTCGGCCGGTGAGTCCGCGCCCAGTACGACACCCACCGGGCAGCGGGAGCGGTCCGGAAGCGGGACGTCGCGCACGAGCGCGCCCGCGTCGAGTACCGCGTCCGCGCCGCAGGAGGGTGCGAGTTCGACCGAGCCGTCCGAGTCGTCCGAGCCGTCGGCGGCGCCGTCGAGGTCCCGGACGCGCGGATCCGACGCTCCGCGGTCCTCGCGGCCGCCGGAGCCGAGCGGGCCGCCGGAGAGCTCGCAGCCGCCACGGTCGTCGCAGCCGCCACGGTCGTCGCAGCCGCCGGAGTCCTCGCAGCCACCGGAGTCGAACGGGCCGCCGCGGTCGGACAACCCGCCGTCCGAGTCCGGTGCCGCGGAGTCGAGTACGCGTTCGGGCGAGCGTGGTGGGCAGGACAACGCGTCGGACCGGGGTGAGCGCGGCCGTTCCGGGAGCAACGGCGCGCGTGGCTGATCCCGGGCGAGCTGTGGTGGGCGACACTTTGGTACATCTCTTTGCATGTACCGGCTCATCGATTAGGCTGAATGGTGTCTGCCGGTCCCCCAGCGGCAGACGGTAGCCCCGGGCTCCGGTTTCCCCCCAGGCCGTCGAGCCCGGGGCCTTCACTTTCCGGGCACTTTCCGGGCGTGCTCTCCAGCGGCCGGATGGCGTCCCTGTGCCACTGACGCAGATGCGCCCATCACGGGTTGCCCGACTGTAATGATGGTCACGCGTGCGTGATCCGCACGGCTGCAATTCCAAGCACGGACAGCCGGAACGAGGAGACCACATGATGTTGGCACGGCACGTGAGTACCGACGAGGACCATCGCTGGTCCGCGGAAGGCCGGGAGGTCGAGCGAGCCCGCCAGCAGGATCAGGCGAACAGGGCCGCCATCACGGTGGCCGGGCACTCCGCCGATGCGGTCGAGTGCAGGGAGCTACTCGAGATGCTCGGACTCGAACCGGAGTCGGTGCGTCCCGACTCGGCGTCCCCGGCCAACTAGCGCTCCCGGCCGCCGAGCCGGCTCGTGAGCTCGTGCGCCGCGCCGCGTACCGCGGCGGCCAGGGCGGGCCAGGTTTCCGAGCACGCCCGAGTGCCGTCGCACGGGTGGCGGAACGTCATGCCGATCGCGGCGATCGGGTGCGCGGAATGGTCGAACACCGGGCAGGCCACCGACGCGAAGTCGGTGGTGACGAAGCCGTCCTCGACGGCCCAGCCGGTGCGGCGTTCCGCGGCCAGCCGTTCGCGCAGCTCGCCGAGGGTGCGCGGACCACGGTTGGTGCGCCGGACGAACGCGTCCCCGTCCGGGAACAGGGCCCGTACCTGGGGGCGGGAGAGGTACGCGAGGATGGCGCGTCCGGTCGCGGTCAGGTGCGCCGGAAGCCGCACCCCGACATCGGTGACGACCGTCTCCGGGCGTGTGGGGCGTTCCTTGACCAGGTAGAGGGACTCGTTGCCGTGCAGCACACCGAGATGCGCGGTGTGCTGCATGCGGTCGACGAGGGTACGCAGGATCGGGCCCGCGAGCCGCTCGAGTGGCTCGTGGCGCAGGTACGCCGAGCCGAGCTCGAAGGCGGCGATTCCCAGCCCGTAGCGCCGTTCGGCGGGCAGGTGTGTCACGAATCCGGCGCTTTCCAGCTCGTTCAGCAGGTGATACGTGGTCGAGCGGGGCAGCTGGAGGGTCCTGGCCACGGTCGCCGCCGGGACCGGTCCCGCGTGCGAGGCGAGCAGGCGCAGCACCGCGAGTCCCCTCCGTAACGCCGGTATCTCCGAACTCGTGCCCATGATCGCTCGCTCCCGGCCGGTGTCTGAAATACCAGACACTATTCTGCTCGCCGCGGGTGAGAAGCGGCAACCGGCGAGGTGCAATAGGGGCATGACTGACCCGGTTGCCAGCAGTGAGCCCGCCGTCGTGGTGGGGCCCGAGCCGCTGACCCCGAAGCAGGTGCATGCGGTCGCACGGCACGGTGCTCCCGTCGAGCTCGCCGACGCCGCGAAACGCCGCATCACCACGGCACGCGAACACGTGGACGGGCTCGCCGCCGGGCCGCGCCCGGCCTACGGCATCTCGACCGGGTTCGGCGCCCTCGCGGTGCAGTCGATCCCCCAGGACAGGCGCGCCGACCTGCAACGGTCACTGGTGCGGTCGCACGCGGCCGGAGCAGGGGAACGTGTGGAGGCCGAGGTGGTCCGCGCGATGATGCTGCTGCGGCTGCGGACGATCGCCACCGGGCGGACCGGCGTCACCCTCGGCACTGCCGAGGCGCTGGCCGGCCTGCTCAACGCGGGGGTGACCCCTGTGGTGCACACCTACGGATCGCTCGGGTGTTCCGGTGATCTGGCGCCGCTGTCCGCGGTGGCTCTCGCGCTGATCGGCGAGGGCGAGGTGGTCACATCGACCGGCCGTACGGTCCCGGCCGCCGATGCGCTCGCCTCGGCCGGTATCGCGCCGGTGCGGCTGGCGGAGAAGGAAGGGCTGGCGCTGACCAACGGCACCGAGGGCATGCTCGGCATGCTCGTGCTCGCGCTGGACGATCTCGGGCGACTGCTCGACATGGCCGACCTGACGGCGGCGATGAGCGTGGAGGCGCTACTGGGCACCGACCGGGTATTCGCGGACGACCTGCAGTTCCTTCGGCCGCATCAGGGGCAGGCCGTGTCGGCGGCCCGGATGAGCGCGCTGCTGGCGGGCTCGGCCATCGTCGCGAGCCACCGCGGGGACGACTGCCCGCGCGTGCAGGACGCCTACTCCCTGCGGTGCGCCCCGCAGGTGCACGGTGCGGCGCGCGACACCCTCGAGCACGCACGGATGGTCGCGGGCCGCGAGCTCGCCGCTGCCATCGACAACCCGGTTGTCCTCGACGACGGCAGGGTGGAGTCGAACGGCAACTTCCACGGCGCGCCTCTCGGCTACGTGCTCGACTTCCTTGCCGTGCCCGTCGCCGACCTCGCGAGCATGGCCGAGCGGCGCACCGACCGGATGCTGGATGTCTCCCGGTCCTCCGGGCTGCCGCCGTTCCTCGCGGACGACCCCGGGGTCGACTCGGGCCACATGATCGCGCAGTACACCCAAGCCTCGCTGGTTTCGGAGCTCAAGCGGCTGGCTGTTCCCGCGTCCGTGGACTCCATACCGAGCTCGGCGATGCAGGAGGACCACGTGTCGATGGGGTGGTCGGCGGCGCGCAAGCTGCGTACCGCCATCGACGGGTTGACGACGGTGCTGGCCGTCGAGTTCCTCACCGCGGCACGAGCGTTGGACCTGCGCGCCCCGCTGAGCCCGGCGCCTGCCACCGGGGCGGCGGTCGGTGTGCTGCGCGAGCGGGTTGCCGGTACCGGACCCGACAGGCACCTCGCGCCGGAGATCGCGGCGGCGGCCGAGGCCGTGCGCGGCGGTGAGGTGCACGAGGCCGTAGCGCCGTACCTACCGACCGAGTTGTGAACGCGAGCGCGAACGGAGGCCGCACGTGACCGAGAGCCGTACGGTACGGGCAGCGCGGGGCAGCACGCTGACCGCACGGAACTGGCAGTCCGAGGCCGCCCTGCGGATGCTGCACAACAACCTCGACCCCGAGGTGGCCGAACGTCCCGAGGATCTCGTGGTCTACGGCGGGACAGGGAAGGCGGCACGGGACTGGGCGAGTTTCGACGCGATCAGCGCCTACCTCACCGGGTTGGAGGACGACGAGACGCTGCTTGTGCAGTCCGGCAAGCCGGTCGGCATGCTGCGCACGCACGAGTGGGCACCGCGGGTGCTGATAGCCAACTCGAACCTGGTACCCGACTGGGCCGGTTGGGAGGAGTTCCGGCGGCTGGAGGCCCTCGGCCTGACCATGTACGGGCAGATGACCGCCGGATCCTGGATCTACATCGGTACCCAGGGGATCCTGCAGGGTACTTACGAGACGTTCGCGGCGGTCGCCGAGAAGCGGTTCGGCGGGTCGCTGGCCGGGACCCTGACCCTCACGGCCGGGCTCGGCGGCATGGGTGGTGCCCAGCCGCTCGCGGTCACCATGAACGGGGGAGTGGCGCTGGTCGTGGAGTGCGACGCTGCGCGGGCGCGGCGCAGGCTCGACACGGGCTACCTCGACCGGCTCGCCACCGACCTCGACGACGCCGTGCGCCGCGTCGACCAGGCACGGCGGGCCCGGCAGGCACTGTCGGTCGGTGTGCTCGGCAACGCGGCCGAGGTGGTGCCGGAGCTGCTCAGGAGGGGAGTGGAGGTGGACATCGTCACCGATCAGACCTCGGCACACGATCCACTCGCCTACCTGCCTGCTGGGGTCGACGTGGCCGAGTGGGCGGGCTACGCGCGCGCCAAACCGGAGGAGTTCACCGAGCGGGCCCGCGAGTCGATGGCCGCGCACGTGGCAGGCATGGTCGGCTTCCTGGACGGCGGAGCCGAGGTATTCGACTACGGCAACTCGCTGCGCGGCGAGGCCCAGCTCGGTGGTTTCGATCGCGCGTTCGCCTACCCCGGGTTCGTGCCCGCGTACCTGCGCCCGCTGTTCTGCGAGGGCAAGGGGCCGTTCCGCTGGGTCGCGCTGTCCGGCGACCCAGCCGACATCGCCGCGACGGACCGGGCGGTGCTCGAGCTCTTCGGCGACCAGCCCGCGTTGGCCCGGTGGCTCGCGATGGCCGGTGAGCGCGTCGCGTTCCAGGGACTTCCCGCACGGATCTGCTGGTTGGGCTACGGCGAGCGGCACCGTGCCGGATTGCGGTTCAACGAGATGGTCGCCTCGGGGGAACTGTCGGCCCCGGTCGCCATCGGCCGCGACCACCTCGACTGCGGATCGGTCGCATCGCCGTACCGCGAGACGGAGGGCATGGCGGACGGTTCCGATGCGATCGCGGACTGGCCGTTGCTCAACGCGCTAGTCAACACGGCGTCCGGGGCGAGCTGGGTGTCCCTGCATCACGGCGGTGGCGTCGGGATGGGGCGATCGATCCATGCCGGGCAGGTCTGTGTGGCGGACGGCAGCGAGCTCGCCGCGCGCAAGCTGGAACGCGTGCTGTCGAACGATCCCGGCATGGGCGTGATCCGGCACTGCGACGCCGGATACGAGCTCGCCGACCGCACAGCTGCCGAGCGCGGTGTCCGTATCCCGATGCGAGGCGACCATGCCGCCGGGTAGTGCTGAACGACGCACAGAGTCCGCGCAGTGGACTGAAAGCGTCATTCAGCGCACTCTCGGGGAGATCGAGGGGATCGGCGGGGACCGCCTGCGCGGTGGGTACTCGCGGCACGTGTTCACCAGCAGCGAGCTCGAGCTGCGGGAATGGTTCCGGGCCGAGGCCGCCGCGCGCGACCTCGACGTCGAGCAGGACCGCAACGGCAACCTGTGGGCGTGGTGGACCGGCCCGGCCATGGCGGGGCAGGGCGCCGTGGTCACGGGAAGCCATCTCGACTCGGTGCCGGGCGGAGGCGCGTTCGACGGCCCGCTCGGCGTGGTCTCGGCGCTGTGCGCGGTGGATCGCCTGCGCGCGGGCGGTTTCCGGCCCGCACGGCCGGTGGCGGTCGTGGTCTTCGCCGAGGAGGAAGGCGGCCGGTTCGGCCTGCCGTGTCTCGGCTCGCGGCTGATGACCGGCGCCGTCGACCCGGCCCGCGCCTTGCGGTTGCGGGACGCGGACGGGTACACGTTCGCCGAGGCCGCCGAGCACCGCGGTGTGCCACCGCGGTTCATCGGCCCCGACCCCGAGCGCCTCGCGCGTATCGGCACCTTCGTCGAGCTGCACGTCGAGCAGGGGCGCCGGCTCGTCGACCTGGACGAACCGGTCGCGGTGGCCTCGACCATCGACCCGCACGGTCGCTGGCGGCTGAGCTTCACCGGTGTCGGCGACCACGCGGGTACGGCCGTGCTCGACGACCGGCGGGATCCGATGGTTCCCGCCGCGCGTGCCGTGCTGGCCGCGCGCGCCGCCGCGCGCGCGGCCCGGGCCGACGACGCGCGTGCCACCGTCGGGCGCGTCACCGCCTACCCGGGAGGAACCAACGTCGTCCCGTCCAGGGTCGACGTGTGGCTGGACGCGCGCGCGGCAGCCGAGCCGGCGGCACGCGCCGTGGCGACCGAAGTGGAGGCGGCTGCGCGTTCCGCTGCCGAGGAGGAGGGCTGCGAGGTCGAGGTGCGTGAGGAATCCTGGAGCGAGACCACCCGGTTCGACCCGGCGCTGCGGGCCGGCATGCGTAGCGTCCTCGGGGACGTACCGGTACTGGCCACCGGTGCCGGGCACGACGCCGGCGTGCTCGCTGCGCACGTACCGGCCGGGATGCTGTACGTGCGCAACCCGACCGGCATATCGCATGCTCCGGACGAGCATGCCGAGCCGGCCGACTGCGCGGACGGTGTCGTGGCGCTGGCCCGGGTGATCGCCGAGCAGGCGGCGTGCGGTGAAGGTGGTGGGTGACAGGCGTGAGCCAGACGTACTGGTGCGAGCACGCGTGGCTGCCGGACGGACCGGCGCCCGCTGTCGCGCTCACGGTGGACGACGGCAGGATCAGCGCGGTCACGCGGGACGCGCCGCGGGCAGGGACCGTGCTGACCGGGCTCGTCCTGCCCGGCTTCGCCAATGTTCACTCGCACGCGTTCCACCGCGCGCTGCGAGGCAGGACCCATGGCGGGGGCGGTACCTTCTGGACCTGGCGGGACCGGATGTACCGGCTGGTCGAACGCCTCGACCCGGACAGCTGCTACCGGATCGCCAGGGCCGTGTTCGCCGAGATGCTGCTTGCCGGGTACACCTCCGTCGGCGAGTTCCACTACGTGCATCACGACCGTGCCGGAAGGCGGTACGCCGATCAGCACGCGATGGCGCACGCACTGGTGAGCGCGGCGGGTGAGGTGGGGATCAAGCTGACCGTGCTGGACACCTGCTACCTCACCGGCGGCATCGGCGGTGAGCGGCTCGACCCCGTCCAGTACCGCTTCTCCGACGGAGACGTCGACGCCTGGGCGGCCCGGGCCGCCGCGTTCGATCCCGGTGCAGCGCACGTGCGCGTCGGTGCCGCGGTGCATTCCGTCCGCGCCGTACCGGCGGAGCACATCCCGGTGGTGGTCGCGTGGTCGCGCGAGCGCGCGGTTCCGCTGCACGCGCACGTCTCCGAGCAGCGCGCGGAGAACCAGGCCTGCCAGGCCGCCTACGGGCGCAGCCCCGTGCAGCTGCTCGCCGAGGCCGGTGCGCTCGACGAGCGGTTCGTCGCGGTACACGCCACGCACGCCTCCGCGCTGGATGCCACCTGGCTCGGCTCGTCCGACTCCTGGGTCTGCCTGTGCCCGACCACGGAACAGGACCTCGGCGACGGTACCGGCCCCGCACGGGAGCTGGCGAACGCGGGCGCGCGGTTGAGTGTGGGCAGCGACTCGCAAGCGGTCGTCGATCCGTTCGCCGAGCTGCGCTCGATGGAGATGGCAGAGCGCCTCGGAAGGGAATCCCGCGGCCACTTCACCCCGGCCGAGCTGATCGGGGCAGGCACGGCGCACGCGGCGATCGGGTGGCCGGACACCGGTCGCCTGGAGCAGGGTTCGCGGGCTGACCTGGTGCGCGTGACCCTGGACTCGCCGCGTACGGCAGGCAGTGACCCCGCAGGGGTGCCGCTGTGCGCCTCCGCGAGCGATATCCGCGACGTGCTGGTCGACGGGCAGTGGCTCGTCAGGGAGGGCGAACACCTGCGCGTGGCGGATCCCGCCGCGCGCCTCGCCGCGGCGGTCCAGGAGGTGACGGCGTGACGGCCCGATTGATCACCGGAATCGGCGAGCTGACCACGAACGAGCCGGAGCTGGGCACGCTCCGCTCGGCCGCGATGGTGCTCGACGGCGACCGCGTCGCCTGGGTCGGCCCCGCGCACGTCGCCGGGCCGGCCGACGAGCGGGTGGACGTCGGGGGGCGGGCGGTCCTGCCAGGCTGGGTCGACTCGCACACCCACCTGGTGTTCGCGGGGGACCGCACCGCGGAGTTCGAGGCACGCATGGCGGGTGAGCCGTACTCCGCGGGCGGCATCGCGGTGACCGTGGACGCGACGCGGCGCGCGCCGGACGACGTCCTGGCCGGCAACCTGGCCCGGCTGGCGCACGAGGCGCGGATGCAGGGCACCACGTACCTCGAGACCAAGACGGGGTACGGCCTGACGGTCCCCGACGAGCTGAGGTCCGCACGGGTCGCGGCCCGGGTGGCCGACGAGGTCACCTTCCTCGGCGCGCACATCGTTCCCGGCGAGTGCGCGGCCGAGGAGTACCTGGACACCGTGACCGGCCCGATGCTCGACGCGGTGGCCGAGCACGTGAGCTGGGTCGATGCCTTCTGCGATACCGGTGCCTTCGACGAGGAGCAGTCCGAGCGGGTGCTGCGGGCCGCGGCCGACCGTGGCCTCGGCGTGCGGGTACACGGCAACCAGCTCGGTCCAGGGCCGGGGGTGCGCCTCGCCGTGCGATGCGGTGCCGCCAGCGTGGATCACTGCAGCTACCTGGACGAGGCGGACGTGGCGGCGCTGGCCGACAGCTGGAGCGGGACGGCGACGGGCACGGTGGCCACCGTGCTGCCTGCCTGCGATCTGTCGACACGGGGACCGCTGGCCCCGGCCCGCGCGCTGCTGGATGCCGGAGCCGTCGTGGCACTGGCCACCAACGCCAACCCGGGGAGCTCCTATACGACCTCCATGGCGTACTGCGTGGCGACCGCGGTGCTGCAGATGGGGCTGACGGTGCCCGAGGCGGTGTGGGCGGCTACCCGGGGCGGGGCCAGGGCACTGCGCGCCGACACCGGGGAGGGTGCCGTCGGCGTGCTACGCCAGGGCGCTCGCGCGGACGTGCAGGTGCTCGACGCGCCATCGGTGACGCATCTGGCCTACCGGCCGGGTGTGCCGTTGACATGGGCCGTCTGGCGCGACGGCGCCCGGTTGCGCTGAGGTGTGCGGAGCGGGCGGGTCCCGGCGGCAGGCCATAATGGCTGGATGGCTACGCGACCACAACGCAGCTACGCCGGGCGTTCGGCTGCCGAGCGCAGCGCCGAGCGGCGGGAGCGGCTGATGGCGGCCGGGCTCGAGCTGTTCGGCACGGAGGGGTATGCGGCGACCTCGATCGAGAAGTTGTGTACCACGGCGGGTGTGTCCACCCGGAACTTCTACGAGGAGTTCAGCAGCAGGGAAACGCTGCTGATGCGGCTGCACGACCGGGTGATCGAGCGCGCGATGGATGCGGTGGTGCGGGCGCTCGCCGGGGCGGACGACCTCCCGCTGCGCGAGCGGGTCGAGCGCGGGATGCGCGCCTACATCACCACCACCGCGGAGGACCCGCGCTGGGCCCGGCTGTCCTACGTCGAACTCGTCGGCATCAGCGACGCGGTGGAACGGCACCGGTTGGACTGGCGGGCGCGCTGGGTCGAGTTCCTCGACGCCGAGTCACGGCGTGCTGTCGCGCGAGGCGAGGCGGCCGACCGCGATTTCCAGCTCGGTGCGGTGGCACTGATCGGCGGGGTCAACGAGCTGGTGTATCACTGGTCGACCGGTGCGGTCACGGGGTCTCTCGACGACATCATCGACGAGCTCGTCCGCCTGACGACCGCGCTGGTGACCGCATCCTGATCGGCCGCCCCCTCACTCCCTGCCGCGTACGATCGTCGGTTCGAAGCCGTGGTCGATGTCGCCGTCCGGCGGTTCGCGGCGGGGCCGCGGGATCGCGCTCGTGCGCCCCTCGGCGGTCTCCCCGCCGGCTTCCGGGGTTCGTCGCTGCTCGCGAGGCGCCGCGGATGCGGCGTTGCGACCCGTGACTGCGGTGCTGCCCATCAGACACTCCCTCCTGTCTGTCCCCGGCGCGGGCGCCACGCGCCCCGGGACATCCGTGATACCTCATTTCGGGAGTGTGTGTTACGTCACAGGGTCGACTTTCCCCGATCGGACGATTCGCCGCGGGGTGTGCTGCCGCATTCAGCCGGCAGGCGGCAGCAGCACGACACCGTCGTCATCGGCATAGAGCTGGTCGCCAGGGTGGAAGGTGACCCCTCCGAACCCGACAGGGATGTCCACGGCCCCGGCGCCGTCCTTGCTGCTCTTGCGCGGGTTCGTACCGAGTGCCTTGATGCCGATGGGCAGGCCGGCCAGTACGGGACTGTCCCGCACCGCCCCGTGCAGCACGAGACCGCACCAACCGTTGTCCACGGCCGACTGCGCGATGAGGTCCCCGGTCAGCGCGGTGTGTAGCGAGCCGCCGCCGTCGACGACGAGGACACACCCGTCGCCGGGGATGCGCAGCAGTTCGCGCAGCAGCCCGTTGTCCTGATGGCAGGACACCGTGCGTACGGATCCGGAGAACGCCCGGTACTTGCCGAACTGGTGGAACTGCGTGTCGCACACGCGCAGCGCGGTGCCGTGCTCGTCGACCAGATCGGCGGTGCTGAAGGATTCACTCACATGCCTGAGAGTATCAAGCGGGTCATCGGCGGCCGCGCTCTTGCCGGTGCCTACCCGGACGCGGCCGTATCGCGCTGATCGGCTAGTCGCCGAACGGGTCGCCGGTGTGCCCGAGGAGGTCGGCGATCGAGTCGAGCACCATGTTCGGCCGGTACGGGTAGCACTCCGCCGAGTCCTTGGAGGCGATCCCGGTGAGCACCAGGATCGTGCGCAGCCCCGACTCGATCCCGGCGTGCACGTCGGTGTCCATCCGGTCGCCGATCATCACGGTGTCCTCCGAGTGCGCCCCGAGCACGCTCAACGCCGACCGCATCATCAGCGGGTTCGGCTTGCCGACGAAGTAGGGCTGCTTCCCGGTCGCGCGTTCGATGAGGGCGGCGACCGACCCGGTCGCTGGCAGCGCCCCCTCCAGGCTGGGCGCCGTCGCGTCCGGGTTGGTGGCGATGAAGCGCGCCCCCTCGTTGATCAGCCTGATCGCCTTGGTGATCGCGCTGAAGCTGTACGTGCGGGTCTCCCCGAGCACCACGTAGTCGGGAGAGCGCTCGGTGAGCACGTAGCCTGCCTGGTGCAGCGCGGTCGTCAGCCCGGCCTCGCCGATGACGAAGGCCGTGCCGTTCGGCCGTTGCCAGCTCAGGAACTTCGCGGTCGCCAGCGCGGAGGTCCAGATGGCGCCCTCCGGAACGTCCAGGCCGGACGCCAGTAGCCGCGCCCGCAGGTCACGGGGCGTGTATATCGAGTTGTTCGTCAGTACGAGGAACGGCAGCCCAGCCGCGCGCAGCTCGGCGAGGAACTCGTCGGCCCCGGCGACCATGTGCTCCTCGTGTACGAGCACCCCGTCCATGTCCGTGAGGTAGTTCCACGCCTGAGTGTTCATGCCATGAGCCTAGTGCGCCGCGGCCACCGGGTCAGGTGCGGCCAGCCGGGCGGCGTTGGCTGTCGCGTCGTCGGCGGTCTCCTGGGCGCGGCGCTCGGCGTGTACCCGCTCGGTGTAGAAGGTGATCTCCTGATGTACCCGTTCGGTGTCCCAGCCGAGCAGCCGCCCCATGAGCGTGGCCACCTCGGGCGCGGCCGTCAGTCCCCGGTCGGCGTCCTCGATGGAGATGCGGGTGCGCCTGGTGAGCACATCCTCGAGGTGGAGCGCCCCCTCGTGGGTGACGGCGTAGTGGACCTCCGCCATCCGGTAGCCCTCCGCGCCGGGAACGGGTTCGGCGAGCTCGGCGTGTTCGGCGACGAGCGCGAGCACCTCGCTTGCGTGGGAGCCGTACCGGCCGAGCAGGTGTTCGACGACGCCGACCGGTACCTGGAAGCGCTGCGCCACCGCGTCCCTGTGCTGCCACATCTCGTGATAGCCCACCGCGCCGACGAGCGGCAACTTGTCCGTCAGGGAGGGCGATACGGCACGTCCGAGCCCGGCAGCAGCGTGGTCGACCGCGTCGGCGGCCATGACCCGGTAGGTGGTGTACTTCCCGCCCGCGACCACGGTCAGGCCGGGGACCGGCTCGGCGACGGCGTGCTCGCGGGACAGCCTCGCCGTGTCGTCGTCTGTACCGGCGAGCAGGGGCCGTAGCCCCGCGTAGATGCCCTCGACGTCCGCCCGCGTCAGCGGCTCGCGCAGCACCGCGTTGACACGCTCGAGCAGGTAGTCCAGATCGGCCCCGGACGCGGCGGGATGCGCCTTGTCATGGTCCCATGCGGTGTCGGTCGTGCCGATGATCCAGTGCCGTTCCCACGGGATCACGAACAGCACGCTCTTCTCGGTGCGCAGGATCAACCCGGTGGCAAGGTCGATACGCTCGCGTGGCACGAGGATGTGCACGCCCTTGGAGGAGCGTACCGAGAACGGGCCGTCGGTTCCGGCCGCGCGATGCATCTCGTCGGTCCACACCCCGGTCGCGTTGATCACGCGCTTGGCCCGGGTGACGATCTCCTGGCCGGATTCGAGGTCGCGCAGCACGGCACCGGTGACCGTGCCGGACTCGCGCACGTAGCGTTCGACGCGGGTCCTCGTGAGTGCGACCGCCCCGTGCTGCGCGGCGGTGCGCGCGATCGTCATCGTGTGCCGCGCGTCGTCGACCTGCGCGTCGAAGTACTGGATCGCACCGGTCAGCGCGTCCGGACGCAGCCCGGGCGCGTGCTCGAGGGCCGTCGTGCGGCTGAGGTGCCGGTGCCTGGGCAGGGCGCGGGCACCGCCCATGGTGTCGTACAGCAGCACGCCCGCTCCGATGTAGCCGCGCTCCCACACGCGATGCTGCAGGGGCAGCAGGAACGGAACCGGGCGGACCAGGTGGGGCGCGAGCCGGTTCAGCAGCAGGCCCCGTTCCTTGAGCGCCTCCCGGACGAGGCCGAAGTCCCGCTGCTCGAGGTACCGCAACCCGCCGTGGATGAGCTTGCTCGACCGGCTCGAGGTTCCCGCGGCCCAGTCACGTGCCTCGACGAGGGCAACGGACAGCCCGCGGGAAGCGGCGTCCAGTGCCGCGCCCGCGCCGACGACGCCCCCTCCGACGACGAGAACGTCGAAGTCCTCGTCCCGCAGGGCCTGTAGCGCGCGGGCGCGGTAACCGGCGTTGAGTCGTGCGGTCGTCACGGTGTCTCTCCTTGTGCTCGCTACTGTCGGTGCCGTGCGCACACGGCACACGCGCGCCCTCGGGCGGCTGCCTGTCAGTCGTCCACGTCCACCCAGTCGAGGGTGCGCGAGACGGCCTTCTTCCAGCGGGCGTGCTCGCTCTCCTTGCGGTCCGAGTCCCAGGTGGGCTGCCAGCGCTTGTCCTCCTGCCAGTTCTGCACCAGTTCGTCGGTGCTGCGCCAGAACCCGACGGCGAGCCCGGCCGCGTAGGCCGCGCCGAGCGCGGTCGTCTCCGCGACGACGGGCCGGTACACGGGTACGCCAAGTACATCCGCCTGCATCTGCATGCACAGCTCGTTCGCGGTGACCCCGCCGTCCACCCTCAGCACGTCGAGGGTCACCCCGGAGTCGGCCTGCATCGCGTCGACGACGTCGCGCGTCTGGTAACAGATCGACTCGAGCGTCGCCCGCGCGATGTGCGCGTTCGTGCTGTATCGCGACAGGCCGACGATGGCCCCGCGGGCGTCGGAACGCCAGTACGGCGCGAACAGGCCCGAGAACGCGGGGACGAAGTAGACACCCCCGTTGTCCGAGACCTGTCCTGCCAGTGCCTCGCTCTGCGCCGCTCCGGAGATGATGCCGAGCTGGTCGCGCAGCCACTGCACGGCGGAGCCGGTGACCGCGATCGATCCTTCCAGCGCGTAGACCGGTTTGTTCTCCCCGAACTGGTAGCAGATCGTGGTCAGCAACCCGTGCTGGGAACGTACGATCTCGTTGCCGGTGTTGAGTAACAGGAAGTTGCCGGTGCCGTAGGTGTTCTTCGCCTCCCCCGGTTTGAAGCACACCTGACCGACGGTGGCGGCCTGCTGGTCACCGAGGACTCCGGCGAGCGGCACCGCACCGCCGAACGGCCCGTCGGCGCGCGTGGTCCCGTAGAACTCCGGGTTCGAGGACGGGAGTATGAACGGCAGCATCTGCCGTGGTACGTCGAAAAAGGACAGGAGCTCGTCGTCCCAGTCCCATGTTTCGAGGTCCATGAGCATGGTGCGGCTCGCGTTGGTCGCGTCGGTGACGTGGACGCCGCCGTCCGTGCCCCCGGTCAGGTTCCACAGTAGCCACGTGTCGATCGTTCCGAAGATCGCCTCGCCCTTCTCGGCGTCCGCACGGACCCCCTCGACGTTGTCGAGGATCCACTTCAACTTGCCCCCTGCGAAGTACGTCGCCGGGGGCAGACCGGATCGCTGCCGGATGACCTCCGCTCGACCGTCGCGGTGCAGCGCATTGGCGATCTTGTCGGTTCTGGTGTCCTGCCAGACGATCGCGTTGCAGTACGTACGCCCGGTCCTGCGGTTCCACACCACGGTGGTCTCCCGCTGGTTGGTGATGCCGACCGCGGCGAGGTCGCCGGGACCGAGGTCGGCCTTGTTCATCGCTGTGGTGATGACCGAGCGGGTGCGCTCCCAGATCTCGGTGGGATTGTGTTCCACCCAGCCGGCACGCGGCAGGATCTGTTCGTGTTCCAGCTGGTGGCGGACGATCTCGTTGCCGCCGTGGTCGAACACCATGAAGCGGGTGCTTGTGGTGCCCTGGTCGATCGATCCGATGAACTCGCTCATCATGGTCCTTTCGAAGAACGTGCTGGCTGGGCGGCCGGCTGGGCGGCTGGCTGGGCGACTCGTCGGGTGACTCGCCGGGTCACTGGCCGGCTACGATGGCACCGGAGCCCGGGCTGTGCGTACGACTCCCGAGCGTGTCAGAACAGTACCTGCGACAGCAGCCCGGCGAGGCTTCCTCCGACGAGGGGCCCGAGTACCGGTACCCAGGAGTAGGCCCAGTCCGAGCTCTTGCGGATGGCCGATGGAGCGGGGGTGTCCGCCTCGGGCGCGGAACCGGATCCGGAGCCGACGGGGACCGCGGCGGGTGCTGTGTTGCGTTGTACCGGCAGCACCGCGTGCGCGATCCGCGGACCCAGGTCGCGCGCGGGGTTGATGGCGTAGCCCGTAGGCCCTCCCAGCGAGGCGCCGATGCCCACGACAAGCAGGGCCACCGCGGCAGGCCCGAGTCCGTGCGGCGTGCCCGCGAAGGACAGCACCACGATGACGAGGACGAAGGTTCCGATCACCTCGGTGACGAAGTTCCACCGGTAGTTGCGGATCTGAGGGCCGGTTGCGAACACGGCAAGCTTCGTCGCCTCGTCGCTCTCGGCGTCGAAGTGCTTCTTGTAGGCAAGGTAGGCGGCACACGCGCCGAGGAAGGCTCCGACCATCTCGCCGCCGAGGTAGGCCACGGTCGAGGTCGCGGTGATATCGACTCCGGGTGCGTACTCCTCGGCGCCACTGACCAGGATGCCCACCGTGACGGCCGGATTGATGTGGCCACCCGACTTGTAGGCGACGAACACGCCGGCCATGACGGCGAGCCCCCACCCCATGTTGATCAAGAGCCAGCCACCGTCGAACCCCTTGGACTTGGTGAGTAGCACGTTCGCGACGACTCCCGCGCCAAGCAGGGTCAGCATGCCCGTGCCGAGCACCTCGCTCACGAAGACGGTACCGAGAAGGTCCACGTCTCCTCCTTTCCCTGGTCACTGCTGCGCCGGACGACGCGATGGCGATGACGTTAGGTACGGGCGGGGCCGGCCTCAACGGAGCCGGGTCGACAATGTCGAACGAGGTCTCTGGAAGTTCACCCGGAGTGCGTCTAGCCTTCACCGTTCGTGGAGGTGGTTATGGCGCTGCTCACAACCCTTCCGAGGGACTCTCACCCAGGTGAACCGACCGTTCGACATTGTCGAATCACCGACTTCGGGATAGTTTGCAGATCATGCCGGGACCCGTTCAGTCCATCGAACGCGCAGCCGCGATCCTGCGGCTCCTGGCACGCGGGTCGGGTCCTCTCGGCGTCGGTGAGATCTCCGAGTCACTCGGCCTGGCGAAGGCGACGGCGCACGGCATCCTCCGCACGCTGCTCGACGTCGGTTTCGTCGAGCAGGACAAGGCGACAGGCAAGTACCGGCTCGGCGCGGCCTTCGTGCACCTCGACTCGAGCTACCTGGATGTCAACGAGCTGCGCTCGCGCTCCATCAACTGGGCCGATGCGCTCGCCGCGCGAAGCGGCGAGACGGTGCGGATCGGTGTGCCGCTGGAGTCGAGCGTGCTCGTCGTGCACCATGTCTTCCGGCCGGACGACTCGATGCAGACTCTCGATGTCGACTCGCGGCTCCCGCCACACGCGACCGCCCTCGGCAAGGTTCTGCTGGCCTACGACGCCGATCTCGCGGGGCGCGTGCAGCGGTCCGGGCTCACATCGTTCACCCGGCGTACGATCACCACGCCGGGCAAGCTCGCACAGGCACTCGCGGCCGTGCGGGACGCCGGATGGGCTGCCGAGACCGGTGAGTCCGTGCCGGGGGAGGCGAGCATCGCCGCGCCGATCCGTGCGCACGGCGGGCTGGTCGTCGGTGCCATCGGCATCTCGGGTGCGATGGAGCGCATCTGCGATGCCAGCGGCAGACCGACCAGAAGGCAGGTGGACACCGTCGTGGACGCCGCACGATCGGTCTCCCGCGACATCACATCCTCCAAGTAAATATTGTCCACAATGCACTACGTGTTGACGATCTCCGATCCGAAATGAGCTTCCGCGAACCATGGCACAGCGATACGTGATGTCGATCGACCAGGGGACGACGTCGACACGGTGCATGATCTTCGACCACAGCGGCCGCCTGGTCTCCATCGCGCAACGAGAGCAGCAGCAGCACTTTCCCAAACCCGGTTGGGTGGAGCACGACGCGCTGGAGATCTGGCGCAACGTCGACCGGCTCCTCCCGCAGGCCCTGCGCGAGGCCCGCCTCGACTCCGCGCAGGTCGTCGCGCTCGGCATCGCGAACCAGCGGGAGACGACCGTGCTGTGGAACAAGCACACCGGAACACCGATCGGCAGGGCGATCGTCTGGCAGGACATGCGTACCGACGAGCTCGTCGAGCAACTTCGTGGCGAGCCCGGTGCCGGAGAGGTGATCCGCCGCTGCGGCCTGCCGCTTGCCACATACTTCTCCGCGCCGCGGATCAGCTGGATGCTGGAGAACTCACCGGGCCTGCGTGAGCGTGCCGAGAACGGGGACGTGCTGTTCGGCACCATGGAAAGCTGGTTGATCTGGAACCTCACGGGCGGTTCGGACGGCGGGATCCACGTCACGGACGTGACCAATGCCAGCCGGACCCTGCTGATGAACCTCGACACCCTTGACTGGGACGACGAACTGCTGTCGTTCTTCGGCATCCCGCGCCCGATGTTGCCCGGTATCCGTTCGTCGTCCGAAGTGTACGGAAAGACCACGCGGGTGGTACCGGGAGTCCCGATCGCTGCCGCCCTCGGTGACCAGCAGGCAGCGCTGTTCGGGCAGACGTGCTTCTCGGCAGGGGACGCGAAGTGCACCTACGGCACGGGTAGCTTCCTGCTGATGAACACCGGGAACGAGCCGGTGCGGTCCACACACGGCCTGCTGACCACGGTCGGGTTCAAGATCGGCACGGAGCCGGCCAGGTATGCCCTCGAAGGGCCGATCGCGGTCACCGGCTCACTGGTGCAGTGGTTCCGGGACAGTCTCGGGCTGATCAATACGGCGGCGGAGATCGAGACGCTGGCCCGGACGGTCGAGGACAACGGGGGTTGCTACATCATCCCGGCGTTCTCCGGGCTGTTCGCGCCGCACTGGCACAGCGAGGCGCGCGGCATCATCGTCGGGTTGACCTCCTACATCACCAAGGGGCATCTCGCGCGCGCCGTTCTGGAGGCAACCGGCTGGCAGACAAGGGAAGTCGTGGATGCCATGAATGCCGACTCCGATCTGACGCTGAACACGCTCAAGGTGGACGGGGGGATGACAGCCGACCACCTGCTCATGCAGTTCATCGCGGATGTGCTGGGTGTCCCCGTGACACGCCCGATGGTGGCCGAGACCGTCTCGCTCGGCGCCGCCTACGCGGCGGGGCTGGCCGTCGGTTACTGGCCCGACCTCGAAGCGCTGCGGCGGAACTGGCACCGGGCCGCGCAGTGGACACCACGCATGAGCACCAACCGCCGGTCCACCGAGTACGCCAACTGGCAACGCGCCGTGGAGCTCACGTTCGGCTGGATGCGGCCGCACGAGGGTACACGCTAGCCGGGTGACCGGGCGGTGCTCGCTGCCCGGGTTGTGGAGGGTTCGGGTGGCTGTGTGTGGTCGGCGTGTCGTTGCGGGGTGGTCGAACGTGTGTGCGATATGCTGTGGGTGTGTCGGAGTTCGTGCAGGTGGTTGGTCCGGCCGGGGTGATGTTCGTCCCGGCCGGGCAGGCGCCTGCGGTCGCGTTCACGCCCGAAGAGCAGGCGGAGATCCGGTGCCGCACGTTCACCGGCGAGCAGGTTGGTGAGTTGAGTGCTGAGCAGGTGATCGAGACGCTGGCGGCCGCGCGGCGGATTAGGGCGCATACCGATGCGATCGAGGCGCACGCGCTGGCCCGGCTCGACCAGCTACGCGGTGGTGACCGGTATGTGGCCGACGAGGCGGCCCTCGAACTGCGGGTGTCGCGGCATACGGCGGCGCTGCGGCTGCACCGGGCGCGCCAGCTCACGCAGCGGATGCCGCGGGTGTTGGCGGCGATGGAGGCCGGGCAGATCGAGGCTCACGCCGCGGGGCGGGTGGTCGAGGCGACCGACACGGTGGAGGACCAGCGGGCCCGCCAGGTGGACACACAGCTGGCCGAGAAACTCGACTCCGGCCGGGTGAGTGCGACGAATCCGGCCAACCTGGCCCGGGCCGCCCGCAGGCTCGTGGAGCAGGCCGACCCGGAGGGGCAGGCCACCCGTGCGCGGCAGGCGCGGGCGGGGCGGAAGGTGGAACTCCTGCCTGGGGAGGACGGCCTGTCCACCCTGGCGGCGGAGTTGCCTGCCGAGGTGGCGGCCTCGGCCTACGCGCGGATCGACGCGATGGCCCACCGCGCCCGCCACCGGGGTGATGAGCGCACCCTGGACCAGTTGCGCGCGGATATCCACGCCACCCTGCTGCTGGGGCAGGATCCCGACGTGGCCGTGCCGGAGGCGGCGGCGACGGTGTTCCTGCACATGCCGGTCGATGCGGCGCTGGGCATGACGGATACGGGCTGCGAACTGTCCGGCTACGGGCCGCTGCCCGCACCCATCGCCCGCCAGATCATGGGTAGCGAGGACAGTGTGTGGCGCAAGGTCCTCACCGACCCCGCCAGCGGCGCCGTCTTGGACGTGGGACGCAGGCGTTACCGGCCCACCACCGCTATCCGCGACCTGGTGGCCGTGCGTGACGCCGAATGCACCGCACCCGGCTGCCACCGGCCAGCCCAGCACAGCGACTACGACCACCTCCACGGATGGGGACGCGGCCAGAACGGCAGCACCGCCGAGGCCAACGGCGGCGCCAAATGCCGCTGGCACCACCGGATGAAGGATCACCCCCACTGGACCCTCCACCACAACCCCAGTAGTGGCACCAGCACCATCACCACCCCCACCGGACGCCGCTACACCCACGACCGGACCCCAGGAGCGAGGCCACGACCACCCACCCTGCCGGAGCAGTCCCAGCTCCCGGAGCCGCGCGGCGGCGGGACTACGAGGCCTCCTCCACGTAACCGATCATGATGGACATGGCGTCGTCCTGCGCGTAGTGCGAGTCGTACACACTCTCCAGTTCGAGCACGTCACCCTCGGCGACGTCGCCCAGGTCGCCGTCCGAACACACACTCATCGACTCGATGTGTCCCAGGTAGGCGGGATCGGTGCCGTACCCGGCATGGGAGGGACAGATCTCCTCGCCCGTGCTGCGGTTGTGCAGGGTGAGCGACTCGCCGCCGTCGTGGACGTGACCACCCGCCGCGTGGAACGTCCCCGCGATGGTCGACTCCCATTGCCAGTTGGTGACCGACTCGCCCTCCGGGACGCTGTGGTACGAGTCGAAGGTACAGTTCGCCGCGTCCAGCCAGACCGGGGTCACCGGCGTGATGTCCCGGTTGAACAGGGTGGGCTCGTGTTCGATGGTGAGGTCGAAGTAGACCTCCTGGGACTCCGGTGCGAAGTTCATCAACTCGATCACCGACCAGGTCAGCGGGGCCGGGCCGAGGCGCACCCCGTAACCGTCCGGCAGCATGCCGCCGGTGCGCTCGTTACCCGAGGCGAAGATCCGTTGCCCCGCCAGGCCCAGCGCCTCGTCCCCGCAGGTGACGTCCTGCCGGGACCGGTCGAAGAGCACAGCGTGGTGCAGCATGATGTCCGTGTCGTAGTTCGCGCTGCTGCCGTCGGCGTAGGTGAGGTCGGGCTCCATAGATGTGACGTAGCAGGAGACGACCCAGCAGGGTGTCGGAACCGGTGCGGCGACCGTGGTGTGCGTGCCGTGGTCGCGCTCCTCGGGGCCGTGCGGGCCGTCGTCGCTCGCGCGGGTCGTGCCGTGGCCGTCAGCCGCGCCGTGCTCGCCGTCCTCGTGCGGCTCGGCGGTGATCGGCCCCACCCGGATAGTCGTCTCCGTGCCGCCACCGAACATGCTTCGCTGGCCGGTGACCTCGGCGGAGGTTGCGATCTCCTCCACACCGAACTGGTCGACGAGCTCGTCCGGCGGGGCGGAGTCACCGGGACCGGCTCCGGCGACGGCAGGAGTGGTAACCGAAGCCAGGACGACCACTGAGCCGGTCACGAAGCTCGTGAATATCCGCGATATCTTCGACACGTCGGACTCCTTCCATGATTACGTGCCCGGTGCGCAGGCGGAAATGGAAGAATATCCAATGTTATGTCGTTATTCAATTGTGCGATAATGATAATGGATTGATTGTTGATTATCGCGCCTTGCGGTAATTCTGCAGCCGATCCGGGTGTCCGGTGTGGTCCGGAGACATCTCCGGCGGCCCGGGTGCGAACCGGGCCGCCGGAGGATGCCGCGTCCGTTACACGCGGCTCAGCAGCAACTGGACGCCCTCGATGCCGAAGTAGGTCAGGAACACCAGGCTGAGGCCCCACAGCAGGACGCCGGGTTCACGCCACTTACCGAGGGCGACCTTGATGACGACGTAGGCGACGATGCCCGCGCCGACGCCGGCCGTGACCGAGTAGGTGAATGCGGGCAGGGCGATGATCAGGAACGCGGGTAGCGCGATCTCCATGTCGGTCCAGTCGATGTTGCGGCACTGCATGCACATCAGGCCACCGACAAGGACGAGCGCGGGCGCGGCCGCGGACTGGGGGATGACAGCGGCGATCGGCACCAGGAACAGCAGTGTGAGGAACAGCGAGCCGGTCACCAGACTGGCGATCCCGGTTCGCGCCCCTTCCTTGACGCCTGCCGCGGACTCCACGAAGACGGTGTTGGACGAGCTCGAGGTGAGCCCGCCGAAGGCGGCACCGATCCCGTCGGTGACCATGACCCGCCCCAGCGTCGGCATCCTGCCGTCGGAGTCGATGAGGCCGGCCTCGTCGCCGACGGCGAGGACGGCCCCGATGGCGTCGAAGAAGCCTGCCAGCACGAGGGTGAACACGAACACCGTGAGGGTCAGGGCGGGGATCTCGGTGATCGCGCCGACGACGTCGATCTGCCCGAACAGCGAGAAGTCCGGGGACGCGACGAGCGAGTCCGGCAGTGACGGCGTGACCAGTCCCCACCCTCCCGGGTGCCACACCGACTCCACGATCACCGCGAGGATGGTCGCGCCGAGGATGCTCAGCAGGATGGCGCCCGGTACCTTCCTGCTGTACAGCGCGAACATCAGCACCAGGCCGAAGCAGAACACGACGATCGGCAGCCCCGTCAGGGTGCCGCCCTCGCCGAGCTGCACGGGCACGGCCGTGTCCATGGCATCCGGCCTGCGCGTGACGAACCCGGCGTTGACGAACCCGATGAGGGCGATGAACAGTCCGATCCCGACACCGATCGCGTGCTTCATCCCTCGCGGGATGGCATTGACGATGTGCGTGCGCACGCCCGTGGCGGCGAGCAGGAGGATCAGCAGGCCCTGCAGTACGACCATTCCCATCGCCTGCTCCCAGGTGACCTGTGGAGCCACCTGGAAGGCGACCACGGCATTGACCGACAGGGCCGTGGCCATCGCGAACGGAGCACGGCCGATGATTCCCATGAGGACGGTCATCAGTCCGGCCGACAGCGCGGTCATGGTGGTCACGCCGGTCAGCGACAGCTGGTCACCGTTGACATCGGTCGCGCTGGTCAGGATGAGCGGGTTGAGGATGACGATGTAGGCCATCGCGACGAAGGTGGTGATGCCACCCCGGACCTCTCGCGAGGGCTTCGAGCCGCGTGCGGTGATCAAGAACCATCGGTCCAGCACGCCACCGCGCCATGGCGGCGGCTTCTGGTCGACCGAGGGGATCTCCGTTGTGCTCATACGAGTTCTCTCCAGGTACGGCGGCGGGGTCGATCTGTCGGGCCGGAACTTCCGACCCCGGGCACGGACGTGCCCGCACCCCGGGGCGGGAGGGCAGTGCCCGGGGTGTGGCGCGTCGGGGGGAGTGGTTGTCGAGCTCGGGACGTGGAGGAGCCGGTCAGCCGGTTACGGGGCGGACGATGTCGTGCGGGCGGACGGGTACGCGGTCGATCTGGAGCCCGGTGGCGTCCCTGATCGCGGCGGCGATCGCCGGGGTGGACGACAGCGTCGACGGCTCACCCGCGCCACGCAGGCCGTACGGGGCATTCGGGTCGGCCCGCTCCAGGATGTCCAGCCGCATCGGCGGCATGTCCAGGATGGTGGGAATCAGGTAGTCGGTGAACGAGGGGTTGGTCAGCTTGCCGTCTGCGAGCTGGATCTCCTCCATCACGGCCAGGCCGAGGCCTTGCGCGGTCCCGCCGTGAATCTGCCCTTCCAGCGACACCCGGTTGAGGACCGTGCCGACATCCTGCACCGCTGTCATGTCGACAACCTTGAGCAGGCCCAGCTCGACGTCCACGTCGACAACGGCACGGTGGATGCACAGGGCGAGCTGGGTGTGCGTGTCACCCTGCCCCGTGACGGGGTCCATCCCGGTAGTCGGGCGATGGTGGAACTCGCGTGTCTCCTCGATGGCCGCGTCACCGAGCAGGTCGGCGAGCGCGACAAGCACCCCGGAGTGTTCGGAGACCAGCTTTCCTCCGGACAGGCTGAGCTGCTCGGCAGGTACGTCGAAACGTTCGGCGGCGAGGTGGAACAGCCGTTCCCGAACGGCCTCGCACGCCCGTTTGACCGCACCACCGGTCATGTAGGACTGGCGGGACGCCGAAGACGACCCGGCGTCGCCGACCTGGGTGTCGGCAGGCGCGATGCTGACCCGCTCGACGCCGAGCTCGGTCCGTGCGATCTGCCCTTGCAGGGTCACCAGCCCCTGACCTACCTCGGCAGCGGCGGTATGTATCAGTACAGCCGGCTCGCCGCCGACGACCTCCAGCCGCACGCGCGCGGTCGAGTAGTCGTCGAAGCCTTCGGAGAAGCAGATGTTCTTCAACCCGACCCCGTAGCCGACGCCCCTGCGCACACCCTCGCCGTGCGTGGTGTTGGACACCCCTCCCGGGAGGTTGCGCACGTCGCCGGACTCCACGGCCTCCGGCAGCGGTGCGTCGCGCAGCCTGTCGATCATCTCGGTCATCGGGGCCGGGGTGTCCACGACCTGGCCGGTGGCGATCGCCGCCCCCTGATGGATGGCGTTGATCCGCCGCACCTCGAGGGGGTGCACGTCCAGCTCGCGTGCGAGCTTGTCCATTTGCGACTCGTATGCGTAGCAGGCCTGCACCGCGCCGAACCCGCGCATCGCCCCGCAGGGCGGGTTGTTCGTGTAGACACCGTACGCGTCGATCTCGACGTTCGGCACGATGTACGGCCCGACACCGAGCGAGGCAGCGTTACCGACGACGTTCGTGGTGGAGGAGGCGTACGCGCCGCCGTCGAGCACGATGCGAGCGGTCGCGTAGACGATCCGGCCGTCCGCGGTCGCGCCGTGCTCGTAGCGCATCTTGGCGGGATGCCGGTGTACGTGGCCGTAGAACGACTCCTCGCGGTTGTACACGATCTTGATCGGCCTGCCGGTGTGCATCGCGAGCATCGCCGCGTGCACCTGCATGGACAGGTCCTCACGCGCACCGAACGCGCCACCGACCCCGGACAGCGTCATGCGCACCTTCTCCTCGGGCAGCCCGAGGCACGGGGCGATCTGCCGCAGGTCGGTGTGCATCCACTGGGTCGCGACGTAGAGGTCCACGCCGCCGTCCTCACCGGGTACGGCCAGGCCGGACTCGGGCCCGAGGAACGCCTGGTCCTGCATGCCGATCTCGTACTCGCCGGTGACCACGACATCGGCCCGCGAGCGAGCCGATGGCACGTCGCCGACCCGCACGGGCTGGTGGCGGACGACGTTGCCGTGCTCGTGCAGCTGCGGGGCTTGCGGGTCGAACGCGGAACGGACGGGGTCGGTGAGCGGGTCGAGCACCTCGTAGTCGACGACGATCTCGTGCATCGCGCGCCGGGCGGTCTCCGGGTGGTCGGCGGCTACCAGGGCAACCGCCTCCCCCTGGTAGCGGACGGTGTCCACAGCAAGCACGGGCTGGTCGTTCTCCTCGAGCCCGTAGTACTTGGTTCCGGGGACGTCCTCGTGCGTGAGCACGGCGTACACGCCGCTGGTCGCCAGCGCCGGGCCGATGTCGATGGACCGGATGCGCGCGTGCGGGTGCGGGCTGCGCAGTGTCATGCCCCAGAGCATGTCGTCGTGCCACAGGTCGGACGAGTAGGCGAACTGGCCGGTGACCTTGTGTGTGCCGTCCGGCCTGTGCGGGCTCTGCCCGACCCCGCCCCGCGTGCTCGAGGCCAGGTTGTCCGGTGTCCCGACAGTCATGACGTCCTCCCGTTCTCGCTCGGCGCCCGGCCGGCCGATGCTATGAGCCCGCGGTGCGCGGTACGCGCGGCGCGGGCCAGCCGGTCCTGGTCAGCAGTACGTAGCTCGCCGCCGGAGACGACGGCGTTGCCGTTGACGGTCAGTAGCTCCAGCGGCGCGGGCGGGCCGAGGGCGAGCGCGGCTACCGGATCGGAGATGTCGGCGTGGCCGAGGCCGTCGAGCCGCCACAACGCGATGTCGGCGAGCTTGCCTGCCTCGAGCGAGCCGATCTCGCCGCCGCGGCCGAGGCATCGGGCGCCACCGATGGTGGCTGCCCGCAGCGCCTGCCTGGCCCGCAGGGCCGCGGGACCGCCGCGCAGCCGCGCCAGGTACAGCGCCTGGCGGAGCTCCTCGACCAGCATCCCTGCCTCCTGCGAAGCCGCCCCGTCCACGCCGAGACCCACCGGAACCCCGGCGTCGAGCAGGTCGGGCACCGGCGCGATGCCCGCGCCGAGCCGGGCGTTGGAGCTGGGGCAGTGCGCCACCCCGGTGCGTGTGGCGCCCAGCCGCTTGATCGCGCCGTCCGACAGGTGCACGCAGTGGGCGAGCCACACGTCCTCGCCGAGCCACCCGAGCGAGTCCAGGTACTCCACCGGGGTGCACCCGTGCGTGGCCTGGCAGAAGTCCTCCTCGTCGACGGTCTCGGCGAGGTGGGTGTGCAGCATGACGCCGCGTTCGGTCGCCAGCTCGCGAGCCTGGCTGAGCAGCTCGGTGGACACCGAGAACGGCGAGCACGGCGCGATGCCGATGCGGACCATCGCGTCCGGCGAGGGGTCGTGGAAGGCGGTGATGGCCTCGGAGGTCGCAGCGAGGATGGTGTCGATGTCCTCGACGACCTCATCGGGCGGCAGCCCACCAGCGGACCGGCCCCTGTCCATCGACCCACGGGTCGGGTGGAACCGGATGCCGATCTCGCGGGCAGCGCCGATCTCGGCCGCGAGCAGGTCGCCCGCGTCGTCGGGGAAGACGTAGTGGTGGTCGGTGCTGGTGGTGCACCCGCTCAGCGCGAGCCACCCGAGCCCGGCACGCGCAGCGACGCCAACGGACTCCGCGTCGATGCGTGCCCACACCGGGTAGAGCTCGGTGAGCCACTCGAACAGCGTCGAGTCGGTGGCCAGCCCTCTGGTGATCCACTGGTAGAGGTGGTGGTGGGTGTTGACCAGGCCGGGCGTGGCCAGGCACCCGGACCCGTCGACCCGGGTGACCTCGCCGGACTGCGCGGGCGCGCGCCCCTCGCCGACCGCGACGATCCGGTTGCCCTCCACGAGCACGTGGCCGCGCGAGTACTCGGTGCCCGCGTCGTCGGCGGTCGCGACGGCGCAGTTGTCGATGACGATCACGTGCCTGCCTCCTGCTTGCGTGCGGCGGCCAGCCGGACCGCGTCCAGGATCTTCTCGTAACCCGTGCAGCGGCAGAGGTTGCCTGCGAGCTCCTCGCGGATCTCCTCGTCGCTGGGTTCGTCGGTGCGCTCGACCAGGTTGTGCGCGGCGACGATCAGGCCGGGGGTGCAGAAGCCGCACTGCACGGCGCCCGCGTCGACGAACGCCTCCTGGACGGGGTGCAGCTCCTCGTCGCCCCCGCCGATGCCTTCCACCGTGACGACCTCGTGGCCTGCTGCCTGGCCAGCCGCGACCAGGCAGGAACAGGCGGGCACCCCGTCCAGGTAGACGGTGCACGAGCCGCACTCGCCCTGCTCGCAGGCGTTCTTCGAGCCCGCCAGCCCGAGACGCTCACGAAGCACGTACAGCAGGCTCTCGCCCGGCCAGACGTCGTCCGCGGTGTGCTTGGCTCCGTTGATGGTGAGGTTCAGGCGCATCGGTACTCCTCCCAGGCCCAGCCGAGCGTCCGGCGGGCCATGACGGATAGGGCGTGTGTGCGGTAGGTGGCCGGACCCCGGACGTCGTCGATCGGGGCGGCCGCGGCGGCGACGAGCTCACCGAACCGTTCGGCGACGTTGCCCGGCAACGGCTCGCTCGAGTCCCATGGCAGGGCATCGGCCAGGTACTTCTCGGCGTCGGTTGCGTGCCGCGGGGTGGGCGCGGCGGAGCCGAGCCCGGTTCCGACGGACCGCTCGTGCGGGTCGAGCGCGACCGCGAACGAGCACACCGCGATCACCATGGCGTTGCGGGTGCCGATCTTGGCGAACTGCTGGGGGCCCCTCGCCACGGGTACGGTGATCGCGCGGATCAGCTCATCCGGCTCCAGCGCCGTGCGCTTGACGCCGGTGTAGAACTCGTCGATGGGGACGAACCGGCTGCCGCGGACCGAGGCGACCTCGACGGTCGCGCCGGTGGACAGCAGTGGCGGGTGGCTGTCGCCCGCGGGCGAGCCCGCGCCGAGGTTGCCTGCTGCCGTGCCCCTGTTGCGGATCTGCGGTGAGCCCACCGTGCGCGCGGCAAGCGCGAGGCCCGGCAGGCGGCCGGCCAGCTCCGTGATGATCGTGGTGTAGGAGACGGTCGCGCCGATGCGCACCGAGTCGCCGTCGAGGTCCCAGTGCGCGAGCTCGTCGATCGCGGTGAGATCGATCAGCGCAGGAGGCCGGTGCTGGTCGAAGTTCAGTTCCACCATCACATCGGTGCCACCGGCGATCGGGACCGCACCGGGTACCGACGCACGCGCTTCGAGTGCTTCCTCCCAGGTCGTGGGCTTGACGAAATCCATGATGTCCTCTTCCACGCCGGATTGCCCGGCTGTGCGGTGGTCTGTGTCCATGCCGGCCCGGCCGGTGGTGTGTCGGTCATTCCCATGCCGGCCCGGCCGGTGGTGTGTCGGTCATTCCCATGCCGGCCCGGCCGTCGGAGCGTCTGTCTATTCCCACGCCGGCCCGGCCGTCGGAGCGTCGTCCCGGAGGACGGTGCCTTCGATCAGGCCGTACGGCCGGTCGGCGGCGAAGAAGACCTCGCCGGGGTTGTCCAACCCGAACGGCTCAAGGTCGACGAGGAAGTGGTGCTTGTTCGGCAACGCCATCCGCACCTCGCACAGCTCGGGCTGCTTGTCGAGTACGCGCCAGCCCATCGCGTAGAGGGTCTGCTGCAGCGAGTAGCTGTACGTCTCGGTGAACGCGTCGACCAGGTTGTGCCGGGCCGCGGCGTGGGACTCCGCCCAGTCCACGTCCAGCGTGGCGTGCCGCCAGGTGGCGGTGACGGCCGTGGCCAGGATGCGGTCGGTGGTCTCGGGCAGCGTGGTGTACTCGTCCTTCGGGTATCCCCAGAACTCGGAGTTCGTCGAGTTCAGCAGCACCAGGTCGGTGACCCCGGACAGCACGTGCGTGGCCTGGTCGTCGTGGTGCACCACGCAGGTGCGCACCTCCTGGCTGCCGCGCGCGAACGAGTGCCCGGTCTGCCCGACGCGCTGCCAGGCATAGTCGGTGATCTCCACCCGCGCGTGGGTGATCGCCGGTTGCGTCGCGACGAAGTGCTCGGCCAGCCGCAGCCCGAAGCTCTCCGGCTGGTCGATGCCGTACTTCCTTGCGAAGGCGAACACCGTGTTCTTCTGCGTGTCCGTGGGAAGCACGGCGGCGTTGTCGCCGGTCAGGTGCGTGTCGGCGAGCTCGCCGGACAGCGCGATACTCACGTTGAGGTCGGCGAGCTCGTGACGGTCGGTGCCGCGCCGCAGGGCGACGACGCGCGTCTCCGCCTTGCCGTAACGGTTGGGGCCCAGCGTGATCGGCATCGTCAGCTCCCTCGGTAGGTGGAGTAGGCGAACGGGCTCAGCAGCAGGGGAACGTGGTAGTGGCTTCCCGGGTCGTCCACCCGGAACGAGATCGTCACCTCGGGGTAGAAGGTGGCGACACCGCGCGCCTCGAAGTAACTCCCGACGTCGAACGTCAACCGGTAGGTGCCGGACTCCGCCGTCTCGGCGAGCCTGCCGACACGCCCGTCGGTGTCGGTGACCGCGTCGGCGACGTGCTGCCAGCCGGCAGCCGACGCCAGCTCCAGCCGGGTGGCGACGCCGGACGCGGGAGCCCCTGTCGTGCTGTCGAGGACGTGGGTGGAGATGCTCATGCGAACTCACCCCGCAGCCTGCCCGCCGTGATCTCGGCGAGCTGCCCGCGCACTTCCTCGCGTTCGGCAGCGACATCGTTGCCGAGCCTGCGCTCGAGCTCGGCGAGGATCTGTGCGCTGTCCCTCCCGCTCGCCCTGATCAGGAAGACGTGCCCGAACGTCTCCTCGTAGCGCCGGTTGGCGTCGATCAGCGCGGCCCGTGACTCGTCCGCCACGCCGGACTGCTCCGCGCGGGACCACTGTGCCGAGCTCGTCGAGCCGGACACGCGGTCACCGATGCGGGGATGCGCGGAGAGGGCCTCGGCGATGTCGGCCCAGTCGAGCTCGCCGATGAGGCCGCTCGCCGTGTCCGCGAGCTGCTCGGCGTCCCGGTACGGTCGGCCCGCGACGACCCGGTCGGCCCAGCGGCGGCTGTGGCAGGCGGCGAGCAGGTGCTCGGTCGCCTCGCCAACGGGTGCCTCGTTGAGCTGGGAGAGGGTGGTGATAGTCGTTCCGGTGTGCACTGTCGGTTGGCCTCCACCGTCGTATTCGTCGGATGATGTCAGTGAACACCCGGAACCGCGGGTGTGACCAGGAGCACAGAACACGAACAACACGGCCGGTGGGCAGCACCTTCTTGGAGGATCATCCGAAGCTCGCGGGGCCGCCCGGTCCGCGTTACTGCCCGCGTTACCGCCTATGCTGCCGTCGACCCGAGGAAGTGACGTGAAGCTGCGAGAACTGCTCGAGGACACCGAGCTACGCCTCGAACCGGTCGCCGGTGACGAGCGCTCGTTCGAGCGCGAGTTCCACTCGGTCATGACCACCGACCTGCCCGACCCGCGGAGGTACCTCACCGGCGGTGAGCTGGTGCTGACCGGGATGGTGTGGCGGCGTGCCCCGCAGGACTCGGCGGCGTTCGTCACGGCGGTCGTCGAGGCGGGAGTCGTCGCGATCGCGGCGGGGGACCAGTTCCACGCCATTCCCGACGACCTCATCGAGGCGTGTGTCTCGGCCGACCTGCCGCTGCTGCGGGTGCCCGCGCACATCGCGTTCGCGACGGTGGCTGCGCGGGTCAGTACCGTGCTCGGCCCGCAGCGAGCAGACGAGGTGGCGGCGTTGCTCGGCCAGCACCGGCACCTGGCCGATGCCGAGTCGACGGGCAGCGACTGGCTGGCGGAGATACTCGAGCTGGTGCACAGCCGCCTCGACCTCGGGTGCGCCGTCCTCGGGCCGACCGGTCGCGTGCTCGCCGACTCGGGGGTCGGCCCGAGTGCCGAGCAGCGCGAGGAGCTGGTACGCGAGTTCCTCGGCGGCCGGCACCTTCCTGCCACGGTCGGTGACTACACGCTCTACGGTACCGGGAGCGCGTTCGCGTCGCGGGCGCTCGAGTGCTTCCTGGTGTTCGCCGGAAGCTCGGCCGAGTGGGAGGCAGACCGTTACCGGATGGCAGGCGAGCTGGCGGGCCTGGTGGCCACCGGATGCCGCCGTATCGCGCGCGCCAGGCAGGACCGCAGGCCGCTCGTGGAGGAGGTCGTGCGCCGGGCACGGTCGGCGACGGACCCGGGCACGCTGCAGCCGCACCTGGAGGTGGCGGGGATGCCCGCGGGGACGCCACTGGTGGTCGTCGCCGCGCGGCTGCACGGCGGCAGCGCCGAGATGACCAGGGGCGTGCTCGAGGAGCTGCTGGAACGCGAGTCGGCGCTGTACGACGACCAGGCCGTGGCGCTTGTTCCCGCGCAGGACCGGCACGTCGACGACATCCTGACCGAGCTGCGTTCCGATGCGGCGACGATCGCGGGCGCGTTCGGATCCGAGCGGCTGCTGCTGGGAGCCAGCGGGGAGGTCGCTGGCGCGTCGGGGCTGCGCGGGGCGATCGACGAGGCGCGGCACGCCTGCAGGCTCTCCGAGCTACGCCCCGGCAGGGCGGTCGTGACCGGGCACGAGGACCTGTCCAGCCATATGATGCTGCTGGCTGCCGTACCCGACGAGGTGCGCCAGTCGTTCCGGACCCGTGTGCTGGGTCCGGTACTGGAGTACGACAAGGCACACGGGGGCGACCTCGTGCCGACGCTGCGTGCCTTCCTGGACAGCTCGGGCAGCTGGACGAAGTGCGCGCGGGAGCTGCACGTGCACGTGAACACGCTGCGATACCGCATCCAGCGGATCGAGCAGCTCACCGGCAGGGATTTGAGCCGGATCGACGACCGGGTCGACTTCTACCTTGCGTTCGCGCTCGCCTGAGCCGGGGAAGGCGGCCCGCGTCAGGACCGGGGCGGGTCCTGCTCGGCCAGCCAGTCCGTCCGGACGTGGCCCAGCCGCATCCGCTGGGGGTGATCGCCGACCCGGGTGCTGGCGACCTCCTCGCCGGTGTCGTAGGACAGCGCGGAGACCCGGTCGCTGCCACTCCAGGACACGAAGCAGTGCTCACCGTCGCTGCTCGAGGTGGCCCAGTACGGTTTCTCACCGCCTTCGACCAGCTCCCCATGGCGCAGCCGGTCGCGCGAGACGATCGTGGCGTAGTCGGACATGGTGCCCGCCACGCACAGGTCGGTCCCTTGCGGGTTCATCGCGATTCCGTGGTGCGCGGAGTCGAGCAGGTACTGCTCCCGTTCGGTTTCCTCTGCCTCCTCGGACTGCGGGAGGTTGACCACGCTGACCACGCGATCCTCTGCGAGGTCGTACTCGATGAAGCCGTGGAAGAAGGAGACCTGGAAGTAGACGTATCGCTCGTCGGGGGAGAAGGTCATGGGGCGCACCGCCGAGCTGTAGTCCGGATAGCCTGCCTCGTCGAGCTCGGCGCCCATGTCGATGCGCTCGAGCACCTCGTAGCTGTCGGCGTCGACGATCTGGAAGTGGCGCTCTCCCTTGGTCGTGTCCAGCGCCGGGCGGTCCAGTGGCGTGTACACGTGCCCGATGCTGGCGTGGAAGATCTTCTCTCCGTCCGCGGAGTAGACGTTCTCGTGCGGAGAGTCGCCCGAGGGGAACCGCCCGACCTCCTCGCCGGTCTCGATGTCGAGGATGTGCACGACGTTGCCGGTGGACGCGGACACGGCGACGTGCTCGCCGTCCGGTGATACCGCCATGTGGTCGGAGCGGTGACCGTCGACCTCGAACCGCCACACGAGCTGTCCGCTGGCGAGGTCGATACCGACGACATCGGCGAGGCTCGGACGGGACACGACGAGTGTCCGGCCGTCCTCGGTGGTGTACATGTCATCCACGTACTGGTCGTTGCCTTCCCCGACGAGGGCACGGATGCCGAGGTAGTAGCCGAGCCGCTCGGGGTCGGTGTAGATCTCCCTGAGGCGCTCGTCGAGGTCCGGGACGATGTCGACGCGGGCGAGCGGTTCCAGGTCGCCGTCCGGGGTGAGGACGTCGGCGGTGCCGTCCCAGTTGTTCCCCACGAAGAGCACCTCGGCCACCTCACCCGGCGAGTCGCCCGGCGAACGGTCGCGTTCGTCCCCTACCGGCGCGGCGTGCTGCGGTGACGCCGTGGACGCGGGGGATGCCGCGGTTGCCGCTGCCAGGCCGAGAGCCGCGATCATGCCGGGAAGCTTCCGTCGGACGGTCATGGCCTGCCCTCTCGTCCGTGCCATACGTGCGTATAGATCCTCGTGGTGCACAACGACCGGGGCGCCGCGAGGTCACGGTCATCGGTGGTGGTGGCCGGCGGGTAGGGATAGGTACCACCGGCAGGCGGCACGTTCGGGGGAACGTGCGAACCGGGGTGTGCCTGCCAGGTGGTTTACTGGGGGTGTGAGGTTCATGTACCGGTTGGGCCAGGTCCGTGAGCAGCACATACGTGGCCATGCTCGTGCGTGCTTGCCGGAGGATGACGACGACGAGATCGTCTGCTGGGTGCGCGCGCGGCGGCTGCCGGACGGCAAGCACGGCTTCGCCTACATCACGCGGGAGCGCCTTGTCCTGTGCTGGCTGCACGGCAAGGTGGAGAACCGTGTCGTGCCGTGGCAGGACGTGGCCGCGTGGGGAGTCAAGCTGTCGGAACGGGGTGGTCCGGCGCTGGGCGTGTCCACCGGCGGGGGATCGGTCGTGTTCCAGCTGCCCGTACCGACGCACAAGAAGGTCCGTGCGGTCGGTACGTTCCTCGGCGAGGTATCCGACCGCTCGAAGGACGCCGGGCAGGATCCGGACGGCGCCCTCGCCGGGTTCGAACAGCCCGACTCGCTCGTCGTGCTGCGCGAACGCCGCTCGCTGGCCGGCTACGGCAGGCGAGCCCTCATGACCGTGGCAGGGCTGCTGCTCATCGTCCTCGGTATCGTCTTCGCCTCACCGTTCGTGCCCGGCCCCGGCACGCTCACCGTGCTCGGCGGGCTGGCGCTGCTGGCAGGCGAGTACGACTGGGCCAAGGACGCGCACCACTGGTTCCGCAAGAAGGCCCAGGAGTGGATGGAGCGCGCCAGGCAGTGGTGGCGTGCCCGGCGCAGGACCAAGTCCGAGTCGGGCGTCAGCCGCCGGTGACGGTGACGGTCCCGGTCATCCTGGGGTGGTAGAAGCATTCGTAGGGGTACTCGCCCGGCTCGTCGAAGGTGCGCGAGTAGCTCTCGCCGGTTTCCAGGTCGCCGGAGCTCTCCCCGTCGTCGAAGTCGACCGTGTGCAGGGAGTCGTCCTGCTGTTCCCAGGTGACGGTCGTGCCGGCCGCAACCTCGATGTCTTCCGTCGCGAAGGCGAAGTCGACGATCTCGATGGTCTCGGACTCCCCGTCCGGTGCCGGGCTCGCGGGCTCGCCCGCGTTGCCCTCCCCGGCGTCGGTGTCCGCGCCCGCATCCGGGCTCTGCTGGGTCTGCTGGGTAGGTGCCGGTTGACCGTCGTCGGTGGCGGGTGCGCACGCGGAGAGCGTGAGCACGCCGGTCACGGCGGCCAACAGGAGCGGTCTCGTTCCGGGCATGGCTGGTGTCCTCGCTGGGGAGAGGGGAAGGGGTCAGGACGAGTTCAGGGTGGCGAAGGCGATGACGTTGTCGCGGTAGCTCCCGGCCGACCGGTCGAACTCACCACCGCAGGTGATCAGGTGCAGGCGCGGCTCCGAGCCGGGCAGCCACACGTTCTCGGTGGGGAACTCGTCCTTGTCGTGCTGCTCCACACGGTCGATGACGAACTCGAGCGACTCGCCGTCCGCCGTGTCCACGACGACCGAGTCACCGGGCTCGAGCTCGTGGAGGCGGTAGAACACGTCCGGGCCCTTCCGGGTGTCGACGTGTCCCAGGATGGCGGCCGGGCCGGGATCGCCGGGCGCGGTACCGGACTCGAACCAGCTCATGTCCCCGAAATCGGGAACCTCGAGCTCGCGGTCATCGATCCCGGTCCGGGTGAGCGGGCCGTCCACATCGATCGCCGGGATGGCCACGGCGACCGGGTCGGCGACCGGATCGGCCTCGCGCACCGAGCGGTACTCGCGTGCCGCGTCGAGGCCGGACGGCGCGGGAATCGCGTTCGACTCGTCCGCCGTGGCGGCACCCGCGCCGGCATCGTTACCCGATCCGCAGGACGTGAGCGCGAGTGCCAGCAGGGCAGCGCCGGTCGCGGCGGTGCAGAGCCGCCGGGCGGTACTCGTCATGGGGAGTCCTTCCGACCTGGTGGGTACGGGCCCCGGCCGCCGGGGCGACCGGGGCCCGGGTCATCACAGGCGCGGCGTTGCCGCCGGGGGTGTGTCAGCGGGTGGTGCCGCCCCCTCCGGTCTCGACACCACCTGCGGGCATCTCCCCGCCCATGAAGTCGACGATGCCGCCGGACAGCGCCTCGGCCGTGCCGTACATGTGGTTGTACGCGTCGTAGGCGCTGCCGTACGCGCTGTCGTACTCCCCGCTCTCGAACGCGTCGACCTGGTCGACCAGGTCATCGACGTGCTTCTGCAGGCCCTCGGCGACGACCTCGGCCGGGATACTGCCGTCGGAGGCCCCGTCGAGGAACTGCGAGAAGTCCTCGCGGTACTGCTCGAGCCGCTGGAGCGCCTCCTCCTTGGCCTGCTCGTCGCCCTCGGCGAGGCCCACCGTGTACTGGACGAAGAAGTCGATGTGGTCGGCCCACATCCCCATGAACGCCTGGCCGCCTTCCGCACCGAACACGCCGGAGATGGCGCCGGTCAGGTCGCGGGTGTTCGCGTCGAGCGCCCCCGCGATCGCGTCGAAGTCGTCCTGGCCGGACACCCCGGCGCGCATGGCCTGCATCGCGGTCTGGGCGTGCTCGCCGAGCAGCTTGCCAAGGTCCGAGCGCAACTCGACGTCCGGGCTCTCCGGGTCACCGGAGATGCCGTCCTGGGTGGCCACGATCGCGTTCGTCAGGCCCTGCGCGGTGCCGAACATGTGCGCGTAGGCCTCACGGGTCTGCTCGGCCGCACCGGCGTAGTCCTCGGCGGCGTACGCGTCGACCTGGGAGACGAGCTGGTCCACGTGATCCTGCAGCAGGTCGGCGACGGCGTTCTGCGGTAGCTCGCCCTCGGTCGCCCCGTCCAGGAACCCGCCGAAGTCCTCGCGGTACTGATCGAGCCGCTCGATGGCCTCGTCCTGCGCCTCCTGGTCGTCCTCGGCGACGCCGGTGGTGTACTGGACGAAGAAGTCGATGTGGTTGGACCACAGCTCGTTGAACTTCTCGGCGCCTTCGTCCCCGTAGACCGCGCCGATGGAGTCGGTGAGGTCCTCGGTGTTCTTCTCCAGGGACGCGGCGGCGGCGTCGAAGTGATCCTGCCCGGCGACACCGGCCCGCATCGCCTCCACAGCCAGCATCGCGTGCTGGCCGAGCTGGCGCTCCAGCGTGATCCGCAGGTCTTCCGCGGTGAGGTCACCGGCGGTCTGCGCGGCACCGCCGCCGTCGGTTCCTGCCGCGGGTTCGACCGGCGCCGCGGTGCCTCCTGTGCCGCCGCAGGCCGACAGGAGCATAACGCCGGCAGCGGGCAACGCGACCAGCGACATTCGAGAGAGTCTCGGCATGGCTGTCCCTTCCTTCGTGGTGTGAGCGGGTAGCACGAGGAATTCGGAGCGCGCCGTCATACGGATGGGTGAGTTGCTCAGAAATCTGCGACAGGTTCTTGTTGGGCGCGTTGTGCACGAAAAGGGTGTGGTACGCACCCGCTGGTGCGTACCACACCCTTCCCCGCAGGGGGTCGAGCTCGCGATCGGGACTACGGCATGAGCACCGAGTCGATGATGTACACGGTGGCGTTGGCTGTCTGCACGTTGCCGCACACCACCTGGGCGTCGCCGTCCACGGTCACGTTCTCGCCGTCTGCCGTGGTCTGCACCGAGCTGCCCTGCAGGGTCTCGAACTCGCCGTCGTCGAGGTCCTCGAGGGTCAGGCGCTCGCCGACCACGTGGTAGGTCAGCACGTCGGTCAGCGCATCCTGGTCGGCGAGCAGGGCGTCGAGGTCCTCGGACGGGATGGCCTCGAACGCGTCGTTGGCCGGGGCGAACACCGTGATGTCCTCGGCGCCGTTGAGCGTGTCGACCAGGTCGGCCTCACCGACAGCCGTCACCAGCGTGGACAGCACCGGGTTGTTGGAGGCCGCGGTGGCCACCGGGTCCTGCGCCATGCCGTCGAAACTGCCGTCCCCGTCCTCGGGGACGGCGTCGCAGGCCGCGCCGAAGGGCTGCCCGGACGCGCCTGCGCCCTCGTCGGCGCCCTGTCCCGCGTCACCGTTGTCGGTCTCCGCCGAGGTGTCCTCGGAGGCCGTCTCCTCGTCGCCTGCCGTGTCACACGCGCCGAGCAGCATCGCGGTAGCCGCGACGCCCGCGAGGAGGCCTGCCGTACGTTTCGTTCGCATCAGTGATCTGTCCTTCCTGTGGTTACCCGCGGCCCCGTTCGCGGGGCCGCATGCTTGCTCATTCCGTCACGGTTACCGCGACCGAATGCCATCCGGTTGCTCCGTCCGGGAACGGATCAACACGCTCTTGCGGCTGGAAGTCGCCGGCGCCGTCGGCGGCCCTGACCTCGATCCGGGGCGAGCCGGGCGTCACCCGCACGGTGGTGCGCCACTGGCGCCACGTGTCGTCGCTGACCGGTTCGGACAGCTCGGCTTCCTGCCAATCGCCACCGTCCACACGCACCTGAACGGTGCTGATTCCCCTGTGCTGCGCCCATGCGACTCCGGCGACGGTGACCTCGCCCTGGCCGAGGCTCTCGAGCGGGCGCGGCACGTCGATGCGCGATGCGGTCTTGACCTTGCCGGTCGTATCCCAGTCCCGCTCGGTCCAGTACGCGTCGACCTCGTCGAAACGCGTAACGTCGAGCTCGACGACCCACTTGGTCGCGGAGGTGTAGCCGTACAGGCCCGGCACGATCATCCGTGCGGGGAAGCCGTTCCGTGCCGGTAGTGGCTCGCCGTTGAGCCCGACGGCAAGCAGCGCGTCCCGACCGTCGAGCACCGTCTCCAACGGTGTACCGATCGTCATGCCGTCCTGCGAGCGGCTCAGCAACTGGTCCGCCCCACGGTGCGGGCCGGCTTGGCGGAGCAACCGATCGAGCGGGAAACCCAACCACCGGCCGGTACTCACGTAGGGACCACCGACCTCATTGGACACGCAGGACAGTGTCAGGTCCCGCTCGACGAGCTCGCGCTCGAGCAGCTCGTCGAAGGTGATCTCCAGTGGCCTGTCCACGGAGCCGACGATCCGCAGGGACCACTGCTGAGCCGGGACCTGCGGTATCACCAGCGCGGTGTCCACGCGGTAGAAGTCGCGAGCCGGAGTGAAGAACGGGCTGAGGCCGTCGACCGTGAACCGGTGTTCGGCCGGGAGCGCGGGAGCCGCGCTTGCCGGTTGTGGCAACGAGATCGCTGCCCGCGAGTTGGCGACGTCGTACAGCCGCGCTTGCAGCATCCGGCCGCCGAGCCCGGCAGCAACGGCCGCGCCGGCCGTACCGGCCCCGGCCAGCAGCAGGGTCCTGCGACGCAGGGGATGGTGGTCACCCGCGGCGGAGCTGCCGTCCTGCGGTGCGGTGCTCGGGTCTCCGGCAGACCGGCGCGGGCGCGTCAGCCGGATCAGCCCGGCGAGCGCGGCGACGGAGGTGACCGCCGCCGCGCTCGCGGGCAGTACGGCGGTAGCGCCGCCCTGCGCGGTCGCCGCGGCGGCGACCATGCTGATGCCTGCCAGCGCGACGAGCAGCACGGCGCCCGCGGCGAGCCTGCGCAGCGCCATGTAGCCGGCAGCGGCCGCGGCGATCGCGAGGATGGTGACCACGCCTGCTATCAGGACCGGCCGGTGACCGGAGCCGAAGGTGCTTACCGCGAACTCTTGCAACACGCGCGGTGTCAGCGCGATCACGCCCGATCCCACGGCCACCACCGGCGAGGTGTCCGGTCCGGTGGCGGCTGCGACGAGCTCACCGACACCGAGGCCCGCCGCGGTGGCGACGAGCCCGATACCCGCGCCGACGGCGATGCGGGTGGTTCGCCGCCAGGTAGTCGCTGCGATGGTGTTCATACCCGTCCTTCGGTGCGGTGCGTCGTGCGGATTGGACGTTCCGGGAAATCACTCCACGGTGTGATCAGCGGCGGGTCAGCGAGACCCCGAGCAGCACGGCCGCGCTGGCCAGGTGCAGGACGTTGTCCGCGTGGTTGAGCGCGAGCAGGTTGAGCGCTGAGCTGGTGATGAACAGTCCGAGTACACCGACGAGCAGGTAGATCCCGCCGACGAGCCCGTTGACCCCCGCGGCGTACCTGGCGCCCCGCCACGCGGCGAGCCCGAGCAGTGCCCCGACACCGACGTGCACCAGGTTGTGCAGCGGGTTGACCTCGAAGATCAGCAGGTGTGACCCCTCCGTGGCCGCGAAGCCGGTGCCTGCGGTGACTGCGAATCCCACCAGCCCGACCAACACGTAGACGGCGCCGAACAGCGCTCCGAGTACCCGGTTGGGTGAAGTGCTTGTCGACTGGACACTGGTTCCCATGACGTCCTCCTCATCGTGATGAATGGGTCTTGCGCTCGGTATTCGATGACGGGTGGTTGGCGGATTGGTCCGGATCCGTATCCCGCGGCAATCCGGGCGGGCCGGTGGTTCGAATACACTGCGAGAGCAACCCGGCAACGAGGTGATTCATGCACGGCGGAGCACAGCAGCGAGGGCAGCGACGATGGCGCCCCGCGAACGAGGAGGCGTCACCCACGCCCGACGAGCTGGTGTCGCTGACCGCCCTCGGCGACGAGTACGCGTTCGCGCGCCTCTACGACGCGTTCGCCGACAGGATCTTCGGTCTCGTCAAGCGGGTGATGCGCGACCCGGCCCAGTCCGAGGAGGTCACCCAGGAGGTCTTCCTGGAGATATGGCGGACGGCGTCGCGCTTCGACAGTAGCCGGGGCAGTGTCGCCGCGTGGGTCATGACGCTGGCGCACCGGCGGGCGGTCGACCGCATCCGTTCGGCGCAGGCCTCGACGGAGCGGGACACTCGCGTGGCCTACCAGGAGGACCAGCCGTTCGACAGCGTGTCCGAGGAAGTCACCGGCAGGCTGGAACGCCAGCAGGTACGCCGGTGTTTGGAGACGTTGACGATGCTGCAGCACGAGTCCGTGAAGCTCGCCTACTATCAGGGCTACACCTACAGCGAGGTCGCCGGCCTGCTCGACGCGCCGCTCGGCACCGTCAAGACACGGCTCCGGGACGGGTTGATCCGCCTGCGCGACTGCCTGGGGGTGACAGCATGAACGCCGATATCCACACGTTGACGGGCGCTTACGTCCTCGACGCGCTGTCGGCGGACGAGCGCGAGGCGTTCGAGGAGCACCTCGCGCAGTGCGCCGACTGCTCCCACGAGGTGCGCGAGCTCCGTGAGACGACCGCCTACCTGGGGTCCGCCGTGGCCGCTCCCGCGCCCGAACGGCTGAAGTCGCGGGTGCTGGACCAGGCGCGCACCACACGGCAGCTTCCCCCGGACGAAGGCCCCATCGTTCCGATCAGGGGGCGCAAGTGGCCGTTGCGCGTAACGAGCGCTGTCGCCGCCGCGAGTGTGGTGGCCGCCCTCGTGCTGGGCATTCAGGTGGGGCTGACGAACCAGGAGCTCAGCGAGACCCGGCAGGCGCTCGAGCAGAGCGAGCAGGTCTACGGTGAGCTCGCGGACGTGCTCACCGCGCCGGACGCCCGCGTGGCGACCGGTGAGGACGAAGTGGGGACGGTGACGGTCGTCTTCTCGGACAGCGAGCAGAAGCTCACCGTCATCCCGAACGAGCTGAGCGACCCTCCGGACGATCGCGTCTACCAGGTGTGGTTCCTCGACGGGGGCGCTCCGACGTCCGCGGGCCTGCTGACCAACGCGGACCGGCCGATGGTCACCGACACCGTCTCCGAGGCGGCGCAGCTCGGCATCACGGTCGAGCCGGCAGGCGGCTCGGAGGCACCGACGACCGACCCCGTCATGATGATCTCGCTCGACACGTGAGGCCGTGCCCGGTCCCGGCGGCCCGTGCGATGTCTCGGCCGTGTGGCCAGCGGCGGTTCGCCTGCTTGGCAAGCAGGATACTGTTCGCGGGCCGGCCGGCGTGCTAGCCATATGTGGTCCGGCAGCTCGACACCGAGGAGTGGATACCCATGCGGAGCACGCGCAGGATCACGGCCGCCGCTGCGGGAATGCTGGCGGCGGCCTTCATGGTCGCCGGCGCCGCGCCGGAGGGTGGTCACTGCGAGTAGGGACCGGACAGCGCCGCGTCGCCGACCGGACCCCGTGTGAGCGGCGCCGGTGCGGCGACGCGGCCGTTCCGGTGTGCTCTCAGAAGTCCGCGCAGACCAGCCGCTCGTCGTCGGCATGGACCACGATGGATTCCGCTCCCGCCGCGCGTGCGTCCTGTTCGGACTCGGCTGTCGCGGTGGCGACCCCGTCGTCATCGGCGGTGAAGGTCAGGTGGATCTCGTTCGGCGGCTCCTCCGGCCCGCCGGGGTCGAACGCGAAGTGCGGCCCGCCATCGTTGTCAGTACACGAGTCGGCGTGTACATGGGACATGTACTGCTCGCCGGGCTCCAGCCCGGACAGCTCGGCACTGACCGTGGTTCCCGACTCGTGCGTGGCGAGCCAGGCCGTGCCGCCGACACCGTCCAACCGCGAGGGTGCCGAGTCCAGCAGCTCGAAGGCGGCCTCACTCACCTCGGCCCCCGGAACCTCGGTGGCGTGCGTGCCGCCGGAGCCGTCCTCGTGGCTGTGACTGTGCCCGTCGTCGTGGCTGTGCTCCTCGCTGCCGGGAGCCGGGTCGCCACAGCCCGCGAGCAGCAGCGCGGCCGCCGGTAGCGCCAGCAACGCACTCGCGCGCGAACTCGGTCCCGTTCGCCGTGTCATGAAAGCTATCCGCACTGTCCGCAGCCTCTCCTTCGGAGTCGCCGGGCCGGTATCCGGCCGGGGTGCGACGGTGATACGTACTCGTCCGGAGTACCGTAAGCGTGGGCGGCGGGGCGTCGCAGCGCCTCGTGACGGCCGCAACAGTGATGTCCCGAGTTGTTCCAACGGTGCCGATACAGGGGGAGTGCCAAGCGGTGATGGTGAGGGTGATGACGGAGCGGCTGCTCGCGTTCGTTGTGGCCGGGACGGCCGTGCTGGCGGTTGCGGCGTGCTCGGGAGACGACGACGCCGGTGGTCGGGACGGCGCCGAGGACGCGTCTCCCAGCGCCACCGTGACACGGGGCGGGGACGAGGAGACCACTGCGCAGGAGCCCGGCGGGGACGGCGAGCTGCTCGAGTTCGAGATCTCCGACGGTCAGGTGCGGCCGTCGGTAAGTCGCGTCTCCGTCGAGCACGGCGCGAGCGTGCGGATCGAGGTGACGAGCGACCAGCCGGACAGCGTGCACCTGCACGGCTATGACCTGGAGACCGCCGTCGGGCCGGACGAGGACGGTGTCCTGGAGTTCGATGCCGACCAGGCGGGCCGCTTCGAGCTCGAGACGCACGACACCGGTCTGGTCCTGGCACAGCTGCTCGTTCGATGAGTACGCCCGGCGAGGTGCTGGCGCACGGCGTCGGCGGGCGGGAGGACCTGCCGGTCCCGTTCCCGTTCGCGCTCGCGGGTGCGCTCGTGGCGCTGCTGGCGACGTTCGTGGTGCTCAGCGTCGCCTGGCGCGACTCGCGCTTCGATGGGCGCGCCGGGCGGCGCAGGCTGCCCCGGTGGCTGGCACGGGTGCTCGACGCTCCCTCGTTCCGGTGGGCACTCCGCGTCGCCGGACTGGTGGGCGCGTGCTGGCTCGTGGGTGTGCTGCTGCTCGGACCGCAGGACAGCAGGGACAACCCCGGGCCCCGGGTGCTGTACGTGCTGATGTGGGTGGGGCTGCCGCTGGGATCGGTGCTGCTCGGGCCGCTGTGGCGAGCGTTGAACCCGCTGCGCACCGTGCATCGCGCCGTCGCGCGGCTCACCCGTACACCGGTTGACGGGCTGGTGCGGCTTCCCCGGGCGCTGGGGTACTGGCCTGCGGTCGTCACGCTGGCGGCGTTCGTGTGGTTGGAGCTGGTCCCGCCGGACCGGGCGATGCCACCGGTCGTGCTGCTCGCCCTGAGCATCCATGCCGCCGTGATGCTCATCGGAGCGCTCGTGTTCGGCAGGGAGTGGTTCGCGCACGCCGACCCGTTCGAGGTGTACTCCACGCTGGCCGCCCAGCTGGCGCCGTTCGGCCGCGATCGTGGCGGGCACCTCGTCGTGCGCAACCCCTTCCACGGTCTCGCGGCGATCCCGGCATCGCCGGGGCTGACCGGCGTGGTGCTGGTCCTGCTCGGTTCGACCGCCTTCGACAGCCTCTCCGATTCGCCGCGGTGGCTGCAGCTGGTACAGGGAAACCGGTCGGTCACGCTGCTCGGGACACTCGGGTTGCTCGCGGCGATCCTGCTGCTTGCGGTCGCCTACCTCCTCGTCGCGCGGGTCACCGCCGTGCTCCTCGGGGGCTCGCGCCGGGTGGCGGCCCGGTTCGCGCACTCGTTGTTGCCGATCGCCATCGGGTACGTTCTCGCCCACTACTACTCGCTGGCTGTCGTGGAAGGTCAGCGCACGCTGATCCTCGCGGCCGGCTCCCTGGTTCCGGACGGCAATCCGCTCGGGCTCACCCGGGCCGACGTCGATCTCACGCTCGTGCCGCCGACCGCGGTGGCCACGGTGCAGGTCGGCGCGGTCGTGGCAGGCCACGTCATCGGCGCGATCGCGGCACACGACCGCGCGATGCACCTCTTCCCGCCGCACAGGGCGCGCATCGGCCAGCTGCCGTTGTTGCTGCTGATGGTCGCCTACACCTACCTCGGCCTGACGCTGCTGTTCGCGGCGTGAGCGTGATTCTCACGCCCGGTACATGAATCCTTTTCGCGCGGATGCGAAGGAATGTATTCGGTGAGTGCGTTTCGCGCTGGATAACGTTCGTTGTGTACTGCCATGGGAAGCGGTTTTTCGCGAGTATCTGTGACCTGCGCAACTTTGGTTGTGAATGCCCGTTACACGAGTATCGGTTACGTGACGTCCCGGGTAATCGTGTGGCAATCACCCATCCCGGACGGGACGAGCGAAAGGGCAGGTAGTCGGTTATGCGGATGCGATACGGGCGAATCGGAGCAGCGGGTGCCGCGGCCGCGCTGGCGATGGGAGGAGTGCTGCTGGCGGCACCGGCACAGGCGCAGGACCCGGAAGGCGTGGGTGTGAGCTTCTTCGGCCACTTCTGCGGGGAGAACGACATCGGCCCGGAGCCGTCGTGCACCTACACGCCGTTGCTCGACCACTCTTACAGTGGCGCCGGTCCGTTCACTATCGAGGCCGTCGACGCCCTCGGTGAGACGGTGTTCGCCACGGAGTGCGCGAACGGCGAGCTGTGCACCGACGAGGGCGCCGGGTCGATCCCGGCCGGGTCGACGGTGACCATCGAGGTCACCGGTGAACCCGGCAGCGTGGGCGCGGGCGCCTTCCAGTAACGACACGGTACGTGTCACGGGTGTGACCGGGCTGGCGGCGGATGCCGGCAACCCGGTCACACCCGTGCGGTGACGCCTCGGGAGGACCGGCTGTCACCCCATGACATCCCTGATGAGCGGCTTGTAGCCGTCCCGGTAGCCTGCGGGGCTCGGGTGGTACATATCGGCGACGTTGGGTTCGACCTTGCCGTTGACGTAAGGATCGTCGGCGCACACGTCATGACCGGTGAACTGCTCGATCACGCCGATGTAGGTGATGCCCGCGGCGTCGCTGCGTTCGGCGATCTTGGCGTCGAGGTTGTCGGCGAGGCCGTTGAGGGCCTCACCCTCGGCAGGACTGATGCCGTCGGCGTCGGCGCAGGACACGTCGTCGCTGAAGAACCGCGGGTAGCCGACCGACATCACAGTGGCGTCCGGCGCGTTGTCGGTGATCGCGGCGTAGGCCGCGTCCAGCTTGTCGGGTAGCTCTTCCTCGATCTTGCGGTTGGCGTCGTCGACCGTCTCGAGACACTGCTCCTCGTCCCAGTGGTTGGCGCAGTTCAGGATGATGTCGGCGAAGCCGATGTCGTTGCCGCCGATGCTGACCGTGACGTAATCGGTGTCCTCGGACAGGTGTTTCGACTGGTCCTTGACGATGTCGGGAGTCTCGGCTCCCTGGCATGCCGGGAACACCAGTGACGTGTCGGTGCGTTCCTCCTCGATCAGTGGCCCGTAGGCGTCGCTGCTGCGGTAGCACTCCAGGTCGAGGTCCGGGTTGCGGGTGCCGTTGCCGGAGGCTGCCGAGTCGCCGAGTGCCGCGTACTCGTCGGTCGACGCTGCTGCCGACGCAGTCGCCAGGCCCGGTACGAGGACTGTGACCAGCGCCAGAGCCAGCAGTCCGTGCAGCGTACGCCGGTGCCCGATCGATCTGGGAGCCATGCGATCTCCTTTCCTGCCGGGGACGATGACGCATGCCCCCCGCCGAGTACGCCAACGTCCGTGTCAGCGTGGCGGTTGCTTCACGTGGATTACCGGACAGTAATGAGGTGGATGACGGGGGCGCAAGAGGCCGGGAGGGCGGGCCCGATCGGACCCACGGCACGACAGCAGCGGCTCACGCCGGCCCGATGTCCGGTCCGGCCGCAGTTGCCTGCCCGTCAGCGGGGTTGGGCCGCATCGATGACGCCGTGGACGGCGTCGGCGATGCGCTCGGCCGCACGGTCGGGCTCCGGCCGGCCGGCGTCCAGCCAGGCGATGACGGCCTCGATGGCAACGGTCGGCACCAGCCGGGCCGCCCACTGTGCCCAGTCCTCGTCGGGGATCAGCGCGGTGAGGTGGCGGTGGGCGACCTCGGTCGAGTAAGCGGCAAGGGAGTCGGTGAGGTCACGGAACTCCGGCTCCCGCACAGCGTGGCGGAAGAGTAGCCGGAACCCGGCCGGGTCGGCCGCGGCCGCTTTCACGAACGCGGGAATGCTGTACTCGGTGAAGTTGTCCGCGCCCACCTGTTCGATCAGGTGTGTGCGCGCGCGATCGAGCACCTCCCTGTACAGCTCGGACTTCGACGCGAAGTGCCGGTAGAGGATGACCCTGCTGATCGCTGCCTCGGCCGCGACGTCGTCGAGCCCGGTAGCGGCGAACCCGCCGCGGGCGAACGCTCGCGTGGCGGCGTCCAGGATCTGTGCACGGCGTTCGGCCCGGGGCATACGCCGCGCCTGCCCTGCTGTGCCGCGCGCCGCTCGGCCCTCGGCCTGTTCTGTCGCGTCCATCGCACCTCCACTTGTTAATTCACGAGTATACATGTAACGTTGTTTACGTTATGATAAACATCTTCGAGTAAATAAGGTGTCGCCGTGCTCAGTCAGCTGCCGTTCGAACAGGCCTCGCCCCTCGAGGTGCCGCCCCAGCTGCGCCGGCTCCAGTCCACGGGTCCCGTGCACCGGATCCGCACGCGAGTAGGCGACGAGGCCTGGCTCGTGACCGGCTACGAGCAGGTGCGCCTGCTGCTCGACGACGCTCGCCTCGGCCGGTCGCATCCCGACCCCGACAACGCGGCGCGGTCCGCGGCGTCGGCGATCTTCGGAGGGCCACTGGGGCGTTACGAGACCGAACAGGCCGACCACGCCCGCATGCGCTCGTTGCTGCAACCGTTCTTCTCGCCACGGCGTATGCGGGAGTTCCGTCCTCGGGTGGAGGCGCTGGCAACCGAGCTGCTGGATCACGTGGCGCGACAGGGCCCGCCGGTCGATCTGGTCGCGGAGCTGGCGTACCCGCTGCCGGTCCTGGTGATCTGTGAGCTGCTCGGCGTGCCGTACGAGGACCGTGCACGGTTTCGCATGTGGACGCGGGAGGCCGCCGACGTGCGTGACCACGCCCGGTCCGAGCAGGCCCTCGGCGAGCTGTTCGAGTACGGTCGGCGACTGGTCGACCGCAAGCGCCGCGAGCCAGGCGACGACGTCATCTCCCATCTGTGCGTGCGGGACGGGATCGGCGACGAGGAGGCGGCCATGCTGTCCATGTCGCTGCTGTTCGCCGGGCACGAGACGACAGCCGTACAGCTCGGTCTCGGCGTGCTGCTGCTGGTGACCAACCCCGACCAGCAGCGGGCGCTTGTGGACGATCCCGGCGTGGTCGGCAACGCGGTGGAGGAGATCCTGCGCGCACCGGGCAAGGGCAACGGTGGCATCCCCCGGTATGCCCACGCCGATATCGAGATGGGTGGCGTGACGATCCGTACCGGAGAGCTCGTGATGCTGGACACCTGTGCGGCCAACCACGACGCGGCAGCCTTCGCCGAGCCCGAGCGTTTCGACATCACGCGCCGGGCCGGCGGCCACCTCAGCTTCGGGCAGGGTGCACGGTACTGCATCGGCGCGCCGTTGGCCCGTATCGAGCTGCGGGCTGCGGTCTCGCACCTGCTCGCGCGGTTCCCGGCCGTACGCCTGGCCGTGCCGGTCGGCGAGCTGCGGATCCGGGGCGAGCAGCTGACCGGCGGGCTCGTCGAGCTGCCGGTGACCTGGTGAGCCCGGTGACCTGGTGAACACAGTGGAGGGAGATATGTCGACGAGGCGAGTCAATCACCCGATATTCGCCAGGTTCTACACCCGTGTCAGCCGTGCAATGGAACGGGGCGGCATGACGGAGCATCGCCGGTCGTTACTGACCGGGCTCTCCGGCGAGATCGTCGAGGTGGGCGCGGGAAACGGGCTCAACTTCGCGCACTACCCGCCGAGCGTCACGCGGGTGCTCGCTGTGGAGCCGGAACCGCACCTGCGGGAGGCCGCCACAGGCGCCGCGCGGCTCGCTGCGGTTCCGGTCCGGGTCGTCGACGGGCTCGCGGAGGAGTTACCCGCGGCCGACGGGAGCTTCGACGCCGCCGTGGTGTCGGTCGTGCTGTGCTCGGTTCCGGATCAGGTCGCCGCGCTGGGCGAGATCCACCGGGTGCTCGGGACCGGCGCGCAGCTGCGCTTCCTCGAGCACGTCGGTGCCGACACACCCGGGATGCGGCGGGTGCAGCGACTGATCGACGGCACTGTGGGACCGCGCGTCTTCGGTGGCTGCCACTGTGGACGCGACACCGAGGGAGTGATCGAGAGCGCGGGTTTTCGAATCGACCGGATCGAGCGGTTCCTGTTTCCCGGAGCCCGGACACCGCACTCCTTCCACATCCTGGGCACCGCCGTACGGGACGGGTGACCGCCGATCGGGCCGATGAGGTGCAGGGAGTTCGTGTGCCCGGCGACGCTGTCAACCCGCCTGTCAACCCGCCGGTACCCCCGTCGCTCGTCCTCGTGGTGAGCCTGCCGGGGTCAGTCGACGCACGCGAGCCCCTGGTTCTTGATCCCACCGAGCCGGCCTTCGGCGATACCGCTCACCCTGGTGAGATCATCGACCGAGCTGAACGGTCGCAGGTTCACCACCTGCTCGGCGCGTTCCGGACCGATCTCGTGGATCCGTTGTAGCGCCTGGTGGCTCGCGGTGTTGATGTCGACCTGGTCCGACCGGCAACCGCCGGAGCTGTCCGGCTCGTCCTCGGGAGGCGGGCCGGTGTCCTGTTGCTCGGCGAGTTCCTCCTCGCGTGCGTCGAGTTCACTCTCCCGTTCGGCCAGCTCCTCCGCACGCGTGTCGAGCTCGCTCTCGCGCTCGGCGAGCTCGTCCGCGCGTTGCGCGAGCCGATCCTCGCGACGGGACAGGTCCTCATTCAGGTCCTCGATCCGCGCGGCGAGTTCTTCCGGCGTGGCGGACGTATCCACGCCAAGCGCCTGCGCGACCTCGTCCCACTCACCAGTCAGCTCTGCGATCTCGAGCTCGGTACCGGAGCCGGCCGTACCGTCCGTGGTGGTCGCCCCTCCTGCGAGGACACCGGCGAAGAAGGCCACGACCACGAAAACCACGAGTGTACGTCGCCGCTTGTACCAGGCCACGGCACTGTCTCCTGTCTCCTGCATCGTCATATCGCTCCTCGGTAGCGGGGCGTGGGACGGGTTCGACTCCCCGCGGTCGGTAACCTCAGGTGTGGTCGCGTGGTGTGTGCCGGTCCGTCGCATTTGCGTGGTCGGTTCGCGGCAGTACGTTGTTACACGCGACGGCTGCTCCGTACGAGTGACATCGGTGAGTGACGGCCGTGCTTCAGGGCCACGAGCGGGACATCGCTCCGGGAGTAAGGCGTGTGCCAACCGGCGTTCGTGGTCCGGCCACCGCGCTCGCGGGCGTCACTCCCAGCGGAAGAACGTCGCCGCGATGGCGGTGGCGATGCCGAGAACGCCAAGCAGCACGAGTACGGGTACCAGGTTCTCGGACCACGCTTGCCCCAGCCAGAGGCCCTGGAGAAGCTCCACGAGCTGTGTCAGGGGCGAGAGCTGCGCTCCCTGCCGTATCCCGTCGGGTAGCACCGCCAGCGGGACGGCTGCACCCGACAGGATGATCAGTGGGAAGACCAGCACGTTGCCTACACCCTGCGCGACTCCCTGGGAGGGAAGGACCGCCGCGAGGGCGTAGCCGACAGCGAGGAAGGTGAGCACCCCGAGTGCCGAGGCCAGCAGCACACCGGCGAGGTTGCCATGCGCGTGCGCGCCGAAACCGAGGATTCCCACCGCGAACATCACGGCGATGCCGAGCATGGACAGTGCGAATCGGACCGCGACGTCGGCAGCGATGTAGGCCAGCGGGCGTAGCGGGGTGGCACGGAAGCGGCGCAGGGCGCCGGTCTCGCGCTGGGTGACGATGTCGGTGGGTACCACGACGAGTCCCGAGATCGCGACAACGATCGCGGTGATGCTGGCCAGGTTGGCGTCGATGTAGCCGCGGTCGCCGAACTCCGGAACGGGGTCGTTGCCGAAGATGAGGCCCATGAGGAGAGCGAAAAGGGGAGCGAAGGCGATCACGAAGAACGCCGCGGCAGGCTCGCGCAGGGTCCTCTTCGTCTGGACGCCGACGAGCTTGGTGGCGATGGTCATGCCGGCGCTCCTTCCCGCATCCGGCGGCCTGTGAGTGCGAGGAAGACGTCCTCGAGGCTGGGTTGCTGGGAGCGCAGATCGTGCACTCTCGCGTCGATACCGGCCAGCACGCCCATCACATCTTGTGCGAACCGGGCGCTGGTGCCGTGCACGATCACACGCCCCTCGACGTGTTCGGCGTAGCTGACTCCCGGCAGGGCGTGGAGGCGGTCGAGTGGTGGCGAGCCGTCGACGACGAAGCTCATGGTGCTTTCCGCTCCGGTCGAGGCGATGAGTTCGGGAACGGTGCCGAGGGCGACGATCCTGCCGTGGTCGACGATCGCGACGCGGTCGCAGAGGCGTTCGGCTTCCTCCATGAAGTGCGTGGTGAGCACGACGGTCGTGCCGCCGTCGCGGATATCCCGGATCACGTCCCAAATCGCCAGGCGCGCCTGGGGGTCGAGGCCGGTGGTGAGCTCGTCGAGGAAGACGAGGCCGGGATCGTTGACGAGCGCGAATGCGATGAACACGCGCTGGCGCTGGCCGCCGGAGAGCTTCTCGACGTAGGAGCCGGTCTTGTTCCCGAGACCGAGCCGGGTGAGGAGGTCGCGCCAGTCGGCCGGTCGCTCGTAGCAGGCCGCGAACAGGTCCAGTGCCTCGCCGACCTTGATGCGCTGCGGTAGCGCGGAGGTCTGCAGCTGGACGCCGGTGCGCTCACGCACCAGGCGGGTCCGGCGCTGCGGGTCCAGGCCGAGTACCTCGATGCTGCCGCTGTCGTGGGTGCGCAACCCCTCGACGCACTCCAGGAGCGTGGTCTTCCCGGCGCCGTTGGGGCCGATGATGCCGAAGATCTCGCCGCGGTGGACATCGAAGGACACGCCATCGACGGCCCGGACCTCACCGTAGTGCTTGACGACGTTCTCGCAGCTCACCGCCACCGAGTCAGAGCGCTCCTCGTCTCCAGGGGCGCCGCAAGCCTTGCCCTCACCTGGTCGCATCGAACCGTCTCCCCAGTGCGCACGACGTGAACGATTCACGAACCTATCGTGCACGTCGTGTGCCGCGCAGCCGATTCCTGATGCCCGGTCCGGGCTACCGGTCGGCGACTGCCGGTCCCTGGAACCGATCGGCGTCGGGCAGAATGCCCGCATGAGCAAGTACGCGGTGGTGACGTTCGTGCAGAAGCGTATCGCGAACCCGATCGTGCGAAGCGTGTTGTTGCGCGGCTGGTCGCTGCCCGGGTACGCGCTGCTGGAGACGACCGGGCGCAGGTCCGGTCAGCCACGGTTCACCCCGGTGGGCGACGGGTCGGACGGGGAGACGTTCTGGATCGTCGCCGAGCACGGTCGCCGGTCCGCGTACGTGCGCAATATCGGGACCACACCGCGGGTCAGGGTCAAGATCCGAGGTCAGTGGCGGCACGGCACCGCGCACGTGCTGCCCGACGACGATCCCCGCGAACGCCAGCGGTATCTGGGTAAGCGGCTGAGCGCCCGGCTCAACGCGGTGGCCGTGCGATCCCTGGGCACGGACCTGCTGACCGTGCGCGTCGATCTCGATCCCGTGCGCTGACCACACGGTCCGCATCCCCGCGCGCCGGGACGCGGCGCGGGCCCGGACGATACCGGGGTCGTTGCTCGAGGCCGGGCCGGGCGCGAACCCTGCAATCGCCCGGCCCGGCGATAACCCCGAACTTGCGGCGAAGGAACCGCCGGCACGGAAGGCCTGAGAGCGATCCGGCGGCTCCCTCACTCACGTGGCTACCCGGACGGGCGGAGCGTCAAACCCGTCCACTCGAGTCGGCCCGGAGCGGCCGAGTCCGGCCACGCGCGGCCGGTCGCGGCCACCGGGCGACGTCCCTAGGGCAGGGCGACGACCTGGCCCGCGTAGCTGAGGCCTGCCCCGAATCCCAGGAGCAGCGCGGTGTCACCGGACGCCGACTGGCCGGAGCTCAGCAGCGTGTCCATGGCCAGCGGGATGGACGCGCCGGAGGTGTTGCCCTGGTCGACGAGGTCGCGGGCGACCACGACCCGGTCGGCGAGCCCGAGCGACCCGGCGATGGCGGTCGTGATCCGGTTGTTGGCCTGGTGCGGGATGAAGGCGTCCAGATCGTCGAGCGTCAGCCCGGCCGCCTTGACGGCGTGCCGGCCCACCTCGGCGACGCTGGTCGTCGCCCAGCGGAACACCGCCTGCCCGTTCATCCGCATCGGCGGGTACGGCGTGGCGGGGTCCTCGGCGAGCTCCTCGCGCCAGCGGGTCCAGCTGCGCTCCTGGGCGATCGCGTCACTGCGCGCGCCGTCGCCGCCCCACACCACCGGCCCGATACCCGGCTGTGCCGACGCGCCGACGACCGCTGCGCCCGCCCCGTCGGCGAACAGGAACGCCGTGCCCCGGTCGGTGGGGTCGATCATGTCCATCATCCGTTCGGCCCCGACCACGAGTACGGACCGGGCGCTGCCGCCGCGGACGAAGTCGTTCGCCATGGCCAGGGCGTAGCAGAACCCTGCGCATGCCGCGGAGACGTCGAACGCGCCCGCGGTCGTCGCTCCGATGCGGTGGGCGAGCTCGCTCGCCGCCGCGGGGGTCTGCTTGAAGTACGAGATGGTGGCGACCACGACGCAGTCGATCCCCTCGGCAGCTATCTCGCTGCGTTGTAGCGCGACCCGGGCTGCCGCCTCGGCCATGTCCAGCAGCCCCTCGTCCCGGCCCGCCCAGCGGCGCGTCCGGATACCCGAGCGGGTACGGATCCACTCATCGCTCGACGAGATCGGCCCGGCTACCTCGTCGTTGCCGACCAGCCGTTCCGGACGGTAGGCGCCCAGACCGAGTATCCGGGTAAACCTCGGACCTGACTCGATCCGTATGGACGCACCCACCAAGCTACTCCTGACGCTGCCGACGGCCACCGGGGTGAGGCATGCAGAACGTGCCCCACCCCAACAGAACCGTTACCAGCGGGTAGAGCAACGAGGAGTGACGCAGATCGCCCCCTGGCCCCGCAGGCGGGCAGCCCGGTCACCGTGTCGCGGCGCCACGACCCCCGGATGCGATCGAGTGCGGTCGTGCCGCGTGCGGCGGTCGGCGTCGCGCCCAGCGTGCCACCGCAGGCGCAGCAGCGCCGATGAAGTACCGTTGCCGGACGCGCCGAATGTGACCGGGCAGCGACAGGAGGACAGGTTCACTTGTTGCAATCACACATGACATCGGCTTCCGGTGACGCCGTCGCACCGCTGGCACAGGCGGACTCGGTATCCGACTGGTTCACGTCCAATATCGGCACGTTCGTCTCGGGGCTCGTGAACGTCGTCATCATCGTCGTGGTGGCGATCGTGCTGCGTTTCGTGGCACAACGGTTGATCACCCGTCTGGTCAAACGCGTCATCAGTTCGCATCAACGTCTCAACCAGACGAAGAACAAGGTCAACCGGCAGGTCAGGGAGACATCGGACGAGGCGAAGCTGCGCGAGGAACGGCGTGCGCAGCACGCGCACACCGTCGGCGGCGTGCTCGGCAGCGCAGCCACGCTCGTCATCTTCGGTGCGGCCTTCGTGATGATCCTTGGTGAGTTCGGGATGAACATCGGGCCGATCCTGGCCAGCGCCGGTGTGCTCGGTCTCGCGATCGGTTTCGGCGCGCAGAGCCTCGTGCAGGACTTCCTGGCCGGGCTGTTCATGATGACCGAGGACCAGTTCGGGATCGGTGACGTGATCGACGTCGGCGAGGCCGTCGGCACCGTCGAGGCCATGACCCTGCGCATCACCAAGATCCGCGACCTGGACGGCGGGCTGTGGCACGTACGCAACGGGGAGATCCTGCGTGTGTGCAACATGAACCAGGACTGGGCCAACTCCGTTGTGGAGATTCCGCTCGACTACTCGGTGGACCTGGCGCAGGCGAAGCAGGTGATCGAGGACAGCTTGCGGGAGTTCGCGAACCACCCCGAGTACCAGGCACAGATCCTCGAGCAGCCCGATGTCAGCGGCGTGATCGGTATCGGCAACGGCGCGGTGACCATGCGGATCATCACCAAGACGCAGCCGGGCGCGCAGTGGGCGCTCGGGCGCGCGGTGCGCGCCCATCTCAAGGAGCGGTTCGACAGGGAGGGCATCCAGGTCGCCTACCCCGTGCTGTACCGCAGCGGCGCAGGAGCGGCTCAGCAGGGCTGACCCGGCACCGCCGGTTCACGGGTTGCCACCGGTACGACGGGTCTGTGGGCCTCGTGGCGTCGTGCCGGCCGTGTCGCTCGGCTGCCGCCCGGCTGTCGCCCGGCTGTCGCCCGGCTGCCGCCCGGCTGTCGCCCGGCACCACCGATATTCGCAAGACATCGGACGGCGTGTGGTGCAGACTGCACGCGATGCTGGTGACCATCACTTCGACCGCGCCGCCTGCCACGGATCTCGGCTTCTTGCTGCACAAGCATCCCGACCGGGCGCAGAGCTTCGACGTGGCCGTGGGGCGCGCGCACGTGTTCTACCCGGAAGCCGAGCACGACCGGTGCACGGTGGCCCTGCAGCTGGAGGTCGATCCGGTCGAGCTGGTTCGGGGCAAGCGGTTCGGCGGCAAAGACGCGTTCTCGCTGGCACAGTACGTCAACGACCGGCCTTACGCGGCCTCCTCGATGCTGGCCGTCGCGCTGCGTCGGGTGTTCTCGACGGCGATGGCCGGGCGCTGCGATGCGCGCCCGGAGCTGGTCACGCAGCGGCTGTCGCTGCGGATCCATCTACCGGCTGTGTCGAGCCGCGGTGGTGCGGAAGCGGTGCGGCAGCTGTTCGCCCCGCTGGGGTGGCAGGTCGACGCGCGAGTGGTGCCGCTGGATCCGCACGTGCCGGAGTGGGGCGATTCCGCCTACATCGACCTGCGTTTGCGCGGGGAGCAGCGGCTCGCCGACGCGCTGAATCACCTGTACGTCCTGCTGCCGGTGCTCGATGATGGCAAGCACTACTGGGTGAGCGAGGACGAGGTCGACAAGTTGATGCGGGCGGGCGAGGGGTGGCTGTCGACGCACCCGGCCCGTGAGCTGATCACTCAGCGGTACCTCGCCCACCAGCGCAGCCTGGTCTCCCGCGCGGTGGGCCGCCTGGCCGAGGTGGACGGCAGCGAGCCGGAGAGCCTGGACAACGCGGTCCTCGACGAGGATGCGAAGGCGCCGCGGAGCGAGACGCTTGCGCAGCTGCGGCGGCGGGAGGTCGTGGCGGCGCTGCGGGAGGCAGGGGCTTCGCGTGTGGTGGATTTCGGCTGTGGTGAGGGCGGGTTGCTCCGCGATCTCCTGGACGACCCGTCCTTCACCGAGATCGTCGGAGCCGACGTGTCCGGTCGTGCGTTGCGGCTGGCCGAACGCCGGTTGAACCTGGACCGGCGGCCGGACAGCCAGCGTGCGCGTGTGCGGTTGCTGCTGTCCGCGCTGACCTATCGCGACCAGCGGCTCACCGGGTTCGAAGCCGGCGTGCTTATGGAGGTGATCGAACACATCGACCCGCCCCGGCTGGCCGCGGTGGAGGACACGGTGTTCGGCTTCGCCCGGCCGGTGACGGTCGTGGTGACGACACCGAACGCGGAGTACAACGACCGGTTCCCGGAGCTGGCAGCGGGCCGGTTCCGGCATCCCGATCACCGGTTCGAGTGGTCTCGCGCGGAGTTTCGTGACTGGGCCGAGGCGGTGGCCACGCGGAGCGGGTACCAGGTGCGGTTACTGCCCGTCGGCGAGGACGATCCCGAGGTGGGACCGCCCACGCAGCTGGCGGTTTTCCACCGTGCGGAGGTGGCGGCATGACGGACGACGACGTGGTGGCCCGCGAACTGGCTGTACCCGCCCTTTCCCTGGTCGTGCTGATCGGGGTGACCGGCTCCGGCAAGTCCGGCTTCGCCGCGCGGCACTTCGGGCGGTACGAGGTGATCTCGAGTGATGCCTGCCGCGGCCTGGTCGCCGACGACGAGACGGACCAGTCCGCGACCGCGGCGGCGTTCGAGGTGCTGCACTTCATCGCGAGCAAGCGGCTGGAAGCGGGCAGGTTGACCGTGGTCGACGCGACCAACGTGCAGCGCGAGGCGCGCAAGCAGCTGGTGGACCTGGCGCGCGCGCACGACGTGCTACCCGTGACGATCGTGCTCGATGTCCCGGAGCCGGTGTGCGCCGAGCGCAACGCCGGGCGCCCCGACCGCGACTTCGGTCCCGCCGTGGTGCGCAGGCAGCACGACCAGTTGCGCCGGTCGATGCGTGGCCTGGCCAAGGAGGGCTTCCGAACGGTGCACGTGCTGCGCGGGGTCGGCGAGGTCGACGCCGCGCGGGTTACCCGTGAGCGGCTGTTCAACGACTACCGGCACGAGACCGGGCCGTTCGACGTGCTCGGGGACGTGCACGGCTGCCGCGCCGAGCTGGAGACGCTGCTGGAGCAACTCGGTTACACCATCGACCGCGACGGCGCCGGCCACGCCGTCGACGCCGCCCATCCTGACGGCCGCACGGCGATCTTCGTCGGCGATCTGATCGACCGCGGTCCCGACTCCCCGGGCGTGCTGCGGCTGGTCATGGGCATGGTCGCTGCCGGTCATGCGCTGGCGGTGCCGGGCAACCATGAGGACAAACTGGTCCGGGCGTTGCGCGGCAGGAAGGTGACGACCTCCCACGGGCTGGCCGAAACGCTCGGGCAGCTCGCCGCGGAGGGCGAGGCGTTCCGCGACGAAGTGGAACGGTTCTGCGACGGCCTGGTGTCGCACCTGGTGCTGGACGGCGGCGACCTGGTGGTCGCGCACGCCGGCCTGAAGGAGGCCTACCACGGTCGTGCTTCGGGCCGCGTGCGTAGCTTCGCGCTGTACGGGGACACCACCGGTGAAACCGACCAGTTCGGCCTGCCGGTTCGTTACCCGTGGGCCGACGACTACCGTGGCCGCGCTGTCGTGGCCTACGGCCACACACCCACACCCGAACCGGAGTGGGTGAACAACACGATCTGCCTGGACACCGGCTGCGTCTTCGGCGGCAGGCTCACGGCGCTGCGCTATCCGGAGAAGGAGATCGTGTCGGTGCCGGCGCGACGCGTCTGGTACGAGCCCGCCAGGCCGTTCCCGCCGGCTGCTGCGGAGCCGGTGGCAGGCGAGGAGCATCGCGAGGACGGCCAGGTCCGCCGTCGCGAGCCGGACGTCCTCGACCTCACCGATGTGCTGGGCAAGCGTGGCGTCGAGACGGCGCATCACGGCCGGGTGAGCATCCGGGAGGAAAGCGCCGCGGGCGCGCTTGAGGTGATGAGCCGGTTCGCGCTGCACCCGCGCTGGCTGCTGTACCTCCCGCCGACGATGGCACCGTGCGCCACATCGGAGCGCACGGACCTGCTGGAACATCCCGCAGAGGCGTTCGACGCCTACCGTCGTGACGGTGTCCGGCACGTCATCTGCCAGGAGAAGCACATGGGCTCGAGGGCCGTCGTGCTGGTGTGCCGCGACGGCCGGACAGCCCGGCACCACTTCGGCGCCCCCGACGGGACAACCGGGGCGGTCCATACCCGCACCGGCCGCTCGTTCTTCGAGCACGAGCGCACCGAGCAGATTCTGGGCAGGTTGCGTTCGGCGCTCGAAGACGCCGGAGTATGGGCGGAGCTCGGGGCGGAGTGGCTGCTGTTCGACTGCGAACTGCTGCCCTGGTCGGCCAAGGCCGGTGAGCTGGTGCGCAGCCAGTACGCCACGGTGGGCGCGGCAGCCCGCTCGGCGCTGCCTGCGGCACGAGACGCCCTGGAACGCGCTGCTGAGCGTGGACTCGATGTCGACGGTTTGCTGGCCCGCACGCGAGCACGCGACAGCAACGCGGACGCCTTCGTGCGCGCCTACCGGCGCTACTGCTGGCCGACCGACGGGCTCGCCGGGGTGCGGCTGGCGCCGTTCCAGCTGCTCGCCACCGACACCGCGACCTTCGAGGACCGCGATCACGGTTGGCATCTCGGGGTCGCGGACCGGCTGCTTGCCGCCGACCCGGAACTGGTGCAGCCCACGCGCCGTATGCTGGCCGATACCGGCGACGCCGACTCCGTGGCGGCCGCGACGCGGTGGTGGGAGGAACTGACCGGCGACGGCGGCGAGGGCATGGTCGTCAAGCCCGACGCGAATCTCACCAGGGGCAACCGAGGGTTGGTCCAGCCAGGGCTGAAGGTGCGTGGCCGCGAGTACCTGCGGCTGGTGTACGGGCCGGACTACACCGAACCGGCCCATCTGGAGCGGCTCCGCAAGCGCCGGCTGAACCACAAGCGCTCGCTCGCGCTGCGCGAGTACGCCCTCGGGCTGGAGGCGCTCACCCGTGCCGTGCACCGTGAGCCGCTCTGGCGGGTGCACGAAGCGGTGTTCGCTGTCCTGGCCCTGGAGTCCGAAGCCGTCGACCCGCGGCTTTGACGACCAGGGAACGATCCCGGTGCGCCGAAAAAAAGTCCGACGAATCTCGGCCGCGGTGTCGATCCACCCGGTCGCCGCTCGACGCGTATGTAGCGGCCGGGGAGAGGGCCCGCGGCCACCGAGATGAAGGAGATCACGATGAAGTTCATGATGATCGTCAAGGCCAGCGCCGAGTCGGAGGCGGGCGAGCTGCCCGGCGAGCAGCAGCTGGCCGAGATGGGCGCGTACAACGAGGAGCTCGTCAGGTCCGGCGTGCTGCTCGACGGCAACGGCCTGCAGGCCAGCTCGAGCGGCGCGCGTGTGCAGTTCTCCGGCAAGGGACAGTCGACCGTGGTAGACGGCCCGTTCACCGAGACCAAGGAGTTGATCGCCGGCTACTGGGTCATCGATGTGAAGTCCAGGGACGAGGCCATCGCATGGGCCCGCCGCGCGCCGTTCCGTGGGGGTGAGGTCGAGGTGCGCAAGGTGCACGAGGCCGAGGACTTCGGCGAGAACTTCACACCGGAGCTGCGAGAGGCCGAGGAGCGGCTGCGCGAGCAGATCACCGAGCAGCACAAGCAGTAGTGGTTGAGCCGAGCCTCGGCTGCGTCAGGACGCCTTGCCGTCGCGGCGCGCGACTGCTCTGATTGGCGGTTGTGACGGTAACCGACACCCGGCGCGCGGTCGAGGCGGTGTGGCGGATCGAGTCCGCGCGGCTCATCGCAGCTCTCGCGCGGATGGTGCACGACATCGGCGTCGCGGAGGAGCTCGCCCAGGAGGCGCTCGTGGCGGCGCTGGAACAGTGGCCGGAGTCAGGCGTGCCGGACAGCCCGGGCGCCTGGCTCATGGCCGTCGCGAAGCGCCGCGCGATCGACCGGTTCCGCAGGCAGGAGCGGTTCGAGCGTAAGCTCTCCGAGCTCGGCAGGGAGCTGGAGACGCAGCAGGTGGCGACCGAGCCGGAGCTCGATGACATTGGTGACGACCTGCTGCGGCTGGTGTTCACCGCTTGCCACCCGGTGCTGTCGGCCGAGGCGCGGGTCGCTCTCACACTCCGGTTGCTCGGCGGGCTGACGACCGGGGAGATCGCGCGTGCCTTCCTTGTGCCCGAGCCTACCGTCGCGCAGCGCATCGTGCGGGCGAAGAAGACCCTCGCGAGGAAGAACGTGCCGTTCGAGGTTCCGGAGGGCGCCGAGCTCGCTGACCGGCTGTCGTCGGTGCTGGAGGTCATCTACCTGATCTTCAATGAGGGCTACTCCGCGACCGCGGGCGACGACTGGATGCGGCCCGAGATGTGCGCGGAGGCCCTGCGGCTCGGCCGGATCGTCGCGCAGCTCGCCCCGGCCGAGCCCGAGGCGCACGGGCTCGTTGCCCTCATGGAGATCCAGGCATCGCGGGCACGCGCCCGCACCGCGTCTTCCGGCGAGCCCGTCCTGCTTCTCGAGCAGGACCGGGGCCGCTGGGACCGGTTGCTGATCCGGCGCGGCCTGGCGGCATTGGAGCGCGCCGGGGCGCTTACGGACTCGCCCGGGCCCTATGCGCTGCAGGCCGAGATCGCTGCCTGCCACGCGAGGGCGCCCACCCCGGAGGAGACGGACTGGGGCCGTATCGTCGCGCTCTACGCCGACCTGGGTGGGGCAGCGCCCTCGCCGGTTGTGGAGCTGAACAGGGCCGTCGCGGTGTCGATGGCCTCGGGGCCTGCCGAGGGGCTCGCGCTCGTCGACCAGCTGGCAGGCGAGCCCGCGCTCGCGACGTACCACCTGCTGCCGAGCGTGCGCGGGGACCTCCTGGTCAAGCTCGGCAGGCACGCCGAGGCCCGCGCGGAGTTCGAGCGAGCCGCGTCGCTGACCGGAAACGAGCGCGAGCGCGCCCTGCTGCTCGGCCGCGCCGAAGATGCCCGGAAGCGGTCGTGAGCTCGCAACAGGTGGCGCTGCTGCGGCGGGGGACGGATCGCAGCAACGAGATCATCGGACAGAGTCTTGTGTGGCACCTCACACTCTCGTATGCTGACCGTACGTACGGTCAGTCTCTGGTTCCTGGAGAGGTGAGCTGATTGAGTCGAGGCGACGTGCTGATGCTCGACGCCCTCCGCCCCTGGGTCGAGCAGGATCCGGGTGGAGTGGCGCTCCGGTTCGAGGAAACGACGCTGACCTGGGAGCAGCTGGCCGACAGAGTGCTGCGGAACGCCGACGCACAGCGAGCACTCGGCCTGCGTCCCGGCGACCGCGTCGCGTTCGTCGACAAGAACCACGCCGCGTGTCTCGAGACCACGCTGGCCTGCTCGGCGGCCGGCACGGTGAACGCGGTCGTGAACTTCCGGCTCGCGCCCGCCGAGCTCGTCCATGTGATCAAGGACTCGGCCGCGCGCGTGCTGTTCGTCGGGCACGAGTTCCGCGAGACCGTGGATGAGCTGCTGCCGGAGCTGCCCGATGTGGAGCGCGTCATCACCGTTGGTGGTGCCCATGACGAGTACGAGCCGTTGCTCGCGGCCGCGGCCGCCGTCGATCCCGCGCATTCGGCGAGCGTCGACGACTGCTTCCTGCAGCTGTATACCTCGGGCACGACCGGCCATCCCAAGGGCGCGATGCTGACCCATCGTTCCCTCGTGGCACACGGCAGGGCCGCGGCCAGGGGGTTCGGGTTCGAGCGCGACTCGGTGAACATGGTGGCGATGCCGCTGTTCCACGTCGGCGGGACCAGTTGGGCACTGGCGGGCATGATGCGGGGCTGCACGACCATCATCGTGCGGGAGGTCGTGCCCGACCGGGTCCTGGCGCAGCTCGCGGAAGAGGCGGTCACGCACGCCTTCTTCGTTCCAGCGGTCTTCGGGTTCTTCCTGCAGACGCCCGGTGTCGCCGACTATGACTACTCGAGCCTGCGCTGCCTCGGTTACGGTGGGTCGCCCATGCCCACGTCGCTGCTGCGCAGCGCACTCGACGTCTTCCCGGTGGACTTCTACCAGGTGTACGGGATGACAGAGGCCTCGGGAGTGTTCTGCATCCTCGGGCCCGCCGAGCACCGGGACAGCGCGCATCCGGAGCGGCTCGTGTCGGCCGGGAAGCCCGTCGACGGTGTCGAGCTCAGAGTCGTCGACCCTGTCACAGGTATGGAGGTTCCCGACGGTCACGTCGGCGAGTTCCACGTGCGCGGCGAGCAGGTCATGGCGGGCTACTGGCGGCGCCCCGAGGCCACCGGATCGACCATTGTGGATGGTTGGCTGCGCACGGGCGATGCGGGCAGGCGCGACGAGGACGGCTACGTCTACGTCGAGGACCGGGTGAAGGACATGGTCATCACCGGAGGTGAGAACGTCTACCCCGCCGAGGTCGAGCGGGTCCTGTCCGAGTATCCGGACGTGGGGGAGGTGGCCGTCATCGGTGTGCCGGACGATACCTGGGGCGAGTCCGTGAAGGCCGTCGTGGCACCGGGGCCGGGCGCCGAACTCGACACCGAGAAGCTGCTCGCCTTCGCCGCGGCGAACCTGGCCGGGTACAAGCGACCCAGGAGTGTCGACGTCGTCGAGGCGCTGCCCCGCAACGCCACCGGCAAGATCCTCAAGCGGAGCTTGCGCGAGCCCTACTGGAAGGGCCGGGAGCGGGCGCTGTGACAGTCACGCGAGGGCTCGCCGAGGCACCACATGAGGTCGCATGGCGCGATGGTCACCGCTTCGTGCCAGGCCGCCAGATCTTGCCTTCCAGAGTGTACTCGGGCTCAGCGGGCAGCGCGGCCGGTTCGTCCACGGCGTCCGCCATGGCCAGCGCCGATATGGCGGCGTCGAAGGCGTCCGCGTTTTCTGCGGCGCGCTCGCGAAACTCCGGCAGCACCGGCACCTCGGAGAGGTACCGCTGTCGTGCGCTCGGGCTGCTCTTGGACACGGGGCCGGTCAGCAGGCGCGGGAAGATCTCGACGACGACGGGCATGCCGGCCGGGTCGAAGGGCCAGACGTGAAAGCCGGCTTCGCTGAGCCGGTGCAATGCCTGCATCCCGTACAGCGAGCCGCACCCCACCTGGCCGGCTCCCACGAGCTGGAACACGGACTTGGGGTGAGCTCCGGACGCTCGCGACTCGTCCTCGGTGCGGCGGAACTCCTGTTCCGGTGCCAGCGCGGAGGACTTGGCCTTCGTCCAGAAGGGAGGCTCGGGGTCGGTGACCCACTCCGCCAGCCCCACCTGCCGCATTCGCGGTGTCAACCGCTCACCGGCGAGCGCGGCCCAGAGTCGCCGGGCATCGTAGCCACGTTCCCGGAGGTACCAGGCCGGCAGCGAGAACGCGAAGTCGATACCGACGATCAGGCCGGGGTCGCGCTGCGCTTCGGCGATCAGGAAGTCGACGAGCTGGTCGCGCGTCCGACCGCTCTCGAGCCGGGTGAGCCGCCCGCCCGCGGCCTCGGCCAGCCAGATCGCCCGTCGCTGCTCGGGCCCCTTCCTGCCGGACCAGTCGACGGCGATGACGCGCGGTTGTTCCACCGTGAGCAGGCTACCTGCGTGAACGGAGCCGGTACACCGTAGAACCCCGAGACAGCCGGGGTCCGGAGTACGGGCACCCGGTGTACCCCTGCCTGCGGCCTCGCCTACCGGGCACCGTGGTGGCGGTCACCTGGCCCTGCTGGTGGTGGCGACCACCGCCAGCAGGGCGAGACCGATTCCCGCCGCCGCGGCCAGCGGCACGGGGACGACGAGGGGGAGCAGCATGACCACGGCGAACCCGAGCGGGAAGCGCACAACGGACCACCGGGACAGCTCCTGCCACGCGGGCACGATGCACACGACCCACATCGCGAGGAGGGTCGCCGCGACAGCCAGTGCCAGCGGGAACGCATCCCACCGCTGCAGCCCGGCGAGGTCATCGCCCGGCGAGGCCGAAGCACGGTCGGCGAGGTATCGCGCCGCGCCGCCGAGCACACCGATCGGGCCGACGATCGCGTAGTGCCCGTACTCCCACAGCGGTGCGAAACGACCGGCCGCCAGCCGCGCATGCGGGAGGGAGTAGTACAGCCAGAGTACGCACACAGTGCTCACCGCACCGATGACGGCCACGAGGAGCACGGCGCCCGGTGTGGAACCGGACACGCCCAGCTGGATCGCGTGTACCGTGGCTGCGATGACCTGGGCGGCCACCGTCAGGGTGAACCTGCCGTACCGGCCGGCGAGGTGCGCCGGGTGGGTCCTGATCGGTGCGCCACGCTGTGCCCAGGCAGGCACGGCCAGTTCCAGTACGGCCAGCACCGCGAACGCTCGCAGCGCCCACGGATCGGGCAGTGCCAGGCGTCCGAGCCAGCACGCCTGCAGCACGAGCAAACCGGCGGCGAACTTCAGGCAGGTCGCCCGGCGCGGCGGGTCCGCGCCTGCGGCCCGGCACCACTGCACAGCCAGCGGCAACCGCATCACCGCGTATCCCACGGTGATCACGGTGAAGTCGTGCTCGGCCACAGCGGCAGGCACACCGGCGGCCAGCGTGGCCGCCCCGAGGATCTGGACCGTCGTCAGGGCCCAGGTGAGCCCGTCATCGGTGTCGTAGGCGGAACTGAACCAGCTGAAGTTCAGCCAGCCCCACCAGATCGCGAAGAACACCATCGCGAAACCCAGCACGGCCTGCGCCCACACCCCACTGTGGAGCAGTTCGGTCAGCCGCATGGCGGCGAATCCGGACGCGGTGGCGAATGCGAGGTCGAACAGCAGCTCCAGCGATGTCTGGCCGCCCGGCTCGGCCGGATGCCTGGCCCGTACCGGCCGGTACAGCGAGCGCGGGACCTGGGCGCTATCCACCGTGACGTCCGCTCAACACCGGCCGGTCAGGCCACGCCGACCTGCGTGCGGATCGCGCTGGAGTAGACCGCCATGCCCAGCATGCACAGCGTGGTGGCGCCCGCGAGGGCGATCGGTGTGAATATCCCGGTGGTCAGGGCCAGTATCGCCAGCGCGATGATCAGGCAGGCGACGAGTACGCGGGAGAGGGCGAGGGTCCCGGTGCGCGCCCGGATGTAGATCAGGTTCCCTACCAGGTACAGCACCGGACCACCGGCGATACAACCCACCACAGCCGCGTCGAGATGGTCCAGTGGGTGTGCGGTGACCTGCTCGATCGAGACGGCCAGCACGATCGCTCCTGCGACCATGACCGCGTGGGCGTAGGCGAACGCCGACCGCGCGATCTCGGTCTGCCGGGTTCCCTCGGGATCGGACTCGCGTTCGACCTCGATGCGGTACCCGAAGTAGTTCCACCACAGCAGCACCAGCCCGGCGAAGCCGATGACGGTGGCCGCCACCACCGGGACCGTCAGCTCGATATCGGTCAGGGTGAACCCCATGATCAGGATCGACTCGCCGAGCGCGATCAGGAACACCAGCCGGTTGCGTTCGGCGAGATGCTCGCGGTGCAGCGGCCAGGTCGGCATCGGGGCCGTACCGAAACCGGGGACGGCGAACCGGGCCATCGGAGCCGCGTAGTCGATCACGGCGGCGAGCGCCCAGATCCAGAGCCGGTCGTCGCCGTCTGCGAGCGCGCCCGCGATCCATGCCACCCCGGCCAGCGCGCTCCAGGTCAGCAGTTTCGCGTAGTTCGCCCCGAGCTGCGTTCCCCGGCACGCCCACACCATGAAGCCGCTGCGCACCAGCTGCAGCAGCACGTAGGCGGCCGCGAACAGCAGCGCCTCGTCCGCGAATGCCTCCGGAAGCGCGATCGCCATCCCCAGCGCGAGCAGCATCAGCAGCGCAAGCAGCGCGCGGACCGCGACGTTCTCCGGGTTGAGCCAGTTCATCGCCCACGCCGTGTAGTTCCACCCCCACCACACGGCCAGGAACAGCACCACCGTCTCGGCGACGCCGACCACGGTGAGGTGCTCGAGCAGGAAATGGGACAGCTGAATGACGGCGAACACGTAGACGAGATCGAAGAACAGCTCGATCGCGCCCACTTCCGGTGCGTGGCCGCCACGGCGCTCGCGCAGTACTGGGCATTCCGCAGGCATGTGATCAGGTTAGCAATGCGATGCCGGTGTCGCTGACGGTGGCATCCGGGCAGGTCATGGCCACACGCGGACTCTTATCTGCTCATCGCGCGCACGACGTGGGGGTATCCATCGTGTTTGTGGAGTCACCGGGATTTTCTGTTTCCACCGGAGAAAATTCCTTCCCTAACGTGGCGGTCGAAAGTCGACACATCGTGAACGCGGCCGGGAAAGGAACCAGTAGATGGCAACGAACACACTGCACGACAAGGTGGCCGTTGTGGCCGGAGGCGCCAAGAACCTGGGTGGGCTGCTCAGCAGGGAGCTCGCCGCGGGCGGCGCCGACGTGGTCGTGCACTACCACGGTGAGCACTCCGCGAGCGATGCGGAGGATACGGCCAAAGCGGTACGTGAGGCCGGTCGCCGCGCTGTCATTGTTCAGGGCGACCTCACCCAGGTAAGTGAGGTACGCCGGTTGTTTGACACCGCGATCGACGCCTTCGGCGGCGTGGACATCGCGGTGAACACGGTGGGCATGGTGCTGCGCAAACCCATCCTCGACACGACCGAGGAGGAGTACGACACCATGTTCGCCATCAACTCCAAGGCGGCGTACTTCTTCCTGCAGGAAGCCGGGCGGCGGCTCGATGACAACGGCAAGATCGTCAACCTGGGCACCTCACTGCTCGCGGCGTTCACCGACGGCTACTCCACCTATGCCGGCGGGAAGGCTCCGCTCGAGCACTTCACCCGCGCCGCGGCCAAGGAGTTCGCCGACCGCGGCATCTCGGTGAACACCGTGGCGCCGGGGCCGATGGACACCCCGTTCTTCTACCCGCAGGAGACCCCGGAGCGCGTCGAGTTCCACAAGTCGCAGGCCCTGGGCAACCAGCTCACCCAGATCGAGGACATCGTGCCGATCATCAGGTTCCTGGCCACCGAGGGATGGTGGTTCACCGGCCAGACCGTGTTCCCGAACGGTGGCTACACCACCCGGTGAGTGCCAGGGGCGGGGCGGCCCGCGGGCCACCCCGCCCAGTGACACCATCCCGGCCACCTCCGGGAGGCCGGCCGGTCACGGCGTGTGCGACCTGGCCCGCGCGTTCCGGCAGGCGCGGGCTACCGTCGTCCTGTGACACTCGACCTGGATCGCCTGGAGCAGCTCATCGCTGTGGCCGAGGAAGGCAGCGTCACCAGGGCGGCCGCGCGACTGCACCTGTCACAGCAGGCGTTGAGCACGTCGCTGCGAAACCTCGAACGCGAGGTCGGTGTGGAACTGCTCGACCGCGGCGGCACCGGCATCCGGGTGCTGCCGGCGGGGGAGGCGCTGATCGCGGACGGCCGCGTGCTCCGGGGCCTTGCCCGGTCGGCGCTGGACCGTGCCCGGCGCATCGGACGCGGCGAGCCGGACGTGCTCCGGCTCGGCCACACCCCGGCCGTGACCGGTGAGGAACTCGGCACCCTGCTGCACACCGCCCGTACCCTGCACCCGCACCTGCGCATCGAACCCCACCAGGAGTACCCGGGGACACTTCTGGACCTGCTACTCGACGGGGGTCTCGATCTCGGGTTGTGCCGCGCGATTCGCCCGGTGCAGGGGCTGGCGCGTACCACCCTGGCCTGGCACCGGCTGCGTATCGCCGTCAGTGCCGAACACCCTCTGGCCACACGCGACAGTGTCGCCTTCGCGGACATCGCCGAGTACACGATCGTCGTGTGGGGCCGTCCCGGCACGTCGGGCTACACCGACCTCCTCGTGGACACGTGCCGTCGTGCGGGTTTCGAGCCGAGCGTCCAGCGCACCGAGCTCCAGGGTGTCCCACCGGCGACGGCCGTCGTCGGCACCGGCCACATCGCTTTCGTGACCTCCCGGCCCGGTCCCGCCGCGGGCGGCGCGGCACACGTGATCACCCTGACGCCACCGGCGCACGTTCCGCTCGTCGCGATCTGGCCCGAGCACGCCGGTTCGCGGGCGCGGGAGACCTTCCTGCGGGCCGTCGCCGAGCACGAGGCCGACCGCGGTCCGGCGGCCGGCTGACGCACCCCGCGAGCGGTACCGCAGGCGGTCACGAGGCGCCGTCGCGGATTCGCCCGTCGGGGCCCGCCGCACCCGCCGGGCCGGGGGATCGCTGATCGCCGACGCCGGTCCACGGCGGCCGGATCCCGCTCAGATGCTGCGCAGGACCGAGACGACGATGCCGAGGATGACGGCCGAGTCGCCGTCGATGACCTCGTAGTCCGGGTTGCGCGGCTCGAGCCGGACGTGGCCGTTGCGGCGGCGGTACACCTTGACGGTGGCCTCGTCGTCGATCATCGCGGCGACGGTCTGCCCGGAGTGTGCCTCGGGTTGTTTGCGGACCACGACGATGTCGCCGTCACAGATCGCGGCATCGATCATCGAGTCACCGCGCACGCGCAGGCCGAAGATGTCGCCACGGCCGGTGATGCCGCGTGGCAACGTCAGCAGGTCATCGACGTGCTCCTCGGCGGCGATGGGAACGCCCGCGGCGATGTCGCCGACCACGGGCACGCTGACGGAGTCGTCGGCAGGCTCGCGCGTCGCGTGCGGTTGCAGGAACGCCCGCACGTCGATCGGGCGCGACATCGTCGTACTGCGCCGCAGGAACCCCTTCTCCTCCAGGCTCGCCAGGTGCCGCGACACCGACGACGAGGAGCGCAGGCCGACAGCGTCCCCGATCTGTCGCGTACTCGGCGAGTACCCGTACCGCACCACCCAGTCCCGGATCGTGATCAGGATGCGCTGCTGGCGCGGCGGCAGGGTGGAGGTGTCCAGGTACTCGAAGGCATCAAGATCGTCGTAGGCAGTCACCCGCCGGATGGTAGAGGCAAGCACGCGCGGTCGAACCACCGGCACGCACGGTCAACGGTGCGCGGCTCGGCTACAGGACCTGCCCGGCCCTCGGCAGGCAGGGCCGGGGGTAGCCCCACCCGACGTGCCCCTCCGGATCCGGAACCCGCCATCGCCCGGCGGCGCCCACCGGTGTGGTCAGCGGTGTGGTCACCGGCGGGACCGGTGGCACCATCGGAGACGTGGTCGGCCCGCGTATCGCAGTCCCGGCGGCTGCCCTCCTGGCGCTCGCCGCCTTGCTGGCCGGGTGCACGTCCGGCGGAGAGGGTTCCGAACGGACGTCGCGGCCCGACGCGCAGTCGCGCGGGCCGGCCGGACCGGTGCCGCAGGGGCTCGAGCGGTTCTACCGGCAGTCGCTGTCCTGGGGCGACTGCGCGGACTTCGCCACAACCGAACGGGCCACGCTCGCGTTCAACGGACCGGATATCGAGTGCGGCCGGCTGACCGTGCCACTGGACTACGACGAGCCCGATGGTACGGAGATCACGCTCGGCGTGGTGCGCCGCCGGGCCGGCAACCAGGACGAGCGCATCGGTTCGTTGATCATGAATCCGGGCGGGCCGGGAGTGGCCGGGATGCCCGCGGCGGCGTCACTGTCCCAGAAGATCGCCGGGACCGCGCTCGGTGAGCGGTTCGACTTCGTCGGATTCGATCCGCGCGGCATCGGGGCCAGCGAGCCACAGATCCGGTGCTTGACCGACAGCGAGCGGGATGCCGAACGAGCCGATGACGACGAGACCGACAACTCACCGGACGGAATCGCCGGCCAGGAGGCCGACGCGAGGGCCTTCGCGCGCAAGTGTCAGCAGCGCACGGAGCACGGCGAGGCCATGCTGGCCAACCTGGGCACGCGCATGGTCGCCAGGGACATGGACGTGCTGCGCTCCGTGCTGGGAGACGAGAAGCTGACCTATCTCGGCTACTCCTATGGCACGCGGCTGGGCAGCGTCTACGCCGAAACCTACCCGGGCAACGTGCGGGCGATGGTCCTCGACGGGGCCATCGCCCCGAGCAAGAACCAGGAGGAGCAGCTGATCGCGCAAGCCGCCGGGTTCCAGCGGGCGTTCGAGCAGTTCGTCGACTGGTGCGTGCAACGCGAGGACTGCGCGCTCGGCGCGGACCCGAGTACCGCGACGCAACGGTTCCAGGAGCTTGTGCGGCCGCTGATCGAGCAGCCGGTCCCGGCCGGTGACGGGCGCGAGCTCTCGTACGACGACGCGACCACGGCCACGGCGCAAGCGCTGTACTCCCGGGACCTGTGGACGGCACTGAACTCGGGACTCGACGAACTCACCCAGGGGCAGGGCACGTCCCTGATGCGGCTGGCCGACTACTACAACGAACGCGGCCCGGACGGGAACTACTCCACCACGCAGGACGCACACACCGCGATCCGGTGCGTCGACGCGCCCGCCGTTACCGACAGGCAGGAGATCCTGCGGGCGGAGCGCCGCTACGAGGAAGTGGCCCCGTTCCTCGACGACGGCAAGCCGGACGGGGCGGCGCTCGGACCGTGCGCGTACTGGCCCGTGCCGCACACCCTGGAGCCGCACCTTCCGGATGCGCGGGGCCTGCCCCCGGTGCTGGTGGTCTCCACCACGAACGATCCGGCGACGCCGTATCAGGCAGGGGTGCGGCTCGCGGACGCGCTCGGCGGCGGCCTGCTGACCTTCGACGGCACCCGGCACACCGCCTTCCTGCAGGGCAACGAGTGCGTGAACGGCGCGGCCACGGACTACCTCGTCAACCTCGAACTGCCCCCAGAGGGTAAGCGCTGCACGTGACCCGGTGACGCCCGTTATCCTGCCCGATGTGCCGTGCAGCGGGTCCGTGGCCGCACCGGGAACCCGGTGCACCGGGCGGACCGGGCGAGTTCACGGCACGAACACAGCTCTGACTTAGCTGACTTTCAGGACTGTGTCGCATGGTGGGTACATGAGCGAGAACGATCGGGACGCACATCAGAGTCAACCCGGTCACGAGCCCCCGTGGCCGGGCGGCGCCGGGTCCTACGGTGCCGACCACACCCAGCCGGAGCCCGCCGACCCGTGGTCGTGGCAGGCGCGGGAGCCGGGCGGGGCGGGCCAGGCAGGCGCGATGTACGGCTCCGGCTACCCCGCCTACGGCGGGATGCCTCCGATGCCACCCGCGCAGGCAGGCCAGGGCGCCACCGGCCCGCAGCCCGCGGGTGGCGGTGCCGGTGGTCGTCCGCGGCGGTTCAGCACCGCTCTGCTCGTGATCGTCACCGCGATCGCGCTCGTCGCCGGGGGTGCGGCCGGCGCCCTCGGCGGGTATCTGGTCGCCGACGGGACCGGGATCGTGTCCGGTAGCAGCGGGCTGAACCAGCCGCCGAGCGAGCAGACCGAGGACGCGCCGGAGGGGTCGGTCGAAGCCGTCGCGAAGAAGGTCAACCCGAGCGTGGTGCAGCTGCAGGTCGCCGCCGAAGGCCGGGCAGGGCGGGGGTCGGGTGTCATCATCAGCGAGGACGGCCACATCATGACCAACAGCCACGTCGTCGCGCCCGGCGGCACGCAGGGCCGGATCCAGGTGCAGTTCCACGATGGTCAGCGGGCCGAGGCCGAGCTGGTGGGCCACGATCCGACCACGGATGTCGCCGTGATCCAGGCCGAGGGGGTCGACGATCTCACACCGGCTCAGCTGGGGCGTTCCGACAATCTGGACACGGGCGAGCGGGTCGTGGCGATCGGGTCCCCGTTCGCGCTGTCCGGCACGGTGACCTCCGGCATCATCAGCGCGCTGGACCGGCCGGTGCGCGCGGGCGGTACCGAGGGTGACCAGGCGACCGTGCTGAACGCGATCCAGACGGACGCGGCCATCAACCCCGGAAACTCCGGTGGTCCGTTGACGGACATGAGCGGCCGCGTTATCGGCATCAACTCGGCCATCTACAGCCCGGGCCAAGCGCTCGGCGGGGGCTCGCAGGGCAACGTCGGGATCGGTTTCGCCATCCCCATCGACCAGGCACGCCGCACGGCAGAGGAGATCATCGACACGGGTCAGGCCACCCAGACCTACATCGGTGCGCTGGTCAGCGACGCCCGCGGCGGCGGGGTCCAGATCCGGGAGGTCCAGTCGGGGAGCCCGGCCGAGGAGGCCGGACTCGAGCAGGGCGATGTGATCACCGAGATCGGCGATCGGCGCACCGAAGGCGCGGACACGCTCATCGCCGAGATCCGCACACGCACGCCCGGTGACACGGTCACGCTGACCCTCGAGGACGACTCCACGCTCGAGATCACCCTGGGCGGCAAGCCGGTCGAGACCGGGTAGCGGATGCCGTCGCCGATCGGCCACTTCCGGTGAGCGACACGGTGAGCGTGTGTGCCGACGGTTCGGCCGGGTGAAAGGTGACGTGGGCGCCGGTCCCGTCGATGACGAGGCAAGCGAGCTGGTTGCGAAACAGCGGCCCCGCGGTCTTCGTCCATCGCAGTGGCACAGGGGCGGTGCCGCGCAGCCGAGCGAGTCGCCGCGTGACAGCGGTGGCGACGGAACTCCAGGCGATCCGGAAGGCGAGGCGCACGACGGCAGGCACGGAATTGTGCACCGGTGAGCACGTCAGTTGCCACACCCTGCCGGAACCGCGGTCCGGGAAGTGTGCTTCGGCGGCGTAGCTGTGGTGCACGTCGCCGGAGAGCACGCTCACGGTGGCCGGTGGCCGCCCGGTGTGCTCACCCCGCGCGATCGCCCCGATCAGCTCAGCCAGCCGGTCGAAGGATTGCCGGAACGCGGGCCAGTGTTCGAGATCGAAGGCCTGCCGGACGCGTTCGGCGAGGAGCCCGCGATAACCACGGCGATCACAGGCACGCTCGTTGGCGGATTCGATGTGGTGGATAGCGTGCGGCATCAGCCATGGCAGTGCGGATCCGACAACTAGATGCTGGTAGTCCCCGCGCGTGGTGTCGCCGAGCCAGTCGAAATCGGAATCCGAGATCATCTGCCTGCGCCCGTCGAGGATCCTCCCGCAGCGCGTGTCGACCACCACGAGACGTACGGAGCCGAAGTCGCGACAGTAGCTGAACCGGACGGGCTTGACACCGTCTACCTCGGTCTCGGCGTGCTCGGCGAACCGCCGGAGCACCTCGATGGCGTCGCCGGTACGGCCGACGCTGCGCACCTGGCCGTAGACGCTGTCGGCGGCCAGCTCGTCCGGGGCGAGGTTGCCGAGATGCTGGTACACCCAGTAGGAGACCAGGGCGTCGCACTCCCGCCGGGCCCACCACGGATGCCGCGCCATCCGCTGACGCCACGCGCGCGAGGTGTTCCAATCGTCGTGCACGTCGTGATCGTCGAAGATCATCGCTGTGGGGACCGTCGACAGCAGCCAGCGGATGTCCGGATCGGTCCACGTTTCCTGATAGAGCCAGGTGTATTCCTCGAATTCGGCGACCTCGACTCCGGGTGGCCGAGCGGTGTCGCGACGGGCCCTGATCAGCTGACGGATCCGGGCCGAGGTCTCGTCGGCATAGACCTGGTCACCGAGCAGGAGAAGCGCATCGGGCCAGTCGGGTTCCGGCATGCCGCCCATCCGGACGGCGTAGGCATCGAGGGCGTCCGCACCGAGCGTGCGACGCCCCCGAGCATCGCGGTCGGCGGCGTAGCGGCAGGAGCCGAACAGCAGCCGCATCGCCGAGCCCTGATCGCGGCTGTGGGTCCGGATCCGGCTGTGCGGGTACCGGGAGTCGTGCTCCGGCCAGACGCGGGTCCCGTCCAAGCGCACGTCGTACGGGATGCTCGTGCCCGGAGCCAGCCCCGTCACGACGACGAGCGCGTAGTGGTGCCCGCCGATACAGAACGTCGGGGCGCTCGCGCCCGCGACCTCCACCGTGCAGGAACGATCGGTTTCGAGCCACACGGTCGCCGAGGTGGTGTCGGCATACCGCAGGATCGGTCCCAACACCAGGTGTGCCTGAGCCATCGCACGGTCCTCTCGCCTGCGTGCCACCGGTCCGCGTGCGCGCTCGCCGCCGCGGCGGGAATCGTCTGTCGTGCCGGTAGGTCCACGGGTATTGTGGCAGCGAAATGCCGCCCATCCGCCAGCGAAGTATCTGCGCATGACCGAGCTTTCCAGTGCCCTGGACGTCAGCGATCCGGCTCTGCGCCGTCGACGCATCGTCGGAACGCTCGTGGAAGCCTTCGCGGACCTGATGGAGGCGGCCCCGGTCGCGTTCCGCACGAAGTTCCGCAAGATGGCCGCGTCGCCGTTCGCCTTCTACCGTGGCAGCGCGTGCCTGTTCTATGCGGATGTGACGCGCTTGCACGATCCCTGGGTCGATGAGCAGACCGATCGCGTGTGGATCCAAGGCGATCTGCACGCGGAGAACTTCGGTACGTACATGGACGACGAGGGCGTGCTCGTCTTCGACGTCAACGACTTCGACGAGGCCTATCTCGGGCATTTCACCTGGGATCTGCAACGGTTCGCCGCGAGTATCGCCCTGCTTGGCTGGAGCAAGGCCATGCCTGACGCGGTCATCGAGCAGTTCGTGCGGACCGCCACGCACGCCTACCTGGACCAGGTACGCCGGTTCGCCGAGGGCGAGCGGGACTCGGCGTTCTCGCTGAACCTGGCCACGACCGACGGGCCGATTCGCGGAGTGTTGCAGAGGGCGCGCCTGCACAGCAGGAAGACACTTCTCGATGCGGAGACGGAGGTCGAAGGGTACGACCGCAGGTTCCGCGATGGTCCCGGAATCCGTCGCCTCGACGAGCGCGAGTACGCGCGCGTGCTGGAGGCGTTCCACCGGTACCTCGAGACCATCCCGCAAAGCAAGCGAATGCATGAGCTCGCGTACACGGTCAAGGACGTGGTCGGACGCAGCGGTTTCGGTATCGGCAGTGCGGGACTACCGGCGTACAGCGTGCTGATCGAGGGTGCGAACGAGGCGTTGGAGAACGACATCCTGCTGTCGGTGAAGCAGGGCAACGTGGCGGCACTGTCGCAGGTCGTCCCGGACGAGCATATCCGCCGCTACTTCCTGCACCATGGCCAGCGTACGGCGGTGTCCCAGCGTGCGTTGCAGGCGCATGCCGATGCGATGCTCGGCTATACCGAGATCGGTGGCGTCGGCTACGTCGTCTCCGAAGTCTCGCCGTACGAATGCGACCTTTCCTGGAGTGAGCTCACCGATCCGGAGGAGATCCGGCACGTGCTGGACTACCTCGGCCGGGCTGTCGCCAAGGCACACTGTGTATCCGACTTCGATTCCGACCACTCGCCGGTGTCGACCAACGTCGAAAGTGCCATCCGCGACGTCGTCAATGGCCGTGATGAGGACTTCTCGCAATGGTTGTGGGAGTTCGCGCGGGACTACTCGGACGTGGTGCGGGATGATCACCGGCTGTTCGTCGACGCGTTCCGCCACGACGAGATTCCCGGCGTCACCGCCACTCGCCCGCGCTGACACGGCGGCTGGAGGAGCCGTCCGCCGCGCCTGCCGGGGCTGCCCCGGCAGGCGTGATGGGCACGGCCTCACCGATGCCGGGCGAGGCCGCCTCGCTCCGACCGCCGGCCGCTAGCTAGCTCTCGCCGCGCCTGCCATCCGGGCGGTCCTGCTCGTCGTCTCGGTCCGGCTGCCCGCCGGCCTGCTGGTCACGTGGCTCATCGACCAGCATCCCCTTGGCCTTCCTTGCCAGGCCGTCGATCCTGTCCGAGTGCTGGCCGAACCGCGACTTCGCGGAGTTCGTGGCCTGGTCGATGCCCTTGTCGATCTTGTCGCTGTTCTTGCGGAGTGTGGATTTCGCGGCGTGTGTGAGTTTTCGAAGGTCCATCTTGTCCGGTTCTCCTCGCGTACGGCACTCGGTCACAGGAGCCGAGTGGGTCGTGGTTCCTGCTGAGCAGGCCCGCCCTTCATTCAACTCCTTCTCGTCAAGTTCGCAAGCCGATGCACGCTCGCGGTCATGGCACGAGTCCGGGCGGTGGCTCGCGGACGCCGGGGCGACTGGCCGCGTACCCCGGTACCGTCGCCGATAGGATTGCCGGTGACATCGGGTCGGCTCGCCGGTGCGATGCCGGACCCGATCGACCATGATCGACATGCTATGCCGGGGGTAGTGGCGACAGTCGGCCCGGCTCGGCAGCGAAACGGAGCAACCTGTGCTGGATATCAGCCCGCTCACCTGGGGCCTCACCATCGGCGTGATCATCGCCCTGCTCGCGGTCGACCTGGTCTCGGCAGCCGTGCGCCCGCACCGGGTGGGGTTGCGCGAGGCCACGATCTGGTCGGTCTTCTACATTCTCGTCGCGGTCGCCTTCGGTGTCTGGTTCACGATCCAGCACGGCGGCACGTTCGGCACCGAGTACTTCGCAGGTTACATCGTCGAGAAGAGCCTCTCGGTCGACAACCTGTTCGTCTTCGTCATCATCATGACGACATTCGCCGTCCCGGACCGGCACCAGCACAAGGTGCTGACCTTCGGTATCGTGCTCGCGCTGGCCATGCGCGCGTTCTTCATCGCGGTGGGTGCCACGCTGCTCACACTGCTGTCGTTCATGTTCCTGCTGTTCGGTCTGTTGCTGATCTACACGGCCGTGCAGCTGTTCCGGCATCGCGACGAGGATCCTGAGATCGATGACAACGTCCTGGTCAAGGCTGCCCGTCGCGTGCTACCCGTCACCGACGACTACGTCGGCGGGAAGCTGTTCGCCCGCGTCGACGGCCGCCGGATGGTCACCCCGCTGTTGATCGTGCTGATCGCGATCGGCAGTATCGATGTGCTGTTCGCGGTCGACTCCATCCCCGCCGTCTTCGGTGTCACCGAGGAGCCCTACATCGTCTTCGTCGCGAACGCGTTCGCGCTACTGGGGCTGCGTGCGTTGTACTTCCTGGTCAAGGGCCTGCTCGACCGGCTGGTGTACCTCTCGACCGGGCTCGCGCTGATCCTGGCGTTCATCGGAGTCAAGCTCATCCTGCACTGGGGCCACGTCGACATCGACGAGCGCGTTCCCGAGATCCCCACACCGCTCAGCCTCGCCGTGATCGTCGCCGTTCTGGCGGTCGTGGTCGTCGCGAGCCTGGTCAAGACCCGGCGGGAACCCACGGCCAAGGCCCACGCCGGCTCGCTGCGGGCGCACGCCGCCCGGACCGACACGTCCCCTCCGGGCCGCGGCGGCGGGCGGTAGGTGCCCGATGACGTGACCCTCGTGCCCCGCGGTGGTCCGGCTTCATCCCGCGTGCTCTCCGTACTCCTGCTGTCCGGCGGCGCTGTGCACGCTGAACCCGTGCCCAACGGGACGGGTCACGTCGACCGGCGCCAATCCCGCGGTCTCAGCGCTGTCCGGCCAGTGCGGCCAGTACGCGGCCGAACAGGTCCTCGGGGACGGAGTGCTCGTCGATACTGGACTCCACCGCGAGCCCGTTGGAAAGTGCGAGCACGACGACGGCTGCCTCTTCCCCGTCGAACGGTAGGTCCAGGCCGTGCTGCTCGGCGAAGCGTTCGATCAACCCGGCAACCGACGACCGTAGCTCGCGGCGCTTGTCGCGCAGCGCGGCGCGGACCGCGGGGTCGCGGGTGCCGTGCACGGCGTAGGAGATCAGTAGCCGCTGCCACCTTGCTCCGGTGTGGATGGCCGTCATCAGCTGGGCACCCGCGTCGTGGAGCGCCTGCCTGCTTCCGGTGACCGTGTCGAGAACTGCGGCGGCTTCGCGCTGCCGGTCGGCGAGGTAGTCCTCCATCAGCGCCAGCACGAGATCGCTCTTGCTGCGGAAGTTGGAGTAGACGGCGCCCTTGGTGAGCCCGGCGGCCGCCGCGACCTCGTCGACCGACGCGGCCTCGATGCCCCGCTCGGAGAACACCGCAAGCGCCGCGTCCAGAACCTTGCGCTTCGTCTCCTCGCGGGCCGGGCGACCACGCTGGACCGGAGGGTCGGTACCGGTAGTCGAGACGGCCGTGCCGGTCATCGCACCGTGCCCCCGTGCGGGCGGTTCGAACGGAGCCGTCACGACGCGCCCAGGCACGTGCTCGTCGCCTGCTGTCCCGCGAACCGCCCGGCCAGGTACTCGACGGCGAGCGGGGCCCCGGCCACGGCGGCAGCGACGTGGTCGCCGGCTACGGTCTGGAAGGACACGGTCGAGCCGGCCGCGCACCAGTCGTTGTGCAGCCGCAGGCCGTGGTCGTAGGGCACCACCTCGTCGGCGGGCGAGTGGTAGATCAGGGCAGGGGCCTCCGGGGCGGCCGTGCCGAGCCGGATATCGGCGAAGACATCCTGCCATTCCGGGAGCGACATCGGGTCGTCCACCGTGGTGAACTCCTCGAGCTCGCGGAACGCGTACTCCTGGGACAGCTCCTCGGTGCACATGGTGCTGATATCCGCGGCCATCTCCTCGCCGTCGGCGTTGAGGATCTCCTCGAACGGGGCGTCGGGGTAGGCCCGTGCCAGGCCGACCGCGCCTGCCAGCACCAGCCCGCTGGCCGGGCCGCCGTCGTGCAGCCGCGCCACGTCCCCGACATCGGCCGGTGCTGCGCCGACCGCTGCGCCCGCGGTGCTCAGCTCCGGCGCGTATCCTGCAGCCAGCTCGGCGGACCATCCGGTGGCGAAGCCGCCTTCCGAGTAGCCCCAGAGTCCGACGGGTGCATCGGAGTCCACGTTCGCATCCCCGAGGTTCTGCGCGGCACGCGCCGCATCGAGCTGCGCGTGGCCCAGCGACCGCCCCGCGACGTAGGTGTGCGGACCCGGCGTGCCGAGACCCTCGTAGTCGGTGACCACCACGGCCCAGCCACGTGCCAGCGCCTGCTCGAACAAGCTGTACTCGGACTCCTCGCCCTTGGCCATCAGGTACGACGGCGCGCACTCCGGGCCGAGCCCGTGCGTCCCCACGGCATAGGACACCAGCGGCCGGGCACCGTCACCCGTCCACTCCTCCTGCGGCACGATCACGGTTCCCGACACCGCATTGGCCTCGTGCTGCGCCGAGGTGGAACGGTAGAGGACCTGCCATGCGTCCACCTCCGTCCCGAGACCGCCGGTGTTGCCGGCCACCTCGGCCGACCGTGACCGCAGGACGGCTCCCGGCGGCTCGTCGTCGAGATCATCCGGCGGCGTGTAGAAGGGGTCGTCCTGTGGGGGTGGCATCTCCTGCGACGAGGCCGGGCTCGGGGCGGCGGCCGCTGCCGACGGTGCCGCCTGGGCCAGCGGTGCCGCAAGTACGGCTGCCGTGAGGATCGTGAGTGTGCGCTGGACCTGCGAGGACATCGTCGGCCTCCCGATACCGGTCGGTATTGAATACCGCGCAGTATCGAATATGACGCGCGTCACGTCAACGATGGATCCGCGAGCGCGGGCGGGGTGAACGTCCGGGCTACGGCGGAATCGGTACAGCGAAAGGTGACAGTGCTGTATCCCCCGGATGTGATCAGGGCAACTGCTTCACCCACTTCTCGTAGTTAGGTTTGGTTTACCTAATGCGGTAGGGTCACTTTCCGGTGACCACGGGAGGCGTTCTGTGACTGTTGGTGATGTGCGGGTGGCGACCGACAAGCTCGCTGCCGGGTACGGCAAGAGCCGTGTCGTGGACGACGTGGATCTCACGTTGCCTGCCGGCGAGGTCACGGTGCTGGTGGGGCCGAACGGCTGTGGCAAGTCGACGCTGCTGCGGACCGTGGCGGGCTTGCTGCCTGCGCTCGGCGGCGCGGTGCACGTCGACGGCGCCCCGCTGCGCTCACTGTCGCGCCGCGCGCTGTCGCAACGGCTGGCCTTCCTGCCACAGGCCTCGCACGTCCCGGCGGGTGTGACCGTCCGGGAGCTCGTCAGGCACGGCCGCTACGCCCATCGCGGTGCGTTCGCCAGGCACACGGACGAGGACCGCGAGTCGATCCGGTGGGCGTTGTCCGTCACCGACGCCGAGCCGCTCGCCGACAAGTGCCTCGACGAGCTGTCCGGTGGCGAGCGGCAACGCGCCTGGCTGGCCACCGTGCTTGCGCAGCGGACGAGCATACTGCTGCTCGACGAACCGACCACCTACCTCGATCTGCGGCACCAGTTCGACGTGCTCGACGTGGTGCGCAGGCTGGCACGTGAGTACCACATCGCGTGTGGCGTCGTGCTGCACGACCTGATGCATGCGGCCGCGTACGGCGACCGGCTCGTGGTCGTCGCCGAGGGCGCGGTGCTGCGGTCGGGGCCGCCGGAGGAGGTGTTGGCCTCCGATGCCATCGAGCGCGCGTTCGGCCTCAGCGTCAGCGTGGTTCGTGACCCCGGCACGGGGTACCTGACCTGTTTCCCCCAGCGGCCGCCGGCCGCGCTGTAACCGGTCGTCCGAGCGCAGGGCGACGGACAATGAAGGAGGAACGTAGATGAACATGCTCGTACGTGCGGTGACGGCTGGTGGAGCAGCCGTCGCGCTGGCACTGTCGGCGGGATGCGGCAGCGGCTCGGTCGCCGATCCCGGCGCCGAGGAGACCACGGCCGAGTCGGGGTCGATCAGTGTGGCGACCGCCAAGGGCGACGTGGAGCTGAGCGAGCCCGCGACGGATGTGGTATCCCTCGAATGGTCCTACACCGAGGAGCTGCTCGCGCTCGGCGTGACACCGGTGGGTGTGGCCGACAGCGAGGCGTACGGCGACTGGGTTTCCGCTCCCGGCGCCGAGCTACCGGACGATGTGACCGACGTCGGTTCCCGGCAGGAGCCGAGCATCGAAAAGATCAAGCAACTCGACCCGGACGTGATCGTCTCCGACGTCGACCGGCTGGAGGCCAACTTCGACCAGCTCAACGACATCGCGCCGGTGCTCGCTTTCCAGCCGACCGACGGGCCCGCGCTCGAGACGATGCGGCAGAACTTCGGTGAACTGGCGAAGGCGGTCGGCAAGCAGGACGAGGCCGACGAGGTACTCGCCGACCTGGACGACAAGGTCGACGAGGTCGAGGGCAGGCTCGACGACGCGGGCGAGGCAGGCAGTACCTTCGCGCTCGCCCAAGGGTTCACCGCGGAAGGTTCGCCCGGTATCCGCATGTTCACCGGCGAGTCCCTCGCAGGCACGTTGATCGAATCGGTGGGTCTGGAGAACGGCTGGTCCGGCGAACCGGACGACTGGGGTATGACGACCGTCGGTGTCGAGAGCCTGACCCAGGTGGACTCGGACGCGACCTTCCTCTACATCGCGCTGGAGGACGATGACCCGTTCACCGGCGCGCTCGCCGACAACGAGGTGTGGACGGAGCTGCCGTTCGTCGCCGAGGATCGGGTGCGGGCGCTCGACCCCGGCACCTGGGTCTTCGGTGGGCCGCTTTCGGCGATGCAGTTGCTCGACGAGACCGCGGCCGCCTTCGAGGCGTGACGGAGGGGATCCGAACGCCGTGCTGAAGGCCAAGCGCGCCCCGCTGCGCCGCCCACCTGTCCTGTTGGTGGGCGGCGCAGCCGCGTGCGCGCTGATCGCCGTCACCGTGGTGCATCTCGGGATCGGCGCGTCCGGCGTGGGCATCGCCGAGATCGCAGGCGTGCTGGCAGGCAACCCCGACCCGCACACCGAGGCGATGCTGTGGGGGTCGCGGCTACCGCGCACCCTTGCCGGCCTTGTCGCGGGCGCCGCGCTGGGCACCTCCGGCAGCCTGATCCAGGGCGTGACACGGAACCCGCTCGCCGCGCCGGACACGCTCGGCATCAACGCGGGGGCGTACCTCGCCGTGGTCGCCGTGGCGTTCACCGGGCTGGACGTCGGGTTGCTCACCGGGGGAGGGGTGGCCTTCGTCGGCGGGCTGGCCGCCATGGTCGTGGTCTACCTGCTGACCGTGGGTGGCGTGCTCACCCCTGGACGGGTGCTGCTCGCGGGTGCCGCGGTGACGCTCGCCGGCCTCGCGACCGCCGACTTCCTGCAGATCCTGGACGAGAACTCGACGCGTGGCCTGTACTTCTGGGGCCAGGGGTCCCTGCTGCAGACGGGGATCGAGCGGCCGCTCGCGTTCGGTGCTGTCGTGCTCTGCGCACTGCTGCTCGCCCCGTTGCTCGCCCGCCCGATCGACCTGATCTCGCTCGGCGACGAGACAGCGGAGTCACTCGGGGTGCGGGTCGGCCGCGTCCGGCCCGCCACGCTGCTGCTGGCCGTCGTGCTGACGGCCGCGGCGGTCAGCGTCGCGGGCCCCGTGGCGTTCGTCGGGCTGGTCGCCGCCGTCGGCGTGCGGATGCTCGGTGTCGGCGGGCACGCCGCGCGGTTGCCGATCGCCGGGTTGTTCGGCGCCGCGCTCGTGCTCGCCGCCGACGCCGGAGCGCAGCTGGTCCTGCCTCCGTCCGCCGGGTACGGGGAGTTGCCCGTCGGTGTGGTGACCGCGCTGATCGGCGGGCCGGTGTTCGTGCTGCTCGCGCGCCGGATCGTCACCGGGGACGCCGATGTGGGTGCCGCCGTGACCGCGATCAGGCCACTGGCGACACGCAACTACGCCGTCGTGCTCGGGCTGTGCCTTGCCGTGCTGGCCGCGGTGATCGTCGTGGGGCTGCGCATCGGCGATGTGGAGGTCGGCTGGGGCGAGCTGGCAGCCGTCCTGAGTGGAGCGGGCGACTCGCTGGCACGGGACGTGATCGGCTACCGGCTGCCCAGGATCCTGGTCGCCGCGCTCGCGGGCGCATGCCTCGCCGCGGCGGGCGCCGCCGTGCAGGCTGTGGTGCGTAACCCGCTGGCGGAGCCCAACCTGCTCGGTGTGACCCAGGGTTCGGCCGTCGGCGCCGTCCTGATGATCGTGGTGGTACCCGGTGCTCCGGCCGCCGCGCTGCCGCTGGCTGCCGTCGTCGGTGGCGTGCTCGCCATCTCCCTCGTCACGCTGATCGCCCGTGCCGGTGGCGGCCTGGATCCCACCCGGGTCGTGCTCGTCGGCCTCGGGTGTTCCTATACCGGTTCCGCCCTGGTGCAGATGATGGTGGTCGGGGCTCACATGAACCTCTCCGCGGCGCTGACCTGGCTGTCCGGCAGCACGTATGCCCGCGACCTGTCGGTGCTGGGGTGGCTGATCGCGCCGATCCTGGTCGGGCTGTTACTCGTGGTGAGCGCGCGGCCGGTCGACATGCTCGCCCTCGGCACGGACCTTCCGCGTGCCTTCGGGCTCGCACTCGGGCGTGCGCGGGTACTGATCCTCGGTAGTGCGGCCGTGCTGGCTTCCGGTGCGGCAGCGGTCGTCGGCACGGTCGGCTTCGTCGGCCTCGTCGCCCCGCACCTCGCACGCAGGATCGTGGGTAGCTCGACCGCGCGGCTGGTACCGACGGCAGCCATGCTCGGGGCCATTCTCGTCGTCACCGCCGACGGGCTCGGGCGTGCGCTGCTCGCCCCGCTGGAGATTCCGGTCGGTGTGGTGACCGCGCTGGTCGGTGCTCCCTACCTGATCTGGCTGCTGCGCCGGAGGTCGTCTGGCTGATCGGATGCGTGCTCGCCGGGCAGTTCCGCCGGGAGCAGCCGGTGTGCGAGGACGGCACCCGCCAGGCAGATCACGGTCGCGGCGAGGCAGACACCGGTGAGCGCGGGGCCGGCCCCGTTCCCGTTCAGCGCGGTGAACAGCGCGCCGAACGCCGCCACCCCGGTCGCGGTACCCAGCGGTGAGCACGCGTTGGTCAGCCCGGATGCCATGCCGGTGCGCTCGGGAGGCACGACCGTGACCGTGACCGTCAGCAGCGGCGGGAAGATCAGCGCGGTGCCCGCACCGAGGAGCGCCATTCCGGCACAGGACAACGGCAGGCTTCCCGCGCTCGCCGCTATGGCCATAGTGGACAGACCGCTGCCCTGAAGCGCGAAGCCGGCCGCGACGACCCTGGACGGTCCCAGGCGCGCCTGGGCGGCCGGGACCGTCGTGCCCGCGACAGCGAGGCTCCCGGTCAGCGGCAGCAGCAGGATCCCGGTGTGCAGGGGAGAGGTCGCGGCGGTTTCCTGCAGCCACAGCGTGAGATACACGAGGGTGCCCAGGCTGGCCATCCTTCCGGTGAACATGAGGGCCGCCGCGCCGGCGAACGCGGCGCGGTCGCCTGCGCCGATGTCGAGCATGGCGTCCGGCCTGCGCTGGGTGCGGGCGAACGCGGGCAGCAGCACGCACAGCAAGCCGCCGGACGCGAGGGCGGGAAGCGACGTCCAGCCGAGTGAGCTACCGGTCGTCAGTGCTGCGTGCAGGGCGAGCAACGCGGCGACGCCCAGAACCGTGCCGGACACGTCCGTGCGCCGCGGGCCGGAGTGCCGCACGCCCGGTGGGAGCGTGATCACGGTGGCCAGGACGACGAACGTACCGACAGGCACGTTGAGCAGGAAGATCCACTGCCAGTCGAGTGCCGCGACCACACCACCGCCGACCACGGGACCGAGCGCGCCCGCCAGCGAGGACAGCGCGGCGAATGCGGCCATGGCCGAGCTCCTGGACCGTCCGTTGTGGGTGGTCGCGAGCAACGCGATGGCCGGAGCGAAGGCCAACGCGCCGCCTGCTCCCTGCACGGCCCGCGCTCCGATGAGCACCCCGATCGTCGGCGCGGTCGCGCACCCGAGCGAGGCAACGGTGAACACCGACATGCCCGCAGTGAACACCGTGCGATGACCGACGGCGTCCGACCACGTCCCCGCGGTGAGCAGCAGCGTGCCGAACGCGAGCGAGTAGGCCGATACCGTCCACGGCAGCACATCGGGACCCGCCCGCAGCTGTGCCCCGATGGCGGGCAACGCCACGTTGATGACGGTCACATCGAGCGTCAGCATCACTCCCGACACGCTGACCAGCGCGAACGCCCATCGCCGGGTGGCTTCGCTGCGCGGCACACTTCCTCCGATCGGTGCCCGGGTTGCGTGTCTTAGTTGGGTAAGGCTAACCTAATTCCAGTACCGTAAGCACTGTGATGCTCGCCATGGCGATCAGCTGGCTCAGCTGGTTGCGAATTAGGCAAGCCTTGCCTAATCTCTGGGTGTCGTTGGACCGCTGAGAACCCGGAGAGGCCGATGCCTGATCGCACCACACCAAGCGAGAACGACACCGACGCGGAACAGTCGCCCGTGGACCATCCGGTGCCGGAGCTGCCCGATGTCGGCGCGGGTGCCTGGCGGGAGGCGAACCGTCGCCTGCTCGCCAAGGCGTTGGGGGAGTGGACCTTCGAGGCGATGCTCAAGGCGGTCGAGACGGGGGACGGCGAGTACCGCGTGGATCTCGACAGCGGTGTCTGTTATCGCTTCAGGGCACGGCCACGGGCCTTCGGATGGCTGCTTGTCGAGCCGGATTCGGTGACCAGGGTGGCCGCGGGCATGCTCGGCGACGAGATCGGCCAGCCCGCTTGGGACGCGCTGCAGTTCCTCGTCGACGCCGCAGGCACGATCGGCACCGACTCGTCCACTGTGGCGACCTACCTCACCGAGCTCGAGGCCACGCTCAGCGTGGACGCGGCGCGTATCGCGCGCGGCGGTGAGACGGCACGGCAGCTGCGCGAGCTGGGTCATGCCGAGCTGGACTGCCGGATGACCGGGCACAACCTGCTTGTCGCCAACAAGGGCAGGATCGGCTTCTCGGCTGCGGATATCCGCCGCTACGCGCCGGAATCCCGCCGGCCGGTGCGGCTGCAGTGGATCGCGGTACACCGTGGCCTTGCCGAGTTCCGCGGAACCTCCGAACTGTCCGAACGGGAGACCCTGGCAAGGGAGCTGCCCGAGGACGTCCGTGCGGACTGGGAAGCCGCGCTGCGCGCGGAGGGTCTCGACCCGGGTGCGTTCGTCTGGATGCCGACACACCCGTGGCAGTGGAACCACGTCGTGCAGGTGCTGCACGCTGCCGACATCGCCCAACGGCGGATCGTGCCGCTCGGACCGAGTCCCGACGAGTACCTGCCAGGGCAGTCGATCCGGACCATGGCCAACATCACGACCCCGGGCCGGTTCGATGTCAAGCTGCCCTTGAAGATCCTCAACACCCTGGTGTGGCGGGGAATCCCGCCACACTGCACGATGGGCGCCCCCGTCGTCACCCAGTGGCTCGAGGGAATGCTCGCCGATGACCCGGTGCTGGCTGAGCAGACGCGTACCGTTCTCCTCGGAGAGGTCGCATCCGTCACCGTGCGGCACCCCTACCTGTCCCAGGTCGGCGAGGTTCCGTACCAGCACCTGGAGACGCTGGGCTGTATCTGGCGCGAGTCGGCGGTATCCTATGTCGAGCAGGACGAGCGCGTCCGTACGTTCGCCGCGCTGCTGCATGTCGACGACGACGGGGTCGCCTTCGCCGCGGAGCTGGTTCGTGCGTCCGGGCTGCGGGCCGAGGACTGGCTGCGGCGGATGTTCGACACCGTACTGACCCCGATCATGCAGGTGCTGTACCGCTACGGCGTGACGTTCAACCCGCACGGCCAGAACACCCTGCTCGGCTTCGACGAGCGTGAGGTGCCCCGGCGGCTCTACCTCAAGGATTTCGTCGACGACGTCTGCGTGTCGTTCACCGACGTGCCGGAACGGGGCCCGGAGCCGGACGGCCACGATCACGTTCTCCCGCGCAAGCACCCTTCCGTGATCCGCCAGCACGTGATGGATCAGGTGTTCGTCGGCCACTTCCGCTACCTGGCCCCGCTGTGCGCCGACCAGCTCGGCGTTCCGGAGAGCCGGTTCTGGTCGCTCGCCCGGCAGGCGATCCTCGACTTCCAGGCCGACCACCCCGAGCTGTCCCACCGGTTCGGCGAGTACGACCTGCTCTCGCCGGAGATCCCGCGGTACGCCCTCAACCGGGACCGCATCGTGGTCACCCGCTACGACGACCGTGCGCTGCGGCACGCGCTGCACCCGAACGGGACGTTGCCCAACCCGCTGGCGAACCACTGATCCCGTCGGCGCGACGCCGACGACCGAGGGAGTTTCTGTTGACCCAGATTGCTGAGGCAGCGCACAGCGCTCCGGGAGTCACCGGTGAGCATCCGAGCGCGTTCCCCGCGTCCGTACTGGCCGGGTCCCGAGCCGGCATGGCCGAGGTCGTCACGACGCTGGCCGGTGCGATCGCGTCGGCACGTTCGGCGCGACGCGAGGACGGTCCCGTTCCCCGGGGGATGCCGGAGGACGTGCTGGCAGCGGCCGCCGAGTCACTCGGACCACCGGACGTGCCCGCCGACGGGATCGGCGCGGACGCGGCGTTGCGCCGCCTCGCCACCATGCTCGCGGAGTACGGGCTCGATCTCGCGCATCCGCGTGCGGCCGCGCACCTGCAGCCGCCGCCGCTGACCGTCGCCGTCGCCGCCGACACCCTGGCCAGCGCGGGTAACGCCTCGCTGGACACCTACGACTCCGGACCGTCGGCCATCGCGGTCGAGCGGTGGGTCGTACGCAGCCTGACACGGCTGGCGGGTCTCGGCGAGCGAGCCGATGGCGTGCTCACCCCCGGCGGCTCGATGTCCAACCTGCTCGGCCTGTTGCTCGCGCGCGACACCGCCGGACTGGCCAGGGGGATCGACGTGCGCCGCAGCGGCGTCGGCGCGCTGCGGCGCCCCGTGGTGTTCTGCTCCGAGCTGGCGCACTTCTCGGTGCACCGTGCCTGCGCGGCCCTCGGCCTCGGGGAGCAAGCGGTGCAGCCGGTCGCGGTGGACGAGCACCACCGCATGCGCCCGGAGGCGCTGGCGGCTGCGCTGCGCGGGCTCGGCGACGACCGGACCCCCGTTGCGATCATCGCTACCGCGGGCAGCACCGACTTCGGCTCGGTCGACCCCCTCCCGGAGCTCGCGGAGATCGCCGCCGAGCACGCGGTGTGGCTGCACGTCGATGCCGCGTACGGTTTCGGGGCGCTGTTCTCCGAACGGCTTTCCGAACGGCTCGCCGGTCTCGAGCTGGCCGACTCGGTCACCGTTGACCTGCACAAGCTCGGCTGGCAACCCGCAGCGACCAGCGCGCTGCTCGTGGCAGACGCGAACGCGTTCAGCGCTCTGGAGAGGACCGTGTCGTACCTGAACCCCGCCGACGACAGCGAGGCGGGCTACGACGGCCTGCTCGGACGCAGCCTGCAGACCACGCGCAGGCCGGACGCGATCAAGGTCGCGGCGAGCCTGCTCGCGCACGGCCGTGCCGGGCTCGGCCGCATGGTCGACGTCTGCCACGAGCTCGCGGTACACGCCCAGCGGCGGATCGCGGCCGAACCCGAGCTCGAGCTGATCTCCCCGGCCGAGCTGACCACGGTGGTGTTCCGGTACGGGGGCGGGGCGCACGCCGACCCGGACCATCTCGACCGGATCAACAGTGACCTGCGGCGCAGGCTGCTCGAATCGGGTGTGGCGCTGATCGGCAGGACGACGGTGCGGGGCACGCGCCCCGATGACGCCGAACGCGTCTGCGTGAAGTTCACGCTGCTCAACCAGACGGCCACGGCAGGCGACATCGACGAGCTCATCGATCGGGTGCTGCTCGCGGGCAGGGCCTGTGCACGACGGACAGAGGAGGGCGCGGCATGACGGTGACGACGGATACCGGGCGGGCACCGGCGCCGGGCGCGGGATACGGCGACGCCGCCGCGGACGACCCGCTGCACTCGCGTGACACCAGAAGGGCAGCCGAACACGCGCACCTGGAGGCGCTGCTGCGGTGCTGGCTCACCGAGACCGGTACCCAGGTGGCACCGGGACCGTTGCGGATCCCGTTCCCCGCCACGGGACTCGCGCTGGTCACCGAGGTGCGGCACTGCTCGCCGACCGGGTGGCACCGCTTCGGCCCGGTATTCGTGGACGGGCCGTCCGGGCGGCTGGGCGGTGCCGCCGACCCGGTCGTGGCCATCGCGTTGCTCGCGGCCGAAGCCGCGGCGCGGGGTGGCGGCCGCGACGGTGGTGTGCCCCCGGGCGAGGTCGCCGACCTCGTCGAACGGACCGCCGAGTCGGTGCGCAGGGTGACGACGTTCATCGAACACCGGCGCGGGTACCCCGCGGCGCCGGAGGGCGTCGACGGGTTCCTCGACACCGAACAGGCGCTCGTACTCGGCCATCTGAAGCATCCGGCACCCAAGAGCAGGGACGGCCTGTCCGAACGGGAGTCCGCGCTCTACTCACCCGAGCAGCGCGGGTCGTTCCGGCTGCACTGGTTCGCGGCCGACGAGTCGGTCGTATCGCACGACGCCGTCGCGGGCAGCGCCTGCGTGGCCGGACGGGACACCACCGCGCTGCTCGCCGAGCTCGCCGAGTGCAGGCTCGACGACGGCCGGGTTCTCGTGCCCGCACACCCGTGGCAGGCACGGGACGTGGTACACCGGCCACGGATCGCCGCGCTCATCGACGAGGGGCTGCTCGAACCGCTCGGTGCGCTCGGTCCACAGTGGTGGGCTACGTCGAGCGTGCGCACCCTGTACCGGCCGGACGCGGACGTGATGCTCAAGCTCTCCCTCGGGCTGCGGCTGACCAACTCGAAGCGGGAGTCCACCGGCACCGAGCTCCGCAGGGGTCTGGAGATCAACCGGCTGCTCGACGCCGGGTACGCGGCGAGCACGTTCGCCGCGCACCCGTATTTCGACATCACACGGGACCCGGCGTGGCTGGCCGTCGACGAGCCGGGCCGCCCGCAGGGACCGGAGGTCACCGGGCTGGACGTCGCGGTGCGCGAGGTCCCGGACGGTATCGGCAGCCTGCGCTGCCTCGCGGGCCTTGTGGCGCCGCGGCCGGGCGAGGGGCGCAGCAGGCTGGGTGAGCTGGTCGCGGACTCGGGCGAGGCGCAGCGCTGGGTCGCGGACTACACCGACAAGGTGCTCGTGCCGATGCTGCACCTGTACGCCTCGACCGGTATCGGGCTGGAGGCCCACCAGCAGAACACGCTTGTCCGTCTCGACGCGGACGGCGGCGTAGCGGGAGCCACCTTCCGGGACAACCAGGGCTACTACCTGGCCGCCTCCCACCAGCGGGCGGTCCTGGACGTGCTGGACGCTGGGTCGTCGACGCTGGCGGTGGTCGACGACGAGGTCGTGGACGAGCGCCTGTCCTACTACCTGCTGCGCAACCAGGCACTCGCCGTGGTGGGGTGCCTGGCCGTCGACGGGCTCGCCGGGGAGAACGAGTTGCTCGGCGTGATGTCCGGCAGGCTGCGTGCCGCGCTGCCGGACCTCGCGGAGGCGGGCCGGGACGGCGACCGCCTGGCCCGCCGCTGGCTGGAGGCGGATACGTTGCCCTGTAAGGGGAACCTGCTCACCCGGCTACACGGGATCGACGAGGTACGCGCCCCGCTGGACGCGCAGTCGGTGTACCTCGACGCGCCCAACCCGTTCGCGGCGGTGGGCCGATGAGCGCGCGGCCGGCTAGCGACGGGGAAGCCGGACCACCGCCGGTTCCGCGGCTCCCCGAGCCGTGGTCGGTCCGCGTGGCCTCCGGCGACGCGGACGTGGAGCTGGTCCACCGCTGGATGATCCAGCCGCACGTCGAGAAGTACTGGCAGCAGGCGTGGACGCCGCGGCAATGGCGGGACGAGTTCGACAGGCAGCTCGCCGGGGCGCATTCGCTGCCCTGCCTCGTAGCCCACGACGGGGTCGACATCGCCTACATCGAGGTATACCGGGTCGCCAGGGACGGCCTGGCCGACTATGTCCCGCACGAGCCACACGACCTCGGCGTGCACATCGCCATCGGTGACCGCGACCGGACCGGGCGAGGACTCGGCAGGGCGCTGCTCGCCGCGCTCGCGGACGGTCTGCTCGCCGCGGAGCCCGAGTGCGACCGGGTCGTCGCCGAGCCGGACCGGGAGAACACGGCCTCGGTGATCGCGTTCCGGGTCGCGGGTTTCGTCCAGGGCAGGGAGGTCGCGCTGCCCGACAAGACGGCCGTCGTCATGACCTACGAGCGGAGGGGACCACGGTGACCACCACACAGGACCGAATCGAACACGACGTCGTGGCCATCGGGTGCGGACCGTTCAACCTCGGTCTCGCGGCCCTCGCCGACGGTGTCGACGATGTCGACCTCATGGTCTTCGAGGAACGCCCCGAACTGAACTGGCACCCCGGGTTGATGTTCGACGAGGCACAGTTACAGGTCAGCTTCCTCGCCGACCTGGTAACGCTCGTGGAGCCGACACATCCGCTGTCGTTTCTGGCCTACCTGCGCGACGTGGACCGGATGTACCCGTTCTACGTGCGCGAGCGGTTCCACCCCACCCGACGCGAGTACGAGGACTACCTGCGATGGGCCGCATCCAAACTGGACATCGTGCGCTTCTCGCACCGGGTGCGGACGGTGTCGTGGGAGCCGTCCGCGCAGCGATTCGTGCTCCAGGTCGAGCGGGGCGATGCGGGTGCCCTGACTGTGTACGCGCGCCACCTCGTGCTCGGTATCGGGACCGAACCGGCCGTGCCCGGCGCGCTCGGGGACCTGCCTGCCGACCGGATCCTGCACACCGGCGACTACCTGCACCGGCTCGCCGACGTCACGAGCGCGGGCCGGGTCACGGTCGTCGGTTCCGGCCAGTCGGGCGCCGAGGTGACCCTCGACCTGCTCCGCCGCAACGCATCCGGGGGGCCGGCGGTGAACTGGCTGACCAGGACCGAGTCGTTCGCGCCGCTCGACTACTCCAAGCTGGTGCTCGAGATGACCACACCGGCCTACGTCGAGTACTTCCACGGCCTGCCGGAGGGGACCAGGGATGAGCTGGTCGCCAGGCAGTGGCGGCACTACAAGGGAGTGTCGGAGGATACGCTGGAGGAGATCCACGACGCGCTCTACCGGCGGGAGCTCGACGAGGGGTTGGCACCGGTCGAGCTGCGGTCGGGTGTGGCGGTAGAGGACTCGACGGTCGATACCGGCACAGGGGAGGTCGTACTGGCCTGTCGCCAGCGGGACACGGGTAAGCGGTTCGATCACCGCACCGACATCGTCGTCGCCGCGACCGGGTACCGGCAGCGCGTGCCCGGGTTCCTCGATCCCATGGACTCGTTGGTCGAGCGGGACGAGCGAGGCCGGTACCGCGTGCGGCTGGACCACTCGATCGAGCTCGACCCCGCGGTGACCGGCAGGGTCTTCGTGGCCAACGCGGACCTGCACAGTCACGGTGTCGCGGCGCCGGACCTCGGTATCGGGGCGTACCGCAACGCCACGATCCTCAACGCGATCGCCGGACGTGAGGTGTACCGGCTGCCGAAGAACACCGCCTTCACCAGCTTCGCCGCACCTGCCGGCCGGACGTGACCGGCGTGCTCCCGCCGGTGGTGGTGTCAGCTCGGCTGCGGTTCGCGCCGCCGTCGCGGTGCCTGCGAGGCGGGCTCGGCCGGTGCCCGGTAGGAGTCCGCGATCTCGCGCCGCTCCCGCCACAGGTGGAACAGGGCGATACCGAAGACGACGGTGCCCACGATGTTGGCGATGAAGTGCCACCAGATGCGGTAGGTCCACAGGCCAGGACCGGGGTCGAGCAGACCGAACCAGGTGGACAGCCCGATCGCCTGGCCGGCTCCGAGCGCGACCGACAGGGTCAGTACAAGGTGCTCGACGCCGTGGATGCCCTGCATCCACACGCCCATCCGTGCCCACGTGCGGGACCTGCTGCGCAGTGCCCGGCGTGTGATCAGCATGATCCCGGCGAGTCCGGCCAGGAAGATGACGTTGCCGGTCAGGTGCAGGATCTCCATGCCGAGGGAGGGCTCGGCGGGATCCACCCGGCCCAGCGCGGCGGCCAGCCCGTCACCCCACGGTGTCATCCAGGCGGGTGAGTTCGGGTGTGCCGTCCAGTAGGCGACCTGGGCGATGTGCTCCTGGACGTGCCCGAGCTGACCGAGCACGCCGAGGATGATCACACCCGCCGACGCCCGGTACAGCCAGGGACGTACGGGGCCGCGGTTGGCGCGGGCGAGTATCGCGACGGCTGCCCACATCGCCGCGGCCCACAGCACGAGCAGGGCCGCGGCGACGCTCCACAGCGGGGTGGGAATACCCATCGACGTCCATCTCCTTCGGGCGATAGGCGCGGCGGGCTGCGCCGCGACGGGAACAGCCGGTTCTCCGGGATCCCGTCCCACGGTAGGCAGTCGACGAGTGGTCCTCTGCTCCTGTGTTGGCGTGTTCGGCTTTTTCGTCCGGGCCGGTGATGGTCGTCGGTCGGTGCACGGTGACGCGGTCGCCGTCGCGTCTACGGGTGGCTATGGGCAGCTCGGATAGCTCAGTCCTGGTCCTCAGTCATCGCTTGCAGTACGGAGAACGGTGTGAGTGGTAACTCCTTCATGGTCGTGCCGATAGCGTCGGATACGGCGCACCCGATCACCGCGGCGACCGGAATGATCGGTGGCTCCGCTGCTCCTTTCGCGCCGAGTGGGCCGTAGGAGCAGGGGTTTTCCAGAATGGCGGCATCGATCGGAGGTGCGTCGGCGGCAGTGGGCAGCCGGTAGCTTTCCAGGTCGTCGTCGATCACCTCACCGTTGTCCCCGAGCCGGAGGTTCTCGAACAGGGCGTAACCGATGCCCTGCAGCACACCTCCCTGGATCTGCCCTTCGATCATCTGCGGATTGATCGCTCTGCCGACATCTTGAGCTACTACGTATCGCAGCACAGTCACCCGGCCGGTCTCGGGATCGACCTCCACCTCTGCCATATGTGCCTGATACAGCGGCGCCGCGAAGCTGGTGACCGCGGCGCCTGCCATGCAGCCGGAGTCGAACGGGATCGGCGGGGTGGCGAACTTGCCGGAGGCCCCGATCGGGCCGGAGTCGAACATCGCCGTGGCTACCACGCTGGCCACGGCCACGTGCTGATCGGGGACCCCGGTGACACGAACCGTGCCGTCGGCGATTTCCAGATCGTCGGACCCGGCCTCGAGCATGGTGGCGGCGACGTCGAGGACCTGATCCCGGACCTTGGTCGCGGCATCCAGGGCAGCGTTGCCCATGCCGTACGTTGTTCTACTGCCCTGTGCGCCGCCGTCGTAGCCGCCCGTATCGGTGTCCGTGGGGCTCACGCGCACGTCCTCGAGCCGCAGACCCAGCTGTTCGGCGACGATCTGCAGAACCCCGGTAGTGACGGCCCCTGTGCCGATCTCGGCGCCCGCGCAGGTCACCGTCGCGGTGCCGTCCTCTTCCAGCTTGATCGAGGCGGCTGCCGGTAATGGGTTGGTTATCCACGTCAGTGGCACCACGGCCACACCGCGAAACGGCTTCCGTTCGGTGTGTGCATCCTGCCATGGCCTGATCTCGTCAACCTTGTCCATGGCCTGCGTCAGGAATGCGTCGTCCAGCTGCTGGCCGTTGACCATCGACTCGCCGGCGCGGATCAGATTGTTCATCCGCAGTGTCCTGCGATCCATGCCCAGCTCACGCGCGATGCGGTCCAGGTGCTGTTCCTGGGCATACACGCAGTAGGGCCCGTTGACCCCGCGGAACGCCGCGGTCGGTGGTGTGTTGGTGTAGACGACCTTGCTGGCGTAGCGCGCGTTCGGGATCCGGTAGGTGCCGCCGAGGACGAGCGGCGCCACGTTGGCAACCAAGACGGTCTCGCCGCTGCTGTTCGCGCCGTTATCGGCGATGACCTCCCCGTCCTGCGCCAGGAGCGTGCCGTCCGCTGCCACGGCAGTGCGCAACCGCACGATCGCGTTCTCCCGTGGCCCGCACGTCGCCAGTTCCTCGCTGCGGCTGTTCAGGATCCGCACGGGACGCCCCGTCTTGCGGGTGAGGATGCAGGCGAACGGCTCCACCATGACGTCAAGCTTGCCGCCGAATCCACCGCCGATGGGGGGTACGATCACACGCACATCGGAAATGCGGATACCGAGCAGTTCCGCGATACGGCCGCGCACGTTGAACGGGAACTGTGTCGGTGTGTGTACGACGTACCGTCCCTGCTCGTACCGGGCGACCGCGACGTGCGGTTCGATGGGACTCTGGTGCTGGCGTTGCGTTCGGAACTCGTCCTCGACGACCAGATGCGCTCTGTCGAACGCCGCGTCCACGTCGCCGCGCTCGACCCGCGATTCCCAGGCCAGATTGCCGCCGCGCGTGCCAGGCATAGCGGTCTCGTAGCTCTCCCAATCGGGGTGGATCAAGCGAGATCCCTCCGCGAGGGATTGCTCGAGGTCCAGGACGGGTTCGAGCGGTTCGAGCGAGACGTCGATCGCCGCGAGAGCGGCCTCGGCCTGCTCGGCGGTGTCGGCCGCCACCGCGGCCAACGGCTCGCCGACGTAGCGGATCACATCCGTGGCGAACAGCGACTGGTCCTTCACGATCATCAGGCCGGACAGCCCTGGCGCGTCGGCGGCGGTCGCGACGGCGCGGACACCGGGCATCGAGGCGGCCTTGGAGCAATCCAGTCCGGTGATACGCGCGGCGGGCACGGTGGACCGGAGTACCTTCGCGACGAGCGTGCCGTGTTCGAGATAGTCCATGCCGTATCGCGCAGCACCGCGGACCTTGTCTTCCCCATCCGCCCGGCGTGCCGACGTACCGACGAGAGTCATTGCGGCCCTCCATTCGCGTTCGCAGCCGCTTGCGCCGCATCGATGATCTTCTGATATCCGGTGCAACGACAAATGTTTCCGCTGAGCGACGATCGTACGGTGGAGTCGTCTATACGGGACTCCGTTTCGAGTAGCGCCGTGAGCGTCATAACCACTCCGGGAATGCACGCACCGCACTGCACTCCACCGTGTTCCAACAGGGCATCCTGGATCCGGGTCAGCGGCTCACCGTCCGATTCCAGGCCTTCGACCGTGCGGACCGCCGCTCCTTCGGCGTTGGCGACCGGGTAGATGCACGAGTCGACCGGTTCGCCGTCGACGAGAACCGTACAGGCGCCGCAGCGCCCCTCGCCGCATCCGAGTTTGGCGCCCAGCAGACCGAACTGGTCTCGCAGGACCGACAACAGCGACGTCATGCCGGCTACAGTGACGTCGACGGGTTGTCCGTTCAGGGTGAAGGAATGGGACACGGCCCCTCCTATTCCGGGTCGGTGGTGAGACGCGCGAGGGCACGTCGAATCAGGGCGGGGAGCACGGCCGTTCGATACCAGGCCGGAGCGTCGCGGCCGTGCCGGGGAGTGAGTTCCGCCGCTACAGCCTCCCCTACGGCGTCGGTCACCGACAGTTCGTCGGTGGATCGCCCGACCAGCTCGGTCGCGGCCGAGCAGAGCTTGGCCACAGGCTCCACGCTGCCGACGGCGATCCGCGCCGTGCGCACGACACCATCCGATATATCGGCCGATACGGCCACGTTGACGATGGGATATTCACCTGTGGCACGGACCGTCAGGCGTTCGAAAGCGGATCTACGGTGACTCGGCGCAGGTACCCGCACCCGCGTGATCAGTTCTCCGGCAGGCCGCGCGTCGCGAGAGGTGAGATAATCGGCAAGGCCGACAACCTCGTTGCCTTCGGGTGAGTACAGCTCCAGCTGCGCTTCGGCGGCCAGTAACGCCGGTACCAGATCAGCCTCGGGGAACCCGATCGCGTTGATATTCCCACCGACCGTGGCTACGTTGCGCACCTGCGGAAACGCCGACTGGCGTGCGGCGGAACGCACGCATTCGAATGCCTGCCGTGCGTCGGCGGCGGCCAGCTCGGTGTGGGTGGTCAGTGCCCCTACGTCGACCGGGTCCCCCGGGGCGACACCGTGCAATTCGGGGAGTCGCTTCAGCGCCACGTACGCTCGCCGCGGGACGTCGTGTCGTTGGGACGCACGCATGGTCCATGTCCCGCCCGCGATCGCTTCGCCGTCCTCACCCAGCTCGGCGAGCATCGCTGTGGCCTCGGCCAACGACGTCGCGAGACGGACCTCTCCCGGGGCCAATGTTGTTGACACTCGCTACCTCCAACTCCAGCGAACTGTGCACGCGCATGGCGCGCGTCGTGCCCTCGCAGGATCGCGGTCGACCAGGTTCGCTGGTACGGACGTGCGCAGGCGCCGGGGCTGGGGCTGTGCTGCCGGCGCCGGCCTCGCCGTACCATGATCCGAGTATGAACAAACCACAAGGCATTCAGTGTGTGCAATACGCACAAGACCACCCGGCGTACGTGCCGGTATGCACAGCTGTCGAGTAACTCGATTCGACACCGGCCCGCGGCACTCTCCTCCGGCGCCGCTTGCCGTACTGCGAAGCCATGTGACCGCGGTTGATCCGTGTTCAGCGGTTCAGCCTGCGGTACGGGAAAGACGCTGCCCGGTCGCACCATGGATGCTCCCTGTGGTCTGCGACAGCGGCAGGGCGTCCGCGCCGCCTCGCTTCGCGATGATTTCTGCCGCGATGGAGATGGCGGTTTCCTCAGGGGTATGGGCTCGGAGATTGAGGCCGACAGGCGAGGACAACCGTGCGAGCTCGGCGTCCGACAGCCCCAGCTCGCGCAGTTGATCGAGCCGTTGCTGATGGGTACGGCGCGACCCCAAGGCACCGATATACCCCGCACGGGTGCGCAACGCCAGCTCCAACAAGGGAATATCGAACTTGTGGTCGTGCGTGAGCACACACAGTACTGTCCGGTTATCGATCAGGTCGCCGTGCACGGCGTCGCTGAGAAACTGGTGTGGCCAGGAAACCACGACCTCGTCTGCTTCGGGGAAACGTTTGTTCGTGGCAAATACGCGACGCGCGTCGCACAACGTGACGTGGTACCCGAGAAACTTGCCGACCTTGACGACCGCGGCGGCGAAATCGATGGCTCCGAATACGAACATACGCGGCGGGGGTGCGAATGCGTGGACGAACACGGCGACATCGTCGCGCCTGCGCTCACCGTGTTCGCCGTAGTGGCGAATGCCGTTGGTGCCTTGCTCGAGCATGGCGAGCGTGTCCTCGACTACCGCGGCATCCAGGTGCGGGTCACCGAAGCCGCCGTGTACGCGATCCGGCCGGACGACCATTTCCTCACCCAGGCTCGCTCCTGTGGTCACTACGGTCGCGGTAGCGACCGGTTGACCAGCGTAGATCGAGTCGAACAGCGCACCGAGATCAGTATTGGATGCCGGATCGACCGGTTGGACCAGTATGTCGATGGTTCCACCGCATGTGAGGCCGACAGCGAACGCGTCGTCGTCAGCGACACCGTAGCGTTGCACCGTAGGTTGTGTGGTTTCGAGCGCCTCTTGAGCCAGTTCGTATACCGCACCCTCGATGCAGCCGCCGGAGACGCTGCCCACTACCTCACCGCCGGAAGAGACCGCCATTGCAGCTCCGGGAGGGCGTGGTGCGGAGTGGAAGGTGTCGATCACGGTTGCGAGGGCGAAGCGGTTACGCCCGGCATACCATGGCTGGATCTGTTGAAGGATGTCGCGCATGTGGACCTCTTGACCGATCTGTGTCGAGTTGCTGCGGCCGGCAGCCGGATCGCGCGAACGTCCGGCTCCACTGTCGGAACGGGAACGTGAGCGCAGACGGAGTTCGGCTCGGGATCAACCGCGGGTTCCGCTGCGGGTGACCCGCTCAGGGGTGATTCCAGGTCCGTACCCGACGCCGCGGCCGTCCTGAGTTCCGCCGACACCAGGGCGCTCTTCGTCGTTGGGGGCCATCGGCGATGCGTGGAAATGCCACATCTTCCAGATCGGATTGCCGAGGCCGTCGTCGCGCTGGTAGACCTCCGTGGCACGCAGCCGGAAGTTGTCGTAGTCGCCGTCCGACAGCTCCCAGGTAGCCGAACCCGTGCCGTCCGCACCGATCCGGCGTATCGGGAAGATTCCCTCGCAGGCGAGCCAAGCCATGTCCCCCGATATCGCCAGCCGCATGATCTCGATGTCGGGATACATCACGATGTCGATTTCCTTCTTGTAGTGCTCCCACAATTTGGTCTTCTCGTCGATCCCGAAGTACGGATGCCCGTTCAGATTGAACATCAGGTAGGACATTCCGGCCGGGAACACCGACTGCATGTCCGGAATGACCAGCTTGTGGTTGGACTCCCACCAGATCCGGTGCAGTTCGAGGATCTCGTTCCGGTCCTGCTTTTCGGTAGACATTTCTTCTCCCTTATCGCGTTACGTTCGGCGGACGACGGTTGATTCCGGAACCGTCCGGTCAGCGGTCCGGCTCACTGTGCGGGTCCGGCACAGCCGGTGAGCCGCTCGGCGTGAGCAGCGTGTCGAGGGTGGCTGGATCGCCGGGCCACATCCCGGCACGAGCCAGTCGCCGGACGAGGGACGTCGTGCGGGGTTCGGTACGTATGGCCTGTTGAAACGCGCGCCGTGCCTCGTCCTGATGGCCACTGCGGGCCAGCAGCAGACCCTTCCAGACTGTCGGTTCCACGTTCTTCGCACCGACCACTCTCTGCGCGGTGTCGAGCTCGGCGAGAGCCTGCCTGACGAGCTCCGCGTCGGCAGTGTGTTCTCCGCTGAGCAGCCCCTCGGTCTGCAGCATCCGTAAGAGCCCGCCGAATGCCTCGGCATGGTCGATGAGTCGCTCCAGCTCGTCGAGCGGGTCAGGGGCGTCGTCGACCCGAACATCGATCACCCGATCCTCGGCCAGACGACCGGTCGGCGTGCCGCGTACGATGAGCATGGCGGAGGATTGGCGACCTCGGATATCGCCACCGTGACGCTCCGCGGCCCGAAGTGCGGCCAGCATCCGGTGTGCGAGGCTGCCGTGGGCGGTTCGGAACGCTTCGGACATCGCCGGCCACACAGACCCGGATTCGACCAGGTTGGCGTGGGTGCTGAGGCCGTGGTCGGTGGTGTGGCCGGCCGCGGAGATGCACGCGGAGCCTGTGTGGACGACCGCGGTTCCGTCCGCAGCCATCAGCGCGACTTGCCTGTGCGCGGAGCCGGGATCCTGCTCCAGCAACCGGGCGAGCGCGTCGTGCGGCGCGTGACCTCGTCCCATGAGTTCCAGCCCGTGCGGCCCGTAGGACGGCTCGACCATCGCCTGGGTAGCGACAGCACCGACACCCGCGGTCGCCCACGGGACGAGGCGTCCGACCGCGAAGAAGTGCGACTGGACGGCGACCCCGATGTCTCCGGTAGCAGGGTCACGTGCAAGCAGTGAGTAAGTCATGCGGATCCGGTCCCTGCGAACTGTCGGTCGAGTAGTCGGGCGATGTGCCCGGGACATTCCAGCATCGGCATGTGTCCGATACCGGGCAGGATGACCTGGCTTGTTCGCAGGACTCTGGCCATCTCGAGGCCGAGGGCAGGAGTGCACGTGACGTCGTGCTCACCGCTGACCACAAGGGCCGGGCAATGGGTTCGGCTCGCCTGTTCGGTGGCGTCGCTTTCGATCGTCGCTGCCCATACTCGCTTCACCGTCTCCACATCGTTGGGGTTGGCGAGCTCGAGCGCCTTGCCGATGACCTCTTGTGAGCAGCCGGGGCCAAAGGTCATCGTCGGGAATACCGTCCGGAAGGTGCCTTCGACCCCCAATCGGTCGAACATATCGAGAACACCGGACACCTCGACACCGTCGAAGTTCAGCGAACTGCCGATCGCGGTAACCGACGCGACCCTGCCCGGCAGAGCGGCGGCGACACAGCACGCCAACGTCCCCCCGAGAGATCCGCCGACGACGTGGAACGGTCCGCTCGGCAGTTCCCGCTCGATCACCGCGAGGCAGTCGGCCGTCCATGCGGCTAGGGAGAACTCGCCGGAAGCATCGGAACCACCGTGGGCACGTAAGTCGGGCATAACACAGTGGCCTCTCGGGTCAAGCAGTTCGACCACTTCGGTCCAGATCCGTCCCTGGGTGTTGATGGGGTGGATCAGTAGCACCGCTGGTTCGCCCGGCGCGCGTTCACCAGCCGACCAGCCTGCGATGCGGCCTGCCGGGCCGTTGATGTCGAGTTCCCGCGGCTTCATAGCGCTCCTTCGGGGTGCTGATCCCGAACGGCAGCGGCACCCGGTCCCGTCGTCGTGACCGGGTGTTCGCCCCGCCACCGGTGCGGTAGCCGGATGATCGCGTCACGCATCGCGCATCACGCCGAGAAGTTCCTCCAGGGCTGCCAGCGAATGTCCGGCCACGAAGTGGTCTACGTAGGGCAGCACCGCGACAATTCCGCTCTGGACCGGCTCGTAGTCCGTCGCGCCCTTGTGCGGATTGACCCAGACAACCGTTCTTGCCAGACGACCGAGGCGTGCCACCTGCTCGGCCAGCTCGTCGGCTGATCCCCGCTCCCATCCGTCGGAGAAGATCGCGACGACGCTGCCACGAGCGGTCCCTCTGTGCCCCCATCGGTCGAGGAAGGCATGCAGCACCTCCCCCAATCGCGTCCCACCGGAGTAGTCGGCGATCGTCTCCGCCGCTGCCCTCAGCGCGGAATCCGGGTCACGCATCCGCATGGCGCCGGTGATCCGTGTCAGCCGGGTGCCGATCGTGAACACCTCGCACGCATTGGGCCGGTATCGGGCCAGTACGTGTGCGAAGCGCAGCAGGGCGTCGGCATACGGGGCCATGGAGCCCGAGACGTCGATCAGCAGGACGATCCGGCGTGGGCGAGTATCGGGTCGATGCCGTCTCGGAGCGGCCAGTTCACCGCCGGCGGCAAGCATGGCGCGTACGGTCCGGCGCGGGTCGACCTGTCCGGTAGCACGTGAACGTCTGCGCCGGGACCGTCGCACCGGCAGCCCGGGTCGCAACAGTTGCAACAGGCGCGCCATCTCCTGCCGCTCCGCACGGCTCAGCGAGGCGAGATCACGGTTTCGCAGCACTTCCGCCGCGCTCGCCCTGGCCCGTATCACCGGTGGGAGAACGTCGCTGTCGGCCCCAGCCGGATCCTCGCTCGGGCCGCCGTCCTCCGTGAACGGGACGCTTGCCTGCACGACCGGCGATTGGCCGCGCATCGTGGACTGTTCGTGTTCGGGGTCGAGGGAGAAATACGTCTCGAAGACCGCATCGTAGATCGGCAGGTCGTCCGGTGACGAAGTCAAGGACAGTCTGCCTGCCCAGTAGAGCGCGCCTGGCTGGTCGGATCGCAACACCCGCGCCGCCGCGACGTAGGTGGCTGTACGGGTCGAACAGACCGCGACGCCCGCGGCGGCGAGAGCCCGCGCGAATCCGACGAGAGCGGTGGGTGCATCATCGATCCGCTCAGCTACCACTCCCGCGCCACGGTAGTCTCCGGAATTCGGGCTGGACGTCGTCATCGCTGCCTCGCTTCGATATCAGTACGCCATAACCTGGGAGAGTCCCTCTCGCTCCACTCGCTCGATGTCCTCGCGGTACTTGAGGGCGGCTCCCAAGGTGAGCGCTGCGAAGCCCTGGTCCAGTTGTTCGCATCCCAGCGCCTGTAGCGCACTTGCCCAGTCCAGCGACTCGGCCACACCCGGCGGTTTGATCAGCTCGGCGGTACGCAGGCGGGAGGCCGCGGTCGCGACGTCGTTGGCAAGACGTTCGGTGATTTCCGGGAGCCTGCGCCGCAGGATCGCGACCTCCCGCTCGAGTGAAGGGTGCTGCACCCAGTGGTAGAAGCAGCGTCGTTTGAGCGCGTCGTGCACTTCACGGGTGCGGTTCGAGGTCAGCACCACCAGTGGCGCGGCGTCGGCCCGCACCTGTCCCAGCTCGGGGATGGACACCGTGAAGTCCGAGAGCACCTCGAGCAGGAAGGCCTCGAACTCATCGTCGGCACGGTCGATCTCATCGATCAGCAGAACCGATCGCGGTGTACGCAGCGCGCGCAGGATGGGACGAGCCAGCAGGAAGCGTTCGTCGTACAGCTCCGACTCGGCCGCGGCTACGTCGATATGCCCGTTGCCCATAGCCTCGATCGCACGCAGGTGCAGCAGCTGCCGGGGAAAGTCCCAGTCGTAGAGCGCTTGGGACGCGTCGATGCCTTCGTAGCACTGCAGACGGATGAGCTCGCTGCCACGTGTCTGCGCCAGCGCCGCGGCCAGGGATGTCTTGCCGACACCGGCCTCGCCTTCGAGGAACAATGGCCGCGCCATGTTGTCGGCGAGAAACGCCGCGGCACTGATGCCCGCGTCGGGCAGATACCCGGCACGCGACAACGCGGAGTTCAGGGCGTCGGGTGTCGAACACGTAGCCATGATGCGATTATGCGGAGACGGCGGATCGTTCAGTGTGTGCAGAGCGCACTCGGACCACCTTGACGTCCGGCAGTCTGCACCGCCGGAGCGCCTCGTCTCAGTACTCCGCTGCCTCTCGGCGGGCCTGCCTGACGAACGTCGGGCTGGCCTGTGCGCAACTGGCACAGATCGCCCGATGCTCGTTGCTCGGGTCCCGGTCCATCTCGACGGCGATGTAGGCTTTCTCGCAGCGGTGGCAGCGCACTCGCGCTTCCCACGGGTCGTCCACCTCGTGCCTCGGGTCGTGCGGACGGGACAGTCCCGATGCAGCCGTCTTGCCCGTGGACAGCACGATCAGTTCGGTGATCGCCGACACCACGAACGCGACCGGCAGCGCCAACGTCGCTGACCACGACGTCTGCTCGTCGATGCCGATCATGAGCATGCCGACCCCGGTGCCCAGGCCCCAGGCGAGCAGGGACTGCCAGTTGACGGCGGCCACGCGGCCGGAGCGCCACTCGGGCCGGGTGGCGCGATCGCGCACCCTGTGGCGGAGGACGAACACGAGGGCACAAGCGGTCCAGGTTACGCAGAGGACGGACGTGTACCGCAGCGCGATCAGCAGGTAGCTGAAGACATCACTGAGCATGATCACGTAGACGATCGCCCCGACGATGACCACCCACGACACGCGGGACAGCTTCAGCTTGAATGTCTGTGCGAAGACGTTGGCCAGGTTGCTCGTGGCCAGGTAGAAGTTGGCGGTGTTGATCCGGGTCTGGCTGATCCAGACGAACAGCAGGCCCCAGATGCCCATCAGCTCGACGATCCCGATGACGCTCGATATCTCGGATAGTGGGCCTTCCGTCGGGATCGTCAGCGCGACGAAGATCCCGATCAGGCCGTTGGCCACGATGGTGAACAGGTAGAACCCGGGGCCGAAGGTGAACCATCCGTTGGTCCGGACGTCCCGCCTGCTCGTGCGGCCGAAGCGCGCGAAGTCCCACGTCGCCATCATGAGCACCCAGTCGCCCATGTACACGCCGAATGCGAACAACCAGCCCGGGCCGGCTACAGAGGGCATTTCGGGTTGGTAGGTCAGCCAGCCCGACGAGGCGTCCAGTTCGACGACGGTCCAGACGACGACCGCGACGAGCCCGAGGACGTAGAAGGGGAACAGGAATCTGTTGAACTTGTCCAGGAACGCCCGGATGCCGCCGATCGCCAGCGGGATGCTGTACAGCACGACGACCAGGTACCACAGGCTCAGGTCGAGGCCGCCGAAGTAGTGCTCGAAGGCCACCGCGATCACCGAGCCTTCGAACACCGCGAACCAGATGGCGATGGCAGCGATCGTCAACGGCGCGAGTACCGCACCCGACGAACCGAAGAGGCTGCGGGAGAACAGGCTCACCGTGGTTCCGGTGCGTGCCGCGTAGACAGACAGGACGTAGTTGACCGCGCCGTACACGACGACCGCGAGCACCATGCCGATGATGGCGTCCCGGGTGCCGACGGTGAGCGTGACCAGCGCGGCAAGGATCACCCAGAACATCGCTGTGCCCAGCGCCCACCAGGCGCCGAACAGCGACCGCGGGGGAAGGCGCCATTCGCGTGGCACGACGTGTGCGGTGTAGTCCTCGGTCGCGGCTTCGCGTACGACCTGTGGATCGTCGGCGTGGGTGACCTCGAGTGGGGGAATCCTGGGGACGCTGGTGCTCATCTCGGACAGCTCCTCGCATTCGATAGGGACTTACGCGCCGATGCGAGTATGAGCAGCCCGCGGATGGTTCAGTATGTGCAGCAGGCACACGAACATCCAGCGTTGCGGACAGAATGCACCCGGTTGAGCCGTCCAGGGGAGTCAACCACCGCGCCTGCCCGCAGGGTGCCGTGTGTGGGTTCGTCGCGTCGGCGTGGGTGAGCGTTCTCGTCGTGTCCCGAGCGATCGACGGCACGTCACCGGATGCGTCGTCCGCCGCCGACAGCGGCGTGAAGGTGACGAGGGACCCGGAACCGGCCGGCGGTCGCTTGTGGCTCCGGTGGTCACGAGTGGGACGTGCCGACGATCCGGTGAGCGCGGCACGCCAGGTGCAGGAACAGCCGCTGGTCGGGGTCGTCGATGTCGACTCCGATCAGGTCGATCGCCCGCTGCAGCCGTGCGCGGACGCCGTTGCGATGCAGATGGATCGCCTCGGCTGTGCGGGCAACCGAACCGCCGGAATCGAGGTACGTACCCAGGATCTCGATGGTCTCGTCACGCCGCGCCTGGGACACCTTGTCCAACGGCGCGAACAAGGCATCGACCGATTCCTGCACCGTCGGCGACCCGAACCACTCTACGATCGTGCTCCGGATCCCGACGGCGTCGAAGCTGATCGGATGGTTCGCGCGCCGCAGCGAGCGCGCATGGGTAGCGGCCACCTTCGCCTCGGTTGCGCTGCCGGCGATGCCGGTCATCGCGGCGTGCACTCCGCCGATCCCGACATAGGCCCGCAGGTTCGGCACGGCGTGCTGCAGGGCGGCCAGGACCGAGCCCATCAGCCGATGGACGCGCAGTCCCAGATCGCGCGGCGGGGATGACGAATGGTGGCTGTGCAGCAGCCACAGTGCCGCCGGTTCCTGCGCCGTATGCCAGATACCACCGGAGGTGGATGCGGTCGTCAGCGCGATCCGGGCCAGGCGCTCCCTGGTCTCGTAGGCCAGCAGGCCGTCCGCGATCCCCTCCTGCGGGATGTCCAGCTCGAAACGTCCCACGATGTGCCAGGCATCCACCGGAATACCGAGTTTGCGGGCTTGTGGTGACAAGTCGTCGCGGGTCTCGCGGCTGGCTCCGAGTAGCTGCCTGAGCACCTCATCCACGGACAGCATGTTGGTGCGCTCGGCTTGTTCAGTGATGAACGCCGTGCGGCTGGTCTCGGCTGCGAGGCGCCACAGCACCATCTCCAGCAACGTGTTGGCGTCCGCGTCGGACAGCCGTGCGGAGACGAACTGTTCACCCTCGGGTTGGTTGACGATGGCCGGTACGGCCAACAGCTCGGTGCCCTCCTCGGGCGGCTCTGTCGTGACCCGGATTTCGTAGCCGAGCAGGCTCGAGCCAATCGTCGCGAGGTCCGTAGGTGTGCTGCCCTCGCCTGCGAGCCGGTCGATAGCGTCGATGACCCGCCGCACCCGTTCCATCGTGAGGTGCAGTTCGTCGGCGATCTCTTGCGCGACGACGTTGAGCACGGTGTTCAGGTCACGATCCGGCGACAACCGGACGAGCGCCAGCCCGCTCTTGCGGCACATGCTGCGAGCTGTCAGGGAGACGCCGGCGTCTTCGGGCGCGGTCAGCATCAGGCCGGCTACTTCGCGGCTCACCGCGCGACGCACCGCCACGTCCATCAGGTACCCGTCGGCGATGTGTGACAGCCTGCGATCGAGAACCACCAGCGCCCCGGCACCGACCTCATCGAGTTGATCTGTCGAATCGATCAGTCGAACCTCGGCGATGTCGCGGTCGATGTCGCCGTCGAGCGCGATGGCGTCCTCGGGCCGGTTCAGCTGTAGCTCGGCCAGGATCGCGCGCAGTGACCGGCGGGACGTGCCGGACGGTAGCTCGACCGCCACGTGGGGGCGGTCTTGTGCAACACGCACCGAATGGCTTGGCATGGGTTCACGATGCACCTTCCCTGTTCTGTTCGGCAACCGTAGATTCATCCCGACAAATGGAGGTTTGATTGATGAGCGGATTCGCGGACATTTCAACCATGCGTCCTCCGGACGGTGGCTCGGCCGGCCTGAGCGAGCGGACTCGTGGTGGCCGGATGCTCACCGGTGGAACGGGCGTGGTGCCCGGCCTGCGATACGGGCGACACGCGCGAGATGAGGTTCTGGCCACCGGGGACGCGTCATGAGTCAGGAGTTCGAGACGAGTCTCGGCGAGCACGAACTGGCCGACCTGGCCGTTGGCTGCACGGTGCTCGCAGGCGGAGGGGGAGGCGATCCCCGCGTCGGATTGATGATGGCCATCAACGCGGTGCAACACCACGGCCCCGTTTCGGTGATTCAACTCGACGACGTGGCGGATTCGGACACCGTCTTCGCCGCGGGCATGGTCGGTGCACCCACGGTGATGATGGAGAAGATAGCCAACGGCGGCGAGGGCAGGGTCATCCAAGACACGCTGCAAGCCCGTCTCGGTACGCGGATCTCCGCGATGATGCCCATGGAGATGGGCGGCATCAACGGTGTCCTTCCGGTGGCGTGGGCCGTCAATGCCGGGCTACCGCTCGTCGACGGCGACCTGATGGGTCGCGCGTTTCCCGAGCTTCAGATGTGCACCCCGCACCTGCACGACATCCCATCCCGGCCCAGCGTCCTCGTCGACGAACGGTCACAGGCGATCACGTTCGATACGGCTGGGAACGTATGGCTGGAACGCCTGATGCGCAACACGGTGTCGGTGCTGGGCGGATGCGCATCCGCGGGTCTCTATCCGATGTCCGGTGCCGTAGCGCGGGGTCCCGTGATCCGCGGAACGGTCAGCACCGCGGTCCGGATCGGCCGTGCGATCCGGACCGCGGGAGCCAGCCCGTTCGAGGCCCTGGACTCCGAGGCAGAGGTCTACCCGCTGATCACTGGCAAGGTGATCGACGTCGAGCGCCACACCGCGGGCGGGTTCGTGCGCGGATCGGCCGTGATCGAGGGCACGGAGACCGACTCCGGGCGCCTGGTTCGCGTCGAGTTCCAGAACGAGAATCTGGTCGCGCTGGAGGACGGGGAGCCGATCGCCACGGTGCCCGACATCATCACGCTGCTTGATCGGCACACTGCCCACGGCATCGTCACCGAGCACATCCGTTACGGGCAGCGGGTCGTCCTCTCGGTATTCCGGGGGCCGACCCAGTGGCGCAGTGAGGCAGGGCTGCGGGTGGTAGGCCCGCGGGCCTTCGGTTACGACGTCGAGTTCAAGCCGGTGGAGGAACGCCATGCCCCGACCCATTGACCTGCGACTCGGTATCGACGTCGGTGGTACCAATACCGACGCGGTCGTGGTGGACAACAATCAGCGACTGCTCGCCCAGTTCAAAACCCCGACCACGTTCGATCTCGGCACGGGCATTCACCAGGCGATCGCCGGCGTGAGTTCGGTCCTCGATGCGCCACTCGACAGAGTGACCCATGTGATGCTCGGGACGACGCACGCCACGAACGCCATCCTCGAGGGCCGCGAGCTACTCAAGACCGCGGTCGTGCGGATCGGTGCGCCCGCGACGTTGTCGATTCCGCCGTTGCTGGACTGGCCAAGCGAGTTGCGCGCCGCGGCGTCGGCCGGTGAGGTGATCGTGCCCGGCGGCAGCGAGGTATCCGGAGAGCCGATCGTGCCGTTCGAGAGGCAGGAGCTGGTTCGCTTCCTCGAGGAGCACGCGGGCACGATCGAAGCGGTCGCGATCACCTCGGTCTTCTCGCCGGTATCGGCGGAGCACGAGCTGGAGGCGGAGCAGGTGGTCCATGAGGTACTCGGGGACGTGCCCGTGTCTCTCTCGTACCGGATCGGCTCCCTGGGACTGCTCGAGCGTGAGAACGCCTGCGTGCTCAATTCCTCGCTCGTTGGTGTAGCCCGTAAGGTGGTCAGCGGTCTGAACGACGCCCTCGAGCGCAATGGGATCGACGCGGTCGCCTATCTGACCCAGAACGACGGCACTCTGATGGGTTTGGACTATGTGCTGCGTTTTCCTGTGCTGAGCATCGGTAGTGGACCGGCGAACAGTATGCGCGGGGCCGGTTACCTCACCCAGGAGACCGACGCACTCGTGATCGATGTCGGCGGAACCTCGACCGACATCGGAGTGCTGGTGAACGGATTCCCGCGGGAATCGTCGGCCGCGGTGAACATCGGGGGAGTCCGGACCAATTTCCGGATGCCCGATCTCAACAGTATCGCCGTGGGCGGCGGTACCAAGATCGCCCAGGATGGCGACGGCATCAAGGTCGGCCCCGAAAGCGTCGGCCATCGCCTGGTGACCGACAGTCTCGTATTCGGCGGAGCATCTCCGACCTTGTCCGACGCCGCGGTGAGCGCTGAGCGGGCCGACATGGGCAAGCGTGACCTGCTGGCCGATACGGCAGTCGATCTGACCGGCGCGCTGCGAATCGCCGATGAACGTGTAGCGATCGCGATAGATCAGATGAAGACCACCCGAGGCGACGCGCGCGTCATCGCAGTCGGAGGTGGAAGTGTCGTGCTACCGCCGGAACTCGAGGGAGCCAGTGTCGTGCTCCACCCCGAGCATTACGACGTGGCAAACGCCATCGGAGCGGCCATCGCCTCGGTCTCCGGCCAGGTCGACAAAGTGTTCAAACTATCCGGACGCACCCGCCAAGAGGTTACCGACGAGGCGACGACCGACGCGCGCAATGAGGCGATCAGCGCGGGCGCCGACCCGGCGGCCGTCGAGATCGTCGAGATCGAGGAGGTTCCCATGGCTTATCTGACCGAACCGGTAATCCGGATCCGCGCCAAGGCCGCCGGCCCACTCAGCACGGTTTGAGGCGGGTCGCGATGACGAAGGAAGCACGTCGACTTGTCCGGATCGACCCACATCCGTCTCCGGCTCCGAGCCGCGCCGGCGAACGAGGGCTGATCGCCTACGGCGGTTCAGGACGGATCCGTTCCATGCAGCGAGACGCCCTCTGACGTAGCCGGGCCCGGATCCGGCTCGGCCCACCAAACCGATATCGAGGAGTTGCTGTGATGACCACTACAGAACCCCAGTCGACCAAGTATGCGGGAAAACCACAGCCAGGTATCGATGACCCGAGCCTGCTGACGGGCAGTAGCACATACATGGATGACATCACCGTGCCGAGGATGATCGAGGGCGCGGTGTTGCGTAGCCCTGTAGCGCACGCGCGTATCACCCGCATCGACGTGAGCAAGGCGCGGGAGCTCCCCGGCGTCTTCGACGTGATCACCGGCAACGATCTGGTCGAGATCGCCGGCGAGCAACCCGTCATCTGGTATCCGATACCCGAGCAGCGCATCGCTCGCGCACACGCGCTGGCGACCGACACCGTGCGGTGGGTCGGTCAGGGTGTCGCGGCGGTTGCCGCCGTCGACCGGTACGTGGCCGAGGATGCACTGGAGCTGATCGAGGTCGACTACGAGCCGTTACCCGTCGTCGCCGACCTCGAGCAAGCGCTGGCGCCGGACGCTCCGAAGCTGTACGAAGACTGGCCGGACAACGTCAGTGGATCGATGACGTTGACGGCGGGGGATGCCGACGCCGCCTTCGCCGAGGCCGATGTCGTCGTCGGGGCGAGCTTCCGGCACCACCCGGGTTACGGATGTCCCATCGAGACTCGTGGCTGCATCTCGAACTGGGACGTCTTCTCGGGCCGGCTCGATGTGTGGCTGGGGACCCAGTCGCCGAATCTCGCCAGGGAGCTGTTCGCTCAGGTCCTGTCGCTGCCCGTCAGCAAGATTCGTGTGCGCACACCCGAAATCGGTGGCGGGTTCGGGTTGAAGTTCGACTTCTACCCGGAAGGCGTCATCGCCGCGATCCTGTCCCGGCGCAGCAAGCGGCCCGTGAAACTGCTGGAGGACAGGCAGGAGAGTTTCGTGGCCTCGTCTCGGTCCCGCGATATGCGGCACGACTTCGAGATGGCGCTGCGCTCGGACGGGACGATTCTCGGCCTGCGCGGTACCGCTTACGGCGTTCTCGGCGGAGCCCTGGGCACGGTGGGAGCCGGCCCCCCGTGGGCGTCGGTGCTCACGTCCATGGGGCCGTACAAGATCCCGAACCAGGAGCTGACGCTCAAGGCGGTGATGACGAACCGATCGCCCTACGGTTCCTACCGCGGTTGGGGTGTGCCCAAGGGAAACATCGTGCACGAGCGGCTCATCGAACTCGCCGCACGCAAGCTCGGGATGAGTCGAATCGAGCTACGCAGGATGAACTTCCCCGCGCCGGACGAGTTCCCGTACTTCAGCGGAGCGGCATTCACCTTCGACAGCGGCCGGTACGCCGACTGCCTGGATCTCGCTACGTCCGCCGTCGAGGAGCGTGGCTGGAATGAGCTGCAGCGCGAAGGGCGCGAGGCGGGCCGATCGATCGGAATCGGATACGGCTTCCACATCGAGCCCGGTGCGTACGGACCGAGCCGTGTCCTCAACATGGTCGGTCTCGATCACTCGGGCTTCGACGAGGTGTATGTCCGCATGGACTCCGCAGGCAAGGTGACGGTCCTGTCGGGGCAGATCTCGACAGGACAAGGGACGCACACGACCTACGCGCAGTTGGTCGCCGAGGGGCTCGGCGTCCCGATCGAGGACGTTACGGTCGTGACCGGCGACACCGAATCCTGTCCGTACACCGGCTACGGCACCGGCGGCAGCAGGGCAGCCACGTTGGGTGGCGCGGCTATCGTCAACGCCACCGGACGGCTGAAGGCGAAGATCCTGCGCATCGGCGCCGAGCTTCTCGAGGCGGATCCTGAGGATCTGGAGCTCGACAACGGCCGGGTATCGGTCCGCGGCGCCGCCGATTCCTCTGTTTCGACCGCCGATATCGGCTATTCCGCCTACCGGATGCTGAACGGGCGGCTGCCCGAGTCCGAGACGCCGACACTTGAAGAGGTGGACGTCTTCGACCCGGCGAACATGACGACGTCCTACGCCTGTACCGCACTGCTGGTGGAGGTCGACAGGCAGACCGGAGCCGTCAAGCTGCTGGACTGCCTGCAGGCCCACGATGCGGGTGTGATCATCAACCCGCTGCTTGCCGACGGGCAGCTCGCAGGCGGCTTGGCGCAGGCCTTCGGTGGCGGGTTGTTCGAGGAGTTCGTCTACGACGACGACGGTCAGATCCGCACTGCGAGCTTCATGGACTACCTGATCCCGAGTGCCACGGACATTCCACCGTTTCACTTCTATCACCAGGAAACCCCGGCTCCGCACATCCCGGGAGGCATGAAGGGCCTGGGCGAGGCGGGGACCATTGCCGGGGTATCGGTGGTGGGAAGCGCGATCGACGACGCATTGTCCGATCTCGGGGTGACCGTGTGCGAGTTTCCGATGACACCGCCCCGATTGCTCGAACTCATCCGTGCGGCCCAGTCAGGAGAAGCAACGACATGAAACCACCGCCGTTCGAATACCGCAGCGCCCACGACAGTGCCGAGGCCGTGACTCTGCTGACCGAGTACGGCGACGACGCCAAGATCCTCGCCGGTGGGCAGAGCCTCGTCCCGCTGATGAACTTCCGGATGGCGCGTCCATCGGTGCTCATCGACATCAATCAGACGCAGGACATGACGCATATCCATGCGGAAGACGGCCACCTCGTCGTCGGTGCGATGACCCGTCAGCGTGTCCTCGAACGCGATCAGACAGCGGGCTCCGCCGTTCCGCTCTTGCCGGCCGCGCTGGCCCACAGCGGCCATACGACCAATCGCAACCGGGGTACGTTCGGCGGCAGTTTGGCACACGCCGACCCGGCTGCGGAACTGCCGACCGTGCTGGTGGCACTTGGCGGGGAACTGACCGTGCAAGGTCCGTCCGGAAAGCGGACGGTTCCCGCCGAGGACTTCTTCCTCGCTCCGCTCGTGACCAGCCTGGAATACAATGAGATCCTGCTCTCGGCGCGGCTGCCCCGGTTACCGCGTGGCACCGGTGTCCGAGTCGAAGAACTCGCTCGCCGCCACGGCGATTTCGCCATCGTTTCCGTGATGGCAGCGGTCCATCTCGACTCGAACGGACGTGCGGACCTTGTGCGCATTGCGGCCGGCGGTGTCGATTCAACACCGATCCGGTTGCACGAGGCCGAGGCACAACTCTCGGGAACCACGTTGGACGACGCCGGGATCGACGCGGCTGCCGTAGCCGCGGCGGATTCCGTTCAACCGACCGACGACGTCCATGGTTCGGCCTCGTACCGGCTCGAGATGGTGCGAGTGCTGGTCGCTCGAGCGATCCGTTCGGCAATCACTCACCAGAAGGAAGGCCACCCATGAGCGATAAACACACGATCACCGTCACCGTCAACGGGCATGTATACACCGACGACTGCGAGGCGCGGATGACATTGGCGGACTTCCTGCGCCGCCAGTGCGGACTCACCGGCACCCATCTCGGCTGCGAGCACGGGGTTTGTGGCGCCTGCACGGTATTCCTGGATGACGTCGCTGTCCGTTCGTGCCTGACGTTCGCCGTCCAAGCCGATGGTGCCCGCATCAAGACAGTCGAAGGGCTTGCCGAAGGCGACGAGCTCAATACGCTGCAGAAGTCGTTCCAGGAGAATCACGGGCTGCAGTGCGGATTCTGCACGCCCGGAATGCTCATGTGCGCAACCGAGTTGCTGCGCGAGAACCCGAACCCGACCGAGACCGAGGTGCGCGAAGGAATCTCGGGAGTGCTGTGCCGGTGCACCGGCTATGACGGGATCGTCAGGTCGGTCATGGCGGCTGCTGACAGCCGGCGCGACGGGGTCTCCGAGAGTGGGAGTATCAGTTGAAGATCGAGCAGGAGATAGTGGTACCCGCTCCCAAGGCTGAAGTGTGGAAGTTCTTCCACGACGTTCCGTCCGTCGTGGAGTGCCTGCCGGGTGCCGAGATAACCGAGCAGGACGACGAAGGAAACTACCGTGGTCAACTGGCCACCAAGCTCGGTCCTATCGCGATCAAATTCGAAGGCAAGGCCACCGTCGTGTTCGACGAGAACGCATCACAGGTGACCATTCACGGCACAGGTGTCGATCGCAAGGGCGGTAGCCGCGGGGAAATCACTGTAGTCGGCGACATCAGTGATACGGACGCCGGAACACACGTCGGGATCAAATCCGACGTCACATTGTCCGGGTCCGCTGCCCAGTTCGGGAGAACCGGCCTCATAAACGACATATCACAACGCATGCTGGGCGAGTTCGCCACCTGCGTCGAAACCAAACTCAACGCCACACCCGAAACGGCAGCAAGGACCGTCGCTCCCGAGCCGCAAGGGATAAGCATCATTCTCAGAAGCCTGTGGGCACGGCTGAGGCGCCTCATCGCGCCACGTCGCTCCCGCGCTGCGACGGAGCGAACAGGACAGGATTCGGACCAACGTGAGCGTGAGTAAGCCCATCAGACTCGGACATTGAGTCGAGATCAGCATCAGGAGCAGCCAATGTCGAACGAGCCACCTGTCGGCGTATTCGTCACCACATCGACCCCGCCGGAGAAGATTCCGTCGGTGGCCGCCGCGGCCGAGGAACTCGGATACGGGGAGGTGTGGGTCGCCGAGGATTACTTCTGTTACGGCGGATTCACCGGCGCGGCCCTCGCGCTGCAGGCAACGGAACGAATCAAGGTAGGGCTGGGGGTAGTCGCGTCGACGCCCCGGCATCCTGCCGTCACCGCCATGGAGATCGCCACCCTGGCCCGGACCTATCCTGGCAGGTTCCTGCCGGGCATCGGGCACGGTGTGCCGTTCTGGACGCACCAGATGGGGCTGACCGCGAAGTCACCGTTGACCGCGCTGACCGAGTGCATCGATGGAATCCGTGGTCTGCTCGCGGGAGAGACCCTCGACGCCGAGGGTGACTACTTCACGTTCCGCTCAGTCGCCGCCACGCATTGCCCCGAACAAGAAGTGCCCCTGCTGACCGGGGTCGTGGGACCGAAATCGCTGCGGCTGTCCGGCCGGATCGCCGACGGCACGGTCATGAGCGTCCTGACCGGCACTGCCTATCTGGACGGTGCCACGAAGCACATTCACGAGGGCATGGCCGAGACCGGGCGCACCGATCACCTCACTCCCACGTTGGCGCTGTTCAGTGTCGACAAGGACAGCAAGCGAGCCAGGGACGCGGTGCGTCAGGTGGTCGCTCAGTACATCACCGTTCTCGGTCCGAAGAACCCCCTGACCGGAGCGTTCGGCTACAACGACCACGTCGCGGAGCTGCTCGAGCGGGAACCGGACCGATTCGCCGAGGCAATGCCCGACGAGTGGATCGATACGCTTGCCGTTGCCGGGAATCCGGACGAAGTAGCCGCTCGGATCACCGAGCTGCGCGCCGCAGGGGCCACGAGCGTCGTGCTCGCTCCCGTCAATGGTGACACTGTCCATGACGAGCTGCGGCTCACGGCGTCGGCAGTCTTGCCCCACCTGTGAGCTGCGAAGACCGGGCACGCGCCGGTACGTTGGCCCGCATGCCGACCGGAGGTCTGGTGTGGTCTGCCACGCCACCCGGATTCCGTACTCGACCTGCTACCGGCCGTTCCGCCACCGCACGGTGCCGGTGCGGCGGGCATCGACACCGCACAACGACGTCGACACGCCCCCACCTGCGGTGGCGTGACCATCGGTCCGGCGAAGGAGTTTCTTGATGGCACACACCCCAGCACGGGCGCGGACGGGTGACCGGCCAGAGCTGTCCGTGCATGCCGATAGCGACGAACTGTCGGCGGCAGTGGCCGCACGGCTGCTCATGCGCATCGTGGACGTGCAGGCGACTCGGGGGGCGGCGTCTGTCGTACTCACGGGCGGAAGGACCGGGATCGCCGTCCTGCGACAGGTGTACGGCATGTGCACTGACAGCGCGGTGGACTGGAGTAGAGTGAATGTGTTCTGGAGCGACGAGCGCTTCGTGGATCGCGCCGATCCGGAGCGAAACGAGCAGCAAGCGCGCGAGGCGCTCCTCGATCACGTTCCGGTCGATCCGGAACGGATCTACGCGATGGAGGCGCGCGGCGGCCGGTTCGGTACCGACGTGGAAGCTGCCGCGGCAGGTTATCGCGACATTCTCGCTGCCCACTCGCTGGATGCTGGACGCCCGTTGTTCGACATATGCTTGCTCGGAGTAGGGGAGGAGGGCCACATCGGCTCCCTCTTCCCGCACACCCACGCGGCAGCGGAGTGGGAGTCGGGGGCAGTGGGCGTGCGGGACTGTCCGAAGCCGCCTACGACACGTATCACCCTGACACTCGCCTCGATCTGTCGCGCCGATGAGGTGTGGCTGATCACCGATGGAGCAGCCAAGGCGGGCGCGGTGGCCACGGCGCTGACGACAAGTGACTCGCAGGCACTGCCCGCCGCAGGTGCGCGCGGGCGGACTCGTACTCTCTGGTTCGTCGATGAGCAAGCAGCGAGCCGAGTCGAGTACGTGTGAACCCGTGACGACGATGGGTTCGCTCGTACCCGCGAAACATTCGTGGTCGGGCATGGTCCCGGTACGCGCCGGCGACCGTGGCCGCAGCGATCGGGCAATGGTTGGTATGTCGCGTTGTCGCGGGAGTCCGTGATCGTGCGACTATCCGGCACTGGACTCTGTTTCGATCAGGTAGGGCGTGCGCGTGAGCTGGTCGCCGTACTGTTCCGCTGTGCCGGTCGGCAGCTGAGGATCGGTGATGATCTGGGTTATCTCGTCGAGGGCGGCCACTTTGGCCAGGGTGTGGTGACCGAACTTGGAGCTGTCGGTGACGACGATGGTGGAGACGGCCGCGGCGATCATCGCGCGCTTGATCGGGACTTCGAGGGTGTTGGTGTTGGTGATGCCTGCTGCAGGATGGATGGCATCGGCGCCGAGGAAGGTCCAGTCGGCGGCGTAGTCGGCCAGGAAGGCTTCGGCGCGGTCGCCGACGAGTGTGTATACCGATCCGAGCAGTTCACCGCCGGTGACCAGCAACCGGATGTCGGGGACGGTGGCGACGAACTTGGCGATGCGCAGGTCGTTGGTGATCACGGTCAGACTCTCGTGGGTGCGCAGGGCGGCGGCGACCTCGTAGGTGGTCGAGCCGCTGTCGAGGATGACGGTGTCACCGGGCCGTACGAGGGCTGCGGCGGCAGCCGCGATCGCGGTCTTCTCGCCGCGGCGTTCGGTCTGTTTCATGGCGTAGGGCAGCTCGCCCGCTACGCCGGGGGCCGGGCGAGCGCCGCCGTGGGTGCGTTGCACCTGACCGGCGCGGGCGAGAGCGTCGAGGTCCCGGCGAATGGTCGAGGTGTCGACGCCCATGCGGTTGGCGAGCTCTCTGGCCTCGACGTAGCCGTCGGCGAGGAGCCGGTGCAGGATCTCGCGCCGACGAGTACTAGCGAGCATGGAGTCCCTCCAGCGGACCGTCGTGCATGATTTCGTGCACACTGTATCAGCTTGTGCAGGAGGGAGAAATTCCGGGGATACGTTTGTGCGGGCTGTTTTCCCTGGTTTTCGTGTGCGATATTGACAAGAACCTGATGAGCTGATGCACACTGTAGCTCACATAGATGCACGAAATCGTGCACATCGTGGTCGAGCTGTGCGAGTGTGGAGGGAGTCGCCGGATGGGTGAGGCGTTGCGGGAGCTGGCGTCCAACGGTGTGGCGGTCTGGCTGGACGAGTTGAGCCGGAGGCGTCTACGGTCCGGCAACCTGGAGGCGCTGGTACGGAGTGGCCAGATCACGGGGGTGACGACGAACCCGACGATCTTTCACCGCTCGTTGAGCGAGGATGTCGCCTACGCGGATGAACTCGTCGACCTGGCGCAGCTGGGGTTCTCGGCCGACGAGGTGGTGCGCGTACTGACCACGGCCGATGTGCGGTGGGCGTGCGATGTCCTGCGTGGCGTGCACGACGCCAGTGATGGCCGTGATGGCTGGGTGTCGATCGAGGTGGATCCGCGGCTGGCGCACGATACGGCGCGCACGGTGGCTGAGGCGCGACTGTTGTGGTGGATGGTCGACCGGCCGAATGTGCTGATCAAGATTCCGGCGACGGCGGCGGGACTGCCTGCTGTCGCGGCGTGCCTGGGTCAGGGAATCAACGTGAATGTCACGTTGATCTTCTCGGTGGATCGTTACCAGGCGGTACTGGTGCGGTTCCTGGAGGGCCTGGAGGCCGCGTACGAGTCCGGCCGGGATCTGTCGCGGATCGGGTCCGTGGCGTCGTTCTTCGTCAGCAGGATGGATGCCGAGGTGGATCGGCGGCTGGATGCGGCCGGCACCACGGAGGCCGCGGCGTTGCGGGGACAGGCTGCGATCGCGAACGCGCGGTTGGCCTACGAGCGGTTCGAACATGTCTGCCGCAGTGATCGGTGGCGGCACCTCGAGCGGGCCGGTGCCAGGCCGCAGCGCCCGTTGTGGGCATCGACGGGGGTGAAGGACCCGGCGTATGACGACACACGCTACGTGACCGAGCTGGTTGCGCCGCGGACGGTGAACACGATGCCGGAGGTCACGCGGCGGGCGGTGTCCGATCACGGTGTGATCGGCGGTGATCGCGTCCGGGGCGGCTATGACGAGGCCCGGAGCGTGTTCCGGCGGCTGGCCGCGGCGGGTGTGGACTACGACCTGGTGGTGCGCCGGTTGGAAAGCGAAGGTGTGGCCGCGTTCCAGGAGTCGTGGAACGGGCTGCTGGAGGATGTGGACAAGACGATCGCCCGCGTGCGGTGACGTATCGGCGAGAACGGTAGTTGGGAGATGGCGATGCAGGTGGGCATGGTCGGGGCCGGCCGGATGGGCGCGAACCTGGCGCGGCGGTTGACGCGGGCCGGGCACGGGTGCGTGGTGTATGACTCGGTCCCTGAGGCGGTGGAGCCGTTGCGGGCCGACGGGGCCCGCACGGCGTCGTCGCTTGCCGAGCTGGTGGCCGGTCTGGCCACACCGCGGGTGGTGTGGTTGATGGTTCCGGTCGAGCGCACCGGCAGCGTGCTGGACGAGGTGGCCGGGTTGCTGGATCCGGGTGATGTGGTGATCGATGGCGGCAATTCCTACTATCGCGATTCGGTTGCGCGAGCCCGTGAGCTCGGTGTCGCCGGGATCCGGTTCGTGGATGTGGGCACCAGCGGTGGGGTGTACGGGCTGCAGCGGGGTTTTTGCCTGATGATCGGTGGGGAGACCGTGACGGTGCGGTGGCTGGATCCGGTCTTTCGCGCGCTGGCCCCAGGGGGCATGGACGGGGCAGCCGGGGCGCAGTCGAACGGGCAGGTCGACGGCGTCGATACGGCCGAGTTGGGGTATCTGCATTGCGGGCCCGCGGGGGCGGGGCATTTCGTCAAGATGGTGCACAACGGTATCGAGTACGGTCAGATGGCCGCGCTGGCCGAAGGGCTGGAGATCCTGCAGCGAGCCGGTATCGGCGACGGCGCTACCGGGGGCGGCGCCGGGGTGCGGCCGGACGACGCCGAGGTCGATGGTTCCGAGCTGGATGTCGCGCGTATCGCCGAGGTGTGGCGGCGGGGGAGTGTGATCAGTTCCTGGCTGTTGGATCTGACGGCCGGGGTGCTGCGGGACGACCCGCAGCTGGAGGGGTTCTCCGGGCATGTGGCCGACTCGGGGGAGGGACGCTGGACGGTGCAGACGGCGGTGGAGGAGGGGGTGCCGGCGTACGTGCTGACCGCGGCGTTGTACGAACGGTTCAGCTCGCGGCGCAGCCGGGGTTATGCCGATCGTGTGCTGTCCGGGATGCGGCATGCCTTCGGCGGGCATCAGGAAAGGCAACACTGATGATGCGGCCGGACGCCGGGCCGGCCGCGGCGCGGTTGCAGGTGCATCATCACGCGATGCGCGGCAGGCACCTGCGGGAGTTGTTCGCAGCCGATTCCGGGCGCGGCTCGGAGCTGGTAGCCGAGTACGACGGGTTGTATCTGGACTATGCCAAGACGCACGTCACGGCCGAGACGATCGACCTGCTGGCCGGGATGGCGCGGGAGAGACACCTCGAGCAAGGCATCCAGGACCTGCTGAGCGGGCAGCCCGTCAACTGCACCGAGGCGCGACCGGCGCTGCATACCGCGCTGCGCACGCCCGCGCACACGACGTTGACGGTGGGTGGCTACGACGTGATCTCGCGGGTGCATCGTGTGCTGGATCGCATGGGTGCCTTCGTGGATCGGGTGCGCACCGGGCAGTGGCGCGGCTACACCGGGGGACGGATCACGTCGGTGGTCAACATCGGCATCGGAGGGTCCCATCTCGGCCCGGCGATGGCCTATCAGGCGTTGTCGGCCGATGTCAGCGGCGGGATCGAGGTGCATTTCGTCTCCAACATCGACGGTCACGACCTCGCCGAGACGCTACGGCGGGTGGATCCTGCCCACACCCTGTTCGTGGTCTCCTCCAAGACGTTCACCACCGCCGAGACACTGACCAATGCGCGTACGGCACGAGCGTGGCTTGTCGACGCGCTCGGCGATGCCGACGCGGTCGCGCACCATTTCGTGGCGGTCTCGACCAACCGCGACGAGGTCGCCGCGTTCGGTATCGCTTCCGAGGCGATGTTCGAGTTCTGGGACTGGGTCGGCGGCCGTTGCTCGCTGCATTCGGCGATCGGGCTGTCGCTGATGCTGGCCATCGGGCCCGAGCAGTTCCACCGGCTGCTGGCCGGCGCCCACAGCATGGACGAACATTTCCGTTCCGCACCGCTGCGACGCAACCTGCCGGTGCTGCTGGGGCTGCTCGGGGTGTGGTATCGCAACTATTTCGGTACGACGGCCCACGCGGTGTTGCCCTACGATCAGCGGCTGTCGCGCTTTCCCGCGTACCTGCAACAGCTCGAGATGGAAAGCAACGGCAAGTCCGTCGACCGTACCGGCAGGCCCGTGCAGGGCAATACCGCTCCGGTGGTGTGGGGCGAGCCTGGCACCAACGGTCAGCACGCGTTCTTCCAACTGTTGCATCAGGGAACCTGCCTGGTGCCGTGCGAGTTCATCGGGGTGTGCCGGCCCGCGCATGATCATACCGAGCATCACGACATGCTGGTCGCCAACCTTCTGGCCCAGGGGCAGGCGCTGGCTTTCGGCAGGACCACCGACGAGCTCGCCGCTGCGGGCGTGCCTGCCTGGCAGCGCCCGCACCGCGTGTGTCCCGGCAACCGGCCGAGTGTCACGGTGCTGCTGCCGAGGTTGACGCCCTACACGCTCGGCCAGCTCGTCGCCCTGTACGAGCACAAGGCCTTCACCCAGGGCTGGATCTGGGGCATCAACCCGTTCGACCAGTGGGGTGTGGAGCTCGGCAAGACTCTGGCCGGTGACGTGCTGGCCGATCTGCGTGCCGCGCACCCGCAGCCGCGGCACGACAGCTCCACCCACGGCCTGATGAACCACTACCGCACCCACGCACACCGCACACCGCCCGCTGCCGCAGCGGGCGGTGTCGATGCCAACCTGAAGGGAGCCTGCGATGCCACTCAAGATCGGGTATAAGGCCTCAGCCGAACAGTTCGCACCCCGCGACCTGGTGGAGTATTCGGTGCTTGCCGAGGAGGTGGGGCTGGACAGCGTGGTGGTCTCGGACCATTTCCTGCCGTGGCGCCGCACCGGAGGGCACGCGCCGTTCGCGCTGTCGTGGATGAGTGCGGTGGGCGAGCGCACCCGCCGCGTGCAGCTGGGGACCTCGGTGCTGACGCCGACGTTTCGCTACAACCCCGCGGTGGTGGCCCAGGCCTTCGCGACCATGGGGTGTTTGTATCCCGGCCGGGTCATGCTCGGTGTCGGCACGGGCGAGGCGCTCAACGAGGTGGCCGTCAGTGGCCGCGAGTGGCCGGAGTTCAAGGAACGCTTCGCCCGGTTGCGCGAGTCGGTGCGGTTGATGCGACAGCTGTGGACCGACGAGGACATCACCTTCGACGGCGACTACTACACGCTGGCCCACGCCAGCATCTTCGACCGGCCGGAGACCCCGGTGCCGGTCTACGTCGCCGCGGGCGGGCCGATGGTCGCCCGCTATGCCGGCCGCGCCGCCGACGGGTTCATCTGCACCAGCGGTAAGGGTATGGAGCTCTACACCGACAAGCTGCTGCCCGCCGTGGAGGAAGGCGCGGCAGCGGCCGAGCGGGACGCCGCGGGCATCGACCGCATGATCGAAATCAAGATCTCCTACGACCGCGACTACGAACGGGCCCTGGAGAACTGCCGGTTCTGGGCGCCGCTGTCGCTGACTGCCGAGCAGAAACACTCGGTCACCACCGCCGAGGAGATGGAACGGCTGGCCGACGAACTACCGATCGAGCAGGTGCGGCAGCGCTGGATCGTGGCCGCGGACCCGGACGAGGCCCTGCGCGCGATCGAACCCTACCTCCAGGCGGGGTTCACCCACCTTGTCGTGCACGGACCCGGTCACGACCAGCACCGATTCCTCGAACAATTCTCCGCCGACGTCGCACCCAAACTCCGCCAATGGGAAGGAACGCGAGCATGAACGGCAACACCGGGCTACTGGAACGACCGCTGGATCGGCTCACCGCCACCGCCCGGGAGATCCGCGACCGCAGCGTCGGTTCCCGCGTCACCTACTCGCCCAAGGTGTTCCTCCCACTGACCACGCTGTGCCGGGACCGGTGCGGCTACTGCACGTTCGCCACCGCCCCCGGCGCGGTCGAGTCGCCGTACATGAGTCCGGACCAGGTGGTGGAGCTGGCCGAACGCGGTGCCCGGGCCGGGTGCCACGAGGCGCTGTTCACCCTCGGGGAACGGCCCGAGCTGCGGTATCCGGCCGCACGCGAGTGGCTTGCGGAGCACGGTTACGGCTCGACCGTGGAGTACCTCGCGGCGATGTGCCGGCTGGTGCTGTCCGAGACCGGGCTGCTGCCCCATGCCAACGCGGGCGCGCTGGACGCCGACGAGCTCGCCATGCTCCGTCCGGTCACCGCGAGCCAGGGCATGATGCTGGAGTCACTGCGTGACGATCTGGCAGCGCACCGCGGAGCGCCGGACAAGGACCCCGAGCGGCGGCTGGCCACCCTGGAGGACGCTGGGCAGCTGGCGATTCCGTTCACCACCGGCATCCTGGTCGGCATCGGTGAGACCGCGGCCGACCGGCTGGCCGGGCTGGAGGCGATCGCCGCGGCCCACCGCCGCTACGGGCACGTGCAGGAAGTGATCGTGCAGAATTTCCTGCCCAAAGCCGGTACCGCCATGCGCGACGCCCCGGCCTGCCCGCGGGACGAGTTCCTCCGGACGATCGCGCTGGCTCGGCTCGTGCTGCCGGCCGAGATCCACGTACAAGCGCCCCCCAACCTCTCCGACGAGCTCGGCTCCATGCTGCATGCCGGCATCGACGACTGGGGCGGGGTTTCCCCGGTCACGCGCGATCACGTCAACCCAGAACGCCCCTGGCCCGAACTGGAGCACCTGCGCAGCGTCACCGAGGCCGCCGGCCACACGCTGGCACCCCGGCTGACCATCTACCCCGAGTACGCCAGGGACCCGCAGCGGTGGCTGGACCCGGACCTGCGCTTCCCGGTACTCGATCGCAGCGACGCCGAGGCGCTGGCCCGCGACGATGCCGGTATCCACCTGCCGGAACGCTACACCGAGGCCCGTAACGCCGGCACCGGCGCCGAGGTCGAGCTTTCCGGCCGCCGCTCAACCGCCTGGTACGCCGGTGCGGACCGGGCCACGCCCGTTCTGCTGCCCGGTACCCCCCGCGCCACAGGTGCGGTGGGCGAGGTGCTGGCAGGCGCACGTGCCGGCCAGGAACTGGGCGAGTCCGAGATCGTCACGCTGTTCGCCGCCCGCGGTCCCGAGGTGGCTGCCGTGGCCGAACTCGCGGACGAGCTGCGCGTCGCGGCTGTCGGTGACACCGTGACCTATGTCCGCAACCGCAATATCAACTACACCAATGTATGCACGTTCAAGTGCCGGTTCTGCGGGTTCTCGAAGGGTCCGCTGTCGCTGAACCTGCGTGGCAGTCCCTACCTGCTTTCCCTGGACGACATCGCCGGGCGCGCCAGCGAGGCAGCCGAACTCGGTGCCACCGAAGTATGCCTGCAAGGCGGCATCCATCCCGAGTTCGACGGCGACTTCTACCTCGACGTCATCCGCGCGGTCCGCGAAGCCGCACCCGGGCTCCACATCCACGGGTTCACTGCTCTCGAGGTCACCGAAGGCGCACGGCGCCTCGGCGAACCCCTTGCCGACTACCTCACCCGCCTGCGCGACGCGGGACTGAGCTCGCTTCCCGGTACCGCCGCCGAGATCCTCGATGACGATATTCGCGCGATCATCTGTCCCGACAAGATCACCACCGACCAATGGCTCGACGCCCACCGCACCGCGCACGACGTCGGGCTGGCGTCGAACATCACGATCATGTTCGGCACCGTCGAAGATCCCCGGCACTGGGCCCGTCACCTGCTGCGCACCCGCGCCCTCCAGCGTCAGACCGGCGGGTTCACCGAGTTCGTCCCCCTGCCCTTCGTGCACATGGCCGCCCCCCTCTACCTCAAACAAGCGGCCCGCAGAGGACCCACCTGGCGCGAGGTCATCCTCATGCACGCCATCGCGCGCATCGTCTACCACGGGCACCTCGACAACATCCAAGCATCCTGGGTCAAACTCGGCACGACCGGAGCGGCCCAACTCCTGGCCGCAGGCGTCAACGACATGGGCGGCACACTCATGGACGAGAACATCAGCCGCGCCGCGGGCGCCAGCCACGGACAGACCCTCGACGAGGACCACCTTGCCGCCCTCGTCAGCAACATGGGGCGCACCCTGCACCGGCGCACCACCCTGTATGCCGCTTCCCGGGCGAGCGTCGGGTGAATCGTGGTTCGTCAGCGCCGGGCGGCGACGCCCGGCGCTGACGAACCACGACCGTCACGATCGGTAGCGATCACGCGGCCTGCTTTCTCCTCCGCGCTGTTCGTGCCCCGTGACGTGCCGGCTGTGCCGCGTGCGTAGCCGGCTCCGCACCGACGGCCGGTCCCGTGCTCGATCCCGTCCGGCACCATCCGTGCTCGTGCAGGACGGCGACCGTCGGGATGAATGTCGTAGCCGGCTGACCGCAGACCGCGCAGGGGATCCCGTTCAGCGGGTACTCGGCGAACATGGCCATGATCTCCTCGGATGATTGATGGTGACGATGCCTTCGTAGTCTTCGACGTCGAACGGCAACCCCGCGAACCCGGCGTGGTGGCGATGCCGGGTGCCGAGATGTCGCCGTTGGCGTCCCACCGGGGCGGGACGTGAGTACCGTGGGCCGCAGGCAGTGAGGGCGTGGCCGCGGAACGGAACCGATCGGCATGGCCAATCCTCCCCGAACCGGTCGCTGGTCCGTTGCGTTCAACCGAGTACAGCTTGACGGCGGCAGTATCCCGGCACATCCGGTGAACTACCCAGGTCATACCTACGTAGTCGTGAGCCGCTGGAGGGGGGACGCTGCCGTAACCGGCACGGGTTGGCGCTGTGCACTAGCCGTGTCGGCTCGCTTCTGTCTTTTGGCCAATGACAGGGCGGATACGCGACCTTAGGCTACGGGTAATCGTTACGGAAGCCCGGAAAATCCCGCGATCGTATTCTTCGGAAACCAGATCATTATATGTCTTTTCATGTCTATAAAACGTGCAACGAAGCGTCGGTACTGACATGTTCCTGGGAACGGCCTTCGATGGTCCATTCGGTATCAACAGGCGCGACAGTGTTCAGGGTCAACGGCGGGGTGAGGTGACAGGATGCGCATTGGTATCGACGTCGGTGGCACGAATACGGACGCGGTGCTGCTGGACAGTGCGGCGGTGCTGGCCGAGTCGAAGGCGACGACAAGCGCTGATGTGACGAGCGGGATCGTCGACGCCATCGACGATCTGCAGCGGCAGCACCCGTTCGAACCGTCGCGCGTGCGGGCGGTGATGATCGGGACCACCCATTTCATCAACGCCATCGTCGAGGCCAACCGGCTGTGCTCGACGGCCGTCATCCGGCTCGGACTCCCGGCGACAGCGGCGCTGCCTCCGCTGGTGGACTGGCCGGAACGGTTGGTCACGGCCATGAACGGCACGGCCTACGTCTGCCACGGTGGTCACGAGTTCGACGGCAGCCTGATCGCGCCGCTCGACCGGGCGGAGCTGGATGCCGTCACCCGGCAGCTCGCCGACCATGACGTGCGGTCGGTAGCGATATCCTCCGTTTTCAGTCCGGTCAACGCCGAGATGGAACGCGAAGTGGCCTCACTGGTAGCCGACCGTGTACCGGGTGTCCACGTGAGTATGTCCCATGAGATCGGGCGTATGGGGCTGCTGGAGCGCGAGAACGCGACGATCATCAACGCGTCACTGCGCGAGCTTGCCGACCACGTGTGCACCGGACTTGCCTCGACGCTGGCCGAAGCCGGCTTCCATGCTCCGCTCTATCTCAGCCAGAACGACGGAACACTCATGGATGTCGACTTCGCACGCAAGTACCCCGTGGCGACCTTCGCCTCCGGGCCGACGAACTCCATGCGTGGCGCGGCCTTTCTGTCCGGATTAGATACATGTGCTGTCGTCGATGTCGGAGGGACATCCAGCGACGTCGGCATACTGCAGTCCGGGTTTCCCCGCGAGGCCACATCCGAGGTCGACGTGGGTGGCGTGCGCACCAACTTCCGCATGCCCGACGTGCTGTCCATCGGTATCGGTGGCGGTAGCCGGGTTCGCACGGAGAACGGTCGGGTCACCGTCGGACCGGACAGCGTGGGTTACCGGATCCGCGAGGAGGCGCTGGTCTTCGGTGGACGTACCACGACAGCGACCGACCTCGCTGTCGCGGGCGGCATGGCGACGGTGGGCGATCCGGACGCCGTGCGGCACGTGGACGACGCGACCGTGCGGGAAGGCCTGGCCCTGATGGCCGACGAGGTCGCGGGCCTTGTGGACCGGATGCGAACCAGTCCGGCACCCCTGCCGGTGGTCCTTGTCGGCGGAGGAAGCATCATCCTTCCCGATGAGCTGGGCGACGCTCCGAAGGTACTCCGTCCCGACCACTACTCGGTAGCCAACGCCATCGGGGCGGCGATCGCCCAGATCGGGGGCGAGGTGGACCGGATATTCGCGGTGGATCAGGGGCGCCGTGACGCCGTACTGGACGAAGCCAAACAGGAGGCTGCCGATAGTGCGGTGGCTGCCGGTGCGGAGCCGGGAACCGTCGAGATCGTCGAGGTTGAAGAGTTCCCGATCGCGTACTTGCCGGGCAACGCTACGCGCATCCGTGTCAAGGCTGTAGGCGACCTGAGCCTGCAGGACGACTGACTTCATCGACCGGGAACATGTGACGCCGACGTACCCGGGAAAGGGCACATATCATGGCATTCGAACTCACCCGTGACGACCTTCGGGACCTGGTCCGTGGCGCCGCGCTACTCGGCACGGGCGGTGGTGGCGACCCGTCGATCGGTCGCACTCTGGTGTCCGAGGCGCTTCGCGACGGGCGTAGCGTCACGATCGTCAGCCCAGACGAGCTCGACGACGACGACTACGTCGTCCCGACGGCTTTCATGGGAGCGCCGAGCGTGCTGGTAGAGCGGCTCCCCGGGGGAACCGAAGCGATCGACGCCCTGCGCGCGCTCGAAGCGCACACCGGGCAACGGGCTACCGCCACCATGCCCATCGAGTCCGGTGGTATCAACTCGACCATCCCGCTGTTCGTCGCCGCGCGGCACGGAATCCCCGTTGTGGACGCCGATGGCATGGGACGGGCGTTTCCGGAGCTGCAGATGGAGACCTTCGCGGTGTACGGCGTCGACGGTCCGCCGCTGGCGATAGCCGATGAACGCGGAGACACGGCGATCGTGGATACCGGCAGCGACAACAAGAAGATGGAGAACTGGGCACGCGTGCTCACGGTTCAGATGGGTGGCGTGAGCCATATCGCCGCGTACGGGATGCGCGGCGCGGATATCAGGCGGACCGCCATACCGGGGACGCTGTCGCTTGCCCTTGCCCTCGGACGCACGCTGCGGGAGGCGCGTGAACAACACCGCGACCCGATGGGGGCGCTGAAGGACGCGCTCGCCGATACCCTCTACGAACGCGGGGACGTGATCTTCACCGGCAAGGTCGTCGATGTGGATCGCCGCACAGTCGAGGGTTTCACCCGAGGCAGAGCGACCATCGCGGCGTTCGACGGCGACGCGAGCTGCACGATCGACTTCCAGAACGAGTTCTTACTGGCCAAGGTCGACGGCCGGACGAGGGCCATCGTTCCCGACCTGGTCACGGTGCTCCATATGGAGACGGGAGAACCGATCACCGCGGAGTCGCTCCGCTACGGCAATCGTGTACATGTGTTCGCCATCTCCACACCGGAGATGATGCGGACCCCTGAGGCGTTGCGTGTCTTCGGTCCGTCGGCATTCGGCGTCGACGAGGATTTCGTTCCCTTCGAGCAACTCCCGGTCGGATCGCACAGCTCAGTGGTGCCGGAGAAAGAGGTGGCCGAATGACGAGAACAGTAGCGACCGCGGACGTGCATCGCGCTACGACGTTGCACGAGGCAGCGCGCATGCTGCTGGAGCTTGGTACGGGCGGCGAGGCCCTCGGTGGCGGTACGTGGGTCATGCGGGCCCCCGCGCGCGGCCACTCGTTGCGGGAATCCTACGTTTCGCTCGGCCGGATCCCGGAACTTAGGGAGCTGACCATCGGGGACGAGGTCGTTCTCGGTGCCGGGCTGACGCATGCCCGCCTTGCCGGGCTCACCGGCCCCCCGGCCCTGACCTGCATTCGGGAGGCCGCACGTCAGTCCGCGTTCCCGCAGGTTCGGGCGGTAGCGACGCTCGGCGGGAACATCCGCGCGCTCGGGTTCGCCGAAGCCGACCTCGTCCCGGCGTTGCTGGCCGCCGGTACGGAGGTCGAGCTGTACACGACGGGGGGAACCTCGCGGATGAGCCTGGAGCGGTACCTCCCGGTGCGCGGTCAGCGCCCGCCCGGAGAGGTGATCAGCCGGGTGCACCTACCCGCGCCGCGGAACCGGGTGTCGGCGTTCGAACGCCTGACCGTGCGCTCCTCCGGGGAGTATCCGATCCTCAACGTCGCGCTGTCGGCCGACGTCGACGACGGTGTGGTGCGCGCGGCCCGTCTCGCCGTCGGCAGCATGGAGCCGGTAGCCCGGCTGTGCCATGCGGCAGAAGCGGCCTTGATCGGGCACCGCATCGGTGATGCGACCGCGATCGAGACCGCCGCGACAGAGGCCGCGATGGAGTGCGTGGCACGGGACGGCCTCGACGCGCCCGCGTGGTACCGCCGCGAGGTCTTGCCGTCGCTGATCCGCCGCGTCGCACACCGCCTGTCCCACGATTCGATCTAGGAGCGCCCCATGACCTACGCATTTACCCTGAACGGCCAACCCATCGAGGTCGAGGCGGATGTCGCGGGGATGACATCGTTGCTGTCCGTGCTGCGAGAAAGCTTCGGGCTCACCGGGACCAAGCTCGGCTGCGGGGAGGGTCGCTGCGGAGCGTGTACCGTGCTCGTGGACGGGACACCGGTCGTCTCGTGCTTGTACCCGCTCGCCAACGTCGACTCCAGTGACGTGCGAACAGTGGAAGGGCTCGCCAGGCCGGACGAGCCACTCACCGCGGTGCAGAGCGCATTGCTCGATCACGGGGCGGTGCAATGCGGGGCATGCGTGCCCGGCGTTGCGATGACGCTCACCGCGCTACTCGAATGCGCGGAGCATGTAACCGAGGACGACGTACGCGCCGCGCTGACCGGGAACATCTGCCGTTGCACCGGGTATACCAAGTTCGTCGAGGCTGCGGCGAGTGTCGCCGCGGATTCGGGAGGCCGGCGATGACGGCGGTCGGAAAGAACGTTCGCCGCGCGGACGGCGAGGGAAAGGTTCGCGGTTCCGTACGCTACGGGATGGACTATACGGAGCCGGGTGCGCTGACCGGCAAGGTCTTGCGTTCCTCGCTCCCGGCGGCACGGATCGTCACACTGGACACGTCCACTGCCGCGAGCATGCCGGGCGTGCGCGCCATCGCGACAGCGGTGGACGCGCCCGGACTGTCCGGAATGTTCTTCGTGCTGAAGGACCAGTCGTTGTTCGCCAAGGACGAGGTCCGGTACGCCGGTGAGGCTCTCGCGGCGGTCGCCGCCGACACCGAGGCACAGGCCGAGGCTGCCCTCGCGGCGATCGAGGTGGTCCTCGACCCCCATGAGCCCGTGCTCGATCCCGACCACGCGCTCACCGACGGTGCGCGGTTGATCCATCCCGACTGGGAGAACTACGAGACGATCGTGCCGGGACCACGTTCCGGCAATCTCGCGTGGGAGTCGCGTATCGAACAGGGCGACGTCGACGCCGCGTTCCAGCAGGCCTATCGCGTCGTCGAGGACGAGTTCCGTACGCAGCGGCAGCATCAGAACTCTATCGAGCCGCATGCCGCGGTGGCCCGGTACGAAGAAGGCCGGTACATCGTGCACACGCCGACGCAGTTCCCGTTCAACGTACGCGGCAGAACGGCGGAGCTACTCGGCGTGCGCCCGTCCGACGTGCGGGTGGTCGTACCGGCCATCGGCGGAGGATTCGGTGGCAAGCTCGACATCATGCTCGAGCCGTTCGCGTGTGTTCTCGCGCGCAAGTCCGGGCGTCCCGTGCGCATCGTGAACACGCGGAGCGAGGAGCTGCGGACCTGCGCGCCCCGGGAGGGCGGCATCGTCCGGCTCCGGACGGCGGTAGCAAGGGACGGTTCCATCCTTGCCCAGGAAGGCGAGATCATCGCGGACAACGGGGCGAACAGCAGCGGCGAGACGGTGGCGTGCGCCAATGTCGCATCGCTCGTGCTGGGCAGCACCTACCGGGTTCCCAACGCGCGTTACGTCAGCAAGGTCGTCTACACCAACACCCCGCCCACAGCGGCGTTCCGTGGCGTCAACGGCCCGTACTGTGTCTTCGCCCAGGAGATGCACCTGGACCACATAGCGCGGGAACTCGGTATGGACCGGCGCGACATCCGGCGGCACAACCTCATGGGGTCGGGCGATGTGATGGTGAACGGTCAGGAGGTCGATGGCCCGTTCCTCCAGCAGGCGATGGATGAGCTGGAGAACATGCGACCGTGGCAGCAGCTCGAGACGAGTAAGCGACCGTACCGGGGTCACGCGATCGTGCCCGTTACCTGGTTGACGAACCCCGGGGCCGGTAGCGCGAGCGTGAAGCTGAACGAGGACGGCACCGTTACGGTCGCCAGTGCCGCCACCGAGATCGGTAGCGGGGCCGTCGCGACCGGTGTCCGTCAGCTCGTCGCGGACGAGCTCGGGGTGGACTTCCATGACGTGCTGGTCACATCGCCCGACACCGATACAGGGGGATATGACCTGGGTGCGCAGGGAAGCAGGACCACCTTCGGCGCAGGTAACGCGACGATCGACGCCGGGAAGAAGGTGCGGGAACAGATCCTGGATGTCGCGGCGGACCTGCTCGAGGCGGCGCCGGAGGATCTCGAGCTCGCCGATGGTTCCGTGCATGTGCACGGGGTGCCCGATCGTCAGGTGGGACTCGCGGCCATAGCCGCGACCGCGTCGATGACCAGCGGTCCCATCATCGCGTCGGGCGGGTTCGTCGCCCCTCCCGAGCAGTTCGACGGTGGCTGCATGACCGGAGCGCTGTTCACGCACTTCACCGCCGCGACCTATCACGCGCACCATGCCGAGGTCGAGGTCGACCCGGAGACCGGCCAGGTCACGGTCCTGCGGTACGCGGTCGTGCAAGACGTCGGGCGTGCGATCAACCCGCAGATGATCGAAGGGCAGATTCAGGGCGGTGTCGTACAGGGGCTGGGATACGCGCTGTACGAGGACCTGCGTGTACGTGGCGGCCAGGTCGTCGACGACGACCTCGAGTCCTACCGGTTGCCGATCGCGGCCGACACACCGCCGATCGACATCTCCATCCTCGAGAATCCGTGCCCGTACGGGCCGTTGGGTGCCAAGGGGGCTGCCGAGCCCCCGATCGTCCCGGTCGCGGCGGTGATCGGATGCGCCGTGGCGGATGCGATCGGCGCCCCGGTGAACGAGTTGCCGGTCACTCCGTTCGCCGTGCTGCAGGCACTGCGGAAACAGGATGAAAGCGCGGCGTGAGGCTCGCGATGGGCGCGCCGTCCGGTGCGCCCATCACGGCTCATCCGGTAACAAGCCCGGGGAAGGTGGAGTACCGCCGTCCCCGGGCTTGCCGTCTTTCGGGCCGGATACGCACCGCTCGGTGATTTATCGGTGTACGGGGCAGCCGTTCTCGCGAACCGGTGGAAAGCTAGCCGGTCACGAGTTCGTCGCGGTTCCCGGAAGAGCTGGCAGTGTGCACTAGTTCACGTGCTCCGGTTCTGTGATTTTGCTAATGACGCCGATAGTGGCCCCACCTAGACTACGAACAACATCAGAGAGTGCCGTAGCCAGCATTTGACGGCCCGACCCGGAACGGAGTCCGCGCCTTGTCGACTGTGGCAGCAATGAATGAAGCGCTTTCACTGTGCCGGAGAATTGGATCGACGCAATTCCGGCCGCTGTGCGGTTCCACTCCCGGATCGGAGGACTCGCGCACCGGCGGCGGAGACGGGTACGGGAACGTCCTGATTCGCTGGCACGAGTCAGAATACCGAGGCCCCCATTATGTCTGAACACCGCGGTTCCCCGGCGAATCGTCGAACCGTGCTCGCCGACGACGGCACGCGCGGTGCGGGCGGGAACCGGCTTCGGTCCGTCACGCGGTCGCTTCCCGGCCCGCTACGCAACATCGCGACGGAGGTCGGTGGGCCCCTGGTACTCGCGGGCCAGACGATCCGGACAGCGGTACGCGAACCGCGCGGGTACTGGGGCGATGTCCGTGACGACACGTACGACCTGTTGAAGAAAACCATCGTTCCCGGCATCTTCGCGATGCTCGGCTACGGGATGCTGCTGGCGGTCTTCGCGGTGTCCATCTTCCTGATCCTCGGCGCGCCGAACCGCCTCGGGCCCATCTATGTGGCCATCCTGATCAGGGAGATCGCGCCGTTCATCGCGGGCAGTGTGGTGGCCGGTGTGGTGGGCACCGCGACGACGACCGAGATCGGTGCCAGGAAGATCCGGGAGGAGCTCGACGCGCTGCGGGTTCTCGGACAGGATCCGGTGCGCATGCTCGTGCTTCCACGGGTGATCGGGCTGGCGATCGTGACCTGGGTCGTCAATATTATCGGAATCCTGACCATCGTCGTTCAAGGCTACTTCGTCGCAACGTTGCTCGGTGGAACGTCGCAGGCCGCCTACCTTACCGAGTTCATGATGAACATCTCGGTTCCCGAGATATTCGCCAACGCGGTCAAAATGATCCTGATAGGTCTGATCATCGGATTCGTGTGCGCGAGCAAAGGTCTACGGGCCACGTCCGGAGCGGAAGGTCTGGGACGTGCCGTCAACCAGGCGATCGTCATTTCGGTACTAGCCGTATTCATCGTCAGCGTCCTGTTCAACATGGTGCTGCTCGCAACCGTTCCCGAGATGACCGTATCGCGCTAACAGGAGTGCTTTCATGACAGCAGTCAGCGACCGGTCCGCCGATACTCGAGACGCGCAACCGGCTACGGATGGTGCGCAACAACGGTATCTGGAGGAAATCGCGCTGGTCTCGAAGTGGACCGTACGTACCATCGTCGAGCTTCCCAAGGCACTGCGTTTTCCTACCGAGATCATACGCCAGTGCGCGATCATGATCCTGTCGAGCTCGGTCGTCGTCTGGATGCTGGTGTTCACCGGCGGTGTCATGGTGGCCGAGGTCAGCCATTACTTCCTGGAGACGATCGGCGCGCAGGCCTACATCGGATTCGTCACGGCGGCCGCGACACTCAAGGGTACTTCGTGTGTCTTCTTCGGCTATATCGTCGCGGCCAAGGTGGGTTGCGGGATCGTGGCGGAACTCGGCGCGATGCGGATCAACGAGGAAATCGACGCCATGGAAGTGATGGGCGTACCGTCCAGGACGTTCCTGGTCGGTACGCGTGTGTGGGCCTCCATCATCGCGTTCCCGTTCCTGTTCGTCACCGGCTTCTCGTGGGCCTTCGTCGGCAGTTACATAACGAACGTGATCATACTGAAAACCGTATCCGTAGGCGGCTACAACTCGGTGTTCTGGGCGTTTACGACCCCTGGGGACATGTTCGTTCGGTCGATGCTCTGGGCGATGATTACTGCGCTGCTCGCCATCATCATCGCGTGTTACTACGGTTACACCGCGAGTGGTGGTCCGGTAGGTGTCGGTGAGAATACGGCGCGATCCATGGCGTTCAACTTCGTCATGGTGAACCTGCTCGGAGCGGGAGCCATGTTCCAGTTGTTCTACGGAACAAACGTGGTAATCCCTATCGGGAACTAGAAAGCATCCAGGAATCACTGGGAGGTTGTTATGCCCGATGCGGTGAGCAGTGTCGGAGAGGCGGATCCGCCCGTGCCGTCGGACGCCGGCGAACGGTGGCCGGGGGACGGCGCGTCCGCGCAGGCGAACGGTCACGCGGTCGAGGTCACCGACCTGCACAAGTCGTTCGGCACGTTTGACGTGCTACGTGGCTTGAACATCGATTTCGTCGACAACGCCGTGACGACGATTCTGGGTCCGTCGGGCACGGGTAAGAGCGTGCTTCTCAAGCACATGGTCGGGCTCCTGGAGCCGGACCGCGGCGAGGTCAACGTATTCGGCAACAATATATGGTCACTGAGCGAGAGTGAGCGTTCGGAGATGCGGAAGCGGTTCGGCGTGCTGTTTCAGGACGGCGCGCTGTTCGGCTCCATGGACATATTCGACAACGTCGCTTTCCCGCTTCGGAAAAATACGGAGATGCGGGAGTCGGAGATTCGCGATATCGTGACGGACCGGCTCGCGGAGGTGGGTCTGAGCGGGGCGGCCACGAAGCGGCCGAACGAGATATCCGGCGGTATGAAAAAGCGCGCGGGATTCGCCCGCGCGCTGGTGATGCGCCCGGACATACTTCTCTTCGACGAGCCGGATTCCGGCCTGGATCCGGTGCGAACGAGCTTGTTGTGCGATCTCATCGTCGAGATGCACCGGGAGCACCGTGGCACGTACGTGGTCGTCACGCACGACATCAATACGACACGTCGGGTCAGCGATTACGTAGGCGTGTTGTGGCAGGGCCGGCTCGTGTACTACGGACCGGTGGAAGAGGCCATGGCCTCCGAGGATCCGTTCGTTCGGCAGTTTCTCTCCGGTGATTCGGTCGGCCCGTTGGGAATGGAATGACATGTGGAAGCGATCCCTGCTGATAGGCGGAGTGCTGGTCGGCGTGCTCGGGGGCGTGGCAGCCACGTCGCTGGCGTCCGAGGACGACTACGAGGTCGACTTCGTCGTGCCGTCGGCAGCGCAACTGCTCGAAGGCTCGTTCGTGTGGATCGACGGGCAGGAGGCCGGCGAGGTGCGTGACCTCGAGGTTCGCGACGGCAAGGCCATCGTCACTGCCGCGCTCGACGAGGCGCACGCACCGCTGCACGAGGGGACGTCGGCGCGAGTCGAGTGGCAGTCGGTGCTCGGTGAGCGGATCTTCAGTGTCGATCCGGGTCCGGCCGACAACGCGGAGATCCCCTCCGGTGCCATGTACGAGGGCGAGGTCACGCAGATCGAGGTGGATCAGGTTCTCGCTGCGCTGGACGAGGAGACGCGGGAGGAACTGACGTCGCTGCTGCGCGGGCTGAACCGGACGGTTGACGGCAACGAGGAGGAGCTCAAGGCGACGCTGGCCAGCGCCGGACCGGCCGTTCGGGCACTCGGTGAAGTGCTCGACGCGGTAGGGCAGGACGGGCCCGCGATCCGGCGGCTGGTGCAGCAGCTCGAGGACATGCTCGGTGTGCTGGCCGAGCAACACGGCGATGTCTCCGGCGTGGTGGAGAACCTGACCCGTACCACGGATCGACTGGCAGAACAGCGGGAGAACGTCGCGGAGGGGCTCGGCGAGCTCCCCGGGACTCTCGATGCCGCGCGCGAGACGCTCGACGACGTCCCCGAAGCGGTGGACGCGGCGGTCCCGTTGCTCGAGGACTTCGGCCCGGCGAGCGAGCGGCTCACGTCGGTCTCGCGCAACCTGAGTCCGGTGCTGTCGGAACTGCGGCCGAGCGTCGCGGAACTGCGCCCGACGCTGGAGGCGACGCAGGTACTCCTGGATCACACGCCGGGCCTGCTCGACTCGGCGCACGGCGTACTCCCGCAGGTGACACGCACGATGAACAAGCTGCATCCCGCGGTGGCGCACCTGCGCCCGTACATGCCGGAGGCAGTCGGCTGGGTCAACAACTGGGGACGCGACTACGCCTCCTACGACTCGCAGGGCCACGTGTGGCTGGGCGGGCTGGCCCAGGCGGGGCTCGCCGCGATGAACGACCAGCCGCCAGGGGGAACGCCTCCGATGTCTGTCGAGGAACCCCCACCCGGTGAAGTGGTCGACCAGCCGTGGACCGATGCGCACGGAAGTGAGATGCGATGACGACGATGCGATCACGGGGCGCCCGCATCGCGACGATGGTTGCCGTTGCCGGTCTGGCTGTCGTGCTGGCCACTGCGGGCGTGGCCGATGATACGGACGACGTGACCATCACCGCGTGGTTCGGGGATGCCAGCCCGATGGTGCCCGGTAACGAGATCAAGGCGTCCGGTGTCACGGTGGGTGAGATCGATTCCATCGAGCTGGAAGACGAGCGGGCGAAGGTCGTGATGAGCGTGGACCGCGCCGTCCTGCCGCTCTACCGGGACGCTCGGGCCACCATCACGTTGAAGGACCTGTTCGGTGAGCGCTACATCAAGCTGGAACGTGGTTCGGGCTCGGAACCGCTGGCTGAGGGCTCGCTGGTGCTGTCAGAGGACAACACCGGCCGCGTGGTCGATCTGCAGGACATCCTCAACGAGGTCGACGACCCGACGGGAACGGCGCTCGCCGCCCTTCTGACGACGCTGGGCGAGGCGGCCAACGGTCGTGGCGAGCAGATCGCGGACGGGATCGCGGCGCTGGAACCGGCCATGCGGCAGACGGACGAGCTCGCCGCGATCCTCGGGGAGCACAACAAGCTGCTGACGGACCTCGTCGACAGTGTCCAGCCCGCCGTCTCTGCGCTGGCGGACGGCCGCGGCGAGACACTGGACAGCCTGGTGGACTCGACGGAGCTGACGCTGTCCACGGTCGCGCGGCGGAGTGCGGAGACGCGAGCGGCGCTGCAACGTCTGCCGGGGACGTTGGCGGACGCGCAACGGACGCTGGCACGGGTCGCCGGAGTGTCCGAGGACGCGACACCGACGTTGGCTGATCTGCGCCCGGTGACCGGTGACCTCAACGACGTCGCCGGCGAGCTGCACCGCTTCGCCGACGCCGTCGATCCCGCGCTGGCGTCGCTGACGCCGGTTCTCGAGCGGGCCGAGCGGATGCTTGACGAGGCCGAGCCGTTGCTCGACTCCCTCCAGCCCGCGGGCGAGGACCTGCGCGGAGTCGCCGCGCACGGCAGGACGCTCATGGATGAGGCGCTCAGCAAGCGGCTCGACAACCTCATGGAGTTCGTCCGGGGCTGGTCGCTGAGCACCTCGGGCTACGACGGGCTCAGTCACTACTTCCGCGCCGCCGTGGTCTCCTCGCCCCGGGGCCTGGGAACCACGGGGCTGGGCGCGATCCCGGGTGCGCCGGAGGCCGAGGAGGTGGTGCCGGACACGCCGCTTCCCGGAGCGACGCTGCCACCTCCGATCGGTCCCGAAGACAGTGACGGAGGCGAGGACGACGGGGCGGACGCGTCGCCGGACGGCGAGGCGACCGGTCTGACGGAGGAACAGGAACAGTCCATGCTCGGCCAGCTGCTCGGAGGTCAGTAGCGATGGGTCCACGAGAGTCGAGAAGTGTCGCGGCGACGGTGATCACCGGCGTCGCCGGGCTGGCAGGGATCGTGCTCGTCCTCTACCTCGCCGGTACGGCCCACACGGGGTTGCCGTGGCAGAGCAGCACCATGGTGCAGGCCGAGTTCACCGATACCGACAGCCTGTCGGAAGGCAACGAGGTCCGGCGTAACAGCGTGCGGATCGGCAAGGTCGCCGACATCGAGTACGAGGACGGCATCGCCGTGGTGACGATGCGGTTGGACGGGGATGTCGACATCTACGCGGACGCTACGGCCGAGGTGTGGGATTTCTCGGTTCTCGCGGCCAAGTTCGTCGAGCTCTCGCCAGGAAGCCCGGAAGCCGGTGAGCTCAACGGCGACCGCATCGCGGCGGAGCAGACGACGGACTCCGCCGATCTCTACGAGCTCTTCGAGGTGCTCGACGAGCCCAGCCGGGAAGGAGCCACCAGCGCGATCCGCGAGCTGGGCAGCGGCGCGGCGGGTCGGAGTCGCGACCTGCAGCACTTCGTACAGTCCTTCCCGGGACTGCTGGCCGATGCCGGGGAGATCTCCAGCGCGCTGGCTGCCGACGCCGCCGACCTGCCTGCACTGCTTCGCAGCGCCGAGCGGGTGGCGTCGCGGTTCGCGGGGCGTGAGGAGCAGATCGCAGGAGCCCTGGAACAGACGGATGCCACGCTGCGGGCGCTCGCGGCCGATGGTGGCGAGCCCTTGGCGGAGTCGCTGCAGCGCCTTCCGGGCACGTTGGATAGTGCGAGGACGGCATTTCAGGAGCTCGACGCGCCACTCGGTGATACCCAGGCGGCGTTCGACGAGCTCCGGACCGGTGCTCGGGCATTGTCCGAGTCCGAGGAGGACCTGCGTGGTGTGCTGCGGGAGTCTGTCGAACCGTTCGGCAAGGTGCCGGATGTGGCGGAAAAGGCCACACCGGCCGTGGGTGAGCTGTCCGGGACGTTCGCCGACGCCCGGCCCCTCGCGCCACAGGTTCGGCGTGCGCTCGACGACCTGGAAACGCCGATGAGTGTGCTGGCGCCCTACGCCCCCGAGATGGGTACGTTCTTCGTGCGCGGGCACAGCTGGACGTCGGAGAACGTCGACGGTGTGCACTACGCGCGGCTGGGGATCGCCTCCCCGGTTATCCGTACGGTGGGCGGCTTGCTCGGCCCGGGCGCCGTCGAGCAGGAGGTCTACCCGGAACCGGGCGAGGCCGATCATCACCGGGCCGAGAACCTCGTGGGAGGTGTGCGATGAAGACTCTGGGACGCGTTGCCGCGCGCCTGCCCAGGCCGGTGAACGGGGTGTCGCGCTCGACTGCCGGCCTGCTGGTCCTCGTGCTGTTCTTCGCGTTCGTGGCCGCCCTGTACAACAAGGAGCGCATCACGAACACGGTCGCCGGAATGTTCGCGGACACCACGCGGGTTCAAGCGGAGTTCTCCCGTGACTACCAGCTGCGCGACCACAAGAGCGACGTGAAGATGGGTGGGGTGATCGTCGGCTCGGCGATCGGTGGTGAGCCCTCTGACAGCGGGTCGTGGATCGTCACGATGCAGATCGACAGCGAGGCGGCGGAGAAGCTCGGAAGCAGCCCGTCCGCGAGCGTCCGCCCCACGTTGCTGCTCGGCGGGAACTACTATGTCGAGCTCCGGCCGGGCGGCGGCGGCGAGTTCGACGGCGAGACGATCCCGCGGGAGCGGACGAGCGTGCCGGTCGAGCTCGAACACGTGCTGGCCGCGGTCGGCAGCGAGGAGGCCAAGGACGGCATCCGGGCCTCGGTGGGCCAGCTCGACGGGGTGCTGCGCCAGGGAGGTTCCGGTGCGCTGGAGAACCTGCTCGAGACGGCCCCGGACGTGCTGCCGCCCACCGGCGACGTACTGGAGGCCACCCGTGGCACCAGACCGGCACGCGACCTTCCCGAACTGGTCGCGGGCTTCCAGTCGGCAGCGGATGCCCTGACACACCGGGAGGGTCAGCTCGGCGAGATCCTGTCCTCACTCGAGGCCAGCACGGCAGCGCTCGCCGAGGGAAGTGCCCCGCTCGCCGAGGCCGCGTCCACCCTTCCCGAGACGCTGCGCACCACCCGCGCCGGCCTCCGCGACCTGCAACCTACCGTGGACCAGCTGATCTCGACGGCCGAGAGCGCCCGGCCCACGGTCCGGGAACTGGACGGCCTGCTCGCCGAGCTGGATCCCGTACTGGAACGCACCCGGCCGTTCCTCGAGAACCTGCGTCCCTTGCTCGACCAGGCCCGCCCGGTCGTCGAGCAGCTGGTCCCGGTATCGGACGAGTCGACCCGGGTACTGCGGGATGTCGAGGGGCCGGTGCTGGATCGGCTCGAGGGGCCGATATCCGACACCGTGCTGTCGCCGTGGGAAGGCAGCGGGCATTATGCCGGCGGCGGGTCGAGCGGGAACCCACTGTACGTGGAGCTCGGCTACCTGGCCAGCCGTGGCGCCGACGCACTGTCCTGGAACGACGGGTCCGGCGGGCACTCGCGCCTGTCCGCGGGAATCGCGGCGAACTCGGTGGGCGGTAGTGGCACGCCGAAGAGCCTGCAGCAGTACCTGGAGACGCTCGGGCTGGCCTCGCCCGGCCCGCATCACAACGACGGTGACGCGCCGGCGACACCGTCCCTGCCAACGGAGGGAGGAGGTTCACGGTGAGGAGAAAGCACCTCTCCCTGCGCCGTAGCTGGGAGCGCATGCGGACGGTTCCCGGCCTCGGGCGCAACACACTGGTCGTCGCCGCGCTTGTCCTGCTCGGCCTGACCGCGGCGACGGTGAACCTCTACAAGGCCCATTTCGTCCCGCCCTGGGAGGAGCGGTACACTTTCGCGGCCGAGTTCGAGAACGTCACCGGGGTCAACCCGGAAACCAAACATCAGGTGACGATCGCCGGCGTCGAGGTCGGCCAGATCGTCGACTGGGAGGTGACCGGGAACGGCACCGCCTTGCTCGAGTTCAGCATCGAGCAAGGGCACGTGATCCACGACGACGCCCGGGCGGTCATGCGCACGGTGAACCCGCTCAACCAGATGTATGTCGAGATCGACCCCGGCGGTTCGCCCGCGGAACCACTACCCGAGGGTGGCAAGCTACCGAGTAGCCAGACGGAACGGGCGATACAGCCCGACGAGGTACTGGACAATCTGGACGAACGATCCCAGAGGGCGATCAACGCGTTGCTCCGCGAGTCCGATGTGGCCCTGGCACGGGCCCCCGAGCAGCTACCCGGCGGCCTGGAAGCCACCGAGAGCACCTTCACCGGGCTCCGGCCAGTGATGGAGGCGCTGCAAACGCGGAGCGACAAGCTCAGCGAGCTCATGACGGGGCTGTCCCGGATCGCCTCGGCCGCAGGTGACAATCACGAGCGGGCCACGAGTCTCGCCGACTCCGCCCAGGAGACGCTGGGGATCCTGGAAGACAATGACGCTGATCTCCGAGCGACGCTCGAGGAGCTGCCGGGACTCAACGACGAGCTCCGGAGCGCCCTGTCCGGGACCCAGGACCTGACCGAACAGCTGGACCCCGTGCTGGCCGATGTCGATGCCGCAGCGGAGTCACTGCCGGACGCGCTGAGCAGACTCGGCGCGACGACGAAGCAGATCGGGAGGACCGTCGACGAGGCGAGCCCGGTCGTGGAGAAGGCCAGGCCCGTGGTGGCGAGCCTGAGTCCTCTTGTCGACGACGTCGACCACGCGCTGGACGACGCCCGGCCGATTTCGGAGGGGCTCGACCACGACACGGAACTGGTCACCTCGTACCTGACGGACCTGCAGGCATTCGTCTACAACACCTCGTCGGTGTTCAGCACGACCGACGCGCGGGGCACGATCATCCGCGGACACGCGGTGGCCCCGCTGCCCGATGGCGGCTCGCTTCCCGGTAGCCGGGGTGGATACGCCCCGGATCCCGAAGAGAGCGGAACCGGTGGAGCCGACGAGACATCCGAGGGAGGCCGATGATGAGTATCCGGATGCGGTCCACTCCGGCCATTCGCCTGATGACCGTTCTCGGTTTCGTGGTGGCGGGGATCATCATCGCGCTGTACCTGCTTTCCGGGTCGCACCTGCGTATTCCGCTGCTCAACGAACCACACGTCTACGAGGTCTCCGCGCAGCTGGAAGACGCGGACAATCTCGTCCAGGGCGGCCAGGTACGTATCGCGGGTGTTCAGGTGGGCGATGTGCAAGCCATCGAGCATCACGACGACCACGTCGAGGCGGTGATGTCGCTGTACTCCGAACACGTACCGCTGCACGAGGGAGCGACCGTCCGTGTCGGCGCGCGGTCGCTGGTGGAGGAGACCTACCTCGAGGTGCGCGACGGGGACGGCGAGCCCATCGAGTCGGGTACGACGCTGCCGCGCGATGCGACCCGACACAGCACTCAGCTGCGGGACGTGCTGGAGAGCCTGGACCCCGAGACCCGCGATGCCATGAGCAGCCTGATGCAGTCGGTAGGCGAAGGCACAGCGGGAACGAGCGAGGATTTCGCGGATACCCTGGCAGGGCTCGGCGATCTGGGGCGTGACGGGCACACGGCTCTGGATGCGATCGCCGCCCAGTCCGAGGATCTGACCGCGCTCGCGGGGCACACCGAATCGCTACTGTCGGCGCTGGATACGAGTGAGGGCGCGATCGCGAGGATGGTCGAGAACACCGACCGTCTCACCGCGGCCACGTCGGCGCAGCGCGAGGCGATCTCCGGGACGATGCGAAAGCTTCCCGGTGTGCTGGCGAGCGCGGATAGTGCGGGTGACAGCCTCACCGAGCTGTCGGGGTCGCTGGCCCCGGTGGCGGCCAACCTGAGCGAGGCGGCACCACACCTCAGCGACGCGCTCGCCGAGCTGCCCGCCACCAGCGCGGACCTTCGCGGGCTGCTGCCCTCGCTGTCCGGCACCCTCGACAAGGCACCGCCGACGCTGGACCGCCTGCCGCGATTCTCCGGCGACATGGCCGAACTGATTCCCGAATCCATCGCGATGTTGCGCGACGTGAACCCGATGCTGGCCTATCTCGAGCCGTACGGTCCGGAGATCGCCGCATGGTTCGCCAACTTCAACGCCATCTCGCGCTACACCGACGAAGCAGGCGTCCACTACTTCCGGCTCATGCCCATCCTGAACGACATGTCGGTGGTGTCGCCGCTGGAGACCGGGGAGGTGCTTTCGTACAAGAACCCGATACCCGAGCCCGGCGCCGGCGCGGACCCGGGTTCGTTCGACCGGGAGTACCCGAAGGTGGAACGCGACCCCGACCCGCGTGAGGAACCGGATTCGGAATGAGACGGCTCCGGTCCGGTTTCGGTGCCGTGCGGCGGGCCGGTACAGCGTGCCGCGTCGCCGCCGCACGGTTCCGCCCGGCGGGCCGACCTGGGACGTTACGCCGGACGGTGTCCAGGGGCTGGCGATCCTGCCGTGCGTGGCTCTCAATCCGGCGCGTGCTTGCGGTCGGGCTCGCGGCCGGCATCGTACTTGCCACCGTAGCGGGCCTGTCCCGGCTGACGACCGAGACAGGACCGGACTCGTTCGTCCCTGCCGATGACCGATCGCTCGAACTGCTCGACGAGGCCGCCGGCTCGTTCGGGGGCGACCCGATCGTGGTGATAGCCGAATCGGACGGGCCTCGCGAGCTACTCTCCGCCGGGCAGCTGCCCGTGCTCATGAGACTCGAAGGCGCGCTCGCCGAACTCGATGACGTGTCCGTTGTGTACGGACCGGCGACGATCCTGAACCAGATAGCGGCCTCGGCACAGAACATGCTGGCATCGCTGTCCGGAAACCGTGACGCCCTGCGGCAGGATGCTCGGGAGGAGGCGTTGAGCGAGGGACTGTCCGAGGACGCGGCCACCGAGCGGGCCGAGGAGGCGGTCGCCGAGTTCGACCAGCGGTACGGTGGGCTGCTGGTGCAGGGCTTGCCTGCCGGGCTACCCACGGTACACAACCCTGACTTCGTCGAACAGGTCATCTTCGGCGACGGTGACACACCGAAACCGCGATGGGACTTCGTGGTGCCCCGGCCGGACGCCGTAAGCGTCCTCGTACGCCCGAGGGAGGGGCTCGATCAGGCCGGAACCGAGGAGCTTCTCCGCCGCGTGCGTGCCGAGGTGGACGCCGCCGAGCTGGCGACCGAACGTGTCACGGTCACGGGTGTACCCGCCGTGACGGGCGGACTCGGGGAACGGATCCGGCGAGAGGTCCCCTTGCTCGGCGCGGCCGCGATCCTGACCATCGGTGCGAGCTACCTACTCGTGCCATGGCTCCCCGGACGGCGCAGGCGCCTCGTACCGATCGCCGTGACACTCAGCGCCACGGCCATGGTGCTAGCCGGGTTCGGCTGGCTCAACCGGCCGCTCTCGTTGGGGGTCATCGCGTTCCTGCCGATCCTGGTCGGTATCGCGAGCGACTTTCCCGCGTACCTGGAACGGCGGACGGACAGGCGGCGGGCCGTCGTCGTGGCGCTGTCGAGCGCGGCGGCGTTCGGTTCCCTGGCCGCCACCCCGCTACCGTTCGTCCGCGAGCTGGGTGTGGCGCTGGCCGCAGGGCAGCTGGTCGCCCTCGCCCTGGCACTGGCCATCCAGCGAACCCGCAGCGCGCGACACGGGCGAAGCGCCGTGCCGGGCGCTGCCGGCGCCGTCGAGGCCGCGGCACGTGACGAACGTGGCGCCGCTGGTGATGACGGTCCCGCCGGTATTCCGGCCGGCGGGAACACCGGCGGCAGGGGAGCGGGGAGCCGGCTGGGGTTGCCGCTGCGAGTGAGCGTGTTCGTGCTGCTCGCGGTGCTGGCCGCGGCGGGGTGGTCGGCGCTGCGAAGCCTCGATGTCGAGGCGCGACCGGACGCGCTCGCCGAAGGACTGCCTGCCATGGAGCACGCCGGTCACGCGGAAGAGGTGCTGGGAGCCTCCGGGGAGGTTCAGGTGCTGGTCCGGGGGGACAACGTGCTGGACCCGGAGGTGCTCGCCTGGATGCGCGCGGCACAGGACGCGATCGTGCTGCAGCATGGTGGGGAGCTCACACCGATCCTGACGCCACCGGGCCTGCTCGAGTTCCTGGGGCCGGAACCGACAGCCGAACAGGTGCGGTCCGGGATGCGCCTCATGCCGGAGTACCTCACGCGCGCGGTCGTACGCAGCGATGAACGTTTCGCCGCCATGAGTTTCCAGCTGGGGCTGCAAGACCTGGCAACGCAACAGGAGCTGCTCGAGGACGTCCGTGCGGGCATTCCCGAGCCGCCGGACGGTGTCGAAGCGGACCTCGTGGGACTGCCGGTAACCGCGGCACGGGCGTATGAGCTGATGACGGACAACCGGTACGTGACCAACGGGCTCGGCGTGCTCGGTGCGGGTACCGTACTGCTGGTGGGCCTGCGCCGCCGCGGCGACGCGATCCGCGCCGTCGCCGCGGCGATGCTGGCAACCGGTTGGGGGCTGGCTGGGCTCTGGGCGCTCGACATCGACATGACCCCGCTGACCATGGTGCTCGGCTCGCTCACGACGGCCGTGGCGTGCGAGTACACGGTCATGCTTGGCGACCGGGCCGGTAGCGGCACACGCTCCCTGGCGCGCACGGTCGCGGTGGCGGCCTTGTCTGCGTCCCTGGGCTACCTGGCGCTGACCCTGTCGGGGCTGGCGGTACTGCGCGAGTTCGGGATGGTACTGGCCGGGGCCGTCGTGCTGTCCTTCGTCGCAGCGCAGGTGGTACGAGGCACGTTCAGGGCGCGCCGGCGGCAGGACAGTCACCTCGCCGACGCCTCCCCACCGACAGCTGAGCGCGTCCGCGTGTGACGCGCGGGAAGGAGTCGAGGGTATGAAGCGGGTCATTCGTAGTGTCCTCACCGGCGGGACGGCCGCTGCCAAGGGGGTGACGGCCGCGCTGGGCAGACTCGTGTCCGGCACCACGCGAGCACGTGCCATCGCCGCGACCGCCGTGGCGATCGTCGTGGCGGGTGGCGCCACTCCCTTCGCGATCGACCGCCTGACCGGCCTTCCCGATGACGCCGCGTTGCGGATCGGCGACGTCGTGGTGACCGAGAGTGAATTCGACGAGCGTGTCGACGTCCTCGAGGCCCTGTACGGAATCCGGCGTCCGGCCGACGGCGACGAACAGGCGGAGACGTTCCGGCGGGACTCGGCGAAGGCGATGGCCGTCGGCATGATCCTGGAGAACGCCGCGCGTGAGCGCGGTATCGAGGTTTCCGACAAGACGGCACGCGATCACCTCGATGACATGATCGAGAAGCGGATGGGCGAGGGCGGCCGGGCGGCGTTCATCGACCTGCTCGGTAACGCGGGGGCCTCCGAAGAGGACGTTCTCGACGAGATCAAACGCCAGGAGACCACCTCGCGCCTCATGGACGAGGTTACCGCTGACGCCGACGAGATCACCGAGGACGACGTCCGTACGGCATTCGCGGAGCGCCAGGACGAGATGGTCGCACCGGAACAACGGCGGTTGCGCAATATCGTGGTCGCTTCCGAGAGCGAGGCGCGAGAGCTGCTGGACCGACTCGCGGACGGAGCGGACTTCGCCACCCTGGCACGCCGCCACTCCCTCGATGCGAGTACCCGCGAACAGGATGGTGACCTCGGCCTCGTGCGGGAGCGGCAGCTCGACGAGCGCTACGGTGAAGCCGCATTCAGCGCGGCGGAAGGTGACACGTTCGGCCCCGTGGAAACCGAGCACGGCTGGAATGTCGGCTACGTGGTCGAGGTCGTGGACGAACGCGAGCTGACCTTCGAGGAAGCCCGGGAAGAGCTACGGCGGACGCTGGAATCCGAGCGGGATCTCGAGATCTGGCGCGATTGGCTCGGCGAGCGAATCCGTGAAGCCGACGTCGAGTACGCCGACGCCTACCGCCCGGCGGAACCGGACGCACCACCGACCGGTCCCGAACAACCTGGAAGCACAGGTGATGGGAGCGAGGACGGTGGCGTGCCGCGATGACGATGTCGTTCCTGCTGGTGCTGTTCGCGATCGTGTCCTTCGCGTTCGGTACGTGGGGTAGACGGCACGCGGCGACGCTGGTCTCACCGTCGTTGTCGGACCATGGACGACATGTCCGGGAGAAGTCGTTGCGGAGGGGAAGTACGGCATTCCGGATTACCGGCGTACTGTGGTTCCTGCTCGCGGTCGTGCACGTGATCATGTACTACTGATGGTCGAGCCCCGTCACGCCGGCGCGATGGTCGGCACGCACGACTGAAGGCCCGAATGTTCAGACTTCTCGCCAATGACGTGGTGATATCGCGGTCTTACGATGTGACCATGCGCTGTTCCATTCTCCGCGTACGCTGAGGTGAGCAGGGGTACGGCGGAAGGCGCGACTGCCGGACGGGGTTCCCGTTCTGTCAGTCCCGCATGGGAACCACGCAGTCCATTGTCTCCGAGATCGTGTGGTTAGGCATTCATGACAGCGACTACCCAGCACGCGAGTACCCGGTACGAACACCCGCACGAGGCGGGGCCGGAACGCGATGGCGGCACGGTGGCGGAGAGTTTCGGGCATACTGTGACTGTCGCGGATGGATTCGACGGAGTGAACCGTATCATGGGAAAGCTCCGGAGCCATCGTTACCGGGTCACCGACTTCCACGCCTATCCCGTCTCGGAACCGAGTACCTGGGCCGCCGAGTACACGGTGGCCGGGACGACCGATGACGCGAGATTGCTGCGGGGTAAGCTCGAGCGGATCCCCAGTGTCATCGAGGTGCATTCGCGATGACCGTGCGCGGTGCGGGAAGCCGGCAGGTGGCCACGGGGAACGATAGCGCGCACAGCGAAGCTCCGCGGCGCTACCAACGCCCGTGCCAGGTCAGGGATGGAGACGCGCCGGTTCGCGGGCGCTGTAGCTGCGAGTCGAGTATCGCCGAGTGGTACGAGGACTACGGGCAGGCAGTACGCCAGTTCAGCATCTCGCGGACCGCTGACGTGGCGACGGCGGAGGATTGCACGAGTGAGACCTTCCTCCGCGCGCTCACCCGGAGGTCGCAGTTCTCCTGCGCGGGCGCGGGTGTACAGCCATGGTTGTTCACGATCACGAGGAACATCGTGCGTGATCACTACAACTCGGCCAGGCATCGGCGGGAAGTTCCCACGGAGTTCGTACCCGAGGATGTCGATACGGTCATGGGCCCGGAGCACGAGTTGGCGATGCGGGAGATGCGTGACTCCGTCGCGGCGCTGCTCGAACTGTTGCCGCAGGATCAGGCCACGTGCCTGCGGCTCCGCTTCATCGAGCAGCTCTCGGTGCGCGAGACAGCCGATCTGATGCACCGGACCGAGAACGCGGTCAGGGCCCTGCAGCACCGGGCCATCCGCAAGCTGAGCACGGTAGCTCCGGCTCATCATCACGCGTAGCGGCTGTACCGCCCGGCTCGCTGCCGTCGACGGACGCCGCCGTCTACATTCCGCGTGATCAGACCGCCTCGGTGCGGGCGTCACGCTCGGTCACCCATGCGGCGATCTGTGCCCGGGACGTGAAGCCGAGCTTGGCGAGCACGTGCTCCACATGAGCTTCGACGGTACGCCTCGAGATCACCAGCCGGGTGGCGATCTCGCGATTGCTGAGTCCTTCGGCGACGAGGTTCGCGATCTCGGATTCGCGTCGGGTGAGTTGTACTGAGGCCGCGTCGTGTCCCCTGGCGGGTTCCTCGTCGCCGGTCTTCTCGAGAGCGAACCTGACGGCCTCGTCGATACCCATCCTGGTGCCGGTTCGGAACGCCGACGTGAAGGGGCGTTCGCCGATGCGGCGTGCGCGCGCGACGCTCTCTGCCCGGTACCGGTTGAGGCCGGGGATGGTGCTCAGCGACATGCCCATGGCGCGCCATATCGTGTCCGCCGCGCCGAGGATGGTGGCAGCGCGCTCGCAGCGATGACGCGTTGCTTCGATCCAGGCTATCGCCTCGAAGCACTCCGCGATGCCGAGCTGGTCGTCGATGGCCCACTTGATGTTCAGACCGTCGAAGGCTCGCTGGAGTGCCAGGTCGATATCGCCTTGCTGCCAGGCGTTGAGCGACGCGGCCCACAGCGAATAGGACCGGATCCACAGCTCGCCTGCGGGCTCTGTCAGTGCCTGACAGCGGCGATGCGACTCTTCGGCCTTGGTCGGATCCCCGTTGAGAACGGCGGTAAGGCTGTGCAGGAACAGCGTGAAAGCGGCACCGATACGGTCGCCGATCTGGTCACAGATCTCGAGCGCGTACTCGAACACCGCGATGGCCTCCGCCGGCTCGTCGGCGTACATGGCAGCTAGAGCACGACCCTGTGCTACGTAGGCCATGCAGCGACTGTCGCCGACGCGCTGCGCGATGGTGTCCGCCTCGGCGAGCTGCTCGGCGGCGGTCTCGGGATCGTCCTGGAGAGTGGCCAGGTTCGCGTCGACGCAATGCGCATGGGCTTTGAGCTCGCCGTGGTTGGTGGTTCGCGCCAGTACGAGGTCCAGCCAGTGGCGCCCCTCGCTGATGAACCCGCGGGTGAGCCAGTAGAAGTACAGGTCGCTCGCCAGGCGTAAGGCGGCGTCCTCCTCACCGGGCTCGGAGACGCAGTACTCGAGTGCCGCACGGATATTCGTGTGGTCACGCCGCAGCCGGTCGAGCCGCTGCGCTTGTTCCGGCCCGATCCATTCCGCGAAGGTCCGTGCCACGAGATCGGCATAGAAGTCCCGGTGACGCCGTCGCCACCACGCCAGTTCACCGGAACCGCGGAGACGCTGTTGCCCGTACTGCCGGATCGTCTCGAGAAGCTGGTAACGGACGCGCGTTCCGTGGTCCTCGCGTATCAGGATGGATTTGTCCACCAGCGAGGCCAGTACATCGAAGATTTCCGAACCAGGTATGTGGCCGTCGGAGCAGACCTCTTCGGCGGCGTCGAGCTCGATGCCACCGGAGAAGACGGTCAGCCTGCACCAGAGGGCCTGCTCCTTGGGCGAGCACAGCTCGAAACTCCACGTGATCAACGCCCAGAGCGTTTTCTGCCGGTCGGGAGCATTCCTGCTACCGGAAGTGAGCAGATTGTAGCGATCGGTGATCCGCTCTACGATCTGGTCGAGTGACAGCGCGCGCAGCCGGATGGCGGCGAGCTCCAGCGCGAGCGGTAAGCCGTCGAGCGCGTGGCACAACGTCGCGACAGCCGTACGGTTGGCCTCGGTGAGCTGGAAGCCGGGGACGGCCGAGTTCGCGCGGTCCAGGAACAGGTTGACCGAGTCGTATTGCACGAGACTCGCCGCAGACGAGCACGCGGGATCGGGAACCGTGAGCGGGGGGACGGACAGCGTGCTCTCGCCGGCGATGCCGAGCGGCTCGCGGCTGGTGGCGAGGATTCGCACGTCCGGCGCGGTCTGCAGGAGCTCGTCTGCCAGGGTGGCGCATGCGTCCAGCACGTGCTCGCAGTTGTCGAGCACGAGCAGCAACTGTCGCGTGGCGAGATATTCGGTGAGCGTTTCGATCCGCCACTGCCGCGAGACTTCGCGCAGCCCGAGCGCGTCGGCTACAGTATGCCCGAGCAGCGAGGAATCCTGCAGTTCGGCGAGCCGGACGAAGCAGATTCCGTCGGGGAAAGCCCGCTCGAGCTCGCGTGCGAGCCGCGCCGCCATCCGTGTCTTCCCGGAACCGCCGACTCCGGTCAACGTGACGAGATGGGTGAGCGCGAAGAGGCGCTTCGCCTCGTTCAGCTCGCGCCGCCTACCCACGAACCGCGTCACCTCGACGGGCAGCGTGCGTGACGGCGGCTGCGGCGGTTTCTCTGTCATCGTCCGGATTCTAGACGAGGCCACTGTGAGGATTAGCGCAAATCATAGCCCTGGTTCAGCGCGTGTCCAGCCCCGTCGCTGCACACCGGGACAGTTATCCCCCATACGAGTGACCGAGGCACCGTCGACACCTCGCATCTAGGTATGACCGTGCGGTTGTCACGGTGCTGCCTCCGGGCGCCGCCATGGGACAACGGCCAGATCACGTCGACTGCGAAGAGGTGCTCCTGCTATGACGATCGTCGATAGGGTGAGTCTGGAGAGTGCCCCGATGGCCAACGGCTGCGAGGGACTTGTCACGAGCGATGTCGTCAGCGGCGACGGCGCACCGGGCCCGCCGTCGCTTCGCGATGTGCTCGGGCAGGCCGGCGAGCAGGCGCTCGATGTCATCTGCGCACCGCACGGGCTGGATGTGTCGCTACGTGGGGTACTGATCTGGGACTCCGGCGGCTTCGCTCGCATCGAGCCCGGTGACGTCGTGCTCGCGGTCGGACTGGCCACGGCATCCTCGGTATCGCAGGTCCTGCGGGCCGCCGCCCGGGCAGGCGCCGCGGCAGTGGTGATCAAGCAGCCCGACCATCCGTCGTGGGTGCGTTCCGAGGCCGATGCGCACGGGGTCGCCGTCCTGGCCGCACCGCAGGAGCTGTCCTGGGACAGGTTGTACACCGACCTGCGGGCGATCGTGACGGCAGCCTCGGTGTCCGCCGAGTCGGGCCACCGCACTCCTATCGGTGACCTGTTTTCCCTCGCGAACGCGGCCGCCGCGGTCTGCTCGGGCCCTGTCGAGCTGTATGACTCCGAGATGCAGGTGCTGGCGTACTCGAACCTGGACGAGGAGGCCGACGAGCTGCGCCGCCTGTCGATCCTGCACCGCCGTCCGCCGCCGTATGTCATGAGCTGGCTCCGCGACAGCGGCTCGCTTCAGCGTGTGCGCGGTGCGCACCGGCCGACCCGGATCGAGCCGGTTGGCCACCGTCCCCGGCTGGTCGTTCCGATCCGTGCCGGGGTAGACATCCTCGGTTACATCTGGGTCACCGTGTCCCCGGAGAAGTCCCGGGAGGCGAGTGGTGCCTCGTTGATCGATATAGCGCGCATCGCATCGGGGCTTCTCGTTCGCTTGCGGACGGCAGGCGACACCGAGCGGCGCATGCGTGGTGAGCTGTTGCGCGGCGTGATCGAAGGTGGCGGGTCGCCGGACGTGCTCGCAGGCTGCCTGGGAGTCGACAAGGACGAGTCGTTCCGCCTCGTAGCCTTCCGGTCACGCGCCGGCGAGCGGCTGGTGAACGCGCATCTGCTCATCGAGGAGCTTGTCGTGCTCCGTCTCGAGCTCGCCGGGATCCGCGGCAGCGCGGCATCGCTGGGTGGTCGTGTGTACGCCCTTGTGCCGGAGGCTCATGGGACGCACGGTGAGATGCGGGAGCTCGCGGAATCGATTCTCGACCACGTCGAGAACCAGCTGCGGACCGATGCCGTAGCCGCGATCAGCGACACGCTGCCGGACCTGGCGGCATTACCAAGAGGTCGCGACGAGGTCGATCGTGTCATGCGACTGACCTCCGGGACGGAGGGTTCGCGCGTCACCGGCCTCGCCGAGCTGCGGTCGAGCGTCATCCTCGCCGAGCTGCGCGAGCTCATGCGCGAGCGAACGCACCTGCTCCGTGGAGCGATTCAACTTCTCAGCGACATCGACAAGGCCAGGAACGTCGATTACGTCACGACCTTGCGCGAGTACTTCGACGCGCAGTGCGACCTCACGAAAGCCTCCAAGAGGTTGTGCGTGCATCGAAATACACTCCGATACCGGCTCGGTCGTATCCAAGAACTCTGCGGAATCGACATCAACAACCCGACGGAACGCCTCGTAGCCGAACTCCAACTGCGTATGGGGTTCGGTGAATGACACGTATCCCGATTCTCGTTCCGCCCGGAATTCCGTGCCGTTTCCGTGCGCCGTCGGGACCCGGGAACAGGTTCGTCGGCGAGGTGCATCAATGGGAGCCGAAGAAAGTTCCGTCCTGTCGATGGACTCGTGGTCGTGCGGCCGGTGAGAATAACGGAGAAACGTCCGAAACCGTGAGGTCGGCGATTGCGGCCGGGGATCGAACCGGTGCACCGGAAACAGTCGAGACGTATGGGAGGTGGCCGGTTCATGCTGGCAGGTGACGCCGTTGCGGAACCTGCGGCGCTGCCGAACGCCGCGCCGCACGCACCGCGATCGCACGTGGCAGGGCGCGTGGTGGCATCGGGTCCACGACGCGCGGGTGTCCTCTCCACCGTGCTCGCGTGTCTCGAGCCCCTGGGTGCGACCGTGCTCGAGTGCGATCAGCGCTGCATCGACGATGGCAGCGAGACGGATGCGCTGCGTGTCGAGTTCTCCGGCGAGCCGTCGGATGCCTGGTGGGACAGGCTCGGCGACCGGTTCGCCGATCTCGCAGGCGCACGCGGCATCACGTGGCGGATCGTCCCGGCCACCGACGTCAAGCGGATGGCGGTGATGGTCTCCCGGGAAGGTCACGTGCTGCAGGATCTGCTGTGGCGATGTGACTCGGGCGACGTACCGGCGAAAGTGTCCATGGTCATATCGAATCACGCCGACCTCGCGGGAATGGTTCGACCGTCGGGTATTCCTTATCACCATATCCCGGTTACCGCGGACCGCAAACGGTACGCGGAGGACCGGCAACTCGAATTGCTCTACGGTGCGGTCGACTTCATCGTGCTGGCTCGTTACATGCAGGTGCTGACTCCCAAGTTCCTCGAGTACTTCCCGGAAAAGATCATCAACATACATCATGGATTGCTGCCTGCGTTTCCGGGAGCGAATCCGTACAAGGCCGCGGCCGCGCGCGGCGTGAAACTCATCGGGGCGACGGCGCACTATGTCACAGAAGAGCTCGATGCTGGACCGATCATCGAACAGGGGGTGTGCCGGGTGAGTCATCGGCACGAGCCCGGCGAGCTGCGACGGCTCGGGCGATATGTGGAACGGGACGTACTCGGTAGGGCGGTGTCGTGGCACAGCGAGGACCGCGTTCTCGTGACCGGCAACCACACCACGGTCTTTGCCGACTGACGGGACAGGAGCACGGCCGGTGGCCGTGCTCGACCCGACAACACACAGATCACTATCACGGATGGGCGGTGTCATGAGCAGCAATGCCACAGGCGGCGACGAGTATCTCTTCACGTCCGAGTCGGTGACGGAAGGTCATCCCGACAAGATGGCCGACCGGATCTCGGACGCGATCCTGGACGCGGCGCTGGCCGAGGATCGAGCGTCCCGTGTCGCGTGCGAGACTCTCGTGACGACGGGCCTGGTCCTGCTCGCCGGTGAGATCACCACGTCCGGATCCATCGACTTCACCGAGACGGTGCGGCAGGCGATTCGCGATATCGGTTACGACAGCGGGACCTACGGGTTCGATGGCAATGCCTGCTCGGTGATCACCGCACTGGACCGCCAGTCGCCGGATATCGCGCAGGGCGTCGACGTCGGCCACGAGCTCCGCTCGCGACTCGCGGATGCCGATGTGTACGACCGGTCCGGTGCCGGCGATCAGGGCATGATGTTCGGCTACGCCACGAACGAGACCGACGAGCTGATGCCGATGCCGATCGCCATCGCGCACCGGCTGTCACGGCGGCTGGCCGAGGTGCGCAAGACAGGCAGCCTCCCGTACCTGCGCCCGGACGGGAAGACGCAGGTTACGGTCCGCTACCGGGACGGCGTGCCTGTGGAGATCGAGAAAGTGCTCATCCCTTCCCAGCACGCACCGGGGGCGGAGGATCGGCTGAGCGAGGACCTGTGGACGCACGTGGCGCTACCGGTGCTGCCCAGTGGCATGTACTCGCCGGACCTGCTGTGCAACAACTTCCTCGTCAACCCGACGGGACGTTTCGTGATCGGCGGGCCGGTCGGTGACGCCGGCCTGACCGGGCGCAAGATCATCGTCGATACCTACGGTGGCTTCGCACGGCACGGGGGCGGCGCGTTCTCCGGGAAGGATCCGTCCAAGGTCGACCGATCGGCCGCGTACGCGGCCCGGTACGTGGCGAAGAACGTGGTCGCAGCAGGGCTCGCGGACCGGGTCGAGATCCAGGTCGCCTACGCCATCGGCGTCGCGCGGCCGATGTCGTTGCTGATCGACACCTTCGGAACGGAGAAGATCCCGGTCAGGGCGATCCATGAGCTCGTCACGCGCCACTTCGACATGCGGCCCGCGGCGTTCAGGGATTACCTCGACATGAACCGTCCGGTGTACAGCAAGACGGCCGCGTACGGGCATTTCGGCCGCGATGACGCCGACTTCACGTGGGAGCGCACGGACAAGGCGGATGTGCTGCGCGATGAGGCCGCGCTGCACGCACCGGCGGAAGCGGCCGTGAACTGACGTGCCTGTGCGGAGGGAGAGGTGAGCGCGATGCCGTCACCACCCGCGGTGCCGACGCGCCCGGGGCTGTCCGTACGAACCTTGTACCGGCTGCATCGGCTCCTCGAGCCCAACGGGGCGTACCGGTTCGTGGCGAGGGTACTCGAGCGGCGGGCGTGGCTGCGCAGGCTGTTCACGCGCACGGAGGAGTCGGTCAAGCGAAACGTGTTCGGATGCCGCATGTGTGGCCAGTGCGCGCTGCCCGTCACGGGTTACGCGTGCCCGATGACCTGCCCTAAACAGCTCCGGAACGGACCGTGCGGCGGGGTGCTTCCGGACGGTGGTTGCGAGGTGTACCCGGGTGAGCGCTGCGTGTGGCTGATCGCCGTGGAGCGCGCCGAGGCAGGCGGTCACGCCGGAGACCTCGAACGATTGCACAGGCCGATCGACCAGCGGCAGTGGGGCGAGAGCTCCTGGATCAATTACTGGCAGGGACGGGACGACGGACTCTGGACCGAGCCCGGTGGGCGCGCGACTCCTGTTGATCTCGGCCTGCCGGTACTGGTGACAGGTAAGGGTGATGGTGAGCGGTAGCGGGTTGGCAGGAGCGCTTCGTGCGGGACGGTTCGTGGTGACGGCCGAGTTGGGCCCACCGCGCGGGGCCGATACGGACGTGATCCGGGAGAAGGCCCGCGCTCTGCGTGGCTGGGTGGACGCGGTGAACATCACCGACAACCAAGGCGGGTTCGTCCGGCTGTCCAGTCTGGCTGGGAGCCTTGTGCTCCTCGACGAGGGCATGGACCCGGTCATGCAGTTGACTGCACGGGACCGCAACCGGATCGCCCTGCAGTCCGACCTGGTTTCCGCGGCAGCGCTCGGCGTGCGCAATGTGCTGTTGCTCAGTGGGGACCATCCCAGTTACGGCGACCACCCGGACGCCAAACCGGTATTCGATCTCGACAGCGTGCAGATGGTATGGACGGCCCGGAACCTCCGTGACCGCGGGCAGCTACTGTCCGGCCGGTCACTCGACCCGCCACCCGAGCTGCATATCGGCGCGGTGGAGAATCCCTTCGCTCCGCCCGCAGGCTTCCGCGCACGACGCCTGGCCAAGAAGGTGCGTGCCGGCGCGGAATACGTCCAGACCCAGCTCGTCTTCGACATCTCCGCGTTCACCAGATGGATGGCCGAGGTCAGGGAGCTGGGGCTGCACGAACGCGCGCACATCATCGCCGGCGTCGGTCCGATCGTCAGCCCGCGGGCCCTCGAGCACATGCGGACCAAGGTGCCGGGGGTGTGGGTTCCGGACACGGTAGCCACGCGTTTGCTGCGCGCCGGAACGGAAGGCTTCACCGAGGAAGCGCTCCGGCTGTGCGCGGAGAGCATTCACCGTATCCGTGACATAGAGGGAGTGAGCGGGATACATCTGATGGCCTTCGGCAGAGAGCATCTCATTCCGGAAATCGTCGATCGTTCGGGGCTGGACCGGCCGCGATTCGAAGTGAACGCATGTGGTTCCCGTGAAAGGAGCGCCGATGCTGGTTGACGTGCGCCCGACAAAGCGACTGCACGGTTCGTCGCCTCTCGACGTCCGTCCCGTCCTGGGCCCGCTCGTTCAGGCACTCGGCCAGGACAGTGTCGATCTGTCGCGGCTACGAGTGGTGTGCGACTGGATCCAGTACAAGCACAACTTCCGCGACACCATTGATGTTCGCTCGATCACCGCCATGGACGGTATGGAATCGGCGGTGGAGGTCGCGGTCGACCTGCGGCGGGCGGGCAGTGTCGATATCAGTGACGAGGTCGTGGGCGCGTTGCGGGAACACCGCCACCCGGATACGCGTGGACGCACCTACCTGGAGCCGTGGACGCCCGGCAAGGACAGCTGCATCTGGGACTTCAACGCACTGTACTGGCAGGCGCTGTCGCTCTGGGAACAGGTGACCGGGGCCGCCTACGAGCAAGCGCTGCCGGGTGGGAGTAGCGACGCGCGCAGCGTGGGCGCCGCCCGCGAGATGATCCACAAACTGTTCTCGATATGGGACGAGCTGGCCACGCACAACGCGCTGCCCGACGAGCTCTACGTCATCGAGCTCGGCGTGGGTAACGGCGGTCCGGCGCGCATCTGGCTGGACGAGTTCCGGGAGCTGGCCCAGGAACACGGTGGCGACTACTATCGCAGGCTGCACTACATCATGGGGGACTACTCACCCCACGTACTGAAGCAGGCGCAGCGTGCCGTGGCCGACCATGCCACGAAGGTGAGCTCGATCGTACTCGACGCCACCGACCCGGCATCGTCCCTGGGATTCCTGCGCCACAAGGCTTTTCTCGCCTATGTATCGAACGTGTACGACAACCTGCCGACCGACGAGGTGGCATCCTTGTCCGGGCGGATGTACAGGGTGGAGGTACGTGCCTACATCGCGAACCGGGCCGCTGAGCGGCTCGCCGAGCACGCCTCGCTGCTGTCCTCGGATGTCGTCGCCGTAGCGGCGAAGTTGCTCCGGCTGGGCCCGGAGCTCCTCGCGGAAGCGATGCCGGGGCACTTCCCGGACGCGAGTGCCGCGGTCCGGTTCTGGCAAGAGCTCTGGGCGGAGGTCCGCCTCGAAGAGCGGTACGTCCCCCTCGAAGGGCTGGACCTGTACGAGATCGCCCCGTCGGTCACCGGAGAAGCCCTGCGCCCGGTCCTGGAAGGCTGCGGCGACATCCGGATGCAGGTCAGCAACGGTGCCGTAGCCAGTTTCGTCGGTACGCTGCCCTTGCTGCATCCCTATGGTTACCTGCACTGCCACGACCTCTTCGTCACCGATCCCGCCCGTTACGATACGAACTTCTGCGGTCCTGGCAAGTACGACGGTTCCGTAGTGAACTGGGTGAACGGTCCGTTGCTGCGGTACATCGGGAACCGTCGCGGATTCGATGTGGACTTCGTCCCGTTCACCCATCGTGCGAGTACCAACATCATGACTCTCACCGCACAAGCGAGGGATTGACGTGGCCGAGGAGAACGACTCGACGGAACTTCCGCTGTTGCCGACTACCGTGGTCGGCTCGTACTCGGTTCCGGAGTGGCTGGAAAGCGTCAAGACGGACTTCTACCAGCGGAAGATCAGCAGGCAGTACCTCGACGACATCCACGATGTCGCGACCAAGGCTGCGCTCAAGGATCAGGAGCGTACCGGCATCGACGTCGTCTCCGGCGGTGAGCTCCGGAGGGACAACGATGTGGACTACCTGCTGTCGCGCATACCCGGAATCGATATACCGGATGTCGCCAAATCGGACTCCTACAACTATTTCGACGCCGTGGTCAGCAGGCCGCTTCCGGACAACGCCATGCTCCCGCTGGGCCTGGTCGATGATCTGAGCTTCACCAGCGCCAACACCGATCGTCCGGTCAAGTTCTCGTTCACCGGACCGCTGTCGTTGTCACGTAGGATACGCAACCACGCGTACTCGGATTCCTCGGAACTGGTCCGTGCGCTCGCCCGGCTGTTGAACATGGAGGCCAAACGCCTGGCACAGGCGGGTGCGACCTGGTTGCAGATCGATGAACCGTTCCTGTGCGGTTACCGGGACCAGGTAGATGTGGCGGTCGAGGGAGTCAACATCATCACCTCCGATGTCGACGTGTACTGGTCGTTGCACGTGTGTTACGGCAACCGCTACGCGCGGCCCATCTGGGAAGGTCACTACGACTTCCTGTTTCCGGGGGTTCTGGACGCCAATGTGGATCAGCTGGTGTTCGAGTTCGCGCGGCGCGGGTACGGGGACCTCGGCCTGTTCGAACGATTCGGCTGGGATCGCTCAGTGGGTCTTGGTGTCATCGACGTCAAGACGGAGGAGGTCGAGACGGCAGGCACGGTTGCCGGGCGGATCCGCACGGCGCTGCGAACGATCCCCGCGGAGCGGCTCGTGATCAATCCGGACTGCGGACTGCGTCACCTTCCCGCACACATCGCCCGGGCGAAGCTGCTGGCGATGGTGGATGGCGCCGCGATGGTTCGTTCGGAGCTTCGAGATACACGGGACCGCGGCGCGTGCCACGCGGACTCCGCGCGGGAAGGTCCGGGATGACCATGAAGACGGCCCGTTCCGGACCGACCGTGACCGACCACCCGATGACGTTTCCCGGACGGTTCCGGGCGGGCTCGTGACGGAGGCTGTAAGGGTCCGAGTTCGACAGCGAGTACGGCTGCCGACACTCCGTTGGGGACGGTACTGATCGTGCTACCGACGTGTTGAGCTGATACGGGTGCGGGTCGGCGTGCCGGTTGGTCGGCAGCCGCGAGCACGGAGCCGCCGGTACGATCGCGAGATCGCCGTGTCCGTTCCGGTACGCCCCGGCACCCCGGCCGCCGTCGGCCGGGGTGCCGGCGTGCGGTGCTAGCTGAACTCGGGCAGGACGGACTTCGACACGAGGCGAAGTTCGTCGGCCGTGGAAGCGGGATTGACGGGAGCCAACACGACGCTCGAAGCCCCGGCGTCGAGCAGCCGCCGCACCTTGTCGGACACCTCCGCCGGGTTGCCCGCGATCGCCATCTCGTCGATCCATTCCTCGGGCATCTCGCGTTCCACCCGTTCCATGCCGCCCTCGAGCAGCTCCGCCAGGTGGTCGTTCCAGCCGAGTGCCCCGCTCAGCGGGTTGTGCGGTCCGAGGGCGGTGAGGTACATGGCCAGCGCAGGGCGTACGGCGGCACGAGCGGTCGCGCTGTCCTCGGAGACGCTCGACAAGGCGAAGACCGGCATCAGGTGTTCCTTCCGGTCGCCGGCAGCCATGCCCCGTTCGATGTGCTCGCGTGCCGACCGCACGTACGTCGGTCCCGCCAGGACACTGACCACGGTGCCGTCCGCGATGCGACCGGACAGTGCCAGCGACTTCGGTCCGACGACCCCGGTGAACAACGGTACGTCGGTCGTGGCGGGATGTGTCAGCGAAACGGACCGGTACGTGAAGCTGCGACCCTCGTCGTCGACGGTCTCCCCCCGCAGGAGACTCCGGATCCCGGAAACGCACTCTTCCATCGCGCTGAGCGGGGAGCGCGCGGTGAGTGCCATCTGATCGGTCCAGGCAGGAACGCCGTGCCCGATCCCGGCGGTGAACCGGCCGGGATAGGTCCGCGCGAGGTTGGCGATCTCCATAGCCGTGACCGCAGGGTGGCGGGCCACCGAGGCGACGATGCCCAGCTTGACGGGGATCGTCGATGTCGACGCGAGCGCGGCAGCGGACGCGGTGAAACCGCCGTAGAAGAAGTAGTCCTCCGCGACCCAGGCCTCCCCGAAGCCGAGGTCTTCGATCATGGCCGCGGTGGGCCCGACGTCTTCGGGGGGTGTCGACGTCATGACGAGGACACCCAGCGGGTTGGTGTTCATAAGCACTCTCCACGAGGAGTTCGGTCTCGGCGATCAGCCGGGAGTGAGCGTTTTCGGGTAGTATCTATCGCGATCGCGAACCGGTGCATTGACATATCGGTCAAGAACGCGATCGGTGTTTGGTGAATTTGGTCAATGGTCGCGCGTGCGCGAGCGCGGTACCGTGCACTGAGGTAAATAACCTCACCTGCATTCGGCCGTCGCGGATTCTGATCCGCATGACGATGCCACGTATGGAAGGACTACGAATACCATGAAGCGTAGCGTTGACCGCGTGCTGACGACGCATACCGGAAGTTTCGAAAGGCCCGAGGACGTCAACGAGATGATTACGGCTCGTGTGCTCGGGAACAATATCGACGACGACCTCTTCGAGAAACGTGTGCAGGAAGCGACCGCGGAGGTCGTGGCGCGGCAGGTCGAGTGCGGGATCGACGTGGTGTCGGACGGGGAGACGGCCAAGCCTGGATACCTCGAGTACGTCGGCGATCGTATCGACGGGTTCGACGAATACATCGATGCCTCGGAAGTTTTCCGGTTCATGGATATGGAGCCGTTCCCGGAGATCGTGTACCGGATCTACAAGGACACGCACGTCAAGATTCCGGTTTGCACCCGCCCGCTGTCGTACATCGGACACGACCAGGTTCAGCGGGACATCGACAACTTCAAGGCCGCACTGACACAGAGCCCACCCACCGAGGCGTTCATGCCCGCGGTGTCGCCGGGACTGCTGGCGATGTGTTCTCCCAACCGGTACTACAAGAGCTACGACGAGTACGTGCTCGCCATCGGTGAGGTCATGAACGCGGAGTACCGTGCGATCACCGACGCGGGGCTGCTCGTGCAGATCGACGCCCCGGATCTCGCGTTCGGTGCGGACATCCGGACATGGATGTGGGGCGAGGTGGAGGAACGCGGGTTCCGCACTATCCAGGACCTGCACGTGGAGGCACTCAACGTGGCGCTCCAGGGAATCTCTCCGGAACAGGTACGTATGCACCTGTGCTGGGCCAACTACAATGGACCGCACGTCAACGACATCCCGGTACGGGACGCGCTGGAGCCGGCGTTCAAGGCGAACGTGTGCGGTATCAACTTCGAGGCGGCCAACGCTGCGCACGCGCACGAGTGGGAGGTCTTCAAGGACCTCAAGGTCCCGGACGGGAAGGTGATCATTCCCGGTGTGGTCGACTCGAAGATCGAGATCGTCGAGCGTCCCGAGCTGATATCGCAGCGGATTCAGACCTACGCCAACCTGGTGGGGCAGGAGAACCTGATCGCAGGCGTCGACTGCGGATTCGGAACGTTCGTCAACGTTTTGATGGTCAACCCGAGGATCGCCTGGATGAAGTTGCGCAATCTGGTCGAGGGTGCGCAGATGGCCTCCGACGAACTGGCGAAGAAGAGGTAGCGACCATTCGCGGTTCAGTCATGGACCATCCGGGGAGCCGGGCAGGCGCACTCGTGCCGCGTGCCGCGCGATGGCGGGACCGGACCCGCACCGTTCCGCGGGGGGCCGGGTGGGGCGGCGGACGTCCCGCTGCGGGGCGGGGGACAAGGCAGGGAGCGCGTCGATGACAGTCAGCGTGTTCGACATGTTCTCCGTCGGCATCGGTCCCTCCAGTTCCCACACGGTGGGACCGATGCGCGCGGCCGGCAGGTTCGTTGCCGAGTTGCGGACCGACGGCCTCTTGCCGTCGGTAGCTCGGCTGCGTGTGGCGCTGTTCGGCTCCCTGGGTGCGACCGGCCGCGGGCACGGCAGTGACCGTGCGGTCCTGCTCGGACTGACCGGCGAGGAACCGGAAAGCGTCGATCCTGATGCGGCCGTGGAGCGTCTCGACGAGATGAGGCGCCGCGAACGGATCATCCTGGCGGGCGGGTATGAGATCGCGTTCGTGGAACGGCGTGACCTCCTCCTGTACCGCCGGAGAACGCTACCGGAGCATCCCAACGGAATGCGGTTCACAGCGCTGGACGCGAGCGGCGCGGCGCTGCGGGAGCGTACCTACTTCTCGATCGGCGGTGGCTTCGTCAGCGAGGGCGCTCCGGGTGAGCGGAACGGGACTGAGCTTGGGGCCTCGCGGGTACGGTACCCGTACGGGACGGCAGCCGAGCTGCTCTCCCGAACGGATGAGATCGACGGACCGGTGAGCGATGTCGTGTGGGCGAACGAACGCGTGTCGCGTCCGGAAGCGGATGTCCGAGCGGGACTGCTCTACCGGTGGCGGGTGATGCGGGAGTGCGTGCGTGCGGGATGCAGGGCCGCCGGTGTGCTCCCTGGAGGGCTGAAGGTTCCGAGGAGGGCGCCCGGCCTCTACCAGGACCTCCTCGCGTCGGCATCACCGCGCGACACGTTGCAGGTCATGGACTGGGTCGCGCTGTTCGCCCTGGCTGTCAACGAGCAGAACGCGGCAGGCGGCCGTGTCGTCACTGCTCCGACGAACGGCGCCGCGGGCATCGTTCCCGCGGTGCTGCACTACTACTGGCGCTTCGTCTCGGGCGCGAGCGAGGACGGTGTGGTCCGATTCCTGCTGACCGCGGGTGGGATCGGCATGCTGTTCAAGCAGAACGCCTCGATCTCCGGAGCCGACGTGGGTTGCCAGGGCGAGGTCGGTTCGGCGTGCTCGATGGCGGCCGCGGGCTTGACAGAGGTTCTCGGCGGAAGCCCGGCGCAGGTCGAGTATGCGGCGGAGATCGCGCTGGAACACAACCTCGGCCTGACCTGTGATCCGATCGGAGGGCTGGTTCAGATCCCGTGCATCGAGCGGAACGCCGTTGCCGCCAACAAGGCGGTGACCGCGTCGCGGATGGCATTGCGATCGACCGGTACGCATTACGTGTCCCTGGACGAGGCCATCGCGACGATGCGAGCGACCGGGGCCGACATGAAGGCCAAGTACAAGGAGACGTCGCGTGGTGGCCTCGCCGTGAATGTGGCGGAGTGTTGAACACGCCCACGTCATGCCGAGGTCACGAGGAGTCGTCTCGTGTTTGAGACCGACGCCCGCGATGCGGGTGTGATCACCGGATGCGACGTGCCCCGGTAGACCCCGCTGCCGGGCGGCCGCGGCGCGCTACGGCGACGGGTACGACAGCGAGGTCCTCCCCGGTCCCGGATGCGGGCGGGAACGGTTCCTGCGCGACTCCGGAGCGCGTTCGCGGGCGCCCGGCCGCTAGTTGTGCGAAGGGAGAGTGACTGTGTCCCACCACGCATCGTACGCCGAGCACGGATCGGACGTGCTCGTTCGGGACTCGGAGGACGCCCTGACCGAGTCGGTGGCAACGGAACTGGTCAGGTCGCTCGCGCATACGCAAGCCCGCGAGGGCTCGGCGTCGTTGGCCGTAACCGGAGGCCGTACCGGGATTGCGGTGTTCGAGCGTGTTTCCAGGCATCACCTGGTTCGCGAGGTGGACTGGTCCGCAGTGGACTTCTACTGGAGCGACGACCGCTTCGTTCCCCGTAACGATCCCGAGCGCAACGAGCTTCAGGTTCGTCGCGCACTGTTACAGTACGTGCCGGTCGAGACTGCCCGGGTGTTTCCGATGCCCGCTTCTGACGGTGTGTACGGGTCCGACTGCGCCGCCGCTGCGGCTTCCTACGCTGATTTGCTGGCTCGCAAGGCACGGACATCCGGGTCGTTGTTCGACATCTGCTTGCTCGGTGTGGGTGAGGACGGCCATGTGGCCTCGCTGTTTCCGGGGTCGGCCGCGGCTGAGGAACCTCTCCGCTACGCGGTCGCCGTACACGGTAGTCCCAAACCTCCATCGACCCGGGTCACGCTGACCTTCCCCGCGATCGCCCGGGCTGCCGAGACATGGTTGGTGACGGCCGGAGCGGCCAAGGCCGCCGCTGTAGCCTCGGCGGTGCACAAGGATCCCACGGACCCCGTTCCGGCCGCGCGAGTCCGTGGCCGCGTGAGGACGCGGTGGTTCCTCGATGATCAGGCGGCGAGCGCGCTGTGAGCGGGTGGGCGGTCGTGGTTCCCGTGAAGTCGTGGCAGGTCGCGAAGAGCAGGCTCACGGGTATGCACGCGCGTGCCCGGAAGGAGTTGGCGCGGGCTTTCGCGCACGACACCGTACGTACCGTGTGTGATACACCCGTGGTGGACGCGTGCTTCGTCGTAGCGCCAGCAGCTGAGTTGTGGGACCTCGCCCGTGCGCTCAGCGACCGGGGGCTCTGTCCGGTTCTGGAACCGGTGGTACGCGACGGGCGGGACACCCTGAACGCGGCACTGGTCTGCGGCAGCGACATCGCGCTCGACTCGGGGCACCGTCGCGTGGCGATGGTGGTGGCCGACCTACCCGGGCTCTCGACGGAGGGGCTGACCGGGTTCCTGCGTATGGTTCCGGCGGAACGTCCGGCATTCATCCGCGACGTGCACGGGACGGGAACGACCGTACTGGCGAGCCACCGAGGGGCGCTGCTGCGACCACGGTTCGGGCACGACTCGGCGGTACACCACCGGCGTTCGGGCGCGGTCGATCTCACCAGCAGGTGCGATCCGCGGTTGTCGCACGACGTGGATACCTGGCTCGATCTGGGAGCTGCGAGCCGTGTGGCTGGACCGCGGGTGAGCCGGTGGTTCGAAGGCAGCCGTTCCATGCTCGCCACGCTGTCGCGTAGTCGAACCGGTCGGTTCGCCGAAGCGGGTGATACCCGAGGACGGGAGATCGGATAGGCGGACAGGCCGGAACGCCGGGACAGGGCGACCGGAGATCCGCGTGCTTCCGCATCCGTCGCCGCCCCGGAACACGCCTTCCGTCTCCGGTGCCGGACCTTACGCGGATCCCTCGCGCGGACGTCGGTGCTGCCGACGGAAGCCACGACGCGGAGGAAGCGATGTCACCGGACGGTCGATTCCGTCGGCAGGGTGCCGGCATCACCGCTGCACGGCGTGATTGTCGTTCGCCGCTTCGAGGGTGTGCCGTACGAGCTCGGCGATGGTGCCGTTGGGGTCGCTGAGTCGTTCCACCCTGCTGTCGTCGATGACCAGCCCGCGGAGCGTGGTGGCGACGTACTCGCTGGCGATGTGGTCGACCGGGGCGTGGCCGTCCGGGTCGAACCAGGTCCACATCCAGTGGACCGAGCCGAAGATGTACAGGCTGACGATGTCCTCGTCACAGCGGCGGAACAGGCCGGTGTCGATGCCGTCGCGGATCACGTCGCGAACCAGCCGCCGGTAGTCGGCACGCTGCCGCCGGACGGTGGCGAGGGTCTCGTCGTCGAGTAGCTGGACCACTTCCCTCTGGAACGCGACCGTGGACGTCCGGTCGACGACCTGATAGTTCACGAACGCGTAGATCAGCGCGGCCAGTTGTTCGTCCGCGCCTGCCGTGTTGTCGAGAAGGGTTTCGGCCTCGGCGAGGCGCCTGCGCATGTATCGCTCTTGCAGCTCCCTGAGCAACACGCTCTTCGTGCCGAAGTGGTGCACGATCGTGCCTTTGGAAATACCGAGCTCGGCGGCGATGTCGCCGAAGTTGGCACGTTCGAACCCGCGCTCGGCTACGTGGCGGCCGAAGACGTCCAAGATCGTGCTGCGCCGGCCTGGCGCGCGTCCGTCGCCGGGGGCGCTGCCGGGGTGCTCGCTGGGGTTCACGTCGTATCGCCCGTCGCTCGGCGGTTGTCGATCCACAGTACGTCACCGTAGCCGAATCGGTCCGGCGCCGACCCGCTCCGTATTGACCGTACGTACGGTCAATACTATCGTAGCGGCCATCCAAGTGCCCGGTGGGAGTGCACAAGGAGGTGCTACGGGTGGGGAAACGGTGGATCCGAAGCGTGTTCGGTGTGCTGAGCGCGGCACTGTTGTGCGTCACGGCGCCACCGGCCGTGGCCGTTGCCGACACCGGCCCGTCGCGCGTGTGCCAGGAGCAGCGGATTCCGGTGTCGATGTCCGAGCGAGGCCCCGCGGACCAGCATGTCTATGGCGAGTTGTGCGTCCCGGAGGGGCGTTCCCCCGCCGCGGTGATGCTGCTGACCCATGGCATCACGTATGACCACCATTACTTCGACTTCCCTGGGTTCGACGGGCGGTACTCCTACGCGCGTTCGGCTAATGCGGAAGGGTTCGCGACCTTGACGATCGACCGGCTCGGGTCCGGGGCGAGCTCACATCCGCCGGGCTCGTCGCTGGGGATGAACACGCATGTGTGGGTGGCGCACCAGCTGGTTCAGAAATTGCGGCACGGTGGGATGGTCAGCGCGTCCGGGCCGATCACGTTCGACAAGGTCATCCAGGTAGGCCACTCCTACGGCAGTGGGGTGACCTGGATCGAAGCGAGTCGATTCGGTGACGTCGACGCGATCGTCGTCACCGGCGCCAACCACTTTCTCCGGATGGACACCATCGCCCAGGTCCTGACCCCCTCGTTCATCCCGGCGGCCGCTGACCCGAAGTTCGCGGGACGTATCGCCGACCCGTCGTACGTTACGACGCGCTCCGGTACGCGATACGCCGACTTCATGGCTCCCGGCAACGTCGATCCCCGGGTCGTCGCGGCCGACGAGGAACTCAAGCAGACCGTGACTACCACCGAGCTCGCCGAGATCCCGTTCGACATCGGCTACACCCTCGATATCCGGGTGCCGGTGCTGATCGCCCAGGGTGACGAGGACAGGCTGTTCTGCGGGGCCGGCGTCACATGTGAGTCCGAACGGCAGTTGATCAATGCCGAGGCGCCGCACCTGGGCGACCCGCCCTGCGTGGACGCCTACCTGCATCCCGGCGCGGGTCACGACAACGTGCTCATGCCGAACGCGCGCGACTTCTTCGAGGCCCTGAATTCCTGGGCGAAGCGAACAGTGCCGCCGGACGGCACCGTTTCGCATGGCTGTCCGCGGTTCGATCCCGACGAGTTCAAGTCGATGGACACCGGATCGCCTCAGGAGTATCCGTCCGACCCGGCGCAGGAACTGGCGACCACACCGCCGGTCGTGGGAGGAGTGCTCAACCACACCGGGCAGGCCTCCGCCGAGGTCCTCGACGGGCGAGTGTCCGACACCGTGTTCCCGGCCCTGCCGTGACCTCGCCCATCGTCCGGCATCACGAGGAGAGGATCCCGATGAGCACACCTGACACCCTCCACGGCCTGCTCGGAATGGTGAGCCGTACGACAGGTGACAAGACGTTCCTGCGGTGCGTGTCCGGTTCCGGCCCCGCCGATATCACCTTCGCCGAGCTGGAACATCGCAGCCGCCGCGTCGCGGCGGGTCGGGGTGGTGTGGAGCGGCCGGCGCGCTGATCCTTCGGGGAGGAGAAGTCACTGTTGCGGAGGACGGTGAGCACGGTGACCGATCATGCCGGTGTGGGGCTTGTGCGGTTGCTTCGCGAGTGATTGGAGCAGGCGAGTCCGGATCCGGTGCGGGAAATGCCGCGGATCTTCGCTGAGATGCCGTTGAGCGCCGCTGCCGACATCGTCTGCCGAGTGCCGTCCGTGTCCGTCGCCTCGACCAGTCCGGCGGGGGGGGGGCGAGCCGTGCTCAACCAACCCCAGCAGACACGCCGATCATTCTGAAACGAGCTCTTATAACAACGGGTCACGAAGGTGCACCTGGTGCAGGCGGCGTGATCCGACCACGCACGACAGAGCGGCAAGCACCTCCGGGCGCTCCCTGGATAGGGCTGAATACGCCGCACGAATCCGGTAGGCCAAGCCGATATGGGGCGTACCGGCCCAGCCCCGGGTCCACCGATGCTCAGCCGGCCCGATTCATCCCGGTCGGCCAGGAGACGCTGCCGGCCTGCTGCAACCGTCTCCTGCTGCCGAGGGTGGTGGACGCATGTGGGCATGACACGTGACGGTGTGGACGCGCTGGACCGAGTTGCCATGATGGGGGCGTGAGCAACTCGGGGTTCGTTGGTCGTGACGTTGAGCTGTCCCGCTTGATGGAGGTCTTCGAGCGGGTCCGGCATGACCGCACCGCGGAGGCCGTGCGCGTGGGCGGTGAGGGTGGTGTCGGAAAGTCCCGGCTGATCGCGGAATGGACCGGCCTGCTGGGGGAGGGGATTCGCGTCCTCTCGGGTGGCTGCGTCGAGCTCGGAACCGCGGGGCTGCCGTTCGCCCCGTTCACCGCGGCACTACGCTGCCTCGTCCGGGAGCTGGGGCCGGACGAGCTGCGCTGCTTCCTGCCGGGCGCGAGTGATCTGGCGTGGCTGGTACCGGACCTCGGGCCCGCCCACGGCACTGCCGATCGCGACCTGGACCGGGCTCGGCTGTTCGAGCGGGTCCTCGCCCTCCTCGAGGCGTTGGATCACCCAGTGGTCTTGATCATTGAGGATGTGCACTGGGCGGACCGGTCGACGCTGGATCTGCTGAGCTTCCTGACCTGCAACCAGCGATCCGTCGGTGGAGTGATCACCGTCGTGACCTACCGGCCGGAGGACCTGGATCACGAGCGGCGGGGCCGGTTGGCCGAGCTCGCCCGCGTGGCAACACGCATGGTGCTGCCGCGGCTGTCTCGCCGGGACGTGACCGTCCAGTTGCGGGGCCTGCTCGGCCGCGAACCACCTGCGGATCTGGTGGGTGATGTCTACCGGCGCAGCGAGGGAAACCCGCTCATCGTGGAGGCGCTGCAGGCCGGCGACCCCGAGCGGGTGGGTGATCTCTTTCTCGCGCGTGCCGATGGGTTGCCCGAACGGACTCGGCGTGCGGTACGCGAGTTGAGCGTGGCGAAGAGCAGCGTGCCGTTCCGGATGACCGATGAGGCCTCTCTCCGTCCCGCCCTCGACGCGGGACTGCTCATTGTCGACGGCGATGCGTACGACTTCCGCCACGAGCTGATCCGCGAATCCATCTACCGTGACCTGCTCCCCGGGGAGCGGACCGCGCTGCACCGGCGCTACGCGGAGACGGTCGACGGGTCGTCCGCGGAGCGGGCCTACCACTGGAGCCGGGCGGGCGAGCCCGACCGGGCGCTGGAGGAATTCTGGCGGGCGGCGGCCGAGGCCGGCGAGAGCCTGGCCTATACCGAACAGCTGGATCTGCTGGAGCGAGTGATCGAGCTGGAAGGCCCTGGTCGTGATCGGGCTCGTGAGCTCGCTGTCGAGGCCGCTAACCTCGCCGGGGAGCACGAACGCGGCGAACGCCATGCGACCGAGCTTCTCGTCCAGGAACGTTCCGCACGTATCCTGCTGCTACGCGCCCGGATGCGCCGTCACCTCGGTAACCCCGGCGACATCGAGGATCTCCGCGAGGCCGTGCGGCTGGCGCCGGAAGGGCAGCAGGCTCCCGCGCTGGCCGCACTCGCCTCCCGGCTCATGGAGAGTTTCGGCGCCGAGGAAACCGAGGCGGTCGCCGAGCAGGCCACGGAGGCGGCGCGGGCGGCAGGCGACGACGCGAGCCTCGCCATGGCGACGACCTGTCTGTCGGCCCTGAAGATCCGGGACGGTGATACCTCGGGCGGCTTCCCCGGGTTGCGTGAGGCCCAAGAGATCGCTCGGACGGGCGGGTACCACGGGGCCCTGATGCGGGCGATCCATTACGAGGCGCACCTTCTGGAGGCGTTCGGCGAACACGAAGAGGCGATCGCAGCCGCACGTAAGGGTATCGCCACCGCCGAGGGGACCGGCCTCGCGCGCACGTCCGGCGCCGTCCACTCGATCGATCTCGTGGAGGCGCTCGCGGTGTCGGGTCGCTGGGACGAGGCGCTCGAAGCCGCCGAACGTGGCCTCGAGCTCGCGCCGACACCGGCGCTGCGTGCCCACCTGCTCCGCCATCGCGCATCCATCGCCCTGGCCCGGGGCGACACCGCTCTGCCCGCCACGGTGATCGAGGAGAACCGTGCACTCGGTTCGGACCCGCACGAACTCCTCCCGTTGATCGTGCTGGAGATCGATCTCGCGCTCGTAGAGGGACGGCCCGACGACGCGGAATCGATCGCCGGCGGCGCTGTGGAGGAGCACGATCTGCGGCGGACGTCGCGCTTCTCGTGGCCGCTGCTCGTCGCCGCCGCCGAGGCAGGTGCGGGCGAGTCGCTCCGCGACGTGCGTGCGGACCTCCCCGTCACCGGCCCGATCCAGCGGGCTCACGCGGTCTACTTCGACGCTGCGACCGGTTCGGCCACGTGGGACGAAGCGGCATCGGCGTGGGAGGTCGCCGGGGATCCTTACCGTACGGCCCTGGCGTTGACGAAAGCCGCGCGCGCGTTGGCCACCTCCGATCGGGCCGCGAGCTCCGTCCGTCTGACGCGTGCCTTCGACCTTGCCTCGGACCTGCGTGCCGAACCACTTCTCGCCGAGATCGCCGATCTCGCCCGGCGCGCAGGCGTTTCGCTCGGTGAGCCAACCTCGCACTCCGAGAACGTCTTCGACCTCACCTCCCGGGAGATGGACGTGCTGCGTCTCGTGGTCGAGGGCCACGACAACCGGCAGATCGCGGCGCAGCTGTTCATCACCGCCAAGACGGCGAGCGTCCACGTCTCCAACATCAAGGCCAAGCTCGGAGCGGGATCCCGCACGGAGACTGCCGCGATCGCCCGCCACAACGGCCTGGCTTAGTTCGTGCTTCGAGATCCCGGCGGATATTGGGATGCATCCCAATGCGCGTGCGGGTGCCTTAGTCCGAGCCTGGTGCCATGAAGCAGACGAACTGGGCCGCCATCGTCGCGCTGGCTTTCGCCATCGCCCCGATGGCGCTGGACATGTCGATCGTCGCCGTCGGCTTGCCCGCCATCGGTGAGGATCTCGGCGCCCCGCCGTCAGGGACACAATGGGTGGTCCTCTCCTACCTGATTCCGGTGGCGTTACTCAGCGTCCCTGCCGGGCGATGGACGGACCGGTCCGGGACCAAGCCCGCGTTCCTGCTCGCCGTCGCTACCTTCGGGGCCGCAAGCGCACTCATCGCGGCCTCCACGACCCTGGCGATGCTGCTGGCCGCCCGAGTCCTTCAGGGAGTCGCCGGAGCAGTGCTCAATGGTATGGCTTATCGGGTCGTCGCGAATGTCACGCTACCGGAGCACCGCGGCCGGGCCATGGGGATTGTCACGGGCCTGATCCCGCTCAGCATGATCGCCGGGCCCGGCGTCGGCGGGCTCATGGTGGAGGCGTTCGGCTGGCGCTCGATCTTCCTCATCAACATCCCGATCGTGCTGATCACACTGGCTCTGGGCATTCGGACGCTGCCGGGCGGCGGACGGCCCGTGCTGCCGCACCTGTCCATGCTCGACATGCGGCCGGTGGTGGCGCTGGTTCGGCGGCCGGCGGCCGGCGGACGCCTGGTGGCACTGATGCTGGTGGTCACCGGCGTCGGCATGCCGTTCTTCCTGATGCCGTACTACCTCGACGAGTTCCTGGGGCTGACGGCCCAGGTCTCGGGCACCGTCATCCTCACCCTCCCGGCCGGAACGGCACTGCTCTCCCCGCTTGCCGGGTGGCTCGCCGACCGATTCGGCGCCCAGCGGCTCGCCCTGATCGGAGCGCTGGTGAGTGTCGGTGGCATGGCACTGCTGATTCCGCCCGTGGGCCCGGGCACGGGCTTGTCCGACATCGCCTGGCGCCTGTTCGTCCTCGGCGTCGGACACGGCCTGTTCAGTGGACCCCTGCAGGCGGCGATGATGGCGGCGGTGCCGGGGGACATGATGGCCACCGCCGGCGGTACGGCGGCGCTGTTCCGCACCGCCGGGTTCGCCATCGGCCCCGCGGCCGCCGCCACCTCGTGGACGTGGGCATCGGGTGGTGTCGCCGGTTTCCAGGCCGGTGCAATATCCCTCACCGTGATTACGGCGCTCGGTGTACCGGCTCTTCTGGTCGCGCGGAGGCGTTCGTCCGTCTCCACCGGGGCCGAGCAGGCGGCTACTGCTGACGTGGGTGGCGCCGGCCGTACAAGCCGGGTTCAGGACGCTTGATGTCGCTGCTGCGAGATGACCGGGGCTGGTCACCCGCTCGCTGTTCAGGCTCCGGGAAACAGGTGTGCGTCCGAGACGGTCCAGCGAGGTGACATGCCCGCGGTTGCGGGTCACCTTGCGCAGCCTGGCGTTGATCGACTCGTTCAGGTTGGTGATGAACATGACCTTACGCAGCGGTGCCGGGAACCGTAGCGATGGCGTGAACTCCGGCCGTGCCTCGGCCAGCCGCGGAACCAACCTCGCCGAACAGCACAGCCAGGTGGCGTCAAGTGGCGGTGATCACGACCGGCCGTGCCTGCTGCCGTGAACGTGTGTGCCGCGCTGCGGACCGTCGGACGAACGACGAACTGCCAGGGTAACGGCAGCGATCAAACGTACATGATTCACGACGCAACCTCCGTCAGACTGGAGGTATGCAGACCCGGCCCGAGCTGAATGCTCATCCACAGTGGCTCGGCACTGGCAACTCGTACTTCCCGGTTGCCGCTCGCGTTGACGGCCAATGGTGGGTGCTGCGACTGAACAACTTCCCTGACCACCCGATGTGGACCTTGTTCGTCGACGGCGTAAAGCGCTCCGACCTCGATGACGAACCGGAGGGCTGGGCCAATCCCGTGACACACACGGTTTCTGAGCTCGATGCCCGAACGGTCCGAGAAGTCTTGGAGCCGGTCAGTACCTTCCTCGCCTACGGCAGCGAGGTGGGTCAACCGTGTGATGGCCTGTTCTGCTGCTTCGGCGAACCGACGTCTTGCTTCGACGTAAATGGGTCCGAGGGCCCGCGAAGGTTCCGGTGACACCGACGTCCGTGGCGTGGATGCGCTCCCATGCTCTGTGCCGGGTTCCTGTGGCTGTGGCGGGCGACACATCTGGCCAAGCCGCTCCCGACGAGTCGGGCACAGGTAGCGGCGGTGCCCTGCGGTATGGCGACATGCTCGTCGAGCACCAGCCGCCCGCCTGGTGCGAGCGCGCGTGTCACCTCGTCGAGGACCGTGTCGCACAGCACCGTGAGCAGCTCGTCCTTGTCGGCGAAGTGGTAGCTGATCATCCCCGGGCTCTCGACAGGCCGGCCTCGGCGGCGATGCGGGTGAACGAGGCCTTCGACAGCCACTCGCGCGCGATCACCCGCACCGTCGGATCAACGATCTGTGCCCGCCGCGCCTGCATCGCGAACGACAGTCTTGTTTGCATGAACAAAACATGACACGCATGAACTGGACATGGTCGGACTCGACGCCAGCTGCCGTCAGCGCGATGAGATCACTCGGTACTGCTGCTCGTTGTCGCGGTCGCGCACGGCGATTCCCAGGGCGCGAAGTTCATCGAGCGCGTCATCGGCTGCGCCCGTTCGCTTGTCTGCGAGAGCACGGCGCCTGGTGCGCAGCAGATCGTGCACTCTGCTGTCCACGTCATCGCTCCCGTCGACCCACGTGACGTATGCGCTCTCGTAGGGGTCGGTGCTGCCCTGCCACGGATACCCGAATCCCTCGAACGCCTGACGCAGTCGCTTCGCAAGAACCCCGTCGGTGCGCGTTCGCGACACCTCGCCGCCGCGGTGGTCGGTGATGACGAGGTCGTGGCCGTCGGTGAACACGCCGCCGATCCATTCCCGGTCGATGCGCCTGTTCGCCCCCGCCCGCTGCATGGTGACGCTGTCGTCCGAGACTTCGACGAGGCCCATGTCCTTGCGCCACTCACGGACGACCCAGACCCCCAAGCCCAGCCCTGCCAGAGTCAGCACCGGGATGGCCCATGTGAGCGGCAGACCGGCCGCGAGACGCAACGGTCCGGGGGCATCGCCAACCTGAGACAGCAGCCAGTCCACGAGTGGGTGGACCAGGAACGCAGCACCGAACCCGAGGGCGGCGCCTGCAAGGCAGATGCCGGCAACCCACGCCTTCGGGAGCGTGATCGTCGTGCGACTCTCAGCCATCCGACTCTCCTTCCTCCTCGCGCGCGCCGAGATACCTCAGAACGGTGCGTCGCAGCTCGGGCACGGGCCAGTATCCGGGCCTGGCGTTGAGATAGGTCGCATCCACGATCGCCTGCAACCACCTCGCCGTCTCGACCGGATCCAGGGCCGCGTCGATCTCATCGTCGGCGATGCCCCGTGCGATCAGCGCGGCCAGACCGCCGGTGACCACCTCGGCGGTCTGCGCGACCACCGCGACGAGCGCGGGATCGTGCTCGGCGCGCCGCAGCAGTTCAACGAGCATTCCCGATGCGCTCGGATCCGCGGCGTCCTTGGCGAGCTCGCTGACCACGTCGAGGATCGCCGGCACGGGCGTCTCGCTGTCGGCATGCCTTTCGACCAGCGACTCCACGGCGGGTAGATCCCGTTCGAAGATCGACCGGAACAGCGCCGCCTTGTCGGTGAAGTAGTAGAAGACGCTTGCAGTGCTGACCCCAGCCGCCTCTGCGATGTCTGCCACGCTTGTGCGCTCATATCCCTGCGTCGCGAACAATCGGCTCGCCTCGACGGTGATCTGTTCGCGCTTCCGGGCGGCCCGCTCAGGATCAGCTCTCCTCGGCAACACCGACCCCCCATTTCTTTGTCTGACTGATCAGACAAAGAATACCGCCTTCCGTGCCGTGACTCGACACGGCACGGAAGGCGCAAGGGCCGGAGACGAACGTGGCGCAAGCCCCGAACGCCAGTGAGGGGTCGAGGCCCGGGCTGAGTCGGCCGTCGGCTGCAACGCAGGCGCCGCCAGATGCTGGCCGCTGGCGGCCGCGCCGGATCACACCTCACCCTCGAAACCGCCTGCCCCACCATGACCGCAGGCGGCGAGGCTCTGCTCATCGACTGGCTCGACAACAACCCGCACGCCCGCCTGGTCAACATCGACACCTTCGAGAAGATGCGCGGCAACGACCCGGCGGCCGCCTCGGCCTACGCCGCCGACTACACCGCCGCCGTGCGGTTCAAACGGCTCGTCGACCACGACAACGTGCCGTTCCTGCTCATTCACCATGTGCACAAGCAAGGCGCCGAAGACTTCCAAAGCCTGGTCTCCGGCACGAACGGCCTCACCGGCGCGGTCGACGCCGTGTTGGTGCTCGGACGCTCGCGCGGCCAAGCCGACGGGGTTCTGCACGTCACCGGCCGTGAGGTCGAAGAAGCCGACTACGCCATGAGCTTCGACGCCAGCGCCGGAGCCTGGATCAAGCTCGACGGTCCAGCCAGCGACCACCTCATGAAGGAGATCAGACCGGTCATGGTCGAAGGCGCAACCGCCATGGACAGGCTGTTTCCCCTCTGCGAGCGAGACACGTAGTCATGCGGTTAGTCATGCAAAAAGTTAGCGGGCCGCCATCCCTAAGGGACAGCGGCCCGCTAACCTGTGTTTTCGCTGGTGGACCTAACGCTAAAGCATACGAACCACCACGACGTGCTGGTCGAAGGTCCCGAGATCCGGATCAAGCCCGTCGGCGAGCGACGTCTGGCGGCAGGTGAGGTCTGATGCCCTCCGAGCCAGTTACCTCCAGCTCCCGTCCTGACCGGTCCTTGCGTCTGCAGTGCGCGCGCACGCTGCTGGTGTCCGTGGGTGCGGCCTACGTGTCGTATCAGCACGGCCGCGAGTTCGCCCTGCGGTTCGGTGCTGACGAGACCACCGCCGCCCTTTGGCCTCTCATCGTGGATGGCCTGTTGATCATGGCCACCATCGAACTGTGGAAGACCAGCCACCACCGTGCCGCCGGGCGGTGGAAGGCATGGCTGTCGTTCAGCTTCGGTATCGGCCTGTCGCTATGTGCCAACATCGCCTCCGCCCCCGAGTTGAACGCACCCGGCATCGCCGTGGCTGCCTGCCCACCGCTGGTGCTCCTCCTGTCGGTCGAATTGCTCAACCAGGCACTCAAGCGGCGCCATGCCGAGATCGCCAGCGGGACCGCCCCTGAGTACGACGAGAATGCGTCAGCACCGCCGCACTCGGCGGAAGCGAGCGAGGCCAACCCGCCCCTGGAGCCTCCCGAAGAAGCTCAGGATGTGCCAGCACCGCGCACGGTTGTGAACAACACGCCTGGTCACAGCGCCAACAGCGCGGACGATGTCCCGGAGACACCACACGCTGAGGAGGACGATCCGCTGTGCGTGCAGGCACACCGGCTCGACGCCGAACACTGGAACCTGTACCAACGTCCGATCTCCGCCGACACGCTTCGCCGCACGCTCAGCATCGGCTCGGCCCGAGCCCGCGCACTCACCCGCCACGGCCGCCAGCAGCACCAGCCGACAGCGGTGCTGGCGGCAGTGGAATGAGCACCCGACCCGCGGCGGGCCACCGACCTCCGAACGACCCACGACGACGGTCGAACATCGTCGCAAGCTCAGCGGCGGTGGGCATCGTGGCTGTCCGTACGGCTCCCGTCGAGCACATGTCTCCGGGGCACAGACAGGACCCGCCAAGCGTCAACCCCGCCGTACCGGGCGGCGTAGCGCTCCGCCGTCGCGCGATCACCGAACCGCACTTCTTGCGACCGCCTGACGTGCACGATCTTGACCGCCACCGCGACCTCCCCATCCGACTCCACGTTCACCCGCACCCAAATGTTCGCACATCAGTTCGATCGCCGCTCGTCGGCATCCGCTCGGCGACCGGATCACTGGCGGGCAGGGTCGTGTGGCGATTGCCGGGGCCTGGACCATGGTGGTCTCTTGCTGACGCCGCATGGGCCAGCGACGCAGATGACCATGCCGCGGGACTGGTGCATACATGACCTCGCAGGAACAGGTGAGGGTCGGGGCGACGTGAGGTGGTTCAGGAAAGGTCGGGCTAGGCGATCTCTGCCACCAGGCGTACTACCTGGCGAGCGGGGTCGCGCACTCCGAGTGGTGGTCGATTGAGACTCATGCCATGAAGCGCTCCGTGAACGTGCTTCACGGAGGACATCTCGCCCCGAGCTTCAGCCTCAGCGCGGGCGGGAATGTCGAGCTCGCGAACTCATAGATTGATCAGCTCTACATGCTGATCGAGTCTGCGTGCCAGAGTCCGCGACCCGACGCTCGTCATCGCGATGGCGCTCCCGGGACCGTGCGCCACCGTTTACGCGAACGTGGCATCGCGACGCGCGCCGAGGACAATCCCGTCGTCGGGGCAGTGAAACCCCTGGATCGGCAAGCGAACGGATTTCAGCGCTCACCCTGACTGACCCGTTCAACTGCAGGAATGCTATAACCATCCGGTTCGCAAAGTCCAGAGATCTCGCACTCTCAGAACGCCTCTGCAACCGACCACACAGGTCATACGTACTTCCACGTGCGTGGAGAACGCGGCGCATACACACATCACCCAGCGCGGTTCCGGTCCACTTCCACGTGCGTGGAGAACACGACCACGTTGTCGTGCTCGGTCATCTCACTGTCGGTCCACCTCCACATGCATGGAGAGCACTCGAGCACACGCTGCGGCAGGGCGCACAGCGCCGATCCACCTCCACGTGCTGTGGAGAGCACTCCGGATCCCCGGTCAGCTTCGCCGAGCTGCCCGGTCCACCTCCACGTGCGTGGAGAGCACAACCACAACGCCATCACCAGGTCACACACCTGCGGTCCACCTCCACGCGCGTGGAGAGCACTTCGACCCGGACAGGTACAGCGAATGCAGCGCCGGTTCACCTCCACGTGCGTGGAGAGGACGACGTCAGGACACCGATCAGCCAACCGGCCCACGGTCCACCTCCATGTGCGTGGAGAGCACTTTCCGCCCGAGTCGTACGGGTCGCGGGTGGTCGGTCCACCTCCACGTGCGTGGAGAGCACGGTGTCGTGCGGTACTGTCATTCCGTATGCTCCGGTCCACTTCCACGTGCGTGGAGAGCACCCGCCGCACCGGCCGCAGTGCCGCCAGTGCTTCGGTCCACCTCCACGTGCGTGGAGAGCACGCCAAGGATGCCCAGCACAGCAGCCGCGTCAGCGGTCCACCTCCACGTGCGTGGAGAGCACCAATGCCCAGCCACCGAGCACGTGCACGGGTGCGGTCCACCTCCACGTGCGTGGAGAGCACCGAGAACGTTTCCGGCGTGCTGCCGTCCACCATCGGTCCACCTCCACGTGCGTGGAGAGCACCGAGAACGTTTCCGGCGTGCTGCCGTCCACCATCGGTCCACCTCCACGTGCGTGGAGAGCACCTTGGCCCCGCGCCATTCGTTAGAGCCCCGGCCGGTCCACCTCCACGTACGTGGAGAGCACGACCAACGCGAAAGCAGTGAGCAGGAGGAGGACGGTCCACCTCCACGTGCGTGGAGAGCACACGGCGGGTCACATCGGACACCACGCGGTTCGCGGTCCACCTCCACGTGCGTGGAGAGCACCTCTATGAGCAGCGGAAGTAACGTGATGATCGCGGTCCACCTCCACGTGCGTGGAGAGCACTAATCCTCGTAGCACCCGGAGTCGTACGCCAGCGGTCCACCTCCACGTGCGTGGAGAGCACGACAGGCGCCGCGAGGACTTCGGCGAGAACGGCGGTCCACCTCCACGTGCGTGGAGAGCACCCGCTGCTGCTGCTTTTCTAGCCGCTCGCGGCGCGGTCCACCTCCACGTGCGTGGAGAGCACGGAACTCTTCTCCGCAATTGCACTCCCACCTACGGTCCACCTCCACGTGCGTGGAGAGCACCACCCCGACAACACAAGCGCATGCTGCCCCTGCGGTCCACCTCCACGTGCGTGGAGAGCACGTCGCTGCCCCGGCTGTAAGGGGCTACGCTCGCGGTCCACCTCCACGTGCGTGGAGAGCACGCGGGTCGGTACGCGCATCCTGACCCAGACGGCGGTCCACCTCCACGTGCGTGGAGAGCACCCTTTGCGACCTGCGGCTTTATACTTGTGGTATGTCAGTTTCGTCGCGGAACTCGATGAGTTGGAGGCCTTCGAAGTCCGCGACTCTGCGTCGGCGCTCTCCTGCGGTTTTGACGATGTAGCGTTGTTCGTTGTCCGCTGGGTGTACGCACACTGCGGCGCCGTCCTCGACGGCGTCGCTGACGGCTTCCCATAGCCGGTCGCGAACACGCGCTGAGACGGTGCCGACGTAGAGGCCGGGTGCTGGTTCGGTTAGCCAGCGGCTTAGGGATCCTCGGACGTAGTCCGGTACGGCAGTCGTTGAGATTACTAGCAGGTTCGACATGGTTGGTCACCATTCCGCGTCGGTCGCATAGTTCACTCCTGCCTCCATGGCGCCGAGATCCGGGTCCCATAGGTGCACCAGATCGACTTCTTCGGGTTGTTCTGTCTCGATTTCGGCGTCGGGTGTCAGGAGGCGCTGGATGTCGTGCACGATTTGCGGCATGAGCTTGTAGAGGCGGAACTCCGCCCGGAGGCGGATTCGGGCGTCGCGGTCGGGCTGGTTGCTGTGATGCAGCGAGAACGCCAGCGGTATGGTGTGTTTGGCCTTGTACAGGTCCGCGAGGTCGTAGACGAACGAGTGCTGCTTGCCACTGTGGATGAATCCGAGTGCTGGGGAGCAGCCCATGGCGAGGACGGCTGTGTGGACCACTCCGTACAGTGCGGTGTTCGCCGCTGATAGTGCCTGGTTGACCGGGTTCTGGTGGTCCCAGTGTTGCGGGTTGTAGTTGCGTTTGAAGCCACGCATCCGGTGGCGTTGCGCCAGCGACTGGTACAGCGCTTTCATTCGCTGCCCTTCGAGTCCGCGTAGGCTGTGCATGGTCGTGCCCTGCGGGACGGTCATGCCGAAGCGCATCTCGTACATCCTGCTGGCTACGTCGAAGCGGGTTGTCTCGTCGGCCCAGCAACGAACCTGGCGTTCGAGCCATTCGGTGGTGAGGTTCGATGGTTGGCTCGCCGAGTACATCCGCACCCCGCCGGCACCGCTCCACACGACGGTGGTGCCGTGTCGGGCGAGCGTTGCCATCGCGGGGTTGGTGATCGACGTTCCGGTACCCATCAGCACGCACGACAGCGCCGCCACGGGCAGGGACACGCGGCTGTCCGAGCCGTCGTCCTTCTGCACTTGCGCGCACACCCCGGTGTCGTCCTGCACGACCCGTACGTTCTCCAGGTAGAGGAAGGATAGCGAGTCGGCGATGCGGGGCAGCATCGCCACGGTCGGTGTCGTCAGTACGCGGCGGGGGTGTTGTGACGGTCCCGGCATGGGTCAGCGTTCCGGTCCGAGGCTCAGCATCCCGCAGCCGTAGCTCTTTGCGCGCCCGATGCCGTCGGCGAGGGTCTCGCGGAGCTGGTCGGCGTCAGTCACTACGGCGGTCCCGTCGAAACGTACGACACCGTGTCGTGCCCGGTGCTGCGCGCCGCGCACATCAGGCAGTGACGTCGATAGGACCTGTTGCGGCTGCAGGCCCGCCTCCTCGGCACGGCGAAGCCACCAGTCGTCGGCCGCGGATCCCCGGAGGGTGGCGAGCCGTCCTCGTTTCTCCGGTTCGGCGGTGTTGCCGTGTCGTTTCGTGGGATTGGCCGCGATGCGGTACCGCACCCGCATACCCGGCTGCAACGTCTCCAGCAGCGGCGAGAGCGGACGGGTGCGCACCGCGTCGGCGAACTCGTCCGCCAGCATGTCCGGGCGTGGTTGCAGGCATGTTTGCGCGAGGATGCGCAAGTTCCGCTGGTCCGGTGCCGGTTCGGCGCGGAAGAGTAGGCCGCTGGTCCTGCGTGGCTGGTCACCCAGGTCGGCGGGAACGAGCCGCATCAGTTCTCGGTGCAGGCGGTCGCCGTTGATGCCCTCACCGTGCCATGCTGCGTGAAACCGGTGTCGCACGGTGATCTCGGTTAGCCACAGCTCCATCTAGTGGTCACCACCCATGATGTATCCGGCGAGCTTGGTGAGGTAGGTGCGGGATGTGGTGTTCAGCTTGTCCGGGAGGCTGATTCGCTCGGTCTCGATCCAGCGGGTGCGGTACGTGCGGTCGATGGTCGAGAACACGTCCGGCACGTCGCGGATCTCGGCCTGTGTGGAGCTCGTCCGGTTCCGCGCTTCACGGATGATCTCCACCTGCTGACCGTCGCGCTGGCGGTACTTGTCCGGTGCGAGCGGAACACCGTGCTCTAGTTCGCGCGCCGCGTCGTCCGGCACCCTGCCGAGCAGGAACGGTTCGCTCGGTGGGCAGGATCGTCGCCCGAGGTACGGTTGCCAGTGCGGGTAGCGCAATGCCGCGTGCACCGGCTTCGTCAGTGTGTCCGGCCCGTCGACGGCTACGATGAAGACGGCGTCGGACAGGTACTCGCGCCACGTCTGCACCGTGCCCTTACCTTCCGGGCGGCCGGATCCTGCGGCGGTCGGTATCTTGGTTTTGCGTGGCAACCACCCGCCGGCCGTGTGGTAGTCCACGACCCGAACGCCGGGGCGGTCCACCCGAACCGTGAAGGTGAGAGGCGCGAGGTCGTCCAGCGATGCTCCGCGTGGACGTCCCATCGCGGAGGCGATCATGCCCAGCAGCCCGGAGCGGGTGGGCAATCGTGCCGTGTCGCGTGTCTCGTAGATGCTGCGCTCGCCCCAGCTCTGTAGGGGGGCGGCCAGCCGCAGCAGCAACCCACTCACGTCCGCTCACCCGCGTATGCGGCATCGACGGTCTCGCTGACCAGCGTGGTGAACAAGTCGTGGCGCGCTCCGAGAGCGGCCAGCTTCTCATCGAGATCGTCACCCTCCACGCCGTTCCAGTGCTGGTTACCCGCGTACCCGGACGCCAGCACGTGTTCGCGTCCCAGCAGCGTGTCGACCGACCCCGCGTAGGACGCCAGCGCCGTCAACGACGTCCGGATATAGCCGCCGTTCTGCGACAGCGGTTCCTCGAATGCCGAGGCGAGCGAGACCGGCCGGTCGTCGCGTACCGAGATGTGGACCAATTCGGGCACGGTCATCGCCGCTGTCGCGTTTTGCTTGCCCGACGGCAGGGTTCGGATGAACGCGTCCAGGAAGGAGCGCGTCACGGTCGCTGCCAGTGCGGTATCGCCGTCGAGGTTGTGCAGCAGCCCGGAGACGTCGATGTTGGCGTAGCGGTAGAACGTGCCGGCGCTGAACATCCCGGTGTTGATGTGCCCGCTTCCCGGGATGTCGAGTTTCTCTTCGACGTCGTCGACGGCCGAGAAGAAGTCGTACTCCACGCGGGTGCCGTGTGTGGTGAAGGCGTGGGCGACCTGGACGGCGCCGTCCACGTTGGCTCCGGGAAGTTCGGCCAGCATCCGGCCGAACAGGTTGATCGACGGGCTCCGGCGGGTGAGCACGGTGGCGATCTCGTCGGAGGGCAGTACCGGTTTCGGTGTGGCCCTTTTCCCGCGGGGTTTCGCGTTCAGAATCGCCTCACGATGGTCTGCGGCGATGCGCGCGAGCTCGTCGATGCCGCTTTCCGGTAAGAACAGCAGCACGTTGGTGGTCAGGACCTGCTCGTCCTGGTCGTTCTTGTCGTTCTTGAGGCTGATCCCGCCTCCGGCGGAGAGCGCGACCTGCTCGCCGGCGGCTTGCGCGTCCTCGTTGCTCCATCCTTGCTGCTCCAGCCGCTCGGCCACGCCGACGGCCACGCGGCGCGTACGCACGGTCTCCTCGCCGAGGTGTTCGTCGACCAGCTGTTGCTCGACCTGTTTACGGATCACTCGCTTCCAGCTCTGGCTGGACACGCGGGTGCGTTCGACCCCGCCGAAGTACACCGTTTTCGGCGATCCGAGATCGTCTCTGTTCACATTGGAGTAGGGAAGTGACTGGATGGCGTGGATGTTGATGTAGGACGCTGAACTCATCGATCCTCCTCGGATGCGGACGCGTTGTCCGCGCTGCTGGGTTTGTCGACATTTCGATAGAACTCCCGCAACCACCGTGCGGCGATCTCCTCGCGGCGTTCGTCCCATTCGGCGAGGTCGCAGACCAGTTGCTCCCAATTGATGGTGATCTGCGATGGGCGAAGCAGCGTGAGGACGCCCGGCAGTTGCCGGTGCACTGCAACGACATCGTTGCGGCAGAGCAGGAAGAGGCGTTTTTCGACACTGGTCTGCGCGGCGGCACCTTCCCGGGCGGCGTAGGCCAGGGTGCTGCCCAGGGACGGGTAGTGCCGCTGCCGGCTCGGTTGCGCCCCATCTGTGCTGTCTTCCGCGTCGGCGGACTCGTCGTCGTGGTCCGTCTCGCGCGTCGCGGTCGCCGCGCGTTCGGAGTCGCGCACCTGGCGCGGCTGGGCACACATCAGTGCCCCCACGGTCAGTAACGCGTGTTCCTCGGCCGGCCGAGGATTGTCGCTCGGCAGGAATCGCGCGATCTCGCGGTAGGCGTGGAACGTGCGGGGATGGCCGGGTTCCACCCCTAGTGCCCGCCGCATCGCGGCCCGGCGCCCCGGATCGCTGAGGACGCTGGTGCGCACATGCCGAACGAAGCTACCCGCCCGGCGTGCCAGCGCGGCGCGTCGACCGCTCGCGCGGAACGGCGTGGAGGTCTCAGGCATCGGCCGTGTCCTTCCTCTCGGTGTGCCAGGCACGCATGATGCGGCCGCGGTTGAACTCGAGTGTCTTGATGTCCTCCAGCGCGTGGGCGCGGCTGGCTGTGGCCCTGTCGTAGGCGTTCAACGCCCTGCGCACGAACAGGTTGCGAATGCTGCCGTCCGGACGGTCGTCGGCCCGAACCAGCTGCCAAAACACGGGCTCGGCACTGTCCCAGTACTCGGCCATTCCGCGGTGCAGCCACGGGACACCCTCGTCGCGCGCCTTGCCGTCGAGTTTGCTGCGCGTGACGTCTCGCCACGCGCCCCGCAACGCCTCCCGCAGCCGGTCTCCGGCCCGTTCGGCCGCCTCCCGCACACGAGCCACCCGGTCGGCACGGTCCGCCGAGATCCCTTCGAGCATGTCCAACACCGGCGGGGTACTGGCCACGTAGTACTGCCGGTTCTTCGCCTGGCTGCGGTCCTGGTCGAACCCGATCGCACGAATGGCGACCTCGCCGATGTCGATCGGCCCGCTGCCGTGTTCGAGCTCTTCCACGTCATCGAACACGCGCGGACGGTACCGCGTGAGCGTTCTGGCCGTGCCCGATTCGCGGGTCTTGCGCAACAGCGCATCGAGATCGCGCCAGACCGCTCGATCGGCACGGGCGTGCTCCGCAGACGGCGGCTCGTCCGCGGTGCGGTTGGCCCGGTAGAGCACGTACGGATCCCGAGCCGGCCCATGCTCGTACCGCCACGCCCAGGTGATGCGCGCGTCGGTGACCGCGCTGCCGTCCTCATTCGGCCTCAGCAGCACCGCGTGGCGAAACCGGCCGGTCAGCAGGCTCGCGATCCCGGCGGGCTCGCCCGGCACACCGAGCGGATCCGGCAGCTCCGGTGCCTCCCACGGCGCCACGTCCTGCTCGGTCGACGGTTCATGCACCAGCCCCAGCAGCAGCGTTTCGAACAGGTTCCGCCCCAGCGGGTGGAACGACGTCGTCGCCCGCAGCGGCGCAGCCTTGGTGTCGGCCTTGCTGACCGACCCCACCTGGCGCGACGTGCAGCGGCCCGGCTCGCCGTAGAACAACACCGCCAGCATCGACCACAGCGCATCCGGCGCAGCCACCGGCGGAGCATCCGCATCCCGCGTGTGCGACTGCCACACGAACGCATTACCCGCCGCCCGCCCCGACACCAGCTTGTTCACCCCCGACGAGACCGGGTGCCCCTTGGTGTTGCGACACTCCGACAGCAAACGCGGATCTTGCAGGAACGGCCACTCGGTAGCGGTATGAAACAGCTCGAACCGGGCGGCGCACCGGTCCAGGTAGGCATCAATAGCCCGCGCATCGAAACATCCGGCTCGCAGCACGCTGTCACGATGATCGAGCCAGTCGTCACGATCGACGATCCGATCAAGCCCGGTGATCCGCGCGGTCAGCACATACAGGATCCGCAGCAGCCCCGACTCGGCCGGCGGAAGCGGCACCCGAATATCGGCGATGTCGTGCGCGCACGCGAACAACGCGCGCAGACTCACCAGCTCGTCCGGCCCCGTCCCACCCGACGGTTCCCGCGGGGAAATCCAGCGCACCGGACAAAACCCCTGCTCAACGACATTGAAACTCGGTTGCGGCATACACACCTCCTCGGGCGCGCCGCAGTGTAGGGCACGAGACTGACAAGGACGGCCTCCACGCACGTGGAGGTGAACCAGTCGACGGGGCACAGGGCAGCTCCGGGAGTTATGCGGTGCTCGTGACCAGTCCCAGTTCGTGGTCGAGGTCGAACACGCGTTGCCCCAATTGGGCCGGCAGGACCTCGCCGTTTGTGGTTACTCGATGCCGCATAAGCAGCAGGCGGGCCAGGGCCCAGTTGTCCGCCCATGGGGACGGCAGCGTGTACTCCTCGCCCGCGTCGCGTACGAGCGACCCGGGTACGGGGATCGAGTGGTTCATTACCGTGGCGAGTTGTTGGCGGGTAAAGTGCCCGTCCGGGTCAGGGGTGGGCAGCCCGTCCCCGGTGGGGCTGCCGAGGCGGAGTTGGCCGTCGGGGGTTTCGAAACACACCAGTACGCGCACGGAATCGGCATTGAACCGGGTCGCGACGATTTCCTCGTCTACTTCGTGCTCGGAGAGTTTGCCCAGACTGGAGATTCTGTGGGGCTCGGGGATACTGCGCACCTCGGCGGATTGCCGCTCGACCATGGTGTTGGCGATGCGTTCGACCTCGGTGTCGTCAAAACCGTCCAACAGCGGATCGTGCGCAGGGAGCGCATCGCCCGGGTTGCCGAGATCAACGAGCCGTTGCACATCGTCGGGAATCCTGATCCCGTCGCCGATGCGGTCGTTGAGGATGCGGTGAGCCCGGATGAGGGTGGCTTTAGGGTAGATGTAGGGCCAGGTCACCGGCCATCGTCCCGCCTCGACGTCCCGCTCCGGCATCGTCAACACGACCAGGCGAGGATCCAGCGTGCCTGCCGTACACACCCAGTCGGGGCGGGACGTATCGAGCTGGCGGTGCCGCTGCAGCCGGCCCGCGCGTTGCAGCAGCAACTCGATCGGCGCCAGGTCCGTGATAACGAGATCGAAGTCGACATCCAGACTCTGCTCAATGATCGCGCTGGCCACCAGAATCGCCCGCGCGGGCCGATCCGGATGCACGCCATCGTCGGCATCGCCCTTACCGAACTTGCGCATCACCTGCGCGGTGATGTCCTCACGGCGATAGGCGGGAAAGCGGGAGTGCAGCAGCACCAGTTCAGGCTGCTGTGATTCCGGAAGGTGCGCAGACCACTGACGCAATGCCTGATACGTGCGTTGGGTTTCGGCCACCGTGGTACAGATGACTGCGGCACAGCCACCACGCTCGGCCAGCGGCTCCAGCTCGGTCGTCAGGGCAGGCATACGCTCCGGCGCGCCACCACTATCGCGGTCGATGGCCTGAACCGACACGGTCAGCGTTCGGCGGTGGGTCTGCGGCAGCGTCACTCTGGCGGATTCGGCCACCGGTGGTTCGGCTTGCACATACGCCCACCCCGGATACGGAACCACCGGGTCAGTGGGAGCCGCCGTCGTTGTCGGGCCGAGATAGGCCGCAGCCAGCTCACGCGCCACGCCCTGTGGCAACGTCGCTGACAGCAGCACCACCGGCACGCGCAACTCACCCAACCAGCGCAACAGCGTTTTCAACAACTCGCGCATGTACGGACTGAACGCGTGCACCTCGTCGATGATCACAGTCTTGCCGGACAGGGCGAACATGCGCAGCGCGTTGTGGCGCGTCGGCAGCACCGACAGCAGCGCCTGATCGATCGTGCCCACACCCACTGGCGCCAACATGGCCCGCTTGGCGCCACGCATCCATTCGGAAAACCAGCGCTGGTCGTCACCAGAAATGCCTGCCTTCTGATACACCTCGGCCAGAGTCGCCTCCACCGGCATCAGCCAGGCCATACCATGCAGCAGGGACGTGACCGCCGGATCCCGGCCCCGACGAGCCAGATACGTGGCCACCCGCCTCAGCATCTGGTCGGCTGTCGCCATCGTCGGCAACGCAACATACAAACCGGAGGTTCCCGCGATCTCGCTGAGGCGGCGGGCCGCATGCAAGGCGATCTCCGTCTTGCCGAACCCCGTCGGAGCCGCGACCATGAGCAACCCAGGACCGGTAGCGATATCACCAAGCCGATCAGCGATACTCGCCTGCAGCGCATTCGGCTCAAAATCCGGGAACTCCTCAGCAAACGAGCCAGCCTGCAAGTTCAAGCGCGACAGGCCCGACGAACGGACCAGCTCCGGCGCCGCCGCACACGAGCCGGCGAAGAACGACTCCAACGAGGCACCATCACCCCGCTGCGGAACCTCAGCCAGACGCGACTTGATGTACGGCGTCCCGCTGGCCAACCAATCAGCCAGAATCACCACACCACTGACCACCGCAGCACACGAAACACGCATCGACGCAGCCGGGACAGGCGGACGCAGAATCGATACCGCAGCAGCCAACGCTGCCTGCCGCTGCTGTTCCCACGCCCCGTCTCCAAGACCCTGCAACGGCAGCGCGTCCGGCATCAGAACCCTCGGCTCAAAACGATGAAACCGACCATGATGCCCACCCAGCAATTCCGCAACCAGCCGCGCCAACGACCGGCGCCCCGACGGATAGCCGAGCCCCGCCAACGCCGAAGCCAACCACACATGGGTTGCTTGATCATGCGCCCGGCCATCCCCATCCGACGCCGCATCCGCATATCCATCAGGAATCGCAACCTGCCGCTGAAACGTTGGCGTGAGCTTACCGACGTCATGCAGCCCCGCCCAAAACGCCACAAGACGTCCAGCATCCTCAACAGACATCCCCAACTGCTCCGCGACCCACCGCTGCGTGCCCGGAGCAACAACATCCCGCCACACCATCCGCGCCACCGCCGCCGTATCAAGCAAATGACACATCACCGGATAACGCGCACCATCCAAACCCCGCTCCTTCCCCCACAAACAGAGATCAACCCAACCCCCATCCCTCTCAAGTATCACCACGCACCCCCGCGCACAACCATCGCCACAACTCGACCTACCCCACCAAACACAACACCAAGCAGTTCAGAAACAACCACACACCCACGCACCCACCCCCGCGCTACACTCCCCCACACCACCACAACAACCACTACCCGAAACACGACGATCCACACATACATCGCGTTACAGACACAGCACCATTGAACACGCAACGTCAAACGTGCACAGAGCCACACAACACTCCAGGTCACAAAGGGTGCTCTCCACGCACGTGGAGGTGGACCGCTTGGTAGGTGGGCTCAGGACGCGCGGGACGCGTGCTCTCCACGCACGTGGAGGTGGACCGTACTTCTTCGCCCTGTTCGTAGCACTCACCGCGTGCTCTCCACGCACGTGGAGGTGGACCGCACGAGGTGAACGTCGGCACCCTGTGGCGCACGTGCTCTCCACGCACGTGGAGGTGGACCGGCGAAGGACAGGATTGCCTCCGGACTGAGCGTGTGCTCTCCACGCACGTGGAGGTGGACCGAAACCGAAGGTTGTCCACAGACGGGTTCGCCCGTGCTCTCCACGCACGTGGAGGTGGACCGGCACGCGCCGCTGTGGCGCAGCGAGACCAACAGTGCTCTCCACGCACGTGGAGGTGGACCGTGGGTGGTCGACGCTGGCGACGACGTGCACAAGTGCTCTCCACGCACGTGGAGGTGGACCGCGGGTCATTCCGGGAGCCGCACTGGTGTACTGGGTGCTCTCCACGCACGTGGAGGTGGACCGTTCGCTCCGGTGCCGTTCCAGGGTCTGCGCTGGTGCTCTCCACGCACGTGGAGGTGGACCGGCGTCCTCACTCAGGAGATCGGCGGGCCGCAGGTGCTCTCCACGCACGTGGAGGTGGACCGTCCTGGAACGGCCCGCCGGTTGGGATGCTGTTGTGCTCTTCACGCACGTGGAGGTGGACCGTCCTGGAACGGCCCGCCGGTTGGGATGCTGTTGTGCTCTTCACGCACGTGGAGGTGGACCGGCGTCCTCACTCAGGAGATCGGCGGGCCGCAGGTGCTCTCCACGCACGTGGAGGTGGACCGCACGCCGAACGCACCGCGAAAGCGCTGGAGGCGTGCTCTTCACGCACGTGGAGGTGGACCGGTGATGACCCAGCTGGGTCACAAGCAGCCGCAGTGCTCTCCACGCACGTGGAGGTGGACCGTAGATCACCGGCGGCGCGTCGTCGAAATCGTAGTGCTCTCCGCGCACGTGGAGGTGGACCGCTCAGCACGGCCCGGTCCCTGCTCGATGCCGAGTGCTCTCCACGCACGTGGAGGTGGACCGCCAACGACGGCGCGGCTACAGATGTTGTCAGCGTGCTCTCCACGCACGTGGAGGTGGACCGGACGACTGGAACATCGAAGAGGTTGAGGTGGCGTGCTCTCCACGCACGTGGAGGTGGTCTGGACGTACTCGCGGCTTGAACCGTTTAGTTGATGAGCTGACTGAAGTCAGGACAGTGCCCTTCAGTAGTTGGGGTCTAGCCGTGTCTGTCCTGTGGCGCAGAAGAGCGGGTCAGGTTGGCCGTGATTGTGTTCGGCGTTGGAATCGCTGGGGCCATCTTGTGTCGGCGGTGTTGGGTGTGGGGTGTTCTTCGTTCGCGGTGATGCTTCGGTGTCTGGGTTGTGCGCGTGAGGTGTGGGATTCGTTGGTAGCGCGTGCCACGATGCGGATGGCACAGCGGCTGCTGGTGTCAGTGCTTTGACGAGGGCTTGGTGTGTGAGGACCACTAGGCTGCCGCGGTGGTACTCCGTGCGCCAGCACCCCCCGTGGAGCGTGTGTGGGGTCTCGGGTCGGTGGAGGTCCGTGTCCAGGTCGACACCGCTGGCCGCGCGGATACGGACCGATGTCGTGGTCATGCTTGCCTTGTTCTGTTGGATGCGGCCATGGACGATCGGTCACCGTCGCTGTTTATGCTGTCGGCCGCTGTCCGATACGAAGGACGAACTCGTTGTCCTCGACGAAGACGTCGTGGGGGCTAACGGCGGCGAGCCGGTCCCTGAGGGTCGACTCGAACTCGGTTCGGCGGTTTCCGAACAGGCGTGGTGCGGCGAACGAGGTGGAGTACAGGTAGCCGAGGATGGTCTCGTAGCGCCAGTGGCGTGTCACGGGAACCCGGTATTCGCGGACTTCGCTGAAGGGGGATGCTGCCATGATCTCGCTGTAGGGGCGGTCGTGCTGGGTGAATGTGCCCGTCCCGGCGCGGCGGTTTTCGCCGAGGAACTCCTGGACCACGGTGCGCACCGTCTCGGTCCATGGTGTGCGTACGGTCCACAGGCTGCTGTCGCCGAAGATGGCCACAACCCCGTCCGGTGCGACGTGATGGTCGAGTCGCTGCAGCACGGTGGGCTGGTCGGTCCAGTGGAAGGTCCGGCAGATCGTGACGAGGTCGGCCTGCCAGCCTGCCGGTAGAGTGAGCTCTTCGGCCGCGCATTGCTGAAGCTCGAGTCGCACTCCCTGTGGGGTGTGCGGCCGCAGTGTGGCCTCGGCGGCGGTGAGCATGTCCTCGTCGGGGTCGATGGCGAGGATGTCGTCGACGTGCTCCTGTAGCGCTGCCACGACGAGCCCGGTGCCGGTGCCGATGTCGAGCAGTCGCCGTGGCCGATGATGCGGGGTGGCATCGGTCAGTAACGCCACGACCTCGCTGGGGATGCCGGGGCGGTAGCGGCGGTAGTACTCCACGGCGCTGGTGAACAGGTTCATCGATCCTCCGGTACACACAGGATTCGGACATGATCGCCAGCGGCGGTCAGGTCGGCAACCTCAGTGACGCCCAGGCGGCGGGGCGCGCTGATACGTTCCTGCGCGGCCGGTGCGGCGGAGATCCAGTACGGGTGGGTGCCTGCCAGTGTCGCGCTGACCACGTTCCACTCCCAATGGTCACCGATGTGCAGGGTCTGCTTCGGGAGCAGGCCGTGTCGGTCCGTCACCAGGCGAAAGGTGTGGAAGTCGGGTTTGGCGTGCCCGAGAACATGTGGTGTGTAGCTGTCGCCGGCCCATGGGTGTAAACGGTCACGGAGGTCATCGATGTTGGATTCGGCGGCGCTGACGTTGGACAGGGTAACGACCGGTGCGTGCCGGCTCATCTCCGGCAGCGCCGCGATCACCCCCGGGTACGGCACTACTGGTGTCGGCCCGGTTCGGCGCGGGAACGTGAGCTAGCGGTCGTATCGTGCTTTGTCGTCGTGTCGGGTGGTGTGGCAGAGCAGGATGCCGCCTCGGCAGGTGATCTGGAATCGGCCGTCTCGGTCGATCATGTGCTGGAGCAGATCTCGGGCGCGAGTCAACGTAGCGTCGAACGGCACGCCGATGTTTTCGGCCCAGCTGCGGTAGGAGGCTAGGTGGGCGATGACGGGTTCGGGTTCGTGCACCGTGATGGTGCCGGGCAGTTCCACGGTCTCGACTGCGGCGAAGTGGCTGCGTAGGCGCTGCGGGGCGTCGTTCAAGGCGAAACGAGTGCTCAGGGAGATGCGTCGCGGCCCGCGGTCGACACCGAGTACCTCTCCAGCCGCCCGGGCCCACAGATCGTCGAGCTCGGCCTTGTCCTCGCGTGCGTTGGTCGAGGCGATAAAGATGCCGCCGGGTTCGAGTACGCGCACCGCTTCGGCGACCGCCGCGTCGATGTTGTCGACGTGGTAGAGCGTGTGCATGGCCAAGACCGCGGTGGCGGAGTGATCACCTACCGGTAGACGGGCGGCATCGGCTGCCACAACCGGCGCAGACACGGTGGCCAGGATGCCCGGTGAGATGTCGAGCCCGACTACGGTCAGCCCGGGACGCTGGGAGCGTAGGCGGGTGACGTAGGTGCCGTTGCCGCATCCGACATCGAGGACTGTGCCGGTGCGGATCGGTAGGTGCTCGAGCACCAGCCCGGGCAGATCGTAGGTGGGCTGCTGCCAGCGATACAGCGATTGGCGCGCGGCGAGGTGACGGTCGTCGCGATAGGCGCTTCCGGTCAGGATCGTGGTGTCGGTGGTGTCCGGTTCGCTCACGGCAGCTCCACACAGTGCGTCGGTGATAGCGCAGGAGCCTGCGCGCAGAAGGAGTCGATCTCGCGTCGTAGACGGCGAGCTTGCGGTGACCGGGCGAATCGACCGGTGTCGAGGTATCGGCCGAGGGTGGCAGCGCGCTTGATGATACTGGCGGTCCGGAGGACCTGGGGCACAGCCAGTACCACCTGCAGCTGGTCGTCGAGGCCGTCCAGGTCCGATCGGCTGAGATAGGCGCGACCGAGGTCGAGGCGAGCGGCGAGCATGTCGCCGGACGAGCGCTCCTCGGGCGCGGCGACGTCGTAGATCCTCAACGCCTGCGACGATTGCTGCACCGCCCGGGCCACGGACTCCTGGTCGCCGAGCGTGAGTAGGGCGGTTCCGGCATAGACAGCCTGCTTGGCTGCCGGGAAGGTGAACACCCCGGCATCGTGCTCGTGATCGGCGGCGAACCGGGCCCGCTCGGCACGCTGGAGAGCTGTCAGCGCTCCGTTCTTGTCTCCACGTGCTGCGCTCGCGCGCGCTTCCAGACTGGGTAAGCGTGCTGCGATCGAACCATGCGGCCTATAGCGAACCCCATCCTGCGCGAACTCCACGGCATCGGCTAGGTGGCCGTTCCAATAGGCGATCAGGCTTTGCAGGCCACGTACCCACGCCCGCATACCGTTGTGTCCGGCGAGTTCGGCTCCCAGGAACGCTGTGTGCGCGTGCGTATGTGCCGCCCGATAGCGGCCGAGATCGAGACAGAGGTGGGCTTGCAGTCCGCCCAGTCGGCTCGCTTCCACGTAGAGCTCGCGCGTCAGATGCGGGTATCGCCCTTTCTCGACCAGGCGGAAGACGTCCTCACACAGCTCGTGGATATTCATGCTCAGGTCTGACAAGGGCCGCGAAACGTAATTCGTGGCGAGGCGACCAACCTCGGCATGAATGTATTCCAGGGGCGATCGGTTGGTGCGTGCTGTGGGGGCGGTTGGTCGCGCGCACCGAGCACCTTCGCGGTCGTGATCGGTGTCGATGATCGCGCCAGGAACCGTACCTGCATCTCCATGCTCCTGCGGGTGCGGTGGCCCTGATGGACCTGGTGGGATGCTCGTCCCAACGGAACTGTTACCGGCCTGACTCGGGGAGAGCAGCTCGTTCAGCTGCTCGAGTGTGATGCCGAGCGCCTTCGCGATACGCGCACGGCGTCCCGGTTGCGGAGTCAGCGTCCCGCGTTCCCACCGCCCGACCGTAGACAACTCCACACCCAGCGCAATCGCGAAGCTCTCCTGGGTGAAGCCCATCGCCTCGCGACGAGCCGCGAATGCGTCGCGCCGACCGGTCACGATTACCACCCCCGAGTACCGACCTCCCACAATAACCACTCCCACCGACGCTCCAGGACGACACACCTCGTTGGTACACGACCGGACGAGCAGACATCCCCTCACGGTAACGGTGTGTGACGGTCGACTGCCCTCTTGCTCGATCCGCGCCCATGCGAGCCGTGCAGAGTCTGTGCAGGTCACGCCATTCAACGCACGATAAACGCCTCAGTTTCGCCGACTTGACGCTCTGGCCGACCCACCGTCCGCACCGGCACAGTCCGGGAGACGTGACCGGTATCAATGGGCCGTCGACAGCATGCCGGCCGGTGGCCGGGTCACTGCTCTCGTCCACTGTCAGATGAAGCGAGCGAAGCTGTGGAGCAGATCAGAACAGTCACTCAGAGATCCAGGTGCATCGATACGTGGCGCTTACGCGTTCGGCACCCGGTTTCCTACCCACTCGGGATGTCCTCTCGGCACGCGCTGCGCGCCGATGTGCGCGATCCTCGGGGGTGCAGACGACAGAACACATCGCGCTGGTCCGTGCCTGGCACGCGAGGCACATCTCGGCTTCCGGAACGACGTCGGTGTCGGAGCATGCCGGTGCACCGTGAGGACCAGCAGCGCGCGTTCGACGGGACGGGGACGGTGATGACAGACCTCGGTCAGGGCGAGCTCGCCCGGCTGCTGCGTGAGCGGTACGGCCTGGCGGCGACCTCGGTGGAGTCGGTCGCCCGCGGGCAGGCTACGGTCAACTACCAGGTGTGGGCCGACGAGACAGCCTACTTCGTCAAGCACTACCAGGCCGGGTGCGACATCGACGCCGAACGGGAGGCGATCGGGCAGTCGGAACGGGCAGGTCGGCACGGCCTGCCGGTGGCGCCGGTGTGCCGCACCACCGAGGGGGAGACGATCGCCCGGGACGGCTCGCTTGTCGTGTCGGTGTGGCACTGGGTCGACGGCGAGGTCGTTTCCACCGGATTGACGCCGGCCCAGCAGCATGCCGCGGGCTCGGCCCTGGGACGGATCCATCGCCTGTTCGCCGACCAGCCGGAAAGCCACCGTCCGGCACCGCACGTGCAGCAGTGGTTGGCGGCCGATGCCGAGGCCCTCCGTGCTCGCGTCGATGACCTGCTGGGCACCATTGCCGCGCGCGACCGGATGGACGAGTTCGACCGGACCGCACGTCGGACGTTGACCGAGCGCCGCGCGGCACTCGACCAGCTACCCGACCTGCTGGCGGGGCTGCCGGAGTTGTCCACCCAGGTACTGCACGGTGACTACAGCGCGGTCAACCTGCTGTTCCAGGGCGATCAGCTGGCTGCCGTACTGGATTTTCGCCCGCCCGAGCCGTTCCTGCCCGCCTACGAGTTGGGCCGGATCGCGTTCGACCCCCGCACCGTGTGCTTGCGCGACGACTGGCGCGACAGCGCCCTGACTCTGGTTGAGGCCTACCTGCACACCAACCCGGACGCGGCGGCCCGTGATGTCACTGCCTGCGCCCGCGTAGCGGCGATACAGCTGCTGACCAGCCTGTACGGAATCAAGGAACACTACCGAAGCTCCGGCCTGTTGCAAGACGATCTCGATCGGTTTTGGGAACAACGCCACCGCACCGCCACCACCCTGCTGGAACACCTGCCCGAGCTCGAGCATGCCCTGAACACCCTCACAGGCCACCACGGGAAATGCCATGACACTGGCCGGTGACCACACCGACGAAGTCCCTGTCGAAAATCGCGATCACGCATGGACGGTGCTGCACACACCGCTAACCGCAGCGCAACTGGGGGATGCGGTGGCCGCCATCGCCGAACAGCACGATCTCCGGATCACCCAGGAGGGCAACGGTTCGGCGCACGTGAATCATTGGAGCGGTGCGACGGTCGTCGCGGTGTACTGGCGCAGCCTTCCTCCGCAACCGCCGAACACCTTGGGCTATCACGTGCCTGCCGTACCCGTGATGGAGGTGCTGATCCAATCCTGCGGCGAGCACGCTGTCGCGACTGCTCTCGCCCAATCGCTACGGACAACCGCCCTTACCTATCACGAGCGGGAACTCGACGGCGTCGCCGCATCAATGCCGCTACTGACGCAGTATACGCAGCCGGACGACGTCTTCGGCGATTGGGCCGTCATCTTCCGTGACCATTTCCTCGAACACAGCGTCGGGTTTCTGATGGCCCTGGAACGCTCCGGGTTACCTGCAGAGTGGATCTATGCATTGGACAAGGGCGACAGGACGCACAACCGCGATCGTGTGTGGGCGACGTTCCGTGCCCGCGGCTACCGCACCGACCTGCTCGACAACGCCGCGATCAACACGCCGGGCGAGTACTCCAACGAATTGGCCAGGACAACCGCTGGTATCGACGACTTCATCGACGCCGCCTGCGCTGAGGGAAGACGCGTGTTGGCGGTGGACGACGGTGGCCTGCTCGCACGCGGTTACGGCAGCAGCAACGCGGTGCGCCATGTCGACGCGGCCCTGGAGTTGACCGTCAGCGGACTCAAACGCATCCACGCAGCCGGGCCCATGACGATCCCGGTGTTCAACCTCGCCCGATCTCAAGTCAAAACACTGCTCGGATATCCAGAAATCGCCGACTCGTGCGTGCGCCGATTGCGCGCGCTGATTCCGGACACGAAATTCATGGGGCGCACGATTGTGCTCATCGGTTACGGCACGCTCGGTTCACGCGTCGCTCACGCCCTCCGCTCCTTGGGCTGCCGCGTCGAGGTGGTAGACGCTGATCTTCCCACCCTCATCACTGCCGCCGAGGCCGGATACGTCACCCACCGCACCGTCGTGCAGGCGCTGCGATCAACGCGACCCTTCCTCGTGATCGGTGCGACGGGCGAGACCGCGTTGTCCCACTCGGAGATCGACGCATTACCCGACGGGGTCTACCTCGCCCCACTTGCGACCCGCGACTTCGCGCTCCTCGGCGAATCCCCGTACGTCGAGTCACGCACCGACATTCCTGGCGTTGGACAGCGCTTGCACCTCCCGCGCGGCCAGTCGGCGACCCTGTTGGGCAACGGCCGCTCGATGAATCTGTTCGAGGCCGACTCCATTCCCAATCAGGGCTATGACGCCTACCGCGCCGCTACGTTGATCGCGGCGAAGGCGCTGTGCAGGAACCTCCATACGATTCCGGCGGGTGTACACCTCGAGCGTGTGGACCACGCCGTCGCCGAGGCCGGCCTGCTCGAGGCCTACTATCAGCACTACATCACCAACTGTACGGATTCGGAGTCGATACGATCGCCCGCTCGTGTCCATGAGCGACCACGAAGCTGCGTTATCGGCTATGGGGTTGCCGGGCGCTTACACGCCCGTATCTTGGCTGATATCGGTGCCGAGACGATCGTCATCGACCCGAAGCACCAGGACCTTCCCGCCACGGCACGTTCGTTCTCAGCCGATGTGGCGGATCTTCCCGCCAGCGTCGCCGACACGATCGATCTCTGGACAGTATGCTGTCCCACCCACGACCATCTCAGGGTCGTACGCTCGATACTTGGCCACGATCCTGCGGCACGAATCCTGTTGGAAAAGCCTGCATGCCAGGCCGATGAGATCCATGAGTTCACCGAGTTACTCGCGCAGCACCCGCAAGCCCGACTGGTCGTCAACGACCAATACCGTCACACGCGCACGGTTCCGGGATTAACGGAACTCCTCGAGTATTACGAACCCGATGTCACGCCCCACCATGTGGCGATCTCGTTCAGCAAAGACCGGACACCAGACATCGCACACGGCCGATTCGTCGATCGCTCCTACGGCGTCCTGGGATACGAGTGGCTACACATGCTCTCGATTCTCGACCAGCTGCTCCCGCAGGAGACGTACAAACGGTACCTCCAAGCCGAACCCGCCACAGCCGAACTGTGGGCCCACTTCGACACACGCATGTTTCTCACCGCGCTGACCGAACGTATGTTTGTGCACGCGGACACGCACGAGACTCATGTCGAACTGGCCTCATCACTACTGGGACCTCGAATACTTGCGCAACCTATTCCCGCCGCGCGAGCGCCGTGGCGTAAAAACCTGCGATCCCCCGACGATCGGCATCGCCATATCAGCATGAGAGCCGGGTGTACGCACCTCGTGCTCCACCTCGATCCGGTGACCACAGGAGACGAACACCAGCTCGACCGTAACCACCACCGCTTGACCGTGCAGCGTGGCACAGAGCTGGTCCACGACGAGATCATCCACGACTCTCCGCTGGACACCGCAGTACGACACTCGGTAGCCGCACTCAGGGGTGCCCAGCCACCTCCACCACCGGACTTCGCGGCGCTCCGCCGCATCGCGCGCTTGGCCGACTACCTCCGAAACCGCACAACCCCAGCACCATCCACGGAATCCGATCCGGACCAGGACGCGCCGGACGATCCACAGCCACAGCAAGGGAAACCATGCGGAGATATTCCTGTACAGCTCTGACAGAAAACCCGAACCGGAAGATATGGGCCGGACAACGAGTAGTCGTCACCGGCGGCGCCGGACTCATTGGTAGTCGTCTGTACCAACGCCTGGTTCGTGCCGGCGCCCACGTCCGCCTGTTCGACCGACTCGACGCTTACGAGCATCAGACACTGCGGCACTTCGGTGTCTCACACGATGATGTCAACCTGACGATCGCCGATATCCGCGACCGTCGTACAGTACGCCGTGCAATCGTGGATGCTGATTACGTCATCCACAGCGCCGCCTACGCCGACGTCGCCGCCTGTACACATGACCCGTTTCGAGCGTTTGCCTCGAATCTGCACGCCACCGAGGTGCTCCTCGAAGAAATCGCTCGTACATCACAAATTAAGCGCTTGATCCTTTACTCCTCGGCAAGCGTCTACGGCAACGGGACGCGCTCGACCGAGGGCCCACCCTGCTTTAGCGAGGACGACCCTGTCGCTCCGCTGTCGATATACGGCAACGCCAAGCAGTGGGCCGAACATCAGATGCGGCTCCTGCTCGATGAGGTCGTGCCCTACACGATTCTTCGCCTATTCTCCGTATACGGAGCACCGCAAGTTCCCAAGCGTTACAGTCATTCGTGGGCTGTCGCGTGGTTTGCCATGCGCGCCATCGTGGGACTTCCTATGGAAGTTCACGGCGATGGGTCGCAGGTACGCGACTTCATTCACGTGGACGACGTGGCCGACGCCACGATCCGCGCCCTGGCCAGTCCCGCAGCAGTAGGTCAGACGATCAACATCGGCACTGGCAAACCTACATCCATCCGCAGACTGGCGGGAGCGATCAAACAGCACTTCCCTCGTACTCGGATCCGTACCACGCCACGACCAACCGGTGATCCGACTGGTGGATATGCCGATACGACACGGATGCATCGCCTACTCGACTGGACACCGCCGATCTGTGTTGAACAGGGTGTGCCGGCCTATATTGACTGGTTGCAGCGCCATCCCGAGGTGGTCCCCAACTGGCTTACCGAAGCACAAGATCGCGATCGGCTCATCACCAACGCGTCCGGTCCCGATGCTCGGCTGGCGGGCCTCAACTACGCAGGGGATGGCCATGGGTGACGGTAAGCCAAACTCGGTCAGGCGTGCTCCCGACTCCGAGTGCCGCTTCAGCATCGTCAGTTCCGGCCGAACATTGGTTGTCGATGCGCCGGCGCGCGTGCTGCGGCGATGGAATGACGTGAGGCCCCATCTGCCAGCGGTGTCGAACCAACCGCCACGGAAGCAAGAAGTGGGACGATACCCGCCGGATGTCTCCTTGCCAGCAACAGTGACTCAGCATGACGCGCGACGTCTGATCAACGCCGCACTACACCGGCTTCACCTCCAACAGGACCAGTTGTGCGTACATGCTGTCGCTGCCACCCGCGATGATGGATCTGGCGTGCTCCTGCTGGGTGGGCACGGTGCAGGGAAGAGCCTTGTCGGACTCGCTTTGGCCGAACGAGGATGGCGCATCTTGGCGGGCGACATCGCACTGATGCGACCGGGCCACGGCAGCGAAACCCCGCGCATTCTCGGGGGTACCAGGGCCTACTACGTCCGGGCTGGCGTGGTGGGTCGCTGGTTTCCTCGCTTGCTCACGGTGGACAATCATCCCGGGAAGGTCGATATCGGGTCCCGACTGCCAACGACCGAATCACCGGTGTCGCTGGTCAGCGCCGCTGTCGTGAACATCGATGGTGATCCGCACCAGGTCATGGAGTCGTACACACAGTACTCCCGCCACACCGCACGGACGGTGTGGCTCCGAGCCAGCAGCCACCTGTTGGACCGCGTACTCACCGACGACGTCGTCGTGCTGCGCGAGTTCGAGAATGTCCGCGCGACGCGACGGCGCCTGAGCCTGATTCGCGTGCTGGCCAGCCAGGTCCCCATGATCAACAGCGTCGGATCAGTTCACATGGCGGCTGACCATATTGAAGCCCATGCCGCAGCCGAGGTTTCGGGCACGCCGTCTGGAGTGGTGCCATGAAACGTCCTCGCTACCTGGCATGGGATTTCGGCGGCACAATCGCGCGACCCGGTCCGGAACCAACAGGACCGATGGTCGCCGACATCCTGTGGTCCTCATCTCCGGCAACGGTGCGAGCGCAGTATGCCGCCGCGTTCGATTCGATACGTACCTACGTGCGGGAGAGTGACCGCATCAGCCATCAGCAGACGCCGTTTTCCACCATGCTCGCCGAGGCCGCACAACGCACAGGACTCGTACTCGCCGAACCGGCGCGCGCAGTCGAGAGGATCTTCACTGAGATCCCCGACGGAGCAATCGACCCACGTGCAGCCCAAACGATACGAGATCTGTACCGGCGAGGCTGGTCGAACCTACTGGCATGCAACACTCAGCGGCCCGAAGCCGTACGGCTACGAACCCTGGAACGAGCCGGCCTCGCCGCGTACTTCACCCAGCTGGTGCTCTCGAGTTCTCTTGGCGTCCGCAAGCCCCACCCTGCGTTCTACCGAGCAGTCGTCACGGCTGCCGACACGAAGCCACACGAGATCCTGTTCGTCGGCGACACCTATGACAAGGACGTGCGCGGACCACGTCGACACGGGATGAGCACAGTCCTGATTTCCTCCCCATCTATGACACCGCCTGCTGACACCACGACGACCGTTGTCGCTCACGTGACCGAGCTACCAGCCCTTCTGGAACGCGACTATGAATTCTGACGCTGACTCCTACGTTGGACCCCGAGTCTGGTTCACCCACAGACGTGTCACCGTGCTCCCCCCGACGGCACCGCCGTCCGGCTGGGTGCAGGCAACGTTCAGTGTCGTCAGCCCCGGCACCGAACGGCGCGCACTGGCCACGTCCACCGAATCGGCCATACCGGCCGGATACATGAATCTGACACCGGATCCGGAGCAGACGGGCGCCTGGTTGCTCGCACCGGTACCGCACGGTGCTGCGTTCAATCCTCACCATCCTTCGGCGCTGACGACGCCACCGAACACCACACTCGAGATCGCAGCCCTCGCACGCTTTCAACAGATAGCCCACCTCGGCATGAACAAGCTCGCGGCAGATGCGGAGCTGCACGACGCGCTCGTGATCGGCTCCGGGCCTGTCGCACTCGGCTGCGTGCTGGAGCTACATCGACGCGGTGCGCAGCGCGTGCGCGTACTCACCACACGACGCGATCCGCCCGTCGCTGCTGTGCCGGGCGTCGTCCTTGTCGCAGCCACCGACACGCACACCGCGGACGTGGTCATTGACGCCACCGGGCAGCCGCACCGAGCCACCGCCTGGCTCAACGAGGGCGGCGTATTGGGATTGCTCGGAACCCCCAACCAAGCACACCGCCTTGCCGCCCTCCCGATGCATCGGAGCGGATGGACCGTTCACGGCATGCACGAGCTCGCATCCTACGACCACGCTCACTACCGCGAGGCATACGCCACCTGTGCGCGCTGGCTCACGTCCGCGGTCACGCCACACCTCACCACTGCCTGCTGCCGGCTCGTCCCGGGAGCGCACGCTCCACAGCTATTCGAGTACTTGCAGCGTCCTCACGCCCGGCCGACGGAACCGATCTTGATCCTGGAGTGGCAGTGACATCCCATGCGAGTACCGACACCACGCACGCGGGCTCGCCGGTGGGGTTGTACAGCATCGGCGCACGTGACCTCGACGTCCCCGGGCTGCTGAGCTGGGCACATCAACACGGGCTCCCCTTCATGCACCTGCGCGCCGGTCCGCGCGGCTACGATCTCGCCCGACGCGACACCAGCACCCTGCGACACTGGGCGCGGGTGGCCACACACACCATTCCCGTAACCGGCCTGACCTGCGATGTTGATCTCGTCGATCTCCTCAGGTCCGACCCCGACAGCACGGCACAGACGACAGCGCTCACGGCTGCCGCACGCGTCCTCGGCTGTCAATGGATACGAGTGTTAGCCCGCACCCCACCAGAACGATTGCCCGAACCCGTGTACCTGCCGCCCGAGGTTCACACCAACCACCCGATCACCGTGCTGATCGAGCTGCATCATCCGAACTGGCTACTCGCCAGCTCGCTGGAGCTGCTTCGCAGGATCCTCGACAACGGACCGCATCTACGGCTCCTGATCGACACCGGCCAGATACACCGGGGACAACGCCTCCACCCTGACGACTCGGTTGCTGTGGACCAGCTCCTGGCCGCCGCGAAAGTGCTCCATCTGTCCGACGATGGAACCGGACTCGATGGTATCGGCCATGTCGACACCGCCGAATGCGCCGTACGGCACATCGACACCGGCCACAATCTCGAGGTGGCGTTCGAGTGGACCGGACGGGATCGCTCTCCGGCCCAATGCCTCCACCGGTACCGCTCGGCACTGCAGTGGTGGCAGCACAGACACCAGCAAGTGACGAACGGGTGACCAGCATGCGCCCATGGGTCATCGTGTCCACCCACCCGCACCGACCGAGCCCGTACTTCGCCGAACTTCACCGCCACGCCGACCCCGTCGTCGACATGCACTTCACCCCGACACTGCACGAGCTCACCCGCACGTTCACCAAGCCCGGAGTGGTGAATCTGCACCGGCTCAAACGGCTGTATCAAGATTCCCACGGTCGTCGCACAGCCGAACACGCCGACGCCTTCCTGACACAGATCCAAGACCTTCGCGCCCGCGGCTGGCGGGTCGTCTGGACCGTGCAGAACCTCCTGCCCATCGGCGATCCGCCACCCGGAAGACTCGACCGCCACGTTGCCAACTCCGTGCTGGCCAACTGTGACGCGGTCATCAGCCACACCCACGCCGACGCCGCATACCTGCGCAATCACACCGCAGCACCCGTCGTCGTCACCGGCTGGGGGGCCGGCATGCCCCCGCGGCCGACCACTTCACAGCCCTCGCATGTATCCGCACTCGTCGAGCACATGCGCGCAACGCGGCTGCCGATCCTGACGCTGGGACACCTGACCAGCTACAAGGCCATCCCGGAGACGCTCGAAGCGTTTCACACCCACACCCGAACAGCGCAGCTATTCCTCGTCGGAACCAGCGAAACCGACAGCATCAACCGGCGCATCACCGAACTCATGCGAACCTGCGGCTCCCGAGTGCATCGCCACCCCCACACCATTCCCGCAGAACACGTCCCCGATCTCTACAAAGTCGCTGCCGCAGCGTTGTGCCCCTACCGCACCGACGGGCCGTGGGCATTCTTCACCAAGGTATGCCGACCAGCATCAGTCATCACTGCCTCTGCCCTCGGCCGAGTCGTTATCGCACCCGACCTGCCCGCCGTAAACGAGATCACACATGGTCGACCCCGCATGCTGTACCCACCGGAGCAAGATCCCGGTCCGGCCATAGCGGCCACCGAACACGCGCTATCAACGGGCGCGCTCACCCCAGCGCCGGAGGACCCTCACCCCGGTAGCTGGGTCACCGTAGCCACCACGTATCAGTACCTCGCCCGCCGACTACTCACCAGTTGAGGAGCGGTCCAGGGCATGGCCCCGCATCCCCGACTCGCTTTCCCCCGCAGACAACACCCGATCGGACGCTCCACGCGTCCCGCTGCTACCGGCACTGACGTTGGTGAGCCAGACGAGTCAACAATCGCCGAGCAGAGACCTCGCCTGCGCATACCGAACGACGCCCGAAGTTCGCCTCACATTCGCCTGATGAGTGCTCTAGAGGACGAACCGTCGATACGGTTACCTGGTCCTCAGACTCGCCATCAACGAGATGACACGAAGGGCTCCCAAATTGGCGAAGACGGACGACGGCGACAAGGCGCCAAAGGATGACGGCAAGCATTCGGTCCAGGATGACAAGAAGACCGGCAAAGAGCCCAAGGACATCGATCCCAAGGAGTACGGCAAGAAGTGACCAGCACCGCCGAGGACGACAACGTCAATCATCTGGCCGCCGAGCTCGAATCGATGGGCGAACTCCCCGTCATATGCGCCTCGGCCTTTCGTACGGTGCCTCGCGAGCAGTTCATTCCCGACCGCATATGGGCACAGGAGAGCGACGACGACCCATACATGCCGATCGACCGCGAACGTGAACCCGAACACTGGTACAGGCTGGTCAATTCCGATCGTGTCATCGTCACACAGTTCGACGACGGAGCTACTCATTGGCCCGAGACCGGATACCGACCCTCATGCTCTACATCGATGCCGTCACTCGTCGTCGGCATGCTCGCCGAACTCGCTCCGCAACCGGGCGAGAGAATTCTGGAGATCGGTACTGGCACCGGATACAATGCGGCGTTGCTTGCCGAGCTCGTCGGCCCCGCAGGGCAGGTCACCAGTGTCGAGATCGATCCCGACCTCGCCGAGCTAGCGCGGGTGAGGCTCGTGCAGGCTGGCTACAGCAACGTACGGGTCGTCGTCGCCGACGGAGTCGCAGGCGTCGAACCCGAACAGCCGTGGGATCGAGTGATCGTCACAGCAGGGGTACACGTCGGTCGACTCCCGTACGAATGGGTAGATCACAGCCGAGCTGACGGTATCGTGCTGACCCCTATGCGCACCGACCTCGCATCAGGACCGTTGGTGCGGTTCGTCGTGAATGCCGACGGCACTGCCACCGGACGCGCTTGCGCGATGCGAGTCGGCTTCATGGAACTACGACAACAACGCGTGGCTGCTGCTCGCGCATCCCAGCTGCGGTGGGACGACGACAGCGCTGACGTCTCGATCACCACCACCAACCCATTCGTCGCCTTACTGGACGAGGCAGCCCGATGGGCCATCGCGCTCGCGGTTCCCTGCTGCCGCTATAACCTCGAAAAGCCAACTATCGAACGCAGGTACGGCCTCGCCTGGCTGCTCGACCCCGTCACCGGCTCGTGGGCCAGCGCGGTGCCGACCGACGACGAACATCGCTTCATCGTGCGCCAACGCGGGCCGCGCAAGCTCTGGAACGAGGTAGAAACCGCATACCGATGGTGGCAACACCACCATCAACCAACACTCGAAACCTGGGACTGGACTGTCACCCCATACGAGCAGAGCGTCACCCTCGCCGAACAATGAGAATCACAAGCATCGAAGCGACCTCGGGCAGGGCGCAACACCCCACACCAGCACCGAACGCACCAGCGAACACGACGACTACAACACGGCGCACCGACGCCACCCCTTGTCATGGTCGCCGAGGAAACCGCGCGTGCTGCCCGACTACTCGACAGACATCGGCATCGTGTCAACCCACCAACGTGGACGTAACGTTCTAGAGTTTCGCCGTGCCCGCCTTATCGGCGATACCCAGGTGCGTCTATCCGTGGGGTGAGTGCGCTGGCGAAGATCCACTGGTTTAGCCACGCCGTGCCGGCTCCGGAGCTGACGGGAAAGGTGACCCAACCGATCCAGTGCCCGGTGGTGGTGCGGTCCCACATGCTCAGCTCGCCCGGCACCGTCGCTTGGAGGTCGAGCCCGTCGACGAGAAACAGTCGAGGTCGCTGGCGCAGGGGGTAGACCGCTCCCAGGTCCACCCAGACCGGCTTCGGCGGCCTGATCGCACTCCGACGTCCGCGCCGTTCCAGCGTCGGCTGATTATCGAACATTAGTTCGATTGTCGTGCATGGAAGCGGCAATGTCGATGGGAGCGCAGGCACACGATCAGACTTCGAGCCATTCTGGGGCAGGGCAGCGGCACGATCAACGCGCAGGCCAGGCAGTACACACCGGGCGTGAGGCAAGACCATGTATAAGCCCGTGCTAGGGGATGGTGTACCGCGCTTGCGCCCGATCAGTATGACCGATGCGCCTGCGCACCGTGCGGGCGAGGATGCCGAACTCGTGCGCTGGCCGTCCGGAAGGCCCGGCACGCCTGCCTCGGTGCGTGCCTACATCGGGCGAGCTATCGCCCACTGAGCACAGGACGGCCCGACCAAGACCTTCGCGATCGAGCACATCGCCACCGCCGAGATCGCAGGCACGCTGGATACCCATACCAGGCAGGACCATCTGGCCAGGGATCAGGCAAACATCGCCTACGGTCTCTACCCCCAGTGGCGCGGCCGGGGCCTGGCCACCCGAGCCGTACTGCTGGCCTGCCACTACCTCTCCACCCGGACCGCCACACGACAGGCGGTGCTACGCATCCATCCCCACAACACCGCCTCCATCGCACTAGCCCACCGTGCGGGGCTCAGCTACACTCACCGCGTCCATGCTGACGACGGCCCGCTGTACTGGTACATCCGGGCGTTGGGAGAGCCTCCGACGGGGTTACGGCCAACGGGCTCTCGGCGACCTGATGCGGATGGTCTCCATCTATGGTGGTGCGGACGGGGCTGATCACGCGGTAGACGAATACAGAGGCCAGCTGATGCACCCACCGTTACCGGACGCCTCTGCGTGCGTAGGTCGATACATCGCGATTCCGATGAGACCTGGCTAGCGGGTGCCGGGGCCGCTTGACGGCCCACGGCACCCGTTGCTTCAAGCCTGAGGATCTACCGTCCCAGCCTTCGCACTGCGAAGGAACGCCTGAAACTCATCTGCCCTGAGCCGTAGGATCGGGCTGTCGTCGGCGAGCTTGGAGTCACGGATACCCACTCGCCCTTGCGCTGCCGCAACTTCCACGCAGTCGCTTTCAGCCTTCGAGTGGGACGACTTCTGCCATGGAGTCGTCTGCCCGAAGCCGTCGGCGGCAACGTGATTGTTCACTGAAGCTCCTCCGCGCGTTGGGCGATGATCTGAGCTGATTCTACGGGCTTGTGCGCTCCGATCTGTATGTGGGTGAAGGCGTTGCGATACTCGCGAATCTCTTCGGGTTCCACGTAGTAGGTGCCCTGGAGGAGACCTTCGGTGTAGGCGACGGACGGGTTGCCGATCAGATCGTCGAACTGCAGCAGGATGAACGACCCGTTGATTCCAGCGTGCGGACCTGCGTTCAATGGCAACACTTGGATCGTCACCGTGGGATGCTCGGCGAGCTCGACGAGATGGTCCAGTTGTTCCCGCATCACCTGTGGGCCCTTGGCCGTGCGATACAGGACGGACTCGTCGATGACCGACCACACGGTGGGTGGCTCTGGCCCTTGCAGGAGTTCCTGTCGAGCGAGTCGTAGCTCGACGAGCCGGTTCACCTCGTGCTCAGTGATCTCTGGTCGACCCTGGCGGATCACGGCCTCGGCGTACGCCGCGGTTTGGAACAGGCCCGGTATAACGAGCGCGTCGTACCGTTCGATCTGTGCGGCGCTTGACTCCAGACCCAGGTAAAGATCGAACCACGCGGGTGCGGCACCGGCGAACTGTGTCCACCAGTCCGATCCGGTTCGTGCCGCTTTGAGTAGCTCGATAAATCTGTCCTCGCGATCACTGGCACCGTACAGCGTGAGCATCTCGCGCAGCTCCGAGGCCTTTGGCAAGTTTCGTGCGATCTCGATGTGTGTCACCTTGCCCACCGCGCACACCAGCCGATCAGCGACCTGCTGCCGATTGATCCCTGCCTTGTCACGGAGCCTGCGCAGTTCTAAGGCGATCCACCACTTCAGCACCGTTGGGCTGGACGTCGGCATCAAGACCTCCTCCGTGTACTCCTCTACGTCAGCACGGGCTAGCTTGACATGTGACGCGTCACTTTCTAACTTGTCACAGTAACGCGTCACGTTGTAATGGCTGGCAAGCGTAGCAGGTGCGGGACTAGTGCAATGTGGTGATCAGGCGCCATCAGTCAGCGTCTCGTCGCCGGATCGGCCCGCGCGTTGCTTCCTGCCCTATGTGTGGCGTCGTGAACGTATGGCCCTGGGTACTGGACGGTGGTTGGAATGTCGGGTCGGCATCGGTTGCGGCGCGGTTGGTGGGGGTGGTTGGCGCGGTGGCGGTATGGGCGGGCGCGGCCGGTTTCTACGGTGTGGGCTCGGGATGAGCAGGGGCGGCGGATGGCGGTGACGGTGTGGGCCTGTCCGGGTGGGGTGGTGCTGAGCTCGCCGGTGGGTGAGGTGGTGCTCTCGCGCGGTCAGGCCGAGCGGTTGCAGGCGGCGATGTCTACGGCGGCGACCGCACTGCTCGGGGTAATCGGCAAGGGCCGATATGGCGGGCATCGCGCTACACACGCCGAGCGAGTTGCCGCCGAAGGGGGCGGCACCGGCCAGGAGGATGTGGACCCGGCCGCGGACCCGGACGAGTGGCGGGTGTCGCGGTCGGGGCGGGTACGGGTGGTCTTCGGCGGTCCGCAACCGCCCGCAGTGGCCGATCCGGAGGGTGTGGATGCGGGGGATCCGCCGACGGTGCCGCGTTTCCGTCCACTGGCGGGTCTGGGTAACGGCTGTATAGACGAAGGACGTGATCATGATGGTCAAAGCAATGGCGTCCCCGAGCCCCGTGGCCAGTGGGCGCACACGGACCGGGCCCGCAACGTGCGGGCGGCGTGAGGCTGGTCTGCTGGCGGCGGCCCGGGACTGTTATGTCGCCGAGTTCGGCTGGCCGGTCGTGGTCGATGAGCAGCGCAGGCAAGTGCACCTGGCCGCTGGTGCGGTGGTGAATGCGGTGAGCATGCCCGCCACCCCGCTCGGTGAGGCAGTACTGCACGGGCTGGTTACCGCGCTGCAGCCGGCCGCCATTACCACTCTGCCCACCCGTGGCGGGCGATGTCCGCAATGGCTGCTGCTGACCCAGCCGCGCCACAAGCCCCAGGCTGCACTAGCTGATGACCTGCAGACAGCCGGGGTGCGTCCGATTCGATCGGGTGAGCCGGTCGTGCTGCCGGTACCTGGGATGCTGCGCCCGGATGTGCAGTGGATCTGCCCACCGTCGCCCCGGCGCGGGCTGCCGGCCTACTCGGTAGTGCTGGGCCTGGCCCGGCGCGCCTGCCACACTCACGCCGCACACAGCAGAACGTCAGGGGGCACCAGTGTTGGCTGAGGACCGCGAATTCCTGGCACGTATCGCACGAGCCCACCGCACGGTCACCGAGTCCTTCTTCGCCCTGACCGAGGGCGCCCTCTCCCGCGAGGCAACCGCCTGGTTGGGAGGCGAGTACACCGCCATCGGCGCCGAGTTCACCCGCCGGGCCCAGCGCTCGGTGGTCGACCCCGAACCCCCAGTGGTCGACGATGACGGCATCGAGTACATCCCTGGGCCCGACAGCGGCGACGAGGACGGTCGGTCATGAGCACAGACCCGTTGCCGCGGGTCGGATCGGCTGGGCTTGGCCGTCGGTGGAGTGTGCACGGTCGCAACCGATGCGGTGTCGCGAAGAGGGACGATCGTACTCGACAGCCATCCTACCGCCACCGGCTGAGCGGGATGCCCCAGTGTGCAGGGGCTGCGCCTGGTCGAAGAGCAATGGTATGCGCAGCCGATGCGCAGTACGCGGGCTGCGGCCCGGATCTGGAAGATCACCTGGTATGGCGTGCTGCTGCCCTGCGGACTGGGGGTGGATGCGATCGAACCGTCCGGCAGCCTGTTCGCCGACGTGGTGGGCGCAGATCCTGGGCCCGGTCATCGCCGCGCCCCCGGGGGTGGCCGGATGCGGTTGTGCCGGTCGCCACGCGCCGGGGATGCCGCCTGCGATGGTGAGCACTGCCGCCGCTACGGCACCGGGACGTGGATCCCGTTACGGCCGACCCGCACCCATAGGGCCCGGTGCGCTGGCTGTGGCCAACGTGGCGCAGCTCCCTGGCCGTTGCCCAGATCTTCTACCGTGTAGCGGACGATCACTCGTGCTCCGATGGCACCTACCCTCAGCAGTGGTGGTGAGGTGGCGCGTGCGCGTTGCCGGTCGCAGGCTCATCCCGTGTGAACTCCGGTGGACCAATCTGGCGGTGTGCCCGCATGTGCCCACGAGCCGGGGTCGCTGCGGCTGCCGCTGGTGCAGTACCGGAGGTGGGATGCCGCTGCCATCTTCAGCGGCATCCCACCTCCACCCACGACGGCGGCAGTCGTGTCAGCCCGCGACGGTGATCAGAGTCTCCGACGTATCGATGGAGATGATCGATGTGGCGCTGATCGCTAGTGTCGCTGCGACCAGCAGGATCAATGCCCGCCAGGTGGGCCACCAAGCAGGCCGGAACAGGATGCCCTCGACAAGCCCGACCCATCCGTGGGACGCACCCTTATCGACCGGGAACGGCTGGTGTCTGCGGGCTCGGCAGGGTGGGGCGGCTACTGGTGCGAACCGATCCGTGTCGGCATCCAGCAACTCGTCCAGGCCCACCTCGGGAGCGGGATCCTCACGAGGCTTGCTACGGACAGTTCGCACCCGTGTGGGGGAAGGGGAGTGTCGGCGTGACCAGAACTGCGTTAGGTTACGCATGTCTGTCGGCCCTCCTGTCTAGCTCGGAAACGTTGCAGGGTTGCTGGCGGACACGCGGCTCCCCGGTTGCCTCGGGGAGCCGCGATCTTGTTTCCAGCGCCCTCATGATGGTCAGCCCGGTGCGCCAACGCATGCCCATTGAGCCCCGATGCGGCGGCCGGTGCCACAAAAGCGGCGAATGGTTACGAAAAGATAACAGAGCCGAAGTGGTCGGAACCGCGCACAGCGGAGCAAGGCCACTCGTCGTGCGGGTGTAACACGCGACTGGGTCGCGGTCGAGGTCGTCGACGCGTGCCGTGCCGCAGACCGGGAGGTGTTCCGGTTCATCGAGGTCATCAACGATGTTTTCGTGTAGGTGAGGCAGTGTGCGCGTGATGCGTGCGCGAGTGGAAGGCATGGTGATCACGGGTATGGCGTCGTCGGATACATTCATCTGCAGGGCGATCTGCATTTGCAGATGCACGTGCATATCACGTTATCAACGTTATAGTGCTGCTCGCTGATCCGCAGCCCAAGTACGGCGAAAGGTGGTCCTGGTGCGCTGGTCGTATCGGTAGTGATCGGTCGCGGCGAACTGCTCTGGGTGACGCTCTGGCTCCGGTCGTGACAGGAGCCGCTGACGATACGCGTGCTGCTGGACCAGCATCAGCATTGCGACCGAACGGTCAGGGCCACGGTCCTGGCGCGGATGAATGACCGCGAACCCATCTCTGAGATCACTCAGTCGTTGTGGCGCTGCTGGTTGTGTCGGTGACGGGGATGTGCCAGTCAATGTGGTGGCTGGTCAGCCAGGCCGAGGTGTTGCGGGGTCCACCACGGAGCAGCAGTGGCAGGAGTGCGTCGCGTACTCGGCGGGTCAGGGGACCGGGGATGGCGCGGCCGGTCATTTTGGCGCTCGTGGCCACGAGTTGTTCGGCGCGGGATCGCCGTAGGTGTTCGAAGGTGGCCAAGGCTTCGGGGATGGCGGGGAGGTCGCGGAGGCATTGGGCGAGGATGACGGCGTCTTCCAGCGCCAGTGAGGCGCCGTGGCCGGCGCTGGGTGAGGCGGCGTGTGCGGCGTCGCCGAGGACGATCGCGTGGTGGTGGTGCCAAGTGGGCAGGTGGGGGATGTCGTAGGCGCCGGTGCCGATGATGGTGCTGTCGCAGGCTGCGACGATGCTGGCGAGGGGTGTGTGGTCACGGGCCAGGAGTTCGAGCAGGTGGCGTTTCCACTGCTGGCTGGTGGTGGCGGCCAGCTCGGTGCGGGAGCGTTCGCGGCTGGGGATGGTGACGAACCACCAGGTGGTGCCGTCGGGATCGGTTGTGTAGCCGGCGAAGGCGCGGCGGCCGTAGGCCATGCGGTAGGTGCCGACTGGGGTCGTTTCGGGGCTGTGGTGTGTGTAGCCGCAGACGGTGATCATGTCGAGGTAGCGGGGCGCGGGGGCGGCCGGGTCGATGAGTCCGCGGGTGGTGGAGTGGACGCCGTCGGCGCCGATGAGCAGGTCGGTCTGGGTGTCGGTGTTGTCGGCGAAGCGCGCGGTGACGTGTGTATCGCCGCTGTGGCTGAGTCCGATCAGACGCTTGCCGTGGTGGATGGTGATGCCGCGCGGGGTGGCTTCGTCGTGCAGTAGGCGGTAGAGGGCGGCTCGGGTGAGGGTGCGGGCGGTGCCGGTGATGGGGACCGCGCCCAGCGGGCGGCCGGAGCCAGCCAGGAACTCGACCCGTTCGGCGGGTAGGGAGTGGTCGATGACGAGCTGGTCGGCGCCGATGGCGGCGAGCGCGTCGATGCCGTTGGCCATCAGGTTCAGGAAGGCACCGACGTCATCGGCTCCGGTGGGGTAGGCCTCGTGCACGGTGGCCTCGATGCCGGCTTGCTGCAGGGCCATGGCCGCAGCGGGTCCGGCGACTCCGCCGCCGATGATCACAGCATGGGTCACGGTCACCTCCGGGGGTGTGCGGCATCGAGTTGACGGGCCAGGGTGAGTAGCTGGTCGACGTCGGCGTCGAGCCCGGGCTGATCGGGCACGGCGATGGGTATCGCATGGGCGGGTACCACCTGCCCGGTCGCATGGGCGTGCAGGGCTTCGCGGATTCGACGCGCCAGGGGTTGGTCGTCACCGCCGTGGCTGTGTTCCAGGTGGGCGAGGTAGGGGCTCAGGCGCACCAGCCCATCGCGGCATTCGACCACACGCCGGTAGTAGCGGGTGTGCACCCCGCCCGGGCGTAGCGCCTCGATCCAGCGGCGGCCGGGCAGGCGTGGCAAGTGGTCTTCGGGGAACTGGGCGTGCAGCAGCGACCAGAGGGGTTCGAGCTGGTGGTAGGTGCGGCGGTGGCGCCACCACAGGCGCATGGCGGCCAGCCGCATGACCATGGCCGGGTAGATGATGCCGGCCAGAAACAGCAGGACCCCGGGCAGTAGCACGACGATGGCCGCGGTCAGCAGCGGCTGGGGCATGATTCCTCCGGCCCAGCGCACGATGTTGGCGACCACGAAGGTCGAGTTCGCCGCCACGATCGCGGCCAGTCCGAGGGCGACCAACCGCAGCCCCCGCCGCAACCGGGGTTCGGCCCGCTGCGCGTAGACCAGGGTGAGCACCAGCGCGGAGGTAAACGCCACCAGCAGGTAGGAGTTGGCGGTGGTGTAGAAGGCGCCGATGCTGGTGATCCCACGCGGTTCGGGATGGTTACCACCGGGCAGCATCGCCGCGGCCTGCCGCAGGGTGTCGGGAATCGCCGCCGCGGCCAGCATGATGATCACCATCGCCGTCGCCAACGGCAGAGCGTGCCCACTGGCCTGAAGCCGGGCACGAGCAGCATCGAAGGCCGAAAACAGGAAGAAGCAGATCAGCGCGTAGGCTCCGGCCAGCAGCAGCAGGTGCTGCACCAGCCGGGAGGTCATCGGATCCAACCCCGCCAGGGCGACCCCGTCGGTGGCGGCCACCCCGAACGGATACGCGGCGCCCCAGGTGGCGATCAACCCCGCGATCGCCCACAGCCGTACGTCCCGCGGCGTGCGAGCCAGCCGCACCGCCAGCCAGGCCAGCACCGTCAGCGCCGCGATCCCCTGGATCACCTGAGTGATGGTCATAGCCAACCCAGCCGATCCTGCAGGGCGCTGCCGAGCCGGCGGGTGGCGGCATCGGCGCCACCGCGCAGCGCGACCTGGTCGAGCACGCTGGCCCACTCCAGGATGATGGTCGCCGCCAGCTCCGCCTCGCGCTCCTGCTCGGAATCGTAGGCGGTGCGCCGCAGCGCACGACGGATCGCATCCGGGGTCAACTCCGGGTAGTGCTGCCGGAGCGTTCCCGGATCGGTGCCCGGGTACAGCTGGCTCAGCAGCGCGTCATCAGTCTCATCACTGCGATGCCCGGCCAGGATATGCCCGAACTCGTGCAGCACGATGTGGTTCTGGTGGGGCGCGCTGGTCTCCTGCTGGTACAGGATGTAGTCCCGCTCGCCGGTGGCGACCCACACCCCGAACGGCCCCGGCACCGGAATGGGGTGGGGCACCAGCCGGATCGGGCGATGACGGACTCGACCGATGCGCTCGCACAGCTGCTCGACATCCAGCGGCGGCTGGATGTCGAGTGCCCGCAACAGTCGGCGGCATCGTCGCCGCAGCTGCCGCTCCCGCATCACCGACGCTCCTCACGCGAGACGCGGGCGGCTACCCGCCGGGCTCCTGGGTGCCACGTTCGGACCGCTCGAGCCGGTAGACCACATCCAGCAAATCCATCACCTGCCGTCGCCCTTCGGGTGAGAGCTCCCCGGCCCGCAGTGCCATCACTCGCGCCTGGTCATCGCTGACCAGCTCGCTGACGCGTCGGCGTTCGGCACGGATCTCCGCCAGCCGTGCGTCGACACGGTCGCTGACCTCGTCGTCGAAGAAGTACGACACCGGCACCCCGAAGAACTCGGCCAACCCGCGCAGGTGGCGGTAGGTCGGATTGTCCTTGGCCCCGGTGCGTAGCTGCCAGATATAGCTGGGCGAGATCGTGCGGACCACACCACTGTCCTGGACGGCACTGGCCACCTGTTGGTTGCTGTACTCCCGCCCGTCAGCACGGGGGCAGGTGGCGAACAACCGGTTGAGCTTGTCGGCCAGAGTCTGCTCCGGTCCGTGTGGCGTGTCCATCGCGATGTCCCAGCCTTGTGTCGTTCACTGATATGAACACTCTATTAGGTGATGCTGTTCATCTCAGTTGATATGCGTACTGCGTGAACATAGACTGCTGCTTACCGTAGCTCAACTGAAGTGAATCGCACCATCACCTGAGCGATGCACGTCAGTGACGACGGTGTGGTGTTGCGGCAGGGGAGGATCGTGATGGTCAGCGCAGTTCGGGACACCTCCGTTCCCGGCAGTGGTTGGTGCCAGACGACGTCGGCAGGGGACGAGGGACACCTGATGGTCCGGGACGCACCCGCCGAGGATGACTTCGTACGGCAGCTCTCGGCGGTCTCGCATCTGTTCAGCGACAAGTGGGCACCATCGGTGATCGCCGCACTCTGGCAGGGACCTCGCAGCTACTCGGACCTCCAGGCCAGGATGCAGTCGTACTCGACGGCAGCGGCCTCACGCGGTCGGCCAGTCGTGCTGCATGCCACCGTGCTTACACGCATCCTCAAGCGGATGGTGGCCGAAGGTCGCATCATTCGCGAAGGCGTGCGCGGCGGACGTGTGCGCTATCGGCTGCACCCGGAGTTCGTCGACGCGATCTATGCCGCCGAGCCCTTGCTGCACTGGACGCGGTGCCACCCGGACTTGGCGCACCGCCTCGGATGCCACGGCACCGGCGCGGCGTGACACTCGGGCGCGCGCGGTTACCACGGGGACGACGCCTCGCGCTGCTGGCGCTGCTGCTGGGCGTGGGCGATGGCGTCGGGACGTGCGACCACCCAAGAGACCGCCGGGCGCAATGCGTCGAGCAGCTCGGCGGCTGTGGTGGTGAGCGCAAACCGCGGAGGCATCGTCGAGTCAGGCGTGCACTGCCGCTGCAACAGCCCTTCCTCGTGCATGGCCTCGAGCGTCTCCCTCAACACTTTGTCGGTGATGCGCCGGGACGGCCTACCCGTCCAGGCGTCGGGGCCGGTAGTGGCCTGCAAGGCGTGCAGCAGGTCGGTGTAACGCATCGGACCCGAGACGAGGGCGGTGAGGATGTGCGGTGCCCAGTACCGGTTGAGCAACCGCAACAGATCGCACAGATGCACTCGGAACGACTCGCTGTCCGGTGTGAGCGATGCGTCCATCAGCGGTTCCTTGCGCGCGAACAATCCTGGCGAGCATGGCAGCGCGGCAACGCTGCCGACGCGTTCTTTCTACTCAGCGTAATCGCCGTGGGCGTCGATTGGGATCCGTAGATGTACTCAGCGTGACTGTCGGAACTACGCATCCGGGGTCGAGTGGATCGCATTTGACTTGACCCGACAGCCGTGGGCCCGGTGAAAGGATGGTGGGTGGATATGGGTCCGGCTGTGTTGGCAGCCGTGGTGGGGCTGGTGATCGGCCCGGCACTGGCAGCGTGGGCCGATCGCGCTGCGCGACGCGAGCCACTGTTCGCCCCGGGCTGGTGGCGTGGGGGTAGCGCAGCACGGGCGGATCGGATCGTGGCCACAGCACTTGCGGCAGCTGTGTTAGCTGTCGTGGCCCATCAGTACGTTGGTAGCGCGAGCGTGCTGGCGTGGTTCTGGCTGTCCTGCACAGGCATTGTCCTTGGCCTCGTCGACGTTCGGTGTCGACGCCTGCCGCACGCCGGCACGGTGGCCATGGCAGTCGGTGGGGTGGCGTGCTTGGCGGGGGCTGCGGTGATCGAGAGTGCCTGGCCGCGCCTGATGGTCGCGATGCTGTCCGGTGTGGGCGTGTACCTGGTGGCGGCCGCGGTGCAACTACTGGCTCCCGGCCACACGGGCGGTGGCGATACCGCACTCTATGGGGCGCTTGCGCTGTACGTGGGCTGGTTCGGCTGGTCAGGTCTCGCGCTGGGGCTGCTCTTGGCGGTCGGATTGACCGGCGTCGTTGGTGTGTTTGTCGGGATCGCGCGCCGCACTGCGGCGGCCACGTTCCCGGCGGGCCCGTCGTTGATCACCGGCGCGATCACCGCGATCGTGCTGGCGTGACCGGTGCTTGCTCGCCATGGCGCACGTCCAACGGTAGCTACATACCTTGATGTTCCTACTTTGAAGTGGGTCTTCTCCGTCGTGTAGATGTGGTGTGCGTCACCGGTAGGAGTCGATCGGGCGCCTACGGTGACCACCCGCTATCCGGGGAGTCGTGTGGCTGGGAGGGATCTCATGCGGGCTCGTACACGATGGAGCACACGTGGCGCAATCACCGGTGCAGTGCTGGCGCTGATGCTGGTCATTGCTGGCTGTGACGAGATGCCCGATCGGGACGGGCACGACTCCGACGTCCAGGCGCCGACCTCGTCGGAGCTGACTACGCGCACCGAGCAGAACGATCGGGCGGCGGTGATCGAGGCCTACGACCGGTTCTGGGCGCGTACCCACGAGGTGCCGCACGAGCCAGAATCGGAGTGGGAGGAGTCGATGGCACAAGTCGCGGTGGATCCGCAGCTGAGTACCACCCTGCAGGGGATGCGGTTCCAGCACGAGGACGGTGTCACCTCCTACGGGCACGTTCGGTCGCGCGTGTCCGAAGTGGAAATCGACGCCGATGAGGCCGTGGTGGTCGATTGCCAGGATGCGTCCGAATCGGGACAGGCCGACCTCGACACCGGCGAGCGTAAGACCGTCGGCGTGGAACGCAATCCGATACGAGCGCGGATGGAGCGTGACACAGGCGACGGGCGATGGAAGGTCGCCGAGATCACCTATCCGGGCGGTGAATGCTGATGCGCGCACGCCACGAATCGCGGGTCGGTCTCGTCGGCGCCGTCACCGCCTCGATACTGATCATCTCCCCGCATGCGGCGCAGACCGACCCGGACGAGGAGTCCGGCCAGGTGACCGTGGCTCCCGGGGACCAGTTGGGCTGGCACGCGCCACCCCGGGTGGAGATGGAGGCCGAGCACTCCCTGCGTGCCCCCCAGGCAGGAAACGCCTCCGGTGGGGATAGCGCGACAGGGTCGTCGCACAGCGGTGGTGTGACGACACCGGCGTGCACGTATGAGCCGATCACCGCCGTCGGGGGTGTCGAGGGTGACCGCGTGGTGGACGCGCTGAAGGCGACGTTTCCGGACCTGCATTTGGGAACACGTGGTGGGGATGAGTCGCTGGCGTTTCGGGTGCGGTGTCCCGGAGCTGGCGGTGGCTGGGTGATCGGCGATGGCGACGCTGCCGGCCCCAGCGCGGCGGGCGCGTCGGCCTCGCTGCCTTCGGCGGCGGAGCTGGCCGAGCGGGCGCGGCAGAGACTGCAGCTGCCGCTGCCGACACCGAACATGTCGCCGGAGGTGACCCTGACGGATGGTCGCACGGCGACCATGGTGCGCGAACACACGTGGCTGTGGGTCGATTCCGAGGCGTGGACCGAGCAGTCCGCCCGGGTCTCGGCCGGGCCGGTGTGGGCCGAGGCGGTCGCCGTACCTCGGCGGTTGACTGTGGAGTGGAGCACCGGCGAGCGGACCTCGTGCGCAGGCCCGGGAACCCCGTACGACCGGTCGTACGGCATGCATGAGCCGAGCCCGGACTGCGGACTGCGACTGACCCAATCCACCTACGGCCTACCGGGAGAGCAGGCCGAGGTGGAATACGCCATCACGTGGTCGGTGCGCTGGCAGGGTTCGGACGGAGCGTCCGACGAAGGGGGTGAGCTGGCGACGATGGTTTCGCGAGCCAGCGAGCACGTCGTGGTCGCCGAGGCACAGTCGTTGCGGCAGGACTGATCACGACTCGCACCGCCGATCCAGTCCAGGCGGCGGGAACCGAGCGCGAAATTCACGACAGATCGACGACGAAGGTAGGTGCCTTCGATGGTCACAGGTGTGTCTCTACGACCCGACGCGGCGGACACAGCAGACGCCCAGGTGTCACCACCCACCACCGCGGCGAGCGAGCGCGTTCCGCGCGTGCCACGCCGACGCCGCTGGTGGCTGGCCGGGATCGCGGTCGCGCTGGCGGCATGCGGAGGATTGGGCGGCTGGCTTGTGATCGCGGCGGCCGATGAACGCGTCGAGGTCCTGGTGGCCGCGCACGACATCCCCTGGGGCACGAACCTGTCCGCGCAGAACGTGACCACTGCCTGGGCCGCCCCGGATGAGGCGACGGCGGTGGTCCTGGCCGCCGACCGGGACCAGGTGCTCGGCCGGACCACCGCGATGAGCGTGCCGCGAGGCGCACTGCTGGCGCCAGGGCACGTGCGGGAACACCCGCTACCCGGCCCGGAGGAGATTTTGGTGAGCATGCGCGGTCAAAGCCTTCCCGCGCACGGCGTGCAGCCGGGCGCTCGGGTACGCGTGGTGCCCGTGGCCGAGTCCGCGCCTGCCGAGACCGACACCACGACGGGCGAGTCAGTGGATGCTCGGGTGGTGGAAGTGGGTGAGACCGACACCCAGGACCGCACCCGGGTGGACGTCGTAGTCGCGGCCAGAGCGTCGCAGGCCGCGATCAACGCCGCTGCGGGCGACGTCGTGTTCGTCGTGCTCGGACCGGGCTCGTGACACATCAAGGGGGATGATGACGATGGCGATGATCACCATATTGTCGAGCAAAGGCGCTCCGGGGGCCACTACGGCGGTGGCCGCGCTGACCTGCGGATGGCCGGGACCGGTCGTGATCGCCGATACCGACCCCACGGGAGGCGACCTCACTGTAGGCTGGTTAGGACAGTGGCTCGTGGACGGACATTTCCATCGTGATCACGGTGTGCTGTCGTTCGTCACCAGCACACGTCATGAGTCGCCCGCAGGGCCACTGGCGGTGGGGCCCCATCTGCAACAGGTTCCGGTCGCGGCGCACGCTCGGATACTGGCAGGTCTGTCGAATCCTGCCCAGCAGGTCTCGATCGGACCGTCGGGTTGGCAGCGCCTGGCGAGCGCCCTGGCGGCACGCGCCGGGCAGGGATGCGATGTGCTTGTCGACGCCGGCCGATACGGTCCGACCACACCACTGCCGCTGCTGGCCGCGGCCGATCTCGTCCTGGTGGCGGTGCGGCCGCGCATCCGGCACGCGCTCGGCGCCGGCCCGGTCCTGGCAGGATTGCGCCGACTGGTCGAGCCCGCACGGTTGGGCCTGGCGATCTGTGCCGCGACCCCGGCTGGCAGCCGCGACATCCAACGAGCGCTGGGCATGACGCCGGGACTGCAGCTCCCGCACGACGTCGCCACCGCCGCGGCGCTATCCGACGGCGACGACGCCGGCCACCCACCGCGGCGCACGCCGCTGCTGGTGGCCGCGCATCACGAAGCCACACGGCTGGCGGCCGCGCTGAACGACACCGCCACCGAGTGCGGTCACCGTGACACACCCGCCGAGCACCAGGTTCCGGCAGCGGTCGGGAGCGGGTCATGAGTACGGCCAGTACCACGCACACCCACACCGACGGCGCCATGCGGCATGGTGCGGATACGGCAGCCGCACCCGCCGGAACGAACAGCGGGACCGGTGCGGCGCCAGGAGAGTGGCCGGATCCGCAAGTCGTGGCGGAGATTCGCCACGCGGTGGCCCGCCGCGTCGACGTGGACGACGACCAGGCGAGTGCGCCCGGCCAGCGACAGGCTCAGCTGTGGCGCTACGTCGCCGAGGAGATCGCCGCCTGGGTGCGCCGCCGCGCCGAGGCCGGCACGGCCCCACCGACTGCCGAGGCCGAGCGAGCTCTGCAACGGGCGGTGTGGGCCGCGCTCACCGGGCTGGGGCCGTTGGCGGAGCTGCTCGAACTGGATGAGGTGGAAAACATCCACATTCACGGGCACGACCAGGTCTGGCTGGAACGATCCGATGGCACCGTGGCGCGTTGGCCCGGCCGGATCGCCGACTCGGACACCGCACTGATCGAGATGCTGTCCACCATCTGCGCACGCCTCGGCCAGACGGCACGGGAGTTCTCCCCGGCTTCGCCGCTGGCTAACCTGCGCATCCCGGCGGGTGGACCGTTGGGAGCACGCTTGGCCGCGGTCACCGCGGTCACCGACCGGCCCCGGGTGGCAATCCGCCGCCATCGGCTGGTCAAGACCCAGCTCAGCGACCTCGTGCGGTCCGCCACCCTGGACGACACCGTGGCCGGGCTCCTGGCCGCTGCGGTGCGAGCTGGACTCAACATGCTGATCACCGGTGGGCCCGCTGTCGGCAAGACCACCTTGCTGCGAGCACTGTGCCACGAGATCCCCACAGCCGAACACGTCGTCACCGTCGAGGACGAGCAGGAACTCGGACTGCACCTGACCTCGGGCCGGCCCCTGGTCACCCCCATGGAAGCACGACTGGCCAACGCCGACGGCGCCGGCCGGATCAGCATGGACGACCTGCTCACCCAGGCACTGCGGCACAGCCCACGACGCGTCATCGTCGGAGAAGTGCGCGGCGGTGAAGTCGTCGCGCTGCTTCGGGCGCTGGGCAACGGCGCCACCGGTGGCATGGGAACACTGCACGCACGAAGCGCCGAAGCCGTGCCGGATCGCATCGCCAGCCTGGGCCTGCTGGCCCAGCCCCCGCTGCCAGTGGAGGCCGCCCACGCCTGGACGGCCTCGGCCCTGGACCTGGTGGTGCACCTAGCGGCCACCGACACCACCACACCATCCGGGCGACCCTACCGGCATCGGTGGGTCAGCGAGGTCCTCGAAACAGGTGTGGTCGGCGAAACCGGCAGACCCGAGACCACCCGGCTGTACGCGCGCGACCCCGCCACGGCCACATTCGCCCCGAGCCAGGGGCTGGCGGACCGGTTACGCCGCCACGGATTCGACCCGACCCGCCCGGCCACCGGCGACGACGCATGCCACGGGGTGAGTGCACCATGACCGCGATCGTGCCCACCCTGCCCGGCCTGGCGGTGGCCCTGGCGATCCTGTCCGGCTACGCCGCCTACCGACACGGCGAGAGTTTACGAGCCCTCCACCTGTTCCGACGGCTGCCCGGCCTCGTGCGCCGAGCGCGGAACCACGGCCGCCGACCGGGCCGTCTCGCGGCGGCACTGCTGGCGGGGACGGCCGCATGGCTGGGCACCACCTGGCCGGTGGCCGGGCTGGCCGTGGCCGCTGCGACGGTGGCCGGGCCACGAGTGTGGGCCGCGCCGGATGCCGAGTCGGTGATCACGCGTCTGGAAGCGCTGGCCGCCTGGTGCCGCCGCCTCGCCGACGTGCTCGCCTCCGGTGCCGGAGGCCTGGAGCAGGCCATCGCGACCACCGCCACCCGCACCCCGCCTGCAGCCTTGGAGCAACCCATCCGCGACATGGCGAGCCGACTGCGCAGCGACGGGCTGGAACCGGCGCTGCGTCACTTCGCCGAGGAGCTGGCCGATCCGAACGCCGACGCGGTCGTGGCCGCGCTACTGCTACGCGTGCGCGCCGGTGGGCGGGGACTGGTCGACGTGCTGCACGCCCAAGCCGAGGCGCTGGCCGCCGAGGCCGCCACGCGCCGCGAGGTCGAAGCCGAACGCGCCAAGCCCCGCACCGATGCGCGGCTGGTCCTGACGATCACCGCCGCCATGGTGGCCGGATTGGTCATCGTCAGCGGCGACTTCCTCGCCCCTTACAGCAGCGCAGGTGGACAGCTGATGTTGGCACTGATCGCGGCGGTCATGGGCACGGCCTGCTGGTGGATGTACCGGCTGTCCCGACCCCAGCGGCCCGGCCGCCTCCTGCTCGGCAGCCGACACACCCCCGTGTCCGGAACGGGGGTGCGGTAATGCATCCACCGCTCGCGATGGCCCTACCCGGCCTCGCGTTGGGCCTCGCCCTCTCCTGCGCCCTGGCCGCATCCTTGCCCCCGGCGCCGGTCCGGCTGGCCAACGCCCTGGACCGCCTAGGCGATCCCACCCGCACCCGAACGGAGGCTACCGCCCCGTCGTGGGGCCTGCGCATGCTGGATGCCTGGGCGGCCCGCGCCGGTGGGAGCACGCACCGCTGGTGGGGCATCCCGGCCACCGATCTCGACCTCCTCGCCCTGAGCCCCCGCCGGTACCTGGCGCGCCGCCTGACCTGGGCCGCCTGTGGCCTGGCACTCGCACTGGCGCTGGTCGGGATCGCGGCGGTGACCGGACTGGCACCGCCCACGGGCCTGGCGTTGTTCGCGGCCCCGGCCGGCGCCGTGGCCGGGCAGGCCGTGCCGGTGGCGGCGGTGGCCGGCGAGGCCGCACGCGGGCGGCACGAGTTCCGCCGCTGCCTGGCTGTGTATCTGGAGCTGGTCGCCCAAGAACGCGCCAGCGGCGCGGCGGTGGGCCCGGCTCTGGTCGAGGCCGCCTGCGTGGCCGACGCGTGGCCACTGGTTCGGCTGCGCACCAGCATGACCTACGCCGAGCACACCGGCCAGTCCCACTGGCAGGCTCTGGCCGACCTCGGCGAGCGTATCGGCGTAGCCGAGCTCGGCGAACTCGCCGACATCGCCGCCAGCGCCGCCGACGGCGCGGCGATCCAGACCACTCTGACAGCCACCGCCGCACGACTGCGGCGCAGCGCCCTGGCCGCCGAGACCGCCGAAGCAGGCGCCCGCAGCCGACGTCTGGCCCTTCCGACCAGCCTGCTGCTGACCGGATTCGTGCTGCTGGTGCTCTATCCCGCGCTCGCCCGCATGCTGGATCTCTACCCTCACACATGACGGACCGAAAAGGACAGACAGAAGGGATGAGACCATGAAACGATACGCAATCCACCGCGACGCAAGCACACGCCTCCACGTCTCGGTCGCCCTACTGGCCCTGTGGTGGTCAGGGCTCAGCGCCGGATTGGAACGGCGCCTGCGACGCGCGCGAGCCAGCGGCCAGACCGGCTCGGAAACCGTCGAGAAAGCCGTGATCGTGGCCACCATGCTCGCCCTGGCCGTGGGGCTGGCCGCCGTGATCCGCGCCGCGGTGACCCGCTACAGCGATCAGATCCAATAGGACCCCGCAGCCGGAGGAGGCGGCCGGTCATGCCAACCATCACACGATGTCGCGTCCGACAACTGCGACGGGACGCCGGCTCGGACACTGTCAGCCTGGCGATTCTCATGCCGGTGGCGCTGCTGCTGATCCTGTCCGTCGTGCAGGCCGGGCTGGCCTGGCACACACGCACCGTGCTCGCCGAGGCCGCTCAAAGCGGTGTCGCAGCCGGACGCGTGCACGCCAGCACCGCCAGCCAGACCCAGCACGCCGCGCTGTCGTTCATCCACCGCGCCGGGACCGGACTGATCACACGACCGGCCGCCGACGCCGACATCGAGACCACGACCATCGAGGTCACCGTCACGGGCACCGCCCCGCGCGTGCTACCGGTCCCCGGGCTGGACCTGCGCCTGACACAGGGCGCCCGCGCCCCGAGGGAACGGTTCACCACACCCCAACGGGACCGGTCATGATACCCCGCGGCACCGACACCGGATCCGTCACCGTCGAGCTGGCGGTGCTCGTGCCGCTGCTGGTGGTGCTCACACTGCTGGTGATTGCGGCAGGCCGCATCCACAACGCCCAGCAAGCCGTCGAACACGCCGCGGCCATGGCCGCTCGGGACGCCTCCCTTGCCCGGCAAGCCAGCACGGCGACTCGCCAAGCCGAGACCACCAGCCACCACGTGCTCTCCCAGCGGGAACTGACCTGCGCCCCCGCAGAAGTCACCGTCGATGCCAGCGGATTCGCCAGCACCCCTGGCGAACTCGGCCTCGTCGAGGTCACCGTGCGCTGCACCGTCACCCTAGCCGATCTCGGCGTACCCATGCTGCCAGGCACCACCACCCGCGCGGGCAGCGCAACCAGCCCCATCGACGGCTTCCGGGAGCGACCGTGACCCGCGCCCAGCCCAATGGCACCTTAGGCGACCGCGGTTCGGTGACCGTGCTGGCTGCCGTGCTGTTGCCCGCCCTGCTGCTGACCCTCGCGCTCGTCGTCGACGGGGCCGGCCACGCCCGGGCGATCAGCCAAGCCGACTCCACCGCCGCCGAGGCCGCCCGCGCCGCCCACACCGCACTCGACACTCGCGGCGCGACCATCACCGTCGATCCCGACGCCGCCATCGCCGCCGCTCGCACCTACCTCGCGCGCCGTGGCCACACCGGAACCGTGCGACTGACCAGCAGCGACACCGTCACGGTGACCGTGACCGTCACCACACCGGCGGTAATCGGGCTGCTCGGCACCACCTACACGGCCACCGGCACCGCCACCGCGCAGCTCAGCGTCGGCGCCAGCGACCCCGGAGACTAACCATGAGCCTCGAGACCTTCACCGCGCGACGCCTGATCCGGGCTGCTGCGGCCGTGGCTGCCCTGACCACGCTGGTGCTCGGCTACCCACTTGGCCTGTGGCACCTCCTCGGGGCCGATCCTCGCATGCTCATCCCCCACAGTTGGCCCGCGACCGAAGAGCTGCCCGCCTGGCTGTGGCACCAGGCCCTGTGGGGGTGGCGCACCGGGCGACTGCTCACGCACCTCCTCGTCGTCGCCGCCTGGGCCGCCTGGGGCGTGTTCCTGCTGCTCACACTGACCGAATTCGTCACCCAACTACACCGCGGCACCAGCGCGGCTCGACGAGGGCACCGCGGGCCGCGCCGCTGGATCGCCGCCCTGGTCACCGCCATCCTGCTGTCCGGTGTCAGCAACCCGGCCCTGGCCAGCACCCCGGCCACCGACGTGGTAGTCACCGCCCCGCAGCACCCCCCTCCGGACCACGCCAGTCCCACCGACCACACACACTCCGCAGACACCGCCCAGTCCGAGCCGGAAGCGCCCACCGACCGGTGCCGCCGCATCACCGTCGTCGCCGGCGACACCCTCTGGGGCCTGGCCGCCGACCACCTCGGCCACGGCGCACGCTACCCCGAGATCCTCGCGCTCAACCGCGACCGCCTCACCAGCGGTGCCGACCACCTCGAGATTGGCTGGCAACTCCTGCTACCCCCCGATGCCACCCAACTCGCCGACGACACCGATACACCATGCCCCGACCAACGCACCGTCACCGTCCAACCCGGCGAGACGCTCTCGACCATCGCCGCCCGCGAACTCGGCGACCCAACGCAATGGACCGTACTGTTCGAGCTCAACCGCCGACAGCCGCAACCCGACGGACGCGCCCTGCTCCACGCCGACATCATCCTGCCCGGATGGACACTTCATATACCGACGGCTACCGAACGCGGTGACGACACCGAAGCGTCCGGCCCAATCGACGAACCTGCAAGCGGCACGGGAACCGACACCCTTCCAGAGGCCCCAATACCCAATCAACAGGCACCAGATAGGTCCGTGACACTAGACCCTGAGACGAGCACGACACCGGACGACAGCTCCGCAATCGTGCTGTGGAGCGGTGGCCTGGTCGCAGCGAGCCTCGCCACAGCGATCGTCGCAGCGATGTTGCGCAAGCGCCGACGCCGAGACCGTACCTACCTCCCCGGCAGTGGCGATCGCACACCGCCACCACCCCCGGCTCCGGCCGTGCACGCGCTCCGCCTCGCCTACGACCGAGCACAAGTCGAAGCCGAGCCCGAGGACGCACACTCGACACGACCGTCCGGCGGAGATCACCAACCTCACACCGAGCATGAGGAGTGCAACCGCCATCCAGAAGCTACCGCCAACACCCTTGAGATCGGCGTAAGCGACCACCATGTCCGCGTGCTCGACATCGCCGCCGTCCAGGGACTCGGCGTAACGGGCGCGGGCGCCCAAGCGACCGTCCGGGCACTGCTGGTGCACCTATTGGGTACCACACACGCCACCGCAGTGGTTCCTACAGATACCGCACAAGCACTTATCGGCACCGAGTTACCCGAATCAGCGCGTCTGCACATCACCGACTCCCTTGAGTCGGCTATAGCCGAACTCGACGCGCGCTCACCTACGACGATTACTACGCCCCAGGACGGCGTGATCGACACAGTCCTGGTGGCGACCGTGAACGGTTCACACCAGCAGCTTCAGTCATTGCTCCACGTCGGCAGAACGACCGGAATCTTCTACGGGTATTGGCCAGACGGAGCCACCCTGCGCGTTAACTCCGACGGCATCGTGACCTCCGCAAGTCCAGCGATCGATGATCTTGTCGGTAGTCGCCTGTTCCACCTCGACGCCAGCGACACCCGAGACCTGGTCGCCTTGCTCGCCGACTCACGGCGCGCGCAAGAATTGCCATCGAACAAGGCAGACGAAGCACTGAATGACACGCACGAACCCACCAAGACGTCCGATACGGGCTCAGACACACACCGTTCCGCGGAGGACACATCGTCGACTCGGGCAGTTGAGGCATCACCGCAGCGCGACGGAAGTGCACGGCACCAGCAAGCACCATCAACACCATGGCGGCTGTCGATCTTCGGGCCGGTCACTCTCACCTGGCAGCCACCTCACGGTGACGAGTACGAACTCACGTCGGTGTTGGCGCCCAAACACAAGGCACTGCTAGTGTTCCTCGCCCTGCACCCCACGGGAACCACACGTGCAGCGCTTCGTGAAGCCCTATGGCCGAACGTCCGAGGACGTCGCCCGTACAACGCCTACTACGCCACGCTTTCACAGCTTCGGAAGGCCCTTACTGAGGCCGCTGATAGTGACGCCCCGGAACTCATCGAACAACGTGACGAGCACGTTGGCCTGCACAGAACACGTGTCGACGTGGACTACTGGCGGCTCGAACAGGCCGAGCATGACCGGCGCAATGCGGCTACCGATGACCAGCGAATGGCCGCTTGGACACGAATAGCTGCCGCATACCGAGGCGACATCGCCGACGGGATGTCGGCCCTCTGGCTCGACGGGCCGCGGGAAGCCGCACGCCGCACCGCCGTTGACGCGCTGGCAGGAATGGCATCCTATTACCGCGACCGTGACCCGCAGCGGCAGCTTCAGGTTCTCGAACACGCCCGCACCATCAACCCGGAAAATGAAAATATATATCGTGACATCATGCGGGTCCAGGCCAAACTCGGATTGCCCGACTCCATCAGTAGAACGGTTCAGTTGCTCACATCCAAGCTAGCAGAGATCGGCGAGCGTCCTGAGTCCGATACGCTCACCTTAGCGCGCGCCCTACAAAAACAATAAAGCAGACGTTGACATGATAGTATTTGGCACTGATCCGGCACTCGGGCATGACCGCATGGAAATTGCCAAAATATAACGTGGCCCAAGATGTGATTGCACACCTATCCGATGACTACCGTTACTGATGCAAACTCTGCGTCACACTATAACGCACGGCGCATCGAAGTCTGTGAACACCACACGCACTGACTGCAACCGAGACTCGTAGCTAGCAGGACCTCCCGCTGTGGAAGACCCTGCGAACCTGTAGGATCTCATCGGCCATTACATGTCGACCTTGTATGACCTGGGGTTTCTTGGTTGTCTTACCGTGACATCATCAAGATCAGTCTCAAATCCGTGGCATTTCCTCGGTGGTTGGTCTCGGCCACGCGAGACGAGCGCGGATGTTGCTACGGGGCTGCTGCCGGGCTTACCGGACAAGAAATGTTGGACGATCTCCGACCACGACGGTGACGACATTCCTGGACGGGGACGCAGTACTTGCTGCGTAGACGGGGTGGGATGCCGATGCGGTCGGTGACGAGCTGCGGAACTCCCGAACATCTCGGCGATACCGGCGCCGTACTGGTTGTCGACGAAACCGGCAACCTCAAGAAAGGAATTCACACCGTGCGTGCGCCAAGCTAATACACCGGCACCGCAGGGCGCATCGAGAAGGTCGAGGTTGCGGTCTACCTCACCTACGTCACCGACGCCGGACCCACGTTCATTGACCGGGCATTATATCTGCCGAAGTCCTGGACCAGCGATCCCGACCCGGTGCGCGGACACCAGAGTTCGCGCCGGCACCGCGTTCGCAACGAAGTCGGCACTGGCGAGGACCGTGATCGGACGTGCTCTCGACGCTGGCGTCGGGACCGGGTGGGTCGCCGGCCACGAGGTCTACGGCGCAGACCCTTAGCGCTATAATCCGAACGTGGTCGGTGGAGGCGCAGCAGTCAACTCAGGAATGGACTTTCAAGCGCGGGTTGGCGCTTTGGCGCTTGTCAGCATGCTCGCCGACGTGGTTGACCTGGGCTCATTCGGGCTCGGCGGAGTGGGCGAGGTCCCGCGTGAGGTTCGTTTCGAGACGGCCAACGCCGTCGATGACATAACCCTGGAGCTCCATCGAGGACGCGTCATGATCCAAGCGAAGAACTCGATCACGCTATCGAGTCGGGTCGACTCTGAGATCGCGAAATTCGTACGCCAGGTTGTCGCAGCGCACCGCGATTACTGTGAGGGCGATAGGTACGTCCTTGCCGTTTCACCGGCGGCATCGACTAGGATCCGTCAGGAACTCAAAAAGCTGTGCCACGCATACCGGCTGATTCCGACCGGAGCTGGCGCCAACCCACTCACCAAGAGTGAACGCGAGACAATGGACGTCCTTAGGGATCACGTGTTCCGGGAATACGAGATCGCCGGTGGCGTCCGTTGTGATGCCCGGACCCTCGAGGAGATCCTCCGAGCCGTGTACGTCGAGACAATCGATGTCTCCGAGGAAGCCATGGGGGAGCGAATGGCGCTCACCGCCCTCTCCACAGTTACACGGGACGACCCCTTGCCGTTGTGGCACAGCCTTGTCGCCACGTGTCTATCCTTGTCCCGCGACCGCGTGTCGATCGATCAATCCGGACTCACAGCTCGATTCGACGCGCTACTCACTGCCAAGAGCGCAACAGGCGCCGCCTCGCCTATCCTGGACAAAGCCGAGCCTCTGCTCGTCCTTCAAGGCGGCGCATCGATGGGACGGGAGGTGGTGCTGGCTGAAGACGCGGAGGGGCGTGTCTGCCTAGCCGAGTTTCGCCGCTTCGACGAGACTGGCGCTCGGCGTCTCCACTTTATTGACGGCTTCGTACATCTGGCAGAAGGTGTTCGGTGGCGCGTGCTGCGCCGCACCGCGACCTACAGCGGCATGGTTCGCGAGCTCGAAGATGGGCTCTCCACTCAGATCAGCGACAAGGCCGCCACTGTGTTCGAGACCAACCTTGGTGATCTCGACAACACGCCCTTCGCGCAAGCGCACGCAGCCGCCTTCGACACTGCCCTCGAGACCGCTGCCCGTCCTATGGTCTGCTTGGTCTGCGGTCGAGTCATCTCCCAGAACAGGGCCTACTCGATAGAAGTCGATGAGGCTAACCATCCGTACCAGGTCGGGATCGTCCACCGCGGTTGTCTACATCCCACACACCGCGTTGTCGGAGTGCTCGGCGCGGACAGTTTCCCTATCTCTACCTCTCTGATCGACTTCGACATCAGCACTTGGCTCCGTCAACTGCGGGCCGGGCAGGCGGCCTGGAGTTCACAGCACCCCGCTGGTGCTGGCGCTCCTCTGCGCGTTGCCTGGAACCCGGCGAACAGCGCACCCACGACCGGTGGATGGGCGGTCGAGTACGACCTCGCCGATGGTTCCACCAGATACGTACTCGTTCGAGGACATGTTCACAGAGGCAGCCGTCAACAGGCCAGACAGACAGCTACACAGTTGAATAAGTCTCTCCAGAAGGCGTCTGCCAAGGGAGATCCGCTGGTTTATGGATTGCGCGGCTACGGCCAGCGGTCGGTCGTCATATCGGCCGAAGATCCGAATCCACCCGAAGTCCTGACACATCGAGCAGTCCAAGTCACTGAAGCAACCGTCTCTGCCTACAGCGTGGCCGAGAACTATTATGCCCCGCTGTTCTACTTGAACGACCCCGAGACGGGGGAACTCTTCACGATTCTGCAGATGCCGATCCTGCTCACCAACCCATTGCGCTTCGACGAGATGACAGCCAACTGGAAGACCGCAGGAGTCGGCATGCCTGCCTCGGTATCGGCCACCGTCATAGCCACAGATGAACAGTTCGACCTGTTCATGACTCGTGCCAGTACCGGCGGCGCGGCAGCGTGTGTCGATCCAGTGCTGGCCTCTGATGGACAACTCGTCGCCGGTTTCCTAGTAACCAATCTGAACGATCTCGTTCGGGCATAGGTCGGCATGGAGCGTTCTCGGGCTCTGACCAGGGCTGGCAGACATCAATCAGCTCCACCGGCGGTGGTGCTGAGCCACGATATGGCGCACCGACACATCGAAGTCGGCGAACAGCAGGCGGGCCAGTTCCAACCGGGACTCGTAGATGACATGGCCCCGATCAGTGGCCGACCAATAGGTACCCGAGTAGTGCTTTTGGCCCTTGTACCAGCGGAAAGTCCGCCACGGCGACGCCAAACCCAACGACTCAACGTCAGCCCTACTCCACGGACGAACATCCTCAGTTCCCTCGGTTGAGCACCGGAAACACACAACGGTAGAATTGGGTTCCGTCGCATTTGGCATGACTTTCCTCCAGCATTGCCTCAACCAGATCGCTGAAGGCCACTAACTACACCCTCGATCCCGAGGGGAGCGTGTTCGAACCCGGCGAGTCGACGACACCACCCGAACGGCCTAAGAATCCGACCAGACGCTCAGTCTCAATGATCTTGGCGGATCCGCCAACTGTCCGCCAAGATCATTGAGAATCCGCCAAGGAAGCTGAGACCCTACAGAACCTACTCGTCTGCCTGCTCACCTTCCCACTCGTCTGCCTGCTCGTCTTCCTGTTAAGCCGGAAGCCCCTCGGCTACGCGTTGTCGCAGGTCAGCGCGCCCCTAGCCGTTCCTGAGTGCACCAAGCCTCGGTACCCCACGGGAACCGGTTGACGACTGCGGGGAAGGGAAAGGGGCAACCGAAGCCGACGGAGAACAGGGATGTCGTGTGAAGGGGCGCGCGAGTTCACTGCTAATCTTACTTTTTTCACATCATCGTGCCTCTCAAAAGAGCTTCCCTGGCTCCTCCTAAAAGACCTACACGTGGAATCAGTTCAGCTTCCGCAGCATCTGTTTAATGTGAACATCTGCACTGGGCAGACTCACGCGAAAGTAGTTAAGTGTCACCAAAGAAAAGCACTAGAAAACCAGGATAGATGTTGTGTGGCCTGGGGCGCCGGCGTTAGGATAGAGCCATCGGAATACAGGGAAGAGAATCCGGGACGTTCCGAGTAGAAGGAAATATTGCGGGTAGGGATTGGCACCCCGTTATTCCCGCAGTCACAAACTCCGAAAGGTATTCTCATGACTAGTGTGTCTGTTGAAGCGTGGTCGCACGGTGACGGTTATCTGATCGTGGACACGCAGGAGTGGATCGACGATCGTGGCGAGTACGCCGCCGACCTCACCGAGGATTTGCGCGCGTGGATGGACGAGAACGGGCATGATCACCCGTATGATGCGGTAATCGTTGCGTGGATCTCTGCGCGCACGGGTGAGCCTCCCGTCGGTTTGCACGGTGATGGGGAGGTGTGGTCGCACAACCTGCTCTCGTCGGCCGACCACCTGATTGATGATCTCGGTTTCGTGGTGCTGTCGTCGGCCGAGCACGGCGATTTGATGATCATCGTGAGCGATCATCTCGGCTTGTACGTCGCGCCGACCGTGTACCGCTCCACCGTGACCGAGCTGGAGGACTGGGCCGACTACTCGAACGCTACGGGCGAATGTGCGCACGGGCACCGGTGGACCACGGACGACACGGTCACGCTGCACGCGTGGGACGGCTCCGACATGACCGTCTACCGGGTGCCTGACCAGGTCCGCGTGCCGTTCGGCGACCGTGACCGCGCCTATGTGGCCTGCCCGACCTGTGGCAAGGCCGTGCGGTTCACCTGCCGCTTCTAACCTCCCGCGCGGCCGGCCGCGCCGTGCTGCCGCGTGCTGCGGCCGGCCGCCTCCCTGTCTCTGTTCTCGTTCCTGATCTGGCATGTGAGGTGTGTTGTGTTCGTGCTATCCGCCAACGGCGAGATGATCTCCACCGACTTCGACAACGACTCGTCGGTGATCACGGAGAACGCCGACGACACCGAATGGCGGTGCGAGGCGTGCGGTGAGTCCCTGTCTGAGGAATCGGACGGCTACGCCGACGAATCGGGGTCGCTGATCTGCGATGCCTACGACCCGTACGACGATCCCGGGATTGACGACGTCGAGGCCGCTCCGGACTTCCGCGAGGGTCCGCACCGTCCGCACCGGGTCCCGCTGTCGTGGGCCAACAGCGCCGCCATCCACGCCGACCCCGATGAGGACTCGATCACGGTCACGATCAGCGTCGGCGACCCGCGCGGCGCGTTCGCCGTCACCGTGCGCCGCATTCCGGACGACGCCGAGACCAACGGCGGCCGGTTGATCATGCACACCCCGTATCCGGGTGAGCCCATGCCACACGCCGCCCTGACCACCGCCCACACCGGCACCTACTGGGTCGACTGACCCCACGACGGGGGCGTTCGCAAGCGAGCCGGGCGTCCCCGTCCACTCCTGGGTTTCCGGTTCCCGCAACGCCTTTGGAGGTACCCACGATGACCACCGCCACCGACACCACCACGCCCACCGTCACCCCATCGACCCCGGAACTGGAGGTTCACACCGACCGGGCCACACTCGCAGGCGCCTTGACCACGGTCGGCGTGGGACTGGCGCGCCGGCCCGGCGTGCCCACGTTGGGCGGCGTCCTGTTGGACGGGCGCGACGGAGACTTGACCCTGACCGCTACCGACCTGGAAACCGTCGCCACGGTGCGCGTGCCCGATGCCGTGCGCACATCGGGCCGGCTGCTGATCGATCACACCGAAGCAACCAAGCTACTGGCCGCGCTGGTCAAGGGCGAGCGCAAGCGCGATGCCGACGCCGCGCCGGTCACCGTGCGCACCACCGATGACGGTACGGCCGTACTCGACGTGGGCGGCTACACCATGCCCGTGACCACCTACCGTGCGGCGGAGTTCCCGACGCTGCCGGAAGCTCCGCCCGCCGTGGCCGAGATCGACCGCGAGCGGTTCACCACCGACGCGCGGCGCGTCCTGGTCGCCACGGGCGACGACGACACGGTGCCGATGGTCATGGGCATGCAGATGCGGATCACGCCCGGCACGCTCACGCTCGCCGGCACCGATCGGTACCGGCTGGCCGTTGCCACCCTCGCCGCGACCACGGCCGCCACCGAGGAACGCGCGGTGCTGTTCCCCGCCCGGAAGCTCTCGGCCGCACTCAAACACTGTGCCGCCGACCGGGTCCGGCTCGGGCAGGACGCGGCCGGCGAGTGGGTGTCGCTGACCTGCGGGACGCTGACCGTGATCACGCGCCCGATAGACACGCAGTTCCCCACCGTCGAGGAGCTGGTCCCACACGCGGCCGTCACGGCACGGGCCGACCGCGAGGCGCTCACCCACGCGACGGCACGCGCCGCCGCCGCGCTGGAGGCCAAGAAACACACCGCCCGAGCCAGCCACGGACAGCCCACGGCGGCACAGGTCGCGCTCACCGTCGATCCCGCCGGATCAGTCTCCCTCGCGCCCGTCGTACGCGAGCACGCCGACGCGGTGACCGCACCCGCGCATCCTGCCGAGGTGGATGGTCTCAGCGAACCCGTGCGCGTGCTATTCACCGCGTCCTACCTACGCGACGCGTTGAACACCCTCGACGGCGACACCGTGACCGTCCAACTCGCCAGCCCCACACGGCCCGTGCTGCTCACCGGCACCGACCCGGACACCTACCGGCACCTACTCATGCCCGTCCGCCCACCACGGTCCTGACCCGTGGTGGTCCCGGCAGCGCGCTTCGCCACTCCCGGGACCACCACTGAGGTGACCACGACTACTCGCACGATAACCGCACAGCGCGAACGGCACGGGATGCTCATGGGTTCGGTGAGCTACCCTGGCCATGCCTCCCGGTAGGGATGGCAGCCCTTTCGAGGGTTTGTGACAGGCCGGCGGACCGTGCCAACACCCCTTCGGGGTGGGTCCGTCGGCCCTCTTACTGCCCGGGCTCCCGTGCCGCTCGCGTCGCCACCGCGACCATGCCGGGTTCGACGTCACATCGGACCCTCACGCCACTGCGCACAAACACCCCGACCGGCCTGTCCAGGTCTCTGGTCGCATCCCTCCTTCTCTTCCCCTGCCTTGTCGTCCTGTCCGTTGGGAGGCCTCTGATGAAAACCCGTTGCGAGCGCCCGTACCACAGCATGATCGCCACCGCCGGAACGGTGCGCCGACTGCCCGAAGAAGCCACCGAGTGGCATGTCCGCCGACTGGCCACCGAACTGGCCCGTGCGGTCTTCGACCTCGATGCCCGCATGCGCGCCGGACTGGCCCCACCCCGCGCCTGGCAACACGCCGCGCCCACTGAGCAAACACACGCAGCGAGCAAATCGCAGGACACCGAATACCCGGAGGGCACGATTGCTGACAACACTGAACTCGACGACACCCCCGACCGTCCCGTCTTCTACTGGTTGCCTGCCGCCGACCTCGACGAGGGCATGAGTACCGACGACGGGCAGGACATCGTCTCCGTCAGCGTCGCGGACGACTGGGTGTTCGTCGACGTGTACACACCCCGCTCGGACGATCCCGAGCAGGACGCGCAAAACCGCGACGAGACCGAATGCCGCATGTACCGGCCCGACGAACTCGTCGGCATGGCCACTTTCCCCGACACCGCCATCGACGGCTCATCGGCCGACCACGCCTGCCCGCATCCCCACGCGGACCCCCGCACCGATGACGCCCCCAGGTAAACGGACCAACGACGACGCGCACAGACTCACGCAGAAAGGAACGGCCCGCCATGACCACCGACACGACGCACGCGCACACGGTGTTCGCCCTCGGCCGCGGCGACCAGGCCGAACTACTCGGAGCGTTCGCCGGCTACCTCACCCCGAACGACCTGGTGCGCCTGCCCATCGGACGACAAGTACTCGCCTCCACCACGGCGACCGACGTGCGCGACCACTTCGCGCGTTTCGCCCTCGCCTGGGACGTGGCTGGACTCGACACCTTCATCCGGGCCTGCGCGGACCCTCACATCCCCGACGCCGCACCCTGCCATGCGGACCAGGTTGCCGACACACGCCGCCGCGATGTCTACGCCTTCGATGACGGCCAGTGGTACCACTGGAGCACCGCAGGCCACCCGCAGTGGCATCACCTCACCCTCGCTGCCAACAGCACCGTTATCGAGCACCCCGTCGCGCGTAGCTACGGCACGGACTACGTCCACACCCGAAGCCTGGACCTTCCTCACCTCGCCGCTTGGATCATGGGCGCGGCCACGGAACGCCTCGCCCGCTCAGACGTGCAGCTGTCCGCCCGCGTGCACACCGAGCCCACCGAGGACGGAACGACAATTCATCTAATCGTCCACAACGCACACGGTGGCGACCTCGACTGGGTATCGACGGAATTGCAGTCGATCGCGCGAGCCTGCAACTGGACGAATCCGTGCGATCCGGGAGACCGACGCTTCGGCTGGTGCGCACCGTGCACCGACGGCCCGATCGCCACACTCCCGGGAGAGATCGTGATCGTGCCCGCTGATCTGCCCGACGAATGACCTCATGCCGACATTTCACCGTGACCGTCGTATCTGAACGATCGTAGTTCTGAATTCCGTTCGTTCCACTCACACCTATTCCGTGGTCGGGCACACGTGTGTCCGACGACGAAGCGTCCGGTGTCACGGCCGATTCGGCCTGGAAGCCCCGGGACGCCATCACAACATCAAGGAGGGCTGACCCGTGAACCGATCCATGAAGCAACGACACGCCCACCGCGATCTCGGCCAACACGCCATCGCCATCGCCCAGGCCGTTGACACGGCCTGGAACAAATCCAACCACTCCGGTCGCCGCGACGTGGCCTTGTCCGTGGTGGCCGCGTTGTCGCTGGTCACCCAGCGCGACCCACACGGTCCGGACCCCGCCGAACAACTGCGCGCACAGGACGCGCACACCTTCACCGGCACGCTCCAGGAGATCTACACTGCCCTGGTCAACAGCCGACCCGACTTGACCCACTTGGTCTATCCGCTCATGGCCTGGGTGTTCGACGAACCAGAGTCCGCCATGCAGCAGGCCGCCAAACACGTCGCCGACGCCGCTCTACGCGAAGGCCAGCTCAGCCTGACCGGCACCGAAGACCGCTACGACACCGACCTGCTGGGCATCGTGCTCACCCTGCTGAAATCGGACAGCGCCACCGGCGCGAACGCCCAGATCTACACACCCACCGTGGTCGCAGACATGATGGCGCGCATAACCACACCCCATAACGGGGACACCGTCCAGGACCCCGCCGTCGGCACCGGTGGACTGTTCCGCGCCACCGCCGAAGCCATGCGCCAGAAAGGCCGCGACCCCTCCACCGTCACCTGGTACGGCGCCGACATCGACGACCTCGCAATTGCCGCCTGCGCGATCAACAGCCTGCTGTGGGGACTCGGCCCCCGCATCCTGCTGTGCGTAGCCGATACCCTCGCCGACGGCGACTGGGCATACCGAGCCGAAGCCCAACGCACCGAGATCCTGCAGCTGTCGGAGACCATCCAACGCCACAAGCAGATGATCCACGCTGTGCGCACCGCCCGGAGTTTCACCGAGACAGTCATTGACCGTGACCAGCCGCGTGATCAATAGTATGCTGTCTACCGGCTTTGTGCTCGGGCTTCTCGGGCCTGGACGAGCATGGAGTGCCAGCGATCCAAGAAACTCGCAGTGTAGGGGAGATGGTGGCGCACGCGCCGGTACCGGACTTCGCCGACCGCCTCGCCGCATTCGAGTCGGCGAGGTTCACCGAGCTACGGCAGGGGCAGGATCAGGTCCTCGCTACATACGCTGAGAAGCATCTCGACACCGACGACTTGGCCATCGAGATGCCGACAGGTGAGGGCAAGACCCTGCTAGCCTTGTTGATCGCCGATTATGCTCTGGACCGTGGCTGGTCGGTGGCCTATCTAACCGGAACGCGCCAGCTCGCTGACCGGGTCGTGGAGGAGGCGGAGGCTCTGGGGCTGGACGTTGTGCGCTTCGCGGCCAAGGATTACGGTGGCGCCAAACTCGATGACTACCACCGGGCGCACGTCGTCGCAGTGATGAATTACTGGGTCTACTTCAATAGCAGGCCCATTCCCAATCCAGCCGATCTCGTTATCTTTGACGACGTCCACCTTGCTGAGCAGCCCCTGAGTGGGCTGCAGACCTTACGCATCCCCGACAAGCAGGGTCCGGCCCGCGAGCTCTACCGCACAATCTGCCAGCTCGTGACTGCGCATACCGACGCCTATCCTGGCTTGTACGCGATGCTGGAGGGCACGGCGCAGGCAGGTGACCCGCCACAGCTGCTCTCGTTTCGGGATTGGGCTGCGATCGCGAATCCGATTCGCGACGCTATCGAGGCATCGGCCTTCGTCGACGAGGATGAGATCAAGTATGTCTGGCCCACCGTCCGCGAGCACCTCACCCGTTGTGGAGTGCTGATCGGGCCCTCCGGCATCGAAATCCGCCCCTATCACCCGCCAACAGCCCTCAACTCTTGGTACAGCCAGGCCAAGCAGCGGATCTATCTCTCCGCCACGCTCGGTACGATGGACGACCTGCAGCGTCGCATCGGCGGTGGCCCCGTTACGCAGTTGACGACCCAGCAGTCGCTTCCCCCGGGCGAGACTGGCGAGCGGCGGCTGGTGCTCAATCCCAGCAGTGAACAGCCCTTCGATCCCACAGTGCTCGGCTGGACGCTTCGTCAAGCCCAGGCTGCCGGAGGGCGAGCCGCCTGGTTGTGCGCCAGTCATGCCGAAGCCGACGCGCTACAGGCCAAACTTGTGGAGTCCGGTGAGGTGGTCTATCGGTTCCGGGCCGGCGATGACTCGACAGTCGACGCCTGGAGTCGGGCAGCGAACGGGCACCTGGTCACGGCAGGCCGCTACGACGGACTCGACCTTGCCGGCGATGTGTGCAAGCTGGTCGTCATCACGACAGTCCCGCAAGCCAGTAGCGAGTTCGAGCGGTTCGTCGTCGCTTACCTCGGCGATGCCAGCTTCATGCGTCATCGCGTCGGTCAGCGGATCACCCAGGCACTGGGTCGCGCGAACCGCGAAGCCAGCGATCGCACCCTCTACCTCGGCCTGGACCCCAGCTTCGCGCAGATACTTGCCGACCCGGCGGTCCGCAATTCGATCCCCGAAGGTCTCGACCCGACCATCCGCGCTGCCCTGGAACTGTACGACGAAGGCTGGGAAGCCACCGAGCGCGAGTGCACCGCGTTCTGGCAACGTAATGAGACTCCTGCGGCTTCACCGAGCGAACAGCAGTCACCGCGACGCAAGCCCCGCCCCGGCCGCGGTGCCAGCGAAGCTAGCGAAGCTGGCGAGGCCGCCAGCGCCCGATCCGAGGTATCAGCGGCGACCGATCTCTGGCTTGCCGATTACCGACGAGCCGCAGAGAACGCCCGTAACGCCGCATCCCAGCTCGCCGGAGCCGGAGAGACCGAACACGCGGCGTTCTGGCACTACGTCGAGGCCCACGCACACTTCGATCGGGGTCGGCCGGAGGACCTGGCGGCCGCACGCAAGGCTCTGCAAGTCGCCACAAAGGACGGCCCGCGCACCACCTGGTTCCGTCAACTGGAACGCACCATAGCCAGCCTCGAAGGCTATGAACCCGCCGCAGACGATTGTGACCGGTTATTCCTCGCGTGGGACGAGTGGTGCCGTGAAGCCGGCCTCCGACTCGACCGCGTTCTCTCCCGTGGCCGCACGCAGTTGACTGGTAGCCACGACCAGCAGTGCGAAGGACTTGAAATGCTCGCTCGCCTCGTTGCTGCCCATGGCAAGCGTGCACCCAAGGGTGAACAGAGCGCCACGGACTGCCGCTGGTTCTGGTCTACAGCTCGGCGTGCCGAGCGCCGCGTGTGGGAAGTCAAGACCGTACCGAATGGTGATCCCAAACCACTCTGTCGCGACGATGTGAATCAGCTGCTCGGACAGGTCGAGGTTGAGAGAAAGCGCTCGCCGAATGCCCGCGTCTACGGCTGCTTGCTCACCCCAGCAACCGTTGTTGAGAACGATGCCGCCGAAGCAGCCCATGACAAGATCGTCCTAATCAACCACGATGCAGCCGTTCGGCTCTATGATTTACTAGCCGACCGACTTCGGAGGTATTGCGTGCTGTGCGGCGACGACGGCGCCGAAGCTCGGGGGGATGCGCGCACCAAAATCGAAGCTTTGCTACCTCAGGATGCGTGGCTCGGCACGTTGCTGTCCCCAAGCCATGGCAAGCTCATCACCGCCAATGGCATAGAGACTATCTTCCCCTCGGCCTGAGCGAGTCCTCAGCATCACTCACCCGGTGATGCTGATATGACGGCGGTGCTGAGTAGGTGTCACCTGGGTCTGGAACGCACTCTCCGATTCACCCGGGCGAACTATCGCACTAACAGCGCCTATCCAGAGCGCTGCAGGAAGCGGGGCATGAAGGTTTGGTTGCCGCCCTGGCGTTCCAACTCGCGACTCCGGCTCTCGGTTACGTGCGCGGATCTGTCGGCGAGCGATAGTAGGCTTCTCAGTTGCAATGTCTCGGCAGGTCCCAGGAACGGCTCCGGGACGTAGCCGTTCGAGAAAGGAGATCGACATGAACGAACGTACCCGTGGTGAGAAGTACGGACAGCGTCACGAACGGGGACAACGACCGACCAAGGGACAGCGCCCAGGCGACACGGCCATCCCACCTAGTCAGGAGAAGCCGCAGTCTCCGCCACCTCCGTCTCCGAATCCGAACTCTGAGAAGTAGCCGGGCGTGGTACGTATGCGACGGTCATTGCAACGATATGACGTGCTGATACGCATGCCGCTCCGCAATCTAGTTCCGTCGTTTCCGCCGCGCCGGATGGCCGGTAAGTGATTGGCGTCATCAGAACGAGATCGCGATCGGCGGTATCGGCTTCACTCTGATTGAACGAGCTCAGTGTGCCGTGCAGGTAAGATCCATCGTCGAGCATCACACCGACGTGCCGATCCCGGTCCCGACCGAAGGTCTCGAACAGCAACCACCACGCTGACCCACCCGAGGGATGAACGGGCCTACGGCGGGCGAGTATTGCTGCGATCCACGCGGTGGCGCAGGCAGCGACGAGCAGTATCACCATCCAGGTGAACATCAGAAGGTAGCTGGTGGCGAGGTACCTCTGGGGCGCGGCGATCAGTTGACGAATGTTCGGCGTCCATTCGGGTGCCAGCACGTGAATCACCGCGAAGATGCCGAGGACAATCAGTTCGGAGAGCACGCTCGCCAGCGCGATCGCAGCTGTCTCATGAAGTGGGGACGGGCGTTGCTCGGGCCGCTCCCGGCGAAGGGCCGTGGCAAATATGAACCCTGGTAGCAGCAGGACGACAAACAGCAGCAGCCCGGTCAGCGTAGATGGCATGATGATCCCTCCGATCCGTCCGCGCCAGGAGACTACTCGACGTCGTTCTCTAGATCTCCACTACGCACTGCTGGTCCATGCTCGCTCGGGAGCCGGCGAGAGCACCGCGCTCACTGCGGCATCGAACGCATCACGGTGCATTGCCGCATAGCTCGGTCCCCTGTCGCTGGTAGACCGCCACGGGGTCGAGTTTCTGACCTGCGGTTTCGATCTCGAAGTGCAGGTGGGGGCCGGTGGAGTGCCCTCGGTTGCCGACCTGCGCGATGATCTGTCCCGCTCGGACGCGTTCCCCTGGATGAACGTGGTTGCGGTGGTTGTGTCCGTAGGTCGTGATCACGCCGTTGGGGTGTCGGATGCGGACCCAGAGTCCGTAGCCGCGTGCTGGCCCGGCGTCGATGACGCGGCCCGAAGTGGCGGCGTGGATGGGGGTACCGACGGGCGCGGCGATGTCTTGTCCGCTATGGAAACGCGCGCCTCGCGGGCCGAACTCGGAGGTGCAGCGGCCGTTGACAGGGCTGGTCCAGGCGCGTGCTTGGTGCTGTGCTGCGTGTGTGGCGCGATACGTCGAGGCCTGATCAAGAACTTTGCGCACATACGAGTCGGCGCGGTTGTAGGCGTAGATGGCGCCGTCGAGGTCGCGCCCGTCGTGGGCGCCGGATTCGCACAGGTAGCCGGCGGCGGCGTAGATGGCGTCGTGTGGGTTGTATCGCGACGGCGGGGTGCTGCCACCTGGAGGGATGTGGTGCCGCTCCACCACAGAGTCGAATGTGGACTGGAGGAACTGCATCGGCCCGCCTGCGCCAGCTTTGTTTGATCCGCTGTGTACTCCGGGGAGGTTGGAGCGGCCGTGATTGGTTTCGATTTTGCCGATGGCGGCGAGGATGCTCCAGTCCAGCCCGGGGCAGGTGGTGGCGGCGTGCCGGTACAGGGCGAGGTAGTCGCCGGGGATGTCGGATAAGGCGGCTTGGCTGGGTTGGCTTGCGGTCGCGGAGTCGCCCCGGCCGACGGCGGCGGAGATGACCCCGGACACGGCTGCAGCGACCAGCACGACCAGGGCCACGATGGCGCCGAGGACGGTGGTGGCGAGTTTGAGCATGCTCCGATCACCTCGAGGGTTTCCAGGTCAGGTCGTGCTGCGCGAAGGGCGGCATGGGGGCTGGCGGGCTGAGCCGGGGCACCGGGCTGGCTTCGCTCGTGTTGGTGGTGGTTTGGGCGCTGGCGATGGGTTCGCCCAGGTGGGGCCACGCGGTGTGGAGGTCGATCAGCCGGGCGCGCCCGGCATCGCGGTGGGCCAGCGGCAGCCATATCTCTGCTGAGCCCGTCGCGGCGCGGTTCAGGTCGTCAACTGTTGTGGTGGCGATCGGCAGGTCCTGCGGGCGCGGTTGGGCGCGCAGGTGCTCGGCCAGCAGCGGGCGGGCGTGGGACTCGCGCTGAGCCGTAGCGAACACAGCCAGCAGCGGTGTGACGATCCTCGTGGTGGTGGCGAGTTCGAGGTAGCCGGGGATCTTGGCGACGAACCGGGACAGGTGGTAGCTGCCGGTGTCCCATTCGAGGAAGAACTCGATCTGCCGGTCGGCTTCGCGCCAGCGGCCGTAGCCGTCGGGACGGACGAGGTCGCCGAAATGCCTCGCACAGCGGGCTTCGGACCACCAGGCGGTGACGTTCCGGTCGTCGTGGGCGAGGGCGTCGGCGATGAGGCCGGTGAACAGGCTGTTCAGCCCGTGTAGGTGGGCCAGGCGCAGGGAGTAGGCGATGCCGATGGAGCGTTCGGCACGAAAGTGCAACTCTCGGGGGTCGATGCCGTCCTCGTGGGCCAGCAGGTGGGCGCCGGTGGTGTCGAGGACGTAGAACATGGGCGCCCGGCCGCGTCCGATGTAGGGCTGGAAGCGGTCGAGGATTCGCCATTGGTGGAGGCGTTGGAGCCGGTGGTTGGCCGCGCGTCGACTGGGGAAGGCGATTCGGGCGATTTGGGTGGAGGTCAGGGTGCGGTGTTCGGCGCATAGGCGGGCGATCCAGCGGTCCCGTTTCGTGAGGTGGGCGGCGACGGTGGCCTGGTGCTCGGTGGAGGCGGCCACACGGGGGGTCACGCGTCCAGGGATCGGTGTGCGCAGGTCACGTTGGGGCGTGCTGGGGTCCAACTTGAACGACTCCTTCTGGGCAAAGAGGGCGTGCTGGGACAGCGAGAGCGCACAAAACGGGGGCGGGCCACGCCTGGTGGCGTGGTCCGCCCGTGTCGGAGGGTGCGGTTGTCAGGCGGCGCGGCGAGGGTCGGTGCCGGTGCTCTCCGGTCCGGTCTGGTCGGGTGGTTGCTCGGCCACGGTCGACAGTGGCTGGGTGTGGCGGGTGGCGGCTTTGCGCACCATGCGCGCTCGGCCGCGGATCGCAGGGGGCAGCGGCTGCGTGGCCAGGGTGCACGGTTGGGTTTCCGCGCCGCCCACCACGAGCCGGGCGGCGGCATGGAATACGGCGAGGTGGGCGAGATCGTGCTCGCTGACCCGGGGTGCGGTGTGGCGTGCGAGTTCGCGGGCGTCCTCGGGACCGGCGGTGAAGAAGATCTTCGACCTCGCGTTGGTGCTGATGCCTTCCTTGAGGTCCTTGCCGAGCTGGCCGAGATGCTGGTGGGCCAGCGTCATGGAGAGCCGGTAGCCGCGTGCTTCGGCGAGCATGTCTTCCATGGCATACGGCAGGTTCAGGAAGTTGTGCGCCTCATCGACGTACAGCGACGCGTCGAGGCGTTCGCGTTCGGGCACGGCGGCGCGGGCGGTCGTGGCCTGCCAGACCCGCGCCACGATCAGTGAGCCGAGCAGTCGGGTGGTGTCCTCGCCCAAGCTGCCCTTGGGGATGCGCACGAAGCACAGCCCGCCGTCCAGTGCCGCCGACAGGTCGACAGTGGACTCGCCGGCGGCGATGGCTTTGACGACGAACGAACGCAGCAAGAACGCTCTCAACTTGTTAAGAAGTGGTGCTGAGACTTGGGCTCGGGCTCCATCGGAGAGTTGCTCGTACCAGTCCCAGAAGCCGCGTAGGGTCGCGTCGTTCTCGATCTTCTGACGGTGGCGTTCGCGGGTGGCCGAGTCCGTGAGTAGCTGTGGGAGCGCGGAGAGCTTCGGCGTGTCGGAGACGGCTCGGAGGGTCAGGCATCCGGCGCGCAGGATGTCCTCGGTGCGCGGCCCCCAGGCGGAGGAGAACACCCTGCTGAACACGGACACGAGGTTGTCCACGGCCGCCTCCTTCGGTCCTTCCAGGGGGTTCAGGCAGGGGGTGGTGCCGGGTGTGTCGGCGTCGAAGAGCACGACGCGTTCGGCGGCATGTTCGGGTAGGCGTTTGAGCACGTCAGTGATCAGGTCGCCCTTGGGGTCGATGACCACCGCGCCGCGACGGTGCTCGGCGTCGGCGAGGATCATCCGCGCCAAGACGGTGGATTTTCCTGACCCGGTGGCGCCGAGCACGTGCAGGTGGTGGCGGGCATCGCTGACCTGTAGCCCGACGGGGCGGGCGTGGCCGGTGTCGGAGACGCCGATCGGGCGGACCAGCTCGCCTTCGGTCGGGGTGTGCGGTGGGGGCGGCACGGCCTTGGCCCCCGCCCGAGCGAGGCCCGGCACGGCGTCATCGGTGGGCAGATGAGCCAGCGCGGCCAACTCCGGCACCGACAACAGATCCCCGCGGCGCAGTCGCCGCCGGGCCAGCACCTGCTCGGGGTGGCGCAGTCGATGGCGGCGGTAGTGGTTGTGCTCGGTGAAACCGGAAAACGCGCTGGCGATGGCGTGGGCGCGGCCCCGCAGCTGGTCCCGCACGCGTGCCACCTGCTCCGGCGGCGTCTCCGCCGGGACGGTGGTCGCCACCGCGTAGCGGATCAGTGTGTCCCATTGACTCCCGCGCTGTTTGGTCACGATGGCGCGGTTCTGCGTCTGGTACTCCAGCGAGGTCTGCGGGTCCAGCTTCGGCTGGCCGCCCGCCCCGGAGGAGGGCTTGGGCCTCGCGCCCGGGGTGATCACATCCAACAGCCGACCGACTGGGCGCGTTGAGCGGCCCGCGTGCAGGTGCCGGGCAGCACGCCGCGCCTGCGTGACCCTCCGGCCGGTGACCGGGCGGGCCAGCACCTGGACACACGCCGCCTCGTGCACACCGAGCCCGGTGGGCGCGCCCAGCAGCGCGCGGATGGGGTCGGCGTCGAAATCGCTGCGGATGGGTAGCGCCTCGGAGCGGGCCAACCGGAGCACGCCCCCGGTGACCACCTGGCGACGGCCCTCGTCAGCCGCCACGGCCAGCGGCGGAGTGGCCTGCTCGGTGCGGGTGTGCGCGCCCGGCCACGCGGCCTCGACGGCGCGCTCGACCATCCCGGGCGGCACCGTTCCCGGGACCCACAGCCGAATCTGCACGCCGTCATGGCCGAACACGTACTCCCACGCCAGATGCGGTTGGCCGCCGACCAGGCGCGCCCACTTCGGACGCAACAGCCCGACCAGGTTCGACCACGCCGCTTCAGCCCCGTCGGGGTCCACGGTCGGTGGTGCCAGGATCGTGACGACCCGCGCCTGGTCGTGCAGACGGTCCTGGCAGCGGTCGTCCCACCAGCGCCGCAGGCCGATCAGGCCGCTGATCGCGGTCAGCGCGAGCGGGCCGACGATCGGTCCCCAGACCTGTATCCACGACCACACAACGTCCACAATCGCTCGGATCGCTACCCACGGATCGGTGAGCAGCCCGCCCAGCGGGCTATCCACGATGGATGATTGCAACAGCATCACGGGCTGACCCTCCTGACCTGGTCAGAAGCGCACGACGGGGTCACGCGGCCCGCCGACCATCGGTGTGGTTTCGGCGGCGGGCGGACGGTGCACTGGTGATCGAACGAACTGCCGCGTCTCCGCGAGTGTGGCGGTGTGCGTCGACTTCGGCCTGCCACTCCGAAAACCGGCGCCCGGACAGCTTCTCCAGGAAGTGCGGGATGCTGTTCGCGGGCACGCCGACCAAATGGGGGCCGAGCACCGCGAGCAGGTCGGAGGCTTCCTGGGACGACCATCCGGCCGCGGTGATGGACTCCTCGTCCGGGAACACGTCGGCGACCCGATCAGTCTGCGGGTCGAGCACATGATCCTGAGTGCCGCCGTAGCTGTAGGCCCACAGGAAGTTCTCGGGCGGGTTGGGTTCGACGAGTCGGCGGAACCGGTCGACTTCCTTGGTGTAGCAATAGAAGTTCGCCTCCGGCCGGTGCCGCGTGATGCGCAGCCAGCGGGTGGTGTAGTCATCGCTGAAGAAGTCGCCGCTGTCGTGAATCCTGATCCAGCGGCCGGCGAACTTCGGTGCGGCGAGTTCGGCGAGCATGGCCTGTTCCCAGCCGTCCGGGTCGTCGAGCACGAATTGCAGGTTGGCCTGGTGCTTGGCGCGCACGGCCGGCCACAGGTAGGTCCCGTGCCGGGCGTAGCAGACCTGGCGGCAGATGCCGGCCGAGGGACAGGTGTTGTAGGTACGCCCATCGGGCAGGCGCCCCGCCCACGCGGGCAATGTCCAGTTGTAGACGCCGATGGCCCGCATTTCCCGGTTCTGAGTGAGCAGGCGGCGGGGACGCGCTGGTGGTCCACCGGCAGTTGCAGGAGCGGAGGAAGGCATAGGTGTACCTCCGAAGAGATGAGGTCAGTGAGTGCGAGGTCAGCTGTGCGTGGACACGGTTGGCTGGCGGGTGATGCGCCGGTTGGTCAGGCCGATCCGTCGGGGCGTTCGGTCGAGGGTGAGCGGCTGTGGCGCTGTCGGTGGCGGCGTCGGTAGTGATCCAGGTTGATGATCATGGTGGTCACCCCGTCGGGATGGACCGTGACCAGCTGGGAGGATGCGGCGTGGCGGCGACGCCGCACCTGCCGGGCGCACGCGCGGATCAGGCCGCGGGCACCGACGAACGTCAGACTGCCCAGGTAGACGCCGCAGACGGTCCCGACGGCGCAGGCGAGCCAGATCGCCGCCATGAGCCCGGAGGCCACGGCGACCGTGGGAAGGACGTCGTGGGCGAGGCTGTCCAGGTTCGTGAGGATCGTCGTGTCGTCGGCAGCGGTGGCTGGGGTGGGCGCGGGCATTCCTCCCTTCGGATGGTCAGTCGAGAACGAGGTCGTGGCCGACGGCGGAGTCGTCCTCGTCGGCGGTGGTCTTGTCGGCCATGGCAGCGAGTTCGGCCGGGTCGGTGGTGATCAGCTGGTGCTCGGCGTCGGAGGCGATGGCTTGGAAGGCGACTCGTTGGGTGCCGGTGGAGAGCAGTCCTTGGCCGGTGCCCGCGGAGAGCAGGAACTGCCGCTCGCCTTCGCTCAGCGCGAAGGTGCGCACGATGTCGTCGATCGCCTGTGGTGACTGCCTGAGCAAGATCTGGGTGGCCGCGTTGCTGATGATGGCCTTGCCCAGATCGGAGCCGAGGACGTCGCCGGCGTCCTGGGTCGCGACGGTCAGTCCGGCCCAGTGTTTGCGGGCGGATTTGGCCATGCGCCATAGGAATTCGGCGCCGGCCTGTTGCTGCATCAGCAGCCATGCCTCGTCGACCACGCACAGCCGCGGCCGACGCGTGGTGGGGGTGGAGATTCGGCGCCAGGTCGCGTCCAGGGTCAGCAGGGTGCCGGCGGGTTTGAGCTCGTCGGGCAGGTTCCGCAGGCTGAACACGAGCAGGTGCCCGTCGGGCGGGGTGGTGGTCGGCCCGTCGAACAGGCCCGAGAACGCGCCGTGGGTGAACGGGTGCAGCCGGCTGGCGAGCTCCCGGGCGGTGGCGTCGTCGGACTGGCTCAGTACCGCACGCAGGTCGGCGAGCAATGGTGCCTGCCGTGTCCAGGTGCGGGCATCGTCGGTGATCCCGGCGACACGGTAGGTCGCGGTGACCGCCTGATCGAGCGCTGCCCGCTCGTCCGCGCTCAACGGCTCTCCGAATAGTACGGAAAGGAGGGTGTGGACGAACAGGCTGCGGCGGGTGAGCGCGTCCGCGGGCGCCGAGCGGCGCCCGTCCGCGCGGGTGTGGATCGGCAAATCCAGGGGGTTGAGCCGCACTCCTTCGCTGCCGAGTGGGAAGTAGGTGCCGCCGACGGCGCCGGCCAGCCGGGCGTATTCGTCTTCGGGGTCGAGGATCGCGATCTCAGTGCCGTGGTACAGGCTGCGGAGCGCTTCGAGTTTGACGAGGTAGGACTTGCCGGCCCCGCTACGGCCGAGGATCACGGAGTTGTAGTTCTCGCAGCTGAACCGGTCCCAGTGCACGAGTCCCTGGCTGCCGAGGTTCCAGCCGTACAGCACTCCGTGGGCGGCTGATGTCGAGGTGACATCGGGAGGAGGCAAGTCCGGACTGGTGAACGGAAACGCGGCGCTGAGCGCGGCGGTGTCGAACGAGCGGGTTATCCCGATCTGGTCCAGGCCCATCGGCAAGGCCGTGATCCACCCCTGTAGGGACCGGTAGGTGGTGGGTTTGGCGTCCATGAGCAGGCTCGTGGTCAGGGCGCGCAGCGCGCTTACCTCCTCGACGAGTTCCTGCTGTGAGTTCGCGTGGACGGTGAGGTACACCCCGACGCGGAACAAGCGGCCCTCGCCGCGGGCGAGCCGGTCGGACAGGTCGTGGGCATCTTCGGTAGCCGCTTCGACCTGCGGGTCGGCCAGGCGGCCGTGCGCGGCGGTGTGCCGCCGGCCGGATTCCAGGCGGCCGAGCTGTTTCTTCAGCCGTTCGGCGGCCACCTGCGGGTCGATCGGTTCGATGTGCAGCGACACATCGAGTCGGGCCGGGTGGGTCAGCAGTGGTTGCAGCCAGCCCGCGTGGACTTCCCTCGGGTAGCCGGCGACGGCGAAGCTGGCGACCCATTCGTCGCCGATCTGCAGGTGGCGTGGGTGGATCTCGACGGCGTCGGGGGCGAAGGCGGCCGAGGCTGCCTGAGTGGTGCGGCGTCGATTCCGGGTGAACATCACAGGTGGTCCTCCTCGTCGGGGTCCCAGTCCTCCGCTCCGGCCGGGGTGGTGATCACTTCGTCGGCGCCGGCCATCTCCGGCGAGGGCGGTGGACTGTCCGGGTTGGTGGCGCTGGTGAGCACGGCGGTGGCCTGCGCGGCGTCCAACGGGGTGACCTCGATCCCTGCCGCCGACAGCAGCTCGCTGGCCTCGTGCATGCGCCGCAGCAGCCGTGAGGCCGCCGCGCGCCGCGCCCCGTCCGACGTCTCGGCCTTCTCCTCGCCGCGGCCACGGCGTCGAGGCAGGCGGCTGCGGCGGGTCAACGCGTCCGGTGCGCTGTGCACCGGTTCCTGGAGGACCAGCAGGATCTGTCGGCGCAGTAGCTCGGCCTGCTGGCTCAGCTGGGCGAGGTAGTCGGCGTGATCGAGAGCGGCGGTCTCCAACGCCGGGTGGGGCAGGCTGGCCGCGCGTTCGCGCAGCTGCGCGATCTGCTCGGACAGGTCCAGGGGCTGGGCGCGCACCAGGATTTGCACCGGCGCGGACAGACTGTGCAGGTAGCGGCCGAACGCCGCGGTCAGCGCCTCCTGCTCGGCCGGGGTCCGCAGCGAGAAGTTCACTGTCGAACATGCGGCGAGCAGCGCGAGCCCGTCCGAGCCGAGATCGACCACTCCGGCCTCGCTGACTCCGCTGAGCGGCAACTCCAGCGGGCCGGCCACGGGTTCGCTCGCGTCGTTGGCGACGCCAGCCAGCCACTCCGGGACCGTCGCCGGGGGCTGGCTGGCCGCGACCCGGCGTTGGGGCTGGAGCCGCTGGCGGAGCGCGGCCAGCAGCAGGCGGTCCAGCGTCACACCGTCGCGGCGCAGCACCACCAGCGCGCTCATGGCCACCCCGACCGGCACCGCGACCACGAGATAGGCCACCACCGGCAGGAACGTTCGGCTGAGCAGCCACCCGCCGTAGAGCACCAGGCCGGTCACCGCCATGACCGCGACCTGCCGGGCGGTGAAACCGGCCAGGATGGTGTCCTCCCGGTCCACATCCGCCGGGATGCGCACGCTGTACTGACTCACCTCGACTCACCTCCTTCGCGGCGGGTTCTCGGGCGCGGTGGGGAGACCTTCGGCAGATTCAGCGGCAGATCGTGTTGGCGTGGCTGTCGAGTGCGCGTCCGCTGCGGCGGCGGTGCCTGGGGCTGACTGCGGGGTGGCTTCCGCGTGCGCTGCACGTTCAACGGAAACTGGTACTGCCCGTCCCGCCCGACCTGGGGTTTGTTCTCCGGCCATTCGCCGTCGGCAGGCAGCTTCAGTTGTCGTCCGCGGGCCGGCCAAGGCGGGGTCGGTGGAGGTGACGGTGGCGTCGGGCGGCGCACCCGCTGCGCGGTGATCGGCAGCCGGTACTGCCCGTCGCGGCCCAGCCGTGGCCGGTTCTCCGGCCATTCGCCGCTGGCCGGGAACCGCAACTGCCGTCCCCGGCTACGCGAACCTGCCGACGAGAGGGGCGGCGAGTCGGCTGCCGGTTTCGGAGCACGCTGGCGCTGCACGTCCAGCGGCAACGCGTACTGCCCATCGCGGCCCAGGCGGGGCTTGTGCTCGGGCCATTCCCCGTCCAGCGGCAACGACAGCTGCCTGCCGCGGCCACGGCGGCGGGGCCGCGGCGAGGACGTCGGGCCAGGACGCCGTGTAGACTGAGCCGCCCGCTGCCGTGTGAGGCCGTGCAGCGGCAGCATGTACTGGCCCGACGGGGTCGCTCGTGTACTGGCGTACGGGTCGGTCGGCCCAGACGGCGTGGGGCCGCCGCGCGGCGCTGGGCCGGCCCCACGGCCACCGCTGCTGCCACCGAGACCGCGCAGGAGACCGAAGGTCTTGTATGCGATAACCCCTTTAACCAGCGACCCGATAAACGAGCGACCACCGCTGCGAACCGAGCCCAAGATCCAGAACGGAATCTTGACCAGGATGTACATCAAGGCCAGCGCCACGAGCAGATTCACCAGCCCGTCTGTGGTCGGGCCGAAGAAGGTGAACCCACCCGGAGACAGGAAGACCCGCATCGCGGTGATCAGCGTCAACGATTGGCCCAGCTGAACAGCCAGGCAACCGCCGAAGGCTTTCCACCACCATGTCGCGACGGGCTCGGTGTGTGGCAGTGCGTGGCACATCAGCGCCAGCGGTGCTCCCACAATGAGAATCACGGTCAACGCGACGCGGACGATGTAGGTCAGCAAAAGCGCGACGAGCATGCCGGCGAGAAACAGGCCGACGAAGATGATGAAGAAACCGCCATTGAGGGAACTCAGCACCAAATTCTTCAGCGTCTCGGCCGTGGATTTTTCGTCGACCCCGCCCGACATGATCGCCTGCGCGAGCGCGTTAGCAAGACTGATCGCCTGCGAACACACCCAGAGCGACAACGCCCCGGCCAGGAAACCGATGATGACCCGCGGAAGAATCTCCTTGATGGAGATCCGGGTCTGCATGGTCTCGTAGGCCATGACGATGATTCCCGCGATGAGCACCAACATCCCGTAGCAGGCCAACATGATCTGCCACGAGGACTGCCACAGCTCGCCGATGCGGGGCAGTTGATCCAACGTCGGAGTTGTCAACAGAGTGTCGGCCAGTAGATCCAGCAGGCTGTTCAGCGCTGGGGTGACCAGTTTTCGGAAAAGCGAGTCGATCGCATCGGTGACGCAGGCCGGGATATCGGTGATCCCGCACGAGGATTCTTCGGAATCGTTGTCGTCGCCAGACTGGCCCGGCGTCTCGCCCGGTTGGGGTGTGGGTGTGGTGGGCCGCGGGATACACCCGGGTCCCTGGCACGGCGGCGGCCCTGGCGCCGGTGGCGAGGGGGTGGGTGTGGGTGCGGGCTGGGCCGAGGCTGTGCCCGCGCCGGCGATGCCGACCAGAACGCTGACGGCGAGCAGGCCGGCCACCGCGGTGAACGCGCGGCCGAACCGGTGGCCGGCCCCAGAGGTGGGGGGTGCGGTGGCCGGCATGCGATCAGGCCCCCACGATCCCTTTGAGGATCTCGACCACCAGGGGAGCCAGCGCCGCGAGGCCGTAGCCGAAGCCGGCGCTCTTGAAGCTCTGCTTGGCCTTCTCGACCTCACTGGGGTCGCCGCCTGCCAGCACGTACCGGACCCCGCCGATGGTCAAGAAGACCGTCGCCAGCAGCGCCAAGATCCCCATGATCCAGTTGCGGATGTTGGTCAGCACTTCGTCGACCGAGTCGGCCAGCGCGATCACGTGCGTGGTCTCGGCCGAGGCCGCGGCGGCGGTGACCACCACGCTGGCGGCGACGAGCACGGTCACGGTCAGGAGCCGGCCGGCCCGGCGGCGGCGCGGCGTGCGGCGACCGGCGGCGAGGCGAGTAGAGGGCGCGATCGAGCGCATCGTGGACCTCCAGGGCTTTCCAGCGGGCGAAGAGCGCGAGACGCGGGCAGGGATCACCCGCGGCCCTGAAGTCCGGATCTGCTGGGCTCATTGGACAGGCCCTCGTCGACTTTTTTCGCGACCCTCTGTGACTGCCCTGAGGTCTCCGAGGTAGTTCTGGGCGAGGTCTGGGACGTGGCCGCCTCACCCGTGGGGTCGCTCTCGCCGGAGCCGTCAGCGGACTCGGAAAGCCAAGCGGCGAGTCGGTACTCGGCCCGCTTTCGGGTCTTGTACGCGGCCCAGAACTCGATCGCGTGGTGGGCGGCCCAGTCGGTCAGCAGGGTTTCGCCGAGGCGGGTCTGCGAGATCACCTCGGCCTCGGTCGGGGTCAGGACCCCGACCTGCACCGCGCGGGCCAAGACCAAGTCCGGGTGCCCCGACGGGGGTTTCGGCTCGGCCGAGAAGAACCCGGGAGCCTTCGGGGTGGGTCCGTCCAGCGCCGCGGTGAGCGCCCGGTGCCCGGAGCGGTAGGCGGCCCACCGCAGCCGGATCGTGATCCGCCCCTTGGTGAGATCGATCGTCTGCAGGGCGTCGAGGAAGCCCTGCACGATCTCGGCGTGGATATCGGCGGGCTCACCGGCGTACCGGTCGGTCAGCCGGGCCGCCATGGGGGTCAGCATCGGCAGCGCGAGCCCGACGGCCACGATCGTCCACGTGCCGCCCTCGCTGCGGGCGCGTGTGATCACATGCCGCCACACCTGGTCCCACACCCGCCGCGGGCAGGACCGGCGCAGCAGCAGATCGCGGAGTTCATTCACCGGGATCTCTCGGTCGGGCATGTAGTCGAACACGCGCCCGTCCACCGCGACCGGGTGGTCCCCGGTGGTCAGCCACGTGAACGCAGCGCGGGCGGCATCCAGCGGGTTAGCGGGCCACTCTGCGTGCTCGGAAACCGACGAGCGTGGCATGGCTGGCTCCTCTCGAAACGGCGTCCAACGACGCCGCCGAGAAGGCCAGGCGCAGAACAGCACAGCGCACGGTTCCGCGCTACGAACGGTTTAAAACGATCTCCTTGTCCCGGAACAAGAAGATCACCGCATCGCTGGATCCGAGATCGCCCACGCAGTCACCAGCACGTCCGTGCGCTGCGGTGTTAGTCCCCTCTTGTTCCGTTGCTGTCACCCGGCAGACCGCTCCCACCGAAACACGAGAGATGATCTCGACAAGTTTCTGGAGCGATCGTGGACCGCCCCGCGCGTGATCACCGAACCCGCGCGAGGTTGATCAGAAACCAGGACACCCAAGATCACCAAGTGGCGCCTGTCGACCATCTCCAGCCGTCACCGACTGTCACACCAAGCTGTGACTTGGATCACGTATGCGTTCTCGGGAGGCGTGTCCAATCGCACGCGGTTTCGCGGACTTCAGGGGTGTCCTTGCCCCTGACCGACGATCATGGAGCGTCTGTCATGTCGCCACCGTCGTTCCCGCGCACGCCCGACTCGCACGAGCCCATCCAGTCCGTGTCATCCCCGCAGCAGGCGCGCCGTCACCGGAACGGCTCGGGGCGCCGTCGCGGCCCCGCGGGTGTCGTGCCCGCCAGCGTGCTGGTCTGTCACGTCGCCCCCGACTCCGGTCCCGAGGAGAGAATCGTCGCGGCGGTCCGCGTGGTCGTGACCGCCTACAGCGACCCCGGCGACCGGGTCGCGCTCGCCGATGCCGCCGAGCCGGGATCAGCGGCGGGGCGCGAGCACCGCGACCGTCTTGTGGAGACGGTTCTGCGACTCGCTCGCGGCGCGGTCACCGAGCTGTCCCGACCGGCACGCGGTGATGACCTTCTCGACCGCGGTGAGGCCCGGTTTGGCACCGCACCGGAGTCCGGGGCCGAGTCCGGACCCGGACCCGAGCAGCCGCCTTTCCCGGTGGGGGAACCGACCGCACGCCCGGCCACTCCTCGCGCCCGAGAGCGGCACCCGGACCGGTTCGCCGTGATCGTCTGCGGGTGCACCCGCCAGCCGACCGATCCCGGTCTGATGGCCGACTGGGCGCCGCTGCTTGCTCCGGACGGCGTCCTCATCGTTCTCACGCACAGTCATCACATGCCGCAGGTTCGGACGGCGCATTCCGGGGCCATTGGGCGGGCTGCGACGCTGGCCGGTCTGACGCCTGTCGACCGGCTGATCCTGGCGCACGACGCCCCGAGCGCCGGCCCGCCGACGGGTCAGCGCGGCCGGCGCGCCGTCGCTCTCGGCGCTCATCGCCGCATCCACGCCACCGCCTGCGTGTTCCGCCCGTCGATCCCGTCGCTGGAGCCGTGCCATGCCTAAGAACGTCGTGTGCCCGGCCAGCGTGTGGGCCACCGGGCAGCGCTCACCCCGCCAGCACATCGCCGACCGGCTTGTCGGCGCCACGCGCTCCGAGACCGCGCTGACCCCGGCCATCGCTGGCTGGATCATCGAGACCTACACCGACCCCGGCGCGATCGTCTGCGATCCCAACCCCGGTCCCGGCCTCGTGCTCGCCGAGGCCGTCCGCGCCGGCCGCCACGCCCTGGCCCTGGCCACCCAGCCCCGCTGGGAATCCGCGCTGGAAGCCAACCTCGACCTCGCCCGACTCGCCGGCAGCGCCGGTCACGCCACACTCCTGGACAGCATCGACGACCCCCGCGCCGCCGACCTGCCCGGCGCGGTCGACCTCATGCTGACCGGCCTGCGCCACACCCCGACCAGCGAGCCCAGCCGCGTCCTGGTCGGGCTGTATGAAGACCTCACCGCGGTCGCCGACTGGGTCTGGCCCGGCGGGCACATCGTGATCACCTGCCGCCCCTGGCGCCGCCGCGGACGCCTGCTCGACCTGCCCGGCAAGATCCACGACGCGGCCGAGGCCGTCGGCCTCGTGCCCGCCGACCACTGCATCGCGCTGACCGCCCCGATGCACGGTCATCAGCTCCGACCCCGGCACATCAGCCGCACCGGCCATCGACCGGAATCGACCGACCTGCACGGTCAGCCCACTGCTCACCCCACACACATCGACGTGTTGATCTTCCGCGCGCCCACCACGGCGCCAGATCCCAACACCACGACCACGGAGGTGGCGTAGATGCCGACGACCTACTACCGCGACGACACCATCACTCTCTACACCGGCGACGCCGTCGACACGCTCGCCACCCTCCCGCACGCATCCGTCGACTGCATCGTCACCAGCCCGCCGTACTGGGGATTGCGTGACTACGGCACCGGCCTCTGGGTCGGCGGAGACCCCGCGTGCCTTCATTCGGCGGGACGGGAAACCACTCAGCCACGGACCATCAACCCGCGGGGCAGCTACCCGAACTCAGCGGTCGAGCGAGACGGCCATCCACAGCAATGCCGCCGCTGCGGAGCATGGCGCACAGACCGTCAATACGGCCGCGAATCCACCCCCGAGGAGTACGTGCGCGCGATACGCGACGTTTTCGCCGAACTGCACCGCGTTCTGACCGAAACCGGCTGTGTCTGGCTCAATCTCGGAGATTCGTACTCCGCCGAACCACCCGGCCACACCAGCGAGCCCATGCGCGCTAGCACCCTCGCTGGAAAACACGCCGCCGCGCCCCTGCGGGACTCCATCCGGCGAAACGGAACCAACCGCTCCAGATCACTTCCTCGCAAGAACCTGTACGGCATTCCCTGGAGGGTCGCGCTCGCCCTGCAAGACGACGGATGGATCCTCCGCAACGCCATCATTTGGCATAAACCAAACGCCATGCCGGAATCCGTGCGAGATCGGCTGTCGTGTCGGTACGAGACGCTTTTTCTGCTCGTGAAGAACGATTGCTACTATTTCGATCTCGACTCGATTCGAGAATCATACACCACCGACCGGCCGCTCAGCAGGAAAATCCGCTACGGCGGCAACAAGGACAACACGATCAAGCTATCGTGGACTCCCCAAGGTAAAGGGAAAAACCCCGGGGATGTGTGGTCAATATCCACTCGTCCACTGCGGGAAGCACACTGCGCACCATTCCCCATCGACATACCACTCCGCTGCATTGCCGCCGGATGCCCAGAAGGAGGACGTGTTCTCGACCCGTTCTCCGGCGCCGGCACGACCGGACTCGCTGCCCGGCAGTTAGGACGCTTCTACCAAGGCATCGACCTCCGGCGCGACTACCACGACATCGCCATTCGTCGTCTCGGCTTCACTGCTCTGCACGACCGGAGTGCAGCAGCATGAGCACGATCCAGAATCGATCTTCCTGGCCGGCTATGCGGTTGCTTGCACTGGGAGCTGCTGGGCTATCCGCGTCCGCGTCGGGTGCTGCCGCACGTGTTCGCCGAGCAAGCCCTCCACGGGATAAGGGACGCGGGTGCACTGGCTGAGGTCGTGTCCGCCGCGTCGACGGTTGCCCAAGCCCGCCGACCAGCTCCCGCGACCTACCGCTCAGCAGCGGAGTTGCGGGCTCGGAGGTGCGCCCATGTGCGCTGATGACCCCCATGTCGACCACGACGAAGCCAACGACGGCGCAGACCAGCAGCCGAACACTGTAGTCCCGTTCACCCACGATGCCGACCGCGCCGGCGTTACAGTTCACATCGATCACGTCGAGACCACGCCCATGACCGACGAGCAGTACCGGCTCGCCGTCACCGCGCTGGCCGCGCTGATCAACCAATGGAAACACGCACAGCAACACAATCCGGATGAAACCGACAACGCCGCGTGACGCGAGAACACGCAGTCTCGGCACGAACCGCCGAGGCCAAGCCTTCCGGCCTCGGCGGTCGGGAAAGCTACACATCGCAGTCCAGCAAGGGAGTCTTGTCGATGGCGCGATCCGCCACCGCACAACGCACGAAGAGAGCCGCCAGCCTCGACGACCTCGACACCGTCCGGGTGGGCATCTACACCCGGCGCTCCACCGACGACGAGAACCAGCCGTACTCCATCGAAGTGCAAGACGAACGGCTGGACTCCTACGTCGGTTCCCAGCCCGGTTGGCAAGTGGCGATGAGGTTTTCCGACGACGCCTCCGGCGGCACGACCAATCGGCCTGACCTGCAACGTGCGTTGCAGGCGGCGCGCGCGGGCCTCATAGACGTGCTGTTGGTCTACCGGGTTGACCGGTTCTCCCGGAACCTGCGCGACACGGTGACCTTGCTCGACGAACTGGATCAGCTCGGGGTGGTGTTCCGCTCAGCCACGGAGCCGTTCGACACCTCCACCCCGATGGGCCGGATGTTGGTGCAGATGCTGGGCATGTTCGCCCAGTTCGAGCGTGACAGCATCATCGAGCGCGTCATCGCCGGCATGGAACGCAAGGCCGCCAAGGGGTTGTGGAAGGGCGGCAGGCGTCCGTTCGGCTACACCGTCGACCGCGATACCCACCGCCTCGTTCCGCACGCCGATGAGGCCGCGATCGTGCGGTTGATCTTCCGCAGCTACACCCGCGACAGGCTGGGCTCGAACGCCGTCGCCAGCCTGCTCAACGAGCGCGGGCACCGCACCACCAACGGCGGCACCTGGTCCGGATACCAAGTCCTCCGTGTGCTGGCCAACCGCATCTACCTCGGCGAGCTGACCTTCCGCGGCATCACCGTCGCCGACTGTCACGCCCCCCTGGTCGACACCGAGACCTTCGAGCACGCCGAACGCATCCTCGCCGAACGCGGCGAGGATCATTCCCATCGCGCCGCCTCCGGTTACGACTACATGCTCACCGGTCGGATGCGCTGTCCTCAGTGTGGCAAGGCCATGCTCGGCACCCGCGCCACCGGCCGGAACAAGACCTACCGCTACTACACCTGCTTCACCCGCGCCCGCTACGATTCCAGCGCATGCGACGCCAAGCGCCTCAACGCCGACGCCGTCGACGCTGCCGTGCTCCACGCACTTGGCCGCTTCTATCGTGACCAGCACGGCCTGATCACCGACGCGATCGCCTCAGCCCAGAACGACCACGTAGCCGGCCACGCCGACCGTCACGCCGAACTCGCCGCAGTCGATACCGAGCTGAACAAGGTCCACGCCGCCATCGATCGTTACCTGGCCGCCTTCGAGCGCGGCACCCTCGACGAGGAGATGGTCGCCGACCGACTCCCCGCCCTGCGCGATCAGACCAAGCAACTGCGGGCCCGCCGTGACGAACTCGCCGCCGCCCTCGACGACCAACCCGCCGCCCCCGACATCACCACGCTCACCGAGATCGCCGACCACATCAGCGAGATCATCAACAGCGGCACCGCCAACCAGTGCAAGGCCCTCATCGAGGCCCTGGTGTCCCAAGTCAAGATCACCGGACCAGACCGGCTCGTCCCGGTCTTCCGCGTCCCTCAGCCCCGGAACAACGAAGAGGCCGTTCCCGCTTCACCAGCGGAAACGGCCTCGGAAGGAGCGGTTCGCACAATGACTAATTTGGTGGAGCTGACGGGATTCGAACCCGTGACCCCTTGACTGCCAGGCACTGACCTCATGGGGATGGCCTGCCGAGAGCTCAGGACCAAACCCTGGTCAGGTCCGGCAACGTCCATCGGTGTTCACACGCGTCCGGGCCGATTGACGCCCAGTTTGGCCCCCAGGAAGGCACCCGGTTCATGCGTCATCTGCGAAGCTGCTGAAACATTGGGGGTGGGGCGCCCCCACAATGTTCCAGCCTTCCGGTTACACCTGTGACATAGAGAGAGTGGGAGTTACAGCATCGAAGAGAGTGTCACTCAGCTGTCACACCCAGAATCGCAGGTCAACTGGCATCGAGTGACAGAGTGACAGGTGTGACAGTTTGGCCCTGGTCCGGGTGTCACTGGCTTCGCACCCGCCTACCGTGGTGCCGTATGCGTATCAGCCTCGGACGGATGACACCGGCGACCACTTTCCGGGCCGTGTGTGACCGTCTCATGTCGAAACTCTACCCACGTCAGCGGCGCTGATGTTGCTTCTCCCGCACTTTACTTGTCGCGCAGGCCCCTTGGGGGCTACGCGAGACGGGTCTCGGCGCCCAAGACGAACTCAGCAGGCGTTCGGTGATCAACGGGTACTGTTTGCGCCTCGCCGCGCTAGGCTCACAAGCGGTGCCGGATCCCGCTGCGCGCCTCGCTTGACGTGAGCATTGCGGCGCCCGGTCGCTAATCAGCAGGGGCACCCTTGGGTAGCGAGCACCGACCAATGCCTAGTCGCCAATGGGTGCCACGCTTCGACTGGTGTGTACTGCGGTTGGAGCATTGACTCTAAGTGGTTAGGGACTGACGATTTCTAGTTATGGACGAACTCTGCGATCGATTCGGTATCGAGCGCCCCCCTGAGCTGCCCGACGACCATTGGGTATGCGTCGAGCGCGAGGGCCAACGGCTGAAGCGATCGTTAGAGGCCGACGATGCCTGGCAAGCGCTCAGTGACCTTAAGTGCATGGTCGAAAGCATAGCTCGAATCGTTCTTGAGATTGAAGGTACGCCTGCTACTCCAAATGCTTCATTCGACGGTATTGTCAAGCGGGCTCACGAGTTGTTGGCACGTCAACCAGGTCACGAACTTGCCTATGATACTCCGTTCGGTAATATTGCTACGCAGTCAAACAAGATTGTGCTCAATCTTGCAACTATCAGAAACACGTACGGCGGCGGACACGGGCGTGCTCGTACTCCCATCCTTAAGGATGAAATGGTGACGCTCGCCTTCGATGGTGCGCTACTGTGGTCGCGATGGGCCTTGAGAAGACTTGGCTACTTCTCGTTGGGGCGACCTAACGCCCTCGTTGAAGATCTAGTTGTACGGAACAAGACTTTCCACTCCGGGAAGCTAAAAGAGCGTCTCATGGCGGCTAACCTGCCGGACGCGGCTGAAGATCACCAACGTAGTATTGGTGTAGCCGTGGGGCGACGCGCGATGCAAGGTACGTTTGTGGTTCGTCGGGACGGCTTAGATCCTTGCCTGGAGTCTGATGATTTAAACACATGGCCGCGCGATTACCGACTCGGTCTCGCTTATGGCCTGTGGTTTGATCGTGGTGATCGTATAACGATTACTGCAGGCTCGGTTAGATGGGCACTCGGAGTGCTGGAGCCTGTGTCAGATTGTGGTGACGAGCTAAAAGAATGGGTCGACGCAATCGTTCGGATCCGAAATTCGGGTGGCGTAAGTGATGATTGGCAAGAGTCGCGCGCAGTGGCTGATTTTGTCAAGTCCCAGCTGCGTGTTAGACCTGAACAGGAAAAGTTCGCTCTCCAGCGTCTGGCTGACAATATTACGCCTGAACCGCTATTCTGACAGCGGTTTAGACTAATGTTCACGAGGAAAATGTCTCGACAACAAGGTTAACGAGATGGGAAGGGTCTTATTTAACTCCTCGAAGTCGCAACCGTAACCATTACCCCCGAACAGTGGTGTTCAGTAGGTCAAGGAGCGGCGGGCCGAGCCCGGGTGTGACTGCGATGGTGGCAGCTGACTGCGCTGTGTGAGGTACGCCTTCGGCGTCGACCACTACGGCGCCGGCTTCCCGTGCGATGGCGGCGCCTGCGCTTGTGTCCCAGGGTTTGTTGGCGAGCATGAGGGAGCCGTCGAGGCGACCTTCGGCGACCCAGGCGAGGTCTATGGCGGCGGAGCCGAACATGCGGACGCGTTGGACGTGGGTGGCGAGTTGTTCGGTGAGTTGTAGTCGCGGTTGGTTGCGCTCCTCGGCGCGAGGTCCAACGGCGTAGTCGCCGATAGCCACGATGGCATCCTGCAGCGCGGTTGTGCCGCTGACGTGGATGCGGGTGTCGTTGCGGAGCGCTCCGTGGCCTTTCGCGGCGGCGTAGTGCAGGTCGAGGAAGGGCATGCCCACGACGCCGAGGATTGATTCGTCGCCGGATATGAGGCCGAGCGAGATGGCGGTGAGGGGGAGTCCGCGGACGAAGTTGGCGGTGCCGTCGACGGGGTCGAGTACCCAGCGCAGCTCGCTCGTGGATGCGTAGGTGGCGCCGTTCTCTTCGCCGAGGAAGCCGATTTCGGGGGTTTCGGTGGACAGGAACTGTTGCAGCGCGTCTTCAACGGCGTAGTCGACCTCGCTGACCATGTCGCGGTCGCCTTTGCTGGTCACGGTGCCGGGCGCGCGGTTGTGCACGATCTGGGTGCCGATGCGGATGGCTTCGCTGGCGACGGGCAGCAGGTGTTTCAGGTTGGCCACGCGGGTGCTCCTTTGTTCCAGAGGGACTCGAAGACCTGCTCGAAAACGTCGTACAGGCCTGCTTCGTTCCCGTCGCGTGTGGCGACGAAGGTTGGCGAGTCCACGCCGCGCGTGTCCGGCATGTAGGGCTGGGCGAAGCACCGTTCGTCGTCGATCAGGGTGATGTTGAACCGGATCGGCTCGTCGTAGGTACGCACCTGGAGCCGGTCCCGCGCCTCGCCAGTCAGACGCCCGCGTACGCGCTGGAGTACCTCCATGTTCAGGCGAGTAAGCGTGGAGAGGTGCCCCTCGGCGAGGTGTTCTTCCTGCTCACGAGTCTTGATAGACGCCCCGTCCGGATCGAGGAACAGGCACCTGACCTCGCACCCCGATTCAAGGAGAGCCACAAGGCTGTGATCGGGATAGCTCTGGCAGAGCATGTTGAGCGATAGCCCCGCTAAGCGCACCTTGTGCGCGTGGTCGAGGAAGCTGTGAGGCGGCACCTGATGCGCGAACTCCGCGCGGCTGAGGAACACCCGCTCAATACCGGCTAGTTCATGAGTGACTGACGCAGGCTCAGTTGATGCTGCTGAGTGCCGTTGATCGTCGCGCGACGGAGGTGGTCCGCTGGCGGAGTCCCACGGCTCGAACAGCTCGTGAGATGCCCAGCCGTCGAACATCGCTTCCAACACTCGGCATCGCCCGGGGTGCGGTAGCTTGCGCACTTCGCCGGACAGCCAGCGGAAGAACGTTGCCTTCGAGGGATACTCGCTCTTGAGGTGCGGATCGATCCGCTCAGCGACCTTGACGAACTCTCGACAGAAAGCACCGTGCTCCTGCAGGTGCCGTTGCCGTAGGAGCGCTTTGAGCACCGTGCCGTCAGCCGCCACTGAGTCCCCCTTCGCTTCACGGTCCCGCCGTGAGACTTAGATGAGACCAGACGAGTAACGAACGGTCAAGATGAGAACTACACGAAGTAGTGATGAGAGCGCTGACCAGGCGAAACTCGAGACATGGCAACGACAGCAGACGCACAGAACTCACTCCGTGAGCTTCGAGAGTGCATCAGAGACCCGATCCTCAAGCCCGGCCACTTGTTGGCGCAGGTGATGCAGTTCCGACTGGACTTCCCGCAGCTCGTCTCGGGCCGACTCTACGCGGTCCTCTCCGCTGACCGCGGAGTCGTCGGGGGAGAGGACGACCGCACGGCTCGCCGTCTTGGTCGCGATCAGCCCTTCCTCCGAGAGGATCCGCACGGCCTCGCCGACGGTGTTCGGTGCCGCCCCGAACATCTTCGCGAGCTGGCGGTAGCCGGGGAGCTTGTCACCGCTCCGGTACTTGCCCGAGGTGATGTCCCGTCGAAGCTGCGTGGCGATCTCGTGCCGGTCTAGCCCCATGAAGATCCCTTCGTAGACCCATCAAGTCTAGCTCTGTCTTAAGCCAGTTGTTGACATGGCGCAACTGACTCACTTACTGTCTTAAAACAACGCACTGACTTAAGTCAGTTGTGTGTTGGAGAACAACGAACAGGAGCCGCATGGAGTTCACACGGATCGCCAATCGGCAGGCACGGGAGTGGCTGCGTACGGCGCTGGATGACGACGTTTTGGCAGTTCAGCAGGAGGAGGACATGGCTAACGAGCGTGTGGAGATTGATGCGTTGATCGAGGCCGTTGATCGCGAGATGGCGGCGGAGGCGCGCGCGGAGACGGAGCGGGTTCAGCGCGAGGTGCGCGGCCAGGTGCGGGCGCGTCGTGCTCGCCGTCGCGCTGATCGCGAGGTGCTGCGGTCGCTGCCGGTGCGGTTGGACCGCACGCAGGTCGGCGACTGGATCGAGAGCGAGGCCGCGTGATGTGCAGTGTTGTCGACCGTTTCGGTGTCCCTGGCCCGGCGGGTGGTCCCGCCAAGAACACTTCCGCTGGGCCAGGGCTCCCCGTCTCCGTATCTGACGATTCGAGGAGGTCACCCATGGTAGAGGCTGGGGGTGAGTCGTGATGGCTCGCCGATTGCCGTGGGATTTGCGTCCGGTGCCGTGGTCGGACGTTGCGGAGTTCACGCGCGGCACCTTCGAGGGGTTGCCGTTGCTGTCGTGGGGGATCGCTCCGCGCGACAAGCTGGCCACGCGACGCCAGCTGCGGGCGATGGGGTTGCGCCCGGGCGGGCAGGATCCGGTGGCGCTGCTGATGTTTCGACATCGAGCAGCGTGTACGCGGGTGGTTGCCGAGCTATTCCTGATCGACCGGGCGCGGCCGGTGCGGCCGATGACCCCGGCCCGGTGGCGGGCGGTGCACACCGCGTTGGCGGCCCGCCGCACGTGCGGCCAGTGCGGCACCGACACCGAAACCTATCTACCGCGAGAACGGCGGGTGTGTGAACCGTGCCGGTACCGGCTGGGTGCGCTGGACGCGGATGACTACCTGCACGACTACCTGGCCGGCACGTCGGTGTTGGCTGGCGAGGAGTGGTCGGTGCCGGTGATTCCGCTGCCGCGTGCCCCGCGTCCGGAGGAGGGGGTGGCGGCATGAGTGCTTCGCAGGACGCGCGGCATGTGCCGCTGAGCCGGGCGCAGCGGTTGGCCCAGGATGCGGCAGAGGCTGCCGAGGTGCGCGCCTATGCCGAGCATCCGGATGTGGTGGCGTTGCGGGTGGAGCGTGTGCGCCGACAGGTGGACTGGCTGATGTGGACGGGGATCCTGCTGGGTTTGGCGTTCACGATGGTCAATGTTCAGCAGTTCGCGGCCAGCGGCGCGGGTCCGTGGTCGTTGACGTGGATCGCGGCGTGGCTGCTGGATCCGATGGTCTCGGTCGTGCTGATCGCGGTGTTGCGTGCTGAGCAGATCACGGCTCGCTATCAGGTGGATACCGGCCCGTGGATCCGGCGTACGAAGTGGTTCGCCTTCTTGGCGACCTATGTGATGAACACGTGGCAGTCCTGGGGTGGGCTGCATGCGGCCGGGATCGTGCTGCACTCGGTGCCGCCGCTGCTGGTGTATCTGGCCAGCGAGGCGGCCCCGATGCTGCGGGATCGGCTGACCGAGGCTGTGCACCGGGCCGCCCGCGCGCACGCCACCGGTGCCGCGAACACCGGCCCGGCCCCTGCCGTCGAGTCGCCCGCTTCCGGTGCGGCGCCTACGGGCTCGGCTGCCGGGAACGGTCCCGCGCACACCGCGCCAGCGAAGCCGAAGCCACGGCCGCGAACTCCGGCTACGGCGCGCACGAAGGGGCAGGCGAAGCCGTCCGGGCGCAAGCTGCTCGCGGACTTCGTGACCGAGGCTCGCGCGGCCTGGGCGCCGGGCATCGAGGTCACCCCGGCCTGGGTGCGGCAGGTGACCGACTGCGCACGCGGCACCAGCAAGAGCGTCGCCGACGCACTCAACGCGGAGCTGGCCGTCGATAGCCAGGCCACCACGGTCCTGCCCGCCACTGGCGAGCACGACACCGCCCAGGCGGAGAGGAGGGCCGCCTGATGCCGGTAGGAGACCGCGACCACGAACACCACAATCCCACCCCCGCTGGAGGGTTCATGAACACCGACGACACCAGCGCGTCGAACGGCCCGCAGGGCCGCGCCGCGAACGATGACAGCCACGCCGTCGCACACGGCAGCGACGGTGCGGCGAACGGGAGCACGGTGGTTCCGCTGCATCCGCACGCCGCCGCGCACCCGGAGGAGATTCCCGCGCCCCGCGTCCCGCAGGACGGGCCGGGCACGGAGCTGGCGCGTGATGAGGCGATCACGGGTGAGCTGGTCAGTGAGCGGCAGAGCCGCGCGCTGGATCGCCGGTTGGCGCGGCAGGCGACCGCGTGGGCGCGCACGGTGCCGAGGCAGGCTGTGCGGCTGGTACGCGAGTCGGAGCGTCCTAAGCAGACCGGGAAGGCGCTGGTGCGGCACGGGCTGGTGTTGTGCCAGGGCTTCGAGTCCTGGGGTAAGCGTGCCTGGGATGCCACCACGCTGGGGGTGTATCGCCGCCAGATCAAGGCCGCTGAAGCCACCGGGGACCGGGAGATGCTGCGCGAGTGGACCGAGCGCAAGGAACACGCGGTGGAGGCGCGGCATCAACGGCTGATGGACCTGCCCCGCCTGGCGGCCGGGCTCGCGAAGGTGACCGTGGGCAGTCTGCTGGGATGTGTGGTCGCCGTGCTGCTGATCGGGCTGTTCGTGCAACTGTCCGGCACGGGCGCGTTCGTCGATGTCATCACCGGGGTCATGAACACCATCCGGTGGGTGTTCACCGCGATCGCGGTCGCCTGGACTCCGCTGGTGATGGCGACCCCGTTCGCGGTGCTGTTCGCCGCGTGGCGGGAAGGCCGCCGCAGGGGCACCGCTCCGGGATGGTTGGCCACGGCCCGCGAGGCCGACACCGATGCCGCGATCGACGAGAGCACCATCGCCAAGGCACTCGAGGCACTGCGCATTCCGCAGGTCACGGCGTATCTCAAGCAAGGGTTGCCGCTCCAGTTCATCACCCCGGCCCGTATCGACGGGCGCGGCACGCACGCGGTGATCCGGCTGCCTGCCGGGGTCACCGCCGACAAGGTGGCCCGCCGACGGGCCGATCTGGCGACGGGCCTGCGTCGCCTGGCCAAGGAGGTCTGGCCCACCACCGGGGCTGAGGCCGGGATCTTGGATCTGTGGGTGGCGGACAAGGGCGCGCTCGCCGAAGGTGCGGGAGCCTATCCGTTGCTGGATGAGGGCACGGCCGATGTGTTCCAGGGGGTGCCGTTCGGCAAGACACTACGCGGCCAGCCGCTGGCGGCGCCGATGATGGAACGCAACACCATCACCGGCGGCATGCCCGGTCAGGGCAAGTCTAGCGCCGCGCGCGTCATGATGTGCGGCGCGGCCCTGGACCCGACGGCTGAGCTGCGGATCTGGGTGCCCGATGCGAACTTCGACTTCGAGGCCTTCCGGCCCCGGTGCTCGCGCTACGTCATGGGTGCCGAGGATGAGCGGGTCGCCGAGATCACCGAGCACCTGCGTGAGCTGCACGAGGAGGTGCAGGGCCGGGGTGAGCTGCTGATCAAGCACGAGGCCCCGTCGGTCACCCGCGAGCTGGCCAGCAAGAACGTCGGGCTGCACCCGCTGTTCTGCCTGCTGGAGGAGGCCCACGTGGCCATCCAGCACCCCACCTACGGCAAGGAAGTCTCGAAGCTGCTGTGCGACATCGTGCGGTTGGGCCGCAAGCGGGCGATCCATCTCATCGTCTCCACGCAGGCACCGACCAAGGACAGCATGCCGCGCGACGTCACCCGGAACTGCTCCAACGGCATCGCCTTCGCCGTCGGCGACCACGTAGCCAACGACGCCTTGCTCGGGCAGGGCGCCTACTCGGCCGGGCACCGGGCCACCGAGCTGATTCCGGGCACGGACAAGGGCACCGCCGTGGTCAAGGGCTTCACCGGCGAGCGCTCGGACATCGTGCAGGTCTATTTCCTCGACGTGGACCGCAAGAACGACCAGGTCAGCCCGATCATCGATCGGGCCATGGCCGCCGTCGCCGAGCGCGGCAGCCTGCCCGGCAGCGACAAGGCCGCACCGCAACCCGCATCGCGTGATCTGCTCACCGATCTGGACGCGGTACTGGGCGAGCACCCGGTACCCGTGGCCGATGTTCCCGCGCTGCTGGCCGCCCACGCCCCGGACTGGGCGCCGTACCGCAAGCTCACCGGCAAGGCGCTGCGCTCGGTACTGGACCGCGACCACGGCATCAAAGTCCCCTCGACCGGCAACAAGTTCCCCCTCGATCCGGTCACGGTGCGTGACGCACTGGCACGGCGAGAGGCCGACGAGCACGACGAGACCGGCTAGCCGCGCGGTGGTCGAGTGAGGCGCCACGCCCCGGGGGTGCACATGCCCGCCACGGCGGGTCCGCACGGGCCGGTTCAGCCCGCCTCACTCGGCTCACCTGGCTAACTTTCCGCAGCGCACCAGGTCAGCGGCCCGACGCTGCCGGGCGAGTGAAAAACCTAACCCACCTCCGGGCAGCTAACCCCGACCGCTAACCCCAACCGAACCGCCACACCGAGACCAACCACGGGCCATCGGTGCGGCACTGCCGACCCACAGACAGGCACACACAGTAACGGAAGGACACCCATGGCCACGCCCATGCACATCGGCACCGCGAGCTGGTTCAGCGGCAAGGTCCGCACCCTGTGCGGCCGACCCTCGGCCCCGGCGACGGAGCCGCCAAGAACGCGCCCCTGTGCCCCACGTGCCGCCATCAAGCCGGATGGAACCACGACACACGCCGCTAACCGGCGTCGGGCCGGGCGCGCCCCGACGCGCGTCCGGCCCGCAGATCCCCGAACGAAGGAACCACCGGCACGGAAGGCCACAAGCCGACGGCTCCCCCACTGAAAGGACTACCCAAACATGGACACGACGAAACCACTGCTGGATCGAGCGCTCGATCTGGCCGCGCGCGGCTGGCCGGTGTTCCCGCTGCGTGTCGGCGACAAGACACCGGCCCTGCACGGGCTGACCGACTGCCCGGGCACCGGCGTGTGCGCAGACGAGCATCAGGGCTGGGAGCAGCGCGCCACTACCGACCCCGAGCGGATCCGGGCCGCCTGGGCACACGCGCCGTTCAACATCGGGCTGGCCACCGGCCCGGCCGGGCTGTGCGTGCTGGATCTCGACGTGCTCAAAGACGGTGAGACCGTGCCCGAGGCGTGGGCAGGCACCGGCGTGACATGCGGCGAGGACGTGCTCGCCGCACTGGCGGAGCAGGCACACCAGCCCGTGCCCGGGGACACGCTCACCGTGCGGACCCCCTCGGGCGGGCTGCACCTGTACTATCGCGCCCCCGACGGCGCGGCGCTGCGCAACACCGGAGGCGAGCGCGGCAACGGCCTGGGCTGGAAGGTCGATACCCGCTCCTGGGGCGGCTACGTCGTCGCCCCCGGCTCCGTCACCACCACCGGCAGCTACGACTACCTCTGCGACAGTGACCCCGCGCCGCTGCCGGACTGGCTGGCCCAGCGGCTCACCCCGGCACCACCCCCGCCTGCGCCGGTCACGCCGATCCGGCCCACCACGGGGCGGCGCTCGCGCTACGTGGAAGCCGCCGTGCGCGCCGAAGCCGCCAAGGTGCACCACGCACCCAAAAGCCAGCGCAACGGCACGCTCTACGCCGCCGCGCTGGCCCTCGGACAACTCGTCGCAGGCGGCGCCCTCTCCGCCGACGAGGTGACCTCAGTGCTGCTGGGCGCGGCCCGGCGCCATATCGCCGCGCGCGCCTACAGCGAGATCCAGGCGCGCAAAACCATCACCTCCGGCCTGTCCGCAGGCGCCAAACGCCCCCGCCAGATCGCCTGACCACCACCGTGTCTGGAGGCTCTGACATGACCGCAGCCCGCCCGCTCACCCCGGTACCGGACCAGCCACAGCGCCGCACCCGCTGGACCGATGCCGAGCTGATGGCCGTGGACTTCCCCGAACCCCGGTGGGCCGTGCCCGGCCTGCTGTGCGAAGGACTCAACCTACTGGCAGGCGCGCCCAAGCTCGGCAAGTCCTGGCTGTCCCTCGGGCTCGGGGCCGATATCGCCAACGGCGACCCCGTGCTCGGCTCGATCGAGGTCGAACGCGGCCCCGTGCTCTACTGCGCCCTGGAAGACACCGGCCGCCGCCTGCAACGCAGGCGCCGCCAGATGCTGGCCGCTGGCGGCCGCGCCGCATCCCACCTCACCCTCGAAACCGCCTGCCCCACCATGACCGCAGGCGGCGAGGCCCTACTCATCGACTGGCTCGAAGACAACCCGCACGCCCGCCTGGTCATCATCGACACCTTCGAGAAGATGCGCGGCAGCGACCCGGCAGCCGCCTCGGCCTACGCCGCCGACTACACCGCCGCCGTGCGGTTCAAACGGCTCGCCGACCACTACAACGTGCCGTTCCTGCTCATCCACCACGTGCGCAAACAAGGCGCCGAAGACTTCCAAAGCCTGGTCTCCGGCACCAACGGCCTCACCGGCGCCGTCGACGCGGTGTTGGTGCTCGAACGGGCACGCGGCCAAGCAGACGGGGTTCTGCACGTCACCGGCCGCGACGTCGAAGAAGCCGACTACGCCATGAGCTTCGACGCCCACGCCGGAGCCTGGACCAAGCTCGACGGCCCCGCCAGCGACCACCTCATGCACGACACCCGCGCCCTGATCACCCGCTTCGTACGCGACTACCCCGGCCAAAAACCCGCCGCCATCGCCGAAGCCCTGCAACTCAACGCGGGAACCGTCCGGCAAACCTGCCGCCGCATGGCCGACGCCGGACAACTCCACGTCAACGCCCAAGGCACCTACCACCCACCGCAGAACAGTGACACCGCAAACACCGGCCAACTGTCACACCTGTCACTCAGTCACTCCACCCCACCTGACCAGCACGAAAACCTGTGACACCCCCTGTGACACCCCGCAAGGCCGTCACCGCTCGGACGGCACCGACACCCGCACGAAGGAGGACCCGGATGGACACAGTGCCGATACCGGAACCGGTGCCCGACCGGCACCTCTACCGCATCTCCGAGGCCATGCGGCTGCTGTCCATGAGCCGATCCGTGATCTACGAACAGATCCGATCCGGCCGCCTGCGCTCCGTCAAACAAGGCCGCACCCGACTCGTGCCCGCCCAAGCCATCCACGACTACATCCAACTACTCATCCACGAAACGGAGGACAACCATGGCCAAGCGGCGTAGCCACGGTGACGGCACTCTCTACTGGGATGAAGATCGGCAACGCTGGGTCGGGGCAGTCACCACCGGCTACACACCTGCTGGTAAGCGAATTCGACGCAAGGTGACCAGAAAGACCAAGACAGAAGCGAGAGAGAAGCTTCGCGAGCTATTGCGGGAGGCTAGCGAGGCGGCTCACGAGGATCGTCGGTATACGGTTGCTGACGCCGTAGATGGTTGGCTCGCCTACGGCATACCCGGCGCGAAAGAGGTCACAATCGACAACTACCGCACGCTGATTAAGCGCCATATCCGGCCCCATCTTGGTGCTCGCAAGTTGCGTGATCTGGCAGCGGAGGACGTCGATAAGTGGTTGGCCGAGCGCGCCAACTATGTCAGCACCAGAACGGTGCGCTTGCTTCATTCGATCCTGAATCGCGCGGTCCGGCAGGCCCAGGCACGCGACAAGGTACGGCGCAACGTGGTGGAGTTGTGCCAGATCCCGCAAGGTCAGAAGGGGCGCCCGTCGAAGGCGCTCAATCTGGACCAGGCTGAGGCCGTACTCAGCGCGTCGGAAAGCTCTCCATTGCACGCCTACATCGTGGTGTCACTGCTCACTGGGGCACGTACGGAGGAGCTTCGGCCACTGAGTTGGGACCGCGTCGATCTGGATGGTGACCCCGAGGCTGATCCGCCGGTGTTGCCGTCGATGGCGGTGTGGCGCTCCGTTCGCGGGGATACGAAGACGAAGGGTTCACGTCGCACGCTCGCCTTGCCCAACCGGTGTGTTACAGCGCTCCGGCGACAGCAGGAACGATTGTCGACACCCGGCGCTCCGGCGAATCCACACAACCTGGTGTTCCCCACCGCCAACGGGACAGAGATGGACGCGCACAACGTACGTCGTGAATTCCGAAAGGTCATCAAGGCAGCAGGGCTGCCACCCGAGCAATGGACGCCCAGGGAGCTGCGGCACAGTTTCGTGTCGCTCCTATCGGGGTCCGGCGTGCCACTTGAGGATATCGCTCGCCTGGTGGGCCACAGCGGGACCAGGGTGACCGAAACCGTGTACCGCAAGGAGATCAAGCCGGTCATGGTCGAAGGCGCCACAGCGATGGATGACCTGTTCCCATCGGATGCCGCGAGCAGTTAGGCGCCCAGTTTGGCTCCCGACACGCCAGTGGGGCCGCTACCCATGTGGATAGCGGCCCCACTGACCTGCGTTTTCACTGGTGGAGCTGACGGGATTCGAACCCGTGACCCCTTGACTGCCAGTCAAGTGCGCTACCAACTGCGCCACAGCCCCAAGCCGTGCACTTCGTCGTGCCGGGTACATACGCTACATGATGCGTCGGGACGGCATTGAAGCCGCCCCCCACATGCGGTAGCGACGCCGTGCGCGGGGCGGGCGAGCGGTCGACGCGCCTTATATGCTGACGCCCCGGGTCGGAAACCAGAGTGGGGGCTGGAGTCCATGTGAAGCGGGCGATGGACGTGTGCGGCCGAGGAGGCGTTATGGGGCTCGCCCGGTTGCTGCTCGCGGCGACGGCCGCGGTCGGCCTTGCCGGTGCGACGGCCGCGTGCGGCGACGCGCCTGCGGGCGCGGGGGCGTCCCTGGTGGACCGGGTCGAGGACAACGACGCCATCACCATCGGTATCCGCTCCGACCAGCCGGGGTTGTCCCGGTACACGGTCGATGGCCGCTACACGGGCTTCGACATCGACCTGGCCACGTTCGTGGCCGGCGAGCTCGGCGTTGACCCCGAGGACATCGAGTGGCAGGACGTGCCTGCTGCGGAGCGGGAGTCGGCGCTGGTCCACGGCGAGGTCGACATCGTCGTCGGGACGTACTCGATCACCGAGGAACGCAGGCACGAGGTGGATTTCGCCGGGCCGTACTTCGAGACGGGCCAGGACCTGCTCGTCCGGGCGGACGACACGGAGATCACCGGCCCGGAGGCGCTGGACGGCAACGCCCTGTGCTCGGTGTCCGGGTCGACCCCGGCGAAGCGCGTGCAGCAGGAGTTCGCCGGTGACGTCGAGCTGGTGGAGTATCCCCGCTACCAGGAATGCGTCACGGCCCTGCTCGCCGGGCACGTGGATGCCGTCACCACCGACGCGGTGATCCTGGCCGGGTACGCCGCCCAGCACCCGGAGCTGCTGAAGGTGGTGGGGGAGAGGTTCTCGACGGAGCGCTACGGGATCGGCCTCGCGAAGGGTGACCCCGAGGGCAGGCGCGCGCTGAACGACGCGATCGAGAAGATGATCGACAGCGGTGAGTGGCGGGACTCCCTGGAGCGCAACATCGGCGCGTCCGAGTACGAGATCCCGCCGCCGCCCGACGTCGAACGCGGGTGACGGGCACTTACCGGCGGTACGCGCTGTCCGGGCTCACCCGCCGGGGGTAGCCGTCGCCGGACGGGTCCGGGGCCGCGCCCGCTTCGAGGTCCTCCTCGTGCAGGCCCTCCTGGACCGCCATCCGGATCTGTTCCCGGTTCTCCCGCACGACGTGCGCGAAGAACGAGTCGGTGCGCGGGTCGACGAGCACCTCGAGCGTCACGCGCAGTGCGGTGTCGACCACCGACTCCACGATCTCGTCGTGGAACGGTACGCGCTTGAACCGGCCGGCCTGGGGGTCGTTGCGCACCTTCTCGGTGACGATCGCGCGGAGCTGGTCACTGTTCTCGTTCAACGAGCGCGCCAGGTTGTGCGGGTAGTTGCCCGTTTCGAGCACTTTGACGACCTCGTCGAGTACCGCGATGGTGATGGGCTTCTTGATGGCGAGCACGATCGGCCGTGACAGGCGCTCCACCAGCCGGTAGACGAACCGCTCCCCGAACGCCCTGTCGGCCGCGCGGACCAGGCGGACGATCATCACGACGAGCCGGAGCAGCCGGAAACCGCGCAGGGCCGGGTGCGCCACCGGGATCATGCCCAGGATCTCGTACCAGTTGCGCAGCGGGAACTTCCGTGCCCAGCCGTTGGCTCGCCAGCGGTAGAGGAACTCGATCACGAAGATCCCGCAGATGGAGGTGTCGGTGATCAGCACCCACCGGGCGTCGATGTCGACCCGGTCGGAGAACATCGCATAGACCAGCAGCCCCACCGAGAAGATCGCCAGCAGCAGCATCCCGACATCGATGGGGCTGACCTGCGACTTGCGGAGGACCCCGTGGGGGTTCGATGCGGAGTGTTGCACTGTGTCGCTCCAGGTGGCTGTTGCGCTGGTCCGGAACCTTACCGCGCACGTCGCGGGCGCCTTACGGGCGTCTCACGGCATCATGGACAGGATCGCGAAAGGCCCGAGGCGCGCTGAGTGCCCGGAAACCGGCGCGGGAGACGAAACGGAGGTTCGAGGACATGGACGACACACGTGAATTCTCGACCGGTGAACCGTCCGACGGTGCGACCGCGGCCGAGCGGCCGGACTCGGTGATGCCGCGGCGGGCTGCGATGGCCGGTGTCGGTGTCATCGCGGTGTCCGGACTCGCGCTGGCCGGGTGCCAGGTCGAGGACGGCGGCGGCAACGGTGGCGACGACGGCAACGGCGACGGCGGTGACGGCGGCGACGGCGGCGGCAACGGTGGCGGCGAGAGCATCGCGACCACCGACGAGATCCCCGTCGGCGGGGGCGTGGTGTTCGGCGACGAGGGTGTGGTCATCACCCAGCCGGTGCAGGGCGAGTTCAAAGGCTTCTCCGCGACGTGCACGCACCAGGGCTGCACCGTGGCCGGCGTCGCCGGGGGGACGATCAACTGCTCCTGCCACGGCAGCAAGTTCTCCATCGAGGACGCCTCCGTCGTCAACGGCCCCGCGGAACGCCCGCTCGACGAGCGCGCGCTGTCGGTGGACGGCGACTCGCTGTCCCTCGGGTAGGGCAGCGGCCCGGCGCGCGTGTTCAGCGTGCCGGGGTCAGGTCCGGTCGCTTGGGCGCGCGCCCGTCGCCGGAGGATCGGCCCCGCACCCGGCGGCCGATCCACGGGCCGAGAAAGCTCGCCAGCCACCACAGCTCGGTCTTGGTGAAGTGCATGGAGCCGGACGAGGGAAGTGGCGGCAGCGGTTCGCGCCAGTCGGCACTGCTCCCGGGCAGGCCGAGTGCGTAGGCCATGCCCGCGGCGATGCGCTCGTGCCCGAGCGGGCTGGCGTGCAGGCGGTCCGGGCTCCAGATCCTCGGGTCGGTGGTGACCGGGTGGTGGAAGGTCTCGAGGATCGCCACGCCGTGACGGACGGCGGCTTCGTGTATCCGCGCGTTGAGTGACACGACGCGATGGGTCAGCGGTTTCGCGATCGGTACCAGCTTCGCGACGTCGGGGAACGTCAGCGTGGCGACCGTGGCGCCTGCGTCGGTGAGTGCGGCGAACATGTGTTCCAGCTCGCCGGCCACGGCGTCGGCGTCGAAGCCGGGGCGCAGCAGATCGTTCATCCCCGCGACCACCGTGGCCAGATCGGGTTCGAGCGCGAGCGCCGCATCGAGCTGCTCGGCGCGTACCTGGTGGGCGAGGCGGCCCCGGACGGCGAGGTTGGCGTAGTGCAGCTCGGGGTTGAGCTCGGCCAGCTGGCCTGCGAGCCGGTCGGCCCAGCCCCGCAGGCCGTTCTCGTCGTCACCGTCCCACAAGCCTTCGGTCTGGCTGTCTCCGAGTGCTACGTAACGACCGTAGGTACCGCTACTCATGCCGTTCTTTATAGCGGATCCGCGCGCGCGGCTCGTAGTAGGTCTACCCGTGTCCCGTAGGATCGCCGGTTTCGCGCTCCTGTCCGGCGCGATGCGCTGCGAGTGCGGCACTCGATCGAGCGATGCAGGGGGCCGGGCCCTCGCCGTCGGTCACCAGGTCGAGGGCCTGCCACCCTGCGCATGCTGCTCGGAACTCGCCGCCCGGCCCTGCGGTTCTGGTGCGTACTCGGGAAGGCCGCGCTGCGCGGCAACATCGGCGGCCAGCGGGTCATGTGCGAGCAACTCGCGCACCTGATCCACGCGCACCTGTCGATGGAGAACGTCGTGATCCAGATACTGCCGCTGGGCTCGGGGCCGCATGAGTTCATGTCCATGACAGCCACGTTGGACGGGTTCCCACCACCGGCGACGAGCGTGCTGGTGACCGGGAGCTACGGCCGGGAGACCTTCCACGAGAAGCCTCCCGAGGTGACCCGTGCGGCCCACCACCTCGATCCGGTCAAGGCGATGGCGCTGGGGCGGGACGAGAGTACTGAGTGCTTACAGCGGCTGCATCAGGAGCGTCACCTGGACTGAGGTCATGCCGCGCACGACCGGTGGCTGGTTCGTTCCTCGCCGCAGTGCCGATGGCAGCACCTGTGGCGGGACCGCGTTCACCGCGGACGCCGTGCACGTTCGCAGTAGCCTCGCCCGCGATGCCGGTACCGCAACGTTCACCCACGAGGAGTGACGCGCCTTCGTCGCCGGCGTCGAGGACGGCGACTACGACGTCTGGTGCGGCACGTCGGAAGCCCGTGCACGGGCCGTGTGGGGCAGGATCTGGCGGCCGATCGGTCAGGAACCGAGAAGCGGGGACGCCGGGACCGCAACTAGCGTGACCGCCATGGCGACGATCGAGTTTGTCACGCTCGAGGTGGCCGATGCCTCGGCTGCCGACAGCTTCTACACGGCCGCTTTCGGTGCGGGCAGTTGGCTGCGCCTGCGGGCGTCGGAGGCATCGACGACCGGCTTCCGCGGGTTCACGCTGTCGCTCATCGTATCCCAGCCGGCCACCGTCGACAGTCTCGTCGGCAGCGCCGTCGATGCCGGCGCCACGCCGCTGAAGCCCGCCGCGAAATCACTCTGGGGATACGGCGGCGTCGTACAGGCCCCGGACGGGACGATCTGGACGGTCGCCTCCTCGTCGAAGAAGGACACCGGCCCGGCCACCCGGCGGATCGACGAGGTCGTGCTCCAGCTGGGAGTCACGGATGTGGCAGCGAGCAGGCGGTTCTACGCCGACCGAGGCTTCGCCGTGGTGAAGAGCTATGGCCGGAGGTACGTCGAGTTGGACACGTCATCCGGTCCGGTCAAGCTGGCGCTCTACCGGCGCCGTGCCCTCGCCAAGGTCGCCGGCGTCCCCGCCGACGGCAGCGGATCGCACCGGCTCGTGATCGGGAGCGATGCCGGGCACTTCACCGACCCGGACGGGTTCGTATGGGAAGCCGCATCGCGCTGAGCCGGGCGGCGCGGCGGTGCCGTCATCCCACCGCGCCGCGACAGGACGACATGGGACTCGACGGCCAAGACAACGGCCTTCCGCATGAAGCGGGGGCTACAATGCTCGCGTCGGCACGCTCGTGAAGCTTCTCGCCGGCTGTCACGGAACTCGTTCAGGACGTGAACCCATGACCGAGCGCAAGAAGGACGATCCGGGACCGAAGCTGCTCTCGGGCGGCAACCCGCAGATCCCCAAGGGTGAGGGGAACGGCCCGGTGCAGGATTACATCGCTGCCATGCCCGGCTGGAAACAAGACGTCGGGCGGCGTCTCGACGACCTCATCGTGCGCACGGTCCCCGATGTGCACAAAGCCGTGAAATGGAACCAACCGTTCTACGGCCTCGAGGGCGAGGGCTGGTTCCTGTCGTTCCGTTGTTTCACCCGCTACGTGCAGCTGCAGTTCTTCAGGGGGACATCGCTCGATCCCGTGCCGCCCAAGGCGTCCAAGCACGATGAGGTGCGCTACCTCGACATCCACGAGGACGATGGCCTGGACGAGGATCGACTCCGAACGTGGATCGAGCAGGCCAGCAATCTGCCCGGCGAGAAGATGTGACGCTACTCCGCTATGACTGACTTGCCGGACCTGCTTGCACGCACGACCGAACACGCTCTCGCCTACCTCGAGGGCGCGAGCGACCGGCCGGTGAGCCGGCCGGTACCGGCCGGCGAGCTGGTCGCCGCGCTCGGCGGACCGGTTCCCGACCAACCGCGCGACCCGGCCGAGGTCGTCGACGAGCTGGCCGGCGCCGTGGACCCCGGCCTGGTGGTGACCAACGCCGGACGGTACTTCGGGTTCGTGGAAGGCGGCGTCGTGCCCGCCTCGCTGGCGGCCGACTGGCTCACCTCGATCTGGGACCAGAACCCGGCGTTCTCGGCGCTCTCGCCAGCCGCGACCGCTGCCGAGGAGGTCTGCCGCGGCTGGCTGTGCGAGCTGCTCGGCCTTCCCGGGACCGCGTCGGCCGGGTTCACCAGCGGCGCGCAGCTGGCCAACGTGACCGGGCTGGCCGCGGGGCGGCATCACGTCCTGCGCGCCGCAGGCTGGGACGTCGAGGCCGACGGCCTGTTCGGTGCGCCCGCCGTGACGGTGTTCGCCGGGGAGGAACGGCACGCCACGGTGGACCGGGCATTGCGCTTCCTCGGGTTCGGCACGCGGAGCATCACCCCGATCCCGGTCGACGGCCAGGGACGTATGCGCCCCGACGCGCTCGAGCACGAACTCGAGCGCGCCCACGGGCGCGGTCCGGCGATCGTGTGCGCGCAGGCGGGCAACGTGAACACCGGTGCGGCCGACCCGCTGCGCCGTATCGGCGAGCTCACCCGCGAGCACGACACCTGGCTGCACGTCGACGGGGCATTCGGGCTGTGGGCAGCGGCCGCGCCGGAGTTCGCGCACCTGACCGACGGCGCGGAGCTGGCCGACTCCTGGGCTGTGGACGGGCACAAGTGGCTCAACGTGCCCTACGACTGCGGCATCGTCCTCTGCGCGCATCCGGACAGTCACCGTGCCGCGATGAGCCTGTCCGCCGCGTACCTGGCCCGTGGCGGTGGACGGGACGGCAGCGACTGGACCCCGGAGAGCTCGCGGCGGGCGCGGGTGTTCGCGGTCTGGGCCGCGCTGCGCGCCCTGGGACGCACCGGAGTGGCCGAGCTGGTGCGTACGTGCTGCGCACACGCGCGCCGCTGTGCCGAGCTGCTGGCCGGTGACGAGAACGTCACCGTGCTCAACGATGTGGTACTCAACCAGGTCCTGGTCCGGATCGGTGACGACGACGCGCGCACCAGGGCCGTCGCCGAGGCTGTGCAGGCGGAGGGGGTCACGTGGCTGGGCACGACGACGTGGCGGGGCGGTACCGCGATCCGTATCAGCGTCTCGGACCACGCGACCACACACGAGCACATCGACGAGCTCGTGCGCGCGGTGCTCCGCGCGGCGCGCGGGTGAGCCGTCAGCTCGCCGTCCGGTGCCGCGGCCACTCGATGGCGGGGCACCGGTCCATCACCATCGACAACCCCGCGTCCGTGGTGCGCCGGAACGCTGCCTCGTCGATCACCCCCAGCTGGAACCACACCGCCCGCGCGCCGATGCGGACGGCCTCGTCGGCGAACGCGCCAGCCGCCGAGGAGTTGCGGAAGACATCGACGCAGTCCACCGGGAACGGGATATCCGCCAGCCTCGCGTAACCGCGCTCGCCGTGCACGGTGGTCGCGCTCGGGTGCACGGGGACGACGTGCTTGCCGTGCCGTAGCAGGAAACTCGCGACGCCGTAGGCGGGCCGGTCGGGGTTGTCACCCAGCCCGACGATGGCCCAGGTGTGGCATTCGGTCAGTACCGACCGGATCGTGTCCGGATCAGCCCAAGGGGTCGTGTCGTCCCGCACAGCCCGACCCTGACATGCGGGGCTGTTGTGTGGCACCGCGGGGGGTGCTAACGTCGCAATCCAGATACTATTGGTATGTGAGTTTGGCAGGTACTCGGCTTCCGAACCGGTAAGGAGAGGCGATGGCACGCGCGAGGAACACACCGGGCTCCGGGCCCGATGCCGGGCCGCGGGAGATCGATGTCGTGGTGGTCGGTGCGGGCGCGTCCGGGATCGGGGCGGCGATCCGGCTGCTGCGGGAGCACATCACCGACTTCGCGGTGCTGGAGAAGGCCGATGATCTCGGCGGGACGTGGCGGGACAACACCTACCCCGGCTGTGCGTGCGACGTGCCCTCGGCGCTGTACTCGTACTCCTTCGCGCCGAACCCGGGCTGGAGCCGGGTGTTCGCCACCCAGCCGGAGATCCGTGCCTACCTCCGCGACGTGGCCGAACGCCACGGAGTCGACCGTTACGTGCGGTTCGGTGCCGAGGTCACCGCCGCGCACTGGGACGAGGCCACCGGGCGCTGGCGCGTCAGCAGCACGGCAGGCGAGTTCAGCGCGCGCATCCTCATCGCCGGTGCCGGTCCCTGGCACGAACCCCGGATACCCGAGATCGACGGGCTGGCCGGGTTCCCCGGTGCGGTGTTCCACTCCTCCCGGTGGGCACACGATGTCGACCTGGCCGGCAAGCGGGTCGCGGTGGTCGGCACCGGAGCATCGGCTGTGCAGTTCGTACCCGAGATCCAGCCCGAGGTCGCGAGCCTGCACCTGTTCCAGCGAACAGCCCAGTGGGTGCTGCCGAAACCCGACCGCGCGCTCTCCGCGGCCGAACGGTGGGTGCTGCGCCGCGTGCCCGGTGCACAGCGGGCGCTGCGCGCAGCCGAGTACGCGCTCATGGAGGCGCTCGGGGTGGGCTTTCGCCACCCGTGGATCCTGCGCCTCGTGCAGCGGGTCGGGCTGCGGCACCTGCGCAGGACGGTGCGCGACCCGGGACTGCGCGCGGCGTTGACGCCGGACTACACCCTCGGGTGCAAGCGCCTGCTGATGTCCAACACCTACTACCCGGCCCTCGTGCGCCCCAACGTGCGGGTGCACCCCACGGCGCTGCGCGAGGTGCGGGGCAGCACCGTCGTCGGTGCCGACGGCTCCCGCGCGGAGGTGGACGCCATCATCTTCGGCACCGGGTTCCACATGCTCGACATGCCGGTCGCCGAGAAGGTCTTCGACGGGCACGGCAGGAGCCTCGCCGAGCGCTGGCAGGGCAGCCCGCAGGCGTACCTCGGCACGACCGTGAGCGGATTCCCGAACGCGTTCCTGCTGCTGGGGCCGAGCCTCGGCACCGGGCACTCCTCGGCGTTCACCGTCGTCGAGGCGCAACTCGACTACACGATCGACTCCGTGCGCAGGATCCTCGGCAACGGCTGGTCGTCGGTGGACGTGCGGCCGGAGGTGCAGGACAGGTTCAACGCCGAGGTGCAGCGGGCGCTGCAGGGCACCGTGTACAACGCGGGTGGCTGCTCGAGCTACTACCTCGATGCCAACGGCCGCAACAGCTTCAACTGGCCGTGGTCCACGCCCCGGTTGCGCAGGACCATTCGCGCGTTCGACCCCGCCGACTACACGATCCGGCACCGTGACACCACGGAGGTCGCGCGATGACCGGCGTACGCGGCCGACGTTACCCGGCGATCGACCTGTCCGGCGCGGTCGTGGTGATCACGGGAGGGGGCAGGGGCATCGGCAAGGCGACCGGAGCGGCCTTCGCCGCCCGCGGTGCCACGGTGAGTCTCGGCGACATCGATGAGCAGGCGGCGCGCGGTGCGGCGCGCGAGGTCGGTCGTGGTGCGCGCGCCTACCGGGTGGACGTCACCTCCCGCGGCTCGTTCAGCGCGTTCATCGATGCGGTACTCGCCGAGCTCGGCGGGGTGGACGTTCTGGTCAACAACGCTGGCGTGATGCCGCTCGGCGGGTTCGTCGACGAGGCGGACGAGATCAGCAGGGCGGCGCTGGATGTCAACGTATGGGGTCCGATGCACGGGATGCGCATCACCCTTCCGCACATGACGGTCAGGGGGCGCGGGCACGTCGTGACCGTCGCCTCGATGGCAGGCAAGATCCCCATTCCGGGCATGGCAAGCTACAACGCGAGCAAGTACGCCGCCGTCGGACTCACCGCCGCGCTCCGGCGGGAGTACGCCGGCAGTGGCGTGAGCATCAGCGCTGTACTGCCGAGCGCGGTGCGCACCGAGCTGGCCTCCGGAGTTCCCCTCGGCAAGGGCCTGCCCACGGTGGACCCGGAGGCCGTCGCGGAGGCGGTGGTGCGCAGCTGCCGGACAAGGAAGGCGGAGATCCCGGTTCCGCGTTACCTCGGCGGCTGGGACCTGCTCGCCGCGCTGACCCCCGAACCGGTGATGCGGGTGCTGCGCGGGCTCATCGGTGACGACCGTGCCCTGACCTCCGTCGACCCTGCCGGGCGCGCTGCCTATGAGCGCCGCGTCGCCCGGCAGGCAGCGACATCCGGCGAGGAACCCCCACCGGGGCGTAGCCGGGCGCGTCACCCGACGAGTAACTAGCCGAGGGTGTCCAGCACGCCTCCGACGACGCCCTCGACCGGGTCGAGCAGCGAACTGTCCTCTTCCTCGTCGCCGTCGTTGGTCCCGTCGTCGCTGCCGCTGTCCGTGCTGCCGTCCGAGTCACCGTCGCCGGTGGAGTCATCGGCGGAGTCGTCGGTGGAGTCGTCGAGCGTCCCGGACCGCGCACCCGAGTCGGAGTCATCCTCCTGCTGCGTGGTCGAGGTGGGCTGCGGGGACTGCGTGGTGGTGCTGGTTGCCGTGTCGCCGCTCGAGGTCGGCGAAGCGGTGTCCTGCCCGTTGCCCTGCTGCTCACTCGAACCCTGCACGCCGCGTGCACCGGGGTTGCTCGACGAGGTCGTCTCCATGGCGACCGAGGCTGTCGCCACGTCACCGCCGTCCGGCTCGAGGATGCGCGGCTGCGTCGAGTCCGACGACCCGCTCGCACGGTTGTCGGACTCCGGGGACAGGGCCGTTGTCGGCTTGAGCGCGACGAGCCCAGCGAGCGTCAACCCGCACAGGACCGCCGCGCTGCCGACGGTCGCGCCGCGAAAGTGGCTCTTGTGGCCCTCGCGGGCATCCGCGGTGTCCGGCAGCCGCGCCGCGGTGCTCGCGGCGGTCGCCTGTGTCGCTACCTTGCCGAACGGCTGCGCCGACGCTGCCGGGACGCTCGTCCCGGGCCTCGACCCGGGGGCCGTACCGCCAGCGCGCGTGCCGGAGGATCCTTCGCGCCGGAGCAGCTCCGCGACGGGCAGGACGGATGCCTGCTCGCCCTCGTGCGCGTCCGGCCTCACTCGGTCCGGGGAAGCGCCCCCGCGGCTTTCCCGAGCCACGAGCTCGGCGACCGTGCATGGATGATCTGCCTTGCGCCGACTACGTCCCGTGCTCATCGTGTCGCTCGAACCTCTCGCGTCGTGGCGCGCCAGGGACCCCGGCTGGCGCGAACTGTCACTCTTCGCGTTCCCAATGGTTCGGTATACTACCCGTTCAGGTGAGTATGCCAAGAGCTGGTGGGTGATCTCCGTTGATCATGAGGCGTCACGTACGTCACAAGTACCCGTGACAGGCGACGGAGGTACTGGTTACACGGCGAGGATGCCGAGCGCCATCGGCAGGTAGATCAGCACGAGCGCCTGCATCTCGCCGATCACGCCACCGAGCACGGCCCCGACCATCACCGCGGTCTTCTCGTCCTCCTTGAACGCGGGCCGGATGATCTGCTCGAACTGACCGGAGGTGAGCACCTTCATCCGTTCGGCGATGGTGTTGCGGATGTCCAGCGCTTGCTCGGTGTAGGCGAACATACTCCGCGCCGTTTCGGGCGCCGTGCGTATCACGCGGGCCGCCGCGTCCTGCTTGAGCGCTTGGAAGCGCCGCCCGCCCACCGCGAGGATCACCAGCGGCTTGGCGAGTCCCGCCTGCTCGTCGATGGTGCGCCGCACCTCGCGCTGCACGATCGCGACGAGCTTGTCCGACTTGGGGCCGGAGAGCATCCCCTCGAGAAGGTTGCGCGGGGTGAGTATCTCCTTGGCGATCAGGTCGCCGTACCGGACGCCGACCTCCGCCCTGCGCCGCTGGAACTTGCCGTGCAGCCGGATCCCGAGGAAGCGCTTCTCCTCGCGGGGCAGGAACAGCATGTTCAGCGCGAGGTAGTCGGTGACCCATCCGGTGAGGAACCCGAAGATCGGCATCACGAGCGGGCTCTTGGTCAGACCCCAGGCCACGGCCTGGATGACGCCGATCGCCGCACCGAAGTAGATGCCGGAGCGCACGATGAACCGCAGCTCCGGCTCGGCGACATCCCGGATGAGGCGGTTGAGCAGCTCCTTGTCGCGCACCAGGTTGGAGACCACCATGTGCCGCACGTCGACCACCGCGTGGACATCGCTGGTGACCTCCCTGGCCAGCTGCTTGACCACCTTCGGTGCCTCGGCCTGCACCCGCCGGACGAGCAGCGCGCGTACCGGCTCGGGAAGCGACTCCCACAGGCCCGGCTGGTACTCGGAGAGCAACTCCCGCGCGAGATCCTCGACGGCCTCGTCCAGCGGTCCGGCGAGCTCGGCGACCAGCTCGTCGGGGTCGATGCGGCTCATCAGTTCCTGCAGGTCGATCAGCCCGGACGTCATGGTGTCGTAGGCGATCGCGGCCATCTTGCCCGCGCGTGCGGGAATCATGCCCTGCCAGCCGAGGAACGGGCGGATGCCGCGGTACTCCAGCGGCTCGAAGAGCATCCGCACGGCGAGCAGCTTGGTCAGGTACCCGATGACGGCGGCCATGACCGGCATCGCCGCGTACACCCACCAGTACTCGACGACGTCGGTGAGAACAGCGTCGACCGTCCCGGACCCCACTACGGGCACTCCTCGACCGCAGGCAGGCGGTCACGGCATCCGATGGGTGCCCGCTGCGCCGGGGGAGCCTGCGACCACATCAGTCACGCTCTTCGAGGAGTCGCAGCAGCTGTGCCTTCGTGCGCCGCCAGCGGCCCTCGACCTCGGCCTCGCTGAGCTTGGCTACGCGCTGGCTCATCGCGAGCCCGGTCATCGTGTTCAGCGCGGTGTAGAGCGCGTCCTCGAAGTCGGGATGGCTGGCCTCCTCGGGAAACAGCAGCGGAACCGATCCGCGGATGAGGTCGGCGGTGACCTGGTTGAGCACCGAGAGCTTGTCCTCGATCTCCGGATCGCCGGGGCCCGCGACGGAGATCTGCAGCGCGGCCTGGAACAACCTGCCCCGGAAGGTGCTCCACAGCAGGTCCAAGGCACGGTCCGCGCGGTCGGAGCCGACGGGAAGCTGCTCGATCTCGTTGAACAACGACTGGCTGACCTGGCCGATCAAGTACTGGATCGCCTCGATGACCAGGGTGGCCCGTGTGGGGAAGTGATGCACCTGTGCCCCGCGCGATACCTCGGCCCGTGCGGCGACCTTGGTGGTCGTGAGGTTGACGTAACCCTCCTCGACCAGGCAGTCGATGGTCGCCTCCAGGAGCGCGCGCCGCGTCGTCGCGCTGCGTTCCTCCTGGGTGCGCCTGCGCCGGGGTGCGCTTCTGGGCTCAGCCGTCATGGGGGAAGTCTAACTTGCAGTCGAGAGTGATTGTAAGTGACAGGTGGTTACTGTGCTCGCGAGCACCACGGTACGCGCCAGTCGTGTGACGTGGCTCTCCTGTTCAGTTGAATAAGCAGGTCACAACGCTGATCGACAACGCAGTACGGGGAACTCCCGGGTCATCTCTAGATAACAAGCAATCAAGTATGTATGTTTCTTGCTGTAGGCGCGTCAGAGAGGAGTGCGTTGGCTGTGGTGAACAGGGTGTACGTCATCGGTGTGGGGATGACGAAGTTCGAGAAGCCCGGCCGCCGGGAAGACTGGGACTACCCGGATATGGCGCGGGAGGCCGGTACCAACGCGCTCGCCGACGCCGGGGTCTCCTACGAGGCGATCCGGCAGGCCTACGTCGGCTATGTCTACGGCGAGTCGACTTCCGGCCAGCGAGCGGTGTACGAGCTGGGCATGACCGGGATACCGGTGGTCAATGTGAACAACAACTGCTCGACGGGATCGACGGCGTTGTTCCTGGCCGCGCAGGCGGTGCGCAGCGGGACGGTGGACTGCGCGCTGGCGCTGGGGTTCGAGAAGATGCAGCCGGGCTCGCTCGGGGCGACCTACGAGGACCGTGAGCAGCCGATGATGCGGCACATCCAGGCGCTGGCCGAGATCTCTGAGGTCGGGATGCCCCCTGCGCCGTGGATGTTCGGTGCGGCCGGGCGCGAGCACATGGCCAAGCACGGCTCGACCCCCGAGCATTTCGCCCGGATCGGGGAGAAGAACCACCGGCATTCGCAGAACAACCCGTACGCGCAGTTCCAGGACGTCTACTCGCTTGAGGAGATCCTGGACGCGCCGATGATCTACGACCCGCTCACCAAGCTGCAGTGCTCGCCGACCTCGGACGGCTCCGGGGCGGCCGTGCTCGCCGGTGAGGACTTCGTGGCGGCCAACGGGCTGGCCGAGCAGGCTGTGGAGATCACAGGGCAGGCCATGACCACCGACTTCGACTCCACGTTCGACGGCAGCGCCAAGAACATCATCGGCCACGACATGAACGTGCGGGCCGCACGGCAGGTCTACGAGCAGTCCGGGCTGGGGCCACGGGACTTCCGGGTCATCGAGCTGCACGACTGCTTCTCGGCCAACGAGCTGCTGCTGTACGAGGCGCTGGGACTCTGCGCGGAGGGTGAGGCCCCGCGGCTGGTCGAGGAGGGTGCGACGACCTACGGCGGCACGTGGGTGGTCAATCCCTCGGGTGGGCTGATCTCCAAGGGGCACCCGCTCGGCGCGACCGGGCTGGCGCAGTGCGCCGAGCTGACCTGGCAGCTACGCGGTCAGGCCGGGGCACGCCAGACCGACGGGGTCGACGCGGCGTTGCAGCACAACATCGGTCTCGGCGGGGCCGCGGTGGTCACCGCCTACCAGCGCGCAGACCGCTCCGGGTGAGTGGCGCGCACCGCGGGCGGCAGCGGGCCGCGCACGCGTTCGCGCGGGCCCGGAGCCGGCCGGAACAGTTGGCCGGACACGACAGGTAAGCAGGAGGAGCATCATGGGTCGGATCAGTGCCTCGGTGGAGCTTCCGGCAGCACCGGAGAAGGTGTGGCAGGAGTTCTCCAACCCCAGCAACTTCGAGAAGTGGCTGACCATCCACACCAAGTGGAAGGGCGAGGTTCCCACCGAGTTCACCACGGGAAGCCAGGTGTCCGAGGTGGTGACCATGCTGGGCATGCCCAACACCATCACCTGGACGGTCGACGAGTTCGACGAGCCCCGCAAGCTGTCCATCTCCGGCACCGGCATGGCCGGTGTGAAGGTGACCTTCGACCTGCTGGTCGAGCCCGCCGACAGCGGCTCGCGCGCGACGATCGACGCGGAGTTCGAAGGGCAGATGATCGTGGGGGCGCTCGGCAAGGCCGTGGAGAAGGACGGCAAGAAGAACCTGGACGAGTCCATGCAGCGCTTCGCTGAGCTGCTCGCGTGAGCGGCACGGGCAAGTTCAGCCGAGCTGCTCGCGTGAGCGGCGCGGGCAAGGTTGGCGGCGATGCTCGCGTGAGCGGCGTGGGCGAGACGAGCGCTGCTCGCGTGAGCGGCGGGAGAAGGGGTGTCGATGAGTGAGGAGCTGGCCTTCGACTCCAGCGGGCTGGGCACCTGGACCGAGGAGTCCAGGTTCGAGGTCACCCGCGAGCGGCTGGTCGAGTACGCCGAGGCGACCAACGACCCGATCGAGGCGCACCGTGCCGGCGACATCGCCGCGCCGGTCTTCGCGATCGTGCCGGTGTTCCAGTCCCTGATGGAACCCGCTCTCGAGGTGGTGCCGCCGTCGTTGATGGGCCGGATCGTGCACGGCGAGCAGGACTTCCGGTTCCACCGCCCGATCGAGCCGGGCGACGTGCTGACCTCGCGGGCGACGATGCTCGGTTACGAGGGATTGCCGAAGGGCAGCAGGGCCGCCGTGTACCTGGAAAGCCGCGATGCGCGCGGTTCCCTGGTCAACGAGCAGTACGTGACCTTCTTCGTGCGGGGTTTCGACTGTGGCGAGACGGTGGGCGAGCTGGCCCCGGACCACAAGTTCGACGAGGAGCTGCGGCAACGCGATCCGGTGGCGGCCGTCTCCGCGCACGTCGACGAGGACCAGACGTTCCGGTACGGACCCGCCGCTGGCGATCCGATGCCGATCCACCTCGACGAGGACGTGGCCAAGGACGCGGGCCTGCCCGGCATCATCGCGCACGGCCTGTGCACGATGGCGTTCACGTCATGGGCGGTGCTCTCCGAGCTCGCAGGCTCGGACGTGCGCAGGCTGCGCAGGCTCGCGGTGCGGTTCTCCAAGCCCGTGCTGCCCGGGCAGGACATCCACACCCGGATCTGGCGGGCGGGCTCCTCCGGCGGTGTGACCAGCTACGCCTACGAGACCACGGTCGGTGCGGACCCCGTGATCACCGACGGGCTCGCCGAGATCGTGAACTGACGGACGACACACGGGAGGGACGAGGAACGTTATGGGTACATTGGACGGACGCGTAGCGGTGATCACCGGTGCGGGCAGGGGCATCGGGCGCGAGCATGCGCTGCTGTTCGCCGCGGAGGGTGCCGCTGTCGTCGTCAACGACCTCGGCGGGGGCAATGACGGTGAGGGCGCCGACTCGGGCCCGGCCCGGGAGGTGGTCGAGGAGATCACCTCCGCGGGAGGGCGCGCGGTGCCCAGCACGGACAACGTCGCCGACTGGGACGGCGCGCGGGCGCTCGTCGACACGGCCGTGCGCGAGTTCGGCAGGCTCGACGTCCTGGTCAACAACGCCGGCATCCTGCGCGACGCCTTCATCGCCGGTATCGACGAGTCCCAGTGGGACGCGGTCATCGACGTCCATCTCAAGGGGCACGCTGCCGTGCTGCACCACGCGGCCGCGCACTGGAAGGCCGAGAGCAAGGCCGGTCGCCACCCGCGGGCCGCGGTGATCAACACGGCGTCGGCCTCCGGGGTCACGCTGCCGAACGCCGGTCAGGCCAACTACGGCGCGGCCAAGGCGGGCATCGCGGCGCTGACGCTGGTGGCCGCCGAGGAGCTGGAGCGGTACGGGGTCCGGGTCAACGCGATCGCCCCCATCGCGCGCACCCGGCTGACGCTGGCCACGCCCGGGATGGGGGCGCTGTTCGCCCAGGAGGTCGGCGAGGACGGGTTCGACGCGTTCTCGCCGGCCAACATCTCGCCGCTGGTGGCCTACCTCGCCACCGAGAAGTGCCCGCACACCGGGCAGGTGTTCGCCGTCCAGGGTGGTTCGATCCAGAAGCTGCAGGGCTGGACGGTCGCGGAGAACACCGAGACGGACGGGCCGTGGACGGTCGGCGACGTGGCGAAGCGCCTGGACGCCTGGGCCTGATCACGTGGCTTCGCGGCCACCCGGGATGCGCGTTCCGCGCATCTCGGGTGGCGCGATGTCGTTACCATCACATGATGGTGAAAACAGTTCGCGACTCCGACGTCAAGCGCCGCATCGTGATCGCGGCGCGGCGCGTCGTCTCGGAGCAGGGCGTGCACGCCGCGACCATGCGCGGGATCGCGGCGGAAGCCGACGTGACGACCGGAGCCGTGACGCACTACTTCGCCGACAAGGCCGATGTGATGGCCGCGGTGCTGCAGTACAACAACCATCTCGCCGTGGACCGCATCAGCGGCAGGGTCGCGGGCAGGCGCGGCTTGGATGCTCTGGGGGCCACGGTCGAGGCGCTCGTGCCGATGGACGAGGAGAGCCTGCACATCTGGACGGTGCTGATCGCGTTCTGGGGACACGCTCCCGCGCACCGCATGCTGGATTCCTGGGTGACGGAGGGCGGCGCCACGGGGCTGCGCAGCTGGCTGGTGAAGATCTTCCGGGACGCGGTGTCGCTCGGGGAGCTCGACCCCGATGTCGACGTGGAACGCGAGACGGAGCGGGCGCTGGTGCTCGTCGCGGGGCTGGGGTTGATGGCGGGCGGCTTCCCGCAGGAGCTGGAGCAGGTGCGTAGGCGCACGGAGGACCTGCTGAGCGACTACCTGGACGGCCTGGCACGGTCCCGGCCCGCCGAGCAGCCCGCCGAACAGGCCACCTCGGAAGCCACCTCGGGCCGGTAATTGACATAGCGCCAACAATGGGGTTGTGTTTCCGGCGCGACATCCGTAACTTGCCTCACACAACACTCGTTATGAAGCAGTAGCATGCATCCGGTGTGGTGTGCGTGGCGCATGACCTGTGCGGGGATGTCACCGGAACGATCGACCGGAGGGATCAGATGGCCGTTGCCGCCGAGCGGTGGAGCGCGCGCGCGATCCTGGCGCGGCGGAAGGCGGCCCGGCAGCGTGACATCTCCCCGAGCGTGCTCGAGCTGGGACTGCTCTTCGGCTTCGCGGCCGACACCGTGGTCGCGGTATGGACCTCCATCGCCCGCAGGCGGTTCGCCTGGCGCGAGACGCTCGTCCAGCTGCAGTTCCTCGCCGCCGTCTGCTCGATACCCGCGGTGCTGGTCATGCTCCCGCTCGGCGTCGTCGTCGGTGTGGTGGTGGCCTCGCTCGCAGCGCAGGTCGGCGCGGAGATCTACAGCGGCGCGGTCGTCGGCCTGGTGATCGTCGGCCAGATCGCGCCACTGGTCGCCGCGCTGATGATCGCCGGGGCGGGTGGCTCGGCGATGACCGCCGACCTCGGCGCACGCAAGATCCGTGACGAGACCGACGCGATGGAGGTCATGGGGGTCTCGGTGCTCGAGAGGCTGGTCGTGCCGCGTCTGGTGGCGGCCGTGATCGTGACGATGCTGCTCACCAGCCTGGTGATGGCGCTCGGCATCGGGGCGAGCTTCGCGTTCCAGGTCGCGGTCATGGACGTGTCCCCTGGAGCGTTCCTGGACACGATGACCGACTTCGCGGGCCTGCCGGACTTCATTGCCGCTCAGGTCAAGGCGATCGCGTTCGCGGTGTCCACGGCGATCGTGTGCTGCGCGAAAGGGCTGACAGCCAAGGGCGGCCCCGGCGGGGTCGGTACGGCGGTGAACGAGGCCGTCGTGCTGGCGTTCATCCTCGTGTTCTTCGCCAACGTCGGTATCGGCGAGGTCTACGCGCTGATCACACCGGAAGGCGGGGGGTTGTAGATGGTCCTCCGCGAAGTCGGCCGCGCGCAGCGCGCGGCGCGTGTGCCGGCGAACCGGCTGGTCAACGCGCTCACGGAGGTGGGAAACCACCTTGCGTTCTACATCAAGGCGCTGGCGTACATCCCGTTCGCGCTGAAACAGTACTGGCGGCACATCGTGCGGCACGTCGCGGACATCAGCTTCGGCAGCGCGACCTTGCTGGCCGCAGGCGGCACCATCGGCGTGGTGTTCGCGATGTCGTTCGTCAGCGGCGCGCAGGTCGGGCTCGAAGGGTTCCGCGGCCTGGACCTCGTCGGCCTGTCCCCGCTGTCGGGGGCGGTGTCCGGGCTGGTCAACACCAGGGAGCTGGCGCCGGTCGTCGCGGGGATCGCGCTGGCCGCCAAGGTCGGTACCGGCTTCACAGCGCAGCTCGGCGCGATGCGGATCTCCGAGGAGATCGACGCGCTGGAGACGATGTCGGTCAACTCGCTCCCGTTCCTCGTCACGACCAGGATCATCGCGGCGATCATCACCGTCGTCCCGTTGTACCTCGTCGGGCTCTTCGCGTCGTACGTGTCCACGCGCGTGGTCGTGGTGAACCTGAACAACCAGTCGGCGGGTATCTACGACTACTGGTTCGAGCTCATGCTGCCCACGCAGGACGTGTTCCTGTCGCTGGCCAAAGCCGTGGCGCTCGCGGTGGTGGTGACGCTCGTGCACTGCTACTTCGGCTACTACGCGACCGGCGGGCCGGAGGGCGTCGGCAGGGCGGCAGGCAGGGCGCTGCGCACCAGCATCGTGCTGATCATGATCGCCGACATCCTGCTGACCTTCGCGTTCTGGGGTGTGTACATGGAACTTCCCGGGCTGGCGGGTGAGGCATGATCAGGCCGGCGCGGCGGCGCAGCGAGATGGGCAGGTTCCGGCTGGCGGCCTGGGGAGCCGTCGGGCTCGTGGCGTTCCTGGTGATCACGGTGACCACGACGGTCTACGGCACAGGGGCGTTGAGCGGTCATCCCGAGGTCACGGCCGAGGTAGCTGCCGACACCATCGGCGTGCCCTCGCGCGCGCCCGTCGAGTACAAGGGGGTGCTGGTCGGGACCGTGACCAAGGTGGAGACCACCAAGACGACCTCCGTGCTGACCATGCGCATCAACGAGCGGCACGCCGAGTCGGTCTCCACCCGTGCGCGGGTGCGCGTGCTGCCCCGCACGCTGTTCGGTGACCTCTTCGTCGAGCTGGTCCCCGCGGAGGAGGCCGGCGAACCGATCTCCGACGGCGACGAGCTACGCCCCGATGAGTCGGAGGAGGCAGTGCAGCTCTACGACGCGTTCGAGCGGCTCACCACCCTGCTCGAGGAGATCGAGCCCGCGAAGATCAGCACCGCGCTCGGCGCGCTGTCCAGCTTCCTGGAGGGGCGTGGCGAGCGGTTCGGGACGATGCTCGACCAGCTGCACGAGATGACCGACGACACCGACGACCTGATCGCGTTGATCGACGACGGGATGGAGGCTGTCACCACGCTGTCCGAGCAAGCCGTCGAGGCCACCCCGGACGGTATCCGGGCACTGCGCAACGCCGTGCAGATCTCGCGGACGATCGTCGAGGAACGCCGGACGATCCACCAGCTGCTGACCAGCGGCAGCACGCTCGCCGGTGAGGGTTCCCGGCTGGCGCGCAGCGACAACGTCGACCGGTTCGTCGAGCTCGTGCGCACCGCCGACCCGATCACCGACGAGCTGGTCGCCGATCCAGGCGCCCTGCCGCGCACCGTGCACAGCGTGCGTGAACTGCTCGAGGCGGCGCCGCCGACGTTCAAGGAGGGTCCGTGGTTCCGGATCCGCGCGAACCTCACCACCGAGGAGCCGTACCCGTACACCGCGGAGGACTGCCCGCGGTACCCGGGGCAGGACGGGCCCAACTGTTCCGGGGCCGAGCAGGACGAGCGTGCGGGCGAGCAGGAGGCGCAGCGGGAACGCTACGGCGGCACGAGCGGTCCGGTCGGTAGTGACGCCGAGAAGGAAACCCTGAACGAGCTACTGGAGGCGGTACCGCAGGACATGCGGGCGGCGCGGGACTCCGAAGCGGAGGGTGCCGTCGGTGTGCTGCTCGGGCCGCTGGTGCGTGGGTCGCAGGTGGTCGTGCCATGACATACGGCAACCTCCTCGGGACCTGGCTGAAGCTGGGCGCGTTCCTGGTGATCACCCTGCTGTGCACGGCGCTGGTCACCAACACCCTGCACCGCCCGCTCGGCCAGGCGACGACCACGTACCAGGCCGAGTTCACCGATGTCGTCGGGCTCACCAAGGGCAGCGACGTCCGGATCGCGGGCGTGCGCGTGGGCAAGGTCGACCGCATCGAGCTGACGGGCAAGCACGCCACCGTGACCTTCGAAGTCACCGACGACCAGCACGTCCCCGCCGACGCGGAGGCCGCCCTGCGCTTCGCCGATCTACTCGGCGCGCGCTACCTGGCCGTGCGGCCGGGGGGCGGCAGTTCGGCGGAGTTGGAGCCGGGCAGCACCATCCCGCTGGAACGTACGAGCCCTGCCGTGGACCTGACCGAGCTGTTCAACGGGTTCGCCCCGGTGTTCGAGAGCCTGCAGCCCGACGAGGTGAACGAGCTGGCAGGCAAGCTCGTCGCGGTGTTCGACGGGCAGGGCGGCACGCTCGACAGCTTGCTGTCGCACCTCGTCTCGGTCACCGAGAACCTCGTCGACCAGGACGAGCTGATCGGCGAGGTGCTGGCGAACCTGCGCTCGGCGACCGACTTCGCACTCGAGCACGAGCCGGAGTTCGAGCGGCTGGTGAACAGCCTGGCGGAGCTCGCGGCCGGGATGGCCGACAGCGCCGAGGAGATCGGCGCGGCGATCGACGGCGCCGGCGAGCTGGCGCGTTCGGTCTCCGGCCTCATGACCGAGGTGCGGGAGCCGCTAGAGAGCAACATCGCCTCGCTGGACTCCATCACCGAGACGTTCGTGGAGCAGAACGAGAATTTCGCCGCGACGCTGGATGCCGGGACCCGGATGCTGCCTACGGTCAACCGGACGCTGGAGTACGGCGCGTGGCTCAACGTCTACGTCTGCTTCATGACGATCGAGACCGAGTTGCCGCTCGTGGGTGAGGTCGATCCCAGCGTCGGCCCCCACTCGGAGGTGTGCCGGAAATGAGGGTGCCGTTTCGGGAGCGTGACCCGCGCGTGCTCGCGGCTGTGGGTACCGTGCTGCTGGTGGCGATCGTGGCCTCCTCCCTGCTGCTGCCGCAGGCCATCTTCTACTCGCGCACCAGTGACTACTCCGCCGAACTCGAGAACGCGGCGGGCCTGGCCCCGGATGATCCGGTGTACGTGGCAGGTGTGCGCGCCGGCCGGGTGAGCGACATCGAGATCGCCGGTGACCGGGCGGTCGTGCACTTCAGGATGGACGACGGCAAGCGGGTCGGGGAGGACAGCACGGCCAGCGTGAAGATCAAGACGGTACTGGGCCAGCGCTACCTGGACGTCGCCTCGAAAGGGGAGGGGACGCTCGACCCGTCCGATACCATCCCGCTGAGCCGCACATCCGTGCTGTACACATTGGATGAACTCTCTCGCTCCGCGAAACACAGCGCGGAGGAGCTCGACCTCGGGACGCTGCGCGAGCTGATGGCCTCGCTGGAGCAGGACACGCCGGACGGGGAGCTGCTCGGCCAGGCACTGGACGGTGTGTCGGCTACCGCGGAGATGTTCACCAGGCACAGTGACCAGTTCCAGGCCTTGCTGTCCGGGACGCGGGAGGTCACCGACAGCATCCTCGAGCAGTCCGACACGCTGGTCACGCTGCTCGGCGACGCCGACCTCGTCGCCGACGTGCTCGCGCAGCGCAAGGAGACGATCAGCAGGCTCATCCGGGACATCAGCGCCCTGAGCAGGGACCTGGAGAACTTTGTCGACACCAACAGGCCGGAGATCGACAACGTGCTCGAGCGCATGGACACCATCACCCGGACGCTGAGCGAGACCCAGGACGAGTTCGACGAGATGCTGCGCCAGTTCGCCCCCACCACGCGGTACATCGCGAACACCTTCGGCCAGGGCCCCTGGGGTGACGTGGCCGGTCCGGCCGGACCGCTGCCGGACAACATCCTCTGCCTCGCAGGCCTGCTGGAGGGGTGCGGATGACGGCGAAACCCGCACGCGCGCTGTCGTTGCTCGCGGTGGCCGTGCTCGTGGCCGCGGGGCTGTTCCTCGTGGTGCGCCCCGAGCCCTCGATGACCGTGCACGCGGACTTCGCGCAGGCCGACGGCCTGTTCGTGGGCAGCGACGTGGCCGTGCTCGGCGTACCGGTCGGCCGGGTCGTCGAGATCGAACCCCGGGGCGACAGGGTACGGCTGACCATGTCGCTTCCCGCCGACACCGACGTCCCTGCCGGCGCCGAGGCGTGGGTCGCCTCCCCGACGGTGGTCCCCGACCAGTACATCGAGCTCACCCCGGCCTACACCGGAGGGGAGAAGATGGCAGACGGCGCCGTGATCCCCACCGAGCGCACGCGCTCGCCGATCGCCTGGGACACCCTCGTCGAGTCGGTGAACGACCTGCTGGTGGCGCTCGGCCCCGACGGGGCGGGCAAGGACGGCTCGCTGGGCAGGATGATCGACAGCGCGGCAGGGCTGCTCGACGGGCGCGGGGAGAAGCTACGCGAGGCCATCCTGAACATCAGCCAGGCATCTCAGGTCGCGCTGGACGGTACTCCCGACGCCGAAGCGCTCCTCGAGTCCGTCGACGCCCTGATGGAGATCCTCGTCGAGAACCAGTCGACAGTGGACTCGCTCACCCGGTCGGTCAACGACGTGGCAGGCGAGTTCGCGCGGCAGGAGCGCGAGGTCGAGCAGGCACTGACCTCGCTGACCTCGGTGCTGCGCGAGGTGGCCGAGCTGACGGGCAAGCACGGCGACTCGATCGCCGACAGTGTCGAGCGGCTGGCGGACGTGTCGGTGCACCTCGGTGAGCAACAGGCCGAGCTCACCGAGCTGATGGACACGTTGCCGCTGGCGGCCGACAACATCACGCGCGCGGTCACCGACGAGCAGAAGCTGCGCATCCGGTTGGACATCACCACCAACCTCTCGCAGTTCGACCGGCTGCGCCCGCTGTGCGCGGAGCTGCCCCTGCCGTTGTGCGACGGCCCCGGGATCGTCAACCCGATCCCGCTACCACCCGAGCTGGCTCGCGGCTGGACGGAGGGTGAGTGATGTCGACCCTGCTGCGCGTGCTCATCCTGCTCGGCGTGCTGCTCGCACTGCCCGGCTGCGGCATCAGCCTGCAGAACTCCCCGCTCGGTACCGGTGTGGACGGCCCGTCGTACGAGGTGACCGCGGAGTTCGCGGATGTGGCGGGCATGACGCGGGGAGGCCGGGTGCGTATCGGGCCTGCCACCGTCGGCAGGGTGATCGCCATGCGTGCCGACGAGTTCACCGCACGGGTGACCCTGCGCATCCGCTCGGACGTGGAGCTTCCCGAGGAGACCGAGGCCGGGATCGAGATGAGTACCGCGCTCGGCGACCCCTACATCGCGCTGGATGTACCCGACGAGCACGACGGTGCGCTGCTCGGTGACGGCGACACGATCCCGCTCGACCAGACGCGGCACGGTCCCGAGGTCGAGGACAGCATGGCCCTGCTGGCGAACATGCTCAACAACAGCGGCATCGAGCAGGCCCGCACCATCATCACGGAGACGAACACCATGCTTGAGGGCAGGGAAGGCACGGTACGCGATCTGCTCGGCAGGACCGAGGAGGTGCTCGCCTCGCTGGACGAGCGGTCCGACGAGATCAACCGCACCCTCGAGGCCGTCAACACGCTCGGCGCGACCGTCGAGGACAACACCGAGCTGCTCGACGAGGCACTGACCGAGATCCGTCCCGCCGTCGACGTGCTCGTCGCCGAGCAGGACAACTTCGACACGCTGCTCGGCGAGGTCGGCACGCTGGCGGGCGACGTGCAGGACGCGATCGACGCGACGGAGGAACAGCTGGTCAGCCAGCTCCGCAAGCTGGAGCCGGTGCTCGCGGAGTTCACCAAGATCGACCGCGACGTCGAGACGTTGCTGACCAAGTTCCTGGAGTTCGAGCCGCTGTTCAACGCCGCGGTTCCCGGTGACTACCTGAACCTCGACGCGGCGTTCCACGTGCCCGACTCGGTCGGTGGTGTGCTGGAAGGTATCCCCGACGTGGTGCCGCTGGGAGGCGGTGGTGCCACCGCGGGCATGGAAACCACGCTCGACCGGCTGCTCGAGGAAGGTGAGTAGACCATGGCGGGTTCGCGAGGCCTCCGGCAGCGGTTACCGGCCGGTCAGATCGCCCTGTTCCTGGCGATCGCGCTGGCGTGCGGTGTCTACATCGCTGTCAACGCGGTCGGGACGGACGCGGTCATGGCCAAGGACAGGGTGACCGTGCGGATGGCCGACGGCGGTGGCATCACCCCGCGTGTCCCGGTGACCTACCGTGGGGTCACGGTCGGCACGGTCTCCGACGTGCGTGTGGCCAGGGGTGACGGTGTCGAGGTCGAGCTGGCGATCCGCTCGAATGCCGACGTGCCCGCCGACACCGAGGTGGTCGTCGCGCAGGATACGCCCGTGGCGCTCAAGCACATCGACCTGCGCCCGTCGAGCCACGACCCGCCCTACCTGTCCGACGGCGACGAGCTGGGGCCCGAGGACACCAGCAGGCCGGTGCCGTTGGAGACGGTGCTGGTCAACCTGATGCGGCTGACCGACAACATCGACACGGAGGACGTCGCGGTCATCGCCGACGAGCTGGCAGCCGGCCTGTCGGGAACGGCGGAGGAGCTGGAGCGGCTGGGGGACAACTCGATCGAGCTGGTCGACCGGTTCACCGAGCTGGAGCCGACGGCCTCGAACCTGATCGACAACACCCTGCGGTTCCTCGAATCCAGCGAGGGGACCGCCGGCCGGCTGCCCGAGCTCACCCGCACGCTGGCGGAGGCCACCGAGCAGGTACGCAACCAGACCCCGCACGGCATCGAGCTGGCACGGTCGGTTCCCGAGGTGACCGACGAGGTGGTTCCGCTGCTGCGGGAGCTCGAGCCGTCCGTGTCGGTGCTGCTGAGCAACCTGATCACGCCTGTCCAGATCGTCTCGCAACGCATACCGGCACTGCAGCACGGGCTGGTCGTGATCCCGGACGCCTTCAGCCAGCTGGCCAGCATCGCCGATGGGGACCGGGCGAACTTCGAGTTCGTCACCACGCAGGGCGGTACGTGTTACTTCCCAGAGGAGCGGCGTACGCCGACGGACACCTCCGAGAAGGAGCCGAATCTCGGGTATCACTGCCCACCGGACGGGCCGACGGTCCGGGGCGCGGCGAACGCGCCCGGCCCGGAAGCCCAGCGGCGCACCGTCGTGACCACATCGGACCCCAACACCGGGCGGACCCAGGTCCCCGGCTCGGACCCGATCCGGATGGGGTCCAATGGTGGGCAGGACGATGTCCTCGGCGAGGAGTCCTGGCACGCCGTCTACCTGCAAGGAGTGGAGTAGGCAGTGAGTGGAGGAGACAGCGACGACGAGCGGCGGCAGCCCTCGCCGCGCCCGCGCGCGGGACCGGACGCGGAAGGCACCCCGCGGGACGTCCACGCGGATACCGCGGAGTCGACGGAGTCCGCTGCGTCCACGGAGTCCGTTGCGGATGGCGAGACGGCCGGTGACACGCAGGGCGCCACCGATGGCTCGGGCGAGGAGGAAGAACCTGGTCGGCAGCACGACCCGGGCAGGCGCGCCGGACGGCTGAGGGGACGCCTGCCGGTCGTGCTGGCGGCGGTGACCGTGACGTGCTCGCTGGCCGCGGCGGCGACGTTCGGCCTGCTCTGGTACTCGCAGAGCCGCACGGACGCCGAGCGCGCCCGGCTGCTCGACGAAGCCGAGTCGTTCGCGGCGGAGTTCACCACGTACCACTTCACCGAGCTCGACGAGAACTTCGAGAACATCTCGGCTCGCCTGACCGAGCGGTACGAGGAGGTCTACGGTGAGGCGTACGAGTCGTTCACCGAACTGCTCGAGGAGAACAAGGCCGACTCGGAGGGCGAGGTGACGCATGTCGGCCTCGCCGAGTTCAGCGAGGACGAGGCAGTGGTGCTCGCGTTCGTCGACCAGACCACAACCAACGTCAACAGCCCGCAGCCGAAGATCGACCGCAACCGGATGGTGCTGACGTTCACCAAGGTCGACGGCGAGTGGAAGGTCGACAAGGTCGACCTCACCTGATCCGTGCGCTGAATGTGTGTGCTGAATGACGCTTTCAGCCCGTGTCGTGGACTGAAAGCGTCATTCAGCCGTCCCGATGCGCTCAGGCCAGGTTGACGACGTCCTCGCCGGGCGAGTCGGCGTAGAGTTCCTCGATCTCGGCCTTGTACTTGTCCGCGATGGGCTTGCGCTTGAGCTTCAGCGTGGGGGTGAGCTCCTCGCCACCCGGCTCCCACTCGGCGGCCACGAGCCGGAACCGCTTGATCTGCTCCACACGCGACAGGCGCTCGTTGCCCTCCTTGGCCGCCCTGGTGATCTCCTCGCGCACCTCGGGGCGCTTGGCCACAGCGGCGACCGAGGTGTCCGACATGCCGAGCGAGCTCGCGCGAGCGGCGGCCGCATCGGGGTCGAGCACGATCAGGGCGGTGACGTAGGGCCGGTTGTCCCCGATGGCGACCGCCTGGCCGATCAGCGAGGACGACGCCTTCAGCGCGTTCTCGATGTTGGTCGGCGACATGTTCTTGCCGGCCTCGTTGATGATCAGTTCCTTCTTGCGGTCGATGATCTTGACGAAGCCCTCGGAGTCGATCTCGGCGATGTCGCCGGTGTGCAGCCAGCCGTCGGAGTCGATCGTCTCGGCCGTCTTCTCCGGCTGCTTGCGGTAACCGCGCATCAGCACGGGACCGCGGACGAGGAGCTCGCCGTCGTCGGCGAGCTTGAGCTCGGCCCTGGACACGGCCTTGCCGACCGTGCCGATCTTGGTCGCGCCCGCGGCGTTGCTCGTGGTCGCACCTGTGGACTCCGACATGCCCCAGACCTCGTAGACCGGGATCCCGAGCCCGTGGAAGTACTCGAGGACCTCAGGGGGGATCGCCGACGCGCCGGAGGCCGCCCAGCGTATGCGGTCGAGCCCGAGGGTGTCCCTGAGCTTGGCCAGTACCAGCTTGTCGGCCAGCGCGCTCTGCACGCCGAGCAGGCCGGCGGGCTGCCTGCCGGCCAGACGTTCCCGGGCGGCCTTGATGCCGGTCTCGATCGCCCAGTTCGCCAGCTTCTTCTTGACCGGGCTGGACTCCTCGGCGAGCTTCGCCTCGATACCGGCCTTGATCTTCTGCCACACGCGGGGCACCGCGAACCAGATCGTCGGGCGAGCGTCGGGCAGTGCCCCGGCGATCGCCTTCGGGTCGGCCACGCTGGTGATCTGCATTCCGCGCATGATGCCCGCGTAGTGGCACGCGACCCGGTCGGCGATGTGCGCGGACGGGAGGTACGAGGCTGTACTGTCGTCCGGTCCGACCTCGAGGATCGGGATGAGGGCATTGACCTCGGCGACGATGCTGCTGTGCGGGATCTCCACACCCTTGGGTGGCCCGGTGGTGCCGGACGTGTAGATCAGGGTCGCGATGTCGTCCGACCCCACGGCCCGCCAGGTCGCCTCGAAGTCGAAGCCCTCACTGGTGCGCGATTCGAGGTCGGCGAGGCTGATGGAGGAGCCCGACTCGCCGTCCACGGTGACGATGTGCTCGATGCCGGTCTCGGCGTTGGTGATGGGCTGAAGGAACTGCTGCTCGGTGATCACGACCGCGTTCTCGGCGTTGGAGAACAGGTAGTTGATCTGCTCGGGGGTGCTGGTGTTGTAGATGGAGAACGGCGTGGCGCCCAGATGCAGGGCAGCCGTGTCGACGAGGTTGAACTCGGGACGGTTGGTCAGCATGATGCCGACGGTGTCCCCGCGCTTGACGCCGAGGGCGGACAGGCCGGTCGCGATCGCGCGCACCCGTTCCGCGTACTCCCGCCACGTGATCTCGATCTGTCCACCAGGAACCCGTAGCGCCACAGCGTCCGGTCGCATCGACGCGGTGCGCTGGAACGCCTCACACAACGTGCTCACGGTTCCACCTGCGGGATGCGGGCAGGTGATCTCGTCAGCATTGGTCATATCCGGCCTCCGGTCGGTTGTCGTGTACGCACGGGCAGTGCTGCCACGGCCACTTGGTCCTGGTAGGAGCATCCTAGTGGTCGGTGCGTGCTGTCCCGCCCAGCCGCACGGCGATTGTGACAAGATCGCAGCAGTGCAGGGCCGCGACCAGTATCCCCGTGCAGTTGTCATTCCGTCAACGAGCGAGTTCGCCGTGGGATACACCCCGCGTGCTTCGCGGTACGTCGACACGTACCGTGGGGACTTTACGCCAGAACAGGCAACTCGAAGGGAAATCCCATGCTTGCGATGACGGATGTCGCCGCGGAGGCGATCAACGCGCTGACCGAGGAGAACGAGGAGCAGACCGACGCCGGTCTCCGGATGGCCGTGGACCAGGCCTCCGACGGTGGCGCGCAGCTGTCGCTGTCGGTGGCGACGACTCCGGAGGAAGGCGACCAGGTGGTCAGCAGCGAGAGCGGTGCGAAGGTCTTCCTGGAGCAGCAGGCGGCTCAGCTTCTCGAGGACAAGGTCCTCGATGTGCAGAAGGACGAGGAAGGGCAGCTCAACTTCACCATCTCGCAGCAGGAGTCCTGAGGCTCCGGCTGTGCTGACCACCCGGTCGTCATGACGGCCCGGTCGTGATGACGACCCAGCCGTGATCCTGACGCCGGTGAGGACCGTCACCGCCGGGTGGTCACCGAGCGTAGGAAGAAGCCGACGTTGGCGGGGCGTTCGGCCAGCCGGCGCATGAAGTACGGGTACCAGTCGTCGCCGTACGGTACGTACACCCGCACGGTGTGGCCGGCGCGCGCCAGGCGTAGATGCTCGTCCGGGCGCACCCCGTGAAGCATCTGGAACTCGTACTCATCCGGGCCGCGGCCGTGTTCGGCGGCGAGCGTGCCCGCGATGGCGATCATGCGCGGATCGTGTGTGGCGATCATCGGGTAGGCGCTGCTGGCCATGAGCGTGCGCAGGCACCGCACGTAGGAGTGGTCGACCGCGTACTTGCTCCGGAAAGCAACGGACTCGGGCTCCTGGTAGGCACCCTTGCACAGCCGGACCCGGGCTCCTTCGGCCGCGAGCTCGGCGCAGTCCGTCTCGGTGCGGCGCAGGTAGGACTGCAGGACGGCTCCTACCCAGGGGAAGTCGGCGCGCAGTGTGCGCAGGATACCCAGCGTGGAGTCCACCGTCGTGTGATCCTCCATGTCGAGGGTGACGGTGGTACCCGCGGTCCCGGCGGCCCGGCAGATGCGGTAGGCGGCGTCGGTCGCGACGCGCTCGCCGTCACCGCGCAGGGACTGCCCGAGTGCGGACAGCTTCACCGACACCTCGACGGCATCAGCCAGCCCCGCCTCGTCCAGCGCCTCGAGTACGTCCTCGTAGGCCTGCACGGTCGTGCTGACCTGGGCCACCTCGGTGATGTCCTCGCCGAGGTGGTCCAGGGACACCCGTAGCCCTGAGCCGACGAGTTCGGCAGCGGTGTGCAGCGCGTCGTCGACGCCGGTCCCGGCGATGAACCGGCCGACGACGCGCTGGGTGAGCGGGTTGTGCTCGACGAAGCGCCGGATGGTTGCCGAGCGACTGGCGAGCAACAAGCTGGATCGCAGCATCTCCACCTCTCCGTTCGGGGTGCGTGGTCCGGTAACGGTATACGGTAAGGCCGCGCTCGCTCCCGTGTGTTACCGAATCGACTACGCTTCGGGCCACGTCCTTGTCGTGCGCGGCAGCGGTGCGGGACCGGCTGTGTGCATCCCGTAGGCCCGCGCCGCGGGAAGGGGTGGCAGGCTGGCGGCGGCGACTACGGTGGGATGTGTGGACATCTCGCTGCCGGATCTGACGTCGCGCGGCGCAGCATTCGCCAGGTTCTGGACCGAGCCGCACTACTGCACGTTGAGTACTCCGCGCACGGGCCGCCCCCCGCATGTCGTGCCGGTCGGGGTGACACTGGATGTCGAGCGCGGGGTAGCGAGGGTGATCTGCGCGCGCACATCGGACAAGGCGCGGCTGGTCGCCGACGGCGGCGAGCGGGGGACTCCGGTCGCCCTGTGCCAGATGGACGGTCGCCGGTGGTCCACACTGGAAGGACGCGCCCTGTTGCGGGACGACCGGAACGCCGTTGCCGAGGCCGAGCGGGAGTACGCCGAGCGGTACCGGACGCCGACGGCCGACCCGGCGAGGGTGGTCCTCGAAGTGCTCGTGACCGGGGTGCGCGGCAACGTGTGACGGGCCGGCAACTCCGGACGAGTCGTGGGCACCTCCGAGCAGGTGACGAGGATGTCTGGGATCCTGGCCGGGGTGAATGGGTCGAGCTATCCGTGAGGACACCGATGGATCTGCAGGCGGACCTGGTGGCGCACGTACGCGGCGATGTGGACTTCTCCAGCAGGCGGCGCGCCGAGTACAGCTCGGATGCCTCCAACTACCGGCGCACGCCGCGCGGCGTCGTGTACCCGGCGGACCGCGACGACGTGGCAGCGGCGGTCGCGGTCTGCGCCCGCCACGACGTGCCCGTCACGACGAGGGGCTCGGGCACCTCGATCGCGGGTAACGCTGTCGGTGAGGGGGTGGTCGTCGACCTGTCCCGCTACCTCACCCGGATCGTGTCCGTCGATCCCGAGGCTCGGACGGCGACCGTGGAGCCGGGAGTCATCCCGGACGTGCTCAACAGCGCGGTGGCCGAGCACGGGCTGCGTTTCGGTCCCGACCCGTCGACACACGGGCGGTGCACCGTCGGCGGGATGATCGGCAACGACTCCTGCGGCTCCCATTCGGTGGCCTGGGGCCGGACCTCGGACAACGTGGTCGCGCTCGAGGTGCTGTGCTACGACGGCACCCGGCTGTCGGTCGGCGCGGGGCACGAGCCCGCGGCGGAGGACGGTGATGCGTCCGGTGGTCGGGCAGGGGCCATCCACGCCGGGCTGCGCGAGCTGGTCGACCGGCACCGCGCGGCGCTGCGCACCGAGCTCGGCCGGTTCTCCCGCCAGGTGTCCGGCTACGGCCTGCATCACCTCCTGCCGGAGAACGGCTCCGACCTCGCGCGAGCCCTCGTGGGATCCGAAGGCACCTGCGCGATCGTGCTGTCGGCCACAGTGCGCCTCGTGCCGGTTCCGCGGGAGGAACGGCTGGTGGTCGCCGGGTTCGACGACTCGGTCGCGGCCGCGGACGTGGTGCCGCGCGTCCTCGAGTACCGGCCGCTGACCTGTGAGGGCATGGACGACCGGATCCTCGACGTGCTGCGGGCCCGGCGACCGGAGTCCATCCCGCAGGGCGTGTTGCCCGAGGGCACAGCCTGGCTGCTGATCGACGTCGACGGTCCCGCCGAACGCGCGGACGAGCTGGCGGGGGAGCTGTCCGGGATGGCGGGCGTGCGGGGAGTCACCACGGTGGCCGACCCGGCCAAGCGCCGGGCCGTGTTCAAGATCAGGGAAGACGGTTCGGGGCTCGCGACGCGCTCGCCGGACGGAACCATGTCGTGGCCGGGTTGGGAGGACGCCGCCGTCCCACCCAGGAACCTGGGTGCCTACCTGCGGGACTTCCATCACCTGCTGGACGAGTACGGGTTGTTCGGTGTGGTCTACGGGCACTTCGGCGAGGGCTGCCTGCACGTGCGGCTCGACTTCGACCTCTCGAGTGAGCGGGGTGTGCGCCGTTTCGAGGAGTTCATGAGCGCGGCCGCCCTGCTCGTCGTCCGGCACGGTGGGGCTCCCTCCGGCGAGCACGGCGACGGCAGGGCGCGTTCGGCTCAGCTGCCCGCGATGTACTCCGCGGAGATGCTCACCGCCTTCGCCGAGTTCAAGGCGATCTGGGACCCGGACAACCGGATGAACCCCGGCATCATCACCGACCCCGACAGGGAGTCCGCCGGGCTGCGCATGGGGCCGCAGAACACCTGGCTGCCGCTGCCGACATCGCTGGAGCTGCACGAGGACGGCGGCAGCATCGGCACGGCCGTACACCGCTGTATCGGCGTGGGCAAGTGCCTGAACACCTCGGGTGGGGTGATGTGCCCGAGCTACCGCGCGACACGGAACGAGAAGGACAGCACCCGGGGGCGGGCGCGGGTGCTGCAGGAGATGATCCTCGGCGACGTGGTGACGGACGGCTGGCAGTCCGAGGAGGTCGGCGAGGCACTCGACCTGTGCCTGTCCTGCAAGGGGTGTAAGAGCGACTGCCCCGTCGGTGTCGACATGGCTACCTACAAGACCGAGTACCTGTACCAGCGTTACCGGGGCAAGCTGCGCCCGGCCGCGCACTACTCGATGGGCTGGCTGCCCTCGCTCGCCCGGCTGGCCTCCCGGATGCCGCGCCTGGCCAACGCGATCTCCGCCGCGCCGTTTCGCGGGGCGCTCAAACGTGCCGGGGGGATCGCGCCGGAGCGCGAGCTTCCCCGCTTCGCGGAGCGCACCTTCCTCGACTGGTTCGCGCGCAGGCCGGATACCGGCGGTGCCGCGCGTCCGGGCGGTACGCGGCCGACGGTGCTGTTGTGGGCGGATACCTTCACGAACTACTTCTCCCCGCAGGTCGGGGCCGCCGCGGTGGAGGTGCTGGAAGCCGCCGGGTTCGAGGTACTCGTGCCGCGGCGCGCGCGGTGCTGCGGGTTGACGTGGATGAGCACCGGTCAGCTGGACACGGCGCGCAGGAAGCTGCGCCGCTCGATCGAGACGGCGGCGCCGCACGTCGAGGCAGGCGTGCCCATGGTGGTGCTCGAGCCGAGCTGCGCGGCGCTGTTCCGCTCCGATGCCACCGAGCTGCTCGGCGACGACCCGGATGTGCGCGCGGTGTCCGGGGCTACCCACACCCTCGCCGAGTTCTTGCGCGCGCACGCGAGCGACTGGACGCCGCCCGAGGTAGGCGGGTCGGCCAGGGTGCAGGTGCACTGCCACCAGCACGCGATCATGGGGGCGAGCGCCGATGAAGGGGTGCTGCGCGCGGCAGGCGCCGAGGCGGCGCAGCTCGACGCCGGTTGCTGCGGGCTCGCCGGGAACTTCGGGTTCGAGCGGGGGCACTACGAGACGTCGCGCCTCGTCGCCGAGCACGGGGTACTGCCGGCGGTCCGGGCCGCGCCGTCCTCGGCGGCGATCGTCGCCGACGGGTTCAGCTGCCGGACCCAGCTCGACCAGCTGGCCGGGATGCCCTCGGCGCACCTCGCGGAGGTGCTTGCCGACGGCCTGCGCGCCCAGCGAGGACAGCAGCAGGGATGAACGGTGGCCAGGGAGATCGCCGGGCGGCACCTCAGCGGCGTGACACCCGGGAGTCGTGCAGGTCGTAGACGGCAGGCACCAGTTCCACGCCCCGGCCTGCCGCGGCCTCCCGGATGGTCGCCGAGCGCTCGGTCAGCTGCGTGACCACGCGGCGGGCCTGGTTCTCGACGCACGCGTCGACGAACCGCTCGCGGTCCGCTTGCGGTGCGGTGGTTGATTTCTCCCGGTCGGCCTGCGGCGCGGTGGCTAAGACAGTTCCCTCGATGGCGCGGGCGATCGTGCTCACCGAGCCGGTGTACGAGGCGCCGTCCCGTACCAGGTCGACCGCCGCCGAGACGGCACCGCAGCCGGTGTGCCCCAGCACCACGACCAGCCGCACTCCGAGGTACTCGACCGCGTACTCGACGCTGCCGATGACGGACTCGTCGAGCACCTCACCGGCCGCCCGGATGGTGAACAGATCGCCGAGCCCGCGGTCGAAGACGACTTCGGGGGGTACTCGCGAGTCCGCGCAGGACAGCACGCAGGCGAACGGCTCCTGGCCGTCCACCAGCTCCTCGCGGCGCTCGGCGTCCTGATGCGGGTGCCGCTGGCGTTGCTCGGCGAACCGGGCGTTGCCCGCGAGCAACGTTCGCCACGCCGTCTCCGGCTCCACCCGGCCCTCCGGAACGGAGCCTGCCGCGGCCGGTGCTGTGGACGCGACCATGCCCGCCGTGGCCGCGGCTGTCACGCCGAGCACGCGCCTGCGGCCGACCCGGACCGATGCTGGATTCGCAGAGTAGTCAGACATGCGAATACCGTAGCGAACCGTTCCGGTGCGTCTACGCCGACCGGCCGATTCCCGGTGGTGCCACGGCGGTAGTTGATCGCGTTAACGCTGGGGTGGTAGACATTCGTCACATTACTCGGAGTCGCGGAGGGGTTAGGCCTGGATGACGGTGTTCGGCATGGACGTCGACACCGGGACGCTGCTCATCCCGGTGTTCGCCGGACTGATCGGCTATGCCACGAACTGGCTGGCCATCAAGATGATGTTCAAGCCGATCAACTTCGCGGGCTGGAAGATGCCGTTCAAGGTCCTCGGCTTTCCGGTGTTCGGCTGGCAGGGAATCATCCCCTCGAAAGCGGCGAAGATGGGCAGCATCGCCGTCGACACGGGGCTGGCCAAGCTGGGCACGATGTCGGAGTTCTACCGGGAGCTGGATCCGGAGGAGCTGGCTGCCCAGATCGTGAAGACCTCGCGCACCGAGATCCATTCGATGATCGACGACATCATCGCCCGGGAGTACCCCGACCTGTGGGCCCAGCTTCCGCTCGTGCTCAAGCAGGCCGTGCACAGCAGGATCGAGGCCGAGCTACCCGACGCGGTCCGCAGGGTCACCGACGAGATGGGCGAGCACATCGACCGGCTCGTCGATCTCAAGCTGATGGTCATCCGGCACATGGAAGCCAACCCCCGGCTGATGAACCGGATCTTCCTCGAGGTCGGAGCCAAGGAGTTCCGCTTCATCATCCGCTCCGGCGCCGTGTTCGGTTTCGTGCTCGGCGTCATCCCCATGCTGATGTGGCAGTTCGCCCCGCAGTGGTGGACGGTGCCGCTCGGTGCGGCCGTGGTGGGGTACCTGACCAACTGGCTCGCGCTGAAGGTGATCTTCACCCCGGCGAACCCGGTCAAGATCGGCCCGTTCACCGTGCAGGGGCTGTTCCTCCGGCGCCAGGCGGAGGTCTCGGAGGTGTACTCCGGCATCATCGCCCACGAGGTCGTGACGATGAGCAACATCGCGGCGGAGATGTTCCACGGCCCGGACGGGGACCGGACCTACCGCCTCATCTCGGACACCTTGCGGCCGATCGTGGACCGCACGGTCGGTGTGGCCCGGCCCATGGTCCGTGCGGCGACCGGCAGCCACTACGACGCGATCCAGCGCAACATCGCGGCCGGGACCGTCGGCCACACCATCGAGTCGCTCACCGACGAGGAGTTCGTCAAGGGCCGGGCCGAGAAGCTGCACGCGCTGCTGGCCGCCCGGATGCGGGAGCTGCCGCCCGAGGAGTTCGCCGACATGCTGCGCTCGGCGTTCCGCGAGGACGAGTGGCAGCTGATCGTGGTCGGCGCGGCGCTCGGCTTCCTCGCCGGGCTCTTGCAGTTGTCCACCACGTTGTGAAGGGTGGTGCCGGGAGAGTCATGGCAACGATCCGGGTGGTACGTGATGGCTGAGCGGGACACGGGACAGGACGCGGGGCACGGCCGGAGCGCGGGTGGCCAGGGCCTCGGCGACGCGCTGAACATCCCGGTGCGGCTCGCGGGCACGGCGCTGTCGGTCGCGGGCAGGCTCGGCACCGATGTGGCCACGCACGCGGTGTCGGTCAGCAGGGACGTCCTCGCGGGTGCGCAGGAGGGCAGGCCGCCCGCGGAGCTGGCGGGCGTCGTGCTGCACGGTTGGGTGCGGGGGGTGCGTAAGGCGCTCGGTGTCGACTCCGGCGGGTACGACGCAGGTGAGCGGTTCGACGGGTACGTACCCCCGCGGGCCACTCCGCTGCCGGGGCAGGAGCGTCCGGCGGTCGTCGAGATGCCGTCGACCCCGGCCAACGGGCGCACCGCGCAGGGCGCACCGAGCGAGCTCCGGCAGCGTGGCCAGGAGCTGCTGTACCGCTCTACGGCGCTGGACGACCCGGACGAGCATCCGGCGCTCGCGGTGATCCTGCGCGAGCTCAGCCCGGACGAGGCACGCATCATCCGTTACCTGGCCGCCGCGGGGCCACAGGCGCTTGTGGACGTGCTCGCGCACAACCCGATGTCGCGCAAGCAACGCGAGATGTTGCACCACTTCTCGCTGCTCGGCAGGGAAGCCGGATGCATCCGTCCCGGGCGGGTCCCCGTGTACCTGGACAACCTGGTACGGCTGGGTCTGGTACACGTGCGGCCGTACCGGCTGCGTGGTCAGCCGAGCTACGAGCTGCTCTACGCGCAGCCGGAGGTCAAGCAGATCCGCAGGCCCGGTGGGCGGCTCGTGCGGCTCAGGATCGTGCACAAGGGCGTCGAGCTGTCCGAGTTCGGCAAGGAGCTGTTCTGCCAGTGCCTGGAGACCGAGGAACACCGGATCGCGACCTCGCCCGGCAGGCTCTGACCGCTGGGGCACGCGACGCGTGCTCGCACGGAGTGTGTATACGGGGCACTTTGTGTCACGAACGGGCCGGTCCTAGAGTTGATTCGTGGCAAACAGAGGCGCCTTCCAGCAATCCGTCCGATCGTTACTCCGGGAGAACCTGCTCGACGCCGCGCGTGAGGTCGTGATCACGGGGGGTTGGAGCCGGCTGCGCATGGCGGGAATCGCCGGGCAGGTCGGGGTGAGCCGGCAGACGGTGTACAACGAGTTCGGCAACAAGACCGGCCTCGGCGAGGCGCTCGCCTTCCGGGAGGCCGAGGTGTTCCTCGCCGGGGTGTCCGAACGGCTGGAGATGCACCCGGACGATCTGGCCAAGGCGATCGAGTCGGCTGTGGAGTTCACCCTCTCCGAGGCCGCCGAGAACCCGCTGCTGAAGGCCGTGCTCACCGCGACCCGCGGGGGCGCGGGGGAGATGCTGCCCTTCCTGACGACGCGGTCCGAACCGATCCTGTCCGCCGCGACCGACGTCCTGCTCGGCTACGTGGACAGGAACTGGCCGGACCTCGCGCTGACCGAGCGGCAGCGCAAGACCGTCGTCGAGTCGGTGGTCCGGCTCGTGGTCAGCCACGTGATGATGCCGCTCGGCTCCGCGCAGGAGATCGCCGAACAGGTCTCGTGGCTGGTAGACAGGGTGGCCGGGACGGCGGGGAGCGAGCGCTCCTGACAACCACGAACCGGCGGCGAGAGGGGCCTGCGTCATGCGCGATGACCATGCGTTCGAGACCACGGCAGTGCACGCGGGGGAGCGGCGCCCCGGCCCGGAAGGCTCCGTCGTGTTTCCCATCTACCCGGGCACCGTGTACGCCCCGGCCGACGGGGACGGCTACGGCGACATCCGCTACCCCCGCCTGAGCTCCACACCCTCGCAGGTGTACCTGCACGACAAGCTCGCGGAGATGGAGGGGGCCCACGCCGCGATCGCGACATCCTCCGGCATGGCCGCCATTACGACGAGCCTGCTCAGCGTGCTGCGCGCGGGAGACCACCTCATCGCGGGCGACGTGCTGTACGGCGGAACCGCCGGGTTCCTGTCGCACTTCGCCGAGCGGTTCGGGTGGACGTACACGCTGGTCGACCCGGGCAGGCCGGATACATGGGAAGCTGCCCGCACCCCGCGCACCAGGGCATTCCTCGTGGAGTCGATCACCAACCCGCTCGTGCGGGTCGGCAGGCTCGCCGAGGTGGCCGGGTTCTGCCACGAGCACGGGCTGGTCAGCATCATCGACAACACCTTCGCCAGCCCGGTCAACTTCCGGCCGCTCGCCGCCGGTTTCGACCTGTGCGTGCACAGTGCCACGAAGTACCTCGGCGGCCATTCCGACCTGGTCGCCGGGTGCGTCGCCGGCGTGGAGGACCTGATGGGCGAGGTGCGTACGAGCCTCAACTACCTGGGGGGCAGCCTCGACCCGTACGCCGGGTTCCTGCTCGCCAGGGGGCTGAAGACCCTGTCGGTGCGGGTGCGCGCGCAGAACGACAACGCGCTCGCGCTGGCGAGCTACCTCGCGGACCATCCCCGGGTCGCCGAGGTGCACTACCCGGGTCTGCCCTCGCACCCCGATCACGGGCATGCCAGCGAGCTCATGGACGGCTTCGGCGGCATGCTCAGCCTGCGCCTGCACGGCGGAGCGGAGGCGGCCGAGACCCTGCTCAAGTCGGTCACCATCCCGGCATCGGGGCCCAGCTTGGGCGGTGTGGAGTCCCTGGTCACGCGGCCCGTCACCACCTCGCATGCCGCGCTGACCAGTGAGGAACGCGAGGCGGCCGGGGTGACCGACGATCTGGTGCGGGTCAGCTGCGGGATCGAGAACTCCCAGGACCTGATCGCGGACTTCCGGCAGGCGCTCGACGTGGTGTGACGGTGCGTTTCCGGCGCCTGCTCGCAGGCGCGCCCGCGATCGGATGTGCCGAAAGGGGTGCGGCCTCACCCCGATGGTCGATAGGTTGATCGCTGCCAGTCCAGTGACGAAGGAGCGTGCATGGTTCGGGCCTTGATCGCACGGGGAGTGCACACCGATCCGGAGATCGCCGAGGTCGAGCTGCCTCAGCCGGGCAGCGGCGAGGTGACCGTGGCGGTGCGGGCCGCGGGGGTGTGCCACTCGGATCTGTCGATGATCGACGGTGTGCTGTCCCCCTCGTTCCCGCTCGTGCTCGGGCACGAGGCATCCGGGGTGGTCACCGCGACGGGCCCGGACGTCACGCGGGCCGGTGTCGGTGACCATGTCGTGCTCAACTGGACCCCGCCGTGCCGGAGCTGCTGGTTCTGCGTACACGGCGAACCGTGGCTGTGCACCGCGACCGAGGGCGTCGCCTCGTTGCCGAGGGGCGCGCTCGCCGACGGCACACCCACCCATGTGACGTTGGGTGTCGGCGCGCTCGCCGAGCAGGTCGTGATCGGGGAGAACGCGGTGATCCGCATCCCGGACGAGCTGCCGCTCGCGGAGTCGGCGCTGATCGGGTGCGCGGTGGTGACCGGCGTGGGAGCGGTGCGCAACAACGCGCGGGTGCGCCCGGGCGAGTCGGCTGTGGTGGTCGGCCTCGGAGGTGTCGGCCTGGCGGCCATCGCCGGTGCCAGGCTGTCCGGAGCCGACCCGGTGATCGGCATCGACTCCTCCGAGTCCAAGCAGGAGCTGGCTCTCGCGGCGGGCGCGACGCACTTCCTGCAGGCGGGCGACGGGGCGGCGAAGGAGGCCCGCCGGCTCACCGGGGGCAGGGGCGCCGATGTCGCGCTGGAGTGTGCCGGGCGTTCGGCTGCGATCCGCACCGCGTGGCAGAGCTCGCGCCGCGGGGCTCGTGTCGTCATTCTCGGTGTCGGTTCCGCGGACGACCACGTCAGCTTCAGCGGGCTCGAGCTGTATCACTTCGCGCGGTCGATCAGTGTCTCGGTTTACGGTTCCGCCGATCCGGATATCGACGTGCCGAAGCTCGCCGAGTCGGTGCGCACCGGTGAACTCGATCTGGACACCTTCGTGACCGATCGCGTCGGCCTGTCCGACGCGCCTGCGGCGTTCGACCGGATGCGCCGCGGCGAGGGCGGCCGCTCGCTCGTGCTGTTCGACTGAACCGTGTGGTCGCCGGTGCGCGACCGGCGATGAGCGCCCCGGCGTGCGTGTGACGCCCCGGGGTCGTCGAGCTTCCCGCTCGGGGCGGGAGACCCGTCCTTCGCATACCTGCGTATGCCTGCGCATGCCTGCACAGAGCTTTACATGTGACCTCCCGTGTCTTCGTTGCTTGACACTAAATCATTATATGTCTAATCTCAGGACGCAGTTCGGAAGTATGTAAACCCGGTTTCGTCGCGCACGGTCCGGGAGTCCGTGAGGAGGCTGTGTCATGACGTCGGCGACCGCGGATCACGGCACGGGAGAAACGGCCGCGTGGCGGGACGGGAAGCGCTACGCGTGGTTGCTCGGGCTCGTCGTGCCCGCGATCCCGTTCCTGGCCTGGGGGCTGGTATCGGCGACTGGTCTCGGCGCGTTCTGGTGGCTGGGCCCGGTCATCGTGTTCGTGCTCATCCCCCTGATCGACGTGGCCGTCGGATCCGACGCGGAGAACCCGCCGGACGCGCTGATCGAGTGGCTCGAGCAGGACCGGTACTACCGCTGGGTGACGTACCTGTACCTGCCGATCCAGTACGCCGGGCTGGTGTTGGCCTGCTGGCTGTGGACCACGTACCCGATGACGCTCGTCGACGGGATCGGGCTCGCCGTATCCGTCGGTGTCGTGGCCGGTATCGGTATCAACACCGCGCACGAACTGGGTCACAAGAAGGAGAAGCACGAGCGGTGGCTGTCCAAGGTCGCGCTGGCGCAGTCCTGTTACGGGCACTTCTTCATCGAGCACAACCGCGGGCACCACGTCCGCGTCGCGACCCCGGAGGACCCGGCGAGCTCGCGGTTCGGGGAGACGTTCTGGGGGTTCTTGCCGCGTAGCGTGCTCGGCAGCCTGAGATCTGCGTGGGCGCTGGAGAAGGCCCGGTTCGCGCGGCAGAACAGGAGCCCGTGGACGCTGCACAACGACGTCCTCAACGCCTGGGCGATGTCGGTCGTGCTGTTCGCCGGGCTGACCGTGGCCTTCGGCCCGGCGGTGCTGCCGTACCTGGCCATCCAGGCGGTGTTCGGGTTCTCGCTGCTCGAGGTGGTCAACTATCTGGAGCACTACGGCCTGCTGCGGCAGAAGACCGACAGCGGCCGCTACGAGCGTGCGGCGCCGCGGCACAGCTGGAACAGCAACAACGTAGCCACCAACGTGTTCCTCTACCACCTGCAGCGGCACAGTGACCACCATGCCAACCCGACGCGCCGGTACCAGGCCCTGCGGGACTTCGAGCAGGCTCCGCAGCTGCCTGCCGGCTACGCGTCGATGATCGTCTGTGCCTGGATCCCTCCACTGTGGCGGAAGGTGATGGACAAGCGAGTCCTCGCGCACTACGACGGCGACGTCACGCTCGCCAACATCAACCCGCGCAACCGGCGGAAGGTACTCGCCAGGCACGGCGCCGCGAGCGAGGCGCACGCGGCGGGCTCGACCGTCGAAGGGGGTGCGCGATGAGCGCCTACCGGTGCCCCGTGTGCGACTACACCTATGACGAGCGGACCGGGGACGCGCGCGAAGGCTTTCCCGCGGGCACCGCATGGGCCGAGGTGCCGGACGACTGGTGCTGCCCGGACTGCGGGGTGCGGGAGAAGGTGGATTTCGAACCAGCCGGGTAGCCGCCAGGCAGGCACGGACCCCGGGACAGGGAAGGAGGATGTCATGAGGATCTACCGCTGCGAGGTGTGCGGGTTCGAGTACGACGAGTCACAGGGCTGGCCCGATGAGGGCATCGCGCCGGGCACGAAATGGGAGGACATTCCCGAGGACTGGTGCTGCCCGGACTGCGGTGCCGCCAAGGCCGACTTCGTGATGGTCGAGGTGACCCCGGCATGACCGCGCCGAGCGGCGTCGACGCGGCGAGCACGATCGCCGTCGTCGGCACGGGCGTCGCGGGGACGTCGGCGGCGCTGACCCTGCGCAACGCGGGTTTCACCGGCCGGGTCGTGCTGATCGGCGACGAGCCGGACGAGCCCTACCGCCGCCCACCGCTGTCCAAGGACGTCCTGCGGGGCACGATGCCACCGGAGAAGACCCGGCTGCGCGCGCCGGACACGTGGAGCCAGCACAGCATCGAGCTGCGCACCGGCACGCGGGTCTCCGGCGTCGACCCCGAGGCGCGGCGGCTCATCTTCGCGGACGGCACGGGGCTGGACTTCGACCGGATCCTGCTGGCCACCGGCGGCCTGCCCAAGGTGCTCCCGCAGGCGCGCGGGGTCGACGGGGTGCACACGCTGCGCACGCTGGCCGATGTCCCCGCACTGCACGGTGTGCTGGCGGCGGGGAGCAGGCTGCTGGTCATCGGCGCAGGCCTGATCGGTTCCGAGGTCGCGGCGACCGCCAGCGCCATGGACTGCGCGGTGACCGTGCTGGAGGCACAGCCCGCGCCACTGTCCCGTGCGCTCCCCCGGGAGATCACCCGGGTGTACGAGGAGCTGCACAGGGCGTCCGGAGTGGACCTGTACACCGGCGTGGACGTCCGCGAGCTGATTCATGAGGGGGATCAGCTCGCGGTGACCGACGCCGACGGACGGGTCTACTCCGCCGACGCCGCCGTTGTCGCCGTCGGCCTCGACCCCCGTACCGAGCTCGCCGAGCACGCGGGGATCGCCACCGGTGACGGCATCGTCGTGGACGAGTACTTCGCGACCTCGGCGCCCGGCGTGTACGCCGCGGGCGACGTCGCGAACCACCCGAACCACGTCCTCGGTGGACGGCAACGCGTCGAGCACTGGCTCAACGCGCAGGAGCAAGGCGGCGCCGCTGCGCGGGCCATGCTCGGTGATCCCACCCCGTACTCCTGCGTACCGTGGAGCTGGTCCGACCAGCACGGGGTCACGTTGCACGTGTGCGGCTGGCCCGAGGTGGCCGAGGACGTCACGGTCCGGGGCGAGCTCGACGAGCGGGACTTCACGGCGATCGCCCGCAGGAACGGCAGGGTGGTCGGTGCGGTCGGGATGAACCGGCCCGCCGAGCTGCGCGCGTTGCGCACGGTGGTCTCCGCCGCACCGCACGTCGAGCGGGCCGTGCTGGCCGATCCGGCCACGGAGCTCGCCTCACTCGCCTCGTTCGAGGTCGCGGGCACCTCGAGCTGAGGTGCCCGCGACCGGCAAGGAGATCATCGTGTCACGGTCGACGACGCGGGGCGCCTACGACGGCCCCGTGACGACCACCTCCGGAGGCGGGCGCCGCGTTCGTTACGCCGATGCGGCTCGCGCACTGCTGAAGGAGACGCTGTTCGACGCCGCGAGCGGGCTGCTCCGTGAGCACCCCTGGTCGGCAGTCCGGATGGTCGATATCGCGCGGGCAGCAGGCGTGAGCAGGCAGACCCTGTACAACGAGTTCGGCTCCCGGCAGTCCTTCGCGCAGGCCTACATCATGCACGAAGCCGAGAAGTTCCTCGCCGCCGTCCGGGAGGCCGTCCACGCGCACCGTGACCGGCCCCGTGCCGCGGTGTCGGCTGCCGTGGAGGTGTTCCTGACGGCAGCGGCCTCCGAGCCCCTGATCGCGGCGATCGTCGCCGGTGACGAGAGCGAGGGCTTGCTGCCGCTGGTCACCAACCAGGCGGGCCCCGTGCTGTCGTTGGCCACCGACAACGTGACCGCGTACCTCGCCACGGTCTGGCCCGGCGTGGCTTCGCGGTCGCTGCGCCTGGTCGCCGAGCAGCTGGTACGGCTGGCCATCAGCCACGCGGCGTCACCGACCGCGACCCCGGCCGAGGTCGGGGCCACGCTCGCCGAGGTGCTCGGCCCGCACCTCGACGAGCTGGTGGCCGGGTCGCAGCAGTAGCGCTGCGCGCTCCCGGCCGCCTCAGGAGTCCCCGGCCTCCAGGTCGCCTTCCAGTTCGAGGTAGATCTCCCGCATCTTCGCGAGCAGCTCGGGGTCCGGCTCGGACCACAGCTCACGGTCGGCGGCCTCGGTCAACCGTTCCACGATGCCGCGCAGCGCCCACGGGTTGGACGTGCGGAGGAACTCCTGGTTCTCCGCGTCGACGACGTAGGTCTCGGCGAGTTTCTCGTACATCCAGTCGTCGACCACCCCGGAGGTGGCGTCGAAACCGAACAGGTAGTCCACGGTGGCGGCGAGTTCGAACGCTCCCTTGTAGCCGTGCTTGCGCATCGCAGCCAGCCAGCGCGGGTTGACCACGCGGGAGCGGAACACTCGCGCCGTCTCCTCCCCGAGGGTGCGGGTGCGCACCGCGTCCGGGGTGGTGCTGTCGCCGATGTAGGAGGCGGGTGAGGCGCCGCTGAGCGCCCGGACCGTCGCGATCATCCCGCCGTGGTACTGGAAGTAGTCGTCCGAGTCGGCGATGTCGTGCTCGCGGGTGTCGGTGTTCTTCGCCGCGATCTGGATGCGCCGGTAGGTGGACTCCATGTCCTGCCTGGCCGGTACACCGTCGAGGTCCCTGCCGTAGGCGAACCCGCCCCATACGGCGTAGACCTCGGCGAGGTCGGCATCGTCGCGCCAGTTTCCGGAGTCCATCAGGGGAAGCAGGCCCGCGCCGTAGGTGCCGGGCTTCGAGCCGAACACGCGGGTGGTCGCGCGCCGCTCGTCGCCGTGCTCGGCGAGGTCCTCGCGCACGTGCGCGCGGACGAAGTTCTCCTCCTCCGGCTCGTCCAGCTCGGCGACCGCGCGGACGGCGTCGTCGAGCATCTCCACCACGTGCGGGAAGGCGTCCCGGAAGAACCCGGAGATCCGCACGGTCACGTCGACCCGCGGGCGCCCCAGCTCCTCGAGCGGGATCACCTCGATCCCGCTCACCCGGCGCGAGGCCTCGTCCCAGACGGGCGTGACACCGAGCAGCGCCAGCACCTCGGCTGCGTCGTCGCCCGCCGTGCGCATCGCCGAGGTTCCCCACACCGACAGCCCGACCGAGCGTGGCCAGTCGCCGGTGTCCTCGCGGTAGCGCTGCAGCAGCGACTCCGCGAGCGACTGGCCGGTCTGGTAGGCGAGCCTGCTGGGAATCGCCTTGGGGTCGACGGTGTAGAAGTTGCGCCCGGTCGGCAGGACGTTCACCAGCCCGCGCAGCGGGGACCCGCTCGGCCCGGCCGGGATGTACCCGCCGTCGAGGGCGTGCACCACCGAGCGCATCTCGTCGGTTGTGTCCGCGAGCCGGGGAACGACCTGGGTCGCCGCGAAGTCGAGCACGCTCGCCACGTCCTCGTTCGAGCCGCCGAGCACCTCCCGGCACACCTCGGGCACGGCAGTCGGCGCCCAGTCACGCTGTTCCATCGCCGCGACGAGCTGGTGTGCCGTGGACTCGATCGCGTCCACTTCGCTGCTGGCGGTGTCCGAGTTCTCCTTCAGGCCGAGCGCGGTGCGCAGGCCGGGTACGGCGTTCGCCTGGCCGCCCCACATCTGCTGCGCGCGCAGCATGGCCAGCACGAGATTGACGCGCTCCTCGCCCTCAGGGGCCTTGCCGAGCACGTGCAGGCCGTCGCGGATCTGGGCGTCCTTGACCTCGCAGAGCCAGCCGTCCACATGCAGCAGGAAGTCGTCGAACTCGGCGTCGTGCGGCCGTTCCGAGATGCCGAGGTCGTGGTCGAGCTTGGCGGCCTGGATCAGCGTCCAGATCTGCGCGCGGATCGCGGGCAGCTTCGCGGGGTCCATCGCCGAGATGTTGGCGTACTCGTCGAGCAGCTGCTCCAGCCGCGCGATGTCACCGTAGCTCTCGGCGCGCGCCATCGGGGGGATCAGGTGGTCCACGATGGTCGCGTGCGCCCGGCGCTTGGCCTGCGCGCCCTCGCCGGGATCGTTGATCAGGAACGGGTAGATCATCGGCACGCTGCCCAGCACGGCGTCCGGGGCGCAGGAGGCCGACAGCGCCGCGTTCTTGCCGGGCAGCCACTCCAGCGAGCCGTGTTTGCCCAGGTGCACCACGGCGTGCGCGCCGAACCCGCCGTCGTCCTCCGCGGCCTCCAGCCAGCGGTAGGCGGCGAGGTAGTGGTGGCTGGGCGGGAGGTCGGGGTCGTGGTAGATCGCGATCGGGTTCTCCCCGAACCCGCGTGGCGGCTGGATCATGATCAGCACGTTGCCCGCCCGCAACGAGGCGAGCACGATGTCGCCCTCGGGGTTGTGGGTGCGGTCGATGAACTGCTCCCCGGGCGGCGGTCCCCAGTGCTCCTCGATCTGGCCGCGCAGGTCCTCGGGCAGGGTCTGGAACCATTCGCGGTAACGCGCGGCGGGCACCCGCACCGGGTTCCCGGCGAGCTGCTCCTCGGACAGCCACTCGGGGTCCTGCCCGCCTGCCGCGATGAGCGCGTGGATGAAGGCGTCGCCCTCGGACCGGTCGGTGGGCTCCGCGCCGTCCGGGGCCGTCTCCACCCCGGGGATGCCGTCGCCGAGGTCGTAGCCGTTCGCCCGCAGCGTGCGCAGCAGCTCCACCGCGCTGGCAGGGGTGTCCAGGCCGACGGCGTTGCCGACCCTGGAGTGCTTGGTGGGGTAGGCCGACAGCACCAGCGCGATCTTGCGCTGCTCCGGCGGCGTGTGCCGCAGCCTGGCGTGCGCGACGGCGATACCCGCGACGCGTCCGGCGCGCTCGGCGTCCGGCACGTAGCGGGGCAGCCCGTCCTCGTCGGTCTCCTTGAAGGAGAACGGCACCGTGATGATCCGGCCGTCGAACTCGGGCACGGCGACCTGCGACGCCGCGTCCAGCGGGGACACACCCTCGTCGTTGTCCCACCAGGTGTCCCGGTCGCTTGTCAGGCACAGCGCCTGCAGCGTGGGGATGTCGAGCTCGGCCAGCTCCGCGACGTCCCAGGCCTCGTCATCGCCGCCCGCGCTGACCGCCGAGGGCCGCGACCCCCCGGCCGCGAGCACGGTGACCAGCAGCGCGTCCGCCTTGCGCAGCTGCTCGATCATCTCCGGCTCGCGGGAACGCAGGGTCGCGCAGTAGATCGGCATCGCCTGGCCGCCGGCGTCCTCGATCGCGCGGGACAGGGTCTCGACGAACGCGGTGTTACCCGCGAAGTGGTGTGCCCGGTAGTAGAGGATCGCCACGACCGGACCGCTTGTCGTGCGCGGCTGACGGTCCAGCACCCCCCAGGCGGGCTGCTCGGCAGGCGGGTCGAAGCCGTCCCCGGTGAGCAGCAGCGTGTCGGACAGGAAGCGGTGCAGTTGGGTGAGGTTCTCCGGGCCACCGTGCGCCAGGTAGGTGTGCGCCTCGCGGGCGATGCCGCCCGGCACGGTGGACAGCGCCATCAGCTCCGCGTTGGGGGCCTGCTCACCGCCGAGGACCACGACGTGCGCGCCGCTGGAGCGGACGATGTCCAGCCCTTCCTTCCAGTCGCGCTCGTCGCCGAGGATGCGCACGACGACGATCAGCGCGCCCTCCAGCATCGCGGGTAGCTCGTCGAGCTCGATGCGGGCGGGGTTACCGAGGCGGTAACCCATGTCGCTGGCACGGGCACTGAGCAGGTCGGTGTCCGAGGTGGACAGCAGAAGGATCACTGTGGTTCCGGCTCCTCTCGGGGTGTCCTCGCCCCGTTCGGTCTTGTCATCACTGGCTGGAGTGTCCTGGCTCGGAGGATCGCCGCTCGCCCCGGCCTTCCAGGCGCACGCGCCCGTGACCTTATACGGGGTTCGCTTCCCTCTCACAGTGGCGGGACCGCCCCGGATTCGCACCGGGTTCCTCCACGACCAGCGGCAGGCTGGCACCTCACTCTTGCCCGGCGCGGGTGCCCGCGTCAAGCTGGGGTGGCCAACGACAACCTACAGTGGCAGGCATGTCCGATCCTCACCAAGCGACTCCGGCAGGCTACCGCCGCGGTGCGCGCGCGGACGCCTGCCCGGGGGCGTTGACCACGCACGAGGCGGCCGACGGGCAGCTCGCGCGGGTCAGGGTCCCCGGTGGCCGGCTCCGCGCGGGCCAGCTGCGCGAGCTCGCCGCGTGCGCCGAGGAGTTCGGTGACGGTGTGCTGCATCTGACATCGCGCGGCAACGTGCAGCTGCGCGGGTTGGGTGCCGATGCCGGGCTCGCGGACCGGATCGCGGCGGCGGGCCTGCTGCCCTCGGCGAGCCACGAGCGGGTGCGCAACATCGTCGCCTCGCCGTTGAGCGGGCTGAGCGGGGGAGTGGCCGACGTGCGCCCGCTGGCCGGTGAGCTGGACGAGGCGGTGTGCGCGCGTCCGGAACTGGCCTCGCTTCCCGGGCGGTTCCTGTTCGGCCTGGACGACGGCAGGGCGGATGTGGCCGACGACCGGATCGATGCCTGCTGGTACGCGCTGGATGCCGGGACCGGGGCGCTGGTACTCGCCGGCCGGGACACCGGCCTGCGGGTGCCTGCCGGGCGGGCCGCCGATGCCCTGGTGGAGGCTGCCGCGACGTTCGGCCGCGTACGCGGCGACGCGTGGCAGGTGCGCGAGCTCGACGACCGCGCCGACCGGATCGCCGACGCGGTCGCGGCCCAGCTCGGTTCCGGGGTCGGCCGCGCCCGGCAGACCCCGCGTGCGCTGCCGCGCTCGGCGGAGCCACCGCTCGGCGCGACCCGTCAGGACGACGGCGGGTGGCTGGTCGTGGCCGGGATCACGTTCGGTGCGATCTCCGGTGCGCAGGCGCGCACGCTCGCCGGGCTCGCCGGGACGGTAACGCTCACGCCGTGGCGCTCGGTGGTCGTCGGCGATATCGACGCCGACGCGGTGGACACGGTGATCGCCGGGCTGGACGCGGCCGGTTTCCTGCTCAGCGAGGGGGCGCCGGAGCACGCGGTCGGCGCGTGCATCGGCAGCCCGGGCTGCGCGAAGTCCCGCGCGGACGTGCGCGCCGACGTGAGTGAGGTCATGCGTACGGCAGGTGGGGCGCTCGCGGGCGCGGCGACGGCGGCACACTTCTCGGGGTGCGAGCGGCGCTGCGGGCGCCCGCGTGCCGAGCATGTGGACGTGCTCGCCGAGGGCGATGGCTACCGCGTCGACGGGAACTGGGTTCCGGTCGAGCGGCTGGCCGAGGCGCTGGCGTGCGCGACGAACGCAGGCGGCGAGGCCGCCGCCGACCACGGGCACACCGCCCGGCCAGGCAGGACGCAGCAGGAAAGGACCGGGTCGTGATCGACTACCTCCGCGACGGTTCGGAGATCTACCGTCGCTCGTTCGCCACGATCCGTGCCGAGGCCGAGCTCGACGGCCTGCCGCCCGACGTGGAACGGGTCGCGGTGCGCATGATCCACGCCTGCGGGATGGTCGACCTGCCGGGTGACCTCGAGTACTCGGCGGATGTGGTGGCGTCCGGTCACCGCGCGCTCGCCGGGGGCGCACCGGTACTCACCGACGCGAAGATGATCGCGGGTGGCGTCACACGGAAGCGGCTGCCCACGGACAACGAGGTGCTGTGCACGCTGGCCGATGCGTCGGTGCCGGAACTGGCCGAGCGGACGGCGAACACGCGCAGCGCGGCCGCTCTCGAGTTGTGGCGCGAGCGCCTTCCCGGCGCTGTGGTGGCGATCGGTAACGCACCGACCGCGCTGTTCCGGCTGCTGGAGCTGCTGGACGAGGGGGTGGGCGCGCCTGCCGCGATCATCGGCACCCCGGTCGGGTTCGTCGGTGCTGCCGAGTCGAAGGTCGAGCTGGCCAGGCGCGCTCCGGCACCGTACCTGGTGGTGCACGGGCGCAGGGGCGGCAGCGCGATGGCTGTCGCCGCTATCAACGCGATTGCGACGGAGGCGGAGTTGTGAGCGAGGCGACAACCGGCAAGCTGTGGGGCGTTGGCCTCGGGCCGGGCGACCCGGAACTGATGACGGTCAAGGCCGCACGGCTTATCGGTGAGGCGGAAGTCATCGCCTACCACTGTGCCCGCCACGGGCGCAGCATCGCGCGGTCGGTCGCGGAGCCCCACCTGCGTGGTGACCAGGTCGAGGAACGGTTGATGTACCCGGTCACCACCGAGACCACCGACCACCCCGGCGGCTACGAGGGCGCGATCGCGGAGTTCTACGAGCACGCCGCCAAGCGGCTGGCCGAGCACCTGGACGCGGGGCGGGACGTCGTCCTGCTGTGCGAGGGAGACCCGTTCTTCTACGGCTCGTACATGTACATGCACGAGCGCCTGTGTGACCGTTACGAGGCCGAGGCGGTTCCCGGGGTGAACTCGGTGAGCGCGGCGTCGGCACAGCTCGGCCTTCCGCTCGCGCAGCGGGACGAGGTGCTGACGGTGCTGCCGGGCACGATGCCGGAACCGGAGCTCGCGATGCGGCTGGCCGACACCGACGCGGCTGCGGTGATGAAGCTCGGCCGGACGTTCAGCTCGGTGCGCTCGGCGATGGCCGAGGCAGGCAGGCTCGACGACGCCTACTACGTGGAGCGCGCGACGTGGGGTGCGCAGCGGCTGGAACCGCTGGCCGACGTGGACCCGGACTCCGTGCCGTACTTCTCGGTGGCGGTGTTGCCCAGCCCGGCCTATGCCGCGCGCACCTCCGGCGAGCAGGCCGCGAGCGCCGACCCGGCTGGGCCGGACGCGCGCACCGGTGAGTTGACGGTCGTAGGCCTCGGTCCGGGACCGGCCGAGTGGCTGACCCCGGAGGCCGAGCAGGCGCTGGCCGGAGCCGAGCACGTGGTCGGCTACGGACCGTACGTGGCGCGGGTGCCGCAGCGGGCCGGCCAGCAGCGGCACACCTCGGGCAACACGGTCGAGGCCGACCGTGCCGCGCACGCGCTGGACCTCGCCGCGCAGGGCGCGCGGGTGGCCGTGGTGTCCTCCGGCGACCCGGGAGTGTTCGCGATGGCATCGGCCGTGCTGGAGAGGGCCGAGGAGCCGCGCTGGCACGGTGTGCGGGTGCGGGTCGTGCCGGGGATCACGGCGGCCCAGGCGGCGGCCGCGCGGGCCGGTGCCCCGCTGGGGCACGACTTCTGCGTGCTGTCGCTGTCCGACCGGCTCAAGCCGTGGGAGGTGATCGAGCGCAGGCTGGATGCCGCCGGTGCGGCGGACCTGGCGCTGGCGATCTACAACCCGGCATCACGCAGCCGGACCACGCAGCTCGCCAAGGCCAGGGAGGTACTGCTGCGGCACCGTGCCGCCGATACGCCGGTCGTGGTGGCCAGGGACGTCGGTGGCGAGGAGGAGTCGGTGCGGGTGACCACGCTGGCCGAGCTGGACCCGGACCAGGTCGACATGCGCTGCCTGCTGATCGTCGGGTCCTCGACGACCACGACGGTCGAGCGGGACGGTTCCACCACGGTGTGGACGCCCCGGACCTACGGCGAGCGGCAGCAGCAGGAGTGACGGCGGGCGCCGATGCGGGTCCGGCTACATCGCGCCGAGATCGGCGGAGAGCCACCGCTGCGGCCGCATGACGATGGTGAGCTGCTCACCCAGTTCCGCATCGGCGAACTCGACGTACGGTCCGACCTTCTCCGCGGGGAGGTACCGGGCGGCCATCTCCCGCATCTGTTCGCCCGTGCCCGGCAACGTCCGGGTGACCGGTCCCTCCACGGAGACGTAGCGGACCGATGGTTCGAGCCGCTCCACCATCAGCGTGAAGCGCCCCGCTTCGTGGATGAGCCTGGCCTTGCGTGAGTCGGCTGAGGTCAGCACCCACACCTCGCCACCAGGCGTGTACTGGTACCAGATCGGGACCGTCAGCGGACCGCGCTCCGGACCCGCCGACACGGACAGTGCCGCGATGTGCGGCTCGGCCAGGAACGCCTCGCGTTCCGCAACGCTCAGTGCCATGGTGCGGACCGTAGAGCACGGCACCGACACCGCGCGTGAGGTTCACGGCTCGCGGGAACGGAGTGCTACGTCGGGGCCTTCGGGCCCTCCCTCCGGCTGCCGGGCTAGCCTCCGTAGCGCTCCCAGTGCACCGCCTGGTCCAGGGGCCTGCGCTCCCGCCAGCCGTGCCGCTCCAGGTCCGGCGCGTCTGCGAGCTCGCGGACGGGACCGAGGCACAGCCACGCGACGGGCCGGACCCCCTCCGGCAGGTCCACCAGCTCCGCGAGGAATTCCTCCCGGTAGAAGCTGACCCATCCCACGCCGAGGTTCTCCGCCGTTGCCGCCAGCCACAGGTTCTGGATCGCCAGGCACACCGAGTACAGGCCCGCGTCGGCGATCGCGTGCCTGCCGAGCACGGCCGGGGCGCCGCGTTGCGGGTCGTAGGTCACCACGATGCCCAGGCTCGAGTCGAGAATGCCCTCGATCTTGATGCGGCTGAACGCGCCCTTGCGTTCGGCGTTGAGCGACTCCGCGAACACCTCCCGCTCATCCAGCACGTGCCTGCGGAACTCCGAACGCGTGTCGGTGTCCGAGACGACCACGAAGTCCCACGGCTGGGACAGCCCCACACTGGGGGCCGAGTGCGCGGCGCCAAGGACGCGCCGCAGCACGGCGTCCTCCACCGGTTCCCCGGTGAACTCGGCGCGGACGTCCCGCCTGCGCTCGAGCACCTGGTAGAACGCGTCGAGGGTGGTGTCCGGTTCGGTGCGTGTCACTTCGCATCCAATCTGGTCAGTACCCAGCGCACGGCATCGCCGACCTCGGTGGTGGTCGCGACATCCGTACGCCGCGGACGGCGTACCACGAGCACGGGGACTCCCAGCTCGCCTGCGGCTTCGAGTTTCGCTGCGGTCATCGACCCGCCGCTGTCCTTGGTGACGAGCACGTCGATGCCGTGCCTGCGCATCACCGCACGCTCACCCTCGACGGTGTACGGGCCGCGGGAGAGCACGATCTCGTGCCTGGCCGGAAGCGGCGGCTCCGGGGAGTCCACACAGCGGATCAGGAACCACTGCGTGACGTTACCCGCGAACGAGGCGAGACCTTGCCTGCCTGTGGTGAGGAAGACCCGTTCGCCCATCCCGGGAAGCATCGTGGCCGCCTCGTCGAGCGAGCCTGCCCAGTGCCACTCGACCCCCTCGTGCGGTGACCATCCGGGCCGCTCCAGCCGCAGGAGTGGCACTCCGGCCCGGTGTGTAGCGTCGACGGCCGAGGAGCTGATGCGTTCGGCGAACGGGTGCGTGGCGTCGACCACCGCGGCGATCCGCTCCTCGCGTAACCAGGCGGCAAGCCCCTCCGGCCCGCCGAAGCCCCCGATGCGTACCTCGCCCTCGGGAAGGCGGGGGGCCGCGACCCGTCCGGCCAGCGACGACACCACACGTACACCGCGCCCCACCAGCTCGGCGGCCAGCGCGCGTGCCTCGGCGGTACCGCCGAGAACGAGCAAGGGATAATCCACAACCACGAGACTATGGGACAGACACTGCGCTACGGATGGACCACGGGGGCATGTGCGACCGCTGCCACGACAGCGGCGTACACCGCGTTGCTGACCTCCGAGTTCCCCGACCCGGTCGAGGTGCTCTTGCCCAAGGGCAAGCAGCCGGCGTTCGCGCTGGCCAGCGAGGGGCGCACGGGCGAGGCGGCATACGCGGGTGTGGTGAAGGACGCCGGTGACGACCCCGACGTGACCCATGGCGCGCTGATCGTGGCCACGGTCCGGCACGGCTCGCCGGGCAGCGGGATCCGTTTCGTGGCCGGTCCGGGTGTGGGAACCGTCACCCGGCCGGGCCTGCCCCTGGACGTGGGGGAGCCGGCGATCAACCCGGTCCCGCGCCGCCTGATGAGCGAGGCCGTCGAACGCGTCGCCGCCGAACACGGGGGCAGCGGTGACGTGGTCGTGGAGATCTCCATCCCGCACGGCGAGGAGATGGCCAGGCACACCTGGAACCCCCGGCTGGGCATCGTGGACGGGCTGTCCGTGCTGGGCACGACCGGGGTCGTGGTGCCGTACTCCTGCTCGGCGTGGATCGACAGCATCCGGCGCGGTATCGATGTGGCCCGGGCGCTGGACGTGCGTCACGTGGCGGGCTCGACCGGAAGTACCTCGGAGCAGGTGGTCACCGAGCTGTACGGGCTGGACGAGACCGCCCTGCTCGATATGGGCGACTTCGCGGGTGCGGTGCTCAAGTACCTGCGCAAGCACCCGGTGCCCCGGCTGTCCATCGCGGGTGGCTTCGCGAAGATGTCCAAGCTCGCTGCCGGGTACCTGGACCTGCACTCGCAGCGTTCGCAGGTGAACTTCGGCCTGCTCGCCTCGATCGCGCGGGACGCGGGATACGAGCATCTCGCGGAGCCGATGAGCAACGCCAACACGGCGGTGCACGCGCTGGACATCGCCAGTGCCGACGGGCTGGACCTTGGCGGGTTCGTGGCGGAGCGGGCACGCCGCACCGCCCTCGATGTACTGGGTGACGCACCAGTGGACGTGGACATCGTGGTGATCGACCGTTCCGGGACCATCGTCGGCCGGGCTCCCGATCCCGGCGCGCCGTCGTCCACGTAGCCGCCGCGCTTCCTCGCTGTGCTGATGCCGGGGATTCCCGGCGTGTCGCTGCGGGATGGTCGAACGTGTGTGCGATATGCTGGGGATGTGCCGGAGTTCGTGCAGGTTGTTGGTCCGGCCGGGGTGATGTTCGTCCCGGCCGGGCAGGCGCCTGCGGTCGCGTTCACGCCCGAAGAGCAGGCGGAGATCCGGTGCCGCACGTTCACCGGCGAGCAGGTCGGCGAGTTGAGTGCGGAGCAGGTGATCGAGACGCTGGCGGCGGCGCGCCGGATCCGGGCGCATACGGATGCGATCGAGGCGCACGCGCTGGCCCGGCTCGACCAGCTACGGGGGCAGGATCGGTATGTGGCGGATGAGGCCGCCCTGGAGTTGCGGGTGTCCCGGCATACGGCGGCGTTGCGGCTGCACCGGTCCCGTCAGCTCACGCAGCGGATGCCGC
>NZ_JACCKD010000007.1 GCF_013450155.1 Haloechinothrix aidingensis
CCGCAAGGACGGCAAACCCGGCCGGAAACACGCACTGGCGGGGCCACGGTCGTTGACGTGGACGATGGATCCGCACATCCTCATCGACGCCTTCCGGGACGCCAAGCTCATTGGCAAGGACGAGGGCCTACGGCTGGTCGAACGCCCCACCCGGCAGGGTCACGGGTGGGCGGTCACGGTCGATCTGCCCGCCACGCGTAAGGCCGCCGATGTGATCCAACGCCGCGAGGCCCTGGCCTCCGCTTTGGCGGTGGATGAGGTGCAACTGCTCATCGAGCGGGTCCGCGGCAGCGGTGGCCACGCCGGACGCGTGGCCCTGTGGGTGGCCGACGCCGACCCCTACGACACCCCACCGGCCCGCACCCCACTGGTGGACGCGGCCCGGTGGGACGTGTGGCGGCCCGTGCCGTTCGGCCGCGATGCCCGCGACCGGCCCGTCACCCTGCCCCTGGTCTGGACCTCCCTCCTGGTGGGGGCGATTCCGCGCCAAGGCAAGACGTTCGCCACCCGCCTCGCCGCCGCCGGGATGATCCTGGACCCGCACACCCGCCTGTATGTCGCCGACTTCAAAGCAGGCAAGGACTGGGACGCCGCCCAGACGGTGGCCCACCGGTTCCTCTCCGGCGACGAACCCGAGCACGTACTCACCCTGCGAGACTGGCTTCTTGAACTCGTCGGCGAGGTCCAAGGCCGGTATCGGCGCATGCGCACGCTGGATGATGCCACCTGTCCCGAATCCAAGATCACCCCCGCCATGGCCCGCGATACCGCGTTGGACATGCCGATCACCGCCCTGGTCATCGACGAGGTCCAAGTCCCGCTGGAAGACCGCACGCCCGTCACTGTGGGCGGGCGGAAACTCACCGCCGGAGAACACATCGGCGAACTACTCACCTGGCTAGCCAAGAAAGCACCCGCCGCCGGGGTGGTGCTGATCCTGGCCACCCAGCGACCCGACTCCAAAACCATCCCCTCCGGCCTACGGGCGGTGCTGGGCTCGCGGTTCGCGCTGCGGGTGATGGACTGGCGCGACTCCAACATCATCCTCGGCGAACAGATGAACACCCGAGGCCACGACGCCAGCCGCCTGCTGGCCGCGCACAAGGGCGTGGGCATCCTCCGCCCCGACGGCGAGGCCGACACCCCCGGCGACGAGCTGGCCACCACCGTGCGCACCTACTACATGGCCGGACAGGACTGGCGCACCATCTGCCAACGCGGCCACGCCCTCCGCGAGGCCGAGGGCACCCTGACCGGGCACGCCACCGGCACCGAACCCGCACCACAGATCGATCACCCCACAGCGGCCACAGCAATCGGTAGCGGGAGTACGACTCCGTCCCCGTCTGACGGGATGCCGGAACCGCTCGCCTCCGTGGCCGACTATCTCGCCGAGGACCTCGACGCCGAGGACGGACGCGAGTTCATCCCCACCGCCGAACTGCTCGACGCCCTGAATGCCGAACCCACCGCGTTCGCACGGCACATGAGCGAACACGGCTGCACCCCCGTCCGCCGCCGCATCCCCGACGACGACGGCACACCCCGCCAAGTACGCGGCTACCGCACCACCGACATCCACACCGCCATCCACACCCACCAACACGACCACAGGGACGATCACGAGACCGATGAGGACGAGGAGTAGCCCGTCACGACCACCCGTCACAGTGCGCCGGACCTGTCACGCGTCGTGTGACGGGCTGGCACGGGTGGTGAGCTGGGGAAGCGATGCGGGTGACGGGTGTGACAGTGGGTCGAGAACCCGTCACGCCCGTCACGATCCGGACTCGCGTGGGCCGGTATCGAGACCGTCCGGGGAGCTGTCACAGCCGGTCTGCTCGACCAGCCAAGCCACGGTCTCGGCCAGCCGATCCACCCGCGCGGCCAACCCATCCAGGCGGGCTGTGATCGCCTCCAACCGGGCCGCGATCGCCTCCACGCCGCCGCTCTCGCCGTGCTGCTCGTCGTCTAGCATCGCTGGCCACACTTCGCGCAGACCTGCCCACCACCGCCTTGCACGGGGACCGGGGCGTGCGCCCCACCCTGCGGGCACCCACCCAACGCGGGGGAATCAGGCGGTCCCGGCTGACGCTCCGTCTCCCTCCTCGTCGGTGGGGTCGGTGGTGTGGGGGTGTAGGCAGTGCTCATCGGTGACGGCCTCCACGAACAGAAACAACACGCCGGTCGCGGTCGGGATATCGAGATACAGCGAGTCACCCCGCGAGGCGATCGCCAAATGCATACGACGGGAACGGGCCAGATCCTCGGCATCGCCACAACGCACCCACCGTTGGTCCGCCGGTGCCCACGTCTGACGCGGATAGAGGTGTGCGCGGGTGTGCTGCTCGATCCAGTCCGCGACCGCGACCGGATCGACCAACACCGCGTCCGGCACCCGCGCCAACCGCGCAGACCGGCACCGCAGCAGCGGGCACGCACTGTCGGCGCGGGCAATCACATAGCCGTGCCAATGCACCCCGGTCCAGTGCCACGCGTCCGAGATCACCATCGGGCTAACCATCGCCCGCACCACCGTCGAGCCGCCCGCCGGGTGGCGGTGCCAGCAGCAGGCAGGGCTCACACGGCATGCCCCGGATGCCGTCCAGCAGTTCCAGCTCGCCCACGCCGAACGACGCCCCGCAGTAGGCATCCAACCGGCCCGGCACGCTCTCCGGCTCCGGGAAGACGTGCGTCACACGCCGGGATTCGCCGACCGTGCCCGGCAGCGGCCGGGCCAGCAGCAGCCGCACCCCCATCACGTCTCACCCCAATCGGGGTGGAGACCGGTGGGAACGGGCGAGGTCGGGGTCATGCCCGTTCCCACCGGAGCCATCAACCGCGCCAGAGCACCCGCCATCGGCCCCGACCTGCGGCGCAGCCGCAGTTCGTGGGCGCGCTCCGGAGTGACCACACTCGGATGCACGTGCAAAAAGCGGAGGCACACTCGGCACCGCGGGCCAGGTGCGTCCACCATGGAGCCCGGCATCACCACATGCCCGCACAACGCCCGATACAACCCACGTTGCCGGTGCGACCCGAGCCACCGGTACAGCCCGCCGGAAAGCTCCGCGTGCGTGACAATGTGTTCGTATCCGTCGGACACACAGCCCACCCACGCAGCGCGAATGCGCCGCAATTTCCCGGCGCCATCCCGCTCCAGACCACCGTTCACCGTCGAAGACTCCACTTGAACCACCTGAGTGACCAGCCGCTACATGCCGTGCGATACTGAAATCAAGTTTCGATCAGCTTCGTATTGAGCGAAACGACACGCGGGCGACATACACACGACATCGCGGGACATCTGGCGGGAGGGATGAACATGCCGCAGGGACGGCCTAGCCAACGGTCTCCGCGTACCGTGCTGGAACAACAGATCTGGCAGCGACGGCAAACGTTCGAAGAGTTCGCCAAGTACGCCGAGACCTTCGCGAGAGAACACGGCGAGCCCGGAACGCTCAGCGCACGTCACCTTCAGAGGCTTGCTTCCGGTCGTGGCGTGAACGGCAACCCTGTCGGCCAGCCGAGGCCAGCGACAACACGGCTACTCGAACGCATCTTCGGTATCAGCATCACCGAGTTGCTGACTTCCCCGGATGCTGATGAAGACTTCCCGGACGTCGAGATTCCGAGGCAATCCAGTCCGGCCGGTCACGAGCTGCGCGTCGCGATCGCGGTTGTCACCAAGGAGACTGACGTTCTCATCGTGTGTCGGCGCGATGAAGCGAGTGGGCTCACGTGGCAATTCCCCGCTGGCATCGTCAAGCCGGGCACCCGGGCCGAAGCGGTAGCGGTCCGTGAAACAGTGGCCGAAACCGGAGTCCGATGCCTCGCCGTGCGCAGCATAGGTAGTCGATTGCATCCTGCGACCAACGTGCGGTGCGACTACGTACTCTGCGAGTACGTGGCCGGGGACGCCCAGAACGCCGATCCTGCCGAGAATGCTGACGTGACGTGGATCGATAGACGTCGGCTCACGCGGTTCATCGCCCCTGATCAGATCTACCGGCCGGTGCTGGACATTCTGGGGGTCACGGAGCAGCCAACTCTGGCCTGACGACGCGACAACAACCTACGTTGCCGTCCTCTTATTCCGCAGGCTGACGACTTCGGCAGGTGCGGCGTCCACGCTGACCGCCGGATCGGCAACTGTCGCCCGACGCCCCCGACTGACAGTCGCAAGCCCTTCAGCCCGGAGCGCGGCAATCGCGCGCTGGGCCGTACCAGCCGACACCCTGTAGCGCTCGGCGAGCTTGGCGACCGTCGGAAGCGCGTCACCTGGATTCAGCACCCCACAGGCAATCGAGCCCTTCAGATCAGCAGCGATTTTCTGGTACGGGCTCTCGCCGCCAGAAGCCTCATTACCCTGGGACACGCTGAACGAGTTGGTGCCCGCCAGGTCTACCGGCAGCTCCGGCATCCGCCCGGCCAGACTCCCCGCCGCCCGTTGATCGGCCTCGGCCACCCACGCGCTGTACACCCGCAGGGTCGTCGCCCCACCGCCCCCGTGGCCGAGTCGCCCGGCGACGGTGCGCACGTCCACGCCTGAAGCGATCAGTTCGGTTGCCGAATAGTGGCGAAGCTGGTGAATGTTCATGTCCCAGCCGATACGCGAGCACATGCGCGCGTAGCGCTGGCTCACAGTGTCCGGCTTGAGCCAACTCCGCCCAACCGGGTCCGTCGAGAAGATCCGCGCCTCTCCGGGCATCTCAGTCCCGATTCCGGCGCGTTCAGCACAGTGCTGCCGGTACGCCTTCAAGAGGGCAACCGTCTGCTCGTCGAGAGTGATGCGACGCTGCTGGTGGGTCTTGGTCTCCTTCTCCCACGTCTTGCGGCCCTTCTGGGCGATACTCGACCGGATCGTCAGCACCCCGGTATCGGAATCCAGGCATTTCCACGTCAGCGCGCACAGCTCCCCACGGCGCGCACCACTGACCATCGCCAGCCAGACCAGCATGCCCCAATCGAGATCGGCCCACGCCTCGTTGACGATCGTTGCGGCCTGATCCGGGCTTGGCGGTTGCGGATCGGGACGCGCCGCAGGCAACGGCTCAGCCATGTCGAATGGGTTGACACCCACCCAGCCCCAACGGAGTGCACGCTTGCCCGCACCACTCAGAATCGCCCGAACCTTCCGGATGGACCCATTACCCAGCGATCGACATTGGTGGGGCCTGCACCGATCGTCGCACTCGTGCTCTCGATCAGTGCGATGCTCCGTATACCGCCCACCCCGGCAATGCGCGCGGCACCGTCGCAACTCGCTGTAGAACGAGTCCAGGACCTTCGCGTCCACCCGGCCGAGCCGCTCGTCACCAAGCAGTGGCCGAACGTGATGCTCGATAAGTGACCGGTATCCAGCGAGGGTGTTTTCCTCCACGCTCAAGTACTGGACATGTTCGTCCAGAAGCTGACCGACAGTCGCGCTGGTCCGTACCTGGCGGTTCTCGTCAACCTCGCTGAGCAGGCGCGTACGAACCTTCTCCGCCTGCTTCCGCTGCTTCGCGGGATCTGACGCAGGTGGGACTACCTCCGTGCGGTAGTGCCGCTTCTTCGTCACAGGGTCGATCCCGGCGTACACCTTCACCCTGAGTGACCCGCTCGGTAGCCGCACGATCTCGCCGCGCTGCCGCGTCTGAGGCTCTTGAGACGTGCTCATGGAGCCATACTAGCCCCACATAGCTACATGTCTAGCTACACAGAAGTGGCCAGGCCGCCCCCGGACTCCGGAAACGACCTGGCCACTGGCTGAGCCGCCTAGGGGATTCGAACCCCTGACCTATTCATTACGAGTGAATCGCTCTGACCGTCTGAGCTAAGGCGGCGTGCGTAGACAGTGTAGCGACCCCGATCGCGCCACCCGCACACCCCCGTCATCGCAGCAGGCGGGCCGCACCGGCCGTGCCCTACGATTCGGTGGGCGATCATCGTTCTCGAAGGGCAGGTGCCGATGCACGGACGTTCGCTTCGCCTGTCGGCGATGCTGCTGGCCTGCGCGCTGCCCGCGCTCGCGGCAGCTCCCGCCGGGGCGGACGCCCCACCGACCGACGGGCACGCCGTCGGCCACGCCGGGACGGCGTTCGGGCTGGCACGGGTGCTGTCCAGCTCGATACCCGCCGACTCGATCCTGACCGAGCTCGACGACGTGCAGGCCGACGACCGGCTGCTGGCCACCGACAACGGCGTGGGCCTGACCAGCGCCCGGGCCAACTCGACGAGCAGTGCGCGGTTCGAGCGCGCGATGGCACAGGCCGCACCGCACGGGTCGGCGACGGAGGGCGCGTCCACGATCCCCCGACCGGTGCCCGGCACCCTGCTGCAGACCGCGCTCGAGGACAACGAGGAACCCCGGACCGGGGACATCGAACCGTCCGAGCCACCGGCCGCCATTCTCGCCCGGACCGGTGACCTGGAAGGCAGCGTGCACGCGCGGTGGAGCGAGGCCACAGGCCCCTGCGTGGACCCGATCGCCGAAGCCGACCTCGAGGCCGAGTCGGTAGCGCTCGGCAGCGCCGTATTCACCCTGCCCGATATCCCGCTTCGCGACCTCGACCTTCCGTTCCCCGACGGCTACGAACCGGAGGGCACCCTCGGCACGCTCGGCGGGCTGCTCGCCGGAACGGATCCGCCGGACGGCGTGTCCGGTTCGCTGGTGAGCATGCCCGACGGGCTGTCCTCACGCTCCCGTGTCACGCTCAGCGAGCCGGACGACGAGGCCGGCACCAGCGCCGTGACGTCCACGAGCACCCTCGAAGGCGAGGACATCAGCGTCCTGGCAAGCAGGCCGGTCGGGCTGGACCTCGACGTCGCGCGCGAGCCCGAGCTGACCGCGACCTCGACAGGGGACGCGGAGACCTCGGAGATCGACTACCGGCACCCCGAGATAGAAGGGTCGTTCGAGGACGAGCCCCTGTTCGAGCTCGATGAGGACGACCCCCGCATCGACATCCCCATCGGGGTTCCCACCGAGGGCTTCGAGGACCTCTCGGCCCACGACGACCTCGGCGACCTGCCGATCGTCGGCGGGGTCGCCGCCGACGACGACGGTGCGGCGCTGCCGCTGCCGTCCGAGGCCGACGAGCACGTCACCGACCTGTTCATCCTGCGCCTGAGCATCGCCGGGCTCGACGAGCGCACCCGGACCGACGACCTGCCGTTCCCCGGGCACCACCTCGGCGCGTCTGCCCGCCTGCTCGACGTGCAGCTGCTGCCGACGGAGGCGCTGGCCGAGGCACTGCTCGAACAGGGCATCGACCCGCCGTCGACGCTGGCCCAGCACACCATCGGCGAGCAGGTCGCCAGTGCCTACGCGCCCGAGGGCGGGGTCGTCTGCGCACCGACCGACCCCGGGCCCGTGCCCAGCGACGATATCGCCCAGCTGGCCGGGCCCGCCTACTCCGCGACCCCGATCTCCCTCGGCGGGGCAGCCGCCCTGCTGGCCGGGGTGGCGCTCGTGATCACCGCGGGCAGGCGTGGCCCCGGAGCCGGCCGGGTCCCCACACCACGACCCCGCGCCTGAGTCGAGGACTGACCTCACTTCCACCGGATGTGCCGGGGCCTGACGACCACGCACGCCGGTGATGCGCGAACTACCCGACCAGGGCGGCCGCCATCGACTCCACCGCGATGCGCGGCTTGACGTTCCAGCGGATCGCGTCGCGGCAGGCCAGCACCGCCTCGAGGCGGCGGAGCGCGGCCTCCGGCTCCCACCGCCGAGCCGCGTCCCTGATGTGCTCGGCGTGATCGGGGTGGTTCAGCGTCAGCTCCCGCTCACCCTGACCGGCCGCGACGACCAGCACGTCGCGGTAGAACCCGGCCAGGTCGACCAGCGCCAGGTCCAACGTGTCGCGCTGGGTGCGCGTGGCACGCATCTTCTGCCGCTTCTCCAGCTGCTTGACGGCCGCGTCGGCGGAGCGCTTGGCGGCTGCGGTGCCCTTGCCGGTGCCGTCGGCGCCCATCGCCGTACGCAGCTCCTCCTTCTCCGAATCGTCCCGGGCCTTGCTCTCCTCGTCCGCGTCGGCCTCAGCCGCCCGGATCAGCACGTCGGCGCAGTCGAAGGCATCGGTCAGCCGCCGCGTGTTCGTCGGGATACGCAGCACCTCGGCCCTGCGTTCCCGGGCCGTGGGGTCGGTGGCCAACCTGCGCGCCCGGCCCACGTGCCCACCGCACACCGATGCGGCCCACTCCGCGTCGCCGGCATCGACCCCGTCCCGCTCGACGAGTACCCGCGCGATCGCCGACGGCGGCGGCGTCCGCAATGCGACCAACCTGCAGCGGGAACGGATCGTGACGGAGACGTCCTCCGGGTGATCGGAGGGCGCGCACAGCAGGAACACCGTGCGCGCCGGGGGCTCCTCGATCGCCTTCAGCAGCGCGTTCGACGCCCCCTCGGTCAGCCGGTCGGCATCGGAGATGATCACGATCTGCCACCGGCCCGTGGTCGGCTGGCGTGCCGCGGTCTGCACGAGCGAGCGCATCTCGGCCACCGAGATGGACAGTCCTTCCGGCACGACCGGATGGACGTCGGCATGCGTGCCTGCCAGCGCCGTGGTGCACCCGGAACACTGCCCGCAGCCGGAACCCTCGGAGCACTGCAACGCGGCCGCGAAGGTGCGGGCAGCGACCGAGCGGCCCGAGCCGGGCGGGCCGGTGAACAGCCAGGCATGCGTCATCGCCTCGGACCGGACCGTCGCTGCCGACAGCGTCTCGATCGCCGGCTCCTGGCCCACCAGCTGGGACCACACCGTCCGCGTACTCACACGACCTCCGCCCGTCGCGCCGTCGGCGTCGCCGCCAGTAGCCCCCTGTCCACGAGAGCCGCCTTCACTGCAGTGTGCACCCTGTCGGCGACCTCCTCGGAGTTGCCCTCGGCGTCGACGACGACATAGCGCCCGGGGTCGGCCGCTGCCATCTCGGCGAGCAGCCCCCGGATGCGCCAACGCTGATCGGTCGCGACCTGCCCGGCCGTGGCGTCCGGCTCGATGTCGAGCAGGACCGTCACGTCCGGGCGGAGGCTGCCGGTCGCCCAGTCGGCCAACCCCTCGAGCTCCTCGGCATCCAGCCCTGCCTCGGCGGTCAGCTGGGCGACCGGCGAGTCCACGAAACGCTCCATCACCACGACGGCCCCCTGGTCCAGTGCGGGGCGCACGTCCCGCTCGACGACGTCGGCTCGCACGGCCGCCGCTGCCAGCGCCCTGGCCCGCGCCCCCGTCAACGACGTCGCGGACAGCAAGGCCGACAGCTGGTGGTCGTTCAGCGCGGGGTCGGTCGCCAGCCGGACGGGCCGTGGCTGCTTGCTCAACCGGTCGGCCAGCGCAGCGGCCTGGATCTGCGTGTCTGTGCTGCTGGTGCCCTCGATCGCGATGAGCAGGCCGTTGACGCGCCGGGGGCTGCGGCGTAGGGCGTTGCGCAGGTCCGCGAGCACCGGGGCACCGCGGCGCGTGTCCATCAGCCAGTAGGCGATCAGGCCGACCAGGGCGGCGAGGACACCGCCGCTGAGCAGCACCGGGCGCGTTCCGTCGATGACGACGGGGTTGCCGAAGATCGAGACCGTGCGGGGCCGCATCAGCCCGATCAGCAGCGGCACCGCCGCCATCGTGCCGCCGAGCACCACCTTCATCAACGACTGGTAGATGGCGTTGATGCGCCCCCTGATGTCGTCGTCGATCCGCGTGCCGATGATGGTCACACCTGCCAGGAACGCTGCCCCGGCGCACGCGCCGACCAGGCCCACCGCGAGCAGGGAGACGAACAGGTGGGGGGAGAGCGCGACCACGCACAGCGCGATGCCCGCGCTCACGATCGCGAGGCCGAACAGCCGCTCGTGCGGCAGGCGTCTCGCCAGCCGGGACGTTCCCGTCATGCCAAGCGACATCCCGGTGAACACGGCGATGAACAGCAACCCGAACGCCGCGTCGCCCGCCATCAGGCTCGTGGCATAGGCGTTCGAGGACCCGATGACCGCGCCGCCCGCCGCGAACGCCCCCAGCATGCCCACCAGCAGGCCGCGCACCAGCCGGTTCCCGTGCACGTACCGTGCCCCGTCGAGGATCATCCCGAACAGGCCGCGCCGTGGCTGCCCGTCCCGTTTCGGGACCGCGGCGGCATGGTCGGACCGAACCGGATGCACGTTGCGCCTGGACAGCTCGGGGATGCGGGTGGCGATGAGGATCGCGCTCGCCAGGTACAGCGACGCGTTGATCACCAGGATGATCTTCGCGAGGCCCAGCGTGCCCAGCACGGCCTCCCCCAGGCCGAGCGCGGGGCCGATGCCGGTGATCACCGCGTACAGACCGGCGCCGCTGACCACGGCGACGCCGTAGGTCATCACCATGTTGAGCTGGTTCGCCGTCTCCACCTGGTCCGGCCTGCGCAGCAGGTTCGGCACCGCCGCGTCCTTGGACGGGATCCACAGCATCGAGCAGAACCCGACGAGGAAGCTACCGATGAACAACCACAGCGGCTCGCCGACGATGGCGATGGACAGCAGCAGCCCGCACCGCATCGCATCGGCACTGGCCATGATCGTGCGGCGGTCGAACCGGTCGGCCAGCAGGCCGCCGAGCGGGGCGAACAGCAGGCCAGGCAGCAGCAGGGTCAACACGACGCCGGTGAAGGCGAAGTTCTGCGCCATGTAGCTGTCCGTCAGCTTGGTGACGTAGCCGGTCAGCCCGAGCAGCGTCAACCAGTCGGCGGTGCTACACAGGTAGGTGACGCCCCACAGCCTGCGGAACGGCCTGATCGCGAGGACCCGTCGGGCGCGGTAGACGATCGAGGGCGACGCGAGCCCACCCGTCTCGGCGGCACCGTCCTCCACAGCTTCGCTAGCGATGCGCCCCACCCCGCTTCCGCGCAGGACCGTGCGCGCATGTGCACCGTGCACAGTCCAAACGTTTCGTACGACTTCCGGCCACGCGGCTTCTACGTGCGTAGCCGGCGCCACCCGGCGGGGAACTACACCGCGCATGCACCGCCGGGCGTTACGCCGACACAGCCGTCAGCGTAGCGCCCGCCGTGCGGCGTGTCTGTTGATCCCCGCACAAGCACGTACAGGAGCTGGGCGAACACCCTCCGGCACTCACTCGATGGAGCTACGCGGACAGCAGACCCACCAGGCTGGCGAGCAGGGAAACGGCGATGATCACGAACAGCACGATCAGGACAACCGCCACGGCCACACCGGCAGACGACTTGGTGTCCGCGTCCGTGAGGACCCGTTTGGCCTGCTCGCTCGCATCCGACATCATGCGCTGGGCGGGCCCGAAGCCACGCCTGCCTTGCGGCTGACGATCCCCCGGCGGCTGCTCGCGCGCCCCGTGCTGGGTCGTCCGGCTGCCCGCACGCTCGTGCGGTTCGTCATCGAGCACCACGCGCAGCATCGCGTCGAGACCGTCGGGGTTGCCCTCGAAGGTTCGCCGGGTCGGCGCGTCGAAACCACTGCTGTCGGTACCGGGCACGGCTGCCTGCGTCGACTCGCCGGTGATCAGCCCGGCGAGCGGGTCGGGAAACATCGGCTGCGGCGGGGGCTCCTGAGTGCCGTCCGCGCTCGATGGTGCACTCATGGCGCTTCCCTCCCGGTCCGACAGCCTCGCCAACGCACAAGCGTAGCGACACCGATGGATACCGTCAGTAATACGTGCGAGGGAAAAGTCCTGGCGGCCGGCACGCTCGGTCACACCGCGGAGGCGTGCCGTCCCCCGGCTGCCTGCCGGCAGCCCAGGCGAGAACCACTCCCGGGCCTACTTGGACTTGGCCGTTGTCCGGCGCTTCTTCGGTGCAGGACCCTTGGCACGCTTCTCGGCGAGCAGTTCGGCCGCGCGCTCATCGGTCAGCTCCTCGACCGTGTCACCCTTGCGCAACGAGGCGTTGTACTCGCCATCGGTGACGTACGGGCCGAACCGCCCATCCTTGACCACCATGGGCTTGCCGTTCGCGGGGTCGTTACCCAGCTCCCGCAGGGGCGGTTTCGCGGCGGCCTGCCTGCCCCTGCGCTTGGGTTCCGCGAAGATCTTCAGCGCCTCGTCCAGCGTGATCTCGAAGATCTGGTTCTCCGTCTCCAGCGACCGAGAGTCCGTCCCCCGCTTCAGGTACGGGCCGTACCGGCCGTTCTGGGCGGTGATCTCCTCACCCGACTCGGGATCGGTGCCCACCACCCTGGGCAGCGCGAGCAGCTTCAGCGCGTCGTCGAGCGTGACCGTCTCCAGCGACATCGACTTCAGCAACGACGCCGTGCGCGGCTTGGGCTTCTTGCTCTTGGTGGTCTTGCGCCCCTTCTTCGCGGCCTCGCCGTTCGCCGGTTTCTCCGACTTCTCCGTCGAACCGTTCGCGGCCTGCTCGTCCTCATCCGGGAGGATCTCGGTGACATACGGGCCGAACCGCCCGTCCTTGGCCACGATCTCGTGCCCGGTATCCGGGTCCGTGCCCAGCACCCTGCCCTCGGCGGGGGTGGCGAACAGCTTCTCGGCCACCTCGTGGGTCAGCTCGTCCGGCGGCAGGTCGTCCGGCAGGTTCGCACGCTGCGAGCTGCCGTCGACCTCCCGCTCCAGGTACGGGCCGTAGCGCCCGACCCGCACGTAGACGGTCGTGCCGTTCTCGTCGGTGAACATCGGGATCGAGTTGATCTCGCGCGCGTCGATGTCCTCCACACCGCTACCGACCAGCTTCTTCAAGCCCCCGGAACGCCCGATCGACCCCTCAGGACCGATGTCGCCACCGAAGTAGAAGCCGGACAGCCAGCGCGTCCGCTCCTGATTGCCGGAGGCGATCGCGTCCAGCTCGTCCTCCATGGCGGCGGTGAAGTCGTAGTCGACGAGCCGCTCGAAGTGCTTCTCGAGCAGACCGACGACCGAGAAAGCCACCCAGGACGGCACGAGGGCCGACCCCTTCTTCCACACGTAGCCACGCGCCTGGACCGTGTTGATGATCGACGCGTATGTCGACGGCCTGCCGATGCCCAGCTCCTCGAGCGCCTTGACCAGGCTCGCCTCGGTGTAGCGGGCGGGCGGGCTGGTCGAGTGCCCGTCCGGGACAAGGGAGGTGGCGCTCACTTCCTGGTCACGCTCGAGGTTCGGGAGCCTGCGCTCGACGTCGTCGGCCTCGCCACCGGCCTCGCTGTCCACAGCCTCGACGTAGGCGCGCAGGAAACCCGCGAAGGTGATCGTGCGCCCGGACGCGGAGAACACGCACTCCTCGCCGGTGCCCGCGGCCACACCGGTGATGCGCACCGACATCGTGGTTCCCTTGGCGTCAGCCATCTGCGAAGCGATGGTGCGCTGCCAGATCAGCTCGTAGAGCCGGAACTCGTCGGTCTCCAGCTCCGCCGCGACCTGCCCCGGGGTGCGGAACGACTCGCCCGCCGGGCGGATCGCCTCGTGCGCCTCCTGGGCGTTCTTCACCGCGCGGTTGTACTGGCGGGGTTTGGGGGAGAGGTACTCGGACCCGTAGAGCTCGGTCGCCTGGTTGCGCGCCGCGGTGATCGCGGTGTCCGACAACGTGGTCGAGTCGGTCCGCATGTAGGTGATGTAACCGTTCTCGTAGAGCCGCTGCGCGGTGCGCATCGTGCGGTCGGCCGCGAACCGCAGCTTCCGGCTGGCCTCCTGCTGCAGCGTCGACGTCATGAACGGCGCGTACGGCTTACGGGTGTACGGCTTGGACTCGACGCTGCTGACCGTGAACGGCCTGCCGTCGAGAGCCTCGGCGAGCCGGGTGGCCTCCGCCTCGTCCAGCACGCGCACGTCGGAGCTCGCCGCGACCGAGTCCTTCAACCGGCCGTTCGAGCCGAAGTCCTTGCCCGTGGCCAGCCGGGACCCGTCCACGGAGACCAGCCGCGCGGAGAACGTCGCGGCAGCCGACTGCTCACCGCTGGAGCCCGCGTCCATGGTCGCGGCGATGTCCCAGTACGACGCCGAGGTGAAGTCGATCCGCTCCCGCTCACGCTGCACGATGACCCTGGTAGCCACCGACTGCACCCGGCCCGCCGACAGCTTCGGCATGACCTTCTTCCACAGCACGGGCGAGACCTCGTAGCCGTACAGGCGGTCCAGGATGCGCCTGGTCTCCTGCGCGTCGACGAGGTTCGAGTCCAGCTCGCGGGGGTTCTCCGCGGCGGCCTGGATCGCCGACTCGGTGATCTCGTGGAAGACCATCCGGCGTACGGGGACCTTGGGCTTGAGCGCTTCGAGCAGGTGCCACGCGATCGCTTCGCCCTCGCGGTCACCGTCCGTCGCGAGGTAGAGCTCGTCGGCATCGGCGAGCAGCTGCTTGAGCTCGGTGACGGTGGACTTCTTGTCCGGCGTGACGATGTAGAGCGGCTCGAAGTCGTTGTCCACGTCGACGCCGAGGCGCGCCCACGACTCACCCTTGTACTTGGCGGGTACGTCCGCCGCGCCGCGCGGCAGGTCGCGAATGTGCCCCTTCGACGACTCGACCACGTACTCGCTGCCCAGGTAGGAGGCAATCTTGCGAGCCTTCGCCGGGGACTCGACGACCACCAGCCGTCGCCCCGTCTGGCTCGATGCGGCGCGTCCGCCGCGCTTGCTCCCTGTCGATCCAGCCACTACTCGGCAGCCTCCGCTCCTGTCACTCAGCCACGAGCCGGAGTCCACGTCCGGCACTCACTCGGGCTGAGACCTTAATTGCTCAGTAAGGGTGCTGAACACACAGCAACCCGCGCCGTATTTCCACCACTAGCATGCACAGCCACCACATTCACGCGGCAGGGTGGTGTATTCGCCCGATTTCGCTGGTCACGAGGCGGCGACCGCCCTCGACTCGGCCGGCCACTGTGCTTCGGCACCCACCGGCGCCCGGCCGGCAAGCTCGGCGAGCCTGCGCATCCGCTTGACACCGGCGATCCGCACCGCGGGCCCGCCTGCACGCGGCCCGAGCAGGTTCGCCTGACCGGACGCCGACACGAGGCCCGCAGCGCTCACTCTACGGAGCAGCGGCTCGTGTGTCTCCTCCGCCCTGGGATCGAGCTGGAGCTGGTAGCCGCGCTCCGCACGCCTGCCGCAGGCCAGCATCCACAACCGCAACGCGGCCCCGTCCAGCATGAAGCCCGCGGGAACCGCCTTGACAGCCCCCCGGCTCCACGCCTGCGCCACCGCGAGCAGGTCCGCCCGGAACGCGGTGCGCACCAGCGGGTAACCACCGTCCGAGGAGGTGACCTCCGCCTCGATCCCGCGCTCGGCGCACTCCTCTGCGAGGGCGTCGGCGCGCCAGTGCTCGTCGGTGACCACGGACAACCGCGCCGCCGTGTCTGCGAAGCTCACGATCTGACCGTGCCCGCACAGCACGCCCGCGAGGTCCGCCACGCAGGGCGCACTCGCCTCCGCCGAGAAGAACGACAGCTGTGCCACACCCCCTAGCATAGAACACGCGTTCGAGGGCATGGAAGTGGTGCGTGGCACCCGGCTCGCCCGCGGCCCCGCCGCCGGGGTCACTCCCGGGACCCGTCCGGGTTCAAGCTGGGGCGTGACCCGGACGACAGTAGCTCCGCGCACGAGCGTGCGGACCGGCTCGCCTCGACGAACTCCGGTATCTCCTCCATACCGCCCAGCAAGTTGACCTCGCCGACCTCGTCCAGCACGTTACTGGTGACGTCCAGCGCCGACCTGGTCTCGGCGACGTCCGGCTCCTCCCGCTGCCGTGTCGCGGCGAGCCGGTTCCGCGCACTCTCCGAACGGTCCCGGAGCTCGCTGAACTCGCCCTTGGTGCGCTCGAGTACCTCATCGGCGCCCCTGATCGGGGCAGGGGCGAGCCCATCCAGCTCACGCTCCGCCTGTCGCAGCCCCTCCGAGACAGTCGTGAGCATGTCCATGGAGGTTTTCGAGGCACGCTCCGGCGAGCTGGGATCGACCTGCGGGGACGTGGATACGGCATGCACGAGGCGCAAGGTGGCGCTGCAGTAGGAGTCCGCCCACTCGGTCGCGCGAGAGTCCTGCGTGCCGCCGTCGGACTCGGCCGCCTGCTGCCGGGACGGCTCCGGCCGCACCTGCCCCGCGTTCTCGTCACCCGCCCCGCATCCGGCGACCAGTAGCAGGACCGCCACGGCGGCCGGCGCGCCGATGCCTCGCCACATTCCCTGCACCCCTCCATGAGTCCGTGGGGCTGAATACACGAGTCGGGCTACTCACCACGGCCACGCTCACGAGCGACTCACTCGTCACCCGCGTTCGACGGCCGACACTAGTACAACTGGCCCCGCCTCGCTGGTTCGAACGCGAGGCGGGGCCAGTGTCAGCGTGTCGGGTTACGACGAACGCGCTTCCTCCTCGGCCGGGTTGTCCGAGATGGACCCCTCCCGGCGCTTCGCGACGACGACCGCGACCACGATGATCGCCACCGCAGCCAGCGCGATGACGTACCGCACCGGAGCCGATGCGTCCGGCCCGACGCTGAACTGCACCACAGCGGGCGCGATCAGCAACGCGACCAGGTTCATCACCTTCAACAGCGGGTTGATCGCCGGACCGGCCGTGTCCTTGAACGGGTCGCCGACAGTGTCACCGATCACCGTCGCGGCATGGGCCTCGGAGCCCTTGCCGCCGTGGTTGCCGTCCTCGACCAGCTTCTTGGCGTTGTCCCACGCACCACCGGAGTTGGCGAGGAACACCGCCATGAGCACACCGGCCGTGATGGCTCCGCCGAGATAGCCTGCCAGCGCGCCCGTGCCGAGGCCGAAGCCGACAGCGACCGGCGCGAAGATGGCGAGCAACCCCGGTGTCGCCAGCTCACGCAGCGAGTCCCGGGTGACCAGGTCGACCACCCGCCCGTACTCGGGCTTGGTCGTGCCCTCCATGATTCCCGGGATGTTCTTGAACTGGCGCCGCACCTCGTAGACGACCGCGCCCGCTGCCCGGGATACCGCGTTGATGGCCAGCCCGGTGAACATGAACACCACGCAGGCACCGATGATCACGCCGACGAGCGTGTTGGGGCTGACGATCTGGGTGCTGAACGCGTTGGGCAGCTCGCCCTCGGTCAGGCCCATCGACTCGACCCGGTCGTTGATCGAGGTCATGTAGGAACCAAACAGCGCGGTCGCCGCGAGCACGGCTGTCGAGATCGCGATGCCCTTGGTCACCGCCTTGGTGGTGTTACCGACCGAGTCCAGCTCCACGAGGACATCCGCGCCCTCGCCCTCGATCTCACCGGTCATCTCGGCGATACCCTGCGCGTTGTCCGCGACGGGCCCGAAGGTGTCCATCGCGACGGTGACGCCGACGGTGGTCAGCAGGCCGGTGCCGACCAGGGCGACAAGGAACAGCGCGATCAGCACCGAACCGGTCAGCAGGAACGCGCCGTAGACGGCCGCGGCGACGACCAGCGCGGTATAGACCGCGGACTCGAACCCGACGGACACCCCGGACAGGATGACCGTGGCCGGCCCGGTACGGCCGGTCTCGGCGACGTGCTGCACCGGCTTACGCTCCGGAGCGGTGTAGTAGCCCGTCAACCACATGATGACGCCCGCGAGGACGATACCGATGATCACCGCGGCGCTGGCCGCGACGGCCGGGGACACCCCTGCTTCGGTGTCCTCGAACTGACCGGGCAGGAAGATGAACGCGGCCGCGACCGAGAGCACCGCCGAGATCAGCCCGGACAGGTAGAAGGACCGGTTGATCGTGGTCAGGCCCGACTCACCCGCACGGGAGCGGGTGATGTAGATACCGATCACGGCCGTGATCACGCCGATGGCGGGAATGATCAGCGGGAACGTCAGGCCGCTCGCCGAGGTCCCGAAGGCGAAGCTACCCAGGATCAACGCGGCGACCAGCGTGACCGCGTACGACTCGAACAGGTCGGCGGCCATACCGGCGCAGTCGCCGACGTTGTCGCCGACGTTGTCGGCGATCGTCGCGGCATTACGGGGGTCGTCCTCCGGGATGCCCTGCTCGATCTTGCCGACCAGGTCGGCACCGACATCCGCGGCCTTGGTGAAGATGCCACCGCCGACACGCATGAACATCGCGAGCAGTGCGGCGCCCAGGCCGAAGCCTTCCAGCACCTTCGGCGCCTCGCCGGCGTAGACGAGCACGACGACCGCGGCACCGAACAAGCCGAGGCCGATCGTGAACAGGCCGACCACCCCGCCGGTGCGGAACGCGATGCGCAGGGCGCGCTCCCTGCCGCCTCCCTCGCGTGCCGCGGCCGCGACCCGCAGGTTCGCCCGCGTGGCGAGCCACATACCGAGGTAACCGATGACGAAGGAGAACGCCGCGCCCACGACGAAGAAGATCGAGCGCCCGATGCGTTCCGCCCAGTCATCGGCCGGTAGGAAGAACAGCAACACGAACACCACGGCGCCGAAGATGGCGAGGGTGTTGCGCTGCCTCGTGAGGTAAGCGGCTGCCCCTTCCTGCACGGCCTTGGCGATCTCCTGCATTCTCTCGGTGCCCTGGCCGGTGGCCAGCACCTCCCTGAGCAGGCCATAACCGACGGCCAATGCAGCAAGGGCGATCACGGCGACCACGGCAACGATGCCGTAGTCACCTCCGGACAGCTCGGGGCCGTCCGCGAGGAATAGCCGGGACATTCGTCCTCCTGTTTGTCGTCCACTTCTCGTGTGTCGCCAGCGCCGACAGAGAAACCAGACATGAGTCGCCACTGACGTGGGATTTGCATCACACGGGTGATGTCGGCGGAGTCTATTTGTTCGGCAGTGTCCTGTGTGCATGGGGCTGCTCACATCACGCACCGTCATCCGCGTAGGGGCGGGCCGAAGGGCTCCTTCCGTGCGTATTCGGTACCCGAGGAGTCCTTCGGCCCGCCCCTACGCAACCGCTAGTCTGCGAGGCGATGTCACGCCAGGCCGATCGGTTGCTGGAGCGGATCCTCGCGGGTTCGGCCGCCGAGGACAGCCCGGTCACGCACCACAGCCGGATCCCCGCTCGGCACGGTCGCACCGAGCCGTGGCCGGACTGGGCTCCGGCCGAGGTCATCGAGGCCATCCAGCGCGGCGGCATCCCGCACCCCTGGGCACACCAGCGGCAGGCAGCAGATCTTGCCTGGTCCGGGCGGCACGTGGTGCTCGCGACGGGAACGGCCTCCGGTAAGTCGCTCGGTTATCAGCTGCCCGCGCTGTCCGCGCTGTGCGGCGACGACAGCGGTACCGACCGCGCGGGAACCGTTCTCTACCTCGCGCCGACCAAGGCGCTCGCCGCCGACCAGCTACGGGCGATCACCGGCCTGGGTCTGGGCCCCGTCCGCGCGGCGACCTACGACGGGGACACCCCGCGGACCGAGCGGGACTGGGTGCGCGCGCACGCGAACTGGGTGTTCACCAACCCCGACATGCTGCACTTCGGGCTCCTCGCCGGGCACTCGCGCTGGCAACGGCTGCTGCGCGGGCTCCGCTACATCGTCGTCGACGAGTGCCACACCTACCGTGGAGTCTTCGGCTCGCACGTGGCGCTGCTGCTCCGGCGGTTACGGCGCATCGCCGAGCACTACGGGGCCGAGCCGGTGTTCGTTCTCGCCTCGGCGACCATGGCCGACGCCGCCGAATTCGCCACCCGGCTGACGGGAGAAGCGTGCGAGGAGGTCACCGAGGACGCGTCCCCGCGCGGCGCGCGCACCGTCGTGCTGTGGGAACCACCCCTGCAACCGGAGATCACCGGGGAGAACGGCGCACCGATCCGCCGCTCGGCAGGCGCCGAAGCCGCCAGGGTCCTCACCGACCTGGTCACCGAAGGTGCCCGCACGCTGGTGTTCGTGCGCTCCCGCCGCGGAGCGGAGCTGACGGCGCTCACCGCGGGGCGCGCACTGGCCGAGGTGGATCCCGACCTTGCCGACCAGGTCGCCGCCTACCGCGGTGGCCTGCTCGGCGAGGAACGTCGCGACCTCGAAGCGAGGTTGATGGACGGGCGGCTGTGCGGTGTGGCGACCACGAACGCCCTGGAACTCGGCGTCGACATCTCCGGCCTGGACGCCGCCGTACTCGCCGGCTACCCGGGCACCCTGGCATCCTTCTGGCAGCAGGCCGGCCGCGCGGGCCGGGCGGGAGCCGAGTCACTCGTCGTCTACATCGCCAGGGACGACCCGCTCGACACCTACCTCGTGCACCACCCCGAGGCGCTGCTCGAGCGGTCGTTCGAGTCAGCCGTGCTCGACCCGGGCAACCCGCACGTCATGGCGCCCCACCTGGTGTGCGCGGCAGCTGAGCTCCCGCTCCGCGCGGGCGAGCTGGCGCGTTTCGGCGAGTCGACCCGCGTGCTGCTCGACGACCTCACCGCGGAGGGCACGCTGCGCCGCAGGAGCAGCGGTTGGTACTGGACCTCCTTGCGACACCCGCACGAGCAGGTGGGTATCCGGGGTTCCGGCGGCGAACAGATCACCGTGGTCGAGGGCGACACGGCCCGCGTGCTGGGCACCGTCGACCCGGCAACGGCGTGCTCGACGGTTCACCCGGGGGCGGTGTACCTGCACCAGGGTGTCTCCTATGTGGTCGACGACCTGGACCTGGAGCGCTGCCTCGCGTTCGTGCACCCCGAGGACCCGGAGTGGAACACCTCGGCGCGGACGGTGACCGACATCACGGTCGTCGAGGAGTCCACCCGTGAGGTGGCAGGCGGCATCAGCATGGCGCTCGGACGGGTCGCGGTTACCGAGCAGGTCGTCGGATACCTGCGCAAGCTGCCCAGTGGGGAAGTCCTCGACCAGGTGCCGCTCGACTTGCCGGAACAGACTCTCGAGACGCGTGCCGTCTGGTACTCCATCAACGAGGACCTGCTGAATGGCAGGGCACCGGGGGGCGCCTGGCTGGAACCGGCGCGCGTCCCCGGTGCCCTGCATGCCGCCGAGCACGCGGCGATCGGCCTACTACCGCTGTTCGCTACCTGCGACCGCTGGGACATCGGTGGCGTATCCACTGCGCTGCACGCGGACACCGGGGAGGCAACGGTGTTCGTGCACGATGGGCATCCCGGGGGAGCGGGATTCGCCGATCGTGGATACGCCACGCTCATCCCGTGGCTGGCCGCGACGCGGGAGGCGATCGCATACTGCGAGTGCCCGGCAGGCTGCCCGTCCTGCGTTCAGTCGCCGAAGTGCGGGAACGGCAACGAACCGCTGGACAAGGCAGGGGCGGTGGCCGTACTCGACATCGTGCTCGGGGCCGTCCGTCGAGACGAGAAGGCCAGAGCGTGAGGGATGAGGGAGCGATCCCGCACGCTCGCTCGACGGCGCACGACGTTGATGTACAGCCACGTCTACCCCTCTCAGGCGGCGGAGGTTTCCACGGTGTGCGTGGATTCCTCCGCCGTGCCTGTCAGCTCGCGCAGAGCCCGGACCAGGACGCCGTGCATCGCGCTCGGGCGCGGAAGCTGCCAGCCCCAGACCTCGGGCTTGACGCGCCAGTGCACAACCCCGTGATCCAGCGGCGTCGGGGGCAGGGCGACACAGCTACCTTCCCCGTGCCTGCGAACACCCTCGCGAGCGCGGAGCTCGGCCGGTATCTCGTCACCGGCGGCGGTCAGGAACAACCACCTGCCGTTGGGCATCGACACGATCGGCGCCGGACGCTCGCACGCACGCAGCAGAGTCGCCGTAGCGCGACCGAGCTCGGCGTCGACCTCGACCGCGTCCAGCATCGTGCCGGTCGCGACCAGCACGCTGTACGGGTAGGTGGTCCACCATTCCGCTACCTGCTGCGGATGCATCGCCGGCCGGTCCGCCCAGCCGGACTGCACCGGCTCCGGCGCATCCCCGGCCTTGTCGGGGTAGCTACCCGGAAGCACCGGCCAGCCCCGCGAGGCCAGACCGATGGCGACGGCACGCAGCTCGATACGGAAAGCGTCCCGCCACCCTACGGTGTCCAACATCGAATCTCCCGCCTCCAGAGTCATATCGCGGCTGGGGCACTCACGGCCTTGGGTACGGCTGCGGCCGTGCCGCTGGCGGCACCGCCGACGTTGCCGACACCGGCCCTGCTCCGGCGGTCGTACTCGACCTCGCCCGCCGGGCCGTGAACGACCCGCCCATATGTTTTGTGGTTGCTCGACCGAATGGCTTCGGCCTGCTGTGACCTACTCAACAACACACTCCGCGTCGTCGGAAATACGCGGTCGGTAACCGGTGGCCGTTGCACGACGAACGACCGGCACCCAACGGTCGCGCCAAACTCTCGCCGACCGCTCGCAGTCCGTGATCAGCGGTCAACGGGGCCCGCGCGCGCCCCGACGGTCACCGTGCCCAGCTCGGCCGGGACGAGCGGCGGCTGCGCACGCACCCGTACCAGCGCATCCCGGCCGTCCAGCTCGCATGCCCGCAGCCGGGTGTCCATCCGCCGGGCCACCCGGCCCGCCTGCGCGCACGCGCCGTCCGTGCCGTCCGAGACGTGCGCCGCGGCGGCCAGCGCGGCAAGGTCGGCGGCAGCCGCGACGCGGTGCCGGGTCACCGTGGCAGCGCCCAGCCAGATCAGCAGGCCGTAGAAGGTCAGGACCGCGAACACCGCCCCCGCGGCACACACCGTGGCGAAACCCTCATCGTCACGGCCGGTCACGGCACACCGCCCTGCAGCTCGCCCGGTTGCGCAGCCACGGGCTCGGGGACGGCGAACGCATCCCCGCGAACGATCACCCCGGGCAGCAGTCCGCCCGCCGGAACGACAGTCACCGTGACGGCGATACCGTTCGTCGACTCGTCCACCTCCCACCGGGCATCAGCGGGCGCGATTCGGCTGACGGCCTCGTCCGCGCGCTCCGCCTGGCCACGAGCGATCAGTCGAGCGGCCTCCCGCGCGGCATCGGTACAGCGGAGCTGATCGGTGACCGCGGCGACACCCGCGATCGTCGCTACCAGCACCGCGACGAGGGAAGCCAGCGCGAGCGCCGCCTCCACGGTCACCGATCCCCGTTCCGAGCTTCCCTTCGCCAGCATCTAGAACCCCGTGCTGAGCGCTCGTTCGATCAGCGCCGTCAGCGCGGACACCACCGAATCCCCGGTCACGACGCTGTAGAGCACCGCGGCGAACGCGGCCGCGGCGAGCGTGCCGATGGCGTATTCCACGGTGCCCATCCCGTCCTCCGCTGCTCGCAGCGCCGCGAGCCGGGGCCGCATCCCCTTCGGCACGCCAGGGGGGAGGTTGCCGGGCGGAGTGTTGCTGCGCTGTGTCGTCGACATGACGGTCACCTCCGAAACCTCCAGTCACCACCTCCCGCGAACGCCCCGGTGGGCGTTCACCACTGATACACCTCGAGCTCCGGCCCGGCCGCGCGATCAGTACGCGGTCGTCAATTCGCCGAAGAGCCCGAGCACCACGGGCGCGACCCCCACACAGACGAACGCCGGGAGAAAACACAACCCGAGCGGCCCCGCGATGAGCACCCCGGCCCGCTGCGAACGCTCCTCCGCGCCCTCGGCCAGCCGCGCCCGCACCCTCGTGGCGAGCTCACATGCCACGCCCGCGAGCGCCGTACCGGACACCGCGGCCCGCCGCGCCGCGCGTGCCAGCTCCGCGGTCTGCTCGCACGCCAGTGCGGGTTCCCACGCCGTGCCGGGATCGGCGCCGAGCGCGAGCAGATCGGCGGTCGCCCGCAACGCGCCTGCCGGCTGCTCGGGCAGCACACCCGTGATCGCGAGCACCGCATCCGGGACCGACAACCCGGACCGCAGACCGGCGGCGAGCAAGTCGAAACACGCCGCCAGATCGAGCTGTTCGGCCGCTGCCGAACCCCGCGCGCGGACCAGTACCTCCCGCAGGCGCGGGCGCGCCCACCAGGCCACCGCGCCGACGGCCGCGGCGACGGCGAGCGCGTACCAGCCACCGCCCACCGCCGCGGCGAGCACAGCAGCGACCACCGCGGCGTAAGCCGGGACGGCCTGATCCACGGTCACCCCGTCTCTCGCGCGGGTCACCCCGGTGACGAGCAGCCGGCGTGTACGCGCCTCCGCCACGACGCCTGCCGGTGACGCGAGGACGGCGACACCGAGCACCCCGACGGCCACCGCGTTCACAGCCGCACCTCCGCTCTGGTCAACCGGGCGCTCCACGCGAGACCGGCGCACAGCAACGCGCCACCGAGCACCAGCAGCAGCTGCCCTTGCGCCGTCGAACCGAGGACGTCCAGCGGGCGAGCGCCCATGAACTGCCCAAGGGCCAGGCCAAGCAGTGGCAATGCCGCGAGCACCAGCACGCTGGTCCGTGGTCCCGCCATCCGCGCGCGGTGCTGGGCGGTGAAACCTGCCACCGCGTCCAGGTCGCCACGCACCGCCTCGAGCACATCGGCCAGCGGGACACCGTAGCCCTGCGCGAGCCGCCACGCGTTGGCCAACTTGACCAGGGGTCGCCGCGGTACGGGCCCGGTGGCCGGCATACCGCTCAGCGCAGCCTCGACATCTCCGCCGAGGCGCGCAAGAGCGGCCACGCTCCGCAGGACCGCGCCCGCCGAGCGGTGCGAGCCGGACGCGTCCTCGGCCGCGGCCTCCGCCGCCGACGCCGGATGGGTACCGGAACGCAGCTCCGCCACCAGGGTGGCCAGGCCCACCGACAGCCCTCGGAGCGCAGCCTGGCGCGCACGCTCCCTGCCACGCACCTGCTGCCGACGCCAGACCAGTAGGCCCAGCGCGGCAGCCACGCCCGCACCGGCTGGGCCGAGGACGAGCCCCGAGCCGATGCAGATCACGACCAGCGCGGCACCAGGCCACATGCCCCGCCCGGCGGATCCGCCACGCCGATCCCGCCGGGAGCCCCGCAACGCACGCAACCGGGCACGTCCCCGGCAGGCAGGCATACCCAGCAGGGCGACGGCAAGCGACAGCACGGCGGCGATCAGCATTCGCACCGCACCCCACGATCGTCGAGGGCGGCACGGAGCGCGTCCCCGTACCGGGCCCACTGCCCGTCCCGCCACGCGGGGACGACCTCGACCTCGCCCCGTGCCCTGCGCGGGACACCGATCTCGGCGAGCACGCGGCCGCCACCTGCCGAGCGCCGCATGTGCAGCACGACCTGGACCGCCGCGGCCAGCTGGCTGTGCAGTGCTTCGCGCGGCATGCCGCCGAGTGCGGCGAGCGCCTCGAGCCGGGCGGGTACCTCCGCAGGCGAGTTCGCGTGCAGCGTCCCGGCACCGCCGTCGTGGCCGGTGTTGAGCGCGTTCAGCAGATCGCAGACCTCCTTGCCCCGGACCTCGCCGACCACGATCCGGTCCGGCCGCATCCGCAGCCCCTGACGCACCAGGTCACACACGGTTACCTCGCCCACTCCCTCCACATTGGCGGGACGGGCCAGCAGCCTGACGAACTGGGGATGGACCGGTCGCAGCTCACCGGCGTCCTCGACACAGACGATCCGCTCGGCGTGCGGCACCGCTCCGAGTAGAGCTCCGAGCAACGTGCTCTTGCCGGACCCCGTACAACCGGTGACCAGTACGGCCAGCCGAGCCGCGACCACGGCCGCGAGAATCGCCTCCGTCCCGGCGTCCAGCGTGCCCAGCCGCGTCAGCGTCGCCAGGTCGTAGGTGGCGGGCCGGAGCACTCGCAACGACAGGCAGGTGCCGTCCGGGGCAACGGGCGGCAGCACCGCGTGCAACCGCACCTGACGATCCGAGTCCGTCCCCGGCAGCCAACCGTCCACATAGGGCTGTGCATCGTCCAGCCTGCGGCCGGCCGCGAGGGCGAGCCGCTGCGCGAGGCGACGTACCGCTGGTTCGTCCGGGAACGTGACCGAGGTCCGACGCAGCCCTTCCGGACCGTCCGCCCACACCTGGTCCGGGGCGGTAACGAGAACATCGGTCACTGCCGGGTCGCTTACCAGCTTCTCGAGCGGGCCCACCCCCTCGAGCTCGTCGCGCAACGTGTGCAACGCGGCGAGAACATCACCGTGCGCGGCGACCCCGCCGATCTCGGCGCGCACCGCGTCCGCCACAGCCGACGGCCGTACGTCCGCACCGTCGACCGCGAGCCTGCGACGAACTCGCTCGACAAGGTCCCCGCGCATCACGCCGCTCCCGCGTTGCCGAACCGTTCCCCGCGCATCACGCCGCTCCCACCTGCTCGTCACGACCACCGGCCAACGCGCGCAGGACGTCCCGCGCGCCGGTGGCGAGCGGTCCGCGCTGCCGGGGATCGAACCGGCCCCGCTCGAGCGCGCTGCCCAACCGCGGTTCCGCCCGCATCACCGTGAGCACGGGCAACCCGACCACCTCGGCGATCGCCTCAGCAGGCAACGCTTCCGGCGCGGGCCCGCGCACCACGAGGGCCAACCGGTCGGACAGTGGCCGCAGCCGTTCGAGCACCCGCGTGGCCGCGGTGCACGCGCGCACCTCAGCGGGGACCACGAGGCACACCAGGTCGGCCAGCTCTGCCGCGCGGCGATCGCACGGCGCGAGCTCGCGGGAGAGGTCACACGCGACTGTGGCGCCGGAACGCCTGCCGGCGTCGACGACGGCGGCCACCCCGTCCGGATCCGGTCTCGCACCGTCCCTGGCGCAGGAGATCACGGAGAGCTCACCACTACCGTAGGAAAGCCGGGGTAGCGCACCACGCAGCGAGCTCATCGACACCCGACCCGAGCCCAGGCTCAGATCCGGCCACCGCGAACCGGCATCGAACTCCGCGCCGAGCACCAGGTCGATCCCTCCGCCGAGCGGGTCGCAGTCGACAAGCACGGCCTCCTCCCCCGAACGGCTGGCGGCCACGCCGATGCTGGCCGCGAACACCGAGGCGCCCGCGCCGCCGCGCCCACCGACCACCGCGACCACGCGGCCGTCCCCGCCACTCGGCCCCTCCACCACATCGGCGAACACAGCGACGAGGGAGGACTCCTCGCCAGGCAACGTCAGCACGTGCTCGACGCCGGTGCGGAAGACAAGCTGCCAGGTGTGCGCGGCGAGCTCGGCGGCGCACACCAACACGACCGAACTCGCCCGCGGCAGATCCCTGCCTGCACACTGCGTGAGGGCGGTCTCGTCGAGCACCACGAGCGGAGCCCGCGACCAGCCTCGCCGCACGGCCTCGGCATCCGGCGCGCACTCCACCTCGCAACCGACCGACGCGGCGATCCGCAGGACGTGGTCGAGAAGGTCCTCGTCGTCGACGACGACCAGTGGCAGATGTCCCGTCATGGCGTCCCCCGTTCTCCGGCTGTGCTCGGTTTGACCGAACGGACACCGCACACCGTCGCGCCTACGCGGTCCCGCTCCCAACAGCCCGGCACTCCGGTTGTGGACAACAGGGGTGTTGTGGACAACCTGTGGCCCGACTACCGCCCCGAACGTCACACCCGACGCGAGAACCTATGCTGTTCGCATGGGTCCCCTCCCCGACACGGCGGCCGCGGCCTCACCAACCGAGCCTGCCAACCGCATCGCCGCGTTCTTCGATCTCGACAAGACCGTCATCGCCTCGTCCAGCGCGCTCGCGTTCAGCAGGCCGTTGCTGCGACAAGGTCTGATCAACCGGCGTGCGGCGCTCAAGAGCGCCTACGCCCAACTGATGTTCTCGCTGTCCGGGGCGGACGCCGCCAAGACCGAACGGCTCCGCGAGCAGATCTCGACGCTGTGCGCAGGCTGGGACGTCGCCCAGGTCAGCGCGATCGTGCACGAGACGCTGCACGACGTGGTCGACCCGCTGGTCTACGCGGAGGCCGCCGAGATGATCGCGGGCCACAAGGCCGAGGGTCACGACGTCGTCGTGCTGTCGGCGACCGGCGCGGAAGTGGTCGAGCCGATCGCCGAGTTGCTCGGTGCGGACCTGTGCGTCGGAACGCGCATGGAGATCGCCGGCGGAAGGTATACCGGCGAGGTCGAGTTCTACTGTTACGGCGAGGAGAAAGCCACCGCCGCGCGCAGCCTGGCCGAGGCGCACGGCTACGACCTCACCCGCTGCTACGCCTACACCGACTCCAGCACCGACCTACCGCTGCTCGAGGCCGTGGGGATCCCGTGCGCGGTCAACCCGGACAAGGCACTTCGCCGCACAGCCACCGAACGGGAGTGGCCCGTGCTGCTGTTCTCGAAGCCGGTCTCGATGCGGACCAGGATCCCGAGCGCGACCACGGTGGCGCTCGGTGTGGGTGTGGGTGCGGTTGCGGTTGCGGCGGGAGCCACCTGGTACGGCTTCCGGCACCGCAGGAAAGGCACGTCATGAGGATCCTGAGGGTGATAGCTCCCCCCGGCACATGAACAGCATCCTAGCAGGTCAACAGGGGCGAGTCACGGGATCCGCGCACTGTACCGGTGCACCGCACCACCCCCTTGCAGCGACGGAGATCACTGGGTAGAAAGAAGGTGCGGACTCCTGGAGGCCAGGGAGGAGACAAGGAGAAGTCTCATCCACCCCGAAGGGACTCCGTGCGCGGACTTCGGGCACCCACGCGGAGCACGCCGCGGGAGGCTTGTCGTTAAACGGACTGCGTACTGGGACGCCGGGCGCCGAGTCCTACTGAGTACGACACGAAACGCACGCATGGTAACCCGATAGCCTGCGCCACGCGGCGGCGTCAGCCGGTTCCGGCCGGCGGGCGCCGCCATCTTTGTGCGGCTCGCTTTGTGCGGCTCGCCGCCCCCGGCACGCGCAACGCCAGGGTCATTCCTCGGCCGCGGCATCGGCGATGCTGAGCCCCTCCTTCGCCCCGGCCTCGAAAGCCTCGCAGCACAGCAACAGCCATGTCCCGACGCCCTCCGGCTCGCCACCCGCGAACCCCTGGGCGGCCTCGCGGTAGCGACGCATCCGGCGCAGGAAAGCTACCTCAGGGACGCACAGCCCCTTCGGGTCGAGCCCGGTCGCGATCATGGTCAGCCTGCCGGCCGCGCGCGCGACCACGCCATCCGCCGTACCGAACGGCTCGAGCGAGAGAAGCTCACCGTGCACGACAGCGGCCAGCACCGGCCCAGGGACCGAGGTGCTCCCGCTGAGCAGCTGCGCCAACATCTCGATACGTTCCGGGGCGTCACCGGACCGGCGCGGCCTGCCCAGCTGCTCCGGATCGGGCTGCAGGTCGGAGGCCGCGAGCACGTGCATCCTGGCGAGGACCTGCAGCGGGGCTCGCTGCCAGGTGGGAAGCAACGACCCGAGGGCTTCGCCCACCCGCAGCGCCCCGGCCAGGACCGGCTCGTCCACCTCGCCGCCCTCCGGCAGTTCCACGTCGGCACCGTCGATGGCCGCCGAGGCGCGGGCGGCGCGCACCGTCGCTTCCGCGGCGGTCGTCGGCCACCCCCGCCGGTTGACGGGATGGTTGTGCACCGCGTCCACGGCGTCGCGGGCCGCGCGCACCGCGTCGGGAACGTCCGGGAGGTCCAGGAGGGGGGCAAGTGGGTCGCTCACAACGGTCAACGCTATCGGCCGCCCGGCACGCTGCGCGTATCAACCCCATCCCGGCTCCGGTCAGCCACCACTCGCCGAGGAATCACCGGCCGCGTTCCACCCGGCAGGCGATTCGGACCAGCCGTGCGGCGAGATCAACCGCTCGCATGCGATACGGGTGCGACCGTTTCGGTGGAGTACTAGCGTCAGTACCGTACCGGCATCGCCGATGGCTTGTGTCACAGTGGCATTCCGGCACCCGGCCGACACGGTCCCTGGCATCGAAGATCTCGAGGAGGCCCCGCACCATGGCAGAGCAATCCCCCGCGCTCGACAACCTGCTCAGTGAAAGCCGCACGTTCCCGCCGAGTGCCGCGTTCGCGGCGCAGGCGAACGCGACCGCGGACGCTTATGCCAAGGCCGAAACCGACCGCGAAAGGTTCTGGGAGGAACAAGCCGAGCGGCTGCACTGGGACACGCGGTGGAGCCAGGTACTCGACTGGTCCGGAGCACCGTTCGCGAAGTGGTTCGTGGGCGGCAAGCTCAATGTCGCCTACAACTGCGTCGACCGGCACGTCGAGGCAGGACACGGCGACCAGGTGGCGATCCACTGGGTCGGCGAGCCCGGCGACACGCGCGACATCACCTACGCGCAGCTGCAGCGCGAGGTCTGCCGCGCAGCCAACGCGTTGACCTCGCTCGGAGTGTCGGCGCACGACCGGGTCGCCATCCAGCTCCAGATGGTCCCCGAGGCCATCATCGCGATGCTGGCCTGCGCCCGGATCGGCGCGATGCACAGCGTCGTCTTCGGCGGGTTCTCTCCCGCCGCGCTGCGGACCAGGGTGGATGACGCCAGCGCCAAGGTCGTGATCACCTCGGACGGCCAGTACCGCAGGGGCAAGGCCGCTCCCATGAAGTCCGCCGTCGACGAGGCGCTGGAGGGTGCCGAGAGCGTGGAGAAACTCCTCGTCGTGCGGCGCACCGGCGACGAGATCGGCGAGATCCCGTGGAAGGAAGGCCGCGACCTCTGGTGGCACGAGCTGCTCGACTCGCAGCCCGACGAGCACACCGCGCAGCCGTTCGACTCCGAGCACCCGCTGTTCATCCTCTACACCTCGGGAACGACGGGCAAGCCGAAGGGGATCCTGCACACCTCCGGTGGGTACCTGACACAGGCGGCCTACACCCATCACACGGTCTTCGACCACAAGGCGGGGGAGGACGTGTACTGGTGCACGGCCGACATCGGCTGGGTCACCGGGCACACCTACATCGTCTACGGTCCGCTGGCCAACCGGGCGAGGCAGGTGGTGTACGAGGGCACGCCCAATACCCCGCACGAGGGCAGGCACTGGGAGATCGTGCAGAACTACAAGGTCTCCCTGTACTACACCGCGCCTACCCTGATCCGCACGTTCATGAAGTGGGGAGACGACATCCCCGCCCGGTACGACCTGTCCTCGCTACGGTTGCTCGGCACCGTGGGCGAGCCGATCAACCCGGAAGCCTGGATGTGGTACCGCGAGCACATCGGCGGCGGGTCCGCACCGATCGTCGACACCTGGTGGCAGACCGAGACCGGCGGGATCATGATCTCCCCGCTTCCCGGTGTCACGCACACCAAGCCCGGGTCCGCGCAGCGCCCGATTCCCGGCATCTCCGCGAAGGTCGTCGACGACTCCGGCACCGAGGTTCCCTTCGGCTCCGGTGGCTACCTGGTGATCGACAAGCCGTGGCCCGGTATGTTGCGCACGATCTGGGGTGACGACCAGCGCTACAAGGACACGTACTGGTCCACCTTCGCGGACGCGGGCTACTACTTCGCAGGCGACGGCGCGAAGTACGACGACGACGGCGACATCTGGCTACTCGGCCGGGTCGACGACGTCATGAACGTCTCCGGGCACCGCATCTCCACCACCGAGGTGGAGTCGGCACTGGTGTCCCACCCCGACGTGGCCGAGGCCGCCGTGGTGGGAGCTACCGACGAGACCACAGGGCAGGGCGTGGTCGCCTTCGTCATCCTGCGCGGCGGGACCGCGGGAGGGACCGCCTCCGACGCCGACAACAGCGAGACGGTGAACGCCCTCCGTCAGCACGTCGCGGGCGAGATCGGGCCGATAGCCAAGCCGCGCCAGATCATGGTGGTGCCGGAACTACCCAAGACCCGTTCCGGCAAGATCATGCGGCGCCTGCTGCGGGACGTGGCCGAGAACCGCGAGGTCGGCGACGTGACCACGCTCGCAGACTCCTCCGTGATGGACCTGATCTCCGCGGGCCTGCACAAGGGGTCCGACGAGGACTGATCCCTCGCTGTGTCGGCCCGCCAAGCACGCCGTGTCGGGCGGGCCGACACAGCGTGTTGGGCTCATGGCACGCAACGCAGTGTGCCGGCGGGCCCAACGCAGTGTGCCGGCGAGCCCGACACGGTGTGCCGGTGGGCCCGACACGCGGGTTACTGGCTCAGGTGGTCGTAGCGGGTCCGGTCGCTGAGGCGGGCGCCGGTGAGGTAACCGGCCCTGCCGAGCGCATGCCCGCCCACCGCGGCCGTGGCGAGGTTGACCACGATGGCCAGCAGCGCCTTGGCGGCATTGAGCGTGCTCGGCTCGTGCAGCAGCACGCCGAGCAGGATTAGGGCCAGGCCGAGCCCCGATGCGGTAGTGATCGCGCTGATGCGCGAGTACAGATCGGGCAGCCGCAGCAGCCCCACACCGGCCAGGGCGAACACCACGGCGCCGAGCACGATCAGGACCGTGCCCGCGAGGTTCAGCGCGAAACTCATCGGTACCCCCTGGTCACCAGGCGAGCGATGGACAGTGTCGCGAGGAACCCGACGACGGTGGCCACCAGCACGACATCCAGCACGATGTCCGTGTCCATCCGCAGGCCGAGCAACGCGACGACCCCGATGAAGCCGAAGAAGACCAGATCGGCCGACACCGCGCGGTCACTGTCGTTCGGACCGGTGAACATCCGGTAGCTCGCAGGCAGCAGCGTCAGCGCGACCACAACCAGCGCGATATCCAGCACGATGCTCATGCCCCGCCTCCCATCCGGCCGCGCATCTCGGCCGGTAACTCGCCCACATCGCCGTACCGGCGCATGCCGGTCAGCATCCGGGCCTCCAGCTCGTACAGCTGGGCGCGGAACTCGTCGACGTCCGGGGCGTACATGCCGTGCACGTACAGCTCCGGCGGGTCGTTGGACACGGACAGGGTCAGCGTCCCGGGGGTCAGGGAGATCATGTTGGCGAGCATGGTGATCTCCAGATCCGACCGGCAGCGCAGTGGCAGCCGCGCGATCCCCGCCGACATCCTGCTACCCGGGGTCACGATGTCCCGGGCCACCGCGATGTTCGAGCGCAGGAGCAACCAGATGAAGTACAGCAAGCAGCCCAGTGCTCGCACGGGCCAGCTCAGCAAACTGATCACGAACCGATCACCGCCTCGATGTAGCCACTGACGTCGAGCAACCCCGCCGCGGCCTGCTCGGAGAGCACGAGCAGGCCCTGCCCTCCGAGCCCGATTCCCAACGTCACCACGGTCAGGACCAGGCCAGGCAGGGCAAGGGCCGGTGGGGCGTGGGTGAGCAGCGCACCGGGACGCCGGGCACTCACCGCATGCACCTCGTCCTCGTGGGCCCGGCCCCAGAAGACGCCCCGCCAGATCCGGAGTACGGACATCAAGCTGAACAGGCTGACCACGACAGCGACCACCGCGATCGCGATCTGCTGCTCGTCCACGGCCGCCTTCACGATGGCGACCTTGCCGACGAACCCGGAGAACGGCGGTATCCCCGCGAGCGACAGCGCCGACCCCATGAACGCGGCGGCGATCAGCGGTTCCGTCCGGGCGATACCGCCGACCGAGCCGAGCCGGCCCGTTCCGTAGCTGACCTCGACCGCGCCGGTCGACAGCAGCAGCGACGCCTTCACGATCATGTGGTGCACCAGGTAGAAGATGCCGGCCATCAGGCCGAGCGGCCCGAACAGCGCCACGCCGAGCAGGATGTACCCGATACCGCTGACCATGTTGAACACCAGGATCGAGCGCATCGACTCCTGGCCGACGGCACCGAACACGCCCACCAGCATCGTCAACGACAGCACGAGGAGGACGAGCCCGGTGTAGGCCGTGCCGCCGTCGAACACGACGGCGTAGATGCGGTAGATGGCATAGACGGCGACCTTGGTGTGCAGCCCGGAGAACAGGGCCGTCAGCGCGGGTGAGGTCGCCGGGTACGTGCTGGTCAACCATCCGTGCACCGGCACGACCGCCGCCTTCACCGACAGCGCGATGAGCGGCACCGACGCGGCCGCCGCGACCGCGGGCGACTCGGCGGCGGCCCCGGCCAGCTCCGCGATGTTGACGGTTCCCGCGGTGCCGTACACCAACCCGACACCGGCCACGAAGATCGTCGATGTCAGCAGGTTCATCGCGACGTACAGGCGACCCGCAGGCAACCGGTCCCTGCCCCCGAGCACGGCGATCAACCCGTACGAAGGCAGCAGCATGACCTCGATGAACACGAACAGGTTGAAGAGATCCCCGGTAAGCAGCGCCCCGTACACCCCGGCGGAGAGCATGAGCACGAGCGCGGAGAAATAGGGACGCCGGTCATCTCCGGATACGATGGCGAACATCGAGCACAGCAGCGTCAACAGCGCCGTAACCGTGATCATCAGCGCGCTGAACATGTCCGCGACGAACGGGATCGCGATCCCGCTCGGCCACAGCCCCACGGCGTGCGCTGTCACGACGCCGTCCCAGCTCGTGAAGCACAGCACGGTTCCGAACACCAACGCGAAGGCGCTTACCCCGAGCAGCACGGCACGCCGCAACACCTCGACGTGGCGCGCGACCGCCAGCAGCGCCGCGGACAGCAGCGGCACGATGACGAGCAGCGGCAGCAGTGCGGGACTCATCGACGATCCTCCGTGTCATCGTCCCCCTCGCCCGCGCCGGCCAGGGTGAGCATGTAAATCGTGATCGCGAAGGCGATCACGATCGCGGTCAGGACGAACGCCTGCGGCAACGGGTCCGCGGCCGTGGCCAGATCCGCGATCGACAGCAGCGGCTCACCACGCCGCGCGGCGCCGCCCGCCGACAGCAGCACGAGGTTCGCGGCGTGCCCGAGCAGCACGAACCCGAACGCGATACGCACCATGCCACGTTGCAGCACCAGGAAGGTCCCGCCCGCGACAAGAACACCAACCACCAACGCCAAGCTCATCGGCGACCTCCCGATCCCGGAAGCGGTTCCGTGGCCTCGTACCGCGAGTCCGGCTCGCCCGGCTCGCCCGGCTCGGCGGCGACGGTGCCGGCGGGATCGCTGCGCCGGTTGCCGGTCTCCGTGCCCGGCGGAACGTCCTCCACACCCAGCCGGTTCAGCGCCGTCACGGTCACGCCGATCACGGCGAGGTACACGCCGATGTCGAACACCAGCGCCGTGCTGAAGTGGTAATGCCCGCCGCCGAACAGCGGGATATCGGCGTGCAACGGCCGCAGGAACCCGCCGTCGCCGAACCCGAGCACGCCGACGAGCGTCGCCACACCGACACCGCTCGCGATCAACCCGACGTAGGGCCACCGGATCGGCGCGGCTTCCGCCGAGGAGGCGCTCAGGTAGGCCAGCGCGAATCCGGCCCCACCGACGAGTGCGGCGATGAAGCCGCCACCTGGCTCGCCGTGCCCGCGCACCAGCAGGTACAGCGACAGCACGACCAGCACCGGGGCGAGCCAGCGGCCGACCGTACGTGCCAGGATCATGTTCCCGGCAGGCGAACCGATCGGGGTCCCGATGTACCGCGCCGCCTGCGGGCTGGAGTCACCACGCATCAGGCCGTTGACCTCGAGTACCGCGAGGATGACCACGCCTGCGAGACCGAGGACGGTCAGCTCCCCGAGGGTGTCCAGCGCACGGAAGTCCACGAGGATCGTGTTGACCACGTTCGTACCGCCGGTCTCCTCCTTGGCCTCCCGCAGGAAGTACTCGCCAGCGCCGGAGATCTCGCGCCGCCCGGTGAACGCGAACGTGCCGACCGCGGCGGCGCCGCCCGCGAGCAGCGCGACCCCGGCAGCCACCGACTTCCGTAGCGCGCCCGTCGAGTGGAAGGACTTCGGCAGCCTGCGCAGGACGAGCACGGCCACCACGACCGTGAGCACCTCGACGAGCAGCTGTGTCAGCCCGACGTCCGGAGCGCCGAGGATGAAGAAGAACAGCGCTATGACGAACCCGATCACGCCGAGCAGGGCCAGCCCCGCCAACCGCGACCGGGTGAGCACGATCCCGACGGTCCCCCCGGCCACCAGGGCCATCAGCAGCCAGTCCATCGGCCGGGTGACCGGCTCGGGAAACGGGGGGACGCGCACTCCCGTCAGCAACGCTCCCGCCCCGAATGCGGCGAGCACCACGAACGGGACGGCCAGATGCCGAGCCGGCGAGAACGTCCGTGTGAGCCCGGCGACCCGCGCGCCGAAGGTGATCGCGGCGGCGTGGCACCGCTCGAAGACCTGCACACCGGTAACGGGGAACAGCCTGCGGTCCAGCAACCGGTCGATGAACTCGCGGCGCAGGAACAGCACCACACCGACGGCGATGGTGACGACCGACATGTACAGCTCGGGCGCGACGCCGTGCCACAGGCCCAGGTGTATCTCGCCCGGGGTGCCGCGCGTGTCGAGGACGACACGGTCGATCAACGGGTCCAGCCAGCCCGCGAAGAACCCGAGCACGAGCCCGGCGATCGAGGAGACCGCGGCAGGCAGCAGGAACACCAGCGAGGGTTCCCGCAGCCTCGTCTGCGTGGTCGGCCCGCCGAAGGCGCCGTAGACGATCCGGAACGAGTACGCGAACGTCAGTATCGCGCCGACCACGGCGGCGGCCCCGACGAGCGGGCCCACCACGGCAGGGCCGGGGGCCTCGAGGTAGCTCGCGAAGAGCTTCTCCTTGGAGATGAAGCCCAGCAACGGTGGCACACCGGCCATGGACAGCGCCGACAGCGCGGCCAGGCCCGCTGTGATCGGCATGACCCGGCGCAGGCCGGTCAGCCTTCGGATATCCCTGCTTCCGACTTCCCGGTCGATCACGCCGACGAGCATGAACAGCGTGGCCTTGAACAGCGCGTGCGCCAGGGTGTGCACACCCGCCGCAGCCAGGGCCCCTGGAGTCCCGATGCCGATGACCGCGACGAGGAACCCGAGCTGGCTCACCGTGGAGTAGGCGAGCAGCTCCTTGAGGTCGTGACGTTGCAGCGCGAACAACGCCGCCATGATCGCCGTCAGCAGCCCGACGCCGATGAGCAGGACGTTCCAGGTGATGTTGTCGGCCAGCGCGGGCGAGAAGCGCATCAGCAGGTAGATACCTGCCTTGACCATCGCGGCGGCATGCAGGTACGCGCTGACCGGCGTGCTCGCCGCCATCGCGTCCGGCAACCAGTAGTGGAACGGAAACTGTGCCGACTTGGTGAACGCGGCGATGATGACCAGCACACCGGTCGTGGTCGCGAACGCCGGATCCTCCTGCCACGCGGGGTCGGCCAGGATCACGCTGAGCCGGGAGGTGCCGATGTGCACGATCATCGTGATCACGGCACCGAGCAACGCCAGCCCACCGGCGACGGTGAGCAGCAGCGTACGTATCGCGGGCTGGTTCGCGGAGTGTCCGGTTCGTCCGATCAGGAAGAACGAGCAGACCGTCGTCAGCTCCCAGAAAACGAACAGCAGTACCACGTCATCGGCGACGACGAGCCCGAACATGGCGGCGGCGAACAGCGCCATGAGGAAGTAGTAGTCGCCGTGCTTACCCCGGCTGAAGTAGCGCGCCGAGTAGCCCATGATCAGCGCGCCGACGCCGAGTACCAGGATGACGAACAGCAGGCCGGTGCCATCGAGGCGGAAGTCGAACAGCACGTCGATGGCAGGCATCCACGGCGCGGAGTACTCGATCTCCTCGTCGTGGGTGATGATGCGCGGTGCTTCCACGGCCAGCACGGCACCGAGCGCGAGGAAGATCACGGCCAGCAGCCAGCCCGCTGCCCTCCCGACGAACCGATCGAGGACGGGCGCGGCCACCGCGACAAGAACGAGCAGGCCAAGAACCAATGGCAGTACCACGAAGCCGCCCTTTCAACGGATGCACGGCAGGGAAAGACTATCCGGCGACAGCATCCCGGAACGGTGTGCTGTCAGCACCTCGCCTTACCCGACGGGGGGCATCCGCTGCCGTGGTGACCCCACGTACTGCTGTATCCATTGGTACCGGTCGAACGTGACGGTGCCGCGGAGGCGGGCTCACCGGCGAGCACCCCGGCCACGACGCGCAGTCCGGACAGTCTCAACCGCGGAAGGCACAGCTGTCGGCTCATGACCGCTCGCACCTCGACTTCCTCGGCCTCGCCCGTTCGGTTGCGAGCAGCACGATATCAGTCCAACGGCTGACGGAAAGGAGATCAGCAACCGAGATCGTGCTCTTCGTCACAGGTCACAGTGGGTTTCGTCACCGAACACACGTCCGAGCCAACCGGCCCCCGTCGAGGGGTGCGAGCACGGGACACACGCGACAATCGAGGTCAGTGCATCACCCGCAGTGTTCCATGGCACGATTGGGCCCGTGAATCAACGCAGCGAGAGCCACGACGCAGCGGGCATGCCCTACCTTCCCCTGTCGGAAGAACAGGGCGGCAACGGCGCGGGTGGTGACCAGTCCATCGGCTCGCTGGTGCGAGACGCCTCCGAGCACGTGTCCACACTCGTCCGCGCCGAGTTCGAACTGGCCAAGTCCGAGGTCGTCGGCGAGGTCAAGAAGGGCGTCAGGGGCAGTGTCTACTTCATCATCGCCGGGGTCGTAGCGCTGTACAGCTCGTTCTTCTTCTTTTTCTTCCTCGGCGAGCTGCTGTCCGAATGGTTGATGCGCTGGGCGTCCTTCGGCATCGTCTTCCTGCTCATGCTCGTCACCGCCGGGGTCTTCGCCTACCTCGGGTACCGGAAGGTACGCAGGTTGCGAGCGCCGGAACGCACCATCACCAGCGTCAAGGACACCGCGGCGAGCCTGCGGCGCGGGCACGAGGCGGACGGCAGCAGTACGTTCGCCGGGCACGAAGGTGGTGTCGACGCGCCGCACGGCAGCCGAGCCCGCCCGTGAGCGACCCGGCACCGACCCGATCGCGGTGACACCGACCCCCGACCCGTCCAGCATCCGCGTACCCGGCCCGTGGACACACCGGGACATCTCCGCCAACGGCATCTCGCTGCACGTAGCCGAGCTCGGGTCGGGCCCGGTCGTCGTCCTGCTGCACGGCTTCGCGGAGTGCTGGTGGGTCTGGCACCGGCAGCTCGTCGACCTTGCCGAGGCCGGGTACCACGCGGTCGCGGTCGACCTGCGCGGTTACGGTGACTCGGACAAGACACCACGCGGTTACGACGCGTGGACGCTGGCCGGGGACATCTCCGGGCTCGTACGGGCGCTCGGGACCCGGAGCGCGCACCTCGTCGGGCACGCCTGGGGTGGGATGCTCGCCTGGACGGTCGCCGAGCTGCACCCGCGCGTCGTCGACTCGATCGGAGCTGTCGGCGCCGCGCACCCCCTGGCGTACCGGCGCGCGATCGCTCGTGGGCTGATCCACCCGCACCGCCCGAGCCAGCTGCGCGCGGCCGCGCACGTCTTCCGTGCCCAACTACCGGTACTGGCCGAACGCTCACTGGTACGCCACGGGGCCGCTGCCGTTGAGACCCTGCTGCGTTCCTGGTCCGGGCCGGCCTGGCGGGAGAGCCGCGAGCTGCCCGCCGTGGCGGCCCGGCTGCGCGAGGCGATGCTCGTGCCCGGAGCGGCGCACTGCGCTCTCGAGTACTACCGGTGGGCGCTGCGCGCGCAGCTGCGCGCGGAAGGCAGGCGCTTCGCCGCCGCCGTCGGCCAGCCCTGCGTGCGTCCCGTGCTCCAGCTGCACGGGACCGAGGACGGTTGCATCCTGCCCGAGACGGCACGCTCCTGCGCCCCCTGGTCCGGGCCGGGATCCCGCTTCGAGCACCTGCCCGGCATCGGCCACTATCCCCACCTCGAAGCCCCGGAACGCACCTCCCAGCTCCTCCGCGAGTGGCTGGCCGAGATGCGCTGAGCGGCGCCGGGGGTCGCGGCCGTCAGAGTCGCTTCGCGCGCAGTGGCGCACCGAGCTCGTGCAGGTAACGCAGCACGTGCCCGTAGGAGCGCAGCAGCCCGCACTCGCTGTAGCCGATGCCGTGCTCGGCGCAGAACCGCTGCACCATGACCTGCGCCCTGCGTAGGTTCGGGCGCGGCATCGTCGGGAACAGGTGATGCTCGATCTGGTAGTTGAGACCACCGAGCGCTGCGTCCACCCACGGGCCGCCACGTACGTTGCGCGCGGTCAGGACCTGCTTGCGCAGGAAGTCCAGAGAGTCGTCCGCGGACAGCGTCGGCATGCCCTTGTGGTTCGGGGCGAACGCGCATCCCATGTACAGGCCGAGCAAGCCCTGGTGCACCGCGATGAACACCACCGCTGTCAGTGGCGACAGGACCAGGAACACCAGCGCGAGGTAGCCGCCGAGATGCGCGATCAGCAACCCCGCTTCGAGCTTGCGCGATGCCACCTCACCGCGCCACACGGCACGGACGCTTGTCCAGTGCAGGTTCAGCCCTTCGAGCAGCAGTACCGGGAAGAACAGGATGGCCTGGTACTTCGCCATCCATCGCAGGAACCCGCGCTTCATGGTCGACTGGCCCGTGGTGAAGGCGAACATCGCGATGTTTATATCGGGATCGTCGTCCTCGTGGTTCGGGTTCGCGTGGTGGCGGTTGTGCTTACCGACCCACCACCCGTAGCTCATCCCGACGAGTCCACCATGGGCATAGCCGATCACGTCGTTGGCTCGCTTGCCCCGGCAGATCTGGCGGTGCCCCGCGTCATGACCGACAAAGGTCAGCTGGGTGAACGTGATCGCGAACAACACCGCCGTGAACAGCTGCCACCACGAGTCGCCGATGAATACGAAGAGCGCGCATACACCCGCCAGTACCGCCAGGTTCACGGCGATGCGCGCGCTGTAGTAGCCGCGCCGCCGCTCGAACAACCCGGCCCGCTTGACACTACGAGCCAGCTCGGCGAACTCGGTCGGCCTCCTCGGCCGGACGGGTGGGACGTTGCCGACTGATGACCACATGAAGACTCCCGGCTCTGCTCGGCGAGCCGCCGGGGTCCGGGACGGAACATTCGCGGATGTCACGCATCTCCCGGTGCGTCAGGGAGATGCGGTAGGTATCTCCCAGTATGACACCAACCCCCCGGCAACGCCCAGCTTCGTCGCGCAGCCGCGCCGACCTCGTACGCGCTCCCGTCACACGCAGGGGCCGGTGCCGACCTCCTGGGTCATGCGGGGTGCGGACTGGACCTCGGAGTCGACCTGGTCCGCGGTGAGCGTGAAACCGGTGTCCGGATCCTGCACCGACGCGCCGAAGACCACACCGACGACTCGGCCCTGCGGGTCGATCATCGGCCCGCCCGAGTTGCCGCTTTGCACCTCGGCCCGCACCGTGAACACGTCACGCTGCACGGTCGCGCGGTCGTAGATGTCCGGGCCCCGCAGGTTGGTGCGGTCCCGGATGCGCCCCGACGTCGCGGTGTACGGGCCGTCCAGCGGGTACCCGAGCACGATGACGTTGTCCCCGGGGCTGCCGGGCCGCCGAGCGAAGTCCATCACGGGAGCCTGCAACTGGGGGACCGCCAGGACGGCGACGTCCGTTCCGGGGTCGAAGTGCACCACCGTTGCGGGGCGTGCACCGGCGCCGGTCTCCACGCTGACCGACTCGGTGCCGGCCACCACGTGCGCATTGGTCATCACCCGCTGCGGGGAGATCACGAAACCGGTGCCTTCCAGCGCACGACCGCAGGATGGCGCGTCGCCGCGAATCTTGAGCACGCTCGGCCGCACCTCCTGCACGACCGGGCTGGCTTGTAGCTGCGGGTCCGGCGGCTCCACGTCCGGCGCGGGCGGTTGCGCGAACGGCTGCTCGAAGGTGGGAAAGCCGGAGACATCCAGCAGGTTACGCAGGTCGTTCGGTAGCCGCTGGGCCTGCGGCGGCATGACATCGTTGACGCCACCGAGCACAACCGAGTTGTTGATCGCCGAGGTCAGCGCCGGAAGCCCGCTGACACTGGTCAGTGGGACGGCGACGAGCCACGCGACGACGAAGACCACGGCGCCCTGCACCACGGCACCGAGCGTGTGGTCCACCCCGGCCAGCTTCGGTGTGGCGAGGCGTTCCTTGATCGTGCGACCGATCCACACGCCGAAGGTCTCGCCGAGCGCGATGAGGAAGACCACCGTCGCCATCGCCAAGGCGACCTTGGCGACGGGATCGTCGAAGAAATCGACGATACTCGGCGCCACCCGGATACCGAGGACGGCACCGGCGAGCACGCCGAGGAACGCGGGTAGTGCCACGACCACGCCCTGCCGGCCACCGGAGACGGCCGCGAGCAACGCCAGCAGCACGACCAGCAGATCAACCCAGTTCACTCGTTCTCCTCACCACCGATCCACGTGACCGTACATACCGCCGGCAGGGCCACGCGCGGACCCCGGCCGAGCAGCTGCCGGATCGTGCGGGCCTCCGCGATGCCGTCACCGGTGCATCGCCGAGCCGTGGCCAGCCCTCCTGAGTACTCAACGCGGCGCTCGCCTAACGGATGTGCTGACCGTGTTCGTGTAACGCTACGTCAAGCGGGCGAACGTCCGACGTGTCCCACTCCCGCTCCCAGCCTCCGAGCCAGAGCAGCACGCTGAGCAACCCCGCGGTGAAGCCCCACACGAAGAGACCGTCGACGGCGAAGGCGGGCCCCTGCCATCCCGCGTCCTCCCGGCGCACCTGGAACCGGTTGGCAGGCTCGGCCAGGCTGGACAGCCGCACCCGCGCCACGGCGGCCGTCTCCCGGGGGTCGGCGGCGTGTACGGGCGTCGGGCGATCCCAGTGCGCGAGGACCGGCGTGACCGCGAACGCGGACACCGGCACGTACAGCTCCGGAAGCAGCGCCACCGGCCGCACACCCAGCGGGTCGACGCCGGTCTCCTCGCGCGCCTCCCGCAGGGCCGTGTCGACCGGCCCGCTGTCGGTCATCTCGGCGCCACCGCCGGGGAAGGCCACCTGGCCGGCGTGCGCGCCCATCTCGTCGGCCCGGCGCAGCAGCAGCACGTCCGGATCGGGTGTGACGCCGTCCCCCGCGTCACCGAGCAGCATCAGCACCGCAGCCGACCGGGTCGACGAGTCCCGCGGGGGTGTGAACCGGGTGAACAGCCCGGCATCGAGGTCACCGGCGATATCCACCAAACCCCGTAGCCAAGACGGCACCTCACGCGGGTCGACGAGCGCCCCGTGATGACGCCCCGCGCTGTTCGCTCGGCTTGCTTCGGTCACGTGCCACCTCCGTGCGCTTCTACGCCCTCCCGCACATCATCGACGCTGTAGAACACCCGCGGGTCCGTGATGAAGGTCACTTCTCCGCTCGGGGAGACGAAGTAGGACGCGGGCAGGGCGCGTGGCACGCCGAGCGCGTCGCGCACCGCCCCGGTCGAGCCCGCACCGTCGTGCACCGACGGGAACCGGACACCGAGCTCGGTGAGCATCTCGAGGCCGTCGACGGGGTCGCTCTCCACCTGCACCCCGAGCACGTTCACCCGGTCTTGCGACTGCGCGTACTCCTGCAGGATCGGAAGCTCCTCCCTGCACGGCCCACACCAGGTGGCCCATACGTTGATCAGGGTCGCCTCACCGGCCAACGCGGCGCCGAGCGCCACCGGCTCACCGTCGCCGAGACACGCGGCGCGCACTCCTTCGAGGTCGTCGACCTCGGCAGCGGCGCGCTCCCCTGTGGGGCAGGGGCGCAGATCGGCGTCCTGCCGCGCCCGTTCCAGCCCGGAGTCCTCGGCAGGACCGGGCCGCGAGTCGTCGCCTGCGCCGGAGTCCTTGCCGACCAGCGGCAGCAATGCGGCCACGGCTGCCAGCACGAGGACCCCGCACGCCAACGCCCACCGGGCAGCGGTACTCACCGCGCGCCCCCACCCGGTTCGCAGGCCAGCTCGAGCAACCACTCCCGCTCCGGACCGCGCACCAGCTCGGCCGCCTCCGCGAAGTCGGTCGGACCGGCACCGAACGACGGGCACTGGTCGGCGAGCAGGCAGGCCCCGCAGGCAGGTTTGCGCGCGTGGCACACCCGACGCCCGTGGAAGATCACGTAGTGGGACAGCTGGGTCCAGTCACGGCGGGGGATGAGCTCCCCGACGGCGTGCTCGACCTTGGTGGGGTCCTCCAGGTCGGTCCAGCCCCACCGGCGCACCAGCCTGCCGAAGTGCGTGTCCACCGTGATGCCCGGTATGCCGAACGCGTTGCCCAGCACCACGTTGGCCGTCTTGCGCCCCACACCGGGCAGGCTGACCAGCTCGTCAAGCGTGTCCGGAACCTCGCCGTCGAACCGCTCGACAAGGGCCGCCCCCAGTCCCATCAGCGAGCTGGCCTTGTTCCGGTAGAAGCCGGTGGACCTGATGTACTCCTCGAGCTCGCTACGGTCGGCCCCGGCGTAGTCGGCAGCCGTGCGGTAGCGCTCGAACAGCGCGGGGGTCACCTCGTTGACCCGCTTGTCCGTGCACTGGGCGGAGAGGATGACAGCGACCAGCAGCTCGAGCGGGTTGGAGAAGTCGAGCTCGCACTCGGCACCGGGGTAGGCGCGCCGCAGCCGGCGCAGGATCCGGCGAGCCCGCCGGACCAGGGCGAGCCTGCTCTCCTCTCCCGCCTGCCGCCTGCGCGCGACCGCGTTCGCGCGCCCGGCGGTTCGGCTACCCGTCCCGGATTCCGGATCGATCGAGGATGGCACGCATCCAGAGTACGGGCGTGCGCTGTCGACCGGTTGTGCTACCCCGGTCACCGGCGAGGCCACGGATGGGCGAGGATAGGGGCATGACGGTGTGGTTCGTAGTCGCAGTCCCGCTGATCGTCATGGGCTTCGCGCTGTTCATGGAACGCGTGGAGGATCGTCTTCGCCATGTCTCGGTGCGCGGTGAGGACGTCGAGGAGTTCCTCGAGCAGGCCCGCCCCAACGAGGTGCGCGCGCTGTACGGGTACGGGATCGGACGCGCTCTCGAGCTGTTCCGGCTGCGCCGGGTGGGCCGCGCGGGAGCCAAGTCACACCCCGGCCAGGCACAGGAGTAGACTTCCCCGCCGGCGTAAGGCTGACCGCATCCTGCACTCACCCAACCGGGTCGGACTCGCCCGAGAACGGCGGGTCTGCTTTGCCAGCATGCGGTACGACTTACACTTCACAACGTAATGAGGACGTCTTTCGGCTTGTCGAGGCTGGTTCGAAAGGCGACTACACCGAACACAACATACTGTGCCGAACCTGCCGGCCGCAGATGGCCGGGAACGTTAGATTGGGCACAGTGATTCGGCGGCACGCATCCTCACGCCGAGGACGGCGGTCGCGTGTCAACAGGAGGCACTGAGGTGGATGAGACCCTCGCCCGCGCGGGCATTTTCCAGGGCGTGGAACCAGCAGCGGCTGAGGCGCTCGTACAGACCCTGGAGAGCGTGGACTTCCCGCGCGGCCACGTCATCTTCAACGAGGGTGAACCGGGCGACAAGCTGTACATCATCCAGTCGGGCAAGGTGAAGATCGGGCGCAAGTCGGCCGACGGCCGGGAGAACCTCCTGGGCATCTTCGGGCCCTCCGACATGTTCGGTGAGCTGTCGATCTTCGACCCCGGCCCGCGGACGTCGACCGCGACGACCGTGACCGAGGTCCGCGCGGTGGTGATGGACCGGGCGGCGCTGCGGCAGTGGATCTCCACCCGCCCGGAGATCTCCGAGCAGCTGCTGCGTGTCGTCGCCCGCAGGCTGCGCCGTACCAACAACATGGTCGCGGAGCTCATCTTCACCGACGTTCCCGGCCGTGTCGCCAAGGCGCTGCTCCAGCTGGCGCAACGGTTCGGCAGCCAGGAAGCCGGGTTGCTGCGGGTCACCCACGACCTCACCCAGGAAGAGATCGCCCAGTACGTGGGGGCATCGCGCGAGACCGTCAACAAGGCCCTCGCGGATTTCGCGCACCGTGGCTGGCTGCGGCTGGAGGGCAAGAGCGTGCTGATCCTCGACCCCGAACGGCTCGCCCGCAGGGCACGGTGACCGAGGCGACCGCAGACCTCTACGCCGATGCCGGGACACGATCCGCGTCGGCGACCGCGACGACGAAACCTGACACATCAACAAGGGCCGGGCGCCACCCCCGACGTGGCGCACCGGCCCTTGTTGCGCGCGGTCCATCCCCCGACGTACCGCGTCTCCCCGCCCTCCGGCTGAAGGCCCCGACCCGATACCGGAGGGAGTTTTTCCGCATTCTGTTGTATGGCTCAGCACCCTGTTCGCCGCCGTAGTACCCGGCTGCCAGGTGCTGCGACTTACCACGGTCCACGATGCCTACGGCTTGTCTCAAGCCGATTCACCCTGTAGGACGTACAGCTGGAGCAATTCGTTGCCAAACAGCTACCCGGCCGGGTGAAGTCGTTATCGAGACGTGATACCCGGGTCGGTCACTCGCCCCGCTGGCGGAGGTAGTCGAGCTGCGCCCGCACGCTCATCTCAGCGGCTCCCCACAGCGCCGGATCGACATCCGCGTAGACGAACTCGACGACTCGCCGGGCGTCCGCGTCCCGTCCCAGCTCACGCAGCGCGCCGCGCACCTGGTCGAGGCGCTGCTCTCGATGAGCGAGGTACGCACGCACCGTCGCGCGCAGGTCGGCGAGCTCCGCACCGTGCCCCGGCAGGCCCAGCGCGCCCGCAGGCAACTCGGCGAGCTTGCGCAGCGAGTCCAGGTAGTCGCCGAGGTCCGACAGCACGGTCGTGCCCTGCCCGAGAATGGTGTCGCCGGTGAGCACGTGTGTGCGTTCCGGGTGCTCCACCACGAACGTCACCGAGTCGGCCGTGTGGCCCGGGGTGTGCAGCACAGCGATATCCAACCCGGCGAGGTGGAACGACTCCCCGTCCGCCAGCGCGGGCGCGGCACGGCACAGCTGGGGGTCGAAAGCCCGCACCGGCGCCCCCACCAGCTCGGCGAGCCGGTCGGCGCCCTCGACGTGATCGGGGTGGTGGTGCGTGACCAGGATGGCCGCGACCCTCCCTGCCGCTTCGCCGATCGCCTCCAGGTGCTCGGGGTCGTGGTGCCCCGGGTCGACGACCACGCACGGCTCCTCAGGGGCCGCACGCAACAGCCAGCTGTTCGTCCCCTCCAGGGTCATCGAGGACGGGTTGTTCTCCAGCAGCACCGCGGCCACCGAGCTGACCGCACGCAGCCGACCGTAGGCCGGATGTTCGAGTTCGCCCCTCACGACCACTCCCGTCCGTCAATCACGAGCCGTACTCCCTCGTCATCGCGCACCAGCCGGGGCGTGGTCCGTTCGACCCTGCGCTGCGCGGCCAGCGCGTCGGCCACCGACGGCACCTCGGCGAGGTCGGACAGGTTCGACCACGTCGGCGGCATCATCATGGTGCGCCCTTGCCTCGCATCGTCCAAGGCGTCGGCGGGGCGCTGCCATCCCGAGCCCGCTGCTTCCGACGTCGCACCGTCGGCCAGCTGGCCCTCCGGTAACGCGGCGAGGAAGAAGCGGGTGTCGTAACGCCTCGTCTCACCCTCCGGCGTCAGCCAGTGCGACCAGGGTCGCAGCAGGTCGGCACGCAGTATCAGCCCCGTCTCGGCGAGGAAGGCCGCCAGCGACAGCTCCCGTGTGACCAGCGCCTGGCGCGCCCACGCGTACGGGCCGGTGTCGGTGACCACCGTCCCGTCGGTGTGACCGGCGAGCAACACACCGGACTCCTCGAATGTCTCCCGCACCGCCGCGCAGGCCAGCGCTCTGGCCAGCGAGGCGTCGCAGTCGAGCTCGGCGCCCCACTCCGCGGGTTCCGGGCCCTGCCAGGCAACCGAGGACTCCGAGTCGCGCTGGTCGACTCCGCCGCCGGGGAACACGGTCATCCCGCCTGCGAAGTCCATACTCGCTACCCGGTGCTGCAGGAAGACCTCGACGCCCGCGTCGCCGTCGCGGAGCAGGATGACGGTCGCGGCCGGCCTGATCGGCACGCCACCGTGCTCCTGCCCGCGCTCACCGGTCATGCGACCTCGACGATCATCTCGACCTCCACGGGCGCGCCCATGGGAAGCTCGGCGACCCCGACGGCCGAGCGGGCGTGCACTCCTGCCTCGGCGAAGACCTCGCCGAGCAGCTCCGAGGCACCGTTGAGCACACCGGGCTGACCGGTGAACCCTTCGGCGGAGGCCACGAACCCCACCACCTTCACGATGCGCACCACCGCGTCGATCCCTACCAGGTCGTGCACCGCCGCGAGCGCGTTGAGCGCGCACGTACGCGCGAGGTCCTGTGCCTGCTCCGCGGTGACCTCGGCACCGACCTTGCCGGTAGCGGGCAGCGAGCCCTCCACCATCGGCACCTGACCCGCCGTGTAGACATGCGACCCGGTGCGCACCGCGGGCGCGTACGCGGCGACCGGGGCGACCACCGGTGGAAGCGAGATGTCGAGCTCGGCCAGTCGCGCACTCCAGCTCATCCCTTACCCCTTTCTCCGTGCCACTCCTGGTGGGCCATACCGGCGGCCCGGGTGACGCACCCCGGCCGGGTAACCAACCGTGCCGGTCAGCTCTCCAGTGGCCGCTTGAGGTAGGCGACGTGCTGCTCACCGGTCGGGTTCGGCAGCACGGTGACCAGCTCCCAGCCGTCCTGACCCCACTGGTCCAGGATCTGCTTGGTCGCGTGGATCAACAACGGAACGGTGGCGTACTCCCACTGGGTCGCGCTCACGGCAACATCCTCATCTCGCGAATCGGCGCTGGTCCTACTGTGCCTGTCGCACCGTGGTTATCCCACCGTGCTGTCTCCTGGGAGCCTAGTGCCTCGTGATCCAGGCCCTGCTACGCGTCTCCGGTATCGGCAGCACCATGATCACAGCGCCCGGCCGGCGCGGCCACCGGTCACCGGCCAGCCGCCCCCTGGCTACTTGTGACGCCCGCCCCGCACGGATAGCCTCGTGCGCATTCTCACGGGGCGGCTCGCCTCGCTGGGGTGATGATCGGCCGGTTCCTCCCGCGGCGAAAGGTGGACCATGCGCGCGTTCCGAACGGTGCTCACCGGGTTGCTCGTCATGCTGCTCGGCCTGGCGGCCCCTGCCCTCGCTCACGCCACGGCAGGGCCCTCGGCAGGGGCCAGGGCACAACCTCCGGCAACGGCAGCGGGGGAGCGGCAGATCCGGCCGAACGTGCTCGACATCGGCGACCCGGACACCTCCCCGCCCGGCTCGAACGACTGGTCATGCACACCGGACGAGGAGCATCCCGACCCGGTCGTGCTGGTCCACGGCCTCGCCGCGACCCAGGCGGCGAACTGGCAGAAGTTCGCGCCCCGGCTGGCCGAGGAAGGCTACTGTGTGTTCTCTCTCACATACGGGGTGAAGGACGGGGTGAGCACGCCGCTCTACACGCCGGGCGGGATGACGACGATGGAGTCAAGTGCCGAGGAACTGGCCGCGTTCGTGACCGAGGTGCGCGGCGCGACCGGGGCGGAGCAGGTGGACCTGGTGGGGCATTCCCAAGGCACCCTCATGCCCAGCTACTACGTTCGTTTCCTCGACGGGGCCGACCATGTCGACGACTACATCAGCCTCACGCCGCTGTGGGAGGGCACCGCGCTGCTCGGGCTGGACACCCTCTACGCCTACGCGAAGGTGCTCGGCCTGCGTCCCGTCGTCGACCTCGCGCTCGACCAGGCGTGCGAGTCCTGCTCGCAGTTCCTGCGCGGCTCGGACTTCCTCAAGCGACTGCACGCGAAGGGGACCTTCGACCCGGACGTCAGCTACACCAACATCGTCACCCGCTACGACGAGCTGGTCGTGCCGTACACCAGCGGCATCGCGCGGGGCGAGAACATCACCAACATCGTGCTGCAGGAGGAGTGCGCGCGCGACTTCAGCGGGCACGCCGGCGTCGCGTTCAACCCCAACGCGCTCGACCACGTGTTGAACGCGCTGGATCCGGAGCACGCCGAGCCGGTCCCGTGCCGGTTCGTCAGCCCCATCGGGGCGCCGTAACCGCCAGGCGGCACGAAGCCTGCTTCGCCCGATCCACCGGACCCCTTAGGCTTGCCCGTGATGACTTCCATCAGTGGCCCGGCGACGGCGGGCATCGGCTGGACCGAGGAACTCACCCGAGCACGCCTGCATTTCGTCACCGGCAAGGGCGGAACCGGTAAGACGACCCTGGCGACCTCGCTCGGTCTTGCGCTGGCCAGCGGCGGTCGCCGGGTGCTCCTGGTCGAGGTGGAGGGACGCCAGGGCATCGCGCAGGTGACCGAGAGCGAGCCGCTGCCGTACGGGGAACGGCACATCGCCTCCACGCGGGGTGGCGGTGACCTGCGGGCGCTGCACATCGACGCGGAAGCGGCGTTGCTGGAGTACTTCGAGATGTTCTACAACCTCGGATTCGCCGGCCGCACGCTGCGCAGGATGGGTGCCGTCGAGTTCGCGACCACACTCGCACCCGGGCTCCGCGACGTCCTGCTCACCGGAAAGATCAAGGAGTGCGTCACGCGCACCGACTCGGACGGCAGGTACGCCTACGACTATGTCGTCGTAGACGCGCCGCCGACCGGGCGAGTGGTGAAGTTTCTGGACGTGACAAGGGCACTGACCGACATCGCCAAGACCGGACCGATCCGTGGGCAGGCCGAGGCCGTCGTCAAGCTGGTCCACTCGGACAACACGGTCGTGCACATCACGACGCTGCTCGAGGAGATGCCGGTCCGCGAGACCCTCGAGGCCGTGACCGAGCTCGACGAGGCGGACCTGCGGCCCGGCGCCGTTCTGATCAACCGGATGCGTCCCGTGCGGCTGCCGCAGGAGACGTTGGCCGAAGCGACCGAGGGCCGTATGGACGTCGAACGGCTACGCGGCGACCTGGCGACGGTCGGCTACTCCTTCGGCCAGGACGCCCTCGAAGGGCTGATCGACGAGGCGACCGAACACGCGATCCGGGTCACATCCGAGCAGTCGGCGCTGAACCAGCTCGCCGAAGGCGACCTGCCCGCGCTCGAGTTGCCGGAGCTGGCTTCGGGAGTCGACGTGGCGGCGCTGTACGAGTTCGCCGACCTTCTCGTCGAGCAGGGGGTGCGTTGACCATGACGGGCACGGCAGCGGAGTACACCGGCATCGACACCGACGGCCTGATCGACGACCCGGAGACCAAGGTGGTGGTCTGCTGTGGTTCCGGCGGCGTCGGCAAGACGACCACAGCCGCGGCGCTCGCGCTGCGCGCCGCCGAACGTGGCAGGCAGACGGTCGTGCTGACCATCGACCCGGCGCGCAGGCTCGCACAGTCGCTCGGCCTACGCGAGCTCGGTAACCACCCGAAGAAGATCACGGTGGAGGGTTTCGACCCGAAGGGTGAGCTGTGGGCGATGATGCTCGACATGCGCCGCACCTTCGACGACATGGTGCTGGCGCACGCCGGGCCGGAGCGGGCCGAGCAGCTGCTGGCGAACCCCTTCTACCAGACCATCTCGTCGTCGTTCTCCGGAACGCAGGAGTACATGGCGATGGAGAAGCTGGGGCAGCTGGTCGCATCGGACGAATGGGACCTGATCATCGTCGACACGCCACCGAGCCGCTCCGCGCTCGACTTTCTCGACGCGCCGGGCAGGCTGTCCAGCGCGCTGGACGGCCGCATGATCAAGATGCTCGCCGGTCCCGCTCGCGCGGGCGGCTGGGGCGTCCGCAAGGTCGTCTCCGCGGGTTTCTCCATGTTCTCCAAGGCGGTCTCGACCGTGGTCGGCGGCCAGTTCCTCGCCGACGCCTCCGCGTTCATGCAGGCCTTCGACACGATGTTCGGTGGGTTCCGGGAACGGGCGACGAAAACCGCGGAGCTGCTGCGCTCCGCGGACACCGCGTTCCTCGTGGTCGCCGCGCCCGAACCGGACGCGCTGCGGGAGGCGAGCTACTTCGTGGAGCGGCTTTCCGAGGAGTCCATGCCGCTGACCGGGCTGATCGCGAACCGAACCCACCCGGTGCTGGCCGATGTATCCGCGAACAAGGCCCTGGCCGCCGCCGACGCGCTCGCGGGTAACGGGGAAGGCGGTTCGGTCACCGAGGCCGTGCTGCGCCTGCACGCCGACCGGGTCGCACTCGCCGAGCGGGAGCAGCGCCTGCTCGCACGGTTCACGAAAGCGCACCCGTCGGTCGAGGTCGCAGGCGTGCCCGCGCTGCCAACCGACGTGCACGACATCGACGGCCTCCGCGCGATCGGCGACCGGCTGGCCTCGGCCGCACGCGACCGTGCGTGAACCGCGCGAGCTGTACACGCGATCTCGCTCACGAGGCCACGTGGTGCCGTTTTGCCTGATCGAGTAGCTCGTGCCAGGAGTCCACATCGGGACGGCGGCGCAGCAGCGCGCGGCGCTCCCGCTCGGTCATGCCGCCCCAGACACCGAAGTTGATCCTGTTGTCCAGAGCCTCGGCGAGGCACTCGGCACGCACCGGGCAGCCCATGCAGACGGTCTTGGCACGGTGCTGCTCAGCGCCTTGCACGAAGAGGCCGTCGGGGTCGCTGTCCCTGCACGAGGCCCAGATACGCCAATCGGACCGAAGATAACCCTCAGTACTCGCGTCGTTCATGCCCCCAGCTCCCTCAACTGGTCTCCGCGACCAGCGCATCACTCCAGGAGACGTACCCCACAGTCATGCTCTGGTCTCCTTGCGTCTTACCCTATCGGACGACCCGTGGCCTACCTGACGGTCGGGTGACCCACCCGGAGGCGGAGAGCGTATGCCGTCCCGTTCGAGCTCTCCGGAGTGGTTGACGCGCGGCAGCACCGATCGGTTCCGTCGGTATCCGATTCCCGGGGGCAGTTCACATATCGGACCGTTCCCGGCTCGGCACGGCAGCAGTCGTATCGCCCCGCCGCGCCACGGCCACGGCCACCCACGGCCGAGCCGTCTCACCCAGTTGGAGCAGATCCTGACTGCCAACGATCGACCGTCGCATTGAGTACCCTCATGGTGTGCGGAAGACGGACGGATTGCTGAAACTCGTCGGGTTGTGCCTGCTCGCCGGTGGCCTCGTGGCGGGCCTGCTCTTCCCGGTCGTCGGTGGCCTCGGGGTGATGTCCAACGAAGCCAGCGCCACGGTGGACAACATGTCCGCCGAGCTCGCGAACGATCCGCCGCCGCTGGTCACCACCATCACCGACGCGAACGACGAGCCCATCGCGACGCTGTACGACCAGTACCGCATCCCGAAGGCCGGCGACCAGATCTCCGACGCGATGAAGTGGGCGCTGATCTCGGTGGAGGATCGCCGCTTCTACGAGCACCACGGGGTGGACTGGAAGGGCACCGTCCGTGCCGCCATCACCAACCAGACGAGCGGTGACACGCAAGGTGCGTCGACCCTGACCCAGCAGTACGTCAAGAACTACCTGATCAACGTCGTGCACGGCGGGGACGACCCGGAGGACCGGATCGGGCAGCAGCGCGCCAGGGAACAGACCATCGCACGCAAGCTGCAGGAAGCCCGGATCGCCATCCAGCTCGAGAACCGGATGAGCAAGGAACAGATCCTCACCGGCTACCTGAACGTCGTCGAGTTCACCCACGAGATCTACGGCGTCGGCGCTGCCGCGCGCTCGTACTTCGACACCGAGGCCGAGGACCTCACGGTCGCGGAGTCGGCGCTACTGGCAGGCATGGTGATCAACCCGGCGATGCACGACCCCTGGAACTACCCGGAACGCGCCAAGGAGCGGCGCGACCTGGTGATCGACCTGATGGTGCAGAACCGCAAGCTGTCCGAGGAAGACGCCGAGGAGGCCAAGGAGGAGCCGCTCGGGGTCGTCGCGGACGGGCCGAACAGGCCGCCTGCCAACTGCACCGGCGCCGGGCCCGAGCACGGCTTCTTCTGCCAGTACGTGGAGGACTACCTGATCGAGTCCGGCATCGACAAGCAGGACCTCTACCAGGGCGGCTACACGATCAAGACCACCCTCGAACGCGACGTCAACCGGAGCGCCAAGGAATCCGCCGAGGAGCAGGTCGACAAGACCGAGGACAACGTGGCGAACACGCTCTCGCTGGTACGTCCCGGCAAGGAGCGGCGGGAGGTGGTCGCGCTCGCGGCCAACAAGGACTACGGCACCGACCCCGAGAAGGGGCAGTCCAGCTGGGCACTGCCATCGGCGGTCACCAACGTCACCGGGGCGGGATCGGCGTACAAGATCTTCACCGCGGCCGCCGCCCTCCGGGAGGGCGTCACCGGGGTCTACGACGAGATCGACGTCCCGGACCGGCACGTCTCCGAGGTGTTCGTCAGCAAGCAGCCCCAGTGCCCGCCACTGAACCAGTACGGCGACAAGAAGTACTGCGTGACCAACGCGGAGGGCGCCGAGTTCCCGTCGAAGCTGACGCTGCAGGACGCCCTCGCCCAGTCACCGAACACCGCGTTCGTGATCCTCGCCGAGAAGGCCGGCATGGGCAACATCGTGGAGCTGGCCAGCAAGCTCGGCATGCGCCGATCCATGGCCAGGAACGACGCAGGCGCCGAGCCCGACCCGGAGTCGGACAACCGGGCCCTGGCGGTGAGCCAGAAGGAGCTTTTCGGCCCGTCCGGCAACTCCCCCGGTCTCGGTTCCTTCACGCTGGGTCCCGCCGCGCTGAGCGGGCTCGAGCTCGCCAACGTGGGCGCCACGATCCTCAGCGACGGGGTGTGGTGCCCGCCGACCCCGATCCGCGAGGTCGTCGACCGCAACGGCGACACCGTGGAGATCGAGGAAGAGGAATGCGAGCAGGCCGTTGAGGAGGACGTGGCGCACGCCCTCGCCGACGGGCTCAGCAAGGACCACCTGCCGGGCGGTACGGCGCACCGGGCCGCTTCCGAGGCGGACTGGGGCGAACGTCCCATGATCGGCAAGACCGGCACGACGCAGAACAACAGCTCGGGTGCGTTCCTCGGTGCCACCCCGCAGCTGTCCGGCGGCGCGATGGTGTTCCGGCCGGACCGGCCCAACGGAGGGCTGTGCTACAACGGGCCGGGCAACGTGCACGCCTGCGATGCCGACGAAGGAACGATGTTCGGTGGGCGCACCCCGGCCCAGACCTGGTTCGGCGCGATGAGCGAGATCCTCGACGGTGCGGACGAGAAGCCCATCCCCGAGACACCGGGCCCGTACCGGAACGTCAAGGACGAGTGAGCCCACCAGGGACGTATGCTCGGGCCGTGACCACCCCAGCTCCGGCAAGCCCGCACGGCTCGACACTGCGCGCGGCGGCGGCGACGGCCGCCGCGGGCGCGGCGGGCCTGACCTACGCCGCCGTCATCGAGCGCAGGCTCTGGACGCTACGCACAGCCGAGCTCCCGGTCCTCGCGGAGTCCGCGCGCCCGCTGCGCATCCTGCACATCTCGGACCTGCACATGCTTCCCGCGCAACGGTCCAAGCAGCGCTGGGTCGCCGCGCTACGCGCGCTGGAACCCGACCTGGTCGTCAACACCGGGGACAACCTGTCCCATCGCCAGGCTGTGCCAGCCGTGCTGCGCGCCCTCGAGCCGCTGCTCGACCTGCCGGGCATGTTCGTCTTCGGTAGCAACGACTACTACGCGCCCAAACCGAAGAACCCCGCCCGTTACCTGATGCCGGAAGGCCGCAAGAAGCGCATTCACGGCCCGGAGCTGCCGTGGGAGGACCTCCGTGCGGTGTTCCTGGAACGCGGCTGGCACGACATGACGCACAGCGCGAACCGGGTGCGAGTAGGCGGCGGGACCGTGCACGCCGCGGGGGTGGACGACCCGCACCTCGGCTACGACCGCTACAGCGCGATCGCAGGCAGGCCGGACAGTGCGGCGACGCTGCGGCTCGGCCTGACCCACTCCCCGGAACCCCGGGTGCTGGACCGGTTCGCCGACGACGGCTACGACCTGGTGCTTGCCGGGCACACCCACGGCGGGCAGCTGCGCATCCCCGGTGTCGGCGCACTGGTCACCAACTGCGAGCTCGACCGCTCCCGGGCACGCGGCGCGTCCCGCTGGGGAGCGCACATGTGGCTGCACGTCTCAGCGGGGCTCGGCACGTCGCCGTTCGCGCCGGTGCGGTTCGCCTGCCGTCCGGAGGCCAGCCTGCTCACGCTGGTCCCACGACCAGCGGCAGGCCATCACAACCGAGCCCGCTGCAACGCCGGCAGCGACGTCGGCTAGACTTATCCGCGGCCCGTTCAGCCATACCGGGGTGTAGCGCAGCTTGGGAGCGCGCCTCGTTCGGGTCGAGGAGGTCGTGGGTTCAAATCCCGCCACCCCGACGGCAGGGAAAGCCGGAGGCGGTCGTGCGGTACCGGAAAGGTACCGGTCACCGCCTCCGGCTTTTCTTTTGGCACGATCGTGGGGTGACTCGCAGCCATCCCGCTCCCCAGGTTCCCGATCGACTCATCAGTGACGCCGAGGCGGACGCTCGCTGGCGCGCCCGGTTCACCGCGGCGCGCATATCCACACCCGACTGGGCCTTGGACGCGCCGGAAGCCAATATCTACGTCTCCAACGCCAGCGGGGTGTGGGAGGTCTACACCTGGGACCGCACCACCGACGAGCACCGCAAGATCACCGACCGGCCGAACGGCACGGTCATAGCCACCCTCTCACCGGACGGCAAGTCGATCTGGTGGTTCGACGACACCGACGGCGACGAGTTCGGCTCGTGGGTGCGCGAGCCGTTCCACGCCTCGGGCAGCGCCGCCGAACGGGCCCTGCCGGACGTTCCCGATGGTTACCCGGCCGGGCTGGAGATCGGTCGCGGCCTCACCGCGGCCGGGGTGTCCACCGACGCCGGCAGCACCCTGTACGCCCACACCGGCGGCGGCACGACGCAGTTCTACAGCAGCGACGACGACGCGGGGGTGTCCGCGCTGTCCCGCGACGAGCGGCTGCTGGCGATCGCGCACTCCGAGCACGGTGACTCCCGCCACCCGGCGCTGCGGGTGCTGCGCACCGACGGGTTCGGCACCGTTGCCGACAAGTGGGACGGTGCGGGTAAGGGCCTGGGTGCCCTGGAGTTCTCCCCGGTGGCTGGCGACTCGCGGTTGCTCGTCTCGCACGAGCGCCGGGGCAAGGACGAGCTGCTGATCTGGGATCCCGAGACCGGCCGGGAGACCGAGATCGCGCTCGACCTGCCGGGGGACGTCCTGGCGACCTGGTACCCGGACGCCTCGGCGCTGCTCGTGCTGCATTTCCGGTCCGGTCGCAGCTCCCTGCACCATTACGACATCACCACGGGTGCGCTGACCGACCTGGGCACTCCCGCTGGGCGGATCGGCGGGGCAGGGGTACGGCCGGACGGCACGGTGGAGTACTCCTGGTCGGCCGCGCACACCCCGCCGGTGATCCGGGCCCAGGCCCCGGACGGTACGGACCGGGTGCTGCTGAACCCGCCAGGGGAACGCGCGCCGGAGTCCGTGCCGGTCACGGACGCGTTCGTGACCGGTCCCGCCGGGCAGGTGCACGCGCTGGTGTCCCGGCCGCCCGGTGCGGTACCGGATGTCCGGCTCCCCACGGCGTTCGTGCTGCACGGCGGGCCGCACGCCGCCGACGAGGACCGGTTCTCCGCCTACCGGGCTACCTGGCTGGACGCGGGTTTCGCGGTGGTGGAGGTCAACTACAGGGGGTCGACGGGCTACGGGTCGGCCTGGCGGGACGCCATCGAGGGGCGGCCAGGACTGACCGAGCTGGAGGACGTCGCCGCGGTACACGACTGGGCCGTGGACAGCGGGCTGGCCGATCCCGGCAGGTGCGTGGTGGCCGGCGCGTCCTGGGGCGGGTACCTGACCCTGCTCGCGCTCGGCACCCAGCCTCAACGGTGGGCTGCCGGCGTGGCAGGCGTGCCGGTCGCGGACTACGTGGCCGCCTACGCCGACGAGATGGAGCAGCTGCGCTCGTTCGACAAGGCACTGTTCGGCGGTTCCCCCGATGAGGTGCCCCAGGTCTACACGGACTGCTCACCGATCACGTACGTGGATGCCGTGCGCGCCCCGGTACTGGTGTTGGCCGGGGACAACGATCCGCGCTGCCCGATCAGGCAGATCGAGAACTACCTGGACCGGCTGGCCGAGCGGGGCGCGCCGTACGAGTTCTACCGGTACGACGCGGGCCACGGCTCGCTCGTGGTCGCCGAGACGCTGAGCCAGGTCGCCGTCGAGGTGCACTTCGCCATGCGTGCTGTCGGGTTGGCCTGAGCCCCGCTCAGCCGCTCACCGGCCAACCGGACGTCGTCGCGCGCGGGGATGTGCACGGGCTGCCGAGCAGCCTGCGTACCTCGCGCTCCACATCGCGCAGGCTCCGGGCGGGCCGTGAGAAGGCCATGCGGATGTCGTGATCGCCTGCCGGGGACTCCACCCGCAGGCGCAGCCCGAAGCGGTCGAGCCCGAGCGGGCGGAGCGGCCCAGCGGGCACGCTCGGCGGTACGTGCCGCGTCAGCTCGCACAGCACCTCCGGGTGACCGGACTCCAGGTGTGCCAGCCACCGGGACTCCCAGCGGCTGAACGGGTCCGGCAGCGCCGCGCAGAACTCCGGGAGGCGAACCGGCTCGGTGCCCTCGCCGTCGGACAGTACGACCGAGACGGGATGCACGCAGAGCACGCTCGCGCCGTGCCCGACATCCAGCAAGCCCGGATGCGGGGTGCGCTCGGCGATGCGGAGCGCGCGGTCGTGCGCCTCTACGGCATCGAGCAGGCGCACGTCCCCTGTGATCCACAACAGTCCCCTGGCAGGTTCACGCAGCCCCACCGGTGCGACGTCGACGAGCTCGACCACGCTCGTGGCACGCAGGCTACCGTCCGCTGTGGCCACCTGATCCGCCTTGTCACTGCCGAATACCAGGCTGAGCGTGCCGTCCGAGTGCAGGTGGTGCAGCTCAGCGGCTACCGGCGCCGGATCGGGGCCGTCGCCGGTAGCCGGCGTCGCGAGCGTCACCGGTCCACGGCGGACCACGATCGACTTGGCCCGCTCCGCCGGTTCCGGGGTCGGGGGGCGTCGAGTCACGGCGTGCCTCCTCCCTCTCGACTAATAAGGTTAGCCTAACCAATATTGCCGATGCGGGAAAGAGGGCTCCTCGAACGGAGGACGCGAGCCCGCGCGGGGAGGGAGCCGAAGGTGACCTCGGTTCCGTAGAGGGAGCCAAGGGTCACATTGGGCTCCCCCCCCCCTCGGCGGGCCGGGCGGCCACCGACCTCGTGGGAGCCGCCTACAGCAGGGCGGACCAGTAGTCCCAGAACACCCACACGATCAGGGCGGCGATGCCGAGGAACCACAGGGCGAGCACGAACGTGTGCAGCCGCGCCACCCGGTCGACCAGCCACGCGACGGGGCCGGGCAACCAGAGCTCGTGGCGCAGCACGCGCAGCAGCGTGTACCAGAAGATCGGTACCGTCACCGCCCACACGACCATGCAGTACGGGCAGAGAGCCTCGATCGTGTACAGGCTGTGATAGATCAGCCAGTGCACGAGCAGCAGGCCGAACGTCGTGCCCGCCAGCATCCCCAGCCAGTACCACCGGGGCGGCCGGAACGCTGCCAGCAACCCCACACCGGACGTGACGACCACGGCGAACCCCGCGATCCCCATCAGCGGGTTGGGGAAACCGAACGCCTCGGCCTGCGGGCTGTCCATGACCGACCCGCAGGCGACCACCGGGTTGATACTGCAACTGACGACATAATCGGGGTCGCGCAGCGACGCCACCCGCTCGATCATGAGCGTGGCCGAGGCCACGAACCCGATGGCACCCGCCACGAGGTAAAGCCAGCCGAGCGTGTGGATCCCGGGGCCGCCCCGCTCGCGCGCTCCGCTCGTGATCGCCGGGACGGTCACCGGCCCAGCTCCTCGTCGATCGTCTCGCGCAGCTCCGCGTCGATGGCCTGGAAGCCCTTACTCTCCGGCTCGAACTTCACGCCGTTGACGAAGAAGGTGGGCGTACTGCTCGCACCGGCCTCCTCGGCGTCGGCGAGGTCCCTGCTCACCCGCTCGCGCACTTCCGGCGAGTCCATGTCCGCACGGAAACGCTCCACGTCAAGGCCGATGTCCTCGGCGTAGCCCGCGAACATCTCGCGGGCGCGCTCCACGTCCTCGCTCGGCCGCTGACCGCTCTCGTCGCGCGCCCACTCCGTGTAGTTGTCGAACAGCGCGTGGTACATCTCCGAATGGGAGTCCTGCAGCGCCGCCGCCTCGGCTGCATACGCCGCCGGCTCCGCGAGGGGGTGCATGTCGAGCGGGAGGTTGCGCACCACGAACGTGATCTCGCCTTCGTAGTCGCGCTCGAGTTCCCGGGTGATGTTCTGGTAGAAGCCCGCACAGGCACCGCACTGGAAGTCCAGGAACTCCACCACGGTGACCTCGCCGTCCTCGGCCTCGGTCAGGGTGTGACTGCCCTCCGGGTGCAGCACCTCCGCAGGCACCGCCTCGTCGTCCGCCCCGCCGCCGAACAGCAGCACGCCACCGATCACCAGCACCGCTACTACCACGACAGCGGCGGTCAGCACGATGTTGAGCGAGATCCCGCCACCGCGCGCGTCCTTGGTCACATTCGACATCGTGTTCTACACGCCTTCCCACCCGACTGTGTGTGCGTACGCGTGAGTGACCACCGCACCCCTCCGCGCCGTCCAACCCCATCCTGGGCGTCGTCGCGAGCGGCCGACTGGCCAATTCTCGCTCAACGTACCTGATCGGCGCGCTGTCAGGGCAGGCCACCTTGCGGACCGCTGGCCGCCACGATGCACCCGCGTTCGGGCTGACCTGCCGGGGCCCGACTCCGACCGTGGCCGCGTCGGTCCCCGGTCACCCGGTCAGAACGTCGTCCACAGAGGTCCGTCGCCACGCGGCGCCGACGCCGTCGATGGCCTGCTCGCCCTACCGGACGACGTCACGACCGAGCACGCTAGCGGTGCCTGCTTTCCGGCCGTAACAGTGCGCCCACCGCCGCCACGAACAGCAGCAGAAACACCACGACGCCAACCGACATCGCCGCGACCAGCCCGTGGCCGAACGCCTCGCGCAGGACGTCGAGCAGCCTCTCGCCCGCCCCGGCCTGCAGCCGTCCGGCGGCGCCGAAGCCTTCGGCGGGACCGGCCCGCGCTGCCGCGGCCGCGTCCTCCGGCACCCCCGCGGGGAGGTGCTCGAGCACGCTCCGCCCGTATACCAGCAATCCCAGGCTGCCGAGCAACGCGGTACCGAGCGCCTGTCCCATCTCACCGGCGACCTCCTGCACCGCCGCGGCCGAACCCGCGCGCTCGAGCGGGGCCGTGCCGATGATCAAGTCACTGCCCAGCGTCACCACCGCACCCGCGCCGATCCCCGCGACACCCACCCCGGCCATCAGCGCGGCGGGCCCCGCGTCGATCCCGATCACCGCGGAGAAGGCCAGGCCGACCACGCCGAGCAGCGAACCGAGCCCCATCGCGCACACGTGCCGCATCCATCGCGCCAACAGCGGCGCGAGCAGCGCCCCGACCAGGTTCGCGCCCGCGAAGGGCAGCATCCACACACCCGCACCCAGCGGGGAAAGCCCGACCACCCATTGCAGGTACTGCGTGAGCAGGAACAGCAGTCCCCCGAGCGCGAACACGGTGAGCAGGACGGCCCCCACCGACGCGCCGAACGCGCGCTCGGCGAACAGGGTCAGGTCCAGCAACGGATCGGCCAGCCGCAGCTGCCTGCGTACGAACACCACCGCGAACGCAAGGCCGGCTACGACAGGAACCAGGTAGGCGGGCCGGAAACCGTGTTCGACCATCTCCTGCAGCCCGTAGATCACCCCGAGTACCGCGCCGAGCGACAGGCCCACGCTGATGAGGTCGAGCGGCCGGGAGTCCGGGTCGCGGTACTCCGGAAGTACGAACGGCCCCGCCGCCACGAGCAACACAAGGGCAGGCAGGTTGACCAGGAACACCGAACCCCACCAGAAGAACTCCAGCAGCGCCCCGCCCAGCACCGGCCCCAGCGCACCCCCAGCCGTGAACGCGCCCGTCAGCAACGAGATCGCGATCCTGCGCTGCCCGGCGTCGTGGAACATGTTGCGCAGCAGGGCGAAGGACGAGGGCATCAGCGTCGCGCCCGCCACACCGAGCAGTGCGCGTGCCGCGATGAGCATCCCCGCGCTCGTCGAGTACGCCGCGACCACCACGAGCGCCGTGAACACGGCCCCGCCGCCCAGCAACAGCCTGCGGCGGCCGACGCGGTCACCCAACCTGCCCATGGTGATCAGGAAACCGCCGACGAGGAAGCCGTACACGTGCAGGATCCACAGCATCTGTGCGGTGCCGGGATGAAGATCGGTCGCGATCGAGGGCATGGCGAGGAACAGCACGGTCAGATCCGTGGCCAGCACCAGCACCGGCAACGTCAGGACCGCCAGCCCCAGCCACTCACGCCACGTGGCGCGGTCCACGCCTCCGGAGGGTGCGGATCCTTCCGTGTACGACGTGGCCATGGCGTCCCTTCGGTAGCGTTGAGTCATCACCACATCTGGCGCGAGACTCGATCTCGCAGCGCGAGACACCGTCCGCCATACGGCACACCCCTGGGGAGGTGATCACGTCGTGACGGCATCTCGGCTGATCGGCCGCGACCATCCACACACCGTGCTGCGTGCCGAGCTCGACCGGACGGTGCACAGTCACGGCGGCCTCGTACTGGTGGCCGGCGAGGCCGGCATCGGCAAGACCTCCCTGGTCATCGAGGCCGCCAGGGAAGCAGGCGCGCAGGGCGCCCTGGTGCTCAACGCCGCCACCTGGGACCGGGAAGGCGCACCCGACTACTGGCCATGGGTACAGGTCATCCGCGGTCTGCGCCGGGCAGCCACCCCCGATGAATGGCGGGCCGTGGAGTCGGTGGCTGGGCGGGGCCTGGCATACGTGCTCGGCGAGGCCGACGACACGCCGGACAGCGCCGACGCGGCCGGGGACGCCACCTTCCGCGTCCAGGACGCGGTTACCAGCGCGCTCGTCATGGTCTCGCAGCACAGACCACTCGTCGTGGTGCTCGACGACCTGCACTGGGCGGACCCCGCGTCGGTCAGGTTGCTCGAGTTCGTCGCGCGGCACACCTGGTTCGAGCGGCTGCTGCTCATCGGCACCTACCGCGACGTCGAGGTCGACACCGCCGAGCACCGGTTGCGGGAGACATTCCCCCCGCTACTGACCAAGGCCACCACCCTGACCCTGACGGGACTCGACGTCGAGCAGGTGCGCGAGGTCATCGCCCGCACCGTCGGCGAGATGCCCAGCGAGGACACGGCGGCCGCGGTGCACCGCCGCACCGGCGGCAACCCGTTCTTCGTCGAGCAGGCGGTCCGGCTGTGGCACGGCGGTGGCTCGACGGAGGCGATCACGCCAGGGATCCGGGAAACCCTGGATGCCCGGCTGGCGCACCTTCCTTCCGAGGTCGTGGACCTGCTGTCCACGGCAGCGATCCTCGGCCGCGAGTTCGACAGGGAGGCACTCGCGGCCGCTGCGGGAACCGGCACCACCGAGCTCGACGGGCTGCTCGGCCGGGCCGTCTCCGCACGGTTGGTGACCACCGTCGACCCGGGCTGCTACGCCTTCGTCCACGACCTCGTACGCGAGGCGCTGCATGCGCGCATGGACCGCGTCGAGGCACGACGGAGGCACGCTGCCGTGGTGCGCGGCATGCGACGCGCGAAGGTCTATCCCGGCACGTTCGGGCCCGGCGACCTGGCCCACCACGCCTACCTCGCCGTTCCCGAGATCGCACCCGAGGACGCCAGGGAGTACCTGCTGGCGGCCGCGCCCGACGCCTGCGGCAGGCTCGCCCCGGAGGAGCTCACCGGCCACTACGATCGCGCGCTCGAGCTGGTCCCCGACGACGATCCCGCGCTGTACGCGCGGATCGCGCTGGAACTGGGATCGGCGCAGCACTGCGCTGGCCTGCTCACCCGGGCGCGCGCCACCTTCGACGAGGTCGTGCGGGTCGCGCGCGAGCTCGACGACCCGCGGCCGCTCGCGCGCGCAGCGCTGGGACGGCACGGGCTCGGGCTCGCCGAGCCGGATACGGACGGCAGGCGCGAGATCGACCTCCTCGACGAGGCGCTGGCTCGGCTGGCCGCACACGACCTCGCCCAGGACGACCCCCTGATCGTGCGCACGCTTGCCGCGGCGGGCAGGACCCGCGCGCACGCGGCGCCTGGGGACCGGCGGGCCTCGGAGCTCAGCGCGCGCGCCGTCGAGCTCGCACGCACCTGCGGTGACGACGAGGCGGTCGGTTTCAGCCTGCTGGCACGGCACGACACGATCTGGAAGCCGGGGACCGCGCCCGAACGGGGGGCGCTGGCCGAGGAAATGATCACGGTCGGGCTGCACGACCACGACATCGAACTGGAGATGCACGGGACGCTGCTGCGCATGGTCGCCCTGCTTGAACAGGGTGACCCGCGCGCGCTCGACGCGCACACCTCGTTCGTGACGCTCGCCGAGCGTGCACAGCTACCCCGGTTCCGCTTCCTGGCCCGTTCCAGGACGGGGGCGATCGCCACCATGCAGGGCCGGTTCGACGAGGCCCGCGAGGCCATCGACAGCGCCTTCGCGCTCGGTGAGCACCTGGAGGAGGCGGACCGGTTCCGCCTGTGGCAGGAGCAGCGCTGGGCCCTGTCGCTTATGGAGGGCGACTTCGACGCGGCCGACCGGGTGATCGAGAAGTACCACGGCGACGGGTCGGACTACGCGTTGATCCCGGAGGTCATCACCGCCGCGCAGCGTGGTGACGCCCAGAGCGTCCGGCACCGACTACCCGGCATCATCGCGCTCCGCGACGAGTACCCCGGCATGTTCACTCCCGTCGTGCTGCGAGCCCAGGCACAGGTCGCCGCGGGTACCGGGGATGCCGAGCTGTGCGAGCAAGCGCGTGCGTCGCTGGCTGGGTACCGGGACCTGTGGGCCGTGGTCGCCGGTGGCGGGACGTCGTACGGGCCGTACAGCTTCTGGCTCGCTCAGCTCGACGCGGCCGAGATGCGCTGGGACGAGGCCATCGACGGGTTCACCGCCGCGCGAGACGCGGCCGACGCCCTCGACGCCCGGCCGTGGTCGCTCGACGCGCGCCTGCACCTGGCCCGCGCGCTGCTGGGGCGCTCAGCGCCCGGCGACGCCGCGACCGCCTCGGAGTTGCTGGCCGGGGTTGCGAGCGCGGCCAGCGAGATCGGCATGCGCGACACGGCCGAACGCGCCAGAAGCATCGCGCCCGCACCGGCCGAGTCGAACGGCACCGCCGCCGCGTCGGGCACGCCGGGAGCGGCGGAAGATCCCGCCGCGACATGGGCGACGGGGGCGGAGCGCACGCGCGACGAGTTCCGCCACGACGGTCGGGTGTGGAACCTGACCTTCGCGGGACGGACGGTCCACCTACCGGACGCCAAGGGCCTGCGCGACCTGCACACGCTGCTCAGCAGGCCGGGGACCGAGATCCCCGCGGTCGAACTGGTCAACCCGGACGGCGGCGACACCATGCGTGCCGAGCGGAGCCTCGGCGCCGACCCGGTACTCGACGAACGCGCGAAGGCGGAGTACCAGCGGCGGCTGAGCGGGCTCGGCGAGGAGATCGATCGCGCCCTCGACCGGCACGACGACGCGCGGGCGGCGGCTCTGGACCAGGAGCGGGAGGCCCTGCTGGACGAGCTGCGTACCGCGAGCGGCCTGTCCGGGCGCGCGCGCAAGCTCGGCGACGGCGCCGAACGCGCGCGCAAGACGGTCACGGCGCGTATCCGGGACTCGCTGCGCAGGCTCGACGAGCACCACCCGGAACTCGCCGAGCACCTGCGCGCGACCGTGTCCACCGGTGTCACATGCCGCTACCAGCCCACCCGCGCGATGTCCTGGTCGCTCTGACCGGCCGGCAGGTGGGAGCCCAAGGTGACACCGGGTTCTTCTAGGGAGCCGAACGTGACATCGGGCTCCTACCCGGGCACGGCCTCGCATCGCCAGATCCGGTCTCGCGCCTTCGGTGTGCGACGCACCGAAGGCGTATCAGACGCAGGAGGAACGAATGTCCAGCAGCACAGCGCCCACCACGACCACCGACCGGCTCCGTATCGCCGTCATCATCGGAAGTACCCGCCCGGGCCGCGCGGGTAAGCCGATCGCGGACTGGTTCCTGACCCAGACCCGGTCCCGCACGGACATCGAGGTCGACATGATCGACCTGGCCGAGGCCGAGCTGCCGGCCATCCTCGCCGGAAACGACGACGGATCACTCCCGGCCGAGGTGACCGCGGTGGGCGAGCGCCTGGCGGACGCGGACGGCTTCGTCGTCGTCACGCCCGAGTACAACCACGCCTACCCGGCCGCGCTGAAGAACGCCATCGACTGGTTCTACGGCGAGTGGTCCGCCAAGCCCGTCGCCTTCGTCTCCTACGGCGGCGCGGCCAAGGGCATCCGCGCCGTGGAGCAGCTACGCCAGGTGTTCGCCGAGGTGCACGCCACCACGACCCGCGACGGCGTGAGCATCGACCTCGGCCACACCGACCGGCTCGGCTGGCCGAGCTCACCCGGCGTGGACGGCGCGGCGAAGCTCATGCTGGACCAGCTGACGTGGTGGTCGCGGGCCCTGCGCACGGCACGCGCCGAACATCCGTACGTCGCCGCGGGGTAACCGGCCCCGGCATTCCGGAGGCAGGTGGGAGCCGAAGGTGACAGCGGTTCCATAGACGGAGCCCGATGTCACCTTCGGCTCCCACCTAGCCCGGGCTGTGCGCGCGCACCCTGCCCGCGGCGAGCAGGATGCCGCCGAGCAGGTGCCGGCGGAACCACTCGGTGCGGTACAGGTAGCTCTCGTGGCCGAGCGCGGTGTAGAACGACGTCCCGCCGAGGTTGCTGTGGCACCAGCTCATCGGGTGGTCGCCCATGCGGCCACTCTCGCCAGGAAGGAAGTCCTCATTGAACTCCCCGTCCCCGTCGAAGGGGATGTTGCTGGTGTTCGGGTCCGGCAGGTAGGTGCGCTCGTCGATCGTCAGCAGCACGCGCACCTCCGGTCGCGGATTGTGGTCGAACGAGTAGAACTCGTCGAACACGGTGAACCGGTCAGGCAGATGCGCGGTCGCGGGATGCTCGGGGGCCTCGTTGTCGAACCGCGCCGCCTGCTGGAGCGGGTGCGTGTGGAAGTAGGCACCGACGAGCCGGCCGTAGAACGGCCAGTCGTACTCGGTGTCCGATGCGGAATGCACGCCGACATAACCGCCGCCCGCGCCGATATAGCGCTCGAGCGCCCGTCGCTGCCCCGCGGTGTCCATCACGGTTCCCGTGGTGTTCAGGAAGATCACGGCACTGTACCGGTCGATCTCCCCTGCGGCGAACACGGCCGGGTCCTCCGTGGCATCGACACCGAAGCCGTTGCTCGCCCCCAGCTCCTCGATCGCAGCGATACCGTCCGGAATGGACGCATGCCGGAAACCGGCGGTACGGGAGAACACCAGAACCCGGAACGGCCGGGAACCGGACCGTCGCCCGGGACTCGCCGCGGCTACCCCGGACGCGCCGAGCATCGGTACCGACAGCGCCAGCGCCCCCGACCGCAGCGCCGTACGCCTCGTCCGCGGTGATACCGGACCGTCGGGCATGTCAACTCCCTCCCTGCCGCGAACCGCCCGCGATGCCGCGCGCGATCCGCAGCGCGTTGGCCATGATCGTCAGAGTCGGGTTGAAACCCGGGAACGTCGGGAAGGTGGAGGCGTCGGCGACGTAGACGTTGTCGACCTCGTGCATCCGCCCGCTGCCGTCACACACCGAGGTCGCCGGGTCCTCACCCATACGTGCGGTACCACCGAGGTGCGCACTGTAGGTCGCGCCGTCGGAGATCACCGGGTACGGCACGAACGCCGAGGCGATCGCGCCCGGCGCCAGCTGATGGAACGCCTGCATCCGCGGCCCGAGCAGCATCGCCGCCGCCTTCTCGTGCTGGTGCGGGCTGTAGGTGATGCGCGCCGACGGTATGCCGAGGAAGTCCGTCACCTCCGGGTCGAGATCCACCCGGTTGTCCGCCTGCGGGAGGTCCTCGTGCCACATGGCCGACCCGCCGATCCTCGTGTAGGTCAGCGCGGCCTTCATCAGCTCCTTGTGCGCCTGCCCGTAGCCGACCAGCCCGGCATACAGCTCCGCGCTCTCCAGCAGCGGCATCGCGCCACCCACCTGGACCATGGCGCCCTTGACGTAGGGCACCCCGAGAGCCTTGACCTCGGGGCCGGTGAACGGCCCCACCAGGTCGTCCAGCTGTAACGCGTTGCTCTGCGAGCGAAGCGGGTGCACGTCCTCGCCGAACACCGCGACCGCAAGGGTGAGGTTGTGGAACATCATGTTCCTGCCGAGCTGGCCGGAACCGTTGCCGAGCCCGTCCGGGTGCGCTCCGGTCGCCGAGAGCAGCAACAGGCGCGCGGTGTTGATCGGGCTGCCTGCCACCACGACGATGTCCCCGGAGACCGCGTGCTCGCGGCCCGACATGTCCAGATACCGCACCCGCCGCGCGCGGTGGCCCTTCCGGGTGGTGTCGATGCGGTGCACGAACGCCCTGTCGATGACCCGCACCCGTCCGGTGCCCACAGCGGGGTTGAGCCAGGAGACCAGGGCGTCGCCGCGCGCGTTGATCGGGCAGCCGTACCCCGAGCACAGCCCGCAGGAGTTGCACGCGGGCCTGCCGTCGAACCCGGTCGAGTTCACCGCGGCCGGTTGCGGGTACGTCGTGTAACTGGCCCGCCGTGCCCCTTCCCCCAGCAGCGAGCCCACGTAGGGCACCGGGTTCGGGGGCATCTCGAAGCCCGCGCTGCGGGGTGACTGCTCGAGAGTGCGGGAGGGCATCGCGTCGATGTCTCCCTGCACCCCGACGCGCCGCTCGACCTCGTCGTAGTACGGCTCGAGGTCGTCGTAGCCGATGGGCCAGTCGGCCACCTGCGCGCCCTCCACGGGACCGTGGTCGGACAGCTGTGTGAAGTCCTGCTTCCAGAAGCGCGGTGTCTTCGCGTTGTAGTGCAGCGTCGTACCCCCGACGGCCGCGCCAAGCTGGCCGAGCGCGCCGCGTGCCGAGCGGGCCGTGCCGTCGGCGGCCTCGGCCTGAGTACGGGTGGTGTACGGCTCCAGAAGCCCGTCCGGGAACCCCATCGCACGGGAGACGTTCTTGATCTCGTCGCTGCCGTACCGGGTGCCCAGCTCGCCACTGGGACGCTCGCCGAGCCCCTCCCGCAGGTGCCTGCCCCGTTCCAGCACGGTCACAGACCAACCGTTGCGCGCGAGCTCCCAGGCCACCACGCTGCCCGCTGCGCCCGAACCGATGATCACGGCCTCACCAGCCATCCGTGGACCCTCCCTCCTCGCCGCGCACGGCCCCGTGTCGCTTGGCCGCGGCGACGGCCGAGCCGACCTCGCCGCGCAACCCGCTCAGCAGCCCGCCGCTGCGGGCGAGTACGCCACGAACAGCGTCGGGGTGGGCCAGCGCGAGGGCGGCCACCAGCTCGTCCGCCGGCACGACGCCCGGCAGCGGCGCCACGGGCCCGGCGTGCCGGTCGGGTTCTTCGACCTCCTCGCGTGTCCAGCCCCGTGGCTGCACATCTCCCGGGTACCCCGTGTAGTCCCAGGCAGCGAGGTCGGCGTTGCCGCCGTACTCGGGCGCGCCGTACTGGAACTCGAAGGTGTGCGGCACCGCCACGTCCATCAAGGCGGTCACCGCGGGGTCCCGCGAGGTGGCCAGCAACAGGTCCTGTTCCGGCGCGGTCAGGTCGGCGAACCGGCGCCCGCCGACGGCTGCCTCGTCCAGCGCGGCAAGGCCGTCCCGGTAGATGGTCTGGAACCCCGTGACGGGTCCGTTGAACGTCCGTTCCGGCCGGTCGCGCGAGCCCTCGATCCGTAGCCGCCAGGCCGTCTCCTCATAGGAGTCCAGCGGGAGGAACTCGGCGAAATGGTTCACGGGACTGCCCGCCCTGTCGGAGAAGGGCGCGCCTGCGAAGATCAATGGCGGGTCCTCGCGGAACGCGCCGAGCAGCCCGTCGATGGCCTCCGCGCACCCGGAACGGGCACCACCCGGCGTGGCATGGTCCTCCGGCACGATCCTGTCGACAACCGCGCGCAGGGTCTCCAGCTCGGCACGTGTCAGGTAGCGCGGCTGCTCGGCCGAACCCCGCGGTACCGCCACGGCCTGCCGCATACCACCGCCGGTCAGCGGCGCGAAGACCGCGACAGCGACCGCGCCGGTACCGCGCAGGAGCACCCTGCGGGGAACCCAGCGATCCCCTCCTCCGCTCGCCATTCGTCGCCTCCACTCGCGTCCACGGTCGGCCCCGCTCCCGCCGGGCGGGACGGGTGCCGTGTCATCGCGGGGAGTCTAGGCATCACATCGACAGAATGTGAACATGTTTCACCAAAACAGCGCAGCGCGTCAGTCCCCACCGGCTTCGCCACGCGCGAAGTCGACGACCTGCTCGCCGATCGCACGCAGGGTCGCCTCGACCCTCGGCTCGTTGGCGCCGCCTGCCTCGTCGAACTTCGTCTCGACCGAGTTCACCGCGCCACCAAGGGGTGTCGGCCAGCCGCGCAGCGCGTGCACGGTGGTGCGTAGCTGGTTCAGCGTGGTCACAGCGGCCTGCCACCCGAAGGCGACAGCGATCGACCCCACAGCGCGCCCGTGCAGGTACGGACGGCCGTCCGCGTGCAAGTCCTCTATGTAGTCCAGTGCGTTCTTGACCAGCCCGGAAAGCCCACCATGATAGCCGGGGGAGGCGATCACCACTCCGTCGGCTGCGCGGACCGCGTCGAGCAGCTGCTCGGCCGCGGGGGTGCGCTCGCTCATCGCGATGTCGTAGAACGGCAGGACGAGATCCTCACCGGTGATCACACTGGTCGCCGCCCCCTCATCGGCCGCCCCGTCCAGCGCGATGCGCAGCGCGCGTTCGGACTGCGACCCCGCGCGCAACGAGCCGCCGATACCAACAACTGTGATCGTCATGACGTGACTTCTCCAGGCATACGGGCACGGATACGCCGACCACCGTACGACCTCGACAGCACTTCAAGTCCAGTCTTACCCGAACAGTTGACACGCGCCACACCCCACACCGCCACTTCCCGCGCAGGTCCGTCAGCCATTCCGATGATGTCCCGGCCGGACTGTGCCGTAGGCCACCATCCCCATGACCGGGAGCACATGACAAACTCCGGGTATCCGAATGTCCAGGAGGACGTCTCATGACCACGTTGACCCAGCGCGTACCGCTGGGCGCGCAAGCAGCAGGCCTTCGCGCCACCTTCGCCCTGCCGCGCCCCGTGCAGCGACGCATAGCAGGCAAGCCGGTCCGTGTCGACAGCCAGGAGCTCGCCCTCGATGCGCAGCTGCTGCTGCGGCTGTTCGATCTCTCCGGGATGAGCCTCAGCGGCTTGAACGATCCCGTCGCGGCGCGCGCGCAGCTGGACGCGTCCTCGTCGATGACAGCCGGGCCCACCATCCAGCCGGTGATCACCCGCGAGCTGCGCATACCCACACCGGATGGCTCGCTCGATGCGCGCCTGTACAGCCCCGCCGGCGTCACGGCACCCGCCCCCTTGCTGGTCTTCTACCACGGCGGTGGGTGGGTCATCGGCAATGTGGACAGCCATGACAACGTCGCTCGCCTGCTGGCCAAGCAGGGTGGCGTGCGAGTGCTGTCGGTGAACTACCGGCTCGCCCCGGAGAACCCGTTCCCCGCCGCTGTCGACGACGCGCTCGCCTCGTTCGAGTACGCGCACGGCCACGCCGCGGAGCTGGGGATCGACCCGGCCCGCATCGCCGTCGGCGGGGACAGCGCGGGCGGCAACCTCGCTGCCGTCGTCGCCCACCAGACGACCCGCGGGAAGGGACCCGCTCCCGCCTTCCAGCTCCTGATCTACCCGGCGGTCGACTTCACCACCCGGGCCCCGTCCCGCGACCTGTTCGCCGACGGGTTCTTCCTCACCCGCGAGGACATGGACTGGTTCGAGGACCTCTACCTCCCCGCCGGTACGGACAAGGCCGACGAGCGCCTGTCCGTGCTGCGCGCGGCCGACCTCTCCGGCCTGCCGCCCGCCTACGTGGTCACCGCTGGCTTCGACCCGCTCCGCGACGAGGGCGAGGCCTACGCCGGGGCCCTGAACAAGGCGAACGTGCCGGTGGCCCTGAGCAGGCAACCGGACCTGATCCACGGGTTCGTCAACTTCATCGGGCTCGGCGGCCGGTTCCGCGAGGCGACCTCGGAGATCTCCGCCGCCCTGCGCACCGGCCTCACCCTGGCAGGTCGCTAGCGCCGTCGCCACGGCCATCCGCTGGTGACGAGGCCCCACCGCGCACATGCCGGGGTCCGGCGGGCAGCGCCCGCCGGACCCCGGCTGGAATGTGCATCCTCAGAAATATCCGTTCCGGGAGGAATGACCGAACCGGAGGACCCGGACCGTCACGGAAGGTCGGCCCCCGATTCGTCGCCGCCCTCCTCCGATTCGCCGGAATCGTCTTCTGATTCGTCACCGGACTCTTCGGCGGAATCCTCGGTCGGCAATTCAGGCATATCACCGCCGGGCAAATCAGCCACACCGCCGCCGGGCAAATCAGCTCCGATGCCGCCGCCGAGGACGCTGTCGACCAGATCGGCGATCGTCATCAGCAAGCCTTGCACGAGGTTGTTCAGCGTGCCGAGGATGCGCGGCTCCGTCCCGTCGAGCTCCTCGAGGCCGGCAGCGACCCGGTCAGCCTCCGTCCGGGCAGCCGCAGCCTGCTCGCTCACCTCGCTCGGCAGATTGTACCGCTCGCCACCAGCGATTTCCCCGAGCAGCGACTGGGCACGCTCCACCCCGGCGGCCGTGCGGTCGACATCACCGGCCTCGGCCGCCTCGGAGATCTCGGCGTGCGTCTCGCTGAGCTGCGCCGCTGCGCTGGCCGTGCTCGACGAACCCGTCGACTCATCGACAGCACTTTCCGCGGCACTCGCCGTGGCGATACTCGAACCACCCAAGGATAAAAGGCTACCGACCGCCACCACGGCAATCGAGCGAGCGAATTTCCTTCTCATCAGCTACTCCTCTCGAGGATTGCGTTCCCGCCAGATTCCATGCGTACTCGCCGAGTCGATCACGCACCAGGCGAAGAATGCGGAGCCAGCCCCGGCGAATGATCACATAGCGAATACCGGATCGCAGATTTCCCCGTAAATGATGATCAACCCACGCGGTCGTGCGAGCACTGTCGTCGGCGCTGCGTCATGACAGGCGTCGCTGTGGCCCAGTCGTCACTCTGTGGCGCGAGAATGTAACCCACACGGTTCTCACCGCACAGCACACCCCTGAACGGGGGAGAGGGCACTCCATGGAACTACCCACAGGGTCCGTTACCGCACTTCCCCATGGCCGAGTAGGTGACTCGCGACCGGTGAGCGCGCATGGCGGGCGAGCCGGATGACCGGCCGTGACTCGTAGCCCGCCCCGCGAACGAACTCGCGGGAAAGTGTAGCCGCGCAGCCTCCGCGTGCCGTACGACACGCCGGAACGGCGCGCAGCTCGATCACCCGCGCGACAGGCGGCCGGTCACTGTGCCGAGCTGACGACCCTGCGTTGACGGGAGGGCGAGGGCTCCCGCGAGGATGGAGACATGGAGACCCAAGACTTCCCCTTCACCTCCCGCGGCACGGAATGCGCCGCCTGGCTCTACCGTCCGGCCGGCGACGGCCCGCACCCGGTCGTGGTGATGGCACACGGCTTCACGGGCACGCGTGAGCTCGCCCTGACGCGCTACGCCGAGCGGTTCGCCTCCGCGGGCATCGGCGTGCTGCTGTTCGACTACCGGTACTTCGGCGCCAGCGGCGGTCAGCCGCGCCAGCTGCTGGACATCGGCAGCCAGCTCGACGACTGGCGGGCCGCGATCGCCGCGGCACGGGGCGTCTCGTGGGCCGACCCCGCCCGGATCGCGCTGTTCGGCTCGTCCTACTCGGGCGGTCACGTGGTACGCCTGGCCTCCGAGGACCGCAGGATCGCGGCGATGGTGGCACAGTGCCCGTTCTCCGACGGCGCGGCCACGACGCGCGTGATACCTCCCGTCCACGCCGTACGGGTCACCGCGCATGCCGTGCGCGACCAGGCGCGCGCGTTGCTCGGCAAGGCGCCGCACTACATTCCCGCCGTGGCCGAGCCGGGACAGCTCGGCATGATGAACACCCCGGATGCCAAGGCGGGCATGGAGGCGCTCGTCCCGGCCGAGTCGACGTGGCAGAACAGGGTCGCCGCGCGGATCGGGCTGCACGTACCGCTGTACCGGCCGGGCAGGATGGCGAAGAACGTGCAGTGCCCGGCCCTGTGGTGCGTGACCGACCAGGACACGCTCTGCCCTGCCGGCAACACCGTGAAGTGGGCGAGCACAGCCCCCCGCGCCGAGATCAAGCGTTACCCGATCGGGCATTTCGACATCTACCTCGGCGAGGACTTCGAGCGCGCGGTCGCCGACCAGACGGAGTTCCTCACGCGACACCTACTCGATTGATATATCGCTATGTCGACTTGCTCGATACCCGCGGGGTTGTGTGGCGGGATCAGGTGGCGAGGCTCGAGCGCCACGCTCACCGTCGCCGACGAGAACGGCTACGAACACGAGAGCGCGCTCGAGGAAGGCCGGCCGGTCGGCGTGCGGTTGGGCTCCTCCCGGTTCTGCGTCGGGGTCCGGCAGGACGATCGGCGCCGGTGCCCGCACGGTAGCCACATCCGCAGGAACACCTCGGAGACCCAATGCCGGTCGTGCGCGGCCACCGACCCCGGTAGGGCCATCGCGCGGGACGCGGTGGTCGACCCGAGGCCCTTCCACCTCTACCTCGCGTGGTTCGGCCCCGGCCTGCTCAAAGTCGGAATCACCACCGTCGGCAGGGGTCACAACCGGCTCGCCGAGCAAGGTGCGCTGGCATTCACCTGGCTGGCGCAGGGACCACACGAGGTCATCCGCGCGGCCGAACGCGCGGTCGCGGCGGCCCGCCTGGCGCCAGAACGGCGCAAGCGCACGACCAAGCTGGCCGGGCTGTGGGACCTCCCACCGGCGGACAGACGCCGCGCGGAGCTCGAAACCGCCTACCAGCAGGCGATACGGTGCGGCGGGTGGCCGAGCGGCCTCGAACCGCTGCCGTTCGAGGAGGTCGAGCACACCGAGATGTTCGGGCTCGACCGGCTGCCGAACACCGTCGCCGACATCACCACGCTCACACCCACCTGCGTGCTCGCCGGCTCGGTCCGCACGGTCATCGGCACCGAGCTGGTACTCGACACCGACGACGGCCCCACCATGCTCAGCGGCCGCATGCTCGCGGGCTGGCCCCTGCAGCCCACCGACGCCGCGCCCGTCGGCTACCGCACCACCCCGCGCGGTCCCGGCGAGCACGTACTGTTCTGAGCGTACGTCCCGGGCCCCAGGCCCGGGGTCATCCCTTCACGCACACGACCTGCTTGAGCCGTGTCACCACCTCGACCAGGTCGCGCTGCGCCTCGATCACCGAGTCGATGTCCTTGTACGCGGCCGGGATCTCGTCGAGGGCGCCCGCATCCTTGCGGCACTCCACGCCCCTGGTCTGCGCGGCGAGATCGCGCGCGGAGTAGGTCTTGCGCGCCTTGTTCCGCGACATCCGGCGCCCGGCGCCGTGCGCGGCCGACCGGAACGCGCGCTCGTTGCCCAGCCCGCGCACGATGTACGAGCCGGTCCCCATGCTCCCCGGCACGATGCCCAGCTCCCCGGCACCCGCCCTGATCGCCCCCTTACGTGTGACCAGCAGGTTCACCCCGTCATAGGTCTCCTCGGCGACATAGTTGTGGTGACACGAGATCGGTTCGTCGAACCGGGCCCCGCGAACCGTATCCGCAAGTGCCCTCTTCACCAGCCAGAGCATGATGGCCCGGTTACGCGCCGCGTAGTCCTGCGCCCAGAAGACGTCATGGATGTACGCGCGCATCTGCGGGGTGTCCGCGAGGAACGCGGCCAGATCCCGGTCCGGCAGGTCAGCGTTGTGCGCCAGGCCGCTGGCGATGTCGATGTGCCGCTGCGCGAGCTCGTTGCCGATCCCGCGCGACCCCGAATGCAGCATCAGCCACACCCGGCCGTCGTCCGGGCCGCCCTGCTCGAGGCAGACCTCGATGAAGTGGTTGCCGCCACCGAGAGTGCCGAGCTGGCTTCTCGCGCGGTCAGCCATACCCCGCACGCCCGGGTGAAGGTTGCCGAAGTCCCGCCAGAACGCGTCCCAGTCACCGGTGCCAGGGACGCTGCCGGTATCCACCGGACTCCGGTGCACGGCCGAGCCGACGGGCACGGCGGCCTCGATGCGCTTGCGGAGCTTTCGCAGGTTAGCGGGCAGGTCGTCGGCATGCAGGGACGACGGCACGGCGCTCATGCCACATCCGATGTCGACCCCGACCGCGGCCGGGCAGACCGCGTCGCGCATGGCGATCACGCAGCCGACCGCAGCGCCCTTGCCCAGGTGCACGTCCGGCATCACCGCGAGCCCGTGCGTCCACGGGAGGTTCGCGATATCGCGCAGCTGCCCCATCACCGCCTCATCCACCGAAGCGGGGTCGGCCCACATCCTGATCGGCGCACCCGTCTCCCCGAGGGTCATGCGCGTTGCCCTCCTTGGCCTCGTACCTGCCGGCAGCGGTCGCCGTGACCTGCGGGACAAATCAGTTGCACGTCCGTACCAGAATGCGTTGTGATGGTCCGCATGCCGCTGCGGGACTACCGTCGCATGTTCGCCTACCGCCAGGTGCCGACGGCGATGCTGCTCACCTTCCTCGCCCGTGTCCCCATGACGGCCATGGGGCTCACCCTCACCCTGCACATCGTCAGCGCGCTGGGCATGGGATACGGGGCAGCCGGCCTCGTCGGGATGATGACCACGGTAGGCACAGCCGCCGCCGCACCGTTCATCGGCAGGATGCTCGACCGGCACGGCCTGCGCCCCGTGATCGCCGCGTGCACGACCGCCTCGGCCGCCTACTGGATCAGCGCGCCGCACCTGACGTACCCGCTGCTGCTGATCCTCGCGTTTCCCGCGGGGATGCTGGCGGTGCCAGCCAGCCCGGTCATGCGCCAGATCCTCGCGGCGATCGTGCCGGCCCGGCTGCAGCGCACGGCCTACTCGCTGGACTCGATCCTCATCGAGCTCTCGTTCATGCTCGGGCCGGCCACCGGCATCCTGCTGACGACCCAGCTGTCCAGCACGATCGCCCTCACCGCCATCGGTGCCTGCTTCGGTGCCGCCGGGACCGCGCTGTACCTGGTCAACCCCCCGATCCGCACAGCGGACACCGCACACCTGCGCAAGGGCGAACGCCCGCCACTACGCGACTGGCTCACCCCCCGGCTCGCCAGGGCGCTGCTCCTGGCGGGCGGGGCCCTGTTCGTCCTCGTCGGGACCGAGCTCGCCGCGCTCGCGATACTGCGCGAGCACGACCAGGTCAGCTGGACCAGCCTGGTCATCGTCGTGATGTGCCTCGCCTCGCTCGCGGGCGGCCTGACGCACGGGGCGGTGCACAGGTCGCTGTCCCAGCCGACGCTCATGATCCTGCTCGCCGCCCTCGTGGTGCCGGTCGGCCTGGCAGGCGGGGCGTGGTGGCTGCTCGCGCTCGCGCTCATCCCGACCAACCTGATGTGCGCGCCGACATTGGCCGCAGGCGCGGAGGCGATCAGCCATCTCGCCCCGGCCAAGGTACGCGGGGAGGCGATGGGGATGCTCGACAGCGCCACCCGCCTCGGGCTCGCGATCGGCTCGCCCGCCGTCGGTTTCGTGATGGACCATTCCTCGGCGGCGTGGGGGTTCGCGGCCGCGGGCCTCGGCGGCCTGTTCATCGCGGCCGTCGCCGTGACCATCGGCAGACTGACACCGTCCACACGGGACAGGGCAGGCGAGCTGGCCGGTTCGGCAGCCTGAACGGCTCCGCACAGCCGTACTCGCGCCTGTGCGACGGGTCGTAGCCGTTCAGCGCGTGCACCGGGCAATCCGGCCACGTGGTGACGGCGCGGGACGCCGACCCGCCGCGCGGGCAACCGAGTCGCGCGGAGGCGCCGCTACAGCGTCTCGGCGACCAGCTCGGCGAGCTGGACGGTGTTCAGTGCCGCGCCCTTGCGCAGGTTGTCGTTGCTGACGAACAGGGCGAGACCACGGCCACCGTCGACCCCGTCATCGGCGCGGATCCTGCCGACGTAGCTGGGGTCGGTCCCCGCAGCCTCCAGGGGCGTGGGGATCTCCGCCACGGCCACGCCTGCCGCCCCGGACAGCACCTCGTAGGCCCGCTCCGGTGTGATCGGCCGCTCGAACTCCGCGTTGATCGACAGCGAGTGGCCGGTGAACACCGGTACACGCACGCAGGTGCCGGAGACGCGCAGGTCCGGGATACCGAGGATCTTCCGGCTCTCGTTGCGCAGCTTCTGCTCCTCGTCCGTCTCCGCACTGCCGTCGTCCACGAGGGAGCCGGCCATCGCCAGGACGTTGAACGCGATCGGGCGCGCGTACTTCTCCGGCTCGCCGAGCTGCACGGCGCGACCGTCGTGGGCCAGCTCCGTCGCCCTGTCCCCTGCGGCGCGCAGCTGGGCACCCAGCTCCTCGACCCCGGCCAGGCCGCTACCGGAGACCGCCTGGTACGTGCTGGCGATCAGCCTGGCGAGCCCGGCCTCGTCGTGCAGCGGCTTGAGGACCGGCATCGCGGCCATCGTGGTGCAGTTCGGGTTGGCGATGATCCCGCGGCGCGCCTCCTTGATCGCCTGCGGGTTCACCTCGCTGACGACCAGCGGCACCTCGGGATCCAACCGCCACGCCGAGGAGTTGTCGATCACGATGGCACCGGCGTCGGCGAACCGCTGCGCCTGCGCCTTCGACGTGGAGCCACCCGCGGAGAACAGTGCGATGTCCAGTCCGGACGGGTCCGCCGTAGCGACATCCTCGACCGTGACCTCGGAGTCGCGCCACGGCAGCGAGGTACCCGCCGAGCGGGACGAGGCGAAGTACCGCATCTCGGCCACCGGGAAGTCCCGCTCCGCCAGGATCCCGCGCATGACCGCACCGACCTGTCCGGTCGCGCCGACGATCCCGATCCGCACACCCTGGCTCATCAGCGACCACTCCCCGCGTAGACGACGGCTTCCTCGTCGCCGCCGAGCCCGAACGCACCGTGCAGCGCCTGCACCGCGGCATCCACATCGGCATCCCTGATCAGTACCGAGATCCGGATCTCCGAGGTGTTGATGATCTCGATGTTGACGCCCGCGTTGGCGAGCGACTCGCAGAACGTGGCCGTGACACCGGGGTGCGATCGCATGCCCGCGCCGACCAGCGAGACCTTGCCGACGTTCTCGTCGCACAGCACCGCGTCGAAGCCCGCGTCCTCCCGGACGTGCTCGAGCGCCTTCACCGCTTCCTCCGTATTGGACTTCGACAGCGTGAAGGTGATATCCGTCACCCCGGACGAGGTGCGCGAGACGTTCTGCAGCACCATGTCGATGTCGATCTCCGCGTCGGCGACCGCGCGGAAGATCTTCGCCGCGGCGCCCTCGTAGTCGGGCACATCGGTCACCGTGATCTTCGCTTCGGACGTATCGTGCGAGACGCCGGTGATCAGCGCTTGTTCCACGGGAATCTCCTCAATCGAACCGGTCACGAGCGTGCCCGGCTTGCTGCTGTAGGACGAGCGGACGCGCAACGGCACGCCGTAACGACGCGCGTACTCCACCGCGCGCAGGTGCAGGATCTTCGACCCGGTCGCGGCGAGCTCGAGCATCTCCTCGTACGGGATGGTGTCGATCTTGCGAGCGTCGTTCACGATCCGCGGATCAGCGCTGTAGACACCGTCGACGTCCGAGTAGATCTCGCACTCGTCGGCATCCAGCGCGGCGGCCAGCGCGACAGCGGTGGTGTCCGACCCGCCCCGGCCGAGCGTGGTGACGTCCTTGGTGTCCTGCGAGACACCCTGGAAGCCCGCCACGAGCGCGACATACCCTTCCGCGAGCGCCTCGGTGACCCTGCCCGGCGTCACGTCGAGGATACGTGCGTTGCCGTGGGCGGACGTGGTCACGACCCCGGCCTGCGAGCCACTGAACGACCACGCCTCGGCGCCCTGCGCGCTGATCGCCATCGCCACGAGCGCGTTGGAGATGCGTTCCCCCGCCGTGAGCAACATGTCCATCTCGCGCTCGGGTGGTGTCGGGTTCACCCGCTCCGCGAGGTCGAGCAGCTCGTCGGTGGTGTCCCCCATCGCCGAGCACACCACGACCACATCGTTGCCGGCCTTCTTCGTCTCGACGATCCGCTCCGCAACGCTCTTGATGCGATCGGCGCTCTCCAGCGACGAACCACCGTACTTCTGGACTATGAGCGCCACAGCGCGTCACCCTCCTCGCTGCGCCTCACCCCGTTCGGGCTAGCGCCGTTACATGCTTGCGAACCAGGGTACAGATCCGTCACCCCCTGTACGGCATACCGTGTGGCAACCGCCACGCGAAACCACCCGATGCGGCGCATAATCTGATCGCATGCCCGCACCACCCGACAAACCGGCCACGACCAGCGTGCCTGTGCACGAGCTGATCGCCTCGCGGTGGAGCCCCCGGGCGTTCGACCCGGACGCGGCCGTCTCCGACCGCCAGTTGCGCGCGCTGCTGGAGGCCGCGCGCTGGGCGCCGTCGTTCGGCAACACCCAGCCCGCCCGCTACCTGGTCGGACGCAGAGGAGACACGGTGCACGCCAAGATCCTCGCCGCGCTCACCGAACGTAACCGGAGCTGGGCCTGTCGCGCGTCCGCGCTCCTGCTGGTCGTGGCGATGACCGAGAACGCGAAAGGCACCGTCCCGTACGCCACCTACAGTGCCGGCCTTGCCACCGAGAACCTCGTGCTGCAGGCCACCGCGAGCGGGCTCGCGGCCCACCAGATGGCCGGGTTCGACGCCGAGGCGGCGCGCCGCGACTTCGCCCTGCCGGACTACGCCGAACCGCTGGTTGCCCTCGCCGTCGGCGTGCAGGCGGACGCGAAGGTCCTCGGGGACGAGAACCTGGCCGAGCGCGAGCAGGCCCCGCGCAGGCGTATCACCCTCGACGAGCTCGCGTTCGGCGAGTGGGGCACGCCGGCATTCCGGGACACGCCCTAGCTGCCCGGCGAAGATCCAGCGGGCAGCCCTAAACCTGAGCGCCGCCGAGCCTGCGGATGATCGAGGCACCGACCGAGGAGATCACCAGCCATAACAACGCCGCGATGCCGAAGTTGACGAGCACCTCGGTGTTGCGCTCGTCGAAGGTGAACATGTTCTCGAACCCGAGCGTCAGCGAGGGAGCGGTATTCGTGACGAAGTCGACGATCGAGTTGTCCGGGTTCGCATCGGCCAGGGTGAAGACGACATGCAGCACGAGCAGCACTGCGAAGATCAACCCCACCCAACGGACGGCACCCGCGAGTACGCCTACGAACTGGTCCTTGACTGCCCGCCAGTCGACGGCCGGCGACCGGCGCGCACGCGAGCGACCCTGCTCGCTGTCGGACACCCCGCCTGCCCGCGGTATGGCACGAGTTTCGTCGTTGTTGGGCGGTTCGTCCTTGGCGTGGTCTGACATAGGGGAAGTTTGTCATGTTGATCGGCGTGACGCTACTGGCACGTAGCATCGTCGCGTCCCCGTTCGCACTCCGGGGTGCGGCCCGGCTGGTCGCCGTTCAGCCGCACGGGTTACCCTTGACGCAATGGCGTTCGTTCTCCTGCTTCGCTGCCGCGACGGGGCCTGATCAGACCGGCTCCCCGTCGCGGGGTTTCGTCGTGGCGCCGGTCAATCCGGAGCATTCGCCGTCAGGAGAGCAGGAGAACCCCCAATGACTTCCACAGCGCGACCAGGCGGGACCCGCAACCCGCGAACCCCCGCCAAGCCGGCCCCCGCTGACCAGCCCGTATGGAACGCCCAGCGGGGCAGCTCGATGCCGTACCACCGCTACCGCCCCTGGTACGAGCTGGTCGAGGACATCACACTGCCCGACAGGACCTGGCCGGACGTGCGTATCGGCCGCGCCCCGCTCTGGTGCGCCGTGGACCTGCGGGACGGTAACCAGGCGCTGATCGACCCGATGTCGCCCGCGCGCAAGCGCAAGTTCTTCGACCTCCTCGTACAGATGGGGTACAAGGAGATCGAGGTCGGCTTCCCCGCGGCCAGCCAGACGGACTTCGACTTCGTCCGCGAGATCATCACCGACGGGGCTGTCCCGGACGACGTGCACATCCAGGTGCTGACCCAATGCCGGCACGAGCTGATCGAACGCACGTTCCAGGCGCTGGAAGGTGCCAACAAGGCCATCGTGCACTTCTACAACTCCACCTCCATCGCGCAGCGGCGCGTGGTGTTCCGCGAGGGACGCGAGGGCATCAAGAAGATCGCCACGCAGGGCGCGGAGCTGGCCAAGGAGCTGGCGGCGAAGTACACGGACACCAGCTTCCGCTTCCAGTACTCACCGGAGTCCTACACCGGAACCGAGCTGTCCTACGCTGCCGAGATCTCCAACGCCGTCACCGAGATCCTGGAGCCGACCCCGGAACATCCGGTGATCGTCAACCTGCCTGCCACCGTCGAGATGGCCACGCCGAACATCTACGCCGACTCCATCGAGTGGATGGGCCGCAACCTGGAGCGCAGGGACTCGCTCATCCTGTCCCTGCACCCGCACAACGACCGGGGTACCGCCATCGCCGCGGCCGAGCTCGGCTACCAGGCAGGTGCCGACCGGATCGAGGGGTGCCTGTTCGGCAACGGGGAGCGCACCGGCAACGTCGACCTCGTCGCGCTCGGCATGAACCTGTTCAGCCAGGGCATCGACCCGCAGATCGACTTCTCCGACATCGACGAGATCAAGCGCACCGTGGAGTACTGCAACCAGCTGCCCGTCGGGGAGCGCACACCGTGGGGCGGGGACCTGGTGTTCACGGCCTTCTCCGGCAGCCACCAGGACGCGATCAACAAGGGTTTCGACGCCCTCCAGGCCGCTGCGGACGCGGAAGGCGTGCCCGTCGACGACTACCCGTGGGAAGTGCCCTACCTGCCGATCGACCCGAAGGACGTCGGGCGCACCTACGAGGCCGTGATCCGGGTGAACTCCCAGTCCGGCAAGGGTGGCGTCGCCTACGTGATGCGCAGCGAGCACCAGCTCGACCTCCCGCGGCGGTTGCAGGTCGAGTTCTCCCAGGTGGTCCAGCAGTACACCGACACGGAGGGCGGCGAGATCGACCCCACCACGATGTGGGAGGCGTTCTCGGCCGAGTACCTCACGGCCACCCAGCCGCTCGAGCTGATGCGGTCGCACGTCGTCGACAACGGAGGCGGGCACTACTCCATCACGGTGACGGTGCGTGTGGACGGCGACGAGCAGGAGATCACCGGCTCCGGCAACGGGCCGATCGCGTCGTTCTTCGACGCGCTGTCCACGATCGGCTTCGACATCCGGCTCCTCGACTACAGCGAGCACGCGATGACCGCGGGCGACGACGCCCAGGCGGCCTCCTACGTCGAATGCGCGATCGGCGAGCAGGTCTACTGGGGCGTGGGCATCGACCCCTCCATCGTGACCGCGTCCCTGCGTGCCGTGATCTCGGCCGTCAACCGCGCCTACCGGTAACGCTGAATGACGCGTTCAGTCCCTCTGATGGACTGAACGCGTCATTCAGCTCAACCCTGCGGGTCAGGGGAGTGCGGCGTACACACCCGGGATGGCGTCGCTGACCTCCGCGGGAAAGGTGGTGAACGGTGTCGCCCGCACGGTTCGCTTCGCGCCCGTACCGCTGTGTTTCCAGGTGCCGACGACACGGCCGTCACTGACCACGGTCGGCCGGAACACCCCGTTGCCACCGGGCACGATGTGGTCGGCGAACTCCGCGGGAACCGCCGCGCGGCGGTCCTGGTAGCCGAGGATGAACTCGTCGAATCCGGGTAGCAGGTGGACCCCTGCTACCCGCTCGCGGTAGAGCTCCAGCAGCTCGGGAGTGCTCGGGTCCATCAGGTACTCGGCACCGTCGAGTTCCAGAGTGGCCAGTTCCGGCCTGGCGGCGGCGACTCCGGTACGGACATCGGTGATGGTCAGGCCTGTCCAGCGGGCGAGATCCTTGTGCGTGGCTGGTCCGTGGCTCCGGAAGAAGCGCAGCGCGAGCTCGCCGAGGGCTTCGGGGCGTTCCAGCTGCCGCCCGCGCGGGATCCACTCGTCGAGCAGCACGATCCGCTGCTCGCCACCGGCTACCGGCCCGAAACACAGCGTCCCGGTCTGCGCCAGATGCCTGATCAGATGGTTGCCGCGCTGGCCTGCCACCGACACGCCGGCATCCTCCCAAGCCGCTTGCAGCTCGGCCCGTCGCAGCTGCCGTCCTCCCGAGAGGACCCGCACCGCGACCGTCCGGGCGTTTTCCAGGGTCGCTTCGTCCAGGTCGAGCTGAGCGCGGCGACCAGCAGCGCCTGCCACCGCACGGGTGGCGGTCACCTGCAGCAACCAGGGAAGGTCCTCCGCCGCGACCAGGTGCAGCGTCCCGCGCATGGGCCAGGACCGCACGACCTCGCCCGCGTTCATCGCCTCCTCGACCTTCGCCCGGCTGCCGTCCTCGGTACGCAACGCCACGGAGGTCAGCGCACCCGGGTAGTCCTGGCCCTGCAGGGCGGTCAGCCACCGAACAGCGTCCGCGGCGGTCTCGTGTCCGTGCCCGCACAACCGCTGCGCCACGAGCCGCAGCCGTGCGATCTCGCGTTCCGCGGTACCTGCCATCAGCCCTCCTCGAACGACCGCATCGTATCCCCGCATCCCGACAAGCTGGTGCGCTGAATGCCGCGTTCAGTCCAGCAGAGGGACTGAACGCGTCATTCGGCGTCCGGGGTGCTGGTAACGGCGGTGGCCTCGGCGCTGAGCATGTCGAGGACCGCGGAGACGGCGGGACGGGTCGGCCCCCCTGCCCGGAGCACCGCCTCGATGTGCCGTGCCGCGCGGATCCCGGCGAGGGGACGGCGGACCAGCCGGCCTCCCCTGGCAGCCATCGAATACCTCGGCAGCAGCGCGACGCCGTGCCCGGCTGCCACCAGTGCCTCGATCACCCGGAAGTCGTTGATGCGCTGCACCACGTGTGGATGCATACCGGTACGAATCGCCACGGACCGCAACACGTCGTCGGCGGGGAAGCCGACATCCACGCTGATCCACCGCTCGTGCGCGAGATCGGCCAGCTCCACCTTGTGCTTCGCCCCGAGCCGGTGGCCGTGTGGCAGCGCGATGTCGAACGGTTCCCGTAGCAGGTGCACCACACGCAGCCTGTTCGCGTCCTCGCCCGCGGCACCCGACGGCGAGTCGAGTGCCTCCGCGTGCTCGTCCCTGTGGGTCAGCACGACGTCGTAATCCGCGAGCAAGCCGGGGACCTCGCCCGGCGTCAGCTCCACACCCGATGATTCCACCTCGAGATCGGTGACCTCGGCGACCCTGTGCAGGAACCCCGGTAGCAGCATCAACGCGGCCGAGGGGAACAGCGCCACCCGCACTCGCCCGCGCGGCGCGCTGCGGTAGGTGTCCACATCCGACTCCGCGCGCTCCAGAGCGGCGAGCACCTCGTCCGCGCGCGCCACCAGCGCACGCCCCGCGTCGGTGAGCCGCATCCCCCTGCCTGCCGGCTCGGTCAACGGGACCCCGACCTCCGCCTGGAGCGCCCGGAGCTGCTGGGACACCGCCGAGGGCGTGCAATGCAGCGCCTCGGCGACCGCGGTCACGCTCCCGCGATCGGCGAACTCGCGCAGCGTGCGCAGCTTGGGAATGTCCATACAGTAATACTACAAATATCTTGCAATTATTTTCGCTTGTGCTTTACATTTCTTCGCACCACTCTCGGTAGCGTGGCTTCCCGAGATCGCATCCTTGCCGTCGTCATCGCCCTGCTCTGGGGTATGAACTTCGTCGCCATCGACATCACCCTCGGGCACTTCCCGCCGTTGCTCGCGGCTGCCCTGCGGTTCACCCTGATCGCGATCCCCGTGGTGCTGTTCGTGCCGCCGCCCCGCGTACCGCTGCGGTGGTTGCTCGGTTACGGGCTCGGTACGGGCACATGCCAGTTCGCGTTCCTGTTCGTCGGTATGGAACTCGGGATGCCCGCGGGACTCGCCTCCCTCGTCCTGCAGGCCTCCGCACCGTTCACGGTCCTGCTCGGTGCGTTCCTGCTTGCCGAGCCGGTGCGCCCGGTCGCGGCGCTCGGCGTGGTGATCGCGGCCGCGGGCATGGCACTGATCGGCTGGCAACGGTCCGAGCACGCCGCGCTGCTGCCGATGGCGCTGACCCTGCTCGGCGCGCTGAGCTGGGCGGCGGGCAACCTGTGCGTGCGCAAGGCCCGGCCGGACAGCGCCCTGCGGTTCACGGTCTGGATGGCGGTCGTGCCACCCCTGCCGCTGCTGACCCTGTCCCTGCTCACGGAGGGGCCGGGCACCGCGTGGCGCGCGGTGAGCACGATCAATTCCGCGCAAGGCTGGGCCGCTCTCGCCGGCCTGGCTTACGTCGCGCTGTTCGGCAGCGTGATCGCGGCCGCGCTGTGGGCGGTGCTCATGGGGCGCAACCCGGCGGGAACGGTCGCGCCGTTCTCCATGCTGGTACCGGTCGTCGGGATGTCCGCGGCCTTCGTGCTGCTCGGCGAGCGTCCCACCGTCGTCGAGCTGTTCGCGGCGCTGCTCGTCATCGGCGGTGTACTGCTCGGATCCAGGCCCGCTCGTGGTGGCGCCGACGCGGCGCGCAGCGAGCCTCATGCCGGTGGCGGGGTACCCGCAGCCACATCGGCCGAACGCGACCGCAGCTCGCCGGCACGGATCTCCTCGGCGTAGTGGCAGGCGACCCGGTGTCCCGGGGCCACCTCACGCAGCTCAGGGCGTTCGGTGTCACACCGCTCGGGCTGCCGCCACGGGCACCGGGTGTGGAACCGGCACCCGCTCGGCGGGGAGGACGGCGAGGGGAGGTCGCCGGGGATCAGGATCTGCTCCCGGGCGTCCTCGACCACCGGGTCCGGGATCGGAACCGCGGACAGCAGCGCCTTGGTGTAGGGGTGCATCGGATCGGCGTAGAGCTCGTCCGCCCCGGCCTCTTCCACCAGCCCGCCGAGGTACATCACCCCGATCACGTCGGAGATGTGCCGCACAACGGCGAGATCGTGCGCGATCACCAGGTAGGTCAGCCCGAACGCCGACTGCAGCTCCTCGAGCAGGTTCAGCACCTGGGCCTGCACCGAGACGTCCAATGCCGACACCGGCTCGTCGCAGATGATCACATCGGGCTCCAGCACCAGAGCACGCGCGATACCGATCCGCTGCCGCTGCCCGCCGGAGAACTCGTGCGGGTAGCGGGACAGCGCGTTGCTCGCCAGCCCCACCCGTTCCAACGTGTCGACGATCTTCGTACGACGATCGGCCCTGCTCTGACCGATCCCGTGAACCTCGAGCCCTTCGGCCAGGATCGACTCCACGTTCTGCCGGGGGTCGAGGCTGCCGAGCGGATCCTGGAACACCATCTGCAGGCGGCTTCGCCTGCGACGCATCTCCTCGCCCGACAGCCCGGCGAGGTCGGTTCCCTCGAAACGCACGTGCCCGGAGGTGATGTCGACGAGCCGCAACACGGCCCTGCCGAGCGTGGTCTTGCCACAACCGGACTCGCCGACCAGACCGTAGGTGCTGCCTGTCTCGACGGACAGCGAGACCCCGTCGACCGCATGCACGTGCCCGACGGTCCGGTCGAAGACGACCCCGCTCCTGATCGGGAAGTGCACCTTGAGGTCTTCCAGTTCGAGCACGCTCATCGAACGTTTCCTCCCTCCGCGACAGGGTCGGGCCGGTCGGCATGTGCCGACCCGGGGTCGAGATTCACCGGGTTGACACAGCGGTGCTGGTGACCCTCGCCCGCACGCACCAGTTCGGGCGTACCGGTCAGGCACTCCATCGTGTAGTGGTCGCAGCGTGGCGCGAACGCGCAGCCGTCATCCCAGTCGATCGTGTCGTTGATGGAACCGCGGATCGGGGTCAGCGCCTCGCCGCGCGGGGCGTCGAGCCGCGGGACCGAGCCCAGCAACCCCGCGGTGTACGGGTGGTGCGGGCTCGCGAACAGCTGCTTCCTGCTACTGACCTCGATCACCCTGCCCGCGTAGAGCACGTTGATGTTGTCGCACAACCCGGCCACCACTCCCAGGTCGTGGGTGATCATGAGCAGCGAGGTCCCTTCCGAGCGCGCCAGCTCACCGAGCAGGTCGAGGATCTGCGCCTGGATGGTGACGTCGAGGGCCGTTGTCGGTTCGTCGGCGATCAGCAGGCGCGGGGCGCACGCGACGGCCATCGCGATCAGGGCCCGCTGGCGCATACCCCCGGACAGCTGGTGCGGGTACTCCGTCAGCCGCCGCGCGGGGTCGGGGATCCCGACCCGGTCCAGCAGCTCGGCGGCACGGTCCCGGGCGGCCCTGCCCCGCATACCCTTGTGGCGCCTGAGCGTCTCGGTCACCTGCCTGCCGATCGGCACAACGGGGTTGAGTGAGGACAGCGGATCCTGGAAGATCATCGCCAGCTGGCTGCCTCGCATGTCCCGCAGCCGCCGCGACGGCAACGACAGCACGTCGGTGCCGTCGAAGTGCACCCGACCACCGACCTCGACACCACGGGTCGGCAGCAACCCCATGAGCGCAAGCGAGGTCACGCTCTTCCCGCAGCCGGACTCGCCGACGAGCCCGAGCACCTCGCCCTCGTCCATGCCGAACGACACCCCGTCGACGGCACGCACCGGTCGCTGGTTGTTTCCCGTGAAGGTGACCGAGAGGTTGTCCACCGTCAGCAAGGCCATGCGATCACTTCCGCAGTTTCGGGTCGAGAGACTCCCGCATCGCTTCACCGAGCAGCGTGAAGCCGAGTGCGGTGATGATGATGGCCACAGCCGGGTACATCGCCAGCTCCGGCGCACCGACGAGGAACCGCTGTGCGTCGGCGAGCATGGCTCCCCAGTCCGGCGTGGCCGGGTCCGGGTTGCCGAAGCCCAGGTACGACAGCGCGGCTGCCTCGATGATCGCCGTGGCCAGGGTCAGGGTCGCCTGCACGATGACCGGCCCCAGCGAGTTCGGCAGGATGTGCGAACGCACGATCCGCGGCCTGCGAACCCCGAGCGCCGTCGCGGCGAGCACATAGTCCGAATGCGACTGAGCGAGCATGGATCCCCGCAGCAGCCTGGCGAAGATCGGTACCTGTGCCAGTCCGACAGCCACCATCACCGTGGGCAGGCTCGGCCCGAGGATCGCCGCGATGCTCACCGCTATCAGCAGGGCGGGGATGGCCAGCATCATGTCGATGAACCGCATGATCACCGCGTCCAGCCGCCGCCCCCACGCCCTGCCCAGGCTCACGGCCGCCCCTGCGACCCCGCCGAGCATCGCGCCGACGGTGAACCCGAGCAGGGTCGCGACCACGCCGACCAGCAGCGAGTTGCGTGCCCCGACCAGCATCCTGGAGAGCTGGTCGCGTCCGAGGTGGTCGAGCCCGAACCAGTTCTCCGCGCGGGGGCCGACGAAGACGTTCTGGTTCGGCATGACCTCCCTGCCCCACAGCTGTGCCCCGGGCTCGTAGGGCGCGACGAACGGCGCGATGACCGCGACGAACAGGAACGCACCGACGATCACGGCGCCGGAGAGCGCCATGGGGCTGCGGCGCAGCCTGCCGAACGTCTCGCGCAGCAGGCTCGCGCCCTCGGCGTCGCCGTCCCGCCGCGCGGTGAGCTCGGCGAGCCGGTCGACCTTGTTCACCCTGTCCGTCCCCAGAGTCATCAGCGCACCCGCACTCTCGGGTCGAACAGCGTGTACGACAGGTCCACCAGGAGGTTGACGACCACATAGATGATCGCGATGAGCATGAGGAAGCCAAGGATCGCCGGGTAGTCACGCTGCTGGGTGGACTCGTAGATGAACGAGCCGATACCGCCGAAGGCGAACACGCTCTCCGTCAGCACGGCACCGGCAAGCAGGCTGCCGGTCAGCAGGCCGATCGCGGTGATCACCGGCAGCATGGCGTTACGCAGCACGTGCCGGGTGCGCACCACCGTCGGTTGCAGCCCCTTGGACTCGGCGGTTCGGACGTAGTCCTGGCCGAGCACCTCGAGCACGCTCGCCCGGGTCATCCTGGTGATCACCGCGAGGGGGATGGAGGACAGCGCCAGCCCGGGCAGGATGAGGTGGCCGAGCGCGCTGGCCGTGACGTCGAACTCCCCGGTGAGCACGCTGTCCAGCACGCGGAAGCCGGTGATCTCGGTGAAGCGCGCTCCGGCGTCGAGCCGGAACGCCGAGGGCAGCCACCCGAGCTTCTCCGCGAAAACCACCTTGAGCATGGCCGCCAGGAAGAACACCGGGATACAGATGCCGAGCAGCGAACCGGCGACCGCGCTCGAGTCCAGGAAGCTGCCCCGCTTGCGCGCCGCGAAGTAGCCGAGCGGGATGCCCACGCACACGGCGATGAGCATGGCGGCGATCGCCAGCTCCGCCGTCGCGGGGAACCTGGTGGTGAACTCGTCCATGACGGGCCTGCCCGTCTGCAAGGAGTTACCGAAGTCGAAATTCCCCAGCCGTTCCAGGAAGAGTCCGTACTGGACGATGATGGGCTCGTTCAGCCCGAGGGACTCACGCAGTGCCTCGCGCTGCTGGGCTGACGCGTCATCCGGCAACAGGGTGTTCTCCGGCCCGCCAGGCAGTAGCCGTAGCCAGAAGAACAGCAGGATCGACAGCCCGAACAGCGCCGGGATCAGTTGCAGCAGGCGCTTGACGATGTAACGAAACACGGTCTCTCATTCACGGTCGAGGTCGCGCGTGCGATCGCGAGCGGTCGCCGCGCGGGGTGCCTGTGGCCCGTGCCGTCCCGGCACGTCACCCAGCGCACCCCGCGCGTCGGGCCGTCACTCTTCCGCGAAGCTGACGTCGGCGAAAACTTCCTGGGTCAGCGGGGAGACGTCCATCGGCTCCACGTCCGGCGCGAAGGCGATGGCCGGTGGCGAGCTCGAGATGGGCAGGCCGGGCAGGAAGTCCATGATGACCTCGTTGGCCTCGGCGAGCTTCGCGGCCCGTTCGTCCGGATCCGGAGTGCGATCGATCTCGCTCAGCAGGTCGAAGATCTCCTCGTTCTCGAAGCCCCACTCGTCGCTCGGCCGGTCGAACCAGGTGCCGAGGAAGTTGTAACCCTCGTTGAAGTCACCCGTCCATCCCAGCAGGTAGAGGCTGCACTTCCCGCTGTTGGTCGCCGGGATGTACTGGTCCCACTCCATCGGCTTGGGGTCGATGGACAAGCCCACTTCCTCGAGGTCACTGGAGATGATCTCGAAGATGTCACGCACCGCAGGCATGTACGGGCGCGAGGTGTCGGTGACGTAGCAGAAGTCCACCGTCAGGCCGTCGACCCCCGCGTCGGCGATCATCTCCTCGGCGAGCTCGGGATCGTAGTCGTAGGTCGTGACGTCCTCCGACCATCCGTCCACAGTGGGCGGCATGAACTGCGAGGCGACCTCGCCGCCCTCCGGCAGGATCGTGTCCACGATTCGCTGCCTGTCCACCGCGTGTGCCATCGCCTGGCGTACCTCGAGGTCGGCGAACTCCGGGGTCGTCTCCTGCTGGAACGCCAGGTACAGGATGTTGAACACGTCGCGGGTCGGCACCTGGAAGCCGTTCTCCTTCAGCGGCTCGACATCACCCGGAGCGGCGAGGTCGTAACCGTGGATGTCCCCGGCCTCGAGCGCCTGCCTGCGCGCGGTCTCCTCCGAGATCGTCTTGAAGATCAGCGTCTTCACCTTGGCGTTGTCGCCCCAGTAGTCGTCGAACCGCTCCAGGGTGATCTCCTGCGAGCCGTGGTCCCATTCGGAGATCTTGAACGGGCCGGTGCCCGCAAGCACCCCTGCTTCCTGGGTGTAGTCAGGGAAGGCGGAGTCCGCGCTGGTGATCTCGTCGTCCTCGATCTGCTCGAGGCTGCCCGGGCTGACGATGCCGAAGGTGGCCATGCTGAACGCGCCGGGGTAGTTCGCCGACGGCTCGGCCACCTCGATGGTGACGGTGAGCCCGTCTGCGGTACACGAGCGGAACTTCTCCTCGGTGTCCACGTCTTCCTCGTTCTCGGCGAACCCACCGAACATGTTCTGCCAGTAGTACGTGAAGTTGGTGTCCTGGTAGGCACCCTCGAAGTTGTGCCACCGCTCGAAGTTGGCGCACACGGCTTCGCCGTCGAGCTCCTCGCCGTCGTGGAAGGTCACGCCCTCACGGAGCTGGAAGGTCCACTCCAGCCCGTCATCGGAGGACTCCCAGTCCTCGGCCAGGCCACCGACGATCTCCTTCCCGCCCGGTTCGTGGTCGAGAAGGGTGTCATAGATCTGCCGCGTGACCCGGAACGTCTCCCCGTCGGTGGTGAAGATCGGATCCAGTGTCCGTGCGTCGGTCGGTACACCGAAAACGAACGGCTCGGTCTCGTTGCGATCACCGTCCCCGGTGTCACGCTCGGACTCGCAACCTGCCAACGACACGGCGAGCGCACCGGCGATCCCGATCAGGGCCGTACGGCCGAGTCGCGTCACCCGCGATTGGAGCATGTCTGCACCCCTTGCACATGGTCGGTTCCCGCCCCCAGCGACCCGTTCGGATCGCGGCAGGCGAACTCATGGGCGCAGACACTAGCGCTAACCGTTCGTTCAGTTAACCACTTGAGGTCACGATCCTGCTACGGAGTGGCACAGGTGTGCCACTGGCGGAAATGCGCGGTCCGGTCGCCGCGGGCCGTCACAGCGCGCGGCGACCGGACAGGGCACGGCCGAGGGTGAGCTCGTCGGCGAACTCGAGATCGCCGCCCATGGGAAGCCCCGAGGCCAGCCGGGTCACCGTCAGGCCGGGGAAGTCCCGCAGCACGCGCACCAGGTACGTGGCTGTGGCCTCGCCCTCGGTGTTCGGGTCGGTGGCGATGATGACCTCGGTGACCTCGTCGGAGGAGATCCGGGCAAGCAGCTCCCGCATGCGTAGCTGGTCGGGCCCGACCCCCGAGAGCGGGTCGAGGGCTCCACCCAGCACGTGATAGCGGCCCTTGAACTCGCGCGTGCGTTCCACGGCGAGCACGTCCTTGGACTCCTCCACGACGCAGATCACGTGCGGCTCTCGCCGCTCGTCACGGCAGATGCGGCACTGTTCCTGCTCGGCGACGTTGCCGCACGTCTCGCAGAACTGCACTCCTTCGGCGACCTTGCCGAGCACCTCGGCGAGCCGGGTGATATCCGCGGGATCCGAGCTGAGCAGGTGGAAGGCGATGCGCTGCGCGCTCTTCGGCCCGACCCCGGGCAACCTGCCCAGCTCGTCGATGAGGTCTTGTACTACTCCCTCGTACAACTCCCGCTCCGCTCCCGTCGGTCGGTTACTGAGCGGAACCCGGCAAGCCGGGACCGCCCAGCCCACCGAGATCCATCCCGCCGCCGAGTCCACCGGCGAGCGGGCCGAGCTTGTCCTCCGTGAGCTTCTGCGCGGCCGACATGCCGTCGCGTACGGCCGCCACCACCAGGTCCGCCAGCGTCTCGGTGTCCTCCGGGTCCACCACACTCGGATCGATGCTGAGGTCCTTGAGCTCGAGCCCGCCCGTAACGACGGCGCGGACCATGCCGCCACCCGCCGAACCGGTCACCTCGGTATCCGCGAGCTCCGCCTGCGCGTTCTGCAGCTGCTCCTGCATCTGCTGCGCCTGCTGCATGATCTGCTGCATGTCGGGCATGCCGCCACCTGGCTGCACCATGATTCGGCCTCGATCCTTCCGCCGTCGATGTCTCGTGTTCGCCGCCCTTGGCCCGCGCCTGCTCGTACCCAGCCTTCCGGGCGTACTACGTCCAGCTTAACCGCCGATATGACTCGGGCTCCGGTCCGACCGCAACAAGACGGCCCCGGCAGCCGCGAGCCCGGCGGGTCATTCGAGGGGACGCGCCCCCAGCTCGTCGGACAGCAGCTGGTGTACCGACACGCCCTGCTGCCCGGAACCGACCTGCGGCGGTTCCGGATCCGGCTCGGCGTCCGGCTCCTCGGGGGGCAACGGGATATCGTCGTCGGTACCCGCCGCGTACGCGGCGGGACCGGGCCGTTCGGGTTCGGTCCGCTCCGGCTCCGGGCGCTCCGGCTCCGCACGCTCCGGTTCCGGGCGTACGGCATCCCGCGCCTCCGGCGACTCGGTCGCCGCCTGCCGGTCCGCGGCCGGGCCGTGCTGCCGCGCCTGCTCGGAGGGCTGCCCGGTCTGCTGCTGGGTCTGCTGCTGGGAACGCTGCTGGGTCTGCTGCTGGGAACGCTGCCTGCCCGCCTGCGGAGCCGCACCGGCCTCACTGCCCGCGTGTACACACGTCACCTGCCACTGCCCGCCGAGAACCTGGTGAAGTGCGGCCGCGACGGCATCGGTGTTGCGTTCCTCGGACAGCCGCCGCGCGAGCGGGGCCGCCGTGTGCGAGAGCACAACGGACGAGCCGTCCACGCTGTGCACGGTGGCGTTGGTCAGCATCGCCTCGGTGCTCCTGCTGCTCTTACGCACCTCCGCGAGCAGTTGCGACCAGATACCGCGCAGCGCGGTGGCATCGATGCTGCCCGGTTGTGCCTGTCCCGGCGACGGCTCCGGTGGTTGCTGTGGCTGAGGCTCGGGCTCCCGCGATACCTGCGGTCGTGGTTCCGGCTGGACCTCCTCCCGCTGGACCTCCTCCGGATGGGTCTCCTCCGGATGGGTCTCCTCCGGCTGGGTCTGCTCCGGCTGCGGCGCCTGCCGCGCCGCGGGGGCGGCGTCCTGTTCGGACGGTCGTTCCGGCTGGGGTCGCTGCTCGTCCGCCTGCTCGCCGCGCCGAACGGGCTGCTCCTGGCGCGGCTGCGCGGAATCCTGGTGTTGCCGGGAGGGAGCCTGGCTCTCCTCGCCCGCCCGGTCGGCTGCCCGGCCCGGCGAGTCCGCGGCCGGAGCGGCCCCTCCCGCGGTCACCCTGCGTTCCAGCCGCTCGACCCTGTGCAGCACGGCAGCCTCGTCATCGGTGGCGGCGGGCAGCATCATCCGTGCGCACAGCAACTCGAGCAGCAGCCTGGGCGCGGTAGCGCCACGCATCTCGCGAAGTCCATCATGGACGATCTCGGCGTACCGGGTCAGCGTTCCGAGGCCGATCCTGTCCGCCTGAGCGGACATCCGGTTCAGCTCTTCCTCCGGCGCGGCGACCAGCCCCTGCTCGCCCGCGTCCGGGACCGAACGCAGCAGGACGAGGTCGCGCAGGCGCGTCAGCAGGTCGGTGGCGAACCTGCGCGGGTCGTGCCCGGCCTCGGTGAGTCGCTCGATCGTGCCGTACACCGACGCGGCATCCTCCGCGGACAGCGCGTGGATCATGTCGTCCAGCAGGGCGGAGTCGGTGAAGCCGAGCAGCGCCACGGCGCGGTCGTAGGTCACGCCCTCCGGGCCCGCCCCCGCGAGCAGCTGATCCAGCACCGACTGGGTGTCCCGTGCCGATCCCGCACCTGCCCGGATGACCAGCGGGAACACCGCGGGTTCCACCGTCACGCCCTCGGCGGCGGCGTTGCGCTCCAGCAGCTCACGCATCGCCCCCGGCGGGATGAGCCGGAACGGGTAGTGATGCGTCCGCGACCGGATGGTCGTCAGCACCTTGTCCGGTTCGGTTGTGGCGAAGATGAAGATCAGGTGTTCCGGCGGCTCCTCGACGATCTTGAGCAGCGCGTTGAAGCCCTGCGCGGTGACCATGTGCGCCTCGTCGATGACGAACACCCGGTAGCGGGACTCCGCGGGCGCGTAGAACGCGCGGTCCCGCAACTCACGCGCATCGTCGACGCCACCGTGGCTGGCCGCGTCCAGCTCGATCACATCGATGCTGCCCGGTCCCTCCGGGGCGAGGTTGCGGCAGGAGTCGCATTCGCCGCACGGCTCGTCGGTCGGTCCCTGCGCGCAGTTCAGCGAACGTGCCATGATCCGCGCCGAGGAGGTCTTGCCACAGCCGCGCGGGCCGGAGAACAGGTACGCGTGGTTGATCCGACCCGCGGCGAGCGCCGTCCGCAGCGGGACGGTCACGTGATCCTGGCCCACGACCTCGGCAAAGGTCGCCGGCCGGTACTTGCGGTACAGAGCGAGGGCCACGCCGTGAGGATACCGGCTCCGCCAATGCGGTCTCCGGTTGGTGGGGTAGATCTCCAGCGGGCTCGACGCCGCTCGCGAGGGGCACAGCAGCCGGCAGAGGGGTCCCGGCAAGAAGGGGACCCCGCGCACCCGCCAGAGCCTGCTTATCCTTGCTGCCTTCCGGCCCTGGGGAGGTTCACAGGGTGGACGCCGCGCGGGGTCCACCTTCCAGTGTAGAGGCCGCGTCCGCGCCGCGCCCGGGCGGGTGTGGTGGGAGCCGAAGGTGACACCGGGCTCCTTCTAAGAACCCGAGGTCACCTTCGGCTCCCACCCCGCGGCGGCCACGTCAGCCGGACAGCAGGGTGCGGGCCTCCTGGGCGGCCGGTCCGGCCGAGGCGAGGTGCTGCAGGTTGTCCGGGATCGCCTCACCCCGGTGCCTCTTCGTCTGGGCGTACAACTTGCCCGCCCGGTAGGACGACCGCACCAGCGGCCCGGCCATCACCCCGGCGAAGCCGATACGCTCGGCCGCCTCGGTGTGCTCCACGAACTCCTCCGGCTTGACCCACCGGTCCACAGGATGGTGCCGCGCCGACGGCCGCAGGTACTGGGTGATCGTCACGATCTCGCAGCCCGCGTCGAACAGGTCGGTCAGCGCGGGCTCGACCTCGTCCGGGGTCTCACCCATGCCCAGGATCAGGTTCGACTTCGTCACCAGACCGGCCTCCCGCGCCTTCGTGAGCACCTCAAGGGAGCGCTCGTAGCGGAAGCCGGGGCGGATGGACCGGAAGATCCGCGGCACCGTCTCGGTGTTGTGCGCCAGGACCTCCGGTTCGGCGCCGAACACCTCGGCCAGCTGGTCCGGCTCCGCGTTGAAGTCCGGGATCAGCAGCTCCACCCCGGTACCCGGGTTGAGCTGGTGGATCTGCCGCACCGTCTCGGCGTACAGCCACGCACCGCCGTCCGGAAGGTCGTCCCGGGCCACGCCGGTCACCGTGGAGTAGCGCAGGCCCATGGCCTGCACACTCTCGGCGACCCGGCGCGGCTCGGTGGTGTCGAGTTCGGCGGGCTTGCCGGTGTCGATCTGACAGAAGTCGCATCGCCGCGTGCACTGGTCCCCGCCGATGAGGAACGTCGCCTCGCGATCCTCCCAACACTCGTAGATGTTCGGGCAGCCCGCCTCCTCGCAGACGGTGTTCAGCCCCTCGCGCTTCACCAGGCCCTTGAGCTCGGTGTACTCCGGCCCCATGCGCGCCCGGGTCTTGATCCACGACGGCTTCCGCTCGATCGGCGTCTGCGAGTTCCGCACCTCGAGTCGCAGCATCTTGCGACCCTCCGGGGCAACGCTCACGGTTCTACCTCCAGGGACCTCGGCGGGACTGTTCGGGGTTACCGAATGTCCGGGTACAGCGGGTGCTTCCGCGCCAGCAGCTCGACCCGCTCGGCGAGCGCCTTCTGTGTGGCCTCGTCGAAACTGGGCTGCAACGCGGTAGCGATGATGTCAGCCACCTCGGTGAAGTCTTCCGTACCGAACCCGCGCGCCGCCAGGGCGGGGGTGCCGATCCGCAGGCCCGACGTCACCATCGGCGGGCGCGGGTCGAACGGCACGGCGTTGCGGTTGACCGTGATGCCGATCGAGTGCAGGCGGTCCTCGGCGTTCTTGCCGTCCAGCTCGGAGGCCACCATGTCGACGAGCACCAGGTGCACGTCGGTGCCACCGGAGGAGACCTTCACGCCTGCCTCCGCGCAGTCGGGGGCCGACAGCCGCTCGGCGAGGATCCGGGCGCCGTCGAGTACGCGCTGCTGGCGCTCGCGGAACTCCTCGCTGGCGTTGATCTTGAAGCCGACGGCCTTGGCCGCGATAACGTGCTCGAGGGGGCCGCCCTGCTGGCCGGGGAACACCGTCGAGTTGACCTTCTTGGCCAGCTCCTGGCCGCACATGATCACGCCACCGCGCGGGCCGCCGAGCGTCTTGTGCGTGGTCGTGGTCACCAGGTGCGCGTGCGGCACCGGGTTGGGGTGCAGACCAGCGGCGACCAGGCCCGCGAAGTGCGCCATGTCCACAAGCAGGTATGCGCCCACGGCGTCTGCGATACGGCGGAACTCGGCGAAGTCGAGCTGCCGCGGGTACGCCGACCAGCCCGCGATGATCATCTTCGGCTGGTGCTCCCTGGCGAGGCGCTCCACCTCGCCCATGTCGATGCGGCCCGACTCCTTGTCCACCTGGTAGGCGACGACGTTGTACAGGCGGCCGGAGAAGTTGATCTTCATCCCGTGTGTGAGGTGCCCGCCGTGCGCCAGGTCCAACCCCATGATCGTGTCGCCCGGCTCGAGCACCGCCGCCATCGCCGCGGCGTTGGCCTGCGCACCCGAGTGCGGCTGCACGTTCGCGTGTTCCGCGCCAAACAGCTCAGTGACGCGCTTGATGGCTAGTTCCTCGACGACATCGACGTGCTCGCAGCCACCGTAGTAACGCCGGCCCGGGTACCCCTCCGCGTACTTGTTTGTCAGCACCGAACCCTGGGCTTCCAGCACCCCGACCGGCGCGAAGTTCTCCGAGGCGATCATCTCCAGCGTCGACTGCTGACGGGTCAGCTCGGCGTCGATCGCCGCGGAAACCTCCGGGTCAACGGTGGCAAGCGATGCGTCAAACGAGTTCATGCTGTGGCCTCTTACTCCTCGATCAGTTCTGCACTTGTCGGTTGTCCCACTGTGCCCGTCCGCCGGTCACGACCGCCGGTAGAAGGGCAGCGCGACAACCTCGACGGGCAGGCTCTTGCCTCGCACGTCAACGGACAGTTCGGTACCCGCATCGCTGTACTCGACGGGCACGTACGCCATCCCGATCGGATACCCCAAGGTGGGCGACAGGGCGCCGCTGGTCACCTCTCCGATCGGCTCGCCACCGTCCGGTCCGACAACAGGATATCCCGACCGCGGGGCGCGGCGCCCCGAACCGGCGAGCCCGACAAGGATGCGCTGCGCCTCGGCCTCCGACCGTGCCGCGAGCGCGTCGCGGCCGACGAAGTCGCTGGCCTTCTCGAACTTCACCAACCGGCCCAGCCCCGCGTCGAAGGGAGTCAGGTACTCGGTCAGCTCCTGCCCGTACAGCGGCATCCCCGCTTCCAGGCGGAGGGTGTCCCGGCACGCCAACCCTGCGGGAAGCAGCCCGTACTCCTGCCCGGCCGCGCTCAGCGCGTCCCAGACCTGCCGCGCCTGCGCGGGCGCGCAGTACAGCTCGAACCCGTCCTCGCCGGTGTAGCCGGTGCGGGCCAGTAACAGGTCCACGCCGTCGACAGTGGCCGGCATGCTGGCGTAGTAGCGCAGCGAGTCGAGATCGGCGTCGCTGACCGCGCGCACGATGTCCGCCGAGGACGGCCCCTGCACGGCGATCAGGGCGTAGTCGGCCGAGCGGTTGGTCACCTCGACGTCGAAACCCGCGGAACGATCCGTCAGCGCGGTAGCGACCACCTCGGCATTGGCCGCGTTGGCAACCACGAGGTAGAGGTCCTCCTCCAGCCGGTAGGTGACCAGATCGTCGAGCACGCCACCCGCGGTGTTGCACAACATGCTGTAACGCGCTCGCCCGACCTTCACCGTGGCCAGGTTGCCGACGAAAGCGTAGTCGAGCATGTCCGCAGCCTGCGGCCCGCGAACCTCGATCTCGGCCATGTGCGACAGGTCGAACAGACCGGCCGATTCCCGGACCGCGCGATGTTCGGCGAGCTCGCTGCTGTAACGCACGGGCATGGACCAGCCCGCGAAATCCGTGAACGAGGCACCCAGCTCGCTGTGCACCTCGTGCAAGGGGGACGGGGTAGACACGCCAGACCTCCTCAACGGGGCTCGATCAGCCACTGACCAGCCACTGAACGGCTGCATAAGGGGTGGGAGATGCGCATACGGAGCTCCTCGGGTTCGTACTGATCGGAACTCCCCCTCTGTCATGAACCTGAGAGCTTCGCCTGCAGCGCTGCTGCCCAGCGCGGGCAAGGCTTGCACCGTGGGTGAGGCGCGGTGCGCCTGCTTTCCAGAGTGGCCTGGCCTGAAGCGGTATCGGATGCCTGAGAGTTTGGTGGGGATCTTGCTCCTTCGGCGCCCCGCCGCGCTGGCGAGGTCTCTCCCGCTCCGGCTCGTACGACCCGGTATGCAGTTGTGTTTCACGCCTAAACGTACGCGCTCGTCCCTCCCCAGTCCACTGCAGTACCGACATTCGTTGGTTGTGACACACCTGACGACCAGGCTACATCTGGTACGTCACACCACGACGACGCCGCAGGCGACACCGGCCGGCCACGCACCGTCCGGCCGGTGTCGGCCACCCGCCGGGTAGCTGGGGCACGGAGCACTCCCGCGGAGGGGAGTGGCGGGCACTCGAATCCGGGGGCGGCCCGGACGGCGTGATCGTGACAGCCGGCTGCGGGTGACGCACCGCACCACCGGATGGCCACCGGTGGTGGGCAACCCGGCGTACCGACGCGGGTGCTCCACACGACACCCTGGAGGCAAGCAGTGTTGACCAGACGACTCGCCCGGCACCGCACGGCAACGCTCATCGCGGGAATCGCGGGCATCGCCCTACTCGCCCCGCTGGCGGTCACGGCGGATGCGACGGAGGCCACCCACGGGCAGGCACAGGACTCGAGCGGGAGCGAGACCGTCATCGTGCCCGGGGCAGACACCCCGGCCGAACGCACCCGGGTCGCGCGCACCGGTGCGGACGTCCTTCACATGGACCGGAACGGGCTGGTCGTGCACGCCACCGACCGCCAGGTGGCCGGGCTGCGCGCGCGGGGGTTCACGCCCCAGCGGCACCAACCGTTGTCGGCCGCAGCCCCACCGCCCGTCGACGACGCCTACCACACCTACGACGAGATGACCGCCGTGCTCAGCGACACAGCCGAGGATCACCCGGACATCACCGAGCTGACTAGCGTCGGCACCTCGTACGAGGGGCGCGACCTGCCGTTGATCACGATCAGCGACACCCCCGCACAGGACAGCGCCGAACCCGCCGAGCCCGAGGTGCTGTTCACCTGCACGATGCACGCCAGGGAACACCTGACCACCGAGATGTGCCTGCGGATCGTCACCCGGTTCACCTCGGAGTACGGCACCGACCCGGAGGTCACCGAGCTGGTCGACGAGCGGACGATCCACGTGCTGCCGATGGTGAACCCGGACGGGGCCGAGTACGACGTCTCGGGCGAGCGGTACAAGGGCTGGCGCAAGAGCCGGATGCCGCACTACTGGGGCGCCGTCGGTACCGACCTCAACCGCAACTGGGCGTACAACTGGGGCTGCTGCAGCGGATCCAGTGGATACCCGCGCTCGAACACCTACCGGGGACCGGAACCGTTCTCCGACCCCGAGACACGGGTGGTCGCCGAGTTCGTCGAATCCCGGGTGGTCGACGGGCAGCAACGCATCGCGGCTCATATCGACTTCCACAGTTACGGTGAGCTTGTCCTCTGGCCGTTCGGTTTCACCGAGGCGGACACTCCGGACGGGATGACCGAGGAGGAGTACCAGCGGTTCGTCGACGTGGGCACGGCGATGGCGGACACCAACGCCTACGAGCCGATGCAGTCCAGCGACTTCTACATCACCGACGGCACGGTGAACGACTGGATGTGGGGCGAGCACGAGATCCTGAGCTTCACCCTCGAGATGTACCCGAGCGGAGGGGGCATCGACGGCTTCTACCCACCGGGTTCGGTGATCGCGGAGGAGACCGCGCGCAACGACGCCGCTGTCGACCTGCTCCTGCGCGAGGCCGGTTGAGCGCGGGCTGAATGACGCTTTCAGTCCACGAGAGGGACTGAAAGCGTCATTCAGCGCACAGCTAGCGCCAGGCGCGAACGGCCAGGATGATCGCGATGATGACGGCGGCGCCGACGACGACCGGTACGGCGCGCTTGAGCACCGGAGCGCCGGCGACATCCATCAGGTTGATCGGGGCGCCTTCGTGCTCGCCTTTCCGGTCACCACCACTCTCCGCCGGAGCGCCCGGCCCTGCAGCGGACCCGGCACCGGCAGATGTCTGGTCCGTCGCGTGTTCCTGGGCCGTACCGAGTCGTTCACCGAGGCAGGTCGAGAAGTCACCGAGCAGCCTGCCGCCGACCTCGGAGATCATCCCGCGCCCGAACTGCGCAGGCCTGCCGGTGACCGTCAGGTCCGTGGCGACCGAGCCCTTGGTTACCCCGCCCTCCTCGGTGAGCGTGACCGCGACATCGGCCGACGCCGTGCCGGATCCACGAGTGTCCTTACCGGACGCCTTGATCACGAGCCGCCGCGCCGTCGCGTCCTTCTCGGTGAACTCGCCGGTTCCCTTGTACTGCAGCGAGATCGGTCCGAGCTTGACCTTCATGGTGGCGGTGAACTCGTCGCCGTCGACCCCGGTGAGCGTCGCGCCCGGCATGCAGGGGGCGACGCGCTCCGGGTCGAGCAACGCCTGCCACACCTCCTCGACCGGTGCCGGCACCGTGAACTCGTGATCAAGTCGCACAGGCGTAGCTCCTTTCGTCCCGCGAGGGGGAGCCGAATGTGACCTCGGTTCCTTCTATGGAGCCGGATGTCACATTCGGCTCCCACCTGGTTAGCTGGTTGCCGCGGCGGAGACCGCCCGGGAGGTGAGCACCTTGGCGAGGTGCTCGCGGTAGGCCACGTCGGCATTGCCGTCGGTCGTCGGGCTGGTGCCGTCGAGCGCGTGCTCGGCGGCCGCCCGGATCGCCTCCGGGGTCGCCTCCTGGCCCACGAGCGCCTGCTCGACTCCCCGCGCCCGCACCGGTACGGACGCCATGTTCGTCAGCCCGACGCGGGCCTCGGCGATCATGTGCCCGTCGGTCCGGACCGCTGCGGCCACACCGACGATCGACCACGCCTGTGCGACGCGGTTGAACTTCTCGTAGTGCGCGTGCCAGCCCGTGTACTTCGGCACCCTGATCTCGCAGAGCAGCTCGTCCTCGCCGACCGCGGTGGTGAAGTAGTCCACGAAGAACTCCGCGGCCGGAACGGTGCGCCTGCCCCGCGGCCCGGCGATCACCATCTCGGCATCCAGGGCCAGCGCAGGCGCCAGCAGGTCACCGGCCGGGTCGGCGTGGGCGAGCGAGCCACCGAACGTGCCCCTGTGCCGCACCTGCGGGTCGGCCACGGTGTCCGTGGCCATCACGAGCAGCTTGGCGTGCTCGTTGAGCAACGGGTCACGCTGCACGTCGTAGTGACTCGTCATGGCACCGATCACGAGCATGTCGCCGTCGGAGCGGACGCCCCGCAGCTCACCGATCCTGCCGAGGTCGATCAGCTTGGCCGGTGCCGCCAGCCGCATGCGCAGCACGGGCAACAGGCTCTGGCCACCGGCGAGGATCTTCACCTCGTCGTCGGCCTCGGCAAGGGCCCGCACCGCCTCGTCGATCGTGCTCGGCGCCTCGTAGTCGAACGCGGCCGGGATCATCGCGCACCTCCATGAATGGCTCGCCACACCCGCATCGGCGTGCACGGCATCTCGATATCCTGTACACCCATGTGCCGCACGGCGTCCACAACGGAGTTGACGACGGCGGGGGTGGAGGCGATCGTGCCCGCCTCCCCGACGCCCTTCACCCCGAGCGCGTTCGTCGTCGACGGCGTCTCGGTGCGGTCCGTGGTGAACGACGGCAGGTCGGCCGCGGACGGCACCAGGTAATCGGCCAGCGTGCCGCTCGTCAGGGTGCCTGTCTCGTCGTAGACCGCTTCCTCGAACAGGGCCTGCGCGATGCCTTGCGCCAGCCCGCCCTGCACCTGTCCCTCGACGATCATCGGGTTCACCACGTTGCCGACGTCGTCCACGGCGACATAGGAACGCAGTCGCACACGGCCGGTCTCGGTGTCCACCTCGGTGGCGCACAGGTGTGTGCCGTGCGGGAAGGAGAAGTTCTCCGGGTCGAACGTCGCCTCCGAGTCCAGCGACGGCTCGACGCCGTCGGGCAGGTCGTGGGCGGCGAAGACCGCGAGGGCGATCTCCTGGATGCTGGTCGAGGTGTCCGTACCGCGCACCGTGAACCTGCCGCCGGAGAACTCGACGTCGTCCTCGGCACATTCCAGCATGTGCGCGGCGATCTTGCGTGCCTTGGCGATCACCTTGTCCGCCGCCTGCACGACCGCCATGGCGCCGACGGTCAGCGACCGCGAGCCGTACGTATCCAGCCCCTTGTGCGAGGACTGGGTATCGCCGTGCAACACCTCGACGTCGTCGAAACCCACGCCGAGGCGGTCGGCCACGATCTGGCTCCACGCGGTCTCGTGGCCCTGCCCGTGCGGGGAGCTTCCGGTGATCACCTCGACCTTGCCGGTGGGCAGCATGCGCACAGCGCCGTGCTCCCAGCCGCCCGCACCGTACGACAGCGCACCGAGCACCCGCGAGGGCGCGAGACCGCACATCTCGGTGAACGTGGAGACGCCGATGCCCAGCTGCACCGTGTCGCCCCGCCTGCGGCGTTCGGCCTGCTCGGCACGCAACGCGTCGTAGCCGAACAGCTCCCTGGCCCGTGCCGTCGCGGCCTCGTAGTTACCGGAGTCGTAGGTGAGTGTGGACACCGTGGTGTACGGGAACTCGTCGTGCTTGATCCAGTTGCGCTCCCGCACCTCCAGCGGGTCCATACCGAGCTCGGCCGCGAGCTCGTCCATCATGCGCTCGATCGCGAACGTCGCCTCCGGCCTGCCCGCGCCGCGGTAGGCGTCCGTCGGCACCTTGTTGGTGAACACGTTCGTGCAGGAGAAATGGTATGCCGGGATCTTGTAGATCGCGTTGAACATGAACGCGCCCAGGATCGGCACGCCCGGCGTCACCAGTCGCAGGTAAGCACCCATATCGGCGAGTAGCTCGACCTTCAGCCCGGTGACCGTGCCATCGCGGTTGGCTGCCAGGCTCAGCTTCTGGATCTGGTCGCGACCGTGGTGCGCCGAGGTGAACGACTCCGACCGCGACTCGGTGTACTTCACCGGTTTGCCCAGCTTGCGCGCCACCAGGAAGGTGATGACTTCCTCCGGCGTCACCTGCAGCTTGCCGCCGAAGCCGCCACCGACGTCCGGGGCGATCACGCGGATCTTGTGCTCGTCGACGCCCGTGGTCATCGCCAGCATCAGGCGCAGGATGTGCGGTACCTGCGTTGCCGACCACATCGTCGTCTGCTCGCCGGTGGGGTCGACCAGTATCGAACGTGGCTCCATGAATGCCGGGATCAGGCGCTGCTGCCGGAACGTCCGGTGCACCGTGACCTCGGCGCCCGCGAGCGCCTCGTCCGCGCTTCCACCGGTGCCCGCCTCGGCGGAGTCGAACACCCACGTCGCGCTGGCGTTCGTGCCGAGATCGGGGTGCACGAGGTCGGACCCCTCGGTCATCGCCGAGGACATGTCGAGCACCACAGGCAGTTCCTCGTAGTCGATCTCGATGGCCTCCAGCGCGTCGTGCGCCTCGGCAGCCGACCGGGCTACCACGACGGCGACGGCCTCACCGGCGAAGTTCACCTCGTCGACCGCGAGCGACGGGGCGTTCGGCGACTTCATGTCCTCGGTGATCGGCCAGGCGCACGGCAGGCTGCCCTGGTCATCGGCCACATCGGCGCCGGTGACCACGGCCTCGACGCCGGACATGCTCCGGGCCTCGCTCGTGTCGATCCTGTTGATCCTGGCGTGGGCGAGCGGGCTGCGCAGGATCGCCATATGCATCATTCCCGGCAGGGACATGTTGTCCGTCCACCGGGTGCGCCCGGCGATCAGCCGCGCATCCTCCTTGCGCAACCGCGCTTGCCCGACCTCGCCTCCTGCGTGAGAGTCAGCGGTCGCGGTCATGACTGACGCACCTCCGCGCGCGTCTGCTCGGACATAGCCGTCTCGTCGGCGACCCGCTCGGCGTCCGGGCCTGCTCCTGGCCGCATCCGGTGCGCGGCGTCCTGTACGGCGCGCACGATGTTCTGATATCCGGTACAGCGGCAGAGGTTGCCCTCCAGGCCTTCGCGGACCGTCTGCTCGTCCGGGTCGGCGTCCTCGGCGAGCAGGTCCATCGACTGCATGATCATCCCGGGTGTGCAGAAGCCGCACTGCAGGGCGTGGTTGTCGTGGAAGGCCTCCTGGACCGGGTGCATCCGTCCGTCCCTGCTCAGCCCTTCGACAGTGGTGACCTCCGAGCCGTCCGCCTGCACGGCCAGCATCGAGCACGACTTCACGCTGTGCCCGTCGACGTGCACGGTGCAAGCACCGCAGTTGCTGGTGTCGCAACCGACGACCGTGCCGACCTTGCCGAGCTGTTCACGCAGGTACTGGACGAGCAACATCCGTGGCTCTACATCATCCGTGTACCGGGTTCCATCAACGGTGACCGTAATGCGCATGGGCCTCCAACTCCTTCTTCGGTGGTGCCCGGCGGGCTGTCACGAACTCGTCGGGCCGAGGCAACTGACCATTCGACAAGTGGCCGACATCACATACGAGGATCCTCCCACTCTCCAGCGCAAACAACCCCCGCGAAGCGAATTAACCGGTCGGGACTAATCAAGATCAGTGCCCGTCTCTCCGTCCGGCCGGGTATCGAGCGGGCCCGCGCACGGACGGGGCGCCCCGGCCGCGCTGAGCGCAAGCAGACGGGGATGCGGTGACTGTCCGTAGGCCGCCCGTCCCCCGGGCGGATCGGACGCGGCCCGTCCGGTCCCATCGCGTCCTCGGAGTCCGGATACCCCACCCGGATCAGCGTGCGGGCCGCCACGAAGAAGGCGGCGCCGAGCGGCGTAGGAATTGTGGCAAACCAGCTGCACGGGACGGGCGCTTCACCTAGATTGTCCGGTATGACATCTCCACAAGACCCGCAGGATCCGTACGATCCCGCGCGGCAGCCACCCCCTTACCCGCAGGCGCCGCAGGTCGACCCGAACACGGTGCAGGCCCCGCCGCGCCCGAAATCGGTGGACACGGCATTCATGCTGTGGATGGCGAGCGTGGTCATCGGCATCGTGTCCAGCCTGCTGAGCCTGATCAGTCAGGACGCGATCAACGAGGAGTCGGCGGAGCGGCTCGGCGCGACCGCCGACCAGGCCGAGGCCGGAGCGGCCGGTGGCACCTTGGGCATCGTTATCGGACTGGTCATCGCCGTGATCCTCGCCGGTCTGGCGTTCGCCATGCGAAACGGCGCGAACTGGGCGCGCATCGTGCTCACCGTCCTCGGCGGTATCGGGCTGCTCTTCGGCCTGCTCGGCCTGCTGACGCTTCCCGTGTACTTCGCGATCGGGTTCGTGGGCGCGCTGATCGGCCTGCTCCAGATCGCCTCACTCGCCGTCATCGCCGCGGCCATCGTGTTCATGTTCCGGGCCGAGTCGAACCACTACTTCAGGTACTCCTGACCCGCACTGGGCACCGGCCGGTGCGGTCCCGGACCGGCCGGTGCCCCGCTATGCGGATTCAGTCGTTCGCCTGCGAATCCGGCACCGGCCGGCAAAGCAGGCCGCGATGACAGGCCCGCTGCCACACCAGCACGCCGGGCAGCCGCCGAACCCGCACGAGCCCCCCGCCACAGCAGCGGTGCTCGGGGAATCGCACTGCTCTACTCCGTCGCCCTCCCGCTGTACGACATGATCGCCGCTTACGAATGCATATTCGCACCGGGATCGAACCGTCACATCAGGCACTCCCGACGCACCCGTTCCGGAATTCTCCTGCGAAACGGAGCGAACTGAAATACGGTGACCGCACCGGCAGGTCAGCGAGACCCACTGCGGGTCCGGATCGAAGTACAACCGCACACTCGCCGACCACCCTTCCTATCCGCATTCCTCATGGGGGAACACAATGGACACCGAGGTGACCGAAACCGGACGGATCGTCGTCTCCGGGCTCACCAAGAAGTTCGGTGCCGTCAAGGCCGTCGACGATCTGAGCTTCACGGTCGAGCCCGGTTCGGTAACGGGGTTTCTCGGCCCCAACGGTGCAGGCAAGACGACCACGTTGCGCTGCGTTCTCGGTCTGGTGACGCCGAGCGGCGGCACCGCGACGATCGACGGGCGGCCATACGCCGAGCTGGAGACCCCGACCCGAACCGTCGGGGCACTACTCGAAGCATCCAGCTTCCACCCGGCACGCAGCGCCCGTGACCACCTGCGCGTGTACTGCCGCGTCGCGGGGCTGCCCCGCGAGCGTGCCGACGAGGTGCTCGAGCTGACCGGACTGACGTCGGCCGCGCGGCGCAAGGCAGGGCAGTACTCGCTCGGTATGCGGCAGCGTCTCGGCCTCGCCGCGGCGCTGCTCGGCGACCCGCACGTCCTCGTACTGGACGAGCCGGCCAACGGGCTCGACCCCGAGGGGATCAAGTGGATGCGGCAGCTGCTCCGCCACCTCGCCGACCAGGGCCGCACCATCCTGGTATCCAGCCACGTCCTCAGCGAGGTGGAGCAGACCGTCGACAATGTCGTGATCGTCAACAACGGCACGCTGATCCGGCAAGGACCGCTGAGCGAGCTGGCCGAGCACCACGGGCACGCGACGCTGGTGCGCAGCCCGGACGCCGACCGGCTCGCCACCGCCCTGGACGGCAAGGCCGATGTGCGGCGCCCGCACGCGGACGCCGTGCGCGTGACCGGAATGGACACCGCTGCCGTCGGGCATATCGCCTTCACTGAGGGGATCGAGTTGCATGAGCTGAGCACCGAGACCAGCGACCTCGAGCAGATCTTCTTCACCCTCACCGGAGAGACCGCACCGGAAACCGCCGGGCAGGCGACGCCTGCCGGGGAACACCACGACGTTACGCGGGCAGGAGGCCAGTCATGATCCGTCTGGTGCGAGCCGAGTTCGACAAGACGTTCAGCACCAAGCTGTGGATCTGGCTGCTGCTGGGTGGGATCGCCCTGATGGGCACGTTCATGGCGTTCACGATCGGCTTCGACGGCGCCGAGGGGAACCCGTCCCCGCCGCTGAGCACACCGGAAGGCAAGCGCAACCTGTTCGCCACCGCGAGCGCGGCGAACACCTTCGCCTTGCTGCTCGGCATCATCGCGGTCACCGGGGAGTTCCGGCACCAGACAGTGACGCCGACGTTCCTGGCGACCCCGCACCGGGGGCGCGTGGTGACCGCGAAACTCGCCGCCTACGCCGTGCTCGGCATCGCCTTCGGGCTGGTCACGATCGTGGCCGCCACGGCGATCGCCCTGCCGTGGCTCGCGGCGATCGACATCGACCTGTCGATGACCTCCAGTGGCATCCCGGGGACGCTCGCGGGCGTCCTCGCAGCCGTCGCGCTGTACGCCCTGCTCGGTGTGGGGGTGGGCGCGCTGGTGCGCAACCAGATCGCCGCGGTCGTCGGCGCGCTGGTATACCTGTTCGTGGTCGAGGCGTTCATGCGGGGACTGCCCGTCATCCGGGACTACTACCAGTACCTGCCGGGCGGCGCCAGCGAGGCACTGACGGCAACGACCGACCCCGTCGTCGAGTTCCTCGAACCGTGGCAGGGTGGTGCGCTGCTCGCGATCTACGCGCTCGCCTTCGGCGTACTCGGAAGCCTGCTGTCGGTGCGGCGGGACGTGACCTGACCGGCGCGGAAACGGCAGGCGCCTGCCGGGTGGTGATGATCTTCACCGTACACAGGCTCCGGTCGCGCGCTGTACCGTCAGCGACATGACCGTTCGCGCGCACACCGCAGCCGCACCCGTTTCCGGCGACGCCCGTAACGAGCGCGGGCTTGCGGTTCGACCGGCGATCGATGCGCTGCTCGACCCCGCCACGAGACCGCGGCAGTGGCCCCGGGACATCCCGGCCGGGCGGCTGGCCGTCGTCCGGGGCTTCGACAGGGGTAGCCGCGAGTTCCGTGCCGCGGTGCGTGACGCGGCGCACAGCTGGGAGTGGCCGGTGCTCGACGTGGCCGGGACCCCCGCGTTCGGCGCCGTGCCGGACGGTCACGACGTCCGGCTGGTCGTGGCCCAGCGCGCGGCCCAACTCCCGCTCGCGCGTCGCTGCGCCGCGCGCTGGGCCGCCCTGCTCCTCGGGCCGGACTGCCCGCCTGCCGACCCCACCTCGCTCGTCGCCCGGCCCGTTCCGGCTCTCTCGGTGCGCTCCGCACGCGAGGGCGGCACGGTATACGACTCGGTGGCGACGCGCCTGTCCGTGTCGGGTCCGGTCGGCTGCCACGTCTCGGGAGCGGCGCGGGAGATCACGACCGCACTGGCCGTGGAACCGACCGCCGCCGGGATCCTTGTCGAGTCGTCCCCGCAGGCAGACACCTCCAGCCTGCGCATCGCGACACGCCAGGTCGACTTCCGGCTGGAGGAGCCGGCCGAGGCCACGCTCGACGACCATCCACAGCTACTCGCCCCCGGTGACTACACCGTGTCGCTGCACGCGGGCGCCTACCACCGGCTGGTTCCGGGGCCCGGCTGATCCGGCTCACCCGCCGCGGTGGCCCGCGGTAGCCAGCTTGCCGGCCACCTCCCGTGCGTGGTCACCCACCTCCAGGCGCGCCACAAGGTGTTCCGGCAGCGTCGAGGCACCGTTACGGGCGCCGGCGAGCGCGCCCGCCATGGCCCCGATCGTGTCGGTGTCCCCGCCCCCGCCGATGGCGTACCGGATCGCCGCGACGGGGTCGTCGGGGTTACTCACGAACGACATCACCGCCATCGGCACCGAACCGAGAGCCGTGACGTCGTTGCCGAGCGAGTGGGCGGCGTGCCGCGGGTCCGCGCCGGTGCGTACCAGCTCCGACACGCGGTCGAGTTTCTCGTGCCACGCGCGGCATCGCACGACCCTCGTGAGGTCGTGCCGGAACTGGTCGATGTCGAGCACCCGCGGAGCCGACTCGCGTTCCAGCGCCAGATAGGCCGCCAATGCCTGCACCTCGGCCCCGTGCTGGCCGTCCTCGTGGGCGTGGGTGATCGATGCCGTGCGGCGGCCCAGCTCGGCGACGTGGTGCGGCCCTGTACCGACAGCGGCGACGGGCGCGACCCGCATGGCGCCGCCGTTGCCGTACGAGCCGGCACCGCCGAACAGTGACACCGCAGCCCGCTGCCAGGGCATCCCCCTGCCGATGAGCTCGAACACCTGCGCCGCGCCGGGCCCGTACCCGCGCCACGGCTCCTTCTGCCAAGCCGCGGCGAACTCGCCGGCGAGAACGTCCTCATCCAGCCCCGCATGGTCCCGCGCGGCAAGGTGCTCGGCGAGCACCATGGTCAGTGCGGTGTCGTCGGTGTGCACGAGGGTCCCGTCGGCACGTTCCACCGCATCGACCGTCCGGGCCGTCACCGCATGCCTGCCCTCGAACGAGGCGCCGAGCGCGTCCCCGAGCGCGGTGCCCAGCAGCAGGCCGAGCACCTTGTCCTCCCTGGTCACTCCGGCCATGGCGGCTCGCCGTGAATGCGTCCCGCCAGCTCGCTCAGCCTCTTGCCGCTGCCGCCCCAGCGCAGGGTGATGATCTCCGAGGCGATCGAGACAGCGGTCTCCTCCGGGGTGCGCGCACCCAGATCCAACCCGATGGGTGAGGCGAGGCGGTCGAGCTCGTGCTCGGCCAGCCCTGCCTCGCGCAACCGTGCCATGCGGTCCTCGTGCGTGCGACGGGAGCCCATCGCGCCGACGTATCCCAGCTTCGACCGCAACGCGACCTCCAGCACCGGAACATCGAACTTGGGATCGTGCGTGAGTACCGCCACCACTGTGCGCTCGTCCACCGCACCCGCGTCCACCTGGCTCGACAGGTACCGGTGCGGCCAGTCCACCACGACCTCGTCGGCCTCCGGGAACCGTGCGGTGGTGGCGAACACCGGGCGAGCATCGCAGACGGTGACCCGGTAGCCGAGGAAGGCGCCCATCCGCACCATCGCACGGGCGAAGTCGATGGCCCCGAACACGAGCATCCGTGGCGGTGGCTCGTAGGAGTTGACGAACACCGTCATACCCTCGCCGCGGCGTTGCCCCTCGGGACCGTAGTGCAGGCTCGCGCTCCGTCCCGTCGCGAGCAGCCCACGGGCGTCGTCGAGAACGGCGTCGTCGATGCGTTCGGAGCCCAACGTCCCGGAGACATCCTGCGGCCAGACCACCATGCGCGCACCGACGCGGTCGGCGTCCGGGTGTTCGACGACCGTGGCCACCGCGACAGCATGCTCGCCCGCGACCGAGTCAGCCAGCCGGGCGAAGTCCGGGAACTCCTCGCGCGAGAACCGCTCCACGAACACATCGATGGTCCCGCCGCAGGTCAGCCCCACCGAGAACGCGTCGTCGTCGCTGACGCCGTAACGCTGCCGCACAGGGCTGCCGTCGCTGATCACCTGCTGCGCGAGCTCGTAGACGGCGCCTTCGACGCACCCGCCGGACACGCTGCCGACCACCGTGCCGTCCTCGGCCACCAGCATGGCGGCGCCTGGCGGGCGCGGCGCCGAGGAGAACGTGCCGACGACCGTGCCGACGCCCACGGTCTCGCCACGGGACAGGCGTTCGTTCAGCTGGTCAAGTACGTCGCGCATCGCGAATCTCCCTGATGAGTCGGTCCAGAGTGGCCACACTGTGCCCGGCGAGCAGCCGGTCGATGTGCGGAAGTGCCGCCGTCATCCCCAGTTGAATCGGCGCGTACCCGTCCTTGCCCGCGTGCGGGTTGACCCACAGCACCGCGTGCGCGAGCCTGCGCATCCGCCCCATCTGCTCGCCGAGCAGCTCAGCGTCGCCCCGCTCCCAGCCGTCGGAGAACACCACCACCACGGACTGCCGGGCCACGCCACGCTGCCCCCACCTGTCGAGGAACGCGCGGAGCGTGTCACCGAGGCGCGTCCCACCCGCGAAGTCCGCCACGGCACGGCCGGCCGCGGCGAGCGCGCGTTCCGGGTCGCGCTGGCGGAGCTGCCGGGACACCCTGGTGAGCCGGGTGCCGAGGGTGAACGACTCGACGGCGCCCGGAGTGCGGCGGGTGACGGCGTGCGCGAAGCGCAGCAGCGCGTCGGCGTAGGGCCGCATGGAACCGGAGACGTCCACAAGCAGCACCACCCTGCGGGGGCGCGCGGACCTGCTGCGGCGGGCCAGGCGGACCGGCTCCCCGCCGGTGGAGAGCATCGCGCGTACGGTCCGGTGCGGGTCGAGCGCACCACGCCGCGCGGGACGCAGGCGCAGCGAGCGGCGCATCGGCGGGTCCGGGCGCAGCAACGCCATCATCTGGCGCAGATGCTCGCGCTCGGCCTCGGTCAGCTCGCCGATGTCCTTGCTGCGCAGCACTTCGGTGTCGCTGGCACCGACCGCATGCACCGTGTCGTCCTCGCTGTCGTCCTCCCCGGCCGCAGGCTCGGTGCCACCGAGCGGCACCAGCTCTGCCGTGCCGCGGACCTCACGGCGCAGCTCGGTACCGCCGCCGCGTGCCGGGTCGAACCACCTGGTGTACACCGCGTCGTAGGTCGCGAAGTCGTCCGGATCCGAGCACAGCGTCAGCCGGCCCGCCCAGTAGACCTGCTCGGGGGCGGCGACGTCGATCCGCCGCACGGCGTCCAGGTATGCCGCCGCCCGATCCGTGGCCACCGGCAGCCCGGCGTGCGCGAGCGCGCGGGTGAACCCGACGAAGCCGGGGAGCACGTCCATGTGCTCACCCGCGGCGTCGCGTTGCCTGCCAGGGGACTGGTGCACGGATGGTCGAGACATGGCTACCCCGCGAGCAATGTGTCTATTCCTGCCGCATGGACACGGTCGGCGTCCTCGCGGTACTTGAGCACGGCACCCAGGCTGCGGGTGGCCGTATCCGCATCCAGCACGCTGCAGTCGAGCGCGCGCAGCGCCCGCCCCCAGTCGAGCGATTCGGCGACACCCGGGGGTTTGAGCAGCTCCATGCCACGCATCCTGCGCACGGCGGTAGCCACCTGCCCGGCCAGTTCCTCCCCGATACCGGGCAGCCTGCTGCGCAGGATCGCCACTTCCCTGGCCAGATCGGGGTGCTCGAGCCAGTGGTAGAGGCAGCGCCGCTTGAGGGCGTCGTGCACCTCGCGCGTCCGGTTCGAGGTCAGGACCGCGATCGGAGGAACCTCGGCCCGGATCACGCCCAGCTCCGGGATGGTCACCGCGTTCTCGTCGAGCAGCTGCAGCAGGAACGCCTCGAACTCGTCGTCCGCCCGGTCGATCTCGTCGACCAGCAGCACGCACGGGGCGTCGAGGAGGGCACGCAACAGGGGGCGGGCGAGGAGGAACCTGCGGGTGTAGATGGACTGCTCGGCCGCCTCGGCATCCACACCCGAGCCCGCTCCCGCTTCGAGCGCACGCAGGTGCAGGAGCTGGCGGGCGAAGTCCCACTCGTACAACGCCTGCGCGGCGTCGATGCCCTCGTGGCACTGCAGCCTGATCAGCGGAAGACCGAGCCCGTCGGCCAGCGCGGCTGCCAGCGATGTCTTGCCGGTACCCGGCTCGCCTTCACAGAACAGCGGGCGGCCCATCGTGTAGGCGAGGAACGCCGCCGTCGCCACTCCGGCGTCCGGCAGGTAACCGGTGCGTTCGAGTGCCGAGGACAGCTCCTCCGGGGTACTCACAGCTGCTGTATCGGAAGTCACACCATGAAGGTTAGCCTTCCACGTCCCGTCAGCACACGTGTACGGACGACCACCGTGTCGCGCGCTGTTCGTCGGTTCCGACGAACGACCCTGTCCCGCGGCCGGGGACTCCCCGGCCGCGGGACGGTCTCACACCGCCGGCTGCTGTCCCGCTACCTCGTAGCCGGCTTCCTCGACGGCGGCGCGCACCCGCTCGTCCGGAACCGGCTGCTCGCCGCGTACCGTGACGGCGCCGGTGGCAACGTCCACCGACACCTCGGTCACCCCGTCGACCCGCTCGAGCTCGTCACGCACGGCCTGCGCGCAGTGCCCGCAGGTCATCCCGGTCACCGTGTACGTGGTCGCTTCGGCCACGGCTACCTCCTTTCCGAAGTCCCCGTGGCAAATATACCCCTTGGGGGTATCTTCGGCTATGCGGAGTCGTCCAGCCGCACCAGCATCTTGCCGAGGTTGTCGCCGGAGAACAGCCCGAGGAACGCATCCGGCATGCTGGTGATGCCGGATGTGACGGTCTCGCGCACGCGCACGCGATCATCCCGGACCCAGCGGGAGACCTCGGCGGTGAACTCACCGGCACGCTCGGCGAAGTCCATCACGATGAAACCGCGCATGCTCAGCCGTTTGGTGACGGCCAGGAACAGGTTACGTGGCCCCGGCGCCGGCTCGGTGTCGTTGTACTGGGTGATCGCGCCGCACATCGCCACCCGCCCGAAGGTGCGCAGCGAGGTCAGCGCCGCCTCGAGGTGGTCACCGCCGACGTTGTCGAAGTACACGTCGATGCCGCGGGGAGCCGCCTCGGCCAGCTGCTCGCTGACCGGCCCGTCCTTGTAGTCGAACGCCTCGTCGAAGCCCAGCTCCTCACGCAGGTAGGCGACCTTGTCGGCGGAGCCTGCCGAGCCGATGACCCGGCGCGCGCCACGCAACTTGGCGAACTGGCCGACGAGGCTGCCCACGGCGCCCGCGGCGCCGGAGACGAACACGGTGTCACCGGGACGCATCGCCGCCACATCGAAGAGCCCGAAGTAGGCCGTCTGTCCCGGCATGCCGAGCACACTCAGGTAGGACGACGCGGGAACCCGCGTGGTGTCCACGGCACGGAACCGCTTGGCGGGACCCACCGCGTACTCACGCCAGCCGTACTCGTGCAGCACGGTGTCCCCGACCGCGAGCTCGTCCGACCGCGAGGCGACCACGGTGCCGACGGCACCGCCGTCCATGACCTCGCCGACCTGGAACGGCGGGATGTAGGACTTCACGTCATTCATCCGGCCCCGCATGTACGGGTCGACGGAGAGGTAGTCGTTGCGCACGACAACCTCGCCATCGCCGGGCTCACGGACCTCCGCCCGCACGATCGCGAAGTCGTCCTTGGATGGCAATCCGACCGGTCGGGATGCCAAGTGGATCTCAGTAGCTGTTGAAGGAATGCCCATACCGCGAGCCTGGCACAGGATCCCCTGCGAGTCACCTGTGCATGACCAGCGACACCGGCCGCGACGGTGCTACGGTCGACGCAGAGGCCGATCCCGGACGGAGCCGACCGTGCCAGCTACACCGCGCCGAGCCAACGGGCGCACCAAGCGCCTGTCCCGGCAAGCACGGCCAGACACCCGGCCCTCTCGACACCCCGCGCGGAACTCGGAGTCATTCGCCCGTGGCTGACGGCCGCCACGCACGAGCCTGGGCAGCGATCTCCTCGCGTGCCCGGGACGAGGACGCCACGCCCTCGCTACGCCACGCCTGCCTGGCCTGCATGGATGCCTCGCGGGCAAGCGGCGTCGCCGTGTCGGTCAGCGGGCGCACCGCCACGCTGCACGAGGGCCTGTTCATGACGGACGCGCGCATCGCCGAGATGGAGGAGCTGCAGGCCACGCTGGGCGAGGGACCCGGCATCGAGGCGCTGCACGGACCGTGGCCGGTACTCGCACCGGACCTCGCCGCTGACAGCATCCTGGCACGCTGGCCGATGCTCGCCCCCGAGGCGACGCGACGCGGGTTCGGGGCGATGTTCGCGTTCCCCATCCAGGCCGGCGCTGTCCGCCTCGGGGTACTCGGCATCTACCGGGATGTCGCGGGGACACTCGACGACGACTCGCTGGCTGACGCACTGGTGTACGCGGACATCGCGTTACAGCTGGCGCTCGGCGAGGGGGCAGCGGCATCCGACGGCAACGGGGATTCCGGCCCGGAGCCACCGACCGGCTGGAACGCCGGGATTCACCAGGCGACCGGCATGGCAAGCGTGCAGCTCGGAGTGAGCATGACCGACGCCTTGGCCAGGCTGCGTGCGGAGGCGTTCGCCCGGGACCTGCTGCTCGCCGAGGTGGCGGCGGGGATCGTGTCGCGTCGCTTCGCCTTCCCGCCGGACAGCGAGGTGGGCCGACTCCATCCGCCGCGGGACAATGACCCCACCGGATCTGCTGGGTGCGGTGACCCGAGAGAGGACGAGCGAGACCCATGAGCCCTTCAGACCGTGCCGTCCGGAACACCTTCGTCGAGCTCGCGGACACGTTCGTCGTCGACTTCGACATCATGGAGTTCCTGAACACGTTGGCACTCCGGACAACCGAACTGCTCGACATCACCGCGTGTGGCGTCGTGCTCGTCAACCACAACGACACGTTGAACGCGGTAGCGGCCTCCACCGAGCAGACACGACTGCTCGAGCTGCTGGAGTCGCAGAACGAGGAAGGCCCGTGCCTGGACTGCTACCGCGGCGGCGCTCCCGTGCAGTGCGCGGACCTCGGCGAAGCCGACGCGTTGTGGCCCACCTTCGCGCCTGCCGCGCGCGACGCGGGGTTCTCCGCGGTCGAAGCCCTGCCCATGCGGTTGCGCGAGGACGTTATCGGGGCGGTCAACCTGTTCAACACCAGCGTCGGCGGGATGGACTCCGACACGCTCGAGCTCGGGCAGGCCCTCGCCAGCACCGCGACCATCGGGATCCTGCACGAACGCGCCACCCACCGGCGTGACGTCCTGGTCGAGCAACTGCAGACCGCGCTGGACAGCCGGGTGCTGATCGAGCAGGCGAAAGGGGTGTACGCCGAACGCAACGGCGTCTCGGTGGAAGTGGCCTTCGCGGCCTTGCGGTCCCACGCACGCAGCACCAACAGCAAGCTCATCGCCGTCGCCAACCAGGTCATCGACGGAACCCTCACGAGGTTGCCGCACGAGCGCGTGCAGCACTGACCCCGGCCGCGGCCCACGCCCGCGGTGCACCTCCGGCACACTCGCCGGTCGCACCGGGTAGTGCTCGATCACGCATTCGCTACGGTATGTGCGAAACCGGTCCGCACTGCCTATCATCGGGGCTACGGGCCGTCGCAGCGGGGAATGTTCCTCGGTTCCCCGCGCGTTGGTCACGGCCGCTCCAGACCCCGGCGGACACTGCCGAACCGCATCCGGCACCCGGGAGCCGCCATCATGACCGTTCACGAACACACGCGAACCGAAGCCGGCCCGGACACGAGTCGCTGCGAATGCTGCGGGCACCAAGCGAAACCGGCTGACCTGTACGTCCGCGCCGTTCCCGACTCCAGTCGCGCTCATCCCACCGACCCCACCCAGGACGGGGTCCGTATCGCTTGCGCCTGCTCACCCCAGCACGCGGATGAGCTCGTCGAGCAGGGCAGGCAGGAGTGGGTGGACGAACAGCTGTGGACGGCGAAGGCTCGTCGAGCAGCCGAGCGCTGGTCGCAGTCGCGCCTGACGATCAGTCACTTCGCCCGTCTCGCGGGCCTGACCCCCGAGCAGCTCGACCGGGCACTTCGCTGGCAGGCGAGCACTGACCGGGAGGCCCACCCGTCCGGCTGATCACGGGAGCGCTACCGCCACGGCAGCGAGCGCGGCGACGGGGTCCGGATGCGCGGCAGCGGCATGCACACTAACCGGCCTTGCCCAATCCCGCGTCACCGGCATCACATCCCGCGGATCCAGCCACTCGATCAGATCCATGACCACACGCGCATGCTCTTCGCCCGGCACCCGTACCCGCCCGCGGCCGTCGAGAGGCCGAATCCGGGACGAGAGTACGTAGGGATCTCCGTACCATCGCGGATTCCCGGTAAGCGCGAATCGGCAAGACTCATGGCATGCCTGACAGCCCACCTCTCAGCCTCGTCCCGCCACCGAGGCGGCATGACGGGCGCTTCGCCGCGTTGCCCGGGGACAGCTTGACCACGACGCTGGACCGCGAGGACGCCGCCGAGGAGGAATCCGGACTGTCATCGCACGACCGCATCACGTGCCCGCTGCATCGGCGGTGGCTGCACAGCTGCGCGTCGTCACCGACGCACGCGATCCGGGTGACGGGTCACCGCTGGTGCCGATCCTGCGACGCCCCGGTGAACATCGCGGTGGACGAGCTCACCGGCTCGGTCGCGCTGAGCTGCTCCCGTTGCCACACGTCACCCGACACCGCCGCGAACCGCCAGTTCCTCCGGTCCTGCCGAGCGAGCATCGAGGCCGCTCGGCGGGACCGGAACCCAACGGCACGGATCCCGTCGCAGGGGTGCGTCGCATGAGCACCACCCGTCACCTTCCCGTATCGACCCCGCATCTCCACCGGCTGATCCAGCGCGCCCGGCACGACCTCAGGTGTGCCCGCAGCGTCAACGACACGGCCGGAACCGCACGAGCCGAACGCCGCATGAACGCCCTGCTCGACCAGCTGAGCAAGCGGACATCAACCGGCCCGGTCCCGGAGGAAAGTCGCGTCCGCGCGTAGCGTCACAGACCCGCGGTGGTGAACCACTCCCGCTGTGGTGCTCACCGCTCACGGCACGGCGACGAGCCACTCCTTGCCGACCGTGTCGCACAGCCCGACCTCGGTCACCGTCACGGTCTCGGGCAGTTCGAAAGCGACCTTGCTCTCGATGGTGACACCGGGCTCGACTGTGGTCAGCATGGTCGCGGAGTCGTTCAGCTCGCTCGTGCCCCGCGTACTGGCGGAGTACCGGTCACCGTTGGCGTACACGGATTGCACGCTCTTGTCGAACACCTGCTCGCTGCCGGTCGAGTTGGTCAGCTCGTAACTTACGACCTGATACACGCTCGAGTCCGAGCCCGACGGCGCAGGCAGCTCCTCCGGGGCGGGACCGACGTCGGTGACGGCGACATCCACATCGCCCACCCGGACCGTGTCCCCGTGCCGGGCCGGGTCGGTACCGGCATCGCCCGTCTCGGAACCGCCCGTTCCGGTCAAGGTCACGGACAGCAATGTCAACACACCCAGGGCCGCCCCGAAGACAGCCACGTCGCGACGCCCGGTCGAGCGCTGCTGGCGCGCGCTTCTCCAGCCGAGCACGCCGCAGGCGACCGCGGCCAGCGCCAGCGGAACCGTCACCAGAGCCGACGCGCCGGCCACTACCCAGATCAGGCCGAGCAGGCCGAGCGCCACGCTCGCCACACTCCGGTTCAGGAGGCTGTGCCGCCATGGCAACGTGCGCCGTCGCTGGTCGGTCGGATTGGTGTGTTCCGCCACAGGGTTACGATAAGTCGCCGACCACAACCGTGCACGCCATCGGCTACGTCCCTGACTCCTCGGCACCGGTGAGCCCGGCACGTGCACGGGCGCTACCGGGCACGGCGGCTCTCGCCGTCGAACCATCCGGCGATCGCGTCGGCGAACGGCCCGGGTGCGTCCGACTGCACGTAGTGACCGGCACCGGGAATCGTGACCGTGGTGTGGTTCGGCAACCGTCGTTCCCACCGCTCGCGTTCCGCGGCTCGGAACGCGATGTCGCGCTCGGCCCACAGCACGAGCGACGGTAGATGCCGCAGCGCGGTCAGCTCGGAGTCGACCGCGCCGAGGAAGTCCCGCGCGGCGGTGATGGCACGGGGGAATACGGCACTCGCGTGCCGGGCCGGGGGATCGGGCAACGCCGCCCGGTAGTGGGCCATCTCCGCGCCGGAGAGCTTCCGCAGCTTGTGCCCGGCAGGGAGCATGGCATTGACGAACAGGTTCAGGTGCCGGATGGCCAGGCGCCCCACAGGGCCGCCCATCACGCGCGAGAAGATCTCGAAGTGCGCGTCCCCGTTGACCGGCCATGCCCAGGTGTTCGCGACGACGAGCGCGGTGACGCGGTCCGGATGCGCGGCAGCGGCATGCACGCCGATCGGCCCTCCCCAGTCCTGCATCACCAGCGTCACGTCCCGCAGATCCAGCCGCTCGATCAGCTCCGCGACCACGCGCGCGTGCTCTTCGGGGCGGTACCCGTACCCGCTTGCGGCCGTCGAGAGCCCGAAGCCGGGATAGTCACAAGCCACGCACCGGAACCGATCCGACAGCCTGCTGATCACCTCGCGGTAGACGAAGGACCATGTCGGGTTGCCGTGCAGCATGAGCAACGTCGGTCCCGCGCCCTCGTCGATGTAGTGCACGGTGTGGCCCTGCACGTCGACGAATCTGCTCGTGAAGGGGAACAGCTCGGCATCGACCCACGGAGGGCGTCTGTCCGGACCAACGGGGTGGTCGTCCATAGCTTGATACAAGCAACTTCGGTTGAGAAAGTCAAGTGTAGTGTGATCCGGGTGAGCACGAAACGCTACGGCCAGTTCTGCGGCCTCGCCCGGGCGCTCGATCTCGTCGGTGACCGGTGGAGCCTGCTGATCGTGCGGGAGCTTCTCGTCGGACCCGCCCGGTACAGCGACCTGCGGGCCGGGTTGCCGGGAATCGCCACCAACCTGCTCGCGCGACGCCTGCGGGAGCTGGAAGGGCACGGGGTCCTCGAACGCAGGCTGTCCCCCGATGCCGTCGTCTACGCGCTCACCGACTTCGGCCACGGCCTCCGCGAACCCGTGGAGGCGCTGGTCCGCTGGAGCACACCGCTCATGGCCGCGGGGCGCGGCGACGACGCGTTCCACGCGTCCTGGCTCCTCGTCGCCCTGCGCGCACTACTGAGGCGCCCCGCCTCGGGCGGGCCCGCGTGCGTGGAGATCGAGGTGGACGGGGAGGTCATCACCATCCACGCGGCCACGGACGAGCTGTCCGTGACCCTCGGGCCGTCGGCAGCGGCGCAGGCGCGCCTGGCGAGTGACGCGGCGACGGTACTCGGGCTGGCGGCCGGGCACGTGCGCGTCGCCGACGCCATCCGCACCGCACGGCACTTCGAGGGGGCACCCGAGGCACTCGAAACGATCTTCGGGCGAGCGTGACCGGCGGGGCGTACCTACGGGCGCGGAAGCCCACCACGGCGTACCCACACGCCCAACCCGGGCTGCTCGCACGCCCAACACGGCATGCACGCGCCAGACACGGCTGGCATGCCCAATTACATATTGATCATGTGGCCTGCCAGGCCGTGGACGGCTTCCTTCACCGACTCGCTCAGGCTCGGGTGCGCGTGCACGTTGCGCGCGACCTCGTGCACCGTCAGATCCCACTGCTGCGCCAGGGTCAGCTCCGGCAGCAACTCGGTGACCTCCGGCCCGATCAGGTGCCCGCCGAGCAGCTCGCCGTGGCGCTTGTCGCTGATCAGCTTCACGAAACCGGTGGTGTCGCCGAGCCCGTGCGCCTTGCCGTTGGCCATGAACGGGAACTTCGCCACCTCGATGTCGTGCCCGCGCTCGCGGGCCTCCTGCTCGGAGTAGCCGAAGCTGGCGATCTGCGGCTGGCAGTAGGTGGCCCGCGGGATCATGTCGTAGTCCAGCGCCATCGTCTCGGCGCCCCCGATCGTCTCGGCCGCGACGATCCCCATCGCCTCTGCGGTGTGCGCCAGCATCAGTTTCGCCGTCACGTCACCGATGGCGAAGATGTTCGGGACCGAGGTCCGGCACTCGTCGTCCACCTCGATCGCGCCGCGCTCGCTCAGCCGCACCCCGAGCGTGTCCAGCCCGTAACCGTCCACTCTGGGCTGGAACCCGATCGCCTGCAGCACCTTGTCCGTCTCGAGAGTGCGCTGTTGCCCGTCCTGCGAGACCGTGACCGTCACCTTCGCGCCGGAGTCGTCGATCGAGTCCACCCGGGTTCCGGTGAGCACCTCGATACCCATGCGCTTGTAGCGCCTTGCCAGCTCCTTGGAGACGTCCGGATCCTCCAGCGGCACCATCCGGTCGAGGAACTCCACGATCGTCACCTGCACGCCGTAGTTGTGCAGCACGTACGCGAACTCCACTCCGATCGCGCCCGCACCCGCGATGACGATGCTCTCCGGCAGCTCCTCGGCCAGGATCTGCTCCTCGTAGGTGACCACGCGTTCGGACAGCTGCGTGCCGGGAAGCAGCTTCGTCGCCGCTCCGGTCGCGATGATGCAGTTGTCGAAGGAGACCGTCTCGCTACCGCTGTCGGCGGTGGCGACCTCGATCGTGTTCGCGCCGGTAAACCGGCCCCAGCCCTCGAACTGCGTGATCTTGTTCTTCTTCATCAGGTAGTGCACGCCCTTGACCCGCCCGTCGGCGACGGTGCGGCTGCGCTGGTAGGCGACCGAGTAGTCCACCCGGACGGAGCCGTCCACCGAGATCCCGAACGTGCTCGCCTCGTGCTGGAACAGGTGCACCAGCTCGGCGTTGCGCAGCAGCGCCTTCGACGGGATACATCCGACGTTGAGGCACACCCCTCCCCAGTACTTCTCCTCGATGACGGCCACAGACTGCCCCAGCTGCGCCGCCCGGATCGCCGCTACATACCCACCGGGTCCCGCTCCGAGGACCACGACGTCGAAGTGCTTGCTCATGACTACCGAGCATATGGGACAGCCTCCCGGCGGGTACGCGGCCAGTGGCGCCGCACACCCTCGCTACACGCGCAGCCGCTGGGCCTGGTCGAACAGGCGTCGCTGCCCGAGGTGCACGGCCACCGCGGCGGCCAGCGCGGCCGCGCCGAGGATCATGTACATGACCACGATCTGATAGCGGATCGCGGTCAGCGGGTCCACGCCGGCCAGGATCAACCCGGTCATCGCGCCCGGCAGGCTGATCAATCCCACCACCTTGGTCGCGTCGATCGCGGGGAGCAACGCCGCGCGGGCGGACGAGCGGCGATGCGGGCCGAACGCCTCCGCCGAGTCCATCCCCAACGACAGCCGCGCCTCGATCGCCGCGCGGGAGGAATCGACGTGCTCGGCCAGCCGCAGCAACACGAGCCCGACCGCCTGCATCGAGTTCGCCACGATCATCCCGCCGATCGGCACGATCACCGACGGCCTGCTGGGGAACACGTCCAGCAGCAACAGCAGCGCCAGCGCCACACCCGCGCCCGAGGCCACCGAGACCGTCGCGATGATCCTCGCGCGCGGCACCCCCTTGCCGCGACGCCCGGCGACCTGCCCGGCGATGAACACCATGAGCACGACCCAGCCGAGCGCACCGAGCGCACCGCCATGCTCGAAGATCACGACGAGGACCATGCCCACCGCGATGAGCTGCACGAAGGCGCGCAGCGCGGCGAGGAGAACGTCCTTGCTCAGGCCGAGTCGCTGGTGCGCTGCCACGAGCACCGCGACAGCCACCAGGAGCACCGAGGTGCCCACCTCGACCCAGCCCAACTCCGCCCCGTTCACGCTGTCTCCTCCAGGTACGTCAACTCGCCCGGTGGGCCGTCGGCGGCGACCCTGCCTGCCACGAGCACCGCCGCGTGGTCGGCGAGCCGACGCACCTGCTCGGTGGCGTGGCTGACGAGCAGGACGGTGACGCCGCTACGCACGAGAGACAGCACGGCGTTCTCGATCGCCGTCGCGCTCTCGGAGTCCAGCGCCGCCGTGGGTTCGTCCAGCAACAGCACATCGGGCTCCAGTGCGAGCGACCTCGCCAACGCCAGGCGCTGCGCCTCCCCGCCGGACAGGGCCGCCGTCTCCCGGCCGGCCAGGCCGGCGTCCAGACCGACCCGGGTCAGCAGCTCCGCGATCCGCTCCTCGCCGAGCCCACCGGCCCCGACCGTTACCTCCTCGGCGACGGTGCCCGCGAGCAACGCCGGGTTCTGTGCCACCAGCTGCACCCGCCTGCGCAGCTCCAGGACGTCCCACTCGGCCACCGGCACGCCGCGGTAATACACCGCGCCCGTGTCCGGCTCCGCCAGCCGGGTCAGCACACGCAGCAGGGTGGACTTACCCGAGCCGCTCCGCCCCACCAGCGCGGTGCAACGGCCAAGGGGCACGCGGAGTGCGACCCGGTCGAGCACGGTCGTATCTCCCCTCCGGAGCACGACGTCGTCGACCACGAATGCGTGTTCCTCGGCCACACCACTCCCCACCCTGGGTTCGGCTCGTGAGCCGGGCGCCCCCGTGACACCCGGTGCCGCCCGGACTCGCGCAGCGTAGTACCCCGCCGCGACACCGGCATGGACAGCACCGTACTGCTGTCCGCAGCGCGTGGCATCGGGCACAGCGGGTACTCGCGAGACCCGGCTGGCCACTAGGATCCCTCCACGAGCCAGTCGCCCCCGCTACCGGGGCAGGGAATCCGGTCGAAGTCCGGAGCTGACGCGCAGCGGTAGGGGTAACGGGCGAGGAGGTCGGCACGTCCGACCCGCACCACTGGGCACAACGTGCCCGGGAAGGTTCCTCGCCCGGATGAGCCCGAGCCCGAAGACCTGCTGGCTCCCGGGGCGGACCATGCCCGCGCCCCGGACCGCCACCGACCGGGCCCCGCGTACGGGCCCTGAGCGAGGACACCATGTCACCCATTCCTGCCCGCGCAGGCACGCGCGTGCCTGGCACCCACCGTACGGCGGCTCCGATCGCCGCCCTGCTCACCGCGGCCCTGACGCTTGCGGGCTGCTCCGGCCAGACCGCGTCGGACGGCACAGCCGACCCGGGTAACGGCGCCGACCCGGTCACGCTGAGCAACTGTGACCGGCAGGTCACCGTGGACGAGCCTCCCGAGCGCGCCGTCAGCCTCAACCAGGGAACCACCGAGCTCATGCTCGCCCTCGGTCTGGAGGACCGCATGGTCGGCACGGCCACGTGGACCGACCCGATACGCGAGGACCTGGCCGAGGCCAACGAGCAGGTCCCCCGGCTGGCCGACGACACCCCGTCGTTCGAGAGCGTCCTCGACACCGAACCCGACTTCGTGATCGGCGCCTACCAAGCGATGTTCACCGACGGGCGCGTCGCCCCGCGCGAGCGGTTCGAAGAGCTCGGCGTCCCCACGTACCTGTCCCCGTCGAGCTGCGAACCGGAGGCCGCCGAGCTGGACGAGCCCGTCGAGCTCGAGGACCTTTACGGCGAAATCGCCGACGTCGCCGAGATATTCGGCGTTCCCGAGCGCGGCGAGGACCTCATCGACGAGCTACGCCAGCGGGTCGACGATGCCGTCGACCGTGTCCGGCGCGCCGACGTGCCCGAGTCGACGTCGGTGATGTTCTGGTTCGCCCAGACCGACGCCCCGTACATGGCCGGTGCCACCGGCTCGCCTGCCGCGATGACCAGAGAACTCGGTGTCAGCAACTCCTACGGCGACGTCGACTCGATGTGGCCGCAGGTGAACTGGGAGGACGTTCTCGACCGCGACCCGGACCTGCTCGTACTCGGTGACCTGACCCGCGACGGGGAGGGCCAGACTCTCCAGTCGAAAACCGACTTCCTGGAGAACGACCCCGCCGTCTCCGAGCTGTCCGTCGTGGACGATCAGCGGTGGATGCCGATGACGGGCTCCGAGCTGAACATCACGATCCGCACCGTCGACGGGATCGAGTCACTGGCGGACACCCTCGTCGAGCTGCACGGCTGAGCCGGGGTAGCCGGCCATGGGAAACGGCACAGCCGTACACACCCGCCGGGCGGCCGGGATCGTGGCCATCGGGATTCCCGCTCTCGTGCTGTCGATGATGGTGGTGGCCACGATCGGCCCGGCAGGGCTCACCGTCGCCGACGTCGCCGCGATCCTTGGCGAGCAGTTCGGGGTCGGAAGCGCCGACGTCTCGCGGATCGGCACGGGAATCGTCATGGACCTGCGGTTACCCCGCATCCTGCTGGCTGCCATCTGCGGGGCGGGGCTCGGCGTCTGCGGAGCGGTACTGCAGTCGTTGCTGCGCAACCCGCTGGCCGACCCGTTCCTGCTCGGTATCTCCGGAGGGGCGTCCACAGGCGCCGTGCTGGTGATCGTGCTCGGGCTGGGCGCGGGAACGCTCGGCCTGGCCGCGGGCGCGTTCCTCGGCGCGATCATCGCGTTCGCGCTCGTGATGGTGCTGGCCACGGTGTCCGGCGGCGGCACGAGCCGGGTGATCCTGGCGGGTGTAGCGGGTACCCAGCTGTTCTCGGCCCTCACCTCGTTCATCGTGATCACCTCGGCCGACGCGGAACAGACACGGGGCGTGCTGTACTGGCTGCTCGGCTCGCTCTCCGGCGCACGCTGGGACGATGTGGCGATCAGCGGCCTCGTGTCCCTGGTGGGGCTGGTCATCTGCCTCTCGCGAGCCGGCTCGCTCGACGCGTTCGCGTTCGGGCAGGACTCCGCTGCCTCGCTGGGCGTGAACGTGCGCGCCCTGCGCTGGCTGCTGCTCACCGTCACAGCGCTGCTCACCGCCACGCTGGTGGCAGTATCCGGTGTGATCGGGTTCGTCGGGCTCGTCCTGCCACACGCCGCCCGCATGCTCGTGGGTCCGGGTCACCGGGCTCTCCTGCCGGTGACCGCCGTGCTCGGCGCCGTGCTCCTGGTATGGGTGGACACGCTCGCGCGGACGGTGGCAGAACCGGAGGAGATCCCGGTCGGGGTGGGCACCGCACTGGTCGGTGTCCCCGTGTTCATCGCGATCCTCGCGCGACGGAAGGTGGCCTCATGAGCATCCAGGTGCACGGCGCGTCCTGGTGGGCGGGCGGCTCGCGGATCGTGAACCGGGTGAGCCTGGAGGTGCCCGTCAGCGGCATGCTCGGGCTCATCGGGCCGAACGGCTCCGGCAAGTCCTCGCTGCTGCGCCTGATCGCGGGACTGCGCGCGCCCTCCGAGGGAGCGGTGCTGCTCGACGGGCGGAACATCAACGGGCTCAGCAGGCGTGACCTCGCCAGGCGGGTGGCGTTCGTCGAGCAGGAGGTCTCCACCGAGGTGGACCTGACCGTCACGGACGTCGTAGCACTCGGACGCACCCCGCACCGCAGCGCCTGGGGCGGCTCCCGGGACGGTGACGGGCCGGCGATCGACCACGCGCTCCGGTGCGCAGGGCTGGTCGAGCTGCGACACCGCCGTTGGCACAGCCTGTCCGGCGGTGAACGGCAGCGCACCCAGATCGCGCGGGCGCTCGCCCAGGAACCGTCCGAGCTGCTGCTCGACGAGCCGACCAACCATCTGGACGTCGCTCACCAGCTCGAGCTGCTCGACCTGGTGAGCCACCTACCCCTGACCAGTGTCGTGGCACTGCACGATCTCAATCTGGCCGCGATGTTCTGTGACGCCGTGCTCGTGCTGTCCGGCGGGGAAGTCGTCGCGAACGGCTCGCCGGGGGACGTACTCACCGAGGACCTCGTCCGGCGCGTATACGACGTCGACTGCGCGGTCACACACGAGCCGGAGAGCGCCCGGCCGCATATCACGTTCCTCCCGCCGCGACGGCGTGCGACCGGGGCGCCGCGCGTGACCGCCGGGTATGCCGATCGGGCATAACGCCATACCGAGCCGGTCTTGGACCGGCAGGGGCACAGCGGGATCCGATGAACGCTACGACGTCTCCATCCCGCACCAACACTGGGAGGCCCCTGCGATGAGAACCCGACGAATCCGCTCGACATTCGTGATGCTCGTGCTGCTGACGCTCGCACTGACGCCGGCGGTACCCGCCATGTCCGCCCCTGCCGACACCGCGACGCAACGCATACCGGGCGCGGAGTACACCAGCGACGAACCACTCGACATCCTGCTCACCAACGACGACGGCTACCAGAACCCGGCACTGAACGCGCTCCGGCAGGCTCTGGCCGGCGCGGGTCACAACGTCACGGTCGTCGCGCCCTGCGAAGAGCAGTCGGGCACCGGCACCGCGCAGTCCACCAACTACGTCCGTGGCGAACCGACACAGGACAACACGATCACCGCACGCGAGGTCGAGCCCGATGTCTGGGCAGTCTGCGGTTTCCCGGGAGATGCCGTGCTGTTCGGCGTGCAGCACGCGTTCGACTCCGGCCGGCCGGACCTGGTCGTCTCCGGAGTCAACCCCGGGCACAACTCGGGGGCCGTCACCAACCACTCCGGCACGGTGGGGGCGACGGTGATGGCGAGCGAGCTCGCGATTCCCGCGATCGCGACCAGTGTCGAGATCGACCCGACCACCCGCCCGCCAAGCGTCGGCTCGATCAGCGAGGCGTCCGCCTACACCGCCCGGCTCATCGAGCGGCTCCAGGCCACGTCCGACGACGGTGCGCTCCTGCCGGAACACGTCACGCTGAACGTCAACTACCCGGCTGCCGACGAGCCCCAAGGAACCCGGGTCACACGAACGGGCCGTACCGCCTTCGTCCGGCCCCGGTTCGAGGCCACGGACCTGTGCGCGGACTGCTACCTGGTGCTGCCGCACCTGAACACCGACCGTGACCCGGTACGCCGGTCGGACAACAACGCCCTCGCCGACGACTACATCTCCGTGACGCCGCTGGACGGCGACTGGACGGCGTCCGACCGGGACCGTTACCGGTTGCGCCTGCGGCTGGCACGCCTGGAGTGAGCGCCCGAACCTGCCGCATAACTGAAACATGTTATCTATTTATGATTCATGATGGACCGATCAGAGTACGCAGCTCGGCTGCTTAAACGTGAACCAGCTGACGATTCCATGTAGAACATAGTTCACTTCTTCTGAGCAGGCCGCGTATCCGCTATCGTCCGGCTATGACGCTGCAGCAGCTGCGGTACCTGGTGGCGATCGCCGACCACGGCACCATGACCGCCGCCGCGGCTGCTGTCTACGTCGCACAGCCCGCGCTGTCGCGGGCTGTGCACGCCCTCCAGCGGGAGTTGCGCGTCACGCTGTTCACCCGCACGGGACGCACGATCACGTTGACCGACGAAGGGCACCGGGTGGTGCGGCTCGCCCGTTCCGCGCTCGCGACCGTGGACTCGATCCCCCGCACGACGGCACAGCCCGCGACCCCGACCGGCCCGCCGCTGCGCGTCGTCGCCACGCCGATGCTGGCCATGGCAGTCATCGGCGGCGTCATCCCCCGATTCCGCCGCACCCATCCGGCAACGCCCGTCGAGGTGACCTATCGCGGCAACCGGGACGAGCTCAGCGAGACGCTGCGCACCGGGCACGCCGATATCGGCATCGTCGACCTGCCGGTCGACCCCCGGCTCACCGCACACCGCGTCCGCTCCCTCGAGGTCGTGCTCACGTCGCCGCGGGGCACCGCGCTCCCGGATCCGGTGTCGCTATCCCTTCTCGACGGCCTGCCCATGGTCCTACCGTCCAGGGGGAGCACCCGCCGCAGTGAGCTGGACGGGCTGTTCGCGCTGGCCGGGGTACACCCCTTCCCGGTCGTGGAGACCGACGAGCGAGTGACGTGGGTCTCCAGCGTGCTCGACGGGATCGCGTCGCTGTTGTGCTTCCGGGAGAGCACGTTCCGCACGTTCGGCGCGCGCGCCGAGGTCCGGTCGTTCGCCCCGCGGCTGGCACGACCGTTCGGGGTCGTCCACACGCCAGGGCCCCTCGGGCCCGCCGCCCGCACGTTCCTCGGGGTCGCGGCACGAAAGCCCGCCTCCGGCGGCGAAGGAGTGGCGACCAGCGATCACGCGCACGCGTCTCCCGCCCCGTAGGAGCGGCACGACCCTGCTCGCCTGGCGCAGGCATGACCGGGGACACCATGGCCGGCACGGGCGCAGACGGGGATGCTCATCACATTTCAGAAAAAGTGAGCATATTTCGGAAAAGCTTCTCATAGTGTCTCCAGCCGTTCGCAACAGTACCGAAGGGGAGGAGACGCTATGACCGGAACGATGCCGCCAGAACCGGGCGACCACCCGTCACCGCCGAGTACGACGACACGTCCGACTGCACCGCGACCCGTGCGCAGGCTGTTCGTGGCCGCGGCGACCCTGGTCGGGATCGTCGCGCTGATTGACGTCATCTACAGCATCGCCAGCTGGAATTCCTACCGGGTCTGGGCCGACTACTACGACAACGTTGCCGGAGTCGACGTCGGCGACCTGGAAGCCGCCGACAAGATCTTTGCGGTGATCACGGTGCCGTACATCATCGCCTTCATCGCCGCAGCGGTGCTGTTCATCGTGTGGTTGTGGATGGCACGCGCCAACGCCGAACAGCGCTGCCTGGCCACGCATCGGCGAGCGCGCGGCTGGGTCATCGGCTCCTGGTTCGTCCCGGTCGTGAACCTGTGGTTCCCGTACCAGGTAGTCCGGGACGTGTGGCGGGCAAGCGACCCCACTACGCCGCACGATCACCGGGGAGGACTCGCCCAACTCGGCGGCAGCGCGATCATCGGCTGGTGGTGGTTCTCCGTCCTTGCCATGGGGTTCGCCAACCGGCTGAGCTTCAGCCTGGAACGGGTACCGGAGTACCTGGACGACGAGCACGTCCGCAGGATCGCGCTGGCGGACACGCTCGCGGCCGCGTGCACGCTGGCCGCCGCGACACTGATCATCGTCATCATGCGCCGGGTGACCACGTGGCAGCACCCGGCCGCCCCCATCACGTAAGGCGCAGGGCGGAACGGTCGCCACCCGCACCAGCCGCCACGGCATGCCACTGTGCCGACCGGCGGGTACGGGCCGCTGCGCCTACGACTCAACCGCTCCGGTACGCTGTTCGGCGGAGGATTGGCCGAGCGGCCTAAGGCGCACGATTGGAAATCGTGTAGGGGTAACACCCTCACGGGTTCGAATCCCGTATCCTCCGCCACCTCACCAGGGAAGGCGCCGGGAACCCGCGCAGGGACGCCCGGCGCCTTCTCGTTGCTCAGCCCGAAGGCCACTGATCCCGGTGGCGCTTGCGCGCCCGGAGCACGGCGTCGCGAATGATCGTCTCGTGACCGTCGTGCCCGGTGGCTGATCGGGTCCTGGTCTCGGCGACGACGATGTCCCAGCGACCAGGGTCGAGCTCGGCTACGATCTCCTCGGCTGTGAAGTGCACATCCGGCGTGGCGGCATGCGATCCGGTAGTCGGATCCGACGGGTGATGGCCGACGATGAGCAGCGTTCCGCCCGGTACGACCGATGCCGCCAGCCGGTCGAACAGCGCCCCGCGCGATGCCGTCGCGTGCACGTAGTGGGTGGAGACGAGATCGAAGCACTCCTCGGCGGGCGTCCAACTCGTCAGATCGGCCTGTACCCAGTCGATCCGGCTGGTGACCTCGAAGCCGAAGGTCTCGGCGTGCTCCCGCGCGTGGCACAGCGCGGTAGCGGCGATGTCCACGGCGGTCACCTGCCAGCCGCGCGACGCGAGCCACACGGCGTCGGCTCCCTCGCCGCAGCCGGCGTCGAGTGCCGATCCGGGAACCAGCTCGGCGGCTTCCGCCACAAGCTGCGGATTGGGCTGCGTACCGCAGGCGACGGTACGGCCGCGGTAACGTTCTTCCCAGAACGCCTGGTCGAACTGTTCGGACACAACGACTCCCTTCTGCCGGTCCGGGCGCCGCGATGACCATCCCCGCTCCCGATCCGGCATCGGCGCCTCGCTCAACCCCACAGCGCCACCACCGCGCACCACCACGTCACAGCAGTCCCGTCGCTGACCGGTCCTCGCGACAACCTACACGCGAAGTATGCGGGAGCTCGCGCAAATTGAGCAAACGTCATTGCGGGTTTGGCAAATCCGAGCCGCGCACACGTGCCGGCGGCGTCACGCCGGATGGGAAGTGGAATCGTGATGCGCGGAGCACCCTTCGAGGTCCGCGCAGCCGCATTCCAGGGCCGCGTCGATCAGTTCTTGTGCCTGCCGCAACGCGCGGATCCCTGCTTCGAGGTCGGCGCGCTTGCGGTGCGCGAGTGCATGCCAGCCGTCGCCGCTGGAGAGCAGCTCGGAGATCTCCTCGAGCGTGCAACCGGCCTGCCGGAAGTAGCCGATGACCCGCAGCCGGACGAGCACCTCGGGCCGGTAGAACCGGCCCCTGCCGTCGCGTCCCTCCGCGGTGATGAGCCCGAGCCGCTCGTAGTAGCGCAGCGCGGAACCCGCGACACCGGTACGGCGGGCGACCTCACCGATCGACAGCGTCCCGGCCATAGCACTCCTTGACTTGAAGTCCACTTCAAACAATACCGTCGCCGCACAAGCAACGCCACGACAGCACAGGGAGCACCGGATGAGTAACGACGAAGCGTTCACGTGCCAGCTGAGCGAGCAGGACGCCAGGCGCCGCGAGGAAGCGGACCGGGCGCTGGTGGCCGAGCTGGCGCGATACGAGTGGGAGGACGACCGGCACGCGGTGCTGACCTTCGCGCCCAGCAGCGAGCACCTGGTGCGCGAGTTCGTCCGGGAGGAATCGAGCTGCTGCTCGTTCTTCGACTTCGACGTCCGCGACACCGGTGACGCCGTACGGCTACGTGTCTCCGCGCCGCACGGCGCCGAGCGAATGCTCCAGGCGCTGGTCGGCGCCTTCGGCAGCTGATCAGGTTCGCGGCTGGTACCTCGGCCCCGGTCCGGGGGTTCGTCAACCCGTGGCGCGCCGCGCGAACGAGACCTCCTCGTGCAGCCAGCGCGCCACGTGCGAGCCGTCCGAGGGGATGAAGTTCAGCCGCATCGTGCCGTCCCCTGCCTGTTCGACACCGATCACGTACCGGCCGTGGTCGGTGTCGAAGAACTGCATCGTCCCGACGCGGTCGAGGTTGCCGCGGTCCCGCAGGTACAGCTCGTACCCGCCGCACAGCACCACGGGCCACTGGGAGAACGCCCGCACGCCTTCCCTGTCCCGCCGGTCGTGCCGCCTGGCCTGCTCGGCCACCGTGGGCATCTCGGCGTCCTCCTCGGCGCCCGCTACCTGCCGGCCCGACTCCACCAGCACCGAGCACGGCTCGACCGGCAGCGCCCTGTGCGGCGGCAGCATGCCCGTCACGCGGTCGATCACCCGCTCAGCGGGCACCAGCTCGAACCGGATCGACGTACCGACCTGCTCGGAGAACACCCCCAGCTCGCGCCCCGCGGCCGCCCGGTACAGCACCTGCGGTGGGTCGAAGTCCTGCTCGGCTCGTACCACGACGAGCAGGTCCGGCGCGGTCCACACGCGCAGGGCGGCCTCGACGTCGCCGTCGAGCCGCGTGCCGTCGGTCAGCCCGTCCTCGCGCAGCCGCTGCCACACGTGGCCGACATAGGCACGCCGCTCGTCCACCGTCACGCCACGATGCGGGATGTCGAACGGCTGCCAGCTACGGGGCAGCCCGAGCCACTCGGCGATCACCTCGACGGCGGACGCCTCCAGCGAGAACTCGTCCGGCATTCCCGCCCACTCCTCACGGTCAGAAGCCACCTCGCCACCGGCAGCCACCGTACCGCGTGCCGCACCGAGCCCGCCGTCAGTCGCCGCCCGCCGGGCGGAACCGCACCAGCGTGGGGTCGTGGTCGCTGGACTGCTCGCGGAACTCCGCGTTGATGTGGATCACCTCGAAGTCCACGCCGCGCGCCGCGGGGGTGAGGAGCATGTGATCCAGTGCCTGGGAGCGTCCCTCGAACACGGTGGTGTAGCGCTCGTTCTCGGGCAGGGTCTCGATGAGCGCGTCCAACGCGACGCCGGACGTCAGCGCACCCACGGCCGGGGAGAACGCGTAGTCGTTCAGGTCGCCTGCTACCAGCACGTTCGCATCCGCGGCCACGTCGAGCACCTCGTCGACGAAACCCCGGACCAGCTCGGCCTGCTGGACTCGCTGCTCCTCCGACACCCGTTCCGGCGGCTGGAACCGCCCGTGAACCGGCTGGTCGGCGCGCTTGGAGTTGAAGTGATTACCGACCACGAAGACCGTCCGACCGTCCACATCGAACTCGCCGACCAGCGGCTTGCGACTGTCGCGCCATGCCTGGTGCTGCGGATCGATCCGGCCCGGTGACACCGACAGTCGCGGCGACCCCTCGCTCGACTCCACCTCGACCGGAGTGGTCGCGTCACCGCCGGGTCGGTCCACGAACGTCACGCGTTCCGGGTCGTACAGGAACGCGACCCGGATGTTACCGCCCGGCTGGCCGCCGTCCTCGCCTTCCTCGGGGCTGATCTGCCGCCACCGGTACCGGGGACCACCCGCATCGGAGATCGCGTCGGCGAGACGCCCGAGCGTCACATCCGCGTCCACGACGCCGTCCCCCTCGCCTTCCGCGCCGGTGTCGTCCTGCACCTCCTCGAGGGTCAGGATGTCCGGGGTGGCGAGGTTGTCCACCACGCTCCGCGCGATCTCGTCGAAGCGCTTCTGATCGTCCACTCCGGACAAATTCTCGACGTTGTAGTTGGCCACCGCGAGCTCCCCGGCTTCGTGCTCACGAGCGACCTCCCGTTCCAGCCCGCCGGGCCGCACCTCGCCGAGCTCGGTCGCCTGCAGCGTGTAGCCGCCGAACCGGTCGTAGCTGACCGGTCCCGCGGTAACCCCTGCCAGCGTGTCGCCCGTATCGACCTCGGGGAACGGCCGCTCGCTGAACGGGATCAACTGCTTGATCTTGAGCACGCCCGTGTTGTCGTTGTCGTAGCCGGTGTAGACGGTCCCGCCGCGCGGGCTGGGGTACTGCTCGGGCTTCGTGGTGACGTACAGCTCGTCGTGCTCGGTCGTCGGCCCCACGACGGGCACGTCCCGCACGGCGCTGAGCATTCCCTCACGGGACTCCCAGAAGTCCAGCGCGTAGGTGTCCGGTTCCAGCTCCAGCTCCTCGATGTTGCCGCCCGGTTCCGGCGCCAGCTCCTCCGGAACCGTGCCGGGTTCGACGAGCTCCGGTTCGGGCACCTCGTTGCCGGACGAGGCGACCGTCCATTCCGCGTCGATCAGCTCGGTCGTCGAGGGGTACGGCCCGTCGTCGGCACCCCGCGGGTAGTACTCCTGCACCGTTCCGGTGACCATGACCTCGTCACCGGGCTCCACATCGGGAGTCGTGTCGCCGGTGAACACGAACAGCCCGTCGCTGGCACGCGGGTCGTCGCTGCCGTGCGGGTCCTGGAACCAGAACCCGCGTTTCGAGCCGAACGACCGTCGCGCGGTCACGATGCCGGGCACGCCCTCCGCCCGCTCACCGTCGAGCGGGGAGAGGCGGGTGGTTCCCTGGATGTCTCCGATACGCGCCTGTCCGGGATCGACTCCCGTGTCGCCCGTCGAGCAGGCGGTCAGCAGCCCCGCTCGGGCCACGCTGCCGGACGCGGGGGCGATCGCACCGCCGGCGAGCACCGCGACCGCGATACCGCCGAGCACCAGGCGCCGACCTCGTACGCTCACACCCCGGTCCCTTCCTCGACAACCGTCCTGGGCGCATCCTCGCGTACCCCGGTGAACGAGGGAAGAAGCCGGAGCGACACCTCAGGAGCGGCTGCTGGCCACCCGTCGACGGACCGCGCTCGCGAGCACCCCGACCCAGCCACGCGCGCTGGACGCCAGCACCGTGGCCCAGTCGAAGTAGTCGCGCCACAGCACGATCTTCCCGTCACGCAGCTCGAACGTTCCGCACACCCAGAACCGCGCGCGCCACCTTCCCGCGATGAGCACGTCGGTGCGCTCGGTCAGCACGGTGTCGCCGCTGGCGGCGATGCGGTGCGTGTGCGCCTCGAATCCGGTGCCGTACCGGGCCATCAGCCGCAGCTGCTTGGTCACGGCGCCGATGCCTCTGGCAGGCGGCAGCGGCACGTTCTGGTACACCACGTCCTCGGCGAGGTATGACAGCGCGCGCTCCAGGTCGAAGTCCTCGAGTGCACCGAGGAACTCCTCGACCGTGGCGATCTCGCGCGTCCTCTCCGCAGCGACCGGTTCGGGCATCCTGACCTCCCGCGGCTCGTGACTGGACGATCGTACCGACCGTACCGCGTGGCGCGGCGCGCCGCCGCGCTGTCGCGGCGGCCACTCCGGGAACCGGAGGGCTACGCCCGGCCCCTTTCCCTCCCGGCGAGCAGGCCGAACAACCGTGCGGTGCGATCCCGGCGCCACCACGCGATGATCGCCATCACCACGAGCACGACGAGGGGCGAGACGGCGTTCCCCCCGCCGAAGACGACCAGCTCGTAGGTGAACGCGCCGATCATCAGGCCGATGAACGCCAGCGCCGCGACCCCGCACAGCAGTGGGAGCAGCAGCGCGACGGCACCGGCCAGTTCCAGGGAACCGACCAGGTACATGAACCACGTACCGTGGCCGATCTGGTCGAAGGCCTCGACCGCCGAGGAATGCGCGGTGAGCTTCGGGAAGGCACCCGCCAGCGCGAAGAACGCCGCGGCGAGTACTTGCAGGGTCCACAGCGCGATGTTGGCGCGCTTGCCGAGCAGCGGCGTCGCGGCGCGGTCCCGGTCGTATGTCACAGTCATCTCGATCCTCCCATGCGATAAGCCCGTGTCGGCTTGCTCGCAGGGATAGACCGGGGACCCGGACGAAACTCATCGGCCGTGCCGGAACAACGCACTCGGGGTGCCGAGAGGCCCAACTCGGGGTGTCGAGGGGGCCGACACAGTGGGCCGAAACGGCCGACGCGGCGGGTCAGCCGCAGACGGCGCCGTCCTCGGCCGAGCCAACCAGCTTGGCGTACTTGGCAAGCACTCCCGAGGTGTAGCGGGGCTCGCGCGGCTTCCAGTTCTCCCTGCGCCGTGCCAGCTCGTCGGCGTCGACCAGCACGTCCAACGTACGCTCGTTCAGGTCGAGCCGGACGCGGTCCCCGTCCTCGACCAGTGCGATCGGCCCACCGTGTGCGGCCTCGGGCGCCACGTGCCCGATGCACGGCCCGTGCGTCGCTCCGGAGAACCGGCCGTCGGTCATCAACAGCACGTCCGAGCCCAACCCGGCGCCCTTGATCGCCGCGGTCACCGCGAGCATCTCCCGCATCCCGGGACCGCCCGCGGGCCCCTCGTAGCGGATCACGACCGCGTCCCCGGGGTTGATCCGTCCCGCGGTCACCGCCGTCATGGCATCCTGCTCGTCGTCGAAGACCCGCGCGGTTCCCTCCGTGACAGCCTGGGTCAGCGAGGCGCTCTTGACCACAGCCCCCTCCGGGGCGAGGCTGCCGCGCAGGATGGTGAGCCCGCCCGTCTCGGCCAGCGGGGACGACGCCGCGGCGATGATCTTGCCGTCCGGGTCGGGCGGGGCGATCTCCGCGAGGTTCTCGGCCATCGTCTTGCCCGTCACGGTGAGCACGTCCCCGTGCAGCAGGCCGGCGTCCAGCAGCGCCTTCATCACCACCGGCACACCGCCGATGCTGTCGATGTCACTCATCACGTAGCGCCCGAAGGGCTTCACATCCGCCAGCAGCGGGGTACGCTCGCCGATCCGGTTGAACTCGTCGATATCGAGGTCCACACGCGCCTCGCGCGCGATCGCCAGCAGGTGCAGGACCGCGTTCGTGGACCCGCCGAGCGCGGTCACCACGGTGATCGCGTTCTCGAAGGCCTCCCTGGTGAGTACCTGGCGAGCGGTGATGCCCTTGTTGATGAGCTCGATGACGGCCTCGCCGGACTTCTGCGCGTAGCTGTCCCGCCGCTTGTCCGGGGCGGGCGGCGACGCGCTGCCGGGCAGCGACATACCGAGCGCCTCGGCGGCTGCCGCCATGGTGTTCGCGGTGAACATCCCGCCGCAGGCTCCCTCACCCGGGCAGGCGTGCCGCTCGATCTCCTCCAGCTCATCGGTGCTGATCCGGCCCAGCGCGCAGGCACCGACACCTTCGAACGCGTCCTGGATGGTGATGTCGTTGTCCCCCAGGTGCCCGGGCAACGTCGAACCGGCGTAGAGGAACACCGATGCCAGGTCCAACCGCGCGGCCGCCATCAGCATTCCCGGCAGCGACTTGTCGCAGCCGGCGAGCAGGATCGTGCCGTCCAGCCGCTCGGCATGCACCACGCATTCCACCGAGTCGGCGATCACCTCCCGGCTCACCAGCGAGGCGCGCATTCCCTCGTGCCCCATGGAGATCCCGTCGGAGACCGAGATGGTGCCGAACTCCATCGGGAAGCCGCCCGCGTCCCGCACGCCGATCTTGGACTCGTCTGCCAGCCGGGCGAGCGAGAGGTTGCACGGCGTGATCTGGTTCCACGAGGACGCGATCCCGATCTGCGACTTCTCGAAGTCGGAGTCGGTCATCCCGACCGCACGCAGCATCGCTCGCGCGGGCGTGCGCTCGTAACCACCCGTCACTTCCGTGCTCCGGGGTTTACGCCCACGCGCGGCCCGAGTTTCTTCGCTGTTTTCCATCAGATCATCGACTCCGGTGTGTATCGCGATGGCGTGTGAGGGCTTTCACCGCTGAAACGACATAACCCTGTGATCGTAACGTCGTTCTACATCCTGCGCGCAGGCGCGAGGGCAATCCCCCGGGGGATGCGACCAGCGCCACATCAACTCAGCAGAAAACGCCGCCGCTCCACGAGTGCGGAGCGACGGCGTTTCACCGTGCGGTAGCGGTGGGATTCGAACCCACGGACGGGGTCAACCGTCACTCGCTTTCGAGGCGAGCTCCTTAGGCCGCTCGGACACGCTACCGCCGACAAGGCTACCTGCCCGCCTCAGCCGGTTCCGGAAAGGGGGGCTCCCCTCGCGCGTGAACGGCTTCCCCTGCAGGTGCGTTCAGTCCTCGTCGTCGAACCTGTCGTCCAGCCTGTCCTTGGCGTCCGAAACCGCACCGCCTGCCTTGTCCCTGGCTTGCCCGGCCACGTCCTCGGCCTTGTCCTTCCACTCGTTGCCGGCTTCCCTCACCTGGCCCTCGAGGCGGTCCGCCTTGCCGGAGTCGGCGAGGTCGCCGTCACCCGCGACCTCGCCCGCCTTCTCCTTGGCACTGCCCGCGGCCTGCTCGGCCTTGTTCCTGATCTTGTCGAGGATGCCCATGGCGTCTCCCTGTCGTTGGGACGGGCCCGCGTCCTTGCCGCTCGGGCCCACCTTCCACGATTGCGCCTCGAGCGACGGATTTCACGGCGCCACGGACATCTTCACTCCGTGGCGGGATCGCCCCGATGAGCAGCGAAGAAATCGTCGAGCAGCGCCGAGCACTCGCCGGCGAGCACCCCGCCGACGACCTCGGGCCGGTGATTGAGACGCCGGTCACGCACCACGTCCCACAAAGAGCCGACCGCCCCGGTGCGGGGCTCCCACGCCCCGAAGACCAGCCGCGAGACACGTGCGAGCACCAGCGCACCGGCACACATCGTGCAGGGCTCGACCGTCACCGCGAGCGTGCAGCCGCTCAGCCGCCACCCGTCGCCCCACCGCGCCGCCGCCGCGCGCAGCGCGAGTACCTCGGCGTGCGCCGTGGGGTCGCCGAGTGCCTCGCGGGCGTTGCGCGCGCGAGCGAGCTCGGTGCCGTCCGGGGCGAACACCACGGCCCCGACCGGCACGTCGGCCTCCTGGCGAGCCTGGCGAGCGGCATCGATGGCCGCGCGCACCAGCTCGGCGTGCTCACGCTCGCGCACCCGTCTCAGTCCTGGTCGAGTACCTCGCCGAGCGCGTCGGCGAACCCGCACCGCTGGGCGATCATCTGCAGCTGTTCGTCCGGGTACAGCTCGATCTCGGCGGCGATCATCTCCAACTCGTCGGCGGGCAGGCCGAAGTCGGCCAGGATGTCCAGATCCCCCTCGGACCACACCTCGTCGTCGTCCTCTCCCGGCGTCGGGACGCGGAGCACGTCGAGCACATCGGCCGCGATGTCGTAGTCGAGCGCGGCAGCCGCGTCGGACAGCAACAGGGAGATCTTGCTCGGCGACGGGCGGATCACGACGAAGAACTCGTCATCGACGGCGAGTAGCCCGAGCACGGCACCGCTGGTTCTGACCTTGCGCAGCTCGGTGAGCGCCGCGTCCAGTTCGGTCAGCGCGCTCGGATCGAGCGTGCTGCACTGCCAGTTACCGTCTTCCCGCACGGCAGCGATCGCGAACCCCGCGATCGGCTCTCGCTCCGCCATGCGCACACGGTATTCCCCTCAAGGCCGGAACGCATACCGGAATACCAAGAATCATGCCAAGATCACTCCGTATGGACCGAGCAGACTCCGAAGGCGACCGCGCCCACCCCCCGCGCGACCTCGCCTGGTTACTCAGCGAAGCCGTGGAACTACAGGATCGCACGATCGCGGGACGGCGCGCGATACATCGCAGCCCCGAACTGGGACTCGACCTCCCCCGCACCCGGCAGACCGTGCTCGACGAGCTGGCCGATCTACCGCTGGAGATCACCCGCGCCGACAGCACCAGCGGGGTGACAGCCGTACTGCGCGGAGCCCGCCCCGGGCCCGCGATCCTGCTGCGTGCCGATATGGACGCCCTACCCCTGCGGGAGGACACCGACCTGGATTTCGCCTCCACCGTCGACGGAGCCATGCACGCCTGCGGGCACGACACCCACGTTGCGATGCTCACCTCGGCGGCCCGGCTGCTCGCCGCGCACTCCCACGAGCTGTCCGGCTCGGTGGTGCTGATGTTCCAGCCAGGCGAGGAAGGGCACCACGGGGCGCGGTACATGCTCGACGACGGCGTGCTCGACGCGGCGGGAGAACGTGTAGCACGCGCCTTCGCCCTGCACATCCAGGGCAATACCCCGTCAGGGCAGGTATCCACCCGGCCCGGCCCGATCCTCGCCGCCGCCGACCAGTTCCGGGTGCTGGTCACCGGAAGGGGCGGGCACGGCTCGGCCCCGCATGCCGCGTGTGACCCGGTACCGGCGGCCGCCGAGATGGTCGGCGCCCTGCAGGCGAATGTGACAAGGAAGCTCGACCCGTTCGACCCCGCCGTGCTGACGGTGACGCGCGTGTCGGCAGGCACCACGTCCAACATCATCCCGGAGTCCGCGGAGCTGGAGGGCACGATCCGCACCCTCTCGGCGGACAACAGGAAGCTGCTGCACGACACGCTGGCCCGGGTGTGCGAGCACGTCGGCGCCGCGCACGGCTGCGAGGTCGAGGTCCGGTTGGAGACCGGCTACCCGCCGACGGTCAACTCCTCCGCCGAGGCGGACCGCACCCTCGAGCTGGCGGAGGCGGTACTCGGCACGGAGCACGCCGAGCCGATGGCCCAGCCGCTGATGGGCGCGGAGGACTTCTCCTACGTGCTGGAACGCGTACCGGGCTCGTTCGCCTTCCTCGGGGCCTGCCCACCGGGAACGGAGCTCGACACGGCTCCGGCGAACCACTCCAACCGTGTGGTGTTCGACGAGGCCGCGCTGCCGCACGGCGTGGCGATGTACGCGGCGTTCGCGCTCGACGCGCGTGTATAAGGCAGGATGACGCGCGTGCGAGACGTATGCGTGGTCGGGCTCGGGCTGATCGGCGGGTCGGTGTTGCGCGCGGCAGCCCGGGCCGGCCGGAAGGTGTGGGGGGCGGCCGAGGCCCCCGAGGATGTCGCGGCCGCCACCGCCGACGGGTTCGACGTGCACACCGACGTCGACGCGGCGTTGCGGCGAGCCGCGGAGCGGGACGCGATCGTGGTGCTCGCGGTCCCGCTGACAGCGATCGATGCGGTACTCGGTGCGGTGGCCGAGCATGCTCCACGCTGCGTGCTCACCGACGTCACCAGCGTCAAGGGACCGGTGGCCGAGCGGGTGAGCCGCCTGGTGCCGGACGCCGCGTTCGTCGGCGGCCACCCGATGGCCGGGGCGACGCGCTCCGGCTGGGCGGCAGGGGACGCCGCGCTGTTCGACGGCGCCGCGTGGGTGCTCTGCACAGCGGACGGTGACCTCACGCCGTGGGCCGAGATCGCGCGGCTCGCCCTCGACGCGGGCGCACACGTGGTCCCGACCTCGGCGACCGAACACGACGCGGCGGTGGCGCGCATCTCGCACCTGCCACACGTACTGTCCGCGGTACTGGCCACCGTCGGCGCGCAGGGCGGGCCACTGGCGATGGCGCTGGCCGCGGGGTCGTACACCGACGGCACCCGGGTCGCGGGCGGCCGGCCCGAGCTGACCACGGCGATGACGGAAGGCAACCGGGAGGCACTGTTACCCGCCATCGACGAGGCGCTCGGCCTGCTCGGCGCGGCTCGTGGCGCACTCGCCTCCACCGGGTCGCTACGCGCGACGATCATGAGCGGCCACCAGGGCGCGAACGAGCTGGCGCGGAACCGGGCCCGCGAGCGAGCGGAGATTCGGATCGACCTCGCCGGGCCTGAGGCCGCCCATGCCCTGCGCACGCTCGGCGCGCAGGGTGGCAGGGTCACCGCGCTGGACGGCACCGTCGCCACGGCTGCCGTGTAGCGTCCCGGCACCCGCGCTGCCCGCGCGGGACGCCCCGGCTCACGCGTGAGCGCCCCGCAGCGTGTCGAGTACCGCATCGACCTGCTGGTTCAGCGCGGCGAGCGCGGTGCCCTCCCGCGCCTCCGGCAACGGCGTCCGTTCCGGACCCCGTCCCTGCCGTACCGCGGCGGCGAGCTCGGCGATCGCCGCGGTCAGCCGGCCGATCTCGACCTCTGTCGGGCGCGCGCCGCCGTGGTCGGCACTGACACACACCTCGGTCACGGCGTCGCTCACCCGCTCCAGCCCCACGGTCACCGACCACAGCTCGATCGCCCGGCGCCCGGCAGGGGACGGTTCCACCAGGACGTGCGCGAGCGCCGCGCGCAGGTTCGCCAGCGCCCGGTAGGCCTGCCGCCTCGCGCGCCTGCGCTCCACCCGGTCGGCATCCGGCCCGACGTTACGCAAGCCGATGTCGACATAACGCCGCACCGCGTCGATCGCATCGGCGGCCGCGGGCCCGGCGTGCCGGTGCCGCGCCCCCGGCCACAGCCAGTACCCGAAGACCAGCACCACCGCGCAGCCGAGCAGGGTGTGCGTCAGCCGCTCGACGAGCAGCGCGGGCTCACCCAGGTTCTGCACGTCCATCTGGATGATGATCAGCGGCGTGATGCACGCGCTGAGGATCCCGTAGTTGAAGGCCTTGCCGATGGCCACGCCCGCGGCGAACAGCGCGGCCAGCGCCGCGAGCACCCAGCCGTGCGGGTAGGCGAGCAGCACGAGCGCGCCGAGGCCGACCCCGCCGACCGTGCCGATCCCGCGCAGCACCGCCCGCCCGAACACCGAACCCAGTTCCGGCTTGAGCACCAGCGCGACCGTCAGCGGGATCCAGTGCGCGTGCCCGAGCGGCATGACCAGGCTCAGTGCTTCGGCGATGGCCATGCACAACGCCAGCCGCGCGACGCCGAGCCACGTGGCCCTGTCGGCGGTGAGACCGGCCAGCTGCTCGCGAAGCCACACGCGCGGCGAGGCCGGCGGGCGGGGTGCGCGCTCATCGCCGTGCCCGAGCCGCGCCAGGCCCGCGTACAGCGCGCCGACCGCTACCGAGGGGCTCGGGCCCTCCTCCACGGGAGGGCGCTCGGGCAGCCGGGTACCGCCGAGCACCGCTGCCGCGACGTCCATCAGATGATCGATCACCGGGCGAGGCGCGCGCCGACCCGAGCCAACCATCGCCACCGCGGCCTCCACGAGCGGCGTCGCCTCGGACAGCAGCGTCAGCAGCCTGCGGTAGGCCGCGTCCCTGCGCGGTAGCCGCGCCCTCGCGGACAGCAGCTGGTCGTACGCGCTGTTCATGGCGACCGTGAGCTGGTGCCGTGCCGCCCGTGCCGTGGCCGCGTCCCGCACGGACAGCAACACGGACAGCTCCACGAACACCTGCGCGACCGCGGCCCGTTCCGGGCTGGTCCCGCGCACCGCCCAACCCGCCAGACCGATCACCAGGCTCCAGACGATGCCCACGAGGAAGGAGCCGAGTATCGCCGGTATCCCCACTCCCTCCAGGTACTGGCCGGCGCCGAGCACCGTGAACACGAGCATCATCAGACCCGCGATGGACACGGTGTCGCCGACCGAGCTGACAAGTACCGACAGCGCGGCCACCAGCACGACCACCCCCGCGGAGACCAGCGGGGCGTCCTTGGTCAGCAGCCCGAGAGCGAAACCGAACGTGGCCGCGAGCGACGCCGACCCGAGCCGGAACGCGCGCTGCCGGTACGAGCCGCCCCGATCGGCGAGCACGGCCGGTAGCGCGCCCACCGAGACGAGCACCCCGTACTCGGGCCGGTCCGCGGCGAACGCGACGGCCAGCGGCACGGCCAGTGCCAGCGCGGCCCGTAACGCGCGGCCCCACGGCACCGGAACGGAGCTCCCACGGAGCAACTGCACCAGCCACAGCGGGGCGGGTAGGTCGCGCGGGGTGGGCACGGTCCCATCCTCACACGGCAGGTGCGCACCTCGGCAGCACGCTGGGAGCCGGCTGCCGGTTACCCCGGCGCGGGTACGTCGTAGGGTGGCCGGCGAGAAGCACGGCACGATTCGAGCACGGGAGGATCCCGATGGCTGGGCGAACATTCACCTACGAGGTGCGACGCACGAGCAGTGCCGATCCGGCCACCCTGTTCGGCCTGCTCAGCGACGGTTCGCGATGGTCAGAGTGGGCCAAGCCGATCGTGCCCACGTCATCGCTGGTCACCCAGGGCGACCCCGCGCCAGGTGGTGTCGGCGCCATCCGCAAGCTCGGGCTGGGGCCGCTCGGCCTGCGGGAGCAGACCGTCGCGCACGAGCAGGACAAGCTGCACGGGTACGTGCTCCTCACCCCGTCCCCGATGCGGGACTACCGCGGTGACGTGCAGCTGTCCCCGCGCGCCGACGGTGGAACCGACATCACGTGGACCGGCAGCTTCACCGAACGCCTGCCGGGTACCGGTGCGCTGACGGCGCGCCTGCTGCGCGCGATGATCGCGAACCTGGCGGGCAAGCTGGCTCGCGCGGGCGAGCGGCTGTAGGGCCGGGCGTTCAGCCCAGCTCACGCAGACGCGGGAAGAGCTCCCGTGTCAGATGGACGAGCTGCTGGCTGAGCAGGAAGTGCACCTGCTCCCTGCTCAGCGTGCCCTTGCTGATCCACTCCCTGCCTGCGGCCTTGACCATCCCGCCGAACGCGCGGATCAGCGCCCGTAGCTCCGCGCCGTGTGAAGTCACGTCGTCCAGCCCGACCATCTGCACCACGTACTCCGCGGCGCGCTCGTCGGCCTCGGCCAGGATCCGCTCGACCTCGGGATCGTCCCCGACCCCTTCCGCGCCGATCACGGCGATCCACGTCTTGCCGTGCACGCCGATCGCCCCGAGCAGCCAGTCCACGGCCGCGTCGACCTGCTCCTCCAGCGAGCCCGCAGGCAGCCTCGGCACGTGCTCGTCGGAGACGATCACCATCCGGCGCACCACCTCCAGGTAGAGGCCGCGCTTGGAGCCGAAGTAGTGGTTGATCAACCCGCGCGCCACCCCTGCCTCACGGGCGACGTCACTGGTGGACACCGCCGCGTACGGGCGCTCCCCGAACTGGCGGATAGCGCACTCGAGAATCTGCTCGCGCCGCTCGTCCGGCTCGAGCCGCCGCCACCGCGGGACCGTCTCGGTACTCATGAGATGCCATTTTGCCGCATCGTCGACCTCACGGCTCCTCGCGCCAGGGCAGCCACGCCGGGATGTCCTTGTCCACGGTCCCACTGAACTCGGGCGCCCTCCGCTGCAGGAACGCCATGATCCCCTCCACGGCGTCCGGGTCACTCGCGCACTCGGCGATCAGCCGGGAGTCGACCTCGTGCACCGGGCCAGGGGAGTCCAGCGGGCTCATCCGGTACAGCATCTGCCTGATCACGGCGACCGATACCGGGGCCGTGTTGTCCGCGAGGTCGCGTGCCAGCTCGTAAGCCTTGTCGAGCACATCCTCCGGCTCGTGCAGCTGGTGCACCAGCCCCGCACGGGCGGCTTCCTCGGCGCCGAACACCCGGCCAGAGACCATCCAGTCCAGCGCGGTGCCGAGCCCGACGAGCCGGGGCAGGAACCAGGTCGACGCGCCTTCCGGGTAGATACCCCTGCGGGAGAACACGAAACCGAACCGCGCGTCCGTCGCGGCCAGGCGGTAGTCGGCCGGCAGGATGATCGTCGAGCCCGCTCCGACCGCCGCACCACGGATGGCCGCGATGACCGGCTTGTTGCTCGCGAAGATCCGTCTCGAGCAGCGCCCGGCCGGTTCCTGCCAGGACTGCTCGCCACCGGCCGCACCGCCGCCGGTGTCATCGCCGGCGACCTCGAGCGAGCCCGCGGACAGGTCGGCACCGACACAGAAGTCGGTACCTTCCCCGGTGAACACGACGACACGCACGTCGGGGTCGGCGTCGGCGCGGCTGAAGGCGTCCTCCAGCTCATCGGACATCGTGATCGTGTAGCCGTTGCGTGCCTGTGGACGGTTCAGCGCGATAGTGGCGACCCGGTCCGCGACGGAGTACGCGACTTCGGTGTAGCTCATGACACACACGATGCCGACTTATTGTCACTAAGTCAATTGAATCCGGTCCGCCAACCGCCGGGCCAGGTGACAGGGCGGTGCGGGTCTCGGCGAGAATACCGTTCCCGGCCGCGAACGCGCGCCTGTGCGAGCCGGACCGCGAGAAGGACTGCGAGAGGATCGATGACGACCGTGGGCACACCGTCGATACACCAGCGGATCGCCGAGGAACTGGGGGTGGCCGAGCGCCAGGTCGCCGCGGCGGCCGGGTTGCTCGACGACGGGGCGACCGTCCCGTTCGTCGCCCGCTACCGCAAGGAGGTCACCGGGTCGCTGGACGACACCCAGCTGCGCACCCTCGACGAGCGGCTGCGTTACCTGCGTGAGCTGGAAGACCGCCGCACGACGATCCTCGACTCCATCCGTGAGCAGGGCAAGCTCGACGACGAGCTGGAGGCGCGCATCCGCGCGGCCGAGACCAAGGCCCGGCTGGAGGACATCTACCTGCCGTACAAGCCCAAGCGCCGCACGAAGGGACAGATCGCGCGGGAAGCGGGCCTCGAGCCGCTCGCCGACACCCTGCTCGGTGACCCGGGCCACGACCCCGAGGTCACCGCGCAGGACTACGTGGACGCCGAGGCGGGTGTCGCCGACACCAAGGCCGCGCTCGACGGCGCGCGGGCCATCCTGGTCGAGCGCTTCGCCGAGGACGCCGATCTGATCGGCGAGCTGCGCGAGCGCATGTGGGCGGACGGCCACCTGGTCTCGCGGGTGCGCGAGGGCAAGCAGGAGTCCGGCGCGAAGTTCGCCGACTACTTCGAGTACTCCGAGGCCTTCACCAAGCTGCCTTCGCACCGGACTCTCGCACTGCTGCGCGGGGAGAAGGAGGACGTACTCGACCTCACCATGGCGCCGCAGGCGCCCGGCGAGGAACCGGACGGCCCGAGCGACTACGAGCTGCGCATCGCCGCCCGCGCCGGCATCGACGACCGCGGGCGGCCCGCCGACCGGTGGCTGACCGACACGGTGCGCTGGGCGTGGCGCACCAAGATCCTGCTGCACCTCGGCATCGACCTGCGCGCGCGGCTGCGGCAGGCAGCCGAGGAGGAGGCCGTGCGGGTTTTCGCAGGCAACCTGCGCGACCTGCTACTCGCCGCACCCGCGGGCACGCGCGCCACCATCGGCCTCGACCCCGGCTACCGCACCGGCGTGAAGGTCGCGGTGATCGACCCGACGGGCAAGGTCGTCGACACGGACACGATCTACCCGCATCAGCCGCAGAACCACTGGGACGAGGCGATCGCCACGCTGGAACGCCTGGCACGCACGCACGAGGTCGAGCTGGTCGCCATCGGCAACGGCACCGCCTCCCGCGAGACCGACCGGCTGGCCGCCGACCTGATCAAGCGCCACCCCGAGCGCGGGCTGACCAAGGCGATGGTCTCCGAGGCGGGAGCATCGGTGTACTCGGCGTCCGCGATCGCCGCCGCCGAGCTCGGTCAGCTCGACGTCTCGCTGCGCGGGGCGGCATCCATCGCGCGCAGGCTGCAGGACCCGCTCGCCGAGCTGGTCAAGATCGAGCCGAAGTCCATCGGTGTCGGCCAGTACCAGCACGACCTGCCGGAGTCCTCGCTGTCGCGGTCGCTGGACGCCGTGGTGGAGGACTGCGTGAACGCGGTGGGCGTCGACCTCAACACCGCCTCGGCCCCGCTGCTGGCCCGCGTCTCGGGAATCGGGTCCTCGCTGGCCGAGAACATCGTCGAGCACCGCAACCAGCAAGGGCGGTTCCGCTCCCGGCAGGAGCTGACCAATGTCCCCCGCCTCGGGCCGAAGGCCTTCGAGCAGTGCGCGGGCTTCCTGCGCATCGCGGGTGGCGACAACCCGCTGGACGCGTCGAGCGTGCACCCCGAGGCCTACCCGGTCGTGCACCGCATCCTGGATGCCGTCGGCGTCGGTATCCAGGAGCTGATCGGGGACGAGTCCACAGTGAACTCGCTCGACCCGAACCGGTTCGTCGACGAGCGGTTCGGGCTGCCCACCGTCACCGATATCCTGACCGAGCTGAACAAGCCGGGACGCGACCCCCGGCCCGCGTTCACCACGGCCCGGTTCGCCGAAGGGGTCGAGAAGATCTCCGACCTCGAGCCGGGCATGGTCCTGGAGGGGGCGGTCACCAACGTCGCCAAGTTCGGTGCGTTCGTCGACGTCGGCGTGCACCAGGACGGGCTGGTACACATCTCGGCGATGTCCACCGAGTTCGTCTCCGACCCGCGCGAGGTCGTCAAGTCCGGCGATGTCGTCCGGGTCAAGGTCACCGAGGTGGATACCACGCGCAACCGCATCTCACTGACCATGCGACTCGACGACGAGGCAGGCGGCAAGCCCGCATCCCGAGGGGGCAGCGGCAAGCAGCCCGGCAAGCAGGGCGGCGGAAAGCAAGGCGGCTCCGGCAAGGACGGGCAGCGGGGCAAACAGCGCCGGGGCGGCCGGCGAGAGGACACGCCCAAGGGAAGCATGGCCGACGCCCTGCGCCAGGCAGGGTTCGGGTAGGGCGGCGAGCCGCCGGTCCGCGGCACGGCCGGGCAGCGACCTGCCGATAACCTGCCGATCCGGCCTCACGGTCACCCGCGCGTCGGGTCCACCTCGTGATCGTGGCGTGCCGCCTGCGGCGACTCCGGTGTCCCTGGTGCCTCCGGCTGGGTCCCGTTCGCCGGCGAACCCGGCAGGGACTCCGCGGGTGCCGCGGAGTCCGGTGACCGCGCCGGCTCCACCTCGCCTGCCGAGTGCCGACCGGTCACGCGGTTCCGGCCACCACGGGCCCGCCGGTCGCCGTACGTGGGCCTGCCGGACAGCCTGCGCCCCAGGTTGTGGCTGGGTCGCTCGACAAGCCGGTGCGAGACCTCGACCGCGGCGAACGTCACCAGCACGCCCACCAGGAAGACCAGCCATACCGGCATGGTCCCGTGCAGGGTGTGCATCACCGATATCGCGACGACCCCGTGGATCAGGTACAGCGAGTAGACACGCTCGGAGCCCTCGGCCCAGAACCGGCGTTGCCGTAGGTGCCTCTCGAACCCGAGCCCGACCAGGAACGCCAGAACCGCGATGGCGACCGGCTCGGTACGGAGGCCGTAGTTCATGTGCATGTTCCCGACAGGGTCCGCCCATACGTACAGGACCCACGACACACCGAGATAGGCGAGCGCGCCCCAGGCCGGGATCTTCCGGGTCCACCCGGCCCAGATGACCTGCCCCATGATCGGCACCAGCACGTAGGCCATCTGCGAGGCGAAGTACACGTAGCCTTCCCCGAGTTGGTTGTGCAGCAGGACGGCTATGAACACCAGCTCGAGCTGCACCGCGATCGCCAACCAGAGCCACCGTCGCAACACGGGAAGCACGAGCACCAGAGTCGCGTAGAAGAGGATCTCGATCGCGAGCGACCAGGCGACGGCGACCAGCGGCTCGTACGGTGCTGTCGAGAAGTTGACGAGCGCGATATTGCGCAGAACCGTTCCCACGGTGACGTCGGGAACCGATCCGGTCAGCATGACGCGGATGCCGAACGCGGTCAGTGCCGCACTCAGCAGGACCGTGACGACGATGAGCGGGTAGAGGCGGAAGACGCGATTCAAGACGAACCGGGCCCCACCCATCTTCAGCACGATCGGAGTAACCACGAACCCACTGGCCAGGAAGAAGAACCCCAGGCCCGCGGCGGCGAAGTCGTATTCCTCGAAGCCGAACGGCTCCGCGAACGTGCTTTGCAGGGCCCGGTCGAGCAACGTCGAACCGTACACCTCGCGAACATAGAAACCGTCCACGTGCACGTAGAAGATCAGCAATGCCGCGATGGTCCGGCCGATGTCGATGAACGCGATGCGCCCCCTGGCGTCAGGTAACGGCCCACTCAATTCCCGATCCCCCCACGAGTCATCGTGCCGCTCACGCCGTGCCCTCCCTCGCCAGGTGACCACCGGCCCCGCACCCGGCACGCCCGTCGCCGGTGCGTCGTACACGTGCGACGCGGGCGCGGCGACCATGCCGGTGACGGAGGGTCGTCGCGAGCCTTCGAGTCCAGATCGGCGATGATACCGGCGGGCGGAGGGACGGCTCGCGCGGTACCCGGCGACCATCCGGGCAGGCAGCACCGTCGTGTGCGACGGCCACCCCGGCAGGCAGTACCGGCCCCACCGGCCCGGCGACCGTTACGGCTACGTGATCGCCGTGCTTCATCACCCCAGGCAGACTGGGGCTTCCCGCTGGTGTGCCCCGGAGGCACACAGGGACCACACCGGGGGTCACGTATGTCGGGAACGCCGATAACATACACGAAAGTCCTAGTCCGCGCAGGAGGGTAGATACCCGACGTGCTACCAGCTGGTACTCCGCGACACGACCGGGGAGCGTACGGTGCACAATGTGCTGGGCCCGCTCATGACGCCGTGCGTGGGGGCCGACCGCATGACCCCCTGCCGAGCCGCGCCATGAGCAATGGCGACAGCTCGCGCCGCGGCACCGGCGCGGAGCATCGCCGCGGACTACGTATCCCGAAGGGGGGTGCCAGGGCGTGACCTGGCAGGAGGAGCTGCGCAAACTCGACGAGGACTACTCGTCGGGCAAACTCTCGGCTGACGACTACACCAAGCGGCGCGAGCAGGTCCTGTATTCCGCGGTCACACGCGGCACCGGGGAGCAGCAGACCGCGCAGTCCCAGACCGCGGCGCAGCCCCCGGAGGACGACCACGCGAGCGCGGGGCAGCAGGCCGGGGTGAACCCGTCCGGCACCGACCAGGCTCAGGCAGGCCCCGACGCGCCGTCCGACGCGACCCAGGTGTTCCAGGCCCCTGCGTCATCCCCGCACGGCACACCCCAGCAGCAGGGGCAGACGCCGCAGCCGGACAAGGAAGCCTCGCAGGAGGCGACCCGAGCGGTACCGCCCCCGGACAGCAGCGCCGAGCGCACCCAGTTCGTCTCGCAGGGGCAGCTGCAGCAACCGCCCTCACCGCCCGGCGGCTTCGCCCAGCCGCACGCCCAGCAGCAGCCGTACGCACCACAGCAACCGCCGTGGAACGCTCCGGACGACGACTCCAGCCCGCCATGGGGTGGCTCGGAGTTCCCACCCGTAGCACCCTCCTCGGACGCCGACTGGGTCAGGCAAGGGCCCGAGCTGTTCCAGGGGTCGGGCAAGGGCAACGGTAAGAGCCACGCAGGCACGGTCCTCGCAGGCGCCCTGGCACTGCTCGTACTCGCCGGCATCGGGATCGGCGCGTTCTTCCTCCTCGGTAACGGCGGCGACGAGGAGGGTCCGGCCGGAACCGCCGACCCGGAACCGCCCGCAGAGGAGCCACCCGAGGAACCGGAGAAGCTCGCCCTGCCCGAGCTGGCGGGTTCCGCGGAGGATCACTCCCATATCGAAGGCTTCGGCGACCTCCCCGAGCTGAACTACCTGCTCGACGACGAGCTCGAGATCTACGAGGAAGCGGGCGCGCGCGACGTCAGGTTCAACGTCCAGCACCTCCCGAGCGACAGTACGGCGATCGTGCTGCTCGTGGAGTCCGCCGGCGAGGAGGACGCGGCCGAAGCGGCCGAGGCCCTGCGCGAGATCCAGGTCGGCAACGGCGCCGAGGAGGTGGACGACCAGCCGGAAGGCATCCTGACCACCGAGTACGGCGATGACGACAAGAACCAGATCCGTGCCCACTATGCCAGCGAGGACGTCATCGTGCGGCTGGAGGTCGTGACCACGGAAGGCGCGTCCACCGCACGCGACGACTACGAGGACACGCTGGACGCGGCCCTGGAAGCCATGCCCGCCGATGCCTGAACCGCTGGACCACTCACCCGGGGTCACGGCATGCACCGTTGTGGCCCGGAACTACCTTCCCGCGGCACGGGTTCTCGCGCGCTCCTACCTCGCGCACCACCCCGGACACGAGTTCGTCATCGCCGTCATCGACCGGTTCGCGCCCCACGACCCGGCCGCGGGTGAGCGCAGCGCGGACGGCTACCGGGTAGTCGGGCCCGAACACCTCGGCATCGGCGAGCAGGACTACCTGAGGATGGCCACGGCCTACTCGGTGACCGAGCTCGCCACGGCAGTGAAGCCGTTCTTCCTTCGCGAGCTGCGCGCCACGTGCCGCGCGGCCGATGTGGTGATCTACCTCGACCCGGACATCGAGGTGTACGCGCCGATGCCGGAGGTCGCCCGGCTCGCCGCCGGGCACCGGCTGGTGCTCACGCCGCACTTCGTCAACCCGCTGCCCAGGGACGGTAAGGAACCGGACGAGACCGTCATCATGGGTACGGGCGTGTTCAACCTCGGCTTCATCGCGACCGGACACGGCTCGGAGGACTTCCTCGACTTCTGGGCCGAGCGGCTGCGGCACGACGCCATCGTCGCTCCCGAGCGCCAGCTGTTCACCGACCAGCGCTGGGTGGACCAGGTACCCGCCCTGTTCACACACACCGTGCTCCGCGACCCCGGATACAACGTCGCGTACTGGAACCTGCACGAACGCCCGCTGACGCGTTCCCGGGAGGAGGGCATCACAGCGGGTGGAAGCCCGCTGCGGTTCTTCCACTTCAGCGGGTACCGGCCGGATCGTCCGTGGCAACTGTCCGCTCACTGCGCGCGCAGGCCACGGGTCCTGCTCTCCGAACACCCGGTGGTGCGGGAACTGTGCGACGGCTACGCTCGGGCGCTGCGCCGGGCCGGGTACGCGGCGAGCGGCGAAGACGTCCCGTACGGCTTCGCGGAGTTCGCCGATGGTAGCCCGATCACCCCGGAAGTGCGCAGGCTCTTCCGCACGGGCTGGATCGCGGCGGACCGCACCGGTGAGAAGCCCCCACCGCACGCCTTCGACAACGACTCCGGCTCCGCGCTACGTCACTGGCTGACCTCACCGGAGGACAACGCGCAAGCCGCCGCGGGCACACACCGGCTCGCGCTGTCCGTCTGGCGGTCCAGAACCGATCTTCAGCTGGCCTTCCCGCATCCGAACGGGCAGGACGCGGAGGCGTTCCGTTCCTGGTGCGCCACGTCCGGGGTCGCCGAGAACGCGCTGCCCGAGTGGGCCACGCCGGGTGAACCGCGGAATCTCGCCGCGCCCGAGGACACGTTCGGGGTGAACATCGCCGGATACCTCACGGCGGAGCTCGGCCTCGGCGAGATGGGCCGGATCGTGCACGACGCCATCAGCGCGGCGGGGGTCGAGTCCGTCTCCGTCGTCGAGGAGCGCGCCCTGTCGAACCGGACGCGGGCGACGCACACCGGCACGGTCGACCACCCACGCTTCCCGGTCAGCCTGCTCGCGGTGAACGCGGACCAGACTCCGGTGCTGCTGAGCAACTACCCCGAGCTCGAGCACGACCGCTACACCATCGGCCTCTGGGCATGGGAGCTCGAGGATTTCCCTGCCTGGCAACACTCCGCCTTCGAACGGGTCGACGAGGTCTGGACGATCAGCCGGTTCTGCGCGGACGCGATCGCGGCGCACTCACCCGTGCCGGTCAGGACGATTCCCGTCCCGGTGCGCGACCCTGGCACACCGGCCAGGAAGGAACGGGATCCTGGCGAGCCGACCACGTTCCTGTTCACGTTCGACTTCAACAGCGTCGGAGAGCGGAAGAACCCCTGGGGCGTCGTCTCGGCGTTCGGCCGCGCCTTCCGGGACCGCGATGACGTGCGCCTGGTCATCAAGGCGATCAACGGGGACATCAACCCGCACAGCGCCGAACGGCTTCGCGTCCTGACCGCCGAGGATCACCGGATCGACCTGATCGAGCGCTACCTCAGCAGGGCCGAGATGGACGAGCTGTACCGCGACAGCGACTGCTATGTCTCGCTGCACCGCAGTGAAGGGTTCGGGCTCACGCTCGCCGAGTCGATGGCACACGGCCTGCCGGTGATCTCGACCGACTACTCGGGAACGTCCGAGTTCGTCGACGAGAGCTCGGGATGGTTGGTCCCGTACCGCCTGGTGCGTGTCGGGGAGGGGAACTTTCCCTACCATGCCGATGCCCTCTGGGCCGAACCCGATCTCGACACCGCGGCGGCGGCGATGCGCGCGGTCGCGGACGACCCCGCCGCGGCACGGGAGAAGGGGCAGGTCGCCCGCGAGCACATCCTGCGTTCCCGCCCGCCGGCCGCCGCCGCGGAGTGGCTGCGCACCGAGCTCGAACGCGCGTACCGGACGTGGCGCGAGCGGAAGCGCAGCACGGCACCCACCGCGCCGACCGACCCGCTCCACCCGCTCCGTGCTGGCAAGGCAGCGCTGCACTGGCGTCCGGACACATCGGCCCCGTCCCGCACTCCGCTGGCACCGGCCATGCGCAAGGCCGTCATCCGCGCGATCGACCACTACGATGTGCACCAGCGAACCGTGATGTCCGCACTCGTCGACGGCGTCGAGAACACCGCCTCGGAGCTGCTGGCCAGGATCGAAGTCATCGAGGCCGACCAGACCCGGACCGGCGACCTCACGGCCCTCGTCCGTGACGAGGTCGCCCGGGCGATGCGGCCGGAGCTGCAGGACTCCGCGCGCACCCGTGCCGAGCTGGGCGAGCTCCATCGTGCCGTGGACGAATGGCGCCCGCACACCGAACGCGCGCTCGCCGACCTCCGGTCGGACCTCGCGGAGCTGCGCTCCACACTGGACCGGCTTCCGGAGAGCCCGGCGATCACCGGCCTCGCTGCCCGGCTGGAAGACCACGAGCGGCTCACCCACCGGATGTTCCAGGAGCGCGACACCCGCTCGGACCAGGAAGAACGCACGCTCGCGCGGGTCGAGCAGGACGTCACCGCCGTACACGATGCCGTCAGATCGGTACACGCGCCCGTACCGGACGGCGCCGACGTCGTGGTGTGCGACGCCGGTGCACTGCTGCTACCCCGTGACGAGGTGATGTGGGAATGGATCACGCACCACCGCAGTTGGGAAGTCCGCGAAGCCGAGCTGATGGCTCGGCTCATCCAGGAACGTCCCGGCGCCTTCCTGGACATCGGCGCGCATGTCGGGTATCACACGCTCAAGCTCCTGCAGAGTTGCTCCGACGCGGTCGGCGTCATCGCCGTCGAGGCGGACCGGGACAACTTCGCGTTGCTGAGGCGCAACATCGCGGTCAACCTCCCCGATGCGACAGCCGCACGGGTACAGGCGCTGCACCTCGCCGCATGGGACGCCGACGGGGAGGTCGAGCTGGTACGTGGGGCGGAAGCCAACAGCGGTGACCACCGGGTTCACCCACCCGACCAGGAGCCCGGCGGCCGGGAGCGGCCGCACGTACCCGCCGCGCGGCTCGACGGCAGGCAGGATGTGCACGGCGCGCCGGTCAGCCTGGTCAAGCTCGACCTGCAAGGCCGGGACCACCGCGCGATCGCCGGGCTGTCCGGCATCGTGCGCCGGGACCGCCCGGACATCGTGTGCGAGTTCAGTCCCGAAGCGATCATCGAGCTCGGCGACGACCCGTCCACTGTACTCACCGGGTACCGCGACCTCGGGTACACGCCGCTCGTGGTCAGCGAAGCCGGGCCGGTCGCGGTCGACTCGAGCGACGAGGAGCTGGTCCGGACCGCGCGGACGGCGACCACCGGATTCCACACCCTGTGGTTGAGACCGAGCTGATACCGGCGATGGGGTGACGGTGCAGGTATCGGGGGACAGGCTCGGCACGATGCGGACGGTGCTGGCGTACGTTCTCGTGCTCGTCGCGATCGTCGTGCTCGGGCTGGGTTCGTGGTGCGTATCCGGGCGGCATCTACCGCTCGCGGGCAGCGCCGGCACGCAGTCCTCCGGGGAGGCGGGACGCTACCCGTCCGACCCGCTCGCGGTGGCCGAGATCGGCGGCGCCCAGGAGAACCTCGAACGCGTACGAACGGTCGAGGACCTGCACGGGGTCGGCATGCTCACCGACGAGGAAGAGCGCGAGTACGCGCGCGCGGGCGCCGAGCGAGTGAGGCTGGTCGTGGCGAACTTCGACCAGGGCAAGGCGACCGTTCTGCTCGCGAGGATGCCCGACGCGGCACGAGCGGGCGCGGGCGCGCACGCGCTCGGGGAGCTGCAACGCGGCTACGGTTTCGACGTACCCGTCGACGCCGGGGCCGAGGTGATGGCAGGCGTACTGCCGGAGTCGGCGGAAGCCCGGCCGGGCGGTCGCGCGCACTACGCCAGCGGGAACGCGCTCGTGCGGGTGGGCTTCCGCGGTGATGACAGCGCGGCCACCCGGGAGAAGTTCGTCGAGGTGCTGACGGCCCAGATGGAGGTGCTGCCGCCCCATGACCGGTGACGTAGCAGCACGCCGGTCCGGCACGGCCGTTTCCGGTTCACCCGTCACGGTGCCGGGAGTCCGGCTGACGCTGGCGCTCGGGATCGTGCTGGTCGGTTACAGCTATCTCGTCGCGCTCTGGCCGTCCCGGTACCAGGTGACGCCCCGGCCGGTCGTGCTGGCTCGTGAATGGCTGAACTTCCCGCTCGGCATCGGCGAGGACTTCGGCATGCTCGGCGTCGCGCTACTACTGCTGTCGCTGGGCTACACGGCCGCCGACGCGGTTTCGCGGCTCGGCACACGACGCGCGTGTGCCACGCTGCTCGTGCGCGGCTACCTTCCCTTCGCGTTCGCCGCGACGTTGAGCTGGCTGTTGCTCCTGGCCGGTGCGCGGCCGTTCACGGACGGTGCGCCGGGGCAGCTGTCGATCAGCGCGTACCTGAGCAACCTGGCACTGGTCGACGGCCTGCTCGGCGAGCAGACGCTGTTCGGGCTCGGCTGGGTCATCGTGGTCGGGACCCTGTTCTGCCTGCTGGTTCTGGCCACGGCGGCGTTGTTGACCCGGGTTCCGCTGGCGGCCACCGCGGTCCAGCTCGCGGTGGCCGTCACCGCGGTCGTCGCCGGCGGGACGGCAGGGGGCTGGGTCGCCGAGCTGGGGCAGCTGTCCGTCTACCTGTCGTTCCCACTGCTCGGCGAGCTGATCTGGACCGTCCGCGAACGCGGCGTACCGGGATGGGCCGCCGCCCCGGCCGGCCTCGGCTGCCTCGCCGTCGTCATCGCGGGCGAACGCATCTACCCGGAGCTCGCCGGCTGGCTGTACGCGCTGACCACGGTGTACGCGGTCCTGATCCTGCTGCTGTCCCTGGCGAGGGGAGCCGGGCCGGGACGTTCCACGATCGTCGGCTGGGCCGCGGACCGTACATACCCTCTCTTCCTGCTGATCGGTGTGGTCGGGTACCCGATCCTGTTCGCCTTCGACGATGTCGCCTTCGCGGTGGCACTTCCGCTGGCGGTCGCGGGAACCGTGGCGGCGGCCGAAGGACTGTTCCGGTTGATGACGGCGGTGCGAACATGAACGGTGCCGATCGAGGCCGGATGTACGGTCTGGACCTGCTGCGCGTCCTCGCGTCCCTCATGGTGGTCTACACGCACACCGCGAACTGGTTCGCTACCCGCGGCCACGACTGGTGGTTGTCGACAGGAGTGGACCGGTACGTTACCGCACCGCTGAACCTCAACCCTCGGCTGTCGTTCGTCGGTGTCGCCGCGTTCTTCCTGATCAGCGGGCTCGTCATCACGCATGTCGCGGGCAGGGAGTCCGGTCCGCTGTTCCTCCGCCGCAGGGCGAGCCGGATCCTGCCGCTGCTGTTCGCGACGACGTTCGCCGCATGGTGCTTGATCAACCTCGGCCTGTACGTCCCGGAGAGTGGGCAGGACAGCGTGAACCTCGCCGACCTGATCCTCGCCGCCACCCTGTTCGGATTCTTCACCACACCCGAGGTCGTTCTGCTCGGCCTGGCATGGACACTGCTGATCCAGGTGGTCTTCTATCTCTACATCGGAGTCACCGCCCCGCTGCTGCGTACGCATCCATGGATGCCGTTCGCGATCGCAGCGGCCATCACGACGGCAGGGTTGTCCCTGGGGACCGGTTCGGGAGACGTCGCGATCCACCGGCTCGGGCTGATCGCCGCGTACCTGCCGGTACTCTGCATCGGGGCGCTGATCGGGCTCGTTCACCAGGGAAAGGTGCGTCCGGTGGCGGGAACCGCGCTCGGCACGGTGCACTTCATGCTCTTCGTCTGGGCCGACCGCATCGGCGAACACCTGCACACCGGCGACGCGCACCCGAGGCTGGTCGCGCTGATGATCATTCTCGTCGTGCTCGTGCTCGGCGTCCACGACCGGCTGAGCACCTCACCCGTGATCAAGGCCTGGGCACGGCGTACCTACACGACCTACTTACTCCACCCGTTGTGCCTGTACCCGGTACTCGACCAGCTGGTTCCCGTGATCGGCGCCGAAGCCGCGCTCGCCGTCGCGTTGGTCGTGCTCGTCGCGGTCGTCGAAGCGGCGCACAGGTGGTTCGAGATGCCCATCGACCGGTGGGTGCGTGCACGGGAGAAGCCGCGCGCGCCCGTTCCGGCGGACGCCGGTTCCGGCCCCGGACCGACCGGCTAGTCCGGCTGCGGCCGGCGACACACCTCGGGCCCGGCCGCGAGGTCCATCGGCCGGGCCCGAGTTCTGAAGGTGCCGAGTCGTCAGCCCGTCACGGGCAGCTTCGTCTCGGTCGGGACCGGCTGGGTAGCCGTCGTCCGCTCGGTGTTCTCCGGCTTCCCGGAGTCCTCGGGATCCGGCTTACTCGGGTCCAGCGGCTTCTCCGGGTCGACCACATCCTCCGGCTCATCGGGCTCGTCGGACTCGTCCTCGTCGTCCGAATCGTCCTGCTCGGCCGGCCCACCGCACGCGACACCGCCGATGGCGAACACGTAGTTCATCTCGGAGTCGTAGACGGCCAGCCCGTTGGCGGCGTCGACGCCCTCGGCGACCTGGCCCTGCTCGTGGAAGACGACCCCGTACTCCGGCTCCAGATCGGTGAAGTACTTCAGCTCACCCGGAGCAGGAAGCTCGACGTCCGCACCATTGATCGTCAAGCTGTCTGCCGTCGCTGTGCTGTCCGGACCGGCGCACTCGACCTTGAGGTTCGTCACCGAGATGGAGCCGGACTCACCGAAGTCGTACTCGGCATAGCTCACCTCGGAAGCGGCCTCGTTCTCGCCTGCCATGACGCCTTCGACGTGAACCTCGCCGCTGTCGCCCAGCGGGATCTCCTCAGCACCCGCCGAGTCCTTGCCGCCATCAGTGGAGATGGCGAACGGACTCGGCTCATCGATGCCGGAAAGCGCCGCGTGCACGCCGAAAGCCAGCGAGGTCCCCCTGTCCACGGCAGCTGACCCCGTCGCAGCGCCGACGACGAGCGCCGCCACGGCGACCGAAGCGCCCAACGCGCTGCCACCCGCGATCGTTCGTTTCCTCATTGATGCTGATCCTCTCGTGGTCATCGCTGATCCTCGAAGACGAACGTCCCCGTTTCGCACTTCGATGAAGTGCCCTCGCGATACCCCCAGATAGCCGTGAAAGCGTGTATTACACCCCAGGGTTCGCAAGCACGAGCGCACACTAACAGAACGGATGTATACACGTATTTTCCCACCCCATCAGGCGACGATCCCGACAGAATGGGTTACGAACCGCAACAACCGGGAGCGGAGATGACATGCCGCAGAGCCGCTGCCGCGACTGGTTCTCACGAGACTTCCGCAGCGCACGGGATCGTAACGCCGAATCCGGATGAGGAGGCGGCCGGTACAGCGCAACTCATTCGATCGGGTTGTCTGCGAGCGTCTTCGTGACGGTATCGATGATGTCGGGATCGACGATCGCGTGATCGTCCGGGACCAGTGTGCGTTCGGCGATCTGCACGGCGACGATCTCCTTGTCCACCAGCATGTCGGCGACGGCCTGCCCGCCGTCCTCGCGCAGGTTGTCGTGATGGAGCACGGTCAGGTCCGCGAACGAGGCCGCCAGATAGGGCAGGGCACGGATGGTGAAGGAGTCGCCGAGCAGCATCGCGGGCCGGTCGACCATTCCCGGCACGGCCGTGGAACCGATGTCGAGCGGCGTGCGGAAATCCTCGCCGACCTCGCGGGTACGGTCACCCTCGCCGTCCGGTTCGAGACGATAGCTGCGACCTTCCACCTCGCCACTGCGACCGATCATCGGAGGCAGGTCGGCCGGTCCGCTCCAGCCACCGTCGACCCCGATCTCCCATTGCCTGCTGATGCCCGGTTCGACGGCCTCGGCCAACGCCCGCGCCATCGCCACACCCCCTTCGTCGCCCCAGTGCGAGTCCAGACGCGGGTAAACCGGTACGCCGAGAACCTCTCCCCACCGTTCGAGTTCCGCGCGCAGGTCGAGAAGGTAGTCCTCGGCCTCGATCCGGCGCCAGAACTCCTGGTTCACGTCGGTGACACAGTCCCGCTCCGCGTAGGAATCCGGCAGGTGGTCGGGCACGACGGTGAGCTTGTCCGGGGCGACGACGAGCGCGAAGTCACGGCCGCTGGCCTCGACCCCGTCGCGGAGCCGGCGCAACCGCGCACGCATCTCGTCGAAATCGTGCTGCTCATCGCACCTGCTGTCGATCTCGAGTCCCAGGTAGAGCCAACCGTCCGTGCCTTCCACCACCCGGGGCGCGGCATGACCACCGGTCTCGTTCCCGGCCGCGTCCTCACCGGCCGCGTCCTCGTCCGGCCGCTGGTCGCCGGGCAGCGGCACGCCCTCGGATCCGTCGCCGAGCGGGGGTGGCTCTCCGAACAGCCCCCTGCTGACCGTATCGGCCACCGTGATGGCCCCGTCCCGGAACGGCAGGTGGTCGACCGCCCACGGCGCCATACCGGTGAAGAATCCCCAGCCGGCCGACGGGCTCGGGAACGGGGTCAGCTCCCGGTTCTCGATCTCGGCGGCACGGGCGCCGAGCCCGTAGGTCACGACCGGGGCGGCGAAGAACACGGCGGCACAGACAAGGGCCAGCCACTGCCTGGTCGCGTGCCGTGGCCGGTACAGCACGTGCTGGCGCGGCAGCCAGGACTCGTGCACCGGTGGCAGCGTCCGCTGCGCCCCCCTGTTCATCGGTGTCCAGCGTAGCGCGGGGCCGCGCAGTGCGGGCGGGGGTCGGCACACAACGCCCTGCCGGCACCCCTCGCGAGCCGCACCCGCACGGTTCGCTGGGCAGCACGGCCCCACGCGCTACCGTGTTCGCACCCGATCGCGGAATTTGGAGGAGGTCCGATGCCTGGTCGCACGAAGTACCTGCTGGACGAGACCGACATGCCGACCCAGTGGTACAACATCGCCCCGGATCTGCCGGAGCCTCCGCCGCCCCCGTTGCACCCGGGGACCGGTGAGCCTGCCGGCCCGGACGACCTGGCGCCACTGTTCCCGCAGGAGCTCATCGCCCAGGAGGTCAGCGACCAGAGCTACGTCGACATCCCGGGTGCGGTGCTCGACGTGTACCGGCTGTGGCGCCCCTCCCCGCTGTTCCGTGCCCGCAGGCTGGAGAAGGCGCTCGGCACGCCTGCCCGGATCTACTACAAGTACGAGGGGGTCAGCCCCGTCGGGTCGCACAAACCCAACACGGCTGTCCCGCAGGCGTACTACAACGCCGCAGAGGGCATCACGCGGCTCACCACCGAGACCGGCGCCGGGCAGTGGGGCAGCGCGCTCGCCTTCGCCTGCGCCACCTACGGGCTGGACTGCGAGGTGTGGCAGGTACGGGCGTCCTACGACCAGAAGCCCTACCGCAAGCTGATGATGGAGACCTACGGCGCGACTCTGCACCCCAGCCCCTCCGAGCTGACCGGGGCGGGGCGCGCCGTACTCGCCGAACATCCCGACTCCACGGGCAGTCTCGGGATCGCGATCAGCGAGGCGGTGGAGATGGCAGCCGCCGACCAGGGCGCCCGGTACGCGCTCGGCAGCGTGCTCAACCACGTACTGATGCACCAGACGGTGATCGGGGAGGAGGCGCTGCGGCAGTTCGAGCTCGCCGAGGACACCCCGGATGTGCTCATCGGCTGCACCGGAGGCGGCTCGAACTTCGGCGGGCTGGCGTTCCCGTTCCTGCGCGAGAAGCTGGCCGGGCGGTCCGGAGTCGACATCCGCGCCGTCGAGCCCGCGGCCTGCCCGACATTGACCAGGGGGACCTACGCCTACGACTTCGGCGACACAGCGGGACTCACGCCGCTGCTCAAGATGCACACCCTTGGTCACGAGTTCATCCCGGACCCGATCCACGCCGGGGGCCTGCGCTACCACGGCATGGCCCCGCTGCTCTCGCACATCTACGAGCTCGGGTTGATCGGCGCGCAAGCGATCGGGCAGCGGGAATGCTTCGCGGCGGGGGTGCAGTTCGCCCGGACCGAGGGGGTCATCCCCGCTCCGGAACCCACCCATGCGCTGGCCGCCTCCATCCAGGAGGCCCTGCGCTGCAAGGAGACCGGCGAGTCCAAGGCCATTCTCACCGCGCTGTGCGGGCACGCGCACCTGGACCTACCTGCCTACGGTGCCTACCTGTCCGGCGCGATGACCGACAACGAGCTGTCCGAGTCCGACCTCGAACAGTCGCTGGCCGGGCTCCCTGCCGGCGGCTGACGGGATCCGCTCGCGTGGGCCCCGCGCGGCCCTCTCCCGTGCGGGGTCCACGGTGGCGGCGTCCGCCGCTTCGTGGTTTCCGGTTATGCCGTCCGGCTACGCGACCTCGAGCTTGGCAGCGGCGCGCAGTGTCGCGGGCGAGACCCGCGACAGCAGGTATGTCACCTTCGCCTCCGGGGTCACCGGCACGACCGGCTTGCCACGCTCCACAGCGCGCACGATCTCGGTGGCGACCCGCCGCGGTGTGAAGTTCCGCCGCGCGTACAGGCCGGTGGCACGGTCGCGCTTGCGCCCCTGCTCCGCCTCGCCGGCTCCGGCGAACGTAGCTGTACGGGTGATGTTGGTGCTGACGACGCCGGGGCAGATGGTGGACACCCCGATCGCGTGCCCGTCCAGCTCGCCGCGCAGGCAGTCGGAAAGCATGTACACGGCGGCCTTGCTGGTCGCGTAGGCGGGCAAATCCCTCGTCGGCAGGTAGGCGGCCATCGATGCGACGTTGACGATGTAGCCGCCCTCGCCACGCTCGACCATCCGTTCGCCGAACGCCCGGCAGCCGTGGATCACGCCCCACAGGTTCACATCGAGTACGCGGTGCCAGTCCTTCGTGGTGGTCTCCAGGAACGGGCCGCCGTGCCCGATACCGGCGTTGTTCACCACGATGTCGGGCACCCCGTGCCGCGCTGTCACTTCCGCCGCGAAGTCCCGCACCGCGCTCTCGTCCGTCACGTCGAGGCCGTAGCCGTAACCGCGGGAGCCGAGCACCCCGACCAGCTCGGCCGTGCGCCGCGCGGCCCCCTCGTCGATATCGGAGGCGACGACCTCGGCGCCGGCCTCGGCGAAGGACAGTGCGGTTTCCCTGCCGATGCCGCTACCCGCACCGGTCACCACGACGAGGTGGTCGGCGAACCGCGCCCGGCGTACACCGACCTGGGAGCGCCGTAAGGTCCTGGACGCGGGCTCGCCGCCGATGTGCCTGATGAACTCCGTGGCCATCCGCGCGATCGCCGCGGGATGCGTCAGCGGGACCCAGTGCCCGGCCTGCACCGTGCGCCGCCACAGCCGGGGCGCCCAGCGTTCGACGCCTTCGGTGAGCGCCTCGGTGACGTAGTGGTCCCCGGACGGCTGGATGAGCTGCACGGGAAGCCCGGTCGCGCGCTCCCGTGCACCGCGACCGACCCGTCCCAGCATGTTCGCCCGGTACAGCGCGATGCCCCGGACCGCGTCCGAGCGCAGCGTCGGTGCCGGATGCCCGGCCGTCGGCGGAACCCCCTCCACCTTCTCCAGCACGCGTGCCCAGCGGCGCGCCAGCCACAGCCGCCACACGGCCGGTGCCAGTAGCGGTAGCTGGAAGATCAGGATGTACCAGGAGTGGAGTAGCTGACCCGCCAGCTTGCGCAGGTTCCCCGGGGTCGGGCGGGACAGCCGCTGCCGCACCTGGTGGCCCACGTGGTCGAGGCACGGTCCGGAGATCGAGGTGAACGAGGCGATGCGCCGTTCGGCACCGGGATCGGTGACCGCCTCCCAGGACTGGATCGATCCCCAGTCGTGCGCGACGACATGTACCGGTTCGTCCGGGCTCACCGCGTCGGCCACCGCGAACAGGTCGGCGGCCAGCAGGTCCAGCCGGTAGTCGCGAACCGCTCGCGGCGCCGAGGACTGCCCCGCGCCGCGCACGTCGTAGGTGACGACGTGGAACGACTCCGCCAGCAGCGCCGCCACCCCGTCCCACACCGAGTGCGTGTCCGGGTAGCCGTGCACCAGCAGTACCGTCTCGTTGCCCGGATCACCGTGCTCGTATACCGCGAGCCGGACACCGGCCGACTCGACGATCCGGTCCGCCTCCACACGGCCGGGGTCCCCTCTACTCATGCGGCCTCCATCGCCTGCCAGCGCCGCACGTGCGGCAGATCGTCGTCGAGCCAGTAGGCCGGGTTGGCGGGGTCTCCCGTGACCACGAGCAGCTCCTCGTACTTGATCCCGACATCGCGGAAACCGATGTGCGGCTCGACCGCCCACAACCCCGGCGTGGGTGCGTGTGCCGAGGCGTGCTTGTCCGCCCACAACGGCGACCGGCCGTGCAGCCGCTCGGAGATCAGCTCGCGTCCGAGTGTCTGCAGCGTCCGGATACCGAAACCGAACAGGGTGACACCCTTCGGGCCGATGGCGTGCTGCCGGGTGACCTGATGACCGATCACCCGGCCCGGGTAGACCTGGTGACGGTTGTCGAAACCGTGCCGCGCGATCAGGGCATCGACCTGCTTGTAGATCTCGTCGAGCGCGTGACCCTCCCGCACCAGCCGCAGGATGAGCTCGCGGTACTCACGCAGGTCGGCGCAGAGCCGGTCCCAGATCCGGTTCTCGCCGACCCTGCCCCCGTAGCCGATGTCGGCGGTGTAGCCGTCGATGATGGGCGCGCAGTCGAGCACGAACGGCATGCCCTCGCGCAGCACCCTGTTGCTGGGGAAGAACTGGAACGGCACCCGGAAGCCGCGAAACGCGGTGCGGTCGCCGAACCACGCGAACGGGACGTGGAAGAAGTCCTCGACGCCGCCTGCGATCAGTCTGCGGCGCAGTTCCGCTGCGGCCTGCCGCTCGGTGACACCGGGCTCCAGCCAGGCGGCGGTCTCTTCAGCACACCGGTACGCGAGCTGCTGCACCTCGCGAAACCGCTCGAGGTCACGCTCCGAGAAGTCCAGTTGCGTGCTCGGCATCGGCGCTCCGCTCATCAGGGGCTCATCGGGCTAACCACCAGTAACATACTGATAGTAGGTTAGCCCCGGAACACGTGTGATGTCGAGAAGTCCGCCACCGATGTGCGAGCCGAAGGTGGCCTCCGCTCCATAGAAGGAGCCGAACGTGACATTCGGCTCCCACCTGACGGGGTCAGAAGCGGGGGTGGTCGCCGCGCAGAACCGCGCGTTCGCTGTCGGAGTTCTCGGTGGGGCGGATGTCGCCGAGCACCCAGGCCGGGATGTGCCGTGCGGTGAGCACGGCGAGGGCGCGGTCGACATCCTCCGCGGCGATCACCGCGACCATCCCCACCCCCATGTTGAAGGTGCGTTCCATCTCCTCGGGATCGATGCGGCCACGCTGCGCGATCATCCCGAAGACCGGCTGCGGGGTCCAGCTGTCCCTCTCCAGGATGGCGACCAGGCCTTTCGGCATGACCCGTGCCAGGTTGGCTGCCAGGCCACCACCGGTGACGTGCGCGAACGTGCGCACGTTCGTCTCCGCGATCAGCGAAAGGCACTCCCGCGCGTACACCTTGGTCGGCTCGAGCAGCTCCTCGCCCAGCGTGCGGCCGAGCTCCTCGACATGGCCGTCCAGCGGCATGCGGGCGTCCTCCAGCAGCACCTTGCGTGCCAGCGAGTACCCGTTCGAGTGCAGGCCGGACGAGCCGAGCCCGATGGCGACGTCGCCGGGACGCACCCGATCCGGCCCGAGGACGTCCGCGGCCTCCACCACACCGACGCCGGTGGCCGAGATGTCGTAGTCGTCCTCGGCCATCATCCCGGGATGCTCGGCCGTCTCCCCGCCGAGCAACGCGCATCCCGCCTGCACGCATCCCTCGGAGATACCGGCGACGATGTCGGCCACCCTTCCGGGTACCACCTTGCCGACCGCGATGTAGTCCTGCAGGAACAGCGGTTCGGCACCCGTGACGACGAGGTCGTCGGCGACCATGGCGACGAGATCGATGCCGATCGTGTCGTGCTTGTCCATCGCCTTCGCGACCATGATCTTGGTACCCACCCCGTCCGTGGAGGAGGCCAGCACAGGCTCGGTCCACCGGTCGAGCTTGAGCGAGAACAGGCCGGCGAAACCGCCGACCCCGCCGTGCACCTCCGGTCGCGTGGCACGGGCCGCATGTGTCTTGATCAGTTCAACGGCGTCGTCACCGGCCTGGATGTCGACGCCTGCTGCTGCATACGTTGCCTTGTTCGGCGGGGTGGTCACGATGCTCCGTTCCGTTCAACGACACGCTAGGGACGCTGCACAGCGTCGTGCGCACCATAGCCCTGCTGCGTGGCGGCCGGCGACGACCCCTGGTCGGCCACCTCGGGGTCGAGCCCTTCCAGCACGTGCTTGCCGATGAGCTCGTCCTCGGGGATCTCGATGGGGTACTCACCGTCGAAGCACGCCGCGCACAGCCGGGAACGGGGCTGCTCCGATGCGGCGATGAGCTCCTCGAGAGAAACGTAACCGAGCGAGTCGGCCCCGATCGAACGGCGGATCCCCTCGTTGTCCAGACCGTTGCCGATGAGCTCCGCGCGCGAGGCGAAATCGATGCCGTAGAAGCACGGCCAGCGCACCGGCGGGGACGCGATCCGCACGTGCACCTCAACCGCGCCCGCTTCCCGCAGCATCCGCACCAGGGCGCGCTGCGTGTTGCCGCGCACGATCGAGTCGTCCACCACGATCAGCCGCTTGCCCCGGATGACCTCGCGCAACGGGTTCAGCTTGAGCCGGATACCGAGCTGCCGGATCGTCTGGGACGGCTCGATGAACGTGCGGCCGACATAGGCGTTCTTCACCAGGCCCGAGCCGTACGGGATGCCGGAGGCCTGCGCGTAACCGATCGCGGCCGGCGTACCGGACTCCGGGACGGGGATCACCACATCCCCGTCGGCGGGATGTTCCTCGGCCAGCCTGCGCCCGATGTCCACCCGGGTAGCGTGCACGCTGCGCCCCGAGATGGTCGTATCCGGACGCGCGAGATAGACGTACTCGAAGACGCACCCCTTCGGCTCGGGGCTGGCGAACCGCGAGGAGCGCAGGCCGCTGGCGTCGATGGCCAGCAGCTCGCCGGGCTCGACCTCGCGCACGAACGAGGCGCCGACGATGTCCAGCCCGGCGGTCTCGCTTGCCACCACCCAGCCGCGCTCCAACCTGCCGAGCACGAGCGGCCGCACACCGTGCGGGTCGCGCGCCGCATAGAGCGTGTTCTCGTCCGAGAACACCAGGCTGAACGCACCGCGCACGGTCGGGAACAGCTCCTGGGCCGCCCCCTCGACCCCCTTGTCCGTTGCCGCGTGCGCCAGCAACGCGCTGAGCACCCCGGAGTCGGTCGTGGCGGCGTCCTTCCTGAACAACCCCAGGTCGCGCGCATGGTCGGCGAGCTCCGCGGTGTTCACCAGGTTGCCGTTGTGCGCGAGTGTGATGCCGCTTCCGGCATCGGTGGTGCAGAACGTCGGTTGCGCGTTCTGCCAGTTGCCGCCCCCGGTCGTGGAGTACCGGCAGTGGCCGACCGCGACGTGACCGTTCAGCGAGCACAGCACCTGCTCGTCGAAAACCTGGCTGACCAGGCCGAGATCCTTGTACACCACGATCTGCGAGCCGTCCGAGACGGAGATGCCCGCCGCTTCCTGGCCGCGGTGCTGCAGGGCGTACAGGCCGTAGTAGGTGAGCTTGGCGACCTCCTCGCCGGGCGCCCACGCGCCGAATACCCCGCACTCCTCACGAGGTCCGTGGTCAACGGTCAAATCGTCAGGGTCGGGTTGTGACACCTCAGGGCTCCCGCGAGAACGACGGACGTGCACCATCAGTGTAGCCGTTCGCATCCGCCGCCCCGCGGGAGAAGGCCGCGACGCGTGCGCCTGCCCCGGTAACGGGGCTAGCGGGACGGGCCGGAACGACCGCCGGAGTCGCCGCCGGAGCTGCGCAGCCACGTCGAGGTGCCCGTCCCGACCGGGACCCAGCAACCGTTGACCGCGGACGCTCCGCTGCTCGCCAGGGCGCCGGAGGGGTACTCGTCCGGCAGCGCGATCAGCTTGTCGAGCACCTCGTGCACCGTGCCGGTGGACTGCCACAGCACTGTGTCGGGCGCCATGATGTCTGCTTCGTCACCCGGCATCCGGACGGCATGCACATCGTTCTCGGCGTGCAGCTTGACCACGTCCACGACGTCGTCGTGCACGCGCACCCCGACCACGGCCACGACGGCGCCTTCGGCGTCCGTCGGGTGCACGAACTGGTACCCCCGCGAGATCAGCTCATGCAGGCGCTCTTCCATCCCCCGCGCCTCGGCGGGCGGGGCCGTGGTCTCAGCCGAGAACGTCATCGAACTCACCATCCTTGGCACTCGCGAGGAACGCGACCATCTCCTCCCGGGTGTAGACCAGCGCGGGTCCCTCCGGATGACGCGAGTTTCGTACCGCGAAGTCGCCCGAGCCGAGCCGGGCGAACTCCACGCAGTTACCCTGCGCGCCGCTCCGTGCGCTCTTGCGCCACTCGACTCCCACCAGTTCCCGAGCTGACATGCCGTTGACAACCGCCGTCATCGACGACCCCACTTTCCCCGAATAGTAAGGATGCATCTGCATGTGCATGTTCCATTGCAGCCGGACCGTAGCAGCCGATCATGCAAATGTGAATGCACATGCAGCCGCCGAATCGGCAGCTGATCCTCAATCACTGAGACGGGTGACAACGATCGAGGTTGTACTTCTCCCCACCGGAGTAACCGGGCGCGTACGGTAACCGGGCCGCGCGAATCAGCGCCGACACGACGCCGTCCGACACGACCCCGGGCGGCAACATCGACGGGACCGATGGCAACACCCGCACCCCACCGTGGTGGGCAGCCCGACCGGTGAACGAGCCGGCAGCCGTACCGCACGGACCCCACGCGAACCAACCGGATCCATCGGGCACCCGATACACCGGGCACCCGGGTACCCGGGGCACTAGGTCTGCACGCGGACCTTCGACAGCATCTGGCGACTCTGCTCCGGGGTCTCGGCGTCGACGGCGAGGCGGTCCAGCGCTCGAGAGTAGACCTCGAGCTCGTCGAGCCGCTCGATGTAGTGCGCCCCGGTGAGGTACTCGACGTAGGCAACGTCCGGCAGCTCGGGCTCGGCGAACCGCAGCAACGAGAACGCGCCCTCCACGGCCTGCCCGCTGCGGTCGTACGGCAACACCTGCAGCGTGATGTGCGGCATCGTGGTCAGCTCGAGCAACGCGTCGAGCTGACCCCGCAGTACCTTACGGCCGCCGATCGGCCGGTGCAGCACGGACTCGTCGATCACGCACCAGAACCGGGGAGCGTCCGGACGCGCCAGCAGTTTCTGGCGGCGCACGCGCAGCGCGACGCGCTCGTCGATCTCCGCTTCGGTCATACCGCTACGCGCGTTGGCGACGACAGCCCGCGCGTAGTCCTCCGTCTGCAGCAGGCCGGGCACGAACTGCAGCTCGAAACTCTGGATACGCGAGGCCACTTCCTCCAGCCCGACGTATGCGCTGAACCACGACGGGATGACCTCGGTGTAGCCCTGCCACCACCCGGGCTGGTTGCACTGGTCGACCATGTCCTCGTACATCTTGCGCTCGTCCGGGTCATGCACCCCGTAGACGGTGAGCAGGTCGAGGACATCTCGCTTCTTGAAGCCGACACGGCCCAGCTCGAGGCGGCTCATCTTGGACTCGGAACCGCGGATCTGTTCGCCTGCGGCCGCACGGGTGATACCCATCTCCTCGCGTAGCTTGCGCAGCCACGCACCGAGAATCATGCGCCGGGCCGTCGGAGCGCCACCGGACTCGGACCCGGACGAACCGCCGGAGGAACCCCCAGGAGAAGCACCGCGCGCCGAAGAAGTCATATAGCACCCTCGTGTCGTCGCAGGTCAGGCTAATAACCCCACGGAGTGTACTACGCGCAGAGCAATGGACCAATCACAGACCGTTGGTCGTTCCGTGCGACAAGCCTCCCGTACGGGTGCACATTGCACGTAGGCTTACCACTACCCTATGTGTGATCTGCGATACGACGAAGCCTAGCGAGGTGTTCGATGACTAGCACGTCATCCCAGTCCGACGAGCGCGTTCCGGTAGGGGTTGATCCGACGCGAGCCAGTATCGCGCGCGTCTACGACGCCTTCCTGGGGGGCAAGGACAACTACCAGATCGACCGTGAGGTCTTCCACGGCGTACAGGCCAAGGCCCCGGAAGCCCAGGAGCTCGCGGTGGACAACCGGGCGTTCCTGATTCGCGTCTGCCGCTTCCTGGCGCGCCAGACCGGCATCAACCAGTTCCTCGACTGCGGCTCCGGCCTGCCGACGGCCGAGAACATCCACCAGGCCGTGCAGCGCACCAACCCGGACGCGCGTGTGGTCTACATCGACAACGACCCGGTGGTGCTCGCGCACGGTCGTGCCCTTCTCGAGGAGAACGAGCAGACACACTTCTCTCCCGCGGACATCTTCGACCCGCAGTCCGTCCTCGAGGACGAGGTCGTCCGCAAGCACATCGACTTCACCGAGCCGCTCGCCTTCCTCCAGCTCGGCACGTTGCACCACTTCGAGGGACCGGAGCACCGCCCTGCCGAGATCATGCGGGAGTACATCGACGCGCTGCCGTCCGGTTCGTACGTGGCGATCAGCCACTTCCTCGACCCGGAGAACGAGCACAGCGAGGTGGCCCGCAAGATGGAGGAGGTCTTCCGGCACAGCCCGATGGGCTCCGGAACGTTCCGCACCAAGCGCCAGATCGAGGAGCTGTTCAACGGCCTGGAAATGGTCGAACCCGGAGTCGCCAAGTGCTTCGAGTGGTGGCCGGACGGGCCGATGCTCGGGGAGCCGAGCCAGGTTTCGCACTGCATCGCGGGCGGGGTCGCGCGCAAGCCCTGATGCGCCGGACGCTCGCTCAGGCAGGCTCAACGGGCAGCAGGGTGGACAGGTCGGCGCGGTTGCCGGAAACACTGACCCGGCCATCGCGTACGGCCTCGTCCCACACCAGCCGGCCCGCGGCCAGCTCCAGCCACGTCCGCGGGTCGGTCTCGACCACATTGGGCGGGGTTCCCCTGGTGTGCCGTGGCCCGTCGAGGCACTGGACCGCCGCGAACGGGGGAACCCGGACCTCGACGCTACGTCCGGGGGCGCGGTGTTCCAGCGAGCGCAGGCTCAGCCGGACGGCCTCGCCGAGCTCTGCCCGTGCCGGCCGGTCCGCTGTGCCATCGAGCCAGCCGGACATCCCGGCGAGCGCATCGCGCACCGCGCGGGGGTCCGGGGCACCCTTCGTGGACGTCACGCCCCCAGCCTAGTGATGCCGGTGCAGTGATGACCGCACAGGCACTCGCCCGCAGCGGGTCCTTCGTGGCCGGACGGCGGGCGTGACATGCGATCGCCGGATACGTCCGGCCGCCACCAACCCTCTACGATGACCGAGTAACCGACGTCACGCCGGAACCGGGGAGCGAACTTGGCGCAGTCACACGAGCCGGGGCGAACCACACGACGCCGCACCCCGGCGACACCCCCCATCACCGAAGCCATGCGCGCGCATGCCCGCGCCAACCCGAATACCTGGTTGAACGTGATCGACGAGGCCTTCGACCCGGACGACGCGGTGCCGTCCTGGGCTGTGGTGGGCTCGTACCCGGTGGACAGCGACGGCGAGGTAGGACAGACCTTCCACCCCAACGAGAGCTACCGCCCGTCGCCGAAGGCGCTGGGCTACCCGGAACCGCAGAGCGAGCTGGAAGAGCTCATGCAGCTGGTGGACGCGCAGCACCGTTCCGCGTCCGAGCTGCCGCCGCTCGTACTGCGGTCGACGCTGTACGTCTACGCCATGGCTCCGCAGCAGGATCACCTCACCGGCTTCTACGACCGCACCGGCCGGGTGGTCGTGCCTGCCTACACCAGCCGCGAGATGATTCCCGCCGACTGGCCGGGAGCGCGGATGGTCACGGGCCGGCAGCTGCTGCCGTTCCTCGCCGGGCATCCGCTGGCGATCAACCCGCACGAAGCGGTCACCGCCGTGATACCGGCACGGCAGCTGCAGTCCGCGGAACAGCAGCGCTGAACGGGCGGGCGGCACCTCTCTTGCGGCGCGGTGCCGGTCGCCGCGCCGCAAGCACCCCTCGGTCGGGTGACACTCGATAGATCGAACCGGCCTGATCGAGCCGCGATGCTGTGCGAAGAATGGATCTCGGGTCGTCTGCTACCCCCTGCTCCTCGTGAGACCAGCACGACGACCCGGAGTTCCGGACCAACCAGACCGCGGCATTCGGGAGGGCATCAGCGTGAGATCCGGTACGTTACCAAGACACGGCCCACGCAGGTTGGCGAGCGTGCTGGCGACGAGTGCCCTGCTGATCAGCTCGACAACCCACCAGGCCGCGCACGCCGCTGACGACAAGGACACGCAGGTGCGCGCGCACAGCACTCCGATGGGCTCGCAGATCGAGCGGGTGGAGGGCTCCGAGCGCGACTCCGCCAAGGACGCCAAGGACGACAAGGGCGACAAGGGCAAGGCCGACGCCTCACGGGACTCGGACGTCCGGGGGATCGACGTCAGCGGTTGGCAGCAGGACGTCGACTGGCAGCACTGGTGGGATGAGGGCAAGCGGTTCGCCTTCGTGAAGGCCACCGAGGGGACCGGGTACACGAACCCGTACTTCCCCCAGCAGTACAACGGGTCGTACGACGTCGGGATGATCCGCGGCGCGTACCACTTCGCCCGTCCGGACCGTTCCAGCGGCGCGGCCCAGGCGAACTTCTTCGTCGACAACGGCGGGATGTGGAGTGGTGACGGGAAGACCCTTCCCGGGGCGGCCGATCTGGAGTACAACCCGTACGGCGAGGACTGCTACGACAAGTCCGAGTCGGAGATGGTCGACTGGATCCAGGACTTCCACGACACCTACGCCGACCGCACCGGGCGCTACCCGATCTTCTACACCTCGACGAGCTGGTGGGAGAAGTGCGTCGGCGACTCGCACGACTTCGGCGAGACAGCGCCACTGTGGATCGCGCGCTACTCCAGCCGGGTCGGCGAGCTCCCTTCCGGTTGGCACTACTACTCCTTCTGGCAGTACACCGACGACCCGATCGACAAGAACGAGTTCAACGGCACGCGCAGCCAGCTCCGCGCCGTCGCGACGGGGTAGCCGCCCGGCCCCCGGCCGGCGACGGTCGCCACGGGATTACCGGTGAACACCCCGCGGCGCCGACACCGGGTCAGGTGTGTCGCACACGTCGAATAGGCTGCGGCATGATGCGTGCTCGGGCCCGGGCGATGGAACGTCACCTCGTCGTGGCGCATCCCACTGGATGAGCACGGCAGCGACACGACTTCTTGGGGAGGACTCGTATGACGTATCCACCGCAGCCGGGGCAGCCCGATCCGCACGATCACGGGGCACCTGCCGGTGGCGACCCCGGCCAGCACGGGGGTCCTCCCCAACACGGTGGTTACCCGGGGCAGCCACAACAACCCGGGCCGGCACAACCGGGCGGGCCCGGCCAGCAGCCGTACCCCTACGGCCAGGGCGGCTATCCCCAGCAGCCCGATCACTACGGGCAGTGGGGTCACCCGCAGCAACCCGGGCAGCCGCCGGGCGGCGGGTTCGGCCAGCACGGTGGCTATCCCCAGCACGGCGACCCGTACGGTCCGGGTGGCTACCCGCCGCCCGGCGGTTATCCCCCGGGTGGCCAGCCCCCGGGTGGTATGCCTCCCGGGGGTGGCTACGGTCCCGGGTTCGGGGGACCACCCCCCGAGAAACGCACCGGCCTGTGGGTCGGCCTCGGGGCAGGCGGGCTCGGCGTGCTCGCGATCGCCGCCTTGCTGATCACCGGGTTCGTCGCACCAGGGTTCTTCCTCAGCGGCGACGACCCCGACGAGATCGCCGAGTCGTTCGCCACCGCCGTCAACGACCGCGACCTCGAAGCCACCCGCGCGGTCATGTGCGCCGACTCGAGCTACGAGCAGCGCCAGGAGATCGACCAGGAACTGATCGACGAATCGGCATCGAACAACGAGCGCATCAGCGTCACCGGACCGGCCGAGACCTCCGACAACGGGGCTACCGTGCCCATCACGCTGGACTCCGACGTCGCTGCCGACCCGGATACCGGCGAGTCCTCGGTGGACCTGCAACTCGTGCTCGTCGACGAGGACGGCTGGTGCGTCGATGACGTCGTTACCGCGGACGCGGCAGGCACGCCGAGCGACGGTCCCGGCGATGCTCCCGGCGACGACGTGCCGGGGGACGGTGCGCCAGGTGGCGACACGAACATCGAGGCCGATGAGGAAGGCATGGCCGCGATCGGGGATTTCGTCGACGCGATCAACGACGGCGACGACGGCGCGGCGGTCGACATGCTCTGCGACGACGTCGCCGACGTGACCGAGGACGCCGTCGAGCGGGCGGTCGACGAGGACGCGACCATCTCCGACACCGAACCGGACATGGCCCTCGAGGGTTGGATCAGCGTCAACCTCACCGGGTCCCGCGGCGGGCGCGACGCGGAAGGCAACCTCATGGTCGACGGCGCCGGCGACTCGTGGTGCGTGAGCAGCTTCGGCCTGTTCTGACGGGAGCGCGTTCCTGCGGGGTACACGGGACGGTGGCGCGTACCCCGCCGCCGACACGAAGGGAACGATCCGCATGACACATCCACCACAGGCCGGACAGCCATGGCCCTACGGGCAGGACCCACGACACGGCCCGCCACCGCAGCAGGGTTGGCCACCGGCGAGCCCGTACGACCAGGGGACGCAGCCACAGCAACCTCCGCAGCCACCGACCGGCGGACACCCCCGGCACGGCGCATACCCGCAGCAGCCCGACCCCTACAACCGGGCCGGCTACCCGCATCCCGGTAACCAGCCTCCGGGCTGGATGCCGCCCGGTGGCGGTTACGGCCCCGGCTACGGGGCACCACCTCCCAAGAAACGCACCGGCCTGTGGGTCGGGCTCGGCGCGGGCGGGCTCGGCGTGGCCGTCATCGCCGCCCTGCTGATCACCGGGTTCGTCGCACCAGGATTCTTCCTCGGCGGCAACGACCCCGACGAGGTCGCCACGACCTTCGTCGAGGGCTGGAACGACCGGGACCCGGAACCGATGAACGCGGTGATCTGCCAGCAGGGCATGCTCGTGCAGCGGGGCATGGAACCCACGCAGGAGCTGCTCGACACCTCCGAGATGATGCAGGAGCGGGTCACGCTCACCGGCGAGGTCACCGAGGAGTCGGACTCGCGTGCCACCGTGCCGATGGAGATCGCCACCGACGTGGCTACCGACAACCCCGATGTCGCCGCCACCCTGGTGCTGGGCACCGAGGGCGGCGACTGGTGCGTCGACAACATAGAGTGACCAACAGCACCGGTGCCGGTTACCCGTCGTTCTCCCGGCCCGTAGAGTCACACCGGGAACGGACGACGCGGTCCCGTTCCGGCCTTCCCGTCACAACCCACCGGGTACCCCAGCGACCAGACCGGAGGAGCCATGGCGACCGATACGCTGAGTGAGCTGGTTGAGGCGAACGACGTACCCGGCATGCAGCAATGGCTCGGCGAGCACGCGCCGTACGAGATCGCGGACGAGCTCGGCCGCAACGACTCGCTCACGGCCGTCCTGCTGTTCCGGTTGCTCGACAAGGACCGCGCCATCGACGTGTTCGAGGAGCTGGATCCGGTCGATCAGCAGAAGATCCTCTACGGCCTGCGTGACAAGGCATTCGGCGAGCTCGTCGAGGCGATGGATCCCGACGACCGGGCGCGGTTGCTCGGCGAGGCGCCCGCGAAGTTCGCCCAGCGAGTCCTCTCCGGGCTGAGCGAGGGCGAGCGCGCGATGACCGCGCGGCTGCTCGGCTACGACGAGGGCACGGTCGGCCGCCATATGAGCCCCAAGGCAGTCCTGCTGCGTGGCTCGCTGACCGCCCAGCAGGCACTGGCGACGGTGCGCGCCAAGGGCATCGACGCCGAGACCGTCTACACCCTCCCCGTCGTGGACAACAGCAGGCGTTTCCAGGGCGTCGTGGCGCTGCGCGACCTCGTCATCAGCGACGAGAACACCACGGTTGCCGAGCTCGCCGACAGCGAGGTCCCGACGGCGAAGGCCACGGACGACTCCGAGGCCGCGGCGCGCCTGATGCAGGAAGCCAACCTGCTCGACCTCACCGTCGTGGACAGCGAGGACCGCGTGATCGGGCTGCTCACCATCGACGACGCCGTGGAGGTCATCGAGGCAGCCGACACCGAGGACGTCGCCCGCCAGTCCGCCACCGCACCGTGGACCGGGCACTACATGGCCGTCAGCGTGCTCCAGCTCGCCTGGTCCCGGGTGATCTGGCTGATGCTGCTGCTGCTCGCCGCGAGCCTGACGATCGGCGTGCTCGACTTCTTCGAGGACGAGCTCGAGACCGTCGTGCAGCTGGCGATCTTCATCCCGATGCTGGTCGGGACCGGGGGTAACGCCGGCGCCCAGGCAGCGACGGCCGCTGTCCGCGCGCTCGCCGTCGGCGAGCTGCGCACCGGCGACGTGTTACGCGTGGCGTTCCGGGAGTCCCGCGTGGGCCTGCTGCTCGGCCTTACGCTGGCCGCGGTCACCTTCGTGCTCGGCATGATCCTCGTCGGCGACCTCAACGTGGGCATCGCCGTGTCGCTGTCGCTGGTGCTGATCTGCGTGTGGGCGGCGATCATCGGCGGCACCATGCCGCTGCTGGCCAAGCGCGTCGGCATCGATCCAGCCGTGGTGTCGGCTCCCCTGGTCACGACCTTCGTGGACGCCACGGGGCTGGTGTTCTACTTCCTCATCGCGCTGGCCGTGCACCCGGCGCTGTAGGCCCTGCGGGCCGCACCCCCGCTCACGCCCCGTACAGCCCGGGCAGCGTCGACTCCCACGCCTCGCGCAGCTCACCGATGGGGAAGGTGGCGACGTCCTGGATCTCCAGCGCGTCCGAGTCGGGGTCGACCACGCCGGTCCTGCGCCACGGCAGCCCGCGCGCGGTGCACAGCTCGGTGAACCGCAGCTCCTCGGTACGCGGCACCGCGACCAGCACCCGGCCAGCGGACTCGGAGAACAGCTGCACGAACGGGTCCTGGTCGTCGGCGAGTACCACCCGCGCTCCGGTCTGCCCGATGAGCACGGTCTCCACCAGCGTCTGGGCCAGCCCACCCCCGGAGAGGTCGTGCGCCGCCGAGATCATGCCGTCCCGGGAACCCGCGACCAGGATCTCCGCGAGCAGCTTCTCCCGCAGCAGGTCGACGGCCGGGGGCAACCCGCCCAGGTGCCCGTGCACCACGTCCGCCCAGTCGGAACCGCCGAACTCCTCGCGGGTGTCGCCGAGCAGCAACAGCGTCTCACCGGGCTCACCGCCGATGCCGGTCGGGATGCGGCGACGTACGTCGTCGAGCACGCCGAGCACGCCGACGACCGGGGTGGGCAGCACGGCGGTGTCCCCGGTCTGGTTGTAGAAGCTGACGTTGCCGCCCGTCACCGGGATGCCCAGCTCGGCGCAGCCCTCCGCGAGACCGCGGACGGCCTGCTCGAACTGCCACATCACGCCGGGGTCCTCCGCGGACCCGAAGTTCAGGCAGTTGGTCACCGCCAGCGGGGTCGCTCCGCCTGTCGCCACGTTGCGGTAGGCCTCGGCAAGGGCCAGCTGCGTGCCGGTGTACGGGTCGAGCTTGACGTACCTGCCGTTGCAGTCGGTCGCGGCGGCCACACCCCGGCCGGTCCGCTCGTCGACCATGATCATGCCGGTGTCGGCAGGCTGGGCGAGCACGGTCCCGCCCCGCACGTAGCGGTCGTACTGGTCGGTGACCCAGCTACGCGAGCAGAGGTTCGGCGAGGCCGCCATCCGCAGCACGGTCTCCCGCAGCTCCGTGGCCCCCGAGGGGCGCGGCAACCGGCCGGGGCTGTCCGCCTGCAGCGCGTCCTGGGCGGCGGGCCGCTGGATCGGGCGGTGGTACTCCGGGCCCTCGTGCGCCAGCGAGCGCGGCGGCACATCCACGACCGTCTCGCCGTGCCAGCTGATCTCCAGCCGCTCCCCCTCCGTGACCTCACCGATCTCGGTGGCCAGCACGTCCCACTTGGCGCACACGCGCAGGAACGCGTCCAGATCCTCCGGGCGCACCACCGCGCACATCCGCTCCTGGGACTCGCTGGAGAGCACCTCGGCGGGTGTCATGCCCTCCGCGCGCAGCGGCACCCGGTCCAGCTCGACCCGCATACCCCCGTCACCCGCGGAGGCCAGCTCGCTGGTGGCGCAGGACAGGCCCGCACCCCCGAGGTCCTGGATGCCCACGACCAGCTCCTCGCGGAACAGCTCGAGGCAGCACTCGATCAGCACCTTCTCGGTGAACGGGTCCCCGACCTGGACCGAGGGCAGCTTCTTGCGGCCGCTACCGGACTCCTCGCCCGTGAACGTCTCCGAGGCGAGCACGGACACCCCGCCGATCCCGTCCAGCCCCGTGCGGGCGCCGAACAGGATGACCTTGTTGCCCGTGCCGGAGGCGTGCGCCAGGTGCAGGTCCTCGGCACGCATCGCCCCGACACACATGGCGTTGACCAGCGGGTTGCCCTGGTAAGTGGTGTCGAAGACGACCTCGCCGCCGATGTTCGGCAGGCCGAGGCAGTTGCCGTAGCCGCTGATGCCCGCGGCCACTCCCGGCAGCACCCGCTTGGTGTCGATGGCCTCCGCCGCACCGAACCGCAGCGAGTCCAGCAGCGCGAGCGGCCGCGCGCCCATCGCGATGATGTCCCGCACGATGCCGCCGACGCCGGTAGCCGCGCCCTGGTAGGGCTCCACATAGGACGGGTGGTTGTGGGACTCGATCTTGAACGTGACGGCCCAGCCGTCCCCGATGTCGACGACCCCGGCGTTCTCACCGATCCCCGCGAGCATCTTGGCTCGCATCTCCTCGGTGGTGTTCTCCTTCCAGTGCCGCCAGTGCACCTTGGAGGACTTGTAAGAGCAGTGCTCGCTCCACATCACCGAGTACATCGCCAGCTCGGCCTCGGTGGGCCTGCGCCCGAGGATCGACCTGATCCGGGCGTACTCGTCGTCTTTGAGCCCCAGTTCGGTGTAGGGCTGCGGCTCCTCCGGGGTGGCCTCGGCGTGCGCGACCGTCTCCACGTGCGGCTGGGTCTGGGGTTGGGCCTGGCTCATGCCGCTCCCTGCTTGACGTTGTCCATCGCGGAAAGGAATATGCCGAGCCCGTCGTCGGTCGGGCCGGTCAGCGGGTCGGTGGCATGCTCAGGGTGGGGCATGAGCCCGACGATCCGCCCCGAGCCGTCCGAGACTCCCGCGATGTCGCGGCGCGAGCCGTTCGGGTTGTCCTCGACGTAGCGGAAGACCACGCGGCCCTCTCCTTCGAGCGTGTCGAGCTCACGCTCGTCGGCCATGTACGCGCCCTCACCGCTCTTGACCGGCACCAGGATCTCGGCGCCCGGCTCGTAGCGCGTGGTCCACGCCGTGGTCGTGCTCTCCACCCGCAGCCACTGGTCCCGGCAGACGAACCGCAGCTTGTGGTTGCGCACCAGCGCACCGGGCAGCAGGCCCGCCTCGCACAGGATCTGGAACCCGTTGCAGATGCCGAGCACCGGCATGCCCTTGCGGGCGGCGTCGATGACGGGTTCCATCACGGGCGCGAACCGGGCGATCGCCCCGGCCCGCAGGTAGTCGCCGTAGGAGAACCCGCCGGGGAGCACCACCGCGTCCACCCCGCGCAGGTCGGCGTCGCCGTGCCAGAGCGCGACGGCCTCGGCGCCGGCGCGCTCGATCGCGCGCACCGTGTCCACGTCGTCCAGGGTGCCCGGGAAGGTGACCGCGCCGATCCTCACTGGTCCACCCGCCGCACGACGAAGTCCTCGATCACCGGGTTGGACAGGAACCCCTCGGCGATCTTGTCGAGCGTGTCGTCGTCGACGGAGTCGTCGACGTCGAGCTCGAAGTGCTTACCCTGGCGAACGTCACGCACGCCGTGGAAACCCAGGCGGGGTAACGCCCCCGCGACGGCCTGGCCCTGCGGGTCGAGGATTTCCGGCTTGGGCATGACGTCTACGACGACTCTGGCCACGTGCTCTCTCCGTGTCGTGAATCGGGGTCGCCAGCGAGCGGCGGTGTACCAGCGACAGCCTACCCAACCTGCGCGTTCGCACTCGGCGAGAGGAGTGGTGGTGGCGAGCTGGGTCACGGCAGGATGGGTCCATGCGGCTACTTGTACTGGGTGGGACGGGATTCGTCGGCGGGACGGTCGCGCGTGAGGCGGTGCAACGAGGGCACGACGTAACCTGCACAGCACGCGGGGTCACCGGGTCACCTCCCGGCGGGGTACGCCTCGTCCGGATCGACCGCGACGCCCCCGGCGCGCTGGAGCCGCTGGCCGGAGCGGAGTTCGACGCGGTCGTCGACGTCGCCACCGGCTCGCACCCGTGGGTCGCCGAGGCCGTGCGCACGCTCGGCCCGCGCGCGGGCCACTGGACCTACGTCTCCACCATCAACGTCTACGCGGACACCGCGACACCGGGACAGTCACCCGGGTCCGAGCTGCGCACGCCGTTGTACGACACGGCGAACACCTCCGACGGCGACCCCGGCGCCTACGGCCGGGTGAACGTCGCTTCCGAGGACGAGGTGCGCGACAAGCTCGGGGACCGCGCCTTCGTCGTCCGGCCGGGCCTGATCACCGGGCCAGGGGACACGATGGACCGGTTCGGTTACTGGCCCGCGCGCTTCGCGCGGGGCGGGCGGGTCCTCGTCCCCGACACCCCGGAGCAGCCCATCCAGTACATCGATGTCCGCGACCTCGCCGCGTGGATCGTCGACGCCGCCACCACCGGGCGGACCGGGACGTTCGACGGCATCGGGCAGTCCATGGCGCTGCGCGACCTTCTCGAAGGGATCGCCGCCGCGGTGGGCGAGCCGGTCGAGATGGTCGCCGTACCGGCAGAGGACCTGGAACGGGCCGGGGTCGACCCGTGGAGTGGCCCGCACTCGCTGCCGCTGTGGCTGCCACCCAGCCACTACGGCCTGGCCTCGCACGACGCGCGACCCTCGCTCGAGGCAGGACTGCGACCACGCTCACTGCACGACGCGGCACTCGGTGCGCTCGAACACGAACGCGCGCTCGGCCTGGACCGGCCACGCCAGGCAGGCCTGTCACCCGAGGAGGAGCGCGCGGTGCTGGAGATGCTGGAACGGAGTTCGTGACCACCGCGGCGGGTACTCTCGCGGCCGTGGATCTCCTGCCGTTCGACGAGTACGTGCGCTCGCTCAACCGCAAGCGCATGTCTGCCGGGGTGCTTCTGCGTGACGACGACCGGAGCGTCCTGCTGATCCAGCCGTCGTACAAACCGCACTGGGACATCCCCGGCGGCGCGGCCGATGCGGAGGAAGCTCCGTGGACCACCGCCGCTCGCGAACTGCACGAGGAGCTCGGGATCGTCAGGGCACTCGGCCCACCGCTCGTGATCGACCACATCCCGTCCGATCCACGCATGCCCGAAGGTATCGCGTTCATCTTCGACGGAGGGCCGATCGAGCAAGCTGACGTGGATGCCCTCAACCTCACGGACCCAGAGATCCTGTCGGTCGACCTCGTTCCCATCGAACAGGTCGCTACGAAAGTGAAGCCGTCCCTCGCCAGGCGGCTGTCCGTGGCAGTGTCCATGGCCGCTACCGGCGGTCTCGCGCTGTGCGAAGACGGTGAGCACACGGCGTAGCAGCGTAGCGGGATGCCTCTCGTGGTATCGGAGACTCGCGACTGGCGAAAGTCCCGTCGCATCGAAGGCGCGCTGGGCTTTGTCGAGGTGGCGTTCGCGGCGGACGGCAGGCGCCGGCTCCGGGAAACCGAGGACCCTCACGGCGCGTTCACCACGTCGCCGCCGAGCAGTGGGACGCCCTGCTGGCGGGCATGCGCGACGGCGACGTCACCTGACGAGCCCCGGAGGATCACACGCCGTCAGTTGCCGGACCACCGGTAGGCACACACGAAAATTCCGTTGAAGGGCAGGGCCACCACGAGTAGCTTCCGGGCATGAGCACTTCCGGGTTCGTTTGACCTATACGCCGCGCCGCCAGGAGCACGGCCGCGGACAACAGCCGTCGCTTCCGGTTGCGCACCCCGTTACGCACCCGGCCGTGGCTGGCCACAGCCTCGGCGATCGCAGGCGCGTTCACCCTGTTACCCGGCGCGGCCCTGCCCTTCGTGGTCGGTGCGGCCATCGACGACGGCATCGCCGCCGGGGAGGCAGCGACACTGGGGTTCTGGGTCGCTGCCGTACTCGCCCTCGCGCTACTGCAGGCCTGCGCCGCCGGGCTGTCCGCATGGACCTCGCACACCATGTGGGTGCACGGGTCCACCAGCGCGCAGCACGCGCTGGTCACGGCGGTGACCGAGCTGGGGGCCGACCTTCCCCGTCAGGTACCGACCGGTGACGTCGTCGCGATGGGGTCCGAAGACGTCTACCAGACCGGCAATGCCCTGGAGCTGTTCGGCCGCGCGGCGGGAGCGTTGGTCACCTTCTGCGTGCTGGGTGCGACGCTCATCACGATCTCCCCGCTGCTCGGCACCGTCGCGATGGTGGGCGTCCCGCTCGCGGTCGCCGGTATCGGCCCGCTGATGCGGCCACTGGTGCGCAGGAAGGAGGCCCAGCGCGAGCGAGCATCCGACGTCAACGCCATGGGCGCGGACATCGTGTCCGGGCTGCGCATCCTGCGTGGGATCGGCGGGGAAGGACGGTTCCGGGAACGGTTCGTCCGCACCAGCCGCGAGGTGCTCCGCGCCGGGCTGCGGGTCGGCACGGTGCAGTCCTGGCTGGCCTCGGCCGAGGTAGCGCTGCCCGGGCTGGTCACCGTCGCGGTGACCTGGCTGGGTGCGCGGCTCGCGCTGGACGGCACCATCTCCACCGGCGAGCTGATCGCCTTCTACGGGGCGTCGGCGTTCCTGGTCGTGCCGGTGAAGGTCGCGACGGAAGCGGCCGAGGAGTTCGCCTCGGCGATCGTGGCGGTCCGCAAGGTCGACAGCCTCGTCCGGCGCCGCCGCTCGCACGACAGACCCGGCGATCCCGCCGACCAGCTGCCGCTGCCCCCGGGGCCGCTGTCGGTGACCGACGAGCGCGCCCACCTGCCCGCGGGCCTGCTGAGCGTGCTGCCGCCCGACCGCGCCCGCGCCGAACGGCTGGCTGGCGTCGAGCCGGGCGCGGTCCGTGTCGGTGGGGTCGGGACGGCACGTGTCCGCCACGGCGAGCTGCGGCGCCGCGTGGTGCTGGTGCTCGGCGACGACCTGTGGTTCTCCGGGCAGGTCGGTACCGAGCTGGCGGCAGGCGACCGGGTGGACGTGCCACGCGCCGTGCAGGCCGCCGACGCGACCGACATCATCGACGCGTTCCCGGACGGCTACGCCGAGACCGTCAGCGAGCGCGGCCGGTCGGTCTCCGGGGGCCAGCGTCAGCGCCTGCTCCTGGCTCGCGCCCTCACGCTCGACCCGGACGTGCTCATCCTCGACGACCCCACCTCCGCCGTGGACGCGCACAGCGAGGCGCGCATCGCCCACCGGGTCGCACGCCTGCGGGCCGGGCGCACCACCGTGGTGCTCACCGGGAGCGAGCTGTGGCGGCGGGAGGCGGAATCGGCCCCGGAAGCCGCCCCGGGAGAACACGGAAACGACACCGGCCAGGAGGTGACCCGATGACCCCGGCACCGCTGCCGCTGGCAGGCACCCGGGACGTGCGGCGCTGGCTGCGCGGCGTCGCGGGCAGCCACCGGCGACTGTTCGCCGGCATGCTTGCCCTGTTCCTCCTCGCCGCCACCTGCGGGCTGGCCGGCCCCCGGATACTCGGGCTGATCGTTGACACCGTCGCAGGAGAGACCGACCTTCCCGTCGACGCGCTCGCTCTCGCCTTCCTCGGCATCCTGGCCTGCCACGCCGTGCTGAGCAAGATGGCCCACATGCGGGCGGCGGCCTTCGGCGAGCACGTGCTCGCGACCGCCCGCGAGGAGTTCGTCGGCCACGCGCTGGCCATGCCGGTCGGCACGATCGAGGCCGCGGGCACCGGCGACCTGCTCAGCAGGGCGACAACCGACGTGGACCGCATCGAGTACGCCGCGCGGTACGCGGCGCCGCAGATCCTCACCTCCACCGTCACCGTCGGGTTGACCGCCGGTGCCGTAGTCGTGACCTCCCCGCTGCTCGCGTCGGGAATGCTGGTCACGATCCCGCTCATCGTGCTGAGCACCCGCTGGTACCTGCCGCGCGCGCTGCCCGTCGTCGAACGCATCCTGTCCGGCTGGGGCGCTGTGCAGGCCGGTACCACCGAGTCGGTGCACGGTGCGCGCACCATCGAGACGCTGGGACAGGCGTCGCGACGGGTCGAGCTCAACCGGCGCGCCGTCGGCGCGGCGCGCGAAGAGGAACTCGCCCACAGGGGTCTGCTCACCCGCTGGCTGTCCTGCCTGGAGCTGTCCTACCTGCTTCCGGTCGTGGTGATCCTGCCGCTCGGCGGGTGGGCATACAGTGCCGGGCACGTCAGCCTCGGCACGATCACCACGGTGGTGCTCTACCTGCTCGCGATGGGCGGTCCGCTGAACGAGCTGCTGCTGTGGGTGGAGGAGCTGCAGATCGGCAACACGGCCCTGCGCAGGATCCTCGGCGTGCGGCACGTGCCGGCAGGACACGACACGCCGCCCGAGCGTCCTGGCGCACACGACCTGCGGCTCGACGGCGTGCGGTTCTCCTACCTGCCCGGCAGCGAGGTGCTGCACGGCATCACCCTGACCGTGCGGCAGGGCGAGCGGCTCGCGATCGTCGGGCCATCCGGTTCCGGCAAGTCCACGCTGGCGCGGCTGCTCGCGGGGCTGTCCGGACCCGACTCCGGCACGCTGCGCATCGGAGGCGTGGACATCGAGCACCTGCCGCCGGAGGAGCTGCGCCGCGAGCTGATCCTGCTCACTCAGGAGCACCACGTGTTCGCCACGACATTGCGCGAGAACCTCGCCCTGGCCGAGCGGCCGTGCACGGACGCGCAGCTGGCCGACGCGCTCGGTGTGGTGGGCGCGCGGGAGTGGTTCGAGTCGCTGCCGCACGGGCTGGACACCCGGCTCGGGCCGGGCGAGCATCCCGTCACGCCCGGGCGGGCCCAGCAGATCGCGCTCGCGCGCGTGGTGCTGGCCGATCCACCCGTCGTGGTGCTTGACGAGGCGATGTCCGCCCTCGACGATGGCGCGATGCGGGACCTGCAGCGATCGACCTCCGCAGCGCTGTCCGCCGCCCTGTCCGGTCGCACGATCATCTCCATCACGCACCGGCTCGACGCCGCACGCGAGGCCGACCGGATCGTGGTTCTGGAAGGCGGCGGGATCACAGAGCTCGGTAGCCATGACGAGCTGATCGCGGCGGGAGGCTCGTACGCACGGCTGGCGCGCGCGGCAGGCACGACCGGCGGGGCCGCACTCACCACGACCCGGGCCGTTCCGGCCGGGCGGACGACACCGGAAAGCGGGAGGCAACGTGGGCGGGACTGAATCCTTCGACTACATCATCGTCGGCGCGGGCAGCGCGGGCTGCGTGCTGGCCAACCGGCTCACAGCCGACCCGGCTGCCCGGGTCCTGCTCCTGGAGGCCGGACCGGCCGACGACATCGACGAAGCCCACATCCCCGCGGCCTTCGCGTCGATGTTCAAGACCAACCGGGACTGGAACTACCGGACGACGACGCAGAAGCACCTCCACGACTCGCTCTACTGGCCGCGCGGCAAGATGCTCGGCGGGAGCTCGTCGATGAACGCGATGATCTACATCCGTGGCAACCGTGCCGACTACGACCGGTGGCGGGACGAGTTCGGTGCCACCGGGTGGGGCTACCGGGACGTGCTGCGCTACTTCGTGCGTTCGGAGGGCAACACCCGGTTCGCGGGCCCGCTGCACGGCACGACCGGGCCGATGCGGGTGCAGGACCGGCGGTTCACCCACGAGCTGACCCACGCGTGGGTGGACGCGGCGGTGTCCTGCGGAATCAAGCGCACCGAGGACTTCAACGGCACGAGCCAGTACGGGGTCGGTACCTACCAGGTCACCTGCCACGGTGGCAGGCGCTGGTCGGCCGCGGATGCCTACCTGCGCCCCGCGCTGGACAGACCGAACCTGGTCGTGCTCACCGAAGCGCACGCCACGGGGGTCGTGCTGTCCGGCACCCGCGCGGTGGGTGTGCGCTACCTGCGCGACGGGCAGGAGCACACCGCGCATACCGACGGCGAGGTGCTACTGGCGGGCGGGGCTGTCAACTCGCCGCAACTGCTGATGCTGTCCGGGATCGGCCCCGCCGGGCACCTGACCGAGCTGGGCATCGACGTCGCCGTCGCCCTGCCCGGCGTCGGCGAGAACCTGCACGACCATCCCGCCGCACCGATCATCTGGTCCACCCGGTCCACGACGGACGTCGCCGACTCGGCGAACCCGGCGGGCCTGGCGCGCTGGCAGCTGACCGGACGCGGGCCACTGACGTCGAACATCGGCGAGGGCGGCGGGTTCGTGTCCACCGCAGACGGGCAACCGGCTCCGGACATGCAGTTCCACGTGGCGCCGACGTTGTTCTACGAGCACGGCCTCCGGGAGGCGACGGTGCCCGGCTTCACCTCCGCCGCGACGCTCGTGGACGTGGCGAGCAGGGGCCGGCTGCGACTGCGCTCGGCGCACCCGCTGTGGCGACCGGAGATCGACCCCGACTACTACGCCGAACCGTCCGATCTCGACGCCGTGCTCGCCGGGCTACGCACCCTGATCGAGATCGGCAGGCACGGTCCGCTTGCCGGGTACCTGGATCGGCCCTTCCTCCCGGACCGCACGGAATTGGCCACTATGGATGACGCGGAGCTCGCCGAGCACGCACGCCGCTCGACCCAGACGCTGTACCACCCCGTCGGTACCTGCGCGATGGGCGAGACCGAGGAGTCGGTCGTCGACCCGCGGTTGCGGGTACGCGGGGTGGACGGGCTACGGGTGGTCGACGCCTCGGTGATGCCGCGTATCCCGCGCGGCAACACGAACGCCCCCACCATCATGATCGCCGAGAAAGCCGCCGACCACATCCGTGGCGTGCGCTGACCAGCGACCCACCGTGTCGGGCCCACGAGCACCCCGCGTCGGCTGCCTGAACTCCCCGAATTGGGCCTCAGGACACCCCGAGTTGGGCATGGATGCGGCGAAGTGGTCAACGCGCTGTGTCCGGACACCCAACATGGTGTGTCTGGCTGCCCGACACGGGGTGCCCAGGCAGCAGACACGGCGGGCGGCTACTTGCGGCCGTGCAGGATGGCCATGGCCTTGGAGACGAGCTGCTCGGTCTTGTCGTTACGGGTGAACGAGGTCAGCGCCACCGGCGCGGGGAAGCGCTGGCGGGCGATCGCCTTGGGCCTTGCGAACTCGCGTAGCCCCTCCGGCCCGTGGATACGGCCGAAGCCCGAGTCACCGACGCCACCGAAGGGCAGCGAGGCGATCCCGGCGAACGCCAGCGGCGCGTTGATCGCCGTGGCCCCGGTACGCAACCTGCGCGCGATCTCGGTGCCGCGCGACCGGGAGAACACCGTCGAGCCGAGCCCGTAGACGGTGTCGTTGGCCTTGACGATGGCCTCCTCCATGTCCCGCACCTTCGCGATGGTCACGGTCGGCCCGAACGTCTCCTCACGCACCGCGCTGGAATCTTCCGGAACGTCGACCAGCACGGTCGGCTGCACGCACCGGTCGCCGACGGCCTCGAGGCCGCCTGCCAGCGCACGGCCACCCCGGGCCAGCGCGTCCGTGATGTGCGACCGCACGACCTCGATCTGCGAGCGCATGGTCATCGGGCCGTACTGCGCCCGCGAGTCGGCGCCCCCGCGGATGCCCTTGGTCTTGTCGAGCACCTTCGCGACGAAGTCGTCGTACACCCGCTCGTGCACGTACACCCGCTCCACGCCGATGCAGGTCTGCCCGGCGTTGGAGAAGGCGCCCCACACCGTGGCATCGGCCGCCGCATCCAGGTCGGCGTCGGCGTCGACCAGCATCGGGTCCTTGCCGCCCGCCTCGATCACAACCGGAGTGAGCTTCTCGGATGCCGCGGCCATGATCTTCTTTCCGGTGGCCGTGGACCCGGTGAACGCGACCTTGTTGACGTCACTGCGCACCAGCGCGTCGCCGGTGGCGCCGAAACCGGTCACCTGCTGCAGGACCGGGTACTCCGGCACGACCTCGGCGAACGCGTCGACCAGCCACTGCCCGACACCAGGGGTGTACTCGCTCGGCTTGAACACCACGGCGTTGCCCGCCGCGAGCGCGTAGGTCACCGAGCCGAGCGGGGTGTACACCGGGTAGTTCCACGGGCCGATCACGCCGACCACGCCGTAGGGCTGGTATTCCACGGTCGCGTCGTTGTTGGACAGCAGCAGCCCGGGCGCCCGGTGCTTGCGGCCGAGGACCTTGCGCGCGTTACGCGCCGCCCAGTCGACGTGCTCGATCGCCAGGACCGCCTCCAGCTGGGCATCCCCGGTCGGTTTGCCGGTCTCGGCGCGCACGACCTCCGCCAGCTGTGCCAGCCGGCGGGTGAGCACGCCCTTCCAGCGACGCAGCCGTTCGGCCCGGCCGGCGTAGCCCAGCGCCTCCCACCAGACCGCGGCCTCGTGCGCCTTGGCCACCGTCGCTTCGACATCCTCGCGGGAGTGCACGGGGTGGGTACCCACCACCTCGTCCGTCGCCGGGTTCAGCGACTCGAAGGATTCGCGCACCGTGGACTGCTCGGGGAGCACGCTGGTCATCTCTTGCCTCCGTCGACTCGGCTGGTACCAAGGTTACGCCGTTACTGGCACTACGCCAATAGCTGCTCCGCCACAGGATGCCGGTGCGGTGCATCATACCCGCGGGCGCGCCCGGGCGCCGCCGCGAACACGGCGCGGCCCGCTTGGTTGCGAGCGACCACACCCGTAGGCTGGTGGCCGCCCAGCGCCCGGTGCGTACGAGAGGAGAGCCGATGCGAATCGTCCACTATGGACACGCATGTGTACTTGTCGACACCGGGATAACGCGACTCCTGATCGACCCGGGCGCGTTCTCGAGCGGGTACGAACAGGAGCAGGATCTCGACGCGGTGATGATCACCCACCAGCACCACGACCACATCGACAGCGAGGCGTTGCCGCCCCTGCTCGAGGCCAACCCGGATGCCCGGCTGATCACCGACCCCGGCACCCGGGACACCGTGGACAAACTGGGACTGACCGCGCACACCACCTACCCGGGCGAACGGCTGGAGATCGGCGACACGTCGGTGCAGGTCACTGGGGGCGAGCACGCCATCATCCACCCGGATATCCCGGGCATCGCCAACGTCGGCTACCTCATCGGCGGCGGGGCCTTCTACCACCCGGGCGACGCCTTCCACGTACCGTCGCAGCGGGTGGACGTGCTCGGCCTGCCAACCGGTGCTCCCTGGCTGAAGGCATCCGAGGCCGTGGACTTCCTGCGTGCCGTCGGCCCGCGCGTCGCCGTCCCCATCCACGAGGCCGTGCTGGCCTACCCGGCCATGCACTACGGCCTGTTCACCAACCTCGCCCCGGACGGCACCGAGGTACGCGTCCTCGAACACGGCAAGCCCACCACCGTGTGAGCCACACCGGCACCCGGTAGTGGCTCAGCAGGCGCCGCGCGTCACCCCGGCCAGTCGTCCAGTGAGCGGCCCGTGACCCGCTCGTAGGCGTCGATGTAGCGCTGCCGCGTCGCCGCGACGACATGCTCGGGCAGTGGCGGTGGGGGCGTACCGGCACCCCGCGACCAGCCGGACTCCCCGCTGACCAGCCAGTTCCGCACGTACTGCTTGTCGAACGGCTCCTGGGGAACGCCCTCCTGATAGATCGTGGCATCCCAGTACCGGGACGAGTCCGGGGTGAGGACCTCGTCGGCGAGCACGAGCTCGCCCGCCGCGTCCACGCCGAACTCGAACTTGGTATCGGCGAGAATGATCCCCCGCGTCGCCGCGTACTCGGCAGCCCGCGCGTAGACCCGCAGTGTCGCCTCCCGCAGCTGCTCCGCGCGGCGCGGTCCCACCTCCCGCACCACCGCGTCGAAGCTGATGTTCTCGTCGTGCGAGCCGATCTCCGCCTTCGTCGCCGGGGTGAAGATCGGCTCCGGCAGCCGCGAGGCCTCACCGAGGCCACCCGGTAGCGCGACGCCGCACACCGCGCCGCCTGCCCGGTAGTCGGCGAGCCCGGAGCCGGTGAGGTACCCGCGCGCGACGCACTCCACCGGAACCATCTCCAGCCTGCGCACCAGCAGGGCCCGCCCGCGCACCTCCGCGGGGATCCGCGGGTCGTCCCAGGCCACCAGGTGGCCGGCGATCTCACCGGCAAGCAGCTCGAACCAGAACACGCTCATCGCGGTGAGCACGCGACCCTTGTCCGGGATCGGGGTGTCCAGCACGTAGTCGTAGGCCGAGACGCGGTCGGAGGCCACGAACAGCAGGTGCTCGCTGTCCACCGCGTACAGCGAGCGCACCTTGCCCTCGGCGAGCTTGGGGTAGTCGGTCAGCGTGGTCACGATCCGACCTTACGTCGCGACCCGCGGCACCGGCCGGCGACCCCGCGCGGGGCTGAGCACGGTCGTACGTGCTCAGCACATCGCGGCGTGCTCGCCGTCGTCGTCGGCGGCTGCGACCCTGCGGGCGCGGTCCCTGGCGATGTCGGCCTCGATGGCGGCGCGCAGCTTGCGCTCCTCGCGCATCGAGCGCATGGCAGCGGCGATCGCCGCGACCCACAGCGCGACCGCGACGAGGTAGGCGAGCACCGCCAACGCGGGCGAGGCCTCGAGCGCGCCCAGGAGGATCCACACGTTCGTCAGCACGATGAGCCCCCCGGCGATCGCGCCGAGCAGCCGTGGGGGGATCCGCTGGGTGAGCCAGGCAGCGGGCGGGGCGGCGATGACGCCACCGATCAACAGCCCGATCACGGAGCGGTAGTCGATCCCGCCCGCGCCGAGTATGACCAGGAAGGCCGCGCTGCCTGCGACGGCCACGGACAGCTCGGCGGCGCTGACCGAGCCCACCACCTTGCGCGGTTCGAGCCTCCCGCTGGAGAGCAGGGTCGATGTCGCCATGGGGCCCCAGCCCCCGCCACCTGTGGCGTTCGTGAAGCCGGCGACGAGCCCCAGCGGCGCGAAGAACCGTGCGTCCGGGCGCTTCTCGGTGATCAGCTTGCCCAGCTTCAGGAAGGAGAACCGGATCAGCACGTACAGCCCGAGCAGCAGCAGGATCGAGGCGATCCACACCTTCGCGGCGTCCATCGAGAACTCCGACAGCGCCACGAGCGCGTAGGCGCCTGCCACGGCACCCCCGGCTCCGGCCAGCGCCAGGATGCCCACGGTTCGCCAGTCGATGTTGCGGAACTTCCAGTGCGAGACGCCGGAGGCGAGCGCGATGCCCATCTGCGAGTAGTGCACCGCGGCCGAGGCCGGCGCGGGCGGCACTCCGAGTGCGAGCAGCCCGGTGGTGGACAGAGCGCCATATCCCATGCCCAGGCTGCCGTTGACCAGTTGAGCCAGGAAACCGGCAACGACGAACAGCAACAGAGATTCCATGACGACCTTCGCGTATCTGCCGGCCGCGGTTGTGGTCGCGGCCGAGTCCGTGCACTGGGCTCGCAGTGGCTGGGTAGCGCCGATTATCACGGCACTACTCGCCAGGTGTCACATGCGGCAGAGTGCGGAGTTCACGCGGAGCAGATCGATGTGGCGCCGCTGCACGAGCGCGAGAGCCTCAGCTACCGCCGCGGCGCTCGCCGCGGTCGATGCTGAGTACAACTCGTCCAATGCCACGCCTAAGATCCTGACAGAACCCGACCGGATGATCCACCCGCTCTTATATATTGAGAAGTATGCAACAGGCGCACGCGGCGCGCGGCTAACACAGCGAAGTACGCAACAGGCGGAGGCAGCGCGCGGCAACACAGCGAAGTACGCGGCAGGGGAGGGTATGCGGTACGAGTGGATCTCCTTCACCACGGACTACGGCCTCGCTGACGCGTTCGTCGGCACGTGCCACGGGGTGATCGCCCGCGTCGCGCCGGAGGCTCGGGTGATGGATGTCACCCACGGCATTCCCGCGGGCGCGATCCGGCAGGGTGCGCACACGCTGGCCCAGGCGGTGCCGTACCTGCCAGGCGCGGTGCACTGCGCGGTGGTGGATCCGGGCGTCGGCACGGCTCGCAGGGGCATCGTCGTCGTGGCTGCGCAGGGACTGCTGGTCGGGCCGGACAACGGCCTGCTGCTGCCTGCCGCGACCGCGCTGGGCGGCGCCGAGACCGCCTTCGAGCTCGCCTCCAGCGCCTACCGGTTGCCCGAGGTGTCCGCCACGTTCCACGGCAGGGACATCTTCGCGCCTGCCGCCGCACACCTGGCCACCGGCATCGAACCGGCGCGGTTCGGGCCGGAGGTCCCTCTCGACCGGCTGGAACGTATCGACGAGCCGGTCGCGCGGCTGGACGGCGGCACATTGCGCACCGAGCCGCTCACCGTGGACGGGTTCGGCAACGTGCAGCTGGCGGCAACCGGTGCGCAGCTGGCCGAGCTGGGCGTGCGGGCGGGTGAGCCGGTGGCGGTCACCGTGCACGGCAGCCGCCATTCCGCCGTCCGTGGCGGTACGTTCGCCGACGCCCCGGTCGGTGACCTCGTGCTGCTCAGCGACTCGGCCGGTCACGCCGCGCTGGCGGTCAACGGCGGTTCCGCGGCCGCTCAGCTGGGACTCGACTCCGCGTGGGCGAGCCAGGAGTGCACGGTCACGGTGTCGCCGACGGAGACAGCGCCAGGGGTGAGCACCGCGTAGTTGGCCGCGAAGATCACACCGCCTTCCGGGCCACGCCGGTAGTCGGCCAGCGTCCGGATCGGCTCCGGCCCGTCCTTGCGCCCGGTCTCCTGATCGACGAGCGGGATGGTGCACCGCGTGCACTCCTGCTCGAAGCCCAGCTCGACACCGGACATGCCGAGCCGGTCGACGCGGTCCTCGGTGTGCGGTTCGTCCCACCCGTCGACGACGATGTTCGGGCGGAACCGGTTCATCGGCACGCCGTCGCTGCCGCGCTCACCGAGTCGCGCGGTCAGCGTGTCCAGCGATGCCTGCGAGGCGAGCAGGATCGGGTAGGCATCGGCGAAGTGGGTGGTGCTGGTGAACCGGCCCGTACGGCTCCGGTCCATGCTCTCCGGTGCGTAACACAGCCGCACATCCTCCCCGAGTGCCTCGCTGAGCCGGCTCGCCGCGCTGTCGCCCTGATCGATGCCCGTGCCCTCCCAGGAGTGCACGGTGACGGTTCGGGGCGGGCCGTCCGGGTCGACGTCGACAACGAGCTCGTCCCTGCCGGGCAGCGCAAGCGAGAGCCGCGCGCCGCCGTCCAGGACCGCGGGCCGGATCAGTGCCATCGCCGGGTTCCCGCGCTGGCTGAGGAACCTCCCGTCCGCTGCGGAGACGATGAGGAACCTGCGGTCGTGCTCGATGCCGGTGGGCGCCACCGTGGCGCGCTCGAGGGTCACGCCGGCACAGCCTTTCACCGGGTAGTGGATCAACCCGGTAACGCGAGGGGCCATGACCCGCACGTTAGCAGGGCTCGCGCGGGCACAACGAGCTTGTTTCCCGGTCACCGCGCGGTCGGCGGCGGCCCGGAGCGGTCAGAGGATGGGGTCGGGCCGGTACGACTCCGCACCCGGATACCGGCTGACGACCTCGCCCACCTTGCGCGCCACATCGGCCACCTGCGCGGTGGCGAGGCCGGTGAACGCGACCGGGTCGGCAAGGAGCTCGCCGAGCCCGGCCCGGTCGAGCGGGATGCGCTCGTCGGCGGCGAGCCGGTCGAGCAGGTCGTTGCCCGGGATGCCCTGCTCCCGCATGGCAAGGGCCGCCGCGACGGCGTTCTCCTTGATCGCCTCGTGCGCGACCTCGCGTCCCATACCGGCACGCACCGACGCCATGAGCACCTTGGTCGTGGCAAGGAACGGCAGGTAGCGGGCGAGCTCGGCGTCGATGACCGCGGGGAAGGGGCCGAGCTCGTCGAGCACGGTCACGAACGTCTCCAGCAGGCCGTCCAGCGCGAAGAACGCGTCGGGCAGCGCGACCCTGCGCACCACCGAATCCGATACGTCGCCCTCGTTCCACTGGTGACCGGCGAGCTCGGCGAGCATCGACGAGTAGCCGCGCAGCACGACGGCGAACCCGTTGACCCGCTCGCAGGAACGGGTGTTCATCTTGTGCGGCATCGCCGAGGAACCGACCTGGCCCGGCTGGAACCCTTCGGTCGCCAGCTCGTGCCCGGCCATCAGGCGGATGGTGGTGGCCAGGCTCGAGGGCGCCGCCGCGAGCTGCACCAGCGTGGAGACCACCTCGAAGTCCATCGAGCGCGGGTAGATCTGGCCCACGCTGGTGAGCACGTGTTCGAAGCCCAGGTGGCGAGCGACCGCGCCTTCCAGGGCGCTCATCGTGGCGGGGTCCCCGACGAGGTCCAGCATGTCCTGTGCGGTCCCCACCGGGCCCTTGATCCCCCGCAACGGGTACCGCTCCAGGAGTTCTTCGAGGCGCCCGAAACTCACCAACAGCTCATCGGCGGCGGTGGCGAAGCGCTTGCCGAGTGTGGTGGCCTGCGCCGCGACGTTGTGCGAGCGGCCTGCCAGCACCAGGTCGTCGTGCTCGCCTGCCAGCGCGGCCAGCCTGGACAGCACGGCCACCAGCTTGTCCCGGATCAGCTCGAGCGAGCGGCGCACCTGCAGCTGCTCGACGTTCTCGGTGAGGTCGCGGGAGGTCATCCCCTTGTGCACGTGCTCGTGACCGGCGAGCGCGTTGAACTCCTCGATGCGCGCCTTGACGTCGTGCCTGGTCACACGCTCGCGCTCGGCGATCGAGTCGAGGTCGACAGTGCGCAGCACGCGCTCGTAGTCGTCGATCACCCCGGAAGGCACGGATACGCCCAGCTCGGACTGCGCGCGCAGCACGGCCAGCCACAACTCCCGTTCCAGCACCACCTTGTGCTCGGGAGACCAGAGGGTGGCGAGCTCACGCGAGGCGTAACGGTTCGCGAGAACGTTCGGGATGCGGGGCGTGTCAGCTGCGGTCACGCCTGCTCAGCGTACTGCCCCGCCTGTCGCGCCCGCGCGGCGGCCGAGCTGCCTGCGGACCGGCGTGGCGCCGGTCACCGCTCCGGCTCGTCGGCGAGTGCCGCGCGCAACATCCGTACAGCGGCCCCCCGCGGGTCCGGGTCGATCTCGATGAGCGCGTTCACCACGGCCCCGTCGACGAGCGCGATGAGGCGCTCGAGCTCGTCGGCCGACGTCGGCCTTCCCGATCGCGCGAAGATCTCGGCCAAAAGCTCCCGCAGCTCACCGGCGAGGGTGCGCATCAGCGGCCGCAGGTGCGGCCTGCGCCCGGTGGCCACGAGCCGTTCGTAGCGCACGAGTACGGCTTCGGCGTCGGCCTCCCCGCTGTCCTGCCGGGGGCCGAGCAGCATGTCGAGCACGAGATCGATCAGGGTGTCGATCTGCCGCTCCCTGGTGTCGAGCTCGGCGAGGCGCTGCCTGCCGCGCTCCAGGTCGGCGCGCGCGTGCCGTTCGACCACCGCGGCCACGAGCTCGTCGAGAGAGCTGAAGTAGTAGGTCGTCGAGGCGAGGGGGAGTCCGGCTCGCTCGGCAACGGCGCGATGGCGTACCGCGCCGAACCCGCCTTCGACGAGAAGCGCCACCCCGGCATCGAGCAGGGCCGCCCGGCGACGTTCGCCCTTGGGGGTGCTCCCAGCGGTCATGGTCGGACATCTTGCCAGCAGAACCCGTCGCGCCGTCGTACGGCCGCGCCGGGACGGGTACGGAGCTGGGGAGCTCGCCAGCGAGGGTGATGGCGAACTCCCCAGCACCCAGACCGCACCAGGGAGGTGCCGCCGACCATCCGGCGCCGGGTTGTCACGCCGCCCCCCTGCTTGGACCACGTGACCGGCTGTGGAAGTGCCGACATTGAGTAGACGCGCGGGGCGGGGGGCAGGTTGCGTCGCCCTCCACACCGAAGTGGTGGGAGCCGGATGTGACCTTGGTGCCGTAGAAGGAGCCCGTGGTGACATCCGGCTCCCACCACCCGTTCGCGAAGGTGGGCGCGATTTGCCGTACTACGCGCAGTACGTGCCGGCCGTCGCTGATTACCGGAATTCCGTGGCGCTCCGAGACAAATTCATTCTGTGGAATTGTTCTGAGCGTTGATAACGATGACGGTGTGTGATGTGATCGAACCGTGACCTCAGTACGACGCGCCCAGATCGACCTCCGGTCGGACACGCTGACCGTCCCCGACGAGCCCATGCGTGCCGCGATGGCCGGAGCTGAGGTCGGCGACAACGTACTGGACGGCGATCCGACGGTACGGGCACTCGAGCAGCGCACGGCCGAGCTGCTCGGCAAACCGGCCGCGTTGTGGACCCCGAGCGGCACCATGGCGAACGTGATCGCGCTGTGCCAGCACCTGCAGCGCGGTGACCGGTTCCTCGCCCCGCGCGATGCGCACGTGCTGCTCAACGAGCTCGGCTCTGCCGCCTGGCTGGCAGGCGGCATGCCGGAAGCCATCGAGACCGACCTCGGTCCCGGTCGCCCGTCCCCGCGCACGCTCGAACGCATCACAAGCGCCGGACGGAACGCCCCGTACTACGCCCTCCGCACGAGCCTGCTCTGCCTGGAGAACACCCACAACGCGGCCGGCGGCGCGGTGATCCCCGCCGACGAGCACGCCCAGCTGGTCGCCACCGCCCGCGACGGCGGGCTCTCCGTACACCTCGACGGCGCCAGGCTGTGGAACGCCGCCGTAGCGCTCAACGTGCCACCGGCCGCCCTGACCGTGGGCACCGACAGCGTGTCGGTGTGTTTCAGCAAGGGCCTCGGCGCACCGGTCGGTTCCGCACTGGCAGGCAGTGCCGAGTTCATCGAGAGCGCGCGCCGCACGCGCCAGATGCTCGGTGGCGGTGTCCGGCAGGGCGGCGTCCTCGCCGCGTCCTGCATGAAGGCGCTCGACCGGATGGGCGAGCTGGCCATCGATCACGCCAACGCCGCCCGGCTGGCGTCCGGGCTCAGCGACCTCGGCTGGGACGTCCGGACGCCGCAGACGAACATCGTGCTCGGCGCGGTGGCCGATGTGGAAAGGACCCTGCACTCACTGCGGGAGCTGGACATCCTCGCGATGCCGATGGCCGGGCGGGTGCGGTTCGTGGTCCACAGGGAGACCACCTCCTCGGTCATCGACGAGGCCCTCGAGCGCATCAGTTCCGAGCTGCCCTCCAGCGCGGTGCACGGCACCTCCCAGGCCGGCATGCGGCTGCACCTCTGACCGCACCGCACGCCGGCTCGTGGCAGGCGACCCCTCCGCCGAACGCCACGGGGACCGCCCCGGCGCCCGGCCGCACCATCGGCCTCAGCGAAGCCGCTGTCCGCCGATGCGCTTGGGCTGGCTCTTGCTCTTGATGGCTCCGTACGCCGCCGTCGCACCCAGCAACACCACGCCGATGACCGCGAGCCAGAACAAGCCTGTCAGCACCGGCCCGAGGATGGTGAACGCCAGCCAGATCACGAGGAGCGCACCAATGATCTTCCAGAACATGGTCAACCTTTCTACCCGGTAAGGCCGCCAACCGGACGGTGGCAACGGCCGTGCCGAGCCACGCGGGGAGAACGATCGCGCCTTTCGGATTCCTGCTTCTCCACCAGCCTGCCAGCCCACCGGCCGGATGGCTCGTGTTCGGCAGGGAAGTCAGGGTTTTCTCCGGGTATCCCTGGCTACGCCCCGGCCCGGATCGCGAGGCCCGGCGAACGCGCAGGACCCCTGGGTGTCACAGCCAGCGGCCGAGCCGCTCCAGGCACGCGGTGATGTCGGAAGCCGAGCCCGCAAGCGAGAACCGCACGAACCCGCCACCATCGACGGGGTCGAAGTCGATGCCGGGCGTGATGGCCAACCCCGTGTCGGCCAGCAAACGCTGGCACCAGCCGAGGCTGTCGCCGGTGAACTCCGAGACGTCGGCATACGCGTAGAACGCCCCGTCGGCCGGCGCCACCCGGTCGATGCCCAGCTCGGCGAGGCCCGCCAGCAGCGTGTCCCGGTTGGCGCGGTACCGGAGCACGTGCTCGTCCAGCTCCGCGTAGGACTCCTCCGTGAACGCCGCGACGGCCGCGTACTGGGCCAGCGCGGGAGCACAGATGGCGAGGTTGCCGCTCAGCACGTCCACGGCACGGCGAAGCCGCGGGGGCACCAGCATCCAGCCCAGCCGCCATCCGGTCATGCCGAAGTACTTGGAGAACGACCCGAGCACGATCGCCTCGGTGCTGGACCCCCATGCGCTTGCTTCCCGCACTCCGCCTGAGGTGCTTCCGAAGCTCACCCCGTGATAGATCTCGTCGCTGACCAGCTGCACGCCGCGCTCCGCGCACCACAGCGCGATCGCGGAGAGCTCGTCCGGGTCCAGGATCGTCCCGGTCGGGTTGTTCGGGCTCGCGATCACCAGCCCGTCGATCGGGCCCAGCTGGTCGAGCTGCTCGGTGGTCGGCTGGAAACGCGTCTCCGCGCCCACCCCGAACTCGACCACCTCACACCCCAGCGCGGACAGCAGGTTCCGGTAAGCCGGGTAGCCCGGACGGGGCATGGCCACCCGGGCGCCGTGATCGAACGCAGCGAGGAAGGCCAGCTGGAAACCACCGGAGGACCCGGTGGTGACGACCACGTCAGCCGGGTCGACCGGCATGCCGTAGCGGCGCGCGTAGTGGCCCGCGATCGCTTCCCGCAGCTCGACGACACCGAGCTGGCTGGTGTACCCGATGTCGCCCTCGGTGAGCAGCGAGACGGCCGCGTCCCTGACGGGCTTCGGCGCTCCGGACGTGGGCTGGCCTGCGCACAGCGAGACGACGTCCCCGTGCGTACGCTGCCGCGCCTGGGCCGCGGAGAGCACCTCCATCACGTGGAACGGTGCGACATCGGAACGTGTGGAGGGGCCGGGAAACGGGGCGGCTTCGACCATGGCGCCAGGATAGTTGACACACCCGTCCACCGATCTCGTCTGTGTGCCCACGGCGAGACGGCACGGCAGATACGATCAGCTCCGTGTTGAGCGTCCGAGAGCTGACGAAGGTCTACGGCGGGGTACGAGCCGTCGACAACGTCTCGTTCGACCTGCAGCCCGGTACGGTTACGGCGTTCCTCGGGCCCAACGGCGCCGGCAAGTCGACCACGCTGCGCATGATCAGCGGCCTCACGCCGCCGAGCGCGGGTGCATCGTGGCTCGCCGGACGGCCGTTCGTGAAATGGCCCAACCCCGCGCACGTAGCAGGCGTGATACTCGACGCATCCGCGGTCCACCCGGGGCGTACCGGGCGGTCCCATCTGCGCTACGCGGCCGCGTTGGCGCGCGTGCCGCGGGAACGCGCGGACGCCGTGCTGGCCGAGGTGGGGCTCGCCGACGCGGCGGGCAAGAGGATCGGCAAGTACAGCCTGGGGATGCGGCAGCGCCTCGGCCTCGCCCAGGCCCTGCTGGCTCGGCCACCCGTGCTCATCCTGGACGAACCGATCAACGGGCTGGACCCCGACGGCATCCGTGCCATCCGCACGCTGCTACGCAACCATGCCGCCCAGGGCGGAACGGTGCTGCTGTCCAGCCACGTGCTCTCCGAAGTGGACCAGACCGCCGACCGCCTTCTCGTGATCGGGCAGGGCCGGATCCTCGCCGACGGAACGTTGCGGGAACTGGTCACGTCCCAGCAGTCCGTTGTCAGCGGCCCGGACATGCACGCACTGGCAGGCGCGCTCCAACACGCGGGCGTGCCCGTCCAGCCCACTCCGGCAGGCGAGATCCTCGCCGGCGCGACGACCGACCGCGTGTCGGACATCGCGTTCCGTGCGGGCGTGCGGGTCCACACCATCACCGAGCACCAGCTCAGCCTGGAGGACCTCTTCTTCCAGATCACCGGGGAACCCAACGATGAACCAGCCCGTACCCGGCCACGGGGCACCACCCGCCCAGCACGCGCCGATGCCCGGCCAGGCCGCACCGTATGCCACACCTCATGCCGCGCCCGCGCAGGCCGGAGCACCCGCACCGCCACCGCGCTCCGAGGCTCCCTGGATGCAGCGGGCAACCTCGCGGACCCCGTTCGTCACGCTGGTCGGGGTGGAGCTCCGCAAGCTCGCCGGGACGATCAGCGACCGGATCCTGCTGGTCCTCGGCCCCCTGGTGGTCATCGGGATCGGGGCGTTCGGGGCCTTCCTGGGATCGGCCGGGTACTACACCGCGAGCTCGCAGATCGAGCCGACCGTATGGGTGATCAAGATCTCGGCGATCGTGATGCACGCCGCGGTGATCAAGCTGATCGCGGGCGAGTGGCAGTACCGCAGCGCCCAGCCCACGCTGCTGGTGCAGCCGTCACGCGCCCGCTACTTCCTCGCACAGGCGACCGTGGTCCTGCTGGTCTGGCTCGTCACCACAGTGCTGCAGATCGCCACCATGTTCGTAGCCATGCCCATAGCGGTCGGCAACGCGGGCAGCGGTTACCTGCTCGGGCACCGCGTCGCCTGGGTGATCGGGGTCATCGCTCTCGGAACGTTCCTGACCTTCCTCACCGCCCTGGTCGTCGGGATGCTGATACCGAACGCGGCGGGAGCGCTGGCCGTCTACTGCGCCTTCGTACCGGCCCTGCTCATCTTCATGGGCGCCCTACCCGAGTCCGTCATCTGGGTCGAGCCGGCCGCGGCCGCCTTCGAGCTCGCGGGGTTGTCGGCTGTCGACAACCCGGCTCCGGTGATCACGTCGCTCGCGCTGTGGCTGAGCCTTTTCGTGCTCGCGACGTGGCGCGTGTCCCGGCGCGACCTCGCCTGAGCCTCTGGGCACTACTTCAGCTCGGTGGCCAGCGACCCGCCGCCGGGATCGATGGCCTCGGTCAGCAACACCTCGGCGGCTTCCCGGACCGCGGGGCAGTGCTCGCTGACGAACGTCTCCAGCGCGTCCCGGTCGCTCGGCTCGCTGCTGTACTGATCGTCGAAGATCTCGGCATGCTTCGCACGGCCGGCTTCCTCTTCCAGGTAGCCGATGAACTCCAGGGCCCGTTGCGAGCCGGTGTCGACGACGACGTTGCAGCTGGCGCTGCCGTTCTCACCGTCGAAGGTCGTCACGGCGTAGTACCGGTCGAGAAGGATGGACCGCTCGAAGTGGCCCTGTGTCCAGCTACCGCCACGCCACTCACCCTCGAAAGCCGACTCGCCGGCGGTGTCGTCATCGGGGTCGTTGCTGGGCCGGACACCGTGCACGCCCAGCCAGCCGAACGGCTGGTCCGCACCGGCATCGAGGACGCACCCGTCGAGCAGCGCGTCGTCGAGCGTCTCCATCTCACCGGCCAGTCCGGCCTGTTGCGCCACCTCAGGGCTGATCTGCGCGCAGTCATCGGTGAACGGGAACGGGCGCTGCGCGGTCGACCGGAGCTCGTCGTAGGCGATCGCGTCCTCCGGTATGTCCGGCGCGGGCATCGCCGGTGCCGGACCGGGCGGGTCGGAACACGACGTCAGTGCCAGCCCCACGGCGGCGACTCCTGCGATGCGCGCTACTCGTCCGTCCACGCGCCACATTCCACCACACGTGGTATCCCTGTGCTGCCGGTTCAGCACATCACACCTCCGCGAGCAATTCCCAGGCCCGGTCGGCCAGCAGGCGGTTGTCCGCGGGCGCCAGCGTGGCCCAGCTCGACCCGTCGGACATGTGTTCCACCTGGAACAGGTACCGGCCGGCATCGGTGTCGTGGAAGGCCACGACGCGGGGGGCCCGCCGCGTCAGCCCCTGCTTGTCGCGGCGCTGGGCACCGACCTGGCCCCGGCAGGTGGTACCGAGGAACATGCCCGCGACCTCCTGGGCTTCCCACAACCGCACGCCCGCGTCCTCCAGTGCCGTGACCAGCGCGTGCGGATCGCCCTCGGCGCGGGCATCCGCGTCGACAAGCGTCTCGTACGGCAGCGTCACGGACTGCCCGCCACCCTGCGGGACGTCACCGGCAACCGAGATCGCCACGCTCGCCAGCGACGGGTCGGTGGTCGGGATCAACCAGACCTCGCCTGCGTCGACCACCCCGAGCATCGCGTGGTCTCCCGTGCTGGCAGCCAGCCCCGAGATGCCGCGATCGGCCCACACCCACACGTCGAACGTCACCGTGGGACGCGCCAGCACGGCGAGCATGTCCAACAGCTCACCGCCTGCACGGCGCCCGCGCGCCAGCCCGCGGCGTTCCAGCGCGGGCCACGTCGCTTCCACCAGCCCGGCGCGCTCCGTGTGCGTCGTGCCGGGGCTGGGCACCGACAGCGCCGGATGCCGCGACCCGAGTTGCTCGGCCTCCCACAGCACGTCGAACTCGAGCGCAGACAGCACCACGCTGCCCGCGGAGGAAGCCGCGCTCACCGCGTCGAACCGTCCCCGCCGTCGTACTCACCGGGCTCATGCCCGGCACCGGTGTCGTGGGGGTGTCCCGGCACGTCCGGCTGTGCGCCGTCGATCACCTCGGGGACGACGGGCCGCTGGTCGGTGAAGACATCGGTCCCCTCGACGGGCCGGTGCCGAACCCGGTCGCCCTCGCCGGTGGCGTCCTGGCCGCCCTCGGAAGCTGCGGGTTCGAGGATGCCCGGAGCGGGGCGCAGGTGCTCCCGCGGATCCTCGTCGGCCGCGATCGTCACCGGGTCCTCCGCGCCGTCCGCGTCGTCGAACGGGTAGTCCCGCGGCACCCGGCTCGCCGCGCGCTCACCCCGGGGCTTCCTGTCGGGTTCACCGCTGAGCGCCCCGGCTACACCGGCCGCGCCGAGCGCGGTGGCCGTGGCTCCGATGGTGTTGACCGAGGGGCGCGCCCCGGACCCCGTCTCGCCACCGCTTCCCGCTTGCACCTCGCCGGCCTGCTCCAGCTGCTCCGAGCCGGACAGCTTCCCCTCCGCCAGCGGTTCCGGGGCGGCGACCCTGCCCTTGCCGGGCGAGGCATCGGGGCCGCCCTGGCCGGGCGCGCCACCGCCGGGCAGCGGGCGCGCCGGATGCCCGTGCTGCTGGCCGGAACCGGCCAGCACGCCGCCCTGCCCCTGGCCGGGTCCCTGGCCGGGGCCGGGCTGCCCACCGGGCCCACCGGCTGCGCTCGACATGGCGTGCGGGCTCGCCGACCTGACCGGTTGCTGCTCGGTGCCGTGCACCGTGCCTGCTGGCGCGGACTGACCCGCGGTCCCGCCGCCGTTCGGCTGCTTGGCCCCGGGCTGCTGGTCGCCCGGCGCCGCCGCGCCGGGCGCGCCGGGCGGGCAAGCGGCACCGGCAGGGCCGCCGCCCACCGCCGAGAAGGACGCGCTTCCGCCGGGGACGGGACCTGATCCCTGCGCAGGCGACGGGGCGCCACCGGAGGCGGGCGGTGCCTGCCCGGCACCGGGGACGGAGCGCTCGCCTCCCGGCTGACCGGGCGAACGGTCGTGTCCGGCCGGGCCCCCGACGTCGCCGTGTGCCGACGCTGTGGTGTCGCTCGGCCCCTTCGCCGGGCCCGGATGCAGCGGGGTCACTCCCGGCCCCCCGCGGTCCCATGTGCCGGTCCCTGGCTCGTCCGGCGACGGCTCGGCCTCCCCTGTGCGCTCGGTCGGGTGGGACAGCACCAGGTGGCCAGGGTGCGGCACCGTGTCGACCCCGTCGAGGTGTTCCCCGGTCTCCGCGGCGTAGGTGTTCAGCACGTCGACCGCCTGCTGCCTGGCCGCCTCGGCCTCGCGCGCACGCTTGGCCTGATCCGTCTCGTACCCGATCAGGCTGCCGAGGAAGTCACCGACACCCGTACCGCCGGATCCGGCGCGCAGCGTCTCGGCGTCCGGCAGCTTGTGCAGCGCACGGTTGAACGACTCACTCTGTGCGAACAGCAGCTCGGCCGCCCGTGCGATCTTCTCGCTCGCCTCGGTCGTGAAGTCCGCGTGCTCGGTCAGTACCTGGCGCGCCTGCTCGGCGGCGTCGCCCGACCAGTGCACGCCGAGCTTGCCCATCTCGGTACGCAGCGTCTGCTCGGCGGAGCGCAACGCGTCCGCGAGCCGCCGCAGCGCGTGCACAGCCGCGCCGATATCGCCGGTACCCGGGCCGCTGCGGAACTTGTCGATCTGCTCGGCGAGCATGTTCTCGGTGTAGCCGTCGAACCGCTGGTCGTTGATGCGCTGGATCGTCCGACCGGCCTCGGGGACGCTCATGTGGTGCCTCCTTCACGCCCGTACTCACGAACGGCTGCTGTACCTCGGGCTCCGGTCCGACCGCCATGGGAGTGGCCCGGCCGGCGGTTGGCGCGACCGCTAGCCGGGACCGCCGCCACGCTCGTGCAACGTCGCGGCGGCCTCGTCATCGGCGTACTCGTACTCCTCGGCCGCCAGTCGCAGCTGGTGCGCGAAGCCGTTCAGCTCCTGGACGTAGTCCCGCACGCGCGCCAGGTGCGAGTGCCCGAGCTCGGTCAGCAACGAGTTCCAGGTCGGAATCGCGTGCTCGCTGACGATGTCGTTCGCCGGTGGGTCCATCCGGGACGCGCCCTCCGCCTCGTAGAGCACCGAGTCCAGCGCGTAGACCTCCTCCTCGACGATCTCCGCGGCCTCGACCAGCTTGTCCGGTTCGACCTCGATCGACGTGGCGCGCGCGCCGTACGGTACGGCCGCGTCCGCCGGATCCTCGTGCATCACCACCACCGCTTCTGCTCGAGCGTCCCACCGCAGGCGCGGCCCGGATCTCCGGTACGCACGGTAGCCATACCGTTCCTGGCCGGAGGGCCTCTCCGGAGGCTACCAATGCCGGCGCCAGGACGCCCCGGGTTTCGTGGAATCAGCGGCCACGAGAGTCAGTGCGCGGGTACCGCGACCTCGCCGCGCACCGCCTGCATCGCGATGTCGGTGCGGTAGTGCGAGCCGGGAAGGTGCACCCCGGCGAGACGCTCGTACGCCTGCTCGCGCGCCGCCGCGAGGTCATCGCCGACCCCGACCACAGACAGCACCCGGCCGGACGAGGACACGACCGTGCCGTCCTCGGTGCGCTTGGTCCCGGCGTGCAGCACACCGGGACCGTCCGCGCCGGTGATGGTGTCCCCGGTATGCGGCGGCCCCGGGTAGCCGTCCGCCGCGAGTACGACGGTCACGGCAGCGCCGTCCCGCCAGTCGAGCGGCGGTTGCTCGTCGAGCACGCCGGTCGCGGTGGCGTGCAGCACCCCCGCGATCGGCGTGTTCAGCAGGGCGAGCACGGATTGGGTCTCCGGGTCGCCGAAACGGCAGTTGAACTCGATGACGCGCGGGCCGTCCGAGGTCAGCGCCAGGCCCGCGTACAGCAGCCCGGAGTAGGGCGTGCCGCGTCCGGCCAGCTCGTCGACCACGGGCTGCACGACCCGCCCGACGATCTCGTCCACGAGCCCGTCCGGGGCCCACGGCAGCGGGGCGTAGGCCCCCATCCCGCCGGTGTTCGGGCCGGTCTCGCCGTCGCCGACGCGCTTGAAGTCCTGGGCAGGCAGCAACGGCCGTACCGTGTGCCCGTCGACCAGGCAGAACAGCGACGCCTCCGGCCCGTCCAGGTACGTCTCCAGCAGTACCGGATGCCCGTTCTCCAGCAGCGTCAGCGCGTGCTTGCGGGCCTCGTCGTAGTCGCCGGTGACCACCACGCCCTTACCCGCGGCGAGCCCGTCGTCCTTGACCACCCAGACAGGCCCGAAGCGGGACAGGGCCGCGTCGAGGTGAGCGGGATTGTCCACAACCTCGCTGGCGGCGGTCGGCACGCCTGCGGCGAGCATGACCTCCTTGGCGAAGGCCTTCGACCCCTCGATGCGGGCGGCCGCGGCGGACGGGCCGAAGCACGGGATCCCTGCCGCCCGCACGGCATCGGCCACACCGGCGACCAGCGGTGCCTCCGGGCCGATCACCACCAGGTCGGCGAGCCACTCGCGGGCGCGCGCGACGACGTCCGTGGAGTCGACGGCGTTGACAGGGAGCTGCTCGGCGACCGCGGCCGTGCCCGCGTTGCCGGGGGCGCAGGCAAGGGCCGTCACCGCGGGGTCGTTCGACGCCGCGGTCAGCAGGGCGTGTTCACGGGCTCCGGAGCCGATAACCAGGACGCGCACGTTCAGCAGGGTAGCCGTACCCGGGCTCCGGCGACGCGAGGGGATGTGTCCACACCCGTGTGCGTCGGCGTAACAGGCATACTGGACAGCGGTCGACCGGAGCCGGTGGAGGTAGCAGTGGGCGAGACCTGGAAGTCACGACGCAGGGTATGGGGCGCGATCGTCGCCGCCGGGGCCGTCTCGTTCGCGGCGGCCTGCGGCGGGGACGAGGACACCCAGGAGGACACGCAGCAGGACGAACCCGCTGCCGAGCAGGGCGGCGCGGACGACACCAGCCCCGAACCGGCGCACACCGAGGAGCAAGCAGCCGTCGTGGCCGTCGTGCAGGAGTTCTACCTCGCGATCGACGAGGGCGACGGGGACCGGGCGTGCGGGCTGCTCGTCGACACCATGCAGTCGTTCTACGCCGAGCAGGCCGCGGACTGCCCGACGGCCATCGAGGACATCCACGACAACCTCGGCGACAAGCGCATGTCCATCATCCGGCTGGACGCGGAGGACGTGGTCGTCTCCGGCGACAGCGCCACCCTCAGCGCCGAGGACATCGCCGAGGCCAACGACACGGACCGCGATTCGGTGGACGGCTTCGAGTTCGTCCGCGAGGACGACGGCTGGCTGATCTCCTACGTCAGCTGACAGCGCCGGGGAGGCGAGCCGAAGGACCCCTCGGGTACATCATGTGCACCGAAGGAGCCCCTCGGCTCGCCACCCGGGTCAGCCTGGGCTCCCACTGTGGTGGCGGTAGGTGGCGGGTGCGAACTCGTCGGCGGCGATGTACCGGCGGCGCGCACGCAGGTAGTTGGGGCCGGTCACGCGGAGGAATCCGGGCAGGACGGGTGTGCACGCGCGGGACAGCGCGGCAAGGGCCCGCAGCTGGCGTTCCCGCACCGGTCCCCAGCGCAGGCCCAGCCGTTCCCGCAGCACGGGAGGCAACAGCCCGGTCGTGGTCAGGCGCAGCACGTAGGAGGCGGGAAAGCTGAGCACCCGCCACAGCGGCTCGGTCCAGCGCGGCAGGACCGGCGGTCGAGCAGGCCGGGTGAGGCTGTCCAGCACATCCACTGCCGAGGTGGTACGCGTCAGCTTGCCTGCCACCATCTCGTCGAAGTAGCCGTCGAACTCCGCCCAGCTCGGCGGCAGGTCCGCTGCACCGATGCCGAGCAGCCGGGCCAGCCCCAGCCACTCCTGGTACAGGAGCTCGTGGTCCCGCTCCGTCATGGACCCCACGAACCACCGGTTCACATCGATCACGGCCCGGACCAGCGTGGCCTGCACCCAGGCGTAGGTCTCCGGTTCGAGGGCGTGGTACCTGCTGCCGTCCGGGTTGACCCCCTTGATGCGCTTGTGCATCTCGCGCAGCCTGCGGGTGACCTCCACCGCGTCCTCGCCGCCGTACACGGTGAGGTTGACGTAGTCCAGCGTGCCGTAGAGCCGCTGCCACGGCTCGGCCCGGAAGTCGGAATGGTCGCGCACACCCGAACTGACCGTGGGGTGGGCGGTTTGTAGCAGCAGGGCGTACCCGGCACCGAGGAATCCACGGATGTCGCTGGCGTGTTGCCAGGACACCGAGTCGGGTCCGAGCGTCAGCGCCCTCGCCTCCTCGGTGGTCAGCCGTGCTCGCGTCATGTCGCGCCAGCCTCCAGTCCACGGTCGATACATGCCGGACGCGCAACCGGCACCCGTGACCTGCACAGTAAACGTCCGTAACGCGTGTTGTCGAGATTGCCGGCCCCGCCAGGTCCGTGCGATTCTCGCGAACGGAGGAGGAGGCTCGATCGTTCCGTGACGTCTGCGCAGGTGTGCGGTCGGTCTCATTCGGCGGCGACACGGAGTCGGAAGGATCACACGGCACGCGCCCCCGACGTACCCGGCATGAGAAGCTGCCCATCGAACGCACGAGGCGCGGAGCGGCACGAGCGCACCCCGTTGTGCGACCCCCGTCGGGTCACCCGTTCCCGTAGCACGTGCCGTGGCAGGGCCGGGTGCGCCGTACCCGACACAGAACAGAAGGCCTGACCCCATGCGAGGCACACGAAAACCCCACAACGATCGCGGCGTGCCGCACATCATCAGCCACCGGGGCGCTTCCGGCTACCGGCCCGAGCAGACCCTCGCGGCGTTCGAGCTCGCCGCGCGCATGGGGGCCGACTACCTCGAACCGGACCTGGTCATCACCAGCGACGGCGTTCTCATCGCACGGCACGAGCCGTACCTCGGCGACTCCACCGATGTGTCCGACCATCCGGAGTTCGCCGACCGGCGGACCACCAAGACGATCGACGGCGAGGTCATCCGGGACCAGTGGTTCGCGGAGGACTTCACCATCGACGAGATCAAGACGCTGCGGGCCCGCGAGCCCATGCCCGAGCTGCGCCAGCAGAACACGATCTACGACGGCCGGTTCGAGATCCCCACGTTCCAGGAGGTCATCGACCTCACCAAGCGGCTGTCCGGGCAGCTGGGCATCGACATCGGGGTATACCCGGAGACCAAGCACCCCACGTACTTCCAGGGCCTGGGCACGCCACTGGAGCCCGCGCTGATCGACATCCTGGACCGCAACGGGCTGAACCGGTCGGGCGCCAACATCTACGTGCAGTCGTTCGAGGTCGCCAACCTCCGGATGCTGCGCGATCACCTGTGGGTGCCGTTCGTCCAGCTCACCGACAGCCACGGCGCGCCGTACGACTGGATCACCGCCGGTCACGCGCACACCTACCGCGACATGATGACGCCGGAGGGCCTCGCCGAGATCGCCACCTACGCGCAGGGCATCGGGCCGACCAAGGGCAGCGTGATCCCGCGCAACCCCGACGGGTCACTCGGTGAGCCGACACCGCTGGTGGACGACGCGCACGCCGCCGGGCTCGAGGTGCACCCCTACATCTGGCGGGCGGAGAACGCGTTCCTGCCCACGGACTACCGTTCCTCGGATCAGCCCGCCGACCTCGGCGACCTGTTCCGCTCGCTCGAGGTCTTCCTCGACGCCGGCATCGACGGGCTGTTCATCGACCACCCGGACATCGCCGTCGAGGTGATGAAGAATCGCAGCTGACCGCGCCAGCGGCCGACATGTCACGATCTACCGGCTCGGTGCGGGGAGCCGAAGGTGACCTCGGTTCCATAGAAGGAGCCGAATGCAACATTCGGCTCCCACCTCCGGTGGGGTTAGCGGATGTCGTGGCGGACGATGGTTGCCTCGCGGCCGGGGCCGACGCCGACGGCCGAGATCCGCGCGCCGGAGAGCTCCTCGAGGCGCTCGACATAGGAGCGCGCGTTGGCGGGGAGGTCGTCGAAGGACCGGCAGGAGCTGATGTCCTCCTCCCAGCCGGGCAGCTCCTCGTAGATCGGCACGGCATGGTGCACGTCCGTCTGCGTCATCGGCATCTCGTCGTGCCGGAAGCCGTCGATCTCGTAGCCGACACACACCGGGATGCGCTCCAGCCCGGACAGTACGTCCAGCTTCGTCAGGAAGTAGTCGGTGATCCCGTTCAGCCGCGCGGAGTAACGGGCGATCACCGCGTCGTACCAGCCGGTGCGGCGGGACCGGCCGGTCGTGACACCGTGCTCGCCCCCCTTGGCACGCAGGTGTTCACCCATCTCGTCGTACAGCTCGGTGGGGAACGGTCCCGAACCGACCCGCGTGGTGTAGGCCTTGATGATGCCCAGCACCGTGTTGAGCTTGCCCGGGCCGATACCGGCACCGACACAGGCCCCGCCGGAGGTGGGGTTGGACGAGGTGACGAACGGGTAGGTGCCGTGATCGACGTCGAGCAGCGTGCCCTGGGAGCCCTCCAGCAGGACCGTCTCGCCCCTGCCGAGCGCGCGGTCCAGCTCGAGGCGCGTGTCCGCGATGCGGTGCGCGAACTTCTCGCCCGCTTCCAGGACCTCGTCGACCACCTGCTCGGGATCCAGCGCCTTGCGGTTGTAGACCTTGACCAGGATCTGGTTCTTGACCTCCAGAGCGGCCTCGACCTTCTGCCGCAGGATCTTCTCGTCCAGCAGGTCCTGCACCCGCACGCCGACGCGGGCGACCTTGTCCTGGTAGCACGGCCCGATACCGCGACCGGTCGTCCCGATCTTGCGGGAACCCAGGTAGCGCTCGGCGACCTTGTCGATGGCGACGTGGTACGGCATGATCAAGTGCGCGTCCGCCGAGATCAACAGCCCGGAGGTGTCCACACCGCGCTCGTCGAGACCGGCGAGCTCGTCGAGCAGCACCCCGGGATCGACGACCACCCCGTTACCGATCACGTTGGTCACCCCGGGGGTGAGAATGCCCGAGGGGATCAGGTGCAAGGCGAAGTTCTGGCCATCCGGCAGCACCACGGTATGACCGGCGTTGTTTCCGCCCTGGTACCGCACAACCCACTGCACCCGGTCGCCCAGCAGATCGGTGGCCTTGCCCTTACCTTCGTCACCCCACTGGGCTCCGATGAGCACGATGGCCGACATGTGACACTCCAGGTTGATCGACAGCAGGTTTCTCGGACGAGCATATGGCACGCGGGGCCAGCCACGGCCGATGCACGAGGGTAACGGAGGTAGGTGCCGTGCGGGGAGCAGTGATCGCATGCGGGAGACGGATCCCACCACTACCGGGCGTAACCGATGATCACGTCGCGCACGTCGGCCACCGGCCCGGCAAGGACGAGATCGACCCCGTGCTCGCCAGGGCAGCCGAGCTGACCGGCGACCCCGCCGGGGCGGCGAGCGGCGCGGATGTCGTCGTCGCCGGAACCGACGGCGACCTGGCCGCCGTCGTCCTCCGCCTGCTGCGCACCGACCGCCTGGCCACGCTGTCGGTGGGGTACGTGCCGGTCGAGCGGGAATCCGCCGTCGCGGCGGTATGGCGACTGCCGACCGACCCCGCCCGCGCGTTCGACGTCGCCACGCGGGCCGAGATCGACCGGGTCCCGTTGATCCGGGACGACGCCGGAGGGGTACTTGTCGGTAGTGGCGTGCTGACGAAGGTGCGCGGGGTCGGCTACTGCGACGACACCACGGCGCTGCGCGGCCCCGCGCGCCGCATCCACGCCGAGCCGGACAACACCGGTGGTCCCGGCCTGGTGCTGCACGTGATCGGTGGCCTGCTCGGCAGGCGCCGGAAGACCTTCACCGGCCGGGCCTTCCAGCTGGGCTGCGACCCGACGGTGCCCGTGGTCGACGGGGTCGCGCACCCGCGCGAGGTCACCCGGCTGAGCTGGTACCGGCACACCGAGGACCTGCGCCTGGCCCGGGGAGTGGTCGGCTGAGCGTCGCAGACCACCCCACCGGGGCGACGGCTCAGGAGCCGTCCTGCAGGCCGGTCGCGGCGACGGCTTCCGGGTCGGAGTCGTTCAGCAGCTGCACGCAGCGCTCGTACTCGGGGGTCTCGCCGATCCGTTGCGCCGCGCTCGCCAGTGCCGCGACGGAACGCAGGAAGCCCTGGTTCGGCCGGTGCCGCCACGGTACGGGGCCGTAGCCCTTCCAGCCGGACTTGCGGAGCTGGTCGAGCCCCCGGTGGTAGCCGGTCCGGGCGTAGGCGTACGCGGCGACGGGCTCGCCCGCGGCCAGCGCCTTCTCCGCCAGTGCCGCCCAGGCCTCGCTGAAGTCCGGGTGTTCGGCGGCGACCTCGGACGGTGTGGTCTCGGCGTCCATCGCGGCCTGCGCGTCGGTGCGGTCGGGAAGCAGGGTGGGTTCGGGGCCGAGCAAGTCGGTGCTGTTCATGGTGCCTTCCTTGTCGAGGCAGGTGGATACGAAAGCGACGCTGCTGCGCAAGCTGCCGCTCGCTCACAAGAGCAAGGTCACAGCCACGCTGGCCGTGGAAAGCACCAGCGCGGCGGCCAGCACTGTCGCGATCAGTCGCTTCGGCATCATCGTGAAGATTCTCCCATCGGGCCGGTGAGGGCTCGCGTACCCGTGCGTACTCCGTGCACCCGGACCACAGGGCACACGCACCGCCGGGCACGCGAGCACCCCACGGTGCTCAGCCGAGCTTCTTACCCGCGGACTTGAGGTCCTCGGTCGCACGCACGACTCGCTCGGCCATCGCCCCCTCGGCCTGCTTGAGGTAGCTGCGCGGGTCGTAGGCCTTCTTGTCGCCCACCTCGCCGTCGATCTTGAGCACCCCGTCGTAGTTGCGGAAGAAGTGGTCGGCCACGGCACGGGTGAACGCGTACTGCGTGTCGGTGTCCACGTTCATCTTCACCACGCCGTAGGAGACGGCCTCGTGGATCTCCGAGTCCAGCGAGCCGGAGCCACCGTGGAAGACCAGGTCGAACGGGCGGGAACCGGCGGGCTGGCCGAGCTTCTCGGCGGCCACATCCTGGCCGCGCTTGAGGATCTCGGGCCGGAGCTTGACGTTGCCCGGCTTGTAGACACCGTGCACGTTGCCGAACGTGGCCGCCAGCATGTAGCGGCCCTTCTCGCCGGCGCCCAGCTCCTCGACGGTGCGGACGAAGTCACCCTCGGCCGTGTACAGCTTCTCGTTGATGTCGTTGGAGACGCCGTCTTCCTCCCCGCCGACGACACCGATCTCGACCTCGAGGACGATCTTCGCTGCCTTGGCACGCTCCAGCAGCTCGGCACCGATCCGCAGGTTCTCCTCGAGGTCGATGGCCGAGCCGTCCCACATGTGCGACTGGAACAGCGGGTTCTGCCCCCGGCTGACCCGCTCCTGGCTGATGTCGAGCAGCGGGCGGACGAACCGGTCCAGCTTGTCCTCCGGGCAGTGGTCGGTGTGCAGCGCGATGTTCACCGGGTACTTGTCCGCGACGACGTGGGCGTACTCGGCCAGGGCCGTCGCTCCCGTGACCATGTCCTTGACCTTCTGCCCGGAGGCGAACTCCGAGCCGCCGGTGGAGAACTGGATGATCCCGTCGCTCTCCGCCTCGGCGAAGCCTCTGATCGCCGCGTTCAGCGTTTCCGACGAGGTCACGTTGATGGCCGGATACGCGAACTCGCCCGCCTTCGCGCGGTCGAGCATCTCGTTGTAAACCTCGGGTGTGGCGATGGGCATCGTTGCTCCTCCTCGCAGCTGCCGTCCTGATTGCGGCACCGGCTGGAACGGTGGTTGGGTGCGCCAGACGTTGTCGGGTTCGACTACCGACGGGCTCACCCTCATCGTACGAACACCGCGCAGCGTCCGACGCGGCCGCACCCGAGGACAAGACGGCGCGGATGCCGGTAACGGTTACCCGTGATTATCTTACTACGAGTAAGTTATCCTGCTACTCATCACACCGCTCAGGACCTGGAGGCACCCATGCCGCTCAACCCGCTGTCAGCCCTGACGAGGACGGAGACCGTCGAGGGCAAGGTCGTGCTGATCACCGGAGCCGCCAGAGGCATCGGCGCGGGCCTCGCGGAGCGGCTGGCCGCCCGCGGGGCCAAGGTCGCGCTCGTGGGACTCGAGCCCGACGAGCAGCGCGCGGTCGCCGACCGCATCGGGCCGAACGCGCGCTCCTGGACCGCCGACGTCACGAGCTGGGACGACCTGGAGCAGGCCACGGCGGGTGTCGTCGAGCACTTCGGCGGGATCGACATCGTCGTGGCCAACGCGGGCATCGCCTCCACCGGCTTCACCCGCTCGGTCGACATACACGCCTTCGAGAAGGTGATCGAGGTGGACCTCCTCGGGGTATGGCGCACCTTCCGGGTCACCCTGCCGCACGTGCTCGAACGCAAGGGGTACCTGCTGACCGTGTCCTCGCTGGCCGCGATCTGCCACGCGCCGGGCATGGCGAGCTACACGGCAGCGAAGGCAGGTGTCGAGGCGCTGTCCAACAGCATGCGTGCCGAGCTGAAGCACCTCGGCGTCCGCGTCGGGGTAGCCCACCCCACGTGGATCAGGACCGACCTGGTGGAGTCCGCCGACGCGCACCCCGTCTTCGGCAAGCTGCGTACCGGCATGCCCGGGCTGCTCGGCAAGACCTACCCGCTGCCCGTCGCGCTCGACTGCCTCGAGCAAGGCATCGTGCGCAGGGCCCGCACCATCCACGTGCCCCGCTGGGTGGGTGGGTTGAAGCTGCTCAGGGCATTCCTCCCACCGGTCATCGAGATCGGCGGGCGGATGACCGGCGTGCCCGAGGCCGACCGCGACGCGCTGGCCGACATCGAACGGCGCGGCGCGCGGGAGTCCGCGGTCACCGGGCACGGCGGGCGTGCGGCGACGCAGCGCGACGCGGACACGTAGGCTACGGCTAAGCTGGCCGGCGAGATCAACATCGGTTCGTCGATGACGCAGGAGGCCGCATGTCCCGGCGCGACCAGATCAAGATGACCGACCGCGAGATCCGCGATTACCTTGCCGAGCAGCGCGTGATCAACGTCGCCACGATGGGGCCGAACGGCAGGCCGCATCTGGCGCCACTGTGGTACGTCCCGCACGGGGGTGGTGACACGGACGGCGGGACGCTGCGTCTGGAGACGTGGACGTACGGGCGCTCGCAGAAGGTCGCCAACCTGCGCAGGCTCGCGCAGGCGACGCTGCTCGTCGAGTCCGGCGAGGCCTACGAGGAGCTGCGCGGGGTCTCGATGGAGACCGACGTCGAGATCATCGACGACACCGAGCGGACGCTTGCCATCGGCACGGACCTGATGCGCCGGTACACCTTCGACGGCGCCGAGATCCCCGACGAGGCCGTCGACGCGCTACGCGCCCAGGCGACCAAGCGCGTCGGGCTGGTCTTCACCCCGACGAAGATCGTCACCTGGGATCACAGCAAGCTGGGCGGGACGTACTGAACCGGCGCCGTCACGGCACCCAGGCACCCAGCACCGGCTTGTACTCGCGCACCGAGCGCCGCGCGATCGCGCCCTCCACGTGGTAGGGGTCGGCGTCGATCACCGTGTGCAGGTCGTCGAGATCCTCGGCCTGCACCAGCATGATGCCGCCGGTGTCGTCGGCGAGCGGGCCCGCTACGGCGACCCGGCCGCGCTCGGCCAGGTCGCTGAGGAACTCGCGGTGCCTCGGGCGCACCTCGGCGAGCTTGTCCTGCACGTACTCGATCTCTACCAGGAACCAGGCCACGAACGTCTCCCAACCGAATCGGTGTGCGCTGTGACCGTACCGTCACGGCACCGGCGGCGATGCGGGTACCGGGGCGGCGCCCGGTCGCCGGGGTTCACGGCGCGTAGGCGAATGACCACGCACACAGATACGCTTGGTCCGTGTCCGTGTCCGATTCCAGTGCTGAGCGAACGGTCGAGCGCACGCTCGGCCATCTGCGCACCATCGATGCCCCCGAACCGCACGAGCAGGACGAGCCGCTCACCCTGGAGGACCTGTACCGGCGACACCGGATGCAGCTGATCAGGCTCGCCGTGCTGCTTGTGGACGACGCCGCCACCGCGGAGGACGTGGTGCAGGATTCCTTCGCGGGGCTGTACCGCAAGTGGGCTGAGCTGCGGGACTCCTCGGCCGCACTCGGTTACCTCCGCGCCGCCGTCGTCAACCGCGCCCGCAGCGTGCTGCGCCGCCGCAAGACCGCCCGCGACTACGTCCCGCCGCACGGGGTCAACGCACGGTCCGCGGAGAGCGTCGCCATGCTCAGCAGCGAGCACCAGGCGGTCGTGGACGCCCTGAGCACCCTGCCGCACCGGCAGCGGGAAGTGCTCGTGCTGCGCTACTACGGCGGGCTCAGCGAGGCGGAGATCTCGGACGCGACCGGGATCTCCAAAGGCACCGTCAAATCCACGGCGAGCCGCGCGCTCGAGTCGCTGCACCGTGCCATGCAGCAGTAGGCTCCGCTGCCAAGACCATGCACGAACCACCTGTCCAGCACGAGCACGAGCTCGCCCGGGCACTGCAGGCGCACGCCGAGCGCGGCGTGGAGGCCGCCGCGACGGGATCCGGGGCGAGCGAGCGCCGCCCACGCGGAATCAGGGCGCGGCGCGTACTACTGCTGTCCTGCGCGCTCGGCCTCGTCACGGGGATCGGGCTCGGGGTGCTCACGCTGCTGTGAGCGTCACGGCAGCACCGGCCGGGTCACTGCTCGGCTGTGCTGCCCCCTGCGGCGTCGGGTTCGCCGTGCACGGCGAACATGGAGTTCGGGTTGAACAGGTTGTGCGGGTCGAGCGCCCCTTTGATCTGCCGGTGCACCCGCATGCCGACCGGGCCGATCTCGCGCTCCAGCCAGGCCTGCTTGATCTTGCCGATGCCGTGCTCACCGGTGACGGTGCCACCGAGGGACAGGCCGACGGACAGGATGTCGTCGAACGCGCGGTGCGCCCGCGCGGTCTCGTCCTCCGACGAGGGGTCGTACACGATGGTCGGGTGCATGTTGCCGTCCCCTGCGTGCCCGACGACCGCGACGCGCAGGCCGACCTCCTCGCCGATGCGCGCGCAGCCGGTCATCAGCTCCGCGATCCTGGTGCGGGGCACGGCGACGTCATCGGTGAGCCAGGTGCCGTAGAGCTCCAGCGCGGTCAGCACCACCCTGCGCGCCTGCAGCAGCATGTTGCCCTCGGCGAGATCGTCGGTCGAGTAGGTCATGCCCGCGCCCGCGTCGCGGCACATCTGCTCGAGCGCGTCCATCTCGCGGCGCGCGACCTCACCGCCGGAGTCCGACTGGCACAGCAGCAGTGCCTGCGTGTCGTCCCCGGTGCCGAGATCGGTACGCAGGTAGTCCTCCGAGGCCCGGATCGAGCTGGCGTCCATGATCTCCATCAGCGAGGGCACGAGGCCCTCGCCGACGATCCTGGCCACCGCGTCACCCGCGGCGGCCGTGGTGGGGAACCCGGCGACGAGCGTGGCCGGCGCCTGCGGCAGCGGGCGCAGGCTCACCGTCGCCTGGGTGATCACGCCGAGCGTGCCCTCGCTGCCGATGAACAGCTTGGCCAGGTCGTACCCCGCGACGCCCTTGACCGTACGGCGGCCGGTCCGCAGCAGCGACCCGTCTGCGAGCACCACCTCGAGGCCGAGCACCGAGTCGGTGGTCACGCCGTACTTCACGCAGCACAGGCCGCCCGCGTTGGTGGCGAGGTTGCCGCCGATCGTGCACCAGTCGTAGCTGGAGGGGTCCGGGGGATAGAACAGGCCGTGTTTGCTGACCGCGTCCCGGAAGTCCAGGTTCACCACACCCGGCTGCACCACAGCGAGGCGGTTCGCCGCGTCGATCTCCACGATCTCGTCGAGTTTCGTGGTCACCAGCACGACACAGCCGTCGATGGCGTTGGCGGCGCCGGTCAGGCCGCTACCGGCGCCACGCGGCACGATCGGTACCCCCGCATCCGCACACGCCCGCACGCACGCCTGGACTCCGTCGACGTCGCCGGGCATCACCACGGCCAGCGGTTTGCCGTAGGGCGCGATCGGCATCATGTCCCGCGAGTAGCTGCCCATGATGTCCTCGTCGGTGACCACGGCGTCGCCGCCGACCTCGGCGCGCAGGCGGTTCAACAGCTCGGAGCTCATGTCCCCACGGTAGTGCGAATCCCGGGTATCGGGCGATGGTCGGCACCGTCGCCGGTCGTGCCGGGCGGCGAACCGGCCCGGACGCCGTCCCGGGCGGACAGGGCTACGGGCCTACGGGCGTCCACCCGGTCACCGGTAGGCGTACCCGTGCCGTGAACGGGACGCCACGCGCCGCTCGATGAGCAGCGCGCCCGCGACCACGGCCACGCCGAGCGCGATCAGGCCGGTCGTGACGGCGATGTCGCAGCTCGGGGCGAGCAGGGTGCGTTGCTCGTCCTCCCAGGGCTGCCACGGCCACAGGGCGCGCAGCGCTCCGGCCATCAGCCCGGTCATCACCACCATCGTGAGGTGGTGATGGTGCACGAGCAGCCACTGCAGCAGCTTCACGAACAGGGCGAGGCCCGCGAAAGCGCCGAGCGCGAACGTGGCCAGGTAGCCGAGGTCGCGCTCGTTGACCGCATCCAAGGTGACCGTGTACAGCCCGAACGTCAGCAGCAGGAACGAGCCGGACAGCCCGGGTAGCACCAGCGCGCAGATCGCGACACCGGCCGCGAGCAGCACGACCAGCGGGTGCGGCGTGACCTCGGTCGGCGGCAGCCCGGTCAGCACGAACGCGACGGCTGCCGCGGCAAGGGCGAGCACGTAGTGCGCAGGGCTCCACCGCTTGCCGGAAGCGCGGTACGGCACCCACAGCCCCGCGAGGACGAGCCCGAAGAACAGCGCGTGGGTGCGCTGCGGGTGGTCCTCCACGAGGGGGGCGACCAGTTTGGCGGCGAGCACGATCGTCACCACCATCCCGGCTACGGCCGCCAGCACCAGCGGCCAGTCCGCCTTGCGGAACTCGGCTCGCGCCTCCCCGAGCCCCCTGCCACGTGGCGGATCCGTCACGCCGCGCCTGAGCCCGCCGACGACGTGTCCCGCCGAGATGATCAACCGGTCGTAGATGCCGACGATCAGGGCCACGGTGCCGCCGCTGATGCCGGGAATGACCTCGGCGGTGCCGATCAGCCCGCCACGGAACGCGTTGAACAGGTGAGTACCCGCTGACTTCGCCACGCGCCCACCCTACGACCCCCCGATCCGGACGCTGAATGACGCTTTCCGTCCACGAGACGGGCTGAAAGCGTCGTTCAGCGCACGGCACAGAGCGGCGTAGCCCACACACGATGGATTCGCGGCGGGGTGTGCCAATATATTTGTATCGAGCAACTAGTTGGTGAGCACAAGAAGCGATCAAGGAGCCCGATCACCGCATGCCGCCTTCAGCGCAGCACGCCGCCCCCGGCGACGTCGTCGACTCGGCCGACGCACTCGGCACCGAGCTCATCCGGTTCGTCCGGTTGCTCAACAAGGCAACCGCACGGCTGGCCAAGGCCCAGCCGCACGGCATCGAGCAGGGCACCTTCGCGATCCTCGGCAACCTGGTCCACGGCGGGCCCCTGCGCACCTCCGCCCTGGCGGAGCTGCTGCACACCGAGATCTCCACGGTCAGCAGGCAGACCAGCACGCTGGTGCATCACGGCCTGCTCGAACGCCAGGCCGACCCCGATGACGGCCGCGCCTGCCTGCTCGCGCCCACCGAGGAAGGGATGCGGGTGTACGAAGGTGCCCGAGCCGCCCGCAACAGGTGGCTCGCCGCGACCGTGCGCGACTGGGACCCGGAGGACGTCGAGCACCTGATCACACTGCTCGGGCGGCTGAACTCCGACCTGCTCGACAACGACCTCGCCGCCGTGCCGCTGGTCGGGACCGATGAGCACCCGAGTGGCGGGAGCGACGGCCAGTGACAACAACACCCCCTCGCACCCAGCCGGCCCCGCAGGACGAGTGGTACTCGCCGCTGACCCACAAGCAGATCCTGTCCATCCTGTCCGGACTGCTGATGGGAATGTTCCTCGCGGCGCTGGACAACACCATCCTGTCCACCGCGATCCGCACCATCGCCGACGATCTCCAGGGCCTGAGCATGCAGGCGTGGGCGACGACCGCCTACCTGATCACGGCGACCATCGCCACGCCCATCTACGGCAAGCTCTCCGACATCTACGGGCGCAAACCGCTCTTCCTGACCGCGATCACGGTCTTCCTGGTGGGGTCGCTGGCCTGCACGCTCGCCCAGTCGATGTACAGCCTTGCGGCGTTCCGCGCGTTGCAGGGGCTCGGCGGTGGCGGCCTGATGTCGCTGGCGATCACGATCATCGGCGACATCGTCGCGCCCCGCAAGCGAGCCAAGTACCAGGGCTACATCGTGGCCATGTTCGCGCTGGCCAGCGTGCTCGGCCCGGTCATAGGCGGGCTGTTCGCCGGCATGGACACCTTCGCCGGCATCGCGGGCTGGCGCTGGGTCTTCGGCATCAACGTGCCCATCGGCATCGCGGCGCTGTTCGTCGTGTTCAAGGTGCTCAACGTGCCGCACGAGCGGCAGCGGCACCGCATCGACTGGCGCGGTGCGGTGTTCCTGGCCTGCAGCGTGTTCCCGCTGCTGCTCGTCGCCGAGCAGGGCCGCGAGTGGGGGTGGGGTTCGATCCCCGCGCTGGCCTGCTACGCGATGGTCGCCATCGGGATCACCCTGTTCCTCTGGGTGGAGCACCGGATGGGTGATGCCGCGCTGATCCCCATGCGGCTGTTCCGCAGCTCCACGTTCAGCGTGGCCATCGCGGCGAGCATCCTCATCGGTGTGGGCTTGTTCGGCTCGGTGACGCTGATCCCGCAGTACCTGCAGATCGTGCACGGGTACTCACCCACCCAGGCCGGCCTGCTCACCGTGCCGATGATGCTGGGGATCATGACCGGGACGACCATCACCGGCCGCGTGATCGCCGCGACGGGGCGCTACAAGATCCTGCCGGTGACCGGCACGGCCTGCATCGCGCTCGGGTCGTTGCTGTTCGCGCAGGTGTCCTGGGACAGCCCGCTGTGGCACCCGCTGACGGCGATGGCGGTGATAGGTTTCGGCCTCGGTGGATGCATGCAGACGTTGGTCATCACCGCACAGAACGCCGGACCGCGCCGCGACATGGGCGTATCCACCGCATCGGCCACGTTCTTCCGCCAGATCGGCGGGACACTCGGCGTCGCCGTGTTCCTGTCCATCCTGTTCAGCACGCTGACCCACAACATCCACAACGCCGCCGCCCGCCTGGGCATGGGCCCCGGCGAACTCGCCAACGGCGATGTGGACATCATGCGGGACTCGTCCTTCCTCAAGGACCTGCCGGTCGAACAAGCCCAGCCATTCCTGATGGGCTTCTCCGAGTCGGTGAGCCTGGTGTTCTACGTCGCCGCAGGTGTCGCCGTCACCGCGTTCGTACTGCTGCTGTTCATGCGGGAGCTCCCTCTCGCCGACTCCGGCAGCGGGAGTAGTGACGATCACCGGTCCGAGGCGCCCCACGAACGCTGACCCGCGCATCAATCGTGACGAGCACTATCCGGATCGCAGTAGGGCGACCGCCACAGCAGAGGTCGCTGCACGACGAGGCACGTGACGGTCAGCGCGACGCCGAGCAGGATCATCGCCCCGTACAGCACGGCGGCCGCGCCGGACTCGATCGCCGGGGACATACCGGCAAGCAGTCCGATCGCCACCGCCGCACTCAGCGAGGCGATCACGCACGCTCCGGTGCACACGTTACGCAGGGACCGAACGGAAGCCACATCAACACGGCCCGGCTGGACCCAGGTTCGCACCGCGAGCGCAACCCCACCGGCCACGAAGGCGCACATGAACGGAATGGATGCGGGATAGATCAGCCAGACCCGGAGGCGTTCGCCGTCGGCGACCACCACCTGTCGCGACACGATGGCCGCGACCAATCCGATCGGTGCGGGTACGACCACGCCGAGGCCGAGCCACGTGCACCTACGGGTGATCTTCTCGGTCGCCGGCTGGGGAGCCGGCACCCAGCACGATGCGTTTCCCGCACGAGCCGCCGTCATCGAGGGTCCCGCTGCGACTCGCCGTCACCGGACGCTACGGATCCCCATCTGCGACTCATCGCGCGCAGCCTAGCAACCAACGTGGGTAGCGACCGGAGTTCTCGTGAATTCGTGTTACCGCCCGAGCTCCCCGGCGTGATTCACCGCGCGGCCCCGCACTCGCGTTGCCGCTCGCGCGAGTGTCCTTGGGCGGCCCGCCGTGGTACCCGCTGACGGCGATGACGGTGATAAGTTCCGGCGACGGGGGTGCATACAAGCCTTGATCAGCACGGCACAGAACGCGGGTGCGCGCCGCGACACAGGCGTGTCCACCGCATCGGTCCCGGCCGACTCGCCAACTGCGAAGCAGACGCCATGCGTAAGGTCCCTGCTCGCCGACTCCGGCAGCGAGCGAGTGCCGCGCGAATCCAGTTAGGCTCTTGATAGTGGTCACCGAATATGCCGGCGCAGCTGACGTCGGTCTCGATCTGCTCACCGGCGCGGGCCCGGTGATGCTCTGGCTGGTCGTGCTGAGCTTCATCTTCGCCCAGTGCGGTCTGATCATCGGACTGGTACTGCCCGGTGGAACCCTGCTCTTCCCTGTCGGGATCATGCTCGCCCAGCAGGGCGCCGACCTGCAGGTATGGCTGATGGCGGTCGCGGCCACCATCGCCGCCATCGCGGGCAACCTCACCGGTTACGTGATCGGCCACAAGGCGGGGACCGTCGTGGCTGCCAGGAAGGGCGGGACGCTGCTGAGCAGGGAGAAGGTGGACCGTGCACGGACGTTCCTGAACAGGCACGGGGTCCTCGCGGTCGTCGCGGCCCGGTGGATCCCGTGGGCAGGCACGCTCACGCCGCTCATCGCGGGCGCGGCAGGGATGGATCGCAGGCGATACGCGTGGGGCAGCACGCTCGGCGCGATCCTGTGGGTGCCGGTGGTGCTGTTCGCGGGTTTCTACGCGGCGGGGCTGCTCACCCTGGTTCCCCAGTGGCTGGAAACAACGGTCGTGTGGGTCCTGATCGGGCTGGTCGTCGCGAGCACCGTCTACGGCGTCTGGCGCTACGTCGGCGAGATACGCAAACCGATCGACCCCACGCCCGGTCCCGAGCAGGTAAGCCAGCAGCATTCTTGACGGATTGTCAGTAGGGCCACATACCCTGGTTTCACCCTGCCGCCGAGCCCTCGAGGTGAGCCATGCCTTCCGCCACCGTCACCTGCCCCTTGTGCGAAGCGACCTGCGGACTGCGGGTCACGGTCGAGGGCGACCGGGTCACCGAGGCGCGGGGCGATCCCGAGGACGTGTTCTCGCACGGCTACGTGTGCCCGAAGGGCGCGTCCCTGCCGGCGCTGCACCACGACCCGGACCGGCTGCGCACACCCCTGGTCCGCCGCGGCGGTTCCCTCGTCGAGGCCAGCTGGGAGGAGGCGTTCGCCGAGATCGACGCACGGCTGCGCCCGATCCTCGCCGAGCACGGACCGGACTCGGTGGCCGTGTACGCCGGGAACCCCGCCGTGCACAACCTGTCCACGGCGCTGTACGGGCCTGCGCTGTACAGGGCGATCGGGACGAAGAACTTCTACACCGCGGGCACTGTGGACCAGATCCCGAAGCACTTCTCCTCCGGCTACCTCTTCGGCCACCCGTTCAGCATCCCGGTGCCCGATGTGGACCGTACCCAGCACCTGCTCGTGCTCGGCGCGAACCCGCTCGTGTCCAACGGCAGCCTGATGACGGCACCGAACATCCGCAAGCGTCTCCGCGCGCTCGGCAAGCGGGGCGGCAAGCTCGTCGTGGTCGATCCGCGGCACACCCGCACCACCGAGATCGCCGACGAGCACCACGCCATCCGGCCGGGAACCGACGCGCTGCTGCTGTTCGCGATGGTCAACGTGCTGTTCGCCGAAGGGCTCGCCGACCCGGGCGGGCTCGCTGAACACGTCAACGGGGTCACCGACGTGCGCGAGCTGGCCCAGCCGTTCACCCCGGAGGCGGTCGCCGGGCCGACCGGCATCGCCGCCGGGGAGATCCGCAGGATGGCCGTCGAGCTCGCCGGGGCCGAGTGCGCTGCCGTCTACGGCAGGATCGGCACCACCACCCAGTCGTTCGGGACCCTGGCCAGCTGGCTTGTGGACGTGCTCAACGTGCTCACCGGCAACCTGGACCGCCCTGGCGGGGCGATGTTCCCGCAGCCGGCGGCGGCACCCCCGGCGAGCAGCCGCCCGTTCCGGCACGGCCGCTGGCACACCCGGGTGCGCGGCTTGCCGGAGGTGTTCGGCGAGGCGCCGGTGGCCACGCTGGCTGACGAGATCCGCACCCCCGGCGAGGGGCAGGTGCGCGCCCTGCTGACCGTCTGCGGCAACCCGGCCGTGAGCAGCCCGAACGCCGGCAAGCTCACCGAGGCGCTCGGTGAGCTGGACTTCATGGTGTCGCTGGACATCTACGTCAACGAGACCTCCCGGCACGCCGACGTGATCCTGCCGGGCCCGACGCCACTGGAGCGCCCGCACTACGACATCGCGCTGTACCAGCTCGCGGTGCGCAACGTGGCCAACTGGACGCCTGCCGCGCTCGAGTCGGACCTGCCGCAGGAGTGGCGCACCATGCTGCGGCTGACGGGCATCGTTACCGGGCAGGGACCGGACGCCGACGTGGACGCCCTGGACGAGTTCGTGGCAGGCGACACGGCCAAGCGCAAGGGCGTGGACCCGTCAGCCGTCGCCGACCGGACGGGTCCGGAACGGATGCTGGACATCATGCTGCGATCGGGCCCGTACGACCTGACGCTGGCCGATCTGGAAGCCGCCCCGCACGGTGTCGATCTGGGTCCGCTGCGGCCCCGCGTCCCCGGGGTGCTGAACACGGCCTCGGGGCGCATCGAGCTCGCTCCGGAGGAGATCACCAGCGATGTCCCCCGGCTGGCCGCCGAGCTGACCCGGCCGCGCAACGGGGAGATGGTGCTGATCGGCAGGCGGCACCTGAGCTCGAACAACTCGTGGATGCACAACCTGGAACCGCTGGTGCGCGGCAGCAACCGGTGCACGGCGCAGGTGCACCCGGACGACGCGGGCAGGCTGGGCCTGCGGGACGGCGGGCTGGCGACGATCAGCTCCCGCGCGGGGACGGTCGACGTCCGCGTGGAGGTCGCCACGGAGCTCTCGCCGGGGGTGGTCAGCATCCCGCATGGCTGGGGGCACGACGTGGACGGCGTGCGCGCCTCGGTGGCAACCGAGCACCCCGGGGTGAACTCCAACTTCCTCACCGACGAGCAGCTACTCGACGCGCTGTCCGGCACGGCGGTGCTCAACGGCATCCCGATCGAGGTGGCCCCCGCCGGGTGAGGACGCGCAGGACAGTCACGCCCTACCCGTGATAGCTGCTGAGGTCGCGGGGCACGACGCGGTTACGCAGCCTGCCGAGCCCGCTGATCTCGGTAACCACCTCATCACCCTGACGCAGGAATACCTGCGGATCGCGGGCATTGCCGACCCCGCTCGGCGTGCCAGTGAGGACCACGTCGCCGGCGTGCAGGGTCATCCCCCAGCTCAGCTCGGCGATGATGCGCTCGAATCCGAACGCGACCTGCCGGGTCGAGGCCTCCTGTAACGTGACGCCGTTGACCGCGCAACGAACGGTCAGGTCGTACGGGTCCGCGATCTCGTCGGTCGTGGTGATCCATGGGCCGAGCGGCATGGTGCCGTCGACGCTCTTGCCCTTGAGCCACTGACCACCGTGCCTGCGTTGCAGGTCGCGTTGGGACACGTCGTTGGCTACACATAGCCCGAAAACGTGCTCCCACGCGCGCTTCTCGGGGATGGAGCGGCCGGTCCTGCCGATCACGAGCGCGACCTCGGCTTCGTAGTCCCATTTTGTCGAGATCTCCGGGTCGTGCGCGAGGTCACCCTCAGGGCCGACGACGGTACCCGGTCCTTTGGTGAAGAACGTGGGGTGCTGCGGTCGCTCCGCCGGGTCCTGTCCCTCCCGCCTGCCACTGGACTCCTCGAAATGATCCCAGTAGTTCCAGCCGGTACACAGGATGTCTCGGTTGAACCAGCGAAGGGGTGCGCTCAAGCGCACCGCGTCGAGGGAGTGGCGCTCCGCGTACGCGAGATCCTTCCGGAGTGAGTCGAGCACCGTTGCTCCGCCTCGGACAATGTCGTCGAGCGTGGGTGTGGCGGCTGATAGCACGGCGACGGTATCGTCCTCCGCCACCGCGGCGAGCCGATCCTTGCCGCCGACGCGGACAGTAGCGAGCTTCACGTCCGCTCCTCCTCTGGCAGCAGGGCGATCGCGTTGATCTCGATCAGGTAGTCCTCGTGCACGAACCCGGACACCTCGACCATCGTCGAGGCAGGCGCGACGCCCGTGAAGTACTGCCTGCGCACGGCGTGGATGGCGGCGAAGTCCGCCATGTTGCGCACGTAGACGTCGACACGAGCGATATCGTCCACCGTGCCACCGGCGGCTTTCACGGCCGCTTCGAGATTCTGGCAGACCTGGTGTGTCTGTGCGGTGATGTCACCGACGCCTGTGACATCACCGGTGGCGTCGCGGGCAGTCATTCCGGAGATGAACAGCAGGCGCCCCTGTGCGGGCACGGTAGTGGCCTGCGCGAAGTGTCCGTTCGGGACGGCCAGGTCGGGCGAGATGACCTCGTGCTTGGGCATGCGTCCTCCTATCGGGCGTCTTCAGGACTGGAGTACCAGTCGGGCTGGGTCGGGTAGTGCGGGCCGTCGTAGACCTCGAGCAGGATCGACTCCTCCTCGGCGAGAGTCGGTCCGTGCATGCTGCCCTTGGGGTTCCAGTAGAAGCTGCCTTCGGTGAGCGTGAGGCCGGTGGGGACGTAGGTGTAACGGCCTTTCATGCAGAACATGAACTGGTTCGAGGCGTGCGAGTGGCGGGACGGGATGCCGGATCCCTTCTCGAAGCGGACCAGGGAGATCGACGCCCCCGTCTCGTCGTCGCGCCATAGCGGTTTGTGTGACAGGCCGGCCAGGGTCTTCTCTACCCACCCGAGGTCATCGGTCCGCAGCAGGATCTCTCGGAACCTGCCGAGCGCCCCTCCGTCCGGACCAGTCTCGACTTGTTCACGCGAGCGGTCGGGCGCCTCGCCGGAGTAACGCGCGGGCTCGGAGATGTTGTTGAGCCATTCCTCCACGGTGACGCCTTCCGGGCGCGGTGGCGGCGGCACGAGCCGTCCGGAGTTCGTGTCGATCATCTGTTCTCTCCCAGGTACTTGAGTTCGATCAGGCGGCTGCGGTAGCGGGTCGGGCCCGCGTTGACGAGGGTCTGGACATCGCCAGGCACCCGGTAGCGCACCGATCCGGACGCCTCTGTCTCGACCGTCCCGGAACCGGCGAGAGTGTCGGTGCGGGTATCGGAACCGTCCAGGGTGACCACGACGTGCGGGTTCCGGTGGCGATGCCAGGTCAGCGTCGCGCCAGGGTCGAGCACGATCTCCCACGCCCGCACCAGGTCGGTCTCGAACACGATGTGGTGACCGACCGGTCCGGTCTTGGTCTCCTCGCCCTGTGGGGTGTGAACCAGCTCTGGCGCCGGTGGCGCCGGCTCGGGCACGAGCGCGGGTTCGACGTCGCCGAGTACGTCTTCGCCGATGTCGCGTAGCTCGATAAGCCGGTTGCGGTACGGGGTTGGGCCGATGTTCGTGAGCATGTGCACCGGCGAGGTGGGCCGAAAGATCACGCCACCGACGTGCTCACTGATGTACCGGGGCGGTGCGCCATCGAACCAGTCCATCCGTCCGGGTGAAGCCTCGATGTTCACCACGAGGTAGGGGTTGTGGTGAAGGTGCCACGGCTGCGAACCGCCGGGGTCGAGAGCGACCTCCCAGATGCGCACTCGGCGATTCTCGAGAAGCATCGTCTGACCGATCTCGGCCAGTACGACAGGTGTCCCGTCCGGGCTGTACACGGTGGCTCCCGCTGTCATATCAGTGCTCCTTGTCTGGCCGGAACCCGGCCGATGATCCGTGCGTAGGCTTCGGCGACGGGATCGTTCTCCGGCGCTGCCGGGTCGAACGGCACGACCGCCGCGATATGCCCATCCGGACGGACGAGGATCGCGGTGTCCACAGGCACGCCGATCCGGCTGGTAGCGTGCTCCCCCGGGTCGAACAGGGCCCGGTCCCGCAGACCGGAATCGAGCGGGGTGTCCCAGCGACTGACCAGGTAACGCCGGAGGCCCGGTTCGTCGTCGACGGGCAGCCTCGGGCGGCGGCGCGCGTCAGTGAAGTACAGTGCGACGAACGAGTCGGCGCACAGATCGTGGACATTGCTCTCGCCGTGCTGGCCGAACAACCGCACATCCGGGATCCGGTCCCCGGCGTGGGCCGGGCGCGGCGCGTCACCGGTCGCGATCATTGACCAGTCACCGGTGCCGTCGACATCCAGCCGCACGCCGAGCAGGGAACGCGTAACCGCCACACCCCAGCCGCCACCGGCCATGGCAGCGACGCCGCCATCGCGACGGTCCATGTAGGCGCGGGCGGCCTCGGCCATCTCGCCGGAGCCGCGGATCGCCACGGGGGCCTGCTCGCGCTCGTACCCGTCCAGTAGTGACTCATCCGCCCAGCCCCGCAGCACCCACGCCAGGCGCCAGGGCAGGTTGGATGTGTCGAGCACGCCGGTGTTCAGGCCAAGCGCCCACATCGGGGTGATCAGGTGCGCCGCGTCCCCCATGAGGAATACCCGGCCGTCCCGCCAACGGTCAGCGACCCGATGGTGCACCGGGTAGATGTTGGTACCGAGCACATGCAGACCGTCGACGTCACCGATGAAGCGCTTAGCCTTGGCGACGAGTTCGTCCCTGTCCGGTTCCGGCCGCCCCGGTTCGAGCGGGTAGAGGAAGCGCCAGCAGTGCGGCTGGCGCACCAGGATCATCCACTCGAACGGGTCGCCGAAGTAGGCGAGGTAGGGGTAGTCACGCGGGTTGGCCACATCGAGGTCCACCTCGAGGTCAACGAGCATGTACCGCTGAGCGAGGGTGTGGCCGTCGACCGTGATGCCCAGCTGCTCGCGAGTCTGCGACCGGCCGCCGTCGCAGGCCAGCAGGTAGCGCGCTGCTACGCGGTGCTCGCCCTCTGGGGTGTCCAGTACGAGCTCGACGTGCTCGTCGTGCTGGGTAAACCCGACCATCCTGTGGCTCATGTGCAGGACACCGGGCGCCAGGCGCTCCAGCCTGGCGCGCAGCACCGGCTCGAGGTGGTGCTGCGGGATGTTGACGACGAACGGGTACCGAGTGTCGCCTGCCAGCGTGCCGGTGAGCACGCTGTCGCGGGAAGTTCCGGTCGCCCGGTCCAGGTCACCGATCTCGTCGATGCGCAGCGAGGCGCGCAGCACCGCGTCCACGGCGCAGTAACGGTGCAGCACCTCGAGCGTGCGGGTCAGTACCGTGCCTGCCTTGGTGTCCATGGAAAGCGTCTGGTCCTCCTCGAACACCACGACCGAGATCCCGTGGTGCACGAGGCCGAGCGCAGTGATCAGCCCGATTGGGCCGCCACCGACCACGGCGACGGGCAGCGCGTCCGGCGCCGTCATGCGACCGTCTCCTCCGCGAAGGCGCGCTCGCGGGTCAGCGTCGACCCGGTCATCGTCGCTGCGTCGGACAGCAGGAACAGCAGGCAGCCGACCACGTCGTCCGGTTCACCGATGCCGGTCGTGGCCGACCAGTACTCACGTTCACCTCCCGCCGGGTTCGCCGCACGGAACTGTGCAGTGTCGACCACACCGGGAAAGATCGTGTTGACCCGCACCCGGTAGTCGGCAACCTCGGCCGCCAGTGACTTGGCGTAGGAGATCAGCGCGCCCTTGCTCGCCGCGTACGCCGACGCCTGGGCGCGTCCGGAGTGCGCCAAACCGGACGAGAACACCACGATGCTGCCGGACCTGCGGGCGATCATGCCCGGCAGCACCGCCTGGCTGCACCAGACGACACCGTCCAGATTCACCGCGAGGGTCCGCCGCCACGCGCGGGGATCCATGCCGGCCACGTCGCAACGCGGCTGCACGGCGGCACCGGCCACGAGCGCGTCGATGCGGCCATGCCGGGCGACCACCGCTTCGACCGCCTCGACGACCGCGTCCCGGTCGGATACATCGACTTGAACTTGCTCGACCCGATCGAGCCCGGCGAGGTCCTCGCTGGGGGCGATGTCGAATACGACAGCATTGCCACCGCGTTCGGCGAAGGCGCGAGCGGTCGCGCCACCGATCCCGCTCGCCCCTCCGGTCACGAGGAGCACGTCGTCGCGGGCGTCGAAGCTGGATTTCATGGTGTCTCTCCTGCTGGTCGGGGTCAGCGGCGGCGGGTGATGAGTCGCTGGGCCACCAGATGCCCGGACGCCCCGGCGAGGCCGGGCCCGGGGTGGGTGGAGGAGCCGATGTGCCACAGCCCGCGCACCGGGGTGGCATGGCTGCCGCAGGCGGGGGTGGGGCGCCAGAAGAAGTTCTGGTCGAGTTCAGCGGAGCCGCCGTAGGGGTCACCGTGTACCGCGTTGACGTTGTGCGCGGCCAGGTCTACTGGCGTGATGACATCGATCGCACGCACCCGGTCGCCCAGCCCGGGAGCGTGCGAGGCGACCCTGTCGAGGACGCGGCGCGCGTAGCTTCCGGCCAGTTCGCGCGTCCACCCGTCGCCGGTGTCGAGCTCGCCCGCGGCGTCGCCGGTCGGGGCGAACGGCACCTCCTGCAACTGGAGCCACAGCGCCGCGGCGCCCTCGGGCACGCGCGTCGAGTCGAGCACATGCTGCTGACCGACCACCACGGTGGGTGTCGCCGGAAGCATGCCCGCCTCGGCCTGCGCGCATGCGATACCGGTGCTCGCCGCCCCGTCGGACAGGTGGATGAGCGGCACACGCCCGAGGTCCGGTTCGCGCCACGCCGGTGGTTCGGACAGCGCGACGTGGATCTGCGCTGCCCCGCGTCCATAGCGATACCTGGCGGCCTCGTCTTCGAAGCGGGCCGGCACGGACCCGGTCGGCAGCAGGTCACGCACCAATGCGGTCGGTGTGCACGAGGCCAGCACTGCGCGGCGGGCGCGGATGGTGCGCCCCCCGGCGACCACGCCCGTGGCGCGTTCCCGGTAGACGAGCACGCGCTCGACTTCGGCACCGGTCCGCACATCGACTCCGAGCTCGGCGAACATCTTGCCGAACGCGTCGACCAGCCGGGCCGACCCGCCCGCGACGACGGGCAGGCCGAAACCGTGCATCGTGGCGGCGAGGACCGGGATCATCATCCCGCCGGAGGCGTGGTCCGGTGAGAGGCCTGCGTGCAGCAGCCAGGGCGTCCACAGGTGGTCGACCTCGTCACCGACGAAGTCGCGCCGGCAATAGGCGCGACCGCTGGTGACAGCGTCCCGCGACAGCCGTGCCAGTCCCGGACGACCGGCGGCACGTGCGAGCCGCAGCGCCCGCCGCACGAGCCGTGGCGACCACAGCTCACTGCCGAGGAGCGCGCCGAACGGCTCGGCGATCCTGGCGAACGCGCCCAGCGCCGCCAGGTAGGTCTCGCGATCGCGATCGTGCGCGAACAGCGCCGCGGTGCGTTCGGGGTCGCGGTGGGCGAGCGTGACATGCCCGTCGCCGGCGACGCTCGCGGTTACGCAGTCATCGGTGTTGCGATACTCCAGCCCGAAGCGGTGCAGATCGTCACCGAGCGCGGCGTACGCCGGTCCGGATACGAACAGGGGATGCCACGAGGAGTAGGTGTCGTGGCGGTATCCAGGAAGCGTTCGCTCCTCGGTAGCGATGAACCCGCCGAGGGTGTCGTTGCGCTCGACAAGGGCCACGGACCAGCCCGCCTTGCCGAGTTCTGCGGCAGCCACAAGGCCATTGATGCCGGAACCGATGATGACAGCGTCCACCTCGTCGCTCATCGCACTCCTCCCTCGAGGGCCGGTTCGGTGTCGATGCCGAGCGCGCGCGCCGTCCCGACGAGCGCGTCCCGTACTGCAGGCTCCAGGTGAACGCCCTCGCGAAGCGTCTCTGCGTGGCGGGATGCCTCCAGCTCGCCCGGCAGGCACACCCGCTCGGTCCCCGGCGCGACCGGGGACGCTGCGATCGCCTCGGCGAAGGCGCCCATCCGCTCTGCGAACTCCTCGTCCGGTCCGAACGCGGCCGGCTCTATCGCCAGGAAGAAGTGCGCGCAGTCATTGGGCGCGGTGGTGTCCGCGTAGAGCCCGGATACCCCGGCGCCGAACGCGCCGCCGGACAGCACCCCGGTGAGCACGTCGACCATCACGGCGAGGCCGTAGCCCTTGGGGCCGCCCGCGGGGAGCAGCATGCCTGCCAGCGCCGAAACTGGGTCGGTAGTGGGCACACCCTCGGCGTCGGTGCTCCATGTGGCGGGTACGGTCCGGCCGTCCGCGGCGGCCATCCGGATCTTGCCGAGCGCCGCCTCGGACAACGCCATGTCGAGCACGACCGGTGTCCGGCCAGCGACCGGGGCCCCGATCGCGAGCGGGTTGTTGCCGACGACCGGCGCGGCACCACCTGGCGCTGGCATGAGCGGTCGTGTGTTCGCGGCCGCGATACCGACACAGCCCTGCTCTGCGGCGGCCAGGACGTAACGGAACGCACCGCCGAAGTGGAACGCGTGGCGGACAGTCACAGCCCCGACGCCGAACCGCCGCGCCTTGGCCACGGCGAGCCGCATGGCCTGATCGCCGGTGAGCTGGCCGAGCGCGTGGTGGCCGTCGAGCGCTGCGACCGCGCCGTGGTCGGCAACGACCTCGGCTTCCTCGTGTGTGCTGACCGAGCCCGACCGGAGGCGGTCCACGTACATCGGCACCAGCATTGCGCCGTGCGACGGGATGCCCCGGCAGTCGGCCTCCACCAGGGACTCCGCCACGCTCCGGGACGCCTTTGCGGACAGTCCGGCGGCTGTGAAGATTCGGCTGACCATATCGGTCAGTGCGTCTACCGGAACCGTGTCCTGCGGATCCACCGGGCACCTCGTTCCTCGATCGGCTGCTGTGTGTCAGGTCACGGTAGGAACTGGTCGAACACCCGGCTATCCGCTCAGCGCGCCGGTTGTCCGGAAACGCGCGATGATGAGCGCAGCACGAGGCACGTGGCCCGCCGACGCGGCGAATCCAGCGCGCGCCGGGTTCGCCCGCACCGCGGATCACGAGCCATCAGCGACCGCGCAGGGTCTCCGAGGGTGACGTGCCGAAACGCTCCCGGTACTGCACGGCGAAGCGTCCGGCGTGCAGGAACCCCCATCGCATGGCGATGTCGGTGACGTTGGTGGTGGCCGGGTCGGCGACTTCGAGCTCGGCCCGCACCCGGCGCAGGCGCACGTCGCGCAGGTAGTTCATCGGCGTGGTGTCGAGATACCGCCGGAACCCCTCCTGCAACGCACGGACGCCGATGCCGACCGCCTCGGCGACGTCCTCCACCGTGAGCGGCTCGGCAGCGTGCGCGTCGATCAGCTCGACGGCCTGCTTGATCACCTTCGGGGCACTCGCCAGCGGCTCGCTGTGCAGCGCGGCGCTGTAGTTGTTCGGCTGCGCCAGCAGCAGCTGACTGAACAGCAGCCGCTGCAGCTCCGTCATCGCCAGCGGCTCGGCGGGGAGTGTGCCACCCGTGTCGACTTCGCGACGCAGCAGGTCTACGACGTTGCGCCAGGAACGGATCGCTTGCTGGTTCATGTCCATGCCCAGGTCGAACCGCAGTGGCCGGGTCAGTCGCTTCCCGAGCATCCTGCTCAGGTGATCCTCGAGGCCGGCGCGGTCGATCCACAGGATCAGTTGCCTGTTCCCCTCACCCCACCGCATGACGAGGTCCTGGTCAGGCGCAGGCACGGACGCCACATGCGGGTCGGAGAGCAGTGTCTCGTTGCCGCACCGGATTTCCGCACGCCCGGCCAGCGGCATCTGGACCAGGAAGAAGTCCTGCAACTGACCGGGCGCGATACGGACCTCCGCGCCGTAGTCCAGGTAGTGCAGACCCACGTGGCCAAGGCGCACCGAGTGGAATCGCGCGTCGAGTGTGCCCTGCCCCTCGAGCGGCAACAGCTGGTGCGCGCAGAACGCCCTGGCCACCAGGTCACGTGCCTCCTCGACGTCGTGGGTATGGATATGCTCCCCGTGCGACAGCGGCAGGTCGACGAACTCCGACTCTTCCATATCGGGACTTCCGGCCATGGCGATCACCTCCGCCCGCTGCTAGCCGTGACACGCATCACTATGCCCTGAATCAGGGGCGACCGCGACACCCGATCCGCCTGTCCCGCGCGAAACGCACAGTCGCCTCGCCAGGTGGATAGTGAGGGTTGGGTCACAGCCGTAGCGTCCCGCACCAACCCAATAGCAGGAGGTGCGATGCGACTGGCAGGCAAGACCGCCGTCGTGACCGGCGGCGCAACGATCATCGGGCAGGCAGTGGTGCGGGCGTTGCACGGTGACGGAGCCAACGTGATGATCGCCGACATCGACGACGCGGGCGCTAAGGCCCTGGCCCACCAGCTCGGCACCGGCGTGCTGGCACGGCATACAGATATCACCGACGACGCCGAGATCGCCGGTTGCGTGGCGGAGACCGTCGACCGTTTCGGCGGCATCGATATCCTGGTCAACCTGGCCTGCTCCTATGTGGACGATGGAGCGGATTCCAGCCGCGCACAGTGGGCACATGCGCTGGACGTCAACCTCGTCAGCGCGGCGATGTTCGCGCAGGCGGCGCGCCCGCACATGAAGGACAGGGGCGGCGCCATCGTGAACTTCACGTCGATCTCGGCGAAAGTCGCGCAGAGCGAGCGCTGGATATATCCGGTCAGCAAGGCGGCGCTCGTGCAGCTGACCCGAAACATGGCACTCGACTTCGCGGCCGACGGCATCCGCGTGAACTCGGTGAGTCCGGGATGGACGTGGTCGAAGGTGATGGACGAGCTCACCGGCTCGGACCGCGCTCGTACCGACCGCGTCGCCGCGCCGTTCCACGTCCTCGGCCGCGCAGGCGATCCCGAGGAAGTCGCCACGGTCGTGGCGTTTCTCTGCTCGGAAGCGGCGTCCTTCGTCACCGGAGCCGATTGGGCCGCCGACGGTGGCTACTCGGCGATGGGTCCCGAACAGGCCGTCCCGGCCATCTCCCAGCTCTCCGACCCCCGGAGGTAACCCATGCGCACCATCACCATCGTCGGTGCAGGCCAAGCCGGCCTTCAGCTCGGCATCGGCCTGCTCGACCACGGTTACGACGTCACCGTCGTCTCCAACCGGACGCCGGACGATATCCGCGCCGGGAAAGTCATGTCCAGCCAGTGCATGTTCGGTAGTTCGCTCGCCAGGGAGCGCATGCTCGGCCTGAACCTGTGGGACGAGCGGTGCCCGCCGGTGGAGGGTATTGGATTCACCGTGCCGGACGGCGAGGGAGGCAGGGCCATCTCGTGGGCGTCCCGGCTGGACGTACCGGCACAGTCGGTCGACCAGCGAGTGAAGATTCCCGCCTGGATGAACGAGTTCGAGCTGCGCGGCGGCAAGCTCGACATCATGGAGGCCGGGATCGACGACCTCGAGTCCTACGCGCGCTCCTCCGACCTGGTGCTCGTCGCGGCGGGCAAGGGGGACGTGTCGAAGCTGTTCGAACGCGACGCCGAACGCTCCACCTACGACGAGCCGCAGCGCGCGCTCGCCCTGACGTACGTGGCCGGTATGCGGCCGCGCGAGGAGTTCTCGGCGGTGTCGTTCAACCTGATCCCCGGCGTGGGCGAGTACTTCGTCTTCCCGGCCCTCACGACCACAGGTCCCTGCGAGATCATGGTGTTCGAGGGGGTTCCCGGCGGGCCGATGGACTGCTGGAGCGATGTCCGCTCGCCCCAGCAGCACCTCGAGACATCGGTGCGGATCCTCGAGGAGTTCCTGCCGTGGGAGGCCGAACGCTGCGGCGACCTGCGGCTCACCGACGACAACGGCGTCCTCGCGGGCCGGTTCCCGCCGACCGTGCGCAAGCCCGTCGGCGTGCTGCCGTCTGGCTCGTACGTGCTCGGCCTCGCCGACGTGGTCGTGCTCAACGACCCGATCACCGGCCAGGGCTCCAACAACGCCAGCAAGTGCGCGGCATCGTATCTGTCCAGCATTCTCGAACACGGCGACCGGCCGTTCGACCGCGCCTTCATGCGGGAAACCTTCGAGAGGTACTGGGACTACGCGCAGTACGTAGCCGGGTGGACGAACGCGCTGCTCGCGCCACCGCCATCGCACGCGCTCGACCTGCTCGGCGCCGCGAACGACCATCCGAGGATCGCGCGCCGGTTCGCCAACGGATTCGACGACCCCCGTGACTTCTTCCACTGGTTCATGGATCCCGCGAGCGCCCAGAGCTACCTCGCGTCGATCGCCGCCTGAACCCCTGACCCCTTCGCGGAGGAACGATGACCAGCACCCTGACCGAGCACGCCGTTACCCGCGACTTCGATCCGCGCGAACTGCGCACCGCTCTCGGCCGGTACACCACCGGCGTCACCGTGATCACCGCCAGCACCGCGGGCGGCCACCGGATCGGTGTCACCGCGAACTCGTTCACCTCGGTGTCGTTGGAGCCGCCTCTGGTGGCGTGGTGCCCTGCCAAGCGCGCGCCGAGCCTGCCGGACCTCGCGCAGGCCACGCACTTCGCGGTCAACGTGCTCGCCGCCGAGCAGCACCGGCTGTCCACACAGTTCGCCACTCCGGCGCCGGACAAGTTCGATGGCGTGGCGACCACCGAGGGACTCGGTGCGGCACCGCTGATCGAGGGCGCGCTCGCCCGCTTCCAGTGCCGCCCGGTGCGCTGGGTGGACGCCGGTGACCACGTGATCTGTATCGCCGAGGTCGAGCGCTTCGACACGGCCGACGGCGACCCACTGGTGTTCCACGGCGGCGCGTACCACGTGGCCGCACCGCACCCCGAGTTCTGAGGACGGCCCGCCATGCTGCTACCACCGCTGAGGTACCTCCGGCCGGAAACTCCCGGCGACGCCGCGGCGCTGCTGTCCGAGATGGACGGCAGCGTGGTGCTTGCCGGCGGCCAGACATTGCTGAACATGCTCAAGCTCGACCTGGCCCGTCCGGCCGCGCTGGTCGACGTGCACCGGATCTCGGCGCTGCGCGATATCCGGCATCGCGAGGACGGCACCCTGATCATCGGGGCCGCGGTGACCTACAGCGCCCTCGCCGGCTCATCCGAAACCCGGCGGACGCATCCCGCCGTGGCGGACATGGCGGCGAGCCTTGTCGACCGGCAGGTCCGCAACCGCGGCACGATCGGCGGCAACTGCTGTCTCAACGACCCGGCGAACAACTTCCCGCCGTTGCTCGCCGCGCTGGACGCCCGGTTCCGGGTGCTCGGGACGGACGGCGAGCGCGTGCTGCGGGCGGATGAGTTCTTCGTCGGCACGCTCGCCACCGGTCTCCGCCGCGGTGAGCTGCTCGTCGCGGTCGAGGTCCCCGCCATGCCTCCGGGATCCGTAGTGGCACACGAGCACCTGCAGGTCGGTGCCGACTCGTGGGCGATCGCTCGCGCGGTCGTACGACTCGACAGAGATGGCACCGGTGGCACTGGCGAGGGGTTCGTCACCGACGCCCGCGCCGTCCTCGGCGCCGTGTACGGCTCACCCCTTCGCCTGCACTCGGTCGAACGATCGCTTTCCAGCGCGCGGGTGTCGCCCGGCCTCGCCGACGCCGCGACGGCTCTGCGGGAGGTCGACGTGCGGCCCACGGAAGACGTGCATTGCTCGACGGCCTACCGCCTGGAAATGGCTGAAGTCCAGCTGCGGCGCGCGCTCCGCGCCGCTGTCGAAGGGAGCATCCGATGACGATCGACCACACCGCCGAGACCAGGGAGATCACCGTCACCGTGGACGGTAGATCCGAAACCGGCCACGTGTCCGACCGCACGCTGCTGGTGCACTGGCTGCGCGACGCGCTCGACAAGCGCGGCCCGAAGATCGGCTGTGACACCGGGAACTGCGGCGCGTGCACTGTGCGCTGGGACGACACGCTGGTGAAGTCGTGCATGGTGCTGGCCGCGCAGGCGGACGGTGACGAGGTGGAAACGGCCGCCGCGCTGGAAGGAGAGGACGGCTCGCTCAACCGGCTCCAGCGGTGTTTCGCCGACTACCACGCCCTGCAGTGCGGCTACTGCACCTCCGGAATGCTCATGACCGCGACCGACCTGCTGTCCTCTGGGGAAGAGATCACTGAGGAATCGGTGCGCCGCGGAATGAAGGGCAACATCTGCCGCTGCACCGGCTACCACAACATCGTCAAGGCCGTACGCGCCGCGGCGGGTCAAGAGGTTCCCGCGCCACACGGCTGCGCGGCACAGGAGGTCGAGAGCCGATGACCACTGAGCACATCGCACCCGGGACCGTGACCCGACGGTTCACCGGACAGGCGATGCCGCGCAAGGAGGACGCCCGCCTCCTCAAGGCACAGGGCGAGTTCGGTGACGACACCCCCGTAGCGCACCTGGCGTACGTCGCATTCGTCCGCTCGCCCTACGCGCACGCCAGGATCGCCGCCATCGACGTGTCCGGCGCCGAGCAGGCTCCCGGCTACCTCGGCTGCCTCGTGCCCGACGAGGTCGAGACGTTGACGGACCCGTACCTGGAGCTTCAGGGGCCTCCGGGGGACGCTGAGGTGGACCGGTGCCTCGCGTCCGGCGGAATCGCCCGTTTCGCAGGCGAACCGGTGGTGGCCGTGGCCGCCGAAACCCGCGAGGCCGCCCGCGACGCCGCCGAAGCCGTCGTCGTGGAGTACGAGCCGCTGCCACACGTGGTCGACGCGCGCGAGGCCGTCCAGCCCGACGCCCCGCTCGTCCACGAACCGGTCGGCACCAACGTCGCCTTCGACTCACTGTACGACTGGGGCGACATCGACTTCGCCATGGACAACGCCGACCACGTCATCGAAGTCGACGAGCTGCACTTCCACCGGTTCTCCTCCACCCCACTCGAGTGCGGAGCGATCACCGTGGAGTACGACGCCGGTGTGGACACCTTCACCTTCACGGGCGGTTTCGCCACCCCGCAGCTGGCCACCCTGAACCTGTCCGTGGCACTGCGCCATCCGTTCAGCAAGCTCCGGGTGCTCAGCAAGGACATCGGCGGCTCGTTCGGGCTCAAGCTGAACATGCACATCCCCGCCACCGCCGCCGCGCTGCTGTCACGCAAGCTCGGACGTCCGATGCGCTGGACGGAGACCCGCACCGAGCACCATCAAGCAGGCGGACACGGCAACGAACGATGGTTCCGTGACGTCCGGATGGCCGTGCAGCGCGACGGGACAGTGCTGGGCTTGACCTATGACGCGCTCGACGATGTCGGAGCGTACACCCGGTACGAGCCGCTCGGCGGGGTGATCTGGACCCAGGTAGCCAACGCATGCTACCAGCTCAAACACCTCAAGGTGCACTACCGCTCGGTGTACACGAACAAGGGACCCGTGCACCCGAACCGTGGCTACTCGCGAATGCAGCACCTGTGGCTGGTCGAGCGGATGATGGATATCGCCGCGCACAAGCTCGGCTTCGACCCTGTCGAGTTCCGCACCCGCAACTACGTGCAACCCGAGCAGTACCCGTACACCACGGTCAACGGTTGCGTGTACGACTCGGGGGACCTGCCGCTGTCCCTGCGCAAGGCGCTGGACCTGATCGACTACCGCGGTGCCCGCGAACTCCAGGAGAGGCTATCAGGAAGCGGGAAGCGAATCGGCATCGGAATCGGGTCCACTCTGGATTCCGGCACGAACAACCTCGGTCAGGCTCGGCTGATCAACGGTGAGCTTCCGTTCAGCGGCAACACAGAGGGCGGGTTGGTCCGGCTCGGCGCCGACGGCACCGTGTACGCCACGACCGGCGGGGTCGCGTTCGGCCAGGGACACGAGACCACCATCGCCCAGGTGGTCGCAGACATGTTGGGCGTCGCCTATGACGAGGTCCAGGTACAGCGGGGAAGTGACTCGGCTCTGTCCGCGCAGACCGGGATGTCCGGGTCGTACGCGTCCCAGTTCGCGGTCACCGGAATCGGCGCGATCCTCAATGCCACGAAGAAACTCGCGCACGAGATCAACCTGGTGGCGGCGAGCGCCCTCGGCTGCACGCCGGACGACATCACGCTGGTCGACGGGCACGCCGTGGTCGCCGACGACCCCGACCGGGCGCTGCCGTTCTCCGCGGTCGCAGGCATCGTGCACTTCTCTCCCGCCGACCTTCCGCCGGAGGTCGCCGACGAGGTCGGCCTCGTGGGACGGGCGGTGTACCGAGCACCCTTCGAGATTCCCGATACCGAGCGCAAGTACGGCAACCTCACGCTCACCTACGCCACTCAGGTCCACGCCTGCGTGGTGGAGATCGACGAGGAGACCGGGCACACGAGGCTGCTGCGGTACGCGATGGTCGACGATTGCGGCACCCCGATCAACCCGATGGTGATCGAGGGCCAGGTGCACGGCGCGACGGTGCACGGCATCTCGGCCGCGCTATACGAACACCTCTCATACGACGCGGAGGGGCAGCTGGTTGCAGGCAACTTCTACGACTACCACGCGGCCACCGCGTACGACCTACCGAGCTTCCGCTACGACAACGTCGTCAGCCCCTCGCCTTTCGCCCCGGTCGGCGCGAAAGGGATGGGCGAGGGCGGCGGCGCTCCGCTGCACGCGCTCAGCGCCGCGTTCCAGGACGCCGTCGGCGACCGCGCGATGGTGCTCGATTCGTGTAACCCCCCTGAGCGCGTGTTGCGCCTCCTGCGCGGCCTCGACGCCGAGAGAGTGAGAGTGATCCGATGATCACGCTGACCGGCCGGTTCGACACCCCGGCAGACGCGGCGGCCCTGCTCGCGCTGCACGGCGGGCCGGAGGCGCTCGCGGCGGTGCCCACGCTGCGCGGCGTCCGGCGGGACGCCTCCGGCGGCATCCGCGCCGCCTTCTCCCCGCGCGGCACGTTCGTCCCCATGCCCTTCGCGCTAACCGTCTCCGTCGAGCGGGCGAGCGCGACCGGCGCGCAACTGGCAGTGCGCGCCACCCGTGGTCAGACTGCGGTCGATGTTCAGCTGCGCCTCGGTTTCGAGCCGAGTACGTCGGGAACGACCGTGTCCTGGGCCGCCGATGTCTCCGTCCGGGGAACCGGCGCTACGGTCGGGCAACGCGTGGTCCGCGATCTCGTGTACGCCGCGATCGACGAGATACTGCGCGACACGGCGGCGGTGGCATGATGGCGGCGGTAGACCTGCACGTCCACCTCGCCCCTGCACTCGACGCCGACGGTCTCCGTATCCCTGGTATCGGCCGGGCGGTCGACGGGCGCCTGACAGCCGACGGCGCTCCGTTGGGACCGCCCGCCCTCTACGACGCGGACCAGGCCGAGGCGTACCTCGACCGTGCCGGGCTGGACGAGGCCGTCGTGTCCATCCCGCCCCCATTCTTCCGCCAGGGCCTGCCGTGCACCGCACAATGGGTGCGCGCGGTCAACCACGGCCTGCTCCGGGTCACCCAGGAACGCACCCGCCTGCGACCGCTGGCGTACCTGCCACTCGAGGAACCGGAACTTGCCGCAGACGAGTACGAACGGGTCCGGGATGACGAGCGGTTCGCCGGTGTATGCGGCCCGGCAGGTGGGCGGTCTATTTCCCTGGCGGACACACGTTTCGATGCACTGTGGAAGGGACTGGATGCCGAGCGGCGACTACTCCTGCTACATCCCGGCGCCTCGCCCGATGACCGGCTGGAGGAGTTCTACCTGCACAACCTGCTCGGCAACCCGGTGGAGACCACGGTGGCCACCGCCCAGCTCGTGTTCGGCGACGTTCTCGCGCGGTACCCTGGGCTCCGCTTACTCCTCGTCCACTGCGGCGGGTGCGTACCCGCCGTCGCCGGACGCTGGCAGCGCGGGTCGGAGACCGGACGTCCTGGCGTCGAGGTCCTCACCGAATCGCCGCGCCGGGCTCTGCGCCGGGTGTTCGTGGACTGCCTTGCACACGATCCCGGCCTCGTGGACCAGGCGGTCTCCGTGTTCGGCGCGGACCGGGTGGTACTGGGCAGCGACTGGCCGTTCACTATGGGCACCGATGACCCACGCTACCAGGTCGCACACCGCGGCCCGGCGTTCGTGAATCGTGTCGCCACCGCCAACGCCGCGGCCGCACTGGGTTGGTAGCTACGCCTGTAGCGCGTCCCTGAGCTCGGGAGCGTACCGTTCAACAGCTTCCGACACGAAGTCGTCGTCAGCAGACCGGTAGTTGTGCGCGATGCGATTGCGCGTGCCCGTGATCAGGCACCAGGCGGACGACGTTGTACTGGCACCCCGTGCCACCGCGATGTCCGAGTCATACGCTTCCCGCCCACGACGGGTCAGCTGACACGTCTCCTCCAGTGTCATGGCTACGTACAGCGGCACTCTGCGGTTCCGACCTCCATATCAGGCCGCGATCGTCAGTTCCCGCCGCTGACTCTCGACCCGCCTTCGATACAGCTCATTCGATGCCAGGTCTTTGGTGGTGATCACGTCGACAGCACACCCCGATCAAGGTCGCGACGTCGTCCTCCAGCCCCACGGAGTCGGCGAAAGACGAGTCGGGGGCTAGCTCAACGAGCCGATCAAGGTTCGAGTCAGGTCCGTCATCACCTCGCGCGACCGAGCCGAACACCCACGATCGCCCGATGGGATAGCGAGCGAGCACGCGCCACCTCCCGGCCGTGGCGTTCGAATAGCGTCGATGGGTGAATCACGTTCACCAGCCTGGTTTCCAGCCGGCAACCAGCTGCCCGCAGCAATCGTTCGAGAGTCTCGACCGAAGGCTGCCGCCGACCCGATTCGATCACCGAATTCGACATCATCGTGGCTAGTCTCGATCGATGTTGCGCGGGACATATGATTCGCTACTCGACGACGGTCTTCGCAACCACGTGCCCCTACCGCTGGGCCGCGCAGAAGGTGCGCCAGGCGGCGGGAGTGAGCGTGAGGACGCCGCCGTGCGGGTCCTTGGAGTCGCGCACCGACGTGACCCGCTCGGTCACCGCGACCTCGACGCAGTTCCCGTGGGCGTCACTGTAACTGCTGGTGTGCCAGGGGAAGGCGACCTCGACGCAGTTGTGATCTGCATCGCTGTAGCTACTCTTTCGCCAGGTGGCGTGGGAAAGCTCCGGGGCGTTCATGGTCGGCTCCTCGCACTAGGTCAACTCGCCTGCGATCTCGGCAACGAGCCGGGCCGACTCCTCCGGTGACAGTGCCACGGCCCGCAGCCGTCTCCAGGTCAGCCTAGCGCGCTGGATGACCGGCTCCTCCTCCAGCAGGCCGCTGATGGAACGCGCGTCGAAGGACACCAGCGTCGGCTGGTCGTCGAACTCCAGGATTATCAGCGGGCCACCGAGGCCGGGGTGTTCCTCGGTCGTGAACGGCACGACACGCAGTTCGACCTTCGGTCGCTGGATCATGCCGAGCAGGTGCTGCAGCTGACCGTGCATCACCCCCGCGCCGCCGAGCGGACGGCGCAGCGCCATCTCGTCCACGATCACCGACAGCGTCGGCCCCCGGTACCTGGACAGCACGGCCTGCCGGGACATGCGGGCCGTGACCATCGCGTCCACCTCGTCCTCGGACAGCAGCGGGTTCCCGGTGCGGATCACCGTGCGGGCGTAGTCGCCGGTCTGCAACAGCCCCGGTACGAGCAGCGACTCGTAGTTGTACAGCGCCACCGCCTCGTTCTCCGCGCGGATCAGGTCCTTCAGCGGGTCCGGCAGTTTGCCACCGATGTGGACCAGGTTGCGCTGCGCGCCGTTGCGCACCAGGGTGAGCAGCTCCTCGCGGTGCCTGGCCGGAACATGCAGCACCCCCAGCACCGCGGCGACATCGTCCACGTTGAGGCCGCGAACCCCGGTCTCCATACGGCTGATCTTGCTGATCGAGCAGCCCAGAGCCGTGGCGACGTCCTCGCAGGTCATCCCCTGTTCCTCGCGTAGCCTGCGCAGCTCCGACGAGACCCTGCGCTGCCGGATCGACGAACGTGCCCCTCCAGTCATGCGCACACCCTCCGCGGTTGCCACCCCGGCAAGAAAGCCCCATCACCCGATCGGACAGTTGCTTGCACGACCGGAGCACGGCGAACGTAACCGCAGGCACAGACATCTGGAAGGGGACCAGCGATGCAGAAGACCGTCACCATCAGCGGTACCTACGCGGCGTGGACACTCACCCTGTCCGTCGACCTGCCGGAGGAGCAGGTCGAGGAACCGATCACCGAATGGCCGCACAAGATCGACCGGGTCGCGGAGTTCTTCTACGACATGGTGAACTGCTGCGAGGACGCCAGGGACGCCCAGCTGGCGCTCAATGGCCGGCGGTGAGCGCGGGAGCTACCAGGCGGTGCTCGGGTCGGCGTGCTGCTGGATCCAGGCGTGCATGACGATGCCCGCCGCGACCCCCGCGTTGATCGAACGGGTGGAACCGAACTGGGCGATCGACACGGGCATCGCCGCCTGCCGCGCTTCCTCGGACAGGCCGGGGCCTTCCTGCCCGAAAAGCAGCATGCACTCGCGCGGCAGCGTGACGCTCTCCAGCCGGTGCGCGCCGGGGGTGTTGTCCACGGTCACGATCGTCAGGCCCCGCTGCGCCGCGAACTCCACCAGGGTGGGGACATCGGGATGGTGGTAGAGGTGCTGGTAGCGATCGGTGACCATGGCGGCGCGCCGGTTCCAGCGCCGCTTGCCGACGATGTGCACCGCGGCTGCGGCGAACGAGTTGGCGGTGCGCACCACGGTGCCGATGTTGTGGTCGTGCTGGAAGTTCTCGATCGCCACGTGGAACGGGTGGCGCGTGCGGTCCAGGTCCGCCACGATCGCGTCGCGCCGCCAGTACCGGTAGGCGTCGACGACGTTGCGGCGGTCGCCGTGCTCGAGTAGCTCGGGGTCGTAGTGCTCCCCGCTCGGCCACGGGCCCTCCCACGGGCCAACGCCCACGTCGTCGTGCGTGGCCCACTCGGTCGGTCCCGGCTCGCCGGTCGGATCGTCCGCTGTCACGTCCATCCCTGCCACGCCTTCGCGCCGGGTCAGGCCAGCCCGAGGTCGGCGCGCCCGAGGAGGCTGCGGTACGTCAGCCCACGCTCCTCGACCGCTTCGCGGGCGCCGGTGTCGCGGTCGACCACCGTGGCGACACCGATCACGGTCGCTCCGGCCTCGGTCAGCGTGTCCACAGCGGTGAGCACGCTGCCGCCGGTGGTGGAGGTGTCCTCCACGGCAAGCACCCGCTGCCCGGACACCTCGATGCCCTCGATACGCCGCTGCATCCCGTGCTGCTTCTCGGACTTGCGCACCACGAACGCGTCGAGCACCTTCCCGTCGGCGGCCGCGGAGTGCAGCATCGCGCAGGCGACCGGGTCGGCACCGAGGGTCAGGCCACCGACGGCGACGTAGGACCAGTCAGCGGTGAGCTGGCGCAGCAGCGTGCCGATCAGCGGCGCGGCCGCGTGATGCAGCGTGGCCCTGCGCATGTCCACGTAGTAGTCGGCCTGCTGGCCGGAGGACAGCGTCACGGTGCCGTGCACAACGGCCAACTCGGTGACCAGCCGGGCCAGCTCGGTCCTCGCGGAGTGCTCGACGGCGGGAACATCGGTAACGGGGTCCACGGTCCCCTAGCGTCCCAGGTCGTGGAGCCGAACGTGACATCGGGCTCCTTCTATGGAACCGATGTCACATCGGTTCCATAGGCGCATCCGGGTCAGCCTTCGTTGTGGTCGCGCCGGTGAGCCCAACGCGTCGAACCCCAGGTGGCGACGTGGCATGCGACAGCGACGGTCGCGAGAGCTACCGCGAGTACCCAGTGCCCGTCCGGGCCCGGATAGCCGACGAGCGGCAAGTAGTCGCGAACCAGGGGCTCCATGTTGTAGACGATCCCGTGGACGAAGTAGGCGAGCAGCACCAACCCGCCACCGAGTAGCGGGCTCATAACGACCGCGATGATCGATACCGTGGCGGCAAGGGTCAGCGCGTTCGCGAGAACCCAGTTCGTCGGCACATCCCCGGGAATCCGCGTAGTCGCGGTGGTAGCAGGAAGCATCGAAACGCAGAGACCGACGATCGCCGAGACGCCCGCCACAACGCGGCAACGCACCCCGCCCAGCCGCTCCCATGTCCAGAACCGGGAACGCAGGAGTGACGCCGCAAGTGTCGCGGTGACGATCACGATGATCTCGACGAGCGGGAGCCGATGCGTGTGCTCGACCGACAGGTCGATCCTGATCGCCATACGGGCGGACAGCGTACTAACAACACTCATCAACGCGCCGGCAACGACAACCAGGCCGATCCGCCGGGATGCTGCGACACGTCGCAGCGGTGCGCTCATGGCATATCCGTCTCGTTCAACGCACAGTTCCGAATGGCCTCGGCGTGCCGGGCGCCCCAGGATGCCAGCTCGTCCGAGGAGAGATGGTCGAAGGGTGTCTCGACAGCGTAGCCCTGGTCAGGATGGCCCGCGGAACGGAGCATCGCGATATAGAAGGCCTGCGCCGCTCCCACGCCATTGCGGAAGTCGGTTACCGTTCCGCTGGGAACCGCGCCGCACGCCTCGAGCCCGCTGAGCCGTTGCGCCACCGCGAACGCCGTCTCTGTCGCGGTGTCGTTCCCCGGATACAGTCCAATCCATACGGTCGACGAATCGACATTCCCATCGGCCGAGTCCCCAGCTCCGGCGTCATCCGCCAACGCTACGGACCACACCCTCCGGAGTTCCTGTGGTTGTACACCGCTCACCGCGAGCAGCTTCCGCGTGGTGTCGCGCATCAAGTCGAGCTGGGAGGCTTGACCCGCGTGTACGCAGTACTCGACACCCGAGGCAGTCGTGCAGCTGGCCGGAAGGTCGCCTTCCTTCGCGAAGAGCGCCGGAGGATTGCTCACCGGCAGCAATATCGTCGCGATCAGAATCACCGCGATCGCGGAACTGGTCGGCGACGGGACTTTCCACCGTCTACTCCGGCGCAGTGCGCGAGCCGAGAACCAGGCAGCCGCGCCCACGATGATCGCGCATGCGGCAAGGCGGTAGACCAGGAGCGAATACGGCTCGACCATGCCGAGAGTCCCCGTCGATCCGGACACCGGGATCGCCGCTTCCAGCCCCCTAACTTCATGTGCGGCAATCCCGATTCCGGCGAACACGCACGCAAAGGTGATCGGCGCCAGCCAGGCGGTACCGGAAAGGACACCAGCCGTATAGCCAACGGCGATCGCGGCAAGCATGCCGGCTACTCCGGTCAGCATACTCAACAAGTACGGAGCGCCGTGCTCGGCTCCGGCGATCGTGCTGATCACCAGCGGTGCCAGGCCAACACAGTACGCACCTGTCAGCAGCACCATGAGGACCGCGAGGTGCCTGCGCATCACCTCACGGCCGTTGCGTGGCAGCCACGGCTGGCTGAAGATGCGGCTCGCTGCGGTCGCCCGACCCGCAACGTAGGTCGCCGCCGACGCAGCGACCGGAGCCGCGAGTTGCAAGTACTCGTGGAACGCTGTCGAGGTTCGCGCCCACGTCTGGTACTCCTGGCCGAACAGCGGCCAGGCCTGTAGCAGGACCGTCGCTACGATGGCCATGCACGCCACGAGGAGCACGACCCGGCCGAGTGGGACCCATGTTGCCGCTCCGTCGCGCACTATCCCGCACCGCCTTCGAGACGCGCGATCAGCACGTCGTAAGCACGTTCGAATCGGGACCCCAACGTCACGGAGTCGTCGTGAGAACCGGTGTCGGCGTCAGCGATGGCGTCGTTCAGCTCCTGCAGATCCCCGGCGAAAATGAGCCGTCCCTCAGCCAGGACACCCACTCGATGACAGAGATGTTCGATGTCTTCGAGCAGGTGACTGGAGATGACGACCGTGCGGTCAGCACCGATCGCCGCGATGCGCTCCCGCATTCTCAAGCGCTGGCCCGGGTCCAGCCCGACAGTCGGCTCGTCGAGGATCACCACCGAAGGGTTGTGCGCGAGGGCGGCAGCCAGCCCCAGGCGTTGCCGTTGCCCACCGGAGAGAGTGCGCACACGCGCTCGAGCGAGTTCACCGATGCCCGCTTCCCGCAGCGCGCGCTCGGCCGCCGCGGAGCACTCGGCACCCGGCAGACCGTGCACCCATGCGGTGTACTCGACGGTATCGTGTACGCGCATCTCCGGGGCGAGAGAGAACCGCTGCGGCAGGAAACCCAGTTCCCGCCGCGCCGCACGGCGGCCGGACGAGTGCTCCAGCCCGTTCCCGCCCACCGCGATTCGCCCTGAATGCGGGCGCAGCAAGGTCACGAGTAACGACAGCAAGGTCGTCTTGCCGGCACCGTTCGGTCCCAGCAACCCGGTTACACCTGCCCCGAACTCCCATGTCACGTTCGCCAGCGCGGGTTTTCTTCCATAGGAGAAGCTCACGTCGGTGAACGCGACATCCATCCGAGAATCTCCCCGTCGTCCAAAGAAACAATTCCTACATCCGGATTACACACAACTTCCGGAGGTGGGTAGCGAACGGTTCACGTGTTCGCTACCCACCTCCGGAACGAATCGCACCGCTAGCAAAGCGTACGGTGACTTCCTTCGGCACTGCCTCCCGCGTCACTGTTCATTGTCATGTAATACTCGTTGTTCCCATCGCACGCAGCAACGACACGAAGGCTGCCATTGGTGATCGTGTCGCTGGCGGAGGCGATTCTCGAGTCCGGCCACCAGCTGAGATCCTTGTACATCGCCGCCGCGACGCTGGCCGACCTCGCACACGTGGGACCGCGTGTGCCATCGCCGTACAACGTCGAGCCACTCTGGGACACAACTGACGCGCCGACCGTGCATGCGTAAGCCCCCGGATCATCGGCCCACGCTGTCGAGGTCATCGCGAGCCCCCCTGCCGTCAATGCACCGACCATCGCTCCGACAGCGACCGTTCGCTTGAATTCCACGAATTCGCTCCTCTCCCACGAACGAGTCGCACGACTCGTTCGTTATCGCGAAGCACAGAAGGTAACCATCCCCAGTGATAGTTAGTAAAGCCCCCAAAGACCGGAGTGAATACCCCCAGGCAACTCGGTCCAATACAATGCGTAATGCAGCAATCATATTATGTGACGATCATCGGGCCGTCAAGACTCGTCATCCATCAGGGACCCCCGGAGAGCGGGCGGCGCGCGGCGGTCATCCCGCGAGGGCGGGGGAGCCGAAGGTGGCCGCGGTTCCATAGAAGGAGCCGAACGTGACATCGGGCTCCACCCTCCACACCGGATCCGCCGGCGTCTGCCCGGCTCAGGTGCGGGTGCGGCCCGCGGCGAGCTTGTTCTGGGCGAACCGGCGCAGCGGGGGCGGGACGAGGCGGCCTGCGCCGACGATGGCCTTCCAGCGCTTGCCCGGCACCGATACGGTCCGGCCCCGGTCCAGATCGGCGAGGCACTCCCGCGCCACCCGGTCGGCGTCCAGCCACAGCCACCCCGGGATGCGCGAGACATCGTCGCCGGAGCGCTGGTGGAACTCGGTGCGGGTGAAGCCTGGGCACAGGGCGAGCATCCGGACCCCGGTACCGGCCAGCGACGCGGCCATGCCCTCGGAGAACGCCGTCACCCACGCCTTCGTCGCCGCGTAGGCCGGCCCCGATGCGGGGAAGAACCCGGCCACGCTGGACACGTTCACCACGGCACCACCGCCGCGGCTGACCATGCCGGGCACGGCCGCCCTCGTCAGCCGCAGCACGCTCGTCACGTTCAGGTCGAGCTGGGCCTCGAGCCGGTCCGGGTCGACCTCGTCGAACCGCTCGTTGAGCCCGAGCCCCGCGTTGTTGACCAGCAGGTCGACCGGATGGTCCTTCAGGTGCCGCTCGACCTTCCCGCGCTGCTCGGCGTCGGCGAGGTCGGCAGGGAGCACCTCGGCGGTGACCCCGCGCCCGCCGAGCTCGGCCGCCATCCCACGCAGCCGCTCCGCGTCCCGCGCGACGAGCACGACATCGTAGCCCCGATCGGCGAGCCTGCGTGCGAGCGCCGCTCCGATACCCGCTGTCGCGCCCGTGATCAGTGCTGTGGCCATCGCCAGCTACCTTCCTAGCGCCGGTGCGCGCCCGGATGCGTCCTCAGAGTTCCCCGTGCGGGCGCTCGTGCATGGTGTCCACGGGCCGCACCCCGTCCGGTGGGTTCTGCCAGACGTGCCTGCCGTCCGGCCCGTCCTCCTCATCGGCGGGGTCGATGATGTCGGCGATCTCGCCGACATCGCGCAGCAGCCGCTCCAGGCGCGACGGGCCCGCGTTCGCCGACACCGCGGCGAGCACCCAGTCGTGCTCGATCCACAGCACGCTGACGTCTCCGCCGAGCTCGTCCGCGGCATCCACAAGGTCCTGGGTGATGGTACTGCGCGCAGCCTCCACATCGTCGGTGAACGCGTAACGCTGCCCGGCGGGGCCGAGCAGCTCCGGCATGTTCGCCCGCTGGAACGGCACGCTGGCCAGCCACAGCTCGAGCAGCACCGGGTACGCCTTGCCGCACCGCACGGCAACCACCACGGCGGGGATCTGCCGGTCGGTCTCGATGTCGAAGATGTAGACCGATCGCCTGCCCTCGCTGGTGAAGGTGGTGCCTGCGACGACGTTCACCGCCGCGTCCGCACCGAAGTACCCCATGGCGCCCTCGGTCCAGTGGCTGACCATCCTGGGATCTTCCTCGGCGAACTGCCAGCCGCGCAGGTCTGCCCAGCGCAACCGCTCCCGGTTGCGTTGTCCCTCGCGCGCACGGTCCGTCGCGAGCAATGCCAGACCGGACACGAGCGCCACGAAAGCGATCACGAACCAGATCCACGCCGGTATACCCACGCGGTACAGCCTAACGCGCGACGGCCCGGTACCTCGATCGCCGCTGCGTGTCGCGGGAAGTCGGGTCGAGCCGAGGGACCCCTTGGGTACATCACGTGCACCGAAGGCGCCCTTCGGCTCGACCCCGCACGGCGCGTCAGGCCGCGCGGGTCACGCTGAGCTTGGTGGCGTTGTCGGTGTCCGGCACGTCCACCCGCACCGTGTCGCCGTCGCTGATCTCCCCGGCAAGCAGCTTGCGGGCCAGCTCGTCGCCGATCGCCGACTGCACCAGCCTGCGCAGCGGGCGAGCACCGTAGACCGGGTCGAACCCGCCGACAGCGAGCCACTCCTTGGCCGCGTCGGTGACGTCCAGCGTCAGCCTGCGCTGGGCGAGACGGTCGGCCAGCCGCCGCACCTGGATCTCCACGATCGACGTCAGCTGCTCGGTGTCGAGCGAGCCGAACACGACCATGTCGTCCAGCCGGTTGATGAACTCCGGCTTCAAGTGCTGGCGGACCACGCCGAGCACCGCGTCCCGCCGTTGCCACTCGTCCAGCTCGGCATCGGCGATGACCTGCGAGCCGAGGTTCGAGGTCAGCACGAGGATCGTGTTGCGGAAGTCCACCGTGCGGCCCTGGCCGTCGGTGAGCCTGCCGTCGTCCAGTACCTGCAACAGCACGTCGAACACGTCCGAGTGGGCCTTCTCCACCTCGTCGAGCAGCACCACCGAGTACGGCCGCCTGCGCACCGACTCGGTCAGCTGACCACCCTGGTCGTAGCCGACGTACCCGGGTGGGGCGCCGACGAGCCTGGCCACCGAGTGCTTCTCGCTGTACTCGCTCATGTCGATGCGCAGCATCGCGCGCTCGTCGTCGAACAGGAACTCGGCGAGCGCCTTGGCCAGCTCCGTCTTACCGACACCGGTGGGGCCGAGGAACAGGAACGAGCCAGCGGGCCGGTCCGGATCGGACACCCCGGCGCGCGCCCTGCGCACCGCGTCGGACACCGCATGTACCGCCTCGTCCTGGCCGACCACGCGCGCGCCGAGCTCGCTCTCCATGCGCAGCAGCTTGCCGGTCTCGCCCTCGAGGAGCTTGCCTGCCGGGATCCCGGTCCACGCGCTGACCACGTCGGCGACGTCGTCCGGCCCGACCTCCTCCTTGAGCATCACCTCGTCCTGCATCCCGGAGTCGTCGGCCGTGGCAGCCTCCAGCTCCTTCTCCAGCGACGGGATCCGGCCGTAGCGCAGCTCGGCCACGCGACCGAGGTTGCCGTCGCGCTCGGCGCGGTCCGCCTCCCCGCGCAGCTGCTCGAGCTGCTCCTTGAGGTCGCGGATCCGGTCGATGAACCCCTTCTCGTTCTGCCAGCGCGCGGTCAGCGCCGAGAGCTTCTCCCGCTGCGACGCCAGCTCCTCACGCAGGTTGGCGAGGCGTTCCCGCGAGGCGGCATCGTCCTCCTTGGACAGCGCCATCTCCTCGACCTCGAGGCGCCGGACAGCGCGCTCCACCTCGTCGATCTCCACCGGTCGCGAGTCGATCTCCATACGCAGCCGGGACGCAGCCTCGTCGACCAGGTCGATCGCCTTGTCCGGAAGGAACCGCGCTGTGATGTAGCGGTCCGACAGGGTCGCGGCTGCCACCAGCGCGGCATCGGTGATACGCACGCCGTGGTGGACCTCGTAGCGCTCCTTGAGCCCGCGCAGGATGCCGATCGTGTCGGGCGCGGACGGCTCGTTCACCATGATCTGCTGGAAGCGCCGCTCCAGCGCCGCATCGGTCTCGATGTGCTTGCGGTACTCGTCCAGCGTGGTGGCACCGACCATGCGCAGCTCGCCGCGGGCCAGCATCGGCTTGATCATGTTGCCAGCGTCCATGGCGCCCTCGCCGCCCGCGCCGGCACCAACGATGGTGTGCAGCTCGTCGATGAAGGTGATCACCTCACCCTCGGACTCGGTGATCTCCTTGAGTACCGCCTTGAGCCGCTCCTCGAACTCGCCGCGGTACTTGGCCCCGGCGACCATCGCACCGAGGTCCAGCGCCACGACCCGCTTGTTGCGCAGCGACTCCGGCACATCGCCCGCGACGATGCGCTGCGCGAGGCCCTCGACGATCGCGGTCTTGCCCACGCCGGGATCGCCGATGAGCACGGGGTTGTTCTTGGTGCGCCGGGACAGCACCTGCACCACGCGGCGGATCTCGCTGTCCCGGCCGATGACCGGATCGAGGTCGCCGGACCGTGCCCGGTCGGTGAGGTCGAGCCCGTACTTCTCCAGCGCCTGGTACGTACCTTCCGGGTCCGGGCTCGTGACCCTTGCCGAGCCGCGCACCTTGGTGAACGCCTCACGTAGCGCCTCGGGGGTCGCGTTGTGCCTGCGCAGCAGGTCGGCGACCTTGCCGCCCTCGGAGGCCAGCCCCACAAGGAGGTGTTCGGCCGAGACGTAGTCGTCGCCGAGCTCGGTGGCCAGCTGCTGGGCGCGGGTCAGCGACTTCACCGCCTCCGAGTCGAACTGCGGCGTCGACACCGCCGACCCCGTGGCCGACGGCAGACCCTGCGCGATGGGTTCCAGCTCGGAGCGCACCTGGCCGGGGTCGGCACCGACGGCGGTGAGCAGCGGTTGAGCGATCCCCTCGCTTTGCGCGAGCAGGGCGCCGAGCAGGTGCGCGGGCCCCACGTCGGGGTTTCCGGCAACGGTCGCGGCCTGCACGGCCGACGAGATCGCCTGCTGTGTCTTCGTCGTCGGGTTGAATGCGTCCATCCCTCTCCTCAAAGCCTCAGAGCACACTCTGTGTCGTGTGTTCCATCTCATACTGCCTACTGGCGTCGCGGCTCACCGCGCCACCATCAGCTCTGCTAGGACAACGCGAGGAAACTTGAGTTAGTTCCGCTCAAGTTTGTGACGTTTCACCAGTGAGCACCGAGCACCTCCCGGCCGTCCGCGCCATCGCCTCCGCATCGCAGGCGACCCGATATGCACGGTTCGGAACACCCTGAAACCGCAACCGCCACCACGCCATCGCGCCCCTGCGTACTCATTCGTCACACGACCAACGGCGGTACGCCACGAAACTCACTCTTGTGTGTCACCGGATCTTGTTGTGCACTACGCCACCATGTCCATAACTTCAGTCAACGCGTTGGCCACCAGCCAACCCGACACGGCAGGCCCCTTCCTCGCCCAACAGGGCGGCGGGGCCGAGACCGAGTTCCTTGCCCGTATCGAACAAGTCATCAACAACACCTTCGACCCGATCGCCAACTGGCTCAGCACCGCCGTCTTCTACGAGATCTCCGTGTTCGGGGTGACCTTCCCCTGGATCGTCGCCTGGCTCGTACTCGCGGGCTTCGTCTTCACCCTCTACTTCGGGTTCATCCAGTTCCGCGGTTTCAAACTCGCCACCGAGATCGTCCGCGGTAAGTACACCAGCAAGGACGACCCCGGCGAGATCAGCCACTTCCAGGCGCTGACCTCCGCGGTCTCCGGGACCGTCGGGCTCGGCAACATCGCCGGTGTCGGCGTCGCCGTCACCATCGGTGGCGCGGGTGCGACCTTCTGGATGATCCTTGCCGGGTTCCTCGGCATGTGCACCAAGTTCGTCGAGTGCACCCTCGGGGTTCGCTACCGTGAGGAACACCCGGACGGCACCGTGTCCGGCGGCCCGATGCACTACCTCCGCAAGGGGCTCGCCGAACGGATACCCGGCAACGGCGGCAAGATCGCCGGCACCGTCCTCGCCGTGCTGTCCTCGGTGATGATCCTCGCCTTCGGCTTCGGCGGCGGCAACATGTTCCAGGCCAACCAGACCGTCGCGCAGATCCGCGACACGACGGGCGGGGAGGACAGCTTCCTCGCCGGTGACGGCGCCGCGCTGATCTTCGGGCTGATCCTGTCCCTCGTCGTCGGCGGCGTCATCTTCGGCGGAATCAAGTCCATCGGACGGGTCACCAGCAGGCTCGTGCCCTCCATGGCACTGGTCTACATCAGCGCCTGCGCCGTGGTGATCCTGTTCAACATCACCTCGGTACCCGACGCGATCCGGCAGATCCTCGAGGGAGCCTTCACCGGTCACGGCGTGCTCGGCGGGGCGATCGGCGCGCTGATCGTCGGCTTCACCCGCTCGGCCTTCTCCAACGAGGCCGGCCTCGGTTCCGCCCCGATCGCGCACTCGGCGGTCAAGACCAAGCACCCCTCGTCCGAGGGCCTGGTCGCGATGATCGAACCGTTCATCGACACCGTGGTCGTCTGCACCATGACCGCCCTGACCATCATCATCGCCAACACCGCGATCTGGCGGGAAGGCCAGCAGGCCGTCTTCGAGAGCGGGGACCGTGGCGAGGCGCCGGACGGCGTGACCGTCACCTCGCACTCCTTCGAAACCGTGCTGCCGTGGTTCCCCTACGTACTCACGATCGCCGTCGTGCTCTTCGCTGTCTCCACCATGATCACCTGGGCCTACTACGGGCAGAAGGCATGGACCTACCTGTTCGGCAAGAGCGACCTCAGCGAGAACGTCTACCGCGTCGTGTTCTGCGCCTTCGTCGTGATCGGCTCGGTGCTCACCTTCGGCAGCGTGCTGGACTTCGTCGACGCGGTGCTGTTCCTGCTGGCGCTGTTCAACATCATCGGGCTCTACATCCTGGCGCCCGTGGTCAAGCGCGAGCTGGCCGCGTTCCGGTCCGGGGTGCGCTCCCGAGAGATCGAGAAGGTGCAGTAGCGACCAACCCCCTGGCAGCCCCGGTATCGCGCGGCGCGATACCTAGGGACACGGATCCGGGCCGGCCCCGCACGTGTACGACACGGGCGGGGCCGGCCGCGTTCGACAGCCACGTGCCGACGGCGGGTTCCCAGCAGAAGTATGGTGCAGTCTGGTATGGCGTACTCGTGCTCGTCCGGTGCCCGCGCCCCGCTGCGCGCAGGTCGCGGCTCGGCCGGCCGTGCATGACTCCCAGCGCAACGAAGTGGACCCCGTGGATTCGTACCCAGAGCACATGTCGCCGGCGGTCAGCCCGGTACCGCGGACGCGTGCGTCCAGGGAGGCCCCACCCGCGGTCGCCGCGATGGTCCGGTTGATCAAAGAGACGTGGGCCGAGGTCGAACCGGACGTGGCCGAGCTCTCCGCGACCTTCTACGACTTGCTGTTCCGGCTCAGCCCGGACATCCGGGAGATGTTCCCCATCAACATCGAGGCGCAACGCGGCAAGCTGGTGCGCGGCATCGCACACGTGGCGCAGATGGTCGACCGCCCGGACGACCTCGTCCCGTACCTCAACCAGCTGGGCCGCGACTACCGCAAGTACCACGTGCGCTCCCGGCACTACGAAGCCATCGGCACCGCGATGCTGGGCGCCCTGCGGCACCACCTCGGCGCGCGCTGGACCGAGCAGGTCGAGCACGCCTGGGCCGAGGCCTACACCGTGGTGGCCCGGTCGATGCAGGAAGCGGCCGACGCCGACCCGAGCCCCGCGTCGCTGACCGGAACCGTGATCGACCACCGCCGCCTGACCTGGGACCTGGCACTGGTCCGGGTGCAGCCGGAAACACCGATCAACTACCGCGCCGGGCAGTACATGAGCATCGAAGTCCCGCAGCGCCCGCGGCTGTGGCGATACCTGTCGCCTGCGAACGCGCCCCGCAAGGACGGCGTGATCGAGTTCCACGTGCACGCCGTGGAGGGCGGCTGGGTGAGCAGGGCCATCGTCAGCCACACCCAGCTCGGCGACGTCTGGCGGTTCGGCCCGCCGCTGGGCAGGCTCAGCGTGGACCGCGACGCAGGCAGGGACGTGTTGATGATCGCGGGAGGCACCGGCCTCGCACCGCTGCGCGCGATTGTCGACGAGCTGTCCCAGTGGGGCAAGAACCCCAACGTGCACCTGTTCTACGGCGGGCGTACCGGCGAGGACCTCTACGACCTGGACGACCTGCGCGCGCTCGCCGCCACGAACCCATGGCTGAGCATCGTGCCCACGGTCGAGGACGGCTCACTGCCCGGAGCCGAGCGAGGGACCCTGGCCGAAGCCGTCACCAGGCACGGGGCATGGCCGGGACACGACGTGCTCGTGTCCGGATCACCACAGATGATCAAGGCGACCATCTCGCGCATGCTCGTGGCAGGAACCACGCTCGACCAGATCGCCTACGACCCGTTCACCCTCAACTGACCGGGCTCGCCGCACTGCGCAGCGGCCTCCCTGCGCTGCTGACGGACACCGAAATAGTCACCGCCCTTGCGCTTGCTGTCGTCGGTGCCCCAGGCGCGGTGCCGCTCGGCCGGTTTCAACCGCGGGATGTGCTTGCGGCAGTGGATGTAGGCCTCCGCGATCTCCACGACGACCCAGCGCTCCGGGATCCGTCCGCGTACGGTCTCCTCCGGGATCCCGGTGAACTCCTCCCGCATCTTGTCGTCCTCGACGATCCGCGCACGGCCGTTGATGTGCAGACCGATCTGATCGCGCACGAAGTCGATCAGCATGATCCCCACATGCGGGTTCTCGATGATGTTGCCGAGGCTGGCCATCACCCCGTTGCCCCGGTACTCGGGATACGCGACGCACTTGTCGTTCAGCACCAGAAGGAACCCCGGCGGGCCGGCGCGCAGCGAACAGTCCGCCTCCCCGTTCGCGTCGGCGGTGGCGACGAACGCCATGTCCATCCGGCCGACGAACTCCTGCATCTCCTCGTTGAGATGGTCGAGCATCTGGTCGTTGTAGAAGCGCTCGGCCCGGGTCGTGGTGCCGCAGGCCTGCTGCAGCTGGTGCTCGCCTTCCGACCCGGGATTCGCCGGGGCGGGGTCGAACAGCGCTGGCTGGTAACCCTCCGTGAGCTCCCCGGCGACCGGCGGATCGACCGGTGGCTGGGCCGGTGCGGGTCGCTGGGCCGACGGCGCGGGCGCAGGCGGCGGTGCGGCCTGCTGCGGGGCCGGTGGAGGCGTCCCGCCGGACACTTGCGGGGGTCCGTACTGCTGGGTGTGCGGAGAATCACTGGAGTCCGGTGGCGTCAGGTCCATCGACGCCATGCGTGCCAGTCGGCGCGAATGCTTGATGTCCACGAGGTTTCCCACCGGTTCTAGGGATCGTCCTGCGGTTACTCGTTGTGCCGGGCTCCGGCACGGAGTACTGGGCAGGCGTCCCACTGTGCCATGAGTCTCGTCATCAGCAAGACCCCACGAGACGAAAATTACCCCGTTATGCCCAACAGCCGCCTACGGTGCGCGAGGCACCCGCTACGCAGCAGAATGTCCCCGGTTGGCGCAACGATCGACTCCCCAAAGTCGGCGAGAAACAAGTTACGCTCGGTTGACGACATATCCTGTGGGAATGTCGCGGTCAGCGCCAGGGTGTGCAGGCCGCAGCAACTGGTGAACTTGGAGAGCCCGCGCACCGATGACACTGAACGCCGCAATCGACGACCCGGACGAGCACGAAGGGCAGCACAGCGCTCAGCAACAACGTGCTGAGCGCGTGGTCGCGCTTATCCGGGACAGCTTCGCCGTGGTGGAGCCCCGCTCCGACGAGGTCGCGCGGTACTTCTACGCAGTGCTGTTCACCATCGCACCCGAGACCCGCGACCTGTTCCCGGTGAACATGGAAGTCCAGCGCAGCCGATTCTTCGGCGCGCTGGTGCACATCGTGCAGATGATCGACAACCGCCAGGAGCTCGAACCGTACCTCCGGCAGCTCGGCAGGGACCACCGCAAGTTCGACGTGGTCGAGCGGCACTTCGAGGCCGTAGGGACCGCGCTGCTCGCCGCGCTCAAGCGCTACCTGGGTGACGAGTGGACCGAGGAGGTCGAGCGCGCGTGGGCGGATGCCTACGCCATCGTGGCGGGAGTGATGCAGGAAGGCGCGGCCGCGGACTCCGGCCCCGCCTGGTGGGCAGGCACGGTCGTCGAACATCGCAAGCTCAGCAGCAAGGTCGCGGTACTGCGGGTGCAGCCCGACGAACCCGTCCCGTACCGGCCGGGACAGTACGTCAGCGTGGAGACACCGCAGCGGCAGCGCATGTGGCGCTACCTCTCGCCTGCGAACCCACCCAGCGCGGACGGCACGATCGAGTTCCACGTGCGGAGCGTCCCCGAAGGCTGGGTGAGCAGGGCGCTGGTCCACCACACGAGGATCGGGGACCGGTGGCGGATCGGCGCGCCCATGGGGTCGCTGTGGCTCGATCACACGGGCAGCCGTGACCTGGTCATGGTCGCCGGAGGTACCGGGCTGGCCCCACTGCGGGCCGTGCTCGGTGAGCTCGAACAGCGCAGTCAACCACCCAAGGTCGAGCTGTTCTTCGGTGGGGCGAGCCATGACGACCTGTACCAGCTGGCCGAGCTGCGCCAATTCGCGGAGCGACACCCCTGGCTGACCGTCAACCCGGTGACCGAGGACGGTTCGGTACCCGGCGGGTTCGAGGGAACCCTGCCCGACGTCGTCACGTCCCACGGGGCGTGGCACGGCTACGACGTACTGATCTCGGGATCGCCGGAGATGATCCGCGCGACCGTGTCGCGGATGCTGGTCACCGGAACCACCTTCGACCAGATCTACTACGACTCCTTCCCGACGGACTGAGGCGGCCGGGCGAGCGCTCGGGCGGTACGGTACGGCGTGTCCGGACGGCACGAGGTGGGGTCGGCGGCTGGGCGCTGGGCTCGGTGGCGGCTTGATCGCTGACAGCTCGCGGGGAAGCTGGGCACGACTACAGGGGGCGCAATAGTGCGGAGTTTCGTGACGACCGGTGTGGTCGCCGTCCTGTTGCTGGTGACCGGCTGCTCGGACAGCACGACCGGCACCACCGACCCCGCCGGGCAGGGCGACGCCGGTAACGGGCAGGAGCAGCAGAACCGCCTGCCGCACAGCGGCGCTCCCGCTGTGGAGGATCCTGTCGAGGACACCAGGGAGTACGAGGCGGACCCCTGCACAATCCTTCCTGACGACAAACTCGACGATGTCGGATTTCCTATCGAAGACAGCAGCGAGGATCTCGAAGCCAGCGTGGGACCCCGATGCACGTACCACGTAGAAGGAGTACTTGCTGGCACTCTCGGTGTCTCGCTCGCCAAAGCCGAATCAGGTGGGCTGAGTCATATCTACTCGCTGAATGAGGACGGCATTCTCGAACTATTCGAAGAAGTCGACGACATCCACGGGCACCCCGCCGTCATCGCCGCTGAACGCGACCAGCGTGAGAACGGGGAATGTGACATCTACATCGGGCTCAGAGACGATGCCGGCCTCGACGTTCAGGTGACCTTCTCCAGCGCAGAGCACAGCGAGCACCACGACGCACCCTGCGACGCCGCCTACCGGCTGGCCGAACTGGGAATTGAAACATTGCAGGCGGGCGAGTGACGGTCGCAGCTACGCCTCGCACTGCTTGGACGGCAAACAGGTCTGCGAACTGACCCACAAGAGTGGCCGGGTGCCCCAGTCGTTGGGGAACGACGAGCACCCATCGAACCAGCTCTGTACGGAGCGCGACGACCTCACCACCCAACCGGCCACCCTGGAGATGTCGATCGGCACCTGTTGGAACGGGCAACCAGCCAGGCACGTCATAGGTGTGGCGAGCCAGCCAAACGAGGTAGCAGGTGATCTTCCGCAAGCCCGCCCAGCACGACATGGAGCTGCACAACCCAACACGTCAGGCCAGGCCGCTGAACACGACCTGCCGGAACGCCCAAAACAACGGTGGTCAAGGAGTGTGAGCTGGGCAGAACCGATTGCAGGCCCCAAACGGCGTTGCTAGCGTAAGCGTCGGTGCGCGTCACGCAGCTCAGGCAGGATCATGGGGGCTGCCCAGCGGGGTTATCTGAGGAGGGAACATCATGCCCCAGATCGGGCCCGTGCCGAAGCCGGGTGACTACGAGGACTACGGGGAACCTTCCACGCCGGAGGACACGACCGAGTCCGACAGCCAGCAGGGCACGATCGATATGGACTACGCCGAACGCCTACCGTTCGTCGGTGGTGCCTACAAGGCCTTCAACTACATGCAAGAGGCCCGCGAGCGTGCGGCACTCTCCAACAAGATCGGCGACATCGAGTTCACCGAAGAAGGCATCGACAAAATCATCGAACGAGTCAATGAAATTGCGACCCAGCTCGACAACGCGAAGGCTCGTAGTCGAGATCTATATAACGTAGACCCCGGCCACGAATACGTGAGCAGTCAGTACAAAAATACGGCAGACCAAATGGCCGACGACTACAATGACTTTCACAACAAGAGCACCGATTCATATGAAGACTTCCGAAAAATGCTTGAAGAGGTAAAGCGAAACTACCTCTCTCATGAGGACGGAATCGTTACAGATCTTGGCAAGGAATATTCCTGATGCGTGACTCAATGCAATGGAAAATCGCCGTCGCTATTGCTGCGATCACGCTAGCATCTGGGTGTTCCAACAATACTGCCGACGACGCTGAACCTACCGAGCAGACCGACTCGCCGGATAGCGAGGGGCAACAGGTCGACCTGCCTCACAGCGGTGCACCACCGATTGACGATCCCGTGCAGGATATAGCACGATTCGAAGAAGAGCCATGTTCCATACTGGGTGACGACGAACTCGCCGAATCCGGATTCCCAATCAATCACGCTGAGGCCGACTTGGAGGCGTCCACAGGACCACGGTGCGAGTTCGAAATGAAATCATCGGAAGGCACACGGGCTGGCGTATTCGCCGTAACTCTAACAGCGCCCGACTCCGAAGGTCTCAGTCACATATATCGCCTCGAAGAATCTGGCACATTGGAGCTATTCGAAGAACTGGACTATATTGAAGGTTACCCGGCGGTCATCGCGGGACAAAGAGATGAACGTCATCGCGGAGAATGCGATATATACACAGGCGTGCGCGATGCGAACGCGTTGATGCTGCAGGTTACTGCTACCAGCGACACCTCTCCGCACCACGAGACGCCTTGCGAGAGTGCACGCGAACTCACAACGCTCGCGATACAGAACCTGACTGGAGGTGTGTAATGTCGGGGGCCGCGCCACAGTGTTATACCGGCGAAGCGATCTATGAGCTCATGCACAAGGGTAGCCGTGTCCCTTCATCTCTAGCAGAAGGTCGGGACGCTTCCGGAAGCCTTCGTCAAGAGCATGAAGACCTGATCACTGAGCTGGCCGCGCTGGAGATGTCGGTGGATGACTCCTGGAAGGGCGCCACCGCCGAGAACGTCAAAGGGGTCATCAACCAGCTGTTCGAGGCAGCCGGTACGGCGTCGAACAACCTGGAGCCGGCTGCGCGCAGCATGGGGAGCCAATCATCGGCGTTCGAGAAGACCCGGGACGAGATGGTTCCGGTCCCGGAGCAAAAGGACGCGGGCCTGATCGGCAACTACACCCCGTTCAAGGCGTCCCAAGAGGAGCTCGATGCGGAGCGCGCCGAGAAGGAACGGCACAACATCGCCAAGTACAGGGAGTACGAGGCAACCACCCAGCAGAACCAGTCCTCGCTCAAAGGCCGGTACGACGAGATCCACATCCCGAAACTCGGGGGTGGCGGGTCCGGCTCGGGTCCCGGTTCGGGCATTTCGAGCCCCATCGGCCCGTCCGGTGGCACCACACCGACGGCGACCGGCGGCAACACCGGTGTCACCCCGACCGGAGCGGCCGGCGGTGGCCCCGGCGGCGGTGGCACGGCACCCACGGTGCCCGGTGCAGGCACCGGAAGCGGAACCGTGGGTGGCGGTGGTGCCGGGTCGGGACCCGGTGGTGGAGGCGCCGGGTACGGCGGGGGCCCTGGCTACGGCGGGGGCACCGGTTCCGGTGGCGTGCGCCTTCCGGACGGCAGTATCCGCTACCCCGACGGGACGATCCGCCGTCCCGACGGCAGCCTCGTCCGGCCGGATGGCACGGTGATCCCGCCGAGCGGCACGGGCACCTCGGGGATCGGTTCGGGCAGCTCGGCAAGCGGTGACTTCGGCCCGACCGGCTCCGGCTCCGGTACCGGTGGCATGGCCGGCGCAGGCGGCATGGTTGCCGGTGGCATGGCCGGGGGCGGCGCTGCTGCGGGAGGCGCAGGCGGGGCCGCGAGGAGCGGCGCCGCCAGCGGTATGGGTGGCCCTGGCTCGATGACCGGGCAGGGTCAGTTCGGCCCGACCGGTTCCGGTGGCGGTGCCGCGGCCGGTGGTGGTCACGCAGGCGGCACCGCCGGTGCCCGCCCGATGGGTGGCGGCATGATGGGCGCCGGTGGTGGCCGTGGCGGTCAGGGCGGCGGCGACGAGGAGCACGAGCGCAAGTACGTCCAGGACGAACAGCTCGACAGCGGCCTTCCCGTGATGCGCGACGAGCACGGCGAGAAGGAGTACGACCCGGTCACCGGGCAGGTCATCATCGACGGGGTCATCGGCGAGTAGACCGCACGTGCAGGGGGAGCGACACCAGTGATCAGGCAGCCGGTGACCATCAGCCTGGAGACCTACACCACGCTGCTGGACAAGGAGAACCTCGGCGAACCCCACACCACCCTGCTCGGCGGCGAGCTCTGGTACCCGCCGGAGCTCGCCCGCGAGCGCGACGTGCGGATGCTGCACGAGCTCCGCGAGCAGGGGCTCACCTCGGGAAACCGGATCAGCGAGGACTTCTACGACACGCTGGCCCTCGTACAACGCCCCGCCGTGGAGTACTACACCTTCTACACCGCCGCCGAGGGCGGTCAGTGGACCGCGCGCACCGCCATGACCGGCCGGGACGCGCTGCTGATCACGAAGGACGGCACAACCATCCGTCTCGAGCCGATCCCGCACGAGCAGCTCGGGGTGCGGTTGGCCGTCGCCCTGCCCGACACTCCCGCCGCCCAGCTGAAGTCGATCACCTGCTCGGTGGACGAGCTGGAGGCGCTGCAGGCAGGCAAGTCACTGCCGTCCGGCCCATCGGCCAGCGACGCCAAACGCATGCAGCGGTGGCTGGACATGGAGCGGCAGTACGCGGGCCAGCTCTACGCCGCCATCCGGGACGGAACGAACAGGCGGCGCGCGACCACGGCGCCGATGCCGTGCTGGATCGACACGGAGTCGGGCAGGTTGCTGCTCGCCCCCGACGACAGTGGATGGTGCACCCTCACAGGGTGCGACACCATGGCAATCGCAGAGAAGCTGTCCACACTGGAAGAAGCCCTGCGCGGGTAGGCCCCCGCGTCGCACGGGTGCCCTGGCCGCTCACCCGTTAACGCCGGTTCTGCGGGCGCCACACCACGAGGGCGTCCTGCTTGCGGAACGGCACGAGATCCCTGCGGTAGGACGCGTGCACCGCAGCCGCGGCCTGCTCCGCGGCTGCGTAGGCCGCGGAAAGCTCCTCGGTCAGCTCGGCCACCCGGCCGCGCAGCGCCTCGACCTCGTTCTCCAGCTCGATGATGCGCTTGACCCCCGCGAGGTTCACGCCGTTCTCCTGGGAGAGGCGCTGCACCTCGCGGAGCATGGCGATGTCGCGCATCGAGTAGCGCCTGCCGCCCCCTGCCGTGCGGCCCGGCGACACCAGGCCCATCCGGTCGTAGGTGCGCAGGGTCTGCGCGTGCAGCCCGGACAGCTCGGCGGCCACCGAGATCACGAACACCGGGGTGTGCTCATCCGCGCCGCGCGGCAGGTCACCGAAAGCCATCGCCCTCACCGATCCTTGAGCATCTTCGTGATCTCCGGCCGGGGATCGTGGTCGGCCATCTCCTCGGCGTAGGTCCGCAACGCCGACCGCGCCGTCTCGCTCAGCGAGGTCGGCACGTTCACCTGCAAGGTGACCAGCAGGTCGCCGACCGTGCCGTCGCGCTTGGCGATCCCCTTGCCGCGCACCCGCAGCACCTTGCCGCTGCTGGCCCCCGCCGGGATCTTCACCGAGACCTTGCCGTCCAGCGTCGGAACCGACAGGGTCCCGCCGAGCACCAGCTCGGAGAAGTCCACCGGCACCGTGATGGTCAGGTTGTTCCCTGAGCGGCCGAACACGGGGTGCGGCGTGACATGGACCCGCACGTACAGGTCACCGGACAGCGCCCCACCACGTCCCGGCTCACCCTGCCCGGCAAGCCGGATCCGCTGACCGTCCGACACCCCTGGCGGGATGCGCACCGTCAGCGTCCGCGTGCGGGTGCTGGTGCCAGCGCCCGCGCATTCCGTGCACGGCGACTCGACGATCGCCCCGCGGCCCCGGCAGTCCCGGCACGGCTCGGAGAACGCGAACGCACCCTGGCTCGTGCTGATCAGCCCGGCGCCCCCGCAGGTTGCGCAGGTGCGCGCGGAGGTCCCCGGCCGCGAACCGCTGCCTGCGCACGTACCGCAGGTCGCCGGGCTGGACAGGCGCAGCGGCACAGTCGCACCCTTGACCGCCTCCGCGAAGTCGATCCGAACGTCGGTCTCCACATCGGAGCCGCGCTGCGACATCGACGGCCCCGCGGTGGTCGGTCCGCCACCGCGCCGGTTGAACAGCCCGCCGAGGATGTCGCCGAGACCGCCGAACCCGCCTGCCGGGCCTCCGGCCTGGCCGCGCGTTCCGCCGGTGAACAGGTCACCGAAGTCGAAACCGCCGTTGCCGCCACCGCCGCCGGGGAAGCCGAACCCGCCGCCGGTGCCGCGCCCGGCCCCGAACAGGCTGCGCGCCTCGTCGTACTCCTTGCGCTTCTCCGGATCCGACAGCACGCCGTACGCCTCGGAGACCGCCTTGAACTTCCGTTCGGCCTCGGCGTCTCCCGGGTTCGCGTCCGGGTGGTTCTCCCGCGCGAGCTTGCGGTAGGCCTTCTTGATCTCGTCCTGCGACGCGTCGGAGGAGACGCCCAGCTCACGGTAGAAGTCCTTACCGACCCACTCCCGAGCACTCACCGGACGTCTCCTCCTTTCGCGTCAGCTCTGTTCCTGCTCACCGCTGGGTGTGCTCACCTGCTCCGTGGCGTCGCCGTCGCCGGTGACCTCGGCAGGCGGCTCCGGAGTGGCCGACTCGCTGTCGGTCACAGCCACCATCGCCGCACGCACCACACGGTCACCCATCCGGTAGCCGCGGCGCAGCACCGCCGAGACCGTCGGGCCCTGCACGTCCGGCGAGGTCGAGTGCTGCACGGCCTCGTGCACGCTCGGGTCGAACGGCTCGCCCTCCTGGCCGAAGGCTTCCAGACCCGCCTGCTGCAGGGTCGCCAGCAACTTGTCCGCGACGGCCTTGAACGCGCCCGTCAGGTCACCGTGCGACTCCGCCCGCTCGATGTCGTCGATCAGCGGGAGCAGCTCGCCGACCAGCGAGGCCTTCGTCGAGGCGATCACGGCCTCCCGGTCCCGGTCGACCCGCTTGCGGTAGTTGGCGTACTCGGCCTGCAACCGCTGCAGATCGGCGGTCCGCTCGGCGAGCTGCCTCTCCACATCGGCCGCCGAGTCCTGCTCCGCACCCGAGGTGGCTACCCCGCTGGGCCCGCCAAGACCCTCGCCCGCCGCATCGGCGGCGACCTCCTGAGCGAGGTCGGTCTCGGCCTCCTGAGCGCGCAGCTCACCGGTATCCGGGTCAACCTTGCGGCGATCCCGCACCACGACCGGCTCCTCCGGCTTGTCCTGGAACTCTTGATCGTTCGCTGTCACTTCTTGTCGTCCTCATCGACAATCTCTGCATCAACGACGTCCTCATTGCCGGACTGGGCATCCGAACCGGCGTCGGTCGCACCGGCATCGGCACCCGCCGCACCGGCAGCACCGGCAGCGGCCGCGTTCGCGTCCGAGTAGAGCGAGGAGCCCATCGCCTGCGACTCGTTCGTGAGCTTCTCGATGGCCGCGCTGATCGCCTCGGTGTCCTCGCCCTTGAGAGCCTCGTTGGCCTCGTCGATGGCGCCCTTGACCTTCGTCTTGACCTCGTCGGGAAGCTGCTCGTCGTTCTCGTTGAGGAACTTCTCGGTCTGGTAGACGAGGGTCTCGGCCTGGTTGCGGGTCTCCGCGGCCTCCCGGCGCTTGCGGTCCTCCTCGGCGTGCTGCTCCGCCTCCTTGATCATCTCATCGATGTCTTCCTGCGGGAGCGCGGAACCACCAGTGATCTTGATGCTCTGTTCCTTGCCCGTGCCGAGGTCCTTCGCCGTGACGTGCACGATGCCGTTGGCATCGATGTCGAAGGTCACCTCGATCTGCGGCACGCCGCGCGGGGCGGGCGGGATACCGGTCAGCTCGAAGCTGCCGAGCTTCTTGTTGTGCGCGGCGATCTCCCGTTCACCCTGGAAGACCTGGATCTGCACGGACGGCTGGTTGTCGTCGGCCGTGGAGAAGATCTCGCTGCGCTTCGTCGGGATCGTGGTGTTGCGCTCGATGAGCTTGGTGAACACCCCACCCTTGGTCTCGATACCCAGGGACAGCGGGGTGACATCCAGCAGCAGGACGTCCTTGACCTCGCCCTTGAGCACACCGGCCTGCAGGCCTGCACCGACGGCGACGACCTCGTCCGGGTTCACGCCCTTGTTCGGCTCCTTGCCGCCGGTCAGCTCCTTGACCAGGTCCACGACGGCAGGCATCCGGGTCGAGCCGCCGACCAGCACCACGTGGTCGATGTCACCGACGGAGATACCCGCGTCCTTGATGACGTTGTTGAACGGTGCCTTGGTGCGGTCCAGCAGGTCGGAGGTGATCTTCTCGAACTCGGCCCTGGACAGCGTCTCGTCCATGAACAGCGGGTTCTTGTCCGAGTCGACCGTGATGTAGGGCAGGTTGATGTTCGTCGTCGAGGAGCTGGTCAGCTCGATCTTGGCCTTCTCAGCGGCTTCCTTGATCCGCTGCAGCGCCATCGGGTCCTTCTTCAGGTCGATGCCGTTCGAGGCCTTGAACTTGTCCACCAGCCAGTCGACGATCCGCTCGTCCCAGTCGTCGCCACCGAGGTGGTTGTCACCGCTGGTCGCACGAACCTCGACCACGCCCTCGCCGAGCTCGAGCAGGGACACGTCGAAGGTGCCGCCACCGAGGTCGAAGACCAGGATGGTCTGCTCCTTCTCGCCCTTGTCCAGCCCGTAGGCCAGCGCCGCCGAGGTGGGCTCGTTGACGATCCGCAGCACGTTCAGGCCCGCGATCTGCCCGGCCTCCTTGGTGGCCTGACGCTGGGCGTCCTCGAAGTACGCGGGAACGGTGATCACCGCGTCGGTGACCTCCTCGCCGAGGTAGGACTCCGCATCCCGCTTGAGCTTCATCAGCACGCGCGCGCTGATCTCCTGCGGGGTGTAGTTCTTCCCATCGACCTCGACCTTCCAGTCAGTGCCCATGTGGCGCTTGACTGACCTGATGGTCCTGTCCGAGTTGGTGACCGCCTGGTTCTTGGCAGGCTGGCCCGTCAGGACCTCGCCGTTCTTGGCGAAGGCCACGACCGAGGGGGTCGTCCTCGCCCCTTCCGAGTTCGCGATGACCGTCGGCTCACCGCCCTCAAGGACGGAAACGACCGAGTTGGTCGTGCCGAGGTCGATGCCGACCACTCGCGCCATGTGTTTATCCCTCCTGGCATTACGGTTGCACGCTCGGGTTGAGCATGCCGTACTCAAGTCCTAGTAGCTCCATCGTAGCGCAGTCAAACTGGAGTTGAGCTACCGGCACTCAACCTTTCTGCCAGAGTAACGCTTGCGCAGCGGGAAGAGTTCCCGATCTGCCGGCGAAGCCGGGGAGCCGAATGTGACCTCGGGCTCCTTCTAAGAACCCAAGGTCACCTTGGGCTCCCTCACGGCGCGGGGGTGGGGCGCACCGTCACGGTGCCGCTGCGGGTGTCGAGCGTCAGGTCGTGCTCCGCATCGGGCTCGGTGGGGATCTCGATGCGCCGCTCGCCGCTGCGGGACGAGCCGTCCACCCGGTAGCGCGCGTCGGGAACGGACACGGTGACATCGCCACTGCGTGCCTCGGCCGTCACGTCGGCAGGCTCGGCCAGACCGATGTCGATGCCGCCGGACCGCGACGTCACCCGCACCGGCCCGGTCACGTCGCGTGCGGTGACAGCACCCGAACGTGCCTGTAGCTCGATACCGGCCACCCCGGTCAGCTCCACATCGCCGGAGCGGACCGCACCGGTGACCGTGACGCCGTCCGGCACCACCACGTCGTAGTCCGCGTCGCAGAACCGCCCGCAGTCCTCCAGCAGGAGGGTGCCGTCGCGTACCTCATAGCCCGGCCCGGGAGGGCGCCACCAGTACGACACCCGCTGCTCGACCCGAACGGAGTCGCCAGTGCCGACCCGCACCCGCACATCCCCGGATCGGGTGGCGAGCTCCACCGAGTCCACGCGCTCATCCGGTTCCCCCGCGTGGAGCTCCGATGACGGCAACAGCCGCGCGGAAGCGAGCAGCACCCCGAACCCGATCAGCGCCACCCCGGCGAGCGCCATACTCGCTCTGGCCATGCCGAACCCCCTTCACCGCCGGAAACCCGGACCGAACATAGCGAGGTCGGCGGAGTGGGTACATCAGGGACATCCCGGCCTCGTCCCTGAGAGTCCCCCGAGGTCGCGGGTAGCGGTAACCCCTACCCGCTCGCCGGCCTCGCCCGATGGAGCAGGACGCACGCCCTACTAGGCTCACGCCGGGGGAATCCTCTGAACGCCGTAGCAGAACCAGGAGGAACGATGCCGCAGCCACCCAACCCGTACGACTTCTTGCCGCAGGTCCCCACGTTCACCGTCACCAGCACCGACGTCACGGACGGCGGCGCGCTCGCCAACGACCAGGTGTCCGGGATCATGGGCGCGGGCGGCCACGACGTCTCGCCGCAGCTGAGCTGGTCCGGCTTCCCGGCGGAGACGAAGAGCTTCACCGTCACCTGCTTCGACCCCGACGCCCCCACCGCCAGCGGGTTCTGGCACTGGGCGGTGTTCGACATCCCGGCGTCGGTCACCGAGCTTCCCTCCGGAGCGGGCGACGACAGCGGCAGCGGCCTGCCGTCCGGCTCGCTCACGCTGCCCAACGACGCGGGTGCTCGCCGGTACATCGGCGCCGCCCCGCCACCCGGGCACGGCCCGCACCGCTACATGTTCGCCGTCCACGCCGTGGACGTGGAGTCGCTGGGCTTCTCCGACGGCACGCCCGCTTTCCTCGGCTTCAACCTGTTCAGCCACGCCATCGGACGTGCGCTGATCACCGGCATTCACGAGCAGTAACCGCTCGTCGGGCCATCCGCGCGGGGTCGGCCGGTGTCGCCGGCCGACCCCGCGCGCGGCAAGCTCCGCGGTCGGATACCACTGCCCGCCCCCTGGCCTTGCCGCGACCGCCGACGCACAATCGAAGGTCCCTGTGCAGCACCGGGCAACACGGGTCCATGAGTGGAAGGAGGTGCCGACGTGGTCACACCGATGGACGAGGAGAACGTCCAGGTGCACGTACCCGACGCGCCGAGCGAGCGCAGCGTGCAGCTCACGAACTTCTACCGGAGCCGGGTCCGGCCGCTCGTCGAAGGCTGGGAACCTCGCGGTGTGCGGCTGCACGCGCTCCGTGCGATCACCGACGCGTCCGGGCTCGTACGGTTGAGCCGCTCGGCCACCACGTGGCCTGCCAGGCACGGCTCGGTGCGCGGCACGTGGCTGCGCGCACGACAGGCGCACGCCTCCAACGGGGTCGTCCTGCACCTGCACGGTGGCGGTTTCGTCTTCGGGTCTCACCGGTCTCACCGGGTGCTGGCACACCAGATCTCCCGCAACACCGAGATGCCGGTGTTCCTGCCGCACTACCGCCGCGCGCCGGAGGACCCGTTCCCCGCTGCCGCCGATGACTGCCTCACCGCCTACCGGGAGCTGCTCGACCAGGGGATCGAGCCCGGTCGAATCCGCGTGGTCGGCGACTCCGCAGGCGGGCACCTCGCCGCATGTCTCCTCGCCGACCTCACGCGCGCGGAGCTGCCGCTGCCCGCGGCGGTGGCGCTGTACTCTCCCCTGCTCGACCTCAGCTGCGCGCGGCTCGAGGAGATGGATTCCACCGTCCGGGACCCCTTCCTCGCCCCCGCGACGACCCGGCTGACCTGCGAGGCCTACCTGGGGGAGACAAGCCCCGAGGAACCCCGGGTGAACGTGCTCGACGCCGACATGACGGCATGGCCGCCGACGCTGATCCAGGTGAGCGACTCCGAATGCCTACGCGACGACGCGCACCGCATGGCGGCCTCGCTGCGTGCGGCCGGGGTGCCGTGCGAGCTCCAGATATGGCCGGACCAGATCCACGTGTTCCAGGCATGGGCCGACCTGCCGGAGGCGCGCGAGGCCAACCGCTACACCGGGCACTTCCTACGCAGGCACGGCACGCACGAGACGTGAACCGCCTGCCGGGCTCGCGCTCGACGCGGTCCCGGTCAGTGCGGTTTGAGCAGGTACTCCACCACCGGCCGCAGCTCCTCGGCGGTCGGCGGCTCGTCGTCGATCAGGCCCTGGATGAGCAACCCGTCGATACCGGCGAGGAACACGCGGAACGCCACCTCGTCGTCGTGCCGGACCATCGAGGTCAGCACGTCGAGCCAGCGGCGCGCGGCAGGGCGTAGCTCGGGCTTGCGCGCGGCGAGCAGGTAGAGCTCGTACTCGGCCATCGTGCGTCCCCGCCGCGGGCCCAGCGCTTCGGCGAGCAGCTGGGATACCTCCTCGGCGGCGCTCGGGCCGCCGAGCGAGGAGTCCGCGGACCGCCGCAGTCCCTCGCGCGAGCGCGCCCGGTCGATCATCCAGTACACCTCGGTGGCCATGTCCCGCGCGCAGGACATGAGCGTGGCGATCAACAGGTCGTCGAGGGTGGCGTAGTGGTAGGTCGTCGACGCCGTCGGGATGCCGGCCTCCCGCGCGACCGTGCGGTGGGTGACACCGGCGACCCCTTCGCGCTCGATCACCCGCAGTGTGGCGTCGATGATCTCCTTGCGCCGCCGTTCACCCCGTGCCTTGCGGCCGTCGACCTGCCCCTGACGCGGCATTCAGTGCGCACCTCCGAGCTCGAGCAACACCACCCCACCGACGACGAAGAGCAGCCCGAGCACCATCGTCGCGGTGAACTGTTCCTGGAAGAACACCACACCGACGAGCGCGATGAGCGCGACGCCCGCGGCCGCCCAGGTCGCGTACGCGACTCCCATAGGGACGCCGAGCTTGAGCACGTATCCCAGCATGCCGAACGCCGCGCCGTACCCCAACACGACCGTCACCGAGGGCCACAACCGGGTGAAACCGTCGGACAGCTTGAGCGCCGTCGTGCCGACCACCTCGAACACGATCGCGGCGGCGAGTAGCAGGTAAGCGGCCATGTGATCTCCCCGGTCGGGTGATGTTGCCCCACAATACTACCTGTACGATCGTCCAGTTAGGTAGCGAGTCGTATGCCACATCGGTGGGACTTAGGGTCCACTCATCGGCTACTGATCGGTAGGAAGCGTTACGCTCCCTGCAAAACCAACTCCCCGACAGCCCGAACGAAAGGCGCCGCTCCATGGGTGCTGTAGAGCTCACGCTCGGCGGGATCGCCGTAGCGGTGAGCATCGTCGCGTGGGCGATGTTCATCACCGCGGTCACCCGTATCGTCCGCACGATCCGCCTCGGCCAGCCCGACTCCAGCCGCAACGGCCCGTTCGTCCCGCGGCTGCTGAACATGTTCAAGGAGTTCGCCGCGCACACGCGGATGAACAAGCTCCGCCACGTCGGGCCATGGCACTGGCTCGTGATGTGGGGCTTCATCCTGGGCGCGATCGTGCTGTTCGAGGCCTACGGCGAAGTCTTCGACCCCGAGTTCCACTGGCCGCTGATCGGGGGCTGGTCCGTGTGGGGCCTGGTCGTCGAGGTGCTCGGCATCGGCACGGTCGCGGGCGGGCTCGCGCTGGCGATCATCCGCCAGCTCAACCACCCCCGTCGCGCCGACCGCCAGTCGCGGTTCGCAGGCTCCAACTTCTGGCAGGCCTACTTCGTCGAGGCCGTCGTGATCATCGAGGGTCTCGGGTTCATCGGGGTACGGACCTTCCAGTTCTCCTCCGGCATCAAGGACCAGCCGCTGTGGAGCAGCTTCCTGACCCAGCCGCTTGCCGAGATCATGCCGTCGAGCCCGGTGATGGTGTCGGTCGCGGCGTTCGTGAAGCTGATGAGTGGCATGATCTGGCTGATCGTGGTCTCCCGGTTCCTCACCATGGGCGTGGCCTGGCACCGGTTCAGCGCCTTCTTCAACATCTACTTCAAGCGCGAGGACGACGGCCGCGTGGCGCTCGGCAAGATCAAGCCGATGCTCAGCGGCGACAAGCCGATCGACTTCGAGGAAGCCGACCCGGAGCAGGACGTCTTCGGCGCGGGTCAGGTCGAGGACTTCAGCTGGAAGGGCTGGCTGGACTTCACCACCTGCACCGAGTGCGGGCGGTGCCAGGATCAGTGCCCGGCATGGAACACCGGCAAGCCGCTGTCGCCGAAGATGATGATCACCCAGCTGCGCGACCACGCGTACGCCAAGGCCCCGTACCTGATGGCCGGCGGCAAGAAGGACATGACCGGTGAGGAGATCGGGCTGAGCGGGGACGACCCGCACAAGAACATCGACGCGCTCGCACTCGCCGAGGCCGAACGGCCGCTGGTGGGTGGCCCCGAGGAGATGGGGGTCATCGACCCCGAGGTGCTGTGGTCCTGCACGAACTGCGGTGCCTGCGTCGAGCAGTGCCCTGTGGACATCGAGCACGTGGACCACATCGTGGACATGCGCCGGTACCAGGTGATGATCGAGTCGAACTTCCCGAGCGAGCTCAGCGGGATGTTCAAGAACCTGGAGAACAAGGGCAACCCGTGGGGTCAGAACGCCAAGGACCGGCTGGACTGGACCAAGGAGCTCGACTTCGAGGTCCCGGTCTTCGAGGGCGAGTGGGGCGACACCGAGTACCTGTTCTGGGTCGGCTGTGCAGGCGCGTTCGAGGACCGCGCGAAGAAGACCACCAAGGCCGTGGCCGAGCTGCTGCACATCGCGGGCGTGAAGTACCAGGTGCTTGGCGCGGAGGAGACCTGCACCGGTGACCCGGCGCGCCGTGCAGGCAACGAGTTCGTGTTCCAGATGCTGGCCCAGCAGAACGTCGAGGTCCTCAACTCCGTCTTCGAGGATGTGGAGCCCCTGCAGCGCAAGATCGTGGTGACCTGCGCGCACTGCTTCAACACGCTGGCCAACGAGTACCCGGAGCTGGGCGGGCAGTACGAGGTCGTGCACCACACGCAGCTGCTCAACCGGCTGGTGCGGGAGAAGCGCCTCACCCCGGTGGCTCCGGTCTCCGAGGGCGTGACCTACCACGACCCGTGCTTCCTCGGCAGGCACAATCAGGTCTACGAGCCGCCCCGTGACCTGGTGGAAGCCTCCGGCGCGCAGTTCCGCGAGATGCCGCGGCACGCCGAGCGCTCGATGTGCTGCGGTGCCGGTGGTGCGCGCATGTGGATGGAAGAGCACATCGGCAAGCGCATCAACGTGGAGCGCGTCGACGAGGCGCTGGGCACGGCGCCGTCGAAGATCGCTACCGGCTGCCCGTTCTGCCGCGTGATGCTCGGCGACGGGGTCACCCAGCGGGAGAACGAGGGCCGGGCCGACAACGTCGAGGTCCTCGACGTGGCACAGCTGCTGCTGTCCTCGGTCAAGCGAGGTGACAAGGAGCCCGCGACCGTGGCCAGCGGCGCCGCGGAGATCGGCGGGGAGGCCGAGCCCAACGGCACGGCCGACCTACCGACCGACGAGGCACCGACCGGAACACCACAGGCCGACGAGGACAAGCCGGAAGGCGAGAAGGACCCGAACAAGGAGCCCTGATCGCCGCCCGCTCTCACGGCATGCAAGCAGGCGCTGACCCGCAGCGGGTCAGCGCCTGCTTGTGTCCGAGCGGTGGAAGTTCTGGTAGGCGCGGCTCGGGGTCGGGCCACGCTGCCCCTGGTAGCGCGAGCCGGCCTGGGCGGTGCCGTAGGGGAAGTCGGCGGAGCTGGACAGCCGGAACAGGCACAGCTGCCCGATCTTCATGCCGGGCCACAGCGTGATCGGCAGGTTCGCGACGTTGGACAGCTCGAGCGTGATGTGCCCGGAGAAGCCGGGGTCGATGAAACCGGCCGTGGAGTGCGTGAGCAGGCCGAGCCTGCCGAGCGAGGACTTGCCTTCCAACCTGCCCGCGAGGTCCACAGGCAGGGTCACCTGCTCGTACGTGGAGGCGAGCACGAACTCGCCGGGGTGCAGCACGAACGGGTCGTCGCCGTCCTGCTCGACCAGCGACGTGAGCTCGTCCTGCTGCAGCGCCGGGTCGATATGGGTGTACTTCGAGTTGTCGAACACCCGGAAGTACCGGTCCAGTCGCACGTCGATGCTGGCAGGCTGAACCATCTCGGCGTCGAACGGATCGAGGCCGAGACGTCCCGCCTCGACGTCTTTGCGGAGGTCTCGGTCACTGAGCAGCACGGCAACACTCTAATCCGGGTGGGAGCCGAACGTGACATTCGGTTCCTTCTATGGAACCGCTGTCACCTTCGGCTCCTTACTTGCGGCGCGTTTTCGCCGCGTTCGACGAGTTCGAGCGCATGTGCGAAGCGTACGTCGGGTCGAGGGGCACGAGCCGGCCCAGCTGGCGCGCGTACGCACCGCGCGCGAACGCGCCCAGCTTCTCCTGCGCCATCGTGGCACCGGGAACGAACGAGCGCACGGTCTCGGTCGCGAAGTTCGCCGCCGCGAGTCCCAGTACCGCCGTCTTGGCGAGCCGCTGGTTGGGCAGGTCGAGGAAGTCGGCGTTGGCATCGCCGAGCAGCATCCGGCTGATCGCGGCATGCAGCCCGGTGGACGCGGTGGAGACGAGGCCGCTCAGCGGCCCGAACCGCTCCCCGATGCCGCTGTGCGACCGTAGCAGCGCGTTCGCCAGGCGCCGGGAGTCCTCGTCGGGGATGAACTCGGTGGAGGCGAGCAACCACAGCATGCGCCACGCGTCGTCCTCCCCTGCGGGCAGCAGGCCCTCGTCGACCCCCATCAGCCAGCCGATGTAGCGCCACAGGTGCAGGATGTCGTCGCGCTCGCGCCGCGCGTAGCGGATGCCGAGCATCTGCGTACCCAGCACGAAGACCTGGGAGAACAGCAGCAGCGTGCCGACCGTCTGTACCTGGTTGACCGGCAGGTCCCACGACTCGTAGTCCCAGTCGTCACGCCGGTTCATGGCCGCGCGGACGTGCGCGTGCACCAGCCGCACGCGCAACGCCGAACAGTAGCCCTTCTCACCGTGGCGCATCGCGCCGGGCGTGGTCACATCCAGCCACCAGGTGGCGGTCTCGATGAGCCGCTTCGGCGCCATGTGTTCCAGATCGCCAGTACTGACCAGCGTCTTCGCCGCGCGGGACGCCAGGTACCCGCCCATCAGCGACATGTCGGCCAGCGGGAACATCCCCAGCAGCCCGGTCCGGGTGATGGCCCGGGCACCGCGCTCCAGGCGGTCGGGATCGACCCAGTACGGGGGCGCCTCGACGTCGGTGAAGAAGGCGACCAACGGCTCCGGGGCATCGCTGACCGAGTCGATGCCCCCGGTGAGAGCCTGCTCGAACAGTTCACGCCCGCGACCGGCAGGTAGCTCCTCCAACAGCTGGACGACCGCGTCCGCCGGCGGGTCGCCCGCCGCCGCGTACATCCGCAGGCGGCGTAGTTGCGCGGGCTCGGCACGCACATCGCCCGTGCTCCACAACGACCTGGCAAGGCGAAGGGGGCCACGGGTGAACAGCTCCGGATCCGGCAGGCGTTCGGTGCCCGCCCCGGTGGTGTCAACGTCGGAACTCACGGCACACCCACCCTCCGCACAGACGAGTCGGACTCGACAACAAGTGTTGTCACTTTTGGGTGCGAGGTCAAGCAGGTGATCTCGACGGGGGAGGGGGTTGAGAACGCCACGAGCGCCTTATGTATGCTATGGAGCCGCGCGCGGATGTAGTTCAATGGTAGAACATCAGCTTCCCAAGCTGAGAACGCGGGTTCGATTCCCGTCATCCGCTCCAACACCAAACCCCCAGGTCACACGGTGTCCACACCAGACCTGGGGGTTTCGTATATGTCCAGTGATGAGACTCGCGTGCCCTCACCGTGCCCTCAAGGGCGCCTACCGGCGTCGCTGCGCGACAAACCCGTGACCCGGCCGCCACGGCACGACCAGCGGCAAGGGCGAAGGGCAGGATAGGGCAGTAGTCAGTGCCGCAAGGACGCTGACATCGGGCGAACTGTGCCGATCATGCGTGGCTCTTCCGCTTTAGTGCATCGCCTTCGAGCCGTCCCGTCGGCAGTGTGCGTCCGCAGAGTGCCGACACGAGATCTTCACCGGCACCGCGCAGCACCGGGCCCGACCCGAACGACCAGTCGAGATCAGTGGCTTGCAGACTGCGACCGGCAATGTCGATGCCGAACGCGTCGTGGACGCCACCATCGGTCAGATCATCGAGAACGACCCGCAGGGACTCCTGCGGTGCCCTACGCGGGAGACCGAGCGGCCCAGTGGCATCGAGGCCGTGGACCAGCGCATGGTTGAGCGCGCCATGCTGGCCACCGCCCGGTGGTGTCCAATGATGCATTACCTCCGAGCGCAGGTTCGCCACCAGCTCTGACGTCGCCAGCTCGGCGTCCTGACGAGCGATCCGGTCAGACAACCGTGTGAAGTCGAAGTCGACTTCGCCGAGCTTGGCCATGAACTCGTCGTCTGAATAGCGTGCGGCCATGGTCATATGGGCGACGACTTCGCGAACTCGCCAGCTCTCACACAGCGAGGGTGTATCCCACTGCTCCTCTGAGATCGAGTTCAGCGCATCGGCGAGGGCGAGAAATTCAGCGGTGATCAGCGTCTGGAGGTCATCGGCCTGCATCGTCATGTCTACACCTCACCAAGTTGAGCGGTCCTGTCACGAGTCAGACCGCAGTCACAACGCAAACTCGTCGGCCTGTGGGTGATTACGTTCCACCGAGTTCGATTCCCGTCACCCGCTCCAACGAAAAAACCCAGTTCACACGGTGTCCACACCAGACCTGGGGGTTTCGTTCACGTCCAGCTCGTGCCGCGAGCTGACCGGCACGGGTGCGCCTGCCCCGCTCGCGTCCGAGTACTCGCCGCAGGACACGCGGCGGCAGCACGGACGAACGGGAGAGGAAGAACGGCCCGAGTTCAGAACCGTGGGGTGACGCGGCGGCCGAGGATGGCGGCAAGCCTGTCGACGGGCGGGGCGTCGTCGGGGACCGGCTGTGGCGGCCCGAACGGGGACCTGTCCGGCGGCACGTCAGCGAGCTTACCGCGGGTGAACTCCAGTGCCCGCTCGACGATCTCGTCGGGGAACCGGAGCTGTTGCCCCGTCGCCCGGGCGAGGTCCCAGCCGTGCACGAGTTCCTCGACGACGCGCAGGTGTACTGCGACGATCCCGGGAACTGTCCCGACGGGGACTTCGAACGTCGATTCGAGCACTCCCGGCTGCCGGAACGCGGCGAGTAGGTCCCCGGCGGCCTCACCGTGGGTGGAGGCGGGATCATCGCCGAGCTTCTCGCCGGCCTTCGGATCCAACGCGCCGGGCGCTGCCGCCGCCGCACCGCGCAATATGCCGGTGAACAGGCGGCTCCCGATGACCATATGGTTGACCAGGTCGCGGACCTGCCACTCCGGGCAGGGGGTGAGGGCACTCCACTGGTCCTGCCGGATATCCGCGACCAGGTCGCCCACGGCACCGAGCGCCGCAGCGAGATCGTCGATGGCAACCGTTGTCATGGGTTCCCTCCCCAGATCGCTGGCAACGTGCCCGAAGAGTACCGGTACGAATTGCCGAGGGCACCTGTAACGGCAGAAGAACCCGGCAACTTGGCGCGGCGAACGGCGGCGATCCACGCGCATGCCCGCCCGCAGGTGAGCGCCACCTTCCAGCGTGATCACCCCGGATACTCGAACTGCAACCGCGGGTTCCAATCGCGCCATCCGCTCCACACACAAGCCCCGGTTCACGCGGTGTCCACACCAGACCTGCCAGCTTCGTCCATCAAGCCCAGGACCAAGCGCGGCGGCGAACGTGCCGCTTCCTCCGAGCAGCCCCGCGTTCGTCGCGATCGACCGGTACTGGCTCGGCGGGTCAGCTCACTCCTCCACACAGCGCGCACCCACCCCGATGCGGGCACGCTCCTGCCGGCCATCGGCACGGACGATGAGCGAGACACATCCCCGGCGAGTCGTGACGTAACCGCCGGCGAAAGTGAGCCATGTCGCGTCCGCCGCGTGGCAGGAAACCCGCAGGTGCCAGGTGAGACGCCCGGGGCTACCCCACGTGATCGCCAGACGATGCCTCTCCTCGGGCGGGACGACGAGGTCGATGGTTCGGTCCGAGCCCGCGACGAGTCCTCGCTTGGCGAAGTAGCGAAGCCGGAGGCCGTTCACCCTCGGCACAGCCTGTAACGGCCCGGACGTGCCCGCATCAGGAAGCGCCGCGACACCGGAGACGACCGCCAGGTCATCAGCCGGGGGATCAGTGCCGATCCGGTCTTCACACTCGACCACGGACGATCTGGCGATCGCGCCAGGCGGGTTCCACAGCGCCGCGCCGGCTGGCGCGATCAGCCCACGGGAACTTGCCGGAGCTGCGCCCGTCGTGTGAACCGAACCCGGGACGGCGGAGCCGCAGCCCGAGGCGAGGAGGCAGGCGCTGACCAGGACAAGCAATACCCTCGATGCCCACGAAGCCGAGTCAGCCATACGATCACACCACTTGGGACAAGCCCACACGGCTAGCACGGAAGCTACCAACCGATCATCCCGGACGCGAGACGCGCGGGAATGGTCGGTGAACCCCACGCGGGGCGTCCAACCGCCACCGATCTCCGGCGGGGCCGACCCCAGCCGCGTGGAGCTCACGTCGCCCCGAGCCCTGCGGAAGGCGCGGCAGGATCAGCTATCCGCCCGCCGGTACGTGCAGATCAGCACGCCGGTCCCGGTCGTCGTGGTCGAGGCCAGCTCGAGCGGGCGGGCCTGACCGCCGTCGGGGAACATGCGCTTGCCGCCACCGAGCAGGATCGGCTCGATCATCAGCCGGTACTCGTCGACGAGGTCGTGTTCGATCAGCTGCGCTGCGAGCGAGGCGCTGCCCATGACTTGCAGCCCCTCGCCGTCCTTGGCGCGCAGCTCGCGCACCGCGCCGATCGCGTCGTCCGCGGGTAGCAGGGCCGAGCCGGGCCACGTGAGGTCGTCCTGGGTGAGCGTGCGGGATGCCACGTACTTGGGGATCTCGTTCATGCGGTCGGCGAACTCGTCACCGGCACGGTCGGGCCAGGCGGCTGCCATCGTCTGCCACGTGCGCCTGCCGAACAGCAGCGCCTCCGTTCGCCCCATGACCTCATCGATCACCTGGCCCATGGTCTCCGGTTCGAAGTACGGCATCGACCAGCCGCCGTGGGTGAACCCGCCCTCGGTGTCCTCCTCGCGCCCGCCGGGCGCCTGCACGACACCGTCCAGGCTCATGAAGTCACTGAGAATGATTTGCATCGTTGCTCCTTTCGTCAGGCGGCCCGGGGTGGGCCGGTCAGCAAGTGAGACTCGGAACGCACGGAATAGTCATCGCCGCGAACGGCCGCCGCACCGAGAACGCCGGGAGTACACCGGGACAACGCCGCCGCGATTCGAGTCGTCGAACCGAGTGCTGGTACGCCTTCGAAGCAACTCAGCCCCCATTTGAAGATCGAACTTCACACACGCACCGTTGTACGCTGTGGCTTCCCCGCCGGATCGTCGACTACTTACTTACCAGGCCATACCGACAAAGTCCACATTCCAGACGTCGCCTTGTCGCAGCCGTTCGGCGACGAGCCGGGCCGCCACCGGCGGAGCGCCGTCACACACAGGCCGGTAGGGAACAGCCGAGTCGACCCCCGCCGCAGGCGGAGGGGTTCCGGGTGTTGATGTGCGGACGCGATACGCACGGTCCACATGTGCACAGGTGCGCGACAGCCGAGACGCCGGCGCCCGGTCCACGTGAGGATGGGGAGATGAACGGTATCGCGATCCGTCCTGCCACGGGGGATGAGTTGGGCGCCGTCGCCGAGCTTCGGTGGGACTGGGTCCTCGAGAACGGTGGGCTGCCAGCAGTCACGCGCGAGGAGTTCACGAAGAGCTTCGCGTCGTGGGCGCGCGAGAACGCCGTCACCCACCGGTGCGTCGTCATGGTGCGCGATGACGAGATCATCGGCATGGCGTGGCTGGCAGTCGTTCAGCGCGTACCGACGCCACATTCCCCGGCACGCGCATCCGGCGACCTGCAGTCGGTGTATATCGTGCCGGAGGAACGCGGCAACGGCCTCGGAAGCCTGCTGATCGACGCGGTTCTTCGGCTCGCGCACGACCGCGGGCTCGAACGCGTCACCGTGCACTCCAGTGTCCGAGCGATTCCCGCGTACTCGCGCCGCGGCTTCGTGACGTCACCCCGGCTGCTACAGGCCGACCTCGCGGACCCGACATAGCGACGACTACCCGGGGCCGGCCGCGCTCATCGGCTTCGGCGAACCGGCAACGCCGCGGGGCATCCCGGGCGGGCCTGATCGGCACCGTCACATCCGGGCACGCGCGACCGATACCGCTCGCCTCCGGATGAACGCGCGCGTTCCACACTCTCGGGTTACGCCGGTCCGGGCCGAGAGGTCTCGACGACGTGCCCACCAGGCGGCGGGCTCGTGGCGTCCTCACCAGCTCGATGCCGCGGCATCCGGCCCGGCTCCGCCTCGCTCCCGAGGACGGTCCAGGGGCGGGGTGCACCTTCCACAACCGGCGGGAGAGCACCGTTCGTGGGAGGTGCCGACGACACGGGGCGTATGTAGCGATCCACGAAGTCGCCTTCACGCCACGGCCACCAGTGGCGGGTACGACCCTCCGGAATGAGCTGGTCCGTGCGGATGGCGATACGCAGCCAGAGCCCGCCGGCGATCAGTCCAGCGACGAGGTCGGTGAACCAGTGGAACTGGAGGTACACCGACACCGCTGTCTGCACGATCGCCATGGCGATGATGAGGTGCACCACTCGCCGGACGACATGCTGCCTGACCGGCTCGTAGCGAGTAACCAGGAACAGAACCAGCCCGTAGAACAGGACGACATTGCCCGCATGACCCGACGGGAAGGCGAGTCCGCCGTAGTCGGAGAAGAACGACGGGTCGTACTCGCGCGGTTGATTCCGTGCGAAGAGGAACTTGAAACCCCAGATCAGACCACTCATCCCCAACACACCGATCGAGCTCACGATGATCGGGCGCCAGGAACGGTGCCGGTACGCGAAGATCAATGTCACGATACCCAGCAGCGGTATCGCGATGAACCGGGATCCGACCTCGTTCGGCACGAACTTGAGGAAATACCAGGCCGCCCCGAGACGCGTCAGCGGGTGCGGCACCTCATTGAGGTAGTTGTCGAGAAAATGCAACGGTCCGGCCGCGAGAGCCGTAACCGTGAGCAGCGCCACCATCAGGACGATGGTGACGCTGTCCAACGACAGCTTCCGGATCATCTCCCGTGCACTCGGCCACGCATTCTCCGGTGGAGACCCGCCACCGTTTCGATTCTCGAATCCCGTCCGGGGCCGAATGCGAGCCGGATCATCGAAGCGTGTCGGGCGATCAGCCGACCGTGACGCCTGCTGCGAGGGCGGGTCAACCGCCGGTGTCCGGGTCATCAACTCACCGCGCTCTCTGGCCAGTCGGGGTCGGCGCTATCGCGACTCGACGATCGGGGCTTCGCGCGATCGTCACAACGAGAGCACTGCTCACAGCGGCACAGCCGTGTGGCGCACCTCCACAAGCGTGCTCCGGCCGAGCTCCCCCGCCGGTCGCTGGTTGACTCGCCCCCGACGACACCCACGTGCTCGGGCGTCTGGATCGCTACCTCGTTGTGCTTGTGAATACCCAGCATAGCAAGCGGCCGGCACCACCCCCGACGCCGTACTGCAAGGGACAGATCGGAAATGACCCGTATCTCGCGGCAGGCCCGCACAATCGCGCGACCGGCGGTTCGGGACCTTCCCGCCCGCCGTCGAAATGATTCCGCAGGGGCTCACACGCACTCCGGGTGCGTGAATCGATCCGCAATGTAACCGTCACGAATCCGGCGTGATCTCACACACCATACCGTTCGATTCCTGACTCCTGCGGCGGACAACGTTCCGGGAGGATGCTGAAGCACCCGGCCGGCGGCAACGGGCACACTCGACCGTCCGCCGAGCCGGCACATATGCTACGACGCGTTACGACGCACTCGTCCGGTTCCGGGACACGCGCGGAAGGGCACCCACGAGCTCCCGTATGCCCGAGGAAACGCCATGAGCATCGAGCACCGCATCGGAGACGTAACCCTCGATATCGTCGAGGGCGACATCACGCGACAGCACGAGTTCGACGCCGTGGTCAACGCGGCGAACGCCCAGCTGACCACCGGCGGAGGTGTCGCGGGGGCGATCCACCGCGCCGCCGGACCCGGTCTCGCCGTGGAGTGCCGCCCGCTGGCTCCCATCCGTCCGGGTGAGGCGGTACTCACCAGCGCACACGAGTTACCGAACAGTCACGTCATCCACTGCCTCGGGCCGGTCTACGGCGCCGATGAGCCGGCCGCCGACCTCCTGGCGTCCTGCTACCGGCAGGCACTCGACCGCGCCGAGCACTACCGGCTCACGGGGGTGGCCTTTCCCGCGCTCTCCACAGGTGCGTTCGGTTACCCGATGGACGAGGCCGCCGAGGTGGCGCTCGGCACGATGCTGGACGCCGCCCCCGGGCTGAGCTCCGTGCGGCGCATCCGATTCGTGCTGCGCGGCCAGGCGGCACTCGACACCCACCGCACGGCGCTGGACCGGCTCACCGGCACCGGAATGTAGGCCGGACCGATGCGCGCGGAGAATTCGCGTGCCGGCCCCACATGCCTGCCAGTACCGTTACCGCATGCGTCCGCTGCTCGTGCCCTACCACCTCGATGACCACCTGCCCGAACTCGATATCCCGGTCGACGCCAGCACCACGATCGAGCGGGAACTGGGGGACGGGAGCCCGTGGGAACGGATGGCGCGGCTCTACGACGCCGTAGCCGAGGACGTGGCCGCGACGGCGCGGCACGGGACGACCCCGATGGTCCTGTCCGGCGACTGCACGACGTCGCTGGGCGCGGTGGCCGGACTGCAACGTGCCGGTACCACTCCCTCGATCGTCTGGTTCGACGCGCACGGCGACCTGCAGACGCTGGAGACGTCCCACTCCGGCTACCTCGGGGGTATCCCGCTGCGCATACTCCTCGGGTACCGCCCGGAGCTGATCAGTGACGCGCTGGGGCTGCACCCGGTCGAGCAGCGCCGGACGGTACTGGTGGACGGTCGCGATCTCGACCCGCCGGAGCAGGAATTCCTGGGCACCTCACCCGTACGGCAGTGTCCCGTCGCGGAGCTGAACGCCTCGACACTGCCCGACGGGCCGATCTACCTGCATGTCGACCTCGACGTGCTGCGCAAGGAGGACGTGCCGAGCCTGGTCTTCCCCACAGAAGGCGGCCCCTCCGCTACGGCCGTCGATGCCGCGCTGGCCGAGGTCCTGGCCAGCGACCGAGTGGTCGCCGTCGGGCTGGCATGCACCTGGCACCCGCAGTGTGGTTCCGCGGAGCGGGTGGCTCGGTTGTGCCCGTCGCTGTTCGGCTGAGCCGTTCGAACCGGCACGATACCGATCAACTCCGCGATGTATCGGGCATGCCGTTCGCGCCCTCGCGAAGCGCCGAGCGAATTTTCAGAAAGTTTTTCTGATTTTTATTGGTTATATGTGATGTAAATCACACAATTATGAATGCACCTTGCAGGGTATCCTAACCCCATTGAGTGATAACTGTGCCGCAATTCCCCATTCCGCACTCACGTGATGTGCAATACGCCACAGGTAGGGGTATGCCTGGCCAGCTGACGATGCCGGTCGACCCGCTCCGGCACACGCCTCGTTGATCGGAGGCACTAGTGAGACCTATATCACCACATTGTGCCGACATATACGCAGGGGGTCGTGCGTCTCAGCTGAGGCAGGGAGTTCGCGGAGAGGGAGTTGGTCATGACTCGTAGTTTCGAATCGCGCGGAACCGCGCAGCACCCGGACCGCGTCGGAGCCGCTCAGCGGCAACGACCGCTGGCGCTCGGTCTGGTCGACACCGTTCCGCTCTTCCGCGACGGGATCAGCGCCCTCGTCGACAGGACGCCGTGGATGAGGTTCGCCGGGCACGCCGCGAGCCAGCAGGGCGCGATCCACATGACCGAGCAGATCCACCCGGACATCGTCCTCGTCGACTCCGGCCTGGACGGCGGCTGCCACCTCTCCCACCTGCTGGCCAAGACCAGCTCATCGGCGCGCGTGGTGGTGCTCATCCGGGAGTCCGACCGCACATCCAGCTACCTGGCCGCGGTGATGGCGGCAGGGGCACACGGCGCCACCCCTCGATGCGCCGAACCGCAGCGGATACTCGATGCCATCCGGCACGCTACACACGCCCGCCGTTACCTCGACCCGTCACTGGCCAACCTCGTCACCCAGAGTCAGACCAACGACCATCTCGACGAGCCGTCGAACGGCTCGGCGCACACCCCGGACCCGAACCTGCTCCGGCTGTCCCGCAGGGAACTCCAGGTTCTGCAACTGATCGCGGAGGGGCTGGAGAACGCGGCCATCGCGAAGGTGCTGTTCCTGTCCGTGGAGACGGTGCGGACGCACGTCAAGAGCATCCTGCGCAAGCTCTCCGCACGCGATCGCACCCATTCGGTCACCATCGCCTTCCGGAACGGGCTGCTCTCGCTGAACACCCCCGAGGCCGAGCTCCCGTCCCAAGCGGGCAGTGTGGACGGCACCGCGGGCACCGACGGAACACGAGGCGACCGGTCCCGTGCCGCACTGGCCGTCTCCGGCGTGCGAGCACCGACGCCGGCGCGCCCCGCATCATGAACCCGCCTCCACGCTCCGAGCCGGTACCGCACGCACTGTGACCATTCAGCCACGGCGCGAGAGGCCCGCGATGCCCTGGACGACGCATTCGTCACAGCGCCTTGCGCGGCCTTGCGGCGCATTACTCGCCAGTAATACAGTTATGTTACTGACCAGTAGCACCGGTCAGCGCGGAAGCACGGTGCGTAACGAGCGCCGGAACGAAGGACCCGGTCAACGAGACTGCCTCGTGCCAAGCAACCACCTCGTCGCCGAGCCACGAACAATACGGAGCGACCAGACATGGGCCACTACAAGAGCAACATCCGCGATCTGGAGTTCAACCTCTTCGAGGTCCTGCGGATTCAGGAGCACCTCGGCACCGGTCCGTTCGCCGAAGCGGATCAGGACGTCACGCGGACTGTGCTGAACGAAGTCAACAATCTCGTTGCCGGCGTCGTGGCCGACGCCTTCGTCGACGGGGACCGCAACCCGCCGGAGTTCCACCCCGAACAAGCCGACGTCACGATGCCCGAGTCCATGAAGCGGGCACTGCGGGCCACCGTCGAGGCCGGGTGGGACCGCATGAGCCTGCCGGTCGAGCTGGGTGGCTTCGGGATCCCGCCCACCGTGGCCTGGTCGGTCTCCGAGCTCTACCTCGGCGCCAATCCCGCGCTGTTCTTCTACATGGCGGGCAAGACGTTCGCCAAGATCCTGCACGAGAACGGCAACGAGGAGCAGAAGCGCTGGGCCGAGATCGCCATCGAGCGCGACTGGGGCTCCACCATGGTGCTCACCGAACCGGACGCGGGTTCCGACGTGGGCGCGGGTCGCGCGAAGGCCGTCAAGCAGGACGACGGCTCCTGGCACATCGAGGGCGTCAAGCGGTTCATCACCGGTGCCGCGCAGGACGACATGACGGAGAACATCTTCCACCTGGTGCTCGCCCGGCCGGAGGGGCCGGACATCGAGCCCAAGCCCGGCACGAAGGGCCTCGGGCTGTTCTTCGTCCCCGCGCACCACTTCGATGCCGAGACCGGTGAGCTCACCGGCGAGCGCAACGGCGTCTACGTCACCGGCGTCGAGCACAAGATGGGCATCAAGGCCTCCACCACCTGTGAACTGACCTTCGGCCAGCACGGCACACCCGCCAAGGGCTGGCTGGTCGGCGACAAGATCGACGGCATCGCGCAGATGTTCGACGTGATCGAGCACGCCAGGATGATGGTCGGCACCAAGGCCATCTCGACCCTGTCCACCGCCTACCTCAACGCGCTCGAGTTCGCCAAGGAGCGTGTGCAGGGTGCGGACATGACGCAGATGGTCGACAAGACCGCCCCGCGGGTGACCATCACGCACCACCCGGACGTCCGGCGCGCGCTGATGACGCTGAAGTCCTACTCCGAGGGCATGCGGGCGCTGTACCTGTACACGGCGTCCTACCAGGACAAGATCATGCTCGGGAAGGCGTCCGGCGAGGATGTCGACCTCGCCGAGCGGGTCAACGACCTGCTGCTGCCGATCGTCAAGGGTGGCGGCTCGGAGCGCAGCTGGACGCTGCTGGGCACCGAGGCGCTGCAGACGCTCGGCGGGTCCGGCTTCCTGCAGGAGTACCCCATCGAGCAGTACATCCGGGACGGCAAGATCGACACCCTCTACGAGGGCACCACCGCCATCCAGTCGCTGGACTTCTTCTTCCGCAAGGTCGTCCGCGACAAGGGACAGGCGCTGACCCACGTGGCGGGCGAGATCACGCAGTTCATCGACTCCGAGGCCGGTAACGGCCGCCTCAAGGAGGAGCGTGCGCTGCTCAAGCAGGCCCTGGACGACGTGCAAGGCATGGTCGGGGCCATGATCGGCGAGCTGACCGCCTCGCAGGAGGAGCAGGAGAACGTCTACAAGATCGGCCAGCACTCGGTGCGCCTGCTGCTGTCCACCACGGACCTGCTCGTCGGCTGGCAGCTACAGCGCCAGGCGGAGATCGCCCTCGCCGCGCTGGACAACGGCGCGAGCGAGAAGGACAAGCCCTTCTACGAGGGTAAGGTCGCGGCCGCGTCGTTCTTCGCCAAGACCGTGCTGCCCGAGCTGTCCTCCCGCCGCAAGATCGTGGAGTCGGCCGACAACACGCTGATGAACCTCGACGAAGCAGCGTTCTGAGTTACCCGGGCTTGAATGACGCTGTCAGTCCGCCTGGCGGACTGACAGCGTCATTCAGCCTTCCTAGTCGTCCTCGCCGTCGGTGCAGACGATCTTGGGCTTCGGGTTGTACGTGACGGTTTCCGACTCGCGGCGCACGACCTCCCCGGTGTCGGGGTCGCGCAGGATCCGCGTGTTGGTTGCCGTGAAGCCCGCGATACCGGCGGACGGCTCGCAGTCCGGGTCGTCGATGCGACGTTCCGACGGCTCAACCACATCGGAGCGGTCGCTGGTCACCGAGTCGACGTCGTACCGCTTCGTCCCCCAGATGCGCACCGTGATGCTGCTCGGCGTCCAGTTGGTCTGGATGGCCACACCGGTCTCCGCGTCGTTGGTGAACGCCAGGTCGATCCCGCCACCGCCGGCAGCCTGGAACACTGTGGCCTCGCGTGCCATCGGGTAACGGCTGATGTAGTAGCTGTGCGGCGAGTGCCCGGCATCCCGCAGGCCCGCGAAGTACGCCGCGTTGTACAGCGTCGTGGCGAACTGCGAGATGCCGCCACCGACCGCCCGGCCGGGCACACCGTTCTCGATGATGCCCGCGTCGACATACCCCTGCGCCTCGGTGCGCGGTCCGGTGTGCTGGTTGAGGCTGAACGTCTCACCCGGCTTGACGATGGCCCCGTCGACCTGCTGCGCCACCCGACGGATGTTGATCCCCGAATCCTTCGCGAAATCCTCGGTGGTGAACTCGCCGATCACCTCGTCGATGCCGAGTGCCTCCGCCTCCTCGGTCGTGACCTCCGGCTCGTCGTCGGTGTAGGTCACATCGATCTCGCGATCCCCGGTGCGCACGAGGACATCCATGAACGGCTCGAGGGTGGGCTCCCAGTCGACGACCCGCCCTTCCTCGGAGGGCTCCACGGTGGGCTTCCCGCCCGAGAAAACGATCTCCGCGTCGCGAGCCTCATCCTCGGTGTCGGCCAGCTGCGGCTGCAGCGCCTCCTCGAGAGCCTCGTTGTCGACCTCGGCCTCCAACGAGCCGTCCTCGCCCGGCGTGAAGGTCAGCACCTCGCCGATATCCACCGGGCGCAGCCGGGCATCGTCGCCCTCGCCCCGGAACGTGACCGGGCCGGACACCGCCGGTTCGGCCACCGACCGCAGTGTCTCCTGGACGGCCGCTGCGTCCACCTCGGCCGGTTCGACCTCGACCTCCAGCTCGACGCCGTCCCGATCCAGCCAGGACGTGCGCACTGTCTCCGCCGCGCCCTCGATGCTGGTGAGCTCCTGCCCCGGCATGGGCTCGACCGCGACCGCCTCGACGTCGCCATCGCTATCCGGGACGGGTTCGAACTCGATACCGCCCTCTTCCTTCTCGCGGTGGAGCTCCTCCGCGGCGAGTTCATCCAGCGTCGAGACCAGCCGCTCCTCGTCGGCGCTACCGACGACACCGATCTCACGGGTGGTGAAGAACGAGGTCACCCTGGTGATCGGGTTCAACGGCTGCCGCCCGATCTGCTCCAGCGTGCCCTGCCAGTTCACGTTGAGCCCGGCGGCCTGGGGATCCAGCTCCGCTTCCATCTCGCCCGCGGTGATCGAGACCGGTTCGGACGTCCGCGGACGCAGCTCATCCTGCAGCTTGCTCTCGGCTGCCTCCTCGCTCATGCCGCCGACGGAGACGCCCGCGACGGTAACGCCACGCGGCACATCCCCGGCCGAGAGCAGCAAGTCGGCCGCATAGACAAGCGCGAGAACGCCGAGCACGCTCCCCGCGACGAGCAACGGCCTGCGCAGCCTGCGGCGCCAGCCACCAGACGGGCCGTCGCCCCCGTCATCACCGGCACCGCCCGCGGCACCCGCGGACGCGAACCCGGCCGTGTCATCGGTGGCACCAGTGGCGTTGCCACCGGTCTCGTGGTGCGCGATGCGGGCCGGGTCGACGGCTACCGGGGCGATGACCGGGGTGAGGGCATCGGTGCTCCCGTCGGTGACCGCGTCGAACGTGGTCGTGACTTCCTGGTCACCCACCCCGGCCGGTTCCACCCGGTCGGTGACCGCGGGCATCGCCTGGGTGATCTCCGGTGCCGCGACCGGCATCGCCATCGTCGTCGACTCGTCGACAGCTCCCGTGACCGGTACCTGACCGACCGTGGTGGCGTCCGGATCCGGCTTCCCACCGGTGACGGGTTCGTACTCGGCCGTCGCCGGTTCGGACTCCTCGACCGGCCAATGACCCGCCGTATCCTGCTCGTCCGGTTCGGCGGAGCCGGTGGCGTCCGGCTCCGGCTCGGCAGGCCAGGTGACCGCCGTATCCGGCCCATCCGGCAGGGCGCCGTCCTGCCGCACATCCTCCGAACCAGCCTGCTGCGTGCTCTCCGGCTGGGTGCTCTCGGGCTGGGCGTGCTCCGGCTCGGGGCTCGCGGGCTCAGCTCCGTCCGGCTCGGCATCGTCCGGAACGGCACCCCCCGAGGCAGCGGCGTCCGGCTCCGCGCTCTCCGACTCCGCGCTCTCCGGATCGGCAGCGCCCGGCTCCGCGTTCTCCGGCTGATCTTCCTCCGGCGGCCGGTCTTCCTCCGCCCGGGCGTCGTCCGGCTCCGGCAGCGGGGTCCCCGGTGTCGTGGGGTCCTCGGTCGCGGCCGACTCTGCCGGATCGCTCTCCGGCTCGTACTCCCGTTCCGCGTCGTCATCCCCGCCGGCGACCGTGGCATCCGGCACGGAACCGTGCTCTGTAGCTGGTTGCTGGTCGCCTGGCTCGTCCCCGTCCGAGTCCGCAGTCGGCCACTCGTGTTCCTCCGGCACCGATTTACCCTCCCGCGCTACAAGTACAAGCCAGTGCCGTGCTCCGTACGTTCGCTGGCGATCGCGTGTACATCGCGCTCACGCATGACCAGGTAGGCCTTACCGTGAATCTCGACCTCGAGTTGATCCTCGGGGTTGAAGAGCACGCGGTCGTTCACCTTAACGTTTCGGACATTGTTCCCCACACCGAGGACATCACCCCATTCGAGGCGCCGCGCCACCTGCGCGGTTGCCGGTATGACGATTCCCCCGCTGCTGCGACGCTCTCCCTCGTCGTCCGGGACGTGCACGAGCAGCCGGTCGTGCAGCAGCTGGATTTCGAGCTTCGAATCACCACTGGGAGCGAGGTGGGAGTCTGACACGCCCGACATGCTACTTGTATGCGTTGCGCTGCATGGTAGCGGTCGGAGCGGGACAACGTCTCAGGGCGTTACGGCGCGCCCCAACCCACGGTACGTCCAGCCCGCGGCCTCCCAGCGCGCCATATCGAGCGCGTTGCGCCCGTCGACGATGTAACGCTGAGCGACGACATCACCCAGTTTGGCCGGGTCGGTGTCGCGGAACTCCCGCCACTCGGTGAGGTGCAGGACCACGTCCGCACCGGCACACGCGTCGACGATCGAGTCCGCGTAGTCCAGCGTCGGGAAGTACCGGCTGGCGTTCTCCATCGCCTTCGGGTCGTACACCCGCACCTGCGCCCCCTGCAGCTGGATCAGCCCGGCGACGTTCAGCGCGGGCGAGTCACGAACGTCGTCCGAGTTGGGCTTGAACGCCGCCCCCAGCACGGCTACCCGCTTGCCGACGAACGTCCCGCCGCAGCACTCTCGCGCGAGGTCGACGGTACGCGTGCGCCTGCGGATATTGATCGCATCGACCTCCCGCAGGAACGTCAGCGCCTGATCGGCCCCGAGCTCGCCGGCGCGGGCCATGAACGCGCGGATGTCCTTGGGCAGGCACCCACCCCCGAAACCGATCCCGGAGTTGAGGAACTTCCTGCCGATCCGGTCGTCGTAGCCGATGGCGTCGGCGAGCATCGTCACGTCGCCCCCGGCATGCTCGCACAGCTCGGCCATCGCGTTGATGAACGAGATCTTGGTGGCCAGGAAGGCGTTCGCCGCCACCTTGGCGAGCTCGGCTGTGGCGAAGTTGGTCACCAGGAACGGGGTCCCCGCAGCGATCTGCTCGGCGTAGACCTCCCGCAGGGTGGCCTCGGCGCGCTCCGAGGCCACCCCGATCACCAGCCGGTCGGGCTTGAGCGTGTCCTCCACCGCGAAACCTTCGCGCAGGAACTCCGGGTTCCAGGACAGCTCGGCCTCGGATCCCACAGGGGCCAGCTCGGCGACACGGTCGGCGAGGACCGCGGCCGTGCCGACCGGCACCGTGGACTTGCCGACGATGAGGCAGGCGCGACGCAGGTGCGGGGCGAGCCCCTCGATCACGTCCTCCACGTACGAGACGTCCGCGGCGAACTCGCCCTTGCGTTGTGGCGTGCCCACGCAGATGAAGTGCACGTCGCCGAACTCCGCGGCCTCGGCGTAGGAGGTCGTCAGGCGCAACCTGCCGTCCTCGACGTGCTTGCGCAGCAGCGGCTCGAGGTCGGGTTCGTAGAACGGAACGCGCCCCTCGTTCAACGAAGCGATCTTGTCCGCGTCGACGTCCAGGCCGACAACCTCGAAGCCCAGCTCGGCCATGCAGACCGCGTGGGTCGTACCGAGGTATCCGGTTCCGATAACGGTGATGCGCTGTGTCACGTTCTTCTCCCTCGAGATCGGCAAAGCAGCGTCGCCGACGACCTCTGCGCCTGTACCCCGGCCGCGTTGTGCACACCGACCGGACCGCCGTCATCGTCCCAGCCCCCATGCGGTCGCCAACCGAGAGCCGCCCCGTGCACGGCACCGCCCGCAGGCAGGCGGACCCGCGGGAATACTATCCACGGGCAGCGAGCGCGCTACGCGCGGAAGCCGATCGCAGGATACCGTTCCGGTGGTTCGCGACACACGCTACGGCTCGCGAGATCACAGTACGCCTCAGCGATGGGTAAACTTCATTACACTATGGAAGCTACTCCGGCGCCGTCACCGAGCCCGCAACCCGACGCTGGGCTACCCGGCATCTCGGTGATCATGCCCGTGCTGAACGAGGAACGTCACCTCAAGGCCGCGGTCACCGCGGTGCTCGAGCAGGACTACCCCGGCCCGGTCGAAGTGATCGTGGCGCTCGGGCCCTCCTCGGACGGCACCGACCGGATCACCGCGGAGCTCACCGCCGCCGACCCGCGCGTCCGCACGGTGCGCAACCCGGAAGGCACCACGCCACGCGGGCTCAACCGTGCGCTGAAGGAAGCCTCTTACGACATCGTCGTCCGGGTGGACGGTCACGCGGTGCTGCCATCGGGTTACCTCAGTACCGCCGCACGGGTGCTGGAGGAGACGGGTGCGGACAACGTCGGCGGGATCATGGCCGCAGAGGGCACCACACCCGTCGAGAAGGCGGTTGCCTGCGCCATGAACAGCTGGCTGGGCGTGGGGGGTGCGCGCTTCCACCTCGGCGGCACCCCGGGGCCCGCCGAGACCGTCTACCTCGGGTCGTTCCGACGCTCGGCGCTCGACCGAGTCGGTGGCTTCGACGAGGACCTGGCACGCGCCCAGGACTGGGAGCTCAACCTCCGCATCCGCCGGTCCGGCGGCACCGTGTGGTTCACCCCCGATATGCGCGTGTCGTACCGCCCCAGGGGGGACATCCGTGGCTTGGCCAGGCAGTTCTTCCGCACCGGGCAGTGGCGCCGTGCCGTGGTGCGGCGGCACGCCAAGACGCTGAGCCTGCGCTACCTCGCGCCGCCGCTGGCACTGGCCGGTATCGCCGGCGGCCTGGTAGCAGGAGCGGCGGGTTTCGTTCCGGCGTTCGTGCTGCCCGGGGGATACGCCGTGCTGATCGTCGCCGGTTCGGCGATCACCGGACGCGGCGAGAGCCCCGGCGTCCGTGCCCGGCTGCCGCTGGTGTACGCGGTGATGCACACCGCGTGGGGCGCCGGATTCATCTTCAGCCCGCGCAGGCTGGGGTAACCCCGCCGCCTGCTCGCCGGACGGTGTGGGAGCCGAATGTCACGTCGGGCTCCTTCTAAGGAACCAAGGTCACCTTCGGCTCCCACAAAACTTCTTTCTCGATCGGTGCCGCGCGCTGTCGATCCGGCACGAAGCCGTTCGTATAGCGGGTGAGAAGCCGGAACGCAGGGCGACTCACCGGACCGGCACCGGGCGCTGCTGCAACGGACGTGGCACGCGGTGACCGGCTCGGATGGTGTGTACCACCCCTGTACCGGCGTAACGTCACGATCGAGCAAGAAGGGACACCCGATGAGCCAGTACCTGCTCAGCATCTACCAGCCGGACGGCGACGCACCCGCGCCCGAGGTACTCGAACCGATCATGCGAGACGTCGAGGCCGTGAACCAGCGGATGCGGGACGCCGGAGCGTGGGTCTTCGGCGGCGGCCTGCACCCACCCGACACGGCCACCGTCGTGCGGGCCAGCGACACCGAGGCACTCACGACGGACGGCCCGTACCTCGAAGGCAAGGAGCACATCGGCGGGTTCACCGTCATCACGGCACCGGATCTCGACGCCGCGCTCGAATGGGGCCGCAAGCTCGCTCAGGCGACCACCCTTCCGATCGAGGTCAGGCCGCTGGCAGACGGGACAGGTGGGTGATCTCGGACGTGCCCGGCCCGTCCATCCCGGAGATCGAACGCGTATTCCGCGAGGAGTACGGCCGAGCCGTGGCCGTCCTGGTCCGCGTCTGCGGTGACATCCACGTCGCCGAGGAGGCGGTCCAGGACGCGTTCACCACCGCGGTGCGGCGGTGGCCGTCCACCGGACTACCCCCGAGCCCGGCCGGATGGATCATCACCACCGCCCGCAACCGCGCGATCGACCGGCTCCGCAGGGAGTCGTCCCGGCAGGACCGGCACGCACAGGCCGCCCTGCTCGGTTCACCAGCGGACGCCGGAGGCATCGACACGGGGCACGAGGACCGGGACGGCGCCGTGCGTGACGACCAGCTGCGCCTGATCTTCACGTGCTGTCACCCGGCGCTGTCGCGTGACGCCCGGGTGGCGCTGACGCTCCGGTTACTGGGTGGACTGTCCACCGTGGATATCGCGCGAGCCTTCCTTGTGCCCGAGAAGACCATGGCGCAGCGGCTGGTCCGCGCGAAGCGCAAGATCCGCGATGCGGGGATCCCGTACCGGGTGCCGCGCGAGGCCGACCTCCCGGATCGGCTGGACGCGGTGCTGGCCGTCGTCTACCTCATCTTCAACGAGGGCTACACGGCCGGCTCCGGCGAGTCCCTCGTCCGCGAGGACCTCAGCTCGGAGGCGATCCGCCTCGGCCGTATCCTCGCCGGGCTGATGCCGGACGAGCCGGAGGTCATGGGGCTGCTGGCACTCATGCTGCTGACCGAGTCGCGCCGGGCCGCGCGCACGACCGGCGCAGGCGCTCTCGTGCCCCTCGCCGAGCAGGACCGCCGGCGCTGGGATCACGAGCTCATCGCCGAAGGCCAGGCCGTCGTGCGCGCGTGCCTGCGGCGGGACCGGCCGGGCCCGTACCAGATCCAGGCGGCGATCAACGCAGTGCACAGCGATGCGGCGAGCATCGCGAGTACGGACTGGCGGCAGATCGTCCAGCTGTACGACCAGCTGCTGGCACTCGCCCCGAACCCGGTGGTGGCGCTGCACCGCGCGGTCGCGGTTGCCGAGTTCGAGGGACCGGAAGCGGCTCTCGCGCTCGTCGACGACCTCGATCTCGACCGGTACTACCTGCTGCACGCGACCCGCGCCGACCTGCTGCGCCGCATGGGGAGGGAGATCGAGGCGGCGCGAGCGTACGAGGCAGCGATCGCCCGCACCGGCAACGCCGCGGAGCGCGCCTTCCTCCGGAGCCATCGCGAGACGCTGGCCGGCAGCTGAGCGCACCCTGTTGCGCATCGCCGGCTCAGCCGAGCGTGCCCTCGAGGTCAGCGACACGGTGCTCGCCGCAAACCGGCACGAGTCGCGCTACGAGCTGCCGGCAGAGTGACCGGGATCACCAGCGTTTCCCGGCGAAAGTGCCGTCGGAAGCGATGAGTTCCGCCGCTGTCGCGGGTCATCCCTGGGACAGGCACCCGAACCGGTTGGGAGGAACCCATGGGTCAGGTTTTTGTCGATATGGCGATATCGCTCGACGGCTTCATCGCCGGGCCGAACGCCGCACCGCACAACCCCCTCGGTGACGGTGGTACTCGCATGCACGAGTGGATGTTCGGCATGCGGACCTGGCGTGAGCGTATGGGCCTGTCCGGTGGGGACACCGGCAGTGACGACGACATCGTCCGGGAAACCTTCGACAGGGCGGGCGCCAACGTGATGGGGCGCCGCATGTTCGACGAGGGCGAGGTCAACTGGCCGGACCCGCCACCGTTCTACGCTCCGGTGTTCGTGCTCACCTCCGCACCGCGCGAACCGTGGGAGCGGCAAGGGGGCACCACCTTCACGTTCGTCACCGAGGGCATCCACAGCGCGGTGAAGCAGGCCCGGGCGGCAGCGGGTGACAAGGACGTGCAGATATCCGGCGGGGCGGACACCGTCCGGCAAGCCCTCGAGGCGGGTCTCGTGGACGAGATCCAGCTGCACCTGACGCCGATCCTGCTGGGTTCCGGCATCCGGCTGTTCGACGGGATCGACACCGGCACGTTCACCCTGGAATCCACACGGGTCGCGGAGTCGGCCAAAACGACCCACCTGCGGTACCGGGTCAGCGTGTAGCGCCCGCCCAGCGTTCCAGGCTGGCGACGAAGTGGCGGGCATGGTGTGGCCAGGAGTACTCGGCCAGGGCCGCCTCGTGCC
>NZ_JACCKD010000008.1 GCF_013450155.1 Haloechinothrix aidingensis
TCACCAGCAGCCGGCTCTCACGAGCTGCCCTGCGGGCAGCCCCCGCCAGCCGGCTTGTGAACGACCCTCAGTACCACTCGGTCGGGTCGTCCACCGGACAAACCAACCGCGACACACATGCGTCACCAGCAGCCGGCTCTCACGAGCTGCCCTGCGGGCAGCCCCCGCCAGCCGGCTTGTGAACGACCCTCCGGGGGCCTCGTCGTCCTGGCAGGCGCAGGTGTACGGCGCCTGCCAGGACCCACGGACCCCGGTCACGGGTTTACTTCAGCGCTTCGACCAATGCCCGGCGCTGACGATCGCCGAGCCCGGCCGCGCGGCGGTCCGGGTCGATACCGATCTGCTCCATCAGGTTCGCGACCTTGACGGCACCAAGGCCGGGAACGGCCTTGAGCAGCGCAGACACCTTCGTCTTGCCGATGGTCTTGTTCTCCTTGGCGCGCTCGAGCACCTTCTCGATGCTCTGCTCGCCGGACTTGATCGACGCGAGCAGCTCCGACCGAGCCTTGCGGGCCTCGGCGGCCTTGGCGAGCGCTTCCGCGCGCTGCTCCGGAGTCAACGTAGGCAGAGCCAACGTACGTCATCCTTCCTGTTCCGCTTCCGTCCCGCCGGGTACCACGACCACCAGCACGACGCTGGGCCCTGAGAGCCTTCCCGGCGGTTTCGCTGCCACGCCACACGCGGCATCCGCGTGCGGTGCTATGCCACCAGTAAACGCCACAACGGCGACTTCGGCAGCACCGACACGCAGTCACCAGCGAATATCCCACTGCTCGTTGACCCGATCCAGTCACAACCGACCGGTTACCTCCTCCGTCTTGGGGAGTCACACCGGGCAGGAGCGCGTTAGCCTCGCAGCATGTACAGCACAATGCAGGACGGCGAGCTCTCGATCGCCCAGTTACTCCGCTACGGATCGCAAGTACACGGCACCAGTGAGGTAGCCACCTGGACCGGCCAGGGCTGCAGGCGACGCAGCTACGCCGAGGTCGGCAGGCGCGCGGCCCAGCTCGCACACGCGCTGCGCGGCCTCGGGGTCACGTCCGACCAGCGCGTGGCCACGTTCATGTGGAACAACAACGAGCACCTCGAGGCGTACCTGGCGATCCCGGCGATGGGCGCGGTCCTGCACACACTCAACATCCGGCTCTCGGCGGAACAACTCACGTTCATCGCCGACCACGCCGAGGACCACGTCATCATCGTGGACAGCACCCTGGCCCCGCTGCTGTCCAAGTACCTACCGCAGATGAGCACCGTCCGGCACGTGATCGTCAACGGTGGCGAGGCGGGCGACATCGAGGTCCCGGAAGGGATCGAGGCGCACTCCTACGAGCGGCTGCTCGCCGACCAGCCCACCGAGTACTCGTGGCCGGCGGTGGACGAGCGGGCGGCAGCCGCGATGTGTTACACCTCCGGCACCACGGGTGACCCCAAGGGCGTGGTCTACTCGCACCGGTCCATCTGGCTGCACTCCATGCAGGTCTGCATGAGCGACAGCATGGCACTGTCCCAAGCCGACTCCACGCTGGCGATCGTCCCGCAGTTCCACGCCATGTCGTGGGGACTGCCCTATGCCGCGTTCATGGTGGGCGCCTCGCTGATCATGCCGGACCGGTTCCTGCAGCCCGACGCGATCGCGGAGATCCTCGCCGCGGAACGGCCCACCTTCGCGGGCGCGGTGCCCACGATCTGGCAGGGCCTGCTGCTGCACCTGGAGTCGAACCCGCAAGACATCTCCCACCTGCGGGAGGTCGTGGTGGGCGGCTCGGCCGCGCCGCCGTCGCTGATGCACGCATTCGAGGAGAACTACGGCGTTCCCGTGCTGCATGCCTGGGGGATGACCGAGACCTCCCCGCTGGGCAGCGTGGCACGCTCGCCCGCGGGCACGACCGGGGAGCAGGCCTGGGCATACCGGTACACGCAGGGTCGCTTCCCCGCTTCCGTGCGTGCCCGGCTGGTCGGCGACTCCGGTGCCGAGCTGCCCTGGGACGGGCGCAGTGTCGGCGAGCTGGAGGTCACCGGCCCCTGGATCGCCGCGAAGTACTACGGCGTGGACGACGACGAGAAGTTCCACGACGGGTGGTTGCGCACCGGCGACGTCGGGCACATCACGCCGGACGGCTACCTCACGCTGACCGACCGCGCCAAGGACGTCATCAAGTCCGGCGGCGAGTGGATCTCCTCGGTCGAGCTGGAGAACCACGTGATGGCACACGAGTCGGTCGCCGAGGCCGCCGTGATCGGGGTGCCGGACGAGAAGTGGGACGAGCGGCCGCTGGTGGCGGTCTCGTTCAAGGACCAGCAGCACGCGACTCCGGAACAACTGCGCGAGTTCCTCTCCGGCAAGGTCGCTCGCTGGCAGCTGCCGGAGAACTGGGCCGTGATCGACGAGGTACCCAAGACCAGTGTCGGTAAGGCGGACAAGAAGCGGTTGCGGACGGCTTTCGCGGCTGGGGAGCTGGACGTCAGCAGGACGGAGTGACAGGTGAACCGGCCCCGTAACAACCCCCGTTCGGGGGAGGCGACGACCCCTGCGTCATGATGTGCCCCAGCGGCATCGGCGGCGCCGATGCCGCTGGGAACACTGGGCGAACACGGGGGAGGCTGTGGACGCGAACACCCTGAACGTCGTCGAACTCTGCAAGCGCTACGGGGGCGTAACCGCGCTCGACCGCGTCAGCTTCGCCGTGCGGCCCGGCGAGCTGTTCGGGTTCGTCGGCAGCAACGGAGCCGGCAAGACCACCGCCATGCGCATCATCCTCGGCGTTCTGGCCGCCGACTCCGGTGAGGTGCGTGTCGGTCACGCACCGATCACCTCGAGCATGCGCGCCAGGATCGGGTACATGCCGGAGGAACGCGGCCTGTACCCGAAGATGCCGGTGCTCGACCAGCTCGTGTACCTCGCTCAGCTGCGCGGGTGCTCCACCGACGAGGCGCACACCAGGACGGAGCGGTGGCTGGCCCGCATGGATCTGCGGGAGCGACGCCACGACGAGGTACAGAAGCTCAGCCTCGGCAACCAGCAGCGTGTCCAGCTGGCTGCCGCGCTGGTACACGACCCCGACATACTGGTGCTGGACGAACCGTTCTCCGGTCTCGACCCGGTCGCCGTGGACGTGATGAGTGCCGTGCTCCGGGAGAAGGCCGCGGCGGGCGTGCCCGTGGTGTTCTCCAGCCACCAGCTCGACCTGGTCGAGCGCCTCTGCGACCGGGTCGGCATCATTCGCGACGGGCAGATGGTCGCCCAAGGCGCCGTCGACGAGCTGACCTCGGCCGCGTCCGGCACGTTGCGAGTCGTGGCACCGGAAGCCCCGTCCGGCTGGGCGAGTCACATCGCCGGAGTGCGGGTGCTCAGGGAGGTGGACTCCCAGACCGTGCTGGAGCTGGACCCGGGCACGGATGAGCAGGCGGTGCTGCGGGCGGCGCTGGAGACCGGCCGGGTGACGGAGTTCAGCAAGCAGCGCCCCTCGCTGACCGAATTGTTCCGCAACGTCGTCACCGAAGGGAGCCAGCAGTGAGCGCGACCGGTCCCGGCACCGCGGGGCAGGCACCCGCACGCATCGTCGCGCTCATCGCGCGGCGCGAGATCACCACCCGGCTGCGCACCAAGGCGTTCGCCTTCGGCACCCTCGCGATCGTCGCCGGTATCGCGATCTACCTCTTGCTGATCAACGCCCTGTTCTCCGACTCGGATACGACATCGATCGGCGTGTCCGGGCAGGCCACGCACATCGCGAGCCAGCTGGAGGCATCGGCAGGCGAGCTCGGCCTCGACGCGGACGTCACGACGCTGGCGAGCGCCGAACAAGGCCGGTCCCGAGTGGACAGCGGCGAGCTCGATGCCGCCGTGTCGGGCGCGGCTTCCGACCTCGAGGTAGTCACCGAGTCCGAGTTGGACGAGCGGTTGCACGCGGCCCTGACCGGGATCACCCAGCAGCAGGTACTCAGGGCCGCTCTGGCACAGGCCGGTGTGGACGATCCCGGCGCGGTACTCGGCGAGGCGAACGCCGCCGAAATCGGCGTGACCACGCTGGAAAGCGCCGATCCCGAGGAAGGGCAGCGCCTGGCGGTCGGCGCGATCATGGCGTTCCTGCTGTTCTTCGGCATCAGCACCTACGGCGCCTACGTCGCGCAGGGGGTCGTCGAGGAGAAGTCCAGCCGGGTCGTGGAGATCCTGCTGGCCGCGGTGCGGCCGTGGCAGCTCCTGCTCGGCAAGGTCGCGGGCCTCGGGCTGGTCGGGCTGATCCAGCTCGTCATCATCGCGGGCCTCGGTCTCGCGATGGCCACGGCATCCGGCGTGCTCACCGTCTCCGATGTCGCCTACACCACCTTCGCCTGGGGCGTGGTGTGGTACGTGCTCGGGTTCTTCCTCTACGCGTCCGTGTTCGCCGGCGCCGGCTCGCTGGTATCCCGGCAGGAGGACATGCAGTCGGTGGTGACTCCCGTGACGATGATCCTGGTACTCGGGTTCGTCGTCGGCATCAACGTGACCATGGCCGACCCGGGCGGCACGACAGCCGCGGTGATGTCGCTGGTGCCCTTCTTCGCGCCGATGCTGATGCCGGGCCGGATCGCGGCGAGCGACGTGACGGGATGGGAGATCGCGCTGGCCGCGGGCCTGACCGCACTCACGATCCTGGTGCTCACCTGGCTCGGCGGCAAGATCTACCGCAACGCCGTGCTGCACATGGGCAGCAGGCTCAGGCTCGCTGAGGCGCTGCGCCCGTCGAAGGTGTGAGCGCGCGGTAACCAGCCGCCGCACGGACGGACCAGGCAGGCTCGGCTCCGGTGCGTGGCCGGGCGTCCCCTGCCCGGCCACGCACGGGCTTCAGCGCTGGTCGAGCGGCGTGTACTCGCGCTGCGGGGCACCGGTGTAGACCTGGCGCGGCCTGCCGATCTTGCGGGCCGGGTCGGTCATCATCTCCCGCCAGTGCGCGATCCAGCCCGGCAGCCTGCCGAGGGCGAACAGCACGGTGAAGTACTCGGTGGGGAATCCGAGCGCGCGGTAGATGAGCCCGGTGTAGAAGTCGACGTTCGGGTAGAGGTTGCGCTGGATGAAGTAGTCGTCGGACAGCGCGGTCTCTTCCAGCTTCTTGGCGATGTCCAGCAGCTCGTCGTTCTTGCCGAGCTTGCTCAGGATGTCGTCGGCCGTCTTCTTGATGATCTTCGCGCGCGGGTCGTAGTTCTTGTACACCCGGTGCCCGAAGCCCATCAGCCGCACGCCGGCTTCCTTGTTCTTGACCCGTTCGACGAACTTGCCGACGTCGCCGCCGTCGGCCTTGATGTCGGAGAGCATGTCCAGCACGGCAGCGTTCGCCCCACCGTGCAGCGGGCCGAACAGCGCGTTGATCCCTGCCGAGACACTGGCGAACAGGTTCGCCTCCGAGGACCCCACCATGCGCACCGTGGAGGTGGAGCAGTTCTGCTCGTGATCGGCGTGCAGGATGAACAGCTGGTCGAGCGCCCGCGCGATGTCCGGGTCGACCTCGTACGGCTCGGCAGGCAGGCCGAAGGTCATGCGCAGGTAGTTCTCCACAAGGCCGAGCGAGTTGTCCGGGTAGAGGAACGGCTGGCCGATGGACTTCTTGTACGCGTACGCCGCGATCGTGGGGACCTTGGCCAGCAGCCGGATGGTGGACAGCTCGACGCTGGTCTGGTCGAAGGGGTTCAGCGAGTCCTGGTAGAAGGTGGACAGCGCGGAGACCGCACTGGACAGCACGGGCATCGGGTGCGCGTCGCGCGGGAAGCCGTCGAAGAACCGCTTGAGGTCCTCGTGCAGCAGCGTGTGCCGCTGGATCCGGTCGACGAAGGCAGACAGCTGCTCCTTGGACGGCAGGTCACCGTAGATCAGCAGGTAGCTGACCTCGAGGAAGCTCGACCGCTGCGCCAGCTGCTCGATCGGGTAGCCGCGGTAACGCAACACACCCGCGTCGCCGTCGATGTAGGTGATTGCCGATGATGCCGAGCCGGTATTGACGAAGCCGGGGTCGTAGGTGATGTAGCCCGTCTTGGCGAGCAGGTTCCCCAGCTGGATACCAGGGGCCCCCTCGACCGCGGGTATTACCTGCAACTCGTGCTCGCCGCTTGGCAATCGGAGCGCGACGGTGTCTGCGGCTTCGTTGCCCTTGGCACCGGCAGGCGTGGCTGCGTCGGACATGCACGTCCCTCTCAGGTCGTACGAGACGGTGGTGCCGCACCAAGGTCGCCGACGAGTTGCGCCGGCGCGCCAGACGCGGACCCGCACCACGCACCGCCCCGCTGGGGTGTCAGTTCAGCTCTACGCTAGTCGACCAGAGGGGCTCCGCGCAGCACCACACCTGACCTCGGTAAACCGGTGGGACGATACTCACAGTTGAACGAGGTCACTGTTGTGGGGCTCGCAACGCTCACCGGCGTGGAGTTTGCAGGCCACCGAGCAGCAGCTCGGCGAGGGCCTCGAACGACTCGGCGTCGCTGACCCGCGTGCGCTCACCGATCACACCGGTCTGGATGGCCTCGATGAGCACGCCCACCATCTCGGCGAGCAGGTCGGCGTGCACCTCCCGGAACACCCCCTCCGCGACGCCGGAGGTGATGAACGTGCGGATGCGCGCAGCGGCCGCGCGGCTGTTGCGCTCGTACTCCGCGCGCGCCGGCTCGAACGCGGCCACATCCCGCATGAACACGTCCGAGGCCCTGCCCAGGTGCTCGGAGACTCCGGCGAGGTAGGTGTCGATCACCACGCGCGCGTCGTCGATACCCGCCACGCGCCGCTCGATCTCCTCGGCCGCTCCTGCGAAGAACCGCCGCACCACCCGTACGGCGAGCTGTTCCTTGCTGGCCGCCAGCGCGTACAGCGTCGATTTCGAGCAGCTCAGCTGGGCGGCCAGATCGTCGAGCGTGAACTGCAGGAAGCCCTTGGTCAGGAACAGCTCCTCCAGCTCACCGAGCAGCGCTTGCTGGCGCTTGGTCAGCGCCCGTGATGCGGGGGTGCGTACGGCGACACGCGCCGCCGGAGCTGACTCCGCGCCCGCGGATCCGTAGCCGGCCATGCCTCCACCGTAGAACAGTACTGAAAAAAGACCTATAGTACCGTTATCGGTATCGTCCGGTGTCACGACGCGCCCTGGAGGAGCCATGCCTGCCGAACGCACGCTGCCAAACACGGAAGCCGAGGACCTGATCGCGCTGGCGAGGGAGATCGCGCGTGCGGAGCTGGCCCCGGTCGCAGGCGAGTTCGAACAGGCCCATCGCTTCCCGCGCGAGCAGTTCCGCCTGCTCGGAAAGAGCGGCCTGCTCGGGTTGCCCTACCCCGAGCGCTGGGGCGGCGGGGATGTTCCCTACGAGGTGTACCTGCAGGTGCTCGAGGAGATCGCGAGCGCGTGGATGTCGGTGGGCGTCGGTATGTCGGTGCACACCATGTCGTGTTTCGCGCTGGCCTACTACGGCACCGAGCAGCAGCGTGAGCGGTGGCTGCCGGACATGCTGTCCGGGCAGCTGCTGGGTGCCTACGCGCTGTCCGAGCCGCACGCCGGGTCGGACGCCGCCGCGCTGACCACCCGCGCCGAGCGCGACGGCGAGCACTACGTCGTCAACGGCACCAAGGCCTGGATCACGCACGGCGGCGAGGCCGACTACTACACCACGATGGTGCGCACCAGCCCGGACGGCTCCAAGGGCATCAGCTGCCTGCTTGTCGACGCGGGAACCGAAGGCCTTTCCGCGGCGCCGCCCGAGCAGAAGATGGGTATGACCGCGTCCACCACAGCGCAACTGGTCTTCAGCGATGCCCGCGTGGAGCGGGAGCGGCTGCTCGGTGACGAGGGCAGCGGCCTGCGCATCGCACTCGACTCGCTGGCATCCGGCAGGCTCGGTATCGCGGCCTGCTCGGTCGGGCTGGCGCAGGCCGCGCTGGACGAGGCGGTCGCCTACGCCACCCAGCGCACCCAGTTCGGCACCCCGATCATCGATTTCCAGGGCATCGAGTTCCTGCTGGCCGACATGGCAGCCGCGGTCGAGTCGTCCCGCGCGACCTACCTGGAGGCCGCACGCCGCAAGGACCGGGGGCTGCCGTTCGGCAGGCAGGCCTCGATCGCCAAGCTGGTCGCCACCGACTCCGCGATGAAGGTCACCACCGACGCGGTGCAGGTGCTCGGCGGCGCCGGTTACACCCGCGACTTCCCTGTGGAACGCTACATGCGCGAGGCCAAGGTGCCGCAGATCTTCGAGGGCACCAACCAGATCCAGCGTATGGTCATCGCCCGGGAGCTGCGCCGGGGTTGACGCGCATCGCAATAGATCCGTGTCCTACTGGGACTTTCGTGGGCTACACGCTCCTGGCAGAGTAGCGGCGCACCGGCCGTGCCCCTGCTCCCGAGCTCACCCACGAGGTGGTTCCGATGGAAAACCAGACCGGCACCGTAGTCACCTTCATCATCTATCTCGCGATCATGCTCGCGATCGGCGTATGGGTCTACCGGCATACCGCCACGCTGTCCGACTTCGTGCTCGGTGGACGCAAACTGAACAGCCCGACCGCCGCGCTGTCGGCGAACGCCTCCGACATGAGCTCGTGGCTGCTGATGGGGTTGCCGGGCGCCGCGTACCTCAGCGGGCTGGCAGCGGGATGGATCGGCGTGGGCCTCGCGGTGGGCCTGTACCTGAGCTGGCTGATCGTGGCGGCGCGGTTGCGCACCTACACCGAGATCACCACCGACGTCGGTACCGGCAGGCCCGCGGACGCGCTGACCATCTCGGCGTTCTTCGAGCACCGCTTCGAGGACCGCACGGCCCTGCTGCGTACCGCATCGGCCGTGGTCATCATCGTCTTCTACTGCGTCTACGTCTCCTCGATGCTGGTGGCCGCCGGGGTGCTGTTCGACCAGCTCTTCGGGATCGCCGCGCCGACGGCCATGACCATCGGCGTGCTCGCCATCGTCAGCTACACCTTCCTCGGGGGGTTCCTCGCCGTCAGCTACACCGATGTGCTGCAGGGCATCCTGATGTGGTTCGCGCTGCTCGTCGTCCCGGTGACCGCCATGGTCAGCCTCGGAGGGGCGGGATCGACGATCGAGCAGATCAGCGACCAGGCAGCGGGCCTGCTCGGCGCGGCCACCGAGGTGTCGTTCTCCGACGGGAGCTGGAGCTCGGTCGGCACGCTCGGTGCCGTCGCCATCATCTCCAGCCTGGCGTGGGGCTTCGGGTACTTCGGCCAGCCGCACATCCTCGCCAGGTTCATGGGAATCCGTTCGGCGGCGGCCGTGCCGTTGGCACGCCGCATCAGCGTGACCTGGTCGGCGACCGCGATGGCGTTCGCCGTGGCTGTCGGCCTCGTGGGTATCGCCTACTACGCCGACTCCCCACTCGGCGGGGACGGCGAGCAGGAGACCGTGTTCATCGCGCTGGTGCAGGACCTGCTGCCGTCCTGGCTCGCCGGGATCCTGCTGGCCGCGATCCTGGCGGCGATCATGAGTACCGCGGACTCGCAGCTGCTGGTGGCGTCCTCGTCGCTGACCGAGGACATCTACCGCGCTCGGATCGACAGGGACGCACCGCCGATGCGTCTGGTGTGGATCGGGCGCGCCACGGTCATCGGCGTGGCCGTGGTGGCCTACCTGCTCGCGCTGCAGGGCGGCACGGTGCTCGAGCTGGTAGCCAACGCCTGGGCGGGATTCGGCGCGTCGTTCGGGCCGGTCATCCTGCTCGCACTGTACTGGCGCAGGTTCAACTGGGCGGGCGCGCTCGCCGGCCTGCTCGGCGGCGCGCTGACCGTGCTGATCTGGCCGCGCATCGACACCGAGGGAGGCCTGTTCGACATCGGACTCTACGAGATGGTGCCCGCGGTGATCGTGTCGTTCCTGCTGGCCGCGATCGTCAATTTCGCCGGGCCGACGCCGTCGCAGACGGTGCGCGACGACTTCGCCAAGGCCGTGGACATGGCCAAGCCGAAGCCGCGCACACCGTCCGCGGACCGGCCCTGATGGACTCGCGCGTCAGCGCTCCCGGTAGACGCGATCGGCCACGACACCCTCGCCGGTGTCGTGGTCGAAGCGGTACACGTCGCGGCCGGACACGTAGACCCGCAGCGCGCGGCTGGTGATGTCCAGCGGGTCACCGGACCAGATCACCACGTCCGCGTCCAGGCCCGGTGCGAGCGCGCCCACCCTGTCGGCCAGCCCGAGCATGCCGGCCGGGTTGACGGTCAGCGCGCGCAGCGCCGACGCCGGGGCGAGCCCTTCCTTGACGGCGACGATGGCCTGGTAGACGAGGAAGTCGATCGGCACGACGGGATGGTCGGTCGTGATCGCGAGCCGCACCCCGGCACGGTCCAGAATGCCCGGTGCGCGCAATGATCGGTGGCGCAGCTCGACCTTGGCCCGGGTGGTGAAGATCGGCCCGAGGATGACCGGGACGTCCCGCTCGGCGAGCAGGTCGGCGATGCGGTGCCCTTCGGTACCGTGGTTGACGATGAGGCGGTAGCCGAACTCCTCGGCCAGCCGGATGGCGGTGACGATGTCGTCGGCCCGGTGGGTGTGCTGGTCCCAGGGCAGCGTCCCGTCGAGCACGGCGGACAGCGTCTCGTTGGTCAGGTCGGTGTCGAACGGCTTGCCCTCGGCGCGCGCCTGCTCGCGCCGGGCCGTGTAGTTGCGGGCGGAGGTGAAAGCCTCCCTGATGGTCGCGGCCACCCCGAGACGGGTCGACGGGGTCTTGTCCTTCTCCCCGTACACACGCTTCGGGTTCTCGCCGAGCGCGCTCTTCACACTGACCCGATCGCGGAAGACCATGTCGAACGCGGTACGGCCCCAGGTCTTGACCGCTACGGTCTGGCCGCCGATGGGGTTGGCCGAGCCAGGCTTGATCACCGCGCTGGTGACCCCACCAGCCAGCGCGTCGTCGAAACCGACCTCGTGCGGGTCGATGCCGTCGACGGCGCGGAACCGCGCGCCGTTCGCGTCCGTCGCCTCGTTGGTGTCGTCGCCCGACCAACCCTCCCCGTCCTCGTGCACCCCGAGGTGAGCGTGCACGTCCAGGAAGCCGGGGAGTACCCACTGCCCGCTCGCGTCCACACGCTCGGCACCGTCCGGAATGTGCACATCGGTCGCCGTGCCGACCGCGGCGATCGTGTTGCCGTCGATCAGCACCGTCCCGCCGTCGATGGGTTCACCGTCGACCGGGACCACGTATCCACCAGTAATCGCTGTCGTCATGGTTCGCAACGCTAACGAAGTCGGGACGCGCGGGGAAGGGACGATTCACGCGGATGCCTCGCACACCTACCCGGCGCCAGGACTGTGTGGACGACGGGTGCCGGTCAGCCCGGCCGGTGGTGGCGGCATCAGCTCCCGCGCGGGAGCACCACACGCGAGATGAGCGTGGTGATGAGCGCGCCGATGAGGAGCCACAGCACGGCAGCCAGGCCCTGGTTGAGTGCGACCCGCAGCTTCTCGTTGCCGGCCAGGAACAGATCGCCGAGGCCGAGCGACACCCCACTGGCCCAGTGGGACACGAAATGCGCGAACGGGTTGCCGAAGTCCGCGTTCGCAACGAAAAGCACGATGTGCACAGCGAGCACCGCGGCGAACAATCCGCACACGAGAGTGACCAGACCATTGACCCGACGAACGGTTCTCGCGCGACTCTCCGATTCCTCGAAGGATTCCGCGCGTCCCGCCGGTTCGACTGATTCATATCTGTTCATCCCCGCGGTGTCGCAGCTCCGGATATGCCACGGGCAGCACCCTCTCTCCGGCCAGGTCGTTCCAGCATCGCAGGAATGAGGCCGCCGGAGCTCCCCTTTACCGGTCAACGACGCGGGTCACGGCCGCGAACGGGGCCGTGGAGCGGAACGTCCCGACGGTCCGCCTACATCGTCCGGCAGACGGAATGCGCATATCGAGCACCACACGGAGAGCATGTTCATTGATTTCCGAATGCCCGAATCCGGATTCCGGAACAGCGGTCTGCCCGGCCGGCAAAATTATCGACCTGCGATACTCGGCCGCATGGCGAACCGAGCTCGCTCCGATGCGGGTATCTTTACCCCGGAATTACGGAACAAACCGGCGAGAAATTCACGGGAAAACCGTTCGCGTGACAGTTTCGTGGACAATGCGAAGTTCCTGGCCATCGCGCTGGTGGTGATCGGGCACGCGGTGGAGCCGCTCACCGAGGGATCGTCCATGGCGACGGTGCTGTTCATCGCCATCTACGCGTTCCACATGCCGGCGTTCGTCCTGCTCGCCGGGTACCTGTCCCGCAGCTTCACCGCCACACCGGGACAGTCGCGGCGCGTCATCACCACGATCGTCGTTCCGTACCTCGTCTTCGAGGTGACGTTCGAGCTGTTCAAGGCATACCTCGAGGACGGTGCGCCGGGCGAGATCGACGTGACCGACCCGAGCTACGCGATGTGGTTCCTCTGTGCGCTGTTCATCTGGCGGGTGTCCGCACCCCTGTGGCGCACGATGAGGCCCGCGGCCGCGGTCATCAGCGCTGTCGCGATCTCGGTATCGTCCCCGGTCCTGCCGCTGCCCGAGACGCTGGACATGTACCGCACCCTCGGGTTCCTGCCGTTCTTCGTGATCGGCCTGGTGCTGCCGGTCGAGCGGTACGTCGCGTTCCTGCACACAGCGACCGCCCGGGTCGCGGCGGTGCTGACGTTCGCGGGCGCGGTCGCTGTGTCGTACCTGTTCCTGCGTTCCTACTCGCTGGACTGGCTGTACTTCACCCACAGTTACGAGTCGCTCGGCGTCAGCGACGCGACGGGCGTGCTGGCCAGGTCGATCATCCTCGTGGGCGCGTTCGGCCTGCTCGCCGCGTTCTTCGCGCTCGTGCCGCGCCGCCACGTGTGGTTCACCTCCCTCGGGGCGGGCAGCCTGTACGTGTACCTCCTGCACCGCTACGTGATCAAAGGTCCCGAGTACACCGGCCTGTACGACCGTATGGACTGGCTCCACACGCCGTCGGGGGTTGCGGTGACGGTCCTGCTCGGGCTGGTGCTCACGATCGTGCTCGCGAGCGGACCGGTGCGCTCCCTCTTCCGGCCGCTCGTCGAACCGCGCCTGGACTGGCTCTTCCGCCGCGATTGACAGGCGGCACGGGCGGCGCCACGGTCCGGGTGCACCCTGCACCGGCATCCACGTCAGGTGCGGGCCGTTAACGGAAGCCGTGCACGCGGCCGGCGTGCACGAGCGCGGACCGCGCCCCGGCCGATCCAGCCGCCCTCACGTGCGGGTGCGCCTGCGCCAGCCGGTTCCGGCGTGCCAGCTCTCGATCACCAGGTGGTCGGCGGGGTCACCACCGACATAGATCAGGACCAGCTCGTGGATGTCGATCGCGAAACCGGTGCCCTCGGACGGCTCGGCACCGGCGGTCTCGTCGTTCTCGATCAGCACCCCGGCGAGTTTGGCATCCCCCGCCCACTCGCCCGGCTTCTCCTCGTCCGGAGCGTCCACCGTGGGGCAGTGCAGCGCGATACGTGGATCGTGCCGCACGTCCCGGAGCTTCACCGACCCCGGCATCATGCCCAGGGTCAGCTCGCCGTCGGCGAACGCCGCCTCGATCGCGCTGATGCGCGGCGACCCGTCCGGCCGCACGGTAGCCATGGTCTTGTGCGTACCCGAGTCGAACCGCTGCCGCACCCGCGACGCGAACTCGGGTACCTCCCTCTCGATCTCTGCCCATGTCGCCATACCGGAAGCTCTACCAGCGGGCACCGACAGAGCCGGCAGGGGCGAGCCGAAGGCCCCCTCGGGTACACAATATGTATCGAGGGGGTCCCTCGGCTCGTCCCCGCACGCGGGGTAGGCGGACCGCAGCCCGTCACCGCACGCGTGCGCCGCGTCGGCCGGCCGGGTCGGCCGGGTCAGCCTGCCGGCTCGGCTGCGGAGCCCTTCCGGCTCGCGGCGTCGCGCATGCGCTGCTCGGCGATGCGATCGGCCGCGGAGGCAGGCGGGATCCCCTCACTCGCGGCGTGTTCGAGCACCTGCCTGGTGGTGTCGAAGATCCGGTCGGCGCGAGCCTTGGCACGTTCGAAGCTGTAGCCGTGCAGCTCGTCGGCGACGTTGATGACCCCACCGGCGTTGACGAGGTAGTCCGGCGCGTAAAGGATGCCGCGCGCGGCCAGCTCGGCGTCCAGGCCGTCGTGGTCGAGCTGGTTGTTCGCCGCGCCGCAGACCACCGGTGCGCGTAGCACCGGCACGGTGTCGTCGTTGAGTACCCCGCCGAGCGCGCACGGCGCGAACACGTCGAGGTCCGCGCCGATCAGGGCATCGGTGTCGGCGACGACGTCGACCTCCGGGTGCGCCGTGCGGACCTTGTCGATCGCCTCCTGCCGCACATCGGTCACCACCACCGAGCCCCCGCTGTCCAGGACGTGTTCCAGCAGCAGGTGGCCGACCTTGCCGACACCGGCAATCCCGACCCGCTTACCGGACAGCGAGGCGCTGCCCCAGCGGTGCTCGGCACAGGCGAGCATGCCACGGAACACGCCGTACGCGGTCAGCACCGACGGGTCACCCCCACCGCCGAGCGCGGGCGACTTGCTGGTCACGTGCCGGGTGACACCGGCGATGATGTCCATATCCGGCACGGCGGTGCCCATGTCACACGCGGTGATGTAACGACCACCGAGCGAGTCGACGAAGTGCCCGTACGCGCGCAGCAGCGCGTCGGACTTGTCGGCGCTCGGGTCGCCGATGATCACGGCCTTCCCGCCGCCGTGCGGGATGCCGGCGAGCGCGTTCTTGTAGGCCATCCCCTTGGACAGGTTGAGCACGTCGGTGATCGCCGCGTCCTCGGTGCCGTAGGGGTAGAAGCGCGTGCCGCCGAGGCCGGGGCCCAGCGCCGTGGAGTAGAGCCCGACGATCGCCTTTAGCCCGCTGTCCGGGTCGTGGCAGAACACGACCTGCTCGTGGCCCGTTTCTCGTTCGAATACTCCCAGGGTCATGGTGGTGACTCCTTTGTCCGCCCGGCATGCCGCTTGTGGCCGCCTGCCGGGATGCAGTTGAGTTGTGTCCCCATCATCGCGCGCCGGACCCCTTGCACGCTCGGGTGTATGCCATCGGGTTGTCCGCCCCGGCCGCGCGCGAACGGCCGGGGCGGAACCGAGTGGTCCGGCAGCTGCGCTGGGCGCGCCCCGTTCCGAGCGCGCTAGCCTGGCGTTCATGTCGCCCGCAGTGCTTCCCGACCCGCAGACAGCCTTCGGCCGCCGCGTCCGCGAGCGGCTCCGCGACGACTCCCTGATCTGGCTCAGCACCGTCGGCCAGGACGGCACACCGCAACCGAACCCCGTGTGGTTCCTGTGGGAGGACGGCAGCGTGCTCGTGTACAACCTCCCGAGCGCGCACCGCCTGACCCACATCCGGCACCGGCCACGGGTGTCCCTGCACTTCAACAGCAGCGCAGGCGGCGGCGACATCGTGGTGCTGCGCGGCACGGCCACCCCGGTGGACGACGTGCCCCCACCGCACGAGCACCCGGGTTACCTGGCGAAGTACCGCGACGGCATGGTCCATATCAGCGGCAGCCCGGAGGCCTTCGGCGCGCAATTCCCGGCCGCGCTGCGCATCGACGTCACCCGCGTACGCGGTTTCGTCGAGTAGCGCCGCGACGCCCCCACGGGGTGACATATCCGGCCCGCACCGGGCACCCTGTGACGCATGACGGAGCCCGCGACGTTCGCAGGCCGGGTCACTCGCCCCCGGTCGAGCCGTCCCCGCCGGATCCTGGCTCGAACCTGCCCGGCGATCATGCTCGCCGCGGCGATGCTCGCGGCAAGCACCGCGACGACGGCGGGCGCCGACCCTGCCGCCGGCACGGATGAGCTACCCGACCTGGTGGCCGACCCGGTCGGCAGGGCGATCACCACGACCTACACCGACTCCTCCGGCACCCGGGCCCTACTGCGCTTCGACGGCTACGTGCACAACCAGGGCAGCGGCCCGCTGGAGATATACGGCACGGCTCGTTCCTCCGGCGAGATGACCGAGGTGTACCAGCGGATCTACGACTCGGACGGCGGCTCCGAGGACCGCACGACCAGCCCGGAACCGCGCATCCTGTTCGAGAACGCCGACGGCCACGGCCACTGGCACCTGCACGACGCCGCCGCGTACTCGCTGTGGAACGAGGACCGGACGCAAGAGGTGGCGCCGTCCCAGAAGGTCGGCTTCTGCCTTGTCGACTCCGAGCACGTCGACCCGTGGGGGCCGGACGAGGCCGGGTACACGCTCGACGGGCTGAACTTCTGCGAGCAGCACAACCCCGAGGCGGACGAGGTCGACATGGGTGTCTCGCCAGGGTGGCGCGACGTCTACCACCGGGACCTGGCGTTCCAGTGGGTGGACATCTCCGATGTCACGCCCGGCCGGTACGCGCTGCGTTCCGACGTCGACCCCGAGGGCGTGGTGATCGAGGAAGACGAGACCAACCCGCCTGCGTTCGCCGACACGGTGGTGCCCGGGTACGTGGCCCGGCCGCTGGCCGGTGAGGTCTCGTGGTCCCAGCCGACCAGGCTGGAGCTTCCGGCGGAATCGTACGGTGACGTCGACGAGCCGCAGTTCCGCATCGAGGAGGCACCCGAGAACGGGGTGCTGGACAAGACGGAAGGCGAGTGGTTCACCGGGTCCTCGGTCACCTACATCCCGCACCCCGGATACTCCGGCCCGGACAGCTTCCGGTTCTCCGTACGGGAGCGGGGCAACGAGTTCCCCAGGAACCCGCGGGAGGCCACCGCATCGCTCGACGTCGGCGAGGCGCCACTTCCGGTGCCCCTCGGTACCGGCGCGGGACAGCGGGCAGGCGCCACCTCCCGCGCTGTGGAGGCGCCCCGGACATCGGGTGCGGCGCACGGCGTGCCGGCCGGCTCCGAGGACGGCAGCGAGCGGCGCCGCGCGCCGGACGTGTCGGCACCGCTGCCGGAACCCGACGGATCGCCACTGGCCGGGCCGCAGGTGGAGCTGCATCACGGGGACCTGCTCGCCCGCACGGTCCCCTGGCATTCCGGAACGGTCGATCTGGCGGTGGCCGGTGACGGTCGGTCCCTCGGCTCGTGTACGGCCGAGATCCCCGCGGGCAGGCCGTACACGTGCCTGCTCGCCTCCGGCGTCACCGAGGACGAGCTCCGGGGCGCGCGGGCGGTAGCCACGTTGCGTTCCGGTGACCACCTACTCGAGACCGAGGACATTCCGGTGCGCTGAGCACCCGCTCACTGGCTGGTGGGTGCACCGCCTGCCGCTTCGAGTAGCGTCTCGGCCAGGGTCGTCATCAGCGCGGCAGCGGTATCCTCGGCGGACCGGTCGGTGATCCGTGTGTCCAGGTTGCCGTCCAGCCACAGGGTGGCGATGCCGTGCACCAGCGACCAGGCGCCCGTTGCCGCGCACAGCAACGCATCCTCGCCAGTGCCCTGCTCGACGTCCTGCTCGGCCTCGCGGTCCCCGTCGGCGTCGTCACCGGCCGCACCGCCGGCTTGGTGACCCTCCCGGACCTCGCGGACCGTATCGAGCAACACCGCGAACGCTCCCTCGCGCGCCTGCCGGTAGGTCGGGTCCTCGCGCCGGGTGTAATCGGCGCGGAACATCACGGCGAAGTGCTCCGGCTCGTCGAGCGCGAAGCGCACGTACGCCGTCCCGATCACCAGTAGCGCGGACTCCTCCCCCGCACCGTCCCGTGCGGCGAGGAGCCGCGCCCGCAGCATCTCGCATCCCTCGGTGGCGAACGCGGTCAGCAGCCCCACCTTGTCGCCGAAGTGGTGCGCGGGCGCGGCGTGGCTGACGCCCGCTCGGCGCGCCGCGGCACGCAGCGTGACCGCGTTGATTCCCTGCTCGCGCACGATCTCACGTACCGCCGACAGCATCGCTGCCGGAAGATCGCCGTGGTGGTAACGACCCTGCTCCACGCTCACCCGCACCTCCTCGCCGAGCCGCGACCCGTATCGCAGGCTCCTGTGCATGTGCCGGGCAAGTATAGACGACATCTTGACAGCGGAAAGTTCTGCTGAAAATCTATCCACTGTCAAGATGCTGCGACGACAGGGGCACCATGTCCGAACCGAGCCCGACGAACCTTCCCCGGTCAGCGCCGTACGCCCGGCGTCTCGGCGAGTGGGCCGCCCGGCACGCCCGCACGGTCGTGACCACGGCCGTACTGCTCACCGCGGCCCTTGCGATACCGCTGCTGACGATGGCACCCACCCAGTTCGCCTCCACCGAGCCCGACGGGCCCGCCTTCGACGCGCGCGACACCATCGAGCAACGCTTCGGCGGTGACGTCGAGCGCTGGTTCTTCATCGCCGAGGCCGCCGAGGGCGACATCCTCGAGCCCGACGCCCTCCTGGCTGTACACGAGCGCGCCGAGGCGCTGCGCGAGGACCCCGAGCTCGGCCCCATCCTCACCGCCCGGACGGACCCGACCACGGGCGCGGAGACCCTCGGGATCGCCTCCTTCGCCGACACCGTGGACATCACCTTGCGCCGGGACGGGCACGGCGGGCTCGAGCAGGCGAGCGAGGCGGCGGTGCGCGCCACGGTGGACGAGCTGATCGACTCGCACGGGGCCGAGGCCGTGAACCTGTCGCAGCTTGCCGACCGGGACGAGGACACCGGAACGTGGCGCGCACCCGCCATGAGCCTGTCCGTGCTCGCCGAACCAGGGGAGGCCGACAGCGACTCGGCAGGAGCAGCGTTCGGCAGTGACATCGCCGTCGAGGAACTGGGGCGCGAGATCCTCGCCGTGCTCGACGCCACCGGTGAGCTGGACGTGCACGGCGTCGCCCTCGACCAGAACCTCACAGCCGAGGAGCAGGGGCAGGCGGCGGGTCCCTACATCGGTTTCACCGTGCTGGCGATCGTGCTGGTCGTGGGGGCGGCGTTCCGCAGCTACTGGATCCTGGCGATCGTCGGCGGCGCGCTCGCCGCGCTCCTGGTTTGGCTGCAGGGCCTCGCCAACCTGGCCGGCCTCGCCGAAGACCAGATCCTCGCCACCGTCGTGCCGATCGCGATGATCGCGTTCGGGGTCGACTACGCCTTCCACTCCGTCGGCCGCTACCGCGAGGAGCGGGCCGCGCGTCACGAACCCCGCACCGCGCTCGGTCGCGGGCTCGGCGCGGTGAGTCCGGCCCTGTTGCTGGCGCTGGGTACCGGGGCGCTGGCGTTCCTCGCGACCACAGCCAGCCCCATCGAGTCGATCACGCAGTTCGGTATCGCCGCGGCGATGGCACTCGTCTCGGCCTTCCTCGTGCTCGGCATCGTCGTTCCCGCCGCGCTGGCCCTCACCGAGGAGCGCGTCACCACGGCCACACGCCGCTTCGGGCGTACGCTCACCGTGCTCGGCGGCCTCGCTGCCGCCGGGACGGTCATGATCACCGTGCTGTTGCTCGTCTTCCTGTCCCCGCCTGCGGGCCTGGCCCTGCTGGCCGGATACCTGCTGGCCTTCGTGCTGGTCCCGGCCTGGTTCGCGGGACGAGGGGGCAGCGGCACCGCAGAACCGGCGGGGGCATCCCGACCCCGCTCGGCTGGTGCCCCGTTCACGGTCCTCGCGCGCGGCGTGGTCGCCGTCGCAGCACGCCGGGCGGTCGTGCTGCCGCTGGTGGGGCTGTTGACCGCGGGCGCCGCGGTGTTCGCCGTGCAGGTCCCGGCCAGCTTCGACGTGGAGGACTTCTTCGCCGAGGACACCGGCTTCGTCACCGGACTCGACAAGCTCGACGAGCATGTCGGCGACCAGCACGGTGAACCAGCCGTCGTACTGACCACGGCCGACTTCGACGACCCGGCCGCACTGGCCACCGTGGACAGGTTCACCGAACGGCTCGCCGCCGTGGACACCAATCTGCTCGCGCAGGACCGCGACGGCCGGGTCGCGGTCGACCGGCAGGCACTCGACGAGCTCGGCGGCGCGAGCCGGCTCAGCCCCGCCGAGCGGTCCCAGGTCATCGCGGAGCCGGACGGGTCGGACCGTACCGCCATCCAGCTCAGTGTCGGCCTGGTGGGCAGCCGCGCGCAGGAGAACGTGGCGGCCGCGCGCGAGCTACTCGAACCGCTCGTCGCCGACCTGGACGCCGAGCTGTCCGAGCTCGACGACGGCGCCTCGGCGGTGCTGACCGGCGACCCGATCGTGCGGCAGGCCAGCCTCGACGCCGTCACCCGCTCCCTACAGGTCTCCCTGCCCATCGCGGTCCTGCTCTGCCTGGTGTGCGCGTGGGTCGCGCTGCGCTCGGTGCGCTACGCCCTGGTCACCGTCACGCCGATCGTACTCGTGGTGATCTGGCTGTACGGATTCATGAGCCTCGCCGGGTTCGACGTCAACCTCGTGACGGCCACGATCGGGGCGATCTCCATCGGCATCGGCATCGACTTCGCCACGCACATGACCATGCGTTACCGGGAGGAGCTGCGCTCGGCCCCTGACCGTTCGAGCGCGCTGCATGCCGCGACGCGCGGCACCGGTGCCGCCCTGACCGGTTCCGCGGTGACGAGTGTGGCCGGCTTCGTGATCCTGTCCTTCGCCCCGATGCCGATGTTCGCCGGGTTCGGGCTCCTCACCGCGGTGATGATCGTGCTGGCGCTCGCGTCCTGCCTGCTGGTGCTCCCCGGACTGCTGTGCTACGTCAGCCGCGACCCGTCCGCCGCCCGGCCACCGCGTGTCTTGGTCGCGGCGGGACGGCCCGCATAGCACCGGGTACCGCCCGCTGCCGTGCCGGGACACGAGTACTGTCTCACCTACCCAGCCTCCGGTGAGCCCGAGCGAGGAGCGAGACGTGATCGAGCGGTACGCGCGGCGACGCGCCCATGCACCCCTACGGTGGCCGTGGCTCGGCCCGGCGGCTGCCGCCGTGCTGCTGGCCGGCGCGTGCCAGGGCGATACCGACGGCGGCGGGGAGCACACGGGGCACGGCGGGGACGGCGGGCACGACACCGGTTCCGGCGGGGCCGAGATGGCGCACATCCACGGCCTCGGGATCAACCCTGCCGACGACGACCTGTACGTGGCCACGCACTTCGGGGTCTTCCACCTGCCCGAAGGCGAGCAGCCGGTCCGGGTCGCCGGGCACACCCAGGACGTCATGGGGTTCACCATCGTCGGGCCGGACCACTTTCTTGCCAGCGGCCATCCCGGTGCCGACGACCCGGACCAGCCACCCCACCTCGGACTGATCGAGAGCACCGACGCGGCCGAGTCGTGGGAACCGGTCTCGCTGCACGGCGATGCCGACTTCCATGCCCTCGAGGCGGCGCACGACCAGGTCTACGGTTTCGACGGCGTCTCAGGCCGGTTCATGGTCAGCGCCGATCAGCAGGAGTGGGAGCCACGATCGGACGTCCCGATGGCCGATATCGCCGTCTCACCCGAGGACCCCGACCTCCTCGTGGCCACCACCGAGCAGGGTCCGGTACGCAGCGAGGACGGCGGCAACGAGCTGACCCCGATCAGCGGCGCTCCCCAACTGTTGTTCCTCGACTGGCGCGACAACGGGAGCCTCGTCGGTGTCGACGCGGACGCAACGGTGCACGCCAGCACCGACGGCGGTGACACCTGGACCGAGGGCGACGCCGTGGACGGCAACCCGGCCGCGCTGGCGGTGCACGGTGACGAGGAGGTCTATGTCGCCACCGACGCCGCCATCTACCACTCCACCGACGGCGGCGAGTCGTTCGGCGTCTTCCACGAGCTCGGCTGACGACCGGGCGTGACGTTCCGTCGCGATGGATCCGGTGCGGCGCGCACCGGGTACGACCCTCTCCGGGCACTCTCCGGGAATCTCCCTGATGCTCCTGCCCGTGCTGGCGTGTTTACTGGAGCGAGGGGCATGGAAGCAGAGCGAGCCGAAGGACCCCCTCGGTACATATGTGGTACCCAAGGGGACCTTCGGCTCGTCCCGCTCAACCGCTGATAGGAGACACTGGACGCATGACGACGGAACGCGATCGACACCAGCGGTGGCACCGCTACTGGGACAAGCACGCCCGGACCTATGACCGGGAGATGCGGCTCATGGACCGGATATTCTTCGCGGGATCGCGGCAGTGGGCCTGCGAGCAGGCCACCGGGGATACGCTCGAGGTCGCCATCGGTACCGGGTTGAACCTGGAGTCCTATCCCGACGATGTCACCCTGACCGGGGTCGATCTCAGCGCGGAGATGCTCGAGGTCGCCCGCAAGCGGGCGGAGCAGCTCGGCCGCTCGGTCGAGCTGCGGCAGGCCAACGCGCACGAACTGCCGTTCGCCGACGCCTCGTTCGACACCGTGGTGTGCACGCTGGGCCTGTGCACGATTCCCGAGGAGAGAACCGCCATCGACGAGATGCGCCGGGTGACGCGGCCCGGAGGGCGGTTGGTGCTGCTGGATCATGTCGAAGCCGCATCCGGGCCGGTGCGCCTCATCCAGCGCGGCCTCGAGCTGGTCACCGTCCCGCTCGGCGGCGAGCACTTCCTGCGCAGGCCGTTCAACACGGTCCGTGCGGCCGGGTTCGAGATCGAGCACCGGGAACGGTTCAAGCACGGCCTCGTCGAGCGCCTCACCGCACGCCGTCCGGTCGACGCCTGATTCCGCGCGCCGCCGGGCGCGTCACGCCAGCGGGCGTGCGCGCTCGTCGCGGCGCTGATCCAGGCGCACCCACGGCCAGGTCATCAGCGCCCACGCCGTGAGCACCAGCGCGGCGACGGGAACCAGGTACCACGGCCACGGGCCGAGCACATCCAGCAGCGACGCCGTCCCCGGCTTGCTGTTGAGGTAACCGTAGTTGCTGCCCACGATGCTGTTGACGGTGAAGGCTGTCGCGGCCCAGCCGACCGTGACGGCGACGACGATGCCGTAGCTACGCCAGTCGGGGTGAATCCGCAGTCCCCACGTCAGGTAGATCGCCACCCAGATGACGAACAGGTGCATTCCCCAGAACTCGAAGAACGCGGCCGCCGGGAAGCCTGCGTGCAGCGCAGGGGTGAACAGGGCCTGCGTGCTCAGCACCAACCCCCAGTAGTAGGTCAGCGCGCAGGCCCAGTGCCGTCGGGACAGCAGCGCGTACGCGGCGAGCACACCCGCCAGATCGGACAGCTGCAACGGCAGCGAACCCTCGACGTTCCACCGGGCAGGCAGCATCTCGGACAGGATCAGCCCGAGTTTGGCCACCAGCAGCGCCACACCGACCGCGCACGCGACGTTGCGGGCCGTGACCGAGTCACCGTGCCTGCGCCCCGCCCAGACCAGCGATGCCGCCCCGGCCGCGAAGAGCAGCAGGATGACCCCGTGCGACAGCCCGTACGCGGAGAACTCCCGCGCAGGCGCGAGCAGCACCATACGCACGAGGTTACCCAGCTGCCCACCCCGTCGACCACGAACGGGCAACGATCGTGGCACGCCGCGGCGGCACCGCCTACCCGAGGCCTGCGGCGATGTCCTCCTCGACCAGCTCGGCGTTGAGCGCCATGGCCACCTTCGCGCCGCCTGCCGCCGCCACGATCACCGACGCGAAGCGGTCGGTGACGTTCCCGGCCGCCCACACCCCTGCGACGCTGGTGCGCCCTGCCTCATCGGTCACGACCCGGTCGCCGAGCGCGTCCTGCTCGACGTCGACTCCCAATGCGGCGATCGCCTCGTCGTTGGCGAGCATCCGCGTCGCGACGAACGCCGCCGAGCACGGAACCACACTGCCGCCGGCCAGCGCCATCCCCGTGAGCCTGTCGCCTTCCACCACGACGTGGTCGACCGTGCCCGCGACCACCCGGATGCCCCGCGCGTCGAGCCGCCGGGTCTGCCCGGCGTCGATCTCGCCCGCACCGTTGCGGATCAGCGTCACGTCGTCACTCCACTGGCGCAGCATCAATGCTTGATGCACCGACATCGGCCCGGTGCCCAGGACGGCGAGCGGCTGCTGGCGCACCTCCCAGCCATGGCAGTACGGGCAGGTCACCACGTCACGTCCCCACCGCTGGGCCAGTCCGGTGATCTCGGGTAGCTCGTCGGTGAGGCCGCTGGCCAGCAGGACACTCCGCCCGCGCACGACCCGGCCGTCGAGCAGCCGGAGCGCGAAGCCGTCCGCGGTCCGCTCCACCTCGCGTGCGTTCCCCCGCATGATCTCGGCCCCGTAGCCGGTTACCTCGGCACGCCCGATCGCGCGGAGGTCGCCGGGCGGCGTGCCGTCCCGGGTGACGAACCCGTGCATGTGCGCGGCGACGGCATTGCGGGGCGCTTCCGAGTCCACCACCAGGACCTGCCTGCGGGCCCGCGCCAGCACAAGGGCGGCGTTCAGCCCGGCCGCGCCACCACCAATGATCACGACATCGTTGTGCCGTTCGGTCATGTCGACCACCTCCACGGCCAACGCTGCTGCACCAGTGGCGGTATTGACAAATCTTTTTGCCGGAACTGCAATGAATGGATGAACCAGGATGCGGGGCTGGATGCCCTACTGGCCGAGGTCGGCCCGCGGCTGAAGCGGCTGCGCCAGCATCGCCGGTCCACGCTGGCCGGGCTGGCCAGGGCCACCGGCATCTCGGTGAGCACGCTCTCGCGCCTGGAGAGCGGCAGGCGCAAACCCAGCCTCGAGCTGCTCCTGCCCATCGCGCGGGCGCACCAGGTCCCGCTCGACGAGCTGGTCGGCGCCCCGCCCGTCGGTGACCCCCGCATCCGGCTCGAACCGAGACGCGCCGGTGAGCTCACCATCGTCCCGCTGTCCCGGCAGCCGGGGAACCTGCACGCGTTCAAGACGGTCATCCCCGCCACCAGGACCACACCGGACCCGCAACCACACGAGGGTTACGAGTGGTTCTACGTCCTCAGTGGACTACTACGCCTCGTCCTCGCCGACCAGGACGTGATCGTGCGGCCGGGCGAGGCCGCCGAGTTCGACACTCGCCTGCCCCACTGGTTCGGCAGCACGGGGGACGGTCCGGTCGAGATGCTCAGCATCTTCGGCCGCCAGGGCGAGCGGATGCACCTGCGCACCCGCCCCCGCGACACCTAGCATCACCGGCACGTGCCGGACCGGCGGACGCGGTACCGCCTCAGGCGCTGTCGCCTGCCGCGTCGATGCGCTCGCAGCCGGACAGCGCGGCACAGTTGTCGGTGGCCAGCGCGCGGGCCAGCGTCACGAGCTCGGCCACGCGGGGATCGGTGACGCAGTAGTAGTTCCAGCGGCCGTGGCGGCGCGCCCGTACGTAGCCGCAGTCGGCAAGGCAGGCCAGGTGGGTGGACACCCGTCCCTGGGAGAGGCCGACGTGGGCGACGCAGTCGCTGACCGAGTGCTCACCGTCGAGCAGGAACTCCAGCAGTCGCAGGCGCGTGGGGTCGCCGAGGGCACGGAAGAACTTCGCGAGCACACCCACCTGGTCCCCGCTGTCCGGAAGCAGCGTCGCCGCCTGCTCCGTGGCGCTGCTCATCGGGTTACCTCCCAGCGAGCCGAACGTATTTGCGTATGCGGATACTATCATGCCAGTATATTCGCATTAGCGGATACGATAGCGAGAGCGCGCCGGACAGCAGGAATCGAGGCCCCTCATGGAGTTCGATCTGGCGATCATCGGCTCGGGAGGCGCCGCGTTCGCCGCGGCGATCGCCGCCAGCAGGCAGGGACTGTCGGTGGTGATGGTCGAGCGCGGCACCGTCGGTGGGACGTGTGTGAACACCGGGTGCGTGCCGTCGAAGGCGCTGCTCGCGGCGGCGGAGGCCCGGCACGGGGCGCAGGCCGCCGCGAGGTTCCCCGGCATCCGGGCAGGCGCGGGCGAGGTCGCCGCCGGTGAACTCAACGCGGGCAAGGCGGACCTGGTTGCCGGGATGCGGGCCGAGAAGTACACGGGCCTGGCCACCGAGCACGGCTGGGAGATCCTGGCAGGCGCCGCTCGCTTCGTGCCGGGCCCCGCGTTGCGCGTCGAGCTGCACGAGGGTGGCACGCGCACCGTGGAGGCCGCGCACTATCTCATCGCGACCGGGTCGACCCCGTCGGTGCCACCGGTCGACGGGATCGCCGCAACCGGATACCTCACCTCGGCCACAGCGATGGAGCTGTCCGAGCTACCGGAGTCGGTGCTGGTGGTCGGCGGCAACTACGTAGGCCTCGAACAGGCGCAGTTACTCGCCCGGCTGGGGGTGCGGGTCGACGTGGTGGAGATGCTCGACCGGCTGGCGCCGACCGAGGAGCCCGAGATCTCCGAGGCCGTCTCCGGTGTCTTCCGCGACGAGAAGATCGGGGTGCACGCGGGCACGACCCTGGCAGGCGTGCACCGCGATGGCGAGGGGATCCGCGCGGAGCTGCACGGATCCGATGGGGATTCGTACGAGCTGCGCGCGCAGGAGCTTCTGGTGGCCACCGGCCGCACTCCCGTGACCGACGGGCTCGACCTGGATTCCGTCGGCGTGCGGCTCGGCGAGAGCGGCGAGGTCGCCGTCGACGCGGGGCTGCGCACCGACAACCCCCGGATCTGGGCAGCGGGCGACGTCACGGGGCACCCGCAGTTCGTCTACGTCGCAGGCGCACACGGCACGCTCGTGGTGGACAACGCCTTCCACGGAGCCGCGCGCGAGCTGGACTATCACCACCTCCCCCGGGTGACCTTCACCGATCCCGCCATCGCGGCAGCCGGGCTCACCGAGGCCGAGGCCCAGCAGGCCGGGTACGACTGCGACACCCGCGTGCTGCCCCTGCGGTACGTGCCCCGCGCACAGGTCAACCGCGACACCAGGGGGCTGGTCAAGCTCGTCGCCGAGCACGGGACGGGCCGCCTGCTCGGTGCGCACATGCTCGCCGAGGGCGCGGGAGACGTCATCGCCACCGCCGTGCATGCGCTGCACAGCAGCATGAGTGTCTACGAGCTCGGCGAGCTGTGGTGCCCGTACCTGACCATGGCCGAGGCTCTCAAGCTCGCCGCACAGACCTACACCCGCGACATCACCACGCTCTCCTGCTGCGCCGCGTAACGAGTCCACACCGACCACGGGAGCAGGCATGACCGACGAGTACCTCGCCGACCGGCTCAGCGAGACGCTGCGCCCCAACCTCACCGATCCCGAGCTGTCCTGGCTGTGGTCGCCGCTCCTGCGGCTCCTTGCCGGAGGCAGCCCCGTGCCGGTCGCACGGCTGGCCGCGGCGACCGGCCGCACCGAACCCGACGTGCGGCGGGCGCTGGCACGGTTGTCCGACACCGAGTACGACGAGCACGGGCGGATCGTCGGCTGGGGGCTCACCCAGCGGCCGACGCCGCACAGCTTCATCGTCGACGGGGTCGCGCTCTACACCTGGTGCGCGCTGGACACCCTGATCTTCCCGGCCGTACTCGACCGCACCGCGCGAGTGGAGTCCCCGTGCCGCGCCACGGGCGCACCGGTACGGCTCACCGTCACACCGGCCGGCATCAGCGACGTAGAGCCTGCCACCGCCGTGCTCTCCATCGTCGCCCCACAGGCGCAGAGCTCGGTGCGCACGGCCTTCTGCGACCAGGTGCACTTCTTCGCCGAACCCGCGTCCGCTCAGGACTGGAACCGCGAGCACCCCGAAGCCAGCGTGCTCCCCGTCGCCGAGGCCCACACGCTCGCGCAGCGGCTCAGCAGGCCGCTCCGTGACGCATGCGCATGACGTAGTGCAATCGTGACCTGACGGAGACGCACGGTGAGCTGCCTGGTCAGGCGGCCGCGACGAGGGACACCGCACGCCATCGGGCGACCCGGCAGGCGGGCGTACGGGCGTTCCACGCTCTGCGGTTCGTGATCGGCTCTTGAACACAGTTGTGCGTGGGACCTAGGTTGTGAGCACTACACAGGCTCGTGACGCGGCCTCTGGCGATTGGGGAGTTCGTGATGGTGACTCGAGGGTGGACACGCAGGCAGTTCTTCACCCGTGCGGCCACGGCGGGAGCGGTGGCCATCGGTGGCCCCGTGCTGCTGTCGGCCTGCGGCGACGGCGACAACGGTGAGTCGCGCGGGCGCGGCGGCAACACCCTCGAGCGGGCTCGCGAACAGGGACTGGTGCGGGTCGGCATCGCCAACGAGCCGCCCTACACCGAGGTCACCGCCTCCGGCGAGGTCACCGGTGTCGAGCCGGACGTGCTGCGGGCCGTACTGAAGAAACTCGGCATCGACGAGATCGAAGGCATAGTCACGCCCTATGACCAGATGATCCCCGGCCTGCAGGCCAATCGCTGGGATGTCGTCGCGGCCGGGTTGTTCATGAAGCAGTCGCGGTGTGCCGAGGTGCTGTACTCGGAGCCGACCATCGTCTCGACGGAGTCGTTCGCGGTGCTCGCGGGCAACCCGGAGGAGATCACCACCGTCGCGTCGGTCAAGGAGAACTCCGGCGTGAAGGTGGCGGCACTCGGCGGGGCCTTCGAGGAGGGGGTGCTCCAGGACGCCGACGTACCCGAGGACCAGATCGTGCCGGTGCAGGACGGTCGCAGCGGCATCGAGGCTGTCAAGGCCGGCAGGGCCGACGCCTTCTTCCTGCCGACGCTGTCCCTCAACGATCTGCTCGAGGGCGACGACGAGATGGAGGTGACCGACCCGGTCGAGGACGCTCCGGTCACCGGCGCTGGCCACGCGTTCCGCAAGAACGACACCGAGTTCCACGAGGAGTACAACGCCGCGCTCGCGGAGATGAAGGAGTCCGACGAGTACGCGGACATCCTCGCGGAGTGGGGCTTCAACGCGTCTGATGTGGAGGGTGTAACCACCGAGGAACTCTGCGCGACCGAAGGCTGACATTTCCCAGCACGCACCGGAAAGGGAGCTGAGAAGTGTCGACCATCATCGAGCACGCCCCGCGCCTGTGGGAGGGCCTGCTCGTCACGCTCCAGCTGCTTGTCCTCGGTTCGGTACTGACACTGGTCATCGCGTTCACGGCGGGGCTCGCCCGGATGTCGCGCCAGTTCCTCGTCCGGTTCCCCGCTGCCGTGTTCATCGAGGTGTTCCGTGGCACATCGATGATCGTCCAGCTTTTCTGGTTCTTCTTCGCGCTGCCCATGCTGGGTATCGAGCTTCCGGGCTTCGCCGTCGGCGTTCTGGTGCTCGCGCTCAACGAGGGCGCGTACGCGGCCGAGGTCGTGCGCGGTGCCATCAAGTCCCGGCCCGCCGGGCAGACCGAGGCGTGCATCGCGCTCGGCATCGGACCGGTCACCAGGATGCGCCGGATCCTGATCCCGCAGTCGATCCCGGCGATGCTGCCCGCGTTCGGCAACGTCGTCGTCGACCTGCTCAAGAACACCTCCCTCGTGTCGGCCGTGACCGTGCTCGACCTGACCTACCAGGGACAGACGATCAGGGCGATCACCGGTGAGACCACCGCGGTGTTCACCACCCTGCTCATCGTCTACTTCGTGCTGTCCGTGCTGCTGTCCTTCCTGGTGAAGTGGTCCGAACGCCACTTCGCCATCGACCGGGTGGGCAAGTCGAACGGTGCGCGGCTGTTGAGCCTGCCGGGGATCAGCCGGGGAGGCACGACATGACGTGGGACAACGAGTTCGCGCTGTCGATCCTGCCTGACCTGTTGGGCGGCCTGTGGGTCACGATCCAGGCCACCATGTCTGGGATCCTGATCGCGCTGGCACTCGGCCTGATCGTGGCGGTCATCCGGTACCTGCGGATCCCGGTCCTGTCCCCCGTCTTCGGGTTCTACGTGCAGTTCGTGCGCGGCACGCCGTTGCTGGTGCAGGCTTTCGCGGCGTTCTACATCCTGCCCGATTACGGCATCGTGCTGAGCCCGCTCATCACCGGCATCATCGTCCTCGGGGTGAACTACAGCTCGTACACGGCTGAGGTGTACCGCTCCGGGATCGAGGACGTGGGCACGGGGCAGTGGGAGGCGGCCACCGCACTGAGTCTGCCCGTGCGGCCGACCTGGACGCGCATCGTGCTGCCGCAGGCGGTGCGGTCGATCGTCCCGATGCTCGGCAACTACTGGATCCAGATGTTCAAGGACTCCGCGATCCTTTCCCTGATCACGATGAACGAGTTGCTGAACGTCGGGCAGACCATCGGTTCGAGCGAGTTCCGCTACCTCGAACCGTTGACCATTGTCGGCATCCTGTTCCTCGCGGTCAGCTACCCGGCAGCAGTGCTCATCCGGCGATTGGAGCGACGCCTTGCCCTCACATCGTGACCTCGGGCCCGACATGTCCGAGCGAGCCTCGGACGTGATGATCTCGTTCGAGAACGTCGACAAGAGCTGGGGCGACAACCACGTCCTGAAGCACCTGAACTTCCACGTGAAACCGGCCGAGAAGGTATCGATCATCGGTGCCTCCGGCTCGGGGAAGACGACGATCCTGCGGATCCTCATGACACTCGAGCATCCGGACGAGGGCGTGGTGACCGTCGACGGGGACGAGCTGTGGAACGTCACTCGCGGGCGCCGTATCCGGCGGGAGAGCAAGCAGATGAAGCTCACCCGGCGCAAGATCGGCATGGTGTTCCAGCAGTTCAACCTCTTCCCGCACCTGACGGCGATCGAGAACGTCATGGAGGCCCCTGTCCAGGTTCTCGGCATGTCGAAGGAGGAGGCGCGCGAGCGCGCGAAGGGCCTGCTCGACATGGTGGGCCTCGACAAGCACCTCGACCACAAACCGCACCGGCTCTCCGGCGGGCAGCAACAGCGGGTCGCCATCGCGCGGGCCATGGCCATGCGCCCGAAGGTGCTACTGCTCGACGAGGTCACATCGGCGCTCGACCCCGAGCTGATCGGTGAGGTACTGGGCGTCATCCGCGACCTCGCCACGAGCACGGACATGACGATGCTGATGGTCACCCACGAGATGCGGTTCGCGGAGGAGATCTCCGACCGGGTGGTGATGTTCGACAACGGAACGGCCATCGAGCAGGGACCCCCGCAGCAGGTGCTGCGCGCCCCGGAGAACGAGCGCACCAGGCGGTTCCTGCACGCCGTCCTGGAGCACTGACGCGCAGGGGCGTGTGGCGAAACGGTCACCCCGGCGACCGGTATGTCTCACGGCGGGCCGTGAGCACGCACCGGGGACGTCAGCGCCGGGCCCACTCGCTCGACTCGTGTGGCGGGACGAGGACGACCTCCGACTCACCGGGCACCACGGGCACGACGGCACCGTCCCGCCCGGCCATGCCGACCCGCTTCCCGTCCCGGAAGATCCGGGTGCCCTGGGGGAACTCGCCGTCGAGCACCAGCTCCCCCGCACGATCGGCCTCGAGGTCCACGGTCAGCAACGCCGCCGGGTCCAGCCGGGCGCGGCCGGTGTCGATCGTGGCGGTCTCGACGCCGGAGAAGGTCACGTCCATGCGGTTCTCGACCGGGATCTCCGGGCGCTCCTGCCAGGACCGGCCGACCTCGGTGTACGGCAGGGGGCCGACCCCGGCGTCGGTCTCCCGCACGGTTTCCGGCTCACCGACCCCGAACCCGCGGCTGACCGCGTCGACGGTTCCGGTGGCGAGCTCACCGCCCGCGTCCCCGGCCACCGTCACGTCCGACACCCAGTACGCGTGGTCGGCGACCAGGCCGAGATCGCGATCGTCCGCGGCAGGCACAGCCGCGAACGTCACGTGCGGCGGGTCGCGGTCGACCGTGGCCGCACCCAGGAAGTCTGTGGCCATCGGTACGTCGTAGCCCAGCACGGCGAGTGTGAGGTGGTCGGCCGCGGGGTAGGTCACGAAGCGGAAGCGGTAGCCGAGCTGGTCGAACCCGTCGATGCCGAACTCGGGGGCGCCGAGGTTCTGCGCCCGGGGCCCGACGATCGGCACGAGCTCGTCCGCGCCCGCGACGACGTTGAGGAACGGCACGTTCCTGGCGTTGGCCAGCCACGAGTTCGTCAGCGTCTCCGCACCGCCCGTCGGTGGCGCCGGAGGTAGCCAGATCCCGTCCCCGGGCGGCCCGACCGTGGTGAACGCGGCGCCGAACAGGTCGGGGAACCGGGTCGCCAGCCGGTAGGTGCCGTAGCCACCCATCGAGTACCCGGCGCTGGCGGCCTGCCCGGGATCGAGGTCGTAGCGCCGGGCGACGTCGTTCCACACCTCGAAGACATCGTAGGACGCCTCGTTCTGGTACCACCCGTCGGTGCCGCGCGCCAGCGGCGTGGCGACGACATGGCCGCGTCCCTCGCCGATCTGCTGGATACCGGCCGTCCCGTTGTACTGCCAGTGATGCTGCCCCAGGGAGTGCAGGTCGAAGGTGAACCCGTGCGGCCCGTCCCCGCCCGGCACGTACAGCGAGTAGGGCTGCAGCCGGCTGCGGTAGGCCGGGAACGTGCCGGACTCCTGGTCGGTGTCGGCGGGGCTGTCGCTGAGCAGCTGCCCCTCACCCACGTCGAGCCTGCTGGGGAAGATCCGCACCATCGTGCCGTGCTCGGGCACGGTGGACCGGTTCTCCCCCGCGGCCAGCGCGGCGAAGTCGATCTCGTGGGCGAACCGGGTGGGCTCGCCATCCCGCAGGGCTTCGGCCTGCGCCGTGTCGGGCGGGGTGTTCCGCTCGAGGACCGGTTCGTCGAACCGGAAGGCCAAGTTGACGATGCCGGACGGCTCCGGGTTCAGCGGCCCCGCGCCACCGGCGGAGCCGCCGTCGGCGCTACCACCGGGGAGCATCCACCCGCCGGTGCCTGCGTCGTACAGGCCGGTGGCGACCGTGGCCCGCCACGATCCGGACGGGTCGGATACCTCGCGTGGGACGGTGACGGTCAGCTGGGCGGCCTCCAGGTCGGTCTCGACCTCGACCGGGGTTGTCTCTTCCGCACCGCCGGGGCCGAAGCGGGTGTGCTCGGCGCCGGTTCCCCACGCCGTGACGACCTCGTCGGTGCCGGGCAGCGGCGCACCGGGGTCGCGCGGCAGCGTGTCACTGCCCGTCGCCTCGTCGCCGTCGGTGTCGAACGCGATCGCCACGATCGTCGAGTCGGCCTCGAGCAGCGTGTTCAGGGTGACGCGGTAGACGACCTCGTCGGCGGAGGGTACGGCCCGGAACTCCACGAGGTCGGCGGCGTTACCCGCGTAGCGTTCCCTGTCGGTCGGGTAGTCGAAGTCTCCGTGCCTTGCGGAGGTCGGGTCGGCGCCCGCGCCGTCGGTGTCGGCACCGTAGTCGTCGAAGATGTGGTCCTGGTAGAGATACTCACCGTCCACATAGGCTTCCGTGCCCGAGACAAGCAGCGGCTCTGCCGCGATGCGCGGGTCGCGATTCTGCAGCTGCGGTGCCTCGGGGGCCTCGTCGTAGAGCACATCCGGCCCAGGCAGCGCGCCACTACCGACCGATGGCAGCGAGTCGGCGACGTCGGTGGCGACGCCCGGTGACGAGCCGTCGTTCCCGGTGGCGGAGCCCCCGGCGGAACCCTCAGCCGGGGGCTCGGCGGCGGCGACCGGGGTGGCCACGGACGCCGCGAGCAGCGCGGCGAGCGAGGCGGTGACGGCACGGGAGCAGCGCATGGCGGGCATCCAAACACACGTAGGCGCTCCCGCAAAGGTCCGATCGGAGCAACCGACCCCGGCGACGCGCGGGCCTCGATCGCCGTCAGGCCTTCGAGATCAGCGGGCCGCCGAGGTACGCCCGCATGTCACCGAACACCTCGGCCACGGGAAGCGGCGTGCCGAGGTGGCCGGGATCGTCGATCTCGACGTAGGCCCTGTGCAGGTTCCCCACGATGCGTTCCGCATCCGTCAGCCCCGCGAACTCCCCGAGATCCAGCTCGCGCGCGGCCTCCAGCGGAGACATCCCCCTCCGGTGCGCCGAGGCGGCGGAGTCGGCGACGAACTCGAGGTAGTTCCGGACCGCCGCGATCTGCTCGACCCCGCCGACCGGGCCGTGCCCGGGGACCAGGCACGGCGCGTTCAGCCTTTCCAGGTGATCCAGCGCCGCGAGCCAGCCGCCGATGCTGCCCTGCACGGCGAACGGGGTACCACCGGTGAAGAGCAGGTCACCGCAGAAGGCGATGCCCTGGTCGGGCAGGTGGGCCACCACATCGTTGGTGGTATGCGCCGGGATGCCGAAGTGGCGCAGCTCGATGCGGGTGGAGCCGCACCGCAGGGTCAGGGCGCCGGTGAAGGTGACCTCGGGTGGCCGGATCCGGATGTCGCCCCAGTCGGGGCCGTCGAAGAACCCGGTCACCGCGGTTCCGGCCGCGACGACCTCCTCCCGGCACAGCTCGTGCCCGATGATCGATGTCCCTGGCGGGACCAGGTAGTTACCGAAGGTGTGGTCGGCATGGTGATGGGTGTTGACAAGCGACCGCACCGGGCGCACCCCGCCGAGCGCACCGACCGTGTCCATCAGGGCACGGCCACGCCGCTCGGTACCGGCATGGTCGATCATCACCACCGAGTCGTCACCGACGACGATCCCGGTGTTGTTGAGAAACCACGAGCCGTCCGGCTGCACGTAGGCGAAGACACCCTCGGCCAGCTCCTGGGTGTACGGATCGGTGCGTGCACCGAAGCCCGTCATGGCTCGCCCCCTGTGTTCCCGGCTCAGCTCGACGGGGACCATTCCACCATCCGGCGGGCAGCGTGTCCTGCCGAATCGGGACAGGGAATACCGCTGCCACGGATCACGTACGGTTCCGGCGGCTCAGCACGCACGTCGGGCGGGTCCGCGTACACGTGGCGCCGGCCGCGAGGAGAGGGCATGCCAGTTATGTTCATACTGAGTTATACTCGAACCATGAAAACTGCCATCTCGATACCCGATGCGACCTTCGACCGTGTGGAGAAGCGGGCTGCCGCCATGCATTTGAGCAGGTCAGAGTTCTACGCCCGTGCAGCGCAGCGCTACCTCGAGGAACTCGAGTCCAGCGAGCTGGCGCAGCACATCGACGAGGCGGTATCGCTCGCCGAGGAAGACGACTCCAACACGAACGCGGCTACGGCGGGCCGTACCCGCCTCACCGAGGCGTCAGGTGACTGGTGATCCAACGAGCAGGCGTCTACTGGGTAGATCTCGGTGACCAGGTAGGCAGCCGCCCCGCCAAGGAACGCCCGGTCCTTATCGTCCAGTCCGAGCCATACAACGCCAGCAAGCTCGCAACCGCGCTGGCCGTAGCCATGACGTCGAACACCAGCCTCGCGGCGATGCCCGGCAACGTCTTTGTTCCCGCAGTTGCGAGTGGCTTACCCAAGGATTCTGTTGTCAACGTAACCGCCGTCGTCACGGTGGACAAACACGACCTGACGGGGCCCGTGGGCGTGCTGCCTACCGAGCTCGTGAAACAGGTTGATCAGGGCCTTCGCCAGGTACTGGGGCTGAGCTAGGCCGACTGCTGCTGTTCGCCCCGCTCCTCGCGAACGAATGAGCTCATCGCTCGTGCAGGTGCGCGGTGAACGCCTGCCACGCGGTGAACGGCACCGTCAGAGTGCCACCCTGACGGTCCTTGGTGTCTCGTACCAGCGCGCGGGCCCCCGGCAACGCCACCTCGACACAACCACCGCCATTGCTGCCGGATCGGCTGGGCTTGCGCCACACTAGCTGTCGTTGCTGATCCATGACTCTGCCACTTCCGCGATCAAGTCTGCTGATTGCCGTTGCGAGAGCGCCTCCGCCCGCAGCGTCTCCCACGACGCCTTCACCGCAGATATTACCTCCGGCCGATCGACGATGAACCCGCGCTGGCCGTCGAGGTATACCGCCTCACCGGCACCATCGAAGCTGGCGATGACGAACGGACCGTCCAGGCCGGGATGCATCCCGGCCGACAACGGGATGACCTGAATCAACGTACGTGGCCGCTGGCTGGCTTCCAGGAGATACCGGCACTGGGCGTGCATCACCTGAGGCCCGCCCACCGGGCGCCGGAGAGTAGCTTCATCGACAACCGCGATGAGCATCGGCGGGTTCTCCACCGCCAAGATCGACTGGCGTTCAAGCCTGGCGGCCACACGCTGATCGACGTCGTCGTCGGTCAAGGACGCATCAGCCCGCAGAACCGCCCGGATATAGTCCGGCGCCTGTAACAAGCCCTCCACGAGCCCCGAGTGATACGAGCGCAAGGCCGTCGCCTCTCGCTCGCGATCTCGCCACGGCAGGAACCACTCGGGCGCGACCTCGGCCTTCAGCAGTGCCTCCCGCATCCGCTCGAATCGCCCTTCCGTGTCGAAGGTGCTGTCGAGCGCGGTGGTGAGGTCCTTTTTGGGCGGACGTTGACACGTCTCCACCATCGCGATTGTCGACTTACTGACATAGGCACACGTCGCGAGTTGCTCCTGCGTCATGCCTGCGGACTCCCGGGCGATCCGTAGCTCGTCGGCGAAGTACTGCAGCAGCGGAGACACGCTCACGTCGGATCACAACCCCTCGTCCGCCGGTCACAACCAGGCCGTGACCGCGCGAGTGCTTCCGCGCCCGGTCACGGCCACCCAGTATGGAAGCCCGAACCCGTTCACCATCGGTCCTACGTCAACTACGGACCGTACGCATCGTAGCTCTTGGGGAAGACACCATGTACTGGATCTGGCTGCTGCTGTTGTTCGCCCTGCCCTTCCTGACGCTCGTGCCGTGGCGCTCCGTGCGGCTTCGCCGCCCCGCCTGGCACCGGCCGCCCCGGCAGGGGCGCCACCGCCCGCTGCCGGGCCGGGTCCGGGACGGCGCCGAGCGCGGGCTGTAGGGCCACGGCCGATGACCCGCGAGGAGCTCATCGACCAGCTCGCGTTCCTGCGCGGCTGGTACGGCTCGATCAACGAGCGTGAACGCAGCGGCCGCGTCGGCGAGATCCTGCTGCTGCTCGACAGCATCGTCGACGGTCACGACATCCGTATGACCCTGCTCGACACGCTGACCACCCACCGGTGCCGGGACCACCACCGGTGAGCCCGGCGAACCACGCCGCACGCTAGCGGGCCGTGCGCTCCCCGCCTGCCTGGGTGAACAGGCGCTCCGCGCGGATACCGGCGTACCCGGGTTTGATCACATCGTTGATCAGCGCGAGCCGTTCGTCGAAGGGCAGGAACGCCGACTTCATCGCGTTCACCGTGAACCACTGCATGTCGTCGAGGGTGTAGCCGAAGGTGTCGACCAGCTTCTCGAACTCGTGCGACATGGTGGTCCCGCCCATCAGCCGGTTGTCGGTGTTGACCGTGACCCGGAAGTACAGGCTGCGCAACCGGCCGATGGGGTGTTCGGCGATCGACGGCGCGGCGCCCGTCTGCACGTTCGAGGTCGGGCACATCTCCAGCGGGATCCTCCGGTCCCGCACGTAGGAGGCCAGCCGCCCCAACCGCACCGACCCGCTCCCGGTCGTGCTGATGTCGTCGACGATGCGCACCCCGTGGCCGAGCCGTTCGGCGCCGCAGTGCTGGATCGCCTCCCAGATCGAGGGCAGCCCGAAGGCCTCACCCGCGTGGATCGTGAAGTGCGCGTTCTGCCTGCGCAGGTACTCGAATGTCTCCCGGTTCCAGGTGGGCGGGAACCCGGCCTCCGGACCGGCGATGTCGAAGCCCAGCACGCCGTCGTCCCGGTAGTCCACCGCGAGCTTGGCGATCTCCGCGGCCCTGGCGTTCTGCCGCATCGCGCACAGCAACGTCCCGACCCGGATCCGCCTGCCGGCGGCCGCCGTGCGCCGCTCGCCTTCCCGGAACCCGGCTTCGACGGCCTCGACGACCTCAGCCAGCTCCAGCCCACCTTCCTGGAACAGCTCGGGGGCGTAACGGACCTCGGCGTAGACCACGCCGTCGTCAGCCAGGTCCTCGGCGCACTCGGCCGCGACCCGGAACAGCGCCTCCGCGCTCTGCATCACCCCGACCGTGTGCGCGAACGTTTCCAGGTACCGCTCCAGAGAGCCCGAGTTGGCCGAGTCCACGAACCACCGGCCGAGCTCCTCGCTGTCGGTACTCGGCAGCTCGCGGTACCCGTGCGCCTCGGCCAGCTCGATCACCGTGGACGGGCGCAGGCCACCGTCGAGGTGATCGTGCAGGAGCACCTTGGGTGCCCGCCGGATACGGTCGGGTGTAGCGATATTCAGTTCGTCGTGCATGCGCACCTCCTCGTATTCGTGTGACCGCCACGCATCGACATCATCAGACGAGGACTCCCGCGATAGTGGCGCTGAGCAGGTTCGCGAGCGTCCCCGCGAGGATCGCGCGGACGCCGAGCTGCGCGATCTCGGGGCGCCGGTGCGGCACCAGGCTGCCCAACCCGCCCAGCAGGATCGCCAGGGAACCGAAGTTGGCGAATCCCGTCAGCGCGAACGTCGTGATGGTGACGGTCTTGTCGGAGAACTCAGCGGCGTTCGGCGCGAACTCGGCGAACGCGACGAACTCGTTGAGCACGATCTTCTGCCCCAGATAGCTTCCCGCACTGACGGCCTCCTCCCACGGTACGCCGATCACGGACATGACAGGCGCGAACACGTACCCGAGGATCTGCTGGAAGCTCAGGTCCGGGACCCCGAACAGCCCACCGATCGTGCCGAGAAGCATGTTGAGCAAGGCGATCAGCGAGATGAACGCGAGCAGCATGGCGCCGATGTTCAGCGCAAGCTTCAGCCCTTCGGAGGCACCTCCCGCGGCGGCGTCGATGACGTTGCGGTGCTTGCCGCCACCGTTGTCCGGGGCGTCGTCGAGCGGGCCGTCGTCCCCACCCTCGTCACCCCCGGACCCGGCACCGCCGGACACCGGCGCGGAACGCTCACCGGCACGCCCGGTGCCGCTGCCGACCCGGTCCGCCGTCTCGCTGTCACCGCCCACGCCCGCGGGCACGAGCACCTCACTGCCGGAACGCTCGCTCTGCTCCGGCGCGACCCCGCGCGGCTCGGGCACGATGATCTTCGCCATCAGCAGGCCCGCGGGCGCGGCCATGAACGCGGCGGCGAGCAGGTACTCCATCCGCGCGCCGAGCATGGAGTACCCGACGAGTACCGTTCCCGCGACAGTGGACAGACCGCAGACCATCACGGCGAAGAACTCGGACCGGCTCATCCGGGCCAGGTAGGGCCGCACCACAAGCGGTGACTCCGTCTGCCCCAGGACGACGTTCGCCGTGGCGGCCATCGACTCCGGGCGGCTCGTGCCGAGTACCAACCGCAGCGCCCCGCCGACGATGCGTACCACCCACTGCAGGATGTTCCAGTGGTACAGCACGGCGGTGACCGAGGCGATGAACACGATGATGGGCAGCACCTGGAAGGCGAAGACCATCTCGTTGTCCGGGAGTATCGGACCGAACAGGAAGTCGATGCCCTCGTTCGCGCTGCCGACGCCGACCTCGACGCCGTTCGCCAGCGCGAGCAGTGCCCGCTCGCCGTGTTCCCAGTACAACACGACCACGCCGATCCCGATCTGGATCGCCAGCGCCGCGAGGATGGTTCGCGGGCGGATCGCACGGCGGTCGGTGGACAGCGCGAAGGCGATCGCCAGGATCGCGAGCATCCCGCCCGCACCCCACAACACCTGCATACCCATCTCCTTTCCGGTCGTTGTCCGCGGGGCTCAGGCCACCGTGGAGACGGGTTGGGCGTGACGGGACACCGCCGTCAGGAACGTCTCGCGCAGCGCCGCCTCGTCGACCGACCACACCACGCGCGCGTTGTGCGCCCCGCTGGCGCGCCCCGCGAGGATGCCCCTGCGCGCACGCTGGTCGACGACCGTGCTACCCCGGGTATGCGCACCGTGCAGCTCGATACGGACGTGATGCGGGTCCGTGTCGATATGCTCCGGCCAGATCGCGGCCGCCACCGCGCCCGCGTCCCCGATCGTGACCTCCCGCGTCGCGAACCGCTGTGCCTGCGCGAGCAGCAGGCTCCCGGCCAGCGCGCCCGCGGGGTCGGTGGAGCCGGACAGCCCGTGCGCCGTCTCGGTGTCCACTGTGACCTCGTAGAAGGCATCCAGCCCGTACATGGTGATCGGTACGCCGCTGCGGAATACGATGTCCGCCGCCTCCGGGTCGTGCAACAGGTTGAACTCCGCCGCGACACTGTCGTTCCCGCCGAACCCGGCCGAGCCGCCCATGACCACCATGCGATCGATCCGATCGGCCAGCTCGGGGTAGCAGGTCAGCAGGACAGCCACGTTGGTGAGCGGGGCGAGTGTGACGACGGTGAGCGGCTTCGCGGAGTCGAGCAGGGTGCGGCGGAGCACCTCCACCGCGTGCGCCTCGACCGGCTCGCGCCCGGGATCGGCAAGCCGCACCCCGCCGAGGCCGTCGCAGCCGTGCACCTGCTGCGCGTGGATGCGCTCCGCCGCGAGCGGCTGGGGGCAACCGCGAGCGACCGGGATCTGCGGTGCCCGCGCCGCGTCCAGCACCGCGAGGGTGTTGGTGACCACGCTGTCCACGTCGACGTTGCCGTCCACGCAGGTGATCGCCCGGACGTTCACGTCGGGCGCCCGTAGCGCCAGCAACAACGCCAGCGCGTCGTCGACTCCGGTGTCGACATCGAGTATTACGTCCATCGCTCGCTACTTCCTTCTCGGTGTCGGTTCAGGCACAACTGGCTCGGGTACGGGGTTCGCAGAGTTGAGCGCGGAACGGCATCGCGGACTGGGCCCCGACCGCCGAGACCGCGTACGCGGAGGCTCGTACGGCCCATTCCACGGCCGCTGGCAGGTCCTCGCCCCGCACGAGGGCATCGGCGAGCGCGCCACAGAAGGTGTCGCCGGCTCCCGTCGAGTCGACGACCGGCACCTCGGCGGCAGGGACGTGCACTGGTGCCCCGTCGCGGATCAGCAGTGCCCCGCGCTCGCCGAGGGTCACCGCCACCGCACCGGGATCCGTCACGCGCAGCGCCAGCTCACCGGCTCTGGCAACCGTGTGCGGTTCGTCCTCCCCGGTCAGCACGCCGAGCTCGGAACGGTTGGGCACGAGCACGTCCACCTGCCGGAGGATCTTCGCGGGCACGGGCCGCGCCGGTGCGGGATTGAGGATCACGGTGCCGCCCGCGAGCCGGATCGCCTCGGCGATGGCCTCGTCCGGGATCTCCATCTGGACGATGACGGCGGAGGCACGGGACAGCATCTCGCGTGCCGCGTACACCTGTTCCGCGCCGAGCAGGCCGTTGGCTCCGGGGCTGACCACGATGGTGTTCTCCCCGGCGCTCTCGACGAACACGTAGGCCTTGCCGGTGCGGGCGTGCCCGTCCGTGCCGATGGCCTCGACCGCGACCCCTTCGTCCCGCAACCGCCCGCGGATCGCCGCACCGGCGCTGTCGGCACCTACCAGACCGACACAGGCGACGGTCCTGCCGAGGCGTGCCGCGGCGATCGCCTGGTTGGCTCCCTTGCCTCCCACGGACTCGTGGACCTCGCCCCCGAGGAGCGTCTCGCCCGGCCCCGGAAGCTGCGCGACCGGGACGACGTCGTCCATGTTGAGTGACCCGACGACGACCACCTCCGGGTGGCTGGTGCCGACGTCCATGCGGTTGCCTCCTACCGATCAGCTGACGGAAATCGATTACCGTGATGCACAACACTGTCGGGCGAACGGCCTCGATTGTCAAGGGGCTACTACGGCGGGCATACGACGAGATATCGCCCCGCACGTGGAAACCATTGCGTAGCGGACACCGCATCAATAGTGTGTACGATGACGGAAACCGATTACGGAAACGCGGTACTGGGGAGGACGACCCGTGGGCGCCACGATTCACGACGTCGCGGCTCGAGCGGGGGTCTCGGTCGCCACAGCGTCCCGATCGCTGTCGGGTAAGCGAGGTGTCCGGCCGGAGAACCACGAGCGGGTACTCGCCGCGGCGCGCGAGCTGAACTACGAACCGAACGCCGTCGCGGCCGCCCTGCGGAGCAGGACGACACACACCATCGGCATGGTCGTGCCCCGCATCTCGAACCCGTTCTTCGCCACCATGGTCGAGGCCATCGAGCAGCAGCTCCAGGAGGGGCAGCGCAGCCTCCTGCTCGGCACGTCGCACTACGACCCCGATGTCGAGCTGCGGCAGATCCAGGCCCTGCTGGACCGGCGTGTCGACGCGCTGATCACGATCCCGTGCCACCGCGAGCGCAGCGCGTCGGCGACCCAGCTCGCCTCGACAAGGGTCCCGACCGTCCAGCTGGACCTCCGGCTGGAGGGAAACGTCAGCGGATGGGTCGGGGTCGACAACGATGCCGGCATCGTGCAGGTCATCGAACACGTCCTCGCCGGGGGCGCGCGGAGCCTGGCCTTCGTCGGCGCATCGCCCTCCGACTCGTCCTCCCAGGAACGCCTGGACAGCTACCGGCGCGCGGCTACGCGCCTCGACGGTCCACACGGGCCGGTGCTGCTCGGCGACTTCACCATCGAATGGGGCCAGGAGGCGGCCACGCGCCTGCTGGACGGGGACGACCTGCCCGACGCGATCGTCTGCGGCAACGACACGATCGCCCTCGGCGTGCTACGCGCGCTGACCCGGCGCGGTGTCCGGGTACCGGACGACGTGCAGGTCACCGGGTTCGACGACATCGCTTACGCCGAGCTCGCCGAACCACCGCTTACCACGATCCGCCAGCCGCAGCGGCACATGGCAGCCGAGGTGGTGCGGATGCTCACCGACCAGCTCTCCGGGGCCACCGAGAGCACCAGGCGGGTCGCCGTCGTCCCCGAGCTGATCGTGCGCGCCTCCACGGCAAGCGAGTGAGCTGGCAGCCGCCTGCGGTCGCCACGCCGCGCACCTGAGCCATCCGGTCGCCTGGCACCGGGTGCGGACCGTTCCGGCACTACCGGGTCCTGTTCGGACTCCCCGTCGCCATCATCGCCGTCACCGTCCCGCTGATCTACACGGACACGGTTCCCGCGGTGTGCGAGCCGTCCGGCGCCGTCGGCCCCTCCGCGCGGCACCCGCGCGATACACCTCCGAGATGTGGCAGACGCAGCGCACACCGGGCACCAGCACGCCCGCTACGAACCCGCGGGCGACCAGTCCACCACCGGCGTCGGCGGTGCCGCACCGGCGAGCACGGCGGCAGCGTTGTCGACGGCCAGCGTGCCCATGCGGTCGCGGGTCGACTGTCCCGCGCTGGCGATATGGGGCGTGAGAACCACGTTGTCGAGTTCGAGCAGCCGCGGGTCCACCCGGGGCTCGTGCTCGAACACGTCCAGCGCCGCACCCCCGATCTCCCCCGCCCGTAGCGCGGCCACCAGCGCGTCGGTGTCCACCACGCCGCCACGCGCCGTGTTGACCAGCAGCGCGTGCTCTCGCATGGAGGCCAGTGCCACGGCGTCCACGAGGTGCCTGGTCCCGGACGTCAGCGGCGTGTGCAATGACACGATGTCGCTGGACTCGAGCACTGTGGACAGCTCGGCGTACTCCACACCGTCCGCGTCGCTTCCGGAACGTGGCAGGCTCGGGCTGAAGGCAAGTACCCGCATGTCGAACGCGCGCGCCCGGCGAGCCACCGCCCGGCCGATCCGCCCGTAACCCACGATGCCCAGCGTGCAGCCCGCCGAGACATCCAGCCCCACGAACATGCGCGGGCCCCAGATCCACGGCGTACCGTCGCGCAGGAACCGGTCGCCCTCCGACACCCTGCGCGCCAGGTCGAGCAGCAGGGCCATGGTCAGGTCGGCGGTTGCCGCGTCGAGCACTCCCGGCGTGTTGGTCACCGTGACCCCACGCTCGCGGGCGGCGGGCACATCCACGTTGTCGTAGCCGACGGCCACGTTCGCCACCACGCGCAGCCCGGCCCCCGCGGCGTCGAGCACCTCCGCATCGATCCGCTCGGTCAGCGTGCACACGATCGCGCTCGCACCGCGCGCCGCTTCGACCAGCCACCCGCGCTCCGGGGGACCGGCACCTCCGACGACGACCTCACGACCCAGCTCCCGCGCCGCGGCCATGGCCGCGTCCGTCAGCTCTCGCGTGACCAGAACATGCCCGTGACTCACGCCAGGCAGGCTACCGGTGCGCCGCGCGCGGTACCCGTCCCCTGCCGGTGTCGTGCTGTGTGGTTACGGGGCGAGCCGCTCGATCCGCCACTCGCCGTCGTGGCGGACGTAGCGCAGCCGGTCGTGCATACGGTTCTCGCGGCCCTGCCAGAACTCCACCGTCTCCGGCCGGATCCGCCATCCGCCCCAGTGCGGCGGGGGCGGGATCTCGTCGGTGTCGGCGAAACGGCGCTCCACGACCTGCAGCGCGTTCTCCAGGTTCCTGCGGTCGGGCACGACCCCGGACTGCGGCGAGGCCCACGCGCCGAGCTGGGACCCGCGCGGCCGGGAAGCCCAGTACTCCGCGGTCTCGGCGGCGCCGACCTTCTCCACCTCCCCGCGCAGGTTCACCTGCCGGTGCAGCCCGTACCACGGGAACGTCACCGAGGCGTACCGCACGCCGCTGAGGTGGTGGCTCTTCGCGGAGGTGTAGTTGGTGTAGAAGGCGATGCCGCGCTCGCTCAGGCCCTTGCACAGCACCGTGCGAGAGGAGGGTTTGCCATCGTCGTCGGCAGTGGCCAGCACCATCGCGTTCGGCTCGGGCACCCCCGCCGCGACCGCTTCGTCCAGCCAGCGCTGGAGCTGCTCGGTCCAGGTATCGGCCAGATCGGACACGTCGAGCGACGTCCCCTCGTACGACACCCGCATAGCGGGCAGAACTACCCCGGCGTTCTTGCTGTCCGCTGCGAACTCGGTCATATCGGCCACCCTCCCGCACGAAGACGAACGTACCGACGGTAGTGGGTGCCGGCACGGTCACGAAAGAGCCCTTTCGAGCCCATCGCACCGCCGAATCCTCCCCGGCGTGCGGTCCGGCACTCTACGATGCTCGGTAGACGTGACCGATCACACCGCACGGCCGATTGCCCCACCCCCGAGGGGCAGTGCACAGTAAGCGCAGCTAACGCAGCGTGGCGTCCACCTTCCGCCATGCGAGCGATCAGCACCCGCTAATCAGGCAAGGTGAGGAGTCGCTATGACACAGCCGGCACAGGAGCAGAATCACGACGACGGCTTCCGGCCGGGACTGGAAGGTGTGGTCGCGTTTCGCACCGAGATCGCCGAACCCGACCGGGACGGCGGTGCGCTGCGTTACCGCGGGGTCGACATCGAGGACCTCGCGGGCAAGGTCACCTTCGGCGACGTCTGGGCACTGCTCGTGGACGGCTCCTTCGGGCAGGGCCTGCCGCCTGCCGAACCGTTCCCGCTGCCCGTGCACTCCGGCGACGTGCGGGTCGACGTGCAGGCAGCGCTGGCGATGCTCGCGCCCATCTGGGGCTACGAGCCGGTGCTGGACATCAGCGACGAGCAGGCCCGCGAGCAGCTGGCGCGCGCCGCGGTGATGGCGCTGTCCTACGTGGCCCAGTCGGCGCGCGGCATCCACCAGCCCGCGGTACCGCAGGCGCGGGTGGACGAGGCGTCGACGATCGCCGAGCGGTTCATGACCCGGTGGCGCGGCGACCCGGACCCGGCGCACGTGAAGGCGATCGACGCCTACCTGGTCTCGGCGGCCGAACACGGCATGAACGCCTCCACGTTCACCGCACGGGTGATCACCTCCACCGGGGCCGATGTGGCGGCGGCGCTGTCCGGCGCCATCGGCGCCATGTCCGGTCCGCTGCACGGGGGCGCGCCCGCGCGGGTGCTGCCGATGGTCGACGAGGTCGAACGAACCGGAGACGCCCGCGGGGTGGTGCGCGGCATCCTGGACCGCAACGAGCGGCTGATGGGCTTCGGGCACCGCGTGTACCGGGCCGAGGACCCACGTGCACGGGTGCTGCGCCGCACAGCCAAGGAGCTCGGGGCACCCAGGTTCGAGGCAGCGGAGGCTCTGGAGCAGGCCGCGCTCACCGAGCTGCGCGAGCGGCGGCCGGACCGGCCGATCGAGACCAACGTCGAGTTCTGGGCGGCGCTGGTCCTGGACTTCGCCGAGGTCCCTACGCACATGATGCCTGCGATATTCACCTGCGCCCGGACTGCGGGCTGGTGCGCCCACATCCTGGAGCAGAAGCGCACCGGTCGCCTGGTCCGCCCCTCGGCCACCTACGTCGGCCCCGGGCCGCGCCACCCGGACGCGGTGGACGGCTGGCAGGCCGTCACCCCACCCTAGGATGCGAGCCGAATGACGCTTTCAGTCCACCGCGCGAGCTGAAAGCGTCATTCAGCACAACCCGGGTCGGGGTGTGGCGGGCGGCACAATGCTCGGGCGGCAGAATGGCGCGCATGCTACCGACGACCGAGTTCGCGCTCCTGCGGCGCATCGCGACCGAGCAGGCCACCGGGCGCGCGCCCTCCCTTGTCGCTGCCGTCGTGCGGGACGGGAAGATCACCTGGTCCGGCGCGCGTGGCTACCTGGACAGCCCCAGCGACGGGTCCGGCGCCGGCACCGGCGCGGCCCAGCGGATCGAGCCGGACAACGACACGCAGTACCGCATCGGCTCGATCACCAAGCCGTTCATCGCCCTGCTGGTGCTGCGCCTGCGCGACGAAGGGGCGCTGGAGCTGAACGACCCGCTGGAACGGCACCTGCCGGGCACCGAGCTCGGTCACCTGACCATCGCCCAGCTGCTGTCCCACACCTCGGGCCTGACCGCGGAGTCCCCCGGCGAATGGTGGGAACGCAGCCCCGGCACCGACTGGCCCGGGCTCGCCTCCCGCCTGGACAGCGACTCCGTCAAGCTCCGGCCGGGCGGGCGCTTCCACTACTCCAACGTCGGTTACGGCACCCTCGGTGAGCTGGTCGCCCGGCACCGCGGCACGAGCTGGCTGGACGCGCTGCGCACCGAGATCCTCAACCCCCTCGGCATGCACCGGACGAGCGCGCACCCGCAGGGGCGCCACGCCACGGGGTGGGCCGTGCACCCGTTCGCCGACGTCGTGCTGCCCGAGCCCGCGCACGACGCGGGGGCCATGGCTCCCGCCGGGCAGCTGTGGTCGACCGTCACCGACCTCGCGCGTTTCGTCGCGCTCGTCGGCGGGCACACCGGCGGCATCCTGCGCCCCGACACCGTCGCCGCGATGCGCGAGGTGGCGGCCGTGGACAGCAGCGACGCCTGGGTCGCAGGCTACGGCCTCGGTTTCCAGCTGGTACGCCACCAGGGGCGCGTCCTGGCCGGGCACACCGGTTCGATGCCCGGGTTCCTCGCCTCGGCGATGATCGACCCGGCGACGGGGACCGGCGCGCTGGCGATGGCCAACACCACCTCGGGCCCGGCGATACTCGGTCTCGTCCTCGACCTCATCGGGCTGGCCGACGAGCACGAGCCGGCGCTCCCCGTGCCGTGGCAGCCCGCGCACGTCGACCCGGCGCTGCTCGAACTCACCGGCCTGTGGCACTGGGGCCCCACCCCGTTCCACGTGCGGGCGCTCCCCGACGGGTGGCTGGACCTCTACCCGGCATCCGGCAAGGGCCGGGCGTCCCGGTTCCGCCCGCTTGGCCAGGACCGCTGGGAAGGGCTCGACGGGTACTACTCCGGCGAGACGCTACGTGTCGGCCGTGGCACGGACGGCACACCCCGGCACCTGGAGCTGGCGACTTTCGTCTTCACGCGCACTCCCTATGATCCGAAGGCCCCGATCCCCGGCGGTGTCGACGAGCGCGGTTGGCGCGCGTGACAGACTGTCCCCATGACCGATGCCGCTGATTTGACACTTCCCGACGACATCAAACCAGCCGACGGGCGGTTCGGCTGTGGCCCTTCCAAGGTCCGCACCGAGCAGCTCGCGCACCTCGCGAGCGAGGGCGCGGCCGTGATGGGCACCTCGCACCGGCAGAAGCCGGTCAAGGACCTCGTGGGTCGCGTGCGCACGGGGCTGCGAGACCTGTTCAACCTGCCCGACGGGTACGAAGTGCTGCTCGGCAACGGCGGAACAACGGCGTTCTGGGATGCCGCGGCCTTCGGTCTGGTCCGTGAACGCGCCCAACTGTTCACCTACGGCGAGTTCTCCTCGAAGTTCGCCAAGGTCACCGAGGGCGCGCCCTTCCTGTCCGACCCGATCGTGGTCTCCTCCGAACCGGGCACGGCCCCGGAGATCACCTACCAGCCCGGCGCCGACATCATCGGCTGGGCGCACAACGAGACCTCCACCGGCGTCGCCGTGCCCGTGCGACGTCCCGCGGGCAGCGAGGGCGCGCTCGTCACGATCGACGCCACCAGTGGTGCGGGCGGGCTGCCCGTGGCCGCCGAGGACTTCGACGTCTACTACTTCGCCCCGCAGAAGTGCTTCGCGTCGGACGGCGGGCTCTGGGTGGCACTGGCCTCCCCCGCCGCCGTCGAACGCATCGAGGAGATCGGCAACTCCGGCAGGTGGGTTCCCGAGTTCCTCTCGCTGACCACGGCACTGGACAACTCGCGCAAGAACCAGACGTACAACACCCCTGCCGTGGGCACGCTCCTGCTGCTCGCCGACCAGATCGAGTGGATGCTCGAAGGCGGCGGGCTGGAGTGGACGACCAAGCGCACGGCGGAGTCCGCGCGCCGGTTGTACGAGTGGGCCGAGAAGACCAGCTACACCAGCCCCTACGTCTCCGAGGCCGAGCTGCGCTCGCACGTGGTCGGCACCATCGACTTCTCCGACGAGGTCGATGCCACTCAGCTCGCTGCCACGCTGCGTGCCAACGGCATCATCGACGTCGAGCCGTACCGCAAGCTGGGTCGTAACCAGCTCCGCGTCGGCATGTTCCCGGCCATCGAGCCGGACGACATCAGCGCCCTGATCCAGTGCGTCGACTGGATCGTCGAGCGCACCTCGTAATACTCGGCAAACCGATCGAACCACGCGTGGTGGTCACCCCGAACGGGTGACCACCACGCTGTCGTTCGCGACAAGATCACTCACGACTCGGCGTGCCTGCGGGGTCAAGCCGACTCGCCGAACTATCCTGAGCGCGCAGTACGTTACGTCGTGGGAGGCGGGAGATGCGCACGCTGAGGGTTGTCGGGCTGGGAGAGGACGGCACGTCCGTCGTCTGCGAGCATCCCGACACCGGCGAACAGTTCCAGATCCCCGCCGACGACCGGCTACGCGCGGCCGCCCGCGGCGACATCACGCGGCTTGGACAGATCCAGATCGAGTTGGAGAGCCACATGCGGCCACGCGAGATCCAGGCGCGGATCCGGGGCGGGGAGTCCGTCGAGCACGTGGCGACCAGCGCCGGCATCCCCATGCAGCGAGTCGAGCGGTACGCCCACCCCGTGCTGCTCGAGCGCGCCCGCGTCGCCGAGCTCGCCCAGCAAGCGCACCCGGTGCGGGAGGACGGGCCGGATGTCCGCACGCTCGGTGAAGTGGTCGCGCACGCTTTCGGGGTGCGCGGTCAGGACTACACCAAGGCAGGCTGGGACGCGTGGCGCGGCGAGGACGGCAAGTGGGTCATCCAGCTACGGTGGACGGCCGGTCGTTCGGACAACACCGCGCACTGGGTGTTCACCTCGGGTTCGCACGGCGGCACCGTCACCGACCTCGACGCCGATGCCGAGGAGATGCTCAACCCGCACGCGCACCGCGCCCCGCGCACGCTGCGCCCGGTGGAGCCGATCTCCGCTGCCCGTACGGCGGCCGGGACCGAGCAGCCCACGCTCGACTCCTCCGGTGACGGCGAGAGCTACCACGCGCACAACGGGCAGCTACCGCACGGCGACACCCCACCCGGCACGCACGGCACCGAGCCCCCTGGTACCGGCATGACCGGTGCGGACGCGCCAGTACCGGAACCCGACGACGACACCACCGAGCTGCCAACCGTTCCCGCGGGTCCGGACAGCGCCGACGGGTCCGGCGTGCGGCGCAGGAAACACCATCCGGTGGTGCCTGCCTGGGAGGATGTGCTGCTCGGCGTCCGTTCCCAGCGCGGCAGCTGAGCCCTGGCGACCGCCCCGTACCGCCCCGCTGACGCGGGCTCGAACCCTGGGGGAGTAGCGGCTACAGCCAGGTGATCAGCAATGCCGTCCAGGACGCCACGAGCCCGGCGGCAGCCCCGAAGCACACCCAGCGCAGCACGGGCACCCGGCGCCCCAGCCAGAGGGACGGCGCGAGGCCGAGCGTGACCAGCAGCGCCGCGGCCAGCGAGTGCCAGCTGCCGCCGGAGTCGTCACCGGTTGCCCTTCCAAGCGCGAGCAGCCCGACGAAGACGAAGACCCCCGTGAACGCGGACACGGCCAGCCCGGATCCCCACGGGGTCGGCTCCCCGGGGGATCTGCGGAACAGTCGCGTCCCGTGCGGGCTGGCGTGCCGGGGGCCGCCCTGCTCGCTCGCGGGATCGGGGACCGCGACGCTGGCTGCCCCGGTCACCGGGTCGATCACGTGCACGGGCCTGCGTAGCTGCGTGGCCACCCTGCCGGCGAGCTGGCGTCCGCGCTGGGTGATCAGACCCATCGCATCCTGGCCGGGCTCACTGAGCCCTGCCTCACGGCCGTCCCGCGCCTGCTGCACCGCGCTGCCCACCCGCGCCCACTCGTGCAGTGCCGCGGCCAGCTCCGCGCCGAGCGGGAGCTGCTCGGGCTGAACCTCCCGAGCCGCGTCCTCACCGCCGGTGCCGTCGCGTTCAGCCAGCACCGCGCGCCCGTCGTGGATCCGCAGCTCCACCCCGCACCTCCTCGTCAGCCCAGGATCGGTGCATTCACGGTAGCCTGCCGTTCCCGCCGGATCCTGCGGGCTCATACATCAGCCACGTACGCGACCCCCGCACGATCCCGCCGTCACCAGCCCTCGGTGGGCACCGGGTGGTCCGGCGGCGAACCATCCCTGTCCGGTTCGTGCGCGGCCCTGTTGGTCAGCTCGTAGAACGCGACCGCGCCCGCGGTTGCGATGTTGAGCGAGTCCACCCCGTCCGCCATGGGGATGTGCACGGCAGTGTCCGCCGCGTCGATGGCCTCCCGGGACAGCCCGTGACCTTCCGAGCCGAGCAGCAGGGCCACACGCCCGTGACCGCGCCCCGCGAACCCGGCGAGGTCCTGCGAGCCCGCGGACGGCGTGAGTGCCGCGACGTGAAAGCCGTACCCGCGCAGCAGGGAGACGCCCTCCGGCCACGGCGTGAGCGGCGCGAACGGTACCCGCAGCACCGTCCCCATGGACACCCGCACGCTGCGGCGGTACAGCGGGTCGGAACACCCCGGCCCCAGCAGGACGCCACCCACGCCGAGTGCGGCGACGTTACGGAACAGCGCTCCGAGGTTCTCGTGGTCACCGACGCCTTCCAGCACCGCGACCGTCGACGCCTGTCGCGCGACGGCCTCCGCGTCCGGAAGCCGGGCACGGTCGGCGACCGCGAGTACGCCCCTGTTGAGGTGGAACCCGACGACCTCCGCCATGGTCTCCGCGTCGGCGACATACACCGGCACGTCCGTTCCGTCGAGATCGTCGGCCAGCTCGGTCACCCGGCGCTGTACCCCGAGCACGGCCCGGATCGGGTACGGCGAGGCGAGCATACGCCGCACGACCACGGTTCCCTCCGCGATCACCAGTCCCCGCCCGCCAGGGCGGTCCGGCCTGCGGTCCGCCCTGGCGAGGTCGCGGAAGTCGTCGACCCTCCGGTCGGTACTGCTGGCGACGCGGATCACCTCGGCCATCCTTCAGAGTGTGCCACCCGCCTGGCGGGCCACGAGCCACGCACCGATGCCACGTGCCGTCCGCACCGTGCACGAGCACGGCCCCGGACGGCGGCCCGATCCCGGCGAATTCACTCGAATACTCGCCGTCGTGCGCAAAACTCCCCGCTGACAATGCGCAGAGTGATCAGATTCCCGCACGGGTGCACCAATTTGGCCGCTAGCAGGCCGCGGAGATGCTGTGTCACGGTGAGCCGTCGGGGTCCGCCACAGGTGTGCCATCAAGGAGTGCGTGCGATCGAGAGAGTGATGGTCGAGGTGAGTGGTGACAACAAGCTGTGGCGCAGCAACGGATGCGCAGGCGGAACCTGTCAGCGTCCCGGAGAGCCGCGCCTGGACTGCCGGTAGCGAAGATTCCGAGCAGAGCTACGCGCACATCCCGCACCAGACCGGTGCCGGGCACGGCGACGTGGGTGTCGCGACAGCCGGGACGGATACCTCGGCCGAACCGCTCAGCCCGCGCGACCGGATGCCGTACCGCCACAAGGTGCAGCGCTGCCTGGACGCACTCGAGCGGATGCTCGCCGACGGCAGCTTCTCCTTCCCGCACAAGCGCATCGGCCTCGAGCTCGAGCTGAACCTCGTGGACCGGGCGTTGCGCCCGTCGATGAGCAATACGCTGATGCTCGAGCGGCTGGGCGACCCGGTGTTCACCACGGAGCTCGGCAAGCACAACCTCGAGCTCAACGTGCGCCCCCGGCCGCTCGCAGGCGACTCCCTCGGCGAGCTGGAGCGAGAGCTGCACGGCTACCTCGCGGGGGCCGCATCGACGGCCCGCGATGCCTGCGGGGATCTGGTGGTCATCGGCATCCTGCCCACGCTGACGAGCGAGCACTTCCGCTCCGAGTGGCTGACCGACAACCAGCGGTACTGCCTGCTCAACAACGAGATCCTGGCGGCGCGTGGCGAACGGACCCTTCTCCAGATGGACGGGGCTCCGCTGCTGGGAAGCTCGCCCGACCGGCTGCACAGCTACGCCGACACGATCCTTCCCGAGGCGGCGTGTACCTCGGCTCAGCTGCATCTGCAGGTAGGGCCGGAGGACTTCGCCACGCACTGGAACGCGGCCCAGTGCCTGGCAGGCGTGCAGCTCGCGATCGGCGCCAACTCGCCGTTCCTGCTCGGCAAGGCCCTCTGGCACGAGACACGGGTCCCGCTGTTCCTGCAGGCCACCGATACCCGGCCGGAGGAGCTGAAGACGCAGGGGGTACGGCCGAGGGTGTGGTTCGGCGAGAGGTGGGTCACCTCGATCTTCGACCTGTTCGAGGAGAACGTCCGGTACTTCCCCGGCCTGCTGCCCGAGACCGATGCCGAGGACCCGCTGGAGACCCTGGAGGCCGGGTCGGCACCGCAGCTGTCCGAGCTGCGCATGCACAACGGCACCGTCTGGCGCTGGAACCGCCCTGTCTACGACGTCGTGGACGGCACTCCCCACCTGCGCATCGAGAACCGCGTGCTGCCCGCGGGACCTACGGTGATCGACATGCTCGCCAACGCGGCGTTCTTCTACGGCGCGCAGCGCGCTCTCGCCGACGCCGAGCGACCGGTCTGGACACAGATGTCCTTCCAGGCAGCGGAGGAGAACCTCTACGCGGGCGCGCGGCACGGGATGCACGCGGATCTGTACTGGCCGGGTATCGGGTGGGTCCCCCCGGACGAGCTCGCCCTGCGGGTGCTGATCCCGCTGGCGCACGAGGGCCTGCGGTCCTCCGGCGTCCCCGCGGCGCTCGCCGACTACTACCTCGATGTGCTGCGGCAGCGGTGCATCGCCCGGCGCAACGGCTCGGACTGGCAGCGCGAGTCGGTGATGCGGCTCGAGGCGCGCGGTTTCGACCGGCGCGAGGCGTTGAACCGGATGCTCGCCGGCTACATCGACCGCGCTGTGGACGGCGCGCCGGTACACGAATGGAGCCTGCTCTAGGCCGTGTCTCTTGATCCCCTCCGTCGCGAGCGGGGATCAGCGTGGTGGCTGGCATCGGGTCGCGCTTGGAGGAGCCGCCGGTAGTGGTCCCTATCGGTGGCGACGAGAACGCCGCCAGCCGCCGCGCTGGCCCCGCGCAGCAGGCAAGTGGGATCGAGAGACACGGCCTAGGGGGTGGTCCCGGACGTGCGTGTACTTTAAGCTCGCACTGACGGCTTGTGACGTTTCGAACACGGAACGGAGTCATTCATGGCGCACGCACCGCAGCACCCGACGGACCTGGTTTCGCTGTCCCAGGCGCTGCGGAGCGCCACGAGCGAGGCGCACGACCGCGCGCACCGGTCGCGGTACATGACCGAGCTGCTCGCGGGGTCGCTGAGCATCGAGAGCTACGCCCAGCTGGCGGGCCAGTACTACTTCGTGTACCACACGCTGGAGGAGGCCACCCGCGCGATGCGCCACCACCCACTCGGGGGGCGTTTCGCGCTCGACGAGCTCACCCGGCTGCCGGCACTCTCCGCGGACCTCGCCTACCTGCTCGGCCCCGGGTGGCGCACGGCGATCGACCCGCTACCGGCCACGCGCAGGTACTGCAAGCGGATGCGCGCGGTCGCGTTCGACAGCCCGGCCGGGCTGGTCGCGCACCACTACACGCGCTACCTCGGCGACCTCGCCGGTGGCCAGGTCGTGCGGCGGCTGTTGCGCGACACCTACGGCATCACGGACGACGGTGCGCTCTTCTACCGGTTCGACCGCATCACGAACCCGCACGCGTTCCGCACCACCTATCGCGCGCTCCTGGACAGTTCGCCGTGGACCGACCGCGAGCGACGGTCCATCGTGGAGGAGTCGTTGCTGGCCTACGAGCTGAACATCGCGGTCCTCGGCGAGCTCGCCGACGACATTCCCGAACTCCAGGCAGCGTAGGGGAATTTGTCGATATATCGATAAGCGCGATGTGGTTCCCGCAACACGCGCGTTGACTTCGAGCGTGCTCGAAGGAGCAAGCTGGTTCCGGACGATCACCGGTGCACCCCGTTCGCCCGCTACCACGCGCACTACTAGGTTTGGTAAGCGAACGTCATCGGTACAGTGACACAACCGGACCCAAGGAGGGCGCATGGCCCTGTACGAGCTTCCTGAACTCGACTACGACTACGGTGCGCTCGAACCGCACATTTCCGGCGAGATCAACGAGCTGCACCACAGCAAGCACCACGCGACCTACGTCAAGGGTGCCAACGACACGATGGAGAAGCTCGAGGCCGCCCGCGAGGCGGGTGACTACGGCTCCATCGTCGGCCTGGAGACCACGCTGGCCTTCAACCTGGCCGGGCACGCCAACCACGTCGTGTGGTGGAAGATCCTGCACCCGGAAGGCGGCGACAAGCCCACGGGTGAGCTCGCGGCCGCGATCGACGAGAGCTTCGGCTCCTTCGACAAGTTCCAGGCACACTACAACGCCGCTGCCACCACCATCCAGGGCAACGGCTGGGCCGCGCTGTCCTGGGACCCGATCGGCAAGAAGCTGATCATCCAGCAGCTGCGTGACCACCACAACAACCTGGCGCTGCCGACCGTGCCGATCATGATGACCGACGTGTGGGAGCACGCGTTCTACCTGCAGTACAAGAACGTGAAGGCGGACTACGTCAAGGCGCTGTGGAACGTCTACAACTGGGCGGAGATCGGGCGCCGCTTCGACAACGCCCGCAACGGCGGTAACGGCCTGCTGCTCTCCTGATCGAGCGCGGCCCGTCTCGCGTCCCTACTCATCAGCCGGCCTGTGCACAGGCCCCGGGGCTCTCCCCGCGAGGGGAGGGCCCCGTTTCTTGTGTCCGCCGCCGGTCGGCTGCGGTAGTCGGCATCCAGGGGCCCGCGGGAAACCGATTGACTTCGACCGCACTCGAAGTGACACGCTCCGCCAGCATGGACCCCACCACCGTCAAGGCCTACCTGCGCCGCATCCAAGCCCCGCACGTCACCACGGCCGACCGGGCGACCCTCGCGGAGCTGCACCTCCGGCACCTGGAGACCGTTCCCTTCGAGAACCTGTCCATCCATCTCGGCGAGCGCATCGAGCTCGAGGAGACCAGCCTGGTGGACAAGCTGGTGCACCGGAGGAGAGGCGGCTTCTGTTACGAGCTCAACGGCGCGTTCGCCATGCTGCTGCGCGCCCTGGGGTTCACCGTCACACACCAGTCGGCACGGGTGTACACCGGCGACGGCGACCTCGGCCCACCGTTCGACCACCTCGCGCTACGGGTCGACCTGGACGAACCCTGGCTGGTCGACGTCGGCTTCGGGCGCGGCCCCGTGCGCCCCTTGCGGCTCGACTCCCGCGAGCCGCAACCCGACGAGGACGGCGAGTACCGCATCGTGGGTGTGGACAACGGGGACCGTGACCTCTACCGCGAAGACACACCCATCTACCGGATCGAGGCACGGGCTCGCGAGCTGCGCGACTTCGTACCGACCTGCTGGTATCACGCCACCTGCCCGGACTCCCACTTCACCAGGAACACGACCTGCTCACGTCGCGTGCCGGGCGGGCGCGTCACCGTCAGCGGCAACCGGCTCATCGAGTCCGTGCACGAGCAGCGCAGCGAGACGGTGCTGGACAGCGACGAGGACGTACTCGCCACCTACCGCTCCCGCCTCGGCGTCGAGCTCGACCGGGTACCGGCAGTGCCGCACCCCCGGTAGGGTTTCCTACGAGCACGGGGTCCCGCCGCGGACGGTACCGCGACGGGACCCCGGCTGTTCCCGAACTGACTGCCGCTCCCACCACGAAGCGGACATGTATAAGGTTAGCCTAACCTCATCGATTCGGCAAGGGGTCCTTCCGAGCGGGCTCATACCCCTGCCGCCACGACTACTGCGCGGCCATCCGTTCGATGATCTCCGCTGCCCTGGCCAGCACCGCGCGCTCCTCCTCGGACAGCTGGGCGAGCCGCTCGTCCAGCCACGCCTCCCGCATCGTGATATTGGCGTGCACGTAGTCGACGCCTGCCTGGCTGAGCTCCACGATGGCCTGACGCCCGTCGGTGGGGTGGGCCGTCCTCGCGATGTAGCCGAGCTGCTCGAGCGCCACGATCACGCGCGTCATCGACGGCGGCTGCACTCCCTCCTTCGCGGCGAGCTGACCCGGCGTCATCGCCCCGCACTTGTGCAGTGTCGACAGCGCCGACAACTGCGTGAGCGAGACATTGGTGCTCAACCGCTGCGCGCGCAACCTCCGGTTCAGACGTACCACTGCCAGCCGCAAGCGGCTCGCCAGCGTGCGTTCCTGCCCAGGATCGGCCATTCGCACAGCCTACCTACCCGCCCTCGCGAGCCGGTCCGCAAGCCGGGCCATTCGTCACGACCAGGAGTCTTACGCACACACAGGGCATCCGTGTCGCACTCGTCCCGCCGGCACGGACGGAGCCCGGTAGCCTTCCCGGTGTGGTCGATTCACACGAACGCATACCGCCACCTGACCTGCCCAAGCCGTTGACCGACCTCGGTCCGGCCCTTGTCCTGGGCAGCGCGTCGTGGGCGGTCGCGCTCGGCGTCCTCGTCACACTTCATCTGCTCGGGTACAGCGTGGGCATCTGGCTGGCGACGGCGAGCGCGGGGCTCGCGCTCGGCGCGGTCGGGATGTTCCTGGTCGCCTGGCAGCGCTACGCTTCCCGGCGCGGCTCGAGGGGCGCGCAGCGCGGCCTGTAGAGGGGTTCTCCTCTCACATGGCGGACCATCCACGACGCACGGGCCTGCCGACCCTCGCCGATCACCCGAACAGGGTAGCGGGCTCCGGATCGCTGAGCAGGGCGGCGATCTGATGGCGTGCCTCCCACCGGTCGGCGGCGAACGCGTAGGCCCGCGCCAGACCGTCGATGCTGTCCTCGGCATGCACGAGCCCGTCCGCCGCGACCCACCAGCGCGCCTGCCGGTCCTGCCCGTCCACCCGGACCGTCAGCCGGGGATGCAGGTATAGCCCCCCTTCCGGCACCGTCGTGCCGAGCAGATCGGCCAGGTCACGGATGGCGCTCAGCTCCGTCCAGCTCAGGACGTCGCCCTCGGAGGTCACCTCACCCGCATACACCTCGCGGGCCAGCGGGAGATCCAGCAGCTCGGCCAGCGAGTCGCACTCGCGCCCGCAACCGACGAGCAGGCCGGCATCGACCACCTCCAGCGGCCACGCCTGATCCAGCACGCACGCGTGGCCGGCGTCGATCACGCCTCCGTCCAGCGCTCGCACCTCGGTGGGCGCGTCGACCTGGGCCACATCGAACCCCGGCCGGGCCGCGAGCTCGGCAAGCGCCGCATGGGCCCGGAGCACCACACCCGGGCGCGGCGCGCGCTCGCGGTCGGCAAGGCGGGCGAGCAGATCGGCGGCGTCCGAGGCATCGCAGACAGCGAGGTCCTCCCGCACACCCGCAGCCACGAGCACGTCCCGCGGTAGCCCCACATCAGGAACCGGATCGTAGAGCCCCTCCAACGCCACCGCGTCCGGCATGCGCCAGCTGCGCGGGCAGGCCCCATCGAGATCGGCGAACCGGGCGATCCACCAGCCGGTGTGCCCACCCGGCTCGCGGAGCGCGTGACCGCTGTCGGGGGACTCGGCCAGCAGCCGCAACGCCGCGGGCCACGCGTCGTCGGCCACCAGGTCGAGGTCGCGGACCGCGAGCACCCTGGACGGGGGCCGCGACGTCGAGTCCCACCACTCGGGCTCCTCGGGCAGGTCGTGCTCCGGCCCGACAGGATCGTCGTCGGCCACCACGGCGAACGAGTCCAGCACCCCGGTCGCGGTCAGTACCTCCGGAGGCCGGTGCCGCGCCACATCCTCGGCAAGCACGTCCAGCGGGCCGTGCGGCCCGACAGCCTCCGGGTCCAGCACGCCGAGCAGCGGGGCGGACGGCAGCACGAGCTCGTCGGCCCGGCGGGCGTCCCCGCTCGCGGAGGTGAGGGCGAGCGCGGCGAGTCCGGGGCGCTCGTCGGTGGTGGCTCCGGTCTCGGCGACCAGGCGCAGGACGAGCTCCGCGAGCGGCGTGGTGTCCAGGCCGGACATCGCGTCGTCCACGCTGCTCTCCACGGCCGCGCGCAGCTCGGCGGCATCCAGTAGCTCGGCGGGCCCTGCCGGCACCGCGCCGAGCCGCTCCAGCAGCGGGTGCACCGCGTCGGGATGCACCACACGCACGCCCGTCACCCCGGCCGTGCCGAGCAACTCCAGCAGTTCGGGCCGGAGCCCGGTGTGACCTTCGCTCCCTCTAGGGAGCCCGGTGTCACCTTCGGCTCCTCCACCGGGCAGGAGCACGCCACGCGGCCCGGGCGTGGTGCGACCGTCGGCGAGGGGGACGGGCAGGCCGGTGAGCGCCTCCTGGTCGATGGAGCGGTCGTCGAGCAGTGCCAGCAGCGCGCCGTAGAGCCCGTACCACCACCGCGGTGGCCGCTCGATACCCATCAGCGCGTCCAGCGCGGCGGCGACATCCAGCCCGCGCGCGCCGACGCGGGCCAGCACGCCCGCCGCGCGGCCCCCCACGTACGGCACGGCCACCAGCTCGGCCACCACCTCACCGAGCAGCTCCACGAGGCCGGGCGAGTCGACGTCGAGTACCGCGGCCCGGTCACCGGAGATGTCACGGCCCCCGGACGCAGCGGGCAGCCACGGTTGCTCCCGCAGTCTCGCACCGATCAGCTGGTGCAGCTCCCCATCCACATCGGATGCCGGAAACCCCGCGGCAGGCACGAGCTCGAGACGTTGGTGCGCGGGCACGCGCCGCACCAGATCGAGGAAGGCGTCCGCGGCAGCGGCCAGCACGGCCGAGGCGGCGAGACCGCCGCGCACCCGGCGGCGCGACGGCTCGACGGGGACACTGGCGATGAGCCTGGCGGGCAGGGACAACCGCTCGTCGGTGGCCGTCGGCGCGTGCAGCACGTCGCTGTCCACCGGTCGCGGACGGTTCTCACCGTCCACAGGAAGTGCCCAGAGGACAGTCCATTGCGGATGGTGCGCCGCCTCGATTCCCAGTGTCGCTGCCTGCTCCCCGGAGAACTCCCCGGAGGTCGAGTGCACGAGCCACCGCGTGCCCGCCGCACCGGACCGGGCGATCTCCACGATGCCCTCGCCCGTATCGGTGCGCGTCCACACCTCACCGGCGATATCCACCCGTTCCAGCGCCGGGAATGTCAGCAGCACGTCGGTGACCTCGCCCGCGAATTCCGCGAGCAGCGACGCCTCCTCGACGCCGTCCGCGAGCGGCAACCGCACCTCGGTGTCGAACGGTTCCGGCACGTCGGGCTCTCCGGCCGGAACGGGCCACGGCAGGCGCAGCACCGGCACCGCGCCGCCCCTGTCGGCCGCCTGCCGCCGCGCCTCCGGGATGTCGGCCACGCACCGCCGGGTTCCGGTCTCGGAGAAGGCCACCCCGCCCGTGCGCGAGACCACGCGCGGTTCGGCGCACACGGTCAGAACCGCGGCGAACCCCACACCGAACCTGCCGACCGTGCTCGCACCGCTCTTGGCCGAGGCTCGCAGCGACGCCAGGGCCGTAACCCCGTCGCGGTCGAGGGGAGCGCCGGTGTTGGCCACCCGCAGCTCCCCGTCGACGACACGCACCCGCAACCGGCCACCGACCCCGGCCAGGGAGGCCGCGTCCGCTGCGTTCTGCGCCAGCTCGACGAACAGCCGGTCGGCGTACGCGCCGAGCCGGAGGTCCTCCTCGGCATTGGCGTCCTCGGTGAACCTGGTCGGCGACTGCTGCCAGGAATCCAGCACGGCGGCACGCAGCGCGGCCGTGCCGAAGGGATCGGCCTCCTGGTCGGGCGAACCGGTCACGACTCCAGTCCGGCGCCGGAGGACTCGACGCCGTCGACGTCCAACCGGGAGTCGTCGTAGACGAGCTGCGCTACCGGTACGACGGCGCCGGTGTCGACCTCGGCCTCGGAGTGCGCTCCGCACCCGTACTCGACATGTACGACGTGCCCGTCAGCGGGCGCGACCTCGTTGCCGCACACCCCGAAGGCCGCGCGCATCGAGCCCGCGAGCGGCAGGTAGAACCCGCACGTGCCGCACGGCTGCGGCGCGCTGCGCGCCATGTCCGAACGGGGGCCGAACTCACCGCCGCGCCAGCGCTCCGCCGCGTCGAGCCGCCCGCGCCGGGACATCACGCGCGTGCGGCCGAGCCCGATCTCGTAGGAGACCTCCTCGACGCCGGGGTCGTCGGAGCCCAGGTAGCCGGGTACGAGGCGCTCATCGTCCTCTCTCACCGGCAGGACGTCTCCGATGCCGAGGTCGCCCTGCCGGACCCGCATCTCCCACGGAACCCACTCCTTGGCGATCAGCGCCCCGGGGCCCGGGCGGAGCAACGCCTCGCTGACGGTGACGGGGAATTCCGCACCGGCACTCGCGACCGTCACCTGCCACTGCCATCCCCCGTAACCGGGGACCGCCGCGTCGAACAGGTGTGTGACGCTGACATCGTCCTCGTGCCGTACTCCGCGGTACGCCCCGACGGTGGAATCCGGGTCGTACCCGCGGTCGGCCGCTTCCTCCCTGGCGGCGTCACGGGCGAGCCCCGCGGCGTCGACCAGCCACGGCCCCGGCTGCGGCTGCGTGGCGGCAGCGGTCGGCGTCGAACTCATATCATCCAGGATAGTCCCAGGTGCTGACACGCCGGTGCCCGCCGCCGTCCCAGCCCGTTCCCCCGGGCGTGCGAGGCTGGTGTCGTGCGCGCGTTCACTCGAACTGCCCAGCGATCGGTCGCGGTCTGCGGCACCCTCACCGCCGGTCTCGTACTCGCGTGCGGGTCGCCGGGGTCCGGCGCTACCCCACCTCCGGAAGACCTGCGCGCTGACGTTCTGGAGACGCTTCCACATGACCCCACCGCTTTCACACAGGGTTTCGAGATCGCTCACGGCACACTCTACGAAAGCACCGGACTCGTCGGCGAGTCGGATATCCGCGCGACCGACCTCGGCACCGGCACGGAGCTGGCACGCGCCGAGCTCGCCGCGCCACTGTTCGCCGAGGGCCTCACCGTCGTCGACGACCGGATATGGCAGCTGACCTGGAAGAGCGAGGTCGCCATCGAGCGTGACCGGGAGACGCTCGAGGAACTGCGCAGGGTCGGTTACGAGGGTGAGGGGTGGGGGTTGTGCTACCAGCGACGGCACGACCGCCTGGTGATGAGCGACGGGTCGGACAGGTTGACCTTCCGCGACCCGGACAGCTTCGCCCCGCTCGACGACGTCGCGGTGACGTCGGCAGGCGAGGCGGTCGAACGGCTCAACGAGCTGGAGTGCGTCGGCGAGGACGTCTACGCGAACGTCTGGCGCAGCGACACCATCGTGCGCATCGACCCCGCGGACGGGGCGGTCACCGCCGAGATCGACGCGTCCGGCCTGCTCGACCCCCAGGACGAGGACGAGGCCGGGGTACTCAACGGGATCGCTTCCGTGCCCGGCACCGACCGGTTCCTGCTGACGGGTAAGAACTGGCCCGCTTCGTTCCGGGTCCGGTTCGTCCCGGCCGCGTCGTGACCGCACACCACGCAGCGGGCGGTTGTCGCGGAGACCACACCGAGGCACCCTCGCTCGGCGCGCCGACAGCGCGCCCGTAGTCTCGACAACCATGGCAGTACGTGACGCGCGGTCACCGGATCCGGCGGGGGAGCGACGCCCGCGCCGTGGCGTGAAGCCGGCCGTGCTCGCCGGGACGGCGGGCGCCGTGTTCGCCGTGGCGGGCTGCGGCGAGGTCGGTCCCCCCGAGATCACCATCTACTCCGACGGCGAGGCCATCCAGGTCGAGCCGTTCACCTACTGCGACGTCGAAGTCACCGAATGCGACAACGACGAGACGCACGAGTACGCGCTGCCCACCCGTCCCGGCCAGCCCGCGCAGATCTCCGTGCCCGGCGAGATCGCGGAGACCCCGTGGCTGGTGAACGTCCAGGCGGCGGACGCGGACGGCACGCCGCTTCCTGTGCAGCAGGAGTACTTCTCCCCCGGGGAGGCACACGCGTTCACCGCCGAACCGCCCAGCCCGGACGCGACGCTGCTCATCGTCGAGGTGCAGCAGATGGGCGCAGCCTTCGCCGCGGATCAGGAAGGGGAGCCGATCCGCGACGAGGAGGGGGCCATGCAGCCGGTAACGCGCGGGATCTGGCCGGTCGCCTTCGAAGCCCGCTCCTGAGCGTGCGCGCGCTACGGGTCCAGGTCCCGCGCCACCGCGCGCATGACCTCCGCGATCCGCTTGGTGTTCTTGCGCTCCGGGTAACGTCCCTGGCGCAGGACGGGCTGCACGCGCGCTTCGAGGAGCTTGATCATGTCGTCGACCATGCCGTGCAGCTCCTCCGCGGGCCTGCGCTGCGCCTCGGCGACCGACGGCGGCGTGTCCAGAAGCCGCACGGACAGTGCCTGCGGGCCGCGCCGACCGTCGGCCACACCGAACTCGAGTCGCTGACCCGACTTGAGAGAGTCAACCCCCTGAGGTAGCGCGGACTTGCGAATATAGACGTCCTCGCCCCCGTCCTGGGTGACGAAGCCGAAGCCCTTGTCCGCGTCGTACCACTTGACCTTGCCGGTCGGCACTGTACTCACCGTTCCTTCGCTCATCGGACCGCGCGCCGTCCACCGCCGGAGAGCATGCCCAGTAGGGAGCTTCCCTGACCCGCACGACGAACGCGCCTCGGGGGTGGCCCCACCCACCGACGCGCGTCACTACCCAGCCTATCGCGGTTAGCGCTGCGAGGAGAAACCGTTAGCCTGTACGCCATGTCCGCCCACGCCGAACACGGCGACTCCGCTCCGCCCCGCAGCAGACCGTCCCGCATGATGGCATTGTCCGTCGGCCTGTTCGTCATCGGCATGGTCGCTGTCGTCGCGGTGTTCGTACTGTTCGCCCTCGGCCACACCGATCTGCCCGTGTGGCTGAGCGTGAGCGCGATCGGCTTCACCTCGGTCGGCTTCGGTTCCGCCCTGGTAACCCTGGTCCGCGAAGCACGAAGCCCGTGACCGGCCGGCGGTCAGAGGTTCCGCAGGCCGCGTAGCACCCGCTCCATCAGCTCGAGGTCGGGACCGGAGTCCGGGCCGGAACCCGCCCTGTGCACGACCAGCATGCCCTCCTCGGCCATCGCGCCGATCAGTGTCTTGGCGACGCCGAGCGGCACGGACAGCCGGGCGGCGATCTCGGTCACCGAGCGGGGGTGCTCGCACAGTTCCAGCACCCGCCTGTGCTCCTCACGGATCGCGTCCGGATCGGTGTCCGTCACCCCGGAGCGCGCGCTGACCAGGGTCTCCAGCGCGAACTCCACGGTGCTCCCGGTGCGCCCGCCCGTCCAGACGTACGGCCGTACCCAGGAACCGGCCTCGGCATCGGCCAGCTCGTTCTCGACGTCGCCGTCCGGGTCGCCGTCCGGGTCACTCTGCGGGAAGATCTGCGGGAAGCTGTCCTCGCCGAGCGTGTACGCGTCGGTCTGACCGGCGGGTTCCCCGGCGGGTTCCCCGGCAGGTTCCCCAGCCGGTTCGCCAGCTGCTTCCACTGGGGGTAACCCGGCGCTCGCCGGTTCGCCGGGGTGCTCCCCCGCATCGTCCCCCGGCCCGGTCCCCGCCGCGTCCTCCTGCTGGGGCCGCACGTCCGGCGCGCCGGCACCGTCCCCCGTACTTCCGTGCTCGATGCCGTCGTGCGCGGCGCCGTCGTGCGCGGCACCGTCCTGTTCGGCCTGGTCCTGCTCGATCTCATCCTGCTGGGGCTGGTCCTGCTGGGCGCTCATCTCACCGGCGGCTTCCGCACCCTCCCCGTTCAACCAGCCGGAACGCGAGCCCACCGCGGCACTCGCGGCGCTGTCGTCCACATCCGATGCGCCCGCGCCTGCAGGGCCACCCTCGAGCGCGTCCGCGTCATCGCGGTGGTCAGCCCCGGGCGCTCCCGCGTCATCACGGTGGTCAGCCCCGGGCGCTCCCGCGTCATCATCGGTCACAGTGTCACCGGCGGCGTCGTCACCACCCGTGCCCTCCAGCGCGGCCTCGTCGCCAGGCGCGTACGCACCGCCGGTGTCCCCCTCGTGCGACGCGGCGCCCGGATCGGGCTCGCTGTGATCATCCGCCTCGGCCGCGGATTCCAACCTGTCCTCTGCCGACACGTCCCCTCACTCCTCACGGTCACTGCCGGTGGCACCCGTGCCCGAGCTCGCGGCCCGGGCCACTGGCTTCGACGACGTCCCCGTCCCGCATCCGCTCTCCGACCGGCACTGTGCTGCACCACGCCGCGGCATCATCGCGTCCCGTCGTACGGTTCCGGTTCGCGTGCCTCGGCGCGGTTCGCTCGGTAGGGCGGCCCCGTGCACGGCTCGTAGTGGCACACGCCACGTTCCGCACCGAGTCGTCTCGCCCAGTGGGTTCACCGCGCCACCACTCGATCCTCCTGCGTGCTTGATCACGTGCGCCCGACCGGACGATCGTAGTTGAGGCGCGAGGAGGCGTGCCATGCTCGCACGTTGCAGTTTCCTCACGTGTTGCTCGAGCTACCGTTGCGGTCGTGCCGACGCCGGCGCGGACCCCGGTACGTCAACTCTCCCACGGCAGTCGCACGACCAGGCACGGCCCGCCCGCGAACACGCCGGCATCGATGCCGAGCACCCGGCCTCCCGCGTAGGAGTGCGGGCCGCTGATCTCCATCGGGGGCAGCCCGACCTGGTCGGCGATGACGCTGTGACCGTGCACGATCCTGGTGCCACCGAGCTGTTCCAGCATCCGTTCCGCCGCATCCGCACCGTTGTCCCCACGGAACGCGTACCGCGTGGTCAACCTGCGCCAGAGCTCCCACCACTGCTCGAGGTCGTCGCCTGCCAGTACCGCCTGCACAGCCGCGTTGATCCCCTCGAGCTCGTCTCCCCAGTGCAGGTACTCCATCGTGTCCGAGTGCAACAGCAGGTGGTCGACGGCGTGCGCGAGGACGGGGCGGGACACGAGCCACTCGACGTGCCTCTCCCGCAGGTGCTCGAGATCGTCCGCCTGCCCCCCGTTGATGAGCCAGCTGCGCGCGAAGGTGCGGCCCGGCGTGTCCGGAGCGATCTCGGTGTCCCCGAAACGGTGCGTACCCAGCAACAGGATCTCGTGGTTACCCAGCAGGGTCTGGACGTACCCACCGGCCTCGGCCGCCTGCTCCTGCAGCCGCATCACCAGCTCGATGACACCGATGCCGTCCGGGCCCCTGTCCACGAAGTCCCCGACGAACCACAGGTGAGACGACCCGCCCGACCAGTCGCCCGCCTCGTCCACGAGGCCGTGCTCGGCCAGTGCGTCCTCGAGCGCCTCGCGGTGCCCGTGCACATCGCCAACCACGTAGGTCGGCTGCTGATCGTCACTCACGGTCTCGACGATAAGCCCCACCGCTCTCGCCAGCCACGCGCACCATTAGCTCTGGCCGGTGAACGCCTCGTGCACGCCGATCGCCTCGGCCGGTACCGCCACCTCGACCTCCTGCCCCGGCTCGAGACCCAGCTCGGCCACAGCCGCAGTAGCCACATCCGCGGTGAGCCCCGCCACCCACCCGTGCTCCGGGCCGCTACGGGGTGCGGCGATGCGGAGCCGTACGACGGGCCCGTGCGGCTCCAGGCTCTCCACGACGGCGCTGCCGGTGTTGCGGTGGTTACCCGCACGGACCACACCGGCAGTGTGACCCGGATACACCGTGACATTTCCCGGCGGGAAGACGGCGACAGCGGGGGCGCCCGCCCGCACGCCGTCGCACCGTGCCGCGGAGAGTACGGCACCGTCCACGGTGCGCAGCCCATCCGCCACAGCACGGCCGGTCACCAGGTTCAGACCGGCGATACGCGCGGTGAACGAGGTCCGGGGCGCGGCGAGCACCTCCCGTGTCGCGCCCTGCTCGACGACGGCACCGCCGGAGAGCACGATGACGCTGTCCGCGAGCGTCAGCGCGTCCAGGGGGTCGTGCGTGACCAGCAGCCCGCACCGTGCCGGGTCCCCGTCGCGCAGCACCCTCCCGAGCACGGCCCGCATCGCCGGTCCGGCGTCGGCATCCAACGCGGCGAGAGGTTCGTCGAGCAGCACCAGCCCCGGCTCGTCGGCCAGGGTGCGTGCCAGTGCCACCCGCTGGGCCTGCCCCCCGGACAGCTGGTGTGGCTTGTGCGCCGCCAGCTCCGCGACGGCCAGCCGTTCCATCCATTCCCGCGCCACCTTCCGGGCCGCCGCTCGCCCGGCACCTCGCGCACGCGGCCCGAACGCGACGTTGTCCTGTACCGTGCAGTGTGGAAAGAGCAGCGGAGCCTGGCCCAGCACTCCGACGCCACGCCGGTGCGGCGGGATGTGGACACCGCGTGCGACGTCGGTCAGCGTCCGTTCCCCGAGGGAGACCGAGCCACCGTGCGGATGCCGCAGCCCCGCTATGCACTCCAGCAGCGTCGACTTCCCCGAGCCGTTCGGCCCGAGCACCGCGAGTACGCCCCCGGGCGGGATGCCGACGTCGGCGCGCAGCCGGAAGTCGCCACGGGTGATATCCACCGTGGCCCGCAGCCCGCCGCCCGGGGTCACGCCCGCCCCCGTAGCGACCGGGGCCGGGCGACACCGATCACCACGATCGCTATCACGATCAGTAGCAGGGACAGCGCTATGGCGCTGTCTATATCGGACTCCGCCTGCGCGTAGACCTCCAGCGGAAGGGTGCGTGTCACGCCCTGCAGGCTCCCGGCGAACGTGATCGTTGCCCCGAACTCCCCCAGAGCCCGTGCGAAACACAGCACCGTCCCGGACACCAGTGCAGGAAGGAGCAACGGGCACGTCACCCTGGTGAACACGGTCCACGGCCGGGCACCGAGCGTGGCAGCTACCCGTTCATAGTTCTCGTCGCGCGCGCGTAGCGAACCCTCCAGGCTGATCACCAGGAACGGCATCGCCACAAAGGTCTGTGCGAGCACGACAGCCGCCGTGGTGAACGGCACCCGCGCACCGGCCACCACGTCGAGCAGGTACCCGAGGAAGCCGTTCACACCGAGCAGGTAGAGCAGCGCGAGCCCGCCCACCACGGGCGGGAGCACGAGGGGTAGCAGCACGATCGTGCGGAGCAGTGCTCCGAGGTTTCCGGCGGCCCTGGCCAGTACGACCGCGAGCGGCACACCGAGAACGATACAGGCGAGTGTGGACAGTGAAGCTGTGGTCAGTGACAGCCGCAACGCGTGCAACGAGGCCTGCGAGCTCAGCAGCTCGGGTAGCCGCGTGAACTCGGTGCGCAGCAACAACCCCACGATCGGCAGGGCGACCAGTGCGAGCGCGAGCGCGGCTGGGACGCGCAGCAACCGCGGAACGCCGACCGCCACCGTCGTATCGTCCGTGCGTCCCGCCCGGATGCTCCCGGCGCTCGTGGCGCCCGCGTTGTTACCCGTTCCGGTCATCATCGACCCCGAACCCGGCTGCGGTGAGCGCGCGGCGCCCCGGCTCGTCCCGCAGGTACCGCACGAACTCGCGGGCCAGCCGAGGATGCGCGGCGTCTGCCAGCACAGCGATCCGGTACTCGTTGACGACCGACTCCGCACCCGCGATGTCGATCGACTCGACCGACTCGCCTGCCGCCCGTACGTCGCTGCGGTAGACGATTCCCGCGTCGGCATCACCGGTCAGCACCTTCTGCAGCACCGCCTTGACACTGAGCTCCTCGCTGGCCGGCCGCAGGCGCATATCGTGCGCCCGCACGAGCCGCCTCGTCGCCCGCCCGCACGGAACCTGGGCGGCGCAGGTGACCGCGTGCAGCTCAGGGTCGGCGAGGTCGTCGAGGCCCGCGATGCGGTGCGGGTTACCGGGAGCCGTGGCGATGGTGAGCGTGTTCGTCGCCAGCACCGCGGGATCGTCCGCGAGCATGTCCTGCTCGGCGACCGTGCGCATGGTCTCCGGGTCGGCGGAGACGAACACGTCGGCAGGGGCTCCCTCACCGAGCTGGTGCGCCAGTCGCGACGAGCCCGCGAGGTTGACGCGGACCTCCACGTCCGGATGCTCGGCCGTGAACGAGTCTTCGACCTCGCCGAGCACCTCGGTGAGCGAGGAGGCCGCGAAGACCGTCAGCACCTCACGGTCGCCGCCCGGCGCGCAGGCCGCGCAGACCGAGACCGCCGAGAGTGCCAGCGCGAGCAGCGGCCGGAACGCTCGCCGCATCAGCGACCCCCGCTCTCCTGCGCATCGTCCGGCGGATACACCTCGTCCACGGTGTGTACCTCGGACTCGCCCGCCGAACCGGGCGGGACCGCCTCGAGCCCGCCCGGCGTCTCCACAATGACGTTGGTGGCCTTGACCACGGCCACGGCCAGGGAACCCGGTTCCAGGCCCAGCTCGTCGACCGCCTCGGTACTCATCAACGACACCACCCGGTGAGCGCCTGCCTGCACCTCGACCTGCGCCATCACCGAGTCCCGCCGGACCTCGGTGACCAGCCCCACGAAGCGGTTGCGTGCCGAGCGCGCGACAGCCGTGGCGTCGTTCTCGCCCGCGGGCCGGCGCTCGGCCTGGCGGCGGGCGAACGCGGCCAGCTCATGACCGTCCACGACCTTGCGGCCCGCGGCGTCCACCCCGGTACGCAGCTCGCCGGAGCGCGCCCACCGCCGTACGGTGTCGTCACTCACGCCGAGCAGGCGGGCCGCCTGCGCGAACCGGAAGGCAGTCACAGGGACAAGCATAAATCCGTGACTGCGCTTCGAACAGGGGTAAAACTCCGCTTTCGCGGAACCCGAGACCAGTATCGATCCGCACGTGTCGATTCCGGGCAACCCGCGGCCCGTGCTGTGCACCACCCTGGGTGCTGTGAGGCCGGTCATCGCCGGATACGATCACCGGTCATGAGCACGCCCGCCGGCCCCGACGCGCGAACCATCACGGTCCGCGTGCGGTTCTACGCCTCCGCGCGCGCGGCGGCGGGCAGCGAGGAACGCGCACTCGAGATGCCTGCCGGTTCGACACTCGGCGATGTCGTGGCCCGGCTCCGCGCCGAGCACTCCGCCGAGCTGGATCGGATCCTGACCGTGGCGAGCCTGCTGGTGGACGGGGTCGCCATCCGGGACACCGCGTACCGGATCGACACCGACGCGGCGATCGATGTTCTCCCGCCGTTCGCCGGCGGATGACGAGCAGGCAACCAGGGCGACCTTTTCGTACTATTTGCGCGTTTCATCGCATTCGACGAGCCCTGCACGAACGGACCAGCGGGCCGAAAACGGCGTGACGCAGACCTCACTTAGGGTGAAAGATTTCGAGATGGACACGGTTCGGTAACAGGCCTCTGACCTGCGAATATATCGGAATCGTCACAAGTTTTCGGTCGTTACAGTGATCCAGATCACATAGCTCTCAATTTCCGATCATGCATATAGCTACGTACCGTCGTCTGCGGTTGGCCCCGACCAGCCACGGCAAGACCCGGGGATCCGTGCGCCAATCCCTGTCCAACGGACCCCCGGCCCATACCCCGAGCGAAAGAAACTCCGGGACAGGGAGCGGGCACGGCCCGAGCGGAACGCGGCGCGGAGGGTTGACGATGCCAAATGTCTTACCGAGCTAAGCACCGCAAGACCTCGACAGCTACCCGCAACATCGCTCGCGCCGCAATCGCGAGCCTGGCATTCGGTGCTCCGCTTGCAGTGGCCGCTACCCCAGCTCAGGCCGAGAGCGTGAACTGGGATGCCATCGCCGAGTGCGAAAGCGGCGGTGACTGGAGCATCAACACCGGTAACGGCTACTACGGCGGTCTGCAGTTCAACCTCAACACCTGGCGCGCTTACGGCGGCACCGGTATGCCGCACGAGCAGTCCCGGGCGGAGCAGATCCGTGTCGCGGAGAACGTTCTGGAAGGCCAAGGCATCGGCGCATGGCCGGTGTGTGGCAAGCAAGCCGGCGCGAGCGGCAACTACCAGGGAACCAACACCGGCTCCGCGCAGCAGGAGTCGGAGCCGGAGCCCGAGGCCACGCCCGAGCCGGCCGCCCCTGAGGTAACCCGAGTCGCCGAGTCCAACCCCGACGGGGACTACGAGGTCAAGGAAGGCGAAACGCTTTCCGAGATCGCGAAGAAGGAGGACATCGACGGCGGCTACCAGGAGCTGCACGAGCTCAACGAGGACTACATCAGCGACCCGGACTTCATCCTGGTCGGTCAGAAGATCGCCACCGAGTGATCTCGCTGAGCTCTAGGCGATAGCAACATCGCAACACTCGTGGGCTCCACCGCTATCCCCCGGCGGTGGAGCCCACGAGCTCAGCACAGCGCACGGCGAGCGCCGAGGCTCAGGGCGAGTTGACCCACTCCTCGGTCCCGTCCGCGAAAACCTGATGCTTCCAGATCGGCAGCCGCTGCTTGACCTCCTCGACGAGATCCGAGCACGCGGCGAACGCCTGCGCGCGATGCGGGGAAGCGACCGCGCACGCCAGGGCCACATCACCGATCTCGAGCGCACCGACACGATGGCTCACCGCGACTCCCCGCACCGCGGGATGGCGGGCCGAGACCTCCCTGACGACACTGTCCAGCACCTGCTCCGCGCTCGGGTGCCCCTCGTAGAACAGTGACCGCACGTGCCTGCCGCCGTCGTGGTCGCGTACCGCACCGGCGAACGTGACCACCGCGCCCGCGGCCCGGTCGGCCACGGCAGCGGCGTGTTCCTCGCTCGCGATCGGCTCGCCGGTCACCCGGCACACCGGAACGGCAACCGGATCCGTATCCCGCGGCGCGGCCGCGGCACTCGCCGTGCTGCCGGCGGCATGCCCCGCGGCATCATCAGCGGCAGTACTGCCGGGCGCATGCCCCGCATCATCAGCGGCAGTACTGCCGGGCGCATGTCCCGCGGCGTGGTCCGTCCCGGCCAGCTGGTCGAGAGCGTGCTCGAGCACCCCCTCCAGCGCGGCGAGCCCGTCGGTCACCCCGCCCTTCGAGCCGGGCAGGTTCACCACCAGCGTCCTACCTGCCACTCCCGCGATCCCGCGGGACAGGATCGAGGTCGGGACGGCGGGCAACCCGGCATCGCGAACCGCGTCGGACAACCCGGGAATCCGGTAGTCGAGAACGGCCGCCGTGGCCTCCGGCGTGCGGTCCGTCGGCGAGATACCCGTGCCTCCCGTGGTGATCACCAGGTGCGCGCCCTCGGCGACACACTGCCGCAGCGCGGCGGACACCGGCTCGCCGTCGTGCACCACGACCGGCGGTGCGACGTCGAAGGACCGCTCGGTCAACCAGTGCGCGATGATCGGGCCCGTTCGGTCCGGGTAGACACCGTCGGCGGCCCGGTTGGAGGCCACCACCACGCGCGCGATCCGGCTGCCCATGCGTTACCGCCCTTCCGGCCGCGTCCACACCCCGGCCTTGCCGCCCTCTTTGCGGTCCAGCCGTACCCCGTCCATCGACGCGGCCGCGTCGACGGCCTTGACCATGTCGTGCAGCGCCAGCCCGGCGACGCTGACCGCGGTCAACGCCTCCATCTCCACCCCGGTGCGTTCGGTGGTGCGCGCCGTGGCCGTCACGTGCACCTCGCTGTGTCCGAGCTCGAACTCCACATCGACACCCGACAGCGCGATCGGGTGACACAGCGGCACGAGATCCGGGGTGCGCTTGGCGCCCATGATCCCCGCGATCCGTGCCGTGGCCAGCGCGTCACCCTTCGGTAACCCGCCCTCCGCCAGCAAAGCCACCACCTCGGCCGTGGTGTGCAACGTTCCCGAGGCCACCGCCGTGCGCGCGGCGGCAGGCTTCTCCGACACGTCCACCATCCGCGCCGCACCGGACTCGTCGAGGTGGCTGAACTCACTCATCGCCTACGAGGATAGTGCGTAGGCGTGGCGCACTGATCACCCGCCGGTCGCTGCTTGCTTGACCGCGCTGGCCACCGCGGGTGCCACGGCGGAGTCGAACACGCTCGGCACGATGAACGACGCGTTCAACCGGTCCCCGTCCACCACGTCCGCGATCGCGTTCGCCGCCGCCACGAGCATGCCATCGCTGATGTGGTGCGCGTGCGCGTCGAGCAGGCCGCGGAACACGCCCGGGAAGGCGAGCACGTTGTTGATCTGGTTCGGGTAGTCGCTGCGCCCTGTGGCGACAACGGCGGCGTGCTTGTGCGCCTCGAGCGGGTCGATCTCCGGATCGGGGTTGGCCAGCGCGAAGATGATCGGGTCACGGGCCATGCTCGCCACCTGGTCGGCACCGATGAGGTTCGGGACAGACACCCCGATGAACACGTCCGCGCCCGCGAGAGCGTCGTGCAGCGTGCCGGAACGCACGTCCGCGTTGGTGTTGTCCGCGACCCAGCGCAGGTTGTCGTCCATGCCGTCGCGGTCGGTGGTCAGGATGCCGGTGCTGTCCACCGCGATGATGTCCGCCGGGTTCTTGCGCTTGAGCAGCCGGATGATGGCCGAGCCCGCGGCGCCGACGCCGCACACCACGATCCGGCACTCCTCGATGGGCTTGTCCACCACCCGCAAGGCGTTGCGCAGCGCCCCGAGCACGACAATGGCCGTGCCGTGCTGGTCGTCGTGGAACACCGGGATGTCCATCGACTCCCGCAGCCGTGCCTCGATCTCGAAGCACCGGGGCGCGGAGATGTCTTCGAGGTTGACGCCCGCGTACACCGGGGCCAGCGCGCGCACCGTCCGGATGATCTCCTCGGTGTCCTGCGTGTCCAGGCATACCGGCCAGGCGTCCACACCGGCGAACTTCTTGAACAGCGCGGCCTTGCCCTCCATCACGGGCAGCGCGGCAGCCGGGCCGATGTTGCCAAGGCCGAGGACCGCCGAGCCGTCCGTGACCACGGCCACGGTGTTGCGTTTGATCGTGAGCCTGCGGGCGTCCTCCGGGTTGACCGCGATGGCATTGCACACCCGCGCGACGCCCGGCGTGTACGCACGGGAGAGGTCATCGCGGTTGCGCAGCGCGACCTTGGACTCGACTTCGAGCTTACCGCCCAGATGCAGCAGGAACGTCCGGTCGGAGACCTTACGGACGTGCACCCCGTCGAGTTGGTCTAGGGCATCGGTGACCTCGGTGGCGTGCTCCTCGTTGAGCACGTTCGCGCTGATGTCCACCACGACGCTGTCGTGATGCGACTCGACGATGTCGAAGGCGGTGAGCACGCCGCCGACGTCGCCGACGGCCGAGGTCAACTCGCCTGCGCTACTCGCTGCGGCGGGCGCCTCGGCGCGGACGGTGATGGAATATCCCGGACCTGGTACAGGCATGGCAACCCCGAATCGACATGTGGGTGCGTGTGAGGCTCGCCTCAGAGCCTAACGCTGCTGGTTCCCAGCGGGGTCACGACCGGTTGATCTCGGTTTCGGGATGCTCGTACGGCACCGAGTCGAGCGGGAAGGAGACGTCACCGTACGGCGACTGCGAACCCTGCGTATCGGACACCAGCTCGGAAACGGGCGTCTGCCCGTCGTCCAGCTGCGGCCACTGCGGGTCGATACGGTCCGGGTCAACCTTCTTGCTGTCTGCCACGTCGTCCTCCGCGGTGCGCTCGGTGATGCGTCGAGTGTCGTGTGTCAACGTTCTCGACACGCCTGCCTCTAGTTTGCCGTACCTCGATCTCGCCCGTCGCGCTGGTCCCACGACGGCAAGCTGCCGGGCGCGCGTCCCCGGCCACGCCTCGTGAGCCGCCCGCGCACACACTCGGTATCGTGGCGCCGTGTCTGCGACCTCTCTCGCGCACTGGCTGCGCTCGGTGAGCGACGACGAGCTGGCCCGCATGCTCGCCGCCCGGCGCGACCTGGCGACGCCGCCGCCCGCCGACACGAACGTGCTCGCCACCCGCGCGGGCACCGCGGGCTCGGTGGCCAGGGCCTGCGAGGACCTCGACACCTTCACGCTGGCCGTGCTGGAGGCGCTGCTCGTGCTCGACGCGGACGCCGCGCCGGTCACCACGGAGGCTGTGGACGAGCTCGCGGGCGCGCCCACCCGTCGCGCGCTCGCGCGGCTGCGCAGGATGGCGCTGGCCTGGGGAGACGACAGCGCTGTCCACGCCGTGCCCGCCGCCCGCGAGGTACTCGGCCCCTACCCGGCGGGGCTCGGCAGGGACCTTCCCTGGCTGCGCGACACGGACGTGCACAAGGAGCTGGAGGCGCTGACCCAGCCGGAACGCAAGCTGCTCGACACGCTCGCGGCCGGACCTCCGGTCGGCAACACCAAGGACGCCGGCTCGGACACCCCGCTGGAGCAGGCCCGTACCCCGGTGCAGAGCCTGCTCGCCCGCGGCCTGCTTGTCCGCAAGGACAGCGGCACCGTCGAGCTGCCCCGGCAGCTGGGGCTGGCGCTGCGCGGGAAGCCGATCTTCCCCGACACGGTGCGCACCGAACCCGCGCCGGAGACCTACCCGCATGCCACGGAGACCGTGGACAGCACGGCCGCCGGTGAGGCGATGGAGTTGAACCGGCACATGGAGTCGCTGCTGGAGTCGTGGGCGCGAACCCCGCCGCCGGTACTCAAGGCAGGCGGGCTCGGCGTGCGCGAGGTGCGCCGGATCGCCCGCGAGCTCGAGATCGACGAGGCTCGCGCGGTGCTGCTCGCCGAGCTGGCGTACGGAGCAGACCTGGTGGCCGAGAGCACCGCGACCGAGCCCGAGTGGCTGCTGACGAACCTGGCCGACAGCTGGCTCGGCTCGCCACCGGCACATCGCTGGGCCGTCCTGGCCACAGCCTGGCTCGATCTGCCCCGCCTGCCCTGCCTCGCCTACAGCGCGGCCGCGGCGCGTGCCGGTGGCACCGCGGAGAAGGACAAGCAGCCCACGCCGCTGTCCACCCAGCTGCACAAGCCCCGCGCCGCGACCGCGCGCCGCCGCGCACTCGAAGCGCTCGCCGAGCTGCCGGACGGCACGGGCATAGCGGGCGGGGAGGAGCTCGTCACGCTGCTCGCCTGGCGCAACCCGCGCCGGGACGGCCCGTTGCGCGACGAGATGGTCCGCGCCGCGCTGTGGGAGGCGTCGGCTCTCGGGGTGGTCGCTCTCGGCGCTGTCACCACCGCGGCACGCACGTTGCTGGAGCCTGCTGAGGAGCCCGCACGGGAACCCACCGGCGAGGCCGGGGAGGACTCCGCTGGGGAGACCGCGGACGAGCGCAGGCGGCGCGCGACGGCCGCCATGGCCGAGTCCATGCCCGCGCCGGTCGATCACGTGCTGGTGCAGGCCGACCTCACCATCGTCGCGCCGGGACCGCTGGAACCGGGTCTGGCTGCCGAGATCACAGCGGTGGCCGACATCGAGTCGGCGGGACACGCCACCGTCTACCGGGTGACCGAGGACTCCGTCCGCCGTGCCCTCGACTCCGGGCACAGTGCCGAGGAGTTGCACGACCTGTTCGCCCGCACCTCACGCACACCGGTGCCGCAGGGCTTGACCTACCTCATCGACGACGTGGCGCGCAGGCACGGCAGGCTGCGCGCGGGGACGTGCGCGTCCTTCCTCCGCTGCGACGACGAGGTCGTGCTCGCGGAGATCCTCAACAGTCCGGCGGCAGGGGAGCTCGACCTGCGCCGGATCGCGCCGACGGTGCTGGTCAGCGGATCGCCACTGGCCGAGGTCCTGGACGGGCTGCGCGAGCGCGGGTTCACCCCGGCAGCGGAGGGACCGGACGGCCGGGTACTGGACGTGCGTGCCGAGGAGCAGCGCACCCCGAAGCGGGCTCCCGCGCGGCGGCGGTCCCACGGCGCGACCGGGGCGACCGGGGCGAGCACCTCGGAGCGCATCGCCGACGTCGTCGCGCGCATCCGCTCGGGCGACCGTGCCGCGTCGACCCGGCGCGGAGCGGGCGTCCGCAACCCCGGGGGCGAAGGGGACACGTCGGCGACGCTCGAGCTGCTGACCCGCGCGAGCCTGCAGCGCAGGGAGGTCTGGATCGGGCTCGTCGACAGGCACGGCACGGCCAGCCAGCACATCGTGACCCCCACCCGCGTGGGCGGCGGCGTGCTCGAGGGCGACGACAACGAGCGCTACCCGCTGCACCGCATCACCTCGGCGGCGTTCGTCGAGTCGTGAGGACGGGCCCGTCGCGTGGGATACCGGCGGGCGCTGCGGGTCCGGGGCAGCCCTACAGGTTGCGCAGCCCGCTCAGCAGCCGGTCGAGGAACTCCTTCGAGGAGGCCTCGCCGAAGGGCAGGCCGGGGTCGTGTACGTGCACCAGGCCCGCTCGCATCATGTCCGCGACGATCACCTTCACCACGCCGAGCGGCAGCCCCAGCTCGGTCACCACGTCGGACAGCGCCCTCGGCTGGGTACAGAAGTCACAGATGCTGCGCTGCTCCGCGGTCCGCACGCCCTCGTACCGCATACCGGTCTCGCTTGTCGAGACCATCGCCTCCAGCTCGAGGTCGTGTTCGGGGCGGGTGCGTCCCCCGGTACGGGCGTAGGGGCGCACCAGCGACCTCCTGCGCTGCTCGGGGGCGACCGAGGACGCGCGGGGCGGCGCTTGAACATGCAGCCTGCTGTCACCGTCGCGCTCGTTCGTCACGCCTCACCCCCGGTGTCGCGTCGTCACCCGGGCCCTACGGCCCGGCTATGCGAGTCTGCCACGTACCCCGCACGGAAAGCTACTCGCTAGTAGCACGCTGCTGCCCCAACCGCTCGACGAGCAGCGACATCTCGTAGGCCACCGTGCCCATGTCGCTGCGTGGCGACGCCAGCGCCGCCACGCACGACCCGTCGCTGACCGTCATCAGCAACAGGAAGCCGAGCTCCATCTCCACGACAGCCTGGTGCACGCGCCCGGCCGCGAGGCAGTCAGCCACACCGGCCGTCATGCCGAGCATCCCCGTGACGACCGTGGCCAGCTCCCCGGCGCGGGCCGGGGGCAACCCGGCCGAACCGGCGAGCAGGTCGCCGTCGGCCGAGACGATCACCCCGTGCGCCACACCCGGCACTCGCTCAACGAAGTCCGTGATCAGCCATTCATGACCTGTCGGCCGGCCAGCGGAGCTCGTCACGGTCTCTCCTCGTTCGACGTGCCCAACCGTCCCGACCACGGGCCGCAGTCTCACACGACCGCACGCATGACCTCATGGCGGGCCAGCCTATTCACCCGGACTCTCTTGTCGAGCCCGCCGCAGGCCGTCCAGCAGGCCCACCATCCGCTGGCGAACGGCCTCCGGATCCCGCGAGACCACCTCGAGGGCGGTGCTGCCGTTCACCCCGGCCGCAGCCGGTTCGCGACCGTGTTCGGCCAGGTCACGGACGGTTTCCATGGCGGGGGAACCCGCGTAGTCGACCAGGTCCGCGAGGCCGTCCCCGAGGTCGAGCTCGCCCCGGCTCGCCGGCGGTATCGCCGCATCACCGGAACTGTCATCCTCCGTCAAGTTCACCCCAATGGCGGCACTCGCGCGCGTGATGTTCCGGATTGTGGGAGCGTCGAGCCATCCCGCCCCGGCGCCGTGCTCCACCCCGTCGTTCGCCGGTTCCGGTGACTGGTCCTCTCCCGCGTTCTCACCCGCATCGCCGGAGTCCGGTTCCTCCGCCGAGCCGGCCTCCTCCGGCTCGGCACCGCCGACCGGCTGGTCACCGGCCTCACCTGGACGAAGGGCCTCGAACCATCGCGTCAGCAGGTCCTGGTAAGCGGGGAAGCGTTCGGTGGGTTGCTCGTCGTCGAGCGGATGTGGCTGCACGCCTTCACTGCCGGCAGCCGGGCCGTCGCCCACAACGGGGGCCCGCTTCGGCGGTCCGGCCGGTGCCGGCGCCGGGCTGTGCGCACCCCCCGTTTCCCCGGGGCGTTCCAGCGCATCCGTCTTGCGCAGGTCCGGCCGCCGCAACGGCCCCACGGACGAGGAGTCCGACACGTCCGCCGGCAGGTCGTTGATCAGCTCGGCGGGCACGAGCAGCGAGGCCGTCAACCCGCCCGACGGGGCGTTGCGCAACCACACCGCGAGGTCGTGCCGCTGGGCGAGGCAGGCGACCACGTACAGGCCCATCCGCCGGGTCGCCTCCACGTCGATCTCGGGAGGTTCGGCCAGCCGCGCGTTCGCGCGCTCGATCGCCTCCTGGGACAGCCCCGGGCCGTAGTCGGTGATCTCCACCAGCCACTGACCGCGGTGGTTCATCGAGCTCGCCACGGTCACCGCGGTATCGGCCTCGGAGCTGTTCGTGGCGTTCTCCAGCAACTCGGATATGATATGCACCACATCGCTGACCGCGTCCCCGCGGATCGCGATCGGCGGCGGGTCCAGCATCCGCACCCGCTGGTACTGGTCGATCTCGGACAGCGCAGCGCCGAGCACCTCGGCCGCAGGCACCGTGCCGGGAAGCATCCGCACGTAGTCGTTCCCGGTCAGCACGAGCAGGTTCTCGCCGATCCTGCGCAGCCGGGCAGCCAGGTGATCCAGCTCGAACAGGTTCGCGAGGTTCTCCGGGTCGCGTTCCTCGGCCTCCATCCTGTCCAGCACGGCCAGCTGGCGCTCGGACAGCTCACGGCCGGCCTGCGACAGGTTCACGAACATGGCGTTGACGTTCGTCCGCAGCGCGGCCTGCTCCGCGGCGAGCCGCACGGCCTCACCGTGCACGGCGTCGAAGGCCCGCGCGACCTGACCCAGCTCCTCCCTGCTGTACACCGGGACCGGAGCGACCTCCGTGGACCACTGCGCGCCCGGATCGTCCCGCATCCCGCGTACCGCGGCGGGCAGCCTGCGTTGCGCCACATCGAATGCCGTGGTGCGCAGCGTGCGCAGCGGGCGCAACAGCGAGCGCGCGATCACCATCGTGAGGACGGTGGCCAGCAACAACAACCCCAGGACGATGGCGCCGTCGCGCACAACGGCGGTACTGGTCCGGTCCGCGAGCTCGTCGGTCCGCTCCTGCATACCGACCAGCAGCGCGTCCTCGGCCTCCGCGGCCAGGTTGATCGTGTAGGTGGAGGCGGTGTCCCATTCCTCCGCGTCGAGGTCGCTGAGGGAACGATCGCTCTCGGCCCTGGTGAGCACGGCCTCGCTGATGTCGTTGCCGTTGTCCACGATCAGACCCGTCATGGTGTCCTCGTAGATCTGCTGCTGCTCCCAGCTGGCGAACGTGCGGAAGTCCGCGACGGCGGCGTCCCGCTCGGCCCGCGCGCCGAGCAGGTCACGGGTGGACTGCTGGTCGAGCTCGCCCCGGCTGATGCCCTCGGCGATCAGCGCACGCTCGACGGACATCTTCTCCTTGGCCCGCGCCAGCGTCGACGCCGCCAGGTGCGCGCGTACCAGCTCCGGCTCGCGGATCGTGGCCACGGCCTGCTCGCGGATGGCCATCAGGCTGGTGATCAGCTCGGTGTAGGAACGCCGCACCGCGTCCGGCGGGTACTCCGAGTGCTCCGAGGCGTACCGCAGGCCGGTCAGCACGTTCATGCGCTCGTCGACCTCGTCGAACGCCGCGACCCTGTCCTCGCTGAGGTCGTCGCGTGCCGAGCGGAAGTCGTTGCTGAACGTGCCGAGCTGCTCGTCGACACGCTCCCGCTGCGTGCGCACCTCGTCGAGAGCACCGTCGCGCCCGCGCGCTACATAGCGCACCGTGATGTCCCGCTCGCGCTGCAGCGTGTGCACCAGCTTCGCCAGCGAGGTCTCCATGCTCACCCGCGTGGACAGCTGCTCGAGGCGGTCGGCGGACTCTTGCTCGCTCACCAGCCGCAAGCCGATCAGCGCGACCGCGGTCAGGGTAGGGATGAGCAGGACAGCGAGCAGCTTCGTGCGCAGCGACCAGTTGCGGAGTCGCCACCGGCCGGACTGCCCGGCAGTGGGGACGGGTACCCCGGCCTCATCGGTGCCGTCCCGCCCGGCGCCGGGGTAACCGGCAGCCTCGCCGGAACGACGGCTGCTGCGACGGGCCACACCCGGGTTCCTTTCCACGTCCACACGCTGCGGCGTTGACGGCGCGCGCTGTTCGTTCAGTCGAGAACGGTACCTACCGGCCGCTGGACAGTACCGACCGAGGACGGTGTATACCGTCCACCGGAAGCACCGGCCGAACGCCGTGCCTACCGGCTACCCGAGGGTAGCCTTAGGTCGCGAGCCGCGAAAGACGCTCGGCCACCCCGCTCCCGCACACCCGGCGCGGCGAGGCATGCGGACCGTCCGGACAGGCCGGGCGGGCGTTACAATCCTGGCCGCACGCCGAACGAACCACCTGACCGGCGTGCGATGAACGCCGGGGAAATCGACGCGGAAGGCACGCATGCCCACACGCGCGGTACAGCGCGCGAGCAGCATCGCGCTCGCTCTCGCGATCGTCCTGTTCAGCGGCGGCTGCGCGCTGGTCTCCGGCGAGTCCAGGCAGCGCGAGGACCCGGGGCTGGAGCTGGAGACCCTGCGGGTCGGGGTGTTCGACTCGATCGGCACCGTCCCGCTGCGGTTCGGTGTGGCGCAGGGCATCTTCGCCAAGGAAGGCCTCGACATCGAGCTGGTGCAGCACGACGACCGCGCAGGCGTCCTCGAGTCGCTGTCGGCGGGCGAGGTCGACGTCGCCTACGCCTGCAACGTCACCGTGCTCGACCGTGCCGCCGACGGCGCCCCGTACCAGTTCCAGGGGGAGGCCTACGTCTCCGGGCCGGAGACGATGGCGTTGGTGACGCTTCCCGGGACAGGCCCCGGCGAGCTCGGGGACCTGGACGAGGCGACGATAGCGGTCCGCCCGGAAAGCGCGGCAGGCGAGCTGACCACCCGCTCCCGCCTGGAGACCGAAGGGATCGACCCCGGCGGCGTCACGTTCACCGAGCTACCGTTCGACGACGCCATGCGCGCCCTTGGCTCCGGGGAGGCCGACGCCGCGTGGCTGTCCGAGCCGGATATCAGCACCGCCCAGCGGGAGTTCGGGGCGACGCTCCTCGCGGACACCGCGCGCGGCGAGATGCACGAGTTCCCCATGTCCAGCTACGTGGCCGTGCGGGACACCGCCGAGGCCAACCCGAACACGTTCAGCCTGTTCCGCAACCTGCTCCAGCGCTCCCAGGAGCTCGGCAGCGACCCGCCGACGATCCGCGGACTGCTACCCGAGTTCACCTCCATCGACGAGACGGACTCGGCACTGGTCGCGCTCGGCAGCTACCCGACCGCGCTGAACGGCTCGCGGCTGCAGCGGGTGGCCGATCTCATGCACGACGCCGGGATGCTCGACCAGCGGCTGGACGTGCTGTCCCTGCTACCCGAGTCCGAGCAGGCGGGATCCTGAGCGAGCCGCGGAGCACGCTATAAAGGGGGGTGTGAGTACAGGCCCCCTGATCGTGCAGTCGGACAAGACCGTCCTGCTCGAAGTCGACCACCCGCAAGCCGACGACGCGCGGTTGACGATCGCCCCGTACGCCGAGCTGGAACGGGCGCCGGAACACGTGCACACCTACCGGGTGACGCCGCTGGCGCTGTGGAACGCCAGGGCGGCAGGGCACGATGCCGAGCAGGTCGTGGACGCGCTGACCACCTACTCGCGGTTCCCCGTTCCGCAGCCGCTGCTAATCGACATCGTGGACACGATGGGCCGGTACGGCCGGTTGACGCTGAGCAACAGCCCGGTGCACGGGCTCGTGCTCACCACGACCGATCGCGCGGTGTTCGAGGAGGTGCTGCGCAACAAGAAGATCGCACCGATGATCGGGCAGCGCGTCGACGACGACACGGTCACGGTGCACCCGTCCGAGCGGGGGCGGCTCAAGCAGGCACTGCTCAAGATCGGGTGGCCCGCCGAGGACCTCGCCGGCTACGTCGACGGGGAGGCGCACCCGATCGAGCTGGCCGAGAACGGCTGGCAGCTGCGCGAGTACCAGCGCCAGGCCGCGGACGCGTTCTGGGCCGGTGGCTCCGGCGTGGTGGTGCTGCCCTGCGGGGCGGGCAAGACCCTCGTCGGGATCGCGGCGATGGCGCGGGCGCAGGCGACGACGCTGATCCTGGTGACCAACACCGTCGCCGGGCGGCAGTGGAAGCGCGAGCTGGTGGCCAGGACGTCGCTGACCGAGGAGGAGATCGGCGAGTACTCCGGCGAGCGCAAGGAGATCCGCCCGGTCACCATCGCGACCTACCAGGTCGTCACCCGCAAGACCAAGGGCGAGTACAAGCACCTCGAGCTGTTCGACTCCCGCGACTGGGGGTTGATGATCTACGACGAGGTGCACCTGCTTCCCGCGCCGATGTTCCGGATGACCGCGGACCTGCAGTCGCGCAGGAGGCTGGGCCTGACGGCCACGCTGGTGCGCGAGGACGGGCACGAGGGGGACGTGTTCTCGCTGATCGGGCCGAAACGCTACGACGTGCCCTGGCGGGACATCGAGCAGCAGGGCTGGATCGCGCCCGCGGAGTGCATCGAGGTGCGCGGCACGCTCACCGACGAGGAGCGGCTGCACTACGCCACGGCCGAGGCCGAGGAGCGGTACAAGATCTGCTCGACCGCGCGCACCAAGTCGGGAATCGTGAAGTCCATCGTGGACCACCATCCCGACGAGCCCGCGCTGGTGATCGGGGCGTACCTGGAACAGCTGGAGCACCTCGCGAGTACGCTGGACGCACCGATCGTGCAGGGTTCGACGTCGAACAAGGAGCGGGAGAAGCTGTTCGAGGCGTTCCGCAACGGCGAGATCAGCACGCTGGTGGTCTCCAAGGTCGCGAACTTCTCCATCGACCTGCCGGAGGCGTCGCTGGCGATCCAGGTCTCCGGCACGTTCGGCTCACGCCAGGAGGAGGCCCAGCGCCTCGGCAGGCTGCTGCGCCCGAAGGAGGACCAGCGGCAGGCGCACTTCTACTCGGTGGTCGCCCGCGACACCATCGACACCGACTACGCGGCCCACCGCCAGCGCTTCCTCGCCGAGCAGGGCTACGCCTACCGCATCCTCGACGCCGAAGCCTTCCAGTAACCCCCGCCCCGGCCCTGCGACCGGGACCCGTGCCCCACCGTGTCGGCCGTGCGAGCACCGTGTGTCTGGCGTGCGGACATGCTGTGTTTGGCGTGCGGACATGCTGTGTCAGGTGTGTCGGCACGGTGTGTTGGGCGCGCGAGTGCTCGCACCCAGCGGGGTGTTTCGAGGACGAATGACCCAGCGACAGGGAACCTTGTACCCCAGTGCTCCTCCTGCCTCCCCGCGCAGACTGAAGGCACCATGCCAGTCGCACGAGGACAAGGAGGACATCATGTCCGTGACCCAGGAACCGCGGGTCGACGCAACCATGCAGGTGGCCCCGAAACAAGCGGCCGAGACCGCGTCAGAGCACGGGTCGGTGATGACGACGACGGCCAGCAAGATCGCCGCCGTGCTGCGCATCGCCATGGGACTGGTCTTCCTCTGGGCGTTTCTCGACAAGCTCTTCGGTCTCGGATACGCGACGGCCTCGGAAAGCGCGTGGCTCAATGGCGGGTCGCCGACGGAGGGATACCTCAGCGGCGTCGACGTAGGACCCTTCGCCGCGACGATGAACTCGCTGGCGGGTGCCGCGTGGGCTGACTGGTTGTTCATGGCCGGGCTGCTCGGCATCGGTGCCGCGCTGCTCCTCGGCGTGGGATTGCGTGTCTCGGCGGCAGCGGGAACGGTCATGCTGATGTTGATGTGGTTGGCCGCGTGGCCGTTGGCCCGGTTCACCGAGGCCGGGGAGCTGACGAGGTCGACCAACCCGATCATCGAGGATCACCTCATCTACGCCCTGGTGCTGATCCTGCTGGCAGCCGTGTACGCGGGTAACACGTGGGGACTCGGCCGCAGGTGGGCCGGAGTCGGCTTCGTCCGGCACAACCACTGGCTTCGCTGAGCGAAGCCGCCTGCTGGCCGACGTACGCCCGATGCCTCTTCGACGCATCGGGCGTACGGGCATGTCGTGTCTGGCGTGCTGGCATGCCGTGTTGGGCGGACGGACATCCCGTGTTGCGTGACCAGGTGGCACACCGACCTCCGTTGCGGTGACGCTCGCGCGGCGCACCACATCGGCGACTCCTGCGGGTCTAGGTTGGCCCGCGAGTACACCGACGGAGGGGCACGAGATGGGCCTGCCTGATTCCACCGCCCGGGCGCGCGAGCTGGGCGCCGAGCTGCGCCACGCCCGGGAAACGATCGGGCTCAGCGGCGTCGAGATGGCACGCAGGCTGGGCTGGTCGCACAGCAAGGTCTCGCGCATGGAGAGCGGCCAACGCAGCGCGTCCGAAGTAGACACGGCGATCTACCTGAGCAGCTGCGGCGTGGCACGTGCGGAGCTGGAGCGGCTGCTGGAGCTGGCACGCCAGGCCGACGACGGCTACTGGGTGCGCCCGCACGGTCAGGCCTTACCGGACGAGCTGCGCTCACTGGTGATCCAGGAGAGCACGGCAACATCCATCACCAGCTTCGAGCTCTCCCGGATCAACGGGCTGCTGCAGACCGAGGAGTACGCACGAGCGCTGCTGTACGACTCGCCGCTGGAGTCCCTGGACGACATCGAGCTGCGGGTGGAGGCGAGGATGGCGCGACAGAGCCTGCTACGCCGCTACCGCCCACCCCGACTGCTGTTCTATGTGCACGAGCAGGCGCTGCGGCTGCCGGTGGGCGGAGCACGAGTGATGCACGAGCAGGTGCTACAGCTCGTCTTCACTACCTCGCTCTCGCACTGCTCCGTCCGGGTGGTGCCCACGGCCGCCGGCGCGCATCCCGGGCTTGCCGGCCCGTTCTTCCTGATGCGGTACGACGAACATCAGCCGGTGGTGTACGTGGAGAACGAGACCGCCAGTGTGTTTCTCGAGACCCCGGAGGACATATCCACCTACCGGAGGATCCTCGCGCGCCTCGCCGAGGTCGCCCTGGATGAGGGACAATCCAGGGAGTGGCTTGCCGAGCTGGCAAGCGAGTACGACCGAGCGGAGGATGGATCGCGATGCGTGCCCGCGAGCACACCGGTCTGACCTGGCGGAAGAGCAGCTTCAGCGGCACCAACGGAGGTTGCGTCGAAGTCGCCTGGCGCACCAGCAGCTACAGCGGCGGCAATGGTGACTGTGTGGAGGTCGCCTTGCACCCGGCCACGGTGGCCGTGCGCGACTCCAAGGACCCGGCCGGCGGGCACCTGCACGCGCCCGCCGACGCGTGGCGCGCCTTCCTGACCGCCCTGAACTAGCGACCGGCGAGGGAGCCGAAGGTGACCTCGGTTCCTTAGAAGGAGCCAAACGTGACATTCGGCTCCCACCTACGGAAGCGGTAACCAAGGGGGTGATCGCCGTTTCGGAGATCAGGATCGGTACGTCCGGTTGGCAGTATGCCGAGTGGCGACGCGGCAGCTTTTACCCGCAGGGGCTGGTGCAGCGCCGCGAGCTGGAGTACCTGGCCGGGCAGCTCGGCACGGTGGAGATCAACGGTACGTTCTACTCCCTGCAGCGCCCGGAGTCGTTCCGTACCTGGTTCGAGCAGACCCCCGAGGACTTCCTGTTCGCCCTCAAGGGTGGCCGCTTCATCACGCACATGAAACAGCTCCGCAACGTGGAGTCCGCGCTGGCGAACTACTTCGCCAGCGGCCCCCTGGCACTGGGCGCGAAGCTGGGGCCGATCGTCTGGCAGCTACCGCCGAGGATGCGTTTCGACGCCGACCGGCTGGCCGGGTTCTTCGGCCAGCTGCCGCGCACCACCGGCGAGGCCGCCGAGGTCGCCAAGAGCCACGACGACAAGGTCAAGGGCGAGCCGCACACCTCAGCCGACGCCGACCGTCCACTGCGGCACGCGCTGGAGGTGCGCCACCCCAGCTTCGCCACGGCCGAGTGCGTCGAGCTGCTGCGCGAGCACGGCATCGGCCTGGTCGTCGCCGACTCGGCCGGGCAGTTCCCCCGCCTGGACGATGTCACGGCCGACTTCGTCTACATCCGGCTGCACGGCGAACGCGAGCTCTACGCGGGCGGCTACACCGACGAGGCGCTGCGCGAATGGGCCCGGCTGATCGAGGCGTGGGCCTCGGGCGCGAGCCCCCGCACCGAGCACACCGTGGCAGGCGAGGCCGCGGAGCGCCCGCGCGACGTTTACCTGTACTTCGACAACGACGAGGCCGGGTACGCCCCGCACGACGCCACCCGGCTGGCCTCGCTGGTGCACACCACCCGGGCAACCTCGGGATCGTGAGGCGAAACGGTCGCCATGGCGACCCGAAGTCCACACGGCAGGTCGGTGTCCACAGATTGCGCACGACGTCGCCCGCATGACCGCCGGGGTGCTTCCCTGCGACCATGACGTTCCTCCATTCCCAGCACGGGGTCGTGACGCTCCGGCAGGCGCTGACGGTGATGTCCCGCGGCGAGGTCCGCGCCCGGCTCCGCTCGGGGCGCTGGCAACGACCACACCGCGGTGTCCTGGTCACGCACAACGGCCCGCTGAGTCCCGAGCAAGAGACGTGGGTCTGCCTGCTGGCGGCACCACCGGGGTCCGCGCTCGCCGGTCCCACCGCCGCAGCGATCGACGGCCTGCGCGGGTTCGCCTCGGCGGCGACGTGGATCGCCATCCCCGCCGCGCAGCGCAAGCTCCAGCGTGACGGCGTGCTGGCGATCCGGACCCGCCACCTGGGCCCCGAGGACGTCCATCCCCGGCGCACGCCCCGGCGCACCCGCATCGAACGCAGCGTGCTGGACATGGGCAGCCGGGCAGCCGTACCGAGCGCCGCCCGCGCCCCCGTGCTCGCCGCCGTGCAGCAACGCGTCACCACCCCGCACCGGCTGCTCGGCGCGCTCACCCGTCTCGGCCATAGAGTCCACCACGCTGTACTCCTCGAAACGATCCACGATGCCGGTGGCGGTGTGCACTCACTGCCCGAGCGGGAGTTCGACCGGATCACACGCCGACGCGGCCTCCCACCCCCGACACGGCAGCGCGCCGTGCGGCGCCCGGGCGGGCACTACTACCTCGACTCCGACTGGGAGGAGTTCGACCTGTCCGTGGAGATACACGGCCTCCCGCACCTCGAAGTCTGCAACTGGAACTCCGATCTCGACCGGCACAACGAGCTGACCATCGACGGCAGGCGGCTGCTGCAGTTCACTTCGTACGCCGTCCGCCACCAGGCGGCCCGGGTCGGCGAGCAGGTGGAACGTGGACTCCGGCGCGGTGGGTGGCGACCCTAGCCCCCGCGTTTGTGAGACGTCAGGGTCGTCATCACGACCGCGATGCCACACGATCCGGGGGACAACCAGGGCCGATCTCGGGATCTTCCCTGATGCGCACCGGCCCGACGTCGTGGAGCATGGAAGCATGACGAACAACGACTTCAACCCCCAGAATCTCAAGCGCATCCGCCGCAGCAAGAGCAACAGGATGATCGCGGGAGTCTGTGGTGGCATCGCGGACTACTTCGGCATCGAGGCCATCATCGTGCGTATCGTGCTTGTCGCGACAGCGCTGATCGCCCTCGGCGCCCCGCTCGTGCTCTACGCCATCGGCTGGCTGCTGATCCCCGAGGAAGAGACGATTTGATTTAGACGGAAGGCCCACGTCGGGGTGTCCGCCCGCCCAACGCGGCATGCCGGCAGGGCCGACATGGGGTGTCCACATGCCTGACACGGCATGAGAAAGGGCCCGGCCGCCGAAGCGAACCGGGCCCTTCCAGACTTCTGGGGGATCAGAAGCCCATGCCGCCCATGCCGCCGGTCGGGTCGGCGCCGGCGTCAGCTCCGCCGCCGCCCTTCTCCGGCTTGTCGGCAACGACAGCCTCGGTGGTGAGGAACAGCGCGGCGATCGACGCTGCGTTCTGCAGCGCGGAACGAGTCACCTTCGCCGGGTCGATGACGCCGGCCTCGATGAGGTTCTCGTAGCCGCCGGTCGCTGCGTTGAGGCCGTAGCCCTTGTCCAGGCCCTTGACCTTCTCGACCACGACGCCGCCCTCGAGACCGCTGTTGATGGCGATCTGCTTGAGCGGGCCCTCGACGGCGATCTTCACGATCTTCGCGCCGGTGGCCTCGTCGCCGGTCAGCTTGAGGCTCTCGAACGCATCCTGGGAGGCCTGCAGCAGGGCGACGCCACCACCGGCGACGATGCCCTCCTCGACGGCCGCCTTGGCGTTACGCACGGCGTCCTCGATGCGGTGCTTGCGCTCCTTGAGCTCGACCTCGGTCGCCGCACCCGCCTTGATGACGGCCACGCCGCCTGCCAGCTTGGCCAGCCGCTCCTGCAGCTTCTCGCGGTCGTAGTCGGAGTCGCTGTTCTCGATCTCGGCCCGGATCTGGTTGACCCGGCCCTGGATCTGGTCCGCGTCGCCGACACCATCGATGATGGTGGTCTCGTCCTTGGTGATGACCGCCTTGCGCGCACGGCCGAGCAGCGAGATGTCGGCGTTCTCCAGCGTGAGGCCGACGTCCTCGGTGATGACCTGGCCACCGGTCAGGATCGCCATGTCCTGCAGCATCGCCTTGCGGCGGTCACCGAAGCCGGGAGCCTTGACGGCGACCGACTTGAAGGTGCCGCGGATCTTGTTCACCACGAGGGTAGCCAGGGCCTCGCCCTCGACGTCCTCGGCGATGATCAGCAGCGGCTTGTTGGCCTGCATGACCTTCTCGAACAGCGGCAGGCTGTCCTTGACGTTGGAGATCTTGCCGCCGTACAGCAGGATGTAGGGGTCGTCCAGCTCGGCTTCCTGCCGCTCCTGGTCGGTCACGAAGTAACCGGACACGTACCCCTTGTCGAAGCGCATACCCTCGGTGAGCTCGAGCTCGAGGCCGAAGGTCTGGCTCTCCTCGACGCTGACGACGCCTTCCTTGCCGACCTTGTCGAGCGCCTCGGCGATGAGCTCACCGATGGTGCGGTCCGCGGCGGAGATCGAGGCGGTAGCAGCGATCTGCTCCTTGGTCTCGACCTCCTGGGCGGACTTGTGCAGCTGCTCGGTGATGGCCTCGACGGCCTGCTCGATCCCGCGCTTCAGCGCGATGGGGTCGGCACCGGCGGCGACGTTGCGCAGACCTTCCTTGACCAGTGCCTGCGCGAGCAGGGTGGCCGTGGTCGTGCCGTCACCGGCGACGTCGTCCGTCTTCTTGGCGACTTCCTTGACGAGCTCGGCGCCGATCTTCTCCCAAGCGTCCTCGAGCTCGATCTCTTTGGCGATCGAAACACCGTCGTTGGTGATGGTCGGCGCGCCCCACTTCTTCTCGAGCACGACGTTGCGGCCCCTGGGGCCGAGCGTCACCTTGACGGTATCGGCGAGGGTGTTGAGGCCGCGCTCGAGCCCGCGGCGGGCGTCCTCGTCGAACGCAATCTGTTTGGCCATTTCGGTGTGGTCCTCCGGTATTGGGCGCCAGGGACGCACCTGTAGGCGTCCATGGCAGTGTCGTCATTCAATGTTCGGGCCGCTCCCCGCGCGCAAGCGCGCGTAACGCGCGTTGGTTGCGGAGCCCCCACCGCCTCGTGGACCCGAGAGTCCTCGAGGCGAGCGAGCTGTGAACAGCCCTCACCGGACACGTCCTCGGCCAGGCTCGGTGCCCGCGACGGACGACCGGCCCGGAATCCCGAAGCAGATCCCGAACCAGGCCTCACCGTCCCGACCTTCAACGCAGAACCCGCATGTCAGCGGGTCCTACCTAGCACTCGACGGTGTCGAGTGCCAACTACGTGTTTAGCACTCTCGCGGTGAGAGTGCAAGCTGCACTGGTCAGGGTACTAGACGTCACAGCGCGACAATCAGCAGCACGATCACCACGACCACGAGGACCGCGATCACTCCGGCAAGCACCGGGACCAACCAGCGATCACGCCCGCCCGCTCCGGACCCGTCGAAGGCCGCACCCGCGGCCGGTTCGGGCGGGCGCAGCCGCACCGGGTCACCGAACGGACCGGCGGGCGGCTGGGGACCGGGGGCAGGCGGTGTGCCGTAGGGCGGCGCCGGAGGCGGTCCGTACCCCTGCTGCGCCTGCGGAGCGGGGCCGTACGGCCGGCGCCACGGGCCGTACGGCTGCGGCTGCGCGGCGGGAGGCGTCCCGGCAGGGTGGGTCCCGGCCGGGGAGCCCGCCGGTGGCTGCCCAGCGGCGGACCCAGCGGCGGACCCAGCGGCAGACCCAGCAGCGGGTCCGGTACCCCCGGCAGGCCCGGTGGCGGGCGCCTGCTCCGCCTGCTGGCCGGTGGCACGGTTGCCCGAACCGGCCGCGGGTGCCGCGCTCGACGGGTCCGGTGCCGGGAGGGCTCGCCGGGCCGCGGCGACGAGCTCGGCGCAGCTCGCGTAACGCCCACCCGGCTGCTTGGCCATCCCCGTCGCGAGCACGGCGTCCAGCGCGTGCGGCAGAGCCGGCGACCGGCCCCCCGACACCTCGGTGGCCGCGGGAGGCTCCATCGTGAGGTGTCCCTTGATCACCGTGGGGACGTCTCCCTGGAAGGGTGGCCGTCCGGTCAGGCAGGTGAACAGCACGCACGCGAGCGCGTACTGGTCGGTGCGCCCGTCGAGCGGCTCGCCCCGCAGGTGCTCCGGCGCGGCATAGGTCGGCGAGCCGAGGAAGTCACCTTCCCTTGTGCGGTGCCCCGTCGCGCCCCTGCGGGTCAGCCCGAAGTCCGCGACATAGACGTGCTCGCGTCCCGACCCGGTCGTGGTGACCAGCGCGTTGGCCGGTTTGACGTCCAGGTGCACCAGGCCCCGCTTGTGCAGGGTGTCCAACGCGTCGGCCACCTGCTCGAGCAGGTCCAGCGCGTGACGCGGGTCGAGCGGGCCACCGGAGATGCGTGCCGCGATGTCCGACCCGTCCACCAGCCGCATCGCGATGTAGTGCATCCCGTCGACCTCGCCGAAGTCGTAGATCGGGACGATGTTGGGGTGGTCGATCGCCGAGGTGTTGCGCGCCTCGTCGACGAACCGCTCGCGGAACTCCGCGTCGGCTCCGAGATGCTCACCGATGACCTTCAGCGCCACCTTCCTGCCGAGGCGCACGTCGGTGGCGCGGTACATCACGCTCATCCCGCCCTGACCGAGCACCGCGTTGATCTGGTAGTTGCCCAGCTTGCGCCCTATGAGATCGTCCCCATGCTCGTCCGACACGCATGGCAGCCTAGTCGCTCCCGTCCGGAGCGACCGATCGGCGGCCGGTCGGTCGCGGTCGGGGTCAGCTCGCCGTCCGGCGCGTCCTGGCCAGCACGGTCCCGGGGCCTGCGACGTCCAGCACCAGCCCCTCCCCGGTGCGCAGCGACTGCGGCCCGGCCGGGTCGAGCGCGCGCAGCCTGCACTGCACGGTGTCGGGGTAGCCCAGCAGGTACGCGGGAGCGATGGTGACGACCTCGCCCGCCTCCAGTGAGAACGCCTCGACGGGGCCTCCGCTTGCCAGCACGAGTGACCCGCACCCGCTGACGTGCCGCAGGAAGCCCGGCTCGGCGCCGAACAGCTGCCGGAACCCTGACCACAGGGGGTCGTCCCGCAGCGTGGCGGGGCTGACCAGCACCGCGTCGCGTGTCACGCACCAGCCACCGGTCGTGGGCAGTTCCAGCGCGTACACGTCGCCGGGGTGCTCCGGCGCGAGGTCGACCCAGCCGCCCTCGGCGGGAGCCGTGAAGGTGGCCGGTGGGTTCGCCGCGCGCCTGCCTGCCGTGCCGTCGGGCACGACCGACACCCCGAAGCTGGTCGCGACCATCGCCCGCTGCTCCGCGCGGACCGCCTCGCCCGCGGACAGCACCACCCGAGCGACCCCGAACCACGGCGTGTGCCGCGTGTGCACGTCCACCGGATCCTCCCTCGTTACCTCCGCCGCTGCCGCCACCTCTGGGCGTCAACGCAGTTTCGCATGCGACCGCCGCAGCGGACGTCGGCACTGATGTGATGGAGCCGAAGGTGGCGGCGGCTCCATCTAGGGAGCCGTACGTGACATTCGGCTCCCACCTGGGCACGGGGTAGGGTCGCCGCACAGGTATTACGTGAGGGGTGGACACCATGACCGTTTCCGTCGCCGAGCACCAGGCAACGGTGCGTGCGCTGGTACCACAGGCGCGGGTGCGCGAGCTCCCGCTACAGGACTGCCACGGCCTCGTCCTTGCCGAGGATGTCACGGCGGGCGTCCCGCTGCCGCACTTCGACAACTCGGCCATGGACGGCTACGCGGTGCGCGCCGAGGACGTGGCCGCGGCGAGCGCGGAGCATCCCGTCGCACTGCCCGTGGAGGCGGACATCCCCGCGGGCCGTACGGACATCCCCGAGCTGCGCCCGGGAACGGCACACCGGATCATGACCGGCGCCCCCGTACCCCCCGGCGCGGACTCGGTGATCCGCGTGGAGGACACCGACGCGGGCACCGAAACGGTGCGCGTGTCCGTCCCGGCCGAGCCGGGTAACAACGTGCGCCGCGCGGGTGAGGACCTCGCCGAGGGCTCTCCCGCGCTGCAGGCAGGCACGGTCCTCGGCGCCGCGCAGCTCGGCCTTGCCGCTGCCATCGGGCGGGCGCACCTCGCCGTGCGAGTACCCCCGCGAGTGCTCGTGGTCTCCACCGGAACCGAGCTGGTCACCCCGCCCACGACACGGCTCGACGGCCAGATCTACGAGTCGAACAGCGTGATGCTGGCTGCCTCGCTGCGTGGGCTCGGCTGCGAGGTGGACGTGCTGCGCGCGGTCGCCGACGACGTCGGCGAGTTCACCACCGCCCTCGCGGAACGCGCTAGCGCAGCCGACCTGGTCGTGACCTCGGGAGGTGTGAGTGCGGGCGCTTACGAGGTGGTCAAGGACGCCCTCACCGGCGAGCACATGACCTTCACCAAGGTGGCGATGCAGCCGGGCGGCCCGCAGGGCAGCGGGACACTCGACGGTGTACCGATCGTGACACTGCCCGGCAACCCGGTCAGCGTGCTGGTCTCCTACGAGGTCTTCCTGCGTCCCGCGCTGCTCGCCGCGATGGGGCACCCGTACGTCGATCGCCCGGCTGCCCGCGCGCGCCTGCTCGAGCCCTTGGACTCGCCCAGCGGCAAGCGTCAATTCCGGCGTGGCTATCACAAACCCGCCCCTGCCGCGTCCACAAACGACTCCGCAGGGACCGTCACGCCGCACGGCGGGCCGGGATCCCACCTGCTCGCCTCCTTCGCGCAAGCGAACTGCCTGATCGTGGTCGACGAGGACACCACCGAGCTGGCCGAAGGTGACGAGGTCGATGTGCTGCTGCTGAGCTGAGCCCCCGGGCAGGCCGGGTGAGCCGGTCCGCTCCGGCCCGGCTCGGTGGTCGAGCCCCGCGCGGGTGCACCCGCGCGGTGGTCTAGCGTGAGAGCATTCCAGCAGACCTTGTAGATAGAGCGCAGAACGATGAACTCTGATTCGCACACGGGCGACAACACGGTCGCCAGAATCCTGCACCTGGCGAGGGAGTCGGTGCCGCCGGTGCACCCCGCGGGCAGGCCGTTCGTGATCGGCGCCCTCGCGGCGGCGTTGCTGCTGCGCAGGATCGCGACCCCGCTCGGCACCGCCGGCGTGCTCGCCGCGGGCGCGCTCGCGTGGTTCTTCCGGGAGCCGAACCGCGTCGCGCCCGCGAACCCGCACCTCGCGGTGGCCCCGGCAGACGGCACCGTCACCGCTGTCGAGGAAGCCACGCCGCCCGCCGAGCTGGGAACCGGCCAGCAGCCCCGCACGCGGATCAGCATCTTCCTGTCCGTGCTCGACGTCCACGTGCAGCGGCTCCCCGCGACCGGCACGGTCGAGCGCGTCGCCTACCGCGCTGGCAAGTTCCTCTCGGCCGATCTGGACAAGGCGAGCGAGGCCAACGAGCGCAACTCGCTGCTACTGCGCACAGAGGACGGACACCGGCTCACCGTTGTGCAGATCGCGGGGCTGGTGGCCCGCCGCATCGTCTGCGACGTCACGGAAGGCGACGCCGGCCGGGTGGGCTCCACCTACGGCCTGATCCGGTTCGGATCCCGCGTCGACATCTACCTCCCGCACGGAAGCCATGTCCTGGTCACCGTGGGCCAGCGTGCCATCGGCGGGGAAACCCCGCTCGCGGCACTCCCGTCGGCACCAGGCACAGCCCAGCCACCCGCATCGACCGCCGGAAGTTGACCCCCATGACGCGAACCGCCCCCGGCGTTCGCCTCCTCCCGAACGCGATCACCATCCTCGCTCTCTGCGCGGGCCTGTCCTCTGTCCAGTTCGCGCTGCTCGGCAGCTACGACCTCGCGATCGTCGGGGTGGTCGTAGCGGCGCTGCTGGACAGCCTGGACGGTCGCATCGCCAGGCTGCTCGACGCCACCTCGAAGACCGGCGCGGAGCTGGACTCGCTTTCCGACGCGGTGTCCTTCGGGGTCGCGCCCGCACTGGTCCTGTTCATCTGGCTCTCCGACGGGCACCGGTTCGGCTGGATCGCCGCCCTGGTGTTCGCGGTCTGCATGATCCTGCGCCTGGCCCGCTTCAACACCCTGCTGGACGACACCGAGCAGCCCCCGTACGCCGACGAGTTCTTCGTCGGCGTCCCCGCCCCCGCCGGTGGGCTTCTCGCGTTGCTGCCGGTCACGCTGACGCTGGAGTTCGGTCCGGGCTGGTGGACACATCCGGTCGCTGTCTGGGGATGGACGATCGCCATCGCGGCGCTGCTGATCAGCAGGCTGCCCACCCTGTCGGTGAAGACGATGCGGGTACCCGCCAAGGCCGTGGCCCCGCTGCTGGTCGGTGTGGGCCTGCTCGCCGCGGCCATCATCCAGTTCCCGCTGATCGCGCTGTCGGCGGCGTTGCTGTTGTACCTGGCTCACCTGCCGTACGCCGTGTACCGGTACCGGTGGCTGGCCGCGCACCCCGAGGCCTGGGATGTGCCGCCGAAGGAGCGCCGCGCCATCCGGCGTGGCGGGCGCTCGCACCGCAGGCTGGGACTGCGCAGGCCGACGCGCCGCGCCGTCGCCGGAGCGGGACCTCCCGGCACACCGGCGAGGCGGGTACGCGACTGGCGGCGCATCGGGCTGCGGCACCGCTACAAGCAGTAACCCGCGAGTCAGCAGTAACCCGCGAGGCACCGGGCAGCGGCCCGGCTACCAGCGACCGTTCCCGGCAACCGGCGGCACGACGACCCGCCCGCGGCGCGCCGGGCTACCTGTGCCCAGGCCCTCCCGCGCTGCGCTGACCGTCAGTTGTTCTTGCTCGACTCCGCGTAGTCCTTCGTCACGATGACGATCACACCGGGGCTGGAGTCCTTGATCCCGTCGAAGCGCGGTTCGATACGCATGCCGAACTCGAAGCCGATCCTCTCGGCCACGGACTCCTCGGCCGTGCCTTCCCGGAAGTAGACCGTCGAGGCAGGGATCCTGCCGTCCGAGTAGTTGCCGTGCCCGGTGACGTTCCACCCGGCGTCCTGCAGGTCGCCCGCGGCGCGGGTGGCGAGACCGGAGATGTTGCTGTTGTTGAACACCCGCACCGGTGTCCGCTGCGCCTCCGGGTCCAGGCCCTTGTCACCGGGCCGCTCCATCCCGTCGCCCGGGTCGTCCCCGTCCGCGGGGTCCTCCTGGTCGCCGTCCTCGCCGCCGGGCGTGGTCTCCTCGTCGTCCGGCTCCTCGTCCCCGTTGCCGTCCTCGTCCGGCGTCCCGGTGTCCTCACCAGGAGTGGTGTCCGGTTCGGACGGCGTCGGTTCCTGGGGTGAGGTCGGCGCCGCCGTGTCGTCGGACGGTTCGTCCGAGCTGATCGTGCTCGCCGTACCGATCACCGTGGCGATCGCCGCGACGCCGAGCAGGCCGAACCCGGCGGCGCGCATCGGACGTGACATGCCTGCGATGGTCATGACAGCTCGATCCCCAGCCTCCTGGCGGCACGTGTGCGACGCCGATCAGCGCGCGCCTTACGTAGCCGCTTGATCAACATCGGGTCCGCGCTCAGCGCCTCCTGCGAGTCGATCAGGCGGTTGAGCACCTGGTAGTACCGTGTGGCCGACATGCCGAAGAGCTCGCGTATCGCGGTTTCCTTGGCTCCCGCGTACTTCCACCACTGCCGTTCGAAAGCGAGGATCTCGTGATCGCGGCGGGACAGCCCCCCACTCGCTTCGCCGGCCGCCGAGGCTGCGGGTTCCTCGCTCCGGAGCGTTGACTCCGCGGCATCCATCTGGCTGCTCGCCTCACAATCGTGTCGGGACCGCACGGCCGTAATGACATCGATGTTATTCCGCCTGCTCCATTAGATCACGGCGAGGTTGGCCTCCGCTGGCATCGCCCGTCGGCGCGTCCCGAACGTGTTACGCCGACGCCGCGAGGTCCGCGTCCGGAGACGGTGCTGCCGTCGCGCGCTGCCCTGGCGGTTATCCTGAGTAGCCGTGACCGTGCATCCCATCTGCATCGCAGGCGACCCCGTCCTGCATACCCCGACCCGGCCCGTGGAGACCTTCGACGGGCAGCTGGCCACGCTCGTCGACGACATGTTCAAGACCATGTACGCGGCCTCGGGAGTCGGGTTGGCCGCCAACCAGATCGGCGTCGACCTGCGCGTGTTCGTCTACGACTGCCCGGACGACGACGGGCAGATGCATTCCGGGGTGGTGGTCAACCCGGTCCTGGAGACCTCCGCCGTGCCGGAGACCATGCCCGACCCGGAGGACGACTGGGAGGGCTGCCTGTCCGTGCCCGGCGAGTCCTTCCCCACCGGGCGCGCCGACTGGGCCCGGGTCACCGGGGTGGACACCGAGAACCAGCCCGTCGAGGTGGAGGGGACCGGTTTCCTGGCACGGTGCCTGCAGCACGAGACCGACCATCTCGACGGTTACCTCTACCTGGACCGGCTCACCGGCCGGTACGCGCGCGATGCGAAGAAGATGGTCAAGCGCAACGGCTGGACGGTGCCCGGCCTGCGCTGGGACCCGTCCGAGGGCGAGTTCGCGTACCGCTGACCGGAGCCCGGCACCGTCACGCGGTGCCCGGCGAGGTGGCGCTGCGGCGTTCGAGCAGCACGGTGTCGTGCCATACCCCGTCCCGCTGCCCGATGCGCTCGCGAACGCCGACGGTGCGGTAGCCGGCGGCGTGATGCACGGCGATACCGGCACGGTTGCCGAGGAACAGGGACGTCTCCAGGGTCCACAACCCGGCGGCGTCGGCCTCGGTGACCTGCTTGTGCAGCAGTGCCTTGCCCACTCCGCGGCCCCGGTAGCCCCCGGCGACCGCGACCGCCGTCTCGGCGACCCCGGAGTACCCGGCGCGGCGGTCGACCGGCGCCGCGGCCGTCCAGCCGACCACCTCGCCGTCGATCTCGGCGACCCAGCGATGTCCCGGTAGCCACGCCGAGTCCAGTGACGTCCGGCTGGGCACGGTGGTCTCGAAGGTAGCGACCCCGGTGGCTATCCCCTCGCCGTAGATGCGGCGTACCGCGGGCCAGTCGTGCCGTTCGACGGCGCGGACGGTGACGCCGGACGGCAGGTCCGCCGGGCAGCACGGGCGCGGCACGAGCGTCCCCATCACCACATCGGCCGCGTGCGGCAGGCCGCTGCAGCACGCCTGGTTGATCGTGACGACCGTGGCCGTGCCCACCTTCTCGACGTGCACGAACCCGACCTCGGCCAGCTTGCGCACGTGGTGCGAGCAGGTCGACTGGCTCGTGCCGAGGATCTCGACCAGCGAGCCCACCGTGATCCCGTGCGGGCTGGTGGCCACGGCGTGCAGCAGGCGAACCCGTACCGGCTCGGCCAGGCAGGCGAACCACTCGGAGTAGGTGGCCGCGTCGGCGGCAGGCAGCACCTGGGCCCTGGGCAGCTCCGTCGTCATATCGCCAAGTGTATCGATTGCCATCGATACTTGCGTCAATCGATCGTCGTCGATAGATTCGAACTCGTTCAATCGATATAGCTCGATGAAAGGATCGGATATGACCGAGTTGCCCGTCGTCGTGATCGGCGCGGGGCCCGTGGGGCTCGCCGCCGCAGCCGAGCTCGTCGAGCGCGACATCGACACGCTCGTCCTGGAACGCCGTGACACTGCGGGCGCGGCCGTGTCCGAGTGGGGACACATCCGGCTGTTCTCCCGGTGGGCAGAGCTGACCTCCCCCGCCGCGCGCACGCTGCTCACCTCCGAGGGCTGGCAGCATCCGGACGGGAACAGCTACCCCACCGGCGCCGACTGGGTGGAGCGGTACCTGCGGCCGCTGGCGGCCGCTCTCGGCTCCCGCCTGCGTCTCGGCACCGAGGTGACCGGCGTGGCACGTACGGGGAGGGACCGCGTCGTCGACTCCGGCCGGGCGGACGAGCCGCTGGCCGTGCACATCCGGGACCGCGATGGCACAGAGACGCGCCTGGAGGCGCGCGCCGTCATCGACGCCTCCGGCACCTGGCAGGCACCGAACCCGCTCGGTGCCGACGGGCTGCCCGCGACCGGTGAGCGAGCGGCCGCCGACCGGATCACCTACCGGGTCCCGGATGTCTCCACGCCCGCCGTGCGGGACCGCTACGCCGGCAAGCACGTGGTGATCGCCGGGAGCGGGCACTCGGCGATGACGGCGTTGCTGAGCCTCGACGCCCTCACCGAGCGGCACCCGGACACGCGGATCACCTGGCTGCTCCGGCGGGACGAGCTCGGCGACACCTTCGGTGGCGGCGAGGACGACCAGCTACCGGCACGGGGCGAGCTGGGCATGCGCGCCCGGTCCGCCGTGAACAGCGGGCGCGTCACCGTCGTGACCGGGTTCCGCACCGAGCACGTCACCAGGGACCGGCATGGCCGCCTGGTGCTGACCTCGACCAGCGGGCGCGAGGTGACGGCCGCCGACGAGGTCATCGCCCTCGCCGGGTTCCGGCCCGACCTGTCCTGGCTGTCCGAGGTGCGGCTGGAGCTCGACCCGGTCCTGCAGGCACCCACGGAGCTCGCCCCGCTGATCGATCCCAACGTGCACTCCTGCGGCACTGTCTACCCGCACGGGGAGCGCGAGCTGTCCCACCCGGAGCCGGGGATGTACGTGGCGGGCATGAAGAGCTACGGGCGGGCACCGACGTTCCTCGCCCTGACCGGCTACGAGCAGGTGCGCAGCATCGCGGCGGCACTGGCAGGGGACCACGCGGCGGCCGAACGGGTCGAGCTGACGCTGCCGGAAACCGGAGTGTGCAGCGGCTCGGGCGGAGTCGCCGGACCGGCAGACGAGCAGGTCGACACGGCCTGCGGCGTGCCGACCGGTCCCTCGACTCCCGCGGCACCGGCACGGACCGCGAGCTGACGTCCGGGGTCGCACCGCATGCCGAGTACGTCGACGACACGGGCGAGCAGGGCGAGCGTGTCCGGCGCCGGGGCCCACCGGGCGCTCGCCGTGCTGTGCCTGACCGAGGTCAGCGATCGCTGGGGCACCGCGCACTACGGCCGCCTCACCGGCCTGCTCTCCGCGCCCGTGACGATCGCGACGGCGCTGGCCCCGTTCGCCGGTTCCGCTCTCGCCACGCTGCTGGGCAGCTACGCGATGAGCTTCCTCGCGCTGGGTGTGACGGCCGCCTTCGCCGGGGCGCTGTCGCTGGCGTCGGTCCCGTCCGGGGTTGAAGGCAGGCGCGACTCGTGGCAGGCTCTGCCCTGATAACCGAAACCACCGCGGGAGCTCGCGCCTTGGCGGGCTGAGAGGGCGGCTGGAGTTCGCAGGACGGACCCGGCGCCGCCGACCGCACGAACCTGACCGGGTAATGCCGGCGTAGGGAGGAATCGCTCATGACGTCGCTGGACACGAGTGTCGACAACCAGCCGAAGGTGACCACCGGACCCATCTCCGGATCGCACAAGGTCTACTCGGAAACCCCGTCGGGACTGCGCGTACCGGCCCGCCGCATCGAGCTTTCCAACGGCGAGCACTTCGACGTGTACGACACCTCGGGCCCGTACACCGATACCGACGTCGAGATCGACGTCCATCGTGGCCTGGACCCGCTGCGGGCCGGCTGGATCGCCGAGCGCGAGCACGACACCCAGCTCGGGTGGGCCCGCGCCGGGGTGGTCACCAAGGAGATGGAGTTCATCGCCGCGCGCGAGCGGATGGACCCCGAGTTCGTCCGCGACGAGGTCGCCAAGGGCCGGGCGGTGATCCCGGTCAACCGCAACCATCCCGAGTCCGAGCCCGCCATCATCGGGAAGAACTTCCTGGTGAAGGTGAACGCCAACATGGGCAACTCGGCCGTGACATCCTCCGTCGAGGAGGAAGTGGACAAGATGGCGTGGGCGACGCGCTGGGGCGCGGACACCATCATGGATCTGTCCACAGGCAACCGCATTCACGAGACGCGCGAGCAGATCATGCGCAACTCGCCCGTTCCCGTCGGCACGGTGCCGATCTACCAGGCGCTGGAGAAGGTGGACGGGGAGCCGGAGAAGCTCACCTGGGAGCTCTACCGGGACACCATCATCGAGCAGTGCGAGCAGGGCGTGGACTACATGACCGTGCACGCGGGAGTGTTGCTGCGCTACGTGCCGCTGACGGCAAAGCGTGTGACCGGGATCGTCTCTCGCGGCGGGTCCATCATGGCCGCGTGGTGCCTCGCGCACCACAAGGAGTCCTTCCTGTACACGCACTTCTCCGAGCTGTGCGAGATCCTGCGCGACTACGACGTGACGTTCTCGCTCGGCGACGGCCTGCGGCCCGGCTCCATCGCCGACGCCAACGACGAGGCGCAGTTCGCCGAGCTACGCACTCTCGGCGAGCTGACCCACATCGCCCGCGAACACGATGTGCAGGTGATGATCGAAGGTCCCGGCCACGTGCCGATGCACAAGATCAAGGAGAACGTCGAGCTCGAGGAGGAGCTCTGCGGGGAGGCGCCGTTCTACACGCTCGGGCCGCTGGCCACCGACGTCGCTCCGGCCTACGACCACATCACCTCGGCGATCGGGGCGGCCCAGATCGGCTGGTACGGCACAGCCATGCTCTGCTACGTCACCCCGAAGGAGCACCTCGGGCTGCCCAACCGGGACGACGTGAAGACCGGCGTGATCAGCTACAAGATCGCCGCGCACGCGGCCGACCTGGCCAAGGGCCACCCGTACGCCCAGGACTGGGACGACGAGCTGTCCAAGGCCCGGTTCGAGTTCCGCTGGCACGACCAGTTCAACCTCTCGCTCGACCCGGACACCGCGCGTGCCTACCACGACGAGACCCTGCCCGCCGAGCCTGCGAAGACGGCGCATTTCTGCTCGATGTGCGGGCCGAAGTTCTGCTCGATGCGGATCACCCAGGACATCCGCGAGTACGCCGACAAGCACGGCCTGTCCTCCGTGGAAGCCATCGAGGCCGGGATGAGTGAAAAGGCGGAAGAGTTCGCCGAGCAGGGCAACCGGATCTACGTCCCGATGGCAGGTGACGGCGAGGCGGACGGGAACGGGACGCCGTGACCGGGGTCCGGCAGCAACCACCGACCGCGCTGACCATCGCCGGATCCGACTCCGGCGGTGGTGCCGGTCTGCAGGCGGACCTGCGCACCTTCTTCGCGCACGGGGTGCACGGGATGACCGCGATCACCGCCGTGACCGTGCAGAACTCGGTGGGTGTCCAGGGGGTCACGGAGATCCCGCCCGGCGTGGTCGCCGACCAGATCCGGTCGGTGGCAGGCGATATCGGGGTGGGCGCGGCCAAGACGGGCATGCTGGCGTCGGCGGAGATCATCCGGGCTGTGGCGGGCGCGCTCGACGAGGTCGGTATCGGGGCCGGGCACCCCACCCCGCTCGTCCTCGACCCCGTGGCCGCCTCGATGCACGGTGACCCGCTGCTCGCCGAGCAAGCCCTCGAAGCGATCCGTACCGAGCTGGTACCCCGCGCGACCGTGGTGACACCGAACCTCGACGAGGTACGGCTGCTCACCGGCATCGATGTGGCCGACACCGACGGCCAGCGGGACGCCGCCCGGGCGCTCGTCAAGATGGGTGCGCGCCACGCGCTGATCAAGGGTGGCCACCTCAAGGGTGCGACGGACTGCCTGGACCTGCTCTACGACGGCGCCGAGTTCACCGAGCTGTCGGGGCCGCGCTACGACACCGAGCACACCCACGGCGGCGGTGACACGCTCGCCGCCGCGATCACCGCCGAACTGGCTCGCGGCGCGACCGTGCCGGACGCGGTGGCGCACGGCAAGCGTTTCATCGAGCGCTGCGTCGCCGACAGCTACCCGCTCGGGGCGGGCATCGGGCCTGTCTCGCCGCTGTGGCGCCTGGAGGGCTAGGCGGGCACGACGCGCATCCGCCACGACCGGCCCGGCGTGTTTCCGGTCACACAGCCGGACGTTCACGGGCGCGCCGGCCGCGCCGTCCGTTATCAAGTACGGGTACGTAGTCGAGAGGTGTTCCAGCAGACTGGGAGAGCGGTGTGATCACGCGCGGGCGGGTACGCGGGCTCGTGGAGCATCACAACTTCCAGCGGTTCATCATCGCCGTCATCGTGGTCAACGCGGTCACGCTCGCGCTCGAGACGTCCACCTCGGTCGTGGCCGACTACGGGCCGCTCCTCCGCGCGCTGGACACCGTCGCGCTGTCCATCTTCGTCGCCGAACTGTCCGTCAAGCTCGCCGTCTACGGCTGGCAGTTCTTCCGTGACCCCTGGAACGTCTTCGACTTCGTCATCGTCGCCATCGCCCTCGTCCCCGCGTCGGGCCCGTTCGCCGTGCTGCGCGCGCTGCGCATCCTGCGGGTACTCCGGCTGATCTCCGCGGTCCCCGCGATGCGCAGGGTCGTTACCGGCCTGCTGGCCGCCGTACCGGGGATGGCCTCCATCGCGGCACTGCTCGCGCTGATCATCTTCGTGGCGGCGGTGATGACCACCAGGTTGTTCCGCGACATCGCGCCGGAGTACTTCGGGCATCTCGGGCGGTCCCTGTTCACGCTGTTCCAGGTCATGACCGGGGAGGGCTGGCCGGATGTCGCCGGGGCTGTCATGGCCGAGGCGCCCGCCGCATGGGTCTTCTTCGTCATCTACATCCTGGTCTCCAGCTTCGCGGTGCTGAACCTGTTCATCGCCGTGGTGGTCAGCGCGATGGAGGACCAGGTGCGCGCCGATCTCCAGGTACAGGACGAGCAGCAAGCCGCCCAGCAGGCCGAGGGCGACGAGCGCGTCCTCGCGGAACTGCGCGCGCTACGCGAGGAGGTCGAGTCGTTACGCCGGCATCAGACCTGACCCGTGCCCCGCACCGGGACGGTCGGCGGTGTGGGAGCCGAAGGTGACACTTGGCTCCTTCTATGGAGCCGAACGTGACATTGGGCTCCCACCCCGAACGCCGGATCCCTGAGCAGGCGGTGGGAGCCGAAGGTGACCTTGGTTCCCTCTATGGAGCCGAACGTGACATTGGGCTCCCACCCCTCAGCGGGGTGGGCTGGAGGCCTCGGCCCAGAAACGTTGGGGGATGCGGCCCGCATGGCTGGCGAGCCTGCCGGCGTGCACGGCGGAGCGCATCGCCGCGGCCATCCGTTCGGGGTCCTGGGCCCTTGTGACCGCGGAGGACAGCAGGACGGCGTCGCACCCCAGCTCCATCGCCAGCGCCGCGTCCGAGGCGGTACCGATCCCCGCGTCCAGGATGATCGGAACCTGCGCCCGCGCGACGATCAGCTCGATATTGTGCGGGTTGCGGATGCCGAGCCCGGTACCGATCGGGGAGCCGAGCGGCATGACGGCGGCGCAGCCCGCCTCCTCCAGCCGCAGCGCCAGCACAGGGTCGTCGTTGGTGTAGGCGAACACCGTGAAGCCGTCGCCGACGAGCTGCTCGGCGGCATCGAGCGTCTCGTGCGGGTCGGGCAGCAGGGTGCGGTCATCGGCGTGCACCTCCAGCTTCACCCAGCTGGTCCCGAGAGCCTCCCTGGCAAGCCGCGCGGTCAGCACGGCCTCCGCCGCGCTGCGGCACCCCGCCGTGTTCGGCAGCAGCTCGATGTCCATGCGGCGCAGCAGGTCGAGCACGCCGGAACCGCCCTCGGCGTCGGCCCTGCGCATCGCCACGGTGGTCAGCTCGGTCCCCGACGCCGCGAGTGCCCGCTCCAGCACGCTGAGGTTCCCGCTGCCGCCGGTACCCATGATCAGCCGCGAGCTCAGCTTGTGCCCCGCGATGACCAGCGGGTCCTCCGACCCGTTCGGCCCGTGCTGTTCCACCATCACTACCTCCTCGGCCGCCGCGCGGCTTCCAGCCGGCTCAACCACCCTGAACCGCGGTCAAGATCTCCACCCGGGCGCCCTGGCTGAGCTCCTTGCTCGGCCAGTCGGCCCGCGACACCACCTCGCCGTCCATCGCGACGGCGATACCGGAATGCGCCTTGCCCAGATCCGTGAGCAGCCGCTCCAGAGTCGTACCTTCCCGGATCCGCCGCTCCTCGGCGTTGACCAGTACAGAGATCACGCTGACTCCCTTCCAGCGAGGTAGCGGCGCGGGTGCGCCGCGTCGACGTGCGCGGGCACCGGAAGACCACCGAGCTGGGCGAGCACGGCGTCGGCGGTGACCGGCGCGAGCAGCAGCCCGTTACGGTGGTGCCCCGAGGCCACGTACACCCCGTCGTCCAACCTGCCGATCAGCGGGACGGTGTCGGAGCTCGCCGCACGCAGCGCGGCCGCGGCCTCCACCAGCTCGTACTCCACCACGCTCGGGAACACCTGCTCCGCGCGTTCGAGCAGGTCCCGCACACCACCGGCGGTAACCGTCTCGTCGTACCCGGCCTCGTACTGGGTGGCGCCGAGCACGAGCTCGCCGCCCTCGCGCGGGACCAGGTACATCGGCCTGCCCTCGACCATCGCCCGCACCGTCACGTCCGGAGGAGGCAGGCTGCTCCTGCGCGCGCGCAGCCGCAGGATCTCCCCCTTCAGGGGCCGAACGGCCTCGCGCAGCTGCGGGTGCAGCAGGGCGCTGCGGGCACCCGCCGCGAGCACGACCACGTCCGCCGTGTGCTCCCGCGCTGCCGTCACCACCCGGTCCGCGGCGACCTCGGTGACCTCCTCGCACACGATGTGGCAACCACGGCGGGTCGCGGCGGCGCGCAGCGAGCCGAGCAGCTTCCTGGTATCCACGGCGAGGTCGCCCGGCACGGACAGGCCGCGCCGCACCGAGGTCGCCAGCCCCGGAACCATGGTGCGCAGCGTCCGGCCGGACACGATCTCGGCGTGCCGCCCGGCGCCGTGCAGGTACGCGGCGAGAACCTCGAGATGCTCGGCGTCGGCACGGTCCGCGGCGGCCACCACGGTGCCCGCCGTGGACAGCCCCGGATCGGACGCCTCATGGCGCAGCTCGGCCGCGAAACCCGGCCACCTGCGCAGCGACTCCTCACCGAGCTCAAGCGCGGACTCCTCGCCGGGCCAGGCCTCGGTCGCGGGCGCCAGCATGCCGCCTGCCACCCAGGAGGCACCACGGGCCGGGACGGGGTCGAACAGTGTCACCGCGTACTCGCCGGACAGGCGCCATGCCACGGACAACCCGATGACGCCGCCACCGACTACGGCCACACGTCCGTCGCTTGTCATCAACTCTCACGCTCCCTGCGCCGGTATGACCCGGATCAGGTTCCACGGTCGGAGCCGTCGCTCCCTCTCAGCCCGGCATCTGCATCCATGGGCTCCCGTGCGGACGGTTACCACGGTATCGCGAGTCGCCCCGGTTAGCCACCGTGCACGGCGGGGCCGGAAGGTACCGTGACGACCATGCCCGGCCGCACAGCTGACCAGATCCGGAACCGCCTGTCCGATGCCCGCCTGTACCTGTGCACCGATGCCAGGACCGAGCGCGGCGATCTCGCGGAGTTCGCCGACGCCGCCCTCGCAGGCGGGGTGGACATCCTCCAGCTGCGGGACAAGCGGGACGGTGTCCCGCTGGAGGCCGCCGCCGAGCTGGCCGCGCTCGAGGTTCTCGCCGAGGCCTGCGCGCGGCACGGGGCGCTGCTCGCGGTGAACGACCGCGCCGATATCGCCCTGGAAGTGGGCGCGGACATCCTGCACCTGGGCCAGGACGACATCCCGGTCTCGCTTGCGCGGCGGATCGTCGGGCAGGCCCCGGCCATCGGGCGCTCGACGCACTCGACCGCGCAGGCCAGGACCGCGGCACAGGAGGCGGGGGTGGACTACTTCTGCACGGGCCCGTGCTGGCCGACGCCGACCAAGGAGGGCAGGACCGCTCCCGGGCTGGACCTGGTGCGCGCGACGGCAGGCTCGGCACCGCAGCGCCCGTGGTTCGCCATCGGGGGCATCGACAGGGCACGCCTGCCCGAGGTTCTCGAGGCCGGTGCGCAGCGGATCGTGGTCGTGCGCGCCATCACCGAGGCGGACGACCCGCGTGCGGCGGCCGCCGAGCTGTCCGCGATGCTGCGCGACGGCGACCGCTGACACCCGGCGCGGGGTGCGAGCCGAGGGACTCCTCGGGTACCACATACGCACCGAAGAGGCCCTTCGGCTCGGCCCCGCCCAGCCACTAGCCCGACTCGTCGTGCTGCGGGGCGCCCTGGTCGTCGGGGAGTTCGAGATCGCCGTCGTCCGGCTCGTCGACGGGCTCGCCGTCGCGCTCCTCCGGCTCGTCCTGCTCCTCCTCCGGTGGGGATTCGTTCCCCTCGGTCGGTTCGGGGGCGTCCGTGTCCTCCGGCGAGGTCGGCTCGGGCGCCTGCTCGTCCTGCTCGCCGGAATCGTCCTCCCGGGGAGACGGTGCAGGTCGGTCCCCGTCGTCCCCACCGATCACGGTGCCGATGGTGGTGCCGCCCTGCCCGGAGACGGCATTTCCCGTGATCCGCTCGAAGCCCGTGATGGCCAGCATCACCAGCAGGAACACCGCGAAGCTCGTCCCGATAACCAGGGGCCAGCGCACCCGCCGCAGCGAGAAGCGTCGCGTCCCCTCCTGCGCGGCCTCGTCCTGCTGGTCCTGCTCGTCCTCCTCGCCTGCGGAGCCGGGATCCGGCTCGTCCAGCGTGCCGGTGAAGCCGGTCGCCTCGTGCGGGGGCAGGCGCTCGCCGGTGGGAGCGTCCTCGGCCGGGGTCGGCCCGGTCGGCAGGCGGAACGTAGCGGTGGCGCCCGCGTCGGCGGTCTCGCCGTCCCCGGCAAGCCCCGACGTGCCGTTCCTGGCACGCGCCGTGACCTTCGCGCGCCTCGCGGCGTCCTTGGTGCGCTCGAACGAGCGCAGGTACAGCTCCGAGCCGATGGTCAGCATGAAGCTGAAGATGCCCGCGCCTGCGATGGTGCCGTAGACGCCGAGCGTGGACGCCAGGAACGCGGCCGTCAGCGACGCCAGTGCCGTGGCACCGACCTGCGCCGGCCGGAGGGCGCTCTTCTTCCCGGCCTTCTCGGAGGACTGCTCGCTCATCACACCCGCTCATGGTGTCGCAGGGGACGGAAGACATTCCGCCTTCCGCACTACACCACGCTTGTCACACCGTACTCGTTGCCCGCGGTGACCGCTACCACATTTTTGTCTACAGTGGACAGCTTTGATATCTGCGACAATGTCGTGGTGGACCGAGTGACGATCACCGATATCGAGGCCGCTGCCCGGCGCACCGGCGAGGCCGCAGTACGGACGCCGCTACTGGCGCAACCCTGGTCGACCGGCAGGCCGCTGTGGTTGAAACCGGAGAGCCTGCAACCCACCGGCGCGTTCAAGATCCGCGGGGCCTACAACGCGATCGCAGCCCTGGACGACGCCGACCGCGCGCGGGGCGTGGTCACCTACTCCAGCGGGAACCACGCCTCGGCCGTCGCGCGCGCCGCGTGGCTGTTCGGCGTTCCCGCCACCATCGTCATGCAGGACTCCGCGCCGCAGGTCAAGGTCACCGCAACGGCGGCTTACGGGGCCGAGATCGTTACCGTGGCCATGGCCGACCGGGAACGCGAGGCCCAGCGGCTCGCCGAGGAGCACGGAAGGCGCATCGTCCCGCCCTTCGACCATCCTGACGTGATCGCCGGGCAGGGCACGGTCGGCATCGAGATCGTCGAACAGCTCGGTGACGTCGACGTCGTCCTCGTCCCGGTCGGCGGGGGCGGGCTCGCATCCGGCGTCGGCACCGCTGTCCGGCACCTACGGCCGCACGCCGCGGTCGTGGCAGTCGAGCCGGAGCTGGCAGGCGACACCGCCCAGGGACTGCGTGAGGGGCACCGGGTGGACTGGCCGGGCGAGCTCCGGGCCCGCACCGTCGCGGACGGCCTGCGTACCCAGCCTTCCGAGCTGACGTTCGCGCACCTGACCGAGGTCGTCGACGCGGTCGTCACCGTCACCGAGCAGGAGATCCGGGACGCGGTCCACGCTCTGGCGCTGCGGTCCCGGCTGGTCGCCGAACCGAGCGGGGCGGTCGCGGTGGCGGCGGCTCTCTACCGGGACCACGAACTTCCACAGGGGCGCACCGTGGCCGTGGTCTCCGGCGGCAACATCGACGCGGACCTGCTCACGGAGATCGTGTGCGCGGGATGACGTGCCGCCGTGACGTGCGCCCACCCGGCTTCCGGCGGCGTGTTCAGCCGCCCCACACCCGCTGAGCCGAGGCCCGGGCCGCATCCCCCGTGTCCCCGAGGCCGATGACGAGGTTGATCGCGATGGGTGTTCCGACGATGTCCATCCCCCTACCGAGCTCGCCGAAGTAGCCCGCGATCTCCAGCAGGACGTAGCCGTGTATCGCGCTCCAGACCTGCCCGGCCACCGCGGCCGGATCGCCGGTACGCAGCCGTCCCGCGTGCATGGCCCGGGACACCACGGTCTCGAGCTGACCGAAGGCTTCCTGCCCCTCCGGTAGGTGCTCCCCCGGACCGTCGCTGGTCACGTCCCCGCCTGCCAGGCGATGCCCGGCGGGTGCCGAGATACCGAACATCACGCTGTACAGGTTCGGGCTACCCAGGGCGTACTCGCGGTAGGCATCACCGAGGCGGAACAGGTCCTCCACCGGGTCCGTACCGCGGGGTACCTCCGCAAGCCGGGTGTTGAACCGGTCGAAGCCGGTTCGCGCCACGGCCTCGACGAGCCCGCCCATCCCACCGAAGTGGGTGTACACCGCCATCGTGGACACACCGACATCCGCGGCGAGCTTGCGTGCCTGCACGCTGTCCGGACCACCCTCGGACAGCAGGTGGATCGCGGCGTCGACGAGACGCTCACGGGTGCCGGGCTCGGCCACGTTCCCTCCCACCGTTCGGGGTCATTGCCATTCTTCCATAACGGTGTTATACATGGCCCGTACGGATCCATAACATCGTTATTCCGGATGCGAGCGCGCGATGGACGCACCATACGTCGCCGGGAACTTCGCCCCCGTGCGCCACGAGCACACGCTCACCGATCTGCCGGTCACCGGGTCGATCCCGGAGCACCTGGACGGCCGGTTCCTCCGTAACGGCCCCAACCCGATCTCGGAGATCGACCCGGACACTTATCACTGGTTCATGGGCGACGGCATGGTGCACGGCGTCCGGATACGGGACGGCAAGGCGGAGTGGTATCGCAATCGCTGGGTACGCACGCCACACGTGGCCGAGCAGCTCGGTGAACGGCACGGCGGCGGCGAACACCGCGCGGGTTTCCAGAACGTGGGGGCCAACACCAGCGTGCTCGGTCACGCCGGCCGCACGCTCGCGCTCATCGAGGGCGGGGTGGCGAACCACGAGCTCACCCACGAGCTCGACACGGTCGGCCCGTGCGACTTCGACGGCACGCTGCCCGGCGGCTACACGGCCCACCCCAAGCGCGACCCGGACACCGGTGAGCTGCACGCCGTGTCGTACTTCTTCGGCTGGGGCAACACGGTGCGGTACTCGGTGATCGGTACCGACGGCCGGGCCCGCCGCACGGTGGACATCGAGGTCACGGGTTCACCGATGATGCACGACTTCTCGCTCACCGAGAAGCACGTGGTGCTCTACGACCTACCCGTCACCTTCGACGCCCGGCAGGCTACCGCGGCTACGGTGCCACCCGGCCTGCGCGGGCCGGCACGGCTGGTGCTGTCCGCCCTGGTCGGCCGGGTACGTGTACCCGACCCCGTCACCGCCATGATCGGCCGCAGGCTGCGCCCCAACTCCGCCCTGCCCTACCGCTGGAACCCGCGCTATCCGGCGCGTGTCGGCGTGTTGCCGCGCGACGGTGACGCGCGTGACGTGCGGTGGTTCGACGTGCACCCCTGCTACGTGTTCCACCCGCTCAACGCCTACGACGACGGCGACACCGTCGTGCTGGACGTGATACGCCACCCCAAGATGTTCGACACCGACCTGCGCGGACCGAACGAGGGCACCCCCACCCTCGACCGCTGGACCGTGGACCTCGCCGCGAGGACGGTGCGCGAGGACCGGCTGGACGATCGCGGGCAGGAGTTCCCCCGGCTCGACGAGCGGCTGGTCGGTCGCAAGCACCGCTACGGCTACTCGATCACCACCGGTGCCCGGCTGGATCCCGGCGGCGCCGTACTCAAGCACGACCTGACCACGGGCGAGGTACGGCACCGTTCCTTCGGCGCGGGTCGGCAACCGACCGAGTTCGTCTTCGAACCGCACCGCCCGGACGCGGCCGAGGACGACGGGGTGCTCATGGGGTTCGTCTACGACGCGCCGAACGACACCAGCGACCTGGTCCTGCTCGACGCCGGCAGCCTGGACACCGTCGCGAGCATCCACCTGCCCACCCGGGTGCCGCACGGCTTCCACGGCAACTGGGTACCCGAGGGGCGGTGACGGCCCGGAGTCAGCCCTCGGCACGCGGGGCCGCCCGCGGGTGCCGGATACCCGGGTGGCCGTCGGGCAGCGCGCGATGGAGCACCCAGCCGCTCACCGCGACGCACAATGCCACTAGTGGCCAGGTCAGCACGGCCCGCGCCACCCCGAGCGAGACAACGTGTCCGGTGGCCCACAACGCACCGAAGACCACGACGCGCACGGTGTACTGCCCGACCCACACCCAGCTCGCCAGGGAGTACGCCCGCAGCAGGTCCGGGTCGCGGCGCCACCGGGTGCGCTGGCCGAGCACCGCGCCGAGCACCACGCCCAGCATCGGCCAGCGCAGCACGATGCTGCCCGCCCACACCAGGGCACTCGCCATGTTGGCGAACAGCTGCAGCAGGAAGAAGTCCTGCGCGCGGCCGGTGTAGAGCGCGATGGCGGACGCGACGATCACAGCGGCCAGGCTCAGCACCACGGCCCGCGCCTTCTGCCCCCTGAGGAGCCGGAACACCCCGATGACCGCGCTCACCGCGACCGCCACGACGGCACCCCACACGATCGAGTGACCGGCGACGAGCCAGGCCAGAACGAAGGCCAGCGGGGGCAGGCTGGCGTCCACCGCGCCGCGACGCCCGCCGAGCAGCTCGGCGAGCGAGACATGCTCCACAGTGGCCGACGGGGTATGCTGCACGTTCCCACCCTGCCGCATGCGCTCCATACAGGTAAGCCTAACCTGCCGTGCACCCTGGGGGTACGCTGGAGAGACGGGCCCGCACCGGCACGCACTGCGCTGCCTTCCGGAACGCCGGTTGCGCACGGCTCAGGCATGGGGGATCGGCAACACTATCGTGCGCGGCGCGTGCCCGGGGGAAACGGCATGGTTGTTCACGATGCAGCGGAAGGGAGTGAGTGGTGCATTCGTTCAACAGCTACATCGCGATCGGCGACAGCTTCACCGAAGGCCTCAACGACCAGTTGCCCGACGGCTCCTTCCTCGGCTGGGCCGACCGGCTCGCCGCCATGCTCGCCGAGGACAAGCCGGACTTCAAGTACGCCAACATCGCGGTGCGCGGCAAGCGCCTCGACGTGATCATCGAGACGCAGCTCCCTGTCGCTCTCGAGTTACGACCCGACTTCGTCACGGTGTGCGCCGGCGGCAACGACATCCTGCTACCCGGCGTCGATGTCGACGACGTTGCGGCCCGCTTCGACGACATGATCGGGCGGCTGCGCGCGGCAGGGATCGACGTGCTGCTCTTCGCAGGTCCGGACACCAAGCAGATGTCGGTGATGAACCGGCTGCGCGGCAAGATCGCCATCTACAACGCCGACATCCGCGCCATCGCCGAGCGGCACGGGGCCAGCGTCGTGGACCTGTGGGCGATGGACGTGCTGCGCGACCCGCGCGCCTGGAGCGAGGACCGGCTGCACTTCACCGCCGAGGCGCACCGGCGCATCGCCCTGCGCACCGCCGAGACCCTCGGCATCCCCACAGAGGAGGACTGGCGCAAGCCGCTGGGCAACGCCGACGAGGAACGCGAGGCCGAGAAGAACAACTGGATCTCCCAGCGCCGCTCCGACATCGAGTGGACACGGGCCCACGTGCTGCCGTGGATCGGCAGGCGCATCCGCAGGGAGTCCCTCGGCGACGGGGTGCTACCCAAGCGTCCCGAGCTCACGCCCGTCGAGCCCGACGAGCGGATCCGGACGGTGTCGCCGAACGGTCATGCCGGTGCACCGGCCACCGAAGACACCGGGACGGGCGGCGACCCGGTAGATGCGCGCAGCGGGGACTGACGGGGCCGCAGGAGCCGCTAACCGGAGCCGTCAACTGGCGCTGTCAACTGGGGGCAGCCGCCGACCGGGCGACGGGTCGAGTCACGCGAGCCGGTCGGCACGTTCCCCCACCCGCGCCGACCGGCCCACCCGCCCGCACCCGCGGGGCGGGCACGAGGTGGCGCCGGGGTCATAAACCAGCAGGCCATCCGAGTACCGGGCCGCGGCGCTGCGCCGCGTCGCAGCGATCACCCGCGCCACCCCGTGCAGGCTAGCGTCGCCGCAGCCCGCGCCACTAAGACCACGCTAAGGCCCGCGCGGTTCCCGGCTCGGCGCACCGAACTCGGCTCGCACCCGTTTCAGCTCGGCGCGGAGATCGTCCACGTGCGCGTCACCCACCAGCTCGTGCAGCTCCAGCGCCGCGGCCAGCTCGGTGCAGGCGCCGTCCAGGTCACCGCGCGAGCGCAGCACGCGGCCGAGGATCAGCCTGCCCACCCCCTCCTGCAAGGTGAAGTCCCGCTCGGCCGCCAGCTCGATGGTGTCGCGCGCGGTCCGCTCCGCCTCCACGAGATCGCCCGCGTACAGCTTCATCTCCGCCAGGTTCGCCAGCCCCCGGATCACATCCCCGTGCAGGCCCAGCCGCGCGTACATCTCGAATGCCCTGCTCTGGAACTCGATCGCCTCGGAGTAGCCACCGGCTCGCTTCTGCGCCTCGGCGTAGTTGTGCATCGCCTGGACGCGCAGGGTCTCATCACCGATACTCTCCGCTTCGGCGAGCGCCGCCAGCTGCGCGGCGAACGCCTCCGAGTGCCTGCCGAGCGAGGTCAGCGCGCAGCCCCTGTGGATACGTGCCGTCACCTCGAGCGAGCGTTCACCGAGCCGCTCGGCGATCTCCAGTGCCCGCTCGGCATCGTCGAGCAGGCCGTCCAGCCGTTCGAAGATCAACCGTGCGGCGCAGCGCGAGATCAGCATCCAGAACAGCGCGTGCTGATCCGCCGCCTCCCGCGCCGCGCTCAGGCCCGTGTCGACGAGGGCGATCCAGTCGTCCCAGTGCGGCCGGTTCACCCGGTACGGGTGAGCCAGCCGCGCGAGCTGCCAGACCTCGGCCACACGGCCGGCCGCCAGGCCCCGGCGGACCATGGCCAGCACGTTCGGCCATTCCGCGGCGAACCAGTCCAGCGCGCGGTCGAAGCCGTCGACATCCGGGACCGCCTCGGCCGGGACCCGGTGACGGCAGTCCAGCCCATCGACGACCGTCCCGAGAGACCGCCGTGCGGTGTCGGCGACAGCCAGGTAGTAGTCCAGCGCGCGGGTCAGCAGCACGCAGCCGGAGTCGTCCTCCCCGTGGCGTGCCAGCTCGGCGGCGTAAGCACGGACCAGGTCGTGAGCGACGAAGGTGTCCGGGGCACTCTCGGTGAGCAGGTTCTGCGCGGCAAGCCCCCGCAACCTCCTGCGCGCCTCGCTGACGTCGATCACGCACAGCGCGGCGACGAGGTGCGGACGCACGGCGCCGCCGGGAAAGACGCCGAGCGCGCACAGCGTCTCCGCCTCGGTCGCGCTGAGCTCCGCCACCGAGACGTCCAGCGCGGCACGCACCCCGATGGGGGCCTCGTCGGCTCCCGTGCTGTCCAGCTCGAGCGCGCCGAGCCTGGTTCGCTCGTCGTGCAGTGCACCGATGAGCTCGTGCGCCGCACCCGGCGGGCGCCCGGCCAGCCGGGCACCGACGATGCGAAGCGCGAGCGGCAGGTACCCGCACAGCTCGGCGAGCGTACCGGAGAGCTCGGCCAGCTCCGGCCGATCGTCGGTCAGCTCGGTGATCACGCGCGCCGCGTCGCAATGCCGCAGCGTGCTCAGCGTCAGCAGCCTGGCGGCGGCGGACACCGCGAGATCGTCCAACCGTGCCCGGGAGGTCACCACCGTGACCGCCCCCGCGGCAGGGGCCAGCAACGGGCGCACCTGCGCTGCGGTGCGCGCGTCGTCGAGCACCACGAGAACCCTGCGACCGGCGAGCAACGACCGGTACAGGCCCGCCCGCTCGTCCACCGTCTCCGGAAGCTCCGAGGAGCGAACTCCGAGACCATTCAGCAACTGGGCCAGTACCTCGACGGGGTCGCGCGGCGGGTGGTTCGGGTCGAAACCGCACAGGCCCGCATACAGCACCCCGTCGGGGAACCGTTCCGCGACACGGTGCGCCCAGGACAGCACGAGCGCGCTCTTGCCGACACCCGCTGTGCCCGAGACGATACCGACGACGTGGCTGTTGCTGCCCGCCCGCGCCAGCAGGTCGTCCAGCCACTCGAACGCCGCGGCTCGTCCGGCCAGCGCCGGGATCGCGGGCGGCAGTTGCATGGGTGCCACGTGCCGCGCCCGGTCTTCGTCGTCCTTGTCACCTGCGTCGAGGTCGTCGGCCAGCACGCGGCCGTGCAGCTCGCGCAATCCCGGGCCGGGTTCTATGCCGAGCTCCCTGACCAGGCGCCTGGAGAAATTGTGGTACGCGTCGAGAGCGTCGGCCCTGCGCCCCGAGTGATACAGGGCGCGCACCAGCTGCCCGGTGAACCGCTCGGAGTGCGGGTTCTCCCGCACCAGGGCGCCGATCTCCGCGATCGACTCGGAATGCCTGCCGAGTTCGAGCTCGGCATCGATCCTGGCGCCGTGGATCGCCAGGCGCAGCTCCTCGAGGTCCGGCGCCGTGATGAACTCGCCGACGTCGGCCAGTACCGGCCCCCGCCAGAGCGCGATCGCGTCGGCGAGCACCCCGGCGCGGCGGGCAGGCGCCATCCGCTCGGACCGTTCGAGCAACGCCCGCGCCCGGTGCGCGTCCACCCGCTGCTCGTCGATCATCAGCTGGTAACCGGGCGATACCGTGCGTAATTCGACGCGGGGCACAGCCTCCGGGACGGCTTCCTGTGCCCTGGCCAAGGTGCGGCGCAGGCTGGATACGTGACCGTGCACGATGGTGCGAGCCGTCGCGGGCGGATCGTGCCCCCACAGCGCGTCGATGATCTCGCCCTGCGCGAGCACCTGATTGGCGTTGAGCGCGAGGAGTGCGAGCACGCCGCGCGCGCCGGGCCCGCCCACCGCGACCGGACGCTGATCGACAAGCAACGTGACCGGGCCGAGGAGCTGGACCCACAGCCCGCCACCGGCCGGGGCGGGCACGCGGTCGCGTTCCGCCCCGTCCCTGGTGCCCACGTCCGCCTCCTGTACCCGCGCTGGTGAGCGGGGTTTGGTACCGCGTCGCCGTGGGGCGCCTGCTGGTGGATCAGCGCCCCACGGCACCCACGGCGGACAGCCTAGTCACTCGCCGCATCACGCGTGGCCCAAAACACAAGCCCGGCCGGGCCGCGCGGGACATCAGCGGGACAGTGGAGTGAAGTCCCGGTTCGCGATGAAGTTCGGCCGCGGCTCGTCGGCGGCGAACGGCTCGACGAGGGCGTTGGTCACGCTGTTGAACACGATGAAGATGTTCGAACGCGGGTACGGGGTGATGTTGTTGCCCGAACCGTGCATCACGTTCGAGTCGAACCACAGGGCGGATCCAGCCTGGCCGGTGAACTGCTCGATACCGTACTCGGCGGCAAGCTTCGTGATCTCGTGCTTGCTCGGCACACCGATCTCCTGCTCCCGCAGCGAGTCCCGGTAGTGGTTACGCGGGGTCTCGCCGGCACACGGCACGAAAACACGGTGCGATCCGGGCATGACCATCAGACCCCCGTTGAACGGGTAGTTGTCGGTGAGCGCGATCGAGCAGCTCACCGCGCGGGGTACCGGCATGCCGTCCTCGGCGTGCCAGGTCTCGAAGTCCGAGTGCCAGTAGAAGCCCGCGCCTTCGAAACCGGGCATATAGTTGACCCGGCACTGGTGGACGTAGACGTCGTCGCCGAGGATCTGGCGCGCACGGTCCAGCACCCGGGAGTCGTGTACGAGCTCGGTGATGAGCTCGCTCAGCCTGTGCACCTCGAAGACCGAGCGCACCTCCCCGGACTTCTTCTCGGTGACCACTCGCTCGTCACCGGCGAGCTCCTGGTCGTTCGACAGCCGGGTCAGCTCCTGCCAGTAACCCTGCACCTCCGCCGGGGAGAGCAGCTGCTCGACGACGGAAAACCCGTTGGACTCGTGCGACGCCAGCGTGGCGGCATCGAGTGGACCGTCCTGTTCCGTTCCCCAGACGGCAGGATGGGTCCGATCGAACGGTTCACGCTCACCGGCGGTTCGGGTCGGGTAAGCGTCCGCGACTCGCGTTCCCGTGAGCATCATCCCAGTAGCCTCCTCGCGTCAGGTTATGTGCTTCCTTTCCTCGGTCGGGTCACGAAAGTCCACTGCCCCGGGCAGCGCTGAGGCCGACCGGGGCGGTGCGAGTGCTAACGCTATTCGGTTGTGTACCCGCTTTCGGGTACTTGTATGCGCTTATGCGCTGTACTCAGGCAGAGACCTCGTCCTCGCCGTCCTCGACGACGAGCGGGTACACGCCGTTCTCGTCGTGCACCTCCTTACCCGTCACCGGCGGGTTGAACACGCACACCGCCCGCATCTGCGTCGTCGGGCGGACCTGGTGCTTCTCGTGCTCGTTCAGCAGGTACATCGAGCCCGGCCGCAACGGGTAGGTCTCGCCGGTTTCCTTGTCGGTGAGCTCGCCCTCACCCTCGACAATCAACACGGCCTCGATATGGTTAGCGTACCAAAAATCGTTGACCGTTCCGGGGTAGAGCGTGGTCTCGTGCAACGAGAACCCGACCTTCTCCTTGGCCAGCACGATGCGCTTGCTGCGCCAGTTCGGCGTCTTGATGTCGGCCTCGGTGTCGGTGATCTCGTCGAGGGTACGGACGATCACTTCTCGGTCTCCTTCTGTCGTTGTCGCCACCTGTGGACGTACCGGTGCGGCCGTCGGCTCAGCGCAGCGTCGCGGCCACCGACTCCTTGATTATCCCGAGGCCGTGCTCCACCTCGTCGTCGGTCACCGTCAACGGCGGCAGGAGCTTGGCCACCTCCCCGTCGGGACCGGAGGTCTCCATGAGCAGGCCGCGCTCGAACGCGGCGGCACACACCTTGTCCGCGGTCTCGCCGTCGGGGAACTCCAGCCCGCGAGCGAGCCCGCGCCCCTTGGCGACCAGACCCAGATCCGCGTGCTCGTCGGCGATCTCGGTCAGCACCGCGCCGACCCGCTCGCCCTTCGCCCTCGTGGACTTCTCCAGGGAGTCGTCGGTCCAGAAAGTACGCAACGCCTCGGCCGCGGTGACGAAGGCCGGGCTGATGCCGCGGAACGTGCCATTGTGCTCGCCGGGGGCCCACACGTCCAGGTCCGGGCGGATCAGCGTCAGTGCCAGCGGCAGCCCGTACCCGCCGATCGACTTGGACAGGCAGATCATGTCCGGCTTGATGCCCGCGTCCTCGAAGCTGAAGAACGGTCCGGTCCGGCCGCAGCCCATCTGCACGTCGTCCACGATCAGGAGGATCTCGCGGCGCTTGCAGATCTCGTCGAGACTGCGCAGCCAGTCCAGTTCCGCGGCGTTGATGCCGCCCTCGCCCTGCACGGTCTCCACGATGACCGCGGCCGGTTCGTTCAACCCGCTACCGGAGTCGTCGAGCAGCCGCTCGAAGTACAGGAAGTCCGGGTAGGCACCGCCGAAGTAGCTGGCGTACGGCATGGGTGTGGCGTGCACCAGCGGGATACCGGCCCCGCCGCGCTTCATCGAGTTACCCGTCACCGACAGCGCGCCGAGCGTCATGCCGTGGAACGCGTTGGTGAAGTTGATGACCGCTTCCTTACCGGTCACCTTCCTGGCCAGCTTCAGCGCGGCCTCCACGGCGTTGGCACCGCCCGGCCCGGGGAACGTCACCTTGTAGTGCAGGTCACGCGGACCGAACACGACCTCGTCGAGCGCGTTCAGGAAGTCGCGCTTGGCGACGGTGTGCATGTCCAGCGAGTGCGTCACGCCGTCCGAGGAGATGTAGTCCAGCAGCGCCTGCTTGAGCACCGGGTTGTTGTGCCCGTAATTGAGGGCACCCGCCCCGGCGAAGAAGTCCAGGTAGGGTTTCTCGTCCTCGGTGTACAACCAGCTGCCTTGCGCCCGGTGGAACACCACGGGCCAGCCGCGGCTGTAACTCCGCACCTGCGATTCAAGCTTCTCGAAAATGCTCACAACTACTCCGTCCGGTCGCCTGTCGGCGATCCTCCTATATGTGGTCCATACGTTGCTCTTCGTTGTGCGATAGTGCGATTGTCCCGTGGCGCCGCGCGTACCGCCTATCGCGCCGACGACCGGGGGAACGGGCCGATGCGGAAGTGCTCCTCCGGCTCGTGCGTAGTCTCGCTCGGGAAAACGTCCTTCTCGAACAACCAACTGGTGGTCAGCTGCACATTCCAGCGTTCGGCGAGCGACCGGAACAACGCGTTCGAGGCGTGATTGTCCGGCGTGACGGACAGCGTGATGTACCGGGCGTCCTGCTCGACCACCCTGGTGGTCAGTGCGTCGACCATCGTTCGCGCGAGCCCTGTTCCACGCTGCGAATCGTCGACGGCCAACTGCCAGAAGAATACCGTCTCCGGCGAGCGCTGCTCGCGGAAACCCGTCAGGAAACCGACGACTTCCCCGTCAAAACGGGCAACAACCGACGTATCGTGAAACTGGTAACAACAGAGCAGGTATGTATACGGGGGATTCAGGTCCAGCGACCCCGAATCTCGTGCCAGGCGCCACATGGCCGCGCCATCGCTCACGGACGGCTGTTCGATTACTACGTTCCCGGACATGTCACCGCACTATCCAACACACGGGTGCACCCCACGCACGCACCCTGACTTTCGTGGCTCCCGCCCGGTGCGCGCCGACGAATATCGACCTCCTCCACGACTCGGGGAAGCGGGAAACCTCGGATCTCAACCTAACAGAACCGCACGCCGGCAGCCGTCCCGAACGCGTGGCCGGGCCACGCTACCTGCGGTAATGGTGAAACCCGTGTGATGATGCCGACGCAGCGCTACCGATCATGCACCGGATTCTGCTATTCGCGCAGGAACCGCGCTCAGCGGCGCTCCGCCGTGTTCGGGCAGCCGGTGGGGTCACAGGCCTGCCAGAAGCGCGCACCGAACCGCGAGAGGCGGAGTGTGTTGCGCGTCACCTTCGGGCGCTTGGTCGCTTCCAGTGCCGTGCGGACCTCTTCCTCGGCCAGCAGGATCTCGTACTGGGTCTGCAACGTGGTCGACTCGTCGCTGAGTTCGGCCAGATCGAGCGAGCACAGCCGCGTGACGTAGTGCGGGACGAGTTCGGGCAGCGTGACCCCGGCCGCCTTGCCCAGGCTCGACATGTTCCGCAGCACGGTGTTGCCGGTTCCGCTGACACCGCTTCGCTCCGCGACGTGCACGACGGGGAACGGGGACCCGTCGGACAGCGCGGAGACCATGCGGGCCTCATCGGGCGTGAGCTGCCGCAGCACCACGGCGTACAGGTACTCCAGCGCCTCGTCCTCGGTGTAGCCGATGGAGCGGTTCAGCAGCTCGGCCATGGCCGCCCGGAGCGGCTCGAGCTCGCCCTCCGAGCCCGTCGGGAGGGCAGCTCCCCCGAAACCGCTCCCGGCCGAAGGCCCTGCGGTACCGTAGCCGTCCCCGTGGCCCGCGGCGGGCCTGCGCAGCGGGGCCAGGTAGGGGTCGGTGACATCGTCCAGCCGCTTGCCGAGCTCGGTCAGTGCCACCTGCTCGAGCTTGTGCAGCTCGCGCTCGGCCGCCTCCGCGCCGGGCAGCCGTTTGGCCAGGTCGTAGCTGGTGCGTGCCGCCTGGCCGACGAGCTTGCCCGCCATGCCGAACAGCCCGCCGGACGGGTCCCCGCCACCGCCGTCGCCACGGCCGCGGCGATCACGCTGCGATCCAGCGGGGAGCTGTTCGAGTGCCACGTGGTCCTCCTTCGACACGGATCCGGGCGCGCGGCGGGTGAGCACGCAGACGTACCGGCAGTATCACACTGCGCGTCGGGCAGGGCGATACCGGCCGGGCGTGACGTTGCCAGGGACACACTCGCACTCCCGTGCGCGCCCGCTCCACCGGGTACCGCGCCGCGCCGGCCCACACCACACCGGCGGGAGGGAGCCGAAGGTGACCGCTGGTTCTTCTAAGGAGCCGAACGTGACATTGGGCTCCCACCTGAGCGGCCGCCCGGCGATGCGACGGGAAGGAGCCGAAGGTGACCTCGGTTCCTTAGAAGGAGCCGAACGTGACATTCGGCTCCACCCCCTACGGGGTGGTGGCCATGACGAGGGTGTCGATGGCGGTGCGGTGGCCGTCGTCGGTGGGGACGGTGCGGGTGACCTGCTCGGCGCGGTGCACGCGCAGCGCGTCCAGCGCGCCCGACACCAGGTCGACGGTGTACAGCACACCCTCGTCCTGGGGCCCGCCGGTCCCGTGCGTGAGGTTGTCCCTGTCGTGGCCGACGACGAGCAGGGAGCCACCGGGGGCGACCGCGCCGGCGACGGCCCGCAGCACCGGAACCAGCTCGGCGTGCGGGATCTGCAGGTACGCGACCAGCACCAGGTCGAAGGCGGCGGCCGGGGGTTGCCAGCCGGTGACGTCGGCTCGCACCAGGTTCAGGTCGACCGCGCGTTCGGCCGCGAGCGCTTCCGCGCGGGACAGTCCGACCGGCGAGAAGTCGACGGCCGTGACCCGCCACCCCTGCTCTGCCAGCCAGACGGCGTTGCGGCCCTGGCCCGCGGCCACATCCAGCGCGGTGCCCGGTGGCGCGTCCGCCAGCTCGGCCGCGACGAACTGGTTGGGGGCATCCGAGAAGAGCGGCTCGCTCGCGGCGAACTTCGCGTCCCAGTCCTCGCTACGCACCGACCCTCCCGAACGGCCGAGTAGTTCGTGGGGGCCTGTCTACCACACCCCGCTGCGCTCGGGTACCGATGTTCGGCGGTCACGGCGGCAGGCCGGGCCCCACTCCAACCGGGTGCGCTCCCCGATCCGGGCCGGCACAGTAGCCGCCGGGACCGCAGGGCAGCGTGCGGTCACCGGGCCGTCAGGTTGCTTCCGGTCCCCATGCCGGTCCCCCTGCCCAGCAAGAGGCCGGTGATGACCATGCCGAGCCCGAGGGCCGCGTGCAGGATCGTTCCCGCGGCGTCGGCGGGCAGTACGTTCGCCGCGGAGTGCTGCCCGACGAACATGCCGTACATCCACAGCGCCACGTAGACGACCCCGGCCCCGAGCAGGAACGACCTGGCCGGTATCGGCCTGTCGATCGCGGTCAGGCCCCACGCGCCGATGGCGGCGTTCACGAGATTGTGCAGCACCGATACCTGGATGCCGCCGAACAGCATGGCTCCGGATCCCGGGCCCGCCACACTCAGCTGCGTCAGGTCCGACGTGAGTCCGGGAACGAACCCAGCCACACCGAGCACGACAAGCAGGCACGCGAACGCCGCCGCTACCGACCGCACCGGCGACCGCCGGATCGGGACGGTGGTCGGCGTCTCGACCCGCAGTTGTGCCATGGGACTCACCCCTTTCCACTGACGTCACCGGGCGCGGCGACTTCGGCCCGCCGGGAGACAGCCACGACGTTCATCCTCTGTGGAGTCGCCGTGCTCGCGAGGCATGACGGTCGACCCCGAAGGGCGATTACCCGCGACGGCCCATCATCACACCCCGTGCGGGCCGTCCCGGCCGGGATTGTCGTGACCGTCACACGGGTACCCGGGTGGTGACGTACCGAGCGCGCAGGAGACAACGGAGCGCAGGATGACGACGACCAACGGCGACGAGGAACTCGTCCAGGCCATCCACGGCGAGCACCGCGAGATCGAGGGCCTGTTCGAGGAGCTGGAACGGGACACGGCCGGCCCGGAGTACCGCAGGCAGCTTGTGGATCACATCATCGCCACGCTCGTCCGGCACATCACCGTCACGGAGCAGTACCTCTATCCCGAGGTGCGCCACCGGGTCCCCGACGGGTCCGTGCTCGTCGACCAGCTGCTCGACGAGCACGCGCGTGCGGAAGAGGCGATGAAGGAGCTCGAGCGCACCTCACCCTCGGACGCGCGCTTCGAGCAGCTGCTCGGGTCGCTGGCCGACCGCACGCGGCAGGGTTTCGACAGCGAGCGGGAGCGGATGCTGCCACAGCTCGAGGCGGCCTGCGGCACCGATCACCTCAACCGGCTCGGCGCCAAGATGGCGCTGGCCAAGGACAGCGCACCGACCCATCCGCATCCGGGGGCGCCGGACAAGCCGCCGAGCAACCTGATCATCGATCCGGGAATCGGCATCGTCGACCGCATCCGGGACGCCTTGGCGTCGTCCCACGTCTCCGGCGCGTGAGCTGCGGGGTAACAGGGTACGCGGCCACCGGGGTTTAGGGTTCCCGGTGACCGACGCGGAGCGCCGCGTACGCATCGATCGACCACACGGAGCACGGCATGCGGTACCTGCGACTCACCGACGACGCACAGCTGCCCGTACTGGGGCAGGGCACCTGGGGTATGGGGGAACGCTCCGAGCATCGCTCGGGCGAGGCGCGTGCGCTGCGGCACGGGCTGGACCTGGGGCTCGGGCTGATCGACACCGCCGAGATGTACGGCAGCGGCGGGGCCGAGGAGGTGATCGCGGAGGCCGTCCGCGGCAGGCGCGACGAAGCCTTCCTGGTGAGCAAGGTCTTCCCGCACAACGCGAGCAAGCACGGCGCGATCGAGGCGTGCGAGCGCAGCCTCACCCGGCTCGGCACCGACCGTATCGAGCTGTACCTGCTGCACTGGCGCGGCAACGTCCCGCTGGAGGAGACGCTCGAGGCGTTCGAGCGGCTCCGCTCGGACGGCAAGATCCTGCACTACGGCGTGAGCAACTTCGACCCCGCCGACCTGGCCGACCTGTGGGCGGAGGAACTCGGCGACCGGGTGGTGACCAACCAGGTCCTGTACAACCTCTCCCGCAGGGGCCCCGAGTACGACCTGCTGCCCCAGTGCCGCGACCGGGACGTTCCCGTGATGGCCTACTCGCCGATCGAGCAGGGCAGGCTGCTCGGCAACGGCACGCTCCGGCGCGTCGCCGAACGGCACGGCGTCACGGCCGCGCAGGCGGCACTGGCCTGGGTGCTGCACCAGCCGGGCGTCTGCGCGATCCCGAAGGCGGCCAACCCGGAGCACGTCGAGCAGAACGCGGCGGCCCTTGACCTGGCGCTGACCGAGGATGACCTGCGTGAGCTGGACCGGGAGTTCCCGCCCCCGGATGCCCCCACCCCGCTGGCGATCCTCTGACCAACCCCGCGAACCGGGGCGGGCACCCGGCGGTTTCGGGGTGACGGTATCGGGGCATCCCGGGGTATGACCGCACGACGCCAGCGCCCGCTCTCCCGCGAGGAGTACGCACGCGGACTGCCTGACTATCACGACCCGACCGCGGGCTGGGCCGGAGCGGCCCCGATGTACAGCGCGCTGACCCTGCGCCTGTGGGTGTCCGGTATCGGCATCCTCTTCTGCGTGGCCACCGGCATCGTCGCGCTGCGCATGGACGGGTGGTTGTGGTTCGCGCTCGTACTGTTCGCCGTCGCGCTCGGCCTGCTGATCAATATCGGGTGGGTAGCGCACCGCAAGCGGCGCGGCGAACCGGGCTGACCAGGCTGCCGGGCGCACGCACCGGCGCGTGGCGCGAGACCGCCTACACGTCGACGTCCACCCATCCCGTCGTGGCGAAGAGCAGGGCGACGGCGGGCAGGAAGTTGTTCACCTGGTGGGTGACGATGCTGGCCAGCACGTTGCCGGTGTACATCCTGGCGAGTCCGATCGGTATGGACAGCACCAGCAGGAGCGGGCTGCGCAGCACCTCCAGGTGCGCCACGGAGAACACGACGCTGGTGACAAGCAGGATCAGCCAGCGGTTCCACCGCCAGTGCTCCAGCGAGCTCCAGAGCACCCCTCGAAAGATCAGCTCCTCGCACAGCGGCGCCACCAGCCACACCCCCACGAACATGGTGACCCCGGCCAGCACACCCAGGTGACGGCCCGCGAACACCTCACCGACAGCCGAGCTGGCGTGATCCCGGCCGACGGTCTCTGCCCAGATGACCGAGGCAGGCACCGTGACAACGAGGCCGACCGCCCCGATGGCCAGTCCCACCTTGAGGTGCCGCCAGTTCCACCGCGCCGCGAGCTCGCGGCGCACCCGTGCCACACGGTCGCCACCGGCGAACAGTGCCGTACCGGCCACCGCGACCACGGCCGCGAGTACCGCGGGCACCACCACGGACGCCACGAGCGCCCCCGGCGGGAGCCCCTGATCCCGAGCGCCGAACAGCACGAACGGCACCACGATGAGCACGGAGGCGACGACGAACGCCACCTCGGAGACCAGGAACACGGCGAGCAGGATCAGGCCCGTGCGCCGGCCACGCGGCTCCCGAGTCGTGAACTGTCCCTCGATGCGTCCTCCTCCCCGTGGACACGCCGACACCGGACCGATACCGGCCCCGGCATCGCATGCCCCGTGCACGGCCGGGCTCTCCGGGCGCGGCAGCGGATGGGCGAGCCTACTGGTCCCTCCCGCCGGATAATACGGCGCGCGGCACTCGCCCGGCGTAGAGGCGGTTTGATCTCGCGGGCCGGTGGGAATCCCCCAGTGGCCAGCCGAACATGCGCGCGAGAGGAGATGCCGCGATGGCTACGTGTGAGACCTGCGGAAACGACTTCGAGCAGGCCTTCGAGGTGCGCATGCCCGATGGATCCGGCCATACGTTCGACTCCTTCGAATGCGCGATCACCCGCCTCGCGCCCACCTGCGCGCACTGCCGGTGCCGCATCATCGGGCACGGGGTCCACACGACCGAGGCGGTCTACTGCTGCGCGCACTGCGCACGGAGCAGCGCAGACCCCCTCGGTTCCGTACTCACCGACTCGGCGCCGGCGGCAGGAGCTTCCTGACCCAGCCGGGCGAGGCGACGGAACGGAACGTGAAGGCAGGACATCAAGGAGGCGATCGTGTCGGGTCCGGAACCGTCGATCCAGGAGCTTTCCGAGCTCGGCCAGCAACTGCGGGTGGATGTCGTCCGTTGCACCCACAAGGCGCAGTCCGGGCACGCGACGTCCGGGCTGTCGGCAGCGGACCTCATGGCGGTGCTCCTTGCGCGCCACCTGCGCTACGACTTCGCCGATCCGCACGAGCCGAACAACGACCGCCTGATCTTCTCCAAGGGGCACGCGTCCCCGCTGCTGTACGCGATGTTCGCCGCCGCGGGCACGATCGATGACGAGGAGCTGCTGAGCTACCGGACGCTGGGCAGCAGGCTGGAGGGCCACCCGACGCCACGGCTGCCGTGGGTGGACGTGGCCACCGGCTCGCTCGGCCAGGGCCTGCCCATCGGGGTCGGCTTCGCCCTGGCAGGCAGATACCTCGACCACCTTCCGTACCGGGTGTGGGTGCTCTGCGGGGACAGCGAGCTGGCAGAGGGGTCGATGTGGGAGGCCTTCGAGCACGCGGGCCAGAACCGGCTGGACAACCTGACCGCCGTCATCGACGTCAACGCTCTCGGCCAGCGCGGTCCCACCCGCTACGGGTGGGACACCACGGTGTACGCGACGCGGCTGCGAGCGCTCGGCTGGCACACGGTGGACGTCGACGGCCACGACCCGGAGCAGATCGACCGGGCCTACACCGAGGCCGCGGAGTCCGGCGAGCCGACCGCCATCCTGGCTCGTACCGTCAAGGGCAAGGGCGTGAGCGCGGTCGCAGGCGCCGAGGACGCCCACGGCAAACCGGTACCGGACCTCGACGAGGCGGTGGCCGAGCTCGGGGGCAGGCGGTCGATCACCGTGGATGTCCCGGCGCGGGCACCCGCCGGTGGGCACGCCATGCCGGGCGAGCCGGTGAAACTGCCGAGCTACGAGCCCGGCCAGGAGGTCGCCACGCGTACCGCCTACGGGGAGGCGCTGGTGGCCCTCGGTGACGCCCTCCCCGATGTCGTCGTCCTCGACGGCGAGGTCAGCGACTCCACCCGCGCCGGGTACTTCGCGCGAGCACATCCCGACCGCTTCTTCCAGTGCTACATCGCCGAGCAGCAGATGGTCGCCGCTGCCGTGGGAATGCAGGCCCGCGGCTGGACACCGTACGTCGCGACCTTCGCGGCGTTCCTCGGGCGTGCATACGACTTCATCCGGATGGCCGGGGTCGGCCGGGCGGACCTGCAGCTGGTCGGGTCGCACGCCGGGGTCTCCATCGGCAAGGACGGCCCATCACAGATGGGCCTGGAGGACATCGCCGCGTTCCGCCCCATCTACGGCAGCACGGTGCTCTATCCCTGTGACGCCAACCAGACCGCCCATCTGACCTCGACGATGGCGGCCCATCCCGGCATCTGTTACCTGCGCACCACCCGGGGGGCGACACCGGTGATCTACGAAGCCGAGCGATCCTTCCCCGTCGGCGGGAGCTGCGTGCACCGCGCGGGCGAGAACGACCTGGTCGCGATCGTCGCGGCGGGGATCACCGTGCACGAGGCGCTGAAGGCGGCCGACCACCTCGCCGAGCAGGGTGTGCCCGCACGGGTGATCGACGCCTACTCGGTCAAACCGCTCGACGGCGAGACCGTCCGGGACGCCGCGGCACGCACGGGACGGGTGATCACCGTCGAGGACCACTGGCCGACCGGCGGGCTGGGCGACGCGGTACTCGACGCGCTCACCGACGCGCACGCCGCACCCCGCGTCACCAAGCTCGGCGTGGCCTCGATGCCGGCCTCGGCCGAGCCGGACGAGCAGCTGCACCACGCGGGGATCGACTCCTCCGCGATCATCGACGCCGCCAGGGCCCAGTTGAACCAGTCGTGATCCACATCGCGGGAACAGGAGCAGCCGTGGCACACCGCGCCGCAGGCTGCGCGCGCCAGGCGGGCTGTGGGTACCGGGCCGGGCGATGCGATGACCGCCACTCCGGAGGGAGGCGGGCTTCAATCACGGCGCAACGGCAGAGCTTTCCCGTGTACGAGGCCACGCCCGGAATATTCGCCACGGCGCAGCTGGCGGCACCCAAAGCGGGGACGAAAACGCGCCCGCTACGCCTGCCGGACCGTCAACTCGTAGCGGGCCGACACGAGTCGTAGGCACGACGAGCGCCGCCTGTCACCCGCGATACCGGCTATTCGTCGATGGACAACGCCTGGACGGGGCAGATCTCGACACCCTGCTCGGCGACGTCCTCCTTGCCGGGTGGCACCGGCTTGCCCTCGCCGATGTCGCTGAAGCCCTCCTCGTCGAGGGTGAACAGCTCGCTGTCGACGACAGCGCATTGGCCCCGGGCGTCGCACACGTCGGGATCGACACTGACCTTCACCTGCTGGCACCTTTCCACACGCTCACCTGTACCCGGGCCGACATAGAGCCGGGTACACCTTCCAGTATCCGCACGTCGGAGCGCTCGTGCATAAGGCGGGTGCCACCACCCGCACGTCACCGGGCGATACCTGCCACCCCGTGGCCACAAGGGCGGCGTATGCTCGCCGCACGTGACGGACCAAACGGATGCAGGCATACCCACGGAGCAGCTCGCCGTGGTCAGCGGCGCGCTCGACCTCCTCGACCGGCACGCCGAGCTCAATCACCGTTACCGCAAGCTCATCACCGAGTCGCAGCGCGAGCTGGCCACCGACCGGGTCCGGCTGACCCTGGCACGCGGCATCGCGAAACGGCTCATCGTCCTCATCCGGGCAGCGGGGCCGCAGCTGCGCGCCGAGCTGGACGAACGCGAACAGCGGGTCCTCGACGAGGCGCTCGCGCACGCCGAGGAACTCGCCTACGACACCAGCAATCCCGGCCGGCCTCCGCGCGAGCCGGGTCAGGCACCGGGCTAACCCGCTGCGACGCGCGTGCCCGAGCCGTGCCCGACGAACCACTCGCCCGCCCACTCGGCGACCTGGTCGAGCGCACCGGCCTCCTCGAACAGGTGCGTTGCACCCGGCACGACCCGCACCTCGTGTGGCGCGACGAGCCTGCGCGCGGCCTCCTGGTTCAGCTCGAGAACGTGCTCGTCCCGCCCACCGACGATGAGCAGGGTGGGGGCGCGCACCTGCCGCGCCTCCTCGCCCGCGAGGTCGGGGCGCCCGCCACGGGAGACCACAGCCGAGACCAGGTCGGGACGGCGCGCGGCGGCCAGCAGCGCGACCGCCGCCCCGGTACTCGCCCCGAACAGGCCGAGCGGCAGGCTCCGCGCCCGGTCGCATGTGGACACCTGATCGATCACGTGGATCAGCCGCCCGGTCAGCAACGCGACGTCGAACCGGAACCGGCCGGTCCGGGCGTCCTCCCGCTCCTCCTCCGCGTGCAGCAGGTCGAACAGCACCGTCGCAAGCCCCCTGTCCTGCAGCTGCCGCGCCACCGCCTTGTTCCGGGTGCTGTGCCGTGAACTGCCCGAACCGTGCGCGAAGACCACGAGCCCCAGCACCCCGTCCGGAACGGTGAGATCGCCTTCCAGCAGGGCGCCGTCCACCTGGAACCGCAACGACTCCGTCATACCTGCCTCCTCGCCAACACCGGTCGCTACGGCCTACCCGGCCGGCCGGAATATCGTTCCCGCGCCACGCCCGCCCGCGCTGCCGTCGAGACCTCGCAGCGTGCTGATCACGCTGACGTCACGCGAGGTCAGGATGCCGGCGAGCGCGCCGTCCTCGACGACGAGCGCCCGCCCGCCCGCGCTGCCGTCCAGCCGGGGCAGCACGTCTGTCAACGCCTCGTCCGGCCCGACGACCGGAACGTCCGCGAGCGAGTCCGCGACCTCGGCGAGCGTGGTGACGTGCCTGCGCTCCGGGCGGACCTTCGCGGCCTGCTCGACGGAGACAAGACCGCACGGCCTGCCAGAGACGTCCACCACGGGAAACGCCGAGTGCTTGCGCACCGGGGCGAGTTCGCTGAGGAACGTCGTGACGCCGGTGGAGCCATCCACCCGGTACGGCCGAGACGTCATCGCGTCCCGCACCCGCACGCCTGCCAGCGCGCCACTCGTCCGAGCCTGCTGCTCCTCGACGGTGGCCACGGTCACGATGAACAGGCCGATGAGTATCCACCAGATGCCGTCCGGACCGGCCGTTGTGAATACCCATACACCGCCGAGCACGATCAGCCCGAACCCGAACCCCTTGCCGGCACGCGCGCTCCACACCGCCGCGCGGTACCGGTCCCCTCGCCACGCCCACAGGGCCGAGCGCAGGATCCGGCCACCGTCCAGCGGTGCGGCCGGGATCAGGTTGAAGATCGCGAGCACGACGTTGATCAGGGTGAGGAAGGACAGCACGACGATTACCAGCCCGGTGATGCCGAGAAGCGTCGATACCCACGCGAGCAGCCCGAAGAGCACCGCCACGACGACGCTGGCCAGCGGCCCCACCCCGGCGATGCGGAGCTCCGCCCCCGGGCTGGACGCCTCGCCGCGCAACCGCGCGACACCGCCGAGCAGCCACAGCGTGATCCCGTCCACCGCGACGCCGTGCCCGCGCGCGACCAGCGCGTGACTCAGCTCGTGCGCCAGCAGCGACACCAGGAACAGCACGGCACCAGCGACGGCGGCCACGGCATACGCCACGGGGGAGTAACCCGGCACGACCTCGGGCCAGCGCGCGAACCCGGCGCCCGCCAGGATCGCGACGACCCCGAGCACGCTCCAGTGCAGCCCGATGCGGACTCCGGCGATCCGTCCGAGCGTGACGGTGGCTGTCATGGTTCGCTCCCCTCGGCCGTCGTCCCCGGCCGTGTGGTTCCCGCCGTACCGCAGCCGGCGCGTTCACCCCGACGCCCGGATACCCCGGGGGCCCGCGCCCGTATGCATCTGCCCGGTCTCCTTCCCAGTATCCGCTCGTTCCCGCCGCTACGCCGCCCCGTTTGGCGTTCGTAGCCGCGGGGAACCCGGTGGGCATGACATCGGCATCAGCACGCGCACGCTCGCTCGCCAGGCTCACTCTCGCCGTCGCGGCCACGGCACTGCTGGCCACCGGATGCCCGGACGGGGGCGACGGGGACGGCGGTGGTGACCTACCCGACTACGGGGTCGGGCAGGCATCGGCCGACGGCGCCGAGTGAGCCGACACTCCCTGAGTGGGTGGCCGCACACCGGTTGAACGTCCGGGGGTGTCGCTAGTAGAGAGGAACTGTGTACCTCACCCGAGCCGTGGGAGGAGCACAGCCATGCGGCCTGACACCATCGACCTCTCACTCGATCACCCGACCCAGGATGTCGCGGTCGTCACGGCTGCGGGGGTGGTGGACGCCGCCACCGTCGGGCGGCTGGACGAGCTGCTCGCGCCGAGACTGTCGTGCGCGGTGAGCATGGTCGTGCTGGATGTCTCCCGGGTGCACTTCCTCGGCATCACCGCCGTGCAAAGCATCCTGGCCGCGAGCCGCCGGATGCGTGCCCGTGGTGGGCGGTTCTGCCTGGTGGGGCACCCGCACTGCGTCGAACGGGCGCTGCGGGCTGCGAACTTCGCCGGGCAGGTCGAGCGTTACTCGACCGTGGACGAGGCGCTGGACTCGCACACCGGCATGCTGGCGGGTCGGTGATACGCATCGAGTTCGCGTCCGGCCGGCGCGGCTAGCCCGCCACGCCTGCGAACCCTGCTCGTTCCCTGGGGGATCGCACGGTGAACTCGTAGTCGCTGGGTTCGAAGCGCGCCATGCGATGCCGGTACCGCCACGTCCAGTCCGGCCACAGGGTGGCGTTGCGACCGGTGCTGTCCAGGTACCAGCTCGAGCAGCCCGTCTGCCACACGGTCGGTTGCATCTTGCTGTCGACCCAGCTGTTGAAGCCTTCCTGCACGTCGGCACGCACCTCGATGGTGTGCGCGTCGCGCCGGTTCATCTCGCGTAGCGCACCGAGGATGTAGCTGATCTGGGACTCGATCATGTAGACCATCGAGGTGTGGCCGAGGCCGGTGTTCGGTCCCAGCATCATGAACATGTTGGGGAATCCCGCGAAGGTCGTCCCCAGGTAGGCGCGCGGGCTGCCACGGAACATCTCGTCGAGGCGCCTGCCAGCCCTGCCGTACACCTGGTGCGCCGCTGGCATGTCGGTGACGTGGAACCCGGTGCCGAACACGATCGTGTCCACCGGGTACTCGGTGCCGTCGGAGCCGACCACCGAGTTCGCGCGGATCTCGCGGACCCCGCCGGTCACCAGCTCGACGTTGGACCGCTCGAGGGCCGGGTACCAGGCGTTCGACGGCAGGATTCGCTTGCACCCGAGCGTGTAGTCCGGGGTCGCCTTGCGGCGCAGCTCGGGGTCACGCAGCTGGCGGCGCATGTGGCCGAGAGCGAGCCATTCCAGCCCGCGCATCAGCTTCGGGTACTTCACGAAACCCGGCACCATCAGCTCGCGCCCCACGTAGACGCCCGCCCTGGCCAGCCGCTGCAGCGGAGGGAACGAGCGGTACAGGCGGCGCTCCACCTCGGTGAGGGGGCGGTCGGTGTGCGGAACCACCCAGGGCGCGGTGCGCTGGAAGACGTACAGCTGCTCGACGTCGGGCGCGATCGCCGGGACGTACTGGATGGCCGATGCGCCTGTCCCGACCGAGGCGACCCGCTTGCCCCGCAGGTCGTGCTCGTGGTTCCAGCGCGCGGAGTGGAACATCGTGCCCTGGAAGCTGTCCAGCCCCTCGATGTCGGGGTAACGGGGCTCGTTCAGCGGCCCCATCGCGCTGATCACCACCTGGGCGGACAGCGTGCCGCTGTCGGTGGTGACCTGCCACCGCAGAGCCGAGCTGTCCCAGGCTGCCGAGCGCACCTCGACGCCGTACCGGATGTAGTCGGTGACGCCGAACTCCTCGGCGCAGTCGGCGAGGTAGCGCCAGATCTCCGGCTGGTTCGAGTAGGTACGGCTCCAGTCCGGTTTCGGCGCGAACGAGAAGGAGTACAGGTGGGACGGAACGTCGCAACCGCAGTTCGGGTACGTGTTGTCGTTCCACGTCCCGCCGACGCTCTCGCGGCGTTCCAGCACCACGAAGTCGTGGATCCCGGCTTGCTTGAGGCGTATGGCCATACCCAGCCCGGAGAAGCCGCTTCCCACGATCGCGATCCGCACCTGCTCCGGTAGGTGCCCTGCTGATGTCTCGGTCATCCGCTCGGCCCTCCACGCGATGGCGTGTCCACCACTGTAGATGGTCGTCGCCGCTGGTGCGAGGTTTGTGCACCGGCTGCGCGCGGGTACTCCCGTATCACGACCGTCCGGCGTCGACCCTCGAGGAGGTAGCGATGAGTAGCCAGCCGCGAGGAGAGATGGGGCCGGATCTCGAGTTCGTCCCCGACGACGAGCACCTACCCGAGCACCCTGACGAGGAGCAGCACGTGGTCGACGACGTCACCAGCGACGAGGACGGCTACATCGAACCACCCGACTGACAGCCGCTCGGGGTGAGCCGAAGGACTCCTCGGATACCACATGTGTACCGAGGGGGTCCTTCGGCTCACCCCTCGTCTTCGGTGATGCCCTCGCGGAGGCGGGCGAGCGAGCGGCTCAGCAGCCGGGAGACGTGCATCTGCGACAGGCCGACGCGCTCCGCGATCTGCGTCTGGGTGAGGTTCTCGAAGAAGCGCAGCGCGAGGATCCGGCGTTCCCGCTGCGGGAGCACGCGCAGCAGCGGCTGCAACGACTCGTGGTACTCGACCCCCTCGATGCCCGCGTCCTCCTCGCCCACGGTCTCGGCCAGCCGCATCCCCTCGTCGTCGCCGGTGACGCTCTCCTCCAGCGAGGCCGGGTGGTAGGCGTGCCCCACCTGGAGTCCCTGGTAGACGTCGTCGCGGCTGACCCCGAGGTACTCGGCGATCTCGGCAGGGGTCGGCGCCCTGCCGAGCCGCTGGGCGAGCGTGCTGCTCGCCGCGCTGACGTCCTGGTGCAGCTCCTTCAGCCTGCGCGGCACGCGCATCGTCCAGCTCGAGTCACGGAAGTGCCTGCGCACCTCCCCCATCACCGTCGGAACGGCGTAGGACAGGAAGTCGGTGCCCTTGCCGGGGTCGAACCGGTCGATCGCGTTGATCAACCCCAGCGTGGCGACCTGGACGAGGTCCTCCTTCGCCGCGCCCCGGCCGGAGAAGCGCCGCGCGATGTTCTCCGCGACCGGCAGGAAACCGGTAACCAGCTGCTCGCGAAGGTCCGCTCGGCGCGGGTCGTCCGCGTCCAGCCCCGCCAGCTCGTCGAACAGCGGCAGCAGGTGCTCGTACTCGTGCGAATGCTGCCGGTGCGGGGTGGCGGCGGGCTCAGTCACCCCGCCACCACCGGCCTCCGCTTGGACAGTTCGATGCTCACGAGATGCTGGCCGCTCCCGACGCCATCGGGCTCGCTCCACGTCACGGCGGAGTCGGTCAGTGTGTTCAGCACCTGCCAGCCGAACGAGGACGTGCTCGGAGCCTCGGTGTGATCACTGCACACCGAGGCGGTCATGGCGATCTCGTCGGAGCCGATGGTGAAGCGGCACCCCAGGATCGACTCGGCCGCGGCCAGCGCGATCAACGTCGCGCACGCCTCGTCGACGGCGAGCTCGAGGTCGGAGATCGCGTCCAGGTCGAAGTCGGCGCGCATCGCGATGTTCGCCGCTACCGAGCGTACGATCGGCAGGTGCACGACGTCGGCTCCGAGCCTGAGCTCGATATCGTCCCGCGAGTCGATCTCCACGTGCCGACGCTGTTCACTCACTGTCACGACTCACCAAGTTCCGTCTCGTGTCGTGGTCACATCGCGGGCAGGAGCGCCGGTGCACGGCACTCACAGATCCTCCATGGGAGTGTAGGAGGCCCGTACACGACGTAGGCCCCGCCTCCCGCCTGCGCCCTCCAGGAAGCCGAACACCGCGGTGAGCGCGTACACCACCACGTTGGCCGCTCCGATGTTGAGCATGTCGCCCTCGTTCCCTGTGATCACCGACGCCGCCCCGTAGGCGGTCAGGCCGGTGAACAGTATGAACAGCACCCACCCGAACAGCTGAGCGCCGACGGGACGCACCAGCGACGCCACGCCGAACACGATGACCCCGGCGTACAGGAAGTTCAGCCCCGCGCTGGCGGTGAAGATCCAGAACGACGCATCGGGGTTCCACCCACCCAGCGTCCCGTCCGAGGCGAACAACCCCCCGATGAGCAGGGCCAGGTAGACCAGGCACATGAACGCCATGACGATCTGCCTGCCGGTGTGCCATTGATGCCTGGAACCTTCCGCCATCGTCACCACCCACATCCGTTGCCGGTGGAATGCTGGTACCGGGCTACCCACGACGAACAGCCGCAAACCTCCTAATCCCGCCCGTTCCGGACCGCCTCGTCGTCCCCGGCCGTCCGGGTACCCTGCGCCTCGGTCGCCATGGCGAACTCGCGGCGCGGGTGATGCAGCTCGCCGAGCGCGACGACCTGCCTGCGAAACGGCAACGACAGCAACCAGTCGGCCGCGATCCGTGCCTTGCGGTGCCACGTCGGCATGGCCGCCAGGTGGTACCCGCGGTGCGCGAGCCAGGCGGGCTTGCCCCTGAGCCGGATCCGGTAGATCTCGGCGACTCCCTGGTAGAGACCGAGACTGGCCACCGATCCCGCGTATGCGTGCCGGTACTTGCGCGGCTTGCCACCGTGCAGCAGCGCCAGCACGTTCGTGGCGATGCGCTTGGCCTGCCGGGTCGCATGCTGCGCGGACGGCCCGCAGACGGCGTCGCTGCCCTTGCTCGTCAGGTCCGGAACCCGCGCGGCGTCGCCCGCGGCGAACACCGACCGCAGCCCCTCGACCCGGAGCGTGGGCGTGCACCGCACCCTGCCCCGATCGTCCAGCGGGAGGTCGGTGTTGCGCAGCACGGGATGCGGCGTGACGCCCGCCGTCCACACCACCGTGTCGGTGTCGAACTCCGTCCCGTCGGACAGCTCGACGTGCCCGTCGTGAACCGACGACAGCGTGGTGTTCAGGTAGGCCTCGAAGCCGCGTTCGCGCAGCACGTTCAGGATGTACCGGCCGAGGTTCGCGCTGACCTCCGGCATGATGCGGTCGGCGGCCTCCACGAGGATCCAGCGCATGTCCTCTGCAGCCACGGTGTCGTAGTAGCTCGTGGCGGCCCGGGTCATGTCCTCCAGCTCGGCCATCGCCTCCACGCCGGCGTAGCCGCCGCCCACGAACAGGAAGGTCAGCAGGCGCCTGCGGAGATCTTCGTCGAGGGTGCTCGCCGCCGCGTCGAGCCGGGAGAGCACGTGGTTACGCAGGTAGATCGCCTCGCCGAGGTTCTTGAACCCGATGGCGTGCTCGGCCAGCCCCGGGACCGGCAGGGTCTTGGACACCGATCCCGGGGCGAGCACGAGCACGTCGTAGCCGACCTGCCGCACGTTGCCGTCCGCGACCCGAACCGTGACCGTGCTCGCGGCCGAGCTCACCCCGGTGACCTCGCCCGCGAGCACGTCGCAGTCCGGCAGGATCTCGCGCAGGGGCACGACGACGTGCCGGGGCTCGACCGAGCCAGCGGCCGCCTCCGCCAGGAACGGCTGGTAGGTCATGTAGGACCGCGGCTCGATGACCGTGATCGTCGCCCTGTCCACGGAGAGCTGCTCGCGCAGCGCCCGCGCCGCGGTCATGCCCGCATGGCCGCCACCGACGACGACGACGTGTGTCGGGTGCACTCCACGCACGCCGAGAACCCCCGGATCAGCTCGATTCGTTCAACAGGCGGCTGGCCATGAGCTTCTTGCCCTGTTCGGCAGCCTTCTCGTTGTTGTGCTGGATCTTGCGGAACCACTTCGCCAGCTCGGCGTCACCGTCGCGCTCGGCGTCGCTGGCGTAGGTCTCCATCTGCCAGGCGTAGTGCAGCGACGCCTGCACGACAGCCAGCAGGTTGTAGTTCTTGTCCGCGGTTTTCGCTCCCTCAGCGGCGGCAGCAGTCATTCGTGTACCTCCATGTCGGTAGTCCTTGGTGGCAGGCAGGTTGCCTACCCATCACAGGGCTACCCACGAAGGCGCCGCCTAACCACATCGCCGCGCGTTCGTTCCCAGGAGCGGCACCGCTCCTCGCGTGGGAGGCGTGCCCGTCACGCCCGGAACGGGTGCGGAAGCAGCAGCTCGGTGTTGCGATCGCGCTCGGTACCCGTGCCGACGCCGAAGCCCTTCTGCGGGTCGTTGGCGGTGAGCTCACGCGCGAACGAGGCCACATCGTCGTCGGCGTGATCCACCATCGTCGTGAAAACCGACAGGGTGCCATCGGCGTTGTCGACGACCTCGACCAGCCGGGCCTGCGCGGGCCAGTCGATGTGCGCGGCAGTGCCGATATCCCAGAACGGGCCTTCGCGCGGGGTGATGACGTTGTTGTGCGTGTGGCCGTTGACCCACGCGATGACGCTGGGGTGCGCGGACACGGCGGCGAGCACGTCGTCGGCGTTGTGTCGCGGGAGGTCGTTGCCGTCGACCCCGGCGAACGGGTCCGGCGTCTGCACCGGGTTGTCCAGCGAGCGTGGCCCGTGGTGGCTGAACAGCAGGACCGGGATCCGCTCCTCGTCGGCCTCGGCCAGCCGCGCCTCCAGCCAGTCCAGCTGCCGCCTGCCGACCGATCCGGAGGCCACGCCACCCGGGTTGACCGTGTCGAGCACGACCCACCGCACCTGACCGACGTCGTGCGCGTAGTAGGAGACGTTGCGTTCGATGTTCTCCGGCGTGAACCCGTGCCCGCGCGGCTCGCCCGGCGAGTCCAGGTGCGCCCGCATCCAGTCCCGCCTGCTCGCGTACTGCCGCTCGGAGTCGGCTGCGACCGTCAGCGCGGGCGCTCCCGGCACGCTGAGCTGCCCGAGCGCGGCCGCGGGGTCGGTGAGGCTGTGGCAGGTCGCGTGCAGCGGGGTCCCGACCACTTTCAGCTCCCCCTCGGCCAGCACGCGATACGGCGGCAGCACCGGGGAGTTGCCCTGCGCGAGCCCGTCGTGGTTGCCGTAGCAGCTGAACCAGGGGACGCCCACGCCTGCCGCGTCGAAGGGCAGCAGGGCCTCCTCCAGCCAGCCGGGCGCGTCCGGGTAGCCGAACAGCACCTTGTACTGGTCGGGATCCGAGGTCACGTCCGGATCCGGGTGCCAGTAGGCCCGGTCCCCGGAGCGTTGCACGCCCTCGTAGGCGTCACCCGCCCCGGACTGCGGGGAGACCTTCCGGCCGGTCAGCACGGTCCCGTCCATCAGGTCGAGGAAGGTCTCCAGCTCGTTGCCCTGCTGGTTGTCGGTGTTGTCGCCGGTGCAGATCGCCGCCTGCACCGGCGCGCCCGTCACCGGGGAGGCTTCGATCGCCCGGATCCTGCGCAGCATCGCGTCGGCGATCCGCGCGCTCGCGGCCTCCTGCGGGCGGTGGGCCGACGAGAAGATGGCCAGGCTCCCGCACTCACCGCCGGCGTAGCGATCCAGGAACTCCACCCTCGTGGTCGACTGGGCGTCGAGCACGTGCTGGTCGGTCAGGTGCACGAACGACAGCAGGCTGTCCCGTCTGCCGTGCCTGCCCGGTCGCGGCTCGGCGAGATCGTCGCGCACCACGTACGGCTCACCGTCCCCGACGGCGACCTCGCGGTAGTCGCCGATCCGCCCCTCGCGCAGCACCGTGCCGGGGACAAGGGTGCGTGCCAGGGTGGTCAGCTCGGCGGCGGCCCGCGCGGCCCGCGGGGTCCGGTGTGCTGTCCCGGCTGACGCGCCGGTGGGGATGCCGGCGAGGGCCGCCGTCGCGGCCATCAGCCCCAGGAACTCGCGGCGGCGGGCGCGTGTCATGGCTGGGGATCCTAGCAGCTCGAACGTGCGGAAACGACCGAAAACGAAAGGGGGTACGAATGCGGGCGGGGCAGCCCGGGCTCGCCCGCCCGGACCGCCCCGCTGCCGGTGTGTTCAGCGGGTCAGTTCCCGCTCCTGCTCACTCGCGGCTGCAGGACGAACAGTCCCCTGTCCATCGTGTTCACCGCGACGATTCCCTTCTGGCGGAAGTGGGAGTAGTTGCTCCACGTGCCGCCCTCGAAGGTGGCGTTGTCGTTCTCCGGGTACACGTCGAAGAACGCGACCTCGGACAGCTCACCGGAGGCGACCTCGCTGGTGTCGTACACGCGCAGGCCCGAGGTGTAGTTGGAGGCGTACGCGAACGAGCCCTCGGTGTAGATGTTGTGGTCGATCGATGTCGTCTCGTTGTCGAACGTTCCGTTCACCCCGGGCGCGGTCAGGTCGCTGACGTCCCAGACCCGGGTACGGGTGTTCACCCCGTGCTCGACCTCGTCCAGCTCGTCGCCGTGCAGGAAGTACCGCTGGTCGGGTGTCAACGATCCCTGGTGGCTGTAGCCGTCCTCGGCGTAGTCCTCGCGGGCCAGGGCCACCGGGTTGTCCTTGTCCGTGACATCCACGATGGACAGACGGTTCTCGATGCCGTCGCCGACACGGTTCGCATTGGAGTTGAAGCAGATCTCGTTACCCCGGTACCTCGCGTCCGGTCCTTCGTAGATCACGCACTGGGTGTCGTGGATGTAGCCGTGCTCGGCGAAGCACCCGGCGAAGCTCGGGCTGGTCGGGGCCGTGATGTCGACCATGTGCAGACCGCCCTCGCAGGTGTCCGAGCCGACCACGTAGGCGAACCCGGTGTCCTCGTTGACGGCGACGTTGTGCGCGCGGTCGATCCCGTCGTAGTGCGCGTCCTCGTCGAAGGTCACCGGCTCACCCGTGGCGCCGCGCAGGCGGGTGAGGTCGAAGACCTGCATGCCGTGCGGGATCTGCTCGGAGACGATGAAGGCGTGATCGTCGTGCACCTTGATGTCCCGCCAGAACGGCCGGTTCTCGTCCAGAACGTGCGCGGGCAGGGTGCCGACGTGCCGGGGCCGCTTGGGGTCGCTGATGTCGACGAAGGCCGTGCCTTCGGTGCCACCGAGAAGGGCGTAGTCCTTCTTCGTCGCCGGGTCGGTCCAGCCCCACATGTCGTTGGCGAAACTGAACCCGAGATCGTCCAGCGTCAGATGGCTGAGCATGTCCACGCCGTCACAGGGATAGGTGTCGGCGGCCATGCCCTGGATGCAGGGTGCGAACCCGCGCGGGGCGTTGCTGTCCTCCTCCGCGTCGGCTGCGGCGACAGCCTCGAACTCCTGCTGCTGCATCTCCATCGGCGGCGGCTGCACCTCGTGAAACCCGCCGTCGTGCGCGGCCGAGGGGGCAGCACCCAACACCGCGACGAGGAGGGTCCCCACTCCCGCGGTTATCCATCTGGCTCTCATCGTTGACCTCCCGGGTTCTCCGGTGTATATGCGTCGCCTGCCTCACCCAATAGACTTCACACCCACTTAACAAGGCGCCATTTGGTCTAATCGTGCGGTAACACCCGATATGCACAACTGGGAGGATGCGGGCACGGCCTCACCCGCCGCGACCTCACAGGGAGACGGGCACCACCGTGCCGCTCACCGGGGGATCAAGGTCAGCAGCGAGCGCAGCAACTGGAGAAGGTGCTCGACGGAGACGTTCGGGTCGATCAACCGGCGGACCGCAAGGCCGATAGCGAGGTTGACCGCCGAGTCCGCGAGCGCGCGCACCGGCACGAGCCCGCCCGGCTCCCCCGCCGGGAGCTGGTCCTCGATCGCCGCGGCGATGTGATCCACGGCCGAGCGCTGGCGATCGGCCTCGGCGGCCACGAGCGCATCCTCCGTGCGGACGTCCAGGGCGAACTCGAGCTCCAGCCGGGGCCATCCCGACGCCATCGCCTGCTCCGCCCACTGCCGGAACGCGTCGAGCTTGCCCTCGACCCCCGGTGAGCCCCGGAAGATGCTGTCCAGCTCAGCCACCCGCTCACGCTGGATGTCGCGCAGCACGTGCAACGCGAGCTCGGCCTTGCTGCCGAAGTTCGAGTAGACGACCCCGGTGGAGAAGCCGGCGTCATCGGCGACCTTCGCGATGGAGGTGGCGAGGTAGCCCTCCGCCAGGAACCGCTCGCGTGCCGCATCCAGCAGCACCTGCCGGTTGCGGTTCTGACTCTCGGCGCGGGTCAGGCGGGGCATGCCGGCAATACTAACATTGACATTATCCAGATATCACTGATATCCCAGTGGTGGCCGGTTGCGACGCGGTGGGTTCGGCACCGCGCGCCCGCTCGGTGAGCCGGCCCGCACGCGGCGAGGCCGAAGGAGGAGTCGATGGGCACTCTCGAGAACGTGCTCGACCACCCGGTCATGGTCCGGCTCGCACGCTCGCGTGCGGCGACCCGGCTGGTCAACCCGTACTCGCCGGTCAGGGACAGCAGGTTGCGCGCGGCGGTGTCCGGCAGGACCGTGCTGGTCACCGGCGCCTCCTACGGGCTCGGCGCGGCGACCGCGCGGCGCCTCGGCGCGGCGGGCGCGACGGTGCTGCTCGTCGCGCGCACCGCGGAGGCGCTCGCCGGAACCGCCGAGTCGGTCACCGCTGCCGGTGGAACCGCGCACAGCTACCCGTGCGACCTGTCCGACCCCGAAGCGGTGAAGGACCTCGCGAGCAAGATCGAGGAGCGGCACGGCGCGGTGGACGTACTGGTCAGCAATGCCGGAAAGTCGATCCGCCGGTCCATCGAGGACTCCTACGATCGCTTTCACGACTACGAGCGCACGATCGGCGTGAACTACCTGGGCCCTGTCCGGCTGGTGCTGGCGCTGCTTCCCGGGATGCGCGCCCGCGGCCACGGGCATCTGGTCAACATCTCCACCATCGGGGCCCTCATCCCGCCGGGTCCGCGCTGGTCGGCCTACCAGGCGTCCAAGTCCGCGTTCGACGTCTTCTTCCGGAGCGCCGCCACCGAGGCGGCCTGCGACGGGATCACCGCTACGTCGGTGTACATGGCTCTGATCAGGACCAGGATGAGCGCGCCGACGGCCATCTTCGACAACGTGCCCGGCCTGACACCCGACGAAGCCGCGGAACTGGTGTGCCGGGCTGTCGTGGACCGGCCGCGCAGGGTCAGCCCGTGGTGGGCCGGCCTCGCCGAGGTCGGGTTCACCGCGGCCCGGTGGCCGTGGGAGGTCGTCGCGGGCCGGTTGTTCGCGGCAGGCCGGAACCGAGGCGCCGTCCCTGCCGGCAGGTCCGCGACGCGAGCCGAGGAGGCGCGGCAATGAACGCGGTACGAGAGAGCGCGTCCGCACTCGGGCAGGCCGCGATCGCCCTCGCGGGATCCGGCCTGGCAACCGAGGCCCGGCCATGGCACCTGCCCCGGCTGGCTCGCGCCTGGTGGGAGGCGGGGGCATCGCCTGCCACACTGGTCGCGGTGGCCGCGATCCACCGGCCGCGCTCCACGGCTCTCGTGGACGACCTCGGGTCGCTGACATACGCCGGGCTCGACGACGCCGGCGCCCGGCTGGCCGGAGGTATCGCCGCGCGGCACGGCGCGGACCGGGTCACGAGCGTCGCGGTGATGTGTCGCAACCACCGGGGGTTCGTACTCGCGAGCATCGCGGCCGGCAGGCTCGGGGCGGATCTGGTCTACCTCAACACCGAGTTCTCCGGCCCGCAACTGGCGCAGGTCATCGAGCGCATGCGGCCCACGCTCGTGGTAGCCGACGAGGAGTTCCTCCCGCACCTCGCCGGGCAGGACGTTCCGGTCGTCGTGGCCTGGCGGGACAGCCTCCCGGACCACCCGGAATCCGCCCGGCGTGGCTCATCTCCCGGTGATCCGGACACTGTGGATGGACTGGTCGCGCGCCACTCGCGCCACGAACCCGGATCGCGGGTTCGCGGCGGCAACATCACCCTGCTGACGTCCGGAACGACCGGCCCCCCGAAAGGCGCGCCACGGCGCCCCGGCCCGCTGGCCGCACTCGGGCCCGTCGCGACGTTGCTGCGTCACAGCGGGCTGAAATCGGGAGACCCGGTAGTGGTCGCACCCCCGCTGTTCCACGGCTTCGGGCTGGCGATCTGGGCACTGGCGACGTTCCTGCGCTCCCCGGTCGTGCTCCGGCGCCGGTTCGACCCGGAGACAATGCTTGCCGACATCGACACGCACCGCGTCGCGTGTGTCGCGGCCGTGCCGGTCATGCTGCGGCGTGTACTCGCGCTCGGACCGGACGTCCTGGCGCGTTACGACCGGAGCAGCCTGCGCACGGTGCTGTCCGGCGCGGCACCGCTGCCGCCCGCGCTGGCGCAGCGGGTGCTCGACGAGTTCGGTGACGTGCTGTTCAACGGCTACGGATCGAGTGAGGTCGGGATCGCGAGCATCGCGACGCCCGGCGACCTGCGCGCCGCGCCGGGAACCGTGGGCAGGCCGTGTGCGGGCACGCCGGTACGGGTACTGGACCAGGCACGAAACCCGCTGCCGCGCGGGAAGTCGGGCACCATCTACGTGGGAGGCCCGCTGGTGTTCACCGGGTACACCGGAGGAGGGAGCAAGGACACCACCGGGGGATTGATGAGTACCGGCGACATCGGACACTTCGACGCGGAGGGCAGGTTGCATGTAGAGGGCCGGGCGGACGACATGATCGTCTCCGGCGGGGAGAACGTCTACCCGCAGGAGGTGGAGGACGTACTGACCCGGCATCCCGCGATCACCGACGCCACGGTGGTCGGGGTGGACGACGAGGAGTTCGGGCAGCGGCTGGTGGCCTATGTCGTCGCGCGCGAGCCACGCCCCGATCCCGGCGAGCTGTCCGAGCACGTCAAGGGGAACCTCGCACGCTTCAAGGTGCCGCGCGCCTTCGTGTTCGTCGACGAGCTGCCGCGCAACGCCGCGGGCAAGATCGTCCGCTCCCGCCTGCCCGCGGAGTGAGCCCGCGCGGCAGCGCCGGGTCAGCAGGGCCGGGTCAGCAGCGCCGGGTTACGCGGGTTCGAGTGTCTTGCCGGGATCCTTCTCGGGCGGCCCCGGCTCGTGGGCGTGCCCGCCGCGAGCGGCCCAGAGGAACACCGCGGCACCGCACTCCGCGCCTGCGTTGGCGATCGGGGCCTGTGCCATGACGACCCCGCTCTCCGGCTCAGCGGTGTAGTCCGGCCCGTAGGGCACCAGTCCGGCCGAGCGAACGATCGCGCAGGCTTCGCGGGCGTCGAAACCGACGACGTCCGGGACTTCGGTGATCTCGGGCAGCTGCCCACTCATGAACCCGACACTAAGCCACCACGCCCCGCGACGCAGGCCCTCCGGCACGATTCAGCAGCCGGGGAGGGGCGAAGTGCAGCCCGTTCACGCGCACAGCTATTGACGTGACCGCTGACTAATCCAATAATTTGACAAATATTCAAATAGTGTCAACTCCACTGCCGCTCCCGGCGGTGCCGCGGGCAAGGAGGCCTCGACATGACGGACGCGATGCATCGCACCGGCTTCGGTTCGCTACGCCAGGGAGGACTGAACTGGGACTCGTTCCCGCTCCGCCTGTTCGTCAAGGGCAACAAGAAGTTCTGGGACCCGATGGAGCTGGACTTCAGCGCCGACGCCGCGGATTGGCAGGGCCTTTCCGAGGAGCAGCGGTTCGCGGCCGCGATGCTGTGCGCGCAGTTCGCCGCCGGGGAGGAAGCCGTAACGGAGGACATCCAGCCGTTCATGGCCGCGATGGCCGCGGAGGGGCGGCTGGCCGACGAGATGTACCTGGCCCAGTTCTGTTTCGAGGAGGCCAAGCACCTGCAGGTGTTCCGGCTGTGGATGGACGCCGTCGGGCTGACCGAGGACCTGCATTCCTACGTCGCCGACAACCCCGGCTACCGGACGCTGTTCTACGAGGTGCTTCCCGAGTCGCTGCGCACGTTGCGGGACGACCCCAGCCCCCGTAACCAGGTTCGCGCCTCGGTGGTCTACAACCATCTGATCGAGGGGACGTTGGCGCTGACCGGCTACTTCTCCTGGAACACGGTGTGCACCAAGCTGGATGTGCTGCCGGGCATGCGGCAGCTGATCAAACGCATCGGCGACGACGAGCGCCGCCACATGGCGTGGGGGACGTTCACCTGCCGCCGCCTCGTCGCAGCCGACGACAGCAACTGGAAGCTCGTCGAGGACACCATGGCCGAGCTGACCCCGCACGCGCTGACACAGATCCAGTGGGCGCTCGACCAGATGAACCCCGATGCCGTGCACATCGATCCCGAAGAACTGGTCAACTACGCCACCGACCGCGCGGGCAGGCGGCTCGGCGCGATCTCCTCGGCCCGCGGCAGGCCGGTGTCCGAGATCGACGTCGACTACTCCCCGGAGTACCTGGAGGACCAGTTCGGCTCCGAGGACGAGGCCGCGCTGGCCAGGGCGGCCTCCGGCGAGTCCTGAACACCACACGGGGTAGCCCCGACACTAACCCGATCGTGTGAGTAATCCTCGGTAACGTTACGTAGCCCCAGCGCGACATACCCAATGCTTCCCCTGGTGAGAAGTGACACAGGAGAGGTCGGTACGTCCCGGTATGGAGGCTACAAGCGAGTATGGATATGTGCCGCTCCGGCGAACCCGCACACTGTCGGTGCTCCTCGGTATCCATGTGGACGAGCGAACAGGTGATACGGCGTCGTTCCAGCTAGGCGCGGGCATACCGCAGCGCGGACCTGCCGGGTCCCGCGGGCACATCGCCTCGGGCTCTCGGAGGGTCGCACCCGTCGTGTCCGGGCTAACACGCTCCGGCGCGGCAGGTCACGAAACGGACACGGCGCGCGGAAAGCCGTAACGAAAACAAGATCACCTCGACGAACACAGTGGAGGAGAGGTGTCGGCCATGGCCACATATCCGGACGCAGGGGGCGCCGGCAGGATGAATCCGTTTCAGGCAGCACTCGGTATCGCGGCGATCGCGGGGATGGTCGTCGGACTGCTTGTCGTGTACATCAGCGAGCCCGGCCCGTACGGCACGTTCGGTGCCGGGCAGCTGGCGGGCATCGCTCTGGTCAGCTCGGGGCTCGCTGTCGCAGCGGTCTCCGCGTTGCTCTGCGTACCGCACCTGCTGACCCAGGACACCCGCGAGCGGCCCAAGAAGTCCCAACAGAACGTCACCGACGGGTCCGAGCGCTAGACAGCCGTGCAGCGGCTCCGGTCCCGCGCAGCGCTTCCGCCTGCGCCGGGCGACCGCGTCCGGCCGCCGGACCAGGCGCGCGGCGGGTCACGACCACGCTCACGGTAGGTTGTCCTCGACCGCCGAGAGGCACGAACCGGACCCAGCCGCGAGGGTATGAACTCCACGACCCGCGACCGCTCGCGCGCCGTACTCGCCAGCGCGTACACCCACGCCACCGCCGTCTACCTCCTCGTGCGCGTTGCCGGGCTCGCGCTGCTCACCGCGCTGGCCGCGACGAACGACACGGGGGTGCTCAGCGCGCTCACCTCCTGGGACGGCGGTTGGTACCTCGCGCTTGCCGAACGAGGATACGGCGACATCACCGAAGCCGACGGGTTCGTCGACGCGCGCGGGGAGTTCGCCGAGGGGTACACGGCGTACGCGTTCTTCCCGCTCTACCCGATGCTCATCGCGGCAGTCACGGCGCTGCCCGGGGTCGGTGCGGTACCGGCCGCTCTCGGGCTGAATGTCGTCCTGGGGGCGGTCGCGGCCTGCGGCGTGCTGCGCCTGACCCGCCTGAGCGGGCACGACGACCGCACCGGCCTGGTACTGGTCGCGCTGTGGGCCGGAGCGCCCATGGCCGTCACCCTGTCCATGGCCTACACGGAGGCGCTGTTCAGCGCGCTCGCGGTGTGGGCGCTGGTGTTCGCGCTGCGGCGCAACTGGATCCCGGCAGGGCTGTGTTGCATGGGGGCGGGACTTACCCGCTCCACGGCGACGGTGCTGATCGGGGTGATCGTGCTCGCCGCGCTGGTGTCGATATGGCGACGCCACAAGATCGCGCACGCGATCGTCGGCGTGCTGATCGCGCCGCTCGGCCTGCTCGCCTACTGGATGTACACGGCAGGCAAGACCAACAGCTTCGCCACCTGGTTCGATGTGCAGGAGGGCTGGGGCTCGCGCGTCGACTACGGGGCGAGCACGCTCGAGTGGGTCACGAACACCATGACCGGGGACCCGCCTGTCATGGACCTCGGCGGCGTCCTGATCGTCCTCGGTGCGATCGTGCTCGCGGTACTGACCGCGCTGAACCGCATGGCCTGGCCCGTTGTGCTCTACGGCGCCGGGTCCGTGCTGCTGGTCATCGCCGTCTCCGGTATCGAGTTCAGCAAGCCCCGGTTCCTCCTCCCTGCCGCGTTCGTCCTGCTGATGCCGGTCGCCATCGGGCTCGCCAAGCGGCACACCGCCACCCTCGTCACCGGCACGGCCGGGATCGTCGCCCTCGGTTCCTGGTACAGCGCCTACTCCCTCATCGGCTGGCCCTACGCGGTGTAGGCGTGGGGCCGAATGTCACCTTCAGCTCCTTCTATGGAACCAAGGTCACCTTCGGCTCCCCGCGGCCTCCGATTCCGGCGCATCAGTAGTGCTCCCGGCGAGTTTCGGCAGCACGGTGAGGATCACCGCCGTGGCGACGAAGATGACCCCGGTACCGACGTAAAGCTGCTCGGGTCGCAAGCCGAAGTCCAGCAGGGCGCCCGCCGCGGTGGGCGCGACGATCGCACCGATCCGCCCGACGGCCAGCGCCGTACCGACGCCGGTCGCCCGGATCGACGGGTCATACAGCGTCGGGGCGAGCGCGTAGAGGCCTGCGATGCAACCGTTGGCGAACAGTCCGATGACCCCTCCGACGGTGAACGCGAGCGCCAGGACCGACGTCGACGCGATGAACGCCGCCAGCAGCACGGCAGTCGCGAGCATGTAGGTGATCAGCACATTGCGCAGCGCGAAGCGCGCGGCGCAGAGCCCGAGGATCGCGGCTCCGAAGATCCCTCCGAGGTTGAGTACCGTCCCGCCGGTTATGCCGTCCGACTCGGACAGTCCAGCGTCGACGAGCAGTGACGGTGTCCAGCTCGTTACGAAGTAGAAGCCGGCCATCACCAGGAAGAACGAGGACCACAGGACGATCGTCGGGCGACGGGTTCCCGGCGTGAGCAGGTAGCGGTAGCGCCCGCCTGCCTTCTCCGGCATCGCGGTGTCCGATGACGGGATCGCGCTGATCGACGGTTGGCCGAGTCGCGCGAGCAGCGTGTTCACGCGCTCCAGTGCGCGAGCGGGCTGCTTGCTGAGCAGGAAGTCCATCGACTCGGGCAGGCGAGCCAGCACTACGGGGATGGTCGCGGCGGTGATCACGCCTCCGGCCAGGAACACCGACCGCCACCCGTAGCTGTCGATGAGAACGGCCGACAGGAGGCCGCCGAGCGTGGCGCCGATGGCGTAGCCGCTGGAGTTCAGACTCACGGCGAGCCCGCGCCAGCGGCGGGAGGCGTACTCGGCGGCGATCACATTACTGCTGGCCAGAATCCCGCCGATGGTGATGCCCGTGATCACGCGCAGCACGCCGAGCTGCATCGCGGTCTGGCTGGCCGCGGAGAGCGTCATCATCACGCTGTTGACGACCAGGCATCCGAGGATGACCTTGCGGCGGCCGATCCTGTCCGCCCACGGACCGAGCGTGATCGCGCCGATGGCCATGCCCACCAGGCCGGCACTGAGCAGCATGCCGAGCTGAGAACCGGAGAGGTCCCACTCGGCCGCCACCGAACTGCCGGTGAACGCCATGACGAGCACGTCGAACCCGTCCAGGATGTTCAGGAAGACACAGACCCCGATCGCGGTCCACTGAAAGCGATTCATCGGTCCGTCGTCGAGCGTGCGCCGTATCGAAGCCGCCATCAGGTCAACACCGGCCAAGGGGCAGCGGACAGGGACGTCATGCAGGGGCTCCTTGTCGTCGACTGCGTCATCGCCGTCAGATCCACCTGAGCCTGCGGATCACCGCACGGACTGAGTAAGCGTCTTCCCGGATATCGGAAAACGAATCACAATCGAGCGCCGCCGAGTGGCGCGAACCGGCGACGCTAGGCAGCTCCGGACAGGGTGCGCGAGATGGCGCGGGCGCTCGTCTGGACCAGCGGCGCGAGCGAGTGGGGCGAGACGGTGCCGTGATGCACGACCAGTGAGACCGCGGCGATCACGTGACCCCGGCCGCTGTGGATCGGGGCCGCTACGGAGAGCGCGTCCATGGTCACCTGACGGTCACTGATGGAGAACCCTGTCGTGCGCACGTCGGCGAGCATTCGGCGCAGGCTGTGCGGATCGGTGACGGTGCACTCGGTATAGCGGTCGATCGGGCCGCTGAGCACCTCGTCCTGCACCTCGGTCGGCGCGTGCGCCAGCAGGACCAGCCCGACACCGGTGGCGGTGAGTGCGAACCGGCCGCCGACCCGGGTCAGCACCGGAACCGCCTCCGAGCCTGCGATGCGTTCGATGAACACCAGTTCGGTGCCTTCACGCACGGCGAGCTGCACGTTCTCCCTGGTGATCTGGGACAGGTCCTCGAGGAAGGGGAGCGCGATCTCGCGCAGCCCCTGGCCACGCGGCGCAAGGGCGCCGACCTGCCACAGCCGCAGCCCCACCCGGTAGCGGCCGTCCCCGCCGCGTTCCAGCGCTCCCCATGCGGCCAGCTCGGCGACAAGCCGGTGCACGGTCGAGACCGGGATCTCCGCCTGGCGGGAGATCTCGCTCAGCGTCATGGCCCGGCGGTCGGTATCGAAGGTACTGAGTATCCGCAGCGCGCGGGCCAGTACGGGTCCGGTGGCCGTGGCACCTTCGCGATCGCTCATCCGTCCGATTATGCGAGGGCACCCGGCGCCCCTGGTGCACGCGATCCGATGTCTTTCCCGGCATCCGGGAAACGCGCTGGGCACGGGAAGACTGATCGGCGAGGCTGGCCGCCGGCAGCCGACGAGCGACGCCGGCCCCGGAGGCCCGGCGGAGTCGGTGAATCACGACGGCACGAGGAGAGTTCATGGTCTGGCGAGACACCGCACCCTTCAGGGCCGATCACGTCGGGAGCCTGCTGCGGCCCGCGGAGCTGCTCGAAGCGCGCGAGAAGTATTCGGCCGGTTCGATCGGCGCCGAGGAGCTGCGCGACGCCGAGGACCGCGCGGTCCGTGACGTGGTCAGGCTCCAGGAGGAGGCCGGACTGCAGTCGGCGACGGACGGCGAGTTCCGGCGGACGTCGTGGCACATGGATTTCATCTACCGGCTCGAAGGCATCGACCCGACCGACGAGAAGCTCCGCGTGCACTTCCACAACGAGCAGGGTGACCTGGACTTCGAGGCGGCCGCGCCGCGGGTGCACGACACCGTACGGCTGACGGAGACGATCTTCGCCGACGCGTTCGAGTTCCTGCGCGACACCGTGCGCACGGCCACGCCGAAGCTCACCATCCCGTCACCGAGCATGGTGCACTACCGCGGCGGCGACGCCGCGATCGACGAGTCCGTCTACCCGGACCGGCAGCGCTTCTGGGACGACCTCACCTCGGCATACGCCGAGCAGGTCCGCAGGCTGGGCGAGCTCGGTTGCACGTACCTGCAGCTCGACGACACCAGCCTGGCGTACCTCAACGACCCCGAACAGCGGGCGATGCTCGCCGAGCAAGGCGGGGTCGACGTCGAGCACCAGCACGAGCGCTACATCCGCAACATCAACGCCGCCCTGCGCAACCGCCCGGACGGCATGCGGGTGACCACCCACATGTGCCGGGGTAACTACCGCTCCTCGTGGGCCGCCGAAGGCGACTACGAGTTCGTCGCCGAAGCACTGTTCTCCGAACTCGACGTGGACGGGTTCTTCCTGGAGTACGACGACGAGCGGTCCGGAGGCTTCGCACCGTTGCGATTCGTCCCCCGTGGCAAGCAGGTCGTCCTCGGGCTGGTGACCACCAAGCACGGCAAGCTCGAGGACAAGGACACGCTCAAGCGACGCATCGAGGAAGCCGGTGAGTACGTTCCCCTCGACCAGCTGTGCCTGTCCCCACAGTGCGGATTCTCGTCCACAGTGGATGGAAATGCGTTGACAGTGGACGAACAGAAGGCAAAGCTCGCCCTGATCGTGGAAACCGCCCAGGAGGTCTGGGGGTGACGTTGTCCGGCCAGGCGCAGCGCACACGGCACAGTCGCGGCACGCCAGAGCTCGCGCCTACGGCAGCAGCAGTGTCTTGCCCACGGTCGTGCGCTCGGCGAATGCCCGGTGTGCCTCGCTCGCCTTCTCCAGCGGATAGGTCTGGCCGAGGACCGGGGAGACCCAGCCGTCCCGCAGTAGCTCCAACGCCGTGCGCGCCAGCGAACGCCTGCCTGCCGCGTCGTGCCGGGGCAGATCGTGCAGGGACAGCGCACGCACGCCGCGCTCCCGTGCGTACCCGGCGGGAATCTCGGCGAACGCACCGCTGCCCGCGCCGTAGCCGATGAACAGGCCGCCACGCGCCACCGTGTCGAACGCGGCACGGCCGGTGGCCCCGCCTGCCCCGTCCAGGACGATGTCGAAGCCGTCCCCACCACTGAGATCGAGAGCCCGTCGCTGCCAGCCGGTCTCCGTGTAGTCGACGGCCGCTTCCGCACCCAGCTCGGTGGCCAGCTCGAGCTTGCGAGGGCCACGCGCGGCCCCGGCAACCCTGGCTCCGGCCCCGCGGGCCAGCTGGACCAGCAGGCTTCCAGCGCCTCCGGCAGCGGCCGCTACGAGTACGCGCTTGCCGGCCGCGAACCCGGCCTCCCGCGCGATGATCTGGGCGGTCATCCCGTCGTGCAGCAGCGCGAGGGCCCGGTGCGGATCGACACCGTCCGGGACCGGCAGGAGGTCGGCCGCGGCGGCCACTGCCCGCTCGGCGTAGCCGCCGAGGGGCGCGGTGGGTGCCCCGGTTTCCGGATCGCGCGGTCCGGTCTCGGTGATGACCTCGGTGCCGACCCAGCCCGGGTCCACCCCCGCCCCGGCCCGCGTGACACGGCCGGCCACCCCGTTGCCGGGGACATAGGGTGGTTGCACCGGGAAGTACTCCTTGCCCCACCCGCTGCGCAGCAGGGCGTCGAGGAACATGACGTCGGCCGCCGCGACGTCGATGACGACCTCGCCCTCCGCAGGCTCGGGGTCGCCGAGCTCGACGAGCTCCAGGACCTCCGGGGAGCCGAACCGCTGCACCTGTACCGCGCGCATGGCGCTCACCCCTCCGCATCGTGCCGTCCCCGGCCGTTCCGGGGCGTCACGACACATCCTGATACTTCAACCAATCTTGAAGTCAACCCAAGGGATCCGCCCACGTTCCGGCTGACCGCCGCCGAGCCCCAGCGCATTTCCGGTCACCACCGGCTCACACCACTACCGGGTGAGAACACACCCCGAACGGGCCAGCACCACCGAGCTCTTCTTGACTCGTTCCAGGAAAAATACTGCACTGGAAGTATGCCCCCACACGGCGCATCACTGCGTACGCAGTTGCGTCAGGCGGGGCTGCGGGTGACCGAGCCGCGCCTGACGGTACTGGAATGGCTGGCCGATCATCCGCACGCCACGGCCGACGAGATCGGCAAGGGCGTGCGGGAGCGGATCGGCTCCGTCTCGACCCAGGCGATCTACGACGTGCTGGCCGCGTGCTCGCGGGCCGGGCTGGTGCGGTGGATCGAGCCGGCGGGCCATCCCGCCCGTTACGAACGCCGCACCGGCGACAACCACCACCACCTGGTGTGCCGGGTCTGCGGTCGCATCGACGACGCCGACTGCCCGCGTGGCTCACCACCCTGCCTGATCCCGGATGACGACAAGGGATACGAGCTCGACGAAGTGGAGGTGGTGTTCTGGGGTGTATGCCGTGACTGCTCGGCCACGGCGGAACCGCTTCCCGCCTCGTACTCCACCGGTTCATCCCACCACGAGGAGGCACAGCAATGACGGAAACCGGGAACAAGCCCACGACGACGGATGCCGGTATCCTCGTCGCGAGCGATGAGCACTCCCTCACGGTCGGCCCGGACGGTCCGATCCTGCTGCAGGACAACTACCTGATCGAGCAGATGGCGAACTTCAACCGGGAGCGCATCACCGAGCGCCAGCCGCATGCCAAGGGCGGGGGCGCGTTCGGCAAGTTCGTCGTGACCGGCGACGTCAGCGCCTACACCAAGGCCAGGGTGTTCCAGCCGAAGACCGAGACGGACATGCTGATCCGGTTCTCCTCGGTCGCCGGTGAGCGCGGCAGCCCGGACACCTGGCGCGACCCGCGTGGCTTCGCGGTGAAGTTCTACACCAGCGACGGCAACTACGACATGGTCGGCAACAACACCCCGGTGTTCTTCGTCCGGGACCCGATGAAGTTCCAGCACTTCATCCGCTCGCAGAAGCGCCGCGCGGACAACAACCTGCGCGACAACGACATGCAGTGGGACTTCTGGACGCTCTCACCGGAGTCGGCGCACCAGGTCACCTGGCTGATGGGCGACAGGGGGATCCCGAAGACCTGGCGGCACATGAACGGCTACTCCAGCCACACCTACATGTGGGTCAACGCCGAGGGCGAGAAGTTCTGGGTGAAGTACCACTTCAAGACCGACCAGGGCATCGATTTCCTCACCCAGGAAGAGGCCGACCGCCTGGCGGGCGCCGACAACGACTACCACACCCGTGACCTCTACCGGGCGATCGAGCGGGGCGATTACCCGAGCTGGACGCTGTACGTGCAGATCATGCCGTTCGCCGAGGCCGAGACCTACCGGTTCAACCCGTTCGACCTCACCAAAGTGTGGCCGCACGGCGACTACCCGCTGCACGAGGTCGGCCGGATGACGCTGACGGCGAACCCGACGGACTACCACACCCAGATCGAGCAGGCGGCCTTCGAGCCCAACAACCTCGTACCCGGGATCGGGCCCAGCCCGGACAAGATGCTGCTGGCCCGGCTGTTCTCCTACGCCGACGCGCACCGCGCTCGCCTGGGGGTGAACTACAAGCAGATCCCGGTGAACGCCCCGCAGGTGCCGGTGCACAGCTACAGCAAGGACGGCGTCATGCGGGTGGCCGGCGTCTCCGACCCGGTGTACGCGCCGAACTCCAAGGGCGGGCCGCACGCCGACACAGCCCGCTTCGGCGAACCGGCAGGATGGGAGACCAGCGGCGAGATGGTGCACGCCGCCTACACCAAGCGCAGGGATGACGACGACTTCATCCAGGCGGGCACCCTGGTGCGCGAGGTGATGGACGACGCCGCCCGCGAGCGGCTGGTCTCCAACGTCGCAGGGCACCTCAGCAACGGCGTCACAGAGCCGGTGCTGCAACGCGCGTTCGAGTACTGGCGCAATGTCGACAAGGACATCGGCGACCGGATCGAGAAGGCGGTCAAGAGCTCCGGCTGATCAGCTCGTGCCCGCACCGCGCCGCCGGGCCGGGGCGCCCCGGCCCGCGGCAGCGGCTGTGGACCGGAGCGACGCCCCACATCACGCGGCGCCGTGCCGGGCTCGTACCACGATCACCACGGCGGGTCGTCGAGATCGACCTCGGCCCCATCGTAGGACAGCTCAGGAGACCAGCCGAGGCGCGTCTCGCCGTCGACCTGGGTCAGCACCAGGGCGAATCGATGCTGTTCCTCGCAGCGACCCACGAGGGCGACGCGATGCCGTCGACCCTCACCCACGCTCGGGTCGAGCGGGGCCTGGCCTCGACCGTGCGTGACGACTTCACCTCCGATTGCGTCAACAATGATCTCGTTGGCAGGGGCATCCTCTTCGCGTGCGGTCACGAACACCTGATCAACTCGGGTACTCGCGCGGCCGCATTCCGGGCATAAAAGGCGTGCGTCGTTGTCGGTCAAATACTCTGGCTCGCTCACGGACATCCTCACGCGGGCTCTGGGATCGGCCACGTACCGGCCACACACCATCGTTCTCACCCGAACGTGCAGCGGGCAAGGGGACCGACCCCGCCGATGTGAACCGCTTACGACATCGTCGGCGAACCGTTAACTCCGCAGGGGGTTCAGGGGAGTAAAATGCGTCGGCAACGCCGACAGCAGCATCCGGGAACCGCGCTCCGGTTCCGCATGTTCCGCATGGATCGACACGAGCGGCGCCCGTGAAAGCGGTATCACTATTCCCCGCCCGACCCTCCCATCGCGATCGCGTTACGCGCCCATTCCGGGAAAAGGGACCCTCGGGACGAACAGAACAAGCCTGCGTCAAAACGCGGATCGGCTATTTCCACGCCCCTGACCCGGCACGACCCCGGCAGCCGATCGGCGGCGAGCACGAGCGCCCGGAACGCGGGACGACATTGCCGGCGGGCGCCGACGAGCCCGGGCGGGCGATGGGTTTGCCACGCCGCGTCCCGGGAATACCTGACCAGGGACATGCTGCACACCGACGAGACCGCCGCGCGGCGTCACTGCGCCGGGCGCTCCCTGTGAGGTGCTCGAGTGGTATGACGATCAGCGAGCAGCGGGACGGTAGCCGGACCACACACCCGCGCGCTCCACGTGGCAGGCGAGCGGGCCTTGTCATGGCCGTCGTTTTCGCCGCGGCCGAGGTGGTGTTCCTGACGTCCTCGTTCCTGGTCGTCGTGCCGTACGCGTTACAGGGCGCGTCAACGGCGGACCAGAACCTCCCGCCCGGCGCGTTGCTGCTGTCGGTGCTCGTCCCGACGGTTCTGGCGGCGCTGACCGCGCTCGCGGGTACCGCCGCGTTCGGGGGAGGCCGGCGGGCCGGACGGGTGCGCCGGGAACTGGCCATCCGGTGGAACTGGCGTCATGCGGGCCTCGGGCTGGCGATCGGCGTTGGCGGTCTCGCGATCACGTTGCCTGCCGCATCCGTCTGGAGCGCGATGGTGGGCGAGGACGACGCGAGCTCGGCGGTCGGGGAGGCCTTCGCAGGCCGGAACCTCGGTCCTGCCGTAGCTCTCGGGGCGTTCCTTGCGATCGGGCTGGTCGCGCCGCTGTGCGAGGAGCTGATCTTCAGGGGGACACTGTGGCGCGCCTTGGAGCACTTCCGGTTGAACCCGTGGATCATCTTCGTTCTCACCACGGCGATCTTCGCGATGGCCCACATGGAACTGCTCCGCAGCCCCTTGCTGCTGGTGATCTCGATCCCGGTCGGCCTGGGACGGTTGTTCACCGGCAACGTTCTCACCAGTATCGTCACGCACCAGATCAACAACCTGCTACCAGCAGCGAGCCTGCTGAGCACGACCCTCGGTTGAGCCGCACGACGAAGATCGCAACCGTTCCCTGCCGGGGACCCGTCGCCGCCGGTACCCCGGGCGTCGCCGGCGATCTATACGATCTTGTTCCACGCGTCCTCGGCTCTGCCTGCCACGTCCTCCCCCACATCTCCGGCCCCGTTCACGACATCCTCTCCGAGGTCGCCGGCCCCATCGACCACATCCTCCCCGAGGTCGGCGGCGTCGTTACCCAATTCCCCCCATTCCTGTCCCCACTCGCTCACCGACTGCTCGACATCGAAATCGTTCTCGAACAGTGAATCGATCGCCCCGGATGTGACAACCCCCGCGCCGACTCCGACCACGCCTCCGATCGCGAAGCCGACCGGACCGCCGACGACGGTTCCCGCAGCGGCTCCGGTTACCGCGCTGGAGACAACGTACGAAGCCGCGAACCCTCCCCCGTTCGACGCGACAGCCTGTACGGCCGACTCGCCATTACTCATATCGCTTGCGATCGACAACCCGGCCAGCGCTCCGCTGCCTACCACAGGACCCGTTCTGGCCACCTTGCCGAGCCGGGAAACGCTGCGACCGTATCCGGTGGCTTTCGCTTCCCACCGACCGGATTCTTTGAGCAACTGATGGAACCTTGCGGGGTCGATGTGTCCGTTGTTTCGTGCGAGCGCGCCCACGAAACGCGCCTCGCGGGCGGCAGCATGGGTGTTCCCCAGTTGGACCTGTTTGTATGCGGCCGCCGCCGTCCCGGCGCCCACGTTCGCCAGATCGAAGAACTTCTTCGGCACGAAGTCGCTCGCGGTGTTACGGGTGTCCTCCACCGCAGCGCGCCACTCGGCCAGCGCGTGTTCGGCATCCACTCGCGCCGTGTTGTACGCCCGCACTCGCGCGGCATGAGTCTGCTGCGCCGCCACGGCGTCGTGATGTTCCTGCAGGGCCTCAGGCGTTGCCGCGCTACCGATCGGCGCCGGGCCAGGGCCCGGTGGCGCGTGGCCGGGTTCCATGATCGAGCCGTTCACGACCTCGAGACCCGCTCGGGCCGCCGCGGAACGGATGTAGTCCATCTCGCGCTGCGTGCGCCGCAGGACGCCGGCGACCTCGTCGAACTTGCGCGACAGCTCGACCGCCTCGTCAGCGAGCCCGTCGGCGGCTCGCGCTCCCTGGGTCATCAGCTCCCGGAACCCGTCCGCGGCCGAACCATCCCACGCCGACTCGGCATCGTTACGAGCAGCGTAGATCTGGCCCGCCGTCTCGGTGACACCCGCACCGAACGAGCGGCGCACCCAGTCGGCTACCGCGAACAGTTCCTCCGGATCGCCCGCTACATACGTGTCGATCGGCATCGTTACTCGAGCCCTCCGGCAACGTGCATTGACTCGGCGGACCGTTCGTCCACATCCAGGTATTTCGACGCCGTATTCCGGACAGCCTCGCCGGCGGCGGAGGTTTCCGTGACAAGCCGATCCGCCTCGGTCATGAGCTTGCGCAAGATCTCTGCCACGGGCCCGCTACCCTCCCCTACATCCGGCAGGGACGGCGCGGTGTGAGCCACGCCGCCCAGCTGATCACTAGCCGCGGTCAGCGTATCGGCGGCCCGGGAGACAACGTCCGACTCGATATAGAATCCGTCACTCACCGTCATCCTCCTGGTGGCGGTACTCCTCCGGGATATTGGCATCGAGCAGCACCACGTCGAAACGCACGGCCTCGTACAACGTGTCGAGTCGCGCGGTCGGCATCACCAGCCACGGCTGCTGCCGTCCACAGCGCTCGTACAGGCGGTCCAGAGCCGAGTACACCGGCAACGCCATCCGCCCGTCCGAGGTCTGCCGCAGCTGAACCACCGCATCCTCGGCGGAACTGACGTGGGACTCGCAGCAGAGGTACACGACCGGAGGGAAATCTTCCGGAACCGAGGTACCCGCGCGACTCTCCGCACTTTCCTCCGACACAACAAACCCCCGAGCGCCACTGCTCTCGCAACGCTTACGGGCCGCATCGTAGTCGGCCGGTCCATGGTTCATCCCGTCCGAGGCACGAATCCGCTTCCGATCTCTCAGCCCACGCCGAAAAGACGATGTCACCGCGTGCACGAGTATCCGTGGAGTAGCCGGGACGTCGTCCCGGTCCGTCCGTCCGCAGCCGGCTGTTCGCACATCTACCGCGACAGCGGTACGCGAACCGCGCGACGTCGAACCCCGGCACGGTCGGTCTCGCCACCTTTCACGCGTGTCGCCCGGGTAGTGCATCGTTCATGGGACGCACCGAGTGCCGGGCGGGTTCCGGAGGCCCTCCCTGATATCAAGATCACCTAAGGGCATGGAGCGCTGAGGGAGCCGCTCCCGCACACGGAGGCGACCACATAGTCTTGACTTATTCAAGAAAATGCAGCAGACTGTTGTTCATGTCCTTGGACTTCCGGCAGATGCTGCGGGAGGCCGCGTTGCGGGTGACCCGCCCTCGGGTGGCGGTACTCAGCGCGGTGCACGCGCACCCGCACGCCGACACGGACTCGATCATCAGCGCCGTGCGCAAGGATCTCCCTGAGGTGTCCCACCAGGCCGTGTACGACTCGCTGCACACGCTGACGGCAGCGGGGCTGGTGCGGCGCATCCAGCCGAGGGGCTCTGTGGCTCGCTACGAGTCGCGAGTCGGGGACAACCACCACCACGTGGTGTGCCGGTCATGCGGCCTCATCGCCGACGTCGACTGCGTCGTCGGCGAGGCGCCCTGCCTGACCGGATCCGACGACCACGGTTTCGCGATCGACGAGGCCGAGGTCATCTACTGGGGCCTGTGCCCCGACTGTTCCACCGTAAGCATTTCCTGATCACCCCTGATCCGCGTGGAAGGATTACCATGCCAGAGCAACACGACGCCGTCGCCGGACAGGCGAGTACAGAGAACGGAGGTGGCTGCCCGGTCGTACACGGCAACGGCCTCCCGCACCCGACGCAGGGTGACAGCAACCGTTACTGGTGGCCAGACCGGCTCAACCTGAAGATCCTCGCGAAGAACCACCCGGCGTCCGACCCGATGGGTGAGGACTTCGACTACGCCGAGGAGTTCAAGACCCTCGACCTCCCCACCGTGAAGCGGGACATCGAGGAGGTACTGACCACCTCACAGGACTGGTGGCCCGCCGACTTCGGCCACTACGGCGGGCTGATGATCCGCATGGCCTGGCACAGCGCGGGAACCTACCGCGTGAGCGACGGTCGCGGCGGTGCCGGGACGGGCCAGCAGCGCTTCGCCCCGATCAACAGCTGGCCGGACAACGGCAACCTGGACAAGGCGCGCAGGTTGCTGTGGCCGGTCAAGCAGAAGTACGGCCGCAAGCTGTCCTGGGCGGACCTGATGGTCCTCGCAGGCAACGTGGCGCTGGAGTCGATGGGCTTCAAGACCTTCGGCTTCGCGGGGGGCCGTGAGGACGTCTGGGAGCCCGAGGACGATGTCTACTGGGGCGCCGAGACCACCTGGCTCGGCAGCGACAAGCGCATCTCCGGTGGCGAGCAGCGCAACCTGGAGAAGCCGCTCGGCGCGACGCACATGGGCCTGATCTACGTGAACCCGGAAGGCCCCGAGGGCCAGCCGGACCCGGTCGCCGCCGCGCGCGACATCCGCGAGACGTTCGGCCGGATGGCGATGAACGACGAGGAGACGGTCGCGCTGATCGCGGGTGGGCACACCTTCGGCAAGACCCACGGTGCGGCACCGGACTCCAACCTCGGAGCCGACCCGGAGGCCGCGCCGCTCGAACAGCAGGGGCTCGGCTGGGCCAACAGCCACGGCACCGGCAAGGGCGCCGACGCGATCACCAGCGGCCTCGAGGTGACCTGGACATCCACACCGACCCAGTGGAGCAACGGCTACTTCGAGAACCTGTTCGGCTACGAGTGGGAGCTCACGCAGAGCCCCGGCGGCGCGTACCAGTTCGTCGCGAAGGACGCCGAGGAGACCATCCCCGACGCCCACGACCCCAGCAAGAAGCACAAGCCGACGATGCTGGTCACCGACATCTCGTTGAAGGTCGATCCGATCTACGAGCCGATCTCGCGCAGGTTCAAGGACAACCCCGACGAGTTCGCCGACGCCTTCGCGCGCGCTTGGTACAAGCTGACCCATCGCGACATGGGGCCGATCGACCGCTACCTCGGGCCCGAGGTCCCGTCCGAGGAGCTGCTGTGGCAGGACCCGGTGCCCAAGCCGGACCACAAGCTCGTCGGTGCCAAGGAGATCGCCGAGCTCAAGCAGAAGATCGCCGACTCCGGACTCACGGTGCAGCAGCTTGTGTCTACCGCGTGGGCGGCTGCCTCGACGTTCCGCGACAGCGACAAGCGCGGCGGCGCCAACGGCGGTCGCATCCGGCTGGAGCCGCAGAAGAACTGGGAAGTCAACGAGCCCCAGAAGCTCGCGACGGTGATCAGCACGCTCGAGGACATCCAGCAGTCCTTCAACGCACAGTCCGGTGACACGAAGGTCTCGTTCGCCGACCTGGTCGTCCTCGCGGGCTGCGTGGGTGTCGAGCAGGCGGCCAAGTCCGCGGGTTACGACATCGAGGTCCCGTTCACGCCGGGCCGTGGCGACTCCACGCAGGAGCAGACCGATGTGGAGTCCTTCTCCTACCTCGAGCCTGCCGCGGACGGGTTCCGCAACTACCTCGGCAAGGGCAGCCAGCTGCCTGCGGAGAACCTGCTCGTCGACAAGGCGAATCTGCTCACCTTGAGCGCACCGGAGATGACGGTCCTCGTGGGCGGCCTTCGCGTGCTCGGCGCGAACTACCAGCAGTCCTCGCTCGGCGCGCTGACCGACAAGCCGGGGACGCTGACCAACGACTTCTTCGTGAACCTGCTCGACATGGGCACCACGTGGAAGCCGACGGACGAGTCCTCGGAGACGTTCGAGGCGCGCGACGCCTCGGGCAACGTCAAGTGGACCGGAAGCCGCGTCGACCTCGTGTTCGGCTCGAACTCCGAGCTGCGTGCGCTCGCGGAGGTCTACGCCTGCGCAGACGCGCGGGAGAAGTTCGTGCGCGACTTCGTCGCGGCCTGGGACAAGGTGATGAACCTCGACCGGTTCGACCTCGCGTGAGGTAGACCGTCCAGGCCGGCCCACGTGGGTCGGCCTGGACGGCCCCCGCACTCACCGAACCGAACCCTTCTCGATAGCCGGCGGCTTGTCGAGGGTGGGATGCGCTACGTCGGCGGCGCCGCTCACGCGGTGGCGCGTGACTCGAGCCAACGGTCGAACTCCTGCCTGGTGAACGTGCCGTCGACACGCTCGATGTCGCCGTCCGCACTGATGAACGCGAACGCAGGCTGGGCCGTGACCCCGAAACGGGTCCACACCTGGCCGTCCTCGTCGTTGAGGTTCGTGAACCCGTCGGTGCCGAACCTGGAGGTGAACTCGCGCATGGCGTCGACATCGTCCCGGGCAGCGACGCCGACGAACGTCACCTCGTCGCCGTGCTCGGCTGCCAGCTCAGCGACGAACGGCGCCTCGTGCCGACAGATCGAACACCACGGCGCCCAGAAGAACAGCACAGCAGGCTCACCGGCGAGCTCCGCCCCCGCGTAGGACTCGCCGTCGAGCGTTTCCGCATTGAAATCGAGCTTCTCCGGTACCTCCGCGGACCGTGCCCCGGAACCGTCCCCGCCGCACGCGGCGAGCATCAGCAGCGCGCTCAGTGCCAGACCGAGCAGACGGACACGGACGATCACACGACACCTCCTGGCTCCAGCGGCCGTATGCCTGGCTCCGCACAACGGGCCGCGTACCGATCTCACCGGATCACGCACGAGCACGCCGGGACTTTGTCAGCAGTATGACACCGCCGGCCAGGCTAGGAACGCGGTCAATTCCACGGCCCGCTTGGATACGCGTGCCGGTCCCGTCACTGACGTATCCGGCGGCTTCGCCCGCGATCTCGACAAACCCGGCCGGCCCCAGCCGGAAGAGCGCATCCGCGTCCCGAACGGATCGGCCACGGTTCGCCGGGTTCCGAAGTGGATCATCTGGCAAGTCAGCGGGAGATACCCTGGCCCCGATGCGAAAAACGACGGACTCGACGGCACTGGCACGGGTACCAGCCGTCGTCTCGGCAATAGCAGCGCTGGCCGCTCTCGGCTCCAGCGTGTACCTGGCCCTGGAAATCGCCGACGGCTTCGACACCCCCGTGAACCTGGACGGCGTCGAGCGGTTCGGCCTAGCCGTACTGATCAGCGCCACGGCGGCGTTCACGCTCTCGGCGGTGCTGCTGGTGTTGCGTCGGCGCGCCGGCTGCTGGATCGCTACTGCTGGTGCGGTGGCGGCGATCGTGGCGTTCCTGGTCGTGTTTCAGCACTACGCGGACCAGCTCGGATCGAGCGGGCCCTGAATCACCGGGCAAGCTGAAGGGCCTCACACGACGAGTCACGTCGACGACCGCGAATGGACGGCGTCCTGGACGAACCATTGCACAAGCGTCACCGCCAAGTGTACGGCCACCTCGGCTTCGGCCGTGCATGCTGGGGCGATGATGACACAACGCGCCAACACCTCGTGTCCGGAGATCCGCGCTTGCTCGATCCGGGAACCGCGCGCTTTGGTGATCCCCATGCGGTCAGCGACATCCTGCCGGGTCAGGCCGCGGGCCCGCCTGATCTCGGTTAGGCGATGGCCCCGCACCGTGGCAAGCAACTCGTCCTTGCCGGCGACCACGGCTTCCGCGCCCCCGGCACGCTCAACGTGCGAGGTACGCACGTCCTTCCACCGTGTGTAGCCGCTCATGACCCGCCTTCATCCTCAGCGTGGTCGAGTGAACCGTAGGACTCGGGGTAGCTACAGTTTGCCTTGTTCCGCCGTGCACGCGAAGCCGGCTATATGGCGCTGTTGGACGGCTGAGTCGTCTCGAGCCTCGACCGGGCGATACCCGCCGCACTTTCTCCCACTGCGAGCCACAACGCTGAGATGTCGTCGACGAGCTGTTTCCGACCGATGGGAGCAGTGCCGTTCACCCAGGACAAGATGGCCTGGGCAGTTCCGCCAATGACGAAGGCCGGAGCGGTCGACGCGAGGGAGTCGTATTCCAGCTCGACACCATGGATACTACGGGCGTGGTCGACGAGAATCGCGGTGAGCCCCGTCATCGCATCGGTGCGCCGAGCGTGTTCGGTGGGACTGTCGGCCACCCCACCGAGTAGCACCAGCGCCTTACGAGGATCAGTACCCAAGACGCCGACCACGGCATCGACCGCTGCGCGCGCCTGGTCCGCGAGGGGAAGCTCGATCGAGTTCTTGTAGGCGGTGACGGCAGCGTCACCGACCTCCGCCGCGACCTCATCGATCACGGCGCTGGCCAACGTGTCGAGGTCGGTGAAGCTCTCATAGAAATACCGCTTGTTGAGCCGCGCTTCGGCGCACAGGCGGACGACGGTCGCTGACCGCCACCGGTTTTCGGCCATCGCCGTCAGGGCAACATCGATCAGCTGCGAGCGTCGGCGCCGGACGCGTTCCGGCGCCGACGCTCCCCTGTAACTGCGTTCACCGGTTGAGGACACGCACACCATCCTCCCACCTCCCGGTGTACGGACTTGCCATTGACAGCCACGAAGATCTGGTACAGCATCGTACCAGATTGGAGGCGCACGATGACCGTTGAAACGAAGGGTGTCGCTGAGCAAGCGGATGCCGGCGAACAGTTACCGAACGCGAGCGTCATGCTCGGCGAACTCCGCGCACTCGCTGAACACAGCCCGACAAGGGCCCGTGCGGAGACTTGGTCGTACTTGCACGCATTGGGTAACCGAAACGACCACGACGCGCTGTCACACCTGTTCGGTGCGGGCATCGAACCTCGCAACCTGGACGGAAAGCTCGAGGGCCAGATCGTCGGAAAGCTTTTCGGTATCCCCGAGGCCAAACTCGCCAATCAACTCATGAGGATCGACCCGACGTGGCGAGGCAAGTCTTTCGACCTGGCCGCGGGTACGGGCCTGAATCGCCTCTCACCTATCGCGTTGGTGGTGATGCCCGTCGTCACGTTCGGCTACCTCGGACTCCGGAAGGTCGGCAAGGAGGCGGAGGGGTTCCACTTCGACCACGCAGTCGGCCAGGGCCTCATCGAACCACGAGTGACGGTGCGCGCGTTGGACTATGGAGTGCCACAGTACAAGAATCCGGGTGTTCGCACGTTCCCGATCCGAAAGACTCGCGACGAGATCGTCGAACTGACGCCGGGTGTGTACCTCGGCCGAGCGCTCCTGTTCAAGGGGTCCGACGAGATCCGTCCCATCGCCTATTTCGCGCTGCGGCATCCAGTGGGCAGCCCGCTATGATCACACTCAACAATGCACGAGTGTGCGTGACCGGCGGCGCCCGAGGAATCGGGCGGGCCACCGTCGCGGAATTGGTCGGTCGTGGAGCCACGGTCTGGATCGGTGATCGCGACCTTGCCGCCGCGCAGGAAACTGCCGAAGCGCTCGGCGCCCACGCTCACTACCTCGACGTCACCGACGAAGCCAGCTTCAACGACTACCTTCGGGCGGCTTCCGAGCAGGGGCCGATCGACATGTTGGTCAACAACGCAGGGATCCAGCTCATGGGACACTTCGTCGACCAGGACCTTGCCGCGTTGCAGCGCGAGTTGGCGATCAATCTGGGCGCGACCCTGACCGGATCGCACCTCGTCCTGCCCAGCATGATCAAACGTGGCCGAGGGCATATCGTGAACGTGGCGTCGATGGCCAGCAAGGTCACCACCCCGGGGATCGCGACGTACTGCGCGTCGAAATACGGAGTTGTCGCTCTCTCGCGGGCAATCCGCGCCGAACTCGCCGGAACCGGCGTCACATTGAGCACGATCATGCCGGCCGCCACCCGGACGGCGCTGACATCCGGTGTCCGGTTGCGCCTGCAACCCACCCTGGACCCCGAAACCGTCGCCGCGGCGATCGTTGACAGCGCGGAACACGGGCGGGGCGAGGTGACGGTGCCGCGATACCTGGCGCCGATGGGGCTACTCGAGGAGGTGATGCCCTCCAAGATGATGTGGCGGCTCAAGCGATTCATCAGTGGTGGCGATTACGGCTCCTACGACCCGAGCGAACGACAGGCCTACCTCGAAAGGACCCGTTCCTCATGACGGTTGTGTCCAAGCCACTACGAGCAGCACTCGCCGACTCGGTCCAACGAATCGGGGCAGCGATAACCTCTCGGTACCCGGAGAATCCACAACCACTGGCCGAACCGCCCGCGGGTAGCGGGCTTCGGCCGGTGATGGGCAGCTACGGATTTCCGGGCATCGGCCACGCCGTCGAGAGCATGGCCAGCCCATTGGCCTACCCACGAGAACAGTATCGACGCTACGGGCCCGTCTCATGGACGGGCGCCGTCGGCTTCCGCGTCGTTACCGTCATGGGTCCTGATGCCCTGCAACAAGTCTGGCTCGACCGCAACAAGGTGTTCTCGAGCGAACGTGGCTGGCGGCCGGTCATCGGCCCGTTCTTCCACCGCGGGTTGATGCTGCTGGACTTCGATGAGCACCTGTTCCATCGGCGGATCATGCAGCAGGCCTTCACGCGTCCGCGGCTGAACGACTATCTGGAGGCAACCTGGCCACTGGTCGATCGGACCCTGCGTTCGTGGACGCCCGGACAGCGGTTTCACATGTACGACCACGCCAAACAACTACTGCTCGATCTGGCCTGTCAGGTTTTCGTCGGCGAGTCACCCACCAGCTCCGCCGCACGCCAGCTGTCGGAGGCGTTCGACGACGCCGTCCACGGCGGTCAGGCAATGATCCGCTACCCCGTCCCTGGCGGAGCCTGGTCGCGCGGCCTTACCGGACGCCGGTTCTTGAAGTCCTACTTCCGAAACAGGGTCGCTACCCGCCGCGCCGGCAACGGCACCGACCTGTTCAGCGTGCTCTGCAAAGTGGAATCCGACGACGGTGCCGTCTTCACCGACGACGACATCGTGAACCACATGATCTTCTTGTTGATGGCAGCGCACGACACCAGCACGATCGCACTGTCGATGATGGCGTACCACATCGGCAAGGATCAGCCGCTGCAAACCGCCTTGCGGGAAGAAGCCCGGTCGCTACCCGACACGCCGTCGATCGAGCAACTGAACGAACCCACTCTCCTGGACATGGCGTTCAAAGAAACCCTACGCATGCATGCACCCGCAGGCACGCTGTTCCGGCAGGCGACCGCGGACACCGAGATCCTCGGCCACTACATACCGGCCAACACACAAGTGGCGCTGAACCTGCACGCGTCGATGCGGCTCCAACAGTGGTGGCCCAACCCGGACACCTTCGATCCCTACCGATTCCAAGACCCCAACAGCGTCAAAGAACTGCACGGCTACGCCTGGTCACCCTTCGGCGCCGGCGCACACAAATGCATCGGAATGCACTTCGGCGGACTCACCGTCAAGGCAGCGATGCATCAGCTCCTCAGACGCTACCGATGGTCCGTCCCAGCCGACTACACACCACTGATGACATGGGGTACCGGACCAACACCCGCCGACGGACTCCCGGTCACACTGCAGCCGCACACGAACTAGGCGAACCGCCCCGGCGTGTCCGGAGACTGTGAACTCGACCGGCCACAGCGCTGAGCGTGCGGCACATCGGCCAGCACGTCGGTGAACACCACGACCGACGGTCTGCGATGGGGTGTCGAGTCGATGTGCGCCCAGCTCACCGAGCCGGGTCGTGCGATCACCCCCGCGACCTGCCACGAACACCGCTCCCGCACGCCCACTGCTCGACATGATCGGGCGGCGCTGTACCGCGTTCGTCGTCGACGCGGTCGAGCAGGCCATCTGGACGCGGCAGCGCGAGGGCACCGACCTCGCGGGCCCGATCACGCGTCACGACCACGGCAGCCAGTAGCTGTCCGCAGCCTGTTCCGAGCGGCTCGACACGGCCGCGATCAAGCACTCAACCGGTACCGTGGTCCCCTCGGCCGAGCCACAGGCCCTGATCGACCAGTTCGTCACCATCGACAACCAGCACCCGCCGCATGGGCATCGGCGCCGAACACGGCCGAACCCTCATCAACAAGAGTTCGGCCGTCCGCGAGGTCCTGAGACACCGCACCCGGAGCCGGCAAGGGATTCGAACCCCTGACCTACGGTTTACAAGGGTGGGCGCCAACGTTCACCACCGCCACGACCAGCGACAATGACCACGCGCCCGGTCTCTCCAGGCATCGAGGCACCGATTTGCGCTCCCGCGGTGCCCGCTGCGTGTCAAGCCCTAGGTGTGGCGGTCGCCGTCAGAAGGTCCTGATCGATCCGACCAGCGACGTCGTAAGCGTCGGCTGGCCCTCAAGGTCGTGGGTGGCAGGGTTCCGACGCGCGTCGGCTGCGGGCATCGTGATCGGGAGGTACGTCGATCCCGTGCCGGACGCTGGAGAACGCGTCGATGCCCCAGGCGACCTGGCGGGCGCCGCTCCACAGGGTGTGAAGCAGGCGCCGGATGGGCTGCTGAGCGCGAACGTCGTGCGAGGACGACGAGTCGTTGGTCTTCAGGGTCTGGTCTGCGATGAAGTCGTCGAAGTACATGGCTCAAGAGTCGCAAAGCGGCGCCGTCCCGCAGAAGTGGCAAAATTGACGCAACCTGATAGGATTTTGCCATCATGACGACACGGCGTCCGACGATCACGATCCCGCTCATTGACGGCATGACCCTGTTCGAGATCGGCATGCCGCTGGAGGCGCTGGGCTACGAGTGGGGCCCCGAGCACGGGCCGCTCTACGACGTGACGCTGTGCGGCGACCTGCGCGGCGTTCGCACCCACACCGGAGCCCGGCTGGCCCCTGAGCGGCCGCTGAGCGCCGCGGCCGAGGGCGACACGATGCTGGTGCCTGCGGTGCCACCGGGGCGATCGGTCGGCTCCCGGCTGGTTCGCGAGCTGCGGCGCGCCGCCGACCGGGGCACCCGCATAGTGGCGCTGTGCACCGGCACGTTCGCGCTCGCCGAGGCTGGACTGCTCGACGGGCGTCGGGCCACCACTCACTGGCGGCACACCGCACTGCTGCAGCGGATGTACCCCAACGTCGAGCTCGACGCACGCGCCATCTACGTGGAGGACAACGACATCTTCACCAGTGCCGGCTCGGCGGCGGGCCTCGACCTCTGCCTGCATCTGATCCGGCGCGACCACGGGGAGCGCGCCGCGAACAACACGGCCCGCTACCTCGTCATCGCCGCCCACCGTGACGGTGATCAGGCGCAGTACGTCCACGCCGAGCCGCTGGAGGACCGCGCCGCCTGGTTGGACAACCTCCGCGCGTGGCTGCGCGAGAACCTCCGCCGGCCGCTAACGCTCACCGAGCTGGGGCGAGCGGCGAACCTCTCGCCCCGCACCCTCGCCCGAAGGTTCGAGCAGGACGTCGGCACCACGCCCATGCGCTGGGTCGCCGCGGAACGGATCGCGGCGGCCAAGGAACTGCTCGAGACCACCGACCTCACGGTGGACCGGATCTCCTCCGAGGTCGGCTACGGGTCGCCGGTGACGTTCCGAACCGCCTTCACCCAAGAGGTCGGCATCTCACCGAAGCGCTACCGCTCGCGGTTCGCGGCAACACTCGACCCCACCGCTCCGGCATAACTGGGTCTGTTGGTTGAACGGTGTTAGTGGGCCTGACACGCCGAATGTTCTTGGCGTGAAGGAATCTCCATGAGTTGGTGAAGTAGCAGGCGCGGCCGTTGGGGAGGTGGTGAACGGTCGCTTGTCGCGCAGCATTGCCCAGAGCACATCGATGCGTCGTCGGGCGAGAGCCAGTACGGCCCGGGTATGCAGCAAGCCTTCGCTGCGCTTTTTGAGGGGTTCCTCAGGTTCGTGTGGGTAGTGTGATGGTGATGCCTCCGGTGCAGAGGTAGACCATGGCGATGAGGGCGGTTGCGCTGTGATGGCCGTAGCCGCGGTGGTTGATCAGTCGGGTTTCAGAGTTCAGGCCTTCGAGTTTGCTGTTGGACATGCCCAGTTCGATCACGGCCGGGTGACTTTCCCCGCTGGACCGGACACTCTCCGATCAGCTCGAGTGTCCGGTCCAGCGGGGAAAGTCACGTCGAAGGCTCACGGCGCCGCGCGTGCTGCGGTACGTCCTTCTCGGCTCGCCGAGCCCATTCAGCTGGTACACAGCCCAGTTACGAGGTCCCGGGGTGCGCAAGGCGCCCACGCGCATCCGCTGGTGCATTAGCCCAACACTGGCGCATCGTGTTGCCGGCCAGCGGCCGGCATGCGTGCGGCCGGGACGTGCGGTGATCGACCAGACCGTTGGCCATACGGGAGTGGATCCGGCACCGGCGCAGCTCGGCGTACAGCGAGTCAACGATCTCGCCATCGACCCGACCCGCCTTCTCCTCACCGATCAGCGGGCGCACATGGAGCGCGACCAGCTCCTCATACCGCTTCTTCGTCTTCCGCTGCACCTCCTCCAGGTGCCGATCCAGCAGCAGGTTCACCGTGGCATTCGCTTCGGGTGCCGGAGCTCGTCGACCGGACCTAACCCACCCTCGCCCCGCACACGCAACGCCCCACTCGGCCGAGCGTCGATGGTGCCACCAGCAGGGCGCCTGCGGGACTTCTTGGATCGAGCCATACCACGACCGTGGCGGCACTCTGGGTCACAGAACGGGTCACGGCACGCAAGGCCACCGAAGCTTCGGCGGCATCGCCCCAGGTCAAACTCGGAGCCGGCAAGGGGATTCGAACCTCTGACCTACGGTTTACACGGGTGGACGACGACGTTCACCACCGCCACCACCAGCGACGATGGCCACGCACCGCGACGCCGTGGTCATCAAGAACCACGCTGATCGACCCGGTTTCGTGCCACAGGCTGTGCCACGCCCGAGCGCTCAGACTGCGCGACGTCACAGGTCGGCATCGCGACAAGAGACCTGGACCCAATTGACACAATAGGTCCGGCCACGGATCGTTTCTGTATACAACTGACTACCTGGCCCCTTGTCTCCGGCGATCAGCAGGGTGCAGTCCCGCCACGTATCGCACGCAAACAAGATCCACCGTGCCAGGACGCAGTTCCTCGAGGTAATGGCTATGCGGACCGTTTGGTGTTGTCCGGCGCCGCGGTGCGCTTACGAGTTGCGGTCTTCTTCGTCGTCGCACGTGATGCGGTCTTTCGCGCGGGCGTGACGGCTTCGAGGAGAGTGTCCAGCTTGTTGTTGATCTGCTGTAGGTCGTCCGCTTCCTCGGCACTGTCCCGGACGCTGCGCTCGAGAATCTCGCGGATGTAGGCCGTGTGGCGCTTACCTTCACGCCGCGCATCCTCCTTGAGCCGCTCGAACACCTCGCGCGGCAGACGGAGCGATGTGGTCACCATCGGCTCGACCCACGTGCCGCCCTCCATCTCGTCGGCGGTGTCGTGCTCGTCGTAGTAACTCGCCAACGCCTCCAGCTCCTCGGCCGGGCGGGGCAGCTTCTCCGCATCGCTCATCGTCGTCACCTCGCTTTCCGGCTGAACGTGCGCTTCTCACGAGTCGTCATGTCTCGAGCCGTCACGATGAACGCCTCACCGCCATCGTCGACGGCCACCACGAACAGGTACCGACCCGAGCGCGTCCGCCCATAGATCAGGGTCGAGTCGTTCTTACCTGCGGTCATCCAGTACGGGCGATACAAGATCGCTTCACGGACCTCGTCCATCGTCACGCCATGACGTGCGATGTGCTCGGCGGACCACTCGCCGTCCTTGACGCCCTTCCACACTCACTAAGTGTATTGCAAACGCAATGCACTTACAAGCCGAGTACCAGAAGCCCCGATGGCTGGATCCCTCCGCGTGCACCAGCATCGACACTGGCGAGCTATAGAAGGAAGCTAACCAGGAGAATTCAGACACTCGCGCCACGGTCTGTGCCACGCAAGATCGTTCACCCTCTTCCGCGCCGCATCCCCCAGCTCCCACACGGAGCCGGCAAAGGGATTCGAACCCCTGACCTACGGTTTACAAGGGTGGACGACGACATCAACCACAGCCACTACCAGTAACGATGGCCCCGTGCCCGGGCTCTGCCGCCATCAACCATCCCCTTGATAATCACCGTTTCGGGTCACACAACGGGTCACGCACTTATCGAGCATTGGAACCTGATCACAGCTCCTGCCGACCAGCTCCTGGGCAGAGCGGCCGAAACGCGACAACCTTCTGCGGTATCCATGCGACCTAGCACCTACACCGAACACTCTTTCGAATGTTGGTGTATGCTGGCGACATACAGTGTCGGGGAGTCGGAGCCGCCACACAAACCGATGGCCCGGTGCACTACCGCCGCGATACCAGCGGCCGCCGCGTCGGCATCCTGCCGGCGCCGTGCAAGCGCGGTCCGCATGACCTGCACACGGTGGGGTACCGAGCAATGGAGCAGGATAGGCTACTGCGGGTAAGCTGTGTCGCGTGCGCTAATCAGCCGCATCCGGATCACGCGTGGCGGCTAACGACCACCCCACCAGTCCCGGTCGCCGCCGAGCTCGACCACCGCTCGTATACCGACCTTCAGCCCCAATTCATCGAGCGGCCACTACCGCGCACGTAACCGATGCCAGCAGCCCGCAGAGGCCGGACGGTGCGGTAGACACCAACTAATCGGCTAAGGCCACACCCTGCGAGGGCGGTTAGAACTTGGTCGAAATGATCGCGCCACACGACGTGCGGTTCGACCACATATTGGTCTGCGTCCTTGACAAAACGCCTAACAGGCAGCGGGTCACTACCGGAGTTGGTAGTTGACGGAATTCGGGCGTTCGTAGACGAGGATCGAAATGCACTTCTCGAGCGGTCTCGGTCGCCTGTGGCTCGCCCCGCCAACGTTCCGACCGAAACCACTCATCGTGCGCAGCAGGCAGCAGTCCCACTGGCCGGACCACACTCGCACCCGCCCCGTCGGATTCGTTTACGTCGAGTGGCCTATCGACAAGTCGTGGCCGCTCAACCACGCTATGGAGTACCGCCGAACGAGGAGGCGTCGATGGGCTTCTTTGACTCGCGCAGAGCGCCAGCAGTGATGAAACACGGACTACTTCGAAGATACTGTCCTGCATTCGCTAGCAAGGCTGGACAGCTAACCATGGGACGAGTGACCTTCCTGGACGGCTATGCTGGCGCAGGCTGTTACAATAACGATGAGCCGGGTTCTCCCTTAGTTCTCATGGAAGCGGCGCACGCAGTTTCCGCCAATCGCGCGGTCGAGGCAATATTTGTCGAGAAAGACCGTGGTACGTTCGAACGGCTTGAGATAGTACTCAACGAAAAGTGCTCTGGCCAATCGTATACGGCGCTGTACGGTGACATCGACGACCACATCGATCACATACTGGACAACTGTCGCGGTACGGCGCTATTCGCGTTCTTCGATCCGTTCGGACCAACATTGAGCGCTGACAGAGTTAGGTCTTTGCTAAATAAGCGAACAAGAGACGGTGACCCCACAGATGTTCTCGTGCACGTATCCGTGCGGAGTGTATGGAATTTCGGATCTCGGCTCACGAAGGCTCGGCACGAGAATCGAGACCTTGACCCAAGTGACCAGAAGTTTATAGTTCGCCTCGACCGCTTTCTAGGCGTAGATTGGTGGAAGGATAAGTTTGCTACCGTCGGCGAGAGCTATACTGATGAGCCGGACGGGAAAGAATCCGGAGTCAAGCCAGCAAATGTGGCGCTCGACGTGGCGCAGGAGTACGCAGATCGTATAGCACGAGAAACGGGATACTACACAATAAGCATGCCTGTTCGCCGAAGGCCCGGCCACGTACCGATTTTCGTCCTTACACTATTCACGCGCCACGGGGATGGGGCATGGCTATTTGCTGATTCAATCGGACATGCAGGACTTGACTGGGAAGAGTCGTGGCAACACTCCGAGATATCTCGAGAGGGACCACGAGGGCAAACTGGACTGTTTTCGCAGCCTGAATCGTGGTCATTCGACCGTGACGAGTACGAACGACGTCATTCGAATGAATGGATTGAAATCATTGCCAGCAATATAGACGCGCTACTCATGGAAAGGGAGTCGATTCGCATATACGAAAATGTTGTTAGCGTGTTCGGGAATACACTGGGAACCGGAGCCCGCGAAACTCATGTACGAAAAGCAGTGAAGCATCTGTACATGCACAACCGAGTCGATCATGATGGTAAAGGTCGATACTTTTACCGGGACTCTATACGGCGTCCCGCGACTTGACTGCCATACCAATATTGCGGATGGGAAGTTCGTCCCAGGTGCGGCCGTCGAGTTGACGGCCGCCAGCTTTGGGTGTGCGTCCGCCCCATTGTTTGAAGAAGAAGGGGACGTCGGCCTGTTGACATTGGTCACGGATGTCGGTGACCCAGGCTGGGTTCGTGGGGCGGGCGTGGGGGCCGGATTCGCCGCCGACGATGACCCAGTGTATGCCGGTGAGGTCCAGGTTCGGCAGGGGGCCGAGGAGGGGCTCGCAAGACAGGAACCGGATGGCGGCCGGCACCGTACGGAGCTCGTCGATGCGGTCGGTGACATCGATGCTTTCCACCGAAACGCCAATCCAGACGTTGTCCGGCCAGGTCAGGTCGGGTACGAGGCGGCGCAGGCGGCGGGCGCGTTTGGTGAGGATCTGGTAGGTGTGCTGCGGGGTGGCTGCCATGACATCGAAGACCTGGCGGATGAACTCGATCGGGACCTTGGCGTGGAACAGGTCCGACATGCTGTTGACGAAGACCAGCCGGGGCTGCTTCCAGCGGAACGGTTCGTGCAGCGCGGTGGGATGGGTGGTCACACCGAAGCCAGGCCCGCTGGTGCGCGGATCGCCGTCGGCTTGGTACTTGTCCGAGCCCATGGCCTTAAGCCGCTTGGCCAGTGTGAGCGCATAGCAATGGTCGCACCCGGCGGATACGCGGTCGCAGCCGGTGGTGGGATTCCAGGTGGTTTCGGTCCACTCGATCCTTGATCGGCTACTCACAAGAAGGTTCCTTTCAGTGGACTAGTGGTTACACTATGACCTTGATCGCCGATAGTCACTGAGCCATGCCCAGCGCCACGGCAGTTTCACTACGTATCGAGGTGGAAGTCGCTGTGGCATGTCTGCATGTGAAGGGGTCGTCGGCGAGTGTTGTTCACGCCACTCTGATGCGGCGGTTGTAGGCGCAGCGTGCGGCCGCGCCATTGCTGTTCGTTTGACCTCCTCCGGTGGTGTTGTGCTCGGGCTCGCGGTGACGGTAGGCAGTCAGTGCATCAGTGAGCTGTTGTAGCTCGGACTGGTAGCGCTGTGCTATCTGGTTGGGCACGGCCACGTGGCTCCGCCGGGCTTGTTGCTGTGCGTGACGGTCAGGCCGAGTTCTTCGGCCAGGACTTTGAAGCGGCGGCTGTGGAAGCGGCCTTGGCGGCTGGTGTCATTGACATCGCGGGCATGGGCGAGGCAGTAGCCGGATTCGTGCAGCGGCTTGCCGACTGCCTCCGCGGGTTGAAACCTTCGCCGTCGATGAACAGTTCGGGCAGGCGTTGGCGGTCCGCCTGTTACTAGCGGGCGGCGGCAAAGTGTCCCAGGCGAAGTCGGCGGCGTTAGCCGAGGGTGAGCAAGACGTTGGGCACCTCTGGGTGTTGGCGCTGGATGGCTGTCCAGGCGTACTCAAGGGCGATGATCAGGGGAAATGTGATGTTGGATCGTGGGCGTGGTTTTGACACGTACGTGCCAAGCCCGAGCGTGCTGCTGGGCAGCAGTCATTGCTGCTCCTCGCGGTCCATGGTGCGGAAGCTGCTGATGGCGATGTCGAGCATGAGGAGTTAAGCAGGCTCGTAGCTGGAACGGTCACGCTTGCCCAGGAGATAGTGGCGTTGACGACTAGGCTTGAGTTTTAACGTCTGGGTCGGGTGGTGGGGACCCAGACGTTAAAACTCAAGCTAAGATCTGGTCCACGCCATACAGGGTGAGATTTCATACGCGGCAGTACCGGACACCGCAAAACGACAATCCTAGCGACGACACCGCCCCCTGGGCGAACACACCGCTCCAGAGCGCGCTGATGGAAATCCCATGGCTGAAGTCTGTGTCGCATGCCTCGAAGCCGCGGCCACCATATGCGACATCCTGTACGACAATCGCGTACATTAGCGCGAGCTGCGTTGTGCGCTCCAGTCAATTTTCAGTGCTACACGCGCACGTGGGGTGATTAAGCGGAACGCCGTTCACGAGGAGCCCGGTACTGGAGTGAGATCCCGGCGAACGGACATAATCGACACATCTTTGGTATCGGTTCTCCTGTGGAGACCATTCAGGATGGTGTGTTGAGTCTCTGGCGTCCAGAAGATTCGTAGGTTCTCACGTGTCCGAGTGACGGCCGTGTAGAAGATGTTGTGCGTAATATCATCCTCGTTGTCGTCAGTGATGACAATCTTGACGGAATCGTACTCGAGTCCTTGCGCCTTGTGGATTGACACGGCGTAGGCCACCTGGAACGGCACGACGGTGTTCAGTGAGTCATCGTCCTCGTCGCTGGTATCGTAGTCGTAAACGGAGAAGCGCACAGTCGAGCCGCCAATCCATTCAAGCTCGTCACTGACGATGTCGATCTCGTTGAGTGGTCGATCGAGCTCGACGTCGAACTGGATCCGGCCAGGGACGCCCTCAATACCGACGATCCGACCCTTTAGGTTGTTGTAGATTACCGGTCGGAACCGCTCGGTCTCGTTGAAGAGGACCGGATCGCCGATCTTATACGTGGAGACGCGCCAGGTGGTCGCTGCGCCGGGGTTGCTGCTCTGGAGGAATCGGTTGATGTTGTTGATGCCGTAGAGACCATCGTAGTTCAGGCACAGGATGATCTCGTCGTCGCATTGGGTCTCGAAGAGTGTCTGGTCGAGCACGTTTGAGTATCCGTTGCGGGCAATTATCTCGGCGATGTCGTCGTCGATCCTCCGGACTTTGTCCCAGAAGCCCAGGAGTGAGGCGTTCTTGGTCCTGAACGGCGTCGTCAGTTCGAACACCGACGTGTTCGGGATGAAGGAACGAATGATGCCGAACCAGTTGCCGAACTGGATCGACTCGATCTGGTAGACGTCGCCGACGAGCACGAGCAGCTTGAACGACGTCCCGTCCAGCACCTTGATCAGATCGTCATTGCTGACGGTACTGCACTCGTCGATGACGAGGAGGTCGTACTCCGGTTCGGAGGAGCTCCGGTGGATCTGGCTGGTGATCGTCCGGAAGGTCGATTTCTGTGCCGTAACCTTGCGCCTGAGGTTGTCGATTGCCGGGTTGGTGTGGGCGAGGAAGAGCTTCGACTTGTCGTCGAAGTAGTTGGCAACGTGGTCGACCATCGTCGATTTGCCTGTCCCGGCTGCGCCGTAGATCAACGCAACACGCGACTGGCTGAACAACCGCTTGAGAGCATCCTCCTTCTCCTCGTCGTCGATGTCGTGAGGTGTTTCATCGAGCCAGCGCTCAACAGCTTGGGTGTATCCAGCGATCCCGGACGACGCGAACTCCTGGAGCTTCTTGACGATGGTGACAGTGTCGTCCTCGTAGCCACAGATGAACACGTGCTTCTTGTCCAGTCGAAGTCGGCGATTCTTGTGTTTGCGGTAGAGCTTGCTGTTATGGGCGGATATCAACTGTTTGACGTCTCCGAGCCCGTTTAGATCGCTCACGGGCGTGTAGATGATTCCGTGGCGCTCCACGTTGTTCTTGACACGTCGGGCAAGCAGTTCGTGAATCCGCCCGGTCACATCGAGGCTCACGACGAGATCCCAGTACCGCGGATTGTGTCCCGGCAGCGAGGTGCAGAATGGCATCGTATCGAACGGGTTGCATCCGTATTGCAGCTTCAGGCCTGAGAGAAGGCCACAACCTTCCCAATTGTACTGCAGCTTCAGAACCTGATTGTACATCCGCAGCATGAGATACCGAATGACGTTATGACCCGGAGCGTTCGACCGCACGATGCGACGTGCTTCATCCAGTGCAGGGAAGATCTGCGGGCTGCTGACGTCGGGCGTACCTCCCGCCTTCACCGCCTGGTACTCGTCGTCGGGCATATCGATCAGGTCGAGCAGGTTGCCCGAACTCGCGGTCAGCTTTCGCATCAAGTAACGGTACTCCGAAGAGTTGGTTCGCACGTTGGTCGTGATACCCAAGAGTCGTGCGAAATTGTCGAACTCGCAGGGGCGGATCGACACTTCCCACTCGCGGATGATCGTGATCGGCACTGTCTGGTCGAGCACGTCGATCGAATCACCCTGGAGCGTCAGCATGGCCGCGTACTCGTCGGTCATGTCGATGTCGGTGAAGGCGATGATGTGGTCGAACTTGCTAACCTTGTTGATGGCGCGGTAGAAGGTCACTTCGTAGTAGATGCGACCTCGGACGAAGAACGGGCGCGTCTTGTGGATGTAGTACCGATCCCGCGCGTTGCTGTCCGGCGATGTCGAACGGACCGCCTCGATCCTCGCGGCGATCTTTTCATGGTATTCGCGCAGCGACGGGTCGAGATCGATTGGGAACGACTCGAGGTTCGCCAGCACTGCGATCCCGCAGCTGTCCTGGAGCAGGGTGCGGATGCGGAGCAGGTACTCGTAGTACTTCAGCATCAACCGCTCAGAGGTATCCTTTTCCAGTGTGTAGTGCGAGGCGCTCATCTGGATGAGTTTGTGGAACTTGCCGAGGAAGTTGAACTTGGCGTCCGACCTAACGAAGGCGAGTCCGGGCTCCACGGCCGCATAACTGAACTCTGAGTCGGATCCGCCTGCATGGAGGCGTACGATAACCCCCTCAACCAGATTGCGGAGCTGAGCGAGGACATTCTGCGAGAGTAGGTCCCGCTGGTCGGCGAGCGAGTCGATGTTTCGACATATCGCCTCGTTCGCGTTCCGGATCTGCTCGCCGACCGTGCTCATCTGGTGCTCACCGCCCCGCTCATCCTCAACCAGGCTCCTTCATAGGCGCCGACTCGATCGTCCAGTTCTGCGTCATGCACCGATGTCGCTGACAGGGCGCGCCTTGTTACGCCCTGCACGGGTGTCGCGACGGGCTGTTAGTGAAACGTTGTTGATCGACTTCGGGCATCGTCAATAGGACGCATCGCTCGTCCTGCGTATAAGCGATCTCGACGACAATGGAGTCGATCTGGAACACGATGTCTGGGACGATCTTGTGCAGTCCGGGCGGCGCATACTCTTCCACGATCTGTGCAAGTGCGCCGCGTTTGGGATCGGCGAGGAGCTCGGCCTCACCGAGGTTGCCACCCTCGGCCGCGCCGTCTGCAGTGACGACGTCCTGGGCAATCTACTCACACTTCGAACCGCCCCGCGGGCTGCAGCAACGGTCCAGTCAGATCGTCAGACGCTCCGGTACCACCACCGGATTCCGAGTGTTACCGCGGCGCTGGGTCGTCGAACGTAGCCTCGCCTGGATCATCCGCCACCGCCGCTGCGCCCGGGACTACGAATGCCTCCCCGAACACCACGAAGTCACGGTCCCCTGGAGCATGATCCGCCTGACCAGCCAACGCCTCACAAGATCAGTTTAGGAACGGGATCTTAGACTGTCGAGGCCGCGACTGCGGTAGCGTCGGCTGATGTCCCGTTTGATGTCCTGCTTGTCACCCGAGACCTGGTGTTTCCAGGCTGCTCGGCGGCGCGCTCGAGGTGGAACCACTTGGAGCCGGCATCGGGAACGACCACGTAGGCCTCAGAGACGCGGTACTGGCGCTGGAAATCGGCGCGAGCCGAGCCGAATGCCGAAGCTCTTGCCCTGAGCGCGCCCTGCAGGACCAACAGTGATTATTGCGCCGTGGCGAGCTTGCTGCTGGCGGTGTTGATCTTGCCGTGGATGGCGGTGAACCGATCGATGGGCACACTGGTAACGCCTTCAGCATGCACGCCGTCACGTGCCAGCCGGTAGCGCAACCGATCCGGTCCCCAACCGGATGCAGACGCCGCAGATCCACCAGAGCCACCTCAACCGCCGCATCCATCTGGTGCGGACACGCATGAGGCCGATGCGACCACTCAGCCAGCTCCTCCAGACCACCAGCGGCGTACCGGGCAATCCAGCCATGCAGTGTCTGTCGACTCACCCCCGCTTTGGCGGCCGCATCGACCACCGACAGGCCATCCTCCAACACGGCCAAAACCGCGTGATAACGCTGTTCAACCACAGAGATCTCCCTGAGCACAGCCCGCTCCTTCCGTCCACGGCATAGCCGAGAACGAAACGCAACGGGTGTCAAGGATCAACCGAGACCGCGTCAAGCCTCAACCGAGCACGATCAGACAAGCATCAACCGAGATCACACACCCACCCGGAGCCGGCAAGGGGATTCGAACCCCTGACCTACGGTTTACAAGACCGTTGCTCTGCCTACTGAGCTATGCCGGCGGAAGCCCTTGACGAGCTCGCCAACCATGGTAAGCCGCCCCACCCGCACCACGATGGACACCCTCCACAACCCGCAAGCGAGCTAGTGACGGAAAACACAGCGCCAACTCGCAACGACGAGTGGCGATAGGCCGATGAACTGCGGGAACGTCGGTAGTGGCGGCATCGTTCGGGTCGTTCGTGTTCATCACGTCGTGGGCGTCTCTCTTTCATCGTGAACAAGCCGTCCGGGTCCGTACTCCCCCGGTCCAGGCACGTCGTGCCTCGGCGGGACGCATGCGGTCCGGCTGATGAACAACCGATCTGCGGCTGCGCCGAAGCCGACAGTGGCCAAGAATCGAGGATGGACCGCACAGGTTCAGACGACACGCCCGTGAGGAGGTGACTTGTGAAGATCAACCAGCGCGGTAAGACCCAGAAGTACCGCAAGCGGGCGTGGCACATCCTCGAACCGCCGACCGACAACCCGGCCGGTGACCAGACGAGCAGGGGGCGGCCCCAGCCGCGCCGCGCGTGGAGCATCCTGGAGGCCCCTGCAGGCGAGCAGCCGAGCTCCGCCTCCGAGTCCGCGATGGGGCCCGCGCTACCCAGCGACCACACCGTGCACTTCGTGCTCGACCTGGCCCTGCGCATCGGGGAGATCCAGATGTCGACCGGCGCGGGTGCCTCCGACGTCACAGCCACCATCCTCGCGGTCACGAACTCGCTCGGCCTGCCGCACTGTGAGGTCGACGTCGTCTACACCTCGATCAGCGTGACGTGCCACCGGGGTACGGAGACGTCGCCGGTCACCGCGCTGCGCGTGGTGCGGTTCCGCAGCCTCGACTACAGCAGGCTCACCGCGGTCGAGCAGCTGATCACGCGGATCACGCGCGGGCAGATCAGTGCCGAGGAGGCCTACACCGAGCTGCGCCGGATCGCGAGCGCACCCCATCCGTACCCCCGCTGGATCGCCACGCTCGCCCTCGGTGGCATGGCCGCCAGCGTCGCGGTGCTGATCGGTGCCGGAGTGGTCACGGCCCTGCTGGCGTTTCTCACCAGCGCCATCATCGACCGGGTCGGCAGGCTCCTCAACCGGTTCGCCCTGCCGATCTTCTTCCAGCAGGTCACCGGTGGGTTCGTCGCCACCCTGATCGCCATGGCCGCCGTCGGGACCAACGTGGCGTGGTTCGGGCAGCCCTCGCTCGTCGCCGCGGCGGCGCTGACCGTGTTGCTGTCCGGGCTGTCCACCGTATCGACCGTGCAGGACGCGATCACCGGCTACAACGTCACCGCGGCGGGCAGGGCCACGGAGGTCGCGCTGATGAGTGCGGGCCTGATCACCGGTGTGGTCATCGGCCTGAACGTGGCGGTGCTGTTCGGGTTTCCCACCACGGGGCTGCCGGAGGTCATCATCCCGCCGCCCGAGGCACTGCCGTTGCTGGTGTTGGCCGGGGCGAGCACGGCTGGCTTCTTCGCGCTGGCCAGCTACTCGAAGATGCGCCCCATGCTGGTGGCGGCCGCTGCCGGGGCCGTAGGGGCCGGCGTGTTCAACCTCATGCGGCTGTTCGGGACCAACCAGATCACGGCCACCGTGCTCGCCGCGACCGTGCTCGGTTTCTGTGGCGGCCTGATGGCGCGCAGACTCAAGGTGGCGCCGCTGGTCGTCGCGGTCTCCGGTATCACGCCGCTGCTGCCGGGCCTGCTGACGTTCCGGGGCCTGTACGACGCGGCCGTCGGCGAGGACGGCAACATCGCCACCCTGGCACGCGCGATCGCCGTCGGGCTGGCGCTTGCCGCAGGCGTGGTTCTCGGTGAGTACCTCGCACAGCCGCTCCGTACCCAGCTCGGCAGGCTGGAACGCAAGCTGGCCGGACCGCGCCTTGCCGGCCCGTTACGTCCCGCCAAGCGCAGGATCGAGTGACCCGACCTCCGGTCGGACGACCGACCTCGGCTTCCACTGCCACTACTGTGGGAACTACCTGAAACAACAGAAGAGAGGAGGTCTCCGTGAACGGCCCGGATTTCGTCGTCGTGGCCAACCGGCTGCCGGTCGATCTCGTGCGCTCGGCCGATGGCACCCAGAAATGGACACAGAGTCCAGGTGGCCTCGTGTCAGCTCTCGAGCCGTACCTGCGTGCCAGGCAAGGCGCATGGATCGGCTGGCCCGGTGTGCCGGACGTGGAGGTCGACGCGTTCGAAGAGGACGGGATGCTTTTGCAGCCCGTCCCGCTGACCTCGGCGGACGTACGCGAGTACTACGAGGGATTCTCCAACGCCACCCTCTGGCCGCTCTATCACGACGTCGTACAACGACCCGTCTTCGACCGCGCCTGGTGGGACAGCTACGTGCGGGTCAACCAGCGGTTCGCCGACCAGGCGGCCAAGGTGGCGGGCCACGCAGCGACGGTGTGGATCCAGGACTACCAGCTGCAGCTCGTGCCATCCATGCTCCGCGAGATGCGTCCCGACCTGCGTATCGGCTTCTTCCTGCACATCCCGTTCCCGCCCGTCGAGCTGTTCATGCAGATGCCGTGGCGTGCCGAGATCGTGCGCGGCCTGCTGGGGGCCGACCTCGTCGGCTTCCACCGGCCGGGTGGCGCGCAGAACTTCCTCTGGCTGGCACGGCAACTGCTCAACCTCGACCCGACCAAGGCAGCCGTGGGCGTGCGGTCCCGGCCCGGCTGGGTGCTGGTCGACGATCGCGTGGTGCGGGTCGGTGCGTTCCCCATCTCCATCGATTCGGCCGGGCTCGACACGCTGTCCCGCCGCCCCCACGTCGGCAGGCGCGCCACCGAGGTGCGCGAGTCGCTGGGCCACCCCAAGGTCGTCATGCTCGGTGTCGACAGGCTCGACTACACCAAGGGCATCGACCTGCGGCTGCACGCGCTGCACGAGCTGCTCCAGGAAGGCCGCGTCGCCCCCGAGGACGTCGCGTTCCTCCAGCTGGCCACACCGAGCAGGGAGCGAGTCGAGCACTACCAGGAGATGCGCGCCGACATCGAGCGCATCGTGAGCCGGATCAACGGTGAGTTCGGCCGGGTCGGCAGGCCGATCGTGCACTACCTGCACCAGTCGGTGAACCGCCAGGAGCTGGCCGCCTTCTTCCGCGCCGCCGACATCATGGTGGTCACGCCGCTACGCGATGGGATGAACCTGGTGTGCAAGGAGTACGTAGCCTGCCGCCACGACCAGCGTGGTTCACTGGTACTGTCCGAGTTCGCCGGCGCCGCGGCCGAGCTGACCAGCGCGTTCCTCGTCAACCCGCACGACCTGGACGGGGTGAAGGGCGCCCTGCACGCTGCTATTACTCTCGACGAAGCCGAGAGTCGGCGCAGGATGCGTGCCCTCCGGCGTCAGGTTCTCACCCACGACGTCGACCGTTGGGCACGCTCGTTCCTGGAAGCGCTCGGGCCCCCAGCACACAGCTGACACAAGTCCCCCTGGAGGCGCGTTGACCGCCGAAGCACTGCCCGCCGAGGTGCGGCGAGCCATCGTGAACATCGCGCGGACACCGCGCCTGCTCATCGCGTGCGACTACGACGGCACCCTCGCCCCCATCGTGGACAACCCGGAACAGGCCCGGCCGTACCCGGAGTCGGTCGGTGCGCTGCGCTCCCTGGCGAGCCTGCACGAGACCACGACAGCGGTGATCTCCGGGCGCGCGCTGCGTGACCTCGCCACCCTGTCCCGGCTGCCGGTGGAGGTACATCTCGTCGGCAGCCACGGCTCGGAGTTCGACGTCGGGTTCGTGCACGAGATCGACGCGACGGCGCGCGAGCTGCACGCCAGTGTCGAGCGCGAGCTGCACCGCATCATCCACGACGTCCCCGGGGCGTCGCTGGAGGTCAAACCCGCCAGCATCGCGGTGCACGTGCGGGGGACCTCCGAGGCCGACGCCGAGCGCGTGGTCGCCGCCGTGCACGAGGGCCCGTGCACGTGGGACGGGGTGACCACCACCGACGGCAAGGCCGTCGTGGAGCTGTCCGTCGTGCCGACGGACAAGGGGAACGCGCTGGACGTGCTGCGCCACCAGGCAGGCGCCACGGCCGCCATCTTCCTCGGTGACGACATCACCGACGAGAAGGCCTTCGCCCGGCTGAGCGGCCCGGACCTCGGCATCAAGGTCGGCGGAGAGGAGTCGATCGCCCCGCACCGCGTCGCCGACCCGTTCGACGTGGCTACCATCCTCGCGTTCCTGCTCGAGGAGCGGCGCAACTGGCTCTACGGCGAGCAGGCTCCCCCGATCGAGCGCCTCACCATGCTGGCCAACGAACGTTCCGTCGCGCTGCTCACCCCGGACGCCAAGCTGACCTGGATGTGCCATCCCGGGCCGGACGCACCCGCGATCTTCGCCGACCTGCTCGGCGGGCAGGGTGCCGGGTACTTCTCGGTCAAACCCGAGCGCAACGGGTTACCGCTCGGGCAGCGCTACCTGCCCAACACGATGACGGTGGAGACCCGGTGGTCCCGCCTGCTGGTGACGGACTACCTGGAGCCAGAAAGCGCCGCGCACCGCACCGACCTGATCCGGTGCATCTCCGGTGAGGCGGCGGCCTCCGTGGTGTTCGCGCCCCGCCCCGAGTTCGGTGGCGTCCCCGTGCGGATCGAGCAGGAGTCCGACGGCCTGCGGGTGCTCGGCACCTCCGAACCGTTCGTGCTGCGCTCACCCGGCATCCGCTGGGAGATCACCTCCGACGGCCTGCACGACACGGCCACCGCGCTGGTGCAGCCCACGCCCGACCGGCCCGTCGTGCTCGAGCTGCGGTGCGGCACCACCGACCTCGGTCCGCACGAGATGGCCGAGCCCGAGCGCAGGCAGCGTACCGGGGCGTACTGGAGCGACTGGGCGTCGACCCTCAAGCTGCCCGCGCGGGAGCCCGAGCTGGTCACCAGGTCGGCGCTGACGCTGCGCGGCCTGGCGGACACCGAGACGGGCGGGATCCTCGCCGCGGCGACCACGTCGCTGCCCGAGGAGATCGGTGGCGTGCGCAACTGGGACTACCGGTTCTGCTGGATCCGGGACGGCTCGATGACGGTCCGCGAGCTCGTCGCGCTCGGCTCCCTCGAGGAAGCCGAAGGGTTCCTCCGCTGGCTGCACGGCGTGCTCGCCACCTTGCCGGGCCCCGAGCGGCTGCACCCGCTGTACTCGCTCGCAGGGACCCAGTCCGGCGCGGAGGCCGTGATCGACTCGCTGCCCGGTTACGCAGGCTCGCGGCCCGTGCGGGTCGGCAACCTCGCCAACCACCAGGTGCAGCTCGACGTGTTCGGGCCCGTCGTGGAGCTCGTGGTCGACCTCGCCGCCGCGCGCGGCGAGCTGCACGACGCGGACTGGCAGCTCGTGCGCGCGATGGCCGAGGCGGTGACCCGCCGCTGGGACGAGCCCGACCACGGGGTGTGGGAGGAGCGGCACGTGCCGCGGCACCGGGTGTACTCGCGGGTGATGTGCTGGGTCACGATCGACCGCGCCATCACCCTCGGCAACCGTTACGACAGGGAGATCCCGACCAACTGGCACACGCTGCGCGACGAGATCGCCGCCGACGTGCTGGAGAACGGCTGGAACCCGGAGGTGCAGGCGTTCACCACAGCCTACGACGGCACCGACCTGGACGCCGCCTCGCTGTTCGTGGGCCTGTCCGGGCTGATCGACCCGACGGACGAGCGTTTCCAGTCCACGGTCACCGCGATCGAGTCCGAGCTGCGCAGCGGCTCCACCGTGTACCGCTACCGCAGGGACGACGGCCTTCCCGGCGAGGAGGGCGGCTTCCACCTGTGCGCGGCATGGATGGTCGAGGCGTACCTGCTCACCGGGCGGCGCACCGAGGCGGAGGAGCTGTTCGAGCAGATGGTCAACGCGACGGGCCCGACCGGCCTGCTGCCCGAGCAGTACGACCCGCTGGCGGAGCGTTCCCTCGGTAACCACCCGCAGGCGTACTCGCATCTCGGCCTGATCCGCTGCGCCGCGCAGCTGTCCAGGGACGCGTGAGCGGGGCGGGGACGGCAGGTTCCTGCCGTCCCCGCCCCGCTCACCGCCGGCCACCCCTCAGGCGCGGGAGTGTTCCAGCTCCTCCGAGCAGCGTTGCGCCGCCTGCCCGGAACCTCCGTCTCCGAACACGAGGTAGTCCAGCTCCTGATCGGACAGTGCGGAGTTCTCCCTTATCCTGGCGATGTAGAACAGCAGGCCGAGTACGATCCAGATCAGCAGCGAGACAGCGGACTCCGGCCCGAACGCCGCAGGCGATCCCGGGATGACCAGAAGCGCGAGGAACGTCAGCCCGATCACGGCACCGGCAAGGCTGAGTCCCTGCTTGGCCACGGACCCGGCAGGCTCCCCGGACTCGTCGACGCCGCGGAACCGCTTGAAGGCGGCGAGGCAGGTGTAGGTGTAGGCGATGGTCACGCCGACCGCCGACATGTCGACGACCCACAGCAGCGCTTCCCGCCCGAACCACGGCGCCACCAGGCACAGCGCCGCGGTGAAGGCGAGCCCGACGTAGGGGGTCCGGTAGCGCGGGTGCAGCTGGGCGAAACCCTGCGGGATCATCCGTGCCCGGCCCATCGCGAACAGCAGCCTGCTCGCGGCGACGGTGAAACCGTTCAGCCCGGTGCAGATTCCCATGGACAGCGACAGTGCGAGCAGCATGACTCCCGCACCGCCGAACAGGCCCGCGATCGCATCGCCCGTACCCCACCGCGGGTCTCCCGCGGTGAGCTCGGTCCACGGCATCGCGCTCGCGGTCGCCAGGATCATCACCGAGTAGATCAGCGCGGCCACCACGATCGCGAAGACGATCAGCCGGAACGCCTTCGCCGGGGAGAAGTCGTACTCCTCAGCGGCCTGTGGAACGTTGTCGAACCCGACGTAGGCCCAGGGGGCGATCGCGACGATAGCCAGCACCGCCGTCCACGGCGGCACATCCAGCGCGAAGGCGGGGCTCACGTTCGACCACTGCGACTCGGAGTGCAGCAGCACCCCGAGCCCGAGCAGCGCCACGCCCGCGATCATGATCATCACGAAGACGAACTGCAGCCGCCCGGACAGCGAGGCTCCGCGGATGTTGAGCAGTGCGAAGATCACGATCGCCGCGCTGGCGATGAGGACCTCGCCGAGGTAGACGTCCCATCCCGCGACCTCGAACAGGCGTCCCTGTTCGGCGACCTGCGGCAGCACGAACCTGCTCAGCAGCGCCAGCGCCGAGGCGTTCAGCGCGACGATGCACATGTATCCCAGGGTCAAAAACCACGCGCACAGGAACGCGTGCTTCCTGCCGAACCCGTTGAGCGCGTAGGCGAACTCCCCGCCGCACACCGGGAAGCTCTTGATCAAGAACCCGTAGCTGACGGCGATGACCAGCATCAACGCGCCACCGATCAGGAACCCGAGGATGGCACCCAACGGGCCGGCGGTCGCCAGCCAGTCGGTCGGCAATACGAAGGCGCCCCACCCTACGGCCGAGCCGAGGGCGATGGCCCAGACCCACCCGGGTTTGAGTGTCCTCGACAGTTGCGCTCTGTCTCCCCCAGCCTTACCTGCACCAGCGTCAGCGCTGGATGACGTACGTGGTTCCATTGTGTGCCTCGCCTCCGGGGACCGTGCCGATCCCCCGCAGTTCACGGACTATTGTCGTCCCGTTCTCGCCGTTACGGATAGAGGCGGCTCCGCGCTCCTCATCGCGGGCGCGCTGGATTGCAGTGCGCTGATCGCGGCGACAGTGACGATGTCGGCGCTGCTGCAGCCGCGAGAGAGATCGTTGACCGGCATCGCCAGACCCTGCAGGATCGGTCCGTAGGCCTGCGCACCGGCGAGTCGTTGGGTGATCTTGTAGCCGATGTTTCCGGCTGCGAGGTTCGGGAATACGAACACGTTGGCGCGGCCCGCGACCGTGGACGCCCCCGCCTTACTACGCCCGACCGACTCGATGAAGGCCGCGTCGAACTGGAGCTCGCCGTCCACGTCCAGGCCCGGCTCGCGCTCGCGTACCCGCTCGGTCGCCGCCCGCACCAGGTCGGCGCCCGCGTGGGAGGCACTGCCCTTCGTGCTGAACGACAGCATCGCCACAGCGGGCTCCTCCCCGGTCAGCGACCGGAAAGTCGTTCCGGTGGCCACGGCCACCTCGGCCAGCTGCTCGCGGTCGGGTTCGGGCAGCACGGCGCAGTCGGCGTAGGCCAGGCGCCGCCCGCCGGGAAGCACCATCAGGAAGCTGCTGGTCACGCAGCTCGCCGCGGGCGCGGTACCGACCACCCGCAGGGCCGCGCGCAGCACGTCGGCCGTGGGTCGCGCACTACCCGCCACACAGGCGTCCGCCAGCCCGGCGGGCACCGTGGCCACGGTCAGGAACAGCGGGTCCGCACGCCACTCCGCGGCGCGCTCCGCCGGGGCGGTGGACAGCCGCTCGTCTAGCACCTCGCCCGCCGCGCAGGCGGCGAGCTCGCACGGGGACATCGTGACGATGTCCGGCCCCAGCCGCACCCCTGCTGCGGAGGCCGCCGACGTCACCTCTTGCCGGGTACCGATCACCACGGGCGTGATCCCGTGTGCGGCCAGCTCGGCGGCCGCGGTGACCACCCGCGCGTCGTGGCCATCGGCGAGCGCGACCCGCGGGCGGTGCGCGGCCAGCCGGGCACACCACCCTGCCAGCAGCTCATCGCCACCGGAACGGCCCGCTACGGCATCGGCTACCACGGCACACCTCCACCAGCTGTTCCTGACTGGTCACTTCGGACCTTCATCCGGTGCTTCCGGGGCGGGGATCGCGATCCCGTTACCGGTCGCGGCCCCGCCACCGGGACATCGCACGGAACGGACACCTCACCCGTTGAGGTGCTCGTACTTGCCGAGATGGCGAATCGGGTTCCGCAGCGCGTCCCTGCGGAACGGCTCGCCGAGCTCGCTGGAGTCCACATTGACGTTCAACACGACCGGCTTGCGTAGCGCGAACGCGTCGCGCACCGCACCTTGCAGGTCGGACTCGCGGTCCACCGTGATGCCGTCGGCACCCATGGTCTTGGCGACCTCGGCGAAGTCCGGGTTGGTCAGGTTCGTTCCGACGAAGCGGTCATCGTAGAAGTCGATCTGGTTCTTCTTCTCGGCGCCCCACTGGCTGTTGTTCCAGACCACGGCGACCACCGGGATGTCGTGCCGCGCGGCGGTGAGCACCTCGGCCATGCTCATGCCCCACGCGCCGTCGCCGACGTAGGCCATGACGGGGTTGTCCGGCGCGGCCAGCTTCGCCCCGAGCGCTGTGGGGTAGGCGTAGCCGCAGTTGCCGAAGCTCATCGCCGCCAGGAACCGGCGGGGATTGTCGAAGTGCAGGTACGAGTTCGACACCGAGCAGATATTGCCGATGTCAGTGGAGACGATCGTGTCATCCGGCAGCGCGTCCCGGATCAGCGCCAGCGAGCGGCGCGGGCTGAGTGGCTCGCCGTGCCTGGCCGACCAGCTCGCGAGCTCCTCGGCCCAGCTCGCCTTCTCCTCGGCGATGCGCGCGATCCGCTCGGTGTTCCGCGGGCGCTCGCCGTGCCTCTCCCGCAGCGCGTCCAGCACCGCGGCCGCCGTCTCCTTGGCATCACCCGCGATTCCCATATGGATCTTCTTGCTGAGCCCCAGCACGCGGTGGTCGGTATCGACCTGGATGATCCTGGCTCCCGACGGCCAGTAGTCGATGCCGTGCTGCGGCAACGTACCGAACGGGCCCAGCCTGCAACCGACCGCGAACACCACGTCGGCCTCGCTGATCAGCCGCATCGCTGCCTTCGAGCCCTGGTAGCCGAGCGGCCCCACGGACAGCTCGTGACTGTGCGGGAACGAGTCGTTGTGCAGGTAGGAGTTCGTCACCGGCGCGGATAGGTACTCGGCCAGCGCGGCCACCTCGGCCACGCCGTCGGCCTGCACGACCCCGCCCCCGGAGACGATGACGGGGTTGCGCGCCTCCGCGAGGAGGGTGGCCGCGTGGCGGACCTGCTCGGGCGTGCCCGAGCCCCGGCGCACCGTCGCCGAGGGGTAGATCTCGTACTCGCTCTCTCCGTAGAAGTAGTCGCGCGGGATGTCGACCTGCACCGGGCCGGACTCGGCCTTGGCGACGTAGAACGCCCGCCGCATCAGCTCTGCCATCCGCTCGGGCCGGTTGACCTGCACCTGCCATTTGGTGATCTTGGAGAAGATCGGAAGCTGCTCGGTTTCCTGGAAACCGCCGAGACCGGTTCCCATGCTGCCCGCGGACGGTGTGACCACAACCATCGGCGTGTGCGCCCAGTAGGCAGCGGCCACACCGGTGACGAAGTTCGTGATACCGGGGCCGTTCTGCGAGACGACGAGCGAGGGCTCGTTGCTGACCCGTGCGTAGCCGTCGGCCATGTGCACCGCGTTCTGCTCGTGGGCGACCGAGACGAAGTCGATCCCCGCGGCGGGGAACATGTCGAGGGCGTCCATGAAGGCGGACCCGACGATCCCGGGTACCTTGGTCACGCCCTCAGCGGCGAGACTCTCCACAAAGGCCTCGCTGGAGGTCATCTTCGTCGGTCCGTACCCGGCCCGTGCGTCCGGTTCGTGGTTCTGCGGCATTGTGTCGCTCCTGTTGCTGGTGTTCTTCCGGCTGTCAGCCGATGACGTCGCTGGTGGGCTGGTAGGGAAGCGCGTGGGTGTCGGCGACGGCCCGGTTCGTGAGCGTTCCGGCATGCGTGTTGAGGCCCTCGGCCAGCGCGACGTCCTCGGCGAGCGCGGCGCGCCATCCCCTGTCCGCGATGGCGGTCACGTACGGCAACGTGACGTTGGTCAGGGCGTAGGTGGACGTGTTGGGCACGGCCCCCGGCATGTTGGTTACGCAGTAGAAGAGGCTGTCGTGCACGCGGAAGGTCGGCTCTGCGTGCGTCGTCGGCCGGGAGTCCTCGAAGCAGCCACCCTGGTCGATCGAGATGTCCACGAGCACGCTCCCCGGCTTCATCCCGCTGACGAGCTGGTTGCTGACCAGCCGGGGTGCCCGGGCTCCCGGGAGCAGGACCGCCCCGATCACGAGGTCGGCGTCGCGCACCGCGTTCTCGATCTCGAGCTTGTTCGCGGTTACGGTCTTGACCCTCCCGCTGTACCGGCGGTCCAGTGCCCTCAGTTTGTCCACATCGGTGTCCAGAACCGTCACGTCGGCCCACATGCCCGCGGCCATGGCGATCGCGTTGGTCCCGGCGACACCGGCCCCGATGACGACGACGTTCGCGGGCTTCACCCCCGTGACGCCGCCGAGCAGCAAGCCACGCCCGCCTTCGGCACGCCGCAAGGCCTGCGCGCCCGCCTGCGGGGCGAGGCAGCCCGCTACCTCACTCATCGGGTACAGCAGCGGCAAGACCCCGTCCTTGCGCACGGTCTCGTACGCGATCGCCGTCGTACCGGCCCGCAGCAACGCCTCCGTGCAGTCGGCCGACGCCGCGAGGTGCAGGAAGGTGAACAGGGTCAGGTCCGCGCGGAGCCGGTGGTACTCCTCCTCGACCGGCTCCTTGACCTTGAGCACCAGCTCGGCCTGCTCCCACACGGCATCGGCCGAATCCTCGATCTTCGCTCCGGCGGCGGCGAAGTCCTCGTCGGCGATCGCCGACCCGGCACCCGCTCCGCGTTCGATGACCACGTCGTGCCCGCGCTCGACGAGCTCGTGCACGCCCGGCGGTGTGAGCGCCACCCGGTACTCGTGATTCTTGACTTCCCGAGGTATCCCAACGCGCATGGCGGAACCTCTCCCTTTCGTGACTGGTGGTCTGTCGGGGCAGCCGCGCGGCGGGCTCAGCCGCGCAGGTACCGGTCGACGGCTCCGGCGACCGCGTCGACCTGGTGCAGCAATTCGTCGAGCACCTGCTCGTCGGCCACGAGCGGTGGCGAGAGCATCAGCATCGTGGCGCCACGGTCGTCCGGCCTGGTGATCAGACCGGCGTCGGTCATGGCCGGCGGAATGACATCGCGGAGGATCTCCGCGGACTCCCGCTCCGTCAGCTCCCGGCCGGATGCCCTGCTGCCGGTGAACTCGATGGCGTAGAAGAAGCCGGTGCCGCGCCATTCGGCCACGCAATCGTGTGCCTCGGCGATCCGGTCGAGCCCGGCCTGGAACACCGGTTCCAACCGCCGCACGTTGCCGAGTACGTCCTCCTCGTGCACCGCGCTCAGGTTCGCCACGGCGACCGCGGTGGAGACCGGGTGGCCTCCCCAGGTGGCTCCGTGCGTGAACGCTCCGCCCAGCGGGGAGTCCATCAGCCGCGATGCGAGCGGGCCGCGCAGCAGCACGCCACCGAGCGGCGCGTACCCCGATGTCGCTCCCTTGGCGAAGGTGATCAGGTCGGGGGTGACGCCGTACTTGGCACTACCGAACCAGTCACCGAGCCTGCCGTACGCGCAGATCACCTCGTCGGCGACGAGCAGGATGCCGTAGCGGTCGCAGATCTCGCGCAGCTGCTGCCAGTAACCCGGCGGCGGGACGAGCGCACCGCGCGCGTTCTGCACCGGCTCGGCGATGACCGCGCCGACGGTCTCGGGGCCTTCCTCCTCGATGGCTGCGACGATCTCCTCGACGCACGGCAGCTGCGCGGCACTACCGCCCTCCCCAACGGTGGCGCCGAGGGTGTTGGCGACGTGCCGCACGCCGGGCATCAGCGGGCCGAACGGCTCCTTGTACTTGGGGATCCCCGTCACCGCGAGGGCACCGAGGGTGGTGCCGTGGTAGGCCATGTCCCTGGCGATGATCTTCGTGCGTCGCGGCTCACCCTGGCTGCGGTGGTACTGCCGCACGAACTTCACCGCCGACTCCACAGCCTCCGAACCGGAGTTGACGAAAAAGACCGTCTCCAGGTCGCCCGGAGCGAGGTCGGCGATCATCGCCGCCGCCTCGGCCGCGGCCGGATGGGCGGCCGACCAGTTCGTCCAGTAGGCGAGCGACTCCATCTGCTTGGCCGCGGCAGCGGGGATGTCGGTACGGCCGTGCCCGATGTTCACGCAGAACAACCCGGACAGGCCGTCCAGGAAACGGCGACCGCGATCGTCGTAGAGGTAGCACCCCTCGCCCCGCGTGATCACGGAGAGCTCGGGGGCCTGCCACACCTGGCCCCTCGTGAAATGCGGGAACAGGTGTCGCTGGGCCTTCGCCCTGGTGTCTGTCTGGTTCACGGGTATCCCTCCAGCACTCCCTGGCTGCTGTGATGGCAACCACTGTGCGCCAGGGACAGGACCCGAACCAGATCCAGAATGTTGCGATTTTTTTGGTACCAGCACCGGCGGCGACGAACCGTCGCCGTGCTCACCCGGTACCGGTCACCGCTTGCGGGTGGCCACTGTGAGCAGCTGCGCGGCCGGTCCCACGAGCTTGCGACCGGACGGCCACACGACGCGCAGGGCGCGGCGCAGATCCAGACCCTCGACGGTGACCTCGACCAGCCGCCCCTCCGCGAGATCGGAGGCAACGGCCAGCTCGCTCAGCACGGCAGGGCCCGTACCCGCGATCACCGCACTGCGCACCGCCGTCGTCGAACCGAGCTCGACCAGCGGCGTGAGCTGAGCGGCACCCGCCCGGTGCATGGCGCGTTCCAGCGTCTCCCTTGTTCCCGAGCCGCGCTCACGGACCACGAGCGGGACGGTGCTCAGGTCCCGTGTGGCCAGCGGCTTGCGCTTGCGCGCCCAGGGGTGCGTCGGCGCCACGACGACAACGAGCCGGTCACCGGCGACCCGCCGGGTGGACAGCTCGGCGGGTGCGCCGGGAGTCTCCACGAACCCCACGTCGACCTCGCCGGCACGCACGAGCTCGGCGACCGTGTCCGAGTTCGTCACCTGCAGGCCCACATACAGCTCGGGGTGCTCCCGGCGAAGCTCGCCGATCCACACCGGGACGAGGTGCTCGGCGACCGTCATGCTCGCCGCCACGCGTAGCTCGGCGTCGCGCCGGGAGCGCAACGCGTCGGCACCGGTGATCAACCCGTCCAGCTCCTGCAGGACCCGTTGCGCCCAGCCACAGACCACCCGACCTGCCGGAGTCAGCGTCGCGCCGCGCCGTGTCCGGTCGACGAGCACCAGGCCGAGCCGCCGCTCCAGGGTGGACATCCGCTTGCTCGCCGCGGGTTGGGACGAGCCCAACTCGGCGGCTGCCTTGCCGATGCTGCCCCGCTCACCGATCAGCACGAGCAGCCGCAACGACTCCAGATCCGGCGGTTCGGCCATAACCGCAGACTATGACATCATGCCGACTTCACGGCTACCCGAGCGTGCGGATCCCGGCCACCGTTGCCGGTATGAGCGTCACCCAGCGCAACGTACAGCGAGCCACGACGGGATCGAGCCGGGTACTGCTCGCCGGCCTGATCACCGCCTGCGGTGCCGGTCTGGCATACCTGGTCAACCTCGCGGTGCCCGCGGTCGGAACCCTCACCGCCGCCGTACTGCTCGGCGTGCTCGCAGGCAACGTGCCGGTCCTGCCGCCCTCGACCAGGCCCGCACTGCAGCACACCACCCGGTGGCTCCTGCGCTCCGGCATCGTCCTGCTCGGCCTGCAACTCGCCGTGTCCCAACTGCTGGAGCTGGGACCCGGAACCGTACTCGCGGTACTGCTGACCGTGGCAGTCGGCTTCCTCGGCACGGTCGCGCTCGGCAGGGCACTCGGCGTCGGCCGTGGCCTGTCGGTCCTCGTCGCCACCGGGTTCTCCATCTGCGGGGCCTCGGCGATCGCCGCCATGGAGGGCGTGGTCCGGCGCAGGGACGAGGACGTGGCGACCGCGATCGCCCTGGTCACGCTGTACGGCACCCTCGCGATCGCCGCGATACCTCTCGCGGGCCCCGCCGTCGGTCTGACCGGTGACCGGCTGGGCGAGTGGGCCGGGGTGAGCGTGCACGAGGTCGGTCAGGTCGTCGCCGCGGCCGCGCCAGCAGGGGCTGGTGCCGTCGCCGCGGCCATCGTCGTCAAGCTCAGCAGGGTCGTGCTGCTCGCGCCCCTCGTCGCGGGGGTGAGCCTCACCGAACGGCGTGCGCTCGCAGGCACGGGTGGCACTCGCCCGCCCGTGCTCCCGCTGTTCGTGATCGGCTTCCTCGTCATGGTGGCCGTCCGCTCCACCGGTATGGTCCCCGGTCCCGCGCTCGCCGCAGCCGAGGTGCTCACCGAGATCGCGCTCGCGGGAGCCCTGTTCGGGCTCGGGACCTCGGTCGAGCTGCGCGCTCTCGTCCGTACCGGACCGCGCGCCCTCCTGCTCGGGCTGCTGTCCACCCTGCTGATCGCCGGTACCGGCGGTGCCCTGCTGCGCCTGCTCGCGTAGGGCGTGTCCGTCAACCCAGCTGCTCCGCCACCGCCTCGGCCAGTCTGGCCACGCCCGGGCGGACGGCGTCGTGCGGGATGGCGGCGAAGCCGAGCCGGAAGTGGTTGCGGTGGGCATCGGGCGCCGAGAAGAAGATGTCGCCACGCTCGATCACCACACCCAGGTCCAGCGCCCGCTCGGCGAGCAGGGCGCCGTCCAGCCGCTCCGGCCCGGCCACCCAGATGCTCACGCCGCCCGGTGGTGGGCTCACCTGCCACGGCAGCGTCTCGTTCAGCGCGTCCCGCAGCGTGCGCCACTTGCGCTGGAGCTGCGTGCGACGCCTGCGGATCGTCTTCTGGTACTCGCCTGCCCCGATGAACAGCGCCATCGCCCGCTGGATGTGCCCAGAGGCGTGCCGGACGCGGTACCGGCGCTGCCCGCGCAGTTCCCTGATCAGCTCCGGATCCGCCACCAGGTATCCGAGTCGCAGTCCGGGAGCGAGGAACTTGGAGAACGTGCCGAGGTAGACGACACGATCGCTGCCCGGCAGAGCCTTCAGCGCCGGGGTGGGACTGCCCTGATACCGGAATTCGCTGTCGAAGTCGTCCTCGATGAACAACGTGTCCGCACGGTCTGCCTGCGCGAGCAGCTCCTTGCGCCGCCCGATCGACAGCGTGACGTTCGTCGGGCTCTGATGGCTCGGCGTGAGGTGCAACAGGTCGATACCGTCCAGACTGGATGGTGGCACCAGCCCTGATCCGTCCACGCCGAGCGGAACGATCTCGGCCCCGGCACGGGCGAAGATATGTCTCGCGTCGAGGTATCCGGGGTCCTCGACACCGACAGCGTCCCCGGGGCGTAGCAGCGTGTACGCCAGCAGATCCAGACCTTGCTGCGAACCCAGCGTGATCAGCACGTTGTCGGGGTCGACCTCGATACCGCGGGTCGGCAGTACCTGCCTGCACAGTGCCTCGACCAGGAGCGGGTCGTCCTCGTCGATACCGTCGCGCAGGCTGTAATGCAGATGTGGCTGTTCGAGGGCCTCCCGCAAGGCGCGGGACCATGCCAGGCGGGGGAAGGACCCGGCATCGACCTGCCCGGCGACGAACGGGTAGGGGTAGGTGTGCCAGTCCCCGATCTTGGCGATCTCGGGCATGTCGGTGTCCGGACGGTCCCGCAGCCTCCGTGACCACTCGCCGATGGAGCCGCGGGTCGCCCCTTCCTCGGGTGCGGCCCCTTCCCGGTGCAGGTGCGGCAGCATCTCGGGGTTGACGAACAACCCGCGCCTCGGACGTGACTCGATGAACCCTTCGGCGAGCAGCTCCTGGTACGCGGCGTTGGCCGTGTTGCGGGAGATGCCCAGTTCCCGCGCCAGTTCCCTGGAGGAGGGCAGGGCTCGCGTCGGGTCCAGTGCCCCGGTGGCGAGCGCATGCTCGAGCGCCTTGCGCAGCTGCTGGTAGACCGGCTCGGATCCGTCGCGGTCGACCGAGACAAGGGTTCGTCCCATCGGCTCACACTCATCTCGCTGCTGGTGTGCACGCGGCAGGCTCGACCCGCTCCGGCACGCTTCGCCGAGGCGATCCCAGCGCGACGACGCGGGTCTCGCACTGAACGGTGTCATACTCCGCGCGTCCTGACCAGGTCCCTGATCGCCGGCCGGGATCAGCCCCCTGCGACCGAGGGAATGACCATGACCTCCGTGGAACGGCCGACCGGTGCCCGCACACCGCCGATCCTCCGGCACTCCTCTCCGTCCACATAGAAGTTCACGTACCGGCGAAGCACGCCGCTCTCGTCGCGCAGCCTGCGCTCCAGCGTGGGGTGGCGTGTAGCGATATCGTCGAGCAGCTCGCCGAGGGTATCGCCGGAGGCCGTGACCTCCGCCGCGCCTCCGGCGAGCTCGCGCAGCATCGACGGCAGATGCACGGTAACCGCCATTCCCATCACCCTATGACGGCGGCGCGGACACACAGCACGTCCGGCAGGTGGTGGGCGAGCAACCGCCAGCTGTCGCCCTCATCCGCACTGGCGTACACCTCACCATGACGAGATCCGAAGTAGACACCCGCCGGGTCGGCGTCATCGGTACACAGCGCGTCACGCAACACCGCGGAGTAGTAGCCCTGTCCCGGAAGCCCGTCACCCGGCCCGGTCCACGTGTCACCGGAGTCCTCGGACCGGTACACGCCGCACCGCCCACCTTCCGGGGACCTCGTCCGCGCGGATATGGGGAAGCTGTAGACCACGCCCGGCCTGTGCGGGTGCGTGGCGACGGGGAACCCGAAGTCGCCCGGCAAGCTGTCACTGATCGGCTCCCAGCTCGCACCGCCGTTCACGCTGCGATACAGGTCGCCGTGGTTCTGCAGGAACAACCGGTCCGGCTCACCAGGATCCATCGCTACTTTGTGCACGCACTGGCCGAACTCCGGGTACTCGTCCGGCTGGAAGTCGGCACGGATCCCGGAGTTGGTCGGTGTCCAGGAGCCGCCGCCGTCGGTCGTCTGATACACCCCGCCCGTCGACATCCCCACCAGCACCCGGTTCGCGTCCTGCGGGTGCGGGATGACGGTGTGCAGCGTCTTGCCGCCACCACCCGGGAACCACTCCGTGCGGTGCGGGTGCTCCCACAGCCCGCGCACCAGCGAGAAACTGCGACCGCCGTCGGTGGAACGGAACAGCGCGCTCGGCTCGACTCCCGCGTAGACGACCTCCGGCTCGTCGTCCGGCCCAGGGGCCAGCTGCCAGACGCCTTCCAGCGCCTCGCCGGTGTCGGCGGGGAACGCCACAGGAGCGTCGTCCGGCTCGCTCCACGTCCTCCCCAGGTCGTCGCTGATGACCATGGATGGACCGAAATGACTGGTGAGTGCCCCCGCCAGCAGCCGCGGAGTAGCTCGCCGCGTATCGATGGCCACCGCCTTGACGTCGGCGAGCGGCAGCAGTGGGCCGGTCACGTCCCATTCCCTGCGATCGCGGCTGCGCGCCAGCCAGAGTCCCTTGCGCGTTCCTATCGCCAGCAGAACATCCATCGCCTACCTCCCGCAGTGTCCTGACGCCCTGCTCGTACCTTCCCGAGCAGCGGTAACCGGAGCCTACGCCGGGGAGCCGACAGAGTTCAGGCCCGCGCGCGGATTCCCGGGGTCTCGAAAGCACGGGCGGCACCGGTCGTTGTTGTCGGTGCTGTGCGGCAGGGTTGCCGGCATGGACGAACTGAGGGGCAAGGTGGCGCTGGTCGCGGGAGCGTCGCGGGCGGCAGGCCGGGCGATCGCGGTGGAGCTGGGCCGGCTGGGAGCGACGGTCTACGCCACGGGCCGCACGACCCTGCAACGGCGCTCCGAGATGAACCGGCCGGAGACGATCGAGGAGACCGCGGAGCTGGTCACCGCCGCGGGCGGTACGGGTGTCGCGGTGCGGGTGGATCACCTGGTGCCGGATGAGGTGGCAGCGCTGGTGGCGCGGGTCGATCGCGAGCAGGGCCGGCTGGATGTGCTGGTGAACGACATCTGGGGTGGGGACCTCTACCTGGAGTTCGGGCAGAACCTGTGGGAGCACTCGCTCGAGGGCGGGTTGCGGATGCTGCGGCTCGGGATCGACACCCACGCCATCACCAGCCACTTCGCGTTGCCGCTGCTGATCGGCCGCGCGGGCGGGCTGGTGATCGAGATGACCGACGGAACCGCGGAGTTCAACGCCAGCTACCGGGCCGATGCGGGGTTGTTCTACGACCTGGTGAAGGTGTCGGTGCAGCGGATGGCGCTGGCGCAGTCCGAAGAGCTGCGCCCCTACGGCGGCACCGCGCTCGCGCTGACTCCGGGGTGGCTGCGCTCCGAGGCCATGCTGGAACACTTCGGTGTGACCGAGGAGAACTGGCGCGACGCGACCGGCGAGGAACCCCACTTCGCGATCTCGGAATCCCCGGTTCTCGTCGGCCGCGCAGCGGCGGCCCTCGCGGCGGACCCGGACGTGTCGCGCTGGACCGGTCAGACCCTGTCATCCGGCAGGCTGGCCGAGGTCTACGGCCTCACCGACACCGACGGCAGCCGCCCCGACGCCTGGCGCTACATGGACGAAGTCCAGAGCAAGGGCAAACCGGCAGACACGACCGGCTACCGCTGACCCGCCCTGAGCCGCAGTGCGGTCCCGGTCAGGGATGCGGTGATCGCCCGCTGCCCTCCTACCGCAGCCGGTCCGCACGCCGCCGTCCGTCGTCGTATGTCGAACTGCCCGCGGGCCCGATCCGCTACCTGGTCGGGCCGCCCGGTGCCGCGGGAGTCACCGCCGCCTCCGGTCGGGCAGGCGGCGTGGTCCTGCCACGCGACCGCGACACGCCGACCCCGGCGAGGCAGAGCACCCCGCCTGCCAGCGTCAACCAGCCGGGCACCTCGCCGAGCACGGCCCACGACATCAGCACCACCAGCGCGGGCACCACGTAGGTCGTCGCGCCCATCCTGCCCGCCGTCGTGCGGGCCAGCGCGTACGCCCAGGTGGTGAACGCCAGCGCCGTCGGGAACACCCCGAGATAGAGCATGTTCAGCGTCGCCGAGGCCGGAGCCTCGGCGACCCGCGCGAGCAACTGGCCGGAGAACGGCAGGCAGGCCACGGCCCCGAACATGCAGCCGAAGGCCGTGACCTGAAGCGCGGACGCGTGCCGCAGGGCCGGTTTCTGGCAGACGACACCCGCGCCGTAGGTCAGCGCCGCGAGCAGGCACAGCAGCACCCCGAGCACCGAGGCGCGGCCCTCGTCCGACATGGACACCCCGACCACGATCGCGCCCGCGAAGGACACCACCATCCCCGCGAGCAGCCGGACCGGGAACCCCTCGTTGAGCAGCAACCCACCGAGCACCGCGATCACGATCGGGCCGATGTTGACGACCATCGCGGCCGTTCCCGCATCGACGTGCTGCTCACCCCAGTTCAGCGCGACCATGTACACGCCGAACCACAGCACGCCCGCGGCGGCGATCCCCGGCCACGCCGCGCGGGGCGGCAGGTCCTCGCGGCGCACGAGCAGGATCAGGCCGAGCACTGCCGATCCCGCGAGTAGCCTGCCGAGGGCGAGCGCCCCCGGATCGTAGTGGTGTCCCGCGCTGCGAATGGCGACGAACGCCGACGCCCACAGCGTCACCGTCACGCCTGCCGCCAGCAATGCCCGCTTGTCCATGGAGTTGGTAGACACGGTCAACGATCATTGCCGGGCAGCGAACCCCGGGGCAAGCGGTTTTCGGACGTCGCGATGCCTGCCACACGGTGCCGGTACCGGGGCAGGTACCGCCCCGGTCGCCGCCGTCACACGACGCTCAGGTCGGGGCGCCCCACGTACTCCAGCGCGTCGGCGAGCTCGGCGACCTCGACGGCCCGGATCCCCTCCGGGGCGGGTTCACTACCGGCAGGAACCAGCGCCCGGGTGTAGCCCATCCGCGCGGCCTCGACCAGCCGCCTGCCGACGCCACGAACGGGCCGCACCTCGCCCGCGAGCCCTACCTCGCCGACCGCGACGAGCCCACGCGGCACGGGCCGGTCACTGTGGGCGGACATCATCGCCAGCGCGATCGCCAGGTCGGCAGCGGGTTCGACCACCGTCATGCCCCCGACGGTGGCCGCGTATACGTCCTTGCTGCCGACGGCCTTGCGTGCACGCCCTTCGAGTACCGCGAGCACCATCGACACCCGTGCCGAGTCCAGGCCGCTGACAGCCCGCCTCGGATGCGTCAACGCCGACTGCGTCATCAGCGACTGCACCTCGGCGAGCAGCGGGCGCTTGCCCTCGATCGTCACCGTGATCGCCGTGCCGGGTACCGACTGCTCCCGCGGGTTGAGGAACAGCCCGGACGGGTCGCTGATACCCACGATGCCCTCGTCGCGCAGCTCGAAGCAGCCGACCTCGTCAGCGGCACCGAAGCGGTTCTTCACCCCGCGCACCATCCGCAGGGTGGAATGGCGCTCACCCTCGAAGTGCAGCACCACGTCGACGACGTGCTCCAGCACGCGCGGCCCCGCCACCGAGCCTTCCTTGGTCACGTGCCCCACGAGCACGACGGGCAGCCCACGCTCCTTGGCCAGCGCGACCAGGCCCGCCGTGACGTCCTTCACCTGGGCGACCCCACCGGGTGTGCCATCCACTTTGGGCGAGCTCATGGTCTGTACCGAGTCGACGATCAGCAGCCCGGGATCGATCGCATCCACATGGCCGAGCAGGGCGGAGAAGTCGCTCTCCGCGGCCAGGTACATCGACTCGTGCAGGTTCCCGGTCCGCTCCGCCCGCAACCGGACCTGCCCCGCCGACTCCTCGCCGGTGATGTACAGCGACGGCCGGGTCGAACCTGCCGCGCCCGCCACCCACCGGTAGGCGACCTCGAGCAGCAGAGTCGACTTGCCGACTCCTGGCTCGCCCGCGAGCAGCATCACGGCACCGGGAACCAGCCCGCCGCCGAGCACGCGATCCAGCTCCGCGACTCCGGTCGACCGGGCCCGCGCCGCGTCCAGATCGACCTCGCCGATCGGCCTCGCCGGGGAGGACGGCGCACCCGCGGCGACCTTGGCGGTCGCTGCCGCAGGCGCGGCCTGCTCGGTGATCGTTCCCCACGCCTGGCATTCCGGGCAGCGTCCCACCCACTTGGCCACCTCGTAGCCGCACTCCGTACAGCGGTGTTGCGCGCCCTTTCTCGCCACAGCCGCCCACCGTATCCGATGGAACCGACTGTTTCCGGGCCAGTCCCGGAGGTCGGCGAGCCTGCTAGTGGCCTCCGCCACCGTCCTCGCCGTCGGAGACCTCCACGACCCGATCGTGCGGGGAAGGCGCGATCGGTGCGAGCACCTCGATGGTGCCTGCCTCACGGAACGTCAACGTCAGGGTCACGCTCTGCGCGGGGCGCACGGGGTGCTCCAGGTCGTTCAACACGACCGCGGCCTTGTTACGGACCAGGCCGTCGTCGTCCGCGGCCGGGACGGTCTCCCCGGACTCGTCGAGCCGGCCCGGCTCGACGACGAACAGCGCCCCGTTACGCAGCACCGTGGCGTCGCCCTCGATCGTGACGTCGCTCGCCACATCGGTGCTGACCGAGACCAGCTCGTCGGGCTCGTCGCCGCGGTTGGCGATGTGCATGTTCACCGGAGCATCGGACCCACCAGCGTAGTGATGCTGGTCTTCGCCCTCGGGGAACGCCAACGTGGCGTTGCTGACCACGATGGAGTCCGTGCGTGCTCCACCGCCGTCGACCGCGGGCAGCTGGGAGTCGGTCTGCGTGATCTGCCCGGCACCACAACCGGCGAGGAGTAGCGCGGAACCGCAGGCAAGCCCGGCACGCACGGCGAGACGCGAACCGAACAAGCGATTGTTGTGCTGGCCCACTGCTCCGGAGTCCTTCCTCGTATCAAGCTGTCCGTCGTCACCGACCGCGCCTGCCGCGCGTCGCGGGCTCCCACGGCGGGTGCGAACGTCAACGAGCTGACGCGTTCACCCGAAAGCCTAGCTTGACCGAAGCGGCAACCGACTCCCGCCCCGGGTCGGCACGCCCGGCGATCCCCGCGACGACGCGCTACCTGCGCGAGCACAACAAAAGCCGAGTTGTCAACCCCTTCGACGGTCACACAAGGGCGCTGACCTGCGAGGACAAAGGCCAGGGGCCTATGGGGGCCACCACACACCGTGCTAGGATAGGCACAGCGAAAGGGGCAGAGGACACATGGTTTTCAAAGTCGGAGAGACTGTCGTCTACCCGCACCACGGTGCCGCGCTAATCGAAGCCATCGAGACTCGCGTGATCAAGGGCGAGGAGAAGCAGTACCTCGTCCTCAAGGTCGCCCAAGGCGACCTGACCGTGCGCGTTCCCGCGGATAATGCCGAGATCGTCGGTGTCCGTGACGTGGTCAATGATGATGATCTGAACCACGTCTTCGATGTTCTGCGCGCGCCGCACACCGAGGAACCAACGAACTGGTCCCGACGGTACAAGGCCAACCTGGAGAAGCTCGCCTCGGGCGATGTGAACAAGGTGGCCGAAGTGGTGCGTGACCTCTGGCGGCGTGAGAAGGATCGAGGCCTTTCCGCCGGTGAGAAGCGGATGCTGGCCAAAGCACGGCAAGTCCTCGTGAGCGAGCTGGCTCTCGCCGAGGGAACCGACGAGGGCAAGGCCGAGAAGCTGCTCGACGAGGTGCTCGACACCGCACTGGCGTAACACGCGGTGCACCCGAGCGAGCTGCGGCCCGGCGTGGTACGCAGGCGTCGATGAGGATCGTCGCGATCGTACCCGCGGCGGGGCGGGGCGCTCGGCTCGGCGCGGCCACGTCGAAGGCGCTGGTGCCGGTCAAGGGCGTGCCGCTGCTGACGCGCGCCGTCCGGGGCCTGCTCGACTCACGTCGCGTGCAGGCCGTTGTCGTGGCGGCCCCGCCCCAGGAAGTCGAGCCGTTCACCGCGGCGGTGCGGGCCTTCGGTGAGTCCTGCCGTGTGGTGGCAGGCGGGGCGGACCGTACGTCGTCGGTGCGGCTCGCGCTCGACAGCATCGAGCCCGGCTCCTGTGACGGCGTGCTCGTGCACGACGCCGCTCGCGCCTTCACTCCCACCACAGTGGTCGCCAACGTCCTCGCCGGGCTCGAGGACGGGGCCGAGGCCGCCGTGCCTGCCGTGCCCGTCACGGACACCGTGAAGGTCGTCGACTCACACGATGTGATTACTGCCACACCTGATCGCAGCGCGCTGCGCGCGGTACAGACCCCACAGGGGTTCGCGGAGGGCGTGCTGCGGCGGGCTCACGCCGAACAGGCCGCGTCCACCGATCCCGAAGCCACGGACGACGCCGGGCTCGTCGAACGCCTCGGGATCGCTGTCCGGACGGTGCCGGGAGACGTGCGCGCCATGAAGATCACCACCCCGTTCGATCTCGCCGTCGCCGAGGCGGTGCTGGCCGGCCAGGAGGTCACGTCATGATTCCTCGCGTAGGGCAGGGCGTCGACGTGCATCCCGTCGAACCCGGCCGCCCCTGCTGGATCGCGGGGTTGCTGTGGCAGGAGGCCGACGGCTGCTCCGGGCACTCCGACGGCGACGTGGCCGCGCACGCGCTGTGCGACGCCGTGCTGTCCGCGGCATGCCTGGGTGACCTGGGGGCCGTCTTCGGCACCGGCGAGGACCGCTGGGCAGGAGTGCGCGGCACGGACCTGCTCGCCGAGGTCAGCAACCGGGTCGCCGACGCGGGGTGGACCGTCGGGAACGCCACCGTTCAGGTCATCGGCAACGCACCCAAGATCGGCACGCGCCGCGCCGAGGCGCAGGGGGTGCTGTCCCGGTCACTGGGCGGGCCGGTGAGCGTGTCGGGTACGACCTCCGACGGGCTGGGCCTGACCGGGCGGGGCGAGGGTCTCGCCGCCATCGCCACCGCGCTGCTGTTCTCCCCGGGCTGACCCACTCTCCGGCGACCGGCGTGCCCGGCCGACCAGCGAGGCAGCAGCGGCTGCCGGCCACACCGCCACGCGCGCGCTCGGACCTCTCCCGTACCCTCTACCACGTGGCTCTTCACCTCTACGACACCGCGACCAGGCAACTTCGCGAGTTCCGGCCCGTGCGCAACGGGACCGCGTCGATGTACCTGTGTGGCGCCACGGTGCAAGATACGCCACATATCGGCCACGTAAGGGGCGCGTTGAACTACGACGTGCTGCGCAGGTGGCTGATCCATAACGGACTCGACGTGTTCTTCGTCCGCAACACGACCGACATCGACGACAAGATCATCACTAAGGCCGAGGCAGCTGGGCGCCCCTGGTGGGAATGGGCGGCCACGCACGAACGCGCGTTCGAGAGCGCGTTCGACATCCTCGGCTGCCTGCCCGCGTCGGCCGTTCCACGCGCCACCGGGCACATCACGCAGATGATCGAGCTGATCACCCGGCTCATCGACGGCGGGCACGCCTACGCCTCCGGCGGGGACGTCTACTTCGCCGTGGAGACCTTCGGCGACTACGGCACGCTCTCCGGCCAGCAACCCGACGAGGTCCAGCAAGGCGAGTCGGCCGCGGACGGCAAGCGTGACCCCCGGGACTTCACGCTGTGGAAGAGCGCGAAACCGGGCGAACCGGCGTGGCCGACCCCGTGGGGGCCGGGCAGGCCCGGCTGGCACCTGGAATGCTCCGCGATGGCGACGACCTACCTCGGCAACGAGTTCGACATCCACGGCGGCGGGATCGACCTGATCTTCCCGCACCACGAGAACGAGCGCGCCCAGTCGCACGCGGCCGGTGACCCGTTCGCGCAGTACTGGCTGCACAACGCCTGGGTGACCCTCTCAGGGGAGAAGATGTCGAAGTCGCTCGGCAACGTGCTTGCCATCCCCGCGCTGCTGGAGAAGGCACGGCCTGCCGAGCTGCGGTACTACCTCGTGCAGCCGCACTACCGCTCCACCATCGAGTACTCGGATGCCGCGCTGTCCGAAGCCGCCCAGGGCTACCGCAGGATCGAGCAGTTCCTGCGCCGCGCGCGGGACCGGGTCGGGCGGATCGAAGCCGGCGCGGTACCCGCGGAGTTCGCGGCAGCCCTCGACGACGACCTCGCCACCCCGCAGGCGTTCGCGGTGCTGCACAACACGGTGCGCGAGGGCAACGCCGCGCTGGACTCCGGCGTCAGCGAGCAGGTCGCCACGCACGCCGCCGCGGTTCGCGCGATGACCGGGGTGCTCGGCCTCGACCCGCTGTCGCAGTTCGGCGAGAACGATGCCGCCGGGGACGCCTCGACAGGGAGGGCGCTGGCCACCCTGGTGGAACGCCTGCTCGCCGACCGCGAGGAGGCACGCAGGCAGCGTGACTTCTCCCGCGCCGACGAGCTACGCGATGTGCTGACCGACGCGGGAGTGTCGGTGGAGGACACCGCATATGGTCCGACGTGGACACTGAAAGACTCGAGCAAGGACATCTGATGGCAGGCAACTCACGGCGGCGCGGCGCGGTCCGCAAACCAGGCACCAAGAAGGGGCAGGTGGTCGGTTCCGGCGGGCAGAAGCCCAAGCGGCTGCAAGGTAAGGGACCGACCCCGAAAGCCGATATGCGGCCGGGCCATCCGGCGCAGCGGCGCGCCGAGGCCAAGGAGCGGGCCGAGAAGTCGAAGGCCAAGAAGCCGGAAGGCCCCGACATCATCGCCGGGCGCAACCCCGTCGTCGAGGCGCTGCGTGCCGGTGTGCCGGGCAACGCGCTGTACGTGGCGTCCGGCGCGGATCCCGATGACCGGCTCACCACGGCCGTGCGGATGGCCGCGGACGCCGATATCGCTGTCCTCGAGGTCTCGCGCGGTGAGCTCGACCAGAAGACCGGCGGGGCCGTTCATCAGGGCATCGGCCTGGCCGTCCCGCCCTACGACTACGCCACACCGGAGGAGCTGCTGCGCGGCGCCAACGAGTCAGGGGACGCACCGCTGCTCGTGGCGCTGGACGGGGTCACCGACCCGCGCAACCTGGGTGCGGTGATCCGGTCCTCTGCGGCGTTCGGGGCGCACGGGGTGCTGCTGCCCGGCCGCCGCAGCGCCGGCGTCACGGCCGTGACCTGGCGTACCAGCGCGGGCACCGCGGCGAGCACACCCGTGGGGGTGGCGACGAACCTGACGCGGCAGCTGCGCTCCTGGGCCTCCGAGGGCCTGATGATCGTCGGGCTGGACGCGGACGGGTCGGTGGACACCGACGCGCTCGAGGTCGCCACAGAGCCGGTGGTCGTCGTGGTCGGCTCCGAGGGCAAGGGGTTGTCCCGGCTGGTTCGCGAGAACTGCGACGTGACCGTCTCCATCCCGATGGCACCGGGTGTGGAGTCGCTCAACGCATCTGTCGCCACCGGCGTCCTCCTCGCCGAGGTGGCCCGCCGCCGACGAGCCGCAGGCCGCACCTGACGTTCGTGCTGTATGACGCTTTCACTCCACATAGCGGACTGAAAGCGTCATTCAGCACACGGGACCGGCACCGGGCGGAGGGGAAGCGGGGCTCCGCTAGGGTCTACGTGCTGAGGCGCGTACAGGGGGCCAGGCATGTCGTTCGCATCACCACTGTTCCTGTGGTACTTCGTGCCCGCCGTGCTCGTCGCCGTCCTGGTCTGCCCCCGGAGCTGGCGCAACGCGATCATCACGGCCGGCAGCCTGATCTTCTACGCGGCAGGCGCGGGTTCGACGACACTGCTACTGCTGTTCGCCCTGGTAGTCAACTACCTGATCGGGCCGCTACTGGAACCGGACCGGTGGGACAGCAACCCGGCACGTCGCCGGTGGCTGCTGGTCGGGGTACTCACGTTCAACGTCGCCATCCTGGTGATCTGGAAGTACGCGGGCTTCGCCACCGAGACCCTGGCGGGTTTCGCGCGACTGTTCGGTGCGGACTTTCCCGTTCTGCACATCGCGCTGCCGATCGCGATCTCCTTCTACACCTTCCACCACATCTCGTACGCTGTGGACGTCTACAGGGGAGAACGCCGCGCCGCGCGCAACCTCATCACCTTCGCCACCTACATCACGATGTTCCCGCAGCTGATCGCCGGTCCCATCGTGCGCTACCGGGAGATCGCCGACCAGCTGCCGCAGCAGCGCCAGCACCGGCTCGACGACATCGCGGCGGGATTCCCCCGCTTCGCACTGGGACTGTGCAAGAAGGTCATCGTGGCCGACTCGCTGGCCCCCGTGGCCGACGCCGCGTTCGCCACCCCCGGCGACGAGATGACCTTCGCCCTCGCCTGGGTCGGCGCGCTCGCCTACACACTGCAGCTCTACTTCGACTTCTCCGGCTACTCAGACATGGCCATCGGGCTGGGCAGGATGTTCGGCTTCCGCTTGCCGGAGAACTTCGCACGCCCCTACTCCTCGGTGACCGTGACGGAGTTCTGGCGGCGCTGGCACATGTCGCTGTCCCGATGGTTCCGCGACTACGTCTACATCCCGCTGGGCGGCAACCGCTCCGGTGCCGTGCGCACCTACCGCAACCTGTGGATCGTGTTCATCCTGACCGGCCTGTGGCACGGTGCCGGATGGACGTTCGTCGTCTGGGGCGCCTATCACGGCGCGCTGCTGATCGCCGAACGCAGGCTCGGCCGCGACACCACGCCCGCCGGCGCGGGCGCGCGAGCGGCCCGCCGGGCACTGACCATGGTGCTGGTCATCGTCGGCTGGGTCTTCTTCCGCGCGGAGGACCTGAGCACCGCACTCGTGATGCTCGGCCACATGCTCACCCCCGACCTGGCCGGGCTCAACGAGGCGGTCGACACCGCACTGACCAACCAGCGCCTGGTCATCCTGCTTGCCGCGGCGATGACCATGGTCCTGCCCGGCCAGCCGGTGACGGGCCCGCTGATCGAAGCGTCGCGGTCACGGCACGCCGCAGTGCTGCGGACCAGCGTGATGACCGTCGGCCTCGGCTACGCCGCGGTACTCATCGCTGCCGGCACGTTCACGCCGTTCCTGTACTACCAGTTCTGACGGCCGGTCGCGAAGACCTGCCGATACTCGACTCACTAGCGCGCTGAACTGCACGTATGGGTCTCGACACTTCTCGCGGGTTCGTGGCACTAAGCACCCTCCGACGGCCTGGAGACTTGTCAAGCCACCTACAAGCGTTCTCAGCTTGGGAACCAGGATGACGGCACTGGAAAGCGGCGCTGAACTGAGAGTGTCCGCTGTTGACCGCCAATTGCCGACGTTAGTCGCCCGTGGATTGCCCGGCGCTCGAAGATCGATCTGGGTGAGGGTTCCCTTGCGAACGTCTTCGCGAGTCGGTAACAGAAGTACCGATGAGTCTTGGTCACAGGGGCGGTCTACCTTGAAAGACTTGAGCAGTAGGAGGTGACCGTGCTGAGTAAGCAGCAGAGCGTCCAGGCATATACGTATGGCTTCGCAACCGGAGACGGTGCTCAGATCGTCTCGTGCGTCAACGACGACCTCGTGTGGGAGTTCAATGGACCGAAGGCCTCTGTCCTCCATCAAAGTCAGGGCGCCCAGCCAAGTGGACTGCCGCCCATCCCAACAATTTCGAGTCGTTCAGGGGGTAGATCATGACGCAGCGGGTCCGAGTGCAGTGCTTCACCGTCACCAGTAACGGGATCGGCGCTGGAGAGGATCAGGACCACAAGCGACCGTTCGGGCATGTGGACCCCAAGGATCTGATGGCCTGGCGTTTCGCGACCGGTAGCTGGATGAACCATAGTGACGTCGTCGGCACGCGTGGGATCGATGACTACGTCGAGCGCGACTATGCGCGCGGCATCGGAGCCGAGATCATGGGTCGCAACAAGTTCGGCCCCATCCGTGGCGAATGGCCAGATCACGAGTGGCAGGGCTGGTGGGGTAACGAGCCACCGTTTCATACGCCGGTGTTCGTTCTCACCCACTACCCGCGGCCGTCATTCACCCTTGCTGATACGACGTTCCATTTCCTGCAAGCGAGCCCGCACGACGCACTGGAACAGGCGAAAGCGGCCGCAGGCGACAACGACGTGCGCATTGGCGGCGGAGTAACGACCGTGCGCGCGTTCCTCGATGCCGGCCTCGTCGACGAGATGCACGTGGCTGTCGCCCCATACGAGGTCAGCCGTGGGCTGCAATTGTGGACTCACCCGGATGAGCTGACCGACCGATTCCACCTCGAACGCGTGCCGAGTTCGAGCGGAGTCGTCCACCACTTCTTCTGGCGCCGATGAGAAGATCGTAAGGTCTATCGGTAGTTGCCACACTTTCCCGTCCCCTTCGCCCTTGCCGATCCGTAGCGCCGTGTCGGCCGGGTCAAGGGTGAGCTTTGCTCATCGCGTAGCGACGCCGTAGGCGCCCTTGTTGGACGCCGGGGAGACGATCACGGCGCTATCCAGCTACCTGGGTCATAGCGACCCCGGCTTCACGTTGAAGACATACACGCAACTGCTGCCGTCGGGCGAGGAACGTACGCGCCGAGCTGTCGACTCGGTATTTGGTCAGGGCCGTAACAACCTCGCCGATGCGGCCTGACGACGGCCTGACATGCTCAATGATCTTCGTTCCTGCAGGTCAGAACCATTGTCTGACCCACTACTACCAGTTCTGACTGCCAGGTCGCGAACACCTGCCGAAGGTCGGGGCGGGCTTTTCGCATTCAGGGGCGATCATGGCGATGCCTGAGGCTGTCCGTCGTTGACCGGTAGGGAGACGTGTCGCAGTGGGACGAGTAGGTAGACCCCGCAGCCGCGCGACGCTCAGGACCGCCCGCGGAAATCAGCGCCTGGTCTCGTACCTGGTCAGCATCACGCCGTCGGGAAACGTCCGGGTCTCCACCAGGCTCAGGTTCACCCAGTTGTCCAGGGCTGTGAAGAACGGCGTGCCGCCGCCCACCAGGACCGGATGGGTGACGATCGTGTACTCGTCGATCAGCCCGGCCCGCATGGCCGCCGCGGCGAGTGTGGCACCGCCGATGTCCATGCGGCCGCCGTCATCGGCCTTGAGCCTGGTGATCTCGGTGACCGCGTCGCCGGTGACCAGGCGGGCGTTCCAGTCGACCGTGCTGGTCGTCGAGGAGAACACCACCTTCGGCATGTCCCGCCAGCGGCCGGCGAACTCGATCTCCGCCGGTGTGGCACCCGGCCGCGTGTCGGCGGTCGGCCAGTGGGAGCTCATCGTCTCCCACAGCCTGCGCCCGTACAGCGCCAGGCCCGTCGCGCCCACCCGGTCGGACCACCACTGGAACAGCTCGTCGCTCGGCACGCTCCAGCCGAGGTCGCCGCCCGGCGCGGCGATGTAGCCGTCCAGGCTCAGATTCATGCCAACGGCAAGTTTGCGCATTGCGTCAGCCTCCCGTGAGTCGGTATTCGGTGTACAGACCAGCACGGCGCGCAAAACTCATCGGTCGGGCCACGCTGCGGGCCGACCGGCCGAGCGTCGGCTGGCCGCAGCGTTGTAGCGCTCCGGAGTGAGATCGGAAACCTCGCCGATGTCGGGTCGAACTCGTCCTGCTTGACCAGCCGATAGCCGAGGCTGGTCGCCCGTGGATTGCCCGAAATTCTGCACGATGGCCTATCCGTGCTTCGCTGTGCCGTAGACCGCGTCCAACATCTCCGACAGCGCCGTCCGTCGCGTGGAATCACCTCGCCTGCCGGCTGCCGCCCGTCACCGATGAGTTCTCGCCCGCGGATCGGTCTGTACCGGTGACGTTGTTCGCGCGCAGAGGAGGTAGCGATGACCGCAAGGGGCTTAACGACGTGTCTGTGGTTCGACGACCAGGCCGAGGAGGCGGCCAACTTCTACACCTCGATCTTCGCCGACTCCAAGATCGGAAAGATCGCCCGCTACACCGAGGCCGGTCCCGGGCCGGCAGGCTCGGTCGTGACCGTCGAGTTCGAGCTCAACGGTCAGAAGTTCGTCGGGCTCAACGGCGGTCCACAGTTCACGTTCAACGAGGCCGTCTCGTTCCAGATCCACTGTGACGACCAGGACGAGCTGGACTACTACTGGAACGCGCTCACCGAGGGTGGCACCGAAGTGCAGTGTGGCTGGCTCAAGGACAAGTACGGAGTGTCGTGGCAGGTCATCCCTGCCGTGCTCGAGGACATGGTCAGCGATCCCGACCCGGAGAAGGCCAAGCGCGCCACCGAGGCGATGCTCGGGATGACCAAGCTCGACATCGCGGCGCTCCAGAAGGCCTACGCGGGAAACTGAGCGCGCGGCCACGCCCTGGTAGGTCCGTGGCGGCTCGCCCGGAGCCGCACAATCCTGTCGCGGCACCCGGCGAGCCGCCACCCCGCGCCCGTCTCGGTGGCTACCCGGGGCCGGCTAGCCGCAGCTTCCGCAACAGCCGCAGCCCGGGCCCGAGCACTTACCACAACATCCACATCCACCCATGTGCGCCTCCGTCACCGTACGTATATGGACAACCGCCATATGCGTACGAAACTACCTGTCGCCGGCAGCGCGCCCACACCGCTGGACGGGGGATCGGCGAGGCCACCCGGAGTCGCCACGTGCCTGCTCCGCGGGCCGCATACGGTGGCGAACTTCCCGCCCGACCGGTGGCACCGCCGCGGTACTACGATCGCCGCATAGCCGGGCGGGACCTCGGCCTCGTGAGGCTGCGACGAAGGAGCGCCAGGTGGACACCGATGCCATCCTCGCCGACCTCGCCGAGCACTGGCCGGTCTACACCGCCATCCCGTTCATCGCCGCGCTGATCGGCTACATCACCAAGCGCGTAGCGATCGAGATGATGTTCCGTCCCCTGGAGTTCGTCGGCGTCAGACCCTTCCTTGGCTGGCAAGGGGTGCTACCGGCCAACGCCGAGCGGATGGCTGCCATCGCCACCGAGACCCTCACCAGGGACCTGGTCGACCCGAAGGAGATCTTCGCGCGCCTCGATCCCGAACAGGTCGTCAAAGAGATCGAAGGGCCGCTGCTCGAGGCGGTCGACGACATCACAAGGGAGGTGATGGAGCAGTACCAGCCGCACGTGTGGGAGGCGTTGCCGCCGAACGCCCGGCGCATGCTGCTGGCCAGGGTGCGCGCGGAGGCCCCCAGGTCGATCACCAAGATCATGCGTCAGGTCGCCGACAACATCGAGGACGTCTTCGACCTCAAGCACATGGTGGTGACCAACCTGGCGCGGGACAAGGCACTGCTGAACTCGTTGATCAGGGACATCTCGCGGACCGAGATGCGGTTCATCGCCAGATCCGGGATCTACTTCGGTTTCGCGCTCGGCGTCGTCCAACTGTTCGTGTGGGCGTTGACGAAGGAACCGCTCGTCATGCCGGCCGCCGGGTTCGTCATCGGCTGGGTCACCGACTGGCTCGCACTGAAGATGATCTTCCTGCCGCGCGAGCCGAGGACGTTCCTCGGCGTCTACCGCTGGCAGGGCGTGTTCCAGAAACGCCGCCACCAGGTAGCCGCCGACTACGGGGACATGATCGCCTCGCGGATCATCACCGTGCCCAACATCCTCGAGACCATCCTGCGCGGCCCGAAGTCGGACCGGCTCTTCGACATGATCCAGCGTGAGGTGCAGCGCACCGTCGACGGCCAGGCAGGCGCCGTCAAGCCGGTCGTGGCGTTCGGCGTCGGCACGCGGCGCTTCCAGGACATGAAGCGGGCCGCCGCGGCGAAGGCCATGGACCGGCTACCGGAGACCGTGCACCACGCGGAGGACTACGCCGTCGGTGCGCTGGACGTGCGCAACACCATCGTCGAGCGGATGCGCGGCCTCGGGCCGATGCAATTCGAGGCCTTGCTCCGCCCGGCGTTTCGCCAGGACGAGTGGAAGCTCATCATGGTCGGTGCCGTGATCGGCGGGCTCGTCGGCGAGCTGCAAGTCCTGCTTATGCTGCACTGACACCCACCAGCGGGGTGCCGGGTCCGTGCCTGCGCCTGCCGGATACTGTCCTACCTGCGAGCAGCTCGGCTACAAGGGAGGCAGCGAGGTGAATGTCGACGCCGTCGTCACCGACCTCGCCGGGCACTGGCCGGTCTATGCCGCCATCCCCTTCATCGCCGCGCTGATCGGCTACGTCACCAACCGGGTGGCCGTCGAGATGATGTTCCGCCCCCTGGAGTTCACCGGGGTCCGGCCATTCCTCGGCTGGCAAGGGGTGGTGCCCCGGCACAGGGCAGGCATCGCGGCCGTCGCCGCCGACCTGCTGACCCGGAAGCTGCTCGACCCCGGTGAGGTCATGGCCGCCGTCGACCCGAACCGGCTCACCAGGGAGATCGAGCAGCCGCTGCTGCACGCGATCGATCACATCTGCCGCGACGTGCTCGCCGAGACCCAGCCACGGCTGTGGGAGTCGCTGCCGCCGATGGCACAGGACCTGGTGGTCAAGCGGGTGCAGGCCGCCGCTCCCGCGATGGTCGCCGACCTCCTCGAGCAACTCCGCGACAACGCGGGCGATGTGCTCGACCTTCAGCACATCGCCATCGAGCGTCTCAGCCGCGACCCCGGCGTGCTGGTGCGCATCCTGCGTGACCTCTGCGCTCCGGAACTGAGCTACATGGCACGTTCCGGACTCTACTTCGGATTCCTTTTCGGACTCGTCCAGTCCGTCGCCGTCGCGGTGACCAAGGAGCCGCTGATCATGCCGGTCATCGGGTTCGCGATCGGGTTCGCGACCAACCGGCTTGCCATAACCATGGTGTTCCGCCCCAGCACACCCGTCCGATTCGGACCCGTACGCCTGCACGGGCACTTCCACCGCAGGCAGGATCGGGTCGCGGCGGACTACGCCGAGGTGATCGCCCGCGAGGTGCTCACCACCGGCACGCTCATGCACGCCCTGCTGCGCGGGCCGCAGTCCGACCGGGTCTTCGTCATGCTGTACCGGGTCGCGGCCACGGCCGTCGCCGAGCACGCCGACCAGGCACGTCCGGTGACCACGCTGGCGATCGGTGAACAACGCGCGCGGCGGATCGCCTACGCCGCCGCCACCGAGGCCATGGCGCGGTTCGAGGAGACAGCACGGCACGCGGAGCGCTACCTCAGCGAGGCAGCCGACATCGCGGGCCTGGTCGAACGGCGCACCCGCCTGCTCGGCCCGCGAGACTACGAGGCGTTGCTCCGCCCGGCGTTTCGCAGGCACGAGTGGAGACTGACCGTCACGGGCGGGGTCATCGGCGGGCTCATCGGCCAGCTGCAGGCGCTGCTGCTCCTGCCGTAGCGGCCCCCTCCGAAGCGTCCGCATCCTTCCGCCTGCGCACCCTGGCGCGCAGGTGTTCCACCAGCCGGCAGGACAGGTAGATGGCGAACGAGATCGCCGTGACGAACGCGCTGATCGGCACCCCGGGAGCCAGGGAAAGCACGATTCCCCCGAGCACAGCGAGCTCGGCGAAGGCGATCGCGAGCACGATGGCACGCGTGGGGCTGGACGTCACCCGGCAGGCCGCTGCCGCCGGCGTCACAAGCAAGGCCAGCACCAGCAGCATCCCGACCGTCTGCACCCCCAGCGCCGTCGCGATGCCGACGAGCACCGCGAACAGCGGAGTCAGCAACGACACCGGCACCCCGCGCGCCGCCGCCACGACCGGGTCCGCGCTCGCGAACAGCAACGGCCGGTACAGCAGCGCGAGCACCCCGAGCACGGCCACCGTGCTCACCGCGTACACGGCGAGGTTGGTGCGGTCGATCGAGATGACCTGGCCGATGAACAGGCCCAGCTGCGTATGCGCGCGACCGGGGTACAACCACAGCAGCAGCACCCCGACCCCGAGACCGAACGCCAGGACGACGCCGATCACCGAGTCGCGCTCCGCGGACCTGCCGCCGAGGATGCCGAGTAGCAGCGCGGCGAGGACCGCACCGGCGATCGCACCGTACTCGACGGCCACGCCCTCGAACACCATCCCGAGTAGCAGCGCGGCCGCGGCGCCCGTGAAGGCCAGTTCCGCCGTGCCGTGCACGGCGAACGCCATCCGGCGCATGACGATCAACGGCCCGAGCGCGCCTGCCACCAGTCCGAGCAGCGCGGAGGCGAGCAGCGCGTGCCGCACGAAGTCCAGGCCGAGCAGCCGCAGCGTGAGCTCGATGTCGAAAAGGTTCTCCATCACAGCACCCGTTCCTCGACGTGATGCGGCTCGTCCTCGCAAAGCGCGACGTGCGCTCCGGCCACGTGGATCTGGCCCGCCAACCGGACGACCTCGATCTTCGTTCCGTACAGACTGGACAGTGTCGCTGAGTTCATCACCTCGTCCGGCGTGCCGACCCGGAAGTCACCGTCATGCAGGTAGAGCACCCGGTCGACATACGGCAACACTGGGTTGATCTCGTGCGTGACGAACACGACCGCCGTGCCCGCACTGCGCCTGCGGCGTTCGATGAGCTCACCCACCACCCCCTGGTGCGTCACGTCCAGGGAGAGCAGCGGCTCGTCGCACAGCAGCACGCTCGGCTCGCCCACGAGGGCCTGGGCCACGCGCAGGCGCTGCCGTTCCCCACCGGAGAGGCGCGTAATCGGCTGCTCGGCGAAGGGCGTCGCACCGACAGCCCGCACCGCCTCGGCCACCCGCCGGTCACGCTCCCGCTTGCCACGCAGTCCCAGTCCCCACCGGTGGCCGTCGAGTCCGAGCCCAACGAGGTCGACCCCCCGGACGGCGGGCGCCTCCTCGGTCGTGCCCTGCTGGGGGATGTACCCGATCGCCGGGCCACGCCTGCGGTGCTGCAGGGCGGGGAAGCGGACCGACCCCGCGGACAGGCTCAGCTGCCCGAGCAGGACCTTGAGCAGGCTGCTCTTCCCCGACCCGTTGGGTCCGAGCACCGCAATGAACTCGCCCGCACCGATGTCGAGATCGAGGCCCGACCACAGGGACCGTTTCCCGAACGCCAGGCCCGCGTCCCGCATCTCAACCGCTGTTGCCGTCATTCCTCCACCGCTGTCGCCAGCGTGTCCAGCTGGTTCGATATCCATTCAGCGTAGCCGGAAACGCCGTCCGGCAACGTCTCGGTCATGTCGACGACCGGGATGCCCGCGCTCTCCGCCTCCGTCACGAGCTGGCGGGTGACGGGCGACTCGGTCTGCGGGTTGTTGATCACGACGTCGACGTCGCCGCTCTCCAGCGCCGTGAGCACCTCGTCCTGCACGGCGGCCGACACGTCGGACTGCGTCTCGATGGCGTCGGTGAACTCGGTCGGGGTGATGTCCTCGGCTCCGGCCAGCTCCAGCAGGTACTCGGCGACCGGCTCGGTGGCCAGTACTGTCAGGTCGGGGTGTGCCTCGCCCAGCTTCTCCGCCTGCCCGGCGAGCTCGTCGAGCTCGGTACCGAACGCGGCAGCGTTCTCGGCGAACTCCTTCCGGTTCTCGGGCCGCAGCTTTCCAAGCTCATCGGCCACGGTCCCGGCGACGGTCCGGACGGTCTCGAGGTCGTAGAACACGTGCTCGTTCACGCGCAGGTCGTGGTGATGCCCGTGCTCGCCCTCGTCGCCCTCCTCGTGCTCACCCTCGTCCTCGTGCTCGTCGCCGTCCTCGTCCGGGGCATGGCCGGACAGCTCGAGGGCATCCACCGCCACCAAGCCGTCCTCCTGCTCGACGAACTGCTCGGCGAAGTAGTCGTATCCCCCGCCGTTGTAGAGCACGAGACTGGACTCGGCGATGATCAGCCCGTCCTCCGGCGTGCTCTCGTAGGAGTGCAGGTCGAGCGCGGGGTCGGTAATGATCGACGTGACCTCGACATGTTCACCCCCCACGGCGTCGAGCACGCTGCCCCACACGTCGGTGGACGCCGCGACCGGCACCGTGTCCCCGCCGGAGGCCGCACCGCCCTCGTCCGTGCCACACGCCGCGGCGGCGAGCGCCACCACGCTCACCGTCACGGCCGTTGCCCGCACACGGCCCACGCGTTCAATCCTGGTCACCACTGCATACTCCATCAGTCCGGGTGCGTGCCGGTACCGCCCCGACGACCCGGCTACGCGCATTAATGGAAACGGTTGTCAATTCAGCGTACCTCATTCGGATGACGATGCCGAGTTGGCGCAACAGCCTGTGCGGGCGACCGCGATACTTGCCAGGTCACCGGCGCAGGCGCGGTTGGCCGAGGAACGCGCCACGCCGTCAGCCCGGCGCACCGGCGCCCGCACGGGCCAGCCGCTCGGCCAGTGCCGACACGTGGGCGCGCAGCTCGGCGGGCTCATGGATATCGAAGTCCACGCCGAGCACCGCGATGTGCATGGCCGCGACGTCGAGCGAGTCCGCTCCCGCGACCAGCTCACAGGTCTCGGTGTCGATGGCGGACAGCACCACGGCCTCGGCCGGAACGCGTTCAGCCAGCGTCGGGGCCGGGCCGTACAGCCGGACGCGCACGCGGTACCGGTACGGGTGGATCGAGATCGACTCGTGGACGTAGGCCTCCGCATCCGGAGCCTCGACCGCGCTGAACCGCCGCCCCGTGGGCCGCGGCTCGGCAAGACGGTCCACCCGGAACGTCCGCCAGTCCTGCCTGTCCACGTCCCAGGCGAGCAGGTACCACCTGCGGCCGGCGAGGACGAGACGGTAGGGCTCGACGTGCCGGGAGGTGTCGACCCCGGCACCGTCGCGGTAGTTGAAGCGCAGCGCCTCGGACCGGTGACACGCCCCCGCGATCAGCGCGATGGTCGCGGTGCCGACGGTCGCACCGTGCGGGGTCACCGCCGAGGTCGTGGTGGCCACGGCGCTGACCCGGCTCCTGAGCCGCCTGGGAAGCAGCTGTTCCAACTTGCCGAGCGCACGTACCGACGAGTCACGGTCGCCCGAGCCCGCCACGCCGGGCGACGAGGCGAGGGCTACCGCCACGGCTACGGCCTCGTCCTCGTCCAGCAACAGCGGCGGCATTCTGGCCCCCGGGCCGAGCCGGTACCCGCCGTGCTCACCGGTCCGCCCCGTCACCGGGTAGCCCAGCTCCCGCAGGCGGTTCATGTCCCGCCGCACGGTGCGAGGCGTGATACCGAGCTCGGCGGCCAGGTCCGCGCCCGACCACTCCTGCCTCGTCTGCAGGAGCGACAGCAACTGGAGCAACCGGGCAGCCGTGGTCTGCACGACACCATTCTGGCACCGATTGCGGACCGGAACTGTCCGCAATCGCGTCTAACGTGCTCACCATGGACACCGACACCGCATACCAGCTGCATCGCCAGCTCGACTGGCACTGGAAAGAACACCTGCGGCCGCGGCTGGACGGGCTCACCGACGAGGAGTACTTCTGGGAGCCGGTCCCGGACTGCTGGAACGTACGGCCACGGGGAACGAGCCAAGCTCCGATCACCGGGGGAAGCGGGGAGTACACCATCGACTTCGCGTTCCCGGAACCCGACCCACCACCCGTGACCACGATCGCCTGGCGGCTCGGGCACGTGATCGTGGGAGTGTTCGGGGTCCGGGCCGCATCGCACTTCGGTGGCCCCGCCGTGGACTACCAGAGCTTTACCTACGCGGGAAGCGCGCGGGAGGCACTGCGTCAGCTCGACGAGGCGTACGCCGCATGGCAGGCGGGCGTACGCGGGCTCGACGGGGCCGCGCTCGCGGCACCGGCCGGCGAGGCCGAGGGCGAGTGGGCCGCGCGTCCGATGCTGGAGCTCGTACTGCACATCAACCGGGAGGCCATCCACCACGGGGCGGAGATCCTGCTGCTCCGGGACCTCTTCCGGCAACGACGAGGAGACACCCCATGAGCATGCAGATCACCTTCGACGCCAACGACCCGAGAGCTCTCGGCGCGTTCTGGGCCGAGATTCTCGGCTACCGGGAGCAACCGCCCCCGGAGGGCTTCGACAGCTGGGACGCGTTCCTCGACTCCGTCGGCCTGCCCGCCGACGAGCGGGACAGGGCTTATGCCATCACCGATCCCGAAGGCCACGGCCCTCGCGTGTTCCTGCAGAAGGTGCCCGAGCCGAAGAGCGCCAAGAACCGGGTGCACCTGGACGTCAACGTCTCGAACCACGCGGACCCGCTCGACGACCGCAAGGCCGCTGTCGCCACCGCTGTCGAGCGGGCGAGATCGCTCGGGGCGACCAGGCTCCGCGAGGTCGACGAGGTCATCGGCTACTGCGTGGTCATGGCCGACCCCGAGGGAAACGAGTTCTGCCTCCAGTAGGAGGGCGCCGGCAGGCGGGAGACCCATCCCCCGTCTGCCGGCTTGTGCATAACCCTATGGGAACGAATCACGCGGGTCTGGCTTCTGGAACGCCTTCTGAACCGTTACGGTTCCAGACATGAGCCGACCGATACGCACCAGACGGCAGGCGACACTGGCGTCGCTCGCCGCCGAGCTCGGCGTGTCACGCACCACCGTCTCCAACGCGTACAACCGGCCCGACCAGCTCTCCCCCGAACTACGCCGCCGGGTGCTCGAAACCGCGCGCCAGCTGGGTTACCCGGGGCCCGACCCGGTCGCTCGCTCCCTCCGCACCCGCAAGGCAGGCGCCATCGGGTTGCTGCTCACCGAGAACCTGTCCTACGCCTTCCGCGACCCGGTGGCGCTCGGGGTTCTCGAAGGTATCGCACTGGCATGTGAGGACTCCGGCACCGGACTGCAGCTGCTCCCGGCAGGCCCCGGAAACGAGGACGTCTCCACCGTGCACAAGGCCGGGGTGGACGGCTTCGTCGTGTACTCCGTCCCGGACGACGACCCCCACCTCTCCGGCGTCCTGCAACGCCCCGTCCCCACCGTGATCATCGACCAGCCGCTGATCGACGGCGTCGACCGCGTCGGTCCGGACGACGCCGCCGCCATGACCGCGATGGCCAACCACGTCGTCGAGCTCGGACACCGCTCGATCGGCGTACTGTGCATGCGGCTGTCCCAGGACCGCAACGACGGGCCTGCGCCGCTGTCGCGGCAGCACCAGGCGCACTACCACACCCAGCGCACCCGCCTCAACGCACTGGCCACCACGTTCAGCAACGTGGGTGTCGAGTGGTCCACGGTGCCCGTCATCGAACGCTTCGACCACACCGTCTCGGACGGCGCGACCGCGGCGGCGGAGCTCCTCGACGCCAACCCCGAAGTCACCGCGCTGATCTGCACCTCGGACATCCTCGCGCTCGGCGCGCTCGAGGAGGCCCATCGCAGGGGGCTGCGTGTCCCGGCCGACCTCACCATCACCGGCTTCGACGGGATCGCCGACGCGCAACGAGCCGGGCTGACCACGGTGCACCAGCCCGTCCAGGACAAGGGGCACGCCGCGGGCAGCCTGCTACTCAACCCCGCCCGCAAGACCAGCACGGTGCCGGGCTCGGCCCAGGTCATCACGCTGGACACCGAGCTGAAGATCGGCACGACGTCGGCGCAGCCGCGCACGACCGAGCAGCACTGGTTCGGCCCCTGACCGCACAGCACGGCACCGTCGCGGGGCGTGTCCCGATCCGGGTTATGCGCCGGTGAACATGACCTAGGTCTAAAACGGTTGCCGGGACGCGCGCAACGGGCTGCAATATGTAGTCGAAGCCATACCGGACAACAGCAACGTGGAGGAACTCCGGTGACAGCGACCGACGAGCTGATCGCCCGCAGCGAGGCACGCGCCGAGGCCGAACCGGCAGCGGACTCCTCTCCCGTGCCCGCACTGCACGTGGCGATCGTGACGTGCATGGACACGCGTATCAGCGTCCCTGACCTGTTCGGGCTGAACCGGGGTGAGGCACACATCCTGCGTAACGCGGGCGGCGTCGTCACCGACGACACGATCCGTTCGCTCGCGCTGAGCCAACGCAAGCTGCAGACCCGCGAGGTCGTCATCGTGCAGCACACCAGCTGCGGGCTCAACACGGTCACCGAGGACAGCTTCAAGGACGAGCTCGAGGCCGACACCGGGCTGCGCCCCACCTGGGCCGTGGAGGCCTTCGACGACGTGCACGGCAGCGTCCGCCGTTCCGTGCAACGCGTCCGCCGCAGCGACTTCCTCCCGAACACCGGCCTGGTGCGCGGGTTCGTCCTCGACGTGCACTCCGGGAAGCTCACCGAGGTCGGCTGACCGCCGCCCGCGACCGGCCGGAGCGCCGGCGGGCTGTCAGGGGAGCCCGGCTACCATCGCTCCTACCATGAGCATCGACACCGACACCCTCCTCGACTGGTACGACCACAGCGCGCGCGACCTACCCTGGCGCTCACCCGACTGCTCGGCATGGGGCGTCCTGGTCAGCGAGATCATGTTGCAGCAGACACCGGTCGCCCGGGTGTCGCCGGTCTGGCAGGAGTGGATGCATCGCTGGCCCGTACCGTCGGCGCTCGCCGCCGCGAGCCAGGGCGAGGTGCTGCGAGCATGGGGCAAGCTCGGCTACCCGCGCCGGGCACTGCGCCTGCACGAGGCCGCGGCCGCCATCGCCGAGCAGCACGGTGACGTGGTCCCGCAGGACGTGCCCACGCTGGAGGCCCTGCCCGGCATCGGCACCTACACCGCCCGCGCGGTCGCCGCGTTCGCCTACGGCAAACGGGTTCCGGTTGTGGACACCAACGTCCGCAGGGTCGTCGCGCGGGCGGTACACGGCTCCGCGGACGCGGGACCATCGGCAAGCAAGGCCGACCTCGCCGATGTGGACGCGCTGCTGCCCACTCCGGACAGCCGCGCGGCGCGATTCTCCTCAGCCCTGATGGAACTGGGGGCCCTGGTCTGCACCGCGCGCGCACCGCGCTGCCAGGACTGCCCGCTGCTGCCGGACTGCGCCTGGCAGCGCGCGGGCCGGCCGGCCTACGACGGACCCGCGAAGCCGGTGCAGCGCTTCGCCGGTACCGACAGGCAGGTGCGCGGGCTGTTGCTCGACGTCCTGCGGGACACCGATGAGCCCGTTCCGAAAACTCGCCTCGACACGGTGTGGCCACAGGACGGACAGCGGGATCGGTGCCTAGACTCCCTGCTAGCGGATGGGCTGGTCGAACAGGTAGAGGACGGAAGGTTCGCCCTGCCAGGGGAGCAATGATGGGCACAGGCGCACGACGAACCCGCCGGTGGGTGCTGCGTGGCGGTCTCACCGCGACGGCGGTCGGCGCGACCGCGCTGCAGGTGCCGGCGGCGAGCACGGCGGGCACCACGGCACGAGAACCAGCCGTGTACACCACCACGCACTGGGAGGCCCGCGAGCCGGCGGAACCGGTCCCGGTGCTCGACCACCCGCCCACCTACATCGTCGTGCACCACACCGTGAAGCCGAACAGCTCGACCGACACCTCCCGCGGCAGCGCGTTCGAGATCTCCCGCGCCATCCAGAACTTCCACATGGACGGGCGCGGCTGGATCGACACCGGCCAGCAGTTCACAGCCAGCAAGGGCGGGTACCTCACCGAAGGGCGCCACCGCAGCCTCGAGGTCGTGCGCCGCGGCAGGCAGCACGTGCACGGCACCAACGTCGCCGAGCACAACCACGAGGTCGTCGGCATCGAATGCGAGGGCGACTACCGGGACGAGGACGTACCGGAGCCGCTGTGGGACGCGCTGAGCGATCTCGTCACCTACATCGCTTACCGGTACGACATCGCACCGGAGCTGATCAAGGGGCACCGCGACTTCAGCAGCACGCAGTGTCCCGGGGACGTCCTCTACGCCCGCCTCGACGAGCTACGGCAGGAGGTCGGCGACCGGCTGGGCAAGCCGGTGGGTAGCCAGACCGAGTGGCCGCTGCTCCGGCCGGGCGACCAGGGCGAGGACGTGCGGACCGCCCAGCGCCTGCTGCGCGCGAGGGGTGCCAGGGACGTGCAGCCGCACGGGATCTTCGACTCCGCGACACGCGACGCGGTCGCGGACCTCGCCCGCGAGCACGGCACGCTGGACCGGTCCTGCTGCGGTAGCGCGCACGCCGACGAACTGGGCATGCTCGGCGCGGACCTGTGGCCGAAGCTGGTCACCGACCAGCGCTCCACTGTGGGCTGGAAGGACCACCTGGCCCGGCTGGTCCCCCGCTCCCGCTGAGGGTGCGGAGCACGACCGCGAGCCTGGCCGAGCGTGATCACTCGGCCGGGAGGCGAGCGAGCGCTTGCCTCCCGGCCCGGCCGAACCGCACCGGCGGATCCGCCGAGTTCAGGCACATCGGACAGCCCCGGTACACGTATACAGTGCCGGCTCGCGAGGCTATAATGGATGAGCGTTGTCGATGGGCCTTGCCAACTGTGCTCGTCACTTCAAGGAGCGTCGCTCCGGACCCCGGCGGCCACCGTATGTCAATACGTGCGTGATTCCGCCGGAGGTATGGCATGATCATCCCCGACTTACCGGCCCCCAGTACGACGGCACGGCTCTCGATGGTGGCCTGCGAGCATTGCGCGAAACGACTCACGGCGGACGAGTACGTCGAGGTGACGGTTCCTGACTCCGGCTACTTGCACCCGGATGATCGGGACCAGGACGGCCGCCGCGTCACCTACGCGTGCTCGACCGAGCATGCCGAAGCGCTGGTAGAGAGGGGTACCAGGGCGTGGGTCGATGAGCAGCTCTGGGCACGGAGGGTACAACGCGTATCGGCGTACTGGCGCACTCATCGCATGACCCTCGATCAGTTCGCCAGACGCGCCGGCCTGACGTCCGCGCAGCTCGATCGGGCCCTCCGCTGGCGCATGGGCGCCCGGGCCGACTCCGCTCAGCGGTCATAGCCGCACCTCGCGCCGGCAGACACCTGAGCCGTGGGTCGACGGGGGGATGCGCGAACGGGTGTGACCCGTTGATTCACCGGTGCCGCGCCTGGAACCGGGCCACCTCGTCGGCCTGCACCCGGTCGTGGAGCACGGTAGCCGCGAGACGCTGCAGTCCCATGTTGTGCGAACGGGCGTAGTCGCGAAGCAAACCGAAGGCAGTATCGACCTCGACATCGGCGCGTTCGGACACCACACCCTTGGCCTGCTCGATGGTGATCCGGCTGTTGAGCGCCCCCTGCAGTTGCTCGACGACAGTCTCGCTGCGGGCCAGCGCTCGTTGCTGCACGATCCCGATCGAGGCGACATCAGCCAGCGCCTGGGCGAGACGCTCGTCGTCGGCGGAAAGTTCGCCCGGGGCGGAGGAGAACATGTTCAGCGCGCCGACGCGATGCTCCCGCAACCGCATGGGAACCGCGTATACACCGTGGAATCCCTGCTTACGTGCTTCGGTGACGAACTCCGGCCACTTGTGCTCGCAGGTGGAGACATCGGCGACGGTGACCGGCGCGCCGGTGCGGAACGACTCCAGGCACGGCCCCGACTGGTCTGCTTCGAGCTGGACCAGCTCCACGAGCCGGGCTTGCTCGTTGGACGAAGCCAGCAACCGCAGCGTGCCGCGCTCGTCGGTGAGCAGCAAGCCGGCCGCAGCGACCGGCAGCAGCTCCACGCAGTACGCGGCGAGGCGGTGCGCCAGGTCGATGACGTCGTAGTCGGCGACCATCGCGTGCGCCAGATCGGCGAACGTCAGCAGCAGCGCCTGATCCCGTTCGAGCGGCTGACCTAGCATGATGTCTCTCCTTGGCGCTGTTTCAACGCGTATTCGGTGTTCATTCGGGCATCAGCTCATCTCCGGTGAAGCGCAGCCGGCGCGCGACCACGTCGGCTCCGACATCCTCCAGCGACCTGCCGTACCGGAAGGCATGGCCACGCAGCCGCACGAACGCCTCCTCGACGGAAGCCTCCAGCTGCGCGGAAACCATGCCGACAGCCTGGTGCACGTGCGGGTGATAGTCGACGACCGCCTCGGTCAGCCAGGACCGGTGACCGTTGCCGTCGACCTCCTTCGCCTGGGCTTGCAACAGCGCCAGCGTCACCGCTTCGGCGACGACGAGGGCGTTGACGACTTCATCCAGTGGACCTGCCCGGGACCGGTAGCACCCCAGTGCACCGAAGCTGATCGCCCCCAGCTGCAACGGGAAGGTGAACAGTGCCCGCACGTCGGTGGTTTCCACCGATTGGACGAACATCGGCCATCGCGAGCGTGCGTCCTCCGCGAGGACGTCCGGGACGAGCACCGGCTGGCCGTCTTCAACAGCCGATATGGATGGACCTTCACCCAGCTCGAACTGGAGGTCTTCCATCCGGTGCCCGATCGCGCCACTCGCCCCGAGCAGGACCCTGCCCCCTGCCTGACGGCCGCTCATCAGCGACACCCCCACTCCGTCGATCGGCAGAGCCCGGAGGCACGCGGCGCACAGCTGACCGGGAAGCGCGGACGGGTCGGACACTTCGGCAACGATCTCCAGGAGAGTATCGGCGAGCCGCGCCCTATCCACCGTCATGGGATCCGTTCCGGTAGTGTGCGGTACCCGCCGACGACAAATCCGGAGCGAGATATCTGGGTTGGGGCGACATACCCGAACCTGCCTGGCTGGCTTCCATTGTATGCTTCACGCGACACCTCGACGAACCAGAACACCCTTGGGTCGATCTTGCCGAGACGCGGGCCTCTGGCGCGTGTCACTACGTCATGCAGCGGGGGTAGGCGGCCCGGCGCCGGCTGTCCGGCTCGCACGGTTACGGCCGCGGTGCGCGCCATCGAACCACGACTCCCTGCACATGCCTATCGGAACAAGCGCCGGGGTCTGGGGCGTCACCTGAGTACCTGCGGTGGGCAGGCCTTGGGGCCGAAGTCTACGCAACTACTGTGCGGTAGTCACTCCGAGTGCTCCGGGCACCGGCAGTCCCCCGTCACGCCTGCCCCGCGCTCCCGCTGAGGGCACGGCGCACGAACGGTTCGACTGCCGCGCGGTAGGCCTCCGGCGCGTCCTCGTGCACCAGGTGCCCCGTGCCCGGCACCCGGACATGCGTGCCGCCGCCCGGCACGCGGCGCGCGAGCTCCGCCTGCTGACCCTCCGGCATCGCCGTGCGCTCCGCCTCGACGACCAGCACCGGGCAGTGAACTTTGTCGGCATATCCCCAGTACTCGCGTTCGCCCCACTCGGCGGCGATCGCGTAGAGGTCGGACAGCTCGGCGATCAGGTGGTAGCCGTCCGAACGCTCTTCCACGCACTCGGTGAAGTAGTTCCCGTAAGGCGCGAAGAACGACCGCACGTGCGCGAGCGACTCGAACGGCACCGGCCAGGACTCGAACACCGGCCGCCAGGCGTCCACCGTCCTGCCCCGCTGGTCGATCGCCATGTCCTCGACGACGACCGCGCGCACCAGCTCCGGGGACCGCGCCGCCGTCACCAGCGCGTGCAGCCCACCCATCGAGTGACCGACCACGACCGCCGGTCCGGCGTCCACCTCGCGCAGTAGCTCATCCACATCGTCGGCGAAGTCCTCTGTCGAACACGGCCCGGCTCGCGGGCTCCTGCCGTGTGCCCGCGCGTCCAGGCCCAGCACGCGGCCATGGGGCAGCAACCACTGCGCGACCTGCCACCAGGTGCGCGCGCGGCCCATCAGGCCGTGCAGCAGCAGGATGGGCGACCCGGTACCGCCGAACTCGACCAGATCGGTTCGTGCAGCCACGCGAGCAGTTTAGGGCGCGCCGCGGACGCCGAACCGGCCATCCCCGTTCCCCGGCCAACAGGCAGGGCGGCACACTGGTCACATGGCTGTCGTAAAGATCAACGCAATCGAGGTCCCCGAAGGCTCCGGTGCCGAGCTGGAACGCCGGTTCGCCGAGCGCGCCCAGACCGTCGACTCCGCTCCCGGCTTCCTCGGCTTCGAGCTGCTGCGCCCCACCGGCAACGAGCAACGGTACTTCGTCTACACCAAGTGGGAGACCGAGGAGGACTTCCAGAACTGGGCGAACGGTCCCGCGAAGGAAGCCCACGCCGGTGAGGCCCGCGAGCCTGTCGCCACGGGCGCGAGCCTTCTGGAGTTCGACGTGGTGCTGCGCAGCGAGCCCACCGACGCGGGAGGAGCCGGTTCGGCGGGCGACGCGGACGCTTCCTGAACGCCGATGGCGAACGAGTACTCCCGCGCCGCGGAGATGATCGCGGGAGCCGACGGGCTCCTCGTCTGTGCGGGCGCGGGCATGGGTGTGGACTCGGGGCTGCCCGACTTCCGGGGCAACGAGGGGTTCTGGCGGGCCTACCCGCCCTATGCCCGGCTCGGCCTCGAGTTCACCGACCTAGCCGATCCCGAGCACTTCCACACCGACCCCGAGTTCGCGTGGGGCTTCTACGGGCACCGGCTGGAGCTGTACCGCCGCACCGAGCCGCACCGTGGGTTCACTCTGCTGCGCGAGTGGGGTGAGCGCACGACCGGTGGCGTGCGGGTGTTCACCTCGAACGTCGACGGGCAGTTCCAGCGCGCGGGCTTCAGCGACGTCTGCGAGGCGCATGGATCGATCCACCACCTGCAGTGCCTCGCAGGCTGTTCCGGGAAGACGTGGCCGAGCGACGACCACGCCGTCACGGTGGATCCGGACACGATGCGCGCACGGCCGCCGCTGCCGGAGTGCCCGCGGTGTGGCTCGACGGCTCGCCCCAACATCCTGATGTTCGGCGACGGCGACTGGATCGGGGACCGCAGCCAGGAGCAGCTGAACGAGCTGCGCGCCTGGCAGCGCGAACGCCGGGCACTGGTCGTTGTGGAGCTCGGCGCGGGCTCCGCGGTACCGACAGTGCGCCGTTACGCCGAGGCGACCACCGCCACCTCCGGCGCGCTGATCCGCATCAACCCCCGCGAGCCCCGGATCCCCGGAGAGCGTGGTGTATCGATAGCCACCAGCGCCCTCGAGGCACTGGACGCGATCGACAGCCACCTGCGCGGGCAGGCCGGTGGCGAGGCTACTCCCCGCGCAGCCGGCCGGTGAAGGCGCGCCACGCGGACAACGGCACGGTCACGATGCCGCCGTCGCGTTCCTTGGTGTCGCGGACCAGCACCCGCTCGTGCTGTGCCGCCACCTCGACGCAAGCGCCCCCGTTCGAGTTCGACCGTGACGACTTGCGCCACCTCAACTCGTCCATTGCTCCGCCACTTCCCGTATCAGTTCAGCCGACTGCCTTCTCGGCAGGGCCTCGGCGCGTATCAGGTCCCATCGACGTTTCATGGCCGAGATTACATCCGGGCTGTCCAGCACGAAACCACGGGCCGGGGTGTCGACGTAGACATACTCCCGACCGTCGAGCACCGCCATGCCGAACGACCCGTCCAGATGCAGGTGGGTTCCGCAGTCGATCGGCACCACCTGCACCACGAAGGATTCGGCTATAGCCTCGATGCGCTCCAACTGCGCGCGCATCCCCTGGGGATCGGTCATCGGATAGCGCAACGCGCGCTCGTCCAGCAGTACCACCAGCTCCGGCGGCGACGGCGCCGCGCGGGTGAGGATCTGCTGGCGCTCCATACGCGCAGCGAGCTTGCTTTCGTCGCCGTTGAGCAACTCATGCGCATAGCCCTCTGCTTGCAACAGGCCCGGGACGAGAAGTAGCTCGTACCACCAGATGGCTGACGCCTCTTGCTCGATGTCGTACCAGGACCGGAACCACTCGGGCAGGCCCGCCTGGGTGAGCAGGTGATCCCTGATCCTGCCGAGCAGCCCGTCGGTGGCCAGCGCGCGGTCGGCACCCTCCGCGAAGGCCTGGCTCGGCGCCTTGTTCCCGCACTCGACCTTCTCGATCAGCGACGTCGAGAAATTGATCTCCTCGGCGAGCTTCTCCCTGCTCCAGCCGAAGCCTTCCCTGGCACGCCGGAGTTCGCTTGCGAACAGGCTCATCGCTTCCCCACCCCATCTCACGCCAGGACGCGTGCGTCCACGGATGACTCCGGAGCGTAGCCGATCCGACACCCCACGCACAGCAACGGGGCCGGTCCTTGTGGATAAGGACCGGCCCCGTGAACTACTGGTCGTGGCGGTTTACGACTCCGACTCGCCGCTGCTCTCGCTGCCACCTTCGCCACCGGTGGCCGCGACGTCCACCGGCGGGGCGTCCGGCACGTCAGCCGGCCTCGACTCCCCGCGGAAGACGAAGTAGGCGTCCTCGTGCCGCTCGGTCTCCTCGTCGAAGTTCTCCACATCCACCACGATGATCTGGCCGGACTCGATCTCCCCGAACAGAATCTTCTCGGAGAGCTGGTCCTCGATCTCGTGCTGGATCGTGCGCCGCAACGGCCGCGCACCGAGTACCGGATCGAACCCGCGCTTGGCGACGACCTTCTTGGCTCGCTCGGTCAGCTCCAGCGCCATGTCCTTCTTCTTCAACTGCGTCTCGACCCGCTCGGTCATCAGGTCGACCATCTCGATGATCTGTTCCCGCGTGAGCTGGTGGAACACGATCACGTCGTCGATACGGTTGAGGAACTCCGGCCGGAAATGCTTCTTCATTTCCTCGTTGACCTTCTGCTTCATCTTGTCGTACCGGGTTTCCTCGTCCCCACCGGAGGAGAAGCCCAGGCTCACCGACTTGGAGATGTCCTGGGTACCCAGGTTCGACGTGAAGATGAGCACGGTGTTCTTGAAATCGACGGTGCGGCCCTGGCCGTCGGTGAGCCTGCCGTCCTCGAGCACCTGCAGCAGCGTGTTGTAGATCTCCTGGTGCGCCTTCTCGATCTCGTCGAAGAGCACCACGGAGAACGGCTTGCGGCGCACCTTCTCGGTGAGCTGACCGCCCTCCTCGTAACCGACGTAGCCGGGGGGAGCACCGAACAGCCGCGACGCGGTGTAGCGGTCGTGGAACTCGCCCATGTCGATCTGGATGAGCGCGTCGTCCTCGCCGAACAGGAAGTTGGCCAGCGCCTTGGAAAGCTCCGTCTTCCCGACACCCGAAGGTCCGGCGAAGATGAACGAGCCCGAGGGGCGCTTCGGGTCCTTCAGCCCGGCGCGAGTACGCCGGATCGCCTGGGACACCGCCGCGACCGCGTCGTCCTGGCCGATGATCCGCTTGTGCAGCTCCTCCTCCATGCGGAGCAGGCGCGTGGTCTCCTCCTCGGTGAGCTTGAAGACCGGGATCCCGGTCCAGTGCGCGAGCACCTCGGCGATCTGCTCGTCGTCGACCTCGGTGACGACGTCCAGGTCACCGTCCTTCCACTGCTTCTCCCGCTCGGACTTCTGGCCGAGCAGCGTCTTCTCCTCGTCCCGCAGGGACGCGGCGCGCTCGAAGTCCTGCGCGTCGATCGCCGACTCCTTGTCCCTGCGCACATCGGCGATCTTCTCGTCGAACTCGCGCAGGTCCGGCGGAGCGGTCATCCTGCGGATACGCATCCGCGCACCCGCCTCGTCGATCAGGTCGATCGCCTTGTCCGGCAGGTACCGGTCGTTGATGTAGCGATCCGCCAGCGTCGAGGCCGCGACCAGCGCGGAGTCGGTGATCGACACCCTGTGGTGGGCCTCGTACCGGTCCCGCAGCCCCTTCAGGATCTCGATGGTGTGCTCCAGCGAGGGCTCACCGACCTGGATGGGCTGGAAGCGGCGCTCCAGCGCGGCGTCCTTCTCGACGTGCTTCTTGTACTCCTCGAGCGTGGTCGCGCCGATCGTCTGCAGCTCACCGCGCGCCAGCATCGGCTTGAGGATGCTCGCCGCGTCGATCGCGCCCTCCGCCGCACCGGCGCCGACAAGGGTGTGCAGCTCGTCGATGAACAGGATGATGTCCCCGCGAGTCTTGATCTCCTTGAGCACCTTCTTCAGGCGCTCTTCGAAGTCACCGCGGTAGCGCGAGCCCGCGACGAGCGAACCAAGGTCGAGGGTGTAGAGCTGCTTCTCCTTGAGCGTCTCCGGCACCTCGCCCTTGACGATCGACTGGGCGAGGCCCTCGACGACGGCCGTCTTGCCGACACCGGCCTCACCGACCAGCACCGGGTTGTTCTTGGTCCGGCGGGACAGCACCTGCATGACCCGCTCGATCTCGCTGTTGCGGCCGATGACCGGGTCCAGCTTGCCTTCCCGGGCGGACTGGGTCAGGTTGCGGCCGAACTGGTCGAGCACCAGCGAGGAGGACGGCGTCCCCTCACCACGGCCGGCACCCGCCTCGGCGGGCTCCTTGCCCTGGTAGCCGGACAGTAGCTGCAACACCTGCTGGCGGACCCGGTTGAGGTCGGCGCCCAGCTTCACCAGTACCTGCGCGGCGACACCCTCGCCCTCGCGGATCAGCCCGAGCAGGATGTGCTCGGTGCCGATGTAGTTGTGGCCGAGCTGCAACGCCTCGCGCAGGGACAGCTCCAGTACCTTCTTGGCACGCGGTGTGAACGGGATGTGCCCGCTCGGCGCCTGCTGACCCTGCCCGATGATCTCTTCGACCTGCTGGCGTACACCCTCGAGCGCGATCCCCAAGGACTCGAGCGCCTTGGCAGCGACACCTTCACCCTCGTGGATCAGACCCAGAAGGATGTGCTCGGTGCCGATGTAGTTGTGGTTGAGCATCCTGGCTTCTTCCTGGGCCAGGACAACCACCCGCCTCGCGCGGTCGGTGAACCTCTCGAACATTCCCACTCCCTCGACTGCTGCGTCGGCGGTGATGATGTCATCGTGCTCGGCGGGCTGCCCAGCGCGACTTATTCAGCACCGTAAGACCACTGTAGTAGCCATCCCCTGCCGGTTGGGTAACCACTACGAGGCTTTCCACCCGGGAAGCCCGCTAACGGCTTTCCCCGGGTCATTACGTCAGTCCACCACGTCGCCGCCGGCAGCGCACCCGCACGATGACATCCGGGTGGAGTCACCAGATCCGCTGGTCACACTCGGCACAACGCGCGTGACCGTCGCGAGGGTTCCCGTACCGACCCCGTGTCCGCTCAGCGCGAACGGCCCTCCGGCCGGGTGAGTCGCACCGGCAGTATCAGCCATCAAGCGGAGCGCTTAACCCGACGTGACGAATGACATCCCCACGACCCGACTCCAGCACGTTAAAGTTAGGCACACCTAAGCACTCGAATGGACGCCGGAAGGGCAGTGGAGGTGGTCATGCCTGCACCGTTGCCGGTCAGTCGTGCCGCACGGGACCTTCCGGAGTCGATCTCCCGAGTCAACCAGCGTCAAGAGCTCGTGCACATCACGCTGGACACGCCGTCGCCGGGCCGCCGAGGGCAGCGGGAATGGCAGCACTGTGCCGACCTGCTCGCCCATCCGGACGGGCTGGCCACGTGGCGTGCGGTCGCGGCGGAGTGGCTACGTGCCGAGTACGGCGAGGCCCCGCACCAGACGGTGGCCGCGGGCGTGCGCTCCTGGTACCTCCAGGTGCCCGCGTACCTCGCCACGCTGCTGTTCCATCACGAGCGCCGCGTTCCCTCGCTCCGGCCGGAGGACCTGTCATTCCGGATCGCGGCGCGCGGTAAGCCGGAACCGGCCGAGATCGCCGTGGCGAACCCGGCCTTCGCCTGCCTGCCGGACGACCCGGCCGCGGGCGCGAGCGAGGCATTCGTCGTCGACTCCGAGGACCGGCTCGTCCAGCTGCTGCGCGCCCGCTACACGGCGCACGCCGCGCGGTTCGTGCGCGCCTACCAGCCAACCGTGCGATTCGGCGCCCGTAACCTCTGGGGAGCTGTCACCGACGCGCTCGACGTCGGCATGTGGCGAGCGGGCAAGCAGAACGGTGACGAAGGGGCCGGGGTAACGGACGCCGGGTTGCTGCTCCGAGACTGTTCCGCCCCGTTCACCTCGGCGTCGACCCTGCATCCGGCCACCGACGAGCACGGCGATCCCTGTTGGACACGCCGCAAGGAGTCGTGCTGCTTTCACTACATGCTCAACGAGGGCAAAGGTCCCTGCCGGACCTGTCCCCGTGTCATCCCCCCGCTGTAGCTCGCCGGTTCCGGAGGGCTGTTCGCACGTCGCCGGGCGCGACCCGGCAGTTGTGCCGGCCGTTCACGATCCGCACACCCGCGGCCTGCGCCCGGCGAGTTGCGAATAGCCCTCCGGCACTCCCGGGAGGGGGAAGTGTCACTTCCGCTTGTGGTACGCGTCCACGACCTCGCTGGGAATGCGCCCGCGGTCCGAGACGGTATATCCGTTCTTCCTCGCCCATGCCCGAATCGCCTGGTTCTGTTCCCTATCCACCGACGCGGAACGGTTCGAGCTACCGCTGCTCTTTGTTCCCGCCTTCTTCCGGCCACCAGAACGCCGGGCATGCTCGATGTATTGCGCCAGGGCGTCGCGCAGCTCCTCGGCATTCTCACCCGACAAGTCGATCTGGTAGGTTACACCGTCCAAACCGAACTCGACGGTCTCTTCAGCCTCGCCACCATCCAAATCATCGATGAGTGACACGAGCACCTTCTGGGCCATTCGTTCCCTCCAGCCTAGGAATGATCAGAACCTTCGTGTATGCACGTGCGACCTCACCAACGGCAGTGGCAACAGCACGGCAACACATTAATACTCTAATTCCATGCTAAACGCAAACCGACAGCGGGTCCGACAACTTCGCTTCGCCATTCGCCCGCACCCTGCTCCGTTTCCTGTCACGAGGTTTCAACCCCCGGATCCACGACCCGCCTCCGCATTCACATGTCGGGCCATTCACCGCAATCGGCTCACCACACGTCACCGGCCACCCGCGGAAGCCGACCACGAACGTCCCTCCGGGAGGCCCCGTTCGCCGGCTCGTGAATAGCTCTCGGGTAGGCCCGTTCAATACCGATACATTCACTGCGTGCCGTATCCCGGCCCCGAACGTGACGCCGACGGATTGTCCGCCGACGGCCACCGTGACGCCCGGGCCACGAACCACACCACGCATGCCACGCCGTGAGGTCGTTCCGGTGGCTCGCCGGATTGTGAATATCCTCCGGCCCGCCCGGCCAACAGATCATACGAGCCGGAAAGAAAGCGGAACGCGCGGGTCGGATACCGCCTGCGCCACCGCACACGACCACCCGGCCCCAGAACGCGTCCGGCTATTCACGAGCAGGCAGGGGAGCTCACCCGTGCGGAATCTACGACACGGAGCCGGGCCGTCGAAGGCGGCCGGCGACACGTCGGAGAGCCGCTGCGGGCGACAACCGATCCCGCACCGGCACCCCGGCAAGAATATCGCGATACGTGAACAATGCGGGATCTATTCGCATCAATCCGCCGGTGCGGCGCCCGTCGGGGAACTCGAGTGCCGATACCGGACGCATTCCTCGATCTCTGCCGTGACCGGTATCCGGTAAAGCGGCACAGGCCGGCCGGGCAGGGGCGAGCTTACCGGTTCGCGATTGATCCTCGTCGTGGCCAGGAAGCGGTGTTACCTGTCGATACTGATCGGCGGCACGTGACGCTGCCGGTCAGGACACACTCTTACACGATTCCTGAACGGTATTCACCGCACGTTGCGCTCGTAGGTCAGCCGCAGCCCCGCCATCGTCAGATCCGGCCGGTGCTCGGTGACCGTGCCGCACTCACCGATCATCAGGGGGGCGAGCCCGCCGGTGGCGATCACCCCGATGTCGTCCGCGTGGAACTGCGTATCCGCGCACAACTCTTGCTGGAAACGGCGCACCAGTCCGTCCACCTGCCCGGCGAACCCGTACAGGATCCCCGACTGCAAGCACTCCACCGTGGTCTTGCCGATGACCGAACGCGGCGACACCAACTCCACCGCGCGCAGTGCCGACGCCCGGGAAGCAAGGGCATCGAGTGAGATCTCCACACCCGGCGCGAACGCGCCTCCCAGGAACTCACCCCGCCCGGAAACGGCGTCGACGACCGTAGAGGTCCCGAAGTCCACGACGACGCACGGCCCGCCGTACAGCTCGTGCGCCGCGACCGCGTTGGCGATCCGGTCGGGGCCGACCTCCTTGGGGTTGTCGACGCGCAACGGCAACCCGGTCCGCACACCCGGCTCGATGATCACTGTTGGTACCAGCTCGTAGTACCGCGCGAACATCACCCGCAGCTCCCGCAGTACCGGAGGCACCGTGGACAGCGCACAGATGCCGGTCACCGTGTCGGCCTCCTCCGCGAGCATGCCCCGCACGGACAGCGCGAGCTCGTCCGCGGTCAGCCGGGTGTCGGTACGCATACGCCAGTCACTGACCAGCTCCGCGGATGCTCCCCTGCCGCTGTACAGGCCTATGACGATGTTGGTGTTACCGACATCCACGGTAAGCAGCATGGTTACCGGGCCATGCCTAGCTGTGCGCGTACACCGCGGCGCCCGGCCGCGTGATCGGTGTGGACCCGCTGACCAGGCCGGACCCCTCCGGCGCGTGCCCGGGGTCACCACCGGTGTGCTCGATGCGGTTGTCGCCGTCGACGAACAGCACCCTCGGCTGGTAGGCGACCGCTTCGGCGTCGTCCATCTGCCCGTAGGAGATCAGGATGACCAGGTCGCCAGGGTGGACCAGGTGAGCGGCCGCGCCGTTGATCCCGAGGACCCCGCTGTCGGCCTCGCCGGGGATGACGTAGGTCTCCAGGCGCGCTCCGTTGGTGATGTCCACGATCGTGACCTGCTCGCCGGGCAGCAGGTCGGCCGCGCGCATCAGTGTCTCGTCCACGGTGACGGAACCGACGTAGTGCAGGTCGGCCTGCGTGACGGTCGCACGGTGGATCTTGGACTTCAGCATGGTGCGGTACATGGTGGGAACTCCTGGATACGGGTGCCTGGGGCGTCAGATCGGGTCACCGATTACGAGTCCTGCGTTGTCGATCAGCCGGGTGCCACCCACCCGGGCGGCGATCAGCAGCCGTGCCTCTCCCTCGTCCGGCGCGGGCCCCAGCTCGGGGTCCCGCAGTGCGAGGTAGTCCACGGCCACCTCGGGTTGCGCGGCCAGCGTCTCGCGGGCCGCCTCGTACACCGCTTCCGGGCCCTGTTGGCCCGCGTGCGCTCCTGCGGTGAGGGCCGCTGACAGCACGACGGCCTGCTCCCGCTGCTCGTCGGTGAGGTAGCGGTTGCGTGACGACAGCGCGAGCCCGTCACGTTCGCGCACCGTGGGGACACCGATCACCGACGGCTCCATGTTGAGGTCGCGCGCCATCCGCTTGAGCAGCACAAGTTGCTGGTAGTCCTTCTCCCCGAACAGCGCGTAGTGCGGGCGCACGATGTTGAACAGCTTCGCGACCACGGTCAGCACCCCGGCGAAATGCCCCGGCCGGTGCGCGCCTTCCAACTCGTCACCGAGGGGTCCCGGGTGCACGGTCACCGCGGCGTCGCTGTCGTAGAGCTCGCTCACATCCGGGGTGAACACCAGCTCCACCCCGGCTCGCTCCAGTGCCTCCAGGTCGGCCTCACGCGACCTGGGGTAGGCCTCGTAGTCCTCGCCGGGGCCGAACTGCAGCGGGTTGACGAAGATCGAGGCGGCGACAACGGTGTTGGGGATCCGCTTCGCCCTGCGCACGATCTCCAGATGTCCCTCGTGCAACGCGCCCATCGTCGGGACGAAAGCGATCTTGCTCCCGACCCGCCGCAGGGCGTTACTCGTGCGGGTCACGTCCTCCGCGCGCGCCAGCACGTTCAGCTGGTCCCGGGTGAACCGGGCCTGGCTCACGGTCATTGCTTGCCCCCTAATGCTGTGTCGATGTCGGCGGCGGCGTCCTCGGCGAGCAGCCCGGTCTCGCGGGCCCGCACCGCCGTCCGGTGTGCGAGCGTCGTGTAGCTGTCGACGATCTCGGGGGCGTGCTGGGACAGCACATCGAGGTGCGCGCGCACCGTGCCGGAGTCGCCCCTGGCAACGGGACCGGTCAGTGCCCGGTCCCCGTGCCGGAGCACGTTGTCCAGAGATGCGGACAGCAACGGCCCCACCAGTCGTTCGGGCTGGGTGACCCCGGCACCACGAAGCTGGTCGAGACAGTCGGCGATGAGCGTGATGAGGTGGTTGGCGCCGTGCGTCAGCGCGGCGTGGTAGAGCGGTCGCGCGGCCTCGGGGAGACGTACCGGCTCGGCCCCCATCTCCACGGCGAGCGCCTCGCCGACCGGCCACGCGGCCTCGTCGTCCGCCGCCGCTGTGACACCGATGCAGCAGGACGCCAGCCGCTGCACGTCTTCCGATCGGCCGGTGAACGTCATCGCGGGGTGCAGGGCGAGACACAGCGCGCCGGCCTCGGCGGCCGGGTCGAGCACATCCACACCGTGCGCACCCGAGGTGTGTACGACGATCTGACCGGAACGCAGCGCCCCGGCGGCGACCAGTCCCCGTACCGTTCCGGGCAGCACGTCATCGGGGATGGCAAGCAACACGAGATCGCTGCGCCGCGCGACCTCGTCCGGGCGCGCGATCTCCGCTCCCGGCAGGAGCTCCTCACAGCGGCGAACCGACGCGTCCGACACGGCTGACGCGGCGATGACGGTGTGACCTGCGGCGGCGAGTGTCGCGCCGAGCACGCTTCCTACCCTGCCGGCCGAGACGATGCCGACCGAGAGCCGTGCGGGCCGGTTCATGTACATAGCTCCTTCGCTCGTTCCAGTCCCGCTCCACAGCAGGCTCTCCCGCGCAACTGGTTCGGAGCCGTTCCGGGTACCGGACGATTAGCGCGAGAGTAGCTGACACGCCGACGTGCGCGCCTACTCTAGGTGACCAGCTTCACGTGACGGGCACGCAGGTCGTACCGGGCCCGCGGTCATTCCCTGCGTCTACGCCTACGGGGTTCGACGCCGCCGCCGTAGGAGGCCAGCAGCTCGCCGACCGGCCGGCCCTCCGCGTGCGATCCGGCGTCATCCGGCTCCTCGGCCTCGTGCGCACCGCGCCCTCGCTGGCCGTCCCCTGCCCGCCGTTCATCGCCCGCCCGGCCGTCACCTGCGACCTGGTCGTGCCGGGAGCGCCTGCCGTCCTCGGGAGGACGCTCGTGCCGGGAGTGCCGCTCGTGGCCCTGCCGGTCATGCTGACCGGCAGGAACCGCGCTGTGCGCACCGTGCGCGCCGTTGCGCCCGTGCCTCGGGGGGTCGCCGTCGTCGGCGCCCCACTGCTGCCAGGTCCGTGGCTCGTGCCCGGCGGCGTGCGCGCCGTGGCCCGGTGCGTGACGACCGGGCGAACGCACTGTCGGACCGGAATCCGGGTATCCGTTCGGCTGGCCCGGTGTGTGGCCCGGTGGCTGGCCCCGTGACTGGCCCGGCGGCTGGCCCCGTGCGTGGGTCGGTCCGTGACCGGGGGGAGGCGTGAACCACGAGGAGGCACCTCCGCCGGAAGCGCCGCTCGTGGCAGGCGGCTCCTCTGGATGCGCGTGGTGGCTGCCCCGTCGCGGGGCGAGGTCCTGCGGCTCGGCGGCGCTGTGGCTGTTGCTGTGCGCGGCGGCCGCCGCAGCGCCCCCGTCCCGTGCCCTGTGCCCGTTGTAGGAGGCCTCATGGCCGTTGTACGGGGCACCGGGGAAGTCACCTGCCGCGCCGTTCGAGGAGCCGCCGTGCGCGGCGTCGCCGTACTCGATCACCCGCGCGAAAGTCTCGGTGGACGCCTCCTGAGGCTGCCCCCGACGCCCCCCGTTCGGGTAACCGGCACCCGCGGGTGCCGGGTTTCGCTGCCGAGCGCCATCGGGGTCGCTGTCCGCGCCCGCACCGTCACGGTACGCCGCACCGTGGCGAGCACCGTCCATGTTGTTCGCCAGCGCCTCGAGCCCGAGCTCGTCGTACGCGCCCATGCCACCCTGCTCGAGGTACCGCACCTCGTCCCCGCCGGCACGCATCCGGGTGGCCTGCGCCGTCAGCGCGATCCGCTCGTACAGCACCTCGCCGTCGAGCAACTGGCGTAACGTCTGCTGCAACGCCTCGACCTCGGAGCGCAGCCGGTCCAGCTCCGCGCGCGACGCGTCCTCGAGCTCCTTGCGCTTGGCGAGCTCGAACTCGAGCTCGTGCTGCTTGCGCGCGGTCACCTCGCGCTCCAGCTCCTGCTCGTAGACCTCCTGCGCCCGTTCGACCGACTCCTGGGCCTGCTCGGCTGCCACCTCGGCCTGCGCGGCATGCGTGCGGAAACGCGCCGCGAGCACGCCGGCGAGCAGCGCGGCCCACAACGCGGCGAGCAGCCCCAGGCGAAGTGCACGATCGTCCGACGTCAGCAGCAGCACGCAGATCGCCCCGGCGGCCAGCACCACGCTCGCGATGAGCGTCAACGTGCCCGCGCGGCCGCCGGATGCAACCTTCATAGCCGTGAGCCTACCTGTTAGTGACGAGACCGATACCAACTCGGTACTTTCGTTGTCGTCTCCTACGAGGTATCCACGCCGAACTTGTCATCGAACGGTGCGTGAAACGGTATCCGCCCGGCCCGCGTCCGCACGGCGCGACACTACTCCGTGGACCGGTCACGCCGCTGCTCGTCGTCCGGCTCGGGCGAACGGCAGCTGTACTCCAACCACAACGCGGCCCCGATCAGGCAAGCAGCGCAGATCACACCGACCACCGCGCTCGGCACATCCTCGGCCGCCGCGTGCACCGTGCTCGACCTGGGGGTCAGGTACAGCAACGCGCCGAGCCAGCCACCGAGCATGAGCGCGCCGAGCAGTGAGGACGCCTTGGCCAGGATGACGAACCTGGCGATGAGCAGTCCGGCGTAGACACGCCCCTCCCTGATCCTTCCCCGTGCTGAGACGGCGAACCCGAGCTCGACCAGCGCGAGGACCAGCAACGTGACGCCCGCCAGGGTCGGTAGCTCCGGCATCGCCCGGTACGCGTTGTCGAACAGCACGTATCCCACGCCGAGCCCGATCAGGCCCGCGAGTGCCAGGTCTCTCGCCCGAGTGAAGTGCACCCGGCCAGCGTATCGGGCACGCCCTACGCCAGGCGCAGGTCATCCCGCAGCCGCACACCGGCACGCTCCTCCGCGGGCAGCTCCGCGAGCAGCCCGGCGACCGACCCCCGGCCGGGCAGCCAGGCCGCCTGCTCGATCTCCAGCCACGGGACCAGCACCGTTGCGCGGGAGGCGGTCCCCGGGTGTGGCAGCAGCAGGCGGGGGTCCTCGGAACGCACCTCGCCGACCACGACGACGTCGACATCCAGGGTTCGCGGGCCCCATCGCTGCTCCCGCACCCGGTCGGCGGCCTCCTCGAGCTCCTGGGCGCGGCGCAACCAGTCCCACTCGTCACGGCCGGGATCATCCACAACGCACACGGCATTGAGGAAGTCCGGCTGATCGGACACACCCCACGGCCGTGTCTCGTACACCGACGACACGGCGACCAGCGCGTCCCGTAGCCCGTCGACGGCGAGCTGGAGATACCCCAACCGGTCTCCGAGGTTCGACCCCAGCGAGAGCACGGTCCTGCTCACGAGACGCGCTCCCGGCTGACCGTGACAGCGACGTCCCCGAACGGAACCTGGATCGGGGCCGACGGCTTGTGCACCGTCACCTCGACCCCCCACAGGCGAGGGTCGTCGGCCAGGTCATCGGCGATCCGTCCGGCCAGGGCCTCGATCAGGTCGCACGGCTCGCCGCCCACGATCTCGACAACCCTGTTGGCCAGCGCGCCGTAGTCGAGGGTGTCCTCCAGCCGATCGCTACGCTGCGCCTCGGCCAGGTCGGCGCGCAGCCGCAGGTCCACAACGAACTCCTGCCCCTGCCGCCGCTCCGAGTCGAATACCCCGTGCCTGCCGAAGGCCCTGATGCCGGTCAGGTCGATCCGGTCATGCGGTTCACGCACGACCGCCCGGCCCGCACCGTCCCGATTCGGCTCCATCGATGCCTCACGCACCACCGCGAGCCCACGCGGCCGACACCGAGACGGCGTCGAACGACGCACCGACCTCGTGCACCCGAACCCCCCACACGCCTGCGGCCGCAGCCAGGGCGGACACCGCTGCCGTGGCTACCTCCCTGCCGTCGGGCTCACGCGGGTTGCCGTCGGCGTCCGGCAGCAACGCACCGAGGAACCGTTTGCGCGACGCCCCGATCAGCACCGGGAATCCCAGCCCGAGCAGCGTATCGAGGTGATGCAGCAACGCCCAGTTGTGCTCGGCGCGCTTGGCGAAACCCAGCCCCGGGTCCAGTACGATCTCCTCCGGCGCGACGCCCGCGGCGACCACCGCGTCCACCTGTCGCGACAGCTCGGTACGTACCTGCTCGACCACATCGGTGTAGGTCGCCAGCGAGTCCATCTCCCTGCTGTGCCCGCGCCAGTGCATCAGCACGAACGGCACCCGCGCCGCGGCGGCGACCTTGGCCATGTTCGGATCGGCCAACCCCCCGGAGACGTCGTTGATGACGTGCGCACCCGCGTCCAGCGCGGCCTCGGCGACCTCGGCGCGAGTGGTGTCGATCGACAGCTCGAACCCGTCCGCGGCGAGGGCCTTGATCACCGGGAGGACGCGCTCGATCTCCACCTCGGCTGCGACCCGGTCCGCTCCCGGCCGGGTGGACTCCCCGCCGACGTCGATGAGGTCCGCGCCGCGCGCGGTCATCTCGTGCGCGTGGCGCAGCGCGTCATCGACATGGAAGTACTGTCCGCCGTCGGAGAACGAGTCCGGGGTGACGTTGAGAACCCCGACCACGCTGCACCTGCCGGCGTGCCGCGGTACTCCGGTGCCGGGGGTGAACCGCAGTGCACTCATCGGATTCGTCCCTTGAGCAGATCCAGCGCCTCCGCCCGGGACGACGCCGACGACTTCAGCAGACCACGCACAGCCGACGTCGTGGTCCTGGCGCCCGGCTTGCGGATCCCGCGCATGGCCATGCACAGGTGCTCGGCCTCGACGACCACGATCACGCCGCGCGGCTGCAACCTGCGTTCCACAGCGTCCGCGACCTGCGACGTCAGCCGCTCCTGCACCTGCGGCCGCCGCGCGTAGAGGTCGACGAGCCTTGCCAGTTTGGACAACCCGGTGACCCTGCCGTGCTCGTCGGGGATGTAACCGACGTGCGCCACACCGTGGAACGGCACGAGGTGGTGCTCGCAGGTGCTGAACATCGGGATGTCGGTGATGAGAACCAGCTCCTCGTGGCTCTCGTCGAAGGTGCGGTCGATGACCGCGGCCGGGTCGGTGTGCAACCCGGCGAAGAGCTCCCGGTAAGCGCGTGCGACCCGGGCGGGCGTCTCCTGCAGACCCTCCCGGTCCGGGTCCTCACCGCAGGCGATGAGCAGCTCCCGGACAGCCTTCTCCGCGCGGGCCGCGTCGAACACGCCTGCCGCGCCGGTCTCGCCGAGCACGTCGGCCCCGTCCAGCTCGCCGTCGCGACCGAACTCACCGTCGCTCGCGACATAGGGGCCGAACTCGTCACCCTCGATGTTGCCCATCCTGCCCGTCGGCGTTCCGTCGATGCTTCCCGTCACCTGGCTGTCCATCTCCGTACTGCCCGGCCTGTGGCCACCCGCCGTCGCCGTCCGGTGCCTGGGGTTGCTCGCCCCCGAGCTGCCCGCGCTCGCTACCGACGGGTCCTTCCGACCCCGGCGCCGCACCCGGTCCCGGTGCAGCACCCGGTCCCGGTGCTCCCGGACCCTGCGAGCCGGGCCCATACTGCCGGTTGCGGCCGCTCGGGCTGGTAGCCGGCTTCCACCCGGGCGGCGCGCCGTAGTTCGGCGGGCCGTACGGGTTGCCCTGCCGCGCCGAGCCCTCCGGCTGCTGCCCGTAACCACGGTACCCCTGTCCACCGTTCGGCCCCGTTCCGTACCGGGGGTCGCGCTGCTGGGGCTCGCCCGGCCACGGCTCGCGCTGCGCACCGTGCCGGGTGTCCGTGCCCGTCCCGTTCGGCCCCGCCGGCCGGTATGCATACGGGTTGGCAGGGGCAGCGGACGGCTCCTGCTCGGCCTGCCCGCTCGGTTCCTGCGTCTCTCCGGCCGCCTGCCCCGCCGGAGCGTTGCTCGCAGGCTCAGTTCGCGGCTGCTCCGGTGGTGGCCACGGCTCACCCCGCTCGGCAGCGACCTCGGCAGGCGTCTTGATGGGCGGCTTCTCCGAGGGCTTGCGGCTGCCGAACTCGTTGAACACCGTGATGCGCGGCCGCTTGGAGACCTTGGCGAAGATGCGCTCCAGGTCGGGACGCTGCAGCGTCTCCTTGCGCAGCACTTCGTAGACGAGGTCGTCGAGTACGTCGCGGTAGTTGGACAGTACCTCCCACGCCTCGGTGTGCGCGGTCTCGATCAGCTTGCGCACTTCCTCGTCGATCTCGTGGGCGACCTCGAGCGAGTAGTCAGCCTCCTTGCCCGCCGAACGCCCCAGGAACGGGTCGCCCTGCTCGTGGCCGTACTTGACAGCGCCGAGCCGGGCGCTCATGCCGTACTCCTTGACCATCGCCTTGGCGATCTTGGTCGCCTGCTCGATGTCCGAGGAAGCCCCCGTGGTGGGCTCGTGGAACACCAGCTCCTCGGCGGTGCGCCCACCCATCGCGAAGACCAGCCTGCCGATCATCTCCGAGCGGGTCATCAGGTCCTTGTCGTCCTCCGGCACGAGCAACGCATGCCCGCCGGTACGACCGCGCGGCAGGATGGTCAGCTTGTACACCGGTTCGATATCCGGCATCGCCCACGCGGCCAGCGCGTGCCCACCCTCGTGATAGGCGGTGATCTTCTTTTCCTTCTCGGAGATCACCTTGCCCTTGCGTGCGGGACCGCCGATGACCCGGTCCACGGATTCCTCGAGCGCGTACTCGTCGATCTCGGTCCGGTGCAGGCGCGCGGTCAGCAGCGCCGCTTCGTTGAGCACGTTCTCCAGGTCGGCGCCCGACATGCCTGCCGTCCGCTTGGCGAGGCCGTCCAGGCTGGCGTCCGGTGCCAGCGGCTTGCTCTTCGCGTGCACCTCCAGGATGGCCTTCCTGCCGCGCAGATCGGGCGCTTGTACCGGGATCTGCCTGTCGAACCGGCCGGGACGCAGCAGGGCCGGATCGAGGATGTCCGGGCGGTTGGTGGCGGCGATGAGGATGATCCCGCCCTTGGAGTCGAACCCGTCCATCTCGACGAGCAGCTGGTTCAGGGTCTGCTCCCGCTCGTCGTGGCCGCCACCGAGGCCGGCACCGCGCTGCCTGCCGACCGCGTCGATCTCGTCGACGAAGATGATGCACGGCGCGTTCTGCTTGGCCTGCTCGAACAGGTCGCGCACCCGGGAGGCGCCAACACCGACGAACATCTCCACGAAGTCGGAGCCGGAGATGGTGTAGAACGGCACCCCGGCCTCACCGGCGACCGCGCGGGCCAGCAGCGTCTTGCCGGTACCGGGCGGGCCGTAGAGCAGCACGCCCTTCGGGATCTTGGCCCCGAGCTCCTGGTAGCGCGCCGGGCTCTGCAGGAAGTCCTTGATCTCGTGCAGCTCCTCGACCGCCTCGTCGGCACCGGCGACGTCGGTGAACAAGCTGGTCGGCATGTCCTTCGTGAGCTGCTTCGCCTTGGACTTGCCGAAGTTGAGGACCTTGCTCCCGCCGCCCTGCGCGTTGTTCATGACCCAGAACAGCAGCAACAGCAGCAGTGCCAGCGGGATCATGTAGATCAGCATCTGGCCCAGCAACGAGCTCTGCGAGACCGACGTCTCGACTTCCACGCCCTGCCCGAGCAGGTCGTTGTAGATGTCCTGGGACACCCGCTCCGGGTACTGGGTGATGACCTGGCTGGTCGACTCCCCCTCGACCTCGATCGACTCGTCGAGGTCGAGCAGCAGCTGCTGCTCCTTGTCCTCGATCTCGGCCGAGCCGATGTTGTCCGCCGAGATCTGCTGCATGGCCTGCGACGTCGAAACCTCGGTGTAGCCGCGGTGATCGTCGAGGAGCGTGGAGAACAGGAAGTACAGACCCACAGCCAGGGCGATCCACACCAGTGGGTTCTTGAGGAGCCGCTTTCGGTCCATGCTGATCGGCCGCTGAGGCCTTGACCCTCCCTGAATTAACCTCGAGAGTTTGCGATGCCTACCGACGGGTGGGCACGGCGCGGGCACGCCACGGGGAGTAACCGCGGTGCCGGCGAGGCCGACACCGCATCATTTCAGGGTACCGCCCGGCAGTCACCCCTCCCACCGCCCCAGGCATACCCGACCAGAGGCGGCAAACCGGGAGCCGAAGGTGACCCCGCTTCCATAGAGGGAGCCCAATGTCACGTTCGGCTCCCTCCCCGGCGCCCGGTCAACGGTTGGTGGACGGGCGTTGTTCCGTACGGGTCCCGGCGACCTACCGGGTGTGACTCAGCTCGCCGGTCAGGTCCGCAAGGCGGCTCCGTAGCGTCTTCGTGTCCGCCGGGGACACGGTGACCCACTCGTGGCCGTCCGAACCGGTCCTGGTCAGGCTCAGGTAGCGGCCCGTGTCGGTGTCGAACCACGCCAGCACAGGGGAGCGGCGGCGGGAACCGAACTCGTCACGGGCGTTCGCGGCCAGCTGCCCACCTCGGATGCGCGGCTGCCCGGCCAGCCGAGCGTAGTCCTGACGCTGGTCACCGGCGGTCCGCTCGGACAGCCGGGGGTGTGAGCGGGACCGGGACTGCCGCGTGAGGCCCAACCCGAACCGGCCGGCAAGGCCCTCCTCGGGTTCGGCCGCCACGCTGGACGCGTGCGCACCCCGTGCCGGAGTAGTACGCGCGGCCTCCTCCCGCGAGATCGTGATCGAGCGCTCGGTACCGCGCCGGCACGCGGGCAACAGCTCGACGATCTCGGTCACCGCGGCGTCCGGGTAGATGGGCCGTAGTCGGATCCCCTCGGCGTCCTGCACCGCGAGCACCCCGCCTGAGCTGTCGGCCGCCGCGATAGCCGCGACCGGTCGCGCGCCGAGGTCGGGGACGAACAGCGCGTCGACGCTGTGCGGGGCACGGGCCAGCAGCGTCAGCCAGTGCTCGACGGTCGGCTCGATCCCGCCGACGTTGTCCTTGACGCCGCTGGCGCGCAACTCGTCCTCGGTGCGGAAGCGCAGCGCCACCCGCTCGTCCATCGTCGCACCGTGTGAGGCCACACGGAGCGGGTACGGCACCTCACCCAGTCCCGCGGACTCCCAGAGGAAGTCGAATGCGACCGGCGCGAAGAACCGCGCGGCGGATGTTCCCTGCGTCATACTGTTGCCCTCCCGTTCGGCCGACCGGCGGCGCGACTGCCGCCTACCCTGCCATCGCCGAGCGGCGGGCTCCTATTAACATCTCGCCGACCCGGTGGCGCAGGGTCGGCGCGTCGGCAGGGGCGATGGTGACCCAGTCACGACCGTCGCCGCCCTGGCTCACCTGCGTCATGTAGCGCCCGCCATCGGTGTCGAACCAGCTCAACACCGCCGAACGCGACTTCTCCCCGAACGAGGAGCGGCTGTTCGCGCCGATCTGGCCGCCCCGCAACCGCGACTGCGCGTGCAGCCGCGCGAGCGCCTTGCGCTCCTCATCAGTACCCGGACGTGTCGCGCCGTTGCCGCGTCCCGGCCGGGCAGCGAGCTCCGCCTCGGGCCTGCGCTGCAGGAAGTCCGCACCGGGGCCTGCCATGAGCTGCTCGACCGGTACGGTCACCGACCGCTCCTGACCGCGCTGCGCGCGCGGCAGCAGCGATACGACCGCGCTCGCCAGCCCGTCCGGGTCGACCGCATCCAGCCTCAGCCCGTCGTCGGCCTGGACGGCCAGCACCCCCTTGCCGCCCGCCGCGGCCGCCAGCGCGAGCACCACACCGGAACCGGCGTCGGGGATGAACATCGAGTCGACACTCGCGTCGGCCCGCGCGAGTACGTCCAACCGGTCGGCCAGCTCCGGGTGGAGCCTGCCGCGCTGGTCGAGCAGGCCGCGCTCGGCCAGCTCACCGAGGGTGCGCCTGCGCAGCTCGGCTCGCTCGTCCATGGTGGCCCCGTGCGAGCGCACCTCGAGCGGGTAGGGAAGCTCCCCAGCGCTGTGCGACTCCCAGAGGAAATCGAGTTCCAGTGGCGACAGCGGATCGGCCGCCTGCATCACTCTTCCTCGTCGATCATGCCGATAACGGGCGGTGTCATCGCTTCACCCGGGCCGAACAGCTCGTCGGGATCGGGCTCGATCAGGTACGACTCGTGCACGCGGTCCTCGTCGCCGCCCGCCGAGGCACCGGCCCCGCCTGCCATCCCGGCGCCACCGCCGCCCATCGGCGTACCGGCAGGCGGCACCGGTCCGCCCGCGGCGGCCTGCGCACCGTAGCCTTGCGCGCTCTGCCCCGCTGTCCCACCTGCGGGGGCCTGGTTCGCGGTGGCGCTTGTCTGCTCCGGTGCGGCGGGTGCGGTGCCGCTGTCCTCGGGCGGCTGCTGCTCTTCGGACGCCTGCTGCTCCCCGGCCTGCGCGTTGTTCTCGCCGTCGGCGGGGCGCTGCTTGCTGCCCGACCGGTTGGCCTTGGCCATGGCCTTGGCACCGCCGACACCCACACCGGCCGCGAGCGCGGCCGCACCTGCCGTCACGCCGGCACCCGGCCCGCCCGAGCCGGACACCGGAGCGTTCCCGGAGGTCGTGACCGGGCCCGCCGGACCGGCCGTCCCGGGTGAGGGCGGCGCGGTCTGCACGGGCGCCTGCTGGTGCCCCGCCGCAGTACCGCCGGCGGCGACCACACCGCGCGCGGGCACGGGCTCCTGCGCGGCTGCACCGGTGGTTCCCAGCGCCGCGGCACCGCCGCCCGCGCCGATACCGACCCCGGTGCCGTACCCGCCGATCCCCGCGCCGCCGGAACCGCCGCTGTCGACCACCGGCCGCAGCGCGAGCGACTCCGGCCCGAAACTGGGGGTCCTGTCGTCGGTCTGCTGCAACGCGGCCGTGTAGGCGTTGCAGTACGCGATCTGCTGTTCCTTCACGTCGCGGGCGGCGTCCGACTGCGCCTTGAGGTCGGCAGTCATCGCCTCCGGCCCGCCTTCGAGCATCGCCTGCAGCGCCTGCTCGGCGTCGAACTCCCGCGGCGGCGGCATCTTCTTGACCTCGGCGGCTGCCGCGGCCTGTTCGGTCATCCGCGCCCCCATCGCGCGTGCCGCCTCACCGGCCGACTCGCTGGACCGCGCGATCGCGGCCAGCGTCCCCTGCGCGGCACCGGATGCCTGCCCGATCCAGGCGTGCCCCAGCTGGCTGATCGCCTCGAACAGGCCGTTGGCGACGTCGCTGAGCGCCGTACCGTGATTCGACCACGCCTGCCCGGTCGCGTCGACCATCCCGGGGTCGTTGCGCATGGTCGCGCCGTTGTAGAGCTGGGTGCTGTCCCGGCTCGCCCAGTTCGGCGGGTTCGTGATCGCCCGGTCGTCACCGAACATGAAACCCTGGTCACCCGCGCGCAGCGCCGCGACAAGCTCCTCGTGCCTGCCGTCGGAACCGGTGAGCGGGCCGGAGCCTGCCCCGCCGCCGGAAGCGGTCTCGCCGCCAGCGCCTTCCTGGCCGGTCGAGTCTCCTTCCGGCTGGTCGGCCTGGCCACCACCATCCTCGGACCCGGCTGCTACCTCGGTGTTCTCGGGATCCATGCTGCCCCCTGTCCTCGCCCGCGAATGCTTCTCTCGTGCTCGCTGATCCTTACAGCTGCCTGTCCAGCTCGGCCGCCGTGTTGGCTTCCATCTCCTCGTAGTTGCGTATCGCGGAGTTGATCGCGCTCTCCACCTGCTCGTACTGCGCACGCAGGTTGCGCAGGGCCTGCAGGTAGGAGTCGCCGTGCCCACCCGCGCGGTCGGCGTACTTCGCGGCCATCGCGTCGCCGACGGGATTGGCCCCCAGCTGTGGTGCCACGCCGACATCCGACGCCTTGGTGATGAGGTCATCCACCGCGTCCTTACCGGACCGGATCTTCTTCAGTACAGCCTGCGCGGCGTCCGGGTCGAGCCCGATCTCCCCCGTCGCGGCGGCCTCCATGAACGCTGCGGTGTCCATACCGCTGTAGGACATTGTCACTCTCCCCTGGTCCACCGGCCACACTGCGCGGCCACGGCTGCCGTCACCCAGGCTAACGCAATCTCGTGGTCGCTATGACGCGTTCCGGAAGAAAATGGTTCCAAGGGGATACTCCACGACCTTCGCGCCGTCCGCGCGCGGGGCCCTCACGCCTCGTACACGTGCGGAGCCAAGGTGGCGATGTAGGGCAGGTCCCGGTAACGCTCGCCGTAGTCGAGCCCGTAGCCGACGACGAACTCGTTGGGGATGTCGAACCCGACGTAGGAGACCGGAACGTCCACCTTCACCGCCTCCGGCTTGCGCAGCAGCGAGCACACGGCAAGCGAGGCGGGGTTGCGCGTGGCGAGGTTGCGCATCAGCCAGGACAGCGTGAGTCCCGAGTCGACGATGTCCTCGACGATCAGCACGTGCCGGCCGGTGATATCGCGGTCGAGGTCCTTGAGTATCCGCACCACCCCGGACGACGTCGTCGCCGATCCGTACGAGGACACGGCCATGAACTCCAGCTGGGACGGGACAGGCAGGGCCCGCGCGAGGTCGGTCATGAACATCACCGCGCCTTTGAGGACGCCGACGAGAATGAGGTCGTCCTCGCTGCCCTCCGGGTAGTCCGCTGCGACAAGCTTGGCCAGCTCCGCGGTCTTGTCCTGGATGTCTTGCTCGGTGATGAGCACGGAGGCGATGTCGCCGGAGTACACGGTCGGTTCCCCTCTAGTCGGGTTCTTGCTGTCGGTCGGTGACGCTTCCGGACACGAAGTGCTGCACACGAAGCGTCCCATGCGATCGGCTCGCCACCAAGTTCCCTGGTAGCCACACGCCGCCCTGGCCACGCCATGCGGATACCAGCGCGTCGACGGAGCGCAGGTGCCCGTCGGACAGGTCGCGGGCACCGGCAGCGTGCAGCCAGTGCCGGATCGCCCGCCTGCGTAGCGCCGCGCGCGCTGTGCCGAGCGTCTCGGCGTCGAGCCCGTCCGCGACGTCGCCGGTGCCCGGATCGCCGTGGCCGGGCACCCGGGCCTTGGCATAGAGGTCCCCGGCCAGCTCGTCGAGCACGACGAGGTCCTCGCGGAGCTGCGCCGCGGTGCGCGCCAGCGCCCCGGCGACCCCGTCCTGCAGCACGTCCTCCAGCAGGGGGAACACCTCGGTACGCAGCCGCGACCTGGTGAAGCGCGGGTCCGCGTTGTGCGGGTCGTGCCACGGGCGCACGCCCAGCTCGGCACAGGCCAGCTGGGTGTCGGAGCGGGGCAGGTCGAGCAGCGGTCGCGCCCACGGCGGATCCAGCGGCCGCATCCCGGCGATCGAGCGCGGCCCGGACCCGCGGCCCAGCCCCAGCAGCACCGTCTCGGCCTGGTCGTCCCGGGTGTGACCGAGCAGCACGAGCGCGCCGTCCTCCGGCATCGCCGCGCGCAGCGCCGCGTACCGCGCCTGGCGCGCCGCCGCTTCCGGACCACCCGCTCCGTGCACGTCCACCGGCAGCACCCGTGTCTCGGCCACGCCGAGCGAGCGGGCCGTCTCGGCTGCCCACGCGGCGGTGGCTGCCGAACCGTCCTGCATGCGGTGGTCGACGACGAGCCCGCGGGTGGCCATACCCAGCCGCGCGCAGCAGTATGCCGCCGCGTCGGCCAGCGCGAGGGAGTCCGCGCCGCCGGAGATCGCCACCCCGACGACACCGGCGCGCCTGTGCGGGGCGCATTCCGGTGCGCCGAGCAGGTCACGCACGGCCGAGCGCACCCGCAGCCCCGCGGGTCCGACCGTGTTACCGGTCATCGCCGGTGTGCACCCTGTGCAGCCACGCATCCGGATCGGTGATCTCCTCGCGCGTCGGCAGGTACTCCGGTGCCTGCCACACCTGGTTGAACCCGGTCATCCCGACACGGTCGATCACGTGCCGGACGAACGCCGCGCCCTGCTCGTACTGCTTGATCTTGGCGTCGATACCCAGCAGGCTGCGCAGGAACCGGTCGATCAGGCTGCCGCCCTTGCGGCGTTCGGTGAACTTGCGCCTGATCTCCTCGACACTCGGCACCACCCGCGGTCCCACCGCGTCCATGACGTAGTCCGCGTGCCCCTCGAGCAGCGTGGCCAACGCGATCAGCCGGTCGAACGCGCGGCGCTGCTCGGGCGACTGCAGCGCCTCGGCCATCCCCAGCGCACCCGGCCGGTGGTTCCTGGCCTCCCTGAGCACCTCGGGGAGCCTGCTCAGCGAGCCTGCCGCGGTGTCGTCCATGGCATTGATGAACCGGTCGACCTCGGTGGCGAAGTACTCGCGCAGCCAGCTCACCGCGGTGAACTGCAGACGGTGGGTGCACTCGTGCAGGCAGACCCACATGCGGAAGTCGTCACCCGGGACGTCCATGGCACGCTCTGCCTGGAGCACGTTCGGCGCGACGAGCAGCAACCTGCCCTCGCCGGGCTCGCCCGCATCGCCTGCCCCGCCGAACGGGTCGTACTGGCCGAGCACCTTCGACCCGAGGAACGCGAGAGCGAGCCCGGTCTGCACGCCGGCACCACCCGCCATCAACGGGCGGAACAGGTTGCGCCCCGCCGTGCCCGGCGAGTCGTCTCCCTCGCCGGAGGAGTCCCCGCCCGCACCCCGCGTCGTCAGCACGCGCAGCCCCGCGGCAGCTGCCTCGACCCACCCGCGCCGGTCGACCACCGTTCCCGGCAGCAGCGGAAGGTCCGTGCCGAGGCCGGTCAGTTCCCGGACGTGCCGCTCCGCCCCCACCGACAGGTCGGAAAGCTGGGTAACGACACGGTCGGCGTCGCCACGCGGCACGCTCGGCCCGCTGCCGACAAGGCGCACCCCGGTAGCCGTCGCGACCGACCAGTCGACAGGGACACGCCCACCGGACTCGCTGCGCTCGCTCCGCGTGTTCACACCCTCGACGCTACCTGCCGGGCACGCGGCCACGCTCGCCGGATCGGACCGCCCGCGCCGCGCGCCGAACGGCACCGGAAGCCTCATTCGCAGCCGCACTCGCGCAGGGTGGCGGCGATCTCATCGAGCGCGACCCTGCCCTCGCGCACCGAGGAGCCTTCGGACATCAACGCGAACACCAGCACGCGGCCTTCCTGGTCGACGACGGTGCCCGCGAGCGTGTTCACCTCGGACAGCGTGCCCGTCTTGGCGCGGACCCAGCCCCGCGCGGACTCCGCGGGCTCCTCGGCATAGCGCTCGAGCAGGGTGCCGTCACCGCCCGCGACAGGCAGGCCGTCCAGCAGCGGGCGCAGCTCGGCGACGGGACGATCACCGTCAAGCGGTCCGGCTGTCACCGCGAGAAGCTCAGCCAGCAGCCGGGCGGGTATGCGGTTGTGCTCCGAGAGCCCGCTGCCGTCGTGCAGTTCGACGCCGCTGGTGTCGAAGCCCGCGCGCTCCAGCACGTCGAGCGTCGCCTCGGCCGCGCCCTCGAACGAGGGCTCCGTGCCCTCGGAAATGGCGACCTGCCGGGCGACGGCCTCGGCGAGGAGGTTGTCCGACGCGGTCAGCATCTGGCGCAGCAGGTCGGTCAGCGGAACCGAGCGCACCTCACCGAGCACCTCCGCGCCCGGCGCGGCATCCACGACGCTGGGCTCGGCGATCTCGGCGTCCAGCCGCTCGGCGAGCGCGGTCACCAGCTCACCGGCGGGATTCTCGTGGCGCATCGGGTGATCCTCGTCCAGCTCGGTCCGCGCACCGTCCAGCATCCCCGAGACGACGGGCGCGGCGTAGGTGGAGGGCACGTCGTCGGACGACCACCCGTCGGCGGTGGTGTCGCCGGTGTAGGCGGACAGGTCGACGGCCACCGTGTCGACGTCCCCGCCCGCGGCATCGAGTACCTGCCCGGCGAGCTCGTCCAGCCGCGGCGCACCCGGGTAGAACGTGTCCTCGCCGTCCGCGGCCCGCGACAGCGTGGGATCCCCGCCGCCGACGAGCACGACATCCCCCGGCTGCTCGCCCCGCACCACCGTGGTGGACAGCCTGGTCGTACCGTCCAGCGACAGCAGGGCCGCGGCCGCGGTGAGCAGCTTCGTCGCCGAGGCCGGCGTCAGCGGGCGGTCGGCATCCTGCTCCCAGAGCACCGAGCCGGTGTACGGGTCCATCACGCTGCCGGTCAGCTCGCCGAGCACCGGGTCGGACACGGCGTCCTCGATCGCCGCGGTCACGCCGGCACCGCTCGGGCGGTGCGCGGTCGCGTCCGAGCCGAGCAGGCCGCGTTCCACCGCGGCGGGCTCGGGTGCCGGGCCGAGCGGCGCGTTCGGCGCCCACGGCAGCTCGAGGCGGTTCGACACGTCCGGCACGGCCAGTGCACCGGCGAGCGCGGCCACGACAAGCAACGCGACCGAGCCGAGGACCAGCTTCCTCCGGCGCCCGCGGGGCGGAGCGTGTTCCTCGGTCGGCCCTTCCTCGGCGGGCGCACCGATGCGTTCGGGCAGCACCTGCCCCGGCGCGGGCGGCACACCGTCGGGATACCCGCCGTCGCCCGCGGGCTGCTCGTCCTCGTCGACGGTGGGCCAGCCGTGTCCGTCCTCGCGGTCCTCGCCCGCCACGCAACTCACCCCTTGGCCGAACCCGACTGCTGACCTGACAACCGTCCTCGCCACCGAGCATAGGCAGCCCCGAGCGGCGGTGCCCGCGCCGGCTTCCACCGGGCACCACGCACGCCCGCCCCGCGCGGGCGGGGCAGGCGATCCCGAAGCGGCCGGAGTCACAGCTGACGAGCGACATCCTCTCCTCCCCGTGAGCCAGCCCATAGTCCACACTGGGAAGGCCAGTACGAGAGTTACGCACACCCGGCCGGCACCGTGGTTGCGGGTCCGCACGTCGGACGCGCCCCAGGACGTGTCGCGCCGCCCACGAGAGCAGCGAGGACGCCGTGGAGTTCGACGTCACGATCGAGATCCCCAAAGGGGCACGCAACAAGTACGAGGTTGACCACAAGACGGGCCGGATCAAGCTGGACCGCACCCTGTTCACCGCGACGCAGTACCCGGCCGACTACGGGTTCATCGACGACACACTCGGCAGGGACGGTGACCCGCTGGACGCGCTCGTCCTCGTACAGGAGCCGACGTTTCCCGGCTGCCTGATCCGCTGCCGGACGATCGGCATGTTCCGGATGACCGACGAGAAGGGCCCGGACGACAAGGTCCTCGCCGTGCCGAGCGACGACCCGCGGCTGGAGCACCTGCGCGACATCCACCACCTGAACGAGTTCCACAAGCTCGAGATCGAGCACTTCTTCCAGGTGTACAAGGACCTCGAACCTGCCAAGAGTGTCGAGGGTTCCAGCTGGGGCGGCCGCGACGAGGCCGAGACCGAGATCAAGCGCTCCCTGGAGCGCGAGGTCGAGCGCCTCGCCAACCTCGGCGACAGCGACGCCCACTAGCAACACCCCCCGAGCAGGTGGGAGCCGAATGTGACATTGGGTTCTTAGAAGGCGCCCAATGTCACATTCGGCTCCCACCCCTGGGGTGGGGTGGCAGTCACTCGTCGATGCGTTCGACGCCTGCGCGGTGGCGCTCGGCGAGCTGCTGGTAGACCTCGGCGTTGTGCTCGACCCAGACGCGTGCCGAGTCGCTCAGCGGCACGTGCTTCTTGGCGGGCGAGCCCATCGCGATCGTCTCCTCTGCGACCTCCGAGTTCGGTGTGACCACCGAGCCAGCAGCGACCAGGGCCTTCGCTCCGATCACCGACCGGTCGAGAACCGTCGAACTGTTCCCGATCAGCGCCTGCTCGCCGATGGTGCAGTCGTGCACGAGGCACATGTGCCCGACGGTGACGTTCTTCCCGATCTCACACACCCCACCGTTGAGATGCACGACCGCGTTGTCCTGGATATTGGCGCCCTCACCGACGACGATCCGGCCGAAGTCGGCGCGTAACACGGCGCCGTACCAGATCGACGCCCCCGCCTCGACCGTGACGTCGCCCACCAGGGTCGCTGTCGGCGCGACCCACGCGTCGGGGTGAACGTTCGGTCGCGATCCCTCAAAAGCAAACATCGGCATGAACGCATGCTAATCGGCGACCACACCCGGACCGCCCGCCGGCTCAGCTCGCCGCGCTGATCCCCTTGATGGCCTTGAGCTCGCCCATGAGCGTCGCGCTGGGCTCCACGGAGAAACGGTCCAGGGCGAAGATCGTCTCCCTGCTGCCGCCGAGCAGCTTGAGCCGCACCGGGGTGTCGCCCTTGTGCACCTCGAGGGTGCGTTTGAGCTCGGCGACCGCACCGGCGTCGAGCTGATCCTCCGACGCCAGCAGCACGAACGGCTGCTCCTCGTCCTCCGGGCCGATATCGGACAGGTCCAGCGGCACGAGCCCGCCGCCGAAGACGGACATCTTGTCCTCGCGCCAGTTCACCCGACCCTTGACGACCACGGCGTTGTCCTCGACCAGATCGGCCGAGTACAGCGCGTAGGCCCGCGCGAAGAACAGCACCTCCAGCGAGGCGTCCAGGTCCTCCACCGTGCAGATCGCCCACGGCTCGCCGTTCTTGTTCACCCTGCGGTCCAGACCGGTGATCAACCCGGCGACGGTGATCTCGCCCTCGCTCGGCGGGTCGTGCAGGATCGCCGCGATCGGCTTGGGCGCGTGCTTGCGCAGCACCCGTTCCGCCCCGTCGAGCGGGTGCCCCGAGACATAGAGCCCGAGCATCTCCCGTTCGTAGCCGAGCTTCTGCTTCCGCGGGTACTCGTCCTCACCGATGTCGAGGTGCGCGAGCGGCGAGGAGGACTCGGTGCTCTCCGCGCTGGAGTCCGCGCCGAACAGGTCGAACTGCCCCATGGCTTCCTGCCGCTTGAGCGGGACCACGGCATCCACAGCCTCCTCGTGGCACTGCACGAGGGACAGCCGCGTGTGGCCGAGCGAGTCGAACGCCCCGGCCTTGGCCAGCGACTCGACGACCCGCTTGTTGCACGCGACGAGGTCGCACTTGTCCATGAAGTCGGCGAACGAGGAGAACTTCCCCTTCTTCTCGCGCGTCGCGATGATCGACTCCACGACGTTGGCCCCCACGTTGCGCACCGCCCCGAGACCGAAACGGATGTCGTCACCGACGGCGGCGAACCGCTGGGCCGACTCGTTCACATCCGGCGGCAGCACCCGGATACCGAGCCTGCGGCACTCGGAGAGGTACACGGCGGACTTGTCCTTGTTGTCGCCGACCGAGGTCAGCAACGCGGCCATGTACTCGGCGGGGTAGTTCGCCTTGAGGTAGGCGGTCCAGTACGACACCAGGCCGTACCCCGCGGCGTGCGACTTGTTGAACGCGTAGCCGGCGAACGGGAGGATGGTGTCCCACAGCGCCTTGATCGCTTCCTCGCTGAAACCGCCCTCGCGCAGCGGGCTCTGCCGCATCCCCTCGGCGAAGCCCTCGAACTCCTTCTCGAGGACCTCCTGCTTCTTCTTGCCCATCGCGCGCCGGAGCACGTCCGCTCGACCCATCGAGTACCCGGCGACCTTCTGCGCGATCTGCATGATCTGCTCTTGGTAGACGATCAGACCGTAGGTGTCGCCGAGGATGTCCGACAGCGGGTCCTCCAGCTCCGGGTGGATCGGGATGACCTGCTGCCGCTTGTTCTTGCGGTCGGCGTAGTCGTTGTGCGCGTTGACACCCATCGGGCCCGGCCGGTACAGCGCCAGCACGGCGACGATGTCCTCGAAGCCGGTGGGCTGCATACGCCGCAGCAGGTCACGCATCGGGCCGCCGTCGAGCTGGAACACGCCGAGGGTGTCGCCGCGACCGAGCAGCCGGTACGACTCGGGGTCCTCCAGGCCGAGCCGGTCCAGGTCGATCTCCTCGCCCCGGTTGGCCCTGATGTTGCCGATCGCGTCCTCGATGACCGTGAGGTTGCGCAGGCCGAGGAAGTCCATTTTCAACAGACCGATGGCCTCGCAGGACGGGTAGTCCCAGCCTGTGATGACCGCGCCGTCCTCGCGCTGCCACAGCGGGATGCAGTCCATCAGCGGCTCGGACGACATGATCACGGCACAGGCGTGCACACCCGCGTTACGGATCAGCCCTTCCAGCCCCTTGGCCGTGTTGAAGATCGTGGCGACGTCCTGGTCGTTCTCCACAAGGGACCGGACTTCCGCGGCCTCGGCGTAGCGCTCGTGCTCCGGGTCGACGATCCCCTCGAGGGGGATGTCCTTGGCCATGATCGGCGGAGGAAGGGCCTTGGAGATCTTGTCGGCGAGCGCGAAACCCGGCTGTCCGAAGTGTACTCGCGCGGCGTCCTTGATGGCTGCCTTCGTCTTGATGGTGCCGAACGTGATGACCTGCGCGACCTTGTCCTCGCCGTACTTCTCGGTCGCGTAGCGCACCATCTCGCCGCGCCTGCGGTCGTCGAAATCGATGTCGATGTCGGGCATCGACTCGCGTTCCGGGTTCAGGAACCGCTCGAACAGCAGCGTCTGGGGGATGGGGTCGATGTTGGTGATCCCCATCGCGTAGGCCACGAGCGCACCGGCGGCCGACCCCCGGCCCGGCCCCACCCGGATACCCACGCTCTTGGCGTAGTTCACCAGGTCACCGACCACGAGGAAGTAGGCCGGGTAGCCCTTCTCGGCGATCACGCCGAGCTCCATCTCGGCGCGTTCCTCGTAGCCGTCGGGCACACCCTCGGGGAAGCGCCACTGCAGCCCGTTCATCACCTCGTTGTGCAGCCAGCTCGCCTCGGTGTGCCCCTCGGGCACCGAGAAGCGCGGCATCCTGTCCCGGTGGGCGTAGACGTCGGCGTAGGACTCGACACGTTCGGCGATCTCCAGGGTGGCGTCACACGCTCCGGGGACCTCGGAGTCCCAGTACTCGCGCATCTCCGCCGCGGATTTGAGGTAGTAGCCGTCCCCGTCGAACTTGAACCTGTTGGGGTCGTTGAGCGTCTTGCCTGCCTGCACGCACAGCAACGCGCTGTGCGAGTCGGCCTGGTCCTGCGTGACGTAGTGCGAGTCGTTGGTGGCCAGCGGGGTCAGTTCGAGCTTGCGGCCGATCTCGAGCAGGCCCTCGCGCACGGACTTCTCGATCGGCAGCCCGTGGTCCATCAGCTCGAGGTAGAAGTTCTCCTTGCCGAAGATGTCCCGGTAGTCCGAGGCGGCCTGCATCGCCTCGTCGAACTGGCCGAGCCGCAGGCGGGTCTGTACCTCGCCGGAGGGGCAGCCGGTTGTGGCGATGATGCCCTCGGCGTGCTCGGAGATCAGCTCGCGGTCCATCCGCGGCTTGCGGTAGTGGCCCTCCATGCTCGCCAGCGAGGACAGCGTGAACAGGTTGCGCAACCCGGTCGCGTTGGCCGCGATCATCGTCATGTGCGTGTAGGCACCGGCGCCGGAGACGTCACCGCCCTCGCCGTACTCGTCCGCGCCGCGCTGGCTGCTCTGCCCCCAGAACACCGGCTTCTTGTGGAAACGGCTCTGCGGCGCGACGTAGGCCTCGATCCCGATGATCGGCTTGACGCCGGACTTGAGGGCCTGCTGGTAGAACTCGTCGGCGCCGTACATATTGCCGTGGTCGGTCATGCCCACGGCGGGCATCTCGAGCCGGGAGGCCTCGGTGAACAGGGCGGCGATTTTCGCGGCGCCGTCGAGCATCGAGTACTCGGTGTGGACGTGCAGGTGAACGAACGAGTCCTGCGACACCGCCGGCTACCTCCCCATGGCTCGCCTCGTACGTCTCCGACCGCTCCTACCTTAGCCTCCCGGCGATCCGGGTGCGGGACGCGCCCGACGGCGCGTCCCGCACCCGTGTTCACCGCTCGCTCACCGGCCGGTAGGCGGCCCGGTCACGTACCTGCGCGCTCAGCTGTTCAGGCGCGTGCGGGCGAGGTACAGCGCGGCACCGCCGCCGATCAGCAGGAGTGCGCCGACCCAGATCAGCGAGCCGGCACCGAACCCGGTGTCGGCCAGCGGCCCGGAAGCACCGGCCGGGGTCACGTCGTCCTGCTCCTCGTCCTCGGACTCGGTCGTGGTCGACTCATCGGTGGTCGACGTCGACGACACCGGGGTGGACGAGCCCGGGGTGTCGGACTCCGTGGTCTCCGAGCTCGTGGTGGTCTCCGGCGGCTCGCTGGTCTCGGAGGTGGTGGTTTCCGTCTCGCTCGGCTCCGGCGTGTCCGAGTGCGTCGGAGTCGGCGTCGAGTCATCGAGCTCACCGCAGACGAACCAGTGGCTGATCTCCGGGATCTTCCCGCCCTTGTTCAGCGGGGCCCGCAGGTCCTCCCACGGCGCCGTCCCGGACAACTCGCGCTCGCCGGGCTCGTAGACGTTGTAGCCATCGCCGCCCTTGACGACGATCCCGGTGACGTCGGAGACGGAAGCGGCGACCGAGGTGATCGTCAGGTACTGGTCATCCGTCTCGCCGTCGTCGTACTCGACGTTGGAGAGGTCGTCGTCCTCCCCGTCGTGCACCGCGATGAGCTCACCGCCGAGGCCCACGTCCGCGCAGGTCTTGGCGTTACCGCCGCCGATGTCCGCGCGCGCGTCCTCATCGCTCGTCGCGTGGGCGGCCGAGGCCCCCAGCATCATGGCCGCGGACAGCGCGGCCGCGGTGGTCGTCGCGACCACCGCACGTCGTATCCCTGGAGGGGATAAGGGCATAGGGCTTCTCCTTCGTAATACCTGTGCGGTTGCTCCTAACCCGGGAGAGGCCGGGCACGAGCAACCGCACAGGCACGAGATGGACAGTCTGTGTCACAGGGTCCATCGATCCATCGCCCATAAGGGTTACGCCCATTCGATAACAGAGATATATCAACCCATGGAGATACTCACCGTGGCACCGCCGGATGCGGCAGCGGCTCCAGGCGAATCGGCAGCCCGTCGGTCGGGGTGGGGCCGGTGCCGTACCGCATCGGCGGCTCGTACCCGGCGGGGACGCTCCACCGGAAGCGGAGCAGCATCTGGTGCATGATCGCCTTGACCTCCATGCTGCCGAAGTGCATACCGATGCACTTGTGCACGCCCCCACCGAACGGCGCCCACGCGTAACGGTGCACCTTGTCCTCCCGGCGATGCTCGGCGAACCGCTCGGGGTCGAAGGTGTCCGGGTCCGGCCACCATTCCTCCATCCGCTGCGTCGGGTAGATCCCGGCGACCACCTTCGTCCCTGCGGGGATGTAGTGGCCAAGCAGCTCGGTGTCCGCGACGGCCTCACGGAACAGCCCGCCCACCGGCGCGTTGATGCGCATGGCCTCGGCGAAGACCATGTCCAGCGCCGGTAGCCGGTCCAGGTCCTCGTAGTCGAGCGCGGGCTTGCCCAGCTCCTGCGACTCGGCGCGAGCGCGCTCCTGCCACTCGGGGTAGCGGCCGAGGTAGTAGGCCATCATCGCCAGGGTGATCGTGCTGGTGTCGTGCGCGGCCATCAGCACGAAGATCATGTGGTTGACGATGTCCTCGTCGCTGTAGCGCTCGCCGTCCTCGCTCTCGGCCCGGCAGAGCACGCTGAACAGGTCGTCGCCGTCGCCTGCCCGCTTGGCGGGCAGCTGCCTGCGGAAGTACTCCTCGAGCACGCGCCTGCCGCGCAGCCCGCGCGCCCAGGTGCCGCCGGGCAGGTTGGCCCGCACGACCGCGTGACCGCCGTGCACGGCGTCGACGAAGGCCTTGTTGATGCGGTCGGCGTCGGCACCCACGTCATCGCCGACGAAGACGTCCGTGGCGATGTCCAGGGTGAGCTGCTTGGCCGCGGTGTAGATCGGGAACCGGTCATCGGGCTGCCAGTTCGATACGCCGCGCTCGATGCTCGGGTTCATGGCGCCCAGGTAGCCGACCAGGCGGTCCTTGGTGAAGGCCTGCTGCATGATCCGGCGATGGTGCCTGTGCTCGTCGAAGTCCATCAGCATGATGCCGCGATGGAAGAACGGGCCGATGAGGTACTCGTAGAACCCCTCGTTGGCGAACGCCTTGTCCCTGTTGATCGCCACCCTTTCCAGGGCTTCGGGGCCGTTCACAGCGACCACCTTCGTGCCGAGCAGGCCGATCCACTGCACCGGCCCGAACCGCGCGTACCGGCGGCGGAAGAACCCCAGCATGTCCGTCAGCGCGCTGATCGAGTGCCCGATGAGCGGCAGCCCGTAGTCCCCCGGCACCGGTTTGAGCCCGGATCCGGACGGTGGCTCGGCCAGCGGCCGGACCCTGCTGGGAACCCGTTCCGACACCGAACGCGCGGCGGCTTGCACCTTGCTGGTCACTCCGGTCATGGCGAGGTTCCTTTCGCGGCGCTGCGAAACGTGCCACGAGCGACGCTACCGGAATCATGTGTTTCCGTAAACGGGCGTTTCCGGAGTTGGGGTCCTGTGCCAGACTTGAGCCCGTGACGCGGGCAGCGACAGGGGTCTACCGGGGCGCCTCGGCCGAGCAGCGGCGCGCGCAGCGACGCCGCAAGCTGATGGACGCGGCGCTGGACATCATCGGGACGCAGGGCTGGTCGGCCACCACCGTGCGCGGCGTGTGCGAGCACGCGCGCGTCGGTCCCCGGTTCTTCTACGAGAGCTTCGACGACCTCGACGCGCTCGCCGCAGCCGTGCACGACGAGATCCGGGACACCGCTCTGGAGCGCGCGCTGGAGGCCGTCGCCGCGGCGCCGGACGACGTGGGCGCCAAGATCCGGGCCGGGATCGAGACCATCATCACCGACGTCACGGACGACCCGCGCCGCGCGCGCGTGGCCTTCGCCGAGGCGCACGGCAGCGTGACCCTCATGCGCAGGCGGTTCACCGCGATGCGCACCATCGCCGGGGTCATCGTGGACCAGGCCCACGAGCTGCTCGACCTGCCCTCGGGCAGTGAGCACGTGGTCCAGGCGGTCGCGCAGCTGCTCACCGGCGGCGTCACCGAGCTCGTCCTGGTGTGGATCAACGACGGCGTAGCCATCAACCGCACCGCGCTCATCGACATCAGCGTCGAGTTCACCCGCACCATGCTCGAGAACCTGACGGAGATCACCGAGAAGGTCTCGGGCGGTTCAGGCGAGGCGCCGGGCACGGCGGGCCGGTCACGGAGCTGAGCAACGCGGCCGAGGGCGGCGCGTACCCCGGAACCCTCTCAGCCCGCGGCGACGGTGCCGGTGTGGGTGCCTCGACTGTCCAGGGTGAGCGTCCGGCCGCCGGAGAAGTGCACGGTCAGTGGCCGGTCGGTGGTGATCTCGAAGCTGAACGCCTCGCGGCCGAGGCACGCCTGTCCGGCGTCGGGCTTGCCTGCCGGGTCGCCCGTCTCGATCGCCAGTGCCGCCACGTTCGCGACGGTCAGTTCCAGGTGCTGCCTGCGCTCGTGCTCGCGGGTGTCGACGACATCGATCCGCTGCCCGACCCACGGCACGGGCCGCATGCCGCTCGGCCTGGTCAGCTCGGTGACGGGCTCGCCGCGCCCGCAGCCGTAGGAGACGGCGTCGACGTCGGCATGTCCGGGCCCCGCCGGTCGGACGTCGGATACCCAGTAGGCCCCGTCCGGAACGACGCCCGCTTCCGGGGCGAAGAACCGCCGGTCGGTGCGGAAGCTGACGTGTGCGGGCTCGGACACGCGGATCCGATCGGCGCTCCACTCCACCTCTTTCGCCCAGTCGTTCAGGGTCGCGGGCGAGCTGTGGTTGGCGGTCGGGTGCAGCCACCACACCGACGGCAGGTCCAACTCCTCGAGGCGCTCGCGCACGGCAAGGGCCTGGTTGACGTGGACCAGCTCGTCGGCACCCGCGTACCACGACGCCAGCGGGACGTGTCGCAGGTTGCCGAGCAGCTCGACCGCGTTGCCTACCGCCGCGGCCTGAGATCCGTTGCCCTCGGCGGTGGTGCCGTTGAGCAGGTCGCCGGTGTAGCCGACCCACTGCATGGCTGCGGCGAACTCGTCCGGGTGCAGCGCCGCGATCCGGGTGGCTCCGTACCCGCCCATGGACGTCCCGCTGAGCGTCACGCGGTCGCCTTCGACCGGATAGTTGGCCTTGACGTCGGCGAGCACGTCCAGCACATCCCGTTCGCTGTATGAGGAGTACCAGCCACGCGGACCACGTCCGAGTGGGCTGGCGAAGACCCTGTTGCTCTCGCCGAAGGCCTCCGCGATCGGCGGTGGGTTCGCACCGCCACCCGGGTCCCACATCTGCGCCGAATGGTTCTCACCTGCCCCGTGCAGCAACAGCTGCAGCTCGTGCGGAGCGGGGTCCGCCGGCCGGTAGAAGCCGTAGGGCTGGTACTTGCCGACATGGGTGAACCCCTGCGACAGGATCGAGCGATCCTCCTCGGGCAACCAGCTACCGGGCCCCGCGACGCCGTCGTGGTCGATGCCCTCGCCGCTGCCGGGATTGTGCTCGGAGATGTAGACCCGCTGCCGTAGCTTGCCCGGCGGCACCTCATCCCGGCGCGTCACTCCCCGCTCGAGGTCGGTGACGGAGACCGTGTGCGCGAAGTCCGAGATATCGCCCTCGGCCAGCGCCGCGGCCTGCGCGTTCTCCCACCAGCCCCCGCGCTCGTCGACACCACGGAAGGCGACGTTCATCAAGGCCGGGTCAGCCACCCCGTCCACCGGCCGGGCTGTGACTGCCTGCAGGCGCCAGGTGGACCCCGGTGGGCGCTGCACCGTCGTGGTGAGCAGGTTCGAGTCGGGGTCACCCTGGTCGAGCACGATGAACGTGTCGAGCCCCGAGTTGTCGAGCGTCTCGCCGGTGAACGGGTTCGCGACCAGACCCGGCCATTGCGCACCCCGCCGCGTGGCCGGGTCGCCGTCCGTGTCGATGCCGACGACGACCTTGGCTCTGTGCGGCTCGAACATCGTGTTCAGCTCGGCGGTCACTGTCAGCGTGGTGTCGGTGACCTGCGCCCGCAACGACACCAGGTCCGCCGTGTTGTCCCGGGAGTCGGGCGGCTGACCCAAGTAGTCGGCCGCGCCGGCAGGCGAGGTGTTGCCCCAGCCGTCGTGGGTGGGGCGGACCGCCGCGTACAGGCCCTCCAGCCGATCGTCGGGCAGTCCCGCCGCGGACGCGCCGTGGTCGTCGTAGACGTAGTCGCGATACACCAGCTCGCCGCCACAGATGTCGACGGTTCCCGCCACCCATGAGCCCTGCCCGCAATCTCGCTCGCCCCTGGCCGGAGTCCCGGTTCCGGTTGCACGCTCCTCGCCGGGCCGGTCATCAGCCGCATCGCTACCGCCTGGTGCGGCCGTCGCCGCGACCGGCGTGGCGAGACCGGCGACGACAGCGACCGCTGCGGCACACGCCGCGCCGCGTCGAACCGAAGCGACCACGTCGAGACCCTCCTTGGCTGCCGTGTCAGCGGTGACGAATCACCTCGGCTCGGATCCGCCGCCTGATTGATGTTGAGCATTCTGTCGGTCGAACACGCAATTAGCAACAGCCACGACCGGTTCCATGCACCGCCGACCCGCGCTCCGGTTCCGCGCGGTGAGCCTGGCGATCACTCTCAGGACGGTGACGCAAGGAAGCACCGGCAGCCGAATGACCTGATCACACCGCTTGATCCCAGTAGAGCGTGTAGCCTTCGTGCGCCATGCAGAGCTCTTGCGCGAATGTGCTCATTTTTGTCACGATTTCGCAGTAATACGCAGCCTCGCACGAGCCGGGTGACAGCCGGAACCCTGTGCCGGCCGGGATGCCGGCTCGGTGCCGCCCTCCGGCGCGACCTCGGCGCGCCCCTGGTGAAGGAGAACCCGCATGACGATCACCCGTCGGTCCACGTTGCAGGGTCTCCTCGCGGGCGGGACGCTCGCAGCGATACCCGGCTGGGCGCGCGCCGCCGAGGCACCCGCGCAGCCGTGGACGATCCCCGCGATGCGCCGGTGGCGTCCGGCTCCGGGCAGCTTCCACATCAACTCCCCTGCCCGGGTCGTGGTTACCCCGCGGGAGGCCGAGGAGCTGTCACCGACGGCGGAGACGACCGCGGAGGATCTCGAGGCGCTGCTGCGGATCCCGGCGCGCGTCCTGGTCACAGCCAGACCACCCCGGCGCGGCGAGGTACGGCTGCGGCTGGGTGCCGAGGATGCCGTCCTCGGTGCCGAGGGGTACCGGATGGAGCTCGGCGCCGCGGCAGTGATCACGGCCAATACCGCAGCCGGGGCCTTCCACGGCACGCGCAGCCTGTTGCAGCTGCTGGCGCAGCCCGGTCCGGTACCCGCAGGGGTCGCGCTGGACTGGCCCCGCTACGCGGACCGTGGACTGATGGTGGACGTCGGCCGCAAGCACTTCAGCTACGAGTGGCTGGTCGCGCGGGTGCACGAGTGTGCCTACCTCAAGCTCAACTACCTGCATCTGTGGTTCACCGAGAACCTCGGCTGGCGGATCGAGAGCGAGCGGCACCCGGAGATCGTCTCGGCGGAGCACCTGACCAAGCAGCAGGTCCGCGACCTTACCGAGCTGGCGTCGCGTTACCACGTCACCGTGGTCTCCGGGATCACCATGCCGGGGCACATGGGCGCGGCGCTGGCACCGCACCCGGAGTTCCAGCTACGTGACGTCTCCGGACGGGCGAACGAGACCGCCCTGGACTTCACGATCCCCCAGGCGCGGCAGTTCGCCTTCGACCTGGTCGACGAGTACCTGCCCCTGTTTCCGAACCAGCGCTGGACGATCAGTGCCGACGAGTACCTGCCTGCGGCGACCTACCCGCTGTACCCGCAGCTCGAGGAGTACGCCCGGCAGCGCTACGGCGACAGTGCCAATGCCAAGGACGCGGTGTTCGGTTTCGTCAACGACATCAACGCCCATGTCCGCGCGCACGGCCGGACGGCACGTGTCTCCAACGACGATCTGGACGGCGGGGAAGCGGTCGCCGTCGACCCCGACACGGTCGTCGAATGGTGGACGGATATCTCGCCGCTGTCGGACCCCTCGCCACCGACCCCGGCCGAGATCCTCGATAGCGGGCACGAGATCCACAACATCAGCTGGTACCCGACCTACTACTCCAACCTGGGCTTCCCGCTGCCGCCGAAACCGGACCTGGAGGGCATGTACGAGACCTGGGCCGTGCACCGCTTCCGTGGCCCCATGTACCTGCACGGCGACATCGGCGCGCCCTACCACGACATCGACCCGTCGGAACCTCGTAACTCCGGCTCGCGCCTCAACGTGTGGAACGACGACCCCGAGGCCGAGACCGAGCAGGAGATCGCCGAAGGCATCCACCCGCGTCTGCGGGTCATGGCGCAGCAAACCTGGGAGTCACCGAAGCTGGTCCCGACTTACGCGGAGTTCGAGAAGATCATCGACGCCGTAGGCGAGCCACCCCGCACCTGACCAGCCCCGGGGGCGAGCTACGCGGACAGCGCACCAACACACTGACCCAGAATCGAGAGTCCCGGATCACTACCGGGCTAGTCACTGCCCGCACCACCGTCGAGCTGCCCGTCCGGCGGCGGTGCCAGCAGCAGGCAGGGCTCACACGGCATGCCCCGGATCCCGTCCAGCAGTTCCAGCTCGCCCGCCCCGAACGACACGCCGCAGTAGGCATCCAGCCGGGCAGGCACGCTCTCCGGCTCCGCGAAGACGTGCGTGACGCGCCGCGCCTCGCCGACAGTGCCCGGCAGCGGCCGGGCCAGCAGCAGCCGCACCCCCATCACGTCTCACCCCGATCGGGGTGAAGACCGGTGGGAACGGGCGAGGTCGGGGTCACACCCGTTCCCACCGGAGCCATCAACCGCGCCAGGTAGGCCGCGATCGGCCCCCGCCCGCGCCGCTGCCGCAGCTCGCTCGCCCGCTCCGGGGTCACCACACTCGGATGCACTCGCACGAACCGCACACAGGTAACACACGCCGGGCTCGGCGGCTCCAGCATCGAGCCCGGCATCACCACATGCCCGCACAGCGCGCGGTACGTCCCACCGCGCCGCCCCGTCGCCCCGGACAGCTCGGCATGCGTGACCACGTGATCACGGCCATCGGACAGACACCCCAACCACGACGCCCGCATACGCCGCTGACTGTCGTGATCGGACGAGGGAAACGCTTCACAGTCCATCGAGAACCTGCGTGCCCAGAGCATCAATCAGCGATCCCATAGCCAGTGCCCTCCCAGATCGAATCGACGTGGTAGTCCTGCATCGCGTGCGCGTGCACAACACCAGGAAACAACCGAAGGAGACGGATGCCCCGGACAAACTGTCCGGGTCTGCTCAGGAGAAGTCTGGACGTCTCATGTAGGCATCGTTTACAGCCTGCACGAGGGCCGTCCACGGCAAATCTTTACCGGGGGCGCTGCGGGGTTCATGCAAGGGCCACACGTGTTCGCCGTAGACCAAACGCACCCCCGCGTCACGTAGCGCGGCGAGATGCTGATTCCACATCGGTTGCCGCGCGTGCGCCGCGTTGACACGAGGGAACACGACGACGGGCACCTCCTGGCCCCCGATAGCTTCACAAGCCGTCGTGAGGAGTTGGTTGTCGGCGATCCCGAGCGCGAGCTTCGCGACAGTATTCGCGCTTGCGGGAATCACGGCGTACACATCTACCGGTGGGTGAGGGCTACTCTCGCCGGGAATGCGGGGCTGAACCCGTACGGGATATCCGGTGACCTCGGTCAACCTGTCCAACTCACCGAATTGGCCGAGCCAGTGTGCCGCAGTCGGGCTCGCCGTCACCGCCACCGCCCAGCCCGCTGCGATCGCCGGTTCCACGAATCCTTCTCGAATGCGCTCGGCGCCACCAGCCGATGACACGAGTAGGCCACACGTCGGTCGTCGCGTACTCATTGGACCGCCCGGCACCGCTCAGCGAGTCCCGACAACGGCGATGACGTGAAGTTCATCGTGACGGGTGCGCGACGATGCATTGCCTTGACCGTCTCCCGCACTGCAGGACTGTGTCGCACGAGCTGGGGAGCGAGCGCTTCAGCCCCAAGCAGGTGTTCGAGAGCGACGTCGTCCCTAGCGATCATGCTATGCGCGCGAGCCACATCAACCAGGTGGGTTGCGCGTCGCTCAGCAGGAAGATGGTCCACCACGATCGACGGGCCGTGCGCCACGACGTACGGCACATCGCCCAGGTCAAGCGAAGCGGAGATCTCATGCACCGCTACGTTCGTCGGGCCGAAGCCCGTCTGCCAGTAGTTCCCATCCTCGTTCAACTCATCAGCAGCGGTCGATGCGCGACGCAGCAAGTCTGTTGCTACCGCCCGGTCCTGCCGTCGTGCAGCCGCGATAGCGGTACGAAGATGCAGCATGCCGTACAAGCTCAGCGCTGACGGGTCACCATTCGCCATTTGCGGGGCGAGCCATTCCGCAGCACGGCTACCGAGCGCCACTGCGTCATCATATCGCCCCACCGCGAGTAACGCGTGAGTTCCCGCACGTGCGGCAGATGCTAGTACCAAGGGGTCACCGGACGTATCAGCAGCTTGCATGGCACGTTCGGCAGCTATCCAGGCGAGATCAGACTCACCGAGTTTGCTCAGCGTAGTCGCAGCCAGGTGGTGTGTCCGAGCCGATACGGCCAAGCACTCCCTCGCATCGCTCCCACCGGCGTTCGCGACATCCTCGAGCTGTTGCGCCGCTTCGATCAACCCAGGAAGCGTGTTGATCACGCGGCCAAGCCGGCCGGCCTGGTAAGCATCCCAGGCTTGTTCGACGAAATGACTCGATGTCTGAGGGTTGACGTTGAGCGGTTCGGCGGTCGTACCGAATAGAGCATGCGATAACCGCCGAGGTGTCATGAGCGCATCGCGGACCTTGAGAACATCGTCGTTCTCGTTCTCGTCTTCCAAGAGCACCGGCTGCCCGAACAAGTCGGCGACGCTGACGCGCAGCGCCCTCGCAACCTCAGACATGACGTCGAGCCGTCGAACGTCCCGCTCGCCGCGTTCGATCTTGCTCAGCCAGTCAACCTTACGACCAACCAGGTTTGCCAGCACCTCCTGCGTGAGGCCCCGTCGACGTCGGTAGAACTTGATGCGTTCCCCAACGGTCATCTGGTCACCTGCTCCGCGCACATAAAAGATCGTACCGAGCCCATGCGACACGAGAACATCCATCGACCAGCACGCTCGCCGAGTTATCGATTCGCTGGAGGTCAGACACGTAGCCACGCTAGATTCGGTCGCGTCGAGGTGGCGAGTAACCCCACCATGGCTACGACTGACGACGCGGGCTCATGGCACGCACCGACCAATTCCACGACCTGCAGGCTCGGAGAGCGACAGTCGGCACACTCGGTGGGGTCGGGAACGGTGACCGCACACCAGATCCCGTTACAGCGGGTCTAGTAGCCGTGCAAGCGCGCTGTGTGCATCAGCCCGAGCTGTGCACCCGCGCCGATGACCTCTCCTTTGGCGATACGGTCCGGGACCGAAGACAACGGCACCCACTCCACCTTCGCGGTTTCGTTGATGTCAGGCCCGTTGCCCGTCGCTTCCAGTTTCTCGGCAAGGTAGACGCGGTTCTCCATATCGATGCTTCCCGCGAGCGGCTGGAACCGCGCCAGCAGCCGCAGCGAACCAGCACACCACCCGGCCTCTTCCTTCAGCTCACGCGCAGCGGCCTGCTCCGAGTCCTCGCCAGGCTCGATATAGCCCCCAGGCAGCTCCCACGTCCACCGATCCATGATGAACCGGTGACGCCAGATCATCAGCACCTCATCCCGTTCGTTCAGCGCGACCACCATCGCCACCGGAGGCGACCGGAACACGTACTGCTCGAACTCAACCCCATCCGGCAGCTCGACTGACGCGATGCTGACGACCATCTTGCGACTATCGTCCACGATCCGCTCGCCATGAATCGTCCACCGCGTCAGCCCCGTGTTGTTTTCCTCGCCGCTCACGCGCCTACCGTACGCGGCTACACGGGTGGGCTGGCGTGCGGCAGAACGATTCAAGTTGTGTGGTCAGGCAGTACTCAAACCTCAACTTCTCGGGCGTTGTCGACAGGGCGCCCGTGTGCGGATGAACGTCGGCAGTGCCGGTCAACATGTTTGACGATAAATCGACCCCTATGCCTCGGACATGGCGCAACGCTGGCTTCGAACGCGCGGGAAGCTGGGTAACCGATCGAGCCGGTGAACCAACGAGGCGCGTTGACCGGTCAGGGATAGCGCGCGGTGGTGGACTCGCCGTGCTCGAGATACTCCGGCGTCGATGTGCGCAGCGCGGAGCGGATCCGGCGCGCGAGGCGGTCGAGTGTGTAGCTGTCCAGTTCGTCCACCGGCACGTAGCGGGCTTCGGCGATCTCACCATCGGTGAAGGTGAAGTGCGTGTCGGGGTCGAGCCGGGGACCGTCGAACAGGAAGAGCATCTTGTCGCCCTCCGATTCCGAAGGCGCCCAGTCCACCGCCAGCAGGCCACCGACAGCGATATCCAGACCGAGTTCCTCGCGTACCTCGCGAGCGGCGGCTGCCTGCGGGGACTCACCGGGCTCGACATAGCCACCAGGGATGTCCCAGAAGTCCTTGTAGGTCATCCGCAGCATCAGCACCCGGCCGGTGTCGTCGGTGAACAGCACACCGGCCGCTACGCGCGGCGTCGCCGCGTTCAGCCGCTCGTCCGGCATGGCCCCAGCCTACGTCAGCTCATGCCACGATCAGCCGACTCGCCAACCCGGCCAGGTCATCGCCCAACGCGCCGGTGGCACGGCGCATCGCCGATCATTCCCACCCCGTTGTGCCGTATTGCTGCGGCTGCGGCGCTTTTGCGGCACGTTGCCTACGTGAAGCCTGGTGTCATCGATCTGCCCGGCCGGGCCACATGGTTCGCAGCCACCTATGAGTAAGGCCCGACCGGTCGACCCCTGTGCGCGGGGCACCGAGTAACGCTAGCGTCGAACGCGCGGGGAGCTGGGTACCCGCGTCACGCCGGTTGACCAACGAGGGGCGGCTCATGGCACGCATCGACTACTTCCACGACCCGCATGCTCCGGAGGCCAACAGCGTTGTCCCGTCGGTCACCGTCGCAGTGCGTGACGAGCAGGGTCGCATCCTGCTCGTCCACAAGGTCGACAACGATCTCTGGGCGCTACCGGGCGGTGGGCACGACGTGGGCGAGTCCATCACCGCCACTGCCGTACGCGAGGTCCGCGAGGAAACCGGCGTCGACGTGGAGATCACCGGACTCGTCGGGCTCTATACCGATCCCAACCACGTCATGGCTTACGACGACGGCGAGGTGCGCCAGCAGTTCTCCATCTGCTTCTCTGCCCGGCCCACCAGCGCGACAGCGCAGGCGGACGGTACCGAGACGAAAGAGGTCAGGTGGGTCGGGACCGACCGGCTCGACGACCTCACCATTCACCCGTCCATGCGGATGCGCATCGACCACTTCCTCGAAGAACGCGCACACCCGTTCCTCGGCTGACCACTGGACGGCCTGCCGCCACCGCACCCGCCGGACAGCCGTGGTGGCGCCAACCACCCCGGTACGAACGGAAGCGCGCCCCCGGTCCACTCACGGCGCGGGATCGTGCCAGCGACCGTGTGGTTCGATCAGTGCGTCGGCAGCGGCTGGACCCCACGTACCGCGCTCGTACCGGTGGGGCGGTTCCTGCGCCCCGGTCAGCAGCGGCTCAACGATGCGCCACGCCTCCTCCACGGTGTCCGACCGTGCGAACAGGCGTTGGTCGCCGTTCACCGCGTCGCTCAACAATCGCGCGTAGGCGTCGAGGCGCGGACCTTCGCGGTCCTCGTCGTAGGCGTAGTCCAGCTCGACAGGACGGCTGACCAGCTCGTTTCCCGGGGCCTTCATGTGCATCGCCATCGACACCCGTTCCCCCGGTTTGGTGCGAAACGCCAGGTGATTGGGGTGCGGCGGCGGTTCATCGTGGCGCGTGAAGAACAACTGCGGGGGTCGCCGGAACTCGACGAGGATCTCGGTCGCGGTGGTCGCCAACCCCTTGCCTGCCCGGATGTAGAACGGCACGCCCGACCAGCGCCACGAGTCGATCTCCAGCCGCAGGGCCACGAACGTCTCGGTGTGTGACTCCGGGTGGACTCCCGACTCGTCGCGATAGCCGTCGAACTGCCCCCGCACCGCATCGCCGGGATCGACCGGCCGCACGGCCCGGAGCACCTTGGCCTTCTCGTCGCGCAGTGCGGTCGCGTCGGTAGCCACCGGCGGTTCCATCGCCGTGAGCGCCACGAGCTGCATCAGGTGGTTCTGCGCCACGTCACGAACGGCACCGACCCCGTCGTAGAACGCGCCCCTGCCCGCGACGCCGAAGTCCTCGGCCATGGTGATCTGCACGTTGTCGATGTAGTTGCGGTTCCACGCCGGTTCGAGGATGGTGTTGGCGAACCGCAGGACCAGCAGGTCGAGCACCTCCTCCTTGCCGAGGAAATGGTCGATCCGGAACACGGCGTCTTCCGGGAAACGCCCGAGAACGCACCTGTTGAGTTCCCGCGCGGACTCGAGGTCCCTGCCGAACGGCTTCTCGAGTACCACCCGGGCGTCGTCGTTGAGGCCGGCTTCGGCGAGCCGCTCGACGACGGTCTCGAACAGCGCCGGGGGTATCGCCAGGTAGAGCAGCGGGCACCGCGAGCCGTGCAATGTCGCGCGCAGGCGCTCGTAGGTCTCCGCCTCAGTGTAGTCACCCCGCACGTAGCTCAACGAGGCCGCCAGTGTTCGCCACGCCGATTCGTCCTCCGGCCCGTTACCGTCAGCGGAGACGGCGTCCCGCACGTGGCGCCGGAAATCGTCGTCCGACCAGTCAGAGAGCGCCACGCCGATCACGCGAGGCGGGAGCCGGCCGGCTCGTGCCATGTCGTGCAGCGCGGGAAGCAGCTTCTTCCGCGCCAGGTCGCCGGTAGCGCCGAACAGCACGACGGCGTCACACTGCTGCTCCATCACACCGAACGTACTCCGTGACCACCGGATTGCCGTCGCACTCCCATACGTCGCGTGTCGGGCGCGACGAGTCGCATGCCGATCACCGCTCAGCCAGCTTGTCGATCTTGATACTGAGGTTCTCGATCATCTGCTTGAACGAGTCGGCGAACGCGCGGTCTCCGTCGGCGAGCAACCGGGTGCCCAGCTCCTCGAGATCGACCCCCGCCTGCCGCGCCTCGGCCACGACCGCGCGGGCGTCCTCGGCGTGCTCGCGCCGGCCGGACATGGCCTCAGGCACCTCGCCCGAGGCCGCGAACGCGTTCAGGGCCCGGTCGTTCATGGTGTCCACCGTCTTCGGGGCGGCCAGGGCCGAGACATAGTGCGTTTCGAGCAGCCGCGGATCCTTGGTCGAGGTCGATGCCCACAGCAGGCGCTGGGGCGCCGCCCCGGCCTCGGCCAGGTTCCGCCACCGGCCGGTCTCGAGCCACTCCCGATACGCGACGTACACCAGCTTGGCGTTGGCCACGGCCAGCCGGTTCTGCAGCTCGTCGGGAAGTTCCTCGTTGGCCTTGGCGTCGATGCGGGAAATGAAGAAAGACGCCACGGAGTGCACGTCCGGGGCGGCACCCTCGGCCACGCGGCGTTCGAGCCCGCGTGCGTGGGCCTCGGCCACCGATCGCCAGGCGTCGGGGGAGAACACCAGCGTCACGTTCACGTTCACGCCGCGGTAGATCAGCTCCTCGATCGCCGCCATACCCTCCGTGGTGGCGGGCACCTTGATCATGACATTGGCCCGGTCGACCCGCCGGAACAACTGGTCGGCGAACTCGATCGACTCTCCCGTGCTGTGCGACAGCCGCGGCGGCAACTCGAGGCAGACGAACCCGTCCCGACCGCCCGTCGCGTCGTGGACCGACCGCAGGATGTCCGCCGCGGCCACGATGTCGGCGACCGCGACCTCCCAGAACACCGACTCGGGGTCGGTCACGCCACGCTGGATCGCCGCGCGCAGCGCGTCGTCGTAGTCGTCGCCCTCCGAGAGCGCCCGCTCGTAAATCGTCGGGTTCGACGTCACGCCGCTGACCGCGTACTCGTCGACGAGCTTGTCCAACGTCCCGTCCTCGATCAGCGCGCGGTGGATATTGTCGTACCACACGCTCTGGTCGAGCTCCCGCAGCTCGTGTAGCGCGTTCATGCCAGCAGTCCTCCTGCCACGCGGGTACTTCTCGTATCGAACGCCAGGTCAATGCGCGATGTCACGCCGGGAAGCAGCCGCCGTTTCACTCGCCAACCATCCACATCTGATAGTCCGGGAACCGGGGTCGAGCGTGTGTCCACGACGGACGCACGACTACCGCCCGCGAGGACTTCCTCCCGGATCACGCTGCCGGCGTCTGACGTCGCGTCGCGATCAAGCGGTTCCGTTCGCCCTCGTCGAGACCGCCCCACACGCCGTACTGTTCTTCCGCGCGGAGCGCGTAACGCCTGCAGTCGAGGAGCACGGGACAGCTGCGGCACACGGCTTTGGCGCGCTCGATGCGCCGCCTACGCACCCTGCCCCGCTCGTGCTCGGGCGAGAAGAAGGCCTCGCTCGCCATGTCGCGGCACGCGCCGAAGCGCTGCCAGTCCCAGCTCTCCGCCACAGGCGTGGGCAACCGCGAGGTCTCAGCCAACCCTTCAGCACCTCCTCAGTCCGTGGAGCATCTCCCTCCGAGTACCCACGAAGCCGCTGCCTAATCACGCCGCTCCGATGCACGGCTACGGACGACAACGGGTCGTCGATGCGGAACAACCGACATCACGGGACAGCGGAGGGTTCCCGATCGAACCGGGTGACGTGGGCGAAGCACGCGCGAGGCGAGAGCCGTGATGCTGTCACCGACGCGGAACTCCTGGTCGACCGCATGTGCACGATACTGGCCCGCAGGGCGGTACCGGGTTCGGTGATCACCTGCCGGTTCACGGTGCGTTCTCGCCGGCTGGTGCTGGCGGCTTCCACGCATACCGACGACGAGCGACCACCCAGCACGGCGTCATTCGAGCGGCGAGCCGTGGAGAACCTCGCGGATACCGCCGCCCGGGTCGACGCGGACAGCACCGACCGTTCCGGGGCACACGTGGTGCACGTCGAGCTCGTCAAGCAGTGGCCGCTCGGGTGATGGCCGGTCACATACGAGTGGGCGGGCCACCGGAGGCTCCGGTGGCCCGCCCCGCTGCGGCAGCGGCTGCCGCGTGGTCCGATGACCGGCCGGGCGAGTTACTCGAAGTCGCCCGCACCGACGCTGCCGGGCTCACCGGTCACGTCGATCGTCACCGTCGACCCGGCCGGGATGGAACCGGCACTTTCGTCGGTGCACAGCTCGCCCTCGGCGCAGGACGTCTCGAAGACGACGTCGCCCGCCGTGTCCACAGCCTTGATCGTGAACGGCCCGTTGCCGGCGTAGGACTGGTCGAGCAGCGGTGTGTAGGTGCACTCCGACGCGGAGCCGTAGTTCTCCAATCCGCAGTAGTGGCCGAAGAAGCTCACGCCAGCACCCTCGGCTTCCTGGGCCTGGGCGGACGACACGAACATCAGTCCGCCGAGGGTCATCGCAGCAGCCGCTCCCAGGGCGCCGATACGTGCGGTTCGCTTCGCCATGTGTAGTACCTCCGTGCAGTTGCGTACTGGACCGAACTATGTGTGACTACCGGTAGCGGGTACGTAACGTAACAGTGAAGTTCCGGATGAGTCACGGATCACACAACAATGCGACACCAATTCCTTCGAATGTGACGGAATGACAAAACTCTTGTTACGAACCGAAGAGAATCAGGAATATGTCCGCCAAAAATCTATGAAAGGAATTTGTGAATGTTCTTCGTGTCGACTTCGCGGTGAGTACGGCATCCGTGTCACCCGGCGAGGCCCGGGCATCTGATTCCCGGAAACATCCACGAGCACGAACCCACGCACGACCGTCCGACCCCCTGGACAAGCCCGCACGCGAAACGACATCCAGCGACAGCTGTCAACGACGTACCGGCACATCGCCGCGGGAACGGCTTTGTCACTCAGTTCGCCCCGCCAGCACTCGGGCCCCATCCACGGCGTGCGCGGATGGGGCCCGACGTGGAGCCGCCTAGGGGATTCGAACCCCTGACCTATTCATTACGAGAACCTTGTTATCCGTCTAACCTAGCATTGACCTGCCGCTTTATTGAATCCGCTGTAGCTACACGAGGCTCCTTCGGCACCATTTGCACCAGTTCGCAACACGGATAGCTACACGGCAGACCCGAGCCGTGGGAAGCTACGAAGGGCATCAACATGATGCTCTCCGTAGTCGACCGTAAGGGGCAACAAATGACTGACTCGTCAGATCTCGGGGTAGAGCGGACCCTCGTAGTACTCAAGCCCGATGCCGTCACTCGTGGCCTGGCGGGTCGCATCCTGACACGCTTCGAAGATGCGAACCTCAAGATCGTCGGCGTGAAGATGAAGCAGATGGATGCCGACTTCGCCCGCAAACACTACTTCGACCTGGAGGAGCGTCTTGGCGCCGAGGTCTACAACAGCACTGCTGGCTTCATGCAGTCCAACCCGGTTATGGCTGTAGTACTCGAAGGCGTCAACGCCGTCACTACAGTGCGCAAGATCATCGGCGCGACGCTACCGAGCGAGGCTGCTCCAGGCACCGTGCGAGGGGACTTCGCCCATCAGACCAAGGCTTCGGCTGACGTCAGTGGCAAGGCTGTCATGAACCTCGTACACGCTTCCGGCAACGTCGAGGAAGCCAAGTACGAGGTGAACCTGTGGTTCGGTGAGGACGAGCAGTTTGACTACGAGACCGCCGCCGAAAAGCTCGCCTACTAGCCCGGAGTGTGACACAGTGACCGGCGACAGTTTGCCATCGATCATCCAGCTCGAAGCGATATTCCGGCGCGAACTCACTACGAACGCACGCGCGGCGGCCGAAACCGCCTACGCACTGGCGTTTCGTTATAGGAACGAAGATATCGGCGGTTGTCGGCGGTTCGACCTCGCTGGGGAGTGGGCACGGTGCTCGCTGAAGATTCTGGAGGATCTTCCTTCAGATACCCTTGAACAAATCGCGAGCACCCAAAGTTCCATCGGAGGCGTCGCCATACCGCACTTGTTGCACCCAGGCGTCGTGCAGGCGCGGTTGGCAGATGTTCTGCATGACAATTCAACGTCACCAGCTGTCACCGGACATGCGGCTCACGCGCCTTGAGTCAGTCGCCTCGTCCACCGGCGCCGCCGCCCACCGCGCGTCGGCGCGCATGCAAGTTGCACTTCTATAACGATCACCATGTCCTTGATCACCAATGGCGGGTCAAGGTAGTAAAGACGCTTCGCGCGCTGCAAGATAGGGTTGCTTCAGTCTATCGGCGTCCTGCCGACTCGACGTTGTACGGCTGGGTACTTCAGCTGCTTCGAACTCACAGGTGAAGCGGAGGTCACCGTGGCACGCGCAGATCTGCTGATCGACCTAGTTGAAGCAGAGCGATCCGGCGATAAGCAGAAGTTCCAAACCTTGGTAGAGGCAATCATCGCCGAGGAGCGAGCCAACCAGCACCACTTGGTAGCTGATCGCCTCTCCGAGCTGATCACCACCGTAGGTTCATCGGACCTGCTCCCGCGTGACGACGCTGCCACGCGAGTCAACGACCTACTGCTCGACACCGTGCCGCGCCGACGTCTCGATACGTTGCATCTTCGGGATACCGTGCAGCAGGCATCACAGGAACTGATCGAAGAACACCGTCGGATCGAACTCTTACGAAGTCACGGCCTTGAGCCACGCAACCGCCTACTCCTCGACGGCCCCCCCGGTAATGGCAAGACTACTCTTGCCGAAGCGATCGCGACCGAAACCATGCTCCCATTCTACATCGTTCGTTACGAGGGAATCGTGTCAAGCTTCCTCGGCGAAACCGCGGCAAGGTTGGATCATGTCTTCGAGTTTGTCCGCACCCGCCGTTGCGTCGTCTTCTTCGACGAATTCGACACGATCGCAAAGGAACGTTCCGACCTGCATGAGACGGGTGAAGTCAAGAGAGTCGTTTCAACGCTTCTGATGCAGATCGACCGACTACCTCCTCACGTGATCGTGATCTGCTCCACCAATCACTCTGAGCTTCTTGACCGTGCAGCGTGGAGGCGTTTCCAGGTTCGACTAGAACTTGACGCTCCATCCAGGTCTGAGGCGACGTCGTTCCTCAGTTCCCTCCAGACCCGGCTCGGCGGCGACCTCGGCCTTGCACCGCGAACGCTGGCTGACAAGCTCCCGGGAGCAAGCTACGCGGAGCTTGAGCAGATCGCCCTAGACATCCGCAGGCGTTTGGTGCTCTCATTGCCTGGAGGCAACGCACAAGATATCGCTCGGAGTCGGATCGAACAATGGCGGACCCAGGCCCATCCACAAGCCAGGAACGACCACTACTAGCTTTCCCGCCGCCCACGACTGGCGATATCATACCAGGGAAACGCAGACTAATTCCCACCGTTAGTGGCCCGAGTCCCGACCGTCAACGTGAACGTCTAACTCCACAATTCCGCGAGCTTCAGTCGACGCTTGCGAATAAGCGTGCCGAGATCACAGAGCCAACAGCCGCTCCTGACCCTGAGCTTGTAGTGGTTTTTGAACTTGCGGACAGCGTACACAAATTCCAAAACGCAGTCGACAAAATTGACGGCCTCGAGTTTCTTGCCGATTTAGCTGACGACCTTATTGATCCAGACGAAGATTTCTCCTACGAAGATGACCCAACTAAACAAGTACCGATAACACTTTACATGGTTATGACCAACGCACGCGCCGTTGGTTACCTTATAAGTCTATTTGAACAATGGCAGCAGAATCCCCAGGTCAAATTTACCTACGGCCTAAATCCTCTCAAAAATGTATTTAAGCTTCTTCGTTCTATTCGTCGATGGGGACCGCATGATCGTATACGAGAAACCGGATTACTTGAACAGTGGCGAGAAAGCGTTCTAGTTGCTCCTAAACAGCATGTTCGGGTCGAGGTCGAGCTATGGTATCGCAGCACATCTGCGGCTCGTTTAGATTCCCAACAAACTGTCGAAAACATCATACGATCTTCTAACGGGAGTATCGTCGCTACTTCGGAGCAATCGAGCATAGCGTACCACGGTTTGTTGGTAGACATACCTCGTTCCGAGGTTGAGCGCGTCCTTGAACAAGGTCCTACAGCAATCGACTTACTTACCACTGAATATGTCATGATGGTGAGCCCAAGTCTCCCTGTGACTTTTCCGGCATCCGATAGTGTATCACCTCGTCACTCCGATTTTGATCACCGCTTGCCATCCGGCCGACCGCGTATTGCCTTGCTTGACGGAGTACCATTCACTAATCACGAAGTACTCGCAGGTCGTCTAATCATTGATGATCCGGACGATCACGAATCATTGTATACAACCAGTCAACGCTTTCACGGCTCTGCTATGGCGTCACTCATAATCCATGGCGATCTATCTCAGCCAGGAACATCTGCGCGTCAACCGCTGTATATCAGACCTATCCTACAACCTGATGAACATAACAGACTTAACGAGGTCGTCCCGCCGCACGAGCTGCTTGTCGATCTGATACATCGTGCATTCACTCGAATTTTCGAAGGAGATGAGAACCGGGATCCGGCAGCACAGAGCGTCCGAATCGTCAACTTGTCCATCGGTGATCCGGCCCGACCATTTATCCGTCGGCTCAGCCCTCTAGCACGCCTGTTAGACCGGCTGGCTTCTAAGTACAATGTTGTCATAGTCGTAAGCGCAGGAAATCAAGCTTCTATTAGTCCCCGACTCCCAGCCAACGCTGTGGGTTCATCTGATGCTACAAAGCGAGAGATTGCTCGCTGGCTACACGACACCGCTAGCCTTCGACGCCCCCTATCACCAGCCGAATCGATCAATTGTATAACCGTCGGTGCTAGCCACGAGGACCGAACAGACTCCGATTTTCCCGATAACGTGGTGGATGTGGTGCCCACCGGGTTTCCGGCTTGTTTCTCACCTGCTGGTTTTGGCTTCCGTCGATCTGTCAAGCCAGAAGTTCTACTTCCGGGAGGGCGGCAACTGTTTCAGAAGCCAGATCCAACCACCGAAGTACCCAGTGAACTCGTAGGCGTTAATAACCCAGAAACTCCCCCGGGGCTACATACCGCAGCACCAGGACTTGAAGGAGAACTGAAGTCTACGGTCTGGAGTTTCGGAACAAGCAATTCGGCAGCGCTTGCGACTCGTCAACTTAATGAAATATTTGACATACTCGAAAGTCTGGATAATCAGACGGACGAGTTTCAATTTCCGAACCAGCTGTACCATCCCGTGCTGGCTAAGGCCCTACTCGTTCATGCGGCGGAGTGGTACAAAGTTGGAGGCGAACTGCCGCAGCTGCTTGATCTTACTGCGTCGGAACGGCGTCGGGAATTGGCGCGGCTACTTGGTTACGGGACTCTGCGTCAGGAGCGAGCAGCAAAGGCAAGGCAGAATCGAGCGCTATTGCTTGGTGCCGGTTCAATCAACGATGGGCGTCAACACGAATTTTCTTACCCCTTGCCAAGAGGGTTGTCGGGAACAACCGAGTGGAGGCGGCTCACCATAACGCTAGCCTGGATGTCCCCAATTAATGTTTACTCACAGAAGTACCGAGTTGCGAAGCTGCAATTTGAACCACCGGCCGCAGGTATCGGGGTCGACCGCAAGGAGGTACCCCACAACACAGTTCGCAACGGCACTGTCCAGCATGAAATATTGGAAGGCAATAAGGTCGTGGCCTTCATGCATAACGACAGTCTTTCTATAAATGTCCAATGTCGCGCCGAATCGGGGAAACTGGAGCGCGCGGTTCACTACGGTCTCGCCGTCTCTCTTGAAGTCGGATCTACGACATCCGTCGACCTTCATACTCAGGTACGAGAACGACTTCGTGAAGAGGTGCGAACCCGGTCTCGCACCCGTATTACGCCTCCCTAGAACGTGAGTATTTACCAGTTTCGCAACTCTGACTCATGACGAAAGCGCTGCGTCAAGGTACTCCTGCACAGGCTCGTAGAAACCGTGTGGTACGTACTCAGCAAGTTGGTCATGCTTCAACCAAGCAAGGTCGGCTAGCTCGTCGTCGTCGACCACGCTCGCTGAGCCTTCGACAACATGGCACGCCACATAGGCCATCGTGCGCCCGGTTGCCGGGTGTACGCGCTCGCCAAGCACCTTCGATTCAGCGACGGTCAAGCCAGTTTCCTCGCGCGCCTCACGAACTGCCGCTTGACCAGCCGATTCCCCTTCTTCCGCTTCACCGGCAGGGAACTGCCAAGACAAGCTGCCCTCTTTAACGCGCCGTTGCACGAGCAGGACTTTCCCGTCCTGCACGATAATGGCGGCCGCGATCGTTGGGCGCGCGGCTTCAGGCGTCATCTGGGTCACTGTCTACCTCCAGGGCTTTCAGGATTGGCGGAAATATCTGCTCGGCCGGTATGAAGCGCGTCAAGCGCTTCTTCTCGGCCCACACCACACTGACGTTCTCGGCGACGTCCGTGTTGTGCGCCTCGCCTGTCAGGTACTCACATAGCAAGTAGTCACAGTAAACGCTCGTCACGGGGTGGAGTCGGCTGCCGAGGGACCGACGTGCCGCACAGTGCACACCGGTTTCGGCAAGGGTCTCACGCACAGCCACGGTGCCCGGCGTCACCCCTGGCTTGACCATCCCTGCCGGGAACTGCCACGCGATGCCTTCACCGTCAGGCCCGCGCCGACAGACCAGCAGTACTTCATCTTCTCGCACTACCACCGCTATCGCTACGCGGAGCACCTGAGCGCTCTCTGAGATGTCAGGGGGGAGGTCGCCCTGTGCCTCTATGAGTCGGTTGAACCGCGCCCGCACCGCTTCCGGCGCTCGTTCCAAGGCCGCGTCCAGTACCTGTTGCATCTCAGATTTCGGCGTGATGTCCGACTTCTGGTGCCACGTCGCGACCGTTCGCACGCCGATTCCCAAATGGGCCGCGAACGATTCGTTCGTCATCCGCAAGGCCGCCTGAAGCGCACAGGCACTGCGACCCGTCCACGGATTTACCAGTGCCATCTCGTCACGCCCTCCCCAGCGGGACGTGCACCGGAAACGCATCGAAAGTGCGCTGCTCGTGCATCCACGATGCATGGGTTATGGAGGCGATCGCAAGTTGACTGAAAGGCATGAACAGAAGCCATCCGAATACCCCCAAGTGGTCGCCTCTAACGCTGACGGGAAACGTGCTCGATAACGGTGTTGAGCTTCGTGTCCACTTCATCCAGCCGATCGGCAAGCTCGTTCAGCCGCAAGTCGATCGTCTCCAAGCGAGACCACACGGTGTCCCCGTCATCTCCGACGTTCTCGTCAGGTTCCGGCGGTCGGCGACCGCGAAGGACCGCCACCAAGTGCTGCGGATGCCAACCAAGCGCGATGGACAGGGCTTCAAGGGTGCGGGCACTACGACGTCGCTCAACGGTGTGGTGCTGGATCTCGCGGACGATCGCTTGCGAGACACGCGATCGTCTCGCCAGTTCGCGCTGCTGCCACCCGAGCTCGTTGACGCGCTCGTTGATCGCTCGCGCGACCGCCGACCAATTCTCAGTCACCTATTCCTCCGTGCTCCGCCTGCACGGCGAGATTAACGCGTGACGCCATTCCGCGCCGACAGCACTGCGGCTTGTCGGCTGCGGCGGAAACTTCAGTGTCCAACTAGAGCTGAAATCATCAATATTTAACTGAAATCAATCATTATTCAAGTTACTGAGCTGAGGAGTAATCGCTCATGAGTACGCATGTGTCTAACGGCGGTTCGCCGGCCTTCTACACCGTTGCCGAGGCTGCTGAGTTGCTGCGGGTGAATCCGGCAACGTTGTATCGGGCGATCCGCGAGGACGCGTTCCCCGCGGTGCGGATCCGGTCGCGCTATGTCGTCCCGGCTGCTGCGTTGGAGCAGCTCGTCGCTGAGGTGGCCGCTTCGGGTGGGTGTGTGGATCCGGCTCGGTTGATCGCCGAGCGGCGCACCGCCCGTGAGCTGGATGCCCGTCTCGGGGGTGAGGCCCGATGAATCGGGATCGCTTCGACGCGTTGGTGTTCAAGCTGGCCAAGTTCCGGCATGTGCCGGATGAGGTGTTGGCCGAGGTCGTCACCCGGGACGGGTTGTGCTTCTGGGTGTTCGACCGCGAGGAGATCCCGGAGTTGTCCGGGGATGAGGACGCGGATCGGGCGCTGGCCGCCTGGTTGTGCGCCGGGTGTCCGGTCATGGATGAGTGCCTGGAGCTGGAGCTGCGCACGGGCGGGCCGAGCACGGTCGGTGTGTGGGGCGGCATGGCTGATCAGGATCGCCGCGTGCTGTATCCGATCTGGCGCTGGCACCGCGACCACCCACCCAAGGAAGGCGAGGACGAGTGGGACGGGGGTGAACCGGCATGACGGTGGATCTCGCGCCGATCGAGGTGCTGGCCGGGGTGGGCGTGCTGCTGGCGCTGATCCTGGTGTGGCGCGCGGGCTCGC
>NZ_JACCKD010000009.1 GCF_013450155.1 Haloechinothrix aidingensis
CAAGCACACACTAGCTCAAAAAACTTAGAGCAAACACAAGCACACTGTTGAGTTCTCAAACAACACACCAGAGCGTCTTTCCGAGAAGCGCGTACGATCCCGGAGAAAAACTCCCTAATTATCTCCCAGAGAAGCGTCGGCCCCGAAACAATCTCTCGTCGAGAAGGTTTCGTGCGGGTACCGGCTCAACTTCAGGGCCGTCGCAGTACTTTACCCGGTCCGTTTCGCGGTGTCAACACCGCCCGTCCCGGCTGTTCTCTGCTTTCAAGATCAACTCTATCAGCAGGTCCCTGGTGCCTTTCCCGGGGGGTCCTTCTTCGAATTTCCCCGTCGGCCTGGCGTTCCTGGCGACAAATGAGAACACTACACGGCCGCCGAGGATGCTGATCACCGGGGGTGCGTTCTCCGGGTATCCCCTGGTCAGACGACCGGGAGCAGGGTCCGGAGCTCGTACGGCGTAACCTCGCGCCGGTAGCTGTCCCACTCCACCCGCTTGTTCCGCAGGAAGAAGTCGTACACGTGCTCGCCGAGCGCCTCGGGGAGCAGCTCGGACCGTTCCATCTCGCCGAGTGCCTCGCCAAGGTTCTGTGGCAGCTCCGCATAGCCTGCGGCCTTACGCTCGGCGTCCGAAAGAGCCCAGATGTCGTCCTCGGCCGCGGGCGGCAGCTCGTACCCCTCGGTCACACCCTTCAGCCCCGCGGCGAGTATCACCGAGTACGCCAGATACGGGTTGCACGCCGAGTCCAGGCTCCGGATCTCGACCCGCCGGGAGGAGGCCTTACCCGGCGAGTACATGGGGACCCGCACCAGCGCGGACCGGTTGGCCCGGCCCCACGACACCGCGGGCGGCGCCTCCCCACCACCGCCGAGGCGCTTGTAGGAGTTCACCCACTGGTTCGTCACCGCCGAGATCTCGCGCGCGTGGGTGAGCAGGCCCGCGACGAACGCCTTGCCGGTCGGCGACAGCTCGTCGGGGTCCTCCGGGTCGTAGAACGCGTTCTGATCACCTTCGAACAGGCTGACGTGGGTATGCATGCCGGAACCCGGTTGGTCGGTGAACGGCTTCGGCATGAACGTGGCACACACGTTCTGCGTCAGCGCGACCTCCTTGACCACGTAGCGGAAGGTCATCACGTTGTCGGCCATGCTCATCGCGTCCGCGTAACGCAGGTCGATCTCCTGCTGCCCTGGAGCGCCCTCGTGGTGGCTGAACTCGACCGAGATCCCCATCGCCTCGAGCGTCTCGATGGCGTGCCTGCGGAAGTGTGTCGCGCGCGCGTGACTGGCCTGGTCGAAGTACCCGCCGTTGTCGGCGGGCTCGGGCGGGGACCCGTCGTCGGGCATGGACGACAGCAGAAAGAACTCGATCTCGGGGTGGACGTAGCAGGTGAACCCCGCCTCGGCGATCCTGGACAGCTGGCGCCGCAGCACGTGCCGCGGATCGGCCCAGGACGGCGAGCCGTCCGGCATCGCGAGATCACAGAACATCCGCGCCGAGTAGTGCCCTCCTTCCAGGGTCTCCCAGGGCAGGACCTGGAACGTCGCGGGATCGGGTTTGGCGACCATGTCGGACTCGTACACCCTGGCGAAGCCTTCGATGGCCGAGCCGTCGAACCCGATGCCCTCGTTGAACGCCCCCTCCAGCTCGGCGGGGGCGATCGCGACGGACTTGAGAAAACCGAGGACGTCGGTGAACCACAGGCGGACGAATCGAATGTCCCGTTCCTCGAGCGTGCGCAGCACGAACTCTTGCTGGCGATCCATGGCCACAGACTATCCGCCGGACCGGCCGGGTGGCAGGTGACATGCCCGCGCCGGGGCCGGAATCCGCCGCGCTCGTGACCCGTCCGCCGTACTCCCGCCCGCGCCGGTATCCGCTGCCCTGCTCACCACGCCCCGCTGCCCGGCTGCGCCGGCGGTTCTGAGACGTCTACCACACGTTCCCGCGCAGCGGTCGGGTCGGCCGGGTCACTGCGTCCCGCAGGTGGTGCCGTCCTCCGGCAGCTCACCATGCACCAGGTAGGCGATGCCCGCGCTGTCCACGCAGTCGTTGCCCTGCCCGAACACGGTGTGCTGGGTGCCCTCGAACGTCAGCAGCGTCCCGTTCATCGCCTCGGCCAGCTGCACACCGGCCTCGTAGGGCGTCGACGGATCCTGCGTGGTGGAGATCACCAGAGCGGGTGGCGCCCCCTCCACATCCGGCAAGCGGGGCTCGGAAGTGTTGGGGACCGGCCAGAACGCGCATACACCCCGCGCGGCGGGCGTCGGTCGCCCGCTGTCGAGGAACGGCGCCACCTCCGAGTACTCCTCCTGAGCCTCCTCGATCTTCTCGCGGTCGGTCACCCGGGGATCGTCGACGCACCGGATCGCCTCGAACGCGTCCTGGGTCGTGGTGTACGAGCCGTCGGACTGCCGCTCGTTGTACATATCGGCAAGCATCATCAGCTGCTCACCCCGCTGCCGCTGGAGCTGGGACAGCCCCGATTTGAGCGGCTCCCAGAGATCCTGACTGTAGAGCGCCTGCACGGTGGCCGTTGTAGCGTCACCGAACGACAGCTCGCGGCCGTCCTCGAGCTCGACCCCGTTGTCCACGAGCGGCTGCACGAGGTCCTGGTACTCCTCGGTCGCCTCGTCCGGGTCGTCGCCGAGCGGGCAGTCCTCCCGGCCGGTACACCACTCCGCGAACTCCTCGAATGCCTGCCCGAAGCCCTCGCCCTGCGCGATGAGGGAGTCGACCAGCTCCTGCTCGGGGTCGAGCGCGCCGTCCAGCAGCAGGGCGCGCACGTTGTCGCCGAACGCCTCCGCGTAGCTGTAGCCGATGCGCGTTCCGTACGAGTACCCCAGGTAGGTCAGCTTCTCGTCCCCGAGTACCGACCGCAGCACGTCGATATCCCGCACGACGTCGCGCGTGCCGATGTTGGCCAGCATGTCCTCGCCGTACTCGGTGCGCTCGACGCACTTCTCGGCGAACTCCCTCGCCAGCTCCTCCGCCTCGCGCACCGCCTCCGGCGAGCCGTCGAACTCGTGGTCGTCGGCGCGCTTCTCGTCACGCTCCTCGTCGGTGAGGCACTCGACCTGGGGTTCGCTCGCCCCGACGCCGCGCGGGTCGAACCCGACGATGTCGAAACGCTCGGTGAGCTCGGTGCCGGAAAGCCGGTTCGCGGTGTGCACCGCCTGCCCCATCCCGGCCGCGCCGGGACCGCCCGGATTGAAAACCAGCGAGCCGATCCGCTCCTCCTGGTTCGACGCGGGAATACGGGAGACTCCGATGGAGATCGTCTCGCCGTCCGGCTCGGAGTAGTCGAGCGGAACGTCGATCCTGGCGCACTGCGCGTCGGGGTCGTTGAGCATCCGCTCGGCCATCTCGGACGTGGCGTACGGCCCGCACTCTTCCCAGGTAATGCCCTGCCCGTAGTACTCGTCGAGCCCGTCGGGAACCTGACCGGTCGGTCCGTGCGTTTCGGTCACCGGTAGTTCCGGGGCATCTTCGGGATCATCGGAGGTACATCCACCGAGCAACGCACCGAGGAGGAGCAACGCGAACGGGACACGGAATACTTGGCGCACACGGTGATGATGCCATGGTCGGTGTGTGCGGCCGCACACGCACGCCCCGACCCGTGCCGGAGAGGCAGGTCAGCGCGCACCACGCGATCGTGCCCGGTGCCCGAGCAGACGGAGAATGAAGCGGATGACACAGAAGCAGGCATCCCTGCTCACCCGTAGCAGGCGGCTGTTGCGCAGGCTCGTGGACCGACCGGCCAGCGTCGACCTCACGCGGTACGAGGCACTGCTACCCGCCGTCGGCGCGCGTGAGCCCGACCTGCGCGAGCTGACCGACGCCGGGCTGACCGACGCCGCCGCCGCGCTCCGCGGCAGCGACGACGCGCGGCCAACGCCCACCGACGAGCAGCTCGTCGAGATCTGCGCGATCGGCAGGGAAGCAGGCAGGCGCGCGCTCGGTGAGCGGGCGTTCGACGTCCAGCTGCTCGGCGTGATGGGGCTGCTGACGGGACGGGTGATCCAGATGGCCACCGGCGAGGGCAAGACGCTCGCGGGTGCCATCGCAGCGGCCGGTCACGCGCTGCGCGGCAGGCACGTGCACGTCATCTCGGTCAACGACTACCTCGCGCGCCGGGACGCGCGATGGATGCGCCCGGTGCTCGATCTCTTCGGTGTGTCCGTGGACTGGGTCGAGCCGGGGCACGGCAGGACCGAGCGCGCGCGGGCCTACGGCTGCGAGGTGACCTACGGCTCGGTCAGCGAGATCGGGTTCGACCTGCTCCGCGACCGGCTCGCGACATCGACGGCCGATGTGGTGCAGCGCGCCCCCGATGTCGCCGTGGTGGACGAGGCGGACTCGGTGCTGGTGGACGAGGCACGCATTCCCCTCGTCATGGCGGGCTCGGTGGCCTCGGGCGCACCGGACACCGAGGCGGCGCGCATCGTGTCGCGGCTGCGGCCGGGGCTGCACTACGAGACCGACGCCGACGGCCGTAACGCGTGGCTGACCCCTGCGGGGTCGTCCGTCGTCGAGAAGACCCTCGGCGGGATCGACCTCTACTCGGACTCCGGGACGCGACGGCTGGCGGCGATCAACGTCGCGCTGCACGCCCACGTGCTGCTCACCCGCGACGTCGACTACCTCGTGCGGGACGACAAGGTGCAGCTCATCAATACCTCGCGGGGCAGGGTCGCAGAGCTGCAGCGCTGGCCGGACGGGCTGCAGACGGCGGTGGAGGCCAAGGAAGGGGTCCCCCCGTCGGACCAGGGCGAGATCCTCGACTCCGTCACGGTGCAGGGGATGCTCGCGCGCTACCCCACTGTCTCGGGCATGACCGGGACAGCGGTCGCCGTGGCGGAGACCCTGCGCGAGTTCTACAAACTCGAGATCGCGGTCATCCCCCCGAACGAATCCAATATCCGGGTCGACGCCGCCGACCGGGTCTTCGCCACCCAGGCCGACAAGTTCCGCGCCGTGGTCGCCGAGGTACAGCGGATCCATGCCGGGGGCAGGCCGGTCCTGATCGGCACCCAGGACGTCGCCGAGTCGGAGGAGTTGGCAGGCAAGCTCGCCAGGGCCGGGTTGGACTGCGTGGTGCTCAACGCCCGCAACGACGCCGAGGAGGCCGAGATCATCGCCGAGGCCGGCACGAAGGGCGCGATCACCGTGTCCACCCAGATGGCCGGTCGCGGCACCGACATCAAGCTCGGCGGAAGCCACGGCACCACCGAAGACTACGAGCAGGTCGTCGAGCTGGGCGGCCTCTACGTGATCGGTACGGCCCGGTATCGCAGCAGCCGCCTGGACGACCAGCTACGCGGTCGCGCGGGCAGGCAGGGCGACCCCGGCGGGTCGATCTTCTTCGCCAGCCTCAACGACGAGGTGGTACTCGCCGGCGCCCCCGATGTGCCCGGCGACCCACCGACCGACGACAACGGGGAGGTCACCAGCCCCGCGATCAGCAGGCACATCGACCACGCGCAGCGCGTCACCGAGGCCGCGAACCTGGAGATTCACCGCAACACCTGGCGCTACACGCGGCTGATCGAGCGGCAGCGCGACGACCTGCTCGGCTACCGGGAGGAGGTGCTGCGCGGCGAGCGCGCGGTCGAGCTGCTGAGGTCGCGATGCCCGCAGCGGTTCGCCGAGCTGGACGCGGTGGTGGACGAGACCGAGCGTGCCCGGATATGCCGGGAGATCCTGCTGTTCCATCTGGACGAGCTGTGGTCGCAGCACCTGGCCGTGCTCGCGGACGTGCGGGAGAGCATCCATCTGCGCGCGCTCGGCAGGGAGACACCCATCGACGAGTTCCACCGTGCGGCGATACCCGAGTTCCACGCGATCTATCCGGAGGCCGAGCGGCTGGCCGAGGCGACGTTCTCCGAGATCACGGTGGACGAGGGCGGGGCCGACCTGGCCGGGGCCGGGGTGCGCAGGCCGACGTCGACGTGGACCTACGTGGTGCACGACAACCCGTTCGACTCCGACGCGGAGCAGGCCCTGAAGAAGGTGCGGGGCACGTTGCGCAAGCGGCGCGGCTGAGGAGCCCGGCCGGGACCGGGCACCCGTGCGCGACAATGGCGGTATGGCTCAACTGCGCACCGCACTCGCCCAGGTGAACCCCACGCTCGGGGATCTGGACGGCAACGCCGGGCTCATCGTGGAGTGGACGCGCGCGGCCGCCGATGCCGGGGCGCACGTCACGGTGTTCAGCGAGATGACCCTGACGGGGTATCCGGTGGAGGATCTGGCGCTGCGGCCGACCTTCGTGGACGCGTGCCGGCACGCCGTCGACCGGCTCGCCGGGCGCCTCGCCGAGGCAGGGTGCGGTGACGTCCTCACCTACGTCGGCTACCTGGATGCCGACGAGGCAGGCCCGCGCAACTCGGTCGCCGCGCTGTACCGGGGTGAGGTCGTCGCCCGGCAGGCCAAGCATCACCTGCCCAACTACGGTGTCTTCGACGAGCGGCGGCACTTCCGGCCCGGCGAGACGCTCGACGTGCTCCGGCTGCACGGGGTGGACATCGGGGTCGTGGTCTGCGAGGACCTCTGGCAGGACGGCGGCCCGGTCAGCGCGCTCGCCCGGTCCGGGGTCGATCTGATCGTGGCGCCGAACGCCTCCCCGTACGAGCGGTCCAAGGACGACATCCGCCTGCCCGTCGTCGCCGAGCGGGCACGTGAGGCAGGCGTGCCGGTGGCGTACTGCAACCAGGTCGGCGGCCAGGACGATCTCGTCTTCGACGGGGACTCCTTCGTCGTCGACCGATCCGGTGCCCTGCTGGCACGTGCCCCCCAGTTCGTCGAGCACCTCCTGGTCACCGACCTCGAGCCGGCCTCGACGGAGCCGGTCACCGGAGCGGCCGCGGGCACCTTCTCCGGCCTCGAGGTGCGCAGAACCGTGCTCTCCGACGAGGCCGTGCCCGGTTACGAACCGCTCCGTGCCCCGGAGATCCGCGAGCCGCTGTCCGACGAGGCCGAGGTCTGGTCCGCACTGGTGCTCGGGCTGCGGGACTACGTGCACAAGAACGGCTTCCGTTCGGTCATCTTCGGCTTCTCCGGCGGTATCGACTCGTCGGTGACCGCCGCCCTCGCCGCCGACGCGCTCGGGCCGGACGCCGTGCACGGCGTGTCCATGCCCTCGCAGTACTCCTCGGAGCACTCCAGGACCGACGCGGCCGAGCTGGCACGCAGGCTGGGCTGCCACTTCCGTACCGAACCGGTCGGCGAGCTCGTGGCGGGCTATGTCGGCAAGCTCGGGCTCACCGGGTTGGCCGAGGAGAACGTGCAGGCCCGGGTGCGTGGTGTGCTGCTGATGGCGCTGTCCAACGCCGAGGGGCACCTGGTGCTGGCGCCCGGCAACAAGACGGAGATCGCCGTGGGCTACTCCACCCTGTACGGCGACTCGGTCGGCGCGTTCGCGCCGATCAAGGACGTGTTCAAGACGCAGGTGTGGAACCTGGCGCGCTGGCGCAACACCGAGGCCGACAAGCGCGGTGAGACCCCGCCCATCCCGGAGGGCTCCATCACCAAGGAGCCCTCCGCGGAGCTGCGTCCCGGGCAGGTCGACACCGACTCGCTACCGGACTACGCCGTGCTCGACGACATCCTGGACGATTACGTGGAGGGTGACCGCGGCTTCGCCGAGCTGCTCGCCGCGGGCTTCGACCCCGCCACCATCGACCGCGTGGTGCGCATGGTCGACACGGCCGAGTACAAGCGCCGCCAGTACCCGCCGGGCACGAAGATCACCTTCAAGGCCTTCGGGCGCGATCGCCGGTTACCGATCACCAACGCGTGGCGCGAGGTGCACTAGGGCTCACCCCAGGTCGAACCCGGCCTCGGTCAGGGTGGCACGCAGCTCGGGTCCGGCGTACTCGAGCAGCGGGCGCAGCCGTTCGGTATGCCCGCCCCTCTCGGCCGCGCGTGCCAGCGCGAGCAGCGTGTCCCGGTCGGTAAGGGCATCGCGTGCCGCCAGCCGCCGCAGGGCATCCTCCGGCATGCTGGCCAGCACGGTGAGCAGCTCGGGTTCGAAGCCGTCCCGCACCACGGTGCGCAGCAGCCCGTCCAGCGCCTCGGCAGGAACCTCCGCCGCGTGCCCGGCGAGCGTGCCGCGCAGCTCGGCGTCGTCCACCCGCGCGATCAGCGCCAGCCCGGCGGCGTGCAGCTCGGCGGTACCGGTCAGGGCGGTGTGCACGACACTGCGTATCCGCTCGGCGGGCAGCGCCCGGACCGCGCTGGTCAGGTGTGCCTCGGACTCGGCGTAGAACGCGATCCACAGCAGCGCCACATCGGAGGTGATCACCGCGACGGCGGCCCGCACCAGCCGCTCCGTCGCCGCGTCGATCATCCTGCCGAGCGTGACGTACTCCTCTCGGTCCACCAGTTCCCGAGCGACCTCGGTGGCCCGTTCCACCGGCACCTGGCTGATCAGCTCCCGGACCTTGCGCGGGTCGATGCTGACGCACACATCGGCCATGTAGCCGACCGACAGCCGCTTGGCGAACTCGCCGACCCGATCGGTGCCGATCTCCGCGGCGACCTTCGACGTGATCATGGGCGGGAACGCGCGCTCGGCGATCCGCACGCACAACGCGGGCGGCAGCAGCGTGCTCGCCTTCGCGATGCTCTGGTACAGCTCGCGGTGCCGGTCGTGCATCGCCGCGCTGGCTGCCTCGCGCAGCTCGTGGATCTCGGCTGCCTCGAGCGAGCCGAGGAACGCCACACAGTCCTCTGTGGTGTCCAGCGCGCGGGCGAGCTTGGTCAGTTCCGCCCGGGTGGCCAGGTCCTGGCTCATGACTCACACTCCGAGGATCTTGCGCACGCCCGGTCGCAGCAGCGCCGGGATGTGGGACAGGGACTCCTCGGCGACCGACCGCAACTTCTCGGCGTGCCTGCGGTTCGCCTTGCGCAGCTCCTCGTGCAGCCGCTCGGCCTGCTCGTCGGACAGGGAGTCGATCGACGGCTGGTCCCCGAGCCAGCCGCGAAGCACCTCCCTGGCACTCCCCGTGGTCCTGCTGTCGCTCATGATGCACCTCGTTGTGCCATTTCGCGCCGGTCGTGCGGTCACGCAGACCCTAACCCGCAACGCCCGTTGTGTGCCGCCGTCCACGCCGCGGGTCACCGCGCGCCGCCGGATCGTGTACCGCCGTCCTGCCAGGTGACGGCCCTGCCGGCCGGGTCCGTGTGACTCGCGTCCCATCCGCCTGTCCCCGCCGCCACCGCGGTGCCAGGCTTGGGAGGTACACCATCCGCGCCAAGCCCGGGGACCCGCTGACGGGCCTCGAGGAAAGGACGGTTGACGCCGATGTCCGCGGACAACTCGACTCCCGCTCCAGACGGATCGACCGAGACCCCCGCCCCGTACGGCACGGGGGCCGGATCCACACCCGACTCGCCCCGCAAGCGGGTCCGTGTCCACCACCTGCGTGAGTACAAGGACCGCGGTGAGCCGTGGCCGATGCTCACCGCGTACGACATGTACACCGCCGAGCTGTTCGACGAGGCGGGTATCCCTGTGCTGCTCGTCGGCGACTCCGCCGCCAACAACGTGTTCGGCTACGACACCTCGCTGCCCGTCGACGTCGACGAGATGCTGCCGCTCGTGCGGGCCGTGACCCGCTCGACCACGCACGCGCTTGTGGTGGCCGACCTGCCGTTCGGCTCGTACCAGCTCTCCGTCGAGCAGGCGATGGGCACGGCGGTGCGGTTCATGAAGGAAGGTCGCGCCCACGCGGTCAAGCTGGAGGGCGGGCGGGACTTCGTCCCGCACGTCGAGGCGCTGACCTCCGCCGGAATCCCGGTCATGGGGCATATCGGTTTCACCCCGCAAAGCGAGCACAACCTCGGCGGCTACCGGGTCCAGGGCCGCGGCGAGTCCGGGGAGACGATGCTGGCCGACGCGCTGGCCCTGCAGGAGGCGGGCGCCTTCGCGGTGGTGATGGAGATGGTGCCCGCGGAGGCTGCCAAGCGCGTGACGCACGAGCTGGCGATCCCGACGATCGGCATCGGCGCGGGGCCGCACTGCGACGCGCAGGTCCTGGTATGGCAGGACATGGCGGGGTTGCGCCGGGGTAAGGCGCCGCGCTTCGTCAAGCGTTACGCCGACGTCGCGGGCGTGCTGTCCTCGGCGGCCGCGTCCTTCGCCGACGAGGTCCGCAGGGGTGAGTTCCCCGCCCCCGAGCAGTCGTTCCACTGAGGTGAGTGGCCGCGTGACCGGGCGGGACCGGCGGGACGGCCTCTACCCGCCGATCCGGCCGCACCTGCGGGGCTCGCTGGATACCGGTGACGGGCACACCGTGTACTGGGAGGTCAGCGGGAACCCGCACGGCAGGCCCGTCGTGGTGGTGCACGGCGGGCCGGGGACCGGCAGCGCACCGGTCTCGCGGCAGCTTTTCGACCCCGATGCGTACCGGATCGTGCTGTTCGACCAGCGTGGCTGCGGGCGCAGCACGCCCGAGGTCGGTTCGAGCACCGGCGGCCTGGCCGGCAACACCACCTGGCACCTGGTGGCGGATATGGAACGGCTGCGCGAGCACCTGGGCATCGAGCGATGGCTGGTTTTCGGGTGGTCCTGGGGGTCGGCACTGGGCCTGGCCTACGCCGAGACCCATCCGCAGCGGGTGAGCGGGATCGTGCTGCGCGGGGTGTTCACCGCTCGCGACTCCGAGCTCGACTGGCTGTACCGGGGCGGTGCGGCCCACCTGTTCCCGGACGACTGGGAAGCGTTCCTGTCCCCCGTCCCGGATGGTGAGCGGCACGACCCGCTCGCCGCCTACGCCAGGCTCGTCACCGACCCCGATCCCGACGTGGCGCGGAACGCGGCGGTGTCCTGGAGCGAGTGGGAGGCCGCGCTCTCCGCGCTGGTGCCGTCGCCCGCCGCGCGGGCGGAGTTCGCCGACCCGGCCACGGCCGTGCCGTTCGCGCGGATCGCGCTGCACTACTTCGCGCACCGGGCGTGGCTGGACGAGGGGCAGCTGATCCGGGACGCCGGCAAGCTCGCCGGGGTTCCCGGGGTGCTCGTGCAGGGGCGGTACGACGCGGTGTGCCCGCCGACGACGGCCTACGAGCTGTACAAGGCGTGGCCGGGCTGCGAGCTGGTGCTGCTCAACGGCGCGGGCCACTCGCTGTGGGATCCGGGGGTGCTCACCCAGCTGGCCGAGGCCACCGACCGGTTCGCAGCGGGGTGAGGACTCAGCCGAGCACCCTGTCCAGAGCCGCGGACAGCTCCGCGTGGGCATCCACAAGCGATGGTCCGTACCAGGTCAGGTACCGCCCGGAGACCAGTACGTAGGTCACGCCGGGGAACCAGTCCGGGCCGTCGTCGTCGGTGAAGTAGTACGGCTCGTCCGGGAGCACGAGCAGATCCGCGCTGCCGTCGGTGAACTTCGCACGCAGCTCGTCCAGCTTCGGCCTCGGGTAGCGATCCGTGTGTGCGGAGTAGACGGTCGACACGCCGAGCCGGTGCAGGACGTCGCCGGCGAAGGTGTCCCGGCCGAGTACGACCCACGGTTTGCGCCACACCGGGACGAGCGCGGTCGCCCGGTGCGTCCGCGGGTGCGCCCACGCCTGCTCGGCCGCGACGAGCCATTCCGGTTCGGACACCCGGAACACCTGGGTGAGCACGCGACGCAGCGAGGCGAGCGCTGTCAGCACGGTGGACGGGGCCTCCGTGACCCACACCGGGATCCCGTCGGCACGCAACCGCTCGACATCCTCCGGCCGGTTCTCCTCCGAGTTCGCCAGCACCAGGTCGGGACGCAGGCCGAGCACGTCGTCCACGCGGGGGTACTTGGAGCCGCCGACCCGTGCGACGTTCAGTGACGGCGGGTGTGTGCAGTAGTCGGTCGCGGCGACAAGCACGCCGGGAACGGTGCGCTCGACGGCCTCGGTCAGCGAGGGCACGAGCGAGACCACCCTGCCCGGTTCCCGGTCCAGCGGAACCTCTTCGCCGAGGTCGTCGATCAGGTGCATCTACCCAGCGTGTCATGCGGTACACCTGCCGTCGTCCGCGGCCGGTGATCGTCACGCGACTCGCGATATACGGGTGCGGTGCTCGCTGCCCGGATTGTGGATGACCCGGGTGCTTGTGTGTGGTCGGTGTGTCGCTGCGGGTGATCGAACGTGTGTGCGATATGCTGGGGGTGTGTCGGAGTTCGTGCAGGTGGTTGGTCCGGCCGGGGTGATGTTCGTCCCGGCCGGGCAGGCGCCTGCGGTCGCGTTCACACCGGAGGAGCAGGCCGAGATCCGCTGCCGCACCTTCACCGGCGAACAGGTCGCTGAGTTGAGTGCCGAGCAGGTGATCGAGACGTTGGCGGCGGCGCGCCGGATCCGGGCGCATACCGATGCGATCGAGGCGCACGCGCTGGCCCGGCTCGACCAGCTACGGGGGCAGGATCGGTATGTGGCTGATGAGGCCGCGCTCGAACTGCGCGTCTCCCGGCACACGGCGGCGCTGCGGCTGCACCGGTCCCGTCAACTCACCCAACGCATGCCCCGGCTGCTAGAGGCGATGGAGGCCGGGCAGATCGAAGCGACTGCCGCCGGGCGGATCACCGAGGCGACCGACACGCTGGAGGACGAGCAGGCCCGCCACGTGGACACACAGCTCGCCGAGAAACTCGAAAACGGGCGAGTCAGCCCCACGAATCCGGCCAACCTGGCCCGCGCCGCCCGCCGCCTCGTGGAACAGGCTGATCCCGACGGGCAGGCGGAGCGTGCGCGGCAGGCGCGGGCGGGGCGGAAGGTGGAACTGCTACCCGGCGAGGACGGGTTATCGACCCTGGCGGCGGACCTACCTGCCGAGGTGGCGGCCTCGGCCTACGCGCGGATCGACGCCATGGCCCACCGCGCCCGCCACCACGGGGACGCGCGCACCCTGGAGCAGCTGCGGGCCGACTTCCACGCCACCCTGCTGCTGGGGCAGGATCCCGAGGTGGCCGCCCCGGAGGGGGCGGCGACGGTGTTCCTGCACATGCCGGTCGATGCGGCGCTGGGCATGTCGAACACCGGGTGCGAGCTCTCCGGGTACGGGCCGCTGCCCGCCCCGATCGCCCGCCAGATCCTGGCCAGCCGGCACAGCGTGTGGCGCAAGGTGCTCACCGACCCCGCCAGCGGGGCGGTCCTCGACGTCGGCCGCAAGCGCTACCGGCCCACCACCGCCATCCGCGACCTGGTGGCCGTGCGCGACGCCGAATGCACCACACCCGGCTGCCACCGGCCCGCCCACCACAGCGACTACGACCACCTCCACGGATGGGCACGCGGCCAACACGGCACCACCGCCCACACCAACGGCGGCGCCAAATGCCGATGGCACCATCGCATGAAAGACCACCCCCACTGGACCCTCCACCACAACCCCACCAGCGGCACCAGCACCATCACCACCCCCACCGGACGGTGCTACACCCACGACCGGACCCCAGCAGCACCACCCGAACCGATCCCACCGGACACACCCACCGACCGCACAACCAGCGGCACCGACCCGCCAGGCGACCCGCCGTTCTGATCCGGCGCACCCTGCCGGTTACCGGCCGAGCAGGCCCTTGGCGATGTGGGTGGTCTGGACCTCGTTGCTGCCCGCGTAGATCATCAGCCCCTTGGCGTCGCGGGCGAGCTGCTCGACGCGGTACTCGGTCATGTAGCCGTTGCCGCCGAAGAGCTGCACGGCCTCCATCGCCACTTCGGTGGCGGCCCGGGAGGAGTACAGCTTCATCGCCGAGGCCTCCGCCAGGCTCGGTAGCGTGCCTGCGCGCAGCTTCTCCACGGTCCGGAAGACCATGTTCTGCACGTTGAGCCGCGCGATCTCCATCTCGGCAAGCTTGGCCTGGATGAGCTGGAGCCTCCCGATCTCCTGGCCCCACAGGGTCCGGCTGGCGGCGTAGTCCACGCACAGCCGGTGGCACTCGTTGATGATGCCCAGCGACAGGGCCGCGACCCCGATACGTTCGGCGGTGAAGTTCGCCCGCGCGCTTTCCCGCCCGGAGTCGGCGCTCTCGTCCTTCGCGGTTCCCTCGGTCTCGCCGAGCAGCCGGTCGCGACCGAGCCGCACGTGGTCGAAGGACAGCTCACCGGTCGGCGAGGAACCCAGGCCCATCTTCTTGAACGGTGTGGACCGTTCCAGCCCGTCCATGCCGGCGTCGAGCACGAAGGTCAGTACCTTCCGGTCCCGGACCGGGGTGCCGTCCCCGGTGTCGAGCTTGGCGTAGACGACGATGGTGTCGGCGTAGGGGCCGTTGGTGATGAACGTCTTGTGGCCGGTGAGGATGTAGTCGTCGCCGTCCCGGCGCACCGTCGTCGTCATCCCCCCGAAGGCGTCCGATCCCGCCTCGGGTTCGGTGATCGCCCACGCACCGACCTTGTCGAAGGTCAGCAGCTCCGGCACCCAGCGCTGCTTCTGCTCGAGCGTGCCCTTGGACATGATCGTGCCCGCGGCCAAGCCGAGACTCACCCCAGCCGAGGCCAGGATCCCGAGTGAGACACCAGCCAGCTCGGAGATCGCGATCAGTGCCATGGTCTCCTGGCCCGCGAGCGTGAACCCCGATCCCCCGCCGGAACCTGAGGTGGATCCCCCGGCGCCGCTGCCGGTGTCGGCCTTGCGCTTCTCGTGCTCGATGAGCTGGTCGAAGCCTTCCCTGGCGATCTCACCGACGCCGAAGCTCGCGAACAGCTTGCGGATGATGTCGTACGGCGGGAGCTCGCCGCTTTCCAGCTCGTCGGTGCGCGGGCGGATCTCCTTGTCGATGAACTCCCGGATGGACTCCCTGATCAGCTCATCGGTCTCGGACCACTCGATCATGATTCGTCTCCTCGCCTGGTAGCCGCGCGCACGCTGGTGACCGCCGTCGCACAGGCAGCGTAGAACAAAAACTTACGTTCACGCTAGTTTGTTTTTCGGTGACGCAGGTCACCGGACTCGCTGTGGTCCTGCCAACTCGCCCAGTCAGCTCACGGCGTCGGCGATCGCGTTGTCGACCGAGGCGGACACGTACCGCACGAGCTGGCCGCGCACGGTCTGCCACAGGGACTCGACCGCCTCCTCTGAGGAGATCAGCCCGACCACGGCCACCCCCCGCACGGCCGCCAGCACGGTGAGCATCACGGGAACCAGGTCCGGATGCCCCGTCACCTCGGGGAGGACCTCGCCGACGACCTCGGCGACCGCACCGATCACCTTGCGGTTGAGGTCCTCGACGTGGCCGCGCAGCTCCTCGTCGGTGCGGCTGGCGATGCCTATCTCCATGGCTGCCTTGAAACCGGGCGTGTCGTGCAACGCCCAGAGGCGGTCGAGCAGCGCGACCGCCCGGTCCGTCGGGGTGTCACCGCCGGGCGGATCGGCCCGGATCTCGTCGACGAGCTGGTTCATCATGTGTTCGAGCGCGGCCGCCACCAGCTCCGCCTTACCGGCGAAGTGGTAGTTCTGCGCACCCCGCGTGACCCCGGCGCGGGAAGCTATCTGGCCGGAGGTGACGTTGCCGTAGCCGGACTCCACGACGCAGGCGACCGTGGCCTCCATCAGCGCAAGGCGGGTGGCCGCGCGCCGCTCCGCCTGGGTCCGCCGCGCCATCGTCACACCACCTTCGCCTCACCCGCGTTCGCCTACCGTGCCCGTACGGGCAGCCCTGCCCCAGAACATACTGGTCCGGCAGGCGGGCACCGATCACGACTCGTCGAACCGGAGGAAGCGCGGCGGGATCTCGTCGGCCAGCCACACCTGATCGGCTCCCAGGTAGAAGCCGACTCCGACGGCGGAGGCGCCGGCCGCGTCGACGACGAGGACGCGGACATCGGGACTCTTGCGCCAGCCGACCTGACGGGCACTGTTCCGGTCGGTCGCCAGGTGCACGCAATGCCGCCGCATCGGCCGCAGCCCGTGACGCAAGATGTCGGCCACGGCCTGCGCACTTGTGCCGTGGTAGAGCACGGCCGGTGGCTCGGCGGGCTCTTTGTCGATATGCCCAGCGACGCTGTGCCCGTAGAGCGCGCGGATACGGTCCCCGTCGATCTCGAACCGTTGCTTGGTCTGATGCGCGACCATCTCGCGGACTTCCGCGCGCGTCAGGTCACGCCAGCGGTGATGGCGGGCCAGCTCCGCCACCAGCGCGTCGATCGATGTCCAGCCGGCCGCGTCGAGCTCCAGCCCCAGCTGATCCGGACGGTGCCGCAACGCCCAGGACACGGCCTTGCTCAACCCGATGCGGCGAGTACCCATCCGGTCGCTCCCTCTCGCGGCGGTGCCTGCTCCCTCCTCAGGGACTGCATCCCCATCGTCACACGCCCCAGCGGTAGCCGCGGCGACACGACAGTAGCGCGAGCGTGCTGGTATCCAGGTGTGTTCGGCCAGGTCGTCGAGCCCGTTGGTGCGGGCTGCTCGGCAGGGCTCCTCGATCCGGTCCGTTCCGTACGTCCGCGTCGACATACGGCCACGTGCCGGCCAGGTCACCGCAACCGGGCAGCGTCGCGCCGGTTGAATCAACGCGGGGTCAGCCGCGCGCGGCGAGCACCGCGTCGAGGATGCCCCGGCAGCGCGATCGCATCACGCGACAGCGACAGCTCCAGTTCCACCGGCCCGAAGAAGACGAGATCGACCGAGATCGACGAAGAACTCGTCCTCTGTCATACAAACGTCTCCGTTACGGAATCGGAAATCCGGTAATTATTCCCTCTCCTTCGGGATCAACGCTCAACTCGACTCGGGATCGTCCGCGACCGCCCGATCACCCGGCTCGACCTCCTCGATTGCCCGAGTCGCCCCGCCTGCACTCGAGACCGGCACCTGAGTATGGATCAAAAATTGGAACGTCGACCCACGTACTTCATCCGGACTAATACTGTCGACAAGATATTCGATTCTCTATAAAGATATCTGACACGGAACACTATTTTGGCTTTAACGGAAGCCACTCAGATTCATCGAGCCCCATTATCTCCCCCACCTCTGCCAGGATCTTCCATGTATCAGCGTCAACCTTAATATCCCGCTCATATAATTGGTCACAAAGTGTTTCCATCGCAAGAGCCAGTTCGCCTGCATCAAGTAGGCGTGCTATAGAACTAATCTCATTCTGAGTCAAATACCCTTCGTGCGATATCAATACAGAGTTTAACCGTCCTGCTATATATTCGCTAATAGGTCAACCCTCCATCACCACACTGGATAACCCGTTACAATCCCTTCTCCGTCTGGCTCAACAATCACTTCGATGTTCACACCGTCACGACGCCCACCTACCTCGAATCGGACAGGTTTTCCCTTCCTCGTAAACCTAGCACCTACCGCACCAGTCTGCTGCTGCCATGATGATGCAGGGTCGGTGGCAACGTCGGAAATATTGTGCATGATCTTTTCTCGTGACCAGTCTTGCGGGAAGATCGATTTACCCGGCTTACCCGGAGACATGTGCCCACCGCCAAACTCATCGCCGTCCAAGATATGACGGGTACGGCTGTCGCTTGCCAGGTTGACGTATTCGTCATCGGGCCCGCATCCGGGGTTGGTGTTGTGAACCAGCAGGTCCAGCTCAGCATCGAGATCCGCTTCGGCGTCGAGGGCGACGTGGTAAGTGTGGATCCCGTCGACGGACAGGTTGTGCACCCGCTGCACCCGCCGCGTGGACTCGACACCAGAGATCTCGACCAGCTCGCCCCCGCTGGTGCGCAGCTCGTCACCAGCCTCCAGATCACCGGCATCAACCCACCGGCCCCGATCATCCACCCAGAACGGGTGCCCGGCCGTGGCCACCACACTGCTGGACCCACCATCACCAGCGTCACCGGCACCCGCATCGTCGGTCGTGACAGTGACCTCAACCAGCGTCTTGTGCCCATCACCGGTGATCGTGTCGATCACCTCACGGGCACCCCGCTCACCCGACTCGGGATCCACCGCGACCACTCGGTCACCCGGCTCGACCTCCTCGATCGCCCGAGTCGACCCGTCGGCCATGGTCACCTCGGTACCCGGCACGAAGCTGTTCGGCACACACGACCGGCCCGAACTGCTCCCCCGGCTCGACGGCAGACCCGTATCCGGCCGTTGCGGCGGCGACGTCGACGGCGCACCCGACGAGCGCGGCCCCGGAGACGTCAAGCCGGAAGCACCACTGCCCCCGCGACCCACCTGCTCCGGCACGAACCGCGCCGCATCACCACCGGAGGCCACATCATCGGCACCCCGTCCCAGCGTGCCCAGATCCACCGCCGGCTGATCGTTCAACCGATCCAACCGGCGCTGCACACTCGGCGAGACCCGAGGCGAGGTGGACGGGCGCGACGCGTACGTCATCGCATCCCTCTTCACACGCGCCCGCCGCGCGGCCAACCGAGCCGCTTCCCGGGCAGCCTCCGCCGCCGCCCGCGCGGCTGCCGACGAGCCCCGCGACACCGCACCACCGGCCCCGGACACCACAGCCCGTCTCGCGACGCCACGAGCCGCACCGCGCACTACACCTCGGCCCGTGCTCCGCACCACCGAGCGGGTCGAACGTGTCGCGCGCGTCGACCTCGTCCGCGTCGTCGTCGAACTCCGCGTCCGCGTGCTTCCCGACCGGGAGTAGCTACGCGAACTGCCGCTCTTGGTCAGCTTCCGCGCGCCCTTGGCAGCCGACTTCGCCGCCGACTTGACATTGCCCCAGAAGTAGTCCTTGCGTCACAATACTGCCGCGTGTTGATGCGACAACACACAATGCGCACTTCGTACGCACGATAAAATATACTATCAACACTTAAGAATAGCACATAGAAGTTGCCTATACAGGTGCAAGATTGACAACTTTGCGAAAACGCAAACAGCGCGCTCATCACTACCGCGCTTGCACATCCAACTGGAAGGCACTCGACGTGTCAATCAGAATTGATTTGTCACCAAGAGAAAGGTGATTTCGCTCCGGGCGACCCACCAACAATTTCGGTTCTGCGTAATTCGTGCTGCCATTCTGACGTGTAATCAATTCCGGATATTCCGAGATGTAGCCCTGATCGCTAACCTCAGAAGTTCTACTGTATCCAGTAGCGCACTTCCTATTCTGCGCGCCACCACTTTCGACGGGATCCACCTGGGGCTGTCGAGTACAAATACCGTACAGAGATAACTCTGTGTCCGGTCCTCCCGTGGGCCAACTCATGTACGCTCCTGCACCGTCCGGCTCATAATGCTGCTTAACGTCCTGGTCATCGCTGCTACGTGGGTCGAGTACACCGAGATTGATCTCGTCTTGATTCTTTCTTTCCTCTATGGCCCGTGACACCCTTGGCGCGATCGTTTCTACAGGATCGGGCGGCGCGTGGGGAGTATTGGCGTCGCGCTCGACACGCGCCCGGCGTGCAGCCAGTCTCGCTGCCTCGCGAGCGGCTTGCTTATCAGCACGATATGCGGCCGCACTATTCACTGCACCGCCAGAAGCACCTATATACGAAGGTGAACTCGAAGTATACCGACGTGATGATTGAGGCGTTCCCATCCCAGCTGCAACACCGGGACGCCGAATATACGTTACAGGCTGGTTATATATCATATCCCTAAGCGCTTCCTCGCGATAGCGATCTATAGTGCCGGATAGACTCGACATTCCACTCAGGTCTTCAAGGGTACTGACGACTTCATTGATCGCTCCGTAATGACGCTCATATACCTGCATTGCGCGCTTAACGAACGGAACGACATACCTCCTGGCAGCCGCAACGGCCGTAGCCCTTAGAACGGTAGCCCCAAGCCTCAACCCTGCTGCACCTACTGCCAGTATCACCTGGACCCATTCCCCTGTCGGGTCCGTGTGGCTCAACGGGCTTGATGCCCCGTACCTATACCGGTTGGCGTTGCCCACGTCCCGCGGGTCCAGACCCGCCTGATCCCGCGAGGCGAACGTGCCCGTACCCGGCTGGTACCAGCGCGACCCCATATGCACGTTGCCCGAGTCCGGATCGGTGAACTGACCCTGGAAGCCCACGTCCGGCTGCGCACCGTCCGAGGCGGTCACCTCGCCGAACGGGCCGAAACTGCGCGAGCCCGCCAGCTCACCACCGGCCGGGTCGATCACACCCACCAGATCCGTATGCCGGTCCGACCAGCCCAGGCCGGTACCCGAACCACTACCGGCACCCAGCAGACGCCCGCCCGGGGTGTACGAGTAGGTGCCGACCCCGTCCGAGGCGACATCCAGGCTCGCCCCGACGTAGCTCAGGCCACGACCGTCCCTGTCGATGAGCCGGCCCAGGCCGTCGTAGGTGTAGCTGGTTCCGCCGTCAGCCACCAGCTCGTCGAACGCGTTGAACTCCACGTCGGTGGACTGGCCGTCCTCGACGCGCTCGGTCAGCGTGCCCCGCGCGGTGTAGGAGTACTGCGTGCTGCCGTGTTCGAGCAGCTGGTTGCGCTCGTTGAACACCGCGGTCTCGTCCCCGCGCCCGACCAGGTTGCCCGCGTCGTCCCACGTGTAGTCGACAGTGGAGTCCCCGTCGTTCCACGAGGACAACCGGCCGGCCTGGTCGTAGGTGTAGGTGTTCTGCGCGGCACCGGCCACGCCGGACGTGGTCTTCGAGGTCAGGCGACCGGCGTCGTCGTAGCCGTAGGCGATCGAACCGACCTCGCCGTCATCCGTGGCGAAGGCGTCCTGCACCAGCCTGCCGGACTCATCGTAATCGTACGAGCGGGACACCCCGCCGTAGTCGACCGTGCTCACCCGGCCCGCGTCGTCGTAGCCGTACGACGCCGTCGCGCCGGACACCGGGTCGGTGGCCGTGGACAGCCTGCCAGCGGCATCGTAGCCGTACTCGCCCGTGCCTGCCTCGGTCGTGGCCTGGACCAGCCGGCCGTCGTCACCCCAAGAGAACTCCGTCGACCCCGACGGCCCCTCCGCCGAGAGCAGGTTCCCCCGGTCGTCGTAGGAGTAGACGTTGTCCCCGCCCGGAGCCGACACGCGCGTGCGCCGCCCCGCGTCGTCGTAGGTGAACTCCCGGTCCGGAGTGACCGCCGTGGCCCCGGTAGCGGTCCGGGTCAGCAGGTTGCCCAGCGGGTCGTAGGTGTTGCTGATCTCCACCCCACCCGGCTTGGCCAGCGTTGCCACGTCGCCCCGCGCGTCGTACGACACCGTGTAGGTGCGGTCCGCCGCATCCGGGGTCTGCTCCGTGGCGGGCTCGATCGTCGACTCCGGCAGGCCCCAGGAGTTCACCGTGAACTCCGTGGTGTTGCCGTTGCCGTCCGTGGCACGGGTGATGTTGCCTGCCGCGTCGTAGCCGTAGCTGGTGACGATGGAGCTGTCCCCGTCCACCGGGCGTGTCACCGACCGCAGGTTGTCGTGCGCGTCGAACTCGTAGGAGGTCGTCGCGCCCAGCTCGTCGGTCTCGCTGGTGCGGTTACCCGCGGCGTCGTAGCCGAAGCTCCGGCTGGCGAGCACCTCGCCGTTCGAGTCCATATCGGACTCCTCGAGTACGCGTCCCGCCGCGTCGTACTCCAGCCGTGTGGTCACCCCGGCCGGGTCGTGCGTCTCCACCGGACGGCCTGCCGCGTCGTAGGACGCGGTGGTCTCCACACCGGCCGGGTCTGTGATCGACACCGGGTTGCCCTCGACGTTGTGCTCCAGCGTCGTGGTCCGGCCGAGCGGGTCCGTCTCGCTGGCCGGGTTGCCCAGCTCGTCGTAGGTGAACTCGGTCGTCAGGTACCGCTCGGTTGGCTCGCGTTCCACGACCGTCTCGGTGATCTGCCTGCCGAGCTGGTCGTAGGTGGCATACGTCTGCGCACCCAGCTGGTCGGAGACCATCCGTCGCAGCCCCGTCGGGGTGTACGTCGCGATCGTCGTACCACCGGCCTGGCCCGACAGCGACGGCGGATCCGTCACCCGGCGCTGGTTGCCCAGCTCGTCGTAGCCGTAGGTGGTCTCGTGCCCTGCCGCGTCGGTCTCGGCGACCACCCGGCCCGCCGCGTCGTAGGAGGTGGTGCTGGTCGCGGTGATCGGCTCGTCCGCCCCGGGCGGGGTGTAGTCCGGCCGTGTCTCGGACACCTGCCGTCCCACCCCGTCGTAGTCGTAGCGGGTGACGTTGCCGTTCGGGTCCCGCTCGGCGACCACGTCGCCGAAGGTGTTGTACCCGGTCTCGGTCTCCGGCCGGGTGACCTCGGGCTCGGACCCGGCGGAGGTGACCTCCACCGGCGGCGCCACCTCACCGACCTGCCTGCCGAACCGGTCGTAGGAGTAGTCGGTGGTGAACCGCGCGGCGTCCGCTCCCTCGACCGTGCCGCGCGGCCCGGTGACACTGAGCTTCAGCCCGCGCTGGTCCCGCTCGATCTCGGTGACCAGCGCCTCGGTCTCGTCCAGCGCGACCTCTTCGCGCACCACCCTGCCCATCGGGTCGTACTCGTAGGCCGTGTGCTCCAGGTACTCGCCGTCCGGGGCGACCGTGGACTCCCCTGTCGGGTTGTCCATGTCGTCGTGGGTCGTCCACGTGGTGCGCAGGTGCTCGTCGCCGTCGTACTCGAACACCTTGACCGGACGCCCGCCCGGGTCATAGGCGGTCTCGGTGGTGTAGCGGCCGTCCCCGCGGACCTCTGTGGACAGCTGTCCGTCACCGGTGTAGCCGTACGCGGCGATCTGGAAGTCCCGCGTCTCACCCGTCTCCGGGTCCTCGTAGTCCACCAGATGCTCGGAGGCCAGCAACCCGTCGTGGTAGTAGGTGTACGCGGTGGTGTTGCCCATCGCGTCGGTGACCTCGGCCAGCCGCCCGGCCGGGTCGTAGGCCCGCGACTCCAGCACCACGTCCCGCGGATCACCACCGTCCCCGCTGAAGCCGTGCACCGTCGTGGTGGCCGGCCTGCGCCCGGCGTCGGTGTGGGTGTAGGTGAACCGGGTGCCCGCCTTGTCGGTGCGCTCGACGACCTCACCGAACTCGTCGTAGACGACGCTCTCCGTGCCGCCCTCCGGGTCGGTCGTGGAGTCCTGCCTGCCGAGGGCGTCGTAACCGTAGCTGGTGGTGCGTGACGGGTCGCTTCCTGAGATGTCCTCGACTGTCTCCGAGGCGAGCCTGCCGTCCGCCCGGTACTGCCGCACCAGCCGCTCCTGGTGTTCCTCCCCGGTCACCACGTCGGTCTCCGGGGAGCTCGTCTCGGTGAGCAGGCGGCCCGCGCTGTCGTAGGAGTACGTCGTCTGTGCCGCGTAGGCACCGTCCGAGGCCCCGACCGTCTCGCTGACCTTCCTGCCGACGCCGTCGTAGGAGTACCAGGTCTTCTTCCCGGCGGGGTCCGTCTCGCCGTGCAGGTCACCGGCACTGGTGTAGTCGTACCAGTGGCTCTGCCCGTCCGGCAGGACCTTCTGCGTGAGCAACCCGGCAGGCTGCGTCCCGCCGTCGGGGGCCTCCTCCGTCCCGTCGCTGTAGAAGTACTCGGTCTCCCTTCGCGGCCCCTCGCTCGTGGCAGGCGAGACGACCTTGGAGACCTGTCCGGTCTGCGTGTAGCTGTAGGTCGTCAGGTAGCGGTCGTCGCTCGGGGTGGCCGACCGGGCGCTGCGGTACTCGGTGACCTTGTCGTTGCGCGGGTCGAGCGGGTCGTCCTCGTTGAGGAAGTACGAGTGGTAGCTGCTGTAGCAGGACTCGGTGCCGTCGGTGCGGCACTTCTTGCGGGTCACCTCGTTGCCGCGCTCGTCGTGCGCGAGCCAGGTCTTGCCCCCGTTCGGATCCGTGATCGTGTGCACGAAACCGCCGGTGTCGTAGGTGTAGACCGTGGTAGCACCGGCCGGGTCGGTCTTGGACACCAGCCTGCCGCCACCGGTCGGGTCGTAGGTGCGGGTGGTGACGTTGCCAGCGGGGTCGGTGATGTCCACGGAATGCGCCGCCACGCTGGCCGCGTAGTGATCGGAGATCTCGCCGGGACCGATCCCGCGCTGGTACACGGCGACATCGGCGATATCACCCTCGAAGAAGCCCCAATCGTCCTCCGGGCGCGCAGCCCACTCCCCACCGGAGAGCGTGAACTTGCCCGTCCCGACGAAGTGGTACTTGCGCTTGCTGTTGATCTCCCCTGCCTGGCTGCCCACCAGGCTCCCGTCGAGGTGCAGCCACTGCCGCTGCCGGTCGGCACGCAGCGCCACGTGGTGCCACTCGCCGTCGTTGACCGCGCCGTCGCTGGTGATCCCGTCGACGGTGCCGTTCCAGAACTGCCCGTGCAGCTTGCCGTCGGTACCCACGTACAGGATCGGCATGGCACCCGGCGTCTCGGTGTCCCCGGGAAGCGAGTCCGCGCTGGCGAACAGCGCACCGCCCTCCTGCGATGTGGTCCTGAACCACAGCTCGACGGTCGTGCGGGTGCGGTGCTGCACCAGGCTGTCCGGGAGGCGGACGTACGAGCTCTGCCCGTCGAAGCCCGCTGCCCCGGCACCCTCCATCGGCGGCTGCACGTCCCGGTCGACATCGTGGTACGTGCCCTGGGACAGCCGCGGATCGGACTCCGGCCGCAGGGCGGAGTCGCCCTCCTCGAGGCCCCACAGCCCGACGGGTCCGGTCCCGCGCACCGTGTCGCGATAGCCGTCCCTGTCGTCCCTGGCCGCGTAGTGGGAGCTGACCTCGCTCTCGCTGACGGGCCGCTGGTACAGCGCGAGGTGGCTGATCGCCCCCTCGAAGTGGCCCCAGGGATCCTCCGGCCGCGCAGGCCATCCCGACGTGGTGACCACGCCGGTGCCGACGTAGTTGTACAGGTAGTCGGTACTGATCTCCCCGTCCAGCGTGCCGACCTGATCGCCGTCGAGGTACATCGTCTGGTGGTCGTCGGTGGCCGAGAGCGTCACGTGATGCCACTCGCCGTCGTTGACGGCGCCGCTTGTGGAGATGCCCTCTGCCTGGCCGTTCCAGAAGTGCCCGTAGAGCTTGCCGTCGGTGCCGACGTAGAGCACCGGTGTCGAGCCGGTGCCCTCCAGCGTGTCGTCCCGCTTGAAGTTGCCCGTGGAGAACAGCACCCCGCCGTCGTCCGATGTGGTCTTGAACCACAGCTCGACGGACATCTGGTTGTTCGAGATGGTCTGGTGCGCCGGCAGCGTGGCGTAGCTGTCCTGCCCGTCGAAGGACCGTCCGTGCGAGCCGGGGAACGGGCCGTCGACCTGGCCACCGCCCGCGCGGTAGTACACGCCGCGCCGGAGTTCGGAATTCCCGTCGGCGGTACTGCCCTCGGACTCGTCCAGCTGCCAGTAGGCGTCCGGACGCGAGCCGGTCACGGCCTCGCGGTAGCGGTGCCCGTCCCCGGAGACCTCGGGCGTGCCGATCCGGTACGTCCCGCCGTGCTCGTCGGTGTGCTCGGCGACCCTGGACGTCGCGTCGTCGTAGGTGATGCTGGCGACAGGGACGTCGCCGGGACCGGTCACGCCGGTCAACCGGTCGCCTGCGGACCGCGCGGCGTAGTGCTCGGCGATCGTGGTCGCCCCCAGCGGGCGATGGTAGATCGCGACCTCGCCGATGGACCCCGAGAAGTGGCTGACCGGCTCGGAGTCCGGCTGGGACGGCCAGTGCTCCACCCAGGCCGCGCCGATCTGGTTCGAGGTCATGTCCAGGTGGTCGATCCGGCCGCCACGGCTGCCCACCTCGGTTCCGTCCAGGTACAGGGTCTGGGTATCGCCCGCGCCGGAGAGCGCCACGTGGTGCCACTGCCCGTCGGTCACCGCGCCGTCGGTGGTGATCGGGGTGGCGTCACCTGCCCACCACTGGCCGCGCAGCTGCCCGTCGGAGCCGATGTACAGCGCGGGCACGTAATGGGTCTCCTTGCCGTCACCCAGCCGCCAGTTCTGGTATCCGAACAGCGCTCCGGGTTCGGTGGTCTTGAACCACATCTCCAGGGTGAGGTTCTCCCGGCCGTGGATCGCCTCCTCCGGGATCCGCGCCATACTGGACTCGCCGTTGAACCCTGCCGCGCTGGAGTCGACTCCCTGCAGCGGGCCGTCCTGGCCGTGCGCGATGTCGACCAGCGTGCCGTCGTTGCTGGACCAGTAGCCCGGCTGCTCGCTCGTGGCCGTCTCGCCGTCCGGCTCGGCCAGCCGCCAGTACGCGTCCGGGTTCGCGTCCAGGGTCGTACTGCGGTACCGGCCACCGGGTTCGTAGGTGTACTCGGTGCACACGTCCGTGGGGTCGCACGCCTCGATCAGCCGGGACCCGTCATAGCTGTATGTCCAGGTGACCGCGGGGTCGGGGCCGGTCGTGACCTCCGTGACGTGCCCACCAGACCAGGCGAAGTCCAGGTACCGGCCGGACGCCGTGTCGGTGGCACGCTCCAGCCGCCCGTCGGTGTCGTGCTCCAGCTGCTGTACGCGACCCTCACCATCGGTGATCTCGACGATCCGGCCCGCGCTGTCGAACCGGTAGCGGGTGCCGCCCTTCGCGCGCAGCACCCAGCCGTCCCCGTCGGCGACCAGGGTCGCGACCTGTCCGGCGGGTGTGGCGTAGCTGCCGTCGGCTTCCTTGCCGTAACGGGCCTGCTTGCCGTCCGGATAGGTCACCACAACGTTGCCCGAGCCGTCCTCATCCGGCACCAGCCGCATGTCCCACCGTGTCGTCCAGCCCGCGCCGAACGTCAGGTCGTCACGGGGGTCCAGGCTGTTGTAGGTGCGGTTCACGGCCAGCGACGGCCCGACCGTGGCCACATCGGCATCGGTGGCCGCCATGGTGTAGTTACCCACGGCCGGGTCGACCTTGCCGTCCTCCTCGGACGCGGAGGCCAGGTTGCTGGTGATGGCCGGCTGTGCCACGTGCGTGCTGAGGTAGGCACGGTCCGTCCAGCGGCCCGCGTCCTCCGTATCGCTGATCCTGCCCTGCCAGCTGTACGTCTCACCCCAGGACAGCGTGCCTTCCGGCACCTGCCATCTGGCGGAGGACCGCCAGTCCGATGTGGTGCAGTCGTCGCCTGAGGAGTCGCACACGCGGAACTGGTACTCCAGCCCGTCGCCGGGCCAGCCGTCCGGGTCACTGCCGGAAAGCATCAGGCTCGGGGTGAGCGTGCCCGCCTCGAAGTTGCTCGGCGGTGACATCGACTCCACGACCGGCTTCCGGTTCGGGATCGTGAACGTCACCGGGGCCGACATCGGGACATCGGCCTCGGAGAACCAGCCGGTGCCGACCTTGCCCATGTCCCACCGGAGCGTGTACTCGCCGGGAGGCAGCGAGCGGATCTCCGCGTCCAGGGTGACGCTCTCCCCCGTCGCGACGCTGGTGGGCATGTCGGTGAACCGCGTCCACTCGCGCCACGGGAGCTTGTTGCCGTCCCCGTCCCAGAGCTGGTAGCCCAGCTTGTAGTCGTTGTCGGGCGTCCAGGTGTCCTTGCCGTCGTTGGTGACCGTGACCCGCATGGAACCGCTGTCGGTGCTGGTGACCGTGTCGGTCATGTCCCCGACGGAGTACTCGGCCCAGTGCTCCGTATAGGTCACGTCCAGCGAGGGCGGGTTCGCCGAGGCCGCACTGGCGAACTTCTTCCACCCGTAGGAGTCCGACATGGACGCGCTCAACCGCAGACCGTGATTGGGCTCACCCCGGACCCAGCCCTGCACCAGGTCCCTGCCCGCGTCACCGAGGTCGATGCCCACCCAGCGGGACCCACAGCTGCTGCTGTAGCCGTAGGCGAAGCTCTTCCGTGCGAGCACGCTTCCCCAGTCCGGTCCGGGGAACGACTTGTTTCCGGACACCGACCACGGTTCGGTCACCGGCCGCACGGTCATCGTCCGGTCGTTGCACGAGTACGACCAGGTGTTGTACAGGTTCAGCCGCGCACCGAGGACGTACATGCCGTCCAGGTCGCTGGTGACGTCGTCGAACTTCAGGAACGAGACCGACTTGTTGTCACCACCGTTGAACGTGCCGACCTTCAGGTTCGCCTCACCCGAGTAGTCGTTGTGGTAGGGCGACTGCACGTAGGTGGACCCGTTCGAGTCCTTACGGGACACCGACGGGTCGATCCGGACCGGCCACTCGCGCTCGTCCGCGGCCAGCCACTCGGGGTCCGCGGATACGTGCAGCACCTGCTTACCGGGCTCACCGGTGAGCTCGTAGTCGACGTCGTAGGACAGCGCCCCGTCCCCGGAGCGCTCGTCGACGTTCGCGTCCTCCATGTAGCCGGGCGGGATCACCGCCTCCGTCTCGCCGTCGGCGTCGACCAGCTCGACCGCGCCATCCTCGGTCAGGCTCGCCGTCAGCCCCTTCAGCTCCAGCGGGAACGCCCACTCCGCCGGCGCGTCCGGGGAGTGCAGCACGATGTCTTCCTTCACACCGCCCGGTGTGACCTGCAGCTCGAGATCGGCGTCGCGGCGCACGTCCGGGTAGGTGATGGTGTCACCGGAAACCTCCCCCAGAGCGGCTTCCGCGTCCTCGATGCCGAACCCGACCGTCTTCCGGCCATCCAGGCCCATCCGGACGATCGTGTTGGCCTTCGCGGAGCGTGCGAACCGCCTGTCTCCGTCCACCGCGGCAGCGCGCCAGCCGTTACCCCTGGAGACCAGATCGGTGTCGATGGTGCGCCACGAACCATCATCCTTGAAGTGCCGGGGCCCCTGGAAGTGCCGCACGGTCCGGCTGCCGTCCGGGTTCTCGAAAACCTTGCGTGCCGGCCCGCGCTCGTCCTCGATCTCACGGCTGCGTTCCGCGTCGAACCCGATCCGCTCGGTGGGCTCGACATCGGCGGGGTCACCGACCTCGACACCGGCCTCGTCCTCCGTGGCGCCCTTCAGCCGCGGCACCGGGTGTCGCTCGTCGGCGTCCAGGCCCTCCGCCAGCGGTGCGTCGTGCTCGGTGGCCAGCCCGGCCCGTTCGTCGGTCGCCCCGGACGGCACCTCGTGCGACCGGCCTTCCGCCGTACCCTCCCGCTGCTCCGGGAGCTCACCCGGCCCGGCGGATGCGGACCAGGGCTGGTGCGTCAGCAACCCGGCGGCGAGCACCAGAACCAGCACGATGGACAGCAGTTGGACAGGGCGGAGTTGCCCGACCCGTGACATGCAGACCCCCACATCAGCCGGCCACCCAGGCGATCCGGCTGTTCACGTATACGGAACATATCGCGCGAAGCGCCCATATCGGATAGGGCGCGACACGCACGAGTCCGGAACGTACCTCGTGAAGGGGAAAGCGGACAACACGTTCGTGTTACGACGTGCGCCGAGTTACCGATCGAAAGCGCCGCACGGGGCACTACGGCGGGTAACGGGCGCGCGCGGGCAAGCGCCGCGCGCAGGAACCTATCCCGCCGAACGCAGCAATATCGTCGTCAGCCTGCTGCCAGGACCGGCTACCGGGCCCGCGGGGACGTGCCGATGATCTCGCTCACACACCCGGGTGGACATCGCCCGGTGCGGTCAGCTGGAACTCTCGTTCCACTTCCGGTCGGCTTCGTCAGCCTCCTCGGTGCGCCGGCGCGCGATCTCGAGCGCCTGCCGCGCGGTGGCCTCGTCCGGGTAAGGACCCATGCGGTCGATCGCACGGGACACCGCACCGTGTTCCACCTCGCCGGTGCGCGTGTTGTAGTACCAGCCCGGATCGGGTTGCGGGTCCTCGTCGCGAGCAGCCATATCACCAGTGTGCTGGAGATTCCTCAGTCACGAAAGCGATACGGGCGCTCGATCGGCTCACCCGTCGGGCCGAAGTCGCTCGACGTGTCGGTGAACCACTCGCCCGCCTGCCAGGTCCCCTGCCCCTCGCCGGGCCGGTCCCCGGGCGTAGCGCCCGTGCTGAACGGGTACCGCTCCGAGGCGGGCCGCGCGGCCTGCCCCTGGGGCGGCTGTGTGGCGTGCCCCTGGGGCGGCTGCTCGGCCGGGCGGTGGCCACCTTCCGGCTGCCACACCGGTTCGGGTCCGACGTTCATCGGGGCGGGGTCGCCGCGTCGCGGGGCCGGTTCACTCGCGGGCGCCGGTTTGTCCGCGATGACCGGGTCCAGGCAGGTGACCGGGACGGTCGTCGACTCCGGGTCGTCCACGACGCGCCCGCTGCGCTCCCGGTAGACGAGCTCCCCCGAGCCGTCGATCTCCACGAGGTAGCCCGCCTCCGCCAGCTGCTCCTCGTCCAGGTCGACGAGTCGCTCCCGTCTGGACGGCAACACCCGGTACTCCGGCCAGGACAGTTGCCGGTAGGTCTGGTGGAACTGGGCGAGCAGGTTCGTCATCTGCTGCTGCCACGGCAGCGGCATCTCCTCCACAAGCGACCGGGGTAGCACCACGTACCCTTCGCTCACCCCCGGCCAGCCTCGCTGCAGGTGGTCGGCGAGCGGGGTGCTGGAGGCAGGTGGACCGGCCTGCCTCGGGATCGGGGCTGTGGCGAACGCGCGCTGCGGATCGAGAGGCCGGGACTTGTTGCCCTTACCGAACAGTTTCACCACACATCATCCTCTCTGCTGTCGTACACCGGACTACGTCAACCCTCACACCCTCGCGTCGATCGTCATCTCAGACACCCGGTCGCACCGCCTCGGCCAGCATCCCGGCCTCGTCGAACGACACATCCCTAGTATGCACGGGCACCCCGCTCTGCTGGGCCTCCACGATCTTCCCGTCGCCGATGTACATGGCGACGTGGTGGATCGTGTTCGGGTCCGACGTGTCGTGGGCCCAGAACAGCAGATCCCCCGGAGCGGCCTGCTCCACGGGCAGCATCGACCCCGCCCGGTACTGGTCCCGGGACACCCTCGGCAGCGTGACCCCGGCGGCCTCGTAGGCACGCAGCAGCAACCCGGAACAGTCGTAGGCGTCCGGCCCCTCGGCCCCCCACACGTACGGCTTGCCCCGCTCACGCAGGGCGAACTGGATCGCCGCGTCGGCGGCCCCGTTCGGCGGGACCGTCGACCCCTCGATCTCCCCGCACCCGGCGGCGTCGTCGACCTCACCCAGCTCCTCGACCAGGTGCACGGCCATGGCCTCCCACTCGTGGTAGCGCTCCGGGAACGCCGAACGCTCCACCGCCTGCGCGACCTCCCCCGGCCTGCGCGACTGCCATCCGGGGACGTCCTCCATCACGTCGAAGAACTTGTTGACCTGGTACTGCGGGTCCAACACCTCTTCCGGGCTCCCCCAGCCCATGGACGGCCGCATCTGGAAGATCCCCAGCGAGTCCCGATCCCCGTAGGGCACGTTGCGCAGCTTCGACTCGGTCATCCCGGCCTGGATCGCGATCTGCCACGCCCGCGGCGGCAAGCCACGCTCCTGGCCGATCGAGATGATCAGCGAGACGGTCCCCAGTTGCTCCTCGTTCAGGTTCGTGGCCTGCCGTACCCCACTGCGCTGCTCCCCGGGGCGTGTCGGGCCGAGCATCGCCTCGCAACTGACATGATCGATCATGTCCGATTCGGCCCGATGCTGGCTGTTGACCACCGTGATCACGGTCAGCACCATCACCAGCGCCGCACACGCGATCACGACCACGGCCCCGAGGACCCACCTGATCCGCACGGCCGATCAGTCCGCCCGGTCGTAACGGGTGACGCGCCACCCGTCCTCGGTATCGGTCACGGTGATGCGCAGCGTGGGCCCGTCCGTGGGCACGTCAGCCTCAACGGAGCTGGTGTAGGAGTTGACCGCTTCCGGTTCCCCCGTAACCTCCTCGGCGCCGATGTTGTCCGGGTCGACCGACTCCATGACGGGGAGATACTCCTTGGTGGTGTACGGCCGCAGACCCTCCAGCCAGTCCTCGTCGGAACCGGAATGGTCCACCCAGGCCCGCGCCCAGCTCCCGGCCACATCGAGCGCCTCCGGGTTCGGTGCCGCCGACGTGGGTGTGCGCACCGGAGCCGTCAGCCTGGTGGGCTCCGGCGTCGACGCCGCGGTCGTATCCGAGCCGGCCCCGTCGTACCGCTCGGCGCTCGCCGAGAACTCCCCGCCCTCATCGGTGCCACCTTCCTCGGCGAACACGGTGGGGATGAGGAAGCCGATCCCCGTCACGAGGACCACGGCAACGACGACCGTGACCGCGAGGTGTCTCGGTGAGCGCATCGGAGCGCCCCAGATGCGCCGGTAGACGGCTGCACGGCCACGATGAGTGCGAATCGGCATGCGGGTCACCTCACCACGGAGTCGCTGTCACGACTGTGCTGAACCTCGAGCCCCCTGGACGGCCTGTAGAGCACGTGCACGGGCCGCCCTCCGACCTCTTCGGTTCCCCCGCGGCGCGAGCGCGGGGCGGGGGACCCCGCCGCGGACGCCCGCGCGGGCGCGGGCCGCGCCGCCGGGGGTGCCGTCGCGGCGTGCCGGTCCGGTCCCGTGTCCGTCCCGGACGCGGGCCGCTGCTGGTTCACACGCGACGGCACCACCAACCCCTCGGCGTGGGTCGCCGAGGTGGTGCCAGCCCGCGGCGTGCGCGCGGCCTGCCGCTGCGCCTGCGCGCTGCCGATGCCGCCTGCGGGGTTGTAACCGAGCCGGGACGGGTTGCCTGCCACCGCACCACCCCCGGAACTCCGGTCGTGCTCGCTCGCCGGTGCGCCGCCCTGCCTGCCCTGCACCGACGGCCCGTCGGTGCGCTGGGCAGTGGCCACCGTGGGTCCGCTCGCCTCCGGCCGCACCCGCCGGTTCGCGGCACCACCGCCGGAACCGGCACCGGACTGGTCATCGTCGCGTACGTTCTGCCAGAAGTGATCCTGCTGGGTCGGCTCCTGTTGCCTGCGACGGAACCGGGAGAACAGTCCTCGCGACGGTGCGGGCAACGCCCCGCCCACGGTTCGCGAGGACATGTCGACCATCTGCCACAGCCGCCTTCCGGGTTTGCCGACCACGAACAGCAGGATCGTCACCAGCGCGGCGATCGCGATCTGCGCCACCATGGACAGCGCGGGACCGGCCGCGAAGATCGCCTCGAGCAGCAGGGCGTGCACCCCGGCCAGCACGGAGAGCACCACGAGGTTGAACGTCACCGCCCCGGCGACGCGCGCGACCTTGCGCAGCAGGTCGTTGTGCAGCATCGCGGCCAGGCCGATCAGCGGAGCCGTCAACGTCAACAGCCGGACCATCACCTGCGCGAGCAGGATCGCCGCCTTGGCGAACAGCTGGAACAACGAGTACACGAGGCTCTGCAGGAACGCGAGGAAGCCCGCCCCGGTACGGCTGCCGTCCTCACCCGTGAAATACCCGGTGGCAGGCCCCAGCTCCTCGGCGATTCGTTCGTACTCCTCCTTCTTCTCGTCGACGACCTCCTGGTCCGCGTCGTCGCCTGCGCGGATCTCCGTCCACGTGAAGGCCTGCGCGTCGAGCAGCCGCATGCCGTACTCCTCGGCCTGCGGCGCGTCCGGTGAGCCGAACGTGCCGCGCAACCAGTTGTTGTACACGATCTCGTCGTGCAACGCCGTCGGCAGTACTTCGCGGACGATGCGGTCGTCGGACTCGTCGACGAACCCCGCCTGGATGTTCGTCGTCGTCTGCACGATCGCGCGGTCGATGTCGTCGTGGAACCGCAGCAACGCGAACGAGGACGCCGCGAGCCACATCGCGCCGAGCGCGAACAGCACCCGCTTGGACACCGCGGGAAGGTCACCGCGCCAGATGTGCCGGAACAACGTGATCGCCAGTATCAGCGCGAACAGCCCGAACAGCTGGGCGTAGATGTTGTTGTAGACGATGTCCGCCCCGGACTCGATCGCGTCGTGCAACGGCGCGAACAGCCCGCCCTCCATCACGGTATAGTGCAGGGCGTTCGTCATGCCGACGATGTTCTTGCCGAGGTTGAACAGCTGGTTCCCTGTCCAGGTGTCGATCGTGGAGTTCGGGTTCGTGATCCCGGACAGCGGGCCACAGTCGGTCTCGTAGACATGCCAGACCATGCCGGCGTAGCTGTAGTCCAGATAGGCACTGCCGTCCTCGCCTCGACGCTCGGCCGGGTCGATCGCGCCGACCATCCCGGAGCCGGGACGCTCCGGGTTCGGCGGCTCGCAGGCATCCTGCGCCGAGGCCACCGGCGTCACGGTCAGCGACCACACGCCGACGATCGTGACGACGAGCATCATCGCACGCGAGCGGCGGCCCGGCCGCGCGCGCGTGCGGCGGCCGCGCCGATACAGCAGCCCCGCGCACACCACGAGCAGCGCGACGACGGCGATCGCGGTCATGCGGCGTCGCTTCCCGGGTTGTGTCCCCGCCGGGCCGCGCCGCTGTGCGCGGCCTCGGTCTCGTCGTCCCGCTCGGGCCCGGCGGACGGCTCGTCCGCGCTCACCCGCTGCTGGTCCTCGGTCAGCCCGAGCTCGAGTTCGGCGGCGAGCTCGAAGTCCGGTTCCTCCTCGAGGCCGCCCGCGAGCGCGTTGCCGGGGTCCTCCCCCGCGCTCACCGCGGGCTCCGCCGCACCGCGCGCCGGTTCCGGCTCGGCCTCGGCCCGCACCGCGCCGGTGTGTCCGGGTTCGGGCCCTGGCTCCTCCGCGTCCCCGTTCGCATCCGGCTGCGGACCGCGCGCCTTGTCCTGCTCGGCGCCGCTGCCACCCGGGGTGGTGTCCAGCACGTCCCGCAGGTGCTCGAGGTGCGGCCCGGAGAAGTCCACGGTGATGCGTTCGACGCCACCGTCACCGTCGGCGAAGATGAACTGCCGCGGTTCGCGGTCGCGTTCCGGCCCACCGCGCTGCGTTCCCGGCCGCGAACCGAGCGCCGAGACGACCTGCTCGTAGCCCGCCCCGACCGGCACCTTCAGCAGCCGCAGCGCGTCCGCCTGGGCGTCCTCGTCGTCCAGCCTGCCGATGAACACCGAGTCCAGCAGCGAGACGAACCCCTGGATGCGCAGGAAGTCCGCGGGGATCTGCGAGGACAGCAGCACACGCACGTTCCACTTCCGGGAGTCACGCGCGAACCGGTTCATCAGCACCCGCCCGGTCGGCACCTCGGACAGGAAGAACGCCTCGTCGATCCAGACGCCCTTGCGCTCCTCCTTCGGCCGCTGGTAGACGGTCCGCTGGGTCAACCACGCCGCGAGGTTGAGCATCTCCACGCCGAGCGCCTCGGCGTCGGTCCAGTGCTCCCGGCCCACGCCGTCCTTGGGCAGGGTCAGCCCCGCCATGGTCAGCACCGTCAGGCGGTCATCCCGCCCCTCCTGGTACGGATCCGAGTCCCGGTCCGGGATCAGCAGGGACATGCGCTCGCGCATCTCGTCGAGGAAGTCGGCCACCACGATCGCGTGCTCGTGATGCTCGCTGGCGTCCCGGCGCAGCGCGTCGATCACCTGGCCGGGGTCGGCGTCACTGCGGCCACCGACCGCGCGGACCGCGCGCAGCAGCACGATGCGGGTCTGCGGCATGCGCGCGACCTCGTAGGGCAGCACGCCACTGAGTACGTCCAGCACGAGCCTGCGGCGCGTGGCTCCGGCGAGCGCGGACTCCCTGCGCCAGGCGCGTTCGGGGTCCTCCTCGTCGACGAAATGCTCCAGCTTCGGCTCGGCGACCACGCGATACGGGTTGAGGATGCCCGGCTCCGCGTTGAGCAGGTTGATCGGGCGGGCGTACGGCCGCAGCTCCGGCAGGTCGCACAGCCGCGAGAGCGGGCCGGACGGGTCGAGGATGGTCCAGTGCGCGCCCGCGCGCAGCGTCTTGTACACCAGGCCGCCGCCGAGGAAGGACTTCCCGCCACCGAGCCCGGCGACCATCGCGGTCAGCCCGGATCCGTCCCTGATCTCCTGAGCCATCCACGGGTCCCACGCCACGGGTTTGCGGGTGGCCGTGCACGTGTCGCCGATCAGGACACCGCGCCGGTCCCCGACCTCGGCCGTGGCGGTCGGTACCGCCGAGGCCGCCCAGACCACCGAACCCCGCCGCATATGCGCGCCCGATGCGACCGGCTCACCGGGAATGAACTCGCGCGCCAGTGCGTACTGGGCCTCCGGGTGCTCGATGGCGACCTTCGGTTTGTACAGCTCGAGCAGCTGCTGCGCGGTGCGCAGGGTCTCCCGCTCGTCCGGGCCGGACACCGCCATCCGCCACCAGGACCGCACCCGGGTCGCCAGCGCGGTGAAACCCGAGGTCATCTCGTCGTCGATCTCCAGAACACGGGAGGCCTGCCTGGCCAGTGACTGGGGCGGTTCCAGCTCGTGCTCGTCGGTGTAGTGCTTGACCTGCGAGCGGACCTTGTTCATCTGCCGTCCCAGCTCGCCGGAGACCTCCTCGGGCCTGCGGACGTAGATCCGTGCGGACCATTCCACGGCGACGGGCAACCGGTCGGCGTGCTGGACCCACGGGTCGTCGACCTCGGGGATCTGCAGGCCGTGCATCTGGCCGACGGTCAGTACCGCGACGTTACGGCTGACACCGGCGTTGGACCCGGTCCGGCCACGAACCGTCACGGTCGGCGCGTAGGGCTCGGCGTAGAGGTCGGCGACATCGGTGAACGAGGCGAGGTCCTCCGGTTCCCAGGACGATCCGGGAACGGCAGGCATGCTGCGGGGAGCAGGCAGGCCGAGCGCGCAGGACCGGTGCATCAGCCAGGACATCTCCTCGGCCTCGGCCGGTCGCCCGTCCAGGCCCGCGCTGCTCATGATCTGGTCGAGGTGCTCGATCTCCGAGTCGAGGGCGGTCAGCTCGGCCTCTACGGCCTCGGGGAGCACCTTGCGCAGCAGCGGGGCCGCCGTCTCCACCGCGCGGTCGACCACGCTGCGGGTCTGCACCTGGACCCCGAGGTACACCTCCTTCTCGGCCATCGAGCGGCCCATGAGCTGCTCCTGCTCACCGATGAGGTAATCGTCGAAGGTGAGCGTTCCCGGTGTGTCGGGAAGCGGGTTGCGCGCGTTGTGCACGTGGGACTCCGCCCACATGCGGATCGGGTAGGGACGGTTGGTCACCCGCAGGTGCAGCCACCTGCCCTGGAGCTCGGCGTACTGGCCCGCGATCGCGGCGACCAGGTCCCTGCGCTGCGTGTCCGAGCGGAACGACCAGCGCTGCGGGGACAGCCGGTACCACGCGAAGATGTCGTTCGACGTGCGCAGCACGTTCCCGTCGATACTGCGCGCCGCGATCGACGGGGTGTAGGTGGGCATGGACTGCTCACCCGGCAGGCGACGCGACCGGCCGCCCGGCCGCACCGACCTCGTGCCGCCTCCGGCGGCGGACGAGCCGGGTCCGCCCGGCTCGGAGCCACTCGGGACGGCCGCGGGGTCCTGTTTCGCCTTCCGTGATCGGGGACGGAACAACGATTACCTCCGAGCCTTGTCTCGAGTCGAGTTGTGCAACGGTGCGGGGGTCGTGTCCACGGCCGGGGTCTCCCCGCTGCCGTGGACGCCTGCGGCCTGCCGGCCGCCGCTGCCGGCCGAGCGGTGCCCCGGTCTGCGCGACCTCGCCGATGCCGGGCGCGGGCGGTGGGCGCGGACGCGGACCTTGCTCGCGCTGACGGCGCCGCCGTCGCCCACCACGCGTTCCCGTGGCGCGGTCAGCTCCCGGTACCACATCGAGAGCACGGTCCCCAGCGGGCGCTCATGGTTGATCTTCGACGTGATCAGCTTGGTCACCGCTACCGTGATGACCAGCGCCCATGCGGTGCTGAAGAAGCCGAAATCGATGCCGAGCTGGCGTTCGACGGTGAGCACGAGCAGGAATACCGCGAAGCCCACGCCCCAGGCGACGTAGCGGACACGCCACGGGAACGTGGCACGCGGCGGGCCGAGCCACACCCCGTCGACCCGGTACACCTCGTCGTCGGTGCGGATGTGCACGGTCGGCTCCGCCCCGTCAGCCGGTGAACAGGCTGGACAGCCACTGGCCGACTTCCACACCGGCGCCGGACAGGGCAAGTCCGATCACCGCGAGGGCGATCACGACGCCGCCCACGCGGCGCATCACCCCAGCGTTGTCGCCCTTTCCGCCACCGAGCCAGAGCAACAACACGGCGACCGAAAGCAGGAGCAGCGGAATGGCGTTCTCGACCAGCCAGTCTTGAAGCCCGCCCGTGGTGATCGATTCCTGGGCGAGCGTGGCAACGGTCATGGTGGTCATCGTGGACTCCTGGTTGTGCGGAGCATGGTCGGTTGAAGCATCACACGTGGTCCGTCCTCGTTCCGGTCCATGCGGACGTCACCTAGCGTAGCGTTCATAGCGCGTTCTGTTGAGACGAGACTTAGTGCCTATCGCAGAGTACGACCTCATGCCAGCCTTGGCCGAACCCCTCGACATCCTCACGTAACGCCGCCGGCCGGACGTACTCGACCCACAGGAACCGCCAGGGCGGCGTGGTCACTCACATGCGCTCCGTTGCACACAACAGCCCCGACGTTCCATCACGGAGTGCTACATACTCCGGACAACGCCGCCCATTCGTGCGACTAGCGCAGCGAGTGCCCGTCGAGTAGGTGAGCAAGAGATATGTGTGATCTTTGCCAAAGACCAACCGAATGGAGCAGCGACGGGGCGGCGAAGCCAGGGTGACAGGTCCGGGAAAGCAGGTTGGCCCGATGCGGGTAGCTACGGGCTCTCCGTGCCGGATATCCGGTACTTCCATACGTGTGCACTGCGGATTCGATCACTCAACCCGCCGTCCGGTCCGGAGCCACGAAACGCCTCGAGCTTCGCGTCGGACTCCCACCGTTCGTAGATATTGACCCGGTCTGCTTCGATCGGGTCGGCCGTGATCGAGAAGTCGAGACATCCGGGCGCACGCCGGGCTTGTTCGACGACCGGCTTGCACTCCCGCACGTAGTGATCACGGTCCTGACTGTCGACCTCGAGGTGTCCCGCGACAATCAACATGTTTGCCTCCATGGACAACGGATGGATCTACCCGAGGTTGGACCGTCCAGAGGCCGAGAACTCATCGCTCGACAAGCGAGGTGGGGCGAGCCGGCATGTAAGCCGGATTCTGTCCCGTGACCGACGGTCACGGTGGCGACCATCCATCTAGGCCTGCCGTTGCCGGCAGGCTCCAGCGGCCTACCCGCAGGCCTCGGGCGGGCAACCCTCGAACGCCTGCGCAGGAGCGACACGCTCCCTCTTGGCCTTGCTCCGGGTGGGGTTTACCTAGCCACCCCGGTCACCCGGGGTGCTGGTGGTCTCTTACACCACCGTTTCACCCTTACCGCTCGCGACGAGCGGCGGTCTGTTTTCTGTGGCACTGATCCCTCGGGTCGCCCCGGGTTGCCGTTAGCAACCACCCTGCCCTGTGGAGTCCGGACTTTCCTCGAGGATCGCTCCTCGCGGCCGCCCTGCCGACTCGCCCACACCTCCCAGCGTAGCCGTCCGGCGCCGTCAGCTCAGATGGGAGGTGTCGTTGACGAGGCGCACCGACGCGTTGCCGTCCGGGTAGAACTCGACGATGGAGATCGACGCCGGGTCCAGGTGCATCCGGTACAGCACGCTCGACCCGGCTGCCAGCGCGATACGCAGCATGGTCTTGATCGGCGTGACGTGCGAGACGACGACGACCTCCTGACCCGCGTAGCCGGCGACCAGCTCGTCGAGGGTGGCGGCGACCCGTTCGTGGACCTCGTCGAAACTTTCCCCGCCTGGCGGGCGTACCGTGGAGTCACCGAGCCACGCGCCGTGCAACGCGGGGTCCCTTTCGGACGCCTCACCGAAGGTCAGCCCGTCCCAGTCGCCGAAGTCGGTCTCGCGCAACCCGGCATGCGTGCCCACGCTGCCACCGAGCTGGCCGGTCACCGCCTCGGCTGTGCGCACCGCGCGCCGCAGCGGCGAGGACAGCACCGTCGCGCGGCCCGCGTCGTCACGGTCGGCGCACAACGCCGCCAGTCGCTTCGCCGCTGCGCCCGCCTGCCACACGCCGCGCTCGGTCAGGTCCACATCCTGCCGACCGGAGTAACGGCGATCGATCGACATCGCGGTCTGCCCGTGCCGGAGCAGGTACAGGCGGGTGGGCGCCCCGACGGCTCCGGACCACGCGGCCGCGGCGGTCGCGGCGGTCGCAGCGGGTGGTCCGGGCTCGCGGTCGGTGAACAGCTCGCCCTGCCCGGACGGCTCCGTCGCGGCACGTCCCTCGGGCTGTCCGGCTTCCGGACGTGCCGGCTGCGCCGGTGCGGGCTCGGCCTTCCCCGCACCGAGCCCCGCCTGCTCGTCCATGGCCTCGTTGGCCAGCGCGTCCGCGCGGGTGTTGCGCCCCCGGGGAATCCACGTGTAGGTGACGGTGTCGAACCGGCTCGCCAGCTCCGCTGCCTGGGCGGCCAGCGGCCGCAGCACCTCGTTCTTGATGCGCCAGCGCCCGCTCATCTGCTCGACGACGAGCTTGGAGTCCATCCGCACGTCCACGGTGCGGGCGGCCAGCTCCGCGGCAGCGCGCAGGCCCTCCACGAGCCCGGTGTATTCCGCGACGTTGTTGGTCGCCGTCCCCAGGCCGCCCTGGCGCTCGGCAAGCACGTCCCCGCCGGGGTCCAGCACCACAGCGCCGTATCCGGCAGGTCCCGGGTTGCCACGTGACCCGCCGTCGGCCTCCACGACCACGTGCCCGGACATCACGCCCCCTCCTGCTGGATGACGCTTTCACTCCGTGAGGTGGACTGCAAGCGTCTTCCAGCGCACCGGGAGTGCGGGGTCACGTGCCGGACTCCGCGGTGCGGACCAGGATCGCGCCGCAGTTCTCGCAGCTGACGATCTCGTCGTCGGCAGCGTTCTTGATCTCCGAGAGCGCCGAGTGGTCGAGCTCCAGCTGGCAGGCGCCACAGCGGCGGTAACGCAGCAGCCCCGCACCGATCCCACGCGACTTGCGCACCCGGTCGTACCGCTCCACGAGGGCCTCCGGCAGCTCCTCGAGCAGCGCGGCCCGGTCCGACTCCCGGCGCGCCATGGACGTATCCAGGTCCGTGAGCGCCTCGTCCTTGCGTGCCTTCGCCTCCGAGAGCGTGCTCTCGTCGGCCGCCACCTTCTCGGCCGCGTTACGCTCCTCCTGCTCGGTGGCCTCCCTGCGCTCCATCAGCTCGAGCAGGTCGTCCTCGAGAGCGCTCTGCCTGCGTTGCAACGTCTCCAGCTCGTGCTCGACATCGGTGAGCTGCTTGGCCGACACCGAACCGGACTCCATCAGCTTGCGGTCCCGATCGGCACGCTCCCGAACAGCCTCGACCTCGCGCTCCTGCCGCTCGACCTCCTTGCTCAGGTCCGCCAGCGCGGTCTGCGCGGCCACGTGCGCGTCCTGGTTGGCACGCAGGCTCTTCTCGGCCTTGGCGACCTCGTCGAGCTCGGCGAGGTTGGCGCGGCGGTGCGCGATACGCGACAGCTCGGCGTCGATCTCGGCGAGATCGAGCAGCCGTCGCTGCACGGCGGGGTCGACTTTCACGGCGTCGCCACTTCCTCCGGGTCGATGGATGGGGTACCTGCTCGGATCGTCCACGGATCGGTGCACTGCCGGGACACGTGTACGTCGACCGTACCGAGCCGGTCGCGCAGGATCCCGGCCGCCTGTTCGCACCACGGCCACTCGCTCGCCCAATGTGTCAGGCCGACGAGGGCCGGTACCGCGGCGCCGGACGCGCCGCTTCCCTCGATGTGCTCGCTCGCCGGGTGATGCCGCAGGTCCGCGGTGACATACGCGTCCACCCCGGCGGCGATCGCGTCGGCGAGATGGCCCTCGCCCGCACCACCCGCGACCGCGACCGACCGCACCGGGCGATCCCGGTCACCTGCGCCGTGCACACCCGGCTCGGTCGCGGGCACCGCCCGTGCGACCCGGGAGACGAACGCGCCGAACGGTTCGGGTTCGGGAAGCTCACCGATACGCCCCAGGCCGGTCCCGGCGCCCTCGTGCGGCACGAGGGGTCGCAGCACCCGCAGGCCGAGCGCGCCGGCCAGCGCGTCGGACACCCCGGGGTCGGCCGAGTCCGCGTTGGTATGCGCGCAGTACAACGCCACGCCCGCGCGGATCATCCTGTGCACCAACCGTCCCTTGACGGTGTCGGCGCCGACACCGTGCACGCCGCGCAGCAGCAGGGGGTGATGCGCAACGATCAGTTGCGCACCCCGCTCGATCGCCTCGGAGACGGTCGCCTCGACCGGATCGACGCAGACGAGGACGCGCGCGACCCGCTCGTCCGGGTCGCCGCACACCAGGCCGACCGCGTCCCACGGCTCGGCGAGCTGCGGAGGGTAGGCCGCCTCGAGCACTGCCCGCACGTCACCGACCGTCGACTGGGCTGGGGCCATACTCATGATCCTCGCACAACTCCGCCACCGGCCGACCGCCCGGCAACCGAGCCGTCGAACCTTCCGTAGGGTGGACGCGTGCATCTGAGTTTCGTGTGTAGCGGGAACATCTGCCGCTCGCCCATGGCGGCGATGGTACTCACCGAGCATCTGCGTCGTGCCGGGCTCGCCGAGCGGGTCCGGGTCACCAGTGCGGGTACGGGACCGTGGCATGTCGGCGAGCCCGCGGACCCGCGCGCGGCCGAGACGCTGCGCAGGAACGGGTACCCGGTCGAGCACGTCGCGGCACAGGTCGACCACGAGCATCTGGCAGCGGACCTGCTCCTGGCGGCCGACTCCGGGCACCTGCGGGCACTGCGCGGCAAGCTCGCCGATCCGGAGCGTGCCGTGCTGCTACGCAGCTTCGACCCGCATGCTCCGGAGGGCGCCGAGATCCCCGACCCCTACTACGGTGGCGAGCACGGCTTCGACGACGTGCTCGGCATGATCGAATCCGCCGTGCCGCAGCTCGTCGAGTGGGTGCGTAGCAGGCTATGAACGCGCGGGCCGCCGAACCGAGGCAGGCTGCCGAGCGCCTGCTGGCAACCGACATCGGCGAGGTCACTCCGCTCGGCGGTGCGTTGTTCGCCGCGACCACGGCGGACGGGCAGCGGCTCGTGGCCAAGCGCGCGCCCGGCCCGGGTGCGCACGCTGCCGAGGCGGCCGGGCTGCGCTGGCTCGCCGAGCCGGCAGACGTGCCCGTGCCCGCCGTGTACGCCCACGACGAGCAGTGGCTGCTCATCGAGCGCGTGGACCGGGGAGCGCCCACAGCGGAGGCCGCCAGCGAGTTCGGCGCGGGGCTGGCCAGGCTTCACCTGCGCGGTGCCGCTGCCTTCGGTTCCCCGCCGCCGGGCGGGCCGACCGAGGCGTGGATCGGGTTGACGGGGATGCGCAACATCGAGGAACCGGACTGGCCCACCTTCTACGCTCGGCACCGCGTGGCACCGTACGTGCGCGCCGCGCGGGACAGCGGCGCGTTCGGTGCCGAGCAGGCCGCGGTCTTCGACCGGGTCTGCGACAGCCTCGACGCGCTCGCGGGTCCGGCCGAACCGCCCGCGCGGCTGCACGGGGACGCCTGGAGCGGCAACGTCCACTGGGCAGGCGGCGTCCACGGCCGGGTGTGGCTGCTCGACCCCGCCGCGCACGGCGGGCACCGGGAGACGGATCTGGCCATGTTGCGGCTGTTCGGCGCCCCGCTGCTGGAGCACATCCTGGACGCCTACGAGCAGACCGCCTCCGACGCGGGCGCCCCGCTCGCCGACGGCTGGACCGACCGGGTCGGCCTGCACCAGCTGTTCCCGCTGCTGGTGCACACCGTGCTGTTCGGCGGCGGGTACGCGGGCCAGGCACTGGCCGCCGCACGCTCCGCGCTCGCACTGCGCTGACCCGGGCGCTGACGCAGGCACTGCGCTGACCGGCGACGAGGCGGGCTCACGCCGTGGCTTACCGTGGGAGTGTGCGGTGGAAGCTCCTGTTACGTCCCAGCTGGCTGGCGTTGACGATCCTGGTGTTCGCCTTCGCCGCCGCGTGCTTCACCGTGCTCGGACCGTGGCAGTTCGACCGGCACGACGAGCGAACGACACGGAACGAGGCCGTGCGGGAGTCGCTCGAAGCCGAGCCACGGCCGCTGACCACGGTCCTGCCGGACGGGCAGGCGCCCGACGAGCGATCCGAGTGGTCCCGCGTGACGATCACCGGCGAGTACCTGGCCGACGACGAGGTCCTCGCGCGGCTGCGCACCGTGCAGGGCGAGCCCGCGTTCGAGGTGCTGACCCCGATGCGCACCGCCGAGGGCCGGGTGCTGGTCAACCGCGGGTACGTGCGCCCAGGCGAAGGCTCACGCGTACCCGACTACGAGCCGCCACCGGATGGTGAGGTCACCGTCACGGCGCGGGCCCGGGTCGACGAGCCGCCACCGGGGGGCCGCGACGCCGTGGCCGACTCCAATGGCGATCGGCCCCAGGTCTACAGCGCGAGCTCGGAGCTGGTCACCGAAGCGACCGGTACCGAGCTGCGCCCCGGGTACTTCCAGCTGGATGCCGGGCAGCCGGGTGTCGTCAACGCACTCCCGCTACCCCGCACCGAAGCGGGGCCGTTCTTCGGCTACGCGCTGCAGTGGATCGCGTTCGGCGTGATGGTGCTGCTCGGCTGGTTGTACTTCACCGTGCGGGAACTGCGGCCCGGTGGCGCGCTGGGCGCTCCGGCGGCTCGGGAGTCGCGGAGCGGCCCGGCACGGCGCCGCAAGACGGTTGCCGAGATGCTCGCCGAGGACGAGGAACCGGGCGACGCCCCTGTAGACCACCCTGGCGACCACCCCGTCGGCGGCCCCGGCGCGACGCCCGAGCCAGCCGAACCGTCACCAGAGCGAGCAACGCGGAACCGAGACACGCGGACCATCCCGTGACCCGGGACAGCTCGACCGCGCGGGTCACGTGACCGGCGTCCGGGTTGCGCCCGGAACCGAGCACCGGCAGCTCCCGCACATGCCCCTGGAAGGAAGCCCTGCCGCCGAGCCTGATCTCCAACGCGCCCGCGAACGCTGCCTCGACACGGCCGGCACTCGGGCTCGGATGCACGGAGGCGTCGCGCCGCCATGTCACCCACGCCTCCCGGGACGACCCGCCGACCACCGGCGCACCCAGCACAACCAGCGCGGCCGTCCAGTGCGCGGGCACCAGGTCCATCACCTCGCCTGCCAGCCGCGGCACCACGGGACCCGGCCGCCCCGTGCGCCGGGCGCGGAGCCCGTGCACCACCCGGTGCGCGACCAGTCCGGGGGCCCCGGCGAGGGCACCCCACAGCAGCGGGGCGATCATCCGCGCCGCGGTGTTCTCCGCAACCGACTCGACGGAAGCCCGTGCCAGGCCGACCCGGCCGAGCCCCGCCGAGTCGCGGAGGTCCACCTCGGCGAGGGCGCGGCGGACCGCGTCGAGATCCTCGCGTTCCAGCTCGCGGGCCAGCACGGAGCCGCGTACCGCCAGCGCGGCGCCGCCGAGCACTCCCCAGGTACCGGCCGCCGTGCCCAGCGCACGCAGCACGTATCCGGCAGCGCCGCCTGCGCGCCGTCCGAGCTGGTCGGCGGTCAGCCCGGCCACCGCGACCACATCGCCAGCGCGGCGGCTACCCGGCGCGCCACCGACCGCGTCGGCTACCGCCCCCAGCACGAGCCCGACGGCCCGACTCGAACTCACCCGGTTCTCCCCGTCTTCGGCAGGCGCTCTCGCAGCGACTGCCCCCCATATCGTGTGCTACGAACGCCGCCATTATGCACGACAGGGAGGTGCTCCGCGTGGCGTGTTCGCCTCACGCACGGGCCCAGTCGCGCAGCATGACACGCGCTATCGAGGAGTTGCCCGGCAGGCGCAGCGGGTCGTCGCCGTCGAACGCGGCGCGCACCCGCCCGCGGCTGAACCACTGCGCGTCCTCGATCTCCCCGTCGGCGGGCTGCAGCGGGCAGGAGCTGTCGGCGCGCGCGGCGAAACCCAGCATGATCGAGCGGGGGAACGGCCACGGCTGGCTGCCGAGGTAGCGGATGTCCCGGACGTCCACGCCGACCTCTTCCCGGACCTCCCTGGCCACGCAGGACTCCAACGACTCCCCCGCCTCCACGAAACCCGCGAGTACCGAGTACCCCCCGCGTGGCCACTGCGGCTGCCTGGCGAGCAGGACGTGCTCGCCGTTGGTTCCCCTGTCGTCGTGCACGAGGCAGATCACCGCTGGATCGGTGCGCGGGTACTCCTCCCTGCCGCACGACGAGCAGCGCGATACCCACCCGAACTGGGCCAGCTCGGTGGCGCCGCCGCATTTCACGCAGAACCGCGCGCGCCGGTGCCAGTTCCGCAGGGCCAGCGCCGTGGTGAACAGCCCAGCACCCGCGTCGTCGAGATCTGCCCCGTGCTCGCGCAGCCCGACCCACAACTCGCCGTCGGCGACCACGTTCTCCACCTGCGCGCCGAACCGACCCGGCATCGGTACCGCTTCGCCGCCGGTCGCGTCCCTGTCGGCGAGTGCCCAGTAGTCGAAGCCACCCGACTCGCCCAGGAAGATCGACTCCGGCGGAGGGACGTCGCCGTAGTCGCTGGCCGGCCGCAAGGCGAGGCACTCAGCAGTACCGTCGTCACCGTGCGGTACGGGAGCGCGCCCCTTGCTGTCCAGCAGCAGCACCCGCGCATTCGGCCAGCGGGCGCGAAGCCGCTCGGCGTCGGCGCGCAGCGCCTCGTGCCGATCCACCGCGACACGGGACAGCGCGGGAACGTCCGACAGCTGGAACGGAACGCTCATCAGCCCTGCTCGTCGACCGTGACCCCGCCCAGCGCGGTGAGCCCGCGCCGCACGGCCCCCGGGTCGCCGACGACGACCCCGGTGAACCGGGACGGCGCGAAGAAGTCGATGGCCGCCTCGGCGATATCCTCGGCCGAGGTGTCGGCCAACCGCCCGGGATGCGCGGCGAGCCAGTCGGCGCCGAGCCCGGCGTCGGCGAGCGCGACCAGCTGGTTGGCCAGCCCGGCCTGCGACGAGGTCCCGATCAGCAATGAGCCGATCGCGTACTGCCGCACCGCGTCCGCTTCCTCCTCCGTCGGCGGGACCAGCCCGAGCCTGCCGAGCTCGTAGCGTGTCTCCAGCAGCGCGGCCGCGGTCACCTCACTGGCGGTGTCCGCGTCCACGACCAGCGTCGCGGAGTCACCGGTGAAGTCGAACCCGGAGTGCGCGCTGTAGGTGTAGCCCTTGTCCTCGCGGATGTTCTCCACGAGACGGGAGGAGAAGTACCCGCCGTAGGCGAGGTTGGCCAGCTGCAGCGCGGCGTACCTCTCGTCGGTGCGCGGCACGGCCTGCGCGGACAGCCTGATCTGCGACTGCACGGCTCCCGGCCTGCTCACCAGGCTGATGTCGGCACCGCTCACGCGCGGGACGGGCTCGATCCGGGAGGCGGCCGCGCTCGCGTCCCAGCCGCCGAGGGCACGCTCGACGTCGGTGACGACCGTGTCCGGGTCGATGTCACCGACAAGCACCATGACCGATCCGCTCGGCAGCACCCCGGCGCCGTGCAAGGCGCGCACGTCTTCGGCCGTCACCGCCGCGACATCGGCGGCCTCGGGCACCTCGCGCGTGGCAGGGTGGTCGCCGAACCGCTTGCGCTGCAGGGCCTCACGCGCGATCACCCGCGGCTGGGTGCGAGCCACGGCCAGCCGCTCGGTCAGCCGGTCCCGCTCCCTGGCGACCTCGGCCTCGGTGTACGTCGCCCCCGTCAGTACGTCGGCGAGCACGTCAAGCAGCGTCGGCAGCCCCTCTGCGAGCGCGCTGCCGCTCAATGACAGGTACTCCGGGCCGACAACCGTGTTCAGCTCACTGCCGATCAGCGCGAGGTCGGTGTCGATCGCCACGCGGTCCCGGCGCGCCGTTCCGGTCAGCATGGACTCTGCGAGCACCTCGGCGCGCGCGCTGTGCATCGGGTCGGTCCCACCGAACGGGATGTGGACCCGCAGCTCCACCATGGGCACGTTGGACTTGCGCACCGCGAGCAGGCGCAGCCCGTTGCCGAGGACGGTGTCGGTTACCGCCAGCTCCGCGGCGGCGCGCTGGTCGCCGAGCTCGGGCAGCGGTCGCGGACCGTGCGGGGTGGTGCCGATCTCCTCGGCACTGCGGTGCGCCCCCTGCTGCGGCTGCGCGGATGTCCCGGTCACTGCGCTCCCTCCGTGTCGTGCGTGGCGTTCTGCGAGTTCGAGCTCGGCTCGACGAACAACACCGCTCGCGAGTCGGGCCGCAGGGCCTTCGCGGCGGCCGCGACGTCCTCCGGGGTCACCGCACCGATACGCGCGGGGAGGTCGTGGATGAGCGCAGGATCTCCGTAGAGCAGCTCGAACGAGCCGAGCGCCAGCGTCCGCGAGACGATCCGGTCGTTCTCGCCGTGCAGCGCGGCCGTCCACCGTGCGGTGGCCTTGGACAGCTCGGCCTGCTCAGGGGGGCGGGAGGCGAGCGTGTCCAGCTCGTCGTCCAGCGCATCAAGCACCTGCTGCGCGGGCACGTCCGCAGGGTGGATCGCCGTCACCGAGAAGGTGTCCGGGTCCCTCGCCTCGAACGGGCCGAACAGGCCTGCCTCCGCGTTGATGTCGCTGACCAGCGCGTCGGAGTGCACCAGGCGCTGCTGCAGGCGCGCGCCCTCCCCCTCTGCCAGCACGCTGGCGAGCACGATGTTGGCCAGGTAGCTGTCCATCTCCTCGATCGGGTCGTCCATCCGGTACCCGACAGCCAGCGCAGGCAGCGGGGCGTGCGGATCGGCATGCGTATCACGCTTCTCGGTGCCGGGCCGCGGCTCGGCGAAGGACGGGCGGTGCGGCACCTGCCGCGCGGGCACGTCGGCGAAGTGCTTGTCGATCAGTTCGCGGGCCCGCTCCGGGCGGAAGTCCCCCGTGACGGTGAGGACGGCGTTGGCGGGCGCGTAGTAGGCGTCGAAGAACGCCGCGCAGTCGTCCAGCGTGGCCTGCTCGAGATCGGTGAAGTCGCCGTAGCCGTTGTGCGCGTTCGGGAAGGTCTCGTACAGCACCGGCGGGAGCAGGATCCACGGGAACCCCCCGTACGGGCGGTTGAGCACGTTGAGCCTGATCTCTTCCTTGACGACGTCGATCTGGTTCGCCAGGTTCTCCTCGGTCAGCTTCGGTGCCCGCATCCGGTCCGCCTCGAGGAACAGCGCCCGCTCCAGCGCCGCCGAGGGCAGCACCGCGAAGTAGTCGGTGTAGTCCGGATGCGTCGAGCCGTTGAACATCCCCCCGCTACCCTGGATGTGACGGAAGTGCGCGAGCTTGGCCAGGCTCTCGCTTCCCTGGAACATCAGGTGCTCGAAGAGATGCGCGAACCCGGTGCGCCCTTCCGGTTCGGATCGGAATCCCACGTCGTAATGCACGCTCACACCGACGACCTGGGTCGTGGTGTCCGGCGCGAGTACGACGCGCAACCCGTTGTCGAGCCTGTACCGGTGCAACTCGCCTGCTCCCATGGCCTCCACCCTACTGACCCGGCAGGGTGGCTGCGGCAAGCGCCGTCGCAACACTCGATACGCTGGAGCAGGCAGCGTGCACCATCCCAGCGAGGACCGGCAGATGACGACTCCCAGGCCCGGCACGGCCGGCGACCCCGACACGGGCGAGCCCGACGTCTCCACCGGTACGCGAGGCTGGCCGCTCGGGCACCGCGCCGCCCTGACCGCCTGTGTCGTGCTGATGATCGCCGGCCTGGCGGTGGTCGCCGTCACCGGCGGTAGCGAGGAGCCCGTCCCGGGTGACCCCCGGGCCGCCGAACCACCATCGGCGGCCGAGCCGCCCCCGAGCTCGCCCGGCCAGGGAGCCGCGGGTTCGGCCGACACCAGTGCCGAGCCGGTACTCGCGCTCGGCGACCACCCGTTGCTACAGGACGAGCAGGTCGGGCTGCCGAACCTGGAGTGTTACCTGCCGGAATGGCGCAGCACCCAGGAGGCGGCCGAGGAGTTCTTCCGCGCGGCGACCGCATGCCTCGACGAGGCGTGGGAGCCGGTACTGCAGGCGCACGACCTGCCGTTCCACTCGCCGGAGCTGGTATTTCCGACCGGCTCCGAGTTCGACAGCGAGTGCGGCACCATCTCCGTCGGCGTGCAGACGGCGGCGTACTACTGCGAGGGCGAGCTGTTCCTGCCCTTCGACGGGCTGCAGACCCAGCAGTACGGCAACAACCCCGGTGTGTACCTCGCGCTGCTCGCCCACGAGTACGGGCATCACGTGCAGGACCTGGCGGGGATCATGGAAGCTGCCTGGGACGAGATCTACCAGGAAGGCAGGAACACCTCGGCGGGCCAGGAGCTGCACCGTCGCATGGAACTGCAGGCGCAGTGCTTCTCCGGCATGTTCCTCGGTTCCCATGTCGAACGTGGCACCGTCACCAGGGATGCCTACGACAACGCGTGGTCGGACCAGGCCACTCGCGGGGACGACACCTCAGGCGGGCGTGACCACGGGAGCAACGAGAACTACGCGACGTGGTGGCGCACGGGGGCGCAGGACAACCGCATCGCCGAGTGCAACACTTTCACGGCAAGCAGCGAGTCGGTCAGGTAACGCGACCGCCGGCACGCGTGATCACCGACGCGTAGACGGCCCCGCCGAGGCAGCTCAGCGCGACCAGCACCAGCCCCACCGGCCGGTACCAGTCGTGATACTGCTTGGCGACGTCGGCGCTGTAGACCTTCTCGCCCGACTCCGGAACGGCGATATCGATGCGCTCGTCCTCACCGTGCCCGCAGGCGTCCAACGGCGCCTCGCGACGGTCGGCGCCCGCGCTGAACTCCACGACCGCCGTGGCGTTCGGCTCGCTGCACGGAGCGGACTCCACCACGGTCGCCTCGACCACCCGGCCGTCGATGCTCGGTGCGCCCGCGAAGAGCCCTGGCCCGAACCACCATACGGCGAAGACCACCGCTATCCCCACGAACCCGGCAGCCAGCAGCGCACCGGAACGCATCTCCGCGTCCCGCTCGCCATGCACCTGCCGTTCGCGCACACCCACGATCCTTGCAGATGACCCCGCCACACGCCCACTCGAAACCGGCTGAAGCGCTCAGTCCCGCGGTGGAGTGTCCCAGTCCTGGATGTCCTTTCCGGCCTCGCGCGCCAGGATGTCCAGCGCGGCCGTCGCCCCGGCACCCGCGGAGATCACGGCCTGGCTACGGCTCGGGCGGGTGAGCCCACCCGCGGCGTACACCCGGTCGACGCTGGTGCGGTACTCGTTGTCGACGAGTACCCGCTTCTCGTCCACGTCGACGCCGAGCTCCTCGGCGAGGCCGCGGGCGCGCTTGCCTGCCGCGAGCACCACGTAGTCCGCTTCCGTGGCACCGGACCCGGACCGCACCACGAACCGGCCGTTCTCGGCGGAGACGCCGGTGACCTCCGCGTCATGCAGCTCGGCGCCGAAACCGGTGACCTGCTCACGCGCCACCGCCTGGAACGCCGAGCCGTTGATCTCGCCGATACCCAGGTAGTTGTGCAGCTCGGCGCTGTGCATCGCCGTCTTGTCCTGGCCGAAGACCACCGCGCGTTGGTCGTTCTTGGCCAGCAACAGCGCCGCGCTCAACCCAGCCGGTCCGTCTCCGACAATCACGACCGTGCTCATGACAGCTCCTCACCTCACGACTCCTCGGCCAGTCGGCCGGCACACCGACGTCGGTACAACGTAGTAGATCACGTGCGCCGGGACGTGACACGGCTCGGTACAGCACCCGGATCCGAGAAGCACCCGCGCTAGCCTGCGGGAAGCGTCGTGTCTCGTGTTCGTTCGTCCCGGGCGGGTTCCCGTTGCCGGGGGATGGCGGGTGCGAGCCAGGGTGGTGGGGTGCAGACGGGGATGCCGCCGCTTCCCATGTGGATGTTCCACTCGGAGTGGTGAATGATGCGGTGGTGCTCACCGCAGAGGAGGGCGAGGTTGGCGAGGTCGGTGGGGCCGCCGTGCGCCCAGTGCTCGATGTGGTGCGCGTGGCACCAGCCCTCGGGCCGATCACACCCCGGGAACACACATCCGCGGTCGCGGAGGGCGAGGGCGCGGCGCTGGGCTGTGGAGACCAGCCGCTGCTCGCGCCCCAGATCGAGCACCTCGCCCTTGGATCCGAGCACCGCGGGGATCACCCCCGCGTCACAGGCCAGGCGACGCGCCTGTTCCGCGCTGGTCGGCATATCGTGGTTGAGCAGCCCGGTCGCGCCCGGCAGGCTGTCGGTACACAGCTCGCGCAGGCCGATCGTGACCACGATGCGGGGCCGCTCGCCGCCCTCGCTGGGCAGGGTGCCCGCCCGCAGGGAGTGGTCGGCCAGCTCGGCCAGCGCGTCCCCGTAGCGCTGCGCGGGCTCACGCTCATCGAGCCCGTGCTCGCTCGAGGGGCGGGGCTTGGCCAGCGGACTCAACGCCGCCTCCAACGCCCGACCCGCCTCCGCATCCAACACCCCGACCAGGCCCAGCCGCCCGTCCCGGCGCCACCCCAACCGCAGCTCCCGCGCGGGCCGGGCCGGATCATCCCCACCAGGCGAGGTCCCATCGGGTTGCACATAGGCCAGGATGCGCCGCCCGGCCTTACGCACCTTCGCCGGGGTCGACACCCGCGCCAGATTCACCAGCGTGGCCTCACTCTCCCACCGATCCCCCTCCGACACAGTGCCCGGCATCTCGGCCAACGTCTCCCGCACCGCATCCACATGCGCGGTCCCGATCGCACCCTCCCGCAACGCCACCCCCGACTGCGGAGCCAGCGCCGCCACCTCCCCCGTACCGGACCGCACCGGGTTACACCCCGTCGCCCGCGCTACCCGCCGATTCGCCTCGGACTTGTCGACCCGCAGAGTATTGCGCACCAGCACCGCCAGCGTGCCGTGCCCGAACTCGGCCATCACCCCCCGCGAGGCCACCTCAGCCAGAATCTCCCCCTGGATCGCCGCCGCCTGCCGCTGCAGCACCTCCAAGGACTGCAGCGACGCCATCAACTCCTCCCGAGACGCCCGCCACCACTCGGTGCCGGACGCAGGAAGAGCGACATCCCCAGAAACAACCATCACCACCCATAATAGAACACGTGTTCGAGAATGTCCACCGCGCACCCATCGGTGGCGGCAACGCCCTCGCCGTCGAACACCGCGACCGGCGTGTGGCCCGGGACTGACCCGCAACCTGACCGGGAGGTACTGACATGACCAGTAAGTTCACCGAGCTCGCGATCGATTGTGCCGATCCCGGCGGTCTCGCCCGGTTCTGGTGCTCGGTCCTCGATTACGAGGTGCAAGACGAAGAGGACGGAATCGTCACGATCGGCTCCCCTCAGGTGCCTGACGGCAGGAACCACCTCGGCCCGGTGCCACCGACATTGACGTTCGCGCAGGTGCCCGAGGGCAGGATCGTCAAGAACAGGCTCCACATCGACGTCAACCCGACCGACTTGGAGCAGGACGAGGAGGTCCGTCGCCTGCTCGGCCTAGGTGCTCGACACGCCGACGTCGGCCAAGGCGATGAAAGCTGGGTCGTCCTTGCCGACCCGGAGGGCAACGAGTTCTGCGTCCTTGCGGACCGCTGCCCCTGACCGCAGGTCGCACACCGCGCCGGTCTCACCCTTGCGGGACCGAACGCAGCAGCTCGCGCAGGCCGTCCGCGTCGAGCAGGTCGGCCGGGCGCAGGGTGCGGTTGGACCGTACGTAGTGGAACGCCGCACGCACCCGCTCCAGCGGCGCTTCCGCCAGCGCCGCCCACGCCACGCGATACGCGGCCAGCTGCACGGCGAGCGCAGGCATCGCCTCCTCGTTCGGGACGGCCCCTGTCTTCCAGTCCACCACGGTCCAGCCGCCGTCCGGGTCGGCGAAGACCGCGTCCATCCGGCCTCGCACCGTCACCCCGTCGACGTCGCAGGCGAACGGGACCTCGACATCGTGCGGGGTGCGCACCGCCCACTCGCTCGCCTCGAACGCCTGCCGCAAGGCTTCCTGGCCCGCATCCTCCACCGCGCCGGTGTCCGCCGCACCCGGCAGGTCATCGAAATCGAACAGCCTGCCACCGGCGAAGCGGCGCTCCAGCCACGCGTGAAACGTGGTGCCCCGGCGCGCGACGGTGTTCGGCGGGCTCGGTAGCGGCCTGCGCAGTCGCGCGGCGAGCGCACCGGGATCGTCGGCGAGCTCGACGAGCTGGCTCACCGACAGCTGACCGGGTAGTCGCACCTCGGTGGCCGCCGAGCGGGCCCGCTCCCGCTCGGCGAGGAGCACGTCGGTATCAGCGGCCCAGCCTTCGGGGTCCTCGGCTTCCCCGGCGTCGGTGTCCTCCGGGTCTGCCTCCGCGTCGATCCGGGCACGCACCAGCGCCGCGCCATCCTGCACCGCTGCCCGCCGCTCGCCGAGGGGGTCCGCGGGCCACTCCGTCTCGCGCGCCGACTCCACGAACGGGTTCGCCGCGCCCTCCTGCGGCTGGTCCGCCCATACCTCGATCCTGCCGAGCGGCTCATCCGCATCGGCGGACTCCCGGATCCGGTCGGCGATCTCGGTGAGGAACGTCGACGGCCCGCGCGGCGTCGACCCGGTCTCGTTCCACCAGTACCCGGAGACCAGCAGGGAGTGCTCGGCACGGGTGAGCGCCACGTAGCACAGCCTGCGCTCCTCCTCCGCGTGCCGCTCGCCGAACTCCTCCTCATGGCACCGCAGCGCCTCGATGACGTCCTTGCGGTCCGCGCATCCGGACAGCTCGAGCTTCGGCAGGTCGGCGGCGTCGCCCCGGAGCTCGGCAGGCAGCTCGGTCGGAGTCCTCAGCCACGAGCCCGACCGGCGCTTGCCAGGGAACACGCCGTCGACCAGGTGCGGCACCGCGACGATCCGCCACTCCAGGCCCTTGGCAGCATGCACGGTGAGCACCTGCACCCTGTCCTCGGCCACCGTGACCTCGCCGGGTTCGAGACCGTTCTCGGCGTGCTCGGCGGTGGCCAGGTAGTCCACGAACGACAGCAACGTCGGGGCGGTCGCGTGCTCGGCGAACTCGGTGACGACCTTGGCGAACGCGTCCAGGTGCGCGTGGCCCGCACCGTCGGCCCTGCTGCTGGCCTCGACATCCAGGCGCATCGTCCGCTCCACATCGGCGACCAGCTCCGCCAGCGGCTGGTCGAGCCTGCCGCGCAGGGCGGCGAGGTCGGCACCCAGGGTCCGGATCCTGCGGTAGCCCTCCTGCGAGTACCGTTCCGCCCCGCCCGGGTCGTCCACGGCGTCGATCAGCCCCGCCGACTCGGCCCGTTCGGACACCAGCGTGTCGGGATCGGCCCCCGGCTCGGCCGCCCCGGGTGAGTCGGCGGAGAGCTCGCTCGCCCTCCGGGACAGCGCGGCGATGTCGGCCGCGCCGAGGCGCATCCGCGCACCCGTGAGCAACCGCGCAGCCGCGCTCCCGGAGAGCGGTTCGGCGAGCACCCGCAGTACCGCGACGAGGTCGGCGATCTCGGGCTCGTCGAGCAGACCGCCGAGGCCCACGACCTCCACGGGCAACCCGCGCGCACGCAGTGCCTCCGCGATCGGTGCCATGTCCGCCCGCCTGCGTACGAGCACGGCCGCGGTGGGCGAGTCCCCGCCAGCGCACGCCTCGAACCAGCGTCTCGCGACTTCCCCGGCCACCCAGGTCCGTTCGGAGTCCACATCGTCGAGCAGCGCACACCCCACGTCGGCGGGGGCGGCGTCGGGGCGCGCCCGCAGCTCCGCGACGGCGCCCTGCCCGCGCAGCGGCCCGGACAGGGCGTTCGCCAGGCTCAGTACCTGGGGCGGGTTACGGAAGCTGGTCAGCAGGCCGTACTCCGCGGCAGGTCCCACTGAAGTGCCGCGTGGGCCGGGGAAATCCGTGGTGAACCGGGCGAGGTTGGCCGCGCTCGCGCCGCGCCACCCGTAGATCGCCTGCAGCGGGTCGCCGACCGCGGTGACCGGAAGCGGCGACCGGGTGCCCCGCCCGAACAGCTCCCGCAGCAGGACCCGCTGAGCGTGCCCGGTGTCCTGGTACTCGTCCAGCAGCACGGCGCCGTACCGCTCCCGCTCGATCTCGGCGACCTCGGGATGGTCCCGCGCCAGCCGCGCGGCCAGCGCCATCTGATCGGCGAAGTCCAGCGCGCCTTCCGCGCGCTTGCGTCGCTCGTACTCGGCGACCAGCGGCAGCAGCTGCAGCCGGAAGCGCTGCCGCTCGCAGATCGTGGTGAGCTCGACGGGCAGGTCCGCGCGCTGCCCCTTCGCGCGCGGGGCTTGCTCGATCGCGTTGATCACCCGTTCCGAGTAGGAGACCAGCTCGTCGGGATCCACGAGGTGCTCGCCCAACTCGCCTGCCAGTCCGAGCAGCCGGGCGGTGATCGTGCCCGGCACGGCATCGGTGTCGATGTCGCCGTCCCACGTCGCCACCACCCGGTGAGCCAACTGCCAGGACGCGGTCTCGGACAGCAGCCGCGCACCCGGCTGCACGGGGATGCGCAGCCCGTGTTCCGACAGCAACCGCCCCGCGTAGGCGTGATAGGTCAGCACGGTCGGCTCACCCGCGAGCACCCGCGCGGTGCGCTCTCCCGTCGGGTCCAGCCGGTCCAGCAGCCCCGAACCGGCGAGCCTGCGCAGCCGCGCCCGGACCCGCTCGGCCAGCTGGCGAGCCGCCTTGCGCGTGAAGGTCAACCCGAGCACCCGCTCCGGGGCGACCACGCCGTTGGCCACCAGCCACACCACCCTGGCGGCCATGGTCTCGGTCTTGCCGGCACCGGCGCCCGCCACCACGAGGCCCGGCTCGGCGGGCGCGGCGATCACCTGGGCCTGCTCACCGGTCGGTGCGGGCAGCCCCAGCGCGGCCGTCACATCCTGCGGGCTGGCCGTCACGAGGTCACCTGCCTTCCTTCCGGCCGGAGCGGGCAGCACGAACGGACCGGGCAGCGCGGGCAATCCGGGTTCTCCCGCGCGACGAACTCCGGGCCGACGCTGGCCAACGCGGCCGAACGGACGACATCCAGCCAGCGCGCGACCGAGTGCTCGTCGAGCGGTTCCTGCGCGCGCTGGCTCGCGCCGGTCTTGTTGTGGCTCTTGGCCGGGTAAACCAGGCGGGCCCCGCCCGGTTCGGCGGAGTCGGTCAGCGAGATCGCCAGCTGGTAGCTGGCCAGCTGTGGATGCTCCTGCGCGTCGGCGACACTGATCGGCGTCTTCGCGGTCTTGATGTCCACGATCACCGGCCTGCCTCGGGCGTCCCGCTCCAGGCGGTCCATCCTGCCGCGCAGGATCACCTCCGGAACGCCCTCCTCGCCGGGCAGCTCCACCCGCACATCGGCCTCCACAGCCTCCTGGGTCAGCTCGTCCCGGCTGACCCGCAGCCACTCGGTGAAACTGTCCACCATCCTGGCGATCCGCTCGTGCTCCTTACGGGAGAACCACGGCGCGCCCGCGTCGACCCGGGACCACGCCGCCGCCAGCGCCTCATTGAGCTCGTCGGCCGTCGCGCCGGTCGCCGCCGCGTGCGCGAGCCCGTGCACGATCGTCCCGGCGACGGCAGGCAGCTCCGCGGGATCCGTGCCGCCGTGCCGTTCCAGCACCCAGCGGAGCGGGCAGCGGATCAGGAGATCCACAGTAGATGGTGAGACCGAGATGGGTTCGCCCTCCGCGCGCAGTGGCGCCTCCGTCGACACGCCCGCGAGGCCGTACCACGAGTCCGGGTGTGCCCCACTGACGCCCGCCCGGGCCAGCCTGGCGAGCTGACTGGCGGCACGGGCGCGGCGGCGCTCGTCGGTGTTCGGGTCGCAGACCGCGGCACGCAACTCACCCACGAGCCTGGACATCACGAGCGGGCGGTGCGCTCGCTCCGGCGTGCGTGCCGAGCCGGTGTCCTCACCGGCGAGCGGCTCGAGCTCATCCAGGAAGCGGGAAGGCTGCTCGTCCTCCCCGGTGACCGCGCTGGCCAGCAGCCGCTCGCGCGCCCTGCTCACCGCGACGTAGAGCAACCTCCGTTCCTCGGCCAGTACGGGCGCGACAGCCGAGACGCCCTTCGACTCGATCCCGGCCAGCAGGTCCACCATCCGCTCCACGCCCAGCAACGAGCCGCGCAGCCGCAGGTCCGGCCAGCTTCCCTCCTGGATCCCCGGAATCGCCACGACCGTCCACTCGCGACCAGCTGCCGAATGCGCCGTCCGCAGCTCGACTCCCTCGGACTTGGCGGCAGCAGGGGCGAGGCTGTCTCCCGCGATCTGCTGGGACAGCAGGTAGTCGGCGAACCCGGTCACACCGGCGTGCGGCAGCCTGTCGACATATTGCCCCGCCGCGTGGAACAGGGCGACCACGGCGTCCAGATCGGCATCGGCCTGCCTGCCGAGCGTGCCACCCCGCTCCGACTGCGCGGCCCAGCGCTGCTGGAGCCCGCTCTCCCGCCACAGCTCCCACAGCACGTGCTCCACCCCTGCTCCCCTGTCGATGGCGGCACGTCCCGCGGACAGCACCGCGCTCACCCGGCGCAGCGCCCCGGCCTCGGAGTCGGCGAGCCCGGTCAACGGGTCGGCCGACCGCAGCGCCTCGGTGAGCAAGTCGTCGCTGGAGCGCTGTCCCCCGGAGGCCACCTCCAACCGGCGCAACCCGCGCCGGAGCCTGCGTAGCGCTAGCGGATCCGCGCCTCCGAGCGGGGAGGCCAGCAGCTCCTCAGCGGTATCGGGATCCACGACGGATGGATCGGCAGCCGCGCGCAACGCGGTCAGCAACGGGCGCACCGCCTGGTTGCGCGCGAGCGGTCCGTCGGAGGCCGCCGCGGACACCGGGACCCCAGCGGCACGGAACGCGCGCAGCAGCACGGGGAACACGCGGCCGGCCGAGCGCGCGAGTACGGCCATGTCCGACCACGCCACGCCATCCACAAGGTGTGCCCGGCGCAGCTGGTCGGCGACCCAGCTCGCCTCGGCGGCCTCCGTGGCGAACACCCGCACGGCGACCGAAGCCGGATCATCACCGGACTCCGTGCCCTGCTCCTGCCGCCTCCCGCGGCGCCCTGGCCGGTGCGCGGCTGCCCCGGGCAGCGACTCGGCGACGCGCGCCACGCACTCCCGGACCGGCCCGCCCAGCCGGTGGTCGTCCGCGAGTACGACGGTGCGCGAACCATCCGGATCGGCGCCGGAAAGCAGCTCCGGGTCGGCGCCGCGGAACGAGTACACCGCCTGGTCGGGATCACCCGCGAGCACGAACTCCGTGGCGGTGTCACCGATCAGGCGCAGCAGCTTCCACTGCAGCGGGTCGAGATGCTGGGCGTCGTCGACGAGCAGGAACCGGACACGGCCGCGTTCCCGCGCGAGCAGGTCGTCGTCGTCGATGAGCGCGTACACCGCCGAGGAGACCAGCTCGGCGGCGTCCAGCGCGGGCGCTGCGGGTGCCGCCATCGCACTGCCCCCGGCCCCTTGCAGCACGGTCACCTGCTCGTACTGCGACCAGAACCGGCCTGCTGCCACCCACTCGGGCCTGCGCTCGCGCTTGCCGAGCTTGACCATGTCCCCCGGCCCCAGCCCCCGTTCCGCGGCGCGAAGCAGCAGGTCGCGCAACTCCTCGGCGAACGCGGGCACGCCGAGGGCCTGCCGGAGGTTCGCGGGCCAGTAGTCCGCGCCGGACTCGAGGTCACCCTCGAGCAGCTCGCGGATCATCGCGTCCTGCTCGGGCCCGGACAGCAGGCGCGGCTGCTGGGTACCCTCCAGGCTCGCCTGCGCGCGCAGCACGCCGAAGGCGTAGGAGTGCACCGTACGCACGAGGGGTTCACGCACGGTCCTGGGGACCCCACCGGTGTTCTCGCGCGCGGTGACCAGCCGTGTGATCGCGTCGCGCAGCGAGTCCGCCGCGTGCCGCGAGGCGGTGAGCACCAGCACCTGCTCCGGGTCCTGCCCGTGCAGGATGCGCCGTGCGGCGGCCTCGGCCAGCAGCGCCGTCTTGCCGGTGCCCGGTCCGCCGAGCACGCGCACGAAGCCGTCCCCGCCGTCCAGGACCCTGCGGGCCCGCTCACCCCACTCGTGCGCGGGCCCGTGCCCGCTCCCGCGCACGAGAGCCGGTCGCTGCGTCGAGGTCATACCCGTGATCGAACCATCCGCCACCGACGCGGCCGATACGGTGGGTCCATGGACGAGGCTCTGCACGAGCGGGTACGCGATACGGTGGCCGCCATCCCGGCAGGGCGCGTCGCGACCTACGGCGACATCGCCGCGCTGGCCGGGGCGCCCACACCGCGACTGGTCGGGCGTGTCCTGCGGGAGGACGGCGGTGACCTGCCGTGGCACCGCGTACTGCGGGCCACCGGAAAGCCGGCGGACCACCTGGGCGGTGAGCAACTGGCGCGGCTGGCCGACGAGGGTGTTCCGGCACGCGACGGCCGGGTCGAGCTGGGCCGGTACCGGTGGGACCCGCGATGAACGGCACGCTCCACCGGTGGGCCCGACCGGTGGAGCGGCACACGCCTAGCGCTCCGGCAGCTCCGCGGCGAGCAGCTTCACCAGCGCACCCAACCGCTGGCGCTGCGGCTGCACGACGGGGATGCCGTGCTCGACGAGAGGTGCGGCGGTGACCGGTCCGACGCACGCGCACAGCACCGTACGGCGTAGCGCGTCGGTGAACGCCTCGTACCTGCCGTGCTCGCGCACCAGCGTGAGCAGGTTCGCAGCCGCGGGCGCGCTGGTGAAGGCGAGCGCGTCGATCTCCCCGGCGATGGCCGCCTCTGCCAGCCGGTGCACCGCGTCGACGTCCAGCGGGTGCAGCCAGCGGTACGGTTGCAGCTCCACGACATCGGCACCCGCGGACTCCAGCGCGCCGACGAACTCCGGCAGCGGCGCGCCGTGCAGCTGCACGGCCACCCGGAAACCCGCCACCCCGCGGTCGAGGAGGTAGCGCAGCGCGTCGGCGTTGGTCTCCTCTGGCGAGGACCACTCCTCGGCCAGCCCCTCCGCCCGCACGGCGCCCTTCGCCTTCGGGCCCCGCACCACCAGCCGCGCATTGCCCAGCTCGGAGCGCAGCCGGTCACCGAGCTCCCAGTCGGTCGCTGCCGACATCCATCCCTTGAACCCCTGCCCCGTGGTGATCACGACCAGGTCGGCAGGCCGGTCGAGCAGCGCCGTGGTCGCCGAGCGCAGCCGCTCGTCCGTGGACAGCGGAACGATGCGGATCGTCGGGGCGTGCCGTACCGTCGCGCCCTGACGCTCCAGTGCCGTGCGGAACTCCTCGGCCCGCCGCTCGGCTGTGATCCCCACGGTGCGGCCCCGCAGCGGCTCGTCCCCTGCGGCACCACTTCGCCCGGTCATGGCACGACCCCGCTCGTCGCGGGCCACGGCATCTCACGGGATACGGTCATGTTCCCCATCATCGCAGCCCGCGGGTGAGGATCCCGCGAGCACGGTGGGCCGCCAACCGCGCCATGCCTGCAGGTACCGGCGGACGACCAGGTCGACGACCCGGCTCGGCACGTCCGCGCGGCCTGCCGCGTCCCGGCACAGCGGCTCGGCGACGGCATCGGCGCCACAGGCGGTGAGCGTGCGCTGGAACAGCCCTGGGGCCAGTAGCCAGGATGCCACGGCCACCCGGCCCCCCGTTGCGGTGCGCAGCTCACCGACGGCGTCGGCGACGCTCGGGCTCGCGGTCGCCGCGTACCCGATGCGTACCGGCGCGCCGATCCGCGCGGCGAGCGCGTAGGCGACGTCGTGCGCACCCATCAGCGCACGCGGGTCGCTGGAACCCGCCGCGGCGAGGACCACGCTGTGCCGCCGCGTGTACCCGGCGGCACGGAGGCGCTCGAGCAGCACTCCGATCAGCTCGGGTGCCGGACCGAACGCCGGAGCCAGCACCACACGGTCGTGGCCGCTCGCCGCGATCTGGCCCGGGATGTCGGTACGGACGTGGTAGCCGCTGCCCAGGAACGCCGGAACGACCACAGCGGGCGCGGTCTCCTCGGCGAGGACGTCGGTGACGCTCGGGGCGCGCACGTCCGCGTAGGCGACCCGTACATCGGTGTCGCGCAACACCTGCCGGACACCGGAGGCGAGCTGCTCGATCACGCGCTCGCCCTCCGGGGCGCGCGTGCCGTGCGCGGCGAGTACCAGCATGCCCTCACCACCCGAGCACGGCCTCGCCTGCCGGGCCTGCCGGGCCCGCATCCGGCGCACCCGATGCCGGCGCCGGAGCCGCGACCTCGGCTTCCGGGATCGCCAGGCGGTATCCCCGCTTGACAACGGTCTGCACGATGCGCGGGTCCCCGAGTGCCGTCCTGAGCCTGCCGACCGCCGTCTCCACCGCGTGCTCCTCCCCGCCGTTGGGCAGGCTCGCCAGCAGATCCCTGCGGGAGACGACCACGCCGGGGTTGCCTGCCAGCGCCCGGAGAACCGCCATCGGAGCCGGGGCGAGTTCACGCAGCCCGCCGTCCACGACCACGGCCTGGCCACGAACCTGCAGGGTGTGCCCGGCTACCCGGATCGTCGGAGCCCGCTCGGTCAGCTCGCACGACAGGGTGTACGCCAGCGCGCCCATCCGCGCGCGGGACGGCCGCAGCACGGGCACACCGGCCGAGGCGAGAGGTCCGGCCGCGGCCGGTCCGACCGCGGCGACCAGCACGTCGCGCCGCATCGCCGCGACAAGCGGCCCGTACCGCCTGGTACTTCCCGCCCTGGCCAGCATGCTCGCCGCTGCGGGCGCGCTGGTGAACGGCAAGGCGTCGATCAGCCCGTCCACCGTGTCGTCGATGATCCGGTCGAGCGGCTCCGGGTCCGGTGGCCGCACCCAGCGGTACACCGCGACGTCGACCACCTCAGCACCGGCGGCGCGCAACGCGCCGGCGAGTTGCGGAAGCGGCTCACCGTGTTGCTGGACCGCGATGCGCCGCCCGGCCACGCCCGAGGCGATCAGCTCCTCCAGCAGCCCGGCCGTACTCGCCGATGCCGGGGTGCGGCCCGCGTCGAGTCCGGCGGCGCGAACCGCGCCCGCGGCCGCCGGGCCACGCGCGTACAGCTCGGCCCCACCGAGCATGTCGAGCAGCGCGTCACACCCGCCCCACGCCTCCGCGGCCTCCAGCCACCCCCGGAACCCGAGTCCGCTGGTCACGACGACGGCGTCGGCGGGGTTGTCGACCAGGTCCCGGGTGCTGTCCCGCAGCTCCGTGTCGTCGGTGACCGGCATGATCCGGATAGCCGGTCCGTAGCGGACCGCGGCCCCCTGCCGCACGAACAGGGCACCGAGCTCCTCCGCGCGCCGCGCCGCTGTGACGCCGACGGTGTAGCCGGTCAGCGGCGGGAGCTCGGGCCACGAACACGCGGTTGTCACGGCCAGGGCTCCCGTACGAACACGACACCGTCGTCGAGCAGCACGTCGAAGCTGCTCACCCGCACAGACGCGTCGTCGAGGCATTCCCCCGTGCGCAGGTCGAACCGTTCCTTGTGCAACGGCGACGCGACGAACGGCACCCCGTTGGTGTCACCGACGATCCCGCGCGCGAGGACGGCGGCCCCGCTGAACGGGTCTATATTGGACAGCGCGTACACCGCACCGGAAGGGACACGGAACACGGCCGCCTGCACGCCGCCGGGAAGCAGCGCGGCGACACCGCCCGCTTGCGGGACGGCATCGACGGAGCAGACGCGGGTCCAGGACGAGCGGTCGTTGGCCTGCACGGTACCGGCGTTCATGACCTGCTCACCTCCGGGGTTCCCAGCAGCACAGGGACCTTCTGCGCACGCTCGGTGCGGAAGGAGATCGTCGGGTCGGGCGCCTCCGGGGCGTTGACGAACGACGTGAACCGGGCGAGCTTGTCCGGATCGGAGAGTACGGCGTTCCATTCGTCGACGTAGTTGGCCACGTGCTCGTGCATGGCGGCCTCCAGCTCGGCGCAGATGCCGAGGCTGTCGTCCACGATCACGGACCGGAGATGCTCGAGACCGCCGTCCATCTCCTCAAGCCACCGCGCTGTCCGCTGTAGCCGGTCAGCCGTGCGGATGTAGAACATCACGAACCGGTCGATGAGCCGGACCAGCGTTTCCGAGTCGACGTCGGATGCCAGGAGATCCGCGTGCCTCGGCAACGCCCCACCGTTGCCGCCGACGTAGAGGTTCCAGCCGCGCTCCGTCGCGATCACGCCGAAGTCCTTGCTCTGTGCCTCGGCGCACTCCCTGGCGCAGCCGGACACGGCTGCCTTGAGCTTGTGCGGCGAGCGCAGCCCCCGGTACCGCAGCTCCAGCTCGACAGCCATGCCGACCGAGTCCTGCACGCCGTACCGGCACCACGTCCAGCCGACACAGGACTTCACCGTGCGCAGCGCCTTGCCGTAGGCATGCCCCGACTCGAACCCCGCGTCGACAAGGCGCCGCCAGATCCGCGGCAGCTCATCGACCGTCGCGCCGAACATGTCGATACGCTGCCCTCCGGTGATCTTGGTGTAGAGATCGAACTCCCTGGCTATCTCGCCGATCGCGATCAGCTTCTCCGGTGTGATCTCCCCACCAGGCACCCGCGGGACCACCGAGTACGTGCCGTTGCGCTGCATGTTCGCCAGGTGCCTGTCGTTGGTGTCCTGCAGCGTGGCGTGCTCGCCGTCCAGGATGTGCTCGGTGCCGAGCGACGCCAGGATCGAGGCCACCGCCGGTTTGCAGATCGCGCACCCGTTGCCGCTGCCGTACCGGGCGATGAGCTCGCTGAACGTGGCGATGCCCGTCCCGGCGACGATCTCGAACAGCTCGGACCTCGACTGGGGGAAGTGCTCGCAGACCGCCGTGGACTGCTCGACCCCGCAGGAGTCGAGCAGCTTGCTGAGCAGGGGGACGCAGGAGCCGCATCCGGTGCCCGCACCGGTGCACGCCTTGAGGCCGGAGACCGACTCGCACCCGCCCTCGTGGACCGCGGACGTGATGGCTCCCTTGGTCACGGCATTGCAGGAGCAGACCTGCGCCTCGTCAGGCAGCGCGTCGACCCCGACGCCGCCGCCTGCCGCCCCGTCCGGGGACAGGATCGCGGCCGGGTCATCGGGCAGCGCCCGGCCGACGAGCGTGCGCAGCGTGTTGAACTCGCCGGTGTCGCCGACCAGAACCCCGCCGAGGAGGGTCGTGCCGTCATCGGAGACCACCAGCTTCTTGTACGTGCCCGCGACGGCGTCGTTGACGACGACCTCGAGGGCTCCCTCGGTCTCGGCATGCGCGTCGCCGAAACTGGCGACGTCGACACCGAGCAGCTTCAGCTTGGTCGAGGTGTCCGCGCCGGGGAAGGTCGCCGGATGCCCCGAGGTCAGCTGCGCGGCCACCGCCTCGGCCATCGCGTAGCCGGGCGCGACGAGCCCGTAGGTCGTCCCCTGCACGGCCGCGCACTCCCCGATGGCGTACACATCGGCGGTCCCGGTCCGGCACTGCTCGTCGACGAGGACCCCGCCACGCTCGGCGATCTCCAGCCCGCAGGAGCGGGCCAGGTCGTCCCTCGGCCGGATGCCCGCGGAGAACACGACGAGGTCGGCGTCCAGATCGGTACCGTTGCCCAGCCGCGCGACCAGCCTGTTCCCGTCCCGCACGATCTCCGCCGTCGAGGTAGCGGTGTGTACCGTGACGTCGAGCTCGGTGACCAGCCGCGCGAGCAGTGCCCCACCCCCGTCGTCGATCTGCAGCGGCATCAGCCGCGGCGCCATCTCGACCACGTGCGGCGACAGGTCCATGTCCCGCAACGCCTTGGCGGCCTCGAGCCCGAGCAATCCCCCGCCGACCACGATCCCGGAGGCCCGGCCGTGCCCGTCCCGCGCGCGCCGCGCGGCCGCGTGGATCGCGTCCAGGTCGTCGATCGTGCGATACACGAAACAGCCGGGTAGGTCGTGTCCGGGGACCGGCGGGACGAACGGGCGTGAGCCGGTGGCCAGTACGAGGGCGTCGTAGGGTTGCTCCGCCCCGCTCGCCGTGGTCACCACCTTGCGTTCGGTGTCGACGGCCGAGGCCGGATCGCCCAACCGCAGCTCGACGCGCTCATCGGTGGCGTGGTCCGCCCCGGGCAACACCAGCGCCCCGGCGTCCCATGAGTCCACATAGGACGACAAACCCACCCGGTCGTATGCCGGGCGTGCTTCCTCGGCGAGCACGACGACGTGCCAGTCCCCTGCGACGTCGGCGGCGCGGACCGCCTCGACCAGGCGGTGCCCCACCATGCCGTTCCCGACGACAACGAGCGTGCGACTCATCCATACACCTCCGCGAACGCGTTGCCTCACATCGTCACCGCCCGCCGTGTCCGGCCTGATTCCCCGACGTTTCGTCCGGGTTACCATCCGCGCGCGACACCCGCTCGGGGCCGTGACCTCGACGAAACTGCTCACACCCTGGCGTAGGCCAGGCTCGGGTACCGCCCGGCGGCCACCCGGGTCCGCAGGTAGAACCACCACGTCGTAGCCAGGCACACGGTGTAGAAGCCGACCAGCACGAGCAGGGCTGGCGTGAGCGTGCCCGCCTTGTCGAGCGAGTAGCTGAACGACAGGTTCACGAGCACGCCCCCGAAGGCACCGACGGCGCCTGCCACGCCGACCACCGCGCCGCCCTGCCGCTTGGCGGCCCGCAGCGCGACGTCGAGGTTCTCGCCGGTGCCTGCCGCCCGTGCCCGGGTCTGCGCGGAGAAGATCAGCGGGATCATCCGGTACGTCGAGCCGTTGCCGAGCCCGGTCAGCACGAACAACACGATGAACGAGCCGAAGAACAGCGCGAAACTGTCCACGGCCACGCTCAGCAGCACGCTGAGCGAACCGGCGCCCAGCCCCGCGAACACCGCCACGGTCACCGCGGCACCGCTGGTCCTGTCCGCGAGCCAGCCACCGAGCGGCCTGGTCACGGCCCCGATGAGGGCCCCGAGGAAGGCGAGCCCGACGAAGGACGTGAACTCGTCGAAGGCGAGCCCGATCAACGTGGGGAACGCGAAGGAGAACCCGATGAACGAGCCGAAGGTTCCGATGTAGAGGATCGACACCACCCACGTGTGCTTGTTCTTCATCGCGTTCCGGTACGAGACGCCGTCCGGCCGCGCGGAGCTGATGCTGTCCATGAACAGCCACGCGCACGCCGCGGCCAGCACGATCAGCGGCATCCACATCAAGGCGGCATAGGCCAGGTTGATCCCGGTGCCCATAGTGATCACGAGCGGCACGACGAGTTGCGTGACCGCGACACCGAGGTTGCCCGCTGCCGCGTTCAGCCCCAGGGCGATCCCCTTCTTCCTCTCCGGGAAGAAGAACGAGATATTGGCCATCGACGAGGAGAAATTGCCGCCGCCGAAGCCCATGGCGGCAGCGGTGAGCAGGAAGAACCAGTAGGGCGTAGCCGGGTTGGTCACCGCGTACGCCAGCATCAGGCAGGGGATCATCAGCAGGCACGCGCTGACGGTGGTGAACGCGCGCCCGCCGAACCTCGGGATGGCGAAGGTGTACGGCAGCCGCAATGCGGCGCCCACCAGGTTCGGCACGATCAGCAGCCAGAACGTCTGGCTGACGCCGAAGTCGAACCCGACGGCACCGAGGTTGACCACCACGATGCTCATCAGCACCCAGACACTGAACCCGATGTTCTCCGCCAGGATCGAGAACGCCAGGTTCCTGTTCGCGACGCGCCGCCCGGTGCGTCGCCAGAACTCCGGGTCCTCGGGCTCCCAGTGATCGATCCACCGGCCCTTCCGTCCGGTCACGCGCTGCTCGACCGCTGGCTCGATGACGGTGGTCATCTCCACACCTCCTGTGTCCCGACGCGGCAGTCGGGTGCCGGGCACGTTCGATCACAAGCTCGACGTCACGCTATGGGCCGGCTGTTTCCCGGCAACGTTGTCGCGATGGCGACGGTGCTACACCTTGCGCACAGCGGAGTCGCGCTGCCGTGCGTTCGGGCAACCGCGCGCGTCACGCGCTCGCCCGAGTTCGCGCTCGCCGACAACTCGCCGCTGGTTTGTTGTGGAGTGCCTGAGCGAGTTCACAGCTCCCGACCATGGTCGGCTGTCATGGACGCTCCTCGTCGGCACAATGGAGGCCGTACACGGACGGGCCCAGCACGCCGCACGGGCCCGCGCGGACACAACCGCATGGGGGTCGGGTATGCGCGTACGACGCGTGCAGCGGGTGGTGCTCAGCTACGGGGCGGCGCTGGCACTCGCGCTGGGGGTGGGGCTCGGGACTACCGTGGCCGCGATCGGCGCCGCGGGAGCCGAGCAGGGGACATCAGCGCAGACTCGCACGGAGACCGCCACTCCGGTTACCTCGACCGGCACCGAGCCGGATCCCGAGGACAGTGCGACCGAGCACCCACCGCCCACCGGGACCACCGAACCCCGCCCCACCGGCACCACAGAGCCCACCGGCACCACAGAGCCCGGCGAACCCACGGAGACCACGGAACCCGGCGAGACGGGCGAGCCCGAGCCCACCGCGACCAGCGAGCCCGGTGAGACGGGCGAGCCCGAACCCACCGCGACAACGGAGCCCACCGCGACAACGGAACCCGAACCCAGCGGGACCACGGAGCCCGGGGAGCCCGAGCCGAGCGACTCGCAGGAACCCACGCCCACCGGGACCGGCAGGGCCACGGAGTCCACGGAGCCCGCGGAGTCCCCGGAGTCCGGGTCGGACACGGCGGATCCCTCGGCGGGTCCCTCCTCCGAGCCCGCAGGCGGTGCGACCTCGAGCGAGGACAGCGGCCGATCGGGAGCCGTACCTTCCGGTTCGCCTCCGTCGCCGCCGTCACCCGGCGTCGCGCCGGACCCGTCACCAGCGGAAGAAGGCGCGGACGAGATGTTCGACGCGGTCGTCGAGGACGTTTCCGCGCCCGGCCGTGACGGGCACGTCCCGGAGTTCGGGCTGCTCGGGCAGGAGGAGTCCGGCAGTGCGACCCCCGAGGGCTCGGCGCGGCCCGGCTCGGCGACGGCGCTGCCGCCTCCCGCGCCTTCCGAAATCAACCGCGTCGAGGTGTTCGCGGCCGGTTCGCTTGCCGCAGTAGGGGGGTTGCTCGTACGGTCCTGGGCCGCCCGGCCCCGCTCGCGTACGTAGCCTGGGCCCTCATTCGGTGGACTCCAGCCAGTCCGCGATACCCCGCACGAGGCCGGTGCAGCTGCCGCATCCCGTGGTCGCCCGTGTCGCCTCGGCCAGACCCGAGACCGACCGCGCGCCGCGGCGCCACGCGTCGACCAGCCCGGACTTGGGCACGTTGTTGCACTCGCACACCGTGACCGATCCCGGCATGCTCGCCGGGCTGGGTGCGCGCACGGACTCCTCCGGCAACGTGCGGCCGAGCAGGAACGCCAGACGGTCGGCAGGCGCGGGTGTGCGGTGCGTGTAGTGGTGCGCGACGTTCGCAGCAGCGTCCGGGACGCCGAGCAGCACCCCACCGGTGACCAGGTCGTCGCGCAGGACGAGCTTGGCGTAGCGGCCCCGCGCCGGGTCGTTCAGACACACCACCTCGTCGTCCGGCGAGTCCGGCTCGGCGCCGACGTCCCCGAACGAGGCCAGGTCCACACCACTGGCCTTCAGGCGGGTCACGGCGGCGGTCCCCCGGTAGCGACCCGCACCGTCGGCCCCCGTGAGCAGGTCCGCGAGCACCCCTGCCTGATCCCAGGCTGGCTGGACGAGCCCGGGTGGTGTCCCGGGGTGCTGCGCACAGTCACCGATGGCGTGCACCCGGGGATCGCTGGTGCGCAGGCAGTCGTCCACGACGATTCCCCTGTCGACCTCGAGACCGGCGCTCGCGGCGAGCCCGGTCTCCGGCCGCACCCCGGCCGAGACGACCACCAGATCCGCAGGCACGTAACCGCCGTCGTCGAGCTTCACCCCGTCACCGGGCACGTACCTGGCAGCGGTCGTGCCCGTGCGGAACTCGATGCCGTACCCGGCGAGCGTCCCGGCGAGCACGTCCCCGGCGCCCCGGTCGAGCTGCCGCTCCATCACGTGGGAGTACGGGTGGATCACCGTGACCCGGCACCCGCGGCCCGCCAGGCCCCGCGCGGCCTCGATACCGAGCAACCCCCCACCGATCACCGCAACCGGGGTACCCGCGCGCGCCCGGCCCGCGATCTCCGCGCAGTCGTCCAGGGTGCGAAACGCGCACACTCCCGTGGCGAGAGAGCCGTCCTCGTGCACCAGCCCGTCCACCGGTGGGATCCACGGCGAGCTGCCCTGGGCAAGCACCAGTGCGTCGTAGTCCAGTGCCGCGGGCTCGCCGTCGGGGCCGTGCACGCGCACCGTGCGCGCCGCGGTGTCGATCGCGCTCACGGTCTCGCCGAGCCGCAGGGTCACGTCGTGCTCGGCGGCCCATGACTCCGGATGCAGCGTCACCGCGTCCCGCGGGAGGGTTCCGGCGACGACCGAGGACAGCAGCACCCGGTTGTAGGCAGCGTGCGGCTCGGCGCCGACCACCGTGACGGACAGCCGCTCCCCGCGCGGGTCACGGGTGCGGATGTTCTCGGCGAGGCGCGCCCCCGCCATCCCGTATCCGGCGATCACCACGTTGCGCGGCCGTCCCACTGTTCCGTTCATGCGACCTCCTGCCTCGCGCTCGCCTGCCGGCCGGTACCGCGGTCACGGCCCAGGCGCACCGCGCAGACCTTGAACTCGGGCATCCCGCTCACCGGGTCCAGCGCGGTGCTTGTGACCAGGTTCGCGCGGTTGTCCTCGGGGAAGTGGAACGGCAGGAACACGGTGTCCATACGCATCGACGGCACGCAGCGCACCACCGCGTGTACCGTGCCCCGCCGCGAGGTCACCGTCGCGGCCTCGCCATCGGACAGGTCGTAACGGCGTGCCGTGTCCGGGTGCACCTCCACGAACATTTCGCCGTCCACGGCCATCAGCTCGTCGACGTTCCTGGTCTGCGCTCCGGACTGGTAATGCGCGAGCAGTCGCCCTGTGGTCGCCAGCAGCGGGTAGTCCTCGTCGGCTCCCTCGGCGGGCCCCGAGTAGGTCACGGGCACGAACCGCGCGCGGCCGTCCGGGTGGGCGAAGCGGTCCAGGAACGGTCGCGGGGTGCCGGGATGCTCCGTGTCCGGAACCGGCCAGTGCAGCGCCGCACCGTCACGCAGGCGTTCGTAGGTGATGCCCGCGTAGTCGGCGACGCCCCCCGCCGAGACGCGGCGGAGCTCGTCGAAGACGCGTTGCGGCTCGCAGGGGAAGGCCTCGGGTGGCTGGCCGAGCCGCGTGGCGAGCTCGCCGAGCACGTGGAGGTCACTGCGCACGCCCGCAGGCGGGTCGATGGCCTTGCGCCGCAGCAGCACCCGGCCTTCCAGGTTGGTCATCGTGCCGTCCTCCTCTGCCCACTGCGTGACAGGGAACACCACGTCCGCCATGGCGGCGGTCTCGGACAGCACGATGTCCGCCACGGCGAGGAAGTCGAGCCCGGCGAGGCGGTCGGTCACGTGCGCGGCCCGGGGCGCCGAGACGGCGACGTTGCTGCCGAAGACCAGCAGGGCCTTCGCGCCGTGCTCGGTGCCGAGGGCGTCGAGCAGCTCGTACGCGGACGGACCCGCTCCGGGTAGGTCTTCCGGCGCGATTCCCCACTGGTGGGCCACGTGCGCGCGGGACGCCGCATCGTCGATCTTGCGGTAGCCCGGCAACTGGTCGGACTTCTGGCCGTGCTCCCGCCCGCCCTGGCCGTTACCCTGGCCGGTCAGGCAGCCGTAGCCGGAACCGGCACGGCCGGGCAGGCCGAGCGCCAGGGCGAGGTTGATCCAGCCGGAGACCGTGTCCGTGCCGTCCGCGTGCTGCTCGGTGCCCCGCGCGGTCAGCACGTAGGCGTTGCGGGCCCCGGCCAGCATCGCGGCCGCCCGGCGCTGGTCGGCCGCCGCGACCCCGGTGATCCGCTCCACCCGTTCCGGCCACCAGGACGCGGCCTGCTGCCAGGCGGCGTCGAACCCGTCGGTGCGCGTGCGCACGTACTCGGTGTCGAGATGCCCTCCGGCGACGGCCGCGTGCAGGATTCCGAGCGCGAGCGCGAGATCGGTTCCGGGGGCGGGTTGCAGGTGCAGGTTCGCGCGCGCGGCGGTCGGCGTCCGGCGCGGGTCGACGACGACCAGCCCCTCGCAGCCGCTCGCGCCGCTGAGGTGCTGGGCGAACGGGGGCATGGTCTCGACCGGGTTCGACCCGGCGAGCAGGATCGCGTCCGCGCCCGCGAGGTCGGTCACCGGGAACGGCATACCGCGGTCCATGCCGAACGCCCTCGTGCCCGCGGCCGCCGCCGAGGACATGCAGAACCGTCCATTGTAGTCGATGTTCGAGGTACCCAGCGCCACGCGGGCGAACTTGCCCAGCGCGTAGCACTTCTCGTTGGTCAGCCCTCCACCGCCGAACACGCCGACCGCGTCCGCCCCGTGCTCGGCACGGATCCGGCCCAATCCCGCGGCGACGGTATCCAGTGCCTCGTCCCAGCCCGCGGGGCGCAGCTGTCCCCGCTCGCGCACGAGCGGGGTGGTCAGCCGCGCGGGGGAATCCAGCAGCGCGGCCGACGTCCAACCCTTCTGGCACAGGCCACCACCGTTGGCGGGGAACTCTCGCGGGGCCACCGTGACCGCCCCCTGCGTGGCCTCCACCCGCATCCCGCACTGCAGCGCGCAGTAGGGGCAGTGCGTGGGGGCGCTCCCGCGCGCCGCTGCCTGCACCTCAGCGGGCTGGTCCGTCTGCATGGGCACCTCCCTCGTTCCCGGCCGACCGTAGCCACCGGGTGTTACAGGCAGGCGCATCGAGGTTTCGACGACTTAACATCTCGCGCGCGGTGTGCCGCTCGCGCGGTGCGCGGGACACGCCCTAGACCAGCTCGCTGACGATGCCGGCCGCCGAACGCAGGCCGTCCAGCGCGGACGGTCCGGAATCGGGGTCGAGCGCGTGCGTCGCCAGCCGGAACAGCATCGCACGCAGCAGCATCTGGGACCACTCGGGCAGGTGTGCCCACCCTTGTGCGAGACCGACACCCGCTTCCCCCTCGGCTATGGCGTCGACGACCACCAGCGCGGTCGCCCACTCCGCGGGGCGGTAGAACGGGCGGAAATCCAGCACGACCGGACCGGCACCGTCCACCCATCGCAGGCTCCGGTACAGGTCACCGTGCACCAGCTGGTCCGGTAGCGTCACGGGGCGCGCGGACGCCGCGAGGATCTCGAACCAGCGGCCACCCGCGCCCTCGGCCAGCTCGGCGTCCTCCTCGCCCCATGCCATCCGGTCGGCTCGCGCCCATGCGCCCGCGCGGCGCCGCAGGAACTCCGGGCGGGGGATACCGGTGAGCGCCCGATGCAGCTTCACCGAGGTCAGAACCACCTCGTCGAGCCGGGGCCTGCGGACCTCACCGGGCTCGGCGGCGATGTCGCGGTAGGCGACCCAGCCGCCGATGATCTGCCGCCCGTCCGTGGCCCGCAGCGGCCGGGCGATGCGTACATCGGGAATGTCGACCGAGTGCAGTGCACGCGCCACCCAGGTCGACTCGAGCTGGTCGGCTACCGGCCGCAGCACGACCGAGCCGCTCCGCCACGTCCCGTCGCCCTCGGCGGGTTCGAGCGAGTCGGGATCGGCGCCGAAGGCCGCGCAGATGTGCCGGGCCGGACGCGCGAAAGGTTCGAGGCGGTCCTGCGATCGTTGCTCGCGCACTCCCAGGACTGTAGTGGTGCGGTGCCCGCATCCACCAACCCTCCGTCGCGCCCGGCCCGCCCGGGCAACGACCCCACCTGTGGGCGACTACGGCCGAGACGTCAGTAGGTGGGCAGGCTCGGATCGATCTCGTTGGCCCAGCCGACGACCCCGCCACCGAGGTGCGTGGCGTCGGAGAAGCCCGCCTTGTGCAGGGCCGCGAGTGCCTCGGCCGAACGGCCGCCCGTCTTGCAGTGCAGCACGATCGGCTTGCCCTGCGGCAGCTCGGCCAGTGCCTCGCCGGACAGGATCCGGTCCTTCGGGATCAGCTTGGCGCCCTTGATGTTGACGATGTCGTACTCGTGCGGCTCCCGGACGTCGATCAGCTCGAAGTCCTCAGCCGCATCGAACTTCGCCTTCAACTCGGCAGGCGTGATCGTGTGCCCCGCGGCGGCGTCGGAGGCGTCCGCGCTGACCACACCGCAGAACGTGTCGTAGTCGATCAGCTCGGTGATCGTCGGGGTCTCCGGGTCCTTACGGATCTTGACCTCGCGGTAGCGCATCTCCAGCGCGTCGTAGCTGATCAGCCTGCCGAGCAGCGGCTCGCCGATTCCGGTGATCAGCTTGATGGCCTCGTTGACCATGATCGAGCCGATCGAGGCGCACAGCACGCCGAGCACGCCGCCTTCCGCACAGGACGGAACCATTCCCGGTGGCGGCGGCTCAGGGTAGAGATCGCGGTAGTTCAGGCCCTTGCCGTCCGGCGCATCTTCCCAGAAGACGCTGACCTGCCCCTCGAACCGGAAGATGGATCCCCAGACGTAGGGCATGCCCAGGATGACCGCGGCGTCGTTGACCAGGTAGCGGGTGGCGAAGTTGTCGGTGCCGTCCAGGATCAGGTCGTAGCCCCGGAAGATGTCCAGCGCGTTGTCGCTGGTGAGCTGCTCGGTGTGCAGCACGACGTCGACGAACGGGTTCACCTCGGCGACCGAGGCTTTCGCCGACTCCGACTTCGGGCGGCCCACATCCGACTGCCCGTGGATGATCTGACGCTGCAGGTTCGACTCGTCGACGACATCGAAGTCGATCACGCCGAGCGTGCCGACTCCCGCCGCCGCGAGGTACAGCAGCGCCGGGCTTCCGAGCCCGCCCGCGCCGATCACCAGGACCTTGGCGTTCTTCAGCCGCTTCTGCCCCTCGACCCCGACATCCGGAATGATCAGGTGGCGGCTGTAGCGGGCCACCTCTTCCTTGGTGAGCTCGGTGGCCGGCTCAACAAGCGGCGGCAGTGACATTCGGATCCTCCACACGTGCCCGTCCCCGTGGCCGGGCTCTGCTTCGTAGCGGCTTGTACTTCTCGTTGGTCACGCTGCGTGCGCGGCGGTTCGGCCGCGCCGTCGATACCCATAACAACAGTAGGCGGGAGTATCTTCCCGTGGCGGGCCCTCCCAGATACTGGGAGCCGCATACCGGGAGCGGCGATGCCGGTGCCCGGCCAGCGGGCACGCCGGCTCAGTCATCGGTGTCGGCCTGCGGGTTCGGCCAGGCGTTCGGCCGGCAGGTCTTTCCGTCCGACGGCACCGTGCTCTCCTCCCCTGGTATGCCCTCGTTGAGCTCGGCGACGTAGTCGTTGTCCACACCGAAACTCTGCTGCATCATCACCGGCGCCAGCGCATCGTCCTCGGCGCAGCCCACGTGCGGCAGCCCGAGCGCGTGGCCCACCTCGTGGTTGACCAGATACTGCCGGTACATGCCGATATCGGAGTCGAACGCCACAGCACCCCGGACCCACCGCGCGAGATTGATCACGACACGGTCGATGTCCCTGCGGTAGCAGGAGGCCTCGTACTCGATGACGTAACCGCACACGTCCGCGTGCCTGCTGGTCTTGGGTGTGGTGAGACTGATCCGGAAGTCCGGCTGGGTGTCCTGCCCGTCGACGCGCTCGAACGTCACGTTCCCACTGCCGATCCAACTACGCGGGTCGGAGAGGATCGCTTCGACCGTCTCGGCGAAGGCATCGTTACCGCCGTAGCTCGCGGGGTCGATGCCGTCCTCGACCTCGATGGTGTAAGCGTAGTGCTCGTCCCCCTCACCAACCGGCTCTGCGGAGCCGTCCAGGACCTCCCAGGTGTGCTCGCCCTCCTCGGTGAAGTCGCCCCCGTCCGGCAGCTCGGCGCTTGGCACATCCACCTCAGCGGGATCGACCGGGACCTCGCTCACGGGCGGCTCACCCACAGGCGGATGTTCCGCACGACGCTCCTGGGCCTGCGAGCTGGTGCCGACCCGCTCGCCGTCGGACGACCCGGCGTCGGTTGCCGTGTCGACGGCCACGAGCAACGTCAGCACCATCAGCGCGGGTAGCGCGTAGAGCCGCCAGCCGAAACGGCGCAGCCGGCTCACCGAGCCGGTCGCACCGCCCCGCCGCGGCCGTCTCCCGGTTCCCTGTGAACCACTGCGGGCGCCTTGCGGGCCGGTTTGCCGCCCGGTGCCCGCGGCACTCGGCCGCCAGGACGCCCGAAGTGGTTCACCGGCCCCTGCGGAGGAAGCTGCGCCCGTGGAACCATCCGTGCCACGCCGGGTGCGATCAGTGGCGCGAGTGTCGCGCCCGTTTCCTGGTCGCGGTGGTGGATGCACGCTATCCAGCGTGCCACATCGCCCGGCCGCGCTCAGCGCACGCCGAGCACGGCCCCGCCCGGGTCACCAGCGGCCGTCCCGCACCGCCTGCCACATGCCCAGCATCGCCCCGGCGAGCGCGGCGGGATGCTCCATCTGCGCGACATGACCGGTCCGGTCGAGCAGGAGCAGCCTCCCGTTCGGCAGCGCCCTGACCGTGCGGAGTGCCTTGCGCGCCGAGATCACCCGGTCCCGCGTGCCCCAGACGACAAGCGTGGGAACGGTCACCTCACGCGCGGCCACCCACAACGACCCCGCGCCAGGCGCCAGCCAGGTACGGACCAGCTCAGCGGTGCTCCGGCTCAGCGCCGGGCCCGCCCACGCGTACCGCATGCGTGCGGTGTGTTCCTCGGCGAGCTCGTCCAGCCGGTTACGCGGGAAGGTGTCGGGATCGGCACAGCACAGCTCGATGATCCGCCGCGCGCGCTCGCGCGGCCCCAGCGCGGCCAGCTCCCTGCGCACCCGCTTACCGATCAGCGGGAGAGGGGTCAGTGCCGCCTTGGGATCGGAGAGCCGGCGCGGGTCGGGCCGCAGGTCCGGCATCGCGGGCGAGACCAGCGTCAAGGTGCGCACCAGGTCGGGGCGGCGCGCGGCGAGCAGGATCGCGATCGCGCCGCCCATCGAGTTGCCGACCAGGTGCACGGGCGCGTCGCCGTGCCCGTCGAGATAGGCGGCCAGCCGTTCGGCCTGTGAGCCCATGCGGAAGTCGAACCCGGCATCCGGTTCGGTGAAGCCGAAGCCGGGCAGGTCGACAGCGATGCCGTTGCCCCACGGCATGAGCTGGTAGCCGAGGTCGGTCCAGTTGGTCGAGGATCCCCCGAGCCCGTGCACGTACAGCACGTTGTGCCCGTTCCGCCCGCCGTATCCGGTGGGCGCCTCCCCGGTACACCGCACGAACAGCCGGGCGCCGCCCGCGGTCTCGACCTCGCCGGGCCACGGGGGCAGGGACCGGTCGAGCGGTGGCAACACGGTGTTCGCGGGAAGCGGGGCGCTCGGAACGGGCCGGGCGCGGCCGCGCGAGGGTGACGTCGACATCCCCACAAGAATGCCCGCGCCCACTCGCACGATCCAGCGACGATCGCCCCAGGGCAAGACGGTACGTAACGTCGGTCTCGATCCGGAGACGGGCCGTAACCCGTCCGGCGTTGCGGCGGTTAACGTGTTGACACGCCAGCAAGCCTTGCCGAGACAGGGCTACCCACCGGTAGTGTCGAAGCGGCAGCCCGAGCGGTTGCCCGTAACCAGCGAACGGGGCGCGCGGGATCGCTACGGCGACCGGCGTCAGAGTGTGGCGCTCGAGCGCGCGATGGAGGAAGCATGACCGAAGCGGCGAAGCGGATCGACGCCACCAGTCTGGCACCGCGCACCCCACAGGACGAAGCCGGCGGGGGCACCGCGCTCGGCAGTGACACGAACGATTTCGAGCTCGGCCGTGGTACCCGGCTGCCTCGCAACAAGCGCCGTGCGCAGCTGCTGACCGCGGCTCAGGAGATCTTCGCCGCCAACGGGTACCACGCGACCGCGATGGACGAGATCGCCGAGCACGCAGGAGTGTCCAAGCCGGTCTTGTACCAGCACTTCCCCGGCAAGCTCGAGCTCTACATCGCGCTGCTCGAGGAGCACGTCGACGAGTTGATCTCGAACGTGCGAACCGCGCTGGCCTCCACCCCCGACAACAAGCACCGCGTCAACGCCGCGGTGGGGGCCTACTTCGACTTCGTCAACGGCCGGACGGGTGCGTACCGCATGGTGTTCGAGTCCGACCTGCGAGGCGACGCACAGGTGCAGCGCGCGGTCGAGCGGGCGACCACGGATATCGTTGACGCGTTGACCGACACGATCACCGCCGATGCCGGGCTCGACTCCACGCGCGCCCGGTTGCTCGCAGCGGGCCTGGTGGGCCTGAGCCAGGTCAGCGCGCGCTTCTGGATGGAAAACCCCAGCAGCATCGACCGCGACGAGGCGGTCGGCCTGATCTCCCAGCTCGCGTGGCGCGGCATCGGCGCGGGGTACCCGCTGCAGCACTCCTGAGCCCCCGGCACGGGGTGCGGCTCCGGTAACACGCGCATGCCGGCATCACCCGCCGTACGTCGGCTCCCCAGCGGCCTCACCCGAATTGATTTACCCTTTTGTGAATCGATCTTATAGTGTGAACCAGATGGCCCGGACGACTCGGGAGGAGGCAGCGATGGCCGTGTCCGCAGCCGCAGGCGAGCCTTCCGGCACGCCCGGCGAGGACGTGCTGCGCTTCATCGAGCGGTTCGCGATGGCGCTGGCCGATTTCGGGCTCCCGCGCATGGCCGCCCGGGTGTTCGCCTACATCCTGATCGACGACGCCGAGCGTTACACGGCCGCCGACCTCGCGTCGGGCCTGCGGGTGAGCCCGGCGGCGATCTCCGGGGCGGTCCGCACGCTTGTGCAAGCCAACCTGATCGGCAAGGAACGTGAGCCGGGTGCGCGGGTGGACACCTACCGGATCTACGACGACGACGTCTGGGGAACGATCATGTCGCGGCGGGTCGACACGGTCGAGCCCTTCGAGCAGCTCGCAGGCGAAGGCGTCGAACTGCTCGGCGCCGACCGCCGCGGCGGTCGGCGGCTACGCGAGACCCAGGAGTTCTACGCGTTCATGCGCCGCAAGCTCGCCGAGAACCTCGACGAGTGGCGCGAGCACCGGCAGGCACTGTTCGGCGAGGGCGCGCAGAGCGCGGAGGTGACCGACTAGGTCGTTCTCTTGATCCCCTCCGTCGCGCTGGCCCCGCGCAGCAGGTACGCGGGACTAGGAGACACGACCTAGGTGCCCCGCCGAGCACCCGAGGAGACGGCGCCGCGCCTCAGTCCACCACCATCCCGCGCTGCTCGGCCTGACTGTGCCCCAGCACAGGACGCAAGTCGTCCCGAGCAGGAGCCAGCAGCAAGGGACCGGTGATCAGGCAACCGTGCATCGCCTGCAGGTCCGCGCGTAGCTCGCTGAGCACCTCGCCATCCAGGCACTCGGCCGCACGCTGCCGGGTCGTCTCGACCAGCTCGGCCAGCGTGGTCGTTACCCGCATGGCTCCGTCGACCACGTGGTACAGCTCGCCGGGGTCCGGAGCGCGCGCTTGCAGCGCATGCTCGGCACCGCGCAATGCCTCCTCGGCATCGGTCAACAACGCATCGACACCACGGTCCTGCGTAGCTGCCACGGGAATCACCTCCCCTGTCGCTACCCACCGGAGTAATCGAACCCGATACCTCGACGCTATTTGCAACGTATGGATCAACTTTTATGTTCCATACAAAGCATTTTTTCCGGTGATCAGCAGCTACCGGGGTCGGGGGTGACGGGCACGGCCCCGTGGCGAAAGAGAGCCCGATGTGACATACGGCTCCGTAGATGGAGCCAAGGTCACATCGGGCTCCTCCGGCATCGCGGATCTCAGGTGATGAGGTCGTTGATATGCCCGGCGACCTCGCGGCAGCGCTCGTAGGTCAGCATGTGCCCGGCACCCGGGTAGAGCACGTACTCCGCGTTGGGCAACTGGTCGGCGATGACCTGGGCATGCTCGACCGGGCACAGCCGGTCCCTGTCCCCGACCAGCACGACCGTCGCCTTGTCGCGCAGCGCCGCGAGCGCGACGCGCCGGTCATGACCGCGCATGGACTCCCGGAACCCGGCGATGGAGACCGGGTGCGCCCGCAGCGCCTGCCTGGTCACCTCCAGGACATCGGCTTGCCGGGCCCGCTTGCCGAACACCAGCCAGCGCGTCGCCGGACTGAGCAACCGCGGGTTTCCCGGCAGCGTGTCCTTGCGCCGCTTCTCCAGCAGTACCTGCAGCGCGCTCTCGACCTGCGGCACGCGGCGCGCTGCAAGGTCGGGCAGGCCGAGTGTGAGGCGGTCCATCTGACCGGAGGACGTGGCCACGAACGCGCTGCCGACGACCCGTTCCGCGACAAGCTCCGGGTATCGCTCGGCGAGGGCCATGATCGTCATGCCGCCCATCGAGTGCCCGGCGAGCACGAGCCGACCGGCAGGCGCCCGCTCGTCGATCAGCTCCGCGAGGTCGTCGGCGAGCTGGGCGATGGTCGCCGTCCCCGGCGCAGCGGGCGCCGACGCCCCGTGCCCCCTGTGGTCGTAACGCAGCACGCGGACGTCGCCGCTGAGCAGGTCCGCTACCGGCTCCCAGCACGTGTTGTCCTGCGTCCACCCGTGCACCAGCACCACGGTGACCTCGGCGGTCGACGGGCCGGACTCCCGTACGTGCAGCGCTGTCCCGTCCGAGGTGAGCATCCGGTGCCGCAGGCTGGGATCCCAGGGCGCCGCCTGCCGCTCCGCGGGCGACGCACCCGCGTGATCGACCGTCGTCACGCGGCATCACCCTCGCCGACCAGGAAGGACTTGCGCCACCAGTACATACCGGGGGCACCCACGAGACCGTTCTCCCGCAGGAACGGCATGATCTTCTCCCCGGAGTAGCGAAGGGTCTCCTGGAAGTACGGGTTCTGCAGCGCGGCCTTGTGCCCTTCCTTGGGGTCGATACCGACCGCGGAGTACACCCGCGGGTTGATGATGCTGCGCGTGATGTGGAAGGACACGAACGCGATCAGGAACCGCTGGTAAGCCAGCTCGGCCTTGCCCAGCCGCGGCATACCGCGCGCGACCTCCTCCCGCGCGAAGGTGACGTGCCTGGCCTCCTCCAGTACGTGGATGCGGTTGACCATACGCATCAGCGGCTGGATCTCGGGGTCGTTCATCTGCTCCCGCTGCAGGCGGTCCAGTATCTCCTCGGCGACGAGGATCGCGCCGTAGAGCGCGGGTCCGTAGCCGACGACCGGAAGGACCTTGCCGAGCTGGTGCCTCCAGCGCACCGGCCCGTACGCCGGCACACCCGCCTTGCTCGCCAGCCGCGCGAACATCGTCGAGTGCCGGCACTCGTCGGCGATCTCGGTAAGCATGTACTGCGCGCGGCTCGAGGTGGGATCGGCGTCGTTGACCTCCTTGAGCAGCATCTGCATCAGCAGCACCTCGAACCAGATGCCGTTGGTGGCCACGCTGACGCCCTCGTGCTTGGTCAGTTCGATGCGCTGCTGCTCGGTCAGGCGATCCCACAGGTACGTGCCGTAGAGCGACACGCGGTGCTCGGGTATGTAGCGCTTGGTCTCGTCGAGCGGAGCGCCCCAGTCGATGTCGACGTCCGGATCGTAGAACTTGCCGGCCGAGGACTTGAGCAGCCGCTCAGAGGTCTTCTCCGGGTCCCCCGCTTTCAGCGCCTGCGTCATTGCAAGACCGCCCTTCTTCCCCTGGTCCAAAATCACCCGCTTGTATGTAACCGGTGGTAACGGTTACCTAGTGGTAGCATGAGCTCCATGTCCGGGGATGTCAAGCGCAATCGCAAGCAGCTCAGCAAGCAGTCCAGCGCACAGGGCGACGCGCGGCGCGACCGGTGGAAGAAGCACCGCATCGAGCGACGGGCCGAGTTCGTCGACGCCGCGTTACGCGCGCTCGACACGCACGGTCCCGAGTTCGGCATGGAGGACGTGGCGGCCGAGGCCGGCGTGACCAAACCCGTGCTCTACCGGCACTTCACAGACAAGGCGGACCTCTACGTAGCGCTCGGGCAACACGGCACGCAGATCCTGTTCAACAGGTTGATGCCCGCGCTGAACGAGGAACTGGCGCCGCTGCCCCGCATCCGCTCGGTGATCGACGCGTTCTTCTCCACGATCGAGGAATACCCCAACCTCTACCGCCTGCTGGCGCGCCCCAGCCACACCGTGGAGCGCACGCCGGACTCCGACATCGTCGGGGAGGACAAGGAATTCATCGCGACCGCGGTGACCGCGCTGCTCGGCGACTACATGCGCGCGTTCGGGCTCGACTCCGGGTCGGCCGAACCCTGGGCGTACGGTGTGGTCGGCCTGGTGCAGAACACCGGCGAGTGGTGGCTGGAGCGCCGCTCCATGGGCAAGGACAGCGTGGTGGAGTACACCACCCAGATCATCTGGGCAGCGATCGACGGCATCTGCCGCCAGCAGGGCGTCATCATCGACCCCAACAGGCCGCTCGAGGTCAACAAGGTGATCCAGTTCAGCCCCCTGTCCGGGTCAGCGGAGGAAGCTGCCGAGTAGTCCCCGGCTGCCCGTGGGCACCCCGGGGCCGGGAGTCCGGCCCCACCCCGGCGACACGGGCGTCACGACGACATCGAGGAGAGCGAGTCATGAGCGAGCACGACCAGGACGAGGACGGCTACGTCGGCCAGGCCAGCCTGCTCGTCGAGGACACCACCCTCACGGTGGACGTCCAGCTGCGCGGCCACTTCCAGCCCATCGACGGCTACTACCGCTGGTACGGCCGCATCGCCGCGAACCAGGAACTCGACCAGGTGGCCGGCGGGAAGAAAAAGAAGGTCACGATCACCACGAGCGAGGGTGCGGCGTCCGGCGAGATCTCGGACCCGGACCCGTGGAACCGCTACCGGATCTCGGGTACGAGCACCCCGCCGTTCGCCGTCCCCACCTCGCTCGCGGACATCGAAGGCTGACGGCGCGGCTACACGCCTCCGGCGAACCCGACCCTGCGCGCCTCGGCCGGTGTCATCTCCACGTAGGCGACCTTGGATGCCTGCACGACCACCAGCCTGCCCTTGTCGTCGGTCAGGCGCAGCAGGCCGTCATCCGAGCGAAGCGCGTCGGAGACCAGCTCGTCGATCTCGTCCAGCGACTGGCTGCTGGCCAGTACGAGTTCCCGTGCGGTCTCCTGAATGCCGATCTTGATCTCCACGCGTGCCCTCCTGCTGTGCGAATACTGCGGTGCGTGCTCCCGGAGGACCATTCACGCCTCGGCGGACGGGCCGCCTCCTGCAGGTGACTGACGATGCTCAGTGACCCGAGCGCGGTGAATGGCCCGGCTCATGACTACGGCTCCCGGAAGATCGTTCCTCGGCCAGGCTATCCCAACCCGGGCACGGCCCCGCCGCCCTCCCGTCACCGGAGATCTCAGCCGAGCCCGAGGGACTGCATCCGCTTGCCGTGGCTCTGCTGCAGGCGGCGGAACAGGCCCGCGATGCCGGAGAGGTCCCCGGAGCCGGTGACGATCAGCTTGGCCAGCCCGTCGCGTTCGGCAACCACGTACTGCGCCTGGGTGGTCGCCTCGCCGAGCAGCCGCCGTCCCCACAACGTGAGCTTGTCACGCAGCACGGGGTCGGCCTCCACCGCCGTGGCCACCTCGTGCCGGGCGAACGCCGAATGGCCGGTGTCGTCCAGCACACGCAGCACCAGATCCTTGGTGTCCGGGTCGAGCCACGTGGCGATCTCCCGGTAGAGGTCGGCGGCCAGCCCGTCCCCGACATGCGCCTTGACCAGGGACTCGAGCCAGGACTTCGGGGCTGTCGACGCGTGGAAGGCCTCGAAGTGCGAGACGAAGGGTCGCATCGCGCCCTCGACAGCGACCCCGTGCTCGGCGAGGTAGGCCGACAGCAGCCGGTAATGCCCGATCTCGGCCGCGGCCATATCCGCGAGTGCTGCCCGCCCTTGCAGCGTCGGCGCGGCACGCGCGTCCTCGGCCATCCTGTCGAACGCGGACAGCTCCCCGTAGGCGAGCACCCCGAGCAGGTCTACTACACCGTCGCTGATCGACCCGTCACTCGCTTCGCTACGCACTTCAGACACACGGCTACCCTAGCGGTCCCTCGAGGGCGAGCCGAAGGACTCCTCGGGTACCACATGTGTATCGGAGGAGTCCCTCGGCTCGCCCCGCCACCACACCTGTGGACCAGCGGACCGCGCGCGTGTCAGCGGCACGGGAGTAGGGGGTAGACTGCGTGGCGAATGTGATAACGAGCATCGTGCGCCACATTCCCGCGGCCAGGAACCTATCCTGGGGGTAGCGGCCTGCGTTACCGCGGGCAGCCGGACACGCCGCCGTGATAGTCGTCGCGGCTTCGTCGCGGCACTGACACAGCGATGCAAGACAACGGTGCGTGCACATCACGGGAACCGTCCCGACCGGGCAAGCAGCACCGCTCGACCACGACCGCGTCAGGTCGGGTACGGGTGAGCGCGGCGCAGACACACCGCGAGTGCGACTGGCCAGGGCTGCGCATGTGCGCGCTGGACAAGAGAGGCGATCGCACTGACCGCAAGCATGAACAACACATCTGGCCCTCCACCCGCAGAGAATGGTGAGTCAACCACCGAGGACACAGACCACACCCGCCTGGTGCAGGTGAGCGGCTCGGCGACAGCCGAACCCCCCACCTTCGCCGAGCTCGGCGTCTCCGACGACATCGTACGGGCGCTCGGCGAGTCCGGTATCGAACGGACCTTCGCGATCCAGGAGCTCGCCCTGCCGCTGGCGCTGCGTGGCGAGGACATCATCGGGCAGGCGCGCACCGGCATGGGTAAGACGCTCGGCTTCGGGGTCCCGCTGCTCCACCAGATACAGGCACCCGGCGACGGCACGCCCCAGGCCCTGGTCGTGGTTCCCACGCGCGAGCTGTGCCTGCAGGTCACCAAGGACCTCGAGGAGGCGAGCAAGCACCGGCAGGTCCGCACGCTGGCGATCTACGGCGGGCGGCCGTACGAGGCACAGATCGAAGGGCTGCGCGACGGCGTGGACATCGTGGTGGGCACGCCCGGACGGCTGCTCGACCTTGCCGAGCAGCGGCATCTCGTGCTCGGCAAGCTCGCACACCTGGTGCTCGACGAGGCCGACGAGATGCTCGACCTCGGCTTCCTCCCGGACATCGAGCGCATCCTGGGCATGGTGCCCGAGCAGCGGCAAACCATGCTGTTCTCGGCGACGATGCCGGGCCCGATCATCACCCTGGCCCGCACGTTCCTGACCAAGCCGACGCACATCCGCGCCGAGGACACCGACGCGAGCGCGGTACACGAACGGACCAAGCAGTTCGTCTACCGGGCGCACTCGCTGGACAAGCCCGAGCTCATCGCCCGTACGCTGCAGGCGCGGGACCGCGGGCTCACGATGCTGTTCACGCGCACCAAGCGCACCGCGCAGAAGGTCGCCGACGACCTGGGCGAGCGCGGTTTCGCGGCGGCCGCCGTGCACGGCGACCTCGGTCAGGGCGCGCGAGAGCAGGCGCTGCGCGCCTTCCGTGCCGGAAAGATCGACGTGCTGGTGGCCACGGATGTCGCGGCTCGCGGTATCGACGTGGACGACGTCACGCACGTGATCAACTACCAGACCCCCGAGGACGAGAAGACCTACATTCACCGCATCGGCCGCACCGGCCGGGCAGGCAAGACGGGTGTCGCGATCACCCTGGTCGACTGGGACGAGGAAACCCGCTGGAAGTTGATCTCCGACGCGCTCGGGCTGGACATCCCGCAGCCGACGGAAACCTACTCGACCTCGCCACACCTGTTCACCGACCTGGACATCCCCACGGACACGACCGGGCGCCTGCCGATCGCCAACCGGCACAGGGCGGGGCTGTCCGCCGAGGAGAGCGACGACTTCGGCGCCGCGCGCACCCGGTCGTCCCGCACCGGGTCGAACGGGCGCGGCTCCGGCCGTAACCGCGGGCGCACACGCGGCGGCGGCCGTTCGTCCGGCCAGTCCACCCAGGCCGGACATGCCGGCCAGGACACGGGCGAGAAGCACTCGGACGGTACCGAGCAGGATGGCACGGCACCCCGCAGGCGCAGGCGCCGTTCCAGGGGCGGTTCGAGCTCCTCGGCCGGAAACGGGGCGCAGCGCGAACGTTCCGAGCAGTCCGGGCAGGGCGGCAGTAGCCGCCGCAGGCGCCGGACACGGTCCGGGCAGGAGTCCGCGAGCAACTCGACGGAGTAACCGTGGTACGGGCACGTTCCCGCCGTTCACCGTGGACGCGACGGCGCGACAGGGTCGCGGCCGTCTCGCTCGCGGTCGGTGTCGCCCTGGCGGGCGTCCTCGCCTGGCGCACAGGGGACAGTGTGGCCACCGAGCAGGTCACGACCGGCGAGCCGGCACCTGAGCTGCAACCTCCTACGCGGGCACCGGAGTCGTTCGCGCAACTGTGGAGCGCGCCGAGCTCGGTGACGACCGTACCGGTCACGGTCGGCGGCACGGTCGTCACCGCCGAGGACGGCGCGGTGACCGGGCGGCACGCGCGCACCGGCGAGCCGCGCTGGAGCTACACGCGCGATCTCGACCTGTGTGCCTTATCGGACCACTGGGACAAGGTCACCGCCGCGTACCGCAAGGAGGACGGCTGTAGCGAGGTCACCCAGCTCTCCCCGGAAAGCGGGCATCGCACCGCCCAGCGCAACGGCGATGCCCAGGCGGATGCCCTGCTGATCGGGGACGGCTCGCACCTGGTGACCACCGGGGAGACCCTGCTCAACGCCTGGTCCGAGGACCTGGTGCGCACCATGGAGTACGGCGACGTTCCGGCGAAGGTTCATCCGGGAAAACAGCCACGCCAGGGGTGCGCCTACGGGTCGGTGACGGTAGCCGCGGGGCAGGTCGGCCTGGTGGAACGCTGCCCGGACGACGACACCGACCGGCTCACCGTCATCGGCACGACCCATCAGGCCGACGACGAGATGCGTAGCGACGAGCCGGACGAACGCTACAGCACGACCCTGGACGGCACCTCGGCTCGCGTGATCGCCATGTCCGGGGAGGAACCCGGTCTCGCCGCGGTCGCCACCGGAGAGGATCAGCAGCTGGTCGTGTACGGCCCGGACGGGGAGCGGCTGGCCGGGTACCAGCTGCAGCTCCCTGCCGACGACCTGGCAGGCGACCCCGATGGGCGCGTGGTCGCGACCTCACGGACCGGCGACACGGTGTACTGGTACACCGGTTCCGGGACGATCGCGCTTGCCGGAGCGGACCTGGAACCGCAGTGGTCGCTTCCGGACACGCTCGGGCCGCCGGTCGCCTACGGCGACGAGCTGCTGATGCCGATCGACGGTGGGCTCGCCGTCGTCGAGGCGGATACCGGCAAGGCGGAGCGGACCATCAGCGTCGACCGCGGCGCCTACTCCGGCCCTGTCCGGCTGGCCACGAGCGGCCCGGTACTGCTCGAGCAGCGCGCTGGCAAGCTGGTGGCACTCGCGGGTTAGAGACCCGCCCTACGTGAACCAGACGGCGCTCAGGGTTATCGCCACCACCAGCAGCGAACCCGCTGCCGCCAGGCGCGACCACAGCCCGGAACGGAGCTCGGCGAACGCGGCAGCGGCGAGCGCGACGACACCGCCGAGCAGGTGCGCCCAGATCGCCGGCGGCCGTAGCCCCGTGAGCCCACCGGTGAGGTCACCCAGCTCGACCACCACCAGCACGCCGGCCAGCAACAACAAGCCCGCTGCGAACGTCCCGGCTATAGCGCGCAACCGATCTCCCATCCCCCAGCACCCGGGTCCCTGCCAGTCCGAGGTCGCCGATCACCCTACTGCTCTCACGCGGCGTCGATGAATCCCCGCACCGCGTCGGCGATGAGCTGCACGGCGATGGCGGCCACCAGCAGACCCGCTATCTTGGCGACCAGGGTGATCCCGCTTTCCTTGATCACCCTGATGATCGCACCGGAGTATCGCAGGCAGAGCAGCAGCACCACATGCACGGTGACGATGGCGAGTGCCAGCGCGGTGTACGCGGGTAGCTGCCCCTCGGCCTGGCGGACGAACACGATCGTCGCCGCGATCGCGCCCGGCCCGGCCAGCAGCGGAGTACCGAGCGGTACCAGAGCGACGTTGACCTCCTCGGCCGCCTCCGGCTGTGCGCTCTCCCTTCCCGTCAACAGGTCCAGCGCCACCAGGAGAAGCAACAGCCCGCCGGCGCCCTGCAGGGCCGGGATGCCGATCCCCAGGTAGCTCAGGATCGCCTGGCCCGCGACCGCGAACACGGAGATGACCACGAGCGATACCAGCGTGGCCTGCCAGGCGGCCTTCGCTCGCGCGGCCACCGACTTCCTGCCGGTCAGGCTGAGGAATAGCGGGATCGTTCCTGGCGGGTCGATGATGACGAACAGGGTGATCAGCGCGGTCGCGAACACCGTGATGTCGAGATAGTCCACGGTCAACGGCCCCCTTCTCCCCGCACGGCCGTACTGCCACGTCCCCGCCTGAGCAGCTCGGCGTACACGTCCGGGTCCGTGGTCTCGGCACCGAGCACGATCTGCTTGTTCGTCCCGTGGTAGTCGCTCGACCCCGTCGGCAACAGGTCCAGTTCGGTGGCCAGCTCGCGCAGTCGCGCGCGGGCCGCGTGATCGTGGTTGGGGTGGTCCACCTCGACCCCGGTCAGGCCGCGATCGGCAAGGGTGGCGATCACCCCGGCATCGATCGTGGGGCCACGGTCGTGCGCGAACGGGTGCGCGAGTACCGTCACCCCGCCCGCGTCGGCCACCATGTCGATCGCGGACTCCACAGGGGTGTCCGCACGCGGCACGTAGTAGGAACGGCCACTCGCGAGATACCGGGAGAACGCCTCGTCCACCGTCCGCACGACACCGGCATCGACCAGTGCGCGAGCCAGGTGCGGCCGCCCGGCGGGCACGTCAGGGGCGAGCCGGTCGAGCAGCGCGTCCGGATCGACGGGCAGCCCGTCGGCCGCCATACGCCCGGCCATGGTGTGTAACCGGGACCGGCGCTCGGCGCGCAACCGTCGCTGCTCGGCGAGTATCGCGTCCGACTCGGGGTCGAACAGGTAGGCGAGCAGGTGCACGCTGATCGCGCGCCCGTCTCCGAGGTGCCAGGCGCACGACAGTTCAGCGCCGGGAACCAGCGTCAGCCCGGCGGGCAGCGCGGCGGCTGCCTGGTCCCAGCCGCCGGTGGAGTCGTGGTCGGTGAGAGCGATCACGTCCAGCCCGGCGGCCGCCGCGGCGCGCATGAGCTCGGACGGCGTGTCCGTGCCGTCCGAGCCGGTGGAGTGCGTGTGCAGGTCGATACGTAGATCGGAGTGACTCACACTGGCAGTCTCTCCGATCGGCCGGCCGGGGCGTCAGCCGACCAGCCTCTTCCCCGCGGCGAGCCGCTTGGCCTTGGTCATCGAGAACGACTCCGCCTGCTTCTTCTTGTCCCCGAAAACCAGCTCGGAGATCGCATCGTAGAACTCTTCCGGGTTGGGGAGGTAGTCGATGTGGTTGAGTGCCTGTATCTGGCCCGCCGACTCGAGGACCATGGTTCCGTAGCCGAGCATCCGGCCGGACGGGCTGCGCTGGTAGGTGAGGTCGGTCACCTTCGAGATCGGCATCATCAGGACCTTGGTGGTGAAGATGCCGCGGGTCATGATGAAGCGCTTGTCGGTGACGATGATGTTCTCCGCCCACCACAACATGATCTGCCAGACGAATCGCAGGATCACGAACAGGGCCGCGTACCAGAGCACGTTGTGCACGTACACGGCCCAGTCGGTCGGCGGTAGCACGTAGGAGATCATCACGGCCACCGCCAGCAGCGCTGCCGTCTCGAAGCTGTCCCAGATCAGGGACGCCCAGTGCCGGCGAACCCGCACGACTCGCCGCTCGGTGTCCAGCAAGTACTCGTCGGGGTCGCGTGGTGAGAACATATTCGCAGTGTCTCAGATCATGGGTTGAAAACCGTGCTGACAAAAGTGATCAGCGATTCGGCGGCGCTTTGCAGCATGCCGAGGATGCTGTGCACCATCCCCGCCGCACCACCTGGCTGCGACATCACGAAGAACAGCACGAGCAGACCACCTACGATGATGAGAGGTTTCTTCGCTTTCACGGCGATCATCCCGTCCTTCTCGTCACACCTGCATAACGGAGCAAACAGTACCGTTGTACCGCACCAACCCGGGCCAAGGGGAGGAAAGTCCCGCGCATGGGTCAGCGTATGGCACGATCACACGCCGATAGTCACTCTGCGTATTCATCATGATGCACACTGAAAGGGTCCGTTGCGTCGGGGGTGTCGTCCACGATCCGGCGGGGCGGCTGCTGCTGATCCGGCGCGCGAACGAGCCCGGGAAAGGGTTGTGGTCGGTGCCTGGCGGGCGGGTACGGCCCGGCGAGTCCGATGCGCAGGCACTCGTACGGGAGCTACGCGAGGAAACGGGGCTCGAGGTGCGCCCCGGCGCGCTGCTGGGCACCGTGACCCGCGGGGTCTTCGACATCCACGACTACAGCTGCCACGGCACCGGCGGGCCGTTGCGCGCGGGCGACGACGCGGCCGATGCCCGCTGGGTCAGCGCGGCCGAGTACCGCGAGCTGGACCGTGCCGGCGAGATCGTCCCCGGGCTCACCGAGGCCTTGCGGTCCTGGCAGGCGCTGCCTCGGTCATGACAGCGCGCCACGCACCCGTGGAGCCGCCGCCCGCCCCGGCCCCCGGCGGACACGGTCGGCTACCCCGCCAGCCACGCCATCCGCTGCCCGTGCGGCGCCGTCGTGGCCAGCACGCGCGCCAGCGGCTGACCGCCGCTCCAGCTCACCATGCCAAGGGTGCACTGCGCCGTACGGTCGTAGCTCAGCTCCTCCTGCCCGGGGGCCACGTGGGTCAACCCGACCTCGTAGTTCTCCTCACTGACCCACCACAGCGGCCGCTCGCCTGCCAGCCGGGCCAGCTCGGCCACGAACGCGGCACGCCGCTCCGGTGCGAGGTAGGGCAGCGTGTGGCTGGTCATCACCACAAGCGGCGCGTCAGCGGGCAGCCGATCCACCGCGGTACGCAGGTCGTCCACCGCGTCCCCCGCCACCAGCTCGGGAGGGTGCTTGCGTTGCTCGTAGGCGGCGCTGCGCAGCAAGCGCGCGCGTTCCGGCTGGTCGGCCCACACGCAGGCCTCCAGCCAGGCAAGCTCCTCCTCGTCCGCGGCGTCGACCGGCTCCCTGTCGAGCCCGAGCCGCGCGGCGACCGGCAGCTTCTTGGGCAGGTGCGGCGCCGCCGCGCCGGGCGCCAGTTCGAGCGCGCAATGCAGACCGATCGCCGTCTTGGTAGGCCCTGCGGTCAGCTGCTCACCACCGGCACACTGGTAGCGATAGTTGAACCGGTCCAGGCCGAGCAACAGCCCCGCGCTGCAGCCGACCTCGAGCAGCGCCACCTTGCCGGTGGCCTGTTTCGCCGCGAGGGCGACAGCGGGGTACAGCAAGGCGGCCCTACCCACCTCGTTGGTCTGCGTCGACCGCGTGGCCATGATGGCCCGTGCCGGCTCGGCGCGCTCCAGCAGGAAGTCGCGGAACAGCGGCCACGTCTCCCTGTCGACACCGTCGAATCCGCCGAGCGTCGGGTAGTACCGCGACAGCGGATGCAGCGGCTCGGCCTGGACGAGGCGGTGCGCGGTCGCCAGCAGCAAGGTCGGCTTCGCCTGGTCGTCCGGCGCCGCGAGCAGCAGCCCGGCGACGTCGTCGTCGGTCGCCGCGTGCCCGGCCAGGTGCTCGTACAGCGGCGACGCGCCCGCTACCTCGTGCTCGGCGAACCGCTGCAGCCGCTGCTTGATCTCGGCGAGCCGGTCGTTACTCATGGGGCTCGGGCCGGCCGGGCTGCTCGCCACCACGAGCTTCACCGTAGGACTGCTTCGGCACCATGACCTTGCGCTGGAAGGTGCACACGATGGTGCCGTCCTGCTTGTACCCGCGGGTCTCCACGGAGATCACACCCCTGTCGTCCTTCGACTTGGACGGCGTCTTGTCCAGCACCTCGGTCTCACCGTAGATCGTGTCGCCGTGGAAGGTCGGCTTCACGTGCTTGAGCGAGGACACCTCGAGGTTGGCGATGGCCTTACCGGAGATATCCGCCACCGACATGCCGAGCAGCAGCGAGTAGATGTAGTTGCCGACCACGACGTTCTTGCCGAAGTCGGTGGTCTCCTCCGCGTAGTTGGCGTCCATGTGCAGCGGGTGGTGATTCATCGTGATCAGGCAGAACAGGTGATCGTCGTACTCGGTCACCGTCTTGCCCGGCCAGTGCTTGTACACCGCACCGACCTCGAACTCCTCGTAGTACCGACCGAACTGCACGGCGCGTTCCTCCTTGCTCACAGACGGGCTCGCGGACAGCAGGCGCACACCGTCCGGCACGGCGCGCCAGCACATCGAACCAGATGCCCCCTGATCATCCCCGACGTGGCCGCGCCGCGTCGCGCCGCCCTGGGTTCGCGCGTGCTGTGGCGTTTCCCACGCGCGGGCAGGGACTCGAACCCGCCAGGCGAGTGCCGGTTCACCGTTCGGGGCCGGCTCGGCACGTACGGCGCGGCCGCACGGCGAGCCCGGCCGCCGTTATGCCGGTGGCGGGGCGGAGGGACCGAGGGACAGCCTCGCCAGCAGGTCCCGGCCCTTCTCGGCGTTGCGCGGCTGGCACAGCACGTCGTAACGACCCGCCACGAGCTGGCTCGATGAGGAGAAGTTACGGCGCCCCTTCGCCGAGGCGTAGCTGATACCGGCGAACGCCATGCCGAAGCACACGCCCGCCGAGATGCCGACCAGCAGCGGGGTGTAGTCGAGCCCGCCCGTACCGCCGAACAAGCTCAGCAGCAGCCCGACGAAGAGCCCGAACCACGCGCCGGTCAACGCCCCGGTACCGAGCACCTTCGCCCAGCTGAGCTTGCCGACGATCCGCTCGACAAGCATCAGGTCCACGCCGACCACGGTCACGTCGGCCAGCGGGAAGTCGTTGCCTGCCAGGTGGTCCACGGCCCGTTGCGCCTCTTCGTAGGTGTCGTACGAGCCGATCGGCCAGCCCGTGGGCGGTGTGGGCAGCCGCGGCTGACCTCCGGGCGCGCGACCTCCAGGAGTGAACGGATTGGTCACTGCATCACCTCTCGCGGCATCCGATCACCATCGGTGTCAATCCCCCTGTATCGAGCGTAACTCTGTTCGCAGAACGTCGACGACCTCGAACACGTCACACGGTCCCACGACACGAGGTCGCGCGGCCCCAGCGGTGGAACGCGGGTGGGGCGCGGGCGGAGTCACCCGCCTCGGGCCCTGCCGACGTCGATGCGCACGGCACTCCGTTGCCGTTCGCCGCCGACCCGCGCGGGCTCAGGTGACCGCCTCGGCGCTGAGGCCGGAATCACCCGGGTAGTACGCGCCCGCACCGACCTACCCCACCGCACGCCGCCCGCGAACCGGCCACGAGCACAGCGGCGACGAGCCCGCGGGCTCGTCGCGCGCAGGGACACTCGCCGCTGCCCCTCCCGCCGGGGCAGGCGGCCACCGTCACGTGGCCGACCGGTAGTCGCGCAGGAGACCCCTGCTGATGATGGTCTTCTGGATCTCACTGGTGCCCTCCCCGATGAGCAGGAACGGCGCCTCGCGCATCAAGCGCTCGATCTCGTACTCCTTCGAGTAGCCGTAGCCGCCGTGAATACGGAACGCCTCCTGGGTGACCTCGGCACAGTACTCGCTGGCGATGAGCTTGGCCATGCCGGCTTCGACATCGTTACGCGCACCGGAGTCCTTCAGGCGCGCGGCGTTGACCATCATCAGGTGCGCCGCCTCGACCTTGGTCGCCATATCGGCGAGTTTGAACGCCACGGCCTGATGCTCGGCGATCGGCTTGCCGAAGCTCTTGCGCTGCTGGGCGTAGTCCACCGCGAGCTCGAAGGCGCGGATCGCGATACCGCACGCCCGCGCGGCGACGTTGACCCGGCCGACCTCGATCCCGTCCATCATGTAGGCGAAGCCCTTGCCGGGTGCATGCCCGAGCACGTTGTCTGCTGCGATCCGGTAGCCGTCGAAATAGGCCTCGGTGGTGTCGACTCCCTTGTACCCCATCTTGTCGATCTTGCCCGGAATGGTGAGACCCGGCGCGACCTCGCCGAAGCCCTCGGGCTTTTCCACCAGGAACGTGGTGAGGTTCTTGTGCGCCTTGTCCTCACCCTCGTCTGTGCGCACCAGCAGAGCGATGAGGTTGGAGCTGCCACCGTTGGTCAGCCACATCTTCGAGCCGTCGATGACATAGTCGTCCCCGTCAGCGCGCGCCTTGGTCTTGATCGCGGCGACGTCCGAGCCGAGGTCCGGCTCCGACATCGAAAAAGATCCGCGCACCTCGCCTGTGGCCATCCTCGGCAGGAAGTGCTGCTTCTGTTCCTCGGTACCGTGCCTGGCGATCATGTGCGCGACGATGAAGTGCGTGTTGATCACCCCGGAAACGCTCATCCACCCGCGCGCGATCTCCTCGACAACCAACGCGTAGGTCAGCAGCGACTCGCCGAGCCCGCCATACTCCTCCGGGATGGTGAGCCCGAACAGGCCCATCTCCTTCATGCCTTCCACGATCTTGGTCGGGTAGGCGTCGGTATGCTCCAGCTCCTGAGCCTGCGGGATGATCTCGGCGTTGACGAAGTCGCGAACCGTGGCCAGGATCTCGGACTGGACGTCTGTCAGTCCTGCGGTCTGGGCAAGGCGGGCCATCAGCACTCCTCATCGAAGTCTCGGGCGTCGGGGGCTCATTCATATGTCGGGCGATTCACCGCGGTCAAGTCACCAGGCATCGCCTGTCACCCGCGCACCGGCTCCGCACGCGGCAGGCACCGTGCCGGTGGCCCGCCCTTGTCGCGAGAGGCCCCTACCTCGCTGAGTATCCCTTCCCCACCGTCGCGCGCGTCCCGCGGGGCACGGATCCCCTCCGCGCCGTCGCGCATGTCCCCTGCTGCGCGATCCCGGCCCGGCACTCCGGGGAACCCGGGTCAGCCCGCGCGCAGCTCTACGTCGCTACCGCACTCCCTGCAACGCACGGCGAGGACATACACGCTGGCACCGCAGGACTCGCAGTCGTGGAAGCTGCGTTCGAGCAGCGCGTCGGGCTCCTCGCGGGTGAACCACCGCACGCGCACGCGCTCCTGGAGGTTCGCAAGACGTGTTCGCATGCTGTCAAGCATCTCCCGAACCGGCGTGTCGCGCGCAAGAATACGACGTTATCTGTGCGTTACTTCACCGGGAACGAGCGTGCGCCGACACCCCATGATCGCGGAGTATCAGCCGGTCACGAGGCCAATGAATAGCAAGTGCAATTCCACCCGGAATTGTGTCGCGCACCACGGAAAAACACGTCACGGCACACGCCCGTGTGCGGTGCGGAACCGAACAATCCGCCCTTTTGGCCTAACCTGGCTGTGCGCGGCCTCACCGCTGCTCGACGGGATCGCCGGTGTTCATGGCTTCACCGCCTCCATCGGCGGCGCCGGTGGCGTCGGGGGTCTGCCGACCGGCGCTGCCGGTACCGGCGGCTTCCCCCGTGCCGGAGCCCGACCCGCGTTCGAGACTCTCCACGGCACCCCGGGCACTCTCGATGGCTTGACGTAGAGCCTGCCCGCCCTCCGAGTCCTTGCTCGTATTGGACTCCAGGAAGCGCAGCAGCTCCACGGGGAAGGGAAGGACCAGCGTCGAGTTCTTCTCGGCCGCGACCTCCACCACCGTCTCCAGCAACCTCAGCTGCAAGGCGCCGGGCGTGTCGGCCATGCGAGCGGCCGCCTGGGACAGCTTCTCGGAGGCCTGCAGTTCGCCTTCGGCGGAGATGACCCTGCCGCGCCGCTCCCGTTCGGCCTCGGCCTGCCGGGACATGGCCCGCTTCATCGCCTCGGGCAGCGACACCTCCTTGATCTCCACCCGCTCGATGTGGATGCCCCATCCGACAGCGGGGCTGTCGATCATCAACTCCAGGCCCTGATTGAGCTCCTCCCTGTTCGACAGCAGGGAGTCCAGATCACTCTTGCCGATAATGCTGCGCAGGCTCGTCTGAGCCACCTGGCCGACGGCGTACCGGTAGTTCTCCACGCTGACCACGGCCTGCACCGGGTCGATCACCTTGAAGTACACGACGGCGTCGACACGCACGGTCACGTTGTCCCTGGTGATGCCGTCCTGACCGGGGATCGGGAGGGTCACGATCTGCATATTGACCTTACGCATGTGATCCACACCCGGGATGATCACCGAGAGGCCGGGCTGCCGCGGAGCACCGTGCACCCTTCCGAACCGGAACACGAGGCCACGTTCGTACTGGCGCACGATCCGCAGGCCCGAGCTCGCCACCACCCCCAGCCCGATGAGCACGAGGACCAGGATCAACAGGACCGACTCCACCTCGATCACCCGCTCTCCCGCGAGACGTCTCGGTCTGCCCCCGATGCTACGCCCCGCACGGCCACATGATGCCGGGTCGACGAACCGCGACCGGCCGGATCGCGCGCGCCGTGCCACCCCGCACGGCGGTGCCTTCCGGTGTGGTCCGGTGTACTCGGCTGCCAGCGCACGCGGACGGATGCGGCCGGGCACGTACCCGTAGCATGGGGGTAGGACGTACCCGTTGAGAAGAAGGTCCACCCCCGTGACCAGTACGCAGCATCTACCCAGTGTCGAGGACGTGCGCGGCGCCCTGGCGTCCGTGCAGGATCCCGAGATCAACAAGCCGCTCACCGAGCTCGGCATGGTCAAGGACATCGACGTGGACCCGGACGGCACCGTCCGGGTCGGCATCTACTTGACGGTGGCGGGCTGCCCGCTCAAGGAGAAGATCACCTCCGATACGCAGGAAGCTGTCGGGCAGCTCGACGGCGTAGCCGACGTGCGCGTGGAGCTCGACGTGATGAGCGACGAGCAGCGCGCCGAACTGCGCAAGTCACTCAAGGGTGATGCACAGGAACCGGAGATCCCCTTCGCCCAACCGGGCTCCATGACCAGGGTCTACTGCGTGGCATCCGGCAAGGGCGGGGTCGGTAAGTCCAGCGTGACGGCCAACCTCGCGGTCTCCATGGCCCAGCGTGGCCTGTCGGTGGGTGTGGTCGACGCCGACATCTACGGTCACTCGATCCCGCGCATGCTGGGCTCACAGGAGAAGCCGACCAAGGTCGACGACATGATCATGCCGCCACAGGCGCACGGCGTGAAGGTCATCTCGATCGGCATGTTCACCCCCGGCAACACCCCTGTCGTCTGGCGCGGGCCGATGCTGCACCGGGCGCTGCAGCAGTTCCTGGCCGAGGCGTTCTGGGGCGATCTGGACATCCTGCTTCTCGACCTGCCGCCGGGCACCGGCGACATCGCCATCTCGGTCGCCCAGCTGATCCCGAACGCGGAGATCCTGGTGGTGACCACCCCGCAGCAGGCGGCAGCCGAGGTGGCCGAACGGGCAGGCGCGATCGCTCTGCAGACCCGCCAGCGCATCGCAGGCGTCATCGAGAACATGTCCTGGTTCGAGACGCCGGACGGGGAGCGCATGGAGCTGTTCGGCACCGGTGGTGGCCAGAGCGTGGCCGACTCGCTGACCAAGGCGGTCGGCGCGGACGTCCCGCTGCTCGGCCAGGTCCCGCTGGATCCGCGGCTGCGTGAGCAGGGCGACTCGGGGACGCCGCTCGTGCTGTCCGAACCGGACGCGCCTGCCTCGGCTGTGCTGCGCGAGGCCGCCAACTCGCTGTCCACGCGGGCACGGGGTCTGTCCGGCAAGATGCTGAACCTCTCCCCCGCGTAGCGCGGCCGCGACGGCTACGTCACGTCAAGGCGGTTACGTCGCGTCCGGGTCGACCGGAGGGCGTTCGCCGCTGCCCAGCGTCTCCGGCTTCGGACGTGCGGGGCCGCTGCCGGCACCGTTCGTGCTGTCCGGCTCGTTCAACCCGAACGGGTCGCTGTCACCGTCCAACAGGTGCTGGCGGATGGCGTGTTTCGGGTGGACGTTCCGCAAGCTGTTGAGCTCCTCGAGCGGCTTGCGGAACTCCTCGAAGTCCGGTCCCAGATCCCGGCGCAGCTGGTCCCGCGCGCCCGTGGCGAAGTCCTTGACCGACCGTATGCTGCGTCCGACCCAGGCCATGGCTTCCGGAAGCCGTTCGGGCCCGAGCACGAACAGGCCGACGACAAGAATCACCAGTATCTCGCCCCAGCCGATGCTGCTGAACACCCCGAACTCCTCTTGCCGTGTGTCGGGCTCAGCTTAACGCGTGCGACGCGGCACGGCCACCAGCGGCCTGACCGGCCGCCGGGAGCACTCGTCTCGCGGCCGGACCGGAGCTCGAGGTGTGACTGCGGTTGGTCCGGCCGCCGTCCGGCAGACAGGGCCTCCCGGTGGGAGGTCGCGGTTGCCGGACCACCTTGTTGGCGGCCGGACCGGAGCTCGAGATGTCACTGCGGTTGGTCCGGCCGCCGTCCGGCAGACGGGGCGCCTCCCGGTGGGAGGTCGCGGTTGCCGGACCACCTTGTTGGCGGCCGGACCAGAGCCAAAGATGTCACTGCGGTTGGTCCGGCCGCCGTCCGGCAGACGGGGCCTCCCGGTGGGAGGTCGCGGTTGCCGGACCACCTTGTTGGCGGCCGGACCGGAGCCAAAGATGTCACTGCGGTTGGTCCGGCCGCCGTCCGGCAGACGGGGCCGCTCGCCGGGTAGTCGGGGGCGCGTCAGCGCCGCCGTCGAGGGTGGTGGGAGACGGGCGGGCGGTCGCGGCTGCCGGAGCACTCTTCTGGCGGCCGGACCGGAGCTCGAGGTGTCACAGCGGCTGGTCCCGTCCGCCGTCCGGTGTAGCTAGTCGCTGCCCAGCGTCACGTCGACGGTGAGCTGCCTGCCGTCCCGGACCACGTCCATCGGGACCACGTCATCCGGCTGGTGCTCACGCACGGCGACAACCAGCTCGGCGGCGTCCCGCACGGGACGTTCCCCGACCCCGGTGATGACATCGCCCTCGGCGATCCCCGCGTCGGCCGCGGGCCCGTCCTCCTCGACCTCCTGGATCTGCGCGCCCTGCGAGCTGCCGGAGGAGACCGATCCCGCGCGCACCCCGAGCCAGGCATGCGTCACGGAACCATCCTCGATGAGCGACTCGCTGATCTCGACGGCGTCGTCGATCGGGATGGCGAAGCCCAGCCCGATACTTCCTCCCCCGCCCTGGGCGTCACCCGTGCGGATCAGCGAGTTGATCCCGACGAGCGCGCCGGTCGAGTCGACGAGCGCTCCTCCCGAGTTACCGGGGTTGATCGCGGCGTCGGTCTGGATGGCGTCGTAGGTCACCGGAGGGTCGCCGCCCTGGCCGGGCGCGGTGATCGGCCGGTCGACGGCGCTGACGATCCCCTGCGTGACGGTGTTCTCCAGGCCGAACGGCGAACCGACCGCGATCACGCTGTCGCCCGGTGTCAGATCCGCCGAACTCCCGACCTCGATGACCGTGGGGTTGCTGACGTTGACCTTGACCACCGCCAGGTCCGTCTTGGGGTCACTGCCCACGATCTCGGCCTCGGCACGCGTCCCGTCGGTGAATACGACGGTGACCTCCTGGTCGCTGTCCTCGACCGCGGACGCGATGACGTGATGGTTGGTCATCACGTACCCCTCGCCGTCCATGACGACCCCGGAGCCGACCCCGCCCTGCGGCCCGGCGGCGACCTCGATGGACACCACCGCCGGGGCGACCCGCTGGACGATCTCCGCGACCGAGCCGGCAGGCCGCTCCTTGCCTGCCTCCGCTTCGGCGATGGTGACCTCACCGGTGAGCGCACTACCGGTCGAGCCGATCCACCATCCGATCGCGCCACCTGCCGACCCGAGCAGCAACGCGATGACGCCGAGCAGGGCGAGCGCGCGCGGTTTCACCTGCCTGCCGAACAGCACCTCCGACAGGCTGAGCATCCTGGCCGAGCCATCTGCGGAAGGTTCGTCGCTCGTGCCGTCGTCGGCCGCCCGCGCGGGGCCCCCGAGTACGGCGGCGGCGCCCGGATCCCGCCACGGGTCCGAGGGGTGCGACCACAACGCGGGCTCCCGCTCGTTCGACACCGGATCCCGCGAGGAGGCATCCTCCGGCGGACGCTGCAGTGACGTGCCGGGGTCCTCGGTGGCCGATCCACCCGCAGGGTCCTCCGTGGGGCGGGCGAACGCCTCGGCCAGCGGTACCGGTGGTGTCTGGGCACCGCTGCGCGTCTCGCGATTCTCGGGGGCGGCTCGCCATCCCGAGCTGGTGTCGAAACTGCCGCTCACCCCCGCCGGACGGGCGAACGCCGCCGACCACGCCGGGTCGACATCCGGCTTGTACAGCGGCCGGGGTTCCAGCCGTCCCTCGTTCTGGGGCTCCTGGCCGTCCCCACGCGGCTGCTGGTGCGGATTGTCGTTCATCGCTCCCCGAATGATGCTGCGGCGCCTGAACGTCGGTTCAGGTGCACGGTACGCAGGTGGCGGCGCGCTACGCGCGCCAGGTACCTCGTGCTCCGGCGGCCGACCGGACCACCGGCCCAGGATGCCCGATTCGGGGTGAAGTCAGCGTTGCCCACCGGTCGAACGCGGCGGGTTCACGCGCGCGGATCGCAGGCGGCTACGCCCGGATCCCAGCGGCGCGCTCGAGCCGAGCGGCGCGGAGCCGAACGTGGACGTCCGCTCCTGGCGCTGCACGGCGACGACCTGCCCGTCCTCCGAGACGGCGATGTTGTCCGGGCCGGAGGGCAGCTCGGCGTGTTCCGGAATCGACCGGAGGCTCGCGAGCAGCCCGTCCGGCGCCGACGGCGCGCCCGCGTCGTGCACCGCGCTCCGCGCCTGCCGCTGCGCGGCGACCTCGCCTGCACAGCTCGCGCACTGCGCGATGTGCGCGGCGGCACGTTCGTGCGCTCCGATCGTGAGCTCACCGTCGACGAACGCCACGACCGCGTCGGGCAGCAGGTGTGACTCGGGAAGCTGCCAGCCGGAACTCAGCCGCGCGGTCGAGACGGGCAGTCGCATCCTCCACTGCCGGCCCTTGCCGGTCGTACCTCCCAGCTCGCTCATTCCGTCAACCTCAACTCGTCCGCGACATCAGCCTTGCGCCGCTCGAGTGATGCGCGCAGCGCCTGCCTGCCACGGTGTATCCGGCTCCGTACGGTACCGAGTTTAACGCCGAGCGTCGCGCCGATCTCCTCGTAGGAGAGCCCTTCCACGTCACAGAGCACGACCGCGGCACGGAACTCGGGGGGAAGCTCGTCCAGCGCGGCCTGCAGGTCCGGGTCGAGGTGGGTGTCCGAGAAGACCTGCTCGGGGCTCGGATCGTCCCCGACGACCCTGTCTGTGTCCTCCGGCAACCCTTCCATCCGCACGCGGGAACGACGCCGCACCATGTCGAGGAAGAGGTTGGTCGTGATGCGGTGCAGCCACCCCTCGAAGGTCCCCGGCTTGTACGACGCGAGCGAGCGGAACACCCGGATGAACGTCTCCTGGGTGAGATCCTCCGCATCGTGCGGGTTGCCGCTGAGCCGGTACGCGAGGCGGTACACGCGATTCGCGTGCGTGCGCACGACCTCATCCCACGTGGGCGGGGTCCACGTGGCTTCCGCCGGGACGTCGTCCCCCTCGACGCTTCGTTCCCCGGCGACTGTGGTGTTCACCGACATCGACTCTGTAGGCATCGTGTACGCAGCAACTCCGTTCGTCGTCTCTGCCGAGCTGACAGAACCTGCAGGTTCCTCCATGGGAGCACTCCCTACTGTCGTACTCAACGCGGACACCTCGCGAGTTGTTCCCACGTCCGCGAGATTTCAGTGTGCGTCTCCCTGCTGGGGTCGCCGTGAGAAGCGCCTGAGAAACGTCTGTGAATCGTTCCGGCGGCCGCGACCGCCCGCCCGTCTCCCATCACCCTCGACGGCGGCGCTGACGCGCCCCGACTACCCGGCGAGCGGCCCCGTCTGCCGGACGGCGGCCGGACCAACCGCAGTGACACCTCGAGCTCCGGTCCGGCCGCCAAGTAGCAGTGTCCGGCAACCGCGACCGCCTCCGGCGGCCCCGTCTGCCGGACGGCGGCCGGACCAACCGCTAGCCTCGTCATGTGACCTCCCAGACGCACCTCACCGGTCTCGCGGCCCTCGCCGAGCACAGCGAGGAGTACCTGCCCGAGGACGACGTGCTCGCCGGCGCCCGCGACGCCGCGGACGAGCTGGGATGTCCCACCGCGACGCCCTCGATCGGTGCGACGCTGCGTTTCCTCGCGACGACGCTGTGTGCCCGCGCGGTGGTGGAGGTCGGCACGGGCGCCGGGGTCAGTGGCCTGTACCTGCTCCGCGGAATGGCCGGCGACGGTGTGCTCACCTCGATCGACATCGAGCCCGAGTTCCAGCACGCTGCCCGGCGCGCGTTCACCGCTGCGGGGTTCCCCTCCGGGCGCGCGAGGCTGATCGCGGGCAGGGCCGTCGATGTGCTGCCCCGGCTGACCGACGGCGGTTACGACCTGGTCTACGTCGACGCCGCGAAGGTCGAGTACCAGCGCTACTACCAGCATGGTGTTGCCCTGCTACGGGCGGGCGGAGTGATCGCGTTCGGCGGGATCGGTGCGTACGGGCGGTTCACCGACCCCGCGCGGCGCGATCCGGAGACGCTGGCGATGCGGGAGCTGGCCCGCACGGTCTCCGAGGACGAGCGGCTCCGGCCGGCACTCCTTCCGGTCGGAGCCGGACTCCTCGTAGCCGCCCGATCCGCCCCTTAGGACCGGTTACTCGCTCCGGCCGCCCGACCCGGCCACATGGCACGCCACGGACCGGGCACCGCGGCTGTCCGGCCGCCGAGTCCCGCCGCCACCCACCGGCACCGACGCCTGCGACTCGTCCCGGCTGCGCACCGCCAGCACTGCCAGTACCGCGCAGGCGAGCCACGCGGTCACCATGCCGATGAGCGCGCCCCAGCCTGCCTCGGCGAAGACCACGCTGCCGACCGTGCCACCCACACTGGAGCCCACGTAGTACGCCAGCGTGTACAGGCCGGAGGCCTGGCCCCGGCCCCCACGGCGGGCGGCACTCGCCGCCCACCCGCTGGAGACCGCGTGCGCGGCGAAGAAACCCGCGGTGAGCACCACGAAGCCGGCGATCACCACCGGCAACGAGCCGGCAAGAGTCATCATCGCGCCGAGCACCGTCCCGGCGAGCGCACCGAGCAGCGAACCGGTCCTGCCGAACCGGCCGACCAACCTCCCAGCCAGCGAGGACGACACCGTGCCCATCGCGTACGCCAGGAACACCATCGAGGCCACAGCGGGGGCGAGGTGGAACGGGTCCCCGGTCAGCCGGAACGACGCGGCGTTGTACAGCGCGACGAAAGCCCCCATCCCCAGCAGTGCCACCGAGTACTGCGCCAGCAGCACCGGGCTAGCCAGCGCGGCTGCCAGACCGCGCAGCACCCCGACCGCTCGTTCCTGCTCCGGCGCAGGCTCGTCGGCATGTACACGCCTGTTCAGCCGAACAAGCGCGGCACCGGCCACTACGGCGCAGGCCAGCGCCAGGGCCGCCGAGCAAGCCAGGGCGGCCCGCCAGCCGAGCCAGTCCGCGCTGACGCCGGTGGCCAGCCTGCCGAGCATGCCACCGATGGTGTTCCCGGCAACCATCGCTCCGACGGCTCCCGCCACACCACGCGCGCCGAGGCGCTCTGCCAGGAACGCCGCGGCCACGCCGGGGAAGCCCGCGATCGCGGCTCCCTGGACGGCACGCATCACCAGCAACACCGTGTAGCTCGGCGCCAGCGGGATGAGCGCGCCCATCAGGACCGAGACGGCCAGTGAACACGCGATGACCGGCCGCCTGCCAACGACCTCCGACACGGTGGCGATCGGCAACACGGCGACGGCGAGCGCGCCGGTCGCTACCGACACCGCCAACGACGCCGAACCGGCGTCGAGGCCGAACTCCCCGGCGATCTGCGGCAGCACCGGCTGCGGGGCGTAGAGCAGCGCGAACGAGGCCACACCCGCGGCGAAGACCGCGGCGGTGACGGCGCGCACATCAGCACCGTGCGCTGCCCGGGCGCCCGGGCGCGTACGGCTCCGGACGTTCGAGGACACGGCAGTCGATGGTACGTGCGGGCCGCTCCTGGCGAAGGCGAGTGTGGGCAACCAGACAGGCCGCGGCGTCGGCGCCGCGCGGGTTCTTCAGGCGTAGCTCGCCACGAGCTCGACGAGGGTCCTCGCGGCGAACCCCGTCCCACCGGGAACGACCTCGCGGTAGTTGCTCTCCGCCCGAGCCGGACCGGCGATGTCCAGATGCGCCCACGGCAAGTCACCCGCGAACTCCCGCAAGAACAGCGCAGCGGTGACGCCGCCGGGCCCCTGGGGAGCCTGCCGCACGTCTGCGATGTCGCTGACCACCGATTCGGCATGGTCGTCCAACAGCGGCATGGTCCACCACGCCTCGCCGACCCGTTGCCCTGCCGCGCACACCCGCTCCGCCAGCGTGGGCTCGGTGGCGAACACGCCTCCCGTGCGCACTCCCAGCGAGACCTTCATCGCCCCGGTCAACGTCGCCACGTCGACGACCGCGTCCGGCGCCGCGCGCTCGGTCCCGTAGGCGAGCGCGTCGGCGAGTACGATCCGCCCCTCCGCATCGGTGTTGGTGATCTCGCTCGTGCGCCCACCGTAGTGCCGCACGACGTCACCGGGCCGGTAAGCCGCACCCGACACGTGGTTCTCGGCCGCGGGCACCAGCGCGGTCACCCGCGTAGCGATACCGAGATTCGCGATCGCGCGCATCGCGGCGAGTACCGCGGCGCCGCCGGACATGTCCGTGCGCATCAGGTGCATGCCGTCCGCGGGTTTGATCGACAACCCACCGGTGTCGAAGGTGATGCCCTTGCCGACCAGCAGCACATGGGCGCAACCGCCACCGGGGTCGTAGCTGAGTTCGATCAGTCGAGGCGCGCTCGCCGAACCGCCTCCGACGGCGAGGATGCCGCCGAAACCGTGCTCGGCCAGCCACCCTTCGTCGCGCACACGCACGTCGAGGCCCACGCGATCGTCGGCGAGGTCCCGCGCGACACGCGCGAGCCAGGCCGGGTTCTTCACGTTCGACGGGGTGTTGGCGAGATCCCTGGCCAGCGCCGTGGCCGCGGCGAGCTCGCTCGCCCGCGCCACAGCCACACGGTAGGCGGACTCCTGCCGCCCCTCCGGGACCACCAGGCGCACGCCACGCACCGGCGCTTCCTGGTTCGCGGAACCGACCCGGTACCGGTACCCACCGAGCGCGATCCCGTACACCAGATCGTCGACCGCGTCCGGCTCCATATCGGGGGGAAGGGCGACCCGCACCACCTCTGGTGCCTCGTCCCCTGACCCGGCGCACGCTTCGGCGTCGGCCTGGACCGCGCGGATCAGCGCCGCACCGGCCTCCCGGTAGTCCGCCCCGGAGTTCTCCCCGGTACCCACCAGCCAGCGAGCGCGTGGCGCCGGCTCGTCCACCCTGCGTATTTCGCCTGCCGACCCCTTCGCACCGAGCCGAGCCATGAGCTCGGCGGGCCGGCGGTGTTCCGCGGCGGCGAGCTGCTCCTCGCCGGTCCGCCCCGCGCTGTCGACCGCCTCCTTCGACACCAGCGCGGCCAGCGGCTCGTCGCCGGTACCGGATGCGGCGACCTCGACCGAAGGCAGCTTACGCGGAATGGAAGGGACTCCCGTGCGCGGAACCGACACCCCGCCCCTTCCGTGCGCTCGTACCTCGTCCCTGTTCGGATCCACCCTGACGGCTATCCCGTTGCCTCCTGCAAGGCGACACAGAGGTCCTTGGCTTCGTCGGCCGTAATCTCGACCACGAGCCGCCCACCGCCTTCCAGTGGTACCCGCATCACTAGGCCACGTCCCTCCTTCACGACCTCGAGGGGACCATCTCCGGTCCTGGGCTTCATGGCCGCCATAGCGTGCTCCCTCCGTATCAACCAGCGCGCCCGGGTCGCGCTCGCCAAAGCCAACCGGGTCGACGAGGCTCGGTGAGCGGGCGCGGATACCTCGGACCACCCGCACCCGTAAGCGCCCGCCAGTGAAACCTCACACAACCATTGTCCCCTATCGTCGATCTCGCTGCTCAAGCGGATGGCGGCTTGCGTACGGGTATCAACGCTGGTAAACGCCTCACCGTCGAAACGGAGACCGATCAGTGCAGCACCGGAGCGTTTACGCGGCCCCGGATACGGCAGGCTGGCGGGGTAACCGTGCGTGCCACCGGACCCGACCCGTGGCGCGCAGACATACCTCGAGCGCTGGTCCGACCGCCAGGCAGCGAACCTCGGATCCAAGGAGGAGTGACGACGTGACAGCCAACGCCAGCACCGGGGCCGACCCGGATCAGGATGTGGTGACCACCGCCGATGCCGAGGGGGTTCGCACCATCACGCTGAACAGGCCCGATTCCTACAACGCGCTCAACGTCGCGTTGAAGGAACGGCTGCTTGCCGAGCTGCGTGCGGCGGAAGCCGACCAGCAGGTCGGGGCGATCGTGCTGACCGGTGCGGGTACCGCATTCTGCGCGGGGCAGGACCTCAAGGAGCACGTCAGCCTGCTGCTCGCCGACGACCCCGCTCCGCTACGGACCGTCGGCGAGCACTACAACCCGATCGCCACCGCGATCGCGAGCATGCCCAAACCGATCATCGCGGCCGTGAACGGCCCGGCGGCCGGTGCGGGCGCGGCGTTCGCCTACGCCGCCGACCTCCGTATCGCGGCCACCTCGTCGAACTTCCTCATGGCCTTCGCCAACGTGGGGCTCGGGCCGGACTCCGGCGCGTCCTGGACCTTGCAACGGCTGATCGGCTACGGGCGCGCGCTCGAGCTGATGCTGCTCGCGCGCAAGGTACCCGCGGAGGAGGCGCTGCGCATCGGACTGGTCTCCGAGGTCGTATCCGACGGCGAGGCCACCGAGCGCGCCCAGCAGCTGGCGGCTCGCCTCGCCGCGGGCCCGGCGGTCGCCTACCGCAAGATCAAGGAGGGCCTGTCCCGCGCGGCCGAGTCGACATTCGGCGAGGCGCTCGCCACCGAGGAGGCCGCGCAGGCCGAGCTCGGTCGCACCGCCGACCACCGGGAGGCGGTCGAGGCGTTCGTCGCCAAGCGGGAACCCACCTTCACCGGGCAGTGAGCTCGGCGGCCGTACCGGCGTCGACGACCGCGATGGCCCTGGCCGGCCGCGGGACGTTCCTCGAGCGTCACGAGGCGAGCCAGCAGTCGGCCACGTGGTCGTCGACCATGCCGGTGGCCTGCATGAGCGCATAACACGTGGTCGGCCCGACGAACGAGAAGCCGCGACGCTTGAGCTCGCGGGCCATCGCCCGGGAGGCGTCGCTCGTGGCGGGCACCTCGGATATGTCGGACGGCCGCGTGTGCTCGCCAGGAGCTGGGGCGAACGACCAGAGCAGGTCGTCGAGGGCCATCTCGAGGCCGGGGATCAACCGCGCGTTGGCGATCACGGCCTCGATCTTGGCCCGGTTCCGGACGATGTCGGCGTCGGTGAGCAGCCGCTCGACGTCATCGGAGTCGAACTCCGCCACACGTGCCGGGTCGAACCCCGCGAACGCGCGCCGGAACGCCTCCCGCTTACGCAAGATCACCAACCACGACAACCCGGACTGGAACGACTCGAGGCACAGGCGCTCGAACATGGCGATCTCACCGGTCAGCGGCACGCCCCACTCGGTGTCGTGGTACTCGGCGTAGTCCGGCGCGGTGTTGGCCCACGGGCAGCGGGGCACGTCGTCCTCGGCGGTCACCAACGCCTGGGCATCACTCACGGGACCTCACCGGTACCTCATCGTCCTACCATGGCTCATCGCTCATTTCCCGCGGCCTGCTCGACAACCAGCCCGGCATCGGCGCACCGGCGCTCGAGCACGGCAATCCTCTCGCGCGCCGAGTCCAGCTCACCACCGAGACGGTGCAACACCCAGTCGACCTCGGACATCTTGTATCCGCGCAGCACGATCTGGAACCGCACCTGCGCGACATCGGCTCCGGTGATGTCCTGTGCTGGCAGCCGGGTCGGCGAGGTTCCCGGCGGCAACGGCTCGAGTTCCTCACCACGGCCGAACACCACGGCGGCGAGCAGGAACACCACCGCGCCGACGAGCAGCATCACGACGAGGTAGAGGAGCACGGTTGTCACGCGACGATCCTGGCATACCGGCTACGGCGGGGTGTCAGGGCGGCTCAGTGCGTGCTCCGGACCTCGGCACAACCCTCTCACGGCCCCGAGGGCACGCCGGACGTGCTCCGTACCCGCAGGGTGTTCATGGGTGGCCGGTCGCCGACGGAGACCTCGGTGCTCGTGGGCAACCACTCCCCGGCCACCTGCACGAACTGGGTCAGCACCGTCCCGGACGAGGCCGTGCCGGTCTCCGCGCTCGTCCCCGTACTGGTGCCCGGACCCGGGTCCGGCCGGCACCGGCTCAGCACCGTCCCGAGGATCTGCCTGGCCATCACCCCGAGCTGCAGCAGTGACCGGTTGCGGTGTTTACGCACCCCGAGATTGACCTGCGCGAGTGCGTCCGCGCCGTAACGCTGCTCGGTGTCGAGCAGCAGACCGATCTCCACGCCGTACCCGGTTGCGAACGGCACCGACTCCAGCAGGCTCCTGGTGGCCGCGTACTCCCCGCCGAGCGGTTGGATCAGTCCCGACAGCGCCGGGCGGAACGCGTCGAGCACGGGGCGGGCGAGCAGCTCGGTGACGCGACCACCGCCCGTGTCCCACTCCTCGCTCTCCACCCGGAGCGGTCGCCGGTAGAAGCCCTTGACCAGGTGTACGCCGCTGTCGCACAGCAACGGGCCGAGTAACCCCGGCACGAACGCCGGGTCGGGCTCGACGAGGTCGGAGTCCAGGAAGACGAGGACGTCGCCGGTGGTCGCCGCCAGGGAGCGCCACAGCACCTCGCCCTTGCCCGGCACGGGTTCGAGCTCCGGCAGGATGTCTCGACACCGCTCCACGCGGGCGCCGGCATCGCGGGCGCGTTCGGGTGTAGCGTCCGTCGAGCCGGAGTCGACGACGACCACCTCGTCGACGAGGCCACCGACCAGCGGGCGGACCGACTCCACCACGCCAGCCACCGTGTCCTCCTCGTTCAGCGCGGGCAGGACGACCGAGACCGTGGTCTCCCCCTTCGCCCGTTCCAGCTCCCGCCTCGTCCACGGCTGTGTCTGGTACGTGCGGGACAGCGATCCGTCCATGTTCGCGGGGCCACCTCATCCGATCGTGCCACGTGCGGACCCGTCGATCGTGTCATGCGAGCGTGCCGGCGGGCGGGTACCGGCGGCCTCGTGCGGCTCGCCTACGGTGAGGTGTCCAGAGTGGCCCATTTGTCCACGGGGGCTGCGTGCCGGGAGAAGGCCTCGAGCAGCCGCACGGGGTCGGCGTCGACCGCGAGCGTGTCCCTGTTCGCGGAGTGCAGGAACCCCTCGCGCACCATGTGCTCGACCATGCGCAGTAGCGGCTGGTAGAAGCCTGCCACGTCGAGCAGCCCGACCGGCTTGTCGTGCAGCCCGATCTGCATCCAGGTCCAGATCTCGAACAGCTCCTCGAGCGTGCCGATGCCGCCTGGCAGGGCGATGAAGGCGTCGGAGAGCTCGGCCATCATCGCCTTGCGCTCGTGCATACCGTCGACCACGTGCAGCTCGCTGAGGCCGGTATGGGCGATCTCGCGGTCGGCCATGCTCTGCGGCAGCACCCCGACGACCTCACCGCCAGCGGCCAGCGCGGCATCGGCAACGACACCCATCATGCCGACCTGCGCCCCGCCGTACACCACGCGAAAGCCCCGCCTGGCCAGCAGCGCGCCGAGGTCCGAGGCATGCTCGAGATAGCGCCCCTCAGCGCCTCGCGAGGACCCACAGAACACGCACACCGAGCCGATCTCGCTGTTCACGCCCACTCCTCCCGGATTCACCGCACACTAATGCGTGGCTTCCCAGCCACGATGAGCCTCCTGCACCACCGAGACCGCGTCGGCGATGTCGTCGGTCAGGTGCAGGAGCTTGAGGTCGGACTCGTTGATCTTCCCGTCGGCGCACACCGTGCCTGCGATCCAGTCGTAGAGACCTCCCCAGTACTCGCTGCCGAACAGCACGACGGGGAACTTGGTGACCTTCTTCGTCTGCACCAGCGTCAACGCCTCGAAAAGCTCGTCAAGCGTGCCGAACCCGCCGGGCAGGCAGAGGAATGCCTGGGCGTACTTGACGAACATCGTCTTGCGGGTGAAGAAGTAGCGGAAGTTGACACCGAGGTCGACCCACGGGTTGAGGCCCTGCTCGAACGGCAGCTCGATGCCCAGGCCGATCGACAGCCCCCCTGCGTCCGACGCGCCCCGGTTGACCGCCTCCATCGACCCCGGACCGCCGCCGGTGATCACGGCGAAGCCCGCGTCGGCCAGCGACGCCCCGATCTCCCTGCCGAGCTCGTACTCCGGGTCCTCCCGTCCGGTGCGTGCCGAACCGAACACCGTCACCGCGCGCGGAACCTCGGCCAGCGCGCCGAAGCCCTCCACGAACTCGGCCTGGATGCGCAACACCCGCCACGGGTCGGTGTGCACCCAGTCCGTGGGACCGCGGCTGTCGAGCAGCCGCTGGTCGGTCGTCGTCGCCTCGACAAGCCTGCCGCGGCGGAGGACCACAGGTCCCCTGTGCTTCTCCCGGGGGTGTTCGGGGTACTCGGCACCCGAGTCGGAGTCGTGCTCAGTCACGGCCGTAACACTAATCGCCATGCCACTCAGTCGGCGAGGAACTCCCGGAGAACATCCGCTACACCGGTGATCTCCCGCGTGTCGACGTTCTCCTGCTGCGTGTGGGCCAGCGTCGGGTCTCCGGGCCCGTAGTTGACCGCGGGGATACCGCGCGCGGCGAAGCGCGCGACGTCGGTCCAGCCCAGCTTCGCGACCGGCTGCCCTCCCGAGGCACGCACGAGCTCGGCAGCGGCCGGCGCGGTCAGGCCGGGAGGCGCGGGCGGTGACCGGTCCACGAAGGTCAGCTCGAACCCGTCGAATACCTCGGCCACGTGTTCCTCGGCCTGTTCGAGGGTGCGGTCGGGAGCGAACCGGTGGTTGACCGTCAGGACGGCCTCGTCGGGAACCACGTTGCCGCTGACCCCTCCGGTGACCCGCACGGCCTGCATCCCCTCCCGGTACGTCAGCCCGTCGATGTCCACCTGCCGCGCCTGGTACTCCGCCAGCCTGCGCAGCGGCAGCTCGAGAGCGTGTACGGCGTTGACGCCCATCCACGCACGGGCCGTGTGCGCACGCGCGCCCGTGCAGCGCACCTCGAAGCGCAGCGATCCCTGGCAGCCTGCCTCCACGACCGCGTTGGAGGGCTCGCCGACGACGGCGAGGTCACCGTCCAGCCAGTCGGGCAGCGTGCGTTCGATACGACCGAGACCGTTGCGGGTGGCTTCGACCTCCTCGCAGTCGTAGAACACGAACGTCATGTCGTGCCGCGGAGCGCGGACCGTGGCAGCCAGCGACAGGAAGACGGCGTCGCCGCCCTTCATGTCCACGGTGCCCAGGCCGTGCAGCCGGTCACCGTCCGGACCGGTAGCGCGCCGGACCGGGAGGTTGTCGTTGACCGGCACGGTGTCGATGTGCCCGGCGAACACCACTCTCGATGGCCTGCCGAGCGTGGTCCGCGCCAGTACGGCATGACCGTCCCGGACGACCTCGAGGTGCCCTGCCTGCTCGCGCAGGGCCTGCTCGATGGTGTCGGCGAGCACGCCCTCCTCCCCGGAGACGCTGGGCACGTCCACGAGGGCGGCGGTGAGCTCGACAGGGTCGGAGTACAGATCGAGAGCGGGCATGGCGCAACGGTACCGCCGGCCGAGCGACGATCACCGCCAGTGGGGGCGAGCCGAAGGACTCCTCGGATACCACATACGTACCGAAGGGGCCCCTCGGCTCGTCCCCGCGCGAACCTGCCGAGTTGCCACGGAGGCGGTTGCGTACGGTGGGAACGTGCGCGCGAGAGGAAGACGGCTGAGCATCGGTGTCGCGCTCGCCGTGCTGGCACTGCCCGCCTGTGGCCAGGCGAGCCAGGTGCCGAACGAGATCGATGACGACGTCCCTGGGCAGATCGACGTGCTGGACACCAAGATCAGCGCGTTGCGCGACGACCCGTGCCACACCGAGCCCGCGCAGCGGGAGCCCAGGGCATGTGAGAAGTTCGTCACCCAACTCGGCAACACGGCCGGAACGATGCGCGAGATCGCCCGCGGCGACCACGAGCGGCTCGCCGGCCACGCCGAGCGCCTGGAGTCACGTGTCACCGACTACCGGGACGGCCGCTGTGGCACGGCACAGCCTGTCGAGGAAGACGTCTGCGTGGACGCGCTCGTCGACCTCGCCGACACTCTCGACGAGGTGCGCAGCGAGCTCGACGAGTCGACCAGGTAGGCGGCCGCCTGCACGCCCTCCGCTACCGTTGAACGCGTGAGCAGTGAACAGACTTCCCAGCCCGAAAGCGCAGGAGCCACCGGCGTCGGCCTCGCGACCGTCGCGACCGACGGGACGGTGCTCGACACCTGGTTTCCCCACCCGAAGCTGGTGAGCCCGAGCGAGGACGGCGGCACGCAGCGACTTACCCCGGAAGAGGCCACCGAGGTCTTCGGGACGGAGGCGTCCGACGTGCTCGGGCACGACATCCTCCGGGGAGTCGAGATCGTCGCGGTGCGCACCACCATCGGCTCCCTCGCCGATGCCCCGGCCGACGCGCACGACGTGTACCTGCGCCTGCACCTGCTGTCCCACCGCCTCGTCGCGCCGCACGGGCAGAACATGGACGGCGTCTTCGGTCTCCTGTCCAACGTGGTGTGGACCAGCCACGGGCCGTGTGCGGTGGAAGGGTTCGAGTCGACCCGGATGCGGCTGCGCACCCGCGGGCAGGTCACCGTGTACGGCGTCGACAAGTTCCCCCGCATGGTCGACTACGTGATCCCCACCGGAGTGCGTATCGCCGACGCCGACCGCGCGCGGCTGGGCGCGCACCTGGCCCCTGGCACCACCGTGATGCACGAAGGTTTCGTCAACTTCAACGCAGGCACGTTGGGCGCCTCGATGGTCGAGGGACGTATCTCGGCAGGCGTGGTCATCGACGACGGCACCGACCTCGGTGGCGGAGCTTCCGTGATGGGCACGCTGTCCGGGGGAGGCAAGGAGGTCATCTCCATCGGCAAGCGCTGCCTTGTCGGCGCCAACGCCGGGATCGGCATCTCGCTCGGGAACGACTCCGTGGTCGAGGCAGGCCTCTACGTGACGGCGGGCACGAAGATCGCCTTCGACGGCAAGCTGGTCAAGGCCCGCGAGCTCTCCGGGGCCTCCGGGGTGCTGTTCCGCCGCAACTCCGCGACCGGGGCCGTCGAAGCGGTGCACCGTGACGGCAGCGGCGTCGAGCTCAACGCCGCGCTGCACGCCAACGACTGACGGGCGCACAGCGCCGGTGTTCCGGCCGGCGGCGACGCCGGGTGGCCCACCGGGCGTGGGCTAGGGTGTGTCTCGTGATCCCTCCGTCGCGAGCGGGGATCACGAGACACACCCTACCCGGCGATCCGTGCGGCGGCGGCCGTCACCCGCTCATCGGTGGCCGTGAGCGCGACCCGCACATGCCATCGGCCCGCTGGACCGTAGAACGGCCCCGGCGCCACCAGGATGCCGCGCTCGGCGAACCATTCCAGGGTCCGCCACGCGTCCTCGTCCCGGCTCACCCACAAGTACAGGCCCGCCTCGGAATGGTCGATCCGGAAACCGGCCGCCTCCAACGCGGTGCGCAGCGTCGCGCGGCGGGAAGCGTAGCGTTCCCGCTGCCGTGCAAGGGCATCGTCGTCGGCGAGCGCGGCCCGCATGGCCTCCTGAACGGGGCGAGGAACGATCATGCCGGCGTGCTTGCGGACCGCCAGCAGCTCGCTGATCAGTGCCGGGTCTCCCGCGGCGAACCCGGCGCGGTAGCCGGCCATGTTCGCCGATTTGGAAAGCGAGTGCAGCGCGAGGACGCCCTCGAGGTCACCCCCGTGCACCTCGGGATGCAGCACCGAAACCGGCTCGTCCTGCCATCCGAGGGGGAGGTAGCACTCGTCGGAGACGACGAGCGTGCCCCGTTCGCGCGCCCAGTCGAGCACCTTTCGCAGGTGATCCACCCCCAGGACCCGTCCCGTCGGGTTCGACGGCGAGTTCACCCACACCATCCCCGCTCGCGCGGGCCCGACCGACGTCAGACCATCCGACCTGGTTACCGTCGCACCCGCGAGCCGGACCCCGACATCGTAGGTGGGGTAGGCGAGGTCGGGGATCACCACCAGATCGCCTGGACCGAACCCCAGCAGGCTGGGCAGCCAGGCGACCATCTCCTTCGACCCGATGGTGGGAAGCACAGCATCGGCATCGACCCCGGTGACGCCGTGCCTGCGTTCCAGCGCGGCGACCACCTCGGCACGCAGCTCGGCCGTACCGTGCGTAGCCGGGTAACCGGGGCTGTCCGCCTTGCCGGACAGCGCCGCGCGAACACGCTCGGGTACCGGATCCACGGGAGTCCCCACGGAGAGGTCGACCACCCCGTCGGGGTGGGCTCGCGCCGTGGCCTGGTACGGCGCGAGCGAATCCCAGGGGAAGTCCGGCAGGTCCGGCCGCGCCCGCGCGGTGCGCCGCCCCGGCGAGGTCATTCGCCCTGCGGCGGCAAATCCTTGATCCACTGGGGATCGTGGCTCGTCTTGCCCACCTTGGCCGCCCCGCCCGGCGAGCCGAGCTCGTCGAAGAAGTCGACGTTGGCCTTGGTGTAGGCACTCCACTCGTCCGGGACGTCGTCCTCGTAGTAGATCGCCTCGACGGGACAGACCGGTTCGCAAGCGCCGCAGTCCACGCACTCGTCGGGGTGGATGTACAGCATCCGCTCACCCTCGTAGATGCAGTCAACTGGGCACTCGTCGATGCATCCCTTGTCGAGAACGTCGACGCAGGGCTCGGCGATTACGTAGGTCACTGCGCTCTCCTACTTCCGTCTTGCCTGTCTGTCCATTCGCAGATTACGCCGACGGCCAGGACACTCGAAGGTAAGGCCACCCTTAGCCGAACAGCCCGTCCGCGCGTGCCTCTACCGGATGTGCGCCGGTCATCTCGCTGATCACCGGTGACGACGAAACAGCGGGGCCTGATCCCGCGGTCTTCGCGTCGTGTCCGTCGTGTCCTCTGTCACGTACTTCGCCGCCGCCCGTCGACGTGCTCGACCCGCGGGATCCCCCGACGGTCCCGCCGCGGAGATCCTTGTCGCCACGGCGGGCCTTGCGCGAGATATCCACCCACGACCTCCTCATCGAGCGAACGGCCACGCTGCCACAATGCCTGCCATGATGGGCTCGGGCAACGTCACGGGCCGGTGTGAACCCGGCGCGGGCCCGCCCCACCGCCGCGATGGTGACCTCCGTCACTGCCGGCCCCGGCGCCACCCGTGCTCCGCATACCGCCGGGCACCCGGAACGTGCGAGGATCTCCCTTCGTGAAGGTTGTTGTTCTGGTTGGCGGTGTCGGCGGCGCGCGGTTCCTGCTCGGGCTGAAGGTGGCACTGGGCCTGCCCGCGACGGGCCCCGGGCCGCAAGACTCGCCCCATACGGTGACGGCGCTGGTCAACACCGGCGACGATGTCTGGATGCACGGCCTGCGCGTCTGCCCCGACCTGGACACGTGCATGTACACCCTCGGAGGGGGGATCGCCACCGAACGCGGCTGGGGGCACGCCGGTGAGACGTGGACCGTCTCCGCCGAGCTCGCCGCGTACGGCGCCGAACCCAGCTGGTTCGCGCTCGGCGACAAGGACATCGCCACACACCTGGTCCGCACGCACATGTTGCGCGCCGGGTACCCGCTGTCCGCGGTGACCGAGGCCCTCTGTGACCGCTGGCAGCCGGGCGTACGGCTACTGCCGATGACCGACGACCGGGTCGAGACGCACGTCGTCGTCGACGACCCGGACGCTCCCGAGCAGCACAAGGCGCTGCATTTCCAGGAATGGTGGGCGCGCTACCGGGCCGCGCTGCCCGCGCACTCCATCGTGCCCGTCGGCGCCGAGGAGTCGGCCCCGGCGGATGGGGTGCTCGAGGCGATCGGCGAGGCCGACCTCGTCGTGCTGGCGCCGTCCAATCCCGTCGTCTCGGTGGGCAGCGTCCTCGCCGTGCCGGGGGTGCGGGACGCGCTACGAGCGGCTCCGGCACCCGTCGTCGGGCTCTCGCCGATCATCGGAGGCAAGCCGGTGCGCGGAATGGCCGACGCGTGCCTCACGGCGATCGGCGTCGAGACCTCGGCCGAGGCCGTCGCCAAGCACTACGGCTCGCGGACCGGCACCGATACCGGCATACTCGACGGCTGGCTGATCGCCGAGGGTGAGTCCGCGGAGGTTCCCGGCGTGACCGTGCGAGACACTCCGCTGATGATGACCGACATCGATGCCACGGCCGAGATGGCCAAGGCGGCGTTCGAACTGGCCGGGTGCGACATTGACTGAGCACGCCACCGGATCCCCTGCGGATCCCACCGCTGATCCCGCCGACGGGCCGTTACCCACCGAGGGAGCCACGCAGGAGACCGCACCGGTCGCCGAGCCGCGGACCGAGCACGCTGCGACGAGTATCGAGCTGTTCGCCGTCGAGGGCATCCCGGAGATCCGGCCGGGAGACGACCTCGGGGAGGCCATCGCCAGTGCGGCGCCGTGGCTGCGTTCCGGGGACATCGTCGTGGTCACGAGCAAGGTCGTGTCCAAGGCCGAGGGAAGGCTGGTACACGTCCCCCAGGATCCCGAGCAGCGCGACACCGCTCGCCGCGAGCTGATCGACGCCGAGACGGTTCGGGTACTGGCGCGGTTCGGCCGCACGCTGATCACCGAGAACCGGCTGGGGCTGGTGCAGGCTGCCTCGGGTGTCGACGCGTCCAACGTCGCCCAGGACGAGGTCGCGCTCCTCCCGACCGACCCGGACGCCTCAGCGGCCGCGCTCCGTACCGCCCTGCGCGAGCGGCTCGGCGTGGACACCGCCGTGCTCGTGACCGACACGATGGGGCGAGCGTGGCGCATCGGGCAGACCGACGCCGCGATCGGGGCGAGCGGGCTGACGGTCACGCACTCCTACGCGGGCGCCACCGACAGCATGGGCAACGAGCTCGCGGTCACGGAGGTGGCGATCGCGGACGAGATCGCAGCCGCGGCCGATCTCGTCAAGGGCAAGATCGCCGAGACACCGGTAGCGGTGCTGCGGGGCCTGTCGTTCGAGGACGACGCGTCCGGCACGACCTCCCTGGCGCGCGACCTCATCCGGCCGCACGACGAGGACCTGTTCCGGCTCGGCACGCAGGAAGCGAGGGAGCTCGGGCACAGCGAGGCCGTGCTGCTGCGCCGGTCGGTGCGGGAGTTCGCCACCGACGAGGTCGCGCCCGATGCCGTGCGCAGGGCCGTCGCCACCGCGCTGACCGCGCCCGCGCCGCACCACACCAAGCCGGTGCGTTTCGTGTGGCTCCGGCGCCGCGAACTGCGCATGCGAATGCTGGACGCGATGCGCGCCGCCTGGCGAGCCGACCTCACGGGCGACGGTCTCGACAGCGAGCGCGTCGAGCGGCGTCTGCGCCGCGGCGACCTCCTCTACGAGGCACCGGAACTGGTCATCCCGTTCCTCGTCCCGCACGGCGCGCACAGCTACCCGGACAGCAGGCGCGCCGAGGCCGAACACACCATGTTCACCGTAGCCGGGGGCGCCGCCGTACAGTCGTTGCTCGTCGCGCTCGCCGCGGAACGGCTCGGGTCGTGCTGGGTCGGGTCGACGATCTTCGCCCCCGGTGCCGTTCGCGAGGCGTTACAGCTGGACGAGGAGTGGGAGCCGCTCGGCGCGATCGCCATCGGGCACCCGGCTTCCGGAGCACCCGAACCCCGCGAGGTGGCCGACCCAGGCGACGGGCTCGTCGAGCTGTGAACGAGCTGCACGCCGCGGCTGCCGCGATGCTGCGGGACTGGCGACCGGCTGCGCCCGAACAGGACGCGCTTCGCCACTCGTTCCTGGCGTTCCTGTCCGCGCGCCCGGACGCGTGCGAGCGGGCGTGCGTACCGGGGCACCTCACCGCGTCGACGCTGCTGCTCGATCATTCGGGGGAGTACATGCTGCTCACCCTGCATCCCCGTATCGGCCGCTGGGTCCAGCTCGGTGGGCACTGCGAAGGCGGGGACGGTTCGCTCGCCGGGGCGGCGTTGCGCGAGGCCGTCGAGGAGTCCGGCATCACGGATCCGGTGGTCGACCCCACCCCGGTGCATCTCGATGTGCACCCGGTCACCTGCTCGCTCGGGGTGCCGACGCGGCACTTCGACGTGCGGTTCCGCGCGCACGCCCGGCCGGGGGCCGAACCCGCGACGAGCGGCGAGTCGCTGGACCTGCGCTGGTGGCCGGTGCGTGAGCCACCGGACGGCGCGGACGACCTCGGGCCACTGATCACCGCGGCGCTGCGATGAACCTGCCGGTGATCCGGCCGCGGGCCGGCCCGTTGGCTCTCACACGTCGGAGGAGAACCGGATGCCGCCGTCCGGAACGGTCACGCCCGGCCACAGGCGCGCCCCGGTAACCAGCTCGCAGCCCGCCCCCACGGCCGCGTCATCGCCGAGCACGGCGCCGTCGAGCACCGAGCCGGCACCGACCCGCGCCCGCGCGCCGAGCACGCAGTCACGCACCACAGCACCGTCGGCGACCACCGCCCCGTCGAACAGCACGGAGCCTTCCACCCGGGCACCCGCCGCGACCGAGGCGCCCACCCCGATCGCCGATCCGCCGTCGACCACGGCGCTTCCTGCCACGTCCGCACCGCTGAGCACGAGCGACTCACCGGTCTCCCCGGGAAGTGCCCCCGATGGCGCGATACCTCGCACCAGGTCGGCGGATCCCTTGACGAACGCGGCCGGAGTGCCCACGTCCAGCCAGTAGGTACTGTCCACAGCCCCGTGCAGGTGTGCGCCCGCGGCGAGCAGGTCGGGAAACGTCTCCCGCTCGACCGAGACGGGCGTGCCGTGCGGGATACTGTCGATGATCTCGCGCCGGAACACGTAGCAGCCGGCGTTGACCTGGTCCGTCGGCGGGTCGGGGGATTTCTCCACGAACCCGGTGACCCGTCCGTCCGGATCGGTCGGCACGCAGCCGAACCCGCTCGGGTCGTCCACGGTCACCAGGTGCAGGGTGACGTCGGCTTGTTCCTTGCGGTGCGTGGTCAGCAGGTGCGCCGGGTCGGCTCCGGAAAGGATATCGCCGTTGAACACGATGACGTCGTCGGCGCGTAACGCGCCAGCGACGTTGCGGATCGCTCCGCCGGTGTCCAGCGGCTCGTCCTCGACGACGTACTCGAGCTCGAGGCCGAGCCGCGACCCGTCACCGAAGTACTCGGTGAATACCTCGGACTTGTACGACGTCCCGAGCACGACGTGGGTGATACCCGCATCCCTGATCCGGGAGAGCAGGTGTGTCAGGAACGGCACCCCCGCGGTCGGCAGCATCGGCTTCGGCGCGGACAGCGTCAACGGTCTCAGCCGGGTGCCCTTGCCCCCGACAAGCACGACAGCATCCGCGTCCTGGCGCTGCACTGCAGCCATATCCCGGTCCCCTTTCCGATGGCACCCGCCGCACCCTGCCAGGGCGCGCCGAAGATCACGACTTGGGCGACAGACCGTCCGACCAACTGACGCCACGCGCCACGAAGGCATACCCTAGTCAACGACCCCGCATCCGCCACGGGCCGGCAGGGCCGCGGCGGTGGGGCAGGCATGACGTCGTCAGGTGCGCTGGGTGAGAAGGGCGGGAGCACGATGGATCCACTCGACAAGGCCGACGCCATGCTGTCTCGGGCCCGTGACCGAGACACCTTCGTCGTCACACCCGACACCGCCCTGTCCCCGATGGACGCGTCCAGGACGGTACAGATCAGCAGGGCCGTCGTCGCCGACTCCGACACCGCGGGCACCGACGACCCGGACGCCACCGCTGTGGTTCCCCGCGCGCAGATCCGGGCGCAGGACACCAAGCAGCACCACCTCACGGACCCCACCCCGACCGTGCCGCTGCCCGACCCGGACGCCGACACACCCCCGCGCGGCTTTCCCATGCCCGATCTGACCGAGGGCGGTACCGTGCAGCAGCGGCCCGCCGAGGACGTCGTCGAGCACGAGCAGAACGACGAGCTCGTCCCCACCGTGACGCGAACCCGTCGATCCAGCGTCACCCGCAGGCTCGACGGAGCCTAGGGTGTGTCACTCGACGACGTCCCGCGCGACCGAGGTCGTGGTATGCGGGTACGGCGCCCGGCTGGCCATCCGTAGCCGTATGGCGAGACCGAGCCGCACGGCAGCCAGGATCGGTTTCCAGTACGCCCGGGGGTAGCGATCGGTGAGGTAGCGATAGGCACTGGCGTGGTGGGTGGCCAGCATGCGCCGCGAGACCCTGGTCGTCGCGTGACCACCGACGTGCATGACCTGCGCTGACGGGACGTACACGTTGAGCCATCCGGCACGACCCAGCCGGTCGCCGAGGTCGACGTCCTCGAAGTACATGAAGTAGCGGGGGTCGAACCCCTGCACGGCCTCGAACGCTTCCCTGCGCAGCAGCAGGCACGAACCCGACAACCACCCGGTTGCCCGCTCCGCGGGCGCGACGTCCTCCTGCCGGTAGGCACGGGTCCACGGGTTGGCAGGCCACAGCCTCGCGAAGAGGGCGTGCCCGATACCGCTGGCGAGTGTGGGCAGCGATCGCGCCGACGGGTACACGGCCCCGTGCGGGTCGGTGATCAGCGGCCCGAACGTCGCCGCTGCCGGCCACCGCTCGGTGGCCTCCAGGAGCCGGTCCAGCGCGTCCGAGCCCCATTCCAGGTCGGGATTGGCGACCACGACCCACCCGACGGAGTCGTCCAGGCCGAAGACGACCTTGTTCGCCGCGGCGCCGTAACCCAGGTTCTCGCCCATGCGCACCAGGACGACACCATCGCGTTCGGCGGCCAGCTCGGGAGTACCGTCCGTCGATCCGTTGTCGGCCAGGACCACACGCAGCTGGCGCGTCGTGGACTTCGCCAGGGTCTCGATGAACCTCTCCAGAGTCCTGCCCGGCGAGTAGGTCACCGTGACGACAGCGACGCCGTCACCGTACGTGCCCGATCCGGTCGTTTTGGTCACGGCGGTCATTCTCCCCGCCACGCGCGGTCGTACGATTCGCGGTGCCGTTCAGCCGAGAATGCCCAGGTGAACTCCTTGGCTCGGCGTTCGGCAGCCGCGGCCAACATCGCACGCCGCCCGGGGTCGTCGAGCAGCTCGGTCACGCTCTCGGCGATGTCGTCCTGCCCCACCCCGCAGTAGGCCACCGCGTCGCCACCGACCTCGGGCAGCGCGAGCCTTGCCGAGGTCAGCACGCACGCACCGCACGCCATGGCTTCCAGCACCGGCAGCCCGAACCCTTCACCGAGGCTCGGGTACGCGACCACCTCCGCTCCGCCGAGGAGCCCGGGGAGCATCTCGTAGGGGAGGTAGCCTGCGCGGATCACGCGGATCCGGTGCGGGACCTCGTCCAGGGCGCGCGCCACCTCCCCGTCCCACCCGGGTTGCCCGGCCAGCACCAGCGCGGGCCTGTCCGCCCGCCCCGCCACGGCGCGCGCGAAGCCGCGGATCAGCGCGGGGACGTTCTTACGCGGTTCGAGAGCACCGAGGAACGCCAGGTAGGGCTCCGCGCCGAGCCCGATGTGCTCGCGGGCACGGCGCACGTCCCGCTGCACCGGTACGCGGAACCGAGTGGCGTCGACCCCGTGCGGGATGACGTCGAGGGAGCCCGGCCGCACCCTGGTCACCGCGGCGAGCTCGGTGGCAGTCGCCTCGCTCGGCACGACGCAGCGAGCCGCGCTGCGCAGCGCCAGCCTGCTCCAGTTCCGGAAGAAGTGCGCCTTGACGGTGGAGTGCAGCGCGGGCTCGGTGAAGAACGTCGCGTCGTGCAACGTCACCACCGTCGCGGCCCGGCTGCCGAGCGGCATCGTGTAGTGCGGGGAATGTACGACATCCACGCCCAGCCTGCGGGCCAGCACGGGCAGCGAGGTCTGTTCCCAGGTCAGCCGCGCCGTTCGGGACGCGACCGAGTCCGCGGTGGGCACCACCCGCGCTCCTGGGGCGATCGTGCCGTAGCGCTCACCGTCCCGCGGCTGGCACACCACACTGACACGGGCGCCGTCGGCGTCGAGGGCCGCGACGAGCGAGTCGACATACCGGCCCACCCCTCCCCGGTCGGCGGGGATCGCTGTCGCGTCGATCAGTACCTGCGGTTCGGTTCGTGGCACGTGTGCAGCCTACGACTCCCGGCCGGGCACGCGGGTACGAACACTCGGGCCGGGCCGAACCCCACCGACGGCCCGGGGTGCGCGGGCGGGGCGGGCAGGCCGGCTCAGGAGGGGACGGCCGGTTGCGAATCGCGGTAACCGTCCCTGTGCAGGGCCCAGACCGCTCTGGCCGCACCGCGCCACGAGAACTCCTCCGCCCGCCTGCGCCCCTGCGCGGCCAGCTGCGCCGCCCACACCGAGTCGTGCACCACTTCCAGCAGCGACTCGCTCAGCGCACGGACCTCACCGCGCGGCACGGTCACGCCCGCCCCACCCGCGACCTCGATCAGCGCGGGGACATCGGAGTGCACCACCGGCACCCCTGCCGCCATCGCCTCCAGCACCGGAAGCCCGAACCCCTCGGCATGGCTCGGCGCGGCGAGCACCGTCGCCCGGCGCAGCACGGCAGCCAGCTCGAGGTCCGACAGCCGGCCGAGCACGCGCACCGTCCCCGGTGGCAGACCGCAGCCCTCCGCGTGGCTCACCGGGTCGACACCACCCCAGCCCTGCTGCCCGATCAACAGCAGGTCCGGTGCGCGCGGGTCCACGCCGTGCATGCGCGCGACCGCCTCGATCAGCACGTCCAGCCCCTTGCGCGGCTCCAGCGTCCCCACGCTCAGGATGTAGCGGTCGGGCAGGTCGAGATGCCCGACGTCGACAGGCAGGTCCACGCCTTCGGCAGCGGTGAAGACCTCCGTCGTGCCGTGCGGGATCACTTCGAGGCGCGAGTCGCCCGGCACGTATGCCCGTAGCTCATCGGCCACCGAGCGGGTCGGTACGACGACGAAGTCGGCCCGCCGCATCGCACGCGAGACCATCGACCTGTGCCAGGCGACCCCGCGCGCGGTGAGCGTATGCGGGTGCGTCCACGGCACGGTGTCGTGCACCGTCACAGCCAGCGAGGCCCCGCGATGCCTGCCGAACGCCGGTTTGCGGGGCGGAGCGAGCGGCGTGGGTGCGTGCACGGCGTCACCACCCGGCCAGTACGGCATCCCCGCCTGCCACATGGCGATCAGCGCGCGGCGCGGCACCGGCAGGATGCGCGGCCCGTTCACCCCGGGAATCTCCGCCTTCTCGGCCTCGTCACGCCGGGAGACGACGCTGGTGACGGTCCAGCCGGGCGGTGTGGTCTCCGCGAGCGCGCGCAGCAGTTCCGCGGTGTAGCGACCGGTGCCGCCCGGCACCGGAGCGAACAACTGGTCGGCGAGCACGACGAGTTCCGGCACAACCCCTATTGTGCTTGGTGTGCCAAGTAGCCCGCTCACCAGCGTCGTGATCGTCACCTGGCAGGGCCGTTCCCGGCTGACCGAGTGCCTCGACGCCGTCGCCGACCAGGCCCGTCCACATAAGACTATCGTGGTGGACAACGGCTCGACCGACGGCACGTCCGCCGTTGTAGCGCGGCACCCCAGCTCGCCACGGGTATTGCGGCTGCGCACCAACACCGGGTACGCGGGCGGCCTCGCGGCCGCACTGCGGCTGGTCGACACTCCCCTCGTCGCCTGGCTCAACGACGACGCCCGCCCCGACCGGCGCTGGCTCGCCGAGCTGGAGGACGCGCTGCTCGCCGATCCCACCGCGGCGGCGGTGAGCCCGTGCCTGCGCCGCCAGGACGGGTCCGTGCAGTCCCTCGGCGTGCGGCTGACCGCGGACGGTCACGGCGCCGACATCGCAGGGCGCCCGGCGGAACGATCCGGCTCGGAGCCGTTCGAGGTGTTCGCGTTCTGTGGTGGTGCCGCGCTGCTGCGCGCCGCGGCCCTGCGCTCCGCGGGCGGGGTCCCCGGCGAGTTCTTCTGCTACTACGAGGACACCGACACGGCATGGCGACTGCGCCTGGCCGGCTGGCGGGTGCTCGCGGTCCCCGCCGCAGGCGTACGTCACCTGCACGCCGCGAGCACGGGCCTCGGCTCCGTCCGGTTCCACCTGTGGAACGAACGCAACCGGCTGCTCACCCTGGCGCGGTGCGCCCCGGCACGGGTCGCGGCCCGGCAGTGGGTGCGTTTCGCCTGCCTCACCCTCGTGCTGCCGTGGCGCAGGCTACGCGTCCCGAGTTCCGTTCCCGGCACGGCGAACTTCCGTGTCCGGCCGCGGTCGCGCGCGCTCGCAGGCGCCGTCGTCCGGCTGCCGGCGGCGGTACGCGCCAGGCTCCGCGCGGGCGGCCGGCAGCGCCGCGCAGCGCTCTGGGCACGGTGGGCCGGTCGCTGATCGCCCGCGCGACGGCACCGCGTGCACGATCGCCTACCGCCGTTTCGTCCCCGTGACCCTGGAGGGCTAGTGTGCGCAAGGACCGGTGACTCGAGGGCTGAAGGAGGGGCCGTGGTCGCGGGGGACATCGCTGCCGGCACGCGTGCGCGGCCGCGGGAGCTACCGCTGGTGTCGGTGATCGTCGTCAACTACCGCGGCGCCCACGAGACCGTGCGCTGCCTACGCTCGCTCGCCGAGGTGCTGGACTACCCGCACTTCGAGGTCATCTGCGTGGACAACGCCTCGGAAGGCCCGGACGCCGAGATCATTCGCTCCGCAACGGCCGAGCTGACCGGCTGCGCCGTCGAGCTGGTCGTCGCCGAGCGCAACCTCGGTTTCGCGGGTGGCTGCAACCTGGGCGCCGAGCACGCTCGCGGCTCCGTTCTCGCGTTCCTCAACAACGACGCGAGGCCGGACCCCGCGTGGGTGAGCGCCGCCGTGGCCGCGCTCACCGCCGACCCCACGGTGGCGGCGGTGGCCAGCAAGGTCGTCGGCTGGGACGGCGAGACCGCCGACTTCGTCGACGCCGGTCTCACCTGGTTCGGTATGGGCTACAAGCGCCACGCCGAGACCCCCCTCGCCGAGCTGGACCCCGCCGAGCACGAGCGCGCCAAGGACGTGCTGTTCGCGACCGGAGCGGCGATGTTCGTACGCGCGGCCGTCTACGCCGAGCTCGGGGGGTTCGACGAGCGCTTCTTCATGTTCTACGAGGACGTCGACCTCGGCTGGCGGTTGAACCTGTACGGCTGGCGCGTACGCTACGTGCCCGGCTCGCTCGCTTATCACCGGCATCACGGCACGATGGACGCGATCGACACCGCCGAGTCGGGGCGCGAGACGTTCCTGCTGGAACGTAACGCGCTCGCCGCGCTGTACAAGAACCTCGCCGACTCGTCGCTGGCAGCGGCACTGCCGGCCGCGCTCGGCCTCGCGGTACGCAGGTCCACCGCGCGCGGCGAGATCGACCCGACGCAACTCGACCTGCAGCACGGCACGGCACCGCCGGACTCCACCCCCGTACCGGTATCGCGCCAGGCACTCGCCGGAGTGCTGGCGATCGACCAGTTCGTCGAGCAGCTGCCGGAGCTGGCACCGGCGCGCGAGGAGGTACAGGCCCGGCGGGTACGTTCCGACACCGACCTCGCCCCGCTGGTCCGCGACGCGCTGGAACCAGCGTTCCCGCTACCCCGCTACCTCACCGCCCACGAGATCCTCACCCGCGCCTTCCCGGTCGGCGACACCTTCAGCAGGCCCCGCAAGGTCCTGGTACTCACCGGCGACGCGCTGACCGCTCGCATGGCGGGGCCCGCGATCCGGGCCTGGAACATCTCGGCGACGCTGGCCGCCGAGCACGAGGTCCGGCTCGTCACCGTCAACAGCCGCTGCGACCCCCCGGCCGCGCCGTTCCGGGTCGGCACGGCGCGGCGCCGGGACCTCGCCGAGCCCGTCGAATGGGCCGACATCGTCATCCTGCAGGGGCACGTGCTCGAGATGGCACCCGCACTGCGCACCGAGTACGCACACAAGATCGTGATCTGCGACCTGTACGACCCGATGCACCTCGAGGTCCTCGAACAGTCCAAGAGCGCGGCGGACGACGCGCGGGCAGCCGATCTCGCCGGGGTCACCAGGGTGCTGAACACGCAGCTCGAGCGGGGTGACTTCTTCCTCTGCGCCTCCGAGCGGCAGCGGCACCTCTGGCTCGGCCACCTCGCCGCCCTCGGCAGGTTGTCACCCCAGCTCTACGACGCCGACCCGACGACCCGGTCACTGCTGTCGGTCGTGCCGTTCGGGCTGCCCGCCGAGCCGCCCGAGCGCACCGGTCCCGGGCCGCGCTCGGTGATCGACGGCATCGACGACACCGATCGGGTCATCCTCTGGGCCGGGGGTGTGTACAGCTGGTTCGACCCCCTCACCCTGATCCGCGCCGTCGACGAGCTCCGGCACGGCAGGCCCGAGGTCCGTCTGGTCTTCCTCGGCATGCGGCACCCCAACCCCGAGGTGACCGACACCGGCATCGGCGCGGAGGCTGTACGGCTGGCCGACTCGCTGGGCATCTCCGACAAGCACGTGTTCTTCAACGAGCACTGGGTGCCCTACGAGCAACGCCAGAACTGGCTACTCGATGCCGACTGCGGCGTGACCACGCATCTCGAGCATGTCGAGACCACGTTCGCGTTCCGCACCCGCGTGCTCGACTACCTGTGGGCGGGCCTGCCGATCGTGACCACCGACGGGGACGCGTTCGCCGACCTGGTACGCGCCGAGGGGCTCGGTCTCACCGTCCCGGCAGCCGATCCGCATGCCCTCGCGGGCGCGCTGGAGAAGGTGCTGTACGACGAGGAGTTCGCCGCGCGGTGCTCCGCACGGATCGCCGACGTCGCCCGGCGGTACACCTGGCCGCGCGTGCTCGAACCACTCGTGCGCTTCTGCCGCGACCCGCGTCCGGCCGCGGACCGCCTCGCAGGTGCGGGCGGACTGACCCGCACCGCACGGCCCAGCGGGACCGCGCTCGTACGCCGCGATCTGGCACTCGTACGCTCGTACCTCGCGGATGGTGGTCCCGGCGAGCTCGCTCGACGAGCTACCGGGAGGTTGCGCAGGATGATTGGTGAGCGAATGACTCGCACGTCGCGTTCCGGGAGACAGGGCGATGGCTAATCGCGCGCTCAGGGTACTGCTCGACGGGACTCCGTTGCTCGGCGAACGCACCGGCATCGGCAGGTACACGGCGTCACTGGCAGAGGAACTGGCCTCGATGCCCAAGGTGGACACCCGCGCGGTGGCATTCACGTTACGCGGCTGGCGCAGGCTCCGCACGGTACTGCCGCACGGGGTTCGCGCCCGCGGGATGCCGGTCTCGGCCCGTGCGGTACGCCAGTTCTGGCTCCGTGGCTCGTTCCCCCAGGTCGAGCTGTTCGCGGGACCGACGGACGTGGTGCACGGCACGAACTTCGTGCTACCGGGCACGGTGCGCGCGGCGGGGGTGCTGACCATTCACGACCTGTCGTTCCTGGACGCCCCCGAGGAGCTGTCCCCGAGCGACGCCCTGCTTCCCGAGCTGATCCGTAGCGGCGCGCGCAGGGCGGATGCGATCTGCACCCCGACCGCCGCCGTCGGTGACGCCGTCGCCGAGCGCCTGGACGTGGACCGCGAGAAGATCATCGTGACGCCCCTCGGGGTGGACCCGGCGTGGTTCACGGCCATGCCGCCGAACAACGACCTGCGCTCCCGGTTCGGCCTGCCCTCGGAGTACCTGCTGTTCGTCGGTACCTCCGGGCCGCGCAAGGGCCTCGACTGGCTCAACGAGGCGCACAAGACCGCCCCCGACCTTCCGCCTCTCGTCTACATCGGGCCCGGCCCGTTCATGGTCAACGACAGGTCACAGGACGCCGGGTACGTCTCCGACGTAGATCTGCGCAGCGTGGTCGCCGGTGCGTCAGCGCTGGTCCTGCCGTCCCGCGATGAGGGGTTCGGCCTGCCTGTGTTGGAAGCCATGGCCTGTGACGTGCCCGTGGTGTGCAGCGATGTGCCGTCACTGCGTGAGGTCGCGGGCTCGTTCGCGCACCTGGTCCCGTACGGGGATACCGATGCCCTCGCCCAGTCCCTCGGTGCCGCCGTGGACGAGCGGGACGCGCCGTCGAACTCGAAGGCACGGCGCGCGCACGCCGCGAGCTTCACGTGGCACCGGTGCGCCGAGTCCACCGTCGACGCCTACCAGTTCGCGGTGGGCTAGGCACTCGGCAGGAGGGAGCCGCCACGCACCGCGCGGGTTCGCCGGACACTCGCTAGTGGCCCGCGAGCTCGGTGCGGTGCCTGGCGACGAACGCCGCGAGAGCCTCCCGCCAGTCGCGCAGCGGCGTCAGGCCCGCGCCGCGCCACGAGTCACCCGACAGGACGGCGCGCGCAGGCCGGGCGGCCGGTCGCGGGTACTCGGCCGTGCCGCACGGGCGCACCCGATCCTCGTCCGCCCCGAGCTCGGCGAAGATCGCCCTGGCGAACTCGTACCAGGATGCCTGCCCGCCGCCGGTGCAGTGCAGGGTGTGCCGCGCGGGGCCACGTCCGTTGGTGACCATGGCGACGAGCTCGAGCAGGCCGGAAGCGAGATCCGCGCTCCAGGTCGGTGCTCCGTACTGGTCCTCGACCACGGTGACCGTGTCGCGTTCCCGCTCGAGCTCGAGCATGGTCCGCACGAAGTTGCACCCGGTTGCCCCGTACAGCCAGGACGTCCGCACCACCCACGCGGCGGCGCCCGAACCGAGTACCGCGCTCTCCCCGGCCGCCTTGGTCCGCCCGTAGGCGTTGAGGGGGCCGAGCGCGTCGTCCGGCTCGTACGGCCGCTCGGCGTCGCCGGAGAAGACGTAGTCCGTCGAGGTATGCACCAGCGGCACGTTCTGCGACGCGCAGGCCGCGGCGAGGATCCGTGGACCGTCCGCGTTGACGGCGAAGGCACGCTGCTCGTCGCTCTCGGCGTCGTCCACGGCTGTGTAACCGGCAGCGTTGATGACCACGGGCCGCAGGTCGTCCGCGACCGCCCTCGCCGAAAGCGCGCGCACCGCGTCGACGACCGCACCGGCATGCGTGATGTCGAGCTCGGCAGAGGACGGCGCCGTCACGTCGACGTGGACCGCGTTGGACGAGCGTGCCAGCGCGGCGAGGTCACGACCGAGCTGCCCGCTGCCGCCGGGTACCAGGATCGCCAGCCGCGTCATCCGGTACCACTACCCGCGTCACCGCGCCCGTGTACCGTCGCCGGGGGCACGAACGACCGCTTCTTGAGCGGTTCCCACCACTGCCGGTTCCGCGCATACCACCGGACCGTGTCGGCGAGCCCGCTGGAGAACGGCACGGCAGGCCGGTATCCGAGCTCTGCCCGGATCTTGCTGGTGTCCACCGAGTACCTCCGGTCGTGGCCAAGGCGGTCCGGGACGGGCGTGACCATGTCCCATCCGACCCCGACCGCGTCAAGCAGCTGTGCGGTGAGCTCCTTGTTCGTCAACTCGGTTCCTCCGCCAATGTTGTATATCTCGCCGGGCACCCCGGCGTCGGCGACCAGTTGAATGCCCCGGCAATGGTCACCGACATGCAGCCAGTCGCGCACGTTGAGGCCGTCACCGTACAGCGGGACATGCTCACCGTCGAGAAGGTTGGTGACGAACAGCGGGATGACCTTCTCCGGATACTGGTAGGGACCGTAGTTGTTCGAACACCGGGTGATGCACACCGGCACGCCGTACGTGCGGTGGAACGCGCGCGCCATCAGGTCGGCGGAGGCCTTCGAGGCGGCGTAGGGCGAGTTGGGTTGCAGCGGGTGCGTCTCCGGCCAGGCGCCTTGTTCGATCGTGCCGTATACCTCGTCGGTGGACACGTGCACGAACTTGCCGACCTCCGCGTCCGCCGCGGCGTGCAGCAGGACCTGGGTGCCGAGCACGTTGGTACTGACGAACTCGCTCGCACCGGCGATGGACCGGTCGACATGCGACTCGGCCGCGAAGTGCACGACGAGGTCGACGTCCCGCATGCAGCGCTGGACGAGCTCGGCGTCGCGGATATCGCCGTGCACGAAGGTCAGCCGCTCGTGCCCGGCGACAGTGGCGAGGTTGGCCTCGTTACCCGCGTAGGTCAGGCTGTCGAGCACCACGATCTCCGCGTCGGCGAGCGACTCGTAGTCACCCGCGAGCGCCTGCCGAACGTAGTGCGACCCGATGAACCCCGCTCCACCCGTGACCAGTACCCGCATTTCGTACCTACCTTCTGTCCGTCCCCAGGTGCCCGCTCCGTGGAACCACGAGCCGTGTCCCAACGGAGTCTAGGGATCATGCGCGCTCGTGACAGCCGCGAATGCACAAGTCGTGTGCCCATGACGTAGCCTGGGTCCGCCTGGCGTGGCATGCGAGCGTGCGGAGGGGCGGCTTCGGGTAATCATGACGCGATCCGGTACACGACTGCGCTCGAGCGGTCGGGTCGTCCGCACCACCGGACGGGTCGCCGTGGCCCTGCTGGCGATCGTCACCCTGGTCGGCACCGGGTATGCCCACATCACCTACGACCGGTTGCGCGGCGACATCGGCCAGGCCGGCGCGCTCGAACCCCGCGCGGGCGAGCACCACGAGGCTCCGGCCGAGGAGGACATGGTCGACGTCCTGATCGTCGGCACGGACGCACGCACGGATATGCAGGGCAACCCCCTGTCCGAGGACATGTTGCGTGAGCTGGGCACCGAGCACAAGGACGGGGTCAAGACGGACACCCTGATCATCCTCCGGTTACCGGAGGACGGCGGCGAGGCACACGCCGTCTCCATCCCGCGGGACATCTGGGTCGATACGCCCGGCGGGGACAAAGGCAAGATCAACTCGGTCTTCGGTGCGGCCAAGCAGGCCGAGAAGGAGAACCTGCTCGCCGACGGGGTCACCGGCGGCGCCGAGCTCGAGCAGGAGTCGGACCAGGCGGGCCGCAGGGCGCTCGTCCAGGCCGTCGAGGATCTCACCGAGGTGCGGATCGACCACTACGTCGAGGTGAGCATGCTCGGGTTCTACCTGCTCACCGAGGCGCTCGGGGGTGTCGAGGTGTGCCTGAACAGCGCAACGAGCGACCCGGACGCCGCCGCCGACTTCGCCGCGGGACGTCAGGTCGTCAAGGGAGGCGATGCGCTGTCGTTCGTCCGGCAACGGAAGAACCTCCCGCGCGGCGACCTCGATCGCATCGCCCGGCAGCAGGCCTTCCTCGCCTCCGCGCTCGACGAAGCGTTCTCGACGGGGACGTTGACGAACCGGGACAGGCTCGACGAACTCGCCGAAGCCGCGCGACGTTCGGTCGTGCTGGATCCCGACCTCGACCTCCTCGAGTTCGCCGAACAGCTGCGCGCGTTCGCCTCCGGGCGGGTCGACTTCGTGACCATACCCGTGCTGGACATCGCCGCCAGCGGACCCGGTGGGGAGAGCATCGTCGAGGTGGATGTCGAGGAGGTACGCAGCTTCGTCGCCGAGCTCGCTGCCGCGGGGTCCGGGTCCGACCCGGGAAGCGAGGCCGGCGACGGCGGAGCCGAACCGCGCGGCGGCGGCTCGGCCGCACCCGCGCCGTCGGGCGAGCCGGGCGACGAACCGATCAGTGCGGACGGGGTCGCCTGCGTCGACTGACTGCCCCTCACACCCGCGCCTGCCGCGGTGGCACCAGCAGGCACCGGGCGCCGACCGGCGTATGGCAGGATCACCCGGGTGCGTTTCCATGCCGATCTGCACATCCACTCCAAGTACTCGCGAGCGTGCAGCAAGGACTGCGACATCGACCACCTGAGCTGGTGGGCAAGGCGTAAGGGCATCACCCTTGTCGGGACGGGCGACTTCACCCACCCGGCGTGGTTCGAGCACCTCACCGAGAGCCTCGAACCGGCCGAACCCGGCCTGTTCCGGCTGCGCCCCGACCGCGACCGGGAGATCACCCGGACCCTGCCGCCCGCCGTCGGCGCGCACGACGTGCGGTTCATGCTCTCCGTCGAGATCGCCACGATCTACAAGCGTGACGGGCTCACGCGCAAGATCCATCACCTCGTCTACGTACCCGGCTTCGACGCGGCCGCCGAGTTCAACAGGCGGCTCGGCAAGATCGGCAACCTCGGTTCGGACGGCAGGCCCATCCTCGGCCTGGACTCGCGGGACCTGCTCGAGATCACCCTGGAGTCCGGCGACGGTGCCTACGTGGTGCCCGCACACATCTGGACTCCCTGGTTCTCCGTGCTGGGGTCGAAGTCCGGCTTCAATGCCGTGGAGGACTGCTATGCCGATCTCGCCCCGCACATCGGGGCCCTGGAGACCGGGCTGTCCAGCGACCCGGAGATGAACTGGCGGATCTCCGGGCTGGACCGCTACCGGCTGGTGAGCAACTCGGACGCGCACTCACCTCCGATGCTCGGCCGCGAGGCCACGGTGTTCGACACCGAGCTGGACTACTTCGCCGTACGCCGGGCGCTCGACACCGGGGACGGCCTGGCAGGCACGATCGAGTTCTTCCCGGAGGAAGGCAAGTACCACGTCGACGGGCACCGCAAGTGCGGCGTGCGCATGACGCCGGAGCGGACCCGTGCGCACGGCGGCAGCTGCCCGGAGTGCGGGAAGGCGCTGACCGTCGGGGTACTCAACCGCGTCACGGAGCTCGCCGACCGGGCCGAGGGGTACCGGCCGGACGGTGCCGCGGGCTTTCGCTGCCTCGTGCCGTTGCCCGAGGTGCTCAGCGAGATCCTCGGCACCGGCCCCAAGAGCAAGAAGGTGCTCACCGAGGTCGACAGGTTGACGGCCGCGTTCGGCCCGGAGCTGGCGATCCTGCAGGACGTTCCCATCGGCGACCTCGAGTCGCGCTCGGAGCTGCTTGCCGAGGCCGTGGCCCGGCTCCGGCGCGGCGAGGTACGCAGGCAACCCGGTTACGACGGGGAGTACGGCACCATCACCGTCTTCGAACCGGGTGAGGTGCGGAGGCGGTCCGCCGCGATGGCGCAGGCGTTGTTCGACGACGTTCCCGGCGCGGCCGGGACGCACGCTGCGGAGCCGACCACCGGGGTGCTCCCCGGGCAGGACGGGACCGGACAGCCGGAGCGGCCGTCGGCGGCCGCTCCGGAGCCGCGTGCGCAGCGGGCGACAGCACCACGGCCGGGCGAGCCGTCCTCGACGGGCTCGGTGCTGGACGGGCTCGACGCCGAGCAGCGCGCGGCCGCCGGGATCGTCGACGCACCGCTGCTGATCGTGGCCGGGCCGGGCACCGGTAAGACGCGCACTGTAACGCATCGCATCGCACACCTGGTCACCGAGTGCGGTGTGCCGCCGGGTGACTGCCTTGCCGTGACGTTCACCCGGCGCGCCGCCACCGAGATGACCCAGCGGCTGCTCGGGCTCGCGCCCCGGCACGCGGGCGAGGTGACGGTGGATACGTTCCACTCCCTCGGCGCGCGCATCCTGCGCGAGCAACACGCGCGAGTGGGGCTCGGCTCCCGGTTCGGCATCGCCGACCACGCTACGCAGCTCGCCGTGGCGACCGAGGTCGCAGGCGATGACAGGCGGGGACGCGATCTGCTGAAGCAGCTGTCCCGTGCGCGCCGCGCGGGCGGCGATCCGCAGCAGCCGCTGCCGGACGGTGCGCAGCGCTACCGCGCGAAGCTGCGGGAGCGGGACCTGGTCGACTTCGACGAGCTGATCGAGCTGCCGGTCACGCTGCTGGAGACCGATCAGCAGCTGGCTGGGCTCTACCGGGACCGGTACCGTTGGATCTCGGTCGACGAGTACCAGGACGTGGACGCCCAGCAGTACCGGCTGCTGTGGCAGCTCGCGGCGGAGCCCACCGGCGAGCCCGCGGGCAACCTCACCGCGATCGGTGACCCCGACCAGTCCATCTACCGGTTCCGTGGTGCCGACGTCGGTTTCTTCCTGCGCTTCCAGCGGGACTTCCCCGGCGCGCGGACCGTGCACCTGACACGCAACTACCGGTCGAGCACCGCCATCCTCGACGGTGCGCAGCAGGTCATCACGCCGGACAGCCTGGTGCCGGACCGGGCGTTACGGGCCGTGCACGGCAGCGACGGCGCGCGCATCGGCCTGCACCGGGCGTCCGGCACCGCGGACGAAGCGGCATTCGTGGCACGCGGCATCGAGCGGCTGCTCGGCGGTGCGTCGTTCCATGCCCTGGACAGCGGACACGTCGAGGATGAGGGCGACCAGGCACTCGGCCTGTCGGACTTCGCCGTCCTCTACCGCACCGACCGGCAGGCGGCCGCGATCGCAGAGGCGCTGACGCGCGCCGGCTTGCCGTTCCAGAAGCGCTCGCACGACCGGCTCGCCGACCGTCCCGGTGTGGCGGAGCTGCTCGCCGAGCTCCGGTACGTACCCGCCTGCGGTGACCCGCACGATGGCGGGAGCGGCCTCGCCGACCGTCTGCGGCGCGCGGCACGGGCCGCGGTCGACAGGCTGCCCGGGGCCGACCAGGCTACGACGGCTGAGCTGCACACCGCGGTCGACCTGCTGCTGCCACTCGCCGAGCGGTGCGACGGTGATCCGGAGCAGCTGTTCACCGAGCTGTCCCTCGGGGTCGAGGTGGACACCTGGGACCCGCGCGCCGACCGGATCTCGCTGCTGACCCTGCATGCCGCCAAGGGTTTGGAGTTTCCCGCCGTGTTCGTCGTCGGCTGCGCGGACGGCCTGCTCCCGCTGCGCTGGCCGGGTGACGGCGACGACGAGGAGTCCAGGCGCGAGGAGCGGCGCCTGCTGTTCGTCGGCATGACCCGGGCACAACGGTACCTCTACCTCAGCCACGCCACGGGCAGTGCCGCGAACGGGGCAGGCGGCAGCGGGGAGAGGTCACCGTTTCTCGCCGAGCTCGACGCGAGCACCAGCGAGTGGATCGGCGACCCGGCACCGCGCAGGAAACGGCGCGAGACGCAGCTCCGGCTGCTGTAGTGCTCGCGGACGCGGGACCGCCCGGCGACACGGCGCCTGACACAATGCGGGCGTGAGCATCACCGAGCGCGTTCTGTCCCCGCTGCTGTCGTCTTCGGCGGCCCGGCCCCTTGTCACGCACTACGACGAGGACCTGGGTAGCAGGATCGAGCTGTCCGTGACCACGGTGGCGAACTGGGCGGCCAAGACCGCCAACTGGTTGACCGAGGAGTTCGACATCGAACCGGGCGACCCGGTGTGCGTACGGCTGCCCGCCCACTGGCAGACCGCCGGTGTCCTGCTCGGTGCGTGGTGGTGCGGCGGCCATGTGGTGGCTGACCCGCAGGGTGCTCGTGTGGCCTTCGCCGCGCCGGGCGGCGAGGACGCCGTGGCGGCTGCCGAGGCGACGGCCGTCGTCGGCCTCGACCCGATGGGCATGGGCTTGGCCGAACCTCCAGCGCCGGGCGCGTTCGACTACCTGACCGAGGCCAAGCTCGCCGGGGACGAGTACACGCCGGTGCTTCCCGTCGGTGCGGACTCACCGGCCCTGCAGTCGATGACCACCGAGCAGGTTCTCGCTCGCGCCGCCGAGCTCGCTGCCTCCTACGGCATCGGCAAGGGGGACCGCGTGTTGTCCACACGCGACTGGTCGCTTCCGGACGGTGTGCTCAGTGCCGTACTGGCACCCCTCGCGGCGGGCGCGTCACTGGTGCAGATCACCGGTGGCACCGCCGACACGGTGGCCGGGCGCCGGAAGACCGAACACGTCACGGTCGACATCCCGGCACCCGGCTGACACCTCACTCCGGCGCCGACTCGGCTTCGCTCGTCGCCGCCGTGTGCGCGGCCGCGTGCTTCCGTGCCTTCCGGTTGGCACGGATACGCCCGAACACCAGGTGATCGACGGAGAACCTGCCACCGTTGAACCCGATGGCCAGAGCCGCGAGTGCCAGCGCCAGCTCCAGCGCGTAGCCGTCCACCAGGCCCGCGTCGAGCTGTACGTAGTAGATGGCGCCGAGCCCGATCACCGCATAGCCGATCCCCACGAGCGGCAGGAACAGGCCGATGACGAACGCGATCGAACCGACGACTTCGACGATCATCACGAACACCGCGGCAGCGGTCGGCAGGGGGACGCCGCTACCTTCCATCATCTCGGCCGTGGCGCTGACACCGGCTTCCCACTTGTCGATGCCGTAGGCGAGGAACACGACAGCGATCCCCACTCGGCCGATCAGCGCAGCGAGATCCTGGATGCGTCCGTACATCGTGCGCCTCCTTCACAGGATTGGCGTGGACGAAGATGCACGCACCGTACCGCACCGCATCAAGGCGATCGGTCCACGATGGTGCCCTGTCCGCCGAAAGTGTTCCACAGTTCCAGCGGGACGTCACCCCATCGCAACAGTGCCGCGCAAGCGCGGACGAAGGCCCGGGAAGCGCCTACTTGAGCAGTTGCTTGGCCATCACCATGCGCTGGATCTGGTTGGTTCCCTCGTAGATCTGGGTGATCTTGGCGTCACGCATCATCCGCTCCGCGGGGAAGTCACGCGTGTAACCCGCGCCGCCGAACAGCTGGACCGTGTCCACAGTGACCTCCATGGCGGTGTCCGAGGCGAACGTCTTGGCCGCGCTGGAGGCGAACGACGCGTCGGGCTCGCCACGCTCCACCTTGGCTGCCGCGCTGTAGACCATGTGCCTTGCCGCTTCGACCTTCATCGCCATATCGGCGAGCATGAACTGCACGCCCTGGAAATCGGCGATCGCCTTACCGAACTGCTGTCGCTCCTTCACGTAGGACACCGCAGCGTCCAGGGCGCCCTGCGCGATACCCAGCGCCTGCGCCCCGATGGTGTGCCGCGTGTGATCGAGCGTCGTGAAGGCCAGCCGCAACCCGTGGCCCGGCTCACCGATGATCCGGTCGGCAGGGATCGCGCAGTCCTCGAAGTAGATCTCCCGCGTCGGCGAGCCCTTGATCCCGAGCTTGCGCTCCTTGGGACCGACCGAGAAACCCGCGTCGTCGTAGCGCACCGCGAAAGCCGAGATCCCGTTGACCGGACTCGACGCCTGCGGATCGCTGACAGCCATGACCGTGTACCAGGTCGACTCCCCCGCATTCGTGATCCAGCACTTCGTGCCGTTCAACACCCAGTGATCACCATCGGGCACGGCCCTGGTGCGCATCGCGGACGGATCGGACCCCGCTTCCCGCTCGGACAGCGCGTAGGACGCCATCGCACCCGATGCCACGTCACCCAGCACCCGCTGCTTCAGGTCCTCGGAGGCCCCCAGGATCACGTTCATCGTACCCAGCTTGTTCACCGCCGGGATCAGCGACGACGACGCGCACACCCGCGCGATCTCCTCGACGACGATGTCGCCCGCCACCGCGTCGGCGCCCTGTCCCCCGTAGGCTTCCGGGATATGCACCGCGTTGAACCCGGTCTTGGTCAACGCCTCCACGGCCTCGGTCGGGTACCGTTCCTGCTCGTCGACATCGGCGGCGTACGGCGCGATCTCGTTCTCGGCCAAGTCCCGGACAGCTTCCCGTAGCTGCTCGTGCTCCTCGGCAAGCTGGTACACATTCACGTCGTCACTCACCTGCGCCACCTCATCGCCATTCTCGTCCTCGCCGACGCCACCGTCGTGGATCGTTCCGCTCGTCCTCGCCGACGCCACCGTCGTGGATCGTTCCGCTCGTCCTCGCCGACGCCACCGTCGTGGATCGTTCCGCTCGTCCTCGCCGACGCCACCGTCGTGGACCATGCCGCCCTCCCCACCGACGCGAGTATCGAGGGCTCGCGATCACGCGCGGAACGACCCACACGCATCCTCCCAGGCATGTTATCGCTCGTTCACTGCCTGCGGGGGTTGCGTTTCGTCACAGTCCGGCCCGTACCCAGCTCACTCACGCCGCACCCGTTCCTGAAGGGCGGCGTCCTTGTCGAGCACCGTGCGTTCGAGATCGGCCTGGAATCCAGCCATGCGCTCACGCAGCTCCGGGTCGTTCGCCGCCAGCATGCGCACGGCAAGCAGGCCGGCATTGCGCGCGCCACCCACCGAGACCGTCGCGACCGGCACACCAGCGGGCATCTGCACGATCGACAGCAACGAGTCCAGCCCATCGAGGTACCGCAACGGTACCGGTACACCGATCACGGGCAGCGTCGTCGCCGAGGCGACCATGCCGGGCAGGTGCGCGGCACCTCCGGCTCCGGCGATGATCGCCCGCAGACCCCGGCCCGCCGCGCTCTGGGCGTAGTCCAGCATGCGCTGCGGGGTGCGGTGAGCCGAGTACACCCCTACCTCGAAAGGCACGTCGAACTCCGCGAGCGCGTCGGCCGCCGCCTCCAGCACCGACCAGTCCGAGTCACTGCCCATGATCAGGCCGACCTGGGGTGCGTTACTGCCCACCGCCATCTGCACGCTCACCTTCCGTCACGGTGTCTTCTGCATACGTCGGATCATTGTCCGGCCGCCCCGCGCGCACGGCCAGTCGTGTGGCCACACGCTGACGGGCGCCCGCCGCACGTCCGGCACGATGCGACGCCGGGCTCGGCTGCCGGCGACCGGAGCCGGGTCAGCCGTGCACCTGGTAGCCGTCCTGCCAGTACCCGTTGGCGAGCCAGTGCGCGGCCAGCCTGGCCCGCTCGGTCAGCTCGGCGAAGCTGCGTCCCAGCACGTTCACGTGCCCGAGCTTGCGCCCCGGCCGCTCCTGCTTGCCGTACAGGTGTACATGCGCGTCCGGGAACCGCGCGAACAGGTGGTGCAACCGCTCGTCGATCCCCATCGCAGGCGACTCGGCCGCGCCGAGCACGTTCGCCATCACACACGCCGGTGCCAGTGCTTCGGTCGTACCGAGCGGGTAGTCCAGCACCGCGCGCAGGTGCTGCTCGAACTGCGAGGTCACCGCGCCGTTCATCGTCCAGTGCCCGGAATTGTGCGGGCGCATGGCCAGCTCGTTGACCAGCACGCCTTCCTCGGTCTCGAACAGCTCCACCGCGAGCACGCCGACCACCCCGAGCTCGTCCGCGATGCGCAGGGCCAGCGACTTGGCCTGGTGCGCGACGTCCTCGGCCAGCCCCGGAGCAGGCGCGAGCACCTCCGTGTTGATGCCGTCCCGCTGCACCGTCTCCACCACCGGCCACGCGGCGCCCTGACCGAACGGCGACCGGGCGATGAGCGCGGACAGCTCCCTGCGCATCGGGACCTTCCGCTCGACAAGCAGCGTCATCCCGGCTTCCAGCAGCTCGGTGACGAGCGAGTGCGCCTGCTCCTCGGAGTCGAGCATCCACACGCCCTTGCCGTCGTAGCCGCCACGCGCGGCCTTGAGCACGACCGGCCACCCGTGCGCCGCCGCGAAGTCGACGGCGTCGGCGACCCGGGCGACCGTGGCGAACGCCGGTGTCGGGCATCCGAGCTCGGCCAGCTTGGTGCGCATCGTCAGCTTGTCCTGGGCATGCAGCAGCGCCTCCGGCCCCGGACGCACCACGACGCCCTCCTCGCACAGCGTCCGCACGAACTCGTTGGGCACGAGCTCGTGATCGAAGGTCAGCACGTCGACGGACCCGGCGAACGAGCGCAGCGCGGCCAGGTCGGTGTGACTACCCGCGACGACCTTTCCCGCCACCAGCCCGGCTGACTCCCGTTCCCCCGCGGCCAGCACGCTCAACGACTGGCCGAGCGCGATCGATGCCTGGTGGGTCATCCGGGCGAGCTGGCCGCCACCGACCATGCCGACTACGGGGAGACCGGTTTGCATATCCATGTGACCGAACGTTCCTTCTTCCGTGCGCCGAGGGCCTTTCTCGCAGGTCGGGTACCACCCACGCCTCCTTCGTGGCGGCGTACCACCCTATCCACCCGGTTCGGGCGCGCGCCTACCCGACGGTCCGCGGTGCGACGTGGGCGACATCGCGAGCGGTATCGCAGGGGTCGCCGCCCCTCGTGGGTAGCGTAGCGCCGAGCGGTACCGGCACGAGCGGGTACACGCCAACGAGAGTGGGTCACGGCACTCTCCGGTGCGACTCCGCGCCGTCGCCGCCCGGCACGGCGGGCAGCGCGCGGTCTGCGATGTCAGTCCCGGCCCGGAGTGAACACGTCCGCTCGCGCCCTGTCGACCGCTGCCAGCACCGCACCGCGCAGCACGGGGTTGTCGTCCACCCGGCTGACCGCGATCGTCGGGGGATTGGGGCACATCGCGGCTGCGTGCCGCTGCACCCGCGTCGCAAGCTGCTCACCGCCCGCCCGACCGACATCGCCTGCCAGCACCACAAGGCCCGGGTCGAGCAGCACGCAGATCGAGGCGACGCCGACAGCGAGGCGGCCGGCCAGCTCGTCGAGCAGGGGAGCTGCCGCGTCCCCTGCCGTGACGGCCATCTCGACGGCCTCGGCAGGCGTGCGCGCCACGTACCCGCTCTCCGCTGCGAGCTCGAGGACCGTCTCGCCCCCGGCGAGCGTCTGGAACGCACCACCGATCGTGGGAAGCGTGCCGCTGCGTGGCGTGGCCACCGTGGCGGGCATCGGAGCACCGGGTACCGGTAGCCACCCGATCTCCCCGGCGGCGCCGGACCGTCCACGGTAGAGCTCACCGTCGATGACGACCCCGAGCCCGAGCCCGACGCTCAGCCACAGCAACGCGAAGTCGTTCGTCTCGGCCGCCGCGCCCCCGGCGCGTTCGGCGATCGCGGCGAGGTTGACGTCGTTCTCGATGATCACCGGACGGCGCAGGTCGCGCCGCAACGACTCGAGTACCCCGCCGTGCCAGCGTGGCAGGTCGAAGGAGAACCGCACGTCGCCGGTGCGCGGGTCCACCATGCCCGGTGTTCCGATGGCGAACGCCCGTATCCGGGAGAACGGCACATCGGCAGAGCGCGCGGCCTTGTCCACGACCTCGTGGACCACCCGGGCCGGTTCTTCCGAGCCGTTCGGGTCGACGGTCAGTTCCGACACGATGTGACCGGTGATGTCGGCGATGCCCGCCGTGACGCTGTCCGGGCCGATCTCCAGCCCGGTGACGTAGGCACAGGACGGCACCACCCCGTACACCGAGGCATTCGGGCCGCGGCCTCCCGGCCGGGTGCCGACGACCTCCACCAGCCCGCGGGACTCGAGCCTGGCAAGCAGCTGCGACGCGGTCACCTTGGACAACCCGGTACGCTCGCCCAACTCGGCACGGGTGAGCGGACCTGAGCTCAACAGCAGCTCCAACGCCGTACGGTCGTTGATCTCGCGCAGCAGCGTGGGGGTGCCCGGTCGGGCTGGCATCCGTGTCGACCCCTTCCATCTCGATCCGTTAACGACCCAACCATACTCTATTTTTTAGTAAAGTTTCCTGTTAGTTTTTCCACGGTCGGGAGACTCACACAGGACGCGGGGAGTACGGACGGACAAGGAGAGCCCTAGTGAAGACAGCGAAGATCGTGGCCCTGTCGGCCGGGGTCGCTCTCATCGCCGCGGCATGTGGCGACGGAGCAGCCGACGACCAGGCCGAGGCCCCTGAGGAGATCACAGTGTGGCGGCTCGGCCCTCCGGACGAAGATCACAACTCGTTCATGGCCGAGGTCAACGAGGAGTTCGAGGAGCAGCACGGCATCGCGGTCGAGGTCGAGTGGATCCCCTGGCCCGACGTCGACACCAAGTTCCAGGCGGCGGCAGCGGGCGGCGAGGGGCCCGACGTCACCGAGATCGGCAACACCCAGGTGGTGACATGGGCCAACCAGGGCGTACTCGCCGACATCACCGCGCAGGTCGACGACTGGGAGGAAGGGCAAGCCATCCCGGAGAACCTGTGGGAGAACGAGACCCTCGACGGCTCGATCCATGCGGTGCCGTGGCTCGGTGGCGTTCGTGCTGTCATCTACCGCGCGGACTGGTTCGACGAGCTCGACATCGACATCCCCACGGACTGGGAGGAGCTGCGCGCCGCCGCCGAGACGATCTCCTCGGCCAAGGAGGGCGTGAGCGGTTTCGAGATCAACGGCGGGTCCGACGCCATGCACGCCCTCGCCCCGTTCATCTGGGGCAATGACGGCGAGATCGTCGAGCGGGACGGCGACGGGTGGGCATCACGGCTCGACGAGCCCGCCGCGAGGGACGCCATCGCCTGGTACACCGACCTGGTCGAGCAAGGGGTGTCGTCCGAGGCTGCCGTGACCCGCGACTCGGTGGAGATCTCCCGGTTGTTCGCCAACGACAAGGTCGGCATGTTCGTCGACGGCTCGTGGGCCAAGAGCGTGATCACCGACACGGCCGAGGACCTCACCGACGACGCGATCGGTGCCTTCGAGCTACCGGCGCGGCACGGCGGCGCTGCCCCGCAGTTCGCGGGAGGCAACGACCTCGCGGTATGGGCAGACAGCCCGCACCAGGATGTGGCTTTCGACTACATCAAGCTGCTGGCTTCGAAGGAGAAGGTCACCGAGTACGCGCCGATCGCGGGCCTGCTGCCCGCCTACCCGGAGCTGCTGGCCGACGACACCTACGAGGAGGACGACTGGCTCGGCCCGTTCGCCTCGGCCATGCCACTGGGCAAGGCCTACGCTGTGGACGAGAACTGGGTCCAGGTCGAGGACTCGGTCGTGCAGCAGATGCTGAGTGACATCGTCCGCGGCGAGAAGTCCGTCGAGGAAGCCACGGACGCCGCGGCCGAGCAGATGGACGAGATTCTCGACCGGTGACCGGCACAGCACTACGATCCGGGACCCGTCGCGGCCGGGGCACCGCCCCGGCCCGCGGCGGTCCGCGACCCAGCGGGCCGCGGACCCAGCTCACGCCGTACCTGCTCCTTGGCCCCACCCTCGTGGTCATCGCGGGCCTGCTGCTGTATCCGCTGTACCGGATGCTGGTGATGTCCACCCAGGACGTCGGTCTCCGTGAGATCCGCGGCGAACCTGCCGAGTCGGTCGGGGTGGCCAACTTCCGAGAGATCCTCACCTCGGAGGTCTTCTGGCAGGCGTTACGCAACACCGTGGCCTTCGCCGCGGTCGCCGTCACCGCGACACTGGTGCTTGGCACGCTGGTGGGCCTGCTCATCCACCGGCTGGGCCGGGTGATGTCCACAACCGTGGTCATCTCGACGATGCTGGCCTGGTCGATGCCGCACATGTCGGTGGCGACGGTGTGGCGCTGGCTGTTCGACGAACACGGCGGGGTGGCCAACTGGCTGCTCAACCAGGCACCGAACTGGCTGACCGGTGCGCTGTTCGGGCGCGCCGACTGGAGCGGCTACTCCTGGTTCCTCGACCCACTACCGCTCTACTTCGTACTGACCCTGGCAGTGGTGTGGCAGTCGTTCCCGTTCATCGCCGTGTCGGTCCTCGCGGGTCTGAAGAGCATCCCTGGCGAACTGTTCGAGGCCGCGCGAGTGGACGGAGCGGGTCCGTGGCGAAGCTTCTGGCAGGTCACCTTCCCGCTACTCAAGCCGGTCTTCGCGGTGCTGCTCGTGCTGTCGATCATCTGGGACTTCAAGGTGTTCACCCAGTTGCACGTGCTGGCCGGCGGTATCGGTAACCCGGCTACCTACAACCTGTCGCTGTACGCCTACGCGGAAGCGTTCCGATCCCCACCCCGGATGGGTCTCGGTTCGGCGATCGCGATCGTGCTCGCCGTGATCCTCCTCGTCATCACCGTGTTCTACGTGCGGCAGATCGTGCGGCAGGAGGATGTCCGATGAAGCCAATGGCAGGAAAGCGGACCAACCGCGTCGCCCTCAACGCCGCCGCCGTCGCCGTCATCGTCTTCTCCGTCTTCCCGGTGTTCTGGATGGTCTCGACGGCGTTGAAGACCAACGAGGACATCTTCACCACCGACATCGTGCTTGTGCCGACCAGCGTGACCTGGACGCACTTCCGGGAGATCTTCACGGAGGGAATCGGCAACACATCCCTGTGGATCTACCTGCGCAACAGCACCGTCGTCGCGCTCGGCGCCGTACTGTTCGGCTCGGCCGCTGCGCTACTGGGCGCGACAGCGGTGGCCCGGTTCCGCTTCCGGTTCCGGGCCTCCTTCCTCATCATGCTGCTCATCGTCCAGATGGTTCCGCACGAGGCACTGCTCATCCCGCTGTTCGTGATGGCACGCGAGGCGGGACTGACCAACCGGCTACTCGGCCTGGTCATCATCAACGTGGCATTCACGCTGCCCTTCGCGATCTGGATGCTGCGCACCTTCGTGGCGGCCGTGCCACGGGAGCTCGAGGAGGCCGCGGAGATCGACGGCGCCTCCCGGTTCCGCACGTTCATCTCGATCCTGTTCCCACTGGTCGCTCCGGGCCTGGTGGCGACGAGCATCTTCTCGTTCATCACCGTCTGGAACGAGTTCATCTTCGCGTTCACACTCATGGCAGACGAAAGCGGTTACACCATGCCTGTCGCATTACGCTGGTTCATCGCCCGGGAAGGCATCGACTGGGGCGGTGTCATGGCGACATCCACCGTCATGACCATCCCCGTGATCATTTTCTTCCTTTTCGTGCAACGGCGCATGGTGTCCGGCCTGGTCGCCGGGGCGGTGAAAGGATGACGCCCGCCGACCCCACCCTGCACCGGATGGCCGCTACCACGCTGCTCGCCCCGTTCGCAGGCCCGAACGCACCGGGCTGGTTGCGCGAGGCGATCGCGGACGGCCTCGGTGGTGTCTGCCTGTTCGCCATCAACGGCAACGTCACCGACACCGAGCAGCTGACGTCCCTGTCGACGACCCTGAACTCGTACGGGCAGCCGGTCATCGCCATCGACGAGGAAGGCGGCGACGTCACCCGGCTCGCTCACGCGACCGGCAGCCCCTACCCCGGCAACGCCGCGCTCGGCGCCATCGACGACACCGAGCTCACCCGAGCGGTACACCGCTCGCTCGGTGCCGAGCTCGACGACGTCGGGATCAACCTCAACCTGGCTCCCAGCGGGGACGTCAACACCGCGACGGACAACCCCGTGATCGGCACCCGCTCCTTCGGTTCGGACGCCGCGCTGGTGAGCAGGCACACCGGCGCGGCGGTGCGCGGGTTGCAGGAGGCGGGAGTCGCCGCGTGTGTGAAGCACTTCCCCGGGCACGGGGCCACCCGGCAGGACTCGCACCACGAGCTTCCCACCATCGACATCTCCATGGACATGCTGACCAACCGCGAGCTCGCCCCCTTCCGCGCAGCGGTCACCCAGGGAGCCCAGGCGATCATGACCGCGCACGTGCGGGTACCCGCGCTGACCGGTGCGGACCCCGCGACGCTGTCGCCCGCCGCGCTGGACGGCCTGTTGCGTGAGCGCATGGGCTACGACGGCCTCATCGTCAGCGACGCACTCGAGATGCAGGCGATCAGTGACACCGTCGGGGTGTGCGAGGGGGCCGTGCGGAGCCTGCTCGCCGGGGCGGACCTCCTCTGCCTTGGCGCGGTGCAGGGCCCCGACGTGATCCGGGCGACAACACAGGCCATCGTGGACGCGGTACGGAGCGGGCGGCTGCGGGCCGGGCGGCTCGAGGAAGCGGCCTCCCGGGTACGGCGGCTGCATGCCTGGCGAACCACGGCCGGGCGAGCCGCGTTCGACGGCTCCATCGGGCTCACGGCCGCGCGGCAGGCGGTACGGGTGACCGGTGAGCCTGCCCCGCTGCGGGAGCCGCTCGTCGTGGAGATCCAGACGCCGAACTCGATGGCGTCCGGGAGCCTTCCCTGGGGTATCGCGGCCTGGCTTCCCGGGTCCGACGCCGCCCGTGTGGAGCCGTCCCGGTGCACGCCGCACACCTTGCTGGAGAGCGCGCGGGACCGGTCACTGATCATCGCGGTGCGCGACGCGCACCGCCACAAGCAAGCCCAGGACCTGATGTCGACCCTGCTCGCCGCCCGGCCGGACGCGACGGTCGTGGAGATGGGGCTGCCGACATGGCAGCCCCCGTGCACCGCCTACGTCGCCACGTACGGGGCGGCGGCGGTGAACGGCAAGGCAGCTGCCGAGCTTCTCACCACCGCCGCCCGGTAGGGCCTGTCCGGCATCGCGGGAACGGTTCGTCAGCCGCCGGAGTCGACGCGCTGCCAGACTCCCCACGGACCACCCGTTCCGGGCTCGTCCCCGCGAGTCCACCACTGCGCGCGGTACACCACGCCCTGATGGCTCACCTCGTCACCCGCGTAGTACACGGTGGACTCGTCCCACTCCGCGGGCCCGGGATCCGGGTCCGGCGGGTCACCGGGATCGGATCCGTCGTCTCCGAACACCACGTCGTGGCAGGCGTAGAAGGCGTTCGCGGTGTCCGCGACGGTCCAGACGGCCAGGATGAGGTGCTGGCCCTCCTTGTCGTTCGGCAGGGTGCCGGTGTGCGAGTACTCGAACGGCGGCTGCCCGCTGAACGGGACCGTGAGGAAGGGCGTGGGCTCCAGCATGTCCCGGGTGAGTGGCCGCGCCGGGTCGTAGCTGTCGTTGGTGACGAAGTACTCGAACTTCTCCGTGGAATGCGCCGCGGTGAACGACCAGCTGAACTCGTGCTCGGCTCCGGCTGTGAGCTGCTCGGTCGGCCACTGCCCGTCGCGCGGGTCGTCGAGCGCGGCGAACGACTCGTTGCCCGCCGAGCAGATCCGGCCGTCCGCGGGGCCGGTCTCCGGGAACCCGTCCGGGCCCTCCACGCTCTGGGGCTCGTACCGGATCTGGCCACAGCCGGTCACGGTGCCGTCGGCGCAGTGCAGCTGCCGGCTCGTCGGGCTGTCGGTATAGCCGTGCGCTGCGGCGGGCGCGGCACCCACGAGTCCGAGCGCGACGGTGGTGGCCGCACCCGTGAACATCGCGACCCCCACGCGCGCGGCGGTTGAGTGAGTCATGACGGTTCCTTTCCCTCGGTGCTTGTGCGGAAGTCGGGCTGCAGACGACCGGGCGGGCCGGGGCGGTTCCCGGGTACGAACCGGGGAACCGCCCCTGTGTCTGGCAGTAGCGCCACAGGTGGGCACGTGCCGGCGAGACCGCGCGGCACGTGCCCGGACAACACCCGTGGTTCAGCGCCCTAGGGCAGTGCGTCGGCGAGCGTCGAGGTCAACGTCGCGTTCGCGTCGTCACCGTCGAGCGACCACATCATCGACCCGCCGAGACCGCGATCGGTGATGTACTCGGCCTTGCGCTCGAGCATGGCCGGATCGTCGTAGCTCCACCACTCGTCACCGTCGTAGAGCCACAGCGCACCGTTCTCGTCGTCGCGGAAACGCTGCCCCGGCTTGTCCTTGAGCACGTGGTAGTCCTCGATACCCTGCTCGTAGGTGCCGTCCGCCGGTCCGGCCGCGTCCTGGTACAGACCGTCGTTGGTGCCCGGCACGCCGGACCAGCCCCGCCCGAAGGCAGGCACCCCGAGGACGATCTCGCCCGGATCGGCACCCCCGTCCAGGTAGGTGGTCACGGCCAGGTCCGCGCTCCACCGCTGCGGCGTCGGATCGCCCGGCGGGGAGAACAGTTGTGCCTGGTGGTTCGTCTCGTCGTCCCACGCGCCGTGGAAGTCGTAGCCTTGCACGGTCGCGTAGTCGAGCGCGTCGAACACCCCGCCGATCTCGATGCCTGCCTCGATCTTCTCCGGAGCGGCAGGCAGGAACGCCGTCAGCTCGTAGTGCTCGCCGGTCTCGGCGCCGAGCTCGTCCAGCTGCCGCCGGAACTCCTCGAGCAGGAGCGTGTAGTTCTGCTTGTCCTCCGGCCTGATGACGTTGCCCGGCGCGCCTTCCGAGCCCGGCCACTCCCAGTCCACGTCGATACCGTCGAAGACGCCCGCGGCCGCGCCATCGGGCAGGCCGGGCACGTTGCCTTCGATGAAACGGTCGACACAGGACTCGACGAAGTGCTCACGGGACTCCTGTGTCAGCGCGGCGTCGGAGAAGTTCCCCGACCACGTCCACCCGCCGAGGGAGAGCATGACCTTCAGGTCCGGGTGCTTCTCCTTGAGCTCGGCGAGCTGGTTGAAGTTGCCACGCAACGGCTGGTCCCAGGAGTCCGCCTCGCCGTCGACGCTCTCCGCCGCGGAGAACGCCTTGTTGTAGTCGGCGTAGGCATCCCCGGTCGCGCACTCCAGGTTCTGGTCGACGTCGGCGAAGGCGTAGTTGATGTGCGTGAGCTGCCCGGCCGCTCCAGAGACGTCCACGTCCTTGACCAGGAAGTCACGGTCGTAGATTCCCCACTGCGTGAAGTAGGCCACTCGGGTGTGCCCGTCCGGAGGATCGTCGTCCCGTCCCGGGGTCGTCGCGCTGACCTCGCCGGACGGAGCGGACTCCGCTCCGGTGTCGTCCACCGCGCTGACCCGGTAGTAGTACGTCGTCTCGGGTGAGCGTCCCGAGTCCGAGTAGGAGGAGACGGCGATGTCCTCGGCCACGAGGGTGCCGGCTCCGACCTCGAATCCCGGCTCGGTCGACCGGTAGACCTTGTAACCGTCCACGTCGGGCTCCTCGTTGTCCGCCCAGGTCACGTCGACCTGGCTCGGACCGGACGCGGTCGCCGACACGTCCTCCGGCGCCGCCGGTGGCTCCGGGTCGGGGTCGGGGTCCGGATCGGGGCTTCCGTCAGCCGGTACGACGCTGATCGCCGAGAGCGTGGCGTAGCTCGCCCCACCATTCATCGTGAAACCCACCGAGAGCCGGCCGTCCGAGACGGTCGTGATGAACGAACGGTCGCACGCGGTCAGCGCACCGCACTCGGCATGGATGTCCACCCCGGTCAGGACCGTCTCCGAGCCGCTGTGCACATCGAACACCCGTTGCCCGGCGGCCGTCGCCCAGTCCTCGACCATCTTCAGCGTGACCTCGTACGAGCCGTCCGGCACGTCGAAGGTGTAGCCCGACCCGCCGTCGAAGTAGTTGTAGCTCTGGTACAGCGCATCATCATCGGTACCGGCGATGGACTCGCCGGTCGAGCCCGACCCGTACACCGTGCCGAACCCCCATTCCCCCTGCCGGTAAGCCCGGTCGGCCGACCACTGCCTGCCGTCGGCATCGTCGTAGTCGGCACCGTTCGCGTTCACACGTACCGGGACCTGCGTCTCGGTCGTATCGGCCCCCTGTGCCACCGGGGCGACCACACTCAACGGCACCACGATCGCGGTGACCGCTGCGGCGAACGAGCTCGCCCTGCGAGCCGGCCGCCGTCGTCGCCAGAGAACAGCCAGCCGATTAGAGATATCTCTGCTCATGAGCTTCCTTACAGACCTGTCGTCACGAGCGCACCGCGCACGCCACTGCCGCGTCGCGCCGCGCGGGCGCTTCGCGGGATGCCCGGTGGTCAGCGCCGGAACCGAACCGGATCGGATCGGTTCCGGCTGCGCTCAACTCCCTGATACCGCCTGTCCGGCGCAGGAGATCGGCCGTGCTCGGGGTGGCGAGTGCACCCGCACCGCACGGCCGCCCGCGCCGTGCCGCCACACGCGAGCTTGGTGCCCGCGACGTGCCGACCAAATAGTTAACTTTCTTTACAATTAACGTCGCATCCTGCGGTTGGCACCTCCCTCGGGTTCGGCTCGTTCCACCCGGCCCGGTCAAATCTTTTAGGAAAGTTTCCTAAAAGAGTGATTATCGTCACGCACGCACGTCGCCCGTGTCAAGGCATACGAGTAGGGCCGAAGGTCGGGTAACCGTTCAGCGGCGCACCGTCGAGCGCACCCGAACCGGGTCAGCCCTGGCTGAGTTCCTGGAGCAAGGCACAGGTATCGGCGTAGGTCGAGCACAGCCTGCTCACCCGGATCCGCGCACCGGCAAGGCCGCTGAGCTCGGGGTCGGCGAGGAATCGCTGGTTCGCCTCACGGCGCACCGCCACCGCGCGGTCGGCCGGCCCGGTCGATCGGTCGGCGAGCACCGCGATCGTGGACGGGCCGAGCACCGCGATGCTCTCGCCTGCGTCGAACACCGACCTGAGTACGTCGGCGATCAGGATCATGCCGGTCAACCTGGGCCACCCGGTGACATCGGTCAGATCGACCGACACCGTGAGCAGCACGTGGTCCTCCGGCACCGAACGGCCGTCCCGCGCGGCGCGGCCGTAGACCTCGGCCAGCCGGGTCCGCAGGTACGCCGCCGTAGGCAGCCCGGTCAACGAGTCCGTGACCTCGGTGTGGGCCAGCTGATCCAACGCGACGTCGGCCCACGCCACCGCGGTGACACGCACGAACCGCGCGGGGGTGGCATCGATGTCCGGGTCGGCGAACCCGCCCGGGGACCGGTCCGTGTCGAGTACCGCGTGCAGTGCGGCGAGGTCGGCCAGGGTCTCCTCCAGCCCGGCGCCCGAGGCCGCACGTGCCCTGCCGAGGCCGGACAACGCCCTGTCCGTCACGCCCTCGCGCATCACCGTGGCGCACACCGTGTCGACCTCGGGCAGCGCCCAGTCACTGGGGAAGCGCCACCCGGACGCGAGGCTGGCGGTGCGCCAGCGAGCGCGCAACGCGCGAAGCGCTCCGGCCTCGTGTTCCCGCGACTCCTCGTCGACCTCGGCCGTCGTGTCGGATGCAGCGTCCTCACCGCCCGAGTACGCTCCCGAGGCAGACCTGTCAGCCACAGCCTGTACCTCCACAGTGATGATGCGTTCGTGAAGGGAGACGAAATCACATTCTCGTCGTGACGGGAGACCGCGATACGAATTCGCACCGCCCCGCCGGCCCTGGGCCGTTCGGTGGACCCGGAACGCGACGCTCGCCCGGCGCTCCGTCAGACTGAGGATGGCAACCCGTCCCATCGGGTGGCCCACGACAGGACCACCCACGACAGCACTATCCCAGCACCGGTAACAGCACCGTACGCGCCGGCGCGGGACCGGCCCGCGAACGTCATGCCAGGAGGAGGCCAGTGTCGACGGTTCCAGCAGAGCCAGCCGGCGCGAGCGATGCCGAGCTGATCGCCTCCGTCCGCGAGGGTGACCTCTCCGCGTACGGCACGCTCTACGAGCGCCACGTCTCGGCGGCGAACAACCTGGCACGGCAACTGGCCAGGTCCTCGACCGAGGCGGACGATCTGGTGGCGGACGCCTTCGCCAAGATGCTGGACACGTTGCGGGCCGGCAAGGGGCCCGACTCCGCGTTCCGCGCCTACCTGCTCACCACGCTGCGTCACTCCGCATACGACAAGACCAGGCGAGACCGCAGGGTGGATCTCAACGAGGACATGAGCTCGGCCACCGGCGAGGTCGGCAACGCGCTGACGGTGCCGTTCTCCGACACCGCGGTGGCAGGGCTCGAACGCAGCATGGCCGCGCAGGCCTTCGCCCGCCTCCCGGAACGCTGGCAGGCCGTGCTGTGGCACACCGAGATCGAGCAACAGTCCCCCGCCGAGATCGCGCCCCTGCTCGGCCTGACAGCCAACGGCGTGTCCGCGCTCGCCTACCGCGCTCGCGAAGGGTTGCGGCAGGCATACCTGCAGGTCCATCTCTCCCAGACATCGGAAGACCGCTGCAGGGCCACCGCCGACCGGCTCGGCGCGTGGACCCGTGACGGGTTGTCCAAGCGGGAACGCACGCAGGTGGAGGCCCACCTGGACGAGTGCGACAGCTGCCGCGCGCTCGCCGCGGAGCTCGCCGACATCAACGGGGCCCTGCGTGCCGTCATCGCACCGATCGTGCTCGGTGGGGCCGTACTCGGTTACCTCGCGACCGCCGGAGCCGCCAAGGCCTCGGCGGCGGCCGGGGCGGCCGGGACAGCCGCTGCCACCACGGCTGCCGGAGCCGCGTCGGGAGCCTCGGGCGGGGCCGGTGCGGCCGGTGGGGCCGGTGCGGCCGCGGGAGCGCCGCGCCAGTTCATCGGCGTCGCCGCGTCGGCGACCGCGGTGGCGGCGGCTGTCGCCGTCGGCATGGTCGCAGGCGGCGACCAGAGCATCCCGGAGGCACAGCAACCGGCTCCCCAGCAGCAGGAGCAACAGCCGCAGGAGGAGGACCCCCAACCACCGCCGCCGCCCCCGGACGAACCGGACTCGCCGGATGCACCACCTCCGGAGGATCCTCCAGAGGACCCGCCGGAGGTGGACGACCCGGAGCCTCCGGACCTTCCTCCACCGCCCGCCCCGGAACCGGAACCGGCACCCGAACCCGCCCCCGCACCCGCGCAGCTGGACGTGGCAGGCCCGCCGGGCGGCGTCGAGCTCACCCCTGGGGGCGAACCCACGGATGTGCCCATCACCGTGCGCAACGACGGGGAGTCGCCGTCCGAGCCCGCCACGGTCACGCTCACGCTGCCCGAGGGGGTCGTCGCCGAATCGCATCCGAACGGCGGCAGCCAGCCGATGGGTGCCTCGGCTGCCCGGCCGGCCACGGCACCGCACACGGGCGCGCGCACCCAGCGGCAGGACACCGGCGGCTCCGTGATCCGGTGCCCCGGCGGCACGGGCACCGTCTCCTGCGGCACCGAGGAAGGGCTCGACCCCGGCGAGTCGGTGACCCTGCTGTTCCGCCTGTCCGCCGATGCCGGCGCCGAGCCCGGCGAGATCACCGGGACCGTGGACAGCGGCGACCTGGCAACGGTGCGCATCACCATCGCCGTCCGGCTGGACCCCCCTGCGGACGGGGTCGCGGTCACGGCGCGGCCGTTCGGGCACGGCGTGTCCGGCTCCGGTAGCGGCAGGCTCTCGCACATCACGGTGACGAACACCGGCGAGACCACCAAGCGCGCGTCGCTGCACATCGATGCCCCCGCGACCGTGTTCAGCTGGCAGACACCATGGCGTATGACCTGCACCTCCACCGCGGAGGAGACACGCTGCAAGACGCAGGACGCCCTCGAGCCCGACGACACGGTACGCGTCTGGACGCTGGTGCAGAACCGGTACGACCCGTGCGCGAACGACACCGTCACGGTGACCGGCCGCATCGGGATCGCCGAGGACAGCGACACCGTCACGGTCGGCTCGTGGTGGCCGTGCGACGTCCCACCGAGCACGCCACCGGACGAACCGACCACGCCGTCGTCACCGCCGGTCCCGCCGACACCGGATACGCAGGCGACGACACCACCGGCCCTGCCGACCCCGCCGAGCGCGCCACCCTCCGGCTCGCCGCCGGACGTGCCGCCCACGGCCGGCACCACGCCTGCCACCCCGGAGACCTCGCCGTGGCAGGGCCCACCGACCTGGCCGCTGCCGCCCAGCTGGTCGAGTTTCCCGACCGGACCGGGTCTCGTGCCGTCAGGATCACCGGGGATGCCCAGCGCACCGGGCAGTGACAGCCCGCACCCGCACTCGCCACCCCGAACACGCTGACTCGTGCCTGCGCGACCTCGTAGACTGCCTCGGGTGACTGTTGGTGACGCGCTCCTGCCGCATGTACCGCCCGTGCTGCGCCCGGTCCTCATCCGGCACAAGGAGCTGGTGAAGTTCGGGTTCGTCGGCGGTACCGCGTTCCTCGTCGACAACGGCGTCTGGTACCTGCTCAAGCTCACGGTCCTCACCGAGAAGCCCACCACAGCCAAGGCCATCGCGATCCTCGTGGCCACGATCGTGTCCTACGTCCTCAACCGTGAGTGGTCCTTCCGGACCAGAGGGGGGCGGGAACGGCACCACGAGGCGGCGTTGTTCTTCCTGATCAGCGGTGTAGCGATCGTCATCAACCTGATCCCGCTCCTGATCTCCCGCTACGTACTCGACCTCGGGGTCCCGCACGTGTCGCTGTTCGTGCAGGAGGTCGCCGACTTCACGGCGGGCTCGGTGATCGGGATGCTGCTGGCGATGGCGTTCCGGTTCTGGGGCTTCCGGCGGTGGGTGTTCCCCCGCGGGTACTCCCCGGACGACGACGCCCCGCTGCCGGTGGCAGGCGGCAGCGCCACCAGCCACGTCCCGTGAGTGACCCGCCGCGGGGCGGAGATGCCCTGCCGGTCAGCGCGGGGAGCTCTGCTCCGGCCAGTCCACCCCGGCGATCTCGGTGGACTTCGGCACCCGCAGGAAGACACTGAACGTCGCGGGACGCTGCGCGGACAGCTCGAGCCGCCCGCCGTCCGCTTCGACCAGCGCCCGGGCCAGGGCCAGGCCGACCCCGGTGGATCCTGCGCCGGACACTCCCCGGTCGAACATATGCGGCACCAGGGCGTCGGGAATGCCCGGGCCGGTGTCGGACACCTGGATCACCACGGTGTCGTCGCGATCACGTGGCCGCGCGGACAGCGTGACCGGGCCCGCCCCGTGCCGCTTGGCATTGTCCAGCAGTACCCCGATGACCTCCCGCAGCCGAGCCGGGGTCGCCCGCACCATCAGCCCGGGCGCGATGCGCAGCTTCAACGTCCGGCCGTCCGCCTGCAGGACCGCGCGCCACTCCTCGGCGATCCGCGGAAGGGTGGTCGACAGCGGGAGGGGCTCCGCGCCCGACTCGCGCGCGGCCCGGGCTGCCGCGAGCAACTCGTCCAGGACCTGCGCCAGCTGGTCGGCCTGCTCCTGGGCCGCCCCCGCGTCCTCGACCACCTCGGCGTCGGAGTGCATGGTCAGCGAGTCGAGGCGCAGCTGCACGGCTGTCAGGCGGCTGCGTAGCTGATGGGAGACGTCCCCGACGAGCTGGCGTTCCCGGTGTACCAGGCTGGCCAGCGCGCTGGCCGAGCTGTCCAGCGTCTCGGCGACCTGATCGAGCTCCGGCACGTCGTAGCGCTGCGGGTCCGGCCGGAAGTCCCCCGCGCCCAGCAGGGCCGCACGCTCGGCGACATGGTGCAACGGTCGCACCAGCCTCCTGGCGGTCACCCCGGCGACCACGGTTCCCGTCCCCACGGACAGCACCGCGAGCAGCAGCACCGCGATCGTGACCTGCGTCTGGCGCGCGCGGAGGGGCCCGACCGGGGCCGCGAGCTCCAGGGAGGCGCTGTCGAGCAGCTCGACGCGTTCGACGATCTGCTCACCGTCGTGCTCGGCGCCGTAGGTCAGGTCCGGCCTGCCCGGTAGGCGCACCGTGAGCGACTCGTCGTCGCGCACGGCGAGTCGCACCCGGCTGAGATCAAGATTCTCGCCCTGCTCCACGCGGTCGTTCAGGCTCGCGGCGATCCGTTCGGCACGCGAGCTCAGGTCGTCGCGGGTGATGTTGTGCACCAGCTCCCACGCGGTCACGCCGAGCGGTATGCCCAGTGCCGCCGCGGTCACCGTGACCGCGAGCAGGATCGCGAGCAGAATGCGCCTGCGCACTACCGGCCCTCAGGTGGTGTCGAAACGGAACCCGAGGCCCCGCACCGTGGCGATGCGTCTCTCCAGGTCCGCCTGACTCATCGTGTGGTCACCCCGGCCGTCGATCTCGCCACTGGCGATCGCCAGTTTGCGCCGCAGCCACGAGATGTGCATGTCCAACGTCTTGGTCGTCTTGGTGTCCAGATCGTTCCAGACCTCGGAGAGGATCTCCTCACGGGAGACCACCTGCCCTGCCCGTTTCATCAGGACCCTGAGCAGCTCGAACTCCTTGTTCGCGAGTTGCATCTCGGTGCCGTGCACGGTGACGACCCGCGCACCCAGATCCATCCGCACGCCTCCGGCTTCCAGCACCTCCGGGGACCGGCGGCGCAGCAGCGCCCGAATCCGCGCGAGCAGCTCCGCGAGGCGGAACGGCTTGGCGACGTAGTCGTCGGCGCCCGCGTCGAGCCCCACGACGAAGTCGACCTCGTCGGTTCGCGCCGTCAACATGAGCACGGGGACATCCGAACCGCAGGCGCGCAACCGCCTGCACACCTCCAGCCCGTCCATCTTCGGCAGCCCGAGGTCGAGCACGAGGAGGTCCGTCGGGTACTGCTTGGCCGCCTCGAGAATGCCGGGGCCGTCCTCGAGAACCTCGACTTCGTACCCCTCCCTGAGCAGCGCGCGGGACAGCGGCTCGGCGATCGCCGGATCGTCCTCACCAAGTAGTACCTTGCTCACCTGACTCACTCTACGACGTACCCTCGTGAAACTATCGTGACCGTGGCCGATCACCGCACAGATTCCGAACTCACGACTATGCTGGCCGCCGCGGCCGACTCCGTCACGCTGGACCGGTTCCGCGCCAACGACCTCGCCGTGGACCGCAAACCGGACCGCACACCCGTGACCGACGCCGACCTGGCTGTGGAGGACGCCATCCGGGCACTGCTCGCCGAGCACAGGCCCGAGGACCTCGTCGCAGGCGAGGAACGGGGAGGCGACCTGGACGCGCTGGCAGGCAAGCGTGTGTGGGTGATCGACCCCATCGACGGCACGAAGGGCTTCCTGCGTGGCTTGCCGGTGTGGGCCACGCTGATCGCACTGGTCGACGACGGCACGGTGACATCCGGCATGGTCAGCGCACCGGCGCTTGGCCGGCGCTGGTGGGCGCATACCGGCAGCGGCGCCTACACCGACGACGGGCACGGTCCGCGGCCGATCGCCGTCTCGGGGGTCCGGTCGCTTTCCGATGCGTTCCTTTCCACCACGAACCTGGCCACCTGGGGCGAGTACCACTCGCGTGCGGCGTACGAAGCGCTGGTCGACGCATGCTGGGAGAACCGCGCCTTCGGGGACTTCTGGCACCACTGCCTCGTCGCGGAGGGTGCCATCGACCTCGCTGCCGAGCCGATCGTCAACCCGTGGGACATCGCCCCGTTCGCGATCCTGCTCAGCGAGGCGGGCGGACAGCTGACCGACCTGTCCGGTGTCGCCCGGCTGGACGGCGGGAACGCGTTGTCCTCGAACGGCAGGCTGCACGCCGAAGCCCTGACGATCCTCGAGGCCGGGCGCGCCCACTGACCGGACAGGGCGAGCCGAAGGGCCCCTCGGATACCTGTGGTGTACCGAGGGGGTCCCTCGGCTCGCTCCCGGTGCGGTGTCAGCCGGAAGCCGGGGGCGTCCCGATGGCGCCGCGCACGACCTGGGCCCAGGCGAGGCGCCCGAACAGGTAGTGGGACGCGACCTGCTCGTTGGTGAAGCTTGCCCAGTCGTAGCGGTTACCCTGCTCGCGCCAGAACACCTCCCAGACCTCGCGCGGGGCGTCTTCTGCCTGCGCAACGCCCGTCTCCTGCGTGGCGGGCGCGTGTTCGGTGCGGATCAGGCACCACGCGCCGTCGGCTTCCGCACCGATCGAGACGACATCGGCAGGCACCCCGATCGCCGTGAGCCACTTGGTGATCGACTCGCTGTTCATCCGCTCCCCGGTTCCGCCTGGCCCCGCTCGGGGTGGCTGTCGCTCGATCCATCATCGTCGTCGCCGGCGTCGACGGTCCCGGGTGCCGCGAGTGCCTCGCCGGTGATGTCCTCCAGATACCCGAGAGCGACGAGCTCGCCCGCCGAGTACACGGTGCGGTAACGCAGACCGCCGCCCGGCTGCCCGAACCACGCGGCCGAGACGGCTCGCCAGGCGGGCAGCGCACACAGCACCCGGTACCGGAAGTACCCCGAGTCGAGATGCGCGGGCGGCAGCGAGCGCCGCGCGAACGCGGTGCCGTCCGGCGCGAACACGCGCCCGAACTCGGAGCCGAAACGGTCGAGCACCGTCCCGGCGGGCACGGTCACCGCTTCACCCCACTCACGACCGCCCTCGGGGTACCGCTCGCACGGCGGCCAGGCGAACTCCGGCCTGTCCTCGGCCGGTTTGACGACATACCGCCTGTCCCAGTCACGCTCGTGCATGCCGCCGAGCGGGTCGTAGCCGTCGAGCTGCCGCGATACCGCGGGGTGCTCCCTACCCGCACCCCCGGCCGGCCGCGCACGTTCGGCACCGGGATCCGGCTCACCGGCGGTGACCGGCGCGGAGGTGTCGATACGTCCCGACTCCGGGTGGTCGTGCGGGGGGAACCGCAGTCCCGCCGCGACGTCGACCTCCGCGGCGGGCGGGGGAACCTGCCGCGCGGGCCGGTCGGAAGCCACCGGGAGGTGCCCGATGGGGAACATGTGCACCAGGAACAGCGCGAGGTCACCGTGCCGGCCCGGGGGCCGACCCGTGCCTGCCGCACTGCCGTGCGCAGGAACCGGCCGCTGCAGTGCCCCCGGTGCGTGTTGCCCGCCGGCGGCGGGTCCTGCCTGCGGGCGAGGAACCGCATGCTGCGCGCCACGCCCGGCCCCACCGCCTGCGTGCCCGCCACCCGGCTGGCCCTGACCCGGCTGGCTCTGACCCGGTTGGGCGCCTCCCGGCTGGGCGCCTCCCGGCTGGGCGGCTCCCGGTTGAGCCGGTCCCGGTTGAGCGACACCGGGCGGAGCACCGGCACCGGGCGGGCCGGCGGGCGGCGCGGCCGGACCCGGCCCGCCCGCACCCGCGGGACCGGCAGGCACATCGGCGAATCCCGCCAGCGATGTCTGCCCCGGCACACCCCGGTACGACGGCGGCACGGCACCGGGCGGTGCCTGCTGCGCCTGCTGGCCCGGCTCCGGCTGGACCCGGACGGCAGGCGGCGTCGCGGCGCCGGGGTCCACTCCCGCCGCGGTGGCATGCCCGGCCGGGATCCCGGCAGGCGGCGTGGCGACGCTGTCCCCGCCGCCCGGCGGCATCGCCGTCCCAGCGCCGGGTGACGCCGGTACGCCCTGGCTCGGGGTGGGCATCTCACGCACGGCCTCACCCGACGGTGGGATGTCGTCCAGCCGTGCAGGTCGGCCGTGGAGGGTCGCCCGCACCTGCGTCCCCCGCTCCGGCACCTCCGTCACGCCCGGCGGCTCCGTCAGCGGCGCCCCTGCTGCGTCCCGCGCGATCCCCTGCGCCTCGTCCGGCACCCCCGGAGCCCGTTCCCGGGTCCCGGGCACGCCTTCCGGCGGAACCTCCCCGACCGCGGCGGCGAGATCCTCGCCTGCCGCTGCGAGATCGCTTGCCGCGCCGCTGATCTCGGTGTCCAGCCCGAGCAACGCCTCGGGATGACCGGCCCGCGCGGCGGCATCCGCGGCATCGGCCGTGGCCGCCGCGCGCGTCAGGCGCTCGATCATCTCCACTTTCGTCACGGCGACCCGCTCGGCGGCGTGCTCCAGCCGGTCCGCGGCCGCCGTCGCCTCACGTGCGGGCGAGACGAGGGTGCCGCTGTCCGGGTGGACGAACCCCGACCACATCTGCCTGGCGGCATCCCCCGCCTCGCCCTCCATCCCGTCGAGTGCCTCGCACGCCGACGAGTCCGCGTCGCGCTCGACAACCCGCAACTGCTCGGCGGCCTCGCGCCACGCGCCCGCCTGTTGCCGCATGGCGTCCTCGTCGGCCTCCGGCCACGCCAGGCCGGTCCGCTCAGCGATCTCGCCGAGCTCCTGGGGAAGTTCGATACCCATGAGCCGTCCGTTCAGCCCTCGAGGCGCCCGGACACATCATCGATCCGGTCTCGTGCATCCCGCTCGACGGAACGGTAGCCCGCTGCCGCGTCGGCGAACCGTGTGCCGACCTCGCGCAGCTCGTGTTCCAGCCAGGCGATCCGCTCGAAAGCGCGGTCAGCGCGCTCGACATGCGCCGCGGCGAAGCGCGTACCGATCTCGTCGCTGCCCCATGCGGCTCCGGTCGCCCGCAGCCGGGACTCCAGCGACCGCGCGATGGCCCGTGTGCGCTCGGCATAGACCTCGAAATCCCCGGACCGTGCGGCGATGCGGTCGGCCTCGGCGAAGAATCCCTCGCTCATCGCGGACCCCGCCTCCCTCCGGTCACCCAGTCGCGATGCTCGAAGTCCTCCTCGTCCTCCCCGGCCTCCTCGGTTACCCGCCGGCCGCTCGGGCGCACTGCCGCATCCGGGCGGAAGGCCGCGCGGCCGTAGCGCTCGGCGCTCACGGGCGCGTCCGCGCCGCTGAGCCCGGTCGCCCCGTGCAGCAATGCCTGGGGGTCGTATCCTGCCGGCAGCACCTCGTCAAGCGCATCCGCCGCCCTGCTCAACGCGTCGTCACGCGCTGCGGCGGTCGCCCGCAGGATCTCGGCGGCCAACTCCTCCGGCCGGTAGCGGTGGTAGGCCTCCTGGCTGATGTGCAGGTCCACCAGCGTGCCGCGGGGTCCGACGGTGGCGGTCACCGTGCCGTCGCGCGCGCCGGCCGAGGCCCGGATCTCGGCAAGCTCCCGCTGCTTCGCCGCCAGGCGCTCCCGGTTCCTGCGGTACTCACCCAGCAACTCCTCGACCCTGGCGCTGTGATCCACCACGGTGCGCTCCGTTCCGCTGTCCTGCGAATCCTCTGGGCCCTTCCGGGGCGACGGTCAGCATTGGACGCGCGACCGGCAGGCGTGGTTCCCCGGCATCGGGAATCTCACGCACCGGACCGGCTCACCCGCTGAGCGCGCGGACGACCCGGGAGGGCGCGGGCCTGCCGAGCTGTTCAGCCATCCAGCGGCTCGCCGCCACGAGCTTGTCGAGGTCCACGCCGTGCTCGACACCGAGCCCGTCGAGCATCCACACCAGATCCTCGGTGGCGAGATTGCCGGTGGCCGAGGCCGCGTAGGGGCAGCCGCCGAGCCCGCCTGCCGAGGCGTCGACGGTGGACACCCCGGCGCGAAGCGCGGCCAAGGTGTTCGCCAGTGCCTGGCCGTAGGTGTCGTGGAAGTGCACGGCTACCGCATCGGTGGGCACGCCCTGCGCGGACACCGCCGCGAGCACCCGCTCGACGTGTCCCGGGGTGGCCACCCCGATGGTGTCGCCAAGCGAGAGCTGGGAACACCCCAACTCCCTGAGCCGGGCCGCGACGTCCGCGACCTGCTCCGGCGGCACCCCGCCCTCCCACGGGTCGCCGAAGCACATCGACAGGTAGCCGCGCACGTCGAGTCCGGCGGCGCGGGCCCGCTCGACAACAGGGGCGAACATCTCGAACTGCCCTGCCAGGTCGGAGTTGAGGTTGCGGCGCGCGAACTCCTCCGTAGCGCTGGCGAACACCGCGATGTGCGTCACTCCGGAAGCCAGCGCCCGGTCAAGGCCCCGCTCGTTCGGCACGAGCACCGGGTACCGCACCCCGTCGCGGCGATCGAGCCCGGCAAGCAGCTGCTCGGCGTCGGCGAGCTGGGGAACCCAGTCCGGATGGACGAAGCTCGTCGCCTCGAGCGTGGTCAGCCCCGCCTCGGCGAGGCGGCGCAGGAACTCCACCTTCACCTCGAGCGGAACGATCGACTGCTCGTTCTGCAGACCGTCGCGCGCACCGACCTCCCAGATCGTCACGCGCTCGACGACGCCGTCCGCGGGGAAGCGGTCCGGCAGTCCCAGTTCCCGTGTACCCATGACCCACGACAGTACCGTCGATACGGCTGCGGTTCCGGCCCAATCGGCTCAGGCATCCTCCGTCGACTCGTTGGCGTACTCGTTCTCGCTGACCTGGAAGTAGATCGCGGAGTGAACCTGCTCCACCGAGGGGATGTCGTCGTACTCGAGAGCCTGCTCGGAGGCGGACTCGATGATCAGTGAGCCGCAGCCGAGGATGCGGTCGGCCAGTGAGTGCTCGAACCGCACGCTGTTGATCCGGTTCATCGGGATGTCGATACCGGTGCGCTTGAAGACTCCCTCCCGGGAGATCACCCGTTCGGTCGTGACGATGAAATGCGTGGTCCGCCACCGCGCGATGGGTGCGATGACCAGCCAGATCAGCGCGATCAGCCCCACGGCACCGATGGCGATCAGCGCCACCATGTCCCACGGCTCGTCCAGATCACGGGCGAGCACGGCGAGCCACCCCCCGCCCCCGAGTACGACGAGTCCGGTCAGGATCGGCATGAAAAGCATCTTGACGTGCGGATGCTTGTGCTCGACGACCTTCTCCGACTCGCTGACGATGCCCTTCGGGTAGCCCACGCTCGCACACTCCCGTATCTGTCCGTGTCCGCTCGGATCCCGGCCGGTCACGCCACGCGCCGGCCGGCGTCGACATGGTGTCCTGACGTTCCGCGCGCGCGGCTTCGTGCCGAGGTCGTGCACAGGTTACGCCAGATGGGCGCACGCCACGAGCGTGTGAACCGTGCTGCGTATCGCCCGATCAGGTGCGCCTGCGCAGGTGGACGACGTCGCCTGCGACCACGGTGTGCCGGGTGCCGTCGGCGGAGTCCACAAGGAGCTGTCCGATCGGGTCCACGTCTCCGGCGCGGCCGGACAGCACCGCACCGTCCGGCAGCGTGACCTCCACGGGTTCTCCCAGCGTGCGGCAGTGCATCCGGTACTCGGAATGCATACCGGCATCGTCGATGTCCCCTGACGAGACGCGCCACCGCCGCTCCCGGTCCGCCAGCGCCCGCAGCAACGTGATCGCCACATCCGTCCGGCCGGTGACGCGCGCACCGTGCTCGTCGAGCGAGGTCGCGGGCAGCGCGCCCGGACCGGGCGCCACATCGGGGACCGGGTGCACGTTGACGCCGATGCCGAGCACCACGGCCGGATGTGCCGGGTCTGCTTCGGGAACCATCTCGGAGAGGATCCCCGCACACTTGCCCTCGGCCTCCGCGTTGCCGACGAGGACGTCGTTCGGCCATTTCAGGTGCGCCGACACGCCGGCTTCGCGAGCCACATCCAGCACAGCCAGCCCGGCCACGAGCGCGATCGAGCTGAGGTTGCGCACGGGAACCCCGGCCGGGCGTAGCAGCACGCTCAGGTAGACACCGCACCCGGCAGGCGAGGTCCAGGTGCGCGAGTGCCTGCCGGCACCCGCGGTCTGTTCCCCGGCGATGCGCACGGTCAGGTCCGCTGCGCCGCGCGCGGCCGCCTCCCGCAGGTCGGCGTTCGTCGAGCCCGTACTGTCCACCACCTCGACAGCGGCATAGGGGCCGTTCGGGGAAGCCAGTTGCGTGCGCAACCGCTCGCCGTCGAGTGCCGTGTCTGGTGCCGTCATGGTCTCAGCGTAGGACGAGTTCCGTGATATTGCTGACCTCTCACCCGCGCGTGGCGTCGCTCGCGGTTAAGCTCGCGGGCTATGAGCAGCGCAACGGAGCCGATCGGACCGCCGTCGCCGGAGGGCGGTGAGGAAGCCGATATTCACACCACGGCCGGCAAGCTCGCCGACCTGTACCAGCGTAACCACGAAGCCGTCCACGCAGGGTCAGAGCGCGCGGTGGAGCGCCAGCACGCCAAGGGCAAGAAGACCGCACGCGAACGCATCGACATGTTGCTCGACCCCGGTTCGTTCGTCGAACTCGACGAGCTGGCCAGGCACAGGTCGACCAACTTCGGGCAGGAGAAGTCACGCCCCTACGGCGACGGCGTCGTGACCGGCTACGGCACGGTCGACGGCCGTCCCGTGTGCGTGTTCAGCCAGGACGTCACCGTGTTCGGCGGCTCGCTCGGCGAGGTCTACGGCGAGAAGATCGTCAAGGTCATGGATCTCGCCATCAAGACGGGCAGGCCGATCATCGGCATCAACGAGGGCGGCGGGGCTCGCATCCAGGAGGGCGTGGCCTCCCTCGGACTCTACGGCGAGATATTCATGCGTAACACCAAGGCCTCGGGCGTGGTACCGCAGATCTCGCTGATCATGGGCGCCAACGCGGGCGGGCACGTGTACTCGCCCGCGCTGACGGACTTCGTGGTGATGGTCGACCAGACCTCCCAGATGTTCATCACCGGCCCCGACGTGATCAAGACGGTCACCGGTGAGGAAGTGACCTTCGAGGACCTGGGGGGTGGCCGGACCCACAACACCAAGTCGGGCAACGCGCACTACCTCGGCGCCGACGAGGACGACGCGATCTCCTACGTCCAGGAGCTGCTGTCCTTCCTCCCGTCGAACAACATGGCGGAACCGCCGGTGTTCGACGCGCCGAACCCGCAGGGCGAGGCCATCGCCGACGGCATCACCGACGAGGACAGCGAGCTGGACACCCTCGTGCCCGACTCGCCGAACCAGCCCTACGACATGCACGAGGTCATCAGGCGTGTCGTCGACGACGGCGAGTTCCTCGAGGTGCACGCGCTGTTCGCACCCAACATCCTCGTCGGGTTCGGCCGGGTGGACGGCCAGAGCGTCGGCATCGTGGCGAACCAGCCGACACAGCTCGCGGGCTGCCTGGACATCGACGCGTCCGAGAAGGCAGCGCGGTTCGTGCGCACCTGTGACGCGTTCAACATCCCGGTGCTGACGTTCGTGGACGTGCCCGGCTTCCTGCCCGGCACCGACCAGGAGTGGGACGGCATCATCCGGCGCGGGGCCAAACTGATCTACGCCTACTGCGAGGCCTCCGTCCCGAAGATCACGGTGATCACCCGGAAGGCCTACGGTGGCGCCTACGACGTGATGGGGTCCAAGCACCTCGGTGGGGACATGAACCTGGCGTGGCCGACGGCGCAGATCGCCGTGATGGGTGCCCAGGGCGCCGCCAACATCGTCTACCGCAAGACGCTGGCCGAGGCCGAGCAGGAAGGGCGCGACGTCGAGGCGCTGCGCAGCGAGCTCATCCAGGAGTACGAGGACACGCTGTGCAACCCGTACGTGGCGGCGGAGCGCGGGTACGTGGACTCGGTGATCCCGCCCTCCTACACTCGCGGCTACGTCTCGCGTTCGTTGACGATCCTCAACGAGAAGCGCGAATCGCTACCTCCGAAGAAGCACGGCAACATCCCGCTGTAGGGCACACCAGCCGGAGGACGTCATGAGCGAGGAAGGCAACGAAACCACCGAGGGTGAGGCGCGGCGACCGCACCTGCGAGTCGTGCGCGGCAGGCCGGACGATCACGAGCTGGCCGCGCTGACCGTGGCGCTGAGCGGGGCAGGCGCACGGGAGGAACCCGGACCCGCGCGCGGCGGGTGGTCCCGCTGGGCCGACCCCGCTGCGCGGCTGCGCCGCCCGCTGCGGCCAGGGCCCGGTGCCTGGCGCGCCTCGGCACGGCCGCAGTAACCACACGCGCCCACCCTCCCGGATACCCACCCGCTGGCAGGCGGCCTGCCTGCCGGATGACGCGCAGATCGTCCGGCAGGCAGGCCGCTGATGTACCCAGGGATCCGGCCCGGTCGCTAGGGTCTGGCCATGGCACATGTTCTCGACACCGCCGAGCGAGCGGCCACGGCCGACGAGCGGACGACCCTGGAGACCTTCCTCGACCACTACCGGGATGCGGTCACGCGCAAGGTCCACGGCGTCTCCGGGGAAGACGCCCGGCGTAGCCTCGTGCCGTCGGCGACGACGCTCGCGGGCCTGCTCAACCATCTGTGCTGGGTGGAGTTCAGCTGGTTCGAGGCTGTCCTCGCGCAGACACCGCGATCCGAGCTACCGCGGCCGCCCTGGAGCAAGGACGACCCGGACGCGGACTTCCGGGTGGGGCCGGAGGAGTCGGTAGCCGGCCTGATCGAGCGGTACCAGCGCCAGTGCGCGCGATCCCGGGAGATCGCCGCGCGGTACGAGCTGTCGCACACCGTGCCGAACCGCAGGCTCGGCGAGGTCTCGCTGCGGTGGATCTACGTCCACATGCTCGAGGAGACCGCGCGCCATGCCGGGCACGCGGACATCCTGCGCGAGCAGATCGACGGCACCACCGGCGACTGACGCGGGCCGCCGGAACTACACTCGTCGCGTGCGTTTCGTCCTTGCCTCCGCCTCCCCCGCACGGCTCGGGGTGCTGCGCGATGCCGGTATCGAGCCCGTCGTGCGGGTATCAGGCGTCGATGAGGACGCCGTGGCCGCGGGCCTGGCCGACCCCACCCCCGAGCGTCTCGTGACGGCACTTGCCACCGCCAAGGCCGATGCCGTGGCCGCCGAGGTCGCCACCGAACACCCGGACGCCGTCGTGATCGGGTGCGACTCCATGCTCTCGCTGCACGGGGAGATGATCGGCAAGCCGAACGACCCGCGGGTCGCCCTGGAACGCTGGAAGCGCATGGCAGGGCACAGTGGTGAGCTGCTGACCGGGCACGCCGTTGTGCGGCTGGACGGCGGCGCGCGCACCAAGGACGCCGTGGCGTCCCGGACGACGACCGTTCGCTTCTCCGCGCCGAGCGGAGCCGAGATCGAGGCGTACGTCGGCACCGGCGAGCCGCTGTCCGTCGCGGGCGGGTTCACCCTCGACGGGCTCGGCGGCTGGTTCGTCGACGGCGTCGACGGTGACCCCTCCAGCGTGATCGGCATCAGCCTGCCGCTGACCCGCTCGCTGCTTGCCGAGGTCGGCGTGAGCGTGGTCGACCTGTGGCGGCCACGGAACCAGGAGTAGCCACGGCGCGTCCCACCGTCAGCTGGTTCCGGTTGCCGCGCCGGCCTCGCCCGTGCTGCACTACCCGCGAACCGCGGTACCGACGTCGCCGTCTCGAGGGGGTCACCGTGACCGATTCACCGGATGAGCAGGCGGGCAACACGCCGATCCCGCCGGAGTTCCCTCCGGTGGTCTACCTGCCGCTGGCCGAGCACACCGAGAACCCGGAGGAGGCCGTGGTCGAGCTGCGGCGGACCAGGGACGGCCGGATGGCGCTGATGGCCTACTCGGCGATGGACCGCCTGAAGTACTGCTGCGGCGAGCAGCAGCCCTGGATGGTCCTGCCGACGGCGTACCTGGACAACATCCAGCAGGTGCAACCGTTCGACCTGGTCCTGCTCGACGTCATCATTCCCGAGGAGCACCGGCACGGGAGTGTTTCGGCATGAGCGGGCACGGTGTCGAGGACGGTGTGCTGGACGGCATCGCCGCCACGTTGCAGGCAGCCGGGGGTGACCTCGACGAGATCGGCCGGTCGGCGCCGGACCCACCGGACGCGGGCGAGGCGGGTCCCGCGATCGCCGGCATCGTGTCCCAGCTCGTCGACAACGCCGGGCAGCTCGTCCTCGGGCTGAAGGCGATGGGCGAGGCCATCGCCGAGGCCGGCGTGGACTACGCCGACTACGAGGTCCGCGCCGCCGAGGAACTGGAAGGCGCCGCGACCGAGGGGGAGTAATGGGGATCGACACGAAGATCGACGGCGACCCGGAAAGCATCTGGAATGTAGCCGACTGGGTGCGTGACTCACTGGCCGACGGGATCGAAGGCAGCGCCGACAAGATCCTGTCCGCACGTAACGACGCCGACTCCGGTTGGGAAGGGCCTGCCTCGGAGAACTTCCGTGACCAGATGACCGACGGCGGGCGCAAGGCCGATGACTTCGCCGAGGCAGCCCGCGAGATGGCACGGAAGTTCGAGGACATCGGCGGTGCGCTCAAGCGCGCTCAGGACGATATGGCAGATATCCGCACCAGGGCGGCCTCGGCCGGTCTGACCGTCGACGGGCAGACCATCCAGCCACCCGGTTCGGCCCCGCCGGATCCCGGCCCGGCACCGTCCGGAAACGGCGTGACCCAGCAGCAACGACGCGACCATCAGGACGCCGTCGCGGCGCACGAAGCGCACGCGGCCAGGGTCGAGGCGTACGAGAAGGCCGAGCGGGACGCCGAAGACGTCCGGCGGACCTGGCAGCAGGCCGTTGACGAGCTCAACGACACGTCCAAGGAAACGAGCACGAAGGCCTGGTTCACGGTGGCGGACATCGCGGTCAAGAACGCCGTGTCAGTCGCAGGCCAGGTGCACAGTTCCCGCCTGTTGAACCGCGCCCAGTTCTACTTCGACGACGCGAAGCAAGCCATGCAGCACCTGCGGCACTCAACTCCGGAACACGTCACCAATCGTGCCGCCTTTTACGAGCACCAGGACTACCTACGCCAGCGCGTCGGGGCCAGCAGTCGCGCGGGAAGCACAGCCACGACCAAAGCCGCGAGCGCTGAGCGTGCATGGCGTGGCATCGGCAGGATGTCCGGGCCAGCGTTTACGCTGGGAGCTATAGCGTACGACATCCATCAGGGCAAGAGCTGGCAACAGGCCAGCGCGTCCAACGGGATCGGGTTCGCGGCCTCCGTAGGGGCAGGTGCCGCGGTCGGCACCGCGATCGGTGGACCGGTCGGAACCGCCGTCGGGACGGTCGTCGGCGCCGGAGTCGGGGTGTTCACCTCGGGCATGGTCGACTCTCTCTGGGAGAACGGGGTGGGCAACGTCGGCGATGCCATCGTTGATGGCGGTAAGGCGGTTGCCGAGACCGGACAAGCGATCGGGACCGGGGTCATGAATGCCGGCGAGGCAGCAGCAGATGTTGCCAGTGACGTCGGTGGCGCTGTCACTGGAGGAGTAAAGGATGCCTGGAATGCCGTCTTCTGATCATATCGGGTGGCCGGCGACCTGGCGCCTGCTTGCCAATCCCGGCGCTATAGCTTTCAAAGCAGTCATGGTGGTCTTCTCCGCCACTTCAGTCGCACTGGTGGGATGGATCGCCGCGCACGTGTGGCGCACCGGCGATATCGCGGAGTCGATGTTCTTCGCGCTGCTGGGGGCACCGATCCTGACGGCATTCTGGCACTTATACGAGTCTACTTTCCAGCTTCACAAACGCGGGTCGGATGCTCTCGCGATCACAACCACGGAATCCGGAACACGCGGACTCAAGATCCCTTATTCGCTTCGCCGGCATCATGGGAAAATGGCGCTGGCAGCCTACTATGCGATAGTCCTGGTCGCCGCGACGGTCGCCCTGATCCGGGCAGGAGAACCCGCGATTGCTCCGATAATATCGGGAATGTTCGCGTTTCTAGCGGCACTCTACTTCGTACTGAAGTACACCGGGAAACTACCGAACGGCCACGTACTGGTCACTCCGGACAGCGTCATCCATTTCGACTCGTCGTTCCGCACCGTCCTGCCGTGGATCGAATCCGCCGACGAGGAGTCCGGGATCACCCGTATCGGAGCTCTAAGCGGGACCGGCGCGACCATCTCCCTCGGCGCCGTGGAGTTTCACTCTTTCGAACGGGTTCAAGTAAACCGCCTCTGGCGGCTCCGGCAGTACCCGGTGATGACCGACCAAACCAAGCGTCCTGTGTCACCCACGATATTCATCCCGGGAGAGAACCTGGATGCGAACCCCGCACTCGTCCTGTCCATTCTGCTGTTCTATGCTCGGAACCCGGGCGCGCGGGACGAGCTCGGCACGGAAGCTGCGCTCCAGCGGGCACGCTCGGCCAACTTCGGCTCCGCTACGGGTTCATGGGAATGGTGGGGCGGCATCCTGGGCATGTCGGCGCGGGAGGCCGAACAACACATCCGGCAGCGGCGGCATTCGTCGTAAGGCGGTCCGCTGATCGTGCACCCGCGCTCGCGGCCCCGGCTGGTGAACGACGACCGAGCAACGCACCCGACGCCGAGCTGCACAGGCGTCAACGGTGGAACGCGCACTGTCACCGCAGCTGCCCCTGCTCACGCCTGCGCCCGGTGATCACCAGAGCGATGGCTCCGGTAACGGCTCCCCACAGCGCGTTGACGAGAAGTACGGGGACGACGGCGAACCCGAACGATGTCGCCAGCGGGCCTTGCAGCTCTCCGCTGACGATCGGCGACAGGGCGGCGCTGAGGACGATGGCGAAGACACCGTAGGCGAGCCCGGTGAGAACGAGGGTCAGCACGGGCTCGGCGACCCGCGCGAGCACGACGGCGGCGATCCACACCACCGAGATGACCGCCGTCACCAGGACCGGACCGAGGGGCGTCCCCAACGCATCCATACCTCCGGTCATGCTCAGCACCGGACGGATCAGGGCGAACGCGCCCAGCCCGAGTACGAGCGCCCACCGCACGTTCTTGATATCGGCCATAACCACGACACTCGTCCAGCAGCGGCGAGCACGGTATCCGGTAACGCCCCCGGCTCCCCCTGAGATCGACCCCGGCCCACGTCCGGGTACGGGACGAGAAGCGTACCGGGACGGCGCTGGCCGTTCGATGCTCGAACCAGCGTGAACGGGCACGCTGCGTGGTCCGGATGGTCCGTCTCACGCCGAACGTGAGCAGACTCTCGATCCACGAATCGCCACGAGTCCGTAAACTCCCCCCAAGACCTTACGTACATATGTGTATACACGTCAGGTGTGAGCGGCTCGTCACAGACGGTACGGGCGACTCGTTGCAGAGAGTATGAACAGCTCGTGACAGAGGAGGTTAGGGCGTGCCCGAGACAGCCCCGGAGCACGGCAAACAGCCAGTGACCAAGGTTCTCGTCGCCAACCGTGGCGAGATCGCCGTTCGGGTCATCCGGGCGGCGAAAGACGCGGGCCTGGGCAGCGTGGCAGTCTACGCCGACCCCGACCGGGACGCACCGTTCGTCCGATTGGCTGACGACGCCTTCGCGCTGGGTGGCTCGACGGCGGCGGACAGCTACCTCGTCTTCGACAAGCTCCTTGACGCGGCCAAGCGCTCCGGTGCCGACGCCGTCCACCCCGGGTACGGGTTCCTCTCCGAGAACGCCGACTTCGCTCAGGCCGTGATCGACGCCGGGCTGACCTGGATCGGGCCGTCCCCGCAGGCCATCAGGGACCTCGGTGACAAGGTAACCGCCAGGCACATCGCCGATCGCGCGAACGCGCCGCTGGTGCCCGGCACCAAGGACCCGGCGGCGTCCGCGGACGAGGTCGTGAGCTTCGCCGAGAAGTACGGCCTGCCGGTGGCCATCAAGGCCGCCTACGGTGGTGGTGGCCGCGGGCTCAAGGTGGCGCGCAGCATCGAGGAGATCCCCGAGATGTTCGACTCGGCCACCCGGGAGGCCGTCGCGGCGTTCGGCAGGGGCGAGTGCTTCGTGGAGCGTTACCTGGACAAGCCCCGGCACGTGGAGGCGCAGGTCCTCGCGGACAAGCACGGGAACGTGATCGTGGCAGGCACCCGCGACTGCTCGCTGCAGCGGAGGCACCAGAAGCTCGTCGAGGAAGCACCCGCGCCGTTCTTGACCGACAAGCAGCGGGACAGCATCCACGAGTCCGCCAAGGCGATCTGTAAGGAAGCCGCCTACTGGGGCGCGGGGACGGTCGAGTACCTCGTCGGCGAGGACGGCACCATCTCCTTCCTGGAGGTCAACACAAGGCTGCAGGTGGAGCATCCGGTCACGGAGGAGACCACGGGCATCGACCTCGTTCGCGAGCAGTTCCGCATCGCGGCCGGTGAGCCGCTGCGCTTCACGGCCGACCCCGAGCCTCGCGGCCATTCGATCGAGTTCCGGATCAACGGCGAGGACGCTGGCCGGAACTTCCTCCCGGCACCGGGCACCGTCACGCGGTTCGTGCCGCCGGACGGCCCGGGCGTCCGCGTCGATGCCGGGGTCGAGTCGGGCACTGTGATCGGCGGGCAGTTCGACTCGTTGCTGGCCAAGCTGATCGTGACCGGTTCCGACCGGCAGAACGCCCTCGAGCGCAGCCGCAGAGCCCTCGACGAGATCGTCGCGGAGGGGATGGCCACCGTCGTGCCGTTCCACCGCACCGTCGTGCGCGACCCGGCGTTCGTCGGGGAGGACGGTTTCACCGTGCACACCCGGTGGATCGAGTCCGAGTTCGACAACGTGATCGAGCCGTTCGAGGCCGGTGCGGCCGACGCAGGCGAGCCCGACGAAGAGTCCCGCAGGAACATCGTCGTCGAGGTCGGCGGGCGCAGGCTCGAGGTCTCGTTGCCCGGCGACTTCGGCGGCTCGTCCAGCAGCGGCAACGGGGCCGCGACAAAGACCAAGCCACGTAAGCGTTCCACCGGCAAGGCGACGTCGGTATCCGGCGACGCAGTGACCGCGCCGATGCAGGGCACGATCGTGAAGCTTCCCGTCTCCGAAGGCCAGCAGGTGGAGGCAGGCGAGCTCGTGGTGGTGCTCGAGGCCATGAAGATGGAGAACCCGGTGAACGCGCACAAGTCCGGTACGGTCACGGGCCTGTCGCTCGAGATCGGCGAGTCCGTCAACCAGGGCACCGTGCTCTGCGAGATCCAGGACTGACGACCCAGCGGTGTTGTGCTGAATGACGCTTTCAGTCCCGCAAGTGGACTGAAAGCGTCATTCAGCACCCGTAGGATCGCGGTGTGGACCCGGACCTACCCGAGTTCCGGATCAGTGATGCTGACCGGCAGGAAGCGCTGGACGCGCTGAGCGAGCACGTCCGCGACGGGCGGCTGGACATCGACGAGTACGGTGAGCGATCGGCTCGGGTCACCACGATCAAGACGCTCGGCGAGCTCGCCGAGATCTTCGTCGACCTGCCCCGGCCCCGACCAGCCGTGCTGGATCGTCCCGCACGACGCCGGGAACCGGCCGAGAACGCTCCCGCCACGCGCCCGGCCCGCTCCCCCGGCACGTGGCTGGCGTCCAGCGCCGTGCCGCTCTCGGCGATCCTGGCCATCGTCTTGTACTTCACCATCGCCCGGGGCATGTTCCTGGTATTCCTGATCCCCGTCGTGGTGGCCCTGCTGGTCGGCGCGGCGAACGGGCGCGGCCGGCCGGACGCGCGCTGACCGGCGCGCACACCCGCCGCGGGCAGCGAGTAGCGTCGGACCCGTGGAGCCCGTTGAGATCAACGCCGGAACGTACTACCTACGGCAGCTACGCGCGGACGACCGGATCGACGACCGTCCCGCCCTGCTCGAAGCCTTCGCGGACCTCGAGACACAGCGGTATCGCAGCTCTCGCATCGCTGACCTGGACACCGCTACGGACTACATCCGCACCCGCGAGCGGGAGTGGGCCAGTGACGAGCGCTACACCTGGGTGGTAGCCGACCAGACCACCGGAGCCCTGCTCGGCGAGGTGGATCTCAAGAACATCGACCCCGTGGACCGGACAGCCGAGCTCAGCTGCTGGACCCTTCCCGCGCACCGCGGGAAGGGCATCATCACACCCGCGATCCAGGCCGTGCTGCGGTTCGCCTTCGGCGGGCTCGGGCTGCACCACATCTCGTACCAGCACGCGGCGAGCAACCTGGTCTCGCGGCGAGTTGCCGAGAAGTGCGGCTTCACGCTGGACGGCACCCTTCGCGAAGCCATCGTCATCGACGACAAGCCAGAGGACCTGCTCGTCTGGTCCCGGCTGTCCACCGACGGCTGAGCACCGGCGCCTGCCCGCCGGGTCAGCGCTGCTTGCCCAGGTCGAGCGCGTCCAGGTGCGGGCGCACGTCCGGGGCGGCCCGCCTGCTGGCGTCCGCGGCCTCGTCGTCGGGCTGGGACTGCGAGTCACGCTCGGCAGCCACCCGCGCGACATAGGTATCCACCTCGCTCTCGGTGGTCTTGCCGGACCATCCGAGTATCCCAGCCATGATCTCGGCGACCTGGCGCGCGCAGTCCACACCCCTGTGCGGGTACTCGATCGCGATCCGTGTGCGCCGCGCGAGGACGTCCTCCAGGTGCAGCGCGCCCTCGTGACTGACCGCGTACGCCACCTCGACACGCAGGTAGTCCGGTGCGTGCTCCAGGGGGCGCAGCCATTCCGGCTCGTTCTCGGCAAGGGCCAGCAGCTCGTGCACCAGCGCCCCGTACCGGTTCAGCAGGTGACGCAACCGGTACGGGTGCAGACCGTACTGCGCTGCCAGCCGGTCGGCCTGGTTGACCAGCGCGTGATACCCGTCCGCCCCCAGCAGCTGCACCTTGTCGGTGATCGAGGGCTGCACCCTCGTCGGCAGATCGATCGCGGCGGCGTTGACCGCGTCGGCGGCCATCACCCGGTAGGTCGTGTACTTGCCACCAGCGATCGCGACCAGGCCTGGAGCCACCCGCGCGACGGCGTGCTCGCGGGAGAGCTTGGATGTCTCCTCGCTCTCCCCGGCGAGCAACGGGCGCAACCCGGCATAGACGCCCTCGATGTCGTCGTGCGTCAGCGGCGTGGCGAGTACCGCGTTGATCTCACCGAGGATGTAGTCGATGTCCTGCTTGGTGGCCGCGGGGTGCGCGAGGTCCAGTCGCCAGTCGCTGTCCGTCGTGCCGAGGATCCAGTGATTGCCCCACGGGATCACGAACAGCACCGACGACTCGGTGCGCAGGATCATGCCCGACTCGGAGACGATCCGGTCGCGCGGGACCACCACGTGCACGCCCTTGCTGGCCCGCACCCTGAAGCGGCCTCGGCTACCCGAGAGCTGCTGCAGCTCGTCGGTCCACACCCCGGTGCAGTTGACGACCGCACCCGCCGGGACCTCCACTTCCCGGCCGTCCTCGACATCCCGGACGCGCACGCCGGAGACCCGGTCGGCCTCGTGCAGGAAGTCGACGACCTGGGTCGAGGTGCGTACCACGGCTCCGTACCGGGCGGCCGTCCGTGCCAGCATCATCGTGTACCGCGAGTCATCGACCTGCGCGTCGTAGTAGCGGATGCCCCCGACCAGCGAGTCCCGTCGCAGCGCGGGGACCATCCGCAGCGCACCCGCTCGGGTCAGGTGTTTCTGTCCGGGTACCGAGCGGGCTCCGCCCATCGTGTCGTACAGGAACAGCCCCGCCGCGGTGTAGGGGCGCTCCCACACCCTGTGCGTCAGCGGGTACAGGAAGCTGACGGGCCTGACCAGATGCGGAGCCAGCTTGGTGAGCATCAGCTCCCGCTCGGCGAGCGCTTCGCGCACCAGGGAGAACTCCAGCTGCTCCAGGTACCGCAGACCCCCGTGCACCAGCTTGCTCGAGCGGCTCGACGTTCCCGACGCGAGATCGCGCGCCTCCACCAGCGCGACCCGCAGCCCCCTCGTGGCCGCGTCCAGCGCTGTCCCCGCACCGACCACGCCACCACCGATCACGACGAGATCGAAGGACTCCTTACCCAGTCGCTGCCACGCGTCCTCCCGGTCCACGACACCCAGGCGACCGATTCCCGACCAGCTGGCCGTACGCGCTTGCCTGCCCACCGCGCGCTCCTCTCGACGTCAACGATGGTGTCACGGTAACCCTGCGCGCACGCGTGTGCCCGGATCGGCCCGCGCACGGTTATGACACGTCCGGTTCGGACTACCCACGCCAGCTCGCCGGTACACGGCACGCTCCGGTCCCGTCGGCGGCAGGCGAACGGCGATCGGTCCGACTGCTAGTCCAGGTCGTCGTGCCGCATGAGTTGCCGCCCGGCCTCGGTCAGCGAGCCGGACAGCGAGGGGTACACCGCGAAGGTCAGCGCGAGGTCGTGTGCGGTGAGCTGGTTCTGCACGGCAAGGGCGATGGGCAGGATCTGCTCGCTGGCCATCGGGGCCACCACGACACCCCCGATGACCACTCCGGTGGCGGGCCGGCAGAACAGCTTCACGAACCCGTGCCGGAGCCCTTCCATCTTCGCGCGCGGATTCGTCGCGAGCGGCAGCATGATCGTGCGAGCCGGTACCTCGCCCGCGTCGATCGCCTGCTGGCTGATGCCCACCGTGGCCAGCTCAGGGTGGGTGAACACGTTCGCGGCCACCGTCTTGAGCTTGATCGGGGACACGCCCTCACCGAGCGCGTGCCACATCGCGATCCGACCCTGCATGCTGGCGACCGAGGCCAGCATGAGCAGCCCCGTGCAGTCACCGGCGGCATAGATACCCGAGGCGCCGGTACGGGAGACCCGGTCGACCGGGACGAAGCCGCGCGAGTCCGTCTCGATCCCGACCGTCTCCAGTCCGATGCCGGTGGTGTTCGGAACCGAGCCGACGGTCATCAGCGCGTGGCTGCCCTCGATCGTGCGACCGTCGCTGAGGTGTACGACCACCCCGTCCCCGGCGCGTTCGACCTTCTCCGCGCGGGCGTGCTTGGCCAGCGTGGCACCCCGCTGGCTGAACACCTCCTCGATCACGGCCGCGGCGTCGGCGTCCTCGTGCGGCATGATGCGGTCCCTGCTCGAGACCACCGTGACGCGCACCCCCATCTCGGTATAGGCCGAGGCGAACTCCGCGCCGGTCACGCCGGAGCCGACCACGATCAGATGCTCCGGCATCTCGTCGAGGTCGTAGAGCTGGCGCCAGTCCAGTATCCGCTCCCCGTCGGGAACCGCACCCGGCAGCACGCGCGGGGTCGCACCGGTGGCGATGAGTACGAAGTCCGCGGTGAGTCTCTCGGTCTCGCCGCCATCGACAGTCACCTCGACCTCGTGGACGGCCAGGCCCGGTTCGGCATCACACAGCCGGGCGGTGCCGGTGAGCACCCGCACGCCTTCACGCTGGACCCGCGCCTTGATGTCGGCCGACTGGGCGAGCGCGAGGCCCTTGACCCGGCCGTGCACGACGTGGTTGTCGACCGTGACGTTGTCCAGGTCCAGCGACACCCCCAGCTCACCCATACCGTGTAGCCCGGCTCGCGCGCCCGACGTGGCGATGAGTGTCTTCGACGGCACACAGTCGTAGAGGACACAACCGCCGCCGAGGGCGTTCTGGTCGATCACGGTCACGTCAGCACCATGCTGGGCGGCGACCAGCGCCGACTCGTAGCCTGCGGGCCCACCACCCATGATCACGATCCTGGTCACGCGGCCTCCTCCGCTCGACAGTCTGAGCCACTGCCACCGTACGTGGCGACTGCCTGAACGTGCTCAGCACCCGAGGCGCTGCTACCGTGAACGCACAGTTCCCGCACGCCGATGATCAACGAGCTACTAGGCTGTCGACCGTGCCTCTTTACGCCGCTTATGGATCCAACATGGATCCCGCGCAGATGATGGAGCGCGCACCCTTGTCTCCCCTCGCCGGCACCGGCTGGCTCGAGGGGTGGCGACTGACGTTCGGAGGAGAGGACGTCGGGTGGGAAGGGGCCCTCGCCACGATCGTCGAGGATCCCGAGTCCCGGGTGTTCGTCGTGCTCTACGACGTGAGCACGTTCGACGAGGACAGGCTGGACCGCTGGGAAGGCGGGGAGCTGTTCCTGCACAACAAGATCCGGTTGCGCGTACAGACGATGGAAGGCGACGTGCTCGCCTGGTTCTACGTGCTGGACGCCTACGAGGGCGGCCTGCCGTCGGCACGCTACCTCGGCATGCTGGCGGACGCGGCCGAAGCCGCGGGCGCCCCCGCCGACTACGTGGCCAACCTACGTACCCGGCCGTGTATCGGGATCGGCCCCTGAACCCACCGTGTCGGGCACGTCGGCACCCCGTGTCGGGCGTTCCGGCACCCCGTGTCGGGTGCGGCTACAGCCCTCGGTGCCGGAACGCCGCCCGCAGCTCGGCCAGCAGGCGTGCCGGCTCGGCGAGGTCGGCTGCCGTGGCCCTCACCACGAGCCATCCGCGACGCCGCAGGTCCTCCTCCCGCGCCGCGTCCGCCGCGCGGCGATCCGCGTGTGCCGCATACCCGTCGTACTCCAACGCGATGCGGGCCTGCTCCCACGCGAAGTCCAGGCGATAGATCTCGCACCCGGCGACCGAGCGAACGACGTACTGCGAAGCCGGCGGTGGGAACCCGCCGTCGACGACCACGAGCAGGACGGAGCTCTCCGCAGGCGATTCGGGCAGACCCGTGGCGAGCTCGAGCACCTGCTCGGCTTTGCGCCGTCCCCTGCGGTCGGGACGCGCCAGGAGGCGGCGCCGCAGCCCCTCCTTGACCGCCTCCCGCCGCGCGGGCTCGACCGTGGCCAGCGCCTGGTCACAACAAGCCAGAGCCGTCCTCCTCGAACGCCCGCACAGCAGGTCGGTCAGGGCCCTGTCCACCGCGTGCACCGGTAGACCCGACAGCTCGACGACATCCCCCGGCTCGGTGGGCCCGTGATGCAGCACGACACCCGGGCGGCGGGCGGGCCACCGGTCGTAGGGCACCTGTACGTGTACGGGTGCCGGTTCGGCGGCATCGCAACCGTGCAGGTACAGCGCCGTCCGGTCGGCAAGCACAGCACCCTCACCGATCGAGAGCACCGCGGCGGCGGAGCGAGTCCATGGCTCGGTCAGGCGCGACCTGTCGACCAGGACTCCGGGCCACAGCGCGATGAGCCGCCCATCACGCAGCCCCGACCGGACCGCGTAGCGGCCCGCACGCTCCAGCGCCACCGCTCGAGTACAGGCACCGTGCAGGGCGTCGGCAACGAGGTCGTCCACGCACCCCAACCTGCCCGCGCAGCGCGTCGGCCGGGAGCATCGGACGGACATCCGTGGAAAACCGATCGGTTGTGGACAACCGCGCCATCGTGGCGGCTGAATTGCCCAACTCGGGGTGCCGGAACGGTCGACACGGAGTGCCGGGGCGCCCGGCGCGGTCAGGAGGCGAGGACCGTGTGTACGAGGGTGCGGGCACCCACCAGCAGTGCGCGCTCATCCAGCTCGAAGGTCCCCTGGTGGATGTCCCGCACCGGACCGTGGCCCGGCCAGACTCCCAGACGGGCGAAAGCCCCCGGAACATGTTCGAGGTACCAGCCGAAGTCCTCCCCTCCGGAGGACTGTTCGATGTCGACGAGCGCGTCCGAGCCCAGTGCAGCCGCCGCACCCACGCGCAGCTGCGCGGTACTGTCCTCGTCACAGACAACGGGCGGGACGCCGCGCCGGTAGTCGAAGTCGAGCTCCACCCCCGTCGGCGCGACCAGCGCCTCGACCGCGGAGGCCACGAGCGGCTCCAGCTCACGCCAGACCTCTCGGTCCGCCGTACGCAACGTGCCGAGCAGCGAGCCGTGCTCGGGCACCGTGTTCGGCGCATCCCCGGCATGCACCGAACCCCACGTCAGCACCGTGCCGGAGCGAGGGTCGACGCGCCTGGACAGCACACCGGGCAATCCCGTGACCACCGTGCCCAGCGCGTGCACCAGATCGGCCGTCAGGTGCGGGCGCGCGGTGTGCCCTCCAGGCGAGCTCAGTCGCAGCGAGACGAGATCGGCCGCCGAGGTGACCGCACCGGTACGGGTCCCGATCGTGCCGACCGGAAGGTGCGGGGCACAGTGCAGGGCGAAGATCCGGTCGACGCCGTCGAGCCAGCCCTCCGAGATCACGTCCAGCGCGCCGCCGTGCATGACCTCCTCCGCGGGCTGGAAGATCAGACGCACCTTCACCGGCAGCTCGGGGGCAGCGGTCAGCGCCATGGCCGTGGCCATCAGGATCGCCGTGTGCGCGTCGTGCCCGCAGGCATGCGCGACACCGTCCACGGACGAGGCGAACGGGAGACCGGTGGCCTCGGTGATCGGGAGCGCGTCCATATCGGCCCGCAGCGCGACGCAGGTGTCCCCGCTACCGATGTCACAGACGACACCGGTCCCGCAGGAGAGCACGGTCGGCCGCAGGCCGAGCGAACGCAGCACCGACTCGACGAGCTCGGTGGTGCCGTACTCCCGGTTCGACAACTCCGGATTGGCGTGGATATGCCTGCGCCAGGCCACGACATCGGACACACTGCGCGTCAAGCTCTGCTCCAGCCACTCCGGTCCGCGCCCGGCGGCGAGATCCGGTACGGACGCCACGCTGACACCGCTCGCCGTGATCGCACAGTCGAGCGAGGCATCGGTGATGGCCCGCTGGTCGCCACGATCACCGGGCACCTCTGGCCGCGAGAACACAACTGTCATTGGCCACCTCCACAGCGGGAACCGACGACGGCGCGCGAAGTCTGCGGAGGCAACGCAGATCGTGGGGCAGTCATGGTGGTACGCATTTGCCACTCATTGTGCATGATGCCGGAGCGAGTTGTGCGCCGATTCACGTAGCGACGAGACAGCCGGTCGCTCGAATGCGGCGAATGGTTACACAGAGTTCGCCCGGGCGGTAACGCAGGACCGCAGCCCGACGGTGATCAGCCGCTCGACGGGTTCCGGCGTTTGGAGCGCACGTGCCGACCCCAGAGGACGATGCCGAGCAGCAGCACCGCGGCTCCCCCGACGATGAGCTTGTCGTCGCTGTCCTTCGCGTCAGGATCGAGGCGCGGCCCCTCTCTCGGACTGCCCTCCTCGCCGGAACCGTCCCCGTCCTGGTCCTGCTCCTGCTCCTGCTCTTGGGCCTGCTCTTGGGCCTGCTCGGCCACGACCTCCGGATCGCTGGCCGCGCTCGGCGTGCCCGGCACGGTATGCTCCTCCGGGCCTGCCAGCCCGAGCGTCGGCACCAGCGCGGCGATCACTCCGACGAGCAGTAGCGTGAACGCCACGCCGCGCACCTTCGTCATCACGCTGCCTTCCGGTCCGGTTTCCGTAGCCCACATCCGGCCCCTCGTACGGCCCCCGTACGAGCCCGCGATCGCCCCGCGAGCAGGCCCGGGAACGACATCGCCCTTGACAGTGTGCCGGTTCGACCACGGTGTGTCATCTCGGCACGCTGACCGCGCGGTGTTACCAGGACCCGCTACTGGAGCTCGCTGCTGGGCCCGTCGTGCGAGAAGGCGCTCAGTATCCGGTGCGCGGCCAGCGCCGGGGTGAGCTCCCCGTCCCGCACCGCCTGCTCGACGTCCGGTACGAGGTCACGGACACCCGGGTGCCGCTCCAGCCGCGAGAGCAGCTCGTCCCGCACCATCGACCAGGTCCAGTCCACCTGCTGCTGCCTGCGCTTCTCCGCGAGAGACCCGGACGACTCCAGCGACTCGTGATGGGTGACGAGCCGCTCCCAGACAGTGTCCAGGCCCGTACCGCTGAGGCCGCTGCAGGTCAGTACCGGTGGCGTCCAGTCGGCATCCGGGCCGTAGAGCAGGCGGAGCGCGCCCTGCAGCTCCCGTGCGGCCTTACGCGCCTGCTGCTGGTACTCGCCATCGGCCTTGTTCACCGCGATGACGTCGGCGAGCTCGAGCACGCCCTTCTTGATGCCCTGCAGCTGGTCACCGGTGCGGGCCAGCGTCAGGAACAAAAAGGAGTCCACCATGTTCGCCACGGTGACCTCGGACTGGCCGACGCCGACGGTCTCGACGAACACGATGTCGTGTCCCGCCGCCTCCATCAGCACGATGGTCTCCCGCGTCGCCCGGGCCACCCCACCCAACGTGCCCGACGTCGGCGAGGGCCGGATGAACGCGCCCGGCTCAACGGCCAGCCGTGCCATGCGCGTCTTGTCCCCGAGAATGCTGCCGCCGGAACGTGTCGACGAGGGGTCGACGGCGAGCACGGCCAGTCGGTGACCCTTCTCGAGCAACATGCTTCCGAGCCCGTCGATGAACGTCGACTTGCCGACGCCGGGGACCCCGGTGATGCCCACTCGCATCGACCGCCCCGCGTGCGGCAGGAGCCGCGTCAGCAGCTCCTGTGCCTGCGCGCGATGCTCGGCACGGCTGGACTCGACCAGCGTGATCGCCCGGGAGAGCGTGCCCCGGTCGCCTGCCAGGACTCCCTCGGCGTACGAGGCCACGTCGATCTTCTTGGGCGGCATGGGGTCAGTATTCCTCGCAGGGTTCCTCGCGGGTCGTCGCTACGTCAGGCGGGTGGGTTGCCCGCCACACGCGCCCCCACCCACAACGCCGTGGCCACCACTCAGTGCTCACCGTGCAGCTTGTCCAGCAGGTCGATGGCGGCATCGGCGATCACTGTCCCGGGCGGGAAGATCGCGGCGGCCCCTGCCTCCCGCAACGCGTCGAAGTCCTGCGGTGGAACCACGCCGCCCACGACGACCTGTATGTCCGCGCGGTCCAGCTCCGCGAGCTCGGCACGTAGCGCGGGAACGAGCGTGAGGTGCCCGGCCGCGAGCGAGGACACCCCGATCACGTGCACGTCGGCTTCCACAGCCTGGCGCGCCACCTCGGCAGGGGTGGAGAACAGGGGGCCGACGTCGACATCGAAGCCGATGTCCGCGAAGGCTGTGGCGATCACCTTCTGGCCCCGATCGTGACCATCCTGCCCCATCTTCGCCACCAGGATGCGCGGGCGCCTGCCCTCCTCCTCGGCGAAGGCCTCCACCTTGTTCCTGGCCGCCTCCACGTGCGGAGACGAGCCGACCTCGTCGCGATACACACCGGATATCGTACGAATCTGCCCGGAGTGCCTACCCCAGATCCGCTCCAGCGCCTCGGAGATCTCACCGACGGTGGCCTTGGCACGCGCCGCGTCGATGGCCCTGGCGAGCAGGTTCGTCGACATGTCCGTGGAGTCCGCGGACGCCTCCCCCGCGGCGGTCAGCGCGCGCAGCGCCTCGCCGACGGCATCGTCGTCCCGCTCCGCGCGCAGCCTGTGCAGCTTGTCCAGCTGCTGCGCGCGTACCTCCGCGTTGTCGACCTGGCGCACGTCGATCTGCTCGGAGTCCTCCCCCTCCGGCACCGGGTAGGTGTTCACGCCGATCACCGGCTGCCTGCCGGAGTCGATCCGCGCCTGCGTGCGCGCGGCCGCCTCCTCGATACGCATCTTGGGGATACCGGCCTCGATCGCCTTGGCCATGCCTCCCGCGGCCTCGACCTCCTCGATATGCGCCCACGCACGGCGGGCGAGGTCGTAGGTGAGCCGCTCGACGAAGTGGCTGCCGCCCCACGGGTCGACCACGTTCGTCGTACCGGACTCGTGCTGCAGGAGCAGCTGGGTGTTGCGCGCGATACGTGCCGAGAAGTCCGTCGGCAGTGCCAGCGCCTCGTCCAGGGCGTTGGTGTGCAGCGACTGGGTATGTCCCTGCGTGGCGGCCATCGCCTCGACACAGGTACGCGTGACGTTGTTGAACACGTCCTGTGCGGTCAGTGACCAGCCGGAGGTCTGGCTGTGCGTGCGCAGGCTCAGCGACTTCTCCGAGGAAGGGCCGAACCGCTTGACGAGCTTGGCCCACAGCAGCCGCGCGGCCCGCATCTTGGCGACCTCGGTGAAGAAGTTCATCCCGATCGCCCAGAAGAACGACAGCCGGGGCGCGAACGAGTCGATGTCCAGCCCGGCATCGCGTCCCGCGCGGATGTACTCGACACCGTCGGCCAGGGTGTAGGCCAGCTCCAGATCAGCGGTCGCCCCGGCTTCCTGCATGTGGTACCCGGAGATGGAGATCGAGTTGAAGCGCGGCATGCGCTGCGAGGTGTAGGCGAAGATGTCCGAGATGATCCGCATCGACGCCTGGGGCGGGTAGATGTAGGTGTTGCGGACCATGAATTCTTTGAGGATGTCGTTCTGGATCGTGCCCGCGAGCTGCTCGGGAGCCACACCCTGCTCCTCGGCCGCCACCACGTACAGCGCCATCACCGGCAGCACCGCGCCGTTCATCGTCATCGACACGCTCATCCTGTCGAGCGGGATGCCGTCGAAGAGCTGGCGCATGTCGTAGATCGAGTCGATGGCCACGCCCGCCATACCCACGTCCCCGGACACCCGGGGGTGGTCGGAGTCGTACCCGCGGTGGGTGGCCAGGTCGAACGCCACCGAGAGCCCCTTCTGCCCGGCCGCGAGGTTGCGCCGGTAGAACGCGTTGGACTCCTCGGCTGTAGAGAATCCCGCGTACTGCCGCACCGTCCACGGCTGGTTGACATACATCGTCGGGTAGGGGCCGCGCACGAACGGCGCGATACCGGGATAGCCGTCCAGGAAGTCCAGGTCCGCGGTGTCCTGCTCGTCGTACACCGGCTTGATCGAGATACCTTCCGGCGTCTCCCACACGCGCGCGTCGGCGTCCTTACCGGTGTTGGCCTGTACCGCGGCCGCCCAGTCGCCGGCATCCGCGCGTTCCGGCGTGCCGAGGGGGATCTCGCTGAAGTCGGGGACGCGCCTGGCGTCGCCGGCGCCGGCTTCGGTCTCACTCATCGGGCCACTCCCAACGTGTCCAGGGTCGCGGTGAGGATGCCCAGCGCGTCACAGCCGATATGCACGAACCCGGTCACCCCCGCGCTCCGGTGCTGCTCGTCCGGTTTACCGGCGAGCAGCACAGCTTCGGCCCCCGCCGTGCGCAGTGCCTCGACCACCGCACCCGCCTGCTCGCGGTAGGCGGAGTCGGTCCCGCACAGGCACACCGCCGTCGTCTCGCTGGCGGTGTAGGCGGCGACCAGCTCCTCGATCGTCGCTGTCTCCCCGGGATTGACCGCCTCGATGCCGCCCGCCTCGAGGAGGTTGGCGGCGAACGTCGCCCGCGCGGTGTGCGCGGCGAGCGGGCCGAGCGTCGCGAGGAAGACCCTCGGACGCCTGCCGTGCGTGGCCAGGTGCGCGTCCGAACGGTCCCGCAGCTCCTCGTAGGCCTGCGCGTACCGGCGCCTCGGCAGCCCGCCCGAGGAGTCCCCGCTTTCCGCCCACGGCTCGCGCCGCACCGGCTCCTCACCGAGCAGCGGGTACTCGCTCACCCCGGTAATCGGGTCGTCCCGCGTAGCCAGCCGCGCGGACCGCTGCTGCCAGGTTCGCTCGAGCCGCTCGGCCACGAAGCCGGAGTCCAGTGCGGCCTCGATACCGCCTGCTGCCTCGATCGCCTGGAACTCCTGCCACGCCGCATGCGCGAGCGCGTCGGTCAGGCTCTCCACGTACCAGGAACCGCCCGCCGGGTCGGTGACACCGGCCAGTTTGGACTCGGCGAGCAGGATCGAGCTCGTGTTGCGCGCGATCCGCCGCGCGAAGCCGTCCGGCTTGCCGATGGCGGCGTCGAAGGGCTGCACGGTGATCGCGTCGGCGCCGCCGACAGCGGCCGCGAAGCAGGCCACGGTCCCGCGCAGCATGTTCACCCACGGGTCGCGGGTGGTCAGCGACGCCGGGGACGTCACGGCATGCTGGCGCTGGGCGGCCGCGGACGAGGTCACGCCGCAGACCTGGCACACCCGCGCCCACATCCGACGCGCGGCGCGCAGCTTGGCGATGGTCAGGAACTGGTCGGTACTGGCCGCGTAGCGGAACTCGAGCTGGGCCGCGGCGGCATCCGGGGACAACCCCGCAGCGGTGAGGGCGCGCAGGTACGCGACGGCGCCCGCCATCGACGCACCGAGCTCCTGGGCGTCGGAACCCCCGGCCTCGTGGTACGGCAGCGCGTCCACCGTGATCGCGTGCACGTGTTCGTAGCTGCCGGACACGCGCAACGCCAGCTCCACGGCCTGGGAGATGTCGTGTTCCCGGCCCGTGCGGGCGCGCAACCCCACCGGGTCGGCACCGAGCGTGCCGACCGCCCTGCTCGCCGGGATGTCCTGATCGGCGAAGAGCTCGAGCAGGGCATCTGCGGCCGCCGGGTAGTCGGCACCCGCGTCGAGGGCCACTGGGGCAAGGTCGATATGCACACCGGCCAGCGCGTCGGCGAGGGAGTCGAGCGGGACGGCGTCACCGCCTGCCGTTCCGGTCCGCAGCCAGATCGAGTTGGCCCCGTTCTCCAGGTCGGCCAGTATGGCGCGGTTGGTCGCGGCGACGTCCGGATCTGCATGCCGGACCCGGGTGTCCCACCCGGTCATCACCCGGCCTTCGGGCTGGTCGCCCCGGATGTACGGCGGCAGCCCCGGTAGCCCGGGCTCGCCGGCGCTCGCCGGAACGTCCTCCGCCGTGTACAGCGGGTCCCTGGCGATGCCGTCGTAGGTGGTGCTGATCAGCAGGCGTTCCGGTTCGGCCGGTGCGGACTCCGCGTCGAGCATGCCGGTCTTGCGGAGCGCGGCAGCCACCTGTTCACGCCACTGCTGACGGGTCGGGGCCGGGAACTCGCCGCCAAGGGTGAGTTCCTCGGGCGCGGACGACGACGTTGTCATAACTCGTCATGCTAAAGCCAAACGCACGCGACACGATGTGACGCGGGTCGCCCTCGCGCGACTCGATCGGACCACGTTCCGGTGCATTCGACCTCGTCAGCTCGGACACAGCGGGCTGCGTCCGACACAATACGTGTGTGGCATCGCACGATTCAGGTCCCGCTGACGGGAACACCGGCGAGCCGCTCGTCGTCGCGGACCGCTACCGCCTGCACGTCCCGCTCGGCACGGGGGCGATGGGCACCGTGTGGTCGGCCTTCGACGACTTCCTGCGTCGATGGGTAGCCGTCAAGCTCGTCTACCTCGAGCACGCCCTGCCTGCCGAGACGGCTGAGCGGATGCGGCAGCGCACGCTGCGCGAGGCCCGCGCCGTCGCGGGGATCAGCCACCCCAACGTGATCACCCTGCACGACGTGGTCACCTCCGACGGCGAGCCGTGCATCGTGATGGAGCTGCTGCCGGCACGCAACCTCGCCGGTCTCATCGCCGACCTCGGGCCACTATCGGTGCCGCAGGTCGCCACGGTCGCCGACGCGGTCGCGGCTGCGCTGGAGGCGGCGGAGGCCGCCGGAGTCACTCACCGCGACGTCAAACCCGGCAACGTGTTGGTCTGCCGGGACGGCAGGGCCAAGCTCACCGACTTCGGGATCGCCGCACACGCCACCGACGCCACGCGGGACAGCGGGCACCTCCTGCTCGGCTCCCCCGCGTACATGGCTCCCGAGGTCGCATCCGGCCATGGCGCGGGACCGGAGGCCGACCTGTGGGGACTCGGCGCGACCATGTTCGCCGCGCTGTCCGGCCACCCGCCGTACGACGAGGCAGACGACGCCATGGCGACGGTCCGCGCGGTTGCGCACGACCCCGTGCCCCGCCTCCCGGACGGCCCTCTCTCCGACATCGTGACCGCGCTGATGCGGAAGGACCCCGGGCTCCGGCCGGGCCCGCCCGAGGTTCGGCAGGCACTCGCCGCCCACCGCGCCGCGCCCGGCGCGCAGCTGTTCCCGGAGTCGCTGTTTCCCCGCACGGGAGTCGCCCCCGACGGTGCCCCGGAGAGTGCCGAGCCGCCCGGCGATGTGCCCGGCGATGCGCGCCCCGCAGGCGGGGCCCACGCAGGTGCCACTCCGGACTTCCAGCAGGAGGCGGTGGCAGCTCCCGAGCGCGCGGCGCCGCTGGCCGCCGACCCCGGGCCGTTGCCGTTCGGCGGGCGGGACACGGTGCGCACCGGCGGTCCGGCGACCTCGATCGCGCTCGCCGTGACGGCCGTGCTGCTGTTCTGCCTGTCCGCCTCGGCAGGCACCGCGGCCACACGCTGGGCAGCGGGCGCCGAGATCGTGCCTGCCACCGTGCTCGGCGGCGGGGCCGATGACGGTTCCACCGGCGAGTACGCCTACCGGTACGGCAGCCGCACCGGAAACGCGGGCAGCACGAGCGGGGCCGGCGCGGCGCCGTTCACCGTCCCGGTCCCGCAGGGGTGGACCACCTTCGTGAGCCGGCACGACTTCCGCGAGCTACCGGCAAGCACCCGGACCGAGTACGTCTCCGGCGACGGAGTGGCCGTCATCACGGTCGAACGTTTCCCGGACTACTTCGACCACTACGAGCTCGACGACTACCTCGACGAGCTCGATACGGAGGTGCACCGGGGTGGCATCGAGCTCGGTACGCGGGAGGGCGTGGATCCGCCCGAGGGCACCGAAGCGGCGACGGCCGTACGCTACCGCGTGCCGGCGGGCGGCGACCACGAAGCGCACGTGCCGAGGCGCACCACGACCGCCCACCTCGCACGGTCCGGCACCGAGATGTGGCTGGTCGGCGTGACCGTGCCCACCCGCGATGAGGACGCCGGGCACCGGATACTGACCGAACGGGTCGCGCCGGGCTTCACCGTGCTCGGGTGACGCGCGGCGACCGCACGCTACCGGCGCCCGCCCGCGTGCGCCGGTAGCCGCGCTCGACAGCCTGTGACCGGGAGACCTTGCACTCCGTAGCACAATAGCGAAAAATCACCTGACTGAGTGATCGATAGAACGATACGGGGGCACCCACCGTGAGTGGACGACATCGCTCCGGCCCGCGCGCGAAGCGGCGTACCGGGACGATCGCGGCGGCAGTCTCCGGACTCGTCGCGGTTCTCGTCGCGGCCGCGGGGCTGGTCTGGGGAGTTTTCGACGGGCCGGGCTGCGGCGGCGGCGAGCCGTTCATCGTGGACGCGGCCCCGAGCATCGCGCCCGCTCTCACCGAGTTCGCCGAAGAGGACCTCCCGAACGCGGACGGGGAGGCAGCCTGCCTCGACCCCGAGATCCGTGCCACCGAGCCGGCGTCGGTGGCCGGGTCCTACCACGCGGACAACGGGAGCCCGGACCACACCGAGGAGGACGGCACCGCCCTGTGGATCCCCGACTCCACGCTCTGGCTCAAACGAACCCACGCCGAGGACGAGTCCGTACCCGAGCACGGCTCCTCGATAGCGACCAGCCCGGTCGTGCTGGCCACCACCGACGAGCACGCGAGCGACGCCGGGTGGCCGGATGAGCAGCTCACCTGGTCCCGGGTACTCCACGAGGACGCCGTGGCCGGTGCGGTCGACCCGAACTCCAGCGCCGCCTCGCTGCTCGCGGTGATGAGCATCGGCGCGCACGACTGGGACGACGGAACCCGTACACGCATCGTGCAGTCGATGGCCAAGCACTCGATCGCGCCGTCGGACAACCCGTTCAACCGGCTTCCCGGCGGAGGAACGGAACCCACCATCGACGCCTTCCCCACAGCCGAACAGCAGCTGATTCCGGGTGCGCAGGAGGAGCAGGACAGCCCGGCGCCGATCGTGGCGGCCTACCCCGAGGTACCCACGCCGTGGCTGGACTACCCGGCGGTCGTGCTCGCCGAGGGCAATGACGAGCGGCGCGAGGCCGCCGAACAGTTCCGCGACGCGTTGTTCAGCGAGGCCGCCGCCGAGCGGCTTGCCGCGCACGGGTTCCGCGACGTGGACGGCGTGCTCGCCGGGAGTGCCCTGGAGACAGCCACGGGGCACGGGGAGTCCGGCGCCGCAGAGAACCGGGCGGTGCGCACCGACGCGGGCCCAGTTGGGCCACCACCGAGCACCGACCGCGCCGAGTCGGCGCTGGAGAAGTGGGCCACGGTGTCCAAGGAGGGCAGGATGCTGGTGGTACTCGACGTGTCCGGTTCCATGAACGCCACCGTCCCGGGCACCGAGGTCACCCGCATGGAAGCCACCGTGGACGCTGTCGCGCAGGGCATGCACCTGCTCCGGCCGAACACCGATGTCTCTCACTGGGAGTTCGGGCACGAGCTCGATGGTGACAAGCATCACAGGAAACTGTCCCCGTGGCAGGAGGTGAGCGCGCACCTCGCCGAAGGCCTGCCGCAGAAGCTCGACGAGAAGGTGTCCGAGCCGGGCGGCTCCACCGCCCTGTACGACACGACGCTCGCCGCCTACGAGGAGATGCTCGACGCCCGCGACGAGGAACAGCTCAGCGTGATCATCATCTTCACCGACGGCGCGGACGAGAACCCGGACGGCATCTCGCGGGAGGAGCTCCTCGCCGAGCTCGACTCGCACACCGGCTCCGGTAAGGCGGTGCCGGTCGTGTTCATCGGCCTCGGAACCGATGTCGACCCCGCGGAGCTGACGGACATATCCGAGATCACCGGCGGTGAGGTGTTCCTCTCGGAGCAGATCGGCGACCTCGAGGAGATCTTCTTCGACTCGCTGTCCGCCCTCGCCTGCGATACTCCTGGGTGCTGACGGCAACGGTCGGCACCGACAGGCAGCGACCGGTACGGCTGCCGGTACGGGCGAGAAGCGGAAGGAGTCTGCTATCAGCGAGGAGCGCGTGCACGAGGACCCCGCCCGGCGGGCGGCGAGCGCGGCAAGTGAGATCGCGGAACGGACCGGTAGGCAGGCGCACGACGTGGCCGTCGTGCTCGGCTCAGGCTGGCGCCCCGCCGCCGACGTGCTCGGTGAACCCGACACCGAGCTCGATCTGGGCGACCTCACGGGTTTCGCCAAGCCGGGAGCCGTCGGGCACGCGGGGACGCTTCGCTCACTCCGGATCGGCGGGCGACGCGTCCTCGTGTTGCTCGGCCGCACCCACCTCTACGAGGGCAAGGGCGTCGAACCGGTGGTCCATGGGGTGCGTACGGCCGCGGCCACCGGCGTCGGCACCGTGTTGCTCACCAACGCGGCAGGCGGGCTGGATGAGGACCACGCGGTCGGCCAGCCGGTCCTGATCAGCGACCACCTCAACCTCACCGCGCGATCCCCGCTGACGGGTGCGTCGTTCGTGGACCTCACCGACCTCTACTCACCTCGCCTGCGTGAGCACGCCAGGCGGATCGACCCCACGCTGCGCGAGGGCGTCTACGCGGGCCTTCCCGGCCCGCACTTCGAGACTCCCGCGGAGATCCGGATGCTCCGCACGATGGGCGCCGACCTGGTGGGCATGTCCACCGTGCTCGAGGCCATCGCCTGCCGAGCCGCCGGAATCGAGGTGTTCGGGCTGTCCCTCGTGACCAACGCCGCGGCCGGGATCACCGGGCAGCCGCTCGACCACGAGGAGGTACTCGCGGCCGGGCAGGCATCCGCCCGGCGGATGGGTGAGCTGCTCGGCGAGCTGATCTCGGGGACGTGATGGCACCGGACCCCGGCGTGCTCGAGGCGGCCCGCAGGTGGGCGGCAGGCGACGTCGATGAGCGCTGCCGCGCCGAGCTGCACGACCTGATCGACCGGGCCGCCTCCGGGGACGCCGATGCCGCCGCGGAGCTCGATGACCGGATGTCCGGGCCGCTGACGTTCGGCACGGCCGGTCTGCGCGGCCCGCTCCGCGCGGGCCCGAACGGCATGAACAGGGCCGTGGTGGCCCGCACCACAGCGGGCGTCGCCAGGTGGCTGGAGGAGCACGGGCACACCGGCGGGATGGTGCTCGTCGGCAGGGACGCACGGCACGGTTCCGCGGAGCTGGCCACCGAGGCCTCGAGCGTGCTCTCCGGGGCGGGCCTGACCGTCAGCGTGTTCGACGAACCGGTCCCCACGCCCGTGCTTGCCTTCGCCGTCGGCGACCTCGGCGCGGCCGCGGGAATCCAGATCACCGCCTCGCACAACCCCGCGGGCGACAACGGCTACAAGCTCTACGACGCCTCCGGCGCCCAGATCGCCCCGCCCGCCGACGCGGAGATCTCCGCGGCGATCGAGACGGTGCCGGAAGCCACGGCCCTGCCCCGGTCGTGCGACTGGGACCGCCCCGACCCGGCCGTGGTCGACCGCTACCTCGCGCGTGCCGCCACGATGCCTCGCGGAAGGGCACGCGGGATACGTGTCGCGCTCACGCCGCTGCACGGCGTCGGCGCTGCCACCGCTGTCGCCGCGCTGCACCGCGCCGGGTTCGACGACGTGGTCGTGGTGCCCGAGCAGGCCGAGCCGGACCCCGACTTCCCGACCGTGCCCTACCCCAACCCCGAGGAGCCCGGAGCCTGCGACCGGTTGCTCGACCTCGCCGCGTCCTGCCGGGCCGATCTCGCCGTCGCCCTCGACCCGGACGCCGATCGCTGCGCCGTCGGCATCCCGACCCGGCACGCCGCGCACGACGCCTCCCCCGGCTTTCGCATGCTGACCGGGGACGAGACCGGGACGCTACTCGGCGAGCACGTGCTCGCCTCGCTGGATCGAGGGCGGCATCCGGACCCGGTCGTGGCGACGACGATCGTGTCCTCCTCGGCGCTGGCCACGCTCGCACGTGCCCACCGGGTGAGCTACGCCGAGACGCTGACCGGGTTCAAGTGGCTGGTGCGCGCCGCCGACGGCGACAGGTTGGTCTACGCCTACGAGGAGGCCCTCGGGGTGTGCGCGGACCCCGCCGCTGTGCGGGACAAGGACGGCATCACCGCCGCGGTACTCGCGGCCGACCTCGCCGCGACCCGGAAAGCGGCAGGCTCGTCGATCGGGCAGATGCTCGACGAGCTGGCCACCGAGCACGGCGTGTACCTGACCGCCCCCGTCACGGTACGGGTGCGCTCGTCGCGGGAGCTTCCGGAGATCATGCGGCGGATCCGGGCGGACCCGCCGCGACAGCTCGCCGGTCGTACGGTCACGCTCGACGACCTGCTTCCCGGCTCCGACACGCTGCGCTTGACCGGCGCGGGCATCCGCGTCGTCGTACGCCCGTCCGGCACCGAGCCCAAGATCAAGACCTATCTCGAGGTGGTCGAGCAGCCCCCTGAGCAACCCTCACCCGCGGCCCTGGAACAGGTACGGGATTCGGCGGCCGGCACCCTCTCGGCCCTGCGCGCGGACACCCGCGCGCTGCTCGAGGGCTGAACGAGACGAGCGACCGGACCACCCGCCGCAGGCGTGCCGGGGTGCGCGGGCCGCGCTCCGCGCGGCAGCGGCGTGGTGCACAGTGAGGTCATGTCCACCTTGTTGATCGTGCACCACACCCCCTCACCGAACGTGCAGGCGATGTTCGACGCCGTCGTGGACGGCGCGACCACCGACGAGATCGAGGGCGTGACGGTCGTACGCAAGCCGGCCCTCGCCGCGACGGCCTCCGATGTGCTCGAGGCCGACGGTTACCTGCTCGGCACGACCGCGAACCTCGGCTACATGGCCGGGGCGCTCAAGCACTTCTTCGACCAGATCTACTACCCCTGCCTGGACGCCACGAGGGGCAGGCCGTTCAGCTACTACGTGCACGGGGGCAGCGACACCTCGGGCACCACCCGCGGCATCGAGAGCATCGTCACCGGGCTCGGGTGGGAGAAGGCGGCCGAGACGGTGACCATCACCGGCGAACCCGGCAAGGAGGACCTCGAGGCGTGCTGGGAACTGGGCGCCACGCTGGCCGCGAACGTCATGCCGTAGCGCGCCGTCTACCATGCGGGAATGCTGCTGCACCAACAACGTGGCCGCCGCACGGCATGCCTGGTCGCCGCGACCGCGCTGGCCGTGGGGGCGTGCACATCGGACGGCGAGGACCTGCCTGCCGCGGGCACACTGCTGGACGCCGCCGCCGAATCCGCAGGTGAGGTCACGAGCGCGCACTTCGCGTTGCAGGCCAACGGTGAGGTGCCCGGACTGACCGTGCAGATGGTCGAGGGGGACCTGACGACCGACGGCGGGCCGTACGGGGCCGCGCAGGGCGTCGCCACCGTGTCGATGGGTGGTCAGCTCGTGGAGTCGGAGTTCGTACTGCACGAGGAGTCCCTCTTCCTGAAAGGCCCCACCGGGGGCTTCCAGGAGATCCCTGCCGACCGGATCACCTCGATCTACGACCCCTCCGCCGTGCTCGACCCGGAGCGCGGCGTGGCCCACCTGCTCGGCCAGGTGCGGGACGCGGAGACCACCGGAACCGACACGGTCGACGGCACCGAGACCCACGAGGTGACGGGTACCGTGGAACACCAGGTCATCGACGAGCTCATCCCCGGTGTCGAGTCCGACGCGGAGATCACGTTGTGGCTGGACGAGGAACGGGACCACCTACCCGTCAAGGTCACGCTGTCCTTCCCGGAAGCGGGCGGCGACGAGACGCCGACCGTCGACGTCACGCTGTCCGAGGTCAACGAACCGGTCACGGTGAGCCCGCCCGGATGAGCCGGCCGCGAGGCAACGAACACGACGGGGCCACGCTGACCGCTCCGGAGGGCGACACGGCTCCGCCCGTACCGGGATCACGCCGCGCGCGCTCGGTCGCGATCGGTGCGGGCGGCATGGTCGTGCTTCTCGGTGCGCTGGACACCTACGTGGTGATCGGCCTGTTCAACGAGATCATGGCGGACCTGCGGATCCCGCTGAACAGGTTGGAACGCCTCACCCCGGTCGTGACCGGTTTCCTGCTCGGTTACGTGGCCGCCATGCCGCTGCTCGGTCAGGCCTCCGACCGCTACGGCCGCAAGCGCGTCCTGCAGATCTGCCTCGCAGCCTTCCTCGCGGGCTCGACGCTCACCGCTGTGGCCCCCACGGTGCCGGTGCTGGTGGCCGGGCGCGTGGTGCAGGGGGTAGCCAGCGGCGCGCTGCTGCCGGTCACCATGGCGCTCGCCGCTGACCTGTGGAGCAGGCGCGGCCGCGCGGGCGTGCTCGGCGGTATCGGGGCGGCGCAGGAGCTGGGCGCGGTCCTGGGACCGGTGTACGGAGTCGCGCTCGCCGCGCTGGCCGGGTGGCGCAGCGTGTTCTGGATGAACATCCCGCTGGCGATCCTCGCGATCGTGGCCGTGCACTACGCGCTGCCCGCGCCGCAAGGCAGGGACCGGTCGGTGGCCGCGGGCAGGCCGCGTGTCGACGTGGTCGGCGGCGGGCTTCTCGCCGTGCTGCTCGGTCTGCTTGTGATCGGGCTGTACAACCCCGAACCCGGGGAGCGGGTCCTGCCCGAGCGGGGAGTTCCGCTGCTGGCCTGCGCGGGAGTGGCCCTGGTCGCGCTGGTGCTGTGGGAGATCCGCGCACGCACCAAGCTGGTCGATACCACCGGCGTGACGATGCGGCCGTTCCTGTCCGGTCTCGTGGTCAGCGCCGCAGCGGGCACCGCTCTGATGGTCACGCTGGTCAACGTCGACCTGTTCGCCCAGTCGCTGCTCGGCAAGGACGACACGGGGGCGATCATGCTCCTGCTCAGGTTCCTGCTCGCGCTTCCCGCGGGCGCCCTCGTCGGGGGCCTGCTCAGCTCCCGGCTCGGTGAGCGATGGGTGGCAACGGCCGGCATGCTGATCGCCGCCTGCGGGTTCTGGCTGATGTCCGGCTGGCCCGCCGAGGTACTCGCGGCGCGCCACGAGCTCGCCGGTATCGCCCTACCCCGCCTGGACACGGACCTCGCCCTGGTCGGTCTCGGCCTCGGGGTCGTCATCGCGCCCGTCTCGGCGGCCGTGCTCCGGGTGGTTCCACCGCTGCAGCACGGCATCGCCTCCGCCGCGGTGGTCGTGGCGCGCATGACCGGCATGCTGCTCGGCCTGGCCACGCTGTCGGCGTGGGGGCTGCACCGGTTCCACAGCCTCACGGCCGATCTCGACGTCCCCGTCCGGCCGCTGTATCCCTCGCAGGAGGCCTACGAGGCGGCTGAGGCCGCCTATACCGCGGCGGTACGGGAGGCGTTGCTGACCCAGTACGGCGAGACCTTCGCCCTCACCGCGGTGATCTGCGTCGCGGGCGGCGCGCTCGCGCTGCTCGTCGGTTCGTCCCGCGGGAGCGACCGCTCCGGCTGACCCCGTGTCGGCCGCGCCGGCACCCCGTGTCGGGCGCGCCGGCACCCCGTGTCGGGCCCACAGGCGCACGGATCCCAATACGGACTGTCGGCGAGCCCGACACGGGCTTTCGCAGTGCCCGACACGGCGTGTGCGCGCGAGCCGATATCCTCGACGGGTACCGCACCCGACGAGAACTGGCCGAGGAATTCCCGGTGACCGAGTACCAGCCGACCGCACCCTACCGGGGGACGCGCGATTTCCTGCCCGACGAGATGTCCGTGCGAACCCAGGTATTCCACCGGCTCTACGACGTCATCGAGCGCTTCGGCTTCCGGCGCTACGACGGGCCCCAGCTGGAGCCCGCGGAGATCTACGAGGCCAAGTCCGGCGAGGAGATCGCCAACCAGCAGCTGTACACGCTGACCGACCAGGGCGGGCGCAGGCTCGCGCTGCGTCCGGAGATGACCCCGTCCGCCGCGCGCATGGTCGCCGGTAACGCCGGTTCGCTGCAGTTCCCCGTGCGCTGGTACAGCCACCCGAACTGTCACCGCTACGAGCGCCCGCAGCGCGGCAGGGTGCGGGAGCACTGGCAGATCAACGTCGACATCTTCGGTTCGGAAGCGGCTAGCTGCGAGATCGAGATGTTCGAGCTGATCGACAGCATGATGCGCTCGCTCGGCGCCGACGAGGACACGTTCGTCATCCGCGTCAACGACCGCCAGGTACTGTCCGCGGCCCTGACCGAGCTCGTCGGGGTGCGGACCGACCAGCTCGGCGAGGTCTTCGCCCTCGTGGACCGCTGGGAGAAGTACGACAGCGAGCGCCTGGCCGCCGACGCCGCCGAGATCGGGCTGGACGACAAGCAGTTCGCCGGGCTCACCGATGTCCTCGCGGCCGGAACGTCGCTGCTCGACGAGCTGCCGGCCGAGGTAACCGGCAACTCCAACGTGGTGCGCGCCCTGCGTAGCAGCTCCGCCGGCCTCATCCGCTTCGACCCGCACATCGTGCGAGGTCTCGCCTACTACACCTCCACCGTGTTCGAGGTCTTCGACACCTCGGGCGAGAACAACCGCGCCCTGTTCGGCGGCGGGCGCTACGCGGACCTTGCCGGCCTGTTCACCCCGAAGCAGATCCCGGGTATCGGGTTCGGCATGGGTGATGTCACGCTCTTCGACTTCCTCGACACCCACGGCCTCTCCCCCGCTCCCCGCAGCGAGGTCGACGTCGTGGTCATCCCGGTGACAGCCGAGCTGGACGACGCGGCGCGGACGGTCGCGCGCACCCTGCGCACGGCCGGTCTGCGCACGTCGGTCCCACTGGAACCACGCAAGCTCGGCAAGGAGATCACCCGCGCGGACCGGGCCGGCGCGCGCGCAGTCGTCATCGTCGGGGCCGAGGAGTGGCAGGACGGCACCGTGACCGTACGCGACCTCGGCTCGGGCAACCAGCGACAGGTGCCGCACGAGGAAGCAGCCGAGACGATCAGCACGCTGCTCGGCACCGACCGCTGATACCCGGCGTGGTGGCGAGCCGAGGGACTCCTTCGGTACACATGCTGTACCCGAGGGCCCCTTCGGCTCGACCTCGTCCGGGCGCTACCGGGGTCCGTACTGCCGGTCGCCGGCGTCCCCAAGGCCGGGAACGATGAACCCGGCGTCGTCCAGCCGCTCGTCGACGCTGGCGGTGACCACCCGGGTCGGCAGGTCGGACGCGCGCAGCCGCGCCACCCCCTCGGGCGCGGCCAGCGCGCACACCACGGTGATCTCCTCCGCGCCGCGTGCGGCCAGCAGCCCCACCGTGTACTCCATCGACCCGCCCGTGGCCAGCATCGGATCCAGCACGAACACCGGCTGCCCGGACAGGTCCCCCGGAAGCGACTCCATGTAGGGCTCGGGTCGCAGGGTCTCCTCGTCGCGCGCGAGCCCGACGAAACCCATCTGCGCCTCCGGGATGAGCTGATGCGCGCGATCGGCCATACCCAGTCCGGCGCGCAGCACCGGCACCAGCAGCGGGGGCAGCGCGAGGCGGTGCCCGTCCGTCTCGACGAGCGGGGTCCGGATGCGCTCGGTGCGTAGCGGCGTACCGCGCACCGCCTCGTACACCAGCATCATGGTGAGGTCGTCCAGCGCGGCACGAAACGCCGCATTGCCGGTACCGGCTTCACGCATGACGGACAGGCGCACCTTGGCGAGCGGGTGGTCGATGACTGTGAGGTCCATGATTCCCAGACCGTAGCGGCCAGCACCGCCCGCGCTCACGCGGACCTGCGGATCCGCGGGCGGAACGTTCCCCGCACTCCCGGGTACGGATGTGACGAGTTGTAGTGGTATTGGTCCAAATGGACGATCCGACCAGCAAAAACGATCCGTCCACTTCGTAGCGTGCTGACCGAAAGTACCTCTACCCTAAACGCTGCGGCGGAAGGTCACACGAAGGAGGGAACGTCGATGGGGCGACATGCTTCCTCGTCCGAGCGATCCCGCGGCTCGATCGTGCTGCTGAGCACGTTGCTGGTACTCGCCATCGCGGGCTGGCTCTCCTTCGACTTCCTCGCCGACCAGCTACGTGCCTCCGGGTGTGACTCCGGGTTGTCGATCAATGTGACAGCTGCCCCCGACGTCGCCGGGGTGATCGAGAAAGCGGCCACACAGGCTTCCGAAGCCGAAGGGGAAGGCTGCTACCACGTCAACGTCACCGGGCGTGACTCGGAGAGCACGGCCGAGTCGCTCGTGCTCTCCGATGGCGGCGAACCGCCCGACGTGTGGATCCCGGAATCGACGATGTGGCTGCAACACGCCCAGAACAAGGGGGCATGGGACGTGCCGGTCTCCGGCACGTCGATCGCGAGCACCCCGGTCGTGCTCGCGGTCACCGACGACACCGCGGGGTCGCTCGGCTGGCCGGACGAGACGCCGTCCTGGTCACAAGTGATCGACGCGGACGAGGAGAACTTCGACATCGGCTTCACCGATCCGGTCCGTGACCCGGCGAGCCTGTCCGCGCTCATCGGCATCAAGAATCTCGCAGAGTCGCGTTCGGACCCGGGGCGTGCGTATACCTCACTGCTGCGCAGGCTCTCACCCAATACGGTGCAAGACCCGGCCGAGCTGTTCGGCAAGGTCCCGGGCCAGGGCACCACCGACGAGACGCTCGACGCGTTCCCGACGACCGAGCTGGCCCTGCTGCGGTACAACCTGGAGGCGAGGACGGCCAACCTCGTCGCGAGTTACCCGGACGAGACGGTCCCCTCACTCGACTTCCCGTACACCGTACTGCCGGGGACGACCGGCCAGCACCGGACGGCCGCGAAGGACTTCCTCGACCGGCTCCGCGCGCCGGGGTTCGCGGAGAACTTCTCCGCGGCCGGACTGCGCACCCCCGAGGGCGAGGCGTTGCGTGACCGCGCACAGCTCGACCGCACGACCGCGGAGGCCGTACCGCGGGGCACCGTCCCCCGGCCGGATGACGTGCGGCAACTGCTCAACGAGTGGGCCGGGGTCAATCTGAGCGCGCGCGTACAGGTACTGCTCGACGTGTCGGGCTCCATGGCGCAGCACGTGCCCGGCGCCGGGAAGTCCCGGATGGCGGTGACTCTCGACGCCGCAGAGACGGGCCTCAACCTGTTCAAGCCGACAACCGAGATCGGCGTCTGGCTGTTCTCCACCAACCTCGACGGCAGCAAGCCGTACCGGGAGCTACTATCCGTGCGACCGGTCAGCGAGCACCTGTCGCGCGACAGCGTTCAGGTGCTGCGCGGCGTCGCGAACCAGATCGGCGGCAACACCGGCCTCTACGACAGCGTGCTCGCGGCGTACCGGGACGCGACCGAGAACTGGGAGGCGGGAAGGATCAACATCGTCGTCGTGCTCACCGACGGGAAGAACGCCTACCCGGCAGGTATCACCAGGGACGAGCTGCTCGCCGAGCTGAACAAACTTGTCGACCCGCGGCGGCCGCTCCAGGTCATCGGCATCGGGATCGGACCGGATGTCGACGAGGCCGAGCTGTCCGAGATCGCCGAGGCCACGGGGGGCGAGGCCTATACGACGGAGGACCCCGCGAAGATCAACGAGGTGTTCCACGCGGCGCTGTCCGAGCTCCTGTGCCAGCCGCCCGCGTGCAAGCCGGATGCCGGGCGCTGACGGCGGCATGACCGTACGGACCCCACCCGGACTGCTGGTCGCCGCGCTGCTCGCGGGCGCCGTACCGCTGGGCATCCACGCGTGGTTCGCGGTGCACGGCTACTTCGCCCACGACGACTTCCTGATCACCTACCGGGCAGCCAGCCAGGCCTTCGGGGTCGAGTACCTGTTCGGGGAGTACAACGACCATGTCGCGCCCGGGGTGTTCGCAGTGGCATGGGCGGTCACCGCACTCGCGCCCCTGAACTTCGCGGTTGCGGTACTGCCGCTGCTGCTGGTCCAGGCGGCGACGACAGTCGTGCTGTGGATGCTGCTCGTGCGCAGCTTCGGTGCGCGGTGGGCGATCATCGTACCGTTCGTCGTGTTCACCTGCTCACCGGTGATCCTGACGCCGACGTTGTGGTGGGCCTACGGTGTCCAGCTGCTGCCCACGCTGCTTGCCACGGTCTGCGCGCTGTTCGCGCACGTCGGGTACCTGCGTGACGGGCGAGCAGCAGGCGCCATCGCGGGTCTGCTGTGGACCGTCGTGGGATTCGCGTTCTACGAGAAGGCCGCGCTGATCCCGTTGCTGCTGCTGGGGGTGACCGCGCTTTTCGCACCGCGCGGGACGCACGCTCCGCTGTCCCGGGCCATCGGTACCCACCGGCGGCTGTGGCTCGCGTACGGAGCGGTACTGGCCTGCTACGCAGGGGTGTACTTCACCGCGACGTCCGGGCCCGCCGCTTCCGACATCCCGCTGTCCACTGTGCCCGAGCTCGCGAAGCGTATGCTCGTCGACGTCCTGCTCGTGCCGTCGTTCGGCCTGCCGGTCGAGAGCGTGTCGGGCGAAGGCGTACCGCAGCTCGCCACGCCGCCCGTCGCGTTCCAGGTACCGGCCGTGCTGCTGGGCGCGGCCATCGTCGCGGCGGGCCTGGTCGCCGGGCGGCGTCGCGCGGCACGTGCCTGGGCACTGCTCGGCGCGTTCCTGATGATCGACATCGCTCTCGTTGCCGTGACCCGGTTACCGATGATCGGGCCGGTGATCGGCACGGACCTGCGCTACATCGCCGACGCCGTACTGGTGATGGTGCTGTGCGCCGCGTTCGCCTTCCTGACGCCGCGCGACACGCGCGTCGAGGCTCCCCCGCCGCGGCAGTCCCGGCGGGCAGTGCCCGCGCTCGCCACCGCGGCCGTGGTTCTGGTCGCGATCGGGACGACGGTGAGCGCGGCACGGCTGGCACCGGGCATGCAGTTCCCGACGTCCCGCGACTTCGTGACGACGGCGCGTGCCGCCGTGAGTGAACGACCCGGCATCGTGCTCTACGACGGCCCGGTCCCCGAGGAGGTCATGGTGGGCTGGTTCGGCACGGAGGGCACGGCCTCCCGCGTGCTCGGCCAGCTGCCCGACCCACCCCGGTTCGATGTGCCGGCCGAGGAGATGTACCTGCTGGACTCCGGGGGCCGTCCGCGCCGGGTCACGGAGCTCGCCCACCCGGTCCGGAGCCGTCCGGGGCCCGCGGAAGGCTGCGGCTACGCGGTCGGCGACGACCGGGCATCGATCCCGCTCGAGGCCCCCGTCGCAGGCAGGAACCTGCTGCGCGTGCACTACTTCACCAGTACAGGAGGTGCCGCGACCGTCACCGCGGGCGGCTCGACGGTCGATGTCGAGCTCGACAGCGGCCTGCACGTGCTGCACGTGGTCACCGGCGGTGCCTACGACAGCATCGAGATCGCGCGCACCGGCACCGCCGAGGTGGTGTGCGTCGACCATGTCGCCGTCGGGACACCGGTGGTGTGAGTGCGGAACCTGTGGCGAAACCGCGCGGTCTGGGTCATGGTGGCGCTGACCCTGGTCTCGTTCCTGCAGCTGCCTGGCAAGACCACCTTCGACACCAAGCTCGACCTCGTCGTGGACCCGGTCTCGTTCCTCGACCGCGCCCTGCACCTGTGGAACCCGGATGCCTCCGGCGGGGAGCTGCAGAACCAGGCGTACGGCTACCTGTTCCCGATGGGCCCGTTCTTCGCCGCGGGCGACGTGCTCGGGGTGCCTCCCTGGATCGTGCAGCGCCTCTGGGCCGCGCTGCTGCTGTGCCTCGCCTTCCGCGGCGCGCTCGCGCTCGCGCGCGCGTTGCGGATCGGGTCCGAGCCCGCCCGCTATGCGGGCGCGCTCGGCTACGCCCTCGCTCCCCGGATGCTGACGGAGATCGGGCCGCTCTCCGCCGAGATGATGCCTGCCGCGATGCTGCCGTGGGTGGTGCTGCCACTGGTCAACGTCGACCGGATCGGCTCCCCGCGGCGCGCTGCCTGCCTGTCGGCCCTCGCCGTGCTGGGTATGGGTGGCATCAACGGCGCGATGGTGATCATGTCGCTGGTGTTGCCCGGGATATGGCTGCTCACCCGCGCGTGGACCCGCGAGCACGTGCGGCTGGTTGCCTGGTGGTTCGGTGCCGTGACACTGGCCGTGCTGTGGTGGTTCCTGCCGCTGACGCTACTCGGCGAGTACAGCCTGCCGTTCGTCGACTACGTGGAGTCCGCGGCCAACACGACCGCCCCCGCCTCGTTGTTCCAGGTGTTGCGCGGCACCAACCAGTGGGTTGCCTATGTCGTGGAGGGCAAGGCGTGGTGGCCGTCCGGGTTCATGCTCGTGGACAACCCTGCGTTGATGCTGGCTACCGGCCTGCTGGCGGCGGTCGCGCTGCTCGGCCTGGTGCGAGCGGGGCTGCCGGAACGCCGGTTCCTGGCGCTCGGCGTGCTGGCCTGCGTGACGCTGCTGGCTATCGGGCACGTCGGCGCGCTGGACAGCCCGCTGTCCGGGACGGTTCGTGACCTCCTCGACGGGCCACTCGCCCCGCTGCGCAACGTGCACAAGTTCGAGCCAGGCCTGCGCCTTGCCCTGATGCTGGCATTCACGCACGCCCTCACCGGAGTCGTCCCCGGCCTGGCGCGGTGGATACCCGCGGTGTGGGAGAACCGGCTACGCCTGGCCACCGGGTTCGTGCTGGTCGGCGCGGTGGCGACCCCGGCATTGCTCGGCACACTGCGACCGGGTCCCGGCTGGGACGCCGTACCCGGGTACTGGAGCTCTGCCATGGACTGGGTCGGCGAGCACAGCGCAGGCGGTCGCACGATGCTGCTGCCCGGCACCGGATTCGGCGAGTACACCTGGGGAAAGACCGTCGACGAGCCCGCGCAGCCACTGGCGTCCTCACCGTGGGCCCTGCGGAGCCAGATCCCTCTCGGTTCCGAGGGCAACATCAGGTTGATGGACGCGGTCGAGAACGCGCTCGCGAACGGCCGCGGTAACCCGGGGCTCGCCGACTTCCTCGCCAGGTCGGGGCACCGCTTCCTGATGCTGCGCAACGACATCGACCGGGAGGCCACCTCCGCACCGCCCGTGACGGCACTGCACGCGTCGCTGGCACGCTCGCCGGGCATCGAGCGCGTGGCGGGCTTCGGTCCCGAGATCAGTCCCGGCGAGCAACCGGGGGCCAGCGGGATCGATGTGGGTGCGCCCGCGATGCGCGCGATCGAGGTCTACGAGGTGCAACGGCCGGTACGGTCCGCTACCGCGGTCGAGAAATCCGATATCGCGAAGGTCAGCGGCGGGCCGGAGACCCTGCTGCAGCTGCTCGACTCCGGCCTGCTGAGCCGGGCCGAACCCGCGGTCCTGACCGGGGACACCGAGAACCTGGAGACCTCGCGCTGGCTGGCGACCGACGGCCTGCGGCACCGGGAACGCAACGTCGGCAGGGTCAGGAACAACCTCAGCCAGACCATGACCGTGGACGAGCAACCACGCCAGGACCGGCCCAGCATGGACATACTGCCGTTCGAGGGGCTGCGCCACAAGACGCTCGCCGTCTACCGCGGCATCCGCGGTGTCCGGGCATCGTCGGCCGCGGGCTACGCGGACGCCGTGCACGCGTCCGACCCCTCGTCGCAGCCGTACGCCGCCATCGACGGCGACCCGGTAACGGCCTGGCAGTCGTCGTCCCTGCACGGACCGCAGGGCGAGTGGCTCGAGGTGCAGCTCGACACGCCACGGGAGGTTTCGGAGGTCACCCTGCGGATGCTCGACGACCGCAGGGTCGGCTGGCCGGTGACGCACGTCCGGATCACCACGGACGCGGGTTCGGTGGTCCGTGAGATCGCAAGCGGGTCCGAGCCGCAACAGTTCTCCGTCGCGGAGGGCATCACCGGCAGCGTCCGGGTGACCGTGCTCGATGTCGCGTCGAGCAGGCAGACAGGAGAGGCCGGCATCGCCGAACTGTCGATCCCGGGAGTGACGCCGCAGCGCGCCCTACGGGTACCCGGCGACGTCGACCCGGGGGACGGGCGGCAGCCGAGCTTCTCGTTCAGCCGGGGACCGCTGCCGCGCTACGCCTGCATCACCGAGGCAGGCACGCAGCGATGCGACGCCTTGCTCACCCGGTTCGGCGAGGACCCCGGCGGTATCCACAGGCTGTTCCGCACAGGGGCCGGTGAGACGTTCCTCATCGGGGGAACGGCACTGCCAGCGGTGAGCGGCAGCCACCCGGTCCAGGTCGACGGCATCGAGGTGGCGGCATCGACCGTCCTCGCGGGGGACCCCGCGGCAGCCGCTCTGTCCGCGATCGACGGTGACGGGACGACGACATGGATCGCCGATCCGACCGACCGGCGCCCGACCCTCCGGCTGCGGTGGCCGGACAGCCGCACGCTGAGCGAGCTGCGGCTGGCGACCGACCCGGCGTCCGGTGCGTCACAGCCCACCGAGGTGGAACTGCGCACGCCGTCCACGACCAGAACCGTCCCCCTCGACGAGTCGGGCAGGGCCGATATCGACATGGAGACCGACCAGCTCGATATCGAGATCACCGACGTCGCGCGGCACGGGGGCGAGCAGCCGGACGGCCAGCAACCGACGTCCGGCCCGGCGGGGGTCACCAGCCTGGAGCTGCCGGGGGCGGATGAGCCGGTCGAGCCGATCGAACCGGATACCCGGTTCACCATCCCGTGCGGGTCGGGCCCGACCGTGACCATCGACGGTCTCGACTACGCGACATCGGTGTCCGGCACGGTCGCGGACGTCAACCAGCACCGCCCGCTCGAGCTCGGTACCTGTTCCGATACCGAAGGTGGCGTGGACCTCCCACCGGGCGCGCACGAGGTGCGTACCGGGGGATCCGACACGTTCGTGGTGCAGGACCTGTGGCTGCGCCCGTCCGAGGCGCCGCGCGACGGCGTGCGGTCGCGAGAGGTCAGTGTGGAGGAATGGGGCGTGGCGAACCGGCGGCTGCACGTCGCCGCAGGCGACTCCGCTGTACTGACGGTCCCGGAGAACGCCAACGAGGGATGGGTGGCTACGGCGGGGGGCCAGCGGCTGGAACCGGTTCGTGTCGACGGATGGCAGCAGGGATGGCAGCTCCCCGAAGGCGAGGCGGCCACGGTGGAGCTCGAGTTCGCCCCGGATACCGAGTACCGGCGTGGGTTGCTGGCCGGAGCGGTCGCCGTCGCTGTGCTGATCGTGCTCACGGCGCTGCCCGTACGGCGCGAGCCCACGATCAACGCGGCGCGGGGCGGCAGCCGGTGGGTCCCGATCGCGCTGGCGGCACTGCTCGTCGTGCTCGGCGGGATGCCGGCGGTCGTGGCGCTGCTGGCATGCCTGTTGGCGCGGACACTGTGGACCCCGTCGCCGAAGGTAATCGTCGCCGCAGGGGCATCGACGGCGCTCGCCACAGCCGTCGCAGGCCGCTTGCTCGGGCACGGGCAGGAGTGGGCCTACGGCTGGCTGGCGCAGTCGGCGCTGCTTGTCACCCTCGCGGCGGTCGTCGCGGCATTCATCGACTGGTTCCTGCCGACCGGGCCGGACGGCGCGGCCGACACCTAGCTGCGGTGTCTGGTCCGTTGCCGCGCGGTGCCGCGCGCAGCGCGGGCGAGCCGGAGCTCGATGAGGGCGCTTGCGCCGACCAGCGCCGCCGTGGTGAGCACGGCCGCGGAGACGATCTCGAGCAGCGTCCCGTGCAGCCAGAATCCCACAACGGAGACCTCCGCGAGCACCGCGATCCATACCAGCAGCGTCGAGCGGCGGTCACCGCTGGCGATACGCGAGTAGAGCAGGATCTGCACGAGCGACAGCAGCGACCCCACCAGCGCGAATGCCCAGATCGGGATCCCGCCGTCGGCGTAGCCCTGTCCGCCGAGCAGCCCCACGATGGTGGGTCCGAACAGTACGGAGCCCAGCAACACCATCCCGTTGATCGCCGCACACAGCCCCAGGGCGATCGGGATCACCCGGCGCCGCTGCTCGGCGTCGGCCAGTTTCGGCAGTGCTACCACCGCGATGGCGTAGGGCAACCAGTACGCCAGCCGCGTCATCACCCAGCCGACGGCATACTCGCCGCTGCCGGCCTCGGACAGGTGGTGGCGGGCGAGCATCAGGTCGAGGTTGACGAGCAGCACCAGACCGAGCAGCGCCTGCGCGGTGTGGAAGACCTCGCCGAGATCGCTCCTGTCGTGCCTGGCAGGCAGCGGTCGCCCGCACATCAGCCACCCGGTCAGCACGACGAGGAGGGTTCCGACCACCATCATCGCCAGCGCTCCGGCGGGTGTGCGGAACAGCAGCAGCCCGATCAGCGCCGAGCCGGTGCGGCCGAGGCCGTCGATCGCGATCAGGCGCGCCAGGGCGCCGAACCGCTGCGAGCCCTGCAGGATGCCGAGGAAGAGCCCGTTGCATGTGATCAGCGCGAGCGCGAACGCGACGCACAGCGTCGGCCACGGTGAACCGAAATGCAACAACGTCACCAGCACCGGTGTCGCCAGCACGACGACACCGGTGACGACCGCCGCGGTGGTGAGGGCGAGCGAGACCAGCGGGCCCGTGTCGGAGCGGTCCAGCCCTCCGGCGGCTTGCCGCTCGGCGCGCAGCGCGGCCACCCGCAACGCCGCCACGGTCTGCACGCCGAGCGCGGCCACCGCACCCACGACCACGATCGCGAGCAGCGCCCCGAACTCGCCCCACTCGGGCGGCGTGAGCAACCGGGGCGCGATGACGTTGAGCAGGTAGGCGCCGAGGTTGCTGATCCCGAAGGCGATCGCGACGATCACGGTGTCGAGCTGGGCACTCCTGCCCGAGCCACGAGTCGCCGCATCAGCTCGCGTCATGGGGATGGACCTCGGTTGTATATCGGAGGTAGTCCCGTGAAACTGTAATCGCGACACCGACGGAGGCAAGCCACGTGACCGAATGGAGGTCATTCGGCGTAGACCTGCTGCGCCGAATGACGGTGCCCGCGGTGTCGCTCGCCGTGGCACTGGCGATACTCGCTCCCCTGTTGCGGCGCGGCTACGTGCTGACCTACGACATGGTCTTCACCCCGCGGCAACCACTGCTGCCCGACAGCGTGGGTATCGGCTCCAGCCTGCCGCGCTCCGTTCCGGCCGACGCCGTTCTCGCGCTGGCGACCACGATCGTGCCCGGTGACGTGCTGCAGAAACTCATCCTGCTCGGCGCGCTCGTAGCGGGCCCGCTCGGCGCGGGCAGGCTGGTGCCGACGTCGTCCACAGTGATCAGGGTGATCGCCGCCGTCGGGTACGGCTGGACCCCGTACATCGCGGAGCGCCTCGTCATGGGGCACTGGCCGTACCTTCTCGCGTACGCGTGCCTGCCGTGGATCGTCCGGTTCGGGCTCGCGGCGCGGCGCGGCGAGCCGCGAGCGATCCCGAAGCTGGTACTCGCCTGCGTACCCGCCGTGCTGACGCCTGCAGGCGGGCTCATCGCGACGCTGACCGCACTGGTCGCCGCCGGGTACCGGCGGGCACCGGCGGTCGGCGCGTTCGCCGTGCTGCTGAACGCGCCGTGGCTGGCGCCCGCCGTGCTGCGTCCCGGGAGCGCACTCTCGGACCCGGCGGCCGTCGAGGCCTTCGCCGCCCGCGGTGAGAACTGGGCAGGTGCCGTGGTCAGCGTGCTCGGGCTCGGCGGGTTCTGGAACGCCGACGTCGTGCCGGCCAGCCGCACGGCCGTGCTGGTGCCCGTGCTGGTGCTCGCCCTCGTGGTGCTCGCCCTGCTCGGCCAGCGCACACTCGCCGCGCGCTGGGGCGCCGCCCCGGCGCGCTCGTTGCTCCTGCTCGGCGCTTCCGGGGTGCTGCTCGCGGTACTCGGCGCGCTGCCCGTCGGGCAGGCGGTACTGCGCTGGCTCGTGGCAGGCGTGCCGGGAGCCGGCCTGTTGCGTGACGGGCAGAAGTGGGTCGCGCTCTGGGCCCTGCCGCTGGCACTCGGCTTCGCGCTGGCCGTCGAGGCCGGAGCACGGTACCTCCGCACGCGCGGCGCGCGCATCGCCGTGCTCGCCTGCGCCGCTGCCGCTCCCGTCGTCATGCTGCCGGATCTGGCATGGGGCGCGGCGGGACGGCTGGAGCCGGTACAGTACCCGGCCGACTGGCAGGCGGTCGCCGAGCACCTCGCCGAGGATGACCGCCGTGGCGACGTGCTCACCGTGCCGATGCGAGCGTTCCGGAGCTTCGCGTGGAACGACCACCGCCCGGTACACGACCCGGCACCGAGGTACCTGCCTCGGACGACGGTCATCGACGACCGGGTCACCGTGAGCGGGACGACGATCGAGGGCGAGGATCCGCGCGCCGCGGCTGCTCGCGCGGTCGTCGAGGACGGCGCCGACGCCGGGGCCCTCGCCGATATCGGTATCGGCTGGGTCCTTGCCGAGCACGGCACCCCGGGGCGGGTCGACGGCGCAGACCTCGACCGGCTCCACCCCGAGCACCGCGGCCGATGGCTGAGCCTGTACCGCGTGCCGGGTGACGGTAGTGACTTCACCGGACCGGACGGTCTCACACCTCCCGCGGCACCGGTGTACGTCGCCGCCGGCAGCGCCGTCGTCGCGATCGCCCTCACCCTATTGTGGCTCGTGCTGCCCAGACGGTAGATTGTCCGCGCAACCGCGAAGGCGAGGAGTATTCACGTGGGCAAGCTCGTGGGTGTCATCGCGTCCGTACTCACCGGACTCCTACTCGCAACCGGTGTCGGTTTCGGGCTGTCCGCCGTCAGCGGGCCCGACGAGGCTGTCGACTTCTCCAACCCGCCGGTGGCGAACGATCCGAACGACGTCCGTTACGGCAACCGCTGACCGGCACGGGACGGGGACGTGCCTGCCGCGGACACGGCACAGGGCATGATCCCCCATGCCGGCGACACGACCGTGTCGTGGAGCGTGCTGGTGCAGGCACGCCTGCGGGAGGCGGTCGGGGCGCGGCAGGTTGCCAGGCGCCTCGCGGCCACCTCCGCCGAGTACCCGCACCTCGGTCCCGCTCCTGCTGTCACCACTGTGGACGGCGCGGAGCTGGCCGAGCTGCGGGAGTCGTTCGCGACGCGGCCCTACGTCCGGGGTGACCCCCTCGTCAGGGTGGCCCTGACCCCGGAGCGATCGACGATGGTGCTTGCCGCGCACCACAGTGCCGTAGACGGCCTCGGTCTCCTCGCGCTGCTCGGCAGCGCGATCGGCCACCCGGTCTCGAGCAGCGCGTCCGGTATCGGGCCCCGCCTGCCCCGCCGTTCCTTCGGTGCCGCCGCGCTGCGGCGGATCTCCGGCGCGTTCCGGCACCCGCCTGCGCGGACAGTGCCGACGGGATGCGACAGGCCCGGGGACCTGCTCGTCACCCTGCGCGCCCGCGTGATGAAGCTGAGCACCGCTGACCTCGTCGTCGCCGCGGGCCGGGCCGTCGCTCGCCATGCCGCACGGCGCGCGGGGCACGACCGCATCGTCGCCGCGGTCGGTGTCTCCCGCAGCGGGGGTGACCGGCCCGAACCGCGGGACGAGAGCGCGTACTTCCTGCTGCCCATCGCGTCCACGACGGACAGCTCGACCGTCACGTCCACGCTCACCGCGCACGGCCCGGAGCCGGCACCGCCTGCGGGGACCGCGTTGACCGGCAGGGTGGTCCGGTGGTTGCGCGGGGCGCTCGCCGACCGGGTCGGTGCCACCTACCTGGTCTCCAACCTGGGTGCCGTTGACGCGGGGGGCACGGTCTCGGAGCTGGCGTTCTTCCCGATCGCGGGCGGGCGTTCGGGCGTCGCGTTCGGTGCCGCCACGGTCGGCGACACCACCACGGTCACGATCCGGGCACGCCACAGGCATCTCGGCGAGGACACCGCGCGGGATATCCTGTCGGAACTGTTTCGGCAATTACCTGTCCAGCCGCACGGCTGATACGACATAATCACAACGGTTCCGCCGGAGACAGCGAGATTCGAGTGTCATGCAGCAAGGAAAATCGACGATAGGCCGCACCATGCGGCTGTTCCGCGCCTTCCGCGGGGAACAGTCCGACCGCGACCGGTTCTACCGCATTCTCGCGGACGACTCGGCACGGCAGGTTGCCTCGTACGCCCCGCTCGCCGGAGCCACGGTGCTCGACGTCGGTGGCGGTCCCGGGTACTTCTCGGAGGCGTTCAGCGCGGCGGGAGCTACCTACCTCGGGCTCGATCGCGACAGGCGCGAGCTGTCCGCGCGGGGCACGCGTGACGAGCGGATGATCCTCGCAAGCGGTACGGACTTGCCGGTCAGCACCGGATCGGTGGACATCTGCTTCTCCTCGAACGTGCTCGAGCACGTCGATCGGCCCTGGAGGATGCTGGCGGAGATGGTGCGGGTGACCAAACGGGGCGGCACGGTGTTCGTGTCGTTCACGCCGTGGTGGTCCCCCTGGGGCGGGCACGAGACGTCACCATGGCATTTCCTCGGTGGCCACTACGCAAGGAATCGCTACCTGCGGCGGCACGGCGCCGAACCGAAGAACCGTTTCGGCGAAAGCCTCTTTCCGGTCGGCGTCGGACCGGCACTTCGGTGGGCCCGCAATTGTGAAGAAGTCACGCTGGTACACGCACTACCGCGCTACCATCCGTGGTGGGCGACCTGGATCGTCCGCATTCCGCTGGTGCGGGAAATCGCCTCCTGGAACCTGGCTCTGGTGCTCCGGAAACGGTGAGCGGGCTCGGCCGCACCGGCTCGTGTCAGCCGACCCGCGCGCTGTGGCTCGCACGGGACCGCCCTTGCCTGCCTCGCGGCTGGTCGTCCTCGCGCGCACGCCCGAGCAACAGGAGACCGGCGACGACGATCAGGACGGTCCCGGCGACCCACAGTATGGTCGGCAGCGTGGTCAGGAACCACAGCTTCGACCCGTTCTGCTCGGCCTCGGCGACGTGGGTCTCGACCGTCTCGTCGTTCAGCGCCAGGGTGCCGTCGAACACGGTGGTTCCCGCACCGTAGTCCTGGCCGTCCCGCACGAGCTCCTGCTTCACCGACTGCTCCAGCGCGATGACCGCCCCCGTCACCGGGTCGATCCACATGGTGCGTTCAGCCTCGAAGTAGCGGTCCACCTCGACCGTATCCTCGTCCTCGTCGTCGACGAGCCGGCCCGGCACGGTCATGTCGCTCTCCACAACGGTCGGCTCGACCTGGTACGAGAACCGGTACACGTCGAGCCCCTTCACGGTGTCCTCGGCCTCGAAACCCAGGTCGACGGTGTCCCGGATCTCCAGCACGTACCACGGGTAGGTGCGCTGCTCGGTGCCGAACGGGAGCTTGAAGTTGTAGCCGGGCTGCTGGACACGATCACGCTCGCCCTCGATGATGTCGTCGGCCCGCTCCGCCGGGTCCCGGTCGTGCTCCACCCTGATGTACTGGTCCTCGCACGGCACGCGCGCCTGCCCGGTGTGCCGGTCGAGGCACAGCTTACGGATGCTGCCGGATACCGGCTGGACGTCGGGCGCGTTGTCCGCCAGCACGCGCGTCGCCTCGCTCCACACCGCGACATCCCCGCCCTCGCGGACCTCCGGGGCCCTCAGGTCCCCGCTGACGTACGTGGTCGATGTGAGGCTGAGGCCGTCCCTGATCTCCGGGACGTCGCGGTCACCGGTATCGACGAACACCATGGCCGTGATGTCGTCACCCTCGGCCACGGTCGTCCTGTCCGGATCCAGCGGTACCTTCGCCAGCTGGGGATAGGTGTAGAAACGCAGCAACAGGCCGAGAGCCAGCGCGAAAACACCCAGCCCGAGCAGGACGTAGGACAGTGCACGTCGCAACTCATCCTCCTTGGAATTCGGATCCCGGCCTCGGCGGACGCGCGATCGCAGTGAGCGGTACACGGCGTGTCGCGGAGCCACGCCAGTGGCACGCCGGAACGGAGCGGCTCCTCCCTGGGGCGGCGCCTTCACGCACGGCGCACCTCCATCGGTGTGCGCCGTGCCCGGCCGAGCAGCCGTTCGATGTCCTCCGCGGGACGGACGGCGACGTCGGTGGCCCCTGCCTCGTGCAGCACGGTGACCAGGTCGCCCGCCGCGTGCTGCTCGGCGAGCAGCCATCCGCTCTCGCCGGTGATGCCGAAGGTGGCTCCGACCCCCACCCGGGCCACCGCCCACTTGAGCCGCTGCTCGTCGGCAGGCGGCCGGAACTCCGCGACGAGGGCTTCGTGCTGACCCTGCCGCCAGCCCGAGGCCACACCGGTGTGCAACAGGCCGGATACCAGCGAGGTGAAGCGGCGGCCGGATGTGGCCCAGTCGAAGTGGCCCGCCCACTGCCGGCACGCCCGTGCGACGGCATCCGCGGCTGCAGGATCGCGGAGCTTGCCGAGCAGCTGGTCGAGTACCGAGACGAGGTCGTCGCCGTCAGTGAGCAGCCAGCCGGTCTCGCCGTGGCGCACCGAGTCGCACAGGCCGTCGACGTCCCGGCACACCGTGGGCAACCCGTGGGTCGCCGCTTCGACCGCGGCCAGCCCCCAGCCCTCGCCGTCGGAGAGCGTGACGTTGAGCCAGCATGACTGCAGCAACCGGGACTTGGCCTCGTCATCGAGGTATCCGTGCACGACGACGGCTCCGTCCAGGTCCGCCGTCGCGGCACGCAGCTCCTGCTCCAGCGGGCCGCGCCCCACCACGTGCAGGCGCAGGTCCGGCCAGCGCTGCCGCAGCGCGAGCACCGGTTCGATGAGCTCGCCGACCCGCTTGTGCGTGACCAGCCTGCCGAGGCAGACCAGGGACGGTTCCTCCGACCGCGACACCTCGTACTGCAGGGGACGGTCCATGCCGTTCGGGACGACGAACACCGAGCCGGACCATCCCAGCCGTGCTCGCATGGCGCGGACGGTCGATGGCGACACGGCCACCGTGACGGCCTTGCGGTACACGTAGCGTGCCGCGCGACCCTCCAGCCAGGCGCCGATGCGCGCGAGCCACGGTGGGAAGTGCACCCGGAACTGGTCCGCGTGAACGTGATGCACCACCTGTACGACCCTGGTGCCGGGACGCGTCACGAGCGGGCTGAAGAACGGGATGCCGTTCTGGCAGTCGATCACCACATCGATTTCCCTGCGGTGACGGAACAGCCAGGTAAGGACCGCGGGGTACACGGTCCAGCGACCACCGCGTCGCACCACCGGCACCCCGTCGGTGCCGTGCCGGGACTGCCCGGCGCCGCGGGCCGTGACGAACGTGACGTCCGCTCCCGCACCGGCGAGCGCCGCCGCGATGCGCGCCGCGTACTCCTCGGCGCCACCCGCGTGCTCGTGCCCGCGATCACGCCAGTTGAGCAACGCGATCCCGACCCCGCTCAGCGGTGGCACCTGTCCGGTTCCGGTGGAGTTCGCCCCCATGTCAGACACCCCGCAACGCACCTCGCGCGACATCGCCGGCAGGCATGTCGAGGAACGCCTGCGACCTCGCCGCGCGCTGTGCCCGTGTCCCGGTCTGCTCGTTCGCGAGGGTCGCGCGGATGCCGGCGAGCGCGGCGAAGGTCTGCCAGCCGTCGTGCAGCGGGTCGAACGTCGAGCCGGCCACATCGGTCCAGGCCACCGGGATCTCCGCGATCACGGCTCCGGATCGCTGGGTGCGCGCGAGCACCTCGACGTCGAAGGCGAAGCCGAGCGTGCGCAGCGGCCGGAACGCGGCGTCGGCCGTCGCCCTGTCGAAGAACTTGAACCCGCACTGCGTGTCGGCGATACCCGGCACGAGCTGCCGCGTCGACCACCGGAACAGCGACGCCCCTGTCCTGCGCGCCACGTTGTGACGCGCCTGCACGTCCGACTCGGGATGGGCCCGTGAACCGACGACCACGTTGACTCCCGCGCCGAGCTGCGCGAGCGCCGGGGACAGCGCGGCGAGGTCGGTCGCCAGGTCTGCGTCACAGAACCCGACGTAGCGGCTGGTGGTGGCCAGCACCCCCGCCCGGACCGCAGCCCCCTTGCCGCGGGTCGCGCAGGACATCAGGTGGATCGGAACCGGTCCGGACGGGTGCGCGCGTACGATGTCGGCGCTGCGGTCGGTGCTGCCGTTGTCGACGACGACCACCTCGGCGGTCCATGACAGGTCGCTGAGCACTTCGGACAGACCGTCGAGCGTAGCGGGCAGCCGTCCCTGCTCGTTGTAGACGGGGACGATGATCGATAGCGCCGGTGGCGAGATCGCTGGCACAGGTCCCTCCCAGTAGCCGAAACGCGGATCGAAACCCGAATGTGACTCACGTCGCACACGGCGCTTTCACACTAATAGGTGAAGGTGACCGGGACAAACAAAACACGCTTTCTGTCCGATCCGGGTTGAGCTGAATGGGCGAGACACGGCGCGCCGCCCGTCCCGCGATGCGGCCGCGGTGACTGCCGAGCTCAGCGGCGACGGCGTTCGAGACCGGCGGGGCCGGGTGCCGTACTAGACTCGGGGCATGCCGCACACCGCAGCGGACGTGCCCTTCGATCCGGAGGACGCCACCCGTGACGAGGCGCGTCTGCGCCGGTTCCTGCACGGCCTGCCCGGGGTTGATCGGGTGGGCCTCGAGCAGCGCGCGGCCGACCTGGCCACGCGCAGCATCAAGAAATCGGCGAAGCTGCGCGCCATCGACACCGCGATCGGCATGGTGGACCTGACCACGCTGGAGGGAGCCGACACCGCGGGCACGGTGCACGCGTTGTGCGCGAGGGCGCGGCGCCCCGACCCGGACCGCCCCGGGGTTCCTCCCGTCGCGGCGGTATGCGTCTACCCCGACCTCGCCGGGACCGCCGCCACGGCACTGTCCGGGAGCGGGGTCGCGGTGGCCAGCGTGGCCACCGCATTCCCCTCCGGACGCTCGAGCAGGGAGGTCAAGCTCGCCGAGGTGGGAATGGCCGTGGCCGCGGGTGCGGCCGAGATCGACATGGTGATCGACCGCGGGGCGTTCCTGAGCGGCCGGTACGGCGACGTCGCCGACGAGATCGTCGCGGTCAAACAGGCCTGCGGGAGCGCGCACCTGAAAGTGATCCTGGAGACCGGTGAGCTGGCCACCTACGACAACATCCGCAGGGCGAGCTGGCTCGCCCTGCTCTCCGGCGCGGACTTCGTGAAGACGTCGACCGGCAAGGTCTCGCCCGCGGCGACCCTTCCCGTCACGCACGTACTGTTGCAGGCTGTGCGGGACTGGCAGGCGGTGACCGGCGTGGCACGCGGCGTCAAGCCCGCGGGCGGGATCCGCACGACCAAGGACGCGATCCGCTACCTGGTGGCCGTGCGGGAGGTCGCCGGTGAGCGATGGCTGACCCCGGCACTGTTCCGCTTCGGCGCGTCCAGCCTGCTCGACGACCTGCTCATGCAACGGCGGACACAACTGGACGGCCACTACAGCGGGCCCGACTACATTGCGGTGAGCTGACGATATGGCGGACACAGCGGAGAACGCACCCGGCACGGGCGCGTGGGACTACGACCCCGCCCCAGAGCGCGCGGAGCTCGCGAACCTCCGGGCGCACTACCGCCCGTTCATCGACGGCGCGTTCGTCGACGGCACCGGTGAGCCGCTGAAAACGAGCAACCCCGCGACCGGGGAAACGCTCGCGGAGGTCGGCACAGCGGCGGACGCCGACGTCGGCACGGCGGTGACCGCGGCGCGTGCGGCGTTCGAGCGGACCTGGTCGACGATGCCGGGCACCGAACGAGCCAAGTACCTGTTCCGCATCGCGCGGCTGATCCAGGAGCGTTCCCGGGAGCTTGCCGTACTCGAGACCCTGGACAACGGTAAGCCGATCAAGGAGTCCCGGGACGCCGACCTTCCCGCGGTCGCGGCGCACTTCTTCCACCACGCGGGGTGGGCGGACAAGCTGGACTACGCGGGGTTCGGTCCGCTGCCCCGGCCACTCGGTGTCGCGGGCCAGGTCATCCCGTGGAACTTCCCCCTGCTCATGCTCGCGTGGAAGATCGCGCCCGCGCTGGCGACCGGCAATACCGTGGTGCTCAAACCGGCCGAGACCACCCCGCTCACGGCGCTGGCCTTCGCCGAGATCTGCCAGCAGGCCCAGCTACCCCCCGGCGTCGTCAACATCCTTCCCGGCGGGGGCGACACCGGCTCCACCCTTGTCGCCCACCCCGGTGTCGACAAGGTGGCCTTCACCGGGTCGACCGAGGTCGGCAAGCTCATCCAGAGCAGGCTGGCCGGCACGCCGACGAAGCTAACGCTGGAGCTCGGCGGCAAGGCCGCGAACATCGTCTTCGACGACGCCCCGCTGGACCAGGCCGTCGAGGGCATCGTGAACGGGGTCTTCTTCAACCAGGGGCACGTGTGCTGCGCGGGCTCGCGACTCCTCGTGCAGGAGTCGGTCGCCGAGGCCGTGCTCGAGCGGCTGCGTGGCCGCATCACCACGCTGCGCGTGGGTGATCCCCTCGACAAGAACACCGATCTCGGCGCGATCAACTCGCCCGAACAGCTCGCCAAGATCCGCGAGCTGGTCGCCTCCGGTGAATCCGAGGGCGCCCAGCGATGGACCAGCCCGTGTGCGCTACCGGACAAGGGTCTGTTCTTCGCGCCGACCGTGTTCTCCGGAGTGCACCAGTCCATGCGTATCGCCAGGGAGGAGGTCTTCGGACCCGTCCTGTCCGTGCTGACGTTCCGCACCCCGGAAGAGGCGGTGCGCAAGGCGAACAACACGCCGTACGGCCTCTCCGCGGGCATCTGGACCGAGAAGGGCTCCCGCATCCTGTGGGCGGCCGAGCAGGTGCGCGCGGGCGTGGTGTGGGCGAACACGTTCAACCGGTTCGACCCTACGGCGTCCTTCGGCGGCTACAAGGAGTCCGGATTCGGCCGGGAAGGCGGCCGTGCCGGCCTGGAGGCTTACCTCGATGTCTGAAGACGCACGCCTGCCCGTCGCCAAGACGCACAAGCTCTACATCGGCGGTGCGTTCCCGCGTTCCGAGTCGGGCCGTTCGTACGCGGCGGGCGATGCCAGGGGGCGGTTCCTCGCCAACGTCGCGCAGGCTTCGCGCAAGGACCTGCGGGACGCCGTCTCCGCCGCACGCAAGGCTTTCCCCGGCTGGTCGGCCGCCTCCGCGTACAACAGGGGGCAGGTGCTCTACCGCGTCGCCGAGGTGGCCGAGGGCAGGCGGGAGCAACTCGCCGAGGCGGTCGCGAGGGGTGAGGGGACGCCGGAGGACACAGCTCGATCCATCGTGGACACCGCGATCGACAGGTGGGTCTGGTACGCGGGCTGGACGGACAAGCTCACGCCGGTACTCGGCTCCGCGAACCCGGTCGCGGGCCCCTACTTCTCGTTCACCGTCGTCGAGCCGACCGGTGTGGTCGGCACGCTCGCGCCACAGGAGTCCTCGCTGCTCGGGCTGGTCAGCGTGCTGGCCCCGGTGCTGGCAACCGGCTGCACGGCCGTCGTCGTCGCCAGCACCGACCGGCCCGTCCCCGCGATCACCCTCGCCGAGATCCTGGAGACCTCCGATGTACCCGCGGGTGCCGCCAACATCCTGACCGGCAGCGCCGACGAGCTCGCCCCGCATCTGGCCTCGCACGCCGACGTCAACGCGCTGGACCTCACCGGGGTACCCGCCGAGCAGCGGGGTGCCCTCGAGCGGTCAGCGGCCGGTTCCGTGAAACGGGTCCTGCGCGTGCCGGCCACCGAGCCGGACTGGACCGTCACCCCCGGCATCGACCGCCTGCGCGGCTGCCTCGAGTACAAGACGGTCTGGCACCCCGTCGGCACGTAGCTCCCGGCCCGCGCGAAGCCGCAGGCGCGCGGACCCGGGCAGGCCTTCCGGCGCTCGCGGCCGGCAGGTCACACGCCGTGCGGTACGACAGCGTCCCGCACCTCGCCGAGCAGCTCGCGCATGGCAGTCTCCGCGTCGGCAGCACGCCGCGCCGCGACCGCGTGAGCCACCTCCTCGTGCAGGTCCAGTGCCTCGGCGACCGGGTGCCGCGGCATGAGTCCCAGCGTGGTCCTGCCGCGCAGCACCACGGCGACGACGTCGGTGAGCGCGGCGAACATCTCGTTGCCGCTCGAGGTCAGCATCAGCGTGTGGAACTCGATGTCGAGCTCGAGGAACTCCTCGAGCTCGCCTGCTTCCCCGTGGCCACGCATCGAGGTGGCGAGGCGGACCAGCCGCTCGCGATCCTGCGCCGAGGCGTTGCTCGCCGCGGCCGCCGCCGCGAGCGGCTCCACGGCGATGCGCAGCTCCGTCAGCGAGCGCAGCTGGATGTCCCTGCCGGGCCCGGCCAGCCGCCACCAGATCACCAACGGGTCGAAGACGTTCCACGACGAGCGTGGCTGCACGATGATGCCCACCCTGCGGCGCGAGCGCACCAGTCCCATCGACTCCAGCACGCGCACCGTCTCGCGGGCCACCGTGCGGGATACACCCGCTTGCTGCTGTACCTGTTCCAGACGCAGCACGTGCCCCTCGGCGAGCGTTCCGGAGACGATCTGCCTACCGATCGTATCCAGCACGGTGCTGTGCAGCGCGCCGCTGCTGACCTCGTCCTTCGGGCTGCCTGAGCTCACCAGCCGAGGATATCTCGCTTCGCACCCCTTCCCCGGGTGACGTAATGGTGCTATGTTTTAGCGCCAATGGTACTACGAATTGATCCGTACACGGCTACGGATGAGCGCACACCCACGCAACATGTGAGGGAAGGCACCGTGTCACACGCCGGATCGAGCGCCCCGACGGTCATCGTGGTGATGGGGGTCTCCGGGGTCGGCAAGAGCACCGTCGCCCGCCTGCTCGCCGGGGAGCTCGGCTGGACCATGGCCGAGGCCGATCAGTTCCACCCCGAGAACAACATCCGCAAGATGACCGCGGGCACACCGCTGACCGACGCGGACCGCATTCCGTGGCTCCGTGCCATCCGCGGCCGGATCGACGAGCAGGCCGGTACCGGACAGAACCTGGTGCTGACCTGCTCGGCTCTCAAACGCTCGTACCGCGATCTCCTCCGCAGGGCGCGGGCGAGGGTGCGCTTCGTCCACCTCACAGGGGACACGGCCACGGTCTCCGAACGGCTGCTGCACCGCACCGGCCATTTCATGCCGCCGGAGTTGTTGCGGTCCCAGCTGGCGGACCTGGAACCGCTGGCCCCCGACGAGGACGGGATCACGGTCGACTCGACCGCGACGCCCGAGCGGATCGTCCACACGGCCCTGGCAACGCTCGCCATCGGGCCACAGACCTGACCCGCGGGGCAGGCCGGTGCATGCCGGACCACCCACCGCGCACGGCTCGCCCCGACCATTACTCGCCCCCTGCCGTCCCGGACAAGCAACGGAGCTTCTCATGACCCAGACACTCGGAACGGGCCCCCTCCTCGGTATCGCGGCGGGAGCCATCGCCGTGCTCCTCTTCCTGATCATCAAGCTACGTGTGCACGCGTTCCTCGCTCTGATCGCGGTGAGCATCGCCACGGCCTTCGCCGCGCGGATCCCGGCGGGCGAGGTCATCGACACCGTAACGGGCGGGTTCGGCGAGACGCTCGGGGCCGTGGCCCTGCTCGTGGGGCTCGGCGCGATGCTCGGCAGGCTCGTCGAGGTCAGCGGCGGTGCGCAGGCACTGGCCGACGCCTTGGTGTCCCGGTTCGGCGAGCATCGCGCACCGCTGGCACTGGGGACGGCCTCGCTGCTGTTCGGGTTCCCCATCTTCTTCGATGCCGGGCTCGTGGTCATGCTGCCGATCGTGTTCACCGTCGCGCGGCGCGTCGGCGGCGGCGTCCTCCGCTACGGCCTGCCGGTGGCCGGCGCGTTCTCGGTGATGCACATCTTCGCCCCGCCGCACCCCGGCCCGGTCGCCTCCACCGAGCTGCTCGGCGCGGATGTCGGGCTCGTGCTCGTGCTGGCACTGGTCGTCGCGATCCCCACCTGGCTGGTCACCAGCTACCTGTACGGCCTCTGGGTCGGCAAGCGCATCGTCCTTCCCGTGCCGGAGATCCTCGGTGGCCCGCAGGCCGAGCACGATCCGAACCCGCCACGCCCGGCCACGGTAGTCGGCATCCTGCTGCTTCCCCTTGTGCTGATCTTCGCCAACACCGGTCTGGACACGGCCCGTGCCGCCGGATGGCTGGACGAGCAGGCCGCCGGATACGACGTGGCCCGCACGCTCGGCGCGACACCGGTCGCTCTGCTGATCACCGTCTTCGTCGCCTCGTACGTGCTGGGTACCCGCCGCGGTCGTGGCAAGGACCTCATCGAACGGCTGCTCGACTCGGCGCTCGGCCCGGTGTGCGCGATCATCCTCATCACCGGGGCTGGTGGGATGTTCGGCGCGGTGCTCAGGGCGAGCGGCATCGGCGACGCCCTCTCCGACGCGCTGGACGGTATCGGCCTTCCCGTGATCGTCGCCGCATACGTCATCGCTACCGCGCTGCGCATCGCGCAGGGATCGGCGACCGTCGCCCTGATCACCGCCGCGGGGCTGGTTCAGCCTGTGGTGCAGTCCGGCGCGTTCAACGGTGTCGAGCTCGCCGCGATCGTGCTCGCCCTCGCCGCGGGCTCGGTCACCGCGAGCCACGTGAACGACTCGGGGTTCTGGCTCGTCGGCCGGTTCATGGAGATGGACGTCAAGACGACCCTCAAGACGTGGACGGTCATGCAGACCACGATCGGGCTGATGGGTTTCGCGATCGCGTCCGGGATCTACGCGGTGGCCTAGCGTGACGCACCCGCCGCGCGGCGACGGGCCGGCCCCGCGCGGCGGGTGCGCGGGGCCGGCCATTCCCTAGAGCTCACCCACGTCGAGAACGCGGACCACCGCGTGCCCGGCCTCGTCCGACGCGGCGAGATCGACCTCGGCGGTGATCGCCCAGTCCCGGTTACCGCCTGGGTCGTCCAGCGTCTGCCGGACGCGCCACCGGCCGGGTCCGGTCTCGACCTGGAAGAAGGCAGGTCCGCGCGCGTCGGCGCCCGTACCGATCGTGTCGTACTCCGCGAAGTACTCCTCGAGCGCGTGCTCCCATGCCTGCGAGTCCCATCCGGACTCGGCGTCGAGCTCGCCGAGCGCGTCGTAGTTCCGGCGAGCGGCCAGCTCCACTCGCCGGAACAGCTCGTTGCGCACCAGAACCCGGAACGCCCGTTCGTTCCCGGTGACAGCGCTCGGGGTGCTCGGTGGACGCACCTGATCACCGGATGCCCTGTCCGCGGCACCACCGGCGGTCAGATCCGGGTCGCGGAGTTGCTCCCACTCGTCGAGCAGGCTGGAGTCGACCTGGCGGACCAGCTCGCCGAGCCACTCGATCAGATCGCCCAGCTCCTCGGTCTTGGCCTCGTCCGGCACCGTGTGCCGCAGCGCGTCATACACATCGGACAGGTATCGCAGCAACAGACCTTCCGAGCGCGCGATCCCGTAGAAACGTACGTACTCGGTGAAGTTCATCGCCCGTTCGTACATGTCACGGACCACAGACTTCGGTGACGGTTCGTTGTCGGCGACCCACGGGTGCCCGCGCCGGTAGGTCTCGAACGCCGCCTCGATCAGCTCCTCGAGCGGCTTCGGGTGATCGATGTCCTCGAGCAGCTCCATGCGCTCGTTGTACTCGATGCCCTCCGCCTTCATCTCGGCGATCGCCTCGTTACGGGCCAGGAACCGCTGCTGGGCCAGCACCGGGCGCGGGTCCTCCACGGTGGACTCCACGAGGGAGACCACGTCGAGCGGGTAGCTCGCCGACTGACGGTCCAGCAACTCGATCGCGGCCAGCGCGAACGGCGACAAGGGCTGGTTGAGCGCGAAGTCGAACTGCAGGTCCACGGTCAGGCGCACGGTCCGCCCGTACTCGTCGGGCTCGTCGAGCTCCTCGACCACCCCGGCGGCACGCAGCGCGCGATAGATCGCGATCGCGCGCAGGATGTGCTTGCGCTGCAGGTGCCGCGGCTCGTGGTTGTCCTCGAGCAGGCGACGCATCGCCGTGAACGCCCTACCGGGCCGAGCGATGACGTTGAGCAGCATCGCGTGACTCACCGTGAAGCTCGACACCAGCGGCTCGGGCTCGGACTGGGTCAGCCGTTCGAACGTGGACTCGGTCCAGTTGACGAACCCCTCCGGCGCCTTCTTGCGCACGACCTTACGCCTCTTCTTCGCGTCATCACCTGCCTTGGCCAGCGCCTTGGCGTTCTCGATGACGTGCTCGGGCGCCTGCACCACGACGTAGCCGTCGGTGTCGAACCCGGCCCGGCCCGCCCTGCCCGCGATCTGATGGAACTCCCGCGCCTTCAGGTGCCGCTGCCGCACACCGTCGAACTTGGTCAGTGCGGTGAACACCACCGTCCTGATGGGCACGTTGATCCCCACACCAAGAGTGTCGGTGCCGCAGATCACCTTCAGCAGGCCGGCCTGGGCGAGCTGCTCGACGAGCCTGCGATAGCGCGGCAGCATACCGGCGTGGTGCACGCCGATACCGTGCCGCACGAGCCGCGAGAGCGTCTTGCCGAAACCGGCCGTGAACCGGAATCCCCCGATGTGCTCGGCGATCGCCGCCTTCTCCGCCTTGGTGCATACGTTGATACTCGTCAGCGACTGCGCGCGTTCGGCGGCTGCGGCCTGGGAGAAATGCACCACGTAGACCGGGGCCTGCCCACCGTGCAACAGCTCGTCGACGGTCTCGTGCAGGGGAGTCATCGCGTACCTGTAGGTCAGCGGAACCGGGCGCTGTGCCGAGGTCACCGGCGTGGTCGTCCTGCCCGTCCGGCGGGTGAGGTCGGTGCAGAAGGACGAGACATCGCCGAGTGTGGCCGACATCAGCAGGAACTGCGCTCCGGTCAGCTCGAGCAGCGGTACCTGCCATGCCCATCCCCTGTCCGGTTCGGAGTAGAAGTGGAACTCGTCGGCCACCACCTGGCCGATGTCGGCCCGCTCACCCTCGCGTAGCGCGATGTTCGCGAGGATCTCGGAGGTGCAGCAGACGATCGGCGCTGCGGGGTTGACCGCGGAGTCGCCGGTCATCATGCCGACCGCGTCCGGACCGAACGCATCGACGAGGGCGAAGAACTTCTCCGAGACCAGCGCCTTGATCGGCGCCGTGTAGTACGTGCGCCGCCCGTGCGCCAGCGCGACGAAGTGCGCGGCCGTGGCCACCAGGCTCTTGCCCGAGCCCGTGGGCGTGGACAAGATCACGTTGGACCCGGACACGATCTCGATCAGCGCCTCCTCCTGCGCTGGGTAGAGCGTGTACCCCTGCTCGAGCGCCCAGGTGGAGAACGCGTCGTACAGGGCGTCCGGGTCAGGGTCGGAAGGGATCTTCTCGCGCAGGGAGGTGCTGGTTGCAGTCATGTCCCGTCGAGCCTACCCAGGTAGGGTCGATCGCGTCGCCGAGCCGAACCCCGTAGGCTGCGCACGCGGAGCACATCCACGCCAGAGCGCGTAACCAGCATCGGAGGATGTAATGGCAACCGACATCGTCCCGATCGAGCTTGGGCTCCCCCAGGGTGATCTCGTTACCCTGTGGGCTCCTCGCTGGCGCGAGGACGGTGAGGAATGGGAGGCGTTCCTCGGCGACGAGGACGATCTGTACGGCTTCCCCGATTCCGCGCACCTCGCCGCGTTCATCCGCACGGCCGAGCAGCACGACCTTGTCGACCACCCGGCCTGGCACTCGGTGCCGCAGCTGCACGTCCCCGAGCTGATCCCGGATGACGAGCACTCCTACGACCTCGTCGGGGTCCCCGAGCTGGTGGCCGAGGAGCCGGACTCCTGGACGCTCGGCGAGCTCGCCGAGGTGGTCAGCATGGTGCGTTCCATCGCCGATGTCTGCGAGCTGGACGACGTGCACGACGTCCTCGACGCCCACGAGGGATTCAGCCTGCTCGAACAAGGCAAGTTTCCCGCGGGAGGGCGGGAGGGCACCCGCCTGTGGAACGACCTGGTCGGGGCCGTCTCCGAGAAGTGGGACACCGTGCTCGACGCCATCGACCAGCTGGTGACCGTGCCCACCGTCGACGAGGCCACGCTGGACGAGACCGCCGAGGAACTCGCCGCCTTCCACGAGGAGTCGGCCGAGGCGGGCGCGGGCGTCAGCGCCGACGGCACGTACTCCGGCGAGTCGGGCGAGGAAGCCTCCGACTTCTGGACCCAGGTCGGTATCGACCCGATCAAGATAGTCACCGGCACCGACGAGTACGTCACGTTGCGCTGCTACCTGGACGACGAACCGATCTTCCTCGGCTCGGACGGGGAGATCCAGGTGTTTCGCTCGGAACGCCTGCTGGCGCGCCAGCTCGCCAACCCGAACGAGCTCGGCACCAACGACCTCGCCGACGTCGCGACCTGGGACCAGGTCGTCACCAAGGCCACGACGGGTGATCTCGAAGTCGAGGCCACCGAGGAGAACACCTACGTGCTTGCCGGCCTGGACGCCGACATCGCCGACGGGATCGAGTACGTTGACCCGGTTCAGCTCGACCTCGCGGTGGAGCTGCTCACCGATGTGGCGGACTGGGCAGGCGACGACAGCGCGAACGATGCGCTGGCCGCCACCCAGCGCCTGGGGTGGCTGGTGTCGTTCATCGTCAACCCGGACCCGACTCGATTGAAGCCGAGCCCGCCGTTCGACGAGGAGGTCGCCGAATGGCGCAAGCTGGTCAACTCCTTCGAAGACCGTTTGAGCCCGCACTGATCGCGAAGGACTACACTCGCCGTCAGCGCCGCCGGACCGACGACGGCGAAGTGAAACGGACGTATAACCCTCACCGTCTACTCCAGGTTCACACCATATGGTTGCTGACGAGATTCCACGTTGCGCCATCCGGCTGACCTGGGGTAGCGGGGAATCCGCGGGGGCGTTACAAGACGCGCCTGTCGTATGGATAAGCTCACACCCATCCCCCGAGGGTTGTTCGCTTCCAGCTGGCGGGGCCGCTTCAGCGTCTGGAATGAGCGGTACTGCTCGCTGGGGCGGGGAACGAGACCGCGAGACTGTCCGCAGTCCTCGTGCATAAGCCCTACGCAGGAACATGACACTGCCCGTGCCGACGAAGGTCAAAGCCGTGACGCAGGAATCGAACTTCGCCCCCTCCTTCGACAGGATGCGCAACATGCTCGTGCGCGCCGCGGAGGTGCGGGAGAGCGAGCAACAACAGATCTTTGACGCCCTTGACGACATCTATGCCCGGATCGCCCCGGTCGAGTCGATCGGTGCCATTCGTAAGCGACTGTCCGAGTTGCCGGATCGCACCGAGGTCAGCGTGCTGGCCGAGCGGCTCGACGAGACCATGTCCCGCCTCGAGGCCCAGGACAAGGCCATCGCCTCGGTCAGCAGGGCCGTCGAAGGCATCGTCGACAAGCTGGCCAAGCCCTTCGCGCAGCTCGACGGCCGCCTGGATGGCGTCGCCGGCAAGTTCGAGGGCGTCGCCGGGCGCATGGACGGCCTCGAGGACAAGCTGCAGAACATCCACCGCAGGCTCGATGAGCTGGACGTCCACCTGGACAAGCAGGACAGCAAGCTGGAGTCGGTGCCCAACGCGGTACACGGCCCGGTGCGCGAGCGTATCGAGGCCGCCGAGTCCGCGCTCCGGGAGCGGATGGATACCACCGACGCCGAGTTCCGGCAGCGCATCGACGAGATCGACACCTCGACGAAGGAGCAGCTGAGCTCCACGGCCAAGTCGATCAACTCCGACATCCTCGAAGCGACGAGTGCGATCGACGCGGGCGAGCGCATCGACGCCATCACCGAGAAGCTCAACGAGGTCTCCGGCAGGATCGACGAGGTGACCAACCGGATCAGCAAGGTCGAGGACGACCTCGCCACCCGTGTCGGGGACCTGGACGGCACCTTGAAGGCCAGGCTCGCGACCGTGGAGGGCGCGATCTCCGAGCGGCCCGACTCCGACTCGCTCGGCTCGCTGGTGCGCAAGAGCAACGAGGAGTCCGAGCGGCGGATCGGCGGGCAGCTCGACGAGGCGATGGCCACCTTCGCCGAGCTGATGCTCGGCGGTGGGCAGCCTGCGCAGCAGAGCGTGCAACCGCCACCCGCGCCGCGGCAGACGCGGCGGTCCCGCAACGGCGGCTCCAACCGCGCGCGCAACGGCACGAAGAAGGAAGAGACGCCGGCGGCCGAGTCCTCCGGCGAGGGCTGAGAGAACCCGCAGCCCTGCCGCACTGCGGCGCGAAGACACCATCAGCGAGAGCCCCGCGACGCGGGGCTCTCGTGCGTAGGGCGCCGGAAAGCGGGGAGCTGTGCACGCGTATACGGGACCGTACCGGGGTAGTACCGTGTTCCGGGTAGCACCGCGCGTGACCGGACAGCCCGGCACGGTGACGCGGGCGCACGGACCTACCGGACCGCCACGGCGGCGAACCAGGACGAGGGACGGACGATGGCGAGGAAGCAGACCCACTACCACGCCCATATCGACGACGCCCGGATGTCGCAGGCCGAACCGCAGCGTGCCAACTTCCACAGCGCCCTGGACGGCAGTGCGGAGGTCATCAACTGGCTGGCGACCCAGCTCCGCGAGGCTGCGGGTAACCCGGACATGGAGCTGTCCGACGAGTCGGAGCTGTGGAAGCAGCTGGTCGGCTCGAAGGAACAGATCGCGACGGGCTTGCGGGGTGGGCCGACCATCATCGCCGTGCCCATCCCCGAGGACAGGTGCCCGTGCGAGCGGCCCGAGCTGCGGACCGTTCGAGGCAAGAGCGAGTAACGCCCGGCGAGCAGCCCCGGTCAGCCGCGGCGGATGTCGAGCACGAGCGGCTGACGGTCGGGCTCGGCAGCACCGACGCTCACCGCGCCTGCCAGCGCGTCCAGCGCGGACGGTAGCGACTCCGGGTTGTCGGTATGCAGCTCCAGTATCGGCTGACCCCGCTGCACGCGCTCCCCGCGCCGCGCGAGGCAGCGGACGCCGGCGGCGTGCGCGACCGGATCCTCGCGCCTGGCGCGCCCGGCGCCGAGCCGCCAGGCGGCTACCCCCACCGCGAACGCGTCCAGCTCCGCGACGACCCCACTGCGTTCGGCTTCGACCAGGTGTACTTCCCGCGCGCGCGGCAGCTCGGCGTCCGGGTCACCGCCCTGCGCACGGATCATGTCCTGCCACACCGCGTGGGCCGCACCGGAGGACAGCACGGCTGCCGGGTCGGGTGCGTCCGGGCCGTCGATGCCTGCCAGCGACAGCATCTCCCTGGCCAGCACGACGGTCAGCTCGGCGACGTCCGGCGGCCCGCCGCCGCGCAACACGTCCACGGCTTCGGCGACCTCGACGGCGTTGCCGACCGCACGCCCCAGCGGGGTCGACATGTCGGACAGCACCGCCGTGGTGCGCACGCCGTGTGCCCGCCCGATCCGCACCAGCGCATCCGCGAGCTCGGCGGCCTGGGGGCGCGTCTTCATGAACGCACCCGACCCGACCTTGACGTCGAGCAGCAGGCCCGCCGCGCCTTCGGCGATCTTCTTACTCATGATCGAGCTCGCGATGAGCGGCACGGACTCCACCGTCCCCGTCACGTCCCGCAACGCGTACAGCTTGCGGTCGGCAGGGGCGATGCCCTCGGTCGCCGCCGCGACCACGGCACCGACCTCGGCCAGCTGGCCGGCGATTCGCGACGTCGACATATCGGCTTGCCAGCCGGGGATCGACTCCAGCTTGTCGAGCGTACCGCCGGTGTGCCCGAGGCCCCGGCCGGAGAGCTGGGGTACTGCCGCCCCGCAGGCGGCCACCAGCGGCGCGAGCACGAGCGTGATCTTGTCGCCCACCCCGCCCGTGGAGTGCTTGTCCACAGTGGGCCGTTCCGAGCGCAGCTCGAGCCGCTCGCCAGAGGAGATCATCGCCGCGGTCAGCCGGGCGGTCTCCCGCTCGTCCATCCCGCGCAGGCACACGGCCATGGCGAGCGCGGCCATCTGCTCCTCGGCGACCACCCCGCGGGTGTACGCGTCGACGATCCAGTCGATCTGGGCATCGCTGAGCGGCTCGGCATCCCGCTTGGCGCGGATGACGTCGACCGCGGCGAACGGTTCCTGTCCCATGTGCACACCTCGTCAGCGGAACGCCTCTGGCAGGAGGGCGGACAGCGGCGCCGGTCCGTCCCCGGCATCGACGAGACAGCCGTCCCCGCCGAACTCGAGGAGTACCTGCCGGCATCGCCCGCACGGCAGCAGCAGCTCCCCCGTACCGCTGCGGCAGGCGACCGCGCGGAGCGTGCCACCGCCGGACAGGTGGAGCTGGCCCGCGAGCACGCACTCGGCACACAACGTCAGGCCGTAAGATGCGTTCTCCACATTGCACCCGCGCACCAGACGGCCGTCCTCGGTCAGGCCGGCCGCACCGACCCGCAGGCCCGAGTACGGGCAGTACGCGTTCCGCGCAACCGCGGTCGCCTCGGCACGCAGCTCCGTCCAGTCGATCGGAACCGGGTCCACCGCCGACACGCTACACCTCCGTATCCATCAGCCGGGCCGTCACGACTTGATGTACGGCTGGCCGTTCGCGGCAGGCGGGCGGATCCGGCCCACCAGCCCCGCCACCGCGAAGATCGTCAGCACGTACGGTGCCATGAGCATGAACTCGCTGGGAATCGGCGAGCCGATGATCCCGAGCACGCTCTGCAGGTTGTTGGCGAAACCGAACAGCAGTGCCGCGAAGACCGCCCCCATCGGCTTCCACCGGCCGAGGATCATCGCGGCGAGCGCGATGAAACCGGCTCCGGCGGTCATCTCCCTGCTGAACACCCCGATCGCCCCGAGAGTGAAGTAGGCACCCCCGAAGCCCGCGACCGCGCCGCCGATGAGCACGTTGCGGAACCGGACCGCGTTGACCGCGATACCCGCGGTGTCGGCGGCCTCGGGGTGCTCCCCGACGGCCCGCACGCGCAGTCCCCAGCGGGTGTGGAACAGCGCGACGTGCACCACGATCACCGCGAGGTACATGCAGTACACGATGACGGTCTGGTCGAACAGCACCGGCCCGATCACGGGAATGTCGCCGAGCACCGGGATCTTCCAGCGGGGGAAGCGGCCAGGTGAGTTCCACGTCCCGGCCTGCGGGCTGAGCAGCCTGCCGTACAGGAAGTTCGTCAGCCCCAGCACCAGGACGTTGAGCACCACCCCGACGATGATCTGGTTGACCAGGTACCTGATCGAGAACACCGCGAGCAGGTAGGCCACGAGCAACCCGGCCAGGGGGGCCGCGATCAGGCCGACCCACAGGTTGCCGAGCAGGGACGCCACGACCCCGGACAGGAAGGCGCCCGCGAGGAGCTGCCCCTCGATCGCGATATTGATCACGCCGGTCCGCTCCCCGAGCATCCCGCACAGCGCTCCGAAGATCAGCGGTACGGACAGCGCGAGCGAGCCCTGCAGCGCACCGGTCAGCGAGATCGTCTCCCCCGCGACAGCCCAGGTCAGAAAGGACAGCACGAATGCCGTTCCGAACAGCACCGACAGCCACAGCGGTACGGGCTCCGCGCGGGCGGTGAGCAGGAACGCGTATCCCGCGACAGCCAGGCACAGCAGCGCGAGCAGGATCGCCGCCTGCCTGGACGGCACACCGAGCGGATCGATCTCCACGATGTCGCCCGCCGTGGAGATCCCGAAGGTGCTGCGCTCGCCCCCCGGGGCGAGCAGGCCGAACAGCACAAGCGCGCCCAGCCCGAGAACCGTGAACATCACCGGCGCTCGCCAGCGGCGGCGCAGTACCCGCTCGGCTCGCGAGCCCGTGTCGCCGGTCTCTCGTGTGCTCACGCTTCCCACCCCTTCGCTTCCGGCGCGCCGAGCCCGCGCGAGCGAACCCTGATCCGGAAGATGGCCCGCACCAGCGGGGGTGCGGCGATGAACAGCACGATGAGCGACTGCACGACGAGCACGATGTCGATCGGCGTTCCCGTCTCCGCCTGCATGGTCACAGCACCCGCGCGAAGCGCCCCGAACAGCAGGCCTGCGGCCACGGTGCCCCAGGGGTTCGCGCGCCCGAGCAGCGCCACGGTGATGGCGTCGAACCCCAGTCCACCCGAGATCCCCGAGGAGAGGAACCGTTCGGTCCCCAGCACCTGGCTCGCGCCTGCCAGCCCGGCCAATCCGCCTGCGATGCACATGGCAAGCGTGTACGAGCGCGCGACGGACATTCCCGCGGTGGTCGCCGCGTGCGGGTTGAACCCGACGGCACGCAGCCGGAAACCGATGGTGCTGCGGGTGAGCAGCCACCACACGACCGCGGCGGCCAGCAGCGCCAGCAGGAACCCCAGGTGCAGCCGGGCACCTTCGAACAAGCGCGGTAGCTGGGCCGACTCGGCGACATAGGGGCTGATCGGATCCGACCTGCCCGCCCTCCGGAACGCGGCGATGGTCAGCAGGTAGGCGAGCAGGAACCGGGCGATGTAGTTGAGCATGATCGTCACGATCACCTCGTGGGCACCGGTACGTGCCTTGAGGAACCCGGCTATACCACCCCAGACGGCACCTGCGAGAACACCACCGAGCACGGCGACCACGAGGTGCACCACGACCGGGAGGTCCATGGTGAACCCGATGTAGCCGGCACCGATGGCACCGAGGATGATCTGCCCCTCCGCGCCGATGTTGAGCAGCCCGGTCCGGAACGCGATCGCCACCGCGAGCCCCGCGGCGATCAGCGGTGTGGCATTGGTCAGCGTCGCGGCGAGCGGCCGTACGGCACGGACCACGGAGTACTCGCCGAAGTCGACGAGCGAGCCCCGGAACATCGCCGCGTACGCCGAACTCACCGACTGCCACGCGGTGGCGAAGGTGTCCGACGGCCGGTCGGCGAAGTACCCGGCGGCCTGCTGCACCCTGGGGTCGGACAGGATGATCAATAACCCGCCGATCGCGAGCGCCAGTACAACCGACAGCACTGTCAGCATCGCGTTTCCGGTGGTCAGCTCGCGCCACAGCCGGTGGGATACCGACGGCTCCTGCGGGGGCTGCTCGCCGCCCGGCGTCGCGGTCGTGCCGCGCTCCTGCTCGCTCACGGCTCCCCCTCGTCCCCGTCACCGCCGTACTCCGGATGCCCGGTACGCGTGGGGTGCGCCGCGGCTCGCTCGAAGGCCTGCTCGGGTGCGTACCCCGCGGTCATCAGGCCGAGGACATCGCGCTCGGTGTCGCCGGGCACGATGCCGACCACCGACCCGCGGTACATCACCAGGATCCGGTCGGCGAGCGCGCTGGCCTCGTCCAGCTCGGTCGACACGATCAGCACCGGCGTCCGGTTGTCCCGCTCGGCGATGATGCGCCGGTGCACGAACTCGATCGACCCCACGTCCAGCCCGCGCGTGGGTTGGGTCGCCACCAGCAGCTTCAACGGCCGGGACAGCTCCCGTGCCAGCACGACCTTCTGCTGGTTACCCCCGGACAGCGTGCTGGCCAGGGTGTCGATACTGCCGGCACGGATGTCGAACTCGCCGACCCGCTCGGCTGCGTTGCTCCTGATCCGGGCGTGCCTGAGCATCGGCCCCCTCGCGAACGGCGAGCGGTCGTACAGGTCGAGAACGAGGTTCTCGGCGACCGTGAACTGGCCGACCAGCCCGTCGGTCCTGCGGTCCTCGGGGACGAACCCCACCCCGGCGCGCAGCACCTCGCGCACCGAGCGGCCGAGCAGCTCCGTACCGGCCAACCGGACCGAGCCGCGCACCCTGCCGCCCAGCCCGAGCAGTGCCTCTGTCAGCTCCGTCTGGCCGTTGCCCTGCACCCCCGCGACGACCAGTATCTCGCCGGCGCGCACGTCGAACGAGACGTCGTCGACGACCAGCTGGTCCCGATCGTCGACCACGGTGAGCCCGCGCACCGCGAGCACGACCTCTGCCGGGTCGGAGGTACCGGCATCGACCACCAGGCTGACCGGGCGGCCGACCATCAGCGAGGCCAGCTCGCTCTCGGTCGACTCGGGGTGTGCCTGGCCGACGACGCGTCCCAGCCGCATCACCGTGATGCGGTCGGCGATCGCCCTGACCTCCCGGAGCTTGTGCGTGATGAACACGATGGACGTGCCGTCCGCGGTCAGCTGCCGCATGATGCCCATCAGCTCGTCGGTCTCCTGCGGGGTCAGCACCGCGGTCGGCTCGTCGAGGATGAGCACGCGCGCGTCGCGCACCAGCGCCTTGATGATCTCCACTCGCTGCTGCACGCCGACGGGCAGGTGTTCGACAACGGCATCCGGGTCGACGTCGAAGCCGTACTGCTCGGAGATCTCCCGGATCCGCGCCCGGGTCGCCTCGACATCGAGCAGACCGGCGCCACGCGTCGGCTCGGCACCGAGCATCACGTTCTCCGCGACGGTGAACACCGGGACGAGCATGAAGTGCTGGTGCACCATGCCGATCCCCGCTGCCATCGCGTCCGCGGGCCCGGAGAACGCGACCGGCTCGTCGTCGACAACGATCTCACCGGCATCGGCCGCGCTGAGCCCGTAGAGCACGTTCATCAACGTGGACTTGCCAGCACCGTTCTCCCCGAGGAGGCAGTGCACCTCACCGGGTTCGACGGTGAGGCTGATGTCGTCGTTGGCGACAAGCGAACCGAAGCGCTTGGTGATGCCGCGGAGCTCGAGTTTCACCGGCAGCCCTTATCGGGGGTCAGAACGCGGCGTCGGACTGCACCTCGAGATCCCCGTCGATGATCTGCTGCTCGAGCTCGGCGACCTCGTCGGCGAGCTCCTCGTCGATCTCATCGGAGAAGTCGTGGTACGGCGCGATGGATACACCCTCGTTGTCCAGCGTCCCGACGAACGGCTCCGGGGAGAACTCACCGTCGGCTGTCGCCTCGACGGCTTCCTGCACCGCCGTGTCCATCCCCTTGACGACGCTGGTCAGGATGAGGTCGGAGTACTCGGGCAGCGACTCGTACCCGTCGGTGTCCACCCAGATCAGCGCGACATCGCCCGCGTCCCGCGCGGCGACGGCCGCGGACTCGCCGATCGGCCCGGCGACCGGCATGATCACGTCGGCGCCCTGCTGGATGAGGTTCTCGCTGTACTGCTGGGCGAGGCTGGCGTTGCTGAAGTCGTCGGTGAACTGCCCGTCCTGGGACTCCTTGTCCCACCCGAGCACTTCGACATCGGCGTCATGGACCTCGTTGTAGTGCTGCACGCCGTCGTAGTACCCGTCCATGAAAATCGTCACCGTGGGGATCTTCGCTCCTCCCCACGTGGCGACCGTGCCGGTCTCCGAGTACCCGGCTGCGAGGTAACCGGCGAGGAACGACGCCTCGTGGGTGTTGAAGACGAGCGGCTTGACGTTGTCGATGGTGACCGGCTCGCCGCTGTCCTCGTCGGTGTACTGGAAGTCGACGATCGCGAACCGCTCGTCGGGGTTGCTCTCGGCCGCGGCGGCCGTAGCGTCGGCGAGCATGAACCCTACGGTGACGATCAGGCCACAGTCCTGGGAGACCATGCTCGACACGTTGGGTTCGAAGTCGGCGGTGGAATGTGACTCGGCTACCTGTACCTCGGAGATAGTCCCCGCGTCGTGCGCGTTCACGAGGCCACGATGGGAAGTCTCGTTGAAGGACTTGTCGTCGACACCTCCCTCGTCGGTGACCATGCAACCGACGAAGTCCGTACCGTCCGAGCCGGCATCGGTCTCCTCAGGGGCCTCGCCACAGGCGGTAACCACCAGTGCCGACGCCGCGAGCACGGCTCCCACTCGAATGACAGCTGCACGGTGCATGGCGATCACTCACCCTCCACACTCGGTCGGGGCGGCACTCCGGGCGCCCTGTCTCTCGCCGGGTCTCTCGCCGGCTCACCCTGACGTGGGCACGACGGCAGAACACTACCCGGAGATGAGACGCATGCCACACGAGCTCTACACTACGTAATCAAATTGTTTGCTGAGCACCCGTTCGATCGAGTCCCGGACTCCGGTTCGCCCCTCGAATCGCCGGTTCCGGACACTGACGATCACGGGTGGGTTGTCTTGTCGATCACAACGGACCAACCGAGTTTTCGCGGGCGGCAGCGGACGGGTCTAGCATCCCCCTATTAAGGCCCACGTTGGCCACGGTCCGGGATGACCTCAGCCGTCGCGTCGGGGATGCCCCCACGGTTCGCGGCTGGTACGCGGCCGGCAGGCGTGGGTATGCCACAAGACAATGGAGGCCGTACACCGATGTCTGTCACTGCGAGTACCGCGCCTGCGGGTACGAGCGATCGGGCGGGTACCTCGCGTCTGAGCGGAACCTTCTACCGCGGCGACCCTGCCATGTGGTCCTGGGTGCTGCACCGCATCACCGGCGCGCTCACCTTCTTCTTCCTCTTCGTCCACGTACTCGACACCGCACTGGTGCGAGTCTCGCCGAGTGCGTACGACGCGGTCATCGAGACCTACAAGACCCCGTTCGTCAACCTGCTCGAGGTCGGTCTCGTCGGCGCGGTGCTGTATCACGCCCTCAACGGCATCCGCGTCATGCTCGTCGACTTCTGGTCGCAGGGGCCCAGGTACCAGCGCCCGATGCTGTGGGGTCTGATCGGCATCTGGGCCGTGGTGATGATCCCGGGTACCTACTTCATGCTCGAGCGCACCGTCTCCACGATGTTCGGGGGTAACTGATCATGTCGACCGAGTCCCTCACCCTCGACAAGCCGCGTTCCCCCCGCAGGCCCGCGGCACGCCGCAACAACTTCGAGCTCTACAGCTGGCTGTTCATGCGGCTGTCCGGGCTGGCGCTCGTGGTGCTCGTGCTCGGGCACCTGTTCATCATGAACATCCTCGACGACGGGGTGCACCGCATCAACTTCGCCTTCGTGGCCGGCCGCTGGGCCTCACCGTTCTGGCAGTTCTGGGACCTGGCCATGCTGTGGCTGGCGCAGCTGCACGGCGGGAACGGCATGCGCACGATCATCGAGGACTACGCCCGCAAGGACACCACGCGGTTCTGGCTGAAGATGCTCCTCTACGTCTCGATCGCGCTCATCCTCGCCGTCGGCACCCTGGTGATCTTCACCTTCGATCCGAACATCGCCGGCTGACCGCCGCCCCCGACCGCCGAATCGAACACGGAGTTCGCAATGCAGTTCCACAAGTACGACGTGCTGATCGTCGGGGCGGGCGGCGCCGGCATGCGCGCCGCGATCGCCTCGGCGACCGAGTCCGGCGCGACGAGCCCCCGCACCGCGGTGCTGACCAAGTTGTACCCGACCCGCTCACACACCGGGGCGGCCCAGGGCGGCATGTGCGCCGCGCTGGCCAATGTCGAGGAGGACAACTGGGAATGGCACACCTTCGACACCGTCAAGGGCGGTGACTACCTCACCGACCAGGACGCCGCCGAGATCATGGCCAAGGAGGCCATCGACGCGGTGCTGGACCTGGAGAAGATGGGCCTGCCGTTCAACCGCACCGAAGAGGGGCGCATCGACCAGCGCCGCTTCGGCGGGCACACCCGCGACCACGGCAAGGCCGCCGTACGCAGGTCCTGCTACGCGGCCGACCGCACGGGGCACATGATCCTGCAGACCCTGTACCAGACCTGCGTCAAGCACGGGATCGAGTTCTTCAACGAGTTCTACGTACTCGACGTCGTGCTGACCGACACCGAGAACGGACCGGTCGCCTCCGGCGCGATCGCCTACGAGCTGGCCACCGGCGAGATCCACGTCTTCCAGGCGAAGTCGATCGTGTTCGCCACCGGGGGCTTCGGCAAGGTCTTCAAGACGACATCCAACGCCCACACCCTCACCGGCGACGGCATGGGCATCTACTTCCGCAAGGGCCTGCCGCTCGAGGACATGGAGTTCTACCAGTTCCATCCCACGGGCCTTGCCGGCCTGGGCATCCTGCTCACCGAGGGTGCGCGTGGCGAGGGCGCGATCCTGCGCAACGAGTCCGGCGAGCGCTTCATGGAGCGCTACGCCCCGACCATCAAGGATCTCGCTCCGCGCGACATCGTGGCGCGCTCGATGGTGCTGGAGGTCCTCGAGGGGCGCGGTGCCGGCCCTGAGAAGGACTACGTCTTCCTGGACTGCACGCATCTCGGCGAGGAGGTCCTGGAGACGAAGCTGCCGGACATCACCGAGTTCGCCCGCACCTACCTGGGCATCGACCCGGTGTACGAGCCCGTCCCGGTGTATCCCACGGCGCACTACGCGATGGGCGGCATTCCCACCAACGTCGACGGCGAGGCACTCCGGGACAACGACACCGTGCTGCCGGGGCTCTACGCGGCCGGCGAGGTCGCCTGCGTGTCCGTGCACGGTTCGAACCGGCTGGGCACGAACTCGCTGCTGGACATCAACGTGTTCGGCCGCAGGGCGGGTATGGCCGCGGCACGGTATGCCGCGCGGTCCGAGCACGTGGAGCTGCCCGACGACGCCGCCGAGACGGTGGAGGGCATGGTGCAGCACCTGCGCACCGCGACGGGTGGTGAGCGGGTCGCCGATATCCGCACCGAGCTGCAGCAGACGATGGACTCCAACGCCGCCGTGTACCGCACCGAGGACACGCTCAAGCAGGCACTGTCCGATGTACACGCGCTGAAGGAGCGCTACGGCCGGGTGGCTGTGCAAGACAAGGGCAAGCGGTTCAACACCGACCTGCTCGAGGCGGTCGAGCTGGGTTTCCTGCTCGACCTGGCCGAGGCGCTCGTGACCACAGCGCTGGCACGCAAGGAGTCGCGCGGCGGGCACGCGCGGGAGGACTACCCCGACCGTGACGACGTCAACTTCATGCGTCACTCGATGTGCTACAAGCTCCTGCCCGAGCAGAAGGAGGAGAACGCGCCACTCGGCCTGACCGGCTTTACGTCCGATATCCGGCTGGACTACAAGCCCGTAGTCTTCACCCGGTACGAGCCCATGGAGCGCAAGTACTGATGGCTAGCCCGACACCGACCGACACCGCGGCCCACGACACCTCGCAGATCCCGGCACCGGAAGGCTCGATCACGGTCACGGTCCGGATCCTCCGGTTCAACCCGGAGTTCGACGACGAGCCGCACTGGGAATCCTACGACGTCCCGGCGCTGCCCACCGACCGCGTGCTCAACCTGCTGATCAACATCAAGAGCTATGTGGACGGCACGCTGTCGTTCCGGCGCTCCTGCGCGCACGGCATCTGCGGCTCGGATGCCATGCAGATCAACGGGGTGAACCGGCTGGCGTGCAAGGTGTTGATCAAGGATCTGCTCGCCAAGGGCAACAAGCGGACCACCATCTCGGTGGCACCGATCAAGGGCCTGCCGCAGATGAAGGATCTCTATGTCGACATGGAGCCCTTCTTCGAGGCATTCAAGGCGGTCAAGCCGTACCTCATCGCCTACGGCAACGAGCCGACCCACGAGCGGATACAGTCCCAGGCGGACCGGGAGCGATTCGACGACACCACGAAGTGCATCCTGTGCGCCTGCTGCACCACCTCCTGCCCGGTGTTCTGGTCGGACGGCTCGTACTTCGGCCCCGCGGCGATCGTCAACGCACACCGGTTCATCTTCGACTCGCGGGACGAGGGCTCCGAGGAGCGGCTGGACATCCTCAACGACACCGAGGGCGTGTGGCGCTGCCGCACCACGTTCAACTGCACCGACGCCTGCCCCCGAGGGATCCAGGTCACCAAGGCCATCCAGGAGGTCAAGCAAGCTCTGCTCTTCAAGCGCGTCTGACTCCCGAGCCCGTGCCTGCCGGCACCCCGTGTCGGGCGTGCCGGCAGGCCGCGTCGGGCTCACGGGCAGGTTGTGTCGCGTTCGGGACCTCTCACGAACGCGCCATCGCCGGCTCGTCGGTCGTGGGTCCGGGGATCGTGTCGATCCCTTCCATCCCCTTGGTGAACTCGATCGCCTCGTCATCCATGAACGCGCGCGGGTTGAAGTTCTCATCGGCCATCACACCGTGCACCCTGCGCCGCTGCATCCCGAAGTTGCCCGCGTCGTACAACGGCAGGAGCGCCGCCTCCCGCAGGTAGCGGTCGAACTTGGTCTTCTTGTCCACCGAGTTCACCCCGACGACCTGCATGCACTTGTAGACGCAGTCGAACAGCATCTCCGTGCAGTGCACCTTGCACATGGCGCCGAGTGCCTCACCGTGATAGTCGTGCTGATCCAGGTAGTGCGCGCCCTTCCAGCAGAAGTAGCGCGCAGCCTCGATCTGTGTCGCCACGTCGCCGAGCACGTAACCCGGGTACTGGTAGTGGAAGATGGGCTTGGGCCCACCCGCGGTGTAGGTCTTCGCCCATCTCAGCGCGTCCTCGTACGCGGACCGCGCCACCGCGACCGCTCCGATCCCCGCTACCGGCCCGGACCAGGCGAAGTTGCGGTTGATCACCAGATCCCCGTTGCCCCGGGTGCCCTCGATCACATTCGCAGCGGGTACCCGCGCGTTGTCGAAGACGATCTCGCAGTTCGGGGCGCTGCGCTGGGCGGACGTACTGATCGACCGGTAGGTGACCCCGGGGGTGCCCCGCTCGACCACGATCGCCGAGAGACCCGACGTTCCCCCGACGGACCGATCGGTCCGGGCGATGACCAGGTTCAGGTTGGCACCGAGATTGTCCCAGCCGCCGACATTGCACGGCCAGTACTTGCGGCCGTTGAGCACGATGTCGTCACCGTCCTGGACCGCGGTGACGTTCATTCCCGCCCCACCGACGGCCGGGGCGTCGAAGTTCGCGGTGCCGCCGGGCATGCCCGGCGGTTCACTCGCGGCATAGCCGACGATGAACTCGCCGCTGGTGTCGGATGTCGCGCCGCCGATGAACCGTTTCTTCTGTTCCTCGGTGCCGTAGTACCAGACCGGCATCAGGCCGAGCCCGTTCACCAGGACCGTCGTCCCGAATCCCGGGTCGACCGCTTGAATCTCCTCGGCCGCTATCACGAAATCCACATTCGACAGGCCGCCTCCACCATATTCTTTGGGCAACATCGAAAACGCGATACCCTGCTTGCACGCTTCCGCGTACGCGGGTTTTACCATCTGAAAAGCTGTTAGCGGGTCGGGCTCCTGGTCGACCTTTTCCGTAATAGGAGCCAGAACATTTTGCGCAAAATCACGCGCCAGGCGTTGTACCTCTTGTTGCTCGGCAGTCAGCGTGAAATCGATCGCCATCGTAATTCGCCTCCGTGTACCGAATGATCCTCACGCCGAGCACAGGCGGGTCAGAAAGATCCGTCCGCGATGTGAGGCACATCACAGGATATCACCGGCGTCCAGAGGCCGCGGCATCGAGAAAATTGATCTAGAGATGTGCTGAATGGCACTTTCGGTCCATCTCGCGGACCGAAAGTGCCATTCAGCGCACTGCTAGGTCCAGAAGACGGCGAGGCCGACGTTGATCACGACGAGCCCGCCGAGAGCGAAACCGACCCACCGAGGCACGGCAGGCTTGCGCAGGAAAGCCAGAGCCAGCCCGCCGATCGCGATCAGCACCAGGATCTTGATGCCCAGCTTCGTGTGGTTGAGGTCGTTGTCGCTGAACGGGTCCAGCGCCATCATGGCCGCGCCCGTGATCAGCATGACTCCGCTACCGTGCAACCACCCCTTGTTCAGCGGAGCGTCCGCCCCGCCGCGCAGCTGCAGGAGGAACGTACCGACGAGCAATCCCATACCGAGCAGGTGCAGGAACAACAGCAGCTGGTGAAGGAAGTCCATCAGCGCCCCTTCGCGATGTCGTTGGTGGCAGATGTGGTGTCGTCCCGGGAACGGGGACCGCTCGCACGGAGCCCGCGCCAGCCGATCACGCCGATGATCGTACCGAGCACGATCGATACCACGGTGAGCGCGGCATGTACCACGAAGTACGACGTCGGCGAGCCGTCAGCCGCCCACGAGTTCTCGCTGGCCCAGAGATTGCGCGCGAACATCAGCCAGATGGCCCAGGACCATACGCCGAAGGCGAGCAGGAAGATCGAGGTCGGGCGTGCGTGCATACGCGCAGTATCCACGTCCCCGCCGACCGGCCAGCACACCGGGTGAGCGCCGCCACGCCCGGCACCGTGCGTGTCCGGGTAGGCACGACAGAGTGTCACAGCCACGTATACCGACAGCACAGGTCATGGTTAGCCTGTGTTGGTGCGTCATCGGTCGTGGTTCGGAGCATCCCCGCGGGGATGTACAGCTGTGCTGTCCGCGGCGCTGCTCGTGTGCGGCATCGCATTCGGCACCGCCGGGCCGGCCGCGCATGCCGACCCCGACTCGCCGTCCAGCGCCGAGTCCTGCGCCGACAAGCAGACACCCCCGTCTGCCAACGTGCCCTCCGAGGAACCGGCACCCGGCGAGACCGCTCCCGAGCCGCTCCCCGTCCCGGAGGAGCCGGTCGGCGGTGAGCGCATGGCCGAGTGCGGCGTCGTACTGCCGGACGGCGCACCGGACCCCCCTGAGGAGGCGACCGCGTCCGCCTGGATGGTCTCCGACCTCGAGTCCGGCGACGTGCTGGCAGCCTCCGACCCGCACGCCAGGCACCGGCCCGCCTCGCTGATCAAAGTACTGCTGGCGGCCACCGTCATCGACGAGCTCGGCCCGGACGAGGTCATCACCGCGACAGAGGAGGACGTCGCGCAGGTCTGTACCTGCGTCGGCCTGGTCGAGGGTGAGGACTACACCGTCGAGGACCTGCTCACCGCGGCCCTGATCCATTCCGGAAACGACGCCGCGCACGCCCTGGGCAACGCCCTCGGTGGGATCCCGGAGGCGCTCGATGCGATGAACGCCCTCGCCGAACGGCTCCAGGCGTTCGACACCCGTGCGGCCACCACATCAGGCCTGGACGGTCCCGGGATGTCCAGCTCGGCCTACGACCTGAGCGTGATCTTCCGGTACGCGCTGGGGCAGGCCCCGTTCAACGAGGCCGTGCGTACGAGCACGATGGACTTCACCGTCGAACCCGACGAGGAACCCGTCACCCTGTACAACGACAACCGGCTGCTCAACTCCTACGACGGGTTCCTCGGAGGCAAGACCGGCTACACGAACGCCGCACGGCACACCTACCTCGGCGCCGCGCAACGCGAGCACGCAACGGTGGCGGTGGTACTGCTGCACACGGAAGCCCGCCCGGTACCGGTTCCCGAGCAAGCCTCGGCGCTCCTCGACTACGGCTTCGACCTCGCCGAAGGCGACTACGAGGCCGTCGGGGAACTCGCGTCCGCCACCCGTCCCGAGTCCGAACCGGACGTCGCCGTGCAGGAGGGCGCGCAGCCGCCGCAGGACGACGATGCCGCGACCGCTTCCGGGACCGGCAGTGCGCTGGGACCGGTCATCGCCACGGTCGTCGCCCTTCTGGCGCTGCTCGGCATCATCGCGCTACGACGCGAGAACAGGCAGGTGCCACGGCGGTAGCGGCGCAGGCTACGCCGCGGGGACGCCCGCCGCGAGCCGATCGGCGACCACCGGGACGTAGCCACGGGCATACCCCGTCCGGTTCGGATGGTACGACTCCAGGATCGGGTACGACACGCCGTTGATCCACTCCGCGCTGTCGCACACCGCGTGCCCGAGGAACGCCTCGCGCGGATCGGCGAAGCCGAGGCCGTGTGCTGCCGCCCGGTCACCGGTCACCTCCGCGAGCAGGTCCGCCGTGGCGTTCAGCTCCGCTTGCTCGCTCGGCGTGATCTGCGCGGCGAGGTTGCACTGCTCGCCGTTGAACAACCGGGGATAACCGACCGCGACGACGGTCGCGTTCGGAGCACGCTCGACGATCTCGGCATAGAGCGTGTCCAGCCTGCCGGGCAGGGATTCGGTGATGACCGTCTTCGCCGAGTCGATCTCGTCCCAGCAGGTGTACGGCCACGGCCGGGCGCAGGCCGTCAGCACGCGCGCGAAACCGGCATCGTTGCCCCCTACCGATACGGTCACGTGCGTCGTCGCGGCGTCCAGCGCGTCGAGCTGGTTCACCCGGACGGCTGTCACCCCCGCGCCCGAGCACGCCTGGAAGTCCAGCCGCCCGCCGAGTTCCGCGGACAGCAAGGCCGGGTAACCGGCAGGCGAGCGATAGCACTCGTCATCGGACTCGTAGTACGTCCGGGATCCGACGCCGGACGAGTAGGAGTCACCGAGAGCTACATAGGACACCCCGCCGGCGTGTGCGTGCCGCTCGGTGCCGGCGAACCCGCCCGCTGCGAGAGCGGCGACCAGCATCAGCGCCAGCAACACCCGGGCACGGGACCGGCGGGAGCCGGTGTACCCACCGGCCCGGCCCGCGCGGTGCGGGACATGGGTGGCGAGCCGCGGTGAGCGGGCGGGGCGTTCGGGCATGGCGTGGTCGACCTCCGACCCCTGAGGCTGCCGGACAGGCCACTCCGGATCAATCGACCGAAAGGGAGAGTGCCGCTCGCGACCGGTGACACAGCGTCACTCCCCGCGTCCCTCCGCACGCTTTTCCGGGGACGCCTCCGGGGACGGCTGCCCCGCGCTGCCGCGCGAGCGCCGCCACAGCCAGCGCGCCCCGCCGCCGAGCAGCGCCCCGGTGCCGAGGATGCCCACGGCCTGCCGGGCACTGGCTCCGCGCCGCACGTGCACGAGCGGCCGTACTTCGACAGGGCCGGGAGGGGAGACGGTCTGCACGATGTTCTCGGTCGCCGTGGCCGTCCACGCGGTGACGAACAGCAGGAAGCGGGACACGAGGTTGGCGAAGACCAGCAACCCGATGATCGGCCCGAACAGCGCGCCGGTCGGCGACGACATCACGCTTGCGATGAACAGGGACGCGATCTGCTTGAGGACCTCGAACCCCACCGCGGCGATGAGCGCGCCCTTGACGGCGCTACGCAACGTCACCCGCTCGCGCGGCAACCGCGCGATGACCCAGAGGAACACCAGCCAGTTCGCGGCGAGGGACAGCACGGTCATCAGCGTCGTCAGCCCGATCCTGGCCGGCAGGTCGTCCTCCAGCCCGATCAGGGTGAGCAGCGAGTTCGCGGCCGTGGACCCTGCCGTGGTCAACGCGAAGGAAACGATCAGGGCGAACCCCAGCCCGAGGAGTGCGAGCAGGTCGCGAGCCGTGCCCTTGAGCAGCGGGCGCTTCTTGCGTTCCTGGCCCCACTGCGCGGTGAGGGCATCCCGCAGATTGCGCATCCATCCGATACCGGAGTACAGGGCTGTGGCGAGCCCCAGAACCCCCACGGTCGCGCGAGAGTCCACTGCGGTCTCGACGACTTCCCCGACGGTCTCCCTCAGGCCGACGGGGGCGGCCCGTTGCAGTCGCGATTGGAGATCCGCGAGCAGCGTGGGATCGGCGGCCAGGATGTAGCCCGCGATGGCGAAACCGACCATCAGGATGGGTACGAGGGAGAGCACGCTGAAGTACGTGATCGCCGCCGCGTAGTGGGTTCCGTACCGGTCGCCGAACGCCTCTTTCGCACGGACGAGGTGATCGATCGCCGGGTAGCGTTGCCGCACGCTCGGCACGACCTGCTGTGCGCCCCTGGCGACCCGCTGCGCCTTCTGCTTGGCCGGCCGGTCATCCGACCTACGTCGATCTGCTGCCACGTGCCAACGGTAACCGCTCGGTCGCGTTCCGCTGTGGACACCGTGCCGGTGTCGTACCGAGTGGCGTGCTCACTTACTCAGCGGCAGGGCGCTACTCACCGTCCGTGTCCGGACCGAGGGAGTCGAGCACATCGCCGACACGCTCGGCCTCGGTGGCGAGGAACTCCTGGTAGTCCGGGCCTGCGAGGTAGGCCTCCGACCAGCCGTACCGGTCGAGTGCCGCGGCCCACTCCGGTGACCGGCGCAGCTCGTCGAGCACCTCGAGCAGCACCTCGTGGTCCTCCTCGTCCAGCCCCGGTGGTGCGAGTACCCCGCGCCAGTTCAGGAACTCGAGATCCATCCCCAGCTCGCGCAGGGTGGGAGCGTCGATACCGGCTACCCGCTCCGGCCCGGTCACGGCCAGCACCCGCAGCTCGCCTGCCTCGACGGCGCGCAGGTGCTCACCAGCCCCCATCGCGGCGAAGTCGACCTCGCGGCTGAGTAACGCCGCCAGGATCTCACCTCCCCCGTCGTAGGGTTCGTAATCGAGGTTCCCCGGGTCGACCCCGAGTTCCTCGGCGAGCAACATGACGGCGAGATGGTCCGGCCCGCCCGGTTGCGAGCCGCCACCGGCCGAGATCTCCTCCGGGTGCCTGCGCAGTCGGTCGGCCAGCTCCGGCAGGTTCTCGTACTCGGACCCGGCGGGCACCACGATCGCCTCGGACTCCTCGATCAGCCTGGCAAGCGGGGTGAGCTCGGCGAGCTCACCGGTAAACCCGGTGATGTGGGCCGTGGCAACGAGCCCGAGGCCCATCTGCAGCAGCAGTGCCCCGTCGCCTTCCTCGTAACGCACCCGGGACAGCGCGGCCATGCCCGCATCACCCGGCATGTTGACCACATCCGCGTCCTCGGCCAGCTCGGTCTCCTCGAGGGCACCCGCCAGGGTCCGCGCGGTCTGGTCGAAACCTCCGCCGGGAGGTGTCGGCACGATGATGCGGAGCTCACCCGGCCCAGGCGCGGCCGTGCAGGCGGTGAGCAGCAACAGCACCGAGGCCGTCACGGCGCACAGGCGGGCGTACCGGATCACGCCGCGGGAACCTCTCGCTCACGGTCGGCCCGCTCGCGCCTGCGCCGGATCAGGCCGATGACGGTCGGCAGCAGCGAGGCGGCCGCCAGCCCGAGCAGGACGGCAGGGATGGGCTGGGTCACGAACACCGACCAGTCGCCTCCGGATATCTGCAAGGCCTGCCGCATGTTCCGCTCCATCAGTCCGCCGAGGATGAGGCCGAGGATCAGCGGTGCGGCGGGGAACGAGTTCGCCCGCATCAGGAACCCGAGCACACCGAAGCCGATCAGCAGCCACAGGTCGAACACGCTGAAGCTCAGACCGTACACACCCATCACGCAGAACACGACAACCAGCGGCAACAGTACCGCCTTCGGGGTGTTCAGCACCTTGGCGAACAGCGGGATCAGTGGCAGGTTCAGGATCAGCAGCACGATGCTACCGATGTACATGCTCGCCACGACACCCCAGAACACCCCGGGATGCTGCTCGAGCATCATCGGCCCGGGCTGCACGCCCAGCACGAGCAGCGCGCCGAGCAGGATCGCCGTCGTTCCCGAACCGGGCACCCCCAGCGTGAGCAGCGGGACGAAGGACCCGATCGCGGCACCGTTGTTTCCGGCCTCCGGTGCGGCTACGCCCTTGATGTTGCCCGAGCCGAACGTGTCCCCGTCCGAGGCGATGCGCTTCTCGGTCGAGTACGACAGGAACGACGCGACCGTCGCGCCCGCTCCGGGCAGTACTCCCGTGAAGAAGCCGAGCACCGACCCCCGCAACGCCGATGGGGTCATCGCCCTGACCTCGCGCTTGCTCAACCGCAACGACGTAACGCCGCCCTGCGCCCCGCCATGGCCGCGCCTGCTCAGCAACACGAACACCTCGGCGAGCGCGAACACACCGAGCGCGACGATCAGGAAGTCGATGCCCTCGTACAGCTCGGGACGGTCGAAGGTGAACCGCAGGGTTCCCGTCGCGGAGTCGATTCCCACGAGGGCGATGATCACACCGACGACGGCGGAGATCAGCCCCTTGGTGACGTTCTTGCCCGCCAGCGATACGACCGCGGTCAGCCCGAGAACCATGAGCCCGAAGTACTCCGCGGGCCCGAAGCTGACCGCGACCTTGGACAGGGTCGGCGCGATCAGCATCAGGCCGACCACACCCACTGTGCCGCCGACGAACGAGGCGATGGCCGCTACGGCGAGAGCCTTGCCTGCCCTCCCGTCCCGCGCCATCGGGTAACCGTCGAACGATGTGGCGACCGTCCCGGCGATGCCGGGCGCGTTGAGCAGGATCGACGAGGTCGATCCACCGAATACCGCGCCGTAGTACACACCGGCGAGCATGATGATCGCGGTGGTCGGGTCCATGCCGAACGCGATGGGGATCATCAACGCGATCGCGGTCATCGGTCCCAGGCCGGGCAGGATCCCGATGATCGTGCCCGCCAGAACACCGACGAACACGAAGAGCAGGTTCTCCGGGCTCAGCGCCACGCTGAACCCGGACACCAGCTGGGTAAGCGTATCCATGGAAAGCTCCGTGAGGACGTACGTTCCGATCCCGGAGGGATGGGTCGTGGCCCTCGATCCCGCGTACCCGCTGTGCGGGATCGAGGATCACGACCTAGAACGGGAGTGGACCGTTGGGCAGCGACACGCCGAGACCCTCGGACATGCCGATGTAGGCTGCGAGCGGGATGGTGACGCTGGTCAGCACGGTCACCAGATGCCTGGGGTAGCCCAGGTACCAGACGGCCGACGCGATGTAGGCGGCGGTGGCCAGCACGAACCCGGCGACCGCGAACAGCGCCACATACAGGCACGCCGCGACGAGGAACACGGCCAGCTCCAGCCGGGTGTCCCGCAGCCTGCCGAGGCCGACCTCGTCGGCCTCGGCAGGCTGTTCCGTTGCCGTTTCGCCCGTCGCGGTCCCCTCCTCCGCCTGCTCGGCACGCTGGAAGTACAGCATGGCCGCGAGGCCGAGGAGGAGGTAACCGAGTCCCCTTGGCAGGGTCGCCGGTTGGACGGGAACGTCGACGGCCACGAAGTCGGGAAGGTGGTACGCGCCGAGGAGGTACACCAGCGCGAAACCTGCGATCGCGACGGCGATCGTACGGTGTGAGAAGCGAAACTCGGTCATGGCCCGGCGCCTTACTGGAGGCCGACCTCGTCGAGGATGTCGACGAACTCGGTGTGCTTCTCGTCGAGGAAGGCCTCGAACTCCGCACTGTCCTGGTAGGTGTCGGTCCAGCCGAGCTTGCTCGACTCCTCCTTCCAGGAGTCCTGCTCCATCATCTCCGCGAAGACCGACTCGTAGTAGGAGATCTCCTCCTGCGACATGTCCGGCGGGCCCATGACGCCGCGCCAGATGTCGAAGGTGAAGTCCACGCCGAGCTCGGTCAGCGTCGGCACGTCCGGCAGCACGCCGACCCGTTCCGGAGCGGACACGGCGAGTGCCTTCACCTCCCCGGCCTCGATCAGCTCCATGCTCTCGCCCGCACCGGAGACGGCCGCGTCCACGTGCCCGCCGAGCAGCGCGGTCGTGGCCTCACCCCCGCCGTCGAAGGCGACATAGTTGAGCTCACCGGCGTCCACGCCCGCGGCGTCGGCGGCACCGGCAAGGGCGACGTGGTCCATGCTGCCCGGTGCCGACCCACCGGCGACACTGACCGCTCCCGGATCGTCCTCCAGCTCACCGACGAGGTCGTCGAACGTGTCCATCGGCGAGTCGGCCGGTACCAGGTAGGTCATGTACTCGGTGGCGAGCCGCGAGATCGGGGTGAAGTCGCTGTGGTCGTAGTCGGACTCGCCTGCCAGCGGCACGAACAGGATGGGCGGGCTGGTCACGAACAGCTTGTGCGGGTCACCAGCGTTGTTGGCGATGTAGGACCAACCGATTGCGCCACCGCCGCCCGGCTTGTTGACGACCTGGACCGACTGGTCCACCAACCCGGCGTCCTCCATGATCCTGCTGCTCGTACGGGCCAGCGTGTCCCAGCCGCCGCCCGTGTCGGCGGGGGCGGTGATCTCGATCGGCTGCTGCGGGGACCACTCCCCGCTGTCGCTGGCGCCCTCGGCGCCGCAGCCGGCCAGCACCAACGCCGACGCCGCGAACACCGCAGGCACCGCACGCGCACGGGCACGGGTACCAGACATGTCGACCTCCCTCGGTTCTCGTTGCCACGTAGTGGCTGTGAAGTGCTCCACATGCAACCAGCGGCCATGTCCGCCCGGTAACCCTTGTGTGCGTTGCGAGGACAGTGAAGGTAGTGACCGTTCTGGTCGTTGTGTTCACCGGGCACTGGCGTGCGTGAACCCCGCGCACCGGGGACGATGAGGTCCTGAACCGGACCCGCACGACTGCCTCCCGCGCGGTCCGCCGGACGACGCGAAAGGTGTGCACGTGCGCCCCAGGCTCACCCTCGCCGGGCAGTTCCTCGCCATCCAGCTCGCGATCATCGTGCTCGTACTCATCGCGGTCACCGGCGTGTCCCTTGCGCAGGCCGACGCCGGCTTCCGGCAGTCCGAGAGCCAGCGCATGCGCGCCATCGCCGAGACCGGCGCCACACGGGAGGCCGTACGCGTCGGGCTGCGCGACGTGGGCAACCAGGGCATCCTGCAGCCGACGGCGGAAAGCCTGCGCAACCTCTCGGGCGCGGACAAGCTCATCATCACGCGCAGGGACCTGCGCATCCGGACCTCGCCGGACCCGGCCGATATCGACACGCGGCTCGATATCGGGGACAGTCCCGTGCTCGAGGGCCGCGCGTGGACGGGCATGAGCTCGATCCGCGGCGAGGAGTACCTCGTCGCGCACGTACCGGTCATCGGTGACCATGGCGAGGTCATCGGGCTGGTCGCGGCCGCGCGGCGCTACCCGGACCTGGCCCAGCGCCTGGTCACCGCCGCCCCGAACCTGCTTGTGTACCTGGGAATCGCCGGTTCGGTCGGGATCACCGGCTCCGTGCTACTGGCACGCCGCGTCAAACGGCAGACGCTGGGACTGGAACCCACCGAGATCGCCCGGTTCGCCGAGCATCGCGAGGCCATCCTGCACGGCATCAAGGAAGGCGTACTCGCCCTGGACACCGAAAACCGGATCACCCTCGTCAACGACACCGCCATGGAGCTGCTCAGGCTGCCGCAGGACTGCACGCACCGGCGGCTGGACGAGCTCGCCGTCGACCCCGGCCTGTACGAGGTCCTCACGACCACCGCACGCGGGCGCGACCAGGTCGTACCCATGGGCGACCGGCTGGTGACGCTCAACAGGATGCCGCTGGTCACCGACGGCAAGCACGCCGGAACGGTTACCACCATGCGCGACCGGACCGACCTCGTCGCGCTCAAACACGAGCTCGATGTCACCCGCACCACCACCGAGGCCCTCCGCGCGCAGGCCCACGAGTTCAACAACCAGCTGCACGTCATCACCGGCCTGGTCGAGCTGGGTGAGTACGACGAGGTGAGCCAGTACGTCAGCCGCATCGGCGGCGCGCGAGCGCGGCTCAGCGCGGACATCACCGCGCGCGTGGCCGACCCCTCGCTTGCCGCCCTCCTCATCGCCAAGGCGAGCAGAGCGGCTGAGCAGGGCGCCGAGCTGGCGATCTCACAGCACACCGCACTCGGCCCGACGGGCGAGGAGCTCTCCGCCGATCTGGTCACCGTCGTCGGCAATCTCGTCGACAACGCGCTCGACGCCGTCCACTCCGGTCGCACGGAAAGCACCCGGCCGTTCGTCGAGGTGGAACTGACCGACGGGAACGGCGGCGTGTGGGTGCGCGTGCGGGACTCCGGGCCGGGAGTCCCGAGCGAGCTCAGCGAGAAGATCTTCCAGCACGGCTTCTCCACGAAGGACGAAGGGGATCCCACCGAGCGCGGTCTCGGGCTCGCCATCATCCAGCTCATCTGCGCGCGCCGAGGCGGCGAGGTGCGCATACAGGCGGCGCCGGACCGGCCGGACGGCGAACCGGGCCCTGCCGACCGCGGTCAGGACGGGCCCGCTGTGCGGGGCGGAGCCGAGTTCATCGCCTACCTGCCGTACGGGGCGCAGGCGGAGGACACCGAGCAGCGCGGGAGTGTCACATGATCAACGTCCTCGTCGTCGACGACGACTTCATGGTGTCGCGAGTGCACAGAGGGATCGTCGAGCGTATCCCGGGTTTCACCGTCGTCGGTGAGGCACGCACGGGGAATGAGGCGCTTGCCGCCGTCCGGGACAGGCGGCCCGACCTCGTCCTGCTCGACATCTACCTCCCCGACATGAGCGGGCTCGACGTCCTTCGCCAGCTGCGCGGTGGCGGCGTGCCCGATGTCGACGTCCTGGTCATCACCGCGGCACGCGACGCGGAGACCGTACGCACGGCCTTGCGGGGTGGGGTGGTGCACTACATCATCAAGCCCTTCGACTCCGCTACCCTGCAGGCGCGGCTGTCCTCCTTCGCCGAGCAGCGCAAGAAGCTGCACGAGATCAGCGATGCCGATCAGGCGGCGGTGGACAGGGTGTTCGGTACGTCGCCGGCGACTCCGCGGATGCCGAAGGGCCTCACCACGCAGACCGCCGAGCTGGTCCGGGACGCGCTGCTGGCAGCGGAGGACGGACTGTCCGCGACGGAGTGCGCCGAAGCCACCGGCGTGTCTCGGGTGAGCGCCAGGCGGTACCTGGAGTTCTTCGCGGAGTCGCACCGTGCCGAGGTACGGCTGCGGTACGGGACGGCCGGACGCCCCGAACGTCGCTACCACTGGATCGCGGGCGCGTGACCGGACGTCTACGGCGGCGCGCCACGCACGCCGGTGGGACGATCAGCCGAACCGGCCGGTGATGTAGTCCTCCGTAGCCTGCTCGCGCGGCGCCGAGAAGATCTTGGCGGTGGTGTCCATCTCGATGAGCCGACCCGGCTGACCGACATCCGCGAGGTTGAAGAACCCGGTCGTGTCGCTCACCCGCGCGGCCTGCTGCATGTTGTGCGTGACGATCACGATGGTGTAGTCGGGCTTGAGATCGTTGATCAGATCCTCGATCGCCTGGGTCGAGATCGGATCCAGCGCCGAGCACGGCTCGTCCATCAGCAACACGGCCGGGTCGACGGCGATCGCCCGCGCGATGCACAACCGTTGCTGCTGGCCGCCGGAGATGCCGCCGCCCGGCTTGTGCAACCGGTCCTTGACCTCGTTCCACAGGTTCGCCGAGCGAAGCGAGCGCTCCACGAGATCGTCGATTTCGGAGCGCTTCATCCGGGCACCTGTCAGGCGGATCCCCGCTGCCACGTTCTCGTAGATCGACATGGTCGGGAACGGGTTGGGCCGCTGGAACACCATGCCGATCTCGCTACGGATGTCGACCGGATCCACATTGTTGCCGTAGATGTCCCTGCCGTTTATCGCCACCTGCCCCTCGACCTTGGCCTTGGGAACGAGCTCGTGCATCCGGTTGAGCGAGCGAAGGAACGTGGACTTGCCACAGCCCGACGGCCCGATCAGCGCGGTAACCGACCGGGGCTCGATCGTCATGGACACGCCCTGCACGGCGAGGAACTCGTCGTAGTAGATGTCGAGGTCTTTGACCTGAATGTGTTTGGCCACAGCGGGGTCCTTAGCTACTCGTCGGTTACGCACCGTCTCCGGTGGACGTGGTCCGGGCGCGGCGATGACACCGTGATGCTCAGCCTCCGGCCTCGGGCGCGAACCGGCGCGAGATGAGCCGGGCAACGAGGTTGAGCGCCATCACGATAATGATCAACAGGAGCGCCGCGGCCCACGCGCGATCCAGGGCGGGATCCGGCGGCACTCCCGGATTGACGTACTGGTAATAGGCCGACACCGGTAGCGTCGCCATACGCCCGTCGAACGGGTTGAGGTTGACGCTCTGCGTGATCCCCACCGTCACCAGCAACGGCGCCGTCTCCCCGATCACCCTGGCGATGGCGAGCGTGACGCCGGTGGCGATGCCCGCGAGCGCCGTGGGGATCACCACCTTCAGGATCATCCGCCACTTCGGCACGGCGAGCGCGTAAGCCGCCTCACGAAGCTCGTTGGGCACGAGCTTGAGCATCTCCTCCGTGGAACGCACGACCACCGGGATCATCAGCACGCTCAGCGCGACCGCGCCCATGACCCCCATGCGAACCCCGGGACCGAGGATGAGCGCGAACAGCGCGTACGCGAACAGGCCGGCCACGATCGACGGGATGCCGGTCATGACGTCCACGAAGAACGTGATGACCGCGGCAAGCTTTCCCCGCGCGTACTCGACCAGGTAGACGCCGCACAGCATGCCGACCGGCACCGAGATCAGCGTCGCGAGACCCGTGATCATCAGAGTGCCGGTGATCGCGTGGTAGACCCCACCGCCCTCACCGACGACGCCACGCATCGAGAAGCTGAAGAACTCCACGTCCATTCGCGCCGTGCCCCTGCTGATCACCGTAGCCAGCACGGAGATCAACGGGACGAGCGCGAGCAGGAACGCGGAAGTGACGACCGTGGTCACCACGCGATCCTTCGCCTTACGCGGCCCTTCGACAAGTCGCGAGACCGTCACGACGCAGGCCGCGTAGAGAACCACGGTCAGCACGGCGCCGAGGCCCGCGCTCACGCCCGCGAGTGCGGCGGCGCCGCCGACGGCGATCGCAGCGGCCAGCACGGCGTACGGGACCCAGGGCGGCAACGTCCTGCGCACCGGCGCCGTCTCGGTGCGAAGGAGGTCCGTCTCTCGTTCTGTCCTGGTGGGCACGCTCATCAGTTCGCTCCCGAGAACTCGCTACGGCGGTTGATCACCGTGCGCGCGGCCATGTTGACCGCGAAGGTCACGGCGAAGAGAACGAGCCCCGACGCGATCAGCGTATTGACCGCAAGGCCGGTCGACTCGGGAAACTGCAGCGCGATGTCGGCGGCGATGGTGGACGGGTTGCCCGAGCTGATCAGGTTGACCGTCACACCTCCGGACACCGAGAGCACGATCGTGACCGCCATCGTCTCGCCGAGCGCCCGGCCCAACCCCAGCATCGACGCGCCGATGACCGCGGACCGGCCGAACGGCAACACCGCCATCCGCAGCATCTCCCACCGTGTCGCGCCGAGTGCGTGCGCCGCTTCCTCGTGCAGCCGCGGAACCTGCCGGAAGGCCTCGCGCACCACCGCTGTGATGATCGGCAGGATCATCACGGCGAGTACCAGGATCGCGACGAGCATGGTTCGCCCGGTCGCCGAGACCGGACCGGCGAACAGCGGGACGAACCCGAGATTGTCGGCCAGCCACCCGCTGGGTCCCACGGTGGCCGGGGCGAGCACCGTGAAGCCCCAGAGCCCGTAGATGATGCTCGGTACCGCGGCCAGCAGGTCGATGAGGTAGCCGAGCCCCTGTGCCAGGGCGCGCGGGGCGTAGTAGGTGACGAACAGCGCGATCGTGACCGCGAGCGGGGCGGCGATAAGCAGCGCGAAGACGGCAGAGAGCGCGGTGCCGAACAGCAACGGCCATACGTACAACGCCACGCCACGTCCACCGGGAACCTCCTCCGGTGGGGCGGTCAACGCCGGCCACGCCTCGACCAGGAGGAAGGCGGCCACGCCCGCGAGCACGACGAGGATCAACAGACCGGCGCCTGTCGACAGTCCGGCGAAGACCCGGTCCCCCGCGCGCGGTCGGGGGCGAGCGACCGCGCTTGGTGTTTCGCTCAACGGCACAGCCTGGTATCCCTTTCCCTGGTGTCGTAGTTGACGGCCGACGCCGGATCACCCGGTGGTACGGGGTGATCCCTGGCGTGATCTCCGGTCCGGCACAGGAGGTCATCCGGGTAGCCGTCAGGGACGGCTACCCGGATGACGGTTCGCCGCGCGTTCAGCCTGCGCCGATGGCCTCGATCGCGGGCATGATCTGTTCCCGGAGCTCGCCGGAGATCGGTGCGGAGCCGGCATTCTCGGCCGCCTGCTGCTGCCCTTCTTCGCTCGCCATGAAGGTGAAGTACTCCCGGACGAGCTCACCGACCTGATCGTCCTCGTACTCGGTGCAGGCCAGCCCGTAGGAGACGAGCACGATCGGGTACGTGCCCTCCTCCGTGGTGTCACGCGCCAGTTCATAGGCGAAGCTGTTCTCGCCCCTGCCTTCGACCCGTTCGGAGACGTCCAGGACGGTGGACGCGGCCTCCGGCGAGTAGTTCACGAACTCGCCGCCGACCCCAACGGCCACAGTAGACAGATCGCCCGCCTGGCTGGCGTCGGCGTAGCCGATGGTGCCGTCGCCGTTGCGTACCGCCTCGACCACACCGGAGGTTCCCTGTGCCGCCTCGCCGCCGGCCACGGGCCAGTCACCACTCGGCTCGTGCGGCCACGCGTCACCCGCGGCCGCGGTCAGGTACTCCAGGAAGTTCTCGGTCGTGCCGGACTCGTCCGAACGGTTCACCGGCGCGATGGGCGAGGACGGGAGTTCGGCATCCGGGTTGTCCTCGGCGATCGCCGGGTCGTCCCACTCGGTGATCTCCTGGTTGAAGATGCCGGCGATGGTCTCCGGTGACAGGTTCAGCTCGTCGACACCGTCCAGATTGAACACGATCGCCACCGGAGATATGTACAGCGGGACCTCGATGAAGTCGGCACACCGCTCCCGGGCGGCGGCGACCTCGTCGTCATCGAGGTACGCGTCTGTGCCTCCGAAGTCCGAACCGCCGCTGACGAACTGCTCGCGTCCGCCCCCGGAGCCGATCGGGTCGTAGTTCACCGTGACGTCCGGATACTGGTCCTGAAAGCCCGCCGTCCATGCCTGCTGTGCGGCCTGCTGTGAGCTGGCGCCCGCGCCGGATATCGTTCCGGCGAGCTCACTCTCCTCGGCGGAACCTTCGTTGGCGGCACCACATGCCGCGACTCCGAGAACGAGGGCGCCGGCTGTCGGTAACGCAGCGAAACGGCCAAGGCTGGTGCGATTCACGATCGACCTCTTTCGGGGTATTGTGCTCGATTCCCTCCGCGCGATAACGCGGACAGGTCGAACGCTAAGAGAGCGACGTGACACGGGAGGGCACTGCGGGTGAACCGAACGGGAACGGCAAGGGGCCGAAGGTTCACCGTCCGGGCGACGTCACAGTGCAACAACGAAGTGCCGGGACGGGGTATGAGACAGCCGACAGTATCCCGGCACACCGGATCGAGCTCGGGTAGCCTGTAGCGCCACGTTTCGCGGGTGGACATCGCTGCGTGCACCCATGAGCGTGATGTCGATCGCACGACCCGATCACGCGCCGGGCCCGGCGCGGGTGCGCCTGCGAAGGCGTGCCGCACGCCGGTTGGGGACCCGGTTGGGGACCCGGTTGGGGACCCGGTTGAGGACGAGCCACGCACCGGGCCCGGCACGGCGTCCGGTTCAGCTCGGTCCGGCTCAGCTCGCTGGCGCCGAAACCGCACCGTAGGTCGTCGTACGCTCGCGCGCGGGCCGCCCCGCGAGCGCGGCGAGGTTCTCCAGCTCGGCGATAGTGCGCGCCGAGCCGTGTTCGGATCCTGCCATCCGGGAGATGGTCTCCTCCATGAGAGTGCCGCCGACGTCGTTGGCCCCGCCGCGCAGCACCTGCGCGGTCCCCTGCTCGCCGAGCTTGACCCAGGAGCACTGCACGTTGGCGATCCGGCCGTGCAGCGCCAGGCGCGCGAAGGCGTGCACCGCGCGGTTGTCCCGTACCGTCGGGCCCGGCCGGGCCACGCCTGCCAGGTAGATCGGCGCGTTGTGGTGCACGAACGGCAGAGCGACGAACTCCGTGAAGCCCGCGGCGCCGTGTTCGGCCGCCCTGTCGGCCACACCGGCGAGCGTGCGCAGGTGCCCGAGCCAGTGATCCGGCCGGTCCACGTGCCCGTACATCATCGTGCTGCTCGACGGCAGCCCCAGCCGGTGCGCGGTGCTGATCACGTCGACCCAGGTGGCGGCCGGTAGCTTGCCCTTGGTCAGGACCCACCGCACGTCGTCATCGAGGATCTCGGCCGCCGTGCCCGGTACCGAGTCGAGGCCGGCATCGCGCAACTCGGTCAACCACTCGGCGACGCTGACCCCGGCCTTGGAAGCAGCCGAGACCACTTCCATCGGGGAGAACGCGTGCACGTGTATCCCCGGCACCCTGGCCTTGATCGCCCGCACGATCTCGGCGTAGTACGTGACAGGAAGCTTCGGGTCGATCCCGCCCTGCATGCACACCTCGGTCGCCCCGGCGGCGGCTGCCTCGGCCGCGCGGTCGGCCACGTCCTCCGCGGACAGCCGGAACGCGTCGGAATCCCGCTCGCGCTGCGCGAAAGCGCAGAACCGGCACCCGACGTAGCACACGTTGGAGAAGTTGATGTTGCGGTTGACCACGTAGGTCACGTCCTCGCCTGCCACATCGGCACGCAGCTCGTCGGCGAGCCCGGTCAACGTGTCCAGCGCAGGGCCGTCCGCGGTCAGCAGCGCCAGCGCCGCGTCGGCGTGCGCGGGATCGAGCAGCGCGGCAGGGTCGCGGCGGGCGAGGTCGAGCCCGTCGCGGGCATCGGATTCGATACGTTCCGGGGCGCCGCGATCACGCACCGCCTCGCGCAGCATCTCCCAGTCGCCGTACACGCTGTCGAAGTCGCCGCGCCGGTCCTCTGTCCTGCCCTCGGTGTCGATCGCGGTGTGCAGGTCGGCCCTGCCCGTGGTCTCGAGCCCGCCGTCCGGCTCCTGCCACGGCCTGCCCTTGACGACCGAGTCACCGGCAGCGAGCCCGTCATCGGCCGCGAGTGCGCCGACGTGCTCGTGCAGCCGGATATCGATCCACTTCTCGGCCGCGTTGACGTACCGGGGATAGGCGGTCAGCCGCTCACGCAACTCGAATCCTGCCTCGGCCGTCCACCCGGCCAGCTCGTCGATCCGCGGCCACGGGCTCTCCGGGTTGACGTGGTCCGGGGTAACAGGAGAGACGCCGCCCCAGTCGTCGATTCCGGCACGAAGCAGCAGGGCATGCTCCTGCCCGGCAAGGTTGGGCGGGGCCTGAATGCTGACCCCGGGCGGCATCAACAGCCGCGCCACCGCGACGGTGGCGGCCAGCTCCTCGAGGTTCGTGTCCGGCTCGGAGCGCATCGCGGTATCCGGCTTGGCGCGGAAGTTCTGCACGATGACTTCCTGGATATGGCGGTACTGCCGCGCGCGCTGCCGGATCGCCAGCAGCGACTCGGCGCGCTCCGTGTGGGTCTCCCCGATCCCCACCAGGATGCCGGTGGTGAACGGCACGCCGACTCGCCCGGCGTCGTCCAGTACCCGCAACCGGACGGCCGGCTCCTTGTCCGGGCTGCCGTAGTGCGGTTGCCCTTTCTGGGACCACAGCCGCTCGGCCGTGGTCTCCAGCATCATTCCCATGCTCGGCGACACCGGCTTCAGCCGCTGCAGCTCCTCCCAGCTCATCACCCCCGGATTCAGGTGCGGCAGCAGACCGGTCTCCTCGAGTACCGCGATCGCGCACGCGCGCACGTAGTCCAGTGTCGAGTCGTACCCGCGCGCGGCGAGCCACTCCCGTGCCTGCGGCCAGCGATCTTCCGGGCGGTCCCCCAGGGTGAACAGCGCTTCCCTGCACCCCGCTTCGGCTCCGGCCCTCGCGATCTCCACGACCTCGTCGCGCTCCAGGAACAGCTGGTCCAGCTTGCCCGGAACGGAGACGAACGTGCAGTAGTGACACCGGTCCCTGCAGAGGTGGGTGAGGGGAATGAACACCTTGCGGCTGTAGGTCACCACACCGCTGCGCCCCTGGTCCGTCGTGTGCGCCGCACGCACCCGCGAGGCCGTGGCGAGCAGGCGCTCCAGATCATCGCCCCGCGCGTGCAGCAACGTCGCCGCTTCGGACACATCCAGCGGCACACCGTCCTCGGCGCGCCGCAAGGCACGGCGCATCGCGGACGTCGTCGGCGCGGAGTCGGAAGTGGGGTGGGGTGTGGAATCAGCCATGATCGCGAGACTACGACTCAGGTCGCCGTACTGGCCAACAGTCTTGCGGTCTCGCGGGCTGCCGTCAGGCTGCCGGTGATCCGTCCACGCGGGCCGGCCGCTCCGCTGCGCGAGCACGATCACCGACCCAGCCGGACGTCGCCGTACGGGACGTGACGGCAGTCGGGACCTGCCCCGGCGGGTCGGCAGCACGGTTCTGAGCAGCGGAATCGGCGCGCTCGCCGGAAGCACGCCTACTCGCCGCACGGAGCAGCCCGGCGCACAACCCGGCCACACCGAGCCCGACCGCGATCACCCCGACTGGCCCGAGAAGACCGAACGGGACACCCGCCTGTGTTGCCTGCGCCACAAAAATCGGCGCCTCCGCCACGGCGCCCCCGGAAACACTCGCCAACCCTGACATGGCACCCCCAGAAACACTTGCCTGCTCCCCAACAGCGGCCCCGGCAGCGACCCCGGGGGCAACCCCAGCGGACGTGAGGAGCCAGCCGAGTACGAGCGCGCTACATGCTCCCGCGTGCCGAACGCTCCGCATCAGCGACGGAACTCGACTACGCACCGAAGCACCTCCAGCGATACACATCCCTCGTTCGAGCGAGGCACGAGTAACAGTGACGATCAGAAACTACCGGAGGTGAGTAACAGGCGGGAGACCACCCCGCTGAATCACGCACGACCCGGCCTTGCCGCCGCGGTACGCCGCATCGGCGACCGCGCATCCCCATAGTGCACGTCCCCGCTCGCGAAACACGCCATACCGCACGCGTGTCGCCTCTCCCCAGCCCCGAACCACTCCGACGAGCGACACCGGGCGCCCCGCGTCCCGCGCGGCACAGCGGATCTCAGCGCAGCGCCCAGTCGAACGCGATCGTCACCGGAGCGTGATCGGACCAGCGCTGGTCGTAGCTGGGTGCGCGCTCGACCCGTCCGGACACGGCCTTGCCTGCCAGGGTGGGTGTCGCCATCTGGTAATCGATCCGCCAGCCTGCGTCGTTGTCGAAGGCCTTGCCGCGATAGGACCACCAGGAGTACGGCCCCGGCCCCTCCGGTTCGAGTGCGCGATGCACGTCCACGTACCCGGCCTCGTCGAGCACCCTGGTCAGCCACGCCCGCTCCTCCGGGAGGAAGCCTGCGGTCTTCTGGTTGTTCTTCCAGTTCTTCAAGTCGATCTCGGCATGGGCGATGTTCCAGTCGCCTGCGACGAGCACCTCCTTGCCCTCCGCCTCGGCGTACTCGCGCATCGTCTTGAGGTACCGCAGGAACTCGTCCAGGAAGCGTTCCTTCTCGTCCTGGCGGGCCGTACCCACCTCACCGCTCGGCAGGTAGAGGCTGCCGACGACCAGGTTCTCGAACTCGTACTCGAGGTAGCGGCCCGCCGCGTCGAACTCGGTGGAACCGAACCCCACGCGCACCTCGTGCGGCTCCCGGCGGGACAGCAGGGCCACCCCGTTTCTCCCCTTGTCCGCGGCGGGCGCGATGGTGCGATGCCATCCTTCCGGATCACGCACACCGGCAGCCAGCTGGTCCGGCTCGGCCCGGACCTCCTGCAACGCGACGATGTCGGCATCGGTGCCGTCCAGCCAGGACGTGTACCCCTTGCGGGCCGCTGCGCGCAGGCCGTTGACGTTGACCGTGGAAACCGTGAGCACGCCGGCAGCGTACCGGCCACCCCCGACGGAGGGGCCGCTCCGGTCGGCTCGCGCCCGGCCGGGGCGGCGGAAGCGGCGGAAGCCGCCCCTCAGCCCGCCCGCTCCGCGAGCGCGTCCGCGTGGCAGGGTTCCGGCGCGCACCAGCAGCCGAGCGCACGTCCGGACAGCTCGCCGCTACGCAGCCTGCGTACCAGCTCATCCTGCTCGTCGAGCCACCGCTCGTAGCTACGCTTGGCGGCAGCACGGTCCGTCCGGGCCTGCTTGACGAACGGGCTGGCGAAGTCGGACCCGGGCCAGGAGTGCCGGGGGCCGGCGTGCCCCACGTAGGTCAACAGATCCTGTCGCACCAGCCAGGGCACGAGACGTTTGTGCGGGCCGGACTTGCGAACGTTCACCACGGTCGTGCGCCCGTCGAGCACCCGTGCCGCGCGTTCGCGCTCATCTTCCGTCCAGGTGGCGGACTCGTCAGGCAGCCGCGCGTGCGTCATGGCTCCCCTTACTCGTGCCCCCCGGGAAGGCGCAGCCGCGGGGCCTGCTCGGCGAGCATGTCGAGCTCGGCGTGCAGGTGCTGGAAGTCGCTGTCACCCGTGGACTCCAGCGCGATCGCCGAAGCGCGCTCGACCGTGGCTGCGAAGTCGGCCTCCGCCGCCCGCAACCGCTCGACGATGCGTTCCGGGGTCGCCGCCTGCTCCTCGTGCTGGGAAACGCCGCTGTCGAGCTGCTGGCCGAGCCGCGCCAGCCGCAACGCCTCGGCGAGCTCGCCGTCCAGGCGTTCACCGATATCGGCGAGCCAGTCCCGGCTCCGGCCTGCCGGAACCGTACGCACCAGCTCGTGGAAGGCGTGGACGGACGCGGCGCAGGCCTGGTAGTGCCGACCCCACCGGCTGGAATCGTCCAGGTCCGAGGCGTCCAGTCGCTCGGCGTGCGCCGAGCGTGCGCGGGCCGAGCGTTGTTCCTGCTCGGTCGGCGCGCACAGCCATGACCGTGCGCCTTGCTGGGCGAGCGCGCCCAACGCGGCACCCGGCACCGCCCCCGCGACGAGCAGCACGGCCAGCACCAGCAGCGCCGCGCCGATACCGGTGCCACCGAGCGCGCCGCCGAGCACGACCGCGCCGGGCACGACTGCCGCACCGACCACGGCACCGGCACCCCAGCCCGCGCGCGCGAGCCCGTGGACGAGCGGACCGCCCTTGACGGACGTGCGGTCGCGCCAGTCCACGTGTCGCGCTCGATCCAGTTCCCCACCGTTATCGGCCAGTTTCAACGACCACCTCCAACGCCTGACACCAGTATGCCTGCGGGGCCGTCGGCGCGTCGCCGGCCGGGCAACGGCGGGTCAGCGCGAGGCCATCTTCTTCTGCAGGTTCTCGTCCAGGCTCGTGAGGAACTCGTCTGTGGTCTGGAACGGCGTGTCGTCACCGACGATGAGCGCGAGATCCTTGGTCATCCTGCCGCTTTCCACGGTCTCGATGACGACCTGCTCGAGCGTGCGCGCGAACTCGGCGACCTCCGGCGTGCCGTCCAGCTTGCCGCGGTGCTCCAGGCCGCGCGTCCACGCGAAGATCGACGCGATCGGGTTGGTCGAGGTCTCCTTGCCCTGCTGGTGCTGCCGGTAGTGCCGGGTCACCGTGCCGTGCGCGGCCTCGGCCTCGACGATCCTGCCGTCCGGGCTGCGCAGCACCGAGGTCATCAGGCCGAGAGATCCGAAGCCCTGCGCGACGGTGTCCGACTGCACGTCACCGTCGTAGTTCTTGCACGCCCATACATAGCCGCCTTCCCACTTCAGCGAGGCCGCGACCATGTCGTCGATGAGGCGGTGCTCATAGGTCAGGCCCTTGGCCTCGAAGTCCGCCTTGAACTCGGACTCGTAGATCTCGGCGAAGACGTCCTTGAACATGCCGTCGTAGGACTTGAGGATCGTGTTCTTCGTCGACATGTACACCGGCATGTTCCGGTCGAGCCCGTACTGCAGGGACGCGCGGGCGAAATCCTCGATGGACTTGCGGTAGTTGTACATGCCCATCGCGACGCCGCCGCCTTCCGGGTAGCGGGCGACCTCGAACTCCATCGGTTCGGAGCCGTCCTCCGGCGTGTAGGTGAGGGTGAGCGTGCCGGGACCGGGCACCTTGAAGTCGGTGGCCTTGTACTGGTCGGCGTGCGCGTGCCTGCCGATGATGATCGGCTTCGTCCAGCCGGGCACCAGACGGGGGATGTTCGAGATGATGATCGGTTCGCGGAACACCACGCCGCCGAGAATGTTGCGGATCGTTCCGTTCGGGCTGCGCCACATCTTCTTCAGCCCGAACTCCTCGACCCGCGCCTCGTCGGGAGTGATTGTCGCGCATTTCACACCGGCGCCGTGTTTGGCGATCGCGTTCGCCGCGTCGACCGTGACCTGGTCATCCGTGCGGTCGCGCTCGGAGATGCTGAGATCGTAGTACTCGAGATTCACATCCAGGTACGGGTGAATCAACTTGTCCTTGATGAACTGCCAGATGATGCGGGTCATTTCGTCGCCATCCAGCTCGACGACGGTCCCCTGGACTTTGATCTTGCCCATGAGCGCCGGGTGCTCCTCTCGCGGATCTTCGCGTCTCTAGTTATCAGCCCTGCGGTGGTCCGTCCGCCTGCCCGGTAGGCGGGTCCGCCTGTCGGCGGCCGCGACTACCCGGCAGTGCTCCGGCGGGCGGGACAGAGCTCGACGTCAGCACTTCTTAGCGGTACAAGCGTACTGGTAAAGGAGCAGCCTGTCGCCCGTCCCCTGGTTACCCAGCAGTAATGCCTGCTGGCGCAGCACTCACCCCATCGTGCTATCCGTGACCCGTCCGCGTCGACGCTCGGCCGGACGCTCGACCGGACGCTCGCCCGGGCGCGGGAGCGAAGCCCTACTGCTTCTCCACCACGAACTCCCCGCACCCCGGGGAGTCGACATCGCCACGCAGCCGCGTGGTCCCCCGCGCGATCGCATCGCTGATGACCAGGGGGGTCATCGCGTAACCGTCCGGTCGCTCGATCCAGCGCTCGGGGGTGAACTCCACGGTGCCGTCCTCGTCAACGGTGACGCGCGCCAGGAAGCTTCCCTCCGCGACTCCCGGGTTGTGGCTGAGCTCGAAGAACTCGACGACCAGCCGCCCCTGGCCATCGCCCTGGCTACCCCCGTCGATGACCAACGTCATACCTTGCTGACCCTGCGGGCACGTGTACTCCCCCTGCCACGTGCCGGCCAGCATCTCGACCAGCTCTGCCCCGTCGAAGGTGACCGGGGCCGCGGAACCGGCGATCGTGTCCGTACAGGCGCCGAGCACGAGCACCGCGGGCGCGAGAGCGGAAACGGCGTACCGGAGACACCGGCGATCCAGGCGCATGGGCCCACCGTATCGCCGGCACACCCGTGCCCCGTATCTCGCAGCGCCGGTCAGCTACACGCCCGGATGCGCGCCGACGGCGTCGCGGATATCAGCTCCCTTGGCGGCATCGGCCGAACGCGCGCAATGGGCGCAACAGAAGAACCGGCCGTCGACCTCCACGCCGTGCCCGAGCACCCGGCACCGGCAGTGCTCGCACTCCGGTGCGATCCGCTGCGCGGCACACTCGATGGAGTCGAATACATGTGTGTGACCGCTGGACGTGCGCACCTCGAAGGCCATCCAGTAGTCGTTCCCGCACACCTCGCACGTACCCACAACGGCACCTCCTGTCCTGACTGGGCATGCGGCACGCCGCCAACCGGCGCCCGCTCACCGTCAAAGGGTGCTCCTCGTGCTGGTGGCCGGCAACTCGAACGCGTCGCCGTGGCTCAGCGTTCCCGGCGCGCCACCCAGACGACATCGGGCTCGCCCCGCCGCACCTCGACCGTCTCGGTACGCACCTCGGCGAACTGCGCGCGCAGCCGCGCGGTAAAGGTCGCGTCGTCCTGCGCACCCCACACCGACAGCAAACCTCCCGCGCGCAGCCGCGACCACATCAGCTCCACCCCGTCCGGGGTGTAGAGCTCGGCGTTGCTCTCGCTGACGGTCCAGCTCGGCCCGTTGTCGATATCCATGCACAGCGCGTCGAATCGTTCGTCCGTGCGGCCGAGCCACTCGAGCAGGTCGGCCTCGACCACCCGCACCCGATCGTCGGCGAGCGCGTCCCCGTGCACCTGCCGCAACGGCCCCGTCGTGTTCCACGCGACGACCGCCTTCTCCCGCTCGACGACGACGACCTCGCCCACCGCCGGGTGGTCCAGGGCGGCCCGCAACGAGTACCCGACCCCCAGCCCGCCGATCAGGACGCGCGCACAGCCTGCCTGGCGAGCGCCGATCTCGTCGGCGACACTGGTGATCATCAGGCGTTCCGACTCGCCGTCCCGGGTATCCATGAGGAACACGCCGTCGGCGATGACCTCGTAATGTTCGTCGGCCGAACGCAACGCGATGACCCCACATACGCCGTCGGCCGTATCGATGACCTCAGCCACGCACCCACGGTATCGGGACCCGCTCACCACACCCGGTGGACCGGGTCGCCAACCATCGACGCGCAACAGCGCGCTCTCCTACCCTGGGACGCGCAAGGAGGTGGTCGGCATGCAAGCGACGACAGGGGACCAGATCCTCATCCACGGCCGTACCGTCGGTGCTGGGGAACAACAGGCCGAGATCCTCGAGGTGCGTGGCGACGACGGGCATCCGCCGTACCTCGTCCGGTTCTCCGACGGGCACGAGAGCCTGATCTATCCCGGTCCCGACAGTGAGGTCATGCACCCGAACCGTTAGCCCGTCAGTGGAACGGGCCGCCGGTGATGGTCAGCGCTACAGACATGATCATCAGCCCGAAGGCCGAGTAGTACGCAACATCGACGGCGCGCCCGCGGATCACGAGAAGGCCCGCGCGCTCCGTGGACAGCACCGCACGTAGCAGCGCCGCCGCCAGCAGCGACAACGCGATCAGGGCCGCGCCCTCACGCCAGTGGTACTGCGCGATACGCACCATGCCCGCCGCCACCATGACCAGCACCACCCCGAAGGGCAGGTGGGCCACCACGGGCTGCCGCCAGCGGGCGAGCCGCGAGACCATCACGCACCTCGACCCGCGAGGACCTGACCACGGGCCCGCTCGGCGGCCTCCACGACGTTCGTGAGCAGCATCGCTCGCGTCATCGGCCCGACCCCACCCGGGTTGGGCGACAGGTGGGCAGCCACGTCGGCCACACCCGGCGCGACGTCGCCGGTCAGCACGCCGTCCACCCGGGAGACGCCCACATCGAGCACGGCCGCCCCGGACTTGACGTGGTCCGGAGTGATCAGGTGCGGTACGCCAGCGGCCGCGACGACGATATCCGCGCGGCGAGTCTCCGCGGCCACATCGCGCGTGCCGGTGTGGCACAGCGTGACCGTCGCGTTCTCCGACTTGCGCGTCAGCAACAGGCCGAGAGCGCGACCGACCGTGATTCCCCTGCCTACCACTGCCACGTGGGCGCCTGCCAGCGGAATGTCGTAGCGGCGCAGCAGCTCGATGATGCCGCGCGGGGTGCACGGCAGCGGCCCCGGCTCCCCGAGCACCAACCTGCCCAGGCTGCTCGGAGCCAACCCGTCGGCATCCTTGGCCGGGTCGATACGGGCCAGGACCGCGCCGGTGTCGATGTGTCCGGGAAGGGGGAGCTGCACGATGTAGCCCGAGCACGCGGGGTCGGCGTTGAGCTCATCGATCACCGCTTCCAGCTCTGCCTGCGACACGTCCCCGGGTAGCTCCCTGCTGATCGAGCGCACGCCGACTGCCGCGCAGTCGCGATGCTTCGACCGCACGTAATTCTGCGAGGCCGGGTCGTCCCCCACAAGCACCGTAGCCAGCCCCGGTACCACGTCTTGCTCGGCAAGGGCGGACACCCTGGGCTCGAGCTCGGCGAAGATGGCGTCCTTGGTTGCCTTCCCATCCAGCAGCGTGGCCACAGCCTGCCCTCCAACGTCCGGTTCGATCCTCATCCCGTGCCGCGGCTCGCGGGACGCGCCAGCACGCCGGCCGTACCACGTGCCCCAACGCGCTCATTCTCGCAGAGCAGCCGACCGGCCCCGCTCCCTGTGCGGGATCGATGCGCAGGCCGTCGCGGCCAGCGCGAGAAGCAGCCCGACGACCGTAGCCACCGTGACGTCCTCGTCGTGGGCGGGCAGGAAGACATCCAGCAGGAACGAGCCGGCAAGCTGACCCGCGACTGTCGCGAGCCCCAGCACGAGCACCCCGGTCCAGCGCACCACGACCGCGGCAACGGCGATGACCCCGATGCCGATGAGGCCGCCGGTGTAGAGCATCGGATGGGTGGGCGCGCCGGTAGGACCGCCCCTGAGTACCAGCGACACCACCCATGCCAGGACAAGGAACGATGTACCGACCGCGAAGTTGACCAGGGTCGCCGTCATGGCGTTGCCCGAGGCCGCACTCACCCGGCCGTTGACGGCCTGCTGGACCGCGATGGCGAAGCCCGCGACGATCGGCAGGACCAGCAGCCACGCGCCCGCGCCTGCCATCACGATGCCGCCTCGCATCGTGATCACCACAGCCACCAGCATGACCGCCGCACCGACCAGGCGTGGCACGCTGATCGCGCGCGGCCCGGCAGGCCCGAGGCCGATCCTGTCCACGACCAGCCCGCTGATCGTCTGTCCCGCGACGACACCGACCGTGAACAAGGCGACACCGAGCACGCCGACGGTGACCGACTGGCTGGCGACGAGCATCGCACCGCCTGCACCTCCGAGCAGGTGCCACGGAGGCAACGTGCGACGAACCAGGGCATCGGCCAACCTGCGCACCCCGCCGCGCATATCGGATACGAAGGTCAGCAGTGCCAGCAGGGCGACGAGCCCACCGCCGAACGAGATCACCGCCGCCAGCATCGAGTCACCCAAATCGGTGGCAAGCTGACCGTTGATACGCGCCTGGACGGCGAGGGCTCCTCCCGCGGCGAGTGCCAGAGCCACGCCCGGGAACTTCCTCGTCTGCCACTTACCGTCCGCGGAGGTGACGATTTCGCTCATCCTTCACAATCGACCCGCCGCAAGGGCTGTGCTTGTCACACGCCCCTGTGCAGAATCCCTGGTTACACGTCAAGATGTTGAGGTGGCACACGCGACACAGCTCAACGCAACGGAGCAGGACACCCTGGTCAAGCAGATTGGCCTCGCCCTGCTGCGGGCAGCCCCGCAGGATTGGCAGAGCATCACTGCCGAGTACCGCGCCGTTGGCAAGTACCACGAGCTCGACGGCGAGGTTACCTTCACCGACGGGACCACCCGCGAGTGGATCGCGACCCACGACATCGCGTCGATGTTCGGCAAGCTCCGCGCGGGGATGTACCGCGACCAGCGCGGCACTTGGTTCAACGCGGTGTACCAGCTCGATGCTCCGGCGAGCTACAACCTGGAGTACGACCGGGACGAACCGCAATGGAACATGGAGCCACCGCCACAGGCTTACTCGGATGAGCTGCGCATGTTCCCCCGCTCCGACGACAACGTCCCGGAGTGGTTGATGCGGCGTCTCGCCGGCCTCGGCCCAGAGCGTCCCGGCCCGCGGTTCCGGTTCGCGCGCGTGTTCGACGGCACCGGCCCCTCGGGGCGGCCGCTGATCAACCGCGCGGAACTGGACAGCGACGAGCGGGAGAAGGTTCTCGAGTACCTCAACACCGCCCCCGTCGTGCTGCCGGGTAACGGCGTGGACACCGACCGGCTCAGCGGGCAGTCCGAGCCGACCGTGCCCGTGGCCTTCCACAGCGACGGGACATGGATCTGGCCTGCCGCGGTCAACTACTACCTCCGCGAGCACGGCGTCGCACCCGAGCCCGACCTGGTCGCGCACATCCGCGCCAACGGCTTCACCGTTCCCGAGGTCACCCAGGAGCAGCGCGCGGCGGCCAGCAGCTACGTCGCAGGCGGCAGCAACCAGCAAGCCCAGCAAGCACCGCCTCCGCCACCACCCCGTCACCAGGCCGCGCCCCCACCGCAGGCCGAGCCGCACCCCCAGCCGGGTGGAGGTGAGCCCGCGGACCGGCACGCGGCAGGCCCGCCGTCGGGCAGCGAGGCGCAGGCGGCCGCGCTCGCCGACTTCCCCGTGATCGAGCGGCTCGCCAGCAAGCTCGACGAGCTGGGAGTGGATCGCGCACGCTTCCGGATCGGCGAACCGGCCCGGCACGCGTGGAGCCTGGAGCAGGTCGACAACGGGTGGCGGGTCGGCTGGTACGACGAGTCACTCACCAACCCTGCGGTCTTCGGTGACGCCGAGGACGCTGCCGCGTTCATGCTCGGCAAGCTGCTGCTGGCAGAACAGCCTGCGGCGCAAGCCACCGGTGCCGAGCGAGCCCAGCACGAGGCTGGGCCTGCTGCTGGGGCGGCTGCTGGGGCGGCACCGTCCCAGCAGCTTCCCGAGACGGCTTCCCAGCCGTCGAAGGCCGGTGGCACGCCCGCACAGCCGGGTCCGGGACAGCAGTGGCCGATCCAGCCACTGCCGGGCGAGCCCCCGCTGACCCTGTTCCGAGGCAAGGAGATCCGCCAGCTACCGGCCGGCAGCGAGCTGGACCGGTTCGGCTCTCCCGACGGCAACCTCACCTACATCGCGGGGACCCCGTTCGAGGAGCGATCCCTGGTGCCCGAGTGGGTGCACCGGACCTATCACGTCTACCGGGTGCAGCGCCCCATCGAAGCGCTCACCGGCGTCGCGATCCCGTGGTTCAACCAGCCGGGTGGCGGTCACGCGTACTTGCTGCCGGTGTCGGTACAGGAGCTCCTCGACAGCGGCGTGCTGATCGAGCTCGAGCCCGGCGACCCACCCGTCGACTAGGGAATGCTGAATGACGCTTCCAGTCCGTCTCGCGAGTTGAATGCGTCATTCAGCGCTCCAGCGCAGGCCGTGGGCGGCGGCGAAGGCGAGGGCGGTCTCGGTATCGACGTGAGCGCCGCGCAACGAGGCCTGGACGAGGCCGTCGGCGTCCAGCACGGTGCCCCGGAGGTCGGCGGAGTCGAGCCGGGTCCGCAGCAACCGGGCACCGGAGAGGTCCGCGTTCCGCAGGTCGACCTCCCGCAGGTCGGCCTCGCTCAGGTTGGCCTCCCTCAGCCGTAGCCGGGACAGGTCGGTCCCGCGCAGATCCGCCCCGCCGAGCCCGACCAGGGTCAGGTCGCTGTCGACGACGGTGACCGGACGTATCCGGCAGTCCACGATCGTCGACCCCAGCAAGCTGCACCGATACCACGAGCTTCCGCCAAGGCTCGCCCGCTGGAACGTGCACGTACGAAACGCCGAGGACGCGTGGCTCGACTCGCCGAGATCGGTCCGGACGAACGTACAGTCGGTGAACGTGCACCCCTGGGTACGAAGACCGTGCAGGTCCGCCTCGGTGAAATCACAGCGAAGGAAGTGCCGATCGACCCAGGTCTCGCCCGCGCACACGGCATCCCGGTAGTTCGCGCCGGTCTCGGTGACGGCGTCGATGTCAGCCATGCGGCCAGGTTGGCACAGCGGGCCGACACCGGCCCCGGTGCCGACCGGCACCGCTCACCGGAAGTCCCGGGAGGCCGAGGGGATCCGCAGGTCCAGATGCTGCAGCCGGTCGGCGAGCACGCTGACCACTCCCGCCCCGTGCTGGTCGTGCTCCACCACCCCACGGATCAGCAGCGCCGTGCTCGACCGCGCCACACGGTGGTAGCGCCCCCACAGCCCCGGGGAGCACACCACGTTGACCATCCCGGTCTCGTCCTCGATGTTGAGGAACGTCACCCCGCCCGCCGTGGCCGGACGCTGGCGGTGAGTCACCGCACCCCCGATCAGTACCCGGCTGCCGTGCTCGACCGTGTGGAGACGCTCCGCGGGCAGCGCCCCCAGCTCCTCCAGGTGCTGCCGGAGGAACTGCGTCGGGAAGCTGTCCGGCGACAGCCCCGTCGCCCAGACGTCGGCGACAGCGAGCTCGACGGGGTCCATCCCGGGCAGCTCGGGGGCAGCCGTCCCGACGCCGGTGCCCGGCAACGTGCCGTCCTGTTCCCGCGCCACGGCACCGGCGCCCCACAGCGCCTTACGCCGGTCCGGTTCGAAACAGTGCAACGCACCGGCCGTGGCGAGCGCCTCGAGTTGCGCCCTCCGCAGCCGCACCCGCCGCGCCAGGTCGGCGGGGCTGGTGAACGGACCGCCACGGTCCCGCTCCGCGACGATCTCCGCTGCACCGTGCTGACCGAGCGAGCGCACCGAAGCCAGCCCGATACGCACCGCGGGCTCCTCGCTCCCCTCCCCGAGCGGTTCCAGCCCGGTGTGTGCGGCCGCGGCGTTGACGCACGGGCCGCGCACCGTCACGCCATGCCTGCGCGCGTCGGCGACCAGCGACTGGGGAGAGTAGAACCCCATCGGCTGGGCGCGCAGCAGGGCCGCGCAGAACGCCGCCGGGTGGTAGCGCTTGAAGTAGGCGCTGGCGAACACCAGATGGGCGAAGCTGAGGGCATGGCTTTCCGGGAAACCGAAATTGGCGAAGGCGAGCAGTTTCTCGTAGATGCGCTCGGCGAGCTCGGCACCCACACCGTTGCGCATCGCCCCCGCGCAGAAGCGTTCCCGCAGCCGTTCCATCTTCCTGGCCGAACGCTTGGCGCCCATCGCCCTGCGCAGCTCGTCCGCCTCGCCGGGACCGAAACCCGCCACGTCCACCGCGATCTGCATGAGCTGTTCCTGGAACAGCGGGATACCGTAGGTCTTGTCCAGCGCGTTCGCCAGCAACGGGTGCTCGTAGCTCACCTCTTCCTCGCCGTTGCGCCTGCGGATGTAGGGGTGCACCGCGCCACCCTGGATCGGGCCGGGGCGGATCAACGCGACCTCCACGGCGAGGTCGTAGAACGTCCCCGGGTTGAGTCTGGGCAGGGTGGCCAGCTGTGCCCGGCTTTCCACCTGGAACACCCCCACGGCATCGGCGCGGCGCAGCATCGCGTACACCTCCTGGTCCGCCAGGTCCAGCTGTCCGATGTCCACCGAGACGCCCTCGTGCTCGGCCACGAGGTCGGTCGCGTAGTGCAGGGCGGAGAGCATCCCCAGGCCCAGCAGGTCGAACTTGACCAGCCCCGCCGCGGCACAGTCGTCCTTGTCCCACTGCAGCACGGTGCGACCGTCCATCCGCGCCCGCTCGACCGGGCATACCTCGCTCACCGGACGGTCGGCGAGAACCATGCCACCCGGATGGATACCGAGATGGCGCGGGAAGTCACCCAGCTCGGTGGCGAGCCTGAGCACGGGTTCCGGCACGTCCCCGCCGGTGACCTGGGCCGTGTAGGGCTGGCCGTTGACCGGGCCCGGCCGCGTGCCCCGGCGCTCCACCTGCTTGCTCCAGGCGTCCTGTTGCCCCGGCGAGTACCCGAGTGCCTTCGCCACGTCCCGCACCGCCGAGCGGGCCCGGTAGGTGATGACGTTGGCGACCTGAGCGGCACGCAACCTGCCGTGCTTGGCGTAGACGTACTGGATGACCTCCTCCCGCCGGTCGGACTCGATGTCGATGTCGATGTCCGGCGGGCCGTCCCGTTCGGTGGCCAGGAAGCGCGCGAACAGCAGCCCCCACCGCACGGGGTCGACGTTGGTCACCCCCAGGGCGAAACACACGGCCGAGTTCGCCGCCGAGCCGCGTCCCTGGCACAGGATGTCGTTCTCCCGGCAGAACCGGACGATGTCGGCGACGATCAGGAAGTAGCCGGGAAAGCCCAGCTCGGTGATGACCGCCAGCTCCCTCTCGAGCTGGCGGTAGGCATCCGGGCAGGACTCGCGGCTGCCGTACCGTTCGAGCGCCCCGTAGTAGGTCATCTGGCGCAGGTAGCTGGCCTCGGTGTGCCCCGGCGGCACGTCGAAGGGCGGCAGTTCGGGGCCGATCAGGGTGAGGTCGAAGGAGCATTCCACACCCAGCAGGGCGGCCCGGCCGACCGCGCCGGGATAGCGGGCGAACCGCTCGGCCATCTCGGCTCCGGACCGCATGTGCGCGCCGTGTGCCGGAGGGAGCCAGCCGTCCATCTCATCCAGGCTGCGCCGCGCCCGGACAGCGGCCAGCGCGGCGGCCAACCTGCCCCGCTCGGGCGCCGCGTAATGCGCGACGCCCGTCGCCACCGTCGGCAGCCCGAACTCCGCGGCCAGCGTGGCCAGGACGTCGTTGTGCGCGCTGTCGGCAGGCATGCCGTGGTCGAAGAGCTCGACGAGAACGTTGTCCCAGCCGAACAGCTCACCGAGCTCCCGCAACCGGTCGGCGGCGGCCCGGTACTCGTGGCCGGACCGCGCGGTGCCCAACGCCGTACGCACGGCCCCCTTCCGGCAGCCGGTGAGCACGACGCAGTTCTCGGCCACCTGCTCGGCGACATCGGTGAGCCGGTAGACCGGCTTGCCCTTCTCCGCGGTTCCCCGCACCCCACCGCGATCGTCACCGTCCCCCTCACCCGTGCCGAGCTGGCCTTCCGTCAGCACCCGGCACAGGTCGCTGTACCCGCGCGGGTTGCGCGCCAGCAACAGCAGGTGCTCGCCCTCCGGGTCGGCGACACCGTTCTGCGGTTGTGACAGGCCGATGCTGAGTTCCGTGCCGAAGACCGTGCGCACGCCGAGCTCGTGCGCTGCCTGGGAGAAGCGCATCACCCCGTACATCCCGTCGTGATCGGTCAGCGCCACGGCATCCAGCCCGAGACGGGAGGCCTCCTCGACCAGTTCCTCCGGATGGCTGGCCCCGTCGAGGAAGCTGAAGTTGGAGTGGCAGTGCAGCTCGGCGTAGGGCACGCGGGTACCGGCCCCGGTGTGATCGTCCTCGCGTAGCGAGCGGAGGTCGTCCGGCCTGAGATAGCCCTCACGGCGTCGCGTCCACGCCGGACTGTCCGAACCGTCGCCCTGGTCGTCCGCGCGCCTCGGGCGACCGGACAGGGTTCGCTCCAGTTCGGACCACCGCATCGGCGGGTTGTACCAGCCCACTAGTCGTACACTCCCTCAACTATCCATCGTGGCTTTCCGTGCTCGCGCAGCAGCAGGAGCAGGGCCGGCCCGTCGCCCGTGGTCACCACCTGGATCCTGGCGCGCCGGCCCTCCGCCGCGCTGTCCCACCACCGCTCGTCCACCGGCCACGGCCCTGCCCAGCCGGTGATGTTCCTGGCTACCCCGTCCTCGACGGCCACGGAGTGTGGCCGAGAGGTGAGCGCACCCCGCGCGGTGAGGCTCACCGGTCTGCGCTCGTCGTCCAACACGGCGGCCGGTACCGGGCGGGCCGGCACCGTCGTCGGAGACGGCGCCGGGAGCCTGCCCGGCCACGGTGCCTGCTCCCCGGGCTTGCCGGGGGAGCTTCCCCAGGACACGAACTCGACCCGCTCGGCGGGTCCGCGCCCACCGGTCAGCACGGGAGTGCATACGCCTTCCGGGCCGAGCAGGGCTTGTACCCGGGTGAAGGCGCGGGAGGCCCGTTCCGTACCGGGGTCGTCCTCCGTCCCGCCTGCCGCACCAGCGCCGTGCCACAGGTGAAGCTGCAGCGCGGCACCGTGCACCAGTTCCTCCGGCACCAGCCGCAGGTGCACCACCCCGCTGCTCGGGCGGCCCCCGGACCCCGCCTGCAGCCAGCTCTCGAACTGCCAGCGCACCCGATCCGCCACGCCGTGCGCGGTCACCGGTCGCGCGGAGCGCCAGACCCGGTGGCGCTCCTCCCCTTCCTCGGTACGGGCATAGATACCCACCCTCGTGCAGGCCAGGTCCTGCGCGGTCAGGCCGGCATGCAGCCGGTCCGCCAGGGTCCTGGCCACGAACGCCGCCGTATCGACCCGCTCGAGCGGCGGATCGCAGTGTTGCTCGACAGCGAGCTCCTGGGCAGGCCTGCGCGGGGAGAGTGGGCGTTCGGCCGCACCGCGCGCGATCCGGTGCGCGAGCACCCCCTCGTGGCCGAACCGGGTAGCTACGGTGCGCTCGTCCAGCTCCGCCAGCCGGCCGAGCGTGCGCAGCCCCAGGCGCCGCAACAGGTCGACGAACTCGGTCGTGCTCTCGCCCTGCTGATCGAGCTCGGCGACCGGAAGGGGCGCCAGGAACTCCGCGTCCCGCCCCTCGGGCACGAGCACCCCTCGACGCGCGGCGAGCAGGGCGGCGAACAGGCCGTCGGCGATGCCTACCTGGCATTCCACCCCCGCCGTTGCCGAGACCTGCTCGGCCAGCCGCTCGCTGAACGCGTGTTCCGCGGCATCCGGTGAGTTCCTGCCCCCGAAGTACGCGGCCGCTCCCCGCACGGGAACGGCGACCACCCCGGGGCGTACCACGTCAACGCCGGGGACGAGCTCCTCGGCCGCGGCGACCACCGGCTCGAACAGCCGGGCGTCACGCGCGGGATCGGAGGCGAGCACCGCGACGTCGGGGCAGCGGGACTGCGCTTCCCGGCGCAGCATCCCCCTGCGCACACCGTTGCGCCGCGCCACGGCCGAACAGGTGACCACGCGGTTGCCCGCGAACACCGCGGCCGGCACATGCGGGGATACGCCGGCAGCCGCGGCCGCCGCGGTGACCGGCCAGTCAGGGCACCACAGCACGAGCACCCTGCCGGGGAAGGCGACGTGAGACGGCACCCGCTACCCCGCTTCTCGCACCCGAGACGTTTCCGTGCCACTCGAGTGAGGCGCGGCCACTCCCCCGGACGGGCCGGGAAGCAGCACGCTCACCCGGACGGGCTTCGCCGCGGCGCCCCTGCCGGAACCGTGCACGGTGACCGCACGCTCCCGCAGGTACCCGTAGCCACCCGACTCGTCGAGCCCGTACCAGCGTCCCGGCGTGCAGCGCAGCTCCAGCTCCGCCCCCGGGAAGGCATCGGCTGCGAGCAGCACGGCTTCCCTGTGCCGCGCACGCGCTGTCAACTTCTCGGTCTGCTGGCGCGACAGTGCGTGCCGCGCCAGCAGACCGTCCCCGAGAACGACCAGGTCGAGCCCGTCCAGCAGGGCCGCTGTCACCGACAGGAGCTCGGTTCCCTGCGCGGGCACCACCGCCAGCCTGCGCACATCCACGCCGAGCTCTGCCGCCGCGACCGCCCCGATATCGGGCATCCCCACGATCGCCGCCCACGACCCCCGTGTCGTGGCCTCGGCGAGTAACGCGAACAGCAGAGCACGCGAGCCTCGAACCGACACCGTGCTGCCTCTGCGCAACCCCCCGAGAGGAAGCGCAGCGGACAGCTCGGGGCGCACGGGAAGTAGCCGTCCCGTGGCCGGACCCCGCCCGGTGGCAGCGGCCATGTCGCTGGCCGTGCTCACCCCTGGCAACGACGAGAGCCGCGCGACCGCCCCGGTGGACCGAACCGAGCCGGACACGATCACCACCTCCGCTCAACCACACCGAAGGCAGCACACCTTGGCGGGCTCTCGTACACCACCTGACCAACAGGTATCGAACTGATGTTCGACACCGATAGTCAACCTCATCGCCCCGGTGCTGTCAAGCCGGCTGAGCGCGCGCGGTGGGAGCCGAAGGTGGCGTTGGGATCCTTCTAAGGAACCGCTGTCACCTTGGGCTCCTTCCAGCTGGCGCGGGGTGGTGAGAGCCGAAGGTGGCGTTGGTTCCATCTAGGGAGCCCAACGTGACATTGGGCTCCCACCCGGAGGGGAGATCAGTGCGCGAAGTGACGGGTTCCGGTGAGGTAGAGCGTTACGCCCGCGGCCTCGGCGGCCGCGATCACCTCGGCGTCGCGTACCGAACCGCCCGGCTGCACGACGGCGCGTACCCCGGCGTCGAGCAGCACCTGCAACCCGTCGGGGAACGGGAAGAACGCATCCGACGCGGCGACCGAGCCGCGCGCGCGGTCACCCGCCCGCTGCACAGCGAGATGCGCCGAGTCCACCCGGTTGACCTGCCCCATACCGACACCCACGGAGGCACGGTCGTCGGCGAGCAGGATCGCGTTGGACTTCACCGCGCGCACGGCACGCCAGGCGAAGGCCAGATCGGCCAACGTCGCCGCATCGGCGGCCGCGCCCGTGGCCAGCGTCCAGCTCGCGGGGTCGTCCCCTTCGGCATCCAGCGCATCCGCCGCCTGCATGAGCGCGCCGCCGGTGATCGGCCGCAGCTCGCGGCCACCGCGCCCCGGAGCAGCGCAGCGCAGGATGCGGACGTTCTTCTTGCGCCGCAGCACGTCGAGGGCGTCCTCCGTGTAGTCGGGAGCCACGACCACCTCGGTGAACACCTCGGCGATCTGCTCGGCGGCATCCAGCCCGACCGAGCCGTTGGCAGCGATGACGCCGCCGAACGCGCTGACCGGGTCACAGGCGTGCGCCTTGCGATGAGCCTCGGCGATGTCCGAACCGGTCGCCAACCCGCACGGGTTGGCATGCTTGATGATCGCCACGGCGGGCTCGTCGTGATCGTGTGCGGCGCGTACAGCCGCGTCGGCGTCCACGTAGTTGTTGTAGGACATCTCCTTGCCGTGCAGCTGCTCGGCATTCGCGAGCCCGCCCGATCCCGAGGTGTAGAGCGCGGCGTGCTGGTGCGGGTTCTCCCCGTAGCGCAGAACCGCCGAGCGCCGCCACGCGCTGCCCAGGAACTCCGGGGCCCGCGCCTGGTCGTCGGGAGCATAGGTGTCGGCGAACCACGAGGCGACCGCGAGGTCGTAACCCGCCGTGTGGGCGAACGCCTGGCCCGCGAGACGCTTGCGTTCGGCGAGGGTGAATCCTCCTGCCGACACCCGGCCGAGCACCCAGTCGTACTGTTGCGGGTCGACGACCACAGCGACCGAGGGGTGGTTCTTCGCGGCGGCCCGCACCATGGCCGGCCCGCCGATGTCGATCTGCTCGACACAGTCCTCCCCGCTCGCCCCGGAGGCGACCGTGTCCGCGAACGGGTACAGGTTCACCACGAGCAGGTCGAACGGCGCGATATCCAGCTCCTCCAGCTGCCGCCGGTGCTCCTGCTTGCGCACATCGGCAAGCAACCCTGCGTGCACACCGGGATGCAGCGTCTTCACCCGGCCATCCAGCGATTCGGGAAACCCTGTGACCTGCTCGACCGGAGTGACCGGCACGCCGGCGTCGCGGATGGCACCGGCGGTGCCGCCCGTCGAGACGATCTCGACACCGGCGGCGTGCAACCCGGTCGCGAGCTCTGCGAGGCCGGACTTGTCCGACACCCCGAGCAAGGCGCGTCGCACCACAGCTTGATCCGATGCACTCACCAGAAACTCACCTTCCGTCCAGTCACCGTATAGCGGTAGTGAGCCAGCTTCGCCACCACGTCGACGAGCAGCCTTCGCTCAACAGCCTTGATACGTTCGTGCAAGCTCGCTTCATCGTCCTCCGGTGCGATCGCGACCGGTTCCTGGGCGATGATCGGTCCGGTATCCACCCCGGCATCGGCGAAATGCACGGTGGATCCGGTGACCTTCACCCCAGCCGCCAACGCATCCGACACGGCGTGCATCCCGGGAAAGGCCGGGAGCAGCGCCGGATGTGTGTTGATCACACGGGACGGGAAACGAGCGAGAAACTCCGGGCCAAGGATCTTCAAGAAGCCCGCCGAGACGACGAAGTCCGGCTCGTACGCGGCAACCGCCTCGGTCAGCGCGCGATCCCACGCGGCGCGATCGCCGTGATCGGCCAGCCGCACGACGAAGTGATCCACCTCAGCGTCCGTGGCGCGCTGCAACGCCGCGATGCCATCGCGGTCGGCGCCGACAGCGACCACCCGCGCCGGGAAGCCTGCCTCCCTGGTGGACTCCAGCAACGCCTGCAGCAGCGTCCCCGACCCCGAGGCGAGCACGACGAGCCTGGCGACAGACCCCTCTTCCGGCGCGTCGTGCTGCACCTCTGCCTGCCCAGCACCTGCCGGTACTCGCCACGGACGTTGCAACGCCGCTCCTTGCCTGGACTCGCGCGGCTACGCGCACGGGATCGAACGGATGGCACAGCCAACCCTAGACATCACCCCACCACCGTCCCGCGCGCGGGACATCATGGGGTGATCTGGAATGCACCCCGAGCCCGCGCCACGGCATCACCCGCCGGCGGTCCGCTCCGCGGCATCCGCGGTGTACTCGCCCGCGTCAGCGATACCCGTGCCGCTGTCCTCGCCAGCCGGGGTGTCCTCGCCGGCCGGGGTGTCCTCGTCGTCCTCGGGGTCCTCGCCTTCCGCAGCGCGTACCGGTCCGCGGGTATCGGTATCCCCCTGCTCCCCCGCGCTCTCCCCGGCGGCCTCGGGATCCCGATGCCCGCCGTCGCGGTCCTCGCCGCCGGACCCCTGCTCCGCTACGGGGTCGGCAGGCGCGGCGAGCTGCTCAGCACCGTCGGGCTCGCCGACGGTGTCCCCGTCGGTGTCGCCGTCGGGCTCGCCGGTGTCCCCGCCGGTGTCGCCGACGGGGTCCCCGTCGCGCTCCCCGGCATCGTCCGCAGCGCCGTCGCCGTCCTCCGCACCATCGTCCGCAGCGTCGTCGTCCGCAGCGCCGTCGCCGATCCCGGCAGCGTCGTTCTCGGCAAGGTCGTTCTCGGCAGCATCCTCCTCGGCAGCGTCGTCCTCCTCGCCGGCATCCACACCCGCCTCGGCGGCGACCGCTCGCGGGCCCGCGAGCCAGCTGACGAGCCCCGCGGGAACCGCGATCCACCCGAACGCGGCGAGCGAGACCAGGGCGGCGGGGATCTCCATGGCACCGATCCCGCCGTCACCGAGCTGACCACCAGCCATCGAGGTCAACACGAGACATCCGAAGGCGGCACACACACCGGCGACGGTCACGCTGCGCAGCCGGACCACCGGCTGCGGATCCGAACGGCGCAGCACCCATCCGACGAGAACCCCCGCGCAGGCCGGGAGCGCCAGCAGCGCGGGCCACCACGCTCCGTACTGTTCCGGAACGGCGGCCAGCAGCGGCACCCCGGGTAGCGCGCCCCCGCTGAGCCCGAACGGGGTCACCGACACCGGGCCGATCGAGAAGCCCGGACCGGTCACGAAGGCCACCCCGGACAGCACGGCATTGGGCAGGTAGACGATGGACAGCAGCAGCATGCCGAGCCCACCGCCCGCCCCGAGGGCGTACTCGGCGAACGTGTCCCGCGCGGTTCCCACCGACAACGCGGCCGAGACCAGCAGGACCAGCATGCCGGCAGCCACAAGCGCGGCGACTCCGAGCAGGCCGGCACGCAAACCGCGCACAGCCGCCTCATCGATGTGGGCCCGGACATGGTCACGCAGGTCGACCCGCCGGGCAGCACCCACCGTCGCGGCGAGCCCGGCGAGCAACGCCGGGACCACGACCGCGGCACCCGTCTCCACGGTCACCGGCTCCGGCAGCACCAGCAACGCGACACCGCCCCCTGCCAGGCCGTGCGCGGTGGAGATCACCGCGATGACCATGAGCGGGTACGCAGGATCCGTTGCCCCCAACCGCGCGACGGCTCCGTGCGCCACCTTGGCCACGAGCGCGAAGATCGCGGCGGTCGCCGCCAGCGGCAGGACACCGAGCTCGTGACCGTCGATGGAGACCGGAACCTGGTACACAGCCAGCCATCCGGGCCCCGCAGCACGCAGCACCCCTGGTACGGAGGCGTCCGCCTGCTCGGCTGTCGCCGCGATCCCGGCGAGCACCGCTGCCACCGCGACGTAACCGGCAACCAGGGGAAGCGTTGCCGCGGCGAGGAGAACGCGCAGCCTGGCAACCACAGTCGCTACACCCGTCCCTCACATCGTGCGGCCCGACAGAAACCCTGCCACCACGATCGCACCGGAACGCCGCACAGCAGCCGCGGCACGCCGCCGGCAGCGCGACCCTGTGGGCATCCCCACCCTCCCGGGCTAGCGACGGTGGCGACCGTGTTGTACCGGGCACCCCGCGGCGCCGTCAGTCAGCGCGCTGCTCCCCCTCGGCGTGCTCTGAGCCGCTCTGCGCCTGCGTGGCGGAGTGATGGTGGAACTGGCCCTGGTGCGGTGCGTACTGCGTCGGCTGCGGCGACGGGACCTGCTCCTGCTGGGCGGAGGCCGGTCCGGCGAACTGGCCCGGCTGCGGGTACCCGGCCGCCGGGGATTGGGCCCCCTGCGCGGCAGGTGTGCCGAACGCCCCGTGCTGGGTCTGCTGCTGGGTCTGCTGCTGGGTCTGCTGCTGGGGTGGCATCTGCTGCCCGTACGGGCCCTGCACCCCCGGCTGCGCGTACTGGCCGGGCTGCGGTGGAGCCGGTCGCTGGGCCGGTTGCTGGCTCGGCGGCGGGAGCACGCCGTACTCGAGCAGCAACGCGACCACCGCCGCCGCCATCTGCAGGATCGCCATGATCAGCAACACCACGAGCGCCCCGGCCACCGATGCCGCGTCGATCATCGCGCTCAACGCCAGGAGGAATCCCGTCACGCTCAGCAACGCGGCGAACGGCAGGCTCCTCGGCCCGCCGGGAAGCGCGTGCAACGCGGCGAGAAGACCGCCGACCAGCAAGAACATCACCTTGGGGCTGGAAGCGGGCACGACATCAGCGAAGCTGACGAAGTAGCTGCCGACACCGAGGGCGGTGACGACAAGTGCCAGGATCAACCCCAGCGGTGGAGCGGGGCGGCCGGTACCACCGGATGCGTGCCCGGACATCGACGGGAGGAACTGAGTGCCCTGTGCCTGCGGGTTCGGCTGCTGCTGGTAGGCCTGCTGTGCCTGCTGGGGGCCCTGCGCCGGGAACCCGCTGCTCGGCATCGTCATGTCTTCGCTCCTGTGTCGTCGTCACGGGTCGGGTCATGCACCGGTGGACGAACGCGCGCACCCCGTCGCTCGCCCCAGCGGGACCGCGCCGTCCACCCGCCGCACGACGCTCCCTCAGCTCCGGTAACCGGCTGCACCTGCAGCTGACAGGGCGGACGCTAGCCCACCCCGCACGGTGGGACGGACGCGGGCCCGGTCCGGTTCCCCGGCATACGAGCGGGGCCGGGCACACAGTCACTGTGCCCGGCCCCGCTCGCCGTGTCGATCCCTACGAACCGCTCAGAGTTGTTTGTAGAGTTCGCGGGCGAGTTCGGCTGCTTCGCTGGGGGTTTTGCCGACGCGTAC